>NZ_JACHLN010000008.1:2572-5643 GCF_014204495.1 Sphingomonas kyeonggiensis | reverse complement strand
CAGATCACCGCGACCTCGCCGGCCAATTCGGCGGGGACGTACGACATCACGGTGACCACGCCGGGTGGGACCAGCGCGACGAGCGCGTCGGACCAGTATACCTATGTCGCGGCGCCGACGGTGACGTCGGTCTCGCCGACGGCGGGCCCGACCAGCGGCGGTACGACGGTGACGATCACCGGCAGCGGCTTCGCGGCGGCGCCGGGTAGCGGTGCGGTCAAGTTCGGCGCGACCACGGCGCTCTACACGATCAACAGCAACACCCAGATCACCGTGAACAACAGCCCGGCAAGTGCTGCGGGCACCTATGACATCACGGTGACCACGCCCGGCGGCACCAGCGCGACCAGCGGGGCGGACCAGTTCACCTATGTCGCCGCGCCGGTCGCCAGCTCGTACACGGCGGCGGCGGTTGCCTATGACATCAGCAATGTGAACTTCAGCCTGTCCGGCCATGCCACCAACAGCCCGACCAACTATGCGGTCGGCTCGGCGACCACGGCGCAGGGCGGCTCGGTCTCGGTCGATTCCTCGGGCACGGTGACCTACACCGCGCCGAGCGGCTTCCGCGGCAATGACAGCTTCATCTTCACCGCGACCAACCTGGGCGGCACGTCCGCCCCGGCGACGGTCACGGTGCCGGTGAACAACCCGACGCTGCTGTTCACCTTCCCGGTCGGCGGCGGCACGCGCGGCATCGCGCTGTCGAACGTGCGGATCGACACGACCGGCGGCCGGTCGCCCTATAGCTGCTCGACCACGCTGAACACGGGCGCGCTGCCCGCGGGCACGCAGCTCAACGCCGACTGCACGATCACCGGCACGCCGGCGGCGAGCGGCACCTTCACCTTCACCGCCACCGTGACCGACAGCTCGCTCGGCACCGGTCCCTTCACCATGTCGACCGGGCCGATGGTGCTGACGATCGCGGCGCCGACGATCAGCATTTCGCCGGCGTCCGGCGCGCTGCCGGGTGCCACGGTCGGCACCGGCTATTCGCAGAGCTTCACGGCGAGCGGCGGCACCGCCGGCTACACCTATGCGCGCACGCTGGGCACGTTGCCGACGGGCGTGACCCTGTCGGGCGACACGCTGTCGGGCACCCCGACCGCGACCGGCACCTTCAACTTCGACATCACCGCGACCGACAGCTCGACCGGCGGCAGCGGCGGGCCCTATACCCGGACCCAGTCGTACAGCGTCACGGTTTCCCAGGGCGCCCAGACGATCAGCTTCGGCGCGCTGTCCAATGCCTCGCTCGACGATTCGCCGCTGACCCTGTCGGCCACGGCGACCTCGGGCCTGGCGGTCAGCTTCGCCTCGACCACGACCAGCGTCTGCACCGTCTCGGGCACCACGCTCACCCTGCACCAGACCGGCAGCTGCTCGGTCACCGCCAGCCAGGGCGGCGACGGCAACTGGACCGCCGCGCCCGACGTCGTGCAGGGCTTCACCGTCACCCCGGCGAACCTGACGATCAACGCCGGTGCGGCCTCGGGCCTCCAGGTCGGTGCCAGCTACAACCAGGCCAACACCGCCGCGGGCGGCGTCGCGCCCTATACCTATACGCTCAACGCCGGCGCCTTCGTGCCGGGCACCACCCTCAACGGGTCGAGCGGCGTCGTCTCGGGCTCGCCGACCGTCGCGGGCTCCTTCTCCTACATCATCCGGGCGAGCGACGCGCAGGGACCGGCGGACACCGCGGACACCTCCGTCATCACCGTCAACATCGCCAAGGGCAACCAGGTGCTCAGCTTCAACCCCTCGACCGCGCCGGGCGCGTCGGTGGGTGGGGCGGCCTATAATGTGGCCGCTTCGGCGACCTCGGGGCTGACGCCGATCCTTTCGATCGACGCCAGCGCCGCCGCGATCTGCACGATCTCGGGCGGGTCGGTGACCTTCCAGGCGACCGGCACCTGCCTGATCAACGCCAACCAGGCGGGCGACTCCAACTGGAACGCCGCGCCCCAGGCGCAGCAGAGCGTCACCGTCGGTGCGGCGGGCGCGATCGGCTCGACGGTCAGCTTCTCGACCGCCTCGCTCGGCGTTGGCCAGAGCGGAACCGTGACGATCACCTTCACCAATGGCAATGCCTCGGCATCGCCCAGCATCGCGCCGCTGCTCAGCGGTTCGGCGCTGGTCAGCCGCGGTGCGCTGGGCGGCAGCTGCGGCGCCAGCGGTTCGGACAGTGGTGCGAACTTCCAGTTCAACGGCTTCAGCGTCCCCTCGGGCGGCTGCACCGTCACGATCGGCTATACCGGCACCACCGCCGGCTCGAGCGCGGGCTTCTCGCTCGGCGCCTTCACCCCGAGCGGCTATCCGACCACGTCGGCGACCGGCAGCGGCAGCTTCGCGGTCGTGCCGACCGTGACCGGCGTGTCGCCGAACTCGGGCCCGGTCAGCCAGGTGGTGACGATCTCGGGCACCGGCTTCAGCACGACCCCGGGCAACAACACCGTGACCTTCGGCTCGGCCGGCAACGGTAACGTCACCGCGGCGAGCGCGACTTCGCTCACTGTCACCGCCCCGGCCGTAGGCTCGGGTGCCAAGGCCGTGACGGTCACGGTCAACGGCCAGACCAGCACGAGCTCGGCGACCTTCACCTTCATCGACAAGCCGATTGCCGCGGACAAGCCGGGCGTCGCGGTGCCGTACAACAGCACCGGCACCGCCATCGACCTGTCGAGCTCGATCACCGGCGGCCCGCACAGCAGCATCGCCATCGGCACCGCTGCGCAGCACGGCACGACGACGATTGCGGGCGATGTGGTGACCTACACCCCGACCGCCGGCTATTTCGGTGCTGACTTCTTCACCTACACCGCGACGGGTGCCGGCGGCACTTCGAACATCGCGCGGGTGGACATCACCGTGGCGACCCCGGCGGCTCCGGTCACGACCGACAAGAGCGGTGTCGCGATCCCGTACAACGGCACGGGCACCGGGATCGACCTCAGCACCTCGATCACGGGCGTGCATTCGAGCATCGCGATCGGCACCTCGCCGCAGCACGGCACGGTGACCATCGCCGGCGATGTCGTCACCTATACCCCCACCACCAACTATTACGG
>NZ_JACHLN010000008.1:0-2476 GCF_014204495.1 Sphingomonas kyeonggiensis | reverse complement strand
TGGCCGCGGACAAGACCGGCGTGGTGGTGCCTTATGCGGGCAGCGGCACGGCGATCGACCTCTCTGCCTCGATCACGGGCGTCCATTCGGCGATCGCGATCGGCACGGCGCCGGCGCATGGCACGGTGACGATCGCGGGGGATGTGGTGACCTACACCCCGGCGGCGACCTATTACGGCGCGGACAGCTTCACCTACACCGCGACCGGTCCTGGCGGCACGTCGGCGCCGGCGACGGTGAGCATCACTGTGGGCCTGCCGCCCGCACCGGTCTCGACCGACAAGAGCGGCGTGGCGGTGCCCTATGCAAGCACCGGCACCGCGATCGACCTCAGCACCTCGATCACCGGCGTCCATTCGGCCATCACGATCGGCACGGCACCGGCGCATGGCACGGTGACGATCGCGGGCGATGTGGTGACCTACACCCCGGCCGCGACCTATTATGGCGCGGACAGCTTCACCTTCACGGCGACCGGCCCCGGCGGCACTTCGGCGCCGGCGACGGTGAGCATCACGGTGGCGAACCCGCCGGCACCGGTGGCGGCGGACAAGACCGGCGTGGCGGTGGGCTATAACAGCGCGGGCACCGCGATCGATCTCGCGCCCTCGATCACCGGCGTGCATTCGGCGATCACGATCAGCACGGCGCCGACGCACGGCACCGCGACGGTGAGCGGCGATGTCGTGACCTATGTCCCGACCACCGGCTATTACGGCGCGGACAGCTTCGCCTATACCGTGACCGGCCCTGGCGGCACTTCGGCCGCGGCGACGGTGGGCCTGACGGTTGCCACCCCGCCGCCGCCGAGCGCGGCGCCGGGCACCGGCACGGTGCCGGGCAGCACCACCACGGCGGGCACCAGCGTCCAGATCAACCTCTCGTCGCTGGTCACCGGCGTCTATAGTTCGATCCAGATCGCCAGCCAGCCGGCGCACGGCACGGTCACGCTGAGCGGCGGGGCAGGGCCGAGCCTGACGCCGACCGCGGTGGCACCGGTCTCGCCCTATGTCGCGACCTATACCCCGGCGGCCAATTATGCCGGCACCGACAGCTTCACCTTCACCGCGACCGGCCCGGGCGGCACTTCGGCACCGGGCACGGTGACGATCACCGTGGTCGGCCAGGTGCCGATCGCGACGCCCAAGACCGCGACGGCGGGCGATGGCCAGATGGTGTCGGTGATGCTCACCGACGGCGCCACGCGCGGGCCGATCACCGGCGCGACCGTGGTCAGCATCTCGCCGGCCAATTCGGCGACCACCACGATCGTGGCGGCGGGCAACGGCACCTATCGTCTCGACGTGACGCCGAACAACCGATTCGGCGGGCAGATCGTGGTCAACTTCACGCTGAGCAATATCTTCGGTGCCTCGGCGCCGTCGACCGTGACGCTCACCGTCCAGGCCCGCCCCGATCCGCGCAACGATCCGGATATCGCGGCGATCAGCGATGCCCAGGCCGAGACGGCACGCCGCTTCGCCCGGGCACAGGTGTCCAACTTCATGCGGCGCACCGAGCAGCTCCACAACGGGGGCGGCGCGACCGGCCTCGCCATGGGCGTGACGCTCGGCTCGCGCGACGGCACGATGGCGCTGCAGCGGCCCGACGACAAGAACTGGGGCCTCGCCATCACCGACCGGATGCGCGTCTCGGGCGAGGATCCGGCGATCGGCCAGTTCGCCAACAACCCGCAGTCGCCGCTCTCGCGGGCCGACCAGCTCGGCTATGGCCGCACGGTCGCGACCACGGGCGGGGTCGGCGGCACGGCAGGGCCGGCCAGGGCGGCCTCGGGTGTCGATGAGGACGGCAAGCGCCGGAACGGGTCGGTGGCGACCTGGGCGGGCGGTGCCATCGACATCGGCACGCGCGACAAGCGCACCGATCGCAGCAAGATCACCGCCACCACCGCGGGCCTCAGCGCCGGGGCCGACATCAAGCTGTCCGACGATATCCTCGTCGGCCTGGGTGGCGGCTATGGCAATGACCTGAGCAAGATCGGCACGGCGGCGCAGGTGCGCGGCACCAGCACCATCTATGCCGCCTATGCCAGCATCCAGCCGGCCAGCGGCACGTTCATCGACGGCATGGTCGGCCGCGGCCAGCTCGACTTCACCACCCGGCGGCTTGCCGCGGCGGTGAACGCGACGGCGCGCGGCAGCCGGGACGGCAGCTACACGGTCGCCGCGATCTCGCTCGGCATCGACCGGGCGGGCGGCCCGCTGCAATGGTCGCTCTATGGCCGCGCCGAGTATCTCGATGCGGACCTCGACGCCTATGCGGAAAGCGGCGCCGGGCGCTACAACCTGCGCTTCGATGCACGCCAGGTGCGCTCGGTCACCGGCACGCTGGGCGGGCGCCTCGAATATCGCCAGAAGGTGAGCTTCGGTTCGATCACCCCGCGCATCCGCGCCGAGTGGAACCATGAGTTCGCCGATGTCGATGCCCAGTGGCTCGACTATGCCGATATCCCGGG
>NZ_JACHLN010000007.1:2500-5835 GCF_014204495.1 Sphingomonas kyeonggiensis | reverse complement strand
GTTGGTTGCGGGAGCAGGATTTGAACCTGCGACCTTCAGGTTATGAGCCTGACGAGCTACCGGGCTGCTCCATCCCGCGCCAAACGGGTGGACGATTGTGAATGGGTTTTCCTGCGGCACCGGCTTCAATGCCTGGCGACGACCTACTCTTCCATCGCTTAAGCGATAGTACCATCGGCGCTGTCTGGTTTCACGGCCGAGTTCGGGATGGGATCGGGTGGGTCACAGACGCTATAGCCACCAAGCAATGAAGCCGGTGTCACAGGAAGTTTTTCAAACCGTGCAAAATCAAGGCTGATGAACATCCGATCAAGGACAGTGTCTGGGATTAGCCAGTGCTGTCGTTGATGGTGGGACTCATCAAGTGCGAATAGGACAATTAGGACCGGTTAGCTCCACACGTTACCGCGCTTCCACATCCGGCCTATCAAGGTCGTGGTCTTCGACCGTCCTAAGAAATCTTATCTCGAGGGAGGCTTCCCGCTTAGATGCTTTCAGCGGTTATCCCGTCCATACATAGCTACCCTGCTGCGCCGTTGGCACGACGACAGGTACACCAGAGGTATGTTCAACCCGGTCCTCTCGTACTAGGGTCAACTCCTCTCAAATTTCGACGCCCACGGCAGATAGGGACCAAACTGTCTCGCGACGTTCTGAACCCAGCTCACGTACCACTTTAATTGGCGAACAGCCAAACCCTTGGGACCTGCTCCAGCCCCAGGATGTGATGAGCCGACATCGAGGTGCCAAACAACCCCGTCGATATGAGCTCTTGGGGGTTATCAGCCTGTTATCCCCGGCGTACCTTTTATCCGTTGAGCGATGGCCCTTCCACGAGGGACCACCGGATCACTATGACCGACTTTCGTCTCTGCTCGACTTGTCAGTCTCGCAGTCAGGCTGGCTTATGCCATTGCACTCTAACAGCCGGTTTCCAACCGGCCTGAGCCAACCTTCGCGCGCCTCCGTTACTCTTTAGGAGGCGACCGCCCCAGTCAAACTACCCGCCACAGAGGGTCCCAGCACCGGATAACGGTGCGTGGTTAGACATCAGAAAACAACAGGGTGGTATTTCACCTATGGCTCCACACCGGCTGGCGCCAATGCTTCAAAGCCTCCCACCTATGCTACACAGTTCTTTCCTAATGCCACTCTGAAGCTGCAGTAAAGGTGCACGGGGTCTTTCCGTCTAACCGCGGGTACTCCGCATCTTCACGGAGAATTCAATTTCGCTGAGCATGTCCTGGAGACAGTGGGGAAGTCGTTACGCCATTCGTGCAGGTCGGAACTTACCCGACAAGGAATTTCGCTACCTTAGGACCGTTATAGTTACGGCCGCCGTTTACCTGGGCTTCATTTCGGAGCTTGCACCCCTCCACTTAACCTTCAGGCACCGGGCAGGCGTCAGGCCCTATACGTCGTCTTGAAGCCGACTTAGCAGAGCCCTGTGTTTTTGCTAAACAGTCGCTACCCCCTGGCCTGTGCCCCCTGCTACTGCTTGCGCAATAACAGGGCCTCCTTCTTCCGAAGGTACGGAGGCAATTTGCCGAGTTCCTTCAGGACACTTCTCTCAAGCGCCTTGGTATACTCTACCTGACCACCTGTGTCGGTTTCGGGTACGGTCTATACGGTGGGGCTATTTCCCGGGACAGCTTCGAAGCATGCTCAATCCGTTAAGAGCATACAACACACACCATCCGTCACACACCACCAGGCCCACGAATATTAACGTGGTTCCCATCGACTACCCCCTTCGGGCTCGTCTTAGGGGCCGGCTCACCCTGCGCGGATTAGCCTTGCGCAGGAACCCTTGGTCTTTCGGCGAAAGGGCATCTCACCCTTTTTATCGCTACTCATGTCTGCATTCGCACTTCCGATACCTCCACGACCCATTACCAGATCGCTTCACAGGCTTACGGAACGCTCCGCTACCGCGTGTACAAAGTACACACCCTAAGCTTCGGTGCACGTCTTGAGCCCCGTTACATCTTCGCCGCAGGAACCCTTATTTAGACCAGTGAGCTGTTACGCTTTCTTTAAAGGATGGCTGCTTCTAAGCCAACCTCCTGGTTGTTTTGGGATTCCCACATGCTTTCCCACTTAGACGTGACTTGGGGACCTTAGCTGTAGGTCAGGGCTGTTTCCCTTTTGACGACGGACCTTAGCACCCGCCGTCTGTCTCCCGGATATCACTCCTAGGTATTCGGAGTTTGGTTAGAATTGGTAGATCTCGCGACCCCCGCATCCATCCAGTGCTCTACCCCCTAGGGTGTTCATCCGAGGCACTACCTCAATAGTTTTCGCGGAGAACCAGCTATTTCCCGGCTTGATTGGCCTTTCACCCCTAAACACAACTCATCCGGTAACTTTTCAACGTTAATCGGTTCGGACCTCCAGTGCGTGTTACCGCACCTTCATCCTGGTCATGCCTAGATCGCCGGGTTTCGGGTCTAATACACCAAACTCATTCGCCCTATTCAGACTCGCTTTCGCTGCGCCTACACCTATCGGCTTAAGCTTGCTTGGTACATTAAGTCACAGACCCATTATGCAAGAGGTACGCTGTCACCCCATAAAGAGGCTCCAACTGCTTGTAGGCATTCGGTTTCAGGTACTGTTTCACTCCCCTCATCGGGGTGCTTTTCACCTTTCCCTCACGGTACTAGTTCGCTATCGGTCGCATACGAGTATTTAGGCTTAGAGGGTGGTCCCCCTATATTCAGACAGGATTACACGTGTCCCGCCCTACTCAAGTCCTGATACATCACTTTCGCATACGGGGCTGTCACCCGCTATGGCGTATCTTTCCAGATACTTCTGCTAGTTGAATATCAGGCACTGGCCTGGTCCGCGTTCGCTCGCCACTACTAACGGAATCTCGGTTGATGTCTTTTCCTCCGGGTACTGAGATGTTTCAGTTCTCCGGGTTCGCTTCACGAAGCCTATTTTATTCAGCTAAGTGATACCTTTTTCCAATTACCCCGATCGTCATTGCTGGCGGTCGAGATAATCGGATTAGGTGGGTTTCCCCATTCGGAAATCGTCGGGTCAAAGGTTGCTCACACCTCACCGACGCTTATCGCAGCGTGCCACGTCCTTCATCGCCTGTATGCGCCAAGGCATCCACCAAATGCCCTTACCTCACACTTGAGAGTCCACACCACCAACGACAACACTGGATCGGTCCTAAGACCGACACGAAACTCGGCAGAGCAGTGTGTCGCAGTATCTTGGTGTGGATGTTCATTTCTCAGCCTTGTTTGGAAGCGCCCCATCTTAGCGGTCAACCAGATGGAACTTGTTGCTTCCGATTTGTTCCGGCGCTCGCTTCCTCG
>NZ_JACHLN010000006.1 GCF_014204495.1 Sphingomonas kyeonggiensis | reverse complement strand
GCCGACAGTCTTGCCGGCGTTCCAAGCAGGCCGGCACTGCGCGGCAGGATCATGATGTGAATGTCCCATGGTTCGTCTCCACGGCCGTAATTGGCCGTTGAGGGAACGCGTCCAACTAATTGACCTCGCAGCGACGATCAGCAGCTTACGCCCCAATGTCAGCCGATCGCCGATGGATCTGATCATCCAAAGGCGGACGTAACGGCCAGACTCCATGCATGCCCAATTTGATCTATCGCGCGCATTGGATAAGACAGACCCATGGATCAGGTGACGGCAACACTGGTAGTGGGGTTATCGACGATCGTAGCCAGTGGCGTCGTCTCCAGCGTGGTTACCTATAAACTCAATCGCAACAAGGAGCAGATGCTGTTCCTGCGTGGCAAGGCGGAAGACCTATTCCTCGCCGCCGACGAGTATGAGAAGACGCTAGGCGGCATGCTCGTCACCTATTACCCGCTGCTTGACGGCCGCATCGACTACAACGACATGCTTGACTTGCAGATCAAACAAGGCGCGAAGCCTCGTGAACGGGGCGGCGCCGAGACGATGGAAATGCTGGTCGAAGTCTATTTTCCGACCACTCGGGCAGCGCTCGTCGATCTCTGGACGGCACGCGAAAAACTCAACGAACTCACTCACCGGATCAGACAGACCTATCAGGCCGACGGGCATGTGACCCATCCGGAGTTCAAGGCAGAGATGCTCGAAGTTTCCGCGACCGTCACCGAGGCGCTGAGGGCGCTCAAGGGCGCGATCGTCACCGCCGCGCGGAAGACTGCTGGCGTCAGGCAGGGCTAAATTGAGCTACATACCAGTACGTCCGCTAGTCAGCGTCCCAAGCTAGAAGCTGCCTGTTGCTTAACCACCCCACTTGCGGACATTGGGGGGCGAGCCATAAACCGGCGGCATGAGCAATCTAACAGTTCAGCAGTTCATCCGCGAGCTTGAGGCCAACAATACGCATTATGCGCTCACGTCAGTCCGCGAGGGGGCTGTCATGGTGATTGTCACACTTCCTGGCGAGCGATGGGAAATTGAGTTCTTCGATGATCGCGGCCCCGACGTTGAAGTGTTTCGCAGCGAGGGGAGTATCTTCGGCATCGAGAAGCTTGCGGAGCTTGGCGTTCAGCCAACCTGATAACGGCAGCTTCCCACCCATAGTCAGCGGTTCAGCGATGAGATGACCGATCCGAAAACGGTCGGGCTGCACGCGCCCCACTAGCGGACCGTCGCTGCGGCGCCTACGAAAAGCTTGATGACGCATGATCTGCCTTACGAAAGCCACTCACAATCCGGCGTCTGTGATCGCTTCTGGATCGCTCCATTCGCCATAGACGGCGAATTGCTCGGTGTTGGGGCGCGGCTGTTCGACGAGTTGTCCCAGCATTGGATTGGGGTTTGCGCGTCCTTGATCGATCACTACGGGCCTGTTTTTGATCAGCCTCTCCAAGGGCCGCTCAGTCATCTGCGCATAAAATGTACCGCCGTTGAAAGCGCGGCGATGGTCGTTGTCTATGCCCATGGACAGCCAGTGTCCTCGTTTGCCGTTGCGACTGGCGCTGTTCCGTCAGCGGACACGCAGGTTCTGGCAATGTTTGCTGAATCGATCCGGTCTTCGACGCGCCAGTTTCAAGTGTCGAACATAGATATGCCCTTTTGTGAGATTGCGGTTATGGATCAGCGGCCACTTATGGTCGTAGTCCCGTGGCCACAGTCATCCATCGCCGAGCAAGACCACGAACTCGCGAAGGAGTTAGGGTGACACCTAACGGCGGCCCTGATTCGCAAGGCGCTTGGATGACGGCTTTCCACCCGATTGCTGACCTTTATCAAGTCGTTCCCGCACCCTTGTCGTAAAGATACAACGTCACCGCCGAGGACTCTGAGCTAGCCCAGGCGATGGCTTCTGCCAGCGTGATATTCTCTCGCTGGTCATAGGTAAGGTCGTCATCGGTCGCCGGCTGTAAATCCGCGTCTTCGCAGGCGTTGTCATGCGAGGTCGCTTCGAGGATGGCGTTCACCTCGCGCCAGCGGTAGGGCCTGGTCCGCCTGTCGATAATATTGCAGATCATGCCGCGAGCTTAGCGACACCGCGCTTCGGCGCAATGGCGGCTTTCCACCCAATTGCCGACACTGCGAAGTCATGCAAATAACGCGTGTGCGTTGGCCCTATCCTCGGACGCCCTCTTTGGGGCGCAACCTGCCGTCACCCTTCGTTGACGGCGAGATTGCATTTGACGAGCGCGTGAAGGCGCAATTTCCTAAGGGTACGAGTGAAGCAAGCGTTGTGGATCAATTGAGGGGCCAAGGCTTCTCTGTTGCGGATGCCTCATCCGCAGACGGGTGCAGGGCTGCAACCGTGACTAGAGGAATTTTAATCAGGACCATATGGTCTGTTCGCTGGTATGCGGGCGAAGATAAGATCGATGATATTTGGGGCGTTTATGGTGCCATTGGACCTTAGCCGGAAAGTCAGCTCTCGCCCCATCAGCAGCCGTTTGCATCGACCATGTAGGTTTCCGGTTTACCGCGTGAAGTCGGCTCCCAGCCCGCTGCCAATGCAGCGCGAACGCCATTGGAAACTATCGCTTTGTCGATCTTAGGTCGCCTGCGGTGCGGTGATCCATTCCGAGACTTCGGCATTGGAAACTCCAACAGCGCTTCGCGCTGCTCGCCTTCCTGCCGAATGGATAATACCAAGCCCCGCCAGCCATCAGCCGTGCACCATTGCGGTTCCCGCTGGACTGCCCACTCATAGGTTAAACCGTCGACTTCAATGCTGTCGGCGAGGTCGCGAGTGTGAAGCATCAGAGCATTTTGGCGCACCTGAGCCATGACCGCAATCCACCCAATCTAAGCCGTTGCGGTCCAAATTTCGGGCGACAGAAGCCGCCAGGCAGAAAACGCCCCATTTGCAGTCATTCGCCAGAGCGTTAAGGTCGCGACATGGCCGAAGTCACTGACGTCCTGCCCGAGCTCCAGAAATGGAATGCGGGAGCCGGTATCTCGCCGGATAATTGGATTTATATCGAAGGGCGAGCCGATCACGCCCTCGGGTTCTGCTCGCTGTTTTGGCCGGAGTTCATTGAGTTCGGCGGCTATGTTCTACGCGCTCCGTTCGATTTGGGACGGCTGAGGGATTGGGAGCGAGCCGGGCATTCGCGGCAGCAGGTCGAGACAGCGATGAACGCTTTCCTTTTTGACCATATGTTCCCGGACGATGAAACCGAAGCGAGCCTGAAGAGCGTTCAACTCACCCGTCTTGCTACCATCATGGCTGACATGCTCGCGACTAAGCTGAACCGCGAATTTCCTGACCGCCGTTTCTCCGCTTTCGTGCTGGATCAAGCTGATTTCGGGTTATCTTTTCACCAGATCTAGCGTCCGCTTTCCACCCATAAGTGGTGCCCCTGCGCAAGGGGCATCCCTATGGAATAGCCTCGCCCTACGGCTCGAGAGAGCTCCGAAACGTCGGCGGCTTTTTGTGGAGCTGTTGCCGTTATCCATCGGCGTGGGGATGTCGTCCGAGCCACATTGGCTCATTCTCGGGCGGAAAACCTCTAAATCATGCGACAAAGTACTGGTTTTCATGCCTTTTGGGTGACTAGGCTGAGCAGCCGCTGGGAATCGGCACCGGGGCGACATCCTTCCTCCTTGTCGCTCCGGTATCGGCGGCGGCGATGCTGGTGTCATGGGGCCTCGGAGGCGGCTGTTGAGTCTGGAAGTGTTTGCATCCGCAGCAGAACACTTGAACGAACAACTCATTGTTCGAGTTCGCGTCGATGGCATGGACTGGCTGGAGATTAGTCAGATCGACCACCCCGCTGGCGATCCTACGCTTGCTCGCTTAGTAACACGGGAAAACAATCACACTATTGTTGTGCGAGTGTCGTCCCTTCGTGCCGTAGTCCATCATTCCTATGGGTAGGCGCGACAATCTCCAAATCCGATTTCGTTGATTTTCATCGCTTTGGCTAGACGGCGGCGACGTAATGTAACCACTATTGTGGTATGCCCTTGCTGTGAGCATTCCATATCGACCATACGCCCAAGCCTATGAGGCGCTACGCAAGGCGCGGGTGTTCGAAGATCGAGAATATCATCTCCAGCGGGCAGATCGTGAGCGCCAGCTAGCTTACCGTGCTACTGAGGCTGCCGTGAGGGAACGCCATCTCGAGCTTGCGGACTGCCACATTCGTCTTGCCGAACTCTTGTCCTGAAAACCCGCAGCCACCGCCGCATCAGTCGTAGCAAGCTGCCTGGCTGCTAGCGCCCCAATGCCTGCCGTTAGAACCCGGACCTGTGAACTCCGAAAGCGGACGCTGGCTTAGGAAATTAGCGGGATAAGGGCTGCGCGGAACGAGCTTGCCGCGTCACGACTTGGCGACCAAATCCAAAGATAACTAAGGATCGTCTCGTAATAGACCGAGACTGTCACCCCATTCCAAGTGGCGTCCGCTTCCACATAGTCTTCGTCCCGATAATACGGGGGCAGCGCGAGGCCGGCCTCCGGGTAGGCGGCGGCGAAGCGCTCAATGACTTTCCGGTGTGGAGCCTCGTCATCGAGCAGGTCACTCCACGCCTTAAAGCCCCAGCCGTTCGCGCCGCTGTTTAAGTTTCGGGGCAACGCCGAAACCTCTTCGACTTTCGAGTAAAGCGCCATCAGTGAGGGCTACTGCCGATCCTGTCTGATTTCCACCCACTACCGGACATTCGCTCTTAGAATTTTCGTGCCCCGGGCTCAGCCACAAGTTGGTGCTGATCCTGCCAAATGATGTGCCCGGGGTCTCGGGTCGTAAGAACATCCACATGCACACCACACGCCTCCAGAGCGAGCTTTAGTTGGTGCATCTGGCGTATGTGTTCGACAGCGACAGGCTTGAACCAAGAGAGCCCTGGTTGCCCGCGACCTTTCCACCCGCCCCGCGAGAATTGTGCGGGGACGGCTAGGTTCTTTTTGAACCAGCCATATATCTCGCCGATCTGAGCCAAGGCCCAAGGAGGCGCGAAGTCACATTCGCGGGCCTCATCCAACGCCTGAAACAGGCCAAGACGCTGCCGCTGTGCTTCCACCAACTGATAGCAAACGAAACGGACGTATACGGACTCGGGCTTTGCCATCAGCTCGACTTCAACCCCTCGATGATCTGAGGTTATTATCGCGCCGGGACAAAGCTGTCAGTCAGCTTTCTATCCATTCGCGGTCGTTCTGCGGTGCGGCGGCTGATCCAAAAGCTGCCGGGCTGCTACCGCCTCAAAATGGGTCGTTCAGCGATCCAATGAACTGCTTGGAAAGCAGCCATCGTACAAGGCTGCAGTTGGCGGATGTCCTGATGGACGAGTTGCAGGTCGGAGCCGAGCAGGGTCAGCAGTATCAGGATCAACCTGGTTGAGACGACAAGATCGCGCGAGCACCGTCGAATTGCTCCTTTAGTCTCGCGTGCAAGCGGCGCCTGGAGTGCCATGCGCTTGCGGTTGTGTTCGACGAAACGCCGTCGAGCGGGCGCGGTGTCTCAGGAAGTGACGATGTGAGCAGCTTAGCGCGACGACTTGCGCTCCTTGCGTGCAGCGTAACGCGCATCGCGCGCGGCCTTGCGGTCGGCCTCTGTCGGTTCCGGTGCCACCGGCGTCGCGGCAATCTGGGCCGCCTCTGCCTTGCTGGCCTGCTTATGCGCCACGGCCAGAGCACGCGCGGCGCGTGCGGCCGTCCGCTTTTCGGCCTCGGTAGCTTCCCGTGCCGCGCGCCGCGCAAGGGCGGCAGCTACCGCCGACGCATCGGCCTGCGGCTTCGATCGCAGCAGGGCGAGCGCTCTACTCCTGGCCGTTGCGGCAGCCGCGGTACGTTCCTGAAATGTCGGGGTTTTAAATGCTGGCATGATTTCTCCGATATCCGTTACAGTCGGCCCAGGCGCGTGGCGGTCCGGACAACCTTGCCCGCGAGTACCTTCGATCCGTAAACCTTGGCGATCGCCGCGGCATCCTCGACGTTGTTCATCACAAGACGCGTTCCGCCGGACTGAAGGGTTTCGATGGCGCTGATGCCGATCTTGCGCTTGGCGCAAGTGGCGATGACATGGTCTTGCGTCGCGTTCAGGTTGATCGCTCGGGACATGGCGCACACTCCTTCATCAGTCAGGCCACGCCCTTGCGCGACCTGCGGTTGGCTGGGCGAGCGCGAGGCTCGCCCGAACCGTCAGGCGGACTGCAGGTTCACAGCGGAGGTCTTGCCGCGGCGATCGGTCTCCAAGTCGTAGGTAACGCGCTGGTCCTTATCGAGCGTGCGCAAGCCCGCGCGCTCGATCGCGGAAATGTGGACGAACGCATCATCGCCGCCGGTCTCGGGCGCGATAAAGCCGAAGCCCTTGTCAGGGTTGAAGAATTTTACAGTTCCGGTGATCATATGGGTATCCTTTGTCCCATGTATGACGGGCATGCGCCAAAAGCAGCGCATCCCGGCTTCGAAAGCTAGAAAGGGACAAGGGGAGAGCCGAGGCGGCCCGATATCCGTCGCACGCGACGTCAGCAGATCTTATATAAGGATGAGCGGCTGGGTTTATAAGGGCGCTCCCTCGAAGAAATAAAATTCGCCTCCTTGGGCGGTTTCACCCTGCACCTCCCCTCGACCGAAGCGCCTTGTCCTTTCGACGGTCGCGACTGGTTTGCGCCCTGTCAGCGCTTTCCCCATGCGCCGGCCGCGCGCAGCCCCCGCCATTGGTCCTCGAAACGGACGTGACCTCCGAAGGGACACCGCTTCACGCCGGTCGAGGGGCCTCGACTTCTAACCGCGGTAGATCGTGTAGCTGATGAAGTAACACGGACTCTCGGCGCCCAAGCTAGTGACCATCACTGCCATCTTGTGCGGCACGCCAACGACCGACAGACCTTGCAGCGTCGCAGCCGTGCCGAGATCAGGCTTGCCCGACAGGATCAGTGTCCCATTATCGAGGCGGACGCCAATCGGTGCATTCGGCTCGAAGCGTAGCGGCATCCGTCCACCTGGAAGCGAGAGGGCGTAGTCTCCGGCGCCCGATGGAACCAGAACAGAGCCCTCGGCGGCTGCAGCCGTGCCGTTGACAAGCAATCCCATCAGCCCTCCGCTTACTCAATAACCTTGATTACCTTCCTGAGCACAGCGCAACAAGCGCGGCCAAGGCTGGTTGGCCCGCGGCAGGTTCGACGGCGGCGGTTCCGGGCGGACAATTTCGAATGTCTGCCAGCGCCCCATTCTCGGCCGGTTTGCTTGAAATTCGCCTCGCTAAAGGCTGGCCCCTCGTTGACGGCAGCGGTTAGCTCCGGCTTGACTTCCGCCGCAAACGAATGGAATTCGGTCCAATGGGGGCGGCGATCCCCCCTTGAGGCGTCAGCCAAAGTATCGCGTCCACCTCTAGAGCCGGACGCGTGCTATGCATTTTCCACGCTATTTCCTCGCATTGACCCTCTGGCCGACAGCCGCCGCCGCTCAGGGTCTCGAGGTTTCGGGCACGGTCCGCCTTCGCTATGAGACGATCGCTAACCAGCCGCGCGCCGGCTTCAATCGCGACGACGCCCTGGTCAATCTACGCACCACCTTGCTTGCGAAATATGACAGCGGCCCCGTAATCTTTGTCGCGGAGGTCTGGGACAGCCGCGTCTACGGCGGCGATGGAGGCACCCCAGTAACGACCGGAGAGTCGAACGCCCTCGAAATGGTGCAGGCCTATGTAGCGCGCGAACTTTCTCCCGGCGCCGGAACCAGGGCCACGATCCGCGGCGGGCGCTTCACGCTGAACATCGGCTCCCGTCGCCTTGTCGCCGCCGATGATTACCGAAACACCACCAATGGCTATACCGGCCTCAATGCGGAGATCCTAGCGGCGGGGGACGTAACGGCGAACCTGATCTACGTCCTGCCCCAGCAGCGCCGCCCCGACGATCCCGCCTCATTACGGCGGAATGCTATCGCGCTCGACCGCGAAGGCTTTGGCTTGGTGCTGTGGGGTGGCACGGTGGCAAAGAATCGCGCCATCGGCCCCCTCTTGCTCGAGACCAGCTTCTATCACCTGGGCGAGCGGGACACGCCTAGGCGGCCAACCCGCAATCGCTCGCTCGACACCTATGGCGGACGCCTTCTCCGCGATTCTTCGCCGGGAAAGCTCGATGTCGAGATCGAAGCATATTATCAATCCGGAACGATTAGCGCTTCGATCGCGCCGAATGCGGCGAGGCTACCCGTATCCGCATGGTTCGTTCACGGCGAAGCGGGGTACACTTTCGCGGCTGGCTGGAAGCCACGCTTGTCCGTTGAATATGACCGCGCCAGCGGCGACCGTCCGGGGAACCGCTATGGACGCTTCGACACGCTCTTCGGAATGCGTCGCGCCGACCTGGCGCCGGCGGGGCTCTACAATGCGGTCGGGCGTAGCAACATTTCCACGGGCGGGGTGCGCGTGGAAGTCGCACCGTCGAAGCGGCTTGACGGCTTTGTTAGCTATCATGCGCTGTGGCTGGCCGAGCGTAGGGACAGCTTCTCCACGACGGCGATCCGCGATGGGATGGGGCGATCCGGCAACTTCGCGGGGCATCAGTTCGATGCAAGGCTGCGCTGGTGGATCAGACCGGCCGCCCTGCGTCTGGAAGCCGACGCGGTCCTGCTATCGAAGGGCCGGTTCCTCGAAGTGGCGCCCAACGCTCCTAGCGGGCGGAAGACCCGCTACGCGTCGCTTAACTTAACCGCGAATTTCTAGTTGCGAATGGCTGCAAACGCCCCACTGGCCCCCGTTCGGCTGAATTGTCACCGATCCCTAAAGCGATAGTCGCTGCGGTGCCTACGATGTGAATTTTGCCGCCGTGATGCCCGCCCGTTTTCCTAGCTATAATCTACGCTGTCGGCGACCGTCCGAATAATAGCAAGGTTTGCCCTGGGCAGGTGCTATGATGTGAGCAAGGCCGAGTCCGCCATCACTTATGCGTGCGGCCGTGTGCTCAACATAGGACTTCATTTCGGAGAAACCTGGGGGCCGAAAGGACTCCACATGCCCGACACAGCATCCGAAACTCCCGAGCTGAGCCTCAATCTTGCCATGGCCGTAGTCGCATCGTCGCATGCGCCGGTGTTGCTCCTCGACGAGAATCGCGTTGTGGTCGAGGCCAGCGAAGCCTTCTGCGATGCCTTCGGCATCGATGCCGACACCATCGCAGGCCGTGAGTTCGCCAAGCTGGGCTCCGGCGAATGGGCTGTCGCACAGCTCCAATCCCTGCTGAAGGCGACTGCGTCGGGCTTGGCCGAAGTTAAGAACTATGAGTTCGACCTGAAGCGCGAGGGACGCGCGTCGCGCTGCCTGGTTCTGAATGCCCATAAGCTCAATTATGGCAGGGGCGAACCGGTCAGGCTTTTGCTCGCCATTGCCGACGTAACCGATGCCCGGATCGCGGAAAAGATGACCGAGGATCTGATCCGCGACAAAGGAATGCTCCTTCAGGAGCTCCAGCATCGCGTCGCCAACAGCCTTCAGATCATAGCCAGCGTGTTGATGCAGCGCGCTAAGCGGGTGCAGTCCGAGGAGGCGCGCACCCATCTGCACGAGGCCCATCACCGCGTGATGTCGGTGGCCGCCATCCAGAGGCAGCTCGCCGTGTCCTCGATCGACCGCGTCAGGCTCGGGCCATACTTGACCCAGCTGTGTGAAAGCATTGGCGCATCGATGATCCACGATCCCGGTCAGATCAGCCTCGACGTCACCAGCGACGAGAGCAGCGTGAATGCCGAAGTGTCGGTCAGCGTCGGTCTGATTGTCACCGAACTCGTCATCAATGCGTTGAAGCATGCCTTCCCCGAAGGGCGGCGGGGCAAGATCATGGTGAACTATGGTAGCCAGGGGCCCGTCTGGAGCCTGTCGGTGGTGGACGATGGCGTCGGCATGCCGAAGCAGCCGTCCGGGGCGTCTAAGGCGGGCTTGGGCACCAACATCGTCCAGGCACTCGCCAAACAACTCGAGGCGCATATCACGATCTTCGACGCGACACCCGGAACGGCGGTATTGTTGGAGCATGGCGAGGGCAGTCCTGGAGGCACAGAGCCCGTCGCTGCCGTCTAAGCATGGCCACCACCTCCAGTGGGAACTACGGCGGAATTATTGGTCAAAAGGCGATTCGGCCCCGGTGACGCGAAGCGTGCATTCGGCGAGCACTGAAGGATGTGCCCTAACATTCTCGAATAATGCCAATAATAATTATTGGCGATCATAAAACAAAATCTACAAATTATATTTGATTTTATTTTGGACTTTTGCGCAGGGCGAGCCGTTCTGTACCTGACAATATCCGCAGTTAGGAACAGAGATCATGAAGAACATATATCTTGCGGTCGCCATATTGGTCGTCGCGGCTCCCTCCTGGCCCGCGCTGGCACAGCCCAATCAACCTCGAAACGAACAGCGTGGGGACCTCCGCGCGGCCGATCAGGAATATCATGGAGACCGCGATGCCGACAATTCACGCGAGGGTCGCAAGGCCCAGCGTGCGTATGCGCGCAACCTCGCGGAAGCCAATCGCAACGCGCGACAGGCCAATCGCGGCTGGCGCAGATACGCCAATTATGACTGGGATCGCCGCGAACCCGGAATGAACCGCTATGACGCTGGGCGCTACTATCGCAGCGGCAACTATTATCGTACCCGGACGCTTGCCGCGAACGACCGCATCTATCGCGGCCAGAACGGGCGCTATTATTGCCGTCGCTCGGATGGCACGACGGGGCTGATCATCGGCGCCGCCGCCGGCGGACTGCTCGGCAACACCCTCGTGCGCGGCGACAGTCAGGTCCTGGGAACACTGGTCGGCGCTGCCGGCGGTGCGTTTGCAGGTCGAGCGATCGAGCGGGGCGGCGTTCGCTGCCGATAACGCTAGGCATCTCATAGGGAGGGTGGCGGGAAACCGCCACCTTCTTCGAGAGGCCGGTGCCGGTATCGGGTGATCTGAATCGCCCTTGCCAGACCGAGTGCAAGAACTCCAGGCGCTGGAATTACCCATCGAACTGTACCTTTTCATTACCTGTATTCTGGCCGCAGTAATCGCACTGCTTGTCAGCGTGTGTGTCTGGACGCTGTGGAATGACGCGCGCCAGCGCCGGATCGCTCGGCGAAGTTAGCTATGATGGCTGGTGATTGGACAGTCTCCTCAACATGCTCGGTGTTCGCGGGGCGCCACGGTCTCCGAGGCTGAACGCAATCTTGGGCCGTCAGCGGAATGACGGCATTGAGAGAACCGCGCGCGGCAAGCAGACCTTAAGACGACCAGCCTCGGAGCCAAGCGTGAAGCGGAAGGCAGTTTCAGGAAATGAGGAAGGCCGCCAGCGATGACGTGTCGATGGCGCAGTGCCCGCCGTAGAGCGGATGCCATTCGATCTTAACTCCGTGCCGACGCCCCACCACGGCCAGCCGCTCGGTCCCTTCGTAGTTGCCGTAGGCATCGTAAAGACCGTTGGAGAGATAGAGCGCCGGGTAACGTGGTCCCGCCCGTTCGATCAGGCTTAGCGGCGAAACACGCTGCCACTCGCCATCATTCGCAAGATATTGGTTCGCCATCAGCCAGGCCCCCATCGCGATCTTGGGATCGGCGCCGGTGCGCACCATAGCGGCCTGAATGTCGGACCGCGGTCCGAAGGGTGAGAATGCGTAGACGCCGGGACACAGGGAGGCGATCTTGGAAAATTTGGAAGGGTAGGAAAGTCCCGCCACCAGAACGTTGAGCCCACCCATCGACTCGCCCATCAGCAGGCGGCGGTGAGGGACTCCAATCTTCGCCTCGATCGCCGGCAGGCGCGCCATCATGTCGTCGAGCAACCCACTATCGGGCTTTTCGCCTCGCGGCGTCAGCAGCCAGGTCTTGCCGTAGGAGAGCGTGACAACAGTTGGAGGCAGCGCTTTGCCCTGCTGCCATTGCTGCTGCACCAAGGCCGTAAAATAGGTGTCGTCGTTCCAGATCTGCTCGTCGAGATTACGGCCATGAAGATGGTAGACAATGTCGCCATTGGTGCCGCGCTGGTCGCGATAAACGCAGTAACGCAATGCACCGTCGGCGCCACACACCTTGTCCGCAGGCACAAAACTGACTTTTTGATCTCCCCATGGCGGAGTAATCGCACCCCAGGCATAGTGGGTGGCGCTGATGAGGAGTATCGCCAGCAGCCAATAGCGGTGCGGACTTTTGAGCAAGGCCCGCAGAGGGTTGCGTCGCGCGCCGCTCGCGAGGGAGTTTCCCATGCCGGTCATGCCAGTTCGAGGCGAAGGTGGCGGTCCTGCGGATGCGCATCGGCAGGGCTTGATGATTGCCCCGGTGCCTGCGAGTGCGCTGTCGTCCGCTTGGGCAGAGCAACGAGACTAAGCGCGTAGCCTATGATCGCGCTGCCGCCATAGCCCACCATCGGGGTGGGGTAGTTGCCGAGGGCAGCCGCCGCGATCGCCGCGAGCCAGGTTACGCCGAAAACCAGATAGATCTCGGTACGTGCTGCATCATAGCGCCATCCGAGAATTGCCGGGACGAGCAGCAGAAGCGCGCCGGCCAGCACCGCCACGCCGGCCAGGATATGCACGTCGAAGGCTGAATACAGGATTTGATCGACGTAGGGAGATGCGGGCAGCGAATCCGGGCGCGTCAACGTCGCGCCGAAGCCTGCGACGCTTAAAGACAACGCGCCTACGACAAACCTGTCCGGGCGAACCAGCGCAAGGGCCGTCAGCCCCGCCGCCAGCATTCCTGCCATTGCCCGATCCGGCTGCCAGGCCAGCACTCCAGCGGCGACCAGGATGCCGACGGTGCCGAGCAGATTGCGGGACCTGGCAAACGTCACGATCATCACCGGCAGGAGTACCAGGCTTGGCTGAACCGCCAAGCCGCCCAGTAGAAGCCAGCGGGTTGCGCCTTCGGCGCTCTGGCCGAGCAATGTTGTCACCAGCAGCACGACCGACATCCCCAAGATCTGGCCGGGCCAGTTGATGTCCTTAACGTTCGCGTCACGTGCGCGGCCGCAGAGCAACAACAAGGCCAGACCGACGATCAGTGCGCCACTGTTGATGGCGAGGTAGCGTAGCGGTGCTCCGGCAATCGCCATGTAGGCGAGCCCCAGGACCACCGCGCCGATCGCACAGGCGATCCCGACGGCGCGGGGACGGCGCATCGCGCCGGTGTAGAAACGCATGCTCAGGAGCCCTCCACAGGCAGGTGCGACGAACAATTTGGAAAGATGGATCGCTAAGGCGCGCGGCAGCAATCCGCGCACGCTGTCGAGAGCGAACAGCAGCGCCTTGGTGTCATTGGCAATCCCTGCGGTTTCGCAACGGATGGCCCGCCCCCATGGCTGCAAGGGCAGCGGAAGCACGGACTGTAATGCCCGACAGGAGAGGTCAGCAAAACGCCGCCGAATGCCGGCGCTCATATCGTCGCCTCCTGGCGCGGGAGCGCGGCAGCCGCCGGCTGAGCCGGAGGATTGGCGCGAGCGAGTTGCACGCCGCTGAGAGTGAGGCGATAGGCATGGCGTGGCGGCCGCCCACCTTCCTGCGGGTGCTGCCACTCGGCCTCGAGATAACCTTGCCCTTCAAGACGGATGAGTAGTGGGTACAGCGTGCCCGATTTGACCCCGGCGAGGCGAGCGAGTTCATAGCCGTGCGACCACCCCTCCCCGGCTTGAAGAAGGACTGCAAGGATCATCCTGGCGTGATGCGAAAGTGCGCGCGTTCGAGGCATTGCACATAAATCTACCTAGGTAGATTTATCGTCAAGTTCTTTTTTGCTGGGCATGAACGCAATTAGTGCTCACAGCCTTCGCCCGTCCGCACGCGACATCCTCAAGCGCAAATCGCTCGTCGAGGCAATTACCCCGGCAGGTGGCAATCGATCTCGCCGCACCCTCCGCCGCTGGATAACTGTATCCGGGCTCAACTAGCTACCACCGCCAAGAGACTGTTTTAAAATGGCCTCAAGATTTACGAAGCGGTTGTTAGGGCTTTCCCCTTCGATAAGGCAGCAACGCCAAAATGTCATTCTGGTCAAGTATGACTCTTCATCACTAGTTGATTTCCCCCTCCGGATAAATGCGATCCGCACTATATCTGGCTACTAGTCTCCCCCTTGCCATGATTGGATCAGGGCAAGGAGGCTTGGATGATCGATACACACGAAGCTCGCTTGCTGGTCGTAGACGACTCACGAATGATACGCCGTATCGTTGTGAGTATGATCCACGAATTTGGCATCGCACAGGTCGATCAGGCAGGTGACGGCAATGAGGCGCTCGAGATGCTGCGCCGCCGCCGCTATAATCTCGTCATCTCCGATTGGTGGATGGAGCCAGTCAGTGGCTTCGAGTTGCTCCTTGCCGTTCGCCTTGATCCTGCGCTGTCCAGCATCCCTTTCCTGATGATCACCGCTGAGCGCGACTTCGGCGAAGTCATCAACGCCAAGAGTGCGGGGGCGACTGACTATCTTCTCAAGCCGTTCACCACCGAGACCTTGAATCGGAAACTCACGCGTTTTGTTTCGAGCGACGCCCAGAGCCTGGCGTCGCCCCCTGCACCGCGTCGCGTGGGATGGCACCAGGACGCCAACGAGATTTTTTGACACAATACAGAAACAATATCGATACCCCCCTATAAATTGACAGAGCTGCGGTGCGTCGCACGCGGAAGGGGGAGCAGCGCAAACGGAAACAATAGTGAGAGGCACCTCAATGCTCTGGTTTCGTGAAAAGGCCCCGATCAGACAGAAGACGCTGGTGGCATTCGGCTCGCTCGTGGCACTCATGGCGCTCCTCGGGTTGATAGCGCTGGCGCTGGGCGACTTTGTCATGGCCGGGTTCAGCGCCTGCGCCGTCCTGGCCGCTGCGGTGATGTCAGCGAGCTATCGCAAGGCGATCTGCGATCCCTATGTGAACACGGTGATCCGCATGGAAGGGCTCGCCGCGGGCGACTTGGCCAGTCCCATCGCCTACACGAACCATGAAGACTGTGTCGGGCGGATGACCCGCGCCATGTTCACCTTTCGCGACGCCGCCGCGAAGCAGATGCGCGACTCCGAGGCGCAGGCGCAGATCGTTGAAATCGTCGGGGAGAGCCTGGCACAGCTCAGCACCGGCAACCTGACGGGCGAGATCGCTGCGGACTTCCCTGATGCCTATGCCAGCCTCAAGACCAACTTCAACTCCGCGCTCGAGAGCATGCGCTCCCTGATCGGAACTGTGCTCGAGAATGCACAGACGATCCGGACCGGCTCCGGCGAGATCGCGCAGGCCTCGGAAGACCTGGCACGGCGGACCGAGGCAAATGCCGCCAGCCTGCAGGAAACCTCGGCATCCGTGACCCAGATGGACGAACGCCTCAAGGAAAGCGCCAGTGCGGCCGCCCGGACGCTGGTGCGTGCCGACGAGGCGATCGCGACGGTGTCGACCGGTCGAGGCACGGCGGACGAAGCAGTTCAGGCGATGAACCGGGTAAGTGAGAGCGCCGAGGGCATCGATAGCGTGATTGAGGGTCTCGACAAGATTGCGTTCCAGACCCGCGTGCTCGCCATGAATGCCGCTGTCGAGGCGGGCCGTGCCGGTGAGGCAGGCCGTGGCTTCGCCGTCGTCGCCGATCTGGTCTCGGCGCTTGCCATGCGCGCGGAAGAAGAAGCGGGCCGCGCGCGCGAGCAGCTCACCGCGACTCAGACCGACATCCTCGCCGCAGTCGACATGGTGCAAAAGGTCGACACCGCGCTGGTCGATATCTCGCAGAATGTCGAGGAGGTACACGACCTGCTCGGCAGAATGGCTACCGATAATCAGGCGCAGTCGACTGCCATCACCCAGATCAATGTCGCTATTAGCGAGATGGACCACGCGACGCAGCAGAATGCCGCAATGGTCGAGCAGACCTCGGCCGCGGCCCGTAATCTGAGCGGAGAAGTCATCCTCCTCGCGGAGCAGGCCGCCAGGTTCGAGATCGGAACGCCGAAGGGCGGCCATTCCTATCGCGCGGAAGCGGTCCCCTCGCCGGCGGTTCGCGGACTATATGCGCGCCCGCGTCCAACCCACCACCAGGCGACCAGCAATCGAGCCGTGGACACGTCCGGTGGCTGGGCCAGCTTCTGACGAGCGATCCGGTTTAGTGACGCTCGAAGTATCCCTCCAGCCTGCCACTGGTTCGTGATTTAGCCGAGCGGCAAGCCGATCATTGTGGAGCGTGAAGTGGATATACCTCCCGCCAACAATATCCTCTGGAGCCGGATAGTGGCCGGCACCTCGAACCCGGATATCAGCACGCTTGCAACAAGGCTACTCATCACCCGCCTGCGTATTTCCGTAAGCAACCAGGAGACAAATTTGCTGAACGCCGCCCTAGAATTGCACAGATTCTTCGTGAAAAACAAGTTTGCGCATCGCGATCTTTCCGCGATTATGGGTGCCTGATCCATGAAGAATGCGTTTCTGACCGTCGAAGCCGTGGGGGCCATGATTACTTCCGGTGCCACGCTCTTCATCTCGGGTCCCGAAGCCCTGCTGCGCCAACTGCCGCGTGGGAAATGGATAGGCGGCACAACCGCCTATTTCATCTTGGAGGATGGTGGGGTTTCACGAGAGGACAGGCTCTTCTGCACCTGTTTTGACGAAGCCATGGATGTTCGCACCGCTATCCTGTCGAGCGACCAACTCTCTGGGCTGGTGGAGCGCCGCTACGATCATGGTTTCACCTGCGTCATGGCGCCGGCGTTCAGCGGCGCGCTGCAGCGCTACGCCGTTGAGGGTCCCGGCCTTCCCGGCCTCTACGATCAGCCGGTTTTCGGCTGCGTTGCCGGCGTTCGCCTGGACAGAGTTGACACCGAGATGCCCAAGGTGTTTGACGGCGCGGCGGGCACCTTCTCGCATGATGGTCTCGCGGCCTTGTGGGTCGAACTACCTGAAACAATTGAAGTCGATCTCGACATCGTCAATCTATTCACCGTCGGCGTTGGCAGCGAGTTCAGCTTTGCCGAAGGTGGCTTCGAAGTAGCGGAGTGTCTCGTCGACGGCAGGCCTACCAATCTGGCGCGCCATATCGAGGAACAGGGCCTCGATACCAGGCTGCCGCTCGTCGCCGACTATGCCGGAGCGATGATCAACGTCTCGTTCCAGGCGGTCGATGCTGATAACGGTCGGGTCCGTTTCTACGCACCAGTGGTGCCAGGCGTGATTTATCGCCTGGCTCGTCCGGTCGCAGACTATGCGCTGGCCTATGTGGATGCGGCAAAAGGTAGGAGTGCGGCAGGCATGCTATCCTGCAACTGCATCCTCAACTATCTATACGCCGAACTTGAGGGGTGTTCGACGGGTGGTTTCGTTGGTCCCGTCACCTTCGGCGAATTTGCTTACATCCTGCTGAACCAAACGCTATCCTGTCTTTCGCTTCGAGACGTTCCGGCTGAGCATAAGTGACCAACCACCCGGAGATTCATTTTCCCCCGGTGCGTTCACGCGAACCTGTCACCGGCAGGCCCGGAATGATCCGCGAAAGGAAGCGCCAATCGGCAGCCCTCTGGAGGAATTGGGGGCAAATCGGCAAGATCTGCCAAGATCCCGGTTCGGTAAGTTGATCGGCAACGGCAGACAACACAATGCCGCATTCACCCACGCCAGTTCACCTCGTGGTGCTTCGACCAGCCAAGCACGCTGCGCCTCCATCCATTGCCGGAGCCACGCGTAGCGCGAAACATAGCTGGTCTCCGGTTGGCGGCAATCCAAAGCTCAATCACCCGCCACCGGGAGTGACAGCCTACCTGGCGAGAGCGAGTCGGCTGCGGAGTCTGAAATAGCGAAGGGTAGGCACTTTGCCAGGTCGTTGACCTTCACGGGCGCGCTTATCAGCGCGAAAGTCGAATGCCGTCTGCCCTGTCGAAGTGCTGACGCTGGAGCAATCCGACGCTTTCCTTCCCACATGCCTCCCGGCCGCAGGAGCGTTATTCCTCGCGGGAAAAAGGTGACCGGCCGAATGGGCCGTTGTCCTTCCGGGCTGGCGGGGCCGCGCGAATTTCCGCGACCTCTTGCTGTAGCTCGTCCAGATGAGGAAGGGGAACCGGAGAGGCCACAAACACCAATTCTCGATCGGCACTTTCCCAGGCGACGAGCGGTATGATCTCTTCCTTCCCTGGCAGAAAACTCAAAAATGGCCCGCGCTCGATGTCACCTGCATATTCGAGATTTTGTTGAGCCCATTTCCGTCCCTCGAAAAATAGGCGATCGGTTTCCTTGCGCCAGGACTTCTTCCTCTGGCTGTGCCGGATAGAACTTATTCCCTCCTCTGGGAAATGCCCATCCGCGCGGACTTTGGCGAGATTCTTCCAGCCAAACCAAAGATCTATTGGAGGAATGACATACACGAACAACCCACTATGGGCATTTTTTGTTTCCTCTGCCGATTGCATGACAATCTCCTTGTCACTTAGATAAACAATGACAAGTGGCATTTGAAGCGCAACTGCAACCCCTACGAAAATCGGCGTGGAGCACGGCGGGCACGAATATGTCGTCCGGAAGTGAGAATAGTTGCCTGAGAGGATCGCGCAGTGATCGATGGTCTACGGGCCTGAACGCACCCTCATGCGTCAAAAGAAGCCGCCTAGCCGATCGTCATTTGCTGACACCGGGTATGCGGTGGCATTGCCTTCCGACGTCCAATCCAGGGCTGGTGACCGAGGCCGGCTTTGACATGAACAAGCTCCTCCAGGACTACACCAAGGCTATGTATATCGTAGCGGCAACGGCATGACGCGCCCGAAGAGCTAGTAACCGCTTAGGAACGAGAAATCTCGTTTACCTACTCCTCCATCCCCCTGGCTCACGATGGACTTACCTCCGCAAGGCTACGGAAAGGCTCTTGCCGGAGCCCCTGATTTACATTGTTAAAGGGATGGCGGTTGCAATTTCGGGCTGAAGGAACCTGTATGCACTCCGCACCTCAAGCTGAAACCTCAAAACTCGCCTTGATCGCCGATGTCGGCCACAATGCGATGCGCCTCGGTCTCACCGATGGCGACGGCCGCCTGCGTCGCGAGACGATCCGCATATTCGAGTCACACGAACAGTCGAGCATATCGGGCGCGTTCAGTAGCTTCAGCCGGAGTTGCGCACTGGACGAGCTGCCACGCCGCTGCGCGATCGCGATATCGGGTGCGGCTGTGGGCGACACGATTTCGGTGCCCAACAGTCGCTGGTTTCTCTCGCGATCCGGCCTCACCGCAATGCTGCAGGCCCCGCCGCTCATCCTTAATGATTTCGCGGCCAATGCCTGGGCTCTGAGTGCGCCCGATAGCGATGCGCGCATTGAAGCGATGGCAGGCGCACCGCTCAGCACCGAGGAACCGGGTACGCGCTGCCTTATCGGGGTCGGTAGCGGGCTGGGTATCGCAGTAATCGTGCGCGACGAGCAGGGCCGAATCAACGTGCTGCCCACTGAGGGTGGTCACTGCCACTTCATGGCGGGACTCGCCGAACTCGACCCGCTTCTCGACGGGTGGCGCGCCAAAGAGCCTGTGACCGCCGAGGACCTGCTCTCGACGCGCGGTCTTCTAGCGCTCTATCGCATGGTGGTCGGGAGTGAAGGGGCGACTGCGCGTGCGAACGATACCAAGGGAGTGATGCATCTCGTGACGCAACACGATCCACATGCGAGCCGCGCCGCAGCGCTGTTCGCCCGTGCGCTCTGGTATTTCGCTGGCAATATGGCCCTCGCTTATGGTGCATGGAACGGTGTGATGATCACTGGAAGCCTCGCCCGGGCACTGCGCTCGGAAATCCGAAGTCCGGATGCAGCCCGGTACTTCGTCGTACCAAGCCCTTGGCAGCGCCAACTCCGCGAAGTGCCTCGTGTGATCGTATCGCTCGAACATGCCGAGCTGCGCGGCGCGGCGCAGGCGCTGCTGATCCACTAGACGCTGATCTCGCTTATCACCCCGGCTCTATGCTGGAGGACGATGGCTTTCGTCCCAAGTGAGAACTGACCGGGACTGGGGCGTTTGCCGACTGACGGCTTTTAGGGGTCTGCGACCTAGAGCTTCTCACGGTTTCCGGCGTTGAGCCAGGCGATGATTTGGCACGCGTGCCGGCGGAGGCAATTCGGCTCCTGGATCAGCAGCGTGCACGCGCCACGAGGGTCTCGCGCGGCGAAGGAGCGAGCTCGTGCAGATCGCCTCGATAGTGCCACAGGATCCTGATCGCCCGCACGCCCATCCCGGTCGCCTCTTCCGCCTGCACCTCCAGCGCGCATTGATAGATCACGTTCGCCCCGCTGGGGCTGACGCCCAGGGCCTCGCCGATCGCCTGGAATGTTGCGCCGTCCTCTCGCATGCGCAGGGCCGTCTGGCGCCGTTCCCCTCATGCGTGTCGGGATAGCGTCGCCTGCGGCCGAAGTCACCTGCGCTGGCGACTGCCGTGGCTGTGCCGCAGGCGCGCTGGATGTCCGACCGACGTCAGACGGGCGCCCAACGCGCCAACCGCGGTCCTCCAGCTCAAAACAGCACTCAACCGACACGCGCGGCTACCAATCGAAGATAGCCACCATCCAACATAGCCTCGCCGTTTCGCGCCAGGCGTTGGATACGCAGACGCAGATAGTCGGAAGCTGCCCGCCAATCGCGGCGCACGGCCGCGGCCCCGAACAGCGCGGCGGCGATGTCACGCTGACTGGCGCCGTCCCGCAATGCGTCAAGCGCGCGCAGCATCTCGATCCAGCGCCGGGCACGGGGATCGCGCGGGAACAGTTCGGCCGGCATTCGCCCAAGGCGCCAAAGCCCCGCCAAGCGTCGCACGGTGAGCAGCTTGGGCTCGATATCCACTAGCCCCTCCAATGCGTAACGCAACCGGACCGGACCATGGAGCAAGCTGCCCTCGCGCAACGCGAGGTGGATATGGCGCGGGCCATCGCTGAGCAGCAGTTGGCGGGATCCACCATCGGGCGACAGCAACAGCACATCGACACCGACACGGCGAATATCGAGGCTGTCCTTCCCCTGCTCCGCCGGGATCGCATCCACGGTGACGACACCGCGATCATGCTCGGCGCGCCAGAGTATCCGCGCATGGAGCGCATCGCATTCGGGCGCCTCCTGGAAACCACAGCCCCCAGCGCGCCGCACCTCCCGCCGGCGCGTGCAAATGCTCAAGGCTCCCACCAAGGCGAGATCGCGACAGAACCGAGGGCGCGGCGCTTTCGGCGCGATAGGCGGGATTGCGGCGCAGGAACTCCCAGGCGAAGCCATGGCGATCAAGCGCAAGCAGCGGCCGATAGCTCTCGGCGTCACGCCAATCCTCACCCATAGCCGAAGACATCGCGATGCTTGCCCGTCGCCATCCTCAAGCGGGCGAACGCAGCATGCGGCAGCGGGCTTGTCGCGCCGCGGCCCGTGCGCGACTCGGAGCGGAGATACGATGCGCAACTTTCTGCGCACCGCCCGCCAAAATTCGGCGCACTCCCAGCAAATCTTTCCGTTGGCGCGGAATGACGCTGCCAAGGCCCTGGCAGCTTTCGCGCGCGAGTCGGCTGGTCCGCACGCGCCAAGGTCGCGCTTGCCGCACATCGCCGAATTGCGCAGGGTCCCACGGTCGGGTGCCGTGAATCAGGGGCGTTCCCAGGAGCCAGGGTAATGGCAGCGGGTCAGTCCTAAATAGCGGGCCTTTGCACAAAGGTTTCCAACACCCGACCCCTTCTGTGGCTTGCTGCCCCCCGGCATCCCATCCTAGGCCGGGATGCCGGGTGCCGCCCAATAGGGACCGTCCTCGAGCCCGGGGCGCCGCACATGCGGCAGGGCGTGGGGCGGCCACAACAAGCGGGCCTTTTTGCACAGGAGGTTCCAACACCCGGCCCCTTCCCTTTCCGGCACGAGTTGCCAGGAGTCCGCCAATGCGCCAGCATGGGCATGCCGCCGACGCATCGGCGGCAGGGGCGTGGAAACCCCTGTGCAAGATCGACGAGACCCGCGCGCCTAATGCTGCCCGCGGGTCCGCAACGCTGTGCCGGTTCATGACCGCGCGCCGCGGCTGCCCGGGATTTCCATTTTCGGCATGGCCGTCGCCCCTGTCTCGTTGGGGAGAGGATGCCATGGCCGGCCCAGGCCCGGACAAGCAGGACGCGGAGGTGCCCGAGGCGGCGCAGGCAAGCCTGCTCGAACATCTCTATCGCAGCCACGCCGGCTGGCTGAACCGCGTGCTCGCCTGGCGGCTGCGCACCACCGCGCTCGATGTCGACGACATTGTCCAGGAGACCTATGTCCGCATGGGGCGCTATGCGCCGGAAGATGCGGCGCGCCACCCCAAGGCGCTGCTGCTCAGGATCGCGGTCAACCTGGCACGCGACCAGATGCGCCGCAATGTCGTGCGTGGCGGCCTGGCCGAGCCGCTCGACGAGGAAGGCGAGGCGAGCCTCGCCTCGGTCCTGCCCGAACAGCACGAGGCGCTCGAGATGAAGCAGGCGATCCTCGCCTTGCCGCCGATTTATCGCGACGTGTTCGTACTCAGTCGCTTTACCGGTTTGACCTATGAGGAGATCGCAAGCCATGCTGGCATCTCGGTCAAGACCGTCGAATGGCGGATGACCCGAGCGTTGGCGATGTGCGCGGCCAGGCTGCGCGACTAAACGGCGGGACGTCATGGGCACGGACGAGGAGCGCGCAGACGAGCAGGCAGCCGAATGGCTGGCACGGCTCAACAACCGTTCGGTCACCACCGAGGAGCTCGAGGAATTCTATCGCTGGCGCCGCAAACCCGGCAATGCCGCACGCTATGCCGAGGTCGAGAGCTTATGGCGCCAGGCACGCGCGCTCGGCGACGATCCCGACATCGCCGCGGCGGCGCGCGACGCGCTCGCCCGGCCCCGGCTCGAGCGGATGGAATCGGAAGCGCGCGGCTGGCGGCCGAGCCGCCGGGTGGTGCTGGCGGGCGCCGCCCTGGCACCGGTCGCGGCAGGGGCCAGCTGGCTGCTGCTGCCGATGGCGCGCGCCTATCGGACCGCGACCGGCGAGCAACTGGTGGTCAGCCTGGGCGATGGCTCGAGGATCCGGCTCAACACCGACAGCCGACTCCACGTTGATGCCGGCGATACCGGGCGCCGGGTGACGCTCGAGCGCGGACAGGCCTTTTTCGAAGTGAAGCATGATCCGGCGCGGCCTTTCGAGGTCCGCGCCGGCAAGGCCGCGATCCGCGCCGCAGGGACGCAGTTCGACGTGCACCGCAGCGACGAAGCCGTGCAGGTCGTGCTCACGCAAGGCAGCGTCTCGGTCGATGCCGGTGCCGGCGTTCCCCCGACATTGCTCAAGGCCGCTGGCGAATGCGCGACGATCGGCCCGGCAGGCGCGCTGGCAGTCAGCCATGTCGATGTCGAGGCGGCGACCAGCTGGACCACCGGCCGGCTCGTCTTCCATGCCACACCGCTCGCCAATGCGATCGCCGAGGCCAACCGCTATAGCCGGACCCGGATCGAACTGGAGGACCCGTCGCTGGCCGGGGCCAAGGTCAACGGCAGCTTCGAGACCGGCGACATGGACTCGTTCGTCGCGGCGGTCTCCGCGCTGTTCGACCTGAAGAAAAGAACACAGGAGAATCGGATTCTTCTGTCGCGTAATTGACAAGCCCAGCCGTCCCGCAAAATTTATTCTGCGAAGCAGCCAGGGTCACCCCTTCCCCGCCGCGTTGCTTCCTCGATCGCTGCACAAACGCGCGATTTGAGTGACCGACCGGGAATACCGGCGCGCAGGGGGAGAAGACCGTGAGGAAAGAGCCGATCATCGCCGGGAGCACGCGATTCAGCCTGATGGGGGCGGCGACGATCGCGATGATCGCACCGGGCCCGGCCTGGTCGGCCCGCGCGCAGCAGGAATTCCACATCGCTGCGGGACCGCTCGACCAGGCGCTGGCCACCTATGCGCGGATCACCCATCGCCAGCTTCTCTATCCGAGCACGCTCGTCGCCGGTAGAACCAGCCAGGCGCTCGATGGCCGCTACGGCGATGACGAAGCGCTTGCGCAACTGCTGCGCGGGACCGGCATCGCGGTCCGGCGCGCGGGCAACGCCTATGTACTGTTCCAGCGGCGGGTGCCTGCGCCCCGGACAGCCGCCAAGCCGGCGCGCCCCCAACGCGCCACGCCGATGCCCGCCACGCCCATATCGGCACCCGCGCCGCGCGCGGCGCAGGAGGAAAGTGGCGACACCAAGATCCTGGTGACTGGGTCGAACATCCGCGGGATTTCGGAAAGGGCGTCGCCGATGGTCGTGCTCGACCGATTCGACATCGACCGGGCTGGCCATGGCTCGGTCGGCGAGGCGATCGCAGCGCTCCCGCAGAATTTCGGTGGCACCGGCACCGAGGACACCAGCCTGACCGGGGCGGACCGCACCACCCAGAATATCGGCCTTGGCACCAGCGCCAATCTGCGCGGGCTCGGCAGCGACGCGACGCTGACGCTGGTCAATGGCCGCCGCCTGCCGGGCTCGGGCGGGCAAGGCGATTTCGCCGACATCTCGCTGATCCCGCTCGCGGCGGTCGAGCGGATAGAGATCCTCACCGACGGCGCCTCGGCGCTCTATGGTTCCGACGCGGTCGGCGGCGTCGTCAACATCCTCTTGCGCAAGACATTGGACGGCGGCGAGACGCGGCTGCGGCTCGGCACTGCGACGCAGGGCGGCGCCAGCGAGGTCCAGATCGGCCAGGTGCTCGGGGCGAGCTGGTCGACGGGCCATGTCCTCGCGGCCTATGAATATATGCACCGTGGCCGGCTGCGCACCGACCAGCGCGCCTATACGCGATCGCCCGACTTGCGGCCGTTCGGCGGCAGCGACTGGCGCTCCTATTTCTCCAATCCCGGCACAATCCTGACCATCACACCGGCGGGCGCGATCGAGCCGGCCTTTGCCATTCCCACCGGCCAGAACGGCACCGGCCTTAGCCCAAAGGATTTCGCCGCGGGCCAGAACCTCGAGAATTTCCGTGTCGGCACCGACTTGCTGCCGCGCCAGGACCGACACGCGGCCTATCTCAGCGCCGAGCAGGATCTGGGCACGCTGCAGCTGTTCGCCGAGGGCCGCTATGCGCACCGGTCCTTCGAGAGCAACGGCCAGGCCTCGACCGGGCTTGCCCAGGTCGATGCCCGCAACCCCTATTTCGTCAGCCCCGACGGGTCGCCCTACAGCCTGATCGCCTATTCCTTCACCCGCGAGATCGGCCCGATCCGGCAACCGGGCTCGGTGACGTCGTGGAGCGCCACGGCGGGGGCGACGGTTGCGCCCTTTGGCGACTGGCAAGCCGAGACCTATGTCAGCCACGCCCGGGAGCGGACCTATACCGCCTATGAGAATGTGGTGAACTCGACCTATTTCGCGGAAGCCGTCGGATCGCTGCCGGACGATCCCGGTACCGCATTCAGCACAGCGACCAACGGCTTCTTCAACCCCTATGGCGATGGTCTGGTCAACAGCCAGGCGATCCTCGACTTCATCGGCCAGGGTTTCGCGCGCAACACCACGATCAGCGTGATGGATACCGCCAATTTGAAGGCGGACGGCAGTCTGTTCCGCCTGCCCGGCGGGCGGATCAAGGCGGCCTTCGGCGTCAATTTCCGGCATGAGCATTTCGAGCGCAGCGGCGAGAATTTCTTCTCCGGGACCAAGCCGACCGCGCTGACCGGCACCCATGCCGGGCGCGACATCACCGCGGCCTTTGCCGAACTGGCGGTGCCCTTGTTCGGGCCCGATAATGGCCGGCCGGGCCTCAGGCGGCTGACGCTCTCCGCTGCCGTGCGCCATGAACATTACAGCGACTTTGGCGGCACCACCAATCCCAAGCTCGGCCTGGTCTGGGAACCGAGCACGGAGCTCGGCTTCAAGGCGAGCTGGGGCACCTCGTTCCGGGCACCGGTGCTGCGCGAGGTACGCGATGCGCTCAGCGTCTCCTATGTCCAGCTGCGCGACGCGGCGGGCGTGCTGACCCCGGTCGTGACCCTCTACGGCGGCAACCCCGATCTCAAGCCCGAGACCGCAAGCTCGCTGACACTCAATCTGCGCTATCAGCCGAACTGGGCACGCCGCTGGCATGTAGAGGCGACCTGGTTCCAGACCAAGTTCAAGAACCGGATCGAGCGGCCAGCCTATGACAATCTGAGCGACGCACTCTCCAACATGATCTTCTCGCCCTATATCAGCCGGGTCGATCCCGTCGCGAACCCCGCCGACCGCGAACGGCTGCTGGCGCTGATCAACGCGCCCGGCTCGTTGATCGCAGGGCTCTTCCCGCCCGAATTCTACAAGGCGATTCTCGACGGACGGCTGGTCAATTCGAGCGAGCTCGTGGTGCGGGGCATGGACCTGCTGGCAGCGGGATCGTTCGACCTGGCCGGCGGCGCCGCCACACTCAGCGCCAATGCCTCGCACATGTTCGACTATCAGCGCCGCATCACGCCGCTGGCGCCGCGGATCGACCAGGTCGGCACGATCGCCAACCCGCCGGCCTGGCGGCTGCGGGCCTCGGCCGGCTGGGACAGGCAAGGCTGGGGCGTCTCGGTAACGCTCAACCATGTCAGCGGCTACCTCGATGATGTGAGCAGCCCGGCGCGCCCGGTCGGCAGCTGGACAACGTTTGACGCGCAGCTGCGCATTCAGCCCAAGGCATTCGAGCGCATCGGGCTCAGCTTCGCGCTCAATGCGCAAAACCTGCTCGATGCCGATCCGCCCTTCGTCGATCAGCCGAGCGGGTTCGGCTATGGCGCGGCCAATGCCGACCCGATCGGCCGGTTCGTGTCGCTGCAGGTCGTCAAGAAATGGTGACGCAGTCCTAGCGGCCCGCGCGCCTTCCCTTCACCAACCTGGATAATCGACCATGCGCTTCACCTGGATGGCCGCGCTATGCCTGATGCTGTGCCCGGCACTGATTCGATCGGCGACAGCCGGGCCCTATACGATCGACGACCTGTTGCAGCTGGAAAGCTATGGGCAAGTGCTGGTCGAGCCCGGCGGCCAGTTCGCGGTCGTCGAGCGGCGCGCGCGCTTCGACAGCGCGCCGGACTTTCGATATGACTGGAACGTCAAGCGGCTGGTCTCGAAGCTGCTCGTGATCGACCTGGCCGGCAAGGCGCCTGCCCGCCCGCTATTCGCCCAGGACCCAAAGACAGGCTATTGGGCAGGCGACTTCTCGCCTTCGGGCCGCCGCCTGTCGGTCTTCCGCTTCGCCGAGAACCGCCTCCAGCTCGGCGTGGTCGAACTCGCGAGCGGCGCAGTGCGCTGGCTCGACCTGGTGCCGGACCTGCCCGACGCGCATCCGGCCCCGCTCTGGCTGGACGATGACCGGCTGCTCGTCGTGACGCTGGCAGATGGCGGGTTGCCCGCCTTGTTCCAAAACCCCGTCAACGCCCAGCGCTTCGCCGCCGCCGGCTGGGAGAAGACCGCTCGCGGACAGAAACCAGCCTCGACCTTGCTCGGCAGCGGCCGCTTCCTGGCGCGCGGCACGAGTTATCGCGACCGCCGGGTCGTCGAGTTGAACCTTGCAACGGGCGCCACGCGCACCCGCTTCCAGGGCGATGTGCTCGACCTCGCGCTCTCGAGCGACCATCGCCAGCTCGCGCTGCTGGACAAGGGCGGGCCCGTCCAGCCCGATCCGGCACTTGCCATCGACCCGGCATTCGAGCCACGCCGCCAGCGCTTGACGATCCTCGACCTGGCACGCGGCACGCCGCGGCAGCCTTGCCCGGGATGCGATATCCTGCCGAGCTTGCTCCACTGGTCCCCAACCGGCGCGCAATTGCTCTTCTATGCCCGCGCCGATGGCGAATCCTGGGCACAAGGCCAGCTCTACCGGTTCGATGCGCGCAGCGACACCATCTCCACGCCGCTGCCGGCGACGCTCCGTGCCGTGCCGCAGATCGCCGGCGGCAGCGCGCGGTTCGTACCCGCCGGCTGGGCTGGCGACCGCCCCCTGGTCTTCGCCGAGCGCAGCACCGACCATCGGCGCGACTGGTACCGTATCGAGGGCAAGACCGGCGCCCGGGCGATTACGGCCGATTTTCCGACGGCGCCTGCCGAACTGGCCGCCGCCGATACGGCACATTTCTATGCCGGCGATGTACGCGGGCTGTGGCGCGGCAACTGGGACGGCAGGCTCCACCGCGTCGCCGATGGCCCGGTCCGCACGGTACGGCCGCTGCTGTTCGATGGCCATAGCCTCGGCACCCGCCGCTGGATCAATGCCATCCCGACGCGGGCCATGGCATTGCTCGGCACCAATGATGCCGCCCATGTCCTAGTCGAGGACCAGACGGGCCGGCTTCAGAGCGACAGGATCGCGCACGGCGGCATGATGCTGGCGATGACGCCCTCGGGCGGGCTCCTCAGCTATGGGGAGGACGATCACGGCGTCGGCACGCTGCGCTGGAGCGAGCGTGGTGCTGAGCGCGTGCTCGACCGGATCAACCAGCATCTATCTGCGGTCGAGCCGCCGAAGCGCGTGTTGCTGCACAGCAAGGCCGCGGACGGCACGACCCTCAATCACTGGCTGTTGCTGCCGCCCAGATCCGACGCGCCGCCCCGGCTGATCGTCGTCCCCTACCCCGGCTATCCCTATGGCACCACGCCCCCCGCCGACTCCCGGCCCGCGATGCCGACGATCATGACCCATCCGCTGCTGCTGGTCGGCCATGGCTATGCAGTGCTCCAACCCAGCGTCCCGCTCGCCCCCGGCCCGGACGACCCGCTCCCCACGATCGTCGCGGAAATCGCCCAGGCGGTCGACGCGGCGCAGGCAAGCGGCCTCATATCGCGCGCCAAGCCGCTTCTGGTTGGGCACAGCTATGGCGGCTATACGGTGCTCGGCACCGCTGCGCTCAGCGACCGCTTCGCCGGCGTCGTCGCCGCCAATGGCGTCTATGACCTCACCAGTGTCTATGGCGCGATGGACCCGCGCATCGACTATGAAGACAACGGCATCTCCCTGACCATCCCGATCGGCTGGGCGGAAGGCGGCCAGGGCCGGATGGGCGTGCCGCCCTGGGCCGCGCTCGCGCGCTATGCGAAGAACAGCCCCTTTTATCATGTCGAGGACATCCGGGTGCCGGTGCTGCTGGTCACCTCCGACCTCGACTATGTGCCGGCGGCACAGGCCGAGCGCATGTTCCTGGCGCTTTACCGCCTTGGCAAGGACGCGATGCTCCTGCGCTACAAGGGCGAGAGCCACAGCCTGATCAGCCCGGCGAACCTACGCGACTATTGGGCACATGTCTTTGCGTTTCTCGATGCGTCGCGGGATCCACTGGAAGATGCCGGCCCCCAATAGCGCCAAGCCTCCAACGCATAGGCAACGATCGCCGACCGAGAACTCAATAAATGCAGCTCTCGATGACGCCGTTGTCATTGGAATCCGCAGCCAGGTGCGAGTACCTATTCGCCGAGACAAGTGAGTCCTGATCATAGAGGTGTAAATGCTGGTCCCAACGGTACTGCTATTGGCTGTCGCGCAAACTGCTGACACTCCTCAAACACCGCCGCGCCCGCCTTCTGAAGCTGTGGTCGCCCGGATCACCCCCGGCGACCTGTTGCAACGCCTCGATGACTTCCGTGCAAGCCTGTCCATTCGAGATCGGCGTGCGCTGGATAGAGAGCTGCCACGTGACGCAGAAGGCGGGATCGCGAAATGCGACACGACCGAGGGGAGCCGCGCATCTTGTGAGAACTCGGCATACATGTCTGCTCTTCGCAAGTTGGCGCTGATGCCAAGGTTTCAGGCAACCTTGCAACCAGCCCGCGGACCTGAATGATCCGGCCGCCTGTCGGGCACCCCTGGCGAGATCCTGAGACGGGGAAGGTGCTGGTCGGGCCTGGGTGCGCAACAACCCAGAAGGCAAGAATGGGCGGCAGCTTCATAGACAATGTTCGTCGATGCCTGCCGATAGGCGGAGACCGCACCGTTGCAGAGGTGCGGGCCACGGAACATTACCTCAAGAGCGTGGCGGGCAGGGGCATAATGCAATCCTTCTGAATCGCTGGTCGATCAGTAGGGTGAAATGCTGCAGGGCATGTGCGCCGACCAGCAGCTCGGGATAGCGATCCGAAACCCGCACCTCCACGTCCGAGAGCGAGACCGCTCCGATGCGGAACGGACCCTTGACCATCGCCTTGCCAGTACTGACCACCGTATTGGTCAACTTGCCTTCGCCAGCCGACTGGACGGCACCACCGCCAATACGATCGAACAGAGTCCCGGGGAGCACGAAGGATACGTTGGCACCCGTGTCGAGATTGCCTTCCGTCAGGGTGTCGCCGATCCTTACCGGCACGCGGAAAGCCCGCTCGTAATACAGGACGCCGTTAATGGTGTCGGATAGGGCGATGGCGCGGGTGAAGGTCAGTCGGCGGCTGGATAGTCGATCACCAGCAGGCCATCGCCGAAAAACTCGCGTCCGAGGATACCCGAGAACGCCGCTTCGGGGGTGAGCTTGCTGCTATAGTCCCGGGTTGCAACTTCAAGATCGCGCCGAACGAAGCCGCCGAGATCGACGGCAAAGACGAACGGCCCTTTATCATCGACCTTCGCGGTGACGTAGATGCAACCGTCCACGACGCGAAACGGCACACTCAGCGCTGCACCGGTTGCGGCCCGTCGCGCCAGTGCACAGGCTTTGGAGTCTTCCGGCTTGATTGCAGAAGCTGGCGTCACGAGACTGGCCGCGACGGCCGCGGCCAAAGTCGCCGCCCGGAAAATCGAGGGATGCATGTTTTTGCTGGCCTCATGTGTATTAACAGAGCAATACACAGCATTGTTGCATATTCAATACCGGAACGAGGGTGGGCGATGGCAGTGACGAAGCGAAAGCGGGCCTGGCAACGGGCGACGAGCCTAGGCGTGACTTTGGGCGCCATGCCGGCGCTGGTCGCGTGCGCGTCTCCTGCAATGGCCCAGGTGCCAGCGCCGCCATCCGCGACCACCCCGACCGAACAGGCGCTCGATACCGCCCTTGACGCCTATCTCCGCGCCGCGACGCGGAACGAGCAGTTCTCCGGGACGGTACTGCTGGCGCGCGGCGGCAAGCCGGTGTTCGTGCGCAGCTACGGTATGGCGAATTATGAGCTGGGCGTGCCGAATGGCGCGGATACGGTTTATCGCCTCGCATCTGTCACTAAGCAGTTCACCGCACTAGCTGTCATGCAGCTTCAGGAACAGGGAAAGCTCCAGGTCGACGATCCGATCTGCCGCTATCTGACCGATTGCCCGGCCGTGTGGCAACCGATAACGATCCGCCAGTTGCTGAACCACACCTCGGGCATCCCCAACTTTTCCAGCCTGCCCGAGTGGGACGAGATGCTGTCGCGGCGCGACTATAAGCCCATCGAGCTGGTGGCGCTGTTCCGTGATCTGCCGCTCAAGTTCGCGCCGGGCGAGAAATATGACTATTCCAATTCCGGCTACCACCTGCTCGGTCTCATCATCGAGCGCGCCTCGGGGATGGGCTGGGGCGAGTATGTGAAGCAGCGCATTCTCGTGCCGCTCGGCATGACGCATAGCGGCGACGACAATACCCGCGCGCTGATCCCGCATCGCGCGTCGGGCTATTATTCGCTCGGCACCACCTTCATCAACGCGCCAATCATCAGTCGTACGGTCGGCTATGCCGCAGGCGGCCTATATTCGACGGTGGGCGACCTGCTGCTTTGGGATCGCGCGCTGGTGCCCGGCAAACTGGTCGGCCAGGCGTCCCTCGACGCGATGTTCACGCCCGCCAAGAGTAACTACGGCTTCGGGTGGCGGATCGCCGAGCGGTTCGGCCGACGCGAAATGGACCATTCGGGCAGCGACAATGGTTTTTCCACCTACATCATCCGCTTCCCGGTCGATGGCCTCACTGCCATCGTGCTGAGCAACAGCGACCGCGCGTCGGCCGGCAAGGTCGGGAACGCGATGGCCGCGATCGCCTTCGGTCAGCCGGTGACGCTGCCTGTCGCACAGCTCCGTGAGATCCTCTGGGACCGGATCGATCGCGGCGGCGTTGCCGACGCCATTGCCCACTATGGCGAACTAAAGCGATCAGGGGCGAAGCTCGACTTCAGCGACGACGCGCTGGTGGGGCTGGGCTATGACCTATACGAGGCGCACCGCTATACGGATGCCAAGGCGATCTTTCGCTTCAACCTGACGGTCTATCCCAAGTCTGCCTACAGCCATGACGGGTTGGCGGACATAGCGGTCGCTGAAGGCGATCCGAAACAGGCGATCACTCTGTTTCGGCAATCCCTGGCACTCGATCCGACGAACACCTATGCAAGCGACGCCCTGAAACGGTTGCAAGCGGCGCATCGCCTCTGACCGATCATCGGCATGCTGTCTGCATTGCCTAAGAGCGGGGGTATGTGACGATGAATCTGCGAAGACTTGCCGTTACCTTGAGTATTGCCGGGCTTGTGTGCTGGCCTGCCCTGGCCGGGTCCGTGTCGAAACAGCCCCCGTCCGATGCCAAGGCTAGGGCAGCGGGCGAGGCCATCGCTGGCTACCGCGCCCTGTGCCGTCTCGATGGCGGACGTCTGTGGGGCAGAAGCCTGTGCGGGCCGATCCTGCTGGTCGATCCGACGACACGCGCCATTTATGCTGACCGGAATACGGGTCGGCATGACCTTCGGGCCGAAGGCGGCCTGTTCACCGGAACGCTGCCCGCAGGCGTCGGCGTCGCCAATACCGCGACCGACTGGGCAGGCATCCGCTGGACCATGGTGATGCTGCCGCTGCCGGCGGACGTTCGCCGCCGCGACACCCTGTTGATGCACGAGGCTTTCCACCGCATCCAGCCCGAACTTCTGCCTCCGCCGGCGGCAGCCTTGCCCGACCATCTGGACACGCTAGATGGCCGCCTGCTCCTCCGTCTCGAATGGCGCGCGCTGGCGCAGGCATTGCGAACGGATGGCGATGCGCAGCGGACGGCGATCCGCGATGCGCTTGCCTTTCGGGCGACGCGGCGCCGCCTGACCAGCGATGCGGCCGAACGAGAGAACGCATTGGAGATCAACGAGGGACTCGCCGAATATACCGGCCAGCGCCTCGGCGCTCGCGGGAATGCCGTCCCCGCCACTATTGCCGCGCTTGCCGATTACGACCGGCGCGACGGATATGTGCGTAGTTTCGCCTATGCCTCCGGCCCCGCCTACGGCTTGCTGCTTGACCGGCTGTCCCCGCGCTGGAGGGTTAGCCTGCGGCCGGACAGCGATCTCGGTATGCTGCTGCATCATGCTATCGGCGACATCACTCTGCCCGAGCTTACCGCGATCCGCGATGGCTACGGCTTTGCTGCGATCCGGTCGGAAGAAACGGCAAAAGCGGAGGCTCATGTCGGTCAGGCCGCGCACTGGCAGGCCGTACTGGTCGATGGCCCTGTCGTGCGATTGCCGCTGATCGATATGCGGATTGAGTTCGATCCGGGAACCCTCTTCGCGCTGCCTCCGGCGGGCACCGTCTATCCAACCGCTACGCTTCGCGATGCTTGGGGAACTCTGACGGTGCAGCAGGGCGTCCTGATCGCGACGAACTGGAAGTTCGCATCCGTTGCCGCTCCCGCCGTCGCTGATGGCAGCGAGTATATCGGAGCGGGATGGCGCCTAAGGTCTCTCCCGGCTGGATTCTGTCGAACAGCGGCGTTCAGCGCCAGTGATGGCAATTGTTAGGAAGCCATTGGCGAGTTGATCGCTCCGGTTTCCCGAAAACGAAAGTCCAACGGGAAAGCCAAGCGTGAGGCTGGCGTCCTCAATGCTTTCCAAAATCCTGCGCCTAATTGCATTCTCGCTGAAATAGCCTGCTGGACACAGGAAACGGGAATCGTACCGCTGGCTCGAATGGCCGATTTTGGGATCGTGCTCAGGCGTGCTGAATGACCGACTTTGGGGCGTTTGCTGCCTGACCGCTTTGGAATCGGCCGTCTCGCCGCCGAATTGCGGACCAAGGGTGGTTTTCAGACCGACAGCTTTTGAGAGCGGGAATTGCAATAGCTGTCCGTAGGCGTCGCCGGCCGCGAATGACCGCTAACGACCCGGTTTGCGCTATCCGATGCCAGCTTCCAGGCACGCGATGACAGCAAACACCGGATCCTCGCCGCACGCCTCGATCAACCGATCAAGATGATTTCGAAGAAGGTCGCTCCTTACCTGTATTTGAGCCTTTGGAGCAGCAAGCATCTCTTACAAACCTGCGAGCCACTCCCCATATTGGCGTTATCGCGTGCCCTGCCTGAGCACTCGCGCGACTGAGAGACCTCGTGCTCCCGCTTCGTGGGACACCGCGCATGGACATCAACTACATTCTTCGTCGGGAGCAGATCTCCCTTTACAACGCGTCGGTGGCGAAGTCTGCGTCAGCGCGGATAGCCCATGAAGGTTTGGCCAGAGAATATGGTCGCCTGTTGGAAGGAAGCACCTTCCCCCACCACAATCCGCTCAAGCTACGGTTTAGGCCCGTGCCCGTCGACGACGCAGGTCGATGGGATGACGACGGGGGAACTATATCCTCGAAGTGAAAGGCATGAGGATGGGCGTTGACGGCGGAGCGGGGCAGAAACCGCGCCCGATGTCCGTAAACGACCGGACCAGGTTATTCGCCGACCATTAGGTGTTCCCTGCAGGCTGCCGGGAATGGCGAATTGAGGTCGGACAACCCGGGTCGGTGGCATGAAGGCATCCCGCGCTTCGAAACTGCAAGCGACAGGTTACGGAGAGATCCGCTACTCTCGCTTGCCGCGATGGAGCGGCCCGATGATAGTTCAAACATTCCGCGCGTCCGATTGGACCCAGACGGCAGTTGAGTTTGCAACCAGAGCCTTTCGCAGAGATCCGTTCAGGTGGACAAGAACGCGGCGGCGGGAGCTTCACGATGCCATCGATGCATGGAGTCATGAGGGCGGGCGCGCACCGAAGTTAACGGCAGGACCTGCCCATTCCGAAGATTCGTGCGACGTTCCAGAATATCTGAATGATGTCGGCGCGAACACAATTTGGATCGGTGCGCTCGCTTTTTCCTGCGTAGGCGCATCGCCGCCGAACGATCATCCGCACGTCTATCTGAACATCAAAGGTGCGCGAGATATCCCCTGTCCATATTGCTCAACCCATTTCTCATATCGCGCAGGCCTTGGTCGGTGTGAGACCGATCCGCCGGGTTGCTATCGAAACATGCTGGGCAACAGTGCCAAATCGCAGTTGCCTCGCTAGATCCTGAGCGCATTCCCTTCTGACATCGCGTCCGACGATTTCACCTGGAAACTAGCGGCGGGTGCGCCAAGGCGGGCGTTGCCGAGATGGCACGCACAGCGGTCGCAATCGCACCAAGTCGCTCCGAGATCATCACTCGCTTCTCCGCATCCGGCCGCTGCATCCTCGCCATCCCCCGCTTTGGAAAACGCTGTGGGGGTGGCCGGTCAGGACCCGGTTCCGAGGATACCGTGCATCCGCAGCCAGTCCGCGAATGCATCGAACCAGCCGGTACTCGTGGTCTCCTTCTTGTACATGCCGAAGCCGTGTCCACCTTGTTCGTAAAGGTGGAACTCGACCGGGCGCTTGGCCGCGCGCCAGCTGTCGATCAGCCCGAACCCGGCATTTCCGAACAGCGGATCGTCTGCGGCCAGCGCCACGAACATCGGCGGCGCATCCGCGGGCACGGTCATCCGCTGCAGCGGGCCATAGATATTGCCGATAAAAGCAGGTTTGGCATCCTGCCCGTTCAGAGTCGTCGCCATCGTCAGCATCGCGCCTGCGGAGAAGCCCACCATGCCGATGCGCCCGGGATCGACTCGCCACTCCTTCGCCCGCGAACGGATCAGTGCGAACGCTGCGCGCGCATCGGCGATCTGGGGCGCGAGATTGGCCATCATCCGATCGGCCGAAGGTGGGGTGGGACGAGCCGCCCCCGAGAACATCTGCCGCATCGACTCTTCAAACGCCGGCATGGCCGCGGGTGTCTGATTCAAACGGTATTTCAGCACGAACGCGGCAACGCCGCGTGCCGCTAGCGCCTTGGCGACGTCCCAGCCCTCATTGCCCATCGACAGTGTACGGAAGCCGCCTCCCGGCGCCACCACTACCGCAGCGCCCGATGCCTTTGCCGGATCGGGCAGGAAGGGCGTGAGCGTCGCGACGGTCACGTTCCGCGCGAAGACGCTGCCATACTGGCTGTGCCAGGATTCCGGCACGGTGGCACCAGGCAGCGGTCCGGTATTCAGCGTGATCGCAGTAGGCTGCGCCGGGATCGTGATGGGCGTCATCTTGTCGTTCTGGGCGAACGCGGGGGCTGTGACAGCAATCATGATCGCGGCCGCTACTCCGGCGCAACGCGCCTTCAGCCGATGGGATATGCGCGTCTCTGCCTTATTGGTCATGAGGATGCTCCGATCGTGCAGGAAGGTCAGCGGGATGGCGGAACGGACACGCCCGCATCCGTCTGGACTACGGGCTTCATCGTGCCGTCGGGGTTGTATCGCAGGTACTCGACCGTCACGGCACGTCGGCCGATCGCACCGTTCAGGTCACCTATTGCGAGCGAGGCATTGTGCAGAAACAGGTACCAGTTGCCTTTGAACTGGACGATGCCCGGGTGGATCGTGAAGCTGTACTTACCAGAGCCGGTAAGTTCGCCACGGTAGGTCCACGGTCCCTGGATCGATGGCGCTGTTGCATAAGAAATACGCTCGTCGCGGTGCCGTGCCCGGTCGAGCGAGGCATAAGTGAGATAATAGAGCGCACCGCGCTTGTGCAGCCAGGGGCCCTCCTCGAAATGCGGCGGCGTAATCTCGCGGATTGGCCCATCGATCTCGATCATGTTGGGCTTCAGCTTTGCGATATAGCATTCGCGATTGCCCCAGGCGATCCAGGTCGTACCGTCATCGTCGGTGAACACGGTGGGATCGATGTCTTCCCAGCTGTGCGTGCCCCTCGGCGTCATCTCGTTGGTGATCAGCGCCGATCCCTTCGCATCGACGAACGGCCCGGTTGGAGTGTCTGAGACGGCCACCGCGATTGCTTTCCCGGGATGGGTGTCGTCATGCTCGACCGCGGCGTAGAACCAGAACTTGCCGTTCTTGCGGATGGCCTGCGATGCCCAGGCATCCTTCTTCGCCCATTTGAAGTCGGCAACGTTCATTATCTGACCGTGCTCGGTCCATTGCTTCATGTCCTTCGTCGAATAGACGAGCCACTCGCGCATGTTGAACATTTCGTCGCGCTGCGCTTCGTCATGGCCGACATAAAGGTACAAACGGTCGTCGACGACCAGCGGCGCAGGGTCCGCAGTGAACTTCGCTCGAAAGAGCGGATTGGCGCCGGGCGTCGGCGAGCGCGTGGATTGGGCCAAAGCAATCGCCGGCAAGGCGACCATAGCCATCATCGCCACCATGGCGGCCTTACACTTCCTCTCCATGTCCGCCTCATAGCAGCTTACATGTTATCGTTACCATCGAACTGCGAGTGAGGAAAGTTGCTCGTGCTGAGCGAGCGACCGGCCGCTTTCAAGAAAGTCCGAGGCTGCACCGAATGACCATCAATGGGGCGCAAGGCCGCCGATTAGTCCTAGCCTGATTCATTATTTTTATCTTCGGCTGACTCGCCCGAGCCAGTCGTAGCCAGTGCTCCGACGTTCCTCCCTTGAAGGAGGCGAATATCGGAGCGCCAAGTTCAGACCGTGCGGACGGTGCCGCCGTCGATGACGAATTCCGTACCATGGATGGCGGCCGCGCGGTCGGCGGCGAGGTAGGCAATCAGGTCCGCTACCTCCTCCGGCTCCGCACCGCGCCCGATCGGGATGCCGCCCAGGGCATCGAGCACCGACTGACGCGCATCCTCGATCGTGCCGCCATTGGCCGCCCGAAGCATTTCGAGAAAGTCGTCCACCGCCTCGGTCATGATCCAGCCGGGCGAGACGGCGTTGACCCGTACGCCCTTGGGGCCGAGCTCCTTTGAGATCGACTTGCTGTAGGTCCGGAGCGCAGCCTTGGCGGCGGCATAGCCCGTAGTGGATTCTGGCAGCGGCAGCACGGACTGGATCGAGGTGACATGCACCACTACGCCCTGGCCGCGCTCGATCATCTGCGGGATCAGCAGGCGGTCGAGGCGGACGGTCGCGAGCAGATTGAGATTGAGCTCGGCGAGCCAGTGCTCGTCGGTCAAGGCCGCGAAACCGCCCGCCGGTGACGAGGAGCCGCCGACGACATGGGCCAGGATGTCGATGCCGCCCAGCCGCTTGAGCGCGGCCTTGGCGAAGGCTGCGCCGCCCTCAGCCGTCGTCAGGTCCGCCTGGACATAGTCAACGCTTTCTATCGGGTCCCTGATGGTGCGGGCTGCGGTAATGACGCGGGCGCCGCCCGCGAGGAAGCGTTCGACCGTGGCGCGGCCAAGGCCCTTGGTGCCGCCACTGACGAGCACGCGCTTGCCCGCGAATTCGGTCGCGTTGGAGACGATGGTCATACAATGGTCTCCAACGTCTTGATGGCGCCGTTCACCAGCGTGAAACGATAGGTGAAGCGGAGCGGGCTGCCGGGGAAGTCACCTTCCGCGGGACCTTCGACGACAACATCGCCACCCTCTTCCCGCACCGTGTCGGGCATGAAGATCGCCTTCACCGGGAGAACTTCCTCCTCGAACAGCTTGCGTATCGCTGCCTGGCCCTCGAAGCGCTTGCCATTGTCGATGAACAGCGCGTCGCGCAGGAAAGGCTTCATCATGCCGTCGAGATCGAGGCGAGCATTGGCCTCGACGAAATCGGCGATCGGCCGGGGTAATTCGATGGACATCATAATCTCCTCGATTGTGACGAGGCTGATTTAGCGATGGACATTGACCACGATAATCGAGAGAAATCAGCATAGCGTGTCACGGAAACAGGGATAATGGGCCGCCATTCGCTGATCGAACTCGAAGCGGTTCTTGCCATCGTTCGCTGTGGCTCGTTCCGCGCGGCGGCGGTCGAGCTCGGCCTATCGACGACCGCGATCAGCAATGCCGTTGGCAAGCTGGAGCGGGAGCTTTCCGTCCGCCTGTTCAACCGCACCACGCGCAGCGTATCGCTGACGCATGCGGGGCGGATCTTCGTGGCGCAGATTAGGCCGGCGCTCGACGGCATTCAGAAGGCCATGAATACGGCACGTTCACAGCAGGACACGCCGTCCGGTACCCTGCGTATCAACGCCTTTGCCACGGCAGCGCGCGAGATCATGGCGCCGCTGGTGCTGACCTATCTGCAGCGCTATCCGCAGGTGCACATCGACATCGTGACCGAAGGCCGGCTGGTCGACGTGGTGGCGGCGGGTTTCGATCTGGGGGTGCGGAGCGCCGATCTGGTGCCCAGCGATGCAATCGCCATTCCGCTTGGGCCAGCGCGGCGCATGGCCGTGGTCGCCGCGCCCGGCTTTTTCGAGGGGCGGGCCGTACCAAAGGTGCCGCAGGAGCTTCTCGCTTATCCTTGCCTTCGCATTCGCCTGCCCAACGGCGCGCTGTTCCGGTGGCGCTTCGCGAAGGCGGACGAGGAGCTGCAGCTCGATGTCGAGGGCCCGCTTACCCTCGATGAAGCATCGCTGGCGCGGATCGCGGTGACCAACGGCGTGGGGATCGGTTACTTCATGGAAGCCGATGTGCGCGAGGATATCGCCGCCGGGCGGCTCGTTCGCATTCTGGACGATTGGACGCCGCCGCTGGCCCCGCTGTGCGTCTATTATCCCAGTCGCCGTAATCCTTCCGCGGCTTTCCGCGCCTTCATCGAGCTGACGCGCGAGGCTGCGGCCGGGCGTCTGAAAAAGCCTTGAATGGCGGGTTTTGGGATTGCTACGTCAACACTCGAACCACCGAGATTGGGTGCATAGCCGTCCGGCATCCGAGCGGCCCATCCAGCGCTCGGATGGACCGCGCCAGCCTCAGATCTCCGTTCGTTCAGCAAGCGTCAGAGCATCTTCAATGTCGACGCCTAGATATCGGACCGTGTTCTCGATCTTCGTATGACCCAG
>NZ_JACHLN010000005.1 GCF_014204495.1 Sphingomonas kyeonggiensis | reverse complement strand
ACAGCCATCTGTAACTTTCTGTCTTTTTTTCGAAACAGGAACCACAAACCACTCAATATCAACACTTTAGCACCATTTTGAAGGTCCGCAAACCCCCGCCCCAAACCCCGAATCAACCCCAAACCACCCGAATCACACCCAGAATCACCAGGAATCAGGGCCCCTTTCCTGCCTTCCGGCACCGGATGCTGGGATTGGTGCGCCGGAATCAGGTGATCGCGCCGCGCACCAGCTCGAACGCTTCATCCGCGCGCCCGGCCAGCACGGCCCTGGCCGAATAGAGTGCCGTGCCGAATATCTGCGCCGCCTCGATCCTGGGCGGCATCACCAGCTCGAAGCGATCGGTGACGACATCGAGCAGCGCCGGGCCCGGCTCGGCCAGCCATTGGCGCACGGCGTCTTCCACGTCCCCGCTCTTCTCCACGCGCCGGCTCCAGAAACCCATCGCCTCGGCCACGCGGGAGAAGTCCGGGTTCTGCAGGTCGGTGAAGGCATCGAGCAGCCCCTCGACCTTCTGCTCGAGCTCGACAAAGCCGAGCGCGCCATTGTTGAAGATGCACACCTTGATGGGCAGCTTCTCCTGGATCGCGGTCATCAGGTCACCGAGCATCATCGAGATGCCGCCATCCCCCGACAGCGAGATCACCTGGCGATCGGGATAGGCTGCCTGGGCACCCAGCGCCTGGGGCATCGCATTGGCCATGGTGCCATGGGTGAGCGAGATCACCGTGCGGTTGCGACCGGTCGCGGGCACATGGCGCAGCGCCCAGACCATCGGCGAGCCGCAATCGGCGGTGAACACTGCGTCGGGCGCGGCGTGGCGGGCGATCGTCTCGGTCAGATATTGCGGGTGGATCGCCCTGCCCTCCGCCGCCACGGCATGCTTGCGCTGGCCGGCCACCGCCTTTTCATGCCGCGCGAGACAAGTATCGAGAAAGGCGCGGTCGCCACGTTCCTTTATCAGGGGGAGCAGCGCATCGAGCGTGTCGCGCACGCTGCCCACCGCAGCGATGTCGACCGGATGGCGGCGGCCGAGATGGGTGCCGTCTATGTCCACCTGTATGATCGTCGCCTTTGACGGGTAGAATTGCCGCCACGCGAAATCGCAGCCGAGCAGCAGCAGCGTGTCGCATTCCATCAGCGCGTCATAGCCGGCCTCGGAGCCGAACACGCCGGTCATGCCGACGACATAGGGATTGTCCGGTTCGAGGAAGTCCTTGGCGCGCGAGGTGTGGGCGACCGGCGCCTTGAGCTTCTCCGCCAGTGCCACGACCTGGTCATGCGCATCCTGGCAGCCCGAACCGCCATAGATGGCGACCTTGCCGCCGGCATTGAGCGCGTCGGCGATGCGGTCGAGCTCGGCCTCCGAGGGCAGCATGCGCGGTGCGGTACGGTGGACGGCGAAGCCGGGCTCGTCGGGCGCCTTGGCTGCCGATACGTCGGCGGGGACGATGAGGACGGCGACACCCTTCCTGGCCAGCGCGGCCTGGGCCGCCATCGCGGTCATCCGACGCGCCTGGGCGGGTGTGCGGATCTCGTCGCAGAACACGCTGCAGCTGGCATAGACCGACTTGAAGTCGACTTCCTGGGGGAAATCGAAGCCGAGTTCGTCGCGGACGATCTGGCTGGCGATCAATACCACCGGCGCGCGGTTGCGGTGGCTTTCGAACAGGCCGTTGATGAAGTGGAGGCTGCCGGGGCCGCAGGAGCCGGCACAGGCGGCGAGCTCGCCGGTGAGCAGCGCGTCCGCGCCCGCCGCGAAGCCGCCGGCTTCCTCATGGCGGACATGCACCCAGCGGATGCCGCTCTCGCGGATCGCGTCGGTGACATAGTTGAGCGTGTCGCCCGGCACCCCATAGCAGCGGCGGACGCCCGCCTGCTCGAGAGTCTCGATGATGACTTGGGCGACGGTGCGGGCCATGGCGTGCTCCTTGCTGATATCGGCAAGGGCGTAACACCCGGCGTCGCGGGACGGTCCTTATACGTCGGTAGGTATGGCCGCCGCGGGACATGCCCGCGGCGGCCAGATAACCAGGATCAGAAGCTGAACCCGGCCGAGAACTTGAACGTCCGCGGCGGATTGCCGCCGACGCTGAAGCCGCTCAGGTCGCCGAACCTGCCATTGTCGACCGGGTTGCCGGCCGCGTTGACCACGCCGACCACCTTGTTGTCGCGGTTGAACAGCGGCGCCGGATTGGTGTCGGTGAAGTTGCTGTTATAGGTGGTGTAGTTGTTCTCGTTGAGCACGTTGAGCACATCGACGCGCAGCCGGACCCGCGAATTGCCGAGGAAGCCGAGCTTGATGTACTTGGTCGCCGCCAGATCGACCTGGCGCAGCGCCCACAGGTCGCCGAGGATGAAGGGCTGCTTGTTGTTGCCCTCGATCACCGCGATGTGGCGGATGCCGGCGGTGTCGTTGTAGAAGCCCTTCACGAACGGCGCCGAGGACAGGGTCACCTTGCCCGAGAAGGTGAAGCCCAGCGGCGCATCGACGCTGCCGGCCGCGACGAAGCGATGCCGTGGCACGCCGGCCGAGGCGAGCACCGGATAGTCCTTGATCGACGGGTAATCGAGCGAGAAGGTCTCGCCGAACTGCCGGTTCTCCACCGCATCCGTATAGGTATAGGTGGCGTTGAGGCTCCAGGGCGAGCTGGCCGAATAGCTCTTGGTAAGCTTGACATAGACCGAGTCCGCCTTGGTCTCGAGCCCGTTGTCGCCGAGGATGATCGAGCCGCGACCCGGAGGGGCGTTGCCGAAGGGCGAGCTCTGGTTGCCGGTCGGCGCGAAGAAGGTGCCGTCCGGGCGACGGTTGCCGAGCAGCCAGACGAAGCCGTCATGGCTCTCGACATGGCTGTAGCCCAGCTCCGCCTCGAACAGCGGCAGCACGCGGCCGCGCAGGCCGAGGCTGAACTGGTCCGAATAGGGCACCTTCAGGTCGTTCTTGAGGAAGCGCAGCTCCGAGCCGCCCAGCGCGCCGACCGAGCTGACCAGCTGCGCCCTGCCCTGCGCCGTCAGATAATTGGCGTTCCACGCCACGCAGGTCGAGCTCGGCGCGCAATTGTTGCGCGTGTCGCCCGGCACCAGGAAGTTGAAGGTACGGGTGGAATAGGAGCCGACCTGGGTTTCCTGCTGGACGAAGTCGAACTGGTTGCGGTCATAGGAACGGCCGAACCCGCCGAACAGCGTGTAGCGCTTCTCGGCATCGAAATTGTAGCTGAAGCCGATGCGCGGCTGCCAGGCGCCCTTGAAGGTCTTCCGGTTCTTCCCGTTCGAGACGTAGTCGGCGATCTTGTAATCGGCGTTGGTCAGGTTCGGATAGTTGGTCGGCGATACCGCCGCCAGCGACGAGGCCGAGGTGACGAAGTTCACATAGGCCGGGGTGCGGTCGTAATCCCAGCGCAGGCCGAGGTTGAGCGTCAGCCGCGAAGTGACTTCCCAATCGTCCTGGATATAGGCGCCGAACTGGAAATTGTCCGACTTCACCGTCGGATCGCCGCCCAGCCCCGAGTCATAGCCGAACTGCACCCGGTACGGGGTCGCGTCGTTCCAGGTCGCGCCATTATACTGGGTGTTGTAGAAATAGACCGGGTTGTAGTTGTTGAGCTGCAGCGACTTCAGGCTGACCCACTTGGCCTTCACGCCCGCCTTGAAGGTGTGGCCCGAGATGCCGGTGAAGGTGAAGTCGTTCTGGGCACCCCAGCCCTTCTGGCCCTTGTCCTGGTAGTTCGCGCCGCCGCCGGTGCGGAAGATCTGGGCGTTGTTCGCGTCCTGGAAGACGAAGCTATTCTCGAACACGCGCGGGGTCGGCGCCCATTGCGCATATTCATAGGTCAGCTTGAGGTCGTTGACCCAGTTGCTGCCGGTATGCTCCCAGCGCGCCAGGCCGCGATACTCGTTGACCACCGTGTCGATCGAGTTGCTGCGCAGGTTCGAGCCGCTGTTGATGCCCTCGCCGGTTTCCTTGCGGACCTTGAGCGACAGCTCGAACAGGTCGGCGGTCGACGGCACCAGGTCGATCTTGCCGAAATACAGGTCTTCGTTGAACGTCCGGTTGGTCGAGCCGAACTGGCTCTGGAACGCCGCCGGGATATTGGCGGTGTTGTTCGCGCTGCCCGGGAAGATGTCGACCGGGACCTGCTGGCGCTTGCCTTCGTAGGTCACGAAGAAGTGCATCAGGTCCTTGATGATCGGGCCGCCGAGCGCGCCGCCGAACTGGAAGTCGCGGGTACGGGCCTTGCCGGTGGGGCTGCGCTCCTCGGTCGGCGTCTTCGCGCGCAGCGACTGGTCGGTATAGTCGACGAACGCCTCGCCGTGGAACTCGTTGGTACCCGACTTGGTGACCGCGGTGATCGCCACCGAGCTGACCTGGTCGAACTCCGCCTTGTAGTTGGAGCTGATCACCCGGTACTCGCCCACCGCGAGCTGCGGGAAGGGATTGCCCTGGCTGGAATCCTGGCCGGTCACGCCGTTCTTGAGGACATAGTCCTTCTGGCCGACGCCATCGATGAAGATGTTGACTGTGCGGCTGTCCTGCGCGCCGCCCTGCAGGCGCGACGCGCCATTGGCGCCGGTGACGAACTGCACGCCCGGCGCGAGATCGGCAAAGGCCAGGAAGTTGCGGTTGTTCTGCGGCAGCTGCTCGATCAGTCGCGTCGAGATGTTCACGCCGACTTCGCCGCCCTCCATCGAGCGCATCTTGCTGCCGGTGACGACGATCGCGTCGCTGGCACCGGCATCCTCGCCCGCGAAGTTGAAGTCGAGCTGCGCGTTCTGCGCCACGGAGAGCCGGAACTCATCGGTGTTGCGCGTGCCGGAACCGGTTACAATTTCGAGCCGATAAAGCCCGGGACGCAGCGAAGCGAACACGTACCCGCCATCGGCACGGACCTCCGAGGTGCGGCGATAGCCGGTGTTGACCTCGACTGCGACGATCTGCGTGGCGGTGGTGCCGGCCGGCATCGTCACCGTTCCGCGCAGCGACGCATCGGATTCCTGCGCATGCGCGGGCGCAACCGCGACCGCGGTCAGCGACACGCCAAGCATCAATGCTGCTGCGACTTCCATCACGCGGCTGCGGCGCACGCGCGCGCGTTCATTCACCCTGTCGGACATGAATTCCTCCCCTTTGTCCGATCGGCCCGCTTCTGCAGCCTCACCGGAAATCCCGCATTTTGCGTAGATTTCGACGAGTCGTCGGGACCGATCGCCTTTGCGGTAGCACGTGTAACCGGTTCCAGGTAGCAAAATGTTGCTGGATGATTGCCCTTTCCCGTCCCCTGCGTGTCGCCGGACCGGGCCGGCATATCGCTGCCGCGCAGACAAAAAAGGGGGCCAGCCAAGGGGGTTGGCTGGCCCCGTTCCTGGGGTGGAGGGATGGCTGGACTTGGAGGCGTTAGAAGGCCAGCCGGGCACCCAGGACAAACTGGCGCCCGCTGTGCGTGAGCACGTTGAGGCGGTTGCTGACGTCCACGAACTGGTCGTTCAGCGCATCGGTGAGGTTGATCCCCTCGAGGCTGAGCTTGAAGTTCTCGGTGACGTTGTACGAGATCTGCGCGTCGATGTTCGTGGTCGAGTTGGTGCCGTTGTACGAGTTGCCCTCGGTGCCCGGCACGGCGGTCAGATATTTGGAGCGATAGGCAACCGAGCCGCGGATCGCGAACTTCTTGGTCTCGTAATAGAGCGTGCCGTTGGCGGCGTGCTTGGACAGGCCGAGCAGCGGCGCCTTCACCGTGGTCGCGCCATTGGCCGAGGTCAGATACTCGATGTCCGAGCTGACATAGGTGTAGTTGGCCAGCACGCCGAAGTTGCTCAGGAAGCCCGGCAGGAAGCTGAAGGGCTGCTGCACGTTCACTTCGAAACCGCGCAGCAGGCCGCCCTTCGAATTGACCGGCTGGCTGACGATGAACGCGTCCGTCGGGCTCGCGGTGGTGCCGTTGAGCAGCGAGTTGGGCAGGCCCAGGCTGCTATAGGGCACGGTGGTGCTCATCGTCTGGACGAAGGTGCCGATGTCCTTCTGGAAGGCCGAGACCGCATAGATCGCGCCGCGGGTCGGATACCATTCGATCGAGGCGTCGAGATTGGTCGACTTGGTCGGCTTCAGGTCGGGATTGCCCGAGCTGAAGGTGCGGTTGCCGCCCGAGACGTTGAGGTTGCCGCCCGGGGTGAGCGAACCGATGCCGGCGCGGGCGATCGTCTTGGCCGCGGCGAAGCGGACCATCAGATTGTCGGTCACGTCGAAGACGAGGTTGGCCGAGGGCAGCCAGTTCTCATAGCTGCGATCCGCGCTGACCAGGTTGATCGCGGTGCCCTGGCTGGCATAGCCGGTCGAGAACTGGTCGGTCTTCACATAGCGCAGGCCGACGTCGCCGCGGACCGGCACGCCGGCATTGGCGAGGTTGAACTCGGCCATGCCCCAGGCGCCCAGATCCTCTTCGCGCACCGTGACGAACGAGCCGCGCGCGGTCGCGTTCTCGACGCCGCCGGTGGCGTAGGTCGGGTTGCTATAGGTGTTGAGATAGGCCTGGAACGCCTCGAGGTTCGGCACCACCCACGACGTCGGCGTGCCCGAGGGAATGGTGAGCCCGCGGCCGAAGCCCGAGAACACGTTGGTGAGCGGCGCGAGCTGGGCCGCGGTGAGCGTGGTCACCACCGTCTCGCCCGACAGGCGGCGCTGCTCGGTCGAGCTGTACTCGAACCGGCGCCAGTCCACGCCCGCCTTGAGCTTCAGCTCGGGCGAGGTCGTCCATTCGAGGAAACCCTTGGCGTTGGTGAAGCTGTTGTCGACGGTCTGCGGCCGGATGCGGACTTCCGAAGTGCCATTGGTGAAGGCGAAGTTCGCGACGTTGCTGATGTCGACGCCCGGGCGGATCGTCGGGAAGCGCGTCGAGAAATCGTAGAAGAAGCCGTTGGTGTTGGCCGCGTCGATCGTCACCGTGGTCTGGATCGGGTTGCGGAACTGCGAGCTCGAATAGCCGACGATCGCGCCGAACTTCAGCGACTCCCCGATCTTCTGGTCGAGCGTGCCGGTGAGCTGGTAGAAATCGGTGGTGAGCTTGTCGTAGCGCGCCTGGCTGCGCAGATCGACATTGTCGAACGTGCCGCTGATGATGTTGTTGTTCGCATCGACCGTGCCCGAGCGGATGATCGTCTGCGGCTTGCCGGTGCCCGAGCGGCTGAAGCTGATCGCCTGGAACTGCGATTCCTGGCGGGTGCCGTCGAGCCGCGAATAGAGGCCGTCGATCGAGATCAGCGTCTTTTCGGTCGGGCGGAACTGCACACCGAGCGCGGCGCCCAGGCGCTTCTGGTCGATCGCATAGCTGACCAGGCCCGGGATACGCGGATGATAGAGCGCGGTGGCCGGGTTGGTGTCGTTGATCTGGGCGATCGTCTTGCCGGCGATCGTCGAGGTCGGCGCGAAGCCACCATTGAACCCGCCATAGGTCCAGCGCGTGATGTTGGCGCCTTCCTCGACCAGCGCGCGCTCTTCATAGGCCACCGAGAGCAGCACGCCGAAGCGGCCATCGGCGGTGCTGGTGGTGAGCAGGGTCGAGACGCGCGGCTTGGCCTTGCGGGCAAGGTCGTTGTAGCTCGCCGCCGCCTGCACCACCGCGGTGGGCTTGCGATAGTCGAACGGGCGCGCGGTCTGCAGGTCGACGGTGCCGCCGAGCGAACCTTCCTCGACATCTGCCGTCGCGGTCTTGCGCACCGCCAGGCTGTTGAACAGGTCCGACGAGAAGATGTTGAAGTCGAAACCGCGGCCGCGGTTGACGCCACCCGAATTGTCGGTGCCGCCGGTGGTGCCGATCGCTTCCATGCCGTTGATGCGGACGCGACTATATTCCGGGCCGAGGCCGCGGATCGAGATGTTGCGGCCCTCGCCGTTGACGCGGCTGATCGCCACGCCCGGGATGCGCTGGAGCGATTCCGCCAGATTGAGGTCGGGGAATTCGGCGACGTCCTCGGCCTTGATCGCGTCGATCGTCGCGGTCTCGTTGCGCTTCATGTTGAGCGCGTTGTTCAGGCTGGCGCGGAAGCCCTTGACGACGATTTCATTGGAGGGGCCTTCGTCCTGCTCGGGCGCGGCGGCCTGCGGCGCCGGATCGGCGGCGGCTGCTGCGTCCTGCGCATGGGCGCTCGCCGCGGCGAGCACCGCTGCCGCGCTGGACAGGGCAAGGACGGATTTCAGGATACGAGTGCGGGACATGCCTTCTGTCTCTCCCATGAGTGTCCGCTTCTTTGCCGAGCGGATTTGATTGCAGGCTGGTTAGCGAAGAACCGCCGCGACAAGCCAACCTCAATCGAACATGGATCGATGCGCTTCTTGCACTGATCGGCAATGATCCAGCCACGAACCCCAGCGATCCAGCCAAGGCGGGACTGGATCATTCCCCATTTTGGCTTGGACCCCGCCCCCTTCCCCCGGTACGCCTCAAGGATCGCGAAGCGTCGGCAACAGGCGCGCTACCCATGGAGAGAGATTTGTCCGAGCAGGCCGTCCGGCCCACGCGAGTGCGCTATGCAATCATTGCGCTGATCTTCGTGATCACCAGCGTCAACTATGCCGATCGCGCAACCTTCTCGATCGCGGGCAATGCCGCCGCCGGCGAGCTGGGCCTCACCCCGGTGCAGACCGGCTATATCCTCTCCGCCTTCGCCTGGGCCTATGCGCTGTCGCAGATTCCGGGCGGGCTGCTGCTCGACAAGTTCGGCACCAAGCGCGTCTATGCCAGCGCGATCGCGCTCTGGTCGCTCTTCACCTTCAGCCAGGGCTTTGCCGGGCTGATCCCGATCCTCTCGGCCACGGTGATGCTGTTCGCGCTGCGCTTCCTGGTCGGGCTGGCCGAGGCGCCGTCCTTTCCGGGCAATGCCCGGCTGGTCGCCGCCTGGTTCCCCGCCGCCGAGCGCGGGACCGCCTCGGCGATCTTCAATTCGGCGCAATATTTCTCGATCGTCGCCTTCGTGCCGCTGATGGGCTGGCTGGCGCACAGCTTCGGCTGGCGCTCGGTATTCTGGACGATGGGCGGGCTTGGCCTGCTCGCCACGCTCGCCTTCCTGCGCTTCATCCACAGCCCGGCGAAGCATCCTTCGATCAACCGCGCCGAACTCGACGAGATCGAGGCCGGCGGCGGGCTGATCCATATGGAGGACCAGGCCGGATCCTCGGCGGCGTTCGAATGGGCCAATGTCCGCAAGCTGATCGCCAACCGGATGATGCTGGGCATCTATCTGGGGCAATATTGCATCAACGTGCTGACCTATTTCTTCGTTACCTGGTTCCCGATCTACCTGGTCAAGGAGCGCGGGCTGAACATCATGGAGGCGGGCTTCGCCGCAGCCGCGCCCGCGCTGTTCGGCTTTGTCGGCGGATTGGCCGGCGGCTTCATCTCCGATCGCATCCTCAAGCGCACCGGCTCGCTCGACTGGGCGCGCAAGGCGCCGCTGACGATCGGCATGCTGCTCGCCACCGCAATCATCGCCTGTGTCTGGGTGCAGCAGGAATGGCTGGTCGTCACGCTGATGTCGGTCGCCTTCTTCGGCAAGGGCGTGGCCTCGCTCGGCTGGGCGGTGATGGCGGATGTCGCGCCGAAGAAGCTCGCCGGGCTTTCGGGCGGCGTGTTCAACATGTTCGGCAACATCGCCGGGATCGTGACCCCGATCGTGGTCGGCTATATCGTCGCCGGCACCGGATCGTTCGACCTCGCCCTGGTCTTCGTCGGCGCGCACTGCCTGCTGACGATCTTCGCCTTCCTCGTCATCGCCGGCCCGATCCGCCGCGTGGAGATCGCCGAATGACCGTCGATCGCCGCCGCTTCCTGCTCCAGGGCGCCGCCGGCGCGGTCGCCCTGCCCGCCACCGTCCATGCCGCCCCTGCCCGGCTCGTCGCCGGCAAGAAGATGCCCGCGCCCGACTGGGCGGTGATGCAGCGCAGGCTGCTCGCCCGCAACGCCGCCGCCTGCGAGGCTTTCTACACCAAATATGTCGACGCGCGCGGCTGGCTAAAGGTGTTCGAGCGCTGGGGCGCCAATGACGGCCCCGACGACGCGGCCGAGGCGACCAATGACTGGCTGGTGCTTCACGCGCTCGGCGGTTCGGACCGCATCCTCACCCTCGCCCAGCGCTTCTGGGTGGGGCACCTCAAGCAGTACACCGCCGCCCGCACCCTGGAGGTGCCAATCGCGCGGCAGGGCATGTATCACCGCGAGTTCCCGGTCCAGATGGACTGGCAGCACAACAGCGAGGGCCTCACCAGCTTCAACGTGATGGGCCTGTCGATCCCGCGCGACCGCAAGCTGCTGGCGCGGACGATGCGCTACGCCGATTTCTACACCGGCCGCGACCCGACGGTGCGGAACTACGATCCCGAGCGCCGGATCATCCGCAGCATGATGAACGGCAGCCGCGGCCCGATGCTGCGCGAGGCGACCCCGCTCGACTGGGCCGGCGACCCGTTCGAGGCAGGCGAGCGCTTCCACATGGAGCATGGCGAGACGACTTACCAGCAGACGCTCGACCATTATGCCGAATATGGCGACGTGGTCGGCGACAATCCGCTCAACCTCCAGGCGACCACCCTCGGCCTCAACGCCTATGCGCTGGGCGGCGGCGAACGCTATCGGCGCTGGGCGCTCGACTATCTCGACGCCTGGGTCGACCGCGCCAAGGCCAACAATGACATCCTGCCCAGCCATGTCGGGCTCGACGGCACGGTCGGCGCGAACTGGTGGCGCGGCACCTATGGCTGGGGCTTCTCGCCGGTCGTCCCGCAGACCGGCAAGCGCGAGGACCGCAACCGCGTGCCCCGCTCGATCACCGCCTTCTTCAACGGCACGGTGCTGACCGGCGACCTCTCCTATGTCGAGCTGTGGCGCCGCCAGAACGCGCGGATCAACGAGGCCGGGCGGCAACGCGACGGCAAGTTCGAGGCCCCGACCATGTACGGCGCGCAGGGCTGGTATGGCTGGAAGCCCGGCCCCTATCGCAGCAACGGCTTCGAGATCTGGTATTTCACCCAGGCCCCGAAGGACCGCGTCGCGGCGGGCGAGCATCCCTGGGTCTCGTTCCTCGAAGGCGCCAATCCCGGCTATCCGCTAAAGGCGATGCAGGCCGATCTCGACCGGATCGCCGCGCGCGAGAAGGCGCAGGCGGACGACCCGACCACCCCCGACACCCGCCTCGCCGACTGGCCGCTCGACATCACCCCGGCGAGCATCACCAGCCTGATCCAGCTGATGACTGGCGGGCTCCATATCGGCCGCCCACCCTGGTCGCCGACCTCGCCCAACCAGGGCGGCGTGCCGCTCCATTGCCGGCTGCGCTATTTCGACGCGGACAGGCGCCGCGCCGGCGTGCCCGAGGATGTCGCGGCGCTGGTCCACGCGCTGGGCGACACCTCCGCCGAGGTGACCCTGGTCAATCTCGGCAAGGCCCCGCGCACCGTGATCGTGCAGGGCGGCGCCTGGGCCGAGCACCGGATCGAGAGCGTGACCCTCGACGGCGCCGAGACGCGGATCGGCCGCCCGGACTTCACCCTGCGGCTGGAGCCCGGCTGCGGCGCGCGGCTGAAGCTGGCGATGCGGCGGTTCGCGAACCGGCCGACGCTGGCGTTTCCGTGGGGGCGGTGAGATCGCGCCCATAACTGTTCCCCGGCGAAGGCCGGGGCCCAGTTGCAATGTCGTTCGAGAGGTTCGACCACCCTAACCACATTCGCCGAGACTGGGCCCCGGCCTTCGCCGGGGAACAAGCTGGGGGAATGCCCCCAGCTACGCCGGCACGTAGGTCAGCCGGATCACATCCGGACCGATCCGCTCGTCCACCACCAGCCGCAGCCGGGGCCGCGGCCCCGCGAAATAGGGTTTGCCGCCGCCCAGCACGACCGGGTGCAGATAGATGCGATACTCGTCGATCAGCCCCAGCTCGGTCAGGCTCTGCGCCAGGATCGTGCCCGAGACTTCGATCACCCCGTCCTGCCCCGCCTTCAATTCCCGCACCGCCGCCGCAAGGTCATCTCCAAGCAGCGTGGCATTGGGCCCGACCGATTCCAGCGAGCGCGACGCCACCCATTTCGGCATCGCCCGCCACGCCTCGGCATAGTCGCGCCTGGCCGCGTCCCATTCGGGATGCTCGTCGTCCCAGTAGCGCATGATTTCATACATGCGGCGGCCATAGATGCTGCCGGTCAGGCTCCGCACATCCTCGATGAAGTGCCGGAAGACGATCTCGTCGGGCGCGAACGCCATGTGATCGACATAGCCGTCGAGCGACTGATTCAGGGCGTAGACGAGCCTGGCCATGGCGATCTCCTTCGGAAGGGTATCCATACACACTTCCGGTTCCCCGGCGAAAGCCGGGGCCCAGGGTCACAAGCGAGACGGCAGAGAAACCCTGGACCCCGGCTTTCGCCGGGGAACAGCCAGCCTAACCGCCCGGCTTGATATACGGCGCGACCGACCAGAGCAGCCGCTCCTCGCGACGCGGATCGTCCACCACGCGCGTATCCACATCGAAAACCATCGTCGGCCGCTTCCCCAGCTCGAACCGCGGCCAGGCCGGGATGCCAGTGCAATTCGGATCGCCGGTCCGGGCAAAGGCGATGAAGACGTCCGCCATCCGCCCCGCCAGCCGCCGCGCCTCGGGCCCGTCGCCGGTGCGCGCGCCCCTGGCGCCGGTATTGTCGAACACCAGCGGGATATCGAGCGTATGGAAGGCGCCGAGCACCCCGCCCGCCTCGGGCGACGGGAAGTCGAGCTGGTACATCCAGGTCGGCGCGCCGATCTTTGCGCGCTCCTCGGCCTGGATCAGATGGCCGGGCCAGGAACGCCCCGCCGTGCTTGCCGCCAGCAGGATCTGGCCGGGCGTCTTCCCCGGGTAGATCTCGCGGTAACGCTTCACCACCCAATCGGGCGCGACGTCCTTGGTGATCTGCGCCGCGACGCGCTCGGTCAGATTATCCCAGCTTGTATCGCCGCGCTTCAGCACCTCGCCCAGCCAGAAGCCGGTCTCGTCATGCGTGTTGCCGACGATCAGCGGAATATGCGCCGCCTCGCGCGGGGCATCGGGCACGAAGGGATGGCGCGGCAGCACGCCGTGATCGAGCGTGGAGGTGAAGCTGATCTCGCCCTTCCCCTCCAGCGGATCGGTCATGCCCATCGCCCCGACCAGCTTGTCGATCGGCAGCGTCGCCAGCGCACCGACGTCGGGAGCACCGGCCTTCGCCATCCAGGCCCTGGCCCGCGCGGTCGCGTGCATCGGGCCGGCGGCGGTGACGTGCTGGCCGCTCATCGTCGCGGCGCGGTGGAAGAGCGGGCGCGCCTCGGGCATCGCCATCAGCGTCACCACCTTGGCGCCCCCGCCCGACTGGCCGAAGATCATGACGCGCGAGGGATCGCCGCCAAAGCCCGCGATATTGTCGCGCACCCATTGCAGCGCGAGCACGATGTCGAGATTGCCGACATTGCCCGATTCCGCCGGTCCGCCGAGCTGGGCGAGATAGGCATAGCCCAATGCCGCCAGCCGGTGATTGAGCGTGACCACAACCACATCGCCGCGGCGGACGAGATGGCTGCCGTCATAGAGCGGGTCCGATCCCGATCCGTGCGCATGCGCGCCGCCGTGGAGATAGACCATAACCGGGCGCTTCCCCGCATCGAGCGCGGGCGTCCAGATATTGAGGAACAGGCAGTCCTCGCCGGTCGGCTCTTCCGCCCTGGTCTGCGGCGCGGCGAGGCCATAGCGGGTCGCGTCGGCCACGCCCTTCCACGCCACCGGAGGCAGGGCCCGCCGGAAGCGGCGGGTGCTGGTATCGGCGCCGTAGCGGACGCCCTTGAATACCAGCACGCCCTGATCGGTCAGCCCGCGCACCCGGCCATAGCGGGTAGTGGCGATCGGATCGCCCTTGGCCCTGCCCAGCGCCGCGCCGGCGGGCAGCAGCAACGCACCGCCCAGCACCACGCCGCGACGATCAATCAGGGAAGTGGCTATCATGCCCCCGCCGTCTGCGCGCAGAGCCGGCGCATCGGCTCGAGCGCCGGATTGGCGTTGTCGCGGCGCCAGGCCATGTGGAGCTCGACCGGGTTCTCCGGATCGGTGCGCAGCGCGCGGAACTGGACATCCATCAGGTGCAGCCCAGACGCCGATTGCGGCACCAGCGCCGCGGCCAGCCCGGCATGGACCAGCCCGAGCATCGAATGGATCTGGGTGACGTGCTGCACATAGAGCGGCGAGACGCCGGCATCGTCGAACAGCCGCACCAGCATGTTGTGGAAATAGCCCGCGCCCTGCCGCGCATACATGATCAGCGGCTCGTCATCGAAGTCGGACAGCTCGAAGCTCGGCCGCGACTGGCGCGGGTCGCCCGGCGGCAGCGCCACCACCAGCGGCTCATGCAGCACGCATAGCGTCTCGAACTCGTGCCGGTCGATCGGCGGGCGAACAAAGCCGATGTCGATCAGCCCGGTGAGCAGCGCGTCGACCTGGTCGCCGCTGACCATCTCGTGCAGGTCGAGATCGATATTGGGCAGGCTAGCCCGGGCATTGGCGACGATGTGCGGCACAAGGCCATAGCCCGAGACGGCGGTGAAGCCGATCGCGACCTTGCCGGCATCACCCTGCGCCACGCGCCGGGCGGAGAGCGACGCGCTTTCGGCAAGGCGGACGATCCGCCGCGCCTCGATCAGGAAGACCTGGCCGGCGGGGGTAAGGCTCACCTGCCGGCTGGTCCGCTCGAGCAGGGTGACGCCAAGGATGCGCTCGAGCAGCTGGATTTGCCGGCTGAGCGGCGACTGGGTCATGTTCAGGCGCTGCGCCGCGCGGCCGAAATGGAGTTCCTCGGCCGCGGCGACGAAGCAGCGGAGCTGGCTTAGCTCGAACATGATCCTAGCCTAGCACCTCCCGGCGCGCTGTCACGCGGCGTGCGCGACCGACTTGGCGGAGACACCCTGCACCAGCGCGCGCAGCTCGTCATGCTCGGCGGCGGTGAGGTCGGTCAGCGGGGTGCGCACCGGGCCCGCATCACGCCCGACGACGCGCATGCCCGCCTTGACGATCGACACCGCATAGCCGCGTCCACGGTTGCGCAGCGCGATATAGGGCAGCACGAACGCCTTGAGCTGGGCCATCACTTCGTCCTGGTTGCCGGCACGGACGGCGCGATAGAAGTCGAGCGCCCATTCCGGCATGAAGTTGAAGATCGCCGAGGAATAGGTGGTGACGCCCATGGTGAGGTACGGCGTGGCGAAGGTCTCGGCCGTAGGCAGCCCGCCGATATAGGTGAGCCGGTCGCCCATCCGCGCGAAGATGCGGGTCATCAGCTCGATGTCGCCGACGCCGTCCTTGAAGCCGACCAGGTTGGGATTGCGCTCGCACAGGCGGGCCAGCGTCTCGTCGTTCACCACCGCATTGTCGCGGTTGTAGACGATCACGCCGAGCCCGGTGGAGCGGCACACCTTCTCGATATGCGCGGCCAGGCCTTCCTGGCTCGAGCCGACCAGATAGGGCGGCAGCAGCAGCAGGCCGTCGGCGCCGGCCCTTTCGGCGCCCTGCGCGATCTCGGTGGCGATGGCGGTGCCATAGCCGCAGCCCGAGATCACCGGCAGCTTGCCATTGGCCTCGGCCACGGCAGCCGCCACGACGGTGATGACTTCGGCCGGGGTCAGCGAGAAGAACTCGCCGGTACCGCCGGCGGCGAACAGGCCGGTAAGCTCATGCTCGAGCATCCAGGCGCAATGCGCGCGATACGCATCCTCGACGAAGGCGCCGTCGGCATCGAAATGCGTGACCGGAAAGGACAACAGGCCGCCGCCAAGGCTGCGCGCCATTTCAACCGGGCTCCAGGTCGTCACGATCTTCTCCTAATCGCCGCCCGTCGCATCGACGGGGGTCGGGTTCGATCGTTAGCTATTGGGTGATCCCCTTCGCGTCCAAACCAAAGCCGCGATGGATCGATGCAAGACTTGGCTTGATCCACATGCAGGTGCGGCGCGCCTGGCTTGGAGGCCAGACGCGCCGCGGGCGGAGCAGTCCTGCTGTCCAGGCGGGCTGCCGCCGCCCGTCAGTCTGCCGACTTCTGCACTTCACCCTTGCCCATCGCCGAGACCAGGGCGTTGCCCGAACCGGTGAAATTGGCGGCGGGCAGCGTGGCGGTCTTGTCCTTCACCTTGACCAGCACCTGCTGGACGGTGCCGCGCCCGGCGGTGCGCACCGACTGGACGGTGCCGATCAGCTTGCCCTTGGCATCGGTGACCGGCATGCCGACCGAGACCGGGAAGGCGCCGTCGCCATTGGCCGCCGCCGAACCGGCGAGGGCCAGGGTGTTGCCTCCGAACGAAGCCGCGCCATTGGCGGCACCCGAAGCGGCTGCCGATACACCATCCGTGCTGGGCACGGCATTGCGGGCACGCGAGACGGCGTTGCCGGCCGTGTCGCGGGTGCGGCTCACCGCATTGCCCGTGGTATCGCGGACGCGGTCGGTCGCGGTGCCGGCGCGGTCACGAACGTTGGAGACCGTGTCGCGGGTGCGGCCCACGGCGTTGCTTGCCGTGCCGCGCACCGCATCGGTACCGACCAGCTGCGCGTCGGCGCTGCCGCCGGCATTGCCCGAGGCCGAGCCGCTGCCGCCGATCGTGCGATCGCCGACCCGGGTGCTGTTCGCGACCGTGGAGTCGAGCGAACTGTCGTTCGAAGCGGTCACGCGGCCCTTGCGGGTGTTGACGTTCTTTTCGGTGTGCGACGAGCCGCGCAGGCTGCTGGTGGTGTCGCTGGTGCTGGGCAGGCGGCGCATCGGGCTGTCGATCGTGCTGCCGAGCGTGCCCATGCCGCTGCCGCCGATATTGCCGCCAAGGCCGCCGCCACCCAGGCCGCCGCCAAGACCACCGCCCAGGCCGCCACCGCCGCCGAGGATCTGCGCCGAAGCCGGAGCCGCCGCGAGTGCGATGGCGAGGAAGGCGCTGGTGCCGAGAAGCTTGATCATGTCCGTTCTCCCAAAAATTCACTGACATCGGGAGAACGGTGGCCGGTTCGGGTTTAATCCCGGAAGCGCGAATATTTTTCGAAATTTCTGCTTTTCGTTGCGAAATCAGTTCATTGCGCGGGCGTGCGGCATGCCTCGCACAGCACGCCGCGGCCATAAAGCTTGTCCGGCCCGCGCGATCCGGCGTCGCGCGCCTGTGCGTCCACCTTGCCGATCGCGGCGCGCAACCCACCCGGGTCCGGCGTTGCGTAGAAGCGCGCGATCGTCGCGGCGACGAAGGGCGCGGCGAACGACGTGCCGCGCACGCGCATGGTGCGGCCGTTCGCCCCCATCGCCAGCATGTCGGCGCCGGGGGCGGCATAGTCGAGATGGCTTGCCCGCCCCGCCTCGATCAGCGCGCGGCCCTTTCCGTCGATACCGGTGACCGCGATCACGCCGGGATAGGAAGCCGGATAGGCCGGCGGCGCGGCGGGTCCGTTGTTGCCCACCGCCGCGACGATCACCGTGCCGCGCGCCTGCGCCGCCGCGATCACCTTGCCGAGCAGCGGGTTGGCGGGGCCGACCAGGCTGATCGTCACCACGCTCACCCGGTTCTGCACCATCCAGCCGACCGCCCGGGCGATGGCGGTGGCGTTGCCGCCGGCCGGATCGCTGCCATAGACATCGGCCGAGGCGATCCGCGCGCCCGGCAGCCCGCCCCGCACCGTTCCCGCACCGGCGATCAGCGAGGCTACGGCGGTGCCATGGTCGTTCGCCCGTGGCGCGCCGGTCGCGAAGCCCGAGGACAGCGCCGCCCCCGCCGCGCCGCCGTCGATCACCCCGACCACCGTCCCGCTCCCCGCCGCCACCGGCGCGGCGGGACCGGGCAGCGCCCCGCTCGGCGCGTGGAGCTGGTCGGCGCTCACGTCCCTGCCGCCCAGCTTGCGCAGCTCGCGGATCGCCTGGCCCAGCGAGCGCCCGCGCGGGACCGACAGCCGCGCATAGCCGACCCCCAGCACATCCTCGCGCGCGATCACCGCATAGCCCTTGGCCACCGCCCGCGCGATCAGCGCGTCATCGGGATCGTCGACCACCACTTCGCCCGCACGCGCCGGAAAGCCCTGGGGATCGAGCGCGATGCGATCGGGATGGTCGCGGACCAGCCTGGCCGCCGCCGTCCGCCGCACATCCTCGAGCCGCTGCGCGACACCGCCGGTCACGCCCTGGACTTCCTGGCCGACCCGGTCGAGCACCTGCCCCGCCGGCAGCGGCAGCGACGGCAGCCCCGGCGCCAGCTGGGCATGCGCCGGCACCGCCAGCGCCATCCACCCGATCCAGAACCACCTGCCGCGCATCGCGCCCTTCTTGCACAAAATGAAGATCATGTGGATTAAACGCGGCACCCCGTCCGTTTCATCCACGGACAAGAGGAACCGGGATTGGCGGCTTTCGAGGACGACCTGCTGGCATTGCTGCCGCGTCTGCGGCGGTTCGCCCGCGCGCTCGCCCGCAACGCCGCCGATGCCGACGATCTGTGCCAGGTCGCGCTCGAAAAGGCGCTGGTCGGGCGCGCATCGTGGCAGCCCGGCACACGGATGGACAGTTGGATGTACCGGATCATGCGCAACAGCTGGATCGACACCACCCGCAGCCGCGCCCGCGCCGCGCAGACCTTTGTCGACCCCGATGCCGGGCTCGGTATCGGCGCGGACGGCGGCGCCGAGGCGCGCGTCGCGCTCGGCGAGATCGACGCCGCGCTCCACACCCTGCCCGACGAGCAGCGCGAAGCCGTCGCGCTCGTGCTGATCGAGGGCCTCGCCTATAAGGAAGCCGCCGAGATCCTCGACATACCGATGGGCACGCTCACCTCGCGGCTGGTGCGCGGGCGCCAGGCATTGATGGCGCAACTGGGAGAAGCGGCATGAGCATCGATCCCGAAATGCTGATGGCCTATGCCGATGGCGAGCTGAGCCCGCTCGAGGCCAGGCGCGTCGAGCGCGCCATCGCCGCCGACCCGGCGCTGGGCGAGGAAGTCGCCCGCCACCGGGCCCTGCGCGCCCGGCTCAGCGGCCATTTCGCCCCGGTCGCCGAGGAGCCCGTACCGGACCGGCTCGCGGCGCTATTGCGCAGCAATAGCAATGTCGTCGCGCTGCCGGTCCGCAAGCCCGCCCGCCGCATCCCCGGCTGGACGCGCTGGGGCGGCGCGATCGCGGCATCGCTGGTGCTCGGCCTCTTCATCGGCCAGGGCCTGCAGGACCCGGGCGTGGTGCGGACGCATGGCGGCCAGCTCTACGCCGCCGGCACGCTCGCCGGCGCGCTCGACCAGCAGCTCGCCTCCAATGCGGGCGCGGTCCAGGTCCCCATAAGCTTCCGCGACGCCAGGGGGAGCTATTGCCGCGTCTTCACCTCGGCCACCGCCGACGGCATCGCCTGCCGCGACAGCCAGGGCTGGGCGTTGCGCCAGACCAGGGCGGGATCGAGCGCCGCGAAGACCGACTATGCCCAGGCCGGCAGCACCGATCCCGCGCTGATGGCGGCCGCGCAGGAGATGATGGCAGGCGACCCGCTCGACGCCGGCGCCGAGGCAAAGGCCAAGGCAAGCGGCTGGAAGTAAGCGGCGACAAATTCCCCTCCCTGCAAGGGAGGGGCTAGGGGTGGGTTAGAAAAGGTCGGGCTCGATGCCCGGCCTTTTCTTTGTCTCCGCCGGCTGGCTGAGCTCCCCCGGCCTTCGCCGGGGTCGCAACCCACCCCCGACCCCTCCCTTACAGGGAGGGGAGTAGAGCGGAATCCAGCTGCCTATTCCCCCCGCAACAACACCCGCCCGAACCGCGCCGCCACCGGCTTGCCCGCCACCAGCGCCGCCCTGCCGTTGACGAAGACATAGTCCATGCCCTGGGCATAGGCGTGGGGCTTCTCATAGGTGGCGGTGTCGCGCACCGTCTTCGGGTCGAAGACGATCACGTCGGCAAAGGCGCCCTTCCGCAGCGCCCCGCGATCGACCACGTCGAACACCTTCGCCGGCAGCCCGGTCGCGGCGTGGATCGCCTGGGCCATCGGGATCACCGGCTTGTCGAGCACATAGTTGCGCAGCTTGCGCGGGAAGGCGCCGTACGCACGCGGATGCTCGGCGGTCTTGCCGAAGGGCGGCAGCCCGCCATCGGTGGAGGTCATCGTCCAGCCTTGCCGCATGAACGCCTCGACATCCTTGTCGCTCATGTTGAACGACACGGTGGGCGCCCCGCCCTTCTTGAGCATCTCGATCGCGGCATCGAGCGGCTCGAGCTGCATGATCGCACCGACTTCGTCGAGCCGCTTGCCGTCGAGCGAGGGATCGGCCTTGTACGCGCGGATCTGGATCGCGTGCGGCCCGGCGCGCCGCGCCAGATTGGGCACCATCTCCGCCCGAATCCTGGCCCGCATCGCCGGATCCTCCAGCCTTTTGGCCAGCGCATCCGCCCCGCCCTCCTGCGCCCAGCCGGGGACGAGCGACGCCATCAGGCTCGAGCCCGAGGCGGTATAGGGATATTGGTCGGCCCAGACCTGGACGCCGGCGGCACGCGCCTTGTCGATATGCGCGATCACCTCCGCCGACTTGCCCCAGACCTGGGGGCCGAGCACCTTGATATGGGTGACGACGCCGGGGATCTTCGCCTCGCGCGCAACGGTGATGACTTCCTCGACCGCCGCGACCACGCCGATGTCGTAATTGCCCTCGTCGCGGATATGGCTCTCGTAAAAGGCGTGCGGGAAGGCGCTGGCGGCCTTTGCCAGCCCGACGATCTCGGCGGTGTTCGAATATTTGGCCGGGATGTAGAAGGGCCCGTCGGACAGGCCGAACGCACCGAGCTTCATCGCCGCGGTAACCAGCCCCTCCATCTTCGCCTGTTCCTCGGGGCTCGCATGGCGATCGACATTGCCCATCACCGCGGCACGCACGGCATTGTGGCCGATCATCAGCGCGACATTGACGCCGGGGGTGTTGGTGCGCAGGTCCGCGATCTGCGGCGCCAGGTCGGCCGGGCCGCCGCCATCCGGGTTGGCGAACAAGGTGGTGATGCCCTGGTAGAGCATCGGCAATGCCGGAGCGAGCTCGGGCGTCTGGATATTGGGCGCCGCATGCGAATGCGGATCGATGAATCCCGGCGCGACGATCTTGCCCCGGGCATCGACGGTTGTCTTGGCCGTCGCCGTGGCGGGGATCGTCCCCACCGCGACGATCCGGTCCCCCTGGATCGCGACATCGGCGCTCCGTCCCGGCGCGCCGCTCCCGTCATAGACGGTGCCGCCCCGGATCAGCACGTCGTAATCCTGCGCCAGCGCCGGGGAGGTGCTGGCGAGGAGTGCGAGGGCCAGCCCAACCAATCCTCCCCCGGAGGGGGAGGGGGACCAGCGAAGCTGGTGGAGGGGTACTCTCCACGGGCTTCGGAGCTTGAGGCGCGCTACCCCTCCACCACCAGCTTTGCTGGCGGTCCCCCTCCCCCTCCGGGGGAGGATTTGCAGAAGGTCACCCTCCCCGTTCCCCGGCGAAGGCCGGGGCCCAGTTTCGGCGAACCCGGTGAGGATAGTCGAACCTCTCGAACGACGGTGCAACTGGGCCCCGGCCTCCGCCGGGGAACAGCTGCCGGGAGTCACGAACTGCATCACGCCCCTCACATCTTGAACCGGGCGCCGATGCGGAAGGTCCGCCCGAGCAGGTCGTAGATCGACTGGTTGGTCGCCGGCGTCGCATAGGCGCTGCCGGCCGGTCCCGGCGCCACCACCGGCGGATCCTTGTCGAGCAGGTTGGAGACGTTGAAGAACAGCTGCACTTCCTTGCCGCCCATCTTGAAGCCCTGGGTCAGCGAGGCATCGATGTAGAAGGCGCCCTTGATCCGGTTGTCGTTGATCGTGCGGTTGGTCACCGTCGAGGCCGGACAGCCGCTAGTGCATTCGACGAAGCTGTTGTCGTACACGCCGTCGCTCACCCCGCGCCCGATCAGCGTGAGGTTGAAATCATCGACGTCATAGCTGGCCTGGGCACGGTAGAGCCATTTCGGGGTGCCGCCCGGGGCGTTCTGGCCCACCGTGTCGGTCGGCGCATCGATGCCGTTGTCGAAATAGTTCTTGATGTAGCGCGTCGCCATGCCGCGCAGCGTGAAGTTGCCGGCGCCGATCCGGGTGCGGTACGAAGCTTCGAAGTCGATGCCCTGCGCCTTCTGCACCGCGAAGTTGAACGGGCTCTCATACACCTGCAGGCTGTTGCCGAACGAGTTCGGCCCGCGCACCACGGCGGTGCAGAAGGCCTGGATGCCTTCGTTGCAGCGATCGACGATCGTCTGGGCGGCAACCGATCCGATCGCGCCGTTGATCTTGATGTTGTAGTAATCGACCGACATCGCGAAGCCGGGCACGAAGGTCGGCTGCAGCACCACGCCGACACCCCACTGGTCGGCCTTTTCCGGCTGGAGCAGCGGGTTGCCGCGGGTGGTGCCCGCGAAGGTGACCGATGCATTGTTCTGCGAGGAATCGATCAGCACGTTGATGCGGGTCGATCCGGCGGTGAACAGCTCGCCCAGATTAGGCGCGCGGATGTCGCGCGATCGGCTGGCGCGGAAGCGGATGTCGGGGATCGGCTCGAAGGTGACACCCGCCTTCCAGGTGGTGACATAGCCCGAGGTCGAATAGTCGGTGCCGCGCACCGCGCCGTTCAGGTCGAGCCCCTTGATCACCGGCACCACCAGCTCGACATAGCCTTCGGTCACGCTGTAGCTGCCGAAGCTGGGCAGGAAGTTGCCGACGAACCAGCCGGTCTGGAATTCGGTGGGCACCGAACCGCTGACCTTCTCGCGGCGATGCTCGCCGCCGATCGAGACCGAGACCGCGCCGGCCGGCAGGTTGAACGCATCGAACGCCAGGTTGGCGGCGACCACGTCCTGCTCGAACTTCTGCTTGCGATAGGGATTGCCCAGCACATAGGCGAGCGCCTCGGGGCTGGCGACGCCGATGCCCAGGCGGTTGAGCGGCACGCAGCCATTGGTCGGCGCGGTCAGCGTCGAGCGGCAGACGATCGTGCCGGCGGGCACGCCGATCGCGTTGCCGGCGGGGGCGAACACCGCATCCTGCGCCAGCGCGAGCCGGGCATTGTTGGTGATGTCGCGCGCCATCTCGCGCGTGCGGCTGATGCCCTTCTGGTAATAGACGTCCCAGCGCGCGGTGCCGGCGAACAGCGGGAAGCTGCCGTTCGCGCCGATCACATAGCGCTGCAGCTCGCGCTCGGTGTCGTTCTTGCGGATCGGCAGGTCGGCGTTGCTGGTGCCCAGCGTGAAGCTGGTGATCGCGCCGAGCTGGCTGCGGACCGAGGCCGGGATATAGGCATTGTCCGAGCGGATCGTCACGTTGTTCTGGTTGAGCTGCACGCCCAGCCAGCCGAGATTCTCCGACTTGGCATAGGATGCCTGGCCGAAGACGTTGAGCCAGTCGGCGACCTCGAAGCTGACCCGGCCGAACAGGCTCTTGCGGTTCTCCTCCGGATCGAGCGACTGGAAGCCGTTGACCTGGGTCGCCTGCCAGTCGCCGCCGATCTGCCAGGGATCGCGGTTGGTGCCGAAATTATACTGGCTGACCGCGCCGCCCAGCCCGAACTGGGTGCCGCGCAGCGCGGTGTTCAGGATGACGCCGCCGCGCGTCGCCTGGCTCAGGCCGGCACCCGACACGACCAGCCGCTCGGGCTGGCCGTTCCCCGCCACATAGGCGGGGTTGTTGATCATGTACCAGCCCTTGTTGTTCCAGTCGCGCGGGACGCCGTGCAGGCCTTCCTTCACCGCGATCTCGCCGTTGAGCAGGATATGGCCGCGCCCGCCGGCGAAGCCGGTGCCGGCGGTCAGCGTCGCGCGGTAGTTGGGCGCGTCGCCATAGGTCGAGATGCCGTACTCGACCGAGCCCTTCAGGCCCGAATATTCCTTGTCGAGGATGAAGTTGACCACGCCCGAGACGGCGTCCGAGCCATAGGCGGCGGAGGCGCCGCCGGTGACGATCTCGACGCTCTTGATCAGGCCTTGCGGGAAGGTGTTGACGTCGACCAGCCCGGTGACGGTCGATCCGACCGAGCGCTGGCCGTCGAGCAGCACCAGCGTGCGGGCGGTGCCGAGCGAGCGCAGGTTGAGCGCGTTGACGCCCGCGGTGCCGGCCGAGATGTTGAGGTTCGAGTTGGCCGGGGTGACGCTGCCGACCAGCGAGGGGATCTCGTTGACGAAATCGGCGACGTTGGCCGGGGCGGTCGCTTCGATGTCGCCCGCATTGATCACGGTGAGCGGCGTCGGGGCCTGGTAGCCGTCGCGCTGGATGCGCGTGCCGGTGACGGTGATCTCCGCCGATTGGGCTTCGGGTTCGGGCGCCGGTGCCGGCGGGGTCTGGGTGTCCTGCGCGAACGCCGCGGCGTTCCACAGCAGCGCGACTGCCAGCGCGGGCAGCGAAGCGGCTCTCAGTGACCTGGTCATGTTTCTTCCCCTTGATCAATATGGTGGAGCGTTGATGCCTCCCGTGCGCCGGTTGCCCCGGCTGCACCGCATCGGCCCCGTCCTGCGGTCCTTATTGGCCTCCTATCGACAGCTCCCCGGTTTCGGCTGGCGGGGTAGCGGGCGGCCGCCGGCGGCGCCGGTCGGTTCGCCATTCTCGATTGCGATCACGCCGTTGACGACCACCGTGCGCATGCCGGTGGAGAACAGCGCGGGATGGATATAGTCGGCGCGCGGCGCGAAGCGGGCGGGATCGAACATGATCACGTCGGCAAAGGCGCCGGCTTTCAGGTGGCCGCGGCCGTCGAGGCTGAACATGTCGGCGGTGACGGCGGTGCTGCGGTCGATGAACGCGCGCAGGTCGATCACTTGTTTGTCGCGGACGTAGTTCGCATATTTGCGGGCGAACGAGGCGTAGTAGCGCGGGTGGCCCTGCGACGCGTCCGAGCTGGTGACGACCCAGGGCCGGTTCATGAAGGCGGCGATGTCCGCCTCGCTCTGGTTGAACGAGGCGACGCCGGCTTCGCGCTGCTTGAGGATCGCGATGGCCGCGTCGATCGGATCGATGCCGCGGGCCTTGGCGATCTGCTCGAGTGTCTTGCCTTCGGCGTCTGCGGGGCCGGAGGTGATGAGCAGCGATGCGGGGCCGCCGCGGCGGCGCAGATTGTCGGCGATTTCGGGCCGCATCTTCGCCATCACGGAGGGGTTTTCGAATCGCTCCAGCAACGCCCGCCGACCACCATTCTGCGCCCAGCGCGGGATGAGCGCGGCGGAAAGTCCGGTGCCCGATGCGGACCAGGGATACTGGTCGGCATGGATTATCTGCCCGGCCTTCTGCGCGGCCTCGACCTGGTCGATGATCGCCTTGGCCTGGCCCTGCACATCGACGCCAAGCGCCTTGATGTGCGCGATATGGACCGGGATGCCAGCCTCCCGCCCGATCTCGATCGCCTCGGCCACCGCGCCCTTCAGGCCGATGGTGTACGAGGATTCGTCGCGGAGATGGCTGTCATAGATGCCACCCTTCTCCGCCGCCGCCCTGGCCAGCGCCACCACCTCGTCACGCTTGGCAAAGCTCTGCGGCGCGTAGAACAGACCAGTCGAAAGGCCGAGCGCGCCCTGGCACATCGCGGTGGAGACGAGGCCCTGCATCTTCGCCAGCTCCTCCGGGGTCGGCGCGCGGTCGTCCGGGCCGATCACCTTGAGGCGGACGGCGCCGAGGCCGACATAGGTGGCGAAGTTGATGCCATAGTCACGGCTCGACTGGCCGAGCGCCGCTTCGCCCTCGCCGCCCTTCGCCCCGCTGTCGCGCCCGAAGGTGCGGGCGACATCCGGATCGCCGCCGCCGTCCACGCCGATGAACGCCGTGGTCACGCCCTGGGTGAGGAACGGCATCACCAGCCGCGCGGCCGGATCGCCCGAGGCGAGCGCGCCGTTCACATGGGTATGCGTGTCGATGAAGCCGGGCGCGACGATCATGCCGGTGGCGTCGATGATCTTCTTCGCAGTGCCGGGCGCCTTGGGCCCGACATAGACGATGCGATCGCCCCGGATCGCGACATCGCCTTTGAACGGCGCGGCGTTGCCCGGATAGACAGTGCCGCCGCGCAGGATCAGGTCGGCGGCGGGTTCCGGGCTGCCTCCTTGCGCAAGGGCAACTCCGGCCGCGGCGACCAGCGTAATGCCTGCCGCCATTCCAATCTTCAGCTTTCGACCCCGAACCATGCGACGCGACTCCCTGTTTGGTTATGGCTTTCGGTTATGGCGCTCCCCAGAAGCCCGGCGCCGGCGGCGAGAGCACGCCGCGTTCACCAAGCACCCCACCCGGCCGGTCTTCCGCCAGCCATAGCGGTCCATCGAGATCTACGAAGCTCGAGCGCGCGGCGATCACCAGCGCCGGCGCGATCGACAGCGAGGTTGAGATCATGCTGCCGGTCATCACCCCCAGCCCGGCCGCCGCAGCGGCATCGGCAAGCGCCAGCGCGCCGGTGAGGCCACCGGTCTTGTCGAGCTTGATGTTGATGACCTGATATTTGCTGGCGAGCGCTGCGGCATCGTCGGCGATGTGCGCGGACTCGTCGGCGGCGATCGGGATCAGCGGGTTGAAGCCTTCGAGCGCATCGTCCTCGCCCGCCGGCAGCGGTTGCTCGAGCAGGTCGATGCGCAGGTCGACCAGCATCGGCTGCAGGCGCTCGATCTCGGCGATCGTCCAGCTTTCATTGGGATCGACGATCACGCGCGGTGCCGGCGCCATCTCGCGGACGCGACGGATCTGCGCCTCGGGATCGCTGCGATCGACCTTGATCTTGATGAGCGGCACCTCCGCCAGCGCCTGCGCCGCGACCGCCATGGCATCGGGCGTGTCGAGGCTGACGGTCATCGCCGTCGGCGTCGGGCCGAGCGGCGGCAGGCCGAGCAGTTCGGTGACGCTGCGCCCAGCGAGCTTGGCCTCCAGGTCCCAGAGCGCGCAATCGACTGCGTTGCGCGCGGCACCGGCCGGCATCGCGGCCAGCAGCTCCTCGCGCGAAATGCCCGCCTCGATCGCGCCGCGCACGGCCTCGATCTCCGCCAGCGCGCCTTCGATCGACTCCCCGTAGCGCGGATAGGGAACCCCCTCCCCGCGCCCGGTAACACCCCCGGCCGATACCGAGACGGTCACCACATCGGCGACCGCCTTCACCCCCCGCGAGATGCGGAAGGGGGTGGCTAGAGCGAAAGCGTCGCTACGCGCGGCGAGGGTTCGAAGCATGCATTGATCCTGTCGATGATGGGATCGACTCCCATGGCGAAGGGGTCGGTACAGGGCAGGCCGAGCGCGTCGGCCGTCTCGGCGCAGAGCCGCTCGGCTTCGGCACGGGAAAGCTTGGACGTGTTGAGCGCGACGCCGACCGCCTGGACATCGGGGCTGGTCAGCCGGGCCACCACGAGATTGGCCTCCAGCGTCTCCTTGAGACCCGGCACCGGATAATGTGGCAGACCGCGCATGTGCGGGCGCACCGGGTCGTGGCAGAGCACCAGCGCCGCCGGCTGGGCGCCATGCAGCAGGCCCGTGGAAACACCGGCGAAGCTCGGGTGGAAAAGCGAGCCCTGCCCCTCGATCAGATCCCAGCCGTCATCGTCTCGCGCCGGGGAAATCTCTTCGATCGCGCCGGAGATGAAATCGGCGATCACCGCGTCGAGCGGCACGCCGCTGCCGGCGATCAGGATGCCGGTCTGGCCGGTCGCCCGGAAATCAGCGGTCATGCCGCGGGCGCGCATGCCCTGCTCAAGGCAGAGCGTGGCGTACATCTTGCCGACCGAGCAATCGGTGCCGACGGTGAGCAGCCGCTTGCCTGCGCGCTTCTTGCCGTTGCCGACTGGAATGCCGGGCTTGGGATCGCGGACATCGTGGAGCTTGCGGCCATGCTTCGCCGCCGCCGCGACGATCGAAGGCTCGTCGCGCAGCCGGTGATGCAGGCCCGAGGCGACATCGAGCCCCGCCTCGATCGCGGCGATCGCATCGGCGACGAGATCGGCGCCCATCCGACCGCCGGCGTTGGCGATGCCAAGCACCAGGGTCTTCGCTCCGGCGGCAACCGCCTCGGCAAAGCCCATGCGCGGCAGCTCCAGCGTCAGCGGGCAATCGTCGTACCGGAATTCACCCACGCAGTCGTTCGGGCGGAACACCGCCAGGCCGCGCGAGGTCTTGATGCCCACTTCGTCATGCGAGTGGCCAAGGTACAGGAGATAGGGACTGGCAATCATCGGAAACCCCAACCTGTGGTTCGAGTCACATGATTGCCGAAATCTGAGATATCACAACGGCGGAAAGCCGCGCTGCAACATAACCATTGGTTATGGAAAGCGGGATGTCACCATTTTGACGCTATTCCGCAGTCGAGAAAAATCCGCCCCGGCTTGCACCGGGGCGGGAGGCTTTGGGGGAACTTAGAACTCGGCGCTGACGCCGAAGGTGAAGGTGCGCCCGCTGGTGGTGTAGACCACGCGGCGCGCGATCTCCCCGCCGGCGAACTGCTCGATCGGCTCGTTGGTGAGGTTGATGCCCTCGGCGATCAGGCGAATGCCCTTGGTCAGGTTCACATGGGCCTGGAAGTCGATGTTATGGGTGGCGGCGATATAGTCACCGACATTCCCGACCGTGCCGAGACCGGTGTAATATTTGCTGCGATAGGCGTCCGACACGCGGATGCCGAAGTCCTTGTCCTCATAATAGAGCGTCGCGTTCGCCGCCCATTTGGAGAGCTGGAACAGCGGCAAGCGCACGAAGGTGTTGCCGACCTTGCCCTGCTGGTGACCGTCGAACCAGGTGCCGTTGGCCGTCACGCCGAGATGCTTGAGCGGGCCCGGCAGGAAGGTGAAGTCGTGCTGGAACGCGACTTCGATACCCTTGATGTCCGCGCCCGGGCCGTTGATCGGCTGGCTCACGTCATAGGGGGTGTTGGCATCCTGGCCCTGGATCAGCAGCGACAGCGGCAGGCCGGTCTGGCCATAGGGCATCGTCACCGTCGATGGCGAGATGAAGCTGTCCATGTTCTTGTAGAAGAAGCCGATCGAGGCGAATCCCGAGCGGTCCATATACCATTCGATCGAGCCCTCGACCGAAGTCGCCTTGTAGGGCTTGAGGAACGGGTTGCCGAGGCTGAGGCTGCCGCCGTTCGGACGCGTGGTGATCGATCCCGCCGCCGCCAGGTCGCCCAGGCCCGGACGGTTGACGTTGCGGCTGGCGCTGACGCGCACCACCAGGTTGCGGGTCACGTCGAGCGCGACATTGGCCGAGGGCAGCCAGCCCTTGCTGTTGGTCTCGATGACCACGGGCACGAAGCCCGCGCCGGTGGCGAGGTGCCCGGACGAGGTCAGATCGGTCGAGTAGTAGCGCACGCCGGCATTGGCGCGCAGGCGCATGTCGCCGAGATGGGTATCGAGATCGAACTGGGCGAAGCCGTTATAGGTCTTCTCGTCGACATCGAAGTCGCTGCCCGCCTGGAGATTGGCGGCGGTCAGGTCCCGCTTGTCGCCGACCGCGGCATAGACGCCGTCGACATTGCCGACGATGTACTGGAGCAGCGTGTCCGGCCCGACGAGCTGCTTCACGCTGTTCGGCACGACAAGGTTCGCCGGGACGTTGTGGAACACCTTGTTCACCCAGGTGTAGCCACTGTTGGTGAAGTGCTTGTAGGCGCCACCGGCCTTGAAGGTCAGCGCCTCGTTCAGCTCGTACGCCGCATCCAGCTTGGCGTTGGTATAGCGGTTGACGATCTTGTTCTCCTGCACGTCCAGGCGCTGGACGGTCCAGAGATCGGGGTTGGTCAGGTCGATGCCATAGGTGTTGACCGGGATGCGCGGGCGGGTGTCGTAGCTGAAGGCCGTCTGCTTGGCCTCCATGAACACCTTGTCGAACACCGGCTGGGCGAAGTCCGATTCCTCATAGCCGCCGAGCGCATGGATGGTCAGGCGATCGCCGAGCTTCCAGCTGAGGTTCGCCACGCCCTGATAGAAATCGGTGTGGTTCTTGACGATGTGGTGCTCGGAGCGGAGATCGATGCCGGTGAAGCTGGCGGCGCGCAGCGTGTTGGTATCGTCGATCACCGCGCTGCGGATCACCTGGGTGCCGGTGACGCTGGAGCCGGTGAGCGGGTTGCTGCCCGCGGTCGCCAGCGCATAATCGTCACGATAGTCCCACAGGCGGCCATAGAGGAAGTCGACGTCGAGCTTGAAATTGTCGCCCGGATGGTACTGGACCGACGAGGTGATGCCGAGGCGACGGCGGTCATTATACCAGGTCGAGGGCGACTGCGCGGTCGGCTGGTAGACGCCGGCGAGCAGCTTGGCGCGGGTCGCGGCATCCACTTCCGGGCCGATATTGGCCGCACCATATTTGGTCAGGCCCCAGCCCCAGTTGCGATAGCCATATTCGTTGTTCTTGATCTGGCTGTAGGCGACCGAAACCAGCGCGCCGAAATCACCCGAACGGACCGAGGCGAGGCCGACCAGGCGCGGGGTGATGCCGCTGGTGTTGGTCTGGCCCTTGGCCGAGACGACGAACTTGGAGCCGGCATAATCGAACGGCTTGGCGCTGTAGAGCTGCACGGTGCCGGCGATGCCGCCCTCGTCCTGCTCGGCCGCGAACGACTTCTGCACCGCAACGCGGTTGAACAGTTCCGAGGCGAACAGGCTGTAGTCGAACGAGCGCGAGCGGCTGACCGCGCCGCGATTGTCCATGCCCGACGCAGTGTTGCCCATCACTTCCATGCCGTTGAGCTGGGTACGGGTGAAGTCCGCGCCCAGGCCACGCAAGGCGATCTGGCGGCCTTCGCCGCTGTCGCGGGTAATGGTGATGCCGGGCACGCGCTGCAGCGCCTCGGCGAGGTTCAGGTCAGGAAAGGCAGCGATATCGGATGCGACGATGTCGTCCTCGGCGCCGACGGCCTTGCGCTTCAGGTCCTGCGCGGCGTTAAGGCTCTCACGATAGCCCGAGACGACGATCTGCGACTCTTCCTGGACTTCGGGCTCCTGCGCAGCGGCCTGGGGCATAGGCCGGGCAATCGGAGCTTCCGCGGCGACGCGGGTGGCGCGGCGCGGAGCCGGCGCGGCGCGCGACGGGGTGAGCACGACCACGCCGCCACGCACCGCAGCGGTCAGGTTGGTACCGCGCAGCAGCTGGTCGAGCGCTGCACGCACGGTCAGCGCTCCGCGCACGCCCCCGGTGCGGCGACCGGCGACCGCGTTCGGCGCGACCACGACCTGCAGGCCGGTTGCCTGCGAGAATTGCGAGATGGCGCTGCGCAGGTCCGACGCACCGATGTCGAAGCGCATCTGTGCGCTCATCGATGCTTCGGCGCCGCGGGCCTGGGCCATTGCCGGCATGGCGAGCGTGACAGCCACAGCCATGAGTGAGATTCCCCTGATACGATCCATGTGTTCCTCCGCTCGGGCACGATGCGCGCCTCGGGGGGAAGACGGGGGTGGATCAGCTTCCGGACAAAAGAATTTTGTTGCAGTGCAGCGTCATTGATCTGACGTTTTTGTGTCACTTCCGGCGGTGGGAACGAGGTGCAGTTCCTCGCCCTTGCGGACCACGTCGAAGCCATAGGCCGCGCCCATCGCGTCGAGCAGCTGATGCGGATTATCGACGCGGAAGCGACCGGCGACCGCGACCGACGCCAATGCTCCCGGCGGCGGCGCGATCAGCGGACCACCTCGCCGGTTGAGCGCATCGACCAGTTCGCCCAGCTTCATGTTGTCGACATCGAGCCAGCCCTGACGCCAGTCCTGCTGCGTCGCGTCAAAGCGGGTCGGCGCTCGCGCCTTGCCATCGGCGAAACGGGTGCGCCAGCCGGCCTCGACGATCACCGCACCGTCCTTGCCCGCCCCCGCACCGCCGAAGCGGACCTTGCCGCGATAGACGGCGATGCGCACGCCGCCGCCGCTCGCGATATCGATGTCGAAGGCCGTGCCGAGCACGCGCGTCGCCGAGCCGTCCGCCAGCACGGTAAAGGGCTGGTCGGGCCGGTGGGCGATGTCGAAATAGGCCTCGCCCCGCTGCATTGCGACACTGCGCGCCTTGTCGCCCAGCGTGACGTCGAGGCTGGTCTCGCCGTTCAGATGAAGTTTCGAGCCATCGGCCAGCTCGATATCGAGCTGCTGGCCCCGCGCGGTCTCATAGTGGAGCGGCAAGGGGGCGGCCGGACGGTACCAGCCCGCCTGCCAGCCGCCGACACCGATCGCCGCAACCAGCGCAAGCGCCCCGCCCGCCCCCAGCGCACGGCGCCGGTTGGCGCGCATCGCCAGGATGTCGCCGTCCGACAGGCGGGGTACCTGGCCCATCGCATCGGCAAGCGCGGGGTCGTCAAGCATGGCCTGGATATCGGGCGCAGCAGCCGGCGGCGCCTCGCGCAGGACCGCGTCATCCTCGCGCATCGCCCAGCGGGCGGCATCTTTCAGGGCGGCGCGGCGACTCACCGGGCAGCTCCCGCCGGCAGGCCGCGGCGCTCGAGCGCGGCGCGCAGGTCGGCGACGGCGCGGGTGCAATGCTTCTCGACCGCGGCCAGGCTCATGTCGAGATCCTGGGCGATCGTCGCGCAGGCGATCCCGTCGAGCCGGCGGCGGAGGAACACTTCGCGGCGGAGCGTCGGCATCACCTTCAATGCCGCGACGAGAATGTCGACGCGCTGGCGATAGTCGAGCACTTCCTCCGCGCGAGGCAGCGGGCAGACAATATCCTCTGCGAGCTCGGTGCTGGCAGGCATCGCCTGGCGGCGACGGAAATGATCGAACACCAGGTTGCGCGCCACTGCGAAGCAGAAGGCGCCGACATCGGCGACACCCTTTGTGCGGCGATAGTCATAGAGGCGGACATAGGTTTCCTGGACGATGTCCTCGCCCTCGTCCCGGTCGCGCAGGCGGCCCTGGACGAAACGGTGGAGCGCGGCGCGCAACGCGGCATCCTCGGCCGCGGCGTGGCGGCGCGCGGCGATGGCAGTGAACTCGTTCACTGCGCCACACCCTTGAAGCAAGACCGCGCCGGCGCTGTCATGCCGCTTCTCCCCTGCCTGAGAATCGCCCCGCTCATCGCTTCAGCGCTAGGCACGCTCCGTGAAGCTCGCATGACAACCACCCGGGCCCGGCTGCTTAAAACTGCAACCTGTCGCGCCTAAGCCCCTGCGAATCGGACGAAAGGAAAATGTGATGCGGTGGACGATCCTGCTGGCGCTGGCGGCGATTGGCGCAGGCCCTGCACCGCGCGAAGAGAAGCCGGCGTTCAGCATCGGCGCCATCGCCGACGCGCAATATGCCGACGCGCCCGACAGCGGCCAGCGCCTGTACCACACCGCGCCGGGCAAGCTTGCCGCTGCGGTGGAGGACTTCAACCGCCAGAAACTCGCCTTCGTCGTCCATCTCGGCGACTTCATCGACAAGGACTGGGCGAGCTATGACGCGCTGCTGCCGGTGGCCGCCAAGTTGCGCCACCCGGTCCATTATGTGCTGGGCAACCACGAGTTCTCGGTCGACGACGCGTACAAGCTGCAGGTGCCGGCCAAGCTGGGCATGAAGAAGCGCTATTACAGCTTCGAGCGCCAGGGCTGGCTGTTCCTCGTCACCGACGGCAACGATCTGAGCAGCTATGCCTGGCCGGCCGGGAGCCCCGAGCACAAGCGCAGCATGGCCGCGCACGCGGCATTCTATGCCGACAAGCCGCTATGGGACGGCGCGATCGGCGGCGAGCAGATGGCCTGGATCGACGCCGAACTCGGCCGTGCCGACAAGCGGCATCTGAAGGTGATGATCTTCAGCCATTTCCCGGTCTACCCCGAGAACAAGCATAATCTGTGGAACGCGCCCGCGGTGATCGCGCTGCTGGAGCGGCATCCCTCGGCCAAGGTCTGGCTCGACGGGCACAATCACGACGGCAACTACGGCGAGCGTGCCGGCATTCACTATGTGAACATGAAGGCGATGCTCGACACCCCCGAGACCAGCTATGCCCGGCTCGATTTCTTCAAGGATCACGTGGAGCTGCACGGTACCGGGCGGCAGCAGGACATGACGCTGAAGATCCGCCCGGATTGACGCTGCGCCGAAGGGCGACCGCTATTCCTCAGCCGATCCCGCGCGCCAGGCCGTCGCCGACCGGACGAGCGGCGATCGGGCGGAGGAAACTTGCTGCGCAGACCTGGTTCCGCCCGTTGTTCTTGGCATCGTACAGTGCGCGATCCGCGCGGTTCAGGGCATCATAAATGCTCCCGTCATCCGCCAGGATCGCCGAAGCGCCGAAGCTTGCGGTCAGGACGTGGTCGATCCTCGCGGCCTCGGCACCGGTGGCGGCAAACGCCTGGCGGATCGTCTCCGCACAGCCGATCGCCTTCGCCAGGTCCGCGCCCGGGAGATAGATGACGAACTCTTCTCCGCCGAACCTGGCGACCCGCGCGTCCTCGGGCACATGCGCCATGATGACGCGGGCGAATGCGCTGATCACCTGGTCGCCGCTTTGATGTCCGAAACGGTCGTTGACCGCCTTGAACCGGTCGATGTCGCAACTGATCACCGCGCCCTTGCGATCATGGGCCCCGACGCTCGCCCGATCGAAGCCGCGCCGGTTGAGCGATTGGGTGAGCGGATCGAGTTCGGCTTCGCGGCGATAGCGGGCGATGAGCTCGGACATGCAGCCGGCAAGCGCGGCGAGGCCCAGGAATAGCCCGAAGACACTCGCGAACGCCTGCATCAGGAAGAAATAGACGCTGTCGAGAAAGGCACCGGAGCCTCGCGTGACCAGCAAGGTGGCGAGACGGCTGAGGCCGTCGAACGCAACGAGCAGCGCGGCCAGGGCGAGCGCCTGATCCAGTCGATTGCGAAGATGCGGGAGCGCCGCCACGAGCGGCAGCGCAATCAGGACGAAGGAGGCCGCGTCCGAAACCGCGAGCTCCAGCAATGGCAGCTGCAGCAATATGGCAACGGCACAGCCCAGAACCGCCCCAACCGTGATGAACAGGCGCACATGCAGGAGCCAGCGGGCGCACCATCGCACCAGGAGCGCTTCGCTATAGGCGAGGAATGCACAGGCGAAGAGGGCATCGGCGAGGAGCGACCAGGCCGGGGACGGCAATAGCTGGTCGATCGCCGGAGCCCAGAATCCCAGCGCCGCACAGCCGAAACCCGCTGCCCAGAAAGGAGCGGCGGCGGGGCCGAGGCGCGAAATCGCGAGGAACAGCAGCGCAAAGGTGCTGAACATGACCGGCAGGAAGAAGGCGAAGTTTGTCACGAGCGGCCCGGATGGCGAGGGGGAGCCGGGAATCTAGGGGCAAGCGGTAAACGCCGGGTTGCCCCATGGGGCGATTCGCGGGCGGAATTCCGGAAAAAACTGGGGGTAGGTGGCGGAGAGGGAGGGATTCGAACCCTCGTTACGGTTACCCGTAAACCGCATTTCGAGTGCGGCGCATTCGACCACTCTGCCACCTCTCCGCGAGGCGATTACTGCGCGGAAAACTCCGCGTCGGTCGCTGTGAGGGGCGGCCCCTAGCGCAGCGTTTCGGATACTGCAAGCGCATCCTTGTACCTAAACGAAGAGATATTAGATTAAGTCCATGACTCAAGCCCCCGGCGCCTCCCCTTCCCCCCTTGAGCCCGGAGTTCCGATGCCCGCCGTCGCGACCGCGCGCTTCGCCATCGGCGACGTGGTGCGCCACCGCCAGTTCGAGTTCCGCGGCGTGATCTTCGACGTCGACCCCGTCTTCGCCAACAGCGAGGAATGGTACGAGGCGATTCCCGAGGACGTGCGCCCCCGCAAGGACCAGCCCTTCTACCACCTGCTCGCCGAGAACGACGAATCGAGCTACGTCGCCTATGTCAGCCAGCAGAACCTGGTGGCCGACGACAGCGAGGAACCGGTCGACCACCCCGCGATCAACGGGCTTTTCGACGGCTATACGGGCGGCCGCTACACGCTGAAGCGCACGCATCGCCATTAACCGCGGCCACCGACTGCCGTTTCTGGCAGTTACCGGTTGACTTCCGCGACTCTCTCCCTTAGCTGCGCCCTTCCTCCTGCCGGGGTGCAACCTTGGCGGGCACAAGCATTTGAACCAGAGAAGAGACCCGATGTTCGCTATCGTGCGCACGGGCGGCAAGCAGTATCGCGTTGCCGCAGGAGACAAGATCGTTGTCGAGAAGCTCGACGGCGAGGCCGGTTCGACGGTCACGCTCGGCGACGTTCTGCTCGCCGGCGAAGGTGGTGAGCTGAAGTCGACCGACGGTCTGACCGTTTCGGCCGAGATCATTGCGCAGGCGAAGGGCGAGAAGGTTATCGTCTTCAAGAAGCGCCGTCGCCACAACTATCGTCGCAAGAACGGCCACCGCCAGAACCACACCATCCTGAAGATCACCGCGATCGGTGCCCAGGAAGCCAAGAAGGCCGCGCCGAAGGCGAAGAAGGCCGCCGCTCCCGCCGAGGCTGAAGCCCCGGCCGCGGAAGCGTAAGCGAAGATACGAGGAGTATAGACCATGGCACATAAGAAGGCAGGCGGTTCTTCGCGTAACGGTCGTGATTCGGCCGGTCGTCGTCTTGGCGTGAAGAAGTTCGGCAGCGAAGCAGTCGTCGCCGGCAACATCATCGTGCGTCAGCGCGGCACCAAGATTTATCCGGGCGTGAACGTGGGCATGGGCAAGGACCATACCCTTTTCGCGCTCGTCGACGGCCGCGTGTCGTTCAAGGAAGGCAAGCTTGGCCGCAAGTTCTGCTCGGTAGACATGATTGCGGAAGCTGCCGAATAACATCGGGTGACCGACCGGGTTGCCCACCAGGGTGACCCGGGTTCGACGAACGAACCAGCTGAAAAGGGAGACGGGTCGCCCCGGCTCCCTTTTTTATTTCCTCCCTGACACCACGGCGCAACAAGCTCGTCACACAAACGTGGCGTGGGGCGTCGCAGGACCAAGGAGACGGTCATGTTCGTGCGAACGCAGAGACTGACATTGCGCCCCGGCTGGCCCGAGGACGCCCCTGCCCTGATGCAGGCGATCGGCCATGAGAATGTCGTGCGCAACCTGTCGCGCGCGCCCTGGCCCTACCCCATGGAAGCGGCCGAGACCTTCCTCTCGAGCTTCGGCGATCCCGTCGATCCCAAGTTCCTGGTGTTCGAGCACCGGGACGGCGCCACGCGCCTGATCGGCGGCACCGGCCTGAGCGTGTGGAAGGACGAGCCCAACGAATTCGGCTATTGGTACACGCCGGACGCCTGGGGCCGCGGCATCGCGACCGAGGCCGGGCGCGCGGTGCTGCAGGCAGCGCGGGCACGCGGCATCCGCCGGGTGACCGCCGGCCATTTCATCGACAACCCCGCATCGGGCAAGGTGCTGCGCAAGCTGGGCTTCCGCCCGACCGGCCAGCTCGTCTCGATCTATTCGCGGGGCCGCGGCTGCGAAGCCCCCACCACCCGCTACGAGATCGACCTGTGCGAGGGCGATTGCAGCGGCGGCGGGGACGAGGACCACCGAATGGCAGCGTGAGGCCGTCACAACATCATTGATCCAGCTGTTCCCCGGCGAAGGCCGGGGTCCAGTTGCCATGGTGTTCGAGAGGTTTGACCACCCCAACCAACTGCGCCGAAACTGGGCCCCGGCCTTCGCCGGGGAACCGAATGAGCCGATAGCGGCGCAAATCTTCCATGTCGGGCCCGCGGTGAGTCCCTTTCGCGGGAGCAGCTTGCGGGCCGAATTGTATGATCTACCGGCTTTCCCCCTTGGAAATCATGCCGTAAGCGGTGTCTTTGGGGGCTTACCGCTGAACATGACCGTCGCACCACGCAAACGCCTTTCACCCGAAGAATCCCGCGACGCCGCACTCGAGGCCGCGCGCGAACTCCTGCTCGAGGCCGGACCCGGCGCAGTGACGCTGAAGGCGGTGGCGGCGAAGATCGGGCGGACGCACGCCAATCTGCTCCACCATTTCGGCTCGGCATCGGGGCTGCAAAAGGCGCTGGCCGCCAATATCGCCGATAGCGTGACCGGCAAGATCGGCGCCGCGGTGATGCGCGCGCGTGCCGGGGCGGACCATGACGACCGCGAAGTGGTCAACATGACCTTCGACGCGTTCGACAAGGGCGGAGCCGGCGCGCTGGCGAGCTGGATGATCCTGACCGGCAACCAGGATGCGCTCGACCCGATCCTGGAGGCGATCCACCGGCTGGTCGACGAGCTGGCCGAGGGGCATGACGACAAGACGCATTCGCTGCATGAGGAGACGCTGCAGCTGGTGCTGATGGCCGTGGGCGACGCGCTGCTCGGCGCACCAATGGCCCGGGCGCTCGGCCTGCCGCGCGACAAGGCCCGCGAGATCGCCGCCGCGCAGCTTTCGCGGACGATGGGGGAGCATCACGGGCATAGCCATCCCGGCGAGGAGTAACCGCCATGATCCTGTTTTCGATCGCGTTGTTGTCGCTGACCGTGCCGGACAAGGGCTGCAACCTGTCGGCGCAATGGGGCACGAAGCTGCCGAAGAAGAGCGCCAATGCCCATGAGGTGCGCGACAATGGCGGCGAGGCGCTGTGGGGCGTCCTGCGCGCCAGCGACACTTCGCTGGAGGACTTCGCCAGCGGCGCCGCGCGCGAGACGCCGCGCCGGCCGATCCTCCTCCAGGCCGCCGGCACCGATTGCGCGGTGGTGGAACGCTATGCCGCGATCATCGAGGCCGCGGCCAATTGCGCGCCGGACTGGTGCGTGGTGAGCTACAAGCCGGTGGCCGCGAAGGGCGAATAGCGCGGGATACATTCTTTCCCTCCCCTCCCTGAAAGGGAGGGGTTGGGGGTGGGTCCTTGTCAGCGATACGGCGCCGTGGGGACCTGCACAACAGTATCGCCATGCCTCCACCCACCCCTAGCCCCTCCCTTCCAGGGAGGGGAATAAGGAGCCAGACGAGCCCCTACTCCGCCGCCGCCCTGCCCGCGCGGCGCGATTCATGGGCCATGGCTTCGTTCACCGCCGCTTCGAGCCCGGCGATGGTGAAGGGCTTGCGCAGCACGGTGCGGCCCTTGAAGATGCCGGCATCGGCCTCGCCCGCGAAGCCGGTGACGAACAGCACCGCGACCCCTTCGATCCGATCGCCGAGCGCGGCGATCATCTCCGGGCCGGTCTGGCCGGGCATCAGCACGTCGGACACGATCAGATCGAGCCCGGGCACCAGCGCGAGCGCGCCCGGCGCCGCCTGCGGATCATCGCAGCCGGTGGCGCTGTGGCCGAGCTCCTTGAGCGCGCCGAGCGTCGCCGCCAGCACGCGCGGATCGTCCTCGACCACCAGTATCTCGAGCGGGCGGCCGATATGCGCGGGCGCGTCCCCCGATTCAGCGGAAGCCTCGGCCGCTTCGCCCTCGCCGATATGGCGCGGCAGATAGAGCGTCACGCGGGTGCCCCTGCCCGGCGCGGTATCGATGCCGATCTCGCCGCCGGACTGGCGGACGAAGCCGAAGATCTGGCTGAGCCCGAGGCCCGTGCCCTTGCCGACCGGCTTGGTGGTGAAGAAGGGCTCGAACACGCGCGCGAGCACCTCGGGCGTCATGCCCTGGCCGGTGTCGCCCACTTCGATCGAGACATAATCGCCGGCCAGGCATTCGCCGACCTGGTGATCGGCCAGGCGGATGCCGCCGGTATTGATGCTGAGGGTACCCTGCCCCTCCATCGCATCGCGGGCGTTGACCGCGAGATTGAGCAGCGCGTTCTCGAGCTGGTGGCGATCGACCCAGATGCGCCAGTGCCTGCCGGCATCGGCGGTGGTGACCGCGATCCCGTCGCCCAGCGTGCGATCGAGCAGGTCGGCCATGCCCTCGATCAGCGTGCCGGCCTCCACCGCTTCGGGCAGCAGGGGCTCGGCGCGCGAGAAGGCGAGCAGGCGGCGGGTGAGCGCGGCGGCGCGGTTGGCGCCTTCCATCGCATTCTCGATATGCTTCTGCGCATCGGGGCCGCGATTGTGGAGATGACGCTTGGCCAGTTCCAATCCGCCCAGCACGACCGCCAGCATATTGTTGAAATCATGCGCGATTCCACCAGTGAGCTGGCCGACCGCCTCCATCTTCTGCGCCTGGCGGAGCTGGTCCTGCGCGGCTTCGCGCTCGCTGGCCTCGGCACGGAGCTGCTCGGTCGCCTCGGCTACCGCTTCCTGCAGTTCCTCCGCCCGTTCGCGCTCGGCATCGGCATTGGCATCGGCGACAGCGCGCTCGCCCTGCGCCTCGATCGCCATCCAGCCGAGCAGCACCGCGCCGAGCACGATCAATATGCCGAAGCCGGTGAGCAGGCGGGACGCGAAACCCGAATTGGCGACGAGATCGGCAGCGGCCTGGCTGCGCTGGCGCAGCGTCACCCGCTCGGCATCGACCATCTCGGTGAGCACCGATTCGAGCTGGCTGCGCGCCGGGCTGGCACGGACCTGGTAATAGCTGCCCCAGGCATCGCTGTGCCGCTTGTAGGAGGAGTAGAGCGCGGTGGTATCCAGCTCCTTGCCGCGGGCATCGAACGCCTGCTTGAGCCGGACGATGCGGGCCTGCTGGGCGGGATTGTCGGCGAGCAGCTGGCGGAGCCGGTTGAGCTGTTCCGAGGCGCGGCCCCATTGCGCGCTATATTGCTGGCCGAGATTCTTGTCGGCGCTGACGACATAGCGGCCGAGCGCCGCCTCCGCCCCCAGGATCGCGCCCGACAGCTGGCTGACCCGCATGATGACTTCGAACGTATGCTGCTGGCGCGCGATCGCCCGATCGCGCTCGGCATCGGTACGTGCCTGGATCACCGCCACGGCGGCAAGCACGACGATCCCGAGCAGCGCCAGCGCGCCGAGCAATGCCATCCGCCAGTTCGTCGCCCGGACGGCACGCTCCAGAGCGGTGTTACTCTCACTCATTACGGGCTCGGTTTTAATCGACCCTGACGGCGTAGGAAAGCGTCCTTGGTACGGATCGTTGCTCGCGGTGCCCGCTTTGGCCTGGCTATTCCCCGGCAAAAGCCGGAGCCCAGGGCCACAGGCGGCCCGGCAGAGAAACCCCGGGCCCCGGCTTTCGCCGGGGAACCAGGGATGCCCGATATCAGGCGATGACGCCCACGGCCTGGCCCGCCGCCTTGAACATGCCCAGCACGCGCTGGATCTGCTCGGCGGTGTGCTCGGCGCAGAGCGAGCAGCGCAGCAGGAAGGTGCCGGCCGGGGTCGCCGGCGGGCGGGCGAGGTTCACATAGAGGCCGCCCTCGAGCAGCGCCTGCCACATCATCGCGCCCTGGACCTGGTCCTCAAGGATCACCGCGATGATCGCCGAATCGGGGTTCTCGGTGCCGAGCTTGAAGCCCATTTCCTTGAGGCCGGCGTGCAGCGTGCGGGCATTCTCCCACAGATGCGCGCGCTTGTTGTGCGCGTGCATCAGCTTGCGGATCGAAGTCGCCGCGGTGGCGACCACGCTCGGCGGCAGCGAGGCGGTGAAGATGTACGGGCGGCAGGCGAGGCGGATCGCCTCGAACTTCGGGTGGTTCGACACGCAGAAGCCGCCGACGGTGCCGACCGACTTGGAGAAGGTGCCGACGACGAAGTCGACCTGGCCTTCCAGGCCCTGGTCCTCATAGACGCCGCGGCCGTTCGGGCCGAAGAACCCCATCGAATGGGCCTCGTCCGAGAGCACCATCGCGCCGTGCTTCTTGGCGACCTCGACCATTTCCTTCAGCGGGGCGATGTCGCCGAGCATCGAATAGACGCCCTCGAGCACGACCAGCTTGCCGGCTTCCTTGGGCAGGCGGCCGAGGCGCTTGTCGAGATCCTCGACGCTGTTGTGGCGGAAGCGGACGATCTCGGCATTGCCCTGCTTGCAGCCGTCATAGATCGAGGCGTGGCTGTCGGCGTCGAGGATGACATACTCGCCCTTGCCGACGAGCGTGGAGATCATCCCGAGATTGGCCATGTAGCCGGTCGAGAAGACGATCGCGCCCGAGACGCCGTAGAATTCGCGCAGCGCCTGTTCCACGTCCATATGGTCGCGGAAGGTGCCGTTGAGCATGCGGCTGCCATTGGTGCCCGAGCCGAACTTGTCGAGCGCGTCCTTGCCGGCCTGGATCACGTCCGGATCGAACGTCATGCCCATGTAATTATAGGTGCCGAGCAGGATCGTGTCCTTGCCCTTGATCACCGCCTCGGTGGGCGACTTCACCTGCTCCATCACCACCGCGTACGGATCGGTGACGCCGCTGGCGAGCAGCCGCTCGCGCTCGTTGATCAGCGCGTCGAACTTCGACATCAGGTCGGTTTCGGGCGCGACGGCGGCCGGGTTGGCGGGGAGCGCGTCGGCGGTGTTCAGGCTGTCGGTCACGTGGCTCAGCCCTTGAGCTTCTGCACGGCGTCGACCAGCTGGCCGATATTCTCGATCTCGGCCTGCATGTTCATCGTGATGATGATGTCGAACTCGTCCTCGATCGCCGCGACGAAGTCCATCACGGTGAGGCTGTCCCACTCCAGGTCGCCGGCGAAGGTGGTGCTGTCGGTCAGCGCGACGCCCTTCTTGTTGAAGGGCTCGATCTGGGCGGTGACGGTCTCGAAGACGGAAGCGCGGTCGGTCATGGGGTCCCTCTAGTGGTATCGCGATGCACTGCCAAGCGATTGCGGCGGAAACGGGCCGATGGGAGGGCGCCCGCGGCGCGGAAGTTTACGAAGCATATGCTGCGGGGGGCCGGTTTTCCGCTCCCCTGGTCGCCCGGCCTGCGATCTGTCGATGATCCCGCGCGCGCTGCATGTGGAGGACGGAACCAGGCGAAATCCTGCATCGCAAGCCTGCACTCCCGGACTGGCCGCGGCGCTTTGGAAGGCGCGGCGTAGCACTTGACTAAATCACCAACACAGGTGATCACGCTACAAATGTAGCCATGAGGGGGATTTCATGAGGGATCACACGCTTTCGCGCCGTTCTGCCATGACCGCGGGGGTCGCCGCTGTGCTTGCGCCTGCCGTGGTGGCGCCTTCGGCCCAGGCTGCCGCGCCGGCGCCGAAGGCACGCGATGCCGCCCTGCTCGGCCTGTTCGGCCCGATGCCGCCCCGCCCGAAGCCGGCCTTCACCGTGTTCGAGACCGTCGATATCGAGGGCGGGCAGCGGCTCAAGATCGAATATCTCGCGGAAGCCGCCTATCCGCCGCTCGGCGAGCCGGAGGACCGGGTGCGCGCATACCTGCTGGTGCCGGCGCACACGGCCGGGGAGAAGCTACCGGCGATCCTCGCATTCCACCAGGACGGGCCGCAATATCATATCGGCAAGGCCGAGCCCGCCGGCCTCGCCGGGGACGCCAACCTGTTCTACGGGCTCGACCTGTTCCGCCGCGGCCATGTCGTGCTCTGCCCGGACCGCTTCTACCACGCCGAGCGCCGCCGCGGCGTCGATCCCGCCGGCCCGGCCGACAATGCGCGCGACAGCAAGCTCTACGACCACCGCGTCGGCCAGCTGCTGCTGCGCGGGCGCAACTCGATCGGCAAGGACGTATTCGACGCGATGGTCGCCACCGACCTGCTCGCCAGCCTGCCCTATGTCGATCCGAAGCGGATCGGCGGGATCGGCCATTCGGCGGGCGGCATGGCGATGACCTACTGGATGGCCTGCGACAGGCGCGCCCAGGCCGGCATCTCGTCCTGCGGCTTCTTCGAGCTGATCAATTTCTACCGCGAGGACGCGATCAAACGCCGCTCGGCCGCGATCGCGCTGCCCGGACTGGCGACGCTGGGCCGCTCGGCCGATTACCTGGCGATGATCGCGCCGCGCAACATATTGCTCACCCGCGGGCGCTGGGAATGGGGCACCAAGGGCGAGTGGCGCGAGGCGAGCCTGCGCCATGTCGCCGAGACCGAGGACATGGTCGCCCATGCCCGCGCAAAGGGATCGGGCACATCGCTGGAGGCGATCCATTTCGACGAGGCTGGCGGCAATCACGACTTCCCGCCCGGCGTTCGCGATCAGGCCTATGCCTGGCTGAAGACGCGGCTCTGAACCGCCCGCCCCCGTCGCCGGCGGCGGCGGGGGTTTGAGGCGCGGACGATAAGCCGCTAGAGGCTCGCGATGCTTCGCCTTTCCGGACTCTATCTGCCGCTCGACCATTCGCCCGAGGCCCTGCCCGAGGCGATCGTCAAACGGCTGGGCATCGCGCCCGCCGAGCTGAAAAGCCACGCAGTCTATCGCCGCGGCAATGACGCGCGCCGGCGCAACGCGATCCAGCTGGTCTATACGGTGGACGTGGAGCTGGCCGACGAGGCCGTAGTGCTGGCGCGCTTCCCGGACGACAAGGACCTGCGCCCTACCCCGGACATGGCCTATAATTTCCCGGTGATGGCCCCGAGCGGCTGGAACGGGCTGCGACCGGTCGTCATCGGCGCGGGGCCGTGCGGGCTGTTCGCCGGGCTGATCCTGGCGCAGATGGGCTTCCGCCCGATCATCCTCGATCGCGGCAAGGTCGTGCGCCAGCGGACCAAGGATACCTGGGGCCTGTGGCGCCGGGGCGAGCTCAACCCGGATTCGAACGTCCAGTTCGGCGAGGGCGGCGCCGGCACCTTCTCCGACGGCAAGCTCTATTGCCGGGTGAAGGACCCGCGCTTCCTCGGCCGCAAGGTGCTGGAGGAGTTCGTCAAGGCAGGCGCGCCCGACGATATCCTGTGGGAAGCGCATCCGCATATCGGTACCTTCCGGCTCGTCACCATGGTCGAGAGCATGCGCCGCACGATCGAGGCGCTGGGCGGCGAATATCGCTGGGAGACCCGGGTCGACGATATCGAGCTGGAGCGCACCCCCGACGGCAACCAGAAGATGCGCGGGCTGCATCTGCAGGACGGCAGCTTCCTGGAGGCAGACCATGTCGTGCTCGCGGTGGGCCACAGCGCCCGGCCGACCTTCGAGATGCTCCACCGGCGCGGCGTGCATATCGAGGCCAAGCCCTTCGCCATTGGGGTACGCATCGAGCATCCGCAGAGCTGGATCGACCGGGCGCGCTTCGGCCAGTGCGCCGGGCATCCGGACCTGGGCGCGGCGGCGTACAGCCTGGTCCATCACGCCTCGAACGGGCGCAGCGTCTACAGCTTCTGCATGTGCCCGGGCGGGCGCGTGGTGGCGGCGACTTCGGAGGAAGGCCGTGTCGTCACCAACGGGATGAGCCAGTATTCGCGGGCCGAGTTCAACGCGAACTCGGGCCTGGTCGTCGCGATCGATCCTGCCAAGGACTATCCGGGCGGGCCGCTCGCGGGCATCGAGCTGCAGCGGCACTGGGAGGACATGGCCTTCATCGCCGGCGGCTCCAACTATCATGCGCCGGGGCAGCTGGTCGGCGATCTGATTGCCGGCCGCGCTTCGACCGCGCTCGGCGAAGTCATCCCCTCGTACAAGCCGGGGGTGAAGATGACCGACCTGTCCGAGTGCCTGCCGGGCTTCGTGATCGAGGCGTTCCGCGAGGCGCTGCCGGTGTTCGGGCGGCAGATCGCGAACTACGACCATCATGATGCGATCATGACCGGGGTGGAGACGCGGACCTCCTCGCCGGTAAGGATCACGCGGGGCAAGGACCACCAGAGCCTGAACGTGGCGCAACTGTTCCCGGCGGGCGAAGGGGCCGGCTATGCGGGGGGGATCCTGTCCGCCGCGATCGACGGGATCAAGACGGCCGAGGCGGTGGCGCGGAGTTTGGTGGGTTAACCCCTCTACCGCTTTTGCGGGAGAGGGGTGGCGAGGCGCAGCCGAGCCGGGGTGAGGGTGTGTGGGAGCCGCGAGCGGTGCGCCTGCGGCTCCCCCACACACCCTCACCCTGCCGCCCCCGGCCTTCGCCGGGATCGGCGTCCCTCTCCCGCAAAAGCGGTAGAGGGATTTGAAGGCTTGCGATGCGCCGCGACGCAGCTCACCACACTCGCCACCACCAGCACGAACGCGACGCCTTCCAATGCGGTCGGCCCGCGATGTTCCCAGGCGAAGGCGTAGAGCAGCGCGAACAGCGTCTCGAAGGTGATCATCTGCCCCGACAGGGTGAGCGGCAGCAGCCGGCTCATCCGGTTCCACAGCGCATTGCCGACGATCGAGGCGAACACCGCCACGCCGGCCGAGACCGCGACGAACAGCGCCCAGTCGCCCGCACCGTGACCGCGCACGCCCAGCAGCAGCGCGAGCGGGATCAGCACCAGGCTCTGCGCGCCCGTGGCGATGCCGATCAACAGGCTCCAGTCGTGCGAGGACACGGCCTTCACCCGGGCCAGCATATGGTTGTTGTACACCGCATAGGCGCCCCAGGAGGCGAGCGCGCCGATCGCGCAGAGCAGGCCGGCGAGCTGGGCGGATACCGGGCGGGTCGAGGGCAGGAACAGCGCTTGCCAGCCGATGCAGACCGCGCCGGCGGCGCAGAGCAGCAGCGACGGCGCAAGCCGGGCAAGCGGGACGGCGCCCTCGGCGCGGCTGCCGACGATGGTCACGACGACGGGGAGAAAGCCGATCACCAGCGCGGTGATCGCCGCACCGCCGAGCTGCACCGAGCTGGCGAGGAGGATATAGTAGAGCGTGTTGCCGGAGAGCGCGAGCCAGGCGAGCGCGCGCCATTCCCCTGCCCCCAGCGTGGCGGCGAGGCTGCGCCAGCGCGGGGCGATCAGCGCGGCGGAGATCAGGCCATAGGCGAGGTAGCGGCCGATGGTCAGCTCGAGCGGACCGAAGGCACGGGCCAGTTCGGGCGCGAGGAACACCAGCCCCCAGAGCGCGCCGGCAGCGGCTCCACACAGCACGCCCAGCACCAGTGATCCGCGTTCATTCGGCATGCGCATTCCCTTCCCGGACGGGGAATATCATCATTGCAGCGGGCCGAGCGCTCTTGATTTGCCGTCCGGATGCAACAAAAACTCGCCACATGGCAGGCGAACAGGACAAATCCCCACGGGCACTCGACTCGTTCGATCGGGCGATCCTTCGACTCGTCCAGGCGGACAACAAGATGCCGCAGCGCAGGATCGGCGAGGCGGTGAACCTGTCGGCGGCGGCGGTACAGCGACGGATCGCGGCGATGGAGGCGTCGGGCGTGATCGCGCGCAACGTCGCGATCGTCGATCCCGATGCGGTGCCGCTCACCATCACCTCGATCGTCGAGGTGCAGCTGATCAACGAGCATGCCCCGACGGTGGAACTGGCGCGGCAGATGTTCCTCGACACGCCCGAGGTGCAGCAATGCTATTACGTCACCGGCGGGGTGAGCTTCATGCTGGTGATCGTCACCTCGGACATGCGCGCCTATTCGGCGCTGACCAAAAGGCTGTTCGCGGAGAAGGAATTCATCGCCAGCTATCGCTCGCTGATCGCGCTCGACCGGGTGAAGGCGGATACGAGCATCATCATTCCGTGAGGCTCACACCCGTCATCCCCGCGAAGGCGGGGATCCAGGGTAACAGAGCGATGTCCTTCGTGACTCTGGATCCCCGCCTTCGCGGGGATGACGAGAAAAAGGGATGCCGGGTAGAATTACGCCGCCTCGGCCTGCCCTTCCCCGCCACCCAGCGCCACCGCCTCGATCCAGCAATCGACCTGACCCGCGATCTTCCGGAGCGCGCCGGCATGGAGGTGGGTGACGTCGGCCATCTCGTCCGGCCCGGCGATGTCGGCGACATCGAGCACCCAGAGATGCTCCGGATTCTCGCGCGCGGCCTTGCGCCACAGTGCGTTGAGGCGGCGGCAGCGCTCGGGGCTGAGATTATGGGTGAGGCGATACTTGCCCTCGGGTGCGTCCTCGGGCGGCAGGACGACCAGCATCCGGCGCTCCTGCTCGATCAGCATGATCAGCATGCGGACGAGGCAGGTCTCGTACAGGCCGATATCGACCAGCGGCCAGCGATCGCCCCAGCGGCCGCCCAGATAGTCGACGGCAGCGCCATAGACGAGGAAGGGCGGGAAATCCTGGTCGTGCCAGCTGCCGTCGTCCATCATCGCCATCGCGAAGACGCGCGGATGATGATCGAACTCGATCGCGGGACGGAAGCGGCTGTAATGCGCGATGCCGCCGGACTGGCAATCGAACATGATCCGCACCGCCGGCTCGGCCAGCAATTGCGGCGCCTGTTCGGCGAGGATCGCGGCGCGGACCTGCGGATCGTGGAAGTCGGCATCGACGATCCAGTCCGGCTCGGTACGGTCGAAGCGGCCGTCCCAGGCGCTGGTGTCGATCGCCGGCCATTTCTCGCGGACCTTGGACAGTGCATAAGCTTCCAGGCCCATATGCATGATCCTGCAGGAAAATGTGAAATGGACGAGCTTCTCCGCGGCGCGATCGACCATGACGAAGCCGACCAGGCCGTGGCGGCCATAGGCATCCCAGGCGAAGATCGACCAGCTGTCGAAGCGGACGACATCGATGATGTCCGCCTCCAGCCGGGCCTGCTCGACGCGCGAGCCGGTATAGTTGAGCTGGTTCGAGCGGTTAATCAGGTCGGCGATGCGCGGCGCGAAATCGAGATTGTCCATGAGATAGGGCGCGGTCGCCTGGAGGCCGCAGCTGCGCAGGAACTCATGGTTGGAGAGCGCGGGCACCGCGGCGCGATCGGCCTTGCGGCGCTCCATCATCCGGTAGCGCTCGACGCGGCTCTTGGACGGCGGGGTGAGCGCGAGCAGGCCGGCAAGGTGATCATCGGCATCCGAGAGCGTGATCTCGAGCAGCTGGATCTCGGGGATCGCATGGGCGACTTCGCGCAGGTTCGCCGGGTTGTCGTCGACGAACAGGACGTCGGCGGGGCGCAGCTGCATGTCGGCGATGATCGCGCGGATCGCCTCCGGCTTGGGAGTGAAGGCGATATGGGGGAAGACGAACTCGTCCCACAGGCCCAGCTCCCTGAGCTTCGCCTCGGCGGTGGCGTGGTCGTTCTTCGAGCAGATCGAGGAGACGACGCCGCGCGCGTTGAAGGCGCGGACCAGCTCGGCACGGTGCCGGTGCAGCTGCACGGCCTCGCCGTCGGCCAGCGTGCCGGACCAGAGCGTGTCGTCGAGGTCCCAGATGATGAGCTTGAGCATCCTTCATTTTAGGAAGGAATATTGCCCTGAAGGGCCATTACACCCGGGATGCATTCTCGGCCCTACTGTTCCCCGGCGAAAGCCGGGGCCCAGGGCCACGAGCGAACCGACAGAGAAACCCTGGGCCCCGGCTTTCGCCGGGGAACTGAAAGCGCGATATCAGCTCTGGCCTAGAGCAGTCCCTGCTCGCGGTACCAGGCGGCGGTGGCGGCGAGGCCGGCGGGGGTCTCGACCTGCGGCACCCAGAGATTAGCGGGCGGGCGGCGGCTCGAATCGATCACCCAGTCCTGGTGGCAGAAATAGGCGACGCGATCGGGGGTGAGCTTGGCGTTCTTGCCGCGCAGCAGCCGGTCGAGATGCGCGCCGGCCATCAGCAGCGGGCGCGGCAGGGCGAAGCTGGCGACGCGCTTGCCGAGCGCGGTGCCGATCGCCTGGGAGAATTGCTTGTGGCTCCAGCCGGTGGGCGTGCCGTCATCGGCGTCGAGGATCTGGTTGCAGCCATCGGTGGTGGCGAGCGCGAGCAGCAGCCGGCCAAGATCACCGACCTCGATCAGCGAGATGCGGCCGCCGCGCGGCATGACGGCAAGGCCCTGTTTCGCCAGCTTGAACAGCTCAAGCATCTCGAGGTCGCCGGGGCCGTAGATGGCGGGCGGGCGGACCATCGCCCAGTCGAGCCCGGACTCCATGACGAGCTTGTCGCCTTCCGCCTTGGACCAGCCATAGGCGGAAAGCTCGGGCTCGCGCGCGGCGAGCGAGGAGACATGGACGAAGCGGCGGACGCCGCTGGCCTTGGCGGCCTCCAGCATATGACGGGTGCCGTCGATATTGCCGGCGGCGAAGCCGGCCTTGTCGGGCGCGTTGACCACGCCGGCGACATGGATGACCGCGTCGGCGCCTTCGCACAGCGCGGCTAGGGCGGCGGTGTTGCTCAGGTCGCCCTGCACCCAGGCGATGCCGGCGCGCTCGGCCTGCGGGCGGCGCGTCAGGGCGCGGACCTGGTGGCCGGCTTCGAGGGCAAGGGCGATCAGGCGGCTGCCGACAAAGCCGGTGCCGCCGGTAAGGGCGATGGTGCTCACAGCAGCGCCATATGGCTGCGGTGGACGAGTGTCGAGCGCGGGGCGTAGCCGAGCAGCTCGGCCTGGTCCTCGTTGCGGCGGCCGAGGATGCGGGTGGCGTCGTCGCTCGGATATTCGGCGAGACCGCGGGCGAGCGGCTTGCCATCGGGCCCGGCGATCACGACCAGGTCGCCGCGCGAGAACGTGCCCTCGACGCGAGTGGCGCCGGCGGCGAGCAGGCTGCGGCCCTGCCCCAATGCCCTGGCCGCGCCGGCATCGACATGGATGGTGCCGTGCGCGGTGATGCCGCCGGCCAGCCAGGCCTTGCGCGCGGGGGCGGCTTTCTCCGCCACGAACAGCGTGTGCCTGGCTTCGGCCGAGAGCGGATGCGCGATCCGGCCCGAAGCGATGGCGAGATGCGCACCGGCGGCATTGGCGATGCGCGCGGCGGCGATCTTGGAGACCATGCCGCCCGATCCCATGCCCGAGGCCGAACCCTTGTCGGCCATGCTCTCGATCGCGCCGTCGATCCGCTCGACGCGGGGGATATGCACCGCGCCGGGCAATGCCGGGTTGCGGTCGTACAGGCCATCGATGTCGGAGAGCAGCACCACGCCGCCCGCCCCGGCCGCCTGGGCGACGCGCGCGGCGAGGCGGTCATTGTCGCCGAAGCGGATTTCCTCGGTGGCGACGCTGTCATTCTCGTTGAGCACCGGCACGACGCCGAGGCCGAGCAGCCGGTCGAGCGTGGCGGCGGCATTGAGGTAGCGCCGGCGATCCTCGAGGTCGCCCAGGGTGACGAGCATCTGCGCGGCGGTGAGGCCGTTCGCGCCCAGCACGTCCGCCCAGACGCGGCTCAGCTCGATCTGGCCGGTCGCCGCGGCCGCCTGCGCATCCTCGAGGCTGGCGCGCCCACCCCGGGCAAGCCTGAGCCGCCGGGCGCCGAGCGCGATCGCGCCCGAGGATACCACCGCGACCTGCTGCCCTTCGCGCGCCCGGGCGGCGATGTCGGCGGCGATGCCTTCCAGCCATTCCCGGCGCACGCTGCCATCCGGATCGACCAGCAGGGCCGAACCGATCTTGACGACGATGCGCGGGCAGGAAGCAGGCGGGAAGAGCGACATGGGCGCCGCTATATGGCCCCCGATCCGCCACGACCAGACAGGAACGCTTGGGGCATCCGCCCCGCCAGCTATTCCTCGGTGCGCAGCAGGACCGCCTCGCCGATCATCAGGAACAGCAGGAACGGTGCCCAGGCGGCAAGGAACGGCGGATAGGCGCCGAGATTGCCCATCGCGAGCGCGAAATTGTCGGCGACGAAATAGAGGAAGCCGAGCGCCATGCCGATCACCGCGCGGACGAACAGCTTGCCCGAGCGCGCCAGGCCGAAGCCTGCGACCGCGCCGAGCAGCGGCATCAGGATCGCCGAGAGCGGGCCCGAGAGCTTGTGCCACAGCGCGCCTTCCAGCGCCTCGGTCTGGCGGCCGGCAACCTGCAGGTCCCCGATCGCCTGGTAGAGCGTACCGAACGACATGCTGTCGGCATCGACATGCGCCAGGGTAAACTGGTCCGGGCGGATATTGTGGCCGATCACCACGCTGCCGACCTTGGCCTTCTGCCCGGTCGCAATAGTGAAGCGCTCGGCATTGTCGACGCGCCAGCCATCGCCGTCGCGCACGCCGTGCGGCGCGGTGAGGATACCGGTCAGCGAACGGTCCTGCCGCTCATAGACGGTGATGCCATAGAGCTGGGCGCCGTCACCGCGCCCGCGGATCTGCTGGACCTGGATCAGGTTGTTGTCGCCCTTCACCCAGACATTGCTGCGATCACCGCGATCGATCGGCAGCGGAGCGTAGTTGACCTTCTTCCACTGCTCGAGCGTGGAGGTGGCGCGCGTGACGATCCGGTCGTTGAAGGCGAAGGAGATCGCCGCCACGACCATGCCGGTGAGCAGCAGCGGCGCCAGCACCTGGTGCGCCGAAAGCCCTGAGGCCTTCATCGCGATCACTTCGCTGTTCTGGTTGAGCTGGCTGAGCGTCAGGATCGAGCCGAGCAGCACCGAATAGGGCAGGAAGGTCGCGGCGATCTGCGGCACGCGCAGGCTGACATAGCGCCAGATCTCGGCATCGCCGTTGCCGGCATAGGCCAGGATCGTGTTGCTCTCGGTCAGCAGGTCGAGCGACTGGAGGATGAGCACAAGCGCGCCGAGGATGGCGAAGGTGCGCGTGAGGAACATCTTCGCCATGTAGGCGGACATGGTCCGGGACGGGAAAAGGCTCAGGATCATGCCGCGGCCTCATCCCTGCGCAGCTTGCGCCGCCGCCCGGGCAGGTAGCGCAGGACGAACTTGGTGAGCTTGGAGAACATCTTTTCGAGCCCGCCGATCGGCTGTCCGCCCGGCACATAGGCGATCTGATAGTACATCCACATCACCAGCGCGCAGAACAGCGAGAACGGCCCCCAGAGCGCGAGGATCGGATCGACGGCGCCACTGGCGCCGAACGACTGCCCGAACTCGTTGATCTTGTGATAGGTCACGATCATCACGATCGACAGGAACACGCCGAGCGCCGAGGTCGAGCGCTTGGGCGGCACGCCGAGCGCCACCGCGAGGAACGGCAGCAGGAACATCGACACGACTTCCGCGAGGCGGAAGTGGAAGGCGGCGCGGCTGGTCTCGCGATCCTCCTCGCTCGACTGCGGATTGCGGCCGATCACCGCGAGCTCGGGCAGCGTCCGCTCGATATTCTTGCCGCCACGGGTGCGGAACTGCTCGTACTTGGGCAGCGGGATCGGCAGGTTGTGCGTAGTGAAGGTGAGCACCCGCGGCACCGGCGAGCCCTTGTCCTGATGGACGAGCGTGCCGTTCTGCAGGCGGAAGATGATGACGTCGGGATCATCCGAGCGCAGGAACTGGCCACTCTGCGCGGTCACCGCGACCGGCGTGCCGTCCTTCGTCATCATCTGCACGAAGATGCCCGAGAGCTTGCGGCCCTCGTCCTTGCTCTCCTCGATGCGCATGGTCATCTTGGCGCCGAAGCTGGTGAACTCACCCACCTTGATCGAGGCACCGAGGGCGCCCGAGCGCAGCTCGAAGCGGAGCTGCTCGTAATTGTAGCGCGACCAGGGCTGGACGAAGCCGACGATCGCCAGGTTCAGCGCCGCCAGCGCCAGCGCATACATGAAGGGCACCTTGAGCAGGCGCGTATAGCTGATCCCCACCGCGCGCAGCACGTCGAGCTCCGACGAGGTGGCAAGGCGGCGGAAGGCGAGCAGACAGCCCAGCATCAACCCGATCGGGATGCCGAGGCCGAGATATTCGGGAAGCAGGTTGGCGAGCATCCGCCAGACGACGCTGACCGGGCCGCCCTCGGTCGCGACGAACTCGAACAGCCGCAGCATGCGGTCGAGCACCAGCAGCATTGCCGAGATCAGCAATGTCGAGATCAGGGGCACCGCGATCAGCCGCGCCATGTACCGATCGATCGAGTTCATCTGCGCGCGACGGTTGCCTTGGTTTCTTCTCGCCGGCGCATGCGAGCGCCGCCTCCATGAACCGAAAGCCTATACCTCCGGTTCCCGGCAGCGCCAGCAGGAAAGTTGCGCGTCAGTAGCGCGAGGACGGATTCCTGGGCGTCACATCGGCGCCTTTCGGATCAAGCTTGCCCCTGTCGGGATCGATCATCGGCGCGGCCGCCGCCGACTGGGCCTGGCGCTGGCGCATCTGCTCGACCTGGCGCTGCCCTTCGGCATAGCCCGGCCGGGCACGCAGCTGGCGATCGAAATCGAGGAAACGCTCGACAGAGCTCACTGCCCTGCCATTCTCGATCTGGACGATGAACTCGTCGAGCACCTTCTCCATCGCCGCGCGGACCTGCGGGTTGTAATTGGCCATGGCCGCCCTGCCCTTGAAGTCCGCATCGAAGGAAAGCTTCGTCTTGCGGCCGTCCTCCAGCGGTTCGAAGCGCAGCCTGAGGTGGATCGCCTCCGCCCCGTCATTGCTGACGCGGTAATCGATCTCCTTCGAATCGACGCTGGTCACCTTGGGCCAGCTCACGCCCTTTTCCGGCGTCGCGCTGCCAGGGCCATAGCCGGTCCAGCCCTCCTTCGCGCCGTTCAGCACCAGGTCGAAGCCGCGCCAGGTATCGTGCGGCGTCGCATTCACCGTGCGGACGATGTCCGGCGCCTGATAGGCAGACACCGCATAATAGCCTCCGCCGCCCAGCAGCGCGCACCCGATCAACGCCTCACGGATCATTTGCCCCAATCCCCGGCCTGTTTCGGCGGCGATTGTCCCGCGCCAGCGTAAATAGTCCGTCACCATGGGGTGACGAATTTGCGACATTCGCCTATGGGCCTGCGATGCATTTCCTGGACCAGGCAAAGATCTTCGTCCGCTCCGGCGCGGGCGGCCCCGGCGCCGTCAGCTTCCGGCGCGAGAAGTTCATCGAATATGGCGGCCCCGACGGCGGCAATGGCGGCAAGGGCGGCGACATCGTGTTCGAGGCCGTTGCCGGCCTCAATACGCTGATCGACTTCCGCTACACCCAGCATTTCCGCGCGCCGCGCGGCCATGGCGGCGCGGGCTCGAACCGCACCGGCGCGGGCGGCGACGACCTTGTCATCAAGGTGCCGATCGGCACCCAGATCCTCGCCGATGACGAGGAGCGCTCGCTGCTGCTCGACCTGACCGAGGAGGGCCAGCGCGTCGTCTTCCTGCGCGGCGGCGATGGCGGGCGCGGCAATGCCAGCTACAAGACCTCGACCAACCGCGCCCCGCGCCAGCACGGCACCGGCTGGCCGAGCGAGGAAGCCTATGTCTGGCTGCGCCTCAAGCTGCTCGCCGATGCGGGTCTGGTCGGGCTGCCCAATGCCGGCAAGTCGACCTTCATCAACCAGGTGACCAACGCCCAGGCCAAGGTGGGCGCCTATGCCTTCACCACCACCCGCCCCCAGCTGGGCGTGGTGCGCCACAAGATGCAGGAATTCGTCGTCGCCGACATTCCCGGCCTGATCGAAGGCGCGGCCGAAGGCGCCGGCATCGGCGACCGGTTCCTCGGCCATATCGAGCGCTGCCGCGTGCTGCTCCACCTGGTCGACGCCAATGATCCCGACGTGGCCGAGGCCTACCGGATCGTCCGCGGCGAACTGGAAGCCTATGGCGCGGGGCTGGTCGACAAGCCGGTGGTCGTCGCGCTCAACAAGATCGACACGCTCGACGACGAGCTGATCGCGGCGCTTTCCGCCGAGCTGGAGGAAGCCAGCGGCCATCCCGTGATCCCGATCTCCGGCGCCAGCGGCGTCGGCGTCGACTGGGTGCTCGACAAGCTGCTCGAGGAAATCGGCGGCGAGCATGACAAGGTCGACGAGGACGATGACGGCGAGGAAGCGATCGAATGGTCGCCGATTTGAGGGGCTGATCGCATATTGCCTTCCACCTTGCTTCCCGGCTTTCGCCGGGGAGCAGCTTGGGTCGACAGGCAGACAAACAAAAAGGCCGGGCATCGCTGCCCGGCCTTTTCTGTTTCGTCCAGTCCGCTGGTTTAGCGGGCGCCCATCGTGCTGGCGGCGAGGCGGTGCATCAGCCCGCGCAGCGTGGGATAGTTGGCCTTGTGATAGGCCGACGCCTCTTCCAGCGCGGTCGAGATGCGGCGGTGCGCCTCGTCGAGCGCGTGATAGGGCAGGCTCGGCAGCAGGTGGTGCAGCGCGTGGTAGCGCAGGCCGACCGGCGCCCAGAGATAGGCCAGGAAGCCCGGCGTCGGCACGTTGACGCTGTCGAGATACTGGGCGGTCACGGTGAGCGGCTCGCCGTCATTCTCCCAGAGATGCGCCACGAGGGTGCGGACCTGGTTGATCACCGCCACGCCGGCGACCACCGCGAGGTAGACGCCGAAGGCATGCAGCGAGACGACACCCGTCGCCACCGCGGTGATCAGCGCGATCGAGAAAATGCACGCGCCTGCTTCCTGCCAGTACCACTGGGTGCGGAACTCGCCCTCGGGCGCGCGGCGCGAGAATTTAGGGTTGATCTGCAGGCCCGAATATTTCGCGACGACAAGGCGGCGCAGCGGCGGGATCACCAGCGACAGCGGGGTGAGCACGCCGAAGCGGATCAGCATCGCCACCGGCAACAGCATCGAGACGAGCAGGAACATCGGCAGCGTCCACGGCTTCATCAGCGCGAGCGGCAGATATTCGGGATCCTCGACCGTGCCATAGCGGGTGCGGGCGTGGTGCATGGTGTGCACGCCCTCGTACATGAACGAGGGCACGAGCAGCGGCACGCCGAGGATCAGGTTCCACACCAGCCGGAAGTTCGGCAGCAGCGAATGCTTGAGGTGGGTGATCTCGTGGATGAACAGGCTGGCGCGATAGAGCGCGAGCACCGCCACCACGCCGGCGACCAGCGCCAGCGGCCAGGTCGGCGCCAGGATCGTCGCGGCGAACGCGGCATAGCCGATGCCGGCCGAGACGAGCATGTCCGTCCAGTAGATGCGCTTGTTGGGCGTGTGCAGGTCGCGCGTCAGCTCGGCCGCGGCGCGCAGCATCGCACGGTCGTCGGGCACGCCGGAAAGCTTGATACGCGCCGATGCCGGGGCCGTTTCCAGCTCCGCATCGTCGATCTTCAGGGCAAGCGATTTCGTCATGATGTCTGCCATTTGGCGGGAGATAGTGGCTTTATGGTGGCATTCCAGGGGTCAGGTGGAGGCATCTCCCGCCCCGAAACGCCGCGCTTGACACTGGCCCCGTGGCGGAAGACTGCATTGCGCTGAATCAAACCAACAGAAGGGCTTTTCCCTTGCCCAGCGGCCCGCTCAGCATCCGTCCCGTCTCTTCCAAGCGCGACACCAAGCAGTTCATCGAGATCGCCTACCGCCTCAACGGCAACGACCCGCACTGGGTGCCGCCGCTGCGCGACGAAGTGGCGGCGACGATCAGCCCGAAGAAGAATGGCTGGTTCAGCCATGCCGAAGCGCAGTATTTCCTCGCCGAGCGCGACGGGGAGACGGTGGGCCGCATCTCGGCGCACATCGATTTCCTTGCGCTGGAAATGCCGCCGGAACAGGGCTTTGGCCCAGGCACCGGCTTCTGGGGCCTGTTCGAGGCGGAAGACCAGAACGCCGCCAAGGCGCTGATCAACGCCGCCGAGGACTGGCTGCGCGGCAAGGGCATGACCAAGGCGCTCGGCCCGGTCAGCCTGTCGATCTGGGAGGAGCCCGGCCTGCTGGTGAAGGGGCATGACCACTCCCCCACCGTGCTAATGGGCCATCATCCGGCGCACTATCAGGCCTGGATCGAAGCGGCGGGCTACAAGGAAGCCAAGAAGCTGCTCACCTATGAGCTCGACGTCACCCAGCAATTCCCGCCGCTCGTCCAGCGCATCGTCGCGGCCGGCGAGAAGAACGAGCGCATCAACGTGCGCATGGTCGACAAGTCGAAGTTCGATCAGGAAGCCGAGATCATCCTCGCCATCCTCAACGACGCATGGTCGGACAATTGGGGCTTCGTGCCGCTGACGCCGCCCGAAATCGCCGATGTCGGCAAGAAGCTGAAGCCGCTGGTGTTCAACGACCTGATCCGCATCGCCGAATATGACGGCGAGCCGGTGGCGTTCATGGTCACCCTGCCCGATCTCAACGAGCCGCTGAAGCCGCTCAAGGGTTCGCTGCTCCCGTTCGGCTGGGCCAAGCTGCTGCTGTGGCTACAGCGCCCCAAGGCGCGCACCGCGCGCGTGCCGCTGATGGGCGTGGTCAAGCGGCTGCAGAGCTCGCGCATGGCGAGCCAGCTGGCCTTCATGATGATCGAATATATCCGCCGCGCGGCGGTGGAGACCTATGGCGCGAGCCGCGGCGAGATCGGCTGGATCCTGGACGACAACCAGGGGATGAATGCGATCGCCAGCGCGATCGATTCCCGCATCAACCGCGAGTACGTCATCTACCAGAAGCCGCTCTGACGGCGCCGGTCCTGCACGGCCACGACCGGCCTGTTCCCGGTTGCAATGGGAACAGGCCGGTGCCGGCCTGGGGACCGGAAGAGCGCTACCCGCGGCGGCGAACGCTTACAAAGCCGCCGCGGGCGCCCTCCCTGGGCTTCAGCGCGCCTGCTTCTTCAGCTCGAGCGGGTCGACACCCTGGTCGAGCCAGTCGGCCCGGGTGCGGCATTCCTGCTTCTGGATGCGCGTTCCGGTCGCAGCTTCAAGATAGATGCAGTATTTGCGGCTGTCGGCCTTCGCCGCAGCAACCTCCTGCTTTGACTTGACCGGATCATTCACGGCAGCGGCGGCGGGGGAGACGGCACCGGCGACGAGAGTTGCACCAGCCAGCAGGGCAGCTGCGGCGGAGAAAATGGACTTGCGGGTCATGATGGGGATTCCTTGGGATCGGGGGGCACGAGCGGGCGAACGGTTCGATGCGAGGGGGCGTCGCGGACCGTTCGCCGCACGGGGACGGCGGGGGCCGCTCAGTCCTTCTTGAGGGGGTCCTTGCCGGTCAGCGCGATCCAGTCGGCGCGGGTGTGGCACTCGCGCTTCGGGAACATCGTGCCGGTCGACGGGCCCTGGACGCAGTACTTCTTCTGCATCGCCTTGTCGGACTGATCGTCGGACTTCTTCGGGGCTTCCTTGGCCGGATCATTGCTGCGCGCCATGGCGGGCGAAACCGCGCCGGCGACCAGGGTAACGGTGGCCGCGAAGGCCAGGCAGGCGGACTGGATGGGCTTGCTGATCATATCCTCAACTCCTCTACTTGCAGACATGACAGGCGCTCCTTCCCGCCTGTGCCCCATGCTTCGCAATCGGCGTGCCAGTTTTGAGAGTTACGGAAATTCAATGACTTAGCCTATTATGACTAAGTGATGACGTGCTATAGCACGGTAATACACGCCAAATATTGGGATTTTCGCGGACCCGCCGTCCGGAAACGGACAATGGCACCGTCCGAAAGCGGACGCGGCGGACATGCCGGCGTCGTCCGGTGCCGCTTGCAATGTAGGATTTCGTCTGTTTGGCTCATGCGGCCAGGCGCGGTGCCGGCCGCTCTTTGACGCTGTTGGACGAATAGGATCCCACGCACGCAACAAGGTTGCGGAGCGCGTCGCAATCCAAGCTATCCGGCCGGCCTGGAGCCGGCCGGAAACGCTTCTTGGCCTGTACTTTGTGTACTTCCGCGAGTCGGAGCCGCGCGCGTGTTGGAACTAGCGGAGCGAGACCCAGGTCGGCGCGTGGTCGCTGGCCTTTTCGCGGCCGCGATACTCCTTGTCGACACCGGCGCCCAGGAAGCGATCGGCGGCGATCGGGCTGAGCAGCAGGTGATCGATGCGGAAGCCCGCGTCACGCTGCCAGGCGCCCGCCTGATAGTCCCAGAAGGTCCAGATGCCGCCGCTCGGATACCGGGTACGCAGCGAATCGGTCCAGCCCTGGGCGAGCAGCGCGCGATAGCGCTCGCGGCTCTCGGGCTGCATCAGCGCATCCTCCTGCATGGCGCGCACCGAGAAGGTGTCGTCGTCATTGGGGATGACGTTATAGTCGCCCGCCAGCACCACCGGCCGCTCCTCGGCGAGCAGCACGCGGGCACGATCGGCCAGCCGTTCCATCCACTTGAGCTTGTAGTCGAACTTCGGGCCCGGCTGCGGATTGCCGTTGGGCAGGTAGATCGACGCGACGACCAACTCGCCGATCTCGACTTCGATATAGCGGCTATGGACGTCCTCGGGATCGCCCTCGAGCCCGCGCTGGCGCTCGACCGGCTGCTGCCCCTTGGCCAGCACCGCGACGCCGTTGAAACCTTTCTGGCCATGCCAGACCGCGCCGTAGCCGAGGGATTCGAAATCCCCCACCGGGAGCGTTTCGTCCGAGCTCTTCAGCTCCTGCAGACAGACCACATCGGGCTGCTGTTCGCGCAGATACTCGGTCAGGCGCTCCAGCCGCGCCTTGATGCCGTTGACATTGTAGGTGACGATCTTGGGCAAGGGTCTCTTCCGCCTCAGACCGAGAAGCTGGTGCCGCAGCCGCAACCGGACGCGGCATTGGGATTGATCACGGTGAAATGCGCGCCGCCGAGATTGTCGACGAAATCGACGCTCGAGCCGCGCACCAGATCGAGGCTGATCGAATCGACGACCAGCTTCACCCCGTCGAGCTCCGCCACGCTGTCATCGCCTTCCACCGCATCGGCGAAGCCGAACTTGTACTGGAAGCCCGAACAGCCGCCCCCCTCGACCGAAAGGCGCAGGATCGCCGGCTTGCCCTGCTTCGTCGCGATCGCCGCGACACGGGCCGCGGCGGACGGGGTCAGGCCGATCTCGGGCTGGGTAAGCGTTGCCATGGCGCCGAGATAGGGTAGCGAGGCCCGCGAAGCAATGCATGCGGGCGGCAACCGGAAGGTCACCGCCCTGCCTGGCCTAGAGCACCCAGCCGCCGTCGATGGTGAGGCTCTCGCCGGTCATGTAGCCCGCATCGGGGCCGGCCAGCCAGACGATCAGCCCGCCGATCTCGGCCGGACGGCCCACCCGCCGCATCGGGCTCTTCTCCGCCAGCATCTCGATCGCGCCGGCATTCATGTCGGTATCGATCGGCCCTGGCTGGACATTGTTGACGCTGATCCCGCGCGGCGCGAGGTCGAGCGCGATCCCCTTCACCATCGCCGCGACCGCCGCCTTGGTGAACTGGTAGACGCTCGAGCCGGGATGGCCGGTGCGCACCGCTGTGTTGCTGCCGATCGTGACGATCCGTCCGCCGTCAGGCAGATGCGGGATCGCCGCCTGGATCGCGAGGTAGACGCCGCGGATGTTGATCGCGATCATCTGGTCGAGCTCTTCCAGGCTGACCGTATCGACCGAACCGAGCCGCAGGATGCCGGCATTGACCACAACGGTATCGAGACCGCCGAAATGCGCGACCGCCTGTTCCACCGCCGCGCGGATCGCGGCGGGATCGGCGCTGTCGGCCTGGATCGCCAGTGCCGCGCCCCCGGCCACCGCAACCTTGCTGACCAGCGCCTCGGCCGCATCGGGCCGCGAGACATAGGTGAAGGCGACGGCATGGCCCTCCCGCGCCAGCCGCTCGACCGCGGCGGCGCCGATCCCGCGCGAGCCGCCGAAAACCAGCGCGACCTTGCGCGCGTCACCTGCTTGAACGTTCATCTGGACTTCCTTTCTTGATAGATCAGTCAATAACTAGGCAAATGAAGATATTCCCCGGCGATACGCCGCAGCCTCAGCCCTTGCGCAGGCGATCGACGGCGAAGCGGGCCATGGCGGCGAGATCCTCCGCCCCGGCACCACCGCGCGCGGCAAGCTGGAGCCCGGTCATGGTCATCTGGATGAAGGCCGCGGCCTGGACGGGATCGAGGCCGGGATCGATCTCCCCTGCCCCCTGCCCCTCGCGGATACGATCGGCGATGCGTGTGCCCAGCAAGGTGCCCGCCTTGCCGCGCTGCTCGACCAGCGCCGGATCGCCGGTGCCGAACTCGCTCACCGAGCCGACGCCCATGCAGCCGAGCGCACGCTCGGCGTCGTCCTGGGGCGTGAGGCCGTGCAGCAATTCGTACAGCCCTTCGATCGGCGATGCCCGGGAATCCAGCCGCCTCAGGTGCCCGCTGATGGTGCCCCGCTGATAGGCGGCCAGCGCCTCGCGATAGAGATCCTGCTTGCCGCCAAAGGCGTTGTACAGGCTCTGCCGGCCGATCCCCATCGCCTGGATCAGGTCGTCGGTGGAGGTGGCGGCAAAGCCCTTGGCCCAGAAGACGCGCATCGCCTTTTCCAGCGCCGCATCCCGATCGAATTCGCGTGGTCGTGCCATGAATCGCAATTAGGTATTGTGGAACGATTAGTCAATAATCCCGCGCGATCGGATCCGCTATGGCGCGAAGGCCCCTCCGCGCATTGTCGGCATCCCTCGCCCAAGCTAGCCTTTCACCGGGGCGACCGATCCGCAGTCGGCCGCAAAAGGGGGAGTGTTGATGACCGAGGCAGCCGAGCGGATCATAGACAAGTTGCTGGCCCGCTATCGCCGGGACGCCGTGCTGCTCCATCGCCCCTATCCGCCGCACAGCGCGCCGCGGACCAACAGCAAGTTCGGCGGCCTGCCTCGCCTTCCCGAGCATCATGAATGGCCACGCATGCCGTCGGGCGTGCCCCTCCATTTCCTTGCCCAGATCGATTGCGCGGACATCGGCCATCCGTCGCCGCTTCCGGAACGCGGCGTGCTGTTCTTCTTCGGACGAAGCGATGACGAGCAGGTCTGGGATGCGGATCGGCCGCAGGAAGCCTGCCGGGTGCTCTATGTCCAGGATGCCTTCGCGCTGACGCCGCTACGGGCTGCTCCGGACGATCTTCCGCCCATCGGCGGCCTCTATCCGCCGCCCTTCGCACGGCCCTTTCTTCACCGCGACGAACCCGGCCCCAATCTCTATGTCGAATGGCCGATCCAGCCGCTCCGGTTCGATAGCTGGCCGGACGGAAGCGCTGTCCACGAAGCGATCTCGCCTCCCTTCGACTGGGGACAGCTCAACCCGGCGCGACTGTTCGGGAAGCCGCGCTTTCCGGCGTGGGTGGAACGTGCCGGCGAAATCGAGGAGATCGTCGAGGCATATGACGAGATGCTGGAGCGCAGGCGGGACGCCGAATATTACCGCGCGACGCAGGAGCCCCGCCCCGAGGAGGAATGGAACGGGCATTCGACCGCGGTCGCGCTGCAGCTCTACGGCGACGACGCTGCACCCGATGCCTTTCCGCAGCTCTGGTCACATGTCGATTTCTTCTGCCGCGCGCTGACCGTGCAGATCGCGGCGGGCCGGGCCGGTTTCGACGACCCCGCCGCCACGACGTCGGCCGCGCAGGACTGGATCGCGCGGGCTGGCGGCGAGCCGGCGGGCGATCCGGTGGCCGGCGCGGACCGTGCCGATTTCCGTGCCTGGATCGCGTCGCTGCCCAAGCGTCCGAGCCTTCCGTTCAATGGCATCGTATCGAACGCCATCACCGAGGCGAGCGCCGCCGTCGTCCGCGCCTTTGCCGGCAATCCGGAACGGGCGTCGCTGATCTCCCATTCGAGCTACGACATCATGGCGCCGCTGTTCTGCGGAGGATCGGTGTTTGGCGTCCAGTTCTCGCAGATGCTCGGCCATGCGCCTTCCGCCCAGGAAGCGCTATCCGTGAACGATCCGACCGTCTGCCTGTTGAGTCTGTCCACGGACGGCGGGCTCGGCTGGATGTTCGGCGATGTCGGCGAATGCACCTTCTGGATTTCGCCCCAGGACCTGGCGAGGCGCGATTTCAGCCGCGTCTGGGGGACGATAGAGGGACACTGAGACGCCCTGCCCGCCTCAGAACGACAGCCGCACGCGCCCCATCACCCGGTCTCCGCTGTTGCCGAGATCGGCAAAGGGCGAACTGGTCGCCCCACGATCGATGTTGGTGCCGACATAGTCGACGCCCAGCGTGAAGGGGAACTTGTTGAACTCCAGCCCCAGCCGCCAGTCGGTATAGGTGCCGAGCGGACGCAGGCGGGCGGACCGGAGCGGATCGTCGGTGCTTCCCGTGGAGCGGCCGACCGAGGCGGACGCCGAGAGCGGTGTCCTCGGGACGCCGGCATTGGCGGAGGCGAAGACGTAGAGACTGTCGCCGCCGATCGCGCGCTGGTCCGGCGCATAGACCGCGCCGGCGCCGAGCTGGAGCGGCCCCAGTGTGTAGCTGGCACGGCCGCCAAGCTCGACATAGTCCATCCGCTCGCGCGCACCGGTGAAGACATGGGCGGTCACATGGCCGCGCAGCCGGAACGGGCCGGCGTCGGTTGCCGCACCCAGTTCGAGGTCCGCCACCGCATCGGCGCCGGCATGCCGGGCCGAATCGCGGGTGCTGACGATGCGGGCGGAGGCCTCCAGCGCGCCGAGAGCGACCAGTGCATCCGCCGATGCCGCCACCCGCCCTTCGCTCCAGCTGAGGCCGCGACGGCTCTCGTCGGTCGCGAGCTCGACGCCGCCGGACAGGTCCTGGGCATGCGCCGCACCGCCGGCCAGGGCCGGGAGCAGCGCCGCCAACGATATGAACTTGATACGCTTCACCATCATCCTCTTCAGCGGCCCGCGCCCCTCGGCTCGATCGCCGCCTTCAGCACGTCCCGGTCCTCGCCGGCGACCGCCAGCAGATGCGTGCGGATCTCCTCGGCGCGGCGGGCGACTTCGCGGTCCACCGCGGTGTCGCTGGCGCCGCACCAGCCGGGACGGCTGCCTGCGAGGATCGCCTTGCGATCGATGCTGCGGCTCAAGCGCCGCGCCTCGCCGAAACGCGCCTCTCGATCGATGCGCAGATGCGCCCGCCAGCTGCAACGCAGTGTCGACGGAACGCCCGCCTTGGCGACCGAACCGAGCTGGCGCCGAACCAGCACGACGCGCGCGCGGTAGTGCGTATCGACGCTTTCGCCGGCGTGATCGAAGCGGGCGCGATGCTCGAGGGTGGAATGGACCGGTTCCGGGGCTGCAAGCGCCAGCCCGAGCGCGAGAACGATGCTCATGGGTTCATCTCCTGCGGCGCACCGGCTCTTGGCGGCCGGCGTCTGTCAGGCGGATGGAGAAGGCTTGGGGCGCGCGCAACCGGCGGGGGTGGCGAGGAAACACTTCCTCACAATGCCCGGGTCAGACGGGCCTGGATACGCGTGCCACTAGCCCGGCCGTTCCCCGGCGAAGGCCGGGGCCCAGTTGCAATGCCGTTCGAGAGGTTTGACCGTCCTAACAGCCTGCGCCGAAACTGGGCCCCGGCCTTCGCCGGGGAACTGAAGACCAGGATTTCGAACCGGGACGACCGGGACCCAAAAAGAAAAGGGGGCCGCCTTCGCGGGCAGCCCCTCTTCCTCTCCTGAAATCAGGCTTACTTGTTCTTCGCGGGGCCGCCAACGCCGCCCTGGACGCGGTCCTGCACCGAGGCGAGATACTCGCCGGTCTGCAGGAACGGGATCGGGTTCACGGCCTTGCCGTCGACCCGCACCTCATAATGGAGGTGGCTGCCGGTCGAGCGGCCGGTCGAGCCCATCAGGCCGATCAGCTGGCCGCGCTTCACGCGGGTGTTGTCGGCGACGAGAATCTTCGAGAGGTGGCCATAGCGCGTCTCGATGCCGCGGCCATGGTTGATCTGGACGAGGTTGCCATAACCGCCCTGGCGGCCGGCATGGCTGATGACACCGTCGGCGGTCGCGTAGATCGGGGTGCCGATCGCGCCGGGGATGTCGACGCCGGCGTGCATCGCCGCGGTGCCGCGGAACGGATCCGAGCGGACGCCATAGTTCGACGTGAAGGTGAGCTTGTCGACCGGCTGCATCGACGGGACCGAGATCACCGTCTGCTCGAGCACGTCGAGCTTCTTCCAGGTGACGAACAGCGCGCGGAACTGGGCGTCGGCGGCTTCGGCCGCAGCGTCGCTGCCATTGGCGCCGTCATTGTCGATCGGCTCGTACGGGCCGCCCATCGCGGGGACCTTGACGTAGCGCTCGGGCGAGAGGCCGAGGCGGCGGAGCTCACCGGCGGTGCGCTGGTAGCGGGCTTCGCCGGCGGCGCGGGCCTTGCCGGCCATCGCGACCTGGCGCGCCTCGACCTGCTTGAGCGGGGCGAGGACTTCGCTGGCGACGGCGCTGGTGCGGGCCGAAGCATTGGGGAGCGGCTGCTCGATCACGGCACGATCGCCCTTGCCGGTGAGCGTGGCGCTGATCAGGGCCTGGTGCTGCTCGACGCGCGCGGCCTGGAGGCGGGCGGCCTCCTTGGCGGCGGCGACATCGGCCTGCATCTTCTCGACCTGATCGCGCATCTGGGCGACCTGCGCCTCGGGCGACGAGGGCGTGCCGGTCACGCCGCTGATCGCGATCGCGCCGACTGCGGCCTGAGCCACGCCATAGGCGGAGAACAGCACGGTGACGGTGCCCACGCCGGCGAGCAGCGCCTGGGTGCGCCCGGCGATGCTGAAGCGCTTCAGATCGCGGCCGTCATGGAAAATAAAATCGCGGGTAGTGAAGAAAGCACGGAACCGCTGAGCAGCAGTAGCGGTTTTGGTGTTCGACGCCTTGGCCATGATTCCCCGGCAAGTTCATGGAAGTCAGCACCGAAAAGCGACCCGGCGACCGTACTTCATTTATCCACTGTCGCAGCAAGCAGCCCCTCCGCCTTCTGGACGGATGGCTTTTGGCCAGATGGATCAGGTCGTCGCAAGAGGTTGGTAATATTCCCGGGACAAACCGGCTGAGTCGCGCGCCGAGTCGTTGAACGGAGGCTTAATTGCTCCGCGAAAGTGACGTGCAACCAGCGCATGCCATGTTGCATGCGGGACACGGCCCAATTCGCGACAACGCGATTCGAACCAGGTGGTTCCCGCCCGGACATGGCGAATTTCATCGTTCACGATCCGTGTGAGGATGCGGGTGGTAACTGCATCATCCGCCGCGGAAAATCGCTCGATCGTGGCCGGCGTGACGTCGAGCCCGCGCGCTTCCAGCACCATCGGCACGACGGCGAGGCGCGCAAGCGAATCATGCGCGGTCTCCGCCGCGGCGTCCCACAGCCCGTCATGCGCGGGCAGTGCGCCGTAGAAGCTGCCGAGTGATTTGAGCCGGCGATCGAGCAAGGCGAAGTGCATCGCTTCGTCGGCGCCTACCCCCATCCAATCATCGGTGAAGCCGCGTGGATATTCGCCGCCGAAGCGGCCGACGGCGTCGAACGCCAGGTCGATCGCGGAGAACTCGATATGGGCGAGCGCGTGGATCAGCGCGATGCGGCCGCGTTCGGAGCCGCCCTTGCCGCGCTTGGGCATGCGGTTGGGCGGGAGCAGCTCGGGCCGGTCCGGGCGCGCCGGGCGATCGGGCATCGCCACGTCGAAGGCGAAGGCGAGCCGGCCAAGCCGCCAATCGCGCGCGGCGGCGCGAGCGGCCTTGACCTTGTCGGCCGGTGCCGCCGCGGTGAGCACCGCACGGCAGGCTTCGGCAACGCTGCGGGCCATGTCAGGTACGGTCCGAACCGGGCGCGCAGCCCGCGGGCATTTCCGGTGCGGGAACGTCGCCGAACTGCACCGGCATCGGGAACCAGCGGTTGCGCCCCTCCCCGTCGCCGGCCGGCCATCTGAGCCCGCGCAACCAGTCGAGCACCGCCTTGTCGCGCACCGCGTCGCCCTTCGAATCGAGCAGGAAGGCGTCCACCCTGCCCTCGCGGTCGATCTTCACGCAGACCAGCGCAGCCGTGTTGAGCAGCGCGCGCGGCACCGCCGGCAGGTCCTGCGCCTGGGCCGGAGCCGCGAGCGACGATGCCGCTGCCAGGGCGAGCAGCCACCGCATCAGCGGGCCTGCATTTCCTTGATCGATTCAAGCACATCCACCGCATGGCCCGGCACGCGGACGCGGCGCCAGGCGCGGAACAGCTTGCCTTCCTCGTCGAACAGGAAGGTCGAGCGATCGATGCCCATGTAGCGCTTGCCGTAGAGCTGCTTCTCCACCCACACGCCGAACGATTCCATCGCCGCGCCCGAAGTGTCGGTGGCGAGCGGCACGGTGAGGTCGTACTTGTTGATGAACTTCTGGTGCTTGATCGGCGGATCCTTCGATACGCCCAGCACCTCGGCGCCGAGCGCGGTGAATTCGGGGATCAGCGCCGAGAAGTCCTGCGCCTCGCGCGTGCAGCCCGAGGTATCGTCCTTGGGATAGAAATAGAGGACGAAGGGCTTTCCGATCTTGTCCGCCAGCGCGATCGCTTCGCCTTCGGTGCCGTCGAGACTGACCGCGGGGATCTTGTCGCCTTCTTCCAGTGCCATGTGAATCTCCTCAGGCCGCGCCGCTGACAGCGGCCCAGCAATGGCGGACCTCCTGCCGGGTCTGCTCCAGCTGCGCAACCACCTCGTCCCAGCTCTCGAGGCGGAGCGCGCGGGCGATCAGCGCCTGGGTGGGCGCGCGCGGCTCCTGCGCATCGGGGGCGACGAGGCGCATCGTCACCAGCAACCGGGTGAGGAAATCATGCGCGGCCCGCATCGAAGGCGGCAGCAGCCCCTGCCCCGCCAGTTCGTCGATCGCCGGGCCCAGGCGCGGCTCGAAGCCGGCGCGATGGACGAGCTGGGTGACATGGACCGCGAACTCGAGGTCGACCAGCCCGCCGGGCAGCAGCTTGGCGTCCAGCGGCCCCTGGGGCGGCTTGTGGCCGGCCATGTCGGCCCGCATCTTCGCGGCTTCGGCGGGAATGTCGCGCGCCGGCCGGGCACCTCCGAGCACTTCGTCGATGATCGCCTGGACCTTGGCACGGGCTTGCGGCGAGCCGTAGACCGGCCGGGCGCGGGTGAGCGCCATATGCTCCCAGGTCCAGGCATCCTCGCGCTGGTATTTCTCGAAGCCTTCGAGCGAGACGACCAGCGGCCCCTGCGCCCCCGAGGGACGCAGGCGGGTATCGACTTCGTAGAGCGGGCCGGCGGGGGTCGGTACCGAGAGCGCGGCGGTTACGCGCTGGCCGAGCCGGTTGTAGTACATCACCGCGCCAAGCGGCTTGGCGCCGTCGCTCTCGGCCGCATAATCGCCGGTGAAGAGATAGACGAGGTCGAGGTCCGAGGCATGGGTGAGCGCCTGCCCGCCCATCCGACCAAGCGCGAGGATCACCAGCTCGCTTTCCGGCACCGCGCCGTGATTGCGCGCGAATTCCTCGACCGTGGCGGCAGCCAGCGTCCCGATCGCCGCTTCCGCGACACGGGCATAGCCGGCCGAGACTTCGAGCGGATCGCTGGCCCCCGCGACGATCTGCGCACCAAGGGCAAAGCGCTTCTCGTTGACGAAGCGGCGGACGAATTCGAGCTGGTACTGATAGTCCGATCCCGGCTCCCAGCCGCGCATGCCGGCGGCGAGCGTCTCGATGTCCGGCACGGGCTCGAGCGCGGTTGCGTCGATCAGGCCGTCGAGCAGCTCCGCGCGGCGGCCGAGTTGCTCGGCCAGCGTCGGCGCCAGCGAAAGGATCTGGCCGAGCAGCTGGGCCATGCCGGGCTGGGCCTCGAGCAGGCGGAAGAAGTTGATCGCGCTGGGCAGGCGCGAGAGCATCGCGTCGAAGCGGGTGATCGCATGGACGGTGTCCGGCGCGCGCGAAAAGGCCTGGATCAGGCCGGGCAGCACCGATTCCAGCGCCTCGCGCGCGGCGGGGGTACGCAGCGCCGGATAGGTGCCGGCACGCCAGCCCTGGACGATGCGCGTGGCGCCGTCGGGGCGCTCGAAGCCGGCAGCAGCCAGCTGCGCCTCGAGCGGCGCGGCTTCGCTGGGCAGGCGCTGCTCCTCTTCGCCCGCCAGGCTGTCATAGATCGTGCCGACGCGAGTGACATAGGGCTTGAGCAGCGCCGTCAGCGCGCCACCATCTTCCAGGCCGTGGAGCCGGGCGACATTGTCGAGCGAGGCCAGGCTCTCGGGCAGCTCGTGGGTCTGGCGATCGTCGACCATCTGCAGGCGATGCTCGATCGTGCGCAGCTGGACATAGGCGGCGGTGAGGTCATGCGCCTCGTCGGCGCTGATCCGCCCGGCCTCGGCCAGCGCGGCGAGCGCGTCGCGGGTGGCGGGGGCACGCAGTGCCGGCTCGCGGCCGCCATGGATGAGCTGGTGGATCTGGGCGAAGAACTCGACTTCGCGGATGCCGCCCCTGCCCCGCTTGAGGTCATAGCCCGGGCCGAACGCCTGGGCCTGCGAATAATGATCGCGGATACGGCGGCTGATGTCGCGGATCTCGCGGATCGTGCCGAAATCGAGCGCGCGGCGCCAGACGAACGGGCGGATCGCATCGAGGAAATAGCCGCCCAGGCCGAGATCGCCGGCACAGGCCCGCGCGCGGATGAACGCGGCGCGCTCCCAGGGCAGCGCCTGGCTCTCATAATAGGAGATCGCCGCTTCGACCGGCAGCACGATCGGAGTGACTTCGGGCGACGGACGCAGGCGCAGGTCGACGCGCAGCACATAGCCATGCTCGTCGCGGGTCTGGAGCAGTTCGACTACCCGCCGCCCGATCCGCACCGCGGCTTCCTGCACGTCCTCGCGCGGGCGGCAGGGCAAGGTCTCGGGGTCGAAGATCAGGATCGGATCGATATCCGACGAATAGTTGAGCTCGCGGCTACCTTGCTTGCCCAGCGCGATCGCCGCGAACCCGCGCGGTTCGGCGTCCGGCGTGCGTTCGAGGATGGCCGCGCGGATCGCACGGTCCAGCGCATCATCGGCGAAATCGCTGAGCAAATGGGTGACACGGGTGAGGTCGAACCGGCCGGAGAGATCGCCCAGCGCGACGATAAGGGCCAGCCGGCGACGCTCGATGCGCAGCCGCGCGCCCTCGCCCAGTTCATCGGCGATGGCGGCAGCGGCGGCGCGGGGATCCGCGAGCGCGCGCTCGAGGCCAGCCACCAGCGCGGCCTCGCGCGTGAGCAGATGATCGAGGAACGGCGCATGTGCGCTCGCCCTCGATACGGCGTCGGCAAGATCGGGAGGAAGATGCGTGTCAGTCACGGATTCAATCACCTGCGAAACGGTGCGTTGCGGAAAGTCAAGCAACAAAATGCGCACTGAATTGTTCTAGCAACATGAACCAGACGACTTCAGCCACGGCCAGCGATGCCCGCCAGCCCGCATATCGGGTCGAGGCGCCGCGCGCCAGCGACGCGATCGGGCTTGCCTTGCGCGACGCCTATGCGCGGGACCTGGGTCTTCCCGACGACATGGCGGCGATGCTCCGCCAGCTCAGCAGGGACGACCGGCGCTAGTATCGGCGCCGCCGCCAGGCACACCCGAAAAGGCCGCGCTCCCCATGGGGAACGCGGCCTTTTCGTTTTCCCGCTCGGGAAGAGCTTATTCCGACCGCGGCTCGCGTTCGCGGCTGAGGTCCTCGACTTCGCCCATGATCGTATCGAGCGCGGTCTTGCCCTCGGCGGTGCCCGGCTCGATCCGGCGCGAGGGTAGCTGGCCCTCGCTCAGCAGGTGCTCGAGCGCGACGCGGCCGCGGGCGACGCGGCTCTTGATCGTGCCGACCGCGACCTGGCAGATCTCGGCGGCTTCCTCATAGGCGAAGCCGCCCGCGCCGACCAGGATCAGCGCCTCGCGCTGGGGCTGCGGCAGATGGAGCAGGGCCCGCTGCATGTCCGAAAGTTCGACATGGCGGTCCTGACTGGCCGGTGCCGCAAGGATTCGATCCGCCACCAGATCATCCCACTCACCCTTGAACCGCGCACGCCGCATCTGGCTCAAATAGAGGTTGCGCAGGATGATGAAGGTCCAGGCGCGCATGTTGGTCCCGGCCTGGAAGCGCTTGCGCGCGGCCCATGCCTTGAGCAGCGTCTCCTGGACCAGATCGTCCGCGAGATCGCGGCTGCCCGACAGCGAGCGGCCAAAGGCGCGCAGGTGCGGGATGACCACGGCGAGCTGCTTCTTGAACTCGGGATCGGAGAGCGAGACATGCTCCTGCGGCGCCTCGGTCCCCTTGTCCTCGGGCTGTTCGGACTGGCTCATTCGTTCCCGCTTGTTTGCGTTGGTCGCCAGGCGACCGTTTCCAGAGATAGGCTTGGTGTCCGCGATTGCCAGCATATTCGCGCCGATCTTTCCGTCAGAGAAGAAGGATGATCGCGAACGCGACGACAACCAGCACCAGGCTGAAGCCCAGTACATAGCGCGTCATGTGCGGCGTGGTGCCGGCGCGGGCTTCCTCGGTACTGAGGTGCACAGAGTCGTCGTTCTCAGCCATGCACCTAAAACCAACGAAAGCCGTTTTGGGTCCGTACCATATGGAACCCGCACCGGATTTTTCGCGGGACAGGTCAGGCCGGAACGGTCGCCTGGTCGAAGAACAGCGCCTGGCTGATCGTCGTCTTCACGGTTTCCCGCTGGAACGGCTTGGTGATCAGGAAGGTCGGCTCCGGACGTTCGCCGGTGAGCAGCCGCTCGGGGAACGCAGTGATGAAGATCACCGGCACCGAGAATTCGGCGAGGATGTCCTTCACCGCATCGATGCCCGAGCTGTCATCGGCCAGCTGGATGTCGGCGAGCACCAGGCCCGGACGATCCTCCATCGCCAGCGCGACGGCTTCGTCGCGCGTGACCGCGACACCGGTGACGTCATGGCCAAGGTCACGGACGATCTGCTCGAGATCCATCGCGATCAGCGGCTCGTCCTCGATGATCATCACGCGGGTGCGCGTCTGGCGCTCGATCTCGGCCACGGCTTCCGCAACGAGTTTCTGCACCTGTCCTGCATCCTCTTCGATCAGATAGCCGGCGTCCTCGATGCTGAAGCCCTCAACGGTGGTGAGCAGCAGCGCCTGGCGCGACAAGGGAGTGAGACGGGCGAGCCGCTTGCGGGCGATCGCTTCATTCTCATTGGTGGTATCCTCGATCACATCCTCTTCCTCGAGGTGCGTCGACTGCCAGATCGCCTGGAAGGTGCGATACAGGCCGAGCCGCGGATCGACTTCGCGGGGGAACTGGTCCGGCGCGGCGACGATCGCCTCAAGCGCCGCGCGCACATAGCGATCGCCTTCAACCTGGCTGCCGGTGAGCGCGCGCGCATAACGGCGAAGCAGCGGAAGGTGCGGCGCGAGTTGCTGTCCAAGCGACATGGTCGAACTATTCTCCTACGGTGCGGAACGGCTTGTTTCGGCTCCGTTCCGAGCTATTGCAATGTCAATTCGTGCCACCCGAAGGAGCCCCTCCCCGGATATTGCATCGCCTGTGGAACAAACGACGGGGGAATTGGTTTCATGGCAGATGCTGCGTAGTGTCGTTGCAGGCCCACCGTGTCGATGCGACCGGTGGCATTCGTTCAGGTCCGGACGTTGCATCCGGAACAGGTCGCTTTTAGTCCGAGCCGTGACATGCGTCACGGCGCAGGGGGGAATTGGTGCATTCCGCGGATGAGAAGATGAAAAAGCCGCCCAAAAATGATGGCGGAAAGGAAACCGGTCGCCCCGGTCGCAATGTCGGCGTGGCGCTGCGGCAGGCCTATGACGAGGCCTTGGGCGAAGCCGTGCCCGACGACCTGCTCGACCTTCTGAAGAAGCTCGACTAGTCCGCACGCATGGAGATTTCGGACGAAGAACCGCGCGCCAGGCTCCGCCCGGCCGCGGCGCTGGGGGCTATGCCGACCGGCGCCAAGGTGTTCCTCTACCTGATCCTCAGCCTGTTGCCGCTCGCGCTGATCGCGCTGTTCACGACCCTGCAGAGCACCCGTAGCGCCGATACCGACACCCGCGCCCGGCTGCGCATCGCCGCCAGCGAAGGCTCGGACGTGCTGCGCGACCTGCTGGTCAACCATGTCGGCCAGCTCTCCAATGCGCTGGAGACGCTGGAGGCGGACCCGCACGACGCCCCCGCCTGCACCCGCCTGGCCGGCACCTTCGCCACCACTTCCGGCGCGCGATTCGCGATCCGGGACGGCGAGGACCGCGTGATCTGCGGCCAGAATTTCGTTTCCGCCGCGCAGAACCAGCTCCAGCCGCGCCAGGTTCGCACCGGACTGACCGAGGACGGGCTGACGCTGCGCATCGGCGGCCGGCGCGGCGGCAGCGCCATTGCCTATTATCCGGCCGCGGCGCTCGCCTCGATCGCCCAGCCGAGCGGCTTCGTCCCCGAATATGGCGCCGCGCTGCTCCGGCATGGCGACCGGCTGGTGCTGCGCAAGCTCGAAGGCGCCGGACCGCTCGACCGGCGCGAGACCGTGGCCAACGACCTGGGGCTGGACGGCGTCGAGCTCCAGATGTCGATGCTCGGCACCCCGATCACCTCGCCGATGATCATCAATACGGTGGTGCTGGTGCTGATGTGGCTGGCGGCCGCCGCGATCAGCTGGCTGGTGGTCGACATCCTGCTGATCCGCCCGCTGCGACGCCTGCGCGCCAGCGTGGGCACCTATCAGCCGGGCGAAGTGCTCGACATCAAGCGCTTCGGCGAGATGCCCGCCGCCGAGATCCGCGAGCTGGGCGACACGTTCCGCGAGATCAGCCGCACGGTGAAGGAGCATGAGGCGGGCCTGGCCGAGGGCCTGGTGCGCCAGACCAAGCTCACCCGCGAAGTCCATCACCGCGTGAAGAACAACCTCCAGGTGATCGCCAGCCTGATCAACTTCCACGCCCGCAGCGCCAAGAGCGACGAAGCGACCGAGGCCTATGCCTCGATCCAGCGCCGGGTCGATGCGCTCGCCGTGGTCCACCGCCACCATTATGCCGAGCTCGAGGAAAATCGCGGGCTCGACGTACGATCGGTGATCGGCGAGCTGGCGGCGAACATCCGCGCGACCGCGCCGGAACGGGCCCAGGGCCTGGGCGTGACGCTCGACATCTCCCCGGTGCTGGTCAACCAGGACGTGGCGATCGCGGTCGCCTTCCTGCTCACCGAGATCGTCGAGCTGGCGATGAACTGCCATCCCGCCGCGCAGATCCGCATCTCGATCAAGCCGATCCCCGATGACGAGCACCGGGCGCTGCTCCGGGTTTCGTCCCCGGCCCTGGTCGAGAGCCCGGCGCTCGAGACGCTCGTGGAGAGCCGCTATGGCCGGATCATCGGCGGCCTGGCCCGCCAGCTGCGCACCAAGCTGCACCATGATCCGCTGACCGGCGCCTATGAGGCGGCGATCGCGATCACCGGGAAGCCGTAGGGGCTCAGCAAGCATCGGCATTCCCACAAATCCTCCCCCGGAGGGGGAGGGGGACCGCCAGCGAAGCTGGTGGTGGAGGGGTAGCGCGCCACAAGCGACATAGCCCGTGGAGATTACCCCTCCACCAGCTTCGCTGGTCCCCCTCCCCCTCCGGGGGAGGATTTGGGATGATATCCAACGAGCGTCGCATGTGGAGGCGGCCTAGAGAAGCCGCTCCGGTTCCCCGGCGAAGGCCGGGGTCCAGTTGCAATGTCGTTCGAGAGGTTCCTGCACCTTCGATAGTGCGCCGAAACTGGGCCCCGGCCTTCGCCGGGGAACTGCTCAGGACGGGCGACATGGCTCTGGTCCGCTCCTCCGGAGCGTATCCGCCCTTGGCCCTGGCGGTAAGGATTGGAGGGCATCTCTCCCCGAATCTTGATCTCGATAAATTTTTTCAAAAAAGATCGAGAGCCGTGGAACCCCTGACCGCCTGGTCCGTTTTGTACTTCGGATAGTGACCTTTTGCCCCCCCGCTCTCGCTATCCAAGACATGGGCCCGGAAGCGTCAACCCTCCCCCCCCGGTGACGCTTCCGGGCCTAAAACTTTTCGGGGCCCTTCCCTTTTTCCAGCATCTTCAACGCGTTGCTTCGCAAACGGAACGTTTGCGTGCGGATAAGCATTTCCTTTCCGACCCGAACGGGTTCGGTATCTGGAGAGTTAGGATGCGTAAGATCATCACCTGCCTCGCCCTTGCGGGCGCGGTGCTGGTTTCGGCCTGCAACACGATCGAAGGCGTGGGCCGGGACGTTTCGTCCGCCGGCGACACCGTCGCCAAGACGGCGGACGACGCCAAGTAATCCGGCAGGAAAAGAAAAGGCCCCTCGCGATCGGATCGCGAGGGGCCTTTTTTGCGTCAGGCTTCGGCCGCTTCGGCCTTGTCCTCATCCTCCGTCGCGGCGGGGCGACGGCGGCGGGTGAACCAGATCGCGATCAGCGACAGGAAATAGAGGCCGACCAGCGGGATCGCGAGCAGCAGCTGCGAGCCGACGTCCGGCGGGGTCAGCACCGCGGCGATCGCGAAGGCCGCGACCACGGCATAGCGCCAGGCGCCCTTGAGCTGCTCATAGGAAACGATCCCCGAGCGCTCGAGCAGCATCAGCAGCACCGGCAGCAGGAAGGTGATGCCGAAGGCGAACAGGAACTGCATCACGAAATCGAGATATTTCTCGGCGTCGGGCATCGCGGTCTGCCGCACGCCGCTGTCGCCCAGCTCGCCCTGATAGCCGAGCAGGAAGTGCAGCGCGGTGGGGATCGCGATGAAATAGGCCAGCGCCGCGCCGGCGATGAACAGCACCGGGGTGGCGAGCAGGAAGGGCAGCAGCGCCCTCTTCTCCTGGCGGTACAGGCCCGGCGCGACGAACTGCCAGAGCTGGGAGGCGATCACCGGGAAGGACAGCATCATCGCCGCGAAGAAGGCGACCTTGAGCTGGACGAAGAACGCCCCGAAGATCTGGGTGAAGATCACCTGGTCCTGTCCCGCCACCGCAAGCGGATGGACGAGGAACCCGTAGATCTCCTTCGAGAAATAGAAGGAGACGAAGAAGGTCACCAGCAGCGAGGCGACACAGTAGAACAGGCGGCGGCGCAGCTCGATCAGATGCTCGAGCAGCGGCTGCTGGGTGTCGTCGATGTCCTTCATTCGGCGGCCTCGGCAGGCGGCGCGGCCTTCTTGCGAGGCGCACGGGGCTTGGGAGCTGGCTTGGCGGCGGCTTCGTCCGCAACCTCGGGTGCAGCGGCAGCGGCCGGCTTGCGGGCGCGCTTCGGCTTGGGCGCCGGCGCCGAGACGGCGGGAGTGTCCTCGACGAACGCAGGCTGCTCGACCATCACCGGCGCAGCATCCTCCGCGACGTGATGCACTTCCGGAGCCTCAGGCGCGGGCAGCGCGGCGGGCGGATGCTCGGACATGATCCGGGCATTCTCCTCGGCCCATTGCTTCTCGAGCTCGGCAAGCTCCGCCTCGCGGACCATGTTGTCGAAGCCCGAGCGGAACTGGCGCGCGACCGCACGGGCCTTGCCGACCCATTTGCCCACGAAGCGCATCGCCTTCGGCAAGTCCTTGGGCCCGATGAAGATCAGGGCCACGATGGCGACCACGACAAACTCGGGCGCGTTGAAATCTAGCATCGATCAATTCGCCAGAAGCGGTCCCCGGCGCCCTGAGCCGGGGACGATAGGGTCAGAGCTTCTCTTCGCGCGCCGTCTCGGCTTCGCGCTGCACGGTCGGCTCGGGAGCCGCCTTGCCTTCGATGCGGGTCGCCGGCTTGTCGTCGGCGTCGTCCTCGCTCATGCCCTTCTTGAACTGCTTGATGCCCTTGGCCACGTCGCCCATCATGTTCGAGAAACGACCGCCACCGAGCAGCAGGATCGCGATCAAGCCCAGCACGAGCCAGTGCCAGATGCTACCCATACCCATAACAAATCTCCTTGATTCAGGCCCTATCTAGGCCTCGCACGCACGAGCGGCAATGGCCTACGCGGGGTCGCCCCTATTCGTCGTCTGTGACAGTTTCACTTTCGGGCTCGTCGGCGCCTTCGCTTTCGCCCAGCGCCTCGAAGGCGAGGTCGACCGGATCGAGCAGGCCGGCGGCCTTGAGATCGTCGATTCCGGGCAGATCACGCCGGCTGGCAAGGCCGAAATGGGTGAGGAAACCCTGGGTGGTGGCGTACATCAGCGGCCGCCCCGGCACTTCGCGGCGGCCGGCCGGGCGCACCCAGTTCGCTTCCATCAGCACGTCGATCGTACCCTTGGAAATCTGCACGCCGCGGATCGCCTCGATCTCGGCGCGGGTGACCGGCTCGTGATAGGCGATGATCGCCAGCGTCTCGATGCCGGCGCGGCTGAGCTTGCGGCTTTCCTCGCGATTGCGACGGAGCAGATGGGCGAGATCGGCGGCGGTCTGGAAATGCCAGCGGTCGCCGCGGCGGACCAGCTCGACCCCGCGCCCGGCATAGAGCGCCTCGAGGGCCGCGAGCGCGGCGCGCACGTCCATCTCGGTGCCGACATGGGCGCGGATCTCGTCGAGGTTCATCGGGTTCTCGGAGGCGAACAGCACGGCCTCCACCGCGCGCGTGGCGGCGTCTTCAGGGGTCATGCGGTCGCCTTGAGATAGAGCGGCGCGAAGGCCGATTTCTGCTTGAGTTCCACCCTGCCCTGCTTGGCGAGCTCGAGCGCGGCGACGAAGGACGAGGCCAGCGCCGACTTGGCATAGGCGCCGCTCGCATCCTCGGGCAGGAAGGACTGGAGCGTGCTCCATTCGATCCGCGTGCCGATCAGCGAGGAGACGCGCGCGATCGCCGCTTCCAGCGTCATCACGTCGCGCTGCTGGACGACGTGCATCACCGGGCGAGTGCGCGCGCTGATCCGGCCATAGGCGGCGATCAGGTCGTAGATCTCGGCTTCGTAGCGGGCCTTGCGCAGCACGCGCAGCCCTTCGGGGGCGCCGCGGAAGAAATTGTCGCGGCCGGTGCGGTCGCGCGCCATCAGCCGGGCGCCGGCCTCGCGCATCGCATTGAGGCGCTCGAGACGCAGCTGCAGGCGCAGTGCCAGGTCCTCGGGGCTCGGGGTCTCCTCCGGGTTGCGGGGAAGCAGCAGCGCGGACTTGAGATAGGCCAGCCAGGCGGCCATCACGAGATAGTCGGCGGCCAGCTCCAGCCGGAGCTCGCGCGCCTCGTTCACGAAGCCGAGATATTGCTCGACGAGCTGGAGGATCGAGATCTGGCGCAGATCGACCTTCTGCGTGCGGGCCAGCGCCAGCAGCACGTCGAGCGGCCCTTCCCAGCCGTCGATATCGATCTTGAGGGTCTCGGCCACTTCCTCGGACATGTCCCGAGCTAAGCAGAGCGCCGCGGGAAAGTCACTTCCCCATGGGCGTGGCCGGATACGCGCCGTTTCGGACCCTGTTCCGATTGACGGGCGGCGCCGCGCCGATCAGGTTCCGGGCATTCAAGAAAGATAATCGCACAGGGTCGCCCTCGTTTGTCCGGCATGGCGTTTCACGCCTTGGTTTGGGGGAAATCTGATGTCGCACGTCCGCTTTTCGCGCGCCGTGAAGGTGCTGCTGTGCCTGTCCGCCGTCGCGCTGCCCGCCTCCACGGTGAACAGCCAGGCGCTCGATCCGTCGCCCCTGGTCTATCTCAACCAGGGCACCAGCTGGAACGCTTCCACCCGCGAGGACTTCTACTGGCAGGACCAGGGATCGCAGCTGATCCCCTATAGCTGGCTCCAGGGGCTCACCACGCCCGACGGCAAGCCGTTCCTCGCCGACAAGCTGCAGCGCTACGGCTATCTCGCCGATCGCTCGGGCACGCCCGGCAACCTGCCGATCGGCTTCACCCTCACCGGCACCACCGGCAACGAAGTCGTGGGCATGAACTGCGCCGCCTGCCACACGCGCGAGATCGACGTGTCCGGCACCAGCTACCGCGTCGATGGCGGCCCGGCGCTCAGCGACTTCCAGGGCCTGCTGACCGACATGATCGATGCGGTAGGCCGCGTGCTGGAGAGCGACGCGACGTTCCGGCCCTTCGCGGTGAGCGTGCTCGGCCCCGATCCCGATCCCGCCCTGGTCAGCGAGCTCAAGGCGACGGTGCAGCTCTGGTACACGCGCGAGGACACGCTGCGCGACCGCGCCTATGGCACCCCCGATATCTGGGGCCTGGGCAGGCTCGACGCGGTCAGCATGATCTTCAACCGCCTGACCGGGCTCGATATCGGCAAGGCGCCGACCTATCTGATCCCCGGCAATATCCAGCCCGCCGATGCGCCGGTGCGCTATCCCTTCCTGTGGAACGCCGCGAAGCAGGACATGACCCAGTGGCCGGGCTTCGCCGACAATGGCAACGACCTGCTCGGCCTCGCCCGCAACCTGGGCGAGGTGTACGGCGTGTTCGGTACCTTCCACCCGGTCAACAAGGGCAGAGGCCGGATCGATTTCCTCGCCAACAATTCGGCGAACTTCAGCGGACTGGGCAAGCTGGAGGGATCGATCAAGCTGATCGGCGCGCCCGTCTGGCCCTGGCCGGTCGACCAGAAGCTGGCGGCACGCGGGCAGCAGGTCTGGGCGATGTCGACGCCGGACAGCCCGAGCTGCGGCAGCTGCCACGATCAGAAGAAGGGCCAGTTCCGCTTCACCTTCTCGGAAACTTGGGCGACGCCGATCCAGAATGTCGGCACCGATACCCGCGAATGGGATATCCTGGCCCGCACCGCCGACTCAGGCTCTCTGGCCGGCGGCAAGCTGGTGCCGCCCTTCGGCACCGCGATCCCGCAAAAGACCACTTCGTTCAGCCTGCTCGGCTTCTCGGTGGTCGGCTCGATCCTGCAGAATGCCGATCCGTTCAAGGCGAGCCTGGCCGAAACGGGCGCGCTGAAGACGAGTGGAAAGCTCCCCAAGTCGCTGCAGGACCTTGCCGGTGCGTTCGGCGAGAAGCCAATGGCTGCGTCGCCCGCGGCTGCGACGGCTGTGAAGCCTGGTTCGTATGAATCGCGGGTGATGTACGGGATCTGGGCCGCCGCGCCCTATCTCCATAACGGATCGGTCCCGACGCTGGAGGACCTGCTCAAGCCCGCGGCGGAGCGGCCGGCGAGCTTCAAGATGGGCCGCGCCTATGACATCAAGCGCGTCGGCATCGCCGCCGACCAGACCGGCAGCCATGTGGTCACCACCACCGGCTGCGACCAGCTCAACTCGGGCAACAGCCGATGCGGCCACGAATTCGGAACCAAGTTCAGCGCCGAGGACAAGGCGGCGCTGCTCGAATATCTCAAGATGCTCTGAGGCTCGATCGCGCTTTCTTCTCCTCCCCTCCCTGCAAGGGAGGGGTTGGGGGTGGGTTGCGAGCGCAGCGAGCCCAACCATGCATTCGGTGACAAAGAAAAGGCCGGGCATCGAGCCCGGCCTTTTCTAACCCACCCCTAGCCCCTCCCTTGCAGGGAGGGGAATATTGAAGCCCCTCAGGCCGGAACGAGCGCCAGCAGTTCGTCCCGCTTCGCGACAAGCTCGGCGAAATCGGCGTCCGGCTCGTCGGCACCGGTCGTCGCCATCGCGCGGTCGAGCCGCTCGATGCACGCTGGCGTCGCATCGGGGAGCAGGCCGATGATCTCGACCATCTCGTCCATCCGCGCCCAGCAATCGAGGACGACATCGCAACCCGCCGCGAGCGCCTGGGTGGCCTTCTCGCCCGGCGTGCCGCTCAGCGCCTTCATGTCGATGTCGTCGGTCATCAGCAGCCCGTCGAAACCGATGCGCCCGCGGATGATGTCGCGGATCACGGTCGGCGAGAGCGTGGCCGGGCGTTCGGCGTCCCAGGCTTCGAACACCACATGACAGGTCATGCCCATCGGCGCGTCCTTGAGCGCGTGGAAGGGCGCGATGTCCTGCTCCAGCGCCTCGGCGTCCACCTTGACCCGCGGCAGCTCGAGATGGCTGTCGACCAGCGCGCGGCCATGGCCCGGCATGTGCTTGACGACGCCGACCACCCCGCCCCGGCGCAGTCCCTCGACACAGGCCTGGCCGAGCGCGGCGACGCGCATCGGCTCGCCACCGAACGCGCGGTCGCCGATCGCCTTGGTCACTTCCGGCGTCACGACGTCGAGCAGCGGCGCGCAATCGACAGTGACGCCGACATCGGCGAGCATCATGCCCATCGCGTGATAATTGGCCCGCGCCGCCTCGATCGCGGAGATCGGCGCGATGTCGTAGAGCTTGCCGAACACCTCGCCCGCCGGGAAGGCCGGCCATTCGGGCGGCACCATCCGGCTGACCCGTCCGCCTTCCTGGTCGATCAGGATCGGCAGGTCGGCGCGGCCGCTCAGTTCGCGCAGCTCCTCGGTGAGCGCGCGCATCTGCGCGCGGCTCTCGCAATTGCGCTTGAAGAAGATGTAGCCGAGCGGATCGGCATCACGGAAGAAATCGCGCTCCTCGGCCGTGAGCGACAGGCCGGAGACACCGAAGATTACTGGCTTCATGCCGCCGTCTTAGCGAAGCGCGGCGCGCCGGATAACCCCCTGTGCGGCGATCGGCCATGCCCGTGCGGCATGGCATTCGGTTTCCGCTTCCCCGGCGAAAGCCGGGGTCCAGGGTAACAAAGCGCATCAGCAGAGAAACCCTGGGCCCCGGCTTTCGCCGGGGAGCGCTAAACAATAGAACTCAATTCGCCACGTAGCAGCTCTCGCCCGCCACCTTGAGCTTGCCGCACAGCTCCTTGGCCTGGCTGTTCGAACCGGCATTCACCCGCAGGCGGAACAGGGCCTTGCCGTCCTTCTCGCCACGCTCGACCGATTTGCCGAGCGGCGCGAGATAGGAGAAGCGCTTGGAAAGCCGCGCCCAGGCGACATTGGCCCCGGCCTCGTCCGGAAAGGCGCCGAGCTGGATCAGCGCGCCCGAGCCCGTGGCCTGGGGCGCGATCACCGGCACGCGCTTCGGCTGGGCATCGGCCGCCGTCGCGCTCGACGGGATCGCCACCTTGGCATTGCGCTCGCCGGCAAGCGTCGGCGCCTTCTCGGCGACCTTCTTGCCGTCGACCGGCGCCTCGGGCAACGCGCTCACGTCGATGCTCGAATTGCCGCTATTGCCCTGGCTGGTGGCGAAGACGGTATCGCCCTCGCCATCCACCTTCATGCCGCCGGGCTCGTCGGGCTTGACCTTGTAGTCGCCCGCCGGCGCGGCGATCAGCTCGCCATTGCCGACCAGGCTCTTCTGCTTCTGATACCAGTAATAGCCGAACGCCCCCGCGCCGAGCACGGCGAGAAGCAGCAAGACCAGCAAAAGAATACGGCCGAAGGAAACGCCTTCGCGATAGTCCTCCTCGACCGTCTCGAGCCAGGGGAGACGGTCATCCTCGCCGAATCCGGCCTCCCCCCCACGCATGTTCATTCCCTCACATCTCCTGGACGGCCTCTACGCCCATGATGCGGAGGCCATTTCGGATAATCTGCCCGATCGAACGCGCGAGATAAAGCCGTGCGCACGTCAGCTCCGGTTGATCGGCCAGCAGGAAGCGACGGCTCGCATCGTCCTTGCCGAGATTCCACAAGGAATGGAGTTCGGCGGCCAAGTCGTAGAGATAGAACGCAATTCGGTGCGGCTCGCGCGCCGAGGCGGCTGCCTCGACGATACGCGGGAACTGCGCGGCGGCCTTAACCAGCTTCAGCTCATTTGTATCAAGCAGAGACAGGTCGACGGTGCCGCAGGTGATCCCGGCCTCCGCGGTGCGGCGGCCGAGCGACGCCACGCGGGCATGCGCATACTGCACATAGAACACCGGATTGTCCTTCGACGCCTCGACCACCTTGGCGAAATCGAAGTCCATCTGGGCATCGGCCTTGCGGGTCAGCATGGTGAAGCGGACCACGTCCTTGCCCACTTCGTTGACTACATCGGCCAGCGTCACGAAGTTGCCCGCGCGCTTCGACATCTTCACCGGCTCGCCGTCGCGCAGCAGCCGGACCATCTGAACCAGCTTGACGTCGAACTTGGTCTCGCCGCCGGTCAGCGCCTGCACCGCCGCGACGATGCGCTTGACCGTGCCCGCGTGATCCGCGCCCCAGATGTCGATCAGCTGGTCGGCCGACTGCGCCTTCTGGAAGTGATAGGCGAGATCGGCGCCGAAATAGGTCCAGGCGCCGTTCGACTTCTTGATCGGGCGATCCTGGTCGTCGCCGAACTGCGTCGAGCGGAACAGCGGCAGCTCTACCGGCTCCCAATCCTCGGGCGTCTCGCCCTTGGGGGCCTCGAGCACGCCGTCATAGATCAGCCCGCGTTCGCGCAGCCAGGCCTCGGCCTGCTCGGGCTTGCCCGCGGCCTGCAGCTCGGCTTCCGACGAGAAGAGATCGTGATGGATGCCGAGCAGCGCGAGGTCGGCGCGGATCATGTCCATCATCGCGGCGACGGCGATCTGGCGGAACAGCACCAGCCACTCGCTTTCCGGCGCCGAGACGTACTTGTCGCCATAGTCGGCGGCGAGCTTCGCGCCGACCGGCTTCAGATACTCGCCCGGATAGAGGCCCTCGGGGATCTCGATCGTCTCACCCAGCGCCTCGCGGTAGCGCAGATGCGCCGAGCGGGCGAGCACATCGACCTGGCCACCGGCGTCGTTGACATAATATTCGCGGATCACCTTGTGCCCGGCGAATTCGAGCAGGGCGGCAAGCGCATCGCCCACCACCGCGCCGCGGCAATGGCCCATGTGCATCGGGCCGGTCGGGTTGGCCGAGACATATTCGACGTTGACGGTGGTGCCGGCGCCCACATGCGAGCGGCCATAATCGTCGCCCGCCTCGAGGATCGCGTTCAGCTCGCCGCGCCAGGTGGCGTCGGTCAGCGTCAGGTTGATGAAGCCCGGGCCCGCGATCGAGACCGCGGACACCTCGTCGAGCTTCTCCAGCTCGGCGCCGATCTTCTCGGCCAGCGCGCGCGGATTGGTGCCCGCCGGCTTGGCGAGGACCATCGCGGCGTTGGTCGCCAGGTCACCATGGCTGGCGTCGCGCGGCGGCTCGACGGTGATCGCACGTCGCTCCAGCCCCGCAGGCAGGTCGCCGGCGAGGACAAGCGCATCAAGGGCCAGATTCAGATGCGCGGCGAAGCGTGCGTAAAGCGTCATTCACGGTTCCAGTGGTTGCGGAAGCGCGGGCTCTTAGCGGATGCGGAGCCGCGACGCCACTGCGGTGAGATGGGGTGCGCCACGGAAGTTTGCACGCCCGCGAGTTGACGGACCTTCTTCCGACCCGCCAAATGGATCGAGGCGGCGCTTCTCGTCGCCGGAACATGGTTTGGAAGAACGTGGCGGAAGCAGCCCCGGCCAGGAAGCGGCGGACACAGGCGGAGCGCACGGCGGAGACGCGGGAGGCGCTGCTCGATGCTGCGATCCGGCTGCTCTACCGCAACGGCTATAGCGGCACGTCGACCGAGGCGATCTCCGAGGAAGCCGGGGTGACGCGCGGCGCGCTGCACCATCATTTCGGCACGCGCGCCCAGCTGATGGCCGACGTGATCGGCACCGTCTACGAGCGCGAACGCCGCGCCTATGAGGAGATCGCGGCGGATACCGGCCGCGGCGCGCATATCTCCGACTGGCCGGAGATGCTCTGGGAAGTGCTGAGCCGTCCCTCGGGCCTTGCCGTGCTCGAGATTCTCCAGGCCTCGCGCAGCGATGGGGAGCTGGCCGCGCTGGTCACGCCGATGCAGGCCAGGGTCGAGCAGATGTCGCTCGACACCATCAAGCAGCAATTCGGCAACGGCGACGATGCCGGGATGCTCGCGGGGATCCGCCTGTTCGTCTGGGCCGTGCGCGGGCTGTCGATCGCGCAGGTGCTGGCGCCCAACCCGGAGGAGATGCGCAGCTCGATCGATTTCCTCAAGCGGCTGATCGACGGCGCGATCAGCGCCGGCACGATCGATTCCCGTGGCCGCCCGCTCCCGGGCTGAGCGATCAGGGCACGGCCTGCCCTTCCCGGCAGACCGCGAGGATATTGCCGAAATCCTGCGAGCCATCGTCGGTCGCGAGCATCTTCAAATGCCCGAGCCAGACGAAGCGCCGGAACACCGGGTCGCGCGAGGTGCGCTTTTCGCCACAGGCGATCTGCGGGGCATCCCGGCGCGTGACGACATCGCGCAGCTCGGCACGCGGATCGGCCATGGAGTCGAGGATCGCCGCCTCGATCGCCGATCGCGTCGGGGATGGGGAAGGCACGGGCGTGGGGACAGGCGCGGCCTCGCGCGGTGCGAGCGGCTGGATCACGACCGCGCCGGCATCCGGTGCCCTGGGCGCGCTTCTCGGCCAGGCGAAGAAGGCCCCCGCCGCTACAGCAGCCAGGATCAGAAACGCGACAATCAAGGATATCCGAGCCATGTCCCTGCCCTTGCGTGGATATGCGGGTCGGTCGCGCGCCGCCCGGACGGCGGCGCGCGACCAGGGCGATCAGGGAATGTTGGAGACCCGTCCCTGCCAGGCGTTCGCGGTGAAGAACTCACCCGTCCCGGACTTGAACGCGGCCCCCGCCACGGCATCCCCCTTCAGCTGCCAGGCAAGCCAGGCCGTCGGATAGCCCAGATAGCCGTACACGCCATTGGCGCAGGCCTTGAGGAAACCGAGCAGGCCGCAACCCGGCGTGCCGGTGATGTCGTTATGGTTGGCGCCCTTCAGCAGCCCCTTGGCCTTGAGCATCGTGGAAGGCGTGGCGTTGTACCAGGCGGTCTGCGAGTTGAGCTGGGTGCCGCCGCTCTGCGTATCCGGTGCGATCAGGCTGTCGGCGGTGCCGCTGACATAGAAGATCGATCCCGATCCGCCGGTCAGCGTGGGCGTGAGCAGGCAATTGTCCGCCGGATTGCACCAGTTCTGGTTCGGCAGTTCGAACGTCACCGTGGTCTTGATCACGCCGACCGAGTGGAACATCGCATTGGCGGCCCCGGACGCCCCCTGCGAATGCCCCGCCGCGCCGACATGCGCGAAATCGATCCGCTGGTAGAAGGGGCTGGCCGGGTTGGTATCCTGCGCCTGCATATAGGCGAGCGAATCCAGGACGGTGTTGCCATAGCCGGTCTGCTGGTCGCGCGTCGCCACCACGATGAAGCCCCAGCTCGCGAGATGCTTCAGCCAGTTGGGATAATTGTCCGCGGTGGAGCCGGTGCCGTTGGCCCACAGCACCAGCGGCAGGCGGGTGTTCAGCGAGGCGATGTTGGTCGGATAGAAGACATCGCACTGGTTGCCCTTGGAATCGCAGGCGACGGTGGAGCGCGTCTGGGTGGTCGCATAGGCGCCATTGGCGTAATATTGCGTCTCGACCGGACCGGTCGGCGCATTGGGGACGGACTGCGCGGCCGCCGGCAGGGCCGCTGCCAATGCGGTGGCCGAAACCAGCGTGATGCATATCGCTCGGGATAGTCGCTTCATCTGCCTCTCCTTGCGTTTATCGTTTTCTCCTTCGAACCGTATCGGTGTGGCGAATTGGTGCCGGGCCGAAGGGTTCGGCCGCGCGGAGTGGCGAGCAGAAGCTGGTTTTCGCGTATGGCGCACCGGCCCCCTGGGCTTCGATGCAGTGATATCCTCTCCCGATCCCCGGTCTCCGCCGGTGACCAAAGGCTAGCCGCACATTTACATGCAATCAAGAATGTATGTAAGTTACGACACCATCAGACAGCCGCGAGCCCGCCCGGCCGTAGCCGACCGGACCCGAGGCACTTCGTCAGAGAGGAGCGCTCGCCGGATCTCCGGCGAGCCGTCGGTTCAGGCGCGCAGCAGGTCCTGCAACGGCCTGGCCATCTGCACATCGGGAAACAGCTTGCGCGCCGCGGTCTGCGGCGACAGGTCGAAATGGGTGGCCAGCGTCGAGCCGATCACCGCGTCGAGCCCCAGCGTCGGCTTGAGGTCGCGGCTCTCGTAGAGCGCCGCATCCGCCAGGCCCGGCCAGTCGGCAAGCACCCTGCCCCCGTTCACCGCGCCGCCCATCAGCATCGCGACCGAACCGGTGCCGTGATCGGTACCCTGGGTGCCGTTGACCTTCACCGTGCGACCGAACTCGGTGGCGACCAGCACCACCGTATTGCTCCACAGCGGGCCGAGGCCGGTCTTGAGCGCGCCGATCATCTGGTCGAGCCCGTTGAGCTGGCCCTGCAGCCGCCCCTTCTGCCCGGCATGGGTGTCCCAGCCGCCGGTCTCGATCATCGCGATGCGCGACCCACCCGGCGCCGCGAGCATCTTGGCGGTGAGCGTGCCGGTATCGGCTGCGTTCTTGCCGTTGTTCGAGGCAAGGTCTCCGGTCAGCATGCGGGTGGCGGTCGCCTGTTCCCAGATGCCGTGGAGCTGGGCATCGCCCTGGTACATCTGGCTCACCCGGGCGAGCAGATCGTCCGAAGCGTCGGGCAGCGACGAGGGTGCATAGCTCGCCACCTCGACCGGCCCGCGCAGCGCCATCGGCACGGTCGCGGCCAGCGCGATCGCCTTGTCGTCGGCAGGCAGCATGGTCAGCAGCCGGTTCAGCCAGCCGTCCTTGAGCTGATAGGCCGAGGTGCCGCCGGTCTCGAGTACGTTCTGCCCATCGAAATGCGAGCGGTCGCGATAGGGCGAGGCGACGGCATGCAGGAACAGCGCCTGCTTGGCGCCATATAGCCCCATGACGTTCTTCATCGCCGGATGCAGCGCGAACATGTCGTTGAGCTTCGGTGCCGCGGCGAATTCCTCCGCCAGCGCCCCACGCTGCCCGGCATAGGCAGGATCGCCCACCGGCGCGACGGTGTGCAGGCCGTCGGCGGCACCACGCTGGATGATGAAGACGAAGCGCCGATCGGTCGCCGCGCGGGCAAAGGCAATGCGCGAGCCGAAGGCGGTGGCGAGCATGGCGGAAGCGCCCAGGCCCACGAAGTTGCGACGGGAAAGTGCGGTCATCGGATCACCTCCGCATGAATTCGGGCGAGACAAGCATCAGGGCGAGGCCCTGGCCCGGGCTCTCGGCACGCGCGATCGACTGGGTGGTCGAGGGGGTAAGCGTGCCGGGGAACAGCTCGGCGGCGCGCTGGCGGGCGTCGATCGTGTCCTTGGCGCGGGCAGCCATGCGCTCGGCCGCCTCGACCCGGCGCATCACCGCATCCGGCCCGGCCCAGGCGCCGGCGACATCGTCCCAGCCCGCCGGCGATCCCGGCTTCCAGGTCGGCTGGCCGAGCTGCCCCATCAGGCCGTTGACTGCCTGGGGCTGTACCTGCTGCGTGCCGAGCGCGCGCATCGCCGAGATCGACCACTCCCAGGGCGACTTGAACTTGGCCGGCGTCGGCGACCAGCACTCCGGCGAGGCGATCAGCGCGCGGTAAACGGTCGGCAGGTCGCCGCCCGAGGACAGGAACGCCTTTTGCAGCCGCGCGACCAGCGGCGCGGGCGGATCGTCACTGGCGAAATGGCGGGCGAGCTTGGTAGCGATATGCTTCGCGGTCGCCGGATGGGTGGCGAGATAGTCGAGCACTTCGCTCGCCTGCTCTTCGCCTTGCGCGCTCCATTGCTTGCCCAGGATCGTGCGGGTGCCCGGCTCATGCATCCGGTCGGCGAACAGGAAGCTGCCCGGCTGGCCGTCGGCGGCGCCGACATAGCGCGCGCCTGGCCCGCGCCCGATACCCGCCACGGTGAAGCCGGTCATCGCCCGGGCGAATTCGGTGACGTCCGCCTGGGTGTAGACGCTGCGCACGCCGAGCGTGTGAAGCTCCATGATCTCGCGCGCCAGATTCTCGTTGAGGCCACTGCGCCGCCCGCGCTGGCGCTGCGCTACCGCACTGTTGGGGCCGACCGACACCGCCTGGTCGAGATAGAGCAGCATCGCCGGATGGCGCTCGACCGCGTTGAGCATGTCGCCGAACTTGCCCATCACATGCGGGCGGATCGCCTCGAACTCCATCGTGCCCGACAGCCCGACCAGCTCGAGCTTGTCGGCCGAGACCGCGAAATGGTTCGCCCAGAAATGGACGAGCCGCTCGGCAAAGGGCGTCGGCGAGGTGATTGCGGTCAGCGCCCGGGCCGAGACCATGCCGACATAGGCCTGTTGCTGCACCCGCCGCGCCTCGCGCCGGGCGATCATCGCGGCATCCTCGCCCTGATAGACCGGCTTGGCCGCCGGGGCTCCCTGCATCGCCGGTGCCGCGGCCTGCATGTCCTGCATCGCCATGCCCTCGGCCATCGCCGGTTGCACGCCGGCTGGTTTGGCGGGCGCTACGGCAGCGGGTTTCGGCTTGGGGTTCTCCAGCCGGAGCAGCCGCTGGCGCTCATAGAAATCGGCAAGCTCGCTTGCGACCTGCGCGCTCGATGCCTGGGCGGCGATCGCCTGGGGTCGCGGATCAAAGGCGGCGATCTGCCCGGCGAGCCATTTACGGGGATCGCTCCCCACATCCTCGCCCGGCCTGGCGCCGAGCCCGAAGCGGTTTCGCGCGATACTGGCGTCCGACATGCGACTCCCCTGTAACGGTATTTCTCCGGAATACGTCCCAAGTGTCGCAGAAGTTTGCCAGACTTTCGACTCGTCGCCTGCATGCAACGCTTCACCGGTTGCGTTTTCTGCAACTGGGCCCGACTTTCTTTGCGATTGATGCTTTTGCTGCGTCGCAACATAACTCGGCGCAAGAACAGAACATATTGGATGCTGATCTGGCTTCTTTATCAATAAGGAGAAAGATCGTGACGAAGTTCCTTTTCGCGGCTGCCGCCGCCACTCTCGCCTTCACCGCCCCCGCCGCGATCGCCGGCGAGCGCAGCTTCACCCATGAAGGCGTGACCTACACCTATTCGGTCACCAGCAAGGACAAGGTCCAGGTGCTCGAAGGCCGCACCAACAAGGGCGGCGAATTCCGCCTGAACGTGAAGAACGGCTGGGTCGACGGTTACGTCAACGACACCCGCGTCTCGTTCCGCGCGCCGAAGGACAAGAGCGGCGCGGTTCTGGCCGCACGCTGAGCTAGCCCCCTCCCTCTGGGGCTGAACGAAAGGCCGGGGCGGCAACGCTCCGGCCTTTCTTGTGTTCAGAACCCTTCGGGCAAGTCGATCGTGCCGACCAGCTGCTTGTAGCGGGCGATGGCGTAGCGGTCGGTCATGCCGGCGATGAAGTCGGCGATGTGCCGGCTGCGCGCGGGTTCCGCCTCGGGCAGCGCTTCGGCCCATTCGGCCGGCATCAGCCTGGGATCGTCGCGATAGGCGGCGAACAGCCCTGCCACGACCGTATGCGCCGCGTCCGCAGCCGCCAGCTGGCTCGGATGGTGATAGAGATTGGCGTACATGAAGCGCTTCAGCCCGCGTTCCGCCTCGCGCATCCCGTCGGAGAAATGGGCGAGCACCCGCCCCGCCGCGCGGACATCCGCCACCGTCTCGACGCCGCTCTCGGCGATGCGCGCGCGGGTCGCCTCGATCAGGTCGTTGACCATCAGCCCGATCTGGGCGCGGATCAGCTCGCTGATCAGCCGCCGCCGCTCGCAGCCGGGGAACTTCGCCTCCACCTGCCGCCAGCCCTCGGCGACCATCGGCAGCTCGAACAGCTGATCGAGCTGGAGCAGTCCGGCGCGCAGCCCGTCATCGATGTCGTGATTGTCATAGGCGATGTCGTCGGCGATCGCCGCGACCTGCGCCTCGAGCGACGCCCAGCTCTCCAGCTCGAGCGGGAACGCCGCATCCGCCTCGGCCAGCGCCCATTCCGGGTGCGCGATCGGGCCGTTATGCTTGGCCAGCCCCTCCAGCGTGTCCCAGGTCAGGTTGAGCCCGTCCCAGGCCGGATAGGGTCGCTCGATCGTGGTCAGGGTGCGCAGCGTGTTGCCGTTATGGTCGAACCCGCCCTGCCCGGCCAGCGCCTCGCCCAGCGCCTTCTCGCCGGCATGGCCGAAGGGCGGATGGCCGATGTCGTGGGCCAGGCACAAAGCCTCGGTCAGGTCCTCGTTGAGCCCGAGCGTCCGCGCGATCGCCCGGCCGATCTGCGCAACCTCCAGGCTGTGGGTGAGCCGCACCCGGAAATGGTCGCCATCGGGCGCCATGAACACCTGGGTCTTGTGGCGCAGCCGCCGGAAGCTGATCGAATGGATGATCCGGTCGCGGTCGCGCTGGAAGGCGTCGCGCGGCCCCCGGGCGGTGCCGCCGGGCTCGGGATGGAGACGGCCGCGGCTGGCTTCAGGCGTGGAGGCCCAGGGAGAAATCGCTTTCACGCGCGTGCCCTAACAGGCTCCGCCTCACCCGTCATCCCCGCGCAGGCGGAGATGACGGCTATAGCCCCAGCTTGGTGACCTTCTGCCCGGCCTCGCTGGTGAAGACGAAGCCCGACACGCCTTCCTTGCCCAGCGCGTTGACGAAGGCCTGGGCCTCGGCGCTGGTCTTGAACGGGCCGGCGAGCACGCGGTTGGTGGCGCGCAGTGGCGTGGTCCAGGCGCCCTTGCCCTTCATCAGCGCCGGCGCCTTGGCGACAACGCCCTTCCAGGCCTTGGCCAGCGTATCCGGGTTGGCGCCGCCGGCGACCTGCACCCAGATGCGGCTCGGATCGGTCTTGGCCGGATCCGGCTTCTTGGGCTCGGGCTTCTTCGCCTTGGCGTCCTTCGGATCGGGCTTGCCGCCCTTCTTCGCATCCTCGGGCGGCGTCTTGGCCTTGGGGTCGGACTTGGCCTTGGGATCCGGCTTCTTCGGATCGGGCTTGGCGACGACCGGCTCGGGCTTGGGCTTCACCGGCGGCACCGGCTTGGCCTCGGCGACGCGCACCGGCGGCGGTTCGGGCGCGGCGGTCGGCACCGGATCGATCGGCGTCGCGGTGACGGTGGCGAGTTCCTCGGCCGGAATGGTGATCCCGCCGACGATCGCGGCAAGCACCGAATCCTCCTGCCCCACCTTGGCCGGTCCCGGCGGGGTAGGCTCGGAACGCGGCGGCGCTTGCCGAACCGGCTGCACCACGGGTTCGGCACGCGCGAGCGTGACCGGCCCAGGCGCCGGAGCAGGCGTAACCGGGGTTGGTGCAGGCGCTGGCCGCACAGGAGCTGGCGTCGGCGTGGGAGCAGCCGCCATCCGAACCGGCGCAGGCGCTGGCGTCGGACGAACCGGCGCCGGCACCGGCCGCTCGCTGGTCTCGCTCGGCTCTTCCTCGCGCTTCGGCTGCGGGATCGGCTGGACGATCTCGGCGGGCGGCGCCACGAAGCGCGGCGGGGGCGGCAGATTCTCTTCGGGCGCCGGCTGGGGTGCCGGCGCCGGGCGCACGGCAGCGACAGCGGCGAGCTTCTGGTCACGCTCGCGATCCTTGCGCGAGCGGCGGTCCCTGCCCTTGGGCTCGGGCGGAGGTGCCACCGGCTGGGCGACGGCGACCTGCACCGGGCGCGGCGTCGGCACGTAGCGCGGCAGATCGGGCGCCATCCGCGCATCGGCAAGCCGCGCCTGGGTCGGCGACAGCTCGCCGAAATGCACGGCAAAGGCACGGTCCGCCGGGCTCAGCCCGCCAAGCCGGCGGAAGAACGGGATCAGCGACTGGCCCATGGTGCCCGGCATCATGCTGGAGGCGATCTTCTCCGCCCCCGCCGTGTCGCCATTCATCGCCAGGATGAAGGCGCGCGCGCGCCAGGCGGCACGATCGCTGCGGCGGAGCAGCGGATCGAGCACGCGCATCGCCTCGTCCTTGTCGCCGGTGATGCCCAGTGACAGCGCAAAACGGCGCATCGTCTCGGCATCGTCTCGGTCGCCGGCGAGCGCGAGCTTGTAGTCGCGCTGGGCGAGCAGCGGCTGGCCGAGCAGGTCATAGGCGAAGCCGCGATCGGAGGCGTAGTTGCGCGGCTCCAGCCCGTGCGCCTCGGCCGACTGGAACAGGCGCAGCGCCTCGCCCGGCCGCTCGAGCCGGACCAGCACCATCGCCCGGCCCGCCGAAATGCGCGGATCGGTAGAGCTGATCACTTCGGCCCGCTGGAAGAAGGCAAGCGCGGCGGAGGTATCGCCCAGCCGCGCGCTGGTCATCCCGGCATCGACCAGCGTCGTCAGGTCGCGCGGATCGCTGGCGAGCATGCGGATGTCATTGGCCAGCCGGTCCGCATCGGGATTGGCCTGGGCGACGACTTCGGTCTGGGCGAACGAGGGCACGGCCTGCGCGGACGCAAGGGCCAGCACAGCGATGCCGATAAAGCGATTCCGGTTCATGTCCCCGCCACCTGCGCGCAATTGCGCTGAACCGCCAATGACGGCGCCGGCACGGTTCGCCGAAGCGAGACCGGCCGGCGACGAATGGCTTACTGGTTGTTCTGGCTGCGCAGGAAGCGCGGAATGTCGAGCGGATCCTTGTCCGCCTCGTCTTCCGACTTGGAGGCACCGCGCGAGGCCATCGCCATGCGCTCGAACAGCGTGCCGCCGCTCTTCTTGGCCGGCTTCTCGACCAGCGGCGAAGCTTCTTCCTCGTCCCCGCCGGTCAGCCAGCGGCGGCGCGTGGTCGGCGTCGCGGCAGGCTCGTCGATCGGGGCGACGGGCGCCTCGGGCACCAGGCTGTCAGCACCGAGGACCAGCTCGTCCTCGTCCTTGCCGTCATCGACCCAGTTGGACTGGACCGGCGCGGCCGGCTGCGGCTCGGGCTCATAGGCTTCGGGCACCGGCGGCGCGAGCGACACGGGCTCCTCGGCGACGGGCTCATAGGCCTCGGGAATCGGCGGTGCGAGCGGCGCTTCCTCGGCAACCGGCTCGGCTGCAGCCTCGGGCTCGGGCGCGGCGGCAGGCGCCGGCTCGGCCGCGGTGCGGCGCGGGGTCGAGAAGGAGAAGACGCGCGGCTGCTCGGCGGCGCGCGGCGCGGCCACCGGCTGCGCTTCGGCGTCGATGCCGGTCGCGACGACCGAGACGCGGATCTTGCCCTCGAGCTCTGGATTGAACGCCGAACCCCAGATGATGTTCGCGTCCGGATCGACCAGCTCGCGGATATGGTTGGCGGCTTCGTCGACTTCGAGCAGGCGCATGTCCTCGCCGCCGGTGATCGAGACGATCACGCCCTTGGCGCCGTTCATGCTCACGCCGTCCAGCAGCGGATTGGCGATCGCCTTCTGCGCGGCGATGAGCGCGCGGTCGTCGCCCTCGGCCTCGCCGGTGCCCATCATCGCCTTGCCCATCTCCTGCATCACCGAACGGACGTCGGCGAAGTCGAGGTTGATGAGGCCCGGCATGACCATCAGGTCGGTGATGCCGCGCACGCCCTGCTGCAGCACCTCGTCGGCCATCTCGAACGCTTCCTTGAAGGTCGTGTTCGCATTGGCGATCAGGAAGAGGTTCTGGTTCGGGATGACGATCAGGGTATCGACGTACTTCTGCAGTTCGTTGATGCCTGCCTCGGCCGAAGCCGCACGGCGCTTGCCCTCGAAGGCGAACGGCCGGGTGACCACGCCCACCGTCAGGATGCCCATGTCGCGGGCCGCCTTGGCGATGACCGGCGCGGCGCCGGTACCGGTGCCGCCGCCCATACCGGCAGCGATGAACACCATGTGGGCGCCCTCAAGCGCCTTCTGGACGTTGTCGATCGTCTCTTCGGCGGCGGCGCGGCCGATCTCGGGACGGCTGCCGGCACCCAGGCCCTGGGTGATCTTGGCGCCGAGCTGGATGCGGTGGCCCGCGCTCGACTGCTTGAGCGCCTGCGCATCGGTGTTGGCGACAATGAAGTCGACGCCCTGCACGTCCGCGCGGATCATGTTCGCGATCGCGTTGCCGCCCGCGCCGCCCACACCGACTACGGTGATCTTGGGGGTCAGCTCGTCCACGTCGGGCGGAAGGAAATCGATACTCATCGCCTTAGTCTCCCTGCGTCCGGGTGGCCTGTCACGAACGCGTAATCTGTCGCCCGTTCTGCACGAACGCGGAGGGCGACTCTAGAGGGAACGCGAAGTTACCAACGCATTTCTTCTAATAATTTGCCCGGAATGCCGCGATTAGCCGCTGGAACAGGGCTCCCGGGTTGGTCCGGGTGACCATCTGGTGCCGACTGGGCTCCAGCGTGCGCAGGTCGATCGGGTTGGCCGCGGCGAAGCGCGCCAGGCCCGCCAGCGTGGCGAAGGCCGGGCCGGCATGCGCTTCCGGCAGCGCCACCAGCCCCTTGGGCCGGCCGACGCGCACCGCGCTGCCCAGGAACTGCTGGGCGTAATCGGCGACGCCCTTCAGCTCGGCACCGCCGCCGGTCAGGACGATCTGGCGGCCGGCCGGATCCTCGAAGCTCAGCTTCTTCAGCTCCTTCTGGATCTCGCCCATCAGCCGCTCCAGCCGCTTGCGGATGATCGCGTTGAGCTGCGCCTTGGTGATGCGCGGGCCTTCGGTGCCGTCATCGGGGATCGCCGGCACGACATCGATCATCTCATGATTGTCGCGCGGGCTCAGGTTCGCCGAGCCATGGAAGCACTTGGTGCGCTCGGCCCAGGCACGCGCGGTGCCGAAGGACGAGGCGATATCGTCGGTGATGTCGGCCGAGCCCATCGGGATCGAGGCAAGGCCCGAAAGCACGCCCTGCGAGAAGACCGAGACATTGGTCACGCCCGCGCCGATCTCGACCAGCGCGACACCGAGCTCGCGCTCTTCGTCGGTCAGGCAGGCCAGCCCCGTCGCCACCGGCGCGGCGATGATCGAGCGGACTTCGAGATGCGCCGAGCGGACGCAGTGATCGAGATTGCGCACCGGCGCGCCGTCGGTCGCGACGACATGGATGTCGACGCCCAGGCGCTCGGCATGCAGCCCGAGGGGACGGCGCACGCCGGCAAGGCCGTCGACCGTGTAGCGGGTCGGCTGGGCGTGGAGCACCATCTTGCCCTGCGGGTCGATCGCGTCGCGGCCGGCGCGGAGCAGCTCGTCGATGTCGTTCTGCTCGATGCGGTGGCCGCCGAGATCCGATTCAAGCCGGACGATGTCCGAGATCAGGCCACCGGCGGAGAAGCTCACCCACACGTCTTCGATGTTCTGGCCGGCGATGCGCTCGGCCTGCTCCACCGCTTCGCGGATGGCGAGTTCGGTCGCGTGCATGTCGGCGACATAGCCGCGCTTGACGCCTCGGCTCTCGCGCTGGCCGGTGCCGAGCACCACCAAAGTGCCGTCGTCGGACCGCTGCGCGATCAGCGCCGAGACCTTGGACGACCCCACGTCCAATGCCGTGATCAGCCCTTCCGGTGCTACCTTCGCCATCTGCCCCTCATTCGAAAAAACGCTTAATACTCAATTCACCATATGAATCAGGATTTTGCCCTGATTACAACTACGGTGTTACTCATAATCCCGTCGCGGGCGGCGCGCCGATCGCGGCGGGCCGGCGGACGACCAGATTATCGGGGTCGCGCATGTCGAACCCCAGGTTTCCGCGGCCGAGCAGCCGATACGCCCCATCCTTCTCGGCGAAGGTCTTGAGCGCGTCCTTCGCTTCCTTGTCGCCCTCGGGCAGCTGGAGCTTCTCGCCGGTATCGAAGATGATATCCCAGCGGCGATTGCCCACCCAGGTGGCGGCGCGGACCAGCGGCTTGAGCGCGGGCGCGCTGTCCATCAGGTCGCGGCGCGCGGGCTCCTGGTTGTTGGCGCCGTCGCCGATCAGCAGCGGCAGGTCCGGCATCGCTTCGCGCGACACCGGCTCCAGCGGCACGCCGGTCGGGTCGATCAGCATCAGCTGGCCATGGTTCTGCCAGATCGCCGCGGGCTCGCGCTCGACGATGTCGATCAGCAGCTTGTCGGGCAGCCGACGTGAAACACGCGCATCCTTGATCCAGGGATAGGCAAGCAGCTTGGCACGGACCTGGCCAAGGTCGACCAGCGGCATCGCGCGCGAATTCTGGTCGAGCACCTGCTGGTACACGGTCATGCGGTTCATCCGCTTGAGCCCGTTGATCTGGATCGTGTCCACCCGCAGCCCGGCATCGCCCACAGCCTGCGCGGCCCCCGTGCCGATGATCTGCGGGATGCCGAACCAGGTCGCGACGGTGATCGCGCCGATCCCGAAGATGCCGACAATCCCCCAGGTCGCCATGCGCGTGAGCGTCGCCTGGTCGAACGGCAGCGCGGCCAGCGCCTGGTCCATCAGGCCCGGCTGCTTCTTGCGCGGCTGCTGCTTGCGTTTCGCTACCGGCTTCGCCCCGCGACGGGTGGCCGTCCGCTTGGCGGGCTGCCGGCTCATCCGCTCAAGGCCTCGTCGACGATGCGCTGGCACAGCTCGGGATAGGAGATGCCCAGGTGGCGCGCCTGCTCGGGCACCAGGCTCAGCGGCGTCATGCCCGGCTGGGTATTCACCTCGAGCAGGAACAGCCCCTCGATCCCCATGCTGTCGTCCCAGCGGAAATCCGAGCGCGAGGTGCCCTTGCAGCCGAGCAGCTTGTGCGCCTCGAGCGCGATGCGCTTGCACGCCTCGGTGATCTCGTCGGGGATCTGCGCCGGATAGACATGCTCGGTCAGCCCGTCGGTGTACTTGGCGTCGTAATCATAGAAGCCGCTCTTGGGCTTGAGCTCGGTCACCCCCAGCGCCTCGCCCGCGAGCACCGCCGTGGTCAGCTCGCGCCCGCGGATGAACGGCTCGGCGAGCAGCTCGTCGAACTCCTGCCACGGCCCGCGCGCGTCCGGCGCGATCGGGTTGCCGTAATTGCCTTCCTTGGTGACGATCGCCACGCCCACCGACGAACCCTCGTTCACGGGTTTCAGCACATAGGGGCGCGGCAGCGGGTCCTCGCGGTGGAGGTCCTCGGTCTTGACCATCCGTCCGCCGGGCATCGGGATGCCGTGCGGCACCAGCGCCTGCTTGGTAAGCTGCTTGTCGATCGCGATCACCGAGGTGACCAGCCCGGAATGCGTGTAGCGCACCCCCATCAGGTCGAGCATGCCCTGCACCGTGCCGTCCTCGCCCGGCGTGCCGTGCAGCGCGTTGAACACCACATCGGGCTTCGCCTCGGCGATCTTCAAAGCGACGTCGCGATCCATGTCGATCCGCGTCACCTTGTGGCCCAGCCCCTCCAGCGCATCGGCGATGCCCGCACCGGACATCAGCGACACCTCGCGCTCGGCCGACCAGCCACCCATGAGAACTGCGACGTGCAACGACTTCACTTGCTAACCCCTATCCGCTGGATTTCCCACTCCAGCTCCACACCCGACTGCGCCTTCACCTTCGCGCGGACGTCCTCGCCCAGCGCCTCGATGTCGGCGGAGCTAGCATTGCCCAGATTGAGCAGGAAATTGCAGTGTTTTTCGCTGACCTGCGCATCGCCGCGCATCAGGCCACGGCAGCCGGCGGCGTCGATCAGCGCCCAGGCCTTGTGCCCGTCCGGGTTCTTGAAGGTCGAGCCCCCGGTCTTCGAGCGCAGCGGCTGCGATTCCTCGCGCGCCGCCGCGATGCGGTCCATCTCCGCCTGGATCACCGCCGGTTCCTCGCCATGCCCGCGGAACGTCGCCGAGATCACGATCGCGCCCTCGGGCAGCGCGCTGTGCCGATAGGTATAGCCGAGTTCGGCCAGCGCCAGCACCCGCCGCTCGCCCGATCGCAGCACGACCTCGCATTCGACCAGCACGTCCTTGACCTCGCGGCCATAGGCGCCGCCGTTCATCCGCACGAACCCGCCGACCGTGCCGGGGATCGAGCGCAGGAACTCCACCCCACCGATCCCGGCATCGCGCGCCTTGGAGGAAACCAGGATGCCCGAAGCCCCGCCGCCACAGCGCAGCGTCACCGGATCCAGCTGCTCCACCCCGGCAAAGGCCTTGCCCAGCCGCACGACCACGCCCGGCACGCCGCCGTCGCGCACGATCATGTTCGAGCCGAGCCCCAGCCCCATCACCGGAACCGAAGGATCGAGCCCCGCCAGGAACGAAGCCAGGTCCTCGGCATCGGCCGGCTCGAACAGCCACTGCGCCGCGCCGCCGCTCTTGAACCAGACGAGCGGCGCCAGCGGCGCATCCGCAGTCAGTTTTCCGCGCACGGGAGGGAGCGCGGCAGCCGCCTGGTTCACGCCCGCGCTTCCTCGATCGCGCCAGCCAGGTTCGCCGCCCATTTGGTGATGTCGCCCGCGCCCAGGCAGATCACCATGTCCTTGGGCTGCACCACGCCCGCAAGCGCCTGCGCCAGCCCGTCCTCATTCTCCACCGCCGCGACCGAGCGATGCCCGCGCCGCTGGACATTCTCGACCAGCGCCTCGGCGCTCACGCCCTCGAGCGGCAGCTCGCCCGCCGCATAGACCGGTGTGACATAGACCATGTCGGCGTCGTTGAAGGCCTGGGCGAACTCGTCCATCAGGTTCTTCAGGCGCGTGAAGCGGTGCGGCTGCACCACCGCGATCACCCTGCCCTCGGCGCTCTCGCGCGCTGCCGCCAGCACCGCGCGAATCTCGACCGGGTGATGGCCGTAATCGTCGATGATCGTCGCGCCGTTTACTTCGCCGACCTTGGTGAAGCGTCGCTTCACTCCGCCGAACTTGGCGAAGCCCTGCTGGATCGTCGCATCGGGGATGCCCAGCTCGAGCGCCACGCCGATCGCGGCGAGCGCGTTCTGGACGTTGTGGCGACCCGGCATCGGCAGCTCGATCCCCTCGATCGAGCGGGTGGTGCCGTCGCGGTTGCGGATGATCGCCTCGAAGCGGTTGCCGCCATGATGCGGCACGACATTGACGCCGCGCACGTCGGCGCTGGCCGCGAAACCATAGGTCACGATCCGCCGGTCGCGCACGCGCGGGATGATCGCCTGCACCTCGGGGTGATCGAGGCACAGCAGCGCCGCGCCGTAGAAGGGCACATTCTCGACGAACTCGACGAACGCATCCTTCACCGCATCGAACGAGCCATAATGGTCGAGATGCTCGGGATCGATATTGGTGACGATCGCATAGGTGCCGTCGAGCCGCAGGAAGCTGCCGTCGCTCTCATCGGCCTCGACCACCATCCACTCGCTGTCGCCCAGGCGGGCGTTCGAGCCATACTGGTTGATGATGCCGCCGTTGATCACGGTCGGGTCCACCCCGCCGGCATCGAGCAGCGCCGCGACCATCGAAGTCGTCGTCGTCTTGCCGTGCGTGCCCGCCACCGCGACGGTGGACTTCAGGCGCATCAGCTCGGCGAGCATCTCGGCGCGGCGCACCACGGGGATGCGGCGCTGATAGGCGGCCTCGACCTCAGGATTGGTGCGCACGATCGCGGTGGAGACCACCACCACCGAAGCATCGCCCAGATTCTCCGCCTTGTGGCCGATCGTGACGGGAATGCCGCGGCTGCGCAGCCCCTGCACGACATAGCCCTCGGCCACGTCCGAGCCCTGCACCGAATAGCCGAGATTGTGCATCACCTCGGCAATGCCCGACATGCCGATGCCGCCGATACCGACGAAATGGATGGTACCGATGTCCTTTGCGACACCCTTCATGCGAACGCTGGCCTTCCCTGCATGGAGATGCGCTGGCCCTTGATCGGGGCCTCGGGCGCATCGATGGATTCGACGAGATCGGCAAGGTCGCGCGTGGCGTTGGGACGGCCCACGCTGCGCGCCCGCGCCGCTGCATTCTCAAGGCCCACCGTGTCGAGCCCGAGCTTCTGGATCTGCTTGGCGAGCTCGGCGGCGGTGAAGCCCTTTTGCGAGATCGTCCGCGCCCCGCCGGCGGCGGTGATCTCGCGCGCATTGGCGGTCTGGTGATCGTCGGTCGCGCTGGGCAGCGGCACCAGGATCGCCGGGCGGCCCGCCGCGGTCAGCTCGGCAATGGTCGAGGCCCCTGCCCGCGCGATCACGATATGCGCCCAGGCCAGCGCCTCGGGCATGTCGGTGATATAGGTGGAGACGTCGGCCGGGATACCATGCGCCTGATACTTGGCGCGCACCGTCTCGATATCCTCGACGCGCGCCTGGTGGGTCACCTGCAGGCGGCGGCGGAAATGGACGGGCAGCAGCGCCAGGCCATCGGGCACCACCTGGCTCAGCACGGTCGCGCCCTGGCTGCCGCCGGTGACGAGCACGCGGAAGATGCCGTCCTCCTCGAGCAGCGGATAGGGCCGGTTGCGCAGGTTGAGCACCGCTTCGCGTACCGGATTGCCGACGAGATGCGCCTTGGCCTGCCAGCCCGGCTTCATCCGGTCGACCTGCTCGTACGACGTCGCGATCGCATCGACGCGTCCCGCAACGAAACGGTTCACCCGGCCGAGCACCGCATTCTGCTCATGGATGATCGTCGGCACGCCGGCTCGGAACGCCGCGAGCAGGGAGGGCAGCGCCGGATAGCCGCCGAACCCGATCACCGCCGAAGGCTGGATTTCCTTGTAGAGCCGCAGCGCCATCGAGCGCCCGGCCATGATCTTGCCCGCCGCGCGGATATAGCCGAGCGGCCCGCCGCCCAGCCGTCCGGCCGGCAGCACATGCGTCTCGACGCCGTCGAACAGGCCCGGGAAGCGCACGCCGCGATCGTCGCTCACCAGCGCCACATGATGGCCCCGCTCGGCCAGTTCCGCTGCCAGGGCGGCAGCGGGCACCATATGCCCACCGGTACCGCCGGCTGCGAGGACATAGCTTCGGGACTGACTCATGCGTTGGTGCTCCAGCGGCCGGTATAGGGCGAGCGCTTCAGATACGGGTTTCGTCGCGTGAAGGCGAGCAGCAACCCATAGCCGATCGCCAGCGCGATCATCGACGATCCGCCATAGGAAATGAAGGGCAGTGTCATGCCCTTGGACGGGGCGATGCCGGTGTTCACCGCCATGTTGATCAGCGACTGCACGCCGAACTGCGCGGCAAGTCCCGCCGCGGCGAGCAGCCGGAACGCGTCTTCCTCGTCGAGCAGCTTCATCAGCACGCGGATCACGATGGCGAGATACAGCAGCGCGATCACGATGCAGGCGATCAGCCCGAACTCCTCGCCGATCACCGAGAAGATATAGTCGGTATGCCCTTCCGGCAGCTTGAACTTCATGATGCCGTTGCCGGGCCCGCGCCCGAGCAGCCCGCCGGCGGTCAGCGTGTCATGCGCCATCTCCACCTGGTAGCGCTCGGCGAGCGCCGCGTCCTTGGTGGGAAACAGGAAGTTATCGATGCGGGTGCGCGCCGTGCCGTAGAACAGATAGGCCGCGATCACGCCGGCGACAGCGGTGCCGAACAGCCCGGCGATTGCCGCCGGGGAAATGCCCGAGATCATCAGCAGGATGATCCACACGCTGGCGAACACGATCGTCTGGCCAAAGTCCGGCTGCAGCATCAGCAGCACGCCGATCAGCGCGGTCAGCCCGCCGGTGACGAACAGCACCGGCAGCTGCGGATCCTTGGCGCGGAAGCTCAGCATCCACGCGGTCGCGACGATGAACAGCGGCTTGAGGAACTCGGAAGGCTGGAATTCGGAGATGCCGACGCCGATCCAGCGCTTGGCGCCGTTCACCTCGTGCCCGATGATCGGCACCAGGGCGAGGCAGGCGAGGAATATCGCCGCCCCGATCAGTGCAAGCCGGCGCGCCAACGTGACCGGCAGCATCGACACGGTGACGAGCACCGGCACGCAGATGCACACCCACACCAGCTGTCGCCAGAAATAATACATCGGCGCCATCACATGGCTGGCGTCCGAATAGCGGCGCGCGGTCGCGGGCGAGGCCGCTGCAACCGCGACCAGACCGATCGCGATCAGCAGCAGCGCCAGCGTGAGCAGCACGCGGTCGACTTCCCAGAACCACATGCCGGCGCGCGTCTTGCTCGCGCGGCCGAGTTGTGGCGAGCCGCGGCGGCGGGCCTCGGGCTCCGCTTCCTGCGGCATCGTGTCGTTCATCCCAGTGCCTCCACCGCGTCGCGGAAGGCCTGGCCCCGGGCTTCATAGTCCTTGAACTGGTCGAACGACGCGCAGGCGGGCGACAGCAGCACCACTTCGCCCGGCTGGGCATTGGCGGCGGCGGCCTTTACCGCGACATCGAGCGTGCCCGATCGCTCGACCGGCATCTCGCCTTCGAGCAGCTTCGCGAACATCTCGCCCGCATCGCCGATCGTGTACGCCTTCACCACATGGGGGAAGCCCGGCCGGCAGGCATCGAGATCGTCGGTCTTGGCCTTGCCGCCCAGGATCCAGTGGATCTTGGGATAGGCCGAGAGCGCCGGCGCGGTGGAATCCGCGTTGGTCGCCTTGCTGTCGTTGACGAACAGCACGCCGTTCACGGTCTTCACCCGTTCCATGCGGTGCGGCAGGCCGGGGAAGCTCTCCAGCCCCTTGTCGATCGCGGCCTGCTCGATGCCGAGCGCCTGGCAGGCGGCGATGGCCGCAAGCGCGTTCTGGGCGTTGTGCGGCCCCTGCAGCGCCGGCCAGCGCGACTGGTCCATGCAGATGCCCGGCGCGATCCGGGTCAGGTCCTCGCTGCGGCCGGCATCCGCCACCTGGCGCGCGATGTTCGCGCTGGGCTCGTCACCGATGCCGATGATCGCGGCATGCCCCCTGGCCTGCATCGCGAACAGCCGCGCCTTCGATGCCGCATAGGCCAGAAACCCGTCATAGCGGTCGAGATGGTCGGGGGTGATGTTGAGCAGCACCGCGACGTCGCAGTCGAGGCTGTGGGTCAGGTCGATCTGGTAGCTGCTGAGCTCGAGCACATAGACGCCGCCTTCGGGAAGCGGGTCCTGCCCCAGGATCGGCAGCCCGATATTGCCGCCCATCCGCGTCGGGATGCCGGCGGTCGAGAGGATATGGTGGATCAGCGCCGTGGTGGTCGACTTGCCGTTGGTCCCGGTGATCCCGACGACGCGGTGCGCCGGCATCTCGGCGCGCGCCTCGGCGAACAGCTCGATATCGCCGATGACGGGCACGCCGGCCTCAGCCGCCTTCGCCGCGATGGGATGGGTGTTGAGCGGCACGCCCGGCGAAACGGCGACGCCGGCAAAGCCCGTCAGGTCGATCTCCAGCGGATCGGCGAGGCTCGCACCCTGCGCCCTGGCACGCGCCGCCTCGCTGCTATCCCAGGCGGTGACGTCAGCACCACTGGCGACGAGCGCGTCGACCGTCGCCAGCCCCGAGCGCGCAAGCCCGAGCACCGCATAGCGTTTGCCGCGCCAGGACGTGCTCGTGATCACCGCAGCTTGAGCGTCGCGAGGCCCGCCAGCGCCAGCACGAAGGCGATGATCCAGAAGCGGATCACGACCGTCGGCTCCGACCAGCCGAGCTGCTCGAAATGGTGGTGGATCGGCGCCATCCGGAAGATGCGCTTGCCGGTGCGCTTGTAGAAGAACACCTGGATGATGACGCTCAGCGCCTCCATCACGAACAGGCCACCGATGATGCCGAGCACCAGCTCGTGGTGCGTGGTCACGGCGATGGTGCCAAGCGCGCCGCCGAGCGCGAGGCTGCCGGTATCGCCCATGAACACCGCCGCCGGGGGTGCGTTGAACCACAGGAAGGCGAGCCCTGCGCCGACCATCGCGCCGCAGAAGATCGCCAGGTCGCCGGCGCCGGGCACGTGCGGGATACCGAGATAGACGGCGTAGATCTTGTTGCCCGCCAGGTAGGCGATCAGCATGAATGCCATGCTGGCGATCACCACCGGCATCGTCGCCAGGCCGTCGAGCCCGTCGGTCAGGTTCACCGCATTGCCGAACGCGACGATCACGAAGGCGGCGAAGGCGATGTAGAAATAGCTGATATCGGGGTGGAAGCTGCTGAAGAAGGGCACGTAGAGCTGGGTGCCGTTCTGCGAGCAGATGATCGCCGCGGCGATGCCCGCGATCGCGAACTCGCCGATCAGCCGCACCTTGCCCGATACGCCCGCGGTCTTCTGCTTCCGCACCTTGTCGTAGTCGTCGAGGAAGCCGATCATGCCGAAGCCGAAGGTGACGAACATGCAGGCCCAGACATAGGGGTTCTTCAGGTCCATCCACAGCAGCAGCGACAGCATCAGGCTGGTCAGGATCATCAGCCCGCCCATCGTCGGCGTGCCGCGCTTGGCGAGGTGGCTCTGCGGGCCGTCGTCGCGGATCGGCTGCCCCTTGCCCTGGCGGACGCGTAGCCAGCCGATGAACTTCGGGCCGATGACGAGGCCGATCAGCAGCGCCGTCGCCACCGCGCCGCCGGTGCGGAACGACAGGTAACGGAACAGGTTGAACACGCCGGGGAAGCCGAGCAGCTCTGCGATCCAGTACAACATCAGGCAGGTGCCCTTTCCGCCAACGCCGCAACGACCGACCCGAGCCGCACGCCGTTAGAGCCTTTTATGAGAACGGCGTCCCCGGCCTGGAGCATGTCATCGAGCCTGCCCAGCGCGGTCGCCGCGTCGGGCACATGGACGAAATCGACCGCGCCCTCAAGCGCCTGTGCGAGCGGGGCCATCGCTTCACCGACGAGAATGACGGATTCGACGCCCGCCGCCTCGATCGGGCCTGACAATTCGGCATGGAATGCGGCGCTGTGCTCGCCCAGCTCGCGCATCTCGCCGAGCACCGCCAGCTTGCGGCCCGGCTCCTGCGCCAGCACCGCCAGCGTCGCGCGCATCGAGGCGGGGTTGGCGTTGTAGCTTTCGTCGATCACCAGCGCGGTGCCGCCGCGCACCGGCACATTGAGCCGCGCCCCGCGCCCGGCCAGCCCGCCCAGCTCGGCGAGCGCGAGGCCCGCCAGCTCGAGGTCCGCGCCCACCGCGTCGACCGCGGCGAGGATCGCCATCGCGTTGGAGACCCAGTGCGCCCCCGGCTGCGACAGGGTGAAGCTCAGTTCGCGCTGCCCGAAGCGCGCGGTGACGAAGGTGCCCCCCGTCCGCGTCCGCATCGTCTCGACCGCGCGATAGTCCGCGCCCTCGCCCAGCCCGAAGGTGACGATCTTCGCGGCGTACGGCCTGGCGGCGGCAATCAGCCGGTCGCGGTGCGGGCTGTCGAACGGCACGATCGCGGTGCCGCCCGGCTCCAGCCCCTGGAAGATCTCGCCCTTGGCGTCGGCGATCGCTTCCTCGCTCGCGAAGAAGCCCATATGCGCCGGCGCGATCGTGGTGACGATGGCGACATGCGGCCGCACCAGCCGGGTCAGCGCCGCCAGTTCGCCCGCATGGTTCATCCCCATCTCGAACACGCCATAGCGCGTGTTCCGCGGCATCCGCGCCAGGCTCAAGGGCACGCCGGTATGGTTGTTGTAGCTCTTGACCGAGCGATGCGCCTCGCCCGGCGCATTGCGCTCGAGCGCGGCGAACAGCGCTTCCTTGGTCCCGGTCTTGCCGACCGAGCCGGTGACCCCGATTACCTTGCCCTGCATCCGCGCCCGCGCCGCCGTGCCCAGCGCATCGAGCGCCGCGATCGTGTCGTCCACCAGCACGTGCGGGAACCCAGTCGCCTGCGACACCACCGCCCCCGCCGCGCCCTGGGCGAAAGTCTGGTCGAGGAACCTGTGCCCGTCGGTGGTCTCGCCCTTCAGCGCGAGGAACAGGTCCCCCTGCCCCACTTCGCGCGAGTCAAAGGCGACGCCCGAGACTTCGAAGTCCGCCGAAGCCGTGCCGCCGGTCGCCCCGGCGATCTCGTCTGCGGTCCACAGCCTCACGCCGCGCTCTCCCGCGCCACGCTGACATCGTCGAACGGCAGCACCATGTCGCCGACGATCTGGCCCTGTTCATGCCCCTTGCCGGCGACCAGCACGATGTCCTCGCTGCCCGCCATGTCGATCGCCGCCTTGATCGCCTCGCGGCGCCCGCCGATCTCGATCGCCCCCGGCGCCCCTTCGAGCACCTGGGCGCGGATCGCCGCCGGATCCTCGGAGCGCGGATTGTCGTCGGTGACGATCACCACGTCCGCGCCCGCCGTTGCCGCCTGCCCCATCGGCGCACGCTTGCCGGTATCGCGGTCGCCGCCCGCGCCGAACACGATGATCAGCCGCCCCTTGGTATGCGGCTTGAGCGCCGCGATCGCCGCCTCCAGCGCATCGGGGGTATGCGCGTAATCGACATAGACCGGCGCGCCGACCTTGGTGATCACCGCGCGCTCGAGCCGCCCGCGCACCGGCTGCAGCCGGCTGAGATCCGAGAGCGTCTGCGCGACATCGCCGCCGGTCGCGATCACCAGCCCGGCCGCGACCAGCGCGTTCGCCGCCTGATAGGCGCCGATCAGCGGCAGGTTCACCTTGAAGCTCTTCCCCTCGGCCTCGATCGCCAGCCCCTGGCCGAGCAGGGTCGGCTCGCGCCCCACCAGACGCAGCGTCGAGCCATGCTCGCCCACCGTGACCAGCTTGTTGCCGCGCTGCCGCGCCAGATCCTCGATCCGCGGCGAATTGGGATCGTCCGCCCACACCACCGCGGTGCCGCCGTCCAGGTCGAGCACATCGGCGAACAGCCGCATCTTGGCGTGGAAATAGGTTTCCATGTCGCCGTGATAGTCGAGGTGATCGCGGCTGAGGTTGGTGAACGCCGCCGCCTTCACCGGCAGCCCCTCGGTCCGGTACTGCGAGAGCCCGTGCGACGAAGCCTCGAACGCGACATGGCTCACGCCCTCGCGCGCCAGCCCGGCGACGTTGGAGAGGAAGGTCACGATATCCGGCGTGGTCAGGCCCGTCGAAACCGTATCGTCCGCCGTGGTCACCCCCAGCGTGCCGATCGAGGCGGCATGGAAGCCGCGCATCCGCCACAGCTGCCGGGTCATCTCGACGGTCGAGGTCTTGCCGTTGGTTCCCGTCACCGCCACCGCGGTCCCCGGGAACGGCGCGAAGAACGCCGCCGCCAGCCGGGCGAACTTCTCGCGCGGATTGTCGTCGGCGATATGCAACGCGCCTGCCACCTTCGCGCCCGGCCGCGCGACCACCGCGACGGCACCGGCCTTCACGGCATCGGCGATGAAGTCCTCGCCGTTGAAGCGCGCCCCTTCGAACGCGCCGAATATGGTTCCGGGGGCGACCTTGCGATGGTCGATGGCAAATCCGGTGACGACGGCGTCTTCCCCGCCTCCCGTCAGCGCGCCCAGTTTCATTCGGGATCCTTCTTGTCGGCGTCCGGCCCCGCCCAGATCAGCGGCAACAGCTCGCGCTCGTCAATATCGCGGTTCGCATCCGGCACCACGCCCAGCAGCGAGCCGGTGCGCCCCACCACCCGCGCGACGACGGGCGCCACGGTCCAGGCAGCGGTCGTGCGGTACACGCCGATCGAGGGGTTGGACTTGGGCGAATCGAGCATTGCGATCATGACATAGCGCGGCGCGTCGATCGGGAAAGCCGCCGCAAACGTCGAAACGTTGCGACTCTTGTCATAACCACCACCGGCGGCCGCCTCCGCCGTGCCGGTCTTGCCGCCGATGCGGAAGCCCGGGGCCTCGCCCTTGCGCCCGGTGCCCTTGAGCACGATCAGCCGCAGCAGCTGGCGCATCCGGTCGCTGGTCTCCTCCTTGAGCACTCGCTTGCCCTGGGGCGGATGCGCCGCATCCACCTTGCGCAGCGTCGCCGGATACAGGATCCCGCCATTCACCATCGCCGCATAGGCGGTGGCGAGATGCAGCGGCGTCACCGCGATGCCATGGCCATAGGCGGTGGTCATCACCGTGATCCGGCCCCAGCTCACCGGCCAGAGCGGCTTGGCGCTCGCATCCAGCTCGATCTTCGGCCGCTGGTCGAATTCGAAGCGGCGGAAGATCTCCTGCATCTTCTCGGCGCCCAGCTCGTCGGCGATGCGCGCGGTGGCGATGTTCGACGAATAGATCAGCGTCTCGGGGATGTTGAGCCAGCGGAACTGCTCGTCGCCCGGATCGTCATGGATCTTGAAGCGGCCCACCTGCAACGGCACCGTCGCATCGAAGCGGCGCGACATCGACGTGATCGTGCCGCTGTCGATCGCCGCGGCCACCGCGATCGGCTTGAAGGTCGATCCCAGCTCATAGACGCTCTGCGTCACATTGTTGCGCGGCGGCGGCCCGTCGATCGCATTGGGATTGAAGGCCGGCAGCGAAGTCATTGCAATCACTTCGCCGGTCTGCACGTCCAGGATCACGCCGGCGGCGCCGCGCGCCTGCAGCTGCGTCATCGCGGTGCCGAGCTCGTTCTCCAGCGCCGCCTGCACGCGCAGGTCGAGCGACAGCGCCACCGGCTGGCCGCGCCGCGCCGGATCGCTCAGCTGCGCATCGAGCACCCGCTCCATGCCGTAGCGGCCATGGCCGGTGCTATCGATATAGCCGAGCACGTGCGCCGCCAGGGTCGATTGCGGATAGAGCCGGTCGTTCTCGCGCTGGAACTCGATCGCCGGCTGGCCCAGCTCGTTCACCTGGGCAACCAGCTCGGGCATCGCCCGGCGCTTCAGGAAGGCGAAGCTGCTGCCGGACTTGAGGATCGCGAAATACTTCTCGGCGCTCTGCTCGGGGATCAGCTCGGCCAGCTTCTTGGCAAGCTCGGCCTTGTCGCCGATCACCTGGTTCGGGTGGATCGCGATCGTCCAGCTGTCGATCGAGCGGGCCAGCGGCGCGCCGCGGCGATCGGTGATGTCGCCGCGCGGCGGCACCAGGCTGGTCGCGATCTCGCGCGCCGTCGCCGGCTCCGCCCATACCGCCAGGAAGGCCAGCTTGCCGATCACCACCAGCATGCCGAAGCCGAACAGGATCGACAGGATCATCAACCGCACCTGGGCGGTGGCGACAAGCGCCTGACGGGCATCGCCCGTACGGCCCTTGCGGGCCGGCGGGGCGACGACGACGATCAACGGAGTGCCAGCTTCTCGCGCTGCGCAAGCTTCTTCAGGTCGTCGATGGTCGAGGTGCTGAGCACGCCCTTGTCCACCATCGCCACTGCGCGCTTGTCAGCCTTCTTCATGAGGTCGTGAAGTTCCCGGTCCTGCTGCGCCACGCTCTTGCCCGAAACGGCCTGGGCCGGCGCAGGCGTCGCCTGCACCGGAGCCGCCGCTGCCGTCGCCACTGCTGCGGCAGGCTGAGCCGAAGGCGCGCCGGTCGGAACGATCAGCGCAGCGTTCTGCATCTGCGCGGGCTGGTCGAGGCTGGCCAGCGCCGTCTCGCTCGCCAGATACTGGCCGGACGTCGGCGCGGCAAGCGCCAGCACGTCGCCGTTCCAGCGCTCGATCTGCGCCAGGTTCGCCCGCGTCTGGAACTCGGTTTCCAGCCCGCGGATATCCTTCTGCGCCTGCAGGATCGCGATCTTCATCGCGTTCAATCGGGCCTGCTCGGCCGCACCGTGCGAATTGACCATGTAGCACGCCGGCGCCACCACAACGGCGCAGAGGAGCCACCCCAGTCCCTTGAAGCTCTGAACGGCCATCTTACGCTACTCCTTCACTGGACCACGGTGCCGCGGCGGTCCGCCGCGCCACGCGCAGCGTCGCCGAACGGGCACGCGGATTACGGGCAACCTCCTCGTCGCTCGGGCGCACGGCCTTGGCGGGAGGTTCGAAACTGGGCGCGGCCACCGGGGCCATTGCCGGGCGATGGCGCGAGCCGGCGGGCTCGCTGCCGCTGCGCTCGCGCAGGAAGCGCTTCACCACCCGGTCTTCCAGGCTGTGGAAGGTCACCACCGCCAGCCGGCCGCCGGGCTTGAGCACGCGCTCGGCCGCGGCCAGGCCTTCCGCCAGCTCGTCGAGCTCGCGGTTGATGAAGATGCGCACCGCCTGGAAGGTCCGGGTCGACGGGTCCTTCTTGTCGTGCGGCTTGTGGCCCAGCGCCTTGCGGACGACATTGGCCAGCTCGGTCGTCGTGGTCAGCGGGCGCGCGCGGACGATCGCGCTCGCCACCCGGCGCGAGCGCGGCTCCTCGCCATATTGGTAGATCACGTCGGCGATCTCGCCCTCGTCGGCCGAGTTCAGCCATTCCGCCGCGGTCATCCCCTCGCCGGCCATGCGCATGTCGAGTGGTCCTTCCTGCTGGAAGGAGAAGCCGCGCTCGGCCTGGTCGAGCTGCATCGACGATACGCCGATATCCATGGTCACGCCGTCGACGGGCACCAGCCCGCGCCGCTCCAGCTCACCCTCGAGCTGGCTGAACGGGGCCTCGATCAGCACCAGCCGCCCGCCCGACGCCGCGACGAGGGTTTGGCCGCCTTCGATCGCACGGGGGTCGCGATCGAAGGCGGCCACCTCGGCACCCCGCTCGAGGATGGCGTTGGTGTAGCCGCCTGCGCCGAAGGTGCAGTCGACATGGCGCTCGCCGGGCACGGGGGCGAGGCCATCGACCACTTCGGTCATCAGCACGGGAATATGCGGTTCGGTCGGGGAGCTCACAGCGTCACTCCCTTGGCCTGGCACAGATATTCGCAGATCTCGCGCAGCGTGGGGTCCGCGTCGGGATCGTTCATCAGGCGCTCGGGCGCCCAGATGTCGAAGGTTTCGCCGCTGCCGTAGAACAGCGCCCATTTCTGGATGCCGGCCTTCATCTTGAAGAAGGGCGGGATCACGAAACGGCCGGAGTCGTCGAACGGGGCCTTTTCGACCTGGCCGAAGGCGCGGCGCTTGGCGCGCGGGTCGGCGTCTTCGCCGCGATCGGCTGCCTGCTGCTCCTTGCGGTCGAGGCGCTCATACTTCTCCTTGGACCAGGAGAGGTCATGCGCCGACAGGCACGGGTCGTAAGGATGCAGGCCGACGACGATCTGGCGGATGTCGGAATTGCGCTCGGCGGCGGCGCGCAGGTCTGCGGGGATGGCGACGCGACCCTTCTGGTCGACCGCCTGGAGCGCAAATCCCTCGAAGAGCTCCCTGTCCGCCACGCCATTACCCCAATGGGCACGACTTTCCCGCCTCCGGAATCAACCCCCACGGCCGCTCCGGCGCTTTCAAACTGACGGAAAAAGGGCGTGCCCCCTCTTAAGCATTCTTTTTAGCAGAAATGCTCGGGGATTCAACGGGAGAATTGGGGATTGAGCGGGAATTTGCCCCACTCGGCGCCAATTTCAAGCCATGTTTTGCTTAGAATCGTCTTTTGTTCGCTTCTGTTCCGGTAGGTCGCTACGCATAATCCACATCCGCTAGGGGAAATTCCTGAAAGTGGGGCCCAATCCCGCCGGATCCCGGGAAAACCGCGCAAGTGGCGCGATTTCCCCGTTTTTCCCGCATCCGCCTGGCAAGGGGCTCCGAAGACCGGCCGGGCGCACATCTTCCGGAAACCGCAGAAATCCTGCGAGTCGCCACGAAAACCCGCGCCGCTTAACCAGTTTCAGCAGGATTCAAGGCGTTTCGAGCGGGAGAGGCAAGGAAATTGTGGATAGCGGATGCGCCTCGCCTCCACTACGTCATCCCCGCGAAGGCGGGGATCCAGAGTCACAAAGGCTGCCCTTGCCTCCTTCAGCTCCCCGGCGAAGGCCGGGGCCCAGCCTCGGCGCACTAGGTCAGGCGCGAGAACCTCTCGAACTTGCAAGGGTCAAAGCCCTTGCAATGTAGGATTCCCCCTGCTTGCCTCACGCCGCCCGGGGCAAAACCCCGCCGCTCCTTGAACACCGTCGAGAGAAACACGCGAGGAACCCCAGGACCGGTTCCGCGAAAGCAGGATTGCGCACGCCGTCGCCGGGAAGTTCGAATCCCTCCCCCTGCTCGCCCGGTGTCGTGAAATGCAAAAAGCTAGCGCGACTCGCCATTCTGCTGCGGTGCAGCCTCGGCTGGGTCGGTCTTTTCGGTGGTGGTGGTGCTGGGCGCGGCACCCAGTTCTGCGAGCGGCTCGTCCTTGATCTTCTCGCCGAGCGAGTTGCCGACGGCGGTCATGTTGGCCACGACGCTCACATTGGCGCCGCCGATCGCGGAAACCGCCGTTTCCCGCGTACGCCAGTTGCCGATCGCGCTGGCGAGCGCAATCATCACCGCCACAATGGCGAGCCCCGTAAGACCAACGCGCACGCGCTGGATCGTATGGGCGGTATCAGGCGAACCCACGCTCATATCTGTTGCATAAATGTAACGCCGAACTGCCCCGTTGCCAAGACGGGTCGTTCACGCCTCGGCGAGCCACTCCGGCACCGGCAATCCCTTGGCGGTTAACCATTCGGCGTTGTACAGCGTTGAAAGGTAACGGAATCCGGTATCGCACAGGATCGTCGCGATCCGCTTGCCCGGGCCCAGCTCCCGGGCCAGCCGGACGGCGCCGGCCACGTTGATGCCCGAGGACAGGCCAAGGCACAGCCCCTCCTCCTTGAGCAGCCGCTCGACCCATTCCAGGCCTTCCTCGTCGGAGATGCGGAACTGCGCATCGATCGGCGCACCTTCCAGGTTGCCGGTTATCCGCCCCTGGCCGATGCCCTCGGCAACCGAGCTGCCCTCGGCCCGGAGTTCGCCGCACTGATAGTAGTTGTACAGCGCGGCGCCGTGCGGGTCGCTCAGCGCGATGCACACCTTCTCGTCCTTGGCCTTGAGGCCCAGGCCGACGCCGGCGATCGTGCCGCCGGTACCTGCCGAGCAGGTGAAGCCGTCGATCCGGCCATCCATCTGCGCCCAGATCTCCTCGGCGGTGCCGTGGATATGGGCCTTGCGGTTGGCGGTGTTGTCGAACTGGTTGGCCCAGATCGCGTTGGCCGTCTCCTCGGCGATGCGGCGCGAGGTGTGGACGAAATGGCCGGGGTTCGAATAGGGCGCCGCCGGCACCAGGACGAGCTCGGCACCGAGCGCCCGGAGGGTGTCCATCTTCTCGCGGCTCTGCGTCTCGGGCATCACGATGATCGTGCGATAGCCCTTGGCATTGGCGACCAGCGCCAGCCCGATGCCGGTGTTGCCGGCCGTACCTTCGACGATGCACCCGCCCGGCTGGATCAGCCCGCGCTCCTCGGCGTCGTTGACGATGTAGAGCGCCGCGCGATCCTTCACCGAAGCACCGGGATTGGCGAATTCGCACTTGCCGTAGATGTCGCAGCCAGTGGCCTCGCTCGGCCCCTTCAGGCGCACCAGCGGCGTATTGCCGATGAGCGCCAGCGTGTCGGATGTCGCATGCATGGCGGCTAGATGGAGGGGATTGGCCGATACCGCAAGCAAGCGCTGGCACATCGCCGCCAAGTCCCGCTTTTGCGCCTTTACGAAACGCTTATGCGGCCACGCGAAATTCGTCTCGAAGCTTAACGCACCCCCACCCTATCTCGCGCTCCGTTGATTGAAGGAGTGCATATGGTTTCGCGTTCCGAACACATCCTGCGCGTCGGCCAGGATACCGAAGGCCACTGGGTCGTGCAGGAGGAGGAAGGCCAGCTCGAAGGGCTGTTCCGCTCGCGCGACGCGGCGATCCGCTTCGCCCTGTCCGAATGCCGCGCCTTTCCCGGCGCCCGCATGGTGCTGGCCACCACCCCGCTTCACTCGATCCTGTCGCACTGATGCATGACCGCCTTGCTCGCGCTCGCCTGCGCGCTGCTCGTCCGCTTGCCGCGGAGCGAAGCGCCCCATCCCACCGCCGGATTCAGGGATCCCTGTCGCTGAGGACCTCCATGAATTCCCAGGAGAAGAAACAATGACTGCCACCCAATTCTCGCTCGGCGGGCTGCTGCGCCGCGCCGGCCTGTCGACCGAGCCCGGAGGATCGCGACACGGCCCCTGTGACGCGCGGATCGCGAAGGCGCTGCTCGAATTCCGCAACCATGGCCACCGCTCGGTCCGCATGCTCGATCTCGACTGCGCCGATGGCGGCCGACTCCTCCGCGCCGCGGCCAAGGCGCGCGAACTGGGCTTCGTCTCGATCGAAGGCCGCGGCGTGTCGCTCTGGACCGCCGGCATCCGGCATGCCCGCTGGCAGGCCGAGACCGACGCCCACCCTTCCACCGAACTGCATTTCGAGATCGCCGAGCCGATCGCCGCGCTCGCCTCCGAGCATGACGGTGCCGCCGACCTGATCTTCCTGTCCGAACCGATGCCCTATCCGTGCAGCCCGCTGGGCGGCGCGCTGGCGCGCCTTGGCGGCAGGGTGCTGGCGGACGGCTAGGCCGTCGCCACGCCCGCCCGGGCGAGATGCGCGTCGAGCCGGCCGCCGAACCACAGGAAGAACATCCGATAGTCGGAAACCAGCGACCAGAGCGGGTAGGTGAAGGTCGCCGGCCGGTTCTTCTCGACGCCGAAATGCGCCGCCCAGGCAAAGCCATAGCCCGCAAGCGGGATCGCCAGCCACCACCACCATCCCGCGCCACCCAGCGCGAGCAGCAGGAACCACAGGGTGAGGATCGTGCCGACATAGTGCATGCCCCGCGTCCACGGCTTCCCATGCTCGCGCAGATAGAAGGGCCAGAATTCGCGATAGGTGGTGATGGTGCGTGCCATGACGTCAGGCTAACGCGGCTTGATGGATCCGCGCAAGCACAGCTTCCCGCCCGTGGTCGACGCCCGCACCCGCCTGCTCGTCCTCGGGTCGCTCCCCGGGGAGCGCTCGCTGGCCGAACAGCGTTATTATGCCCACCCGCAGAACCAGTTCTGGCGCCTGATCTCCCACGCGGCGGGGCGCGACCTGGCTGCGCTGGACTACCCCGACCGCCTCATCGCGCTGCTCGACGCCCGTATCGGCCTGTGGGACGTGGTTGCCAGCGCGCGGCGCACCGGCAGCACCGATGCCGCACTGCGCGATGTCGAAGGGCATGACATCGCCGCCCTTGCCGCCACCCTGCCCGATCTGCGCGCCATCGCGTTCAACGGCGGCACCGCATTCCGCACCGGATCGAAGCAGCTCGGTGCCGCGGCGACGCGCTACACGATCGTCGCCCTGCCCTCGTCGAGCCCGCTCCACACGATCGGCTTCGAGAAGAAGCTCCCGCAATGGGAGGCGCTCAGGCCGCTGCTCGCCTGACGGGGCGCCCAAAGGCTCAACGCGCATTCCCCACATCGTCCGCGACATTGTCCGCCGACGCGTTCCCGGCATCGGACGCCGAATTCGGCCCGTCCACCGGCCGCACGCCCGCGCAGCCGTGGAAGACCTTGTCGGCGATCTTCAGTTCCGCGGTCAGAGGGCGCTCGATCGCCGGCGCCCCACCCTCGGTACAGCGCGCATTGACGAAGGTGATCGTTACCGGCTGGCCGAGCGTATCCTTGGTCTGCCATACGGCCTTGTCGCCATCGATCTTCGGCGAGACCGGATAGAATTGCGAGACATCGCCCTCACTCCCGCGCCCGGCGAAGCGCGTAAGGGTGATCGATCCCGGCGCGACTTCCAGCGACCAGGTCAGGGCATTGTCGGTCGCGCGCAGCGGCTTGTTGAGGGACACATCGCCAAGATGCGCGCCCCTTGGGCTCGGCGCAGCCTTGGGCTCCTCCGCCTTTTCCGTCGATCCGCAGGCCGCCAGCATCAGCAGCGCGGCAATGGCGAGTGCGCGCATTGATCATTCTCCCTCGCCGCGACCCTGCGCAGGGCGTTTGCGGGGGTCAAGCCTTGGAGCGCACCACCAGTTCCCGGCTTTGGTCGCCGCATCCCGGTCCACCTCGACCGACTCCATTAACCAGAAATTCGGCTGCGATACTTGCCCACCCATGCGCTGCAAGGCGGCAGAATCGACCGTACAGGCACAAAGATCGCTTTTGGACGTATTCCGGAAATGAGTGAATTCCATGGATGACATCGGTGTCTGCCATGACTTCGCAATATTACGGATGTCATGTCGCAGCGCACAATCGATATGTAACTCTATATCACGAATCGCTTGACGATTCTTGCATGGTGAACGAAAGCTCCAGCCCGTTATGAAGAAAGCCCCCTTTTTCGCCGCCGCCGCAGTGCTCCTCTCGCTCGCGGCCTGTGAGAACAAGCCCGAGGAAGTCTCTGGTACCGCTCCGGATCCCCAGGCTGAAGCCCTGAAGAACGCCCCCAAGGTCGAGCTGCCGCCGTCGATCGAGGCCTCGGTCTCGATGCGCTGCAAGGACAACAGCGTCGTGTTCGCCGACTTCTATCAGGGCGCCAAGATGGTCCTGATCAAGGAAACCAAGGACGGCCCGGGCACGCTGCTCAAGGCGCCGGAAGCCGGCCAGCCCTTCGTCGCCGACGGCGGCTACAAGGTCACCGGCACCTCGAAGAACGCCACGATCGAAGTTCCCGGCAAGGGCTCGCGCGCCTGCCACGGCTGATCGCGGCATCCAGTGTTTCATCAAGGGCCGGCGGGCATTCCCGCCGGCCCTTTTTCATGCGAGGCTTGGCCAGCAAGAGGAGAGCGCTTTGGCCACGGTGGCGATCTACAGCCTGAAGGGCGGCGTCGGGAAAACGACGCTTGCCGTGAACCTGGCCTGGGCATCGGCTACATTGTCGGCCCGGCGCACGCTGCTCTGGGATCTCGATCCGCAGGCCGCCTCGACCTATCTTGTCGAGCCCGAGGGCAAGACCCGCGATCAGGCCCAGGCGATCTTCACCAAGGATGTCGCCCCTACCAAGCTGGTCCAGCATACCGGCATCGAGCGGCTGGACCTGATCGGCGCCGACACGTCGCTGCGCGGCCTCGACCTTACCTTCCACGAGCTCGACAAGAAGAAGCGGCTGGCCAAGCTGCTGGGCGAGCTGGACAAAGCCTATGATCGAGTGCTGCTCGATTGCCCGCCGGGGCTGACCGAGACCAGCGAGCAGGTGATGCGCGCCGCGGACCTGATCGTGGTGCCGGTGATCCCCTCCCCGCTTTCCACCCGCGCCTTCGAGGAAGTCTCGACCCACCTCGCGCGCAAGGGCGGCAAGGTGTCGCTGATGCCGGTGCATTCGATGGTCGATCGCCGGCGCAAGCTGCATGTCGAGGCAGTGGCCGCGCATCCCGACTGGCCGGTGATCCCGATGGCGAGCATCGTCGAATCGATGAGCGTGCACCGCGCCGCGGTCGGCAGCTTCGCGCCGCGCAGCCCCGGTGCCCAGGCCTTTGCGGGGCTTTGGCAGGCGATCGAGCGCCGGCTGTCGGGCAAGAAGCGTTGAGCCGCGCCCAGCCGCCGCAACAGGAACTCGACCCCGACCTGGTGCTGCGCGCCTATGCCATGGGCGTGTTCCCGATGGCCGATCACCGCACCGCGGCCACCGTCTATTGGGTCGAGCCCAAGCTGCGCGGGGTGCTGCCGCTCGACGGCTTCCACTTCTCGCGCTCGCTCCGCAAGGTCATCCAGTCGGGCCGCTTCCGGCTGACCGTGGACACCGCGTTCGAGCGAATCATCCAGCTCTGCGCCGAAAGCGCCGCCGACCGGCCCGATACCTGGATCAACGGCCCGATCGAACGCGTCTTCCTCGAGCTGCATCGTCGCGGCTTCGCCCATTCGGTGGAATGCTGGGATGGCGACACGCTCGCCGGCGGCCTCTACGGCCTTGCGCTCGGCCGGGCCTTCTTCGGCGAATCGATGGTCACGCGCGTACCCAACGCGTCCAAGGTCGCCTTCGCGCACCTCGTCGCCCGGCTGAGCGCCGGCGGGTTCACTCTATTGGATTGCCAGTTCATCACCGAGCATCTCTCGACGCTCGGCGCGATCGAGATCCCGCGTGACGACTATGTCGCGTTGCTGGGCGCGGCGCTCGGCGATTCGGCCGCAGGGCTCTCAACGGGCGCGCCTTCGGTCGATGGCGACTTCTTCGCGCTCGACGCATTGCCCGATCCACTGCCGCCCGCGGCCGGCGCCGGCACCGTGTCCGGCCCGCTGTCGCGGAAGGTCATCGCGCAGCTCTTGGGCCACACATCGTAGATCGGGTGCTGGACGACGTTCAGCGCCGGGCGCTCGGCGAACAGCCAGCCCGAATGCACGCGGTGCCATTTCTTGTCGACTTCGAGCACATCCACCTGGACGAACGCACCGGTGAGCTGATCCGCTTCCCAGGGCGCGGTCTTGTCGCAGGCCTTGAGGCGGACGATCACATCGCCGATGCGGACGGCCTGGCCGGGCTTGAGCTTGAACTCGCGCGCTTCGCCATTGCGCTTGTTGAGGATGCCGAGAACCGCGACGCGGTCCTTCATCGGCGTCGCCGAAGCGTCCTCGATAGCCTTGCCGTCACGGTCGACGGTGATCACGTCGGCGGGCTGGCCGCCCGAGTCGCGGCCGCCGGTGGTGACGATCTCGTCCGATGCCGTGTTCTTCGAAGCATCCTTGCCGCCCCCGCCCGAGCACGCGCCGAGGGCGAGCAGCAGCCCGGCCGCGACGGCTCCAGCGGGGCGACGGATCATGCGCCGGGGGTCCAGGCCTCGTAGTCGCCGGTGGCGCGGGCACGGTGGCCGCCCTTTTCCAGCGCGCCGCTCGGGCGATAGGCGAGCTGCGAACCGGTCAGGTTCACTTCGCCGGGGATTTCCCACGCCTTGGGTGCCGGCAGCGCCTGGTCGGGCACCGAATCGATCTGGTGGTGGAGCCAGCTGAACCATTCCGGCGGCACGCGGCTCGCATCGTTCGAGCCGTTATAGATCACCCAGCGGCGCGTGATGCCGTTGGGGTCCTTGCCGCCCTCATAATAGAGGTTGCCCATATGGTCTTCGCCGACCTGCGTCTTGCTGCGCAGAGCGATCCAGGTGCCGAAGGTGGCGCCGTTCCACCAGGTGAAGGGATTGAGATTGAGGCCCATGGGCGCGGATTAGCGAGGAGCGCGGGGCGAGGCAATGCTTACTGCTTCGCCCAATGCACCTTGTCGCCCGCCTTGATGCCCAGTTTCGCCGAAACGCCGGCATTGATCTCGAGCACCGCGGCCACCGGCTCGCCCGATTTCACATTGTCCTCGGAGAACGGCACCGCATTCTCGCCGATCCGGGCGATGCTGCCGTCCGCGCGAATGAAGATGATGTCGAGCGCGGTCGGCGTGTTTTTCATCCAGAAGCTCGCTTCACGCGGCTCCCCCTCGGCCGGATAGGGCGTGAAGATCATGCCGCCGTCCTGGGGCAGGTTCGTGCGGAACATCAGGCCCCGCTCCTGCTCCGCCGAAGTCCGCGCCACTTCGACATGGAAGACATGCGGGCCATTGGCGCTCTCGACCGTGACGTCGATCTTCTTCGCCGCCTGAACTGCTGCGGGGCCGGTCTCCGCAGCTCCCTGGCAGGCACCCGAGACAAGCAACACCGAAGCGGCGAGCGCCGCTCCCAACCCACGCATGCACTTCATCTGACTAGCTGGTCCTTTCGACCGCCACGGCAAGCGGCCCTTTTTCGCCATCGACGATGCGCGCGCTGAGCGGCTGGCCGGGTTCGACCTCCTCGATATCAGCACGGCGCAGCGTCTCCATATGGACGAATATATCGGCCGAGTCGGACCCGCGCACCAGGAATCCATAGCCCTTGAGGCGATTGAACCACTTCACCTCCACCGGCTCGAACGGCCCGGCGGTCTCGATCAGCTTCACCCGGTCGGTGCGCTCGGCCGGGCGCTTGGGTGCCTCGACCGCTTCGCTCAGATCGATCGAGATGATCTCGCGCGCCTGCAGCCCCCGCTGGCGCTTCACGGCGGTGCACTCGACCCGAGCCCCCTCGGGCAGCGAGCGCCGGCCATGTTCCTGAAGCACGGTGAAATGGATAAGAATGTCGCCCACGGCGGCATCATCGGCCACTAGAAAGCCGAACCCCCGCGTAACGTCGAACCATTTCACGACACCGGCAAAGACCTGACCTTCGTCCATCCGGTCCCCGCCAATTCCCCCGTTTTCGTCCGGCGTGTCAGTATAGTCCTTCTGCGCAACCTGTTGGTCAGCACGCATTTTCCTGTCCCCCGAAGGACGTCATTAACATAGTATTTTCCATAAATGGAATTGCCTTTGTGCGATTCATTTCCGGAGTGTGTCTTCCGGGTCATCCCCCGGGGCCATGCGGACGATCGCGCGGGCCAGTCCGGGTGCATGGCCGGCCCGGATCATCGCCGCCATCTGCTTTTCCTGGAGCGGCCGATCGGCCAGTTCCCGCCCATAGGGGCCAATCCGCTTGCGCCGCGCGAACGTGATCGCGCTCGAGACGCCGTCCGCCTCTATCGCGGGCGCCAGCGCCTCGGCATCCTCGGCCTCGACCCCGGCAAAGCGCAGCGCTTCCCGCACCCTGCGCGCGCCCAGGCCACGCCGCGCCATCGATCCCGCCTTCGATTCGGCATAGAGCCTGTCATTGACGTAACCGAGTTCGGCCATCCGCTCTGCCAGTCCTTCCGGATCGGGCGATTTTTCCCCGTCCCAGCCCCGCTCACGCAGCTTTCGAGACAGGTACGCCGTCAGTTTAGCTCTTGTCGTAGCGTAACGTTCGACATAGCGGAGCGCGAAACGCTCCAGATCGGCGCTATTCAGCGGTGGCAGGGGGCGTCTCGGGTCAGGCATGCGCCATGATTGTGCCACAGTGGCAACCGATTTTGAACGATAGTGCGTAGCAGAGGCTAGCCTCAAAAAAATGTCGTGGGGGCACGACGTTGGCTACCACGCAGGGGCACGGAATAAAGAATGGTATTGGACGTTACGGGATCGCTAGAGGCAGAAAAGGAAGCGGGAACGCTCGCGCCTACGCCTACCGATGACAGCCTGCCGCGTCGCCTTGCGGATTTCGATACGCTGGGCGATGCGCTCGATTACGCTGCTCAGGGCGTACGCGGGCTCAACTTCCACGATGCGCGCGGTAACCTCGTGCGCCCCTATCCCTTCGCGGAGCTTCGCGAGGATGCGCTGAAGCAGGCCCATCGCCTGATCGCCGCGGGCGTGAAGCCCGAGGATCGCATCGCGCTGATCGCGGAGACGGGCGCCGAATTCGCTTCGCTCTTCTTCGGCGTGGTCTATGCCGGCGCCTGGCCGGTGCCGCTGCCGCTGCCGACCAGCTTCGGCGGCGCCCAGTCGTACATCGACCAGCTGACCGTCCAGCTGCAGAGCTGCGATCCCTCGATGCTGCTCTACCCGCCCGAGATCGGCGCGATGTGCGCCGAGGCGGCGCGCGGCCGCAACGTGCCGGGCGTGGACTGGTCCGAGTTCGTCCAGCGCGACGCGGTGCCGGTGGAACTGCCCGAGGCGAAGACCACCGACATCGCCTATCTCCAATATTCGAGCGGCTCGACCCGCTTCCCGCATGGCGTGGTCATCACCCACCATGCGCTGCTCAACAACCTGGCGGCGCACAGCCACGGCATGAACGTGACCGACGGCGACCGCTGCGTCTCGTGGCTGCCCTGGTACCATGACATGGGTCTGGTCGGCTGCCTGCTCTCGGTCGTCGCCAACCAGGTCTCGACCGACTATCTCAAGACCGAGGACTTCGCCCGGCGCCCGCTCGCCTGGCTCGACCTCATCAGCCGCAACCCGGGCAACACGCTCAGCTATTCGCCGACCTTCGGCTACGACATCTGCGCGCGCCGCATGTCGAGCCAGACCAAGGCCAGCGAGCGCTTCGACCTGAGCCGCTGGCGCGTCGCCGGCAACGGCGCCGACATGATCCGCCCCGACGTGATGCAGTCGTTCGTCGACGCATTCGCCGATGCGGGCTTCAAGGCGACCGCCTTCCTGCCGAGCTACGGGCTGGCGGAAGCTACCCTCGCCGTGTCGATCATGCCGCCGGGCGAAGGCATCATGGTCGAGCTGGTCGAAGAGACCCAGCTTTCGGGCGGTGAAGTCGCCCGTGGCGATCGGCCGCAGCGTTTCCGCGCGATCGTCAATTGCGGCGTTCCGGCGCGCGACATGACGATCGAGATCCGCGAGGAGGACGGTACGCCGTTGCCCGAGAAGGCGATCGGCAAGGTCTGGTGCAAGGGCCCGTCGGTCATGGTCGGCTATTTCCGCGACCAGGAAGCGACCGATGCCTGCCTGAAGGACGGCTGGCTGGATACCGGCGACATGGGCTACATGTCGGACGGCTATATCTACATCGTCGGCCGCGCCAAGGACATGATCATCATCAACGGCAAGAACCACTGGCCCCAGGATATCGAATGGGCCGTGGAGCAGCTGCCGGCGTTCAAGCAGGGCGACGTGGCCGCCTTCGCGATCACCACCCCGGGCGGCGAAGAGACGCCGGCGGTGCTGGTCCAGTGCCGCACCTCGGACGAAGCCGAGCGCCTGCGCCTGCGCGACGAGATCCGCGAGCGCGTCCGCTCCGTCACGGGCATGAACTGCGTGATCGAGCTCGTGCCGCCGCGCACCCTGCCGCGCACCAGCTCGGGCAAGCTCAGCCGCGCCAAGGCCCGCAACCTCTACCTCAACGGCGAGATCAAGCCCTACGCGCTCGCCGCCTGATTTTTGCAAATGACGACACGGGCCGCGCAGGGCGAGGGATTCGAACCCTCGACCGGCGGCTGGTGGAATCAGGGTTCGGGAAACCGCTTCCGGGCGGTTTCCGCGGCATAGCCGGTTGACGGGTTCAAGGAGCGGCCGGGTGGTTCGCCCGGCTGCGTGAGCCAAGCAGGCGAAATCCTACATTGCAAGGCAGCGTGGTTCCCCGGCGAAGGCCGGGGTCCAGAGGGTTTCCCTGCAGTCTCGCTCGATTACCCTGGGCCCCGGCTTTCGCCGGAGAACGGACAGGCTCAGGCCGCGCGCTGCATCCGTTCGAACACGCCGCGCTCGTCCGGGCGCAGGGTGAGGACCTCGACGCCGGTCGCGGTCACCGCGACGGTGTGCTCGAACTGGGCGGAGAGCGAGCCGTCCTGGGTCACCACCGTCCAGCCATCGGCCTCCGTCCGCACGCCGCGGCGACCGCGGTTGAGCATCGGCTCGATCGTGAACACCATGCCCTCGCGCAGCACCATGCCGGTGCCGGGCTTGCCGAAATGGAGGATCTGCGGCTCCTCATGCATCTCGCGGCCGATGCCGTGCCCGCAATATTCGCGGACCACCGAATAGCCGTTCTTCTTGGCATGACGCTCGATCGCCCAGCCGATATCGCCGAGCCGCGCGCCGGGGTGCACGGTGCGGATGCCGTGCCACATCGCCTCATAGGTCGCCTGGACCAGCCGCCGGGCGGCCGGCGCGACCTCGCCGATCAGATAGGTCTTGCTCGAATCGGCGATGAACCCGTTCTTCTCCAGCGTGATGTCGAGATTGACGATATCGCCGTCGCGCAGGACGTCGGCCTCCGACGGGACGCCGTGGCAGACCACCTGGTTGACCGAGCTGTTGAGCACATAGCCATAGCCATATTGCCCCTTGCTCGCCGGCCGGGCCTGGAGGTCCTGGGTGATGAACCGCTCGACCAGCGCGTCGATCTCGAGCGTCGACATGCCCGCCAGCGCGGTGCGATCGAGCATCTCGAACACCGAGGCGAGCAGACGGCCGGATTCGGCCATCAGCGCGAGCTCCTCAGGCTGCTTCGTCATGCCGCACCACTGCGAGGGGTTGGGCGGAGACGCCGGCAGCACGCAGCTCGCGCTCGACGATCTCGTTGAAGCTCAGCGTCGGGTTGGTCTCGCACAGCATGCCGATCTTGATCCAGAAGGCCGCCTGCGCGTTGATCGACCGGCAGCCGACCTTGCTCGCGCGGCGGAGCTGGTCGTGCAGGTCTTCCTCGATGTTCACGATGCCCATTTGGGGAGGTCCGCATATGATTCGTATATGGATCGTATATGTTTTGTTGTAGCGAGTGCCAAGCCCCCTTCCCTGTCATCCCCGCGCAGGCGGGGATCCAGGGCCAAGCAGTACCGGCCGGGAAGAGTAACCCTGGATCCCCGCCTGCGCGGGGATGACGGTTTGGAGAAAAGGCAATTTAGTCGTTCCCCGGCGAAGGCCGGGGTCCAGCTGCAATGCCGTTCGTTAGGTTCCCGCGCCTTCGAGGGTTCGCGGCAACTGGGCCCCGGCCTTCGCCGGGGAACGGGTGGAGGACGTGGGGCAGCGATTCCAATCCTCCCCCGAAGGGGGAGGGGGACCGCCGCGAAGCGGTGGTGGAGGGGTAGCGCGCCTCAGGCGATATCGCCCGTGGAGAATACCCCTCCACCAGCTGCGCTGGTCCCCCTCCCCCTCCCCCTCCGGGGGAGGATTGAATGCAGCCCGATCCCGCCGCCCCAGCGAGAAATTCCCCTTCCCCCGCCCCACCCTAACCACTCGTCAACCAACGCCGGGTTACCGTGGCCGGGTGACTAGCCAGACGACCTCCCAATTCGCCCGGCCGCGCATCGATGCGCGTGCGCTTCTGGGCCTGTACGACCCGGCGGACACGACCGACTGGGGGCCGATCCGCGCCGCCCAGCTCCATGCCGGCAGCCAGCTGGCGCTGTTCATGCTCGCCGCCAATGTGATCGGCGCATCGCTCGTCACCATGATCCTGGCGCCGCTGGTGCCGCTGTGGCAGCTCGCCGGGTGGAGCGCGCTGGTCGCCGCCGCCGGTGCCGCCGTCGCCTTCCGCCGGCTCGCCCGCCGCCACCGCGAGGCGGTGACCGCATCGTTGAGCGATGTGCGCGACACGCTGTTCGACGGGATCGCGCTGGGCGCGGTCTGGTCGATCCCGCCGCTCGCCTTCGGCCACCTGGTCGATGCCAGCGCCGCGCTGGGCCTGTGGATCGTGCTGTCGCTGCTGATGACCGCCAGCGCCGTGGCGATGGCCGCGCTGCCGATGGCCACGATCACCTTCGTCTCGATCACCGGCGCCGCGCTGGTGACGACGCTGTCGCTGATCGCCTCGCCGATGCTGGCCGCCGCTTCCGCGCTGTTCACCGTGCTGCTGGTGATGGCCACCTTTGCCCGCGGCAAGGCGCTGGTGGTGATCCGCGCCGGCGAGATCGCGATCGCCGACCGCGACGAGACACTGAGCCTGCTGCTGCGCGAGACCGAGCGCGAGGGCGAGGCCGACTGGCTTTGGGAAATCGATGCGCAGCGCCGCGTGGCGCGCGCCAACCCGCGCTTCTCCAAATCGCTGGGCGTCGATCCCAAGACGATCAACGGCACCCCCTTCCTCCAGGTGCTGGCCGGGCCGAGCTGGGAAGACGGCAATTTCGCACCCGGCCTGCGCGAGCTGGCCGAGAAGCTGAAGACCCGCGAGCCGTTCCATGACCTGCTGCTGCCGGTGCTGGTGAGCGGCGAGGAGCGCTGGTGGGAAATGTCCGCCAGCCCGCGCTTCGACGAAAGCGGCAGCTTCATCGGCTTCCGCGGCGTCGGCTCGGACGTGACCGAGGCGCGCAAGTCCGCCGACCAGATCAGCAAGATGGCGCGCTTCGACACGCTGACCGGGCTGCCCAACCGCCTGCTGCTCAACGAGACGCTGGCGCGGGCGATGGCCGAGGCCGAAAAATGGGGATCGCGCTGCGCCTTCATGATGATCGACCTCGATCGCTTCAAGGCCGTGAACGACACGCTGGGCCACCCGGTGGGCGACCGGCTGCTGATGCGCGTTTCCGAACGGCTCAAGCAGCTGATGAGCGAGAACGAGATGGTCGGGCGGCTGGGCGGCGACGAATTCGCCGTGGTGGTGCGCGACGCGACCGACACGGCGGGCATCGAGCGGCTGGCCCAGGCGATCATCGACACGGTCTCGCGCCCCTATGAGATCGACCAGAACACGCTGTTCATCGGTGCCTCGGTGGGCCTCGCGATCGGCCCGCGTGACGGGCGCACCGCCGAGATGCTGATCCGCTCGGCCGACCTGGCGCTCTATCGCTCCAAGGACAGCGGCGGCGGCGCCTATCACAGCTATGAGCCGCAGCTGCACATGGCCGCCGAGGAGCGCCGCGTGCTCGAGATCGCGCTGCGCAGCGCGGTCGAGAATGGCGAGATGCACCTCAACTACCAGCCGGTGGTGCTGGCCGACAGCGGCACGCTGCGCGGCTTCGAGGCGCTGCTGCGCTGGACGCATCCCGAGTTCGGCGTGGTCTCCCCCGCCAAGTTCGTGCCGCTGGCCGAGGATGCCCGGCTGATCCCGGCGATCGGCGAATGGGTGCTGCGCACCGCCTGCCAGGAAGCGGCCAAGTGGGATTCGGATATCCGCGTGGCGGTGAACGTCAGCCCCGAGCAGCTCCACTCGCCGGCCTTCGCCACGATGGTGGCGCAGGCGCTGGCGCAATCGGGCCTGCCGGCCGAGCGGCTGGAGCTGGAAGTGACCGAAAGCGTGTTCATGCGCGAGGGCACCCAGGCGATCCATGTGCTCGAGAAGGTGCTGGAGCTGGGCGTGAAGCTGAGCCTGGACGATTTCGGCACCGGCTATTCCTCGCTCGGCTATCTGGCGCACACCCGGTTCAGCACGATCAAGATCGACCGCAGCTTCGTGCAGGGCGCGTCCAAGGGCACCAAGGAAGCGATCGCGATCATCCGCGCGGTGGTCGCGCTGGCGGACAGCCTGGGCATGGCGACCACGGCCGAGGGCGTGGAGACCGAGGAGGAGCACCACATGGTCCAGCGGCTCGGCTGCACCAAGGTGCAGGGCTATTATTTCGGCCGCCCGCTGCCCGTGCAGGAAGCGCGCGCGCTGGCGATCCGGGCCAGCAGCGGCGAGACGGCGGCGGCCTGAGCCGCTGCCAAGCGGGCGCGACGACACCCGGAATCGCACTTCCCGGTTCGCGTCACGGCCCTTTAGTCAGGCTAATATGGCCACGCGCCTGCTCCACCCCCGTGGCGAGATCTTCCCAAATCCGTGCCAGCGCGCTGCCGGATCCGGCCGCTTGACCTGATATTTTGTCTGACTAAAACTCGGTCATCGCCGAGAAGGACCACCTTCCGGAAGAAGAGATCACGAGAGGGAGGCACGATGTTCGATCTTGTCCGTCCGGGCGCGCTCGCCCTGCTGCTTGCGTCCGCGTCGCCGGCCCTGGCCCAGAAGGATGCATCGGCCCCGATCGAAGTGACGGTGGACAGCGCCAGGCCGGGCAGCAAGATCGACCGCAACATCTTCGGTCAGTTCGCCGAACATCTCGGCACCGGCATCTATGGCGGCGTATGGGTGGGCAAGGACTCGCCGATCCCCAATGTGCGCGGCATCCGCAAGGACGTGGTCGCCGCGCTGCGCACGATCCGCGTGCCGAACGTGCGCTGGCCGGGCGGCTGCTTCGCCGACGAATATCACTGGCGCCACGGCATCGGCCCGGCGAAGGACCGGCGCGTCACGATCAACTCGAACTGGGGCGGCGCCACCGAGCCCAACAGCTTCGGCACCGACGAGTTCATGGACTTTGCCGACCAGATCGGCAGCGACGCCTATATCTCGGTCAATCTCGGCTCCGGCACGGTGGCGGAAGCCGCCGAATGGATCGAGTACATGACCGCCGATCCGGCGACGACGGCGGGCAAGGAGCGCGCCGCGAACGGGCATGCCGCGCCCTACAAGGTGAAGTATCTCGGCATCGGCAACGAAAGCTGGTCGTGCGGCGGCGCGATGAGCCCCGACCATTATGTCGATGTGATGAAGCCGTTCGCCCGCTTCGTGCGCAACTACAACCCCGCCCAGGCGGCGGACGGCCCGGGGGCGATGCAGCGCATCGCGGTGGGCCCGGGCGACGACAATCTCGCCTATACCGAAAGCGTGATGAAGGCGTGGAAGGCGCATGACTGGGCGTGGAGCATCGAGGGGCTCTCGCTGCATCGCTACACCACCGGCGGGGGCTGGCCGACCACCCAGCCGAGCACCGGCTTCGACGAGGGCCGCTATGCGCTGATGCTCAAGGAAACACTGGGCATGGAGGAGACGATCGCGAAGAACGCCGCGATCATGGACAAGTACGATCCCGCGAAGAAGGTGGCGATCGCGGTCGACGAATGGGGCGCCTGGCTCGCGCCCGATCCGGGCACCAATCCCGGCTTCCTGCGCCAGCAGAACTCGATGCGCGACGCGATCCTGGCGGCGCTCAACCTCAACATCTTCGCGCGGCACGCGGACCGCGTCCGCCTGACCAACATCGCCCAGATGGTGAACGTGCTCCAGTCGATGATCCTCACCGACAAGGAGAAGATGGTCCTTACCCCGACCTACCATCTCTACAGGATGTACCTGCCCTTCCAGGATGCGACCTTCGTGCCGGTGACGTTCGATGCGGGCGTCTACAGCCAGGGGGACATCAAGCTGCCGCGGATCGACGCGGTCGCGGTGCGCGACACGGCGGGCCGGCTGTGGCTGGCGGTGACCAATCTCGATCCGGCAAGACCGGCGCGGATCGCGGCGCGCTTCCCGGGCCTGCAGGTGCGCGGCGCGCACGGCGAAGTGCTGACCGCGCCGCGGGTGGACTCGGTCAACAGCTTCGACGCGCCGGAAGCGGTGGTGCCCAGGCCCTTTGCCGGCAAGGCGGACAAGGGCGGCCTGGTGCTCGACCTGCCGGGCAAGTCGGTGGTGGTGGTGCGGATCGAGAGCTGAGGCGCCGCCGCGCTCAGAGCGTCCGCACCGCGACATGGCCGGCGTCGGCGCTGCGGGACAGCGGGTTGCGCAGCGGCAGGGTGAAGGGTGCCGCCTCGATCTCGAACACGTCGCCCGGCGCGGTGCGGATGCCGTCGCTGAACGAGAGGGTGGCGGTGCCGAAGAAATGGACGTGGACGTCGCCGGGCGTGCGGAACAGCGGGTATTTGAAGTGGTGATGCTCCAGATTGGCGAGCGTGTGCGACATGTTCGCCTCGCCCGAGAGGAAGGGCCTCTCCCACAGGGTCGCGCCGTCGCGCAGGATCCGGCTGGTGCCGCGCACATCCCCGGGCACCGCGCCGACGAGCAGCTCCGGGCCGAGCGCGGCCTGGCGCAGCTTCGAATGGGCGAGCCAGAGATAATTGTGCCGCTCGGTCACATGGTCGCTGAACTCGTTGGCGAGGCAGATGCCGAGGCGCCAGGGGGTGCCGTCCGGGCCGATCAGGTAGATGCCGGCGAGCTCGGGCTCCTCGCCGCCGTCCTGGGCGAAGCCGGGCATGTCGAGCGCGTCGCCGGGGCCGGCGAGATGCGTGCCGTTGCCCTTGTAGAACCATTCCGGCTGCTGGCCGACCGCGCCGGCGGCGGGCTTGCCACCCTCGACGCCCTCGAGGAACATCCGCATGCTGTCGGTCTTGTGGGTGGCCGCGGCGGCGTCGCGGTGCATCTTGTCGCGCCCCTCCGCCGAGCCGAGATGGGTGAGGCCGGTACCGGTCAGGACGAGATGCGCGGGATCGGGATGGTCGATCGGCGCCACCAGCCGCCCCGCTGCCAGCTCGGCCGCGAGATCGACCTGGCCGGAGATGCCGAGCGCATCGACCGCCTCCGCCAGCGACCGGCCGCTCTCGATCGCCCGCAGCGCCAGAGCGCGGACATCGGAGACGCCGGCGACGAACCCCGCCGCGTCCCGCCGCGCCGCGATCACCCGCCGGGTCCCGTCCTGGGCCCGATGCTGCAACAGTCGCAATGCCATGTCCTCTCCCTTTCAACCGCTGCGGGCGGCAATAATTAGTCCGACATATTGTCGGCGCGCGCCAAAGGCAACTTGCATGCGCCGGAATGTGCGCGGATAAGACCGGCCAGTCACAAGGGAGCATGCGCCGGATGGCATCGAAGGAGGAGGAGGCCCAAGCGCCCGCGGCGGGTTCCGCGGTGCAATTGACGCCGTCTCCCAAGGGTTCCGGCCGCCGCCTGCGGGGCGCAGTCGCCCATTATCTCGGCACCGCGATCGTCTCCGGACGGATCGCCCCCGGCGAAAGGCTGACCGGCGAGGTCGCCAATGCCGAGGCGCTCGACGTGTCGCGCAGCGCCTATCGCGAAGCGGTGCAGGTGCTCACGGCCAAGGGTCTGGTCGAAAGCCGCCCCAAGGCCGGGACGCGCGTGCTGCCGCGCAGCCGCTGGAACATGCTCGACCCCGCCGTGCTGGCCTGGGCCTTTTCCGGCGAGCCCGATCTCGACTTCGTCCGCGACCTGTTCGAGCTCCGCGCGATCGTGGAGCCCAACGCCGCGCGCCTGGCGGCCGAGCGCCGCGACAAGGCCGACATCAAGGCGATGAAGGACGCGCTGGCCAAGATGCGCCGCCACACGCTGGCGACCGAGGCCGGCCGCGCCGCCGACCGGGATTTCCACGACGCGCTGCTGCAGGCGACCCGCAACAGCACGCTGATCGCGCTGAGCGCGAGCATCGGCGCGGCGGTGAACTGGACGACCCAGTTCAAGCAGCGCGCCCGCGCCCTGCCCCGCGACCCGCTGCCCGACCATGCCCGCGTGTTCGACGCGATCGTCGCGGGCGATGCGGATGCGGCCAGCCAGGCGATGCGTACCCTGGTCGACCTGGCGCTCGAGGATACGCGCTCGGCGATGTAGGGCCCGCGCCCGGCTCAGGCCCTCGGCGTGGGACGCGAGCCCCATAGCGCATAAAAGAGCACATAGAGGCTGCACGCGGCGGTGACGAGAAAGCCCCAGTGCAGGCCATAGCCGTCGGCGATCTTGCCCTGGATCGAGGCCAGCGCGCCGCCCGCGATCGACATGATGAGGAGCCCGGACCCCTCCTCCGTCAACGGCCCCAGCCCGCGGATCGCCAGCGCGAAGATCGCCGGGAACATGATCGAAATGCCCAGCCCGACCGTGATCAGGCCGTACATCGCCACCGGCCCCGGCACGAACACGGCAACCAGCGAGCCGCCCATCGCGATCAGCGCGAACAGCGCCAGCACGCGCTCCGGCGCGATCGTGCGCATCAGCCCCGCGCCGAGGAACCGGCCGACCATCATCCCGCCCCAGAACAGGGTGAGATAGGTGGCGGCATGCTCCTGGGTCAGGTTGGCGACGCTGGGTTGCGACACGAAGTTGATGAAATAGCTGCCGACGCCGATCTCGGCGAGCACGCAGAGCGCGATGCCGACACAGCCGAGGATGAGGTTGCGGTGGCGGAAGAGCGACAGGCTGCGGCGCTCTTCGGCCGAGACCCGCCGGGTGGCGGCGCCGAGCGCCGGGAGCTTCGCCCGCGCGATCAGGAACGCGAGGATCGCGAGCACGATCGCCACGATCAGATAGGGCAATTCGGTCGCCTGCGCGTCGGCCATGCGCTGGGCGTGGGTGAGCTCGGTACCCTGCGCGGTGGTGCCGCCGGTCGTGCGCGCGAGGATGAGGTACTTGCCGAACAGGATCGCCAGAACGTCGCCGGTGGTGTTGAACGCCTGCACCAGGGTGAGGCGGGATTCAGCGCTCTCGGGCGGGCCGATCACCGCGACATAGGGGTTCGCCGCAACCTGCAGCAACGCGATGCCGCACGAGACGATGAACAGCGAGGCAATGGTGATCCAGTAGGAGACCTGCCAGGCGGCGAGGATCATGCCCAGCGAGCCGATCGTCATCACCGCGAGACCCGTGGTGAGCGCGCGCTGATAGCCGATCCGCTCGATGAGCCTGGCCGCGGGGATCGAGGCGAGGAGATAGCCGATGAACCACACCGATTCGATCAGGCCGGTCTCGAAATAGCTGAGCGCGAACACACTGCGCAGGTGCGGCAGCAGCGTGCCGTTGATGACGCTGATGAAGCCCCACATGAAGAAGAGCGAGGCGAGCAGAGTAAGCGCCGGGCCGTAGCGCGGCGCACCCGCCACGTCGTTATGCGCAACGGTCGCGGTTGATCCCGGCGGCAATGCCATGGCTCTCATTCCTCTCATGCCGCCCTGTCCGGCGCGGGTTGCTCTTTGCTTTCTAGTCGGAGTATTGATTAGCCAATCGGGCGTCAACAACCGATGGCGCCGCATATCGCGAATATGCCCGACGGAGATAGCAATGAAGCCGATCATCGCGCTCGCGCTGGCGCTTCCCCTGGCCATGCCGGGCGTGGCGCATGCCGCCACGGCGGAGCGCAAGGCCTTCGGGGCCCTGGCGGACGAGCGCGCGATCGAGGCAATAACTCTGTCTAACGCCTACGGCATGCACGCGACGCCATCTATCGCAACCTGATCCTCTATCGTTTCTCGACCACCGCGCCTTCGGGCCGGGATTGAGCACGCACACAAGGCTTACCGATGACCGATTCCGCGTTCCCCAAGCTGCGCAGCCGCGCCTGGTTCGACAATTCCGAGAATATCGACATGACCGCGCTCTACCTCGAGCGCTATCTCAACTTCGGACTGAGCCTGAAGGAACTGCGCTCGGGCAAGCCGGTGATCGGCATCGCCCAGACCGGATCGGACCTGAGCCCGTGCAACCGCCACCACCTGGTGCTGGCCGAGCGCATCCGCGAAGGCATCCGCGAGGCGGGCGGCATCGCGCTCGAATTCCCGGTGCACCCGATCCAGGAGACCGGCAAGCGACCGACCGCGGGACTGGACCGCAACCTGGCCTATCTGGGCCTGGTCGAGCTGCTCTACGGCTATCCGATCGACGGCGTGGTGCTCACCACCGGCTGCGACAAGACCACGCCCGCCTGCCTGATGGCGGCGGCGACGGTGAACATCCCGGCGATCGCGCTGTCGGTGGGCCCGATGCTCAACGGCTGGCATCGCGGCGAGCGCACCGGATCGGGCACGATCGTGTGGAAGGCGCGCGAGATGCTGGCCGCCGGCGAGATCGACGATGAAGGCTTCATCAAGCTGGTAAGCTCGTCGGCGCCCTCGACCGGCTATTGCAACACGATGGGCACGGCGACGACGATGAACAGCCTGGCCGAGGCGCTGGGCATGATGCTGCCGGGCAGCGCCGCCATCCCCGCCCCCTATCGCGACCGGCAGGAAGCCGCCTACCACACCGGCAAGCGCATCGTGGAGATGGTCGCCGAGGACCTGAAGCCCTCCGACATCCTGACCCGCGAGGCGTTCCTCAACGCGATCGTGGTCAATTCGGCGATCGGCGGATCGACCAACGCGCCGATCCATCTCAACGCGATCGCCCGCCATATCGGCGTCTCGCTCGATATCGCCGACTGGCAGGAACATGGCCATGACGTGCCGCTGCTGGTGAACCTGCAACCGGCCGGCGAATATCTGGGCGAGGATTATTATCGCGCGGGCGGCGTTCCCGCCGTCGTGGCGCAGCTCATCAGTCGCGGCCTGATCACGGAGAGCGCGCTTACCGTCAACGGCAAGACGATCGGCGAGAATTGCCGCACCGCCGAGATCGAGGACGAGGCGGTGATCCGGCCGTTCGATCGTCCGCTTTCCGAAGCGTCGGGCTTCCTGGTGCTGCGCGGCAACCTGTTCGACGCCGCGATCATGAAGACCAGCGTGATCGGCGAGGAATTCCGCGGGCGCTATCTCTCGAACCCGCAGGACCCCAATGCGTTCGAGGGGCCGGTCGTCGTGTTCGACGGACCGGAAGACTATCATGCCCGGATCGACGATCCCGCGCTGGGCATCACCGAGCACAGCCTGCTGGTGATGCGCGGGGCCGGGCCGATCGGCTATCCGGGCGCGGCCGAGGTGGTGAACATGCGCCCGCCCGCCTATCTGATCCGCGCCGGCATCCATGCCCTGCCCTGCATCGGCGATGGCCGCCAGTCGGGCACGTCCGCCTCGCCCTCGATCCTCAATGCCGCGCCCGAAGCGGCGGCGATGGGCGGCCTCGCACTGCTGCGGACCGGGGACCGGGTGCGCATCGACCTGGGCCGCTGCACCGCCGAGATGCTGGTGCCGCCGGAGGAACTGGCGGCGCGCCGCGCCGCGCTCGAGGCCGAGGGCGGCTATCCCTATCCCGCGGCGCAGACGCCCTGGCAGCAGATCCAGCGCACGCTGGTGGGCCAGCTGGATACCGGCGCGATCCTGGAAGGGTCGGAGCAGTTCCAGCGCATCGCCCAGACGCAGGGGCTGCCGCGCGACAATCACTAGCGCTCCCGCCCTGGTGCAAGGATGCGATGACGGCCGGCGGATGCGCGCGGCCGTCGTCACGCTTCCCATGGCTGCTCCACGGCGGCCGATCCCGCGAAAGCCGGGCCTTCGGCACCGGGATCGCGCCCCGGACGCTCCGGGAATTCCGCTTTTCCCCAAACTTTCCCGCCGCTTGCAACAAATCCAAGCTAGCCCTTGCTCCCTTCCCTTTCGCGCGCTAGATGCGCGGTCCGCACAGGGGCGTAGCTCAGCTGGTTAGAGCGTCGGTCTCCAAAACCGAAGGCCCTCGGTTCGAATCCGAGCGCCCCTGCCACTTCGCATTTTTGGCTTTTTTGCCGCGTCCGCCCTTTTCGGCGGCGCCTTCGTGCGGTGTATTTTCCACAAGGATATCAAAGGGCTTACGGTACTCCGCCGAAAGCTTTCGATCCCGAAACGAACAGTTCGAAAGTACCACCGAAAGCACGTGTTTTTTGGCCGCTAAATCGGCCTCGAGGAACCGACGCTTCGAATCCTGCGCAACCGACAGCAATGCGATTCCATCGTCGAAGTAGCTCAGATCGGCCTCGTGCCGCCGCTCGAGTTCCTTGGCGACCTTGCGCTCCTGATCCCGGAACTGCGCCGTGAGCGCCGCATAAATCTCGTCCTCGATGCGGCCATCGAGATTGTCCATGTAGACCTGCCCGAGACGCTCGCGAAGGCGTTCCCGCTCCCTGGTGAGCCGCGCCACCGCCGTGTCGTGATCGGTACGCACTTCCGTGAAGCTCTCCCGGAGCGCGTTCCGCAACCACTGGAACATCTCCGGCGAAAGCGACACACGGTCCAACATGTCGCCGACCTGGTCGAGCAACACCTCCTCTCGGACATAGGGCTCGGGGCATTTCCGCTTCGCGTGGCTGCAGCGGTAGTAGATGTATTTCTTCTTCTTGATGTCGCCGACGAGCGCACAGCCACAATGGCCGCAGCTAATCATGCCGGTGAATAGGAAGTCTTTCTCGATCCCGCGGATGCGCGCCGTATGGCGCCCGTCGAGGACGCCCTGCACCCGTTCCCAGGTCTCGATCGACACCAGCGGCTCGTGCGAGCCCTGATAGCGCTTGCCCAGCCATTCGAACTCACCGGTGTAGATCCGCGAGCGCAGGATCTTGTGGACGCTGCTCAAGCTGATGGGCTTTCTGCTGCCGCGGAAGGTCATGCCATCGGCTCGCGCCCGCGCGGCCGCCTGCTTGAGCGAGTACAGGCCCGTTGAATACCATTCGAAAAGCCGGGTAACCCGGGCACCGGTGTCGGGTTCGACCTCGATGATGCGTTTGCCGTTCGGCCCGATGACGTTGCGATAGCCGGTGGGCGCGGCCGACGGCCAGATTCCCTGTTCGGCCTTCTCCAGCATCCCCTTGCGAACCTCCTCCGAAAGATTGTCGATATAGTTCTTGGCCATCAGCACCTTGATGCCGTGGAGGAACTTCTCGGAGGAGCGCGAGTCCGGCGCGAGGACGATATTCTCCTTCACGAAATGGATGCTGAGGTCGAGGTCGTCGATCGTCACCCAGTCGCGGAGGTTGCGGTAGAGCCGGTCCGTCTTCTCGACCAGGACCGTGTCCGTCGCGGGATGGCTGCGCAGATAGGCGATCATCTCGCCGAAATAGGTCCGGCCGCTCGCCTTGGCGGTCTCGATATCGATATATTCGCGAACGATCTTGTAGCCCTGCTCCTCGGCATAGGCCTTGAGAAGCTTGACCTGGGAATCGATTGAGAAGCCCTCGCGCTCCTGCTCCTTCGAGGAGACACGCGCATAGAGAACAGCGCGCTTGCTTTTCGGGGACGGCTGATGGCGATCCGATTGTCTTCTCATGGCTCACTCCCGCTGACATGGCGCCGACGGAACGCATGTCAGGGCACCGCCGGCCGCCTTCGCAGTCTGGCGGACTTGGGCCGGATGGCAAGGCGTCAAGGGCGAGACTTGTCCGTTTCGGACAAGTCTTCGCCGCGCGGCCGGACGATCCCGCCCAGACCCATCAACGCCCCTGCGAACATCGTCATGTTCTCGATGATCTGATGGGCGTCCGCCTCGGTGAGCGGCGCTTCGTAATAAGGCTGCCACACCCTGATCGTCTCTTCGATGAGCGCGCGCGAATAGCGCAGGCGGACCGCGCCCCCCCGCCCCAGGGCGGGATTCTCGACCGGACCGCGGTCCGTCCAATGCCGATGCGTCTCCCTCGGCGCCATGTCAGCTTCCCGCCGGAGGCGCCCGCCTCCGCTTGGCGAACTCCCGGTCGCTGTCGAGAAAGGCGCTGAGCATCGCCGGCACAAGCTCGGCCACCGGTTCCTCGCGCCCATAGGTCTCGGCATAGAGCGCCGCATATTCGGAGAGGGCCGAATGCAGGTCGGGGGAGATCGAAACCGCCAGCTTGACCGGCGTACGATCGGGCAGCTTGGCGAGGCGCAAGCCGGTCACGGCCTCGTTCCCGTCCAGGCCGGCAGCAGCAGATCCTTGTGCAGGATGACGCGCAGCGGCCAACCCGGCCGCACGCGGATGGTCGGCTGGACGTCGAGCGCGCGCTCCACCAGCCTGTCGCCGGCGCGCGCACCGCCTTGTTGAGCGGACTCGCGGATCGCACGAACCAGATCACTTTCGTCGTTGCCGAGCGAAAGCTGCGTGCCGACCCCAAGAAGCGTCGAGAGGCCGACGCCCTTCAAGAGCTGCCAGCTATGCAGGTCGAGCTTGTCGGCGAGCCCAGCATAGCCCTGCGTGTCGGTCGCGGGCAGATTGTCGACGCTGATCGAACTTCCGTCCGGCATCAGAATCCGCTGCCAGACGACCAGCGCCCGGGTCTGACCAAACGCGACCACGGAGTCGTAGCGGCCGAGAAGTCTCGCGCCCTGCGGGATCAGCAACGTCCTGCCCGTCGGGCTGTCGAAAACGGGCTGGCTCACTTGCGCGATGACGAAACCCGGCAGGTCCGAATTGAGGCCGGTGATGAGGCTGGCTGCGATTACACTGCCCGCGCTCAGCACCGTGGACGCCGCCGCCGGCTGGAGGCGGCCGGGATCGACGACCTCGTCGCCCGCCCTCCGTTCGAGAAAGGCGAGCTTTCCGCCTTGGCCGGCGGGAGCGCTCCCCGGCGACGCAGGTACCGGCGCCGCGGCCGGTGCCATCGGGTCGGGTCCGGCCTGAGCATGGTTCGTCGCGACCATCACCCCGGCTTCGCGCGCCGCCTTGCGCTCGGCCGCCACGCGCTGCCGTTCGGCTTCGATGGCCTGCGCCGCCTGCGCGGCGTCCTGATCGATCGGCGCCATAGGCTCGGCGAGGCTGCGCTGATGGTCGAGGATCGGCTTGCCAAGGTCGCCCGGTAGCGGCGGCCCGAGCTTGGGAATATCGCCATAGCTCTTGGGTGCCTTGCCGAGCGCGTCTTCGGCGTTCCGTGGCTGCGGGTCGGCGCCCGCCTCGGTCAGAGTGCCGGGGGCAAGATGGATCGGCTTGAGGCCAAGCCAGGCGATGCCGGCGACCGCGGTCGAGCCAAGCAGTGCGGCTCCGACGATCACGCCACGCCGGAACCGCACCACCGGCCGCGGTCGCGCCCGCAGCACCAAAGTCTCAGGATCGGCCTTTGGAGCGGGTGCTGCCGCAGCCTCAGCTTCCGGGGCGGCTTCAGTCATGGCGCCCTCCGCGGTGCTTGCGCCCGTCGTCACGCGTGATCCGCACCACCTGCTGCTTCTTGCCGCCGAGCCGGAGCTCGGCCGCGGCGAAAAGCCGGTCGACGATGTAGAAGCGCCCGGCGATGCGGTAATTGACGAGTTGGGCCGCGCCGTCCGGACCAATCACGAACAAGGGCGGCGCATCGTCCTGGGCGATGCCGGCGGGGAATTCGACAAAGGTCTGGTGGCCATCGTCGAAGGCGCGCAACGGCCGCCAAGCGGGATTGTCGCCGCTGATCCGATAGCTGAACCGTAGCGCCTCGAGCGGGACGCCTGCGGCAATCGGCCGCGCGGCTTCGGCGATGGCGGCGTCCCGCTTCAGCGCGATCAGCGCATCGGCCGGATAAGTCCAGGACACCGCCGCCATTGCGGTCGCCGGAGTGCTGGCGAGTTCGAGGTGATAGCTTCGCCTATCGGTGGTCACGACCAGGTTCGTGGCGAGCCCCGCGCTGAACGGCTTCAGGAGGATATGCGTGCGCTTGCCCTCCCCGCTTCCGCTGCTGGTGTCGCCGATCGTCCAGCGGGTGGTGTCCCCCGCAGCTATCGCGACTAGCGCCTCGCCGGGCTGGAGTGCGATGTCGGTGACGCGCTCGGGGGCCCCGAACACGCGGTAGAGCGTGCCCTCGACATAGGGGTAGATCTGCTCGGCCCCGAGATAGCCGGCGGCGGCCGGTTCGCGGGTCGCCGCGCGATTGGCCTTGGCGACACGACCCGCCGCCTTGGGTAGCCGATAGGGCCGCCGTGGCTCGACGGGCAGGGCCGCGGGCGGCGGTGCGGCGACCTGGACGGGCGGCGTGACGCCCGAGGACGGCGCCGATACCGGCGCGGGAGTGGGCGCCGGGATGGTCTGGGCGTGGAGCGCGCCGGCAAGCAGCAGGCCGGGCATGGGCAGAAAATGGCGGATCATTGTACGGACTCCGTCTTGGGTTCGGGGATCGGGGTGGCCACCGGAGCAGATGCGGTGGGCGCAGGCGGTGCCGGGGTCTCGAGCTCGCGGCTCCAGTCGACCGCATCGACATAGAGGCCGAGCGGATTGCGCCGGAGCACGTCAGCACTCTTGGGCAGCCGGAGGCGCACCGTCAGGATCGCGGTCCAGCGCGTCGTGCCCGCGAGATTGCCACGCGCGAATGCGCTCTCCGTCCACTTCAGCTGGAAGGAACTGGGCGAGGCGCGCACGACGCTGGTCACCTGAACCGATACCGACTTGTCGCCGACCTGAGCGAACGGATTGGCCGCGCGGGCATATTCGCTCAGCTGGACGTTGCCCCGCTCGGTCACGAAGTCATAGGCCTGGAGCCAGTTCTGCCGCATCAGCACCGGGTCGAGCGACACCGAGCGCACGTCGAGGATGAACCGGCTGAGGAACCATGCGATTTGGGGATCGGTCGGCGTGTAGGCGGTGTCGGCCGGCGATACCGCCTGGGCCTGACCGAGCTGATCGACCGCGACGACATAGGGTACGACGCGGCTCTGCATCGACTGCCAGATCAGGCCAGCGGACAAGCCGCCGATCACCACCAGCTCGCCAAGCGCCGTCAGCCGCCAGCTATGGGCCTGAACCCGCGCCGAGCCGATCCGCTCGTCCCAAAGCTGTCCCGCGCGCTGATAGCGCGTCTCCGGCTCGGGGGTGGTGCCAAAGCGCTGGCTGCTCCTTCGGAACTGCATCATTCATCCCTTTCCTTGATGTCGGGGGTGGCGGAGGCGCCGCCGCGATCGCCCTCCTTGAGCGTCTGCAGCGCGGCCTGACGGTGATGGCGGGCGGTCTGCTGGGCGCGCAGGTCGCGCGCCCAGCCGGGCATCGCGCCACCCTGCCCGTCGGAAGCCGGCGACGACCCGCCGCTCCCGCCTCCGGTGTTGCCGGCAGTCCAGGCGGCGTTGCCGCCGCGCTCGGCGGCTCGGCCGAGACCCAGCGCCGCGCCCGCGCGCTGGCGCATCGCCCCGGCGGCGGCGGTGCCGACCCCGGACATGCCAGCACTCAAGGAGCTGGAACCCGAAGTCTCCTGGCCGAGCTTATAGGCGGTCGAGGCAGCGCTCCCCATCGAGGTGCCCGCGCGGATCGCGCCCAGCCCTGCGCCGCCCGCCATCCGGGCGCCCCCGGCCACGGCGCCGCCGCCAAGCATCGCGCCGCCGGCCACCGCCGCAGCGGTGCCGATCGCGGCACCGGCACCGAGCTGGGGCGCGCCAGCGACCAAGCCGGAAGCGACGGAGGGTCCGAAGATGCCGAGGCCGAGCAGGGTCATGCTCGCCAGCACGAGACTCATCGCCTGGCCAAGATCGGGCTCGGTGCCCTTCACGGCCTCGGCGAACTCGGTGAAGAAGCCCGAACTGATGCCGATGATGACGGCGAGCACCATGATCTTGATGCCCGAACTGACCACCGATCCAAGCGTGCGCTCGGCGAGGAAGCTGGTGCGATTCCACAAGGCGAACGGCACCAGGATGAAGCCTGCGAGCGTGGTCAGCTTAAACTCGAGGATGGTGATGAAGACCTGCACCGCCAGCACGAAGAACGCGATGATCGTGATCGCCCAGGCAATCAGCAGCACCATGATCGTCATGAAGTTGCTGAAGAAGCTTGTGAAGCCGAGCAGGTCCTTGGCCTGGTCGAGCAGCGGCCAGGCCGCAGCGAAACCGGTGCCCGCCAAACGCCCAGGCTGGAGCAGTTGGTCCGCGGTCATCGTCCCCCCGGCAGCGGTCAGCCCGGCCTGGGTAAAGGAGCGGAATAGGATGTCGGCGAGACGCGAGAAATTGTTCAGGATGAAGGCAAACGCGCCGACATAAAGGATCTTCTTGAGCAGCTTGCCGAGAACATCGGTCTCGCCGCCCATCGCCCAGAACAAGCCGGCCAGCGTGATGTCGATCGCGATCAACGTGCTGGTGAGGAAGCCGATGTCGGGACCGAGCAGCCCGAAGCCGTGGTCGATATAGCGGATGAAGTCCGCCAGGAACCGGTCGATCACATTGAGGTCGTTCATCGCGTCACATCCTCAAAGGGTGCCGCAGGGCGCATCGTCGGGGGCGCACGCTTGCGCCCTGCGGCGCTCGGCGTCGGGGGAGGCACCGTCGCCGAGCAAGGTGGTCAGCGCGGCGTGTAGGCCGTGCCCGAGCCGAGGAACTTGGTGGTCGTCGCGTGTGCATCGAGTTCGGCCTGGGCGCGCCGCGCACTGTCGGTCGCTTCGGCGCGGAACTGGGCCGCGAGCAGCTGCTGGATCTGCAGCTGCTGCTTGGCGGCGAGCGCGAGTAGCTGATTGGTCGCCTGTACGGCCTGCAGCCCACCGACCGCGTTCTGGCTCCTCTCCGAGAGCTTGCCGAGCGTGGCGACGTCGGCCTCGACATTTTCGGCGATGTCGGCCTGGACCTTCATCGTGTGGCGGAAACCCGCCATCGCCGTGTCGAGCCGCGCCTTGGCCTGCGCCGCGATTGCGTTGGCTCCAGCCCGCGCGTCGAAGTCGGGAAAGAGCTTGCCGAACTGCTGGTCGACCTGACCGACCCGAAAGGCGACGCCCTGTGCCTGCTGGATCAGCTGGCCGATCTCCTTCATTCGCGCGGTCAGCTCGGCAAGGTCCGGAAACTCAGTTCGCGCCAGATTGAGCGCCTGGTTGCGCAGCATCTGCGCCTCGTTCTGGAGCTGCTGGATCTGCTGATCGATCATCTTCAGCGTGCGCGCCGCATTGGCGAAGGAATCCACATCGACGATCGCGATCTGGGCCTGGACGGGCGCGGGCACGACCATCGCAGCGACGCCGACGGGAAGCGCGGCACGGAGGAGCAAGGCAAAGGCGAAGCGGGACATGATGGTCACTCCTGGGGCAGGATGCTGGCGGTGCCGGCGAGGATCTCGGCTGCCCAATCCAGGCCGGCGGATTGGAGAAAACGGGCAGCGAAGTCTAAGCCGAGACCGGACGCCAACGCGGCATCGATCCGCTTCTGGCTGTCGGGATCGGAGGCGCCGCAGAGCGCCAGGGCGAGCGGCCCGAGGCCAAGCTCGAACAGCCGGTTGCCGCGCGCGGATTGCAGGTAATAGTGCCGCTTGGGCGCGGCGCGGCTGATCAGCTCGATCTGGCGGTCGTTGAGCCCGAAGCGCTGATAGGTCTCGCGCAGCTGCGGTTCGACCGCGCGGTCATTGGCGAGCAGGATCCGCTGTGGGCAGCTCTCGAGCAGCGCCGGGGCGATCGACGAGCCGGCGATATCGGCCAGGCTCTGCGTCGCGAAGACCACCGCGACATTCTTCTTGCGCAGCACCTTCAGCCATTCGCGGATGCGCGCAGCGAAAAGCGGATGGTCGAGGAAGATCCAGGCCTCGTCGAGCACCAGCAAGGTCGGCCTCCCGGTGAAGCGCGCTTCCAGACGATGGAAGAGATAGTGCAGCACCGGCGCGACCACGCTCGGCTGACCCATCAGCGCCTCGGTCTCGAAGCATTGCAGGTCGGCAAGCGCGAGATCGTCTTCGGCCGCATCGAGCAGCCGGCCATAGGGCCCTTCGAGCGTATAGGGCGCGAGCGCCACCCGCAGCGCCGCCGACTGGAGCAGCAGCGCAAGACCGGTCAGGGTGCGCTGCTCGACCGGCGCGGTGGCGAGGCTCTGCAACGCCGACCAGATCATGTCCTTGATCTCGGGCGTGGGCGCGACGCCTTCATGCGCGATCAGCGCAGAGATCCAGTCGCTCGCCCAGACGCGGTCGGCGGCGCGGTCGATGCGCCGCAGCGGCTGGAAGGCGAGGTTGTCACCAATACCGTCCAGCCCCAGCGCATGATGACCGCCGCCACAGGCCAGCACCGCCGCACGCGCCGATAGGCCCTTGTCGAAGATATAGACCTGCGCGCCTGGATAGCGGCGGAACTGCAAGGCGAGCAGCGCCAGCAGCACCGATTTGCCCGCACCCGTCGGCCCCACGACGAGCATATGGCCGACATCGCCGATATGGGTGGAGAGCCGGAACGGCGTGGCACCACTGGTCTCGGCATAGAGAAGCGGCGGACCGTCCAGATGGTCATTGCGCTCGGGCCCAGCCCAGACGCTCGACAACGGCATCAGGTGCGCGAGGTTCAGCGTATGGATCAGCGGCTGGCGGACATTGGCATAGGCATGGCCGGGCAGCGAGGAGAGCCAGGCCTCGACCGCGTTGACGCCTTCGCGACGAATGGTGAAGCCCAGACCGTTGACGATGCGCTCGACCGCGCGAACCTTGGCCTCGACCGCGGCACGATCGCGATCCATCACCGTCACGGTCGCGGTCAGATAGCCGAAAGCGACATGGTCCTGGCCGAGCGCCTGCAGTGCCGCGTCGCTGTCGGCGGCCTTGTTGTCGGCGTCGCTGTCGGTGAGCTGGGCCGGCTGGTTGTACATCACCTCGCGCAGCATCGCGGTCATCGACTTGCGCTTGTTGAACCATTGCCGACGGATGCGGATCAGCGCCTTGGTCGCCTCGGTCTTGTCGAGCGCAATGAAGCGCGTGACCCAGCGATAGGCGAAGTCCTGATGGTTGAGCGCATCGAGCAGCCCAGGCCGGCTCAAGGCCGGAAAGCCGGCGATGGTCAGCGTGCGGACATGGGTTTGCCCAAGCATCGGCTCGAGCCCGCCGGTCAATTCGGTATCGACGAGCAGGCCGTCGAGATAGAGCGGAGTCTCGGGCACCGCGACCGGATGGCTCCGCTCGGAGATGGCACGGTGGAGATAGGTCAGTGTCTCGCCGTCCTCCAGGGCGCGCATCTCGGGGAGCAGCCCGGACAGGAGATCCTGGATGCGATCGGTCTCGCCGACGAACTGGGCCAGTGCCTCGTGCCAGTCGCGCCCCTTCCCCTCCCCGCGATCGAGCATCGCCCGGCTTGCCGCGTCGGTGCGATCCGCCTCGGGCAGATATTGGAGGGTCAGATGGTATCGGCTCTCGAAATGGGCGCGGCCGCCTTCGAAGCCGGCGCGGCGTTCGGCATCGACCAGGGCCGACACGGGATCGGGAAAGTCGCTCTTGGGATAGCCCAGAGCCTCGCGGCGCTCGGCCTCGACATAGAGCACCCAGCCCGAGCCCAGGCGGCGCAGCACGTTGTTGGTCCTGGCGGAGATGCCGATCAGTTCGGCCTCGGTCGCGCTTTCGAGATCGGGCCCGCGAAAGGCGAAGCTGCGCTGGAAGCTGCCGTCCTTGTTGAGGATCACGCCCGGCGCGACCAAGGCCGCCCAGGGCAGATGGTCGGCGAGCCGATCGGCACGGTGCCGATATTCGCGAAGGTTCAACATGCGAAGCGTCCCTTCTGGCGGAGGTGCCGGAGCAGGATGGGCAGGAATTCGGGATCGCGGCGCGCGGCGAACACCGAGACGCTATGGCCGAGGAGCCAAAGCGCGACGCCGGCCAACCATTGCTGGAGCCCGAGGCCTACCGCTGCCGCCAGCGTGCCGTTGATGATCGCCAGGCCGCGCGGCGCGCCGCCCAGCAGGATCGGCTCGGTCAGCGAACGGAAGATCGGGACCTCGAACCCCTCGATAGGCTGGCCGGCGGCGTTCACGACAGCAGGGCCCCGCCGCCGAAGCTGAAGAAGCTGAGGAAGAAGCTCGACGCCGCGAAGGCGATCGAGAGGCCGAAAACGATCTGGATGAGGCGCCGGAACCCGCCGGCGGTCTCGCCGAATGCCAGCGTCAGGCCGGTGGTGATGATGATGATCACCGCGACGATCTTGGCGACCGGGCCCTGGACGGATTCGAGCACCTGCTGGAGCGGCTCTTCCCAGGGCATGCCCGCGCCCGACGCCTGCGCGGCGCCCGCCGCCAGCATCGCCGCCGCGACCATCGCGACACCCGACACGCGCGCAGATTTCATGCTACTGATTTTCATTAGGATACTCCTTGCGCTTGGGTGAACGGGGCAAAATCGCGGACCGCGTAGTTGCCGTCGGGGTCGATCCCGGCGAGCGCGGCGATGGTCTCGATGCGGCGCGCGGCACCGCGGCCGGCGATAAACACGACCAGGTCGATCGCCTCGGCGATCAGCCGGCGCGGCACGGTGACGACCGCTTCCTGGACAAGCTGCTCGAGCCGGAAGAGCGCGGCGAACGCGCTGTTGGCATGGACGGTGGCGATCCCGCCGGGATGGCCAGTGTTCCAGGCCTTGAGCATGTCGAGCGCCTCGGGCCCGCGCACCTCGCCGACGATGATCCGGTCGGGGCGCAGGCGCAGCGTCGACCGGACCAGATCGGCCATCGTCACGATGCCCGGGCGGGTGCGCAGCGCCACGGTGTCGGGCGCCGGGCATTGCAGCTCGCGCGTGTCCTCTATCAGGATGACGCGCTCGTCGAGCGAAGCCATTTCGGCGAGCAAAGCATTGGCAAGGGTGGTCTTGCCCGAGCTGGTGCCGCCCGCGACCAGGATGTTGCGGCGCTCGCGGATCGCCATCGCGAGCAGCGCCGCGCCTTCGTCCGACAATATGCCGTCGCGGACATAGTCGGCGAGCGTGTAGAGCCGGGTCGCAGGCTTGCGTATCGAGAAGCAGGGCCCGAGCGTCACGGGCGGCAGCACACCCTCGAAGCGCTCCCCGCCTCCGCTCCCGTGCGGCGGCAGCTCGGCCGAGACGATAGGCGCGTCGCCATGCGCTTCGGTGCGGGCATGAGTCGCCACTAGGCGAATGATCCGCTCGACCTGTTCGGGCTGGACGCGAACCTCGGTGTCGATCCGTCCTTCCCCGAGCAGGTCGAGCCTGAGCGCCCCATCGGGATTGACCATGACCTCGAGCACGCGCGGATCGTCGAGCGCGGCGGCGATCCCCGGCCCCATCGCGGTATGCAGCATCGCCCGGCGGCGATCGGCGGATTCGGCGCCGATCATGCTCATTGCTCGCCCTCCGGATCGAGCGTGCGCTTGCCCTCGGCGACGAGCCGGCCGACCTGGCCAACAAAGGCGTGGAAGCGGTCGCGGCCCAGGGCGCGGCCCACCTTGTCGTCCTCCCCCAAAGGCGGCGTGACGTTGAGGAAATAGCGCACCAGCAGCGCGAAGGATTCGAGCAGCACCTGTCCATCCCGTTCGATCCGCTCCAGCTGGTTGCTGATCCGGTCGAGGCGGACCTTGAGCAGGTCGTCGACCTCGCGGGCGCCCTGGCGCAGGAAATAGGCGCTGAGCGCGGCACTGACGATCGCCGACTTCGATCCGCCCGGCTTCCGCGCGAGCGCCTCGAGCTGCTCGGTGAGCGCCTCGTCGAGATAGAGATGGTGGCGCGGTTTCATCGCCGGCTCAGAAGCTCGGCACGAGGTCGTCATCGCGACCCTGGCCTTCGTTGAGGGCATGCGCCCGGGTGACTGCGTCCAGACCGCGCACGCGATCCATGGCGCGCTGGTCGACAGCGCCGTCTTCCTCTTCCTCGCCCAGCCCGAGCGGGTCGCCGGTACCGGCAGGCTCGCGTGCGACCGGAGCCTCCACGGCAAGGCCGGGATGCCGCTCCTGCTGGACACCGCCTTCGTCCGCGGCGGCGGCAGCTTCGGCTGCGCCCGAATTGTTCGCTTCCGTCGCGCCCTCGGCATCGGCATCGGAATTCCCGGTCTCGGCCGCACCCTGGGCGTCAGCCAGCAAGCGGATGTCGGTCATGCGCGCAACGGTGCCCCAGTCGTCGGGTCGCGGCGCCGGACGGTCGCCATGGCCGGTGTCGGCAAGCGGGGGCGGCGGGCAGATCCGCGCGCTGAAGGCAGGGTCCTCGAAATAGCGCAGCTTGTTGGCGCGGATCGGGGCGAGCCCCGAGACCAGGACGAGCTCGTCGCCGGCGGGCAGCTGCATCACCTCGCCGGGAGTCAGCAGCGGCCGGGCGGTCTCCTGGCGGCTGACCATGACATGGGCGAGCCAGGGTGCGAGACGGTGCCCGGCATAGTTGCGCATCGCACGCTGCTCGGTCGCGGTGCCGAGCGCGTCGGATATCCGCTTGGCAGTCCGCTCGTCATTGGTCGCGAACGCCACGCGGACATGGCAATTGTCGAGGATGGCGTTGTTCTCGCCATACGCCTTGGAGATCTGGTTGAGCGACTGGGCGATCAGATAGGCGCGGATGCCGTAGCCGGCCATGAAGGCGAGCGCGGTCTCGAAGAAGTCCAATCGGCCCAGCGCCGGAAACTCGTCGAGCATCATCAGGAGCTGGTGCCGGCGGCCGCCGCGATCGGCGTCGAGCCGCTCGGTAAGCCGCCGCCCGATCTGGTTGAGGATGAGACGGACCAGTGGCTTGGTCCGCGAGATGTCGGACGGCGGGATGACCAGATAGAGCGATACCGGGTGCGCCGCCTCGACCAGGTCGGCGATCCGCCAGTCGCAGGTCGAGGTCGCGAGCGCGACGGTCGGATCGCGGTAGAGCCCCAGGAACGACATGGCGGTCGACAGCACGCCCGAACGCTCATTGTCCGACTTGTTGAGCAATTCGCGCGCGGCCGATGCGACCACCGGATGGACCCGCGGGGCATCGGCGGTTCCCAGATGGTTGGTCGCCATCATCCGCTTCAGCGTATCGACGAAGGAGCGCTGCGGATCGGACAGGAAGGTCGCGATGCGGGCGAGCGTCTTCTCTTCCTCGGCATAGAGGATGTGGAGGATCGCGCCGACCAGCAGCGAATGGCTGGTCTTTTCCCAGTGCGAGCGCCGCTCGAGCGCGCCTTCCGGATCGACCAGGATGTCGGCGATATTCTGAACGTCGCGGACCTCATGGTCGCCGCGGCGGACTTCGAGCAGCGGATTGTAGCGCGCCGAGCATGGGTCGGTGGGGTTGAACAGCAGGCAGTGCGAGAAGTGCGACCGCCAGCCCGCGGTCAGCTGCCAATTCTCGCCCTTGATGTCGTGGACCACCGCCGAGCCGGTCCAGCTGAGCAAGGTCGGCACGACAAGGCCGACGCCCTTGCCCGAGCGCGTCGGCGCAAACGCCATGACGTGCTCGGGGCCGTCGTGGCGCAGATAGCGCCCGCGCAGCCGTCCCAGGAACACGCCGGCATCGCCACGCAGTCCAGCGGCATGAACTTCCCGCGGCGTCGCCCAGCGTGCCGAACCATAGGTGGTGACGTTCTTCGCATGCCGAGACCGCCACAGCGATCCCACGATCGTCGCAGCGCAGCCGAAAAAGCCGCTCGCGCCGGCAAGCATCCCCGCCTTGTCGAACACGTGCGGCGCATAGGCGTCATAGTGGAACCACCAGCCGAACAGCGCCCAGGGCTTGTAGAACCGGTAGCCATCGACGCTGAACCAGGCCGGGCCCAGCGCGGGCTGATAGCCCAGCATCGCCGCAGCCCACTGCGTCGCCGCCCAGACGCCCAGCATCATGATCGCGAACACGATCAGGATCTGGCCGATAAGGAGCTTGGTTGGTGTCATGTGGCCCTCGCGGGGCTGCGCGGATACGCGCGGCCCGGGAGCCAAATCTGCGCTGGGCGCTCGGAATCTCTTACGGCCCTTATGTACGCCTTGGTACGCCTACGCCCGCACCGAATATCGCTAGCGAAGCTTGGAGGCAGTCCTCATCAACGGCGCGCTCGACCTAACTGCTGCGCAGCGATCCAATCGTATCAAGGACGCGGACGATCTTATCTGCACCCTCTGGCGTCTTGTCCCAAAGGCTGCGGAGGCTAGCCTCAAGCCTCCGCCAAGCAACATTCTCTTCGCTCGCATCGAGCGGAGCGTTTTCCATGTGCATGCCGAGGGCCTTGCAAATCTGCACAACGCCGCCCCCAATCGTCTTGAATTCTCCTCGGCAGATTCGCCCGACCTGGCTGGGGTGAACGCCTGTCAAATCCCCGATTTCTGTGTCGGATAAAGGACTATTCGCCCGAGCGACGGCGATCTGCTGGCGCAGCACCGAAATCTCTTCTGAGGTTGCCTTCATGCTAATTTGCATGTAGCTATTCTTGCAAATTTGCAAGAGGGTAAGATGATGGCGAACGAAATCCGCTTCTACCGCGCGAGCGAGAAGCCCTATGGCGCTTTCAGCAATCTCTATCGGCGCGAGATCGAATTTGAGGGTGAAACCTTCCCGACGAGCGAGCACGCCTATCAGGCTGGCAAGCCGCGCAAGCCTGCAGTTAAGGAATGGCTAATGAAGGCCCCCTCGCCCGCCTTGCTCGCCATGGCGGCACATGGACTTTATTATTGGGACGTGGCGCCAGGCTGGTCGACGTCAAAGTACGATCGGATGCGCGGCGTGCTTCGCGCAAAGTTCGAGCAACACCCAGACCTCAAAGAACTGCTTCTCTCAACCGGAACCGCTCGCCTCGTTGAAAGCGCGACCGTCGACAACGAGGTCAATCGACTTTGGGGTGAAGTGAATGGCGTGGGCAAGAACATGCTCGGCGTCATGCTCATGGAGTTGCGTACGGAACTGCGTTCCGGCGGCATCGATGAGAACCGGATTCAGGCCGCGGCCTGATCTCAACCCCTAGAAATCGTAGCGGGCGCCGCCCAGTAACGACCGCACATAGGCCGCATCGCGGTGCTTGAAGAGGCCACGCGCACCCGCAAAGCCGCAATTCTCGGCAGCAAGGCGCTGACCGGCGACAACTCCGGACATCAAGTCATGGATACTCAAGCTGTGCCGCACGGAAGCCGGTCGCGCCAGCAACCAGTCAATCAAACCAACACTGACCATATCACCGGACCCGCAGGCATCCATGACTATCGCTGCCGGGATCGCCGCACTCCATACGCGTTCGTGACCATGACGGACTTCAAGACCGTCTTCGCCGTGCGTGACGATCGCTATGGCAGCACTCGCTGCCACGCGCTCATCGAGCTCCGCACCCAGCCGATCTGACGAATATTTCAGAATCGATGTCAGTGCCAGTGCTTCATCGAACAATGGCCCATCAAAGATCGACGGTTCGAAATATATGATCGCACCGCCTAAATGCGCCCTCTCCATGGCGTCCAGGATCGCAGGCGATAGCCGATCCGCGTAGAAGAGCGTGCAATCTTCAAAGGCATGCAGGGAGGATTGAACTTCCGCGGGGCCAATGGGCTCGTACCGGGGGTATTCCTCAAGCGTCTCGTGACAAATGAAACTGAAGCTGTGCTGCCCCGACAAAGTGTCGAGTTCCTGACGCAGGACCGGTGAACGACGACCCTCATGCTGGTAGATGTAGCGCGTGTTCGCGCCGGCGAGGCGAAATTCATCGATCAGCTGCGCGCCGATCTCGTCGTAGCCAAGCGAAAGAACGGGCGCGACCTGCCGACGAAGCATCGCGAGCGACACAAGGACATTGCCGCACGAGCCGCCCAGCGCCTCCGCAGTGAAATCACCATCCGCGTACAACCGATCGAGGACCGTAAAGCCGGTGCCAACAACATCGATCGAATCACGCCGCTGGAGCATCATGTTCTCCATTTGTACCCATTTCGCAAAAACTATCGAGTCCGAGCGCAGATACGTTGATACGAACGATCCCATGAACGTCACGTTGCACGGAGCCGAGCAGGCGCAACAAAGCTTCCGGACCGGTAAGCTCCGCTCCAAACAACGACCAGCATCCCTCGTGCCGTCCACAAACGGTCCCCACGCTGACCCCGAGAGAATGCGACAGCAACTCGTGATCATTGCCGGAGCGGGCGCCGCTGTCGCCGACGCACAGCACCGCGGAATCCTCCGGCAGACCGTTTCGCACCCGGTCTATTACGGTCTTTTTTGAAGTGCCCGCGGCGAAAAAATCGATGCTGTGCCCAGAGCGGGCGAATTTGACCCTGCCCGATTCGACCGGAGCACATGCCTTCAAGGCAGTGAAAAATGCCCCATTATCCACCAGATTCTCGAGCTTCACCGATATCTGCACGTTGCTGAACCGCCCCCCAAACTCCCCAACAAATAATTGCGGCTGAGCTTGGAGCCAAGCAAAGGTTTCGGCGAGATCCGCGTCGATCGGCGGAGGCGCTTTCTCTATATCGACCGTCAGCGGTTGGACATAAGCGCCGTTGTAGTAACCCATCGTCACGCGCGGATGGAGCTCCGCGGGAAGCACCTCGCGCAATGCTTTCCCACCGGAATCGCCTCGTCCCGTCGCGATGCCCAACCTCACGCCGATAGAATCGAGACGCACCAGCTCGTCCACGATCTCCTTACGCGGCGTGCCGTACCGCTCCTCGTCGCTGATGATCGTGCCGTCATAGTCGAGCACGATCCCACCGATCGCGGCGCAGGAAAGCGCCTCGCGTCGTTCAGCGGCAGCGGCCCTGATCGATCGCCCCGCCCCATCGGCCTCGTCTCGCGCCAGAAGTGCGGCTTGCTTGTGGCGAATTGCAGGACTCAACTCACGAGAAACCGTCAACAATCCATCGTCGTCGTAGAGCGCGCGACCAAAGTCCCCGATACCCGGTTTGCCAGGATCAATGCCAACTGCCGCGCCCATCGACTCTACGATCGTCAGCCCCTCGACTAGGCCGATCGCATTGCGCAGGCGTCCGCCGTCGCCGAAATCAAGCGAAGTGTTGCGCACATCCGGCAGGATTGCCGCGGCTCGTTCCCAGAGTTTGAGGGTCTCGTGCCCCGTCAGCGCAACAACAAATGTCTCTCTCGATCGATGATGCAACCAGCTATGTCGGCCATGGGCGAAGTTTCGCACGTCGGTTAGCTGTACCGGGCCGATAGCCGCCTCCCACGCCGAGGTCTCGATGAGTTCTGCGATCGCGCGAACCCCCGGATCGGCAATGAGCAGTAGCAGGTCGTTGCGGCCCAAATCTGCAAAGCGGACGCGCATCGTGGCGCGCGCCTCAGGCGCCAGCGCCAACGCGATATCCTGCAGAGCCCGGGCCGCCAATCCCTCTCCAATAGGGTCGTCGCAGACCTGATCGGCGGCAAGAAGGAGCGCCACCACCGACCCGACGAGTGAATGGGTGGCAAGAAAGCCATCCTTGGTTTCAATGACGGGCACTTCGAATATTTCCGAGCCAGCCTGCGCGCGCGCTGCAACCGCCGCAGATCCGGCGACGTTGCGCGTCAATACACGCACCGCCGCACCCCTGGCCCGCGCGGCGATTACGCTTGCGACGCTGTCCGGATTGTCGGCTCCAGCACTGAATAACCACACGTCATGCGCGGCAAGATCACGGTTTCCCAAAACGAACTCGACCGGGGTCACAACCTCGGTGCCCTGAGCAAACAGCGTCTCACGGCAACGCGCAAAATACCGGGCGGTGATCGCCGAACCACCCGACCCAATCGCGATTGTCGGCCGAGCGCGGCCGCCGCGTAATGCCCCTGCAAGAGAATCGAGATTGGTTGCCGCGACAAGCTCGGCAGTGCCCAAAAGGGTGTCGAGCTTCTCAGCAAATCTGGTCATGATGTCTCTTGATCAGCGCTTGGGGTTTCATCTGCCTCTAGAACCGCCGGCTCGATTTCGCGGTAGGCAGGACCAGAGAGCAACAGGTGAACCACCATGTCCGGCTCCGTGGCGCCCTTTGGCTTGGCGGGATCGAAGTCATAACGGACTGTCTCGATATATTGGACCGGCAGGTCATGTTCGAGCGCCGCCATTAGCGCACCGGCCGCCATGACGCGACTACCGATCGGAGACAATACGATGGAAGGAGAAAACACCCCGTCGACTGTTTCGTCGTACCGTGCCTTCAGAGTGCTGAGCGTGCGATAGCAATCGAGGGGATTGTGCTCGGATACGTAAACCAAGTCGCGAGGATCGACCTGCCACTCATCGACGAGCTGCGCTTCATATTCGGCTATCAGTGTGTCGGCGCGGCGAGGGTCACGGGCGGGAAACGGCACCACGGGACAGATCTTATAGGTCTCGCCGACAGATCTCCCGATGTCGTTCAGCGCCGCTGACCGCCCCTTGGCGAGCTGTGGAATCCAGATCCGAGCGACATCGAGCAGGCTCCCGCTTTGATCGACGCCGGCGAAGCCGCGCACCGCCATGGGCCGGTCGCCGGGCTCGCTGGCAATCTCGTCGTCGAGTTCGGGATTGGACGCGATCATAATGTGGAAGGCGATGTCGCGGCTTTCGCAATGCTCCAGCAGCAGCTTGGCAGCCGGAAATCCGATCCCGATCGAGAGCGCCGTCATGTCGAGGACAATGTCGGTGATATTGGCTGGGATGACGTAACTGCCGATAACCGCTGCGATACGCGCGCCGGCGACGGGCGCGTTGTCGTTGCCGAAGATCTCAACCGATTGAACGTCGCTCAAAGGCACGGTCGCGCGCAACGCTTTCGCATTGCTCTCGGCAGCGGTCACAAGGCCTGCATCGGGCGTTCCTCGCTCCTCACGGATAAAGAGCCCCTGCAGCCGGCGACCGAGAGTTCCGGCAAGCAGTGTCGCGATCTGCCGCGAGCGCGGATCGAAACCGGCTGCCGCCACGAGCAGGCAACGGCGATCCAGCTCGCTGAAATACTCTCCGATGAAGGTCCCCACCTGGTCGTCAAAATGAGCGACGCAGTTCTGCCAGTGCGGGCGCGCCATCTCAGCCTCCGATCTCGCGCAGATAGGCGAGGTCCCTTTCAAGGAACCCTCCGCGGCGCAGGGTTAGGCCGTGAGCCAGACAAACAATCCCGCTCATCTCGATCAGGCACCAGCTTTTGCCGCCCTGACCATATTCGCGCGTCACTTCGATGGCGCCATGCGCAACCGCGTACTTCAGGACCAGCGCAAGCTCGTCCGAAGACACGAGCAATTCACCGATATCCTTTTCGAGGATGCCGATCGCGTTCGCGCCATACCCCAGCCGGGCGTTGGGAGTGAGCGAGACCTCCCGGCATTCGCGCCCGATATGGTCGACGATCGCGCGCACATGACGCGCGAACGGGAAGGCCCAGCCGTCCATGATCTCGATCGCTTTGTTCCGCAGCACATCCTGCTGGGCAGGAGCAAGCAAAGCTAGCGAGCGCCCACGAATGGCCTGCGTTTCCATGCGTGCCACGAGCGCGCCCGCGAGTTGAAGAAACAACTCGGCGTTCTCGTTGCTTGAGTCGCAGATCGTGTCGAACCCATAGTGCAGTGCCCGGCCGGAAAGCTCGTTCAAATGCAGCCGGGCCGCTTCCGCCACGCCCGCATCGGCCTTGAGGGGCGTCTTTGGGTCCGGATCAAAATCCTCGAACAGCGAAACCTGCATACTGCTGACACGGTTCGCATAACGCGCCATCAGAATTCGTATCATCGCTAGCCCAACCTCGGTCTCGCGATCACCTGATTGCGCGCCCGTGAAATAAGCCGAAACCAGCGCCTCGATGCTCTCGCGTCGCGCCGGCGTGACTTCGAAACGGCGCTGGTCGCGATCGACCTGGGCTGAAAGCTCCCTCAATTTCGCTTCCGATAATCGAGGCGGCTCGTCGGGTACGAGGCGTCGAAATTGGGTAGCATTGCGATTTCGGAACGCTTGAACTCGCGGCAAATAGCGATCCGCCATGTCCGCCGCCATTTCGCGGAAACGTTTGCGCTCCTTTGCGCGATTTTCCCCGCCCTGCATGAAGACGTCGATAAAATCCCGATCCGGCTTCAAATTGTGCGTCGCGAGACTCTTCGCCGAACGAAACACAGCACTTGGGCTCAGGGCATCGAGCCGCATCATCAGCCAGCGCCCGAACTTGATCTCACGGCGTGCCAGTGCAGTGAACATTTGCTCGAACTGGTCGGGATGAAGCGAATGGACGTCATCCAGCATGGCGACGGGCCTGACGATATGCCGCTCGCCCATCCAGTCGATCTCGATCTCCTGGATGCATTCGAACGGCTGATAGGGATCGATCGCCTCCCGTGGCAAATCATCTATCTTCGGTGGGAGGAGGCTGGCGCCAATCGAATAGATCGCGCGCTGAACCTCCAATGCGCGATCGCGGATTCCCGCCGCCGTCAATCCGCCGATCTGCTCAAGCTGTGCTTCAGACGCGTCGCGCGCAATGAAGCGAATGTCCTCGAGTTTGCGATGATCACCATTGGTCAATCCGCGCAACAGCGCGAGCATGGTCCGCGCCTGAACGAGCCATAGCGCCAGCTTGGTCTTGATCGCGTCGTCGTACGGGAGCTCCCAGAAGTCGCGATATTCGGACTCCATCGGCACGCGCACCGCCGCAACTCTCGGCTTACCGTCCTCCAGGAAACCCGCGCCGGCCAGCGCCTGCGCCAGGTCCTTGTTGGTCTCGCTGGTGAGGTCGCGCAGAATCGCTTCGACCAACCGAAATTCCGCGAGCATGGCGAGCATGGTCTTGCCGCTGCCTGGAGCGCCGAGAATGCGCACCGGCAAGTCGAATAGATCCGGTTTGCGCGGATGGTTGGTCAGGAATGTCGTGAGCGGCGCGGGACTGACGATTTCGAGGAACGTCGTGTCATCGCGGATGAACTCCGTGGCGCGCCGCAGGAAAGGGTTCGCCATGGATCAGCCGTGCCTGTCGCGGCGACGGAACAAGGGCCGCATCGCCGGCCCGTGCTCCCCACCGGGGGTCTCGGCCCAGAGCAACGGGATGCTATTGTTCGGTGTGTTATGCTCAAGCACGAGCGGCAAGGCGCAATTGGCATAGCCCATTTTGAGGTCGGTTTGCTCCGCTTCACCGGCATGTTCGATCAGCCGCAAAAAAAGACCGTGATCATAGTATTTCTCGCACAGGGCGATCATCGCGTCATCCGTACCCGGACTTAGCTTGAGACCCGCCGGGAGCAAGGTCCCTTCGGTGATCGAGATGGAGCCATAGGTGCGGTCGGCCCAAGCAGCGTTCGCATCCTCGGTTCGCTTGAGCAACGCTTCGCGCGCCTGGGTGGTCGACACATAGTGGTGAATGTGCAGGGCATAATTGTCCGCGATCGGAAATTTATCCTTCAGAGATTCGCGCGCGTTGCCAACCATCTTATTGAATTTCTGGAGCTTCCCCTTCCACTCGTCATCCTTGAAGCGGATGAAGGTCGTGCCCGACGCGGTAAAATCGTCGATCAGATATACCTGTTCGAACTTCTCGTCGTTTGGATCGCGCTCCCGAATTTTTTTTCCCAAGTCGGTCCACTTTTCGGGCCCGATGTTCATCATCGGCACGACCTGTTCCTGCGAGATGCGGCTCGAATTGGCGCGCCGTAGGATGTCGATCCGGCTGCCATCGCTCAAACCCACAAAGAGGGTTCGGCGCAGGATTCGCTCGAACGCCTCGCTCCCCTCCCGATTTCCCCAGACCTCATGGGGTTGGATTCCCGCCTTCTCCGCGGCGAGCCGGCGGAAAAATGGGGTCACGGTTTCGGGGAAAAATGCCTCGATCGCACGCTGCATCTCGGCACCTGAGATATAGACCAGCCGGTGTTTCACGAAATCATATGCGGTTTGCCGGTCCGCCGGCTCGAACTGCTTGAGCCATGTGGCGAGATTCTCGATAAACCGCGATCCGGCGCGGAAATCGCTGTAGCCGTCATATTTCACAGACGCCATCAGCTGCAGCCAATTATATTCAGAGGTCGCCACACCGTCATCCGACCAGTCCATGATGTTGGCGATTAGTTTCAGCCCCAGCAGGTTCATGTTTTCGCCTGATCTCGACCCGGATCTCAGGTCGTCCCCCAGCGCGACTATTACCGCTCGATGACTGCTTCGCAACGCGCTTCGTAATCGAGGCGAAAATTGAACGAATTCAATTTGGTCCGAAACGAACCAAACCATCGAATTTTCGTCATTCTCACCACAGGGACAATCGTCGATCTAAGCCGCCCAGTTAGGCGTTGCGCCGGATCACCAGCTTCTGAGTGCCGCAAAGGCTGCACTCAGCCTTCCGCCGCTCGAATCCATCCGTGCCGGCCAGCTCGCGTGTCTTGTGGTTGGCGTGCTGGCGAATGCTGAGCTGAAGTTTCTCGGTGATGCAGTCGTCGCAGACTGCCTCCGGAGACAGGCGCGTCACGAATTTGGCGACATCGTCGAGGACGGTCATGTCGGTTCGCCCCGGAGGCGCTCGTCGCAGGCGGTTCGCACGAGATCCTGGAGGATCGTCACGCGCTCGATCAGCCAAGCCAGTTCCTCGGCCGTGATCTTGTAGTGGGGCGAATAGCGCGCATCGACATAAGCGCGACGCAGTAGCTCGAAGCAGCGCTGCGCGAACTTGGTGTCGCGGGGCCAGGCGGCGATCACGCGGGGTTCCAGTTCCTCGCATAGGTCGCGCAGGAAATTCAGCTTGTGCGACTTCGGGCTGTATAGCGTCCGGACCAGCAGAAGGCAGTGATAGAAGCGCTCAGTTGCCTGATGCAGCAGAAAAGCGGCCTCGTTCAGGCGTCCTTTTCCCGTCGCGTAACGCGATGTGTCAAGGAATCCCTCTGCGCTGGGAAACCACTTGTCGAAGTATCCCCGCGCTTCCTCCACTGCCGCGGCTTCGGAAAGCGGTTCCGGTTGCGCAAACGGATGGTCAGGCGCCTCGTACAGCGCGATCCCATCCCGCACGATGTCGGTGAAGAAGTAGCGGCCGTGCTTCAGCTGGCGGTTCACGTCGGTCAGGCTGTGGACGATGAAGCCGACTTGGGTCTTGAGCCGCTTGGTCGTGACATATTCGCGCACGAGATGGTCCTCGGCTGCGGTCCAATATTCCGCGACGTCGGCCAGCTCGTCATGGTTCACGACGACGAGCAGATCGAAATCCGAGAAATAGCCGCCGACCGGATCCTCGACCCAATCGCCGCGCGCATAGGATCCGAACAGGATGACCTTGAGGATGCGCCCGGCCTTGCGGTGCGGCGCGTTGCGCCCGGCGAGCGCGTCCTCGAATTCCTCGAACAGGATCTTCACGACCTGCTCCAGCTCGCGCCGCTTGCGTTCGGGAAGGTGATCGAGGTCGGTTTTCATAGGCCTAGGTTCGCGTGTTCGCACGCCGATGCAAGCCCAAATGGCATCACATCGGCAGCGCCAGCTGATCCTCGCTTGCTGTGTCCGGGATATGCCAGAGGCCATGCACGATCGCGCGCGCCAAGGCATCCGCGGCCTGCGCGCGCAGGCGACCGTCCGGCATGGTGATGCCGACGCGCGCCCAGCCGGGCGCGCCGAGGATGGCCGTCGAGATCGCCTCTACGGGTGGTGCGGGCATGAGTCGTTCCATGCCGCAAAAATGGCACAAACCAAGAACATTGCCAAGTCACGAGATCGATGGCCCACGGCCGCGATCTACCGTCCAGGAGACGCCGCGTTCGCGCATCATTCCGGATATCGGCTTGCCAATCCGATGCTCGAGCACCGGCCGCCACGGCACCAGCGTGAATTCCTTGGCTTTTGCGACCACGCCATAGCGACCGCTCGCCGTATCGACATGGCGGCGCAGCACGCCCTCGACCTGCGTGCCCGGCCTGGCCTCGACGAAGCGCAGGCCGAGCTCCTCGCCCAGCTGCCCGGCGACGCCCAGCAGTTCGCGGCGGCGCAGCTGCTCGATCAGGTCCGGGCGGAAGACCGGCGCCCCGCCCTTCTCCTCCGCCAGGCCTTCCGCCATCAGCCAGCGCAGGCGCAGCCGCTGCGCCTCGCGCGCCGCCGCACCGAACCCAGCCTCGCCCAGCGGTACCGGATCCGCCGATGTCAGCTGTCGATCCAGCCAGGTCGCGCCATCGGCACCCACCTGCTGCTCGATCGGCAGGCGCGACAGGATCTCGACCGCGACGGGCCGGTCGCGCAGCTGCCGCTGCTCGAACGCTTCGGCGCGGGCGAGATGATCGGCGGCGATGCGCCAGCCGCCGTCAGGCTCGCGCTCGACGATCCCCGCCAGCCGGCGCATCGCCTCGAGCCGACGGACATGCGTCTCGGCAATGGCCTGCGTGGCCGACGGATCGTGGCGCAGGTGAAGGTCGACGCTGTAGCGCCCGTCATGGGCAGCGGCGACCTCGGCGACGACGCGGTCCGCGGGCCGGACTTGGGCCACCCGCGGCTCGATCCGGACGACCGCGCCTTCAGGCAGCGGCTCGAGCGCGTCGCCGCGACCGATATCGACACGATGGATGCAGCCATCGGTCGCATCGACGAGCAGATAGTGACGGTCGCGCAGCTCGTCGGATAGGCCGCGCCCCAGGACGCGGCCCACCACCGGCCGGGGTTCGAGGCGCGGCACGAACCGGGCAAAGTCCTGTTCCTGTGCCTCCGGTGACTGCCGCACCAACACGCGGTGCATCGCCTTGATGATGTCGCCGCGCTCGCCCATTTCGCGCAGCGTCGCCTCCAGGTCGGGGTCGAGCCGCCAGCGGCCCGGCACCGACTGTTCGGCAAGGCCCATGCGCTCGAGCCTGGCGAGCCTGCCGGTGAGTGCGGCCTGCAGCACCGGCGACTGATGCGCCGGGCTGGTCCAGCCTTCCTCGCCGATGCCGGCGACGAGCTGGCGATCCAGACTCGTCCAGCGATCCTGCTCGACTTCTCGGAGAAGCCGGCGCTGGATCTCACGGTCGGACCGTGGCCCCAGATCGAGTTCGACGATCTCCGCGGCGCGCTCGCGCATGCCGGTCGAGAGATATTCGCGGGCAAGGACCAGATCCTTGCCGCTGTCGTCGCGTCCGCGCAGCAGGATATGGGTGTGCGGATGGCCGGTGTTGAAATGGTCGACCGCGACCCAGTCGAGCCTAGTGCCCAGATCCGCTTCCATCTGCGCCATCAGCCTGCGGGTCAGCGGTTTGAGGTCGGTATATTCGGCGCCATCCTCGGCCGAGACGATGAAGCGGAACTGATGCCGGTCGTCGGCCGCACGGTCGAGGAACGCCTTGCCGTCCACTTCGTCCTGCTCGGCGCCGTAGAGCCTGCCGGGATCACCCTCGCGGGTGACACCGTCACGCTGAAGATAGCGCAGATGCGCGCGGGCACCCTGCATGCCGCGCCCGGCGAGCCGAGCCACGCGCGACTTGATGATCACGCGGCGCTGACGGAACCGCCCGAGCGCATCGCGGCTGGCAAGGATGCGGCCGGCGCCTGCCCCGCGCCCGATCCGGCTGCCGTGGAAGGTCCGCCCGACCACCTTGCCGGTCGTCGCGAGCGCCGCCGCCTGAAGCACCTGATGGAGATATTTCCGGCCGCGCGTCGAACCCCGCGCCCGCATCCTGCCGAGCCGGGGTTCGAATTCCTCGTCGTCGCTCATTGGAAGTCCGCATGGGGCAGCGCCCGGGAAGCACCCGATCGCAGCACGCCCACGCCTATGGCGCCATAAGAATGGCCAATTTCCGCGGTTCTCCGGCGAGATAGCGCCATCGCCAAACGACATGGCGCCAAACCAAGGATCGCAAAAACGATGTGCAGACAAGCACTTGCCGCCCAGACAAGGGCGGCATGGTGCCATTGCTTTATCTTGCCTTCGCCCTTCTCCCGCTCCTTCCCCTGCCCACCTCCGACCACCTGCCAATGACCTCCCGCCCCGCCCGCCTTCCGATCCGGCGCGAACGTCGCGCAAACCTGGTCGAAACGAGGCGCCAGCCGCATCATTTCGGCGGCACCGATCGCCCTTGCAGGGGCACGAACAAGCCTCCGGCCGGCGCCGAAATCGACGTGGAATCGCCCTGCCCCGGCGCGCGATTGAGCGGGAAGAACAGGGTCACGCGAGGGGCTACAGGCGCCGTGAAAGCCGGCGCCGGGACGCCTGGCGGCGTGTCCCCGGCGATCCGCGCCAGATAAAGTCTGGTCTCCTCGGGCAGGCGTTTCCCCGACCGCAGGAGCGCCGCATAGCGTTCCGGCCCTGCATTATAGGCGGCGAAAAGACCGGGATAACCGAACCGGTCGTACATCAGCCGCAGATAGGCCGTGCCCGCCAGGATATTGTCGCGGGGAAGATGGGGATCTGGCCCGAGCGCGTAGCGCCGGGCGATGTCGGCATAGGTGGCAGGCATCACCTGCATCAGCCCCATCGCGCCCTTGGGACTGGTGATCGGGCGGCCGCGGAGCAGCGCATGGCCGCCACTTTCGGCGCGCATCACCCGGTAGATCCAGTCGACCGGAATGCCGAACCGCGCCGACGCCTCGACGATCAGCGGATGCCATAGCGCGACAGGATCGGCTTTCGCCTGTGCGGCGACCGCGGCCGGGGCAACCGCCACGATCGCGATCAGCGGCCCCATAGGGGCACCGCCTTGCCGAGGATATCGCCGGCGTGGACGGGGCCGAAATAGCGGCCATCGAACGACGCGGCGGCGGGCATGAGGAGCAGATATTCGTCGACGCCGAGCGGCCTGCAGCCGCGCCACCAGGGCATCGGCCGCCCCGATGGATCGCGCGCCAAGCGCCGCGCCGCCTCCTGCCCGTTGACCGAAATCACAGCACCAATGGCACAGACGCGGTCGCCAGGCACCGCCGCGACGCGCTTTACCAGCGGCACATTGGCGGGGACGTAGCGGCGCTCGGCGGCGAGCGCGCGGACCGCCAAAGGCGTTCGCGCCGCGACCATGTCGTCGCGCGCCAGCGGTGCGCCGGGCGAGACGGCATAGAGCCCCATCGGTGCGCTCGCGGAGACATTCCACACCAGTCGCGGCACCGGCGAGAACATGGGCGGGACCATAATCGCGGCGGCGCCGGCGAGGCCGAAGGCGAGCAGGCGCAGGCGCCGGTTGCGCGCCTGGCGCTTGCGCCGGCGCGCGTCTTCCCAACGGAAGAGCGGAAGATCGCCGGGGCTACGCATCGCGCGTGGTCGCGTGCGATTTGGCCTCCGACCAATGGTCGAGATCGGCGATATGATAGCGGACATAGCGGCCGTGCTTGCGAAAGCGCGGGCCGCCGCCTCGGGTACGCATCTTCTCCAGCGTGCGCGGGGAAAGCCCCACATAGAGCGCAGCCTGGGCGGCATTGAGGAAGGGACTTCCTCGCCGTGCCTGGGCGGCCCGGGCGTTCTCGTCGTCCATTGCGCCGACTGCCTCGTTCTGGTGGCGGCAGCGGGAATCGCCGTCGCTGCGGCGGGGATCGGCGAACGGGGGCGGCGATCGGAGGCTCGAAGAACGGCCCCCCGCGAATTCGATCCACTCAAGCAAGCGGCGTGCCCGAGCGCGCCCCGTCCGATGCGGTCCGGCGAATGGAAGCCCCGCCACGGTCACCCGCGGCGGGGCCGGTCGACCGGTCAGCGCGACCAGATCATGGCGTGTTCGCCGCCCTCGGATTCGACCAGCGTCGCATAGATCGGCGCCGGCAGGCTGGGGTCGTCGAGCTTGACCGAGAGATAGTCGCGATCCTCCTTCGAGGTCTTGCGCCAGGCGGCCCCGATCTCGATCTGGCCGACATGAACCCGGTAATCGGGCGCGCGGTCGTGGTCCTTGGTCGAGGGGCGGATGCTGGCTTTCAAGTTGAGCGAAAGGGTCTTGATGGTGCCCGCGAAATTGCCGTTTTCGTCGCGGGTGAAGGTGCCGATCTGAGCCATGATTGTCTCCTGTCCTTGCCTCGAGACCGCCCGATGCGGCCTCGATGGCGTCGATCAGGCGAGGTGGCGGCCGGTCCGCACCCGAAGGGCCGGAGCAACGCGGAGGACCGCGAAAGTCCGAGTTTCTTGCTGCGCGAGGAGCCGCGAAGCGGCGGGGAAGAAAGTCGGCGAAGCCGTTGCGGGCATGAGGCCGAGGGCCCGGGTACCGGGCCCGCTCCGCTTCGCCAGACAGCCCAATCGAGAAAGGCCGCACGGTGTCCAGGCTGGACAGATGTCGGAGAAACGAAAGAAGCTTCAGGCGTGCCGATCGGGCAAACGGCAGCGCATCAACATCGCCCAGTGTGGTCGGCCAGGCATTGGCTAGGTCATGAACCGTAAACGCCCGCTTTCCGCGCGAAGGCGAAACGGCCGATAATGGGTGGTTAGCGGACAGGGCGCTTTACGGATGATGTCTTCGAAAGCGGACATTGTCATGGGTCCGCGCAGACGCGTATGTTTTTGCTTTCGACCGGGAACCAGCATGTACCAGACACTCGTCGTCAAGCTCATCGCCTGGGTTGCCCTCCTCTCGTCCGCAACAGCTGCTACCAGCGACGACAGGCCGATCGATGGCCGTTTCGATGTAGGTGGGCGCTCGATACGCATAGCCTGCAAGGGCACAGGCAGTCCCGCCGTGGTGATCGACGCGGGCATGGGAACGGCGCCTGTCGAAGACCCGGGCTGGCAGGCCATTGCTGACCAGGTGGCCACGGTTACGCGAGTTTGCCTATACGATCGGGCGGGGCTCGGCGGGAGCGATCCGGCACCGTCAGGGTCGCGCTCCAGCCTCGATTTCGCAGCCGATCTGCACGCCGCGCTGTCCTCCGCCGGGATAAAGGGGCCCTATCTTCTGGTTGGCCACTCGGTAGGCGGGCTCCACGCGCAGGTGTTCGCAGCCAAATATCCATCCGACACCGCCGGGCTCGTGCTGGTGTCGACGACGCATCCCGATCAATTTTCGAAATGGCTCGCGCTGTTGCCCGCACCCGCCCAGGGCGAGGAAAAGGCCGTCACCGACGCACGCTCCTTCCTCATCACCATGCAGACAGATCCCAGTAAGAACGAAGAACGCCTGGATATGCGGGCAAGCGCCAGGCAAGCACATCTCCTCACCTCGCTCGGCAGCAAGCCGGTCATTATCGCTACGCACAGCCCCCGCTTCCGGATGGTGCCGGGATTGTCGGAGCCGCTCGCCGTCAAGCTGGAAGACGCAACGCAGCGCATGCAGCGCGGATATCTGTCGCTGTCGACCAATGCGCATCAGAACGTTGCCGAACGCGCCGGCCATGGCCTGCCGCACGAAGCACCGAAGTTCGTAGTCGACAGCATCCTTCAAGGTGTCGCGGCGGTCCGGGAGCACGTAGTTCGATAATGGGTCCGCGCGGCCGTCGCGCCCCGAGCCCCGGCGCGAAAGCGTTTGGCTAGTCCGCTTTGAAGAACGCATTTCGTTTCATCTAACTCTGTTGAAAGGCCGCTAGTGGGTGGGAAAGCGAACTGGCGGCCCCGGGCGCGTAAGCACCACCCCGTGCCGGTCAGATTTCGCGACGAAAGTGGAACGTGGGCGAGTTGCGCGGTATGATAAGTGTATGTGGAGAACGGCCCAACCTTTGCGGTTCAGGATCATTTTCTCAGCCGCGGCGGGGGCGGTCGTGCTCTCGGCTTGCGCAATAATTGCCGCATCCGGATTGCTCGCTGGAAAGCAGCTGACCGGACCACCCAACTCAGGCGCGATCTACAGCAGTGGCGGCTTCCACTGCCCTGGCGACGGTCCGAACCGGATCCACTACCACACGTGCCAAGGCGGCTCCGTCTCTCTGCCAAAGGGGCGTCGCCCGTCCGACTATCCGGACACAACTGCTAATTAGCTGGGGTATTCCGCTTTCGGGACCCGTTCGAATGGATGCCGACGTCCGCAACTGGGCGGCTCCTGTCAGGCTGCCTTTTAGCCGCCGGGAACATAGTCTTCTTTCTCGAAAGGTGACGGCCAGAGCCTTGGAGGGGGATGCCCTGGCCGCCACCTTCCGGCACGTCAGAAGCTTGCCCAGTCTCCGGCAGCCGAAGCACCCGCGAGCATGGGGGTGCGGCTACGGGGGGCAAGGATCGGACGTGTGCGGGGGCTGGTCCGCGGGGCTCGCGTCTCTCGCGACGCGGGCCCGGTGTCGGCCCCGAGGTTGAACTTCTCGGCCTGTTCGCTCAGCGCCGTGACTTCGACGCTGAGATTTCGAGCGGCTGCGGAGGTCTCTTCGACCATGGCAGCATTCTGCTGGGTGGACTGGTCCATCGTGCCAACCGCCACGGAGATCTGAGTGATCGCCGTCGATTGCGCCTGGTTGTCATTGGCCATCTGGCCGAGCAGCGCGTGGACTTCGCCGACGTCACTGGAGATATCCGCCAGCGCGCCGTCGACCTTCTGGACCATCTCGACCGCTGCGACGATGTCGGTTCGTGTGGCGGTAAGCTGCTCGCGTGCCCGTCCGGCTTCCTCCTCAGCCCGCATGGCGAGGGCAGAGACGAGGTCGGCGACGACTGCGAAGCCGCGCCCGGCTTCGCCGGCGCGGCCGGCCTCGACCGCGGCGTTCATCGCAAGCACGCGAGTCTGGAACGCGATCTTGTCCAGGCCCTCAATGACGTCGTCGATGCCCTTGGCGCTCTCGCTGACGCGGTTCATCGCCTCTACAGCCTCGTCGGCGATGCCGCGGCCACCGGTCACGGTGGTGATGGCGCCATCAGCACGCGCGACCGTCCGCTCGGCGGCTTCGGCCGTTGCCTTGAGACGACCATCGATCTGCGCGATGGCAGCCGAGGTCTCCTCGAGGCTCGCGGCGTTAGCTTCGGTGCGGCGTGCCAGGTCCTCAGATGCCTGCGCGATCTCGCCCGATCCGGTCCGAATGGTTGCCGTGCTCTCCATTAACGCGCCGATCAGGCCGCGTAGGGAGCCGAGCGCCGCGTTGAAGTTGTACTTGAGTTCGGCATAGCCGCTCGGGAAGTCGCGGGTGATTTCGCACGCCAAGTCCCCTTCGCTCAGTGCACTCAGGCCATCGCGCAGCGAGCTGGTGACGACTTCCTGCTCAGCGGCAGCCCGAGCGTCCGTCTCTGCACGCGAGACGGCTGCTATGCGGAACTGCTCGACCGCCTGCGCGACTTCGCCGAGTTCGTCCGCACGCGCGCGGTGCGGCACCACCGCCTCGCCGCCTTCGGCCAGCGTCTTTGTCGCCTTCGACAGTTCGGCCATTGGAGTGGAGACGGTCTTACCAATCAGACGCCAGATCGCGAACAGCATCGCCATGCCGAAGGCGGCCAATGCCAGGACGGCAGCGAAGACCTTTGCCGAGAAGGCTTGCCCCTTCTCATTGTTGACCTTGGCGCGGGCCTGATGGGCGGCAACCAGGTCCACCGCGCTGCCGAGGGCGGTCTCCGAAGCACGACGTCCCTCACCCTTGATGAGGGGCAGTTCTGCGCCCGCACCTTGGCGGTGAAGCTCGAAGATGCGCGCGTTCACTTGCTCAAGGGCGGTGATGTTGCGCTTGAGAGCATCCAGCTTGGGTGAGAGCTCTCCAGCAAGCGGCGCGTAGTGTCCGAGCGCGTCGGCTATATCCCGCTTGTTCTTTTCGAAGCGATCCTGGTAGCTGCGCTCCTCTTGTGGGCTAGTTGCGCTCGTCTGCGACCAGATGATGATCCGGTGCTCACGCAGCGCTGAGGTGAGCCGGCCAAGCGCCTCGGTCCCGCCGATGCCGCGTTCGACATGCCGGGTGGCGATAGCACCCAGCTCCCACATCGCGAAGATGCCTGCTGCGGTAACGCTCGCAAGGAGGAAGCCGATTACTGCGAAGGCGACCAGCATCTTCTTCGACAGCCGCCAGCTATTGAAAATCTCCACCATGATCAGCCCACCCCATGCCTTCTCACATAAGGCGCATCGCGCGCTCATTATGGTTTTATAGGTCAGGCGCATGCCGATGCATGCCGAGAGCCCCAATTAGTTCTAGGCTGAATGCTCACCTATCTTAAGCTTGCGATATACCGTCCGCTTCCTAGAGGAGGGATTGTCGCCTTGAACGACCGGGGTTGGGGCGGAAGCGCTCGGGCGGCTTTGGTCCCGCTCAGTCCTCGTCCTGCCACCGGCGCAAATCCGTCTGGTCATGATAGGCCATGCGATCGGGCGTAGTGATGAATTCCATCGTCGTGCCCCATGGCATGCGGCAGTAGCAGACCTTGTTTCCAGGGCCCTTCTCCGTTGCATAGGGAATGGCGCGCGGCGCGGTGAGCGGTGTGCCCCCCGCCTTCTCGAAGCGCTCGACCGATGCGTCGATATCGTCGGTGTAGAGCGCGAAGTGCGTGATGCCGAAGTCGCTCGCCCGGATCGGCTGGGCTTGTTCCGGCCCATGCATTTCGAACAGCTCGATGTCCGGCCCGGTCCCGATCTTCACCATAGCCTGACCACGGACGACCGTTCCAGGGAAAGCGCCGACCGCCCGCTCGAACTCCGGACCCTGCCGCGGCGGATCCTGGGGGCCGAAAGACTGGTAGATCACCTGGCCGCCAAAAGCCTCCACCAGGAACGACTTTGCTGCTTCGATATCGGGCACCGTGATGCCGATATGATTGACGCCGCGAATGACAGGTGCGGTCATGACAGTCTCCTTTGCTGTTGCTCGATCCATTGCGATCGCCGCCGGTGCGATTCGCCCGCGGCTTAGCGATCCGACCGGGCCTCGATTGCCCGGGCGCCGAATTTCAATCGGCCTTGAGGAACTCGATCAGGGCGGCGGCGACTTCAGCCGGCCGTTCGTCCGCGACATAGTGGCTGCATCGTGCGATCGAGCCGCCCGTCACATTGGTGGCGAACTCCTTGAGCATCGGCACCATCTGCGCACCGAAGCGCTGATCCCCACCGAGACCCAGCACCGGTATCTCGAGCGGTTGCTTCTTGTATTCGAGCGCGACCGCGTGGTCGGCGTCCAGGGTGCGGTACCATTCCATGCCGCCGCGGGTGCGGCCAGGGAGCGCCATCGCCTTGGCGTAGATCTCTACGTCTGCCGGATTGAAGGTGCTGTGATCGTAGAACCGCTCAGCCATGAAGGTCGAAATATAGTCATATTCACGGCCATGGATCAGGCGCTCGGGCAGATCCCGGTTCATGTGGAAGCTGAAGTGCCAGAGCCTCGCGGTCGTCGCCTCCCATTTGGTCCAGCCGGGAAGCGGAACGTCGAGGACGGCCAAGTGAGTGACCGCTTCCCGATAGATGGCCGCCTGCGGCAAGGCGACCATTCCGCCGATATCATGTCCGCACACGGCGTAATGTTCATGCCCGAGGGCAGTCATGACTTCGTGAGCGTCGCGCGCCATGGTCGCCTTGTCATAGCCGTCCAGCGGACAGTCGGAAAAGCCCGCGCCCCGCAGATCGATCGCCACCACGCTGAAATGCTCGGCAAGGAGCGGCATCACCTTGTGCCATTCCCACCAGGTTTCCGGCCAGCCGTGAAGTAGCAGGACCGCCGGGCCGGAACCTCCCGTGACGGCGTTGATCTTGATGCCATTCACCGGCACCAACTGCTGGGTAAACCCGTTCAAAGCTGCGATCATCATCGCTTCCAATCCGATGGGGACGTTCAAACAGATGCCTTGACCAGCGCTCAGGGCTGGTCGAAATCCGTGGCGATCGAGATGTCGCGCCAGGCGTCGATATCGCTGCGGAAGGCAGCCAGCTTTCGCTCGGCGATCGCATGCGCGACCGGGCCGAGCGGCAGATGCAGGGGAGCATCATCGGCATCGACCGCCTGCAGGATCACCGCGATGGCCTTGTCGGGGTCCCCCGCCTGATTGCCGTCGTTGGTCTCGCGGTAGTGCTTGCGCGAACTCGCGGCGTATTCCGGCATCTCGTTGGCGGCGATCGTGATCGAACGGCCAAGGAAATCGGTGCGAAACGGGCCAGGCTCGACGATCAGCACGCGAATGCCGAACGGCGCCAGCTCGCCGGCGAGCGCCTCGGAAATCCCTTCCACGGCAAACTTGGCCGCGTTGTAATATCCGCCGCCGCCGCCGCCCGCGATTCCCGCGCCCGACGACATGTTGACGATCGTTCCACCGGAGCGTCGCAGGAAAGGCAGAGCAGCTCTGGTCGTCTCGATCAGACCGAAGACGTTCACCTCGAACATCGGCCGATATTCCTCTGGCGTACCTTCCTCGATGGCGCCGAACAGTCCGTAGCCGGCATTGTTCACGAGCACGTCGAACCCGCCAAAGGTCTCGACCGCCTTTGCGACCGCTGCCTGCGCTGCCGCCGCATCGGTCACGTCGAGCGGCAAGGTGATCATGCGGCCGCCGAAAGGCTCGGCCATTTTCTCGATCGTCGAGACGTCGCGGGCCGTCGCAACCACGCGATCGCCGCGCTGTGCCGCAGCGCGCGCCAGCCGCTGGCCGAAGCCGCTCGAGCAACCCGTAATGAGCCATGTTTTCACAACCTATTCCTCCAAACCGCGTTCAGACGAGGGCTGGAATCTAGGTGTTTAGATTTGTTCTTGAACTGACATATCTGTATTCTCGGCGTTCATTTTTGTGTGGGCGGCCGCGATGGAATGGAGTGACGTCAGGATCTTTCTCGCGGTTGCGCGATCCGGCACGCTTGGCGGCGCGGCCCGTTCGATTCAGACAAGCCATCCGACCGTCGGCAGGCGCCTTCGTGCACTCGAGCAAGCGATCGGTCACACGCTCTTCCAGCGTACAGCGGACGGTCTGGTTCTGACCGAAGAGGGCCATGGGATCATCGCGCTGGCCGAGCAAATGGAAGAAGGCGCGCTGGCCATGGAGCGCCGGCTTGCGGGGCAGGAGCAGAACCTCAAAGGCAGTCTGCGCATTTCGTCAGCGGACTGGTTTGGGGCCTATGTCCTCCCTCCTGTCCTGGCGGATTTTTCGAAAGCCTACCCCAATGTCGATGTCGAGATCCTGACCGGCACACGCCTGTTCAACCTTGCGCAGCGCGAGGCCGACATCGCATTCCGCATCGTTCCATTCGACACCGCCGATGTCGTTCAGCGGCGGCTCTTCCGGCTCGAATACGGTGTCTATATCGCCGAGGAGGCCGCTGATCCCAAATATGGCGACGGGGCCGGTTTCCGGCTGATCACCCATGACACCTCCACGGGCCATTTCCCCGATATCGCGTGGCTCACCGAGAGCTTTCCCAACGCGAGAGCGGTCCTGCGATCGAACAACCGCAACGTCCAGGCACGCATGTGCAGGCAGGGCGTCGGCATCGCGGTCCTGCCCCGCTTGGTCGGCGACCAGATCCCGGGTATTCGCAGACTGGAGCCGCCGAAGCCGCCGCCGGCGCGAGACATTTGGATGGGGTACCACCGGGACCTACGGCGTCTTGAACGTCTCCGCGCATTCATCTCGACGGTATCCGACCATCTCGCGAACGCGACCGCATGACGGCGCCGTCAATCCGGTGCGCGGACGTCTTTCGTCCGACCCGACAGCAGCAACCGGAACATGCCACCAGCGGCACCGCTCCAATTCTTCTCGATCGGCGAGACAAGTCGACCGCCGAGGCAGGCCTCCGATCATGGCCCGCGCGCCCAAAGAGAAAGGCCGGCGCGGCGCCGGCCTGAAAGTATTGGGAGAGGATGCCTGAAAGGCAGTTTCTTGTGCAATGCAGCGATAGCGTTCGCAAGTGCAAAAAGTACAAGGAGACTGAACCTCTATCTAATGGTGATCGACTTGCGTGCGACCAGTCCGTCCCGAGGCAACGCCCACGGCAATCAAGGGTCAAAAATTTGGTTTTACAGGATTATTCCGGAACGACCCTTTCGTGAACGTGGCCCATGGACGCCGACGATTCCACGGACGCAAAGGCCAGCTCAATTTCGATCAAGCTTTGACATCACCATCATTCCGCTGATCATCGTTGCGGACGAAGGAGAGGGATTGCCATGTTCAACCGCCGTGAAGCGCTGCTGGCAGGATTGGCTACGAGCTTGCTTGGTACGGAAGCACGTGCAGCACGGCAGGACGGCACCTGGCCCGCATATCCGGCCGAGGAGATCGACCTCTGGCCCGGCACGCCGCCTGGCGCGCCCGCCGCCCTGCCGGTCGAGCAGGTGATCGAGACCGGGACGGAGGAGCGCCATGGCCGGATGGTCAAGGGCATCGCCCGTCCCCGCATGAAAGTGTTCCGACCTTCCAGGCCGAATGGCGCAGCTCTGCTGGTGACGCCCGGCGGCGGCTACTCGGTGATCATGATCGACGTCGAAGGCTATCAGATCGGGCCCTGGCTCGCCGAACGCGGCTGGACGGTCTTCGTCCTCTATTATCGCCTGCCGGGCGAGGGCTGGTCGAACCGCGCGGATGTGCCGCTGGCCGACGCGCAACGCGCCATGCGACTGATCCGTTCGCGTGCGGCGGTGTATGGCTTCGATCCCGAAAAGGTCGGAGCGATGGGCTTTTCCGCGGGCGGTCACGTCTGCGGCGACCTCGCCACCCGATATGACGTGAAGGTCTATGATCCGATCGACGCCGCCGACCGGCTGAGCGCGCGGCCGGCGATCGCTGCCCCCATCTACGCCGTCCAGTCCATGCATGCCCCGCTCGCCCATGGCGGGTCGCGCGACATGTTGTTGGGGCAGAACCCCACACCCGAGACGCAGCGCGCGCGCAGCCCCGCTCATAACGTCTCCGCCGGCACGCCGCCGGTGTTCATGGCCCATGCCGAGGACGATACGGTGGTGTCGGTCGAGAATAGCATCGAGATGCGTGCCGCTCTGAAGGCGGCGGGCGTCCAGGTGGAGACGCACCTGTTCACTTCTGGCCAACATGGCCTCGGCCTGCCGGGCCCGGCTGGAGAGCCGGCACGGCATTGGAAGGATATGTTCGTCACCTGGGCAAAGGCCCAGGGGCTCGGCTGAGAGTCAGACGGGAATGTCATCCGCAGAGCGCTGCCGCGTGCCTGAATATGTTGTAGCGGAGCGCGCCTGAACCACTGCCTTGTGCACGAAGCTGCCGATATCGGCGGCACGGCCTCGCGGTTCCGGCCCGGTCTCGGCCGGCATCGTCGCGACGCCGCCCAAGGTCTCGGCAGGCTCGCCGACCGTGCAGAGGCCCGATCGCGCCAGCAACCCGCCCGGCACGACCGGCATCATGCCGGCCCCGCATGTCGCATCCTCTCCCTTGCGTCGCCCTCCCGACATGCGTCGCGCTCATACCATATCATGACGCGCGAGAACGCTCGGCACCGCGCTCGGGCGGCGAGGACGGCATGACAGAGGCCGCGCGCCGGCGCCCAGCGGGCGGCGGTGCGCGGCGAAATTTCGGAGCCCAGGCGGGCGGCGGCCAGGCCGCCACTCGCCCTTCGATTCAGGCAACCAGCCGGTCGAGATCGCGCTCGGATGCGTCCTCGCCCGCCGGTGCGGCGGGCTCCCGCTCTGTCTCCGTCGGGCCTCCGGCGCCGGTCGGCGCCAGCCCCTCGGACGCGGGCGCTCCGCCATCGCCATCGACCCCGCCCACGACCGGCTGGGGCGCGAACGACGCGGCGACCCGCTCCCAGTTGCGCACCGCATTGGCGCCGCCGCGCGCAGTATAATGGGCAGGCGGGAACGCCAGCCAACGCGGCGCCCAGTCCTTAGCCTTGGTCCGGCCATTGGCGCCCGACAGGCAATCGCGCAGCAGGGCGCGCAGCACCGCGATCTTCTCTCCCGCATTGGCCTTGGCGACCTCCGCGCCGGCAACCTCGCCGATCATTTCGACCAGCACCTCGCGGTCCTTGAGCAGGTCGAGCAGGCAGTCGTCGGGCATGAAATGCGCCGCCGAACCCAGGCCGAGATGATGCCCGGCCGCTTCGACCACCGCGCTTCCCGACGCCATGCTCTCGGCCATCACCACCGCGAGGATCGCAAGGATTTGAGCATCGTCGAGCGCGAGCAGCCGCACGAAAATCGCGGCAGTGCCGCCCTCGCCCGCCCCGGCTATCGCCCCTTCGTCCTCGAACCCGAGCACGACGCGCGCCGCCTGTTGCCGCAGGGCGAACACGCCCGCCGCCTCACTCGCCGCGACGCTGGCGCGGATCGCGTCGTTCGCAGCGTGCGCTGGATCGGCGCTCATTCGGAACAGGTGCGAGCCCGAGATCGCATGGGCGAGCAGCAGGCGCAGCGCGACGGCGGGCCGGTCGATCAGCGCGGCGCGCACCGCCGCATGGCGGTGCAGGTCGACATAATTGCCGAGCGCGATGGTGAGTTCGGCACGCGCGGGCCGCTCGCCCGTTCCCGTTTCCTCGCCCTTGGCACGCTTGCGGGCTTCCTTGTAAGTCAGATAGCCTTCGTGGAACACGACCTCGCCGCGCGGGCTGAGCGCGATATAGACCCGCCCGCCCTTGCGCTTGGGGGTGCGCTGATGTTCGTAGCTGTTGAAGTGCTGGCCGGGCTCGAGCACGACCACCTCGCTCCAGCCATCGGCGAGATAGGCCTGCCGCTTCTCCTCGACCGCTACGCGCTGCGCCTCCCAGAACTGGCCGCTATCGGCAAAATAGCCCTGCCCCCCGAACAGGTCGGCGACGATGGTGCCGCGATAACCGGCAAGGTCGAACAGCGCATGCTCGGTCGAGATCGACTGGCCGCCGAACAGCCATTGGCGCAGCTGGTGCCCGGTCGGTGCGTGGCACGCGGGGTCGGCGAGGATCGCCAGCCATTCGCGCTGCTGTGCCTTGGTCGCCATGGTCAGGAACCGGACGCTCGCCACGTCGATCTTCTCGGCGCGGTACAGGTCGCGGATGCGCGGCATGAGGTTGCCGAGCGCGAGGATCTGGGCGACCTGCCGTTCCGAAAACCCGAAGGTCGCGGCCAGTTCGTCGGGGGTTCGGCCTTCGCGGACCAGCTTGGTGAAGCTCGCCCAAAGCTCGGCCTCGTGCGGGTTCTCGCGCGCGAAATTCTCGATGAGCGAGGCCTCCAGCGCGGCGGCATCGTCGCCCCGCGCGATCACGGTGCAAGGTAGTTCGCACGCCGCGCCCGTCTCTTCGGCGAGGGTCCTCGCGGCAAAATAGCGGCGGCGCCCCGCGACGATCTCGAAGAGGTCGGGCGCCTCCGCATCGGGCGCCTCCGCCAAGGGCCGCACGATCAGCGGGACGAGCACGCCGCGCGCGCACACCGAAGGCAGGATATCGGCGATGTCGGGCGGCTTCTTGCCGTCGCGCATGTTGACGGCGGCAATGCGGAGCTTGCCGAGCGGGATATGAGTCAGTTCCATGGGTCCATCCTTCCGTGGTGGACCGGCCCCGTCGCCAGTTCCGGGGAGACGGAGCCGGGCTTGCGCGCCGAAACGGGCGCGCGCGTCAACCGCCTCGTGGCGGAAGCTCGGGATCGTCTCGGCGGCGCTGGCGAAGCGCAGCGGCGGCGCGTTCCAGCGCCTGCGGGCTTTCGGTGATGCTGCCGCTCTGGCGGGCGGCCTCGGCGTAGACCGAGAGTGGGAACCCACCCTCGAAATGACGGTCGCGCTCGATGCCCAGCCCGAAGGGCAAGCGAACCGCGCCGATTTCATGCAGGCTGAAACTGCCCAGCTCGGGACAGCCGAACCCCAGATCGGCCAAGCCGAACAAGGTATCGCCGTCCATGTCCAGCTCGGTCGCCAGCCAGGTCGCAGGTCCCAGCGGGTTGAACAATTTGAGCAGCGGCACCGGATCGGCGGGCCGCTCGGCACCACTGGCGAGCAGCGCAGCGCGAAGCGCATCGGGCAGGACGATCATGCCGCAAACTCCACCGGTGTCGGCGCCCTGGCGGCTTCGATGGCCTGTCCGTCCGACCTGGCCCTGTCACGATCCCCCCTGCCTCTGGTCGCCATCGTCCGCCTCCCTGTCCTCAAAGCACACCGCACCCCGGAAGCGGGGTGGGCGGCGACAGCGACGAGAGAGGCCCGCTCCAGGCGGACGGAGGCACCCGAAGGGCCGGAACGAAGTGGAGGACCGGCGCGCAGCGCCGGTTGCCGCCGCCCGCGGCGGGCCTAGACGGGAGCGCCGACCATCCCGCTTCCGGGAGCGACACGAACAACGCCGCCGCGCCGGCGGCGCCCGCATCTCCCGGGCGGCGCAGCCGCCCAACAAAGGCGGGCCCACCGGCAGAGCGGGCGGATCAGCGGCGTCGAACCGGGCTTCGAGCGACGGACGGGCGCCAGGTCGTCCGCGCCGAAACCGGGCGCGCCGCCCGTCCGCGTCGCCGGAGTGCCGCGGGGCCGCGATCAAGCACCGCACCCTGTCCGGTGCGCAGCACCGGCAGTGTGCGTACTCAGCCCCGCTCCGCTTCTTGCCGGGCGTTGCCGGGCTTGGCCCCGCTGAAGGGGTAGGCCGAAACCAAAGGGTTCGGCGTCAGGGGAAGGCCTTCCCCTCTTCGAATTATTCGACCAAGGATCGGCCCACCGGGAAGATCAGAATACCCATCTGAAAGCGAGACCGGCTGCTAGCCCGCTCGTCATTCCGCCCATCCGAATATCTAGAGATAATCAATCGATGTCCGGGCCCTCGCGAACGATCATGTAGGCGCGTCTGGAACGCCCAGCCGCTCGTCGAGCCAGCGCGTGAATCTGGCCCAGCCGCTCTTGAGGAGATCGTCGCTCGCCAGGATCTTGAGCTCGGCGTCGCGCATCCGCGCGATCCCCGATCTCAGACCTGCTCCAGCCAGGGTGAGGCGGCGAATATGCTCACGATCGACTTCCCGTCGATTTCCTGGAAATTGCCGCCGGTCAGTAGAGTCCGAAGGCGATGTATGCGGATGAGGTTGCCGTCATCGGACGGGCACCCCGAAGGACCGATCGACGAAGACCCGGACATGGGCATCAGCGTGCTGCGCATCGCGATCAAACAAAGCGATCGCGAGGAATAAGGCCGGCATCCCGTTCGACAATGCGGCGAGCAGCAGCCCTCGCAGCGACAAGCTCCGACGGATTGACAATCCGCTAGCTGTCTAGCATTTTAGCTAGATGGCTAGCAGAATAATCGAAGATCATCATGGGGCAGCTGGAGCATGGGCGAAGCGCTGTTATTTCGCGGCGCGCGCGGCGATGGAAGCCATGCTGCGGCCATCCGGGCTGGGATCGACGCAGTGGTATATTCTCCACCAGCTCGTCCATCATGGTCCCACCATGCAGCGCGATCTGGGGCGGCTTCTCCAGATCGAGCGCTCAACGCTGACGGTCATTGTCAGGGCACTTGTTCGCAAGGGATGGGTTGAGCAGGTTATCGACGAGGCGGACCAGCGTCGCAAGTTGTTGCGCATGACGGTTACCGGCATGGAGCTGTGGGACACCCTTCCGGAGCTTTCCACAGTCATTAATGAGACTGCCTTTGGCGGTGTCAGCGACGCCGATATCGAAGCCGCCGTACGTGTGCTGCGTCTCGCAACGGAACGGCTGGACGCCTTCACAAAGAGGGAACGCATCCCATGACTATCCTGATCACCGGTTCCACCGGGCTTGTAGGCTCGCGTCTTCTTCAGCGCCTTCTCGAAGCAGGTTATGATTGCCGGGCGATGGTTCGTGGCGGAAGACCGAAGCCCGCCGGCGCGCATGCGGTAGAAGGCGACCTGTTCGATACCGAGTCGCTTGCCCGGGCGGTAGAGGGCGTGACCGCGATCATCCACCTGGCTGCGGTGTTTCGCACAGGGGACGAGGCGCTGATCTGGAAGAGTAACTTCGATGGCGCGCGTAACCTGATGGCGGCGGCTAGCGCCCATGCGCCGCACGCCAGGTTCATCCTCGCCAGCACCAGCAACGTCTATGACAAGAGCCAGGCGCGACCAGGGTGCGAGAGCGATGCCGTCGCCCCGACACAGGCTTATCCGGCGAGCAAGGTGGCCGCAGAACGGGCGTTATGCGAAAGCGGACTGACCTGGACGGTGGTGCGGTTCCCGTTCGTCTACGGCGATGGCGATGGGCATCTCGAAGAGCTGCCCGCGCATCTACTGTCCGCGAATTGGCATCCCGCGATGCGGATGAGCACGATCCACCATCGCGATATCGCAACGGCGATGGCGCTGGCTCTCGACGGTAGATTCGACGGACATGTCGTCAACATTGCGGACGACGTCCCCGCATCGATGCTCGACCTGATTGCACTCAGCCGGGGCGAGATGACGGCATCAGCCCGGCCGCTGGCCGAGCCCTGGGCCATGCAGGTCGATACCGCGCTCGCGCGCAGTCTCGGTTTCCGGCCGACGGTCCGGACCGTCTTCCACGCGGCTGAGCAGCAGTTGCTCTGACGGCATGCAAGCGAGCAAGACTCAGCTGGTTGGAACCTGCTCGGACTTCCCCAGACCCGCCAAGGGCGCCTTCCCTACGCCGTCGGAAAGCTAAAGAGCGCCGCGCTGCCGGGCCCTATCCAGGAGCCGTCCAGGCAATTTAACGGCTGATCTCGGGTGCCGCACTGGGCGGCAGCGAACGGCAAGAAGTGGGCCGGGAACGGTCTGTCGGCTATTTGGTGCTTCGGCGGGTATAGCCGACATTTAATGTTAGCTTATCGGGTCGGCGGCTTTCGAACCAGTCAGGCGCAGTTAAACCGAGGCCCCTGAGAGCCAGCCACCCTCCGCTACGGTGCCTGTCCATAAGACGCGTAGTTCGCCGCAACCTGCGCTTCCATGCGCATGGCAGCGGCGAGGTCCGCCTCAGCCTCGGCCACGCGACCGAGGCGTTTGGCGGCGATTCCACGCCCATAAAGTGCGGACGCCATCTTGGCATCGCCCTTGACCGCCTTGTCGTAAAGCGCCCAGGCATCCTGCCATCGCTGCTGCTGAAGGGCGACCAGACCGGCGCTGTCATAGGTATTGGGTTCAGCCGCCAGAGCCAACGCATGGTCGCACTGTTCGCGGGCCTTGTCGAATTCGCGCTTGAGATAGGCGGCTCGGGTCCAGCATCCGGCGTTGAAGCCTACGGCGTATTTGGGCTCGCGCAATGTGAGCGCGTCATAGTCGCGCAACGCTTCTTCGTGCCGGCCCAGATCCTGATAGACGCGCGCACGGCCTTCCAAGGCGGCCGAAAGACCCGGGTCAGCAGCCAATGCCGCCGTGAAATCGTCGATTTGACCTTCGGCCGGTTGTTTGAGCGCGCCGCGGACGAGACCCCGACGGTAAAGGGTGAGCGCCCGCTCGGCCGTATCCGCCATCCCGAGTTCTATAGCCCGATCGAAGTCAGCAAGCGCGGGCGGCCATTGCTGGTCGCTGCCGTTCAATCGTGCACGGATCGAATAGGCATAGCCATTGCGGCTATCGAGCTTGATCGCCTTTTCCACCGCGGCACCGGCATTGGCCTTATCGGTGCGTCGAAGCAGCGCTTCGGCCAGTCTTGCCTGTACCATGCTGCGCCACTCGGGCGTGAGGCTCGAAACGCCGCGCGCCGCGTCCAGCTTGGCCATTGCCGGGTCCTGCGGGGTTTCGGCGATCTTCAGGGCGTTGGCGAAGTCGGCAGCCGCATCGGCAATCGCGTTGTGCCGCATAAAGGCCTGACCACGAACCGCTAGCGCGCGAGCCCGGGTTGCAGCGAGCACACCGAAATCCTCGGCCAGTAGTTCACGGCACGCCGAGACGTCCTCCTTGAGGCAACGCTCCTCGTAAATGCCGCGCACATAGTCCGACATACGACCTTGTGCGGCGGCGGTTCCGCTGGCCAGCAACGCGAAAACGATACAGACGGTCCTGATCATAAACCCAACCCCAAGCGAGCGCAGTCCGGCCGTCACTCTGCGTCAAAGCGGCCAGCGCACCTCAACAACTCTGATGCCCTGTTGCCGCGCTTCAGTGATCCGATTCTGGCGCGCCTGAGTGGCAACTGCCCGCCCATTATACCCGGAATCGCATCCCGGCCGCTTGGTGACACCCTGGTTCTTGCCGAGATAGTCGCCAAATTGCTGGAAGGACATGTCGGGGCCGCTCGGGACCGGATAGGGGTCCGAGACATAGACGGTCTTCATGTCGGGCCCATAGACATAGCAATAGCCGTGGTTGCCGCCCTGCGCGCCGGCCGGCAGTGCACCGACCAACAGCGGGAAGGCTGTGGCCGTGCCGATGATCATCTTCGCTCGCATTGCCATATTCTCCTTTGTCTTCGTCACCCGCCGCATGCGCGCCGGCGGCCTCAAAGCGCATGGCAGATTTCGGACACCTGCTTTGCCGCGGAGGCTAGGTCGGACATGCGGTCCTGTTCCTCGGGAACGTCCGATTGGTCGCGGTGGAGCGAAAGTCCGAGGCTATTCCGGACATCGCCCCCCGCCCGCTGGGTGCCGTTGAGGATTGCGCCCGACAGGTTGAGGAACGAATTGCCCGCGCTGGCGACGACCGTCTCCTGCCAGTTGACGAGGAAGGATCCGGTGGTGCCGTTCAGATCGACGACGATCTGGGTGACGCAGGGATCGTCCGCCGCCGCAATCACGGTGTGGGCACCGACCAGGCTGTTGCCGAAGTTCGACACGAACAGTTGTTTCGCCGACGCCGAGAAACCGTCCTGAGCCTCGAGCGCCGCAGCAGCTTTGCGGGCGAAGTCATAGCCGTCCGCGGCCGCTGCCCGTATCCATTTGCCGCCTTCAGCCGGATTACGGCCGGGCAGCGAGCGGTCATAGAGCAGCGTGCCATAGAGCATCTTGCTCTCTGCGATCCCGCCTTCCGCACCGATTTTGGCGTAGCGCAGTGCCCCCGCCAAGTCCTTCGCGGTGATCTCGCCGCGGAACAGCGCCTTGGCATATTCGCCCGCGGCGACGATCGACCCCGCATCGGCAGCCTGACGAATCAGCCGCAGATATTGCGCCGGATCAGGCGAGACGCCGGTGCCGTAGAAATAGTCGAGGCCGAGAACATGGATGCCGAGCGGCAAGCCCGTCGCCGCCGAGCGCTGGGCCCAGCGGAACGCCTCACTGTCGTTTCGAGGCACGCCGGATCCCGTCGCATAGGCGCCCGAGATCAGCGCCATGGCGCGCGGGTCGCCGTTTTGCGCGGCGGCAAGCACGGCGGGCGCAGAGCCGGGAAATCCTGCCAGGCGCCGCAGTTCGGGGCCGGCGAGCGTGCGCCACTGCAAATCCGTGATCCCCCACGCCGTGCCTGATTGCGGAGCCAGGGGGCCGGGGTTGGGGACCGCCGAGACCGGCGCGCCTGCGAGCAAGAAAAGGCCACCGGCAAGACCGGCGAGAAGAAGGCTGCGATGCTGTCGCATGATCAATGTCCTGCTGCCCCGTGCGCTCGGGCACGGGGCGGGGTTTTAGAATTCGGCTGGTCGGGACGCCTTAGTTGGCGCAGCTTCCGTGCTCATTCGCAACCGTGACCCAGCAGGACCAGCCGCCGGCATCCTGGGTGCAATTCTGCGGTGTGGCATGGGTGGTGATGCACGTGTGCTTCTCGGCTGCGACGACCCTGCCGCGGCGCTCGGCGTCGTCCATCGCCGAGGTGCGCGTCTCACCGCTTCCCCAGACGCGTTCGCCTGCATAGGCAGCGCTCGGTACTGCAATCGCGGCGAACGCGACGGCGATCAGAACGGGCTTGGTACGCATGCTCTTCCCTCCTCTTGCCGGGCGCCAGGTTCCCGCGTCCGGTTGATGAGGGAAATCTGCTGCGTCGCTGCGAATGCGCACATCCCTTTTTGTGGGGTATCGAGATCCCCCGTCGATTGGGCGTGCGCACCAGAGGCTAGTGCAACGAAATCTCGTGCAAGGCCCTGGCGACGCGACTTGGTTCGGCCAAAGCCAGCAATCGCCCCGCCCCTTCCGCGTGTACGAACCGCGCATCGGGCAGCACTGCCCGCCAATAGGCGCGCACATCAGCAGGATCGTGGAGCGTATCGTGCTCGCCGATTATCACCGACCAGCGGTGTGTATCCTCCCGTGGGGAGGGGCGCGCCGCGGTCGCCATCGCGATCTGTTCGTTGACATAGCCGGCTACCCTGCCCGCCGCGAACATCCGGACCGCGCGATAATAGTCGGTGACAACTTGCGGATCGCGCAACGCCTTCTGGTCGGGCGGGCTTCCGGCGAAGGAGCGCTCCATCATGCGCAGCAGCCGCTCCCGGGTGAGATGCGTCGATATGAGCCGCGCCATCATCGCGACGAGGCGCGGGTTGCGAAAATAGGCTTCTTTGACCGCGCCGAGCGGACCGGCGCGGCGACCCATCTCCTCGGTGTGCGGATCGGGATTGACCAGCACCACCCGGTCGAGCAGGCCGGGCGCGGCATCAGCGAGCGCCAGCACATGCTGCGCGCCGCCGCGCGCAACCACGTCCATCTTTGCGATGCCCAGTTTCCGGCAGACCCGCAGCACGTCGGGCACCGCCGCAGCGAACGGATCGTGCCTGCCCGGCTCGGTACCGGCAATGGGGTCGGACATGCCGAATCCCGGTCGATCTATCGCAATCGGTCGGCAACCCTCGGCCTGGAGCGCCTCGACCAGGCCGCGGCTGACCGGGCGCGAGGTCATGCTGCTATGGACGACCAGTACCGGCCTTCCCGAGGCGGGGCCATAGTCGCTCCAGGCGATCCTGCTGCCGTCCTCGCGCGGCAGCATCCGCAGCGGCTCGGCATGGTCGTGGGAAAGCGCGACATGCCCTCGGGTTGCGGCGGTGGTGCAGGAGAGTGCCTGCGCTTCCACCACCGTGCGCGCGAGCGCCGCGGCGCTGGAGACGCCGAGTCCGGCATAGATACGATCGAGTTCCTTCTTGGCCGCGGCGGCGGACATACCAAGGCGGCGCGCAGCCACCTCGCGGGGCAAGCCTTCGGCGATCAGTCCTGCGAGTGCGGCCTGACGCGACGAAAGCCCCCAGATATCCTCGAGCAAGGGCACACCGGGGCTCTGCGGGAGGACGCCGAAAGCCAAGGAGGCGAGGCTGGTGACGAGCGCAGGAAGGCGTTCCACACCAGCGCGCCGCATCGCCTCGGACAGGCTCTCCCGCGCGGTATCATAGGATATACCCAGTTGGGCCGCCGCCTGCTTGATCGTGCCGCAGCAGATCGTCGCTATCGCGACGCGTGTCTGGAGACCCGTCAGCCCGAAGGTCTCGCAAGCCGCCTTGAGCGGCGTTGCCCGGAGGCTTGTGATTGTCGCCAGTACCACGACATGGTCGCCGACGAGATCAAGGCGCGCTCGGATTTCCCGAGGAAGCACCCAGGAAGCGGCTTCGGCGGTGGTGCCATAGGCGAAGATCGCGGGATCGAATTGGCCGTCCGGCGCTTCAACCGCAACGGGTGCGACATGGCCCCGGCCAGTACGAAGCACCTGGCTGACGATCTCGAGGTCGATATGGCTTGCAGCGCCTTCGGCCGCGAACACGGTGCTGGCGATAACGACTTCGCCAGATGCATCGACAAGCGCGGCGGCCAGGCTGTCCGGGCGCAGCAGCGGATAGACCCGCATTTCCTCGGCCCCAAAATCCGCCTCGAGCGTTCGCTCAATGATGGCGGATCCACTGCGCACCGCCTCCATCATTGCCTCGGGCGTTTCAATCCAGTCCCGCAGCGCATCATGGAAGCGGCTCGCAGACGGGGCAGCATCTCGCCAAGCCTGGGCCGAGTTGCGGTCGTTCTGATCGTGCCCGGTGGACATAGGAACTCCGAAAATCTCGACAGTCGGCAAACGCCACGGATCACGGCAAAATTTTTAAACAAAGTCCATCCGCGAATGCCTGGTCGACACAATATCGCCGGCCGAAGTGTACCCTTACCGACGATCAGACGGATAATTCGTCCGCAAGGCATTCCGATGTAGGTGAGGAAGGCAGCGCTCAATCAGCGTTTCGCTTCGAAGTTTCCAGCCTCAAGGCGTCTTAGATGAATTGAAGTGTTTGCGACCATGCCCGCTTGCTCATGTCGGCCGAGGATGGCGGTCTTCATCGACCTAGAAATGTCGCTGGATTCCGTTGCTGGCGAACGGCGGCTTTCAAGATGGTCTGCGGACCGTTCGAAGGACCGTAATTGGGGCGCATAGCCGTCGGGCGAGGAAGCGGCCCATCTTGAGTGCGGATGGGCCGCTCAGTGTCAGATCTCTGTTCCCTCTGCCAGACCTCAATATCGACGCCGAGGTATCTGACAGTGTTCTCGATCTTCGTATGGCCCAGCAGGATCTGGATTGCGCGAAGGTTGCAGGTGGCCTTGCAGATAATCAAAGCCTTCGTGCGCCGGAGCAGTTTGTGCCATACTTAGCGCGGGCGAAGTCCGATCTCCTCGACCACTCATCCACAAGTCGAGCGTATTGGGCGCGTGATGAGGTGGCCGGCATGGTAAACGCGGCTCGGAAAAACATAGTCGTGGACCGTGCCACCGCGACCAAGACATATTGTCAGCAGTAGCAAGCGCCTGAGTTCAGGCGACGTCTACAGCATCCATTGTCCAAGCCGAGCGGTCTGCCAGATCGGCGATATGCGCGAGATAGTGCTGGAAGTGCGGCGTGGAGCGGTGCGCGTCGATCGCGGCATGATCTATGTAGAGTTCGTCAAGCACGAAGCGACCGGGCGCAGCGGGATCACACCAAAGGTCGTACCGCAAATTGCCCGGCTCGGCGCGGCTGGGCTCGATCAGACCGCCCAGCAATGCGCGCAGGGCTTCGGCCTTGCCCGGCCGGGCGGTGAGAACTGCGACGGTTTTGACGTGGCCTGTCACGTGCCTCGCTCCCTATGACGTCCACCGCGCGGTGTAGGCGGGAGAGGCTCGGACACTGCCCGAGCCTCCCGGGGAAGTCATTTTATTGCGGCTGCGGTCTTCTCGAGAAAGAGGGCGACGTCCCGCGGATGGGAAAGCATGACCGCGTGGCTGCTCTTGATCTCGACCAGATTCGCATTCGCGCGTGTCGCCATGAAGCGCTGCGTGACCGGTGAGACCATGCGATCGTCGGTCGTCAGCATGAAGCTGGCCGGCTTGTTCCTCCACGCTGCAACGGTGAGCTTGGGCTGTACCGCGCCGAGGCCCCATGGCACCTGCGCCGCCGCCATGAAGCGCGTGATCGCCGGGTCCACGTCCGGAGCGAACGAGGTCGGGAACTTCACCGGATCGACGATGATGAAGCCGTCGTTCGGCGGCAGCAGCGGCGGGCCGCTCTCGCCCGGCACCGCGCGCGTGGCGAGTTCGAACACCGACTCACCCACGTCGGGCGCAAAGGCAGCGATGTAGGCGAGGCTCTTCACCTTCGGATCGACACCCGCCTCGGTGATGACTGCACCCCCATAGGAATGGCCGACCAGCAGCACCGGCCGCGTCGCTCCGGCGATGACGCGCTTCGTCGCTGCGACGTCGCCTTCGAGGGTGATCGTCGGATTCTGGACGATCAGCACCTCATAGCCATCGCCCGTGAGGATGTCGTAGACGGCCTTCCAGCCCGACGCATCAACGAAGGCGCCGTGCACCAGCACGATCGTGACGGGCTTGGTCGGCGAAGCGGCTTCGGCCGCGGTAGTCGAAATGGTGGCAAGGGTCATGAGTATCCCCATCAAAAGGTGTTTCATCGAGTGTCTCCAGCTTCGAATGTACGGCCGCGCGTCGGCGACGTGTCCGGTCGGTGTCGCGGCTCATGCATCGACGGGCGCACGCACCAGCGCCGCGATAAGCGCCTTAGCGATCGGCTCATCCGAACGCGGGTTCTGCCCGGTGATCAGCTCGCGATCCTCGATCACATGCGGGGCGAAGTCGGGACCGGTATCCACCTCGGCTCCGGCGATGTTCAATGCCTCGGGCATGTGAAAGTAGAGCTTGCCGTGAAGAATATTATCTTCGATCGGCCGCTCCTCGCTCGATGAATAAACGGTCATCCTGTAGCCGGCATATTGCCACCCACGGGCAAGTTCGGCGGCTTTCGCATTGTCGCCGGCGATCAGCGCGGCGCGGAACTCGCGTGCGTGCGGCATCGCGGCGAGCGACGCCATGGGGCCGTGGCAGAGATAGGCAGTCGGCTTCTCGTGCGCGTGGAAATGGCGCAGGATCTCACCGAGCTCGCTGTCTTGCATCAGATCAACCACCGGTGCCTGGCCGCCGGGCGTGAAGAAGGCGAGATACTGGTCCAGCCCGCCGTCGATCACCGCGCGCAGCGTGATGACGGCGTTCATCGCCGGATGGCTGGCGAAGAAGTCCTGCGCTCGCTTGTGCGCGGCCTCGTCATTGCCGAAGTGCACCGCCTGATCGGACACCGGATCGATGAACGGCTTGCTGCCGTTGGGCGTCGCGAACACGATGTCGTAGCCAGCCTCGATCAACGCCATCACCGGCACGACCAGTTCGTTCAGATATTGGCCGGTTGGCCCGGTGCCGCCGCCCTGAATCTCGATCCGGGTGGCGTTGGAGCCGACCACGAGCACTTTTCCTCTGGACATGATCCTTCCTCCATTCGATCGATAGCGACGCAGGCCGGTCGGCGGAGGCCCATTTGGCGGTCCATCCTGCTGCGACGAACGACGGCATAACCCAGTACCGCGAGTCGGTCGGGTTAAACGGGGTAAAGATCTGCCGACGTCCTTTTTCGGTTTCCGAAGGGCGAGAGGCCTGTGATACCTTTCAGGGTGCGGCGACAGCGGGCTAGGGCCGCCCTAGCAAGGAGGTAGTCTCCTCGAGATGGTGGGCGGACGAGACCATATCGTGGGGTTCGGCCCGTTCCATCTCGACAGGATCCGCCGCAAGCTGTTTTGCGGGACCGAAGAGATCCGCATCGGCGGCCGCGGAATGGATATCCTGCTGGCGCTGGCCGAGCGGCAGGGCGAACTGGTCCCCAAGCGGGCCCTGATGCGGGCCGGATGGCCCGACACGTTCGTTCAGGACGCCAATCTCAAAGTCACGATCGCATATCTGCGTCGCGCGCTTCGCCGCTATGCTCCGACAAGCGAGTTCATCAATACGGTCGTCGGGCGCGGCTACTGGCTCAGCCCGGAAGATCCTGCGGGCGACCGTGACACGCTCGCCAATAGTGCGGTTGCCGGCGCGGCGCTGCCGGAAATCTTCGGCATCGTCGGACGCGAGGCGGAGATCGCTCGGCTCAAGGGCCTGCTCGCTGCAAACCGGCTCGTGACCATCGCCGGCGCCGGCGGCGTCGGCAAGACGACGCTTGCGGCAGCAGTGGCGCACGACATCGCAACCGGATCGGCGGAGGCGGTGACCTTTGTCGATCTTTCGCGCGTGACCGGCGAGGAATTCGTGGCTGCATCGCTGGCGGCGGCGCTTGGTGTGAGTTCGGGCGGCGACAGCCTCCAGGCCTTGTTCTCGATCCTCGCCCAGCAAAGGATGCTGCTCGTGCTCGATACGTGCGAGCATGTGCTGAGCGCCGTCTCGCACATCTGCCAGGTGTTGCTCGCACGAACCGCGCATCTGCGCATTCTGGCGACCAGCCGCGAGGTGCTGCACATCCGCTCCGAACGCGTGTTGTGGCTGGCGCCCCTCGCAGTGCCGCCCGACGACCATTTCGACGAGATCGCGTCCACCCTCCGCTACGCCGCCCCGCGACTGCTGGTAACCCGGGCGTCGGAGAGAAGCGGCTGGTTGCCGCAGGATGGCGATGCGCGGTCGCTCGTCCAGATCTGCCGCGAGCTGGACGGATCGCCATTGGCGATCGAGCTCGTCGCTCCCCGCGTCGCCGCGTGTGGCGCCGCGACCGCGCTGGCGGAACTCAACGACAATCTGTTGGCCCTCAGGCGGCAGGCCGGCGGAGGCCCACGCCGGCACCGGACACTGCTGGAAACCCTCAAGTGGAGCTACTCGCTGCTCACGGCGCAGGAAGCATCGACATTGCGGGCCTGTTCGGTCTTTGCCGGTCTGTTCGGGTCTGAAGCGGCCGTGGAGGTGGCGGCCGGCGCAGCCCTTTCACCGATCGAGATCATCGATGCGCTCGCCGGGCTTCGATCGAAATCGATGGTTGTTGTGGAGCATCGCGGCAGCGAACCCGGCTACCGTCTGCTCGACACCACCCGTGCCTTTGCCAGGGCCTTGCTCGACCGGCACGACGAAGCGGTCGTCGTTCATGCCGCGCACGCCCGCTGGGTTCTGAAGATGCTGGTCCGCGCCGCGGCGGACCAGGCCACAACATCGCCACGCAGCTGGCGCGCCTCGTACGTCATGCTGATGCACGACCTGCGCAAGGCGATCGAATGGACCCTGAACCGGTCGGCCGATCCGATGCTGGGAATCCGCCTGGTCGCGGCCGGCCAGCCATTGTGGCACGAACTGTCGCTCGGCAACGAAATCCGCGCCAATTGCGAACTCGCCCTATCGGAGATCCGGCGGCTCGGCGGCACCGACGCGTCGCTCGAACTGAAACTGGTGGTCGGGCTGGCCGCGGTCAGCACCTATCTCGCGACCGATCCCGATCAGGCCAGCGCGCTGTTCAAACGAGCCATCGCGCTGGCGCAAACGACCGGGGACCCGCAATCGGAATGCCGCGCCCTCGGCGCCTTCGCGACCTATGAACTGATGCGAGGTCGCGCGAACGAGGTCGCCGACGCACTCGCGTCGATGCGGATCGCCGCCCTGCGCGCGGGCCACCCCGCGGCGCGCTGGGAAGAAGAACAGCTGCGCGCGCAATATGAGATACGCATGTGCGACTTCGATGCCGGCTATTGCCGGGTCCAGCGTCTTTTCGAGGAAATGCGCGGAGAGGCCGAGCGGGCGGTACCGACATTCCAGATTCATCAGAAGATGAACGTCCAGATCCAGCTGGCCGCGCTCAGCTGGTTGACCGGGCGGTCGCGCGACGCGCTGCGCATCGCGGCAATGGCGGCGGCGGACGCGCAGCAGGTCGAGCACGGCCTGACGCTGGTCCATTGCCTTGCGCAGGGCGTCGTCTGGACGCTCGTCCAGTGCGGCGAATATGACACGGTGCTCCCGCATATCGGGACGCTGCGCCGCGCGATCTATCGCCACGGCATCGCGGCGTGGATTCCCGTGGCCGACACCTATGCCGCGGTGCTCGCCGCCTATCGCGGGGAGCAGCCCGATCCCGCACGGCTGCGAAGCGCGTTCTACGGCGTGCGCGCGGGCGTGGTCCAGATCCGGCACGATGCGCGTTATGCGATGATCGCGGATGCGATGATCGCGAACGGTCAGGCCGGCGACGCCGCCGAAGTCGCTCGGCACGTCCTTGACACGAGTTCCGACCCTTGGGGAAAGTCCGAGTTCCTTCGTCTGCTGGCTGCAGCCGAGCGATCGCAGGAACGCAACGGCAGAGCGCGGGAATTACTCGTCGCGGCATTCGAAGCGGCCAGAAAGAGCGGCTCGATTGCCTGGACGATGCGCGCGGCGATCGACCTGGCTTCGTTGCCCCAAGATCGCCTCGAGGCCCGAGACGCGCGAGCCGCGCTGGCGTCGATTTGTGAACGTTTTGCAGATGAATTCGAAACGCGAGATTTGCGCAAAGCCCGAAGCCTCCTCGCCGATTAGTCAGAATGAGCGGAAGGTCGGCTTACGGGCATCGCGCTGCCGACGTCGAATGACCGATGTTAGGGCGCATAGCTGTCTGACAGCTTACGCCGAAAGCGGTCCGCCCGCCTTTGGGCCGTTAGCTGCCTATCCGCTTTTTGAGCGCTGGCCCCGGAAAGCGGACATCATCCGCCGATCGCACCGTCAATCTACCAGATGAAAAAGACGCTCCGCATTGCGGTGAAAGATGCTGGCACGTTCCGATTCCGTCAGCCGCGCCCCTTCGATGAATCCGACCGCATCGCGGGAGTTCTCATATGGGAAATCGATCGCCCACATCACATTGTCGATCCCAGCGGATTTGATCACTAGGTCGAGCACGTCGGGAGATTCGAAACCGCTGGTCGTCGCTGCGAAATTGCGGCGAAAATACTCGCTCGGCGCCAGTTCCAGCGGTTTAAGTCGACCGTCTTTTGCTCGGCGCGCCGCCATATGGTCGAGACGCCACATCCAGAACGGCAGCGCTTCGCCCATATGGCCGAGGACGATCCGCAGGCGCGGATAGCGATCAAACACGCCGCTGAGGATCAACCTGACGGCGTGCGTTCCGGCCTCGACTCCGAAGCCCCAGATTGACCCGCCCATGCTATAGTCGCGGAACGGCTCGGCCATGCCGTTCGATGGCGCGCGCGGGTGCAGATAGATTGGTCGGTCGAGCGCCTGCGCCGCCTCGAGGACAGGTGCGAAGCGCGGATCGTCGAGATAGAGATTGCCGGTGTGGGAATTGATGATGAAGCCGTTCAGGCCGAGTGCCTTCACCGCGCGCTCCATTTCCCTGACGGCCCGCACCGGGTCTTGCGGCGCGAAGCAGGCCAGCCCGGCAAAACGCCGCGGATGGCGCGCGATCGCCGCGGCGAGGTGATCGTTGGTGGCGATTGCCAGCGCGCTCGCCGCATCGGGCTCAAAGATTTGGACGCCGGGGATCGTGACCGAGAGTATCTGCATATCGACGCCCGCATCATCCATGTCCGCCAGACGCTCGGTATCGAGATCGAGCAGTCTCCGGCGAAACCGGTCCTGGTTGGAGCCGGGGCGCGGATTATCGAAAATCGAGAGAATTCCGGTCGGGATATCGAGGCTCGACCGGGGATCCGTGCGCGCGATCTCCAGCCAGGCCTTGACGAGCTCTGGGGTGGCGAACGCTTCTTCGGTCGCGATCTTCTTGGTCGGTACCTTGGCCGCCTGGCCGCGCGCCGAGCTAGTCAGGCTCGTCATCGCGAGCCCCGCGGTCGTTCCAGTCAGAAACCCTCGACGGCTCGTGGTCATGGTCGATCTCCAAAGCTCGGCAGCATCGTACGGGGTTCAAAGCCGTTTCTCCCGCAACCTGCGTCGGCGGCTACGGACCTGTTCGGTCAACCCGCCGATCGACGTTGCCACGGCCACCGGGCTGCACAGAAGCACGATCACCTAGACCGTAACCGAGGCCCAGAAGACCCCGATCCTGCTCCACATCGCGCATCGCTTCAACACCGACCGCCGCTGGCACCCGGGCCACTAAGGGGAAATTAGTAGCCTGAACAAAGGACCGCTTTCAGGTTCCTGCCTCACAGGCTGGTACGACCGCAACTGGGGCGCATTTCCGCCTGTCAGCTTATAGCAGTGCCTGCCCTGCCGCTCTTGGGCCGTTGGCAGACTGACGGCTTCCGGACGCCCAGTAACCATTGCCGCCATTCAATGGTGCCCGCACCAATAATCGCCGCCCGGCCGTTCAGCCTTCCTTGAGCTCGGCAGCTCGTGCCGCGACGAGGCGATCGATGTTGCGGAGGAAGACTGCCAGGATTGGCGAGGGATTGTCGGCGCGATACCCTGCCGCGATCTCTATCACCGGGCCATTGCCCGCGAGCGGACGGCTGACCAGCGAGGCGGGCAGCAGCGCCCTCACATAGGCGGGCAGCAGGGTGACGCCTTTAGTGGAGGCGACCAGCGAGATGCCGGTCGCGTAGCCATCGAGGAAATGCGTCGGCGTCATCGCGAGGCCCCGCTCCCGAAAATAGCGATCGACGATTCCGCGCAGGACATGGGGTGTGTCGGCATAGCCGATGAATGACCGCGGATCGATGTCTCGGGGTTCGATCTCTCGCAGCGCAGCGAGCGGATGCTCGCGCGGCAGGATGACGACGATCGGCTCGTGCGTGATGATCTTGTAGGTGACGTTCGGCTGCGGCTCGATCCGCGAGAAGCCGAGATCGATCTCGCCGCGCTGTACGGCCGCGCCGATAGCCGGTGAGAAGTCGCTGGTCACCTGGAAATCGATCGCCTGCAGTTCGTCACGCAGGAGGTGGGTGACGTGCCGCAGCCACTCGACCTCCTGACCGGTCAGGAAGCCGACGGCGAAACTGGCCTTGCCCGGCCGCGCCGCCCGTCGCGCGGCGGCCACGGCCTCGCCGGCCTGGACGAGCGTGAGCCGGGCATGGTCGAGAAACACGCGTCCGGCGGGGGTCAACGTCACGCCGCGGGGGCCGCGCACCAGCAATTGCGCGCCCACCTCGAATTCGAGGTCGCGTAGCTGCCGGCTGAGCGAAGGCTGCGAAGTGTGCAGCCGGTTCTCGGCGGCCTCGGTCAGGCTCCCCGTCTCGGCCACGGCGACGAAGTAGCGAAGATGGCGCAGCTCCATAAGTCATGCTTTTGAGGCATGATAGCTGGACATGCAAAGTCTTTGTCGCTGCCGAGGTCTTCTCGTATTTCGAGCATGTCGAGAGAGAAGCCGCCTGCCTGGAAGTCATGGCAGGCGTCCACTGGATCAATTGCTTTCCAGCTGCGGGGAATATGTTCCCGCGCGGACGAGCGCATGTGCCCGCGGGAGCGCCTGAGCCTTCTGACGGGACGTGCGATCGCCTCGGCATCTGACGGCCGACAGGAGTCCCGATCCTTGCGGCTGCATATTCACGAAGGAGACGCGCAATGACCAAGATTCTGATCGTCCTGTCCGCTGCCGACACCTGGACCCGCGCCGACGGCTCAAAATACCAGAGCGGCGTCTGGGCCGAGGAGTTCGTCGTCATGGACGAGAAGTTCATCGGCGAAGGTTGCACGGTCGACATCGCCACGCCCGGCGGCATCGCCCCGAAGATCGACCCACACAGCATGAATCCCGCCGTCGTGGGCCAGGAGAATGTCGATCATTTCAGCCGCTACCTCGACTCGATCGCCGGGCGGCTGGCCCATCCGCTGGTGCTCGCCGACATCGACGGGCGCCGCTACGATGCGATCGTGATCCCCGGCGGGCACGGTCCGGTCGAGGACCTCTACAAGGATCCGGACATGGGACGCATCCTCGTTGAGGCCGATCGCACCGGCATTCTGATCGCGCCGGTGTGCCACGGCCAGGCCGCCCTGCTCGCGGCACACGACCCGAAGGGCGACTGGCTGTTCAAAGGCCGCGCGATGACGTCGTTCAGCGACGAGGAGGAGGTCGAGCTCGGCACTGCCGACAACGCGCCCTGGCTGCTTGCCGACACGCTGCGTAAATCCGGCGCCCGCTATGAGAAAGGGCCGAACTGGGGCGCCTATGTAGTGCGCGACGGCAACCTGCTGACCGGCCAGAACCCGGCATCGAGCGCACCTCTCGCCGAAGCGGTGCTGGCAGCGCTACGCTGACGCCCGGCGTCACGCCGATCTATGAACGCGCGGGACCGACGCGAGCCGGTCCCGCTTCCGCCCTGGGCAAATCCAGGTGTGGAACCGAGAAGCTAAATCCGAACCCCACAAACCGGCGGATTCATGCCCGAAGTCGCGGAAAGCTGCTCGCACGCTAACCACAACAGCCGACGCTTGGCGACTTGACGGGACCGCCGCTTCGGGAGCGCCTGCCTTTCTCCTCAACGGCTGCAATTGGGAGGCGATGCCGACCGGCAGCTTTTGCGCAGAGCGGCCCGGCAGCTTGTAGGCCGATTAGCTGCCGGACCGCTTCTCGAACAGTTGGCGCGGAAGCCGTCATTCACGAGGTTCCGTTTTCCAAGGCCCCCCGCGATCGACCTCTGCTACGAAGTCCAGGAAGGCCCGAACCTTCGCGGGCGGGAGGTGGCGCGACGGATGATAGGCAAAGAGAGGGTAGGTCTCGTGGGACCAGCCGGCGAGGATCTCGATGAGGTCGCCGCGCTGGAGCCAGGGCGCCAGGCCGAGCGCAAGGCTCTGGAAGATGCCTTGGCCGGCGAGGCAGGCCTCGACAGCAACCGATGGGTCGTCGGTGGTCATCCGTCCGTGCACATCAACTTCGAACGCATCGGCACCTTGCCCGAATTCCCACGCGAATGGGCGACCTGTCTGCGGATCACGGAACAGGATAAGCTCGTGGTCGATCAGGTCGTGCGGCGTCGTGGGGAGCCCGCGCCGCTCCAGATAGGATGGAGACGCGCAGGTGATCACACGGGTCTCCAGGATCTTGCGCGCGATCAACGACGCCCCGTCGGGCGGGCCGAAGCGGATCGAGACGTCGACGCCGACCATCATCTCCTCGCGGTGATTGCTGACGAGCAGGTCGAGCGAAAGCGCTGGATGGCGATTGAGAAAGCACTTGAGATTGGGCGCCAGCACCATCCGCGCGAACCAGGGATCCACGCTGACCCTGAGCTTGCCGGTGACGGTCGCGGCGGCGGCCGCTGCCTCGCCTGCCGCCTCTTCGATGCCGGCAAGCAAGGGCGTGACCTGATGGTAGAATCTGCGCCCCTCCTCCGTCAGCGTCGCGGCGCGCGGCGTCCTGTCGAACAATCGGATACCAATCCTTGCCTCGAGCCGGGCGACTGCGCGGCTCACGCCTGACGGGGACAGGCCGAGCGCCTCTCCCGCCCGTGCGAAATTCCCCGCCTCGACGACCGTGGCCAGCACCCCGACGCCGGTCAGGATCCGCGCATCGAAGGGCATGATCTCACCTTGCTGTGATTCAACCGCACAATAGCGATGATCTTTATGCGCTCAAGTCAACCCTCCGGACAGCCTAATGCCGCAGGTGCGAACCGGACATTTTACTCCCACACGCCCGACAGGAGATGCCACATGTATGCGATCACTGGAATTACAGGGAAGGTCGGGGGAGCGCTCGCCGCTGCGTTGCTGGACGCGGGGCTGCCCGTGCGCGCCGTCACGCGAGATGTCGCCAAGGCGGCCGACTGGGCCGCGCGCGGCTGCGAGACCACCGTCGCCGCAATGGAAGACGCCGATGCGCTCGCCAACGCATTCACCGGCGCCGAAGCCGTATTCGTGCTTCCCCCTCCCGATTTCGACCCCGAGCTGGGCTATCCCGAGGCACGCCGCGTGATTGCAGCGGTGCACAAGGCGATCGAGCGGTCGCGGCCCAGCCGGGTGGTCTGCCTGTCCACGATCGGTGCCGACGCCGACGAAGACAACCTCCTCACCCAAAGGACATTGATGGAGCAGGCTCTCGCCACCCTGCCGATGCCCGTCACCTTCCTGCGGCCGGGCTGGTTCCTGGACAATGCCGCTTGGGACGTATCCTCGGCGATGGACGATGGCGTCGTCCGCAGTTTCCTCGCTCCGCTTGATCGGCCGATCGCCATGGTCGCCGCGCAAGACGTGGGGCGCACGGCAGCAGTCCTCATCCGGGAAAGCTGGGAAGGCGTGCGCGTGGTCCGGCTGGAAGGGCCGTCGCGCGTCTCACCCAACGATATTGCCGCCGCCTTCTCTGCGGCGATCGGCCACCCGGTCCGGGCCGAGATCGTCGCGCGCGAGCAGTGGGAAGCGATCTTCCGCTCCGAGGGCATGCGCCACCCGCTACCGCGCATTCGCATGCTCGATGGCTTCAATGAGGGCTGGATCGATTTTCCTCCGAACGATCCAAGCGTCCTCAAGGGACACACCGACGTTCGCAAGGTTATGGCCTGTCTGGTCCGAGCGGCACGCGCCAAAGACGAACATCGCTACAACGGATCACGATAAGGCAGCTCGTGAGCCGACTGCGGACAGACACCTGCAATTGCTTTCGAGGTCGAGGGCACTGGTTGTGCGGTCAGATCAGCGTAACGTGGCGAGGGATGATCGCTCGGGTTGTGTGATTCGGTACTGGATAGGGTCGGCCGCAGCGAGCTGCTGTTGGCTCGCCTCCCAAGCCGTTATCTTTCAGCCGCAACGAGGCTGACAAACCCCAGCGACCACGATTCAGACGGAGACTACAGGCAAAAAGCCTAACGCCAGCGCAGTCTTAACAGCTTCCGTTGTTGTGCGTACGCCTAAGCGGGTGAACAATTGCGCGCGATAGGCTTCTACCGTCCGAGGGCTCAGTCCAAGCTCGAAAGCGATCACCTTGTTGGGCGCACCACGAAGGATACCGCTCAGGACCTGCCGCTGGCGATAGGTTAGGTTCTGAATGGCCTTCCAAACGTCCTGCTCTGCAGGATAAGATCGCGAGTCAAGGGTCCCCCGCTGCATAACCCGTTCTAGCGCGCTGAAAAGTGCATCCGCCGAATAGGGTTTTTCGAGAAAATCCGCCGCGCCCTCTCGCATCGCCTCGACGGCGAGTGGTACATCTCCATGGCCGGTTATCATGATTACGGGAACGTCGCCGCCACGTTGACGCAACACTTTGAGGACTTCGATCCCGTCCCTACCAGGCATGCGGATGTCGAGCAGGATGCACAGGGCACCAACTAAGTCATCCTCGGCGAGAAGCACATCACCGCTTTCGAAGCACTTGGCGGCGAAGGCATGCCGGTTGAGCAAACGCACCGTAGAGTTGCGCACGCTGGCATCGTCATCCACGACCAATATCAGTCCATTCGACATTGTCATCTTGCCTGCCGAGATTTCACCTGGCTGCCGTTTTTGTTGGGCTTCACCACGGCATCGTGCTCGACAGGCAGTTTCAGTGCGAAAATTGTCCCGCTGCTGCCGGTCTCTTGCAACCGAATCGTGCCACCATGGGCTTCCATGAGGCGCCGGCACACGGACAGCCCCATTCCCATACCTGCGGGCTTGGACGTGACGAAAGGATCGAACAAGGCTGCACGGACCTCAGGGGCAATGCCTGGACCTGTGTCGCCGATCCAAATCTCCACTTCGTTTCCGTCGAGTGTGCGCGTCATAATGGTGAGCTTTCTTTCCTGACCGCGAGGCAAGGTGACGAGCGCGTCCTGGGCGTTGCGCAGGATGTTAACGAGCACTTGCTGAAGCTGGATTGGGTCCACGTGAACTAGCGCGCCGTCAGTGTTGGAGACACGTTCGACGGCGATCCCATTGGCAGCTGCGTCAATAAGAGCGAGGCGGCTGCCTGCCTCGATCAGTGCATCAATCTTCACGATCTGGCGTTCGCCGGTGCCTTTGCCAATAAACTCTCGCAGTCGACGAACGATCTCGCCAGCGCGCAGTGCTTGCTGCGACGCCTGAGCCATTATTTCCTCGATCTCCTTCAAAGCGTTCTCGTCCGGACCGCCCGCCACCGCATACATGCCAGCGCCCAGATAATTCACGATCGCCGTGAGCGGCTGATTGATTTCGTGCGCGATGGCTGCTGCCATCTCCCCCATGTCGTTAACGCGGGCAAGATGGGCGTACTCACTCTGCAAGGCGAAGAAGCGCTCCTCGCTTCGCTGCAGCGCCGACTCCGCGATCTTACGTGGAGTGAGATCGCGCATCATCCCGGTGAAGTATCTTCTTCCGTCTAGTTCCCATTCCGCCACTGAAAGATCGAGAGGAATGCTCGATCCGTCTTTGCGCCGCCCAAATACTTCACGACCAATCCCGATTATCGCAGGCGGTGCGCCAGCACGATAGCGCTCCAGATATCGATCATGCTCACGGGCAATAGCCGCAGGCATTAGAATGGTCACATTCCGCCCGACAAGCTCCGCCGGCGTATATCCGAACATTCGCTCCACCCCCGGGTTGACCGACTCGATCGTCCCGGTCGCATCAATGATAGCAATCGCTTCGACGGCGCTGTCGAAAATCGCTCGGAATCGCGCTTCACTTTCAAGCCGACTCGCCTCGGCCTGTTTCCGAGCGCTAATGTCTTTGATGACTGCGACAAAGAAGTTGGGTGCACCGTCGGCGTGGCGGAGCAGGGTTACGGTGAGACTTACCCAGACGAGACTGCCGTCCCTTCGGATATAGCGCTTATCAATCCTGTAACCGTTGGTCTTGCCGGCAAGGAGCATGGAGACCTGTGCCAGATCCAGCGACAGGTCGTCGGGGTGCGTGATTTGCTGAAAGCTCCCATGGAGCAATTCATCGCTGCTGTACCCGGTAATTTCGCAGACCGCATGGTTGACACGCAGCCAGCGTCCGTCGGGTGCGACATGTGCGATACCGACAGCCGCGATCTCAAAGGTAGAACGGTATATATCCGTCGACTGCTCGCCGGTGGGAGAGTCGTGAATTGCAGACAAACTGATCCTCCCTGCGCAGAGCACCCTTCCGACAAGCGCTTCGCTCGCCGAGTGTTTCGAACCATTACTTTAAATACCCAGTGCGGTGCGATAACGGACTGAGCCTCCACCGCCACTCAGATAAAGTCCGGTACTGCATTCATGAGTAGTCCCTGGCCCTCGTCACAATCAAATTATGGGAACCAGTGCCGCATCAGCACAACATAATAACGATTTTTCCAATTTTGATGCGTTCGCACAGAACGGCCAGTAAAGGTGCGGACCAACCGGCATTGGACGGCGGCGATGGGGCGCAGCTTTACAAGCTCGGAGAGCCAGCCCCACGAGCATCGGCTTGCCCAGTTTGTGGAACTGCCCTGAGTATATGTTCGAAATCTGCTGCGGGGCGCGGCCGGCTAATCAGATAACCTTGAAGATGCGTGCAACCCAGCTGCACCAACGCGTTCATCTGCTCCGCCGTCTCCACTCCTTCCGCAACGGTTCCCATTCCCAGCCGCTTACCCAACCCAATCACCGCCTCAATGATTGCGTAGGACACTGGACTTTCAAGCATCCTCGAGACGAAGGATCGATCAATTTTCACCTTGTCAAAGGGGAAGCGCTCAAAGTAACCGAGCGAGGAGTAGCCGACACCGAAATCGTCCATCAGGATCTGGATTCCGAGATCCCGTAGAGCCTGCAAAATCTCGAAAACCCGATCAACATTTCGGATCACCAATCCTTCGGTAACTTCGAGTTGCAAACGCGTGGCGGGTAGACCGGTACGTGCAAGTACCTCCACAATCGTCGCGGCCAAGTCGCCACTTTCAAACTGTAACGGAGACAGGTTGACCGCTACCCGGATATGGGACGGCCAGGATGCGGCTTCGCGACAAGCGGTCTCCAGAACCTGTCTTCCGAGTTCGGGCACGAGGCCGCATTCTTCCGCGATCGAAATGAACAGGTCAGGAGGGATCGGCCCGCGCTGAGGATGAATCCACCGCGCGAGGGCCTCGAAGCTCGTGGTTAGCCCGGTAGCTGTGGATACAACGGGCTGATAGAGAACGCTTATTCCACCTTGCTCCACCGCCCTCCGGAGATCCACCTCCAGGACGCAACGGTCTCGAGCTGCCTTGTCCATCTCGGGACTATAAAAGCAAGCCGAGCTTCCTCCACCTGCCTTCGCGCGGTACATCGCGAGATCAGCTGCCTGACGAAGCTGGCTTAAGTTCGCGCCATCGTCGGGGCAGATCACGACGCCAATGCTCGCTCCCGTGTGCGCGACGAAGCGCTCAAGACGATAAGGCTCGCCCAGCCTCCGGACCAGGGCTGCAGCTAGGCGATGGGCGTCCCGGACCGGGTCAGAGCCGGCAATTAGGACAGTGAACTCGTCACCACCGACGCGGGCGGCAAATGCTTCGCTGCCGACCACGCTGCATAAACGTTCGGCGACCTGTGTCAGCACTTCGTCCCCAGCAACATGGCCAAACTGATCGTTGATCGCCTTAAAGCGGTCGAGATCAATCGTCAGCACAGCAAATGGGGTTTCCGAACGCGTGAGAGTGTCAACTCTTTCGAGGAAACTCGCGCGGTTGTGTAAGTTAGTCAGTGAGTCATGTTGGGCCAGCCGAAGAATTTGCTCTTGTGCTTCACGTATATCGGTAACATCTTCGCTCATGCCGAGAATGAATTGCCCAGGCATGTCGGGTCCATCGACCATAATTCGCTTGGTGCGCAGTCGGATGACCCGTCCATCCTGCCGAGTGAAGTCGCTCTCATAAAACTGGACGCCCCCGGAGGAGAGGACATGGCTGTCGCGTTCGTGATAGCCCTCGCCGGTGTCAGGGAACAATTCCCTGTCGGTCCGACCAACGACGGCCGAAGCGGGCAGCCCGATGAACTCCTCTCCGGTGCGGTTCAACAGCTCATAGCGGCGGGTTCCGCTGTCTTTTACGAACAGCATAGCGGGAAGGTTTGCGATGATCGTGTCCAGAAACAACCGCGTTTGCGCGTTCTCGCGCTCCCGCTGTTTCCGCGTGGTTACATCGCGGATAATTGCAGCGTAACCCAACCTTCGCGTCGGCCTGTCTTCTTCCAGCCGCGCCACCGACAGCTCAATGGGGAAACGCTCGCCGGCCTTGCGCTCGGCCTCGAGTTCGAAAACTGTTTCCGAATGTCCACGCCGACCCGTGAAGGAGCGCAGCATCGAACGATAATTCGCGCTGGATCGTCCATTCTTGGTAATGATCAGGCCAATCGCCTGTCCTATCGCTTCATCGGCCGCGTACCCGAATATTTTCTCTGCGGCGCGGTTCCAGTAGGAAATGCGTCCGCTGGCATCCACGCAAAGAATTGCATCCGAGGTCGCGTCAACCATCCTCGTCGCGATCTCGCTGAGCTTTCGATCACGGATGCCCTCAATCCGCTCGACGACAAGCCGCGCCAGAACAACCAGCGCTCTGCGCTGGTCCGCCGAGAGCGGACCTCGGCTCGTGGGATCGAACACACATAGCGTCCCAAGGCAATGACCTGTCGAAACGATGAGCGGCGCGCCAGCATAAAACCGGATTCCTCGTTCCCGGGCTACCAAGGGATTGGCCACAAAACGCGGGTCTGCCGAGGCGTCTCCAACCTCGATGAAGGATTGGGACGTGACCGCATAGTCGCAGAATGCCTGCTCGCGAGGAGTCTCCGAAAAGGCAATACCGACCCTTGATTTGAACCATTGCCGCTTATCGTCAATCAGACTGATGGCGGCACTTTCGGCACCCAGGAGCATACTCGCCAGGCGGGTTATCTCGTCGAAACGCTCCTCTTGCGGGGTGTCAAGCAATGCGAAGCTTGCTAATGCCCGCAGGCGCTCGTATTCATTCTGCTTGCAGGTTGCCATCTTCACTATCCTGGGTGGGAGATTGCAGCAACTTCCTTTACATTTCGTCAGGACATTCCGCGTGCCAGGCGAAGGGCGGAAAGCAGTCGAAATGAACTTTGGCGGCGCCCGACGTGCACCCCATAACCATCGCGGCAGATTCGGCGAGCTCGCCGCTCCGCGATGGTCAGACGGTGCGCCGATACCCGCCCCAGGAGAAAATTCGGGCCGGAGCTAGAAAGATGCCCAGTCGCCGGAGGGCGGCTTGGTTCCCAGCGCCGCTCGCGCAAGCTGTGGACCGGCATTCTTCCCGGGCTTTCCCTTTGGCGCATAGTGCGTCGATCCTGAGCGACGGCCCAAAGCTGCAGCCGAATCGCCAACGTTAAATCGCTCTGCCTGATCGGACAGCCCACCCACTTCAACGGACAGGTTGCGGGCGGCAGCGGAAGTTTCCTCTACCATTGCGGCATTCTGCTGTGTCGCCTGGTCCATGCTGCCGACAGCGACGCTGATCTCGGCGATTGCGGCCGACTGCGCCTGGTTGGAAGCCGCGATGTCCGCAAGAAGAACATGAACCTCTCCAACATTGTCGAAGATGTCTGTGAATGCAGCATCCACCTTCTGCACCATTTCTACCGCGGCCACGACATCCGTCCGGGTGGCCGTCAACTGTTCGCGGGCGCGGCCCGCTTCTTCCTCGGCGCGCATCGCAAGCGCAGAGACAAGGTCAGCGACGACCGCAAAGCCGCGCCCGGCCTCGCCAGCGCGGCCCGCTTCGACTGCAGCGTTCATGGCAAGCACGCGGGTCTGGAATGCGATCTTGTCGAGGCCTTCGATGACGTCGTCGATACCCGTGGCACTTTCGCTCACGCGCGTCATGGCATTCACGGCCTCTCCGGCGGTCGTGCGGCCGCCCGCTACGCTCTGGATCGCGCCATCTGCTCGACGGACCGTACGGCTGGCTGCTTCTGCTGTCGCGCGCAGCCGCTCATCCATCTGTGCAACCGCAGCCGTGGTCTGCTCGAGACTCGCTGCATTGGCCTCGGTCCGACGCGCGAGGTCCTCCGATGCCTGTGCGATCTCGGCTGCGCCGGTGTTGATGCTCTCTGCGCTATCCAGCACCGAACCGACGAGGGTCCGCAGCGAAGCCAGCGCTTCGTTGAAGTTTGTCTTGAGTTCGGCATAGGCCGAAGGAAACTCAACACGAATCTCGGCCGTGAAGTCACCCTGGGTCAGGGAGGCAAGGCTGGCGCGCAGTGCTGCGACGACCTCGCTCTGTTCTTGCGAGGCGCGGATTTGCTCTCGCGCGGTGTCCCGGAATGTGAACATCGCACGCGTCATCCTTCCGACGCAATCCTTGTACGCCGTGTAGGCTACAGGGCTTTCAAGATCTCCTGCGGCTAATGCTTCCATACGAACCACTGTATTCACATAGGGATCGCAGATCGCCCGGCGAAAACGCCAGGCACAGGTCGTCCCCACCGACGCCGCAGCAGCGCTCGCTGCGACCATGAGCCAGTCTTCGCGTATCGCGCTAAGGAGACCTAGGACCAACACTAGAGACAAGAGCGTTCCAAATGCTACCAACGTCTTTTGCCGGATCGGCGCATTCGCCTCAAACCACTGCATCATCTACGGTTCTCTCGCTTCACAGTAATAACGCCGAAAAAGCGTCCTCACGTTATAGCGGGCGTCGGAGACCAGCGTTGGGGTTAACCAAGGCGCCATCCAGCAAGATGAAGCAATGGGAGTAATTTTTTAGAGATATCTCATTACAATCAATAACTTATTACTCCATAAGAGAATATACTGCAGTAGTTGCGGGCGTATTGTCGGGGCGTGTGATTCACCAGATCTCGCCTATGTCGATAAGGTAAACCGCTGAATGACTGACGTCCCCGAGAAGCGCGGTCCTCCGAACTCCGAATGCTTTTTGCGCTGAGCGAGCAGGCAGGGGATGCCGCGCTTCCATGTTCAACTTGCTAAGGAATTGATGCACCGGAGGTCCAGTCAGCGCACGCGCCATCTACAATGCAATCAGGAGACGCTGCACATGCATGCGAGATTGCCGGGATTGGGTGACCATGGTTCAAGTTTTCAATAGCTGGCGTCTGTCGAAGAAGATGCTGGTCGCCTTCGCAGTAATCGGCTTCCTCCTTGCGAGCGTTACTGCAGCAGGCATCTTCGCCATGTGGGAGCTGGGTGCTATCGCCACCCGGCATGTCGAACGTGGCATCGGCGGAACCGAGGCACTTGGCCGGCTCACCTCAGCGCTGCGTGAGCACCGGATCATCATCTGGTCGCAGACGAGCGCAACTAGCCCACAAGAGGAGCGCAGCTACCAGGATCGCTTCGAAAAGAACAAGCGGGATATAGCCGACGCGCTCGGGCACTACGCGCCGCTTGCAGGAGAGCTCTCACCCAAGCTGGATGCTCTCAAGCGCAACATCACCGCCCTTGAGCAAGTGAACGCGCGCATCTTCGAGCTGCACCGTCAAGGTGCGGGCGCAGAACTGTCCCTCATCAAGGGTGAGGGACGTCGTGCTTCGGAGACCGCCCTCGGCAGCGCGGTGGACCTGGTTACCGCGCATCAGGCCCGCGCCAAGGTCAACAATGAGAAGGGGCAAGCCTTCTCGGCAAAGATCTTCGCTGCAGTCCTGGCATTGGCCGCCTTCGGCATGGCGATGCTCTTCGCGATCTGGCGGCTGATTGGTAAGACCGTTTCCACTCCGATGGCGGAACTTTCGAAGGCAACCAAGACGCTGGCCGATGGCGGCGAGGCGGTGGTGCCGCACCGCGCCCGCGCCGACGAACTTGGCGAAGTCGCGCAGGCGGTTGAGCAATTTCGCATCGCCGCCGTCTCGCGAGCCGAGGCAGATGCTAGGGCTGCAGCTGAGCAGGAAGTCGTCACCAGTTCGTTGCGGGACGGCCTGAGTGCATTGAGCGGTGGCGACCTCGCGTGCGAGATCACTCGGGACTTTCCGAACGCCTATGCCGAACTCAAGTCCAACTTCAACGAAGCGCTTGTCTCCCTGCGCCGCCTGATCGGCGCTGTGATGGAGAGCACGGCGACCATTCGGACCGGATCGGGCGAGATTGCGCAGGCATCCGAGGACCTGGCACGCCGCACCGAAGCCAATGCCGCGAGCCTTGAGGAGACCTCGGCTGCCATCGCGCAGATCGATGGTCGTCTCAAGGCAACGGCCGAAGCCGCCGACCGGACGGTCGCGCGTGCTGATGGCGCCATCACCACCGTAAACGGTGGCCGCGGCATCGCCGACGAGGCTGTAGAGGCGATGAACCGTGTCAGCGAGAGCGCCAAGGGCATCGACGACGTCATCGAGGGCCTGGACAAGATCGCGTTCCAGACCCGCGTGCTTGCGATGAACGCCGCGGTCGAGGCCGGCCGCGCCGGCGAAGCCGGGCGCGGCTTCGCAGTCGTCGCCGACCTCGTCTCTGCCCTCGCCATGCGGGCTGAGGAGGAAGCCGGACGGGCACGCGAGCAGCTTACCGCCACCCGAACCGACATCGTCGCAGCCGTCGAGATGGTCCAGAAGGTCGATGGGGCGCTGGCGGATATCTCCAGTGACGTCGGCGAAGTCCACGCGTTGCTCGGCCAGATGGCCAATGACAACCAGGCGCAATCGACGGCGATCACTCAGATCTCCGTGGCGGTTGGCACGATGGACCAGTCCACCCAGCAGAATGCTGCCATGGTCGAAGAGACCTCCGCAGCCGCTCGAAATCTCAGCGTCGAAGTCACGGCGCTGAGCGAACAGGCCGAGAAGTTCAACCTCGGGGCCGACACCGGACCCGCGTCGCGAGAGACGCGAGACCGGCAGACCAGCCCCCGCACACGTCCGATCCTTGCCCCCCGTAGCCGCACCCCCATGCTCGCGGGTGCTTCGGCTGCCGGAGACTGGGCAAGCTTCTGACGTGCCGGAAGGTGGCGGCCAGGGCATCCCCCCTCCAACGCTCTGGCCGTCACCTTTCGAGAAAGAAGTCTGTGCTCCCGGCGGCTAAAAGGCAGCCTGACAGGAGCCGCCCCAAAAGCCGCCGTTGCGGACGATGTATCAGCTAAGTGGCTGTCAGATCATTGCTGCATTTGCTGCATTTGCGCGCGGGCCAGGGAGCGCTGATCATGAACCGGCGAAGAAAAACTGACCTGCCGCAGTTTGGGCATGCGATCATGAAACTGCCGAGGCTTCCAACAGCAAACCAGACAAAGGCTAACGGTAGCACGGCGATGATTGCGACTTCCGTTGAGAATCCCATTGCCGTTACGGCGATTGGGACACCCCACATAATCGCGGGCGTGGTCAGGATTACGGCGAGTATGAACCGCTGCCCTCTCTGATAAGGACTGGCTTCGCTTCGCGTGAACATTTGAGAGCATTAGCTTATCGGTTCGTGGCGGTCTATTGTATCCGCACGAAAGCCGCCTGTCCCCTTTCCACCCAATGTCGGCCGTTTGGCGGTGGAGCGGCTGATCTAGAAGCGGCCAGGCGGCAAACGCCCCAATTGCAGACATCCGGAACACGTGGGAAGATACCGAGATGAAAAGGATTGTTTTCGCACTCGCTGGAGCGTTGGTCACCGGTAGCGGGGGTCACCTGCAATCGGGACAGGACCGCGTGCCCAACACCGTGCTGGCTGTTGCGCCGCAGTCCTCTTCTGCATCCGAGAAACGCCGTCCTGCTTTGAGCCGCAATTGTACCCATCCCCGCGAAGGCGAGTATCATACGTTCGGGAACCGGTGGGGTCGCTATGGTGATATTTGCATTGACCGCATTGAGGTTAGTTTCGAAGCGTTCCCGGACCCTTCGGTGGGCTATTCCATTGCCTCGGATCGCTGCCCCGGTCTCGGAAACTTCGGGCGTTTCCGCAGGCCTGACAACTTGTTCGAGGCTCCCGTGTCGGAACAGATAGTCGTTTGGAAGCGGGCCTTGGCTGACGACCTTCGAGAATTCGCACGGCAATGTGGTGTTCGGTTAGATCCCACACCTTTCGTCGATGAACGATTTGATCGATTTTACGTGGACTATGGCGATGGCTGGTGGTTCGAACGGGTGGGCGAAAGATTCCGCCAAGCTCCGAACATAACCGCAAACCGACCGGTGGCTGGAGTCCGCTAAGGGCGGCCGTCGAGAGACGCTTGTGGATGTCCGCTTACCACCCAATAGCGGACTCCCACACCTATATGAACGAACGGCCGCTATCGGCATTTGCGACAGTCAGGCCGAACGGCAGCAACTGGGGCGCATTCCCGACTGGCAGGTTTCTCCAAACGCGGTCCGGCAACTCGTGGGCCGGCTGCGGACTGGCAGCTTGCGATAGCGGAACCGGGCAAAGCAGCCCTCACAACCTGTGGCGACGATGCTGGCGGTGAGCGCAATGCTCCTGCCGCTGCGCGGATGATGTCGCCAGGGCCTGGTGGCTGCCCGCCTCACGTCGTGCAGAGCATCTCGACTAGGCTCGCGCGATCGACGCATGAATCGGCAACAGCGCCGCACCCAGCGCGGAGCCGGCGCCGCCGAGCCGGGAAATCTCGATGTCGTACCGCTCCTTCTCGCTCTCCGCGATATGGTCGCCCCATTTGATCGCCCGGCGGTTCAGCCGGTCGGCGAGTCCGTGCATGATTGCGGACGGCAAGGGGCTCATCAGCCTGATCGCACCCGGATCGAACCAGGCAAGCGCCGAATTGATCGTCTGGAGCAACTGATCGGCGGCCCGCTCCAGCCACTGATCGATCGTCGCCTCATATCCCGGGATCGCCTCCTCGAAATCCGCCAGCGACCCGACCTTGCATCCGGCCGCCTGCAGCGTCGCGATCAGGTCGAGCGTCGTCGGGCGCGGCTGGTTGCCCGGGTAGAACATGCCGATCTCGCCGGCGCTGCCCGTCTCGCCGCGCATCAGCCGGCCTTCATGGACGATCCCCGCCCCGACGCCGTGCCCGAGCAGGATCACCACCGCCGTGGTGCAGCGCCGGATCAGGCCGCCCAGATAATATTCGGCAAGCGCCGCCGCCGTCGCGTCGTTCTCGATCCAGATCGGCAGCCGCAGCGCTTCCTCGAAGATCGTGCGCAGCGGCGCGTCCTTCCAGCCGGGTAGGTTGCGGACGACGTGCCACCGGTTGCCGTCGCGCGACAGCGCTGGGCCGGGCACGCTGAAACCGACGCCGTACAGGCGGCTCCCCAGCAGGCGATGCTCGATCGCGAGTTCGTGGATGCGGCGATCGACATGGCGGGCGAAACTATGCGGGTCGATCGGCTCGATCTTCTCGGAAGTGAGCGACACCACCCCCCCGGCATAATCGACCAGCGCGATTTCCAGGAGGCCGGCATAGATCGCCAGCCCGACGGCATAGCCCCCGGCCGGGGATATCCGCAGCGGCACTGTCGGGCGGCCGCGCCCTGCCAGCGCCTCGGCGGGCAATTCCTCGATCAGGGCCTGCCCGATCAGCGTCCTGGTCAGCTTGGAGATGGCGCCGTTGCTGATCTGCAGAGTCTCCGCCAGCGCGGATCGCGATTGCGAGCCGCGGGTGCGCAGCTGCCAGAGCAGCCGCTTCTCCTCCTCGAGCAGCGTGACCGGTGGATGCCTCATCGTCCACGGCCATAGCAGCCCGGTTCACGGTTCACGATTTATTTTCCCAGAAATAAATAAATCTGTCATCCCCACCCCCCATCGGCGCCACGAGTTCACAAAATCTCGGGGGACCGATCCGATGAAGAAGCACAATTTCGCCGCCGGCTGCGCGGTGCTCGCGCTCAGCGTGCTGTCCGCACCGGCCTTCGCCCAGACCACCGATACGCCGGCTGCCGACACGCCGGCCGCCGACCCCGCACAGGCCACCGAGGATGCGGGCGCGGACATCGTCGTCACCGGCTCGGCGCGCGCGCAGCGTCGCTTCGACGTCTCCTATGCGGTCAACTCGCTCAGCCAGGCCGACGTCCAGAAGATCGCACCGAAGAGCTTCGCCGACCTGCTCGGTACCGTCCCCGGCATCCAGGTCGAGGCCACCGGCGGCGAGGTGCAGAACATCACCCGCGTGCGCGGCATCCCGACCGATCGCGGCTATCTGATCTTCCAGCAGGACGGGCTGCCGCTCTACCACGAGATCGACGGCGTCTTCTTCAACTCCGGCGAAGGCATGAACCGCTACGATCTGATGACCGAGCGGGTCGAGATCGTGCGTGGCGGCCCGGCGCCGATCTATGCCAGCAGCGCGGCGGCGATCGCCAACAACATCACCGTGTCGGGCGGCCCGCAGGCGCGCGGCAAGGCGCAGCTCACGCTGGGCGACACCGGTCTCTACCGGCTCGACGCGATGCAGTCGGGCCCGATCAGCGACAACACCTATTTCGCGATCGGCGGCTTCCTGCGTCAGCATGACGGCTATCGCTATGCCGGCTTCGCCAGCGACAAGGGCGGCCAGATCCGCGCCAACCTCAAGCGCCAGCTGACCAACGGCTTCGTCAAGCTCTCGGTCGAATATGTGAACGACCACAACGTCTTCTATCTGCCGATCCCGACCAACGATCCGCGCAACCCGGCGGTCTCGCTCAATCCCTATATCGACTATTTCACCGGCACGATGAACTCGCCGTCGCTGCGCAACGTCAACATCAAGTATCGCGACGGCGCCGGCGGGCTGCAGAGCATGCAGCGCGATCTCTCCGATGGCCGCCACATGCGCTTCTTCAACGCGGCGATCGATTACGAGGCGGACTTCAGCGGCTGGCAGGTTTCCGCCAAGGTCGGCGGGACCAAGGGCAAGTCGAGCTTCGACGCATTCTACTCAACCACCAATCCGGCCGATGCGACGACCTTCGCCGCCGGCTATCTGACCGCCGCGCGTACTGCCTTCGGTCCCAATGTCACGCGGCTCGGCTATGCCCTTGCGGGCACCAACGGCGCGACGGCCTACGATCCCTCGACCGCGTCGGGCCTGATCATGTCCGGCCAGTATCGCGCCTCGGAATCGGACTTCTATTCGGTGCAGGGCGACCTCAGCGTCACCCGCAAGTTCGAGACCGGCATCGGCACCCATGATCTGCGCGTCGGCATGTACGGCTCGTTCTACGGCAACACGCTGCTCCAGGCCTATCAGGACATGCTGATCGAAGTGCGCAGCCAGCCGCGCACGCTCGATCTGGTCGCCTATTCGGCGACCGGCCAGGTGCTGGGCTCGGTCACCCAGAACGGCGTGCTGCGCTACACCACCACGCTCAACCAGGGCAAAGGCGATGCGCAGATGATCGCCTTCTACGCGAACGACACCTGGGATATCACCCGCGGCCTGCGCCTCGATGCCGGCATCCGTACCGAGCGCTACAGCTACAAGGGCATCGCGCTGCCGACCACCCAGGTGAATCTCGGCGACGCCACCACGCTCGCCGACGACACCACCCGCGCCTTTACCGGCCAGGTGCTCGACCAGCGGCTGAAGCCCAATGCGACCAACTGGACGGTCGGCCTCAACTACGACCTGAACGGCCATTTCGGCGCCTATGGCCGCATCTCGAACCTGGAGGTGCCGCCGCAGATGGGCGTGGTGAGCGGCATCAACGCCACGATCGTCAAGACCAAGGCGCGCCAGTATGAAGTCGGCCTGAAGGCCAGCTTCGGCCCGAACTATCTCTATGCAACTGGCTTCTACACCAAGTTCGACCCGTTCAACGCCTCGTTCGCGGCGTTCAACCCGCTGACCGGCCGCAACGACCAGACGCTGCCCTTCATCGGCGAGGCCTCGGTTAAGGGCGTCGAGGTCGATGGCCGGGTCGTGCCGGTCCGCTGGTTCTCGCTCGACGGCTCGGTGACCTGGCAGAATCCGGAATATGCCAATCTCGAGAATACCTCGGGCGCGGATCCGAGTGCTGTGAACGGCAACCAGATCATCCGCGAGGCGAAGTTCTTCGGCAATCTGCGTCCGAGTTTCGACTTCGATCTGGGCGCGCAGAAGCTCTCGCTCTTCGGCCGTTTCGAATGGGTCGGCCGCCGCTATGTCGACCTCTTCAACCGCACGGCGATGCCCGGCTACCAGACGACCGGAGCGGGCGCGTCGCTCGACTGGGGCGCCTGGCGCTTCCAGGTGGTCGGGGACAATCTGTTCAACGCCCATGGCCTGACCGAGGGCAACACGCGTACCGACCAGTTCGCCGGACAGGGCTCCAGCCAGGCGATCTACGGCCGCCCGTTGTTCGGCCGGAACTTCCGCCTCATCGTCAGCCGCAGCTGGTGATGCGCGCCCTGCTCTCCGCCGCCGCGCTCGCCGTGACGGTGCTCGCCGCCCCGGCTTCGGCCGAGGCGGCGGTGGGCGACGGGGTGATGGCGGCGCTGTCCGCCCGGCTCTTCCCGTTGTTCGACGCGGCCGGGCACGATCCCGCGGCGCTCGAGCGGATCGCCAGGGCACCCGGCATGGAGAATGTGCTGCGCGTGCGGCGGGAGCGCCGCGCCGCGTGCGGGACCGATCTCGTCTGCCGCGCGCAGGCGCTGCTCTGGAGCGATCGCGAAGCCGATGCGGTACGTCGCGCCGTTGCGCAGGCGCCGGGCCTTCCCGCTGCGGACGATGGCGCCACCGCGCAGGTGGATCGCGAGATCGCTGGCATCAACATGATCGTGCGGACCTATGCGCTGGGGGCGATACCCGCCACCGCGATCGATGGCCCTGGCACGGTCTCGCCACAGGATCACCTGACGCGCCTTCAGGCCGCCGACTGGATCACCGAGACGGCGCGTGGTGGATCGGCACAGCAGCTCGATCCCAGCATCGACTATGCGCTCGCCTTGCTCGACGTTAGCGATCGCACCGATGCGATCGGCCATGAACCGCTGACCGGCGGCGCCAACGCCGCAGCGACGGCGCGGGCGAAGGCGCTCGACTGGCACCGCTATCGCTACAGCGCGATGATCGTCACCGGCGTCGGGCCCGAGATCGAGGGCGAACCGCTCAGCCCGTTCGGCAAATATCACCTGCGCCTCGCCGCGCGCCGGTTCGCCCAGGGCGACATCGCCTTCATCATCGTTACCGGTGGTCGGGCGCACCCGCGCGCGACCCCGTTCACCGAGGCCGACGAGATGCGCAAGGCGCTGATCGAGCGCTACGGCGTCCCCGCCGAAGCGATCCTCATCGAGCCCTATGCCCGCCACACCACCACCAACCTGCGCAACGCCAGCCGGCTGCTCGCGCGGATCGGCGCGCCGGTGGAGGCTGAGACGGTGATCGTCTGCAACCCGTTGCAGAGCGCCTATATCGAAAGCGCGAAGTTCACCGAGCGCAACGCCGCCGAGCTCGGCTATCACCCCGGCAAGGTCGTGCGCCGGGTGTCGCCCACCGAACTGGTGTTCCGCCCGTCCCCGGCGTCCGAGCGCGTCGATCCGCGCGATCCCCTCGATCCCTGAAAGGTACCGTCATGCGCCGCATCGCCCTGACCGCCGTCCTCCTGCTGTGTCCCGCCGTCGCCCATGCCTGGGGCGGCACCGGGCACGCGGTGATCGACCGTGCGGCGATCCAGGCGATACCCGACAGCGGGCCGGTCTTCCTGCGCCGCTATGTCGATTATATCTCGGCCTCGGCCGGGCTGCCGGACAGTTGGCGCGGGGATTCGGAAGGCTTCTCGAAGATCGAGGAAGACCCGAACCATGGCTGGTTCCGCGAGCAATTCACCTTCCTGAAACCGATCCCGCGATCGCGCTACGAGTTCATCCTCGCGCTCTACAAGCACTACGAGACCATCAGGGACAGCGATCCGGCCACCGCTGCACGTACCAACGTCCGCTGGACCGGCACGCTGCCCTATGCGGCGATGGAAGCCTATGAGCGGCTGATCGTCTGCATGCGGGCGATCCGCGCGGCGCAGGCCCGCGGCGGCGACGCATCGGTTCCCGAGCAGCACTGTGCGTTCCAGGCGATCCGGCTCGGCCATTATATCGGCGACGGCTCGCAGCCGCTGCACAATTCGGCGAACTCGGACGGTTGGCTGGGCCCCAATCCCAACGGCTATACCCGCGACCGCAGCATCCATGGTCGGTTCGAGAGCCGTTTCGTCGACGGGATGGGGCTCACCGCGGCGGACATCGTGCCCAAGATCGGCGCGCCGGCGCATCTCCATGGCGACATGTTCGATGCGGTGCTCGCCTTTCTCGACCAGTCCGGCGATCGGATGGAGACGGTCTACAAGCTCGAGAAGCGCGACGGCTTCAGCAACACGGCCGACAAGGACGTCCGCGCGCTGGTCTACGAGCGTACCGCCGCGGGCGCGGCGATGCTGCGCGACATGCTCTGCCGTGCCTGGGCGGAAAGCGCGGCGCCGCCTGCCAGGGTGACGCCCTCGCCGCTCGATTTCTCCAACCCGCGGTTCAATCCGGAGACGGGCTCCTCCCCCGCCTGACGCCAGGCCAGCGCGCGCAACAGCCGCGCATGGCGGCCATGGTCTAGCGTGAAGCGCCGGAGCAGCAGCATCGCCAGCAGCGCGCCGGCAAGCGGCACGCCGAGGCCGAGACCGAGCATGCCCAGGCGCACCCCGGTCGGCTGGACCGCGCCAGGAAGATAACCGAGCGCGTTCAGCACCCAGCCGATCATCGCGGTCGCCCCGGCGCCGCTAGCCTTCACCAGGACCAGATAATAGGCGAACAGGCCGGTCTCGAACCGCCGGCCGTGCCGCCATTCGACGATGTCGACCGCGTCGGCGAGCAGACCCCAGGGCAGCATGAACACGCTCGCAAAGCCGAAGCCGATCAGCGCCGCGCCCGCAATCTGTCCCGCCGGCCACGCCATGCACAGGGCGAAGAAGACAAGGCCCAGCGCGCTCGCCGCATGCCCCGCACCGAGCAGGTGGCTCTTGCTGAAGCGGTGGGTGAGCGCGGTCCAGGCGAGCACGCCGCCGAATTGCCCGGCCGTCAGTGCGGCAAGCAGCACGGTGACCGCGCCCGGCCGGTCGACGACATAGGTTCCCAGATACATCAGCATCCGGCCGAAACACGGCATCGCGAAGCCGGTGAGCAGGGCCAGCGCGCCCATTGCCAGCACCATCGGGTCGCGCAGCGGAACCGCGATGCGATCGCCGCGCAGCGCGGACGCCGTGCCGCTCTCGCCGCGTGGGCCCGAAGCCCAGACGCACAGCAGCATGGTCAGGGCAAAGACCAGGCCCGCCCCGATCCCGGTGAACGCCAGTGCGTCGAAATGCCGCGCCCGGCCCGCCTGCTGTACCAGGGGCGTCAGCACCGCGGCGATGGCCAGCGCGCTCGCGGTGCTGAAGAACAGCCGGTAGCCCGAGACACGTCCGCGCGCGCGGCTGTCCCGGCTGACCTGCGCCATCAGCGCATTGTGCGGCACATCGACAACCGCATAGGCGCCGCGGAAGACGAGGATCGCCGCCGCAAGCATCCAGGCGCGATGCAGTCCCAGCGCCGGCATCGCGTAGATCAGCCCGAACGCCGCCCCGCAAGGCAGCGCGGCCAGGGCGATGGTCCAGCGATAGCCCCGCCCCGCCGCCCGCCAATGGAGGACGAGCCGGGCCGCGAGCAGATCGAACACCAGATCGCCCAGCACTGCGAACAGCATCAGTCCGCCGGCCTGGGCGCCGTTCAGCCCCAGCACGTCGGTCAGCAGGAACAGGATCGTCAGATCCGCGCCGCTGAACACCAGGGCCTTGCCGAAATTGCCGGACGAATAGGCGAGCATCCGGCTCTCTGTGGCAATGTTCGTGATCGGCGGCATCTTTCGGATGAGGGGTGGCGACAAACCCGACGCCGCACCTGCGACTGCCCGTACGGCCCGATCATTTCAGATTGGCGACAGCATCGAAACGCCGGCAAGCTTGGTCCACGGAGACACGAACGGCAGGTTTAAGGGGCACGTTCGAGGCTGCTGCGCGACAGCTATTAGGGCGCATTCCCGACTGGCCGGTTTCTCAAAACGCGGTCCGGCACCTCGTGGGCCGCTTGCTGATAGTCCGTTTTGAGTCCCGGCGATCTCGACAGCTGCCATTCGCCGCCGGCTCCGCCCGAGCGACAGCTCACGACCCACAGTCAGTCATTCGCGGGTTCCTGTGATCGTCGCCGCACAAGCGTTGGCGCGTTGAAGGTGGGAGTGCATCGCGACGCGCCGAGCCCGGCACGCGATGCTCGCCGGCCGGTCAGGGGGAGGTTGCGGCAGGCTTACGGAGCTCGGCAACCGCGCGCTCCAGCCGCTCGACCCGCAACAGGACGTCGGTCAGCGGATCATAGTCGTCTGCCTGCGCGAGCGCCTCGAAAGAGCGCCAGATCCGGCGCGCGGCTTCCTTCAGCTTCATCGTGATTGCTCCTTTCCAGGGCGACGCGAGGGGATGGACATCTTGGATTGTGACGCTCGCCAGCTGGCCAGCCCATCCAGCGTTGTTTTGAGGGACGTGGCGACCTCGGTCAGCGCGTAGACATGGCTGGCGTACGGAGCTGGAAGGTAGCGCCGCTCGACGAGCCCCGCGCATTCCAGCGTGCGCAGCCGGTCGGTGAGGATGTTCGCGCTGACACGCGGGATCGCCGATCTAAGGTCAGCAAACCGGTGCGCGCCCGCGTTGAGGCAGATGAGTATCCGCAACACCCAGCGCCCCTCGAGTGGCTCGAGGGGGTCGTCCGCCGAAATGGCGGGATCGATAGCCGCGGCCTCGCTCATGCGGTCACCTCCGCCAGATGCGCCTGGCCCTCCGCAGTGGGCTTGATCCGATACCAGAGCGCATAGAGCGCCGGCAGGAAGACTAGGGTGAGGATCGTTCCGACCAGCGTGCCGCCGATCAGGGTGAACGCCATCGCCCCCCAGAACACCGAATGCGTGAGCGGCACGAAGGCGAGCACCGCGGCGAGCGCCGTCAGGATCACCGGCCGGGAACGCTGCACAGTAGCCTCGACCACAGCGTCGAAGGGGGAGCGACCATTCTCCTCATTCTCATGGATCTGCCCGATCAGGATCAGCGTGTTGCGCATCAGGATGCCCGCCAGCGAAATCAGCCCCAGGATCGCGTTGAACCCGAAAGGCTGGCCGGTGAGCAGCAGCGTCGGCACCACGCCGATCAGCCCCAGCGGTGCGGTCAGCAGCACGATCGTCATCGCCGAGAAGCTGCGAACCTGCAGAATGATGACAATCATCATCAAGAGGATCATGATCGGGAAGATAGGCGCGAGCGCGGCATTGGCCTTGCCCGCCTCCTCGATCGAGCCGCCCATGGCGATATGGTAGCCGGAGGGGAGCGTGTCGATCACCGGCTGGAGCTTCTTGAGCATGGCGGTCGAGACGTCGGGAGGCTGTAGGCCGTCGGCGATGTCGCCGCGCACGGTGATCGTCGGCACGCGGTCCCGGCGGAGCAGGATCGGGTCCTCCATCCGCAGCTCGAGCTTGCCGATCTGGCTGATCGGCACGCGCTGGCCGTTCGTCGCGGTCAGCGTGAAGTCGCCGATGCGCGCCGGATCCAGGCGGGCCTTTCCGGCGGACCGCGCCACTACCTCGACCGTGCGGATATCCTCGCGAGCCTGCGAGACGGTCACCCCCGAGAGCAGGAACTGCAGCTGCTCGCCGACATCGCCCGAGGTCAGGCCCATGGCGCGCAGCCGGTCCTGATCAAGCACGAAGTGCAGTGTCGGTACGCGCTCGCCCCAGTCGGTGTTGACGGTTCGCATCATGGGATCGCTGGTCATGATCGCGCGGACCTGCTCGCCGATAGCGCGCAATTTTTCGACATCCGGGCCGCTGACCCGGAACGCCACCGGATAGGGAGAAGGGGGACCGAAGACGAGCTGCGTTACCCGCACGCGTGCCGCAGGGGCGAGGCCGTCGGCGACCGCCCGCCGCAACCGCCCCTTCAACGCCTCGCGCGCCTCCTCGTCCGGTGTTCGCACGATGATCTTGGCGAAAGAGGGATCGGGCAATTCGGGCGAGAGCGACATGAAGAAGCGCGGCGCGCCCTGGCCGACATAGGCGGTGATGATCTTCGCCTCGGGCTGCTTGCGTAGCCACGCCTCGACCGCCTCGCTCGAGGCGCTGGTCTGTTCGATCGAGGTACCCTTGGGCATCTGGACCTCGACCAGCACCTCGGGCCGGTCGGAGGTGGGGAAGAACTGCTTCTTCACCAGCACCATGCCCGCACCAGCGACGAGGAACGCCGCCACCGTTGCGATCGTCACCACCCGGTTGCGCTTCACCGCCCAGCGGATCAGCTGGCGCACCTTCTGGTAGCGCGGCGTTTCGTAGATGGCGTCGTGGCCGCCCGCGACCGGCTTGATCGCCGGCAGCAGCTTGACGCCCATATAGGGGGTGAAGATCACCGCGACGAGCCAGGAGGCCAGCAGGGCGAAGCCGACGACCCAGAATATGTTGCCGGCATATTCTCCCGCCGTGGACTTTGCGAAGCCCACGGGCATCAGGCCGATCACCGTCACCAGCGTTCCGGCAAGCATCGGCGCGGCGGTATGGCTCCAAGCATAGGCCGACGCCTTGATTCGGTCGAACCCCTCTTCCATCTTCACGACCATCATCTCGATCGCGATGATGGCGTCGTCGACGAGCAGCCCGAGCGCAAGAACCAGCGAGCCGAGCGTGATGCGGTCCAGCACCCTGCCCGTTGCCCACATGATGACGAGCACGATCGCGAGCGTCAGCGGCACCGCCCCCGCCACGACGACGCCGACTCGCCAGCCGAGCGCGACGAGGCTGACGATCATCACGATCGCCAACGCCTCGAGGAAGGTGCGCATGAACTGATCGACGGCCGCCGAGATGTTCTCCGACTGGTCGGTCACGGGAGCGAGGACCATTCCGAGCGGCAGCTCCGACGAGATCGCCTGGACTTCGGCCTTAAGCGACTTACCGAGTTCAAGCCCGTTCCAGCCCTCGCGCATGATCACGCCGAGCAGCAGGGTCGGCTCGCCCTGGTTGCGGATCAGGAAGGTCGCCGGATCCTCATAGCCGCGCCGAACCTCGGCGATGTCCGCCAGACGCAGGGTCCTGCCATTGGCGACGATCGGCAGGTCGCGGATCTTTTCGAGATCGTCGAACGCGCCGTCGAGCCGGACCTGCACCTGCGGCCCGTTCGCCTCGATCGCGCCCGCCGGGGTGACCAGGTTCTGCTGCGCGAGCGCGGCGAAGATCGCGCGCGGTGCGATGCCCAGCGTCGCCAGCCGGTCCTGCGCGAACTCGACATAGATGCGCTCCGGCCGCTCGCCGACGATATTGACCTTCTTGACCCCCGGCACATGCAGCAGCCGCTGGCGCAGCGTCTCCGCCTGCCGGGCAAGGTCCCTTTGCGGCTCGCCCTTTGCCTTCAGCGCATAGAGCGCGAAGGTCACGTCGCCATATTCGTCGTTGACGAACGGGCCGGCGACGCCGCGCGGGAGCCTCGGGGTCTCGTCCTGAAGCTTCTTGCGCGCCTGGTAGAATTGCTCCTGCACTTCGGATGGGGGCGTCTGGTCACGCAGGAGCAAAGTGGTGAAGGCAAGGCCGGGCCGCGTGAACGTCTCCGCGCGATCGTACCAGCGCAGCTCCTGCAGGCGCTTCTCGAGCGGCTCGGCGACCTGGTCCTGCATGTCCTGCGCGGTGGCGCCGGGCCATGCGGTGACCACCGTCATCTGCTTGATGGTGAAGCTCGGGTCCTCGGCGCGGCCGAGGCTCAGGAAAGCCACGAGTCCGGCAGCGGAGATGGCGATGATGAAGAACAATGTGACTGCCCGTTCGCGCACCGCGAGGGCGGACAGGTTGAACCTGCCCTTGGGTTCGGACGTCTCGCTCAACGGACCGCTCCCGCCGCGACGCGGACCGGCTGGCCCTGGTGAAGCATGTGTGCGCCCAGCGCGACGAAGCGCTCGCCCAGGCGCAAGCCTGCGGCCACGACAGCCTTCTCGTCGCCGATTTCGGTTAGCCGTACCGGACGCCAGGTGACCCTGGGACTATTTCCGCTGCCGACGATCCAGACTCCCGGCCCCTGTCCACGATCGTAGATAGCGGCGAGCGGGACCGCGATCGCTGCCGGCTTGCCGGGAGCGCCAACTCGGATCGTTATCGTCGATCCCAGAGGTGCAGCGGCGGGAGCGCCGGAGAGGACGAAACGCGCCTCGAAAGTCCGCGTCGCTGGATCGGCGGCGTCGCTCAGTTGCCGCAATCGCGCCTGCCCATCGAGTCCGCTATAGGTCCGGGCCTCCGCTTCCGCGCCCAGTGCGGGGCGAAGCGTCTCGGGCAGTGCAACGATGGCTTCGCGTGGACCGGAGCGGGCAAGGCGGACGACGGTCTGGCCGGCCGCGACCACTTGCCCCGGCTCGGCCAGCGTCTCGGCGACCACGCCGTCCGCGTCGGCAACCAGCAACGTATAGCCGGTATCGTTGCGGCTGACCCGTGCCTGGGCCTCGGCGGCGGAGAGCTGCGCACGAGCCGAAAGCGCTGCTGCCTTGGCCTGGTCGTAGGCGGAGGCGGAGACCGCTCCCGCGGACACCAGATCGCGGTAGCGCTGTTCATCGGCGCTGGCCTGAACTGCGCGGGCGCGGGCGGCGGCGACCGTGCCGGCCGCCGCCTGCGCCGCGAGCGCATAGTCGGCCGCATCGATGCGCATGAGAGGCTGGCCGCGGCGCACGGTCTGACCGGCTTCGACGAGCCGCGCCACCACCTTGCCGCCGACACGAAAGCCGAGATCACTCTGCACGCGGGCGCCCACGATGCCGGTGAATTCGCGGGCGCCTCCTTCGGCGGCACCGGCAGACGCGATTCGCACCAGCGGCGGCGCGGTGCGCGGGTCAGCGCCCGACTGCCCGCAGCCGGCCAGCGCAACGGCTGTCAGCCCAAGGAGCCCGACCGTTCGGGCGCAAGACGATGTCGACACGCAGGTTCCTCCTGTTCAGCGGGAACCAAATGTCATCGAGTGACTATATTGTCAACTAGTCACATATAAGCTTCTGACTTCAAGGCGCGAGACTGCGCAGCACCAGGCCGGTTACCTCGGTCTGCGCGTCGGGAAGCAGATCGAGGCTGCGCTCGAGGAAAACGGGGTCGATGAAGGGCTTGAGGGCATAGAAGATCGATCGGCGGGTTTCGTCGAGCGGGGTCTTGCGCTCGAACTCGCCATTCTCGCGGCCTTCCTTGAGGATCTCTTCGAGCAGGCCCTGCATTCGCTCGATATAGGCCCGCACGACCTCCCAGTTTTCGGACGACGCATAAACCGCGATCTCGTAGAGCTTGCGGTCTGTGAAGAGCAGTTCCACGGTAGCGGTGGTGGCGGTCCTCGCGAATCTCCGCAGCTTGTCGGTCGCGTCGCCCCCTTCGCCCACTGCCTCCCGGACCTGGTCGAATAGGCCGCCCACACACTCGGCGCAGATCGCCTCGCCGATCGCCTGCTTCGATTCGAAAAAGCGGTAGATATAGGCCTTAGAGAAGCCGATCTCACGCGCGAGATCCGACACCGTCGTCTTGCCATAGCCGTAATGGGCGAAGCATTCGCGGGCGGCATCGACGATCTGGTCCCGCACGGAATGCTCAGCCGGTCCGCGCGTGGCAGCCTTGCTTGTGTTCTGATTTTTCATGGCCGCACCCATAGCGTCAAAAGTCCGAATTGACAAATTGTGACCAAATACGTTATTCGTCACATACCATGAGATGGTTTATGGGACTGCTGGCGAATGGAAGCATGCGCATTTCATCTTCGATCCTGACGGTGGCCGGAGCGGCTGCGCTACTCGGTGGCTGTGCCATCGGTCCGGCCTATGTCTCGCCGCAGACGACGGCCCCGCCTGCCTTCCTGGGCGGCCCCGCCGTCGAGGCCGCCACGGGGCAGGCAGCGAAGGTCGACTTGGTGAACTGGTGGCGATCGTTCGACGATCCACTCCTCGTGAGCCTGGTCGAACGCGCGCTGGCGCAGAATCTCGACCTGCAGCAGGCGACCGCCCGCATCGTGCAGGCGCGCGCCGCCCTGCGCCATGCCAAAGCCGACCTCCTTCCGTCCGGACAGGTCAGCGGCCAGGCGAGCGAGAGTTATCAGTCGATCGAGACACCGCAGGGCCGCATCGCCAGCGCCTTGCCAGGTTTCGAACGCGAGGCGCAGAGCTATGAATTGAACCTTGGCGCGAGCTGGGAACTCGATCTCTTCGGTGGCAAGGACGCGGCGCGCGACGCCGCGCGGGCCAACTGGCAGGCATCCGCTGCTGGTGCCGTCGCCGCGCGGCTCGCCGTCGCAGCGCAGACGGCCGACACCTATGTCGCGATCCGCAGCCTTCAGGCGCGACTCGATGTGGCGCGCAACCAGCAGCAGGTCCAGCAGCAGCTGGTCGATCTGGTCGGGCTCCAGTACCGCAAGGGGGTGGCGGCCGAATTGCAACTACGGCAGGCCGAGGGGGCCCTAGCCCAAGTGAGGGCCGGCGTTCCGGAACTCGAGCAGAATCTCGACGCCACGATGAACGCGCTCGATGTGCTGCTCGGCCTCCAGCCTGGTTCGGTTCGGCCCGAGCTTGCGGCCATCGCGCCGATTCCCAGCGTCCCTGCAGTCTCCGACGCCGGCGGTCCGGCCGCCTTGCTCCGCCGGCGCCCGGACATCATCGCGGCCGAACGCACACTCGCCACGTCGAACGCGCGCATTGGTGTGGCGATCTCCGAATATTATCCGAAATTCTCGCTCAGCGGGCTCCTCGGCACGGCGACCATGGGCGTCGGCAGCCTGTTTGGCGGCAATGCCAACCAAGCGAGCGGCGTTCTGGGATTGCGCTGGCGTCTGTTCGACTTCGGCCGCATCGACGCCGAGATCGACGCCTCGCGCGGCCGTAGCGCCGAGGCGCTGGCCGCCTATCGCCTGACGGTCCTAAGGGCGTCGGAGGATGTGGAGAATGCCTTTTCGGCGCTCCTCAAGCAGCAGGCCCGCGGCCAGATCCTCGACCAGGGTGTCGCATCGCTCGCCAAGGCCCGCGCATCCTCGCTCGCGGCCTACAAGGGGGGAGTCTCCAGCCTGCTCGACGTGCTCGACGCCGACCAGCGACTTCTCGCCAGCCGAGATGCCGAAATTCAGGCGAGAGCCGCTGCCGCGCGGGCGGCGATCGCGTCGTTCCGCGCGCTGGGGGGTGGTTGGGACGCTCCGCAGGCGTCCGACGGAACTGGCACACTCGGTCGCTGAACTCGTTGCCCGCAATAGTCCGGTGTACGGTGCTTCAATTCGCAGGCTACAGGCTCACGGCCTCGATCGAGATCTGTCCCATAGGACGATTTTTTCGGATATTACGAACGACGGCTTTCGGGTGTGCGCGAGCGTGGTCGAACGACCGCAACCGGGGCGCATAGCCGTCCGGCGTCAGAGCGGCCCATCTTGAGCACGGATGGACCGCGGCAGCCTCAGATCTCCGTTCGTTCAGCAAGCGTCAGAGCATCTTCAATGTCGACGCCTAGATATCGGACCGTGTTCTCGATCTTCGTATGACCCAG
>NZ_JACHLN010000004.1 GCF_014204495.1 Sphingomonas kyeonggiensis | reverse complement strand
GACCTGGCGGGCAATGGCTGGAAGCGCGAGCAGCTCCAGCTGAGCATCGGCACGCGCTTCGACATCCTGAGCAGCGGCTGGTCGTTCGACTTCGAAACCGGCCTGCGCGCCGGCCAGGGCGAACGCGCCGGTACCCTCCAGATCCGGCTGTCCAAGCGCTGGTAACGGCTGCAAACCCCCGGGGCGGCTAACGCCGCCCCGGGAGCGTTCCGGAAACATGAACGCGCATACCCTCCGCGCGCAAATCTATTGAACAGTGTAAAGTTCGGGAGCAGGTTGGACCCGTGGCACGCCGGTCCGATCATACCCGGGACGAGCTCCGGACCATGATAGTCCATGAGGGGCATCGTCAGATATCAGAAGTCGGCTTTGCGCGGTTCTCCGCGCGCGAGGTGGCGAAGCGGATCGGCTACTCGATCGGCACGGTCTACAATGTGTTCGGCAGCCACGACATGCTGGTTGTGGCGATCAACGCCCGGACGCTGGCGCAGTGGCAGGCGCATGTCGAGACACGCCTGGCGGCTGCGACCGGCAATCGGCTTCGCGTGCTGGTCGAGGCCTATTTCGAGTTCGCCATCCTGCATCGCCATGCCTGGACGGCGCTGTACGATCACCGGCTGCCCGACGATGTCGAGGCACCCGAATATTATCGCGACCATATCCGTTCGCTCACCGGGATCGTGCGCGACGAGATCGCCGCCGCGCTGCCGGCCGAGCGCCGGGACGAAGCCGATGCCCTGACGCGATCGCTGCTGGCGACGGTGCACGGCCATTGCTTCTTCACGCTCAACGGCACCTTCGCGCTGCTCGGCGAAACCGATCCGCTCGACACCGTCCATGCCCGCGTGCTCGAGGCAATTCGTTGCGCCCCCTTTACAAGTAAATAGACACTGTTCAATATATTCGCATGAATGCGACTCGGGGCCTCGGTTTTCGCTTCGCTGGCAGCGGTATCGCGCTGCCGAGGACCGCCGTTCCTTCGGTGGAAATCGATGCCCGGCTCGGCCGGGATCCCGGCTGGACCGAAGCGAATTTCGCGATCGCCACCCGCTATTGGGCGCGGGGCGACGAAACCAGCTCCTCGCTCGGCGCCGCTGCCGCGTCCGCGGCCTTGGCGGCAGCGAACTGGGATGCCGGCGATCTCGATGTGGTGATCTCGGCATGCGGCGTGATGGAGCAGCCGATCCCGGGCAACGCCCCGCTGATCCAGCGCCGGCTCGGCATCGGCGCGAGCGGCATCGCCGCGTTCGACGTCAATGCGACCTGCCTGTCTTTCCTCGTCGCGTTCGACACGCTGTTGATGGGAATGGCGGTCGGCAAATGGCGCCGGGGCCTGATCGTGTCGGTCGACCTCGCCTCCGCCGCGCTCGATTTCGGTTCGCCCGAGTCATCGGTGATCTTCGGCGACGGCGCAGCCGCTGTGGCGATCGAAGCCGACGGCCCCAGCCGCCTGCTTGCCTGCCGGCTCGCGACCTTCGGCGACGGGTCTGAATTGTGCCGGCTCGAATCGGGCGGCACCCGCATGCGCCCGACCGAGGATCTCGACGCCTTCCTGGCGGTATCCAAGTTCCGGATGGACGGCCCCGCATTGTTCGCCGCGACCGCCAAGCGCTTCCCGCGTTTCCTGCGCGACCTGCTCGCCGAAGGCGGTGTGGCGGCCGAAGGGCTCGATACGATCGTGCCGCACCAGGCAAGCGCCGCGGCGATCGAGCATCTCAAGCGCTCGGTGCCGGATGGCCATGCCAGGACGGTCGACATCTTCCGGGACCATGGCAACCAGATTGCGGCGGGCATGCCGCATGCGCTCCATGTCGCGCGTGAGCGAGGCCGGCTCGCGCCCGGTAGCCACAGCCTGCTGATCGGGACATCGGCCGGCGTATCGCTGGGCGGCGCGGTGATCCGCTGGTGACTCGTCATGCGCTGGTGACCGGAGCGACCGGCGGACTGGGGCGCGAACTCGTCGGCCAGTTGCGCGCGGTCGGATATCAGGTGCGCGCGACCGGGCGCGACAGGGCGATCGGTGCGCGGCTCGGAGCGGAATTCCTGCCGGCCGATCTGGTCACCGATCCGCTGGAGCCGCTGCTCGGCGGCGTGGATGTAGTGTTCCACCTCGCCGCGCTCTCGTCCCCCTGGGGATCGCGTGCGGCTTTCGAGGCGATCAACATCACTGCGACCCGGCGGCTGGCCGATGCCGCGCGCGCGGTGGGGTGCGAGGGGCTGGTCTATGCTTCCACGCCCTCCATCTACGCCGAACCGCGCGACCGGATCGGCCTGACCGAGGACAGCCCGGTCGGGCCGCGTTTCGCCAATGACTATGCCGCGACCAAATATGCCGCCGAACGGCTGGTCCTGGCCGCCGACGCGCCGGGCTTCCGCAGCGTCGCGATCCGCCCGCGCGCGATCGTGGGGCCGCATGACACTGTCCTGCTGCCGCGAATCCTGCGCGCCGGGCGTCGTGGGCGGTTTCCGCTGCCGGGCGGAGGCAGGGCACTGATCGAGCCGACCGATGTGCGCGATGCCGCCGCCGCCTTTGTCGCCGCCGACCGCCGATTGGCGGCGGCGGGCGGGCAGGCGATCAATATATCGGGTGGCGATCCGCGGCCGGTGCGCGAACTGCTGGGCCAATTGTTCGCGCGGATCGGAAGCGCGCCGCGCCTGGTGACGGTGCCGACCGGGCTGGCGATGACAATGGCCGGCGCGATGGAACGCGTTGCCGCGCTGCTGCCCGGCAGGCCGGAACCGCCGGTGACGCGTTACAGCGTCATGACCTTCGGCTTCTCGCAGACGATGCAGCTCGATCGCGCGCGCGATCTGCTCGATTGGGTGCCGCGCCACGGGATCGAGGCGATGATCGCCCATGCCCTGCCGGAGGCGATCGATGCGTGAGGTGGAGGTCAGGCTGATCCGCGCCGGGCATTGCGTCCACCCGCAGCGCGCAACGATCCGCGACGGCAGCCTGCGCCCGGCGATCTTCCCCGCGCTTTCGATCCTGATCGTCCACCCGCAGGAGGGGCCGATCCTGTTCGATACCGGCTATGACCCGGCATTCTTCGCCGCGACCCAGCCCTTTCCCGAACGCTTCTATCGCTGGCTGACCCCGGCCACGCTGCCGCCGGGCGCGGACGTGGCGAGCCAGTTGCGGCGCTTCGGCTTCGATCCGGGCGACGTCCGCCATCTGGTCCTGTCGCATTTCCACGCCGATCATATCGCGGGCACCCATGCCTTTCCGAATGCCGCGATCCACTGCGCGCGTGCCGGGCTCGACGCCGCATGTTCGAGCGGGCGGGTGAAGGCGTTGCTCGGTGGCGTGCTGCCGGCGTTGCTCCCCGCCGATATCGCGGCGCGCGCGCGCTTCTTCGAGGATGCGCCGCGCATTGCCCTGCCCGGCGCGTTGCAGCCCTTTGCCGAAGGGGCCGACATATTGGGCGATGGCAGCCTGCTCGCGGTCGAGCTTCCCGGCCATTGCCCGGGGCATTGGGGCATGGTCGTTGCCGACAGCCTGCACGGCGAGCATTTCCTGGTCGCCGATGCCGCCTGGTCGAGCGACGCGATCCGACGGAACATGCCGCCGCCCCGCCTGACCAGCAGCCTGCTGGGCCATGCCGGGCGAGTCGAGCAGACGCTAGCGAAACTGCATGCGCTCTGGCAGCGCAATCCGGCGATCCGGCTAACCCCGACGCATTGCCCCGAACGCGCCGCCGAAGCCGAGGCGTGAGCAGGATCCTCATCACCGGCGCGCGCGCGCCGGTCGCGGTCGATCTGGCGCGATCCTTTGCGGCGGCGGGGCATGAAGTTCATCTCGCCGATTCGATCGCCGGTTGGGCGGCGCGCCTGTCGCGGGCGGTGGCCGCGACGCACCTGCTTCCGCCGCCGCGCAGCGATTTCGCGGGGTTCGCCAGCGCGCTGCGCGACCTCGTGGCCAGGCTCGACCCGGTGGCGATCATCCCGACCTGCGAGGAAGTGTTCTACGTTGCGGCGGCGGGTCTCGGCGATCGCTTGCTGGCGCCACCGCTTGGGACGCTCCGTACGCTGCATTCGAAGCTGGCTTTCGTCGAGCATGCTCGGGGACTGGGCATAGTGGTGCCCGAAACCTGGCGGATCGAGGCTCGTGCCGAACTTGAGGATTTGCCGGTCGCATTCGAAGAGCTGGTGCTGAAGCCCGATTTCTCCCGCTTCGCGACGGAGACTCTGGTCCGGCCTTCGCGTGCGCAACTGGCGGCGTTCGATCCATCCGCCGACCGGGCCTGGGCGGCGCAGCGTTTCGTGGCGGGCGAGGAACTGTGCCTCTGGTCCTTTGCCCGGGCAGGGCGGTTGGTCGCCGCGGTCGTGTACCGCCCGGCCTGGCGGCACGGCAGGGCGGCGTCCTATGCGTTCGAGGCCGTCGATTGCCCGGCGGCGGTCGAAGTCGCACGCAGGCTGGCTGCGGCGAACGCGCTGACCGGGCATCTGTCGCTCGATCTGATCCTCACGCCGGAGGGAGCGGCGGTGCCGATCGAGTGCAATCCCCGTGCGGTGAGCGGGGTGCATCTGTTCGATGCGCGGCCCGAACTCGCGGATGCGATGCTCGGCCGGGGCGAGGTGCAGCCTGTCGAGGGCTTGCGCTATCTCGGTCCTGCGATGGTCTTGCTGGGGCTGCCGGCTGCGATCGGGGGCGGGCGGCTTGGCCAGTTGGCGCGCGACGTCAGGCTCGGGTGCGATGCGGTGGGGCGGCCGGGCGATCGCCGCCCGGTGATCGGTGCGATGCTCGATGCCGCGCACTTCGCCAGGCAGGCGCTGCTATCGCGCGGGAGTGCGGCGGGTGCGACCACGGCCGACATCGAATGGAATGGTGAGCCGATCGCATGATCCTGTTCGATCCGCTCGACCCGCCGCCGGGCGCGTGGCCGGCCGGCTGCGATTCGCGTGCCTATATCGAAGGCATCGCGCGGGCAGGCGTGGGCGCGATGATCCCCAATGTCGCCACGCGCTGGATGGCGCTCCGCTCGGGCGCGCGCGTCTATCCGGTGACGATCAATGAAGGCGGGGTGGGAGGCAGCTATGTCTGCCTGCCGCACAGCGCCTATATCCTCTATGCGCGGGCCGAGCTCGATATCGTCGATACCGGGTGGCTGCGGCCTCTGCTGCGCGCGATGATCGCCGCCGCCGATCGGCTGCTGCGCTGGGGCAAGATCAATCGCGTCGTCCATGTCGACAACTGGATGCTGTCGACCAACCTGCACGGCGACTGGCAGGGTGACGATCTCCCGGCGATCCGCGCCTTCCTGGCCGCGCGTTTTCCGACGCATGCCATCGCGGTCCGCTCGGTTGACGGCTGGTCCTCGCCGGGCCTGCTCGACGCGGCGCGGGAAGACGGCTGGCGGCTGCTCGCCAGTCGCCAGATCTGGGTGACCGGCGACCTGGAAACGCAGTGGCGCGCGCGGCGGAATACTGGGCACGACTTCCGCCTGCTTCGCCGCAGCGGGCTGGCGATCGACGAGTTCGCGGTGATGACCGAAGCCGATGCGGCGCGGACCGCCGAGCTCTATCACCTGCTCTATGTTGGCAAATATTCGCCGCTGAACCCGATCTTCTCGCCGGACTGGATCCTGATGACCTGGCGGGAGGGTATCCTGCGGTATCGCGGGGCACGCGACGCGCGGGGCACTCTGCTGGCGGTGACGGGCGCCCTGGTGCGGGGCGATGTGCTGACCCCGCCGATCGTCGGCTACGACACCGCCCGGCCGCGGCGAGAAGGTCTGTATCGCATCGCCACGCTCCTGTTCACGTCGATGGCGCACGAGCAGGGCATTCGGCTCAACGGTTCGGCCGGTGCCGCGCAGTTCAAGCGCAACCGCGGTGCCACCGGGGTGATCGAATATACCGCGGTCGCCGACGGCCATCTGCCCTGGCGACGGCGCGCCGTGCTGGGCTTGATGCAGGCCGCGCTCGATCGGCTGGCAGTTCCGTTGATGAGGAGGCGAGGGCTATGAGCGAGGCGTGGCCGGTGGCGATTGCGCAGGGCTGGCATCCGTTGGCGGCATTGGACGCGCTCGGCAGCAAGCCGGTGGCGCGGCGGCTGATGGGTACGCTGGTCGTGCTGTTCCTGAGCGCGGGCAAGCCCGTCGTCATGCTCGATCGCTGCCCGCACCGCGCGCTCAAGCTTTCCGACGGCTGCGTGCGGGGCGGCGCAATCGCCTGCCCCTATCATGGCTGGCGCTTCGGCGCGGACGGCCGCTGCGTCGAGGTCCCCGGCTCCGATGAGGTGCCGGCGGTCTCCGCGCGGGTCCTGCCGGTCGAGATACGCGCCGGGCTGGTCTGGACCTGCCTGGCGGAGACCCCGCCGCCATTTCCCCGCCTGCCTGCGCTGCTCGACGATCCGGCGCTCGACCATTTCCGCTGGCTGGTCGCACCCAGCCGGATGCGGTTGCTCGACGGGATCGAGAACATGCTCGACGCCTCGCACCCGCATTATGTCCATCCCTGGTTCCTGCGCGGTACCGGCAAGCGCCGGGCGATGCGGGTGGAGGTGTCGCTCGGGCCCGACGGCGCGCAAGCCGTCTATCACGAGAACGCCCGTGCCGAGGGCATCATGCCGCGCCTGCTTGAGGGCAAGAGGACGGTGTCGATCGGCCGCTATTTTCCGCCGACGATCGGGCAGCTCGAATTCCGCACCGACCGCGGCCTGAGTGTCTCGCTGACCGCGATCTTCGTGCCGGAGGACACGGACCTGGTGCGTCCCTATGCCCTTTTCTCCACCCGCCGGGGCATCGCGCCCAACTGGCTCAAGCGCTGGGTGCTCAAGGCGTTCAACCTGCCGCTGCTGCGCCAGGACCAGCGGGTGCTGGCCGATCAGGTCGAGGCGCTGAAGGACTGGGGGGCGGTCGATTTCGCGATCGGCCCGGCCGACCTGATCGGGCCGACGGTGTGGCGGCTGGCCAATGGCAGGCCGCAGGCGGTCGAGCAGCGCGAGGCGATACTCTACCTCTGACGCCACTCCCGCCGGACGCGGCGCAGCTTCCGGTCGAAATCGACGGTCAGTCCGCGCGTAACGGTGATTTCCGGCCGCACCACGCCGGCGCGATCGAACAGGCCCGCCAGCGAGGCGGACACCCGCGCATCGCTCTCCGGCGAAAGCGCGGGGTCGAGCGCGACGCTGATCCGGTCCGCCGCGGTCTGGACGATGCGGAAGTCGGTGATCGCCCGATCGGCATCGACCACGGCGTTGCGCAGCACATCCGGCGTGATCATGCGCCACTGCCCGCCGGCATCCTGCAGCTCGAACACGTCGTCCTGCCGTCCCTCGATCCGCGCGACCGCCTGTAGCGGAGAACCGCAGGCACAGCGTTCGTCGGACAGGACCAGCAGGTCGTTCATCCGGTATCGCGCCATGATCTGGGTCCGCCGCGTGAAATCGGTGACCAGCGGCGTCACCAGCCCGCTGTCCCCCGATGGCTGCCATTCGAACCGCACCGCATCCTCGGCGAGGTGCAGCGTGCCGTGCGGGCAGGCGACGCCGAACAGTCCCTCGGTCGCCATATAGATCTCGCGCACCCTGGCGCCGGTCGCCGCCTCGATCACCGCGCGGTCCAGCGGATCGAGCACTTCGGCGCCGCTGAACAGGTTGCGCGCGGTCAGCCGGCCGCTCTCCGCCAGCCTGCGCAGCACCTTGGGCGGCGCCACGATCGTGTCGGGCGCGAAGGCGCCGAGCTGGTCGGCCCAGGCATCGACACCCAGCGCCAGGTCGAAGAAGCGCAGGCTGATCCGCCGCCCCCGCTCGGCCGAGCGATAGAGCGTCGAGAAGCCCGGCAGGGCGAGCGCGACCCGGTGCCGCCGCCACAGCACATCGGGCAGGGCCTTGGCGAGAATCGTTCCCAGCCAGACAAAGCGTTCGGCTTCGCTGATGACGTAATAGCCGCGATTGCCGCTCGTCCCGGTGCTTTGCCCGATCGGATGGCCCCGCACCCGATCCGCACCCGCATCGAGGGCCGCGCGGACTTCCTCCGCCGTGATGCGGGGGCGGTTATAGGCGGCGAAATCGGCGGTCAGGATCGCCTTGTCCATCACCGGCAGTTCCTCGAGGCGGCGAACCGGCTCCCCCGCAAAGGCATCGACGCGCGGCACCGCGGCCTTCATCCAGCCGGCAAGCCTCGCGGCCTGCCAGCGTCGCACGTCGTCAGGCGTTGTCAGCCGCCGGGTCAGCCGGCGCGTGCGCACGAAAGCGGAGACGGCGCTCATCACAGCAAGCATGGCGCCAGTGTAGATATCGCCATGGCCGCGTCCACTGCGACGGCGCAGATTTGCGGGAGTCCGAAGTTGACGCCGGGCATGCGCCGGATAAGCCTCGCGCGCGTAGGCTTGGGGACCGGCGTTGCGCATTGCCATCATCGACGACAGCGGGCTGCGCGCCACGATCCTGGAGGAGGGATTGCGCGAGGCCGGCTTCGAGGAAATCGAGATCGTGCCCCCGCACGGTGCCTTTGTCGCGCGGCTCGAGCGGATGGCGCCCGACGTCGTGCTGATGAACCTCGGCAACGCCAATCGCGATTCGCTGGAGGAGATGCTGACGGTGAGCCGCGCGCTCGCCCGGCCGATCGCGATGTTCGTCGACCAGTCGGACGAGGGGATGATCGGCGCGGCGATCGATGCGGGCGTCTCGGCTTATGTCGTCGACGGGCTGCGCAAGGACCGGGTGAAGCCGGTGCTCGACCTGGCGATCCGCCGCTTCAATGCCTTTTCCAGGCTGCAGACCGAGCTCGATGCCGCGCGCACCGAGCTTGCCGAGCGCAAGACGCTCGATCGCGCCAAGGCGATCCTGATGCAGAGCCGGGGCCTCAGCGAGCCCGAAGCCTATGCGCTGCTGCGCACCACCGCGATGAAGCAGGGGCGGCGCATCGCCGAAGTCGCCGAAGCCCTGATCACCGCCGCCGACCTGTTTGGAGACGGGCGATGACGCCGCTTTCGATCGCCTTCCTCCCCCTGACCGACAGCGCGCCGCTGATCGTGGCGCGCGAGCGTGGCTTCGCCGAGGCCGAGGGCATCGCCCTCACCCTGGTGCGCGATACCAGCTGGGCGACGGTGCGCGACCGGCTGGTCTATGGCCAGGTCCAGTGCGCGCACATGCTGGCGCCGCTCGCCGTTGCGGTCACGCTCGGCCTCAGCCAGGCGCCCTGCGCGATCGCCGCGCCGTTCAAGCTCAACGACAATGGCAATGCGCTGACGCTTTCGGCCGAGCTGGCGGCCGCGCTCGATCCCGATCCGCGCAACCGGGTGCAGGATCCCGTCGCCACCGCGCATGATTTCGCCGCCGCGATCGGGCTGCATCGCCGAAAGCCGGTGATCGGCATCGTCCATCGCTATTCGAGCCACGCGCTGATGCTGCGCTACTGGCTTGCCTATGCCGGGGTGAACCCGGACCGCGACGTGACCCTGCGCGTGCTGCCGCCCTCGCTGATGGTGCAGGCGCTGCGGCTGGGCGAGATCGACGGCTTCATCGCGGGCGAGCCCTGGGGCAGCGTCGCGGTGGCCGAGGGGATCGGCGAGATCGCCGCCGCGGGCGTGAACATCTGGCAGCGCGGCGTCGAGAAGGTGCTCGCTACCCGCGCCGACTGGGCCGAAGCCAATGCCGATCAGCTCGGCCAGCTGCTCCGCGCGCTCGACCGCGCCGCCGCCTGGTGCGACGATCCGGCCAACCGGGAAGATGTGGCAGCCCTGCTTGCCCGCTCCGACTATGTCGGCCAGCCCGCCGAGCTGATCGCCCAGGCGCTGGCCGGGCGGATGCCGCTGATGCGTGGCGGCGAGGTGATCGACCTGCCCGATTTCCTGGTCTTCCACCGTGGCGCCGCCAACTTCCCGTGGCGCAGCCAGGCGCTTTGGATCTACTCGCAGTTCGTTCGCTGGGGGATGGTCGAGCCGAGTGCCGACGCCGAGCGTGCCGCCGCCGGCGTGTTCCGCTCCGACCTGTACCGCAGCGCGCTTGCCGGGCGCGGCGTCGCGATGCCGGGCGCGAGCATGAAGGTCGAGGGTTCGCTGGCGAATCCGCTCGCAGCTGCGTCGCATCAGGGCAGCCTGATGCTCTCGCCCGATCGGTTCTTCGATGGCAAGTCTTTCGATCCGCAGGATATTTCCGGCTATCTGCACGCCTTGAAACAAAGCTGAAATTTTTGCACTTGCGAAGAAACCCACTTCGCGTCAGCTTATGCGAGTCGCCCGAATGGCCGGGGGACGCTTATCGGATGTCCGCGGCGACGTAGGCGCGAACATCCACCGGAATTCAGCAAAGCCGCTGTCCGATCACCGCCTCGCGGGGGATCGGCAGCGGCTTTTTTCGTGCCTGCGGCACATCAGATTTTTCGTGCCGGAGGGCACGGGGGAGCAGAGCGGATGAAGATCGCGGAACTGGCGCGCGAAGGCTTCGAGGCGATCGGCGGGGGCGCCGATATCGATTCCTTTCCGGCACGCAAGGCAAAGTCGGCATTCTGGAGCAGCGGCCACACGCCGACGCTGATCGCCGCCTTCCTCTATTTCGACCTGGCCTTCATGGTCTGGGTGCTGCTCGGCCCGCTTGCGCCGGAGATCGCCAAGGACCTGCACCTCAGCCCCGCGCAGAAGGGCCTGATGGTGGCAACGCCCACCCTGGCCGGCGCGGTGCTCCGCCTGCTTGTCGGCCTGCTCGCCGATCGGATCGGGCCGAAGCGCACCGGGGTGATCGGCCAGGTGATCGTGATCGCCGGACTGCTCACCGCCTGGCGGCTGGGCGTCCACAGCTTCGCCGGCACGCTGGCGCTGGGCGGTGTGCTCGGCTTTGCCGGTGCCAGCTTCGCGGTGGCGCTGCCGCTCGCCAGCCGCTGGTATCCGCCCGAGCATCAGGGCAAGGCGATGGGCATCGCCGGCATGGGCAATTCGGGCACCGTGCTTGCCGCGCTGTTCGCGCCGATGCTGGCCAAGGCGTTCGGCTGGAACGCCGTGCTCGGCCTGGTCTGCATCCCGCTGGCGATCGTGCTGGTCGTCTATGTCGTGCTGGCCAAGGACGCGCCGAACCAGCCCGCGCCCAAGCCGCTCGCCGCCTATCTCGAGCCGCTCAAGACCGCCGATGCCTGGTGGTTCATGCTGTTCTACGGCGTCACCTTCGGTGGTTTCTCCGGCCTCGCCTCGTCGCTGACCATCTACTTCACCGATCAGTTCGCGCTGAGCACGGTAGTCGCCGGCTATTGCACCGCGGCCTGCGTCTTCGCCGGGTCGCTGGTCCGTCCGCTCGGCGGTGCGCTCGCCGACAAGGTGGGCGGCGTCGCGGCGCTGACCGCCGTCTATATCGTCGCGGCGCTCGCGCTGCTCGGCGTCAGCACCTCGCCGGCCAGCCTCGGTGTCGCGCTGACCCTGTTCGTCATCGCGATGCTCGCGCTCGGAACCGGCAATGGCGCGGTGTTCCAGCTGGTGCCGCAGCGCTTCGGCAAGGAGATCGGCATCCTGACCGGCCTGGTCGGCATGGCGGGCGGCATTGGCGGCTTCTACCTTGCCTCCTCGCTCGGCTTCGCGCGGCAGGCGACCGGTGGGTTCGGCCCGGGCTTCCTGATCTTCGCGATGCTGGCGCTGGGCGCACTTGCCGGCCTGACCTTCGTCAAGGGCAAGTGGCGGACGCGCTGGGTCGCCGCGGCGCAGGGCGTGCGGATCTGATGCGCGCCGCGCTCCTCCTTCCTCTGGCCATCGCCGCGACGCCGGCGATGGCGCAGGAAATGAAGCCGATCGTCGATGCGCGGCTTCGCTATGAAGGCGTCGACCAGGCCGGGCTCGCACGGGATGCCGATGCGCTCACGCTGCGCGTCCGCGCCGGGTTCGAGCTCAAGCAGGGTGATTTCGCGCTGCTCGCCGAGAGCGAAGGCACGCTGGCGCTGAGCGAACGCTACAACAGCACGGTGAACCGCCGCACCGCCTGGCCGACGGTGGCCGATCCCGAGAATGTCGAGATCAACCGGATCCAACTCCAGTATCGCGGGATCAAGAACACCGTCTTCACCGCCGGCCGCCAGCGCATCGCGCTCGACGACCAGCGCTTCGTCGGCAATGTCGCCTGGCGCCAGAACGAGCAGACCTTCGATGCGGTGCGCGTCGAGAGCAAGGCGCTGGGGCCGGTGGCGATCGACCTGACCTATGCCTGGGCGGCGCGCACCATCTACGGCGTCGAGAGCCCGATAGCGGGGATCGGCGGCGACAATGTCTTCGCCGGCGCGAGCGTGAAGCTCGGCCCGGTCAGCGCCAAGGGCTTCGCCTATCTGGTCGACCAGGACGCGACCGGCCGGCGGCAATTCTCCAGCCAGACCTATGGCGGGCGCGCCACGACCGCGTTGCCGCTCGGCCCGGTCAAGCTGTCGCTCGCCGCCAGCTATGCCCGCCAGTCGAACTGGCGCGACAATCCCAATCGCTATGCCGCCGATTACTGGCTGGCCGAGGGGCAGCTCCAGGTGAAGGCCTTCGGGGTGAGCGGCGGCTATGAGGTGCTCGGCGCGGACAAGGGGCTGGCGAATACCAGCTTCCAGACCCCGCTCGCCACGCTGCACAAGTTCCAGGGCTGGGCCGACAAGTTCCTCGTCACGCCTGCCGACGGCATCCGCGATCTCTATGCCGGCGGCAGCTATGCGCTGGCGCTCGGCAAGGCGCCCGTGATCACGCTGCAGGCGATCTACCACCGCTTCGACAGTGACCGGAACGCGCGCCGCTACGGCGAGGAATGGGACCTGCAGCTCGGTTTCAAGCCGCTCAAGCGCGTCGCCGCCCTGATCAAATATGCCGATTACCGCGCCGCCAGCTTCGCGACCGACACGCGCAAGCTGTGGCTCGAGCTCGATTTTACCCTGTGAGGTTGCACGCATGACCCATCACATCGACCGCCCGCATTTGGTGGTGATCGGCAACGGCATGGCCGGTTGCCGCGCCGTGGAGGAACTGCTCGCCCGCGATCCGGGTCGCTACCGCGTGACGATCTTCGGCGCCGAGCCGCATGTGAACTACAACCGGATCATGCTCTCGCCGGTGCTCGCGGGCGAGAAGACGTTCGACGAGATCGTGATCAACCCGCGCGACTGGTATGACGGCAACGGCATCGAGCTGGTCGCCGGCGACAGCGTCACCGGGATCGACCGCGCGGCGCGGACCGTCACCGCCGCCAGCGGTCGCACGGTCAGCTATGACAAGCTGCTGATCGCCACCGGTTCGGATCCCTTCATCATCCCGGTACCGGGCAAGGACCTGCCCGGCGTCATCAGCTTCCGCGACATGAAGGATGTCGACGCGATGCTGGCCGCTGCGGGGAAGGGCGGCGACGCGGTGGTGATCGGCGGCGGCCTGCTCGGGCTCGAGGCGGCGCATGGCCTGACCCTGCGCGGCATGAAGGTCACCGTGCTCCATTTGATGCCGACGCTGATGGAGCGCCAGCTCGACGAAGCGGCGGGCTGGCTGCTCAAGTCCGAGCTCGAATCGCGCGGCCAGACGATCCTCACCGGCGCCGACACCGCCGAGATCCTCGGTACCGATCATGTCGAGGGCGTGAAGCTCAAGGACGGGCGGGTGATCCCGGCGAGCCTGGTGGTGATGGCGGTGGGCATCCGCCCCTCGACCGCGCTTGCCCGCGAGGCCGGGCTGGCGGTGGGCCGCGGCATCCAGGTCGATGATCACATGGTCACCAGCGACGCCAATGTGCTCGCGGTCGGCGAATGCGTCGAGCATGACGGCAATGTCTATGGCCTGGTCGCGCCGCTCTGGGAGATGTGCCGGGCGCTCGCCGACGGGCTGGTCGAGGCACATACTGGCTATCGCGGTTCGGTCACTTCGACCAAGCTCAAGGTCTCGGGCATCGACCTGTTCTCCGCCGGCGATTTCTCGGGCGGCGACGGTGCCGAGGACATCGTCCTGCGCGATGCCAGCCGCGGCATCTACAAGCGCGTGGTGGTGAAGGACGACCGCATCGTCGGCGCGGTGCTTTACGGCGACACGGCCGATGGCAGCTGGTATTTCGATCTCCTGAAGAAGCAGGAGGACATCTCCGATCTCCGCGACCTGCTGATCTTCGGCCAGGCATTCGCCCAGGGGGGTGGGCAGGCGGACCCTAAGGCGGCCGTTGCGGCGCTCTCGGACGATGCCGAGATCTGCGGCTGCAACGGCGTATCCAAGGGCCAGGTCGTCGCCTGCATCGAAAAGGGTGCGTGCAGCCTCGATGCGGTGCGCGCGGGGTGCAAGGCCTCGGCGAGCTGCGGCTCCTGCACCGGGCTGGTCGAGACGCTGCTGGCGGTCACGCTGGGCGATGCGGTCCAGTCGGGTCCCAAGACGATGTGCAAATGCACCAGCTTCGGCCATGACGATGTCCGTCGCGAGATCGTCGCGCAGGGCATGCGCTCGATCCCCGAGGTGATGCAGAAGCTCCACTGGTCGACGCCCGACGGCTGCTCGTCCTGCCGCCCGGCGCTCAACTATTACCTGCTCTGCGCGCTCCCCGGCCACTATCAGGACGACCAGCAGAGCCGCTTCGTCAACGAGCGGATGCACGCCAATATCCAGAAGGACGGCACCTATTCGGTCGTCCCGCGCATGTGGGGCGGGATCACCACCCCGCAGGAGCTGCGCGCGATCGCCGATGTCGTCGAGAAGTACGATGCGCCGATGGTCAAGGTCACTGGCGGGCAGCGGCTCGATATCTTCGGGATCAGGAAGGAGGATTTGCCGGCGGTCTGGGCCGATCTCAACGCCGCCGGGATGGTCTCGGGCCATGCGTACGGCAAGGCGCTGCGCACGGTGAAGACCTGTGTCGGCTCCGAATGGTGCCGTTTCGGCACGCAGGATTCGACGGGGCTCGGCGTGAAGCTCGAGCGCGGCTTCTGGGGGAGCTGGATGCCGCACAAGTTCAAGATGGCGGTCTCGGGCTGCCCCAGGAACTGCGCCGAGGCGACGATCAAGGATTTCGGCGTTGTCTGCGTGGATTCGGGCTATGAGCTCCATGTCGGCGGCAATGGCGGCATCCATGTCCGCGCGACCGATCTTCTGGTGAAAGTCGCGACCGAGACCGAATCCCTCCACTACGCCGCCGCCTTCGTCCAGCTTTACCGCGAGGAAGCTCGCTATCTCGAGCGCACCGCGCCGTGGATCGAGCGGGTCGGGCTGCAATATGTGAAGGACCGGATCGTCGAGGATGCGGAACTCCGCGACGCGCTCGCCGCGCGCTTCTGGCATTCTCAGACCTTCAGCCAGGACGATCCCTGGGCCGAGCGCGCCGCCGGCCAGGAACGCGAGCAGCATGCGCACATGGCTGCTTTCAATCCCATCCGCGTGGAGGAAATCGCATGATCGGCGAATGGCTTGATATCGGCTGGCTGCAGGAGATCCCGGTGCGCGGCAGCCGCACCATTCCGGTCGAGGGCGGCGAGGAGATCGCGGTGTTCCGCACCGGCGACGACAAGGTGTTCGCGCTGGTCAATCGCTGCCCGCACAAGGGCGGCCCGCTCAGCCAGGGCATCGTCCATGGCCACAGCGTCGCCTGCCCGCTGCACAATTGGAACATCGCACTGGCGACCGGCCAGGCGCAGGGCGAGGACAAGGGCTGCACCCCGGTGATCCCGGTCAAGATCAGCGCCGGCCGCGTGCTGATCTGCCGCGCGAGCACGCTGAAGGCGGCGGCATAGCATGACGGCGACCCGCACCACCTGCGCCTATTGCGGCGTCGGCTGCGGGATCGTCGCGACGCGCACCGGTGCCCGCTCGGTCGAGATCAAGGGCGATCCCGAGCATCCCGCCAATCATGGCCGGCTCTGCTCCAAGGGCACGCATCTTGGCGAGACGGTCGGGCTCGAAGGACGCCTTCTCCACCCGATGATCGGCAAGCGCCGTGCAAGCTGGGACAAGGCGCTCGACCTGGTCGCCAAGCGCTTCCGCCAGGCGATCGCCGAGCATGGGCCGGACAGCGTCGCCTTCTACGTCTCCGGCCAGTTGCTGACCGAGGACTATTACGTCGCCAACAAGCTGATGAAGGGCTTTATCGGCTCGGGCAACATCGACACCAATTCGCGGCTCTGCATGTCGAGCGCGGTCGCCGGCCATGTCCGCGCATTCGGCGAGGATGTCGTGCCGGCCAGCTATGACGATCTCGACGCCGCCGACCTGATCATCCTGGTCGGCTCGAACACCGCCTGGTGTCACCCGATCGTCTATCAGCGGATCCGCGCGCGCTGCGATGCAGGGGCCAAGCTGGTGGTGATCGATCCGCGCCGTACCGAGACCTGCGAGGGGGCCGACCTGCACCTCGCCATCCGGCCCGGCAGCGACGTCGCGCTGATGAACGGGCTGCTCGCCCATTGCCGCGAAGCCGGTCTGGTCGACGAGGCCTATCTCGCCGCGAGCGTCAGCGTGCCCGAGAATTTCTGGGACAGCGTTGGAGAGGGAAGCGACCTGTGGTCGGTGGCACGGACATGCGAAGTGCCGGCCGCCGACCTCAGGCGCTTCTATGAGCTGTTCGCCGCGCATCCGCGCACGATCACGCTGTTCAGCCAGGGCATCAACCAGTCGATCCGCGGTACCGACCAGGTCAACGCGATCCTCAACCTGCACCTCGCCACCGGCCGGATCGGCAAGCCGGGTGCCGCGCCCTTCTCGATCACCGGCCAGCCCAATGCGATGGGCGGGCGCGAAGTCGGCGGACTGGCCTCAAGCCTTGCCTCGCACATGGATTTCGCGCCCGGGAACCGCGCACGCGTCCAGCGCTTCTGGGCATCGCCCACGATCGCGCCCAAGCCCGGCCTCAAGGCAGTCGATCTGTTCCGCGCGATGGGCGAGGGCCGGATCAAGGCGCTGTGGATCATGGCGACCAACCCGGCGGTCTCGATGCCCGATGCCGGCGCCGTCCGCGATGCGCTCGCCCGCTGCCCCTTCGTCGTAATCTCGGACGTGATCGCCGAAACCGACTGCACCCCCTTCGCCAATGTCCGCCTGCCCGCCACCGGCTGGGGCGAGAAGGACGGTACGGTCACCAATTCGGAACGCCGGGTCAGCCGCCAGCGCGCCTTGTTCGAAGCGCCCGGCGAGGCAAGGCCCGACTGGTGGATCATCAAGGAAGTCGGCCGTCGCATGGGCTGGCCCGGCGACTTCGCCTATGCTCGCCCCGCCGACATCTTCCGCGAGCATGCCCGGCTTTCCGCCTATCAGAATGACGGTGCCCGGCTGTTCGACCTGGGTGACAAGGTCGCGATCGGCAATGCCGATTACGAGACGATGGCGCCGTTCCGCTGGGGCGGTGATGCCTTTGCCGATGGCCGCTTCCCGACGCCCGATGGCCGCGCGCGGCTGGTGCCGGTGGCGCAAATGCCGCTGCCTGCACCCCTCGCCAACTGGCCGCTGACGCTCAACACCGGTCGCTACCGCGACCAGTGGCACACGATGACGCGCACCGGGCTCAGCCCCAAGCTCTCGCGCCACCGCGAAGAGCCCCTGGTCGAGGTTCATCCCGAGGATGCCGCCGCCCATGGCCTGGAGGACGGCGGCCTCGCCCGCGTTTCGACCCCGCAGGGCGCGAGCCTGTTCCGTGTCCAGTTCAGCACCGGCCAGCGCCGGAGCGAGATCTTCACGCCGATCCACTGGACCGACCGGCAGTCCACTGGCGGCCGCACCGGCCTGCTTCCCCGCCCGCTGGTCGATCCGCATTCGGGCCAGCCCGGCTTCAAATCGACGCCGGCGAAGATCGAGGCGGTCGCTCCCGCCTGGCGCGGCTTCCTGATCACTACCGAAGCAATGGACCGCCCGGATTGCCTTTGGGCCACCCGCGTCTCGGTGCCCGGCGGCGCGCTCTACGAGCTCGCCGGCGACGGCGATGCACAGGCGATCGAAGCCAGGTTGCCGCGCGGCGAACGGGTCGAGAGCTTCGACCGTGCCCGCGGATCGCACCGGGTTGCGGTGATGCGCGACGGCCGGCTGGTCGCGGCGCTGTTCCGCACCGAACGTGGGCTCCTGCCCAGGCGTGAATGGCTGGTCGAACAGCTCGGCCAGGCCGCCACCGCTGCCTTGCTCGCCGGCGCACCGCCCGGCGCGCGCGAGGATCGCGGGCCGATCATCTGCCTGTGCTTCGATGTCGGCCTCAAGACCATCGTCGCGGCGATCGGCAGCCAGCGGCTCACCACGGTCGAGGCGGTGGGCGCGGCTCTGTCGGCGGGTACCAATTGCGGTTCGTGCCGCCCCGCGATCCGCCGGATCCTCGACGAAAACAGGAGTGCCGCCAATGGATGAGTTTCTTCCGGGCGAAGTCTGGCTGGTCGGTGCCGGGCCGGGCGATCCCGATCTGCTCACCCGCAAGGCCGAGCGGCTGCTGCGCGCCGCGAGTGTGGTCTTCTATGACGCGCTGGTCGGCCCCGGCGTGCTGGCGCTGATCCCCGAACATGTACGCCGTGTGCCCGTCGGCAAGCGATCGGGCCGGCATTCGAAGGACCAGGGCACGATCGATGCGTTGCTCGTCGAGGCCGCGCTGGACGGCGAGAAGGTGGTGCGGTTGAAGGGCGGCGATCCCTCGGTCTTCGGCCGCTCGACCGAGGAGATCACGGCGCTAGCCGCTGTCGGCGTTCGCGCACGCATCTGTCCCGGCATCACCGCGGCGAGCGCGGCGGCGGCCTCGGCCGGCATCTCGCTGTCGTTGCGGGGCCTGGCGCGCCGCGTCCAGTTCGTCACCGCGCATGTCCGGGCCGGCGAGAAGCTGGCGCTCGACTGGGCGGCGCTCGCCGATCCCGCCGCCACGACGGCCTTTTATATGGGGCGCGGTGCCGCGGGTGAAATCAGCCGCCAGCTGGTTGCGGCGGGACTGGACCGGGCGACGCCGGTGCTGATCGCCTGCGACATCAGTCTGCCGGGCGAACGGCTGCTCCACACCCGGCTCGACCTGCTGCCGATCGCGGCTGCGGCAATCGCGGAGGACAAGCCGACCCTGCTTCTGGTTGGCGCGGCGGTGGCAAGCACCGGCGGCCAGTTGGCTGCGATGCTGGCGGAGCAAGCGCAGTGAAGCATGTCCGGGTGCCGATCGACGAGCGCGTGCCTTGTGGCGCCGCGCTGCGGTTCGATGCCGCCCAGGCGATCCTCGCCGCGGTTGCCCAGCCACTGGGCACGGAACGCGTGTCGCTGGCCAGGGCGGGCAGGCGCGTGCTCGCCGAACCGGTCCGTGCGGCGATGGACATCCCGGCTCGGGATCTTGCTGCAATGGACGGTTTTGCGGTGCGTGAAGCGGATCTTGCTGCCGGCTGGCGCCGATTTGCCGTGATCGGTGCTGCCTATCCGGGCGCGCCTTTTCATGGTGTGATCGGGTCCGGCGAGGCGGTCCGGATCATGACCGGCGCGCTGATGCCCGCCGGCGCCGACCGGGTGTTGATGCGCGAGTTGGTCAGCGCCGAAGCTTCGATCGCCACGCTCGACGGCGCGGTTCCCGCCAAGCCCCATGTCCGGTTGCGAGGATCGGATACCGTCGCCGGAACGGTCGTGCTGCCGGCGGGCAAGCTTCTCGATCCACGCGCGCTCGTGGTTGCCGCCGCCGCCGATGCAGCGGAACTCATTGTCTGGCGCGCGCCGCGCGTCCGTGTGATCGCGACCGGCGATGAACTGGTACCCGCCGGCGAGGCGCGGGCGAGGGGCGGCATCCCCGACAGCCTGTCCGAAGCCGTGCTGCTGTTGGCGCGCCAATGGGGCGCCAGGCCGCTCGGCGCCGTGCAGGTGCGTGACGACGAGGCGCTGCTCGTCGCCGCGGCCGAGGCTGCGCTGGCGGATGCCGATGTCCTTGTCCTGTGTGGTGGCGCCTCGCGCGGGGATCGTGACTTCGCCAGGTCGGCGCTCCTGCCACTGGGCCTCGAGCTGCTGTTCGCCGATGTCGCGATCAAGCCGGGCAAGCCCGTCTGGCTCGGGCGGATCGGTACCAGGCTGGTGCTCGGCCTGCCGGGGAACCCGACCGCGGCGATGACGGTCGCACGCCTGTTCCTCGCGCCCCTGCTCGCCGGATTGGGCGGTCGTGGCGTGCAGGCGGCGCTCCGCTGGGAAAGCCTGCCGTTGACGCAGGGCATCGAAGCCAATGGCGACCGCGAAGCCTTTCTGTGCGCCGAGCGGGCCGATGCGGGTGTGCAGGTGATCGCGGGGCAATCCGCCTCGGGCCAGTCCATGCTTGCGCGCGCCGACATGCTGGTCCGCCGCTTGCCGGGCGAACCGGCGTTGGCGGCCGGCAGCACAATGTCCTCGCTCCGCTTCTGATTTTGTTGTTATTGCGACGCGTTCGCGATAATGCGCGCGCGTGTATTCACCCAAACGCTCATTGTCGGAACGGTCCGGCGCCGTCACCCTTACCCTGCTGCTGACGGCCGCGCCGCTCGGGGCGGTTCTCGCGCTGTTCGCCGCGCCGATGCCGCAGACCGCCAGCACCCGCGCAATGCGGATCTTCGACGTTTCCGCCGAGAGCATCGCACCCGAACCCGAGCCTGATTCCGAAACTGCAATCCGATCCGTCGTGCAGCCGGCTATTTCCGCGCCGTCGCCCGTGCCGGTGGTTGCTCCGAAGCCGGTGCGGGCGGTGGAAGCCGCATTGGCGCCGCCGGCGACGCTTGCCGTCGCAGGGCCTATCCAGGCAGCGCCTGCCGCAGCCGAGAACCCAGCGCGCCCGACATCCACCGGCGCGGAAAGCGGTCGTGCAGCCAAGCCGACCGAGCGCCGCGAGGAGGCCGACCAATATGGCCGCGCCGTCTTCCGCGAGATCCGGGCGCGGCAGAGCTATCCGGCCGAGCTGGCACGCGCGGGGCTTACCGGTACCGTGGTGGTGGAACTGAAGGTCTCGTCCCGCGGCCGGGTCTATGCGGTTGTCGCGATATCCTCCGAGAATGCGGCGCTCGATCGCCTGGCGTTGGCGCAGGTGCAGGCCACGCTTCTCCCCCCGCCGCCGCGAGGGGAGCCGCGTGTCTTCCGCATCCCGATGACCTATCGCTCGCGCTGAGGCTCACAACATCTCGAGAAACGCCACGAGCGCGGCGCGTTCCTCGGCGGTGAGCGCCACTTTCTTCAACTGCGGGTCGGGCTGGGGTGGCGGCGCCTTGGTGGTGGCGCTCTGCACCTTGCGATCGACCCCGCCGCCCGCGGCATAGAGGTTCACCACCCCGGCCAGGGTGGGGAAGATGCCGTTGTGCATATAGGGCCCGGTCCGCCGCAGCGCGCGCAGCGAGGGCGTACGGAACCGGCCGACATCGATTGGATCGTGCGTCACGCCGAAGCGCCCGACATCCTCGAGCCGGCGGCCGTAGAAGCTGATGCCGAGGTTGTGGAACTTCTGGTCGGTCAGGAGCGGCCCGTTATGGCAGTTCGCGCAGCGCGCCTTGGTGCGGAACAGGTGCAGGCCTAGCAGCTGCTGGTCGGTCATCGACGCGGTGCCGCGGGTGAACACCCGGTCCCAGGGGCTGGTCGGCGGCCGCAAGGTGCGCTCGAAGCTCGCGATCGCCCGGGCAATGTCGTCCATCCGGATACGCTTGACCCCGAACGCCTGCCGGAAGGCGTCGCGATAGTCCTTCTCGCCATTAATCCAGTGCTCGACCCGTCCCGGCTTGGCCGCCATCTCGACCAGGTTCGGGATCGGCTGCAGCGCCTGGTGCTCCAGCGTCGGGCTGCGTCCGTCCCAGAACAGGCTGCGCATATAGCCCGCGGCGAACAGGCTCGGCGCGTTGCGCTGGCCGCGCTGGCGGTCATGCCCGAACGACGTCTTCAACCCGTCGCCGAACCCCAGCTCGCGGGCATGGCACGATGCGCAGGCGAACTGCCCGGAAGCCGAGAGCCGCGGCTCGTTGAACAGCCGCGCGCCCAAGGCCACCCGCTCGGCATCCACGCCGGCGGGGCGCTGGGCCGGCGGCAGGGGGCCGAACTCGACGAATTCCACCCCCGGATCGACTTCCGCCTTCGGCCAGCTCGACACCGGCCCGGCATAGGCCCGGCGCAGATCGACCGGCTCCGCGTCCTGCCGGAACGCCGCCGTCAGGAACAGCAGCGTCGATCCCAGCAGGGCAAAACGGGAAACCCGTTCCACGCGCATCAGAACTTGTACGACAGGCCGAACCAGGCCGAGCGGCCGGTTTGGTAGGGATTCGAAGTCAGGGCGTACTCCTGCATCGGAACGCGGTTAAGCAGGTTCGAAATGCGCGCATCGAGCGTCAGCGTGCCGAGCCTGCCGCGGATCACCTCAAGTTGCGCGTTGAGGTTCATGTCGAGGCTGGCGCGGTAGTGCCTGAGCGCCACCACGTCGTAGCTGACCCCGTTGATCGTCTGGTTCACGCCCGAATCCTCGATCCGGTCGAACCCGTTGCGGAAGCGCGCATTGACGTTGGTGGTCAGCCGGTCGTCGAGCCAGCGCCCGGTCCAGGTCATGTTGGCGATGAACGGCGAGGCGAATTCCAGCCGCTGGTTCTGGTCGAGGATCGACAGCGCCGAGACCAGCTGGCCGTTGTAGACGTACATCACGTCCGCATCCTCGACATTGTCGCTGGTCAGCATGTAGTCGGTGTTGCTGGTATAGGCCTTGGAATAGTTCACGTTCGCCGCGATGCTGTGCTTGCCGAAGGCACGGGTCCATTCGAGCGAACCGCCCCGGTAGCGACTGCGCCCGTCATTGTTCGGCGTGTAGAGCGTGTAGGTCGTGGTGGCCCCGGTCTCGAGCGTGCCGGTCACCCGCGTCGCCACCGAGCGCGAGAACTCGTCCTTCGCCCAGCGGAACACGCCCTTGAGGCGCACCGTCCCGCCCAGCACCTTGCCGGTCACCGCGCCGGTCAGTTCGTCCGAATAGGGCGTCTTGAGATCGGCATTGGCGTAGCTCGTCGAATGGGTGGTGCTGTAGAGCGTCCAGCCGCTGTCCGAATAGGTCAGCCGCCCGCCCGAGCTGACCCCGTTGCGGCGATAGGTGAAATTGTCCGGATATTGCTCGCGCAGTGCATAGGCGAGCATCGAACGGCCATAATAGCGATTGGCGCCGCCGGTGAGCGACCAGCCCTTCCACAGATCGACCGTGGCCGACAGGCGCGGCGCGAAATTGTGGTTCCCCAGGAAGCTCTCATAGTCGTAGCGCACGCCGCCGCGCAGATCGACCGGCCCGGCCTTCACCGAATATTCCGCCCAGCCGGCGATGCTGTCGAGCTCGACCTCGGCGCGATAGGCGCGATATTCGCTATACTGGCCCAGCGCATATTGCCCCGTCGTGCAGAGCAGGCTCTCGCCGCTGGCGCAGACGATGTTGGTGCCGCTGGTCGGGCGCGAATAGGCATAGTTGGTCTCGGGCCGGCTGCGCATCGCGGTGATCCGCTGATAGTCGATGCCGCCGCGCAGCTCGCCCGGGCCGATGTCGCGCGCCGCGGTGAAGCTGAGCCCGAAATTATCCTGCCACTGGTCGACATTGCCGAACCCGCCGATCGTGCAGTTCGCGTTGCTGCACACCGCGCCATTGGTGCTGGTCGAGGGGATCGAGTAATTGTTCGGCGGCGCCGTGCGCCCGGAATCATTGTGGCTGAACCGCGCCTTCAGCGTCCAGCGCGTCGCACCGCTGTTCTCGAGCTGCAACTGCCCGGCCAGGCCGCCGCCCTTCGACGTGAGGAGATTGTCGACGCCATTGTCGTCCGAGGATTCGCTTTCATAGGGCGAATAGGTGAACTGCGCGGTCAGCTTCATCGTCGGCGACAGATCGGCGACGCCGCGCAGCATCAGGTTGTCGCTGACGCTGCTCTGGCCATAGGGGCGCGAGCCATAGGCCGCGCCGCGATAATAGGTGACGTCGGCCCGCGAGCGATTGGCGGCGATCAGGAAGGCGACATCCTCCGAGACCGGCACGTCGACAGTCGCGCCGAACCGCCATTTGCGGAAGCTCGGCCGGTCGGGCAGCGCGGCGCCGTTCAGCGCGGCGCGCGACGCGTCGGAAATGCGGTAATCGACCAGCTCGTCCGAGGTGAAGCTGACCGTGGCCGAGCCGCCGAACTTGTGCCGGGGATCGCGGGTGCGGATGTCGAGCGCGCCGCCGGTGAAGCGCCCGAACTCGGCCGAGATGTTCGAATCGCGTACCACGATCTCGCCGACCAGGTTGGAATCGAGCCACAGATTCTGCGCCGAATTGCCCACCGGCTCGGCGAAGTGCTGCGGGTTGTCCTGGGTGATGTCGAGCCGGCTATTGGCATCGATGCCGTCGATGGTGATGAGATTGTCATAGGTCCGCCCGCCCGAGATCGAGATGTCGGCGGGGCGCAGGTCCTGCAGGTCCTCACGCGATGCCCGGCCCTCGGCGCGATCGAACTGGACCGTCGGCAGCGCCTTGAGCAGCTGGTTCACATCGCCCGATCCGGGCGCGCGCGCCTTGATCTCCTGCTCGCGGATGATCGTGATGCCGGTGTCGTTGCCCGCCTGCAGCTCATAGCTCGGCGCGGCCTTCTCGCCCTCCGCCACGGTTTCCGGCAGCGCCTCCGCCTGCTGTGCCTGGGCGGTGCCGGCCGCGAGCAGCCCGAAGGCGAGGGCGGCGAGGGAGGCGGAGAGACGAAGATGCATTGCGGACCCCTTTTGGTTTTAGGGGCCGCGCCATAGCAGCTGAAATTGCTAATGCAAACGATTCGCAATATTAGTTGTGCAAAGGTGCCGGCCTCGCCCGGCGCGCCTCAGCTCATGCCGCAACGAACCTTTCGAGGAACGCCTGGTGCGCCGGCATCTGCGCCACCGTCCGCGTGATATCGGCCTTGAGCTTGCCGAGCGCGCCCTGCAGCTCGCCCTCGACGATCATCCGGCCCATATGGTGATGGCTGCGCGGCTCCAGCCGCTGGCCCAGCATCACCTGCACCCAGCTGTCGACGCGGAACAGGTCGTCCGAGGCCTGCCAGGCGATCGCCCCGTCGCGGAAGGCGGCGATCCGCTCCTCGAGCGAGTCCGGGATGTCCATCGTCCGGCAATGCTCCCAGAAGCCGCCATCCGCGCGCTCGTTGAGGCGATAATGGAGGATGATGAAGTCGCGGATCCGCTCGATCTCGGTGCGGCTCAATGCGTTGAACCGCTCCGCCACGCCTTCGCTCACCCCGCCGAACGGGAAGAGCTGCACCAGCCGGGTGATCGCGATCATGATCAGGTGGATGCTGGTCGATTCCAGCGGCTCGACAAAGCCGCTGGCCAGCCCGAGCGCGACGACATTCCTGTCCCACACCTTGCGCCGGCGCCCGGCCTTGAAGCGGATCAGCCGCGGCTCGATCAGCTTCTCGCCTTCGATCCGCGCATCGAGCAGCGCGCGGGCGGCCTCGTCGTCGAGGAAGTCCTTGGCATAGACCAGCCCATTGCCGACCCGGTGCTGCAGCGGGATGCGCCATTGCCACCCCGCCTGGTGCGCGGTCGCGCGGGTATAGGGAACCGCCGGGCCGACCGAGGCGGTCTGCACCGCGAGCGCGCTGTCGGTGGGCAGCCAGTGGCCCCAATCCTCATAGCCGGCGTGCAGCGCCTGCTCGATCAGCAGCCCGCGAAAGCCGGTGCAGTCGATGAACAGATCGCCTTCGATCCGTTCGCCCGAAGCAAGCGTGAGCGCGGTGACGAAACCGGTCTCGGGATGCTGTTCGACCGCTTCGATCTTGCCTTCGATCCGGTTGACGCCCAGCGGCTCGGCGAACTTGCGCAGAAAGCGCGCATAGAGCCCGGCATCGAGGTGATAGGCATAGTTGATATGCCCCTGGTCGGGGATGGCGAAGCGCTCGGCCCTGGCCGCCTGCAGTTCGAAGCAATAGTCGCCCAGCTCGCCGCCCCAGCCTTCCTCGCGGGCATGCAGCCAGAAATGGTGGAAATCGCCCATCCAGTTCGATTTGCCGAGCTGGCCGAAGCTGTGGATGTAGCGATCGCCTTCGCGCGCCCAGTCCTCGAACAATATGCCCAGCTTGAAGGTGGAGAGCGTGTCGCGCAGGAACGCCTTCTCGTCGATGCCGAGCAGCTCGTGGAAGGTCCGGGCGGTCGGGATGGTGCTTTCGCCGACGCCGATCGTGCCGATCTCGTCGCTTTCCACCAGCGTGATCTCGAGCAGCGGCCCGAGCAGCTTGGCGAGCGCCGCTGCGGCGATCCAGCCTGCGGTGCCGCCACCCGCGATCACGACGCGCCGCACCGGTGCCTGGTCCATCTCGTCTCCCCTAGCGATTGAGCTTGTTGATCAATTGGGCGCGCAGCCGCCGCGCCGATGTCGCGTCGATCGGCGCGAGCGGGCCCTGCGCATGCGCCGGCAGATGCGCCGCGGCCTGGTCCGCGGGTCCGAAGACATAATAGTCGAACATCGCCTTCCACGCCGCCTTCTCGGCGTCCGGCCGGTCGCGCAGGCTCAGCATGGCGTGGAGCAGCGTGGTCTGCGGCGTGTCGAGGAATGCCGGCGCCTCGTTCCACCAGTAATTGACCAGGATGTTGAAGCGCCCGAGCGCCTCGACATGATGCCACCAGAGCGCCGGGTAGAAGAGCAGGTCGCCCGGCTCCAGCTCGGCCACCTGTGCGCTGGCCATCGCGTCGCGGAAGCGGGGATGCGCGGCGAAGTCCGGATCGGCGAAGTCGACCATCGAGATCACCTGCCCGCCCGGCGTCGGCTCCAGCGGGCCGGGATAGAGATTGGCGATCTGGTTGGGCGGGAACAGGGTGAAGCGGCGCTTGCCCGCGGCGCAGATCGCCATGTTATGCGACATGTCGTGATGCGCATGCGCGGTGGTGCGGGTGCCGATCCAGATGCTCGCCAGCACGCCGTGCGCGAACATCGGATCGTCCAGCGGCAGGTCGTTCTCGGCGCGGAAGCCGGGCAGATACCGGTCGAGGTCGGTCGAGCCGATATAGAAGCTGGCGGGGGAGGGCGCGTCCAGCTGCGCGCGGATCCGCTCCAGGAAATCGGCCATGCCGACCCGGGCGCCCTCGAAATTGAAGCCGGTCAGCCCGGCATTGTAGTGGAAGCGCCCGCCGATCTCCGGCGCCCCGGTGAAACCCACCACCGGCTGGCCGGAATCGAAGCGCTCGACATAGGCGATCGCGGCATCGTCGGACGCGCGGGTGGCGGCGACCAGCGGCCAGTCCTTCGCGACGCCGCGCAGGATGATCGGCGCCTGTGCCGCCAGCAGCTCGGCATAGGGAATGGCGTCCAGCGCGACGCCGGTCCGCTCGCGGACCCTGGGCGCGCTGGCGGCGAGGACGTTCACGCCCCGCCCAGTGCGTTCTTGCGCTCGATCAGGCTTGAAATGTTGCCGAGCGAGGCAGCGAGCAGGAAGGCCGCACCGAGATGCCCGGCGCGGTTGAGCTGGTCGAGCGCATCCGGGCCCAGCTCGGCGAGCTTCTCGGCGGAGAGGACCTCATGGTCGGAGATCACATAGCGCCGCTCCTCGTCGAGCATCAGCTCGAGCGCGACCGGCTGGATCAGCCCCAGCGCGTCGAAGGCGGCGTACATCGGCGCGGCATCGGCCATGCCGACATGGATCGCGCCGAGCACCCGGCCGAGATGATCGAGCATGCGGCTCTGCCCGCCCTGCGGCAGGAACAGCGGCTCGCCATCCGCCGCGTCGACGCGCGGATCGTCGAGGTCGATCTGGATCACCGGCGCGCCGCCATCGGCATTGAGGCCGATCAGGAAGGGGCCGCGCTGCAGGATCAGCGGGATATGGCGGCTGGTCCAGCGCTCGCCATCGAGGAACAGATTCTCGTCGCGGTCGAGCCCGAGCAGGGCGACGGCCTGCAGCCCTTCGGCGGGATCGCGCTGGAACAGGATCGGGAAGTCGCGCTGCGCTTCGCCGAATTCGGTGGGGAAGACGAGCGCGCGGTTGACTGCCTCGCCGTAAGCGGCGCCGTGGCGGAGCGCGACGCGGAGATCGGCATGGGCGACATTGTCGAGCGCGACCGGTCGGGACATCGGGAAATCCAGCTTGTTGGCGGCCAGCATGGCGCAAAGCGCAGCCGGCCTCAATCAGAGAGAAAGGGGCCGCCGCGCATGGCGGCAGCCCCAGTTCCCCCTCTTAACGTCGTGTCCGATCAGAACTTGAAGCGGGCACCGAGCAGGAAGCGCCGGTCGAGCTCCTGCGCGAACCAGAGCTGCTTCTCGTTGCGGGCATAGGTCCGCACCGAGGTCTCGGTCAGGTTGATGCCCTCGAGCGTCAGCGCGATGTTCGGCGTGAACTCGTAGCTGATCGTGGCATCGAGCTGGCCGAACGGCGCGGTGAACTCGGGGTTGCGCGAGCCCTGGCGGTTGATCCCCGAGAGGAACTTGTCGCGCCAGTTATAGGCCACGCGGGCCGAGAGGCCGTGCTTTTCGTAGATCAGCGTGCCGCTGAACGTGTCCGACAGGCCGAGCAGCGCGAACTGATCCTGCGAGGGATCGGCCCCGATGTTGAAGCCCACGTCGCCGCGCACCAGCGTATAGGCCGCCGCGATGCCGAAGCCCGTCGAGCCGAGGAAATACTGGCCGGCGAGCTCGACGCCGTAGATCTCGGCGTCCTTGTTGTTGATCGGCTGCGTCACCTGGAACTGGTAGAGCGGGTCGCTCGCATTGCCGTTCAGGTCATAGGTGTTGTTGATCGTCTTGACGAAATTGTCGTCGAGCGAGCGCGTGGCCGGATTGTAGTTGGCCGCGAACTGCGCGGTCGCCGCCGCCACCGATCCGGTTGCCTGGATCAGCGCCGACATGACGAACAGGTTCACGTCGCTGACATCGGCGCCCAGGCCGCCCAGCGCGCTCTTGGCCGAGCCCGACCGGCTGCCCGCCGCGCCCGAGCTCGGGTCGCGAAGCCCGAACAGCGAGGAGGTGAACTGGCCGTTGCCGATGAAGTTGCGCACGCGCTTGTCGAAGAACGCGACCGAGATGTAGCTGTCCGGCTTGAAATACCATTCCAGCGACGCGTCGAAATTGTCCGATTCCAGCGGACGCAGCCGGGCGTTGCCGACCGATGCGGTGGCGATGCCGCCATTGTTGATCGGGCGCGGCGGGCCGCCCACCGTGGTCGCCGTGTAGAGGTTGTTGTAGTTCGGCCGGGCGATCGTCTTGCTGTACGACAGGCGGCCGATCAGGTTCTTGGCGAACTCGACCTGGAAGTCGACCTGCGGCAGCAGGTTGCTGTAGCTGCCGCCGTCGGTAACGAACTGGGTCTGGTTCGAGATCGACACGGTGAAGTCGTTGTCCGACACCCAGGCGATGCCCGACGGGATGGCTTCCAGCGACGTCGTGGTCGACTTGGTGTGCTCGTAGCGGACGCCCGCGACGAGGCGTGCCGGCGCACCGCCCAGCTCACCCTTCCAGGTCAGCTGGCCATAGGCCGCCCAGATCTCTTCCTTGACCCGGTTGTCCTGGCTGCTGGTGACGCCCACGGCCTTGCCCTGGCTGGCATAATAGGGCGACAGGATCGAGTAGATGTCCGAGGCCACGCCGCGGAAGGCCACCTGCGATTCCGGATCGCCGCCGGGGTTGAACTTGTGGAACTTGCACTCGAGGCAGAAGGCCTGGAGCGCGCCCGGTGCGCGCGCCTGCACGTCGCCCGGATTGTTGATGCCCCAGTCGCCCAGCGTCTGCTGCGTGGCGCGGAAGGTCTGGTGCATGTCGGTGGTGCGATAATTGCCGCCGAAGTCGAAGCGGCTCTCCTCGCCCAGGTTCCAGCCGAAGTCGGCGCGCAGTTCCTTCACCTTCTGCTGCTGCGTCGAGCGATAGGTACGGCCGACCTGCGAACCGACGTCATTGACGTCGAGCGGGCCCGCGGCACCGAAGGTGATGTCCTGGCGCGGAATGCCGCTTGAATAGTCGACCGAGTGCGACGCGACGACGTTGGCGCCCATGCCGACCAGCGTCGAGCTGACGCCGTTGGGATTGTCCGGCGTGCTCGACGAGGTCGAGATATGGCCGTCCAGCTTCAGCCCGAAATTGCTGGCGAACTGCCATTCGAGGTTGAGGCCGTAATCCTCCAGCTTGCCCTTCTGCGCGCGCGACTGGGCCTCGAAGCCCTCGTCCTTCTGGCCGTTGATCGTCTCGTGCAGATACTGCGCGGTGGCGACGGTGGTGTTGCCGTCGAAGGTCACCACGTCGAACGGGCGGCTGAACCAGTTGGAGAGGTCCGAACGGGTCTCCTTCTGCTTGTTCTGCGCATAGAGCGCGTCGGCGGTGATCGTCAGCGCGTCGGTCGGCCTGAACTGGACGACCGCCTGGCCGTTGATGCGCTCGCGCGTGCCCTCGGCATAGTGGTAGCGGCTGTCGTTCGGGATCGCGACCAGCTGGTTGGGGTTGGTCGGCGCGTTGTTGACCACGGTGCAGGTCGGCGTCGGCGTCGTGGTGCCGGCCGGGCAGGCGCCGCCCGAGCGGGCGAAGCCGCCGGTCAGGAAGGTGCTGTACGGAACGATGTTCCAGTCGTTCGAGGTCGCCGCGATCGAAGTGTAGTTGCGCTTCTGGTAGCTGCCGAACAGCATCACGCCGAAGCGCTGGTCCGGATCGCTCCAGCTGACCACGCCCGAGAATTCCGGGGTGACCTTCGAGCCGCAGTCGATGCAGTCGTTGACGCTGGTGTCATAGACCGCCTTGGCGCCGATGCTGCCGTTGAGGCCGCTCTTGTTGTCGTCGAGCGGCTTGCGCGAGACGACGTTGATCGTCGCGCCGATGCCGCCCGAGGGAACCGCCGCGCGGCCGGTCTTGTAGACCTCCAGCGTGCGCACGCCTTCGGTCGCCAGGTTCGAGAAGTCGAACGAGCGGCTGGTGCCCTGCGCGCCGTCGGCATTCTGGTCGCCGCCGACCACCGACACCGCCGCGGTCGCCAGCTGGCGGCCGTTCAGCGTCACCATGTTGTAGGTCGGGCCGAAGCCGCGGACGGTGACCTGCGAGCCTTCGCCGTTGGTGCGGTTGATCGACACGCCCGGGATGCGCTGCAGCGATTCCGCCAGGTTGGTGTCGGGGAACTTGCCGATGTCCTCGGCCGAGATCGCGTCGACGATGCCCGGCGCCTCGCGCTTGATCTGGATCGAGCGCTCGAGGCTGGCGCGGATGCCGGTGACGACGATCGCGCCGTCATCCTGGGCGTCCTGGCCGCCGGCGTCCGCAGTCTGCGCCGTGCTGACAGCGTTGTCGGCCTGCGCATGGGCGAAGCTGGGCATGGCAAGGCCGGCGGCCATGGCGAAGATGGATGCAGAACGCGCAAGTATAGGTGTGCGCTTGAAGCTAGTCATAACCCCTCCTCTAAGCGCCACTTTCCGGGCGCGACTTTTTATTTATTTCGGGCGAGCGAAGTGCCTCCCTGATGTTATCGCTATCATCGGTTTTCCGTCTGTCAATTGGACCATGTCGATTGGAAGCGGTTCCAAATTCGGATTGATGCAAACTGTTGCATCGCTGCGACAGGACGGGGTGCAGCATCGCCCTTGAAAGCGCTTTCAGGGGCTGGCGAGGGGCGGCTTTCGGTCCGGATCGGAGCAATTGGCGGCAGCGAGTCGGCCCGCGCTCAACTTTTCCGTTCCCCGGCGAAGGCCGGGGCCCAGTTTCGGCGCATTATCCAAGGCGCGGGAACCTCACGACCGACATTGCAACTGGGCCCCGGCCTTCGCCGGGGAACAATCGGATCACCAAATCAACAGCCGCGCCTCAGTCGTGAAAGCGCGCCCATTCCCCAATCGGCGCGCGTTCGACCGGAAACCGGTTGAGCGGCGAATCGGGATCGCGAAAGCCGATCGCCATGCCGGTGAACAGCATCTGCTCCTCGGGCACACCCAGGAAGTCGCGCACCGTCGCGTGATGCGCCGACCAGGCCTCCTGCGCGCAGCTGTCGAGCCCGGCTTCGCGCAGGAGCAGCATCAGCGTCTGCAGGAACATCCCGCAATCGGACCATTGCGGCGGCCCGTGATCGCGGCGGAGGGTGCAGAACAGCCCCACCGGCGCGCCGAAGAACTGCCAGTTGCCGGCGAACCAGCGCAGCCGCGCGGCCTTGTCCTCGCGCGGAATGCCGAGACCGGCATACATCGCCTCGCCCACCTGGAAGCGGCGGCTGCGATAGGGTTCGCCGAGCGGGGCGGGGTAGACGGCGTATTCGGGCGGATCGCCGAACGGCGCCTCGGCCAGCCGCGCGCGCATGATCGCCTTCAGCCGCGCCATCGCGTCGCCCGACACGACATGGACATGCCAGGGCTGGAGATTGCCGCCCGAAGGGGCCCGCCCGGCGCGTCGTATGAGATCACGCAGCAGGTCCCCGTCGACCGGCTTGTCGAGGAATGCCCGCACCGAGCGGCGGCTGGCGACGGCTTCGCTGACGTTCATGGCTGCCCTCTCCAGTTTCCGTCGCCCAGGCTCAGGCCCGGGGTGACGAGGTTCAAAGCGACCGCCCGATCACTTCCTTCATGATCTCGTTCGTCCCCCCATAGATCCGCGAAACCCGGGCATCGCGCCACAGCCGCGCGATCGGATACTCGTTCATGTATCCCGCCCCGCCGTGCAGCTGCAGCGCCGCGTCGCACACTTCGCCCTGCAGGTCGGTGTGCCACAGCTTCGCCGCCGAGGCCTCCACCGCGGTCAGCTCGCCGGCGACATGCCGCCGGATCGCCCAGTCGAGATGCGCCCAGCCAACCTGCAGCTTGCTCGCCAGGTCGGCCAGCACGAAGCGCGTGTTCTGGAAGTCGAACACCATCTTGCCGAACGCCTTGCGCTCCTTGACGAAGGCCAGCGCCTCGTCGAACGCCCGCTGCGCCGCCGCCTGCGCGCCCACCGCGATCGACAGGCGTTCCTGCGGCAGCTGGTTCATCAGATAGGCGAAGCCGCGCCCTTCCTCGCCCAGGCAATTGGTGATGGGCACGCGGACATCGTTGAAGAACAGCTCGGACGTATCCGCCGAATGCTGGCCGATCTTGTCGAGGTTGCGCCCGCGCGCGAAGCCTTCGCGGCTGGCCTCGACCAGGATCAGCGACGTCCCCTTCGCCCCCGCCTCGGGATCGGTCTTGGCGACGACGATGATCAGGTCGGCGTTCTGGCCATTGGTGATATAGGTCTTGGAGCCGTTGACGACATAATGGTTGCCGTCCTTGCGCGCGGTGGTCTTCACGCCTTGCAGGTCCGATCCCGCGCCCGGCTCGGTCATCGCGATCGCGGTGATCACTTCGCCCGAGATCATCCCCGGCAGCCATTGCTGCTTCTGCTCCTCCGATCCGTAGTGGAGGATATAGTCGGCAACGATATCCGATTGCAGCGTGATGCCCGCCGACGAGCCGGACCAGGCCAGCTCCTCGCCGATGACGGCGTTGTAGCCGAAGTCGAGGCCCAGCCCGCCATATTCCACGGGCATGGTCGGGCAGAGCAGCCCGGCCTCGCCGCAATCGCGCCAGAACTGGCGATCGACGATGCCTTCCTCCTCCCAGCGCTCGAGATTGGGCGTCAGCTTGGCATCGAAGAACCTGCGCACCTGGTCGCGGAACAGCGCCTGTTCCTCGTCATAGGCGGTGCGCCCGTTGGTGTTCAGCACATCCCGTCTCCTTGGTGGTCTTCGATTCTATCGAGTTTCAGCTCTTTGCTTCCCCGGCGAAAGCCGGGGCCCAGGGTCGCAAAGGAAACCGCTCGGTTACCCTGGGCCCCGGCTTTCGCCGGGGAACCGATACCCTAAGCCACTTCCACAACCCGCCCCACCGGCGCCACGCTGCGATATTGGTGGATCGGCTTGCCCTGCTCCGCAAGCGCGCGCAGCAGCGGGGAGGGGGTATGCCCCATTTCCTCCAGCGCATCGGCGATCTTCGCCAGCCCCACGCCGTCCGCCCAGAACAGTGGGCCGCCGGTGAACACCGGCCAGCCATAGCCATAGACCAGCGCGACATCGACGTCGGAGGCGCGGATCGCCACGCCTTCCTCAAGGATCTTGGCGCCTTCATTGACCACCGGATAGAGCAGCCGCGCGACGATCTCCGCGTCGCTGAACTGGCGCTGCGCCACCCCGGTCTTCGCCGCGAAGTCGCGGATCACCTGCTCGGCGATAGGCGAGGGCGCGGCCCGGCGCTTCTCGTCATAGTCATAATAGCCGCCGCCTTTCTTCTGCCCCCAGCGGCCCATCTCGCACAGTATTTCCACCACGCTCGAAGAGCTGCTCGTCGCCGCATCCCAGCCGATCACGTCGAGCCCGACCAGGTCGAGCATCGCGAACGGCCCCATCGGGAAGCCATAGTCGAGCATCACCTGGTCCACCTCCCAGGGCAGCGGCCCTTCGAGGATCAGCGCCTGGGCGGCGGCCATGCGCGGCGCCATCATCCGGTTGGCGATGAAGCCGTCACACACCCTGCTCAGCACCGCGACCTTGCCGATCCGGCGGCCGATCGCCATCGCGGCGGCGACCACCTGCGGATCGGTCTCGGCACCGCGCACCACCTCCAGCAGCTTCATCACATTGGCCGGCGAGAAGAAGTGCATGCCGACCACGCTTTCGGGCCGCCCGGTCGCGGCGGCGATCGCATCGACATCGAGGAAGGACGTGTTGGTCGCCAGGATCGCGTCCGGCTTCGCCACCTTGTCGAGCCGCGCGAAGATCTCCTGCTTGAGCGACAGCTTCTCGAACACCGCCTCGATCACCAGGTCGACTGCGCTCAGCGCCTCGAACTCCAGGCTGGGGGTGAGCAGGGCCATGCGCTGCTCGAGCTGCTCGGCGGTCATCCGTCCCTTGTCGACCGTCACCTGATAGTTGCGCCGGATCGTCGCCACGCCGCGGTCGAGCGCTTCCTGCGCCTGCTCGACGATCGTCACCGGCAGCCCGACATTGAGGAAGTTCATCGCGATGCCACCGCCCATCGTGCCCGCGCCGATCACGCCGACGCGCCGCACCGGAATCTCGGGCAGGTCGGCGGCCAGGTCGGGCACCTTGGCGGTCTGGCGCTCGGCGAAGAAGAAGTAGCGCTGCGCGGCGGATTCGCGGCTGCGGAACAGCTCCCAGAACAGTTCCGCCTCGCGCTTCATGCCCGCGTCGAAGGGCAGGGTGACCGCGGCCTCGACCGCCTTGATGATGTTCTCCGGTGCCTTGAAGCCCTTGAAGGCGCGGGCATGCTTGGCGCGGAAGGCGTGGAACAGCGCGGGATCCTGCCCGGCGATCCTGTCGGTACGGTCGCGGATGCGAGTGCGCGGTGTGTCGAGCCGAGCCTTGAGGAACGCCACCGCATCGGCGTGCAGCGTCTCCTCGCCGGTGATCGCATCGACCAGCCCCATCGCCAGCGCATCCTTTGCGCGCACCGGCTTGCCGATCGCCATCATCTCCAGCGCCGCTTCGGCACCGACCACGCGCGGCAGCCGCTGGGTGCCGCCGGCGCCGGGCAGCAGGCCGAGCGCGACTTCGGGCAGCCCGAGCTTCGCGGAAGGGGTTGCGACGCGGTAGTCGCACACCAGGGCCGTCTCCAGCCCGCCGCCCAGCGCGGTACCGTGGATCGCCGCGACCACCGGCTTGGGCGATCCCTCGATCAGCGCGAGCACGTCGTGCAGCGGCGCGCCCGTCGGCGCCTTGTCGAATTCGCTGATATCGGCACCCGCGATGAAGGTGCGCCCGGCACAGATCAGCACGATGCCCTGCACGGCTTCATCCTCGATCGCCGCGCGAAAGCCCTGGTCGAGCCCGTCGCGCACCGCGGCGGACAGCGCGTTCACCGGCGGGGAATCGAGCGTGAGCGTCGCGATACCGCCCGCCACATCGAGCTGGGCGACCGAATTTATCTGCATGACTAAATTTCCTCTCGCGCTTTGTTTCTTTCGCATTTATTCGGCTAATTAAATCGAGAAACAACTAGCGGAGTGGAGAGGCGTGGGCAACGGGGAACGCGATCTTGCGGGGCGCGTGGCGCTGGTGACGGGCGCGTCCTCCGGGCTGGGCGCGCGGTTCGCCCGCCTCCTGGCATCGCGTGGTGCTCGGCTGGTGCTCGCTGCCCGCCGCGAATCGCTGCTCGCCGAATTGCGCGACTCGATCGTCGCCGGGGGCGGGGAGGCGATCGGCGTGGCGATGGACGTCACCGACGAAGCCTCGGTCCAGTCCGCCTATGACGCTGCCGAAGCCGCGTTCGGCACGGTCGATACGGTCATCGCCAATGCCGGCATGAACATGGAGGGCCCCGCGCTCGATCTCGACATCGCGGCGTTCGACCAGGTGCTGGCGGTCAATGTCCGCGGCGTGTTCCTCACCGTCCGCGAAGGCGCCCGGCGGATGATCGCGGCCAGGGCGGACGGGCGCGTGCTGATCGTATCGTCGATCACCGCCCAGTCGGTCTCGGCCGGGCTGGCGGCGTACAGCGCCTCCAAGGCCGCGGTACTCCAGCTCGGCCGGGTGCTGGCGCGCGACTGGGCGAACAAGGGCGTCAACCTCAACATCCTGTGCCCCGGCTATATCGAGACCGATCTCAACGCCGATTGGTTCGGCACCGAAGCCGGGCACAGGCAGATCGCCAAATGGCCCCGCCGCCGGCTGATGGACGGCGACGCGCTCGACGGGGCGGTCGCCTATCTGTGCGGCCCGGCGAGCCGCTTCGTCACCGGATCGGTGGTCACCGTCGATGACGGCCAGTCGCTCTAAGGAGGAAAATCCATGATCCGCACCCGTTTCACCGAGGCTTTCGGCGTCGAGCATCCGATCGTGCAGGGCGGGATGATGTGGGTCGGCACCGCCGATCTCGTCGCCCCCGTCGCCGAGGCCGGCGCGCTCGGCTTCCTCACCGCGCTCACCCAGCCGACGCCCGAGGCGCTGGTGAAGGAGATCGCCCGGGTCCGCGAGCGCACCGACAGGATCTTCGGGGTGAACCTGACGATCCTCCCCTCGATCAACCCGCCGCCCTATGCGGAGTATCGCCGCGCGATCATCGAGAGCGGCGTCGGGATCGTCGAGACCGCCGGCTACAAGCCGCAGGAGCATGTCGACGATTTCAAGGCCGCCGGCGTCAAGGTGATCCACAAATGCACCGCCGTCCGCCACGCGCTCTCCGCCGAGCGGATGGGGGTCGATGCGATCTCGATCGACGGTTTCGAATGCGCCGGCCATCCGGGCGAGGACGATATCCCCGGCCTGATCCTGATCCCCGCCGCCGCCGACAAGGTGAAGGTCCCGATCCTCGCCAGCGGCGGCTTCGGCGACGGCCGCGGGCTGGCGGCGGCCCTCGCGCTCGGCGCCGACGGCATCAACATGGGCACCCGCTTCTGCGCCACGCGCGAGGCGCCGATCCACGACAATTTCAAGGCGGCGATGGTCGCAAACGACGAGCGCGCGACCGAGCTGATCTTCCGCTCCTACCGCAACAGCGCCCGGGTCGCCCGCAACCGCATCGCCGAGCAGGTCGTCGCGATCGAGCGCGAGGGCCGCCCGTTCGAGGATGTCGCCGCCCTGGTGAAGGGCGCCCGCGGCCGCGAGGGGCTGGTGTCCGGCGACACCGATCACGGCATCTGGACCGCCGGCATGGTCCAGGGCCTGATCCACGACATCCCCACCGTCCGCGAACTGGTCGAGCGCATCGTCGAGGAGGCCGAGGCAATCATCGCCCGCCGCCTGGCGGCCATGCTCTCCCCCGAACCCGTACTCGCCTGAAGGAGCCCCGCATGGACATGGACTGGACCCAGGCCGAGCTCGCCTTCCGCGACGAGGTGCGCGCCTTCCTCGCCGACAAGCTCACCCCCGAGATCCGCCGCGCCGGCACGCTGGCGACCAGCGTCTATCCCGATCACGAAGCCAGCATGGCCTGGCAGCACATCCTCCACGCGCGCGGCTGGGCCGCCCCGCACTGGCCGGTCGAGCATGGCGGCTGCGACTGGAGCGTCGCCCAGCATTACATCTTCAACCGCGAGCGCATCGCGGCCGGCGCGCCCTCGCTCTCGCCGATGGGCATCCACATGGTCGCCCATGTCATCATCCGCTTCGGCACCCCCGAGCAGAAGGCCTGGTTCCTCCCCCGCATCCTCACCGGCGAAGTCTTCTTCTGCCAGGGCTATTCCGAGCCCGGCGCCGGCTCCGACCTCGCCTCGCTCCAGATGCGCGCCGAGCCGGACGGCGACGACTTCATCCTCGACGGCTCGAAGATCTGGACCACCCACGCCACCGAGGCGAACTGGATCTTCTGCCTCGTCCGCACCTCGAAACAGGGCCGCCCGCAACAGGGCATCACCTTCCTGCTCGTCCCCATGGACCTGCCCGGCATCGAGGTCCGCCCGATCCTGATGACCTCGGGCGAGCATGTGCAGAACCAGGTGTTCTTCGACAATGTCCGCGCCCCGCGCGCCAATGTGCTGGGCGAAGTCGATGCCGGCTGGTCGGTGGCGAAATACCTGCTCGAATTCGAGCGCGGCGGTGCCTACGCGCCCGCGCTCCAGGTCCGCGTCAGCGAGATCGAAGCCGCGGCCGCAGAGCGGCTCGCCGACTCCGTCCTCGCCACCCGCCTCGCCGAGCTGCGCATCCGCATCGATGTGCTCGAGATGATGGAGCTGCGCCTGCTCTCGGCCAGCGAAGGCGCCAGCGTCGGCGCGCTTGCCTCGATGATGAAGATCCTCGGCACCGAGCTGGCGCAGGACCTGGCCGCGCTCCATCTCGAGGCGGCGGGCGCCCAGGGCCTCGCCTATCAGCCGCATGTCGTAATGCCCGGCGGCGCGATCCCCGCCTACACCCCGCCGGCCGACGGCCACGCCACCGGCGCCCCCTGGCAGGCGCTCGCCCCGCTGCGCTACCTCAACGAGCGCGCCGGCTCGATCTATGCGGGATCGAACGAGATCCAGCGCAATATCCTGGCGAAAGCCGTGCTGGGGCTGTGATGTCCAGGGCGCGCTGCTTGCTTTAACGGTTCCCCGGCGAAGGCCGGGGCCCAGTTGCAATGTGGTTCGAGAGTCTCCCGCGCCATCGATGCTGCGTCGAGACTGGGCCCCGGCCTTCGCCGGGGAACACCGAATATTGCTACGACCTACGCCGCCCGCATCAGCGCCGCATAGCGCGCCACCTGCGCATCGGTGCTGCCGAAGCTCTGCGCGATCACCGTCGCCCGCTTGAAATAATGGCCGACCGCCAGCTCGTCGGTCATTCCCATCGCGCCGTGGAGCTGCACCGCGTTCTCGCCGATGAAGCGCGCCGCCTTGCCGATCGTCGCCTTGGCCGCGGCGACCGCGCGCGCCCGCGCCTCGGGCGGCGCCCCCAGGTTGAGCGTCGCGAGATGGCTCGCCGACACGGCCTGTTCGAGCGCCAGGAACATGTCGACCATCCGGTGCTGCAGCGCCTGGAAAGCCGCCAGCGGCTGGCCGAACTGCCGCCGCTGCTTGGCGAATTCCACGCTATCGTCGAGCATGCGCCGCAGCACGCCCACCGCCTCGGCGCACAGTGCGGCCCGCGCCGCATCGAGCACCGCTTCGATCACCGGCCCCGCCGCACCCGGCGCGCCGAGCAGCGCATCGCCGGGCAGGTGCGCATCGATCTCGACATCCCCGGCCGGCCGGTCGTCGATCAGCTGATAGCCCTGGATCGTTACCCCCGGCGTTCCGGCCTCGACCAGGAACAGCGAAGGCCCGTCTCCGCAAGTCCGCGCCGCCACGACCAGATGGCTCGCCCCCGGCACACCGACCACCACCGAAAGCTTGCCCCGAAGATGCCAGCCCCCCGGCGCCGGCTCGGCCGCGAGCATCGCGGGCTCGAGTGACGACGCGATCCGCACCGCGCCGCCGGCGATCTCCGCCAGCAAGGCCTCGGCTCGCGCGCCGCCGTGCGCCAGCAGCGCCGCGCCGATCACCACCGTCTCCAGGAACGGTTCCGCGACCAGCGCCTCGCCGAGCAGCTCGGAAACCAGCATCGCCTCGATCGGCCCGCCACCCATGCCGCCGGCCGCCTCGGGCAGCAGCACGCCGAGGATCCCCAGCTCCGCCAGCGCGCGCCACAGCGCCGCATCCTGCCCGCGCCCGGCGCCCACCCGCGCCCGCCGCGTCTCGAAGTCATACTGCTCGCGCAGATAGCGCCGCAGCATGTCGCGCAGCATCGCCTGTTCTTCGGAAAGCTCGAAATTCACCACCGGTCCTCCACCGGTAAAGCCTTGGCGAAGCAGGCGGATGCGGCAACTGCGAGAAGTGCTAGGGCGGGAAGAGCGCAAGTCGCTTCCCCGCCACCTTCCAGTTCCCCGGCGAAGGCCGGGGCCCAGTTGCCATGTCGCTCGAGAGTCTCCGGCGCCATCGAGAGTGCGCCGAAACTGGACCCCCGGCCTTCGCCGGGGAACGGAAGGGGCCGGGAGTGTCGAAACCTACCGCGCGCTCACAAACCCCAGCCCCGCCGCGATCTGGATCGCCTGCGCCCGTCCGGTGCTGCCCAGCTTGCCCCCCGCATTGCGCAAATGGAACCGCACCGTCGAGGTCGACAGCGACAGGATGATCCCGATCTCGCCATCGGTCTTGCCCGCCGCCGCCCAGCGCAGGCACTGGACCTCGCGCCGGGTCAGCACCATCGGCCCCGACGCCGCGCGCAGCCGCGAGGAGGCCTCGGCATGGCTCGCCACCAGCTTGAGCGCCAGTCCCTGCAGCCGCACCGCATGCTTCGCGAACTTCTGCTCGATCGCGTCGCCCTCGCGCCCGGCCCACACCACCGCGCCGACGATCGCGCGCGGCAGGTGCACCGGCGCGATGATCGCCGCCGCGATCCCCGTGGTCGCGGTCACCTGCCGGCAGTCGATCGACTCGAGCAGCGCGCTGGTCCGCCAGGTGCCGAGCCGGCCCTCGGCATAGAAGCACGGCTCGGCCATCACCCGCGCCACCTGCAGGAAGGGCGCATGCAGCGCGAGCCGGCGATTGTGCCAATATTGGTCCGAGGGATCGAGCCACTGGAAATGCGTCTCGGCATAGGGGCGGCCATCGGCATCGCGCATCGGCTCGGGGTCGGCGATGTCGCCCTGCGCCGCGACAAAGGGCAGGCCGATCGCCAGCCCCGCTTCGCGCACTTCCTCGATCAGCAGCGTGGTCTCGGCCCACGCCTGGTCGCGTTCGATCGCCATGCCTCTCTCCCGAACCCTGTAACGGGTACCAGCTTGATCTGTTTTGCCGGCAGGCGATGGTCTGCATCAAACAAGCAGCCTCCGGAAGCCAGAAAACGGAGCGAAATGGGAGAGTTGGATGACGCGATTTCAGGTGGGATCGGCGATCCCCTTCCTGTTGCTTGTGGCCGGCTGCGATTGGGGTTCGAGCGTCGATCTGCGCAATGAATCGGGCTCGGTCGTCGCCCAGCAGATCCGCAAGGTCGCGGCCAGCAGTGACTTCGCCCAGCCCGGGCGCTGGGAGACCAGGATCACCCTCAACCAGGTCGATGCCCCGGGCATGCCGGCGGGGTTCGTCGACAAGCTCAAGGCGAGCATGCGCCAGCCCCAGGTGGCCGCGAGCTGCCTGACCGCCGCGGACGTGAAGAAGGGCGCCTTCTATGTCGGCGAGGAGAACCAGGCCTGCCGCTATGAGCGCTTCGCGATGGGCAAGGGCAGGATCGACGGCATGCTGCGCTGCTCGGACCAGATGGGCACCCGCTCGATGGCGATGTCGGGCAGCTATGCCCGCGACACCTACAAGCTGGTCGTCACCACCGACAGCCAGAGCGCCCAGCAGCCGGGCGCGGCGGGCAAGGTATCGGTCACGATGACGATGGACGCGAAGCGCTCGGGGCAATGCCTGGGGACGGAAGGCAGGCCGCTGACGCGGCTGTAGGGCTTGGGTGAGCTTCGGGATGCGGCACTTGGCACTACAGTTCCCCGGCGAAGGCCGGGGTCCAGTTGCCATGTCGTTCGTGAGTCTCCTGCGCCATCGATAGTACGCCGAAACTGGGCCCCGGCCTTCGCCGGGGAACGGAACCAATCCTCCCCCTCCGGGGGAGGATTGAAGGCGGTGACCCAAACTCAACCCCGTCATCCCCGCGCAGGCGGGGATCCAGAGTCACGGGAAATGCCCTCTCGGCTTCCGCGCACGCCTCCACTGGCGATACGTGCAATTGCCTCGTCCACCCGAGCTACCCTGGATCCCCGCCTTCGCGGGGATGACGGAGTAAGCGGGGGATAACGCACCCAAACCTGCCACGTTCGCCAGCTTGCCGCCTCCGCACCCTCGCAGCATTTTCCGATCAAATGCCGGCACATGCGGCCCGTCCGCAGGGGTGACCGGCGACAATGGGAGAAGGTGCGATGGCCAACTGGACTGCCCTGCTCGCGAGCGCTGCGATACCCCTCACGCTTGCCCCCGCCGCGCTGGCACAGACCCAGCCGCTGCTCGACGAAGCCGCGATCCGCTCGCCGCTCGCCGCCGGGTGCGCCGGCAAGTCGGATGCGACGCCGCTGCCGGTCGATCCGCGCACGCTGATCGTGCCCAGCGTCAATTCGAACCCGAACGGCGCGGTCCGCTTCAATTCCTTCTTCACCAACCTGCACAATCCGGGGGCGCCCTGGGTCAACCGGCTGCCGGCGCGGCCCAGCACCTGCGGCGCCTGGCGCGCCAGCGTCGCGCGCGGCAAGCAGAACCTCGAGACGCGGCAATATTTCCTGCCCTTCTCGCGCGCCCAGGATTACGACAAGGTCTGGGCGGTCTGGGGGCTCTCCTCCAAGCCCGCCGATTTCAACGAGCAGGTCGAGAAGCGCTACGGCTTCTATCCCGCGCCCTTCCGCAATCCCTATCCGCTGCCGGGCGAGAACCCGAACACCACCAATGGCGGCTCGGGCCAGCTCCCGCTCGGCCTGATCCAGGGCAAGGGCGATGACGGCAAATGGACCGGCACGATCACCGCGTCCTGCTCGGCCTGCCATGACTCGCGGCTGGGCAATGCGAGCGAGTCCGGCTTCACCTGGGGCCTGGCCAACAGCGCCAACGACGCCGGCCTGCTCGCCTCGGACCTGTTCCGCACCAGCCCGGTCACCTGGCTCGGCCTCGCGCTGCCGATCCCGTGGAGCGACGGCCGCGGCTCCAGCGACGCGATCGGCCTGATCACCCTGCTGCCCGCCCTGTTCGACATGGACACGCTGCAGCTCGCCCCCAGCCTGCTCGAATATACGCCCGACACGCCGGCAGGCGGCATGACCAAGGCGCCGGCCTGGTTCAACCGTGCCTTCAAGACGCGGCAGTTCTGGGACGGTTCGCTGACTTCGGACAACGTCCATTCGGAGATGGCGTTCGGTGTCGCCTCGATCACCCGCGATGCCGCGGGCCGGCGCGCGCTGGAGAGCGATTTCGAGGACATCAACAACTTCCTGCTCTCGCTCTCGGCGCCCAAATATCCCGGCACGATCGATCGGCTGCTGGCCGAGCAGGGCGCGGTGATCTTCCACCAGCGCGATCTCTGGGCGAACGGCGCCAATGTCGAGATTCCGCGCCAGCCGGGCAACGGCTCCTGCGCGAGCTGCCACGGCGTCTATTCGCCGCGCTATGCCAACGACACCGCCTATCTGCCCGATCCGCGGCTCAAGGGCCTGCCGGGCAATGTCACGCCGATCGAGACGATCCAGACCGATCCGCGCCGGTTCAACCTGTTCGCCGATCCGCGCCAGCGCCGCGCCTGGAACAGCAGCTGGTGGGCGTACAACTCGCTCAGCCCGAGCTGGTATGGCTATCCGGTCGAGTCGCTGATCGCCAGCTCGATCCGCCGGGTCTATCGCGCGGTCTATGACAATGGCGGGCCGATCTATTCGCCGCTCGGGCCGAACGAATGGGTCGAGCCCAAGGGCTATGTCTCGCCGCCGCTCTATGGCGCCTGGGCGGGCGGGCCGTTCCTGCACAATGGCAGCGTCCCCGATATCTGGGGCATATTGAAGCCGTCGGATCGTCCGGCGGTGTGGAAGCGGCCCTATTCGCCGGCGGGCATCGGCGGCAAGAACCAGGGCTATGACTATAGCTATGCGTCCTACGACTTCGCCAAGCTCGGCTGGAAGTACGAGACGCTGAACTGCAGCAGCTCGCCTTCGGTCCCGCCCTATCAGCCGTGCAACGGCCAGGCGACGCCGGACCGCTTCTATTCGGCCTTCGCCAATTCGGCGGCGGGCTATCTCAACCTGGCCTACCAGACGCCGCCGCCGATCACCGACGAGCAGATCCGTTCGCGGATGAGCTTCAACAGCAACCTCTATGGCGACGGCAATGGCGGCCATACCTTCACCCAGTCGCTCACCGATGCCGAGCGGCTGGCGCTGCTGGAGTATCTCAAGACGCTGTGAGCGCCTTGCAATGTAGGATTTCATCTGGCTGGCTTGGGCGGCCGGTTTCCAGGCCGGCCGCTCCTTGAATCGGTCAGGCCTCGACTTGCGCCCAGTAGCGGTCGCGCAGCAGCCTTTTGTAGAGCTTGCCCGTGGGGTGGCGCGGCAGTTGGTCGACGAAATCGATCCGCCGCGGCTGCTTCACGCGGGAGAGCTGCGGGGCGAGCCATTCGGCCAGTTCCTCGGCGAGCGCGGAGGAAGGTTCGAATCCCTCCCCTGGCTCGACCACCGCGATAACCTGTTCGCCCATATCGGGGTGCGGTGCCCCGATCACCGCCACATCGGCCACCTTGGGATGGAGCACCAGCAGGTTCTCGATCTCCTGCGGATAGATGTTCACCCCGCCGGAAATGATCATGAAGCTCTTGCGGTCGGTAAGGTAGAGAAACCCGTCGGCATCGACATGGCCGACATCGCCCAGCGTGGTCCAGCCATGGCGGTTGGCGGCAGCTTCGGTCTTCTCAGGATCGTTGTGATAGTGAAATCCGGGCCCACCTTCGAAATGGACCAGCCCGGTTTCGCCGGTGGGCAGCGGTTCGCCTTCCTCGTCGCAGATCCGGATCGTCCCCAGCACCGCGCGACCCACCGATCCGGGGTGGGCCAGCCAGTCCCTGGCGCCGATCATCGTCAGGCCATTGCCTTCGGTCCCGGCATAATATTCGAGCAGCACCGGCCCCCACCAGTCGATCATCGCCTGCTTGACCGGCACGGGGCAGGGCGCGGCGGCATGGATCGCCATGCGCAGGCTGGTCAGGTCGTGCCGGCTGCGGGCTTCGTCGGGCAGCTTGAGCATGCGGATGAAATGGGTGGGCACCCATTGCGCATGCGTCACCCGGTGCCGCTCGATCAGCGCCAGCGCCTGATCGGGGTCGAACTTCTCCATGACGACCACCGTGCCGCCCAGCCGGTGCACCGCCATGCACCAGCGCAGCGGCGCGGCGTGGTAGAGCGGGGCGGGGGAGAGATAGACGGTATCGCCGTCCACCGCCGCATGCCGGGCGATGCCGACCATGGCGTTGGGCATGGTGATGTCGGTCTCGGGCAGCTGCGGGCGGATGCCCTTGGGCCGCCCGGTGGTGCCCGAGGAATAGAGCATGTCGGTGCCGGCGCGCTCGTCTGCGATGCGGCTGGTCGGCATCGCGCCGGCCTCGGCTTCCCAGCCGCGGAAAGGCGGCACGGCGCCATCGAGCATGAACAGCGCCACGTCGTCCAGCGCCACTTCCGCCGCCACCGCGCTCGCAACCGATGCCAGTGCCCGGGAGGAGATCAGCACCCGCGCGCCGCTGTCCTGCACAATGAACGCGGCTTCGCTCGCCGTCAGCCGCGAGGATACCGCGACGAAATACAGCCCGGCCCGTTGCGCGCCCCAGGCGATCTCGAGGAAGCGGAAATGGTTTTCGAGCAGCACCGCGATCGCATCACCCGGCTGGAAACCCAGCGCGCGGAACAGCTGCGCCGCCTGGTTCGAGCGGGCTTCAAGCTCGCCGTAGGTCAGGGTCTGGCCAGTTTCGGCCAGGATCAGCGCGGGTTTCTCCGGCGCGGTTTCGGCGTGGACGCAGGGATGCATTCGGCCCTCTCTCCTCTCCTCGGAAGCGGTTTCCGCTCTCCGATGCGCAGCATAGCCGAACCGCGGAAATGCGCTGCTATCGCTAGTGATAGTTCCGCAGGCCGGGGCGGGCGGCGATACCGGGTGGGCGACCAGGGAGAGGAAAATGGCGCCAGACACGCCCGTGATTGTGGGCATCGGGGAGTCGATCGACCGCCCCTTCGCGATTGCGTCGGCCAAGGAGCCGCTGACGCTGATGGCCGAGGCCGTGCGCGCCGCCGATGCGGATGCCGGTGTCGGGCTGCTCGGCCAGGTCGATGCGCTCGACGTGGTGAGCATCGTCAGCTGGCGCTATGCGGATGTCGCCGCGTCGCTCTGCGCCGAGCTCGACATCGCACCGCGTACACGGGCCTTTCACGAGGTTGGCGGCGAATCCCCGATCGGCCTGCTCCACGAAGCGGCGCTGCGGATCGCCCGGGGGGAAAGCAAGGTTGCGCTGGTCTGCGGTGCGGAGGCGCAGCACAGTGCGGCGCGGGCCAAGCGCGAAGGCGAGATGCCACCCTGGACGCCCTTCGCCAGGGACGCACCCTCGCCGCTACGCGGGGCCGATATCGTCCACCCGCTCGCGCTGCGCCACGGCCTGTCGACCCCTACCCAGGTCTATCCGCTGTTCGAGATGGCCAGCGCCGCCGCCTGGGGCCAATCGCCGGAGGAAGCACGGGCGGAGTCGGGCACGCTCTGGGCGCGATACGCCAAGGCCGCCGCCGAGAACCCCCGGACCTGGATGCGCAAGGCCCCGACCGCGCATGAGATCGTCACGCCTTCCGAGGCCAACCGGCTGATCGCCTGGCCCTATACCAAGCTGATGGTTGCCAACCCGGCGGTGAACCAGGGCGCGGCGGTGATCGTCACCAGCCTTGAGGTCGCCCGCGCGGCCGGCATCCCCGACCAGCGCATGATCCATATCCTCGGCGGGGCGGCGGCCAGCGAGCCGCGCGATTTCCTCGCGCGCGATGGGTTCGCAGGGAGCCCGGCGCAGGACGCGGTACTCGCCGCGGCATCGGCGCTGGCGCCCGGCGGCTTCGACGCGCTCGAGCTGTACAGCTGCTTCCCCTGCGTCCCCAAGATGGCGCGCCGCAGCCTGGGTCTCGGCCCCGATGTCGAACCGAGCGTCACCGGCGGCCTGACCTTCTTCGGCGGCCCGCTCAGCAACTATATGCTGCACGCCGCCTGCGCGATGGTGCGGGTGCTGCGCGGTGGCGGCACCGGGTTGCTCTACGGCCAGGGCGAGTTCGTCACCAAGCATCATGCGCTGGTCCTGTCGCGCGAGCCCGGCGTGCCTATCGCTCCCGGCTATTCGGTGCAGGCCGCAGCGGATGCCCGGCGCGGACCGGTGCCCGAACTGGTCGAACCGGAACCGGGGCCGGCGACGCTCGAAAGCGCGACGGTCCTGTACCAGCGCGACGGATCGGTCGATCGCGGCGTGGTCGTGCTGCGCACGCTTGAAGGCGCTCGCACCCTCGCCACGGTGCCGTCCGAGGATAGCGAGACGCTCGCGCTGATAACCGGCGAAGCGCGTTTTCCCGTCGGCCTGATCGGCACGATCAACGACCAAGGCCAGTGGAGCCCGCAATGACGATCCCAACCCTGTATCATTGCCGAGACGCCCGCTCGTTCCGCGTGCTCTGGATGCTGGAGGAGCTGGAAGCCGGATATCGGCTGGAACTGCTGCCCTTCCCGCCACGGGACCGCGCGCCCGGCTATCTCGAGCTCAACCCGCTCGGCACCATCCCGCTCTTCCTGGAAGGCGAGGCGCGGATGACCGAGTCCGCCGCGATCTGCCAGTATCTCGCGACTACGCGGGGTGACGGCCGCTTCGCCATCGCTCCCGGCGAGTCCGGCTATGCGGCCTATCTCGACGCGCTTTCGTTCGGCGAGGCCACGCTCACTTTCCCGCAGACCCTGGTGCTGCGCTACGCGATGCTGGAGGCTGAGGCGCGGCGGGTGCCGCAGGTCGCGGACGACTACCGGCAATGGTATCTCGCTCGCCTGCGCGGCCTCGAAGCGATGCTGGCCGAAGGCGATCATGTCGCCGGTGGCCGCTTTACTGCCGCCGACATCTCGGTCGGCTATGCGCTGATGCTCGCCGAGTTCCTCCGCATCGGTGATGGCGGCCTGCCGCGCGTCGCCGCCTATTGGGAGCGGCTGCGCGCACGCCCGGCCCTTGGTCGTGCCAAGGCGGCGCAGCTGAAGGAGCAGGCAGCATGATGCTGGAGGGCATCCGCATCGTCGACATGACGACGATCGTGTTCGGCCCCTATGCCACCCAGATGCTCGCGGACATGGGCGCGGAGGTGATCAAGGTCGAGGCGCCGGGTGGCGACCAGACCCGCCAGTTCGGCCGATCCCGGGCTGCTGCGCGGCAGATGGGGCCAGTGCATTGCACGCTCAACCGCGGCAAGCGCGCGATCGCGCTCGACCTCAAGGTGCCCGAAGACGCCGAAACCATGCGTCGCCTGCTCGCCACCGCCGATGTGTTCATCCACAATGTCCGCGGCGAGGCGATGGAGCGGCTCGGCTTCGGCTATGAAGCGGTGCGCGGGCTGCGCGGCGACATCGTCTATGTCCATTGCCAGGGCTTCGGCTCGGGCGGCCCCTATGCCGGCTTGCAGGCCTATGACGACGTCATCCAGGCCGCGACCGGCACCGCCACCCTGTTGCCCCGCGCCGACGGCAATCCGGCGCCGCGCTACCTGCCCTCGCTGATCGCCGACAAGGTTGCCGGGCTCTACGGTGCACAGGCGGTGCTCGGTGCTTTGGTCCACCGGCTGCGCAGCGGAGAGGGGCAGTTCGTCGAGGTGCCGCTGTTCGAGAGCTTCGCGCATTTCATGCTGCAGGAGCATCTGTTCGGCGCCGCCTTCGATCCGCCGCTCGAGCCCGCCGGCTATCCGCGCCAGATCGATCCCAATCGCCAGCCTTTCCCGACGGCCGACGGGCATGTCAGCATCGTGCCCTATACGCCGGCGACGATCGCCAAGCTGTTCGAGCTGCTGGGTGCGACGGACGTGTTCGACGATCCCCGCTTCGCCACGCCGATGGACCGGTTGCGCAATATCAGTGCGCTTTATGGAGAGATCGCGCGGTTCACCCCGGCGAGGACCAGTGCGGACTGGGTGAAGATCCTCAACGCCGGCGGCGTGCCCTGCATGCCGGTCCGTGATCTCGATGCGATCCGCGACGACCCGCATTTGGCGGCGACGGGTTTCTTCCGTCCGCGAAGCCATCCGGAGGAGGGCGACTATGTCGAGATGCCGCTCCCGATCCGCTTCGGGGTGCGGGGGGTGCCCGAGGGCGTTGTCCCGCCGGGGATCGATGCCGATGGGGAAGCGATAAGGTCGGAGCTGGGGCAGCAATAACCGCGATCCCGGCTTCCGCCGGGATGACAGCTGGTGGCGAACGAACCTACGTGTCCGAGCGGCTAAGCCGCCACCCGCGCCTTGGCCGCCGCCAGGATCATGTCGCTGGCCTTTTCCGCAATCGCGATCGTCGGCGCGTTGGTGTTGCCCGAGACGATCCGCGGCATGATGCTGGCATCGACCACGCGGAGCCCGGCCACCCCGTGCACCCGCAGCTCGGGATCGACCACCGCGCGCGGGCCATGCCCCATCATGCAGGTGCCGACCGGATGATAGAGCGTCGTCCCCGCCCGTCGCGCATGCGCGAGGAGATCGGCATCGCTCTGCAGCTCGGCACCCGGCTGGAGCTCATGGTCGATGAAGTCCGCCAGCGGCGGCTGCGCCGCGATCCGCCGGCCCCAGCGCAGGCCGGCGACGATCACTTCCTGGTCCAGCGGATCGCTCAGGTAATTGGGCGTGATCCGGGGCGGCGCCAGCGGGTCGGCCGAGCGGATGCGCACGGTCCCGCGCGATTCCGGGCGGAGCTGGCACGCGGCGATGCTGATCCCCGGCAGCTTCTCCAGCTGCATCTTCTGCAGCCGGGCGAGCGCATCGCCGTCCACCGTCGCGGGCAGGATGTGGAACTGGATGTCGGGCGAGGCGAGATCGGGCCGCGAGCGGCAGAATGCGGCGATGTGCGCGGCGGACAGGGTGAGCAGCCCCTTGCGCGCCACCGCATAGCGCGCGACTTCGCCGAGCAGCCGCAGGCCGCGGCTAAGCTCGTTGACCGAGACGGTGCCGGGCTTGAGCCGGTAGTTGGCCGAGATCAGCAGATGGTCCTGGAGGTTCTCGCCCACACCGGGCAGGTCACGCACCACGGCGATACCCTGTTCGCGCAGCAGGTCGCCCGGACCGATACCCGAGAGCTGGAGCAGCTGCGGCGAGTTGATCACGCCGCCTGCCAGGATCACCTCGCGTGCCGCATGGGCGACCAGCCGCTCGCCGCCGCGCACGAATTCCACGCCGGTCGCACGCCCGTCCGCGATCTTCACCCGCGTTGCCTGGGCATGGGTGACGACGCGCAAATTGGGCCGTTCCATCGCCGGGTGCAGATAGGCGACCGCCGCCGAGCAGCGCCGCCCGTTGCGCACGGTCAGCTGGTACCAGGCGACGCCTTCCTGTTCCGGCCCGTTGATGTCGCGCTGGGGCAGGCCAAGTGCCTCGCACGCCTGTACCACTGCCTCGGATACCGGATGCGATCCGGCGGGATCGGTCACGCTCAGCGGGCCGCCTGCGCCGTGCGTCTCGCACGCGCCGTGCTGCTGATCCTCGGAACGGCGGAAATAGGGGGCGATGTCGTCCCAGGCCCAGCCTTCGCAGCCCATCTGCCGCCAGCCGTCATAGTCGGCGCGCTGGCCGCGCACATAGAGCAGCCCGTTGATCGAGGAGGAGCCGCCCAGCACCTTGCCGCGCGGCCAGATATGGCGGCGGCCCTCGGTGCCGGCGTCGGGCTCGGTACGGTAGAGCCAGTTGACCTTGGGATCCTTCAGCGTCTGTGCATAGCCGACGGGGACGTGGATCATCAGGTTCGACAGGAACTGCCCGCGCTCACGCAACGGCCGGTCGTCGCCGCCCGCCTCGAGCAGCAGCACGCGGTTGCGGCCATCGGCGCTCAACCGGTCGGCGAGCACGCAGCCGGCCGAGCCGGCGCCCACGATCACATAATCGGCTTCGAAACTTTCGGGCATCAGGCTTTCCGGCGGCGATAGAGATAGTTGGCGGGCAGGCCGAGCCGCTTGCTGGCCTCGACCGGCGGGGTGCCCGGGATCGGCAGCCGCTCGAACAGCGCGCCGAGCGTACGGACGGTGCGGAGTTCCCAGCCGCGCAGGCGCCATTCCGCGCCGTCCAGTTCCAGCGTCTTGCGTGCCCAGTCGGGCAGCAGCGCGATCGCCGCGCGCACCATCATCCCCTGGAAGGGACGGAGCGGCAGCGGCACGCCCCGGGTCGCGAGCATGATGTCGAGGAAATCGCCGATGATGGCGTGCGGCTCCAGCCGTGGCCGCATCGCTTCGAACTGTGCCTGCTGCTCGGCGACCGACAGCGGCGCGCCATGCGCGAGGAACAGCTCGGCCGAGGGCCTGGCCTCAACATAGGACCGGTCCTTCTCCGCTGGCGTCAGGGTGCGGCAATAGGCCGAATAGGCTTCCATGAAGCCGAAGCCGACCGTGCATTGCACCCAGTCGAGCAGCTCGGGATCATTGGCGTGATAGGCCTCGCCGCGCGGTGTCTGTCCGCGCACGCGCTCGTGCATGCGTGTGACCCCGGTGATCACCTTGGTGGCGACACTGGCGGGGGCATAGACGCTGACATGGGTGACATAGCCGGTGCGCTGCAGTCGGGTCAGCGGATCGGTCGGGAAGATCGAGTGTTCCCACACGCCCGATCGCACGCGCGGCTCGCCCAGTTCGAGCAGCACCGCCGTGATCCCGCCGACGAACAAGGCGACGGGGTTCTTGAACACCGCCCAGGCGACCGAGTCCGGCGGATAGAGCGCCGGCGCGCCCGGCGGGTTGGCATAGTCGATGCGCGGCAGGATCCGCTTGCCGCCCGGCGCCGCGACGGGCACGGGGTCGGGTGGAAGCGGGATGGCCTGCTCGCGCATCGGGATCAGAAGCCGGCGGTCAGCGAGGCGCCGAAGGTGCGCGGCCGTCCGGCATAGCGGACGTTGAGGTTCTGGTTGTCCACCACCGAGGTCCAGTAATATTCGTTGGTCAGGTTGCGGGCCCAGATCGTCAGGCCCCATTTGCCATCGGCGCTGGCGATGCCGATGCTGCCGTTTACCAGCGCATAGCCCTTGATCCGGAACAGCGGGTCTTCGCCGAAATCGCTGTGCGTCTCGCTCTGATAGGTCGCGTTGGCGGTCGCCTGGAAGTTCAGGCTCGACGAGATCGGCAGGTTGAGCGTCGCGGTGCCGCTGGTCGAGAATTCCGGCGCGAACGAGAATTCCGAACCGTCATAGTTGGTCGGGATGCCTGCCGCATTGGCGCCGGTATAGTCGGTGATCTTGGTCTTCAGGTACGTCGCGTTCCAGGCGAAGGTGAAGGCCGGCGAGGGGCGCAGCGTGATCTCGCCGTCGATGCCCCAGGCATGCGAGCTCGGGATGTTCACCAGCCGCTGCAGCGCGCCGAAGGTCGGGTCGGCCACGTACGAGCTGAACTGCTTGTCGGTATAGTCGTAGTAGAAGCCGCTGACGTTCACCTGTGCGAACCGGCCGCCCACCGCGGTCTTGATGCCGGCTTCATAGGCGGTCAGCTTCTCCTGCCGGGCCGGGGTGAACTGCACCGCGCGATTGGCCGGCACGATCGGCACCACGCCCGATTTCACGCCGCGCGCCACCGAAGCGTAGAGCAACGTGCCCGGCGCCGCCTGGTAGTTGAGCGAAAAGCGGCCCGAGAAATTGCTCTCGTCGAGCACCGAATGGACCAAAGTGTCGGTATTGGTCGCCGGATCATAGGTGGTGCAGCCGTCCTTCTGCACCATCGGCGCGAGCAGGCCATAGCTCTGGAAGATCACCGCGCGACCGGCGGTGTTCACGATCGGCAGGTAATTGCCATTGTAATCGACCGAGCAGCCGTCCAGCTCGCCATGATCGATGCCCAGGCGAGCGCCGGCATTGATCTTGAAACCGCTGCCCAGGTCGAATTCGGCCGTCGCGAAGCCGCTATACGTCTCGTTATAGCCGCTCGCCCGGCCCGCGCCTTCGCGGAAGCCGACCGCCACCTGTGCTGGCGTGTAGCCGCCGGTATTGAAGATCGCATTGGTCACCGGATTGGCGAGGATACCCTGCGCGGCGAGGCGCAGGTACACGACCGAGCTGTTCTCGCCGATCAGGAAGCGGCTGTTCTCGCGCAGGTCGTCATGGGCGTAATAGCCGCCCACCGTCCAGCGGAAGCCCGGGCCATTGCCTTCGAAGCGCAGTTCCTGCGAGAAGGACTTGATCCGCGCATCATATTGCGTCGAGACGATTTCCCACGGCGCGCCGCTGAAATCGACCACGTCCTTGCGGGTGAAGTCGTTGTATCCGGTGAGCGAGATCACCGAGAGCTGGTCGTTGGGCGACCAGGTCAGCCGCATCTGGGCCGAGACGAAGTCGGACTTGGCGCGGGGCGGCCCCATGCCGGTGGCGAGGCCCACCGTTGCCGCACGCGCCGGGGCGGGCTGCCAGCCGGCATCGCTCGCCTTGGTCGGCTGGTGGTTCTGCAGATAGGCGAGCAAGGCCGCCGAATTGAAATCGCCCGGTCCCACGGCGGGCGAAGCGGCGGAGAGCCGGTTGGTCAGGTTGAGGCTGATCGCCTGGCCCGCCTGCGTATCCGAACGGTCGCGCCAGCCCGAGACGGTGATCAGGCCCTCGAACTTGCTCGACGGCTGGAAGCTCAGCGAGGCGCGGGCGCCCCAGCGCTTGACCTTGCCCAGCTTCTCGCCGCGGCTCTGGTCGATCTGCCAGCCCTCGTCGCTGTTCTCGTCGCGGCCCGAGACGCGCAGCGCGGCATTGTCGCCCAGCGGCAGGTTCAGATAGGCCTCGACATTGTAGGTCTTGTAGTTGCCTGCCTCGATCGTGCCGCCCGCGGCGAAATCCTTGCCCGGCTTGGCGGTGATGAAGTCGATCAGGCCGGCAGTGGTGTTGCGGCCGTAGAGGGTACCTTGCGGTCCCTTGAGCACTTCGACGCGCTCCAGGTCATAGATCGGCCCGCCCGCCATCGACGGATAGGGATAGGCCAGCTCGTCCTGGTAGATGCCCACGGTCGAAGTGGCGGTGATGTTGGTGGTGTTGAAGCCGATGCCGCGCAGCGTGAAGATCGGCACGCCTGAATAGGCCGGGGAAACCTGGAGGCCGGGCACCGAGCTGGCCAGCGACTCGACATCGGTGATCTGGAGGTCCTTCAGCGTGTCGGCGGAGAGCGCCTGCACCGCCAGCGGCACCTTGTTGATCGATTCGGAGCGGCGCTGGGCAGTGACGACGATCTCGTCATTGCTGGTCTGCGGGCCCTCCGCCTTGGGTGCCGGAGCTTCCTGCGCCATCGCGGGTGCGGCGAGCAGCAGCCCGAGCGCGGATCCCATCAGCAAGCCTGCCTTGATCGCCATATCCTCTTCCCCTCCATATCGCCGATCCGCCTCGATTTTCGGGGTCGATTTCCGGCTGTTGTTTGTTTGAATAATTAGCTTTAGGGAAAGCGCTGTGCAGCTATCGTATGTGATAGGGAAGAACATGGCCTCTGACGCGCAGAATATGCCCTGGGAACTGGCCGGCCGGATCGTCGAGCATGGCCGCCGCATGGGCCTGCCGCTGATCGCCGCCTGCGCCGATATCAGCAGCGCCCGGCCGGTGCAGTTGGCCGACGGCACGCCGGTCAGCGCGCTGTTCGAATTCACCCATGATGCCGGCGCCTATTGGGCCCAGGGCGATTTCGCGTTGCGCAACGCGATCGTCTCCGTCGCGCGCCATCTCGCCGAGCCCTTCTACTATGACCAGGGCCGTATCCGCAGCTGGCGGCCGCTGCGGATCGAGCCGCAGATCGAGCGCGAGGCGATGCAGCGCAGCTACAGGGTGGAAAGCGCGATCGTCGCCCCCGTCCATCTCCCCGCCGGGGTGATCGGCGCGGTGGTCTGGGCATCGACCGCGCCGGGGCTCGACATCGATGCGCTGTTCGAGCGCGAGGCTTCGGTGCTTCATCCGCTGGCGCTGCGCTTCATCGCCACCTGCAATGCCGGGCCCGACGCCTCGACCGATATCGTCCAGCACAAGCTCACCCGGCGCGAGGTCCAGTGCCTGAAGCTCGCCGCGGCGGGCAAGACGGACGGCGAGATCGGCACGATCCTCGGCCTTTCGGTGCCGACGATCCGCTTTCACATGCGCCGCGCCAGCAGCCGGCTGGGCGAGAATGGCCGATTGCGTACGGTCCAGCGCGCGGTCGCCCTGGGCTTCGCGCGGCCCAACTGACAATAACGGGAGGTTGGCGCGGCGGTGTCGCGCCGGTTAAGGTACGGAAATGGCAAGCAAGGCAAAGGCTCCGGTCGTGCGACTGGAGGCAAGTTCGGCGGATCAACTGCTCAACGCGACCAGCGCGTTGATGATCGAACGCAACACGGTCGACATCACCTTCGCCGATATCGCGGAGAAATCGGGGCTCAATGCCGCGCTGATCCGCTATCATTTCGGCAGCAAGCTCGGCATGTTCATGGCGTTGCTCGAGCGCGATGCCGGCGGCACGTTTGACGATCTCGAGCGGCTGGTGAAGGCCGATATGGATGCCGGGCAGAAGCTGCGCCACCATGTCCACGGCATCATCAAGGTCTATTACCGCTATCCGTACATGAACCGCCTGGTCGCGGCACTTGCGGTGGAGACCGACAGCGAGACCGCGCGCTTCATCTCGGAGCGGTTCAGCCGGCCGCTCGCCGCCGCGCAAAAGGCTATCCTCGAGCAGGGCGAGGCCGAGGGCATCTTCCGCAAGATCGATCCGATGCTGTTCTATTTCTCGCTGATCGGCATGTGCGACCATCTCTTCATCGGCCGCCACTCGCTCCGCTACGCCTTCGGGGTGGAGGATATCGATGACGATCTGCGCAAGGCCTATGCCGTTCACGTCACCGATCTGCTGATGCGCAGCGTGCTGGTGAAGCCTGAAACCGACGCCTGACTTGCGAATCGCTTAATCAAGCGATTAAACAATGCTTGAGGGCAAAACGCCCCGCGGTTCGAACCGGCTCGGAGAGGAGCGGCATATGGGCGATACACTGGTTGCGGAAGCCAAGTCGGGCTGGATCGATTTCGAGGCGATGCCCCGGCTGGGGGACATCCCCGCCTATCATGCGAAACATCGCCCGCATGCCATCGCCACCCGCTTCGAAGGGCGTGATACCGACTGGTCCACGCTCGATCGTCGCAGCGACCAGGTTGCGCGCGCGCTGCGGGCCGTCGGCTGCCGGGTAGGGGATCGTATCGCCTATCTCGGCAAGGGCAGTGACGAATTCTTCGAGCTGCTGTTCGGCGCCGGCCGCGCGGGCGTGGTGATGGTGCCGATCCAGTGGCGCCTCGCCACCGCCGAAATCTGCACGATCCTCGCCAACGCCCAGGTCAGCCTGCTGTTCGCCGGCCCCGATCAGATCGGCCGCGCCGCCGAATGCGGCAATGATCTGATCCGCGAGACGATCGCGATGGAGAGTGGCGCCGAGGGTTTCCGCAGCTTTGCCGCCTGGCGTGACGCTGCGCCCGTCGATCCGATCCCCGATGATGTCGATGCCGATGATGTCGCGCTTCAGCTCTACACCTCGGGCACCACCGGCGAGCCCAAGGGCGTGATGCTCAGCCACCGCAACCTGCTGCGCGGTCGCACCGATTCGATGGCGCAGGCGATGCCGTGGAACGAGTGGCTGGAAGGCGACGTCAATCTCGTCGCCTTGCCGCTCGGCCATATCGGCGGGGTGGGCTGGGCGATCGTCGGCTATTTCAACGGCGCCACTTCGATCGTTCACCGCGAGTTCGTCCCCGCCGCGGTGCTGGAGGCGATCGCGCAGGGCGGCGTCACCAAGATGTTCGTCGTCCCCACCGCGCTCCAGATGCTGCTGATGCTGCCCGGCGTGCGCGAGGCCGATTTCAGCCGGCTGCGCTACATCCTCTACGGCGCCTCGCCGATCGCGCTCGACCTGCTGCGCGAGGCGACCGAAGTGTTCGGCTGCGGCTTCGCCCAGCAATATGGCATGACCGAAACCTGTGGCACGATCGTCTACCTGCCGCCCGAGGATCACGATCCCGCCGGCAATGAGCGGATGCGCAGCGCCGGCCTGCCCATGCCCGGGGTCGAGATCCGCGTCGTCCACCCGACCGAACGCACCCCGCTCGCCGTCCGCGAAGTCGGGGAAGTGGAAACCCGTTCGGTCGCCAACATGGTCGGCTACTGGAACCTGCCCGAGACCACGGCGGACACGGTCGACGGCCAGGGCTGGCTACGCACCGGCGACGCCGGCTACCTCGACGAGCACGGCTATCTCTACATCTGCGACCGCTTCAAGGACATGATCTGCTCGGGCGCCGAGAACATCTATCCGGCCGAAGTGGAGAGCGCGATCTTCGGCCACCCGATTGTCCAGGAAGTCGCGGTGATCGGCGTGCCGCACGACAAATGGGGCGAGGAAGTGAAGGCGGTCGTCGTGCTCAAGCCCGGCGCCGAACCGGACGATGCCTCGATCCTCGCCTATGCCCGCGAGCGGATCGGCGGGTTCAAGGTCCCCAAGTCGGTCGATTTCGTCGTCGCCTTGCCGCGCACGCCGTCGGGCAAGGTGATGCGCCGGGCGCTGCGCGATCCATACTGGGCCGGCCGCGAAAGGGGGGTGAACTGATGCTCGATACCGCCCGCCGCACCGGCCAGGACGAAAGCCAGGCCCTGTTCCGCGAAAGCGTCCGCCGCTTCCTCGCTGCCGAGGGTGTTCCGCATCTCGATCGCTGGGAAGGAGCCGGCATCGTCGATCGCGATTTCTGGACCAAGGCGGGTAGCGCGGGCCTGCTCTGCCCGACGGTGCCCGAGGAATATGGCGGCCCCGGCCTCGACTTCGCCTACAACGCCGTCGTCACCGAGGAGCATGCCTATGCGCGCGTCCCCTCGGGCATCACGCTCCAGTCTGACGTGCTGGCCGACTATTTCCTGGCCTATGGCTCGGAAGAGCAGAAGCGCGAATGGCTGCCCGGCATGGTCTCGGGCGAGAAGGTCGCGGCGATCGCGATGACCGAGCCGGGCGCGGGATCGGACCTGCAGGCGATCCGCACCACCGCGCGGCTCGACGGCAACCACTATGTCATCAACGGCGCCAAGACCTATATCTCGAACGGCCAGACCGCCGATGTCGTGATCGTCGTCGCCAAGACGAACGTGGAGCTCGGCGCCAAGGGCACCAGCCTGTTCCTGGTCGAGGCTGACCGCCCGGGCTTCGCGCGCGGGCGCAACCTCGACAAGATCGGCCTGCACGGCGCCGACACCAGCGAGCTGTTCTTCGAAGACGTCCGTGTGCCCGCGACCAACATGCTCGGCCAGGAAGGTCGCGGCTTCGCCTACCTCATGCGCAACCTGCCGCAGGAGCGGCTGACCATCGCGATCGGCGCCCAGGCCAGCGCCCAGCGCGCATTCGACGAAGCGCTCGGCTTCGTGAAGGAGCGCAAGGCGTTCGGGAAGACGGTGTTCGATTTCCAGAACACCCGCTTCACCCTGGCCGACCTGGCGGCAAAGCTCCAGATCGGCTGGGCGCATATCGACTGGGCACTCGCCCGGCACCTGCGCCACGAACTGACGCCCGAGGAAGCCTCGGCTGCCAAGCTCTGGCACACCGATACCCAGTGGCAGATCATCGACGCCGCGCTCCAGCTCCATGGCGGCGCCGGCTATATGAACGAATATCCGATCGCCCGGATCTGGCGCGATGCCCGCGTCTCGCGAATTTTCGGCGGGACGAACGAGATCATGAAGGAAGTGATCGGGCGGGGGCTGTAAGGGGTATCGAATTCAAGACGGGCCATTGCCCTAGTCGTTCCCCGGCGAAGGCCGGGGTCCAGGATCGACGCGCTGTCGCTGGCGCGTCGATCCTCTCGGCCGACATTGTAGCTGGGCCCCAGCCTTCGCCGGGGAACAGAGAATTAGGCGCCCGGTTGGATGAAACGCCCGGCCCGCGCCGCCAGCCATAGCGCCATCAGCCCCACCGACGTGCACACCAGCAACGCCGGCAGCGAAGCCTCCGGCCCGAACCCACCCCCGCTCAGCCACACGCTCGCATCGCCATGCGCAACGCTGCGTGCCAGCGAGGGCCCGAAATTCCCGCCCGAGACCGCCGCCCCGAAGACATAGCCCTGGGTGAAGTTCCACGCGCCGTGCACACCGATCGACATCCACAGCCGCCCGGTCAGTGCATAGAGCGCGCCCAGCATGATCCCCGCCTCGAGCGTGATGCACACCACGCTCATCACCGTCGCGCCGGGGTTAAAGGCGTGGCCCAGTCCGAACAGCGCCGCCGAGGCGGCAAAGGCGACCACCGGGCCGAAGGCGCGCCACAACAGGCGCAGGATCACGCCGCGCACCAGCAGCTCCTCGACCACCGCCGATTGCAGCGCCAGACCGGCCCCGCGCCATGCCGGCGCCGCACCGTGCCACTCGAAACTGTAGAGGCCGGCGCCGATCAGGATCGTCATCACCGCCACGAACATTGCCGAGCCAAGCCCAAGGCCGATCGCGAGCTGCCCAGCCGCCGGCCTCAGTGCCAGCTCGCCCGGCCAGCGATCCTCGCCCAGCCGCACGAGCAGCGTGTAGATGCCCAGGGCGATCAGGCAGGCCGCGCCGCTGGCGGCAAAGCCGAGCACCGGGGCGCCCTTGGGCAGTAATTGCATCACCGGCACCATGGCCACGCGCAGCGAAAGCCCGATCAGCACGGCCATGCCCAGCATCCAGGCGACCGCCCGCAGCCAGCGCAGCTTCCCCGGCTTCAGGACGCGGCGTTCGCCAAGCGCGATCGGAATGGCGGAATGGATGCTCAATGTCGGTCCCCCTCGGAATGCGAATGCGGGGACGTTCGCAAGGGGCGTGCCACATGCGAAACGACCCGCCGGCGCTGGCAAATGCGCGAGTGGGGCGTTCGGGTTGTAGCAGATTTTGCCGCAGCTTGGTGCCGATCCCCAAATCCGGTTGGGGCTCGACACCAACTCAAATCAGGCGACGTCCTCGACCTGGTCGAGGTAGGCGCCGTAGCCGAGGGATTCCATCTCCGCCCTGGGGACGAAGCGTAGCGAGGCGGAATTGATGCAATAGCGCAGCCCGCCGCGATCCAGCGGGCCGTCCTCGAACACATGGCCGAGATGGCTGTCGCCATACGCCGAGCGGACTTCGGTGCGGATCATGCCGTGGCTGGTGTCGCGCAGCTCGGTGACATTGGCGATCGGCTTGGTGAAGCTCGGCCAGCCACAGCCGGATTCATATTTGTCGGACGACGCGAACAGCGGTTCTCCCGAGACGATGTCGACGTAAATCCCCGGCTCCTTGTTGTTGAGCAGCGGGCCGGTGCCCGGGCGCTCGGTACCATTCTGCTGGGTCACGCGGAACTGCTCCGGGGTCAGCGCGGCGATGGCTTCATCGGTCTTGCGATAGTCGGTCATGCAAATCTCCGTTTCGCTGCGCTATGTGGGGATCCGCATGGCAAAGAAGAAGCGCTATCTCACCGCGACCATGGCCGATGGCTATGTGAAGACGATCGGCCCGACCAACGCGCCCTTCACCCATTATTGGCGCATCGTCGCGCACCTCGGCGGCGGCAAGACCGAGGTGTTCTGGGGCCACGCCAAGTCGCTCAAGGAAGCGACCGGCAAGAAGGCCGCGCTCGCCGAGGCGGCGAAGCAGCGCGGCTGGGAAGGCTATGATTTCGAAGTGGTGGAGCTGGTGGAGAGCTGAGGCGCCGAGAAGCGCGGGGCAGGGGCGGGCTGCACAACACCCTCCCGCTCGATGAACGCGCCGCGCGCGACATTGTGCGGATGTGCCGGCGCTTCTGCCATCGACAGCACCGGCGCAAAGCAGATGTCGGTCCCCTCCATCAGCGCGGACCACTCCTCGCGCGTCCTGGTCCGGAACAGCGCCGCCAGCTTGTCCTTGAGCGCCGGCCAGGCGGCGGGGTTCATCTGCGCATCGAAATCGGGGTCGGCATCCAGTCCGGTCACCGCGCGTAGCTGGGCATAGAATTGCGGCTCGATCGCCCCGATCGCGACATGCTTGCCGTCCGCCGTCTCATACGTGTCGTAGAAATGCGTCCCGGTATCGAGCAGGTTCGCGCCCCGCTCGTCGCGCCAGCCAAGGGTCGAGCGGAAGCCCCACACCATGCTCATCAGCAGCGCCGCGCCCTCGGTCATCGCGCAATCGATCACGCTGCCCTGGCCGCTGGTCTTCGCCTGGAGCAGCCCCGCGCTCATCGCGAAGGCAAGCAGCATGCCGCCGCCGCCGAAATCGCCCACCGCGTTCACCGGTGGGGTTGGCTTCTCGCCCGCGCGGCCAAAGGCGTGGAGCGCACCGGCCAGCGCGATGTAATTGATGTCGTGCCCGGCCGCCTGGGCCAGCGGCCCGGTCTGCCCCCAGCCGGTCATGCGGCCATAGACGAGGCGCGGGTTGGCGGCGTGCAGCTCGGTCGGACCCAGGCCCAGCCGCTCCATCACCCCCGGGCGAAACCCCTCGATCAGCCCGTCGGCGCCTGCCGCCAGTTCGCGGACCCGCGCGATTCCCTCGGGCGACTTGAGGTCCACTGCCACCGCCGTCCGCCCGCGCAGCAGCGGGTCGCGCGGGTTGGGCGGCTGGCCGGGGCGGTGGAGATACAGCACCTCCGCGCCGTGATCGGCGAGCATCATCCCGCAGAACGGCGCCGGGCCGATCCCGCCCATCTCGACGATCCGGATGCCGGTAAGGGGCTGCATCATTCCTCCGTCCTGACTGTCATCGCGCGCGATCTCTTCTTCCATCGTCATCCCCGCGCAGGCGGGGATCCAGAGTCGCGGGCAGGGAGCGGGCGGCAAGCGCCGGTGCCTCCGGCGAGTAGCGGCGATTTGCCCGGTTCGCCCTCCATTACCCTGGATCCCCGCCTGCGCGGGGATGACGGATATGGCCTCAGCGCGGCGCCATCCGGATGCCGCCGTCCAGCCGCACATCCTCGCCGTTGAAATAGCCCGTCTCGATCATGCACAGCGCCAGCCCCGCATATTCCTCCGGACGACCAAGCCGCTTGGGGAAGGGCACCGAGGCTGCCAGCGCGTCCTTCACCGGCTGGGGTGCCGCGGCGAGCAGGGGCGTGTCGAAGATGCCCGGCAGGATCGTGTTCACGCGGATGCCTTCGCCCATCAGGTCGCGCGCGATCGGCAGGGTCATGCCGACCACGCCGCCCTTCGATGCCGAATAGGCCGCCTGACCGATCTGCCCGTCCTCGGCCGCGACGCTGGCGGTGTTGACGATCGCGCCGCGCTCGCCGTCTTCCTGCGGATCGAGCGTCAGCATTCCCGCCGCCGACTTGGCGATGCAGCGGAAGGTGCCGACCAGGTTGATCTGGATCACCCAGTTGAACGCTTCGAGCGGGAAGTGGCGGATCGATCCGTCTTCCTTGGCCCGGCTCGCGGTCTTCACCGCATTGCCGGTGCCCGCGCAATTGACCAGCACGCGCTCCTGCCCATGCGCCGCGCGTGCCTTGGCGAAGCCGGCGTCGACGCTCTCGTCCGAGGTCACGTTCACTTCGCAGAACACCCCGCCGATCTCGGCGGCGACGGCCTCGCCCTTTTCCTTCTGCAGGTCGAAGATCGCGACCTTCACGCCCTTGGCGGCCAGTGCCCGCGCGGTCGCCGCACCCAATCCCGATGCGCCGCCGGTCACCACCGCGGCTACGCTGTTGTCGAGCTTCATAATCCCCTCCGTCTCTATGTTCTCAAAGCCGCTCGACGATCGTGACGTTCGCCAGGCCGCCGCCCTCGCACATCGTCTGGAGCCCGTAGCGCAGCCCGCGCTTGTGGAGCGCGTGCACCAAGGTCGCCATCAGCTTGGTGCCCGAGGCGCCGAGCGGGTGCCCCAGCGCGATCGCGCCGCCATTGACGTTGAGCTTGGCCGGATCGCCGCCGACATGCTTCAGCCAGGCCAGCGGCACCGGCGCGAAGGCTTCGTTGACTTCGTACAGGTCGATCTCGTCGATGCTCATGCCGGCGCGCTTGAGCGCCCGGTCGGTCGCGAACAGCGGCTCCTCGAGCATGATGACGGGGTCGCCGCCGGTAACGGTGAGGTTGTGGATGCGCGCCAGCGGCGTCAGGCCATGCGCCTTGAGTGCCGCTTCCGACACGATCAGCACCGCGCTGGCGCCGTCGCAGATCTGGCTGGCATTGGCCGCGCTGATCATCCCGCCCTCGGCGAGCAGCTTGACCGATCCGATGCTCTCGGCGGTCGCGTCGTAGCGGATGCCCTCGTCGCGGGTGTGGAGTGCCGGCCCCTCGGGCGTCTCGACTTCGAGCGGCACGATCTCGGCATCGAAGTCGCCGCGTTCGGTCGCCGATGCCGCGCGGCGATGGCTCTCCAGCGCATAGGCATCGAGCAGCTCGCGGGTGAAGCCATGTTTGCGCGCCATCATCTCGGCGCCCATGAACTGGCTGAACTGCACGCCCGGATAGCGCGCTTCCTGGCGTGGCGACTTGGGGCCGCCAAGCCCGGCCTGGGCGAACAACATGCCGGTCGATCCCATCGGCACGCGGGTCATGCTCTCCACGCCGGCCGCGATCACCACGTCCTGCGTGCCCGAGAGCACCGCCTGCGCCGCGAACTGGATCGCCTGTTGCGAGCTGCCGCACTGGCGGTCGATCGTCACCGCCGGCACGCTCTCGGGCAGGCGCGAGGCTAGCACGGCGTTGCGCCCGACCTGGAAGCCCTGCTCGCCGCCCTGGCTCACACAGCCCATGATTACGTCCTCGATCGCAGCCGGATCGATACCGCTGCGATCGGCGACGGCGTTGAGAACTTCGCCCGCCATGTCGGCCGGGTGCCATCCGGCAAGCCGGCCGCCGCGCCGCCCTCCCGCCGTGCGAACGGCCTCGACAATATAGGCGGTAGGTGCTGCCATCATCCTGCTCCTGTCCATTTTCGAATCAGCGGTACCAGCCCCGGCTAATGCGATCAACGGACTTAATCACCTGACTAAGTAAATAGTGGCAGGGCGAAATACGCTGCTCTATGCTCGCGCCAAACAGAGTCTGGAGGAGAGGGAAATGACCGCGTTCGACCGCGATTTCACCATGACGATCGGCGGCCAGCCGGTGGCCGGCGGCGCGACGATCCCGGTGCTCAACCCGGCAACCGAGGAAGCCGTAGCGGAAGCGCCCGATTGCAGCGCGGCCGAGCTCGACGCCGCCGTCGCCGCTGCCCGCGCCGCCTTTCCCGGCTGGCGCGCGACTCCGATCGACCAGCGCCGCGCCGCGGTGGCGAAGATCGCCGAGGTGATCTCCACCAATCTCGACCAGTTCGCCCGGTTGTTCACCCAGGAACAGGGACGTCCCGTCGGAAAGGCGACCGAGGAATTGCTGGGCGCCGCCTTCTGGGCCGCCAGCGTCGCCAAGCAGGAAATCCCGGTGCTGGTGAACGAGGACACGCCCGATCGCCGTTCGGAGACGCGCCGCGTGCCGATCGGGGTGGTCGGCGGGATCGTGCCGTGGAATTTCCCGATGCTGCTCGGCGTGTGGAAGATCGCCGGCGCGCTGCTCACCGGCAACACGCTGGTCATCAAGCCGTCGCCCTTCACCCCGCTGACCATGCTCAAGCTCGGCGAGCTGATGCGCCCGCATCTGCCGGCAGGCGTGTTCAACGTGGTCAGCGGCGGCGACCAGTTGGGCCCCTGGATGACCGCGCATCCCGGTATCGACAAGATCAGCTTCACCGGCTCCACCGCCACCGGCAAGCGGGTGATGGCCAGCGCCGCCGCCAACCTCAAGCGCGTCACGCTCGAGCTGGGCGGAAATGATGCGGCGATCGTGCTCGGCGATGTCGATGTGGCGAAGGTCGCCGAGCCGCTGTTCTGGTCGGCTTTCGGGAACAACGGCCAGGTCTGCATCGCGACCAAGCGGCTCTATATCCATGACAGCGCCTATGACGCGCTCGCCGCCGAGCTGGCCGCCATCGCCAACCGGGTGAGGACCGGCAACGGGCTGGAGCAGGGCATCGACCTCGGCCCGGTGCAGAACCATGCGCAGTTCGAGCGGGTCAAGGCGCTGGTCGAGGATGCGAAGGCCGAGGGGCTGACCTTCCTCGCCGGTGGCGAGGTGCCCGAAGGGAAGGGCTATTTCATCCCCGTCACCCTGGTCGACAATCCGCCCGAGGATAGCCGCGTCGTCGCCGAGGAAGCGTTCGGCCCGGTCCTGCCGCTGATCCGCTTCGACGATGTCGAGGACGTCATCGCCCGCGCCAACAACAGCGATTATGGCCTGGCCGGCTCGGTCTGGTCGGCGGATACCGACGCCGCGCTCGCCATTGCCGAGCGGCTCGACACCGGCACCGTCTGGATCAACGAAGCGCAGCACGTCACCCCCTGGGCGCCGTTCGGCGGGCACAAGCAATCGGGGATCGGCGTGGAGAACGGCACCGAGGGGCTGCTCGAATATACCAACGCCCAGACGATCTCGGTGCGCAAGTGATGGAGTATGCGCAGATCCGCTACGAGGTTGACGAGGGCATCGCCACGCTCACCCTCAACCGGTCCGACAAGCTCAACGCCTATTCGATCCGGATGATGGAGGAGATGATCGACGCGTTCGACCGCGCCGATGCGGATGACGAAGTCGGCGCGGTGATCGTGACGGGGGAGGGGAGGGCCTTTTGCGCCGGCGCCGATCTGGAGATGGGGGCCAAGGTGTTCGATGCCGCCGGCGGCCCGGACTCGCCGATCCGCGCGGACGGCTCGATCGACTATGCCAGCCCGCATGCCCGCGACTATGGCGGCCGCCTGACGCTGCGCATCTTCGAGAGCCTCAAGCCGGTGATCGGAGCGGTCAACGGCCCGGCGGTCGGCATAGGGGCTACGATGCTGCTGCCGATGGACATAAGGCTTGCCAGCGAGGGGGCGCGCTTCGGCTTCGTGTTCGCGCGGCGGGGGATCGTCCCCGAGGGCGCGTCGATGTGGTTCCTGCCACGCATCGTGGGGATCGACCGTGCGCTCGAATGGTGCATGAGCGGGCGGCTGCTCGATGCAGAGGAAGCGCTGGCCGGGCGGCTGGTGCGTTCGGTGCATGCGCCGGACGACCTGCTCGCCGCCGCCCGCGCGCTGGCCCGCGAGATCGTCGACAACGCTGCCCCGGTGTCGGTCGCGCTGACCCGCCAGATGCTGTGGCGCGGGCTCGGCATGGCGCATCCGATGGAGGCGCACCGGATCGACAGCCGCGGGGTGCTGGCGCGGGGGCGCAGCGGCGATGCGCGCGAGGGGGTGATGGCGTTCCTCGAGAAGCGGGCGGCGACGTTCCCGGACCGGGTGTCGAGCGGCATGCCGGACTATTTCCCCTGGTGGGAAGAGCCGGGGTATTTTTAACCCAACAATCCTCCCCCCGGAGGGGGAGGGGGACCAGCCGCAGGCTGGTGGAGGGGTAATATCCGCGAGCGATGTGGCCCGTGGCGCGCTACCCCTCCACCACGCCGCTGCGCGTCGCGGTCCCCCTCCCCCTCCGGGGGAGGATTGAAATGTGAGGTCGCACATGAAGCCCCCCGCACTCGCCGCCCAGGTCGAAGCCTTTGTCCGCGAAACCATCGCCCCCTATGAGCGCGACCCACGCTGCACGCCGCACGGCCCGTCCGAGGAGCTTGTCGCCGAACTCCGCGACCACGCCCGCGCCGCCGGCCTGCTCACCCCGCATATCGCGAACGGCACCCATCTCACCCACCGCGAGACCGCGCACGTCCTGCGCGCCGCCGGCCTCTCGCCGCTCGGCCCGGTAGCGCTCAACGTCGCCGCGCCCGACGAGGGCAACATGTTCCTGCTCGGCCGCGTCGCCACGCCCGAGCAGAAGGCCCGCTTCCTCGATCCGCTGGTCGCCGGCACCGCGCGCTCGGCATTCTTCATGACCGAGCCGGCGGGCGAGGGCGGCGCCGGCTCCGATCCCTCGATGATGCAGACTGTCGCCCGCCAGGACGGCAATCACTGGGTGATCGACGGCCGCAAAGCGTTCATCACCGGCGCGCAAGGCGCCCGGGTCGGCATCGTCATGGCCAGGACCGGGGAGGGGGCGACGCTGTTCCTCATCGACCTGCCCGATCCCACGGTGCGCATCGAGCGGGTGCTCGACACGATCGACAGCTCGATGCCCGGCGGCCATTCGATCGTGGCGATTGACGGACTGCGCGTCCCTGCCGACCAGATCCTCGGCGAACCGCACAGGGGCTTCGACTATGCCCAGGTCCGTCTCGCCCCCGCGCGGCTCACGCATTGCATGCGCTGGCTGGGGGCTGCCATCCGCGCGCACGAGATCGCCTGCCAATATGCCGTGAAGCGCCACGCCTTCGGCAAGCCGCTGATCGATCACGAAGGCGTCGGCTTCATGCTCGCCGACAACCGGATCGCGCTGCAGCAGGCCTGGCTGATGATCGACTGGTGCGCCGGCGTTCTCGACAGCGGGGCGCCCGGCATCGCGGAGAGCTCGATGGCCAAGGTCGCGGTGTCGGAGCTGCTGTTCGGGGTCGCCGATCGCTGCGTCCAGGTGATGGGCGGCACCGGCGTCTCGGGTGATACGATCGTCGAGCAGGTCTTCCGCGAAATCCGCGCCTTCCGCATCTATGACGGCCCCACCGAAGTCCACAAATGGAGCCTCGCCAAGCGCATCAAGCGCGAGACGCTGGCGGGGTAGGGTGATCGACATTTGGAGGGGGCTGAGGGGCCGAATATCGATATGGCCTAGCCCCGCAACTCCGCCAAGAACCCCTCGACCAGCGCCTTTCGCTCGCCGGCTGCGGCTACCTCCAGCGCATCCTCCAGCGCCGAAGCCTTGCTCCCCAGTTCCGCCTGGCCGAACAGCCCTGCCGAACCGGCGAACTTGTGGAGCAGCTCGCCCAGCGCCTCGGTCTCCGTGTCACCCTGTTCGCCGCCCACGAACGCTTCGGTCGCCACCAGCAGCTCCGCCTTGCGCTCGGCGAACTTCGCCCAGAGCGCGGGTGACAGCTTCATCGCCGGTGCCTTCTCCTCGGGAGGCGGCGCGGGAATCGGCTCCATCGCCGGTGCGATCGGCTCCGGCGCGGCTGCGGCGGGCACCGCCCAGCGATCGATCGCAGCGGCCAGCTCGGCCAGCTGGATCGGCTTGGCGAGATGCGCCTGCATCCCCGCCTCCAGACAGGCCGTAACGTCGTCGGCATAGGCATTGGCGGTCAGCGCCAGGATCGGCAGCTTCTGCGCCGAGATGCCTGCGCCGCGGATCGCGCGCGCGGCGGAGATGCCGTCGAGCACCGGCATCTGCATGTCCATCAGCACCAGGTCAAAGGGCGTGCCCTGCAGGTCTGCCGCTGTGGCCGCCTCCAGCGCATGCGCGCCGTCGCCGACGATCGTCACCCGGTGGCCGAGCCGGCCGAGCATTTCCTGCATCAGCAGCTGGTTGACGTCGTGATCCTCGGCCACCAGCACCTGCAGCGCGCGGGTAGCGCGCTCGGGGCTGCGCGGCCCCGCACCGTCCGCATCCACTGCTTCCGCGGCGACAAGCGGCAGGCACAGGGTGAACACGCTGCCCTGGCCCTCGGCGCTGCGAAGGCCCAGCTCGCCGCCCATCAGCGACGCCAGCCGGCTGCTGATCGCCAGCCCCAGCCCGGTGCCGCCATAGCGGCGTGCGGTCGATTGCTCGGCCTGGACGAACTGTTCGAAGATCGCGGCATGGCGATCGGGCGGGATGCCGATGCCGGTATCGGTCACGGCAATGTCGATGCGCGGCGTGCCGCCGTCGCTCGCCGCCTGCCGCGCGCTCAGCGTGATCCTGCCTTCGCCGGTGAACTTCACGGCGTTGCCCAGCAGGTTGAGCGCGATCTGGCGCAGCCGCAGCCCATCGACCATCACGAAGCGCGGCAGCATCGGATCGACGATGAAGTCGAGCGCCAGCCCCTTGGTCGCGGCGGCCGGCTCGATCAGCTTGAGGCAGCCGCGCAGCGCGTGGCGCAGGTCGACGCGCTCGGCATTCACCTGCATCTGCCCGGCCTCGATCTTGGACAGGTCGAGAATGTCGTTGAGCAGCCGCATCATCGCCCGGCTCGAATCGACGATCAGCTGGGCGTGGCGATGCTGCTCGGGCGGCAGGTCGCTGGCGAGCAGCAGGTCGGCAAAGCCCAGCACGCCGTTCATCGGCGTGCGGATCTCGTGGCTCATGTTCGCCAGGAAGCTCGACTTGGCCTGCACCGCCAGCTCCGCCCGCTCGCGCGCCGCCTCGAGTTCGTGCTCGAGCTGCTTGCGCCGGGTGACGTCGCGCAACGACGCGATGATCTCCGACGGCGTGCCGGTGGCGGGATCGCGGACTAGCCCGCAATGCGCCTCGATCCACTGTTCCGACGCATTGGGGTCGAGCAGATGGGTGCGATAGGTGATCACCCCGCGTTCCACCTCGCCGGTGGTCAGCAGGTGCTGGAACTCGAACATCTCGGCGCGGTGCTCGCTCGACACGCCGAAGCCGATCGAGCGGCCCAGGACATGCGCCGGCTCGACCCCGAGCACCGGCTCGGTCGAGGGCGAGGCATAGATGCACACGCCGTTCAGGTCGAAGCGCAGCACCGCGTCGGTGGCGTTCATCGCGAGCAGCGCCAGCTCGGCCTCGACTACTTCGCGTCGCGAGATGTCCTCGTGCAGCCGGCGGTTGGCGTCGCGCAGGATCGTCATCCGCTCACGCCGCTCGCGCGCGATCAGATAGGCGAGCAGCAGCACCAGCATGCCGCTGGCCAGGCCGGCGAGCTGGATCGGTCCTTCATAGCCGCCGGCGCGCGCCAGCCGCGTCTGGAGCAGCTTCTCCTCCTCGCCGCGGATCTCGCCGATCAGCGCCAGCATCCGGGCGGTCTCGTGGCGATTGGCGTCGCTCGCCAGGATCGCGGTCGCCTCGGCGGCGCGATTGGCGCCGCGCATCGCCAGCGTCTGCTCGGTCTCGACCATGCGCTGGCGGATCAGCGCGGCGAGATAGGCGACGCGCTCGCGCTGGCGCGGATTGTCGTCGGTCATGTCCTCCAGGCCCGACAGCTCGCCGGGCAGCTCCTTGCGGACACCGTCGATGTTCCTGCGCGCATCGGGGTCGCCGGTGAGCAGATAGCCGCGCCGATAGACTTCGGCGCGCAGCGTCAGGATGCGGACATGCGATAGCCGGTCGGAAACCTGGAAGGTGTGGCGCACCCATTTGTCGGCATTTTGCTTCTGGCTGAACAGCCACACACCCGATGCGGCCGAACAGCCCAGCAGCACCAGGGCTGCGACAAGGATCCATTGCGACCGGCGCGTCAGTATCTCTGCCATGGACTCGGCCCCTAGATAAAAAGGGTTAACGGGGTGTTCGGCCCCTTGCTGCAAAACGCCGGAAAGACAGAATGGCCACAGAATTTTAGCACGGAAGCGAAACCAAGCGGTCTCCGTGCGTTATAAAATAGACTAGGATCGAACGAGAGTCAGATGGCACGGATCATCATAGCGGACGACGACGAGATCGTGGGCGAGATCGCCCGCGATGCGCTGATCGCGGCCGGGCATGGCGCCGGGCTGGTCAAGGACGGGGCCGAGGCGCTGCGCGTCATCAAGGCGCGCCGGCCCGACCTGGTCATCCTCGATTGCAACATGCCGGAGATCTCGGGCGTTCTCCTGGTGCAGGAGTTGCGCAAGATGCCCGATTTCGCCGATCTGCCCGTGATGATGCTCACCGGCCGCCGCAGCGATCGCGACGAGGAGCTGGCGCGGTTCGCCGGCGCGAACGAGTATCTGAAGAAGCCCTTCGATCCGGACGAGCTGGTCTTCCGGGTCGAGGAAATGCTGGCCAAGGCCTGAGCCATGGCGCGCATCATCTATGTCGAGGATGACGAACTGGTCGGGGCCGTGGTGCAGCAAGTGCTGAGCGCGGCCGGCCATATCGTCGGGGTGATCAACCACGGCACGCTGGCGTTCGACACCATCGCCTTCAAGAAGCCCGACCTGGTGATCCTCGATCAGTCGCTGCCGGGCATGCAGGGCACCGATATCCTCAAGGCGCTGCGCCGGCTGCCGGCGCTCTATCTCACGCCGATCCTGATGCTGTCCGCCAAGGGCAGCGAAGCGGAGATCGACGCGGCGATGGGGGCGGGGGCCAATGACTATCTGGTCAAGCCGTTCGAACCCGAGGAGCTGGTCCAGCGCGTCGCCGACGTGCTGCGCAACAACAGCTTCGCCAATCGGGTTTCCTGAAAGGCGGCCGTCAGGCCGCGGCCAGCAGTTCCGCCGCGCGTTCACCCAGCTCACGCAGGCGCTTGCTCTGCTCGGGCAGCAGCTTGGCGCGCGGATGCTGGTCGATCGCGCACAAGGCGCCCAGCGCCTCGCCCTCGGGGGTGAGCAGCGGCACGCCGACATAGAAGCGGATATGCGGCGAGCCGAGCACCAGCGGATTGCCCGCGAAGCGCGGATCATGCGCGGCGTCGAACACGCACATCACGTCGTGCGGATTGGCGATGGTGTGGCCGCAGAACGAGATGTCGCGCGGCGTCGAGCTCAGCTCGCCGCCATGGCAGGCCAGGATATGCTGGGTCTGCCGGTCGATCAGCGTCGCGATGCCCATGTTCGATCCGAACAGCTGGGCGACTTCCTCGACGATCGCCTTCAGCTCCGGCGACGCCGACTTGCCGGTCAGACCGAGCTTGTCGACCGACGCCTGGCGCTGCTTCTCGCCGCGCAGCAAGGGGGCGAGGGCATGAAAGATCGGCTTGAGTTTAGGTACCATTGGGCGACTGTTGCCGTAAATTGTCTAACCACAAGTGAAGGCGGCAATACGGGCCTCTTCGTAACGCACATCACGCACGGACGAACAAGTTCTTGAGCCAAAGCGGACCAGTTCGTGCGGCGTCGCGCCAATCGCCCTCCTCCTCGGCCGCATCGGGCGTATAGCCGCGCGGGTCGAACAGCTTCACGCGCATGCCCTTGAAGGCCGCGGTGTTGCGGGTCACCAGGGTCAGTCCATGCTCCAGCGCCGTCGCGGCGAACAGCGCATCGCGGGTGTCGCCCAGGGCGAGCTGCCCGCGCCGCCGCGCCACCGCCGCGTCGAGCGGCAGCACATGCCCCTCGAACGCCGGGAGCAGCTGCTCGTCGATCCAGCCGCGCAGCATCGCGCCGGCCGTCTTGTCGCGCCGCGCGGTCTCGGCGGCGCTGGTCTCCAGCTCGACCAGGCTGATCGCGGAGAGGAACAACCGCTCGCGCGCGACCCCCGAAGCCCAGGCGGTCAGCCCCGCCTCGGCGGTGCCGGCGCGCGCCTTGCGCAGTTCATAGACGATGGGCGTGTCGAGCAGGAACATCACCAGCGCCCCGGCGGCGCCAGCTCGGCATCGAGGCTGCCGGCGGGCAGGGCGAGCAGGTCAACGATGCTCTCGCGCTGCCCGCTCAATGCACGGAACTGGTCGATGCTCATCAGTACATGGGTCGGCCGCCCGCGATCGGTGACGAACACCGGCTCGCCGCGCGCGAGTCGCTTGGCGGCGCTCACGTCCTGGTTGAATTCGCGGCTGGTGATGACCTTCATTTGGTGCCTATGTACCTATATTGTCCGCGTTGTCATGTAGGTACGTTACTACTGTGTGGACGACATGCAACAGAAACATCCCGGCCGCCGGAAAAATCAGGGGGGTGGCGAACTTTGCAGTTGCGTGCAGCCATTGCCGCGCGCTCCTTCCTGCCAAGCGACAGGCGCACAAGTGCCACGCGAGAGGATGAGTGGGGGAAGGTAGAATGCTCGATCTGTTGAATAGTGCCTGGCATGCGTTGACCGATGTGCTCAGTCCGCACGGCCCCGCGGTGAACGCCGCGAAGAGCTATGCGCCCGGCGACTACAGCATCCATTTCTTCCTGCAGCTCGCGATCATCATCCTCGCCTGCCGCGTCGTCGGCTGGCTCGGCCAGAAGTTCCTCAAGCAGCCCCAGGTCGTCGGCGAGATGATCGCCGGCGTGGTGCTCGGCCCGTCGCTGTTCGGCCTGTTCTTCCCCGATCTCCAGCTGGCGATCTTCCCCAAGGAGACGCGCAACGTGCTCTACACCGGCGCGCAGCTCGGCGTCGGCCTCTACATGTTCATGGTCGGCCTCACGCTCCGGCTCGATCATTTCAAGTCCAAGGCGAAGAGCGCCGCGGGTGTCTCGGCCGCCGGCATCGCCGCGCCGTTCCTGCTCGCCGCGCTGATCACGCCGTTCCTGCTCACCGTGCCGGGCCTGTTCACGCCGGGCATCAGCCAGTCGAACGCCACGCTGTTCATGGGCGCCTGCATCGCGCTCACCGCCTTCCCGATGCTCGCCCGCATCATCAATGAGAACGGCCTCGCCAACTCGTCGCTCGGCACGCTTTCGCTGACGGCCGGCGCGTTCGACGACGCTGCCTCCTGGTGCGTGCTGGCGCTGGTGCTGGCGACCTTCGGCGCCGGCCCAGGCGTGGCGGTGCTCGCGATCGGCGGCGCGATCCTCTACGCCGGCTTCATGCTGATCTGGGGTCGCAAGCTGCTCGCTCCGCTCGGCCGCATCGTCGAGGAAAAGGGCGAGATGACCACGGGCATGCTCGCGGTCACGATGATGCTCTTCTGCCTCTCCGCCTTCGTCATGGATGCGATCGGCATCCACGCGATCTTCGGCGGCTTCCTGATGGGCGTCTGCATGCCGCGCGGCCTGTTCGTCCGCGAGCTGCAGCGCAAGGTCGAGCCGATCGCGGTCGTCCTGCTGCTGCCGATGTTCTTCACCTATTCGGGCCTCAACACCCGGATGGACATGGTCAACTCGGTCGAGCTGCTGCTGATCGCGCTGGGCGTGCTCGCGGTGTCGATCCTCGCCAAGTTCGGCGCCTGCTGGGCCGCGGCCCGCCTCGCCGGCGAGGACAATCGCACCGCGCTCGGTATCGGCGCGCTGATGAACTCGCGCGGCCTGATGGAGCTGATCATCATCAATATCGGCCTGCAGAAGGGCATCATCGGCCCGACGCTCTTCTCGATGCTGGTGCTGATGGCGATCGTCACCACCGTGATGGCCACCCCGCTGTTCGAGCTGGTCTATGGCCGAAAGGCCCGCGAGACCGGTGAGCTCGGCGCCCGCGGCGAGCCTGAGCCGCAGCTCGCCGCTGCCTGAAGAGGTCCTCCTCCGCCCGCCCCGTTCTATAAAGGAGGGGCGGGTTCTTTTCGAGGAAAGCAGAATGAAGAAAGCGCTGGTTTGCGCTATGGGATTGCTCGTCGCCGGCACGGCGCGGGCGCAGGAAGTGAAGTTCACGCCCAACCTGGATATCCGGCTGCGCTGGGAGCATTTCGAGCAGGACGGCATGCCCGAAGACGCCGATGCGGTGACGCTTCGCGTCCGTCCGGGCGTGACGGCGAGCTGGCGGAACTGGACGGCGCTGGTCGATGTGGATGCGGTGGTCGCGCTGACCAACAGCTATAATGACGGGTTCAACGGCAAGACCCGCTATCCGCTGATCCCTGACGCCGAGAATCTCGAGCTCAATCGCGCCCAGCTCCGCTATGCCGGCAAGGACGGGCTGGCCGTGACCGCCGGGCGCCAGCGCCTCAACTTCGCCGATGACCGCTTTGTCGGCAACGCGCCGTGGCGGCAGAGCGAGCGGACCTATGATGCGGTCCGCTTCCAATATGGCAAGCCGCTCGGGCTGAGCACCGACGTGGCGTATAGCTGGAGCGTGCGGACCACCGACGGCCGCCAGGGCCGCGGTTCCCGGCCTCAGGCGATCGGCGGCGACAATGTCTTCGCGCTGGTCAACTATGGTACCAGGATCGGCACGCTCAGCGGCTTCGCCTATCTGGTCGATCAGGACGAAGCCGCGGTGCAGGGCTTCCGCCTGTCGACCCAGACCTATGGCGTGCGCTTCAGCGGCAATCGGCCGCTCGGCAAGGATGTGTCGCTTGGCTATGCCGCCAGCTGGGCGCGGCAGAGCAATTACCATCGCAATCCCAATCGCTACGCCGCCGATTACTGGATGGGCGAGGCCAAGCTCACTGCCAAGGGCCTCAGCCTGACCGCCGGCTATGAAGTGCTCGGCGCCGACAAGGGCGTGGCGCTCACCAGCGTCCAGACCCCGCTCGCGCCGCTGTTCAAGTTCAACGGCTGGGCCGGCAAGTTCGGCACCAATCCGCCGAACGGCCTGCGAGATCTCTATGGCAATGTCGGCTATGCCTGGAAGAAGGTCGGCCCGCTCGACGCTATCAATGTCGGTGCGATCTATCACCGCTTCCACAGCGACCGGCTCGACCTGCAATATGGCGACGAGTTCGACTTCATCGCCGGCGTGAAGCACGGGCGCTACGCGCTCTCCGCCCGCTATGGCCGCTACAAGGCGAAGCAGTTCGCCACGGATACCAACAAGCTCTTCGTCCAGCTGGATTGGGTGCTCTGACCGGAACGGCACCAGTACCCCAACCGTCATCCCGCGCCACGATCGTCATCCCGGCGAAAGCCGGGATCTCGGGCAGGGAGATCTTGCGCCAACAACATAACCGTCATCCCCGCGCAGGCGGGGATCCAGGGTAACAAAGCGACGTCCTGCGTGGCTCTGGATCCCCGCCTGCGCGGGGATGACGAGAGAAGATATCGAGGAAAGAGCCGCCCGAGATCCCGGCTTTCGCCGGGATGACGGCTACTTCGCGTTGATCGCGTCGATCAGCGCCCGGTGCGTCGGCAGATCCTCGGTGGCCCGCTCGCTGAACGTCCGGATCCGCGCGAACAGCTTCTCCGCCGCCGCCACGTTCGGGAAATCGCCGCGCCCGTCCGACAGGTCGGTGCGATAGTCCATCCCGTAGAGGATGTACTGGTAGTTGAAGAAGGCGAAGCTCTCCAGGTCGAGCAGGAAGTCGAAGCGTCCCGGCGGCCGGTGGCGCCATTGCCGCAGCAGTTCCTGCAATGCCTCGGGGATCGAGGCCGGATCGGCATTGTCGCGCCAGAAGGGCTCGTCGCGCCGGCTCAGGCAGTAATGGAGCTTGAGGAAGTTGATGATCCGCTCGTAGCGCGCGACGATCAGCTCGTTGAAGCGCCTGGCCGGGGCATCGATCGGCCCGTTATGCGGGAACAGCTCGGCGATCATGCCGACGGCGGCCTCGATCAGCACCACGCCGGTCGATTCCAGCGGCTCGAGGAACCCGCCCGACAGGCCCACCGCCACGCAGTTCTTCACCCATTGCGCCTCGCGATAGCCGGGCTCGAACGGGATGATGCGGGCCTTGTAGTCGTCATGCCCCACATAGTCGCGCAGCACCTGCGCCGCTTCGTCGTCGGACATGTGCGTCGAGGAATAGACCGTGCCGATGCCCCGCGCGCCCTCCAGCCCGATGTCCCAGGTCCAGCCCGCCGCATGCGCCGCCGCGATGGTGAAGCTCTCGATCGGCGCGTCGGGATCGGCATAGGGGATCTTGCAGGCGATCGCCCGGTCGGTGAACAGCACCTGCCGGGCCGACTTGAACTCCGCCCCCAGCGCCTTGCCGATCAGTTCCGCCCGGAAACCGGAGCAGTCGATATAGAGGTCCGCCTCCAGCGCGCCCAGCTCGCGGGTCTGCACCCGGGCGATCGCGCCCTCCGCGTCCAGCTCGACGCCGGTCAGCAGCCCGCTGACGTGCCGCACCCCCAGCTCGACCGCGCGCTCCTGCAGGATCTTCGCGAGCCGTGCCGCGTCGAAATGATAGGCATAGTTGAGCGGCCCGGAGAACTCGCCCTCGCCCCGCTTCTTGGGTGCCCGCCGGCTCTCGGCGACGCGGTTCTGGATCGTCACCGCCTCGGCGAAGGGCGGCCGCGTCTCGGCGTCCTGGAGCAGCCAATAGGGCACCAGGCTGGTCCCCTCGGTGTAGAAAGGAGCTTCGAACGGGTGGAGATAATGATGCCGCGTGCCGTCGGGCAAAGGTGCGTGGAGCCAGTCGTTGAAGCGGATGCCCTGCTTGAACGTCGCACTGGTCGCGCGGATGAACTGGGTCTCGTCGATGCCGAGGAACTTCAGCGTCGATCGGATCGTCGGGAAGGTGCCTTCGCCCACCCCGATGATCCCCAGCTCGGGCGATTCGAGCAGCGTGATCTCGATCCGCGCGCTGTCCGCCACGTCGAGGAACCGCGCGAGATAGGCGGCCGTGAGCCACCCCGCGGTGCCCCCGCCGACGATAAGGATGCGCCTCTTGCCCATGCGAGACCGAGCTTAGCCTGCGCGGTTCGCGGAAGCCACTGGTTGCGATGTGAAACCCGGCCTAGTCTTGCCGGCGACCGGACGGAGCATGCCGTGATGAAGCTCGACGCCGCCGCCACGAACCGCATCCGCGACAGGATGCTGGACGCCGTGGATCTCGCTGCCACCTTCGTGCTGGCGGTGGAGTGCGCGCTCACGGCTGTCCAGGCGGACTTCGACCTGTTCGGCATCCTGGTGCTGTCCTTTGTCGGCTCGGTCGGCGGCGCGGTCATCCGCGACCTGCTTCTCGGCGAGCACCCGCCCGCGCCGTTCCGCGACTGGCGTTATGCGGCGCTGGCGCTGGCCGCGACCCTGTGCGTCCTCGTCGCGTCGCTCGTCCTGGGGCCGGTGGCGAACTTCACCCCGCCGCTGCTGGTCGATGTGTTCGAGGGCGGCGGCCTCGCGCTCGCGGCGGTTGCCGGTGCGCGCAAATGCCTCGACTACAGGCTCAACAGCGCCTCGGTCGTGATCATCGCCACCGTCAATGGTTGCGGCGGCGGCATGCTGCGCGACGTGCTGCTGGCCCGGGTGCCCAAGGTCCTGCACGAGGATTTCTACGCCACCGCCGCCATTGCCGGCGCGACGCTGATCGTCGTGCTGGTCCGCCGTTTCCAGGTGCGCCAGGACGTGGCTGGCGCGGCCGGCGCGCTGGCGATCTTCACGCTACGCGCCGCCGCGCTCCTTGGCGCATGGCGGCTGCCGCATCTGCACTAGCCTCACACCACCCGCCATTCGCCGCTGGCCAAGCCGTCGAGCGACCAGTCGCCGATGCTCCACCGCACCAGCCGCAGGGTGGGATGATCGACCGCCGCGGTCATCCGGCGCACCTGGCGGTTGCGCCCCTCGCGGATGGTCAGCCGGATCCAGCAATCGGGGATGCTCGCGCGATAGCGGATCGGCGGATCGCGCGGCCACAGCTCGGGCGCGTCGATCCGCTCGGCCAGCGCCGGCAGCGTCGGGCCGTCCTTCAGCACCACGCCGGTACGCAGCCGATGCAGCGCTTCCTCGCCCGGCTCGCCTTCCACCTGGACCAGATAGGTCTTGGGCAGCTTGAACTTGGGATCGGCGATCCGCGCCTGCAACCTGCCGTCGTCGGTCAGCAGCAGCAGCCCCTCGCTGTCCCGGTCGAGCCGCCCGGCCGGATAGACGCCCGGCATGTCGATCAGGTCGGACAGGGTGGCGCGCGCCGTCTCGGTGCCGCGATCGGTGAACTGGCTCAGCATGCCATAGGGCTTGTTCAGCCGGACGAGCGTCACGCCGCGCGTGCTGCGAAAGAGGGGCGCAAGAACATGCCGGCTTCGATCATGGCGGCCCGCCTAGCGCGGAACCGCCACGATCGCCAAGTCAGAGCGCCCGGAACTTGAAGTCCCGGAACTTCGCCTCGCCCGCGCCCGCCGAGTACAGCCCCGGCCGCAGCATCAGGAAGCCGCCGCGCACATTGTGGTGATAGCCCGAGACTTCCATGCCCCGGTCGAACCGCTTCCACGTCTTCCCGCCATCGCCCGACAGGTGGAACGCCACGATATGCCTGTCGTTGCGCACCCGCATTCTGAGCTTGCGGCCATAGGGATTGGCCGGCCGCCCGCGCTCCATGCCGTACTGGTGGGTGACGAACTTCTTCTCGTCGAAGCCCAGCCCGCAATAGAGCTTCTCGTCATAGAAGAGCACGAGGCCCGCGGTGCCGCCCGGCGCGATCTCGATCTCGCATTCGAACTCGTATCCGGTGTCGCCGGCGATCAGCAGCAGCGGCGACGAGTCCACCGGCGCCTTGCCCGCGGCCTTCAGGGTCAGTGTGCCAGCTTCGGCGTGCACTCTGTCCGATTCCGTCTGCGAGGGTTTGAAGAAATTCCACTTCCGGCCCAGCGCCAGCGGCCCGGTGAAATCGTCCGACAGCGCCTGGCCATGCGGCACCCGCGCGCCGCCCCTGGGCTTGCGGATCGGCTTGGAAAGGTCGCCGCCGGTCATCTTGAACCAGCCGTCCGCCGTCCATTCTATGGGGTCGAGCAGGGCCTGGCGGCCCAGCGTCCAATAGCCGTTCTCGAAGCCGTGATAGATCGACCACCAGCTCCCATCGGGCGCCTCGACCAGGCTCGCATGCCCGCGCGACCACCAGGCCTCGTCGTTGTTGACAGTGCGCACCAATGGGTTTGCGGGACACTGCTCCCAGGGGCCGTGGATCGAGCGCGAACGCGCCGCGATCACCATATGGCCGGTCGGCGGGCCCGCCGTGCCGCCCACCGCGGTGATCATGTAGAACCAGCCCTTGTGGTGATGGATCTTCGGTCCCTCGGGGGAGAAGCTCTCCACGTCCCATTCCTCGGGATAGTGCCAGGGATCGTAGACATGCTCGACCTGGCCCACAGTGGACAGACCATCCTCGGAAAGCCGCACCCGGTCTCCGCCCGAAAGGAACAGCCATCTGGAACCGTCTTCACCCACCGCGTGGCAGGGGTCGATATGGGCGTGCAGCCCCAGGTCGATGGGGTCGCTCCACGGCCCGTCGATATGGTCCGCCCAGATCACGAAGATCGAGTTCGGGCTGGCCTTCACCGGGATGTAGATGAAGTAGCGGCCATTGTGCTTCTCCAGGCTAACTGCCCAGACCGAGCCGATATTCCTGGTCAGCGCCGCCTTGCGCGGCTGCCAGTTCACCAGGTCGCGGCTATGCCAGATCGTGATGCCCGGATAGGAATCGAAGCTGGAGAAGGTCATGTAGTAATCCGCGCCGTCCTTCAGGATGGCGGGATCGGGATGATCGCCGGCGAGCAGCGGGTTCAGGAAGCGCCCGTCGCCCAGGTCGGCGATGCGCTGATTGTCGAAGCCGCGCTTATATCCGGGGACCAAAGCGTCTGTTTGCGTCGCATGGGCCTCGTCCGGCCGGAGCAGCGCCCCGGCGCCTCCGGCCACCGCCGCGCCTCCTGCCAGCACCGCCCCGAACGCGTCACGCCTGCTGATACCCATGCATTCCTCTCCGTTTTTAGGATTGTATGCCACCGGTGTCATGCAAGCGAAAGGGGCTTTGTTCGCGTTAACATTGCGAACTTTGCAGACTGATGCGTCCACTTCGGCGGCATGTCGAATATTTGCTATCGATGTAGGAAATGCCGTGCCAGTTTCCGTTCACGTTTGAGGGGACGGGGGATGCGGCAAACCACATTATCGGTGGCACTCGAGGTCAAGCCCGAGAGCTTCGACCATCTGTCGGGCCTGCTCGACGCCTTGCGGGACCGGCGCAGCCCGAACCCGTCGGGCGGCACCGGGCCTTTCGCGGACTTCCTGACGACGGTGCCGGCGGTGCACTTCATGTCGCTCAGCGTCTTCCCGGGCTTCGACTATGATCCGCTCTTCGTGATCGAGGCGAATTTCGACGGCGCGCCCGGCCCGTTCTGGGGGCAGCTCGAAACCGCGATCGGCCCCGATCTCCGCAGCTTCCTCAGGTGCTGCAAGCGCCCGCTCGATCACACCGGCGACCTGTTCGACGCGGTGACCGCGCCGGACAGCCGTGCCCCGATCGCGCCCTATCTCGAAGCGCGCACGCTCACGCCGACGGTCTATCACCACGGCAATCGCGGCATGACGCGCGATCGCATCCTGGCCGAGGGCGAGCTGTTCCTCGGCACCCGCAAGGAGCTGGCCAACGCCAATGACGGTGGCCCCAGCCCCTATCGCAAGCTCACGCCGGTGGAGATCCATGCCAAGCTGCGTGCGGCCCTGCTGCCCCAGTTCGGCTGGCTGGCCGAGAAGGCACCCGCCCGCATCCCGTTCCTCCAGAGCGTCGGCGATTATGCCCGGCTCGCCTGGTTCGTGCTGCTGGTGGTGTTCGCGTTGTCGATCCCCGGCCTGATCCTCAAGAGCCAGCTCGCCTGGCAATATTATGCCGGGCTCTGCGTGGCGCTGTTCGCGCTGTTCACCGGCATACTCTACAAGATGGGCAAGCCGCTCCCCGGCACGGCGACGCCGACGCGGTTCAGTTTCCTCACCTTCTTCCTCAGGCATCTTCTGGTCCCCGTGGTGATCGCGGTGGCGGTCTATGTCGCGATTGCCGCCTTCATCACCGCGCCGGTCTGGTCGTGGATCGGCCACAAGCCGTTCTGGCCGGCCTGGTGGGACATGGCGATCTGGGCAGGCTGGAGCGGCGCCAGCATCGCGGTGACGGTCGCCGGCATCCTGGTCTGGCTGCGCTGGCTCGAGCGGCGCGACGCCTCGCAGGATGCGCCGCCGGTCGATCCCAAGATGCTGCGCGAAATGGCCCGGCGCGAGGACTGGATTCCGCAGAACCACATGGGTTCGGTCGTCCTCATCAAGCCGGGCGTGCTGCGCGCGATCCTGATCCGCGTCGGCCATCACGGCCTGCACCTGCTGCTGCGCGCGCAAAAGGCGGCGCGCAACGGCTATCTCGGCTCGATGCGCACCATCCACTTCGCGCATTGGGCGCGGGTCAACAATGACAGCCGGCTGATGTTCTTCTCGAACTTCGACCAGACCTGGGAGAGCTATCTCGATGATTTCATCGAGAAGGCGCATGCGGGCCTCACGCTCGCCTGGAGCAGCGGGGTGGGCTTCCCGCCGACGCGCTTCCTGGTGAAGGACGGCGCCAGCCATGGCCGCCAGTTCAAGGAATGGGCGCGCCATTCAATGACGGTCAGCCGCTTCTGGTACTCGGCGTACAAGGATCTCACCGCGGAGCAGGTCGAGCGCAACTATCGCATCGCCCTGGGTCTCCGGAAGAAGCAGCTCAGCGAGAAGGAGGCCGCGGCGTGGATCAACGACCTGTGAGCGAGGGTGGGGGCACTCCGAACTGGCATCTCTCGGCTCCGGCCAGTGGCCAGGCCCAGGGCCTGGTGGTCAGCGGCTTCGCGTCGCTGCCTACCGGCCGCGCGCTGTTCCTCGAGCTCGGCTGGAAGGGCGTGAAGAAGAAGGGCGGCGGCGCCTGGGTAGAGGCGCTGCGCAAGGTCGCGCAGGTGACCGATGCCGATGGCCGCGATCCGCGTGCCGTGGCGATGGGCTTCACCTGGTCGGGCCTGCAGAAGATGGGGCTCAACGCCAACGCGCTCGCCTCGTTCGACCGGCCTTTCCAGGAAGGCATGTTCCAGGAAGACCGCCTGCGCCGTCTCGGCGATCGGCGCGGCGAGGAATGGCAGGGCACGGTGATCCCGGGCGGCCCGAAGTGGAGCGGCAACACCCCGCTCGACGATGCCGCGGTGGATGACGAGGCGCGTGCCTTCGACGATCGCCAGGAAATCCGCGAGCAGCGGATCAAGACGCCGGTCACGGTCCATGCGATCGTCCTGCTCTATTGCGAGCATGACGAGGCGGCCGAGGCCTGGTGCGAGGAAGTGAGCGCCGCGCTCGCGCCGTTCGAGGTGACCGTCTCGCATCACCTGCCGCTCGACCTGCGGCTCGACAAGCAGGGCATCGCCCGCGAGCATTTCGGCTTTGCCGACGGCATCTCGCAGCCGATCCCGTTCGAGACCGGCACTGTCGTCTACAAGGACGGCACCAATGTGCCCAAGGACTATTGGAATGGGGTGCCGCTCGGCGAGATCCTGATGGGCCATATGAATGGTCATAACGAGATCGCGCAGGGCCCGGTGGTCGCGGCGAGTGCCGGCAACACCGATGGTCTGCCCGATCATCCCAAGGGTGTCGGCTTCAAGGATCTCGGGCTCAACGGCAGCTACATGGTCGTCCGCGAGCTGAAGCAGGACGTCTATGCCTTCTGGCAGTCGATGCGTGTTGCCGCCGCGCATATCCGCGAGCGCGATCCGGAAGGGTCGGCGCACGTCACCACCACCTGGATGGCCGAGCGCGTGGTCGGGCGCGACACGCACGGCAACCTGCTCTGTCCGCTCGGCACGATCCCGGTCGAGAACAATGATTTCGGCTTCTGGGACAATGATCGCCACGGCATGGGCTGCCCGCTTGGCAGCCATGTCCGCCGCGCCAATCCGCGCGATGGCCTCGCACCGACGCCGGCCGACAAGCAGACCCTGCTCGATGCGGCGAACAACCACCGCATCCTGCGTCGCGGCCGGAAGTACGGCAAGACGATCAGCGTGCCGCCGACGCCGGACGAGGTCGATCGCGGGCTGCTCTTCGTCTGCCTGAACACCGACATCACCCGCCAGTTCGAGTTCGTCCAGCAGACCTGGATCCTCAACCCGAACTTCGCGACGCTCTATGACGAGACCGATCCGCTGATCGGCCCCAAGGGCACGATGACGATCCCCGAGGATCCGCTGCGCCGGATCATCGATGTCGAAACCTTCGTGCAGATGGCGGGCGGGGAATATTTCTTCCTGCCGAGCATCCCGGCGCTCAACTATCTGGGTTCGCTGTGAACGCGCTCACCTCGCGCGACGTGCTGCGTCCCGGCAAGAAGGGGCTGGCGCGCTGGATCGAGGGGCGGGTGTTCGCCGCCATGCCCTATGCCTTCGCCTTTTTCCGGCGCTGGAAGCCGGTGGTGAAGTTCGGCGGGATGACGCTCACCTCGCGCTATGACGACGTCAAGCAAGTGTTCGCCACCGATCCGGTGTTCGGCGCGCCCTACAAGCCCAAGCTCGATGTCATCATGGGCGGCGAGCCCTTCTTCCTCGGCATGGCCGACACCCCGCTCTATCACCGCGACACCGATGCGATGCGCATGGTCGTGCTGCCGAAGGACCTGCCCGAGCTGGGCCGCAGGGCCGAGGCGATGGCCGAGGCGATCGTCGCGGCCGCGCCCGGCCGGATCGAAGTGGTCGATACGCTGGTGCGCCGCGTCACCTTCTCGGTGCTGGCCGATTATTTCGGCGTGCCCGAGCCCAAGGGCGGCGATCTGCGGGTCTGGGGTACCCGGCTGTTCGAGTTCCAGTTCGCCGATCCCAAGGGCGATCCCGCGCTGCGCGCCGATGTCGACCAGATCGCCCCGGCGCTCCGCGCGCATATCGATGCAGAGATCGCCGCGCGGAAGGCGACGCCCGGCCGCGACGACGTCCTGACGCGCTGCCTCGCCCTGCAGAAGAAGGGTGTGCCCGGCTTCTCCGATGTCGAGATCCGCACCAATTTGATGGGCTTCATCGTCGGCGGGCCGCCCCAGCCGCCGATGGTCGTGCCCCAGGCGATGGAGCAGTTGCTCCGCCGCCCCGATGCGCTGGCCGGTGCCCAGGCGGCGGCGCGGGCAGGGGAGGACGATCTGCTCTGGGGCTATGTCCAGGAAGCGATGCGCTTCGATCCGCTCGCGCCCGGCCTGCCGCGCAACGTGCTGGTCGACGGCGTGATCGCCCGCGGCACGTCGCATGAAACCCCGGTCCAGGCCGGGGACACGGTGCTGGCGGCCTTCGCTTCGGCGATGATGGATCCGCGCCGGGTCACCGATCCCGCCCGCTTCGATCCGCATCGCCCGGCCAGTAATTACATCCATTTCGGATATGATTTGCACCAGTGCTTCGGCCGCCATATCAACCGGGCGACGCTGCATTTCATGCTCAAGCCATTGTTAAAGCGCGCGAATGTCCGCCGCGCGCCCGGCGGTGCCGGGCGGCTGGTCAAGAACGGACCTTTTGCGGAGTCGCTGACGGTGGTGTTCGACTAGGACTCAGCGCCGCGGCGACGGTCCGCCGCGATACCCGCCCTGGCGCTCGAGCATCCAGCCCGGATACTCGGCCGGCAGCTTGCTCACCGCGTCGAGCCGTTCCAGCTCCTCGGGGCTGAACTCGACATCGACGGCGCCCAGGTTGTCGGCCAGCTGGTCGGGTCGCTTGGCACCGATGATCACGCTCGAAACCGCCTTCTGATGGAGCAGCCAGGCCAGCGCCAGCTGCGCCACCGAGCGGCCCTTGGCTTCGGCCAGCGCGCGCAGCACGTCGACCACGTCATAGCCGCGCTCCTTGTCCACCGGCGGGAAGTCGAACCCCGCCCGGCGTCCTTCGCCCTCACCCTCGCGGGTGTATTTGCCCGACAGGAAGCCGCCGGCGAGCGGGCTCCACACCATCAGGCCGACGCCCTCAGACTGGAGCATCGGGATCACCTCGCGCTCCAGATCGCGCCCGGCGATGGTGTAATAGGCCTGGAGCGAAGCGATCGAGGCATAGTCCTTCGCCGCTGCGATCCCGACCGCCTTCATCACCTGCCACGCCGCCCAGTTGGACAGGCCGATATACCGCACCACGCCCTTCCGGACGAGGCTGTCGAGCGCGTAGAGCGTCTCCTCGATCGGTGTGGCGGTGTCGAAGCCATGGATCTGGTACAGGTCGATATGGCCGGTGCCGAGCCGCTCCAGGCTCTTTTCCACCTGCGCCAGGATATGCCCGCGCGACGCGCCGGCGCCGTTCGGCCCGTCATGCATCCGCCCCAGCACCTTGGTGGCCACCACCACCTCGTCGCGCGCCACGCCCAGGTTCTTGAGTGCCTGGCCCAGGATCCGCTCCGACCGGCCCTCGGCGTAAACATTCGCCGTATCGAAGAAGTTTATCCCCGCATCCAGCGCCGCCTTGACCAGCGCATCGGCCTCTTCCTGCTGCAGCTGCCCGATCCGCCCCCACATGCCGCCCTCGCCGCCAAAGGTCATGGTGCCGAGGCAGAGTTCCGAGACGATCAGGCCCGAACGGCCAAGCTGGTTGTAGCGCATGGGGATACCTCATCGGGAACGAGGAGAGGGGGAGCCCGGCAGATGTGGTGCGCGGTCCTCCGCCGCAATGCCGTACCGCGAAAAATCCGCCTGAGTCGGCCATTGGCAACGGTGTCACTAAACTCATACAATATGGTGCGCTGCATCAATCCATGCACCGTGCTGCGGTAAGTGGTTGTTTCGGCGTTAAACTTAAATGGTCCAAATGTATGAGTTGACAGTGCATCCGTCGAGGCATAGCCAAATGTGACCGCTAACATCGCAACCACGCGATACGCTCAACGGCCCGGGAAGAGGCCATACAGGAGGGGAATATGCACGCTCGAGTTGCGTCTCGTTTCACTGCGCGCCGTCTCGGCATGATCGGCGCGGTGCTGCTCGCCGGCACTGCTTGGCCCGCGCTGGCCCAGACCGCCCAGACCCCGCCCGCCACGCCGAGCGCCGATGCGCCCGCGGCGCAGGATGCGAGCGTCCCCCAGGAAGAGCAGTCGATCGTCGTCACCGGCTATCGCGCGTCGCTCGCCAGCTCGACCAATGCGAAGAAGAACTCGGTCGGCTTCACCGACTCGATCTTCGCCGAGGACATCGGCAAGTTCCCCGACACCAACATCGCCGAGAGCTTCAACCGCATCCCCGGCGTGACCATCGCCCGCGAAGTGACCGGCGAGGGCCTGAACGTCACGATCCGTGGCCTCGGCACCAATTTCACCCGCGTGCTGCTCAACGGCGCGCCGGTGGCGGTCGCCTCGACTGGCCGCACCGACTCGCAGAACACCAACCGCGAAGTCGATCTCGACATGTTCCCGACCGAGCTGTTCACGTCGCTGACGGTGAACAAGAGCGGCATCGCCGATCAGGTCGAGGGCGGCGCCGCCGGCACGGTCAACATGCGCAGCGCCCGGCCGTTCGATCGCTCGGGCACGCATCTCACCTATGGCGCGCAGCTGACCAAGAACACCAACGCCAAGGACTGGGGCTATCGCGGTTCGCTGCTCGCCAGCACCACGATGGGCGATTTCGGTATCCTGCTCGGTGTTGCCGGGGTGCACAACAAGGTGCGCACCACCGGCTTCGAGACGATCGGCTGGACCAACCCGAACCTGTCGGCGGCCCAGTGCGGCGCAACCAGCGGCTGCAACCCCACCGGCGGCGGCAACTGGACGATCCCGGCAACGGTCCCGGCCAATGCCGGCAACGGCCTCGTCACCGGCACGACGATCGACCAGGCCTTCCTGCTCTCCCGCAATCCGGGGGCGACGATCTCGCAGCTCGACAACGGCATCATCCCGCGCCTCGGTCGCCCGATGTTCGAGGAAGGCACCAAGGACCGCATCAACGCGATCGCCAGTCTCGAATACAAGGGCGACACCTTCCACGCCTATGTCGACGGCATGTTCGGCTGGAAGGACAACCAGCTCGAGCGCGTCGACATGAACTGGGTCGGCCGCAACGGCGCCGCGATCCCGCTCAACACCCAATATGACCGCAGCGACTGCACCGCCGGCTGCGTGGTGACCAAGGGCACCTATGCCAATGCCCAGTGGTTCCTCGAATATCGCCCGTTCCTCGAGAAGACCAAGTTCTGGGGCGTGAACCCGGGCCTGGAATGGGAGATCGCCGACAAGCTGAAGTTCGATCTGCAGGGCAATTACACCTGGTCGAGCTTCCACCGCGAATCGCCGAGCGTCGTCGTGCTCACCACGCCGAACTCGGGCGTGACGGTGAACTATGACAATACCGGCGGCGACATCCCGTCGATCACCACCAATATCGATCTCAACAACCCCGCCAATTTCGCCTGGCCCGGCGGGCGCGTGAACATCCAGGACGAGAAGCGCGAGACCGAGACCAAGGGCATCCGCGGCAACCTCGTCTGGGGCGACAACGCGTTCAATCTCAAGGTCGGCGCCGCCTATGACGACACGTCGCGCCGGATCAGCGCATTCGACAACAGCCAGGCCTGGCAGAACGCGGTGTGCGGCAATCGCCCCAGCGTGTTCGTGCCCTCGCCCAACACTCAGCCGCCGTGCAACGGCCTGGTCCAGCCCGGCGCCGCGCCGGCGGGCTATCCGAGCTATCCGGCCTATGGCACCGGCTATTCGAGCGGCTCGACCGGCCCGGTCACCTATGCCGGCTCGCTGATCTCCAACGCCCAGCTCGCCAGCCTGCTGCGCCCGACTTCGGCCGGCTTCGTCACCGTCGACTGGAACGCGTTCAAGGCCGCGTCCAACTATGACGCCTTCCACAACGCCGCGCCCGAGGCTGGCTCGTCCAACACCGGCGCCAGCGGCGGCTATGTCCGCGAGAAGGTGCTCGGCGCCTATGCCGAGGTGAACGGCGATCTGCAGATCGGCGACAACAACCACCTCAACTACAACGCCGGCGTCCGCTATGTCCGCACCGACCAGCGGATCGGTGGCCGCGTCTCGATCTCCGATCCGCGCAACTCGCAGGATCCGGATGGTGCCGGCCCGCTGCCCAATGCCTGCCCGGGCACCGGCAATCCGCGCGACGGCAGCTGTTTCCCGAACATCACCAACTTCGTCTACACCGACGCCAAGTACGACAACTGGCTGCCCTCGGCGAGCGGTGCCTTCCATATCGGCGATGCCGCGGTGGTCCGCGCCGCGGTCTCGCGGACGATGACCCGGCCCAATCCGAACACGATGCTGCCGGGCCTCAACTTCTCGACGCCCTCGGCCGATGTCGGTTCGGTCGGCAACCCGTCGCTCGAGCCCTATCTGTCGACCAATATCGACCTGGGCTTCGAATATTATACCGGCAAGGAAGGCTATGTCGGCTTCACTGCCTTCCGCAAGGCGGTGACCGGCTTCACCACCACCGGCACGGTGACGGTGCCCTTCGCCGCGCTGGCCGCGTACGGCGTCACCTATGACACGCTGACGCCCACCCAGCAGGCCGCGATCAACTCGCGCGGCGGCCCCACCGCCGCCACCGTGGTGCTCAACCAGCAGGTCAACGCAACCGGTACGCTCAAGGTCAACGGCCTCGAAGTGAACTGGGTGCAGCCGCTCGACTTCCTGCTCGGCAAGATCGGCCTCAACGGCTTCGGCTTCAACGCCAACCTGACGCTGATCGACCAGACCGGCTCGGGCGCCGCGCCGGCGGTTGCGGTCGGCGTGTCGCCGGTGACCTACAACATCACCGGTTATTACGAGCAGGGCGGCATCAACATCCGCCTGTCGACCACCTTCCAGCGCGGCTCGGTGTCGTCGGACGCGAACCAGAACGGCATCGCGCTCGCCCGGCTCTATTCGAACGACTATCAGCAGTTCGACATGTCGGCGAGCGTCGACTTCGCCAAGGTGTTCGACCTGAAATGGGCGCCCGAGCTTACCCTCGACGTCATCAACCTCACGAAGGAAAAGCAGCGGAGCTACTTCCAGTTCGATCAGGCCGCCTTCACGCTCTACGATCCGGGCCGTCAGGTCATGATCGGTCTGCGCGGACGGTTCTGACGGGTCGCAAAAGGGGCGTGGCGGCCGGGCCTTTCAACCGGCCGCCACTGTCCCGGACTTCTCCTCTGCGGCCGCCTTCGGGCGGCCTCTTTTTTGTCCGGGCGAAGCGGGTTAACTGGGCGCCATGACGCAGGAAAAACTGATCGCCGGCATCGAACTGGGCGGCACCAAGTGTGTGGCGCTGCTCGCCACCGGGCCCGGTGACGTGCGCGACCGGGTGACCGTTCCCACCACCGATCCGGCGGCGACGCTGGCGGCACTCGAGGCCGCACTCGATCGCTGGAGCTTCGATGCGATCGGCGTGGCGAGCTTCGGCCCGGTCGGCCTCGATCGCGCCCGCGCCGATTACGGTTCGATCACCGCGACGACCAAGCCGGGCTGGACGGGGACCGACCTGATCCGCCGGCTCGAGGCACGCTACGGCAAGCCGATCGGCTTCCAGACCGATGTCGGCGGCGCGGCGCTCGCCGAAGGGCGCTGGGGCGGGGCGCAGGGCATGTCGGCGCACGCGTATATCACGATCGGCACCGGCGTCGGCGTCGGCCTTGTCACGGGCGGCGTGCCGGTGATGGGCTGGGCGCATGGCGAGGCCGGCCATATGCGCCTGCCGCGCGCGCCGGGCGACAGCTATGCCGGCTGGTGCCGCTTCCACGGCGATTGCCTCGAGGGCCTGATCTCCGGTCCGGCGCTCGCCGAGCGCTTCGGCGTGCCGGGCAACCAGCTGCCCGATGACGGCCCCGAATGGGACCTGTTCGTCCATGACCTGGCGGGCATGCTCCACAATCTCGTGGTCACCGCCGCGCCGGAGCGGATCGCGATCGGCGGGGGTGTGGTGGCGGCCCGCGACTATCTGTTCCCCAGGCTGCGCACCCGGCTGGTCGAGAGCCTGGGCGGCTATGGCGCGCTGGCGGAATGGGCCGAGGGGATCGAGGCGCGGCTGGGTGCACCGGGACTGGGCACCATGGCGGGTCCGCTCGGCGCGATCGCGGTGGGGCTGGCGGCGTAGGTTAAAAGCCCTCCCCTTCAGGGGAGGGGCTAGCCGCTCAAATCACTTCCATCTCGCTGTTATAATGGTGCCACGCGAACACCGCTGCCGCGCCGCGGTGCGGGCGCCAGGCTTCGGCGATCTCCCGGGTGAGCTTCTCGCTTGGCCGCTCGGCATGGCCCATGATCCGCCCGACTTCGATCTGCACCGCAAGGTCGCCCGCCGGCCAGATATCGGGCCGGCCCTCCGCGAACAGCAGATAGACCTCGGCGGACCAGCGCCCGATGCCCTTGATCCGGACAAGCTGGGCGATCGCTTCCTCATCGTCCTCGGCGAGATGCGCGAAGTCGAGCCGCCCGCTGGTCACTTCCTCGGCAAGGCTGCGGGCATAGGCGGCCTTCTGGCGCGATAGCCCGGCTGCGCGCAGATCGTCGTCGCTCACCCGCGCCACGGTCTCCGGATCGCTCAGCGGGCCCAATTGCGCGGCCATCTTGTTCCAGATCGACTGCGCCGCGGCGACGCTCACCTGCTGGCCGACGATCGTACGCAGCAGCGTCTCATAGCCCCGGTCGCGGATGCGGGGCGGGGGATAGCCGACGCGTCCGATCGCGGCGGCGATCAGCGGCTCGCGGTCCGCCAGGGCATCCAGCGACGCCCTGAGCTGTTCGGTGCTCAGCCCCATGCGTGCCCGCCTTGCGAAGCGCCGCTTTCGGCGGCATGGACGAGGCAGGACCAGGAGAAGATCATGCCCAAGCTTATCGTCGTGACCAGGAGTGGTGAAGAGCGTGAGGTCATGGGCGAGGCGGGCCTGAGCGTGATGGAAGTGATCCGCGAGAGCGGCTTTGACGAGTTGCTCGCGCTGTGCGGCGGCTGCTGCTCCTGCGCGACCTGCCACGTCCATGTCGATCCGGAATTTGCGGCCAAACTGCCGAAGATGAGCATGGACGAGGACGACCTGCTCGACAGCGCCGGCGACCGCGACGCGACGTCGCGCCTGTCGTGCCAGCTGCCTTTCACCGATGAGCTCGACGGCCTGCGCGTGCGGATCGCCGAAGAGGATTGATCGAATATCCCTCTCCCGCAAAAGCGGGAGAGGGATAGCCAGCTTACTGAACCGCCCGTACCCGGATCGACGCCATCGGCGCATCGGTGGTGGTGGTGTCGGTCTTCCAAGTGATCACCTTGTCCTTGCCGGTGGTCACCGCGCCTTCCTCATTGTTCTGGCTCACCAGCTCGGCGTCGGTGGTCAGGGTGAAGGTACCCTGCAGGCGCGTGAACGCCTCGCCCATGCCGCCCGGCATCATCCCCAGCGCGCTCATGTCGCCCATATTGCCCATGCCGCTGCCGCTCATCCGCACATAGCCCGGCGCCTTCACGCGGATCAGGTCCTTGCCGCGCAGCTCCACCGCGATCCACGGCATGATCATCTGGTTGTCGAGATTGTACGGGAACAGGAAGCCGTGATCGAGCACGCCGGAGATCTGGTAATCCACCCAGAACATCCCGTTGCCGCGATACTCGACGCTGCGATAGCCCGCTTCCTTGGCAACCTCGATCGCGAGCTTGCGGAAGGTCTCGTCCTGCTTGGCCTTCTCCTCGGGCGTCAGCGTGAAGTCCGGCTCCTTCTCCGGCGCCTTGGCCTTCTTGCCCGATTTCTCCTTGGCGGCCTCTTCCATGCCCATCTGCATCGCCTTGCCCATGAAGCTCTGCAGATCGACCGCCATCACCTCGCCCTTGTAGGTGAAGGTGAAGGTCCGGTCGGCATGGATGGTCAGCGCCGAATCGAACTTGCCGGGCACGAACAGGCAGCTGGCGAGCACCAGCGGCGCCATCAGCGCGAACGCGACGGCCTTCAGACGATGCAACATGAGTCCCCCTTGGCGATCAGCCGCGGGCGCTCACCGCGTAGAGCGCGATCGCCGCGGCATTGGATACGTTGAGGCTTTCGACCTTATCCGAGATCGGCAGCTTCGCAAGCTCGTCGCAATGCGCCTCGGTGTTCTGGCGCATGCCTTCGCCCTCGGCGCCCAGCACCAGCGCGATCTTGTTCTGGCCGCCCATCACCTCGGCCAGCGTGCCCTTGGCATGGCCGGTCAGGCCGATGCGCCAGAAGCCGGCCTCGGCGATTTCCTCCAGTGCGCGGGCCAGATTGACCACCCGGCACCACGGCACCTGCTCCAGCGTGCCGGCGGCGGCGCGGGCCAGCGTGCCGGTTTCGCCGGGAGCATGCCGGTCCTGCGTCACGATGCCCAGCGCGTCGAACGCCGCCGCCGAGCGCAGGATCGCGCCGACATTGTGCGGGTCGGTCACCTGGTCGAGCACCAGCAGCGGCCGGTTGTCGCCTTCGCCCTGCGCCAGCAGGTCGCCGAGCCAGATCTCCTCGAGCGGATCGACTTCGGCGACCAGCCCCTGATGCGGGGCGTCGCCGGGCACCAGCCGGCCGAGATCGGCGGCATTGGCGAAGGTGATCGGGATCGTCGACGGGATGTCGAGCCCGGCCAGCGCGTCGTGCGTGCCCCAGATCTTGCGGACGTTGCGCTCGGGATTGTCGAGCGCCGCCAGCACCGCGTGCCGCCCGTAGAAACGCGGGCGGTTCGCGGAGGCCTGGCTCGGCCGGTGTCCACGCTTGGCCATCAATGTGCTCCCGGTGCCGCGTAGAAGCCTTCCGAAGCGTTCGGCTCGGTTGCCAGCGGCAGGCGCGGCAGCGGCTCGGGCGCGTTGGCGGCGTTGATCAGGAAGGCTGCCAGGATGATCGCGCCCTGGCGCATGTCGTCCGCCTTCAGATGGTCGAAGGTGTCGACATCGGTGTGGTGCACGTTCGAGCCGTAGTCGAGCGGGTCCTGGATGAACTGGAAGGCCGGGATGCCCACCGCGTCGAAGAACACGTGATCGGTGCTGCCGGTGCGCGCGGTGGCCACCTTGGTCGCGCCGAACGAATTGAACGGCGCCAGCCATTCGCGGAAGATCGGCACCACCGCGGTATTGCCCTGGGTGAAGATGCCGCGGATCTTGCCCGAGCCGTTGTCGAGGTTGAAATAGGCGGCGAGCTTGGCGTGGTCCGGGCCCGGCTGGATCGGGAAGCCCTTGCTCCAGCCCATGTAGCGGGCATAGCCGCTCAGCGCCGGATCGACCGGACGGCTGGCGACATGGTTCTCGACATAAGCCATCGAGCCGAGCAGGCCCTGCTCCTCGCCCGACCAGAGCGCGAAGCGGATCGCGCGCTTGGTCTTGATGCCCGATGCCTTGATGATGCGCGCGGCCTCCATCACCATCGAGACGCCGGCGGCGTTGTCGGCGGCGCCGTCACCCATCGCCCAGCTGTCCATGTGCGCGCCGGCCATCACATAGCCTGCCTTGGCGTCGGTGCCGGGGATGTCGGCCAGGATGTTGTATGCCTTGGTGTCGCTGTCGTCGAAGCTGACGTCGCTGTTGAGCTCGAGGCTCGGCGCCATGCCCATCTTGGCCAGGCGGGCGAGGCGGCGATAATCCTCGGCGGCGATCTCGAAGCCCGGCAGCGGCGGGGTGGCGCCAACCTGGAACTGGCTGTTCTGGCCGTGCACCAGCTTGCCGTTGCGCGACGACATGGTGGCATAGCCGACCGCGCCCTCGGCCTTCAGGAAGGCGTCGCGCTTGGCGGCGAAGGCGAGGCGGCTCTGGCTGCTCGGGCGGCGATTCGCGGTGGCGGCGCCGTTCTGCAGCTGGAAATTGTCGTAACGGTCGAGATCGGCGTCGCTCCAGCGGCGGAAGTCGAGGTCGGTCGAATCGGTGATGTCGGTCGGCTCGGTGAGCAGGACGATCTTGCCCTTGAGCTTGCCCTTATACTGGTCGAGCGACGCTTCGTCCGCCATCGGCGCCAGCACCACCTGGCCGGTGATCGCGCCGTTGGTTCCCGGCGTCCAGGCGAGCGGCGCGGCCACCAAAGTCAGCGGACGCGGCGAAATCATCTTCACACTGGCGTTCTTCGCCGACCAGCCCCTGCCGAACTCGAATCCCTCCTTATGGACATTAGTCAGTCCCCATTCGCGGAACTTGGCCTGGGTCCAGTCCTCGGCCTGGCGCATCGGCGGCGAATTGGTGAGTCGCGCGCCAATCACATCGGTGAGGTACTGGGCGATGCGCATCACTTCGCTGTGGTTGGTGCCCTGATCGACGATCTTGTCGACCGGCGCGCTCGGGCCGTCCGGTCCCTTGGCGATGGCGAGCGGCGCCATGGCGGTGGCGGCGAGCAGCGTGGCGATGGCGAAGGAAAGTCGGCGCATTATGGACCCCTGTTTGGAAGCGGCGGACGCTATGCTGCACAAAGTCTGCGCGCAAGGCGTTGACAGGCGCGCGCCGCTTCGGCAATGGGCCCCCTCTCGCCGAACGGCGCCATGGACAGGTGGCCGAGTGGTTAAAGGCAGCAGACTGTAAATCTGCCCGTGCAAGCGTACGCTGGTTCGAATCCAGCCCTGTCCACCACCGCCCCCTAAGGGCCTTACATCTCAGTATGATATTGATTCTACGCGGTTCTTCCCGCCCAATGTGGTACGGAAGGCCGGTACGGAATGGGTGTGGCACGCGTGAGCCTGACAAGGTCGAAGACGGGGCTCTGGCGGGCTCGCAAGGAAATCCCCGAGGCTATCCGCGAATCCTACGGGAAGCGTGAGGAGAAGACGAGTTGGCCCGCTCACCTTACACATGAGCAGGCGCTGGCCGAGTATCTCCCCTGGCGGGCGAAAATCGAAAGCGCGATTGACCTTCTCAAGCAGCGGCTGGCCGGGACCGTGCGGCTCACCCGGCAGCAGGCCAAGGCCCTTGCTGGTGCGTGGTATCAGGAACAGGTGAGCGCCGACTGGGAAGACGTAGGCGGAGACTGGCACGGCTGGGTGCCCGATTGGCAGGCGACGCGCGAGAATCTCTTTGATGAGACCTACGACCCCGACACGGGCGAGGTACGCTACGTTGCTGGGCCGGAGTTGATCGACGAGCGCGACGCGCTGCTGGCCGCCCGGAACATGATTGTGACTGACGGCAGCGCGGCCATGTTGCTGGACGAGCTGTCCGAGATGTATCTGGCGTTCTTCAGCCGCCTTGAGCGTCGCGCCTCCGGAGACCGCAGCATTGACCCCGTGTTGATCGCGCTGCCTGCGGTGGACGCCACCATCCCGCCTCCCGTTCAGGAGAACAAGGCCGCCCCTCGCACCTCTCGGGCTGCCGTCTCAATCACGGAGCTATTCGAGCGATACGCCAAGGCGGGCTCTGCAAGCGTCCGCACTGTGAGCAAGTGGAGGCCCCAAGTCCGCAACTTCGTCGATCACCTTGGGCATGACGATGCGACACGGGTGACACGCGGCGATCTTAACCGCTGGGTTGAGGCGCTGGTTGAGCGAGGGCTGGCCAAGAAGACGATTACGGACAGCTACGTGCCGGCGGTGAGGGTGTCCCTCGGGATCGCCTACGAGAACGAGCAGATACCGGCGAACCCCGCAACCGGCCTTAAGGTGCGTGCGCCGAAGGCGGTGAGGACTCAGAGCAAGGATCACAGCACAGAAGCGGCTCACGCTATCCTGACGGCGACCCTTCGACCCTCCCACGGTGCTGTATCGGGGCGGCATGCGCTGGCCCGGCGTTGGGTGCCCTGGATTTGCGCCTACACCGGCGCGCGCGTTGGCGAGGTCACGCAGATGCGCGCGATGGACGTGCGGCAGGAGGAGGGGGTGTGGATTTTCCACATCACGCCAGAAGCGGGAAGCACGAAGGACAGCAAGGCGCGCTCGGTCCCGATCCATTCGCATCTGATCGAGCAAGGCATCCTCGGGCTCGCCAAGGCCGGCGATGCGACCCCCCTTTTCTATGACATGCCGGAGGGTGGCGGGTCGAAGGTCAATCCGCCGGCAAAGCAGCGGGCTTCCAAGCTGGCGGAGTGGGTGCGCGCTCTCGGCGTAACGACACCGCAGCCAAATCACGGCTGGCGGCATCGGTTCAAGACTGTGGCACGCTCAGTCGGCATGCTGCCCGAGCAGCGAGACGCGATACAAGGCCATGTTCCTCGTACCGAGGGCGAGAGCTACGGCGCGCAGCCAATGCCCATTCTACAGGCAGCGATTGAGATGATGCCTCGATACAAGATCGACCTCGACCCATCGGCAGGCGGCTTGGCCGCGGGCGAGTAGGGCCCCTCAGCAATTATCACCCACTCTCGGGGTGGGATACCTATAGGTGTAACTTAAGGAGCGTCCGTCCCGCTGCCCCCGCTCCGAGGTCGGCAATTATGTCGGACTCTTGGGGTGAGATATCTTTAGGTATCCAAGGGGGCGAGGCAGCTGCCTACGCGAGCTTGGCAATTAGGCCGCACTCTCGGGGTGGGATATCCTTAAGGGTGCCCTATAGGTGCGTATGAGCCGGTTAGTTTTCCCTCAGAAATCCGAAGGTCTAAGCGCACTACGCAACTAGCCACATCCCCCCGGTGGGTGGTGGCGACCAAAGAGAGCTACGGCAGGCCCTGAAGGGCTCCTGGGGATCACCCTCCGTCCTCCTCCCCCAATATCCTCTCAACGTGATTTCAGGGTGTGGGGGGCTCGAAATCGACCGGTTACGAGCCAGCCCTCCAAGCTGTATCGAAAAGTAGCTTGACGTGGATTCCGAGCCACTGGATATATCGAGCCTCTATTTCGATACAGGAGGCCTCGTGGCTCGCACCTTCGCCTATTGCCGTGTCTCTACTGCCGATCAGACCTCCGAGAACCAGCTGGGGGAGATACAGGCAGCAGGGTTTGCCGTAGAGCCCCGCAGGATCGTTCAAGAGACCATCTCGGGATCGGTGCCCGCTATGGAGCGCCCTGGCTTCTCGCGCCTCGTGGATCGCCTTGAGAGCGGCGACGTCCTGATCGTTACCAAGCTGGACCGGCTTGGGCGCAACGCGATGGATGTTCGCGCGACGGTGGAGCGTCTGGCTGCGGACGACGTGCGGGTGCACTGCCTTGCCCTCGGTGGCGTTGACCTCACCAGTGCGGCCGGGCGCATGACAATGACTGTCCTATCTGCTGTCGCCGAGTTCGAGCGCGACCTGCTGATCGAGCGCACCCAGGCGGGGCTTGCGCGGGTCAGGGCGGAGGGCAAGCCGCTAGGACGACCCTCGTCCCTATCAAGCGAGCAGCAAGAAGCCATCCGGGGCCAACGAGCGGCCGGTGTTTCGCTCGGCGCGCTGGCAAAGGAATATGGCGTCAGCCGTGCCGCGATCCAGCGGGTGGAGCGGCGTGCGCCTCACTGAAGGCGCCGGCCCGGGATGCCCTGCTTTCACTGGCGGGCGCCTATGATGCTATCTCCACGAAATCCGACCATCTTTATCCTTGCCAACCAAAGACGGGGCATGCTGGGAAGCGTCTCCATTGGGGAGGGCATATGAATCATCAGGCGCTGTCGGCATTTATCTGGTCCGTGGCCGACCTGCTGCGCGGCGACTATAAGCCGGCCGATTACGGCTCGGTGATCCTGCCCTTCACAGTGCTGCGCCGCCTCGATTGCGTTTTGGAGCCGACCAAGGGCGACGTGCTCGCCGAGCTAGAGCTGCGCGAGAAGGCTGGGCTGGACCCGGAGCACTTCCTGCGCCGCAAGGCCGGAACGAGCTTCTACAACACCTCGCCCATGGACCTGCAGAAGCTCCTCGGCGACCCGGATAACGTCGCGGCGAACCTCACCTCTTACCTGCAGGGCTTCTCGCCGGAGGTGCGCGACATCTTCGAGAAGTTCGAGTTCCACAACCAGATCGACAAGCTCGCCCGCGCCAAGCTGCTGTTCCTCATCACTGAGAAGTTCGCCGGGATCGACCTGCATCCGGACGTGGTGCCGAACAGCCAGATGGGCCTAGTGTTCGAGGAGCTCATCCGCAAGTTCGCCGAAGCCTCGAACGAGACGGCCGGCGATCACTTCACCCCGCGCGAAGTGATCTCGCTGATGGTCAACCTATTGTTCGTCGAGGATGACGACGCGCTGTCCAAGCCGGGCGTTGTGCGTACGATCTACGATCCCACGGCGGGCACCGGCGGGATGCTCTCAGTTGCCGAGGAGCATCTGGCGAAGCTTAACCCCGGCGCGCGGCTGACCATCTCCGGCCAGGAGCTGAACCCGGAATCCTATGCCATCTGCAAGGCCGACATGCTCATCAAGGGGCAGGACGTCTCCAACATCGCCTTTGGCAATACGCTGTCCGACGACGGCCATCCCGGCCAGACCTTCGACTATATGCTCGCCAACCCGCCCTTCGGCGTCGAGTGGAAGAAGGTGGAGAAGGACGTCCGGCGCGAGCATGAGCAACAGGGCTATAACGGCCGCTTCGGCCCCGGCCTGCCGCGCGTCTCCGATGGTTCGCTGCTGTTCCTGATGCACCTCTTGTCGAAGATGCGGCCAGCCACGGAGGGCGGCTGCCGCTTCGGCATCGTGCTCAACGGCTCGCCGCTGTTCACCGGCGGCGCGGGCAGCGGCGAGAGCGAGATCCGGCGCTATCTGCTGGAGAACGATCTGGTCGAGGCGATTATCGCGCTGCCGACCGACATGTTCTTCAACACCGGCATCGCCACCTATGTGTGGATCGTCTCGAACCGCAAGCCGGCTGGGCGCAAGGGTGTGGTCCAGCTGGTCGATGGCTCCAGCTTCTGGCGCAAGATGCGCAAGTCGCTGGGCTCCAAGCGCAAGGAGCTGGGCCCCGAGCATATCGTGCAGATCACCCGGCTGTTCGGTCGCGCCGAGGAAGCGCAGCTCGCCACGGTGCTCGACGCCGAGGGCAAGGAAGTGACGCGCGAAATCCTGTGGGAGGGTGACAAGGCTCCCGACGCGCCCGAGGGCGGCAAGGTAAAGCTGGCCCCGCTCTCGCGCCTCTTCCCCAGCAGCGCCTTTGGCTACCGCACGATCACCGTCGAGCGCCCCTTGCGGGACGAAGGCGGCGCGCTGGTGCTGGCCGGCAAGGGCAAGAACAAGGGCAAGCCCCAGGCCGACACCAGCCTGCGCGATACCGAGAATGTGCCGCTGAGCGAGGACGTGAACGCCTATTTCGCGCGCGAAGTGCTGCCGCACGCCGAGGATGCCTGGATCGACGAGAGCAAGACCAAGGTTGGCTACGAAATCCCGTTCAACCGGCAATTCTACGTCTTCGAGCCGCCCCGCCCACTGGCGGAGATCGACGCGGACCTGAAGCAGGTGACCGACCGGATCAAGGTGATGATCGAGGGGCTGGCGGCGTGAGCTTTCCGGCGTATCCGTGCTATCGGGATAGCGGCCGGCAATGGCTAGGCGAACTCCCTGAAAGCTGGCGCCTGGTTCCCTTTTGGACCCTCTTCCGGCGGGTGAAGCGCATCGATTTCCCGGAGGAGGAGTTGCTATCGGTCTATCGCGACTATGGGGTGATCCGAAAACGCGACCGCGACGATAACTTCAACAAGCCCTCTGAGGATCTCGGTCCGTATCAGCTGGTTGAGCCCGGCGACCTAGCCATCAACAAGATGAAGGCCTGGCAAGGGTCGCTCGGCGTCTCTCCATATCGCGGGATCGTAAGCCCCGCGTACTTCGTCTACCACGCCCGGCATAACGAACTGCCCGGCTATCTACATTACCTGCTTCGCTCCGACCCCTATGCGACTGGCTTCCTGACGATCTCGAAGGGTATTCGGATCAACCAATGGGACGTCGATCCGGACCATTTGGCGCAGCTTCCGATCCCATTGCCCTCGCTGTCCGAACAAGCCGAAATCGTCGCCTTCCTGGACCGCGAGACGGCCAAGATCGACGCGCTTGTGGAGGAGCAGCGGCGACTGATCGAACTGCTCAAGGAAAAGCGCCAGGCCGTCATCTCCCATGCGGTGACCAAGGGTCTGAACCCCGATGCGCCCATGAAGGATTCCGGGGTAGAATGGCTGGGCGAGGTGCCGTCGCATTGGGCAATCGCGAAGTTCCCGAGTGCCATCGACTTTCAGGAGGGGCCTGGCATCCTCGCCGTCGATTTTCATGATGAGGGGGTGCCTCTCTTACGGGTGGCTGGCGCGCAATCTCGCTGGGCCTCTTTGGATGGCTGCAACTTTCTCGATCCTGCAAAAGTCCAATCGCGCTGGGATCATTTCAGGCTCGAACTCGGCGATCTTGTGATCAGCGGGAGCGCCAGCATGGGAACCGTGTGCGAGGTCGGAGCCGCTACAGTTGGCGCGATTCCATACACAGGCCTTATTCGACTTCGGCCACGAAACAATGGCGCGACGCGGGACTATATCCGTGCGCTGGTCAGCTCGTCTCTCTTCTTCACACAAATCGACATGTTAAAGGCGGGAGCCACAATACAACACTTCGGCCCCATTCACCTTCGACAGATGATTGTTACTCTGCCACCAAAGGAAGAGCAGGAGAAGATAGCCGTGTATGTCGAAGCCGAGCACACGCGATTTGACGCTCTGCTCGAACAAGCGTCCGCGGCGATCACGCTTCTCCAAGAACGCCGCGCCGCCCTCATCTCCGCTGCCGTCACCGGCAAGATCGACGTGCGCGCCGCCAACACCCAACAGGCAGAAGCAGCATGACCCGCCTCTGGATCGTCCGCGCCGGCCGCAATGGCGAACGCGAGCTGGATGCGATCCAGCAAGGCAAGCTGATGCTCGGCTTCAACGATGTCGATGACCTGAGCCGCTACAAGGATCGCGCAGCCATCCTCGCGCATCTTGAGGAAGCGATGCCCGATGCCAGCGCCAATCGCCGGAAGAACTTCGCGGCCCAGCTCAACCAGTTCGCGCACGTGATCCAGATCGGCGACCTCGTCGTGTTGCCCCGCAAGCTCACCAGCGGCGTCGCCATCGGCGAGGTCACCGGCCCCTACAAGTTCGAGCCGGATGGGATCAGCAAGCAGATGCGCGCGGTGAAGTGGCTGAACGAAGCGGTGCCGCGCGATGTGTTCAAGCAGGACCTGCGCCACTCCTTCGGCGCCTTCATGACCGTGTGCGAGATCAAGCGGAACCAGGCGCTGGAACGCGTCCGCGCCGTGCTCGCCACCGGCAGGGATCCAGGCGCACTGCTCGGCAAACAGGGCACCGCGCCAACCGCCCCGGCCGACGACGACACAGATGCGGATGATATCGCGACCGATATCGAGGATATCGCCAACCAGCAGATCATCTCGTTGATCAAGTCCGAGTTCGCCGGCCATGCGCTGGCCGATCTGGTCGCCGAGATCCTGGGGGTCGAAGGCTATACGACCAAGGTCTCTCCGCCCGGCGCGGACGGTGGCGTCGATATCCTGGCGGCCGGCGGCACGCTCGGCCTTGGCGAGGACCGCATCTGTGTGCAGGTGAAGTCGGGGGACGGCGCGGCCAACCATGATGTGGTGCTGCGCCTGATCGGCTCGGTGTCGAACAGTCAGGCGCAAACCGGCCTGCTCGTCAGCATCGGCGGCGTGAACGCGGTGGCGCAGAAGGAGCTCGACAACAACTTCTTCAAGCTGCGGCTGTGGCAGATGCCCGATCTGCTCAAGGCGTTGTTCCGCACCTATGCCGACCTGTCCGACGAAACGCGCGCCAAACTGCCGTTGAAGCAGATCTGGGCGCCTGTCTCAGGAGCGGAAGCTTGAGCCGCCTGCACGAAGAGATCAGCTTCGAGAGCGAGGTCTGCGCCGTCCTCGCCTCCAAGGGATGGCTCTACCAGTCCGGCGACGCCCAGCTTTACGACCGCAAGCGCGCGCTGTTCGCGCCCGATCTGGTCGCCTGGGTGCAGGAGACGCAGCCCAAGGCCTGGGAGAGCCTGACCAAGGTTCACGGTGTGGCGGCAGAGGGCCTGCTGCTCGACCGGGTGCGTAAGTCACTGGACGACCGGGGCACGCTGGATGTGATCCGTAACGGCATCGAGATGATCGGCACGCGGGGGATGCTGTCGCTCGCGCAGTTCAAGCCGGCGATGCGGATGAACCCGGACATCGTCGCGCGCTACAACGCCAACCGACTGCGCGTGGTGCGGCAGGTGCGCTACAGCCTGGCCAATGAGAATTGCATCGATCTGGTGCTGTTCCTGAACGGCGTGCCCGTCGCCACGGTGGAGCTCAAGACCGACTTCACTCAGTCGGTCGAGGATGCTGTGGTCCAGTACAAGCTTGACCGGTTGCCGCAGCAGAAGGGGCAGGAGCGCGAGCCGCTTTTGAGCTTCCCCTCGGGCGCGTTGGTCCATTTCGCGGTATCGAACCGCGAAGTGATGATGACGACGAAGCTGGCCGGGCCGACGACGATTTTCCTGCCGTTCAACCAGGGCGATCATGGCGGCAAGGGTAACCCGACATTGCCCTTCGGCCACCCGACATCGTACCTCTGGGAACAGGTGTGGCAGCGCGACAGCTGGCTCGAGCTGATCGGCCGCTACCTCGTCACCCAGCGCGACGAGAAGAAGAACATCGGGAGGATCATCTTCCCGCGCTATCACCAGCTCGACGCGACGCGGAAACTGCAAGCGAAGGTGCTCGAAGAGGGCGTGGGCCAGAAGTATCTGATCCAGCACTCGGCCGGATCGGGCAAGACCAACTCCATTGCCTGGACGGCGCACTTCCTCTCCGAGCTGCACGACGCGAACGACGAAAAGCTGTTCTCGACGGTGATCGTCGTGTCCGACCGGCGGGTGATCGACGGGCAGCTGCAGGATGCCTTGTTCGATTTCCAGCGCACCACGGGCGTGGTCGAGACGATCAAGAGCGAGAGCGGCAGCAAGAGCGCACAGCTGGCGGACGCGCTCAAGGCCGGCAAGAAGATCATCGTCTGCACGATCCAGACCTTCCCCTTCGCGCTACAGGCCGTGCGCGAGCTGGCCGCGACCGAGGGCAAGCGCTTCGCGGTGATCGCGGACGAGGCGCACAGCTCGCAGACCGGCGAGGCGGCGGCGAAGCTCAAGGAAGTGCTGTCGCCCGAGGAGATTGCCGAGCTGCAGGACGGTGGCGAGATCGACACCGAAGATCTGCTGGCGGCGCAGATGGCCGCGCGGGCGAGCGATAAGGGCGTCACCTATGTCGCCTTCACCGCCACGCCCAAGGCCAAGACGCTGCAGCTGTTCGGGCGGGTGATGAAGCCCGGTGGGCTCCCCGAGCCCTTCCACGTCTATTCGATGCGCCAGGCCATCGAAGAGGGCTTCATCCTCGACGTGCTGAAGAACTACACGCCTTACAAGCTGGCGTTCCGGCTGGCGCATGGCGGCAAGGAGCTGGAAGACACCGAGGTCGAGCGTTCCGCCGCGATGAAGGGGATCATGCAGTGGGTGAACCTACACCCCTATAACATCGCCCAGAAGGTCCAGATCGTCGTCGAGCATTTCCGCGAGAACGTGCAGCCGCTGCTGGACGGCAAGGCCAAGGCGATGGTGGTGCTCGGCAGCCGCAAGGACGCTGTGCGCTGGAAGCTGGCCATAGACCGCTACATCAAGAGCAAAGGCTACCCGCTCGGCACGCTGGTCGCCTTCTCGGGCGAGGTGAACGATCCCGAGTCCTCCCCGGCCCCCCTGACCGAGGCGAGCAAGGAGCTCAACCCGAACCTTAAGGGCCGCGACATCCGCGACGCGTTCAAGGCCGATGAGTATCATCTGCTGCTCGTCGCCAACAAGTTCCAGACCGGATTCGACCAGCCGCTGCTCTGCGGGATGTACGTTGATCGGAGGTTGGCGGGCGTACAAGCGGTGCAGACGCTCTCGCGCCTGAACCGAGCGCATCCGGGCAAGGACACGACCTACGTCCTCGACTTCGTCAACAGCTCTTACGAGGTGCTGGCGGCGTTCCGTACCTATTACGAGACGGCCGAGCTCGACGGCGTCACGGACCCCAATCTGGTCTATGACCTGCGCGCCAAGCTCGACGCGGGCGGGTGGTATGACAGCTTCGAGGTGGACCGCGTCGCGGCCGTCGCGATGAACCCTAAGTCCACCCAGGGGGACCTTGCCGGAGCCGTGGGGCCCGTTGCGGACCGCCTGCTCAAGCGCTTCGCGGCGGCCAAGGAAGCCAATGCCCAGGCGGACGAACTCGGGGACGAGAAGGCAGCGAGCGCTGCTTCGGACGAGATGAACGCGCTGACGCTGTTCAAGGGCGACGCGCAGACCTTCATCCGCATCTACACCTTCCTCAGTCAGATGTTCGACTATGGCAACTCGGACATCGAGAAGCGCTTCCTGTTCTTTAAATACCTGGTCCGCCTGCTGGACTTCGGCCGGGAACGGACCTTCGTCGATGTCTCGCAGCTGCAGCTCACGCACCATTCGCTGAAGGCGCTCGGCAAGCAGCCGATGACAATGAGCGGCGAAGCTCCAAAGATTGCGCCGGTGGGCGAAGCGGGCTCGGGGACGCTGCAAGAGAAGCAGAAGGCGCTCCTGCGCGAGATCATCCAGCGCGTGAACGACCTCTTCGAAGGGGAGCTCACCGACGGCGATCAGCTCGTCTACGTCAATGACGTGATCAAGGGGAAGCTGCTGGAGTCGGAGGAACTCGCCACGCAGGCGATGAATAACAGCAAGGCACAGTTCGCCGCCTCGCCCACGCTAGACAATGAACTGCTCAACGCGATCATCGACGCACTCGATGCGCACCAGAAGATGAGCCAGCAGGCGCTTGGCTCGGACAAGGTCCGCGCAGGGCTCAAGGACATCCTTCTCGGCCCTGCCGGGCTATACGAGGCTCTGCGAGGGCAAGGCGAACACGCGGCCTAGTCGGCCGGGCTCACTAGGTGATTGGTTTGACCGCGGCGGCACGGTCGGCCGTTGTTGCATCAAATCATTGACTCTATTGGGCTTCTCGCAGCCGCTGGCATATAGGCTTCCCGCAGGCGGGTTCGTGCTGGAACATGGCGTATGTGTCGCCTATCGTGCCGTCGCCTAATGCGACACATTTGTATTCCACTACCTGCGACAATTGAGGCGATTACCATTGGATAGTCAGGATCGCATTGAGCAGTTCACAGCTACGCTGAGTGGAAACCTTCTGGCAGCAGATGACTTTATCGATTGGGATGCGGTCTCTCAAAATTTGCGTCTGCGAGCCAAAGAAGCCCGAGAACTTCAAGAGATTGTCGACAGTGGCCCTTTAACCCGGGAACGGCTCTTTAGCGGCCTTTCTCAGCATCCGCGCTGCTACACGATCATGCTAGACTTGTTGGCATTTAGCAGCAGCGGCACGCAAGTTGAGAAGTGGGGCTTGCCTTCAGAGGTCGAGCCCTCTCGGCTAGATTGGCTGGTCGGTCAGCTCCTCTATATCGGAATTGATAAGATGCTCGCACCCGGCACAAATGTCGGTGCGTCTCTACAGGTAGCCGAGGTCTATAAAGACGCAAATCGCCGCCGTTTTCGCGGCGGTAAGAAGCTTGACGAGCGAGTGCGGCTACTGGTCCGAAACGCTGTGAGCCAAGCAAACGAACATCTAGAGGAAAAGCTGTCCTTTGATGGAAGCGGGCTGTCTGACGCAGGCCTGCGAAGAGCGCTCTCGTATGTAATTTCGGTTGGGAAGAGGCCCCTTTTGGGGTTTGCGACGGTGTTCCAAAATCAGTCAGGTGGTCGTCAGTTGCGCGATTTGGCATACACCTATCCCAACCTTCAGCAGAGGTTATCCGAGCACGGCATCGCCCTCGTTCTCATTGCCGATGGGCAGGGTTTAAAGGAGGCATCTGACCGTACTTTAGGGCTTCTTTTTGAGGGTGTGCGGTACCCTATCAATCTTACTCAGGCGGCAGACGGTGGACTTAGGGACGCGTTGATAGAAGTTGCTACGGCTGAGCGGCCTGAAGCGGCCGATCAGGCGGCGCTCAACCGCCTAATCGAAGATCGTCTGAGGTTGGCTTTGTCAGTCGAAGCGGAAGCGCTGCCGGTCGGTCCAAATCGTGCTCGCTTGGCATTATCGGCCTACGCGGACGCAAGGCGACGTGCGTTCTTGGTGCTGTCGCCTACGGGCGAAAGATTGTCTTGGGGTAACGCGTCCTGGGTGGAGGCCGCTCGAAGGTTGAAGGTGCAGTTCAACCCCAAGGCCGCGCTCGATCTATTTGCGGAGATGCTTGGTTGCGAGGTGCTATCCGAAAGCGCGTTGCCGACTGAACTTTGTGCGGAAATGGTCGCGCCGCCGGTCGCGCCTTTCGGCGAAACCTTGCACATCACAGTTTCTCGTCAGCCGCTGGATGAAGCGCAGGCACGGGAGGTGGGGCGCCGGTCCTCGGAAATGACACCGTATTCAAATTTGGCCATTTATCTAACTCCGCATCCGATTTCCGATAGCCAGATTACACAACATCGGAAGGCACAGTCGATGCTCGCTGCAAATGTTATTGGCATTTCGGCTTCAGCGCTTGAGCAAATGGCGACCAACCGAGAACCGCTCAACCGGCTAATGGACGCTATTCTTACCCAATCGGATCTTACCAAAGTCAGCCCTTTCATCCTAAGCAACCCAACCACTGACCGAATGTTCTACGGTCGTGAAGCCGAGGCGGCGACGGTTCAAAGAACGCTGGCAACAAATAGCGTCGCAATTCTGGGAAGCCGCCGAATTGGCAAGACATCGCTAATTAGAAGGCTGCGCGAAAATCTGCGGATCTCCAATTTTCAGCCTTTCTTCGCTGACTGTCAGACGGTGAAGACATGGCACGATTTTGCAGAGCTGGCCCGCAAATCTTGGCAAGTTTCGTTGCCGCAAGACTTCCGGCCTCTTCACCTCAGTCTACTAATTGAGGAATTGCAGGGTAGGGGTGAAGGTCCGGTCGTGGTCATTCTCGACGAGATTGATCAACTCATTGAGTGGGATCAGAACCACTCTGACGATACGGTCCCGGAGGCCTTCTTTCGGTCGTGCCGCTCCATATCGCAGGCTGGCGCTGCGCAGTTCGTGTTTTCCGGCGAGCGCAGAATTGCCAACCGGCTTTGGGATGCGCAGTCCCCTCACTGGAATTTTTGCAGGCCGGTCCAACTTACCCAGTTGGGCCGAACGGACGCGGCCTCACTGCTGATTGACCCTCTTCGGTCGATGGGCGTCAAGTTGCCAGATCAGGCGAGTGCCGCAGAATTGGCGTGGGAGCGCACGAGCGGGCATCCTCAAATCGTCCAGTATTTAGGGGATCGGTTAGTTAGGCTTCTTAACGCGAGGGAGGACCGCCGCGACCTAGCCGTAAGCTCGAATGATATTGCCGAAGTCACTTCGACCACTGAGTATGCGCAGCACTATCTTACTACATATTGGGGGCAGGCTACGAAGTTTGAGAAGGCGGTTTCCGAAATCGTTGCTGCATCTGAAGGAACGCCAGTTGAGGTCCTCGGCCGCCTGCGTGAACTTGGCATTGAGGCTGATAGCGAAGCCCTGCTGAGCGCGTTGCGTATGCTTCAACTCTACGGCATCATTGCCGACGTCGATGAGAAAATCGCATTGCGAGCAACTTGGTTTCCGGATGCTCTTGCGCATTTTGGAAGCTTGTCAGTTCAATAATTCCGGGGGCGGATAATAATGACGCATCTTCACGGTCCGGTTCCGGTTGACGACGACTTTTACTCGGAACGTCCCTTCGAAGGCGATCTTATTGGCAACGTACAAGCTGGTCGTTGGGTATTGCTGTTGGGGCCGAGGCAGCACGGGAAAACTTCAGCGCTCATCCGGCTGAAGAGAAAGCTTCTCGACGTAGGTACTCGTGTAGCGAGCGTTGATCTGCAAACTCTTCCGCCGGTGACGACTTACGGCGAACTCGTCGCGTGGTTCGCCAATCGGGTAGCCGCAGAGTTTGGGGTTTCCGCTTCTATTGAAGCGGTAGATGATGTTTGTGAAGCGCTCGCGGTCGCAGTACCGGATGGCAAAGCGCCTATCGTAATCCTTGTCGACGAAGCATCAAACATCGGAAACGAGGATTGGCGTAACTCATTCTACGGTCAAATACGTTGGATCGCGACAGCGAGCGGCGATGTTCCTGACGATCATGTTGCTAAGCGACTGCGTTTCGTTTTCTCGGGAACTTTCCGTGTTGAAAAACTTGTTGCTGAGGCGAATTCACCTTTCAATACCTGCGAGGTTTTGGATACTACCGACCTCTCGGAAGCCGATATTCTGACGCTCGTTGAGAAGGCAGAGATTGCCAATTCCGAGTCTGTTGCTGAGCATATATTTTCTCAGGTTGGAGGTCAGCCGTTTCTCGTGCAGCGCCTGATTGACGATGTCTCAGGTGCTGAGGATATCGAGACGACGCTACAAGGCTCGTTAGACCAATTGCGGTCTGGCCGTCCTGAACATGTGCGACACTTATTTCGAAAGATACTAGCCGAGGAGGCGCTAGTTCGGATCGTTGGCCAGGTCGTGCAAGAGGGCTCAATCCCTTTTGCACCGGGAGATGATGATCAAAACTACCTTATAGTCTTGGGGGTGATGAAGATTGAAGCCCATCGGCTAATCTTTCGTAACGCCCTCTATCGGCATGTCGCATCGGTCAGTCCGCAAATTACACTCGCCCCTCAAGTGAGCGGCGGGGCGATAAGCGTGCTCTTCTCCATTCCCTCAGCGGCGTTCGCCGGGATGGCAAACGTGGAACTCCGGGAGATCGCTTTTTCGGCCCAAGCCGGAGCGGTCGGGTCACATCATGGCGGTGGTAATCGTCTCGCGTTGGCAGGCTATGGAACTGCTTTGGAAGCCTTCATTCTCGACTTTCTCTTGGCGAAGTCGCCAGCCGAAATTGCGACCGCCCATGCAGCTCGAATCCACGGCACCAATCAATCCGCCACAGACCCGAGCAATTGGAGTTTGGCAAACCTGATGCGGGGTGCGCGGGCAGTAGCTCAACAGAACAATCTCGACATTCCAGAGAATCTGCGGGAGTGGCGCAATCTCGTGCATCCGAAGTTGGCGCTTAACAATTACAAAACTGACGACCAATTCGTACCGGAGGTAGTTGCTGCCTCCGCATTGCTGGCGATGGTTCTTCGCGATCTTGTTTAGCTTTGGCTTTGCGTCATTGAGGCAGTCAGGCGGAAGGCCGAAAAAGTCCTACAGGGTCCGCTCGGCGGAGCTCTGGTGCCTTGCGGTGGGTACGGAGAGTTGGTACGGAACGCCCATCGGGCGGCGCGATAGAGCCTAGTAAAATCAATATCATAGAGATGGTGCGCGGCTATCCAGCCCTGTCCACCACTTTCCCCGCGGGGCACGGCCCGCGGTTCAGGATATCGCTGATGAAATGCCGGCCGCGAGCGCGGCCGGGCTCACGCCTGGGCGGCGCCCCGCTCCGGGGAATGCTTACGCTCGGCGGGTTCGCGCCTGGCGCGCGCTGTCTTTTCCTGCGCGGGCAGGAATTCTTCGGTTTCTTCCTCGGTGACACCTTCGGCATGTGTCTTGTGCACATGCTGCATCATCGTCGCCCATTGGCGGTACGAACCCATCTGCGACCCCTCGCTTTTCCCTGGTAACGAGGGGTCATAACGCAGGTGCGAACGGGATGACTCGCGAAATAAATCCTTAACGCGGCGCGAATCACGATTCCTTAATCAAGCACCGCCGCGACCAGCTGGCGGAAGGCATCGGCGCGGTGGCTCATCGCGTGCTTGGCGGCCGGCTCCATCTCGCCGAACGTCTCTTCATGCCCGGTCGGCAGGAAGACCGGATCATAGCCGAAGCCCTGGGAGCCGCGCGGCGGCCATACCAGGGTGCCGTCGACGCGGCCCTCGAACCATTCGACATGGCCATCGGGCCAGGCGAGCGCGAGCGCGCAGATGAAATGCGCGTCGCGGCCGGTTTCGGGCGGCAGCGCGGCCAGCTTGTCCTCGACCAGCTGCATCGCGACGCCGAAATCCTTGCTCGGGCCCGCCCAGCGCGCCGAGAAGATGCCGGGATCATTGTTCAGCGCCTCGACGCACAGGCCCGAATCATCGGCCAGGGCAGGGAGCCCCGAGAGATCCGCGGCCTGCAGCGCCTTCAGCTCGGCATTGGCGACGAAGGTGGTCCCCGTCTCCTCGGGCTCGGGCAGGTCGAGCTCGGCCGCGGAGACCGGCTCGATCCCGAACGGGCCGAGAAGCTCGCGAATCTCGCGCACCTTGCCGGCATTGTGGCTGGCGATCACCAGCTTGCCGGGCTGCAGTTTGCGGATCGCCTGAGGAGTGTCGCCTTCGCCGCTCATCCGATTGCCTTCACCTGTGCTTCGAAAATCTGGTTGCAGCCGATCCGCGCGAGGCGGAGCAGGCGGAGCAGCCCTTCCTCGTCATAGGTCGCGCCCTCGGCGGTCGCCTGGGCCTCGGCGATGTTGCCGTTCGACAGCAGGACGAAGTTCGCATCGGCGTCGGCGGCGCTGTCCTCGACATAGTCGAGGTCGAGGACCGGCGTGCCCTGATGGATGCCGCAGGAAACCGCGGCAACCTGCGCCGTGATCGGGTCTTCCTTGATCAGTCCCTGGGCCATCAGCTTGTTCACCGCGATGCGCAGCGCGACGAACGCGCCCGAGATCGCCGCGGTGCGGGTGCCGCCATCGGCCTGGATCACGTCGCAATCGAGCGTGATCTGGCGCTCGCCGAGCTTCTTGAGGTCGGTGACGGCCCGCAGGCTGCGGCCGATCAGGCGCTGGATCTCCTGGGTGCGGCCGGACTGCTTGCCCTTGGCCGCTTCACGCTGGCCGCGGGTGTGCGTCGCGCGCGGGAGCATGCCGTACTCGGCCGTGACCCAGCCCTCGCCCTTGCCCTTGAGCCAGGGCGGCAGCCGCTCTTCGACGCTGGCGGTCACCAGCACGCGGGTGTCGCCGAAGCTGATCAGCACCGAACCCTCGGCATGGCGGGTGAAATGCGGTTCGATGGTGATTGCCCGCATCTCGTCGGGGGCGCGGCCGGAAGGGCGCATCTGCTTCAGTCTCCTGCAAGGTTTGACGCGCCACGTAGACGTAACGGTTGGAACGCGCCAGTGTCGGCAGGCGATCCGTGTAGAGTGGCCGCAGGGAGAACAGGGTATGCGTAGGCTTGCAATCATCGGACTTGGGGCGCTGGCATTGTCGGGCTGCGTGAAGCCGAGTGGCGGTCCCGGCCCGGGCAAGCCGATCCCGATCGAAGGCGATTCGATCCGCTACGAGACCGGTCCCTGCTACGGGCGCTGCCCGGTCTATGCCGTCACCGTGCGGCCCGACGGCACCGGCGTGTTCGAGGGCAAGCGCTTCACCGCAGCGAACGGCGAGAAGCCGTTCAAGCTCACTCGCGCGCAATATGACGCTTTCGCCGCGACGCTGGCGCCCTATCGCCCGGAGAGCGGCGAGATCCGCTATGCGCCCGGCCAGAAGAATTGCGAGCCCGCAGCCACAGACGCCTCCAGCGTGAACGTCACCTGGACCCGCGCGATCGGCGACAGCCAGGGGCTGTACTTCTATTATGGCTGCCGCTCGGAAAAGAACCGCCCGCTCGGCCAGGCGCTTGGCGACGCAGTCGAGGGTCTGCCGATCCACGACCTGATCGGCGAGCGGCCCTGATTTTCCGGCCCACTTGCACCCCGGCGAAAGCCGGGGCCCAGGGTTTCTCTGCAGACTCGCTTGCGGCCCTGGGCCCCGGCTTTCGCCGGGGAACAGTTTGCGCAACCGCAGAGGTTGGCGTGTGGAAAGTGCACGCTACATAAGCCCCATGACCACCCCGCCGATCCGCGAACTGACCGACCGCGCCCGCGACGTGTTTCGCATGGTGGTCGAGTCGTATCTCGACACCGGCGCTCCCGTCGGCTCGCGCACGATCGCGCAGATCTCCGGCCTCAACCTGTCGCCCGCTTCGATCCGCAACGTGATGCAAGACCTGGAGGAGCTCGGCCTGCTCGCCGCCCCGCACACCAGCGCCGGCCGGATGCCAACCGAGACCGGCCTGCGCCTGTTCGTCGATGGCATGATGCAGGCGGCCGAACCCAGCGCCGAGGAGCGTGCCGCGATCGAGCGCAACGCGGCCGAGCGTGGTCCGGTGGAGGAAGCGCTGGCCGCAACCACCGCTGCGCTCTCCGGCCTCTCGTCCTGTGCCGGGCTGGTGCTGGTCCCCAAGGTCGAGCCGCTGCTGCGCTCCTTCGGCTTCGTGCCCCTGAGTCATGATCGCGCGCTCGCCGTGCTGGTCGGTGAGGACGGCTCGGTCGAGAATCGCGTGGTCGAGTTGCCCGGCGGCATGGACCCCTCGGCGCTCCAGCGTGCCGCCAACTACCTCTCCGCCACCTTCGCCGGGCTCACCCTCAGCCAGGCGCGTGCCCGGGTCGAGCGCGAGCTGGGAGCGCAGCGCGCTGCGCTCGACAGCGCGGCCGCCGCGCTGGTCGAGCGCGGCCTTGCCGTGTGGAGCGAGGACGGCGGCCGCCGCCCCGTGCTGATCGTGCGCGGCCAGGCCCGGCTGATCGACACCGCCGCGGCGGAGGATCTCGACAAGGTCAGCCAGTTGCTCGACCAGCTCGAAGGGCAGGAGGAGATTGCCCGCCTGCTCGATTCGGCACGCGAGGGCGAAGCGACGCGCATCTTCATCGGATCCGAAAACAAGCTGTTTGCGTTGTCCGGTTCGTCGGTGATCGCCAAGCCCGTCCGTTCGCTCGACGGGCGGGTGGTCGGCGTGGTCGGCGTGATCGGGCCTACGCGGTTGAACTATGCGCGCGTCGTCCCCATGGTGGATTTCACGGCGGCCACAATGGCCCGATTACTGGCCTGAACAGGGAAATATGACGGAAGAGAACAAGGTGACGGACACCCAGGAAGAAACGCTGCGCGCGGAAACCGCGGAGGGTGCGCCCGAAGTGGCCGAGCACGATCGCCTGGCCGAGCTCGAGGCGCAGCTCGCCGAGGCGAAGTCGGCAGTGATGTATGCGCAGGCGGAGACGCAGAATGTCCGCCGCCGCGCAGAGAAGGAAGCGCAGGACGCCAAGGCCTATGCCGCGACGGGTTTCGCGCGCGACGTGCTGTCGGTGGCCGACAACCTTACCCGCGCGCTGGCCGCGATCCCGGCCGAGCTCAAGGAAGACGAGAAGCTCAAGGGCCTGGTGACCGGCCTCGAGGCGACCGGCCGCGAGCTGGAATCGGTGTTCGGCCGCCACGGCATCACCAGGATCGTCGCGCTCGGCGAAGCGCTCGATCCCAATCGCCACCAGGCGATGATGGAAATGCCCAGCGCCGATGCGGAGCCGGGCACGATCGTGCAGGAAATCCAGTCAGGCTACATGATCCGCGACCGCCTGCTGCGCCCGGCGCTGGTCGGCGTGGCGAAGAAGCCGGACTGATCCCGGCGGACATCGCGAATCGAAAAGGCCGGGGCAATGCTCCGGCCTTTTTCTTGATATGCCCTTTGCCATAACAGTTCCCCGGCGAAAGCCGGGGCCCAGGGTTTCTCTGCCGTATCGCTTCGTTACCCTGGGCCCCGGCTTTCGCCAGGGAGCAGGATCTTCGTCGGCGGAGAGAGGGAATTAGACCCGCATGCCTGCGATCAGGATATCGATCAGCCGCCGCGCCGTATCCTGCCAGCCCGGCCCCGCGCTTGCCACGCCGGCGATCGCGCGCAGCAGGTCGATCGGATCCATGTCGAGCTTGATCTCGCCGCTCGCCACGGCGCGGTCGGTAAGCAGCGCGATCGCCTCGGGGGTGCCGCTGTTGCAGGCGGCATAGAGCGCGGCGGTGCCGCCGGTGACCGATCCGAACACCGCCGCCATGCCATATTTGGTGCCGAGATAGTCGACGAACAGCAGCAGCCATTGGCGCAGCGCCTTGACCGGCGGATGCGTCTCGATCAGCCTCGCCGCCGCATCCGCCAGCTGCATGGTCTCGTTGCGATAGACCGCCTCGATCAGCGCGTCGCGCGTCGGGAAATGCCGATAGAGCGTGCCGATGCCCACACCGGCCTCGCGCGCGATTTCCTCCAGGCTCGCACTCGGGCCCTTCTCGCCGAACGCCGCCTTGGCCGTGTCGAGCAGCCGCAGCCGGTTGCGCTCGGCATCGGCGCGCGGCTTGCGGGAGGAGGAATCGCCGGTTTCGGCCACGATTATGGGATCGTCCCTTGAAAAGCGGAGGATGCCTCCGTATTTATTTCCGGAGACGCCCTCCACTTAATATTTCCCAGGTCGCCGGGCAAGGGGCTCGCGGCCGATGGAGCCGTGCGTCCGCGTGACGGAGACAGGCAATGACCCAGGTTTTCAATGCAGCTTCCACCACCGACGATGTGCTCGCCGGCGTCGATCTCAGCGGCAAGCGCGTGCTTGTCACCGGCGTCTCGGCTGGTCTCGGCGTCGAGACGGCGCGGGTGCTGGCGGCGCATGGCGCGCAGGTAGTCGGCACCGCGCGCGATCTCGCCAAGGCCGAGCGTGCTACCCAGATCGTCCGCGATCAGGCGGCGAATGGCGGCAGCATCGAGCTGGTCGAACTCGACCTCGCCTCGCTTGCCAGCGTGCGTGCCGCGGCGGACAAGCTGGTCGCCGATGGCCGTCCGTTCGATGTGGTGATCGCCAATGCCGGCGTCATGGCCACGCCGCTTGGCCATACTATCGATGGCTTCGAAACCCAGTTCGGCACCAACCATCTCGGCCATTTTGTCTTCGTCAATCGCATCGCCGCGCTGATCAGGGATGGCGGCCGGCTGGTGAACCTTGCGTCCTCGGGGCATCGCTATTCGAACGTCGATCTCGAGGATCCGAATTTCGAGCAGACGCCGTACGATCCGATGGTCGCCTATGGCCGCTCGAAGACCGCGAACATCCTGTTCGCCGTCGAGTTCGACCGGCGCCACCAGGCACGCGGCGTCCGTGCCACCGCGCTCCACCCCGGCGGCATCCAGACCGAGCTTGGCCGCCATATCGGCGAGGACACGCTCGAGCAGGTGATCGCCCGGATCAATGCCGAACTCGCCGAGCAGGGCCAGCCGCCCTTCCAGTGGAAGACGATCCCGCAGGGTGCCGCCACCAGCGTCTGGGCAGGCTTCGTCGCGCCTGCCGGGGAAGTCGGCGCGCGCTATTGCGAGAACTGCCATGTCTCGCAGGTGACCGACGGCATCATCAACCCGGTCAGCGAGGGCGTACGCTCCTATGCGCTCGATCCGGAGAACGCCAAGGCGCTCTGGGCGAAGAGCGAGGAGATGGTCGGCGAGCGTTTCTGAGCCTCGCCGGAGCCGTTATTGCGAACATGACGGCTTTTTCATTTGAAATCCGCGGGCGAGGCGACCATCTCGCCCGTGGATGCACAACCGTGCACCCTTAACCGCCAGCTCCGAGAATGGGGTCATGTCCAGCAACGACCATAGTCGATCGACCGTGCCGTCCAGGGCCGCCGCGCTGAGCTGATCCGCTCACCTCCTGCGCAGCCGCCCCGGGCGGCCGGTCGGCAGTGAGGTGTATTATGAACGCAGCCATCCGTTTCCTCGCGGATCTTCGCTTCTTCGGCAGCGTGGGTCGCGATCCCAACGCGCTGTTCGACGAGCGGCTGACCTTTGGCGAGAAGCTCGCCGATCGGGTTGCCGCGGTCGGCGGCTCCTGGGGATTCATCATCGGCTTCGGCCTGTTCCTCGGCGCCTGGGCGCTGCTGAACACGGTCGTGCTCGCCGCGCATGCCTTTGATCCGTTCCCCTTCATCTTCCTCAACCTGATGCTGTCGATGCTTGCCGCGCTGCAGGCCCCGATCATCATGATGAGCCAGAACCGCCAGGCGGCGAAGGACCGGTTCGAGGCGCGGCTCGACTACGAGACCAATCTGCGCGCCGAGGCGCAGATCGACAGCCTGCACCACAAGATCGACCTGCTCACCGCCGAGATAGCACGGCTTTCGCGGGTCGATTGAAAACTACGCTATTGCTAGTCATTCGCAATAAAGGGTAAGGCGATTCCCACCCCGGAGATTCCGCTCCGGGGAAGGGGATCGCCTTTGTACCAGTTCCTGGATCGCTCCGCCGCCGAGCTTGCGCCCGTCGACCAGCTGTTGCTCCACGCGATGCGGCAATGGGTGGCGACGATTCGGGCCGGGCGCTGCCCGTGCAGCGTTCTCGGCCCGGTGCTGCGCGGGCGCGGACTGGTCGAGATGCTGCCCGATCTGAACATGGCGATGCTGCTCATCGAGCGCGAAAACCTGTCCCAACTTCGCTTCAAACCGCCCTTCTCGGCGGAAATAGGCGATGACGAGGCCTTGCTCCTTTCGCTGCATGCGCTAGCACGCGCCGGCGCGCAGCCGCGCGTCGACGCGGTCATCGAGCAGATCGTGAAACCCGAAGCGCGCCTTCCGCTCTCCGTGGCGGTGGCGCGTATCGCTGTTGCTTTCGCGCGTTGAAGTAAAATTACGTTGCAGCGCACCGTGAATTTGGAAAGAGCCGACCTCGTGAATATGCATGCCCGCCCGCCCATCGTCCTGCCCGAGCATCCCGCCTTCCAGACGGCTGCGGTGCGCTGGGTGAAACATTGGAACGAGCATCTGTTCAGCTTCGCGATCGAGCGTCCGGCCAGCTTCCGCTTCCGCGCCGGCGAGTTCGTGATGATCGGCCTGGAAGGCGAGGGCAAGCCGCTGATGCGCGCCTATTCGATCGCCAGCCCGACCTGGTCGGATGAGCTCGAGTTCCTTTCGATCAAGGTCGAGAACGGCCCGCTCACCTCGCGCCTTCAGCTGATCCAGCCGGGCGACCAGATCTATCTCGGCAAGAAGCCCACCGGCACGCTCGTCGCCGACGCGCTGCTGCCCGGCAAGCGCCTCTTCATGCTGTCGACCGGCACCGGCCTGGCGCCGTTCCTCAGCGTCGCGCGCGATCCGGACACCTATGAGCGGTTCGAGCAGCTGGTGATCGTCCACTCGACGCGCCGGGTCAGCGACCTCGCCTATCATGACGAGCTCACCGCGCAGCTGGCCAATGATCCGCTGGTGGCGGACCAGGCGCTGCTCCAGTTCCACTATATCCCTACCGTGACGCGCGAGCCGTTCCGCACCAGCGGCCGTATCGGCCAGCTGATCGAGAATGGCTGGCTGTTCAAGGCGCCGGTCCAGGGCCATCCCGAGCTCAACCCGGAAACCGATCGCATCATGCTTTGCGGCTCGAACGCGATGATCAAGGACTTCGCCCAGATGCTCGAGGGGCATGGTTTCGAGGAAGGCTCGAACGCCAACCCCGGCAGCTTCGTGCTGGAGCGCGCCTTCGTCGGCTGACGGGCGCTCCTTTGCGATCGGGGCCGCCCCGAGCGCGACCGGGACGGACGACAGCGTCACGACAGATCGCCTAAATGGCGCATCTGTGTGGCGGAGGAATTGCCGTGAAGTCTCGTCTGTTCGTTGTTGCCGCGGTGCTGGCGCTTTCCGCCTGCGGATCGTCCAACAAGGAGGCGAGCGCGCCGGGCGGCGATGATACTGCCGAACCGGGCGCGGCGGGCGAGATTGTGCCGGTTCCGGCAGGCGGCCTTTTCGAACTCCCCGCCGGCTTGTGGGAGCGCAAGGTTACTGCGCTTTCGGGCAAGCCGATGCCGGTCGAGCGCATCTGCATCGCTGACTCGGTCCGCGCCCGTGTGATCCCTCTTACCGAGGTTCGCCCATTCCTGTCGGACTGCAAGCTGCTGGAGCAGTCGGAGAAGACGATGTTCGGCGTGATCTTCCGCCTCCAGTGCAGCAAGCCCAAGGCAACGGAGGTGGGCGGTAACATCACCTTCAAGGACGGCGCGCTGACGACCGCGCTCACTATCGCGAACGGGGGCACCACACCGGCGGACCCGCTGCCGTCCAACGCGACGATCGTCTCCAGGCGCATCGGCGATTGCCCTGCGGGCATGAAGCCGGGCGACACGGCCGACCAGGGCGGCAGGATCACCGGTTCGATCGCGGGCTGATCGCCGCGGGGGGAGGTGACGGGGCGAGGCTTTCGCCCTATCTCCCCCACATGTCCAACCGCTTCGACAACGTCCCGAACCGCCGCACGCTGATAGACCGGCGCGGCGTCGCCGAGCGGTTGCACGCGCTGCAGGCCAAGGACGGCGCCAAGCTGCGCGCCGCGGGCACGAAGGAACTCAAGGCCGCGCTCGATGCCGGCCGTACCGAGATCGCCCGCCGCCTGGCCGAGCATCCCTCGCGCGGGCACGAGATCGCCGCTTCGGGCGCGTTCCTGATCGACCAGCTTTTGCGCCTGCTTTGGGACTTTACGGTCGAGCGCCTCCACCCCAATCCGAATCCCAGCGCTGCCGAGCGCATGGTGCTGATCGCGGTCGGCGGATATGGGCGCGGCGAGATGGCGCCGCATTCCGATATCGATATCGGCTTCATCACCCCGTGGAAGGTCACCGGTTGGTGCGAGCAGGTGATCGAATCGATGCTCTATTCGCTGTGGGACATGCAGCTGAAGGTCGGCCATTCGTCGCGCTCGCTCGACGACATGGTGCGCCAGGCCAAGGCCGATGTGACCGTGCGCACCGCGCTGCTCGAAGCGCGCTATGTGTGGGGCGATACCAGCCTCTATGACGAAGCCGCGGCGCGCTTCAAAAGCGAGGTTCAGGCCGATACCGCCCGCACCTTCATCGCCGAGAAGCTGGCCGAGCGCGAGGCCCGGCACAAGCGGATGGGCGACAGCCGCTATGTCGTCGAGCCCAATGTGAAGGAAGGCAAGGGCGGGCTGCGCGACCTGCACACGCTCTTCTGGATCGGCAAATACGCGTACAATGTCCGCGAGACCGGCGAGCTGGTCGAGAAGGGGCTGCTGACCAAGCTCGAATATCGCCAGTTCCGCCGCGCCGAGAATTTCCTCTGGGCGGTGCGCTGCCATCTCCACCTGATCACCGGCCGTGCCGAGGACCGGCTCACGTTCGACGTCCAGCGCGAGATCGCCGAGCGGATGCGCTATTCCGATCGCCCCGGCATGTCGAAGGTCGAGCGCTTCATGCGCTTCTACTTCCTCCAGGCGAAGGCGGTGGGTGACCTCACCGGCGTGTTCCTCGCGCATCTCGATGAGAAGTTCGCCGCGCGGGGCTCGCGCTTCGGCTTCCCCCAGCTCTGGCGGCGGCCGCGCAAGCTCAAGGGCTTCACGCTCGACCGCGGCCGGCTGGCGATCCCGCGCGACGATTATTTCCGCGAGGATCCGGTGCGGCTGATCGAGCTGTTCCAGCTCGCCGACCTGCACAAGCTCGAAGTGCATCCGCTGGCGATGCGCGTGGCGGCGCGGGACGCCAAGCTGGTCGACGATGTTCGCGACGATCCCCGCGCCAATGCGCTGTTCCTCGACGTGCTGACTTCGCCTCGCGATCCGGAAACGGTGCTGCGCTGGATGAACGAGGCCGGCGTGTTCGGCCGTTTCGTTCCGGACTTCGGCCGGGTCGTCGCGCAGATGCAGTTCGACATGTACCACCATTATACGGTCGACGAGCATTCGATCCGGGCGATCGGCCTGCTTGCCCAGATCGAGAAGGGTGAGCTGCGCGACGATCATCCGCTCGGCACCAGCATCTTCAAGCAGATCGCCCAGCGCCGCGCGCTCTATGTGGCGGTGCTGCTGCATGACATCGCCAAGGGGCGTGGCGGCGATCACTCGATCCTGGGTGCCGAAGTCGCCGAGCGCTTCTGTCCGCGCCTCGGCATGAGCAAGGCCGAGACCGAGACCGTCGCCTGGCTGGTCCGCTGGCACCTGCTGATGTCGGCCACTGCGTTCAAGCGCGACCTGAGCGACTTCAAGACGATCCTCGACTTCGCCGGCCATGTGCAGAGCGCCGAACGGCTGCGCATGCTCCTCCTCCTCACCATCGTCGATATCCGCGCGGTGGGGCCGGGCGTGTGGAACGGCTGGAAGCGCCAGCTGCTCGCCGATCTGTTCGATGCGGCGGAGGAAGTGCTCCGCCTTGGCCACAAGCAGAAGGGCCGCAACGAGCGCATCGCCGCCAAGCAGGAAGAACTCACCCAGGCGCTCGGCTGGGAAGGTACCCGCATGGACGCCTTCAAGAAGCGGATGACCGAGAGCTACTGGATCGCCGAGCCGTCCGACGTGCTCGAGCGCAATGCGCGGCAAGTCGATGCTGCGGGGCAGGCGCAGCTCTCGGTGGAGGCGCAGGTCTATCCCGAGCGCGGCGCGACGCTGGTGACGGTCTATGCCGCCGACCATCCGGGCCTGTTCTATCGCATCGCCGGCGCGATCCATGTCGCCGGCGGCAACATCATCGACGCGCGCATTCATACGACGCGCGACGGCATGGCGCTCGACAATTTCCTGATCCAGGACCCGCTCGGCCGCCCGTTCGATGAAGAGGCGCGGCTCAACCGGATCAAGACAACGATCGCCGATGCGCTGGCCAATCGCGCCAAGCTGCAGGATCGCCTGAAGGCCAAGCCGTTGGTCCGGCCCCGTGCGGAAGCCTTTGCGATCGAAGCGAATGTGCTGATCGACAACAACGCGTCGAACCGCTTCACCGTGATCGAGATCAACGCGCGCGATCGGCCTGCTTTGCTCTGCCACCTTGCCTATGCGCTGTTCCAGTCGAAGGTGACGATCCATTCGGCGCATGTCGCCACCTATGGCGAGCGCGCGGTCGATACCTTCTATCTGACCGATCTGATCGGCGATAAGATCGAGAGCAGCGGTCGGTTGAAGACCATCGAGCGCCGCCTGCTCGAAGCTGCGACGGGTGACGGTACGGTGGCGGAAGCCGCCTGAGGAAAGGGGATCGGGAATGCCGGTTGTCGGGTTTGGAGGCTTCTTCTTCCGTGCGCAGGACCCCGAGGGGCTCAAGGCCTGGTATGGCGAGGTGCTGGGTGTCGGCGGCGGCTTCGGCAAGGACGAGAGCGGGCAGTCCAGCCCCTGGTTCTGGCATCCCGAGCCGGGTGGGGTCGTGTTCGAGCCGTTCAAGGCGACGACCGACTATTTCGCGCCCGACAAGAGCTACATGCTGAACTTCCGGGTGCGCGATCTCGACAGCCTGCTTGAGCAGCTCAATGCCCGCGGCATCGAGATCGTCACCAAGGACGAGTGGGACACGCCCGAGACTGGCCGTTTCGCCCGCATCCACGATCCCGAGGGCAATCCGATCGAGCTTTGGGAGCCGCCGGCGCAATAAGCGCCCGGCCGTCATCCTGGCGAAAGCCGGGACTCAAGCGATGGCGGGGCTTGCAATGTAGGATTTCGCCTGCTGGGCTAGCGCGGTCCTGGTCAGCCCGGGCCGCTCTTTAAGTTGTTGGAAAAATAGGATCTCGCGCGCGCAAGGAACTTGCGCGGCGGCCGCTGAAAACCGGTTCTTGGCCTGTACTTTGTGTACTTCCGTTTCGGTGCAAAGCGCTACAGGTCGCGCAATTCCAGCCGCCGCAGCAATTGGGCGAGCTTGTCGGCCTCCTGCTGTAGTGCCGCGGGCAGCCCCTCGCGAATCGTCGGCGGGGTCACCGTGACCTGCACCAGGTTGTTCGCTTCGATCGGGTCGCCGCGCAGGTCGTACATCTCCCATTCCTGCGGCTCGTGGCCGGAAGGATCGAAATAGCGAACCAGCTTGAACTCGTGGGTGCGCACCGCGCGGACATGGTTGGGTTGCTTCACCGGCCCGCGCCGGAGCGAGACCGGCCCCTTGCCATCGCTGCCGTGAATTACGCTGTCGACCACGTCGAGATAGACGTCGAACTCCTCATAGCTGTGCCGCCCCTGCGCGGTGCGGGAAAGCGGCAGCGGCGCGGTGATGTCGTCGTCGGTGATGAACAGCACGCCTTCGCGCTCCTGTCCGTCGGGCTCGACGATCGGCGTCACCGCGATTTCGCCCTTGGTGGCGACGCCGGTGATGATCGCCGAAAGGTCGACACCGGGCAGCGGCGGCACCGGGCGGCTCAGCGCCAGCTTCTGGCTGATCGCGTGCCGCTCGTCCGCGCTGACCCCGGCAAGGCCGAGGATGGTCGGCAGGATGTCGATATGGCTGGTAAGCCCGTCATATTGCGCGGGCTCCGGCGCGACGACGTCCTGGCCCAGGTCCCGCCCACCCTTGGGGAACTGCACGACCACCGGCACGTGCAGCGCTTCCTGATAGGCAGTGTACCATTTCTCGATCATCATGCCGTGCGCCGCGGCATATTCGCCGTGATCGGTCAGGAACACGACGATGGTATTGTCGGCCTGGCCCGATTGCTCGAGCGCGTCGAGCACCGCGTTGATGTGCTGGTCTACGACCGAATGCAGCCAGGCATAGAATTGCAGGAACTGGACGCAATTCGCGTCCGGCCCGCCCTGATCCTCGGTGGCGAGCTGGAAGGGAATGCAGCTCTTCAGCGACTGCTGCAGCGCGAGCCGCTTGCGCCGCGCGGCGGCCTTCTCGGGATCGAGCGTCGGGTCGAGGTCGTGCTGTTCGAGCCAGTTCTCGCCGGCGGCGACCAGCCCATTGACGATGTTGAACCCGCCCTTGGCCGCCAGCGCGAGCCCGACCTTGTAGGCGGCCTCGTGCTGCGCGCTCGGCTTGGTCGAGAGATCCTCGTTCTGCGTGGGCGAGGCGCGGGAACATTCCTGCGGGAAGTCGAGCGGATTGAGCGGAATCCGCATCGATCCGGCGATGGGGGCGGGGGTCTTCTGGTGCTTGCCGGGCACGGTCAGCGGCCCGAAGATCGACTGGGTGCCGCGCTTGTTCTGATGGTCCGGCAGCGCCTGGGCGATCACACCGGGATAGGTGGCGATGTCGTGCGGGTTGGTGAACGAGACCACCGCGAACCAGGGCGGGATGCTGTCCACGTCCGGACCGGTCGAGGCCGGGTCCTGCACCGCCATTTCGGCCGACACCCGGTTGTAGTTGAGCGCCAGCCCCTGGCGACGGAGGAAGCTGCAGGCGCTGTCGGTGAAGCCGGTGTCCCGGTAGATTCCCAGATTGTTGGGCTGGGCGCCGTGCGGCTCGGGATAGCTCTCTTCCCAATCGTCGAAGCCATAGCGTTTCAGGCTGTGCTCGGGTGGGTTGGAGACGTGCCACTTGCCGAAATAATGGGTCGAGTAACCGGCCTCGCGCATCCAGCTGCCCAGCGTCGGGATGCCGTCGGCGTCGAGCCAGGGGAAGTTGGGCGAGTCGCCGTTCTTGAACAGCCCGTCGGTCTGGGTGACGCCGGTGCGGGTGCCGTACTGGCCGGTGTAGATCACTGCGCGACTTGGTGTGCAGGCCGAGGCGGCGATCGTGTGGTTGCGCAGCACCACGGCGTTTTCGCGCAGCCGCAGCAGCCCGGGGAAATATTCGGCATAGCGGTTATGCGTGCCGATCTCGCCCTGGAAGCCCAGTATCTCCTTGAGCTCCGCGTCGAACCCGCCCTCCGCGCCATAGGCGAAGCGGGGGAAGCGATACTGGTCACAGGTGATGAGCAGGATGTTCGGACGCGCGGTAGCGTCCCCGGCAGTGCTGGTCGCCATGATTCCTCTCCCCAAACTGGGCGCGAGGATGCTTCACGGCCGTGCAGCCTTCAACGAGGGATGGCACCGTTATCGAGGTGTCGGCGCTTGCCAGACCCGGACAAAATCGACGTCCATCCGGGACGGGAAGGCATCGTCATCGATGCCCTTCTGCCCGCCCCAGCCGCCCACGGCGACGTTGAGGATCAGGTACTGGGGTTTGTCGAACGGCCAGGTCGCGGAATCGCGCTTATGGTCATTGTCGAAGCGCATGAAGGCGCGGCCATCGACTCCGATCAGGATGCGATCGTTGGTCCAGTCGAGCTGGTAGGTGTGGAAGGCGGTGCACGCATCCGCAAGCAGCGTATTGGCGCCGCGCTGGGTGTGGATGGCGTGATTATAGGCCTTGGTGTGGATCGTGCCGTGGACCCGGCCTTCGTCCCAGCCGACATGTTCCATGATGTCGATCTCGCCGAGCGCAGGCCAGCCGGCCTTGCCGTCGATGCCGAGCATCCAGATCGCCGGCCAGACGCCGCGCCCGCAGGCGAGCCTGGCCCGGACCTCGACAAAACCATAGGTCCATTCGGCGATGCCGGCGGTGACGAGCTTGCCCGAGGCATAGTCCTGGCCGCCGAAATCGGGCTTGTCGGCCAGCCGTTCCTTGCGCGCCTCTATGACGAGATGGCCCTTCTCGATCCGGACATTCTCCGGCCGGTCGGCGGCATAATATTGGAGCTCGTTGTTGTACCAGCCCGCCTTGTTGCGGCTGGTATCGTAGCGCCACTTGGCGGGATCGGGCGCACCGGGCCGGTCGAACTCGTCGGCCCAGACCTGGCGATAGCCGGCGGGCACCGCCATCGGCTCGCTGGCTTCGGAAGTGGTGGAAGAGGCGGCGGTCTGTGCCGCTGCCGGGAGGGGAAGGGCGGCGAGGGCCGCGATCAGCAGCCCTCGCGCCTTGTGCATCACTTGGGTGCCAGCACCATCAGCATCTGGCGACCTTCCATGCGCGGATAGGACTCGACCTTCGCGTCCTCGGCGCAGTCTTCCTGCACACGCTTGAGCAGGATCATGCCGAGCTGGCCATGGCTGAGCTCGCGGCCACGGAAGCGCAGGGTGACCTTCACCTTGTCGCCTTCGCCGATGAACTTGTGGATGGCCTTCATCTTCACGTCGTAATCGTGATCGTCGATGTTCGGGCGCATCTTGATCTCTTTGATCTCCTGCGTCTTCTGGCTCTTGCGCGCGAGGTTCGCCTTCTTCTGCGCCTCGTACTTGAACTTGCCGACGTCGAGGAACTTGGCAACGGGCGGGTCCGCGTTGGGCGACACTTCGACAAGGTCGAGCCCAAGCTCCTGCGCCTGTTCCATCGCCTCGCGCGTGTACATCACGCCGAGATTCTCGCCCTCATGGTCGATCACGCGGACCTTGGGCGACTGAATGAATTCGTTAAACCGCGGACCGTTCATCGGCGGTGCCACCATCGAGCGGCGATTCATGGGCGGACGTATACGACTTGCTCCTGTTGTTGCAGACTCAGGGTTTGGGCGGGTCAATAACGCAGTAAGGGGCAAATCGGTAGCCCGGCGACCGCGTTTCCGCCGAAATTCCGCGCACTGTGGCGTGGACGTAACGCTGATATCGGGTTTTAGCCGACATAACGCAAGTGGAGGATGGGATAAGGCCGCCCCTCCGGATCGCTTTCCGAGCGCCCGATGACTTCGAAGCCGCGCGCGAGATAGAAGGGCAGGGCATTATCCGCCTGTTCGTTGGCGTCGACCAGTAGATCCGGAGACAGGGACAGGGCGTGCGCTATCAGGGCACTGCCAAGGCCGCGGCCATGCGCGGCGGGATCGACGAACAATGCGTCGATCATGGTCCCGTCCATGGCAAGGAAGGCCTGCACCGCCCCGGCATCGTCCTCGACCAGCCAAAGCGGTGCCTGGGGCAGGAACTGCTCCGCGACCATCGTGTCGATCTCGGCGCGGTGTGCGGTCGAGAGGAAGCCATGGGTGGCGTCGACCGCTGCGCGCCAGATCGCCAGCGCCCGGGGGACATCGGCTTTGGTGCCAGGGCGAATATGGAGCATCAGCGCCTTCCCCAGAGGATCACCAGGCATCCCGCCACTGCCAGCGCCGCGCCGGCCATGTCCCAGCGCGTGGGCGGCACCCGCTCGACCAGGATCATCCAGCCGAGCGAGGCGAGGATGTAGATCCCGCCATAGGCGGCATAGGCTCGCCCGGCCGCGTCGGTGCTGCTTAGCGTCAACAGCCAGGCGAACAGGGCGAGCGATACGCCGCCGGGGATCAACCACCAGGCCGATTTGTCCAGCCGCAGTACCGCCCAGAAGGCGAAGCAGCCCGCGATCTCGGCCAGCGCGGCGCCGGCATAGATCGCGAGCGTAGCCGGGTTCATGCCAGGTCGGGCGGAGTCGCCTCGGCCACCAGCTTGGCCACCACTTCGTCGAGGCTCAGCATCTGCTGTCCCTGGCTGCCCAGCACGCGCAGCGCCACGGTGCCTTCCTCGGCCTCGCGCTTGCCGACGACGAGCAGGTTCGGAACCTTGGCCACTGAATGCTCGCGGACCTTGTAGTTGATCTTCTCGTTGCGAAGATCGGTCTCGACGCGGATGCCGACAGCCTGGAGCTTCTTGGCGACTTCCTTCGCATAATCGTCGGCGTCCGAGACGATCGTCGCCACCACCGCCTGGGTCGGCGCGAGCCAGGTCGGCAGCTTGCCCGCGAAATGCTCGATCAGGATGCCGATGAAGCGCTCGTACGAGCCGAAGATCGCGCGGTGGAGCATCACGGGGCGGTGACGCTCGCCATCCTCGGCGACGTAGGACGCATCGAGGCGCTCGGGCAGCACGCGGTCCGACTGGATCGTGCCGACCTGCCAGGTGCGGCCGATCGCGTCGGTCAGGTGCCATTCGAGCTTGGGCGCATAGAAGGCGCCTTCGCCGGGCAGCTCTTCCCAGCCATATTCCTCGGTCGCCATGCCGGCGCGGACCACCGCGTCACGCAGTTCGGCCTCGGCCTGGTCCCACATCTCCTCGGTGCCGAAGCGATTCTCGGGGCGCAGCGCCAGCTTGATCGAATAGGTGAAGCCGAAATCCTTGTAGACCCGGTCGGCGAGCTCGCAGAAGTTCTGCACTTCCTCGACGATCTGGTCTTCGCGGCAGAAGATATGGCCGTCGTCCTGGGTGAACTGCCGGACGCGCATCAGCCCGTGCAGCGCGCCGTGCGGCTCGTTGCGGTGGCAGCAGCCATTCTCGACGAGGCGCAGCGGCAGGTCGCGATACGACTTGATCCCCTGCTTGAAGATCAGGATGTGCGCCGGGCAGTTCATCGGCTTGAGCGCCATCCACTGCGCGCCTTCCGACACCATGGGACCTTCGTCCTCGATGTTCGGCGTCTCGTCGGGGATGACGAACATGTTCTGGCGATACTTGCCCCAATGGCCGGACTGCTCCCACTGGCGCGCGTCCATCACCTGCGGCGTCTTCACTTCCTTGCTGCCCGCGCCGTTCACCGCGCGGCGCATATAATCCTCAAGCGCGCGGTAGATGACATAGCCGTTCGGGTGCCAGAACACGCTGCCATGCGCTTCCTGCTGGAGGTGGAACAGGTCCATCTCCTGGCCGAGCTTGCGATGGTCGCGCTTGGCCGCCTCCTCGAGGCGCATCATGTGCTCATCGAGCTGCTTCTTGTTGAGCCAGCCGGTGCCGTAGATGCGCGAGAGCATCGCGTTCTTCTGGTCGCCGCGCCAATAGGCGCCCGAGACGCGCGTCAGCTTGAAGGCGTTGGGATCGACCTTGCCGGTGGAGGCGAGGTGCGGGCCGCGGCACATGTCCAGCCACGCGTCCTCGCCCTTGCCGGCGCGGTACACCGTCAGTTCCTCACCTTCGGGCAGTTCCTGCGCCCATTCGGCCTTGAAGGTCTCGCCCTGCCTGGTCCAGCGATCGATCAGCTGCTGGCGCGACCAGACCTCGCGGATCAGCGGCTCGTTCTTGCCGATGATCTTGCGCATCTCGGCTTCGATCGCCGGCAGGTCCTCGTCCGTGAACGGGCGATCCTTGGGCGCGAAATCGTAATAGAAGCCGTCATCGGTCGCGGGGCCGAAGGTGATCTGGGTGCCGGGGAAGAGATTCTGAACTGCCTCGGCGAGGATGTGCGCAAAGTCGTGTCGCGCGAGTTCCAGCGCGTCTTTTTCGTCCTTGGCGGTGACCAGGGCGAGCTGGGCGTCGCCTTCGAACGGGCGGCCGATGTCGCGCAGCTCGCCATCGACGCGCGCGGCGAGCGCCGCCTTGGCCAGGCCCGGACCGATCGCCGCGGCGATGTCCGCCGGGGTAGTCCCCGGGGCTACCTCGCGGACGGAACCGTCGGGCAGCGTAATGCGGAACATCTCGGACACGGGTTTGACTTTCACTGGAGTGTTTAAGGAGCGCGGCTTATGCCTTCGCCCGACCAATATAGGCAAGCCGTATGACTGATGCACATCGCGCCGCCGCCATCATCCCTTCGAACGACCTGATCGCGAGCACCGCCTTCTACGAACGACTCGGGTTCCGGCTCACCAGCGACCATGGCCACTACCGCATCCTGAGCGACGGCAAGGGCTGGGACCTGCACCTCAACCAGGCAATGACCGGCTGGCTGGCGCCGGGGCACAATCCTTTCGGCATCTATCTCTACACCGACGATGTCGACGCCGTGGCGGACCGCGTGCGCGAGCACATCATCGAGAAGGAGGAGCCGAGCCTGAAGCCCTGGGGCTGCTACGAGTTCGCGGTGAGCGATCCGGACGGCACGCTGGTGAGGATCGGCCGCATTGCATCCTGAAGCCGGGCAATTGCTGCGCATGGCGGCCGATGCCGCCAACCAGGGCGCGTTCAACCAGGCGCTGCCGATGCTGAGCCATGCGCTGGCGTTCGATTCCGAGGCGACGGCGCCGGCCTATGCGGAGCTGCTGTCGCACCTGTCGCTGACCGGCTGGCCGACTCAGCTGGAGGCGGACCTGGTGACCTGCCTGCATGCGCGTACGGTCGATCCGCAGGTATTGGCGCGGACGACGGCACGCATGCTGCTGGTGAAATATCCCGAGCCGGCAGTGGCGGAGGACGCGCTGTGGATCGCGTTCCTCACCCGCTGCATCAACGTCGATCCGGCGATGGAGACGCGGCTGGCCTGGCTGGCGGAAGAAACGCTGCCGGAGGGGTTGCGGGCGGCGCTGGCGGTGCAGGCCTTTGCCGGCGAGTATGTGTGGGGCGGGGAAGGGCTGGGCGTTCCTTCCGAGGCGGCGGCCGCGCTTGCCGAGGAGCGGGCGCTGGCTGAGGCGATGCCATCGCTCGGCGTATCGGGCGACGCCGTATCGGATAGGGTGCGCGCGCAGTACGAGGCCAATCCCTATCCGCGCTGGCGCGCGCCCGCGGGCCGGCAGCGCGTGTCGGTGGCCGCGCACCTCGCCGCGCTTGGCGCCCCGCAGGCCGAACCGCTTGCGGTGCTGGTCGCCGGCTGCGGAACCGGATTCGAGCCGATCGACCTGGCCCGGATGGACCCGTCGCTGACGATCACCGCGCTGGACCTGAGCGGCGCCAGCCTTGCCTATGGCCAGCGCATGGCCGGCGCGCTGGGCGTGCAGGCGGTGCGCTTCGTGCAGGGCGACATCCTTGATGTAGCGAAGCTGGGCCAGCGCTTCGGGCTGGTGAACTGTACCGGCGTGCTCCACCATATGGAGCGGCCCGAGGACGGGCTGGCCGCGCTGACGGGCGCACTGGAACCGGGCGGGGTGGTGCGGCTCGCGCTCTACAGCGAGCGTGCGCGAGGCTGGGTTGCCGAGGCGCACCGGGTGATCGCCGAGCATGGCTGGGATGCGAGTGTGGAGGGCATTCGCACGTTCCGTGCGCATGTGCTGGCGCTGCCGCCGGAACAGCCGCTCTCCCGGCTGCGGGAAAGCGACGACTTCTATACGCTGAGCGGGTGCCGCGACCTGTGCTTCCATGTCCGCGAGCATTGGTACCGGCTGCCGGCGATCGGCGAGATGCTCGGCGCCGCCGGGCTGGAACTGCTGATGCTCGATGCCCCGCCCGATGCGCAGGGCCTGTTCACGCGGCTCTTCGGGACCAGCGGCGACCGGCGCAGCCTCGCCCTATGGGACCAGGTGGAGGCAACGGCGCCGCATCTGTTCGCGGGGATGTTCCATTTGTGGGCGAAGCGGGTGCAGTAGCCCTCTCCCCGGAGGGGAGAGGGAGAAGAAGGGTCACCCGTCGATCGGCAGCGGGGCATCCGGCGAAACCAGGCTCGCTTCGCGCAGCTCGCGCCAGAAATCGGCGGGGATCGCTTCGTTCAGCGCGGCATGGTCCTCGGCGAGGCGGCTCGGCTTGCTGGCACCGGGGATCACCGCGGCGACCGCCGGATTGGCCAGCGAGAACTGCAGGCCCGCCGCCTTCATGCTCACGCCATGGCGATCGGCGATCGCTCTGATCCGGGCGACCTTGTCGAGCATCGCCCGGGGCGCCGGGGCATATTCGAAATGCGCGCCGCCGACGAGCACGCCCGAGCTGTAGGGTCCGCCGACGACGATGCCGAGGCCGCGCTCGGCGACCTTGGGCATCAGCCGCTGCAGCGCGCGTTCGTGGTCGAGCAGCGTATAGCGGCCGGCGAGCAGGAAACCGTCCGGGCGCGGTTCCTCCAGGTCGAGCAGCAACTCGCAGGCCTCGACCTTGTTCACGCCCAGGCCCCAGGCCTTGATCACGCCTTCGTCGCGCAAGCGGTCGAGCGTGCGGAAGGCGCCCTTGCGCGCCTCGGCGAAGCGGTCGACCCATTCGTCGCGATAGAAATCCTGGGCGAGGTCATGGACGAAGACGATCTCGATGCGATCGGTCCTGAGCCGCTTCAGGCTGTCCTCGATCGAGCGCATCGTCGCGTCTGCCGAATAGTCGTTCACGACCTTGTTGGCGCGGCCATGGGCGAAGACGCCGGCCTTCTCGCCCTGGTCGCGTGCGCTGACATCCTCGAGCTCGTCGAGGATGACGCGACCGACCTTGGTGCTGATCACATATTCGTCGCGCGGGCGGCTGCCGAGCACTTCGCCCATGCGGATCTCGGCCAGGCCGGCGCCGTAGAGCGGGGCGGTGTCGTAATAGCGGATGCCCTGGTCCCAGGCGGCATCGACGGTGGCGAGCGCCTCCTCCTCGGGGATGTCGCGGAACATGTTGCCGAGCGGGGCGGCGCCGAAGCCGAGCTTGCCGGGGAGGATGTCCTTGATCGCCATATCGCGCTGCCCTTTTCCGAAGCCGTGTCGAGCCCGGCAGATAGGTAGCGGCGCCTGTGCGCGAAAGACCCGTACGGGTAGGGTTAGAGCAGCCCGAAGGGCACCACCCGGTTGAGGCGGACATGCCCGATCTCGGCGCGGCCGAGATAGGGCACGCCCATATCGTGGCACCAGCGCAGGATCATCTGGTCGATCGTCTCGCCGAAGCTGTAGTTGCCCGCGGCCTCGCCATTGTCCTTGACCGCCGAGACCGCGCCCAGCCGCACGCCGGCAATGCCCTTGAGCTGGGTGGCGTGCGCCATCTGGAACATCATCCGGTCGATCCGGTAGAGCGGCTCGTCCACCTCCTCGATGTAGAGGACATGGTCGGTCAGGTCGGGCAGGTATTTGGTGCCGATCAGCGCATTGAGGATCGACAGGTTGAACGCGGCGGCGGGGCGGCCATCGGCCAGCGCCGGCTCCAGACCGCGCTTGTCGCCGTCGATCAGCCAGCCGAGCACCCAGCCTTCGGAAACGCCCTCGTCATGCTGGCCGAGGCCCGAGGACATCGACCCGTGCGCGACGCGGCCGACCCGCGCGGCATAGAGCGCGCCGAGCATGAAGCCCATGTCCGAGAAGCCGATATAGGTCTTGTGGCGGGCAGCCGAACCGAGCTTCGGCATCACCATGTCGAGGATGCGATTGGAGCCATAGCCGCCGCGCGCGAACCAGATCGCGTCGAACGCCGGATCATTGGCATATTCGAGGAAGGCGGCGGCGCGCTGCTCGTCGGTGCCGGCGAAATGGCCCCATTCGAGATAGCATTGCGGATGGAACACGATCTCGTGCTCGGGATAGGTCAGCGCCATGAACGCGGATAGCCTGGCCGAGGATTCCCGGCTGACTGTCCTTGCTGGTGCGACGACTCCGATGCGCATGCCTTGCCCCTTTGCTTCGAATTGCCGATAGCGCGAGGCCATGGAGCATCGCAAACCTTACTTCTTCGTCGGCATCGGTGGATCGGGGATGATGCCGCTGGCGATGATCCTGGCCGGGCAGGGTGCCAGCGTGGCCGGGTCGGACCGCAGCCTCGATTCGGGGCGGCTGCCGGCCAAGTTCGATTTCCTGAAGGCCAGCGGGATCGGACTGTTCCCGCAGGACGGGAGCGGGATCAGCTCGAGCGAGCAGGTCGTCGTCGCTTCCGCCGCGATCGAGGAGACCGTGCCTGATGCCCGCCGCGCCGCGGAGCTGGGCAATCCGCGGATGACGCGTGCCGAGCTCAACGCCGCGCTGTTCAACGGCTCGCCGGCGTCGATCGGCGTGGCAGGGACCAGCGGCAAATCGACCGTCACCGGCATGATCGGCTGGATCCTCCATGCGCTGGGCCGCGATCCGACGGTGATGAACGGCGCGGTGATGAAGAATTTCGTCACGCCCGACGCGCCCTTTGCCAGTGCGCTGGTCGGCAGCGGCGGCGCCTATGTGAGCGAAGTCGACGAGAGCGACGGATCGATCGCGCTCTATCGCCCGCATGTCGCGGTCCTCAACAATGTCAGCCTCGATCACCTGCCGATGGAGAAGCTGATCGAGCTGTTCGGTGCGTTCATCGCCCGATCGGGCAAGGCGGTGGTCAATCTCGACAATGGCGAGGGCGCGCTGCTGGCGGCGACGATGCCGCGCGACCGGCTGGTGACCTTCGCGATCGGCTCGGCCGCGGACCTGACGGCGATCAACCTGCGCGAGCAGCGCTATGGCATCGCGTTCGAGCTGGCGCGCGAGGGTGAACCCTCGATCCCGGTGACGCTGCAGGTACCGGGCAAGCACAATGTCTCCAATGCGCTGGCGGCGATCGGCGCGGCGCTGGCGGCGGGGATCGCGCTCGAGGATGCGGCCCAGGCGATCCAGGGATTCCAGGGGCTCAAGCGCCGCTTCGAACTGGTCGGCGAGGCGAACGAGATCGCGGTGATCGACGATTTCGGCCACAACCCCGACAAGATCGCCGCGACGCTCGACACGCTCCACGCGTTCGAAGGGCGGTTGCTGCTGCTGTTCCAGCCGCATGGCTATGGCCCGCTCCGGGTGATGCGGCGCGAGTTGGTGGCGATGTTCGCCGAGAAGCTGGGCGCCGAGGACGTGCTGGTGCTGCCCGACCCGGTCTATCAGGGCGGCACCACCAATCGCGAAGTGACCAGCGCAGACATCATTGCCGATGTCGCGGCGACGGGGCGCAACGCGGTGCACATTCCTGATCGGGCAGCGGCGGCGGCGCATCTGGTGGCGATCGCACGACCGGGGGACCGGATCGTGGTGATGGGCGCGCGCGACGACACGCTCAGCCAGCTGGCAGCCGAAATGCTCGGGCGGCTCGCACATTAAAAATAGGCAATAATTCTTCGTATATTCAGAAAGTTGTAGACTTTGTGTGCGCTGCAATGTCACCTTCCCCTCAGATTCCGGGGAGGCGGCATATGCGGTTGCTGCAGCCAGTCTTTTGCGTGTTCGGCAAACACCATCGCAGCCGTGGGCGCGCATGGAATGACGGCTCGACCTTTCGATCCTGGTGCGAGGGCTGCGGCAAGCCGATGATCCGCGACATGCGGGGCTGGAGCGTCGATCCCGACCCGCCCGTTGGAAAGCAGCATTAGCAGTTAGTCGTGGGTGCTTTCCGATATGGAAAGCTTCATTGACATATCTGTCGTTTATCAAGTAAAGCGTCCTTGACTGATTCGAAAGGACGCTTGACATGAAGACAAGTACGGTTGCCGGCCGCCGCTATCTGAAGCGGTTCGTTCCGACGATGATCGCCTATGTCGTCGTGCTGTTCGCCTGCGTCTGGGCGCTCAAGGAGCTGCATCCGACCGGCGTGGCGCTGGTCACCCTCTCGGTTCTGCCGGCGCTCCCCGTCATCGGCGTGATCGTCGTGATGGGGCTCTATCTTCTCGAGGAAACCGACGAGTTCCAGCGCCAGCGCATCGCCGCCTGCATGTTGTTCGGCACCGGCGTGCTGCTGGCCGCGGTCACCATATATGGCTTCCTCACCAATGGCGGCGCGATCCAGCCCGATCCGGATATCGCGATCTGGGGCTTCCCGCTCTGGTGCGGCGCCTGGGGGATCGCGCAGTGCGTGCTGACCTGGCGCGATCGGTTGGCGGGAGACGGCGAATGAACAATCGCCTCCGCGTGCTGCGCGCCGAGCGGGCGTGGAGCCAGCAGGACCTGGCCGAGCGGCTCGAGGTCTCCCGCCAGAGCGTCAATGCGATCGAGACCGGCCGCTACGATCCCTCGCTCCCGCTCGCCTTCAAGATCGCCGACCTGTTCGGCCTGACCATCGAAGAGATCTTCACCAATCCCAACCGCAAGGACTGACCCATGATCCGTCGCATTGCCTTCGCCCTGCTCGCAACCGCCAGCATCCCGATGATCCTGCACGCTCCCGCCGCGCATGCCGCGGTTGCCCCGGCCAGCCTGATCCAGATGGACCACATCTCGGTGCAGGTGATCGGCAAGGGCAGCCCGGTGATCCTGATCCCCGGCCTTTCCAGCCCACGCGCGGTGTGGGACGGCGTGGCACCCGAGCTGGCGAAGGGGCACAGCGTCTATCTCGTCCAGGTCAACGGCTTCGGCGGGGACGATCCGCGCGGCAATCTGAAACCCGGCGTGCTTGCCGGCATCGTCGCCGATCTCGATGCCCTGATCGTCCGCGAGAAACTGGGCAAGCCGGCGGTCGTCGGCCATTCGATGGGCGGCCTGGTGGGGATGATGCTGGCGGCCCGGCATCCCGATCGCCTCGGGCGGCTGATGATCGTCGACTCCTTGCCCTGGTTCGGCGTGCTGATGAGCGTGCCGGGGATGGAGGCCTCGGTCGAGACGGTCACGCCGCAGGCGGAGCGGATGCGCGACGCAGTGGCGGCGGGCTATGGCAAGCCCGCCGATCCGGCGGCGATTGAGCGCAACATTGCCGGCATGACGATGAAGCCGGAAAACCTGCCGCGGCTTCGCGAGTGGGCCGCCAAGGCCGATCCGCGCGTGACCGCCCAGGCGCTGTACGAGGATCTGACCACCGACATGCGCGCGGAGCTGGGCCGGATCACGGTGCCGGTCACCGTCACCTTCGCGTGGAACGAGACCTATCCGCGCCAGCCACAGGCAGTGCAGTTCTACACGGCGCAATATGCCGGCGTCGCCAGGCTGAATCTCGTTCCGACCGGCCCGGCCCAGCATTTCGTGATGCTCGACCAGCCGGCAGCATTCCAGGCCGCGCTCACTGCTTTCCTCGCGGGCTGAGTGCCGCCGCATAAAGAAGGGCCCGGGAAACGCTCCCGGGCCCAGTTCTGCTCACATCTGTTATCTGGGGATCAATAGGTTCCAAGGAAGCTCCGGTTCAGGTTCCGGTCGCGATTCCAGTCCTGATCGTCGCGCCCGCCGAACAGTGCGCCCGAGCGTTCCTCGTCCTTCCATGCCGCATGCGCCTCGTCCGCGGTCTTGCGCAGCGTCACCTTGTCATCGACCGACTGGATCCAGCGCGACGGGATCGAGTGGTGATGGCCGCCCGCATCGGCATCATGCTTCGCCAGGATGATGCGGTCGCCGCGGATCTTGTCGACCTTCCCGACATGCACGCCGTCCGATCCGACGACTTCCATATGCTCGATCACCCGGCGAAGGCCATCGCGCTGGCCCTGGCGATCGGTGCGCCAGTTGTTGAACTCGCTCTCGAAGCGCTGGGCGTTCTCGCGGCGATATTCGTCATAATCATTGTCGAGTTCGGCGATGCGCTGGCGGCGCCAGCCCGAATAATGGTCGTCCGGCCCGTGCGCCCAGCGCTCGTCGCGCCCCTGGCGCGCGTCGTAGCGCATATCGGCTTCGCGGCGACGTTCCGCCTCGCGATCGCCGAACCAGGAGCGTACCTCGTCGCCGGCGCGATCGAAAAAGCCGCGATCCGGGTCATAGCCCGTGCGGTACTCGCGATCTTCGCCGTAGCCGCGCGGTGCATCCCAGTTGCCGCGATCGGTGCGATAGTCACGGCCGCCGCGATCCCAGTCGTTGCCATAGCCGCCGCCATACCCTTGGTTGCCGCGATAGCCGCGTCCCTTGCCGAACGCGCCGGCCGCCGCATATTCGCGGGCGCTCGAATAATGCTCACCTCCGGCGCGTCGGACGCCGCTTACCTGATACTGGTCCTCGGGGCCGAAATACCGGGGATCGCCGTAACGGTCGTTCATCGAATCCTCTCCACTGCAGGTTGGGCTGAGTTGGTGCGGATTCAGCGGACGAGCGGGTATTATGGTTCCGGAAAAAGCCAGCTTATTCAGTGCTGTTCGCCGCACTAGCGAAGCGTTTTGCCGCGCGCGTTGCAAGCCGGTTGCATTGGGGAAAAAGCGCCGCTAATGCAGCGCCTCTCCGGGTACCCCGGAGACAGGCGGCGGGGCTGTAGCTCAGATGGGAGAGCGCTGCAATCGCACTGCAGAGGTCAGGGGTTCGATTCCCCTCAGCTCCACCAGCCGCCATATTTCCCAAAAGCTAGCTGACGCGCCCCCGAGGGCGCCATCGTGTCGCGGTCTTCCGGTTCAGAAGAAGGGCGCAAGCAGCACCATCAGGGCGGCCACCGGCACCACGGCACGTGCTGTCGCCGGGCGATAGGTGAGGCCGAGCAGGATGATCGCGCTCGCCAGCGGGATCAGCCCGAACCAGAGCACCAGCGCCTGACCGCCATCATGCGCGAAGATCGCGAGCAGTAGCGATAATGCGATCAGTCCCCAGCCATAGCGAGCCGGGTGCCGCAGCGCGGTCAGCTTCGCCTGTAGTCCGAGCAGCGGATCGGCGTGGCGCGACATGCCGGCGGCGAGCGCGAACATGCCGAGATAGAGCAGGCCGGTGATGGCGAGGATCATGCGGCGCGCCTCCGCCGTTGCGGGCGTTGCTTGGGGCCGCGGCCTTGCTGCACGGCCAGCCAGGCGAGCGCGGCTGCTGTTGCCAGCAGCACGGCCGATACGACGCTGACCGAAAGGCCGAGGACTGCGGCGAGCATGCAGGCCAGTGCGGTGACGCCGGTGAGCAGCGGCCAGGACCAGCATGGCTTGAGTGCGGCGCCGACCACCAGCGCGGCCCCGGCGGTATAGAGCGCGGTAGAGACCTCGAGCTCCGCCCGGCCTCCGATGCCGAGCGGCAACAGGCGGTTGGCAAGGAGATAGGCGGCGCAGCCCAGTGGTACGCCGGCCAGCACCCCGGCGTTGAGGCGCTCGACGATGCGATTGCCGATCGAGAGCGGCGCACGCTCGCGGCGCTTGACGATCCACAGCACCATGCCGGTGGCGATTGCGAGGGTGAGCATCGCGCCGCCGAGGAAATAGAGCCAGCGGGTGAAGATCGGCGCGAAGCGGGCCATGTGCAGGCCATAGACGACATTGTAGGTCTGGACCGCGGCGCGGTTCTCGCGCCACTTGCGGAGCGGCTGGCCGGTTACGCCGTCGAAGCTCATCTCGGCCATGTTGAAGCCGAGCTGGTCGGCATCCGAGCGGAACACACTGACCACTGCGCCCTTGTCGCCCGGATTGAGCACATAGACGCGGCCGATCGTGCCGCCGAGTTGGCGCTGGGCCTCACGCAGCATCGGCGCGATCGGGGCGAGCGGCGCGGGCACGTTGGCGCGTTCGCGCTCGGCGATGCCTGGCGAGAGGTCGTGGTATACGGCCTCCAGGTCGTTGCCATAGGTCGCGGTGATCGCCCAGGGCATGTTGAGCGAGGCCAGGGTCACGATCCCGGTGAAGGTGATCATCAGGTGGAAGGGCGTGGCGAGCACGCCCAGCGCGTTGTGCCCGTCGAGCCAGGAGCGCTGGCCCTTGGCCGGGCGGAAGGTGAAATAGTCCTTGAAGATGCGCCGGTGCGCGATGATCCCGGTGATCAGCGCGACCAGCATCACCATCGCCGCGATCGATGCGAGCAACCGTCCCCAGGGATAGGGCAGCTCCAGCTCGAAATGCAGGCGGTAGAAGAATTCGCCGCCCAGCGTCTCGCGCGGAGCCGGCGCGCCGGTCACCGGATCGAGCGCGCGATAGAGATATTTGCCGCCGGTATCATAGGTCGCCTCGACCGTGTTCATCCGGTCGCTGGGCGCGGTGAAGAACCAGGCGTTGGAATCCTTGGCGTTGGCGGTGAGCCAGGTCGCGGCGGCCTGGATCGCGTCGGCCGGGTCGGCCTTGGCGCTGGTCTCGGGGCGCATCCACTGGCCGATCTCGGGCTTGAACACGCTGAGCGTGCCGGCAAGGCACATGACGAACAACACCCAGCCGAGCAGCAGCCCGACCCAGCCGTGCAGCCAGGCCATGACCTGGCGGACGCCCTCGCGTACCGCCGCGCTCATGCCAGGGCCCCCGCCGCCCAGGTGATCGCGGCAAGGATCGCGCCGACCAGAACGATGCCGGCCCAGGCGCGCCAGGGACCGCGAGCGAGGAATGCCCAGATCGTCACCGCCGGCCCGATCAGCAGGGCGATCAGGGTGGCGGGGATGATCGCCTCGACCCTGGGCATCGGCAGCACGCGTGCAAGCGCCGCGGCGGCGAGCGCGGCGACGGCATAGGCGCCGATCGTCCCCGCCACCACGCGCGCGGCGACATTGGCGCGATAGCGCCAGCCCTGTCTTTGTTGTGCTGCCCCTGCCACGCGCCTGGTCTTAATAGTTGAAGCTGAGCGCGACACTGACGTTGCGCGGTGCCGCATAATAGGCCTGGCCCCACATCAGGCTGCCGAGATATTTCTCGTTGCCGACATTGCGCACGTTCACGCTGGCGCGGACCTTGTCGACCAGGCGGACGCTGGCCATCAGGTCTACCACCGCATAGCTGGGCTGGCGCAGGATCACGTCGCCGGTGACGATGCCATAAGCTTGGACGCCGCTATCGGCATAGGTGATGTCGCCCTGCCAGCGGAACTGCGCGCCGAGCTTGAGGTCGTTGAGCTGGGGCACCGTATAGGTGGTGGCGAGCTTGAGCGTCCTGCGCGGCAGGAAGGTCCGCGCCGGGTTGCCCGCCTCGTCCTCGATCTTGAGGCCGGTATAGCCGCCGCTGATCGACCAGTTGTCGGTCACCTTGCCGGCGAGTTCGATCTCGAAGCCCTTCGAGGTGGTATCGACCCCGGTATAATAGCTGTCGCCCGCGCGGCAGGGATCGGTGGCGGCGCAGGTTCCGGCAAAGGCCGCCAGCCCCTTCTGCTTGGCGCGGAACAGCGAGGCGGTGGCGTAGAGCTTGCCGCCGAACCACTCGCTCTTGATGCCGCCTTCCAGGCTGCTGCCCGCCGCCGGATCGAGCCGCTGGCCGCTGATCAGGATCTCGCTCTGCGGATTGAAGATGTCGGTATAGCTCGCATAGAGCGAGAGGTTCGGGGTCAGATCGAACAGCGCGCCGACATAGGGGCTGATCTTGCTGTTCTTGCGCGACTGATCGGTGCCGTAGGAATCGCCGAGCGACTCCAGCCACATCGCGCTGACGCCGACCACGGCCTTGAGCCGGTCGGAAAGGTTGAGATGCGCGGCGCCATAGGCGCGCTTCAGTCGGTCCGAATAATCGGCGGCGAGATATTCGCCCGGATAGCTCGGTTCGGCGATATCGACCTGGCCGAGGCTGAGCACCGGCGGATAGTCGATCGCGTCGAGCGAGAAATTCTCCCATTCGTGCACATCGGTGCGACCGCTCGATACGCCGAATGCCAGCTGATGCTCGCGGCCGAACAGCTTGACCGGGCCCGAGACGTAGAAATCGCCGAGATACTGGTCGTAGACCGACGGGTAGATGCCGGCCATGCCGCCCAGGCCAAGCCCGGTAGCCTTGTCCGGATTGCCATAGGCGTAGAGCAGCTTCGCTTCGTAGCTGAGCCGACGATAGGTGGCGATCGTCTTGGCCGACCAGCCGCCGCCAATGTCATAGGCGAGCTCGGCGAAGGCGGTCTGGTCGAGCGTGTTCCAATAGGTCCAGTCGGCCGCGGTCGAGGCCGAGCGGGCATAGGGAATGCGGGTGCCGTCGGTATAGCTGAGCGGCAGCGAGCCCCACATCACGCCCGAGGCATCATTGTCCTGGCGGCTGTAACCGGCGGTGAAGGTCAGGCCGTCGAGTATCTTCGCTTCGATCGTCGCGCCGAACACGTCGCGGTTGACCCGGTTATAGGCCAGGTAGTTGTCGCCTTCCTGATGCGCATAGACCAGGCGGACGCCGACCGAGTCGTTCAGCGGCACCGACACATCGCCCTCGGCTCGCCAGCTGTTCCAGCTGCCGTAGCGGATGCTGGCACTGGCCTTGAGCGCGTCGAGCGGGCGCTTGCGGACATAGTTGATCGTGGCCGACGGGTTGCCGATGCCGGTCATGATCGCATTGGCGCCGCGGATCGCTTCGACCCTGTCGAACAGCGCCGTGTCGAGATCGCCGAACTGGATGCCGGCGACCAGCGGCATGCCGATGCCGTCGAACTGGAAATTGGTGATGTCGAAACCGCGCGCGTTGAAATAGGTGCGGTCGGTCTCGACCCGCTCGACATTGATGCCGACGGTCTGGGTAAGCAGGTCGTTGACGTTGTTCAGCGCGAAATCGTCGATGCGGGTGCGGTCGATGATCGTGATCGACTGCGGGGTTTCCTTCGGCGTGAGCGACAGGCCGGTGGCGGAGGGGGTCTTCTGCTCGATCGTGCCGGTGACGACGATCTCGTCACGCGCCTTGTCCTGGTCGTCCTCGCCGTCGGGGCCATGGGCCCAGGCGGCCGAAGGAAGGAGCATGGCGCTGGCGAGCAATGCGCCACGGAAAAAGCTGTTCATCCCGGTTCCCCAGAAACGGATCGTTCGGGGGCTCGTTAGGGAAGGCTATATTGCGAGTCAATCGCATTAGCGAAAGCGCGGATGGTGCGCGCAAAAAGGGGGAGCGGTATGCCGCTCCCCCAGCAATTACCCATCGAGGGGCAATCAGAAGTCGAGTTTCGTGCCGACGCGGAAATAGCGGCCCATGATATTCGGACCGGCCCAGGCCGGGTTGTAGCCATAGCCACCATAGGCAGCGTTCGGATCGAACGGCGGCTTGGTGTCCAGCAGGTTGAGCACGTTGAGCGTCAAAGCGAAATTGTCGTTCAGCTTGTGCTGGATCGTCAGATCGACGTTCCAGACATCCTTCGAGCGGCACTGAACCGGCGTACCATCGTCATACGTCGCCGCGTAGCGGGCAACTGCGCTCTCACAGTTGAACGGGATGGCATTATAATCGACCGCCGCTACGTGATAGCCCGCCGTGTAATAGGCAGTAGCCGTCACGCTGGTTCCACCGAACTGGAAGGTATTCTGCCAGCTTGCTCGCCAACGCGGCGAACCCGAGCAGGACGTGACATTGCACGGGCTCAGCGTGTCTTCATATCGCTGCGGTTCTCCAGCCTCGCCGGTGAACGGATCGACGAGCGTCAGGTGGTTCTTGTCGAGATAGGAGACATCGGCGGAACTGATCCAGCGAATGCCATCGGTCAGCTTGATGTTTGCGTTGGCGCTGAAATCGATGCCTTGCACTATCTGCCTGTTGGCATTGGTGTAGGAGGCCTGGATGTAGCCGATATGCGGCAGCGCATTGGGATTCGCAGGGTCGACCGTTCCCGGCGTCACGACGAAGCCCGGAATATTTACCACGCCGTTATTGGTATAATATTGATCGAGCACGGGCCCGATCCCGCTCACGCCAACGATCTGATCCTTGACCTGGATGCGCCAGAAATCGACCGTGAAGCTCAGGCCGCGGATCGGCTCGAAAATCACGCCGGCGGTAAGGCTTTCAGACTTTTCCGGCTTGAGGTTCGGATTGCCGACATTCGTGAGGCCTACCGAGAAGGGGCTCGAAGCATAGCTGCTGTTCGGGCCGCCGTGCGCGTTACAGAAAGCCACGTAGTTCTGGCAGAAGGCCGTGTTTCCGCCCTGGGACACGAAGCCGGTGGTCGGAAGACCAAAAGCCTCGTTGAAGCTCGGGATACGGAAGCCCTTCGACCAGGTGCCACGCAGCGCGACTTGCTTGATCGGCGTGATCTTGCCGCCCACCTTCGGCGAGAAGTTCTTCTGCCCGGTGGAGTAGGAGTCATAACGGCCCGAGAGGTTCAGTTCGACCAGGTCGAGCGCGGTCGCCTGGATTTCACCGAAGGCCGAGAAGACCTTGCGGCTGCCCGACGTGCCCACCGAGTTGATGGTGTAGTAGCGGTCATACGGATGCGCATCGTTCTGCGGGTTGGCGCTCGGTGCCATGATCGATTCGTAGCGGTAGGAAGCGCCCGCTGCTGCTTCGATGCCGCCGCCCGGAAGATCGATCACATGCCGCGAGACATTGGCACTCGCCTGCCACAGGTCCGAGTTCGAGACCGTCAGGCTGTCCGGGCTGATATAGTCGAGGACACTCTGCGGGGTCGCGCTGGGATTGCTGAAGTTGAAGGTGCCGCGTGCGACGACGTCCATGATCCGCTGTGGGGTCACATATCCGCTCTGCGTGCGGGTGAGCTTCGAGTTCGCCGCAACAAAGTTGGCGGCATAGTCGAACCCGCCGATCGTTCCCGACATGCCGATGACGCCACGGATCGAACGCGACACTGCCTCGTTCGAGGTCGGGCGTTCCATGCGGTACGAGACCTGTGCCGTCTGCCCGGCAGCCGCATAGGGGTTGTATGGGTTGAGAGTGCCGTTGGTGGCGTCGCAGCCGGTGCCCACGCCGTTCAGCGTGCCCACGCCATTGGCGCACACATAGACAGGCAGGATCACATAATAAGGCTCTGCACCGCTGGTCGGATTGGTTGGCTGGCCAGCAAAGGACGACGGCGTCGCCTGGGCGAACGTGGAAGTCTTGTAGTAATTGCCCTGCGCGTAGAACTGATGCGAATCACCGATATTCGCGGTGAAGCGGGCGGATGCGCCCATGCGCTCAACCTCGGGCAACACCATCAGATAGGCGGCGTTCTGGTTGACTTCGCAGAGGCCATTGGTCGGCGCGGAGGGCGTATCTGCAAGCTGGCCTGCAGTGAGCGGGCGCAGGACGCCAACTGCACCGCAGCCACGAGCGGGATTCAAATAGCTGTAACGGCCGGAGGAGACCGGGGCGCCCGGGGTGAGTACCGGACGGACGAGGGCGACACCTGGCGTCGACCAGAGCGCGTTCACCGAGCCATCGGGGCTGATGCCGTTCCAGTTCAGATTGTGCATGCAACCGCCATTGCCGTTGCACATCTTGCCCCAGTCATAGGTGTTGAACGGATAATCGCGGTCGCGGGCCCAGAGCGGATCCTGCTTCATATACTCGCCGCTGACGTAGAAGTTGAAGCCCTGCTCGCTCAGGTCGCCAAAGCCCCAGGTCAGGTCCCCGCGGTTCTCGGCTCCGTCCCCGCGCTGCGAGATGCCGGCGGAAACATTGGCGTGGAGACCCTTGATCTCCTTCTTGGTGATCACGTTGATCACGCCCGCGACTGCGTCGGCGCCATAGGTTGACGAAGCGCCGTCCTTCAGCACTTCGATGCGCTCGATGATCGCGCTCGGGATGGTGTTGAGGTCGACGAAGTTGCGCTGGCCGTCGTCGGCGAGCGGATAGGGCGCCATGCGCATGCCGTCGAAGATGGTCAGCGTCGCCTGCACGGTGAGGCCGCGCAGCGAGATCGCGCTCGCGCCCACCGCGAAATTGCCGCCGGCATTCCAGCCCTGGGTGATCGTGCCGGCGTTGCCGGCCGAGATGCGCTGCACCGCTTCGGTGACCGTGTTCAGGCCGCGCTGCTCGAGCGCTTCGGCGGAAAGCACGGTGACCGGCGACGGTGTCTCGGTGTTGGTGCGGCGGAACAGCGAACCGGTGACGACGATCGCCTCGCCAGTGTCTTCCTGCGCGGCCGGAGCCGGCGTTTCCTGGGTAGGGCCTGACGTTGCCTGCGCGGCCGGTGCAGCGGCTTCCTGCGCATAGGCCGGCATCGCGATCAGCATCGCGCCGCACAGCGCGGTCGAGCCCCGCAGGAAACGGGTCATGGTCTTGGTTCGATTTATCATTGCTTGCCCTTTTGTTGGTGGGCCGCGGCGGTGCCCGTGCTCGGGTCACGCGGTGGCGGGCCACTCCCTCTTTCGTTCGCGCGGCGGGCTGCATCGCGCTCCGGTCAATTCCGTTGAGAACCCCTGCTGACCCGATCGTCCGCGCAATTGCTGCAGCCTGCCCCGCTGCGCCGCCTCCGGATTGGAGAACAGGCACGCGGGCGACGCTGCGGGGCGAGGCGCGACGGATCGCGCCCTAAGCGTCCGAGTCGGAGCGTGTTGCGATGAAATCCGACCCCCGGGGCAGGGCAGCTCGGCGGCATGTAAGCGGTACCATGCGATTTCGGCGCACGGCGCACTCATTCTGGCGCAGGGCGAATTGCATAGCGGTACGGTAGGAATACGCTGACGACTCGTTGAGCGTGCTTTTCCCCTTATCAAGGGAGATACCGAATGCCCGAGAATGGCCTCTTCGATTCGTCGCTTCCGACCCTGACGATCTATGATCGTGCCGACCGACCCGCGCGTGGCCTGCTTGCCCATGCCGGGCAGATCATCGAGCTTGGCGCCGGTGGTGGCGGGCGCAACCTGTGGGCGGCGCGCCTCGACGAGGCGGTGCGGCTTACCGAGCGCCCGGTGATCCTGGTCGCGCACGGCATTGGCTGTTTCGCGGTGACCTGGTGGGCGCGGCTGTCGCCGGCTTCCTATGTCGAGAAGGTGGCGGGCGCCGTGTTCGTCCGGCCGCTTGGATCGGCGGTGACGGCATCGCCGGACCAGCTGTTCGCCGGGCCCAGGCTGCGTATCGCCTTTCCCTCGATCCTGGCCGACACCGGGGCGGACGCCGCGGCGCTGGCGCGGGACTGGGGCAGTCGCTTCCTCGACTCCTCGCCGGTGCGCTCGATCAGCGACCTGCTGGCGTCGCTGCGCGGGGAGCCGGAAGAGGAGCCCGGCGCCGAGCATCGACTGCTCAGCCTGGCGGGCTGACCACATAATGCTGGATTTCGGCAGGCGCGTGCCTTAGGGGCCGCGCTGTGCTGCTTCACGCAGCAACTCGCTATTTGGGGAGTAGCCAGCCGCGCGATCCGCGCGGGCTCCCGCGTCAACATACTTGGTCGAGAGGCCATGGCGCGGGAGGGACGGGAACACCGTTCGGGCGAGACCAATGGCGTCGCATCTCCGCTCTTGCCGGGCGGGGAGGTGCGATGTCGTTGGATTTCGTCTCCGTCCGGCCCGGAGTATCCCTTGTTCGAAGCCCTGTTCAGCTCCACCGCGCTGGTCGCACTTGCCGAGATCGGCGACAAGACCCAGCTGCTCGCGATCCTGCTCGCCACGCGGTTCAAGAAGCCGGTGCCGATCATCCTCGGCATCCTGGTGGCGACGCTGGCCAACCACTTCCTCGCCGCGCTGGTCGGTTCGGAAGCGGCGCAGCTGCTGCAGGGCATCTGGTTCCGCTACCTGATTGCCGCCTCGTTCATCGCCATGGGCCTGTGGACATTGATCCCCGACAAGATCGACGACCTGGAGGACAAGCCGGCGCGGTTCGGCGCGTTCCTGACGACTGCGATCGCCTTCTTCGTGGTCGAGATGGGCGACAAGACCCAGCTGGCGACGGTGGCGCTGGGCGCGCGCTTCCACAATGTCTGGGCGGTCACGGCGGGTACCACGCTGGGCATGATGCTGGCCAACGTCCCGGCGGTGTTCCTGGGCAACGCGCTGCTGCAGCGGGTGCCGCTCAGGCTGGTCCACGGCATTGCCGCGATGCTGTTCCTCGCCGCCGGCATCTGGATGCTCGGCGAGACGGCGGGCTGGTTCTAGGCGCTCCTACATCGAGAGGGCGCCGACTCGCGGAAGTACACAAAGTACAGGCCAAGAGCGGGTTTTGCGGCGCCTCAAGTTGACATAGTTCCCGCGAACGCACCGCATCTCGCAACATTGTTGCGTGCGCGTGATCCTATTTTCCCAACTGCGTCAAAGAGCGGCCGGCCATGGGGCTGGCCGCTCGATCGCAGCAGGCGAAATCCTACATTGCAAGGGGTGGCGTGCGTGTTCCCCGGCCTTCGCCGGGGAACTGAAAATGGAATTGGAATGCCGCCTAGGCGCCCATCTCCGCGGTGAAGGTGACGCGCAGTGCCTCGGAGAGGCTGCGGGCGCCCAGCTTCTGCATCAGGTTCGCCCGGTGCACTTCCACCGTGCGCGGCGAGATGCCGAGATCATAGGCGATGGTCTTGTTCGGGAAGCCGGCGGCGAGCCCGTCGAGCACTTCGCGCTCGCGCGCCGAAAGGCTGGCGAGCTGGGTGCGCGCGGCATCGGTGCGGGTGGCGCTGTTGGCTTCGTTGGCGCGCTCGAACCCGTTCTCGATCGCGCAGAGCAGCTGATCGGCCTCGAACGGCTTTTCGAGGAAATCAAAGGCGCCGTTGCGCATCGCCTTAACCGCGATCGTCACGTCGCCATGCCCGGTGAGCACGATAACGGGCATGGTCACGCCGCGCTCGTTGAGCTGGTGCTGCACCTGCAGCCCGTCCATTTCCGGCATGCGGATGTCGAGCAGGATGCAGCCGGGCTCGACGTTGCGCAGCTCGCGGAGGAAGGCGACGCCGGAAGGCCAGGTGCGCACGGAATAGCCCGTTGTCTGCAGCATGAACCCGATCGAGTTCCTGACGCTGTCCTCGTCGTCGATGATGTGTACCAGCCGGCGGTCATTCATTCGGACTGCTCCGTTTCCATGCGGATAAGCGTGAAGTGGAATGCAGTGCCGCCGCCGGGGCAGGCCTCCATCCAGATCTTTCCGCCATTGGCCTCTACGATGGTGCGGCAGATGGAGAGGCCAAGCCCCATTCCGCCGTCCTTGCTGCTGTTGAAGGCGCGGAAGAGATTCTCCGCGATATCGGGGGCGATGCCCGTGCCGGTGTCGGTCACGGTGACGCGGACATAGCCGTTCGGCTCGGGCCTGCTCGATATGGTGAGGCGCCGGATCGGCGATGCGGACATCGCATCCACGGCATTGCGCATCAGGTTGATCAGCACCTGCTGCGTCTGGATCTTGTCGACCAGCACGACCGAGCTGGCGGGGTCGATCTCGAAGAAGGAGTCGACGCCGCGTTCGCGTGCGCCGATCAGCGCGAGCTTGGCGGCTTCCTCGACCAGCGCATCGAGGTCCTCGACGCTCTTCTCGCTGTCGCCGCGTGCCACGAATTCACGCAGGCGCCGGACGATCCCGCCGGCGCGCATCGCTTCGTTGGTCGCTTCGTCCAGCGCGTGCTGGATCACCGGCAGGTCAGGGCTCTCGTTGCCGCGCATCAGATTGCCGGCGCCGCGGACATAGTTGACCACCGCGGTGATCGGCTGGTTGAGCTCGTGCGCCAGGGTGGAAGCCATGGTGCCCATCGCGCTGACACGCGCGGCATGGACCAGTTCGCCGCGCAGCTGCTCGATCCGGTCCTCGGCCTTCTGCTTCTCGGTCAGATCGCGGATAAAGCCGGTGAACACGCGGTCGCCATCGGTGATCGCCTCGCCGACCGAGAGCTCCATCGGAAAGGTCGAGCCGTCACGCCGCTGGCCGATCACGGTGCGGCCGCGGCCGATCACGCGGCGCTCGCCGGTCGTCAGATAGCGGGCGATATAGTCGTCATGCCGCTCGCGATCGGGGTTGGGCATCAGCCGGTTGATGTTGGTGCCGACGACTTCGGCCTCGCTGAAGCCGAACAGCCGCTCGGCGGCGGCGCTGAACGAAAGGATGTGCGCGCGATCGTCGATCACGATCATCGCGTCGGGCACGGTGGCGAGCACCGAGCGGAACTGATTGACGCTCGCCTTGAGCTGGCGCTCGGTTTCCTGCTGCGAATCCGTCGGCGGACGCGTCGTGCCGCGGCCGGTCCGGAACCAGCTGACGAAAAGAAGCAGGAGCCCGGACGCGAGCAGGAACAGCAGGAGATCGGGGAAATCTCCTTGCGCGGGGCGAACGAGGTTCTCCGCGACCAGCGACAACAGCACCGCCAGCAGGCCGGGGAGGAGCCCGCACAGGATCGCTGCGACGAGTATCGGCAGGAGGAAGATCAGATAATAGGGCCGGTCATCGGTCCAGGGATCGATCAGGGCGCGAAGCCCGCATGCGATTGTCACCGCCAGCAAGGTTATACCGTACCGGTCCAGTCCTCGATGGAGCGCCCCAGCTCTCATCTCAGGCTCCGATGACCGCCGATCTCCACCTATATTGATCGCGTGCATCGGCTACTTGCGGAGCAAGCGCGCGATACGTTCGACAATTGGCGAGTCGGCCAGAGTTAACCATTACATCCGCCTAATACTGCCCGCCGATAAGTTCACACCCGTGAAAATACAGTGGTTCAGGGGGCTGGAACCGGAGCATGCGGCAAGGCATTGGCTTTTTGCGCTTTTGCTATTATGTACCGGTCATTATGGAAATCACCGCCTGCCAGCCCACCAAGGGCCGCCCCCGCGAATTCGACACCGACTCGGCGTTGACCTCGGCGCTGCGCGTCTTCTGGACCAAGGGTTATGAGGGTGCCTCGCTGAGCGATCTGACCGAGGCGATGGGGATCACCCGGCCGAGCCTGTATGCGGCGTTCGGCAACAAGGAAGCGCTCTTCAAGAAGACGCTCGACCTCTATCAGCGTGAAAAGCTCGATTATATGGGCAAGGCGCTCGACGCGCCGACCGCGCGCGGAGTGGCCGAGCGACTGCTGACCGGCGCGCTCGAGATGCAGATGAGCACCTGCGACCCCAAGGGATGCATGGGCGTGATCAATTCGGTGGCCTGCGGCACCGAAGCCGAGTCGATCCGCGCCGAGGTGCTCGCGCGCGGGGCGATCGTGAAGCAGAGCCTGATCGACCGGTTCGAGCGTGCGAAGGCCGAGGGTGACCTTCCGGCGGATACCGACGTGATCGGCCTGACCGCTTATCTGTTCGCCCTCCTGCAGGGCATCGCGCTGCAGGCCGGCAGCGGGACGTCGTGCGTCGACCTGAAGAAGCTGATCGACACCAGCCTGGCCTGCTGGCCGAGCAAATAAGCGTCTAGCCGGGCGGGTCTGTCCCGCTTTCATCGTCATCCCCGCAAAGGCGGGTATCCAGAGTCCAAAGCGATGCGCAGAATAGCCCTGGATCCCCGCCTACGCGGGGATGACGGGAGAGGGCTCGGGCGGATCTGGAACTTTTTTCACCCCTAGCTCGACAAAAAGTACCGACCAGTATAAAAAGCCCTTGACGCAACGCAGCACGATTTCTATACCAGTCAGTATAGAAATGAGGGAAGTTGCCGAAGCGAGGGAATGGGGCTGGGGCCCCGCCCCGAAACTCCAGCAGCGCTGAAATTTGGACAGGACCGAGCCGGTGCGCTGCAGACACATGCGTCTGCGCGACAGCCCCGTCTCGTGCCGGTTGGGGATGACCGGAAATGCCGGCGGAAGGGGTTCCGCGCGGCACGGGGAGGTTTTTGCCTTCCGCCGGGCAACACGCAGGAGGAAAGATGATGGCCTATCTCAACTTTTCGGAGCTCCAGGGCAGCCCGGTCGCGGCGCCCGCAGATGTGCTTCCGGTCAGCGGCTTCTCCGCGCTCGAATGGCAGGTCGTGGCGATCGCCCAGCACGACCGGCTTGCCTCGCTGGAGAAACCCGGGCGCCTGTCGATGGCGCTGGGCATGATCTTCGGGGGAGAGAGCCCCAATCCGAAACTGGCGGATCAGAAGCTGGAGGCGCTGCGGCGCGTCGCAGTGCTCGCCTGGCACAAGGGCTATGCCCTGCCGCGCCACGAGATCCGCGCCTTTCACGAAGCGGGCTTCACGCCCGACCAATATGAAACGCTGCTCGCCTCCATCAGCCGTGGCCGTGCAGCCCTGAATCAGGGGAAGCGATTCCAATGAACATGATCTCGCGCATCGAAACCGAGACCGGTGACAACAAGCCGGGCGTCTCGGACCGTATCCGCCGCATGCCGCTGTGGCAGCGCGGCAGCCTGGTCGCGATCCCGGTGGTGCTCGTCGCCGCCGGGCTGGGCATTGCCAGCAAGGACGCACCCGCCGCGATGGCAGCACCGCCGCCGCCGGTGGTGACCGTGTCGGCGCCGCTCGCCCGCGACATCAACGAGTGGGACGACTATGTCGGCCGCTTCGAGCCGAGCCGCGCCGTCGAGGTGCGTCCGCGCGTCTCGGGAGCGATCACCGGCGTCCACTTCACCGACGGCGCGATCGTCCAGAAGGGCCAGCTGCTCTTCACGATCGACCAGCGTCCCTTCGCCGCCGCGCTTGCCGAGGCGCGTGCCGGGCTCGCCAGCGCCGAGAGCGATCTCGCGCTTGCCCGTTCCGACCTGGGCCGCGCCGAGCGCCTCGTCTCGGTCGAGGCGGTGTCGAAGAGCGATGTCGAGCGGCTCCAGGCCCGTGTCCGCGCCGCCGGTGCGGCGGTATCGGCCGCCCAGGCCCGGGTGCGCAGCCGCGCGCTCGATATGGAGTTCACCCAGGTCCGCGCGCCGATCGCCGGCCGCATCTCGGACCGTCGCGTCGATCCGGGCAACCTGGTCGCCGCGGGCGAGGGGCAGGGCGGTTCGCTGCTGACCACGATCAACGCGCTCGATCCGATCTACTTCACCTTCGACGGCTCCGAGGCGCTGTTCCTCAAGACCAAGCGCGCGAAGGAAGCGGGTGCCCAGGAATCGCCGGTGGAGATCCGCCTCCAGGACGAGACCGACTACAAGTGGAAGGGCAAGCTCGACTTCACCGATAACGGCCTTGATCCCAAGTCGGGCACGATCCGCGGGCGCGCGGTGCTGAGCAATCCGGGCATGTTCCTGACGCCCGGCATGTTCGGCAACATGCGCCTCTCGGCGGGTGGCACCACCCAGGCGCTGATGGTGCCCGATGCCGCGATCCAGACTGACCAGGCCCGCAAGCTGGTGCTGGTCGTCGGCAAGGACGGCACGGTCGCGCCGAAGCCGGTGACGCTCGGTCCCGTGGTCGACGGCCTGCGTGTCGTCCGCTCGGGCCTGACCGCCCAGGACAAGGTCGTGATCTCGGGCACCCAGTTCGCGCAGCCCGGGGGCAAGGTGACCCCCAAGGCCGGCAAGATCGAGCCCACCGCAACCAGTCAGGCGCCGGCCCTCACGGCGCCGGTCACCGGCGAAGCTACCTTCGCCCGTTGACCATCAGCCGCCGGCTCTCCCCAGGGGCCGGCGGCTGACCCTTTTTCCGAACTCAATTCACGAGGAGTGGCCCGATGCGCCTCTCACGGTTCTTCATCACGCGCCCGATCTTCGCGGCTGTGATCGCGGTGATCATCACGATCATCGGCGCGATCGCCTATCTGGCGCTGCCGATTTCCCAATATCCCGACATCGTCCCGCCGACGGTGACGGTCACTGCTTCCTATCCGGGCGCCTCGGCAGAGACGGTCGCGGAAACCGTGGCCGCGCCGATCGAGCAGGAGATCAACGGCGTCGACGATATGCTCTACCAGTCGTCGCAGTCGACGGGTGACGGCAACGTCACCATCACCGTCACCTTCAAATCCGGCACCAATCTGGATGCGGCGCAGGTGCTGGTGCAGAACCGCGTCGCGGTCGCCATCCCGCGCCTGCCCGAAGAGGTGCAGCGCCTGGGCGTCGTCACGCGCAAGACCACGCCGGACTTCCTGCTGGTGGTGAACCTGATCTCGCCGGACAATTCGGTCGATCGCGAGTACATCTCCAACTACGCGCTGACCCAGGTGAAGGACCGCCTCGCCCGTGTCGAGGGCGTGGGTGACGTGCGCATGTTCGGTGCGCGCGACTATGCGATGCGCGTGTGGATCGATCCGGGCCGGGCCGCCGCGCTCAACCTGACCGCGGGCGACATCGTCCAGGCGCTGCGTGCGCAGAACGTCCAGGTTGCCGCCGGTACGCTCGGCCAGCCGGGCAGCACGCCCACCGGCAACGCCTTCCAGCTCAACATCGAGACGCAGGGCCGCCTGAAGGACCCGGCGCAGTTCGGCCAGGTCGTGATCCGTACCGATGCCGATGGGCACCAGGTGCGGGTGAGTGACGTGGCGCGCGTCGAGCTGGGCGCGGCGGACTATTCGTCCAACACCTATCTCTCGAACAAGCCGACCGTGATCCTCGCCGTCTTCCAGCGCCCGGGCTCGAATGCCCTCGCCGCTGCCAATGCGGTGCAGGACCAGCTCAAGGCGATGTCCAAGAACTTCCCCAAGGGATTGGAATATCGCGTCATCTACAACCCGACCGAGTTCATCTCGCAGTCGATCGACGCAGTCTATCACACGCTCGGCGAGGCGATCCTGCTCGTCGTGCTGGTGGTGATCGTCTTCCTCCAGAAGTGGCGTGCGGCGATCATCCCTGTGCTCGCCATCCCGGTCTCGCTGATCGGCACGATGGCGGTGCTGCTGCCGCTCGGCTACTCGCTCAACAACCTGTCGCTGTTCGGCCTCGTCCTCGCCATCGGCATCGTCGTCGACGACGCGATCGTCGTGGTCGAGAATGTCGAGCGCAACCTGGCTCGGGGGATGACCCCGCTCCAGGCGGCCAAGACCTCGATGGACGAAGTGTCCGGCGCGCTCGTCGCGATCGTGCTGGTGCTGCTCGCGGTGTTCCTGCCGACCCTGTTCCTCAACGGTCTGTCGGGCGCCTTCTACAAGCAGTTCGCGGTGACGATCTCGGCCGCGACCGCGATCTCGCTGCTCGTCTCGCTCACCTTGTCGCCGGCAATGGCGGCGGTGCTGCTCAAGCATCACGAGGGCGAGGCCAAGGGGCCGATCGGGCGCCTGTTCAAGCGCGGCGCCGATGCGTTCAACAACGGCTTCGAGCGGATGAGCGTCGGCTATGCCAAGCTCACCCAGGTGCTGGTCACCCGCCCGAAGCGGATGATGCTCACCTATGTCGGCCTGATCGCCGCCACCGTGGGCATGTTCTGGGTCACGCCGGTCGGCTTCATCCCGCAGCAGGACCAGGGGTATTTCCTCACCGTCATCCAGCTGCCGCCGGGCTCGTCGCTCGAACGGACGGATGAGGTGATGCGCAAGGTGGTCGCCCGCATTCTGCCGATCCCGGGCGTGAAGGGCTCGGTGATGCTCGCCGGCTTCGACGGCCCGTCGCAGACGCTCGCCCCGAACTCGGCCGCCGCCTACGTTCCGCTGCTCTCCTTCGAGGAGCGCAAGAAACTGGGTGTCAGCATCGAGGACATCATGGGTGAGGCGCGCAAGCGCACCGCCGACATCAACGAGGCGATGCTGCTCGTTGTCCCCCCGCCCGTCATCCAGGGCATCGGCTCGGCCGGTGGCTACCGGATGATGATCGAGGACCGCGCCGAGCATGGCTATGACGAACTGGGCAAGACCGCGTTCGGGTTGATCGGCCAGGCCAACCAGACCCCCGGCCTGAAGCAGATCTACACCTTCTACAACACCGCCACCCCGCGCGTGTTCGCCGATATCGATCGTCGCAAGGCGGACATGCTCGGCGTGCCGCCGGAGCGGGTGTTCGAGGCGCTGAACGTCTATCTCGGCTCGGCCTTCGTGAACGACTTCAACATGCTCGGCCGCACCTATCGCGTGACCGCGCAGGCTGACGCGCCGTTCCGCTCGACCGAGGCGGATATCGCCAACCTCAAGACCCGCTCGAACTCGGGCGCGATGGTGCCGATCGGTTCGGTGTCGACCTTCGAGAACAAGACCGGTCCGTACCGCGTGACGCGTTACAACCTGTTCCCGGCGGTCGAAGTGGATGGCGATACCGCTCCGGGCTACAGCTCGGGCGCCTCGCTCGACACGATGGAGAAGCTCGCCGCCGATCTGCCTCCCGGATATGACGCCGAATGGACCGGCATTGCCTTCCAGCAGAAGATGGCCGGCAGCACCGCGGGTCTCGTCTTCGCCCTAGCCGTGGTGTTCGTCTTCCTGGTGCTGGCGGCGCAATATGAGAGCCTGACCATGCCGCTGGCGATCATCCTGATCGTGCCGATGTGTCTGCTCGCGGCAATGGCTGGCGTGAACCTGAGGGGCATGGACAATAACGTCCTGACCCAGATCGGCCTGGTCGTGCTGATCGCGCTGGCGGCGAAGAACGCGATCCTCGTGGTCGAGTTCGCCAAGCAGGCCGAGGAGCAGGATGGCCTGTCGCCGGTGGAAGCCGCGGTGCGTGCTGCACGTGACCGCCTGCGTCCGATCCTGATGACTTCGTTCGCCTTCATCCTCGGCGCTGTGCCGCTGCTGATCGCGAGCGGTGCGGGTGCGGAGCTCCGCCAGGCGCTCGGTACCGCGGTGTTCTTCGGGATGATGGGCGTGACTGCCTTCGGCCTGCTGTTCACGCCGACCTTCTACGTCGTCTGCCGCGCACTCGGGGACCGCATCGCCACGATGCGCGGCAACCGCAAGGCGCATGACGAAGGGGGTCATGCACCCGAGCTGGCGCCGGCTGAATAAGTCCTGGTTCCCCGGCGAAAGCCGGGGGCCAGAGCCACGAATGATCTCGCTCTGTAACCCTGGGTCCCGGCTTTCGCCGGGGAGCAGGAGGAGGAATGAAAATGACCTATCGTATTTTCCTCGCGACCGCTTCGGCGCTAGCGCTTGCCGCCTGCGCCGCCGGTCCGAACTATGTCGCGCCGACGCCGCCCCAGACTGCGGCCGGCAATTTCGTCGCGGTTACTCCCGCGGTCACCGTCGAGCCCGTTCAGGGCGACTGGTGGCGGCTCTATAACGATCCGGTGCTCGACCAGCTCGTCTCCGACGCGCTCGCTGCCAACACCGATATCCGCGTCGCGGTGGCCCGGATCGAGAAGGCCCGCGCGACCCTGCGCGGTGCCAAGGCCAATCAGCTGCCCCAGGCGACCCTGGGCGCCGGCGCCAATTACGGCCGCCTGCCCGAGGGCCAGCGCCAGCCTGCCGCACCGCTCAACGACTGGCAGATCGATGCCGGGCTGAGCGTCAGCTATGAGGCCGATCTGTTCGGTCGGCTGAGCCGCGGCACCGAAGCGGCGCGCGGCGATGTCGGTGCTGCCGAGGCGGACGCCGATGCGGTCCGGGTGATCGTCGCCGCCGAGACGGCGCGCGCCTATGCCGACGCCACCTCCTCGGCCGAGCGGTTGGGCGTGGCCGAGCATATCGTCCAGCTGCTCGACCAGTCGATCGAGCTGACCGAGCGCCGCCGTGGTGTCGGCCTCGCGACCCGGCTCGACACCGCCCGGATCGGCGCGCTGCGCAACCAGCGCCAGGCCGATGTGCCGGCGCTCAAGGCGGCGCGCGATGCGGCGCTGTTCCGGCTCGCCACGCTGACCGGCCGCACCCCGGCCGAGCTGCCGGCGGTGGTCGGCGAGCGCAACACCACGCTGCGCCTCAGCCAGCCGATCCCGGTCGGCGACGGTGCCGCGCTGCTGGCGCGTCGTCCGGACATCCGCGCCGCCGAGCGTCGCCTTGCCGCCGCCACCGCGCGGATCGGCGTGGCGACCGCCGACCTCTATCCGCGCATCACGCTCGGCGCCTCGGGCGGCTCGACCGGCACCGATTTCGGGGACGTGTTCGGTGCGGGGCCGCTGCGCTGGCTGGTCGGCGGGCTGCTCAACTGGGCGGTGAACCCGGGTCCGGCGCGTGCGCGGGTCGCGGGCGCCGAGGCCGATACCAAGGTGGCGCTGGCGACCTTCGACGGCACGGTGCTCAACGCGCTGCAGGAGACCGAGACGGCGCTTTCGGCCTATGGCCATGCGCTCGAGCGGCGCACCGCGCTGCAGGCGGCGCGCAACGAAGCGGAGGCGGCGGTCAACATCGCCCGCGCCCGCCAGCGCGAAGGCGATATCGACTCGCTGGCGCTGCTCGATGCCGAGCGGACCTTCGCGGACGCCGAGGCGGCGCTGGCACAGGCGGATGCCTTTATCGCGGAGACGCAGGTGGATCTGTTCCGTGCGCTGGGTGGTGGCTGGCAGAAGAGCTGACATGACTTCCCCTCCCTTCCAGGGAGGGGAGATTGATGCCTCACCCGCATGGGCACTTGGGAGCGTCGGACAAAGCCGCTAGTCTCCCGCGCATGACCCAGGCTCATGCAAAGATCGGGCGCGGCGCGCCCTATGCCACCGCTATCGATTTCGGCACGCACGCGCTCACCGCCGACGAGCCGGAAGCGCGCGGCGGCGGGGATAGCGGGCCGGCGCCCTATGAGCTGCTGCTGGGCAGCTTGGGTGCCTGCACCGCGATCACGCTGCGCATGTATGCCGAGCGCAAGGGCTGGACGGTCGAGGAGATCGACGTCGCGCTGTTCCTCCACGGCCAGGGCGAGACGCTCAACATCGAGCGCGTGCTGACGATCACCGGGACCGATGCTGAGCAGAATGCCCGTCTTGCCGAAATCGCGGAAAAGACGCCGGTGACGCTCACCCTGAAGCGGGGCGTTCCGATCGAAACACGGCTCGGGTAAATCTTGTTACAATTTCGCGCAACATCGCGGACGCAATTTGTCGTAGAAGCCGCAACATGCTTGCTACCGCGACTCCCCAGGACGATTCGGCGACCCTGCTCGTCGTAGACGACGACCGTGACATCCGCATGCTGCTGGCGAACAGCCTTGGCTCGCGCGGCTATCGCGTCGAGACCGCCTCCAGCACCCGCGACATGGACCAGATCCTGGCGCGCACGCCGGTCGATCTCGTCATCCTCGACGTGATGATGCCGGGCGAGGACGGGCTTTCGGCCTGCCGCCGTATCGCGCGGACCGACGGGCCGGAGATCATCTTCCTGAGCGCGCTCGGCGAGGAACAGGATCGCATCCTCGGCCTCGAGGTCGGCGCCGGCCATTATCTTCCCAAGCCGTGCAGCCCGCGCGAGATCCTCGCCACGGTGCGCGCGGCGCTGCGCAAGCGCGGCGCGGTGGTCACCAGCGAGAGCGGCGACGTCTATACCTTCGAGGGCTGGCGGATCGACCTGGGCAGCCATGAGCTGTTCGATCCGAACGGCGTGCTCGTCGGCCTGACCGACGGCGAGTTCGCGGTGCTGCGCGTGTTCATCGAACGGCCGCGCCGGGTGCTGAGCCGCGAGGCGCTGCTCGCCGCGGCGCGCGGGCCGGATTCCGACGCCTATGACCGCGCGATCGACGTGCAGGTCAGCCGCCTGCGCCGCAAGCTGCGCTCGGGCGGGGACGAGATCATCCGCACCGTGCGCAACGAAGGCTATCTGTTCGTGCCGAAGGTCGTGCGCGCGTGACATTGCGCGGCAGAGCGGCGGGATCGCCGCTGTTCCTGCGGATCTTCGCACTGATGGTCGTCTGCGTCGCGGTGACGCAGCTGATGAACTTCGCCCTGCTGATCGCGGTGCAGACCCCGACGGCCAAGCTCTACACGGTCGGCCAGGCGGTCGATGCGCTGCAGAACAAGCTGATCGACGACGATTTCTCGGTCTCCAAGTCCGATCACTTCATCGAGCAGCCCTGGAATCCGCGTGGCGAGCGTACCGAGATCGCCATGGCCAAGGCGATGAACGTGCCGGTCGAGCGCGTTCTCATCAGCTTCCCGACCCCGATCCTGACGCGCGAGAAGACCTATGACCGGGCCAGCGTGCCGCGCCCGGTGCCGCCGGCCACGGTGCAATCGGCGCGCGATGTCATCATCACGGGGGACTTCACCGCCGGCTATCGCGGGGCGGATGGCCAGTGGGTTACCGTCACCACCGGCTCGGCGTTCGAGCCGTGGCGCTGGTTCGTGCTGTGGTGGCTGATCGTCTCCGCTGCTGCCGTCGCGCCCTTTGCCTGGGCGCTGGCGCACCGGATCGCGAAGCCGATCGGTGCCTTTGCCGCCGCTGCCGAGCGGCTGGGCCGTGACCCGCGCGCCGCGCCGATCGCGATCGACGGGCCCACCGAGATCGCCGATGCCGCCGCCGCGTTCAACCGGATGCAGGCGCGGCTCAACCGCTATGTCGATGATCGCGCGACCGTGGTCGGCGCCGTCGCGCACGATTTGCGGACGCCGCTGATGCGGCTGGGGCTGCGGCTCGAGGCGGCGCCCGACGATCTGCGGCGGGCGTGCGAGGGCGATATCCGCGACATGGAGGCGATGATCTCCGCGACGCTCTCCTATCTGCGCGACACCACCAAGCAGGGGGTGCGCAAGCCGCTCGACCTGCGCTCGCTCGCCGAGACGGTGACCGACGACATGAGCGATCGGGGCGAGCCGGTGACGCTGGCCCCGGGCGAGCCGGTGGTGGTCGAGGGGAATTCGCCCGCGCTCAAGGCGATGCTCAACAATCTTGTCACCAACGCGATCAAATATGCCGGCAGCGCCGAAGTGTCGCTGGCACAGGCCGATGGCCAGGCGGTGATCGAGGTGCGCGACGACGGCCCGGGTGTCGCGCCCGAGGATATCGACCGCGTGTTCGAACCCTTTTTCCGGGGCGAGCGCTCGCGCAACCGGGACACCGGCGGGATCGGGCTGGGGCTGGCCAGCGCCCGCGCCGTCGCCCGCGCGCATGGCGGCGACCTGACCGTGCGCAACCGCGAAGAGGGTGGACTTTCCGCGGTGGTGACGCTGCCCGTCTAGTACGGCCACAGACCGGAAACGTTTCTGCGAAGAAGCGAAATCACCCCGACATCGATCCCGTCGAACTCCTTCACACGCTGTGAGGGTTCATGGGGCAGGATCGAAGTTTAGATATTGAAATCAAGGGCGAGACCAATGTGCTCGAGCGTGCGCTGGCGCGACCGGTGCCGCTGTGGAGCCTCGTCCTGGTATTGCTGCTCTTGCCGCTTGCGGCGATCGGCATGGGCGCGATCGTCGATGGCTGGGAGAAGTCGGGCGCGGTCGGGCGGGCAGCGATCGCGGTGGCGCGCGTGCCCGACACGATCAAGGGCATGTTCAAGAGCCCCGCGCCCTATTTCGGTGGCAGCTACGAGAAGCTGCCGGGCGGTTTCACCCGCGATCCGGGCTTCACCGACAGCGGCTATGCGCTGATCTCGCCCTTCGATCCCAAGCGCAAGCGCTCGGTCGTCCAGCTCCTGCGCCTCTCCGATGGGCAGGCCGTGCACACTTTCGTGCCTGATGTGGACGCAGCCAATGCGCGCTCGAAATTCGCCTCCGAACTCACCGATGTGCACCGCGACAAGGATGCCGCGCGCAACCGGCTGATGCACCCGCTGCTGCTCGCCGACGGCAGCCTGGTGCTGCACGACAGCTCGCCGCTCGCCCGCTACGATGCCTGCGGCAAGCTGCTCTGGTCGCTGGACGGCATCTTCACCCATTCGACGGAGCAAGGCCCGGACGGCAATCTCTGGGTACCCTATCGCTACCCGGTGCCGCGCGAGCCCGGGGTTAAGGCCGATTTCTGGGACGACAGCGTCGCCAAGGTCTCGCCCGAGGGCGCGCTGCTGCAGGTCGACCGGATCGCCGAGATCCTCGAGCGCAACGGCCTCGCGCGGCTGTGGCGGGGGCGGCCCTATGTGCAGGATCCCTTCCATCTCAACGACATCCAGCCGGCGATGGCGGACGGGCGCTTCTGGAAGAAGGGCGACCTGTTCCTGAGCCTGCGCAACCTGTCGCTGATCGCGCTCTACCGGCCCGAGACCGGCAGGATCCTGTGGTGGAAGATCGGCCCGTGGCGCTTCCAGCACGATGTCAGCATCCTCGACGACCACCGCATCTCGGTGTTCGATAACAACACGCTGATGGGCTACCCGGACGAGCGGGTGAACGGGCATAACCGCTTGCTGGTCCACGATCTTTCCAGCGGCGACACCAGCTCGCCCTGGGACAGGGGCTTCGCCGTCAACCGGATCGCCACCCGTGCCCAGGGCCGCGGCACCCCGCTGCCCGGCGGCGATGCGATGATCGAGGAGACCGAGCAGGGCCGCCTCGTCCGCATGTCTCCCCAGGGCGACCTTCGCTGGCGGTACATCTCCGCCGATTCCGCCGAGCGGCGCATGGCCCTTAGCTGGGCGCGCTACCTCGATCCCACCACCGATGGCCCGGCCATTCAAGCTACGGTGACTGCAAAATGCTCGTAAAAACCCTTCGTTTCCTGTCGCTTGCGCTCGCGCTGACGGCGCCGCTGGCCGCCCAGGCCTATACCGGCCCCGGACTTGGTCTCGGCGCGATCGGCGTCGCCTTCGGGCTGATCGGCTCGATCCTGCTCGCGATCGTCTCGGTCGTGTGGTACCCGGTCAAGCGGCTGGTCCGCCGCATCCGCGGGCGCGCCCGGTGATCCTCGCCTTCCTCGCGATCATCGCGGTGCTCGAACTGGCCCGCGCCCTGCCGCTTGTCCCGGCTTTTCAGGAGCTTGCCGCCTGCAGCCAGCATGCCATGCGGCTGCTCCCCAGGCGGGGCGTTTCCGAATGGGGCAAGGAGCGGGCGCTGCGTATCCTTTCAGGCCGGATGTTCATGCATTCGGTCCGTGCCGGCGGCCTGCTGGTGGCGACCGCCTCGCCGCTTCTGGGTCTGCTCGCTTTGAACGCCTTGCTGCCTGAAGTTGACGCGTTCCGGACGGACTGGACGTCGAAGTTGGCACTGATGCCGCTCACCCTCGGCTATGCGGCGCTGCGCTGGCAGGTTCGCCGTGTACGGGCGCGCTGACAAGCTCCTCCACCGCATCGCCCTGGGCTCGCCCGCACTGCTCGAAGCGACGTTCGACATCGAGCGGGCACTCCATGGCAAGCAGCTGAAAACGCTGGAGATCAGGCGACCAGTGTTTATCGCCGGGCTGGCGCGCGCGGGCACCTCGATCCTCACCCGGCTGCTGCACGCGGGCGGCGACTTTGCCGCCCCGGCCTATCGCCAACTTCCGTTTCCACTTGCGCCCAACAGCTGGGCGCGGCTGGGCGGCAAGCGGCATGTCGAGGCCCGGGAACGCGGCCATGGCGACGGTTTGACCCATGATCTCGACAGCCCGGAGGCGATCGAGGAGGTTTTCTGGCGCGCGTTCGAGGGCAATCGCTACCTGAAGCGGCGCGAATTGCTGCCGATCGCCCCGGAAAAGGCGACGCTTGCTGCGTTCCGCGACTATATGCGTCTGGTCCTGCTGAGCCAGGGCGGCACGCGCTATCTATCTAAGAACAATAACAATATCCTGCGGCTGGAGGGGTTGGCGAGCAGCTTCCCCGACGCGGTTCTGCTCCATCCGTTCCGCGAACCGTTGCAACAGGCGCTGTCGCTGTTGACGCAGCACCGGCGCGCGGTGGCGCTGGCGGCGGAGGACCCGTTCCGGCGCCGGTTCATGAGCTGGCTGGGGCATCACGAGTTCGGCGCCGACCAGCGGCCCTTCCGCTTCGACGGCGCGCCCGAGCCGGGCGAGGATGCCGGCCATGTCGATTACTGGCTGAGGCTGTGGGACGCGGTGCACCGCGCGCTGCTGGCGGCGCCGGCGGCGGTGCAGGAGCGGCAATTCTTCCTGGACTATGATGCGCTGTGCGCGGCGCCACGGGTTTACGGCCCCCGGCTGGCGGTGATGGTCGAGGCGCCGATCGACCCCTCCGCGCTGCGCGTGGCGGACAGGCGGGAAGCGGTGGCGGATGCCGGGCTGCTGGCGCGGGCGGGCGAGACGCATGCGCGGCTGCATGCGCGGTTCCGGGGGGTGTTCGGGTGAGCTTCAAATCCTCCCCCGGAGGGGGAGGGGGACCAGCCGCAGGCTGGTGGAGGGGTATTCTCCACGGGCTGTGTCGCTTGGGGCGCGCTACCCCTCCACCACCGGCTGCGCCGGCGGTCCCCCTCCCCCTCCGGGGGAGGATTTGGAGCTGGCTGGAATCCTTGAAACTCCCCTCCCTGCAAGGGAGGGGCAGGGGGTGGGTGGCGAGCGCAGCGAGCTCTGCCGGTCGGCCTGCGAGAGAAGAAAAGACCGGGCATCGAGCCCGCTCTTTTCTAACCCACCCCTAACCCCTCCCTTGCAGGGAGGGGAATTGAGAAGGGGGACGCGCCCATGCGACCAAAGTCGTAGCTGCCTAGGCGCCTCCCGCCATCCATGATAGCGCTAACGCGGAGCGACCGGCGGAAGACGTGCCGGCGACGGGCTTGGGCGTTCGCCAATTGGAGAGGGAACCGGGCAATGACGATCATGGGAACACGTCGCGGGGTGCTGGGTGGCATCGGCGCGGGGCTGATTACCGGCGTGGCGGGCCTGCCGGCCTGGGCGCAGGGCAAGCGCAAGCTGGGCTATGCGATCGTCGGCCTGGGCAATTACGCGACCAACCAGATCCTGCCGCGCATCGCCGGTTGCGAGTTCGCCGAGCTGAAGGCGCTGGTGAGCGGCACGCCGGCCAAGCTCGAGAAGTTCGGCGCGCAGTACGGCGTGCCCAGAACGCACTGGTACGACTACAAGAGCTACGACCGGATCAAGGACAATCCCGACATCGACCTGGTCTATGTCGTGCTGCCCAACAGCCTGCATGCGGAATATTCGATCCGCGCCAGCCAGGCCGGCAAGCATGTGCTGTGCGAGAAGCCGATGGCGGTCTCCTCGGCGGAATGCGAGGCGATGATCGCGGCGGCGAGAAAGGCCAACCGCAAGCTGATGATCGGCTACCGCTGCCATTTCGAGCCGTACAATCTCCGCGCGGTCGAGCTGGTGAAGACCGGGTTCGTCGGGCGGCCGACGCTGATCACCGCCGAGCATGGCTTCTATGCCCAGCCCAACCAGTGGCGGCTCGATCGCCCGATGTCGGGCGGCGGATCGATGATGGACATCGGCATCTACAGCCTGAACGCGGCGCGATACCTGGCGGGCGAGGAGCCGGTGGCGGTGAGCGCGATGGAGTTCACCGACCGGAGCGACCCGCGCTTCAGGAATGTCGAGGACCGGATCGACTGGCAGATGCGCTTCCCCTCGGGCGTGATCGCCAATTGCGTGTCGAGCTATTCCTCCGGCCACAACGCCTTCCGGGTGACCGGGACCAAGGGCTGGGTGGGGATGGAGCCGGCCACGTCCTATGCGGGGCACCAGATGTGGGCGCGGACGAGCGGCAAGACCGAGCAGGTCATGCTGCCGCCGCCGGCCAAGAACCAGTTCGTCGCGCAGCTCGATCATCTTGCGGAAAGCGTGCTCAGCGGCATACCCCTGCGGGCGTCGGGCGAGGAAGGCTTGCGCGACATGCGGCTGATCGAGGCGATCTATCGATCGGCGCGCGAAGGGCGGGCGATCCAGCTCGCGTGACGGAGTAGAATGATGATCGAGACGACCCGCCGCAGCCTGCTGGCCGGCATGGCTGCCTTGCCTTTCGTGCCCGGTATGGCGCTGGGTCAGGCGGTCGGGCGCATCACCCGGCTCGATCCGGGGCTGGATGCGCTGATCGATGTGAACAGTCCGATCGAAGTGATTTCCAGCGGGTTCAAATGGACCGAGGGGCCGGTGTGGGTGAAGAAGGGCAGCTATCTGCTCTTCTCCGACGTGCCGATGAACATCGCCTATCGCTGGAAGGCGGGCGATGGCGCACGCCCGTTCCTGACACCCTCGGGGCTGGCCGGGCCGATCCCGGCGGGGGTGCGCGAGGCGGGATCGAACGGGATGATCCTGGATGCGCGCGGCAATCTGCTGATGGCTGATTCGGGCACCCGGGCGATCGCGCGGGTGGACCTGGCGACGAAGAAGAAGACGATCGTCACGGGCGAATATGAGGGCAAGAAGTTCAACAGCTGCAACGACCTGGTGACCGGGCGGAACGGCATCATCTATTTCACCGATCCGCCCTATGGCCTGAGCGAAGGCGACGAATCGCCGCTCAAGCAGCTGGCGTTCAACGGGGTCTACCGGGTGAATGCGGACGGCAGCGACGTGTCGCTGATCGACAAGAGCCTGAAGCGGCCGAACGGGATCGGCGTGTCGCCGGGATTCGACCGGCTCTATGTCAGCCAGTCCGATCCCGAGGCGGCGAAGATCTATACCTGCGAACTGGCGGCGGATGGCTCGGCGAGCTCCGAGCTGGTGCCGTTCGTCGATTTCTCGGCCGAGGTGGCCAGGAAGTTGCCGGGGCTGCCCGACGGGATGAAGGTGGCGAAGAGCGGCCATCTGTTCGCCAGCGGGCCGGGCGGGATCTGGGTGATCGCACCCGATGGCAGGAAGCTGGGGGTGATCTCCACCGGCAAGGCGGCGGCGAATTGCTGCTTCGGCGAGGATGGGAAGACGCTGTTCATCACGTCGTCGGATATGGTGGTGAAGGTTCGGTTGAAGGTGGCGGGCTGGTAGTTCCGTCACCCTGAACTTGTTTCAGGGTCCAACTTTCCACGGGCGGTATCGCTGGGGGTGGGTTGGATGCTGAAACAAGTTCAGCATGACGATGTAATTTGCGCCAGCGCGCCCTAAACTCTCCTCCATGACCGAAGAACAGGCGATTCCCGCGGCGACCGTGATCGTGATGCGCGAGGCCGAGCAGGGGCCGCCCGAGCTGCTGATGGTCGAGCGGGCGGCGGCGATGTCGTTTGCCGGCGGGGCGCTGGTGTTTCCCGGCGGGCGAGTCGATCCGGGCGATTTCGCGCTGGCGGCGCTGCATGCGGGCGATGTCGACGAGAATGCCGCGCGGATCGGGGCGATCCGCGAGACGCTGGAGGAAGCGGGTGTCGCGGTGGGCCTGGCGCCGGCGGGCGACATGCTGGCGCTGCGCGACCGGCTCTATGCCGGCGAGGCGATGGGGGAATTGCTCGACGAGGCGGGCGCGGCGCTCGACCTCGACGCGCTGGTGCCCTTCTCGCGCTGGCTGCCGGCCGGCGTGCACCACAAGGTGTTCGACACGCGCTTCTACCTGGCGCGGGCGCCCAAGGGGGCCGAGCCGCTGGTCGACGGCAACGAGAATGTCCGGGTGTTCTGGGCGAGCGCCCGGGCGGTGCTCGACGCGGCGGACCGGGGCGAGGCGCACATCATCTTTCCGACCCGCCGCAACCTCGACCGGCTGGCGCAGTACGCGAGCTTCGACGCGGCGGTGGCCGATGCCCGGGCGCATCCGATCCGCACGGTGACGCCGTGGATCGAGGAGCGGGACGGCGAGCGGCGGCTCTGCATCCCCGACGACCTCGGCTATCCGATCACTTCGCAGCGGCTGGAAGACGCGGTTCGCATTTGAAGCGGGTGCGCCGGGCGATCGGCTGGACGATCCTGGCGGCAGTGCTGCTGTTCGGGCTGTTCCTCGGCTGGGCGGTGCTGCGCGGGCGGCCGCAGGACCTGCCCTGGACGCGGCTCGACCTGAGCCAGCCGATCGGGGTGTTCACCGGGCGCAAGCTGGCGGGGCTGAGCGACGATTATGCCGAATGCCGGGCGCTGCTGCGCGCGGCGGGCGTGCGCTACACCGCTTTGCCCGAAGTGAAGGGGAGCGATCCCGCCTGCGGCTATGGCGACGGCGTGCGATTGACCGCGGGCGGCTCGCGCGGGATCGCGATGAGTCCGGCCAATCCCGGCACTTCCTGTCCGGTCGCGGCGGCGCTGTCGCTGTGGGAATGGGAGATCGTCCAGCCGGCGGCGCAGAAGCATTTCGGGGTGCAGGTCGCGCAGATCGAGCATCTCGGCAGCTATTCGTGCCGGCGGATATATGGGCGCAGTGCCGGCGACTGGAGCGAGCATGCGACGGCGGATGCGCTCGACGTGGCGGGCTTTCGCCTGGCGGACGGGACGCGGATCAGCGTGCTCAAGGACTGGGGCGAGGGCGGCGAGAAGGCGGCGTTCCTGCGCGAGGTGCGCACCGGGGCGTGCAAGCTGTTCTCGACGGTGCTGTCGCCGGACTATAACGCGGCGCACCGCGATCACCTGCACCTCGACGAGGCCGAGCGCGGCGAGATGGGGTGGCGGGCCTGCCGCTAGGCAAGCCCGCCGGAATATCAGTTCGGCAGCGCGGCCGAGTCCACCTTCTCCACCCAGGCCGGGTAGAAGCTCGGCTGGCGGTTCGACCAGCCCGAGGCGGTTGCGGCGGCTTCGCTGATCGACTGGAGCAGCTTGCGGCGCAGGTCCGGGTGGAGGTGCGGCAGGGCGGCGGCGGCGCAGAAAGCCGAGGGCAGCCAGGGGCGCACTTCGGCGCCGATCAGCCGCTCGTAGAGGAAGCGGAAGGCCGAGAAGCTGGTGAGGCGGCCCTGGCTGAGGTCGAACGCGGCGATCGCGACCAGCGGCGACAGGAACGGCTCGATCGAATCGAGGTCGCTGTCGTCGGGGATCATCGCGCGGACTTCCTGGAGGCGCTCATAGATATGGGCCTGGGCGCGGATGCTGGCGGCTTCGACCACGTCGCGCGACCAGCGGAGCATCGCGTCCTCGCGCTCGAGCCCGATATCGAGCGAGCGGCGGATGTAGCGCTGCGTGGCGGCGCTGAAACCCGCGAATTCCTTCATTTCGGCCAGCGTCATCGCGCCTTCTGCCGGTTTAGCTCGTGCTCCCATCGTTCAAAACTCCCACCCCAATCGTGACCCTCCAAAGCAGATCATGCGCCCATATGGTTAACGGGCCGCTTAACCTGCCGTCGTCCCCTGTTCATTATAGGAGACCAAGTGATTCCGCAGCGCAACATCGATGCGATGAACCGAAGGGGCGCTTGTGGAAAACCACGCCACCTGATGGCCTTGCGACAGGAAATTGCCCATTCGGGGCGTATCCGGATCGGGGTTCGTACGGAGGCGGGCGCGGGCGTCTTCGCGTGTGCGGGGAAGGCAGGGGCGCCGGCAGGGGCAAAGTTCCCCCGGAATCGCCGTTCATCTGCAAGTCATCGGCTCGTCGCAACGGTTCGTCGGATCGGTGAACCGCAGGCCTATACTTACGTCCTATGATCTGGTCAGTCGCACTCAACACCTGACTGCTTCCTGACCGGGGGGTCCATGAATTTCCGTGTTCTCGCAGCGCGTTTTGCGCTGATGGCTGTTTGCACCCTGATGATGGCCGCCCCGCAGGCGGCTTCGGCCAAGGGCCGTACCTTCTGGCAGTGCGCGCCCTATGCCCGTGAGATCTCGGGCGTGAACATCCACGGCAATGCCTGGACCTGGTGGAACCAGGCCGCCGGCCGCTACCAGCGCGGCGAGGCCCCGAAGGTCGGTTCGGTGATGTCGTTCCAGCGCACCTCGAAGATGCCGCTCGGCCATGTCGCGATGGTCTCGCAGATCGTCAGCGACCGCGAAGTGCTGCTCACCCATGCCAACTGGTCGCGCGCCGGCGGCATCGAGCGCAACGTCCGCGCGGTGGACGTGTCGGCCGCGGGCGACTGGAGCGAAGTGAAGGTGTGGTTCGCGCCGGTCGGCGGCCTCGGCACCTCGGTCTATCCGGTCAACGGCTTCATCTATTCGGGCGGCGCGCCGCGCGACTTCGACGAGGACGATTTCAAGCCGTCGCTCGACCTCGACATGAGCGACGTGATCGCCGACGCCAAGAACGAGATGCCCGACGCGGGCTGATCTGGTCGGTCAGGATCGGAATTGGAAAAGCCCGGCACTGCCGGGCTTTTTCGTGTCTGACGGCTGGGATTGCCGTATCCGCTTCCCCGGCGTTCGCCGGGGAGCAGTTCAGCGGGAACTCGGCTACCCCTTCGCCACGAACGCCAGCGCCACGCCGTTCATGCAGTAGCGCTTGCCGGTGGGGCGGGGGCCGTCGTCGAAGACATGGCCGAGATGCCCGCCGCAGCGGCGGCAGAGGACTTCGGTACGGCTCATGCCGAGCGTGTTGTCGCCGCGGGTGACCACCGCGTTGGGAAGCGGCTGCCAGAAGCTCGGCCAGCCGGTGCCGCTGTCGAACTTGGTCGCCGAGCTGAACAGGGGCAGCGCGCAGCCGGCGCAGGTGAACGTGCCGGCGCGGTGCTCCTTGTTGAGCGGGCTGGAATAGGCGTATTCGGTCGCGCCCTGGCGGAGCACGCGATAGGCGGCGGGACTGAGCCGCTTGCGCCATTCGGCATCGCTGAGCGTGAACGGGAATTTCTGCGCCGCCTCGGCAGGCGTTCCGCCACAGGCTGCGGTGAGGGCGCCGAGGCCGGCGATCGTGAGGAAGCTGCGGCGGTTGGTTTCCATGGAAGGGATGTGGGGAGGCGGCATGCCTGCGTCCAGTATCCGTTGGTAGGGAGGACGCTGCCCCCCCCAAGTCGTCATCCCCGCGAAGGCGGGGATCCAGGGTCACGAAGGGAATCGCTCTGCCACTCTGGATCCCCGCCTTCGCGGGGATGACGATTAAAAAGAAGCGTGGGCAAAGGCGGGCTCAATAGTGGCTCAGTTCCACCGCCATCTTCTTGTAGCCGTGGACGAAGCAGGCGGCGACGCGCTCGGGTTCGCCGGTTACGTTCACGCGCAGGCGGCGCTTGGCCATTTCCTCCATCAGCACGCCGATCTGCAGCTCGGCCAGACGGGCGCCGACGCAGCGGTGGATGCCATGGCCGAAGGCGAGGTGGCGGCGGGCATTTTCGCGATCGACGATGATGCTGTCGGCATCCGCGAAGACGCTCTCGTCGCGATTGGCCGAGATGTACCAGAGGCCGAGCTTGTCGCCCTCGCGGATCTTGTGGCCGTCGAGCTCGGTATCCTGGGTCGCGGTGCGGCGCATGTGCGCGAGCGGGGTCTGCCAGCGGATGATCTCCTGCGTGGCATTGCCGATCAGGCCGGGATTGGCCTCGAGCTTGGCGCGCTCCTCGGGGAACTGGTTGAGCCCCCAGGCATAGGCGCTCATCGAGTTGCGGGTGGTGTCGTTGCCGCCGACGATCAGCAGGATGAGGTTCCCGAGGAACTCCATCTGGTCCATGTGATTCATCGCGTCCGAATGGATCATCATCGAGATCAGATCGGGCGTCGGCTCCTTGCCGACCTTGCCCTGCCAGAGATTGCCGAAATAGGCGGCGCACTCGAACAGGATCTGGCGGCGCTCCTCCTTGCGGACCGGATCCTTGGCGATCTCGATGTCGCCGGCCCAATCGGACCAGTAGGTGAGCTTGCGGCGCTCTTCCCAGGGGAAGTCGAACAGCAGCGCCAGCATCTGGGTGGTCAGCTCGATCGAGACCCGGTCGACCCAGTCGAATTCCTGGCCCACCGGCAGCGAATCGAGGATCTCGGCGGTGCGCATCCGGATATTGTCGGTCATCCGCACCATCTCGCTCGGCGTGAAGGCGGGGGCGACGGTGCGGCGCTGGTCGGTGTGCTTGGGCCGGTCCATCGCGATGAACATCGGCATCTTGATGTCACCCTCCGCCATGTCGGCGATGGTGATGCCGCCGGCCTCGGACGAGAAGATGTCGGGCAGCGACTCGACCTGGACGAGCGGCTTGTAGGTGGTGATCGACCAGAAGGGGCCGAAGGCGGTGTTGTCGTGATAATGGATGCCGCCCCGGGCGCGCAGCTCGCGGAAGGGCGCGTGCCAAGTGTCGTCGCGGTAGAGCTCGGGACGACTGACGTCGAGCGGATCGATGCTCATGCTGCCGGGTGCCGCGGTTTCCGTCGCAAGCGTAGCCATGCTGCCTCTCCTGCATTTTTGGAGAGGGAATACCTAATTGACAGAAGTGTCAATAGTGAGAGGTGATAGGGGGCGGGGTACTCCCCTCCCTGCAAGGGAGGGGCAGGGGGTGGGTGGGCGCCTGGCGATACGGAAGCCTTGCGCGATGTGCTGGCCGTATCGCGGTCATCGACCCACCCCTAACCCCTCCCTTTCAGGGAGGGGGATTTGCAGTTTGCCTACGTTGTCGCCTCGATCTTCGAGCGCCGCTTGGGGCTTCCCGACTTGAGCACGCCGCGGCGGAACAGGCGGGCGCCGACGGTGATGATGATCGCCACCCACAGCGCCTGCCAGGCGAGCGCGAGCAGATGCGGCCAGAGCACCGGCGAACTGCCGGCCAGGCCGATCATCGTGAAGGGGGAGCTGAACGGGAAGATCTGCGCCACGGTCTCGACCCAGTTGCCCGGGCGATTCGCGGCGGCGAGCGCCAGGCCGAACATCATCATCTGGAAGATGGTGATCGGCAGCGACAGCATCTGCAGTTCGCGCTGGGTGGAGGTGAGCGCGCCGATGCTGAGGAAGGTGGCGCCGAGCAGCATGTAGGACATGGTGAAATAGGCGATGAACAGGAACGCGTAGGTCGGCGCGCCGATCGCTGCGATCAGGCTCGGGAAGCTGCCGGCGACTTCGGGCGGGAGCAGCCGGGTCGCGTTGATGAGGACCGTCGCCCAGAACAGCACGAACAGCACGGCGGCGCCGAACATGCCGATCAGCTTGCCGAAGAACACGCTTTCGAGCGGCACCGCTGCGGCGAGGATCTCGATCACTTTGTTCGAGCGCTCCTCGGCCATGGTGCCGACGGCCTGGCCCGAGAGGAACAGGGTGAGGAAGAAGATCGCGAACACGCCGATCGAGGCGGCCTGGCCGCGCCCGGTGGGCGAGCCCTGGCCGCGCTGGACGACCGTCTGGGTGACGGTGGCGATCGGTTCGGCCTTGCCGAGCTTCTGGGCGCGCAGGCTCTGCTCGGCGAGCTGGGTGAGGTACTGCGCCTCGGTCCAGCCGCGACGGGCGTAGAGGATCTCGGGCTTGTCGAGCGGGCCGTAGAGCACGGCGGCGGCATCGAACTTGTCGCTGTCGAAATAGGCGCGGGCCTGGGCCGCCGGATCGGCGGTGGGCGCCTCGATCGTCAGCGGTGGCGGGGCGAGCTCGCTCTTCTTCGGGAAGAGGGTGCGGAGCTGCTGGTCGGTCTCGATCAGCACCGGCGCCTGGGCGGGCGGGGCGATCACCACCATCTTCATCTGCGAATCGTCGCCGACGATCGACTGGGCGCCGATCCCGCCGACCGCGCCGAAGCCGATCATCAGCACCGGTGCGAGCAGGAAGAGCAGGAAGGTGGGAGTGAAGACGGTTGCGGTGAAATCGCGCCGGGCGACGGTGAACGCCTGGCGCAGCATGCGCGCGAACTTGCTCATGCCGCTTCCTCCTCGTCCTTGAGGGCATCGGCGCCGACGATCCTGACGAACGCGTCGTGCAGGCCGGGCCGCTCGATCGACAGGCCGGAGACGCCGTAGCCGCCGTCGATCAGCTTGACGAGCAGCGCCTCGATCCCGCTCTCCGGCAGGGTGAAGCGCCAGCCATCGCCTTCGCGGAAGGCATCGGCGGGGAGCAGGCTGGCGGCGCCTTCGACATTGTGGTGCGGGGTGTAGTGCGCCTTCATCGGCAGCATCGCGCGGGCCTGGTTGACCGTGCCTTCGAAGCGGACCTTGCCGCCGGCGATGATCGAGAGATGGTCGCAGAGGCGCTCGGCATGCGCCATGACGTGCGTCGAGAACAGGATCGTCGCGCCGCGATCGCGCTCGGCGCGGATCAGCTTTTCGAGCTTCTCCTGGTTGACCGGATCGAGGCCGGAAAAGGGCTCGTCGAGGACGAGCAGGTCGGGCTCGTGGACGACCGAGCCGAGCAGTTGGACCAGCTGGGCCATGCCCTTGGAGAGCTTGCGGATCTTCTCGTCCTTGGCGTGGCCGAGCCCGGCATTGTCCATTAGCGCGTCGGCGCGCTTGCGCCCGGTCGCCCAGGGCAGGCCGCGCAGGGCGCCCATGAACGCGATCGCCTCGCGGCACTTCATGTTGGGATAGAGGCCGCGCTCCTCGGGAAGGTAGCCGACCAGGTCGCTGGCATCGCGCGGATGGCTGTAGCCGAGCATCGAGCGCTGGCCCTGGTCGGGCTCGATGATGCCGAGCAGCATGCGCAGCGTCGTGGTCTTGCCGGCGCCGTTGGGGCCGAGCACGCCGTAGACGAGGCCCTTGGGCACAGCGATGTCGACGCCGTCGACGACGCGCCTGTCTCCGAAATATTTGACCAGCCCCCGGGCGCTTACGGCCAATTCGCTCGTCAAATGAGAGTCCCCTTCCGTGTGGCTTTGATGGTAGCGGGTCCGTGTGGACGCACACAAGCCACTCGAAGCCCTAATAAAGGCCAAAGCCGCGGAAATCGGGTTCGCGGATTGCGGGATCGCGCGCGCCGATGCCGCGCCGAAGACCGCCGAGCGGCTGCGGCAATGGCTCGAGGAAGGGCGCCACGGCTCGATGCTGTGGATGGAGGAACGCGCGCATCACCGCGAACGGCCCGCAGGGCTGTGGCCCGAGGTGAAGTCGGTGATCTCGCTGGGGATGAGCTATGCCCCGGCGCGCGATCCGCTGGCGCTGGCCGAACATGGCGGGATCGGGCGGATCTCCACCTATGCCCAGGGGCAGGACTATCACGATGTGATGAAGCGGCGGCTCAAGGAGCTTGGCCGCTGGCTGGTCGCCGAGGCGCCAGGGGCGGAGCTCAAGGTGTTCGTCGACACCGCGCCGGTGATGGAGAAGCCGCTTGCGGAAGCGGCGGGGCTGGGGTGGCAGGGGAAGCATACCAACCTGGTGAGCCGTTCGCATGGAAGCTGGCTGTTCCTGGGGGCGATCTACACGACGCTGGAGCTGGAGCCCGACGGGCCGGTGCGAACCACCTGCGGCAGCTGCGACGCGTGCCAGACGGCGTGCCCCACCGATGCCTTTCCGGCGCCCTATACGCTCGATGCGCGGCGCTGCATCTCGTACCTGACGATCGAGCACAAGGGGCCGATCCCGGAGGAATTCCGCGAAGGCATCGGCAACCGCATCTATGGCTGCGACGATTGCCTGGCGGTGTGCCCGTGGAACAAGTTCGCCCATGCCGCGCAGGCCAACATGGCCTTCACCTCGCGCGCCGAGCTGACCGCGCCGGCGCTCGCGGACTTGCTGGCGCTGGACGATGCGGGGTTCCGCGAGGTCTTTTCGGGCTCGCCGATCAAGCGGATCGGGCGCGACCGGATGATGCGCAACTGCCTGATCGCGGCGGGGAACAGCGGGGACGCCACATTGGTCGCGCCGGTGCGGGCGCTGCTGGAGGACGCGGACGAGACGGTGCGCGAGGCGGCGGAATGGGCTTTGGGGAAGCTCGCTCCCGAAGCTAGCGTGCCCGCGCTCCGCTGAGCGCCGCGACGCAGCTGGCTTCGTCGATCGGGCGGCCGTCGCGCTGGCGGGCATCGACATGGGTGACCACCGGCTCGCCGCGGCTCTGCGGGTAGAGATAGGTGTCGAGCACGCAGATCGGCCCGGAGAATTGCAGCTTGCGGGCGGTGCCCTCGCTGACGTCGAGCTGCGGCTTGCCGAAACGGGCGATCAGGCGCGGGGCGGTGGCGCCCTGGATCGCGGCGAGGTTCGCCGGCATCGGCGCGGTGCTCGGCGTCGGCCGGGCGCTCGGCACCGGGACATAACCGGCGCGCGGCGGCGGGATCACGCCGCCTTCGCCGCACGCGCCCAGCGCCAGGGTGCCGATAAGGATGAGTTTCTTCACGATGCCCGCCTCCCGCGGTGAAATGCATGGGTGGCCATCGCGGCTCCCAGCACCGGGGCGACCAGGTTCAGGATCGGGACGAGCAGAAGCCCGGTGCCCACGGCGCCGAGCGCGAAGCGGCTCATGCTGGTCCGCCCGCGCCAGCGGCGCAGGTCGCCGCGCGGCATGTGGCGGGCGGCGACCATGTCGCCCAGGTCGCGGCCGAGCAGCCAGCTATTGACCAGGAAGAAGGCGAGCGCGGTGCCCACGCCGGTGACCAGCAGGAGCAGGTAGAGCGGCGAGAGCAGCAGGTTGATCGCGATCAGCCGCACCGCCGAGCCGAGGCCCATCGCGATCGAACGACCGAGCGGCACGTCGATCGCCTGGGCATGCGCGCCGGGATAATGCTTCTTCTCGACCGCGGCGACGACTTCGTCGGCGAAGACGCCGATCACGGCGACGGCGATCGCGCGGAACATCAGCCAGTGGAAGAAGACCACCAGCACGATCGTGCCGATATCGGCAAAGGCGTCCGATCCGCTCCAGCCGCCCATCCATCCGGCGATCCAGTCGGCCAGCGCGTGCATGCCGAACCACAGGCCGACGCTCGCCGCGGCGAACAGGACCAGGGTCAACAGCACCGATTTCACGAAGACCGCCAGTATCGGCCGGTCGAACAGCTGGCCCAAGGACAGGAAGAAGGCGTGAATCATTGCGCTATCCTTTGCCCGTCTCTACGGCGACGACGCAATCTTTTTGGAGCATTCGTTTGACCAGCCCCACCTATGACGTCGTCGCCATCGGCAACGCGATCGTCGACATCCTCGCCCAGGCCGAGGACAGCTTCATCGAGGAGATCGGCGTGGCCAAGGGCTCGATGCAGCTCATGTTCTCGCCCGAGGAAGCCGATGCGCTCTATGCCAAGATGGGTCCGGGCCGCGAGGTTTCGGGCGGCTCGGCGAGCAACACCGTCGCCGGCCTCGCCGCGCTCGGCAGCAAGGCCGCCTTTATCGGCCAGGTCGCCGACGACCAGCTCGGCGCGGTCTTCGCGCACGACCTGCGCGCCGCCGGCGTGCATTTCGACACCGAAGTCCGTCCCGGCCAGCCGACCACCGCGCGCTGCCTGATCTTCGTGACGCCGGACGGCCAGCGCACGATGAACACCTTCCTGGGCGCCTCGCAGTTCCTGCCGGCCTCGGCGCTGGACGAGACGCTGATCGCCAGCGGCGCGATCCTGTATCTCGAAGGCTATCTCTGGGATCCGGAAGAGCCGCGCGCCGCGATGCGCAAGGCGATCGAGATCGCGCGCGCCAATGGCCGCAAGGTCGCTTTCACACTGTCGGACGTGTTCTGCATCTCGCGCCACGGCGACGATTTCCGCAAGCTGATCGACGACGGGATGATCGACATCCTGTTCGCCAACGAGAACGAGCTGCTGGCGCTGTGCCAGCATGAGGAGTTCGAAGCGGCGGTGCAGCACATCCACGGCAAGGTGCCGGTGCTGGTCGTCACCCGCAGCGAGCACGGCGCGATGGCGCTGGTCGGCGACGAGCGCGTCGAGGTTCCGGCCGAGCCGATCGCGAAGCTGGTCGATACCACCGGCGCGGGCGACAGCTTCGCGGCGGGCTTCCTGCACGGCCAGGCCCAGGGCCGCTCGGTGAAGGACTCGCTGCGCCTGGGCGCGCTGTGCGCCGCCGAGATCATCCAGCACTATGGTGCGCGCGCCGAGGTCGACCTCAAGGCGCTGGCGGCAGAGAAGCTGGGCTGAGCTGCTAAAAGCCCCTCTCCTGAAGGGGAGGGGCTTCAGACAAAAGAAGAAGGGCCGGAGGATCGCTCCTCCGGCCCTTTTTCCTTGCCTGGAAACCGGCGCCCTTAATGGGTGCCGGGGACCGGCGGGTCCAGTTCCTCATAGGCCTGATGCTCGGACACATCGACGATGCCGCGGCCAACATGGCTGCGCGAGCGGCTGTAGCCGAAATAGACGAGCAGGCCGACCGCCGCCCAGATCAGGAAGAGGATGATGCTCTTGTGATCGAGGCTGATGAACAGATACAGGCAGCCCAGGATCGCGATCGGCGCCGTGATGAACACGAACGGCGTCTTGAACGGGCGCTTGCGGGTCGGGTCGGTCTTGCGGATCACCATCACCGCGATCGACACCGCGGCGAACGCGAACAGCGTGCCCGAGTTGGAGATGTTGGCGAGCTGGCCGACCGGGAAGAACGCCGCGAACAGCGCCACCGCGATACCCGTGATGATCGTGATCACGTGCGGGGTGTTGAACTTCGGGTGGATCTTCGAGAAGGCGGCGGGGAGCAGGCCGTCGCGGCTCATCACGAAGAAGATGCGGGTCTGGCCGAACATCATCATCAGGATGACCGAGGGCAGTGCCAGGCCGGCGGCGAGGCCGAGCAGGTTGCCGATCTGCGGCCAGCCGATTTCACGCAGGGTGAAGGCCAGCGCTTCCTTCGAGCAGACCACGTCCTTGAAGCCTTCGGCGGCGCGGCTGGCGCACTGGGCGGCCAGTTCGCGGCTGCCCGGCTCGAGGGCATGGCCCATCGCGTCGGTAACCGGCTGGGTGCTGAGGCCCGGAGCGCCGATCACGCCGGCGGCGACGAGCAGGTAGAAGATGGTGCAGATGGCGAGCGAACCGATCAGGCCGATCGGCATGTTGCGCTGCGGGTTCTTGGTCTCTTCGGCCGCGGTCGAAACCGCGTCGAAGCCGACATAGGCGAAGAAGATCGACGCTGCCGCCATCGAGACGCCGATGACGCCGGTCGGCGCGAAGGGCGAGAACTGCGCGCTGTTCATCACCGGCACCGCCAGGATGATGAACACGGTGAGCGCGGTGATCTTGATCGCGACCAGGATGGCGTTGACCGTGGCGCTCTCCTTGGTGCCGATGACCAGCAGCCAGGTGACCAGCGCGGCGATCAGCATCGCGGGCAGGTTGATCAGGCCGCCATCGAACGGTCCGGTGACCAGCGAGGCGGGTATGTCGACATGGAAGGTATGCTCGATCAGGCCGATCACATAGCCGGACCAGCCGACCGAGACCGCGCCCGCGGCGACCGCATATTCGAGGATGAGGGCCCAGCCGACCATCCAGGCGATCAGTTCGCCCATCACGGCATAGCTATAGGTGTAGGCGGAGCCCGAGACCGGGACCATCGACGCCATCTCGGCGTAGCAGAGTGCGGCGAAGGCGCAGACCACGCCGGCGATGATGAAGGAGATCATCATGCCGGGGCCGGCCTTTTGCGCGGCTTCGGCGGTGAGAACGAAAATGCCGGTGCCGATCACCGCGCCGATGCCGAGCATGGTGAGCTGAAAAGCCCCCAGCGAACGGTGGAGCGATTTTTTCTCGGCGGTGGCGAGGATGGCATCGAGTGGCTTTACGCGCCCGAAGATCATTGGATGGTCCCCTCTACGGCGGGCTGATCCCGCCGCCCCTTTTGGATGAAAGCGCGGAGCCTAGCCGCAAAACCGGGGGAGGCAATGCTTTAGTCGCCCAAAGTCCAGCTTTCGCGCACGAAAGCGGCGAGTTGTGGGGAGCGGACAGCGTGATTGATGCTGATCCCCGGCTTTCGCCGGGGAGCAGGGTTGGCAACACTAACGCGCCAGCATCGGGCCGAGCGGCTTGCCGGCGAAGATATGGACATGGAGGTGCGGCACCTCCTGGTGCGCGTCGAACCCGGTATTGGCGAGCAGGCGGTAGCCAGGCTGGACGAAGCCGGCGTCGCGGGCGACCTGGCCCACCGCGCGGACGAAGCCGGCGATCTCCGCCTCGCCCGCCCGGGCCGAGAAATCGTCCCACGACACATACGGGCCCTTGGGGATCACCAGGATATGGTGCGGCGCCTGCGGATTGATGTCGTGGAAGGCGAGGGCGAACTCGTTCTCGAAGACCTTCTTCGACGGAATCTCGCCGCGCAGGATCTTCGCGAAGATGTTCTGGTCGTCATAGGGCTGGGTGGCGTCAATCGGCACGGCTTGCTTTCTCCTCCAGGCCCGACATGCCTTCGCGGCGGGCGAGTTCGGCGCGGACATCGTCGAGGCTCAGGCCGGCATCGGCGAGCAGCACGATCAGGTGGAAGACCAGGTCGGCGGCTTCCTTGGTGAGTTCCTCGCGATCGTCCTGGATCGCGGCGATCACCGTCTCGGTGGCTTCCTCGCCCAGCTTCTGCGCGATCTTGGCGCGGCCGCGATGGATGAGCTTGGCCACATAGGAAGTCGAGGGATCGGCGCCGCGGCGGGCGCGGATCGTCTGTTCCAGCGTGTCGAGCATATCGGCCATGGTTTCCGGCTGAGCGAGCCGGGGGCGCCTGTCAATCCTGCGTCGTCAATCCTTGGGTGCGGTCTTGCGGAAACGCGCGCGCAGCTGGCGGCGGACGAACCAGATGCCGCCGGCGGCGCAGGCGGCGAGCGCGAGGTCCGAAAGCTCGGGCATCGAGCGCGTGCCGGCGCGGCCGGTGTGCGGCGGCTCGTCGGCGGCGATGGCCGGGATCGCGGCGAGCAGGGCCAAAGGCAGGAGAGCGATGCGCATGCGGCGATAGTGGCAGAAAAGTCCCGACAGAATGTTAATCAGGGCGCCGGGTTCACCGCGTCCATGATCGTGATCCGCTTGCCCGGCGAAGCGCCGACGCGAGACTGGGTGACGAGAATCGTCGCGCCGGGGACGAGCTCGGCCTTCACCGCCTCGTAAAAGGCGCGGGGCATCCGCACGCGGTTGCGCGTCGCCTCGTCGAGGGTGCGGCCGGCATCCTCGCTGTGGCCGGGCAGGCCGACATAGACCCAATAGTCGGCGCCGTCGGGGCCGTGGGTGAGCGTGATGACGTGCGAGCCGGGATCATTGTCGTCGATATGCGCGGCGCTGCGGCCGATCTCGACACCCCCGCGCAGCACGACGATGCGCTGGTCGCTCTTCGAGACGATGATGGTGAGCGGGCCGGCGGGCGAACGCTCGGGCTGCCAGCGATATTGCTGGCTGTCGGAGAGCGGCTGGTCGGCGAGGGGCTTGCCCTTCGCATCGAGCGGGGAGAGCAGGCTGGCCTCGGTCGTGTCGATATGGTCGGCGGCATTGCCCTCGACCACCACGGTGACGCCCAGGCTGGTCTCCGCGAACAGCGCCTTGGCGAAGTCATAGGGCAAGTGCACGCAGCCATGGCTCTCGGGATAGCCGGGCAGCCCGCCGGCGTGGAGCGCGATGCCGTCCCAGGTCAGGCGCTGGGTGAACGGCATGGGGGCGTTGTTGTACTTGCTCGAGCGGTGCTTCGCGTCCTTCTGGAGCACGGTGAACACGCCGGTGGGGGTCTCGTGTCCTGCCTTGCCCGAGGAGACGGTGCTCACCGCGATGCGGACGCCGTTACGGTAGACGGTGGCGCGCTGGGCGGAGAGATCGACATAGACGAGGATCGGCCCGGCCGGCGCGACTTCGGGCGCCCAGACCCATTCGCCGGGCTTGAGCTGCGCGACATCGCGGGCGAACTCGACGGGAGAGCTGGCCTTGGCGCCCTGGGCTATTGCCGCTGGAGCGAGGGCTATCGACAGGGCAGCGGCGCACAGCGGGAGCTTGAGCTTGAGCTTGAGCATGCGCATGGGTTAGCGCGGCAGGGTTGGGGAAGGGTTAAGTGCCATCCGTCGTCCCGGCGAAAGCCGGGGTGAAGCTCAGCTGCGGACCGGAATCCCCGCGGCAGCCAGCGCGGCATGCGCATCGGCGATGCTTGCCTCGCCGAAATGGAAGATCGAGGCGGCGAGCACGGCGCTGGCATGGCCCTGGGTGATGCCGTCGACCAGGTGCTGGAGGTTGCCGACCCCGCCCGAGGCGACCACGGGCACGGTCACCTGGTCGGCGATCGTGCGGATCAGCTCGAGGTCATAGCCGTCCTTGGTGCCGTCGCGGTCCATCGAGGTGATCAGCAGCTCGCCGGCGCCGAGATGGGCGAGGGCGAGGGCGTGGGTGACCGCGTCGATGCCGGTCGGCTTGCGGCCGCCGTGCGTGAAGACTTCCCAGCCATTGGCAGTGCGGCGCGCATCGACCGAGGCGACGACGCACTGGCTGCCCATCTTCTCGGCGATCTCGGCCACCACTTCGGGGCGCGAGACGGCGGCGGAGTTGACCGCGACCTTGTCCGCCCCGGCAAGGAGGAGCGCGCGGGCATCCTCGACGGTGCGCACGCCGCCGCCGACGGTGAGCGGCATGAAGCAGACCTCGGCGGTGCGGCGCACCACGTCGAGGATCGTGCCGCGCGCTTCGTGGCTGGCGGTGATGTCGAGGAAGCAGAGCTCGTCGGCGCCGGCGGCGTCATAGGCGCGGGCCTGCTCGACCGGATCGCCGGCATCGATCAGGTCGACGAAGTTCACGCCCTTGACGACGCGGCCATTGGCGACGTCGAGGCAGGGGATGACGCGGGCGCGGACGGTCATGCCTTGCCCACCTCGATCGCCCATTTCAGGTCGAGCCGGCCGTCATAGAGGGCGCGGCCCGTGATGACGCCCTCGACACCGTCGGCGACATGGGGGCGCAGCGCATGGATGTCGGCGATGTCGGTGACGCCGCCGCTGGCGATCACGGGAATCGCGACGGCGCGGGCGAGTGCGACGGTCGCCTCGACATTGCAGCCCTTGAGCAGGCCGTCGCGGCCGACATCGGTGAACAGCAAAGCGGCGACGCCGGCGTCCTCGAAGCGACGGGCGAGGTCGACCACCGACACATCCGACACATCCGCCCAGCCATGGGTGGCGACCATGCCGTCGCGCGCGTCCACCGCGACGACGATGCGGCCGGGATTGTCGCGGGCGGCCGCCTTGACCAGCTCCGGGTTCTCCAGCGCGGCGGTGCCGATCACGACGCGCTTCACCCCGAGATCGAGCCAGCGGTCGATCGATTCGCGGTTCCGGATGCCGCCGCCGAGCTGGATATGGCCGCCAAAGCCGCTCTCGAGGATCGAGGCGACGGCAGCGCCGTTGACCGATTCGCCGGCAAAGGCGCCATCCAGGTCCACCACATGCAGCCATTCGGCGCCGGCCTGGGCGAAAAGCTCGGCCTGGGCAGCGGGATTGTCGCCATAGACAGTGGCGCGGTCCATGTCGCCTTCGGCCAGGCGGACGACCTGGCCGCCCTTGAGGTCGATCGCGGGGAAGATGATCAGGCCGGTTTCTACGGACGCCACTGGAGGAACCTTTCGACCAGCGCGATGCCGTAGCGCTGGCTCTTTTCGGGGTGGAACTGGACGCCGATCATGTTGTCGCGGCCGATCGCCGCGGTGACCGGGCCGCCATGATCGGTGGTGGCGATCACGTCCTCGCCGGTGAAGGCGAAGCTGTGGAGGAAATAGGCTTCGCCCGGCTCGATCAGCGGGTGCGGGGAGGCGGGGATCACGTCGTTCCAGCCCATGTGCGGGACATGGACGCCGGGGGCGGGCGCGATGGCGCGGACCGTGCCGGGGATCCAGCCGAGGCCGGGATGGGTGCCCATCTCCTCGCCGGCATCGCCCATCAGCTGCATGCCGACGCAGACGCCGAGGAAGGGCGCGCCCTGGGTGCGGACCCGGGTGTTCAGCGCCTCGACCATGCCGGCGATGTTGCGCAGCCCGGCCGCGCAGGCCCCGAAGGCGCCGACACCGGGCAGGACGACGCGGTCGGCGTTCAGCACGGCTTCGGGATCGGCGGTGACGGCGATATCGGTCGCGCCGGCGGCCTTCAGCGCGTTGTGGACGGAATAGAGATTGCCCGCGCCATAGTCGATCAGGGCGATGGTCACGACGCCAGCGCCTCGAGGCCTGGCGCGGTCATCGCGGGGACGAACTCGACGATCTCATAATCGGCGATGCCGTGGATCGCGAAGGGGTCGGTGGTGACGAGCCGCTCGGCCTCGGCGCGAGTGCCGCGCATCAGGATCACGCCGCCGGTGCGCGGCTCCTGCGGGCCCGAAGCGAGCAGCGTGCCGGTGGCGTAATGGCTCTTCAGCCATTCGATATGGGCGGGGCGCTGCGCATCCACTTCGGCGAGCGGGACCTTGTAGCGCAGCAGCACGACCAGCATCAGAGCACGCCCTTGGTCGAAGGGACCACGCCTGCCTTGCGCGGATCGATCTCGACCGCTTCGCGCAGCGCCCGGGCCAGGCCCTTGAACGCGGCTTCGGCGATATGGTGGTTGTTGGTGCCGTACAGCGTCTCGACGTGCAGCGTCAGGCCGGCAGTCTGGGCGAAGCTGTGGAACCAGTGCTCGAACATCTCGGTGTCCATCTCGCCGAGTCGCTTTTGCGAGAATTCGGTCTTCCAGACGAGATAGGGGCGGCCGGAAATGTCGATGGCGACGCGGGTGAGCGTCTCGTCCATCGGCGACAGCGCGTCGGCGTAGCGGCGGATGCCCTTCTTGTCGCCGAGCGCCTTGAGGATCGCCTCGCCGATCGCGAGGCCGGTATCCTCGACCGTGTGGTGCTGGTCGATATGGAGGTCGCCCACCGTCTTCACGTCGAGATCGATCAGCGAATGGCGGCTGAGCTGCTCGAGCATGTGATCGAAGAAGCCGATTCCCGTGGAGATGGAATAGGCTCCCGTCCCGTCCAGGTTGACGGTGACGTCGACGGCGGTCTCGCTCGTCTTGCGGCTTACGGTGGCGGTGCGCATCGCGACCCCCATAACGAAGCTTGCCGCGCATGCAATCTTGACCGTGCGGCTCCGTACGCTACCCAAGGGGCATGACCGGCAACGTGCCCGATAGCCTGATTCCCTATGATGAGATCGTGCAGGAGGCCCTGCGCGCAGTCGTCGGCCGCGTGCTCGGCTCGGTTGCCGATTCGGGCGGCAACCTGCCCGGCGGGCATCATTTCTACATCACCTTCAAGACGCACGCGCCGGGAGTCGATATCCCGCAGCGGCTGATCGATCGGTTCCCGGACGAGATGACCATCGTCCTGCAGCACCGATTCTGGGACCTGAAGGTGGACGGCGAGAAATTCTCGGTGGGCCTGAGCTTCAACCAGATCCCGGCGATGCTCAACATCCCCTTCTCGGCGATCACCGGCTTCCACGATCCGGCGGTGAACTTCGAGCTGCGCTTCCAGGCAGCGGAAAATGGCGACGAGCCCGATCCGCAGCATGAGGAAGCGGAGAATGACGGCCCGGCGGCGAAGCCGGTCGAGGACGGCTCGAACGTCGTCTCGGTGGACTTCAAGCGGAAGAAGTAAGGGGTGGCGCTTCGGCGCCTGCTCTTACCTTCGCTCCCGATCGTCATCCCCATTTCTTCACCGTCATCCCCGCGCAGGCGGGGATCCAGAGCCAAGCAGCGCTGACGGTGCGGCGCGCTTTGCCGTGTCCGGCGAGCCCTTGGTTAGATTGCTGCGCTTTCCCGGATTACCCTGGATCCCCGCCTGCGCGGGGATGACGGTGGTGGTTTAAAGCGAGAGGCTCGCCTTACCCATCATTCGCGCTCGACGGGCGCATCAGGCGGGCGCGCAGATCCTGCATCGCTACGGCCTGGGCCGCGGCGCCGGGATCCTCCGCGCTGAGGATCGAGCCGAGATGCTCGAGGATCTGGCTGGCGCGATCGAGATTCTGCAGTGCCTCGAGATGCTGGGCGATGACGTGCGGGTCCTCGACCAGCCGCTCGCCCAGGCTGTCGAGCAGCTCGCGGACATGGAAGACTTCCTCGACCAGCCGCTGGCCGAGATCGGCCATGGCGGGCGCGGCCGGGGGCGGGGCGGGCTCGGCGGGGAGCGCGGCACCGCTGCGCACGGCTTCCTGGATCGCATCGACCCGGGCCTGGCCGCGATAGCCGTCGAAGCTGGCGATGCGGTTGCCCGAAATCCATTCGTCGACGGTGACGGCACTGTGATCGAAGGCGACGCCGCAGCGGCCCTCGGTTTGCCAGACCACGCGGGCGGGCATCTCGATCTCGGCGCGGCGCAGGACCAGATGCGTGCCGGTGCGCGGCAGCACGGCGCCGTCGAGCATCGCACCGCCTTCCGAAAGATTGCGGATACGGACCTGCACCTTGAGTGCATCCGCTTCGATCGCGGCCGCCAGGAACAGGTTCTTGCGCGGCGCGCGCTCCTGCGATCCGTTGGAAGAGGGAAGATGTGCGCCAGCGTGCATGAGTCCATTGTAAGAAGCCAGACTTGGATAGTTGGTTAACGCCGCTCAAAATTCCTGCGCTGCCAGACACCTGCGCGGGGGTGCTGGAATCGCGGTGGGCAAGGGGCTAGAGCCGCCGCGACTCCGCGAAAGGCGGATCCAGAATGAAAGGCACCGTGTGACCACTCGCACCGAAACCGACTCGATTGGCGCAATCGAAGTTCCCGCCGACGCCTATTGGGGCGCCCAGACCCAGCGTTCGATCGAGAACTTCCCGTTCGGCGCGATGGAGCGCATGCCGCTGGGCATCGTCCATGCCCAGGCGATCGTGAAGCAGGCCGCGGCGCGGGTGAACCGCAAGCACGGCATGGACGCCAAGATCGCCGATGCGATCGAGGCGGCGGCGCAGGAGATCGTCGCGGGTGATCTCGACGACCAGTTCCCGCTGGTGATCTGGCAGACCGGCTCGGGCACCCAGACCAACATGAACGTCAACGAAGTGATCGCCGGCCGCGCGAATTTCGTACTGGCGGGCACCAAGGGCGGCAAGTCGCCGGTGCACCCGAACGATCACGTCAACATGAGCCAGTCGTCGAACGACAGCTTCCCGACCGCGCTGCACGTCGCGGCGGTGATCGAGACCTACAAGACGCTGATCCCGGCGCTCGACCAGCTCACCGCCTCGCTGACCGCCAAGGCCGAGGCCTGGGATCATATCATCAAGATCGGCCGCACCCACACCCAGGACGCGACCCCGCTGACGCTCGGCCAGGAGTTCGGCGGCTATGCGGCGCAGCTGATCAGCTGCAAGGCGCGGATCGAAGGCGCGCTGAACGGCAACCTGCGCAAGCTGGCGATCGGCGGCACCGCGGTCGGCACCGGGCTCAACGCGCCGGAGGGCTGGGCCGAGGATATGTCGGCGGCGATCACCGACATCGCCGGCCAGCAGTTCGAGCCGGCGCCGAACAAGTTCGAGCAGCTGGCGGCCAAGGACGGGCTGGTCTTTTTCTCGGGCGCGCTCAACACGCTGGCGGTGGCGCTCAACAAGATCGCCAACGACATCCGCTTCCTCGGCTCGGGCCCGCGCTCGGGCCTGGGCGAGCTGTCGCTGCCGGCCAACGAGCCGGGCAGCTCGATCATGCCGGGCAAGGTCAACCCGACCCAGTGCGAATCGCTGACGATGGTCGCGGCGCAGGTGATCGGTAACAACCAGGCAGTCACCGTCGGCGGCATGCAGGGCCATTTCGAGCTCAACGTGTTCATGCCGCTGATCGGCGCGAACGTGCTGCGCTCGATCTCGCTGCTGTCCATCGGCATGACGAGCTTCGCCGAGCGCTGCGTCGACGGGATCGAGGCGAACGAGTCGCAGATCAAGGCATTGGTCGATCGCTCGCTGATGCTGGTGACCGCGCTGGCGCCGGCGATCGGCTATGACAATGCCGCCAAGATCGCGAAGAACGCGCATGAGAAGGGCCTGACGCTCAAGGAGAGCGGGCTGGCGCTGGGCCTCGTCGATGAGGCGACGTTCGACCAGTATGTCCGTCCCGAGACGATGATCGGGCGGTAAGAAGGGAAACGAGCGCCCCTGTTCCCCGGCGAAAGCCGGGGACAGGGTTTCTCTGCCGTCTCGCCTTGTTACTCTGGGCCCCGGCTTTCGCCGGGGAACCAGTAGCCCTTTCAATCGCTTGCTCTTCGTAACCACCAACGACGGAGCAACCATGATCGGGGACGCAATCGCAGGCTGGATCGGCAATCGCATCGACCGTGCGGACGGTGAGGGCGGGGCGCTGGGCGCGATCGCCGGGGTGCTGACCTGGAAGGCGGCGAAGAAGATCGTGCCCGCTGCGATCGTGATCGGCGGCGCGGCCTATGCATGGCATCATTTCACGCGCGGGCGCGAAACCGCGGCCTGAGCGCCGCGGATTCCCGAAACGGAAGGGCATTGGGTGCCGGTCCTAGCTTGACGTAGGCGCGACTCCCACGCCAAAGGCACCCATGCCCCATTCCACCGAGACCGACCCGCACGGATTCAAGCGACGCGGCGTATTGTTCGTGCTGTCCTCGCCTTCCGGCGCCGGCAAGTCGACGATCGCGCGCAAGCTGCTTGCCGCCGACGAGCATCTCCAGATGTCCGTTTCCGTCACCACCCGCGCGATGCGCCCGGGGGAAGTGGACGGCGTCGACTATCATTTCGTCGATCTCGAGCGGTTCCGCGAAATCGCGAACAACCATGAGTTCCTCGAATGGGCGCATGTGTTCAACCACCGCTACGGCACGCTGCGCTCGACCGTGGAGGAGATCCTCGATTCGGGCCGCGACGTGCTGTTCGACATCGACTGGCAGGGCGCGCAGCAGCTGTTCCAGCTGGCCGGCGGCGACGTGGTCCGCGTGTTCATCCTGCCGCCGTCCTTCGTCGAGCTGCGCCAGCGGCTGGTCAATCGCGCGACCGACTCGATCGAAGTGATCGATGCCCGCATGGCGCGCGCGGCCGCCGAAGTCAGCCACTGGGACGGCTATGACTATGTGCTGGTCAATGACGATGTCGATCAATGCTATCGCTCGGTGCACACGATCCTGAACGCCGAGCGGCTCAAGCGCTCGCGCCAGACGGGCTTGATCGGATTCATCCGCGGGTTGATGAAGTAACCTTCCCAACAGGGAGGGTTTGATGGCTAGACTGTTGCTCGGCGGAGTCCTGGGTGGGCTCGCAATGTGGCTGGTGGGCTTCATCTTCTGGGGTACGCCCCTCAGCCTGATCGCGCTTTCCAAGACCGACGATGCCGCGAGCGCGGCGCTTCATGCGGCACTGGCGCAACATCTCGGGCCGCTTGGCACCGGCGCCTATCCGGTGCCCTGGCCCTATACGCCCGCAGGCACCGCGCTCTACGGCCAGGGGCCAGTGGCGATGATCCTGTTCAACCAGCATGGCTTCGCGGCGTTCGATGCGAGCGCGCTGTTCGGTGGGCTGATCCTTGCCATCGTCTGCGCGCTGGTCGCCGGTTTCGCGCTGCGCATGGTCGCCGCGACGCTGAGCTTTGCCGACCGGCTGAAGCTGGTGGCGATCACGGCCGTGGCGGTGACCGCCTATTCCGACCTCGGCCAGCCGATCTTCAACCACGCGCCCTGGGGTTATTTCACCTATCTGTGGATCAGCGACGTGGCGAGTTGGGTCGCGGCCGGTGCGGTGCTCGCCTGGGCGCTGCCGCGGCCGGTGCCGGCGAGCGCCTGATGTATATCTGCGCACTGGTGATCCCGGTGCCGGAAGTGAAAGAGGACACCTATCGCGCCTGGGCGGCGCGGGGTGCGGCGATCTTCAAGGCACATGGCTGTGTGTCGATCACCGAGGCCTGGGAAGATTTCGTGCCCGACGGCTCGGTGACCGACTTCCGCAAGGCAGTGGCGGCCGAACCGGGGGAGAAGATCGTCATCTCCTGGCAGGCCTGGCCCGACAAGGCGACGCTCGATGCCGCCGAGGCGGCGATGCATGCGGACGGCAGCCTGGAGGTTGAGGGAGAGATTCCCTTCGATGCCAGGCGGCTGATCCTGGGGTGCTTTCGGGAGCTTTAGAGCAGCCCCAGGAACTTCACCCCGGCCATGAACTCCGCGCGGCGGTTCTCGCGGGCTTCGAGCGCAAGCGCGTCCTCACCCCACAATTCGGCCTGCCACAGCTCGTCGACATGCGCGGCCTGCCACAGCGTTTCGGCTTCAACCGCGCCCTTGAGCAGCGCCAGCGCGCCGACCAGCGTGCCGCTGACCGTCACCACTGGCGACAGGCCGGCGAGGTGGAAGGCGTCGAGCGCGTGCACCGCTTCGGACAGCCGGGCGAGCGTGGCTTCGGGCTGGGGCTTGTGCATCACCCCGGCAGTGGTCTCGAAATGCACGTCGTAGCGGCCGCGCGCCCAGTCGAGCAGCGGATCCCAGGCCTCGGCCTGGCGCTCGACCAGCTGGATGGGATCCTCGGCCCGGTAATAGAGCAGGTCGCTTTCCCCATAGGCGGCGAGACCGGCGGCGAAGGTCGCGGTGTCGGGCGCGATCCGGTCGATCGCGGCATTGGCGAGGCCGGTGAGCGGCATCGCGCGCGGGTCGATCGTCTCGCCCACCGCGCGCCATTCCTCGGCCACCGCTTCGGCAAGCGCGGGATTCGGCAGGGCGAGGGGCGCGCGACCCGGCGTGCGCACCGGCTTGCCGTCGAGTGCCACCTGGCCATTCTCGACGGTCACTTCCTTCCAGAAACGCTTCATGCTTCGGGTGTTGCCTCCACGGGGGTCTTCCAGCGCCGGGCGAAGTAGCGCGGCACCACCGCCATGAAATAGAGCGAGGCGAGCAGGATGGCACCCCCGAACACGGTGACGCCGTAATTATGGGCACGGCCGGCGATCAGCAGACCGAGCACCGCGCCGGCGGTGCCGAGCATGTTGAGCGCGACGATCATGTAATAGCGCTTGCGCGCCAGCTGCTCGGCCTCGGTCATATCCGCTCCAGGTGCGCGAAGAGCTGGCTGGCGTGGTCGGCGAGCCCATGGGCACCGGCGCCGAGCAGTTCCTCGGATGTGTGGTATCCCCATAGCACACCAAGCGCATGCGTGCCAGCGGCACGGGCCATCGCCATGTCAAAGCTGGTATCGCCGATCATCGCCGTTGTCTCGGGCGCGGCACCGGCCTCGGCGATAGCAAGCTCAAGCATCGCGGGATGCGGCTTGGACGGGTGGCGATCGGCGGTCTGCAGCGTGATGAAGCGGTGCCGGATGCCATGATGCTCGAGGATCAGGTGCAGCCCGCGATCGGACTTTCCGGTGGCGACGCCGAGCAGCCAGCCGGCGGCGTCGAGCGCCTCGATCGTATCTAGAATGCCGTCATAGAGCGGCTCGGGATCGAGCGCGGCGCTCGCCCGCATCGCGTGGAAGGCGCGCTTATACTCCTCGGCCATCGCTTCGTGCAGCGCCGGCTCGGCCTCGGGCAGCAATTGCGCGATGGCGGGGACCAGGCTGAGGCCGACGATGCGTCGGATGGCGTTCCGGTCGGGCGGATCGAGCCGGTGCGCGGCGAAGGTAGCCTCCATCGCGCGGCAGATATTGGCCTGCGAATCGACGAGCGTGCCGTCGCAATCGAATACGGCGAGGCGGTTCATTTCGCGCCCTGCATCAGCGCGGCCATCGCGCGGCGGCCCTGGGCCTCAAGCGCATCGGCGGCGGCGAGTCGGGCGGCGTCGGGCTTGTTCTGGCCGAGCTTGAGCGTGCCGCGCCACGCCCGGACCTGCAGCCGATAGCCGGTGATCGCAGTCAGCATCCTGGCGATCTTCGCGGGATCGACCTTGTCGCGCTTCCATTCGGGCTTGGGCGCGAGGCGGCGCTCCTGCTCATGGGCAAGGGCGTCGAGATGTTCGAGCAGCCCGGCATCGTCCATGCGGGAGACATTCCCCTCAAGCTCAACCGCGACATAGTTCCAGGTCGAGACTTCGTCAGGGCCCAGTCCGTACCAGTCGGGACTGACATAAGCGTCCGGTCCCTGCAGGCTGAACAAGGCGGTGGCGCCGTCGAGATGCTTCGCGATGCGATTGCCGCGCGAGACATGGAAGGCGAGCGTATCGTCGTCGAGCCACACCACCGGGACATGCGCGACGCACGGGCCGTCGGGCGTCGCGGCGAAGAGCGCGCCGAAGCCGATGTCGCGGACCAGATCGCGGATCGCCGGGCGGTCTTCCCAGCGGAAGGCCGGATGCGGATGCATCAGCGGCTCCGCGGTGGGCCGCTGCGTCCACCACCGCCGGGCTTCGCACCGCCACCGCTGCGCGGGCCGGGCCGGGCGCCGGGCTTGCCTGCAGGCTTGCGCGCGCCGGGCTTGGCGCCGCCGGGCTTGGCCGCGGGCGCCTTGCGCGTGCTCGGCTTGCCGCCGCTGCGGGGTGCGGGCTTGTCGCCGCTGGGACCTTCGCCCCGGCCGCGCCGCTCGCCCCGGCGTTCCTTGCGGACCGACTTGGCATGCGCGCGGGCATTGGCCTTGAGCTGTTCCCTGGTCATCGGCGGCGGACCGTCATCGAGGTGGAGCGCGTCGCCCTCCGCTTCCTCGAAGCCGAGCGTACGCAGCGATTCGGCGAAATGGTGCGGCAGCGATGCGCGTACATCGATCCGCCCGCCATCGGGATGATCGACGCGGAGGCGGCGGGCGTGGAGATGCATCTTGCGGCTGATGCCGCCGGTCAGGAAGGCTTCGGCCCCGCCATATTTGCCGTCGCCGACGATCGGGAAGCCGATCGCCGCCATGTGGACGCGCAGCTGGTGGGTGCGCCCGGTAAAGGGCTGGAGCTCGACCCAGGCGGCATGATTGCCGGCGCGGGCGATCACCCGGTAGCGGGTACGGGCGGGCGAACCCTCCTTCTCGTCGACATGCATCTTCTCGCCGCCGGTGCCCGGCTGCTTGCCGATCGGCAGCTCGATCATGCCGTCCTCGATGCTCGGCACGCCGACGATCAGCGCCCAATAGACCTTGCGCGCGGTACGGCTGGAGAAGCTCTTCGAGAAGGCCGCCGCCGCGCGGGCGGTGCGGGCGACGAGCAGCGCGCCCGACGTATCCTTGTCGAGCCGATGGACCAGCTTGGGGCGGCTCTCCATGTCGTACTGGAGTGCATCGAGCAGCTCGTCGACATGCTCGGTGGTCTTGGTGCCGCCCTGGGTGGCGAGGCCGGGGGGCTTGTTGAGCACGAACGCCGCATCGTCCTGGTGGATCACCATCGAGCGGGCGAAATCGATCTGCTCCTCGCTCAGATTGACGACGCGTACGCGCTTGGGGCGGCCGGGCTTGTCCGGCGCCGGCGCCTCGGCCGGAGGGACGCGGATGACCTGGCCCATCGCGACATGGTCGCCCGGCTTGGCGCGCGCGCCGTCGACGCGCAGCTGGCCGGTGCGCGCCCAGCGCGAGACCAGGTTGAAGCTGGTCTCGGGCAGGTGCCGCTTGAACCAGCGATCGAGGCGGATGCCGTCGTCATCGGGCTTGACGGTGAACTGGCGGACGGCGTCCTGAGCTTTCGGGGGGGTCATGGAATGGCTCGCAAAATGCTGAGGCCGGCGAACAGCGCGAGGGCGGAGCCGACCACGGAGGCAAGGATATAGCCCAGCCCCATGCCATAGTCGCCGCGCTCGATCATGTTCATCAGGTCGAGGGTGAAGGCAGAGAAAGTCGTGTAGCCGCCGAGCAGGCCGACGCCGATCAGCAGGCGCCACTGCTCGCCGCCCTGGCCGATCTTCGCAAGCGTGCCGGCGAGCATGCCCATCAGGAAGCCGCCGATCAGGTTCACGGCCAGCGTCCCCCACGGATAGTCCGGCCCGAACCAGCCAAGCGTGAGCTTGCCGGTAAGGTAGCGCGCCGCGGAACCGAAGGCGCCGCCGAGCATGACGAGGAGGATGGGGGGCATCCGCAGCGGTTAGCGCGGAATCGGGGAGAGGGGAACCCAGGCTATTTGGGAAGAGGACCGTGAACTCTCATCTCTCGTCGTCATGCCGAACTTGTTTCAGCATCCAACCCTCCACCAGCGATATCGCTTGCGGCACGTTGGACCCTGAAACAAGTTCAGGGTGACGAGGACTTCGGAGCGGCCGACGGCGAAAGCCGTAGCGGGGTCAGATCCCGTTGTTCGCGACCATGTCGATGTCGGTCCCGCCATCGGGGCGATTGGTCAGGAACAGGACATAGGCGCCACCATCCTTGTCGCGGGTGCCGCCGAGGATATGCTCGGCGCCGTCGACCTGGTGTTCGCCGGTGTACCCGGCGCGGATCGCCTTGGTGTAGTACCAGTCGAGCATCACCTGCATCGGCTGGGGCGAGGAGAAGCTCACCAAGCGCAGCTGGCACTGGCCGGCGGTGCTGCCGGCGGCTTCGGTGACGCGGGCCTGGGGATAGAGCGGCAGGTCCTTCGGCAGGCGCTGCGCCCAGCCCGCTGCGTATTGCAGCGAGGCGGCGCACTGGTTGCTCTTCGGATCCTTCTGGCGTGCGGCAAGACCGCCGAGCGTGACCGCATCGCGCGCGGCAGAGCACTGGGTGCAATCCTTGGTTGCCTGGGTCGGGGCGGGGGTCTTGAGCAGCTGGCCATTGTCGATCTTGCTGCCGTTCGCCGCGACATTGTCGTTGGGCACGCCGCCCGAATAGGGCTGGGCCGGCGGACGGATCGCATCGCCATTGGCCTGGCGGCCGAGCTGGGGATCGACCATGATCTGGCCCTGCAGCGCGCTGGCCAGCGCCGGATCGGCGGCGTTGCCGCTGTCGGTATCCGAAACATCGCCCAGGCTGCCATTATTGCCGCATCCCGCGAGCGCGAGGGGCAGGGCAAACAACAGGACATTAACGCGGCGGGCCATCTTCACACGCTCCTTTGGCGCGTGGTTATGCCGAAGGAGGGTTAAGGAAGGCTTTGGGAAGCTGGATTTCCATCCACAGCCGCGTTAACCATAAGCGGAACCCCGGACGGATCGTGTGCGTATTTGGCCGAACGATCGAAGGGTTATGCATGCAGCTCAACGCGAAGATGATCGGCGCCGGCGTGGCCGCCGCCGTTGCTGCCGGTGTCGGATATGTGCTGCTCCACAAGCCCGAGGAAGAAGCCCGGTTCAGCACCGTGACCCGCGACGGCGCGATCAGCGTACGCGACTATCCTGGCCTGCTTGTCGCCGAAGTGGTGGTGCCGGGGCTCCGCCAGGCGGCGCTGTCGGTCGGCTTCACCCGGCTGGCCGACTATGTGTTCGGCAAGGACCGTGGTGGCGGTCGGCTGCCGATGACCGTGCCGGTGCTCTCCGACGGCGACGAGGACGGGCGCGGATGGCGCACGCGCTTCCTGATGCCCGCCGACGTGGCGATCGAGAGCCTGCCCGATCCGGAGGCCGGCGTCCGGCTGCGCAAGCTGCCCGCCCGGCGGATCGCCGCATTGCGCTTTGCCGGGGTGGACAGCGAAGGCGCGTTCGATGCGCATGAGGCCGAGCTGCGCGCCTGGATCGGCCGCAACGGACTGAGCGCGGCGGGGCCGGTGGAGCATGCCTTCTACAACTCGCCCTTCACCCCGGCGGTGCTGCGCAGGACGGAGATCCTGATCCCGCTCGCCGCCTAGCTGTCATATGTTGATAATACACCAACGATAGGGTATAGCGCCGCACATGCTGAACCTGCTCTCGATCCTCGTGGGTATCATTGCCCTGCCGCTCATGCTGATCGCGCTGATCCCGCTGCTCGGATGGCTCAACTACCTGGTGATCCCGATCGCCGTGGTCGGTCTGGCGCTCGGTGCGCTTTCGGACTCGAATGCTGGGCGCAACCTCAACATCGTCGTGGCCGGCGTCGGTTTCCTCCGCCTTTGGCTGGGCGGCTTCATCTTCTGATTTCGTAGAGGCGGGAGGCGCGGGCCTTCGTTCCCTCCGTCACCCCGGCCTTGTGCCGGGGTCCACGGTGCCTCGTGTCCTGCGTTCCAGCTTCTTGGCCGGCATTCGCCTCCCGGTGGACCCCGGCACAAGGCCGGGGTGACGAGGGAGCACGCAAAAGGGCCCGGCGTTTCCACCGGGCCCCTCTCTGCCTGCGTGGCAAGCTTAGCGGCAGCGAACCTCGCCGCGATCGACCGACGAGCCGAGCGCCGCACCCGCGGCCGCGCCGAGCAGCGTGCCGAGCGTGGCGTTGCGGCCATTCGACAGCGCGTTGCCGAGCAGACCGCCGGCGACGCCGCCCACGATCAGGCCGGTCGTGCCGTCCGAGCGGCGGCAATAGTAACGCCCGTCATTGCCGCGATAGATGCGGTCGTTCCGGCTCAGGCGGCGCTCGCGATAATAGCGGCCGTCGCGATAATAGTCGCCCGGGTTGTAATAGCGCTCGCCCGGGGGCAGGCGGTTATAGTCGTAGTTGCGATAGCGGCGATAATCGCGGCGCCACTCGCGCCGGTCCTGGCGCTGGGCATTGGCGATATCGTTGCGGCAGTCGCGCGCCTCGCGGCGATATTCGCCGCGGCTATCCGAATTGCGCAGGTCGTGGCGGCAATCGGCGCGCGCCTCGCGCTCGTTCCAGCCCTGGGCGGCGGCAGGCGTCGCGAGGGCGGCCGCGGCAACCGCGGCGGCGAAAAGGATACGCATGGATTCTCTCCTTGTTTTCCCAGACGACCAACGTGCCGGGCGGAGAGCGGTTGCGTGAACGGAAAACTACTTCCCGTTCACGCGGGAGCCATGCGTCAGATCCGGGTATCGCCCGGATAGGCGAAGAGCAGGTCGCTGCCGACTTCGGCATGGAGATCGGCGCTGCCCTCGACCGTGAGGCACTGGCCGGCCTGGAACGCCACGCCATCGACGACGCCTTCGCCGCGCAGCGGGATCAGCCAGCCGGTGGTGTCTTCGGGCAGGGTGATGCTGCGCTTGCCGCCTTCCCAGCGCTCGAGCACGAACTTGGGGCCTTCGACCAGGATATTGCGGTCATCGCTCACGCGGCCCGGCATAGGGTGCGGCACGTACGGCACCGGATCCGAAACGGCGACGCCCTGGTCGAGGTGCAGTTCGCGCGGACGGCCATAATCATAGAGGCGATAGGTGGTCTCGCTGTTCTGCTGCACCTCGACCAGTGTGATCCCTGCACCGATCGCGTGGATCGTGCCCGAGCCCGAATAGAAGAAGTCGCCGGCCTTGACCGGCTTCCAGTCGAGCAGGTGCTCGATCGAGCCGTCGAGCGCGGCGGCGCGCAGCGTCTCGTGGTCGACCGGCGCCTTGGTGCCCAGCGCGATCGTCGAATCGGGTTCGGCGGCCAGGATCACCCAGCATTCGTCCTTGCCGCGCGGCAGGCCCACGGCCTGGGCCTGTTCGTCGGTCGGGTGGACCTGGACCGACAGCTTCTCGCTGGTGAACAGGTACTTGATGAGGAGGTCCGGCGCGCTGTTGCCCGGCGTCTGGAACCAGATCTCGCCCACTGGCTCGCCATCGGCGGCGGGATCGGCGAAGCCAGACCACAGGGTGTGGCGGCCCCAGGGCTTCTCGACGCGATGGGTGGCAAGCAGGGTAGCGGTCACAATTTCCCTCGTGAAAAACGGTTCTGTATCGGAACGCGCATGCCCCCTCGAGGCTCCCGCCGCAATTGCTGATTATGGGTGGTTCCGGCAATGACACAATGACGCCGCGAAAAGGATTGTTTGAAGCCACGGGACCGCGCTAAGACCCCCGCCCATGCGTACTTCCACCACTCGCGCGCTTGCGCTCTCCCTGCTTCCGGTTCTCGCGCTCTCGATGGCCGGTTGCGCCAAGAAGAGTGGCGGCAAGGACCTTCCCTATGTCGCGCGCGACGTCGGCACGCTCTATTCCACCGCCAAGCAGAAGCTCGACCAGCACCAGTACAAGCTGGCCGCCGCGCTGTTCGACGAAGTCGAGCGCCAGCACCCCTATTCGGTCTGGGCGCGCCGCGCGCAGCTGATGGGCGCATTCAGCTATTATCTGAACCGCGACTACACCGAATCCATCTCGTCGGCGCAGCGCTTCCTGGCGGTGCATCCGGGCAACCGCGACGCGCCCTATGCCTATTACCTGATCGGCCTGAGCTATTACGAGCAGATCAGCGACGTGCAGCGCGACCAGAAGATCACGCAGCAGGCACTCGATTCGCTGGGCGAGCTGACCCGCCGCTACCCGAACACCAAATACGCTGCCGATGCGCGCCTGAAGATCGACCTTGTCCGCGACCACCTGGCCGGCAAGGAAATGGAGATCGGCCGCTTCTACGAGACGCGCGGCCAGTGGCTTTCGGCGACGCTGCGCTTCCGCACCGTGGTCGACCAGTATCAGACCACCACCCACGTGCCCGAGGCGCTGATGCGCCTGACCGAGAGCTATCTGGCGCTCGGCGTGCCGGAGGAAGCCGAGAAGGCCGCGGCCGTGCTCGGCGCCAACTATCCGGGCACCGACTGGTATAGCCACGCCTACAAGCTGATGCAGGAAAACAAGGGCAAGGTGCAGCAGGCCCAGGCGGCGACCAAGCCCGCGAGCTGATGCTCGGGGCTTTCGTTCTCGTTAAGTTCCTGCGATAGGAGCGGGCGCATGCTTACTGCGCTGGCTATTCGCGACGTCGTCCTGATCGAGGCACTGGACCTGGAGTTCGGCGCCGGCCTTGGCGTGCTCACCGGCGAGACCGGGGCGGGCAAGTCGATCCTGCTCGACGCGCTGGGCCTGGCGCTCGGCGCACGCGGCGAGACCGGGCTGGTGCGGAACGGCGCTGCGCAGGCAGTGGTGACCGCCAGCTTCGAGCCGCCGGTGCGGGACGGCGAAGTCGCCAATATCTTCCACCAGAACGGACTGGAGCTGGAGCCGGGCGAGCCGCTTATCGTGCGGCGCATCGTCAAGGCGGATGGCGGCAGCCGCGCCTTCCTCAACGACCAGCCAGCTTCGGCGGGGCTGTTGCGCGAGCTGGCGCCGCATCTGGTCGAGATCCACGGCCAGCATGACGATCGCGGCATGCTGAACCCGCGCGGGCATCGGGCGCTGCTCGATGCGTTCGGGCGCTGCGAGGTTGGGCCGGTGGCGATCGCGCACAAAGCGTGGCGCGATGCCGAGGCGGCGCTGGCGGTGGCGCGGGCCGAGCAGGATGTCGCCGAGCGTGACCGCGAGTGGCTCGAACATGCCGTGGGCGAGCTGCGCGCGCTGGCGCCCGAGGCGGGCGAGGAGGAAATGCTCGCCGAACGGCGCGCCTCGATGCAGCGCGGCGAGAAGATCGCCAGCGAGCTGCAGGGCATTGCCGAGCTGCTTGACGGCTCCGAAGGCGGGCTCAGCCAGCTGCGGCAGGCGGCGCGCGTGCTCGAGCGGATCGCCGGGGACCATGATGCGCTGGCCGAGGCGCTCGCCGCGATCGACCGCGCGATTACCGAGGCGGCCGAGGCGCAGGACCGGGTCGATGTCGCCGCCGAGGCGCTCGCCTATGATCCCGCGGCGCTGGAAGCGGACGAAGCACGGCTGTTCGAACTGCGCGGGCAGGCGCGCAAGCACCGGGTACAGCCGGATGAGCTGCCGGCGCTGCTCGAGGAGCTGGCCGGGCGACTGGACCGCGTGCAGAGCGGTGGAGCGGGGATCGCGAAGCTGGAAGCGGCGGTGCGCGAGACGCACGCTGCCTATGCCGATGCCGCCAAGAGGCTTTCCGCCAACCGCACCCTGGCCGCGGCGCGGCTCGATGTGGCGGTGATGACCGAACTCAAGCCGCTGAAGCTCGACGCGGCACGCTTCCGCACCATGGTCGAGCCGCAGGACGAGGCGAACTGGTCGAGCTTCGGCATGGACCGGGTCGAGTTCGAAGTCTCGACCAATCCCGGCGCGCCGTTCGCGCCGCTGGTCAAGATCGCCTCGGGCGGCGAGCTGTCGCGCTTCATCCTGGCGATGAAGGTGGCACTGGCCGAGGAAGGCGGGGCGCGGACTTTGATCTTCGACGAGATCGATCGCGGTGTCGGCGGAGCGGTGGCGAGTGCGATCGGCGAGCGGCTGGCGCGGCTGGCCGATACCGCGCAGGTGCTGGTGGTGACGCATAGCCCGCAGGTGGCGGCGCGGGGTGCGCAGCATCTCCTGATCGCCAAGAGCCATGACGGGACGGTCACCCGCACCGGAGTGACGCCGCTGGGCGCCGGGGAGCGCCGCGAAGAGATCGCGCGGATGTTGTCGGGTGCCGAGATCACCGACGAGGCGCGCGCCCAGGCCGAGCGGCTGATCGCCGCCTAGGCGGCCGCAACCTCCGGCAGGTGTGGCGCGCGCCCGGCGATCCAGCCGGCGGCGGCAATGCCAACCCCCGCAATCCCCGCCGCCAGCGCAAGCGGCAGGGGCGGCAGCAGGGCAAACTCCACCAGCAGGTGCCGCCACGCCGTCATCGGGCCGACGAACTGGAAGAGCACGCCGCCGAGCACGGTGGCAGCCCCCGCGACGAAGAAGGGATGGCCGTGCCGTCCGCTGCCGAGCGCCAGGCTGAAGGCGATCGCTGCGGTGACTGCATTGCCGAGCTGGAAGCCGATGCCCAGCTTCCAGAAGTCGGTGGGGCCGTTGATCGACAGCGGCGGCAGGATCGGGGCCAGGCGGCCGAGGATCGGCGGCAGCAGGAAGATCACCGTCGCCAGCATGTAGCGTGCATGGAGCTGCACCGTCCGCCGGATGCGCAGTGCCGAATAATAGCACCAGGCAAAGGCGGCGACCGAGATCATGTCGATCCAGGCCAGGCCGGGTGCGTACAGGGTGTAGAAGGGCGAGGGCGGATCGGCGAAGCGCTGCGCCATGCCGAGGAAGATCATCGATCCGCCGGCCAGGAACAGCGGGAACAGCGCCAGGCTGGCCGCGCCCAGCGTGCGGTGCAGTGCATTGTGGCCCGAATGGATCAGCCAGCTCTGTGCGACGAGCAGCGCCAGCCACAGCGTAGCGGTGATGCCATGTGCATGCATCTGCAGCGGCGCGGTGCCGATCGTCGAGAGATAGCCGGGCCAGAAGGCCAGCGCCGCCAGCGGAAAGATCGCAAGCAGATACCAATGGGCATGGCGATACGGCATCTAGTGGCTTCCCCCTCAGGAAGCCTGCACAGTATCGCAGATATCGGCCGCGTCAACGCCGCGCGGGCGTCAGGCCGTAGCCAGCCGGCGCATCATCTCGTGGCGAATCTCATCCTTCTTCTCGCGGATCATGCCGGGAATCAGGAACAGGTCGATCAGCAACCAGACAAAGCCGATCACCACGAAATAGGACAGGATCTGGAGGATCGCCGACACCGGTCGGCCCAGGTAGAAGCGGTGGGCACTGACGAACCACAGGAACAGCCAGAAGAGATAGGCGACCGCGATGCTGGGCGCGTCGTTGGTGACGCGCTGTTCGACCAGCGTCAGTTCGGCAATCGAAAGCGACATCCCAATCCCCCGAGATACTTGCGAGGAATCTAGGGCAAGCGCCGGGCGCGTCAATCGATTCCGCCGACGCTCGGGTCGCCGTGAGAGGGACTCGCTTCCCCGAACCTGAACGGAACCCACGGCCGCGCGACAGCTTGCGACACAAAAGCGCGGGGATCGGGACAGGCATGCGACAGGCGGTCCCCATAAAGCTTTCAGGCCGCAGGGACGGCCCGGTTTTTGAAGAGGAGCGTAGACATGAAGAAGTTCACCCTGATGCTCGCCGGCCTTGGCATCGCCGTTTCGGCTGTTCCGATGACCGCCGCGATGGCCGCACCGCATCCGGCGCCAGCCTTCCAGGCATGGCAGTCGATCAATGGCCGCCAGGCGAACCTCGAGGCCCGTATCAACCAGGGCGTGCGTTCGGGCGCGCTGAGCCGCAGCGAGGCTGCCCGCCTCCGCTCCGAGTTCGCCAGCCTGAACCGGCTCGAGGCCCAGTATCGCCGCTCGCGCCCCGGCCTGACGCTGGCCGAGCGCCGTGACCTGGATCGCCGCTTCGATGCGCTCTCGGCGCGCATCCGGATCGAGAAGCACGATCGCAACGACCATCGCGGCCCCGGCCGTCGCTGGTAAAGGCTAGCGGGTTCCCCTTTTCGACCCCCTGGGGGGAATCCGACAGGACGGGCTCCGCCGCAAGGCGGGGCCCGTTGCCGTTTGGGCTTGCCGCTATCGATATTCCGAGCCGAGGCCATCAGGAGCCAAAGTTCAGCATGACAGCGATGGGTTGCGGTGTACTCCGCCCCACTCAGCGCAGCGGCTTGCCGCTGTCCTTCCACTTATCGAGGATCTGCGACTCGCCCTGGTCCATCGGCGATGCGCTCGGCGCTGCCTTGGGCATATAGCCGCCGATCGGCGTGCCGCTCTGGGCATAGGCCGGCTGGATATTCTCGCGCGGGGTGGCGATCGGAGCCGACGGCTTGGCCGGCAGTGCCGCTGCCATTGCAGGCACCGGTACGACCGGTGCGATCGCATCGGCCAGGTCGATCCGGGCATGCGGCTGGGGCAGGGGCTCGCCGCCCCGATAGGCCTGGCGGAAGGCGGCGGCGGTGCCCCACCAGCCCTTCCAGCGATGGAAGAAATGTGCGCCGAACACCCCGGTCATCACCAGGCTGCGGTTCCAGGACGGGGTGACGGCATAGGTGTGATAGTGCGTCGCCTCGCCCACCGCGCCGAACACCTGGCCCGAGAGTGCGGCGGCGGCGACCCTGGCGGCGCGGTCCCAGGCCGAGCGCATCGGCGCACGGGCCATGGCGCCGTCACAGGCGAAGCTGAACTGGCAGCCGCGCTTCTCCGATCCCTGGAACACCACGCCGCATACGGTGGCGGGGAAGGCGGGATGGCGCACCCGGTTGAGGATCACCTGCGCTACCGCGCGCTGCCCGTCGCTCGGCTCGTTGGCCGCTTCATAATAGATCGCGGTGGTCAGGCACTGAAGCGCACGCGCCTTGTCCACGCCGCTGCCGGCGAGGTGGAAGGGCAGGGCGGGCTGGATCGATCCGTCGACCGGTGCGTCGAGCGCATCGGCGGGGATCGGCATGTCGGGCAGCGCGGTGGTGCCGGTTGTGCCCGCACTCACCGCGGCATCGTCATCGACGGCATAGTAGAAGGCGGCACCGGGGAAATGATCCTCGGCCTCATAGCCGACGGCCACGGGCTTGGGATCCGCCTTGGGCCTGGTGTCGGGGGCGAGCGCCTGGGCGGAGAAGCCGGCGCCGATCAGCGAGGCGACGATCGCCGCTGCGATCCCCCGCGCCTGCATCTTCGAGAAACGCCGCCAGAACACGCGTGCCCAACCCCGTACGGGCCCCTTGCCCGTGCGCGGCTATAGCCGGTTTCAGGCTCTCCCGCGCCCCCGGATTTTCCCATGTCCTATGGCGAAACACTTGATGGTAAAGGTAATTTTAACTATGTGTGGCGCGCAGCACCGGCATCGCGCTGCGGATCACGCCGAATGCCGATCGCAGGAACAGGGCAGCGATGGCAGCGCCCACCAGGATATCCGGCCAAGGCGAGGCGAACAGCACCACGCCGCCGGCCGCCACCAGCACGCCGATGTTCGACACCACGTCGTTGCGCGAGCATTCGAAGGTGCTGGCCATATTCACGTCGTGATCGCGGAAGCGCCACAACAGGCGCAGGCAGAGCAGGTTCGCCACCAGCGCCAGCGTGCCGAAGCCGAGCATCAATGTTGATGAGGGCGGGATACCGCTCCGCAGCTTGACCGCGATGTCGATCAGGATGCCGATCCCGAAGGCGAGGATGAACACCCCCTTCGCCAGCGCTGCGCCACCCTTCCAGCGATCGCTGCGGGCCAGCGCATAGAGGCTGAGTCCATAGACCAGCGCATCGCCGAGCATGTCGACCGCGTCGGCCATGAGCGCCGCCGATCCGGCGATCACGCCGGCGCCGAACTCCAGGAAGAACATCGCTGCGTTGATCGCCAGCACGATGGTCAGCACCCGGCGCTGCTCGGCCTGAACCGCGAGCCGCTCGAGTTCCTTGCCCTTGGCGGAGCAGCAATGTTCGGCCATCTCGAACCTCCTACGGCCAGCCTAGCCCTTGGTGCTGTAATAGGAAGCGCGGAAACCGTTGGCGAACTCGGTGAGCCGGCCTTCGCCAATGGCCTCGCGCAGGTCCTGCATCAGCACTTGGTAGAACCAGATATTGTGCTCGGTCATCAGCATCGCACCGAGGATCTCGCCAGCGCGGACGAGATGGTGGAGATAGGCACGGCTCCAGGTGCCGCAGACCGGGCAGGGGCAGGCTGGATCGAGCGGGCCCTGGTCCTCGGCGAACTTGGCGTTGCGGATGTTGATCGGGCCGGTGCGGGTGAAGGCCTGGCCGGTGCGGCCGCTGCGGGTGGGCAGCACGCAATCGAACATGTCGATGCCGCGCTCGACCGCGCCGACAATGTCGTCGGGCTTGCCGACGCCCATCAGGTAGCGCGGCTTGCTCGCGTCGAGCTGGCCGGGCGCATAGTCGAGCACGCCGAACATCGCCTCCTGGCCTTCGCCGACCGCGAGGCCGCCCACGGCATAGCCGTCGAACCCGACATCGAGCAGCGCGTCGGCCGAGTATTTGCGCAGGCCCTCGTCGAGCGCGCCCTGCTGGATGCCGAAGATCGCGTTGTGCTCGGCATGCTCCTCGGCGGCGAAGAAGGCGTCGCGGCTGCGCTTGGCCCAGCGCATCGAACGCTCCATCGCGGCGGCCTGGACTTCGCGGGTCGAGGTGGTGGGGACGAGCTCGTCGAACGCCATGGTGATCGAGCTGCCGAGCAGGCGCTGGATCTCGATCGAGCGCTCCGGCGAGAGCATGTGGCGGGTGCCGTCGAGGTGCGACTTGAAGGCGACGCCTTCCTCGCTGCGGGTGGTCAGGTCGGACAGGCTCATCACCTGATAGCCGCCCGAATCGGTGAGGATCGGGCGATCCCAGTGCATGAACTTGTGCAGGCCGCCGAGCCGGGCGACGCGCTCTGCACCGGGGCGCAGCATCAGGTGATAGGTGTTGCCGAGGATGATGTCGGCACCCGCGGCGCGGACGTCCTGCGGCTTCATCGCCTTGACGGTGGCGGCGGTGCCGACCGGCATGAAGGCGGGCGTGCGGATATCGCCACGCTGCATGGCGATGGTGCCGAGGCGCGCCTTGCCGTCGGTGGCGTGGATGGTGAATTCGAAACGGGACATATGCGGGGCCTTGCCCCCTTTGGCGGAGGAGCGCAACGCTGGGGCATGACCAGCAACCTCCTCGCCGACCTGCCCGATGCCAGTGCCGACGAAGTCTTTACCGAGCTGCTGCGCCGTCCCGGCGTCCGCATCGAGCGGATCGTCTCGCAGGGGCAGGCGACGCCCGAGGATGCGCCGCTGGTGCAGGACTGGGACGAATGGGTGCTGCTGCTCGAAGGTGCGGCCGGGCTGCGGATCGAGGAGGGAGAGGCGATCGCGCTACGCCCGGGCGATCACGTGCTGATCGCCGCGGGGCAACGCCATTGGGTGACCTGGACGGCCGAGGGTCGGCCTACGCTGTGGCTGGCGGTGCATCTGGGCTGAGGTCGAGCGACCAGGTCTCGCCCATCAGCGGTTCGCCGAACCGGGTGTGGACTTCGCTGCTGACCAGCTCGAAGCCATGCGCGGCATAGATGCGCCGGGCGCTGGTGAGGATGGTGTGGGTCCATAGCTCGAGCCGCTGGTAGCCTGCCGCGCGCGCGAACTCGATGCAGCTACGGACCAGCGCTTCGCCGATGCCGAGGCCGCGGGCATGGCTCTCGACATAGAGCAGGCGGAGCTTGGCGACGCCGTCGCCGCCATCGGCGAGCATCACCGATCCGAGCATCTCGCCGCCGCGTTCGGCGACCCAGCATTGCTCGCGGCCCGGCTGGAAATCGCGCAGGAAGCTGGTGGTCACGTCGTTGAGCAGCAGTTCCATCGGACGCTCCCAGCCGTAATTTTCGGCATAGAGGATCGCCTGTCGGCTTGCGATCGCGCCCATGTCGCCCGGGCGCAGCGTACGGATCTCCCAGGTGCCCGCTCCACCTTCGATCAGCGCACGCGCCGCGGCGAGATGATGACCGAGCATGGCGCCGCCTCCAGGACCCAGCGACTCAAGCTGGCGGTGGCTATGCGCGCGGGTGGTCTCGTCGAGTGCGTCAAAGGCGGCGCGGCCGGCGGGTAGCAGGACGATCGGGCGCTGGCGGGCATCTTCCTCGCCGCGTTCGCGCGCGATCCAGCCGCGATCCTCGAACCGCTTGACCGCGCGGCTGACATAGCCCGCGTCGAGGTCGAGGACCTGCTGCAATGCGCTGGCGAGCACCGGCTGGCGCGCGGCGATCTCGTAGAGGAGGCGCGCTTCGGCCACGCCCATCTCGCTGTCCATATAATGCGGCGAGAGCACTGCGGCGAAGCGGGTATGAGCGCGGTTGAAGGCGCGGAATTGTTCGATGGCCTGATCCATATGGGCAACCTGCACCGATATAGTTGATTGAGTCAACTATATCGGTGCAACGAACCGGCGCTGCGCCACCGAAGAAGAAGCGGGACCCCGGCTCAAGGCCGGGGTGACGATGCAAAACGTAAGCGTCCCTTTTGCGCGCCTAGGGGACCAGGGTGGTAAAGACGAACACCCCGAAGATGACGAGGTGCACCACGCCCTGCAGCACCGTGGTGCGGGCAGTGGCGAGCGACTGGGTGGTCACGAGCAGCGTCAGCGACAGCAGCACGATGCCCTTGGAATCGAGGCCGAGCGCCAGGGGCAGGTCCTGGACCAGCGACAGCATCGCCACCGCCGGGATGGTGAGGCCGATCGTCGCCAGCGCGGAGCCGAGTGCGAGGTTGAGGCTGGTCTGCAGCCGGTTGGCCATCGCGGCGCGCACCGCGGCGACGCTCTCCGGGAGCAGCACGAGCGCGGCGATCACCACACCGACCACGGCATGCGGCGCTCCGGCCGAGGCGACGCCTTCCTCGATCGCGGGCGCCAGCGCCTTGGCGAGCAGCACGACTTCGACCAGGCAGGCGACGAGCAGGACGCCCGACAGCGCGGTCTGCCTGCCGCTCGGCGGCGGGGCATGCGCCTCGGGGTCTTCGGTCTCCCCGCCGGGCGGCAGGAAATAGCCGCGGTGGCGCACGGTCTGCACCATCACGAAGGTGAGATAGAGCAGCAGCGACACGATCGCGACAAAGGCGAGCTGCGAGGGCGCGTAATAGGGGCCATGCTCCGACGCGGCGAAATTGGGCAGGACGAGGGTCAGCACGGTGAGCGTGCAGAGCGTCGCCAGCGAGGCACTGACGCCGACCTGCTGGAAGCTCTGCTCATGATGGCGCAACGCCCCGAACAGGATGAACGCGCCGAGCAGGCCGTTGAGGATGATCATCACCGCGGAGAAGACGGTGTCGCGCGCCAGCGTCTCGGCGCCGGCCTTGCCCTGGAGCATCAGGGTGAGGATCAGCCCGACCTCGATCACCGTGACGGCGAGGGCGAGCAGGAAGGTGCCGAACGGCTCGCCCATCTTGTGCGCGATCAGCTCGGCATGATGGACGGCGGCCAGCACGGTGGCGATCAGCACGATGCCGAGCAGCAGCGGCGGGAGCGTGAAGGAGCTGCCGAAAACGAGGCTCAGCGCACCCGCGAAGGGGGGAAGCCAGATCCAGGTCCAACGCAAACGTTCCATGTCCGTACCTTACAGGTCGGGGGAATGCGTTCAACCGAAACGGGCCTCAGCGGCTGGCGGACACATAGTCGATGATGTCCTGCGGGGTGCGGAACATCACGTCGGGCTCCATCGCGGCGAGCAGCTCCTCGGCGGCATAGCCCCACAGCACCGATCCGGCGCGCATGCCGACTTCGCGGGCGGCATCGACGTCGCGGGTCTCGTCGCCGATCGCCAGCACCTCGTGCGGCTTCACGCCCATCTTCCTGAGCACGCGGCGGAACTTGGGTGCCTTGCCGAACAGCGAGGAGCCGCATGCGAAGAAATCGATCCGGGCGGCATGGACCGGGCCAAGGATCTTGCGGGCATTGGCCTCCGCGTTCGACGTGACCAGCGCGATCTTCACGCCGGTGGCGGCGATCTGCTCGAGCAGGTCGGGCGTTCCCGGAAACAGCTCGATCTGATGCGCGTTGCGGCCGACCAGACGGCGCACATGGCGCGCGATCAGCGGCAGCTTCCACTTCGAGATGCCGAGGAACTCGATCACGTCGCGCGAGCTCTTGTTGCGCAGCATGTCGACTTCATGGGACTCGACCGTGCGGAATCGGAACTTGCGCGCCAGCTCGTCGACGACCGACAGGAACCAGTCGCCGCTGTCGGAAAGCGTGCCGTCGAAATCGAAGATGACCAGCCGAATGGGCGACGCGTCACTCATGCGCGTGTCCACTCCCATGCATCCGACATTCCGCCCCGTCCCCCAATTCGATCTGCACGGTCGTATGATCGATCCTGAAGTCGTGCGCCAGCCGATGTTGCAGCGCGATCAGGAAAGCATCGCCGGGATGGCCGTCCGGCATGACGAGATGTGCGGTGAGCGCGGCCTCGGTGGTGCTCATCGGCCAGATGTGGAGATCATGGACGCGCGTCACGCCGGGCATCGAGGCGAGTGCGGCTTCGACCGCGGCGGAATCGATGCCCTTGGGAACGGCCTGCAGCGCCATGGTCAGCGATTCGGTGAACAGCCCCCAGCTGCTCCACAGGATCACGCCCACGATGACCAGGCTGATCGCGGGGTCGATCCAGTCGGCGCCGGTGAACAGGATCAGCGCGCCGGCGATCACCACGCCGGCCGAGACCGCGGCATCCGCCGCCATGTGGAGATAGGCACCGCGGATGTTTACGTCGCCCTTGCGGCCGCTGGCGAAGAGCAGGGCGGTCGCCAGGTTGACGACGATGCCGGCGCCGGCGACGAGCATCACCGTCATGCCCGGCACGTCGCGCGGCTCGGACAGGCGCTGGATCGTCTCGAGCAGGATTGCGCCGACCGCGACGAACAGCAGCACCGCATTGGCGAGCGCCGCCAGGATCGACGAGCCGCGCAGGCCATAGGTGAAGCGCGGCGAGGCGGGGCGCTTGGCCAGCTCGGCGCCGCCCCAGGCGATCAGCAGGCCAAGCACGTCGGACAGATTGTGCCCGGCATCGGCCAGCAGCGCCATCGAATGGGTCAGGAAGCCCGCCGCGCCCTCGACCAGCACGAAGGCGAGGTTCAGCGCGGTGCCGATGGCGAAGGCACGGCCGAAATCCGCGGGCGCATGGCTGTGCCCATGGCCGTGATGTGCATGTCCGTTGTGGTTGTGGTTGTGATCGTGCGCGGCCATGGACTCGCTTTAGCTGGGTCGCTGCATGTGATGCTAGGACATCAGTTCGGGCCGCGGCCCTTCTTTCCACGTCCTGCGCCGGGAGGCGGCATCTGCGGGCGAATGGTGACGAGTTCCTTGCGCTCCAGCACGCCGTTCTTGTCGGCATCGAAGCGAGTGAAGAGCAGGTCGAAGCGCTCGGCGATCTCGGCGAAGGTGATCTTGTTGTCGCCGTCGCGATCGACTTCGAAGGGGCTGGGCACGGTGTTGCGATCGCCCATCCAGCGCTCCTGCCAGTCCGAATAGGCGATATAGCCGAGCCAGCCCTGGTGGCGGGTGTCGATCGCATCGAAGCTGCGTTTCAGGCCGGCATCGAATTCGGCGCGGGTGACCTTGCCGTCACCGTCCGCGTCGAAGGCGGCGATCATCATCGCCACGGGCTCGGCGATCACAGTGAAGGCGGGCTGCTCGCGCGTGCTGGTTCCGATCGGGTTGGCAGTATTCGCCGGCGGCATCGGGATGCCGACGCGATCCTGGGCATGGGCGGCCTGCGCAAAGGCGGGAGTCGCGATCAACGCCGCGAGCGCAAACAACAAACGCATGGGAACCCTTCCGAATCGCGATAACGAGGACCGCTACCGCGCTTGCCACCCAAGGCGCAATCCGTGGCGAAGGTGGGGCGTTGCGGACCACGCCCGTGCGTCGCATGATCGCGGTGCAGGTTCGGCGGGGGAAGCGTGTGAGCGAAGTGCGGGCGCGGCTGGATGCGGCGAAGGCGGCGATCGAAGCGGGAGAGCGCGATGCCGCCGCCCGCGCGCTGCGCCAGGCCGAAGCGCTTGATCCGCCCCAGCCCGGCGCGTGGCGGGCGATCGGCAATCTCTGGCATGCGGCGGGGGATTCCGGCGCGGGCGGCGCGGCGCATCTTCGCGCGGTCTCGCTATCGGTATCCGATCCCGAGCTGATCGACGCGGCGGCGGCGCTGGCGCAAGGCGCGCTCGACCGCGCCGAGATGCGTTTGCGCGGCCGGCTCCATGCCCAGCCGACCGATGTTGCGGCGATCCGGATGATGGCCGAGCTGGCCGGGCGGCTCGGGCGCTGGCGCGATGCCGAGACGTTGCTGCGCCGCGCGCTCGAGCTGGCGCCCGGTTTCGCCGCGGCACGGCACAATCTCGCGCTGGTCCTCCACCGGCATGGCCGGCCCGAGGACGCGCTGGCCGAGATCGACTCGCTGATCGCCGAGGCGCCGGAGGATCCCAGCAACGACATCCTCAAGGCGGCGATCCTTGGCCGCAGCGGCGACTATGACCTGGCGGTGGAGCTGTACCGCACGATCCTTGCCGAGCATCCGCGCCAGGCCAAGGTGTGGATGAGCCTGGGCCATGCGCTGAAGACGGTGGGCGAGCAGGCCGAGAGCGTCGAGGCCTATCGCCGCAGCATCGAGCTGGAGCCCGGGCTGGGCGGCAGCTGGTGGAGCCTCGCCAACCTCAAGACCTGGCGCTTCACGCCCGAGGATGCCGATGCGATGCGCGGTGCGCTGGCCGACGATGCGATCAGCCATGACGACCGCTTCCACCTCCATTTCGCGCTGGGCAAGGCCGAGGAGGATGCCGGCGATTATGCCGAGAGCTTCGCGCACTATGCCGAAGGCAATCGTCTGCGCCGGGCGATGATCCACTATGATGCGGACGAGACCAGCGCGCTGGTCGATCGCCAGCTGGCGACGCAGGATGCGGCGTTCTTTGCCGCGCGCGCCGGCTGGGGGTGCCAGGCCGAGGATCCGATCTTCGTCGTATCACTGCCGCGCGCCGGATCGACCCTGGTCGAGCAGATCCTCGCCAGCCACAGCCAGGTGGAAGGCACGATGGAGCTGCCCGACATCGCCATGCTCGCGGGCCGGCTGGGGCCGGGCGGGCTCGCCGAGCTCGACGCGGAGACCGCCGCCGCCTGGGGCCAGGAATATCTCGATCGCACCCGGGTACAGCGCAAGGCGGGCACCCCGCGCTTCGTCGACAAGATGCCGAACAACTGGCTCTATGCCGGGCTGATCCAGCTGATCCTGCCCAATGCGACGATCGTCGACGCGCGCCGCCATCCGCTGAGCTGCGGCTTCTCGCTGTTCAAGCAGCATTTCGCGCACGGCCAGGCCTTCTCCTACGACCTGACCGAGATCGGCCGCTATTATGCCGACTATGTCCGCGCCATGGCCGGGGTCGACGCGGCGCTGCCGGGGCGAGTCCACCGGGTGATCTATGAGCGCATGGTCGAGGATACCGAGGCGCAGGTGCGTGCGCTGCTCGCCGCCACCGGGCTGGACTTCGAGCCTGGCTGCCTGGACTTCCACAAGACCGAGCGTGCGGTGCGCACCGCTTCCTCGGAGCAGGTTCGTCGCCCGATCTTCCGCGAGGGGATGGAGCAATGGCAGCATTTCGCGCCCTGGCTCGGCCCGATCGAGGTCGCGCTCGGGCCCGTTCTCACGGCCTATCCGGACGTTCCGCGACCGTGACATTTTTGCAATGCAGCGCGAACTTAATTCGCATAGTTCAGCACCTGCTTGACTTCACAAGTTTGTAATAACAGCCTCTCTTCTCTTAGCTAAGGGGAGGCCGTTATGCGTATGACGCGGGTTGCGCAGTTCCTTTTCGCAAGCACTATGCTCACAGGGTTCAGCGGCGTTGCTGCAGCGCAGCAAGTGCCGTCCACGCCGGCGGAAACGCCGGAGAAACAGGACGCGACGGGCTATCGCGATCCCAACGAGATCGTCGTTACCGCCACCAAGCGCGAAGCCAGTCTGCAGGACGTTCCGATCAGCATCACTGCCTTGAGCCCGGCCAAGCTTGAGGAGAACCACGTCTCCAGCTTCGACGATTATGTGAAGCTGCTGCCGAGCGTCAGCTACCAGTCGTTCGGACCGGGTGCCTCGCAGCTCTATTTCCGCGGCATCGCGACGGGTGGCGACGGTCTCGCTTCGGGGCCGCTGCCGGGCGCCGGCCTCTATATCGACGACGTGCCGGTGACGACCATCTATGGCTCGGTCGATCTCCACGCCTATGACCTGGCCCGCGTCGAGGCGCTGGCGGGGCCGCAGGGCACGCTATACGGCGCGAGCTCGCTGTCGGGCACGCTGCGCATCATCACCAATAAGCCGAGCACTTCCGGGTTCGAGGCGGGCTATGACGTGCAGATCTCCAAGTTCGGCAAGGGGGATTTCGGCGGCCAGGTCGAAGGCTTCATCAACATCCCGATCAGCGAGACGATCGCCTTCCGCGCCTCGGGCTTCTTCGAGCATGAAGGCGGCTATATCGACAACACGCCGGGCACGCGCACCTATAACCGCCCGCACACCGATGGCCTGGGCAATGTCGTCGACGCACCGCTGACCATCAACAACAACGACCTGGTCAAGGACGATTACAACGACGTCGAGACCTATGGCGGCCGCGCCGCGCTCGGCATCGACCTTTCCGACAGCTGGACGGTGACGCCGGGGATCATCTACCAGCACCAGGAAGCGGGCGGCCAGTTCCTGTTCGATCCGCGCGTCGGCGATCTCAAGAACCACGACTTCATCGAGAGCCACAATCGCGACGAATGGTATCTCGCTTCGCTGACGATCAAGGGGCAGATCAGCAACTGGGACCTGACCTATACCGGCTCCTGGTTCCACCGCGTCGTCGACAACACCTCGGACTATTCCTATTTCAGCGTCGCCTACGACACCTATGCCGATTACAATTACTACAAGACGGCATCGGGGCAGGACATCGATCCGAGCCAGGCGGTGCGTGGCTATGACCGCTACAAGAAATGGGCGAACGAGCTGCGGATCAGCTCGCCGGCGAAGAACCGCTTCCGCCTGACCGCCGGCCTGTTCGCGCAGCACCAGATCGACGATCGCATCGCCGAATATATCCTGCCGGGGGTCAGCACCGCGGTGAACCCGTTCAGCCCGCCGGTGCCGGGCGGTGGCCCGGACGATGTCTATTTCACCACCATCCACCGCGTCGACCGCGACTATGCCGCGTTCGGCGAGGCGGAGTTCGACATCCTGCCGAACCTGACGCTGCTCGCCGGCATCCGCGGCTTCATCGCCAACAACACGCTGAACGGCTTTTCGGGCGGCTATGGCGCGTTCGATCGCCAGGTCACGCTGTTCGGCTGTACCGGGAGCACGGTCCAGGAATGCCCGAACATCGACAAGAAATATGTCGAGCGCGGCGAGACGCACAAGGCGACGCTCACCTGGAAGCCGAGCCCGGACAAGCTGCTCTACGCCACCTACTCGACCGGCTTCCGTCCGGGCGGCAACAACCGCGACGCCTTCGCGCTCGGCCAGATCCAGAGCATCCCGGCCTACAAGGCGGACACGCTGACCAACTACGAGATCGGCTGGAAGACGAGCTGGTTCGATCGTCACCTGACCTTCAACGCCGCGCTGTTCTGGGAAGAATGGAAGGACGTGCAGTACAGCCTGCCGGGCGTGCTCGGCATCTTCTATACGGTGAATGCCGGCAAGGCGCGCTCGCGCGGCTTCGAGGCCGATATCAGCTGGTCGCCGATGCGCGGGCTGACCTTCACCGGCTCGGGCACCTATGTCGATGCGAAGCTGACCCAGCCCTTCTGCGACCAGGTCAATGGCTGCGATCCGGCCAATGGCGGCCAGGTATTCGCGCCCAAGGGCACGCGATTGCCGGTCACACCCAAGGTCAAGTTCAACCTCGGTGCACGCTACGAATTCCTGCTCGGCGCGGATAAAGCCTTCCTGCAGGGCAATCTGAACCATCAGAGCGGCACGACCTCGTACCTGACGCCGGATGGCAATGCGGCGCTCGGCAACACCGACCAGTTCACCACGGTGGACTTCTCGGCCGGCTACCGCTTTGCCAACTTCTCGATCGAGGCGTTCATCCAGAACGCCTTCGACGAGCGGGGCATCCTGAGCAAGAACATCACCTGCGCACCGAGCCTGTGCGCACCCTATGCGCGGCTCTATCCGACCAAGCCGCAATATTTCGGGATCAAGTTCGGCCAGCGCTTCTGACGCGGCACGGCACGGGGCGCCTCAAGGCAACAGCAGCGAGGCGTCCCCGTAGCTGTAGAAGCGATAATGGTCGGCGATGGCATGCGCATACGCCGCTTGCATCCGCTCCAGTCCCATCAGTGACGACACCAGCATGAACAGCGTCGAGCGCGGCAGGTGGAAGTTGGTCACCAGGCCGTCGATGCCCTTGAAGTGGTAGCCGGGGGTAATGAAGATCGCCGTGTCGCCTTCGAACGGGCGGATGATCTTGTCGTCGCCGGCGGCGCTCTCGATCAGGCGCAGGCTGGTGGTGCCGACCGCGATCACCCGGCCGCCCTTGGCGCGGACGGCGTTGAGATGGTCTGCCGTGGCCTGGTCGATGCGGCCCCATTCGGCGTGCATCTTGTGGTCCGCGGTGTCCTCGGCCTTGACCGGCAGGAAGGTGCCGGCGCCGACATGGAGGGTCAGCGTGGTGTGGCCAACCCCGGCGGCGTCGAGCGCGGCGAGCAGATCCGGCGTGAAGTGCAGCGCCGCGGTGGGGGCGGCGACGGCGCCCGGCTCGTTGGCGAACATCGTCTGGTAATCGTCGGCGTCTTGGGCATCGGTCGGGCGCTTGGAGGCGATATAGGGCGGCAGCGGCATGCGGCCGCAGCGCTCGAGTAGCAACTCGACCGGCTCGTCGCCGTGGAAATCGAGCGCGAAGCTGCCATCCTCGGCACGGTCGCCGGCGGTGGCGAGGACGCCATTGCCGAAATCGACCGTGTCGCCGTCGCGCAGCCGCTTGGCGTTGCGGATGAAGGCGCGCCAGCGGCGCGGTCCCTCGCGCTTGTGGAGGGTGGCGCCGATCTTCGCCTCTCCGCGCACGCCTTCCAGCTGGGCGGGGATCACGCGGGTGTCGTTGAACACCAGGCAATCGCCGGCGCGCAGCTGGTTCGGCAGGTCGCGGACATGGAGGTCGCGCATGGCCTCGGGGCCGTCGAGCACGAGCAAACGCGCCGTATCGCGCGGGGCCGCGGGGCGCAGCGCGATACGGTCGTTCGGCAGCTCGAAATCGAAAAGGTCGACGTTCACCGGATTATTGCGGCAGCGTCGCCTTCACCTCGCCCGGCGGCAGCGCCTTGGGGGCGTCGGCTGCCAGGTTCGCATAAGGCGGCGGGTTGTCGGAAAGGATATAGGCGTGGACGATCTTGGTCGGGTTCGCCGGCGGCTCGCCGCGCTCGATCTTGTCGACCCACTCCATGCCGGCGGTGACGCGGCCGAACACGGTATAGTCGTGGTCGAAGGCGAGCTTCGGCGCCATCATGATGTAGAACTGGCTGTTCGCGCTGTTCTCCGCGTCGGTCTTCTGCTCGGGCGTGGCATTCTCCGGCGCGCCGCGGCGGGCGGCGGCGACGGTGCCGCGGACGTGCGGCAGGTTGTTGAACTCGGCCGGCACGTTGGGCAGGTCCGAATCGCCGGTGCCGTCGCCCTTGGGATCGCCGCCCTGCGCCATGAAATAGGGCGCATCGACGACGCGGTGGAAGTTCAGGCCGTCATAGAAATGGCGGCGGGTAAGCGTCTTGATGCGCTCGACCATCTTGGGCGCGGCATCGGGACGCAGGCGGATCAGCACGCGGCCGCCGGTCGACAGGTCGAGCACCCAGGTCTCGGCCGGATCGGCGGGGACGGCGGCGGGATAGATGCTGTTCACATCCCCGGCGCCCACGCCCTTGAGCGGCTCAGCGACCGGCTTGGGGGCCTTGCCGCCGCCCTGGGCGAGGGCAGGGGTGGCAAACATCATCAAGGCCGAAGCGGCCAGCGCGGCAACGAAACGCATTAACTTCCCCACTCCAAACCCACTCTCGACTGGCCGCTCTAGCCCAATCGCGCGGGCTCAACCACTCCCTTTGCGACCGATCGTCGCGATCCGGGTAACCATCTCGTCATTAACCGCCGGTGAGACGAACTTGCGGATGTCGCCGCCATAGAGGGCGATCTCCTTGACCAGCCGGCTGGCGATCGGCTGGAGCGAGACATCGGCCATCAGGAAGACCGTCTCGATCCGGTCGTTCAACTGCTGGTTCATGCCCGCCATCTGATATTCATATTCGAAATCGGCGACGGCGCGCAGGCCGCGGACGATCATGCTGGCGCCCTCGCGCTCGGCGAAATCCATCAGCAGCGAATCGAAGCTGACGACATGGATCTCGCCGGCGATCCCCTCGACCTCGCGCTTCACCATCTCCATCCGCTCCTCGACGCTGAACATCGGGTTCTTGGAAGGGTTGGTGGTGACGCCGATGACGAGCCGGTCGACCAGCTTCGCGCCGCGGCGGATAATGTCCATATGGCCAAGCGTGATGGGATCGAAGGTGCCGGGATAGACGCCGGTGCGGGTGGTCATGCTGTACCTCGTCGCAGGATCGCCCCCGGACGTGCTGCGGGTGCGAAGCCAAGTCAAGACCGGCTGCGCGCTTGCGGCATGCCGGGCTTTCGGCCAGCCTGCAGCGATGATCGACGATGTGCGTGACAATGCGGTGCTGGTGCTCGAGATCGGCTATTACGACGCAGCCGATGCGCGGACCTCGGGCACGGCGATCGAGCGGCTGGCCAATGCCTTCGCCCAAGAGACGCGGAGCGGGCAGAATCGCCATGGCCTGGAGATGATCCGGGTGGAGATCGCCAGCCTCCACGCCTGGTTCGACCTCGGCAAGACCATGCTTGACCTGTACGACCAGCGCGCGCTGTTCGGCGGCTTCCTGCAGACCGTGGCAGTGGCGCTGGAGACGGTGATGAACGCGAGCGGCGGGCAGGTCGCCCAGGTCTCGGCATCGGTGCGGACCTTCCTGACGTCGCTTGCCGGGCCGATCGTGCGCAAGCAGGCCTCGCACGCCAAGCTCTATGTGAAGGGCGACAACAACACGATCATCTATATCGAGAACCTGCAGGCCGAGCGGATCGACCAGCTGTTCGACGCGCCGAAGCGGGTGCGCAGCGGGGGCGGGTTCATTGCCTATGAGGAGACGCGCAAGGTCGCGCCGCCGGCGAACGACCTGCGCGCCTTGCCGCGTGCCGAGCCGCCGATCGCGGAGGAGACCCAGGCGACGCTGCTGAACATCGGCGGCCAATGGTATGCGCGGCCGGCCGGGTTCCACGGGGTGATGCTGCCGGTGGCCGAGGGAAGTGCTGCGTTGAACGGGCTGAGCGAGGGCAAGTCCCACATCGCGAGCGGCATGGTGGTGCGTGAGGGCGGGAACCCCACGGTGTTCCGGGTAGCCAGTATCGGGTGAGCCGCGTCCTACAGCGCGGTGGCTGCGACTCGCGAAAGTACACAAAGTACAGGCCAAGAGCGGGTTTTCGGCGCGCTATTTTCCCTGTTTTCTCGGTAACGCGGTGCGTCTCGCAACATTGTTGCTTGGGCGTGATCCTATTTTCCTGCCGGGTCAAAGGGCGGCCGGGTGGTAGCCCGACTGCGGGAGGCAAGCAGGCGAAATCCTACATTGCAAGGAGCATCTTCTCCTCTCCCTTGCAGGGAGGGGAATCAAGGAAAGGGACTAGCGATCCCGTTCGAGCGTGTACCGTGCGATGTCGCGCAGCAGGTCGGCTTCGGTGCCATAGGGCTTGAGATGCTCGATCGCCTGGTCGACGAGCATGCGGGCCTGCTCCCGGGCGCGTTCCAGCCCGAGGAGGGAGAGGAAGGTTTCCTTGCCCGCCTCGCCATCCTTTTGGAGCTTCTTGCCGACCAAAGCCTCGTCGCCCTCGGCATCGAGGATGTCGTCGGCGATCTGGAAGGCGAGACCGACGTCCCGGGCATAGCCGCGCAGGCCCGTGCGGCCCTCGATCGGTACGCGGCCGAGGATCGCGCCGCTTTCCACCGCGCAGCTGATCAGCGCGCCGGTCTTCATCGCCTGGAGCCGCGTGACGGTGGCGAGGTCGAAGCTCGATTTCTCGGCTTCCAGGTCCATCATCTGGCCGCCCGCCATGCCCGCCGGGCCGGCGGCGACCGCGAGCGTGCCCGACAGCTCGATGCGCACGAACGGATCGGGATGGGTCTTCTCGTCGGCGATCACTTCGAAGGCGAGCGCGTGGAGGCAGTCGCCGGCGAGGATCGCCGTGGCCTCGTCGAACGCCTTGTGCACCGTCGGCTTGCCGCGGCGCATATCGTCATCGTCCATCGCCGGCAGATCGTCGTGGATCAGCGAATAGACATGGATGCATTCGAGCGCGAGCGCGGTGCGGGCGATGCAGGTCCGGTCGACGCCGAACAACTGGGCCGTGGCCGAGACGAGCAGCGGGCGCAGCCGCTTGCCGCCGCCGATCGCGGCGTGGCGCATCGCCTCATATAGTCCCTTGCGCGGATCGCCGGGCACGGCGAGCAGCAGGTCGAACTGGCGGTCCATCTCCGCCGAGACCTGCTTGAGCGCCGCCTGGAGCGCGAGGGAGGCGTGCGCCATGGGCCGGGTCAGCCGGCGTTGAACGGGGCGGTGGCGGCAGCGCGGCCTTCCGCATCGGTGCGGATCGCCTCGATCCGCGCCTGGGCGGCATCGAGCCGCGCGGCGCACTGCCGGCGTAGCCGATCGCCGCGCTCATACAGGTCGATCGCTTCCTGGAGCTGGGCCTCGCCACTCTCCAGCCGAGCGACGATGCGCTCCAGTTCCTTCAGCGCTTCCTCGAACGAGAGCGCAGTTACGTCCGCTTCTTCTGCCATGCGCCCGCTATGCGCCGGGCCGGGGCTGGATGGCAACCTGCCTCGGTATGATTGCAACCGGGCATCCTCCACCCTAGCTCCGCGTTACCTCGGCTGAAGGAGACTTGCCCATGTTCACCAGCATCAATCCCGCCACCGGAGCGACGATCGAAACCTATCCGGAGCTGGATGCCGACGGGATCGAGACGGCGCTGGCCCGGGCCGAGGCGGGGTTCCGGTCGTGGCGCGATTCGTCGCTGGAACAGCGGACCGAATTGCTGGGCAAGATCGCGGATGCCTGGGAAGCCAACAAGCAGCATCTGGCCGAAACCGCGACCCGCGAGATGGGCAAGACGCTGGCGAGTGCGATTGCCGAGGTGGAGAAGTGCATCAGCGGCTTCCGCCACTATGCCAAGGCGGGGCCGGGCTATCTGGAGCCGACAACGGTGCAGACCGCCGGCGGCGGCCACGCCGTGGCGCGCTGGCTGCCGATGGGGCCGGTGCTGGCGGTGATGCCGTGGAACTTCCCTTATTGGCAGGTGATCCGCTTCCTCGCGCCGACGATCATGGCGGGCAATGTCGGGCTGCTGAAGCATGCCTCGAACGTGCAGGGCTGCGCGGCGCTGATCCAGCAGATGATGGGGGCGGCCGGGGCGCCGGACGGGCTGTTCCAGAACCTGGCCGTAAAGTCCGACAAGGTGGCCGCGATCATCGCCGACAAGCGGGTGGTGGCGGTGACGCTGACCGGCAGCGAAGGCGCGGGCATGCAGGTGGCGCAGGCTGCCGGGCGAGCGCTCAAGAAGGTGGTGCTCGAGCTGGGTGGTTCCGATCCGCTGATCGTGATGCCCTCGGCCGATCTCGACCTGGCGGCGAAGACGGCGGTGACCGCGCGCACCCAGAATGCCGGGCAGAGCTGCATCTGCGCCAAGCGGATGATCGTCCATGCCGATGTCTATGACGCGTTCCTGGAGAAGTTCGAGGCAGGGATGAAGGCGCTGAAGATCGGCGATCCCATGGAGAAGGAAACGGCGATGGGGCCGCTCTCCAGCGTGGCGCAGCGCGACACGGTGCTGGAGCAGGTCGAGCGGGCGGTGGCGGAGGGCGCGACGCTGCGCTTCGGGGGCGAGAAGATCGAGCGCGAGGGCGCCTGGATGACCGCCGGCGTGCTGACCGACATGGACCCCGAGAGCGACGTGGCGAAGGAGGAAGTCTTCGGACCCGTGGCGGCGGTCTACAAGGTTGCCGACATCGATGCGGCGATCGCACTGGCCAACGACGTGCCGTACGGTCTCGGCTCCTCGGTGTGGACGCAGGACGAGGACGAGATCGAGCGCTTCGCCCGCGATATCCAGGCCGGCATGACCGCGGTGAACGCGCTGCTCGCCTCGACGCCCGAGGCGCCGTTCGGCGGGGTGAAGCTGTCGGGCCATGGCCGCGAGCTTGGCCCCTGGGGGCTACACGAGTTCATGAACCTGAAGGCGGTGATGTTCGGCAAGAATGTGGTGGCGGGGGATTGAGGTCGCTCTAGGTCGTCTCCGCCCGAACCTCGTTCAGCAGGTCCTTGCGGCTGAGCTTGCCGACCATCGTCTTGGGCAGGCTCTCGCGCACCACCACCTCGGCGACGCGCTCATGCTTGCCGACACGGGCGTTGACCCACTGGGCCAGCGCGGCGCCGGTGATCGGCGTGGCGTCCTCGTCCAGCGTCACATAGGCGTGCGGCATCTCGCCATGGTACGGATCGGGCAGGCCGATCACGAGCGCCTCCTTAACGGCCGGGTTCTGGTACAGCACCGCCTCGATCTGGCTCGGGAACACCTTGAAGCCGCCGACCGCGATCATGTCCTTCAGCCGGTCGACGATCTGGATATAGCCGTCCTCGTCGATCAGCCCGACATCGCCGGTGCGCAGCCAGTGCGGCTCGCCATCGACGCTGACGAACACCTCGGCATCGGCCTCGGGGCGGTTCCAGTAACCCTGCATGATCTGCGGGCCATGGACGACGATCTCGCCGGGCTCGCCCTCGGGCGGGGGACGCGTCGGGTCTTCCTTGTCGACCAGGCGGACGCGGGTGCCCTGGATCGGCTGGCCGATCGTGCCGGGCTTGTTGAGCTCGGTATAGGGATTGGTCGAGACCACGCCCGAGCTCTCCGACAGGCCATAGCCCTCGATCACCCGGGCGCCGGTGACGCGCTCCCATTCTTCCTTGAGCTGGGCGGGCAGGGGCGCGCCGCCCGAGATGCAGAAGCGCAGCGACTTGAAGTCGTCGGGCTTCATGCCGGGGGCATCGAGCAGCGCCTGGTACATGGTCGGGACGCCGGGCAGCGAGCGCGGGCGGGTGCGGCGCAGCTCGGCCAGCGCCTGCTTGGCGTTGAAGCGCGGCAGCATCACGATCTCGCCGCCGGTGACCACGGTGCGGTTGAGCACGCAGGTATTGGCGAAGACATGGAAGAAGGGGAGGACGCCGAGGATCCTGTCCTTGGCGGTGGCCATTTCCGGATCGAGCCGGGCGACCTGGCGGGCATTGGCCGACAGGTTCTGGTGGGTGAGCACCGCGCCCTTGGGCGTGCCGGTGGTGCCGCCGGTATACTGGATCAGCGCGACGTCCTTCTCGGGGTCGATGCTGGGCGCGTCGCAGGCGCCGTCATTGGCGATCAGCTTCGAGAAGGCGATGATCCGCTCGTCATGCGGCCGCTCGGTGACTTCCGAGCTCTTGAACAGCCGGTAGAAGAAGGACTTGGCCGGGGGCAGCGCGCCGGCGACCGATCCGACCACCAGCCGCTCGAGCGCGCTCTGCTCGAGCACCTTGAGCGCGGTCGGCAGCAGCGCCGAGGCGGAGATGGTGAAGAGCAGCCTCGTGCCCGAATCGGCGACCTGGTGGCTCAGTTCCTCGACCGTGTAGAGCGGCGAGAAGTTCACCACCGTCGCGCCGAGCTTGAGGATGCCGTAATAGGCGGCGACGTAATGCGGGACGTTGGGCAGGAAGAGCCCGATGCGGTCGCCCGGGCCATAGCCCAGAGCCTTGAGCCCGCAGGCGACGCGATTCACGCCGTCGAGCGTCTCGCCATAGCTGTAGTGCCGGCCCATGAAATCGAGCAGGGGCGCCTGCGGGTGGGCGCGGGCGCTCGCCTCGAACAGCTCGACCATGGATTGGGGCGGGAACTGGGTGTCCCATGCACCCGGGTGACGATACGCGGTACGCCAGATCTGTTCGGGGTCAGTCATTGACACTGGTGTAAGCAAGCCTTTGTGGGGGTCAAGTCGTAAGCCGCTTGCTCCACGTAACGAGCACGGAAATCGCGAAGATCCCGATATCGACGACGGCTTCGATCCGCTGCGGCGCGAGATCGTCCACGCGGTGCATGTGGAGGGCGATGTCGGCGCGGCGATTGGGGGAAGCGACGGCGAGCAGTGCAAGCGCAGCTAGCGCCCCGAAAGCGATCTTTCTGGCTCGTCCCGACATGGTTACCCGCATACGCCCGAAGCCGCATCCGGGCAAGCGAATCAGGCGGCTTCGCGGTGCCCGGATCAGGCCGCTTCGCGGCGAGCTCTGGCGCGGTCCCGGCCGGCCGACTTGGCCTCGAACAGGGCGATGTCGGCGCAGCGATAGAGCGCCTTCCAGTTCTTGTCGTCGGCGAGCGGGCCGGTGCAGGCGCCGATGCTGGCGGTGACCTTGAGGTCGAAGGGCATGCGGGTCTGGCGGAGCTTGTTGAGCAGCTGCTCGGGCTCGATCGGGGTGCTGCTGTGCGAAAGCAGCGCGAATTCCTCGCCGCCCAGCCGGGCGACCAGCGAATCCGCCGGCGTGGCGGAGCGCAGCGTGCGGGCGAACAGGCGCAGCACCTCGTCGCCCCCGTCATGGCCGAGCGTCTCGTTGACGCGCTTGAAGTGATCGATGTCGACGATCAGCAGCTGCTGCTCGCCCGGGCGGCCCAGTGCCTGGTCGAGGAAGGCGCGGCGGTTGAGCAGGCCGGTGAGCGGATCGGTATCGGCGAGGCGGCGGGCGAGCACTTCGCGGGTGATCGCCTCGTCGCGCTCGTCGCGCAGGAACTTGATGCGATAGGCGACGGCCAGCGCCGAGACGAGCGCTTCGAACATCATCGAGACGATCGTCGAATTGTCGAGCCAGAAGCTCCAGGGCAGCACATGGAGATTGGCGAGGACCCGCATCATCGCGAGCACGACCGGCGCGCTCCAGGCAAGGGCGAACAGCCACAGGAAATGCGACCGCTGCATCCAGGCGTACCAGAGCGTGGGCACCACGATCGAAATCAGGCCGAGGATGGTCAGCGTGTAGAACATGTCGGCCAGGCGCAGGTCGATCGCGCCGAACAGGAATACGACGATGCCCGACAGCGGCACCGCGGTGGCGACCACGCGGGTATAGATGTCGAGCCGGCGCGAGCGGATCTTCATCTCGAAGAAGCTGAGGGTGAACAGTGCCGCGGCGCCGCCGGCCAGTCCCAGGAACAGATAATTGAAGCGCAGCCGGTCGTTGTTGACCATGTCCGGCCAGAACCAGGCCATCGCGCCCGAGGACGACAGGCCATAGCCGACGAGCACCGTAAGCAGCGCGCAATAATGGAGCTGGAAGCGGTAGCGCATCGCGCACCACAGCGCGAAGTTGTAGACGATCAGCGCCAGGCACATCCCGGCGAACCCGGTGTAGAGCGCGGCCATGGCGAGGTTGGTCGTGGCGATCCGCTGCGTGTCGCTGAGTTCGGCACCGAGCAGCACGCCACGGACATTGGCCGCGCCCTCGACATGCCAGAGCACGCGAGCCAGGGGCGCCTTCGAGGGTGGAACCGGCAGGGCGGCAAGCGCACCGAGCTGGATCAGCGGGGTGATGCCGCGGGCATCGGTCCGGTAGCGATGAACATGGCCGTCCGCGTAGAAGAGCCGCGCCGAGAGCCGCTGCTGCCAAAGGCTGGCGAAGTTGATCACCAGCGGCCGTTCGGGGGTGGAGACGGCGTTGATCGGCTGGGATAGCGCCCAGTAATCGCCTGGACCAAGCTTGTACTGCTTGGTGGTGCAATCGAAGCGTTCGGGATGGCGGACGAGTTCGGCCGGGTTCATCCCCCCGGTATCGCGCAGCAAACAGACTTGCAGGTCGCCGGTCGAGGGTGGCTGCGCGTGAGCGGGCGGCGCGATGCTCAGCAGAAGGGCAAACACACCGCACAGGAGAACAAGGTGGAAAAGGCGCACCCCCGGCATGGGGACGGCCTACGCCCAACATGACAAACAACCCGTAAAGATTTACGGGATTCTCCTTAGCCGCACGCTATTTGTCGCAGCGGCTTGGCGGGGACGGCGATACGCTGCCGCCCCCGCTCCCTAGGGAACCGTAAAAGCGTTCAGCAGCCGCCGCCCAGGCCGGCGGCGCGCTTGAGCAGGCCACCCAGCTTGGGCTTGCAGGGCTTGGGCTTCGGCTGCTCGGGCTGGCCGTCCTGGTTTGCAGGCATCTGACCGCGCATTGCGTCGCCCATGTCGGGCATGCCGGTCATGAAATTGGCCATCGAGCGATAGCGCGCCTTGGCGGTCCATTTCGGGCGCCAGGCGATCTTGGGATCCTTGGGCCGTTCCGGGAACGCGAAGTTCGCTTCCGGACCATAGGCATAGAGGAAGCCCATCATCATTTCGCCGGCAGCGGCCTTCACCTCGGTGGGGATGGTGCAGCTCGTCTGTGTTGCCGGCATCACCACCTTCTGGCCGATCAGCCGGTTGACCGTCGCCGGCGACAGCCAGCTCCACAGGTCGCCGCCGAACTGGCGCGTGGCGGACGAAGCCCACCACACCATGTCGCCGTCCTTGCGATCGCCGGTGCCCATCGCCCAGGCATAATAGCCGGTCGCCAAAGGCACCTGGCCCCAGTTGAGCGGGATCGATCCATCGGCCGCCTGGCCGGCCTTCACGCGCGGGGCGCTCATGAAGTCCTGGTTCAGCGCGAAACTGATCTCGGGGCTGTAATTGCCCGCGATCCGATGCTGGCCGATCAGCGAGGAATTGCCGCGCACCTGGGCATTGCCCTTGCCGTTCGGCCAATCGCCATAGGTGCGGCTGTTGCCGGGGCGAGGGCCGAGCTCGGCCGGAATGCCGGCGGCGAACAGGTCGGGCGGCATCTGGCCCTTGGCGACCTTGGCGAAATCGATGATCACCGGCTGGCCCGGGCCGACATGCGCGCCGCAGCCCCAGTAGATCAGCATGCGGCCCTTGGGCCGCTCGAACTTATACTCTTCCTTGGCCGGCTTGTTCGGCTCCGGCGTGACGAGCGGCACGGAAGCGCCCATGCGCATGCCCTCGGGCAGGAAGTGATCGGCCTTGGGCGCGCCGCCAGTGGCGGGCAGGCGCGAGCCGAGGCGCAGCACCATCTCGCGGCTGTCGCCCTGGCCCATCATCCCGGCGGTGGTGCCGATATCCATCACATAGCGCGCCTCGGGCGCGGTCTCGCTGGTCTGGGCGACAACCAGGCCTGCGGCAAGCAGGCCAGCCAGCGCCGTGCCGGCACCCAACATCTTCATTATCTTCGGTCGCATTCGGATTCTCCCTGGAAAACCATGGCTGCGACCCGAAAACGCGAGCGCCCCTTACGACATCGGAACGAAATTGCAAGGGTGTGTTATTCGTATATTACACATCAACCATAGTCGCCGGTTATGTCCCCGTGCCGATCGAACCCGCGGCCTGGGGAGTGGCGGCGGCCCGGCTATGCACGCGAAGCGGCGCGGTCATGTCGCGTACGACGAACAGCGCTCTTCCGGCGACCAAAGTGAATTTCGGTGCGACGGAGAGACTATCGCAGAAGCGGGCCCGGGCAAAATGAAACGGGCCGGGAGTTTCCTCCCGGCCCGTACATTGGCTTGGGCGATGGCTTATTTGGAAGCCTTGGCGGCTTCCTTCTTGCCCTTTTTCGGCTTGGGCGCGGCCTGGGTGACCTGGAAGCTCAGGGCATTGTCCTTGAGCTTCACATTGACCTCGCCGCCATGGACGAGCTTGCCGAACAGCAGCTCCTCGGCCAGCGGCTGCTTGATCTTCTCCTGGATGAGGCGGCCCATCGGGCGCGCACCATAGAGCTTGTCGTAGCCGCGCTCGGTGAGCCAGTTCTTCGCCGCCTCGTCGAGCTGGATGTGGACGCCGCGATCCGCCAGCTGCAGCTCGAGCTGGAGGATGAACTTGTCGACCACCCGCGTGACTACTGCCGGCGGCAGATAGTCGAACGGCACGATCGCATCGAGACGGTTGCGGAATTCGGGGGTGAAGAGCTTCTTCACCGCCTCTTCCTGAACGTCGTCGCGGCTCATCTCGCCGAAGCCGATCGACTCCTTGGCCATGTCCGACGCGCCCGCATTCGTGGTCATGATCAGGATCACGTTGCGGAAATCGACCGTCTTGCCGTGGTGATCGGTCAGCTTGCCGTTGTCCATCACCTGCAGCAGGATGTTGAACAGGTCCGGATGCGCCTTCTCGATCTCGTCGAGCAGGAGCACCGAATGCGGCTGCTGGTCGACCGCGTCGGTGAGCAGGCCACCCTGATCATAGCCGACATAGCCCGGAGGGGCACCGATCAGGCGGCTGACCGAGTGACGCTCCATATATTCGGACATGTCGAAGCGCTGGAGCGGGATGCCGAGCAGCTCGGCGAGCTGCTTCGCCACCTCGGTCTTGCCGACGCCGGTCGGGCCCGAGAACAGGTAGTTGCCGATCGGCTTGTCCGGATCGCGCAGGCCTGCACGGCTGAGCTTGATCGCCGAGGACAGCACCTCGATCGCCTTGTCCTGGCCGAACACCACCCGCTTGAGATCCGTTTCCAGGTTCGCGAGCGTTTTTGTGTCGTCGGTGGACACGCTCTTCGGAGGGATTCGAGCCATGGTCGCGATGACCTGCTCGATTTCCTTGGGCGTGATCGTTTTCTTGCGCTTCGAGGGCGGTACCAGCATCTGCATCGCACCGGCCTCGTCGATCACGTCGATCGCCTTGTCCGGCAGCTTGCGGTCGTTGATGTAGCGCGCCGAAAGCTCCACCGCCGACTTGATCGCGTCGGGGGTGTACTTGAGGTGATGATGCTCCTCGAACGCCGAGCGCAGGCCGGCGAGGATCTTGATCGTGTCCTCGACCGTCGGCTCGTTCACGTCGATCTTCTGGAAGCGACGGAGCAGCGCCCGGTCCTTCTCGAAGTGGTTGCGGAACTCCTTGTAGGTGGTCGAGCCGATGCAGCGGATCGAGCCGCCCGACAGCGCCGGCTTGAGCAGGTTCGACGCGTCCATCGCGCCGCCGCTGGTGGCGCCGGCACCGATCACGGTGTGGATCTCGTCGATGAAGAGGACCGCGTGGGGCAGCTTCTCCAGCTCGTTGACGACCTGCTTCAGGCGCTCCTCGAAGTCACCGCGATAGCGGGTGCCGGCGAGCAGCGCGCCCATGTCGAGCGAGTAGATCACCGCTTCCTTGAGCACGTCGGGCACTTCGCCCTCGACGATCTTGCGCGCCAGGCCTTCCGCGATCGCGGTCTTGCCCACGCCCGGATCGCCCACATAGAGCGGGTTGTTCTTCGAGCGGCGGCACAGGATCTGGATCGTGCGATCGACTTCGGGCCCGCGGCCGATCAGCGGATCGACCTTGCCGTTCTTCGCCTTCTCGTTGAGATCGACGGTGAACTGCTTGAGCGCGCTCTCGCCCTTGCCCGACTTGGTTTCCTGCTTGGACGACTTGTCCTCGTCCGCAGCGCCCTTGGGCGGAGTCGATTCGGTGCTGCCGGTGCCGCCCTTGCCGACGCCGTGCGAGATATAGCTCACCGCATCGAGGCGGCTCATGTCCTGCTGCTGCAGGAAATAGACGGCATAACTCTCGCGCTCGCTGAACAGCGCGACGAGCACGTTCGCGCCGGTCACTTCGTCGCGGCCCGAGGACTGGACGTGGAGGATCGCGCGCTGGACGACGCGCTGGAAGCCGCTGGTCGGCGACGGATCGGTCGCCTGATCGACCTTGAGCGCTTCGAGCTCGGTATCGAGATAGTGCGCGACGGTATTCTTGAGCTCGCCCAGATCTACCCCGCACGCGCTCATCACCTTGCTCGCATGCTCGTCGTCGACGAGCGCGAGCAGCAGATGCTCGAGCGTGGCATATTCATGGCGTCGCGAGCTCGCGGCTTCGAGCGCCTTGTGGAGGGTCGATTCGAGGGCGGAGGCGAAACTAGGCATTCAGCTACAACTCCTGTGGGCCGAAAAGGATACGCGGCCCCTGTCTCCCCTTATGTCGGGAGGCATGGGCCCCGCATCAAGCGCAGCGGCCCCGCACCGGAGTAGAATGGCGTTTCGCCCCATCTCCGGTGCCGTCACGCTCATTTCCTAAATAGAGCGTCCGCGCTTGCGCGGTGGTTAATGGCGCGTGAAATTTTGGTTCGAGTCCGATCTATCTCGGCCTCTAGCATCGCAATGCGCTCGCTAAGTTCCTCAACCGAAAGGGGATCGAGGTCCTGGCGTCCGAGCTGGGCGACGAGGTCGTCCTTGCGACGCGGAAGATTTTCGTCGGCGTCCATGGGAGGCAGCGTTGACCCTGGCAGGGCCGATGTCAATAAGGCCAACGGTTTCTCCTGCGTTCGAAAGCGACACGGCAATGGCTCTTCCGGAAACGATGCTGGCAATCGATCCCGAGGCGCCCGGTGGGCCCGAGGTGCTGGTGCCGGTGTCGCGCCCCATACCGCAGCCGGGGCCGGGCGAAGTGCTGGTCAAGGTCGCCGCCGCCGGGGTGAACCGCCCCGAGGTGATGCAGCGCAAGGGCATGTACCCGCCGCCGCCGGGCGCCCCCTCGATCCTGGGCATGGAGATCGCGGGCAAGGTGGTCGCGCTGGGCGAGGGCGTTCCAGGCGAAGTGATCGGCACGCCGGTCTGCGCGCTGATCGCGGGCGGCGCCTATGCCGAATATGCCGTGGCGCCGATCGGCCAGTGCCTGCCGGTGCCGCCGGCGATCTCGATGGTCGAGGCCGCCGCGATCCCCGAGACGCTGTTCACCGTGTGGAGCAACGTGTTCGAGCGCGCCTATGCCGTGGATGGCGACTGGATCCTGGTGCACGGCGGCACCAGCGGCATCGGCACGATGGCGATCCATCTCGCCAACCTGTTCGGGCTGACGATCATCGTCACCGCCGGATCGGACGAGAAGTGCGAAGCTGCGAAGCGGATCGGTGCAGACCACGCGATCAACTACAAGACCGAGGATTTCGTCGCGCGGGTGCAGGAGATCACCGGCGGCAAGGGCGTGAACATCGTGCTCGACATGGTGGGCGGCGACTATGTGCCGCGCAACCTCCAGTGCCTGGCCGAAGACGGGCGGCACGTCTCGATCGCGGTGCAAGGCGGGCTGCAGGCGACGATCCCGATCTTCGAGATCATGCGCAAGCGGCTGACGCTGACCGGATCGACGCTCCGCCCGCGCTCGGTGGAGTTCAAGAGCCTGCTCGCCGACGAGATCCACCGCGCGGTGTGGCCGTTCGTGGCCGAGGGCAAGCTGAAGCCGGTGATCGACGAGACCTTCCCGCTGGCCGATGCGGCTGGTGCGCATGCCCGGATGGAAGCGGGGGATCATGTCGGGAAGATCGTGCTGACGGTGGGGTGAGAGCAGGGCGCGCCGGCCACCCTCCGCACTCAAATTCGTCATCCCCGCGAAGGCGGGGATCCAGGGTAGCTCGGGAAGTGCGAAGCAATTGAACGTGCGCTTACCGGAAACGGCAAGGCTGGCCTCACACTCCCTGTTGCTTGGCTCTGGATCCCCGCCTTCGCGGGGATGACGGTAGAGAGATGGACGACGGTAGTAAGATGGATGGCGGCAAAGAGGGGCGGGGCTACCAACTCTACGCCCCAGCCCCCTGAAACGGTGCCGATTTCGCTAGGGAAACGAGTTTCCGGCAATTAGCATCCCCCTTCGAATCGGGGGATCCAGGGTGCTTGCGTTTCTTCTCGCGGAGGGGAATTTCGCGTTCGTCGTCGCGGTATTGCTGATGCTGCTCATCGGCCTGGTGCAGGTGATCGGCTTCGGCCACGACGTGGATTCGGACCTGCACGTCGAAGGCGACTTTCACTTCGATTTCCTTTCCTGGCTCGGTGTCGGGCGGCTGCCGCTGCTGATGCTGATCGTGGTCTTCCTGGCGATCTTCGGGATCGGGGGGCTGGCGCTGCAGCAGCTGCTGCGCGACTGGACCGGCGAACCGCTGTCGACCGTCGCCGCGGTGCCGCTGGTCGGCGTCGCCGCACTGCCGCTCACCGGCCTTGCCGCGCGCCTGCTGGCGCCGATCCTGCCGCGCGACTTCACCACCGCCGTCCCGCTCGACGTGCTGGTCGGGACCAGCGCGCAGATCGTCACCGGCCGGGCCAGCACCGGCTCGCCGGCGCGGGCGCGGGCCGAGGACCACCACGGCCAGGTCCACTACATCATGGTCGAGCCCGACAATGCCGGCCAGGTCTTCGAGGAAGGCGAGCGCGTGCTGCTTGTCCGCCGCGAGGGCGAATGCTTCCGCGCGATCTCGCGCGGCGATTTCCACTTACCACGTCTGGATGGGTGACCCCATGAACGCGATCGTGCCCGCAGGAGCCACTTCGATGATTCCGTATCTGATCTATGCCGGCATCGCGCTGTTCGCGCTGCTGATCCTCGGCCTCACGCTGGCGCGGCTCTACAAGCGCGCCTCGAAGGAGATCGGTTTCGTCCGCACGGGTTTTGGCGGCGAGAAGGTGGTGATCAACGGCGGCGCGCTCGTCCTGCCGGTGTTCCATGAGACGATGCCGGTGAACATGAACACCGTGCGCCTCGCGGTGGAGCGCAAGAACATGGACGCGCTGATCACGCTCGATCGGCTGCGCATCGATGTGAAGGCGGAATTCTATGTCCGCGTCCGCCCCGATGCCCAGGCAATCGCGATCGCCGCGCAGACGCTGGGCATGCGCACGATGAACCCCGATGCGCTCAAGGAACTGGTCGAGGGCAAGTTCGTCGACGCGCTGCGCTCGGTCGCCGCCGGCATGACGATGGCGCAGCTCCACGAGCAGCGCGCCGACTTCGTCCAGAAGGTGCAGCAGGTCTCGTCGGTCGATCTCGCGATGAACGGCCTGGAGCTGGAGTCTGTGTCGCTGACCGGCCTAGACCAGACGTCGATCGAGCATTTCAACGCCAACAACGCGTTCGACGCCGAGGGCCTGACCAAGCTCACCGAGCAGATCGAGCTGCGCAAGAAGGCGCGCAACGACATCGAGCAGGACACCCGCGTGCAGATCGAGAGCAAGAATCTCGAGGCGCAGCGCCAGTCCTTCCTGATCAGCCGCGACACCGAGTTCGCCCGGCTGGAGCAGGAGCGCGAAGTCGAGATGCGTCGCGCCGAGCAGGCCGCGGAAGTCGCGCGCGAGCAGGCGCTGCGCCAGCAGGAAGCCGATCAGGCGCGGATCGAGGCCAAGAAGCTGGTCGACAGCCAGCAGATCGAGGCCGACCGCACCGTGCAGCAGGCCAAGATCGCGCAGCAACAGGCGCTCGAGCTTGCCCGGCAGGAGCAGCAGATCGCGGTGCAGAACAAGAGCCGCGAGGAAAGCCAGGCCAAGGCCGAGGCGGACAAGGCGCGTGCCGAGGCGGTGGTCGCGGAGGAACGCGTCGGCACCGCGCGCGAGGCCGAGGTCGCCGAGCGCCAGAAGCGGATCGAGCTGATCGACGCCGCGCGTGAGGCCGAGCGTGCCGCGATCGGCATCAAGGTGCAGGCCGATGCCGAGAAGCAGGCCGCGTCCGACCGCGCCGAGGCGGCCCGCCTCCAGGCCGAGGGCGAGGCGGAGGCCGCCAAGCTCAAGGCCGAGGCGGACCGGGTGCGCTTCGAAGTGGAAGCCGCCGGCCAGCGCGCGATCAACGAGGCGGCGAACCTGCTCTCGTCCGAGACCATGTCGCTCCAGACCAAGCTGGCGCTGCTCAAGGTGCTGCCGGAAGTGATCCGCGAAGCCTCCAAGCCGCTCGAGGCGATCGATTCGATCAAGATCGTCCAGGTCGACGGCATCACCGGGCGTGGCGGTGCGGCCGGTGTCGCGGATGCGGGCGGGGAAGGCGATCGCAACCTAGCAAATTCGGCGGTCGCCGCGGCGCTGCGCTACCGGGCCCAGGCACCGGTGATCGACGGGCTGATGCGCGAACTGGGTTTCGACGGCGGCACGCTCGACGGTCTGGTCGCCGGCGCGGCGGACCTCGGCTCGAAGAACATCGTGGCGGCATCGTCCGACGATGAAGACGGCAGGCCGGCGCCGTCCGGCGGGCGAAAGGCGCGCTCGGGGAACTGATCGTTTGCACCGTCATCCCCTTCGCTGGGATGACGAAGCGTGAAGAGCGTTTCGGCACAGGCACCTTGGGGGAGGGGACCTATGGGATTTGTTCGGAAGGAATGGGCGTTCTCACTGGTTGTGGGGGCATTGGCGATCCTGCTGCTCTACGCGCTGGTGCTGTCGGACCGCTATTGGGTGGCGGCGAGCCGGCCGACGGTGGATGCGCTGGCCGATGTTAAGGTGCCGCCCGAGCTCGGCGACATGATCTCGGCGATCGACGACTATGGCGTCCATATCGAGCGCGTCCCGAGCAAGGTGGAGCAGTATATCGCGATCAAGCGGGCGCAATATGCGCAGTACGGCGTCGGGCGGGGCGTAGCGTCGCATGCCAATATGAGCGCGCCCCGGCTCGGCTATTCGGTGCGCGAGACGACGTTCCTCGGCATGCCCTTCTGGTACACCGCCGAATATGGCCATGTGCTCTATTTCAGCTCGGACTGGGGCGTGGTGGCGGCGCCGCTCAATGACCTGGGCTTCGCCGCGCTCGACAAGGCCAATGGTCGCGACATGCGCGCGACCAGCATGATCCCCTGGTGGTCGCACCTCTGGGGCTGGCTGTTCCTTGCCGGGCTGGGGCTGGCGATCTGGCTGTGGCACCGCCGGACGGTGCGCTGGCGCGTGGAGAACGGGCTTATCTGATTCCTGCGGCGCGCTGCGCCGGGTTGGCTGGCGCGGCGAGCAGCCGGGCGACGACGGGGAAGACTTCGGCCTCTTCCCAGTCGACCCGCGCCTTGAGCGCGCGATACTGGCTGCGCACCGCCATGCGGAACTCGCGGGGGTCTTCCTTCACCCGGGCCATCGTCCACAGGCCGTAATGCTCGCTGGCGCTCTGGCGCAGAGTCATCAGCTCGTCGGTGAAGCGGCGGCCGAGCGCGCGGTGGGCGGGGTCGGCGCTGGCCTGGAGCGCCTGGGTGATCGTCGACAGCTTGCCGATGACATGGCGGCTGCCGGCCTGGCCGAGCGCGTGGCGCGCGGCGGCGATCTTGTCGAAGCTGGGTTCGATCGCGCCGGCGGCCTCCATCACGGCTTCGGTAAGGCGAAGCAGTTCGCGATGTTCCTGTCTGATACTGTCCAGGCCGTGCACGCGGCGTCTCCATTGTCCCCATTTCGGTTTATAGAGGGGCGGAGCGTGCCTAGGGGCCAATGCGTAGGCGTATTGCCCCGAGGACCGTGTGGATCGATCAGCTGGGCTTATGATTGGGTGCGCGCAATTTGTTGGACCCGGGGTGCGGGAGCGCTCGAAAGGCGGGTAGACAAAAAAGGGAGGGAATGATGGCCGCGCTGGTGCTTCACGAATATGCCGCCTCGGGCAATTGCTACAAGATCCGGCTGACCGCCGCGCATCTCGGCCTGCCGCTCGAGCGGCGCGAGTACGACATCATGCAGGGCGAGACGCGGACGCCGGAATTCCTCGCCCAGGTCAACGCCAATGGCCGGATCCCGACGCTGCAGGTCGGCGAGGATTTCCTGCCCGAGAGCAATGCGGCCTGCTTCTACCTAGCCGATGGCAGCGATCTGATCCCGCACGATCGGTTCGAGCGAGCGGACATGCTGCGCTGGCTGTTCTGGGAGCAGTATAACCACGAGCCCAATGTCGCGACGCTGCGCTTCTGGGCGAAGTGGGTGGGGTTCGATCAGCTGAGCGCGGTCCAGCAGGCGAATCTGCCGGGCAAGCAGGCGGCGGGCGAGGCGGCGCTGGCGTTGATGGACGAGCATCTTGAGGCGCGCGACTGGTTCGTGATCGACCGGCTGACGCTCGCCGACATCGCGCTCTATGCCTATACCCATGTCGCGGAGGATGGCGGGTTCAGCCTGCAGCCCTATCCGAATGTCCGCGCCTGGATCGACCGGGTCGCGGCGCATCCGCGGCATATTCCGATAACCGCCTGATTCGGCGGGCGGAATCTGACCATTATGCACAGTTCTGTGACATCCGCGTGAAGTCGAAACGATTCGAAATGTAATATTCCGCGGCCATTTACCCGGTCCAGGCAAGGGCATTTGCAGGGCTGGTTAAATGGCCACGATCACGAGGCTTCCGTTCGACACGCAGCATCTCGCGGACTTCCACGCTTCGACTCCGTCGATCCCCGAAAAGGCGGTCACCGAGCGCAAGCGCTACCGCACGGTCTGGATCAGCGACGTCCATCTCGGCACGCGTGGCTGCAATGCCGAAATGCTCATCGACTTCCTCGATCATGTCGATTGCGACGTGATGTACCTGGTCGGCGACATCCTCGACGGCTGGGCGCTCAAGAAGCGCTTCTACTGGCCCGATTCGCACAACGACATCGTTTGGCGCTTCCTGAAGCGCGCCAAGCGGGGCACCGAGATCGTCTATATCCCGGGCAACCATGACGAGATGTTCCGCCAGTTCTCGGGCCTGAACTTCGGCGGCGTGCATATCCGCCGCCAGGCGATCCACACCACCGCCGACGGCCGCCGCCTGCTCGTGCTGCACGGCGACGAGTTCGACGCGATCACCATGTCGCACCGCTGGCTAGCGCATCTGGGCGATGCCGCCTACGAGATGATGATGGGCCTCAACCGGCTGGTGAACCGCGTCCGCCGCATGCTCGACATGCCCTATTGGTCGCTGAGCAAATACGCCAAGGCCAAGGTGAAGAACGCAGTCGAGTTCATTTCCAAGTTCGAAGAGATCGTCGCGCACGAAGCCGGTGCGCGGGGAGTCGACGGCGTGATCGCCGGACATATCCACACGGCCGAGATGCGCGACATCGAAGGCATCGCCTATTACAATGACGGCGATTGGGTGGAGGGTTGCACCGCGCTCGTGGAGCATTACGACGGTACGATGGAAATTCTCCATTGGGCCGAAGAGATGGCGAAGCGCGAAAGCGAACTAGCGTCCGGGGTCAGACTGGCGGCTGCGTGACGGCGGCAACGGAGGTCGGACCCGTGCGGATAGCCATAGTGACAGACGCCTGGGAGCCCCAGGTGAACGGAGTCGTGCGCACGCTGCAATCGGTGCGCGCGGTGCTGGAAAAACAGGGCCACAAGGTCATCGTGATCTCGCCCGATCTCTTCTATTCGCTGCCGTGCCCGACCTATCCGGAGATCCGGCTGGCGCTGGCGCGGGTCGCCAGCGTTGGGGCGATGCTGGAGGAATTCAATCCGACGGCGATCCACCTCGCGACCGAGGGGCCGCTCTGCGTTGCCGCGCGGCGCTGGTGCATCCGCCACGACATGCCGTTCACCACGGCGTACCACACCCAGTTCCCGGACTATGTCTCGGCGCGATCGGGCGTGCCGGCCGAATGGATCTGGCGCTACATCAAGTGGTTCCACGCGCCGAGCCAGGCGATCCTGGCCTCCACCCCTTCCATCCGCCAGTCGCTGATCGACCATGGCCTGTCCCATGTGAAGCATTGGGGCCGCGGCGTGGACCTGGCGAACTTCCACCCGGGCATCGCGCCGCATCCGGCGATGCAGGGGCTGGACGGGCCGGTGCAGCTCTATGTCGGCCGCGTCGCGATCGAGAAGAATATCGAGGCCTTCCTGAAGACCTCGCATCCGGGCACCAAGGTGGTAGTGGGCGATGGCCCGGCCCGCGCCTCGCTTCAGGCACGCTTCCCGGAAGCGAAGTTCCTGGGCCCGATGTTCGGCCCCGAGCTCGCATCCGCCTATGCCGCCGCCGACGTCTTCGTCTTCCCGAGCAAGACCGACACGTTCGGGCTGGTGATGATCGAGGCGCTGGCCTGTGGCGTGCCGGTCGCCGGCTATCCCGTCACCGGGCCGATCGACGTGCTGACCCCGGAGACCGGCGCGATGGATGCTGACCTGACCAAGGCGATCGGCATCGCGCTGACCCGGGATCGCGCGGCCTGTGCCGCCTATGGCCGGACCTTCACCTGGGAAGCCAGCGCGCGCCAGTTCCTCAATGCGCTGCATCCGATGCATGGGGAGCGGGCGGCGGCGTAGGTTGGGAACGTCATTTCCCCCGTCGTCATCCCGGTTTTAGCCGGGATCCTGCTTCTTCTTTTTGCAGGGCAAGGCAGCGGGAACCCGGCTCAAGGCCGGAGTGACGATTGTTGTAAGACTCTTCAGCTGTCCCTTTTTCTTGCTCTTCGCGCCGCATGGCATTAAGTCGGCGCCGTGACAGGCCACCCGTGAAGGGTGGCCCTTTCTATTTCTGGAGACGAAAAGTGGCCCAGCCGCTGATGCCGCATGCGACCGCTTCCTGGCTGGTCGACAACACTTCGCTCTCGTTCGATCAGATCGCGGAGTTCTGCGGCCTGCATATCCTCGAGGTCCAGGCGATCGCCGACGATACCGCCGCGACCAAGCTCACCGGTCGCGATCCGGTCCGCGCGCACGAGCTGACGATGGACGAGATCGAGAAGGGCCAGAAGGACCCGAACTACGTCCTCAAGATGCTCAAGGGCCCCGAGCAGGTCCGCCGCACCAAGGGCCCGCGCTACACCCCGGTGTCGAAGCGCCAGGACAAGCCCGACGGCATCGCCTGGATCCTGCGCAACCATCCGGAGATTTCGGACGGCGCGATCGGCAAGCTGATCGGCACCACCCGCACCACCATCGCCGCGATTCGCGATCGCAGCCACTGGAACATCGCCAACATCGTGCCGAAGGACCCGGTGACGCTGGGCCTCACTTCGCAGCGCGAGCTTGACGCGCTGGTCGCCAAGGCCGCCAAGGCCGCCGGCATCGAGGCGCAGGTCGATACCCGCCTCGAGGGCGACCGCGAGGCGCTGATCGAGCAGCTCCGCGCCGAGCGCACCGCCGCGGCCCGCGAGGCCGAAGGCCATGGCGACGACGCGCCGGCCGCGCCGATCGAGCACACCGCCGAGACACTGTTCCGTACCAACAACAGCAACTAAGCGTCCGGGAACAGGGCAGCGTGGCGGGCGCAGATCGCGTCCCATAGCCCCGCTGCTTCCGGCACCGCCAAACCGAAGCGCTGGTCGAGCCGCTCGACCAGCGCTTCTGCGTTCTGGAGGGTCTCGCTCGTCTCGCCCTCGGGGCTGCGCGTGATGAGGACGCGCCCGCGCAATATGCTGTGGATGTCGCCGCGGCGCTGCTGGACCACGAGGTTCTGGACGAAGGGCGATTGCGGCGCGGCCTGCAGCTCGGCGCAGCGCCGGGCGAACAGCGCCTCATCGGCGGGCGCATCGCTGAAATCGTAGCTGAACGGATCGCCCTCGCCATAGCGCTCCTCGAAGCGCCACCAGCCATCCACTTCGCGCAGCGCCACCGCATAGGGTGCGAATTGGGCATTCCCGGCTTCGAAGGGCAGGGGTGCCGCCTGGCTGCCGCCAAAGCCGACATCGACCAGCCATAGCCGGCCTTCCAGCCTGACCAGCAGCGCGAGATGGTTGCCCAGCGACATCTCGCCGATCACGTGCCGCATCACGCCGGCGGAGATGCGGCGGACGTCATAGCCCAGCGCCTCCAGCACCCGGCCGAACAGCCCGTTCTGCTCGAAGCACCAGCCGCCGCGCCGGCGCGTCACCAGCTTGTCGAAGATCGCATCCGGATCGATCGAGATGGGCGTGCCGAGCTGCACGTCGATATTCTCGAAGGGAAAGGTTGCGAGATGCGCCTGCATCAGCTGGGCGAGCGTGACGCGGTCCGGCGTGGTCGGCTGCGGCTGGCCGGTGCGCGCGAAATAGGCCTGAAGATCCATGTGCTGCCTCCCCCTTTGCAGGCGGGAAGCATGGCAGCGGGCGGGGCGCGCTGTCGAGCCTCGGCAGGACGGGGCGGGGCGTGTAGCCTCGCGTCCGCGACTCGGGACGGCCGGGCGCGCATCCTGGAGAGATCCCATGTGTGACGACCTGACCGCCGCCGACAACGCCGACTTCCTGATGACCCGGCGCGAATTCGGCGCGGGCGCGGCTGCGGCTGGAGTGGTCGCGCTGTTGCCGGTTCCGGCCAATGCGGCGGAGATCAGGGGGCGCGACGTCACCATCGTCACGCCGGACGGCAGCTGCGATGCCTATTTCGTCGCACCGGCCAAGGGCAAGCATCCCGCCGTGATCGTATGGCCGGACATTTTCGGCCTGCGCCCCGCCTTCCGCCAGATGGCCGACCGGCTCGCGCAATCGGGCTATGCGGTGCTGACGGTCAACCAGTTCTACCGCTCGACCAAGACGCCGTTCGTCACCGAAGGCCAGGGGTTCGACGATGCCCTGCGTGCCAAGGTCACGCCGTGGCGGGCGCTGCTCACGAACGAGGCGGCCCAGCGCGACGCGGCGGCCTTTATCGCCTGGGTGGATGGCGAGAAGGAAGTCGACAGGAAGCGTGGCATCGGGACGACCGGCTATTGCATGGGCGGACCGCTGGTGATGCTCACCGCGGCGGCATCGCCCGCCCGGGTACGCGGCGCGGCGACCTTCCATGGCGGCGGGCTTGCGGCGGACGGGCTGCTCGCGCTGGTGCCCACCATGAAGGCGCGCTTCCTGATCGCCATCGCCGAGAATGACGACGGCCGCGCGCCGGGCGACAAGGACAAGCTGCGCGCCGCGTTCGCCGCCGCGAAGCTCCCCGCCGAGATCGAGGTCTACAAGGGCACGATGCACGGCTGGTGCCCGCCGGACAGCCAGGTCTACAACCCCGCCGAGGCCAATCGTGCCTGGGACCGGCTGCTGGCGACCTTCGCCACCCTCTGAGGCGGCTTGACGGCCGGTCAATACGAGTTCACGTTATGTTCTGACGATTCGGAGGCAGGCCATGGCAGACGAACTGATCTTCTACACCCATCCCCAGTCGCGCGGGCGGATTGCCCGCTGGGCGCTGGAAGAGGTGGGTGCCGCCTATGAAACGCAGGTCGTCGAATATGGCACGACGATGAAGGGCGAGGACTATCTCGGCATCAACCCGATGGGGAAGGTGCCGGCGATCGTCCACAAGGGCCGGGTCGTCACCGAATGCGCGGCGATCTGCGCCTATCTGGCCGAGGCGTTTCCCGAAGCGGGGCTGGCGCCCACGGCGGAGGAGCGGGCGGACTATTATCGCTGGCTGTTCTTCGCGGCCGGCCCGGTCGAGCAGGCGGTGACCAACAACTTCGCCAAGTTCGAGCCGTCGGCCGATCAGGGCCGGATGTTCGGCTATGGCAATTACGACCTGGCCGTCGATGTGCTGGAGAAGGCGGTGTCGGCGCATCCCTATATCGCGGGTGATCGCTTCACTGCCGCGGACATCTATGTCGGCTCGGCGGTCGGCTGGGGCACGATGTTCGGCACGCTGCCGAAGCGCGATGCCTTTCTGGACTATTTCAGCCGGCTGAGCAGCCGGGAAGCCTATCAGCGCGCCGGCGCGAAGGACGATGCGCTGGCGGCGGAGCTGGAAGCGGCCAAGGCGCCGGCCTGACTGTTCTCTCCGGCGCGTGCGGCATGTGACGCGCCGGAGGCATGCGTTCGCAAACTGACGGAAAATGGGGGAGGGCGGAGTGGACCACTCGGCAGCCTATGATGCCGGCCGCCTGGCCGGAACCGTTATCGGGTATCTTCTGGTATATGGCGGAATGATCGCGCTGGGCGTGTTCTTCGGCAAGCGACTGGCAAGGAAGCGCGATGTCGGCTTCGTGCGCTGGCCGCTGAACCTGGCGCTCGTACTGGTGCTGCTGCTCCTTGCCGGCCAGTGCGCCAATCGCAACCAGGCGCAGGGCGTGGCGAGCGGCGTGGAGGCTTAGCGGTCCGGATCATATTGATCACCAGTTCCCCGGCGAAGGCCGGGGCCCAGCCTCGGCGCACTATTGATGGCGCCGGAGCCTCACGAGCGACATTGCAACTGGGCCCCGGCCTTCGCCGGGGAACTGCTGGCCAAGCGCGTATCCGGTTGCGATACGGCCTAGCCCTCCAGCACTTTCATCCGTGCCGGCAATTCGGCCGTCACCGCGTCGCGATCGGCCTGGTCGGTCGAGCCCCAGCGCGCGATCTCGTCGATCGTGCGACCGCAGCCGAGGCACCAGCCGGTGGCGCCGTCCATCGTGCAGAGCCCGATGCATGGGCTCTCGATAATCGGGACATACTCGATCATCGCGTCCAGCGTGCCAGCCAGTCGGCCATTTGCTGGGGCTGCAGGAGGCGCGCATCGCCCATGCCGAGAATGTCGTCGCGGTTGCGCAGGCGGCGGGTGCGCGGATCGACCACCAGGATCGCGGGAACGGCCTCGAGCGAGGAAGCGCCGAAGCGGCGAGGCATGTCGAGATTGCGGTCGAACGCGCCGATATCGACCTGAACCAGCTCGAAATGCCTGGCGATCCAGGTGCGCATCTCGGGCAGTTCGAGCACGCCGGCCAGGACCCGGCAATCGACGCACCAGTTGGCGCCGAAATCGATGAGCAACGGCTTGCCGGACTTCTTCGCGCGGGCGAGCGCGGCGTCCACATCCCTCTCGGCATCGCGCGACGGATCATAGGGCGCGGGCAGGGGCAGCGGCAGCTGGGCGAGCGTGCGCGCCTTGAGCCGGGGCGCTGCCGTCGTCTGCGAAAGGGCAGTGCCGGGCAGCGCCAGCGCGGTCAGCGCGAGCAGCAGCCCGGCGCGGCGGATCATTCGGCGGCGAGCGTGTAGTTCAGGAAGTCCGGGATCGGGCCGTTCCAGCCATCGTCGGGACCATCGTCGCGCTCGTCGCGGCGGCGGTCGCGCCCACGATCGCGGCGGGGCTGCTCGTCGCGGCTTTCACGGCGGAATTCCTCGCGGCGCGGCTCTTCCCGACGGGGCTCGTCGCGACGCGTTTCCTCGCGCTTCGGCTCGGCCTTCTTGCCGCGCGCGGGCTTCTTCTCGTCCTCGGCCTTGCGGCGGCGGCCGCGCGGCGCTTCCTCGCGTACCTCGTCGCCCTCGGCGGCGGGAGCCGGGTTCTTCAGCCGCACGCGCTCGATCTTGTGACCGGTGAGCTTCTCGATATTGGCGATGTTCTCGGCATCGTCCGGCGCGACCAGCGTGTAGGCGGTGCCGGTGGCGCCGCCGCGGCCGGTGCGGCCGATGCGGTGGACATAATCGTCCGGATGCCAGGGCGCGTCGAAATTGAAGACGTGGCTGACGCCCTTGATGTCGAGCCCGCGCGCAGCGACGTCCGAGGCGACGAGGATGTTCACGTCACCCTTCTTGAAGCGGTCGAGCTCGGCCAGGCGCTGCGGCTGTTCCATGTCGCCATGGATCTCGGCCGAGCGGAAGCGGTGGCGCTGCAGGCTCTTGTTGAGCTCGCGCACCGTGGTCTTGCGGTTGCAGAAGATGATCGCGGTCTGGACGTTGTCCGCCTCGAGCAGCTGGCGCAGCGTCTCGCGCTTCTTCATCGAGGTGGTCTCGACGATGCGCTGGGTGATGTTGGTGTTGGTAGTCGCCGGACGGGCGACCTCGATCCGCTTGGGATCGTTCAGGAACTTGTCCGCCAGCTTCTTGATGACCGGCGGCATCGTTGCCGAGAAGAGCAGGGTCTGGCGCTGCTTCGGCAGCTTGGTGCAGATTTCCTCGATATCGGGAATGAACCCCATGTCGAGCATCCGGTCCGCCTCGTCGATCACCAGCAGGTTGCAACCGGTGAGCAGGATCTTGCCGCGGCCGAACAGGTCCATCAGCCGGCCCGGCGTGGCGATGAGGACGTCGACGCCCTTCTCCAGCGCCTTCACCTGATCGCCCATCTGCACGCCGCCGATCAGCAGCGCCATGGAGAGCTTGTGGTGGGTGCCGTACTTCTCGAAATTCTCGGCGACCTGGGCAGCGAGCTCGCGCGTCGGCTCGAGGATGAGCGAGCGCGGCATCAGCGCGCGGGTGCGCCCTTCGCCGAGGATGTCGATCATCGGCAGCACGAATGCGGCGGTTTTGCCCGTGCCCGTCTGGGCGATGCCGACAAGGTCCTTGCCCATCAGCACGCTTGGAATGGCCTGGCGCTGAATGGGCGTGGGCTCGGTATAGCCCGCGTCAGTCACTGCGCGCAGAAGTTCGTCAGAAAGGCCGAGATCGGCAAAGCTCATGCAATTTTCCGGAAAATCGGCGTGGCTGGCCCACGCGCGAAGCCTTCACGCGCTTGCGGATTTGGTGAGGAAAGTCAAGCGCTGAGGCGCTTAACGTGCCAATTCCAGCGTCTTGAAGGCCTCTACGTCGCAGGAGCGGCCCGCGCGGGTGCGGATCGAATCGCGGCCGGCGCAGATCTTCTGGTCCTTGTTCGTCTTCACATAGAAGCCGTTGTAGAAGCCGAGCGCCGGGCAATTGCGGCCCAGTTTGGCACGCAGCAGCGAGCCGTCGCGCAGCACCAGGTCCACGCTTTCCTGCGTGTTGACGCCGGCGAAGCCCGCAATGTCCTGGACCTTCACGCAGTCCTTGGTCTTTTTCTCGATCACGCGCGGGGCGCGGCGCACCACGATGGTGGCGCTGCTGGTGATGGTGACGCGGGGCACCTGGATCGTCACCCGCTGTTGCTGTTGTTGCTGGTCCTGCTGGAACGCCACCCGTACCGCATCCCAGTCGGGCGCGCCTGCAGGCGCCGCTGCGGGAGCGGCGACGACAAGCAGCAGGCTGGAGGCGACGGAAAACGGATTCGGCATTTCGTGTTTGTTATGTACGACCCAGGTTTGAACAGTGGATGAACTGCCGGCCATCGTGCTAGCCCAAAAATGCCATGACACCAGCGCAGCAGCAGCTCGTCGATACCGTTTTGGAGCGCTTTGGCGCCAAGGCGGTCACCACGGACGCCCGGGAAATCGCGCCCTGGGAATCGGACTGGCGCGGCCGCTATCACGGCAGCGCCCCGGCTTTGTTCTCGCCGGGATCGACCGCTGAAGTGGCGGAAATCATCCGGCTTGCCGGCGAACTCGGCGTGAAGATCGTGCCCCAGGGCGGCAATACCGGCATGGTCGGTGGCGCGACCCCGTCCGAGGACGGATCGGCGCTGCTGCTCTCGACCCGCCGGATGAACGCGATCCGCTCGATCGATCCGGTGGGCAATGTCGCGGTGGTCGAGGCGGGGGTGATCCTGGCCAACTTCCACAATGCCGCGTTGGAACAGGGGCGCCGGTTCCCGCTGACACTGGGCGCCAAGGGCAGCGCCACCATCGGCGGGCTGGTCTCCACCAATGCCGGCGGCACCCAGGTTCTGCGCTTCGGCAACATGCGACACCTGGTCGCTGGGCTGGAGGCAGTGCTGCCCGATGGCTCGATCTATGAAGGGCTGACGCCGCTCAAGAAGGACAATCGCGGCTATGACCTCACCCAGCTGCTAATCGGCGCGGAGGGGACGATCGGCATCGTCACGGCCGCGACGCTGCAGCTCCATCCGGCGATTCTCGAGCGCGCGGCCGCATGGGTGGGCGTCGCGAGCCCGGAGGATGCGCTCCGGATGCTGCGCCTGATGGAGGCGCGGACCAACACGATCGAAAGCTTCGAGATCATCCCTGGCGAGATCCTGCGGCATGTCCTGGATCATATTCCGGGCACCCGCTCGCCGCTCGCCGGTGAACATGCCTGGCACGTGCTGATCGAATCGGTCGCCACCGAAGCCGGTGCGGAACCGCCCGCCGCGCTGCTTGGGCAGCTGCTCGAGCCGGTATTCGAGAGCGGGCTTGCCGAGGATGCAGTGATCTCGTCGAGCGAGGCGCAGGTCGAGGCCTTCTGGCACATCCGCGATTCGATCTCCGAGGCAGAGCGAGCGCTCGGCCCGGCGATGCAGCACGACATCTCGGTGCCGGTCGACAAGATGCCGGGCTTCATGGTCAAGGCGGCGGAGGCGGCCGAGCGTCGCTTTCCCGGCGTCACCGCTACCGGCTTCGGGCATCTGGGCGACGGCAATGTCCATTTCCACGTCCGCGCGCCCGCCGGCGTCGATCGCGACAGCTGGTACGCGGGCGACGGCAAGGCGGTCAGCCGCTTCGTCTATGACATGGTGGTGGCCGAAGGCGGATCGATCTCGGCCGAGCATGGCATCGGCCAGATGAAGCGTGACGAACTGGTGCGTTTGAGCCCGCCGCAGCGCATCGCGGCACTAAAGGCGATCAAAATGGCACTGGATCCCCGCGGAATCCTCAATCCGGGCAAGCTGGTGGCGCTTGCGCCCGAGGCTGACAACCCATAGACCCGCCAATCGGGATTCCAGATACCAGCATTTTGTTCCCAGGAGATTTAGGATGGCTTCCGCCCCGCAGCAGTCGCTGCCTCTGTTTTACAATGACCTGCAGCCGCTTTCGAGCCAGCAGCACGCCGATTTCAAGATTCGCTCGGCCGACAAGGCGCCGTTCCTTGCGAAGCAGCACGCGGTTCCCGTCACCGTCGAGGAATTCCCGCTGGTGCAGCGTTTCATGCCGATCGTCTTCTCGCAGGGCGAAGAGCCGGTGCCGCTCGCACTGATGGGCCTGAACGAAGGCATCAATACCTTCTTCGACGAAGACGGTTCGCTCAACGAGCCGAACTTCTACGTCCCGGCCTATATCCGCCGCTATCCGTATCTGCTGGCGCGCCTGCGCCCGGACAGCGACGAGCTGTCGCTCTGCTTCGACCCGACCACGGACACCGTGGGCGCGTTCGAGGAGGGCGAGGCCCTGTTCGTCAACGGCGAGCCGAGCGAGACCACCAAGAACATCCTTCAGTTCAACGAGCAGTTCGAGCAGGCCGGCGCCCGCACCGGGCAGTTCATGAAGGAGCTCAAGGAGCTCGACCTGCTGATCGACGGTGAAGTCACCATCCAGCCGGACGGCGCGGCTCAGCCCTTCGTCTATCGCGGCTTCATGATGATCGACGAGAACAAGCTCAACGAGCTGCGCGGCGACCAGCTGCGCAAGATCGTGCAGAACGGCATGCTGCCGCTCATCTACGCCCATCTGTTCTCGCTGGGCCTGATGCGCGACATCTTCGGCCGTCAGCTGCGCCAGGGCAAGATGCCCGAGCCGCAGCTCGTGCAGCCGACCGCCTGAGAATGATCGAGCGCGGCGGTCGGTACAGCCGGGGGGCGATCGCCTTCCACTGGTCGATCGCCGCGCTCATCCTCGTCAACCTGATCATCGGCCTGTTCCACGACGCGATGCCGCGGGCGTGGGGCGTGATGCCGCTGCACAAGTCGCTCGGCATGGCCGTGCTGGCGCTCACGCTGGGCCGGATCGCCTGGCGACTCACCCACAAGCCGCCGCATCTGCCCGAGCTGTTGCCCGCCTGGGAAAAGGCGACGGCGCACCTTGTCCACTTCATCCTCTATGCGCTGATGCTGATCCTGCCGATCAGCGGCTGGCTGCTTTCCTCCAATCCGGAGAAGCCGCGCCCGGTGAACTGGTTCGGCTTGTTCGAGATTCCGGTGCTGCCGGCAACGCCCGCCGTGGCGCACAATGCGCACGAAGCGCATGAGCTGCTCGGCTATCTGATGGCGGCGCTGGTGGTGATCCACATCGCCGCGGCGCTGCGGCACCATTTCCTGCTCCGCGATCAGGTGCTCGCGCGCATGCTGCCCGGGATCCGCCGAAACGGTTGATCTTTCTGCGAGAACGTTCGCCCGCAGCCCCTTGAACTAATCGACCCCCCAATTATATTTGGTCTTGTACGGCGTCGTGTCCCCCCTTTCGCGAAGCCGTACGGCACGCCCTCGGGCGTGTCTCCTCCCTGAACCTTGGCCACCTCGTGGGTAACCACGAGGTGGTTTTTTATGTGCCGTTGCTCTGGCCCTCGACGCGCGGCAGACTGGTCGCATGGGCAAGCGATCCGGGGTTCCGCACCGTGACGACGAACTGGCGGCGCTCAGCCTTGCTGGGCTGGAGGCCGAGCTCGCGCGTGCGCACAGCCGCCTGACGATTGTCGAGGGAGCGAAGGCTGCCAAGCAGTGGCACAAGCGCATCCACTGGCTTGAAGCGGAGATCGCGCGCCGCGATTGAGCGTTATTCCGCCGCGATCGCTCCCGGCAGTGCCTCGTCGGCAACCGCATCGATGATGTCGCGCAGCAGCCGCACCGCAGCGTCGAGCCCGGGCCCTGGCTGGTCGAGCATCGAATCGAGATAGAGCGACCGGTCGAACTCCAGCTGGATCGCGTGGATGCCACGCCGCGGATTGCCGTGGCGCTCCAGGATATGCCCGCCCGAATAGGGGGTGTTGGCCGTGGTCCGCACGCCATGCGCCCGCGCCACGCCCTCGATCCGGCCGAGGAAGCGTGCCGCTGCCGACTTGCCGAAGCGATCGCCGGGAACCAGCCGTGCCGCGATGCCCGGGTCGCCGAGCGAGGGCATCGAATGCACATCGAGCAGCACCGCCACGCCGAAGCGGACGCGCGCCGCGGCCAGTGCCGCCTCGATCGCGGCATGCCAGGGGCGATGATCGGCATGGATCCGCTGCTGCACCTCGTCGGCGGTCAGCCGGCGCTGCCAGATGTCGCCCGCGCTGCCCGCCCGGCGCGGCACCAGCCCCAGCCCGGAGCGGATCTTGGCGGAAAGCGGCGCGCCGTGCGGCCAGGCGCCGTCGTCCAGGCGGGGGTCGCGCTCATGCTCGGCGCGGTTGAGATCGATCCAGGCACGGGCGCGGGTCGCGACGAACAGGGTCTCGTCACGGCGGGCGGCCAGGGCGATCGCATCGGCATGGCGATCCTCCAGCGCGCGCAGCGCAGCGAGCGGCACGCGGATCGCGCTGCGCAGCGCGTCGGGATAGTCGCGTCCGGCATGCGGCACCGACAGGATCACCGGGCTCAGCGGCTCGGCGGGGCCATGGCGGACGAAGGTCGCTTCAGTCACGACGCCATGACTATGCGCGCCTTGGCCTCGCCGCAATGCCGTGGGATAGGATAAGGGCGCAAAATCTTAAGGGCTTGCGGTATAGGAGGAGCCCTGTTGATTTCGAGTGGGGAAACATGATCCGAATTCTGCTGGCCGAGGATGACCGCGTGATGCGGGAATACCTTACCCGGGCGCTTGAGCGCTCGGGCTATGCGGTCAGTGCGGTCGATCGCGGCACGGCGGCGATGCCGCTGCTCGAGGCTGAGCGTTTCGACCTGCTGCTCACCGACATCGTGATGCCCGAGATGGACGGGATCGAGCTGGCCCAGAAGGCTAGCGAGATCGCGCCGGACATGCGGGTCATGTTCATCACCGGCTTTGCGGCGGTCACGCTCAAGGCCGGCAAGCAGGTGCCGCAGGCCAAGGTCCTCTCCAAGCCCTTCCATCTGCGCGACCTCGTTCTCGAGGTCGATCGGTTGTTCGAAGCGGAGAATGCCGGATTTAATTGAATTAGGGTGCTTGCGCGGTTCGAAAAGTCCCGCTAGAGGCCCGCTTCCCGTTTCGGCCGACAGGCCAATGGGCGCGTAGCTCAGTGGTAGAGCACTGTGTTGACATCGCAGGGGTCGCAAGTTCAATCCTTGCCGCGCCCACCATATAGAAAAGCCGCCAGGTCAATGACTTGGCGGCTTTTTCTTTGTCCGCGCTGGCGCCGCGTGCCGCTTTGGCGCATCCTTGCCCCATGCAGAAAACCTTTTCCGAGTCCGGCTATGACTGGGCGAGTGGACGCGGCGCGCTGTGGCGGGACAAGCTGGACGGGATGGAGGCGCTGCTGGCGCCCATCGACACGCCGTTTGTCGAAGCGCTGGCCTTCGATGCGCCTTGCCGAATCGGCGAGATCGCCTGTGGTGGGGGCGGTACCACCCGCGCCATTGCCGCCGCCGCGCCGGCAGGCAGCGAGATCACCGGCTTCGACATCTCGCCGGACCTGGTTGCCGCCGCCACGGCGCGCGCAGGCGATGTGGCGCGCTTCGTCGAGGCCGATGTCTCGCGATACCGGCCCGAGAGCCCGTTCGAACGGCTCGCTTCGCGCTTCGGCGTGATGTTCTTCGAGGACCCCGCTGCCGCCTTCGCCAATCTGCGTCACTGGCTTGCGCCGGGCGGGCAGCTTGCCTTTGCCGTATGGGGCCCGGCCGCCGAGGTCGGCTTCATGGCGCAGCTTCGCGGGACGATCGCCTCGGTGATGGACGTGGCAGCGAGCGATCCCGATGCGCCGGGTCCCTGCCGCTATGGCGATCCCGCGAAGCTGATCGCGCTGCTGGAAGGGGCGGGGTTCCGCGATGCCGCGAGCCGCAGCGTGCAGTGTGCGCTGCCGGTGCCGGGGGACACGCCTGCCGCCGCGGCGGCCTTCCTGCTCGCATCCTCTTCGATGGCCGCGCCGCTGGCGGATGCACCCGCAGAGGTGCGCGAGCGGGCGCATGCGCGCCTGACCGAGGTCTGTGCCAGGCATCTCGAGGACGGCCAGGTCCGCATGCCGGCCCGCGTCGAGATCATCACCGCTAGGGGCTAGGCCCCCTGACCGCTAAGCAACGCGCAGCTCCGCCAGGAAGGCATGGACCTGGCCCGACAGCGCATCGGCGCCGTCATGCAGCCGGACCGCCACTTCGCGCATCGCCCGGGCCTGGCTCGAGGCGTCGAGCGAGGTGCCGCCGATCGCTTCGATATCGCGCTGGATGCCGGTGCTGGCATGCACGGCTTCATCGACGTTGCGGGCGATCGTCCGTGTCGCCTCTTCCTGCCGGGCGACCGCGCCCTCCACGGCGTCGGCCAGGGTAGCCATCGCGCCGATCGCCTGCTCGACTCGCTCATGGCCTGCGGCGACTTCGTCGATCCCGCCGCGAATCTCGCGGACATGGGCAGTGATCCGGTCCGCCGCGATGCCGGTCTGGGTGGAGAGCTGCTTCACTTCATTGGCGACCACGGTGAAGCCACGCCCGGCCTCGCCCGCACGGGCCGCCTCGATCGTGGCGTTGAGCGCGAGCAGGTTCACCTGCCGGGCGATGTCGCTGATCAGCCCGATCACCGAATCGATCGACTGGGCGGAGTGGAGCAGGTCGCGGGTGCGCGCACTGCCGGTCTCGACCAGCTGGGAGACCGCCGAGGCTGCCAGGCGCGCGTCGCTGGTATTGTGGGCGATGCCGGCAAGCGCGCCGGCCAGGTCGCGGCCGCGCGCGGCGATCTCGGCCATGTTGTCGCTGGTCTGCGAGGCGGCGGTCGCGACGGCGACGGCACGGTCGCCGACTCCACTGGCCCGGTCGGCGGTCGCGAGCGCGCCCTCCTCGAGTTCGGTCGAGAGCGTGCCCATGTCGCGCGACAGGGCCTCGACCTGTGCCTCGAAGCGCCTGCTGGCCGCTTCGATCCGCGCGGCGCGCTCGACCTGCGCCCGTGCCACCGCGACTTCGCGTTCCGCGGCGAGATGGACGAGGCGGCGGTTGTTCACCGTCGCCTGCACCCGGTCATTCCGGACCAGGATCATGCCCTCGCTGCCGCCGGACGCGCGATAGCTCTCCATCAGCCGGCCCATGTCGTCGCTCATCTCCGCGACCGGGCAGGCGCGGACATAACGCGATACCGCAGCGCCGTAGGACGGATTGCGCATCAGCGCGTGGCCGAAGGGATTGAGCAGCAGTCGCCGCACATCCTTCTCGAAGATCGCGCCGAGCGGGCGCTCCTGCGCGTCGACGATCGCAACGAGGCGCAGCTCGGGGTCGCTGCCGAACAGTTCGGCCGCCCGCCACATCGTGTCGGTGAGCGTGAGCAATGGCGGGTTGAGCTCGCGCTCGGTGAGCCAGGTGCCGCGGGGCGCAGGGGGATCGGCAAGAGACATTGGCTGCCGGATAGGAGGCACTTGGTAAATGCCCACTTAGCCTAGCGTTACAGTACCGAGACAATGCGCATTTTTTCGCGGGTTACGGGCGATTTCTTGCGAAAAATCGCGGACGCGGCTGTAACCATGGCGTCATTCGCCGCTGGCTAGGGGAGGCCATGAAGTTCAGCATCGAAAATCTGGCGCTCAGCCACGGTGACCAGCGCGTGATCGACGGCGTCGAGGCAGTGCTTGAGCCCGGCCGGGTAACGGTAGTGCTGGGCGGCGCGGGCGCGGGCAAGGCGCTGCTGCTGCGCGCGCTTGCCGGACGAGTCGATCTCGATGCCGGGCAGATCCGGCTGGGCGGGCGGTTGATCGGCCGCTTCACCAAGGGCGAGCGCGCCGCTGCGTTCACGTTGCTGGGAGAGGGCCGGCGCGGTTTGTTCGGCAGGGGGCCTGCCGATCTTGCGGATGCGATCGGAGCAAAGCCGAGCTGGCTGTTCGCCGCGGATCCGCTGAGCATGCTCGACCCGGTTACCCAGTTCGCCCGCATCGGCCAGCTGCGTGCCGCCGCGCAGCAGGGAATGGGCGTGGTGGTGACGCTCGCCGATCCCGTGCTCGCTGCCCGACTGGCCGATGATGTGCTGCTGCTCGGCCAGGGGCGGATGCTCGGTTTCGGACCGGCGCGCGACGTGCTGGAGCATCAGAAGTTGCGCCAGGCGTTCGGGATCGAGGTGATGGTGATCGGCGATGCCAATGGCCGGCTGCTCCCCGTGCCGATCGGCTTCGCCACCCAGTGAGGCGCTCCATCGAGCGGCGCGTGACAGCGACCGTTTCTTGTGCCACTGCGTAATTAAATTACACAGTGAGTCGGGCCGCAAGAGCCCGAAGCAGGAGAAATATGGTGCGTAACATCGACCATGTCATCGTCGGCCACAACGGCGGCGCGGGTGCCCGAACCGGTGAGGTGTTCAACCCGAATACCGGCCAGGTACAGGCGCAGGTCCAGCTCGGCAGCCAGGCCGATCTCGACAAGGCGATCGCTGCCGCCCAGGCCGCCCAGCCCGGCTGGGCCGCGACCAACCCGCAGCGCCGCGCTCGCGTGATGTTCGCCTTCAAGGCGCTGGTCGAGAAGAACATGGACGAGCTGGCGCACCTGCTCAGCTCCGAGCATGGCAAGGTGATCGCCGATGCCAAGGGCGATATCCAGCGCGGCCTCGAGGTCATCGAATTCGCCTGCGGAATCCCGCATGTGCTGAAGGGCGAATACACCCAGGGCGCAGGCCCGGGCATCGACGTCTATTCGATGCGCCAGCCGCTCGGCATCGGTGCCGGCATCACCCCGTTCAACTTCCCGGCGATGATCCCGATGTGGATGTTCGGCGTCGCCATCGCCTGCGGCAATGCCTTCATCCTCAAGCCGTCCGAGCGTGATCCGTCGGTCCCGGTCCGCCTTGCCGAGCTGATGCTTGAAGCGGGGGCGCCCGAGGGCATCCTGCAGGTCGTGCACGGCGACAAGGAGATGGTCGACGCGATCCTCGACCATCCGGCGATCTCGGCGGTGAGCTTCGTCGGCTCGTCGGACATCGCCCATTATGTCTATCGCCGCGGCGTCGAGGCCGGGAAGCGCGTCCAGGCGATGGGCGGCGCCAAGAATCACGGCATCGTCATGCCCGATGCCGATCTCGACCAGGTCGTCGCCGATCTCTCCGGCGCCGCCTTCGGCTCGGCCGGCGAGCGCTGCATGGCGCTGCCGGTGGTCGTGCCCGTCGGCGACAAGACCGCCGATGCCCTGCGCGAGAAACTGATCCCGGCGATCGAGGCGTTGCGCGTGGGCGTCTCCACCGATGCCGAGGCGCATTACGGCCCGGTGGTGAACGCCGCGCACAAGCAGCGCGTCGAGAACTGGATCCAGACCGGTGTCGATGAAGGCGCCGAACTCGTCGTCGACGGCCGCGGCTTCCAGCTCCAGGGCCATGAGCAGGGCTTCTTCATCGGCCCGTCGCTGTTCGACCGCGTCACGCCGGATATGCAGGCGTACAAGGAAGAGATTTTCGGACCCGTGCTCCAGATCGTCCGCGCGCCGGACTTCGAGACCGCGCTCAGGCTGCCGAGCGATCACCAGTACGGCAACGGCGTCGCCATCTTCACGCGCAACGGCCACGCCGCCCGCGAGTTCGCCGCCCGCGTCAATGTCGGCATGGTCGGCATCAACGTGCCGATCCCGGTGCCGGTCGCCTATCACACCTTTGGCGGCTGGAAGCGCTCGGCCTTCGGCGACACCAACCAGCACGGCATGGAAGGCGTAAAGTTCTGGACCAAGGTGAAGACCGTCACCCAGCGCTGGCCTGATGGCGGCGGTACGGGCGACAGCGCCTTCATCATCCCGACGATGGGCTGATCGGCCGCGCCGATCCGGGACGCACGCCGTGCCCTTGTGGCGCGACAGGCGGGGGCCGGATCGGTTAGGCTGGTGCCGTCTTCGAAGGGGAGAAGCGAATGATCCGGCTGCTGCTATTCATCGGCGCGCTGATGCTTGCCGTGCGGGCCGATCCGGTGTCGAACGCCGGCGCGCAGCCCGTGCAGGCGGCCGCCAAGCGGATCGCTTTCAGCTTCGATGATGTGCCGCGCGGCGCCGGTGCCTTCCTCAGCGAGGACGAGCGTACCCGCAAGCTGATCGCGGTGCTGCGCTCGCGCGGGGTCAGTCAGGTCGCTTTGTTCCTCAATCCCGGCCGGATCGACAATGGTGCGGCCGGCAAGGCCGCGATGCGCCGCATCCGCGCCTATGTCGCTGCCGGCAATGTGCTCGCCAACCACACCTGGCTGCACCCGCATCTGTCCAAGGTCAGCGCCGAGGAGTTCCTCGACCAGGTCGGCAAGGCGCAGGCCTGGCTGGACAAGCAGCCCAATTCACGGCGCTGGCTGCGCTTCCCCTTCCTCGACGAAGGCGGGCCGGACAAGGCCAAGGTCGCCGCCATCCGCGCCGGCCTGGCCGCGCGCGGCATCCGCAACGGCCATGTCACTGCCGAGGCGTCCGACTGGAATATCGAGGGTCTGACGATCGCCGCGAAGAAGGCGGGCAAGACGATCGACATGGAGGGGCTGCGCGATCTCTATGTCGAGAGCCATGTGAAGGCAGCCGACTTTGCCGACGAGCTGGCGATCAAGACGATCGGTCGTTCGCCCGCGCATGTGATGCTGCTCCACGAGACTGACATCGCCGCGCTGTTCATCGGCGACCTGATCGACGCGCTTCGGCGCGACGGCTGGGAGATCATCACGCCGGACCTGGCCTATGCCGATCCGATCTACCTGGCGATGCCCGAGGTCCCCTGGACCAACGGCACGCTCACCGAGCAGATGGCCTGGGAGAAGAAGATCCCGCCGCCCCGCTATTACGACCGCAACGACCTGAAGATCGCCAACCCGCTCTTTGCCGAGCGGGTGCTGCACGAGAAAGCACAATGACCCAGTTCGACCTCACCGACGACCAGCTCGCCATCCAGGAGATGGCGCGGAAATTCACCGCCGATGCGATCACCCCGCACGCGGCGGAGTGGGACGAGAAGCACATCTTCCCGCGCGACACGATCAAGGCGGCGGCCGAGCTGGGCTTCGCGTCGATCTACGTCTCGGAGGAAAGCGGCGGCATCGGCCTCGGCCGGCTCGAGGCAGCGCTGATCATGGAAGCGATGGCCTATGGCTGTCCCTCGACCAGCGCGTTCATCTCGATCCACAACATGGCGAGCTGGATGATCGACACCTTCGCGAGCGCGGAGCTCAAGGCGAAGTACCTCCCGTCGCTGATCACGATGGAGCGGATCGCGAGCTATTGCCTGACCGAGCCGAGCTCGGGCTCCGACGCCGCCGCGCTCAAGACGCGGGCAGTGCGCGACGGCGATCATTATGTCGTCAACGGATCGAAGCAGTTCATCTCCGGTGCCGGCGAGAACGAGATCTACGTCACCATGGTCCGCACCGGCGAGGAGGGGCCGAAGGGCATTTCGTGCCTGGTGATCGAGAAGGACATGCCGGGCGTCAGCTTCGGCGCCAACGAGCGCAAGCTCGGCTGGCATTCGCAGCCGACGCGCCAGGTGACGTTCGAGGATGTCCGCGTGCCGGTCTCGAACCGCGTCGGCGGTGAAGGCGAAGGCTTCCGCTTCGCGATGATGGGCCTCGACGGCGGTCGTCTCAACATCGGTGCCTGCTCATTGGGCGGCGCACAGCGCTGCCTCGACGAGGCAGTGAAGTACACCAAGGACCGCCAGCAGTTCGGCAAGCCGATCGCGGACTTCCAGAACACCCAGTTCGTCCTGGCCGACATGGCGACCGAGCTCGAGGCGGCGCGTGCGCTGCTCTATCTCGCCGCCGCCAAGGTCACCGCGGGCGCGCCCGACAAGACCAAGTTCGCCGCGATGGCCAAGCGCTTCGCCACCGACACCGGCAGCTCGGTGGTCGACCGCGCGCTCCAGCTGCACGGTGGCTATGGCTATCTGATGGACTATCCGATCGAGCGCTTCTGGCGCGACCTGCGCGTCCACTCGATCCTTGAGGGCACCAACCAGGTGATGCGGATGATCGTCGGCCGGGAGCTTACCCGCCAGTGACCGACGATGTCCTGATCCAGATCGAAGGCAAGGCCGGCCGTATTCGGCTCAACCGGCCCAAGGCGATCCATGCGCTCAACACCGGCATGTGCCGCGCGATGCTCGATGCGCTGACGGCGTGGCGGGATGACCCCGCCGTTGAGATCGTGCTGATCGATCATGCCGAGGGGCGCGGCTTCTGCGCCGGCGGTGATATCCGCATGATCGCGGAGAGCGGTGCCGGCGACGGCAGCCAGGCGCGCGATTTCTTCCGCGTCGAGTATCAGCTCAACCACGCGCTGTTCACCTATGCCAAGCCGATCGTCGCCTTCATGGACGGCATCACCATGGGCGGCGGCGTCGGCATCTCGCAGCCGGCGAAATACCGGGTGGCGACCGAGAACACCAAGTTCGCCATGCCGGAGACCGGCATCGGCCTGTTCCCGGATGTGGGCGGCGGCTGGTACCTGTCGCGCCTGCCGGGGAAGACTGGCGAATATCTGGCGCTGACCGGCCACCGGCTCGACGGCGCCGAATGCGCCGCGCTGGGCCTGGCGAGCCATTATCTGCCTGCTGCGGCACTGGAAGACGCCAAGGCACGCATCGCGGCCGATCCGGCTGCGGTCGAGGCGATCCTGGCCGAACTGGCCGTCCCGGCGCCGGAGCCGCGCATCGCCGCGCACCGTGAGGCGATCGATCGCCTCTTCGCTGCCGACACGGTGGAAGGCGTGTTCGCCGCGCTCGAGGCCGATGGCGGCGAATGGGCGGCTGCCCAGCTCGCCACGCTGCGCACCAAGTCGCCGCAATCGATGAAGGTCTCGCTCCGCCTCGTCCGTGAGGGGCGGGCCAAGGCCAGCTTCGCCGAGGAAATGGCGCAGGAGTTCGCCATCGGTGGCCGCGTCGCGCAGAGCCATGACTTCATCGAGGGTGTCCGCGCGCTGATCGTCGATAAGGACAATGCGCCGCAATGGAAACCCGCTACGCTCGAGGGCGTCAGCGACGCGATGCTCGATGCGATCTTCGCGCCGCTGCCGGCGGGAGAGATGTGGTCTCCGGCCTGAATCTGCAGCGTCATGCTGAACTTGTTTCAGCATCCAAGGGCGCAACGGGCGACGGTGTCGCGAATGGATGATTGGACCCTGAAACAAGTTCAGGGTGACGGTTTCTGGAGGAACTGATGTCGAACTACGAAACGATCCAGGTGGAGCAGCGCGGCGCCGCGACGCTCGTCACCCTCAACCGCCCCCAGGCGCTGAATGCGCTCAACAGCCAGATCCTGTCCGAGCTGCTCGATGCGATGAAGGCGTTCGACACCGATCCGTCGCAGGGCTGTGCGGTGATCACCGGCAGCGAGAAGGCGTTCGCCGCCGGCGCCGACATCAAGGAGATGCAGGCCCAGGGCTTTGCCGACATGTACGGCCATGACTTCTTCGCCGGCTGGGACGTGTTCACCCGCACCCGCAAGCCGATCATCGCCGCGGTTTCCGGCTATGCGCTGGGCGGTGGCTGCGAGCTGGCGATGATGTGCGACTTCATCCTGGCGGGTGACAACGCGAAGTTCGGCCAGCCCGAGATCAAGCTGGCGGTCTCGCCCGGCATGGGCGGCTCGCAGCGGCTCACCCGCGCGGTCGGCAAGGCCAAGGCGATGGAGATGTGCCTCACCGGCCGGATGATGGACGCGGCGGAGGCCGAGCGTGCCGGGCTGGTCAGCCGCATCCTGCCCGCTGCGGAGCTGGTCGAGGAAGCAGTGAAGACGGCGCAGGCGATCGCCGCCATGGCGCCGCTCGCGGTGCTGGCCAACAAGGAGATGGTCAACGCCGCCTTCGAGACCAGCCTCGCCCAGGGCGTCGCCTTCGAGCGCCGGCTTTTCCACGCGCTGTTCGGCACGGCGGACCAGAAGGAAGGCATGACGGCATTTGTCGAGAAGCGCCCGGGGAACTGGACGGGGAAGTAAAACCTTCTTTCTCCCCCTCCCGCTTTCGCGGGAGGGGGCGGGGGGAGGGCCTGTAACCTGCCGGGGAAGGGAAGTGCCCTCCCCTAACCCCTCCCGCAAAAGCGGGAGGGGAATAAGAAGAGAGGATATCCCAAGTGGCACGCGTAGCATTTATCGGCCTGGGCAATATGGGCGGCGGCATGGCCGCGAACCTCGCGAAGAAGGGGCATGACGTCCGCGCCTTCGACCTGAGCCAGGACGCGCTCGACAAGGCCAGGGCGGCGGGCTGCCTGCCTGCCGCCAGTGCGGTGGAGGCGGTGGACGGAGCCGAGGCGGTGATCACCATGCTGCCCGCCGGCAGGCATGTGGAAGCCACCTATGCCGATGTGCTGCTCGATCATGCCGCACCCGGCGCGATCCTGATCGACTGCTCGACGATCGACGTCGATACCGCCCGCCGCGTCGCCGAGGCGGCGACCGCGCGGGGGCTGATGGCGGTGGACGCGCCGGTCTCCGGCGGGATCGCCGCGGCCAATGCCGGCACGCTGACCTTCATGGTCGGCGGCACCGAACAGGCGTTCGGCCGCGCCGAGCCCTTCCTGGCGGACATGGGCAAGGCGGTGATCCATGCCGGTGCCAGCGGGGCGGGGCAGGGTGCGAAGATCTGCAACAACATGATCCTCGGCGCGACGATGATCGCCACCTGCGAAGCCTTTGCGCTCGCCGAGAAGCTGGGGCTCGACGCCCAGCGCTTCTACGACATCGCCTCGGTCAGTTCGGGCCAGAGCTGGTCGATGACCAGCTATTGCCCGGTCCCCGGTGTCGGCCCCGAAAGCCCCGCCGACCGCGACTATCAGGGCGGGTTCGCGGCACCGCTGATGCTCAAGGACCTCAAGCTGGCTTTGGAGGCGGCGGCGAGCGTCGGCGCGAACGTGCCGATGGGTACGCGGGCGGAGGAACTCTACCAGGCGTTCGTCGACGGTGACGGCGCCGGTCTCGACTTCTCGGGGATCATCAAGACGCTGCGTTGACTCAATTCCTTCCCGAGACAAGCTCGGGGAGGAATTTTAACCCCGCGAGCGCATACCTTCCTCATGCGCATGCCGACCCTCGCCGCCCTCGTGCTCATCGCCGCGCCCGCCGCCGCCCAGCAGCAGCGCGCGCCCTTCGTCATCGCCGAGACCGGGCAGGGCTTCGCCAAGCTCGACGATGCGGTGAATGCGGTGCGCGATGGTACGGCGACGATCCTGATCGCGCCGGGCACCTATCATGACTGCACGGTGCAGACCGGCGGCAAGATCACCTTCAAGGCGGTCCAGCCCGGCACCGCGATCTTCGAGAACCAGGTGTGCGAGGAAAAGGCCGCCTTCGTGCTGCGCGGCCGTGGCTCGGTGGTGGACGGCATCGTCTTTCGCGGCTTCTCGGTCCCCGACGGCAATGGCGCCGGCATCCGCATCGAGATGGGCGACCTGACCGTCACCAACTCGATGTTCCTCGACAGCCAGGAAGGCATCCTTGGCGGCGGTCACGAGACGGTGCGCCGGATCACGATCGATCACACCACTTTCGCCGGCCTTGGCCAGTGCGAGACCGAGAATTGCAGCCATTCGATCTATCTCGCGGTGGACGGCGACGTGGTCGTCACCAATTCGCGCTTCGAGCGCGGTACCGGCGGCCATTACGTCAAGCTGCGCGCGCGCCGGGTGACGATCACCGGCAACAGCTTCGACGATTCGAAGGGCAACAAGACCAACTACATGATCGACCTGAGCGAAGGCGGCACCGGACTGATCGCGGGCAACACCTTCGTCCAGGGGCCGCGCAAGGAGAACAGCTCGGGCCTGATCGTGGTCGCGGCGGAGGGACGGACCTATCCGTCGACCGGCCTGCGCATCGAAGGGAATACCGCGACACTGGCACCGGGGGCGCCGGGCAATCCGGCGTTCGTGGCGGACTTCACCGGGCAGGTCGGGCCACTCGGGCAGAACGACCTGGGCCCCGGCATCCGCATCTTCGAGCGGCGGCGGTAAGTATTTCAAAGCCCCTCCCCTGAAGGGGAGGGGCTTAAGTCATTTCACTTGCAGATATCGCCCTGGCCGGCATCCAGGTCGAGACAGCGGCCGTCGATCTCCACCGGCACCGGAACATGGATCAGCGCCGCCAGCGTCGGGGCGATGTCCACGGTCTCCACCGACAACGGCTGCTCGAAGCCGGTCATGCCCTTGCGCCAGAACAGGATCGGCACGCGGCGATCATAGTCCCAGAAGCTGCCATGGGTGGCGATGGAGCCGCCCTCGGTGCCGGCGATCGGGGTGACGCGCGGCTTGAGCGCGATCACCAGGTCGCCCGAGCGCTGCGGATCGTACGAGGCACGGGCGCGCTCGAGCAGGGTCCAGGTCTCGGGTGGGGTGTGGACGATCGGCGTCCCCGCGATCTGGGCGCGGGTGAACACGGCTTCGACCTGCGGATTGGCCATGTAGCGCTTGATCGCCTCGGCCTGCACGCGGACGCGGTCCGCCTTGCTCAGGTCGGGCGAGAGATAGACGTCGCCCGAATTGCCGCCGACCAGCACCGGGCCCTTGATGCCCAGCGCCTGGCCGATCGCAAGACCCATCGTCTTCGCGCTCAGCTCCTTGGAAACGCGCGCGGCCATCGGCGCGGCGTGCTCGCGGTTGCGCTCGGGGAAGTCGTGGCCGCCATGGTCGGCGGTCAGCGCCACGGCATAATCGACACCGGTCTTGTCGAGCACGGCGAACAGCTTGCCCAGCGTCTGGTCGAGCGAGAGCAGCTGCAGGCACATCTCGCTGCCCTCGGTGCCCAGCGTGTGGCCGACATAGTCGGTGGCCGAGGCGCCGACGATCAGCAGGTCGGTATGGCCCGACTGGCCGAGCTTCATATCGCTGGCGAGGCCGGCGGCGGTTGCCACGATCGCTTCGTCGAACTCGGGCGAGGCGCGGAATGCGGTGCTGTTGCCCGCGGCGCGCGCGAAGCGGCCTGCGCCCGCGCTGCGGGTCGGGTTGAGCTGGAAGGCGCGGCTACGGGCCTGGCAGAAGGGCGGCAGGTCAAGCGGCTCCTGCGCTTCGCTGATCCGCTTGGTCACGTTCGCGTTCATGCGGGTGACCATCGCGGGCTCGGCGCGGCCGGCATAGGAAACGAACGCCTTGCCGTTCCACCACCAGATCTCGTCGGTCTTGTGGCCGCCCATCATCACCGCGGCGCGGTCCTTGCCCGCCACCGAGACGACGCGGCTCGCCGGATCGGCAAGCTTCATCCACTCGCCCAGCGTCGGCACCTTCAGATGCTTGTCCGAGACGGTGTAGTTGTTCGAGGTGCTGCCGGGGACGCTCTCGTCCTCGGCGCAATAGACCGTCTTGTCCTCGCGCGGGGCGTTGAAGTCGGTCCAGTCATTGGCGATGATGCCCGTCTTCGACGGATGGTCGCCGGTCAGGATCGTCGAGTGGCCCGGGCAGGTCTCGGTCGCCGCGTGGCTCTGATAGCCCGAGGGGAAGACCGCGCCGGTCATCAGCCGGGCCAGGCCCGAGCTGAACTGCGCGCGATATTCCGCGAACAGATCGGCCGAGAACTGGTCCACCGAGATCACCACGACGAGTGACGGGGCGGCGCGCGGGGCCTCGGCCGGCACGGTCTGCGCCGGGGGCGTCTCCTGCGCGGCGAGCGGGGTTGCGGCGAGCAGCGCGGCGGCTGCCGCGAGCGGACGGAACGACTTCATGCTTTGGCCACCTCCGGCGTGTGCAAATCCTGCCGGGATGCTATTGGGCCAACAGCTCTTCCACGGCAAGGACGCTCCATGACGGCGGTTCGTTTCGGATTGATGGCGTTGATGCTGTGGTTGTTTTCCGGCGTGGCGATAGCCCAGGCGCCGGGCGAGCAGCATGTGAAGATCGCGCTGGTCGCCGAGAGCGACCATCCCGCACCCGGCAGCGAGGTGACGCTGGCCTTCGCCTCGGTGCCCGAGAAGGGCTGGCATGCCTATTGGCTCAACCCCGGCGATGCCGGCCTGCCGGCGCGCGCCGAATGGACGCTGCCCAGGGGCGCCACCACGGGCGAGTTCCGCTATCCGGTGCCGCAGCGGCTCACGATCGCGGGCCTGATGAACTATGTGTACGAGGGCCCGTTCGCGCCGCTGGTGACGCTCAAGATCCCGGCCGATGCCAAGGGCGCCTTCCCGGTGCGGGTGAAGCTCAACTACCTGGTCTGCACCGATGCGATCTGCGTGCCGGGCAAGGCGGACCTGGCGACCGACCTCCAGATCGGCGACGGCAGCGTCTCGCCTGATCGCCGCGCCCAGTTCGATGCCTGGCGCGCGGCATTGCCCAAGCCGCTCGGCGCCGAGGGCACCTATCAGGTGGAGGGCAAGGCGCTGCGCCTCGCCGTGCCGTTCCCCGCCGCCGCCAGGACCGAAGGCGAGGGCTATTTCTTCCCCGCCACCCACGGCGCCTTCGACTATGCTGCGGCCCAGAAGGTGGTGCGCGACGGTGACCGGGTGGTGGTCGATACTGCGGGTCTGAAGTCGGTGGGGCCGATCGAGGGGCTTCTGGCGTTCGGCAAGCAGGGCTTCTGGGTGCGCGCGGTGCCGGGCACCGTGCCGCCGGCCGCGAATGCCGCGGCGGCCCCGGCGCAGCTGCCATGGAGCGGCGCGGTGCTCGCCTTCCTCGGCGCCGTGCTGGGCGGGCTGATCCTCAACATCATGCCCTGCGTCTTCCCGATCCTCAGCCTCAAGGCGCTGAGCCTCGCCAAGGCCAACGCCGAGGGCGGCAGCCCGCGCGCCGAGGCTTTGGCCTATACCGCCGGCGTGGTGCTGGTCTGCCTGGCACTGGGCGGCGCGCTGCTCGCGCTCAGGGCCGGCGGGGCGACGCTGGGCTGGGCGTTCCAGCTGCAGGATCCGCGCGTGATCCTGGTGCTGCTGCTGCTCGTCACCGGCATCTCGTTCAACCTTGCCGGGCTGTTCGAGCTGTCCGCCCCCGGCTTCGTCAACCGTGCCGCGTCGAAGGGCACCGGCGGCGCCTTCATGACCGGTGCGCTCGCGGCGTTCGTCGCGACGCCCTGCACCGGCCCGTTCATGGGTGCGGCGCTCGGCGCGGCGCTGGTGCTGCCCTGGCCGGCGGCGCTCGCGGTGTTCGGCGGGCTCGGGCTCGGCATCGCGCTGCCGTTCCTGCTGCTCGGCTTCATCCCGCCGCTGCGCCGCCTGCTGCCTAGGCCGGGCGCCTGGATGGAGACGCTGCGGCGCATCCTGTCGGTGCCGATGTTCCTCACCGCGCTGGCGCTCGCCTGGGTGCTGGGCAAGCAGGCGGGCGTATCGGGCATGACGCTAGGCCTCGCCGCGGCGCTGCTCGCGACGCTCGGCCTGTGGTGGACGGGCCTGCGCCAGCGTCGGGGCAAGGCACTCGCCTGGCTGCCGGCGGCTGCGCTATTGCTAATCGCTATCAGTTCCATCGCCTGGGTCCAGGCCGCGCCGGCGGAGGCAAAGACGGTCTCCGGTGGCGAGAAGTTCAGCGAGGCGCGGCTTGCCGAGCTGACCGCGCAGGGCAAGCCGGTCTTCGCCTATTTCACCGCCGACTGGTGTCTCACCTGCAAGGTCAACGAGAAGGCGGTGATCGAGACCGAAGCCGTCGAGAAGGCGCTGGCCGACAACAAGGTCACTGTGCTGGTCGGCGACTGGACCGATGGCGATCCCGTGCTCGGCCGCTTCATCGAGCGGCACAATCGTGCGGGCGTGCCGCTCTATCTGTGGTACAAGCCCGGCGAGGCCGAGCCGCGAGTCCTGCCCCAGATCCTGACCCAGGGCATGCTGCAGGACCTCGCCGCCGGCAAATAGGGGCGGGGGACCAGAAGAGGAGCGCAACCATGACTCGTCCTGTCCTGTTCGGAACCGCAATCGCCGCCGTCGCTCTGGTCGCCGCCCCGCTGCCGGCCGAGCCCGACGTCGCCAAGGCCGTCCCCAATTTCCGTGCCCTGGACATGCATGGCAAGGTCGTCGACCTCAGCCAGTATCGCGGCAAGACGGTGGTGCTCGAGTGGAACAACCCCGGCTGCCCCTTCGTGAAGAAGCATTATGGCAGCGGCAACATGCAGAAGACCCAGGCCGCGGCGACCGCGCAAGGCGTGGTGTGGCTGACGATCAATTCGAGCGCGCCGGGCCAGCAGGGCAATATGAGCGGGCCGGAAGCGCAGAAGTTCGTCGCCGGCGCCAAGGCGAAGCCCACCGCCTATCTGCTCGATCCCAAGGGACTGGTCGGCAAGGGCTATGGCGCCAAGACGACGCCGCACCTCTACATCATCGATGGCAAGGGCCAGCTGGCGTACAAGGGCGGGATCGACGACAAGCCGACCGCCGATGTCGCGGACATCGCGGGCGCCCGCAACCATGTGCTGGCGGCGCTGGCCGAGATGCGCGCGGGCAAGCCGGTATCGGTGCCCGAGACGCGGCCCTATGGCTGCAGCGTCAAATACGCGAGCTGACGGCATAGCGTCTGCCCCCTTGTGCAACGCAACAAAGCGTTGCAGCATGCAACCAGTCGGTCTTTCCGGCATTTGGGAGGCGCATGGCAGCAGCGGGGGCGTTCGACGAAATCTGGGGGCATGGCGGGCCTGAGCGTCCGCGCGCCGAGTTTGCTGCGCTGTCGCAATGGCTGGTCGATACGGAGGCTGCGGAGCTGCAGCGCCGCCAGCAATCCGCCGAAGCCGCATTCCGCCAGCTGGGCATCACCTTCGCCGTCTATGGCGACAGCGACGCGGCGGAGCGGATCATCCCGTTCGACATCGTCCCGCGCGTGTTCCTCGCCGGCGAATGGCAGCGGCTTTCGGAAGGGCTGGTTCAGCGCGTCGAGGCGATCAACGCCTTTCTCGAGGACATTTACGGCGAGCGGCGGATCCTCAAGGAAGGCATTATCCCGCCCGAGCTGATCTACCTCAACGACCAGTTCCGCGCCGAGGTGGACGGCGTCCGCCCGCCGCACGGCGTCTGGGCGCATATCTGCGGGATCGACCTGGTCCGCACCGGACCGGACCAGTTTTATGTGCTGGAGGACAATGCCCGCACCCCCTCCGGCGTGTCGTACATGCTGGAGAATCGCGAGGCGATGATCCGGCTCTGCCCCGAGCTGTTCCGCGATTTCCGCGTGGCGCCGGTGGACAGCTATCCGGACATGCTGCTGTGGACGATGCAGTCGGTGGCGCCGGGCAACAATCCGCGCCCGGTCTGCGTCGTGCTGACCCCGGGCCATTTCAACTCGGCCTATTACGAGCACAGCTTCCTCGCGGACTCGATGGGTGTCGAGCTGGTCGAGGCGGCGGACCTGGTCGTCGATGACGATGTCGTCTGGATGCAGACCATTGCGGGGCGTGTGAAGGTCGATGTGATCTATCGCCGCATCGACGATGATTTCCTCGATCCGTTGGTCTTCCGCCCGGATTCGATGCTCGGCGTGCCCGGCATCATGGCGGCCTACCGCGCCGGCAATGTCGCGATCCTCAACGCGCCCGGTAACGGCATCGCCGACGACAAGGCGATCTACAGCTACATGCCCGAGATCGTCCGCTTCTATTCGGGCGGCGAGGCCAAGCTGCCGAACGTCGAGACCTATCGCTGCCGCGAGCCGCAGGCGCTGAAGTACGTCCTCGATAACCTCGCCGATCTGGTGGTGAAGCTGGTCGACGGATCTGGCGGCTATGGCATGCTCGTCGGCCCCACTGCGACGAAAGCCCAGATCGAGGAGTTCCGCGCCGCGCTGATCGCCGAGCCGCATCGCTATATCGCCCAGCCGACCCTGGCGCTCTCCACCGTGCCGACGCTGGTCGAGCAGGGGTTGGCCCCGCGCCATGTCGATTTCCGCCCGTTCGTCCTCACCGGCAGCGATGGCGTCCGTGTCGCGCCGGGCGGGTTGACCCGCGTAGCCCTGCGCGAAGGCTCGCTGGTGGTCAATTCCAGCCAGGGCGGCGGCACCAAGGACAGCTTCGTGCTGCTCGACGACGGAGCGTGACGCGATGCTGATGCTCTCCCGCACCGCCGCCGCGCTCTACTGGCTTGGCCGCTATCTCGAGCGCGCCGACTTCATCGCCCGGCTGGTCGAGGCGACGATCCGTCTGGACGCGCTCTCCACCCGTCCGGCCGGCGAGGCGGCATGGCAGAGCGCGCTCGCCGTGACTTATACCGACGAGGCATTTGCCGCGACCGGGCTGGACATCAACCAGCAGAACGTCGCGCGCTTCCTCACGCTCGACGACAGCCATCCCGGCTCGATCGTCCGCTGCCTCGACATGGCGCGCAACAATGCCCGCGCCGTTCGCACCGCGCTCACCCGCGAGGCCTGGACCGCGATCAACCGCGCCTGGCTGCTGTTCCAGAACCGCCAGACCACCGGCGGCGCCACCGCGACGCTCAACCTGCTCGAACAGGTCAAGGGCGAGACGCGCGGCTTCGAAGGCGCGATCCACCGGATGATGCGCAACGAGGCGACCCTGCTGATCCAGCTCGGCGCCGCGGTCGAGCGGGCGGACAACACCGCCCGGCTGGTCGATGTAAAATACCATCTGCTGCTGCCGGCGGACGAGGAAGTCGGCGGCGTGGTCGATCGCGACCAGTGGAACACGATCCTGCAGACCGTCTCCGCCGTGAACGCCTATCGCTGGCTCTATAATGACGGGCTCCAGCCCGCCAATGTGATCGACCTGCTGATTAGCCGGGCCGAGCTGCCGCGCAGCCTGGCCGCGTGCATCGAGGAAGTCGTCGCCCTGCTCAACGCGCTGGCCAAGCGCACCGGGCTGCAGGGCGAGGCCGATCGCATGGCCCGCGCCCGCATGGCGCGCCTGCAAAAGACCAAGACCCATGACGTGATCGTCTCCGGCCTGCACGAGCATCTCGAAGCGTTCGTAAGCGAGAATGCCCTGCTCGACGGCGCGATCGCCCGGCAGTTCAGGTTCATCTGATGCGGATCGCGATCGAACACAGGACGCATTATCGGTTCAGCGAGCCCCAGGCGCGCGTGGTTCAGATGCTGCGTCTCACCCCCTGCGACACGCAGGACCAGACGGTGGTGAGCTGGCTGGTCGGGGTCGATTGCGACGCCCGCCTGCGCGACGCGACCGACGGTTTCGGCAATATGGTGACCATGCTCTATGCCGAAGGGCCGCTCGAGGAGCTCGACATCACCGTCACCGGCGAAGTGCTCACCAGCGAGTCGAGCGGGGTGATCCGTGGCAGCATGGAGCCGCTGCCGCCGCTCTTCTATCTGCGCACCACCCCGCGTACCAAGTCGAGCGACGCGCTGTTCGCCTTCGCATCGGACAGCATCGGCACAGGCGGCGACGGGCTTGAGCAGCTTCACCGGCTCAACGCGTCGCTGCGCCAGCGCTTCCCCTGCGTGCCGGACCTGCCCGACGCCGGCTGCACCGCGGCCAAGGCCTTCGAAGGCAGCCGCAAGGTCAGCTCGCGCGACGTCGCCCAGATGTTCATCGCCGCGGCGCGGGGCCTGTCGGTGCCGGCGCGCTATGTCTCGGGCTATCGCGCGGAAGAGGCGGCGCGTTCGGCCCCCCATGCCTGGGCGGAGGCATATGTCGAGGGTCTCGGCTGGGTCGGGTTCGATCCGTCGACGGGGCTCAGCCCCGACGAGAGCTATGTGCGCGTCGCGATCGGGCTCGACGCGAGCAGCGCGGCGGCCACCGGCGGCATGCGGATCGGGCACGGACAGGAACAGCTCGACGTCGACCTGCACGTCGATCAGCTGGGCGTGGAAGAGTAACCGGTCTGAACCCGCCTCTGCTGCTCCCCGGCGAAAGCCGGGGCCCAGGGTTTCTCCGCCGTATCGCTTGTAGTGGGGGCGCTGGCGCTTAGGCAAACGCCGCTGCGTTTGCCGGTACCGGCATGGCGATCGCCATGTCCTCGTCCTCCAGCAGCGTCCAGCCATTGGGGCCGAGCGCTTCCATCGGGCGATAGCGCGTCTTGTACGCCATGCGCTCGCTGCCCTTCACCCAATAGCCGAGATAGACATAGGGCAGGCCGGCGGCCTGGCTGCGCAGGATGTGCTCCATGATGATGAAATTGCCCAGGCCCGGGCGGCTTTCGTCATCGGCCAGGAAGAAGCTGTAGATCATCGACAGGCCGTCGGCCTGCTGGTCGGTGATGCAGGCGCCGACCAGGCGGCCGCGCTCGCCATTCACCGAGGGCTCGCGATATTCGATCACATAGGAACTGACCGGCGACTGCTCGACCATGTCGGCATAGTCGTTCTCGTCCATCGTCGCCATGCCGCCGCCCGGGTGGCGGGCGCTCAGATAGCGGTGGAGCAGGGCGAACTGTTCCTCGGTCGCCCAGGGCTTGCAGGCGGTGATTTCGAGGTCCGAATGGCGGCGCAGCAGCTTGCGCTGGGTGGCGTTGGGCTGGAACTCGTCGGCGACGACGCGGACCGAGACGCAGGCGGTGCAGCCCGCGCAGCTCGGGCGATAGGCGACCGACTGGCTCCGGCGGAAGCCGATGCGGCCCAGCGCATCGTTCAGCTCGCCCGCATGCAGTCCCGACAATTCGGTGAAGATTTTCCGCTCCTGCCGCCCCGGCAGATAGGGGCAGGGCGACGGGCTCGTCACGAAGAACCGCGGAAAACGGGAAAGTGCAGTCACCCCTGATGCCCCTTTGCTCTGGCCGCTACGTCCGGCCGATGGGGCAACTATGCTGTGGTTCTTAAAGGATGAAAAGCTGCTTTACCATGAAAGAGAGTTAACAATTCACCATTTCTGCACAGAGTGGTGACGTTAACCATCGGGCCGCGTAACACGCTGCCGAAAATGGAAAATTTGGCTGTGCGGCTGTTGTATCGGAATCGATGAATCGTGTGAATCCAGCGACGACTCAGTTCGTCGCGCGTGTGATTCGCTTCATCGGTTTGGCGCGACTCGCGGAGTCCTGCGGAGTCGCGTCGGGGCCCCGATTTGCCGGGCCCCGGCATGGCGATCGGTTATGGAATAGGATTTCGCCGCCCGTCCAAGGCGGCGAAACCGGTTCTTGGCCTGTACTTTGTGTACTTTCGTTTCGGTTCTAAGCCAGCTCGACCAGCTGGACCTCATATTGCGCCCGGCGCAGCGCGGTCATCAGCCGCTCCAGATGGTCGCGGTCGCGCGTCTCGCACTCCACGTCCAGGCTCAGGCCCTTGGCGGGGAGGTTGGTGAAGATGCGCTGGTGCGACAGCTCGAGGATGTTGACCGAGAGCTGGTCGAAGATCTGCGCCACCCGGAACAGCGCGCCCGGCCGGTCCTGCAGGCGGATGCGCAGCCGCGCCATCCGGCCCGAGCGGGCGAGGTCGCGCAGCAGCACATAGGCGAGCAGGCGCGGATCGATATTGCCGCCGCACAGGATGATGCCCACGGTCTTGCCCTTGAAGCGCTGCGGCTCGGAAAGCAGGGCGGCCAGGCCGGCGGCGCCGGCGCCCTCGACCACGGTCTTCTCGATCTGGAGCAGCAGGCTCACCGATTCCTCGAGCCGTCGCTCGCTGACCAGCACGATGTCGTCGACCAGCGCCTCGACCAGCCGGGCGGTGATGCTGCCCGGCTCCTTCACTGCGATGCCCTCGGCCAACGTGTCGCCGGCGCAGGGCATGTCGGTGTGGTGCACGCGGTTGTACATCGAGGGGTAGAGCTCGGCCTGGACGCCAATCACTTCGATGTCGCGGCCTTCCGACTTGGCCACGGTCGAGCAGCCCGAGATCAGGCCGCCGCCGCCGATCGGGATCACCAGCGTGTCGATCTCCGGCACGTCCTCGAGCATCTCGAGCGCGACCGTGCCCTGGCCGGCGATGATGCGGGGATCGTCGAAGGGATGGACGAAGGTATAGCCCTTCTCGGCCTCCAGCTTGCGGCTGTGCGCATAGGCGGCGTCGAAGGTCTCGCCTTCCAGGATCACATTGGCACCGTGACCTTCGGTCTGGGTGACCTTCACGATGGGCGTGTTCTTCGGCATCACGATCGTGCTGGGGATGCCCAGCCGGTTGGCGTGATAGGCGAGGCCCTGGGCATGGTTGCCGGCCGATGCCGCGATCACGCCCTTGGCGCGCGCCGCTTCGTCGAGCTGGAGCAGGGTGTTGAGCGCGCCGCGTTCCTTGTAGGCGGCGGTGAACTGCAGGTTCTCGAACTTCAGATAGACGGTGGCGCCGGTCAGGTCCGACAGCGTCTTGCTCACCAGCGTCGGCGTCCGCACGATCTGGCCCGCAATGCGCGCCTGCGCTGCACGGACATCATCGATCGAAACGGGGAGCGGCGCGTTCGCCGGGAGGGTCTTGGTTGCCATAGTGCAGTCCGCCTAGACGATCTCGCCGCGAGGGGGAACATCGCTTATCTTTTCAGGACATGCGCGGGAGGTATCGATGACGGCCGGTTCGTGCATCTGGCGCGCATGCCGAACAGGCCCTATGCCCTCGCCCATGCTGAAGCGCCTCCTGCGGCCCGTCGCCGCGCTCGCCCTCACCTTCGCTCCCGTAGCCGCCCTGGCGGATGGGCTGGTCGACAACGTCAACGGCATGACACTGGACGAGAAGGGCGATGTCGTCCGCTTCACCGGCATATTGTTCAACCGAGATGGCAAGATCACCCAGATCCTCAAGCGCGAGGACAAAAGGCCGAAGCAGGTCGAGTGGAAGCTCGACATGGGGGGCAAGACGCTGCTTCCCGGCATGATCGATGGGCATGGCCATGTCATGGGGCTGGGGTCGCAGCTGATGTTGCTCGATCTCTCGTCGACGACTTCGCTCGAAGAGGCGCTGGCCAAGATCAAGGCCTATGCCGATGCCAACCCGACCAAGTGGATCCTCGGAGGCGGCTGGAACCAGGAGACCTGGAAGCTCGGTCGCTTTCCGACCGCGGCGGAACTCGACAGGGTGGTGAGCGACCGGCCGGTATGGCTCGAGCGGGTCGATGGCCATGCCGCCTGGGCGAACAGCCGGGCGATCCAGATCGCCGGGGTCACCGCCGCGAACAAAGACACCAATGGCGGCCGCATCGAGCGCGATGCCAAGGGCGCGCCTGCCGGCGTGTTCGTCGATGGCGCGATGGGGCTGGTCGACAAGTTCATTCCCAAGCCCACGCCTCGGGAGAGGAACGCCGCCTTCCTCGCCGCGCAGGACAAGCTGCTCTCGCTCGGCATCACCGCGAGCGCCGACATGGGCACGACAACCGATGACTGGCTCACCTATCGCCGCATCGCCGATATCGGCCAGCTCCGCATGCGGATCATGAGCTATGCGCACGGTGTCGAGACCGCGCTGCAGGTGGCGGGGCAGGGGCCGACGCCCTGGCTCTATGGCGACAAGCTGCGCATGGGCGGGATCAAGCTCTATGCCGATGGCGCGCTGGGCAGCCGCGGCGCCTGGCTCAAGGCCGATTACAGCGATGCGCCGGGGCAGAAGGGGCTGGGCTTCCTCACCGACGACCAGTTGCTCAACATGATGACGCGCGGCGCGATGGACAATTTCCAGATCGCCGTCCACGCGATCGGCGACCGCGCAAACAGCCAGGTTCTCGACGCGGTAGAAGTGCTGTCGGACACGTTCAAGGACGATCGCCGCTGGCGGATCGAGCATGCCCAGATCGTCGACCCCAAGGACCTGCCGCGCTTCGCCAAGCTGGGCGTGATCGCCTCGATGCAGCCGGTTCACCAGACCAGCGACATGAAGATGGCCGAGGCGCGGCTGGGGCCGGACCGGCTCGCCGGTGCCTATGCCTGGAAGACGATGCTCAAGGACGGCACGCATATCGCCTTCGGCTCCGACTATCCGGTCGAGAGCCCCGATCCCTGGGCCGGCTGGGCGGTCAGCTTCACCCGTACCGACGCCAATGGCCAGCCCTTTGGCGGCTGGCGGATCGAGGAAGCGGTGACGCGCGAGCAGGGCTGGGCGGGCTTCACCACCGGTGCCGCCTGGGCGGGCTTTGCCGAGACCCTGATCGGTCGGCTTGCGCCCGGCATGCGCGCCGACTTCATCATCGTCGATCGCGATCCGATGCTCGCCTCGCCGGCGGACCTGCGCGGCACCCAGGTGCTGGAGACCTGGGTGGGCGGCGCGCGGGTCTATGTGAAGAAGTAGCATGGCGAGGGCGTTGCTGAAGCTGCGCCTGCTCGCGGGCGCCAATTGGCGCGAGCGGCTGATCGCGGCGCTCGGCGCGATGCTGGGCATAGGGCTGACCGGCTGGGTCGCGGCGCTGTCGGTTGGCAGCCATGCGGCCTTGCTGCTTGCCGCGCCGATCGGTGCCTCGGCGGTTCTGGTATTTGCGGTGCCCGCCAGTCCGCTCGCCCAGCCCTGGCCGGTCGTGGGCGGCTGCGCGATCTCCACCCTTGTCGGTTTCGGTGTTGCCGCGCTGCTCGGGCACGGCGCGATCGCCGCCGGCCTGGCGGTGGGGCTGGCGATCGTGCTGATGTCGCTGCTGCGCTGCCTCCACCCGCCCGGCGGCGCCTGCGCGCTGCTCGCCGTGCTCGGCTCGGCGGTGCTCGACCAGGGGATCGGCTTCGCGCTGGTGCCGATGGGGCTCAATGCGCTGCTGCTCGTGCTGACCGGTATCGTCTTCCACCGCTTCTCCGGCCACAGCTACCCGCACCGGCCGGTGCCCGCACCCGCCCATCCGCGCATCCAGCCCGAGGATATCGATGCCGCGCTGGCGGAAGCGCATGAGAGCTTCGACGTCAGCCGCGAGGACCTGGCAGCGCTGCTGGAAGCGGCCGAGCGCCATGCGATCGCGCGGCGGGGGCGCCGATAAAGGAAAGGCCGCGATCCTTGCGGACCGCGGCCTCTTCTACCCCCGTAGAACTTGTGTGCCTCAGGCAACCGCCGAGATCGGCTCCTGCTCCTCGGCGCCGTCCGGCTCGCGCAGCACATAGCCGCGGCCCCAGACGGTCTCGATATAATTGTCGCCCTCGCAGGCCATGCTGAGCTTCTTGCGCAGCTTGCAGATGAACACGTCGATGATCTTGAGCTCGGGCTCGTCCATGCCGCCATAAAGGTGGTTCAGGAACATTTCCTTGGTGAGCGTCGTGCCCTTGCGGAGCGAGAGCAGCTCCAGCATCGCATATTCCTTGCCGGTCAGGTGCACGCGGGCACCGTCGACCTCGACCGTCTTCGCGTCGAGATTGACCGCCAGCTTGCCGGTGCGGATGACCGACTGGCTGTGGCCCTTCGAGCGGCGGACGACCGCATGGATGCGGGCGACCAGCTCTTCGCGGTGGAAGGGCTTGGTCACGTAGTCGTCGGCACCGAAGCCGAACGAACGCACCTTGCTGTCCATTTCGTTGATGCCCGACAGGATCAGCACCGGCGTCTGCACGCGGGCAACCCGGACCTTCTTCAGAACGTCATACCCGTGCATGTCGGGCAGGTTCAGGTCGAGCAGGATGATGTCGTAGTCATAGAGCTTGGCCAGGTCCAAGCCCTCCTCGCCGAGGTCCGTCGTATAGACGTTAAAGCCCTCGGTCGTGAGCATCAGCTCGATCGCCTTGGCAGTGCTCGGCTCGTCTTCGATCAACAGCACGCGCATCGTCAAAGTCCCCTTGCCCGCAGGCTGCCTTGCCCCAATGAAAGGCATGCCTCGGACGATTCATTAACCTAAGCGTGTCTGAAGGCAAAAGGTTAATTTCTTCCTAACCGGCCTGAGTCCACGAGTCGTAGGGAATCTACCTACACGCGGACTCAGCTCGCCATCAGAGTCGAGTCCCTTATAGAGGGGCAGACCTTCCGCAGATGCTGATCGAGATAATTTATTAACGCTTCCACGCGGGCGGGGCGCAGCGTGCCGGGCGGCGTTAACAAATGCAGCGCGGCTGCGCTGACCGACCAATCCTCGAGCACGGCCTCGAGCTTGCCGCTGCGCAGTTCGTCGCCGATCAGGAATTCGGGCAGGCGGGCGACGCCCAGGCCCTTGCACAAGGCCGGGATCATCGCGTCGCCGCTGTCGGTGCGGATCGGGCCGTCGACGCGCACCGCGGCTTCCTCGCCCCCCGCCTTGCGGAAGCGCCACAGCTCCGGCGTCGCGGTGTTGGTGTAGACGAAGCAGGCATGATGGGCGAGGTCGGCGGGGTGGCGCGGGCGGCCGGCCCTGTCGAAATATTCGGGCGCGCCAACGATGTGCGTGGTCACCGGGCCCAGCCGCCGCGCGCGCAGCGAGCTGTCGGGCAGCTCGGCGATGCGCAGCGCGATGTCGATCCCCTCGCCGACGATGTCGATGAACGCGTCGGACAGGCGCAGGTCGACCTTGATCGCCGGGTGGAGCACCATGAAGTCCGAGAGGATCGGCGCGAGGTGCCGGATACCGAAGGTAAGGGGTGCCGCGACGCGGACCAGCCCCGCGGGCGCACTCGCCGATTCGAAGGCCGCCTCTTCCGCCGCCTGGCCTTCGCTCAGGATACGCTGGGCGTTCTCGGCGAGGCTACGGCCACTGTCCGTCAGTGTCAGCCGACGCGAGGTGCGGTGGAACAGGGTTGTACCCAGCCGGCTCTCGAGCCGGGTGATCGCCTTGGATACGGTTGCCTTGGAAACCGCCAGCGCATCGGCGGCGCCGGAGAAGGAACGGTGTTCGACCACCGCGGCGAAAACGGCCCAGGCCTCGAAGTCAGGTAGCTTCATTCCGCATGCCTATCACGGAAACGATTGGTTTCCTACGTTTCCATTTACGGCGTGATCCGCCGCCCTATCTTCCTGCTCAACACAGGAGGTTCACACCCCATGATCGACAAACGACCCTTTGCCAGCCTCGGCCATGCAGATCATGGCTGGCTCAATGCGCGGCACCATTTCAGCTTCGCGGACTATTACGACCCGAACCGCATGAACTGGGGTGCGCTGCGCGTCTGGAACGACGACGAGATCGGCGCCAACAGCGGCTTCCCGCCGCATCCGCACCAGGACATGGAGATCATCACTTACGTCCGCTCGGGTGCGATCACCCACCAGGACTCGATGGGCAACAAGGGCCGCACCTCGGCCGGCGATGTCCAGGTGATGAGCGCAGGCAGCGGCGTCCGCCATGCCGAGTACAACCTCGAGCCCGAGACCACGCGCATCTTCCAGATCTGGATCATGCCGCGGGAGCGGGGCGGCCAGCCGAGCTGGGGCGCCAAGCCTTTCCCCAAGGGCGATCGCTCGGGCAAATTCGTGACCCTGGCGAGCGGTTTCGCCGACGACAATGACGCGCTGCCGATCCGGGCCAATGCCCGGGTGCTGGGCGCGACGCTGAAGGCCGGCGAGAGCGTCACCCACGAAGTGGACAACGAACGCCATGCCTATCTGGTGCCCGCTGTCGGCTCGATCGAGATTGACGGCGAGCGGGTGGATGCCCGCGATGGCGCCGCCCTGAGCAGTGGCAAGACCTACACCATCACCGCGATCGAGGACGCCGAAATCGTCCTGGTCGACAGCGAATAACAAGGAAGGGAAGCAACCATGTCCAAGATTCTCGTTCTCTACTACTCGTCCTATGGCCACCTCGCGAAGATGGCTGACGCCGTTGCCGAAGGCGCCCGCAGCACCGGTGCCGAGGTGGATGTCCGCCGCGTGCCCGAGACCGCGCCGTTCGAAGTGGCGCAGGCCGCCGGCTTCGTCGCCGATCACAGCCACCCGGTGCTCGAGGACGTCAACGAGCTCGCCAATTACGACGGCATCCTTGTCGGCTCGCCGACCCGCTTCGGCCGCATGTCGAGCCAGATGGCGAGCTTCTGGGATCGCGCCGGTGGCGTCTGGTACCAGGGCCTGCTGAACGGCAAGGTCGGCGGTGCCTTCACCTCGACCGCCACCCAGCATGGCGGCCAGGAGACGACGCTCTTCTCGATCATCACCAACCTGCTGCACTTCGGCCTCACCGTCGTCGGCCTCGACTATGGCTTCCAGGGCCAGGGCGGCGTCAACGAAGTGAAGGGCGGTTCGCCCTACGGCGCGACCACCATCGCCGATGGCGACGGCAGCCGCCTGCCGAGCGAAGTCGAGCTTGAAGGCGCCCGCTATCAGGGCCGCAAGGTCGCCGAGCTGGCCAACAAGATCGCGGCTCCCCACCGCGAGACCGAAACCGCGTAATTCCCCCCTCCTGGCGCGGTTTCGCCGGACGGCGGCTGGACGAATGGTCCAGCCGCCGTTTTCGTATCTGCGCGCGGCACTGCGGGCAGGGCGGGAAAGCTCGCCTGAGCCGGTGCGAAGCGGGCGCGGGCGGCAGACGCGCCGACCCAGCGCCAATGCCAGGGCTCCCAGCCCACGCCCTGCTTGTTGCCGGCGGGGAAGGACAGCTCGAAGCCGAATTCGGGCGCGCGGCGCATCAGCCATTGCCCGCCGGGGGTGAGCGCGAAGCACTGCTCGACGGCCCGGCAATCGCCGCCCTTCTGGACGAAGTCGATCGCATAGCCGGTGGCATGTTCGCTATAGCCGGGCGGAGCGACGAAGCGCGCCCGCAATGCCGCCACCGCGTCGCAATTGCCGGCGCCGGCGCAGAATACCCGGCGCTGGTGCTGGATCGAACGGAAGCACGAGATCGCGCCCAGCGCTATCCCTTCGGTGCGAGCGGCGGAAAGCAGCCGCTCGACATCGAACACCGCCTCGCGCGCCATCATGCATCCCGGCAGGCTGGGGACAGGCAACAACGCCGCGGCCTCCAGTTCGCCATAAGGAAGATGGTTGAACAGCCGGGTTGCCGATGCGGTAGCCGGCGGCGCCGGCACGTCTTCCTCGGCGTGCGCCGCCAGGGGCGCGAGCGAGAGCAGGATCAGGGCCGAAAGACGCATAAGCAACCTCACGACGCTGCCGGAAAAGGGGCATCGTCGTTCAAACGCCGTTCAAGCGAAAAGGGTCACGCAACCATGCGCATTGCTGAATCGTTGCGCAGCTGTCTCGATCGGGTCAAATATCGACCCTAAGTTGCAGCCAGGGGAGAATGAACCATGCTCGCACGAATTTCCTGCCTCGCCTTGTCCGCCGCGTTGCTGGCCGGCACCGCCGCATCGGCTGCTCCGGCGTCCAAGCCGGCCGCGCCCGCCGCGATGCAGCGGGTGGACGGCAACAATGTCGGCCGTGTCCGCCACAGCGGCGGCGGCGCCTTTGTCGAGACCCGTCCGGGCCGCTGGGTCGAGTTCGCCGATGACGGCACGCTGATCCACCGCTTCGACGAGACCAACCGCAACCGCGACGCGGTAAACCTCTACGATCCCTCGCGCGGCGCCCGCGTCCGGCTCGATCTGCGCGGCGGCGTGATCTCGGGCATTCCGCGCACCGGCGGCCCGCGCCTGCTTTATCGCATCACCGATCTCGATCCGCGCCGCTCCAATGGCTGGGGCGACAATGGCGGCTGGGGTGAGGGCGGCTGGGGCCGTCCTGGTGGCGGTCGCCCGGGTGGCGGCGGCAATTGGGATCGTCCGGGCGGCGGTGGCGGCAACTGGGATCGCCCGGGCGGCGGCTGGGGCTCCGGCGGCATGATCCGCGACATCGAGGTCGGCCCGATCTGGAACCAGCGCGACGCCGAGACCAAGTGCCGCGACACCGCCCGCAACATGCGCGGCGAGTGGACCGGCAACTGGCGTACCACTGTCCAGGGCCGCCAGTCGGTCTGCTCGATCCGCTTCCAGCGCTGATCGAAACCTGCACCATCGCTGGCGCTTCGGCGCTGGCGGTGGCATGGGCGGGCGATGTTCAAGGATCGCGTGCTCTTCATCGATGGCGAAGCTCTGGTGATCGACAAGCCCGCAGGCTTGCCGGTCGATCGCCCACGGGACCGGAGCGAGAGCCTCGAGGACCTGCTCGACCAGCTCACCTTCGGCTTCCAGCGCCTGCCGGTGCCGGTCCATCGGCTGGACCGCGACACCAGCGGCTGCCTGCTGCTCGCCCGCAACCCCAAGGCGATGAAGCGCTTCTCCCAGGCCTTCGAAGCCGGGGCAGTGGCCAAGCGCTATCTCGCCATCCTCGACGGCGAGCCCAAGGAGGACAGCGGCACGATCGACCTGGCGCTGTCCAAGGTCTCGACCCGCGAAGAGGGCTGGCGGATGGTCGGTGATCCCAAGGGCAAGCCCTCGATCACCCGGTACAAGGTGATGGAGCGCAAGGGCGGCAAGAGCCTGGTCGCCTTCTATCCCGAGACCGGCCGCACCCACCAGATCCGCGTGCATGCCGCCGAGGGGCTGGGCGTGCCGGTGCTCGGCGATCCGGTCTATGGCCGGGGCGGTCCCGCGATGATGCTCCATGCGATCGAGCTCACCGTGCCGCGCGAGGGCAAGGACGATATCCACGCCACCGCGCCGCTGCCGGTGCGCTTCCACAATCTCGGCTTCGGCCGTGGCTGAGATCCCCGACGAGGCGATCGTCGAGGAGAAGTTCCTCGCCTCGACCGGGCCGGGCGGGCAGAACGTCAACAAGGTGGCGACCGCGGTGCAGCTGCGGATCGACGTGTTCCGGCTTGGACTGGCGCCCTATGCCTATCAGAAGCTCAAGGTGCTCGCCGGCACCAAGCTGACCAGCGGCGGCGAACTGGTGATCACGGCCCGCAAGTTCCGCACCCAGGAAGCCAACCGCGCCGATGCCCGCGAGCGGGTGCTGGAGCTGATCCAGAAGGCGCATGAGCGCGACGCGAAGCGGATCAAGACCAAGCCGAGCAAGGCGGCCAAGGCCCGGCGGGTCGACGAGAAGAAGGGGCGGAGCCAGGTCAAGGCCGGACGGGGCAAGGTGAGACTGGACTGAGCGCTCTCCCCTCCCTTCCAGGGAGGGGAATCTGGCTGGCGGTTCGCTGCTTTCCGACCTACATCGCCCCCATGTACGCCTTCGACATCGAAACCACCGACAAGACCGAGCTTTACCGCGACCTCGCCGCGGCGCTCGATTCGCTGACCGCCGACGAGCCCGATGCGATCGCCAACATGGCGAATGTCTCGGCGCTGATCTGGCAATATCTGCCCGATCTCAACTGGGCGGGCTTCTATCGCAACGTGAACGACGAGCTGGTGCTCGGGCCGTTCCAGGGCAAGGCCGCCTGCATCCGCATCCCGTTCGGCAAGGGCGTGTGCGGTGCCGCCGCCACGACGCGCGAGACCCAGCTGGTCGAGGATGTCCATGCTTTCCCCGGCCATATCGCCTGCGACGCGGCGAGCCGTTCCGAGTTGGTGGTGCCGATCGTCGTGCAGGGCGAACTGATCGGCGTGCTCGACCTCGACAGCCCCAATCCGGCACGGTTCGATGCCGGCGACGCGGCGGGTTGCGAGGTGCTGATGCGAATCCTGGGTCCCCGTCTGGTCGGCTGACCCGGATTGGGACTCCGTTAAGCATAGGCAAAAGTGGCGCCGCCCCCGCGCGGGGTTTAATTCTTCGTCAACCATGGGAGCAACGCGGGCTCCGGCATGGCGAAGGAGTTCAATATGCGTCACCTGATCAAGCCGGCCCTGATGGCCACGGCGCTGCTGGCAACCCTGCCGGCGGCCGCGCAGGTGACGTCCCCCGGACCGAGCTGGGGTGGCAGCGGCGGGCCGATCCCGGCACCCGGTGGTAGCTATGGCCGCAACGTGCCGATGCCGCCGCCCCCGCGCGTCTCGCCCAATCCGCCGCACATGCCGAATACCCCGCCGGTCGTGCATGGCGGCCCCGGCGTGCCGACTGCCGGACCGCGCGTCTGGCAGAATGGCCGCTGGATGGCATTGCCGGCGCGGGGCCCGGTCAAGAACAGCCAGCATGCCGGCAATCGCTGGGGCAACCGGATCGACGGCCGCTGGTACGCCGGCGCGCAGGCGCCCGGCGGCTGGAACGCCTATCGCCGCATGGGCCGTGGCCATCACCTGCCCAACTACTGGATGGGCAGCGGCTTCCGCATCCCGGACTATCTGAGCTGGGGCCTGGCCGCGCCGCCCTACGGCTATTTCTGGGTGCGCTATTATGACGACGCCGTGCTGGTCGACGGCCGTGGCGACGTGTGGGACTCGGTAAGCGGCATCGGCTGGGACGACGGTTATGACGCCGGCGCCTGGGCCGATTCGGGCGGCAGCTATTCCAGCTCCTACAGCTATTCGAGCACCGGCGCCGGCTATCGCGAGCCGATCCAGCCCGTTGACCCGAACGATTATTATGACGGTTACTCCAGGGGGAGTCTGCCGCCGGCTGGTGCGATCGGTGCACCGCCGGCGGCACAGGTCCAGGGCTATTATGGCTCGGGCCAGGCCTATTATGGCGGCGGCGGCTACCAGGGCGGCGCGACCTATTATGGCGCGCCGGTCGGCACGACCGTGATCGTCATCCCCGGCGCGACCACGACCACCACCACGGTGACCGAGGAAGTGATCGAGAGCCGCGCGACCTATGTCCGCTCGGCCGCGCGCCGTGTGGTGCGCAAGGCGCCGGTGCGGCGCTACCGCGCGCCGGTGAAGTGCTGCGTCTGCGGCTGCCGCTGATTTCCAACAGCGGGTAGGGCGCGACTCGCGAAAGTACACAAAGTACAGGCCAAGGGCGGGTTTTCGGGCCCGCTATTTTCCCTGTTTTCTCGGGAATGCGCTGCATCTCGCAACATTGTTGCGTGGGCGTGGTCCTATTTTTTCTGCCGGGTCAAAGAGCGGCCGGGGGTGACCCGGCTGCGCTAGCCCAGCAGGCGAAATCCTACATTGCAAGCTGCTAAAGCCCCTCCCCCTTGGGGGAGGGGTTGGGGTGGGGCAGTGCCGCAGGCCATGTCTCTTCGAGAAATCCCCCATCCCCAACCCCTCCCCTAAAGGGGAGGGGCTTAGAAGACTCAGCGCCTTCCCCCGAACGTAACCAGACTCTCCGCCCCGTCCGCGCCGATCGACGACACGCCGACAAAGCTGTCGTCAACGATCACGCCCTTCAGGCTGGCTTCGGTGCCGGTGACGTCGAGATGGTCGGTCCAGTCGCGGGCGTCGGCGCGGCGCCAGTGGATGCGGTATTTCACCGCGCCGGGCACCGCCGCCCATTTCACCGAAGTATCCGAAGCGAGCGCGCCGCCGATCGTCACCTTGTCCGGCGCGGCCGGTGCCGCGGCGAGGCGGCGGATCGTCGCGACGTTCACCGCGGTGACCTTGGCGAGATAGGGGAAGTCCATCTTGTCGACCGTGTCGCCCTTGCCGGGGACGAGGTCCTGATGCTGGGCGTCGTAATTCTCGATCCCCACCGAGAAACGGATCGCCGGATAGCCGAGCTTGTTGAACGGCGTATGGTCGCCGCCGCGCCCGAACCGGTCCGGGCGACGGACGAGAAAGGCGTCGAGTCCGCCGGGAATCGTGCCGGCGACCTGGTCGATCGCCTTGGCGAGCGCGCGCGACGGGCCGTCATCCTCGCCGCCATCGGCACGTAGCCCCTTCAAGGCCTTGGGCTCGTCATTCTCGCCGAAGGTCTCGGAGAAGACGCGCACCCGGTCGGCCACCTTGCGGCCGTCGGTGCCGACCGTGTTGCCGACGATATCGTTGTTGAGCACGGCGGTGACCGTCCAGCCGCGCTCCTTCGCGGTTTCGGCGAGCAGCTGGCCGCCGAACAGGCCCTGTTCCTCGCCGGACAGCGCGGCGTAGACAATGGTCGCGCGGAACTTCTGCTTCGACAGGATTCGCGCCGCCTCCAGCACCAGCGCGACGCCCGAGGCGTCGTCATTGGCGCCGGGTGCGTCGGCGGTGGCGTTCATCACGTCAGTGACGCGGCTGTCGATATGGCCCATCACGATGACGACGCGCTTGGGATCGGTGCCGGCCTGGAAGCCGAGCACATCGACGATCTGAACACCGTTGGGCGCGCGATCGCCGGTGAAGCCACGGGCGATGTTTGCCACCTCGATGCAATTGCACTGGTCGCCGAGCCGGGCGAGCTCGGTGGCGAACCAGCGGCGGGCCGCGCCGATGCCGCGGGTGGGATTGTCGGGATCGGAGAGCGTGTGGCGGGTGCCGAAGCTCACCAGCTTCTCGACCGACGCCTTGAGTTTCGCCGGGTCGGGCTTTTCCTGGGTCTGTGCCTGGGCAGTGGTGGGAAGGAGCAGGGCGAGCGGGGCGAGGGCGAGGATGCGCATGCGGGAAGAGTGGCGGGGCGGGTTGCGCCGGTCAACAGCCACCCAATCGTCATCCCGCGCCGGGATGGCGGCTCTTTTGCACGAACTCTTCGGACATCAGCTCAACCGGTCGATCGCGTCCATATCCAGCCCGCCCGGAATCACCATCAACGGCACTGGCAGCTTTCCAGCATCCGATCCGGAGAAATGGGTCACCATCGGTCCCGGCGGGCCGCTTGCCGCGGCACCGAGCACCAAAGCGGCGATCTCGCGATTGGCGGCGATCATCTCGTGGACGATCTTCGGCCCGTCGCCTTCGCGCACCGTGATCGAGGGCTGCAGACCCGATTCGGCGAACAAGGTTCCGGCCGCGCGGGCGACCAGTGCCTCGGCGCGTTCGCGGGCTTCTTCCTCGATCGTGGCCATCACGCCGCCCCATTGGACGAAGTCGGGCTTGGGAATCAGCGCCAGGATTTCGACGTTGCCGCCGGTCTTCACGGCGCGGCGTGCGGCGAAGCGCAGGGCGATTTCCGCCTCCGGGCTCTCGTCGATCACCACCAGATAGGTGCGCATGGAATGATCCTCTTGGTCGTGCGTTACGTGCCCCGTAGCGTCATTTCCTGCAAGCGCGTCTCTTGACCCGGGGCGGGGGCGGCGCAAAGAGGGCCCGAACCTGTTCAGGGCTCCAACGACGGGAACCTTCATGTCGATCGAAATCAAGATGCCTGCGCTTTCCCCCACCATGGAAGAGGGTACCCTCGCCAAGTGGCTCGTGAAGGAGGGCGATACGGTGAAGTCCGGCGACCTCATGGCCGAGATCGAGACCGACAAGGCCACCATGGAATTCGAAGCGGTGGACGAGGGCGTGATCGCCAAGATCCTCGTCGCCGAGGGCACCGACAATGTGAAGGTCGGCACCGTGATCGCGATCATCGCCGGTGAGGGCGAGGATGCCTCGACCGCCGCTGCTGCGCCGGCCCCGACTCCGGCGGCCGCACCGGCTCCGGCCGCTGCCGCCGCTCCGGCACCGACTCCGGCCCCAGCGCCCGCGCCGACTCCGGCACCCGCCCAGGCCCAGGCCGCTTCGGGCGACCGCGTGAAGGCAAGCCCGCTCGCCAAGCGCATCGCAGCCGAGAAGGGCGTTGATCTCGCCGGTGTCGCCGGCTCGGGTCCGAACGGCCGAATCGTCAAGGCGGACGTCGAGGGCGCCAAGCCCGGAGCCGCACCGGCTGCCGCTGCTCCGGCTGCTGCCGCCGCCCCCGCGGCTGCTCCGGCCGCCGCTGCCGCCCCGGCCGAGCACAAGCCGGTCTGGTGGGACGAATCGATCCCGCACGAGGCCGAGAAGCTCTCGAACATCCGCAAGACGATCGCGCGCCGCCTCACCGAGTCGAAGCAGACCGTCCCGCACATCTACCTCACCGTCGACATCCGACTCGACGCGCTGCTCAAGCTGCGCGGCGACCTCAACAAGGCGCTCGATGCCCGCGGCGTGAAGCTGTCGGTCAACGACCTGCTGATCAAGGCGCTCGGCGTGGCACTGGCCCAGGCGCCGAAGTGCAACGTCACCTACACCGGCGAGCAGCTGATCAAGTACAGCCGCGCGGACGTTTCGGTCGCGGTCTCGACTCCGACCGGCCTCATCACCCCGATCATCCGCGATGCGGCGAACAAGGCGGTCTCGGCGATCTCGCAGGAGATGAAGGACCTTGCCGGCCGTGCCCGTGAGGGCAAGCTGAAGCCGGAAGAATATCAGGGCGGCACCGCGTCGCTCTCGAACATGGGCATGTTCGGCATCAAGCAGTTCGAAGCGGTGATCAATCCGCCGCAGGGCATGATCATGGCGATCGGCGCGGGCGAGAAGCGTCCATACATCGTCGATGACGCGCTGGGCGTGGCCACCGTGATGTCGGCGACCGGCAGCTTCGATCACCGCGCCATCGACGGTGCCGACGGTGCCGAGATGATGAAGATCTTCAAGGAGCTGGTCGAGAATCCCTTCGGGATGATCGCCTGAACCGGAGGGCTGCGCCGATGCGCGTGCTGATCGAAGTGGTGCATATCGTGATCGGGCTGGTCGCAGCGGCGTTGATCTCCGCGGCGGCCGCCTGGTCCTATCCGCGCGCGACCGGGGATATCTGGCTGGTAGGCTATGCCTGCATGATCGCGGTGGTGCTGATGGGCATCGGCCCGGTGCGCAAGGCGTTCGCGGCCGACAAGGCGAAGCTGGCGGGCACGGAGCCGCGCGTCGATGGTTGAGCAGGGCGCTGAGCAGCCGAAGACCCAGCCGGCGATCCGCGTCAGCACCATGCCGGCCGACGCCAATGCCTATGGCGACATCTTCGGCGGCTGGCTGATGGGCCAGATGGACCTTGCCGCCGGCCTGGTCGCCGCGCGGCACTCCCGTGGCCGGGCGGTGACCGTCGCGGTCGAGGGCATGAAGTTCCACGCGCCGGTGTCGGTGGGCGACGAAGTCTCGGTCTATGCCGAGATCGTCAAGGTCGGCCGCACCTCGATGACGATCGAAGTCCAGTCCTGGCGCCGTGCCCGGCATTCGGAAGAGAGCTGCCTGGTCACCCAGGCGCAGTTCGTCTTCGTCGCGGTGGACGCGAACAAGCGGCCCCGGCCGCTCGATGAAAATGCGGGCTGAGGCCCCTATATCCACACAAACCCAATTGAAGGATTCCTCCCTTGGCTGACACCTATGACGTGATCGTGCTCGGTTCGGGCCCCGGCGGTTATGTGGCGGCGATCCGCGCCGCGCAGCTGGGCCTCAAGACGGCGATCGTCGAGCGCGAGCTGCTGGGCGGCATCTGCCTCAACTGGGGCTGCATCCCCACCAAGGCGCTGCTCCGCTCGTCCGAGATCTTCCATTACATGCAGCACGCCAAGGATTACGGGCTGGTTGCCGAGAAGATCAGCGCCGACCTGGAAGCCGTGGTCAAGCGCTCGCGCGGCGTCGCCAAGCAGCTCAACCAGGGCGTCACGCACCTGATGAAGAAGAACAAGATCGCGGTGCACTTCGGCACCGGCGTGCTGACCGCGCCGGGCAAGCTGACCGTGACCGCCGAGGACGGCAAGAAGACCGATATCGAGGCGAAGAACATCATCGTCGCGACCGGCGCCCGCGCCCGCGACCTGCCCTTCGCCAAGGCCGACGGCAAGCGCATCTGGACGTACCGCACGGCGATGACCCCGCCGGAGATGCCGACCAAGCTGCTCGTCATCGGCTCGGGCGCGATCGGCGTCGAGTTCGCCAGCTTCTACAACGACATGGGCGCCAAGGTGACCATCGTCGAGATGCTCGACCGGATCGTGCCGGTGGAGGACAAGGACGTCTCCGCGCATCTCGAGAAGCAGTTCAAGAAGCAGGGCATGGACATCCGCACCGCGACCGGCGTCGAGAAGATCGACGTGACCGGCACGGGCGTGAAGGCCTCGATCAAGGGCAAGGACGGCAAGGTCACCGTCGAGGAGTTCAGCCACGTCATCGTCGCGGTCGGCATCGTGCCGAACACCGAGAATATCGGCCTCGAGACGCTGGGCGTGAAGACCGAGCGCGGCCACATCATCACCGACGCGGCGTGCAAGACCAATGTGCCCGGCCTCTATGCTATCGGCGACGTCACCGCGCCGCCGTTTCTCGCGCACAAGGCGAGCCATGAGGGCGTGATCGCGGTCGAGGCGATCGCCGGCAAGCATCCGCACGCGATGGACGTCCGCAACATCCCGGGCTGCACTTATTGCCACCCGCAGATCGCGTCGGTCGGCCTCACCGAGGCCAAGGCCAAGGAAGCCGGTTATGAAGTGAAGGTCGGCAACTTCCCCTTCATCGGCAACGGCAAGGCGATTGCGCTCGGCGAGGCCGAGGGCTTTGTGAAGACCGTGTTCGACGCCAAGACCGGCGAGCTGCTCGGTGCCCATATGATCGGCGCGGAAGTGACCGAGATGATCCAGGGCTACACCATCGGCAAGACGCTCGAGACCACCGAGGCCGAGCTGATGGAAACGGTGTTCCCGCACCCGACGATCAGCGAGACGATGCACGAGGCCGTGCTCGGCGCCTACGGCCGCGCGCTCCACATCTAAGGGGTCTTCACCCTTTGTTGCCGATCTCCTGCCATGTTCCGCGGAACTGGTGGGAGATTCGGCGTGCGCATGTTCAAGCTGGTCCTGTCGCTGCTGCCGCTCGTCTATATCGGCGGGCTGCTCTTCTATTTCACCGGCTTCAGCGGCTGGAACGAGGGGCCGCTGGCATCGGGGCTGGGGCCGACCGTGCTCGGGCTCGGCGCGATCGGGCTGCTGTTCTGCATCCCGCTGATCTTCCGCCTGCTCAAGCTGGCCATCACGCCGCGTGGCCCCACGCCGGGCAAGGGCATCGATCTGCCCGAGGAGACTGCCTTCGACGCGGACGCCGCGCTCGCCCGCTATCTGGCCCGCAAGGCTGCGGGGCAGGGCAGCGCCGAGATCCCGGACGCCGAGGATGCGCCGCGCCCGGTATTCGGCCGCAAGATCAGCTAGGAGCGCTGGTTTGACGCGCGTGTCGCCCGCGATCCGGGCGGCGCTCGCCGCGTTTTTCCTCTGCCTCGCCATGCTCGCTCTGTTCTGGCCGGGCGTCGCGATGTTCGACAGCCTCAACCAGTATCAGCAGCTCCTTTCGGGCAGCTATGACGACTGGCACCCGCCGGCGATGGCCCGGCTCTGGTCGCTGTTCCATGGCCTGGGCTGGACTGGCCAGGCGCCGATGTTCCTGCTGCAGGTGCTGCTCTACTGGGCCGGGCTCGGGCTCATCGCCGCGGCACTGGCGCGCCAGGGCGCGCGGATCGCCGCAGCCGGGGTGCTGCTGCTCGGCATCTGGCCGCCGATCGCGGGCTGGCAGGTCGCGGTGCTCAAGGACGGCCAGATGGCGGGGGCGCTGCTCGCCGCGGTGGGGATCGCCTGCTGGTGGCGGCTGCGGGATCGGCCGCTGCCGCGCTGGGCGACGACGCTGGTCGTATTGCTCCTGCTCTACGCCACGCTGGTGCGGATCAACGCGGTGTTTGCCACGGTGCCGCTGGCCTTCGGGCTGCTGGGTAGCGGCGCGTGGCGGCCGGTGCGGCACGGCGCGCTGATGCTTGCCGCCATGATCGCGGTGCTGGTCGCGATGCCGGTGGTCAATCACGGCCTGCTGCGCGCGCATCCCAGCGATGTCGGGCGTTCGCTACCGATCTATGACCTGGCGGGCATCGCCCATCATGCCGGCGTCGGGTCGGTGCCGGTGCTGCCGGCATCGACATGGCGGAAGGCGGAGACCCAAGACTGCATCCGGCCGCTGCTCTGGGATCCGCTGGGCGACCGCTGCGATTTCGTTGCGGACGGGCTCGCCCATGCCGCGCCCGGCGGCGAGCTGACTGGCGTCTGGGTCGGCGCGATCGCCCATCACCCGCTGGCCTATGCCGCGCACCGGGCGGCGCATTGGAACGCGACGATGCGCTGGCTGGTGCCGTGGCGCTATCCGCTTGCCGAGCCGCAGGCGGGCAGCGAGCCGAACACGCTGGGCCTTGGTTCGCCGTCGCCGCGGATCGAGCCCTTCCAGCGGCTGGCGGGGGTGCTGGCCGAAAGCCCGCTCGGCGCGCCGATCCTCTGGCTGGCGGGGGCGCTGGCAGTGGTCGCGCTTGCCTGGCGCCGCGACGATGCGCGCGGCCGGCTGGGAGTGACGCTGGCGCTGTCCGCGGTGCTGACCGAGCTCGCCTTCCTGGTGATCAGCGTCGCGGCCGATTATCGCTATCACCTCTGGGCGATGCTCGCGACCGGGCTGGCGATCGCGCTGGTGGCGGGTGCCGGGCTGCCCCGGCGCGGGCTGGGCCTTGCGCTGGCTGCGCTGCTGCTGGTCGGCGGAAGCGGGCTTGCGGCGCGGCTTCTGCTGCCGCCGGTCGGCGAAACTTACACCGATGCGGCTGGATAAAATCCCCGCCCGAGGAAACTCCGCGATAGGGCTAACCGTTACGCATGGGTAACATGACGATAACGGAGAAGCGGGTTGGCAGAACGCGACGACCACGAGACAGTGTGGCGCAAATTCCATGAAGTGGTGAACATGGCCCCGGCCGAGATAGAGGAATGGCTCGAGACAGCGGAGAGTCGAAAGGTTGGTCAGAAGCGCGATGGCGCGGAGAGCATCGGCCATGCTTCGGGGCGGCGCATCGTCGGCATCCTGCGGACCGACAAGGAAGACCTCGACGGCGGCGACTATGCCCATATGCGCAAGGTGATCGGCTTCGTCGCCCGCCACCGCGCCCAGGGCCCGCATGAGGATTATCGCATCCCTACCTCGCGCTGGCGCTATTCGCTGATGAACTGGGGGCACGACCCCATGAAGGAATAGGCCCATGAAGGAATAGGCCGATCGAGCAATAGGGGCCGCGCAAGTTACGTGCTTTGGTACTAACGTGGTCATATTTATGGTATAGACATGTGCTGTCCCGCGATTAGGGTGGCGGCATGTCCAGCATCGCGATCCGCATCCTCCTCGCCGCCACTGCGCTGACCCCGGCGCTCGTTGTTCCCATGGTGCCGGTCGTGGCGCGCAATGCCCCTGCGGCGGCGCCGGTCGCAGGCATCGAGGCCTGGCTGGCGAAGCCGGAAGCCGAGCGCTCGCTGAACGATCCGGCGCTGGCCCGTCCGCTGAACCGCGCCGATGCCGATCGCGCGCTCGCCCTGCTGGGCGCCGAGCGCATGCGCGCCGTTGCGGCCAGCGCCGCCGAAGCAGTTGCCGCCAAGCAGATCACCCTCGGCGACAAGACGCTGAAATGGGAAAGCAAGACCTTCGGCGATGCCGCGCCGGGCAAGCGCAGCCTGTGGATCTCGATGCATGGCGGCGGCAATGCCGAGCCGGCGGTGAACGACCAGCAATGGCGCAACCAGATCCGCCTCTATGAGCCGGCCGAGGGCATCTATCTTGCCCCGCGCGCGCCGACCGATACCTGGAACCTCTGGCATGAGGGGCATATCGACCCGCTGTTCCAGCAACTGATCGACGCGCAGGTCGCGATCAACGGCGTCGATCCCAACCGCGTCTATCTGATGGGCTATTCGGCGGGCGGCGACGGCGTGTGGCAGCTCGCCCCGCGCATGGCGGACCGCTTCGCCGCCGCCGCGATGATGGCGGGCCACCCGAACGAATCCTCGGTGCTCGGCCTGCGCAACCTGCCCTTCGCGATCTTCATGGGTGGCGCGGATGCCGCCTATGACCGCAACAAGATCGCAGCCGACAAGACCGCCGAGCTCGACCGGCTGCATGCCGCCGATCCGGCCGGCTATGTCCATATGTCGCGCATCTACCCGGGGCTGCCGCACTGGATGAACCGCAAGGATGCCGAGGCGCTGCCCTGGATGGCCGGCTTCACCCGCGATCCCTGGCCCAAGCGCATCGTCTGGCTGCAGGACGATGTGACCCACGACCGCTTCTACTGGCTGCACATCCCAGACGCGGCGGCGGCCAAGGCCGGCGACACGATCACTGCATCGGTGGAAGGCCAGACGATCACCCTGACCGGCGCGGTGCCGGCGGGGACGACGCTGCGCCTGTCCGACCATCTGCTCAACCTCGATCGCCCGGTGAAGGTGATCGTCAACGGCCGCACCGCCTATTCGGGCAAGGTCGCGCGGACCGGGCTGGCGATCGAGCAATCGCTGCGGGAGCGGGCGGATCTGCCCTCGGCGGCGACGGCGATGCTCAAGCTGGGGTGAGGCCCGACTTGGGGCCGCAGTTGATGTGGCTGCGCCCCGGCGAAAGCCGGGGAGCTACAAGGGCTGATATGGCGCGAGCGCTACAGCCCAGCCGCATACTCCTTCGTCAGGGCGTCCCAGTCGTTCCAGTCCGGATTGCCCGGATAGCTGCGCGCTGCGCCGGTCTCGACCCAGGGGAGCTTCTCGTCGGTCCAGGTCTCGAGGAAGGGGCGGGCCTCGTCCGGCATGTCGAGCATCGTCGTGCGGACATTGACGAACCAGTCGACGCCCTCGGCGCGGGTGAACACCCAGCTCTTGCAATGGTCGCAGTGGAAGTGATGCGCGACCGGGCCGTGCAGGCCGCCGATCACCGGCGTGCCCTGCGTCACTTCGAAGGCGTCCGCCGGCACGGTCAGGGTGAGCGAGAAGGCGCTGCCGGTCATCTTCTGGCAGCCGGTGCAATGGCAGGCGCTGGTGAGGAAGGGGGCGCCACTCACCCGGAAGCGCAACTGGCCGCAACGGCATCCGCCCTCATGCGCCCGGGTCCAGTCGGTCATTCCCCTGCTCCTGTCTCGATTCGCCGCATCGCGAAGCCCTAGCCGGAACGGCGCCCTCAGGCCCGCGTTACTTTCCTCCAAAAGAACAGGAGGATGCCTGCATGAACAGATACTTCTTCGCGCTCGGCCTGGGGCCGGCATTCGCGTTGGGCGCCTGTGGCGGCAGCGAACCGGTGACTACGGTGGACAATATCGTCGCCACCGACACGATCATTCCCGAGAACAGCATCGATGCCAATGCCGCGACGGGCACGCTCAACGAGGCAAGCGGCGCTGCGGTGATGACCGGCCAGACCTTCGCCGACACCGCCGGCGCAAGCGATGCCTATGAGGTCGCGGCGGGCAAGCTCGCCGCGCAGAAGGCGAGCACACGGGCGCTCAAGGATTTCGGCGGGATGATGGTCACCGCCCACACCGGCTCCACCGCCAAGCTCAAGGCCGCCGGGGCGAAGGCGGCGCCGGCGATCGTGCCGAACGCCGCGCTCAGCACCGAGCAGGAAGCCAATCTCGCCACGCTGCGCGACACCACCGGCGCGGATTTCGACACTGCCTACAAGGCGCAGCAGGTCGTCGCGCACGAGAAGACGCTGGCGGTGGTGCAGGATTATGCGAAGAACGGCACGGTGCCGCAGCTCAAGGTCTTCGCCGCCGAGATCGCGCCGGTCGTCCAGCAGCATCTCGACAAGATACGCGGGCTCTAGAACGCATAAGGGGCGTGCTTCCCCGGGAAGCACGCCCCTTATGTCTCGCGAAAGCCTACAGGCTTATTCGTTCGCCGCCGCCGCGAAGGGCGAGGGCGCTGCCTCGACCGGGCGCGGGCCCGCCGGCGCTGCCGGAGCGGCTGCCTGGACGGTGCTCATATGCTTCAGGCGACCGTCGATATGGCCGCCATTCTCGATGGTGATGTTCTCATATTCGACATCGCCGGTGATCTTGGCCGAGCGCTCGATGGTGAGCTGGCGCACGCGCACCGTGCCTTCGATCGCGCCGGCAAGGCGAGCGGTCTCGGCGGTGACGTTGCCGAAGATCTGGCTCTCGGCGCCCTGGGCCAGGCTGCCGCAATGGACATCGCCCTCGATGCGGCCGTCGATATGCAGGTCGGCGGTGGCGGAGACATTGCCGGTCACCGTCACGTCCGGTCCGATCACCGAGAACATGCCGCGCTTGCCGTTTCCGCTGCTCTGCTGCGGCGGGGCCGGCGGCATTGCCGGACGCTCATCCCGATCGCGACCACGATTATTGCTGTTGAACATCCACGCTACTCCCCAAATTCGGAACCCGAATCCCTTGGGATACCTCTAGCATAACGCAGGGAAGCCGACATCGGCCAAAAGCGGGGCCGGAAACCGGGCGAGCGTTCCAGAGAGGGATTGTCGTTGGCGGCCGGGCAACGGGCCCGGCAAAGCCACGCTGCGCCGAGCATCGTTACGCCGGCGATCAGGTGCGGGATGGGGCCCGCACCCAGTGCCGCGAGCGTACCGATGAGTGCCAGGGGTGCGGCGAATCGCTCGCGGGGCAGCAATGCGAAGCCGAGCGCGGCGGGCACCAGCAGCGCGGCGGCGCCAACCTGCGGCAGCAGGACCAGCGGTACCAGCGTGGCGGGAAGGGCGGCCCTGGCCGGCGCGCCCGGGGGCAGGGCGGTCAGCTGCGCCAGATGCCAGGCGAGGAACCCGGTTCCCCCGGTGATCGCCAGCCCGAACAGCTCCCAAGAAAGCAGCGAAGCGGGGCCCGACAGCGCCGGCCCGACCCCGCCGAGCAGCAGAGTCGCGATCAGCGCGGCAAGAGCCGCCGCCAAGGGGTTGAATCGGGGTGCGTAACGAACCATCTCCAGCGCTCTAGCCCGGCACTGGTTGACGCTCTGTTATCCTGCCGGCCGACTCAGTTGACCGCCAAGCCCCCCATCGCTATAGGCGCCCCCGTTCCGCGAGGGACCGGTACGTCCGGTCGTGATTCCTTGCGGGGCAAGAGCTGAACGTTGCTGGAGACGCAATGGCCCGGGGGGTCAAGGACACCCGGGGCCTTTTCGTATTTCTCATACCAGGGTTCCAGCAAAGTAACCGCCGGCCTAGCCGGTAACATAAGGTGAAGGGCTTCATGCCGACGATTAACCAGCTGGTCCGCAAGGGCCGCGAACTGCAGAAGACCAAGTCGAAGGTCCCTGCGATGGAGCAGAACCCGCAGAAGCGCGGCGTTTGCACCCGTGTCTACACCACGACCCCGAAGAAGCCGAACTCGGCACTCCGCAAGGTTGCGAAGGTCCGCCTGACCAACCAGCGCGAAGTCATCAGCTACATCCCGGGCGAAGGTCACAACCTTCAGGAGCACTCGGTTGTGCTGATCCGCGGCGGCCGTGTGCGCGACCTTCCCGGCGTGCGCTACCACGTGCTGCGCGGCGTTCTCGATACCCAGGGTGTCAAGGACCGCAAGCAGTCGCGTTCGAAGTACGGCGCCAAGCGTCCCAAGTAATCACAGCCATAGTAAGCCCCGGACAGGTTCCGGATCGGCTGAAGTTTTAGAAGGAAATTCAAGATGGCTCGTCGTCGTCGCCCAGAGAAGCGCGAAATCCTGCCGGATCCCAAGTTCGGTGATATCGTTCTCTCGAAGTTCATGAACTCGGTCATGCTGGACGGTAAGAAGTCCGTTGCCGAGGGCATCGTCTATTCGGCCCTGGAAACCGTCGAGACTCGCGCCAAGCGCGATCCGATCGGCGTGTTCCATGACGCGCTGAACAACATCAAGCCGGGCATCGAAGTCCGCAGCCGCCGCGTCGGCGGTGCGACCTACCAGGTCCCGGTCGAGGTTCGTCCGGAGCGTGCGCAGGCGCTCGCGATCCGCTGGCTGATCACCTCGGCCCGCAATCGCAGCGAGAACACCATGTCGGCACGCCTTTCGGGCGAGCTGCTGGACGCCTCGAACAACCGCGGCAACGCGGTGAAGAAGCGTGAAGACACCCACCGTATGGCCGAGGCGAACCGCGCCTTCAGCCACTACCGCTGGTAAGTCTTTCTCCAGCGCCGGCACGTCTGGCGCTGGAAATTTTCGTTCCTACATATCGGGGAGCTGGATCGTCCGGCTCCCCACATCCTTAAGGAAACCAGGTCATGGCCCGCAGCCATCCGCTCGAGCGTTACCGCAATATCGGCATCATGGCGCACATCGACGCCGGCAAGACGACGACGACCGAGCGCATCCTCTACTACACCGGCAAGTCCTACAAGATCGGCGAAGTGCACGAAGGCACCGCGACGATGGACTGGATGGAGCAGGAGCAGGAGCGTGGCATCACGATCACCTCGGCTGCGACCACCTGCAAGTGGCGCGCGGAAGAGGGCAAGGGTGAAGAGCACCTGATCAACATCATCGACACCCCGGGCCACGTCGACTTCACCATCGAAGTCGAGCGTTCGCTCCGCGTGCTCGACGGTGCCGTGGCGTGCTTCGACGGCGTTGCCGGCGTTGAGCCGCAGTCGGAAACCGTGTGGCGCCAGGCCGACAAGTACGGCGTGCCGCGCATGTGCTTCGTCAACAAGCTCGATCGCACCGGTGCGAACTTTTATTTCTGCGTCGACTCGATCGTCGAGCGCCTGGGTGCGCGTCCGGCCGTGCTGTATCTGCCGATCGGCATCGAGGGCGGCTTCAAGGGCCTGGTGGACCTGGTCGAGAACCGCGCGATCATCTGGCTCGAAGAGAGCCTGGGCGCGAAGTTCGAATATCAGGACATCCCCGATGACCTGAAGGAAAAGGCCGCCAAGTATCGCAGCGACCTGATCGAGATGGCCGTCGAGCAGGACGACGCCCTGATGGAAGCGTATCTCGAAGGCAACGAGCCTTCGATCGCCGACCTGAAGAAGCTGATCCGCAAGGGTACGCTTGCCATGTCGTTCGTGCCGATCGTCTGCGGTTCGGCGTTCAAGAACAAGGGCGTGCAGCCCCTGCTCGACGCCGTTGTCGACTATCTGCCTTCGCCGCTGGACATTCCCGACGTGCAGGGCGTGAAGCTCGACGGCGAGACCCCGGATTCGCGTCCGGCCTCGGACACCGCGCCGCTGTCGCTGCTCGCTTTCAAGATCATGAACGATCCGTTCGTCGGCTCGCTCACCTTCGCCCGCATCTACTCGGGCACCCTCACCAAGGGTCAGTATCTGAACTCGGTGAAGGACAAGAAGGAGAAGATCGGCCGTATGCTCCTGATGCACGCGAACTCGCGTGAGGACATCGATGAAGCACGCGCTGGCGACATCGTCGCGATCGCGGGCCTCAAGGAGACCACGACCGGCGATACGCTGTGCGACACCGCGAACCCGATCATCCTGGAGCGCATGGAGTTCCCGGAGCCGGTTATCGAGCTGTCGGTGGAGCCGAAGACCAAGGCCGACCAGGAGAAGATGGGCCTCGCCCTGAACCGTCTGGCCGCCGAGGATCCCTCGTTCCGCGTTTCGACCGACCACGAGTCGGGCCAGACCATCATCAAGGGCATGGGCGAGCTCCATCTCGAGATCCTGGTCGACCGCATGAAGCGCGAGTTCAAGGTCGAGGCGAATGTCGGCGCACCGCAGGTGGCGTATCGCGAGTATCTCGCGAAGCCGGTGGACATCGACTACACGCACAAGAAGCAGTCGGGCGGCACCGGTCAGTTCGGCCGCGTCAAGGTCAAGCTGACTCCGGGCGAGCGCGGTTCGGGCTTCGTCTTCAAGGACGAAGTCAAGGGCGGCAACATCCCGAAGGAGTACATCCCGGCGATCGAGAAGGGCTTCCGCGAGACCGCCGAGACGGGTTCGCTGGTCGGCTTCCCGATCATCGACTTCGAAGTGCTGCTCTATGACGGTGCGTACCACGACGTCGACTCGTCGGCGCTGGCCTTCGAAATCACCGCCCGCGCCGCAATGCGCGAAGCGGCCCAGAAGTCCGGCATCAAGCTGCTCGAGCCGGTGATGAAGGTGGAAGTCGTGACCCCCGAGGACTATCTCGGCGACGTCATCGGCGACATCAACAGCCGCCGTGGTCAGATCCAGGGCACCGACAGCCGCGGCAACGCGCAGACGGTCGATGCCATGGTGCCGCTGGCGAACATGTTCGGCTATGTGAACCAGCTCCGCTCGTTCACCCAGGGTCGTGCGCAGTACTCGATGCAGTTCTCGCACTATGACGAAGTGCCGCCGAACGTCGCCGACGAAGTGAAGGCGAAGCTGGCGTAACACGCTTCGCCCCCTCGGGCTGGCGTAAACTAAAAACAGCCGCTATGGGGCCGCCTTCCGGCGAATCCCCTGGCGGCGCGGAATCAGAGATCAGAAGGTAGGAAAACAATGGCGAAGGCAAAGTTTGAGCGGAACAAGCCGCACCTCAACATCGGCACCATCGGTCACGTCGACCACGGCAAGACCTCGCTGACGGCCGCTATCACCAAGATTCTGGCAGAGAACGTTGCGGGTAACGCCGCCGTCGACTTCGCCAACATCGACAAGGCTCCGGAAGAGCGCGAGCGCGGCATCACCATCTCGACCGCGCACGTCGAGTACGAGACCGACAAGCGTCACTATGCGCACGTCGACTGCCCGGGCCACGCCGACTATGTGAAGAACATGATCACCGGCGCTGCCCAGATGGACGGCGCGATCCTCGTGGTCGCCGCCACCGACGGCCCGATGCCGCAGACCAAGGAGCACATCCTGCTCGCTCGCCAGGTCGGCGTGCCGACCATGGTCGTCTTCCTGAACAAGGTCGACCTGGTCGAGGACGAGGAAATCCTCGAGCTCGTCGAGATGGAAATCCGCGAAGAGCTGTCGCGTCGTGAGTTCGACGGCGACAACATTCCGATCATCCGTGGTTCGGCTACCGCCGCGCTGAACGGCACCGACGAGAAGCTCGGCAAGGAAGCGATCCTCGCTCTCATGGCCGCTGTCGACGAGTCGATCCCGCAGCCGGAGCGTCCGGTTGATCAGCCGTTCATGATGCCGATCGAAGACGTGTTCTCGATCTCGGGTCGCGGCACCGTGGTGACCGGCCGCGTCGAGACCGGCATCGTCAAGGTTGGTGAGGAAGTCGAGATCGTCGGCATCCAGGAGTCGGTCCGCAAGACCACCGTCACCGGCGTGGAAATGTTCCGCAAGCTGCTCGACGAAGGTCGTGCAGGCGACAACATCGGCGCGCTGATCCGCGGCGTCGGCCGTGACGAAGTCGAGCGTGGCCAGGTTCTGGCCAAGCCGGGTTCGATCAAGCCGCACACCGACTTCAAGTCGGAAGTGTACGTGCTGTCGAAGGATGAAGGTGGCCGTCACACGCCGTTCTTCGCCAACTATCGTCCGCAGTTCTACTTCCGTACCACGGACGTGACCGGCACGATCGAGCTGCCGGAAGGCACCGAGATGGTGATGCCGGGCGACAACGTTGCTCTCGGCATCAAGCTGATCGCTCCGATCGCTATGGACGTCGGCCAGCGCTTCACGATCCGCGAAGGCGGCCGCACCGTGGGTGCAGGCGTCGTTGCCGAGATCCAGAAGTAAGCTTCACCCTTTAGGGTAGAGTTCGAAGGGCCCGGTCTCCGAAAGGAGGCCGGGCCTTTTCGTTTGGGTGTCGTGCGGGGCGGTGGGCCGGTAGGTGGTGCGGCCTGCAGATCGTATCGACAGTCTGGGTGGACTGCTGAGTTAGCAGTTCCCCGGCGAAAGCCGGGGCCTAGGGTTTCTCTGCCGTGTCGCTTGTTGCCCTGGACCCCGGCTTTCGCCGGGGAACTGCAGGGCCCGGAGTGCTGGCGTCACCCTCACCCCTGCGGGATGACGCCAGGGGCGCCGCGTCAGCTTCAGGACAGCTCGCTAGCCTCGAGCGGATACTCGTTCTCCAGCGCTTCGGCTGCCTTCTTGCGCGTGCCGTCCGGCAGGGCGACCAGGCCGATCGCGGTCAGCGGGCCGCCCGGCGCCGCCATCTCCAGGTAGAGCTTCAGGAAGTCCTTGAGCGCCGGCAGTTCCTTGAGGCGCGCCTTGCGGACATAGAGGAACAGCGTGCGGGCGCCGGGATACTGGCCGCCGGAGATGGTCTTGGCGTCCGGCGCGATCCCGTCGATCGGCACCCCGCGCAGCGCGGCGGCGTTCTGCTCCAGCCGGGCATAGCCGAACAGGCCGAGCGCATTGGGGTTCTGCTTCAGCGCCGAGACGATCTCGGCGTCGTCCTCGCCCTTCTCGACATAGGCGCCGTCGGTGCGCACGCGCTGGCAGGCGACGTCGAACTGCGAGGGGTCGGGGCTTTTCAGCAGCTCGCTCGCCTGGGGCATCGCCGCCAGGCAACCGACGCGCAGGATCAATGCCTCGAACATCTCGCGCGTGCCGCTGCCCTTGGGGTGGCCCAGCACCAGGATCGGGATGGCGGGCAGCCTGGCATTCACATCGTGCCAGGTCTTGGCGGTATTGGGCTTGCCGCGCGGATTGGCCGCGAGCGCCAGATAGATGTCCTGGCTGGTCAGCTCCAGCTTCGGTCCCTGCACCGATCCGGCCAGCGCGAGGCCGTCGAGGCCGATCCGGATCTCGAGGATGTCGCCGGCGCCGGCAGCGTTGCAGGCATTGAACTCGACGCGGGTCATGCGGCGCGACGCGTCGAGCAGGTCGGGCGCCTTGCCGTTCACCGGCTTGCAGAAGGCCCGGGCGCCCTCGCCGGTGCCGACCGCGGCGATCTCCGGCATCGGCTGCTTCTTGTCCTTCTTGACGAACGCCTCGCCGACGGCCTTGGTGAACGGGAATACGGTGGCGGAGCCGGTAGCGGTGATCGCCGATGGGCTGGTGTTGCACGAAGCGAGCAGCAGGGCTGCCAGCGTGACGGCAGAGGTTCTCCTAAGCATCTCTTTCCCCTACGACACAAAGGCGCAGGGCACGCGCGCCCATCCGGGCTTGTTGCCGAGCTGCGTTACCGGGGCATGACGCGTGCCTGGCCTGCGAGGGGAGGGCAGGGCGGGCGATCAAAATCCGCGGCGCCCCTTGACCCGAATCGCCTCTGCCTGTAGGGGCCGCGCCTTCGGTTCACACATACAGCAAGAGCCCCGTTCAGCGGGGCCCGCTCTTTCGCATTGGTAGGGACATGGAAACGCAGAATATCCGTATTCGCCTGAAGGCGTTCGATCATCGAGTGCTCGACCAGGCGACCGGCGACATCGCCGACACTGCCCGCCGTACCGGCGCTCTCATCCGTGGCCCGATCCCGCTTCCGACGAAGATCGAGAAGTTCACGGTCAACCGTGGCCCGCACATCGACAAGAAGTCGCGCGAGCAGTTCGAAGTGCGCACCTACAAGCGCATGCTCGACATCGTGCAGCCGACCCCGCAGACCGTGGACGCGCTGATGAAGCTCGACCTCGCCGCCGGCGTCGACGTCGAGATCAAGCTGGCCTGAGCCAGTCAGGGACCCCTGCGAAAGCGGGGGTCTTTTCACATCCTGCCGCATCCTTCGCAGGAATGCAGGTGAGGGGGTGGACAGGGAAGCGCTGCTGACGTAAAGGCGCGCCTCCACACGAGATTCGCGATTCCCCTGAGGGGGATTCGCCAGGTTCCTCCACCGGGTCGATCTGATCCAACGCAAGGAACCGGAGGGCGCCACAGGCGCACTCGCATCGCGATAGGGATACCGCCGGCCTCTTCGGAGAACCGGGCCTGCGTCCCCCGTCGCCTCTTCCTTCGGGAGGGGGTTCAGCCCGGACGGGGGCTCGCATCATATTTTCGGGCTGAAGCACGCACCCGTGGGAATTCCCCCTCGGGTGCCTATGCATAGGAGCAACTGGTCATGCGCACTGGCGTGATCGCGAAGAAGTTGGGGATGACCCGCCTGTTCCAGGACGACGGCCGCCACGTGCCCGTCACCGTCCTGGCCCTCGAAGGCGTTCAGGTCGTCTCCGTCCGCGAAAAGGATCGTGACGGTTACACTGCCGTCCAGCTCGGCGCCGGCACGGCGAAGAGCAAGAATGTCGCCAAGCCGCAGCGCGGCCACTTCGGCAAGGCCGAAGTCGAGCCCAAGGCTGTCGTCCATGAGTTCCGCGTCGACGCGGACGGCCTGCTCGAAGTGGGCGCCGAGATCTCGGCCGACCACTATGTCGCCGGCCAGTTCGTCGACATCCAGGGCAAGACCCAGGGTAAGGGCTTCGCCGGCGGCATGAAGCGTTGGGGCTTCGGCGGTCTGCGCGCCACCCACGGCGTCTCGGTCTCGCACCGCTCGCTCGGTTCGACCGGTCAGCGCCAGGATCCGGGCAAGGTCTTCAAGAACAAGAAGATGGCCGGCCACATGGGTGACAAGTTCCGCACCCAGCAGAATCTCGAGATCGTCGGCACCGACGTCGAGCGCGGCCTGATCTTCGTCAAGGGCTCGGTCCCTGGCTCGAAGGGTGGCTGGCTGTTCGTCAAGGACGCCGTCAAGGTCGCCCGTCCTGCCGAAGCGCCGTTCCCGGCCGGCATCAAGTCGGTCGCCAACAACAACGACACCGCCCCCGCGGAGACTCCGGCCGAAGTGACCGAGGCTCCTGAGGCGACCGAAGGCCAGGAGGGCTAAGTGAAGGTCAAGGTTCAAACCCTCGACGCCAAGGCATCGGGCGACATCGAGCTCAACGACACCGTCTTCGGTGTCGAGCCGCGCGCCGACATCCTGCATCGCGTCGTCACCTGGCAGCTCGAGAAGCGTCGCGCCACCGCGCGCGGCACTCGCGAGCGTGCTGACGTCGCCCGCTCGGGCAAGAAGTTCGGTCGCCAGAAGGGCGGCGGTACCGCCCGTCACGGCGATCGCCGCGCTCCGGTGTTCATCGGCGGTGGTAAGGCGCACGGCGCCCGCGTTCGCGACTTCAATCCGTCGCTGAACAAGAAGATCCGTGCGCTCGGCCTGAAGATGGCGCTCAGCAGCCATGCCAAGGCAGGTTCGCTGGTCGTCCTCGACGCCTTCGGCACCGCCAAGACCGCAGAGCTCAAGGCGCAGTTCGCCAAGCTCGGCACCGGCAAGACCGCGCTGGTGATCGACGGCGAGGCCGGCAACGGCTTCCTCGCCGCCCGCAACCTGGTGGGCGTCAACGTCCTCCCGGCGGTCGGCGCCAACGTCTATGACATCCTGAAGCACGACACGCTGGTCCTGACCCGCGCTGCCGTCGAGAAGCTGGAGGCGCGCTTCAATGGCTAAGAAGCAGGCAGCCGCGATCGACAACCGTCACTATGACGTGATTGTCGCGCCGCACATCACCGAGAAGTCGACCCTGGTTTCCGAGCACAACGCGGTTGTGTTCAAGGTCGCCGGCGACGCCACCAAGCCCGAGATCAAGGCCGCCGTCGAGGCGATCTGGAAGGTCAAGGTGACGGGCGTCAACACGATCGTCCAGAAGGGCAAGACCAAGAAGTGGAAGGGTGCGCCCTACCAGCGCTCGGACATCAAGAAGGCTATCGTGACCCTCGCCGACGGTGAGCAGATCGACGTGACCTCGGGGGTCAATTCGTAATGGCACTCAAGAATTACAATCCGACGTCGCCTGGCGTCCGCGGCCTGATCCTGATCGACCGTTCGGCCCTGTACAAGGGTCGTCCGGTCAAGGCTCTGACCGAGGGCAAGACCAAGACCGGCGGCCGCAACAACAAGGGCCATGTGACCTCGCGCGGCATCGCGGGCGGCCACAAGCAGCGCTATCGTATCATCGATTTCAAGCGCCGCCTGTGGGACGTCGAGGGCACTGTCGAGCGGATCGAGTATGACCCGAACCGCACCGCCTTCATCGCGCTGATCAACTACGGCGCCGACGAAGCCGGCAAGGATCGCGTTGCCTACATCATCGCCCCGCAGCGCCTCGCTGTCGGCGACAAGGTGATCGCCGGCAAGAAGACCGACGTGAAGCCGGGCAACGCCATGGAGCTGGGCCAGATGCCGGTCGGCACCATCGTCCACAATGTGGAGATGAAGCCGGGCAAGGGTGGCCAGATCGCCCGTTCGGCAGGCACCTATGTCCAGGTCGTCGGTCGTGACCGCGGCATGGTCATCGTCCGCCTGAACTCGGGCGAGCAGCGCTACATCCACGGCAACTGCCTGGCGACCGTTGGTGCGGTGTCCAACCCGGACAACCAGAACACCAACCTCGGCAAGGCTGGCCGTAACCGCTGGAAGGGCATCCGCCCGCTGACCCGCGGTGTTGCGAAGAACCCGGTCGACCACCCGCACGGTGGTGGTGAAGGCCGGACCTCGGGCGGCCGTCATCCGGTCACCCCGTGGGGCAAGCCGACCAAGGGTGCGCGCACCCGCCACAACAAGGCGACGGACAAGATGATCATCCGCAGCCGTCACGCGAAGAAGAAGGGCTAATAGGATGGCTCGTTCCGTTTGGAAGGGTCCGTTCGTGGACCTCCACCTGCTCAAGAAGGCGCAGACCGCGCAGGAGCAGGGCACCCGCGCCGGTCCGATCAAGACCTGGTCGCGCCGCTCGACGATCCTGCCGGATTTCGTCGGTCTGACGTTCAACGTCTACAATGGCCGCAAGTTCGTGCCGGTCTCGGTCAACGAGGACATGGTTGGCATGAAGCTCGGCGAGTTCGCGCCGACCCGGTTCTTCCCGGGCCACGCTGCCGACAAGAAGGGTAAGCGCTAATGTCGAAGCCCCAGGCTCCCCGCAAGGTCGGTGACAAGGAAGCCCTTGCCGTCGCCACGCAGATCCGCGGTTCGGCCCAGAAGCTGAACCTCGTCGCCGGTCTCATCCGCGGCAAGAAGGCCGAGGACGCGCTGAACATCCTTCAGTTCTCGACCAAGGCGATGGCAGTGGACGCCCGCAAGGTTCTCGCCTCGGCGATCGCCAACGCGGAAAACAACCATAACCTCGACGTCGACGCACTCGTCGTCGCCGAGGCTTCGGTCGGCAAGTCGATCACGATGAAGCGCTTCGCGACCCGCGGCCGTGGCAAGTCCACCCGCATCCTGAAGCCGTTCAGCCGTCTTCGCATCGTCGTCCGCGAGCAGGAAGAAGCATAATGGGTCACAAGAGCAACCCGATCGGCCTCCGCCTCCAGGTCAACCGTACCTGGGACAGCCGCTGGTTCGCCGAAGGCGCCGATTACGGCCGCCTTCTCATGGAGGACCTCAAGATCCGCAAGTACATCCTCGAGACGCTGCCCCAGGCCGCGATCTCGAAGGTGGTGATCGAGCGTCCGGCCAAGCTGTGCCGCGTTTCGATCTACGCTGCCCGTCCCGGTGTCATCATCGGCAAGAAGGGCTCGGACATCGAGAAGCTGCGCAAGACGCTGTCCGCGATGACCTCGAGCGACGTGAGCCTGAACATCGTCGAGATCCGCAAGCCGGAAGTCGACGCCAAGCTCGTCGCCCAGGGCATCGCTGACCAGCTCGAGCGCCGTATCGCCTTCCGCCGCGCCATGAAGCGCGCGGTGCAGTCGGCCATGCGCCTCGGTGCCGAAGGCATCCGGATCAACTGCGGCGGCCGTCTCGGCGGCGCCGAGATCGCCCGTTCGGAATGGTATCGCGAAGGTCGCGTTCCGCTGCACACGCTGCGCGCGAACATCGATCACGCCACTGCCGAAGCGCACACCGCCTATGGCGTCTGCGGCGTGAAGGTGTGGATCTTCAAGGGCGAGATCCTCGGCCACGATCCGATGGCGACCGATCGCCTCAACCTGGAATCGCAGACCTCGGGCGTTCGCCCGGCGCGCGAAGACCGCCGCTAAGGGTAGGACAGACAAATGCTGCAACCGAAGCGCACCAAGTTCCGCAAGGCCTTCAAGGGCCGCATCCATGGCGACGCCAAGGGTGGCACTGCGCTGAACTTCGGGTCGTATGGCCTGAAGGCGATGGAGCCGGAGCGGATCACCGCCCGCCAGATCGAGGCGGCTCGCCGCGCGATCACCCGTCACATCAAGCGCCAGGGCCGTCTCTGGATCCGCATCTTCCCGGACGTCCCCGTGTCGTCCAAGCCCGCCGAAGTCCGCATGGGCTCGGGTAAGGGTTCGCCGGAGTTCTGGGTCGCCCGCGTCAAGCCGGGTCGTATCCTGTTCGAGCTCGACGGCGTTCCGGGCCCGCTCGCTGCCGAAGCTTTCGAGCGCGCGGCGATGAAGCTGCCGATCAAGGTCAAGGTCGTGGCTCGCCTCGGCGACACCACGCACCTGGAGGGTTGATAGAATGACCAAGGCTACCGATCTTCGTGCGAAGACCGAAGACCAGCTGAGCGAAGAGCTCGGCAACCTGAAGCGCGAGGCGTTCAACCTCCGCTTCCAGGCCGCGACCAGCCAGCTCGAGAAGCCGAGCCGCGTTCGCGAGGTCCGTCGTGACATCGCCCGCATCAAGACGCTGCAGAACGAGCGCTCGCGCTCGGCTGCGAAGTAAGGAACGAGACCATGCCGAAGCGCGTGCTGACCGGGAACGTGGTTTCCGACAAGGGCGACAAGACGGTCGTCGTGCTCGTGGAGCGTAAGGTGAAGCACCCGCTCTACGGCAAGATCATCCGTCGCTCGAAGAAGTATCATGCCCATGACGAGGGCAACGAGTACAAGGCCGGCGAGACCGTGCGCATCGAAGAGACTGCGCCGATCTCCAAGCTGAAGACCTGGAAGGTGATCGAGCGGGTCAACACCCACGCGACCCCGACCAAGTCGGACGCCGCCGCCTAATCTTTTTAACTGGAACCCCCGGGCAGGTCCCGGAAGGCCAAACGAGAAGGAACCGGATCGATGATCCAGATGCAGTCCAATCTCGACGTCGCAGACAACAGCGGCGCGAAGCGGGTGCAGTGCATCAAGGTGCTGGGCGGATCGAAGCGTCGCTTCGCCTCCGTGGGCGACGTCATCGTCGTCAGCATCAAGGAAGCTGCTCCCCGCGGTAAGGTGAAGAAGGGTGACGTGCACCGCGCCGTCATCGTCCGCACCGCCAAGGACGTCCGCCGCGCCGATGGCTCGGTCATTCGCTTCGACGGCAATGCTGCCGTCCTGGTCAACAAGAACGAGGAGCCGATCGGCACCCGTATCTTTGGCCCGGTGGTCCGCGAGCTGCGCTCGAAGGGCTTCATGAAGATCATTTCGCTCGCCCCCGAGGTGCTGTGATGGCTGCTGCCAAGATCAAGAAGGGCGACCAGGTCGTCGTACTGTCCGGCAAGGACAAGGGCCGTACCGGCGAAGTCGTCAAGGCTCTCCCCAAGGAGGGCAAGGTTGTCGTGTCGGGCGTGAACGTCGCCGTGCGTCACCGCAAGCCGAGCCAGACCAACCCGCAGGGTGGCCTGGAGCGTTCGGAAGCGCCGCTGGCGATTTCCAAGGTCGCGCACGTGACCAAGGACGGCAAGCCGACGCGCGTCCGCTTCGAGGAGCGTGACGGCAAGAAGGTTCGCGTCGCCGTCAAGACCGGGGAGGTCATCAATGGCTGATTCCTACACGCCGCGCATGCGCAAGCTCTATGACGAGACCATCGCCAAGGCGATGACCGAGAAGTTCGGTTACAAGAACGTCATGGAAGTGCCGAAGATCGAGAAGATCGTGCTCAACATGGGCGTCGGCGAAGCCACCCAGGACAAGAAGAAGGTCGATCAGGCCGCTTCTGAAATGGAGCTGATCGCGGGCCAGAAGCCGGTGATCACCAAGGCGAAGAAGTCGATCGCGCAGTTCAAGCTGCGCGAGGGCATGCCGATCGGCGCGAAGGTCACCCTTCGCCGTGAGCGCATGTACGAGTTCCTCGACCGCTTCATCACGATCGCGCTGCCGCGCGTTCGCGACTTCCGTGGCCTCAACCCGAAGTCGTTCGACGGCCGTGGCAACTATGCCTGCGGTCTCAAGGAGCAGCTGATCTTCCCGGAAATCAGCTACGATAAGGTCGACAAGATCCGCGGCATGGACGTGATCGTGACCACCACCGCGAAGACCGACGAGGAAGCTCGCGAGCTTCTCCGTCTCTTCGGTTTCCCGTTCCCGCAGGATGCGGACGGCGAAGCCAAGGCCGCGTAAAGGAAAGAGAACTTAAGTCATGGCGAAACTGAGTTCCGTGAATAAGAACGAGCGTCGCAAGCTGCTGGTGAAGAAGTACGCCGGCAAGTATGCGAAGCTGAAGGCGATCGCGAATGACGAGAGCCTCGATGAGACCGAGCGTCTCATCGCGCGTCTCAAGATGGCCGAGCTGCCGCGCAACGGCAACCCGACCCGCATTCGCAACCGGTGCGAGCTCACCGGTCGCCCCCGCGGTTACTACCGCAAGTTCCGTCTCGCTCGTGTGATGCTGCGTGATCTGGCCAACAAGGGCCTCATCCCCGGCGTTACCAAGTCGAGCTGGTAAGGATCACGAAGATGGCAGTGACCGATCCCCTGGGTGATATGCTCACCCGCATCCGCAACGGCCAGCGCGCCCGCAAGGACTCCGTCCTTACGCCGGCGAGCAAGCTGCGTGCGCGCGTTCTCGATGTGCTCCAGCGCGAAGGCTACATCCGTGGCTATAGCGAAGAGCAGATGGGCCCCGCAGCGGGCATCCGCATCGAGCTGAAGTATTTCGAGGGCCAGCCGGCGATCAAGCACGTCGCGCGCATCTCGAAGCCGGGCCGCCGCGTCTACTCGGGCAGCCAGGAGCTTCCCCGCGTTCGCAACGGCCTGGGCATCACGATCGTCTCGACGCCTCGCGGCGTTCTCTCGGACGCGGAAGCGCGCGAGCAGAATGTCGGCGGCGAAGTGCTGGCGGAGGTGTTCTAATGAGCCGCATCGGTAAGAAGCCGGTCACGATCCCCGCTGGCGTCACCGCCACGCTGGACGGCGACCAGGTCTCGGTGAAGGGCCCCAAGGGCACTCTGTCGATCCCGAAGGCTGATCTGATCAGCTATGAGCTCGTCGAAGGCGGCATCTCGGTGCAGCCGGCGAACGACACCAAGCGCGCCCGTGCCTTCTGGGGCATGCAGCGTACCCTGGTGCAGAACCTGGTTACCGGCGTGACCACCGGCTTCTCGAAGAAGCTGCTGATCACCGGCGTCGGTTACCGTGCGGCTGCGCAGGGCAAGGTGCTCAAGCTCCAGCTCGGCTATTCGCACGACGTGAACATCGACGTGCCGGAAGGCATCGAGATCAAGACCCCGGATCAGACCACGGTCGAGATCTCGGGCATCGACAAGCAGAAGGTCGGCCAGATTGCGGCCGAGATTCGCCGCTGGCGCAAGCCTGAGCCGTACAAGGGCAAGGGCATCAAGTACGACGGCGAGTTCATCTTCCGTAAGGAAGGGAAGAAGAAGTGATCAGCACCAAGGGTCTCTCGCTTTTCGCGAAGCGTCGTCGCCGCAACCGTACTGCGCTTCGTGCGCGTGCCGGTGGTCGTCCGCGTCTTTCGATCCATCGCTCGGGCAAGCACATCTATGCCCAGGTGATCGACGATGCCGCCGGCAAGACCGTCGCGGCTGCCTCCACCCTCGACAAGGACGTGCGCGGCAAGACCGGCGCGACCATCGAGGCCGCGCAGGACGTCGGCAAGCGTGTTGCCGAGGCTGCCAAGGCAGCCGGCATCACCCAGGTCGTCTTCGACCGCGGTGGCTTCCTCTATCATGGCCGCGTCAAGGCGCTGGCCGATGCCGCTCGTGAGAGCGGGCTGGAGTTCTGAGAATGGCTGACGAAAACAACCAGGCGCCCGCAGAGGGCGCGGGCTTCGAAGCCCAGGACGCCGGTGCTCCCCAGGAGCAGCAGGGTCGTGGCCGTGGCCGTGGCCGTGGTGGTCCGGGCGGTGGCGATCGTGGCCGTGGCGGCCGTGACGGCAACCGCGGTCGTCGTGACGACCGTCGTGGCCAGAACGCCGAGGACGGTGGCGAGGAGCTGATCGAGAAGCTGGTTCACATCAACCGCGTCTCGAAGACCGTCAAGGGCGGCAAGCGCTTCGGCTTCGCGGCGCTGGTCGTCGTGGGCGACGGCAAGGGCCGTGTCGGCTTCGGTCATGGCAAGGCGCGCGAAGTGCCGGAAGCCATCTCGAAGGCGACCGCTTCGGCGAAGAAGAAGATGCTGCGCGTTCCGCTCAAGGAAGGCCGCACGCTGCACCATGACGGTGCTGGCCACTTCGGTGCCGGCCGCGTCTATGTGCGCTCGGCTCCGCAGGGTACCGGCATCATCGCCGGTGGTCCGATGCGCGCCGTCTTCGAATCGCTGGGTGTTGCCGATGTGGTGACCAAGTCGGTCGGCACTTCGAATCCCTACAACATGATCCGCGCCACCTTCGAAGCGCTCGGCGAGCAGACCTCGCCGAAGAGCGTTGCGCAGCGCCGCGGCAAGAAGATCGCCGACCTGCTCGGCCGCGGCGGTTCGCAGACCGCCGAGGCGGACGCTGCGGCTATCGCGGAGTAATCGATCATGGCGAAGATCAAGATCCAGCAGGTCGGTTCGCCGATCCGCCGCACCAAGGATCAGCGCGCAACGCTGATCGGCCTGGGCCTCAACAAGATGCACAAGGTCTCGGAGCTCGAGGACACGCCCGAAGTTCGTGGCATGATCCGCAAGCTCCCGCACATGGTGAAGGTGCTCGAGGGTTAAGGCCTTCGCGTATCCCACAGCAAAATCGAGAAGGGGCGGTAGGCAACTACCGCCCCTTTTCCTTATGTGTACCCAAGGGCACGGCTTGCCGCCTCGGAGGGGCGGGTTAGGGTTGTCGGATGAAGCCCTATCTGCTGACGGCTCTGGGAAGCCTGTTGTGGCTGATCTTCCTCGCGGCGGGGATACGCGAGTTGCTCAGCTACGGCCTCTACGTCCGAGGGGAACTGGACCAGGGCGTGGTCGCGCTGCTGGTTGTTCCCCCGTTACTGATCGCGGGCACCGTTGCCCTCGGGCTTCGTGCGAACCGGGGCAATGTTCCGGCGCGCCTGATCGTGGCATCGACCCTGGTCGCTGCCTTCGGGTTCCTGCTTTGCCTGAGTGCCCTCTTGCGCGGGGCATGAGTAGGCCTAGGCAACCGCCATCAGCGTCGGGTCCCTCGGCACCGTAAAGCAGATCATCGCGCCGCGGGTCAGGTTCTCGGCCTTGAACTCGCCGCCGTGCACTTCGATGATGCTGCGGCAGATCGACAGGCCGATGCCCAGGCCCTTGTCGGCCTTGGTCGAGATGAAGGGCATGTTGAACTTGCCGAACACCGCGTCGGGGATGCCGGGGCCGGTATCCTCCACGCAGATGCGCAGGAACTCGTCCGAGGCGACCGCGCAGCTGATCCGGATCGCGCGCTGCTCGGGCGGGAGCGCGGCCATCGCTTCCTCGGCATTGCGGATCAGGTTGACCAGAACCTGCTGGATCTGGACGCGGTCGATCAGCGCCCGCGCGGCGGGCTGGGCGCTGGAATAGGTGATCCGTGCCGAAGGGGCGACCTTGGCCCCGCGTGCCAGCTCGATGGCGTCGTTGATCACGTCGTCGATCGACTCGATGCGCAGGTCGGCGCTGCCCTTGGCCAGATAGTCGCGGATGCGGCGGATGATGTCCCCGGCGCGGGTGATCTGGCTGCGTGCCTGGCGGATCTGCAGCAGCACCGCCTCGCGGCTGCCGTCGCCCTTCAACATCAGTTCGCCGACCGAGAGGAAGTTCGAGGCGGCGGCCAGGGGCTGGTTGAGCTCATGCGCGAGCCCGCCCGCCATCTCGCTCAGCGACGAGACCCGCGCGCTATGGGCGAACTCGTCGCGGATCACGTCGAAGCGGCGACGTGCCTGTTGCTGCTTGAGGACGTGGCGGAAATAGAGCGCCAGCAGCGCCCCGACGACCAGGGTCAGCGCGCTGACCAGCACTAGGAACCAGCGCGCGCGCTGCTGCGCCGGTCCGAGGATATCATGCTCGCCAATGCCGGAGGTGACGAAGATCGGGTAGCTGGCGAGCCGTTGGTGGCTGAACAGCCGGCGCTTGCCGTCGATCGCGCTCGGCCCCCAATATTCGCCATTGGGATGCGCCATCTGCTCCTGCATCACCGGCTTGCCCTTGAGGTCCTGGCCCCAGCTTACGGTTTCGCCTTCGCGGCGTGCCAGCGTCATGCCGCGCAGCGAGATGATCGAGATCAGGTCGTCGGGGCGGTAGCGCAGGCCCGCGTTGAAATCGACGAACCGGTCCGTCGGGATGTCGACCGCCACGGCGCCGGCGAACGCGCCCTTCGCATCGCGCCACGAACGGGCGATCAGCAGCACCGCGCCCTTCGAATCGAGCGCCTCGCTCGGATTGGAGATCGCGCGGGCGATGCCGGGGGCGGCGAGCAGCTCGCGAAACACCCGCTTGTCCTTCACGTTGATCGGGCCGGTCGGCTTGGTGGTGAAGCGGATATTGCCGTCTCGATCGGCGATCTCCGCGCCGGTGATCATCGGACGGAAATAGCTGGGCAGGGTGATCAGGTTGGGCCGGGTGCTGTCGCCCTGGTCGATCCGGCCGCCATAGCGCTCGCCGAGATACTCGGTGGCCAGGTCCGCCAGCTCGAGGGTGCGCCGCACATATTGCTCGAACGCGACGACGCGGCTGCGATTCTCCCGGGAGGCGGACTGGATGGCGGTGGCCGCGTCCTCGCGAATCTGCCAGATGACCGCGATCCAGGAGATGATGACGAAGGACAGGGCGGCCGCCACCACGATACGTGCGGCGGGCTGACGTAGAATGGCCCAGAAACTCTTCATCGCCTGCACCGTGATCTGCCGGCCGGATGGGCGGCAAGCCCGATTCCCTACGGCCCGGCCCAGATGCTGGCTAGTCCGGTGAAAACAGGGGTGACAAGCCCGGCCTGCGCCGCTATGGGCCCCGCTTCCTTTCAACGCGCGACAAAAGCGAAAGCGAGTGCACGATCATGAAGCTTAACGAACTCACCGACAACCAGGGCGCCCGCCACCGCAAGATCCGCGTCGGCCGCGGCATCGGCTCGGGCAAGGGCAAGACCGGCGGCCGCGGCGTCAAGGGTCAGAAGAGCCGCGAAGGTGTCTCGATCAACGGGTTCGAGGGCGGTCAGATGCCGCTCCACATGCGCATCCCGAAGCGCGGCTTCAACAACATCTTCGCCAAGGACTATGCCGAGGTGAACCTGGGCGCGATCCAGAAGGCGATCGATTCGGGCAAGCTGACCGCGACCGACCTGACCCAGGCCGAGCTGAACGCGGCGGGCCTGACCCGTGGCGGCAAGGACGGCGTCCGCCTGCTCGGCAAGGGCGAGCTCAAGGCCAAGCTGAACTTCACCGTTGCCGGCGCGTCGAAGGGCGCGATCGAGGCGGTCCAGAAGGCCGGCGGCACCGTGACGATCCCCGAGATCGTGCCGGCCGCCGAGAAGGCCAAGGCCAAGTACCGCGTCGTGCAGAAGACGCGCGCCGCGGACAAGGAAGCCAAGAAGGCTGCCGCCAAGGCGTAATGCTGCTGCTCCCCGGCCCCGCGCCGGGGACCCAGTCAGCGCCGTTCCGCAACTTGTCCCCAGCCATGCGCCGGGGACAGATTGCCCAAAGGGTTGGACACCCTATATGAGCGGCGGAGGGCGGAAACGCTCATCCGCCGTTTCTGTTTCCGGGACCTAATACATTATGGCCTCCGCCTCCGATCAACTTGCTTCCAGCATTAACCTGGCGAAGTTCGCCAAGGCGACCGATCTCAAGAAGCGTCTGTGGTTCACCCTCGGCGCGCTGATCGTCTTCCGCATGCTGAGCTACGTGCCCCTGCCGGGCGTCGACCCCACCCAGCTCAACCTGCTCGCGCAGCAGACGCAGGGCGGCGTGCTCGACTTCTTCAACAACTTCACCGGCGGTGCGCTCAACCGCATGTCGATCGTCGCGCTCGGCGTGATGCCCTACATCACCGCCTCGATCGTGGTGCAGCTCGCGACCTCGCTGTCGCCGCAGCTCAACGCGATCAAGAAGGAAGGCGAGAGCGGCCGCAAGCGCCTCAACCAGTACACCCGCTACGGCACGGTGGCGCTGACCGCGGTGCAGGGCTATTTCATCGCCGTCGGCCTCGAGACCTTCGGTGCAAGCCAGGGGCTGCAGCCGGTCGTCGAACCGGGCTTCATCTTCCGCATCGGCGCGGTGGTCTCGCTGATCGGCGGCACCATGTTCCTGATGTGGATCGGTGAGCAGATCACCAATCGCGGCATCGGCAACGGCATCTCGCTGATCATCATGGCCGGCATCGTCGCCCGCTTGCCCACCACGCTCGTTCAGCTGTTCGAAAGCGGCCGCACCGGCTCGATCGATCCGCTGCGCCTGATCTTCATCATCGTCGGCGTTGCCGCGCTGGTGCTGTTCATCTGCTTCATGGAGCGTGCCCAGCGCCGCATCCTGATCCAGTATCCGAAGCGCCAGACCGCGCGCGGCGTCCAGGCCGAGCGCAGCCACCTACCGCTCAAGCTGAACACCGCCGGCGTGATCCCGCCGATCTTCGCCTCGTCGCTGCTGCTGCTGCCGCTGACCGTCACCCAGTTCGCCGGCAACATGACCGCGGGCGAGAACTGGTGGAGCGACCTGATCATCAACCTGAACACCTGGCTGCGCCACGGCTCGCCGGTGTACATGACGCTCTACGGCCTCGGCATCGTCTTCTTCTCCTTCTTCTACACCGCCGTGGTGTTCAATCCGGAGGAGACCGCCGAGAATCTGAAGCGCTATGGCGGGTTCATCCCGGGCATCCGCCCCGGCAAGAACACCGAGCTGTATTTCGATTACGTGCTCACCCGCATCACCGTGATCGGCGCTGCCTATCTGACGATCATCTGCCTCGTTCCCGAAGCGGTGTTCTCGTCGATGAGCATTCCGTTCCTGATGGGCGGCACCAGCCTGCTCATCGTCGTCAACGTGACGATGGACACGGTGACGCAGATCCAGTCGCACCTGCTGGCGCACCAGTATGGCGATCTGATCAAGAAGGCGAAGCTCAAGGGTCGCGCGCGTTAAGCGCGACCCATACTGGCCGATACTGAGGGGATAGGCTTAGTGAATATCATCCTGTTGGGCCCGCCGGGAGCCGGCAAGGGCACCCAGGCGAAGCGGCTCGAGCAAGAGCGCGGCATGGTGCAGCTTTCCACTGGGGACATGCTGCGTGCCGCGGTCAAGGCGGGTTCGCCCGTCGGGCTCCAGGCCAAGGCCGTGATGGATGCCGGCGAGCTGGTGTCGGACGCGATCGTCTCGGGGATCATCGGCGAGCGCCTCGACATGGAAGACACGCTGAACGGCGCGATCTTCGATGGCTATCCGCGCACCGCCGCCCAGGCGGAGTCGCTCGACGCGCTGCTTTCGGAGCGTGGCCGCAAGCTCGATTTCGTGATCGAGCTCGAAGTGAACGAGGACGCGCTGGTCGAGCGCGTCGAGGGTCGCTTCACCTGCGCGAACTGCGGTGAGGGCTATCACGACAAGTTCAAGCTGCCCAAGGTCGAGGGCACTTGCGACGTGTGCGGTCATCACGAGTTCAAGCGCCGTCCGGACGACAATGCCGAGACCGTGCGCACCCGCATGGCCGAGTATCGCGCCAAGACCGCGCCGATCCTGCCCTTCTACGAGGCCAAGGGCCTGGTGCGGAAGGTCGATGGCATGGCCGACATCGCCGATGTCGGCGCGCAGATCGACGCGATCCTCGACGCCAAGGCCTGAGATACCCCTCCGTGCGAGGGGCTGGGAATTGGAAAAGGCCGGGCATGATGCCCGGCCTTTTTCCGTTTCGGCCTAACTGCTGGCGGTTCGCCGGCGAAGGCCGGGGCCCGGTCTCGGCGCAGTTGGTCGGGGCGGTCGGACCTCTCGGCCGACATTGCAACTGGGCCCCGGCCTTCGCCGGCGAACTGAAGTCCAACCCATTGTAATATATTGTTGCCCTAACCCCTGCTTAAACCTGCAGTGACACGCTTCCCCTGCTCCGGCGACCCGCCGGGTGGGGGATCGTAATCATGCCCAAGCGCGCCGCATTGAAGCTCGCCGGCCTTGCCGGGCTGTCCGCGCTCGCCCGCCGCGCCACCGCGTCGCAGCTGCGCATCCTCTGCTATCACGGCCTGTGGCTGGCTCCCGGCGCCCCGCATGGCAACTGCCTGTTCATGACCCCCGCGCTGTTCGCCGATCGCATGGCCCGGCTCGCCCGCTCGGGGCGCCCGGTGCTGCCGCTCGGCGAAGCGGTCGAGCGGCTGGCGGCCGATCGCCTGCCCTCCGGCGCGGTAGTCCTCACGATCGACGATGGCTGGGCCTCCACCCACAGCCACATGCTGCCGGTGCTCGAGGCGCACCGCCTGCCGGCAACGCTCTACGCCACCACCTGGTACGCCGAACGCGACCTGCCGGTGGTGAATGTCGCGGTCGACTACCTCCTCGCCGCCTCGGGCCGGACGGACCAGAACCGTGCCGCGACGATCCGCCGGATCGAGGCGCTGCCCGAAGCCGATCGGCTCGATGCGCTGCGTGCCTTAGGCCGGGCGCTGGGGGTAGGGGAGGCTTGGCTCGCCTGCCGCCAGTTCCACCTGATGGGACAGGACGAGCTGGCCGACGCGCATGCCCGCGGGCTCGACATCCAGCTCCACACCCACCGCCATATCGATGTCGCCGGGCGTATCGGGCAGCTGGTGCCCGAGATCGAGGCGAACCGCGCTGCGTTGCGCGCCGCCACCGGCGGGGCAGCCGCCGAGCATTTCTGCTATCCCAGCGGCACTTTTCACCCTTCGGCGCCCGCCCTGCTCGCGGCCAGCGGGGTCCGGTCGGCCACGCTGGTTTCCGAAGGGCTCAACGCGCCGGGCGCGAGCCCCTATGCGCTGCGCCGGTTCGTCGATGCGCAGCATGTGCCGATGGCCAGCTTCCAGGCGTATCTGGATGGCACGCTGCACTATCTCTCGCTGGCGCGGGCCCTTGCGGACCGGGTCGAAACCGGGATTCCACGCCGCGTCGCGGCCGCTTCTGGAATGCTGCTCTGCGCGCTATGATCGCCCCGCCACATCGTGGGAGGGGAACATGAAGGCTTATTCGCTCGTCGCCCTGGCACTCGTTGCTGCGTCGCCCGCTGCCGCCGAAGTCACGGCGTCCACCGAAACCAGCTTCACCGTCACCGAGAAGGTCACGGTCGCAGCGCCCGCCGCCAAGGTCTGGGCGACGCTGGTCGCGCCGTCGCTGTGGTGGAACAAGGATCATACCTGGTCGGGCAGTGCCGCGAACCTGTCGCTCGATCCGCGTCCCGGCGGCTGCTGGTGCGAGAAGCTGCCCAAGGGCGGTGGGGTCGAGCATATGCGGGTCGTCTATGCCGCACCCGGCGAGATGCTGCGCCTGACCGGCGGTCTCGGTCCGCTCCAGGCAATGCCGGCCAGCGCGGTGATGACGGTGACGCTGACGCCCGGGGCGGACGGCAAGTCGACGGCGGTGACGTTCGAATATGCCGTGGCCGGCGCGCCCGGGCTGGGCAGGATCGCCGCGCCGGTGGACGGCGTCCTCGCCGCGCAAGTCGCCGGGCTCAAGGCTGCAGCGGAGCGCTGACCCTTCAAATCCTCCCCCGGAAAGCTCGGGGAGGATTGGATCGACCACCCAACATTACGGTTTTGTCATGCCCCGGTCACCGCCGGGGGCGGGGCCGGCGGCTATCAGGAGCCCATGGCCGGCAGCCCCCGCCGACCACGCATCAGAGGTAACCGCACACGGTTTCCCCGGTTGCTCTTCCCGGCCCGGCGGATCCGTCCCGTGATCTTCGCCGCGGCCCCGCTCCGGCGATTGCCCCTGTCGGACCAGGGCTTGCCGGGAAGAGCTTTCGGCAACCGTGCTGCGTATTGAAGTCGCCGATGCTGCCCTGGCATCGACGTCTCGGCCGGCGGACACCCCCTTGTTCGCCGGCCACCCTCTTGCCGGCAGCCCTTTGCGGGGGTGCGGAGGATGGAAGTGACCCACCAGATCCTGATCGTCGAGGACGATGCGGCCGCTGCCGAGCTGATTGCCAAGGGCCTCGGCGAGGCCGGTTTCGAAATCGAAATCTGCGCCGATGGCCCTGCCGGCCTTGCCCGCGCCGGGCAGGGGCGTTTCGATCTCTGGATCTTCGATCGCATGCTTCCCGGCATCGACGGGCTGGCAATGCTCGATGCGCTGCGCCGCCAGGGCCTGCGCACTCCCGCGATCATGCTCTCCGCGCTCGGCACGGTCGACGACAAGGTCGGCGGCCTGGCCGCCGGCGCCGACGATTACCTGGCCAAGCCCTTTTCCTTTGCCGAGCTGCGTGCCCGCATCGCCGCGCTGTTGCGCCGTGCCGATCATGCGGAATCGGATGCCAAGGCGACGCGGATCATCGTCGGTGATCTCGATATCGATCTGCTCAGTCGCACCGTGGTCCGCGCCGGTCGCCCGGTGCCGCTGGTCGCGCGCGAATTCCACCTGCTCGAATATCTTGCTCGCCACGCCGGCGAGGTCGTCACCCGCACGATGATGCTCGAGCATGTATGGAACTGCCGCTTCGATCCGGGCTCGAACGTCGTCGACGTCCATATCGGCCGCCTGCGCCGCAAGCTCGAGGAAAGCGAGCCGCCGATCCTCCACACGGTGCGCGGGGCGGGATATCGGCTCGCCGCGCAGGGCTAGCCTTGCAAAATAGGATTTCGCCTGCTCTCTGGAAGGAGAGGGGCGGCGCTTCGCGCGTGTGCGTGGAGTATCAAGAGATTCAATGAATCGTTCAACCGCCCGGTTGAATATCCCGGCCAGGAGGGGATCGAGTGGACTGCTTGGCGAGGGAGGCGGGATGGTGTATGAACCGGGTTCCGGCGAAAGCCTTTCCCGCAGCGCTTGACTCAGCGTGGGCGGACGCATATGTCGCGCATCTTCCGAAAGATCGGTATCACGGCGGCGCCTAGGCGTGTTCGTCGTGCCACTGCATTTCGGGAGTAAACGCTACGAGATGGGGTGCGAGCTGCCATGCGGCACCCCGTGGAGCTGGGAGAACAAATTCCATGGCACGTATTGCGGGTGTAAACATCCCGACCAACAAGCGCGTCGTTATCGCGCTGCAGTATATCCACGGCATTGGCGCGGCCAAGGCCAAGGAGATCACCGCCAAGCTGAACATCGCCGCTGAGCGCCGCGTCCAGGACCTTTCGGACCAGGAAGTGCTGCAGATCCGCGAAGCGATCGACGCCGGCTACACCGTGGAAGGCGATCTGCGTCGCCAGACCGCGATGAACATCAAGCGTCTGATGGACCTGGCCTGCTATCGCGGCCTCCGTCATCGTAAGGGCCTCCCGGTCCGTGGCCAGCGCACGCACACCAATGCGCGCACCCGCAAGGGCAAGGCCAAGCCGATCGCCGGCAAGAAGAAGTAAGGGAGGGCTAGATCAATGGCACGTGAACCGCAGCGCATTCGCCGTCGCGAACGCAAGAACATCACCGCCGGCGTCGCCCATGTGAACGCCAGCTTCAACAACACGATGATCACCATCACCGACGCGCAGGGCAATGCCATCTCGTGGTCGTCGGCCGGCATGATGGGCTTCAAGGGCTCGCGCAAGTCGACCCCGTACGCCGCCCAGGTTGCCGCCGAGGACGCAGGCCGCAAGGCCGCTGAGCACGGCGTTCGCACCCTCGAGGTGGAAGTGAAGGGTCCGGGTTCGGGCCGTGAGTCGGCGCTTCGCGCGCTGCAGGCGGTCGGCTTCCAGATCACGTCGATCCGTGACGTGACGCCGATCCCGCACAACGGCGTTCGTCCGTCGAAGCGTCGTCGCGTCTAAGCGGCAACCCTGCGTTCGCCGTGGGCCCAGGGGTGGGCCCGCGGCCTTTGCAGTATATTTCTGGCAGGCACACCCCAGCCTGCCCAACATGAGGAAAGCCCGTGTCGGTCAACGCTAAGAACTGGCAGGAACTCAAGAAGCCCAACGGCCTCGAGAAGAAGCCCGGTGGCGATCCCAAGCGCAAGTCGACCTTCGTAGCGGAGCCGCTGGAGCGCGGTTTCGGCCTGACGCTCGGCAACGCGCTGCGCCGCGTGCTGCTCTCTTCGCTGCAGGGTGCCGCGGTCACCTCGATCAAGATCGAGAACGTCCTCCACGAGTTCAGCTCGCTGGCAGGCGTGCGCGAGGACGTGACGGACATCGTCCTCAACGTCAAGCAGATCGCGCTCAAGATGCAGGGCGAAGGCCCGAAGCGCCTCCAGCTTTCGGCCACCGGCCCGGCTGAGGTGAAGGCCGGCGACATCGCCGTCTCGGGCGACATCGAGGTGATGAACCCCGATCTCGTCATCTGCCACCTCGACGATGGCGCGACGCTCAACATGGAGCTGACCGCCGACACCGGTAAGGGCTATGTCCCCGCCGCGTCGAACCGTCCGGCGGATGCTCCGATCGGCCTGATCCCGATCGACGCGCTGTACAGCCCGGTTCGCCAGGTTTCGTACAAGGTCGAGAACACCCGCGTCGGCCAGGAGCTCGACTACGACAAGCTCACGCTGTCGATCGAGACCGATGGCACGATCACCCCGGAAGACGCCGTGGCCTATGCCGCGCGCATCCTCCAGGACCAGCTGGCGCTGTTCGTCCACTTCGACGATTCTGCGATCACCCGCTCGGCTCCGATCGGCATGGCCGCTCCGGCTGCCGGCGGCGCTGCGGACACCGGTTCGGGCGACGCGTCGCAGATCAACCGTTACCTGCTGAAGAAGGTCGACGAGCTGGAGCTTTCGGTCCGCTCGGCCAACTGCCTCAAGAACGACAACATCATCTATATCGGCGATCTGGTCCAGAAGACCGAAGCCGAGATGCTGCGCACGCCGAACTTCGGCCGCAAGTCGCTCAACGAGATCAAGGAAGTCCTGTCTTCGATGGGTCTCCGTCTCGGCATGGAAATCCCGGGCTGGCCGCCTGAGAACATCGAAGAGATGGCCAAGAAGCTCGAGCAGGAAATCATGGGCTAAGGCCTGTTGCTTCCTGGATAGACATCGGAAAGGGTCGCCCTCGTGGCGGCCCTTTTTGCTATTTGCTTCATTATCGTTGGATCTCCTCCCCGGTGCTGTTCCGGCCGCCTGGCTTCTGATAGGAATGGGTGCCTGAATATGGGGGAGGGCTAGCCGTGTTCGGTCAGGGCATTCGCCTGATTGCAGCAATCGCCTTGCTGGCGTTCAGTGGCGCTGCGGCTGCGCAGGTGCAGGGCGAGACGGGGCGGACCCTTCCCGGCGGCCTTGCACGGGAGTTGCGGAATCTGCCCAATTGCCCGGGCTGTAACGCCAGCACCATCGGCGGCGGGACCCAGGGGTCTACGTCGCTGCCGGCGCTGCCGCGGCCGACATTGTCCGCAGCCGGCCTTTGTGCGGCGCAGGGCCGTGAATGGGATCCTGTCACCGCTACGTGCAAGGTCCGGCGCTACTCGCTGACGCTCCGCAGAAAGTGATGCGCCGGACGTTCATCCTGTTTCTGCTGGCATGCTGCGGCTGCACTCAGGTCGGGCAGGGAACCCAGGCTGATCTGCGCAATTCGAGCACGCCGGGCGCTTGTGCTGCAAGGGGAGGGGAATGGCTACCGGATCGACAAGTCTGCAGGCCAAGGCGGCCTTGACAGGAGTGAAGTGGCTCGGGCCGGCGCTGGCGTTGGCGATATCGTGTACCGCTGCGATGCCGGTGCGGGCGCAGGATGGCGAGCCGCAGCCAGCGGTATCGAAAGAGGATGCGGAGCGCGCTCGCATCACGACAGCGCTCTATGCGGAGGATTTGCGGTATCGCCGGGCGCAGATCGACCAGGCGGTCAAGGAAGACCAGCACCGCATGTTTTCGTTCTACAAGCAGAGCGTGACCGATATCGTCATCGGCATCTTCGTGATGCTGACCGTCCTGAGCGGTATCTATATGAGTTATCTGCAATTCCGAAAGAGCGGGCCGACTGAGGCAGGTAGTGGTGGCGTAGGTGCCTCCGAAGCTGGCGGAGCATCTGGGGAGAATCCCGTGGCCCCGGCTGGAATGAGCAGGCTGAAATTCGGCTTCGACGGGGTCGAGATCAGCTCGTCGATCATTGGGCTGTTCGTTCTCGTCGCCTCGATGTTCTTCTTCTATCTCTACATTGATCGGGTGTATGAGATTAAGGTGCTGGCACCGGCCGGAGCGGCAAAGTCGACGAGCTAGCAACGGCCTTTTGCGGGCGGAGTTTCGTGCCCGCCCTTGACTCTCGGCCCCGAATCCGCTTTGGGCGCCCCTTCGCGAAATTCGCACACGGGTTTTGGGCGGTGGCCCGATTAGCACCGCCTGGCTTGGGGTACCTGAAACGGCCCCCAGACGAACTGAAGGAAGAAGACAATGCGTCATCGCGTTGGCGGCCGTAAGCTGCAGCGTACCTCGGCCCATCGCGCGGCCCTGTTCCGCAACCAGAGCGCCGCTCTGATCAAGCACGAGCAGATCACCACCACCCTCGCCAAGGCGAAGGAACTGCGCCCCTACGTCGAGAAGCTGATCACCCTCGCCAAGAAGGGTGGCCTGTCGAACCGTCGTCTGGCGCATGCCCGCCTGCTCGACGATGCGCAGCTGGTGAAGCTGTTCGACGTCCTGGCGTCGCGCTATGCCGACCGTAACGGCGGCTACACCCGCATCATCAAGACCGGCCCGCGCGCTTCGGACGCGTCGCCGATGGCGATCATCGAGTTCGTCGATCGCGACGTCTCGGCCAAGGGCCAGGACTCGGGCCCGGTGCTCGTCGACGACGACTTCGACGCCGTCGCCTGATCGGCCTCGATATCGAGATAGGGAAGGGCGGTCGCACCACGGTGCGGCCGCCCTTTTCGTTTCAGCCCCACAAGTTTTCCTGCACTCCTTCCGCAGGCGTTCCGATCCCCATATCCGGGGCATGAACAGGAACCATTCCCACTCCAACATGAGTGCCTGGCTTTCAGCCGGCATGGCGCTCGCGCCGGTGCTGGGCGCGCTGATCTGGGCCGTTTCGGAGACGTCGGTGGTCGGTTTCGCTTGAGCGATCGCGGCGGGGCGTTAGCCTAGGGCGCATTCCCCCCAATCGGAGGCTCCCTTGCGCCGCGCTCTCATCCTGCCGTTGCTCCTTGCCACCCCCGCATTCGCCCAGACCCAGCCGGAGACCAAAGTGACCAAGCTTGCCTATCCCGAGACCCGCCGCGTCGATGTGGTGGAGGAACAGTTCGGGGTGAAGGTCGCCGATCCGTATCGCTGGCTCGAGAACGATGTGCGCAACGACAAGGAAGTCGCCGCATGGGTCGATGCCGAGAACAAGGTGACGGGCGCCTATCTCGCCACGCTGCCCGGGCGCGACTGGTTCAAGGCGCGGATCAAGCAGCTGTTCGACTATGAGCGGTTCGGCGCGCCGCAGAAGAAGGGCGGCCGCTATTTCTACATGCACAATAGCGGCCTGCAGAACCAGGCGGTGCTGTTCGTGCGCGATACGCTGGATGGCCCGGGCCGCGTGCTGATCGATCCCAATGGCTGGTCGAAGGACGGCGCCACGGCACTTTCCGAATGGGCGCCTTCGGACGATGGCAAGTATCTGCTCTACGCGGTGCAGGACGGCGGCACCGACTGGCGCTTCGCCAAGGTGCTCGATGTCGCCACCGGCAAGGAACTGCCCGACACCGTCCATGGCATGAAGTTCACGCTCAGCGCTTCCTGGGCGAAGGACGGCAGCGGCTTCTATTATTCGCGCTATCCGGATGTGGCGGCGGACGCCAAGTTCCAGGCGCTGAACGAGAACCACAAGGTCTATTTCCACAAGCTCGGCACCGCCGAGAGCGAAGACAGGCTGGTTTACGAGACGCCGGACCATCCCAAGTGGAGCCACTATGCCCAGGTGACCGATGATGGCCGCTGGATGGTCGTCACCACCAGCGAGGGCACCGACGATCGCTACCGGATATCGCTGATCGACCTGAAGGATCCGGCGATGAAGCCGCGGGTGCTGATCCCCGCGCTGGAGAACAGCTGGGGCCTGGCCGGCAATATCGGCAGCAAATTCTACTGGGTGACCAACAAGGGCGCTCCGAAGCACAAGATCGTGACGATGGACGTGGCTTCCGCCGACCTCGCCACCACCGATCTGGTCCCCGAGGACAAGGCGACGCTGGAAGGCGCCGCGATCGTCGGCGGCAAGCTGGTCACCAGCTATCTGGTCGATGCCAAGACCGAGGTGCGCCGCTTCACCCTGGACGGCAAGGCGCTGGGCGCGGTCAAGCTGCCTGGGGTCGGCACCGCATCGGGCTTTGGCGGCGAGCCGGACGATCCCGAGACCTTTTACACCTTCACCAGCTTCAACGAGCCGACGACGATCTATCGCTACGACATGGCGACCGGCGCTAGCACCGCCTGGGCACAGCCCAAGCTGCTGTTCAAGCCGGAGGACTATAAGGTCGAGCAGCGCTTCTTCGCGTCGAAGGACGGCACCAAGGTGCCTATGTTCATCGTCCGCAAGAAGACCACCACTGGCCCGGCGCCGACCCTGCTCTGGGGCTATGGCGGCTTCAACGTGTCCTACACTCCCAGTTTCTCCGCCTCGCGGATCGCCTGGATGGAGCAGGGCGGCGTGTTCGTCCTCGCCAACATCCGTGGCGGTGGCGAATATGGCAAGGCATGGCATGACGGCGGGCGCCTGGCGAACAAGCAGAACGTGTTCGACGATTTCATCGGCGCGGGCGAGTATCTCATCAAGGAAGGCATCACCGGCAAGAACCAGCTGGCGATCCAGGGTGGCTCGAACGGCGGGCTTCTGGTGGGCGCGGTGGTCAATCAGCGCCCGGACCTGTTCGCCGCGGCACTGCCGGCGGTGGGCGTGATGGACATGCTGCGCTTCGACCGGTTCACGGCGGGCCGCTACTGGGTCGATGACTATGGCTATCCGTCGAAGGAAGCCGATTTCAAGACGCTCTACGCCTATTCGCCGTACCACAATGTGAAGTCGGGCGTAGCCTATCCGGCAATCCTGGCTACCACGGCCGACACCGACGATCGCGTCGTGCCGGGGCATACGTTCAAGTATACCGCGGCGATCCAGCATGCGGATATCGGGGACAAGCCGCACCTCGTCCGCATCGAGACGCGCGCGGGCCACGGCGCCGGCAAGCCGACCGACAAGATCATCGAGGAAGCTTCCGACCTCTATGCCTTCACGGCCAAGTGGACCGGGCTGGAGATCAAGAGCAAGTAACCGGCACGCGGCGCCTTCCTCCTGTGGGGATGGCGCCGCGTTCGCATCCGTTTCGGCGCGAATGCCGAACAATCGATATCACCCGCCGGGCACCGCTCCTATGTTTGGGCAAAGCCGGTGTTCGGGAGGGGGCATGCGTATTCGGGCCTATGCGATGTTCATGCTGGCGGCGTTGATGTTGCCGGCGCCGGCAAGTGCCCAGCAGCCCGTCACCAAGGCAGAGCTTCGGCAGCAGGATCCCTCGATCACCGACGCGCAGTTGCGCGACCAGCTATGGGGCCTCTTCCGTAAGGCCGATCGCCGCAGCCCGACACAGCCAACCCAGCCGCTCATGGACGAGCGTTTCGTCACCACGCCCTACCCCGACGGTGCGTTCGGCACCTCCGGCCTCTGCCGTATGGATGTGGTGGTGATGAAGCTGGCGCCGACGCAGGGCCTGCTGCGCGACGCCGATGCCACCACGCCGATGCGCGCCTATGGACTGGAGAGCGGTACGCGGTTCCTGGTGCTCCCCTTGCTGCCGGAGGAGCGCGGGGACGTGTTCGACGACAAATGGAACGGCCCCTGCGCCAGGCTCGGACAAGACGACCCGCGCTTCTTCCGCGCGGTGAGCGGGGAGGTGGCCCGCAAAGGCCATGCCCTGCTTCAGCGTGCGGCAACGGCTGTACGGGCCGGGAGCCTGGCCCACTGCGATGCCGCGGCCGGCTCCTGTGTCGAAGCATTGGCGGCATTCGTCGCGCGCCCGTTCGAGAGTGTCCAGGATTGCGCGACGGAGGAAGGGGCGACCTGTTACAGGTTCGTCGGCAAGGACGATGTTCAAGCCAGGATCTGGCAAGTCTCGGGCGGCCCGCTGCAGGTCGAAATCACCAAGTTGATCGTGCTGCGTCATCCCCGCCCGGACTGAACTCATTCAGCCGCGCGACAGTTTCGGCGGCATAGTTTCGTTCCACAAAAGTAACGGAGGCGGCGATGGGTGTTCTGAAGCTCGGTGGCGGCACGATCGCCGTGGTTGCGATCGTCGGCATGGCGATGCCCGCCCAGGCCCAGCGCTGGCGCCCCGAGCGCAAGCATCATGAGGACAAGTTCGACGTTGGCGATGCGATCGTCGGCGGGCTCGTCGTCGGCGGCCTGCTCGCGCTTGTCTCGAGCGGCAAGAAGAAGCCGCAGCCGGTCGAGGCCGTCGAGGACGTGGCTCCGCCCGAGGATCGCGTTCCGATCGACACCGGCCCCGTCGCCGATAGCCGCTATGGCGATGCACCCCAGCCGAGCAGCGGGCCGATCGCGGAAATGCCGGCACCCGATTCGGCCCGCTTCGACGGGTTGTACGATGAAGACGCTGCTGCCGATCGCTGCGCGATGGAAGCAGAGAGCCTCGGCGAGCGCTATGCCCGGCTCGCCCGCGTCTCGAATGTCACCAGCACCGTCTGGAACGGCAAGAGCTGGGTCATCAAGGGCCAGGTCGAGCTCGCCGCCAGCTACCGCGACACCACGAAGCAGAGCCACGGCTTCCGCTGCGCGCTGCGCCGGGGCAGCGATCCGATCGTGACGATCGAGGGGCTGCAGTCACTCTGAAGCGGAACGGGGGAGGGCGCGAAGAATAATCTCGCGCCCGGCCTTCCCCCCGGCGCTGCTTCTGGCTAAGCGCGCTGGGCATGGACCAGCATGCAGATTCCATCCTCATCGTCGATTTCGGCAGCCAAGTAACCCAGCTGATCGCGCGCCGCGTGCGCGAGGCCGGGGTCTATAGCGAGATCGCTCCCTTCACCACCGCCGGAGAGGCGTTCGCCCGGATGAAGCCCAAGGGCGTCATCCTCTCGGGCTCGCCGGCCTCGGTGCTCGAAGACGGCAGCCCGCGCGTGCCGCAGGAGATCTTCGACTCCGGCCTGCCGGTGCTCGGCATCTGCTATGGCCAGCAGGTGATGATGCACCAGCTCGGCGGCACCGTGCAGTTGGGCGACAGCGGCGAGTTCGGCCGCGCCTTCATCGATATCGACGATGGCTGCGTGCTGTTCGACGGCATGTGGCACGAAGGCGAGACCCATCAGGTGTGGATGAGCCATGGCGACAAGGTGACCAACCTCGCCCCCGGCTTCCGCCCGGTAGCCCACAGCTCGGGCGCTCCCTTCGCGGTGATCGCCGATGACGACCGTCGCTACTATGCGATGCAGTTCCACCCCGAAGTGGTCCACACGCCCGACGGCGCCAAGCTGCTCGCCAACTTCGTCCGCCACGTCTGCGGCCTCACCGGCGACTGGACGATGGCCGAGTTCCGTCAGACCAAGATCAACGAGATCCGCGCCCAGGTCGGCAGCGGCAAGGTGATCTGCGGCCTGTCGGGCGGCGTCGACAGCGCGGTCGCCGCGGTGCTGATCCACGAGGCGATCGGCGACCAGCTGACCTGCGTGTTCGTCGATCACGGCCTGATGCGCTCGGGCGAGGCCGAGCAGGTCGTCAGCCTGTTCCGCAACAGCTACAACATCCCGCTCGTCCATGTGGACGCCGAGGCGCTGTTCCTTGGCGGTCTCGCCGGGGTCACCGATCCCGAGGCCAAGCGCAAGTTCATCGGCAAGACCTTCATCGACGTGTTCGAGGAAGAAGCGAAGAAGATCGGCGGCGCCGATTTCCTCGCCCAGGGCACGCTCTATCCCGACGTGATCGAGAGCGTCAGCTTCACCGGCGGGCCGTCGGTGACGATCAAGAGCCATCACAATGTCGGCGGCCTGCCCGAGCGCATGAACATGAAGCTCGTCGAGCCGCTGCGCGAGCTGTTCAAGGACGAAGTCCGCGCGCTCGGCCGCGAGCTGGGCCTGCCCCAGGCGTTCGTCGGCCGTCATCCCTTCCCGGGGCCGGGCCTGGCGATCCGCATCCCGGGCGAAGTCACCAAGGAGCGCTGCGACATCCTGCGCAAGGCCGACGCGATCTATCTCGAGGAGATCCGCAACGCGGGTCTCTACGACACGATCTGGCAGGCCTTCGCGGTGCTGACGCCGGTCCGGTCGGTCGGCGTGATGGGCGATGGCCGCACCTATGATTCGGTGCTGGCGCTGCGTGCGGTGACTTCGATCGACGGCATGACCGCCGAGGCCTTCGAGTTCCCGGCCGGTTTCCTGCCCCGCGTCTCGACCCGCATCGTCAACGAAGTGCGCGGCGTGAACCGGGTGACCTACGACTACACGTCGAAGCCGCCCGGCACGATCGAGTGGGAATGATTCAGGCCTATCCGAACCCCGCCGAATTTACGCCATTGTACGACGTAAGCCACTGAAAACAAAAATAATTTCTGTCGGTGTCGATCGGCAGCTATCGGTGGGTAGAGTTTGGCAATGGCGGTCCGTCTGACGGACCTCGGGCATATTGCTTAGCCGCATTTTTGAAAGTACCGTCATGGGCAATGAGGCTCGTGACGGTACTTTTTTCGTATTAAGCAACTGAAGATATTGGCTATTTTTCGTCTCTGGGCCTCGGATTTGTGCTGACGGTACTTTTCAGGAGGCAGTAGGAATGCTGACGGACGCCGCCCTCAAGGCATTGAAACCAAAAGAGAAGATTTACAAAGTCGCAGATCGTGACGGCATGTATGTGCGCGTCATGCCCAGTGGTGCGATCTCATTTCGCTTAGACTACAGGCTCAACGGCCGTCGGGAGACCGTCTACCTGGGCAGGTACGGGCGCGACGGCATCTCGCTTGCCCGGGCTCGAGAGAAGTGCATCGACGCGAGGCGCGCTGTCGGCGAAGGACGATCGCCTGCGATCGAGAAGCAGCGCGATAAGCGCCGCCTGAAAGAGGCCAAGAGTTTCGGTGAGTTCGGAGAGAAGTGGCTCACGGCCGCTCCGATGGCCGACAGCACGCGGGCCATGCGGCGTTCCATCTTCGAGCGAGAGCTGTTGCCTGTTTGGCGCAATCGCCTCCTGACCGAGATCACGCCAGACGATCTTAGAGCCCATTGTGGCGGTATCGTCGAGCGCGGTGCTCCGGCGACGGCTATCCACGTACGAGACATCCTGAAGCAGATTTACGGCTTTGCGATCCTGCATGGTGAGAAGGTTTCCAACCCGGCCGACGAAGTGGGACCGGCATCGATTGCGACTTTCGCGCCCAAGGACCGCTCGCTTTCGCCCTCTGAAATTCGGGTGATGCTGAAGCAACTCGAACACGTCGCCACGCTTCCCACTATCCGACTGGGAATGCGGCTTTATCTTCTCACGATGGTGCGGAAGAGCGAACTGCAGGACGCGGTTTGGGACGAAGTTGACTTCGAAAATGCGGTTTGGACGATCCCGAAGGAGCGGATGAAGCGCTCGAAGGCGCATAACGTCTACCTGTCGCGCCAAGTGCTCGACATCATGATCGCCCTGAAGACCTGTGCGGGGAATTCACGATACCTTCTGCCGTCGCGATACGACGCAGATGCCCCGATGTCGCGGGCCACGTTCAACCGGGTGACCTACGCAGTTGTCGAACGGGCGAAGGCGGAAGGTCTGCCCCTAGAACCATTTACGGTGCACGATCTACGGCGGACAGGTTCGACTCTGCTGAACGAACTCGGCTTCAACAGCGACTGGATCGAAAAGTGCCTGGCGCATGAGGACGGACGCTCGTCGCGCGGCGTCTATAACAAAGCCGAATATGAGGTGCAGCGTCGGCACATGATGCAGGAGTGGTCGGACATCTTGGACGCCTGGGTCGATGGCAAGAAGTACGTGCCAACGCTCATCCCGCCGTCGATGCCGATCCTGGCGCCCGATCCTGCTCTTTGACCGGGCGGGCTCGACGTTGTTTCACGTCGGGGCCGGGCGCACGGAGAATTGGTTTTGAGCGGCGGGCCGCGAGCCATGCCTGAACCTCGCCCAGATCCCAAACCACGCATCGTGGGGTTAAAGCGAAGCGTCGCGGGAATTCCCCCCGTTGTTCCATTTCGTAGATCGTGCTGTTTGCGAGCGGGACCATCTCCCGCAACTGCTCGCGCCGGATCGTTCGCCGGATCGCTGGATTGGAATCTGTCATCGTAAAGGTCTCGCGGTTTCTTCACGATGATAGAAAGCAATAGTCACCGTCAGATGGAATAGTTTTTTCTGGGGCGTAGCGGCGTGGCGTATTCTAGCGAATACATCGGACGGTTTGCTAGGGTTTCCTGCGGTAGAAGATCATCCCGCCGTGATGATCGCTGACGAATACGCCATCAGCCGTGAAGCCCGCGTCGTCCCAATGTTGACCTGATTGCCCATGACTTCATAGCGGACCTGGTACGCACTCTGCCGCGACCCACGGGCCTCGTCGTAGCGGCCGTTCGCCAGAAGCTCCTGCCGGATGCGACCATCGCCGGTGACCCACATTCCGACATAGGAGTGCTCTGCCATTTTTCTCCTGCTGTTGGATAGTGGGTTGGGCATGGGCGGTGCTCGACGAGCTGGGAGCACCGCGGCCGCGACGATGACGGGGCGTCAGCCCGAACATCGCCAGCCTCGTCTGGATGCGCGGGATTCCGCTGAGCAACCTGCAGTCGAACACCATTGAGACATACTTTAAGTCATTCTAATACTAATAACTATGCATTATTTTTATTGAATGGAGAAGCCTAGGTTGCTCCTCGCCGCCCCAAAGCGACGGCGATGAAAAACAAAGGAGCAAAGAGATGAGCACTCAGGACAAAGTCGCCATCATCACCGGTTCGTCGCGCGGCATCGGCGCCGAGCTCGCGCAGCGCCTCGCGCGCGATGGGTTCAAGGTGGTGGTGAACTACGCCGGTTCGGCGGCGCCCGCGCAGGAAGTGGTCGACAAGATCAAGGCGGCCGGCGGCGAGGCTATCCTCGTCCAAGCCGATGTGTCGGATCCCGCGGCGGTCATCGCGATGTTCGACGCCACCGAAAAGGCCTTCGGCGGCATCGACGTGGTTATCAACTGCGCTGGCGTTCTGCGGCTCGCGAAGATCGCGGAGTTCGATGACAAGACCTTCGACCAGACCATCGCGATCAACCTCAAAGGCACCTTTAACGCCTGCCGCGAGGCGGCCAAGCGCCTGCGGGACGGCGGCCGGATCGTCAATTTCTCGTCCAGCGTCATCGGTGTGCGGCTCCCGACCTACGGCGTCTACATTGCCACCAAGGCGGCGGTCGAGGGACTGACCCAAGTTCTGGCGCAGGAGATGCGCGGACGTGGCATCAGCGTGAACGCAATCGCTCCGGGCCCCGTCGCTACCGAGCTGTTCCTCGAGGGCAAGAGCCCGGAACTGATCGACCACATGGCCAAGATGAATCCGCTCGAGCGGCTCGGCCAGCCCGAGGACATCGTTCGCGCCGTCGCCTTCCTGGTCGGCCCCGAAGGCGGTTGGGTCAACGGCCAGGTCGTCCGCGCCAACGGCGGAATGTGCTGATCGTACAGCCCGCGCCTTCCTGTCGCTCAAACGAAAATAGGTTAGCCATGAAAGAAGTCATTCTCGTTACCGGCGCATCGAGCGGTTTTGGTCTGCTCACCGCCCAGGCTCTCGCGAAAGCGGGACACACCGTATACGCCTCGATGCGTGAGACGGAGGGGCGCAACGCTCCCCAGGTCGCCGCAGTCGCCGCTTACGCCAAGGAACACGGCATCGATCTGCGCACGGTCGAACTCGACGTCGCCTCTGACGACTCGGTCAAGGCTGGGATCGCCAAGGTGGTCGCTGACAATGGCAAGTTAGACGTCATCGTCCACAACGCGGGCCACATGTCGTTCGGCCCGGCCGAAGCCTTCACGGCCGAGCAGTTCGCCCAGCTCTATGACATCAACGTGCTGTCGACCCAGCGGGTGAACCGCGCGGCCCTGCCGCAACTGCGCAAGCAGGGGCGGGGCCTGCTGGTCTGGGTCTCGTCCTCGTCGAGCCGTGGCGGCACGCCGCCGTTTCTCTCGCCCTATTTCGCGGCGAAGGCGGCGATGGATTCCTTGGCCGTCTCCTATGCGAGTGAAGTGTCGCGTTGGGGCATCGAAACCTCGATTGTGGTCCCGGGCGCATTCACAAAGGGCACCAACCACTTTGCCCATGCCGGCGCCCCCGCCGACAAGGGCGTCCAGGCCGAGTACGACAACGGTCCCTACGCCGGCGTCGCCGACCAGGCGCTGAAGGGCCTGGCCGCGCTGGAGCCCGCCGATGCAGACGCGGCCGAGGTCGCCGTCGAAATCGTGAAGATCGTCGACGCTCCCTTCGGCAAGCGCCCCTATCGGGTTTTCGTCGACCCGTCTCGGGATGGCGCCGAGGAGGTTTTCGCAATGGGCGATCGGGTTCGTCGGGAGATGTTCCGCAACATCGGCCTCGAAGACCTGCTGCACCCGCAAGTCAAAGCCTGAGCTTAGCCGGCGCCCCGAGGCGCCCGGTCATCCTGCATCCCGGCTGTTCGCTGCCGGTACGTCACGTCCGAACCCTAGGAGGTCTCGCCATGTCCGAGAAAAAAGTCATCGTCATCACCGGAGCCGGTTCTGGCTTCGGTCGCCTATCCGCCCTCGAACTCGCTCGGGCGGGCCACAAGGTCTACGCATCGATGCGAGACCTCGCCAACCACAGCAAGGACAAAGCGGACGATCTGCGCGCCATCGCCGAGAAGGAAGGGATCGACCTGCATCCCCTCGAACTCGACGTCCGCTTCGAGCCGAGCTGCCGTTCGGCTGCCGACTATGTTCTCGCGGCGGCGGGGCGGATCGACGTCGTCATCAACAACGCGGCGATGATGATGGCCGGCCTGACAGAGTCCTTCCGGCCGGAGCAGGTCGCCCAGATCATCGACCTCAACGCTATCTCCTGGCTGCGGGTGAACCGGGCCTTCCTTCCGGCCATGCGCCGGCAGAACAAGGGGCTCCTGCTCTATATCGGCAGCGGTATCGTGCAGATTCCGGATCCGTTCACCGGTCCCTACGCGGCCAGCAAGGCGGCTGGCGACGTTCTGGCCCAGATCATGGGTCTGGAGAACAGCCGCTACAACATCGAGACGGTGATCTGCATGCCGGGCGCCTATACGTCCGACACCGACCACTTCAAGCACGCCGTCCCGGCCGCCGATCCGACGGTCGCAGACCAGTACAAGAAGCTGGCCGGCCTGGCGCACGAACTGGCGTCCAAGCTTGACTCGACGAATGTGCCGGGAGCGCGCACGGACGCGCAAGAGGTGGCCGAGCGCGTGCGCGAGGTGATCGACATGCCGCACGGAACGAGGCCCTATCGGTTCGAAGTCGACCCGCAGCAGCGGCAAGCAATGGTCGTCGCCGACAAGGCGCACGAGATGCGCAAGCTCTTCTTCGATCGTCTCGGCGTGTCCGATCTACTGACCGTTCCCGGTGAATGAGCCAGAGACCGCAGGGAATTCTTCGTCTCGGCTAAAGAGCCATGCGGAAACGCGGGTATTATCTCCGTCCGTAAAAGTGGCCACATCACAGACGTCAGACAGGCAAAGCGGTCCAGGCCCGGGAGTTTGCGGAAACCTGGATCGCGGCGCCCTTAATCCCGGCGTGTCACTGGGACAATCGAAAACGCATTCACATGATGGAGGACCTGATGTCTGCGCAACGGAATGTGGAACTGCTCAAGGAATATCTCGACGCGCTTCAGCGCAGCGACAAAGCGAAGATGGTCAGTATGCTGGCGAAAGCGGCAGCGGCTCCTCAGCGTGTGTGAGCTAGCATGGTCGACCTCGCGTTGGACCTACGGAACATTCGCGCGGTGATCGTGGCCGCCGAACAGGGAAGCCTCAGGAAGGCCGCGCCGGTGCTCGGCGCCTCTCAGTCGGCGATCACGAGACGCATCCAAATCCTTGAGCGGCGGCTCGGGTACGAGCTGCTTGAGCGCGATTACCGGGGAACGCGGCTGACAAGCGCAGGGGCGGAGTTCCTCAAGGCTGTCGGGCCGAGCTTGGTCCAATTCGATCGTGCCATCCAACTCGGAGCCGCCGCGCATGGCGGCGACAGCGGCGCTTTGCGCGTCGGCGTCCTGGCGCCCGTGCCGTCCGGCTGCCTCTTCGACCTCTTTCAGCGATTCCGGGAGGGATCGAAGGGGGTAAAGCTGATTCTGCAGGAAGGCACGGGGGAGGAGAACCTCCTTCGCCTGACGCTCGGTCAATTGGACATGTCACTCATCGTGCAGGACGACGGGTTCGAGGGATATGAGCGCATCGATCTGTGGCGCGAGCAACTGGTGATCGCCTTACCTTCGGGGCACGCGCTCACGCGGTACGACAGCGTTCGATGGGAGGATCTTCGGCGCGAGACGTTCGTCATATCCAAAGGCGGCCCGGGACCCGATCTTGCAAGGCACCTTCAGCAACGTCTTCGCGCGCCCGGTGTCGAGCCTGATATTGAGTACCAGGACATTGGACATCCAGGTGTGATCAGCCTCGTGAGGATGGGGTTCGGGATCACACTCATCTGCGCGGCAGCCGTGGACCCCTCGTCGCCAGGCCTTGAGATCCGGCCCCTTGTCGGTGGGTTCGACACGGTCGGGCTGGGCGCGGTCTGGTCGCGCAACAATTCGAATCGCGCGCTGCGACGGCTGTTGAGCCTGATGCGCGAGAAGGTCCGGAGCTGCGTGCGGTCGGAAGCATTGGCTGTGCCGCCGGCCCCGACGGTTTTAGGGAGATGGTCATGAAAATTGTCGCACTGGAAGAACATTTCATAACGGAAGAAGTCCGGCTCGCCTGGACGCGATGCACAGGTTCCTCCCGGGACGAGAGCTTTGATCGCTTCAATACTCCCGTCCTGGAGAATCGCCTCAAAGATCTTGGAGAGGCGCGCCTTCGACAGATGGACGAGAGCGGCGTCGACGTGCAGGTCCTCTCCTTGAACACGCCTGGCGTCCAGAACCTCGACGCCGTCGAGGCGGTCGCGATCGCGCGGCAGGCCAACGACCTCATGGCGCGGACGATTGAGCGCCGACCTGATCGGTTCGAGGGCTTCGCGACGCTCCCCACACCCGATCCAATCGCAGCGGCGCTCGAACTGGAGCGCGCGGTCTCGGTGCTCGGTCTCAGGGGCGCCATGCTCATGGGGCGCACTGGTGAGCGCCATCTGGACGATCCTTCGATGCTGCCGATCTTCGAGACCGCCGCCCGGCTACGGGTGCCCCTGTATCTTCATCCGCAGATCCCGGTGGCGGCCGTGCGGCAAAGCTATTACTCGGGATTTGGCGACACGACGGACGTCGCTTTCGCGACGCTCGGTTGGGGATGGCACTACGAAACCGGCGTTGAGGCGGTGCGCCTGATCCTTTCAGGCCTGTTTGACCGATTCCCCGACCTGCAAATCATCTTGGGGCACTGGGGCGAGACAATGCTCTTCTATCTGGAGCGCATCGACGTGATGTCGAAGTTCGCGCCGAATCTGAAGAGGTCCGTCTCAGAATACGTCCGGCAAAACTTCTATGTCACGCCGAGCGGAATGCTTAGTCCCACCTATCTGCGGTGGTCGATCGAGACGATCGGCGTCGAGCGCATCATGTTTTCGACGGACTACCCGTACCAGATCGCGCCCGGCCGCGGAGCGCGGGATTTCGTCGAGAGCGCCGCGCTGTCGGACGCTGAGAAGGTGATGATCGCGCATGCGAACTGGGACGACCTGAAAGCCAGGGCGCGATCGTCCTCAGCCGGCGCGTAAACGAGCCATCTCGCTACCGTGGAAGGCAGGTCGCGCGGCCGCGATTGTCGAACGGAGGACGGAAAGGATGACGCACGCGATGGATACGATACCTATGAACATGACTTCGGCATCGTCCGCGCCCGTGGCCGCCATCGCGCAAGCAGCGCTCTCCGCAGAGTCGGCTCGCATTTTGGTCCAGCCAATCTACGATGCGCTGACCGCTTCGGCGCCGGATTTGGTACGAGGTCGGCTTGAAGCGGCGACGACATCCGATTGGCAGAACTGCGCCACCGAGCATGTCTGCGAGACACGCGAGACAGCGATCGAACGGTGGAGCGCGCGCATCGAACGTGTTCCAGACTTCCGGTTCGTGATGCGGGAGGTCTTGGTCTCCGGCAACAGGATCATCGTGCGCGGAGAAGCGATCGGAACACCGGCGGTGCCCTTCATGGGCGTTTCGCCCTCGGGCCGATCGTTCAGACTGATGACCATCGACATCCACGAGATCGTCGACGGCAAGGTTCATCGCACATATCATCTGGAGGACTGGGCGCGGGCGTTGCGACAATTGCGCGGCGAGGAAGCCCTCTGATCGCGTTGATATGCGAGCTTGAAGGACGCTCGGTCTTTCGAGCGTGGCTACGTGCGGGTCCGCTTCGCCTTGGCAAAGGCGCGGTCGGTGCTGATGAACCGCTCGAGCATGGGGACGATGAGACGAGCAGGCTCGACAGCGGACCGGCCATGTTCTCGCGCAAGTATTTCCGCATAGGCCGTCAATTCGCGATGCAGCGCCGCTGGAAGCTCCACGGTGAGCTTGACCGACTTTTCGTCCACGAGCGGACCAAGCTTCAATTTCGCCATTATGGCGCTCCGTAGGGTTCGAGTATCAAATCGCGGGTGACGATCACACGGACTGGGAAGCCCGGGCGGATCGTCAAGGTTGGCGCGATGTTGAGCTGGCGGCGAACGATCTGTTGGCCGGCGTCGTTGATGGTGTCCTGACCGCCGTTGCGAATAGCCTGGACGAGGCGATCATCGTCGTTCGTAGCGAGCTCGGCGCCGACGCTGAGAAGCGTCGAGAGCCCGGCCGCCTTGGCGAGATCCCACCAGTGGTAATCGACTCCATCCTGCAGGCCGGCATAGCCCTCGGCGTCGGCACCGGGCTGCCGTTCCAGCACGATGCTGCGGCCGCTTGGGAAGATCAGCCGGTTCCAGACCAGGAGGACACGGCTTTGGCCGAACTGGACGTTATTGTCGTACTGGCCGATGACGCGCGTGCCCTGAGGAATGAGCAGGATGCGCCCCGTCGGACTGTCGTAGATGTTCTCGGTGACCTGGGCGGTGATCTGGCCCGGAAGATCAGATCGGATGCCGGTGATCAGCGCCGCCGAAATGACGGCGCCCGCCTGAAGGATGTTCGGCGAGGCAGGTGCTGCGACGCGATCGGCGGAGACGGTGCGCCGATCGACCGGCGTATTGAGGAAGGCCTGCTGCCGCTCCTGGGCCGTCGGGGTCGCGGCCGGTGGCGCGAGCCCAAGGCTGGTCAGGTCGGGCAGTGGCGGGTTCGGCGTGTTCGCGGTGGCCGGCGCGGCATTGCGCGCTTCGGAGGCCGCGAACAGCCGGCTGGTGCGCGCCGTCTCTATCTCCTGGAGCCGGCGCTGCTCCTCGGCGCTGAGTCCGGGCTGCGGCGGGGCGACGCCGGGATTGGGCACGGGCTGGCCGCGGTTCTGGGCGCTGACGATCGGCCGGCCGAGGTCGCCGGGCAGCGGCGGCCCGAGCTGCGGCACGCCGCTATAGTCGCGCGGCAGGCCCTGCAGGCCGTCGGCCGTGGTGCGGTTATCGGTCGAATAAAGCTCCTCCGGCGCTCGGCCGCTGTTGCGGGTTTGGAGCGCATAAACGAGCGCACCGCCAATGCCGAGGCTGGCGACCAGGCCGAGCCCGGCGAGCACCTTGCGCGACAGTCGTGTCACGCGCGGCGCATCGGCGCGCAGCCGCATCGGAGCGGCCGCCTCCGGCGCCGATCCGGTCAGCGGCGCGGCCGTTTCCCCTTCCTCGTTTCGGTCCTCGCTCACGACGCTGGCCTCCCGTCGGTGCGGGTGATCCGGACACGCTTCTGATTGTCGCCCGAGCCGAAGCGCAGCTCGGCGGCGGCGAACAGCCGGTCGACGATCATGTAGTTGTTGCGGACGCGATAGTTGACCAGCTCCGACGTCGTGCCCTCCGGGCCGACGACGAACAGCGGCGGCATCTCGCCCTGGCCGATGCCCCGCGGAAACTCGATGAAAACTTGCCGGCCGTCGTCATAGGCCCGCAGCGGCCGCCATGCCGCACGGTCGCCGGTCACTTCGTAGCGGAAGTTCAGCCGCGAGAGATCGACGCCGGTGGCGACCGGCTGGGTGGCCTGTGCCTCGGCGTTCTGGCGGCGCAGCGCGATGAGCTGGTCCTGTGGATACTGCCAGGAGACGGAGGCCATATAGGTCCGTTCGGTTGAGCGCAGCTCCATATGGTAGGTGCGCAGATTGGTGTTGATGACGAGGTTGGTCATGAGATCCGCGCGCGTCGGCTTGACCAGGATGTGGACCTGCAGCGTCGCGCCGGCGCCGCTTTGCGTGTCGCCGATAATCCAACGAACCGTATCGCCCGCGGCCACGGGTCCGGAGCCGACGAGCTGCTCACCGGGTTGGAGCGCGACGTCGGTGATCTGCCCGACGGCGGTGTAGACCTGATAGAGGGCGCCTTGCGTGAAGGGATAAACCTGCATCGAGTTGATGAAGCCGTCGCGTACCGGCTGGATACGCGCGGCGGCATTGGCCTGATTGACGCGGGCGGTCGGATCGGCCGGCTCGGGCGCGCGGCGCGATTCCTCGACCGGCTTCATCTGACCGGGAAGCGGCAGCGGTCGCGGCAGCTCGACGACCTGGACCGGCGCGGGAGGATCAACGGTCTGCACGGCGGCCGAAGCGTCGTCGTAGCTGATTTCCGGCGGCGGCGTCGTGGTGGCGCAGCCGGCCAGCGCCGTCGCCGAGAGCAGCAGAGCCGCGAATGTGTGAATGTGCAAAGCCGGCCTTCCGGCTTTACGGAAATACGGCTTTGTCATTGCCCCAGCTCCCGTGACCATGAGATTGCGTTGACGTAGATCCCCAAGGGATTGGCCCGCAGCCGATCGGCATGGCGGGGTATCTGGACGAAGATCGTGAGGATCGCCGTCCAGCGTGTCGTGTCGGCGAGCTGGCCGTTCTCATACCGGCGCTCGGTCCAGGCGACGCGGAAGCTGTCCGGCGACGCGCGGATGACGCTCGAAACATCGACGGCGATCTGCTGGCGGCCGACCTTGGTGAAGGGATCGTTCGAGCGCGCGTAATCGTTCAGCGCGGCCGCACCGCGATCGGTCGTGAAGTCATAGGCGCGCAGCCAGTTCTGGCGGACGATGATCGCGTCGGCCGGGATCGAGCGAACCTGCTCGATGAAGCGCGCCAGGTGGAAGGCGATCTGCGGGTCGGTCGGCTGGTAGTCGGCGGTCGCCGGCGCGATCGCCTGTGCCTGGCCGAGCCGGTCGGTCTGCACCACCCAAGGCACGACGGTTCCGCGTGCGGACTGCCAGACCAGGGCAGCGGCGAAGCCAGCGCTGAGCAACAGCGAGCCGAAGGCCATGTAGCGCCAGTTGCGCGCCTGGACGCGGGCCGAGCCGATGCGCTCGTCCCAGACCTGGGCGGCGCGTTGATAAGGGGTCTCGGGCTCGGGAGCCTTTCCGTAGTGCGTGGAGGGTCGTCGGAACATCAGCGGTCGCTTTCAGAGAGGTTGATGGAAGAGCCGCCGCCATGGCTGTCGCCGCTGCGCACAGCATGGACGGTCGTCGAGACGGCGTGGCTCATCTGCTGGGAGCGCTTCATGCGCTGGGCCCAGGCCGGCGGCGTGTTGGCGTTGCCGGCGGCGGGCGCGGCCTCTTCGGAGCCGCCGCCGATGGTGCCCATGGTCGAGGAGCCGCCGGTCGCCTCGAAGGCGGACTTCGCGCCGTCCGAGAAGCTGGAGCGCATGCTCTCGGCGGCGCGCCGGAGCGGCGATGTCGCTGCGGAACCGGCGGCCCGGGCGACGCCGCCCAGGCCGCTGGCCACGCCCGAGGCGCCCGTCTGCCCTGCGGCGCCCAGGCTGTAGGCAGTCGAAGCGCCACCCGCGAGAGCTGCGCCCCCGCGAGCGGCGGCGGCCGCGCCACCTGCCAGCGCGGCTCCTCCGGACGCGACCGCTCCAACCGTCGCGGCGCCTGCGGCGACCATGCCGCCCGCGGCAAGGCCGGTTCCGATGGCGGCGCCCGCGCCGAGCTGGGGTCCGCCAGAGACGAGACCGTTGGCGATGCCCGGACCGAAGATGCCGAGGCCGAGCAGCGTCAGCGCCGCCAGCACGATGGCCATGGCCTGGTCGATGGTGGGCGTCGCCCCGCCGAAGCCGGCGGTGAATTCAGAAAACAGGCTCGACCCGATGCCGATGATGACGCCGAGGACGAGCACCTTGATGCCGGAGCTAATGACGTTGCCGAGCACGCGCTCAGCCATGAACGCCGACTTGCCGAACAGCCCGAACGGGATGAGCACGAAGCCCGCCAGCGTGGTGAGCTTGAATTCGATCAGCGTCACGAAGAGCTGGATCGCGAGGATGAAAAAGGCCAGCAGCACGAGCGCCCAGGCGAGCAGCATCACCGCGATCTGAATGAAGTTCTCAAAGAAACTCCAGTAACCCATGAGATCGGATATGGAATCGAGCAGCGGCCTGCCGGCGTCGAGCCCTGTCTGAGCGACGCGGCCGGGCCGCATCATGTCGGCGACGGTGAAGCCGGTGCCGGAGGCTTTCAGGCCGAGGCCCGCAAAGCTCTCGAAGATGATGCGGGCCAGGTTGTTCCAGTTGCCGATGAGGTAGGCGAAGACGCCGACGAACAGCGTCTTCTTCACCAGGCGCGCCATGATATCTTCGTCGGCGCCCCAGCTCCAAAACAGGGCGGCGAGCGTGACGTCGATGACGATCAACGTCGTGGCGATGAATGCCACTTCGCTGGAGAGAAGCCCGAACCCGCCGTCGATGTAGCGGGTGAAAACTTCCAAGAAGTGGTCGATGACGCCGGTGCCGCCCATGATGTCAGCGCGCCTCGTTCGTGTGGGAGTCGGTGGCTGGCGCCGGCGTCTCGACGACCGGCTCGCGCTGCTGCGGTGGGTTGAGCGGCGTGCCCTGGGGACCGGGCGCCTGCGGCGCCGGCTGCGGCTGGATGGGCTGCGACGGGGCGAGGAAGCGGTCGCGGTTCTCGGCCCAGGTCTGCAGGCAGCCGCTGTCGCTCGTGCCGGCCTCGCCGAGCCGCTGGCAGCGCCGCAGCTCTGCCTTGAGCGGATCGGCCGCCGCTTCCGCAGGCGCCGCGATGCTGCGGTAGATCGACGGCTCGTCCTTGCGGGCGAGTTCGATGGCGGTGGCGGTGACGGCGAAGGTCACGAAGAAGATGGCGCCGATGCGTGCGAGGATCTTTCCGTCCATCGTCGCGCCCTCAGTTGCCGTTCTGGAACATCTGCGCGTTGCCGGGCTGGTAGCCCGAGCCCGGCGTCAGGAAACGGCGGCGCTGCTCGCGGCCCTGTTCGGCGGCGGCGGCGCGCTCGGCCTCGGCGAGCGCCTGGGACCGGCCGTTGGCCGAGACGACGGCGGTAAGATCGGCGAGCTGCTGGGCCTGAAGCGCGAGAAGCTGGTTGCCCGCCTGAGTCGCCTGCAGCGCGCCGGTGGCACCCTGGCTTTGGCCGACCAGCGCCGACATCTGCGTGCGGTTGGTGTCGATGTTGCCCACGACGCCGGCCTGGACGCGCATGGCGTCCTGCAGGCCGGAGACGGTGTTGTTCCAGCGTTCCTTCGCCTGGACGACGAGCTGCTGGTCGGACGCGCTCATCGGGGCGCTTCCGGCCCCGTAGTTCGTGCGGAACGCCTGGTCGATGTTCTGGACGTTGTAGGCGATGCCCTGTGCCTGCTGCAGGAGCTGCTGGGTCCGCTGGACCGACTGCTGGAGCTGCTGGAGCGAGGAGAACGGCAGGTTCGCGAGGTTGCGCGCCTGATTGATCAGCGACTGCGCCTGGTTCTGGAGGCTGGTGATCTGGTTGTTGATCTGCTCCAGCGCGCGGGCTGCCTGGAGCACGTTCGACGCGTAATTGGTCGGGTCATAGACGATCCATTGCGCCGAGGCCGGGGCGATCAGCACCGGGGAAGCGGACAACGGGATGGCGAGGACGGCGGCGGCGATCGCCGCGCGGGGAATGCGCAGTTTCATGGCAGGCTCTCCAGGTTGGTGAGATCGGGAATGAGATCGACCGCCCAGGACGCGCCGCGCAGGCGCAGCCAGGCGGCGAGGAAGCCGTCGCGGCCGTGCTCGGTGACGATGCGGTCGATGGCGGCCTGGTCGGTCTTCGACGAGGCTGCGCAGAGCGCCAGCGCGACGTCTGATAGGCCCAGCTCGAAGAGGCGGTTGCCGCGGCGGGACTGGCAGTAGTAGTCGCGCTTGGGCATCGCCCGCGCGAGGATCTCGATCTGCCGCGAATTGAGCCCGAAGCGCTGATAGATCGCGGTGATCTGCGGCTCGATCGCGCGCTCGTTCGGCAGTAGCAGCCGGGTCTGGCAGCTCTCGATAATGGCCGGTGCAATCGCCGAACCGTCGATGTCGGAGAGCGACTGCGTGGCGAAGACGACGCTGGCGTTCTTCTTTCTGAGGGTCTTCAGCCACTCGCGGAGCTGGCCGGCGAAGCCCTCGTCGTCGAGGGCAAGCCAGCCTTCGTCGACGATGATAAGCGTCGGCTCGCCGTTCAGCCGGTCCTCGATGCGATGAAAGAGATAGGCGAGCACCGCCGGGGCGGCGTCGGTCCCGATGAGGCCCTCGGTCTCGAACGCCTGTACGGTGGCGACACCGAGATGCTCGCTCTCGGCGTCGAGCAGCCGGCCATAGGGCCCGCCGACGCAATAGGGTCTGAGCGCCTGCTTCAGGTCGTTCGACTGGAGCAGCACCGCGAGCCCGGTGATCGTGCGCTCGGCGATCGGCGCGGAGGCGAGCGAGGTCAGCGCCGTCCAGATCAGCTCCTTGACGTCCGGGGTGATCGCGACGCTTTCCCGCGCCAGAATCGCGATGATCCAGTCGGCGGCCCAGGCGCGCTCGGCGGTTTCGTCGATCCGCGAGAGCGGCTGGAGCGAGACGCTGTCGGCCGAGCCCTCGGTCAGTCCGCCGCCGAGATCATGCCAGTCGCCGCCCATGGCGATGGCGGCAGCGCGAATCGAGCCGCCGAAATCGAAGGCGAAGACCTGTGCTCGGGCGTAGCGGCGGAATTGCAGCGCCATGAGCGCGAGCAACACCGACTTGCCGGCGCCGGTGGGGCCGACGACGAGCGTATGGCCGACGTCGCCGACATGGATGGAAAACCGGAACGGGGTGCTTCCCTCGGTCTTGCCGAACAGCAAGGGGGGCGCACTGAGATGGTCATCCCGTTCCGGACCCGCCCACACCGCCGAGAGCGGGATCATATGGGCAAGGTTCAATGTGCTGATTGGGGGCTGCCGGACGTTGGCGTAGACGTGGCCGGGCAGCGAGCCGAGCCAGGCGTCGGCCGCGTTGATGCCCTCGGGCATCGCCGTGAAATCGCGACCCTGGATGACCTTCTCGACGAGCCGCAGTTTTTCGGCCGCGATGCGTGGATCGTTGTCCCAGACGGCAATCGTGGCGGTGACATAGGCCTGGCCGGCGAAATCCGCTCCCAGCTCTTGGAGCGCGAGATCCGCATCAGCGGCCTTGTTGGCGGCGTCGGTGTCGACCAGTGTCGAGGCCTCGTTGGTCATCACCTCCTTGAGGATCGCGGCGATCGACTTGCGCTTCGAGAACCACTGCCGCCGGATTTTCGTGACGAGCCTGGTGGCGTCGGTCTTGTCGAGCAGGATCGCCCGCGTCGACCAGCGATATGGGAACGCGAGACGGTTCAGCTCGTCGAGCAGACCCGGCGTCGTGACGGTGGGAAAGCCGACGATGGTCAGGATACGCAGATGCGCCTCGCCGAGCCGGGGTTCGAGCCCGCCGGTGAGCGCCTGATCGGCGACCAGCGCATCGAGATACATCGGCGTTTCCGGCACGCGGACGCGGTGGCGCTTGGTCGAAACGGTCGAGTGCAGATAGGTCAGTGTCTCGACATCATCGAGCCAGGCGCATTCCGGCATGAAGGCTTCGACGAGCTGCAGGATGCGGTCGGTGCGGTCGACGAAACCGCGCAGCGCCTCCCACGCGTCGACGCCGCGATCGGCCTTGCCCTCGTAGAGCCAGCTTTCGGCGCGGGCGGCGTCCTCGGCGGGCGGCAGGTAGGCGAAGGTGATGAAGTAGCTGGACTCGTAATGGGCCGCGTCTTCCTCGAAGTCCGCCTTGCGCTCGGCATCGACCAGAGCGGAGGCAGCATCCGGAAACCGGCTCGCGGGATAGGCGCCAACGGCGTGGCGCTGCGCTTCGACGAAGATCGCCCATCCGCTGCCGAGGCGGCGGAAGGCGCTGTTCAGCCGACCGGCGACCGCGACCAGCTCGGCCTGGACGGCGGAATCGAGGTCGGGACCACGAAAGCGCGCCGAGCGCTGGAACGAGCCGTCCTTGTTGAGGACGACGCCAGGAGCGACGAGCGCCGCCCAGGGCAGGAAATCGGCGAGCCGGGTCGAGGTGCGGCGATATTCGGCGAGGTTCATCATGGCGGGCCTCAGACTCCGAGATGGCCGGGGATGCGCAGGTGCCGGCGTCCGACGTCGACGAACTGCGGGTCGCGCTTGGCCGCCCAGACGGCGGCGAAGTGGCCGACGGCCCAGACCGCGAGGCCCACCAGCCAGAGGCGCAGGCCGAGACCGAGCGCGGCGGCGAGCGTGCCGTTGAGGATGGCGATGCTCCGGGGCGCACCGCCGAGCAGGATGTGCTCGGTCAAGGCGCGGTGAACCGGAACGGTGAACCCCGGCACGTCGCCGCCGCTCTCGATCGGCCCGGCCATCAGACGAGCGCTCCGCCGCCGAAGCTGAAGAACGAGAGGAAGAACGAGCTGGCGGCGAAGGCGATCGACAGGCCGAAGACGATCTGGATCAGGCGCCGGAAGCCGCCGGACGTGTCGCCGAAAGCGAGCGTCAGGCCGGTGACGATGATGACGATGACGGCGAGGATCTTGGCGACCGGGCCCTCGATCGATTCCAGGATCGATTGCAGTGGGGCTTCCCATGGCATCGAGGAGCCGGAAGCGTGGGCGGCGGGCGCCAGCGCGAGGCTGACGAACGCGACGGCCGCGACCGTGCGGATGTGGCGCTGGATGCGCAAGGCATGACGGATCATGAGGGGTCTCCTTCGGGGGGCTGGGTTGCGGGGGTGACGCGGTAGTCGCCGCCGGGGCCGAGCCCCTCGACGCGGCCGAGTTCGGCGAGGCGTCGGTTCGAGCCGCGTCCGGAGAGGACGGCGACGAGGTCGATCGTCTCGGCGATCAGCGCGCGCGGGACGGTGACGACGGCTTCCTGGATGAGCTGTTCGAGGCGGCGGAGCGCGCCGAGCGCGGTGCCGGCGTGGATCGTGCCGACACCGCCGGGATGGCCGGTGCCCCACGCCTTGAGCAGGTCGAGGGCTTCTGCGCCGCGCACCTCGCCGATCGGGATGCGGTCGGGCCGCAAGCGCAGCGAGGAGCGGACCAGATCGGAGAGCGTGGCGACGCCGTCCTTGGTCCGCATCGCCACCAGGTTGGGAGCGGCGCATTGCAGCTCGCGGGTGTCCTCGATCAGGACGACGCGATCCGAGGTCTTGGCGACCTCGGCGAGCAGCGCGTTGGTGAGCGTGGTCTTGCCGGTGGAGGTGCCGCCGGCGACCAGGATATTGCGGCGGTCGGCGACGGCCTGGCGCAGGACCTCGGCCTGCACGGCCGACATGATGCCGGCGGCGACGTAATCCTGCAGCGTGAAGACGGCGACAGCCGGCTTGCGGATGGCGAAGGCCGGGGCCGCCACGACGGGCGGAAGCAGGCCCTCGAACCGCTCTCCCGTTTCCGGCAGCTCGGCCGAGACGCGCGGGTTGCCGATATGGACCTCGGCGCCGACATGGTGCGCGACCAGGCGCACGATGCGTTCGCCGTCCTCGGGCGACAGCGTCTCGCCGGTGTCCGACAGCCCCTCTGAAAGCCGGTCGACCCAGAGGCGGCCGTCGGGGTTGAGCATCACCTCGACGACGCTGGCGTCGCTCAGGAATCCGGCGATGGCGGGGCCAAGGGCCGTCCGCAACATGCGGGCGCCTCGAAGTATCGCTTCAGATTTCTGGTGCGAAACGGCCACGTCATCCCCGTTCTTTGCGGGACCGCGTTAGGCCGCCCCTGGATCGGGGATGAGTAAGAGAACCGGAAATCGGCCCTCGGCAACAGGTGTCAGGGCGTAGTAGCAGTGTAGCGTGCAGAGACAGGGAAACGGCGGGACTGCCGATTACTTGAGTTGCCGCAATCGCTGCTTATCGCGCGTCGCGCGCGGGCTCGATGTCCTCGGAAATCTCCTGACGGAGCTTGGGGCCCTTGGCGAGTCGGCGGCCGAGAGCGGCGACGAAGGCGTCGTAACGCTCGCTGGCCTGCGCCCTTGCGGCGGCCTGGGCCGGCTCGGGCAGCGGCGGGTTCGAGGTCAGCCAGAAGCGCACGAAGACCGCCAACATTTCGACCGAGATCCCCGTGTCGCGCTCCAAGCGGGTCATGCGGCGATCGAGCTGGTCGAGGCGTTTGGTGGTGGCCGCTTCCTGCCGCTCGGCCGCGTCGGGCGACAGGAAGGATGCGATTGCGGCCTCGGCGATCAGTGAGCGCGACTGGTCGCGGCGGGCGGCGTGAGCGGCGAGCGCCTTCATCACCTCGGGTTCGAGATAGACCGACAGGCGCTGTTTCTTCGACGGATTGGCCATGGACGTCTCACAGCTCCATGCCGTCGTTCGGGTCGAGCGAGACCTGACGGGCGACGCCCTGCATCACCTGGTTGGCGCGGCTGATCTGCGCGGTATCTTCGTCGGCGTCGTCATCGAGCCCGACCTCGAACTCATTCTCGATCGGCGCCTTCTTCTCGGTGGGGGCGGCGCGGTTCAGCTCGGGCTGATGGCGACGTTCGGAGCCGGTCGGATCTTCGTCGCCGCCCTCGGCCGCGGCACCGCCCTCGGCGAGCGCGGTGGCTGGGCGGGCCGGAACCGGCAACCGGCTCCAGTCATCCGTGGCCGGCGCGGTCGACTTGGCGATCGTCGGCGGCGCGACGATCCGCTCCTTGAACCGCCGGTCCTCGAAATAGCGCGCCTTCTTCGCCCGGATCGGCGGGGTGCCGGCGACCATGACGATCTCGTCTGCCGGCGGGAGCTGCATCACCTCGCCGGGCGTGAGCAGCGGCCTGGCCGTTTCCGAGCGCGACACCATCAGGTGCCCCAGCCACGGGCTCAGCCGATGGCCGGCATAGTTGCGCATGGCGCGCATCTCGGTGGCGGTTCCGAGTGCGTCGCTGACCCTCTTCGCGGTCCGTTCGTCGTTGGTCGCGAAGCTGACGCGAACGTGGCAGTTGTCGAGGATCGAGTTGTTCGGGCCATATGCCTTCTCGATCTGATTCAGCGACTGCGCGATGAGGAAGCTCTTCAGCCCGTATCCCGCCATGAAGGCCAACGCGGATTCAAAGAAGTCGAGCCGGCCGAGCGCGGGGAACTCGTCGAGCATGAGGAGCAGCCGATGCCGGTTGCCCTTGGCGTGCAGGTCCTCGGTCAGGCGTCGGCCGATCTGGTTTAGGATCAGCCGGATGAGCGGTTTGGTCCGTGCGATGTCGGACGGCGGCACGACCAGGTAGAGACTGGTCGGATGCCGAGCCCCGACGATGTCGGCAATGCGCCAGTCGCAGCGGCGCGTCACCTCCGCCACAACGGGATCGCGGTAAAGCCCGAGGAACGACATGGCGGTCGAGAGCACGCCCGATCGCTCATTGTCGGATTTGTTGAGCAGCTCGCGCGCCGCCGACGCGATGACCGGGTGCGGCCCGACCTCGCCGAGATGGGCAGTCTTCATCATCGCCGCCAAGGTCGACTCGATCGGCCGCTTCGGATCGGACAGGAATGCGGCAACGCCAGCGAGTGTCTTGTCCTCCTCGGCATAGAGGACGTGTAGGATCGCCCCGACCAGGAGCGCGTGGCTGGTCTTCTCCCAGTGGTTCCGCTTTTCGAGCGAGCCTTCCGGATCGACCAGGATGTCGGCGATGTTCTGAACGTCGCGCACTTCCCATTCGCCGCGGCGCACCTCGAGCAGCGGATTGTAGGCAGAGGACTTGGCATTGGTCGGATCGAACAGCAGCACGCGGCCGTGACGGGCGCGGAAGCCGGCGGTGAGCGTCCAGTTCTCGCCCTTGATGTCATGGACGATGGCCGAGCCGGGCCAGGTCAGAAGCGATGGAACCACAAGGCCGACGCCCTTGCCCGATCTGGTCGGGGCGAAGCACAGCACATGCTCGGGCCCGTCGTGCCTCAGATAAGCGTGGTCGAACTTGCCGAGCACCACGCCGTCCTCGCCGAGCAGACCGGCTCCGCGCACCTCGTCGGTGCGAGCCCAGCGGGCCGAGCCGAAGGTCTCGGCGTCCTTTGCCTCCCGCGCGCGCCAGACCGACATGCCGATCGCAACCGCGATCGAAATGAACCCTCCGGAGGCGGCGATATAGGCGCCCTCGACGAAGATCGGCGGCGCATACGCATCATAGAAATACCACCACGGGAAGAAGGACCACGGATAGTAGACCGGCCAGTCGCCGAGCATGAACCAGGCCGCCCCGAGCTGCGGTTGGAAGCCGAGCTTGAATGCCGTCCATTGGGTGGCAGCCCAGGTCGTCAGCAGGACGATGGCGAAGACGGTGAGGATCTGCCCCCAAAGTATTTTTGTGGCTGACACGACCAGCTCCCCTCAAGAAATCTGGGAGTTCGGAGCGAGCACCAAGTAAATTCAAGTCCTGGAGACTATCGATCGCAGAAACGGCGACCGTGGCGTGCAAATCGGCGGCCTAAGCAGTATGTTCGACAGGCTAGACAAGCGCTGCACCTTGGGGGGATTTGAAGATGGCGTCGCCGTTTGATGCAATACCGGACGTCGTGATCGACTATGTCCGCAACGTGTTTGGCGCGGCGAACGAGAAGGTTTCGCGCGCTATGTCCGCCCATCCCTCAATGCACGAGGAGTCGCTCGACCACATCTTGGTTATGGAGCTTACGGCTGCCCCGCCGGCGTTCTTTGCTGCCGAGCAGGTTGGCGTGTCGCTCGAATCGCACTGGCTCGGCGGACGGTGGATGCACGGTCGGTGGGAGATCGCCGACATCGCGATCTTCGTGCTACTGCGTCGCCGCGGCAATCTCGTCGCACGCAAAGTCGCGCTTCTCCAAACGAAGCGGCTTTATTCCAAGGAAATTCCCGTCGCGCCGATCGACGAGTCTGATTATCGAATTGGCATTGGCCGATTGGCGGACAGGACCGATCGATTGGTGCCGATCTCCTCGCAGCGCGTATTCGGCTTTGACCTCACGTCAGCATATCAGGCGACGGGGGCTGGCCACCGGCAGATCGACCATATCGATGAATACTTCGAGCTACGCGGCATTCCGGTTTACTACGGGTTCTACAATCCAGTGTCGCTTCCATTTCAGACGGCATATCCGATCCTGGACGGCCGTCTGCCCGAAGGCGGGAACGACGTCGGTTGCCGCGTGGTGCCGGCAGATCATGTTCATGCCGTGATGCGGGGGCTCGTCAAAGGTCGGTCGCCATCCGTGAGCGATATCAAGGCGGGCTCGCCCTTCGACCCGCTTGATCCGACCTCCACCCTCGGCTGGCGGTTGGAGCGCTTCGTCGCCGACGAAGTGTTGAAATGCCGACAAGGCCGCCTGTTCGAGGACCTAAGTGACCAGAACCTCCGGGCGCTTCTCTATGAACGGTCGGCGCCGATTTCGACCGCCATCACGATCACCATCGATGTCGGTGGCGACGCATAGGGCGATCACAGTCCGAGCCCCCGCTTGCGGCCAAAGCTCCAGTCGATGCCGCCGTCGCTGCGGGCAACGCCCGAGACATGGCGGCCGAGCTGCTTTTCGAGCGACGGTGTCCACGGCACGAGACTGAAGCCGAGGCCGTCGTCGATCATGGCGAAGCGGCCGGTCGCGAGCGTGAGGCGCCGCTGATAGGTGCCGGTGACGTACTCGCCGCTCTCCGGCTTGACCTGGGGTCGGCTGGTCTCGGCGGCAATCCGCGTGGCGGCCGCGTGCAGCTCGCGCCGGCGCAGCGTGTCAATCAAGCCGGGCTGGAAGTTGACGCCGCGCTTCTGCCGCTCGGCGAGGCCCTGGCTGACCAGGTGTTCGGCGCGGCGATCCATGGCGTCGCGCACCTCGGCGCCGAAGCCGCCGCCGAGCGCTACGGGCTCGCGCGCGATAGCCTGCCGGTCGAGCCAGGTCGCCCCGGTCGCGGTGACCTGCCGCTCGATGTCGAGATCGGATCGCACGGCGATCGCGACGCGTCGACGGCCCTGTGCATCGTCGAACTTGCGCAACTCGACGATCGAGCCCGGCGCACTGTCGCCGGCCGCGTCGAGGTCAGGCAGCTTGATATGATGGGACCGTCCATCGACGCCGTCGACGACGGCAAACGCCGTGCCCTTCAGCTCGTCGTCGAGGCCACGGGCGACCAGGCGGCCGATAACCGGGTCGCTGAGGCTCTCGGAAGCGAGCACGTAGCCCGCCGCGCCGCGCTCGATGCCGCGCTCGGTCAGGCCATGGTGGATACGCTTGATGATGTCGCCACGCTCGCCGAGTTCGCGCAGCGTCGCCTCGGCCTTCTCCGAGATCGTCCACTGGCCGGGGCCGATTTCGTCGGCGAGCCCGAGCCCCTCCAGCTTACGAAGCCGCCCGACCTTGAGTGCATGGAATTCGTCGGGCTGACGATCTGGATGCGGGGCGAGATCGATGACGCCGGTGCGATAGGCATCGCGGGCGAGCTGGCGATCGAGGTTGGTCCAGCGATCGGTGTCGATCTGGCGTTCGAGCGTGCGCCGGATCTCCTGATCGGTGCGCGGCCCCAGCTCGCGGGTGATGAGATCGCGCGCCCGGTCGCGCATGCCCTCCTTTATATAATCGCGCGAGATGACCAGGTCCTGGCCGTCATCGCGAACGCCGCGAACGATCAGGTGGACATGCGGATGCTCGGTGTTCCAGTGATCGACCGCCACCCATTCGAGCCGGGTGCCGAGATCCTTCTCCATCTGGCCGACCAGCTCGCGGGCGAAGCCCTTGAGGTCGGACATCTCCACCGCGTCGTCCGGGCTGACGATGAAACGGAAGTGGTGGCGGTCGCCCTCGGCGCGCTCGGCGAAATCCTTGGCGTCGACATCGTCACCGCCGGGGCCGAACAGACGCGCCTTCTCCCCATCTCGGGTGACGCCGTCGCGGCGCAGATAGTTGAGATGGGTCCCGAGCGGGGCGTTGCGGCCGCCATGGCGGACCACGCGCGCCTTGATCACCGCACCGCGCGAGCGCGCGGTGATCAGGCGGTTCGCCTGGATCGAGGCCCGCTGGCCCCGCCCGAAGCGGGAGCGCGCCCCAGGCCCGATCTTCCCTTGCCGGGAGACGCTGCCGCCGGCCCGTTGGGCGGCGGCAAGGGCCTGGGCGATGAAGGGCCGCACCCGCTGGGCGCTGGTCGAGCGGATGCGGCCGGGCCGGATGCGGAATTCGTTCTCGTCGGTCACGGCTGAGGCCCCGCACATCGCGCGAAGCCGATGATTTTGTTGATGGAAGCGCCGGAGCGCAGGCTGCGCCGATCAGGCGCGCCTCGCGAAATCGCGGCATAAGTCGTTGAAAAAGCACAACCGAACCAAGGCGCACATCGCGCCCTTTTATCCTGCCATCGTGCGGTTGTGCTTGCGGGGCTCCCTCCCAACGCCCTCCAATCTGCGCTGGGGTTCGCCATGCTGCGATTGACGGGTGAGACAGTCATCGCGGGCCTGCAGGCTCTTGCCGGGAGACGAACAGGCCGCCGGTCGGGTTCGCATCGTCCGACGCGTGGCGCAGTTGGGCTGCATTGTCGCCGTCGCGAGGCTGCGCATCCGCCTGCGTCGGACCTGCGCCCGGACCGCGATCCGGGGCACCGATGAAGAGCGGCGCTCGTGTCCAGGCCAGCGGATCGGCGGCGGCGACAGTGACAACGGCCGCAGATGGTTCGCCGCCGACTAGGGGTGCGAGATGGGCGACATAGGCGCGCGTCTCGGCGGGCAACGGACGGCCGTTCGCGAGGTGCTCGTCGTACCGTCCGGGCCCCGCATTGTAGGCCGCGAGAAAGCCCGGCGCCCCGTAACGATTATAGAGTTCGCGCATGTAGGCCGTGCCCGCGATGATGTTATCGCGCGGATCGAACGGGTCGCTGCTGAGCCGGTGACGTGCGCGGAGATAGGCCCAGGTGTCGGGCATAATTTGCATCAGTCCCATCGCGCCCTTGGGCGAGACCGCGCGCACGTCGTTGGCGCTTTCGACGCGCATGAGGGCCCGAATCCAGGCGACTGGAATGCCGAAGCGCTGCGACGCCTCTGCCACGAAGGCGGCGAACGGCGCGCTCGCCTCGGCCGGGACGGGCGACACGGTTTGAGCGTGCCCCAGCGACATCGGTGCGGCGGCAAGGGACAGGCCGGAAAGGAGAAGGAGGAGCAGCCGGTCGGCGACACGGGGTTTCCGCGTGTCGCCCCAGCGCTGCTGCGATCGATGCGGGGCGCGCACCGATCAGTCCTCCTTGCGCGGCTTGGCGGGCCGCGACCAGTGCAGGCCCCAGGCGGCATTGTCGTCGCCCGAACGGAAGAGATTGGCGCGCAGCGGGCGCGGAAACAGCGGGCTGTCGAGCTGCACGGAGACGTAGTCGCCGGCGCGCTCGCCGACATGCTTCCAGCCGGCACCGATCTCGATGCCGTCCTCGCCGCCCAGCAGGGCACGGTAGTCCGGCGCGTTCTCGGCTTCGGACGGCTCGGCCGGAACGAAGGCGAGTTCGGCGTCGATGCCGAGCGCGGTAAGCCGCCCGGAATAGCCGGACTTGGTGCGGGTGAATTGGCCGATCTGGGTCATGGTCTTCTCCTTCGGTTGGGGGTTGGAAGCGGCGGTTCAGCGGGTCGGCGCGCGCCACACGTAGCGGCCGTCGCCGTGCTCATTGGTCCAGAGCGGCGTCGCTCGGCCGATCACGTCGCTGGTCGGCAGCGGCCCGAAATAGCGGCCGTCGAGGCTGTCGCGGACCGACCAGTTCATCAGGAAAAGCTCGCCCTCGGCGATGCGGCGGCAGCCCTCCCAGACGGGCAGCGGGCGGCCGATATGGTCGCGGTCGAGCGCATCGCCCATCGGCACGCCGTCGACGGTGATAGCGTGATCGCGGCGGCAGACCTGTTGCCCGGGAACGCCCGCGACCCGCTTCATCAAAGGCACGCCGCGGCCGATATAGCCGCGCTCGACCATGAAGGCGGCGAGCGGTTCCGGCGCGCGGACGGCAACGAGATCGGTGACCTCGAAGCGGTCGGCCGGCGCGATGCTGTAGAGCCCGATCGGCGTGCTCGCCGACGCGTTCCAGATCAACTTCTTCGGGAAATCGACGAAGGCTGTGATCGCCATTCCCATGGTCAGGACATAGGTGACCATGACGTAGCCGAAGCGGCTCATGATCCGGCCCTCCGCCGCAGGAGGAAGGCCTTGTGGTGCTCGGCCGTGTAGGATCGCGGCTGCTCGCCGGCGGTCATCCGGTTGTGGACGTGCCGCCAATGATCGGGAGAGACGTCGCTCGGATCGATGCCAATCGCCTCGATCGCATCGATCATCTGCAGCACGCGCTCGACCTTGGGCCAACCCTCGACCTTCAGCAGGATGTCGCCGCCGGGGCGCACGCACGGCACGGTCTGCTGCGGTTCGCCGGCGCGCGTGGCGCGCAGCACATCGAGATGCGAGGCGATGGTCCCGTAGTCGTTGGCGGCCCAGCGCACGAAGCCGAACACGCTGCCTGGCGCAAAGCGCAGCACGCGCCGACGGCGGTCGAGGATCTGTTCGCCGACCTCGCGACCGAACCTGATCCAGTTCTCGATGCGCTTCTCGATCCAGGTGAGTTCGACTTCTGTCAGGTCGTGGGGCGGCGGCGCGGCCGGTCTCGGCTCGCCGCGCGCATGGATGGCGGCGGCGCCGGTCATGTCGCGTCTCCAGTTCTTTGAGGGAATTCGCGCGCGAGCAGCTCGCGCAGCATGTCGGCGACCGTAACGCCGCGGCCGAAGGCGGCGATCTTGATGCGGGCGCGCTGGTCGGGCGTGACGTCGATCGTCAGGCGCGCTGAATAGACAGCGGGGTCGGCGGCCCGCACCGGGGTCGCGTCGGCGGCCTTGATCCAGGTTTCGGGATCGCCTGGCCGCGTGGCGAAGCCGCGTTTCGGAGGAGACGCGGTCATCGCGAGATCCTCGCGATCTCGGTGGCGAGCGCGGCGATCTCGCGAGCGGCGGGACTGTCGCGGTCCAGCTCGCCGACGAGACGGCCGCTTTGCGCCGTGTCGGCGAAGGCGACGCGCTGGCCGATCGTGGCGGCGAGCAGCGGCGGATCGTGATCGGCCAGCGTCTCGGCCGTCTCGCGGGCGATGACGGTGCGCGCAGCGCAGCGATTGAGGACGAACCGCGCGATGAGCTGAGGGCGGTAGATGCGCGCTTCGCCGAGCAACGACAGCATCTCGGCCGATGCCCAACCGTCGAAGGGCGAAGGCTGCACCGGGATCAGCACCAGGTCGGCGGCGAGCAGCGCTGAGCGCATCAGCCCGGCGACGCGCGGCGGCCCGTCGATGATGACGTGGTCGACGTCGCGGGCGATCTCCGAAGCCTCGCGATGGAGAGTATCGCGCGCCAGGCCGACGACGCCGAAAAGCCGCGGGAGGCTTTCGCGCGCCCGCTGCTGCGACCAATCGAGAGCCGAGCCTTGTGGGTCAGCGTCGATAAGCGTGACGCGGTGGCCACGCTGTGCCCATTCGCCGGCGAGATGGAGTGCGATCGTCGTCTTGCCGACGCCGCCTTTCTGGTTGAGCAGCGCGACGATCATGACGGTCTCCCGGCGATCGGGGACTCGTCCACAGCGGCCGAAAATGCGGTTTGCGTTAGAAAGATTCCGAAGGAATCTAGGTTAGAGAAGTTACGGGGCTCGCAAGCTGCTGATTCAGCGAGTGGATTCGCCGATTCCGGTCCCCGATAGCACGAGGATCGCGTCCCCGATGGCACGATGGGTCCGGTCCCTGATAGCACGAGACGATTCACAGCTTATCCCCAGGGCGCTTGGTCGAGCGGCGGCGCCGGCGGGGGATGCCGAGCGCGTTCGGGTCGATGGGTTTGAAGGAGAGGATTTCGGGGCCGCCGAGGCACTGCTCGATGGTCAGGCGGTAGCCCGGCAACGGCTGTCGGCGGACGATGTCGCGCAGGTCGTAGGCGAAATGCTTGAGCGGCGAGAGGCTGCCGGACTTCGCGTGGAGATGCGGGAAATCGAAGCTCCAGCCGAACTCTTGGCGACCGCCGTGCTTGCGCACCAGGCGATAGAGCCAGCGCTCCAGGCCGCCGGTCAGGCCGAAATAATCGCGGTCGATCGTCAGCACGAGCGCGTCGTCGAGAACGGCGGCGTAGAACCAGTCCGGCACGATCAGCTCGAGGCCGAGCGGGCGGCCTCTGGCGTCCGCTCGTTCCTTCCACTCGTTGATCCAGGAGAAGCGGTGCAGCCGCCGTTCAGTCGGCTGACGGATCGATGTCGCCACCGTCGTCGACTGGAGCCGGTCGAGCGCGGCCTTCAATCGGTCGTAGTCGCGCAGGCTGACGCCGCGACCGATGAACTGCAGGATTTCGTAGGGGGTGGTCGCCATCAGGCGCGACGGCCGTAGGCCGTGATCGCGCGCCTCGACGATCTGGGAGGCGGCCCAGATCAGCACGTCGGCATCCCAGATGGTGGCCATGCCGTGCTCGGGGACGGCTTCGACGCGGATGACGATGGAGCCGGCCTTGAAGTCGATCGGCGCCAGCCGTTTCGACTTGCCGAGCGCGAAGAACGGGTACGCCATCAGGTCCTGCGCGTCGCGCGGCGCGAGATCGCCGGGGAGCGCCCGGAAGAGATCGAGCTGCTCGCGTTCGCTGCTGTGATGGCGCGGCAACATCCGAGATCGGCTCAGCGTTGCGGCGCGTGGCTGCCCGCCGCGCCGGTCGTGTCGTGACGTTTGGCCGGCAGGATTGTGTCGCTGTCGGCCGTTGAGTTCTTGGTGCCGCGATTGGCCCAAGCCTGCAGGTCTGCGATCGCGTAGACGACGCGGCCGCCGAGTTTCTTGAAGGCTGGGCCGGTGCCGTAGGTGCGATGCTTTTCAAGCGTGCGGCCGGACAGGCCGAGGAAGCGCGCCGCTTCCGGCGTGCGCAAGTAGCGTGGGGGAACGTGGACGGTCGCGCTTTCGGCCATGATCGAAGCTCCGTGTGGTGCTGGGGGGGCGCCGGATGTCGGCGGCGGTTCCAGCGCACGGTCGTTCGCTCAGGCGCGATGCACGATGTCGAAGATTTCCCGGAGAAATCGACACCCCTTAGCAGGGCATGCGTCGCTAGGGTTTGCGGGGGCGTTTGAGGAGGTCGCGATAGCCGCCGTGGACGAGCTTCATGCCATCGCGGGCGAGACGGATGGTCGTCTCGCGCAGAGCGTCGCCCGCCCAGGACGCCGCCTCGATGTGATGCCGTGAGAAGAGGACGACCGCGATGCCGCGGTAGCTCTCGCGTTCGAGGCGCGCATCGACCGCGCGAAGCATCTGTCGCAGACGCTGCCGCCGCTGTGGCGTCACGCGCGGGTCCGGAAGTGCCGGCGGCTCGCGCAAGCCGCGCCAGTAGCGGGCGATCGCCTCCAGCCGGTCCGGGGTGGCCTCGTCGAGAAGAACAAGCGCGGCACGGGGCGGCTCGGCAGCGCCGAGGCCGATGCGTCGCGCACGGACGATCTCGTCTCCGACTCTGATACGCGCGTCGCCGCCAGACGCAGCAATCGTCGGTGTCTCGTTCTCAGCCGCCGACGCGGGTGCAATCCAAGTCGGGAGCGCCTGCAGGATCAGCATCCAAGGATCGGCGATCGGCGTCCACGTGGCGTTGGCGTTCGGCGCAGGAAGGTCGGGGTCGACCGCGAAAAGATAACCCCCATTTGTCGCAAAGTGCTGCCTCGGCCTGATCTTCTTGGAGGCCCTCTTGCTTCAGCCGCGTGTAGTCTTGCTGATACTCGGGATTGCGCCTCAGAAATTCCCAGGCCAAGTCCGGAGCGTCGAGTTCATTTACATAGTCGTAGGCGGTTGAGATCCGCCATGTGCCTTGCTCCGGCATCATATGGCCTCCCATCCCTCGCTGAAGGCGAGGACTGTAAAGCGAGAACGATTCTCGGTTGAGCGGCTATTTGGGAAGCCCGAAGATCAACACAGGTGATGCAAGAATTGCATCACCGAGCGCAACAGAGTTAATGAAGACTGGACCGGATAAGGTCGCGAAATCCATTTTGGGTCATCCAATGAGCCCGTGCGAGATGACTTTGATACACGAGCTCGGCGCGCGCACGTTCGCTCTTCGGGTCGATGCCGAAGATGATCTGAGCCACTTCTTGCCAGCCGGCGCCTTCGTTTTCCGCGTCGAGGAGGCGGAGGTAGGTCGCGAGATGTGCGCGATCATAGTCAGTCAGCCGCGCATCCGTCGGCGGTCGGTCGAGGAAATCAGATTCAATGCTCATAGTTAACATCCCCCATCGGGGTCATATCCGAAGTGGATCGAGTTTGCACGACGGTGATAGCGTAAAGACGGCGAGGTACTGCGGTCGTGTCGAATTCAGGCCCGCACCGTCTGTCGCTGACGATCTTTTCGGACAATCATCACCCCTTCGCCCTGATCGGAGTTGAGGAGGACTATTCCAGCCTCCTCAAGCGCTCTGCGGACCTGGTCGCGTGTTGACTCATGCACGCCGAGTCCGCTTTCGGATTCGACGCGCTTGAGAGCGGTCAGCGATACCAGGGCCTTGTCAGCGAGCGTCTCCTGATTCCAACCAAGTAACGCGCGGGCGGCCCGTGATTGTCGGGCGGTGATCATGCATGACCACCTCCTACAGTTCGGACTTCGCACGCTACGAAAACGACTATAATAGTCGCCTTTGACAGACTTGGCGAGGCGAAAGTCCGTCTCTTTGCTGCTGTCAACCTGGGATTCCGGCGAACTGATTCGGTCGCCCCGGACGTCGAAGGCCCCGGCCTTTCGGCCGGGGCCTTGCGCGGGGCCTCAGTCGCCGCGCCGCCCGCTGGGACGGGACCAGATCAGCGAGGAGGTGTCGCCTTCCTCGTCGTCGAAGAGGTTGGCGTAGATCGGGGCGTTGAAGCTCGGATCGTCGAGCTTGAGGCCCAGATAGTCGCGGCCCTCGTTGGAGCGCTTGGACCAGGCGGCGCCGATCTCGGCGCGGCCGACCAGGACCCGGTGGCTGGGGGCGTTCTCGCCGGTGGCGCGCTGGTCGGGGACAATGCGCACGTTCTTGGCCTGGACGCTGAGGGTGACGATTTCGCCGGTGAACTCGTTCGAGCCGGTCTTCTTGAAGGTGCCGATGGTCGCCATTGTAAGTCTCCGTTTTCCGTTCCCGAGCCCGCACCATTGCGGCCTCGATGGCGATCGGTTGGCCGGAGGCGATCGACGGCGCACCCCGAAGGGGCCTGACAGCCAAGGAGGGCTTTCTTGTCTCGCGAGGAATGGCGGCGCAGCCGGCAGGGGAAGAAAGTTTGACGCGGCTGTTGCGTCATAGGCGATCGAGGCGCAGCCGGCCTTCGGCCAGGTCAGGCCATTGAAGAGGCCGTTTGGAGCAGTCGAGGCACGGTCAGTGAGCGGAGCAGATGGCGGCCCGCCCGCATCGGCAAACCAGCGTCACGGCAATGCTCATCGGCATCGTCTCCTCCCGCCAGGTCGACGCTGCCGCATTCCGGCCATCCACGGCCCCACGGAGATCGCCGCCTCGGACGTCCGATGCGCCCGCGAGACATGACCCGCCCAAGCAGCGCTCCAACGAGGCCCGCTTTTCCGGGCCCCAGCGTCGATCCGGGCCACATACGCCCCATCGCTCCGACATAAGACGACGGGGGCGACCGCGCCCGCTGCTCTGACTTCCTGACGGCGATGACGAAGATCAGGCCCGCGCAAGGTCCCGGCCGGACGGGCCCGGGGCCGCCGCCATTCCCGCGACCCGCACGAAGGCGGTGATGCCGACCGCCACCGCGCCGACGGTGGAGAATGCGATCTGCCATGCGTCGGACGGCATGAGGTGCTTCACGATCCCATGGGTCGCATGGAAGCCCGCGATCGTCGCCGGCGCGGCGAAGGCTGCAGCCACGATCAGCTTCAGCCACATGGGCCGAACGAAGGTGATGAGCAGGTGCCCGGCCGCCAGCGTGATGGCGGCCGCGACGGCGCCGACGAGGAAGGCGCCGGGAATGCCGGCTCCCGTGCCATGCGCCCAGGCGCCCGCGGTCACGCCGACAAACGTCGGCAACGCGAAGACAGCCAGCGTGTACAGCAGCCAGCAAAGCAGGCCTATCACTGCGAGGGATGCAAGTATTGCGAGGATGATCATGGTGGTGGCCTCCGTAAGGGCAAGGTCTGACGGTCGCGCCTTCCACCACCACCACGGCGCATCCAAAGCATAGCGCAAGTGCGCGCGCGCCGGGAGCGGAAATCGTCGGCGATTTTCGCTCGGGCAACTGGCTCGCCCCAGTCAGGGGGCGAAGGGATCGATCTCATGGACGATCGCGGCGGTGTCGCCGTCATATTCGCTGGCGGGCGTGACCGACAGCGTGCCGTCGCCGGCCTGGAAGATGATGATGGCGGCCATCAGCGTGGTGGCGAGGCTGAAGGCGAAGGCGTGGGCGTCGTTGAGGGACATCGATCCGGCTCCTGTTCCGAGCGGAGGACCATCCCCCCGCTGACAGGCGCCCGATGTGTCGGACTGAGCGCTGCAATCACCGCGCAGGCGCAGCCGTAGCGGCGGCATGCTCGCATAGCCGACCCTTCACGGGTTGATGGCGTCAAGCGATCAGTCGGACCAAGGGTCAGCGCAGATAGGCGGGGGTGTGTCAGCCGGTCCGAAATGGTAGTCGATGAATATCTCAACAGCCCAGGTGCCAAGACTTCAGCCGGACGTCTCGCGCAGCCGAGGCTACAATGACGGCGGGGGACTTGTGGCGAGTGGATTTCATGTGCCTGACGGCAACGAGGCGCTGCGGGCCGACATTCCCGCAATCGTCGAGCTGATTGAGCGAACCGCGCGGTGGGTTCATCCGGACACTTTCCGCGCGCTGCCGGTGTGGGCGCCGCACACGGCGCGAGGTCGCCCGCTCTACGATTCCGGTTGGTCTCGCCGATATAGCAACACGCGGAAGGCGACGGGCGTAACCGCCGAGAAGTTCGAGGGTAACGTGGCGGCGCTCAATGCACTGGTGGCTGCGCTCGATGTGGCTGCGCTCGATGTGGCTGCCCCCAAGCCTAAGAATTGGACCGTCTGCCACATCTGGGGCTACGACGATCCGTCTTTCGCTCAGCGCAGCAATGTCGTGCAGGACCCTCGCTATTTCTCGTGCGTCGCGAACATGGTGTGGTTGCCAACCTCGCTGAAGGGCTTCACCGACACGATTCCCGAGATCAAGGCGATGCTGCGGGTCTGCTCGTTCCATCTCTACGGGTGGGCGTGTGAGCACGAATCCGTGCAGCCGCAGGCGGAACAGGTTCGATCAGGTTGGACGCCGTCCGATTACCCCAAGAGCTGGCCGAGCCCCGATCGCCCGGGCATCCTGCCGCCGGGCACTGCACCGTTCACGCAGCGCGTTGAGCGTGAGATTGCGAAGCGCAAGTCGAAGATGCGATCCGATTTGGCCAATGCCGACTATCTCCATTACCCAAAGGCTGAGGTTGAGGACGTGCTGAGATTCTGGAAGATCGACTTGAGCTAGGCGGCGCTCACGCGCCGCCGAACTTCCAGACCGGGATGCCGAGCTTCTTGGCCTTGTCGGCGAGGTTGTCGTGGATACCGGTGCCCGGGAAGTGCATCACGCCCTTCGGCACGATTTGCAGCATTTCGTCGTTGCGCTTGAACGGCGCTGCGCGGCCGTGCTTCATCCAGTCGGGCGCGAAGCCAATTTGCGGCACATTGCGGTTCATCGCCCAGAGCGAGGCGATCTTCTCGGTGCCCTTCGGCGACTTGCCGTGGATCAGCACCATGTCGGGATGCTTCTCGTGAACCTGGTCGAGCTTGGCCCAGATCAGCCGGTGATCGTCGTAGTCGAGCCCGCCGGTGACGACGATCTTCGGGCCGGGTGGCAGGAGCACCTCTTGGTCGGCGCGCTTCTTTGCCATCAGGAAATCGCGGCTGTCGATCATCGCCGAGGTCAGGTTGCGATGATTGACCTTCGATCCGCTGCGCGGGAGCCAAACCTTGCCGACGTGGCGTTCGTAGTGTTCGGCGGCCTGGTCGCGCATCAGCTCGAAGGCGTTCTGGCGTTCGATCAGGGTCTGGCCCTCGGCGATCAGGCGCTCGAGTTCGACCGACTTCACCTCGCTGCCGTCCTGTTCACGCTGCCCGCGCTTCTGGGCTTGCTCGTTGTCGTCCAGTTCCCGGCCGATCCGTTCGGTGGCGCGGTGGAAGACGTTGACCGTCGACCAGAGGAGATCGTCGAGGTCGGGTTCGAGGCGCGTGTCCTCGAGCGTGACGATTAGGGCGTCGAAGATATCGGCAACCGCGCCCGCGACTGCGTTGCCGTCTGGAAGGAGGCGCTGGTCGGGCTCGTCAGAGAAGGGCCGATAGCCGTGAAGTTGCAGTTCGTTCAGGACATGGTCGGTGGGTGATGAGGCGTGGTGCGGTTCGAAATTGTCGTGCTTGCTCATTGGGATGCTCCGTCGTTTGGACCGCGACCGTCGCGGCCTTCATGGCGACGAAGCCCACGGACAGGACGGGCGGGCACCCGCAGCGCAGCGCAGGGCTCGATGGCTAAGGCCGGCTATTTTGTCTCGCGATGGAAAGGCGCGGCACGCGCCGCCGGAAAATAGTCGGCCGCCGCCATTGCCTGGCTGGCCGGCCTGTGGGCCGATCGCCCTTTAGAAGGCCAAGGCGCGATCCTCTTCGACGGATGAATGCAGTCGAGCGAGCAATGCGAAATCCGCCAGCACACTCCTCGCTGCCGGGGTGGCGAGCGAGGAGGTGGGCGGAGTCAGGAAGTCCGTGTGGTCGGGCGAGCCCGTGCCGATGCGGTTACGCCTTAGCGCGGGCCGAAAGCCATGCCGGAACCTTGAAAGACACCCAGCCAGCAATCACGCCGATCGCGTTGGCGCCGAAAAGCTCCGCGACGCTCTCAAGCGATGGCTCAAGATGGCCCGCAAACCAAGCTACGAGGCCGAGGAAGTAGGCGGGCACGTTATTCAGCATCGGGAGCCCCCGGAGCGACACGACCAGGATGGCTACGGCGAAGACGACTGCCGGGAGCGCGATCATGATGCCGGTGCTCAGGCCGACATGTGCGAGCGCGACGCTGGCCACAACGCCGGTCGCGAGGCCGATGCCGGTGCAGGCCAGGTTCTCGATGGCGCTACGAGTGTCGAGAACGCGCGTATAGAAGGCGATCAGGCCGATGAACATTGCCCAGACGGGCAGTGCGAGGACGAGGCTTCCCGCCGAAGCGAGGGCGGCCGCGGCGGAGGCGATCAGGGTCGTGAGCATGAAGACCCTGGGCGATGAACGAACGTGAGTCATGGTGTCTCTCCACAGTTGATTGGGGTTGGCGTCACGCGATCCGATCGCGCGTCAGAGGGCCGCGAGCCGGTGGCTTTCGCCTTCCGGCTCGCATGCGATCGTTGTTCGGTTCAGCACATGCCGCCGTTGGCGCGTAGGATCTGGCCGTTGACCCAGCCGCCCTCGGGACCGGCGAGGAAAGCCACGGCGCGCGCGATGTCCTCGGGCTGGCCGAGCCGCTCAAGCGGGTTCATCTTGGCCATGCGGTCGATCAGCTCGGGGCTCTTGCCGTCGAGGAACAGTTCGGTCGCGACCGGACCCGGAGCCACAGCGTTGACGGTGATGCCGCGGCCGCGCATCTCCTGCGCGAGAACCTGCGTCAGTCCTTCGACTGCGGCCTTGGTGGCGATGTAGACGCCGTAGGTCGGCAGGCGCACGCCAATGACGCTCGAGGAGAAATTGATGATGCGCCCGCCCTCGCGGAGCCGCTTGGCCGCCTCGCGGCAGACGTTGAACGTGCCCTTGAGGTTGATGGCGATGGTCTGATCGAAGGTCTGGTCGTCGAACTCGGATACCTTGGCGAGTTTCAGGACGCCGGCGCAGTTCACCACGACGTCGACGCCGCCGAATGCCTTTTTCACTGCGTCGAACATGGCGATCACGGCCGCCGGGTCGGCGACGTCTGCCTGCACGGCGATGGCCTGACCGCCATCGGCGATGATCTTGTCGACGACCTGCTGAGCGGCGCCGGCGTTGCCGGCGTAGTTCACGACGACCTTGAAGCCCTCGCAGGCAAGATGCTGGGCGGTTTCGGCGCCGATGCCGCGCGACGAACCGGTAATGATGGCGACTTTGTCTTGAGTGCTCATGTCTTAGCTCCTTTGTTTTTCATCGCCGTCGGCTTTCGGCGGCGAGGAGCAAGATGGGCCTTTCCATCCAATAAAAATAATGCATAGTTATCAGAATTAAGATGACTGAAAGTATGTCTCGATGGCGTTCGACAGCAGATTACTCAGTGGAATCGGCGTTCTTTCGGCTGTGGTCGAAGCGGGAAGCTTCGCGCGCGCCGGCGAGGCCATGGGCCTGACTCAGCCGGCCGTCAGCCGCGCGGTCGCCCGTCTGGAAGAGCGGGTTGGCATCCGCATCTTTAACCGAACGGCCCGTGCAGTCTCGCTGACCGATGAAGGTCGCCGCTTTTACGAGGCGGTGTCTCCTCATCTCGTCAGCATCGAAGACGCGGCGGTTGCGGCAGGAGAGAGCAAGGCGGCCGTGCGTGGTCGCCTCAGGATCAATACCGACGGCACTTTCGGACACTATGTGTTGGCGCCGCGGATCGGGGAGTTCCTAGACCGCTATCCCGACCTGTCGGTCGAGATGAGCGTTCGGGACAAGATGGGCGACCTGGTGGCCGACGGTTTCGACGTCGCGATCCGCTTCGGCGAGCCGGAAGCGTCCTCGCTAAAGGCTCGATTGCTGTTGGAAACCCGCGTTCTGACCTGCGCTTCAAACGACTACGTCGCGCGACATGGGGCGCCCCAACAACCGAGCGAACTCGCGACGGGGCACCACTGCCTACTGATCCGCGATCCGACGACGGGCCGGCCGTTCCAGTGGGAATTCCGGCGTGGCAACGACGTCGTTCCGTTTGACGCTGCCGGTCGGCTGATGGTCAACGACACCGGCTCGCTGCTCGGCGCTTGCCTTGGTGGTGTTGGCATCGCTCAATTGCTGGAGCTCTACGCCAAGGACCTGGTGACCAAGAACAGAGTGGTCCTGCTTCTGCCGGAGTGGGTAGACGAGACGTTCCCGCTCTATGCCTATCACCACGCTTCGAACCTCGTCTCGGCCAAGGTGCGCGCTTTCCTCGACTTCGTGCGCGAGGTGGCGGCGTAGATGGCAACTTTGGCGGGCTCGAATCCCGTTCTCGGCAGGCGAGAGATGCTGATCCGTCAGATTCACGCCGCCAGCGTCATGAATCATGCGACGTCCTGCGGTGCGATCTGAACTCGCGTGCGGCTACGAAGGCGTCGAGGCCGTGCATGCGGAGATCCCTGCTGCCGGTCTCCATTTCGTCAAGGATGATGCGGTCGACCTTGGCGTTCAGGACATAGTCGTTCCGCCGAAAGCCTGCGAGTGCCCTGCCCAGGCGTAGTTCCGATTGGCCGGCCCCGTATAGAGCTGCGGTGTCGAAATAGCGGGTGCCAGCACCCCAAGCATCACGGACCGAAGTGAGAGCTTCCTCCTCCGGAATGTCCCGGAACATGTTGCCGAGCGGCGCGCCACCAAATCCCTGGCGGGAAGGCAAGCTGATACGCATGGTTGATCCTTGCGTATATGAAGAATGTGGCGGCCGGACTTGGGGTGGGAGAAAACTGTCCGGCCGCCTGCGGGTCAGCGGATCGCGACCGGATTGACGTTGACTTGGGTCGATCCCTTATAGAGTGGCTGACCGAGGACGAAGAGGAATTCCCACGCTTTGTCGCGGACGAGCGCACGGCTGTCGATCAGCTCGAGATTGTAGATGCCATTCTTCGCCAGCATGAACTGGTTGACTGGGAATTCCTGCCCGTCTTTAGCCGGATAGATTTCTGAGGCCCAGGTGTCGCCGCCAAAGGCGATGATCTCCTTGTCCGCCAGCCACTTGGCCGCTTCCATGCCGATACCAGGCTCGACGCCGAGAAATTTCTGGTTGTCCTTGCCGATGAGCTCAAGCCAGCCGGTATTGAAGAGAACGACATCACCCTTTTGGATGGCGATGCCTTCCATCTTGAGCACTTTTTCGATGTCGGCGACGGTGAATTCGGTCTTTTCGGGAACGATCGGCCCACCATAGAGCGCGGTCATGTCGAGGACGACGCCGCGCGCAACCATTGGCGGGACCTTCTCAATGCCGAGCTTAGCCACGCCTTCGACGGTGACGAAGTCGGACGCCTTGTTGCCGTTATAGTAGGTGTTGTTGATGCCGATATGGCCGATGCCGTTGAGCTGGGTTCCGACCCCGGTCCAGCCAACCACCAACTCGTCATTGAAGGTGAACTTGTTCGGACCCATGGTAGTGCCGCCGGCTTCGTTTGGCTGCACATTGGTTAGATGAAAGCTGCGATGGCGGAACGCCGGAAGATTCTTGTCGATGGGAACGCCCAACGGATAGGTCTTGCCAGTCGTTACCAGCTTCACAGCCTTGAGGACGGAATCCGGCGTTACCAAGTTGGCGGCGCCGATCTCGTCATTGGGGCCGTAGCGCGAAGGCGGGACTTCCTGTGACTGGGCCGGGAACGATACAGCGCTGAGGCCAAGAGCCAGCAGAGCCCCGAAGTTATGAAGGCGCATGGGGTTTCTCCACGAAAATGGTTGGTTGCTTCTCTCCGTTGATGCTGTGGAGATAGGGGGATAGGCGGCGGCCGATAATTCCCTGAGGGATCGCAGGTTATATGAACTGGCTTCATAGATCGATTTGATCGAAGCTATTGGATATTGCGAAGTACATGACCTGCCTCCGGTTTCCTGGACCGTTCCAAGCTGGAAAATTCCAGTTTAGCAGCACCGGTGCTGGCTCCATCCAAACCGACTCGCATTTACAGCTCAGCCTGACTCAGCGTTCCAGCACATGACCGCTTTTGATCCGGTCCCATTTTTGGACCGCCGGAAAATAGCCGGCCTTCGCATTGCCTGGCCAGCTTGTGGGCCGATCGCCCGCTCGAAGGCCGAGGCGCGGTCCCTTCAGCGGCAAGCCTCCGCGCGAGCACGATGGTGTACATTCACATCGTCGGTGACGGCTGGTCACAGCCGCGAGTTCGTCAGTGGGCTGGCATTTTGGCTAGGCGCGAGCGCGTCGAGCTCGAATGCCCTCGTTCAGGAAGGACTGGAGACGGGGCACAATAAAGTCTAGGAACACGCGCACACGTTGCGGAAGGCGTGCACCTCCGAGATAGACGGCGTGAATTTCTTCCTCGTCAGCTTCGATAACGTCCGACAGCACCTCGATGAGACGGCCGGAAGCGAAGTCGGCCCGTGCATGGTAATCGCCCAGCCGCGCGAGCCCGACGCCCGCGATTGCCATGCGCCGAACTGTCTCTCCATTGTTGGCGAGCAGGGAGCCGTTGACGGCGCGATCGACGATCCGGCCACTCTCCTTGAGCGGCCAGACTGGCGCGGCGCGGCGAAAATTGAAGCCGAGGCAGTTATGCTGCGCGAGATCCTCGGCGGTACGCGGGATGCCGTTGCGTTCGAGATAAGCGGGCGATGCGACGATCTTGCGATGCGCGACGCCGATACGGCGGGCCATCATGCCAGAGTCCGGAAGCCGCCCGACACGGAACGCGACGTCGGTGCGGTCGAGGTAGAGATCGACGATCTCGTCGGAGAGCGAGAGGTCGACGACGATGTTCGGATAGGCCAGCCAGAAGGCCGGCAACTGCGGTTCAACGGCGAGCACGCCGAAGGCGACCGAGGCATTCACGCGCACCGTGCCGCCCGTGCTTGTGGCGCCGTGTGATAGCTCGCGCTCGATCTCATCGAGTTCGCCGAGCAGCGCCTGGCTGCGCTCATAGTAGATTTGCCCCTCGGTGGTGAGCGATAGTCGACGAGTCGAGCGTTCCAGCAAGCGCACGCCGAGCCGGGCCTCGATCCGTGCCACGAGCTTGCTGACGGTTGAGGGCGTCATGCGCAAGAGCCGCGCCGCTTCCGAGAAATTGCCCGCCTCGACGACGCGCAGGAAGACTTGCATCTCACCGGTACGATTATCCATGCGACGGTTCCGTCTATGATTTCGTTTCACATATCCTATGGAGCGCCGACGAATTATCAAGACCGTTGGCATGGCTTATCTCTCTGCCATGTCAAAGGATTCAGCTCTCGATCTGGTCCGCAAGCCGGACCGCCTCACGCTCGGCATTGAATTGCCGCTCGACAACGACTGGTCGCCCGCCGGTGAAGCCCGGCGAGCGGCTGCGGGACGCCCGCGCGGCGTCCCCGATCTTTCGGCGCAGACAGATCTCGTGCGCAGGGCCGACGCGCTCGGCTTCGCGGCAGTTTGGATGCGCGACGTGCCGGTGCTCGACGCCGTTAACATGGGCGACGCGGGCTCCGTCTACGACATCTTTACGCTGCTCGGTTATTTCGCCGGTGTGACGCGCAATGTCGCGCTGGGTACGGCCGCCGTGGTGCTGCCGATCCGTCATCCGCTGATGACGGCGAAAGCGGCGGCGTCGGTCGACGTGCTCTCGGGAGGCCGGCTGATCCTGGGCGTCGCTTCCGGCGACCGGCCCGTGGAATACCCGCTGCTCGGCCTCGATTTCGAGACGCGCGGCGAAGCCTTTCGGGAGGCGGTGGCCTATCTCAGGACAGCGTGGCAGCCCGGCGGCTTGCCGGTGAATGGCGAGCGTGTCCCGAGCCTCGACCTGCTGCCGCGTCCAGCACAGCCGAGCATCCCGCTGGTCGTCGCCGGACAGGCGCGCCAGGAGGACGGATGGCTCGGCGCCAATTTGGATGGCCGCTTCGTTTATCCCGGCAGCATCGAGAAGATGGTGGCGCAAGCTGAACGCTGGCGCGGCGCGACGTCCGGTCATGGCGCCTTCATCAGCGCCTTTCATCTCGACTTTCTGGACAACGCCGACGCCCCGGCCGAGGCGATCCGCTTTGGCGCGCGTGTCGGCCGCAAGGGTCTCATCGCCCACCTCGACGCCCTGGCTGCGGCAGGCGTCGATCACCTCGCCATCAATCTGCGGCAGTCGGGGCGTCCGCCCGCCGAGATCATCGAAGAACTGGCGTCGGATGTCATGCCGGCGCTCGTCAGAAACCCCAAGGCGCAGGCCGCCTGAACAACAAGGATTGAAACTATGGACATCGTAAAGGCGCATGGAGCGCAGATCCCGGCGCTCGGCTTCGGCGTGTTCCGCATGTCGGACGCCGAGGTCGAGGCGGTCGTGCCTGCGGCACTCGAGGCGGGCTTCCGCCATTTCGACACCGCGCAGATCTATCAGAACGAAGCAGCACTCGGTCGCGCGCTCGCCGCTGCCGGCGCGCGTCGCGAGGATCTCTTTCTCACCACCAAGGTCTGGGTCGACAATTACAGCGAGGACAAGTTCGCCGCCTCGGTGGATGAAAGCCTCGACAAGCTGAAGGTCGATCAGGTCGACCTGCTTCTGCTCCATTGGCCGGCCGACAAGGTCGCGATCGCCGAGCAGGTGGCGATGCTGAATGCGGTTCAGGCCGCCGGCAAGACGCGCTTCATCGGCGTCAGCAACCAGAACGTCGCTCAGATGAAGGAATCGATCGCGGTGAGCAAGGCGCCGATCGTCACCAACCAGGTCGAGGTCCACCCTTATCTCGACCAGACCGCCGTGGCGGCTGCGGCGAAGCAGGCAGGCGTCGCGATCACCACCTATTTCGGCATGGCCGACGGCGCGGTGCCGCGCGACCCGGCGCTGCAGAAGATTGGTGCGCAGTACGGCAAGAGCGCCGCCCAGGTCGGGCTGCGCTGGCTAATCCAGCAGGGCTATATCGCGCTCTCCAAGACCGCCAAGCCGGAGAGGGTCGCCGAGAACTTCGCGATCTTCGATTTCGAGCTGACCGACGCCGACATGGCGGCGATCGGCAAGCTTGCACGGCACGATGGCCGGCTGGTGAGCCCTCCTGGCCTTGCTCCGGCCTGGGACTGAGGAGGATCGTGCGATGAACGGGTCTGTCTCCCATCCTCCGGCAAGTGACGATGAAAAGCGGTTCAACTGGCCGCTGCTCGCCCTTGCCATCGGCGCCTTCGGCATCGGCACCACGGAGTTCTCCCCGATGGGACTCTTGCCGGTCATCGCGCAGGGGGTGGACGTGTCCATCCCCACTGCCGGCCTGCTGGTCAGCGCCTATGCCATCGGCGTGATGGTCGGTGCGCCGGTCATGACACTCGCCTTCAGCCGTTTCGGCAAGCGCACCGCGCTGATGCTATTGATGGCCATCTTCACCATCGGCAATCTGCTCTCGGCGTTAGCGCCAGACTACTACACTCTGCTGGCATCACGCCTCGTTACCAGCCTCAACCATGGCGCATTCTTCGGCCTCGGTTCCATCGTCGCGGCGAGCGTGGTGCCAAAGGAGAAGCAGGCGAGCGCTGTCGCCACCATGTTCATGGGGCTTACCATCGCCAATATCGGTGGCGTTCCCGCAGCGACCTGGATCGGTCAGCAGATCGGTTGGCGCATGGCCTTCGCGGGGACGGCGGTTCTCGGCGTCATCGCGATCGCCTCGCTCTGGCTGGCGTTGCCGAGGGGAGAAACGGGCAAGGTACCTGATGTGCGGCGCGAGCTCGGCGTGCTCACACATCCCACCGTCCTGTTGGCGATGGCGACGACGGTGATGGGCGCTGGCGCGATGTTCACGCTCTACACGTATGTCGCTCCGGTCCTTACGGAACTGACGGGAGCCTCCGACACGTTCGTGACGATCGGGCTGGTGCTGATCGGCGTCGGCTTCACCATCGGTAACGGTCTCGGCGGCAAACTCGCCGACTGGTCGCTCGACGGCGCCACGAAGATCTTTCTTGCGGCGCTGGCCGTGATCATGGTGGCGCTGCCCCTGGTGCTCACCAGCCATGTCGGCGCGGCGATCGGCTTGCTCCTGTGGGGGGCGGCGTCTTTCGCGATAGTGCCGCCGGTGCAGATGCGCGTGATGGAGGCGGCGGCCGAAGCGCCCGGCCTCGCATCGTCGATCAATGTCGGAGCATTCAATCTTGGCAACGCATTGGGCGCAGCCGTCGGCGGCGGCGTCATCAGCTTCGGCCTCGGCTACGCGGCAGTTCCGATCGCAGGCGGTGTCCTCGCAGCAATGGGCCTGCTGCTCGTGTTGCTCGGCCGGAGGCGCGCTGCCCTCCAGCCCTGCGAAGCCTGAAACCTTGGAGAGACGCATATGACCACCACAGCATTTCCCATGGCTGGACAGCACTTCGAGGTCGACTACGGCGATCTCGTTGCGACCAATGCCTATGCACAGGGCGGCAGCACGCTGACCTATGAAATCACCAAGGGCGCGCTCACGGGTAACACCGCGACGGTCGGGTTCGAGTGGCACCATCTGTTCGGTCGATCCTACGCGATCTCCTGGCAGGAGGCCGACGGCTCGACGGTCGTGCATATCGATGATTTCGAGGCTGGCCGCTCGCTCGCCTTCTTCACGACGCCGGACGGGCAGTTCTTCCGCCTGGAAGGCAGCCTGCGCCCGCTCAACGTAGCCAGCGGCAACTAAGGAGACAAACGCAATGGACCTGCAACTCAATACCAAGACCGCGCTCGTCACCGGTGCGACCGCCGGGATCGGGCTTGCGATCGCCAAGCGCCTGGTGGCCGAAGGCGCCGAGGTGGTGATCTGCGGCCGCAACCAGCAAAAACTCGACGCTGCGGTTGACGAGGCGGGTGCGCGCGGCGTGCTCGCCGATCCGGCAACCGCAGAGGGCGCGGCGGCACTCGTGGCAGCGGTGCCGGATGTCGACATATTGATCAACAATCTCGGCATCTATGAATCGAAGCCATTCGGCGAGATCACCGATGAGGACTGGCGGCATTTCTTCGAGGTTAATGTCCTCTCCGGTGCCCGGCTCGCCCGCGCCTATTTTCCCGGCATGGTCGCCCGCGATTGGGGTCGCATCATCTTCATCGCCAGCGAAAGCGGACTGCTCGTGCCGCCGGACATGGTTCACTACGGCATGACCAAGACTGCGCAGCTTGCGATTGCGCGCGGTCTTGCCGCCAATACCAAGGGCACGCGGGTGACCGTGAACTCGGTGCTGCCCGGAACGACGCGATCGGAAGGTATCGTCGATTTCCTCCGGAGCGTCGCGGACGATCCGAACGCGCCTGAGGAGGAGATCGAGCGCGGCTTCTTCGCCAAGGACCGGCCGACATCGCTCATCCAGCGTATGATTGAACCGGAAGAGGTCGCATCGCTCGTGGCCTATGTGGCGAGCCCGCTTTCTGCCGCCACGAATGGCGCTGCCCTGCGCGTCGACGGCGGCATCACGCCCACCATCGTCTAGCCGGGAGCCGCGCGATGTCGGAACCAAAACGTGTCGTTCCTGTGCCGGGCGGTTTCTTGATGGTGCTTCGCCAGGGAGACGATGTCTTCGAGCATCTGGAAAGCTTGATGATCGAAGCGGATATTCCAGCCGCGTCCATCCGAGGATTTGGCTTCGCCGGTTCGATCCGCTTCGGCTTCTTCGACTTCGGCCGTCGCGACTATGACCCACGTGACTTTACCGACGTGGAAGTGACCGGCCTCACGGGCACGCTCGCATGGAAGGACGGTAAACCGGCCGTTCATGCCCACGCGACGGCAGCGGGTCGAGACTTCCAGGCTGTCGGTGGACATCTCCTCGGGCTTGCCGTCGGCCGCGGTTCAATCGAGATGACGATCACCGTCCATGACCAGCGGCTGGAGCGCCATTTCGAAGAGGACATCGGCGCCAACGTTTTGCGATTGTGATCGTCGCGACGGGTTGTTCGAGTCAAACAGCCAGCCGTCGCGATCGGGCGGGACGATCGCTAGGGTGTCAGGTGGATGCCAGCATCATGAACCGAGCCACGTCCTGCGGAGCGAGCTGGAGCCGGGCCTCGGTGCGAAGCGCGTCGATGCCGAGAGTGCGGAGATCCTCGTTGAAGTCGCCCAGTTCGGGCGAGATGACGATCGCCTCGATCCCGGCCGCGTTTGCCCGTTCGATCAGGCCGTCTCGCGCGCCGTCACCGGCCAGATCGTTGTCCCGGACGATGTAGAGCCGGCGCAGCGTGTCGGGGAACTGACAAGCGGCGAGATGGCCCGCAGAGAGCGCCGCCAGCATCGGCATGTCGGGCAGGACCTGCCGAAGCGACAGCACGGTCTCGATGCCTTCTCCCGCCGCCATGACTTCGCCACCGATGCCGAAGCGGACCGCGTTGCCGAGGAGATCGCCCATTGCGCGCCTCGGAGTGTCGATCGGAGCCTTGTCGCGCCGGCGCGGATCGAGCCAGGTGCGGTGTGCCCCGGTGATCTTGCCGTCGAGATCGGTGACGGCCGCGATCATCGCCGGCCAGACTTCAGTCGGCGAACGTTCGTCGGGGCGATAATAGCAGCGCGGGTGGAAACGCAGGTTTCCGGTTCCGCGTAAATCCGTAATGCCGCGTTCCCGCAGATACGCCTGTACGAGCGAGCCGATGATCGGTTGCGACATGCCGAAGAGCCGACGTGCCGCTACCGGCGAGCCGTGTGGCGCCGGGCTCTCCCGGTGGTGCTGACGGGGCTCCGGCTCTGGCGGCGGCATGCTGAGGAACGCCCGGGCCTCCTCGGCGACGTCTTTGAAGTCGATCAGCCCGCAGCTCTCGCGGATGACGTCGAGGAGATCGCCATGTTCGCCGGTCGCGGCGTCGGTCCATTTCCCGGCGGGGCCCTTGGGCGAGTCCTTGAGCCGGACATACATCGAGCGCCCCGGCGTGTTGCGCGCGTCGCCGACCAGCCAGTAGCGGCCCTCGCGCCTGCCGCTGGAGAGGTAGTGACGGCACACCGCCTCGGCCTGCCGGCCGAGACGCTGCGCGAGATCGGAAGCATCGTGACGGGACATCACGCGGCCTCCCGTTCGGAGATGCGCACCACCGGATAGGTGTCGAGCAGCTTGGCGAGCACCGCCGCACCGCTGGTGTCGGCGGGCACGAAGAAGCGCAGCTTCCAGGAGATGATCTCGCTGAACAGGCCATAGGCCCGCAGCCGCTCGCGCATCGCCTCGGTGAAGCCGCTGAGCTCCAGGCGATAGGCGCTCATGACGCGGGCGCGGCGAAGCTGGAGGCCCTCGGCGAGATCGAGGATTGTTGTGCCTTCCATCAGCGCGGCAAAGGCGTGTTCGGGCGTCAGCGTATTCGCCCCCTGCGAGGCGGCATTGGCGGCCCAAGCCGGCGAGACCCGGCGGCCGATGATGCGCTCGCCCGCATCGGTCTGGAGCCGATAGACCCTGGTCGACTCGTCCGGGAGACGCTTCCAGATCGGCAGCAGCAGGCCGGCGACGATATGGATCGTGCTGTCGGAGAAGTCCGGGATGTCGGCAAGCTCGGCCTCCCATGCGGCGGCGAAGCGATCGCGGTCGGCTTCCTCCCAATGGCTCTCGTCCATCATGCGCAGCGGCGCATAGTGCTGCTCCATCGGCCGGATCAGGCAGACGCGGCGTTCGATCTCGCCGTCGTCGAGCATCATCGAGGGTGCCGGCGTCTGCACCGCGGCGCGGCCCGAGCGACCATTCACCAGCAGCCGCGCGCGCGGATCGGCGAGATTGTCGAGGGCTTCGATCAGCGTGACGGGGCGATTGCGCTCCCGCCGGGTGATGGTCAGGAGCCGCGTCTCGGCGCCAGTGCCGGGATGGACATGGATGACCTGGCTGTCGGTCACCACGAAGCTCTCGGCCTGCAGTGTCTCCAGCCCGACGTCGTAGTGGCCGCTGCGGATCGCGCCCTCGATCTTTGCAGTCAGAAGCTGCTCGAAAGCGGTGAACAGGATGCCCTGCAGCTCGATGGTCAGCGCCAGCAGCCGATTGAGGAAGGTGGTGATCGGCGGCAGCTCGTCCTTGATGCCGTTGTCGTCCATCAGCTTGAGGCCGGTGGCGGACTCGAAGCGATCGAGCGAGCAGCCCTCGACCTTGCCGCGCACGAGCAGCAGGTAGAGTTGGCGCAGCGCGTCGCGCGCATAGTGGGATTCCAGATTGTCCTCGGGCCGGAACAGGCCTTGGCCGCCCGTCTGGCGCTGTCCGCGCGTGATGGCGCCGAGCGTGTCGAGACGGCGCGCGATGGTCGAAAGGAAGCGCTTCTCGGCCTTCACGTCGGTGGCGATCGGCCGGAAGAGCGGCGGCTGCGCCTGGTTGGTGCGGTTGGTGCGCCCGAGGCCCTGGATTGCAGCGTCGGCCTTCCAGCCCGGCTCCAGGAGATAATGGATGCGCAGGCGCTGATTCCGGACAGCGAGGTCTGCGTGATAGCTCCGTCCCGTCCCGCCGGCATCGGAGAAGACGAGGACGCGCTTGTCGTCGTCCATGAACGAGGCCGCCTCGGCGAGATTGGCGGAGGCCGCCCTGTTCTCGACGGCGAGCCGCTCGCCCCTGCGCACCACGCGCCGCGAGCGTCCCGTCACCTCGGCGACGACATCGGTGCCGAAACGCTGGACGATCTGGTCGAGCGCGCCAGGGACCGGCGGCAGCGATGCGAGGCGTTCGATCAGTTCGTCGCGCCGGGCGACGGCCTCGCGGCTCTCGACGGGCTGGCCGTCGCGATAGACAGGCCGCGACGACAGATTGCCCTCGCTGTCGGAGAACGGCTCGTAGAGCTGCACCGGAAAGGAATGGGCGAGATAGTCCAGGACGTATTCGCGCGGGGTGATGTCGACGCGCACGTCGTTCCATTCCTCGGTCGGGATCTCGGCCAGGCGGCGCTCCATCAAGGCCTCGCCGGTCGAGACGATCTGGATGACGGCGGAATGGCCTTCGCCCAAGTCCTGCTCGATCGAGCGAACGAGCGTCGGCGTTTTCATGCTGGTGAGGAGATGGCCGAAGAAGCGCTGCTTGGCGCCCTCGAAGGCAGAGCGTGCGGCCGACTTCGCCTGCCGGTTCAGCGTGCCGGTATCGCCGGTGATGTTGGCGGCCTGCATCGCCGCGTCGAGATGATTGTGGATGATCGCGAAGGCGCCGGCATAGGCATCGTAGATGCGGGTCTGCTCGGGCGTGAGCTGGTGCTCCAGCAGCTCGTATTCGACACCGTCATAGGAGAGCGACCGGGCCGTATAGAGTCCGAGCGCGCGCAGGTCGCGGGCGAGCACTTCCATCGCCGCGACGCCGCCATTTTCGACGGCCTCGACGAATTCGGCGCGGTTGGCGAAGAGGAAATCCTCGCCGCCCCACAGGCCGAGGCGCTGGGCATAGGCGAGATTGTGGACGGTGGTGGCGCCGGTCGCCGAGACGTAGACCACGCGGGCGTTCGGAAGCGCGTGCTGGAGCCGGAGGCCCGCACGGCCTTGCTGCGACGGGGCCACATCACCCCGGTCTCCCTTGCCGCCGCCGGCGTTCTGCATCGCGTGGGACTCGTCGAAAATGATCACTCCGTCGAAATCGGAGCCCAACCATTCGACGATCTGCTTGACGCGCGAAAGCTTCTCGCCGCGGTCGTCGGACCGTAGCGTGGCGTAGGTGGTGAATAGGACGCCTTCGGCCAGTCGGATCGCCGTGCCCTGGGGGAAGCGCGAGAGTGGCGAGACCAGCAGCCGCTCCATGCCAAGCGCCGACCAGTCGCGCTGGGCGTCTTCGAGCAGCTTGTCGGACTTGGAAATCCAGACCGCCTTGCGGCGTCCTTGCAGCCAGTTGTCGAGGATGATGCCGGCAGACTGACGACCCTTGCCGGCGCCGGTGCCGTCGCCGAGCATGAAGCCGCGACGGAAGCGGACCGCGTCCGGGGCATCGTCCGGCGCGGCGGTGACGAGATCGCCGGTCTCGTCCACGGTCCAGGCGCCGGCGAGATATTCGCTATGGGCCTCGCCGGCATAGATCACCGTCTCGAGCTGGGCGTCGGAGAGGATGCCGTCGGCGACGATCGGCGCCGGCAGCGTCGGCCGGTAGCTGGGCTTCGGCGGCGCGACGGAGGCCATGGCGGCGGACTGCACCAGCTTGGTCGGATGCGGCTGAGCGCCCTCTATGCGGATCGATTGAAGCGCATAGGCCTCATAGATCGAGTCCAACAGGTGGCCGCTCTCGGGCGGCGTCCAGTCGATGGTCTCATAGGCGAGCGGCACGCCTTCGAGCCGGGCGATGCGGCGAGCGGGCTGGGCCGTCGCCCCGCGGGCGAGATAGCCTCGCACCGTGCGCGGTGTGGCCGTCGGCATCGCGGCTGGGCGGGCGATCGAGACCGGCAGGCGTGCGGGAAGCTGCGTGTCGATCCAGCCGAGCAGCGTCGCGACGTCGGGTGCGATGCCGGCGGAGTCTGGAAAATGCTCGGGGTCTTCGGCCGGCGCCTTGTCGATGACGGTCAGGCGGGTCTCGATGGTGGTGCCATGCTTGGAATAGACCGAGCCGGCGATTGCGGCGGTGAACGCGACGCGGCCACGCGCCTGCAACCGGACGAAGGCGTCCCGCCAGGCCGGAAGCTCCGGCGAGAAGTTGGCGCCGGTGATGGCGACAAGCCGCCCGCCATCGGCGAGCCGGGCAAGCGCCGAAGCGATATGCCGGTAGGCAGCGTCGGCGACGCGCCCGGTGACGTTCGCCATCACCGAGAATGGCGGGTTCATGATGACCACGCTCGGGACGGCGGCCGGATCGAGATGGTCGTCGATCTGGGCGGCGTCGAAGCGGGTGACGGGCATGGCCGGAAAGAGCTGGCCAAGAAGATCGGCCCGGGTCTCGGCCAGTTCGTTGAGGATGAGCGATGCGCCCGCGGTCTCGGCGAGGATCGCGAGCAGCCCGGTGCCGGCGGACGGCTCCAGCACGCGGTCGGTCGAGGTCAATGTTGCCGCCGTCAGTGCGGCAAGGCCGAGAGGGACAGGCGTTGAGAATTGCTGGAAGGCCTGCGCCTCCTCGGATCGGCGCGTATGCGTCGGCAGAAGTCCGACGATCTTCGCGAGCGCCGACAGCCGTGAAGGCGACGATGCGGCTTTACGGAAGAGCGGCTTTCCGTATTTGCGCAGGAACAGGACTGTCGCGGCCTCGCAGGCGTCGTAGGCGGTTTTCCAGTCCCAGGCGCCGGCGGCGTCGGACGCGCCGAAGGCGTCCTCCATGGCGCTGCGCAGCATGGCGGCATCGACGGTGCGGCCCTGTTCGAGGTGGGAGAGGATGCGCTCGGCGGCGGCGATGATGGCGGCGGCCGGCGGCGCGGAGGAGCCAAGCGGAAGCGAAGCCGCCTCGGCGGCGGGGATCGGAGTATGGAGCATGCAGGGAGACCTCGGAGAGCGGGACACGGGCGAGTCGGCCCGGCGCTCTCTCTCGACCGGACGGGCTCAAACCCGTCCCGGCCACCCTCTCACTCTGGCGCGGGCGGAACCCGGCCTGCCGCACCGGCTTCCGGCGGCGCGGATGGGACGCTAAGCTCTCGTAGGAAAGCAAGCCGCTGTGCCTCGCACCATTCGGGCGCGCTGCGCCGGATGATGAGCATGGGAGGCGAGATGAAGGGCAGCGCGATCGGCATTCTTGGAGCGGCATGTCTGGCGGTCGGCTTCGGCGCGGGCTTCGTGCTCCGGCCGGTGATCTCGCCAGTCGCCGCATCTCCGGCCGTCGCCGCCGGCGTCGCCCAACCGAGCGAGGATGAAGCCACCGCAGCCGTGCGGCGCCACCGCCTGTTCACGGGAACGTCGCTCGCCAACGCGACGCTGAAGCTCGGCGACTGCTCGCCGGGCGGCGTGGGCCCCGGCGTGACCTGCATGACGCAGATCGTGCTCGATCCGACCAAGCCGAACGCGAGCCCGCAAAACCGGCCGATCGGCTTTGCCCGCGTCAACGGGCAATGGGAGGTGGCGGTCTGGTAGAAGCGAACGAAGCGATCGAACGAGCCCGCGCTCTGCTAGCCAATGGCGAGGAGTTTCTGCCGTCCGCGGTTCGGGCGGAGACCGGCGATCCTCGCGACACCTGCTACATGACCGCGATCGCGGCCGAGCTTGGGCTCAAGGCATATCTTTCGAGCCAGGGATGGAGCGACGATCGCTGTCGCCGGAACATCCGCCACGATCTCGAACGAGGTCTGGCGAGCGCCTGCAAGTCCGGGATGGTCGGCGCAGGCGACGAACTGGCCGATGTGATCGTGGTGTTGAACACCTACTATCCGCGCCATGCCTTTGATCGCTTCGATGGCGATCGGGCCTTTGCGTCGAAGGCCCGCGCGGCCGTCGCGGGTCTCTTCGATGCCGTGCGCCCCTATGTCGAGGCCTCCGGCGGGCGGTAGATCTCGAAGGGATCACCCTCGGCGAGATGGCCGAACGGCGTGAAGACGAAGTCGCCGTCATCGCGGCCGACGGCGCAGATGACGTAGCGCGGCTCGCCCGTCGCCACGTCAGTGCATTCCATCAGCGCCAGGTCGCCGCTGCCCGCCGCGCGCAGCATCGTCTGGAAGTTGGCGCGGGCATGGTCGGGGATGCTCATCGCGCGCCTCCCTCGGCAAGCCGGTCGGCGAGCCAGCGTCCGGTGCTCGTCCAAGCGATCGTCTCGCCCGTGGCGAGATCCAGGACATGGGCGCCGCCCGAGAAGCCGTCGACAACGGGATTGGAAGCGATGCCGGCCCACTGGAATCCCCAGCGGCCGGTCAACCCGAACGCCTCGGCGCAGCGCGTCACGAATGTGATCGCAAGCTGCGGATCGGCGGTGCCGGGGTCGCGTATCCAGAGCCGTGATGCGCCGTGGTCGGGTGTCACCGACAGGTGAAACGGCTCGGCCGGCGGGTCCTCGCGGCCGTTGTCGGCCATCAGGGCGGCGTAGATGTCGAAGGCCCGTGCGGCATTGGCGGAGGTGCCGACGTCGAGCAGGCAGGAATAACGGGTGAAGAAATCGGTCATGGCGGGCTCCAGAAACGAAAAGAGCCCGGCGCTTGGGCCGGGCTCGGAATGGGTTCAGGGTGACGGCGGCTAGTAGCCGAACTGCCAGGATGGCCAGGCTTGGCCGTCGTCGGCGGCGCGGATGGCGTCGGCGAGATAGGCGGGATCGCCTTCGACGACGACGGGATCGCGCACCGGGGTTTCGTCGATGATCGTCAAGCGGCCGACGATGCCGTCCTCGATCTCGACATGCACGGGAACGAGGAACTGGAAGACGACGCGGCGTGGCGACGGGGTAGATCGCGGCATGGCGATGCTCGTTCGATCGGGGAAAGGACCGGAGCGGCCGAAGCCGCTCCGGGTGCTCGTTATTCGGCTGCGGCAAGGTGCGGTTCATCGGCGTCGGTCTCCGCCGTGACCTCCTCGTCGTCGCCGGCGAGGAACGCGGGCAGCGCCGCGCCATCGTCGTCACTGGTATCCTCGCCGGCCTCGACCTCCGGCGTGAGCGCCTCGGCATCGTCGATGAGACGCAGCGGCTCGGGCAGCCAGCCGGTCTCGGCCAGTAGCCGCTCGGCCTCCTTGGCCATGTCACCCTTCTTCAGGTGGTCGATGAGTTGCGCGGCCTGCTCGCCGACGCCCTCGCGGACCGCCTGCAGGATGCGGGGCTTGGTGACGCGGTTGAGGTAGTTGCCGAAGGTCGGGCGCCAGCCGGCCTCCACCAGGTCGAGGCCCGTCGCCTTCGTCAGGCGGTCGGCCTGGGCGAGCCGCATGTCGAGCGTGTGCTGCGACACGCCGCCGGCGCTGTGCGGGTTCGGCCGCTCATAGAGCGCGTTGACGCCATAGCTGACGCAATGCGCCAGCAGCGCCATCCGGCTGGCATCGTCGAGGCCCGCAAGCCAGCCCCACAGAGCATCGTCCTCCTTCGGGATGTCACCAGCCCAGGCGGCGTGGCGATCCTGGACCGCGCGGGCCGACGGGCTGTCCTTCAGCGCATCGTCCTGCGCCGGGAAGAAGATGTGCTTCACCCCGGCTTCCATGGCGCCCGTGTACATGCGGGTCATGAAGGTGTCCGAGACCAGCTTGTGGAGGAGCGCGGTCATGGCGACGTGCGGGTTCTCGGCGACGGCGTTGCGCAGCGCGAGCGTGCGGTAGGCCGTCAGCTCGATGACCAGGCGCTCGGGCAGCGGCTTGATCGTGTCGTCCTCGTCGTCCTCCGCCTCGACGGGCTGGCCGCCGATCGTGATGACGGCGCGCTGCACGACCGGCGCGCCGGGCTCGTCCGGCCGACCTTCGGTTTCGTCCCCATCGGTCTCGGCGCTGGGTTCGGGAGCCTCGTCCTCGGCCCGGACGTAGCCGCGATCGATGGCGACGCTGCCGTCATGAGCGATGCTGATGAACACGCCGGCGCGCGCGATGTCCTCGGCCTCGAAGCGCACTGGACGGGTCTCGAAGGCCGACAGCGCCGTCTCGATCTCGCCGAGCCGCTGGTCGACCTCGTCGGGCAGTTCGTCGGCGCCTTCATATTCCGCCTCGAGCTTCTGGTATTCGGCGTTGAGCGCCTCGATCGTCGCCTGTTCCTCGTCGGTCAGGTCGAGCGGCTCTCCCTGCAGCTCGCGCAGGCCGCGCGTGGCGTCATAGGGGAAGCCGACCGCGACCTCGATCCACTTCCAGCCCTCGGCGCCGATCGTCTCGGCCGTCGCCTTTAGCTTCTCGGCGACCAGCCGGTCGAGCAGCGCCGCGTCCTGCAGCCAGCCGCCATCGTCGGACTGGAACAGGTCGCGCATGACGATGCCGCCGGCGGCCTCATACGCTTCGACACCGACGAAGACGGCGCGCTTGTCCGAGGCGCGCACCGTCGTCTCGGTGAGCATGCGGCGGATCTGATACGGCTCCTTCGACCAGGCGTCCTTGATCGCCTCCCAGACCTGCTCCTGACGGACATGGTCGTCGGAGACGGTGAAGGCCATGAGCTGGTCGAGCGTCATGCCGTCCTCGGCATAGACGTCGTGCAAGGTGGGCGATGCGGCCGCGAGGCGCAGGCGCTGCTTGACCACCTGAACCGGCACGAAGAGCGCCGCGGCGATCTCCTCCTCGGTCTTTCCCTTCATCCGCATGTCCTGGAAGGCGCGGAACTGGTCCAGCGGATGGAGCGGGGCGCGGTCGATATTCTCGACCAGCGACACTTCCTCGGACAGGACCTCGTCATCGCGCTTGCGCACGACGCACGGCACCGGGGCGATCTTGGCGAGCCGCTTCTGCTTGACTAGCAGCTCCAGCGCTCGGAAGCGGCGGCCTCCAGCCGGCACTTCGAACATGCCGGTCTCCTGGCCTTCGGCGTCGACCACGGGCACGACGCTGAGGCTCTGGATCAGACCGCGACGCGCGATCGAGGCCGCCAGGTCCTCGATCGAGACGCCGGCCTTCACGCGGCGGACGTTGGACTGGCTGAGCACCAGCTTGTTGAGGGGGATGTCGCGCGAAGACGACAGGACGATCTTCTGAACAGCAGTAGGCATCGGGGATTGCTCCGCGACGGGCGGCCGAGAGCCTCTCTCTCGACCTCCAACCCGTCACGGAAATCCCGTCCTCCCTCTCACTCTCTACGTGCCGGCACCTCCAGGCGCGGCGACGGGAGACGCAGAACCGCCTCCACTGATTTACGGTTTTCCGGACTGCCCGGACGTCGTGCTTCGGTGGATGGCGTGAAGCACGCGCTCGGCCTCGCGGATGCCGCCGATCCGACGGGCCGTCTCGGCCCAGGCCGAGATCGGAAACAGGCCCTCGAACAGGATGTCGCGCTCGATGCCGAGACCGAGCGGCAGGCGCACGGCAATCATCTCGGCAAGGCTGAAGGAGCCGAGCTCGGGTTCGCCGAGATCGGCCAGGCCGAACAGGGTGTCGCCGTCCTCGTCGAGCTCGGTCGCGAGCCAAACGCCTTCGCCGAGCGGGTTGAAGAACTTGACCACGGGGATGTGGTCGGCGTCGCTGTTGCGGCCATTGACGAGGAGCCGCTCGCGCAGCTCCGAGGTCAGGAGGATCATGCGGCCCTCCTGTCGATCGCGGGCTCAGCCTGCATGTCGGTCCCGTCGGCCGGCGCGAAGCCGAGCAGCCAGTCGGCGGCCTTGCTCGCCTGGCTGGCAGCGCGGACGATGGCGCGATTGTCCTCGCGCAGCACCTCCAGCCAGGAGCCGATATAATCCGCATGACGCACGGTCGGCACGATGCCGAGCGAGGCGCAGCAAAAGGCGGCGTTCATCTCGGCGATCAGCTCTTCGAACGCGTACTTCTTGGTGCCGAAGCCGCCGGTCATGTCGCGGCCGAGACGGGACGGATGGCCGGTGGCGTGACCCAGCTCGTGCAGCGCGGTCCGGTGCCAGTTGATCGGTTCGAAATAGGCCTGGGGCGGTGGGACCTGTACATAGTCGAGCGCCGGCACGTAGAAGGCGCGATTGCCGCCAATGCGGAAGTCGATGCCGGTCGCGCGGATGAACGCTTCGACCTGGGGCTCGATCAGTCCCAGCGCCGGCGGCGGCGCGACGATCGCGACATCCTCCAGCAGGCCTTCGCACTGCGCGGAATTGAACACCGTGAAGCGCTTCAGGAACGGGATCGCTTGGGCTTCGTCGCCAGTCTCGCGGGCGCGCCGCTTTTCGTCGTCTGGCACGAAGCGGTCGGCATAGACGACAGTCGTGCCGCGCTCGCCCTTGCGGACATTGCCGCCCAGTGCGAGCGCCTGGCGAAAGGTGAGCCAGCTCTGGTTGGGAAAGCCATGCTCGATCACGGCGCCCCAGAGGATCAGCACGTTGATGCCGGAATAGTGCCGCCCGGTGGCGGCGTTCCGCGGCATGGCGAGCGGCGCCTTCGCCGCCGCGGTCCCCCAGGGCTGAACCCAGGGCACGCGGCCGGCCTCCAGCTCGCCGATGATCTTGCCGGTGATTTCGTCGTAGAGGCTCGCCCGGTCCTGGTCGGCGCGAGCGGTTGCGGTCTTTCTGGACATCGCGGATCTCCGCGACGGGCGCCGGAAGACTCTCTCCCAGGCTCTCAACCCGTCACGGCAAAGCCGGTCCGCACTCTCACTCTAGGGGGCGTTGCGGGGGTCTCCCCGCAGAAGGGGTCGGCCGAGACCGAACGCTCGGCCGCAGGGGAAGGCCTTCCCCTCAAAGGTAGAGTTGGTTTGCGGTAACCTCAATCCTACAGAGCAAATCGGTGATCCAAATCCTCGGATAACAGATGCCATGCTCCGAGCTTATGTATCTTGCCTGTTCCCGCGTTCTATCGCCGTTTCACCCGCGTTGTCATCGGGTGGCAGGTCTGTCTGGGTCGAAGCGGCCGCCATCTTGGCTTCGAGACGTGCGGCCTTATCAGGCGTATCGATATATTGCGACAGCACCGGCCGAGGACCGAAGACATTCCGGCAGATGATCTGAACCTCCTTTTCTCGTCGGCGCACTTCCGTGGTGATGGTGGGGACGACAGCGGCATGGGTACGTATCAGGTCGTCGCTCGACCGATTCGGGCCGATTGTCATGCGATAGGAAAACTGCGCAATGGTCCGATTGAGTTGCCGCACTTTCCGACTGTCGGAGATGTCGCGGTGCCGCGAGATGATGTTCACGGGTCCGCGTTTGCTGGAGCCGCGCACGAGCATGTCCGCGGAAACTGGAAAGATCAGCTCGACCTCACCGGAATGCTCGTAAGGCGTCCGCGCATGGAGCGGCTGGCGTGGATTGTAGCTGCAGACCGGATTGTCCGAAGTGAGGAACGGCGTGCTGGTCTTGTTGTGGAGCACCTCGAAGCCGAGTCGGAAGCAGAGATCGCCGAAATCCTTGAACTCACCGTTCATCGCCAACAGCGTTTCGTGCGGGTTGATTCCGATGGGCACGGTGTCGAACTGGCCGGCGTAGCGCTCAACTTCCGGAGGAAGTGCGCCGATCTCTTCAGCGATCTTGTGCTCGCTGCGGAGCTTGGCCTCGAGCATCAGGGCATGCCGGTCTCGGGTCGCAGGGACGCGAGCGCGCATGATCGTTTGCATGCCCAGGACGTTGAAAGAGATGGCGGGTGACAGCCGGCGAGCTGCGAGGGCTTGAACCGTTTCAGGCCACACGGTCTCGATCGTGTTCCACAAATCCTCGAAGCGATGGTTCTCTTGGCCGCCTTCGGGAAGCTTCTGCGAATAATAGTCTCGCTCGAACCCAATCGCCCGCGGGTTCATCGGGTGCGGGTCTTCGGGCGCCTCGCAACGGTAGACTTGAACCCGGCCCCGTTCGTCAGCGAAGCCGTCCATATAGACGGCCGAGATGAAGTGATGCCGGCGGTTGTTGCGGTTGGCGTCGCTACCCACGGGATTGAGAATGCTGAACGGCCGCACATCGTCATCGATGGGCACGTTGCCCCATGCGCCGAATATGGGCGGCTTCGTCATCTGCTCCTAAGCCCCCCACAAATCATCGGGGCCGAGATAGCTCAGATCAAGCTGGGCAACATTCTGAGCGACATTCGCTCGCACGAGGCCACGCCGATTTGGATTGAGCGGGTGCTGCAGCAGGCCGATCGCGTGCCCATCGGGCGCCAGCACTAGCGGCTGTCCATTCCGATGATAAAGGCTAATGGGCGTCCCTGGAGGCGCGGGGGCGGCGAACCATTGGACGTTTCCAAGATAGTCTCGCCGCGCCCAAGTCCGGTTGTCGGACGGCGCGAACTCCTGGATGAATTCGAGCCACATAGCCCGGGTCTCGACCGTGGGCCAATCTGGTTGGGCCGACCAGGCTGCGAGGCCAGGTGTGCGGAGCCAAGCTCGCAGTTCCGCACCGGTCGTAAACGTAGCGCCGGTGTCGACAACGACCTTGATGGCCGCGAGCCGTGAATTGAAGCCTGCCTGGATCAGAATCGACGCGGAGCGATTCATCGTGCCGGTTTCGACGGCCGGCACCGCCAAGCCCAGTTCGTGATCCTCCAGCGCCAGGCCGAACACACCAACGACATCGCCATTGGCGGCTGCCCGAACCCGCAGTGCCTCCATGGCCCAAGGCAGGCGATAGACCAGCCCGCCTTCGATGAATTGCAACGCGTCGGCTTCCTGACCGGCGACGATCGCGGCGAGCGGCTGCCCGAGCAGCCAGCAGCGCAGGATGTCTCGCCAGTTGGCCGGGAATGGGTCGGGCTCGAAGGGATAGAAGCTAAACACGCGCTCCGCGATCCCGGTGATCGCGGCGATCGCCGCCTCATGGTCCGACACCATGATTGCCGCGTTGGCCTGGATCAGGAGATCGTTTGCCTCGGCCGCGACGGCGTCGAGAGCATGACCAGCTTCGAGGCCAAGACCTGCGAGGAAGTAGCCGCGCCGCGTCGCGGCCGTGGAATTCGCCCAGATGTAGCGGCTTCGGGTGAGCAGCGTGGCGCGATAAGCCGCGCGCGAGGCGTCGTCCACGCGAAGCAGACGACGCTGCCAGAGCGAGGATTGAAGGATGTTGTCGAGCGCGGCTTCGATCTGGTCATCCGGCACGTCGGCTTCGCCGATGAGACTGAGGATGGCAGTGTCGAGCGTCGCCACATGGCGCTCCCACTCGTTCAATGCCCGCTCGCGCTTGTCGGCCTTTTCGCCGGCGACTTCCGGGAAGGTCCAGGCCGCGGCGTTGTTGACGACATAGTCGATGAGCTGATCGAGGTTCCCGCCAAGCCGCGCGTGCATACGCCTGAGCAGCGAAAAGATAAGCTGGACGAGCCCGCTCTCCATCTCGCGGGCGCCGAGATCCTCGATCAGTCCGACCCATTCGTCGTGCTTCTTGTTCTTTGCATCCTCAAAAATAGGATAGAGAACAAGGCCTTCGACATCGACGTAGGCACGGCCGGCGCGGCCAATGACGTTCTTGAATTCGGAGACCTTGATCTTCTCACCGTGGCGATAAAGCGAATGCATGACGACTGCAGTCGCCGACAGGTTCAGGCCCTGGGCCAGGGTCGGTGATGAGATCGTGACTTTGAGCACGCCGTCACGCAGGAGACGCTCGACTTCCTTGCGATAGGCGGTCGGCAAGGCCCCATGGTGAAGCGCCACGCCAAGCCGCAGGCATTTGAGGATGTCGCTCGCTGGACCAAGCCATTCCTCTCCGAGCGCGATAGCGGTCTGCAGGGCGGCCGGATCGACCGTGAGCAAAGACGCGAGCGCGCCGCGCGAGTGCAAGTCGACGATGACCTTGGCGAACGGCTCGACGCTCCGGCGCTCCGGGCAATAGATCAGCACCGTCTGGCCATCGCCAACGAGCCGCCACGCCGTCGCGAGGCTCAACTCCTGCTGGTTGTCCGGAAAGAGTCGGGTGCGCAGTTTCTTCGGCGGCACGAACAACGGTGGCGCCGCCCCGGTGAGGAAGCGAGGTACGAAAGGCTTTTCCTCGCCCACCCGAAGATTGAGCCGCGCCGTCGGCGAGTTCCAGGTCACTTCGCCGAACCGCAGGCGCGTAGGGCGCCAGTCGTGCTTGATCGGGCCTCCGGGCTGATCGCGACGCAGCCATGCCGAGAAGTCCTCGAGCTGGTCTCCATCAGGAAGAATCGCCGACAGGCAAACGATGCGGCGTTGATTGGCATCCTGACGACGTAGGAGGCGCTGAATCTGAACCTCGTACCGAACCTCGCGCTCGCCAGGTCCGATCATGTGGCCTTCGTCGAATACGAGAAGGCCGACGTCGTCGAGTAGCGATGGATCGTTCCTCAAGGCGAAATCGAGCTTCTCAGGGGTCGCTACGACGATGTCGCGCTCGCGAATGGCATCCTCATCGAAGCCGGACACGCCGATGCTGCCGTAGAGCGCGGAGATGGTCTTGCCGAGCGGGCCAAAGGTGCGCTGGAGCGTGGTTTCCGTCTGCGCCGACAGGGCGCGAAGCGGCGTCACGAACATGACCCGCCGCCCGCCGGCCAAACATCTCAGAATGGACAGTTCGCCGATCCGGGTCTTGCCGGCGCTGGTCGGCAGCGAGACGACGAGATTGTCGGTCTGATCGACGGCGCGCGATGCCGCCTCGGTCTGCGACGGCCAGAGGTCGACCTCGGCCCTCGGGCGGCGAGCGAGCAGGGCGATGAAGAGCTCGCGAAGGCCGGGCCATGGCACCGCAGCGCCACCGGCGGGGAGCAGCGGAACCTTCTCGTGGAAAGTATTCGACCAGAGATCGGAGAGCAGATGGATGGCGACCCGATGGACCCACCATTGCGGCAAAAGGTTCAATTCCGCGCAGATGTCGAGACTCTCGCGAAGCTGCGCGATCGCCCGGTCGACAAGGACCCGCTCGCCGCGATCCAGCGCGAGCAGGAACATCGCGAAGGCACCGAAGAAGGCATCCGTCAGGGCCAGATCCAGGCCCTCGAAGAGGAAGTCCTGCCCATCACGGTCGTCCGCATCGGCGGCGGCAGGCTCGGCGAGGCGCTGCTGAAAGAGCGCTGCAATGGTCGCGTCCGATCCTCGGTCGTCCAGGCGGAAGGCGTACACTCGCGCCCGCAGCTCGGTGATGTCTCGGCGCATCAACAGCGCGAGCGCCTGTTCGATGGGGGAAAAATTCTCCTCGGCCGCGACGATCGCGAGGAGTGAATAAGCGCGGGCTGACAGATGCGCGAGATGATAGCTCGCCGCCGCCATGACGAAATGGAAGTCACGGTCCGCTTCGGCGCGATTACCTTTCGCCATAACCGCCTCAAGGGCTGTCGCCGCCTGTTCGAACGCGATCCTGGCCTGACTCGGATCGCCGCCGAGATCGAGGAGGCGCAATCCCAGGCCAAGCAAGCCGTAGGCATAGCTGTGGAGATCGAAGCTGAGCTGTGGCGAGAAGGCAGGGGCGCCAGGAGGCAGGACACCGTCACGCCAGATCATGGCGCGCGCTTGGCCGCGCGCGATAAGCCGACCGCGAAAGCCCGTCGCCGCCGCATCGGTGATGGCGGCTATGATCGCTTCAGGGTTGGTTGGCATCGGCGATGACCTGAGCGTAGACGGCCCCTACAAAGGCGGCATGGCCGTCGACATGCAGGCCAACACCCCACTGTCCAATCGGACCGGGGTAGGCCTGCAGAGCCTGGGTCAGCAGCGCCTGCGGGGAGTTTCCGGAGAAGGTGAAGAGGAGATGCCGTACACTTTCAGGTGGGATGCCGTGTCGATAGAGCGCATCGTCGATGGCATCCACGAGCGGCATGTCTGTGCCTAGCTCCATCAGTCGAGCAGAGACGTAGGACAGTGCATGCGACGATGGCAGCCCACCATCTTTGTCCAGGCCGGTACGCGCCTCTTCAAGCGTTTTGGTGCGAAGGGCGACACGGCTCTTTGCCTCCGTCTTCAGGAAGCGCAAACGCTGTGTTGCCGGGTCGAGGATCATTCCAATGACGTCGTCGCCGCGCATCGCCATGTCACGGTGATCTCCCCAACGTAGCCGTTTGATGGGGGCGCGATAGCCGCTGTGCGCGTTGATCCATTCCGTCGCGTAGATCTCCCCTAGGTCTCCCGAGCGGATCTGCGGTGTTTGCGGCAGAAGGTCGGTGATCATCTTTGCCGCCCCGGCTTTTCCCAATCGTGCCAGCGCTCTCGCTATCCGTTCCTCAGCGGCGTAGTGAGCGGGCACCGCCGTGGCCGTTACCTGAACGCCGGTCACCGAGTCCGCGGGCCGGCCCGTCATGACGCGGACGTGGTGGTTGCCTACGGGCGTGTCAGCGGAGTCGCACCAATCATTGAATTGTACCATGCGCCTCCTCTTCAGCTCGGGAAGAGGTCGCGAACGCGAAGGAAGGGCATGCCGGTTTCGCCAAACAGCGCGGCGCGGTCCTTTGATGGAAGTAGGGCGACCTTATTCATCGACGTTGGCCGTCACTGTGCTGGCGATCAAGACGAGCGTGGGCCGCATCCAAGCCGGCGCCTGCACGGCAGAGGACGCGAGTGTCTTCTTGTCACTTGCCGAGAGTTGGCGTGCGGCGACTTGCGCAATGTCGGCCGCACGAACGGGACCGACATGGCGAAGGGCCTGAACGACCGTGCCGGCCGGGCTGCCCGGAGCGATCAGATGCTTCGGCGACGCATGCCGAAGATCGACCACGCATTTGCCGAATACCACACGCCGTGATGGGCCATCGGTGAGATAGGTGCTCTTTGCCGGCACCTGCGTCGTAAGCCCGAGCGCGTTTGCGGCGCGCGCGCCCGCGATCTGCGCCAGCGACCCGGTCTCGCGCGCCAAAGCATGCGCGACGTCGTCGGGAGCCGGCGAGAGTTGACCGAGCTTCGGGTGAACCTTCGGAAAATCGTAGAGACCTCGCGCGAGCCGACGCAACTTGCCGGCCTTGACCAGCCTAGACAGGGCCTGATCGACCGCCGCGCGCGCCGCCACGTTGAGGAAGTCGTTAGGCGTGTAGACGCCGCCGCGCCCGGCTGCCCGGGCACGCTTCATGATTCGATCTGGAACTGATGCGACGACTGCTTTCACATGTCAGAAAATAATGCATATTTTTCTGACATTCAAGCGGCCCAGCGGAGGTCCAATTCAACGTTCCGTTCCTCGCGGGAGGCTGGCCGTCTATTCTTGGCCGCCGCAGGGATGACGTGTGACAAAACCTCTGATAATATCGCGATCGATTAGAGGATTTGTAACATGCCATCAGCGCAAGATTCGCAAAAGACGAAGCTCAGAAGCCTGCTCAATGCGCGGAGCATGATGCATGCGCATGAACTGCGCGAGGCTGGCATCAGCGCGCAAACGATCACGCGCGCCGTCGAGAGCGGTGACATCGAGCGTATCTCGCGCGGAGTTTATCAGAAGCGTGACGCGGAAGTCGAAGAGAACCAGATCCTTGCTGAAGCCATCATGCGCGCGCCCAAAGGCGTGATCGCTCTGGTGTCGGCGCTCGCCTTCCACGGACTGACCGACCAAATGCCGCGGCGCGTTTGGATGGCGATCGGGACGAGCGATTGGGCGCCCGTGCAGTCCTATCCCCCGCTGCGTATGGTCCGCTTCACGGAGCCATATCTACGACAGGGCATCGAACATCATGCAATCGCCGGCCTTGACGTCCCGGTCTATTCGATCCCGAAGACCCTTGCCGACCTGTTCCGAAACCCCAAACTGGTCGACCGATCGGTCGCTGTAGAAGGCCTGCGCGCTGCTCTCCAGCAACGCAAGGCAACTCCGAGCGCAATCGCCCAGGCCGCGAAGGCCGGCGGCGCTTGGAAGGTGATGCAACCCTATCTCGAGGCGCTCACCTCCAATGGCTAAAGCACCGACGAATATGGCGAAGTCGGTCAAGGACCGGCTGCTCAATATCGCCCGGAAGGAAGGCCGCGCATTCGATATCCTGTTGGTGCGGTTCGCGCTCGAACGGCTGCTCTACCGCCTGTCAATCTCAGCGCATCGGGATCGCTTCGTCCTGAAAGGCGGCATGCTCGTCACGGTCTGGGTGACAGACGACAATCGGGTGACGCGGGATGCGGACTTTCTCGGACACGGGGACGCCGATCCTGACCGCCTGGTTGCCGACTTCGGAGAGATCATGGCGATGGAGAGCGACGATGGACTCGCCTTCGACATCGATGCGCTCGCTGCGACCGTCATTCGAGAAGAGATGGAATATGGCGGCGTTCGCCTCAAGACCGCAGCCTACCTCGAAAGGACCCGCATCCCCGTTACAATCGACATCGGCTTCGGAGACGCTATGGCCGATGCGACGCAGCGGCTCGACTATCCAGCCCTGCTAGATTTTCCCGCTCCGCAGGTTCGTTCCTATCCGCCCGCCACGGTGATCGCCGAGAAATTCCAGGCGATGGTGGCGCTTGGCGTCCTCAACGGGCGCATGAAGGACTATTACGACCTGTGGGCGATACCGCGCGCGATCGACATTTCCGCTGACGATCTGGATGCGGCCATCCGCGCGACGTTCGAGCGCCGCCGGACGCCGATCCCGAAAGAACGCCCACCAGGTCTCTCGGTCGACATGTTCGGCGACGAAGGGAAGCAACGGCAATGGCGTGCTTACGCCGCATCGCTCGAACTCGACGCTGTTTCGCTGGAATCGATCATCGAAGGGGTTTGGGAGTTGGTCGGCCCGTCATGCGCGCGGATCGTAGCAATAAACGAGAATGAGGCATGACCGAGGGCGTCGCCATCATTGACGTCTGGGACGTCGAAACCTTCGACAGCGAGTTGCGCGGGGATCTCGACGCCCACACCGATGTCATCCGCGATTACATGGTCACCTCGCGCCGCCAATGGCTGGAGCGTGAAGCCTCCGATCGCACCATGCCCTATCCCGAGAATCCTTATGCGGGCGAGTTCATGTGGGTGAAGGAGCATATCATGCGGCTGATGGAAGTCCGCACGATCCGCGCTTGGCACTATACCCGCCTGACCGACGCGGAAGTCGACGTTCTTCGACAAGGCGGCATTTATCCATCTAGCCTCGACACCATCCGATCACGCTTCGAGGCGCAAGTTGCTGCTGGCGCATTCAGCCAAGAGGTCGCAGATCGCTTTTTCGCCGACAGCCCGTACCAAAGCGATCAGCTCGACTCCCGCTCCGACAAGTTCTGGATGGTCTCGCATCCCGTCGACGTCGAAGACGGCGGCGTTGAATTGCTCCTCGAGAGCTGGGGCGGCGAGTCAGCCTATTTCTGGCAGCGAGATGCGGCACTTCAGGACATGCTGAAGCAGATCGGTCGGCCGCGTGTCCTGGAGATTGCCATGCCGCTCGTCCATTCCCGCCATGGTTACTCGGCGGCTGAGGCCGTGGTTGCCACTTATGGCCGGTTGCTCGGCTGCCGGCCGGACAAACATGCGTTCGACCTCTACACACATCAGCCGCTCGGTCCTGAGCATGTCCTCGCCGTTCATAGCGAAGGCGAGCCCAATTTCGGCGTGATGGCTCGGGGCTACCCAGCCGGCTTCGTCGACGTGAACCTCGGGCGGTGGGACGAATGAGCGGAGCGGACACTGCCCCCGACGCGGTAGCCTTTCTGCGCGGGATCGCTGGAGAACTCGCCGAAATCCACCGCGGCAGCGACTATTCACTCTGGCGCGGCGAGGCGAAGCACCGCGTCGATCAATATCTCTCCGGCGCGGAGCCGTTCTCCGATTTCGCGACGTGTTGGGTGTTCAGTGGTGACGGCGGCGGCTCAGTCGTTGGGGGCCGCTTCGGTGAATGGGCGATTGACCGGCTCGTCGAAAAAATAGCTCCGGAAGATATCGTTGCACTCTTCACGGACGAAGTGGCGCGGAATGCCGCAGTTTACGAGGACGTTTCGCCGGTGCTTGGCATCGAAATCAACGAGCCCTGTGAACTGGGCGATGGTGTTCGCCTTGTGCCGCCAGCGGCCGACATCTTCAGCGCGTTCGACTACCCTTGGCGATATTCGTGGCCGAGCATGCCCACCGGAACCGGCTTCCTCATCCAGTCCTACAAGGTAAAGCCAGCCTTTGAGCAACGTACCGTTGAAGCAAACGGGCCAGCCGGAAGCAGCATAACACAGCCCGCCTCAACAGCGCGTGATGCAATCCGCCGTCGTTTCCGGCTCGCCTGTTTGCTTGGCTCCAGTGGCGGGGTCGAGTTGCCGATGTCGGTAATTCTGTCGGATCGCCGCGTCTTGCTGTCGGCCGGTGGCACTATGTCAGGCCGTCCGTTTGCGGCTCACCCGCTCGTGGCTTTCCCAGCGGACATGGCGATGATCAAGACCGTCTTTGGGCAGCTCGCGGCATTCGCCGAGGGAGATAGTATTACGAGAGCAATCGACCGGCTCGGGCGCTCGCGGCTGGCAATCCATCCTGTCGACCGCGCTCTCGATTTGGGCATGGCGGCGGAAATCGTGCTGATGCACGATCTCGGAACGTCGAATACCGAAATCACCTATAAGATTGGCAGTCGCGCCGCCTGGCTCTTGGGCAAGAGTGCCGCCGAGCGCACCAAGATTTTCGATGAGATGAAGCATCTATATAAGGCCCGGTCGGACGCGGTCCACTCGGGTGTGCTTCCGCCGAAGTCCAAGGTCGATCTCGATCTCGCCGATCAGCTTGTTGTCCGTATCGTGCAAGCCATCCTTCAGCGTGGCAGTCTTCCGGATTGGACGAACCTGACACTGGGGGGCGAAGGCTGACGCGATCTTGTACGATCGACAGCAGTAAGACATCGGCGGCTCAAGTGGCCTACGAATGACTCAATAGGAATCGACGATGCGTTCTCTCACGGACTTCCTTGCCAGCCTGCCTGGCATCATGCCCATTAAGACCAGAAGGCTCGTTCTTGAAGGAGGTGTTCTATCGAAATCTGAGCGAGCCGACATCTATTCACGTGAGAGAAGTTGGCTCGACCTCGTTCTTGAGGTTGGACCTGATGCGGCCGCCGCAATTCTACTAGCGTACAAAGACGGGCGCCTTCCAATGAAGAGGGGCAATACGCCGACGGACGCACCGGCGGCAGAGGCTTATCTCGCGGAAGGAGACAAACTTAGGAAGCAAATCGCGGAGCAGAGGAGAAGGGAGCAGGCGGTCAAAGACCCGTCGCTGATTCTGGAGAGCGATCTTGTGGATCATCGCCTGATCGACAGCGTGTTTATCGCCAATATGGGCACAGGATCAGGTTCTATGATGTTGGCGGGCGTCACAGTGCATAAGGAGGTCATCGGCTACAAGAGCAACAGCGGGAAGAGTACCGGTTGGCGGGTCAGGTTTGACTGGACAGGCTCTGATGGTCAGCCCCGACTCTCCGAGACGATTCCTCCAGAGGCCGACAATCGACGCAACGATCCAGACCGAAACTGGGGCTTGCATGAATGATGGCGCGGCCAGGTGGCCATGCAGCAAGACGCTTCTCTCAGTTCGCGATTTCCCTTGCGGTGGATGGCCGGCTCTAGCGAGGCGTGATAGACTGCGCTGACGGTACTTTTTGAGACTGAATCGGGTGCGGCACCGGGCGCCGCGAGAGGAAAAATCGACCGACTGACCCCGATAGTCGGCGAAACCTCAAAAATATTTTTCTGGCGATTTTCCCTTTAAAATCAACAGCGTAAATTTTTGACGGCCTCAGTGTCGGAATTTGCCTGTTGCCGGAATAAATTTTGTAGTGATTTCAAGTGGTTATATTCTGTTTGAACAATCGAGTGGGAATAACGGACAAGAGCGGCGGCAATGGTGGGGTCCGGCGGCGGTTTTCGCTGCCGTGCCGCTGCCATTCCGTCGTTTCCTGAATTCCATTTAGCGGCGTCGGTTTCCCTCTCGGTCCAAACGGCGGGAGGCTGTGTGGCAATCGCCCCAGCGAGTGATCCATCCGCCGGGATCACCAAGGGCGTGCCGCAGCCCTCCACACGGATCCGATAACCAGTCCTGTGCTTCCATGGGCGGCAGGTCCTCAAAGGCGTGCCGCGGTCGGCCATTGGTCCCAGTCCGCTCTTTGCGCTCAATCGTCTCAGCAATTCGATGGTTCGTCGCATTGACGCTCAATCGGCTTGCGCGCGTTCATCAGACCTCCCGGTGCAGCCCTGCCTTTCAAGCGCGTGGCTGCCGTAACGCAGGGATCTGGCAAGACCTTCTGGCGTGAAGGACGGCGCAGACCAGCTTCTCCCTTCCGCTTCCCGAACGGCTCTCCTTTCCCGCGGTGCGACTCAGTCGTGCGGTGACGCCGACGCTTGGCCGGTCAGAAGCGAACAGCGCTCGCCCGGCAGATAAAAGGGACGATCATGACTTATCGAAGCGAGATGCTGGTTCGATTGTTGCACGGCTCCACGGCGCTTTGTGCACTCATCGCAACGGGCGCGATTGTGACGGCGCCGGCGCATGCGCAGGAAGCTGGCGCATCCGCCGCCGGGGCGAATACGACGACCGCTGCCCCTGCTGCCCTGCAGGCACAGGATGAAGCCGAAACGGCCGAGAACAATGTCGTCGTAACCGGCTCATTGTTCCGTCGGACCAATGCGGAGACTCCGTCGCCGGTCACCGTGCTGTCGGCGCAGTCGCTCGAGCAGCGCGGCCTCAACACCGTCGCCGAGGCGCTGCAGCGCGTATCGGCGGGCAATGCCGGCACGATTACCCAAGGCTGGAACAACGGCAACAACTTCGCCGCGGGCGCCAATGCCGTATCGCTGCGCGGCCTGACCGTGCAGGCGACGCTGAGCGTGTTCGACGGCCTGCGCATGGCGCCCTATCCGCTCGCGGACGACGGCCAGCGCAACTTCGTCGACCTCAACACCATCCCGAACGCGATCGTCGATCGCATCGAGGTGCTGCGCGACGGCGCTTCGTCGACCTATGGCGCGGACGCCGTCGCCGGCGTGATCAACGTCATCACCAAGAAGGAAGTGAAGGGGCTGCACCTCAACGCCTCGGCCGGCATCTCGCAGCTCGGCGATGCGGGCGAGCGCCGGTTCGACGCGACCTGGGGCTATGGCGATCTCTCCGAGGATGGTTTCAACGTCTATGTCAGCGGCGAGTATCTGAAGCAGGACACGCTGTGGGCGCGCGATCGCGGCTACCCGTTCAACACCAATGACTGGAGCCGGATCTGCAACGGCAGCGGCGGTTGCATGCACAACAACAACGGAAACGGTGTCAGCCCGGATGGGACCTATGGTCTGTCGGTCATGCCGGGCCTCGCGCTGGTTCGGCCGGTCACGACGGCTGGTGCGACCCTTGGCACGGGGCGCTTTTCCTTCCTCAACCCGGCATTGGGCTGCGGGCGCTGGACGCCCGTGCAACTCGGCGCCGCGCAACTCGATCCCGCCCAGGGCGGTTCGCCCGACGCGCCTGCCAATGGCCGTGTGTGCGAGGTGAACTTCACCGGTGCTTACGGGATGCTGCAGCCCGAGGTCGAGCGCTACGGCTTCTCGACCCGCTTCACCGCCAATCTGGGAGAGAACCACCAGCTTTACGTGCAGGGTAACTATTATCGCACCGATACCCTTGCCTCACAGAGTCCGTGGAACTTCCGGGACCGCCCGACCAGCCCGCGCAGCGGCGCGCTTACCTACAACGTCATCCTGCCCGTCTATGTCTGTGCCGCTGGCGTCGGCACGCTGAACGGTGTCGGCACGGGCTGCACCGCTGCGAATGGCACCCTCAACCCTTACAACCCCTATGCCGCCGCCGGTCAGACCGCGCAGATTTCCTTCGCCCCCGACCGGGTGACCACCGACGAGACTTCTGCCAGGTCCCTGCGCGGCGTGATCGGTCTGTCCGGCTCGTTCGGCGGCTGGAACTACACGGCCGATTTCACGGCCTCCAGTGTCCAGCTGGATCGCACGCAGAACGGCTATCCGATCCCGCAGCGCCTGATGGACGTCATTGCACGCGGCACGTTCAACTTCGCCAATCCGAACGCCACGCCGCAAGCGGTGTGGGACTATATCATGCCGGCGAGCGTAACGCGGTCGAACTCCGACCTGTGGCAGGTGACCGCGACGGTTTCGCGATCGCTTTTCGAGCTGCCCGGTGGTGCGCTCCAGACCGCGGGGGGCGTGGCGTACCGCCGCGAATCGATCAACGCACCTAGCGCCAATCCACAGAACGATGCGCATCCCTATGATCGCTACTACGGCGTCAACGCCGTCGGCACCGCGGGCAGCCGTAACGTCTTTTCGGCCTTCGGCGAGATCCAGGCGCCGATCGTCAAGCAGTTCGAGGTGAATCTCTCTGGCCGCTACGACAGCTACTCCACCGGACAGAAGAACTTCTCGCCCAAGGTCGGCGCAAAGTTCACGCCGATCCCGCAGGTCGCGCTGCGCGGCACCTGGTCGAAGGGCTTCCGCATCCCGAGCTTCAACGAGGCGTTCGGCCTGCCGACCACCGGCTTCGTCAGCCAGGGTGGCGGCAATTTCTGCACGCGCTTCGCGGCGTTCTGCGCGGCGCACAACAACAATGCCTATGCCACCCAGCAATTCTCCGTCGGATTGACGAGTGTCGGCAACCCGCAGCTCAAGCCCGAGCGATCGGAGAACCTCACGCTCGGCGCGATCTTCGAGCCGATCCGCAATGTGAGCCTCACCGTCGATTTCTGGCGGATCAAGGTGCGTGACCAGATCATCGGGCCCAGCGATATCGATCCGATCATCCAAGCCTATTATTCGAACAACGGCGTGGTCAACATCCCGGGCTATATCGTGACGGCGGGGAATGCCGATCAGGCCAATCCGAATGCGCTGCCGCATATCGGTACTGTCCAATCCTCCTATGCGAATGCCAACAGGCAGGTCGTTCAGGGCGTGGACCTGGGCGTCAACGCGCGCTTCGACATCAGCGACGGCGTGCGGCTGACGAGTTCGTTCGAAGCTTCGTATCTCGACAAGAACCACCTGACGCTGATCGACCCGGCTACCGGCGAAGTCGCCGATCCGGAGCAGTTCGAGGGTACGCTGAGCCCCTGCAATGTCACATCCTGCTCGGGCTCGCCGCGCTGGCGCGCCAGCTGGCAGAACACGCTCGAGTTCGGCGGCACGACCGTGTCGGCGACCGCCTACTACACCAGCGGCTACGACATGGGGCAGGTCGATTTCGGCGCGACGCCGGGCGATTGCCAGAGCGCGCTCGATTCGGGTGCGGCAGCCTATGACGACGGCACGCCGGTGCTGTGCCGTTCCAAGGCGATCTGGAACCTGGATCTGACCGCTTCGCACAAGATCAGCGACCAGTTCACCATCTACGCCAATGCGCTGAACGTGCTGGGCATCGCGGCGCCGTTCGATCCGAATGCGGGCTACAGCGCCTATGGCTTCAACCCCGCATGGGCCGGCCCGAACATCCTCGGCCGCTACTTCCGGCTGGGCGTGAAGCTGGACTTCTAGGACCCTGCTTCGGACCCAAAAAAGAGAGGGGGCGGTGCTTGCACCGCCCCCTTTTCGTGCCGTGACGTGCCTGGCGGCGCTAGGCTGTATCGACATTCAGTTGTTTGAGTTCCCCGGCGGAGGCCGGAGCCCAGGCTCGACGAAGCATCGATGGCGCGGGAGCCTCTCGAACGACATTGCAACTGGGCCCCGGCCTTCGCCAGGGAACTTCCAAACCAGCTATCCTATCCTGAATGTCGATGCGCCCTAGCGGATCTGCTCCATGCGGCGGACGATCGCGTTCCAATCGGCCATGAAACCGGCGGCAGCGACCCGGGCGTCTCCCTTTGTGGGAGCTTCCCGGTCGCCAACGCCACTGGACGGGTAGAACCAGAGCAGTTGAAGATCGCCGGCCGGCCGGCTGGTGTCGAAGAACTTGGGATTGAGTGCGTTCCCGTTCCGGCCGGGCACCAGAAGCTGGCGGTTCGATCTGACGACAAGTCCGGCATAGCCCACGAGCACCTGCTGGATCTTGATACCGTCATATTCGCCGACGATCTGCACGCGGTCCCAGCTCTGGTCGTGCAAGGGGGCATTGTACCAGATCATCAGCGAGGAACCCTCGCCGGGGGTCGCATAGCGGCCATCGACCATCTTCGTCTTGGGATTGGAGAGATTGATCGGATAGGCGGCGATCCGCAGCGAACCCTGTACCTGTCCACTCGTACCACGACTGATGTTGATGTCCGCCCTGATGCTGGCGCCGCGGATGTCGCGGAGCGGCGTCTGGGCAAGAAGGATGTCCAAGGCGGCCTTGAGCTTGCGTTCGACGACACCGGCATCGGCCTTGGACACATTGCCATGAACATACACGCCCGGCGTCCTCGTGATCTGGCCGGGCGCGCGCTCGTTGGGCGTATCTCCCATCGCCTTTTCGCCCGACGCCTCCCAGAAGCGCACCAGCCGCATATAGGGCAGGACTAGGCCATCGTTCAGCCGGATCGTCGCGCGGGCCGCCTGCGCGATGGCCGGTCCCGGCTGGGCGAGCGCAATGGCCGCCACGGCGGCGGTCAGGCCTTTCTTGAACATCATTCGTGTCTCCCTGCTGCGCCGACGCCTTGTTGCGCGGCATGCGGGGGAAGCGGATCACCGCCGCAAATCCGCGGTAAGTCCGCCTGCGACGAAGAGGTCGATCGATGAGATTTCGAGGGGCAGGAGAAGGGGATCGTTCCGACTGCAATGGCCAGGCGCAGAACCGACGTCAGAGGTATTTTGCGGGATCATCCCTTACGCCGAGCGTCTCCCATTCCTTGCGGATCAGGTCGAGCACCGCCCTGTCGATTTTCCGCCCTGTGGACACGCTGCCCAATGCTGCCGCTGCCATGCTTGCCTGGGGCAGTGGCTTGCCGTCGAACATTGCGATCACCTTGCGGATTTCCGGGTGATCGACGATTGGCCCGAGCCGGAACGGCTGATGGGCGACGCTCGAATCACGCGTGGGATTCATGCAGATCAGGTACATCGGGATGTAGGTCGTCCGGCCCGGACGGACCTCCACCGTTCCCTTCTGAAGGATGATGCCGTTCTGGGTCGACATATTGTCGGGGATGAACGTGAGCCCGGCCGGGATGGTCACGGTGATGGATCCCGGCGTGCCGATTCCGCTATGGGGATTGGTGTTGCGGAACATGAGGCAGAGCGAGACATTGCCCCCGGTTCCGCGCGGTGGGCTGCGATATTTCTCGCCCTGGTTCCTGCAGTGCTCGAGATCCATCGGATCGAGCCCTTCCGCGGTCACGACGATTCCGGGCGGCAGGCTCCATGTCGCGCCTTGCGGCATCGCCTTCGACATGTTCCATCCCGGAAGGTCGTTGGGGCCCGCCTGGGCCGGGATTGCCGCGCAGAACGCGATGGCAAGCGTCAGGGGGCGGATGGCTGCCGGAGCGGCTGGAATTCTCAGGGGCAATGTCGGTCTCGTCTCGCTGCGACGCGCTGCCGTATCGGCGGGCGCTTCGTTGGATCATCGGCGCGACAGAACCGCATCTGGTCCCCCGCGTGCGAGATCGATTGAGACGAAACCGACGGGTGCTGAGACGGAGCTGGTTGCCGCTCAGGCGGCGGCGAAGGGCAGCCGGATCGTCGCGCGATAGGCGTCCGTTCCCGCCTCGTGCGACAGGGCAGCCGCGGCGCCATAGCGCATCTCCAGCCGCGAACGGATGTTCTTCAGGCCGATCCCCCCGGGGCGGGCAGCGGCCTTCTGCTCGGCGCCGTCTCCGCAGCTGTTCAGCACGTCGATGATCACGTCGTCGCCTTCCCGTCGGGCGGCGATGGCGATACGGACGGTTTCGCTGGACCTGGTCACGCCATGCTTGATCGCGTTTTCCACCAGCGGCTGGATGATGAAGCCCGGCACCAACGCGTCGACCGCCTCGTCGGAGCAATCGATCTCGACCGCGAGCCGATCGCCGAACCGGGCGCCCTCCACCTCGAGATAGCTGTCGACGATGCCGAGCTCTTCGCCGAGCGGCACTTCCGCTTCCTGCTCCGACGCTGCGGCGCGCAGGAAGTCGGAGAGCTTGCGGGTCACCTGGTCGGCGTCCGCATAGCGCTGTGTCATCAGCAGCGCCGAAACCGTATTGAGCGAGTTCGACATGAAATGCGGGTTGAGCTGCAGCCGCAGCCTCTCAAGCTCGGCGGTCGCGGCGCGCGCCTCGCTTCGCGCCAGCCGGCTCTCCTGCGAGCGGCTCTCCTCGAGCGAATCCAGAATCCAGAAAATCGCCAGATTGCACGCATAGATGCACAGGTAGATCAGCGTGGTCAGCAGGATGTTGCGCAGGCTGAGCTTGGGCGGTGTCGAATCGTTGAAGATCCATTCCAGGAGATATTGGCCGCCGAAATCGGCACTCGTCTGGAGCAGCGCGCAGGCGATCGTGCCGGAGGCGGCGAGCGCTACCTTCGCCGAAAGCGATAGCGACCGCGCTTTCTGGAAAACGAGGTAGAGAAGGGCCGCGAAGATCAGTCCCGTTGCCGTGCCGCTGATCAGCGACAGGCCATCGTGCAGATTGCTGACATTGCCCGAGACGATCGCGGCGGGCGCAACGAAGCTCAGCATCGCCAGCCACAGTACGAGCGTGAGCTTGGCCTCGGCGGTGCCGCGGCGTCTCCGCGATTTCAATTCGCTGGTTTCCTGCATGTCGATGCCGCTTTCCTCGCGCGTGGTTCAGTGCATTCGGATGAATGGGTGAGGCCAATCCCTAGTCGGCGGATTGCTGGGCTTCGCTGGGGCGGCGTGGGGGCGGCAGGAGTTCGCCGTTCGGATCGAGGGCCTGCGCGACGCGGCTGGCATAGCTGGCGCCGACTTCGAGAATGGCGCCGTCGTCGGTCTCGACACGAGAAATCCGCCGCCCTGACCTTTCCACGCGCACGACGATATCGGGCCGTACGAAAAGCGAGCGCTGGATCCGCAGCAACTGGCGCGAATCGAGTTTCTGCTCGAGGTCGCGCATCGTCGTCCGGATGATGTGCGTATGGGTGTCCGTGTAGAGCAGCGCATAGTCCCGCGCCGCTTCGATGCGCCGGATATCGCTGATGCTGACGCGCACGCCGCCGTGGCGCGAAGGCACCCATATCGTGTCCTGTCCGGCCGCCGTCGACGGATGCGCACCGGTACGTTGCTGCAGCCGTCGGCGGGCGCGGCGCAACGTTTCGCGCAGCCGGTCGGGCCGGACGGGCTTCAGCAGATAGTCCACTGCCTCGAGGTTGAAGGCCTCCGCCGCGAAATCGCTGAACGCGGTCACGAAAATGACCTCGACCTTCGATGTCGCTATCAGTCGGCGGGCAACCTCGATGCCGCTGCGGCCTGGCATCTCGATGTCGAGAAACACGAGATCGGGCCGCAACTGGCTGACTGCCGCGAACGCCGCGTCGCCGTCCGCAGCGGTCCCCACCACAGTCACGTCGTCCATTTCGGCGAGTTGCATGCTCAACAGCATCGTGGCCTTCGGCTCGTCGTCGACCAGCAATACCCTGAACTTCATACTCAGCCCCACCAGCGCAACGCACAGATAAGCTCGACCTTGGCTGGAATCCGGAGCGAATCCAAGCATTGCGATGCTTGGGCCGGTCAAACGGCCACTATGCGTTCGCAAGCATTCGTCGCGGCGATCGAGCTTCTTGATCGCAAAAGCTCCTGCCGCGTTCCCAGCCGCGCCGCATCCGGCTCCTCGAACTCCAAAATCGAGGATTGTCTTGTGCAGTATAAGTCTTCGCGTCCGCTTCCCCGACTTCTCAAGCGCTCCGTCCTGCTCGGCGGCGCGGCGACCCTATCGCTGGCATTTGCCCATACGGCGCGGGCGCAGGACGTGGTGCATGCACAGGAAGGCACGAATCACGGCGACATCGTCGTAACCGGCGAAAGCGGCCGGCTCATCGTCGACATCAGCCGCGTCGATGCGAACGGCAACCTCAACCTCGGGCAGAACGGCGCCAACGGGCCGATCGCCACCAGCGTCACCGCGAGCGGGGGACGGAACTCGCTCTGGCTCGCCGCCAGCAGCACCGGCACATTCAACCTGATCGATCCGGAGGTCGCCCAGTTCGAAGGCCCGACCGCGATCGGCAGTGCCCCTCCGATGGGCGGCATCGTCTACGAGGCGCTGGGCGCGGGCACGATTCTCACCCTGCGGCCGCCGGTCGTCCAGGGGCAGGGGATCGAGCGCACCAAGGCCGTGCGCGTGGCCGGCAATGGCCGGATCAACATCGAGACCGACGTCAACGTCGTCGATGACCCCGCCATCACGGTCGACGAGGGCGGCACCGCCGCTATCGGTAATCCCGACGCCGGGCGCCTGAATCTCGTGCTGTCGCACCGGGTTCAGGGCGGTACGACGGGCACGGTCGTCGACGTCTATCACGCCGATCGCCTGGAGCTGCTCGACGGGGCCGAGGTCGTGACGATCCGCGGCACCGGCATCGTGGGCGGGCCGGGCACCGAGATCGTCATCAACGACGGCGCGGAAGTCCGGGACGTCGACACCGGCAACAACCCCGCGGCGATCACCCTGGTGCGCGCGGACGGAGGCGTCGTGCGCAACGCGGGCAGCATCCGCGAAGTCGGCGATCCGGATGCCTCGGAAACCGCCGGCACGTTGGCGAGCGGCGTCGACCTTGAAGATGCCCGGCTGGAGAACGCTGCGACGGGACAGATCACCACGCACGGGAATGCGCTGCGCCTCCTTGATGGCAGGTCGGAGGTGATCAACCACGGCCTGATCCAGAGCGATCTGAGTGCCGCGATCGTCGCGGACTATGACGCCGGCGCCCAGGCATCGCTCGTGCGCAACGGCGCGACGGGCGTCATCCAGGCTATCGAAGTGGTGAACGGCCGGCCGACCGGCGAGTTCGGAACCGCATATGCGGATATCGGCGGCGTCGAGGACCGCATCGTCAACGCCGGCCAGATCAATGGCGACATCCTCTTCGCCGGTGGCACGGACGCCTATCTGGGTTCGGTAGTCAATGGTGCGGTCACCGGCCGGGTCAACGGCCTGGTCGACGGCGGGGCTGGCAACCAGGATGCGTTCGGCCGCTCCTACTCGGCCGATGGCAGCTTCGCGCTGGCGGATGCGGACATCGCCGACCTGGCGGGGGTTCGCATCGGGTTCGAGCGACACGGGGTGGAAGCGCTGGGCCTGGACACCGACGTCCTGCTGACTTCGGGTGCGACGCTCGCGCGTGGGGTGACCCTGTTCGGCGACGGCACGATCGTCAACGAGGCCGACATCCGTGTCGGTGTGGCGCCCGGCGGGCAGAGCAACAGCATCAACCATATGTTCACGACGCAGGGCGGTGCTGCGCTGCGTTTCATCAATCGCGGCCGGGGCGAGGCGACCAACGGCTTCGCGTTCCAGTCGATCGACGGCAATCTCCTGAGTTTCGAGAACGCGGCCGGTGCCGAGCTGGTCGCGCGCACCGCGTCCGGTGGCGGCATCGTGACGGAGATCAACACGCGCGCCTCGTCGCAGCCGTTCCGCTTCAGCAATGGCGGCACGATCACGCATTCGGGATCCGGCCTTGGCGTACTGCTGCGGATCGAAGGCGACTATCCCGAAGGCACCGTCGATCCCGCCCTGCTGGTCTTTGCGAACAGCGGCACGATCAGCGGGCGGGAAGGCGTTTATGTCGATACCCCGGACGGCGCGATCGACCTGACGAATTCCGGCACGGTGCGCGCAACGGGCAGGGGCTTCGCGGCCGACGGCAACAGCATCAGGCTCGATAATAGCGGCATCATCGAGAGCATCGGAGGCAGCGACACGGCCGTAAGGCTGGGCAGCCATGTTTCCAGCAATTTCATCAACGCCGGAACCGTGCGAGCCAATGTCGGCGGGAGCGTGGGCGCCTCAAGCATCAACGCGTCTGCAGCGCTCGATTTCAGCGGGAGTGCTTCCGCTACGAACCTTCAGGGTGGAACGATCGAGGCGACCGGGCAGAATTCGGTTGCGATCTTCGCGGACGGCGAGTCCTTCGATTTCAGGAACCAGGGAGTGGTGCAAGGCGGTGCCGGCATCGCCAGCGGCCCGGTCAACATATCCGGGGTGTTCGCGACCGGCGACGGCGCGGCCGGGGCGATCCAGACATCCGATTCCGTCGATACGATCGTCAATGAAGGGACCGGCCTGATCGTCGGCGATATCGACCTGAACTCCTATGACGATCGCTTCGAGGCGCGCGGCAGCTCCAGGCTGACCGGCAATCTCCGCCTCGGCGAAGGTGCCGACACCGTGCTCCTCGCCGGCGGCACGATCACGGGCGCGGTCGCGGGCGGGGCCGATGACGACACGATCGCGGTCGATCTCTCGGTCGCCGAGCAGACGATCAGCGCCGATCAGTTCAGTGGGTTCGAGAATATCGTCCGCGCGGCCGATGGCAGCGGGATCGTCAATGTGGTCGGCGCCTTCGATGCCGCGTCGCTCGACATTCGCGGGGTCACGCTGCGCGTGCGACAGGGGACGACCGTCCGCACTGCCGGCGACCGCACCTTCGACGGCTCGAGCGAGGCCGAGCGGCTGATCGTCGACGGCGTGATCAACGACAGTGTCCGGCTGGGTGCCGGTGACGACCGCGTGGAAATGGGCAACGCCGGCGGTATCGGCGGCGATCTCGATCTCGGCGCGGGGAACGACACGCTGATGCTGGGCACCGGTAGCACGGTCGGCGCCACGCTTGACGGTGGCGAGGATGCCAACGGCCAGGACAATGACATCATCGGCTTCGAGCTGACCCAGGACATGGCCTCAGCTCCGGCAATCATCGCCGATGCGATCAATTTCGAGACGATCCAGGTGTCGGGCGACCACAAGCTGACGCTCGGGCTGGGGCAGAGCTATCGGGCGATCTCGCTGATCAACGGCGCCGACCTCGACCTCACCATCGCCGACGGCGTGACCCTTGGCGGCATCCGGGGCGACGGGACCAGCCAGAATGTGACGATCACCGGCGACCTGACTGGCGGCGTCTCGCTGGGCGGCGGCAGCGATACCCTGACGATGCACGGCTTCGAGGGCAGGTTGAGTAGCGTGCTTGACGGCGGCGAAGACGCCAATGGCCTCGACAACGATACGCTCAACCTCAACATCGTCGGTACCACTACCTTCGGCAACGGTGCCTCGGGCTTCGAGACGATCAATGTCGACGGCACCGCTCGGCTGGTCATCGACGGCGATTTCGCGGCGGGCCAGACGCTCAATTTCGGGGCTGGCGACAATCATCTCGAGATCGCCCCGGGCGCGACGTTCGGCGGCACCGTCAACGGCGGCGCGGGCAGCGATGTCATCACGATCGGGACGAACGCACCCGACAGCCGCACGCTGGTCTCGGCACAGATCAACGACTTCGAGATGCTCGACGTGGGGGGCGACGGCACGCTGGCGCTGACCGGCGGCGCCTACCGCTTCACAGGCGGCGTGAACGTGGTCGAGGGCGGCAATCTCGAGCTCGGCGCGAACACGCATCTGACCTCGAACGTCACCTTCTCTGATGCACATGACGATCGCCTGACATTGAGCAGCGGTTCGCGGATCACCGGCACGGTGAACGCGGGCGAAGGCGCGGGCGACCGCGACGTGCTGGCGTTCCAGCAGGCGGCGGGGCAGGTCAGCCGGCTGGGTGATTTCGGCCTGTCCGGGCTGAGCGGCTTCGAACAGATGGCGGTGCTGGGATCGGGCGAGTTCCATGTCGATCGGGACCTGGCGGCGTTCGACACGGTCGTGCTCGAGGGCGGCAACCTCGTCGTCGATGCGGGCAGGACGCTCACCGGCGACGTGCTCGGCCGCGACATCGCCGATCCCGGCGCGGCTGCCGGCGACGACAGCGTCACGGTAGCAGGCTTGATCATCGGCGACGTGCGGCTCGGTGGCGGCAACGACACGGTCGACAATCGCGGGCGGATCGATGGCAATGTCGATCTCGGTGCCGGCGATGACCGCTACATCGCCCGCGACGGCGGTGTGGTCACCGGCACGATCGACGGGGGTACCGGCGACAATACCTTCATCTTCCGCCTCGGCGGCGCGAACGGCTCGATCCCCGGCAATGTCGCCAACTTCAATTCGATCGGCGTCTATGGCGCCGGCACGCTGGAGATCGCGCTCGCCCCGGCGCAGCGCTACGAGAATTTCGAGCTGCTCGAAGGCGCCAACCTCACCATCACGGAGGATCGGGGCGGATCGATCGGCACGATCATCGGCGACGACAGCGCGCAGACCGTGACGATCGGCGCCACGCTGACCAGTGGCGTCAACCTCAACGGTGGCAACGACACGCTCAACCTCACGCTGAATGGCCTGCTCTCGGGAGCGCTCGATGGCGGCGAGAATGCCGATGGCAGTGCCGATAGCGACACACTGAACCTCACGCTGGCCGGCGCCTCGACGATCAACGGGATGCAAGGCTTCGAGACGGTCAACGTCACCGGCACCGCGGCGCTGACCATGGCCGGCACGATCGGCGTCGATCAATCGATCAACTTCCTCGGCACCGGGAACAATCACCTGATCCTCGCCGCCTCCTCGACGCTGAACGGCGTGGTCGATGGCGGTGCCGGCACCGACCTGCTCGAGATCGAGACCGGCGGTGCGAGCCAGCGGACGGTGGTGCAGGCGCAGATCCGGAATTTCGAGGATCTGGTAGCCAATGGCAGCGGCACGCTGGTGCTGCTGGGCGGCAATTACGGCTTCAACAGCGTGACCGGAAACGGCAACCTGACGCTCGGCGCCGGCGTGATCCTGACCGCGGATGCCGGCGTGACGTTCGGCGGCGGCAACAATCGGCTGACCATCTCTTCGGGCGCGGGCATCCGGGGTGCGGTCCATGCCGGGGACGGCATCGACACGCTGGCGCTCGGCCAGGCCGAAGGCTTCACCCGCGCGCTGAGCACGCTCGACGTCACGGGCTTCGATATTCTCGAAACCACTGGCGCGGGCACGCTGCGCATCGATCGCAATGCCCGATTCGTTTCGGTCAGCCTCAATGGCGGCACCACGATCGTCACCGCGGGAACCACGCTCGCCGGCAACGTGACCGGCGGCGCGAATGCGGACATTCTCGAAGTGTTCGGCAGCGTGACGGGCAATGTCGATCTCGCTGGCGGCGATGACCGGCTCGTGATCAGCTCGCTGGCCGGGATCAGCGGTTCGGTGCGCGGCGGCGCGGGGACCGACGCGGTGATCTTCGACAGCGACGCGACCTATGCGGCGCCGATCACGGTCGCCGGCGGGCTGTTCGACGGCTTCGAGAATCTTGGCGTGCGTCGCGGTGTCGTCAGCCTCACCGGCACCTCCGCCTGGACCGAAATCAACGTTACCGGCGGTCGCCTGATCGGCCAGGCCGGATCGATCCTGACCGCCGACCGCGTGAACGTGGCTGCCGGCGCGACCTTCGGCTCGGCGGGTATCGTCAACGCCGATATCGATGTGGCGGGCACGCTTTCGCCGGGCGCTTCGCCGGGAACGATGACGGTCAATGGCGATGTCACGATGCGCGCGGGATCGAATCTGCTGATCGAGCTGACGCCGAATGCAGGCCGGGACCTGCTCGACGTCAACGGCACGCTGACGATCGCCAACGGCGCGGCGATGGACATCACCGGTGCGCTCGGCAACCTGCCGGGCTCGGTGCTCGACATCGTCGTGGCCGACGCGATCACCGGCCGCTTCACGACGATCAACAAGTCCGCCAGCGTGTTCGGCTTCGTCGTCCAGAACGGCAATCGCATCCAGATCCGCAGCGAGTTCAACAATGACGACGACTATCCGGCCAATGTCCGGGCGAGTGTCGCCTATTCGAACCAGGTGCTGCGCGACGGCTATGGCGTGCAGGCCTATACCGCCGCGCTCAACGTCCTCACCGACGCCAGTGGCGCGATCAACCAGCGTGCCTTCGCCCAGCTCACGCCCGAGGCTTATGGCTCGGCGATGCAGATCGGCGTCGAGAACGGGCTCCAGCTGGCCGATGCCAGCCGCGCGTTGCGGTTGACCGCGCCCGCGGCAAACGGCCTGTACGGTTTCGCCCAGGCACTGATCGGCGATAGCGACATCGCCGGCAACGCGGCTACCGGTGCGAGCCCGGCCGATCTGCGCGCCCGCGGATTCATGGGTGGCGCCGGCTATGGCATGGGAGAAGGCAAACTGCGCATCGGCGCGTTCGTCGGCCGCAGCGACATCGACCAGACGCTCGCCGCGCTCGGTGCACGGACCGATGCCCAGGGCTTTTTCGGCGGTATCTTCGCGGATGCGGCGATCGGCCGCCTCGGCGTCCATGCGATGGTCTCGTACAGCGACCTCGGCGCGAAGACGCGGCGCAGCCTTCTGGTCTCGTCCACGGCGCCCGGCAGCGAGTATCGCCTGAGGAGCTGGGTCGCGGACCTTGGCGTCGACTATACCGTCAGCCTCGGCGGGCTCGACGTGACGCCGAAGCTCGGCCTCACCCATGTCGGCACGCGCCGAAGCGATCTGGTCGAGCAGGGCGGGGGTGCTTTCGCGTTGGCGGTCGAGGGGGGGCGCAACACCGCATGGTTCGCCGATGCAGGGGTGGCCCTGTCGGGCAAGGCGGAGGTCGGCGGCATCGGCATCCGACCCTATGCCGAGCTCGGCGTCCGGCGGATGCTGAGCGACAGCGCCATCCTGGTCGCCGGCAGCTATGACGGAGCCCCCAGCGCGCCGATCCTCGTCAACGGCGCGGAGCGCGACCGCATGGCCGGCCGCTACGGCCTCGGCCTCGGCATCGATGCCAGCGACAATGTCCGGTTCCGGATCGGCTACACGGGCGAGTTCAACGACACGCGGCGGAGCTCCCTCACCGCCGGTGCCACCATCCGGTTCTAACCGGATGCGGGCGGGCACGGGGCGAAGCGTTCAGGCCCCGTGCTCGCCTGCCTTCCACAGCCAGGGGCAGGAATTCCGCATGAAATCATGGGACAAGCAGTTGTTCTGGGCGGCCGTATCGGCCCTCATGCTTACCACGGGCAATGTCGCCTCCGCGGGGTCGGCAAGCCAGGCCGCGGCCGGCTTCACCGGGCGCTGGAGCCAACGCTCTTCCGCGACCGAGACCGTCCTCACCTCCAGATTGAAGCTGGTGCCGCGGTCCGGCGGTGTGGGCATGGATACCCGCTCGGTGACGGAATATGCGCCGGTCCGGGTCGATCGATCGATGACGCTCGAGGTCCGGCCCGACGGCAGCTACCTATGGGCCATCCAGCTTCGGAAGCCGCATGGTCAAGGGTGCTTCATGACCACGCGGCAGGAGAAGAAAGGGCGACTCTCCGCCTCGGGCGACAAGGTCAGCTTCAGCACCTCGGGCGGCACCCAGAGCGCCACCAACAGCTGCACGGGCCGCACGGATACGGCGCCGGCGCCGGCGATGTCGGAGACCTACACCTTCAGCCGCACCGGCAACGCCCTGCGGTTGCGCGGGACGGGCGGCGTCGACTGGACGTTCACGGGAGGCTGATCGCAGCGAGCCGTTCGCCGGGATCGGGCTCCATTCGAGTGCCATCCCGCACAATTGGAGGGGGGACGTAGTGACGGTCGATCTCGTGGATGCCCTGATCGAGGATCTCAGGGCTGCCGACACCAGGGCAAGAGACAGCATCGACACGAGCCGGCTCGGCGCGCCGGCCCCGCCGACATGCTTCGCCTTCGCGATCGAGGACCTTGAGGAACGCGGCATGCCGGACGCCAGCTGGCCGGTCTGGGGTTCGCTGTCGACGCTCCTCCTGTCGATCGCGTCCTTGCCCCATCGCGGCGATTATGCCGGGCTGATCCGGACGCTTGCGGTCCATGCCGGGCGCCAGGACAGGAACGCCGCGGGCCTTGTCGCGCAGCTCCTGCTCCAGTTCGTCGAACCCGGCGATGATTGGCTGATCCCGATGGCGGCGGAATCCCTGGCCTCGGTCAGGACCGGCCAGCCGCTTCTCGAGCCGAGTCTCGCAATCGCGGCGCTGGGCATGATCGGTGGGCCGGGCGTCCCCGAACTGTTGCTGCCGCTCGCCGCCAGGACGAGCAACGCCCTGGCTCCCGACGCGATATGCGCCTTGGCCAGTGCCGGCATTGGCGAGGTCCGCGAGGCGTTGCTGACGCACCTCGAGAAGAAGCCGCGGGTACAGCTCATGGAAGCCGCGGGGCAGCTTCGGGTGCCGGAAGCGCTGCCCTTCCTGCTGGAGATCGCCGCCCCCCAGTCGCTGCTGCGCAAGCGGTACACGCCCGAGACGGGGCCGCTGTGGATCCCGGCGACCGTCAAGGCGCTGGTGCGGACCGGCGGCGCTGCGGCGGTCGAGCCATTGCGGCAGCTCTTCGCCTGCCTTGAGGACGATGACGACGACAAGCTCGTCGTGGCGGTATCGCTCGCCGAGCTTGGAGACGCCGCGGCGGTGGCCCATGTCGAAACCAGTATCGCCCGCTGGATAGACGGGCCGGTATTCTTCGGCATCGAGCCGTTGGGCGCGAAATGGGAAGCGGCCAAGTTCCTGGCCGGTCGAGGCGACGACAGGGGCAGGTTGTTGATGGAGCGCTGGTACGGATATCACGACAGGCACAGCGAATTCTCGCGGTTCATGCGCGGCCCGGCCGATCGCTGGAGGTACCTCCAGAATCTGGGCTATGACGGCGACACTTCCCACAGGCCGTTCCTGTCCTGGGTCGAGGCAACCGATCTGCAGCCGAGCGAGAAGGGCTGGGCAATCGGCTGGGAGGCAACCCGCGCCTTGCGACGTATCGCGGTGCGGGAGACGAGAAAATATTTTCCCGATTGAAATCATGCAGATGGCTTTGACTCAATACCATTGAACGGGACTGGAAACCCGCTAAAGTACTCGTTATGTTCCGCGAGTGCCGGGAGGGGAAACAGTGACGAGCCTATCGTTGAAGCAGGCGCGTCGCATCTTCCTCGCGGCCCAGGGGTTCGGCGCGCGCCATCCGGAAACGGTCGGCGCGCCGCACCTCCGCCGGACGGTCGAGCGGCTGGGGCTCCACCAGATCGACAGCGTCAACGTGCTGGCGCGGATGCATTATCTGCCCGCCTTCTCCCGGCTCGGCAGCTATGATCGCATGCTGCTCGAGCGCGATGCCTGGGGCCCGAAGCGCAGCCGCCGGCTGTTTGAATATTGGGCGCACGAAGCCTCGCTGCTGCCGATCGACCTCCACCCCCATTTCCGCTGGCGCATGGCCCGGGCCGAGCGGGGCGAGATCGGCTGGCGTCATCTCCGCCTGTTCGCGCAGGAGCGCAATCATGAGGCGAAGGCGGTGCTCGACCGCATCGCCGCGGAAGGACCGCTGGCCGCTTCCGATTTCGAGAATGGCAGCAGCAAGAGCGGCTGGTGGGAGTGGAGCGAGGCCAAGCTCGCGCTCGAATGGCTGTTCTGGTCCGGCCAGATCACCACGGCGACGCGGCGCGGCAGCTTCGAGCGCGTCTATGACCTGAGCGAGCGGGTGATCCCCCGCGCGGTCTTCGATCTGCCCACGCCCGACGCCGCCACCGCCCAGCGCGCGCTGATCGAACGCAGCGCCCGCGCGCTGGGCGTCGCCACCGCGACCGACCTGCGCGACTATTTCCGCTTGAAGCCGGAGGAAGCCAACCACGCCATCCCCGAGCTGGAGGAGGAAGGCGTGCTGGTCCCGGTGGCGGTGCAGGGCTGGAGCCAGAAGGCTTGGCTCCACCGCGATGCGAAGCTGCCCCGCCGGGTGCGCGGCGATGCGCTGCTCGCGCCCTTCGATCCACTGATCTGGGAACGAAGCCGTACGGAGCGGCTGTTCGGCTTCCGTTACCGGATCGAGATCTACGTCCCCGCCGACAAGCGCACCCACGGCTATTTCGTGCTGCCCTTCCTGCAGGACGAGGCGCTGACCGCGCGCGTCGATCTCAAGGCCGATCGCCAGGCCGGGCGGCTGCTCGCCCATCGGATCACGCTGGAGCCGGATGCGCCGCCCGACACGCCCGAGCGGCTGGCGGTCGAGCTGGCGCGCATGGCCGGCTGGCTCGGGCTCGGCGAGGTGCGCATCGGAGAGACCATCAGGGGAAACCAATGACCGACGAACCGCAGCGCTGCGCCTGGGCGGCCGGCGATCCGCTCAATCGCATTTATCACGATGCCGAATGGGGCGTGCCCGTCCGCGATTCGCGCGAGCTGTGGGAAACGCTGATGCTGGAAGGCTTCCAGGCCGGGCTCGCCTGGATCGTCATCCTGCGCAAGCGCGAGGCGTTCCGCGAAGCCTTTGCCGGCTTCGATCCGGTGAAGGTCGCCGCCTTCGGCCCCGGGGATGTCGAGCGGCTGATGGCCAATCCCGGCATCGTCCGCGCCCGCGCCAAGATCGAGGCGACGATCAAGGGCGCGCGGATCTGGTGCGAGATGCGTGATCGCGGCGAGGATTTCGCCGAGTTCTGCTGGGCGTTCGTGGACGGCAAGCCGATCCAGCGCCCCGGCCATGGCTTCGTTGCCACCACCCCATTGTCCGAAGAAATCTCGAAGGAACTGAAGCGCCGCGGCTTCAAGTTCGTGGGCCCGACGATCGTCTATGCCTGGATGCAGGCGGTCGGCTTGGTCAACGATCATCAGCTCGGCTGTTTTCGCCGCGAACCCGTCGCCGCGCTTGCCTGAAATCATTGCGGGCGACCGGCGATAATGGGACAATGGCCATGTATCGGGATGGGGGAATGACGATGACGATCAAGCTGCTGCCGGCCGCGCTCACCGCGCTGGGGCTGCTCGCCGCCTGCTCGCCCGAGGCGGAGAAGCCCGTCGCCAACAAGGTGACGGCGAACGAGGCCGAGATCATCGTTCCCTCCGCGCCGCCCGAGGTGAATATCGCCAATGCCAGCGAGGAAGCGGCGGGGGTGGGTCTCAATCTCGCGCCGGACGAGCTGACCCTGGTCCTGCCCAACGGCTCTTCGCGCCATGTCGGCTTCGGCATGGCCAAGGCGGAAGCGGTGAAGATGATCAGCGCCGCGCTCGGCAGCCCCATCGAGGAAGCCGTCAACCAGGATTGCGGTGCCGGGGCGCTGGGCTATGCCGCCTTCCGCAACGGCCTGTCGCTCTATTTCGAAGAGGGCAAGTTCGCCGGCTGGGACCTGGACGGGCGCGAGAACGGCAAGTTCACCACCGGCAATGGCATCGGCATCGGCACTACCCGCAAGGAGCTCGAAGCGTCCGGCAGCGCAGTCGATGTCGGCGAGACTTCGATCGGCAACGAATTCATGATGGGCGGGCTTTCCGGCCTGCTCAGCACCCCCGCGCCCGATGGCAAGGTCACCAATCTCTGGGCCGGCACGACCTGTATCGCGCGATGACCGTCGAGCGGGTGCTGATCGAGGTCGTCGGCTGGACCGGCGCCGGGCTGATCCTCGTGGCCTATCTGCTGCTCTCCTCGGGCAAGGTGACCGGCCAGTCGCGCCTCTATCAATGGATGAACGTGGCCGGTGCGGCTTGCTTCATCGTCAACAGCGGCTGGAACGGCGCGATTCCCTCGGCCGCGCTCAACGTGGTGTGGCTGCTGATCGGCGGCGTGACGTTGTGGCGCATCGCCCGGAAGCCGGCATGATCCGCGAAGCTCTGATCGCGGATGCCGGGGCGGTGATCGCGCTGTGGCATGCCTGCGGGCTCACCCGGCCCTGGAACGATCCCGCGCAGGATTTCGCCCGTGCGCTGGCCGGGGAGACCTCGACCGTGCTGCTCGCGGAAGGCGAGGGCGGGGTGGCCGGCAGCGTGATGATCGGCGACGATGGCCATCGCGGCTGGGTCTATTATCTCGCCGTGGCGGAAAGCGCCCGCCGCACCGGCCTCGGCCGGCAGCTGATGGCGGCGGCGGAAGACTGGCTGCGCGCCCGCGGCTGCCCCAAGATCCAGCTGATGGTGCGCGACACCAATGCCGAGGCGCTGGGCTTTTATGCCGCGCTGGGGCTGGAGCCGCAGGGCGTGGTGACGTTGGGGCGGTTCCTGAAGGACTGACCGCCTTTCCAATTCCCCTCCCTGCAAGGGAGGGGTTAGGGGTGGGTTAGAAAAGGTCGGGCTCGATGCCCGACCTTTTCTGTTTACGGCGGCCGGCTCGCTGAGCGCCCTTGGAAGCGCAGGGGCGCAACCCACCCCCGGCCCCTCCCTTGCAGGGAGGGGAGTAGAAAGGGCATGGGTCTAGATGCCTACAACTTCTCCCCCGGCAACACACTTGCCTGCCGAAACCAGTCCGCCAGCTGCGCCGTATCAATCGCATCCTCCTCGCGGATGTCGAGGTACCGCACATCCTGCTGCTTCGACGCCCCCGGCGGCACCGGATCGAGCGAGGTCCCCCGGAAGAAGGTCAGCTTCACATAACGGTCGAAGCAATGGAACGACAGGAACCAGCCCTCCTGGTCCGCCGCGCCATAGAAGGGTGAATTCCATTTCACTGCCTTGCGCACCCCGGGCAGGGTGGCCGTCACCAGGGTATCGACCGCCCGTCCGATGCGCTGCTTCCAGCCCGGCATCGCGGCGAGATAGGCCTGCACCGGCGCATCGCCTTCGCCCTTGGGGATCTGCGGGTTGCCGCCCGCCAGCAGCTTTACGTCGCGCATGCCGTACCTCCGCTTGTGCTCCTCGGTCCAGGCAATATGGGGATATCAGACCCGATCAGGAAAGCGCGCAATGACCATCACCATGTACGGCATCAAGAATTGCGACACGATCAAGAAGGCGCGGACCTGGCTCGACGAGCATGGCATCCCCTTCGCCTTTCACGACTACAAGACGCAGGGCGTGGATGCCGCGCGGCTGGCGCGCTGGAGCGGGATGGTCGGCTGGGAAGTGCTGCTCAACCGGGCCGGCACCACCTTCCGCAAGCTGCCCGATGCCGATCGCGAGGGGATCGACGCGGCCAGGGCGACGGCGCTGATGCTGGCCCAGCCTTCGATGATCAAGCGGCCGGTGCTCGAATATCCGGGCGGCGTGCTGGTCGGCTTCAAGCCGGAGATCTACGCGCGGACATTGCTGTAAGGGCAGACGTGCACCGTAAAACGGCTCCCCGGCGAAAGCCGGGGAACAGCCGAGGCTCAAAAGCCCTTGCGGAACTTCTCCAGCACCCAGATTTCCGGATTGGCGACCACCGGCGAGAAATAGTCGCCGCGGCCGCACACCGTGGTGAGCATGGTAAGCAGCACGGTGCCCGGCTTGGCGAGCGTCGGGTCGCTCGGGCCCGCCTCGGTGTCGAGATAGGTGCCGCGCACGTAGAAGCTGCTGTCGCGCATGAACGAGGTCATCGCCGAGCAGTCGGCCTGGCGGGTGAGCATCGAGCGGTCGAAGTCACGCGTCGGGCTGGTCGTCTCGTAGATGGTCTGCTGCTTGAACGTCACGATGTTGCCGTTGCGGCGCACCGAATCGACGTCGACGAAATAGGCCATTTGCGGGGCCTGGTTCGAATAGGCGGCGAGGCGCCAGCTCTGGGCCGAGGCCGCGTGCGGTGTGATGAGCGCGGCAAGCGCGAGCAGTGCGAGACGCATCCTGATTCCCCCCAATCTGGTGGCAACCACGCTAGCGTGGTTGCCGATCCGTGCAAGTGCCGGCTCTGCCAAAATGGGTAGTTACGGCTTATTCTTCCCAGCTGAATACTTCCTCCAATGGCTTGCCGAATACCTGGGCAATGCGGAATGCTGCCTCGAGCGTCGGCGAATATTTGCCCTGTTCGATCGCTGCCACGGTCTGGCGGGTAAGGCCGATCCTGTCGCCCAGCTCGGCCTGGGTCATCTCGCCGGCGAGGAAGCGCAGCGTGCGGACCTGGTTGACGACGCGTCCCTTAGCCATGCCAGCCCCTCCGATAGCTCATGAGGACCAGGACCAGGCTCACCGCCTGCGCGATGACGAGTGCGAGCAGGGTGGTGTTGACGATCTTGGGCGCCGGTTCGGTGAAGGGCATCACCACGCCGACCAGGATCGTGCCGGCCATCAGCACATAGAAGCCGGCCGAGGCGCCGCGCCGGGCGATCGCCTTGTCGCGCTCATCGGCGCGGCGCGCGGTCGGCTCGGTCTGGATGGCGAGGACGATGCTGCCGATGATCACCGCCACTGCCTGCAGCCCGGCGATGATGCCGAAGGCCCAGAGGATGTCGAACAGCGTGGGTTGCGTGTCCCTGAGCGCCATCATCGGGAAGTAGATGCCGTACGCCACGATCATGCAGATCAGCGTCAGCCAGGCGGTCTTCTCGCGATAGGCCATGCTCAATACCCCCGGCGATAGCCGGCGATCTGCGCGGCATAGTGGACGATCTCGGCGATCACGATCGCGCCCATGATCCCATAGGCCATGCCGATCTTGCTGACCCCGAAGTGCATGCTCGCCGCGACGCAGAGGACCAGGGTCAGCAGCACCGGATAGGCGAAGGCATAGGAGCGCCGTGCGATGTCGCGGTCGCGCTCGTCGCTGCCCGCGCTGGCGTCGCGGGGGGCAAGCGCGGCGGTGACGATGCTCGCCGCCACCACCAGGATCGTCTGGACGATCACCGCGCCGACAAAGCCCGTGACATAGACCATGCCGTGCAGCTGCCAGCCGGTCGCCAGCCCGAAGCCGAAATAGCCGCCCCACACCAGGATCGTGGTGACCACCGAGATCCAGGCGATCTTTTCCTTGAATGGCATTCTTCACCTCAAGTTCGAATCACATGACCTTATGTTAGAAATATCTAACATTGAGTCAAGCGAGGCGAACTTGCATGCCGCTCGGTGCTGGCGGGCGCGGTTCGGAGCGGCTAGAGAGCCCGCCATGTCGCACGTCACGATGGACACGGCCACGAGCCGCGCTAACCCGACCCCGGCGCCGATGAAGCGCCTGACCGTTCCCGCCATCCGCGATCGCAAGGGCAAGGACCCGATCGTGATGCTCACCGCCTACACCACGCGGATGGCGCAGCTGCTCGATCCGCATTGCGACGTGCTGCTGGTCGGGGACAGCCTCGCCCAGGTGATCTACGGCCTGCCGTCCACCCTGCCGGTCACGCTCGACATGATGATCGCCCACGGCGCCGCGGTGGTGCGCGGCAGCTGGCATTCGCTGGTGATCGTCGACATGCCCTTCGGCAGCTACGAGGCCAGCCCCGAACAGGCCTTCGCCTCCGCCTCGCGCGTGCTCGCCGAGACCGGCGCCGCGGGCGTCAAGCTGGAGGGCGGCGAGACGCTCGCCCCCACCGTCGAGTTCCTGACGAAGCGCGGTATCCCGGTGGTCGGCCATGTCGGCCTCACGCCCCAGGCGGTCAACGCGCTCGGCGGCTATGGCGCGCGCGGCCGCAGCAATGCCGAGCATGCCCAGATCATCGACGATGCCCGCGCCATCGCCGCCGCCGGAGCGTTCGGCATCGTCGTCGAAGGCGTGGTCGAGACGCTGGCCAGGGAGATCACCGCCGCGGTCTCCTGCCCGGTGATCGGCATCGGCGCCTCGGCCGAATGCGACGGCCAGGTCCTCGTCATCGACGACATGCTCGGCATGTTCGAGCGCACCGCCCGGTTCGTGAAGAAATATGACGATCTGGCTGGCCGTATTTCCGCCGCGGTTGAAACCTATGCCGCCGATGTTCGGTCGCGGTCCTTTCCGGGACCCGATCAGGTCTATGCGCCGCGGGATTGACGGGCTACCGAGCGCTATCGATTCCCGCACGGCGCGGCTATAGGTCCGCGCCCGCAAGAGACGCATGAGGTAGATTTTGGCGCTTCCCCCCTCCGGCACGACAGACGAAGCCTTCCTGCGCGAAGTCGACGAGGAATATCGCCGCTCGCAGATGCTGGGCGTCTGGCAGAAATATGGTCGCCTGATCATCGGCGCCATCGTCATCGCCTTCGCGGCGCTCGGCGGCTTCCTGTTCTGGCAGCACCAGAGCGATTCCGCCGCCGGCCAGAAGGGCGAGCAATATGACGCGGCGCTCCGCCAGATCGAGCAGAACCAGGGCGACAAGGCAGCGCCCGAGCTCGCCAAGCTGGCCGCCAGCGGCACCAACGGCTTCGCCGCCATGTCGGCGATCGTCGAGGGCAATCTGCTCGTCCAGAAGAAGGACGTGAAGGGCGCCGCCGCCAAGTTCGCCGCCGTCGCCAACAACAGCGGCTTCGCCAAGCCCTATCGCGACTATGCGCTGCTCCGCCAGACGACGGTCGAGTATGACGCGCTGAAGCCGGAAGTGGTAATCTCGCGCCTCCAGGCGCTGGCCAAGCCGGATTCGGCCTGGTTCGGCAGCGCCGGCGAGATGGTGGCGGCCGCACAGATCAAGCTGGGCAAGCGGGCCGAGGCCGGCCAGCTGCTCCAGCAGATTGCCCAGGGGGGCGAGAACGTGCCGGATACGACGCGGCAACGCGCGGTTCAGCTGGCGAGCGTATTGGGGATCGACGTCCTCGATCAGTCGAAGGAAAAGCAGGCTAAATGAACAATAAGCTGAGGGTGGCTGGGGCCCTTGCGGCACTCGCGCTGGTTAGCGGCTGCGGGGTCTTCAAGGGATCGGGCGGCAAGAAGACGCCCGTGCTCGGCGAGCGCGTTCCCATCCTGATGTCCGAGAACGACATCACCAGCGACAAGTCGCTGGCCAGTGTCGACGTGCTCGTGCCCGAAGCGGCCGTGAACGAGGACTGGACGCAGCCGGGCGGCAACGCCGCCAAGTCGATGGGCCATCTCGCGCTTTCGGCCTCGCCGTCGCGCGTCTGGAGCAAGCAGGTCGCCAAGACCTCGAAGCGCGAGCGCCTCGCCGCGTCGCCGGTGATCGCGGGCGGCAAGCTGTTCGTGATGGACACCGACGGCGTCGTCCACGCGATGTCCGCCGACAGCGGCAACGAGCTGTGGACCGCCGCGACCGTGAAGGCCGAGGGCAACAAGACCGCGCGCTTCGGCGGCGGCGTCAGCGTCGCGGGCGAGCATGTCTTCGCCACCAACGGCCTGGGCGATGTCGTGTCGCTCAACGTCGCCGACGGCACCGAAGTGTGGCGCAAGCGCCCGGGCGGCCCGCTGCGCGGCGCGCCGACGCTGGCCAACGACAATCTCTATGTCGTCACCCAGGACAACCAGCTCTTCGCGATGAAGCAGGAGAATGGTGACGTCAGCTGGACGGCATCGGCCAGCCTCGAGACCCAGGGCGTGTTCGGCGTCGCTGCCCCGGCTTCGGCCCAGGGCACGCTGGTCGCGGGCTTCTCCTCGGGCGAGCTCAATTCCTATCGCTACGAGAATGGCCGCCAGCTGTGGAGCGACGTGCTGTCGCGCTCCAGCATGACCACCTCGGTCTCGTCGCTGTCGGACATCGATGCCGAGCCGGTGATCGATCAGGGCCGCGTCTATGCCGTGGGCCAGGGCGGCCGCATGGTCGCGATGGACATCGCCACCGGCAACCGCATGTGGGAACAGAACATCGCCGGCATCTCCACCCCCTGGGTGGCGGGCGAGTGGCTGTTCGTGGTCACCGACGATGCGCGCCTGCTCTGCCTGTCGCGCACCAGCGGCAAGGTCCGCTGGATCTCGCAGCTCAAGCTCTACAAGAACGCCAAGAAGCCGAAGAACCCGTATAGCTGGGTCGGCCCGGTTCTCGCCGGCGGCAAGCTGATCCTGGGCAATACCCGCGGCGAGCTGGTGTTCGTCTCGCCCGCCGATGGCAGCATCAGCTCGACGATCGATCTCAAGGATCCGATCTCGCTGCAGCCGGTGGTGGTGAACAACACGCTCTACGTTCTGGACGAGAAGGGCCGCCTCACCGCGTTCCGCTGATATCTGTCCCGGCCATGGCAGGCGGGCGGGGTCGCAAGACCTCGCCCGTTGCTTTTTGGGCCAAGCTGCTTCTTTCTGATCGAACCACGCCGACAAGAGTTTCAACGCCATGCCATTGCCCACCGTCGCCATTATCGGCCGGCCGAATGTCGGCAAATCGACGCTGTTCAACCGGCTTGTCGGCAAGCGGCTCGCGCTGGTCGATGATCAGCCGGGCGTGACCCGCGATCGCCGCGAGGGCGAGGCGAACCTGCTCGGGCTCGAGTTCCGCATCTTCGATACCGCCGGCTATGAGGACGAGGACGCGGCGACGCTGCCCGGCCGCATGCGCCAGCAGACCGAGGCAGCGGTGCAGGACGCCGATGTCGCGCTGTTTCTGGTCGATGCCCGCGCCGGTGTGACACCGCTCGACGAGGAGATCGCCCGCTGGCTGCGCTCGACCGACCGGCCGATCATCCTCGTCGCCAACAAGGCCGAGGGCCGCGCGGGCGAGACCGGCGTGATCGAGGCGATGGCGCTCGGCTTCGGCGAGCCCGTCCAGCTCTCCGCCGAGCACGGCGAGGGCATGGCCGACCTGTTCGAGGCGCTGTTGCCGCACGTTGAGCGGGAGGGCGAGGAGGAAGTCGAGGAGGAAGATCCCGACAACCCCAACGCCCCGCTCAAGCTGGCGATCGTCGGCCGCCCGAATGCCGGCAAGTCGACTCTGGTCAACCGTCTGCTCGGCGAGGACCGGATGATCACCGGGCCGGAGGCGGGGATCACTCGCGATTCGATCTCGGTCGATTGGGAATGGGAGGATTTCGAGGGCAATATGCGCCGGGTCCGCCTGATCGACACCGCCGGCATGCGCAAGAAGGCGAAGGTCGAGGAGAAGCTGGAGAAGCTCTCCGTGATGGACACGCTGCGCGCGATCGACTTCGCCGAAGTCGTGGTGCTGCTGCTCGATGCGACGCGCGGGCTGGAAGTCCAGGACCTCAAGATCGCCGATCGTGTGCTCCAGGAAGGCCGCGCGCTGATCATCGTGCTTAACAAGTGGGACGTGGCCGAGGATGCCTCCAGCCTGTTCAACGGCGTGAAGAAGGCGCTCGACGAAGGTCTCGCCCAGGTGAAGGGCGTGCCGCTGCTCACCGTGTCCGCGGTGACCGGCAAGGGCCTCGACACGATGATCGACGTCGCCTTCAAGACGCGTGAATCCTGGTCGCGCCGCGTCTCGACCGGCCAGCTCAACCGCTGGTTCGAGCGTGCGATCGAAGCGAACCCGCCGCCCGCGCCCGGCGGCAAGCGGATCAAGCCGCGCTACGTCACCCAGAACAAGACGCGCCCGCCCACGTTCGTGCTGTTCGGCACCCGCGTCGATCTGCTGCCGATGAGCTACCAGCGCTATCTGATCAACGGCTTGCGCAAGGAGTTTGATTTCGGGGCGGTGCCGGTGCGGCTCAATCTGCGTGCGCCGAAGAACCCGTTCGACCGCGATAAGGGTTGAGAATCCAGACGCTTCCGTAACGACCCTTAGCTTAAATCAACCCTGTGTTTACGAACCGGCTTTAGTCTTCCTCCCGTGCTCTGGGGCGCGGAGTAGGGGAATGAAGCGATGACCGGCAACGAACAGCTGGTGAACTGGGACAGTTTTTCGCAGGCGCGGACCGAGCTTGGCGCCAATTTCGTGCGGATTCTCGGCTATTTCCGCGAGGACGGCGTGAAGTCGGTCGCGCGGATCGAGGAAGCCATGCGCGCGAACAATGCCGCGTCGATGGTGATTCCCGCGCACACGCTCAAGGGCGAGGCGCGCCAGTTCGGCGCCGATCCGCTGGCCGATCTGGCCGAGACGATCGAGATGGCCGCGCGCTCCTGCGTCGAGCGCCAGGATACGCCCACCAACGTCCTCGAACATGTCGTGGCGCTGCGCCCGCTCTTCGAAGCCACGCTCGCGCTGCTCGAGCGCGAATCCAATCCGCTGGTGGAACGCCGCCCGGTCTTCGGCCGCCGCTCGCTCGCGGGCTGAGGCTGCCCGTTCGCGCCATCCCGCCGGCCGCCGGGATTTCGTGAGGCTTCTTTCGCGCGGCGGCTTCCTTCCGGTTCCCCGGCTAAGGCCGGGGCCCAGTCTCGGCGCACTGGCGAGGGCGCCCGAACCCATCTACCGACATCGCCGCGCTTCATGGTGCTGGCACCACCATCCTCCCCCGGAGGGGGAGGGGGACCGCCAGCGAAGCTGGTGGTGGAGGGGTAGCATGCCACGCGCAACATCGCTCGCGGATATTACCCCGCTACCAGCCTGGGGCTGATTTCCGTGCCCACGGGCGCGGGCTGGGAATCCACATTCCGCTCCTCCGGGGCAGGCGCTCCGCAGCCCAACCCGCCTTGCAATGTAGGATTTCGCCTGCTTCGCTCGCCCAGCCGGATCGCCGGCCGCTCCTTGACGCTGTCGAGCAACAACCGTGTCCGGTGCCGGATACGAAAAAGCCGGACCCTTGGGAAAGGGCCCGGCTCCGAATGCCTGATGCCGATGCGGCTCAGCTGCCTTCGACAGGCTTGCTGTTGAGCTGGATGTAGTTCTCCAGGCCCATGCGGGCGATCATGTCGAACTGCTTCTCCAGCGTGTCGACATGCTCTTCCTCGCTGTCGAGGATATAGGCGAACAGGTCGCGCGAGACATAGTCGCGCACGCTCTCGCAATGCTGGATCGCGTCGCGCAGCAGCGGGATGGCTTCCATCTCGATCGCCAGGTCGGCCTTGAGGATCTCCTCCACCGTCTCGCCGATGCGCAGCCGGCCGAGCAGCTGGAAATTGGGCAGGCCGTCAAGGAACAGGATGCGCTCCGCCAGCTTGTCGGCGTGCTTCATCTCGTCGATCGATTCGTGGCGCTCCAGCTCGGCGAGCTTGGTCACGCCCCAATTGTCGAGCAGGCGATAGTGCAGCCAATACTGGTTGATCGCGGTGAGCTCGTTCTTGAGCGCCTCGTTGAGATAGTCGAGGACCTTGGGGTCGCCCTTCATTGCTGCCACCTGTGTTTCTGATTGAATTTCGGGCAGCAGAATAGGCGCGGATGGCCGCGTTTAACAGTCAGAAAATGGCGGATTTCTGCGGTTTTTGGCTGTTGCGACTGTTACGCAGCAGCACGTTCCTCGGCGATGATCTCACGTGCGAATGGCACGCATTGTCCGCACTTGGCCTGGCATCCGAGCGCCCGATAGGCCTGGCATGCGCTGGTTGCGCCGCCACGCGCGGCTTCGCGCACTTCCCGTTCCCGCAGAGCATTGCAAACGCAAACGACCATCGAACCCTCGCAACTCGCTGGGGACGATCTAGGGCTATTGACACTGATTCGCAAGACTATTGCGAGGCAGTCGCATTATTACGTAGGCTGGTGTTGCGGAGCGGCTGCAGCTCCCAGCGCGCAAGGCTGCGCCACAGCCATTCGAACGGGCCGAATCGGAAGGCGTGGAGCCAGAGACTGGACCAGGTCAGGATCGCTGCCCAGATCCCGAAAACTACGGGGTAGAGCTGCCAGCGGCTCAGATGGCCGTACCAGCCCAGGCCATAGCCGTAGAAGAGCGTGGTGCAGATCAGGCTGGTCACGAGATAGTTGGTGAAGGCCATGCGCCCCGCCGCCGCCAGCCGGGCGGTCAGCCGGCCCCCGGGGCGGGCGAGGAGCAGGATCAGGCAGATCCAGCCGGCGATCATCGGCGGGCGGGCCAGCGCGGTCAGCGGCATCATCGCGGCGACCACGCGGATGTCGAAGCCCGATGCCCATTGCCACCAGGCCAGCAGCGCATAGGCGGGCAGCGCGATGCTCCAGCAGGCGACGAGCCAGCGGCGATAGCGCGCCGGGGCCCATTCGCCGCGCAGCATGCCGCTGCGCAGCGCCGCCATGCCGAAGAGCATATAGGCAAGGGTCTCGGGCCCGAAGAAGATCAGCTGCCCGGTCAGCGCGCCGCTGTCATGCTGCAGCCGGTCGAGCAGGATCGGGCCGTAGCCGCCCCGGTGCAGCGCCAGTTCCCGCGCGATATCGGCCGCGTTCGGCGCCCCGAACATGAGACTATAGTCATGGAGCGCCTGAGGGTTCGAATCCCTCCCCATCGCCGCGACGATACCCAGAGGGATCGTCGCAAACAGCACCGCCCCTGCCAGGCCGAGCAGGATGCCAAGGATGATGAGCCGCGAAACCGGCATGTCGCGCATCGCAAAGGCGATCATGCCGACCAGCGCATAATGGGCCAGGATGTCGCCGTGCCAGACAAGGAACAGATGGGCGATGCCGAAGACCAGCAGCCAGGCCATGCGCCGGTAATGGACCTCGGCAGGGCTTAGCCCGCCGGCTTCGGCCCGCTCGATCACCAGCAGGGTCGATGCGCCGAACAGGAACGAGAACAGCCCGCGCATCTTCCCGTCGAACAGGACGAAGTTGGCCGCCCAGGTGGCAAGGTCGGCGCCATGCCAGCCGCCATAGGCGCGCGGGTTGAAATAGGCGGCCTCGGGCATGGCGAAGGACAGGATGTTGAGCAGCAAGATGCCCAGCACCGCCACGCCGCGGACGATGTCGAGCGAGGCAAGCCGGTCGCTGCCGGCGGGGCGCTCCATTCAGCGCCGCGCCGCGATCAGCGCGATGGGCAGGCCGACCAGCACGATATGGCAGAAGAGCTGGGTAGCGACGCTCTGCGGGTCGAGATGCGGGAACACCGCGGGCCAGCGCAGCGGCAGCACGACCAGGTTCATCGCTGCCCAGGTGGCGATGCCATAAAGGATGCCGGCCAGCAGGCGCTGCGCCTTGAGCGCCGGCAGCCGATCAGCAGCCAGGATATAGACGGCGGCCATCACCGCCATGATCGCGAAATGGACGGCGAGGCCCAGCGCAGCCCCGCCAAGACCCCAATGGACCGCTTCGGGGAACGGTCCGCTCGCTACACCGCGCAGCATCTTGTCGGGCGTGCGCCCGGCCTGGATCGCGAGCAACACCGCAGCGGCGATGTCGAGCGCGCCGGCGACCAGCGTCGCGACCAGAATACGCTGTCCAGCCCTTGCCATGCCTCGTCCCCTGTCGCGTCCTGCGTGGGACGCTACAGCCAGGAGCTGATCTCCTCCAGCGGCTTCTTGCTGACCACATTGGCAGGCATGGTGGCGCCCGGCGCGGGATGGCCGACGACGACCAGCATTACCGGGCGCTCATTGTCCGGCCGGCGGCAGACGAGGTTGAGAAAGCGCATCGGGTGCGGCGTGTGGACCAGCGTGGCGACGCCGGCGGTGTGGAGCGTCGCGAGCAACAGCCCGGCGGCGATGCAGACGCTCTCGAGGACATAATAGTTGCGGAGGCGCTCTTCCTCTTCGGTGGCGTGGCGCTGGGCGAAGACGGCAATCAGCCACGGCGCGACCTCGAGATAGGGCTTGTCGGCGCCGGTGCCGAGCGGGCGGACCGCGTTGATCCAGTTTGCCGGTGCACGTCCCGAATAGAATTGCCGTTCCTCTTCCTCGACCGCGACGCGGATCGCCGCCTTGGCCTCAGGGGCCTCGATGGCGCAGAAGTGCCAGGGCTGGCGGTTGGCGCCGCTGGGGGCGGAGCCGGCGGCCCGGAGCGCTGCCTCGATCACTTCGCGGGGCACGGGCGAATCGCTGAAGGCGCGGCAGCTGCGGCGTGTGGCCATTTCCGTGAGGAAGGCCCGGGCCCGCTCGATCCGCGATTCGTCGCTCAGTTCCGGATAGGGCTGCCAGGGCAGCGCTTCATGCTCGGTCATAGGAATCCCTAGCCGCAGCATGTCACCGGCGCCCTCCGGCGGGCACTAAGGATTCTTCCCTAGGTCCTCAGCGATTCTCCTTGCGGATCATCAGTTTGAGGCCGGACCAGACGGAATCGACCGCGCACACCTTCACATCGACCAGTCCCTTGGGCAGCGCGACCTCGCGGATCACGTCCTCGGTGATGTCGGTCTCGACCTTCGCGGCCTTTTTGGGCCAGGACACCCAGATGAAGCCGTTGCGCTCGATCAGCGCCAGCAGTGCGTCCAGTTCCCGCTCCAGCTTCGCCCGTTCGGTGACGAAGAGGTGCGCGGCCTGCAGCCCGGTACAGGCGACTTCATATTCCTCGATACCCAGGGCATCGGGATCGATCTCGGCGCGGACGCTGGCGGGCATGCCGCAGAACCAGCTGCGCATGCCCCGCTTCAGTCCCAGCTTCTGGGCCAGCGGCGTGCCGGAATAGCCTTCGGTCATCGAACGACCTCCCTCCATTGCCGGCCCGGCGCGTCACCTCATGCCAGGGCGGCGTCTTCCCCCATCAGTTCTGGGAAGAAAGCTTCGTGCGCTGCCTTGAGATCGGTCAAGCTGACGCAGAAATCGCCTTCTTCCAACTCGAAGATGATCCGGTCCTTGATCGTGCGGCCGATCGGGTCGGCTGCAAGACCGGCCTTGTCGGCGGCAACCAGGAAGTCGGCGAGCGATTCGTCGCGCACCGTGACCACATACAGGCCCTGGTCCTCGCCGAAGAACGAGCCCGCGATGCCGAACGGCTGGGGCTGGTCGATGATCGCGCCGATGCCCGACGCCATCGCCATTTCCGCGAGCGCGACGGCAAGGCCGCCATCGGCAACGTCATGGCAGGCGGTGATGCAACCGGTGTTGATCGCCGACCGGATGAACGCGCCGGTGCGGCGCTCCATCATCAGGTCGACCGCCGGGGCGGGGCCTTCCTCGCGGCCATGCAGCTCGCGCAGCCAGATCGACTGGCCGAGATGGCCCGAGCGCTCGCCCACGGCGAGGATGATGTCGCCGGTGCCCTTGAACGCGATCGTCGCGCTCTTGCTGTAGTCCTTGAGCAGGCCGATCGCGCCGATCGCCGGGGTCGGCAGGATCGCCGAGCCGCCGCCGGTGGCCTTGGACTCGTTGTAGAGCGAGACGTTGCCCGAGACGATCGGGAAGTCGAGCGCGATGCAGGCTTCCGACATGCCCTCGAGGCAGCCGACGATCTGGCCCATGATCTCCGGGCGCTGCGGATTGGCGAAGTTGAGGCAGTTGGTCACGGCGAGCGGCGTCGCGCCGACTGCCGAGAGGTTGCGCCATGCCTCCGCAATGGCCTGCTTGCCGCCTTCGACCGGGTCGGCGAAGCAATAGCGCGGCGTGCAGTCGGTGGTGATCGCCAGGCCCTTGCCCGAGCCATGGACGCGGACCACTGCGGCATCGCCGCCCGGGCGCTGCGTGGTGTCGGCGCCGACCATGTGGTCATATTGTTCCCAGATCCAGCGACGCGAGGCGAGGTCGGGGGTGCCGACCAGCTTGAGCAGGTCCGCGGCCGGATCCACGCTCTCCGGCACGTTCGCCAGCTCGGCCGGCTTCGGCGTCGGCACATGCGAACGGTCATAGAGCGGCGCTTCGTCGGCGAGCGGAGCGAGCGGAATGTCGGCGACGGTGTCGCCCTTCCACTTGAGCACCATGCGGCCGGTATCGGTGACGTGGCCGATGACGGCGAAATCGAGCTCCCACTTGCGGAAGATCGCTTCGGCAAAGGCTTCGCGGCCGGGCTTGAGCACCATGAGCATGCGCTCCTGGCTCTCCGACAGCATCATCTCGTACGGCGTCATGCCGGTTTCGCGCTGGGGGACATCGTCCATGATCAGCTCGATGCCGACCCCGCCCTTGCTGGCCATCTCGACCGACGAGGAGGTGAGGCCGGCGGCACCCATGTCCTGGATCGCGACGATGGCGTCCGATGACATCAGTTCGAGGCATGCTTCGATCAGCAGCTTCTCGGTGAAGGGATCGCCGACCTGGACGGTGGGGCGCTTCTCCTCGCTGTCCTCGCCGAAATCGGCCGAGGCCATGGTCGCGCCGTGGATGCCGTCGCGGCCGGTCTTCGAGCCGACATAGACGATGGGGTTACCCACGCCGCTCGCGGCCGAATAGAAGATCTTGTCGGTATCGGCGATGCCGACCGTCATCGCATTGACGAGGATGTTGCCGTCATACGCCTTGTGGAAATTGACCTCGCCGCCGACGGTGGGGACGCCCACGCAATTGCCATAGCCGCCGATGCCATGGACCACGCCGGCGATGAGGTGCTTCATCTTGGGGTGATCCGGCCGGCCGAAGCGCAGCGCGTTCATGTTGGCGATCGGGCGCGCGCCCATGGTGAAGACGTCGCGCAGGATGCCGCCCACCCCGGTCGCCGCGCCCTGATAGGGCTCGATGTAGGACGGGTGGTTGTGGCTCTCCATCTTGAAGATCGCCGCCTGGCCATCGCCGATATCGACCACGCCGGCATTCTCGCCCGGGCCGCAGATGACCTGGGGGCCGGTGGTCGGCAGCTTCTTGAGGTGGATGCGGCTAGACTTGTAGCTGCAATGCTCGGACCACATCACCGAGAAGATGCCCAGCTCGGTAAGGTTGGGCTCGCGGCCCATTGCCTTGAGCACGCGCTCATATTCTTCGGGAGTGAAGCCGTGTTCGGCGACGGTTTCGGGGGTGATCTGGCTCATGGGCGCAGCCCATAGCGAGGGTGTTCGCCCGCGTCACCCCCGAGCGGGGCGGAAGCAGAAATGTTGAATCTCTTGAATCCCCAACGCGGGTGCGCGGCAGCGGAAATGATCGGCGCCGGATTGGCGGGCAGCATGGCGGGGGAGGAGGGGCGGATCGGCATCGCCGGGCAGCCAAGCAGATGGAATCCTACATTAAAAGACCGATTCGTCGGCGTTCGATAGGACTGGACATTAACCACTACAGGCGTAGCAAAGGGGGATAAGGAGCAGGGTCCCGGGTGGTAGCGTGTCGCGTCACTGGATAGATCGGGTAGCGGAGCCGGCGTCGGGCCGCGTGCCGATGGGCTGGGCGAACGGTCTGCATGTCGTGCCCGATGAAGCGCCCGGCGTGCTCGCCCCGATGCCCGCCGCCTGGGAATGCGACCTTTCCGACGATTCGCTGCGCTGGACGCCCGGGGTGTTCGAGATATTCGGGCTGCCGCAGGACATACCGCTGCGTCGCGAAGACGCGGTGGCGATGTACAGCGCCGAATCGCAGGTCGAGCTCAAGCGGCTGCGCGATGAAGCGATCGCGACCTGCGGGAGCTTCACCTTCGAAGCGGAAATCCGCCGCCCGAATGGCGAGGTGCGCTGGATGCGGATTACCGCCGATGTCGAGGTCCGCGATGGCCGGGCGGCGTATCTCTATGGGTTGAAGCAGGACATCACCCATTTGAAGCGGTGAGCGATTGATTCCTCCCCGAGCCAAGTTCGGGGAGGAATCAGGTTCAGGCCAGCGGCAGGAACACGTCCGTCACGGCCTCGCTCGACGGCACGTCCGGGAAGAACTTCACCCGTTCAGCGAACATCGGGAAGTCGCGCAGCTCCTCGCCGCTGCGCGGGAGCCAGTCGGCGTAGAGGAAGTGGGCGGCGGGGCGGAGATTGTCGTCGGGACCCGTCATCCGGATCAGGGCGACACGGCAGAGAAACCCTAGGCCCCGGCTTTCGCCGGGGAGCCGGAAGGGTCAGGCCGCCGATGCTATCGAGCTTGCGGAGGTTACCACCCGATCCTTGCCGGCGTGCTTGGCCGCGTAGAGGAGTTCGTCGGCGATGCGCAGCGCTTCGCTTGGATCGCCGGTGACCGTGGTGACGCCGGCGGAGAAGCTGATCCGGCCGATCGGCATATCGGTGGTCTGGTCACGCAGCATCCGCTCGCGCAGCCTGGCGCGGCAGGCGTCGAGCGTATCGGCCGCATCCTCGGCATCGCTGCCTTCGAACAGGCAGATGAACTCCTCGCCGCCATAGCGGCCGACCGTTGCCCGGCGGCCGAGGAACTCGCTCAGCGTGCGGCCGACGAAGCGGAGCACCCGGTCGCCGGTCTGGTGGCCGTGGCGATCGTTGATCGCCTTGAAATTGTCGATGTCGCACAGCGCCAGCGCGAAGGGCGCGGCGTCGGTGCGGGCCAGTGCTTCCTCCATGCGGGTGAAGAAGCCGCGGCGATTGGGCAGGCAGGTGAGGTGGTCCTCCTCCGCCTCGCGCACCGCGCGCTGCAGATCGGCGCGCAGGCGCTTGGTGTCCTCGCGGGTGCTCTCCAGCCGGCCGCCGATCCGCCGTGTGGTCTCGGCGACGTCGAGCGTTGCGGCGAGCAGGCGGCGATAGGCTTCGGCCGGCTCCTTCTCCATCTGGCCGGCGGCTTCGCCGAGTGCCGTCGAATAGGCGCTGGTCGAGGCCGAGGCATCGCCGACGGCGCCAAGGCATTCGGCTACCTTGGCCTCGAGCTGGCGGGTGAGCTTGTCGAGCTTGTCCGGCGTGTCGTTGGGCGTGCAGCGCTCGACGATCCGCTCCACGTCGCGGTCGCTGAGCTTGCCCTTGAATTCCAGAACCGTCTGGGCCGCCTGGATCAGCGCGGTATCATTGCCGTCCAGGAAGCGGCTGGCGAAGTCGAAATTGGTCGTGGTCGGCTCAAGACCATATTGGAACAACAGGGCGCCGACCTGCTCGTAGCGCAGGCGATACTGCGCGACCCGATCGGATTCGGTGCCGTCGCTGCGCCGGAACCAGGAGGTGAGGCGGTCGAGCGGGGAATGGAGCGAGACAGGCGCGTTCATGCCCGCGACTCGCCAATTCGGCCGGTGCTGAGTCGCACGGCCTCCCGTTTCGGACCTTTCCTGTAATTCCTGAACCTTACCGGCATTTCCACCCCCGTTTCGACGAGAATGCTACGCGGCGGATCGTTAATTTTCAGGCCACCAAAGCCCGGAAAGCCGTGGATAACCGGGCGTCCGGGCCGAAAATTATAGGATGGATCGGATATTCTCCGGCGGGCGGCCGAGGCGAACGCCCTTCTCGGTGACGACCAGCGGGCGCTCGATCAGGATCGGGTTTGCGGCCATCGCATCGAGGATGGTGTCGTCGTCCGCGCCCTTGAGCGGCTTGGCGGCGTCCTCGGCAATGCGCAGGCCTTCGCGCGGGGGCATGCCGGCGCGGGCATAGAGGTCCTTCAGCGTGTCGCGGCTCGGCGGGGTCTTGAGATACTCGATGATCTCGACCTCGATACCCGGCGTCTCGTTCAGGATCGCCAGCGCCTCGCGCGACTTGGAGCAGCGGGGATTGTGGTAGATCGTGGCCTTCATGGGAACTCCGTCATCCCGGCGAAAGCCGGGATCGCGTGCCGCAAGCATGCGCTTCAATTGCCCGAGACCCCGCCCCGGATCAGGTCCGGGGCGGGGTGACGGTTACTGGTCGTCCTGTCGCGCCAGCCACTCTTCGAGCCACTTGATCGTGTACTCGCCCTTCTGGAACTCGGGGTCGTCGAGCAGCGCCTGGTGGAGCGGGATGGTGGTCTTCATGCCGTCGATCACGAACTCCTCCAGCGCCCGGCGCAGGCGGCGCAGCGCGCCCTGGCGGGTGGTGCCGTAGACGATCAGCTTGGCGATCATCGAGTCGTAATAGGGCGGCACCTTGTAGCCGGCGTAGAGGCCCGAATCGACGCGGACGTTCATGCCGCCCGGCGCGTGATAGCCCTTCACCAGGCCCGGCGAGGGAGCGAAGGTGCGCGGGTCCTCGGCGTTGATGCGGCACTCGATCGCATGGCCGCGGAAGACGACGTCCTCCTGGCGCAGCGTCAGGCCATGGCCTTCGGCGACGCGGATCTGCTCGCGGACGAGGTCGAGGCCGGTGATCGCCTCGGTCACCGGATGCTCCACTTGCAGGCGGGTGTTCATCTCGATGAAGTAGAACTCGCCATTTTCCCACAGGAACTCGATCGTGCCGGCGCCGCGATAGCCCATGTCGGCCATCGCCTTGGCACAGATGCCGCCGATGCGCTCGCGCTCCTCGGACGAGAGGACGGGCGAGGGCGCTTCCTCGAGCACCTTCTGGTGGCGGCGCTGGAGCGAGCAGTCGCGCTCGCCGAGGTGGATGGCGTTGCCATTGCCGTCGCCGAACACCTGCACTTCGATATGGCGCGGGTTGCCGAGATATTTTTCGAGATAGACGGTGGCGTCGCCGAACGCGGCCTTCGCCTCGCTGCCCGCCTGGAGCATCTGCGCTTCGAGATCGGCAGGGTTGGTCACGACCTTCATGCCGCGGCCGCCGCCGCCCGACGCGGCCTTGATGATCACCGGATAGCCTGCGGCTTCCGCGATCTTCTTGGCTTCCTCGACATCGCTGATCGCGCCGTCCGAGCCGGGGACGAGCGGCAGGCCGAGCGCGCCGGCGGTGCGCTTCGCCTCGATCTTGTCGCCCATCGTGCGGATATGCTCGGGCTTCGGGCCGACGAAGATGATGCCGTGGGCCTCGACGATCTCGGCGAACTTGGCGTTCTCCGAGAGGAAGCCATAGCCGGGGTGGATCGCATCCGCGCCCGAGATCTCCGCCGCGGCGATGATCCGGTCGATCTTCAGATAGCTCTCGGCGGCAGCCGGCGGCCCGATGCAGATCGCCTCGTCGGCGAGGCGGACATGCATCGCGTCCGAATCGGCGGTGGAGTGCACCGCGACGGTCTTGATGCCCATCTCCTGGCAGGCACGATGGATGCGCAGCGCGATCTCGCCGCGATTGGCGATCAGGAGCTTCTTGATCTCGGGCAAGGCGCTTACTCGACCACCACGAGGGGCTGGTCGAACTCGACCGGCTGGCCGTTATCGACCAGGATCGCCTTGACCGTGCCGGCCGAGGTGGCGTGGATCGGGTTCATCACCTTCATCGCCTCGATGATCAGCAGCGTGTCGCCGGCCTTCACCGACTGGCCGACCGCGATGAAGTTCGCGGCTTCCGGGTTCGGCGCGAGATAGGCGGTGCCGACCATCGGCGACTTGACCGCGTTGAGCGCGGCGACCGGCGCGGCCTCGGCGGCCGGAGCGGCAGCGGCGGGCGCGGCGACCGGGGCGGCCACGGGCGCGGCCATCGGCGCCTGCATGATCGCGGGCGCAGCCTGCACGGTGCGGGCGACGCGGACCTTGCGGTCGGCGTCCTCGACCTCGATTTCGGTCAGATTGGTTTCGTCGAGCACTGCGGCGAGCTGGCGCACCAGCTCGATATCAACCTGCATGGCGCCCGCCTTGTCGTTCTTGTCTGCCATTTGATCTCGTTCTTCCGATGAAACCGCGCCCTTTGTCAGAGGAGCGCGGCGGCTTCAAGCGCAAGCATGTAGGACAGCGCCCCGAAACCGGAGATGGTTCCCTTGGCGGCCATGCCCACATAGCTGTGGTGGCGAAACTCCTCCCGGGCAAGCGGGTTGGAGAGATGGACTTCGAGTACCGGCGTCCTGATCGAGCGGATCGCATCGTATAGCGCCAGGCTGGTATGGGTGAAGGCACCGGCATTGAGCAAGACTGCCTTTACACCGCGCGCCTGCGCCTCGTGCAGCCAGTCGACCAGATGGCCCTCATGGTTGGACTGGCGCAGGTCGATCTCGAGATCGAGCTCCTTGGCACGGTCTTCCAGCCGGCCGGCGATGTCGTCGAGCGTGTCCGAACCGTAGATCTCCGGCTCGCGCAGCCCCAGCAGATTCAGGTTGGGACCGTTGAGAACGTAGATCGTATCGGCCAACGGATTTGCCTTTCCCCAGCGGTGAACTGATGGCCCTATATGGCATCAACGAGTCGAGGCAAAGAGCGGGATGTTTAACGCTTTGGTTGGTTTCGTAGGGGCCATCTTAGGTGCCGCTATGACCTGGTGGTTTGGGAACCATCGCGATCGAGAAGCTTCTCGCCGGGCCATCACTCAAAAGTACTATGAGGAGTTCGCTCAGGCTTGCTTCACCAATCTAGGAATGGCTGCAAGCTACGAGGACCGCCGCCGCTGGGCGATAGCTTGCAATACACTCTACCTGATGGGTTCTGCGACGGTTTTTGAGCATGTTGAGAGGCTGCGAGCCTTCGCCGAAAAAGCCGATATTCAAGGGTATGAACGTGAACTCGCAGCGACTATCTGGGCGATGCGGTCTGAGCTGGGCATCAGATCACCGACAGAAGAACCTCCACACCGGCTGGCCCTTTGGGCAGCCCCAGTTCCTGAGAGTTGATATGCATATCGACGGCACCGTTTCCATCACCGTCAACGGCGAGCACAAGCGGGTTACCGCGGGCCTGACCATCGCCCAGCTGGCCGAGGAGCTGGGGCTGGTCCCCGCCAAGCTGGCGGTGGAGCGCAACCTCGAGGTCGTCCCGCGCTCAACGCTGGACCAGGTGATCGTCGAGGATGGCGACGAGCTGGAGATCGTCCACTTCGTCGGTGGCGGCGACCACGGCAAGCCCGTGGACGAAGACACATGGAGCGTTGCGGGCAAGACCTTCCGCTCGCGGCTGATCGTCGGCACCGGCAAGTACAAGGATTTCGAGCAGAACGCCGCCGCAGTGGCGGCCAGCGGCGCCGAGATCGTCACCGTGGCGGTGCGCCGGGTGAACGTCAGCGATCCGAACGCGCCGATGCTCACCGACTATATCGATCCCAAGAAGATCACCTACCTGCCCAACACCGCCGGCTGCTTCGATGCCGAGTCGGCGATCCGCACGCTGCGCCTGGCGCGCGAGGCGGGCGGCTGGGAGCTGGTGAAGCTCGAAGTGCTGGGCGAAGCGCGGACGCTCTATCCCGACATGGTCGAAACCCTGCGCGCCACCGAGATCCTGGCGAACGAAGGCTTCAAGCCGATGGTCTATTGCGTCGACGATCCGATCGCCGCCAAGCGGCTGGAGGATGCGGGCGCAGTGGCGATCATGCCGCTGGGCGCGCCGATCGGCTCGGGCCTGGGCATCCAGAACCAGGTGACGATCCGGCTGATCGTGGAAGGCGCCAAGGTGCCGGTGCTGGTCGATGCTGGTGTGGGCAGTGCGAGCGACGCCGCGATCGGCATGGAGCTGGGCTGCGACGGCATCCTGATGAACACCGCGATCGCCGAGGCCAAGGACCCGATCCTGATGGCGGCGGCGATGAAGGCGGCGGTGGAAGCCGGGCGGCTTTCCTATCGCGCCGGGCGCATGGCCAAGCGCCGCTACGCCGATCCGTCGAGCCCGCTGGCGGGCCTGATCTGATGCGGGGCGCTGCTGCGGCGCTTGCGCTGCTGGCGCTTTCGGCCTGCCATCCCAAGCCCGCCAACGTGCCCAAGGAGGCACGCTCGATCTCGGCCGAGCCGGTGACGCTCACCGCGGCGGACGGAGTGAAGATCGCCGGCGTCCATACCGGCGTGGAGAAGCCCAAGGCGCTGATCCTGCTCTTCCACCAGGCCGAATCGGGCAAGGACGAATATGCGACGATCGCGCCGCGCCTTGCCACCTGGGGCTATGCCTCGCTGCGGATCGACCAGCGTACCGGCGGCGAGCTGTTCGGCGGAAACGCGACCGCCAAGGGCGTGGGCGTGAAGCCGGGCCATGTCGCGACTCCGGCCGAATATCTGGCGGCGAAGCCGGATCTGGAGGCGGCGCTTGCCTGGGCCGAGGCGAAGAAGCTGCCGGTGATCCTGTGGGGCAGCAGCTATTCGGCCTCGCTGGCATTCCTGCTCGCGGCCGAACATCCCGAGCTGCGGGCGGTGATGGCCTTCTCGCCGGGTGAGTATTTCGACGACAAGACGCTGGTGACCAAGGCCGCGGCCAAGGTTCGGGTCCCGGTGTTCGCGACCTCGGCCAAGGACGGGCACGAGATCGACGCCGCGCGCGACATCCTTGCCGCGGTGCCGGGTGCCAAGGAGCAGTTCGTGCCCAAGCTGGGCGGCGTGCATGGCTCCTCGACCTTGCTCCGCGCGAAGAACCCGGACGGGTCCGAGCCGGCCTGGTCGGCGGTACTGGCGTTCCTGCAGAAGGTCGCGCCGTGAATTGTTCCCCTCCCTGGAAGGGAAGGGCTAGGGGTGGGTGGAGGCTTGGCGATACCGTTGCGTCAGGCTGCGGCCCCACCCGTATGCGGTCAAAGACCCACCCCCAACCCCTCCCTTCCAGGGAGGGGAGTTCGGCGGGCAGCGCGTATCAGTGCGGCCGTCGCACCAGCCATACCGAGCGGCCGCCGGTCGCGGCGTCCTCGGGCTTGTAGGCGACTTCGAACAGGCCGGTCTTCGCGAACACCGCGCGATATTCGGCCGGATCGGCGCTGGCGTGGAAGAGCTCCTCGCCGAACTGGCAGCCCATTGCGGTGCCGCGTGCCGGGCCGGTGTTGAACAGCAAGGTGCCCCCCGGTGCCAGCCAGGGCGCTAGACGCGCGATCAGGGCGAGCTGGTCGTCGGCGGGCAAGTGGAAGGCGCTGTCCCAGGCGATGATCCCACCATAGGCGGTGTCGAGCGGCGCGCTGCGCATATCGGCGACGATCCATCGCTCGCGCGGGAAGCGGGTGCGGCACAGCGCGATCATCTCGTGCGAGGCATCGACGCCGGTGACCGGGTGATGATGGGCGATCAGGTAGCGGGCGATCGGCTCGCCGGCCCCGCAGCCGAGATCGAGCACCGGTGCGCCCTTCGCCACCCCCAGCAGAAAGCGGTCGAGCCAGGCGCGTTCGGCGAAGCGCTTGCGCCGCTCATGGTCGAACGCATGCGCATGTCGTTCATAATGTTCGGCAATCCGCTCAGGCATGACGGAACCCATTTCCAGCGCGGACCGTTGTTTCAGTCGAACGGATGACAAGCGCGGCCAAGCGCCAATCCGCGGCTAGGAGACTGGAATCATGGGCGAACTTACCGACAAGATCAAGGGCAACGTCAACGAGCTGGTGGGCAAGGCCAAGCAGGCCATGGCCGGCGATCCCGCCGACCCGCAGCGCACCCATGCCGACGACAAGCTCGATGCCGAGGGCAAGGCCCAGGAGCTCAAGGGCAAGGGCCAGCAGTTCATCGGCAAGGTGAAGGGTGCGCTCGGCGACGATATCTGATCCGCCCAGGCGGATACTCGGGTGAGGCCGCTCCGGGAAACCGGGGCGGCCTCTTTGTATGGCGGGCGCTCGCGTTTAGGATGCGGCCATGGTTTCGAAGACCAGCCTCACCGAAAGCGTGCGCGGTCACCGGGTGGAAGCGGTGCCTACGTCCCGACCTGCTTGGCCACCGCGACGAGCGCGGGCGAAACTGGCTCCATCTGGCCTGTTCGGTGCCCGGCACGCCGATCGCGATGGCGGAATTGCTGCTCGGCCTGGGCCTGGGGCTCGACGATGCCGCGTTCACCGAGGGGGAATGGCGGGCCACGCCGCTCTGGTTCTCGATTTCCCGCGGACGGAACTATCCGCTGGCCGAATATCTGCTGAAGCGCGGCTGCAATCCCGATTTCTGCCTGTTCGCCGCCGCCTGGAACGAGGATCGCGTGACGATCCGGCTGTTGCTGGCGCATGGCGCGGATATCGAGGAGGGCGCGGGCCGCGGCGAGACGCCGCTGCTCGGCGCGATCGGCTGGAGCAAGTTCGGCCCGGCGGAGGAATTGCTGTTGGGCGGCGCCAATCCCGATGCGCAGGACGGCAAGGGACGTACCGCGCTGCACCTGATGCTCGGGAAGGGCAGCGCGGCCGGGCATTTCGCGATGTTCGTGGCGGCCGGCGCGCGCGGGGACATTGCCGATGCCGATGGGCGGACGGCGGTGGAGCTGCTGCGGCGGAAGCGCGATCCGGTGTGGAAGGCGATCGCGGAAGGGCTGGCGAGCATCTCATCCCGCTGACCTGTTCCCCGGCGAAAGCCGGGGCCCAGAGTCACAAGCGGGACGGCGGAGAAACCCTGGGCCCCGGCCTTCGCCGGGGAACAGGTTGGTGGTGGGCTCAGGCCTCCACAACTTCGCGATAGCGCGGCGCGACGTCGCGCTTCGAAAGGTGCGGGCCCATGGCGAGGCGCGCCTCGGTATAGGCGGTGTACAGCCCCTCGTCGGCGAGCGGCGGGATCGTCACGGTCTCGCCCCGATCGAAGCCGAGCAGCGATGCGTCGACCAGGTCGTCCACGCCCATCACGAAATCGGCGGGGAAGCTGTCGACATCCTTGCCCGACCGCTCCCAGATCTCGGTGCGGGTAGCGCCGGGGAGGACCGCCTGGACGCGCACGCCCAGCGGCTCGAGCTGGCCGGCGAGCGAGAGCGACAGGTTGAGCAGGAAGGCCTTGGAGCCCGAATAGGTGCCGTCATACATCTCCGGCACGAAGGCGAGCACCGAGGCGATGTTGATGATCGCGCCGCGCCCGCGGGCCTTGAACGCCTTGCCGGCAGCCGAGGCGAGCAGGGCGGGGGCGGTGATGTTGAGTGCGATCAGCCGCTCGATCGCCGGACCCTCATTGTCGAGCAGCCCGCCGTTCAGCGACATGCCGGCATTGTTGACGAGCAGGGTGATCGCCGCGTCGGTTGCGAGGCGCTTCGCGACGCGGTCGAGATCGTCGCCATCGGTGAGGTCGGCGGGAAATACTTCGATGCTACGCCCGGTCTCGGCGGTGAGGCGATCGGCCAGCGCCTGCATGCGGGCGGCGTCGCGCGCGACGAGGATCAGGTCGTGGCCGCGCTTCGCCAGCCGGTCTGCATATACGGCGCCGATGCCGGTGGAAGCGCCGGTGATCAGGGCGGTGCCAAGGGTGGAATCAGTCATGGGTCGTCTCCGAAGCGGCCCGGAGATCGAGTCGCTTGCAATTTAATAGTGAGTCACTATCATTATGCAATGGATATGAGCGAAGAAAAAAATCGAACCTGCTGCCCGGTCGCCCGCGGGCTGGAGAAGGTCGGGGATGCGTGGAGCATGCTGATCCTGCGCGATCTCTCGCTTGGCCTGCGCCGGTTCGAGGAATTACGGGTGAGCCTGAAGATCGCGCCGAACATCCTCACCGCGCGGCTGCGCGCGCTGGGCGAGGCGGGGCTGGTGGAGAAACGGCGCTACAGCGAGCGCCCGCCGCGGGACGAATATGTGCTGACCGAGGCCGGGCGCGATTTCCTGCCGGTATTGCACGTGATCGGCGAATGGGGCCGGCGCCACAATGGCGAAGGCGGCACCAGCCGGCTGGTCGATACCGAGACCGATGCGCTGGTCGAGCCGATGGTGATCGACCGGCTGACCGGCAAGCCGCTGGCCGATGCGAAGCTGCGCCTGGCGCAGCCGGACGATCCGCTGGTGTCCGGCACTGCGCCGAAGCGCTCGTGGTTGCTGGACTGAGGCTGTGCTCCCGGATCAATCCGGGATGTAGAAGCTCCACAGGTCGCTCTGCAGCTTGTGGGCGGCGAAGCGGACCGGGCGGGTCTTCGGGCCGATCTCGCAGATCATGTGCGAGAGGATGTCGACCGGCACCATCGGATCGGGCAGGCGGACGGTCTCCGCGTTGATCCAGCGCCATTCTTCCTTCCAGACCTGACGGTTCTGGATGGTCAGATTGTCGCCCTTGCGCCCGACGTGCAGGTGCCGCCAGCCCATATCATGCCTCTTCGATTGAATCCCTGTTTCAGCATTATAGCGGGCAGGGACCCCTCGCGACGGCACCCGGCCGTCTTTATTTGCTCCGCAGACCCGAGACGGTGAGCCCCGGGGTGATGAACTCGATATCGGTTTTGAGGTGGAGCAGGCGCAGGCCGTCGCGCTCCAGCACCCGGGCGAGCGCGGGCGCGAACTGCTCGGTCGTCTCCACCGTCTCGGCCCAGCCGCCATAGGCGCGGGCGAGCGCGGCGAAATCCGGATTCTTCAGCGTCGTGCCCGAGAGGCGCGTGGGGTATTCGCGCTCCTGGTGCATGCGGATCGTGCCGTAGGTCGAGTTGTCGATCAGCAGCACGATCAGGTTGGCGTCATGCTGGACGGCGGTGGCGAGCTCCTGGCCGTTCATCATGAAGTCGCCGTCGCCGGCGAGCGCGACCGCGGTGCGATCGGGGAAGCGGATCGCCGCCGCCACCGCCGCCGGCACGCCATAGCCCATCGCCCCGGCAGTGGGGGCGAGCTGGGAGGGGTGGGCTGCATAGGGCCAGTAGCGGTGCCACCAGCTCGAGAAATTACCCGCGCCGTTGCAGATGATCGTGTCCGCCGGCATCGCCGCGCGCATCGCCGCGACGCACTGGCCGAGATCGAGCGCCACGCCGTCGCGGGGCTTGGGGGTGGACCATTCGAGCCACTCGGCATGTGCCTGTTCGGCGTCGAAGCCCGGAAGCTCGACTTCCTCATCGGCGGCCAGCGTCGCTGCGAACTCGAACGGCTTGGCGCAGATCGGCAGGTCGGCGAGATAGACGCGGTTGAGCTCGTTCGGGTCCGGATGGACGTGGATCAGCGTCTGCCCAGGATGATCGGGGGTGACCAGGGTATAGCCGTCGGTCGTCGCCTCGCCGAGGCGCGCGCCGACCACCAGCAGCAGGTCGGCATCCTTGATCCGCTGGACCAGCTTCGGGTTCGGGCCATAGCCGAGATTGCCGGCCCAGACCGGTGAGGTGTTGGGGATCGCATCCTGGCGACGGAACGCGCCGGCGACGGGCAGGGCGATCCGCTCGGCGAACTTGAGGAAGGCCTCGCCGGTCTCGGCATCCCAGCCGGCCCCGCCGACGATCGCGACCGGGCGCTTGGCCTCCGCCAGCAGTTCGTACATCTGGTCGAGATCATAGCCGTCCGGCGCCTGGAGCGGCGGAGCGAGTTCGGGCCGGTCTACCGCCTCGACTGCGTCGCACAGCATGTCCTCGGGCAGCGCGATCACCACCGGCCCCGGCCGGCCGGACATGGCGACGGCATAGGCGCGGGCGACATATTCGGGGATGCGGCGGGCGTCCTCGATCTTGGTCGCCCACTTCGCCAGCGGGGCGAACATCGCGGGGAAATCGACTTCCTGGAAGCCCTCGCGGTCGCGCATGCCGCGGTCGACATCGCCGATGAACAGGATCATCGGCTGCGAATCCTGCATCGCGACATGCACGCCGATCGAGGCATTGGTCGCGCCCGGGCCGCGGGTGACGAAGGCGACGCCCGGCTTGCCCGTCATCGCGCCATCGGCGCAGGCCATGAAGCCGACCCCGCCTTCCTGGCGGCAGGTGACGACGTCGATCTGCGGCGTGTCGTGCAGCGCGTCGAGCACGGCGAGGAAGCTCTCGCCCGGCACGTGGAAGATACGGTCGCAGCCCTGCGCAACCAGATTGTCGACGAGGATCCGGCCCCCGGTACGTTTCGCGGTCATGGCACCTTGTCTAGCGAGGCCGGGCGGCCAGACCAACCCGTGCGATTGTTGCCGGCGTATAGGCTGCGGCAATGGCGCGAACCGCCGCGAACTATGTCCGATCCGGAGTCTTCTGCCCCGTCCGATGCTGTTCGGCGTCCCCGTCCCACGATAGAAATCGGTACGAAAGGGGAACGGAAATGGCTGAGGATTTCAAGTCCGCGTTCGATGCGTGGCTCGTCTTTCTGAACGATCTCGGCTTCGCCGCCGAAGCGCAGCTCAACCCTCCGGCGACGAAGTCGGAGATCATGGCCGTGGAAGCGGAGATCGGCTTCCGCCTGCCTGACGACCTGCGGGAACTCTACCTGCGGGCGGATGGGCAGAAGCGGTTCCATGCGCCCATCGATCCCACACCCGGGACGATCGTGACGCCCCTGTTCGGCGGATATGAATTCGCTTCGCTCTCCCGCGCGATCGATGACTACCGGACCTGGGTGGACGTCATCGACGAATGGGGCGACGAGAGCGACCCGAACGAATGGATTACGCTGCGTGTGGGCGATGCGCCGGTCGCGCGCGAATATTTCCGGCGCGGCTGGTTTCCGTTCGCGATCGATGGCGGGGGCAATGCCTATGCGGTCGATCTCGCACCGGTTCCGGGTGGCACCTATGGGCAGATCATCGTGATCGGCAGTGACGAGGACGAGCGCCAGGTGCTGGCCCCGGGGCTCACGGCATTCCTTGTCGCAGCAGCCCAGTGCGAGCCGCTATGGGAGGAGGGCGATGGTCCGTTGCGCTTTTTCGAGATAGAGCTCTGATCGGGAATGGCGACAGGTCGGAGGCCCAATGCTCATCATCGGCAACCATGTCTCGCCCTATGCGCGCAAGGTGTTCGTCGCGCTCGATCACAAGGGCGTCGATTATGAGATCGATCCGATCGTGCCGTTCTTCGGGACCGAGGAATTCACCCGGGTAAGTCCCTTGCGCCGGATCCCGGTGCTGATCGACGGTGATCTGCTGCTCAACGATTCGACGGTGATCGCCGAATATGTCGACGAGCGCTGGCCCGAGCCGCCGCTGATGCCGCGGAGCGCCGCCGACCGGGCAAAGGCGCGCTGGCTGGAGGAGTTCGCCGACAGCCGGCTGGGCGACCTGATCATCTGGCGGCTTTTCTACCAGAAGACGATCGTCCCCTATGTGTGGAAGCGCGAGATCGACCATGCGCTGGTCGAGAAGACGATGATGCAGGATCTGCCCGAGGCGCTCGACTGGATCGAGGCGCGGGCGCCGGGCGAGGGCTTCCTGTTCGACCATGTCTGTACTGCCGACTTCACCTATGCCTGCTTCTTCCGCAACGCTTCGCTCGCCGGGTTCGAAGTAGACGTGGAACGCTGGCCGCGCACCGCCGGCTGGCTGGAACGCGTGCGTTCGGTGCCGGCGTTCGCGGGCACGATGCCGCTCGAAGCGGCGATCTTCGGCGTGCGCTCGGCGGACCGGGCGGAGGCGCTGCGGGCGGCGGGCGCGAAGGTGGCCGAGCGCAGCTATGGCGACCGGACGGCGCAGCGTTCGATCATGCTGGAAGATGGGCCGGCTTAGACTATCACGCTCTGGATCGGGGCCGGATAGTGTTTGACGAACTCCCATCCCTTGCCGTTCTTTTTCAGAACGATCGTATCGCGCGAGATTTTATCGGTCACCTCGACAAAGGCGAAGGTCCCGGAAAAAGCCGGCGTCGAAAGCGTGGCCCTGGTCTTGCAATCCAGTTTCAGCGCATTGTCGATGAGGCTTTCCAGGTCGAGTGCGAGGTGGACGTCCCTGGATTGGGCAAGCTCGTTCGCGCGGATGATGGCGGCGTCCCGCTCCTTGTCATGCCAGGGGATGTGATAGCCTGATGGCCGCCTGGTCTTGAGTGCCAGGCAGGTCGTTACGGGCTGCGTCTTCGCTACCTTCTCGAGGACCGCGCGCTCATCCGCGGTTGCCGGCGGCAGCAAAAGCCAGGCAGCGCCGAGGAATCCCGCCAGGGCGAGTGCGAGGAGGGCGAACCGGAAAAGCGTGGGTCGGCGCAAGTGCACGGCCGGAGCGTGCCTGAAGCGCGCGGGACGGGCAATGCCGACACGCATCCGTTACGGGGCTTGTCCCCGCCGCGTCTCCCGAACGGAAAAGGGCCGCGCGGTTGCCCGCGCGGCCCTCCTTGCTGTCCGGATTTGTCGGTTCGCTTAGAAGCGAACGCCGACGCCCGCGACGACCTGGTCGCGGTTCAGGTCGATCTTCTCGTAGCGCGAGTAGCGATACTCGACCTTGCCGAAGAAGCGGCCGAAGTTCTTCTCGACGCCGGCGCCCAGACGGTAGCCGTCGTTGTTGATGCCGTCGTTGCCGACGCTGATGCGGGCGTTGGTGTAGCCGGCCTTGCCGTAGATCAGCGTCGAACCGCCGACGACGAAGCCTGCGCGACCGCCGACATAGAGGTCACGGCCGGCTTCCACGCCACCTTCCTTGGTGGTCGCGCCGGTGATCTCGGCGTCGGCGCCGATCACGATGTTGTTGAACTGCTTGTCGTAGCCGATGGCGCCGCCATAGACGAAGCCCGAACGGCCATCACCCTCGGAGCCGACGTGATCCCAGCCGCCTTCGGCTTCGATGCGCGGGCCGTTGAACGGCGCGGCGCTGTCCTGCGCGAAAGCGGGAGTTGCGGTGGCTGCCACGAGGGCGAACGCGGACACTGCGAGAATTCGCATTATATTTCCTAACTTTGGACTTATTTACTCAGGTTCGGATGGCCATCCGGGGCTCTACGTAGGCCTCCGATTCCGCAGTGCAATATGGCAATTTAATTACAATTTCGGCGTGTTGCCTTTGTGCCACACCACCATTTTCGATCATGTTCTGTTCAGGTTGGCCGGGAAGCCGCTTGCATGCCCTTGCGGCCCATGGCGGGCTTGCTAGCATGCCGCCATGGGGGAACAGCTGACAGCCTTTGCCGGGGTGGCCATCGTCTTTGGCCTCACCTTCCTGCTGATGCGGGCGATGTGGCGCCAGATGCGCCGGGTCAACGCACACACCGCGGCCGAAAGCCGGCGCAGAGCGGAAGAGGAAGAAGAGCGCCGCGGTCGTGCTCCGACAGAGCGCTGGGACGAAGGGCAGGGCCGGTACGTCCCGACGGAAGGCGATCCCAATGAGGAGCTGATCCGCCAGGGGTCGCGCGCTCGCTCCAACCCGTGGCCCTACGATCCCTGAACGCCGCCGCTGCGCCACGAAGTTGAAAGTCGGTTCAGGTTTGCTTGACCGGCAGGCTGCGCCCGGATTATCGCCCCGGCGAAGTCAGGAGAGAATCGCCGATGAAGAAGCTCTATCCCAACGCAGAAGCAGCGCTGGAAGGGCTGCTGTTCGATGGCATGACGATCTGCGCGGGCGGGTTCGGCCTGTGCGGCATCCCCGAGCGGCTGATCGACGCGATCCGCGATGCGGGCACCAAGGACCTGACGATCGCTTCCAACAATGCCGGTATTGATGGCGAAGGGCTCGGCAAGCTGCTGCGCACCCGCCAGGTGAAGAAGATGATCTCGTCCTATGTCGGCGAGAACAAGGAGTTCGAGCGCCAGTATCTCTCGGGCGAGCTCGAGGTGGAATTCTGCCCCCAGGGGACGCTGGCCGAACGCTGCCGCGCGGGCGGGGCGGGCATCCCGGGCTTCTACACCAAGACCGGCGTCGGCACGCTGGTGGCCGAGGGCAAGGAAGTGAAGGTCTTCGACGGCGAGGAATATATCCTCGAGCGCGGCATCCGCAGCGACCTGTCGATCATCAAGGGCTGGAAGGCCGACGAGAGCGGCAACCTGATCTTCCGCAAGACCGCGCGCAACTTCAACCAGCCGATGGCGACCGCGGGCAGGATCTGCGTCGCCGAGGTGGAGGAAGTGGTGCCGGTCGGCGCCCTCGATCATGACGCCATCCATCTGCCCGGCATCTATGTGAAGCGGCTGATCGTGGGCGCGCCCTACGACAAGAAGATCGAGTTCCGCACCACCCGGCCGCGCCCCGAGGCGCAGCAGGCGTGACCAGCCGCCTGGCGATAGCCGGCCTGGCGCTTGCCGCGACGGGCCTTTCGGGTTGTGTCGCGGCGGTGGCCGCGGTGCCGCTTATGGCCGGCGCGCAGGTGGTCAAGACCACGCAGGACGGCAAGGCGCGCAAGCAGAGCAAGCGCGAGAAGCAGGCCGTGCCGCGCGCCGGGGATGTCTATGTCACCGAGGACGGCAAGAAGGCGCAGGTCACCGGCCTGACCGCGTTGCCGCCGCCCAGCGGCGCGCCCACCGCGGCAGCCGTCGCGCCCGGCAAGGTGCCGCCGGAGATGCAGTTCCTCTATGGCTCGGGCGAGGCGTCGGCGCTCAGCCTCCAGGCATATGCCGCGCTGTGGCGCTATCTGCATGACGAGCTGCGTTTCCGCCGCGACAAGAGCCAGATCAGCTCGGTGGTGATGACGCGCGATTCCACCCTGACCTCGCCCAAGTTCGATACCTGCGGCAAGCGTCCGCTCGCCGTGGTGTTCGATGTCGATGAGACCGTGCTGCTCAACCTCGGCTTCGAAAGCGATGCGGCGAGGCGTGGGCCCGGCTATGACCAGGGCCGCTGGACGCGCTGGGAAGAGACCGGTGCCGACAAGGTCGACGCCGTGCCCGGCGCCGCCGAGACGATCGCCGCGATCCGCGGCGACGGCATCACCGTGATCTACAACACCAATCGCTCGGCCAGCACCGCGGCCTTCACCATCGATGCGCTGAACAAGGCCGGGCTGGGCCCGGTGACCCTGGGTGACACGCTGATCCTGCGCGACGACAGCGCGCCGAGCGGCAAGGACGAGCGGCGCTGGAAGATCGCCGAGCGCTATTGCATCGTCGCGATGGGCGGCGACCAGCTCGGCGATTTCAGCGACCTGTTCAACGCCAAGGACCTGTCGACGCCGGCACGACGCAACACCACCGGCAACACGCTGATCGCCCCGCTCTGGGGGCGCGGCTGGTTCATCCTGCCCAACCCGGTCTACGGCTCCGGCCTCAAGGGCGGGATGGACGAGGTGTTCCCCAAGGACAAGCAATGGGCCGATCCGGCCGAGGAGAAGAAATAATGGCCTGGACCCGTGACGAGATGGCGGCGCGCGCCGCGAAGGAGCTGCAGGACGGCTTCTACGTCAATCTGGGCATCGGCATCCCCACGCTGGTGGCGAACCATATCCCGGAAGGGGTCGAGGTGACGCTCCAGTCGGAGAACGGCATGCTCGGCATCGGCCCGTTTCCCTTTGACGACGAAGTCGATCCCGATCTGATCAACGCCGGCAAGCAGACGATCAGCGAGCTTCCCCAGTCGGTCTATTTCGGCTCGGAGCAGAGCTTCGCGATGATCCGCGGCGGCCATATCGATCTCACGGTGCTCGGCGCGATGGAGATCAGCGAGACCGGTGACATCGCCAACTGGATGATCCCGGGCAAGATGATCAAGGGAATGGGCGGCGCGATGGACCTGGTCGCCGGCGTCAAGAAGATCATCGTGGTGATGGAGCACAACTCCAAGGACGGCGCGCCCAAGTTCGTGCCGAGCTGCGACCTGCCGCTTACCGGCAAGAATGTGGTCGACATGATCATCACCGATCTCGCGGTGTTCCAGCGCCCGGATCACGGCTCGCCCTTCCGTCTCATCGAGCTGGCACCGGGCGTGAGCGAGGAAGACGTCGCGGCGAAGACCACCGCGAAATACGAAGTGGCGCTGGCTACGGCATAAGTTGCTGCAGTGCCGCATGGACGCGAATTAATTGGCCGGGGGCTGCGCAAGGGCGTAGCCTCCGCCCATGATCGACTGGTTCCGCCGCCGCTACCTCGACCTGCTCGGTTCGATCTACATCTATAACGAGCATCGGGGCTATACGAGCATCGACCGGGTGCTCGAGGCCGTGAAGGCGCGTGCGCCCGATGACCACGCCCTGATCGCCGCGATCGAGAAGCACCGCGCCGACGAGCGCAAGCATTATGTCATGTTCAAGCGCTGGTTCGAGCTGCGGGGCGAGATGCCGCTCCAGGTCGATCGGACCTGCGGCCATATCGACCGTTTCGTCGAGATCATGTTCCGCCGGACGATCGACGAGCTCGATACCAAGCGGATCATCGCCGAGGATGACCAGTTCGAGAAGCTCTGCCGGGTGATCTCGCTTACCGAGCAGCGCGGGCACAAGCAGGTGGAGATCCTGCTCAGGCATCCGCTGGTGACCGGCGACAAGGTGCTGATGAAGATCTTCCGGATCATCGAGAAGGACGAGCCGAGCCACTGGGCCCCCTATGAAGGCTGGCTCAAGGCGAACGGCAAGCGCGAGTCCCGTTGGTGGGAACGGGGGATCGACACCTTCATCCATTCCGAGCTGCTGTTCCTCAAGCTGCCGGTGCTGTTCCTGAACTTCCGGGTGAAGCGGCGGACGGAATGGCAGGACGCGCGCGAGCCGGCGGAGGCCAAGGCTTCGCCGGTGCCGGCGCTTTCCTAGCGGATTCCGCATTTCCTTTCCCCGGCGAAGGCCGGGGCCCAGACTAAACAGTGCGCGGCGAAGACGCGCCAAGGCGCGTGACTTTCAAGTCTGGGCCCCGGCCTTCGCCGGGGAAAAGCTACTTCGCCGAGGGTGACGATTGAGGGCGTGGGGCGCCTGCGCTACCTCCCCCCTCATGCGCATCCTCCTGACAGGCTCGTCCGGCTGGCTCGGCCGCTTCCTCGCGCCCCTGCTGCGCGCCAATGGCCACAGCGTCACCGGCCTCGATGTCGCTCCCGGCGTGGACACCGATATCCTCGGCTCGGTCGCCGACCGCACGCTGATCGATCGCATCTTTGCCGAGCATGGCATTGAAGCCGTCATCCATGCAGGCGCGCTGCACAAGCCCGACATCGTCCGCTATCCCGCCCAGGCGTTCATCGACGTCAATGTCGCCGGCACGCTCAACCTGCTCGAGGCGGCTGCGAAGACCGGGCATGACCGGTTCGTGTTCACGTCCACCACCTCGCTGATGATCAGCCAGGCGATCCGCGACGAGGCCGGTGACGCGGCGGTGTGGCTCGACGAGGCCTCAGGCCCGCTCGAGCCGCGCAACATCTACGGCGTCACCAAGCTGGCCGCCGAGCAGCTGTGCCGGCTCGCCTGGCTGAACGACGGGCTCAACTGCGTCGTGCTGCGCACCAGCCGTTTCTTCCCGGAAGATGATGATACCCACCATGCGCTGTCCGGCGAGAATATGAAGGCGAATGAGCTGCTTAATCGCCGTCTCACGGTAGAGGACGCGGCGCGGGCGCATCTGGTCGCGCTGGAGAAGGCGCCAGAAATCGGCTTCGATACTTGTATCGTTTCTGCGCCGACACCCTTCTCGCGCGAGGATTGCTCGGAACTCAAGCGCGATGCCGCCGCGGTGATTGCCCGTCATTTCCCCGATGCACCGGAGTTATATCGTGCAAAGGGATGGGAACTTCCCAGGAGCATCGGCCGCATCTATGACGCAGCCCGCGCCGAGCAAAGACTCGGCTTTCGGTGTGAGACCGGGTTCGCAGAAGTTCTGGATACGCTGCGCGGCGGGAGGCCACTGCCTTTCGCGCATGATCCGTCTTACGTCTCCCCTAAGGAAGGTCCGGCCGCGGTGTAATCCGCCGGGGTCGGCTGTGTATTAGTGGCTTGATACACTTTTGAGCCTTGGGAATTATACATGCGCTGGATATTCCGTGGACTGGCCGTTCTGGCCGGCCTTGCCGTGCTGTTTGCCATCATCGTCTTTGCGGGTTCCGAATGGGTGCTTCGCCGCGGCCATGCCGTGCCGGAAGTCGCGATCGCCGTGCCGAAGGATGCCGCGTCGGTGGCCGAAGGCGGCCGCCTCGCCAAGATCGTCATGTGCCGCGATTGTCATGCGGCCGAGGGGCAGGGGCAGCAGATCTTCTCCGATCCGATGTTCGGTACGGTGGCGCCGCCGCCGATCGCCAGGATGGCGGCGCAGCTCAGCGATGCCGAGCTTGCCCGGCTGATCCGCCACGGCGTGAAGAAGGACGGCAGCTCGACCTTCATCATGCCCAGCCACTCGCTGGGCCATATCTCCGACGACGATCTCGGCAGGATCATCGCCTGGATCCGCACGCTCAAGCCTGGCCCGCAGGACAGCAAGGCGCAAAACCGCTTCGGGCCGATCGGCCGTTTCCTGCTGCTCACCGGCGCGCTGCCCGCGATGGCGACCCCGGCCAATGTCTCGGCGGCGAAGCGCCCTGCCGATGTCGGCCGCTATTATTCGAGCGTCGCCTGCCAGGCCTGCCACAAGCTGCATGAGGACGGCACGATGGAGGACGGCAAGACCAAGGTGCCCGCGCTGGCGCCGATGGTCGCTTCCTACGATCCTGCCGCGTTCAACAAGCTGATGCGTACGGGGCAGGGGATGAGCAAGCGTGACCTGGGGCTGATGGGCGTCGTCGCCCGCGCCGGTTTCTCGGCCTTCACCGACCAGGAGATCGTCGCGCTGCAGGCCTATCTCAAGGCCGAGGCCGCGAAGGGCGCGCGCTAGGGGCTTCTTTAATCCTCCCCCTCCGGGGGAGGATTTGCCGCAGTGGCGATCGCCATCCGCAATTCCTATCTCCAGCCCGGTAACCGTATGCGGCTGCCAGGCTGGAGAATAGTTCAACTATGCGATGGAAAATTGCACGAACGCTTGCCTGTGCGCAAGAATCGACTAAAGCGCCCGCATGACCGTTCAACCGCGCACTCTGTACGAGAAGATCTGGGCCGACCATGTGGTCGAGCGCCGGGACGATGGAACCTGCCTGATCTATATCGACCGCCACCTCGTCCATGAGGTGACCAGCCCCCAGGCCTTTGCCGGCCTGCGCGCGGCGGGGCGGCCGGTGCGCCGTCCGGACCTTACGCTTGCGGTGCCCGATCATAATCTGCCGACCACCGCGCGCGTCGATGCCGCCGGCCACGAGCTGCCGATCGCCGACGCCGCGAGCGCCGGCCAGCTCTCCGCGCTGCGGGCCAACGTCGCCGAATTCGGCGTGCCCTATATCGACGCGCTCGATGCGCGGCAGGGCATCGTCCATGTCGTCGGTCCCGAACAGGGCTTCACGCTGCCGGGCACGACGCTCGTCTGCGGCGACAGCCACACCTCCGCGCATGGCGCGCTGGGTGCGCTCGCCTTCGGGATCGGCACCAGCGAGGTCGAACATGTCCTCGCCACCCAGACGCTCCTCCTGAAGCAGTCGAAGACGCTGGAGATCCGCGTCGACGGCACGCTCGGCTTCGGGGTGAGCCCGAAGGACGTGGTGCTGGCGATCATCGGCAGGATCGGCGCTGCCGGCGGCACCGGCTATGTCATCGAGTTCACCGGCGACGTGATCCGCGCCATGTCGATCGAGGGGCGGCTGACCGTCTCGAACATGTCGATCGAGGGCGGCGCCCGCTCGGGCCTGATCGCGCCGGACCAGACGACTTTCGACTATATCAAGGGGCGCCCGCTGGCACCGGCAGGCGAGGCCTGGGACAAGGCCGTCGCCTATTGGAAGACGCTGCCGACCGATGCCGGGGCCGTCTACGACAAGAGCGTGATCCTGCAGGCCAGCGACATCGCGCCTTCGCTCACCTGGGGCACCAGCCCCGAGGATGTGGTGCCGATCACCGGCGCCGTGCCCGATCCGGAGAGCTTCGAGGATCCGGCCAAGCGCATCGCCGCGCAGAAGTCACTCGACTATATGGGGCTCACCCCCGGCATGCGGATGGAAGATGTGTCGATCGAGCATGTCTTCATCGGCTCGTGCACCAACAGCCGGATCGAGGATCTGCGCGCCGCCGCCGCGGTGGTGAAGGGCCATCACGTCGCCGATCGCATCCGCCAGGCGCTGATCGTGCCGGGTTCCGGGCTGGTCAAGCGCCAGGCCGAGGCCGAGGGGCTGGACCGCATCTTCCGCGAGGCAGGCTTCGAGTGGCGCGAGCCGGGCTGCTCGATGTGTCTCGCCATGAACCCCGACAAGGTCCCCGCCGGCGAACGTTGTGCTTCCACCTCGAATCGAAATTTCGTAGGAAGACAAGGTCCTGGGGCGCGGACGCACCTGCTTTCACCCGCAATGGCGGCGGCAGCAGCGATACGGGGGCGCCTCACCGATGTCAGGGAGCTGATGTCGGAGGATGCGTAAGGGGATGAAGCATGAAGCGTGCGCTTGTCGCATTGATCGCAGCAACGGTGCTGAGCGGGCTGGCAGCAGCCTATGCAACGACCGGCAGGGTCATGGAAGCGAAGGCGGAGACCGCAGCCGCCCGCTGAACCGGGAGGCAGAATAAGTGGAAGCCGTTCGCAAGGTCGAGGGGCGCGCCTATCCGTGGGGCGCCAAGAATATCGACACCGACATCATCATTCCCGCGCACTGGCTGAAGACCACCACGCGTGAGGGGCTGGGCAAGGGCGCGTTCGAAAGCGTGCGCGCGCAGCCGGGCAATGTGTTCGACGATCCCCGCTATGCCGGTTCGCCCGTGCTGGTCGCCGGCGACAATTTCGGCTGCGGCTCCAGCCGCGAGCATGCCGCCTGGGCGCTTGCCGATCTCGGCATCAAGGCGGTGATCGCGCCGAGCTTCTCGGACATCTTCTCGGGCAATGCCTTCAAGAACGGCATCGTGCCGGTGGTGCTGCCGCAGGAAGCCGTCGATCGGCTGGTCGAGGTTGCGAAGACCGACGAGATCACCGTCGACCTCGAGACGATGACCGTCACCACGCCCTTCCAGGACCGCTTCGCCTTCGAGCTGGACGCGTTCCGCCGCCAGTGCCTGATGGAAGGGCTGGACGAGATCGGCATGACGCTGGCAAAGGATACCGCGATTTCGAAATTCGAATCCGCGGTGGCCGAAGAGCGCCCGTGGATCGCTGTAGGAGGCGGACATGAAGGCATTGCTCTCGAAGGAGCCGGGCGGACCTGACACTCTAATCCTCGAGGAAGTCGCCGATCCGGTCGCCGGCAAGGGGCAGGTGGTGGTCGCGGTGAAGGCCTGCGCGATCAACTATCCCGACTTCCTGATCATCGAGGACAAATACCAGTTCAAGCCGCCCAGGCCCTTCGCACCGGGCGGCGAGATCGCCGGCGTGATCGAAAGCGTCGGCGAGGGCGTGACCGATTGGGCGGTTGGCGACCGGGTAATCGCCGTGACAGGCCATGGTGGCCTGGTCGAAAGGATAGCGATCGAATCCTTCCGCCTGTTCAAGCTGCCCGATGGACGTAGTTTCGAGGAAGGCGCGGCGCTGCTGCTCACCTATGCAACGACGATCCACGCGCTGCTCGATCGCGGCCATCTGCGCGAGGGGCATAACCTGCTCGTTCTCGGTGCGGCCGGCGGTGTCGGCCTGGCGGCGGTCGAGCTCGGCAAGGCGTTCGGCGCCCGGGTGATCGCGGCGGTTTCCTCCGAGGAGAAGGCTGCGGCGGCCAAGGCGGCGGGCGCCGACGAGACGCTGGTCTACGGCCGTGCGCCGTTCGACAAGGACCAGTCGAAAGCGCTGGCCGAGCAGTTCAAGGCGGCGCTCGGGCCGCAGGGCGCCGACGTGATCTATGATCCGGTGGGCGGCGACTATGCCGAGCCGGCGCTGCGTGCGATCGGCTGGGAAGGGCGCTACCTGGTGGTCGGCTTCCCCGCGGGCATCCCCAAGCTGCCGCTCAACCTGACCCTGCTCAAGAGCTGTGACGTGTGCGGCGTTTTCTGGGGCGCCTTCGCGGCGCGCGATCCCAAGGCGAACCAGGCCCATGTCGAGCATCTCTTCCGCCTCTGGGCCGAAGGCAAGATCGCGCCGAAGGTCACCGAGACGTTCCTGCTCGCCGATGGCGGCAAGGCGATCGCCAAGATGGCCGCGCGCCAGGTGATCGGGAAGGTCGTGGTGCGGGTCTGAGCTTTCCCTTCCCCTGCTTCACGTCAGGGCGATGTGGTGGGTTCGGGCCTTCTCATCCGCCGGCATGCCGGTCGGCACGCCATTGCGGCCATTGACCGATGGTCATTGCGCGTAACAGCCACTCGGCGGGGCCATAACGGAAGCGCCGAAGCCACCAGTGGCTCGCGAGCAGCTGGGCGCCGAAGATCAGGATGGCCGTGCCGAGCGTCTGCGCGATGGACAGGCGCCCGATCAGGCCCAGGCCATAGCCGTAGAAGATGAAGGCGCAGGCCAGCGATTGCAGGAGGTAGTTGGAGAGCGCCATGCGGCCGGCGCTAGCCAGATACTCGCGCCAGGGCCCGGTCCGGCCGGAATCGAATATCGTGAGCATTGCGGCCATCAGCGCCATCGTCAGGAATGGCGATGTGACGATGGAGAGGGCCAGTGCGGCCGTTTCAAGCGGAGAGCCGGGCGCGAGCTGGGCCGCCGCCGTATAGGCAAGGCCTCCCGGCAGGCCGACCAGCAGCCCCCAACGGGATGCCCGGCCGAGATATGCCCCATAGGTTTCGCGCGCCTCGAAGAATCGGCGGTGCCCGGCGACGAAACCGAGCAGGAACATCGCCAGTGCACAGGGTGCCTGGAGCAGGAGCAGCATCGGCAGGAAGGACTGCAGCTCTTCCAGGCGCTGGCCCACGATCGACGGCATCAACCCCCGAAAGGCAGCGGCGACTGCTTCGGCGTGCTGCTGAAGCGCCACGGAATCCTGCCGCATCGGCTCGCTCGCCTGGAGGAGGGCCAGCAGCAACCAGAAGGCCGCTGTCGCCAGGATGATGGCGGCGGCGAGCCACAGCCTGGTTGCATCGCTCCAACGCCGCGTCATCAGGAGCAGGAGGCCCAGCACGGCATAGGTGGCGAGGATGTCGCCATGAAACAGCAGGACGGCGTGGCAGGCCCCGATCAGGAACAGCCCGGCCTGACGGCGCAGCATGCGCGGCAGGAACGCGGCCTCCGCCCTTTCCGCCGACTGCATCTGGAGGGTGACGCTGTAGCCGAACAGGAAGGAGAACAGCAGGTAGAATTTCAGCTCGAAGACCGTGGAGATCACGAAGGCGAGGGCGTCGTCCAGCGGGCCCCTTCCGCCCGGCGGCATGAGACCGGTCCCATACCATGGCGAGGAGAAGACCATGGCGTTGACCACCAGAATGCCGAACAGGGCGCTTCCCCGGACCGCATCGATATTGGTGATCCGATCATGCATCGCGGTCGGTCGCGTCGATGCCGAAAATCGCTCGGATCACGGTTGCCAGCGCGGCGCGCTCCGCCATGGGATCGAAGTTCCCGTCGACGGCGACGCGGCTGAATATCCCGTCGACCAGCACCATGAGGAAGCGGACGGCATGGTCGGCCGGGATCAACGGATGCGCCTGGCCCCGGGCGGTGGCGTCCCGGAGGAGTGCCGCAAGCCCTTCCTCCAGCAGCCGATCGCCGGCCATGCTCGCCGCGGCGACATCCGCGTCGCGCGCGCCCTCCGCTGCAATCTCCAGGATGAGCCGTCGCTCGCCCGCGTCGCTGGCGAGGTGCAGGATCCCGTCGAGGAAAGCGGTCAATGCCGCGGGGAATTGCGGTTGCCGGCGCAGGGATTCCATCCAGCTCGCGGTTTGCCGGCTCTGATCCTCCACGACGGCGAGGATGATCGCCTTCTTGGTCGGGAAATAGTGGAACAGCTTGCCCGAACTCGTGCCGGCCTCGATGCGGATGGCCTCGGTACTGGTTCTGTGGAAGCCATCGCGCATGAAACAGGCCCGCGCCGCGGCGAGGACGGCCTGTCGCTGGAAGGCATGTTTGACGGGATCGACGGTGCGCATGCGAATCCAATAAAAGAGCGAGTACTCTGTTTATTATTATTCCTGGGCTGGCCGTCAAGCTTTCCGGCGCCTGCCCGGGTGCGCGCATGGACGAAGGAGTGGCCCCGGCCCGTGGAGTTCGGGCCGCACTCGCTTGCCTAGCGCCCATCGCCCCCCTATCTCCGCACCAAACGCCATATAGGGGACTGCAATGACCACGTTCGACGATCGCGAAAAGGCATTCGAGGCGAAGTTCGCCCGCGACGAGGACATGGCCTTCCGCGTCACGGCCCGCCGCAACAAGCTGGTCGGCCAGTGGGCGGCAGCCCAGATGAAGCTCACCCCGGAAGAGACCGACGCCTATGCCAAGGCCGTCGTCCAGGCCGATTTCGAGGAAGCCGGTGACGAGGACGTGATCCGCAAGGTGTTGGGCGACCTGCTCGCCGCCGGGGTCGAGGCCGATGACGCCGCAGTGCGCCGCGCGCTCGACGAGCAGACCGTCGAGGCACGTCGCCAGCTGATGGGCGAGATCTGATGCCGATGGCGGCCAGCGAGATCGAGGATCTCATCAAGGCCGGCATCCCCGATGCCCGGGTCGAGATCACCGATCTCGCCGGGGACGGCGACCATTATGCGGCGCGGGTAGTCGCGCCGATGTTCAAGGGAATGCCCCGGGTGCGCCAGCACCAGGCCGTTTATGCGGCGCTCGGCGGGCGGATGGGCGGCGTGCTCCACGCGCTCCAGCTCACCACCGAAGCGCCTGTCGAGGAGTAAGACCAAGTGACCGACGATACCCAGGCCCGCATCCAGCAGCTGGTCGACAGCAACAAGGTGCTGCTGTTCATGAAGGGCAGCCCGCTCTTCCCGCAGTGCGGCTTCTCCAGCCGCGCGGTGGCGATCCTCAACCATCTCGGCGCCGAGTTCGAGAGCGTCGACGTGCTCCAGGACCAGGGTGTCCGCCAGGGGATCAAGGAATTCTCCGACTGGCCGACCATCCCGCAGCTCTATGTGAACGGCGAGTTCGTCGGCGGTTCGGACATCATGATGGAAATGTACGAGAGCGGCGAACTCGCCCAGCTTCTCGTCGACAACGCCGCCGCCTGATCTCGCGGCACGCGTTCGGAATATCGGGCCGTCACCCCTTTGTGGGTGGCGGCCTTTTTCATGACGTCATGGCTGCACGCCGCCATGATGCGACGTCGTGACGTCACTTGCTCGATTCGTTCTGGGGAACCCGGGTCGGGTGGGTCGACGCGAGACCGGGGAAAGTAGCGGTCGACCCACCCTGAAATGAAGCGTTGAACGCTTGGGGTGCTCTATACTTTGCAGTCCGCGTGCCAGTTTTCACGAACCGCAGATCTCTGAGGGTTTTGCTGGTTAGCGAGTGTTAACCAGGGTTCGCACTTGTAAGCGATTCCGACAGTTCTGGCGGGTTTCGCCGACCATCCCGCGGCAAAGCCCTCCATTTCCGTTCAGCCAGCGTTCACCCGCTTGACTACAAGCGTAATCGTGACGATTACAGGCGTAGTCAGCAAAAGAGGGACGTGATGACGGAACGGATCAGCGATGCAGAGCATGCCGTGATGGAAGTGCTCTGGGAGGAGTCGCCGCTCACCGCCCAGGAAGTCGCAGAGCGCGTACCCACCGAGCGCGGCTGGAGCGCCAATACGGTCAAGACCCTGCTCGGGCGCCTGCTCGCCAAGAACATCATCGGGCACCAGGAGGAGGGGCGCCGCTACCTCTATCGCCCGCTGGTCGTCCGTGGCGACTATGTCGCGGGGGAGTCGCGCAAGCTGATGGACCGGTTGTTCGGCGGCAAGCTGACCCCGCTGGTTGCCCATCTCGCCGAGCGCGATGAGCTTACCGACCAGGACATCGCCGAGATCGAGGCGCTGCTGAAGGATCTCAAGCAATGACCGGCTGGATCGTCGAGACCTTCATCGCGAGCACGCTGCTGATGCTGCTGGTGCTCGTCAGCCGCGGCCCCGTCCGCCGGGCCTTCGGCCCGCAAATGGCCTATGCGCTGTGGGCGATGCCGGTGCTCCGGCTGCTGATGCCGCCGTTGCCCGGCGACTGGACCCTCACCAGCCTGATCGCCCCCTTCGTCCGCGAGGCGGACGTACCCGGGATCGTCACCGGGATCATCAAGCCCGAGGCTCTGCCCGCCACGATCGACAGGAGCGCCGTGACGATCGTGGAGATCGGCAGCGGCAGCCATCCCGCCACGGCGGCGCTGGTCGCTCCCACCTATAGTGCGAGCGGGCCCAGCCTGCTGATCCTTGCCATCGGCCTGTGGGCGCTCGGCGCGCTGGCGTTCCTCGCCTATCACCTGATCGCGCACCGTCGGCACTGCGCCAAGCTGCTCAGGGCCGCGCGCATCGACCGCACCATCGCCCAGGGCAAGGTCCGGGTGATCGAGACCGACGCGGTTCACGGGCCGCTCGCCTTCGGGGTGATGCGCAAATATGTCGCCTTCCCGTGCGACTTCAACGAGCGTTACGACGAGCAGGAGCGCGATCTCGCGCTCGCCCATGAGCTGGGCCACCATGTTCGCGGCGATCTGATCGCCAACTGGGTCGCGCTCATCGTCCTTGCGCTCCACTGGTTCAATCCGGTCGCCTGGCGGGCATTCCGTGCCTTCCGCGCCGACCAGGAAATGGCCTGCGATGCCCTGGTGCTCGCCGGCCGCGCCCAGGCACTGCGCCATGCTTATGGCCGTGCGATCGTCAAGTCCGCGCATGGGGGTGCGGTCTCGGCGGCATGTCACTTGCACACAATCAACGAAGTCAAAGGGAGGCTCCGCATGCTTTCGAAGACCCACAAGAATTCCCCCGCTCGCCTGGCCGCCGGCCTGGTCGGCACCACGGCGCTGGGCCTCGCCGCACTCGGCCTCACCGCTTCCGGCACCCAGGCCGCCGAGACCATCAAGGTGAAGGTGGAGAAGGTGACCGGCATCAAGCTTGGCCAGGACGTGCCCGCGCCGCCGGCACCGCCTGCTCCTGCCTCGCCCCAGGCCGTTCCTGCCGTGCCCGAGGCCCCGGAAGCGCCGGAAGGCCCGGTCAAGGTCCGCACCTACAGCTATACGGTCACCGGGGACGGCAAGGACAAGAAGGACGGCAAGCGCGTCACCAAGATCGTGATGGTGCATGCCGATGGCAGCAAGACCGAGAAGGACATGCCGGACATCGACGAGCTTCGCGCCCGCGTTCCCGAAGTCCGCAACAGCAAGTGCACCGACACCACGGACGGCAAGCCGGTCGTCGAGAATTTCGAGCGGAACGGCAAGAAGATCATGATCATCTGCTCGAACCGGATCGAGAAGATCACTGTCCAGGCCGAGAAGGCCGCGTTCGAGGCGAAGCGGGTCGGCATGCGCTCGGCTACGATCGGCCTGCAGGTTGCCCGCCGCTCGATCGAGAGCCAGCCCGACCTCAGCCCCGAGCAGCGTGCCAAGGCACTGAAGGGCATCGATGAGGCGATCGCCGAGCTCGAAAAGGGCGGCACCAACGCCGACAAGTAACCCGCGAGGGGAAGGGCGTTCGGATTGTTGCCCCTTTCACGAACGCCCTTCGACGGGGCCGGCCGCCACTCCTTCGCAGCCGGCCCCGTTTCGTTTTCGAGGCCAGTCTTGCGCTGCGCCGCCGCAAAGGCCATCTCGGGCGCATGGACATCCCCACGGACGCTCCGACCGGCCTGGCCATGGCGCTCGATCCGCTGGTCACCCGGGTGCTGGCGCCCAACCCTTCGCCCTTCACCTATACCGGCACGCAGACCTATCTGGTCGGCACGACCGCGGTTGCCGTGATCGATCCGGGGCCCGACGATCCCGAGCATATCGCCGCGCTGGTCGGCGCGATCGCCGGGCGCAAGGTGGTGGCGATCCTCTGCACCCACACCCACCGCGACCACAGCCCCGCCGCAGCCCCGCTCAAGGCGTTGACCGGAGCTCCGATCATCGGCTGTGCTCCGCTGTCGCTCGCCGATGCCGGCCCGCGCGCCGATGCCGCCTTCGATACCGGCTATGCGCCCGATCGCGTGCTGGCGGACGGCGAGTCCGTTACGGGTCCGGGCTGGACGCTCACCGCCGTCGCCACGCCCGGCCACACCTCCAACCATCTCTGCTTCGCGCTGGCGGAGAGCGGCGCGCTGTTCAGCGGGGATCATGTCATGGGCTGGTCGACCACCGTGGTCGCGCCGCCCGATGGCGACATGGCCTCCTATATGCGCAGCCTCGAGGTGCTGATGGCGCGTGCGCAGGACCGCATCTACTTCCCCGCGCATGGCGAGCCGATCGAGCGGCCGCACCGGTTCGTGCGCGGGCTGATCGGCCACCGCAAGCAGCGCGAGGGCCAGATCCTGCGCCTGCTCAAGGCGGATGTCGGCGCGGTTCCCGCCATGGTCGAGCGCATGTATGTAGGCCTCGACCCGCGCCTAAACGGCGCGGCGGGCCGGTCGGTGCTCGCGCATCTGATCGACCTGCGCGATCGGGGGCTCGTGATCGAGGAGGGCGATAGTTGGAAGATGGCAGCGTGAAGCAGGGGGGCGGCTGCCTGAAGCTGCTGGGCGTGACGCTGGCGATCCTGCTGGCGATCGCATTGATGCTCGGCGCCGGATTCTGGTTCATCGGCGACACGATCAAGCGCCAGTTCCAGGGCCCCACGCCCGAGACGGTTGCCCAGGCCAGCCTGCAGGGGCTGCGCGAGCAGAACCGCCTGTCCGCCTTCGCCGCCAAGTTCGTCGCGGTGGTCACCTCGAAGCAGAGCCAGCTCGGCCTTACCGCGCAGAAGACGATGATCATGCCGGGCAGCGTCCGCTACGAAGTCGATCTGTCGAAGCTCGGCCAGGACGACGTCACCTGGGATGCCGCGAACAAGCGGCTCACCATCAAGCTGCCTGCGGTCGAGGCGACCGATCCCGCGGTCGATCTCAACGCCATCCGCCAGTATGACAATGGCGGCATCCTGCTTTCGGTCACCAATGTCGGGGGCAAGCTCGACGAGGCGAACCGCAAGGCCGGGCAGCAGGAACTGCTCAACCAGGCGCGCTCGGGCCCGTACATGCGCATGGCCCGGGATGCGACCCGCCGCGCGATCGAGCGCAGCTTCACCATGCCGCTCAAGGCCGCAGGGATCGACGGCAGCGTCGAGGTGCTGTTCCCCGACGAGCTGAACCGCCCGAGCGAGCAATGGGACGTCTCGCGTCGGCCAGAGGATGTCATCAACAACAAGTGGTGAGCCCGAACGGCCTTGAACCCGGGCTCGCGCCGGGCCATGTGCGGCGCGGGCAAGGGAGTATGGTTGGCATGGACGCGCGCAACGGCATTGGCGGCAGCTTGAGCGGGCTCGATCTCCGCGCCGAGATCGATCGGCTGCGCAAGGAGCGCAACGCCGTCATCCTCGCCCATTATTACCAGAAGCCCGAGCTGCAGGACCTGGCGGACTTCGTCGGCGACAGCCTCGACCTCAGCCGCAAGGCGGCGGAGACCGATGCGGATGTGATCGCCTTCTGCGGCGTGCGCTTCATGGCCGAGACCGCCAAGATCCTGAGCCCCGAGAAGATCGTGGTGCTGCCCGACATGAACGCCGGCTGCTCCCTCGAGGACAGCTGCCCGCCGGAGCAGTTCGCTGCCTTCCGTGCCGCGCACCCGGATCACATCGCGCTGACCTATATCAACTGCTCGACCGAGGTGAAGGCGCTCAGCGACATCATCGTCACCTCGAGCTCGGCCGAGAAGATCCTCGCCCAGATCCCCGAGAGCCAGAAGATCATCTTCGGGCCGGACCGCAACCTGGGCGGCTATCTCAAGCGCAAGATCGGCCGCGACATGCTGCTCTGGCCGGGCGTATGCATCGTGCACGAGGCGTTCAGCGAAACCGAGTTGCTGAAGCTCAAGGCGCAGTATCCCGGCGCTCCGGTTGCCGCGCACCCCGAATGCCCGCCGCATGTCCTCGATCACGCCGACTATGTCGGCTCGACCCGCGGCATCCTGGAATTCTCGCAGGCAATGGACGGCGACATCCTGATCGTCGCCACCGAGCCACACATCATCCACCAGATGCAGAAGGCGATGCCGGAGAAGACCTTCATCGGCGCGCCCGGTGCCGACGGCAACTGCAACTGCAATATCTGCCCGTACATGGCGCTCAACAACATGGAGAAGCTCTACCTCGCGCTGCGCGATCTCACCCCGCGCATCGAGATCGAGGAGGGGCTGCGCCTCCAGGCCAAGAAGAGCCTCGACCGGATGCTGGAGATGGCGTCGAGCACGGTCGGGCAGGGCGACCTGGGCGCGATCGGCGGCGATCCCACCAAGGGCGACTAGGGCGCGGTCGCCGCGGTCCAACACGCGTTCGGCGGCGACTCGCGGAAGTACACAAAGTACAGGCCAAGAGCGGGTTTCGTCGGCGCTTGCCTTCCCTATTTTCCCGGGGAAGCCGTGCATCCCGCAACATGATTGCGCGCGCGTGATCCTATTTTCCCAACGGCGTCAAAGAGCGGCCGGCCATGGAGCCGGCGGCGCGAGCCCAGCAGACGAAATCCTACATTGCAAGCCGGCCGCGGTGGCTCAGCGCCATTCAGGCTGGATGCCCATCGACGCCGCATAGAAGTTCACATACTGCGCCAGTCTTGGCCGGTCTGTCGTGTTCGGGCTGGCCCCGTGGGGCAGGTCGTGCCGCCAGATGATCAGGTCGCCCGCGCGGCCCGGGATGCGTACCGCCCGATCGCTGAGATCGATCTTGCGTGGATCGGCATCCCCCAATCCGTCGAGCCAGTCGAGCAACTCGTGATGGAAGCCGGGCACCAGCTCGAACGCGCCCTGATCCTCGCTGGTGTCCGATAGATACAGCACCCCCTGGGTAGCGAAGGCGATCGGCGGCACCAGGCTCACGTCCCAATGCAGGCGCGGCGGGACGAAGGCCTGGCGGGCACGGAGCGGCGCGTTGAAGCTCATCCGGTCCACCCGCCGCCACAGGTCGCTGGTGCCCCAGAGCTGGGCAAAGGCCTTGTGTACCCGGGGCGACCGCCGCACCGCTTCGAGCGCCGGATGCTGGAACAACTGGACCATCATCCCCTGGCTGCGCGCCGAATACCAGGTTGCGGGATCGGACGGGTCGGCACCGACGGTTTCCCAGAGCAGGGTCGCGGCAGCCTCCGCTTCCTCGGGCGTGACTGCATCGTGCAGCACCACATAGCCGTGCTCTTCCCAATGGGCGAGGTGGGTGGCGTCCAGCGTGTCGGGCATCGCATCGATAGCCGCCAGCCGGGCGGCAACGGCCGGCGGGGGCGGGGCACCATCCAGCGCGGCGTGGAACCGGGCGATTTCCAGCGGCTCGGGCGAGCCGGCGGTGGCCAGGATCCAGCGGCAGAAACCGTCAAAGTCCGGGCTCTCGGCGGCAAGATACTGTATGGCCTGTTCCGTCCCCAGCCCCAGCAGATCGAGCAGCAGCTTGTCCGCCAGCCAGTCTTCGGGCGGCGCGGCGAGGTGGCGGGTCTTGCGCTGCCAATAAGTGTGCAGGCCACGGATAACCGGGAACAGAGCGGGTTCGACATCGGCCATGGGCTATCGATGACCCGGCGGGCTGGCTTCGGTCAATGGCATCCGTTCGGCAGGTCGCCATTGCCGCCGCCGGGCATGGCTCCTAAGGGCAGCGCATGGCCTTCACGCTCGACCGCTTCGATCTCGACGCCTTCGTCGCCGCCACCCTTGCCGAGGATCTGGGCGACAAGGGAGACATCACTTCCGCCGCCGTGATTCCGGCGGATGCCGTGTTCACCGGCGTGATGGACAGCCGCGACGCGATCACCGTCGCGGGTCTGCCGATCGCCGAGGCATTCTTCCGCGCGCTCGATCCCGAGGTGGAGATCGAGCGGCTGGTCGAGGACGGGCAGCAGGTGCCCGCCGGTACCGATCTCATGCGGCTGCGCGGCAAGGCCCGCGCGCTGCTCACCGCCGAGCGGTCGGCGCTCAACACGGTGCAGCACCTCTCCGGCATCGCGACGATGGCGCGCGCCTATGTCGATGCGATCGCTGGCACCGGCACGACGTTGCTCGATACCCGCAAGACGCTTCCGGGTCTCCGCGTTCTGGAGAAATATGCCACGCGCATGGGCGGGGCGACCAATCACCGCATGGGCCTGTGGGACGCGGCGATGATCAAGGACAATCATGTCGCCGTCGCCGGTTCAGTGGGCGAGGCGGCGCGCCGCGCGGTGGCCGCGGGCATCGAACACATCATCGTCGAGGTCGATCGGATCGACCAGATCGAGCCGGCGCTGGAAGCCGGCGCCACCCATTTGCTGCTCGACAATATGGGGCCGGAGACACTGCGCGAGGCGGTGGCGCTGGTCGCCGGACGGGTGCCGACCGAGGCTTCGGGCGGGGTGCGGCTCGATACCATCCGTTCGCTTGCCGAAAGCGGCGTAACCTATGTCAGCGTCGGCCGGCTGACCCAGTCGGCGCCCGCCGCCGATATCGGCCTGGATTTCACCCAAGGATGAGGAAGATGGCGATGCGCAAGCGGCTTCTCGGGATCGCCGGCACCGGGCTCGCGTTGCTGCCGGGCATGGCATCGGCCCAGGCGCTGATGTGTCGCCCCGCCGCGGGCGTCGAGCGGCCGCGGCCGGACCTGCCCGATGCCAAGCAGCCGCGCCGCATCCTGCCGATCGGCAGCTATACGCTGGCGCTGACCTGGAACCCCGGCCTGTGCCGCGCGGATGCGGCCAATCCGGAGAACCGCTTCCGCTGCGGCCGGGGCGCCCGCTTCGGCTTCACCCTGCATGGCCTGTGGCCGGACGGGACGGGCAAGACCTGGCCGCAATATTGCGCCGATACGCGCATCCTGCCGCCGGCGCAGATCAAGCAGATGCTGTGCACCACGCCCTCGGCCCAGCTGATCCAGCATGAATGGGCCAAGCACGGCACCTGCACGACGATGTCGCCCGCCACCTATTTCGCCACGGCCAAGCGGCTCTACGACCTGGTGCGCTATCCGGACATGGATCGCCTCTCGCGCGGCGACCTGACCGTCGGCCAGTTCAAGGCGCGCTTCGCTGCCGCCAATCCGAACATTCCGGCCGAGGCGATCCGCGTGACGGTGACCAAGGAGAACTGGCTCGACGAGCTGTGGCTCTGCCTCGACACCGGGCTGCGCTATGAGCGCTGCAAGCCGAACAGCGGCGGCGCGACGGACAGCGCCGCGCTCAAGATCTGGCGGGGCGGCGGCCGCCGTTAGCGGTGGTCGATCGTCGAGGTGCCCGGGTGGTGCCGGTCGAGGTGGCGCTTGATCAGCTTCAGGTTGCGGCTGTTCGACTTGAACAGGAAGTCGGCTGCGTCGCCCACCACGGGCACCAGACCGATCGCCCAGTCGAAGCCGACATTGCCGAGCATGCGGATCATCGTCGCCTTCGGCATCTTCAGGTTGCGGGCTTCCCAGACGATGTAGAGGCCGAGCAGCGCCGCAATCACGTCGCCGCCGATGGGGACCAGGCCGAGGATCGCGTCGAGGCCGACCTTGGCCTTGGTGCCGGGGATCGGCACGCTGCGCTCGAGCAGATGCTCCATCGCCTCGACACGCTTGCGGACATCGGCCGCATGCGTGCCCAGCGGCAGCGCACTCGCCGCCGCCCTTGCCCCCGAAGCCATCCGCGTCGTCTTCGCCACGTTCACCTCGTCTCGTTGCGCAGGTGGTTCAACGGGTGCCACGCCCGGGCGTTCCCCTGCCAGGCCTGCAGCCGCAGCGCGACGATAGACCATCGGAAGGGCTGGGCGATAGGGATGTATGCGACATCGGCGGTGAGCGCGGCATCTGCATCGGCGATGCGTGCGGCGCGGGCGTCGAGGTCGGGCGCATCGCGACCTGCTTCGATCAGCGCCTGGGCTTGCGGCGAGCAGGCTTCGCAAGCGGTGGCGACGAACCAGCGGGCGCTGTCATAGGGCGCGACGGCATCGATCAGCCGCAGGTCGGCGGGGGCGTCCTGCGCGACGCGGACCGGGGTCAGCCGGATGGCGTAGAGCGCTTCGGCGATCCGCGACCAGACAAGATTGGCGCCGGGGCCGGAGGGCAGGGCGACCCGTACGGTGACCGGTCCCGGGTGGCTTCGGCGCCAGTTGGCCACGGCATTGCGGGCATTCTGCCGGCGCGCGTCGAGATCGAGTGACGCCCAGGCCGGTTGGGTGGGCGCGTTGGCGGAATCGAGCTGGCTGGGCAGCAGCGTCTCGACCGGGGCCCAATCGGGGTGGATCTGACGGGTGAGGGTGGGGCGGTCGATCGCCATGGCGATCGCCGCGCGATTGGCCTGATCGGCGAAGAAGCCTTCGCGCGAGGCGACGGCCAGGCCGAACAGCCCGAGCGCGTTGTCGAGCTTCACATTCGGGCCGGCGATGCCGACCACGCCGACCAGGGGCCAATCGACAAAGCTGCCGCCCAGCACCAGATCGGACTGTCCTTCCCGGAAACGGGCGAGCGCCATCGAGGCGCGCTCGCCACGGAACTGCAGGGTCTCCTGGGGGCGCGGCGCTGCCGCCTCGTCCGGATCTCCGGGTTCGGGGATGGGCCTGAGCAGCACGCCCGCGCGGTTCGGGGTGGCGCGGAACGGGCCGCTGCCATCGATCTTGTCGAGCCGGAACACGGCCATCTCCGGCTGGGCGAATAGCTTGAGCAGGTCCGGGCGCGGACGCTTCAGCCGCACCTCGATCACCTGCGGAGTCATCTCGACGATCTCGTCGATCACCGCGAGGAAGGGAGCGAGCGGATTGCGCGAGCGCGGCTGAATGGCGCGGCGCAGGACACGGACGACTTCACCGGCGGTGACGGCCTCGCCATCGGGCCAGGTCGCGTCGTCACGCAGCCGGAAGATGTAGCTGCGGCCGTCGTCGATCACGATCCAACGCTCGGCCAGGCCGGGCTCGATCTGCCCCGTGGCGTCGAAGCGTACCAGTCCCTGCGCAGCCGCGCCCATCAGCACGCGATGCGCGGGATCCAGTGGGCCGGTATCGGGATCGGCGAGCGTGCTGCCGCTGCCGATGGCACTCACCACAACGACGGTATTGTCGCGCCGTTGACCCGCGCCGCCGCCACACGCCGCAAGCGCGAGCAGGGGCAGCAGGGCAAGGAAGCTTGGGCGCATCGGGAAATGGATCCGGCTGGGGTAGGCTTGGTGTATGGCGCCGCGCATGGGCTGCCAACCCCCGCCGATCCGGCGATGCGATCATGACCACCGAGGCGGCGGTCGGGGTAATCCGGCCGTGGTGCCTGCTTGGGGTGGTGGGGATGCCGGCTCAGCGCTGGTGCGGACGGCGGGACTCGAACCCGCACGCCCCGAAGGGCAGAAGATTTTAAGTCTCCGGCGTCTACCGGTTCCGCCACGTCCGCATCGTGCAGGCGCACGAAGCGCATGCGCAAAGCATCGTCAAGCACGCGCGCCATCCGGCGCGCGGCGTCAGACGTTCAGCTTGATGCGCATTTCCTTGCCAGGCTTGAAATAGGGGACGCGCTTGGCGTCGACTTCGACCGTCTCACCCGTGCGCGGGTTACGGCCGGTACGCGCATCGCGTGCGCGGGTGGAAAAGGCGCCGAAGCCGCGGAGCTCGACTCGGCCGTCCTGCTGGAGGCGGCCGACGATCTCATCGAAAAAGACGGACACGATCTTCTCGACCTCACGGACCGAGAGGCCCGGATTGTCCTGCACCAGCAACTGAACCAGTTCCGAGCGGATCATCCGCAACCCTCCCTTTGCGCACACGGACATGCGGATTCCGTGCGAACACCAATCCCTTACGGACTCTCTAGCCCCGTTCAGCAATCTTCATCAAGGCGAAGATTGCTTATTAACCTATGATAATCGGGAATAATCGAAAACGGGGAGCGGTTTTGCCGCTCCCCGTTCCGAAAGGTCTTAGTTCTTCTCGTTGCGGGCCTTGAGGGCCTCGCCGAGAATGTCGCCCAGCGACGCGCCCGAATCGGACGAGCCGTACTGCGCCACAGCCTGCTTCTCTTCGGCGATCTGCATCGCCTTGACCGAGAAGGTCGGCTTCTTCGAACGATCGAAGCCGGTGACCATCGCATCGAGCTTCTGGCCGACAGCGAAACGCTCCGGACGCTGCTCGTCGCGGTCGCGGCCGAGGTCGGTGCGCTTGATGAAGCCGGTCGCGCCGTCTTCGCCAACCTGCACTTCGAGGCCCGCGTCGCGGACTTCGAGGATGACCACGGTGACGACCTGGTTCTTGTTGAGGCGATCGGCCGACGCGGTCGAACCGGCAGCGGCAACGCCACCACGCTCGAGCTGCTTCATGCCGAGCGAGATGCGCTCCTTGTCCGGCTCCACGGCGAGAACGATGGCCTTAACGACCTCGCCCTTGCGGTGCAGGTTGAGCGCGTCCTCACCCGAGATGCCCCAGGCGATGTCCGACATGTGGACCATGCCGTCGACGTCGTTGTCCAGGCCGATGAACAGGCCGAACTCGGTGGCGTTCTTGACTTCGCCCTCGACTTCGGTGCCGACCGGGTGGGCAGCGGCGAAGGCTTCCCACGGATTGCCCTGGGCCTGCTTGAGGCCGAGCGAGATGCGGCGCTTTTCGGCGTCCACCTCGAGCACCACGACTTCGACTTCCTGCGAGGTCGAGACGATCTTGCCCGGGTGCACGTTCTTCTTGGTCCAGCTCATCTCCGAGACGTGGACCAGGCCTTCGATGCCCGGCTCCAGCTCGACGAACGCACCGTATTCGGTGATGTTGGTCACGCGGCCCGACAGCTTCGCGCCGACCGGGTACTTGGCGCCGGCGCCATCCCACGGATCGCTCTCGAGCTGCTTCATGCCGAGCGAGATGCGCTGAGTGTCGCGGTTGATGCGGATGATCTGCACCTTCACCGTGTCGCCGATGTTCAGCATCTCGGACGGGTGGTTGACGCGCTTGTAGCTCAGGTCGGTGACGTGCAGCAGGCCGTCGATGCCGCCCAGGTCAACGAACGCACCATAGTCGGTGATGTTCTTGACGACGCCGTCGATGATCTGGCCTTCGGCCAGGCTCTGGATGAGGCCCGAACGCTGCTCGGCGCGGGTCTCCTCGAGCACGGCGCGGCGCGACACGACGATGTTGCCGCGCTTGCGGTCCATCTTGAGGATCTGGAAGGGCTGCGGGATGTCCATCAGCGGGGTGACGTCGCGCACCGGGCGGATGTCGACCTGCGAGCCGGGGAGGAAGGCCACCGCGCCCGAGAGGTCGACGGTGAAGCCGCCCTTGACGCGGCCGAAGATGACGCCCTCGACGCGAGCCGACTTGGCGAACTCGGCTTCCAGCTTGTCCCAGGCGGCTTCGCGGCGGGCGCGGTCGCGGCTGAGCATCGCTTCGCCGTTCGCGTTCTCGACGCGGTCGACATAGACTTCGACTTCGTCGCCGACCTTGAGGTCAGCCTTCTGGCCCGGCGCGGCGAATTCGCGCAGCGGCACGCGGCCTTCGGACTTGAGGCCGACGTCGATGACCGCGAGGTCATTCTCGATGCCGGTGACGGTGCCGATCACGACGCGGCCTTCGAAGCCGTCTGCCTGACCGAGGGTCTGTTCGAGGAGGGCCGCGAAATCGTCGCGGCTCGGATTTGCCGTAGTGGCCATAAGGGTTTCAGTTCCTAACAATGTTTTTCCGGCCAGCCGGTTGGATCCGGCGGTCTTTGGGCCAGAGTCGCCGCGGCGGCCGATCGCCGATCGCGGCATCCGTCGCGCAGGAGCAAGCGGAGGAAGGACTAGCCGCCGGTGAAAGCGAAAAGGGCGCGTGAGAGTCAACTCTCCGCGCCTTCCTCCGCGGGCACTGCCCGCCGGACGCGCGCGCCTTAGCGGAAACAGCCCTTATCCGCAAGCATTGCGGAGAAGCGGGCGAGGTGCGACGTGCAGGCTTTGGGATCAGGTCTCGAGGAATCGATATGGTATATGAGAACGAGCATTTTGAAGGGGTTACGGTAACGCTGGACGGCAATACCTACCGGAATTGCAGCTTCAAGGACGTTCGGCTGCACTATTCCGGCGGACCGGTGGAAATGGCGGAGTGCGGGATGGACCGCTTCTCCTTCCAGTTCGGCGGCGATCTCGCCCAGGGGCTGAACACGCTCTACCAGCTGTTCGGCACCGAAGGCATGCTGCAGATCCTGCGCGGCTTCACCGAGCCGGGCGAAGGCGAGGTCGAACTCCGGCGCTAGGACCAGGGGCGAGGGCGAGGCGGCCGGTCAGGCCGCCACGCGCAGCTCCGCGGCCGCCTTGCGGGCGACGACGGGACGGAACACCAGCGACAATACCATGGGCTCGGTGCCCGCCGGCGGGGCTGCGATCAGCACGCCGGTGGGACCGGCGCGGAACAGGCCCGGGCTCATCTGCTCCATCGCGTCCGCGGTCGCCTGGGCGGGAACGGTGGACGCGGTCTTGCCGTCCCACATGTCCTCGAGCGGCATGAAGCCGAACTCCTCGACCTGGACCCATTCGCAGATCTGGCCGAGCTGCACCGCGACCACCGGCCGCTGCGGGCCGACCGGCACGCGGACATGATAATAGCCCTCGGCCGTCGGCCAGGCCGTGAAGTCCATCACCCCCTGCTGCGCGGCACCGGCCAGGATCACCGGCACCTTGATGCCGCCGACCTCGAAATCGGTGGAGCGCAGATCGAGCTTGAAGCGCGAGGCGGTGAAGTTGGCGAGGCTGACCGGCAGGCCCTGGGCCTGAAGCTCCGCCGACATGAACTGGGGCAGCTGATCATTGTAGAAGGTGAGGCCGCGACGGCGCAGGCCATGCCGGCCGCGCCCCTTGTCGACCAGGGTCACCGACGCGGCGCTGCCCATGTTATAGTCGAAATCGAAGCTCTCGAAGACGCCGACTTCGCCGGCATTGGGCAGGAAGAACAGGCGCGCGAAGCTGGCGGCGGCGGCGCGGCAGCGGCTGTCCAGGCCGTCGGCGCGGGGCGCGCGCACGCGGCTGGGGCCGGCGGCTTCCGAGACGAAGTCGAGGCACGCGGCCTGGACCACGCCGCGAGTGGCGTTGCTCGCCGCCTTGGCATCGGTCTTCTCGCGCACCGGCGTGCCATCGGCATCGAAGTCGATCGTCGAGCCCTGTTCGACATTGCAGAGCTGCTCGAGCACCACGATCGAGCGCGAAAGCGCATGCAGCGTGCGATAGTCGAAATTGCGCACATCGATCATGCCGCGCTTGTCGAGGCCCGACTGGCGCTTCTCGCGCAGGAAGATGTAGCGGCCGGAAACGCTGACGTTCATCGCCTCGGCGAGGATCGGGGTCAGCAGGTTCTGGACGGTGCCGTTATAGCCGATATCGACCAGCATCACCGCATCGCCCTGCTCTACGCCGGCGGCGGAGAGATGCGCGATGATCTTCTTGAGGAAGGCGTTGCGGCGGGTGAAGATCTTGCGCTGGATGTCGCGATCCTTGCGCACCCACTTCACGAACGCCTCGCGCTCCACCTTGGCCGCGTCGGCATCCGTCGCCTTGTCGTACTTGGCGTATTCGTGGCTGAACAGCATCAGCTGGCGCGCCAGCGAGCGGACCGGCAGGCGCTCGGTCCATTCCTCGAGATAATGGTCGAGGAACTTCTCGTCGGCGATGCTGCCGCGCAGCGCGACGAAGCGGCTGATCTCGACCGTGCTGGCGCCCATCTCCGGATAGAGCGCGTCGAATACCTTCCAGGGCAGATAGCCGTCGCGCATCACGAACAGCGGGCGGACCGGCTTGCCGGCCTTGGCGCTGGCTTCGTCCAGCTCGTTCTTGAGCCAATGCGCGAAGGTAGCGAGGCCCGGGCCGACGATGTCGTGCCCGAGCATATAGGCAGGATCGTCCGAGCGGCGCATCGCGATCTGGGCGCGGTGGGGCTGGGCGACGGGGCGGGTGATGCCGCACTGCGGATCGAGCATCAGCGCGGTCGCCGCTTCCATGCGCAACCGCGCGGCGGCATCGGCATCGAACTGGACGAGATGCGCGGCATGCAGGCCATGCTCGATCGCGGAATCATAATCGGCGGCGCGATTGTCGCCGACGTGCAGGATCTTGTCGGCCGAGACGCCGAGCGCCTCGAGCACCTGCGGGAACAGCCCGTCGCGCTTGCCCTCGCCATAGGCGTTGGAGACGAAGACCTGGTCGACCAGCGCCAGCACATCGTCGCCCGCGGCGCCGGCGACATGCGCGCGCAGCTGCGCCTCGGTCAGGTACATGTCGGAGACGAGAATCAGCTTGAGCCCGCGGCGCTTGGCCTCGCGCATCAGCGCGACGGTGGGAGCGAAGGCGAAGGCGTGATCGGCCTCGATCGCCAGCTCGCGGCCGATCGCGGCCTCGATCTCGGCGTCGTCGGCATTGCCCAGCATCTCGCGATAAATGTCGGTGAGGCCCACTTCGCGGGCGCCGGTGCGCAGATAGGCGCGCTTGCGGGCATGCGATTCCGCCCACATCCGCGGTTCGACGCCGCCGCCGACAAACTCGATATCGGCGAACACGTCGGTCGGCGCATGGGTGTTGCGCCAGATCAGCGTATCGAAGCAATCGAGCGACAGGACTTCGATCCCGTCAGGCGCCTGGTCGAGCAGCTCCGCGATCTCGAACGCGCGCACCGTCATCTGCATGGTAATCCCCCGGGGTTCCTCCGGGACAATACTGAGCAGTCATGGTTATAAAGGCGTTAACCAGAAGCGCGCGGCCTCAGGCGGGCGCGTTGGTCTTGCTCTCGACGATCGCGATCGCGCGCTGCACGGCGGCGTCGATCGAGAGGAAGCTGGTGTCGAGCAGGGCCGCGTCGGGCGCCTGGAGCATCGGCGCCTCACTGCGCTTGGAATCGCGCTCGTCGCGGGCGCGGATATCGCTGAGCACCTTGTCGAGGCTGGTGAGCACGCCGTTCTTGCGCAGCTCGAGATGGCGGCGCTGGGCGCGGATCATCGGGGTCGCCTTGACGAACAGCTTCACGTTGGCATCCGGCGCGATCACCGTGCCGATGTCGCGCCCGTCGAGCACCGCGCCGCCGGGCTGGCGGGCGAACTTCTTCTGGCGGTTGAGCAGCGCGGCGCGGACCAGCGGGTGCGCCGACACGACCGAGGCGACCTTGCCCACCTCATCGGTGCGCAGCCAGGGATCGTCGAGCAGATAATCCTCGAAGCTGCAGGCCGAGACGGCATCGGCTTCCTTCGACGGATCGAGATCCTCGCGCAGCACGGTGGCGGCGACGGCGCGATAGAGCAGCCCGGTATCGAGATGCGGCAGCCCGTAATGCTGCGCGAGGGCGCGCGCGATGGTGCCCTTACCAGAGGCTGCCGGTCCGTCGACTGCGATGATCATATGCCCGAGCGTTCGCGGCACGCGGGCGCGGCGTCAAGCGATTCGGACATGAATCGGCATCAAATAGCGTCGTGACGCGCCATCCAGTCACGCAGCAGGGCGAGATAGGCCTCGGGCTGGTCCGACAGGATCGAATGGGCGGATCCCATCACTTCCTTGAAGGTGGCGCCGGGCACCCGCGCGGCGAACGTCGAGACGGTCTCGGGCCGGGCCTCGTCATATTCGCCGCAGACGAACAATGTCCTGGGGCCATCCAGTCTCTTGAGCAGCGGTTCGCCGTCATAGTCGCGCAGCGTGCCGGTCGAGACGAACTCGGCCTTGCCCCACATCCGGTTGTAGAGCGTATCGCCGGCGTCGCGCGGTGCCCTGGCGCGGTATTCGGCGATGCCGTCGGCGCGCTTCGAGCGGATCACGTGGCGGCGGTAGAAGTCCCAGGTCGCGGCCTCGCAGGTGGCTTCCGGGGGCGGAGCGGCGGTGTCGCACTTTTCCAGCGTGGTGCGGACTTCGGCCGGCATCCGCGCGCGGAGCAGATTGGCATCGGCGATCCAGCTCCTGGTCGAGACAAGCGGCGACTGGACGATCAGGCTGGCGGTGTCGGGCCGCCGGCGCGCGCCATATTCGATCGCGAGCGTACCGCCCCAGCTGCCGCCACCGACATGCCAGCGGGTGATGCCGAGCGCGTCGCGGATGCGGTCGATCTCGTCGACGAAGCGCGAGACCTGCCAGTTCTTCGGATCGAGCGGGGCATCCGAGCGGCCGCTGTCGAGCTGGTCCCACAGGATCACCGCGCGCTCGCCGGCGAGCGCGGTGAGGGGAAGGAGCCCCGAATGATCGCCGCCGGGGCCGCCATGCGCGTAGATCAGCGGCGGGCGCGGGCCCTTGAGGTCGCCATTGATCCGGACATAGACGCTGCCGCCTTCGACCGGGACCATCAGTTCCCGGTCGGGCGCGAACCGGATGTCGCTGCCGGCAATCCGTGCCCAGGCGGGCAGGGCGATGGCGCCGGCGGCGAGGCCGCCGAGGAAAGCGCGGCGGCCGATCCGGGTCATGCGGTCAGGCTGTCCAGCACGTCGAAAAAGGCAGGGTAGCTGGTCTGGACCGGCGCCACGTCATCGATGGCGATCGGCGCGGCGGCGGCAAGGCCGGCCACGGTCATGCTCATCGCGATGCGGTGGTCGAGCTTCGAGACCGCCGCGCCGCCACCCGGGATCGGCGCGCCGCCGGTGCCGGTGATCGCCAGGCCGTCGTCGAACTCCTCAAGCACCACGCCATTGGCTTCGAGCGCGGCGCGCATCGTCGCGATCCGGTCCGATTCCTTGACGCGCAGCTCATGCGCGCCGCGCGCGACGGTGCGGCCTTCCGCGACCGAGGCGGCGACGAACAGGATCGGATATTCGTCGATCATGCTGGGGGCGAGCTCGGGCGGGACTTCGATCGCCTTGAGCGGGGCATGGCGGACGCGCAGATCGGCCACCGGCTCGCCGCCGACTTCGCGCGAATCGACCTCCTCGATCGACGCGCCCATCATGCGGAGGGCCTGGATCAGGCCGGTGCGGGTCGGGTTCATGCAGACATTGGCGATGGTGATGTCCGAGCCCGGCACGATCGAGGCGGCGACCATCCAGAAGCCCGCCGAGGAAGGATCGCCCGGCACGACGATGTGCTGCGGCTTGAGTTCCGCTTCACCGCGAATCGAGATGATCTTGCCCTCGGGGCTGTCTTCCACGGTCAGCTCGGCGCCGAAGCCCTTGAGCATGCGCTCGCTATGGTCGCGAGTCGGCACCGGCTCGATGACGCGGGTGATGCCCGGGGTGTTGAGGCCGGCGAGCAGCACCGCCGACTTCACCTGGGCGGAAGCGACGGGGAGGGTATAGGTGATCGGCACCGCGGGATTGATGCCCCGCAACATCAGGGGGAGCCGGCCGCCCGGGCTGGCGGTGATCTCGGCGCCCATCTGGCTGAGCGGCTCGATCGCGCGGCCCATCGGGCGGCTGGAGAGCGATGCGTCGCCGGTGAAGGTGACGGTGATCGGGTGACTGGCGACCAGGCCCATCAGCAGGCGGGTCGAGGTGCCCGAATTGCCCATGTCGAGCGCACCCTCGGGCTGGAGCAGTCCGCCGACTCCGACTCCGTTGATGGTCCACACGCCGTCTTCGCCGCGCGTGATCGTCGCGCCCATCGCGCGCATCGCCGCCGCGGTGGCCAGCACATCCTCGCCCTCGAGCAGCCCTTCGACCCTGCTTTCGCCGACCGCGAGCGCCGAGAACATCAGCGAGCGATGGCTGATCGACTTGTCGCCGGGAACGGTGACTCGGCCCTTCAGCGGACCACGGGAGGAGACGGCGAGCGGGCGGGGCGTGGCGGTAGACATAACGCGCGGCTTTGACAGCGCCCTTGCGGCATGGCAAGGCGCGCCCCACTTTCCGGGACAACATCCCGAAATCCGAGATTTTGAAAGGCGAAGAGGCAACACATGGTGAAGCCGGAATGGGGCACCAAGCGCGCGTGCCCGAAGTGCGGTACGCGCTTCTATGATCTGACCAAGGACGAACCCGTCACCTGCATCAACTGCGGCTTCGCATGGGATCCGGAGCCCATCCTGAAGTCGAAGCAGCCGCTTCCCTTCGAGATGGTCAAGAAGGACGGCGAGAAGCCCGAGACCGAGGACGGTGATCTCGGCGACGAGGATCTGGACATCGGCGACGACGACGAGGAGCCCTCGGCGGACGACGACGTTGATCTGGGCGGCGACGACGACCTGGGCGTCGAGACCGGCGGCGACGACGAAGAGCAGTAATTTCCGGGAAAATGGCAAGGGTCGAAAAAAGGCCCTTGCCAGACCCGAAGGGCCCATCTAGAGGGCCCGTCTCCCGAGGAATGGGGCCGTAGCTCAGCTGGGAGAGCGTCGCAATGGCATTGCGAAGGTCAGGGGTTCGATCCCCCTCGGCTCCACCATTCCCTCCTTATTTTCCAGCATGATGTGATCGCGCCGCAAGGCGCCCTGCGTTGGGTGGCCGGCGCAGCGATGCTGGGTTCGCGTCCTTTCCTCGCGACATTCCCATACCTTTGTTTCTCCTGCTCCGTCGCGCGCGATCGGCTAGCTGTGCTAGAGCATCGATGCCGGGCGGGACGGAGTGAAGCGAATGGGCGAGAGCAAGCCACGGTATAAGCGCTACGATTCTCCTGCGGGGGGATGGGGCGCGGCGGCGGCCACCGCCAAGGTGCTGCTCGAACAGAGCGTCTTCACCAAGGGCTCCCGCGCGCTGCTCTCGATGAACCAGCCCGGGGGCTTCAAATGCCCGAGCTGTGCCTTTCCCGATCCCGAGTGCAAGAAGACGCTCGAATTCTGCGAGAACGGCGCCAAGGCGCTGGCACACGAGGCGACCAGGTTCCGCGTCACCCGCGACTTCTTCGCGCAGTACAGCGTCACCGCGCTCGGCGAGCAGTCCGACTACTGGCTGGAGATGCAGGGCCGGCTGACCGAGCCGATGCGCTATGATTCGGCGACGGATCATTATGTGCCGGTATCGTGGGACGATGCCTTTGCGCTGATCGGCGATCACCTGCGCCGGCTCGACAGTCCGCACCACGCGGAATTCTACACCTCGGGCCGTACCCCGAACGAAGCGGCGTTCCTCTATTCGATCTTCGTGCGTGAATTCGGCACCAACAATTTCCCCGACTGCTCGAACATGTGCCACGAGCCGACCAGCCGCGGCCTGCCGCCGGCGATCGGGGTGGGCAAGGGCACGGTGATCCTCGAGGATTTCGAGCATACCGAGGCGATCTTCATCATCGGGCAGAATACCGGCACCAATTCGCCGCGGATGATGACCAACCTGGTCGAGGCGCGGAAGCGCGGCGTGCCGATCGTGGTGGTCAACCCGATGCCCGAGCGGGCGCTAATCAAGTTCACCGAGCCGCAGGACGTGGTGCAGATGGCGACCTTCGGCTCGACGCCGATCGCCAGCGAGTTCGTCCATATCCGGATCGGCGGCGACCTCGCCTTCCTCAAGGGCATGATGAAGGTGATGTTCGAGCGCGAGGATGCGGGCGAGCCGATCCTCGACCGCGCCTTCCTGGCCGAGCATGTCGTCGGGCTCGACGAACTGCGCGCCGATGTGATGGCGCAGGACTGGGACGAGATCGTCCGCATCTCCGGGATCGAGGAGGCGCAGATCCGGCGCTGCGCCGAGGTCTATATCCGCTCGAAGGCGACGATGATCTGCTACGGCATGGGGCTGACCCAGCACCAGCTGTCGTCGCGGCTGCTCCAGCAGGTTGCCAATATCCTGCTGCTCAAGGGCAATTTCGGCAAGCCCGGCGCCGGCATCTCGCCGATTCGCGGCCATTCCAACGTCCAGGGCGATCGCACCGTCGGCATCGACGAGAAGCCGAGCCAGGCCTATCTCGACCGGGTGCGCGAGGTGTTCGGCTTCGAGCCGCCGCGCGAGCATGGCCATCACACCGTCGAGACGGTGGAGGCGATGCTGGACGGCACCGCCCGGGTGTTCATCGGGCTGGGCGGCAACTTCGTCCGCGCGGTGCCCGATACCGACCGCGCCTATGCCGCGATGCGCAAGCTCGACCTCACCGTGGGGATCGCGACCAAGCTCAATCGCGGGCACCTGATTCACGGCAAGGATGCGCTGATCCTGCCGGTCGTTGCGCGTTCAGAGCGCATCGAGACCGAGGCGGGCGAGCAGTTCGTGACGATCGAGGATTCGATGTCGAACGTCACCGCGTCGCGCGGGGTGCTCGATCCGGCGAGCCCGGACTGCCTGCCCGAGGTGGAGATCGTCTGCCGCATGGCGATGGCGACGCTGCCGGCCTCGAAGATCGACTGGGCGCGCTATATCCATGACTATGGAGCGATCCGCGACAAGATCGCTGAGGTCTATCCGGAGATCTATGCGGGATTCGCGGAGAAGATCCGCAATCCCAAGGGCTTCCACCTCGACGTGGCGCCGCGCCGGCTCGTCTGGAAGACGCCGAACGGCAAGGCGAACATGCTCGTCCTGCCGGGACTGGACGTGGACACGCCGGTCGACGATCCGGAGATGCTGCGGCTGGCGACGGTGCGCTCGCACGACCAGTTCAACACGACGATCTACAGCTATTCCGACCGCTATCGCGGGGTCTACAACGACCGGATGGTGCTGTTCATGAACGCCGAGGATCGTGCCGCGCGCGGGCTCGAGGCGGGCGCGAAGATTGCGCTGGAGACGATCAGCGGCGACGGCGTGGCTCGGCGCGTGGATGGGCTGACCGTGCTCGACTATGCGATGCCGCGCGGCGCGGTGGCGGGCTATTATCCCGAGCTCAACCCGCTGCTGCCGCTGGATCATTACGACAGGATCAGCGGCACGCCCGCCGCCAAGTCGATCCCGGTTCGCGTCGTTACGGGTTAGCCGTGCGGATATTGGGTGCCATCCTGGCCGGAGGCGAATCGCGGCGCTTCGGATCGAACAAGGCAGCGGCGGTGCTCGAGGGGCGCGCGCTGATCGACTGGGTGCGGGAGGCGCTGGCCCCACAGGTCGATGCCCTGCTGCTGTGCGGGCCGGAAGGGCTGGCGGATCGGCCGGGCGGACGGCTTGGCCCGCTTGCAGCGATCAATGCGGCGCTGCACGCTGCCCACGGCTTCGATGCCGTGCTGAGCGTGCCTTGCGACGCTCCCCGGCTACCAGCGGACCTGCGCGTGCGGCTGCAAGCGGTGGGAGCGCCCTGCTTCGTCGAGGATGCGCCGGTTGTCGGGCTCTGGCCGGTGGAACTCGCCGCGACGCTGGACCTGCACCTGACGGAAGCGGATCGATCGATGCGCGGCTGGGCGCGGCGGATCGGTGCGCGGGGCATCCGGCTCGAGCAGCCGATCCTCAATGTGAACACGCCCGAAGACCTGGCGCGGCTGGCCGGGCGCGATGACTGAGCGGCGCCCGCGGCCGAGCGTCGATGCCGCGCTGGCCATGATCGAAGATGCCGTCACGCCGCTCGGCATCGAGTCGATCGAGGCGGGGGATGCGCTGGGTCGGATCAGCGCCGGGCCGGCGATCGCCGAGCTGGACGTGCCCCGCTTCATGGCCTCGGCGATGGACGGATTCGCAGTGCGCAGCGCCGATGTCCTGGCGGCGACGCGGGAAAACCCCGTCGACCTTCTGCTCGGCGGCGCCCTTCCCGCCGGCGGCGAGGCCGGCAGCCTGCTGGCCGGGCATGCCGTGCCGATCAGCACCGGTGCGCGGCTTCCGCAGGGCGCGGATGCGATCCTCGTTCGCGAGTTTGGCGAAGTCGTGGGCGCCTGCTTGCGGGTGCGTCGGCCGATCGAGGCGTTCCGCAACGTGCGTGCCCGAGGCGAGGATATGGCACGGGGCGGCGAACTGATCGGGGCCGGGCATCTGATCACGCCCGATACGATCGGCGCGCTGGCAGCCTGCGGGATCGAGCGGATCGCGGTGCGGCGGATGCCGCGCCTCGTGCTGGTCTCCTCGGGCAGCGAGCTTGCCGCCGATCGCGCCGGGCTTTCCGACCAGGCCAAGGCGATCGATTGCAACGCACCGATGATCCTCGCCGCGGCGCGCAGCCTGGGTCTGCCGGTGCGCTTCCTCGGCCGGATGGCGGATACGCCCGAGGCAGTGGGGCAGATGCTTGATACCGCCTTCGTGCCGGGCGACGCGGACATCCTGATCTCGACAGGCGGGGTTTCCGTCGGAGACTTCGACCTGGTCCGCAGCGGGCTGGAGGCGCGGGGCGTGCGTATCCATTTCCACGGTGTCCAGATGCGTCCGGGCAAGCCGCTGCTGTTCGCGGAACTGCCCGACGGGCGCCCCTATTTCGGCCTGCCGGGCAATCCGGTGGCGGCGTTGGTCGCTTTCCGCTTCTTTGTGATGGCGGCGGTGCGGCGGATGCTCGGCTTGGCGCGTGAGGTGGGTGCGCCGGTCTCGGCGGATGCGGAGCCGCGTGAGGGCACCACCCTGTTCCTGCGCGGCCGGCGGGTGCCTGACCCGGAAGGGCGGGTGCGGATCGATACCAGCCTCGACCAGCGCTCGCATGTCCTGAGCAGCGTGGTGCATGCCGATCACTGGCTCCGCGTCTCGCCGGATGCGCCGCGCTTCCTGGCCTATCCCAAGCTGCCGCTACTCTAGGGATCGGCCGCCAGCAGGGCGTCGCCGCGGACCAGCACCCGCAGGCGCAGCCCCGCCCTGGCGGCGCGATCGATCGCTAGAGTGGTGGGTGCGGATATGGTCGCCAGCATCGGGCAGTTCGCCAGCGCAGCCTTCTCGACCAATTCATAGGAGCAGCGGGAACTGAGCAGGGCGAAGCCGCCGTCCCAGCCGCGTCCGGCACGGGCCATCGCGCCGATCAGCTTGTCGAAGGCATTGTGGCGGCCGACATCCTCGCGGACCAGCCAGGGCTCCCCGTCCGCCGAGCAGGCCGCGGCGGCATGGGCCGAACCGGTGGCGTGGTTTAGCAACTGGTGCCCGGGCAGTGCCGCAAGCGCGGCGAAGCATGCCGCGTCATCGGCCAGGCAGGGCTGCGATACCTGGGGGAGCGGGCGAAGCGCCTGTTCGAGATTCTCGATGCCACAGAGGCCGCAGGAGGAATCGCTCGCGCGGTGGCGGACGCGATCGGTGATCCGGCCCGCCACCTCGGGCGCGAGCCGGATGCGCAGGATGAAGCCCTGCTCGGCTCGGAAGCTGTCGACATCGAGGATCTGGTCGGCCCGGTCGATCAGCCGCTCGGAGAGGGAGAAGCCATAGGCCAGGTCTATAAGGTCGGCCGGCGTCGCCATCAGCACTGCATAGCCGATGCCCTGATATTCGAGCGCGACCGGGCATTCCTCCGCGATGTCTCGGTCCGCCGGGCCCTGTGCGCCGGTGCGGGCGATGCGCAGGAGCGGGCGGCTTTCATATCCCGTCTGGGTCATGGGGCAGAGGTATCAGCGGCGGTTGCTGCCCGGAACCCCTTCTTCCGTTTAGTCGGCGGCACTCTGCGGCCGCGCCGCGCCCTCCACCGGGAGCAGCAGCGTAAAGCGGGTACCCTGCGGCCCGGAGAGCAGCTCAACCCGGCCGCCGATCACCTCCGCGCGGCGCGCCTGGTTGCCCAGGCCACGGCCCGCGCCAGTCGCCGCCACGTCGAAGCCCTGGCCATTGTCGGCGATGCCCACGCAGACCTGCCCATCCCGCACCCCGGTGGTGACGACGATCTCGCTGGCGCCGGCGTGCTTGATGACGTTGGTGAAGGCTTCCTGCAGGATGCGCAGGATGTGGAGCGAGTGGCGCTGGTCGAGCCAGCCGAGCGGCGGCACATCGCGCACATCCCAGCGCAGGCGGATGCCGGTCGATTCCAGACGAGGCTGGAGGCGGAAGCGCAGCGTGCCGAGCAGGAGGAGAAGATCGGTCTCGACCGGCTCCATCGAGTCGATGGTGAGCTTGAGGTCGTCGATGCAGCCCTTGAGCAGCTGGGCGATGTCCGCTTCGTCGATATGGCCATGCTCGACCATCCGCAGCGTGCTGACCAGCGACGAACCCAGCCCGTCGTGCATGTCCTGCATCAGCCGCTGGCGCTCCTGGAACAGCACTTCGCGGCGCTCGACCTCGCGCAGCTTCTGGTGGCTGGCGGTGAGCTCCGCCTCGCGCTCGGCCAGGCTGCGGACGAGCACGACGTTCGCTTCCCCCACCGCCTTCATCGCCTTGAGATAGCGGCTCAGCATGATCTGGCAGAAGACGATGATCAGCGAGATCTGGGCGTAGAAGGAGACGAACAGGCTCTCGATGTTGATGATGTTGTTCTGGAGCAGCATGTCGCGCGCGCCGAGGATGAACGAGAGCAGGCCGCAGATCGCCAGCCCGGCACCCTCGAGCGTACCGGCCCGGCGGCTCCAGAGGATGTGGAGGGCGAAGGTGACGGAGCCGACCGCCACCATGGTGATGTACATCAGCGGCGAGATGATCGTGGCGTCGGTCGTGCCTTCGAACAGCGGCAGGGTGATCGCGCCGAAGCCCACGCACATAAGGGTGATGATCCAGGTCAGCACGCGGACATGGTGGTGATGGAGGGCCGTCAGGAAGAGGTGCGTGATCAGCACCGTCCAGCCCACGGAGTTGACCGTGATCCAGCCGAACCAGGCGTCGGACACCGGCAGGCGGTCCGCCCCCATATAGGCGTGCATCACGCGCAGGAAGGTCGCGACCGTCATCACCGCATAGAGCAGGTAGAGCGTCTCGCGCCGCGAACGCAGCCAGATCAGGAAGGCGAACACCCCCGTCGCAAGGAACAGCGCCGAGCTGATATAGGGCAGCTCGGCCTGGAAGAAGGCGCGCATGTAGTAAGCGGCGCCGAGCTGGCGATAGTCGCCGATCCACAGGGTGGAGAGCGCCCCGCCGATACCGCGGACATGGCGCATGCGGATCAATATGTCCCTGGGCGGGGTGCTTTCGGCCGCTTCCTCGAGCGGGATCCACAGCGGACGGTTCGAGCCGTTCCACTGGAGATTGGCGTGGGTCTGATAGAAGAGCCGTCCGTCGATATAGATGGCCAGCTCGCCATCGGTCTTCCAGCGCGGGACATAGATATAGGCGCCGGTTGGTGCGGCCTGCTCCGGGCCGAGGGTGAAGTGATACCAGCTCGTCTGGGTGGGCAGCAGGCCGGCATCGCCCGCGCCTGGCACCATCCTCGGGCGCGGGGCATGGGGGAGGGTGACCTGTTGCCACTGGCCGGGCAGCGCGCGCCAGTCCTGGGTGCGCGAGGGCGGTGGATAGCCCAGCGTGTCCTGCACCAGCAGATCGGCGCTGGTCAGGTGGATCCCCCGGGGGCGCGATCCGTAATAGCAGGCGAGCAGTACCAGCAGCGCTATCCCGGCATAGACGAGGATAGCGCGCAGGGTCCTAGAGGATACCATGGTTGCGGGCCTCGAAGATGGCTTCGGCCTTCGAGGTGACTTCCAGCTTCTGATAGATGCGCCGGACGAAGGTCATCACCGTGTTGCGCGAGACCTGCATCAGTTCGGCGATCTCGTCATAGCTGAAGCCCTTGGTGATCAGTTCCAGGGCCTCGCGCTCGCGCGGGGAAAGCGGGTTGGCGATCGGCGTGACTTCCGCCAGCGCCGCGGCCGCCGGTACCGGCTCGGCGGGGCGGAAGCGCAGCAGGATCTGGCGGGCGATGCGCGGACTGATCGGGCTGCCGCCGGCATGGAGCGCGCGGATTTCGTCGGCGATCTTCTCGGCCGAGCTGTCCTTGAGCAGGTAGCCGGCCGCGCCTGCCTCGATCGAGGCAATGACGTGCTTTTCGTCGGCGAAGGTGGTGCTGACCATGATCCCGCAATCGGGCCAGGCATCGTGCGCGGCACGGATCACCTCGATCCCGGACCCGTCGGGCAGGCCGAGATCGACGACCAGCACGTCGAGCGGATCGCCGGCAATCATCCTGCGCGCCTGCGCGACATTATGCGCCATGCCAACCAGATGCATGTCGCCGGAGCTGCGCACCGCTGCCGCGAAGCTGTTCTGGAAGGCGATGTCGTCCTCCACCAGCGCGACCTTGAGCAGCGGCGGAGCGGAATCGGCCATTCGGGCATCCTGAAGCGGCCCGCCTCCAGCGGCGCGGCCGGAGCGGCGATCGGATGGGCGTGTCGTCACGCCCGGCTTTCGCGATTGTACCATCGGATACGCCCCGACCTTGTCCCTATAAATAGCGACATACTCAATATTTCGCGCTCGTTACAATTTGTTCCGGAACCCTGGCTGGGTTAACCTTCCGTTTCCCAGGTCAGGCAAGAGAATGAGTCGTCCATGCCAAGCCCGGCCCCTCTGACGCCGATGCTCGTCGCGGAACTGGTAGGCGGTATCTACGAGGCCGCGCTCGACCCGTGCCTGTGGCAGAGCCTCGTCGATCGGATCGAGGCGATCTATCCCGAGATCACGGTCGCGCTGTTCAGCCATGAGAGCCATGTTCCCTCGGCTGCGCTCAACATCCGGGCGAACTTCTCCGAAGCGGCGCTGCGCGACTATTCGGCCTATCATTTCTCGACCAGCCCCTATGTGGATTTCGTGCCGCGCAACGGCGTGGGCCAGCCGGTGCGGACCGAGGCGATCATCAGCGACGAGGAGCTGTTCCGGACGGAGCATTATAACGACTTCATGCTGCCGCATGGCGTGGGCCGATATGGCACCGGCATGGTGCTGGAGCGGGAGCCCGGCGGCTGGGCGTCGCTTTCGCTTGCCGATCGCGACAATGATGTGGATCGGCGCGAGCACCAGATGCAGCTGCTCCGTCTGCTCGCGCCGCATTTCGGCCGCGCGTTCAAGCTGCGGCGCACGCTGATGGACAGCCGCATGGCCGGCCAGGCCCAGCAGGCGGTATTCGACGGCTGGATGCACGCCGCCTTCGTGCTCGATCGTGACGGCCGGGTGATGACGATGAACCGCCGCGCCGATGCTTTGGTCATTCGGGGCGACTGTCTGGTGCTCAACCGGTTCGGCCAACCGCGCAGCTTCGATGACAAGTGCAGCCGGGCGCTCGAAACCGCCTTTGCTGCCTGCCGGGCGAGCGCGGATGCGCCGATGCGGGCGGTGGACGATCCAGGCGGGGTGATGTTGCCGCGCCGCGCCGGGGCGAGCGCGCTGCATGCGATGCTGTGGCCGATTTCCAGTGCGGCCGAATTCAACCTGCCCAGTCTTCCCGCGCAGGTCTTGCTCGTGGTCTCCGATCCGGACGACACCCCGCCGGGCGCGGTCGCCTGGATCGCGCGGCGTTTCGGCTTGTCGCCATCGGAAGAGAGGCTGGCCGAGGCGGTCATCGCGGGCGTGCCGCTGAGCGAAGCGGCGGAGCGACTGGGCATCCAGCTCTCCACCGCCCGCACCCGCCTGAAGACGATCCAGGCCAAGACGGGCTGCCACCGCCAGATGGATCTGGTGCGCCTCGCCATGTCGGTCCCCACCCTCCGACTCGTCTGAGGGATACTCCCATATGGGAGCTATTCGCTCCCTATCGGCCTCCGTACCCAACCACACTCGGGATCGTGCGCGCGGGATCGCGACGGGGGGATGGCGTCGATGGAATTGGAGTTTCTTCACCGTGGCTTAGGCCCGGAACCGCAGCCGATGCGCAGCTCCAGGCCGCAGAGTCCGACCTTCCGCGACGTCGTTCCACTGCTGTCACTAGTTGTAGCGACAGACGCAGAATCCGCCCTGCGGTACCATCCGCGCGCAGGATCGCTCGCCCGGGTCGTGGGGTGGAGCGGCCTCCCGGTTCTCCAGTTCAAGACAAAAAAAGGCCGAGCGATGCCCAAGGTTGCCGTGCAGCATCTCCCTTTCGGGCGGAAGGCGCTCGCCACTTCCCTGTTAATGGGCGCGGCGGTTCTCGCCATGCCGGCGGCGGCGCAGGTGCTGCCCAACCGCCAGCAGCTCAACCCTGCCCAGCAGACGCCGATCCCGGCCGCGCCGCGCGGCGAGCTGTTCCGCGACATGGAAGCGGGGCCGTGTCCCTTTGCCGGCAGCGACCTCAAGGTGACGCTGAGCGACGTCGTGTTCCAGGGCAATAACGGCAAGCTCGCGCTTTCCGACGACAGGCTGAAACTGGCCTATGCCGACCTGCTCGGCAAGCAGGTGCCGCTCGCCACGATCTGCACGATCCGCGACCGGGTGGCGTCGCTCTACCTGCGTCGCGGCGTGCTCGCTTCGGTAGAGATCCCCGAGCAGCGCATCGCCGACGGCAAGCTGGTCCTGCTGGTCACCGAGGCACATGTCTCCTCGGTCAGCTATCATGGCGATGTCGGCCCGGCGCAGCGCCAGGTCGAGCGCTATCTCGACAAGCTGAAGGGCATGACGCCGTTCGACCTTAACGTCGCCCAGCGCTACCTGCTGCTTGCCTCGGATATTCCCGGCGTGATCGTCCAGGCTTCGCTCAAGCAGGCGCCGGGCGGCAAGGGAGCGGTCGACCTCGACATCGCGATCTCGCGCACGCCGGTCACGGCCAGCTTCTCGGTGAACAATGGCGGCTCGGAATCGATCGGGCGCGACCTCGCTACCGCGCGGGTGGATTACAACAGCTTCACCCCGTTTGGCGAGCGCACGACCATCGTCGGTTACGGCACGATCACCAGCCCCGAGCAGCGTGTCATCCAGCTGACCGAGAGCGTGAAGCTTGGCGGGGAGGGGTTGCAGCTCGACCTGTCCGGCTCGTTCGCGCGGACGCGGCCGGGCGCGGCGCTCAAGCCGCTGAACCTGCTCGGCAACAGCTTCGCCGGCAATGCCAGGCTCAGCTACCCGGTGCTGCGCCACCGCCGGTACAATTTGAACCTGTCGGGCGGTCTCGAATGGATCGACCAGAAAGTCGAGTTCGGCGGCGGCATCGCCACGTTGACCGACGACAAGCTGCGCGTGTTCTTCGCCAAGCTCGACGGCCATCTCGCCCCGCGCGAGCTGGCGTCGCACTCGGTAGCGGCGACCGGCTCGCTCGAAATCCGCAAGGGCATAAACGGCCTGGGCGCAACGCCCTTCGGCAACAAGAATGCCTCGCGCTTCGGCGGGCACCCGGATGCGACGGTGGTTCGCGCGGACCTGTCGGTCGGCGCCCGGCTGTTCGGCCCGATCACGGCCAGCCTCTCGACCAGCTGGCAGTACACCGACACGCCGTTGCTTTCCTATGAGGAGTTCGCCGCCGGCGGGCTGTCGATCGGCCGGGGCTATGACCCCTCGGCCGCTTCGGGCGATCGCGCACTGGGCTCCTCGCTCGAGATCAGCACCGCGCCCTTCCAGTTCGCCAAGCGATCGGTGTTCCGGCCCTATGCGTTCCTCGACGCCGTGCGCCTGACCAATATCGGGCCGGGCGCCGACCAGGTGACGCTGCGTTCCGCCGGCTACGGCGTCCGCGCCCAGATCGGGCCGTGGTTCTCCATCGACGCCGCCTGGGCGCATCCCTTCGACCGGGTGGCGCCTGGCGTGCCCAAACCCGGCGACCGCTTCCTCGTCAGCCTCACCGCCTCGATCTTCTGAGGGATAAATAGATGTCCGCTCCCCGCCGCCGCTCCAATCGCCGCCTGTTCACGACCTCGGCATTCGGCGCGCTCGCGCTCGCCGCGGTCTGGGCGGCACCCGCGCAAGCGCAGCTCGTCCAGGGCGCCACGCCCGCGCAGAGCAACGGCACGACGCCGACCATCGACCAGTCGGTTCCCAACACCACCACAGTGACGCTGGGCGGATCGCGTACGGTGATCGACTGGGACAAGTTCGACATCAATTCGGGCGACACGGCCAACTTCGTCTTCGCCAATCGCAGCGACATCGTGCTCAACCGCGTGGGCGGCGCGGGCAGCACGATCAACGGCAATCTGAACGGCACGATCGGCTCCACCGGCGGCGCGGTGGGCGGCAATATCTGGATCTACAACGCCAATGGCGTGGTGATCGGCGCCAACGCCCGGATCAGCACCGGCGGCCTGCTCGTCACGACGGCGGGGCTGGACCGTGCGACTGACGGCAGCGCGGGCGGCTTCCTCGACGGCAGCTCGACCAGCTTCGGCTTCACCGGGGCGGGGACCGGCAACATCACCGTGCAGAACGGCGCGCAGATCACCAGCCATGGCGGCGCGATTGCGCTGGTGGCGCCGGTGGTCACCACCGAGGCGGGATCGAGCATCTCGGCGCAGGACGGCGGCAATGTGCTCGTTGGCTCGGCGTCCAAATACCAGATCAGCTTCCGGCAGACCGCGACCGACGACATGGACCTGCTCAGCTTCGAGGTCGCGAGTGGCGCGGACGGCGCCGGCACGTCCGGCTCCGATGCGATCAGCCTGGGTGGCGACATCAGCGGCAACCGCGTGTTCGTCGCGGCGGTCTCGAAGTCGGGCCTGGTGGCCAGCGTCATGAACACCGGCACGATCACCGCGTCCGACGCGACGATGGACGAGACCGGCGCGATCGTGCTCGGCGCCAACCACAATATCGTGAACGGCGCTGCTGCGGCGGCTCCGGTTTCGGGCACCGGCGAGGGGCACGTCACGACGATCGGCGGGGCGATCGCAGGCCCCAAGGTTGACTTCGTCGCGTCCGAGAACGTGCTGTTGCGCGGCGACGTCGGCGAGACCGGCGCCACCGTCAATCTCCACAGCGACAATACCGATATCAGGCAGTACGCCGGCGTGATCACGGCGGACACGGTCACGGCTAGCGCGCATACCGGCATCAACTTCAACTCGTTCGACGCGAACAAAGTCGACAAGCTGGGGGCGCTCACCACCGACGGTGGCAATCTCACCTATCTCGGCGACGAGGACGGAGTCATCCTCACCGGCGCGATCAGTGCGCCCGGCAGGGTCACGCTCGGCGTGCGCGGCTTCATGGACACCACGACCGGCTCGATCACCGCATCCAGCCTGGAGCTGTTCCTGGGCGGCGGCGGCTCGTTCAAGGTCAATGGCGACGCCAATCTCGGCAGCGGTATGTCCAACGGCGCGGTGACGGTCCACGCGACCGGCGGCATCACGCTGTCGAACGAATTCGCCATGAATCTTGGCAGCCAGCTCTCGCTCACCGCGGATAGCGGCGCGATCCGCGAGACCGGTGGCTTCATCTCCGGCGGGGGCGCCGTCGTCGCCAATGCCGCTGGTGAGATCGACCTGCGTGGGGCCAACAGCTTCACCAGCCTTACGGCCAATTCCGCCGATGGCGAGAACATCACGGTCAACGCGACCGGCAATCTCGACTTCAAGGTGAACACCTTCTCGAGCGCGCGGTTCACCGTCGGGGGCGATGCGACGTCTTCGGGCACGAACGCCCTGATCGCCGGAGGTCTGCACGTGACCGCGGGCGGCGCGATCAACCTCAGCTCCGACGGCGGCGACGCCGCGTTCGGGGACCTGCAGGCCAACGGCAACATCACGCTCGCGATGGACGGCGTGCTCCGGCTCGGCGGCGTCATGCAGGCGAATGGCGGCACCGCGAGCTTCACTTCGCGGAGCGGCGCGATCCAGCAGTCCTCCGGCAGCATTACCGCCAGCGCGATCATATTCGACGCCGACAGCACGATCACCCAGACCAACGGCGCCTTCGTCCAGACGGGTGGCTTGTCGCTCACCAGCGGCGGTACCGCGACGCTGGGCAGCGCGAACAGCTTCACCAGCCTCCAGGACCTGCACGTTGGCGGCGACCTGACGCTGCGCAATGCCGGCACGATCAACCTCACCCCGGTGTCGAGCGGTGGCTACACCGCGGGCGGCCAGCTCAACCTGACGTCCGATAACGGCGATATCATCAGCCCCAATGCCATCGCCGCATCGCGCATCACCGCTTCGGCCTGGGGATCGATAGGCCTTTCGGGCGCGCTCGACTCGCTGGGCGCCGTGACCGCCGGCGGCATGATTGGAATCACGTCCAACCGCGCGCTCTCGGTGACGGGCAACGTCGTCGCGGGAACCAATATCAGCCTGTCCGGGACGTCGATCGGCCAGGGTGCCGGCACGACGATCTCCGGCAACGACGTCACGCTTAATGCCACGGCTGGAGCGATCGACCAGCATGCCAGCGCCAGCGTCAACACCAGCAATTATCTCGAAGCGCATGCAACCACCGACCTGCTGCTGCGCGGCGCGAACAATCTCGGCTATCAGGATCCGTACCTCACCTCGGGCGCCGGCAAGGACGTCACGATCCGCTCGATCGGCGACTTCCGCTATAACAGCTATGGCATCACCGTCGGCACGCTGACGCTGATTTCAGACGCCGGCAGCATCCGCCAGGGCAGCGGCATCTATGCGGGCACGCTGATCGCGCAGGCGGCGACCGGACTGCGGCTCGATGGCGGCGGCGTTGGCAACACGGTCACCACCGTGGGCGGGCTCAGCACCACCAGCGGCGACATCATGTTTGTCGAGGGGGATGGATTCGATATCGCTGGCGACATCAGCGCGCCGGGGCTTGTCCAGCTCGGTACGAGCGGGGCAATCAACACCAATTCCGGCCATCTTTCCGCTGGCACGCTGGAAGTGACCGCGCTCGGCGGCGCCAGCTTCGATGTGACCGGCAACATCAAGCTGGGCGATATCAGCACCGGCGGCGGCAATTTCTACCTGGGCAGCAACGGTAACATCGAGCTGACCGGCGCGATCGCCACCGGCGCCAGCAACCTGATCCTGTCCACGTCCAACGGCTCGATCACCAGCAATGGCGGCACGATCTCGGCCTGGTTGACGATGGCGGACGCCACCGGGGCGATCTCCCTTGTCGGCTCCGGCTACGCCAATTTCTGGGCGAACTCGAGTGGCGGCGGCGCCATCCATCTCAGCGGCAATAATGACGTCGGCTTCCAGGCCGTCACCAACGGCGCACTCACCGTCGATGCCGGCGGGCAGGCGTATAATAGCGGCGACGTGGTCGCGAACACGGTGTCGATCACCGCAGGCACCGGGATCAGCCTGGTCAACACGGGCGTCACGATCGATATCGACAGCTTCAGCCACCTCGCCGCTGGCGATGGCCTGGTCAGCATCGACATCGCCGGCGACATCAATCTCGACGGCGACGTCACCGCGGGCGGCACGGGCAACACCGTCAGCCTGAGGTCAGGCGGGAGCATCCTGCAGAATTCGGGCACGATCACCGGCGACATCATCAAGCTGAGCGGCGCCGCCGCGATCACCCAGGCCAGCGGCGCGACGCTGGACGGTGGCGCGCTGTCGATCACCAGCAGCGGCAATGTGGCGCTGGGCGAGGCCAACGCCTTCACCAGCATCGCCGACCTCTCGGTGGGCGGCGACCTGACGCTGCGCAACCTGGGCAGCATCGATCTCGATCCGACGACCGGCGGCGGCGCCACCGTGGTCGGCGCGCTGACCGTGACATCGGACACCGGCGACATCTCTGCCGGCAATATCGTCACCACCTCGAAGCTAACCGCCACGGCGCTGAACGGGTCGATCCTGCTCGGCGGGGGCGGCCATCTGATCGGCTCGCTCGGCACGTTGACGGCGAGCGGCGACATCGAGATCGGCACCGATCTTCCCGGGTTCGCCCTGACCGGCGACATCACCGCCACGAATGTGACTCTGCTCGCCATGAATGGCGGGATCACCCAGAACGCCGGCACCAGGATCACCGCCGGTACGCTATACGCCACCGCCAACAACAACATCACGCTCGATCAGGCGAATGCGATCACCACGGTGGGCGGGCTCAACGCCAACCTGTTCACCAGCGGCCACAACATCACCTTCCGCAACGACGGCAACATCATTCTCAACGGCCGCGTCGATGCCACGGGCGGCACGCTCCGGCTGACCTCGAACACCGGTGGCATCACCCAGAACACCGGCGCCGGCATCTACCTCCGCGCGAACCAGCTTTTCCTGAGCGCCGCGGGCTATACCGAGCTGGGCAGCACCAACAACAATGTCGCGGCGATCGGCGGGATCACCAACACCGATTACGATACCCAGTATCAGGATGCAGACGGCTTCGACGTGGCGGGCAACCTCACCGCCGGCGCCGGGGGTATCATATTGCGTGCCGGCGGCAGCGGCGCGATCACGCAGAGCGCGGGCATCATCAGCGCCGGCGCTTTCGGGGCACAGGGCGACACGGTCACCTTCACCCGGGCGAACCAGTTCGCGCGCCTGCTCCAGACGCAGGGCAACAGCGTCACGATCAACACCGTAGGCGACCTCCAAATCTGGCAGGGCCTCACGGGCAACACGATCTCGCTGACCTCGGGCGGCGCGATCACCCAGGACGGGTCGAGCTATGTCTACGCATACAACACGCTCAACCTGAGCGCCGTCACCGGCATCGACCTGCCGGGCGTTCTCTACGGCGGTAACAACATCATCGCGCTCGGCACCGTCACCAACACGACGAGCGGCGGAATCCGCATCTTCACCAACAACGGTGGCTACGGCACCACGCTGGCCGGAAATATCACCGCCACCGGCCAGACGGTGACGATTGCCGACCAATTGGGCGCGATCAACCAGACCGGCGGCGTGATTACCGCCGATACGCTGAACCTGTCGGCGACCGCCGGGATCAGCGCGACGAGCGCCAACGCGATCACCAATCTCGGCACGCTGAGCGCGGGCGGGGCGATCGCCTTCACCAATGGCGGTGACCTCAATATCAGCCAGTCGATCGACGCGACCGGCAACAGCCTGACGCTTACCTCGAACAGCGGCGCACTCACGCAGGGTGCGGGAACGACGCTCACCGCCGCCACGATGGCGCTCGATGCCAGCACCACGATCAGCCAGGGCACCGGCGCGAGCCTGCACACCACCGACCTGTCGCTGACCAGCGGCGGCACCACGACGCTGGGTGGGGCCAACGACTTCACCAAGATCACGGGCCTGGACATCGGCGGCGACCTGACGCTGCACAACCTGGGGCTCATCGATCTCAGCCCGGGCTTCGCCAGCTATTCCTATCGCGGCGGTGGCGCGCTCACGCTGATCTCGGATACGAGCGGCATCTTCAGCACCAACTCCGGCATCAGCACTTCGCGCCTGACCGCGTCGGGCGTGGGGTCCGTCAATCTTTCCGGCGCCATCGCCTCGGTGGGCAATGTCAGCGCCAACTCGGTTTTCCTGTGGACCTTCAACGGCGACATGACGCTGACCGGGAACATCACCGGCTACAATGTGGGCCTGGGCTCGGAGAACGGTTCACTCACCCAGACTGGCGGCATCATCGACGCGGCCCGGCTCAACGTCACTACCGACGGCGCCATTTTGCTGACCGGCGCGAACCAGGTCGATGTGTTCGGCGGGCTCAACACCGATAAGGATTCCAGCGGGACCTATCACGACATCACGATCCGCAATGTCGGCGACATCGTGTTCGACTATCTGGTCCGGGGCGCCGGCGCGACTGTCGACCTGACCTCGGACACCGGCGGGATCAGCCAGACCAGCATCAATGGCGGCTACATCACCGCCGGCACGCTCAAGGCCAATGCGGCTGGCGACATCGTCCTCGATCAGGCCGGCAACGACTTCGACCATCTCGGCGCGATCCGCAGCACTGGTGGCAACGTCACCCTCGTCGATGCCGATGCCTTCGACCTTACCGGCCAGGTTCGCGCGGCGGGTGCGCTCTCGCTCACTTCGGGCGGGGCGATCAGCACCGGCACTGGCGGGCTGGTCATCGCGGGCGGCCTGCTCAACGTCTCGGCGACCAGCGCCAACATGGTCGCGGGCGGCAACATCCAGCTCGGCACCGTCACCACCAACGGCAATTTCGCGATCGACACCGATGGCAATCTCACCGTTGCCGGCCTGCTCAACACCAATGGCGGCGACGCGACGCTGAAAGCGAATTTCGGCACGATCGGGCACGGCCCCAGCGGCACCATCTCGGCCAACAAGGTCACCGCCACCGCGCGCGACAACATCACGCTCGACAGCACCGGCAACGCGATTATCTGGGCGAGTTCGAGCAACGGCGGCGACATCAATCTCACCGGCAACGCCGATGTCTTCTTCAAGATCGACACCACCGGCGACCTGACCGTCGATGCCGGCGGCATCGCCGGCAACAACGACAGCGTGATCGCCAATTCGGTGGGGATCAACGCGGCCAGTGGTGTCTATCTGAGCGACCAGACCGTCACCATCAATGTCGGCAGCTATCGCTATCTGACCTCGTCGGCGGGCTCGATCGACATCGAGAACCAGGCCGACATCAACCTCGACGGCGATGTCACCGCAGGCGGCGGGACCAACTATGTCCGCCTGAACTCGAGTGGTGGCTCACTCCTGCAGTACAGCGGCACGATCAGCGGTTACAGCGTCGAGCTCGATGCCGCCCAGTCGGTCACGCAGGACGCCAGTGCCAAGGTGGTGGCCGGCGACTACGGCCTGAGCTTCCGCGCTACCGACGTGTCGCTGCTCGGCGCGAACGAAATCCCCTCGATCAGCATCTACACGGTCACCCACGACCTGACGCTGCGCGCGGTCGGCACGATCGACATGAGCGGGTCCGCCAACCAGGCCGGCAGCAACCACTACACCACGCTGATCTCCGATACCGGCAACATCATCGGCGGCCCGATCGATGCCGACAGGCTGAGCGCCACTGCCACCAACGGCAGCCTGACCTTCACTTATGGCAACAACCGGATCCGCAGCCTTGGCGATCTGACCGCCAAGAGCACCGGCGGCACCGACATCAACATCTTCACCGACAGCACGATGGGGCTGACGGGCAACATCACCGGCGGTGGCGTCATCCTCCACGCCACCCAGGGGATCAACCAGACTGCGGGCGTGATCACCGCCGACCGGTTCGCGGCCGGCACCAGCGGCAATCTGCTGCTCGGCGGCGCGAACAATTTCGGCACGCTGACCGAAGTCGGCCATGGCAATGGCGCGACCGTCACGATCCGCAACCTCGGCAGCATCCTTCTGCCGACCACGTCGACCCCCTTCGGCACGCTAACGCTGACCTCGGACACGGGCAGCATCGGCCAGACCGACGCCATTACCGCTGCCACGCTGATCGCGAACGCCGCCACCGGCATCAATCTGACCTATGCCAACAACTTCACAGCGCTCGACGGGCTCATCACTGCAGCCGGCGACATCCGGATCTCCGACACCAACGGCTTCGCCATCGAGGGTGACATCACCGCGCCGGGTACCGTCGCGCTCGCCAGCGGCGGCAACATCACCACCGGCACCACCACCGTCGGCATCGTCACCACGCCGCACGGCAAGATCGACGCCGACACGCTCACCGTTTCCGCGACCAACGCCACGGTCTACACCGCCGGCGACATCAAGCTGGGCGCGTCCTCGGTCACCAGCGGCTTCACCCTGGTCGGCGATGGCAGCATCGACCTGACCGCGACGAGCAACTTCTTCGCCGCCAGCCTGATCGCCAATACTGGCTCGATCACCCAGAGCGGCGGCATCCTGACCGGCAACACCGTGCTCACCGGCGCGGCCGGCAGCATCACGCTCGCCAGGAACAACAGTCTCAGCAGCTTCGGCGGCACGTCCCAGGGTGGCGGCACCGTCACCTTCAACAATGCCGGTACCTCCACGCTCGACCTCACCGTCAGCACCACCGGCAATGCGGTCGTCACCACGGCGGGTGGCGTGCTCGGATCGTATATCCGGGCGGGCGACCTGTCGCTCACCGCTGGCGGGGCGATCGATCTCACCTTCAATTCCGACGTGAACAGCGTCAGCAAGCTGGTCACCACGTCCGGCAATGTCCTGCTTACCGACGCGAACAGCTTCCAGATTTCCGGCGACGTCACTGCCGGCTCCGGCACGCTGGGCACCGTGGACCTGCGGGCGAGTGCGGGCGGAATCTCGCAGTTCGACGGCACGATCACCGGCAACGACGTCCATCTCACCGGCAGCGGCAACCTGAGCCAGGTCGGCAACGCCCGGATCGTCGCAAACACCATCGCGCTGAGCGGCTACGCGATCACCTTCAACGGGGCGAACAGCTTCAACAGCACCGGGAGCAGCGTCTCCACGGCCACGAACGGCGGCCTTATCCTGCGCAATGCCGGGTCGATCGATCTCGATGCGCTGGGCGGCTACACCTCGGGCAGCACCCTTGCTCTGACTTCGGACAATGGCTCGATCACCTCGACGGGCGCCATAGCCGCCTCCTCGCTGTCCGCGGTGGCCGAGCATGGCGCCGTCAGCTTCGGCAATGCCGCCAACAGCTTCATCTATCTCGGCGCCGTCAGCGCCTCGGGCGACGCCACGATCACGACGAGCAGCACCTCGCTCAGCCTGCTCAACACCATCGCTGTCGGCGGCAGGCTGACGCTCGGCGCCCAGGGTGCGATCACCCAGAGCAACGGCACGCTCACCGCCATCTCGCTCTATGCCACCGCGGGCGGCGCTACCGGCGCGATCACGCTGGGTGCTGCCAACGACGTCGCTACGCTGGGTGCGCTCACCGCCGACGGTGACGTGAGCTTCCACGACATCAATGGCTTCCAGATCGCGGGCAATGTGCGCGGCGACCATGTCACGCTTATCGCCGATGCCGGCGCGATCCGCCAGAACAGCGGCACCGTCATCGCCAACCACCTCACCGCTTCGGCGGTCGATGGGCTGGTGCTCAGCCAGATCGGCAACCAGATCCACACGATCGATGGCCTGACCAACAGCAGCAACGCCAGCAATGTCGGGATCGCCATCGCCTCCGACGTCGACATGCACCTCGCCGGCGACGTGACCGCGCCGGGCCAATATGTCTATTTCTTCGTCGGCAACGGCGCGCTGGTCCAGGATAGCGGCACGATCACCGGCGGATATCTGCGGCTCCGCCTGATGAACGGCAGCGCCACGCTGGGCGCCGGCAACGCGCTCGATAATCTCGATTCGATCTGGATCGACGGCGGCGACTTCACGGCCAATTCGAACCTGTCCACCGGGGTGCTCGGCCTGAACGGCAACATCCTGGTCAGCGGCACCACCACGATCACCAATGCCGCCGGTATCACCCAGGGCCCGGGTGGGGTGATCAACACCTATGATCTGAACCTGAACACTGCCGGCACGCTCGACATGGGCAATGTCATCAACATCGTCGGCGGGCAGGCCAATATCGCGATGGGCAGCGGCAGCTTCCTGTCCTATGGCGACCTCAACCTCCGGCTGAACGCCACCGGCGCCGCGACGATCACCTCGGGCGGCAACATCAATTTCACCGGCGCCGGCTCGTCCTCGGCCGACACGCTGACCCTTTCCGCCGTTAACGGCATCTATTCGGGTGCCGGCGCCGGCGGGCAGATCGCCGCCAACCATCTCGGCACGATCACCAACAGCGGCAGCGGCGGCATCGCGCTCAACCTGCTCGGCAATGTCACGCTGGAAGGCGACATCACCGCCACCGGCCAGACCGTCTCGATCACCGCGGAAGACGGGCTCAGCCAGGCGACCGGCAATGTGATCACCGCGAACCGGCTCGACGTCGCGACCACCGCGCCCAACGCCTCGGTCGTGCTCGACAACGCCAATGTCGTCGGCACCTTCGGGCTGAACGTCACCGGCGACGCGACGCTGCGCTCGACGCTTGCCACCACGATCGCCTCGGGCATGTCGGTCGGCGGCTCGCTGACCGTGAACAGCCCGGGCGACATCGTGATGGCCGGCGGCAGCGTGGGCGGCACGCTGGCGCTCCATGCGGGCGGCGCGGTCAACGGCACGGGCTATGTCAGCGCGGACCGGCTTACCGGCAGTGCCCAGGACTATTTCTATCTCAATTTCACGAACCTCAATACGCTCGACACGGTTGAGAGCGGCAGCAACGTCCAGATCAACGCGTCCAGTTCCAACCTCAACATCGTCGGCGACATCACCGCGGCTGGCGGCATCGAACTCAGCGGGTACGCGCTCAACCAGAGCGCCGGCACGATCACCACGGGCGCCAATAGCGGCATCGGTCTGTCCACCGATGGTGCGATCACCCAGACCGGCGGGCGGATCATTGCCAAGTACATCTCGGCCATTGGCGGCGACATCAGCCTGATCGGCGCGAACCAGGTCGGCGCAATCGGCAATTACCTCAGCTCGGGCGGCACCAGCATCGCCTTCCGCAACCAGGGCAGCATCGAGGCGAACAGCGACTTCAGATTCTACAACGGCCGCGGCGCGCTGACGCTGATCTCCGATACCGGCGCGATCACCCAGTCCGTCGCGGTGGACGCCACCAGCGTGACGCTCAGCGCCGCCACCGGCATCGACTTCAGCAACGCGGGCAACACGATCGACGCCGTCGGCGGACTGAGCAACAGCACCAGCGGCGGCATCGTCTTCGCGACCACGCGCGATCTGGCGCTGAACGGCAATGTCGCGGCGGCGGGCCAGAATGTCTCGCTCAGCGGCACGCGCTCGATCACGCAGAGCAGCGGCGGGATCACGGCCACCAACTTCCGCGCCAATGCCAATCTCGGCCTGGCGCTGACCAGCGCGACCAACAATGTCGTCAACGTCACCGGGCTGGCCAGCGCGGTCAGCGGTGGTATCGCCTATACCGATGCCGACAGCTTCAACATCACCGGTGACATCAACGCGCTGAACGGCCAGACGCTGTCGCTCGCGACGATCGGCGCGACTGCCTCTGTCAACCAGACCGGCGGCATCGTCACCTCGGGCAGGCTCAACCTGAGCGGTGGGCAGGTCTATGATCTGCGCGGCAGCGGCGGGACCTACAACCACATCACCGGCATCGGCGACATCAGCGCGGCTGCCCAGATCTACAGCCAGGACAGCCTCAACCTGACCGGTACGATCAGCTCGCCCTATCTAGAGCTGTGGAGCCAGGGCGACGTCACCCAGGGCGCCGGCAAGATCGTCTACACCGCCGGCAATTTCCTCGAAGTTCGCGCGGGCAATATCTCGCTGACGAGTGCCACCAACCAGCTCGGCGACGTTTCCGGCCTCATCACCTGGGCCAGCGGCAACATCGACGTCGTTTCGGATGGCAACACCCGGTTCGGCGATGTGGTTGGCGGCAACGTCTCGCTGACCGTCACCAATGGCAGCATCGGCAGCCTGGGCGACTATCTCGACGTGGACACGCTCAGTGCCTCGGCGAGCGGCGGCATTGGCCTGGGTGGCCGCATCGGTGAGATCGGCAATATCACGGCGGGCGGCGATGCTGCTTTCCGCTCGAGCTCGAGCTTCGATCTGAGTGGCAACATCAATATCGGCACGGGCCGCCTGTCGCTCAGCTCGGACGCGAGCATCACCCAGTTCGGCGGTTCGGTCACGGCCGGCGGGCTCGAGGTGGACGCGGTCAATCTGATCAACCTGCAAGGTTCCGCCAACACCATCGGGACGATCTATGGCCTGACGACCCAGTCGGGCGACATCACCTATACCGGCACCAGCGGCATCGTGCTGGCCGGCAACATCACCGCCGGGAATGCGGGCGATGTCCGGCTGAGCGCAGGCGCGGGCTCGATCACGCAGAATGCGGGCATCATCACCGGGCGCATTCTGAACGCCAACGCGACCGGCGACATCACGCTGACCGGCGAGAACCAGCTCGTGCAGCTGGGCGGCCTGAGCACGAGCGGCGCGATCAGCTATACCGGGCACGGCGATTACGGCCTTGCCGGCAGCCTGGTCGGCAGCTCGGTCACGCTCAATTCCACCACGGGCGCGATCACCCAGAGCGTGGGCGCGATCCTGACGGCGAGCCTCTCGGCCCATGCGAGCACCGGGCTGGACCTGTTCGGCGCCAACAATTTCGATGCCCTGGGCGACCTGAGCACCACCACCGGCAATCTGCGCCTGCGCAACTATGGCGAGCTCATCCTGTCGAACCTCAGCGTGGGCGGCGACCTCACGCTGCTGTCGGACAGCAGGATCATCGGCCAGAACCTCGGCACCACGATGACGGTGGGCGGCACCGCCACGCTGACTGCCTATGCCGGCATCAACCTGAACCGGGCCAATTCGATCGCCCGCTTCGGCGAGGTCCGCAATGTTGGTGCGCTTGGCAGCATCACGCTCACCAATGCCGGCGATCTGGTCCTTACCGAGGACATCAGCGCGCCCACCCAGATGGTCCTGCTCTATTCGAACAACGGCGCGATCGTTCAGCAGGGCGGGGTGATCACCACCGGCAACATGGTCGCGCACGCGAACGGCAACATCACGCTCGACAGCGCCAACGACATCGAGCCTCTGGTGACCAGCGAGCTGGTCTCGACCAGCGGCGGTATCAGTTTCCATTCGGCGAACGCGATCCTGCTCGGCCCGGTCAGCGCGGCGGGCCAGCTCTCGCTCACCTCGGACAGCGGCGGCATTGCCCAGACCGTCGCCATCTCGGCCGGGTCGCTGTCCGCGACCTCGCTCGACGGCGATATCGTGCTCGATCAGGCCAACACGATCGGCGCGGTCGGGAACGTCGCCACCGACGGCAGCTTCACCTTCAACACCGCCGGCAATCTGAGCCTCACCGGCACGATCACCGCGCCCACGCTGGTGAAGCTCACCGCGGGCGGCAACATCACCCAGATCGCCGCCACCGGCGTGATCGAGACCAGCCAGCTCCATGCGACGAGCGGCGGGACCGCGGCCAACGGCATCAGCCTGCTCGGCCATAACGACGTCGCACAGGCGATCCTCAACTCAAGCGGCAAGGACCTGCGTTTCCGCAACACCGGCGATTTCGAGCTCGGCAACATCAGCGCGGCCGGCCACATCGTCGAGATGATCTCGGATGGCGGCGCGGTCACCCAGCTCGCCGGCACCTCGATCCTCGCGGGCACCTTCTCCGCCACGGGCACCAATGTCGTGCTCGACAACACAGGCAACCAGATCAGCCGCATCGGCCTGATCGCGACCGGCTCGGACCTCAGCCTGCGCAACGGCGTGGCGCTGCAGATCGACGCGATCGACGCCGGCAGCCACAATGTCACGATCAACAATGGCGGCGACATCAGCGGCGGCAACATCACCGCCAACCTCCTGACCGTGAACCCGATCGGGGGCGGTGTCTTCCTGAACACCGCCAACCACGTCAATTCGATCGGCGGGTTCAACGGCTACCAGTTCGAGTTCGTCAACGACGGCAGCTTCACGATTGCCGGCGCGATCCAGAACGGGATGTTCCAGACCTTCCTGACCAGCCAGAACGGCTCGATCTCGATGGCGGGCGGCGCGGTCAACAGCGGCGGCGTCACGCTTCAGGCGGCGACCGGCATCTCGATCACCGGCAATCTGAGCTATGTCTACGGGGCGACCACGATCACCGGCAACGTTTCGATCCTGTCGAGCCTGCTCGATATCCAGGGCGACATCACCGGCGACACCGTCACGCTGGGCGGCACCGCGAATGGCGGCTTCGTGCGCCAGACCTCGGGCGTGATCACTGCCAACCTGCTCAATGCCAGCGGCTATGGCAGCGTGACGCTGGACGGCGCCGCCAACCATATCGCCGCCCTCGGTACGCTGAGCAGCAGCTTTGGCGACGTCATCATCAAGAGCCTCGACGCGGTCGCCCTGACCGGGAATATCGATACCAGCAGCTATTTGAGCCTGGATGCCGGCGGCGCGGTCGACCAGACAGGCGGGCGGATCAACGCGGGCTGGCTCTACGTCAACGCAGCCGGCGACGTCACGCTCGATGCGGCCAACCTGGTCAATTCGGGCGGCGACGTCTGGCTGGGCGGCGACAACGTCAGCTTCGTCAACGACGGCACCTTCACCATCGCCGGCGTCGATGCCGGCACCACCGGCGCGATCGACCTGACCTCGCTGAACGGCAATATCTGGCAGTCGAACGCGATGAACGGCGGTTCGCTCACCGCCTCGGCGCATGGCTCGCTCTCGCTCAACCAGGGCAATGCGATCGACAGCGTCGGTGCGCTCAGTGCCGGCACCGAGCTGACCTACAACGGCGCCACCGCCTATCAGCTGATTGACGACATCACCGCAGGCACCACCGTCTCGCTGAATGGCGGCTCGATCACCCAGACCGGCGGCAAGATCACCGCGCAGACGCTCGAGGTGAATGCAGCCAATGCGAACCTGCAGTCGTACAATGCCGTCGGCAGGCTGGGTACGATCACTGCCGGAAGCTTCGTCTTCATCAACAGCGGTGACATCGAACTCTGGGGCACCGTCAACACCAGCACGCTCAGTCTGCTTTCGCTGACCGGCGGTGTCAGCAACCCCGGCGGCCTTTTCGCTACCGATCACCTCAACGTCATGGCGGCGGACAATATCCAGCTGCTCGGTGGCACCTTCAACTATATCGACTATCTGAAGTCGCAGGGTGGCGACATCACGCTCACCACCAGCTCGAACGTCCTCGGCGCCACGCTGATCTCTGCCGAGAACGGAACGGTAGACCTGACCGTCGGGCGGATCACCGCGGATGCGGTCGCGGCCAGCCTGCTGAATGTCGATGCCGGCAGCGGCGACATTGAGCTGCTTGGCAACAACGAGATCGGCCGCCTCGGCTATCTGTCCGGCGACAATATCTCGCTGGCGGTCGGCCAGACCGCGATCACCGGCTATATCAACGCCAACAACAGCATCGCCTTTGTCCGCTCGGGCCTGGCGACCGACTTCGCGCTCGGGATGGGCTCGAACGGCGCGCTGCGGGCGCAGATGATCAGCCTCAGCAACACCGGCAGCGCCGGCACGGCGACGCTGAGCAGCATCACCACCCTGGCGAGCCAGCTTGAGCTCAATTTCAACTTCAACGGCAATGCCAGCGTCACCACCTCGGTTGGCGGCATCTACCTGAACAATGCGGTGGTGGACGGCGATCTGTACCTTCGTGCGTACAACGGGATCACCGCCTCCGGCGCGCACAGCGACATCAGCGGCACGATCAGCGCCCAGAACATCACCGGCGACATCAGCCTGAACTTCGGCACCGACACTGTCGGCCATTTCGGCGATATCCTGACCGGCAGCGGCTATATCGGGCTCGGCGCCGCGTCGGTGGATCTCACCGGAGTCGTCCAGGCGGGCGGTGGGGGCGGTGTATTCCTCAGCGCCGCCAACGGTTCGGTCACCCAGGCCAGCGGTTCGACCATCACCGCCGCGAACATCCAGGGCATGGCTACCGGCGACTTCCTGCTGACCGGCGCCAATCATATCTCGGCGCTGGGCACGATCACCGCCACGAACGGTGATATCGCGGTCGCGACCGATCGTTCGCTGACCATCGCTGGCGATGTCACGACCGATCGCAACCACAGCATCTCGCTGATCAGCACGCTGGCGTCGGGGCCGGCGATCCAGAACAGCGGCACCGGCGTGCTGCACACCGGCACGCTCAACATCCAGGCGATCGGCGACGTCGTCCTCACCAACCAGGACATCCTGCGCCTCGGCCTGATCGATCCGACGCTGTTCAGCTTCTCGCAGGCAGCCGATTTTGACATCACCGCGGATATCGTCGCCGACGCCGTCCAGCTGACTTCGACCGGCGGCCAGATCACCCAGTCGGGCGGGGTCATCACCACGAGCGCGGCCACGCTTTCGGCGCAGACCGGCATCAGCCTGCTGGGCAACAACCGTTTCGGCACGCTCTCGCTGAGCACCATGGCCGGCGACATCGGCATCAACAATGTCGGCGACCTCGTCCTGACCGCGCTCAACAGCCCGGGCAACGCGAACGTCACCGTCACCGGCGGCGGCAGCCTGACCATCGGCTCGCCCACCGTCACCGCGGCCGGTGACCTTTCGCTCGAGGCGGACAGCATCATCGTCATCAGCGGCGCGATCGCGGCCGATGGCGATGTGTCGGTAACCAGCCACAATGGCGCGGTGAGCCTGTTCACCGTCGAGGCCGGCGACGACATAGCGGTCACCTCGGGAGCGGCCAATTCGCTCTGGATATCGGCCGCATCGATCGGTTCGAGCGGCAATGACAGCGAAGCCGATGGCCACAACATGGTGTTCAACGGCGGCAGCGTGGCGCTGGGTGCGCTCAGCCCGGCGAGCATCGCGGCGAACAACAGCCTGTTGTTCAACGGCCAGACGGGTAGCGCGACGATCAACGCGGGCCCGGGCGGCGCGACCGTCAATCTCAACAGCATGGATCATGCGATCTCGATGCGCACCCCGGCGGCGATCCAGGCCCAGGTCAATACCGGTGACCTGCTGCTGGGCGATGTAGAGGGCGGCGACGCTTCGCTGCGCTCGGTGCTGGGCTCGGTCAACGCGACTGGCGTGAACGTCAACGGCAACTACACGCTGGCCAGCCACACCGGCTTCAACGCCGCGGCACTTTCGCCATGCGGTTGCGGCATCCTCAATCTGAGCATCACGCAGGACACGGGCAACCTCTTCCTGCCGACCTCGATCGGCGCGTTCGGCAACATCCAGATCACGGTTTCGGGCGGCGCGCTCGATGCCGCTGCCGGTGTCCAGCTCGGCGCCGTCGGCGATGTCGAGGTCCACGCCGGCAATATCGGCATTGGCGGCGTCAGCGGCGGCAATGTCACGCTGGTTGCCAATGCGGGCACGATCGACGTCCGCGACTTCCTCCTTGTCGCCAACGACTACACGCTCACCGGCCGCAACTTCGCGGGCGCGGCGCTTGCGCCGGGTGGGACGCGCGGCGGTAGCTGGGCACTGACCGCCACGGGCCCGCTCGACATGGGCGGCAACACGCTCGAATATGTGGGCGATATCGACTTCTCGGTCGCCGGCCTGTTCAGCAACGGCACGATCCAGTCGCTCTCCGGCGCGGTGACCGGCACGGCCAATTCGGCCGATGTCTACAGGCTGATCGCGGCGACCGACCTCGACGTCTCCACCACCAGCGGCAGCTTCACGATCTTCCGGGCCGCCGCGACCAGTGGCAACGCGACGCTGCGGAGCAGCCAGGCGCTGAGCGTGACCGGCAGCATCGAGGCCGGCGCGGATGCCAGCGTGTCGGCCCAGTTCGGCGCCGCCACGGTCGGTTCCGCCAGCGCGGGCGACGACATCAGCGTCTACTCGCTGTTCGGCAACGCCACGCTGCGCCAGGCGACGCTCACCGGCACCACCGGCGGCCTTAGCGTCCAGAGCGTTATCGGCGCAGCGAAGCTTGGCGCGGACGATAGCGCATCGATCACCGGCGACCATTATTTCGAGCGCGCGGCGGGTTCCACCGGCACTGTCTCCATCCTCGGATCGATTGGCGCCCGGGTGTACCTCGACCATTCCGCAGCGCTGGACCTGGTTCAGGCCAACACGGCCTGGGTCGAGGTGCAGCATGGCAATCTGTCGATCGACACGCTCGCCGCGCTTGCCGGCGACGCCACCGCCATCACCGGGGCGGGTTCGATCTTCGTCAATTCCGCCCGGGGCGGCGTTCTCCTGCTCGAGGCCAGTGGCGGCAACCTGACGCTGGGCGGCGCCGGGATCACCGCGAACGGCATCCATCTGGTGGCCGACAGCACCGTTGACACCACTGCGATCAGCAACCTTTCCGGCCAGTATATCGAGATCGTGGGATCGACGATCCGCGCGGCGTCGCTCAGCTCGAGCGGTGATGCCGACCTGTCGAGCACCAATGGCGGGATCACGCTCGACAACCTGACCGTTTCGGGCGTGGCGTTCGTCAGTGCGTTCGGCGACCTGGCGATGAACCAGATCTCGGTCGGCGGCCTCAGCGATTTCGTGGCGGGCGGCGAAGCCACGGTGCGCGGTGCGATCGCCGGCAATGGCTTCACTCTGACGGGGCAGGGCAATGTCACGCTAGGCGCCGATGCCGGAACGCTTGCGGCTGCCGGCAACGATATCCAGGTCGGCGGAACGCTGGGCGGCTGCGGGTGCTTCACCGGCGGCGCGACGGTGATCTCGCTTGGCGGCAACGTGTCGGTCAACCTGACCAGCGCGACCGGCGTCTTCGACCGCATCACCGCCGACGCGGGCGATGTCAGCATCGCGAACGCCTCGGGCGATCTCGGGATCAATCTGCTGCGCGGACACAACATCCTGGTCTCGACGCCGGGCCTGCTCAGCATCATGGACGCGCAGAGCAGCGGCGGCAGCTATGCGCTTACCGCGGCGGACTTCGGCACCTTCACGCTCAGCCCATCGCTGTTCGGCGGTGCCACCCGCCTGGGCGATGTGACGATCATCGACACCGATGGCGATCTCAATTCCACGGGGTCGTTCAATTCCTCGGGCGATATCCGTGTCGAAGCGCGGGGTGGGGCGATCACCGGCGGACTGGCGTTGATCGCGGCCGGCGACGTCACCGCCATTGGCCAGGGCGTCGCTCTGCAATGGGCCGAGGGCCGCGACGTCACGATCGATGCCGGCACCGGCACGGTGGCGATCTCGAACACGCTCAGCGTCGGCCGCGACTATACGGTCACCGCAGGTCACTTCTCGGGCAATGCATTGACCGTCGGCGGCATGAAGGCGGGTTCGCTCGCCATCATCGATACGGCCGGCGATTTCGACTTCGGCGCGACCGACCTGGCCTTTGACGGCGCGATCGACATCGACGCCTCGCATGGCCTGCTCGCCATCGGCAACCTGCAGGCGGGTAACGCGATCACGTTGAACGCCGGCAGCAACCTGACGCTGGCCAGTGCGGCGCTGACGTCCACCGGCACCAACAGCTTCTCGCTCGTCGCGGGCGGGGACCTGCAGTTCGGCGCCGCCAATGCGGCTTCGGTCGCGGGCACCAATGTCTTCAGCAACGCCGGGTCGCTGGCGGGCGGCAGGAGCATCCAGGCGGACGGCAATCTCGCGATCAACCTTCAGCAGGCCGACAGCCTCGGCGCGATCGAGGGTGGGACGGTGCAGATCGCGGTGGCGGCTGGGGACTTCTCGGCCGGCAACATCGACGCCGTCGGCGCGCTGTCGGTGCAGGGACCGGCCGGCACGCTCACGCTGGGCGACCTGACCACAAGCGCCGGGCACATCAACGTCAGCGGCCAGGGCAATACGACGCTGGGCAATGTGTCGGGCCACTTCGTGGTCAACCTCGGCACCAGCCTCGGCAACCTCAGTGTGGGAACCGTCACTGGCGGCGACGTGTCGTTCTCGGTGGCGGGCGGGATCGACGCCGCCAGCATCTCGGCCAGCACGCTCGGCGTGGTGGCGATGGGCGGCAACGTCAATCTCGACAATGGCGGAACCGGCTCGCAGGTCGGCAGCCTGGGCAGCGTGACGGTCGGCAACGGCAACTTCGCCCTGCGCAACCTCCAGGGCCTAAGCCTCGACGGCGTGGTCGAGGTGAGCGGCGTGCTCGACCTGCAGGTCACAGGCGGGCTGACCCAGAATGCCTGGTACATCGTCGCCGATCGCCTGCAGGGCAATGTGACCGGCGCGGCGACGCTGGGTGGCGACAACCGCATCGGCACGCTTGCCGCCTTCTCGGCAAATGGCCTGAGGCTCAACAACGCCACCGCGCTGGCGATCGACGGCCTCGTCCAGGGCAATGGCGGCGCAGTGACGATCGCCTCGCATGGCGGGCTGGAAATCAGCTCCAATGGCAGCATCGTCTCCGCTGCTTCGGGCGATGCGATCGTGCTCGCTTCGGATGGCCGGTTCACTAACCTGGCCGGGGCGGGCGCGCTGAGCGCATCGAACGGTCGCTGGCTGGTCTACACCCAGGCCGGCGGCAATCCCGGCATCTCCGATCCGCTCAACGATTTCGGCGGCCTGGCGGGCACCAGCTATTATGGCGACGCCTACAACTTCGCCACCGGCGGCTTCGCAACGGCGCCGAATGCTGGCAACCGCTTCGTCTACGGCTATCGCCCGGTGCTGACGGTCACCCCGTCGAGCCTGCACCTGGTGTATGACGGCACCACGCCGAACGTCACCACGACGATCACCGGCCTAGTCAATGGCGACAGCGCCGCGAACGCCTGGACCGGCCAGGCCGCGATCACCGGTGTGGGCAGCGACGCTGGCACCTATCCGGCCTATGCCTCGCTCGGCACGCTGAGCTCGGAGATGGGCTACACCTTCACCTTCGTGCCCGGCACCGTGGTGATCGATCCGCGCGTGATCAGCGCGATCCTGACCGCCAACAGCAAGACCTATGACGGCACGCTGGGCGCCACCGGCACGCTGGGCCTGAGCGGGTTGATCGCGGGCGACACGGTGTCGGCGAACAGCACCGGCATGGCCTTTGATGGCAAGAATGCCGGCACGCATCTCGTCACGGCGAACGGCATCACCCTGTCGGGCGCTGATGCGGGCAACTATGTCCTTTCGGCCAGCAGCACGACTGCGCTGGCGGAGATCCTGGCCAAGGCGATCACGGCGACACTGACGGCCAACGGCAAGACCTATGACGGCACCATTGCCGCCACCGGCTCGCTGGGCCTCGGCGGGCTGATCGGCAATGATCAGGTGAGCGCGGCCGGCAGCTATGCCTTTGACAGCAAGAATGCGGGCACGGGCCGTACGGTCACGGCCAGCGGGATCACCCTGTCGGGGACGGACGCGGGCAACTACGTGCTGACTGACACCAGCGCGACGGCGCTGGCGGACATCCTTGCCAAGGCGATCACCGCGACGCTGACGGCCAATGGCAAGACCTATGACGGCACCACTGCCGCCACCGGCTCGCTGAGCCTGGGCGGTCTGGTCGGCAACGACCAGGTGAGCGCGACCGGCAGCTATGCCTTTGACAGCAAGAATGCCGGCACGGGCCGCACGGTGACCGCGAGCGGGATCGGCCTCTCGGGCGTGGATGCGGGCAATTACGTGCTGACCGGCACCAGCGCGACGGCACTGGCGGACATCCTTGCCAAGGCGATCACCGCGACCCTGTCGGCCAACGGCAAGACCTATGACGGCACCACTGCCGCCACCGGGACGCTGGGTCTGAACGGCGTGGTTGCCGGCGACACGGTCTCGGCGACCAGCGCCGGCATGGCCTTCGACAGCAAGAATGCGGGCACGGGCCGCACGGTGACCGCGAGCGGGATCGGCCTGTCCGGCGGCGACGCGGGCAACTATGTGCTGACCGGCACTACCGCGACCGCGCTGGCCAATATCCTCGCCAAGGCGATCACCGCCACGCTGGCGGCGAACGGGCGGGTCTATGACGGCACCACTGCCGCCACCGGCACGCTCGGCCTGAGCGGTCTGATCGGGGGCGACACGGTTGGCGTCACTGCCGCCGACATGGCCTTCGACAGCAAGAATGCCGGCACCCGCACCGCAACCGCCACGGGCCTGGCACTCAACGGCGCCGATGCGGCCAACTACACGATCAGCGGTACCGCCAGCGGCAGCGCCGTGATCTCTCTCAAGGCGATCGGCGCCACTGCCACGGCGGACAGCCGGACCTATGACGGCACCACCACCGCCACCGGCCGGATCGCGCTGACCGGGCTGATCTCGGGCGACACGGTAACCGGTACGGCGAGCTATCGCTTCGCCGATGCCAATGCCGGCACCGGCCGCACGGTGCAGGTAAGCGGCCTCTCGCTCTCGGGCGCGGACGCGGCGAACTACACCGTCACCCTGTCGGGCACGCCGGTGACCGCCGACATCACCCGCCGCGCGGTGACGGTGACGGTGGCCGACATGACCAAGCTCCTCGGCCAGCCCGATCCCGCCTTCACCTATGCCGTCACCGGCGGATCGGTGGTGAGCGGCGACAGCTTCAGCGGCGCGCTGGCGCGGGCCGCGGGCGAGCAGGTCGGCCGCTATGCGATCGGGCAGGGGACGCTGGCGCTGTCGGCCAATTACCTGCTCACCGTGATCCCCGGCACGCTGGCGATCACGCTTACCCAATCGGGCGCCGATGCAAGCGACGCCCTCAAGACGCTGCGGGTCGGCGTCGCACCCGGCTTCTCGCTGGATCAGAACCCTTCCCGGAATCTCGAGGGCGACGATCAGGGCGAGGACGAGAGCGACGGCGACAAGTAGCGGGAGAGCCCGCACGACCTTTCGGTGCGGGCTCTCTGCCCTTCAGGGCCGGGCGCCGCGGTTGGGGGAACCGCGGCGCCCAACGCGACGGAACGGTTGCTGCAGACGGGTGTAGGGGCGCAGCAAAGAGGGCCCGCGCAGTCCCCCTGCGCGGGCCCCCACGGCCCCCCCCAAAGAGGCCGGATGCCGGCACGGCAGCGAAGAGCGGGATTCCAGACCCCTCCGCGCGCCGCGCCGAAGCTCCCTTAGAAGCCGATCTTCACCCGCACCGACGCGCGGCCCTCACGGGTGTTCTCGCCGGCTGCACCTTCCAGCGCGACGCCCAGGCGGACATTCTTGCTGGCCCGGGCATCGATGCCGACGCCGAGCGTGCCGAGCACCGGTGCCATCCGCACGCCGCTCACACCGAAGCTGCCCGTGCCGGTCGGAGCACCCGCGAAGCGCATCGCGCCGAGGGTGTCGAGATCGCCCGAATTGTAGCGCACGCCCATGCTGACCCAGGGCATCGCCTCGCCGGCGCCGGTCTTGACCTTGGCGCCGAGGCGGAGCTCGCCCGAGGCCGTGAACAGGTCACGGCTGGCCGAGGCGACCTGGAGGCCGAGGCCGCCCGCGGCGCTCTCGTTGAAGCCGTCGCGCTTGTCATGGACCTTGCTCGCACTGCCGATCAGGGCGAGGCGCAGGCCATTGCCGAGCTCGGTGCGGACGCCGCCGGTGAGGCCGAACGAATAGCCCTTCGAGCTGATGTCGCCGGTGGCCAGGCTGGTGCCGCCGATGCGGAGCGTGCGGCGGCTGTCGAAGTCGCCCGAATACCAGCTGCCCGAGGCCGCGATGAACAGGCTGCCGGCATCATAGCTGGCATAGCCGCCCAGCTGATACTGGTTGCCGCTGACGGTCGAGCCCCGGCTGTTCATGTCGGAGTCGATCTGCGCCACGCCGCCGGCAACGCCGAAGGTGAAGCCGTCGAGCTTCGTCTCCACGCCCATGGCGACGCCCGCCGTGGTGTTCTCCACTCCGGCATGAACATTGTCGCCAAGCAGCTTCTGGTAGCCGCCATAGACCTGGCCCCAGATGCCGCCGCGGCTGGTGTCGCCAGCCGCACCGGTGCCCGGCAGGGTCGCGCCGGAGAGGGCGCTGGCGAAGCTGTTGCCCGAGGTGGCGGTGGTGCGGACATCGGCCAGGCTCGAGCTTGCGAAGCCGCCGCCGACCAGGGCATCGCTGCCGTCGCCGACGCGCTGGCGGAGCAGGTCGGTGAACAGGTTGTTCGCCGAGATCGTAGCCGTCGAGATATCCGCGATTGCCTCGCCGCTGAGGCTCTTGAACGCCGCGACCCGCTGCGTGGTGTCGAGTGCGGTGATCGTGTTGAGCGTCGCCGCCCACTCGTCCGAGGCATTGCCGGTGGTCGAGTTGCTCAGCGCATTGGCCACCGCCAGCGTGTTCGTGTCGCCCGCTGCCACGCCGTCGTTGAACTCCATGTTCTTCTGGACCTGGAGGATGACCGAGTTGGCAACCAGATCGTAGCGCAGGCGCCACTTCAGGTTCGGGTTGCTCGCCACCGTGGCGAAGGTGCTGCCATTGGCGAAGGTGCCGGTGAGGCTGTTCGCCTGGACGATCGTGTAGAGCTGGTTGAAGCGATAGTCGCTCGCCGTCGACGTCAGCGCGTTGACCGCCACCGTGCCGCCCGAGAGCGTCGCGGTGCCGTTCACCTTGATGCTGTCCGAGGCGAAGTTGAAGCTCGTCCCGCCGAAGTCGAAGAGCAGGCTGCCGCCGCTGGCGACGAGGCTGCCGACGGTGAAGCTGCCGATCGGGTTGACCATGCCCAGCGCGCCGTTGAGGCCGCCCGGCGAGAAGGTGCCCGAGGCGATCGTCAGCGCGCCGGCCACGGTGCCCGAGCCGATCAGCGTGCCGCCCTGGACGCGGATGCCGCCCTGGGTGGAGCCCGAGAAGGCGAGGGTGCCGGCCGTCACGTCGAAGCGACCGGTGGTGGCGAAGGTGCCCGCCAGATTGAGGCGGCCAAGGCCCTGCTTGTCGATCGAGCCGGTGCCGGTGATCGCGCCGCCGAAGCTCTGCTCGGAGGTGTTCGACAGGACCAGCTTGCCGGCGCCGAGCGCCAGCGTGCCGGTGCCGGCCAGGCCGCCGACGGTCTCGGTATAGCCCGCCAGGTCGAACACTGCACCCGAAGAGACGCCGAGGGTGGCATTGTTGGCGACACGTTCGCTTGCGCCGAGGCGCAGGGTGCCGCCCTGGACGACGACCGTGCCTGCGCCGACCGTTCCGTTCAGCGTCGAAATACCGGCAAGGTTGTAGACGTTTCCGGCGCCGATGTTCGCATTCACCGTGGCGGCGCTGAGCTGATAGTCGGTCGCGGTGAGGGTGCCGGTGCCGGCCAGGGTTCCGCCAAGTGCCAGCAATGCAACCGTTTCATTGTTTGCACCGAGGTCGAAAACGGCGTTGGAGAACACCGCGAGCGTTGCCGTATCAACGATACGGTTGGCTGCGCCGAGGCGCAGCGTGCCGGCCTGGACCGTGACGTTGCTCGCCGTGGTGCCGTTCAGCACCGAGGTGCCGCCGAGGTTGAACAGGGCGCCCGCGCCAAGGTTCGCGTTCACAACGGCGTTGTTGTCCAGCTGGTACTGGGCCGCGGTGAGGGTGCCGGTGCCGGCCAGCGTGCCGTTCAGCGCCAGCGTGCCGATGGTGTCGTTGAAGGTGCCGATGTTGAACGTGGCGCCCGACGCGACCGCGACTGTGCTGGTGTTGCCGATGCGGTTCGCCGCGCCGAGGCTGAGCGTGCCGGCCTGGACCAGCGCATCACCGGCGAGCGTGCCGTTCAGCGTCGAGGTGTCGGCCAGGTTGACCAGCGTGCCGGTGCCGAGGTTGGCGTTCACCGTTGCGGCGCTGAGCTTGTACTGGGTCGCGGTGAGCGTGCCGGTGCCGTTCAGCGTGCCGGCCAGCTCCAGCGTGCCGATCGTATCGTTGAAGCCGCCGATGTTGAGCGCGGCGAGCGAAGCGACCGAAACCGTGCTGGTGTTGGCGATGCGATCCGAGGCGCCGAGGCTGAGCGTGCCGGCCTGGACGACGGCGTTGCCGGCCAGCGTGCCGTTCAGCGTCGAGGCATCGGCCAGGTTGACCAGCGTGCCGGCGCCGAGATTGGCGTTCACGGTCGCACCGGTCAGCTTGTACTGGCTGGCGGTGAGGGTGCCGTTGCCGTTCAGCGTGCCGGCCAGCTCCAGCGTGGCGATCGTATCGTTGAAGCCGCCGATGTTGAGCGCGGCGCCCGAAGCGACCGAGACCGTGCTGGTGTTGGCGATGCGATCCGAGGCGCCGAGGCTGAGCGTGCCCGCCTTGACCACGGCGTCGCCGGCCAGCGTGCCGTTGAGCGTCGAGGCGTCGGCCAGGTTGACCAGCGTGCCGGCGCCGAGATTGGCGTTCACCGTCGCGCCGGTCAGCTGATACTGGCTGGCGGTGAGGGTGCCGGTGCCGGCCAGCGTGCCGGCGATGCCGGCGAGCGCGACGGTCTCGTTATAGCCCTGCAGGTCGAAGGTCGCACCCTGGGCCACGCCGAGCTCGGCGGTGTCGGCGATGCGGTCGGCGGCGCCGAGGCGCAGCGTGCCCGCGGTGACCGAGACATTGCCGCCGCTGGTGGTGCCGTTCAGCAGCGAGACGCCGCCGGTGTTGCTCACCGCGCCCGACAGGTTGCCGTTCACGGTCGCGCCGTTGAGCGCGATCGTGGCGGCGGTGAGCGTGCCGGTGCCGTTCAGCGTGCCGTACAGCGTCGCCTGCGACACGGTCATGCCGACCGCGGACAGGTCGAGCGTGCCGGCGGCGCTGACCAGCAGGGTCGAGGCCGGATCGAAGCTCGCGCCGGTAACCAGAGTGAGGCTGCCCGAGCCGACCTGGGTGAGACCGGTATAGCTGGCGGTGCCGCCGAAGGTCAGGTTCGCGCCGTCGATCAGCAGGTTGCCGGTGCCGGTGAGGGTGCCGCCGAAGCTGCTGGTGCCGGCGAGCAGGCCAAGCGTGTGGTTGCCGAGCGAGACGGTGCCGGTGCCCGAGAGCGTGCCGATGCCTTCGTCGGCGGTCAGCTGGAGCGTGGTGCCGGTCGCCAGGTTGACCAGGGCGGCATTGTCGATCGCGCCGCCGGTGGCCAGCGTGCCGCCGGTGACGGTCCAGCTGGCGACGTCGTTGGTGCCGCCCAGCGTCCAGGTGCCGGTGCCCGACTTGGTGGCGCTTTCGAAGCCGGTGGCGGCGCCGAGCGTCGCCGAGCCGGTGCCGACCAGGGCCAGCGTGTCGTTGCCCGCGCCGCCGCTGAGCGTGCCGGTGACGGTCGCGCCGGTGTCGATCGTGAGGGCATCGACGCCGTCGCCGCCGACATAGTTGCCGGTCAGCGTGCCGTTGATGTTGACGATGCGATCGCCGGTGCCGATCGAACCGATCGTGCCGATCGTGGTCGAGCCGGCATTGAGATTGACGGTGATCGCCGCGGCGCCGTCCAGATAGAGCGCGCCGAGGCCGCCCTCGATCTTGCCACCCGACTGGTTGGTGATCGTGGCCGCGCCGGTGGCGGCGATGCCATAGCCGCCGGTGCCGCCGGTGATCGTGCCGGCATTGTCGAGCGTGAAGCTGGCGGTGTTGATGTTGAGGCCGGTGCTCGCGGTGCTGGTGATGCTGCCGCCGGCCGCATTGGTGATGCTGCCGGTCGCGCCTTCCATGTAGACGGTGGCGATGCCGCCCGAGGCGGTAATGGTGCCGGCATTATTGAGCGTGCCGCCCAGCGAGAACAGCACAGCGTTGTTCGATGTGCCGTCGATCGTGCCGCCGGCGAGGTTGGTCACGCTGGTGCCCGCGGCCATCACGTCGATCGCGCGGACGCCGGTGATCGTGCCCGAATTGGTCACGCTGCTGCCGGTGCCGGCAAGAGCGACGCTGACCCCGGCACCGCTGTTGACCGAGCCGGTGAAGGCGATCGCAGAGCCGTCGACCACCGTGAAGCTGCCGACATAGTTGGTGTTGCCCGAGAAGGTGAGCGTGTTGCCCGCCGCCAGGCCCTTCACGAAGACGCCGCCGTCGCTGCCCGAGATGTTGGACGCGAAGGTGCCGCTGTTCGCCTGCTGGAAGTAGAGCGAGCCGCCCGACATGGTGACGCTGCTGCCCGAGATGCTGTCGGTGGTGCCGATCAGCGTGCCGCCGCTGACGGTGGTGGTGCCGGTCCAGTTGTTGGTGCCGGCGAGCGTCAGCTCTCCGGTGCCGGTCTTCACGAAGTTACCGGTGCCGGTGATGTCCTGCCAGACCGTGCCATTGGTCGACTGGTTGTAGGTGAGCAGGCCGTTGTTGACGATATCGCCGCCCGAGATCGTGTCGGACGTGCCGGTGAGCGATGCGCCCGCCGAGATGGTGGTGGTGCCGGTCCAGTCGTTCGCGGCGTTGGTGAGGATGAAGCCCGAGCCCATGCTGCCCTGGAAGACCAGGTTCTGGCCAGCCAGGCTCTCGGTGATCGCGCCGGTCAGCGTCGCGGTGACGCCGGAGTCCGCGCGCAGCACGGCGGGGTCGTTGACCGTGTCCACCGCCGCCAGGTCGATATTGTTGGCATAGGTGCCGGTCATGCCGAACACCGCGGTCGGATCGACCATGTGGATCGTGCCGGTGCCGAAGGCGCCTGCGGTGGCGGCGCGGATCGTGCCGCCATTGACCCAGATGTCGCCGGTCAGGTCGCTGGTGCCGTCGAAGGTGATCGTGCCCGAGGGCATGCCGCGGATGCCGGCGCTGATCGACTGGCCCGGATTGGCGCTCGGGCCGGTCAGGGTCATGTCGCCCGAGACGAGGCCGAGATTCTCGAAGCCGATGAAGTTGGCCAGGCTGACCGAGACGCTCTCCCCGGCGTCGCTGAAGTCGGCGTAGAGCCAGTCATTGCCCGCGCCGCCATCGACCATGCCACTGATGGTGCCGCCGAAATAGGTGAAGCTGTCGTCGCCGTCGCCGAGGTTGACGTTGGTGATCCTGCCGCCGCTGCGGAAGATGACATTATCGACGCCCGCGCCCGACGAGGCGTCATAGTCGCCATAGACCACGCCCGACAGGTCGATCTTGCGGGTGCCGTTGCCGGTCGAGACGATGCTGCCGTACATGTACGAGCCGTTCTCGTTGGTCATCTCGACCGTGCCGTCGCCCGAAAGCAGGGCCGCGCCGGTGCCGCCGACGAGCGCGCCGCCATTACGGTTGGTGATCGTCGAGGTCACGCCGCCGGCGGTGTCGATCGAGATACCGTAGCCGCTATTGCCCTGGAGCGTGCCCGAGTTCTCGATCGTGGCTACGCCGCCCGAGATGGTCACGCCATTGGCGCCGCCGACGATGATGCCGGTGGTGTTGTCGTTGACATAGCCACCGACGTTGGTGACCGAGCCGCCCGCGGTGAAGCGGACGCCGTCGCCGGTGCTGAGGTTGGCATTGGTCTGCCAATATGCGGTGGCGTTGTCGCTGGCGGTGCCCGCGACGATGACGCCCGTGTTGGTCAGCGTCTGATAGTCGTCGCTGCCCATCACGCCATTGGCCTGGCCGGCGATGACGCCCGCGTTGGTAAGCGTGGTGCCCGCGGCCTGCAGCGTGACGCCGTTGCCCGCCGCTATGATCCGGCCGCCGGCCTGGTTGTCGACGGTGCCGCCATTGGTGATCACGCCGTCAAAGCCGCTGCCGGTCGACTTGATGAGGCCGGCATTGGTTACGCTGCCGCCGGTGTACGAGGCGACGGCATAGGCGTCATGGGCGATCAGCTGGCCGCTGGCGTTGACGGCCAGGCTTGCGTCGGCGTTGACGAGCGTCACGCCGGTGCCGGTCATCTCGAGCTTCGCGGTGCCGCCGAGCACGAGATTGCTGCCGCTCACGCTCCAGCCGCCTTCGGTCGGTGCCTGGGTGCCGGTCAGCGTGAGCGTGTCGCCGCCGTTCAGGCTGTGCTGTTCGAAGCCGGTGAGGGTGGAGAGGTCGAGCGTTGCCGGGGCGGAGACGGTTGCGGCGAACCGGTCGTTGCCGTTCCCGCCATTGATGCTGGTGAAGCTGCCGCCATACCAGTTGAGCGTGTCGTCGCCGTCGCCGAGCGCAATCGCGCCGTTGGTGGTCGAGCCAGCGTAGAGGCTGACCGTGTCGGCGTTGTTGCCGGTCAGGTAGATCGCATAGGTGCCGCCGGTGATCGTGCCGGCGTTGGCGATGTTCGCCGCGGTGGTGCCGCCCGAGGCGACGCCGTAATTGCCGCCGGTGACGGTGCCGGTGACGTTGTTGCTGAAATAGCCGCCGTTGAAGACGACGCCGTTGCCGGTGGCGTTCACCGTGAACGTGCCGGTGGTGCCGCCCGAGAGCGTGCCCGAGCCGATGAAGCCGCTATTGTTGATGTTTGCAGTGGTGGCGACCGAGATGCCCCAGCCCTGGCCGACGATCACGCCGTCCGCCTGGTTGGTGATGATGGCGCTGCCGGCCGAGAAGTAGATGCCGCGGCTGCCGCTGTCGAGGCCGACGATGGTGCCGCCATTGTCGATGCCTACGCCGGAGGCAGCGCCGACCAGGACGCCGCCAGTGCCGCCGCTGAGCAGACCGTTGGTCTGGTTGTTGAGGCTGCCGGTCGAGGTGCTGGTGAAGCGGACGCCATAGCCCTGGGTGGCGTTGCTGCCGCCGGTGAGCGTGCCGGAGTTGAAGAGCTGGTTGCTGGTGCCCGCGACGTTCAGGCCGGCATTGGTCGACGCGATGATCGTGCCGCCGCTGTTGTTGAAGTTCAGCGTGCCGGTAGCGCTGACGCCGGTCGCGCCGGTGATCGTGCCGGTATACTGGTTGATCACCGTGCCCGAGGTGAGCGACACGCCGATGCCGGTGCTCGCGGTGTAGGTGTTGGCCAGGGAGTCATAGGTTGCGGCGGCGATCAGGCCGCTGTTGTTCACCGTGCCGCCTGCGGCCAGCTTCACGCCCACGCCGCCGCCGAAGATACGGCCACCGGCATTGTTGGTGACGGTGCCGGCGCCTTCGATGCCGTTGACGCTGTAGCCGGAGATCGTGCCCGTGTTGGTCACCGAGCCGCCGCTGGCGAGATAGACGCCGTCCCAGCTGCCGGTGATCAGGCCGGTGGCATTGTTGGTCACCGTGCCGAGGCCGCTAGCGATATAGATGCCATTGGCGCGTGCGGTCGAGGTCGAGCCGAGCGACGCGCCGAGGATCTGGCCGGAATTGTTGACGGTGGTCGCCGCGAACGAGGAGATCGCGTTGGTGTCGGTGCCGCTGCCGTTCAGGAACGAGCCCTGGATCACGCCGCCGGCCTGGTTGGTGATCGTGCCGCCCATGGCCTGGATGCCGGTACCGCCGCCGGCGGTGAGCGTGCCGGTGGTGCCGCCCGAGAGCGTGCCGGTGGCGATCGTGCCGCGGTTGGTGATCGCGACCGAGCCGCCGGTCGCGATGCCGTTCGAGCGGCCGACGATCAGGCCGGCATTGTCCAGGCCGAGCGTGCCCACGCCGCCCATGCCGATGCCGTTGCCGCCGCCGGCATTGCCCTGGCCGACGATGCGGCCGGTGGCATAGTTGTTGATCGAGAGGTTGCCCGATCCGCCCTGGTTCTCGATCGCGTTGTAGAGATTGCCGGCGATCAGGCCGTAATTGTTCACGTTCAGCGCGCCGGTGGCGACGATGCCGCCCGAGCCGACATGGTTGATGCCGGCATTCTGGCCGCTGATCGACGCGGTCGAGTTGCTCGCCGAGCCGTTGTTGATCGTGCTGGTGCCGGTGGTGGCGACGACGGCGATCGCGGCGCCATAGCCGTTGTCGCCGCCGGTGCCGGTGTTGGTGATCGCGCCGAAATTGTCGACGCCGTCATTGGTGCCGCCGAGGCGCACGCCGACATACTGGCCGCCCGCGACCGAGCCGGAGAGGCCGACGCGCAGGACGTTGCCCACGCCCGCCAGCGTCACGGCGGAGACAGCCGCGCCGCTGCGCGCGCCGGTCAGCGTGACCTGGCCGCCCGTGGCCGAATCCACGGTGAGGTTGCCGGTGGTGGTGATCGCGCCGCTCAGCGAGACGGTGCCGAGCGCCTGGACGTTGCCCGCGCCGCTGATCGCGCTGGTGAAGTCGTAGTTGTCGGTGCGGTTGAACACCAGGGTGCCGCCCGCATCGACGGTGATCGCGCCGGCGATGCGGCCGCTGGCGGCGCCATCGCCGATCTGGAGGGTGCCGCCGGCGACCGTGGTGCCGCCGGTATAGGTGTTGAATCCGGTCAGCGTGACCTGGCCGCTCTCAACGCGCAGCGCGCCGTTGCCCGAGATCACCTTGCTGCTCGAGCTGGCGCCCGACTGGGCATAGGTGAGCGTGCCGTTGTTGGTGATGTTGCTGCCCGAGATCGCGCTGGTCGAGCCGCGCACGGTCACGCCCGAGTTGATCGTCGTGATGCCGGTCCAGCTGTTGCCGGTGCCGGTGAGGTTGAACAGGCTGCCGCCGATGCCGGCGAAGGTCACTGCCTGCGAGGTGCCGATCGCCTGGCCGGCGGCGTTGGTGCCGCTGCCCGAGGTGATGCTGCCGCTCAGGATGGCGTTGCCGCCGAACAGGTTCTCGAACACGGCCGGCTGGCCGTTCAGCACCGCCGGTACGTCGAGCACGAAGTTGTTCGCATAGACGCCCGAGGCGCCGAACTGGACGTTCGACGTGAGCAGGTGGACGACCGCGCTGCCGAACGCGCCGGAGCCGTCGGCGAGGACGATTCCGCCGTTCGCATTGATCGTGCCGATGCCGCTGGTGCCTTGGAACAGCAGGGTGCCGCCATTGGAATTGACGGTGATCCCGGGCACGGCCGCCGCACCGGAGAGCACCCAGGTGCCGCTGTCGAGCTTGGTGATCGTCTCGGCGCCGGTCGAGGTGGCGAGCGAGAAGCTGCCCTGCGACGCGCCGGTGCCGGTGCCGCGCAGCTGCAGCGTGTCGCTGCCGCCGCCAAGATCGACCGTGCCGAAGGTCGCCGCCGCCAGCGCGCCGCTGTTCTGCAGCGTCACGGTGCCGGCCGAGCCGGTCACCGCGTTGGTATAGCCCTGCGTGACCGCGCTCGCGTTGGTCTGGCCGGTGTAGATCGCCAGCGTATCGTTCCCGCTGCCGCCGGTGATCCGGCCGCTGGCCGAGCCGGCGAACAGATTGATCGTGCCGCCGGTGCTGCCGGTCAGCACGGTGCCGCCGGTGCCGCTGCCCGCCTGGCCGTAATTGTTGAAGGTCGTGCCGCCGTTCAGGAACACCGCATAGCCATTGGTCGCGTCGCTGCCGCCGCCGAGCGAGGCGCCCACCGCATTGGTGACGGTGCCGCCGCCGGTGGCGCTGATCGCGAAGTTCGTCCCTTCGCTGATCGTGCCGGCATTGAGGATGCTCGCGACACCGCCGACATCGACGGCATTGAGGGCCAGCGTGCCGGTGCCGACGCCGTTGACCATGCCGATGTTGACGAGTGTCAGCGCGCCGGTGGCAGCGATGCCGCCCGATGCGCCCCGGATCGAGCCCATATTGGTGATGTTGGCGGTGCCGGTGCGGATCGCCGTGGTGGTGCCGCCCTGGACATAGTTGTTCGAGCCGTCGAGCGTGCCGGTGCCGATCGTGCCCGAATTGCTGAGGCTGAGCAGGCCGCTGCCGGCATTATAGATGCCGGCGGTGCCCGCGCCGACGATCTGGCCGGCATTGGTGACCTGCACCGCGCCGCTGTTGATCAGCAGGCCCGAGCCTTCGCCGGTCGCGCCATAGATGCGGCCGGTGGCGTTGTTCTGCACGACGCTGGTGCCGCTGATCTCGACGCCGGCGAAGCGGTCGCCCTGGATCAGGCCGTCATTGACGATATAGGCGCCGTTGTTGGCGCGGGCGCCGTCCCAGCGGCCATAGAGGCTCGCGCCGGTGTGGTTGCCGAGCGAGAGCTGGTTGGTGCTGGCAAGGACGCCGTTGCCCTGCGTCGTGATCGAGCCGCCGGCGGCATAGGTGATCGTGCCATAGTTATCGACCGTGCCGCTGCCGATCGCGATAGCCGAGGAGGCGCCGGTGCCCGAGGTGATCGTGCCGCTGTTCTGGATGTTGTTGCCGGTGCCGCTCGAATAGATGACGTCGCCGGTCGCGCTCAGCTGCGCGCCCGACTGGACGAACATCAGGTCGGGGGTGGTCAGCGTGACGCCGACGCCCGCGATGTTGGTCAGCGAACCGTTGAGGATTAAGGTCGTCGCGTTGCCGCCCGCCACGGTCCAGCCCGCGCCGCCGTTGCGGCTGCCGGTCAGGGTCAGGTTGCCGCTGAGCAGGCTGTAGGCGTCGAAATTGGTGATGTTGGCGAAGTCGGTGGTGAGATCGAGCGTCTTGTTGGTCGACGAGCCCACATCCACCACGAAGGTGTCCGTGCCGGTGCCGCCGTCGATCGTGCCGCTAAAGGCGCCGCCGGCCCAGGTGAAGGTGTCGTTGCCCGAGCCGAATTCCGCGCTCTGCATCGATCCGTTCGCGCCTAGCCGGAAGTTCTGGGCGCCGGTGGAGCCGCTGCCGTCATAGTCGCCGACAAGCGCGCCGGCGAGGTTGACGGTGGTCGCGCCGCTGCCGAAGACGCCGATCAGGCCGGTCGTCTGCGAGGTGGCGTTGAGGTTGAGCGTCGAGGCGGTGGTCGCGTCGATCCTGATCGCGCCAGCGCCGCCGCCGGTGATCTGGCCGTCGCTGTTGACCGTCTGGCCCGGCGAGAAGGCGCTGCTGTCGAAGCGGATCGCCCAGCCATTGGCGGCCGAGCCACCGGTGATGTGGCCGCTGGCGTTGTTGGTGATCGTGCCGCCGCGGCCCGAGATGATCGCCGAATTGTTCGTCGCGGTGAGCGTGCCGGAATTGGTGATGTTGGTCGTCGCCGCGCCCCAGACCACGACGCTGCCGGCGGTCATCGTGCCGTTGTTGGTCACGGTGACCGTCGAGGGCCCCTGCGAATTGCGCACGCCAACGCCGCCGGCGGCGGTCGCGCTGATCGTGCCGTTGTTGACGATGGTGACATCATGGCCGGCGCCGATCGCGCTGCTGCCCTGGCTCGATACGGTGACGCCGGGTGCCACGTTCACCACCAGGTCGGTGTTGGTCCAGCCCGATCCGATCGCGTAGCTGCCATTGCCCGCCAGGATGTCGGCGTTGGCGTAGACAGTGTTGAGCCCACCGATCGCGCCGGCGGTGTTGAACAGGACGCCCGCGCTCGGGCGGGTCGAATTGCCGATCGCGGCGCCGACCGTCACCGTGTTCGTCTGCCCGGACTGCGCCGACTTCATCTGGATGCCGACGCTGCCGCCGTCGATCGTGCCGCCAGCCGTGGTCGTGACGCTGTTGGTCGTGTTGCTCGACGTGACGTTGATGCCGATGCCGGTGCCGCTGGTGGTGATCGCGGAGCCGGAGGTGACGTTAACGGCGGCGATGGCGTTGCTGGCCGAAGCGGCGATGCCGGTGCCGTTGGCAAGCGTGGTGATCGTGCCGCCCGTGGTGGTGACATTGGCGCCCGTGGCGGACAGCGCGTTGATGCCGGTGGCGAAGCCCGAGATCGTCGGAGCCTTGAGCGACAGGTCCACCGTCGCGGTGGTGGATGTCGCATAGATGCCGGTGTCGCCGCTGATGCCGGTGACGTTGCGCAGGCTGCTGACCGTGCCGAAATCGACGACGTTGATGAAGCCGGTGGCGACCAGATAGGCGCCGAAGGTCGCGGTCAGGTCGGTGGTCGAGCTGTTGTCGGTCTGGCCGAGCGCCCAGGTCAGGTTGCCGCCGCCGGCCTGCATGAACAGCGCCGCGCCGTTCTGGTCGCTGCGCAGCGAGTTGGCGCCCGTGGTGTAGAGGACCGCGCTCCGGCCGCTGGCGGCATTCTGCCGGTAGGCGCTGCCATTGGGGTTGCCGGTGGTGTTGTCGATCGTGACACCGGCCATGGCGATGCCGGTGTTCTGGGTGTTGTCCACCATCACGCCGCCATTGGTCGCGGTATCGTCGGTATAGGTGCCCGAGCCCGAGATCGTGCCGCCGCCGGCGGGGCTGGTCGACTGGGCCAGCGCCGGCGTGGCCAGCGTGATGCCGATCAGCGCGGTCGAGCCGAGCAGCGCCTTGCGCAGCAGTGCCTCACGACCCACGCGCACAGAAACCGCCTTGGACGCACGCGCGCCATTGCCACGATCGATCATTCGAAAAAGCCCCCGAAATCAAATGACCGTGCGCCTCGACTCAACGCAACGCACGGCAGACATAGGGAAATCCCTTAGTCCCAGATGGGGGTTTTGCTGTTGAACAGCCGTCTCACCGATTTGGACCATTGTCGCACGGGAGGACGACTCCCGCTTTGGGACATCAACGGGTTAGCGCGGCCCTTGCCCGGCAATCGCTGGGCGTTTCGCCGAAGCGCGCCTTGAACAGCCGGCTCAGATGCGCGGCGTCGCTGAAGCCGAGCCGCTCGGCGAGATCACCGATCCGCTCGGGGTTCTCGGGGTTGAGCAGCGCCTGGCGCGCGGCCTCCAGCCGCATGTCGCGGATATAGGCCTGCACGCCACCGCCGGCTTCGAACAGGCGGTGCAGGGTGCTGCGCGACACGCCCAGCTTGCGGCAGAGATTGTTGACGGTGAGGCTGGGCGAGCCGAGATGCGCCTGGACCTCGCTCCGGGCGCGCAGCAGCAGCGTCGCGGGATCCTCGCGGAAGCCCGGCGCCTCGGTACGGCTGGCTCCCTTCAGTGCCAGCACCAGCACGTCGAGCATCGACTTGCCCAGCCTGGGCGCGTCTTCCTCGCTGAAGCGGGGAAGGGCTTCGCGTATCTGCATCGCGTGCGAGGTGAACATCGCGATCTCGGCGGGATTGAGCACCGTGCCGTGCAGGCCGGCGACATCGAGCCCCGCCTCGATCGCCAGATGGCGCGGCACGCTGAGCGAGATGCTGCGCCCGCCGGCGGAATCATGGATCGAGGTCTGCTGGCGATCGACGATGACCGCCGAGCCGGGCATCTGCACCCAGTCCTGTGCCTGCTTGCCGACCACGCCCGCCGCCTTGCCGTCGAGGTTGACGGTCAGCGCCATCGAGTCGTTGCCCATGTCGACCAGCCGCTTGTCGCGGCGCCAGCGCTGGGCGGAGATATCGGTGAACACCAGCGCGATCTCGCCGAGCTGCGCGATGCTGCTGGAGATGCGGAACTGCTCGAGCGGCTCGGTATGATAGAGCGGCGTCATGCCCGGCCAATGGCTCAGCCACACCTCGTGGCGATCCTTGGCGTCGATCTGGGCGGTCGTGTATCGGTGCACGCGAACAGGTTGCGACGCCAAATTACACCCCCCAGTTTCTTTGTTTCCGTGGTTTCTATTCGATTCCGGACGGTTAGCGCCGCTTCCAATATAGACGGAAACATTCACGCGCACGCAGATTCTGAGGAAAGAGTCCCGATATTACGCAAATTTCATGTTGGGATTGATCTAGGTTATGAAATCGGGCCTGCGGTCGGCGTCGAGCCGTAGCGTAAGGTCCGCCCATGCGCTGCCGTGGCGCAGCATGTGGCGGGTCAGCCGCTCATAATATTGGACGAAGCGGCGGACTTCGGCGTCGGTCATCGGGCCGCCGGCCTTGCGCTCCTGCTCGATCCGCCAGTCGGCGACGATGTCGAAATCCGGCGCCTGCAGGAACACCAGCTGGTCGATCCGCGCCCATAGCGCCTGATAGGGGCCGGCGAGCCGGGCGTTGACCCAGCGGCGCCAGCGTCCGTCGGTGTCTTGGGTGCGCTCGAGATCGTTGACCGGCTCTTCAAGTTCCGCCTCGCCCTGCGGGCGGGCGCCGAGGCACCAGCCTTCGAGGATCAGCATCCCGGCCGGGCCGGGGATCTGCTCCGGCGCACCGGGCTCGTCGCGGGCCTTGTCGAAGCGGGGAAGCAGGGCGGGGCCGTGCGCCAGCGCCTCGATCGCGGCCAGGCCGGCGGCGACGTCGTGCGTGCCGGGCACGCCGCGGGTGCGCAGCAGCGGGTGGATCGTCTCGGCGAGGCGCCGGCGCGCGGCGCCGTCCAGATAGAGGTCGTCGAGCGACAGCACCGGGCAGGCGAAGCGCTGGGCCAGCGCGCGGGCGATCGTGCTCTTGCCGCTGCCCTGCGCGCCGGCGATGCCCAGCACGAAGGGGCGGCGCGTGCCGGAGCGGAGCCGTTCGGCGATCCACTCGGCGGCGGGAAGGGGCGGGGGCGCGGCCATCGGCTGCATCTGTGCTTGCGCTCTGCCAGCGCTGTCAAATAAGGCTGGTGCGGGCCGGGGCCCTTCCCGGCGGGGAAAACGATGTCCAGTCGTCCGACGATTAAGGAAGTCTCGAAGATCGCAGGCGTGTCGTTCAAGACCGTCAGCCGGGTGCTCAACAACGAGAAGCATGTCAGCGAAGAGACGCGCCGCCGCGTCGAGGAAGTCGTGGCACGGCTGAACTTCCGGCCAAGCCATGCGGCGCGCACGCTGGCCGGACGCAAGTCGTTCCAGGTCGGGCTGCTCTACGACAACCCCAGCCCCTATTACATCTATCACGTCCAGACCGGCGCGCAGCAGCGCTGCACCGAGCTGGGCTACCGGCTGCTGCTCCAGCCGATCGACAGCCAGTCGCCGGACCTGGTCTCCAACGTGCTGGCGCTGATCGACGAGACCCATCTCGACGGGCTGATCCTCTCGCCGCCGGTGACCGAGGCGACGGCGCTGCTCGACGAGCTCGACCGGCGCGGGCTGCCCTATGCGCGGATCGCGCCGGGCATCCGCCAGGACGCGGGCATGTCGACCGCGATGGACGACGTCGCCGCGGCGCGCGAGATGACCGCGCACCTGATCGGCCTCGGCCATCGCCGCATCGCGATGATCCGCGGCCTCGAGAGCCACGCTTCGTCGGCGGATCGCCTGGCGGGGTACAAGGCCGAGCTCGAGGCGCATGGCATCGCCTTCGATCCGGCGCTGGTGGTGGCGGCGGAGAACGACTTCGCCTCGGGCGCGGCTGCCGCGCGCGAGCTGCTGGCGCTCAAGGACCGGCCGACCGCGATCTTCGCCGGCAATGACGACATGGCGGCGGGCGCGCTCGCGGTGGCGCATGAGAGCGACATCGACGTGCCGGGCCAGCTGTCGATCGCCGGCTTCGACGATTCGGACCTGGCGCGCGCGGTGTGGCCGCCGCTCACCACGATCCGCCAGCCGGTGCACGAGCTCGCCGCCGCCGCCGCCGAGCTGATCCTTTCCGGGACGGCGCCGCAGCCGCGGGTGACGCTGGAGCACAAGCTGATGATACGGGCGAGCACGGGGCCGGTGTCCCGGTAACCAATTGCTGTCCCGCAGCCGGACAGGGGTTAACCAAACACGGCGCTGGCGGCAAAAGTTAAGAAGTCGTTAACTGCTGGCCATGCAACGCCAGCTCGTCCTTGAGGGCTATGCCCCCCGCCGCCATCCGTTCCGCCGCTATGTCCGCCGCGCGGTGGCCCAGCAACGCCAGCTGCGCGACGACAGCGACGTGAAGCTGTTCGCGTTGAGCTTCACCGCGTTCTTCGTCTGCTTCTTCACCTTTATTGCCTGACGGCGGCGGCACCGGCCCGGTGCCGTCCAGGTTCAGCGTCAGCCGAACCGCATCAAGGAAGCACGTCCGGCGCATGGGGCGCGTCTTCGGCCTTGTAGAGGCGGTTGGCGCACCAGGCCGAGGCGAGGCAGAGCAGCACCACGACCAGGACGCATTCGGCCACGCCGACCCCGGGGATCTTGCTCACCCCGAAGATGCTCACCGATCCGAATACCATGAAGCCCGAATTGACGATGTTGTTCGCTGCGACGGTGCGCGCGGTCTGCGACTTCTCGACGGTGGTGGTCAGGAACGCGTAGAGCGGCACCACGAACATGCCGCCCGTGGTCGCGATCGCCAGCAGCGTGCCCAGCACCGCCCAGCCGATCGGCATCGACAGGAACTCGGCGGTCTTGAGCAGCGGGCCTTCATGCACCGGCCAGAAGCGCGCGGTGACATAGAAGCAGATCACGAAGAGCATCATCGAGAGGACCGAGCGCACGGCATATTTCGCCGAGACATGGCCCTTGAGCAGCCGGTTGATGATCACCGACCCGATCGCGATGCCGACCGAGAAGATGCCCAGGAACACGCTCGCCACGTCCTTCTGGGCGTGGAACACGTTCTTGACGAGCGGCGGGAACAGTACCCCGAGCACCGCCGCGATCGTCCAGAACACGCTGATCGCGATGATCGCCAGATAGAGCCGGCGGATGTGCATCGTCGCCGAGATCAGCCGCCACGAGGCGCGGAAGATGTTGTAGTCGATCTTGAGCTTGGTCAGCGGCGGCGCGGAGGGGATGCGCAGCGAGGCGAACCAGCCGATCACCGCGACGCAGATCACCGCGATCGCCGCCGCATAGGCGCTGATCACGCCGCCGGCGATCGTGCCGCACAGGATCGCGATATAGGTGCCGGCCTCGACCATGCCGGTGCCGCCCAGCACTTCGTCTTCCTGCAGATGCTGCGGCAGGATCGCGTATTTGATCGGGCCGAAGAACGCCGAGTGCACGCCCATGCCGACGAGCGCGGCGAGCATCAGCTCGAGATGCTCGAGGAAGATCCCGGCGGCGCCGACCAGCATGATCCCGATCTCGGCGGCCTTGATGATCCGCATGATCTTCGCCTTGTCGTAGCTGTCGGCGAGCTGGCCGGCGAGCGCGGAAAAGAGGAAGAAGGGCAGGATGAAGATGCCCGTGGCGATCGCGCTGAACCGGGTCTCTTCCTCGACCGAGTTGAAGATCTGGTAGGTCGCGAAGAAGATCATCGCGTTCTTGAACAGATTGTCGTTGAACGCGCCGAGGAACTGGGTGACGAAGAGCGGCAGGAACCGGCGCTCCCGCATCAAACCGAGCGCCGCACCATGCATAAGCTAACTTTCACCTCTGGTTGCGGATTTTCCGCTGTATCTGGGGCGGGCATAGCCGAGCGGCATGCATGGCGGCAATCGGTTAATCGGTTTCCCCTCTGCTCCCCTCCCTGCAAGGGAGGGGAATTCACAGGATTACGCCCCGCACGACTCCCGCACGATCAGGTCCGTCGGCAGCCGCTCGGCGCTGGGATCGGGGGAGGGGTCGAGGATGCGGGATACCAGCTGGCGGCCGGCCTCGAACGTGTCCTGGCGGATCGTGCTGAGCGCCGGGGTGGAGAGCCGGGCGAGCAGCATGTCGTCATAGCCCATTACCGATACGTCGCCCGGCACCGACACGCCGGCGCGGCGCAGCGCGCGGATCGCGCCCAGGGCGATTAGGTCGGACGACGCGACGATGCCGTCGAAATGGACGTGCCGGCGCAGCAGCCGGCTCACCGCCGCGTCGGCCGATTCGAGCTCGAAATCGACCGGCACCACCAGCTTGGGATCGGCCGCGATCCCGGCTTCGCGCAGCGCCTCGTCATAGCCGCGCTTGCGCTGCATCGATTCCGGATCGGTGCCGCCCAGGAACAGGATCGCCTTGCGGCCAAGCCGGGCGAGGTGCGCCGTCGCGCGCCTGCCGCCGAGCTGGTTGTCCGATCCGATCGAGCAATAGAGCTGCCCGGACATCTGCGCGCCCCACACCACGAAATTGGCATTGGTCTGGGTGAGCTGGTTGAACGCGTCGTGCAGCATCGACTGGCCGAGGAAGATTACCCCGCTCGCCCGGCTGGTCGTGGTGGTGGCGACCAGGTCGTCATAATTGGCAGGCGTGGTGTGGCTCACCGTGAAGTCGCAGTCGCGGGCGCGCGCCGCCTCACCGATGCTGGCGAGCAGCTCGAGGAAGAACGGGTGTGATAGCGGCAGCGGCCGGCCGCGCATGAACGGCGTGACGATCACGATCGTCCCCTCGGCCCCCACCGGCGCGGCCGGCATATAGGGGCGGAAGGGATAATCATGGTCGCGCGCCAGCGCCCAGATCTTCTGCTTGGTACGCGCGCTGATCAGCGGATGATCGTTGAGCGCCCGCGAGACGGTCGAGATCGACACGCCGGCCAGCTTCGCCAGATCCTCCAGCGTCGTATTGTTGTTGCTACTGCTGCCCATTGTGCCCAAGCTTGAGGAAAGCCGAATACGGCCAGATTAGAACGGTGAGGGGGGAGCATTGCAAGCTGGCGACGCGGGCGCCGCGCCGCGTGTCACGCGGCTCAGCCTGTTGCAGATCTGGAACATGTGCTTCGGCCTGCTTGGCATCCAGATTGTCTGGGGCCTGCAGAACGTAAACACCAGCCGCATCTTCCAGACGCTCGGCGCCGAGCTCGACGACCTTGCGATATTGTGGATCGCGGGCCCGGCGACCGGGCTGCTCGTCCAGCCGATCATCGGCCATCTGAGCGATCGCACCCGCGGGCCGCTTGGCCGGAGGCGCCCCTATATCCTGGCCGGCGCGGTCTGCACCGCGCTGGCGCTGTTCCTGATGCCCAATGCCACCAGCCTGTGGGCGGCGAGCCTGATGCTCTGGGTGCTCACTGCATCGATCAACATCGCGATGGAGCCGTTCCGCGCGCTGGTGGCGGACCGGGTGCCCGAGAGCCAGCGCACCGCCGGCTTCGCGATGCAGGTGTTCTTCATCGGCATCGGCGCGGTATTCGCTTCCGCACTGCCCTGGATGCTGGTCCATTGGGCGGGGCTGAGCGGCCAGCCGGAGCCGCATCTGCTCCCGCAATCGGTGCGCAGCGCCTTCTATATCGGCGGGGTCTGCCTGCTGGTGGCGGTGAGCTGGACGATCGTCACCACCCCCGAATGCCCGGCGCCCGAGCGGCTGCCCGAGGAAGCGATGCCGCCGGTGACGCTGTCGCCCGAGCGCGCGGCTTCGCTGGTGCGTCACGGCATCGGCTGGATGCTGGCCGGGGCGGGGATCGCCGGGGCCGCCGCGCTCGCCGGCTGGAAGCGCGAGATCTACGTCATTGCCGGCATCTGCTTCCTGTTCGGGCTGCTCCAGGCAGTGGTGGTGCGGCTGCGGCGCCTGGGCCGCAGCTCGATCGGGATGCTCGAGATCGTCGAGGACATCCGCTCGATGCCGCCGGTGCTCAAGCGGCTGGCGGTGGTCCAGTTCTTCACCTGGTACGGCCTGTTCGCGATGTGGATCTACACCGTGCCCGCGCTGGCGCTCCGGCACTACGGCACCGCCGACCCTGCGTCCGCCGGGTACAATGAGGCAGCCGACTGGGTCGGCGTGCTCTTCGCCGGCTATAACGGCGTCGCGGCGCTGGGCGCGCTGCTGCTGCCCGGCATCGGCGAGCGGCTCGGCCGACGGCTGACGCATGCGCTGTGCCTTTGCTTCGGCGCAGCCGGACTGGTCGGCTTCCTGCTGGTCGGCGATCCGGTAGCCTTGTGGTTGCCGACGATCGGGGTGGGGCTCGCCTGGGCGGCGATCATGTCGATGCCCTATGCCATGCTCGCCGGCAGCGTGCCGCCGGGCAAGGCCGGCGTGTACATGGGCATCCACAACATGTTCCTGGTGATCCCCCAGCTTGTCGCCTCGACGATGCTCGGGCCGCTGGTCGGTCGCGTCTTCCACGGCCAGGCCGAATATGCGCTCCTCCTCGCCGCGGCAGCGCTGCTGGTCGCGGCAGGCTTCGCGCTCACGCTTCCACGCAGCGCCGATACCGGCTCCAGGTGACAGCCCTTTGCGGGCGCAAGGCGTGGCATGGCTTTGCATTGCCGTGCGAGGTTGTGCAAAATTTGCATTGATTGCAAGGCAAAATTGCACCGCGCGACTCGTTCGCGGTTGCGGAAATTCATGCGATCAGAGCCAAAATCTGATATAAAACTGTTATTTAATAACAAGATAGATGCAGAAATATTCTGCAAAATTTCTCTCTTGCGACTTTGCTCAATTTACGCAAAGTTACGCAAAGAGCTTCCCGGGCTGGGTGGCTTGCAAGTGGATGGTCCCGCCGGAGAGCGGGGTCGGCACAATGGAGGGTGTCTTGGGGGAAGCGCGGCATAGCCGGCTTGCGATCATGCGCGACAGCGCCGGGCCTTGCCCTGCGCGCGTTTCGCGCATCCGCGCCTTGAAGCACCGATTGGGAATCTGAAGCGACGCTGCGGGGCGGGGGCCCCGCGGTGCCGCGCGTGCAACAGCGCCGCAAAGGCGCGACGGAGGGAGGAAAGATGAAGCAGATCACTTTGTTGCGGGGCGGCGCCTCGCTGGCGGCCGTGGCCCTGATGGGCCTGGCCGGCATTGCCCAGGCGCAGACCGCCTCGGCACCCGAAGCTACCCAGGAAGAGGATAGCGGCGCGATCGTCGTCGTCGGCGTCCGCAAGGCGCTGGAAAGCGCGCAGACGATCAAGCGCGATTCCGACACGGTGGTCGACTCGATCACCGCGACCGATATCGGCGCCTTCCCCGACACCTCGGTGGCGGGCGCGCTCCAGCGCGTGCCGGGCATCACCACCTCGCGCCTGCAGGCGGCCGGGGACTCGACGCACCCCTCGGGCGAGCCGACCGCGGTGCTGATCCGCGGCCTCACTTTCGTCCGCACCGAGTTCAACGGGCGCGACAGCTTCTCGGCCGATGCCAATCGCGGGCTCAACTTCAACGACATCTCGCCCGAGCTGATGGCCGGCGTCGATGCCTACAAGAACCAGACGGCGGAGATGATCGAGGGCGGCCTGGCCGGCACGGTCAATCTGCGCACCCGCCTGCCGTTCGACCAGAAGGGGCTGGTCGTCGCCGGCAACGCCAAGGCGAGCTATGGCACCCGTTCGAAGGAGTGGACCGGCGAGTTCTCGGGCCTGATCTCGAACACCTGGGACACCGCGATCGGCCGCTTCGGCCTGATGGCCAATTTCGCCCGCAGCCACGTCGTGACGCGCACCGAAAACGTGATCATGGACAAGATCGACACCTATTGCTCGGCCGGCGCGACCAATGCGCAGGGCAATGGCGTGCTGACCAACGGCACCGTGAACTGCTCCGCCAACCCGTTCGGCGGCACCGGTTGGGCCTATATCCCCGATGGCATCCGCTATTCGCAGGTCGATTACGACCGCACCCGGCGCGGCATCTCGGCGGCGGCGCAGTACGAGAACAATGCGGGCAATTTCCGCATGACCGCCCAGTATAACGACAGCGAGTATCACAATGCCTGGCTCGAGCGGGCCAGCCATGTGATCCTGGACGGCAATTACTTCGGCACCCCGGCGTTCAACCCGCGCGCCACCACGGCGCTCGGCCGGGCGCCGGGCACCTCCGCCTTCGTCTTCGGGCCGGATGGCATGCTCCAGTCGGGCACGCTGACCCAGGCGCATGGCAGCTGGCGCGGCAGCTGGGACAGCACCCAGGAAGCGATCAACACCGGCTCGGCCGTTCCGGGCCAGCCCTTCGTCAACAATTGCGCGGCGCCTTCGGTCTGCTCGACGCTGCAGGACGGCCTCTATTTCCAGAACGAGGCGCGCAACTTCGATCACCGCGAGCGGACCCAGGACCTGTCGGGCAACATCCGCTGGGACGTGACCGAGAAGCTCCACGTCAATCTCGACGTGCAGCATATCTGGGCCAACACCACCAATGACGACATCCTCGTCGCGGTCGGCTCGATGGCCAATGTGCAGTACAGCACGAACAAGGACGGCACGCCCAATGTGAAGCTGCTGCCGGGCTCTAACGTGAACTATGCCGCCGGCGGCCTCTCCAACCCGCACAATTACTGGATGCCGTTCGTCCAGGCGCACATGGAGGACAATGACGCCAAGGAGACCGCGTTCCGCGGCGATATCGGCTATGACTTCGACGAGGGCGGCTGGCTGGACTCGCTGAAGGTCGGCGTCCGCTATGCCGATCGCGCCCAGACGGTGCGCTACTCGACCTTCAACTGGTCGCCGGTCGCGGCATCGTGGAACTGCAACGGTCCGGGCTTCAACATCGACAACACCACGGGCGGTGCCTATCCGAGCTGCAATGCCGGCCATCCCGCGTTCAAGGGCTATGGCCCGGGCATGTGGGAGTCGGTCACGCTCGGCGACGGCTTCTACGACGGCAGCGTCTATGACAATCCGGCGCTGGTCTACATGAACCGCGCCACGCTGATGGACCGCGCGCGGCTGGTGCAGGGCGTCAGCGGCTCGACCACCGGTTCGCCGATGGGCTGGGAGCCGATCTGCGACCGGGCCGACGCCACGGTCGAGGGCTGCTACCTCCCGTCCGAGGTGATGCACGTCAAGGAGAAGACCACCGCGGCCTATGCGATGCTGCGCTTCGGCGGCGACAATGCGAATATCGGCGGGATCAATATCCGCGGCAATATCGGCCTGCGCTATGTCCGCACCAGCATCGATTCCGACGGTAGCGTCGGCTATCCGCTGACCACCACCTTCACCAACTACCAGCCCTGCGGCTCGGCGCTGCCGGCCACCTGGATCGTCAACCCGATGTGCTTCGTCACGCCGGCGGTGGCGGCCTTCGCCAGCGGTGGCGGCACGGCGAACACCTATGAGGCCAGCTATGACAACTGGCTGCCGAGCTTCAACCTGCGGCTGGGCCTCGACGACAAGAGCTTCATCCGCTTCGGCTATTCGCGGGGCATGTCGCGGCCGGACTTCGGCCTGCTGCGCAACTTCGTCTCGATCCAGGGACCGATCCTCGACGGTTCGGCGACGTCGCCCTACCTGGTCCGCAACGGCGCGGGCACGGTCACCGGCTACAACTTCGTGTTCCGCGCGGAATCGGGCTTCCCGGCACTCAAGCCGATCACGGCCGACCAGTTCGACCTGACCTTCGAGCATTATTTCGGCCGCAGCAGCTCGTTCACGATCGACGGCTTCTACAAGAAGCTCAATTCGAGCATCTCGTACGGTGAGTTCTACCGCAGCTTCACCAACAACAACTCGACCCAGACCGTGCTGATGCGCGGCCCGCGCAATGGTGAGGATGGGGGGACGCTGAAGGGATTCGAAGTTGCCTTCCAGACCTTCTTCGATTTCCTGCCGGGCGCGCTTAGCGGGCTTGGTACCCAGCTGAACTACACGTTCGTCGACCAGTCGGGCATCAACAACTCGAACCTGGTGACGGCGGGCGCGCTGGACTCGGGCGGCACCGGCGGCTTCGGCGCGGGCCTCGACACCTCGGGCGGGCGCGGCGTGGTGATGGACTCGCACCAGCTGGCGGGCATCTCCAAGCACACGTTCAACGCGGTGATGCTCTACGAAAAGGGCCCGGTGGCGATGCGTGTCGCCTATAACTGGCGCTCGCGCTTCCTCACCGACAATCTGGACTGCTGCATCGGCCTGCCGGTGTTCCAGAAGGCAGCCGGGTTCCTCGACGGTTCGCTGCGCTTCTCGCTGGCGAAATGGGTCGAGCTGTCGGTCGAAGGATCGAACCTGCTCGGCACCACCAGCGTGTTCCAGCAGCAGATCTTCGGCGACACGAGCAAGACGCCCGGCGCCAAGCCCGTTTACCGCGACGCAAACTGGAGCCGGGTCGATCGCCGCTTCCAGTTCGGCGCCCGGTTCAAGTTCTAACTCCCCTCGGCGCCGCCGTTCCTTCATTCGGCGGCGCCATTTCTTTCGGGAGCGAATTGCATGCAGCCCAGCTCGAGCACATCCGCGGCGCCCCTGCGCGTCGTCATCGTCGGCGGCGGGACCGCGGGCTGGATGTGCGCGGCCGGGCTCGCCCGCCTGCTGCCCGACAAGGATTATGCGCTGACCCTGATCGAGTCCGACGAGATCGGCACGGTGGGTGTCGGCGAAGCGACGCTGCCGCATATCCGCGAATTCAACGCGATGCTCGGGCTCGACGAGGCCGAGTTCATGGCCGCCACCCAGGGCAGCTTCAAGCTGGGCATCGAGTTCGTCGGCTGGGACAAACCCGGCGGCCGCTATGTCCACCCCTTCGGCACCTTCGGCGAGCGCTGGGGCGGGCTCGACTTCCAGCACCACTGGCTCCGCGCCAGGGCATCGGGCAAGCCGGTCGGCGAATGGCCCGAATACAGCTTCGCCGCCGCGATGTGCCGCGAAGGCGTGTTCGACATGCCGGACCCCGACCCGCGCTCGATCCGCTCGACCTTCTCCTACGCCTATCATTTCGACGCCGGGCTCTACGCCCGGTATCTGCGCGGCTGGGCGACGCAGCGCGGCGTCCGGCGGATCGAGGGCAAGATCGTCGAGGTCTCGCGCAGTACCGAGACAGGGCTCGTCGAGAGCGTCTCGCTCGAATCCGGTGCGCGGATCGAAGGCGATCTGTTCATCGACTGCTCCGGCTTCCGCTCGCTGCTGCTCGGGCAGAATATGGGCGTGGCGTGGCAGGACTGGAGCGAATGGCTGCCCTGCGACCGCGCCATGGCGGTGCCGTGCGCCAGCGTGGCAGGCATCACGCCTTTCACGCGCTCGACGGCCCAGACCGGCGGCTGGACCTGGCGCATCCCGCTCCAGCACCGGATCGGCAATGGCTATGTCTTCGCCAGCGCCTTCTGCTCGGAAGACCGCGCGCGGGAAACCTTGCTCGGCGCGATCGACGGCACCCCGCTTGCCGAGCCCCGCGTGCTGCGCTTCCAGGCTGGGCGGCGGGAGCGTGGCTGGGAAGGCAATGTCGTCGCGGTCGGGCTGTCCTCGGGCTTCCTCGAGCCGCTGGAATCGACCAGCATCTTCCTGATCCAGGCGGCGGTGATCGACCTGGCGAAGCTGATGCCCCGGCCCGGCGGCGCGATCGATCCGCGCCTGACCGCCGAGTTCAACCGGCTGTTCGCGATCCATTACGACCGCACCCGCGACTTCCTTGTGCTCCACTACACCGCCAATGCCCGGCACGGCGAACCGCTCTGGGACCATGTGCGGAACATGGCGCTGCCGGACAGCCTGGCGCACAAGATCGATCTGTTCCGCTCCAGCGGTCGCGCGCCGGACTACAAGCTCGGCCTGTTCTCGCGCGATTCCTGGCTGGCGGTGCTGATGGGGCAGGGGATCATGCCCCAGGCCTGGGATCGTCAGGCCGACCGCGCGCCGCTCGATCAGGTGGTGGGGCGGCTTGCCGATCTGCGCGAACGCATCGCTTCCAACGCGGCGGCACTGCCGGCGCATGCTGATTTCCTCGCCGGCTATTGCCCGGCGGGTGACGTGGCGGTGGTCGCATGAGCGCTGCCTTCACCGTGATCGTCGCCGGCCGCGATGCGCCGCTGTGGCTGGCGGCGGCTGCCCTGGCGCGGGCGCTCGGGGCTTCGGGCGTTCGGGTGGAGGCGGTGGAGCTGCCGAGTGCGCTGGCGCCGGTGGATGTCTATGCGACGTTTCCGGCGCTGGAGGCGCTGCATGCCCAGCTTCGCATCGATGAGGCTGGTTTGTTGCGGGCGACGGGCGGAAGCCTGACGCTTGGGCAGAATTTTGTGGAGCTGGAGGCGGGCCAATCTCCCGAACTGCACCCCGGCGTTCGCCGGGGAACGGTTCGGGTGTCGCCGCAGCCCCAACCACCCTTCCTCCACGCCTATGGCTCCGCCGGTGCCCGGATCGGCGAGGACGAGTTCTTTCCCCATTGGGTCAAGGCGCGTGCGCATGGCCTGAACGTCCCGCTCGATGATTTCTCGCTCACCGCCGCCGCCGCGCGGCACGGGCGGCTGATGCTGCCGGATGACCAGAGCGCGGGCTATGGCCGGTGCGACTATGGCTATCACCTGCCGGCGATCCCCTATTCCCGGCTGCTGCGCGAGGCGGCGATCCACAACGGCGTCACCGTCCACACCGCCGACCGGGTAATCGCCGAGCGCCAGGGCGAGACGATCGCCGCGCTCGACCTGGGCGAGGGGCAGCGGCTGGCCGGCGACCTGTTCGTCGATACGGGCGGCGCGCTCGACGCGGACTTCCTGAGCTGGCGCGGGCATTTTCCCGCTGACCGCGTGCTGACCGCTGCCGGCCCGGCCTTTGCCAGCCTCCCGGTCTATGCCGAGAACCGCGCTGGCCCCACGGGCTGGACCGCGCTCCAACCGAGCCGCCCGGCGACCTGCGTCACCCATGCCTGGTCGAGTGCGCACGCCAGCGACGAGGAAGCGCTGGCCGCCGCGACTACAGCCTCGGGCCTGCCGCTAACCGGCGCCGTGATCCGCACGCTCGATCCCGGCCGCCCCGCGCAACCCTGGACGGGCAACCAGGTCATGCTCGGCGCGCGGTTCGATCCGGTCCACGGCCTCGACCTGCTCGGGCTGCAGGTCAGCCTGGTCCAGTTGCTTGCCGACTTCCCGGCCGGTGCCGGTTTCGCCGCCGAGCGCGACGCCTATAACCACGCCACTACCGAAGCGCTCGACCGGCTCCGCGACTTCCAGTCCGCCCATTATGCGCTGGCCCGCTATGCCGGCCCCTTCTGGGAGGGCGCGCGCGAGGTATCGCCCGATCTCGCCCATGCCATCGCGCTGTTCCGCGCCCGTGGCGAACTGGCGCCGTTCGAGGAGGAAAACCTTCCGCCGGACAGCTGGCGCGCGCTGTTCCTCGGCCACGGCGTCGAGCCCGAAAGCTGGCCGCCGGCGATCGATCGCGCCTCGCCCGAGGAAGTGAAGGCCCAGTTCCGCCGCATGCTCGGCTTCGTTCGCGAGCAGGTGCTGCGCCAGCCCATGCAGGATGCCTGGCTGGCCCGGCTCGCCGCTCCCCAATCATGACTTCCCCACAGGAAAGATTTCGGATGACCTCTCGTACCCTCGTGACCCTGCTTGCCCTTGCGCTTCCCGGCACTGCCTTCGCGGCGGACCGCGAATGCGCCCAGTCGCCGGGCAAGACGCTCGAAGTCTGCGTCTCGGTCGAAGGCGGGCAGGCGCTCTACGAAGTGAAGCGCGGCGATACGGTGGTGATCGCCCCCTCGGCGCTGGGCCTCAGCTTCGCCGGCGAGCCGCAGGCGCGCTACAGCGCGATCACCGATGCGCGCCGCTCGGCGTCGGACACCAGCTGGGAGCAGCCCTGGGGCGAGCAGCGGCTGGTGCGCGACAATCACAGCGAACTGGCGGTGACGATCGCGGGCGATACCGCGCTCAACAAGGCTATGCAGGTCACCTTCCGCATCTTCGATGACGGGGTGGGCTTCCGCTATAACTATGCCGGCATTCCGGCGGGCGAGCAGGTCGGCGTCACCGCCGATCGCACCCAGTTCAGGACCAAGGGGGCGTATCAGGCCTGGTGGTATGAGGGGCTCGGCCAGGAGCGCGACGAATATCTCTACACCCAGACCGATGCGCGCCGCATCACCCTGGCCGAGACGCCGCTGACGCTGAAGGGCGACAACGGCTTGTACCTGTCCTTCCACGAAGCGGCGCTGGTCGATTTCCCGAGCATGCTGCTCCAGGGCAATGGCGCCGGCACGCTCACCGCCTGGCTGATGCCCTGGCCCGACGGCGTCGGCGCGAAGAAGGCCGGGCCCTTCTCCACGCCCTGGCGCACGATCCTGATCGGCACCACGCCTGGCGCGCTGGCGGACAGCCGGATCGAATTGAACCTCAACGAGCCGAGCAAGCTTCCGGACATCCAGAAGTGGTTCAAGCCGGGCAAATATGTCGGCGTCTGGTGGGAGATGCATCTCAACCGCACCACCTGGGGCAGCGGCCCGACCCACGGCGCGAACAATGACAATGTGAAGCGCTACGTGGATTTCGCCGCGAAATACGGGTTCGACGGCGTGCTCGTCGAAGGCTGGAACCAGGGCTGGGACGGCGAGTGGATCGCCAATGGCGACAAGTTCAGCTTCACCAAATCCTACCCCGATTTCGACCTGCCGATGCTCTCGGCCTATGCCAGGTCGAAGGGCGTCCACCTGATCGGCCATCACGAGACCGCCGGCGCGGTGGTGAATTACGAGAACCAGCTCGAGGACGCGCTCGACCTCTATGCCAAGGTCGGCGTACCGTCGGTGAAGACCGGCTATGTCCGGCATTCGGGCGACATCCTCGATCGTGAGGGTGGCAAGGAGTGGTTCGCCGGCCAGTTCATGGTCCGGCATCACCTCAAGGTGATCGAGGCTGCGGCGAAGCGCCACATCACCATGGACACGCATGAGCCGGTCAAGGACACCGGCCTGCGCCGCACCTGGCCGAACTGGGTGAGCCGCGAAGGCGCGCGCGGGCAGGAGTTCAACGCCTGGGGCCGCCCGACCAATCCGCCCGAGCATCTGACGATCCTGCCCTTCACCCGCATGCTCGCCGGGCCGATGGACTTCACTCCGGGGATCTTCGACCTGGAACATGGCAAGACGCTGCTGACCGAGCGCAACCAGTCGACGCTCGCCGCGCAGCTGGCCGAATATGTCGTGCTCTATTCGCCGATCCACATGGCGGCCGACCTGCCCGAGAATTACGAGAAGCATCTCGATGCCTTCCAGTTCATCCGCGACGTGCCGACCGACTGGGAGACAACGAAGACGCTGGCTTCGGAGATCGGCGATTATGTCGTCGTCGCCCGCCAGCCGCGCGGGGGCGGGGACTGGTATCTCGGCGCGATCACCGACGAGACCGCGCGCACGCTGCCGGTGAAGCTCGACTTCCTGGCGCCGGGCAAGCGCTACGAGGCGCAGATCTACCGCGATGCTTCGGATGCGGACTATGTGAAGAAGCCGGTCGCCTATGCGATCGAGAAGCGCCTGGTGACGAGCGCCGACACGCTCGATCTCGCGCTGGCGCCGGGCGGCGGCCAGGCGATCCGCTTCAAGCTGGTGAAGTAGGGTAGACTTCCGTCATCCCCATATACTCCGTCATCCCCGCGCAGGCGGGGATCCAGAGCCAAGCAGGGCGTCGCTTCGTAACTCTGGATCCCCGCCTGCGCGGGGATGACGAAATGGGGGGAGCGGGGATGACGGCGGCGCGGTTCCGGTGGTAAGCGTCTGCGAATGCTGACGCTGCCCAATATCCTTACGCTCTCGCGTATCATCACGGTGCCGCTGCTCGCGGCGTTTCTCTGGTGGCCGGAATGGCGGCTGGGTTACGGCATCGCCTTCGCGATCTACTGCCTGATGGGCGTCACCGATTATTTCGACGGTTATCTCGCCCGAGCCCAGGGCACGGTGTCGAAGCTCGGCGTGTTCCTCGATCCGATCGCCGACAAGATCATGGTCGCCGCGGTGCTGCTGATCCTCGCCGGCCGCGGGGTGATCACCGACCTGCACCTGATCCCGGCGCTGGTGATCCTGGTGCGCGAGATCGCGGTGTCGGGCCTGCGCGAATTCCTGGGCGGCATCCAGGTCTCGCTTCCCGTCTCGCGGCTCGCCAAGTGGAAGACCACCCTCCAGCTGGTCTCGCTCGGCGGGCTGATCCTGGTCGGCGCGCTGCCCTATGCCTGGCTGTGGCAGGCGGCGCTGGCGGCCTTCTGGGTCTCGGCCGCGCTCACCCTGATCACCGGCTGGGATTATCTGCGCGTCGGCCTGCGGCACATGGACACGTGATGGAGCTGCTCTACTTCGCCTGGGTCCGCGAGGCCGTGGGGGTGGGGCAGGAGCAGGTCGACCCGCCCGAGGCGGTGGAGACGGTTGCCGATCTGGTCGGCTGGCTGGCCACGCGCAGCCCCGGCCACGCCGCTGCCTTTGCCGATCCGGCGAAGCTGCGCGCCGCGATCGACCAGCGCTTCGTGCCGCTGGCCACGCCGCTGAACGGCGCGAAGGAAGTCGCGCTCTTCCCCCCGGTGACCGGCGGATGATCCGCGTCTCGATCGATCCCGCGCCGATCGAGCTGGCACTGGAGCTGGCGGCGCTCGAGGAGCGCGGCGCGGGCGGCGTGGCGAGCTTCACCGGCGTGGTCCGCGGCGGCGACGGCATCACCGCGCTCGAGCTCGAACATTATCCCGGCATGACCGAGGATGCGCTCTGCACGCTGGCGGAGGCGGCGATGGACCGCTGGAACCTGCTCGGGGTGACGGTGCTGCACCGGGTCGGCCGCATGGCGGTGGGCGAGCGCATCGTCTTCATCGGCACCGCCGCCGCGCATCGCCGCGAGGCGCTGGAGGCGTGTGCATACCTGATCGACCGGCTCAAGACCGATGCGCCCTTCTGGAAGCGCGAGTGGCGGGGGGACGCGGCGAGCTGGGTCGAAGCGCGGGCGAGTGACGAGGCGGCGGCGGCCAAGTGGTAGGCGCTCGAAACTAACCGCTCCCCGGCGAAAGCCGGGGAACAGCAGGGCAGAACTAAGGTCTAGCCTCCGCCAGCACGTCCGCCAGCAGCCGGAAGTCGCGCTCGCGCGGGCTCGCCTTGCGCCACACCAGCGCGATCCGCCGCGAGGCGTTGTCCGCCTCCAGCGGCCGCGCCGCCACCTGGGTGTGGTCGAGGATGCCCGAATCCACCGCCATCTCGGGCAGCATCGTCACGCCCAGGCCATTGTCGACCATCTGCACCATGGTGTGCAACGAGGTGCCCATCATCGTCGCCTCGGCGCGCATCTCCGGCCGGTTGCAGGCCGCGAGCGCATGTTCCTTCAGGCAATGCCCGTCCTCGAGCATCAGCAGCCGCGTCTCGTCGATCTCGGCCGGGCGGATCGAGGCGCTCGGGTCCATCTCGCCCTCGCGGTACGCCACGAACAGCCGGTCGTCGAACAAGGGCGCCGTCTCCACATCGCCGCATGCATAGGGCAGGGCGAGCAGCACGCAGTCGGTGCGGCCATGGTGCAGCCCTTCACAGGCCTGGCCGCTGGTCTCCTCGCGCAGATAGAGCTTCAGGTCGGGATAGTCCCTGCGCAGCTTGGGCAGGATGCGCGGCAGCAGGAAGGGGGCGATCGTCGGGATCACGCTCATCCGCATCTCGCCCGAAAGCGGCCGTCCGGCGGCACGGGCCAAGTCGCCCAGCTCGTCCGCCTCGCGCAGCACGCGCCGCGCCTTGTCGACGATGCGCTCGCCCAGCGGCGTGAAGCGCACCACCCGCCGCGTCCGCTCGACCAGCACCACCCCGATCAGCGTTTCCAGCTCGCGAATGCCCGCCGACAGCGTCGACTGGGTAACGTAGCAGCTCTCCGCCGCCCGGCCGAAATGGCCATGGTCCTTCAATGCGACGAGATATTGGAGCTGCTTGAGCGTGGGAAGGTAGGTGGTCTGCGCCATTGATCGCCTGTGTCGATGATTGGCGTCTTATATAGTGGCATTAGCGATTATGCCAAGCAAACTCCCCTTCCTGGAAGGGAGGAGCTGGGGGTGGGTGGGTGCTCGCGATACGAAAAGGCCTGGCAATACGGCTCCGTATCGCCAGGCCCTTACCCACCGCTCGATCTCCTCCCTTCCAGGGAGGGGAGGTAGGTTACGCCGCTTCGCTCAGCTCGTCCGGCAGGCGGATCATGTAATCGAACGCCGAGAGCGCCGCGGTCGAGCCCGCGCCCATCGCGATCACGATCTGCTTGTAGGGCACGGTGGTGCAGTCGCCCGCCGCGAAGATGCCCGGCTGGCTCGTCTCGCCGCGCGCGTCGATCTCGATCTCGCCGCGGTTCGACAGCGCGATCGCGTCCTTCAGCCACTCGGTATTCGGCACCAGGCCGATCTGCACGAAGATGCCTTCCAGCTCGACCTGATGCACGGTGCCGTGGTTGCGGTCCTTGTAGGTCAGGCTGGTCAGCTTCTCGCCGTCGCCGTCCACCTGGGTGGTCAGCGCCGAGGTGATGACCTTGACGTTGGGCAGGCTGCCCAGCTTGCGCTGGAGCACCGCATCGGCACGCAGCTGGCTGTCATATTCGATCAGCGTGACGTGCGCGACGAGACCCGCCAGGTCGATCGCGGCCTCGACGCCGGAATTGCCGCCGCCGATCACCGCCACGCGCTTGCCCTTGAACAGCGGGCCGTCGCAGTGCGGGCAATAGGTCACGCCCTTGTTGCGATACTCTTCCTCGCCGGGCACGCCCATCGTCCGCCAGCGGGCACCGGTGGAAAGGATCACGGTGCGCGCCTTCAGGCTCGCGCCATTTTCCAGCACGACCTCATGCAGCCCGCCCTCATGCCGGGCCGGCACGAGCTTCGCGGCGCGCTGGTGGTTCATGATGTCGACGTCATATTCCTTGACGTGCTGCTCCAGATGCGCGGCGAGCTTCGGGCCCTCGGTGTGGCTCACCGAGATGAAGTTCTCGATGCTCATCGTGTCGAGCACCTGGCCGCCGAAACGCTCCGCCGCGATGCCGGTACGGATGCCCTTGCGCGCCGAATATATCGCAGCTGCAGCACCGGCCGGGCCGCCGCCGACCACCAGCACTTCGAAGGGCTCCTTGCCGGCGATCTTCGCGGCAGTGCGCTTCGCCGCGCCGCTGTCGATCTTGGCGACGATCTGTTCCAGCTCCATCCGGCCGCTGGCAAAGGGCTCGCCGTTCAGGAACACGGTCGGCACCGCCATCACCTTGCGGGTCTCGACTTCGGCCGGGAACAGCCCGCCGTCGATCGAGGTGTGGCGGATGCGCGGGTTGAGCACCGCCATCAGGTTCAGCGCCTGCACCACGTCCGGGCAGTTCTGGCAGGTCAGCGAGAAATAGGTCTCGAAAACATAGTCGCCGTCCAGGTTCTTCACCTGCTCGATCAGCTCCTGCGCCGCCTTGCTCGGATGGCCGCCGACCTGGAGCAGCGCGAGCACCAGCGAGGTGAACTCATGCCCCATCGGCAGGCCCGCGAAGCGCACGCCGATATCGGTGCCGGTGCGGTGGATCAGGAAGCTGGGCTTGCGGCTATCGTCATCGGTGCGGACGACCGAGACCTTGTCCGAAAGCGCGGCGATTTCGTTCAGCAGCTCCTCCAGCTCGCGCGACTTGGCATCGTCACCGAGGCTGGCGACCAGCTCGATCGGCTCCCGGATGTTCGCGAGATAGCCCTTGAGCTGCTGGGTCAGGTTTGCGTCGAGCATGGCAGAAACTCCACAGAATTCAGATACAAAACGGCCCGGGACAGAAGTTGATTGCCGTCCCGGGCCGCATGGGCGCCCGCAAGGGGGCTAACGGGCGCCTGGGGGATCAGATCTTGCCGACCAGGTCGAGCGACGGCGCGAGGGTCTCGGCGCCTTCTTCCCACTTGGCGGGGCAGACTTCGCCCGGGTGCGCGGCGATGTACTGCGCAGCCTTGATCTTGCGGAGCAGCTCGGCCGCGTTGCGGCCCACGCCCTCGCTGGTGATCTCGACCAGCTGGATCACGCCTTCCGGATCGACGACGAAGGTGCCGCGATCGGCCAGGCCCTGGCCCTCACGGAGCACGTCGAAATTGGTCGACAGGACGTGGTTCTGGTCGCCGAGCATGTAATAGTTGATCTTGCCGATCGCCGGCGAGGTGTCGTGCCAGGCCTTGTGGCTGAAGTGCGTGTCGGTCGAGACCGAGTACACCTCGACGCCCATCTTCTGGAGCTGCGGATAGATGTCCGCCAGGTCCTCGAGCTCGGTCGGGCACACGAAGGTGAAGTCCGCCGGGTAGAAGAAGAACACCGCCCACTTGCCCTTCGTATCCGCGTCGGTGACCTGGACGAACTTGCCTTCCTTATAGGCCTGCGCGGTGAACGGCTTGATGGTGCTGCCGATGAGAGCCATTGCTTGGTATTCCTCCAGAACGGGGGTTGTTGTTGCAATGGCGAGATAGGGCCGCTGCACTGCAATGTGAAATTGGAAAGCCCGTTCGGGGTGATCGGTTTAATCGATCAAAACTTATCGATTGATCGACTGGTTGCGGGTTTTGAGTTGGGAAAGCCCGATCACGGCAGCTGCGCCGATCGCAATGCCGGCGAGCATCCGCAGGGCTGTCGGCGCATCCTCGCCCAGAAGCAGCTGGGGCAGGAGGCCGCCCAGCGTGGCGCCCACTATCCCGGTGGTCACATAGTTGAAGCGGGCAAGCTGGGTGCCGGCTCGGGGCGCAAGCCCGATCACCGCGCCGAGCGCGAAGAGCAAGGTCACCAGCATGGCCTAGACCGCGCGGGCGATCGTCGAGATCAGCGTGATCACGATCATGCAACCCAGGATCAGGTCGAGCGGTCGCCGCGCGCCGAGCCAGTTGACGATCCGGCCCCAGCGCCGCTGCCATCCGGTCTCGGGAGCGCCGATGCGCCGTATCCGCCCGTGGCGGCTGTTCCTGCTGCTGTCCCACATGCGCGGGGATGTGGGGCGGAACGGCGTTAAGCTTCGAGAGGGAAGATGGGGCAGGGCGTAAGGAAGGCGTAAAGCCCAGTGTCCGTCATCCCGGCGAAAGCCGGGATCTCAGGCAGAAGCGCGGGACAGGAGCCGCACGAGATCCCGGCTTTCGCCGGGATGACGATGAGGGCCGCCGGAGTGACGGAATGAGGTTACCGCCCCACCGCCAGGTACAGATTGTACAGGCTGGTCAGCGTCAGCACGATGCCGACCATCAGCATCAGCGTCTTGGGCTCCACCCGCTTGGCGAGCAGCGCGCCGAACGGTGCCGCGATCACGCCGCCGATCAGCAGGCCCACCGTCGCCAGGGTGAAGGCGCCCCAGCCGAGCTGGGTGATGAAGGTCGCCGAGATTGTCGTGGTGACGAAGAACTCGGCGGTGTTGACCGTGCCGATCGTGGTGCGCGGGCTCGCGCCCTGGACGAGCAGGTTGCTGGTCACCACCGGCCCCCAGCCGCCGCCGCCCGCCGCATCGAGGAAGCCGCCGGCAAGGCCGAGCGGCTCGACGATCTTGGGCGACTTCTCCTTGGGCGGATAGTGCCGGCTGCGCCACAGCAGGTAGAAGCCGATGCCGGTCAGATAGGCGAGGATGAACGGCTTGGCGGTGCCGGCGTCGATGTTCGACAGCACATAGGCGCCCAGGCCGCCGCCGATCACGCCGGGCACGGCGATGCGCAGGAACAGCTTCCAGTTCACATTCTTGTGCACCGCATGGCTGATGCCCGAAACAGCAGTGGTGAAGGTCTCCACCGTGTGCACGCCGGCGGAGGCTGCCGCGGGCGGCACCCCCAGGCTCAGCAACAGGGTGTTGGAGATCACGCCAAAGGCCATGCCCAGCGCGCCGTCCACCATCTGGGCGGCAAATCCTACCGCGATGAACGGCAGCAGGAGGCTCAGGTCGATTCCAAAGATCATTCGCACCTTGAAGGTTGGGCCGGGATGGAATGGATGACGGCACCGGAACGTTCCAACAAGATACATCGGCTTTAGTGCGGCCAAGCGCAGAATGGGCCATTCTGGAATTCCGCGGGTTTAGCTATTATGTGGACACCCGATAAAAGGGGACCGGCCATGTTTCAGCGCCTGTTGGCGTATCTGGATTCGATCAAGGCGCGCGATCCCGCGCCGCGATCGCGCGCGGAAATCCTGCTCTATCCGGGCGTGTGGGCGCTCGGCTATCATCGCATCGCGCACGCATTGTTCCGCAATCGCCTCTATTTCCTCGCCCGCGTGGTCAATCACTGGTCGCGTTTCGTGACCGCGATCGACATCCATCCGGGTGCGAAGATCGGCCGCAACTTCTTCATCGACCATGGCTTTGTCGTGATCGGCGAGACGGCGGAGATCGGCGACGACGTCACCATCTACCAGTGCGTGACGCTGGGCGGCACCAGCCCGGACAATGGCGTGGCCGGCAAGCGCCACCCGACCTTGCTCGACGGCGCGATCCTGGGTTCGGGTGCGCAGGTGCTCGGGCCGATCACCGTGGGCGAGCGCGCCCGGATCGGCGCCAATGCCGTGGTCACCAAGGACGTCGCGCCCGGCGCGGTGATGGTCGGCATCCCGGCCAAGCCGACTTTGGTCGAGGCGGAGAAGTGGCAGAAGGGCTTCGTGCCCTATGGCACGCCGTGCAGCGAGCTGTTCGATCCGCAGACCCAGAAGCTGGAGATCATGCGCTGCGAGCTCGAGGCGATGCGCAAGCGGCTCGACGCCGTGCTTGCGGAGCGCCGGACCGAAGGGGAGCAGCGCGACAGCGCGTAGATGGGAACCGTAACCCCGCTCCCCCTCGGACGCCCTGGCCAGGTCGGCTTCGAGCGCCCCGAGCTCACCCGCATCCTCGATCTCTATGGCCGCATGGTCGCCGCCGGCCATTGGCGCGACTATGCGATGTCGTTCGATCTCGACGCCGCGATCTTCGCTGCCTTCCGCCGCGCCGCCGAACGTCCCGAATTCCGCATCGAGAAGCGCCCGAGCCTGCGCAACCGCCAGGGTATGTGGGCGCTGGTCAACGAAAGCGGCATGATCCTCAAGCGCGGGCATGAACTGGGCCCGGTACTGGCGCCGGTGGAACGCCGGCTGATGAAGCTGGTGGAGGAATAGGGGCCTCCGGACCATCTACCCAGCCGCCGCATATCTACCTGTTCCCCGGCGCAAGCCGGGGCCCAGGGTCTCTCTTCTGTGTCGCTTGCGACCCTGGGCCCCGGCGTTCGCCGGGGAACATTGGAGGTGGCAAGGGAGGAGGCGTGCCCTACCGCCCCACTCCCACCGGCACCGGGCTCATCCCTCCAGTCTCGCGGATCACCACCAGGGTCTCGAACGTCCGCACCCGCTCGTCGGCGGAGAAGAGCCGGCGGACCAGATCGTCATAGCTCTCCATGTCGCGCGCGATGATCCGCACCGCGAAGTCATGGTCGCCGGTGACGTTCCAGGCTTCCATCACCTCGGGCTCGCGGCGGAAGATCTCGAACATCTCGCTCACCGTGTCGGCGGTTTCGCGTTCCAGCGTCACCAGCACGATCATCGACAGCGGCCAGCCGAGCGTCTTGGGATGCACCACCGCGATCTCGCGCTCGATCACCCCGGTCTCGCGCAGCCGCCGGATGCGCCGGTAGCAGGCTGGCGCGGACAGGCCGACCTTCTCGGCCAGCGCCGCCACCGGCTGCTGCACGTCGCGCTGGAGCAGCTCGAGCAGCTTGCGGTCGAACGAATCGAGCGGTTCAATCTTCGTCATTTCTCGAGCCTAACGCGATAAACTTTATCGCATAAGCGCCAAAATAAACCGCCCTTATCGCGGCAAATCCCTATCCTGAAGCCAACATCCCCGCATATCCGAGTGTCCTGATGTCCGCTTTCGCTGCCCCGCGGCCCGCTTCGCCGCGCATCGATCTTGTCGCGCTGTCCGCGTTGTTCGTGTCGCTGCTGTCGGTGACGATGGGCGCGACTTTCGCCAAGAAGCTGTTCCCGCTGGTCGGCCCCGAAGGCGCCACCGCACTGCGCCTGATCGTCGCGGCGGTGATCCTCTCGGCGATCTTTCGTCCCTGGCGGATCCGGCTCGACGCCGGCTGGCGCTCGCTGCTCGGCTACGGTCTCGTGCTCGGGGTGATGAACCTCAGCTTCTACAAGGCGCTGTCCTACATCCCGCTCGGCATCGCCATCGCCGTCGAGTTCACCGGCCCGCTCGCGGTCGCGGTGCTCACCTCGCGTCGTCGGATCGACTTCCTGTGGATCGGCCTCGCGGTGTTCGGCCTCGCGCTGCTGCTGCCGATCTGGAAGGGCGCCGCGCATCTCGACTGGCGCGGCGTTGCCCTGGCGCTCGTCGCCGGTGCCTGCTGGGCGGCGTACATCCTCACCGGCCGTCATGCCGGCGCCGCGCACGGCCCCGCCGCCGCGGCCGGAGGCATGCTGATCGCCGCCTGCCTCGCCGCGCCCGTTGGCATTCTCCACGCAGGACCCGCGCTGCTCCGGCCGGAGGTGCTGATGCTCGGCCTGCTCGTCGGCATAGTCTCCAGCGCGATCCCCTATGCGCTCGAGATGATCGCGCTGCCCCGGCTCCCCGCCAACACCTTCGGCACGCTGCTCAGCGCCGAGCCCGCGGTCGGCGCGCTGATGGGCCTGATGCTGCTCGGCGAAGTGCTCAGCGGCGTGCAGTGGCTGGCGGTGTGCCTGATCGTCTTCTCCTCGGTCGGCACCGCGATGAGTGCGCGTCCCGGCACCGCGATCGAGCAGCCCTAGAGCATTTTCTAGTCAGATGGAATCATCTGACGACTCGGAAAATGCGGAAAACCAAAAGCTTAGAGCGGTCGAGCCGACCAAGTCGGATCGAAATCCGCTCTAACGAAAAACCCCTCCCGCACCGGGGGGCACGGGAGGGGAGTGGTGTCGGAAGCAGGGCTGGGGACCGTGCTTCCTCCCAAGTAGGGTCAGGGCGTCGGCGGCTGCGGCGGGGCAGGTGGCGCCGGCGGACGGATCGGCGTGTAGTGCGCCGATGCGATCTTCCAGGTGCCGCCCGCGCGCACCGCCAGGAAGCTCGCCCGCATCGATACCGTGCGCGGCGGCTGGGCCGGCGCTCCGGGCAGGTCGAACGACAGCCGCACGATGATCGAGGCCGCGTCGCGATATTCGCGCACCAGCGGATCGCTCAGCCTGGTCACCGGCACCGGCCGCTTCTTGTCCGCGGCATAGAAGCCCAGGAATTCGTCATGCGTGTCGACATCGCCCAGCGGCGAGACCTCGGCATAATCCTGGGTCACCAGGTCGGCGATCTTCTCCTGGTCATAGGCGCGCTCGGCCTCGACGAACTTGCTGACCAGCTCGACCAGCGGCGCATCCGCCTGCGGGGCGGGAGTGGCGAGCAACAGGGCCAGCGTCAGACTGGGCATCATGCAATATCCTGATCGAGAGTATCGGCCCGGGGCGCGAACCCCGGGCCTCCAGGGAACTCAGGCAGTCACCAGCTGGGTCGGCGGCAACCTCTCCTCCAGCCCGCCGAGCAGGCCGACGACGATGCGGCGCACCGGCTGCCAGAAGGCCGAGAGCAGCAGCAGCGCCGAGCCGATCACGAGTGCAGTCAGGGCAGCCGCCAGCTCGACCGCGCCGGTCGCCTGGAACAGCGCGTACATCGCCCACAGCACATAGATCAGGCTGGAGACGAGCAGCGCGCGGCGGTCCACCGCCAGCGCGACGAAGGCGAAGGCGATGTAGAGGGCGATCACCACAGCCGCGACCGGGCCGGTAACCTCGCCGTCGAACACGCCGAGCATGTGGAACACCGGGTGCGCGATCAGCGGCGCCGCGGCGAGGTGGAGCCAGAAGGCCACATCCGAGCGGCGGGTGCGGCGCTCGCGGTCGGTCATGTCCCAGCGCATCGCGAAGAAGAACATCGCGACGCCGGCGACGAGCAGCATCTCGTTCACCCAGTCCTTCGCATTGGGTACCAGCGCGAGCACGATCGCCACGCCCATGCCGGCGATCACCAGCCCGCCGGCGGCGACCGTGATCGGCACCATGAAGCGCTTCCAGTGGATCCAGGTGGCAAGCGCGGTCAGCAGGCCGACGATCGCGGCGATGCCCGCGCCCAGCTGCTGGCGCTGCAGGTCGCTGGCGAGGTGCATCTGCTCCTCGATCCAGGGGATGTTCGCGGCGAAGATGCCCGACAGCGCCGCGCCCACACCGCCGACAAAGCCGAACAGCAGCAGGATCGACGGCAGCGCCATCCGGCGCTTGGCGGTGAAATATTCGGCGAGCATCCAGCTCGATGCGGCAACGGCAAGGCCCCCGCCGATCATGTTGCCGCCGATGATCCGCGGCTCCGGCCCCGGGCCGATCAACAACTCGCCGAAATAGGCGCCGATGCGCGCCGCGGCGACCAGGATCAGCGCGGCGGCGATCGCCACGAAGATGTCGTTGAACCCGGTGAGCAGCTTGAAATGCTCTTCGTCCACCGCGGGCGCCGACCGGCGCTCGGCGACATAGTTGCGCAGCGCATTGGCAGCGGCGGGCGAAAGCGCCCCCGCTTCCACGGCACTGGCCAGATCGCTTTCGCTGTACATGGCAGTCTCCTCCTGTGGGGGAGGATATACCGTATGTGTATTAGTGAGGCAATACGGTAAGGCGGGTGGCCCGTATCTCTATTCCGTCATCCCCGCGCAGGCGGGGATCCAGGGTTACTCTGCCCGGCCAGTTCTGCTTGGCTCTGGATCCCCGCCTGCGCGGGGATGACGAGGAAATGGCGGGGGAGGGTAGGACTCACCCCCTCTGCAGCTTCCCCAGGATCAGCATCGTCTGCTCGCTGCCCGACCCCGGCACGATCTCCCCCGTCCGGTCGGTGATCTGCGCCCATTGCGCCTGCACCGCCTCGGGCGTCAGCGCCTCGAGCTTCGCGCCCTGGGTCAGCGTCACATAGGCGGCCTGGACCACGCCGCCGCCGGCGCCGACGATCTGGTTGGTCGGCGCGTCCTCGCTCACCAGGAACAGCGCGGCCGGCGCGACATTCTCCGGCGCGAATGCCTTGAACGCTTCCTCGGGGAACAGGTCCTCGGTCATCCGCGTGCCCGCCACCGGGGCGATGGTGTTGACCTTGATCCCGTATTTCGCGCCCTCCAGGTAGAGCGTCTTGGTCAGCCCGGCGAGGCCGAGCTTGGCGGCGCCGTAATTCGCCTGGCCGAAATTGCCGAACAGCCCGGTCGAGCTCGCAGTCATCAGGATGCGGCCGTAGTTCGCCTCGCGCATCGTCTCCCACACCGCCTTGGTGCAGTTGGCCGAGCCGATCAGGTGGACGTCGACGACGAACTTGAAGTCCTCCGGCTCCATCTTGGCGAAGCTCTTGTCGCGCAGCACGCCGGCATTGTTGATCAGGATGTCGATCCGGCCCCATTTCGCCTTGGCCGCCTCGACCATCGCGACCATGTGGCCATAGTCGGTGACGCTGCCGCCGTTCGACATCGCCTCGCCGCCCAGCGCCTCGATCTCCTCGACCACCTTCAATGCCGCGTCCGAATGGCCGGTGCCGTCGCGCGATCCACCCAGGTCGTTCACGACCACCTTGGCCCCGCGCTTCGCCAGCTCGAGCGCATAGGCGCGGCCGAGACCGCCGCCCGCACCGGTGACGATGGCGACGCGGTCCTTGAAGTCGATGGTCATGCAGCTCTCTCCCGATTTTGGAAGTTACCTAGAACGGGATCGTGCGTGGAGGAAACCAAATCCTCCCCCGGAGGGGGAGGGGGACCGCCGCGAAGCGGTGGTGGAGGGGTAGCGCGCCTCAGGCAAAGTAGCCCGTGGAGAATACCCCTCCACCAGCCTGCGGCTGGTCCCCCTCCCCCTCCGGGGGAGGATTGAAATCAAATCACCGCGACTGGCGGCAGTGATCCTTGATGGTCTTCGAGCAGCGCGGATAGCTCTTCGGATCCGAGGGCGCCGGCGCCGCAGCCGTAGCCGCATCGGCTGCCGGGGGAGGCGGAGGAGCAGGGGGCGCAGGCGGAGCCGGAGTGGCCTCCGGAGCCGCGGGCGCGGCCGGAGCGGCAGGCGGCGGGTTGGTCGCCGGCGGCGGCGGCGCGGCCGGGTCGGCAGGGGCTGCGGGCGCGTCGGGGGGCGGCGGCGGCGCGTCGGCCGGCGGGGCGGGCGGAGCCGGCGGAGTCGGGGCCGGCGTCGTCTGCGGGGCGGTCTGCGGCATGTCCTGCGCGATGGCGGTGCCACCAAGCGCCAGGGCGGCCGAGGCCAAAAGCATGAACTTCATTGTGAGCATTCCTCTCTGTCACCCCACCCGCTTCCCTCCGGAAACGCATGTGCCGGGCGCGACGTTGCGCACCCGGCACATTCCATCCCGCAAAAAGGGGATTTGGCCGCGCTCAGCCGCCGCGCTGGCGGCAGCCGTCGAACTGGCCGCGCTTGCAGATCGGATAGCTTTCCTTCGGCGCCGGCGGCGGGAAGGCCTGGGTCGGCGTCTGGGTGCTCGGCACGAACACCACCTGGGTGCCCGGCGGCGGTGTGGTGCCGGTGCTGAACAGCGGCGCCGACGGGGCATAGCCGCCCAGCTTGCTCGCGTCGTTGTTGCTCGGGGATTCGGCCTTCTGCGCCGAGGTCTGGGCCTGCGCGGCGCCGGCGACCAGCGTCAGCGCGGCGGCCATGACAAGGAGCTTCATGGGGTGCGTCTCCTGAAACCGGGCGAGATCGTTACGCCCGGTTTCAGCAACGCGAGGGGGTGGGGATGGTTTCGTGAAAAGGGGTTCATGTGGGAGAGCTGCCCTCCCTTATACTCCGTCGTCATCCCCGCGCAGGCGGGGATCCAGAGCCAAGCAGGACATCGCTTTGTTACCCTGGATCCCCGCCTGCGCGGGGATGACGGAGTATTTTTGGGAAGGGCTATGTACCCTCAATTCCCCGCGTCGAGCGCATATCCCGCCGAGCGCACCGTCCGGATGATATCCGGCCGGTTGCCGTGGTTGATCGCCTTGCGCAGGCGCCGGATATGCACGTCCACCGTACGGCTCTCGATGTCGCTGTCGTGCCCCCATACCGCGTCGAGCAGCCGCTCGCGCGAGAACACCCAGCCCGGATGCTCGAGGAAATGCTTGAGCAGGCGGAACTCGGTCGGCCCCAGCTGCACCACTTCGCCACCGCGGCGGACCTTGTGGCCCACCGTGTCCATCTCGATGTCCGAATAGGTCAGCGCTTCGCCGGCCAGTGCCGGGCGCACGCGGCGCAGCACCGCGCCGACCCGGGCGACCAGCTCGCGCGGGGAGAAGGGCTTGGTGACGTAGTCGTCCGCCCCGGTCTCGAGCCCGCGCACGCGATCCTCTTCCTCGCCGCGCGCGGTGAGCATGATGATCGGCACGTTCGCCGTCTCGGGCATGCGGCGCAGGCGGCGGCACACTTCGATCCCGCTCAGCCCCTCGACCATCCAGTCGAGCAGCACGATGTCGGGCGTCGCTTCCTTGGCGAGGAGCAGGGCTTCCTCGCCGTCGGGCGTGTGCTTCACCTCATAATCTTCGCGCTTGAAATGATAGGCGACCAGTTCCGCAATCGCGGCGTCGTCCTCGACGAGAAGCATCTTCACTCGGGCCATATCTTCCCCAATCCGCTCAGTTCGTCCCGGCCGCGCCGGTCTCGCGCTCGGCCATGTATTCGCCTGTCGCCGCGAAATAGACCATCTCGGCCACATTGGTTGCGTGGTCGCCGATCCTCTCCAGGTTCTTCGCCACGAACAGCAGGTGCGCCACCTGGCTGATCGTCTTCGAATTCTCGACCATGAACGTCACCAGCGTCCGGAAGATCGAGTCGTAGAAATCGTCGAGCGCGTTGTCGCGCGCGCAGATCCGCACCGCGGCCTCGGCATCGCGCGCCGAAAAGGCGTCGAGCACATCGTGCACCATGTCCGCAGCCAGCTGGCCCATCGACGGCAGGATCGAGACCACTTCGATCCGCTCCTCGCCCTCGGCATGGATCAGCGGCACGCGCTTGGCGATGTTCTTGGCATAGTCGCCGATCCGCTCGATCACCGCAGCGATCTTCAAGGCGGCGATCACTTCGCGCAGATCGTCGGCCATCGGGGCGCGAAGGGCAATGACGCGGACGACGAGCTTTTCCAGCTCGGCCTCGATCGCGTCGATCTGCTTGTCCTTCTTGCGCACCTCGTCGGCCAGCTCGGCATCGCCGCGCGACAGCGCCAGCATCGCGTCCTCGATCGCCTGCTCGGCCAGCCCGCCCATCTGCGAGATCAGCGCGCGCAGCTGCCCGATGTCCTGATCGAACGCCTTGACGGTATGTTCCTGGCCGGTCGACATGTTCCTCGCTCCTAGCCGTACCGGCCGGTGATATAGTCCTTCGTCCGCTCCTGCCTGGGTGCGGTGAAGATATTGTCGGTATCCCCATATTCGACCAGCTGGCCGAGATGGAAGAAGGCGGTCTTCTGGCTGACGCGCGCCGCCTGCTGCATGTTGTGCGTCACGATCACGATGGCATAGCGGCCCTTGAGCTCGTGGATCAGCTCCTCGATCTTCGCGGTTGCGATCGGGTCGAGCGCCGAGCAGGGCTCGTCCATCAGGATCACTTCGGGGTCCACGGCAATGGCGCGGGCGATGCAGAGCCGCTGCTGCTGGCCGCCCGAAAGCGCGGTGCCGCTGTCGTTCAGCCGGTCCTTCACTTCGTCCCACAGGCCGGCGCGGCGCAGCGACTGCTCGACGATCCCGTCCAGCGCGCCCTTCGAAGCCGCCAGCCCGTGGATGCGCGGGCCATAGGCGACATTCTCGTAGATCGACTTGGGGAAGGGGTTGGGCTTCTGGAACACCATGCCCACCCGGGCGCGCAGCTGCACCACGTCCATGTCCGACGAATAGATGTCCTCGCCGTCCAGCGTGATCTCACCGGTCACCCGCGCGCTCGGGATGGTGTCGTTCATCCGGTTGAGCGTGCGCAGGAAGGTCGACTTGCCGCAGCCCGACGGGCCGATGAACGCCGTCACATGATCCATGTCGACATCGATCGAGACGTCGCGGATCGCCTGCTTGTCGCCATAGGACACGCTGACGCCGCGCGCGGACATCTTGTGCGGGGCAGGGTGGGCGTCGGTCATCACCAGCGGGTCTCGAATTTGTTGCGAAGATAGATGGCGAGCCCGTTCATGGCGAGCAGGAACACCAGCAGGACAAGGATGGCGGCGCTGGTCTTCTCGACGAACCCGCGGCTGACTTCGTCCGACCACAGGAAGATCTGGACCGGCAGCACGGTCGCCGGGTCGGTGAAGCCGCCCGGCGGGGTGACGATGAAGGCGCGCATGCCGATCAGCAGCAGCGGCGCGGTCTCGCCCAGCGCACGCGCCATGCCGATGATCGTGCCGGTCAGGATGCCGGGCATGGCGAGCGGCAGCACATGGTGGAACACCACCTGGATCCGGCTCGCCCCGATGCCGAGCGCGGCGTCGCGGATCGACGGTGGCACGCCCTTGATCGCGTTGCGGCTGGCGATGACGATGACGGGCATGATCATCAGCGCGAGCGTCACGCCGCCGACCAGCGCGGCCGAGCGCGGCAGCAGCGGCCCCACCCGCATCCCGAACAGGCTCCAGCTGCCCAGGAACACCGCTAGCCCGAGCAGGCCGAAGATGATCGAGGGCACCGCCGCCAGGTTGTTGATCGAAACCTCGATCAGGTCGGTCCAGCGGTTCTTCGGCGCATATTCCTCGAGATAGATCGCCGAGAGCACGCCGATCGGGAAGGCGATCAGGAAGGTCACCGCCATGGTCAGCAGCGATCCCTTGAACGCGCCCCAGATGCCCACGGCCACCGGATCGGTCGAATCCGATTCGCTGAAGAAGCCGGCGTTGAACCCGGTGTGCAGCTTGCCCGCGTCGTACAGCTTCTTCGCCAGCGGCGCCGCGGCGGCGTCATTGCCGCGCAATCCCTGCTCGACCTGGGTCGAGGCCGGCACCCACAGCAGCTTCTTCTGGTGAAGCAGCGACGGATCGGCCTTGAGCGCCTCGCGCACCTTGAGCCAGGCGGCGTCGGACAGCAGAGGCACGCTCTGCGCGCCATAGGCGGCGAGCGCGGCGTTGGAGACCTTGTCCTCCAGTTCCGCCCCGGCCAGCGCCAGATTGGCGCCCGGCGTCGAGAGCTGGGCGGGATCGATCTTCATCGCCATCGCCGGGAAGTCGAGCGGCAGCGCGATCTCGGTGCGGGTGAAGCCGCGCCAGCCATTGGTCACCATGGTGAACAGCAGGAAGGCGAGGAACGCGGCCGACAGGATCACCGCCAGCATCCCGAACAGCTTGAAGCGCCGCTCGCGCGCATAGCGCCGGCGGATGCGCTTCTGCATCGCCTCGGTCTTCCAGTCGGTGGGCGCGCGCGCCGGCGCGGCCTCGGGAGCGGGCTTATTCATAGGCCTCCCGGTATTTCTTCACGACGCGCAGCGCGACGATGTTGAGCAGCAGCGTGATGACAAAGAGCGTCAGGCCCAGCGCGAACGCCGCCAGCGTCTTCGGGCTGTCGAACTCGGCCTCGCCGGTCAGCAGGTCGACGATCTGCTTGGTCACCGTCGTTGCGCTCTCGAACGGGTTGAGCGTGATATTCGCCGCGCCGCTGGCGGCCATCACCACGATCATCGTCTCGCCGATCGCGCGGGATACGGCGAGCAGCACGCCGGCCACCACGCCCGGCAGCGCGGCGGGCAGCAGCACCCGCGAGATCGTCTCGCTATGCGTCGCGCCCATCGCCAGGCTGCCGTCGCGCATCGCGGTCGGCACCGCGGCGATCGAGTCATCGGCCATCGAGGAGACGAACGGGATGATCATCACCCCCATCACCAGACCCGCTGCCAGCGCGCTCTCGGACGAAGCGAAGGGCATGCCGAGATGCACCGCCAGGTCGCGCACCGCCGGCGCCACGGTCAGCGCGGCGAAGTATCCGTAGACCACGGTCGGCACGCCCGCGAGCATCTCCAGCGTCGGCTTCATCCAGGCGCGCACCCGCGGCGCGGCGTACTGGGTCAGGTAGATCGCGCTCATCAGCCCGAACGGGATGGCGACCAGCATCGCGATCACCGCGCCGATGAAGAAGGTCCCCCAGAACAAAGGCACCGCGCCCAGCGACTTGCCGGGGTTCGACGCCTCGATCACCTGCGGGCTCCAGTGCGTGCCGAACAGGAAGTCGGTGATCGGCACCTGCTCGAAGAAGCGTAGCGATTCCCACAGCAGCGACAGGAAGATGCCCAGCGTGGTCAGGATCGCGATCAGCGAAGCGACCAGCAGGAGCAGCATGACGATCCGCTCGACCTGGCTGCGCGCCTTCAGCTGCGCGCGGATCCGCGACCAGGCGAACAGCCCGCCGGCAAAGGCGAGCAGGATCGCCACCGCGCTCCCCATCCAGTTGTAGCGATTCTCCGCCGCCCGGGTCGCCGGGGCGAGCTCGGCGGCCAGCGGGTCGAACGCCTTGGCGTCGGGGTCCTCGGCCACGCGCTTGGCCTCGGCGAGCAGCGCGTCGCGCTCGAACTCGAACTGGGGCAGCTGCTTCGCCGCCGGATGCTCCAGCACCGCGTCGCGCACCAGGCTCGGCGAGAGCGAGGCCCAGACCGCGACGAACAGCAGGGCCGGCAGCACTGCCCAGGTCGCGACATACCAGCCATGCTGCGAGGGCAGCGAATGGAGCCGCTTGGCACCGCCGCGGTCGATCCGCTGGGCGCGGGCGCGGCCGGTCAGCCAGCCGATCAGACCAAGCCCGGCGATCAGGAAGAGGAGGGCGAGCGGGTTCATCAGTGCAGCCCCGCCGGATCGAGCGGCGTGCGCTGCTCGAGGATCGCCAGCGCGTGCGCGCGCACCGCGTCCGGCGCCGGGATCAGCCCGCGCCGCGAGAGCTTGCCGCCCGGCGCCCACATCGTGCCGTACAGCTTCAGGAAATCGGCCAGCCCGGGCACCGCGCGCAGATGCCGCTTCTTCACATAGAGGAACAGCGGCCGCGCGCCCGGATAGCTGCCATCGGCGATCGTCGCATAGCTCGGCGCCACGCCGTCGATCGGCACGCCGTGCAGCCGGTCGGCATTCTCCTCGAGATAGGAATAGCCGAACACGCCGATCGCATTGGGGTTCTGCGCCAGCCCCTGGACGATCAGGTTATCGTTCTCGCCCTTGTCGATATAGGGGCCGTCGTCGCGGATGCGCTTGCAGCGATTGTCGTACGGGCTGGTGTCCTTCGCCGTCTTCATCGCGTGGACGGCGGGATCGGCCTCGGCGCAGCCCGGCTCCATCACCAGCTCGACCAGCGCGTCGCGGGTGCCGCTGGTCGAGGGCGGGCCCATCACCTGGATCGGGATCGCGGGCAGCGACGGGTTGACGTCGCGCCAGGTCCGCGCCGGATTGCTGTCCTTGCCGAAGGGGTGGGCCGCCAGCGCCAGGTACACGTCCTTCTTGCTCAGCGTCAGCTTGGGGCCGTTGTTCGCCTCGGCCAGCGCCACCCCGTCGATGCCGATCTGCACCTCGATGATCTCGCCCACGCCGTTGCGCTGGCAATCGGCATATTCGGTCTTCTTGATCCGCCGCGAGGCATTGGCGATGTCCGGGAACTGCCAGCCCACGCCTTCGCAGAAGCGCTTCAGCCCGGCGCCCGTGCCGATCGATTCGACCACCGGGGCGCGATGCCCGCTGCCCTGGTTGACGAACGCCTCGGCCACCGCCGTGGTGAAGGGATAGACCGTCGACGAGCCGACCACGCGGATCTCCCGCGCGCTGTTGCCGTTGCAGGCAGTCAGCGTCAGCGCGGTCGCCACGAGTGCAAGCCTGCCGAAAATGTCTCGTCTCCCGGGAACGGCAAGAAGGGGGCGAGAATCGCCCTGCGGTTCGCCCTGCCTCTGTTGCAGTACGGTTACGGCTTTATGACAGCGGCCAAGGGAAGCAGCACGCTCACCGTGGTTCCCTTGCCGACCACGCTGGCGATGTCGAAGCGCCCGCGGTGCCGCTCGACGATATGCTTGACGATCGAGAGGCCCAGGCCCGTGCCGCCGATCGTCCGGCTGCGCCCGGCATCGACGCGGTAGAAGCGCTCGGTGAGGCGGGGCAGGTGCTCGGGCGGGATGCCGTCGCCCTGGTCGGTCACGCTGAGGCGCACCATCGAATCGCCCTCGGGCAACAGGCTGACCAGGATCGGCGTGCCCTCGCGGCCATACTTCATCGCATTGCCGATGACGTTGTGGAGCAGCTGGCTGAGCTGCGAGGCATCGCCGCGCACCGGCGCCACCTCGGCGATCTCGGTCACCACATCGCCCGCGCGCGGCACGCCGGAGAGCTCGAGGCAAACCTCGTCGATCAGCTCGCCCAGCGCGACGGGATCGTCGGGCGCGCGATATTTCTCCGCCTCGATCCGGCTCAGCGAGATCAGGTCGTCGATCAGCCGCTGCATCCGGCGCGCCTCGCCGTGCATGATCTTGAGGAACCGCTCGCGCAGCCCCGGATCCTCGCCCGCGCCATCCTCCAGCGTCTCGACATAGCCGAGCAGCGAGGCAAGCGGGGTGCGCAGCTCGTGGCTGGCATTGGCGACGAAGTCGACGCGGATCCGCTCGGTCGCATAGCTGCCGGTGCGGTCGACCAGATGGACGATCCGGCGGCCATCGGCGAGCGTCGTCACCCGCATCTCCCAGCGCTGGTCGCGCGTGCCCAGGCCGACCAGGTGGATCGGCGCGGCGCTGCCGGGGTCGCTCGGGTTCATCAGCCGCTCGGCGGCGGCGGGGTGACGAATGGCCACGCGCACATCCTCGCCCAGGATATGCTGGCCGAGCAGGGTGCGGGCAGGCGGATTGGCCGCGACCACGCGGCGCTCGGCGATCAGCAGCACCGGCTCGGCGATCGCATCGAGCACTTCGGCGATGCCCGGATCCTCGCTCGCCGCCGGGGCGGCATCGGGCGGACCGTCCTGGTCGCCACCGGCCGTCGCCACCAGCACGGCGGCCACGCCGCACACCAGCATGATCAGGCTGGTCTGCACGTCGCCGTTGAGCAACAGCCCCGCCAGCGCGCCCGCGGCAGCGATGCCGAGCGCCACAAGCGCCTTGATACCGGAGGAATAGGGCATTGGCCGCCTTACTAGGGGCGGCCAGTGCTTTCGTCACCCCACTATACCGCGTTGCCCTCCGCCTTTCCGTCGTCATCCCCACCTTCCCGTCGTCACCCCCGCGAAAGCGGGGGCCCATCTCCAGGACGTGCGGCAAGCACGGCGGTCGTGTTCGTGGATGGCGCAGGAGATGGGTCCCCGCTTTCGCGGGGATGACGGTGTAGGGAGTGGGAACGGCCTGTCCCACAATTTACGATTGCGAAACGCCACCGGGCGCAGGACAATGCATCATGGCAGATGAAGACCAGACCCCGAAGGCAAGCCGCCGTGCATTGATGCTCGGCGCGGCGAGTGCCTCCGCGATCGTCTCGATCCGCCCGGCGCTGGCGCAGACCAATGCCTCGGTGATGAACTGCGAGATTCCCGTCCCCGATCCGGGCCGCGCCGGCCAATATGTCGCGGCGGACGGCAAGCTGGTGCCCGCCGGCACCCAGGGCGCCTTCCCGGCGGCGGGCCGGCCGTTCAAGGCGGCGGAGGTCAAGAACGCGCTCAATGGCGGCACCTTGCCCGGCACCACCTATGAGCAGAGCCGCGCCTACACCAATTACATCCGCCGCCTGCAATCGGGCACCAGCGGCTTCACCTGCTTCGCCTCGCTGCAAATGCCGCGCGGCTGAGGCCGTGGCATTCCCGGTTCCCGTCATCCCGGCGAAAGCCGGGATCTCAGGCGAAGGCGCGGGGAAGGAGCCGCACGAGATCCCGGCTTTCGCCGGGATGACGAATGGGGCGTGAGATGACGGTCCTCTACCGCGCCGCCGCGCCCGAGACGCTCCGCATTGTCCCGCTCGACGCGCTCACCCTGATCTATCACCGCGCCTCCGGCATCACCCATGTCGTCGACGCGCCGGTCCCCGAGCTGCTCGAAGCGCTGACGCCCGCACCGCAGACCCTCGACCAGCTCCTGGCGGCCCTCACCGAGCGCTACGACCTGCTCGACGCCGATCCCGCCGCGCTGGCGATCCGGCTCGACGAGCTCGTCCAGGCCGGGCTGGTCGAGCGACTGTGAGGCACATCGCCCATCTCCGGATCGGCCCCGCCGCCTTCCGCATCGGCAGCCACTGGCGCGCGCCGATCGCCGCGCTGGAAGACCTGTACCGCGATTACCCGAAGCCCGAGATCCCGGACTTCAACGTCCACCTCTTCGCCGCCCGTCCGTGGCGCAGATATCTCCGCCCCGCGGTCCATATCGGCGGGGACTTCACCATTCCCGATGCCGCGCCGCTGCCGCTTGCCCAGGGCCTGCTCGCCGCCGAGATGGGGATGAACCTGCAGATGGCGCTCGCCCAGCGCCGCTACCTGTTGCTGCACGCTTCCGCGGTTGAAAGGGACGGGAAGGCGGTGCTGATGACCGGCATCTCGGGCGCCGGCAAGTCCACCCTGGCTGCGCTGCTGATGGCGCGCGGCTGGCGGCTGATGGGCGACGAGTTCGTACTGATCGATCCGCGAACTGGTGCAGCCCACGCCTTTCCGCGCCTGATCAGCCTCAAGAACCAGGCGATCGCGGTCGCCCAGGCCGCGCATCCGCAGGGCCGGTTCGGCCCGCTGCTCGCCGGCACGCCCAAGGGTGATATCCGCCACCTCGTCCCCGATGCCCGCGCCATCGCCGCGATGGCCGAGCCCGCCAGCCCCTCGCTGATCCTCTTCCCGCGCTTCGGCTTCGACACCGCCGAGCGCCCGGTGCTGCCCAGCGAAGCGTTCGTCCGGCTGACCCAGGCCTCGACCAACTATGTCCACCTCGCCGAGCCCGGTTTCGATGCGCTCACCCGGCTCGTCCAATCGGTCCCGGCGCGCGCAATAGACTATCCGGACACCGAAGTTGGCATTGCCCTAGTCGAGGCCCTCGCATGAACCCCGGCTGGCGTCTTGCGACCATACTCCGCGACCCCTCCGCTTCGCTCGCCTTCTCGCCAGAAGAATGGACCGAGCTCCTCGCGGTGGCCCGTGCCGAGCAGATGGCCGGGACACTCGCGCACCGTTTGCATGGGCTGGCGCTACCCGACCGGATAAAGCGTCTGGTCGAGGATGCGATCGCCTCGACCGAGCAGGTCCGCCTGGCCGCGCTCTGGGAAGCCGAGATGGCGCGTCGCGCGCTGGCGCCGCTGGGCGTGCCGGTGGTGCTGCTCAAGGGCACCGCCTTCGCCGCCGCCGGCCTGTCGCCGAGCGCCGGCCGCAATATCGGCGATCTCGATATTCTCGTGCCCTTGGAAAGTCTTGGCGAAGTCGAGGCCGCGCTGATCGCCGCCGGCTGGGAATGGGTGAAGCCCGATCCCTATGACGATGCCTATTATCGCCGCTGGATGCATGAGCTGCCCCCGCTGATCCACCGCGAGCGCGATCGCATGATCGACGTCCACCACACGATCCTGCCCTTGACCGCCCGGATCACCCCCGACGCGGCGGGCCTGATCGCGGCCAGCGAACCGCTCGAAAACGGCCTGTGCATACTTTCGCGTCCAGACATTCTGGTCCACGCGGTCGCCCACCTCCTGGCGGACGGCGATCTGGCGGGCGGAATGCGCAACCTTTGGGACTTTCACTGTCTGGTACGGGATGGAGGTACCGAAGGCCTGCTGGAGCGCGCCCGCCACCACGGCCTGGCCCGTGAAATGGCCCGCGCCCTGCGTCTCAGTCATGCCCTTTACGGCACCGAAGTTCCCCTGGAGTACCAGCGGCTTGGCTTGGCCGATCGCCTCTATCTCCGCCGTCTCACCGCCCGTGACGGCTGGGGGCGCCAGACCCGCAGGCCGCTGCGCATGGCCTTCTATGTCCGCAGCCACTGGCTCCGCATGCCGCCGGCGATGCTCGCCCGCCATCTTTGGACCAAATACCGCAAGGGCTATCGCCCGGTCGGCTGAAGGCGTTGAAACGAAACAGGAACAAATCCTTGTGATGTAGGAGATCGCGGCCTATCCTCCGCGGCATTCAGCAGGAGGGGTTTCGATGTTCCGCAAGGTCGCTTTCACCATGTACCCGGTCATCGATCTCGACCGCGCCCGCAATTTCTACGAGAACATTCTCGGCCTGCCGGCGAGCAATGCCGCCTATGGCATTCCCTGGGTCGAATATGACCTGCCGGGCGGCGGCTGCCTCGGCATCACCACGGTCACCGGCAACAAGCCCTCGGCCGATTCCGGCGGCACCATCGCCTTCGAGGTCGAGGATCTCGACGCGCTCTGCGCCGATCTCGAAGCCAAGGGCGTCACCTTCAAGACCGACCTGATCCACTCGCCCGTCTGCCGGATGCGCGTGATAGAGGACAGCGAAGGCAATGGCGTGCTGCTCCACCAGCTGAAGAATCGTACCTGATTCCTTCTTGCTCCCCTCCCTGCAAGGGAGGGGTCGGGGGTGGGTTGCGCGCCCGGCCTTCCGGGCGCGCCCAGCGAGACGGCATCGGTAAACAGAAAAGGCCGGGCATCGAGCCCGACCTTATTCTAACCCACCCCTTGCCCCTCCCTTGCAGGGAGGGGAATTGTGCACGCCTAATTCTGTTGTCCCAGCCGCTCCAGCGCCGGCACCAGCTCGGCGAAGCTGTCGACCACCGCGTCGGCGCCCAGCTCCTCGATCGGCTGGGTCAGGAAGCCGAAGCTCACCGCCACGCTCGGCACCCCGGCATTCTTCGCCGCCAGCGTGTCGAAGATCGTGTCGCCGACGAACGCCGCGCGCCCGCCGCCGCAGCGCCGGATCATCTCCTCGATCGGCAGGGCGGAGGGCTTGGCATTGCCCTTGCCCATCGTGTCGCCGCCGATGATCGTCTCGAAGCGGGCGCTGAGCCCCAGCTCGTCGATCAGCTTCACCGCCAGATATTCGAACTTGTTGGTGACGATCGCCACCTTCACGCCGCGTGCCGCCAGTTCGTCCAGCGCCTCGATCATGCCCGGGAAGGGCCGCGAATGCTCGGAGACATGGTCGCGGTACCATTCGAGCAGCGCCGGATAGAGCCGCGCCATCAGCGCCTCGTCATAGCCGCCCGAAGCCTCCAGCGCCTGCTCGAGCATGTGCTTGGCGCCGCGCCCGACCATGGTCATCACCGCCGCCTTGTCGAGCAGCGGCCGCCCGGCCAGCTCGAGGGCGTGGTTGGTCGCGCCCACCAGGTCGGTGCTGCTGTCGATCAGGGTGCCGTCCAGGTCGAAACCGACGATGTCGAAGGGGAAATCAGCCATGGCGGTGCTGCCTGCCAGCAGCCCTATGGAATTGGCAAGGCTAACGTGGCAGGGGACGGGCAAATGGAGGGAAAATGACCGCACCGATCGCAGCAATCATCCTGGCGGCCGGCAAGGGCACGCGGATGAAGTCCGATACCCACAAGGTCCTCCATCCCATCGCCGGCCGGCCGATGCTGCTCCACCTGATCGACGCGGTGAAGGCGCTGGGTGCCGAGCGCGAGGTCGTGGTGGTCGGTGCCGGCAAGGAGCAGGTCGAGGCTGCGGTGCACCCCCTCGGCGTCGAGACCGCCGAGCAGGCCGAGCAGCTCGGCACCGGCCATGCCGTGCGCATGGCCGAGAGCGCGCTGGCCGGTTTCCAGGGCGATGTCCTGATCCTCTATGGCGATGTGCCTTTGGTCACGACCGGGACGATGCGGCGGATGATCGATGCGCTGCACGGCGAGGGTGGCCCCAGCGTGGTGGTGCTCGGCTTCCGCCCGGCCGATCCCGGCGCCTATGGCCGGGTGATCGTCGGCCCCGACGGCCGGCTCGACAAGATCGTCGAGTTCAAGGACGCGACGCCCGAGGAGCGCGCGGTAACCCTTTGCAATTCCGGCCTGATGGCGGTCCGCTCGTCGGACCTGTTCCGCCTGCTTGGCCAGTTGAAGAACGACAATGCTGCCGGCGAATATTACCTGACCGACCTGGTCGAGCTCGCCCGCGCGGAGGGCCGCTTCTCGGTCGGCATCGAGACCGATGCGATCGAGGTGGCCGGGGTCAACAGCCGCGGCGAGCTCGCCGGGCTCGAGCAGGAATGGCAGCAGCGCCGCCGCACCCGTGCGATGGTCGAGGGGGCGACGCTGGTCGCGCCCGAGACGGTGTGGTTCGCCTATGACACGCAGATCGGCCGCGACGTAACGATCGAGCCCAATGTCGTGTTCGGCCCGGGCGTGAGCGTGGCGGACCGGGTGGTCATCCACGCCTTCAGCCATATCGAGGGCGCCGAGATCCTGTCCGGTGCCGATATCGGCCCCTATGCCCGGCTGCGCCCCGGCGCCCGGATCGAGCAGGGGGCCAAGGTCGGCAATTTCGTCGAGATCAAGAAGGCCGTGATCGGCCCCGGCGCCAAGGCCAACCATCTGAGTTATATCGGGGATGCCACCGTCGGGGCGGGCGCGAATATCGGCGCGGGCACGATCACCTGCAATTATGACGGATTTTTAAAGTACCGGACAGTCATAGGAAACGGCGCTTTTGTAGGAAGCAACAGCGCGCTCGTGGCGCCCGTCACCATCGGTGATGGCGCGATCGTCGCCGCCGGATCGGTGGTGACCCGCGATGTCGAGAGCGACGCCTTGGGGATCGTGCGGGCCGAGCAGAAGGTGAAGCCGGGCTGGGCGCGCACGTTCCGCGAGAGGATGAAGGCACTGAAGGAAGCGGGGAAGAAATGATGCGCATGCGCAGCCAGGTCGCGATGCTCTCCATGGTTCTCGCCACGCCGGCGATCGCCCAGACCGCCGCGCCGCTCACGCCGGCCCAGACGATCGAGGCGGTCGCCGCTTCGAAGACCGGTGAGGTCGAGGGCGTGTTCGAGTTCGTGGTCGCTTCGTCCGGCGCGGGCGGGTTCAGCGCCTATCTCAACTCCGCCGCCAATTACCGCGACCCCGGCAACCTCACCATCGAGCTGCATACCGGGGCACGCAACGGGCTCAAGGACAAGCTCGGCGGGCATGCCGAAGACATGCTTGTGGGCAAGCGCGTGCGCGTGAAGGGCACCGCCCGCCGCGTGCCGGTCGGCTCGCATTTCCAGACCCGCATCTCCGTCGAGACGGCGGACCAGATCGAAATCCTGGGCTGATTTTCGGCCGCCATTTGCCTGACGAGGAAGCCCGCAACGCCATGACCGACCGCTACGCCGGCAAACCCTTTCTTCGGCTGCTCGACAGCTATGTGCTCGATGCGATCGGCCATCTCGACGCCGAGCAGGATACCAAGCTGACGGCGATGGAGCCCCGGTTCCGCGAGGTCTTCGGCGAGGAGGGCGATTGGCGGGCGATCGTGGTTGCCCGGATGCGGTTCCCCGACGGCATTGCGGGCGCGATCCGCCAGGTCTGGGACAAGGGGCGGGACCGGTTCGTCGCGGCCAATGGCCGGGAGCCCGATCCGGTCGAGTTCACCCAAGTCTTTGTCGACACAAAATTCCCGCATTGATGCGGTCTGAAGGATGAATTGAGATGTGCGGAATCGTTGGAATCGTCGGCAGGGAAGATGTCGCGGAGCGGTTGTACGACGGGCTCAAGCGGCTGGAATATCGCGGCTATGACTCGGCCGGCATCGCCACCGATGTCGATGGCCGGATCGAGCGCCGTCGCGCCTCGGGCAAGCTGGTAAATCTCGGCAAGGAGCTGGCGCAGAACCCGCTGTCCGGCACCACCGGTATCGCCCATACCCGCTGGGCGACCCATGGCGGCCCGACCACCAACAATGCCCATCCGCACGCCACCGGCGAAGTCGCTTTGGTCCACAACGGCATCATCGAGAACTTCAAGGCGCTGCGCGACGAGCTGATCGGCCGCGGCCGCAAGTTCGAGAGCGAGACCGACTCCGAAGTCGTCGCGCATCTGGTCAGCGAGAAGGTCGAGGCCGGCATGGCCCCGGCCGAGGCCGTCGCCGAGGTGCTGCCGCGCCTGCACGGCGCCTTCGCGCTCGCCATCCTGTTCCGCCAGCATCCGGACCTGCTCGTCGGCGCCCGCCTCGGCTCGCCGCTCGTCGTCGGCTATGGCGAGGGCGAGACCTATCTCGGCTCGGACGCGCTGGCCCTGGCCCCGCTCACCCAGCGCATCGCCTATCTCGAGGAAGGCGACTGGGTCGTCATCACCCGCGATGGTGCCCAGATCTTCGACAAGGACAATACGCCGGTCGAGCGCCCGGTCACCATTTCGGGCGTGACGGGCGATCTCGTCTCCAAGGGCAATCACCGGCATTACATGCTGAAGGAGATCTACGAGCAGCCGATCGTCGTCGCCCAGACGCTGCGCGCCTATCTGCAGCGCATGGACGATCAGGTCACGCTGCCGATCCCGGACTTCGATCTGTCGGCGATCAAGCGCGTCACCATCGTTGCCTGCGGCACCAGCTTCTATGCCGGCATGGTCGCGAAATACTGGTTCGAGCAGTTTGCCCGCGTGCCGGTCGATCTCGATGTCGCTTCCGAGTTCCGCTACCGCGCGCCGGTGATGGAAGAGGGCGGGCTGATGATCGTCATCAGCCAGTCGGGCGAGACGGCGGACACGCTCGCCGCGCTCCGCCATGCCCGCAGCGAAGGCCAGAAGATCGCTGCGGTGGTCAATGTCCCCACCAGCTCGATGGCGCGCGAGGCGGATCTGCTGCTGCCGACGCATGCCGGGCCGGAGATCGGCGTCGCCTCGACCAAGGCGTTCACCTGCCAGCTTGCGGTGCTCGCCGCGCTCGCCGCCAATCTCGCCAAGGCCAAGGGCAAGCTGTCCGACGCCGAGGAGAAGGCGATCGTCAAGCATCTCGCCGAGGCGCCGGCGGCGCTCAACGGCGCGCTGGCCTATGACGAGGCGATCCAGGCGATGGCCGGTGTCGTCGCCGCTGCCCGCGACGTGCTCTATCTCGGCCGCGGCACCGATTATCCGCTGGCGCTCGAAGGCGCGCTCAAGCTCAAGGAAATCAGCTATATCCATGCCGAGGGCTATGCCGCCGGCGAGATGAAGCACGGCCCGATCGCGCTGATCGACGATGCCGTGCCGGTGATCGTTATCGCGCCCTCGGGTCCGCTGTTCGAGAAGACCGTCAGCAACATGCAGGAAGTGCAGGCGCGCGGCGGCAAGGTGATCCTGATCTCGGACTATGACGGCATCGAAGCGGCGGGCGAGGGCACCGTGGCGACGATCACCATGCCCAAGGTCCACCCGCTGATCGCGCCGCTCGTCTATGCGGTACCGGTGCAGCTGCTCGCCTATCATGTCGCGGTGGCCAAGGGCACCGATGTCGATCAGCCACGCAACCTGGCGAAGTCGGTCACGGTCGAATAGGCCGCCAGGCCATCGAGAGATGGGTGCCGGCGACGTCGCCGGCATCCTCGAATCCCAGCCGTCGGTAGAGCGCCTGCGCGCGCGGATTGTTATGGGCGACGCTCAGCCGCAACCGGTCCGCGTTCGCGTCTGCGGCCGCCCGCTGCAGCCAGCTGACCAGCGCGGTGCCGAGGCCTGCCGCCTGCGCTTCCAGTGCGAGCAGGATGTCGATCAGCACCCATTCCGGGCCGCTCCGGTTGAAATAGAAGCGGCCGATCGGCGCATCGCCGCGCGTCACCAGCCGGAAGTCGCCCTTGCGATGGACCTTCACGAAATGCGCGTGCTGGAGCGCGAACTGCTCGTCGAGGAATGCGCGCTTCTGGTCGGGCGTCCAGGGCGCGAGCAGCAGGTCCGCCATCCGCGAGCGCGCGTGGAGATCGGCGAGCCGCGGCAGGTCCTCGATGCCGGCGGCGGGCAGCGCGATCCCCTGGGTGAGCAACTCCCCGGACAAGGGCGGAAGTGCCCGTGCGGCGGGGAAGGGAGATAGTTTATTCCGTGTCATTCTGCCCCGAAACGGTGTGGACCGGCTTCCCGCGCCGCATTCCGCCCGGCAGGATAGCAGCGATTCCGCAGGAGGGGGAAAGCGACGACATGGAACTTAAGCCGGAAGATTTCGAACCCTGGGTTGGGCGCAAGGTCCGCGTTTCGACCCTGCCCGAGCCGGTGGAGATCACGCTTGCCCAGGTTTTCCGGCGAAGCCCCCTGCGCGGCATCGATGTGCGCACGCCTTTCTCGCTGTTCTTCGAATCGCCGCTGGATGTCTATCTGATCGACGCCGCCTATGACCTTGATTGCGGCCGGGGTGGCCCGCACTCGATCCTGATTACCCAGATCCAGCCGCTGCAGGACCGGCGGATCTACGAGGCGGTCTTCTCCTGATCCTGGGTGCCCGAAACAAAGCCGGCTCCGTCGCGGGGTGCGACGGAGCCGGTTCTGTCTGGTCGTCGCGTCGATCAGTTGCGCGACGGGAAGACGCCTGCCAGCGCGATGTTGGTCTGCACCGCGACATAGGGGTTCATGATCGAGAACGGGATGTTGCTGCCGGTGATGCCGACCTGCACCGAACCCTGCGGTGTGAAGTTGCCGCCGGTGATGTTGACGCCGCCCAGGTTCACCGAAGTGCCGGTGGTGCCGCTGGGGACATAGATCTTCACCTGGTTGGTGCCGGCATTGGCGCAGTTCGAGAACATCGAGCCGGCGGCAGGCGTGTTGCTCTGGCCGGTCGTCACGTCGCTGATCGCCTGGATCGAGCCGGTGGCAGTGGTCTGGCCGGGGATGCCGGTGAAGGTGGCGACGTGGTTGTGCGCCGGCATGTTGGCGATCGTCAGCGTCTCGGTCTCGGTACCGGCCGCCTGGCCCCAGACATAGGTCTGGCCGCCCGCGGTGCTCTGCCCGAGGCCGACAAAACCGCGGCCCGCGGCGTTCGGCAGGGCGAAGGTGCTCACGCCATTGCCACCGAAGGTCGTGCCGAGCAGCGCGAACAGCGCGTTGTTCTGCGCGATCCCGAGGATCTGGCCATTGCATGAGGCCCAGCCGCGCGGCGCGAAGTTGAAGCCGACCTGCATGATCTGGCCCATAAACGGTTCAGACATTGTCCTACCCCCCAAATTAGCGATGGCTGGCGTGCGCGGAATGCGGCGCCGGTTCCGAAGGCGGGGGTTTTAGATACGCGATCGCAAGGGCAGACAAGCGGCTATTACTTCAATTCCGTTCTATCTCGTTGCCTTGGAGAAGAGCGCATTCATGAAAAGTCGTAATTTGCAAAATTCAGGCTGCCATATGGGAGCTGTTGCCAAGAGTAATTGCCGTGATGCACTTCGCGCCATTTCGGTGCCAAACAGTCAAATTCCTGAAACAGGAACTAATTCCTAGTTTTAGTGACTTTTGCTCGACGTTGGCTCGATATATAAAGCGCGCTCGTCCGTCATGGGCGTTGGGGGTAGGTTGCACATGTTTTGGGGCTTGGGGGAGGCGCGTTCCGCCTGTGCGCGGACCGTTGCGGGGATCTCTGGTAAGCAGCGAATCGGGGCGCGCAAGACGCAGACTCGGGGCAACCAGCCTTCGGCCTTCGGGCGACTGCGGCGGCGCATCGGTGGTGCGCTGGCGGCGGGCCTTCTGGTCGTGGCACCCAATGCGGCCTGGGCGGCATCGGCGGCCTGTAACGCGATCAACGCGGGCACGGTCTACGCCACCAACACCGGCAACCCCGCCACGCTTTCGGGCACCTACCGCGTTGATGCGGTCGGCAATACCGACTCCAACTACAGCGATCCGGGCCAGACCTTCGCGATCGGCGAAGTCGTCAGCTACACTTGGAGCACCACGTCCGGCACCGCCTATGCGCAGATCCTGCACATGGCGGCGGGTGACGCCGTCCAGGCTGATTCCGCGCGCAACCTCACCGGTTCGGGCAGCGGCAGCTTCACGATCAATGCGGGCTCGACCAACTGGTACTTCAACATCGCGGCGACCGACTTCACCATCGCGTCGGACGGCAGTGGCGGTGCTTCGGAGCCTGCCCGCCGCAACTCGCAGATCGCGATCACGATCAGCTGTGCCGCGCCCTCGCCGATCCTGGGCGCCTCGCTGACCCATGGCGGCACCCCGAAGCAGGGCAGCAACTTCACGCTGCTGCCGACCGTGAGCAACACCGGCACCGCGACCACCTCGGGCAACATCACGCTCACCTCGACGCTGCCGACCGGCCTGACCCTGGTTGGCGGCTCGGGCACGAACTGGAGCTGCACGGGCAACGGCACCGTCAATGTCAGCTGTACCTTCAGCGGCACGATCGCCACGGGTGCGTCCAACACGGCGCTATCGCTGACGGTGGCGGCGTCCGCCACGTCCGCTACGCCCCGAAACGTGACGATAGGCGTGAGCGGGGGCGGGGCGTCGAACACGCCGACCGCCTCCGACAACATCGCCATCGCGCTGCAACCTGCCATCACCTCGATCTCGCCGACAAATGGCCCGACCGGTGGCGGGAACACGGTGGCCATCACCGGTAACAGCTTCACGGGGACCACCGGCGCGGGTGGTGTGAAGTTCGGCGCGGCCAACGCGACGGGCTATACCGTCATAAGCGATACCCAGATCAACGCGACGGCGCCGGCTGGCGCGGCGGGGACGGTGGACATCACCGTGACGAACGGCGGCAACACCAGCGCGACCAGTTCGGCGGATCAGTATACCTATGTCTCGGCGCCGACGGTGACGGCGGTCTCGCCGACGGCGGGTCCGACGGCTGGCGGCACGACGGTGGTGATCACGGGCACGGGTTTCTCGGCGGCGCCGGGGACGGGTGCGGTGAAGTTCGGCGCGAGCAACGCGACCTACACGATCAACAGCAACACGCAGATCACCGCGACCTCTCCGGCCAATTCGGCGGGGAC
>NZ_JACHLN010000003.1 GCF_014204495.1 Sphingomonas kyeonggiensis | reverse complement strand
TCGTCCACCCGTTTGGCGCGGGATGGAGCAGCCCGGTAGCTCGTCAGGCTCATAACCTGAAGGTCGCAGGTTCAAATCCTGCTCCCGCAACCAACACAACAGCGCCCCGCCCGGCAACCGCCGCGGCGGGTTTTTTGCGTTTTGGGCCTCTTGATGCTGCTTTTGCGGCGGACGATCCGCGAAGGGGTTTGACAGCGGCGGCCGCACGCGGCTTTCTCCGCCGCGATGAAGCGCATTATCCTCGCAGTTATCGCCCTGGCCGTGATCGCGGCCGGCGTGTGGTTCTTTCTCCTGCGCACGAGCGGCGTGCCGGTCTACACGGCGATGGTCGTCGCAACCCATCCGCACGACCCGACTGCCTTCACCGAGGGACTCTTCTTCAAGGACGGCGCGCTCTATGAAAGCACGGGAGAGGCGGGGACCTCGTTCATCCGCAAGGTCGACCCGGCGACCGGCAAGGTGCTCCAGCAGGTCGATCTGCCTGCGCCCTATTTCGGCGAGGGTATCGTCGCGTTCGGCGACAAGCTCTATCAGCTGACCTGGAAGGATCAGACCGGTTTCACCTACAGCCTCAAGGACATGATGCTCGGCGACACCTTTGCCTATCAGGGCGAGGGCTGGGGCATGACCCAGAATGGCAAGAACATCATCATGTCGAACGGCAGCGACGAGCTCCGCTTCCTCGATCCCAAGACGATGCAGCCGGTCTCGACGCTCAAGGTCACGGCGAATGGCTGTCCCGTGCAGCAGCTCAACGAGCTCGAATGGATCGACGGAGAGATCTGGGCGAACATCTGGCAGACCAACCTGGTCGCGCGGATCGATCCCGCCAGCGGCAAGGTGACGAGCTTCCTCGACGTGAGTGCGCTCGGGCCCAAGACCAGCGACCCCGACGTCGTGCCCAACGGGATCGCATATGATGCCGCGAGCAAGCGCGTGATGGTGACCGGCAAGCATTGGCCGCAGCTCTTCGAAGTGAGGCAGGGGGCGGCCGTCAGCAACAATGCCGATGCGGCGAAGCTGACGAACTGCGGCGGCTAACCCCGCAGTTCTTTGCGATCAGATCGGACTTGGCGGCGACGAAACCGGACGCCGCGTTGCGCGGTTCATGATATGAAGCCCTGATGGGGCTGAAAGATATGACGGGTCTGCTGAGCAGGCGCGACGTGCGCGCCGCCACGCTTCTGGCGTTGGCATTGTGGACCGGAGCATTGGTGCTCTGGTCAATGCCGGGCTTTGCCGCTGGCGACCCCATGTCGTTCGGCCTGGCCGTGCTGCTCCTCAAGACCTTCGTTGTCGGCATCGTCTTTTCCGCTTTGATCGCCGCCGCGCTGATGCGGGTCGAACGCTGGGATCATCGCCCCCCGATCATCGCGGCGGCTGTGTTCACGCTGGTGCTAGCGCTTGCCCATGGCTGGCTCGACGCGATCTTCATCAACGAGGCGCGGGTGGAAGCCGGGATGAAGACCGCGCCGCTCTGGCGACAGTTCGTTTTCGGGCTGATGCCGTTCGTGCTCGTCTATGGCCTCTACGCTTCGGGCTTGGGCCTGGTGTTCAGCAGCATGGTCGCGCAGGAGCGCGAGCGTCAGCTCGCTGCCGCGCAGAGCGCCGCGCAACAGGCGCAGCTTGCCGCGCTGCGCTTCCAGCTCAACCCCCATTTCCTGTTCAACACGCTGAACGCCGTTTCGTCGCTGATCGTCACCGGCCGCAATGACGAGGCTGAGGGAATGATCGGGAAGCTCTCCGACTTCCTGCGCGCCAGCCTCGAGGCCGATCCGCAGCGCGAAGTGACGCTCGACGAGGAATTCGCGACCATCCAGTCCTATCTGGATATCGAGGCGGTGCGTTTCCGCGACCGGCTCGAGGCGGAGTTCATCTGCCCGGTCGAACTGCTCGATGCATTGGTGCCGAGCTTCATCCTGCAGCCGCTGATCGAGAACGCAGTGAAATATGCGGTCGCGCCATCGCGGCGCACCGTGCGGATCGTAGTCCGCGCGACGGCGACGCGCGACGACGCGCTTCTGCTTTGCGTCGAGGATGACGGCGGCCAGGCATTTGGCGGGGCACCCAAGGGCGGCACCGGTCTTGGCCTCGCCAATGTCCGCCACCGGCTGGAGGCATTCTACGGTACTGGGGGCGAGCTGGTTGCCACGGCGCGCGAGCGGGGCTTCGTCGCGCTTATCACGCTGCCGCTGCACCGGGCGCAACGCGCGGAGGCGGCGGAGTGATGCGGGTACTTCTGGTCGATGACGAGCCGCTGGCGCTGGATCGGCTGAAGGTTGGCTTCGGCGCGATCGAGGACGTCGAAGTTGCCGGCACCGCCAGCGACGGCATCGAAGCGGTTGAGCAGATCCGGGCGCTGCGGCCGGACCTGGTGATACTCGATATCCAGATGCCCGGCCGCAGCGGCATGGAGATTGCCCGCGCGCTGCGCCCCGGCGAACATCGGCCCGAGATCATCTTCGTCACTGCGTTCGAGCGCTTCGCCGCCGACGCTTTCGAAGTCGAGGCTGCGGACTATCTGCTCAAGCCAGTCGCATTCGATCGGCTGCGGCTTGGCGTCGAGCGTGCCCGGCGCCGGCGCGCGCTCCGCGATGCGGAGGGGCGGGTAGCCGAGCTTGAGGCGATGCGCACCGAGGTGCGGCCCGCGCCCGTGGAGGAAATTCCCTATGACCAGGGCATCTGGGTGCCGGGGCGCCAGGGGGCCGTGCTGGTTCCGGTGACCACGATCGACTGGATCGAGGCGGCGCGCGACTATGTGCTGCTCAATACCTCGCTCAAGAGCCATATCCTGCGCGCGCGGATGAACGACATCGAGAAGCGGCTCGACCCGGCGGTCATGCTGCGCATCCACCGGTCGCATATCGTCCGGATCGGTGCGGTGGTGGGCGTCGAGCGCCCGGGCAAGGGAGCGCTGCGCGTCGTCCTGTCGGACGGGGCGGTGCTGCAGGTCGGACCAAACTACCAGGCGGGCGTCGAGGCCACGCTCAAGCTCTAGGGTTGGGGGCTTGTCGCAGGCGCGGCGGTCCCGATCGCACCGGACAGGTACAGGTGCGCGGCACGTGTAGCGGATGCTGAATGGGCGATGCGTCGCCGTGGAGCATCTATGTTGAAGCTGAAGATATGTGTGCTGGGCGCCGCTGCCCTGATGTCGATGGCGATGAAGCCAGCCAGTGACGATTTCGATACGCTGATCGCCGCCGAACGCCGCTTTGCCGCGGATGCCTCGGCGCTTGGGGTTACGCCAGCCTTCCGGGCCCATGTCGCGCCCGACGCGGTGCTGATTTCGCCAACGCCGCGCCCAGCCCCGCCTGAACTGGCGACACAGACCGATCCACCGGGGTCCAAACTGGAATGGCAGCCGGAGGCCGGTGCGATCGCCAGGTCCGGCGATCTTGGCTTTACCACCGGGCCCTATGTCATGCGCCAGGGGGACCGCGTCGCGCATGGCCAGTATTTCACCATCTGGCGCAAGGTGGATGGGACCTGGCGGTGGGTGATCGATTCGGGCGTGGCTCCCTTCGCCAAGGGAGAGGTGCCGATGCCGTCGCAGGTCGTCAGGATCGGCAATCCGGGCAAGGCCGGTGCCAAGGACGATCTTGAGGCGGCCGAGCGACGCCTCGATGCGGATGCGTCGTCGCTAACCGGATTTCTTGCGGCGGAAGGGCGCGTGCTTCGATCGGGAGGTCCGCCCGCCATCGGCGATGCGGGCGTGATGCTTGCGGGGCGAGGCATGAAGGCAACCGGCAAGCGGCTCGGTGGGGGGCAATCCGCTGCTGGGGATCTCGCCTATAGCTATGGCGAGATCACGGGGACGGACGGTGTCTTGATCGGGCACTATGTTCGGATGTGGCTTCACGAGGCTGCCGGGTGGCGGTTGCTCGTCGATCAACTCGCTCCGCTGCCGAGAAAGGCGCCGCCGGCAAGCTAGGCGGTACTTACCCAGCCGACCTTTGGGTCGTCGAAATCGACGACGTCGCGCAACTCCCAGATATTCGAATACCCGTAGCCGACGAGATTGATGAAGGTCTGGATGTTCAGCGCCAGCGGAGCCGATTTCAGCGGCACGGGCGGCCGATGGTTCGAGAAGTTGTTGTTGCAGTAGATCAGGATCGGGCGATCGCGGTTCCGCCCTATGACTTCCGCCAGCGCTTCGGCCGTGAAATCGGTGAGCGGCAGGTTGACCGCACCGGCGATATGGCCGCGGGCAAAGGCATCCTTCGATCGCGCATCCAGCACCAGCGCGTCCTTGGTCGCCGCCATCGCCTGGAAGCGCGCGAAGGGAAGGAGGCGCTTCGCGCGCAATGCCCGGACATCGCGCGTGAGCGTGGCGAAGCCGGCATAGTCGATCTGGGGATTGGCGGCTGCTTCCTGGGGGACGGCTAGGCCCAGCGCGAGGGCAGTGAGCAGCAGCATCGGCTTTCTCCACGCAAATTGGATGCGCAACGATTGCCTATCCAGGCTGCACCGGTGGTGAACGAAACAAAGTTGCGTGCCCGCCAAGCGGCGCTACACCATCTCCCGAAGTGAGAGGGGATAAGAGATGGCAAGCCTGTTCCGGTTGAAGCAGATCGTCGCGGATGAGGACCGGTCGCCCGAGCACCGCCTCGCACGCACCCTGTCCTGGCCGCACCTCGTCGCACTCGGCGTCGGCGCGATCGTGGGCACGGGCATTCTCACCCTGATCGGCGTGGGCGCGGATCGTGCCGGGCCGGCAGTCATTCTCTCCTTCGTTGTCGCGGGCGCAATCTGCGCCTGTGCCGCGCTGGCCTATGCCGAGCTGGCGACGATGATCCCGGCCTCGGGCAGCGCCTATACCTATAGCTATGCCTCGCTTGGCGAGATCGTCGCCTGGGTCGTCGGGTGGAGCCTGCTTGCTGAATATACGCTCGTGGTGGCCACGGTCGCGGTGGGCTGGTCGGGCTATGCGACGCCCTTCCTCACCGGGCTGGGCGTGCCTGCCGAGCTGACCCATGGCCCGCAGATGCTGGGCTGGCAGGCGGCGCATTGGGGCGTGAACGTCCCGGCCTTGTTCGTCGTCTGGCTGGTCTCCGGGCTGCTTATTGCCGGCACGCGCGAGAGCGCAACGATCAATGCGTTTCTGGTAGTGGTGAAGCTGATCGCGCTCGCGGTGTTCGTCGCGGTGGCGCTGCCCTATTTCAACGCGGCCAATTTCGATCCCTTCGCTCCCTTCGGTTTCGCCAAGCATGCGAGCGAGGGTGGGGTGGAACGCGGCATGATGGCCGCCGCCGCGATCATCTTCTTTGCCTTTTACGGTTTCGACGCGATCTCCACCGCCGCGGAAGAGGCGAAGAATCCCGGGCGCGACCTTGCCATCGGCATCGTCGGCTCGATGGTGGTCTGCGTCATCATCTACATGGTGGTCGCGCTCGCCGCGGTCGGCGCGCTGTCCTATACCCGTTTCGCCGACAGCCCCGAGCCGCTGGCGCTGATCCTGCGCGAGATCGGCCAACCGGGCGTTGCCAAGTTCCTGGCGCTGAGCGCGATCGTCGCGCTGCCCACGGTTATCCTGGGCTTCCTGTTCGGCCAGAGCCGCATCTTCTTCGTGATGGCGCGCGACGGCATGCTGCCCAAGAGCCTGGCCAAGGTCTCGCGGCGCGGTTCGCCGGTGCGGATCACCATCTTCACGGCGTGTGTGGTGAGCGTGTTCGCTGCCTTTTTGCCGATCGATGAGATAGCGGCGCTGGCCAATGCCGGCACCCTCACTGCCTTCGCCGCGGTTGGCCTGTGCCTGCTCGTCATGCGCCGCCGCGCGCCCGACATGGTGCGCCCGTTCCGCACGCCCTTGCCCTGGGTAGTCGGCTTGGGTGCGATCCTGGGCTGCCTCTATCTCTTCGCCAGCCTGCCGACCAAGACGCAGATCTGGTTCGGCTGCTGGAACCTCTTGGGTTTGGTCGTCTATTTCGCCTATGCACGCCGCAACGCAGCAAAGGGGTAAGCGATGGCAGGCTGGACGATCGGGATCATCGGCGGATCGGGGCTCTACGATGTCGAGGGCATCGAGGATGGCGAGTGGATCTCGACCGAGAGCCCCTGGGGCAAGCCTTCGGATGACTGTTTCGTCGGCTGGGTGGGGCATGTCCGGGTTGTGTTCCTGCCGCGCCATGGCCGCGGGCACCGCATCTCGCCGTCGGACCTGAACGTCCGCGCCAATATCGATGTGCTGAAGCGCCTGGGCGTGACCGATGTTCTTGCGGTTTCATCGGTCGGTTCGCTGCAGGAAGAGCGGGCCCCGGGCACCTTCACCATCGCTGATCAGTTCATCGACCGGACCAAGGGCCGCCCCTCGAGCTTCTTCGGCGAAGGCATGGTCGCGCACGTCTCGATGGCCGATCCGGTCTGCCCGCGCCTTTCCGCGCTGGCGGCGGATGCGGCCAAGGCCGCGGGTGCCACCACCCATGTCGGTGGTACCTATCTGGCGATGGAGGGGCCGCAATTCTCCACCCGCGCCGAGAGCCACCTCTATCGCAGCTGGGGCTGTGACATCATCGGCATGACCGGCATGCCCGAGGCAAAGCTCGCCCGTGAGGCGGAGCTGCCCTACGCGCTGGTCGGCATGGTCACCGACTATGATTGCTGGCGCGAGGGCGAAGAAGCCGTTGATGTCGCCACGGTGATCGCGCAGCTCGGCACCAATGCCGACAAGGCACGCAAGATGGTGATGCACCTGCTCCGGAACCTGCCCGAAGAGCGCCCGGCCTCGCCGATCGACACCTGCCTCGACTTTGCGCTGATCACCGCCGCCAATGCCCGCGATCCGCATCTGCTGCGCAAGCTCGACGCCGTCGCCGGCCGCGCCCTCTCCAACTAAGGATAACCCATGTCGTTTCTCGCCGCTCTCGCCCTGCTTGCTGCACAGGACGCGCCCGCGCCCGATCGTTCGCAGGACATGGCTTGGCAGAGCCAGCAGATGCTCGCGCTGGCCAAGCTCAATGGCGCCGATGGCTGGCACAGCACGGCCGAGGGGCTGCGCTGGCGCCGGATCAAGGGAGACGGCTCGGGCAAGCACCCGACCGTCGCGGACACGGTGACGCTGCACTATGCCGGCACCTTCATCGACGGCGAGAAGTTCGACAGTTCCTATGATCGTGGCGAACCGGCGACCTTCCCGCTCAATCGGCTGATCAAGGGCTGGCAGGTCGCCGTGCCGCTGATGGGAGTGGGCGATACGTTCGAGATCGCGATCCCCGCCAACCTTGGCTATGGCTTCAAGGGCAAGGGGCCGATCCCGGGCGGTGCGACCCTGCTGTTCAAGATCGAGCTGCTCGACATTCCTGCGCAATAGGCTGGAAATATTTCCGGCCAGGCTTTGAAATCGGCGACATCCTCGCCGGTTGCCGCTGCGCGCCTAGGTACTTTCCCGTTAGTGAGGGCGGCTTGCGCGGGTGGCAGGCTCCGCCTGCCGCTGTGTTGCCTTTGTGGCACACCTGCGCGCTAAATGTTTCACCATTTTACCGAATATGTTTCTGCTTCTTTACAACCGAAGCGGAGTGAAACACCCTGCTCCTAGAGGGGCCTCTTGGGAGGAAGCCCGCTCAGAAACATCCCGGGCGCGATCCGGGGGAGCGAAGGGTAAACAAACATGCTGTACAACAAGACGAAGTTGCACCGTCTTGCCCGCAGCGCAGCGCCTCTGGCGCTTGCGCTCGGCATGATCGCGACGCCTGCCTATGCGCAGACGAGCACGACGCCGCAGGACAAGCCTGCCGCAGCCGATGAGGGCGATTCGATCGTCGTCACCGGCTCGCTGCTGCGCCGTACCGACACCGAGACGCCGTCGCCGGTTACCGTGCTGACCTCGGACTCGCTGGCCAAGGCGGGCATCACCACGATGAGCGACGCCATCCGCTCGATCTCGGCTGACAGCGCCGGTTCGATCGGCACCGGCTTCCAGACCGGCTTCTCGGCGGGCGGCTCGGCCGTGTCGCTGCGTGGCCTTGGCGTCTCTTCGACGCTCGTTCTTGTCGACGGCCTGCGCTCGACCAACTTCCCGATCAACGATGACGGTCACAACGCCTATGTCGACCTGAACTCGCTACCGTTCAGCCTGGTGGACCGCGTCGAAGTGCTGAAGGATGGCGCGTCCTCGACCTATGGCGCGGACGCGATCGGCGGCGTGGTCAACATCATCCTGAAGAAGCAGTTCAACGGCGTCGCGGGCACCGTCGAAGGCGGCGTGGCCGAGCGCGGAGACGCGGGCCATCTTCGCGCCGATCTCACGGTGGGCTTCGGCGACTATGAGAAGTCGGGCTTCAACTTCTACCTCAACGGCGAATATCAGCGTGACGATCGCGTCAGCAATCATGACCGTGGCTTCCCGTACAACACGCAGGATCTGACTGCGATCGGCGGCAATGACAACAACACCGCCGACAGCGGCCTCACTGTCAACACGCCCACTGCTTACGTCGTGCGCACGACGCAGAGCGATCTCAACAACCCGCTGAGCGGCGGCACCGCCGTGACCAACGATCCCGGCCAGACCTATGCGACGTACACCGCGCTGGGCATCGCCAACTGCGCGCGGCCGACCTACACGGTCACCACCGGCGCCGCCCGCGGCGTCGGCTGCCCGTATGACCTGACCGACCTGTATCGGCAGATCCAGCCGCTGCAGGAGCGCTACTCGGTCAATGGTCGCCTGAGCGTCCGCCTCAGCGACAACATCGAAGGCTATGTCACCGGTAGCTTCAGCCGCAGCTACGTCTCGATCACCAGCGCCTTCCCGTCGGCGATCCGTCAGACCCAGCCGTTCGGCGGCAGCCCGCTCGTCGCGACGAGCAATCCGGGCGTCGTCCTCCCGTATTTCGTCTGCTCGGCGGGAACGAACTGCGCCACGGCCGCGGATCGGCGCCTGAATCCGAACAACCCCTATGCCACCAACGCGGCTGCAACGCCTGCGATCGCGGCCGCCAACGCCGCCCGCATCTATTATCTGTTCGGCGACATCCCGGGCGGCAGCGAGCGCACCAACGATGTGTACCGCTTCAGCGCGGGCCTCAATGGCAGCCTCGCCAACGACAGCTGGCGTTGGCGGATCGAGGGCGTCTATGCTCGTGACAATCTGGAGATCACCCAGCACGGCCTGATCAACATCGCCGCGCTGCGCCAGGTGATCAACACGGGCTCCTACAACTTCGTCAATCCGAGCCAGAATACCCAGGCCGTTCGTAGCTTCCTGGCACCGGACAAGACCACGCCGTCCTATTCGGAAATGTACTCGGCCGACGTCTCGCTGACCGGCGAGCTGGCGCAGTTGCCGGGCGGACCGTTGCAGCTCGCCGTGGGTGGCCAGGTGCGGCATGAGACGTTGGAGAACAACAACCAGAACGCCGCGCTCGATACCTATGGTCTGACGACTTCCTCGGCTTTCGGCTCGCATACCGTGTACGCCGCCTTCGCCGAGCTCGATGCGCCGATCCTGGACTCGCTCGATATCAACCTGTCCGGCCGCTATGACCATTATTCGGAAGGCTATGGCCGCTTCTCGCCGAAGGTGGGTATCAAGTTCACGCCGATCCGCGAGTTCGCGGTGCGCGGGACCTACTCGCAGGGCTTCCGCGCCCCGACCTTCGCCGAGGCCGGTCCCCGCAGCCAATATGCCGGCTTCGTGACGATCACACCGCCGGGCGCGTTCTGCGCGCAGCATGGCGGCAGCAATAATTCCGGCTCGTGCGTCAACGGCGGCAACCCGTACAACTTCCAATATTCGGTGGGCCGCGGTTTCGCCGGCAATCCGAACCTCGAGCCTGAAAAGTCGCGCAGCTTCACCGCCGGCGCGATCTTCCAGCCGGCGAAGTGGTTCAGCGCCACGGTCGACTATTACAATGTGAAGAAGACCAACCTCGTGGCGAATGGTCCGCTCGCCGGGGCCGCGATCAACGCCTATTACTCGGTTGCCGGCAACAGCTATGCGTCGGCAGCCGCGGCGTCGGCGGCGGGCTGTGCCGCAGTGGCCGCGGTCGGGGCAGGTTATTCGTGCAACCTGATCGACGGCGTCGATCCGCTGTTCCCGAATGCACTGCCGCGCGTGCTGATCGTCAACGCGCCGTTCGTGAACGTGAACTCGGACACGACTGAGGGTCTCGACTTCTCGGCGACCTTCTCGGCTCCGTTCGGCGGTGGGGTGAAGTTCACCAGCCGCGTCGAGGCGACCTATGTGCTGCGTTACGACCGCGACACGGCGGCGGGCATTCAGCGCTTTGCCGGCAGCTTCGGCCCCTACGACCTGTCGTCGGGTAACGGTACGCCGCGCATCCGCGGCAACTGGCAGAACACGCTCGACTTCGGCAACTACACGATCAGCGCGACGGCCTATTATGTTGGCCGGATCAAGGAAGTCTCGACCGACCAGGGCAACCTGTCCACGTCGTGCTCCGCGAACCTGTACAAGGTGCCGGCGTCGGCGCCGGGTTATGAGAAGTTCTGCTACGTCAACAGCTTCATCAACATTGACCTGAACCAGACCTTCCGCGTCAACGACGACTTCACCTTCTTCGTGAACGTGAAGAACCTGCTCGATGCCCGCGCACCGATCGCTCCGGCGGCCTATGCGAGCGCGCCGAACTTCCTTACCACCTGGCACTATGCCGGCCTGATCGGCCGCCAGTTCCGGGCAGGCGCGACCTTCAAGTTCTGACAGCGGCTTGAAGTTCGTGAAATGGGGCGGCCTCCTTCGGGAGGCCGCCCTTTTTCGTTCAGAAGCGGATGCCGACGCCAGTAGTGACGTTGTTGCTCACCACGCCGCGGGCATAGTCGGTGTAGCGATACTCGCTTTTCCAATAGGCGTTGGGGAGCAGCTTCACCTCGACGCCGGCGCCGAGCAGCACGCCATCGAGATTGTTGCGTGCGCTGCTGGTGACACCCGCGACCGTCTCGTCCTGGCGAAGCTGGAGATTGGCGTAGCCGAGCTTGCCGTAAAGCAGCGTATTGGGCGTGATCGGCGTGCCGATGCGGCCGGCGAGGGTGATCTCGCGGCGCTTGCGCAACTCGCCGCCATCGGTGGCGTCGCCATAGCTGTAGCCGGTGTCGGCAAGGTTGAGGCCGACATCGATGCCCGCGATCAGCTTGGGTGCGACCGCGACGTCATAGCCGATCGCTACCCCATAGCCGAGATCACCCTGCTTCTCGCGACCATCGCTGGCGGTGGCGAGGTCGAAGCGGATCTGGTCGAAGCCGATCGTCGCTTCGGCCCGGGCTCCGGTGAACTGGTCCGCATCCTGCGCCAGCGCGGGCGTGGCCGCGCCCGAGGCGGCGGCGATAAGGGCGATATGCAGCTTGTTCATTGTCTACTCCATGTACTGGCGCCACAGGGCGCGGAGGCGGTACTGGAGGCACGGAATCGCGCCCGGGTTTCGGGCGATTGCAGCTCGATCGGATTGCGTTGCGACGAGGCAATAAAAGGGGGCGATACCAGAAGGTACCGCCCCAGAAATCGCCGATGCCGGCAGTTAGAACTTGAAGTTCGCACCTGCCCGGAACGTCCGGCCGATCAGGCCCGGAGCATGCCACGAGGTCAGCGTGTTCACCTGGCTCGGATAGGCGGTATTCGCGAACAGCGGCGCGCGCGCATTCGTGACGTTGCCGACCAGGCCGAAGAAGCTGAACTGGTCGTTGACCTTCACCGTCAGGTTCACATCCGTGTAAATGAACTTGCCGATATGGCAGAAGTCGGCCGTGCCGGAGGTCGGCCGGTAGATGGCGGAATTGCTGCAGGAAGTGTCGCCATTGACCGAAGTGGCCTGATCGGCGGCCACTGCCTTGATCGAGCCGACCAGATAGGTCGTCGTGCTGAGCGAGACCTGGTTATAGGTGAAGGTGTTCTGCCAGTTGCCGCGCCAGCGCGGCGTGCCGCCGCCCGACGACAGATCTTCCGGACCCACCGTGCCTGCATAACGCTGCACGGCACCGGTCCTCGGATGGAGATCGTACTTCAGGGTCTCCTGCACATCGAGCCGGCTTTCCCAGCGGAAGTCCTCGCTGAACTTGATGCGCGCGTCAGCGGTGAATTCGAGGCCGGCAATGACCGAGTAAGCAGTGTTCACATAAGGCGCATTGAGCACGAGCAGCCGCGGCAGCGCGTTGGGTGCGAAGGGATCGGCGCCGTCGATCACGTTGCACGAATAGCCGGTGCCGATTGCCGCGACCCTGGCGCAGCCCGCGGCCGAGGCGGCCGCCGCGCTGGCGAAGGTCTGGCCCGCGACCGAGTAATACGCATTGATCGCGTCCGAGGTTTGCGGGCCGGTGACGATCAGGTTCGACTTCTTCACATTGAAATAGTCGGCCGTGAAGCTCAGCCACGAAGTCGGCTCGAAGATCGCGCCGAGCGTGAGGCTCCGCGACGTTTCCGGCTTGATCGCAGGGTTCCCGACATAGCCGCGACCCAGGCTGTAGGTTGCGGTGTAGCTCGGATTGGCTGCATGCGCGGTAAGGAAGTCACCGACCGGGGAATAGCCGACAAAGCCGGAATAGGAGCTGCGCGCATCCGATTCCGCGAAGGTCGGCGCGCGGAAGCCTTCCGAATAGGTGCCGCGAAGCGCGATCTGCTTGATCGGCTGGAACTTCACACCCGCCTTGGGCGAGAAGCGGCCGATGCCGGTCGAATAATGATCGTAGCGGCCGGACAGGTTGATATCGAGGATGTCGAACACCGGTGCGTCGATTTCGAAGAAGCCCGCCCAGACCGAGCGGTCGCCATAGGCCTGCGCGGTCGTGAGGCCGGGTACGTCGAGGTTGGGGTTCAGGCTGTTGTTGGTCAGCTTCTCCTTGCGATACTGGCCGCCGACGGCGAACTTCAGGTCGCCTCCCGGGAGGGTGAAGAGGCTGCGGCTGAGCGATGCGTCCACCGTCAGCTCGCTCGAATAGGAGATCGCGGTGATTGCCGGGGCCACCATGTCGCGGACCGCCTGGGAATTCAGGCTCGGGTTGACGAAGTTATAGGCGCCGGTGTTGATCGCCCTGACCAGGCCGTTGAGATTGGCCCAGCCATATTGGGTGAAATCCAGCCTGGCGTGCGAATAGCCAGCCTCGACATTCCAGTCCCAGCTGTCGCCGAGGGTGCCGCGCAGGCCGCCGGTGAAGCGGAACACTTCGTTGGTGCGCTTGCTGCCCGCGGGGATGTCGCCGAACAGATAGTAGAGGCGCGCGGCCCCCTGGCTCGGGTTGGCAGCATAGGCCGCCGCATAGGGATTGTTCGGGTTCAGCCGGCGATCCGCCGCGGTCGCGCAGTTGACGCCCGACGCGCAGATATAGACCGGCAGCACGATGCCCGGATTGGTGGTCGAAGTCGCCGGCGAGCCGCCGAATGCCTGGGTCTGGCGGACCGAGCGCGGGGCGTTGATGATATCGACGCGGCTGTTTGCGTAGCTGGCCGCAGCATAGCCCTCGATATTGTCACCGATGCGGTAGCTCACCCGCGCGACGGCGTCGTAGCGCTGCTGCTTGGGCGTGATCTGGCCATATTCCCGGGTGAGGTCGTGCCTGCAGGCGGTGCCGACACGCGTCCCGTTTTCCGAATAGGTGCCATAGGCGCAGTTCGCGAGCGGGGTGAGCGAGGTGTAGAGCGCCGGCGACGTGGCGTTCGTCACTGAACCGGCCAGCGGATTGTTCAGATCGCTCTGGGTCGTGCGGGTGACGACGGCATCCGTCGTCGGCGTGCCGAGCGTGTCGTCGGCGCGGTTGTTGTCGTTGCCCCCGATGCTGCGAAGATCGAGCGTGTTGAAGGGGAAGCCGCGCGAGTCGGCCGAAATGCGGCCGCCATATTCATAGTCGCCGCCGACATAGACGTTGAAGCCCTGGGTGTCATAGTCGCCGAACCCGAAGAGGAGCTTCGCGCGGTACTTTGCGCCGTCGCCCTGCTCGGTCGCGCCCCCTTCGACGGTCGCCTCGAGGCCGGTCATCTGCTTGCGGGTGATGATGTTGACCACGCCGCCGATCGCGTCCGCGCCGTACAGCGACGAAGCGCCGTCCTTGAGAACCTGCACCTGCTGGACATTCACCAGCGGGATGCTGTTGAGGTCGACATAGGAGTTATGGCCGTCGTCGCTGAGCGGGAAGTTGGTCGAGCGAAGGCCATCGACCAGGATCAGCGTGGACGACACGCCAAGGTTGCGAAGCGAAACGGCGGCACCGCCGGCCGAGAAGCCGCTGGTGAAGCCGTTGCCGATCGAGCCGGCGCCGTCGGCGGAGGCCGAGCGGATGGCGTCCGTCACGTTGGTGATGCCGGCGCGCTCGAGATTCTCCGCGGTGATGACCGTCACCGGCGACGCGGTGTGGGTATCCGACTGGCGGAAGATCGAGCCGGTGACCACGATGGCGCCGTCATTGGACGGGCTATCCTGTGGCGACGTAGCGGTTGTGGCTTCGGTGCTGGCGGGAGCTTCCTGGGCGAAGGCGGGCGCAGCAAGGAGCGAGCCCGCCAGCGCAACGGCGGACAAGGCCGCGCTTGCGCGCAGCCGTGCGATGGTCGTCTTCATGTATTTTTCCTCAATCTCCCCGGCTCTGCCCTCGGCAGACCGGAGACCCCCCGCACTTCCTCGCCGGCGTCCCTGCAGCAACGGCGAAGCGGAGGAGAGGATGAGAGAGTGTTTTACTCGTGTAAAGCATCCCCGCGCCGGAAAGGATTGTTGCCGGACCGTTTCCGAGCGCGTGTTTCCGAAATGCCACACCTGTGCGGCGTGGAGAGGTGCCCGTCTGCCGGCGGGGTGTGGGCACAAAAAAAGGGAGGGCGTTGCCGCCCTCCCTCGATTTTCTCGGCCTTGGCTATCAGGCGGCGAGCTTGCGCAGCACGTAGTGCAGGATGCCGCCGTTGAGGAAATATTCCAGCTCGTTGACGGTATCGATCCGGCAACGGGTGAGGAAGGTTTCCTTGGTGCCGTCCTCGCGGGTGAGCTCGACTTCCACGTCCTGGCGCGGGCGGAGGCCGGCCACGTTCTTGATCGTGAAGGTGTCGCTGCCCTTGAGCTTCAGCGTCTCGCGGGTCACGCCCTCGGCGAACTGCAGCGGCAGGATGCCCATGCCGACCAGGTTCGAGCGGTGGATGCGCTCGAAGCTCTCGGTGATGACGGCGCGGACGCCGAGCAGGTTGGTGCCCTTGGCCGCCCAGTCACGCGACGAGCCGGTGCCATATTCCTTGCCCGCGACGATCACGAGCGAAGTGCCGTCGGCCTTGTGACGCATTGCGGCGTCGTAAATCGGCATTACCTGACCACCATAGCGGGTCATGCCGCCCTCGATGCCCGGCACCATCTCATTCTTGATGCGGATATTCGCGAAAGTGCCGCGGACCATGACTTCATCGTTGCCGCGGCGCGCGCCGTAGCTGTTGAAGTCCTTCTTCGCCACCTGATGCTCCTGCAGGAACGTGCCTGCGGGGCTGTCGGCCTTGATCGAACCGGCCGGCGAGATGTGGTCGGTGGTGATCGAGTCGCCGAGGATGGCGAGGGGCTTGGCTTCGATGATGTCGGTGACCGGAGCCGGGGTCATCGACATGCCCTCGAAATAGGGCGGGTTGTGGATGTAGGTCGAGCTGGTCGGCCACGAATAGGTGTCCGAGCCCGTCACGTCGATCTTCTGCCAGTGCGCATCGCCGGCGTACACGTTCGCGTAGCGCGAGCGGAACATCTGGTCGTCGATGTTGGCAGTGATCAGCCCGGCGACTTCCTCGTTGGTCGGCCAGATGTCCTTGAGGAACACGTCCGCGCCGTCCGAACCCTGGCCGATCGGCGTCTCGTACATGTCCTCGGTCACCGTGCCCTTGAGCGCATAGGCGACCACCAGCGGCGGCGAGGCCAGGAAGTTCGCGCGCACGTCCGGCGAGACGCGGCCCTCGAAGTTGCGGTTGCCCGACAGCACCGAGGCAGCGACGATGTCGTTGCCGTTGATCGCCGCCGAGATCGGCTCGGCGAGCGGACCCGAGTTACCGATGCAGGTCGTGCAGCCATAGCCGACCAGGTTGAACCCGATCGCGTCCAGATCCGCGGACAGACCCGTCTTGTTGAGATAGTCGGTCACCACCTGCGAGCCCGGCGCCAGCGAGGTCTTCACCCACGGCTTGCGGGTCAGGCCCTTCTCGCGTGCCTTGCGGGCGACAAGGCCGGCCGCGATCAGCACCGAGGGGTTCGAGGTGTTGGTGCACGAGGTGATCGCCGCGATCACCACGTCGCCGTCACCGATGTCGTGGTCCTTGCCCTCGACGGGCACGCGCACGGCATGGTCCTTCTTGTAGACCTTGGTCAGGTCGCCGTTGAACACTTCGTCGACGCTGTCGAGGCTGACGCGGTCCTGCGGGCGCTTCGGGCCGGCGAGCGACGGACGCACCGTCGACATGTCGAGCTCGAGCGTGTCGGTGAAGATCGGCTCCGGGCCATCGACCGAGTGCCAGAAGCCCTGCGCCTTGGCATAGGCCTCGACCAGCGCGACGGTCTCGTCCGGACGGCCGGTGAGGCGCATGTAATCGAGCGTCTTGTCGTCGATCGGGAAGAAGCCGCAGGTCGCGCCGTACTCGGGCGCCATGTTGGCGATCGTCGCGCGGTCCGCCAGCGTCATCGCGTGCAGGCCCGGGCCGTAGAATTCGACGAAGCGGCCGACCACGCCCTTGGCGCGCAGCATCTGGGTGACGGTCAGCACCAGGTCGGTCGCGGTGATGCCCTCACCGAGCTTGCCGGTCAGCTTGAAGCCGACGACTTCGGGGATGAGCATCGACACCGGCTGGCCGAGCATCGCGGCCTCGGCCTCGATGCCGCCCACGCCCCAGCCGAGCACGCCCAGGCCGTTGACCATCGTCGTGTGGCTGTCGGTGCCGACCAGCGTGTCCGGATAGGCGATCGTCGCGCCGTCGGCGGTCTTGGACGACCAGATCGACTGCGAGATATATTCGAGGTTCACCTGGTGGCAGATGCCGGTGCCCGGCGGAACCACCGAGAAATTGTCGAGCGCCTTCGAGCCCCACTTGAGGAACTCATAGCGCTCCGCATTGCGCTCGTACTCGAGCGCGACATTGTCCTCGAACGCCTTGGGCGTGCCGAACTCGTCGACCATCACCGAGTGATCGATGACGAGGTGGACGGGGACCTGCGGATTGATCTTCTGCGCGTCGCCGCCGAGCTTGGTGATCGCATCGCGCATCGCGGCGAGATCGACCACGCAGGGAACGCCGGTGAAGTCCTGCATCAGCACGCGGGCCGGGCGATACTGGATCTCGCGGTTCGAACGCGCGTCCTTCTGCCAGTCGACGATCGCCTGGGCGTCGTCCTTGGTGACGGTGACGCCGTCCTCGAAGCGCAGCATGTTCTCGAGCAGCACCTTCATCGAGAAGGGCAGGCGGCTGATGTCGCCAAGCTTCTTCGCGGCCTTGGGCAGCGAGAAGAAGTCGTAGCTGGCGGTGCCGACAGTGAGCGTGTCGCGGGTGCCGAGGGTATCGTTGCCGATCGCGGTCATTGGGCGCGAGGTCCTTTCATTTGTCCGGCCGGGCGCTCGGGGGACGTGGCACCTTTATAGAGCCGCGCGGGCGCACCGGAGTGCTGCGAATGCGAAGATTCGCGGGTGCCGCTAGCACGGGCGGGGGGCGGGGGGAAGGGGAGGGGTGCGCGGAGGTGGCGATGGTATTGAACAGCGCGGTTTGAGCCATTTGCGGAATAATAGGTTCCCGCTGCCCCAGGGCCCATAGCTGCCCTTCTCTGGCCACATACCCTTCAATCTTAGAATATTTGGCGTGTGAGATACGATAAGCTATCATACGGATAGCATGTTGTAAGTATTGCCTAGGTTCAACTAGCTTCGTATGAGATTGCTGGGCCGGGCGGAGCCACCATGGTGGCTGGCTCAAGATTCTTTCTTGGGTCGTCGTTACAAACCGAGTTGTCTCGCATCTGCATCCTTCATCGAGGGATTAGTTGCCTTCGAATTACTACGCCCGGCCCACAAAATCGGGGGTGTAGTGGTTGATGTCTCAGGGGTTGCGCGATCGGGTTTGGCTCACGGCCCATATCCGCATGAAAACGGAGCGTCGGCTAAGATCCACTAGCAGAACGCTTAATTACATTACCGTATGGTATTCGACCATTCTGACATGCCTGTCCGTCTATCAGCTCGTGGCTGAAAAGCAGGTGTTCCGGGATGTTGCTTCTGCGGTGCTTGCGATCGCTGTGCTGGCGCTGTCGATCTTCGTTCCTTCTCTCAATCTCGACCAACAGGCTGATCGATTCAGAGAATGCTATCTGAAGCTCCAGCGTCTTCTCGATACCATCGCGGATGACGATATGTTGACGACCGCGTATCACGATGTGCTTGAAGCCTACCCAAATCACCCCCCGAGAGACTACACCGATTTTGTGTTGGCATCTCATTTGGCGAACCAGAGTCTAACGAGCGCTGGTAAGCTCATTCTGCCCACGATCCCGATGCATATTGGATATTGGTTCAGGCAGGTTCGCGGGGTTGCGGTGGCAGGCGGAGGGTATCTAGCCCCCGGCCTTCTTTATTTCATCCTATGACGCTGCCAAACTTCGACTTCATCCCGCTAGACGGCTTCAATGCGGCTTGGCTCAAGGCCGTCTACCAGTCCCATGTCGCGAGATCTCGCGCGGTGGGTAAGGACGGGATTCGGCATCATGCTTTCGAGAAGATGCTGGACGCGGAATGCGAACTCATCGCTGCGAAGGTAAACGAGGGGACATATCGCCCGACTAATTACAGGGAGAAACTTATTGCGCGTGGATCGAAGCGGCCGCCGCGCCAAATCTCCGTGCCGACCATTCGTGACCGTCTTGCGCTAAGAGGCGCGCTTGAGTTTCTGAAGAGTCACTTTCCGATCGCACAGCCGCGACCGCCGCATGTTTTCATCAAGGATATCAAGACCCACCTCAAGGTGGCGCGCGTGCACTCTTCATTTCTGCGGATGGACATCAAGGATTTCTACCCTTCGCTACGCCACGACCTTCTCCAGGAGGCTCTGAAGAAATCCGACCTGCCAGACTCGATCATCGGTCTCATCATCAGGGCCGTTGCCACCAGGACCGGCACGGCGGACCAGCCTGCGCCGACGGCTGGCGTTCCACAGGGGCTGAGCATATCGAACGCGCTCGCTTCAATATACATGGTCGAGTTCGACAAGATTGCGGACGACGGTGTGTTCTATCGGCGATACGTTGACGACATTTTGGTTATAGCGGAATCAGAGAAGATCAACTCGGTCTACAGGTCTCTTTGGGCGGGGCTGGAAAGCATCGGCTTGGCGAGTCATCCGATGGGAACGCCAGGCAAGACCGAGGCGAGCGTCCTTGGCGACGGGGTGCAGTATCTGGGCTATGAAATCACCCCGGATCAGATTTCTGTGCGGCAGTCCTCGCTGGCTAAGATGTTTTCAAACTTGGCGAAGGTCCTTACCAGCTTCAGATATAAGCGTGATCACGAAAGAGATCTATTCAGGTTAAACCTGAAGATTTCTGGGTGTATCATTAATAATTCCCGTAGGGGCTGGCTGATGTTTTTCAGTCAAACCGATAATATATCTCAGTTGGCGTATTTGGATTCGTGGCTGAATTTGGAAATGAAACGTCTTTCTATAAAGAAAGGTTCCGTGAAGACATTTAAGAGATCTTATTATGAAATTCGGTTCAATCTTCAGGAAAGTATCTACATACCGAATTTCGACAAATACGATCTTGATCAGAAGAAGGAGGTCGTTGCTATTCTCTCGAGGAAGCGCAGGGAGGAGGTCGACGCCATGGATGTGGTCCTGGTCGAGCGCGAATTCGACCGCCTGATCGGTCGAGAGGTTTCCGAGCTTGAGAAGGATCTAATTGATGCCTTCTCTTAAAGCGCTGAGCGAGTGTCAGGTCTCGGTGACCGGAAATTTTCTTATCGGCGGCGAGAAATGGGTCTCAATGCGGGTGACTAACGCGTCTTGTGGTGTTTGTTCCATATTTGTTCTTCCAATGTAGGAAAATCCCCCATAACTGAGTCGGCTCCTGGGAAGAGGAGCGAGTCGCATGGCGGGCGAGTTTGGGCGGCAGCGTTGGTCGGGGGCGGTGCGGGAGGCTTTCCTGCGCGGGCTGGCGGCGCATGGTTCGGTGCGGCGGGCGTGCCGCGAGACGGGGATGAGCGTTGCCGGCGCCTATGGGGTGCGCAAGCGCGATCCTGATTTTGCCCGGCTCTGGGCCCGTGCGGTGGCGCGGTCCGGGGAGGCGCGGGCGGCGCGGCTGGCCGATGCCGGCAGGAAGGCCGAGCGGCGCGACGGCATGTTCGGCAATTATCGCAAGCGGCGCGACGGCTGGACCGAGGTGCGGGTACGCATCTTCCTGCGCGCACTCTCCGAGACCGGCTGCGTGCGCGATGCCTGTGCGCGGGCGCGGATCTCCAGCAATTCGGCCTATCGGATGCGCCAGCGCGACGCGAAGTTCGCCGAGGCCTGGGCCAGGGCGCTCGACCGGGCGCTGCCGACGCTGGAACAGGCGGCCTGGGAACGCGCGGTGATGGGCTGGGACGAAGTGGTGTGGAAGGACGGGGTGGAAGTGTCGCGCAAGCGGCGCTTCTCCGATGCGCTGCTCCGCTTCCTGATCAACCATGCCGGCGCCGGCCAGCCGCACCGCAAGCTCAGCGAGAAGGAGCTGATCGCGCAGGCGCGGGCGGCGGCCTATGCCGCGGGCGGCTATTTCGAGCTGCGCGCGACCTCCGAGGAAACCGACGCCGCGATCATGCGCAAGCTCGACGCGATCGACCGGGCACGGGCGCGCGAGGCGGCGGATGCGGCCGAGAAGGCTGCGGCCGAGGCCGCGGCGCGGGGGGATGGGTTCGGGGAGGACGACGACGAGGATTGGGACGCGGACGACGTCGGCGAGGATGGCGGGGAGGATACGCGGGCGGAGTGGGTGCCGAAGACGTTCGGGCAGCCGCGGATTACGGGGATGTAGTTCGGCTTGCTCCCCTCCCTGCAAGGGAGGGGTTGGGGGTGGGTTGCGACCCCGGCGAAGGCCGGGGGAGCTCAGCCAGTCGGTCGGTAAATAAAGAAAAAGCCGGGCATCGAGCCCGGCTCTTTCTAACCCACCCCTGGCCCCTCCCTTGCAGGGAGGGGAATTGCTTTGGCTTAGAACAGCAGGGTCAGCGCGTAGAACAGGGCGCCGACCGCCGCCGAGGCGGGGATGGTGATGATCCAGGCGGTGATGACGTTGCCGGCCACGCCCCAGCGGACCGCCGAGGCTCGCCTTGCGGTGCCGGCGCCGATCACCGCGCCGGTGATCGTGTGGGTGGTCGACACCGGGATGCCGAGCACCGAGGCGCCGAACAGCACGATCGAGCCGGCCAGCGAGGCGCTGAAGCCCTGGTGCTGGGAGAGCTTGGTGATGCGGCTGCCCATCGTCTCGATGATCTTCCAGCCGCCGCTCAGCGTGCCGAGCGCGATCGCGATGTAGCAGGAGATCGCCACCCAGTGCGGCACGTGGAACTCGCCGTGGAGATAGCCGGTCGAGTAGAGCAGCACGGTGATGATGCCCATCGTCTTCTGCGCGTCGTTGAGGCCGTGGCTCAGCGAATAGGCGCCCGAGGAGACGAGGTGCAGCATGCGGAAGCTGCGCTCGGCGGTGCGCGAGGTGGCGCGCATGAACAGCCAGGAGGTGATGAGCATCACCAGCATCGCCAGGATCATGCCGATCGTCGGCGAGAGGACGATGGCGATGAGGGTCTTGTTGAGGCCGGTCCACTTGACGCCGGTGAGGCCGGCATGGGCGACGCCCGAGCCGATCATCCCGCCGACGAGGGCGTGGGAGGAGGAGGACGGGATGCCCTTGAGCCAGGTGACGACGTTCCAGAACATCGCGCCGACCAGCGCGCCGAAGACGACCGCGGGGGTGATGAAGTTCTTGTCGATCAGGCCCTGGCCGATCGTGTCCGCGACCTTGTGGAGCGCGGGGAAGGCGATGGTCAGGAAATAGGCCGCGAAGTTGAACACCGCGGCGAAGGCGACGGCGTGGACCGGCTTGAGGAGGCGCGTCGCCACGACGGTGGCGATCGAGTTGGCGGCGTCATGCAGGCCGTTGAGGAAATCGAACGCGAGCGCGACGATTATCAGGCCGATGAGCAGCGGTAGGGCGAGTTCGTGCATCGCTCTGGGCTCTATCAGGCGTGGTCGATGACGATGCCGTCGATCTCGTTCGCGACATCCTCGAACGCGTCGACGATGCGCTCGAGATGCTTGTAGACTTCGCGCTGGACCGAGAAGTTGAGCGCGTCGATCGGGCCGAGCTCCTTGAACGCGCGCTTGAGGCCGTCGCGGTGGATCTCGTCGGCATGGCTCTCCATGCGGACCAGGCGCTCGGTGAGCTCGTGCAGGCGCGCGCCGTTGCGGCCGACGTCGCGGAGCAGCGGCATCGCCTCGACGACGAGGCGCGAGGCATCGACGATGATCGCGACCATGTCCTGCATCTCGCGCTCGAACTTGCTCACTTCGTAGAGGTCGATCGCCTGGACGGCGGCCTGCATCTCGTCGATCGCGTCGTCCATCGAGCCGATCAGCGAGGTGATCGCGCCGCGGTCGAACGGCGTGAGGAAGGTCTCGCGGACGGTGCGCAGCATCTCGCGGATGATCTCGTCGGCGTCATGCTCGCGCTCGATGACTTCGCGGACATGGTCGCGATTGCCGTCCTGGACCAGCCGGGCGAGCGCCTCGGCGCCGGCCGCGACGGTGACGGCATGCGCTTCGAAGAGCTCGAAGAAATTGCCCGTCTTGGGGAGCAGGCGCTGGAACCAGGCGAACATGGACTTCACTTTCGATTTTTCGGCGACAGCGGCGAGGATGCCGATGCGCTGGGTGGCTGCCTTGAACTCGGAGGGGCCGAAGGAGCGGATGAGGTCGCGCAGATCCTCCTCGTCGACCGCCTCGGCGGCTTCGGCGAGGCTGAACCAGCGGCGCTCGCGCTGCGACTGCTCCTTCCAGGACGAGAGTTCGGCGGTGACGGCGAGGGGGAAGACCTCGACGTCGAACATCAGCGAGGCGCCGTTGGGGCGCTTCTTGCGGTAGCGATAGGTGCCGAGCGTGGTCGGGCAGACGAGGCCGAGCACGCCGGCCTCCTCCTTCGCCTCGAGCGCGGCGGCGCTGTGGAGGGCGATGCCGGCGGGCGGGTTGCCCTTGGGAATCACCCAGCGGCCGGTCTCGCGCGAGGTCACCAGCATCACCCGCACGGGTGCGTCGATCGCGGTCCCCTCGGTGCGATAGGGCAGGGCGGCAATCTGGCGAATGGCGTCGGCTCCGGGAAAAGGCTGGCGAGCGCGTTACAAGTTCATGACTGGTACGCGCAAGTAAACATCGGTGGGGGCTGGGCCATTAGGGCGCGGGCGGGAGAGCCCGCGCCCACCGATGGGTACCGCCGGAGGGAGCCGGCGGACCTGCCTGACCCCCGCATTGGGACGAGGGCCATGCGACATGGGGCGAGGGTGAGTCGCCCGAGTCCGTTGATTTCGGGGCGCTATTGGCGTGCGGGACACCGTCCTCAAGCGGGACGTTGCCCATTTTGGCGGAAGTCTAGTCGAATGCGACGGGTGCCGGCCGGCCGGCGATATAGGCCCGCGCCGGATCCTCCAGCGGGAAACCGTTTACACCCAGGCGGGCAAGCAGAAGCCGGACGGTGGAGAAGCTCTGGATGCTGGTCGCCACCGACTCGGGACGATTGAGCCAGGCCTCGGAGACGAGCAGCTTCTTGCCGTGCCGCTCGACCCGGCCATCGGCGAGCAGGCGGGCGAGGCGGCGGCGCACCGTCGCCTCGGGCAGGCCGAGCGCGCGGGCGACGGCGCTGGTCCGCACCGGCACGCGCAGCGACAAAGGCGGCTCCTTGCGGCCATCGGCATAATGCCAGGCCAGCTCGCGATCGGCGTTGAGCAGCCGCGAATTGGCGGCATAGATCGTCGAGAACAGCACCAGCTCGAGCCAGTCGGCATGGGTGCGCCGGTTGGTATCGACCACCGCGAGCATCAGGTCGATCGCCGCCTGGACCCCGGCGGCATGATGATAGGACCGGGCCATGCCGACCGCGGGCATCTGCACCCCGGCCCGCGCCATGTCGGCGACGAAGCGCACGGCGGCATCGTGGATCAGGACGAGCAGCGCCGCGATCTCGGGCGAGCGGAGCTCGGCATGGCTGGCGCGCACGCCATCGGGGCCGCGCTCGCACCAGCCGGCATCGACCAGCGCGTGGACGTGGCGACGCACCGTCTCGTACGGCCGCGACAGCGACATGGCGAGCGAATGGGCCGAGACGCTCTGCGCCAGCCCCTCTCCGGCATCGAAGGAATAGGTGTCGCGGGTGATGACCGAGAAGATCGTCACGCGATCGAGATCGCCGTCGAACAGCCGGATCGCCCGGGCCAGCACTGTCGTCTGCAGCTCGGCAAGCAAGCGAGTCATGAGCCGGATCGGCGGGGGATCATGAGGCAGGCGGATCGACATGCTCTGCGCGCGACCTTCGCCGCTCGCGACGCGAACAGCTACCCCGGGGATTCCCTATTTCGCCATTTTGAGTAGAAGGAAATGTCGGTTTCCGTTAGGGAATTCGTCTTCAAACGCCGGAACGGGTAACCATGTTTGCTCCCGCACCCCTTAGGATGGCGGCATAGGCCTGGAAGCTATCCGAAGCGGACAGCTCCGTGCGATCGGCTAGGCTGACTGCCGGTTCGGGCGAGGGGGAAGGCGATGCGGGTTCTGGCGAGTCTGGCGACAGCGATGGCAATGCTGGTCGCCTTGCCCGTGGCGGCGCAGCAACAGGCTGCCCCGCCCGCGACGGCCGCCGCCCCGGCCCAACCCGCTCCACCGCGCCCATCCTGCCGGCCGGTGGGCGATGTGCCCGTGCTGGTGATCGATCCCGACAGCACCGCGCGGCTCGGCGCGATCGGGCTCGATCGGGCGGCGATCTTCGCGCAGATGCACGAGACCTCGATCCCCGAGACCTCCGGCTGCTGGGCCGAGCCGGCGGGCAATTTCGACAGCCAGCTCGTCTCGGTCGGCATGTCGCAGTGGAATTTCGGCACGGGTAGCCTGCAGCCGCTGCTCAAGCGCTGGAAGAAAGGGCAGCACGGCCGGTTCGGCCGCCAGCGCAAGGCGCTGCTGCCGGTCTATGGCAAGACGATCTTCTCGCGCGATTGCCTGGCGGTGCCGGTAAAGGCCAAGTGTCGCGAGAAGATCCTGGCGGCGCACGGCGCCGACGGGAAGCTCAACCCCGTCATCTGGGGCGAGTTCAACGCGCTGTTCGAGAGCGACGCGATGCTGCAGGTGCAGCTCGACGCCTATCTGGTGCTGCTCGAAGCGGTGCGGCAGGACCTGCTGCGCGTCTTCCCCGGCCAGACGATCACGCTGCGCAAGGTGCGCTGGGCCGTCGATACCAAGGTGCAGCAGGGCGGCTTCCCGCTCGACGAGGACCTGGCCCGGCTGCGGCGCAAGCTGGCGGCGATGCCCGAGGCCGACCGGCGCGACCGGCTGGCGGCGATCTTCGCCTGGTATGGCGCGCTGGCCCGCAGCATCGACCAGGACGGGGTGCAGCGCGACTGGGCATGGAATCTCGATCGCTGGGGGTGCATGCTCGACACCGGCCGGATCGACCCTGAGCAATATGAGATGCTGCACCTGACCTTCCTGCGCAGCCGCACCGCGATCGGCAATTCCGGGCGCTGGCAGGCGCTTACCTTCGAACGGCGGGCCAAGATCATCCTTGGGGTGGGCAGCGTCTCCGGCAGGACGGACGGAGAATGTTTGCGCTGACCCCTTGGAACTGCCGGCCCCGACAGCCATTACGTGACGGGAACATTTATCCGGAGTGCGGGCAATGCGCGGTTTGCTGATTGTTGCGAGTATGTTGGCGGTGGCGGGTTGCGCAAAGCCCGAGAAGAATGCGCGCTACATGGCCGGCCATTTCCGCGCCCAGGCCGACCTGAAGATGGCCGATGGCACCGATGTCGGCAAGGCGATCGCCGAGGAAGTGGACGGCACGATCCGCGTGATGGTGGAAGTGCACGGCATGACCAAGGGCGTGCACGGCACCCATGTCCACACCGTCGGCAAGTGCGAGGGGCCGGACTTCGCCAGCGCCGGCGGCCATTGGAACCCGACCGCGCACCAGCACGGCAAGGACAATCCCGCCGGCCCGCATGCCGGCGACATGCCGAATCTTTCGGTGGGCGAGGATGGCCGCGACCGCACGATCTTCGTGCTGCCGGGCGGCACCTATGAAGGGCTGATGGACCAGGATGGCGCGGCGTTGGTCGTTCATGCCAATGCCGATGACTACAAGAGCGATCCGTCGGGCAATTCGGGCGGGCGCATCGCCTGCGGTGTTTTCCACGCGATGTGACGCGTGCAGAGGGCAAAGTGACGTCGGTTCTGTTTGTATGCCTGGGCAATATCTGTCGCTCGCCGCTCGCCGAAGGCGCGTTGCGGGCGGCGGCGGCGCGTGCCGGGCTGGAACTGACGGTCGATTCGGCCGGCACCGGTGGCTGGCACGCCGGCGAGCGGCCTGACCCCCGGGCGCAGGCGGCGGCGGTGCGGCACGGCACCGACATTTCGGGGCAGCGCGCCCGGCAGGTGCGGCCCGAGGATTTCCGCCGCTTCGATCATGTCTTCGCGCTCGACCGGCAGAACCTGCGTGACCTGCAGGCGATCCTGCCGGCGGATGCGACCGCCGAGCTGGGATTGCTGATGGACCTGGTGCAGGGCCGCGAGGGCAGTTCGGTGGCCGATCCCTATTATGGCGAAGACAGCGATTTCGACGTGACCTGGGACGATGTCAGCGCCGCGGCGGATGTGCTGGTGGCGCGGCTGGGCGGGCGCTAGGCTTCAGTCCGCGAAGCCCGCCGGCGTCAGGCGCAGGCGGCGCAGGTCGAGCTTGACGTCCGTCTGGAAGCGGGCCGCGGCGGCGTCGGACAGGCGCGTGGCGTGCGCCGCGTCCTTGCGGGCCATCGCGTCGGAAAAGGCGCTGCCCTGCGCAATGAAATTGAGCATATAGGTCTCGGCCAGTTCCTGCCGGGCGGCATCGTTCATCCGCGCGAAACCGGGACTGGTGCCGAGTGCGCCGGCGATCTGGCTGCGCACCGCCTGCACTTGCGCGCGGCTGGTGAAGGGGACCTTGTTGGCTATCTGCCAGTTCTGGACCCAATAGGCAGTCATCGCATCGGCGACGTCGCCGCGACGCAGGCCGTCGGTCGCGACATGCCGTTCCCACAGGCCGAGCAGATCGTTCCGCTGGATCACCTGGCGCAGGCGCGCGGCATTGGCCGGATCGGCCCTGGCCACGAAATCGGCGAACCGGGCGCGCACGCGCACCGAGATCGCGGGGGACGGCTGGTAGCGCGTGCCGGAGACAGCTTTTGGGGCGGGCGGCCTGACCGTAGCGCGGCGTTCGCCGCCGCGGCTCCGCACCGTCGCGCCCAGCACGTTATTCATCTGCCCGACCGAGGCCATGGACGCGCCGAAGTCGATATATTGACCGCCGATGGCAGGGAAATCCTGCGCTGCCGCCGGCGCAGCAGCGAGAAGCAGGGCAGCGAGAATGGCGAGGCGCTGTTGCATTGCGGATGCTCCTGTCTTTGCAGCAAGTCTGGCGGGCGACCGTGACATTGGGAAGCCGCGCGACAGGGCGTGAGGGTGCGGCTGGGCGGGCGCGTGCCACGTTCTGCCGCTTGTCGCGCAGATACCCTCCGCGACGCTGGGGGTGGCACCTGCCTCGGATGAGGGAGGTAAAGGGCGACGCCGCTGCCGGCTCTGGTCGTTGCGCCGGCCCGGTCAGGGGCAGGCAGGTTTTCTTCGACAAACGAGGGAGATATGCGCCGTCCTGGATACGATCGCGCTTGATCGGCGCGACCGGGACAAGATACGGTTCCGCCCAAGGGGGAACATCACATGTATTTCGGGACCGGGTTGCGTACGGGCGCCTTGCTGGCGGCTGCTTGTCTGGCAGGGTGCAGCGGCGGCGGATCCGGGGGCGGCGGCAGTGTCGGCACACCGACGGCGACGACACCTACGCCAACCCCCAGCCCGACGGCGACCCCGACGCCCGCCGCCACGATGTTCAGCGCGGTCGGCATCGGCACGCTTTACGCGACCGTGACCTTCGACACCAATGGGAGCGGCAATCCGTTCGACGCGGGCGATTCCTCGACCGCGACGACCGCCGGAGGCGAGTTCGGCCGGGATTCGGGACTCGATCCCCGCTGGACATCCGGAACGGTGCCCGCGACCGCGAGCATGGCCATGCAGGCCTGGGGCCGCGACAGCGTTACCGGGCTTCCGCTCACCATCATGAATGCTCCCGCGGGCGCCACGGTGATCTCGCCCTATAGCGCGCTGGTGTTCGCGCATGGCAATGAGGCTGCGGTCCGCAGCGCGCTCGGGCTCGCCAGCGGGACCGACGCGATCCGCGCGACGATGAACCCGCTGACGTTCAACCCGGCGCAGAATCTCGCGAACAGTGATGCCGCGGTGGCGCGGGACGCGGCGCGGATGACGTCGGTCAATCTGCAGCTGTTCGTGATGGGCATCCTGGGCAAGGCGACCAATGGTGACCGGCCCGATACCGCGGGGCCCATCGACCTGTCGTCGCGCTATCTTGCCGAGCTGGTTCGCGAGGGCGTCGGGCTGCGGCTTACCGACCGGGCGGTGATCCTCGCGGCGCTGCGCAAGAGCGCCTATAAGGTCTCGAGCGACGAGCGGCTCGGCCGGATGGCGGATTATATCTCGGCCTATTTCCGGGCGATCCCCGCCTTGCTCGGCAACCCCGCCGAAGCGCGGGCGTGGATGCACGCCTTCCAGTTCGGGGTGCTGGCGGACATCCAGGCGCCGGGCTTCTCGGCTCCGGGGCTGGTCGTGCCTGACGAAGCCGCGATCCGGGCCACGGCCGCCAGCTTCATGGACGCGCCGGCACCGGTCGGCACGGCATTCTTCACGACGACGGACTATCGCGAGCTCAGCAACAACCCGATCGCGGCGATGGACTATCGCGCGGTCCTCACGGGCTGCAACAGCCATCTGGCGCTTCCGACCTGCAATGATTCCGAAGGGTATCTCGGAATGAACATCGTCGATGGGCAGCCGGTCGCCCGGGTGACGGCGGTTGCCCCGAAAGACCCGGCGGTGCTCTCCGTCACCGTCAATGCGGACGGCAGCATGACCATTGCGCGGGTGGGCGGTTTCACCGGGCTGACCTGGTTCAGCTATACCGCGCAGATGCCGAATGGCGCGACAGCGACCGGGCGGGCCTATGTACGGATGCGGCCCTTCTAGGCTCCGCCGAACGCTTCGAGGCCCGTCGCCATGCCGGGCAGCCACATCTTGGTGGTGAACTGCCAGGTGGCGAGCAGGATGAAGGCGCTGGCCGCCAGCAGCGCGACGACGGCGCCGATGCGCAGCGCCGGGGCGGCATCGGCACGGCGGGCGCGGATGAAGGCTTCGGCGACGGCGAGGTTGGGCAGGTAGAAGGCGAAGTCCATCACCATGTCGAAGCCGCCGCGGAAATCGGCGGTGTGGCCGAACTTGCCGAAGCACAGGAACCAGAAGCCATATTCCATCCGGTATAGCCAGGAGCCGATCGCCAGCGCGAACAGGCGGATGGCCCAGGCGCGGTGGGTCTCGAAGCGGCGGGCGCGGGCGTTGGTGAAGGCGAGCGCGGCGCACAGCACCATCAGCGCGCCGTAGAGGCCGAAGCCGATGTCCATGGCCGGGCCGCCGACGGTGCCCTTGGCCAGGATGAAGCCGAGCCCGCCCAGCCCGGCGATCGCGGCGGCGGTGACGTAGAGCCGGCCGAGCCAGCGGTGGAGCGCGGGGATGCGGGCGCGGATCGCGGCGATCAGCTGGACCGGGCCGAGCAGCAGCAGGATGCCGCCGGTGACGAAATGCGCGCCGATCGCGATCGTGGCGAAGGGCGTGGCGGCCTCGTGCAGCCGGGGCAGGCTCTCGTTCCAGCGATCGGGCGCGCCGCCCGCCAGGGTGCCGCCGTAGAAGGCGAGGATATAGGCGCCGAACAGGGCTGCGCTCAGCCAGCTTGCCGCGACAAGCAGGACCGATGCGCCGCGCAGGGCCTGGGTGCCGGTGCCCGGCGGATCCTGCGTCGATATGCCTTGCGCCAGTGTCGCCATGTCCGGGCCTCGCTTGTTGCGCGGGGAGTAGAGCGCGATTGCGGCGCGGGCGCCAGCTGTCGCTTGTGATGATTTCGCGCCTGTCTTTTCCCCGGGAAACAAGCCTGTATAACCCTGCCCAGGGCGGGGGCCCATGGGGAGCATGGATGGCCGACGCCGACACCGCCTGGCCAAGCCACGGCGGGGAAACAGGGGAGAGACTGCGCGCGCCCGACTTCGCGGTGCCCGAGCTCGGGCCGGTGGCGGAATGGCCGGGCGAGCTCAAGGTCGCGCTCGACCTGATGCTGGCATCTCCCCAGCGCGCCTTCGTCACCTGGGGCGCGGACTATCTGTTCTTCTACAACGACCGGATCCTCGAGGCCTATCGCGACGAGAATGCCCGGATCTTCGGGCGCTCCTACAACAAGAGCTGGCCGCAGGTCTGGGAGAAGGTGGGGCAGCATTTCGAGCGGGCGCTGGGTGGCGAGGCGGTGGTTCGTCCCGGGCTGCACGTGCAGGCAGTGCGCGGCAATGGCGAGAAGGTCGATATCCGCGTCGACCTGGCGATGACGCCGATCCGGGGGGCGGATGGCGCGGTGCTCGGCATCTTCGGGACCAGCGCCGACCGGACCGAGCATTATGAGACGGCGGAGCGCGAACGCGAGGCGCGCGGGGCGCTGGAGGAGAAGACGCGGACGCTCGAGGTGGTCAACCAGGCGGGCGTGGCGATCACCGGCGAGCGCGACAGCGCGCGGGTGGCGCAGACTGCGGTGGATGCGGGCGTGGCGCTGATCGGGGCGAAGTTCGGCGCGTTCTTCTACAACCATGTCGATGACGACCAGGCCGAGGCGTACATGCTCTACGCGCTGGCCGGAGCGCCGCGATCCGCCTTCGAGAAATTCCCGATGCCGCGGATCACGCGGCTGTTCGAGCCGACCTTTGCCGGCACGGGGATCATCCGGGTGGACGACGTCACGCTCGACCCGCGCTATGGCGACAACGCGCCGTTCCGCGGCATGCCGGAGGGGCATCTGCCCGTGCGCTCCTATCTGGCGGTGCCGGTGCGCACGCCCTCGGGCGATGTGATCGGCGGGCTGCTCTATGGCCATCCCGAGCCCGGGCGGTTCAGCGAGGCGGCCGAGGCGAGCCTGGTCAGCCTGGCGGGGCAGGCGGCGCTGGCGATGGACAATGCCCGGCTGTTCGAAGCGGTGGAGCGCGAGCTGCATCGCCGCGCCCAGGCCGAGGAAGAGCTGCGCGTGCTCAACGAGGGGCTGGAGATCCGCGTCGCGGAGGCGGTGCTCGAGCGCGAGGCGGTGTTCGCGGCGCTCCAGCAGGCGCAGAAGATGGAGACGATCGGCAAGCTGACCGGCGGCGTCGCGCACGACTTCAACAACCTGCTCCAGGTGATCTCGGGCAACCTCCAGCTGCTCGCGCGCGACGTGCAGGGCAATGACAAGGCCGAGCGCCGGGTAGCGAACGCGCTGGCCGGCGTGCAGCGCGGATCGAAGCTCGCGAGCCAGCTGCTCGCCTTTGGCCGGCGCCAGCCGCTGGAGCCGCGGGTACTCAACGTGGGCAAGTTCCTGGGCGGGATGGAGGACATGCTCCGCCGCGCGCTGGGCGAGGCGATCGCGATCGAGGTCATCACCTCGGGCGGGCTGTGGAACTGCCAGGCCGACCCCACCCAGCTCGAGAATGCGATCCTCAACCTGGCGATCAATGCGCGCGACGCGATGCAGGGCACGGGCAAGCTGACGATCGAGGCGGCCAATGCCTCGCTCGACGACGACTATACCCGTCAGCTGGAGGATGTGCCGCCCGGACAATATGTGATGCTGGCCGTGACCGACACCGGCAGCGGCATCCCGTCCGAAGTGATCGAGCAGGTGTTCGAGCCGTTCTTCTCGACCAAGCCCGAGGGCCAGGGATCGGGCCTGGGGCTGTCGATGGTCTATGGCTTCGTCAAGCAGTCCGGCGGGCACGTGAAGCTCTATTCGGAAGTCGGCCACGGCACGACGGTGAAGCTGTACCTGCCGCGCGTGCGCAAGCGCGAGGAAGTGCTGGTCGCCTCGCACGAGACGGTGGCGATGCGCGGCGGCAGCGAGACGATCCTCGTCGCCGAGGACGATCCCGATGTGCAGGCGACGGTGGTCGAGCTGCTGACCGAGCTGGGCTATACCGTGCTGCGCGCCAACGACGCGCAAAGTGCCCTGAGCGTGATCGAGAGCGGGGTGGCGATCGACCTGCTGTTCACCGACGTGGTGATGCCCGGTGCGCTGAAGAGCCCCGAGCTGGCACGGCTGGCGCGGGCGCGGCTGCCCGAGCTCGCGGTGCTGTTCACCTCGGGCTACACCGAGAATGCGATCGTCCATGACGGCAGGCTCGATGCCGGGGTGGAGCTGCTGTCCAAGCCGTACACGCGCGAGCAGCTGGCGCGGAAGGTGCGCGCGGTGATCGAGGGGAAGCGGGGGTAGCGCCTTATCCGTCATCCCGGCGAAAGCCGGGATCTCGTGCGACTCCTTCTCCGCGCCTTCGCCTGAGATCCCGGCTTTCGCCGGGATGACGGTTTGACGCCGGGGTGACGGGGTTTGGGTGGAGTGACGGGTTCGGAGTCTCAGCCGTTCAGCGGATAGCGTGCCACGGCGTCGTAGCGCGCACCTTCGTGGCCGAGGCTGCTTTCGAACAGGAAGAAATGGTCGAGGGTGAAAGGGGTGCTGGCGAGGCCGCCATGCGCCTCGACGAAGCGTTCGACGACCTCGGTGGGGCTGTTCATCCGGGCGAGGGTGATATGCGGCAGATAGGCGCGGCCTTCCGGCGGCTGGCCGGCGCGGACCAGCGCCTGGTCGATCTTGCGGTGGAGCGCGGCGAGCGGCTCCTTCGGACGCACGCCGGCCCAGACCGCGTTGACCCGGCCGCGCTTTTCGAACGCGCCGACGCCTTCGAGCGTGAGCTCCAACGCCGGCCAATGGACACCCGACAAGGCAAGCGCCGCATCCTCGGCGGCGCGCTCGTCGACATCGCCGATGAAGCGCAGCGTGATGTGGAGCTGGTCGTCATCCTGCCAGCGGGCACCGGGGATGCCGCCCATCAGGCCGAGCAGCTTGGCGCGGATCGGGGCGGGAGGACGCAGGCCGACGAACAGGCGGATCATACTCAGGGCTGATAGCCCCGGTTTTGCTTGAAAACACCCCGTATGAGCGCGATATTACACCATGACCGGCAGGTGCCGGACAAAGGAGTTTTGCAATGGCTGATTGGTCGGATCCCCGGACGGGTACCTATGGGACCGCCGGCGCGGGCGTGGAAGCGCGCGACGCGGGGCTCAGGTCGTACATGCTGTCCGTCTACAACTACATGGCGTCGGGCGTGCTGCTGACGGGCATCGTCGCGCTGCTGTTCGCCAAGAGCGGCGCGATCGACGTGCTGTTCGCGCTGCAGCAGACCTCGCGCGGGGTCGGCTATGCGCCGACGCTGCTCGGCTGGGTGGTGATGCTGGCGCCGCTGGGCATCGTGCTGCTGATGAGCTTCGGCCAGATGCGCCTGTCCACCCCGGCGATGCAGGCCCTGTACTGGGTCTATGCCACGGTGATGGGCCTGTCGCTGTCGACGATCTTCCTCGTCTACACCGACACCTCGATCGCCCAGGTGTTCTTCGCAACGGCGGCGGGCTTCGCGGGCCTCAGCCTGTGGGGCTACACCACCAAGCGCGACCTGTCGGGCTTCGGCACGTTCCTGATCATGGGCGTGGTCGGCCTGATCGTCGCCTCGCTGATCAACCTGTTCCTGCAGTCGGGCCCGCTGGCCTTTGCGATCAACGTGGCCGGCGTGCTGCTGTTCGCGGGCCTGACCGCCTATGACACGCAGAAGATCAAGAGCATGTACACCTATGTCGCCGGCACGGACATGATGGGCAAGGCAGTGGTGATGGGCGCGCTGACGCTCTATCTCGACTTCATCAACATGTTCCTGTTCCTGCTCCGCCTGTTCGGCAGCCAGCGGAACTAAGTTCCCGGCAGGTAAAAGAAATTGCGGCCCGGCGGGGAAACTCGCCGGGCCGTTTTCTTTTGCGACCGCATGGTTTCCGGCACGGGAACGCGAATCGAATTGCGTTCGTTACAACTTGGCAACGCTCAGGAGAGTGAAGTCATGAATGCGAACCCGATCGACCCGGCGCTGGACCGCATGTCGGTGGCACCGGGCCCAGACGAAGAAACCGTGCGTACGACGGCCCAGTCCGCGGACGCAGGCACCGACGAATCGATTGCCGAGCGGCTCTACCGCAACCCGGAGAGCAAGGAAGCGCGGCTCGACCGCGGGCTCGACGAGTCGATGGATGCGTCGGACCCGCCGGCATCCACCCAGCCGGTGCACAGTCACAGCCATAGCGATCTGCCCGAAAGCTCGGGCTATGATCCGAAGGCCGAGGCCAAGCTGGCCAAGGCCGGCGAAGACAAGGGCGTGATCGGCAATATCCTGTCGAAGATCGGCCTCGGCTAAGCCCAGGCAATGGCGGCCTCGCCCGCGTCGGGATGGCGCGCCAACATCGTCATCTACGCGGCGCTGGCCGCCAATCTCGGAATCGCGGTCGCCAAGTTCGTGGCGGCCGCGATTACCGGTTCCTCCTCGATGCTTACCGAGGGGGTGCACAGCCTGGTCGATACGGGCAATCAGGGCCTGCTGCTCTACGGGCAATATCGGGCAAAGCGCCCGCCTGATCGCGATCATCCCTTCGGCTATGGCCGCGAACTCTATTTCTGGGCGTTCGTCGTCGCGATCCTGATCTTCGGGCTGGGCGCCGGCGTCTCCATCTATGAGGGCTGGCTGCACATCCGGTCGCCCGAACCCCTGCGCGACCCGCTGCCCAACTACGTCGTACTCGTCATCGCCTTCGCGCTCGAAGGCACCAGCTGGTGGATCGCGATGCGCGAATTCGCCGCCAGCAAGGGCGATTGCGGCTGGTGGAAGGCGATCAAGGAATCGAAGGATCCCTCGGGCTTCATCGTGCTGTTCGAGGATACGGCGGCGCTCGCCGGGCTGATCGTCGCCGGCATCGGCATATGGGCGAGCCATCACTGGGGCGATCCGCGGATCGACGGCTGGGCGTCGATCGTGATCGGCGTGATCCTGGCGGCGGTTGCGGGCCTGCTCGCACGCGAATCCAAGGGGCTGCTGATCGGCGAGCGCGCGAACCTGGACATGGTCGCGCGGATCCGGGCGCTGCTCGAGGCCGAGCCGTGCATCACCCATGTGAACCATGTGCGCACGATCCACACCGCGCCCGACCGCATCTTCGTGGCGATCAGCGCCGACTTTGCCGACACGCTGCCGATGGGCGAGGCGGAGACGTTGATCGAGCGGATCGAGCACCGGCTGAAGGCGCAGGAGCCTAAATTGAGTTCGATCTATATCCGGCCCGAGAAGCGCGAGGATGCGGTGGACGCCGTGGCGATGGGGTGAGCTTGCCCCGGGGAGAGGATCGGGCCCGGGCAATCTCGCACGGCCGGTGCTATCGTGCTATCGCCGGTCTCGTCGCCGTGCTAAAGCTCGGGCATCGCGAGCAGTTCCGACATGTAGGCGCCCGCGGCTGAGAGACTTGTGCGCTCCCGCTTACGAAATGCGGAGGCACATCATGGATCTCAATTATCTCTTATATCGCCATCAGGTTTCGCTGGTACGCGCCCGCGACGCCGCGTCATCGGAAGCACGCTGCGCGCATCAGGGACTGGTGCGGGGCTATGCGCGTCGGATCGCCGAACTGCGTGACGCGCTGGATGCGCCGCTGCCCATGGTGGCGAGCCTATGAGCGAGGCGAGCGTACCGGCGTCGACGCCCGAAGAACGGCCGCAGACCCGGCCGTTCCGCAGGCAGTTCACTGCGGCGCGGCTTGATCCGCAGTCTGCCGAGCGCCAGGGCCGCGCGGCGCGCATCGCGTTCGAGGCGCTGGGCCGCGAGGAGGCGACGCTGTTCCTCAACGGCCATGACGCGGCGCTGGGCGGGCGGCCGCTCGACCTGGCTGTCGCCAGCGCCGAGGGGCTCGCCGCGGTGGAGCAGGCGATCGCGGCGCGAAAGGCGGCTCCATGCTGAGTGGCACGGTGTTCTTCTACCACACCGCCGGTGGCTTCGGCGTGATCCAGCCGGACAGGGGCGGCGACGACGCCTTTGTCCATGCCAGCGCACTCGCCGCTTCAGGGCTGGACCGGCTCGAATCGCGCCAGCGCGTTACCTATGCGCTGCGCACCGACAGCCGGGGCCAGACCTGCGCCCATGACCTGAAGCTCTGCGATTGACCGGACGTGACCGCGCCGAGCTGGCGCGGGCCCATGCCACCCTGCAGCGCGGCGCCGATTTCCTGGCGCAGGGGCTGGCGCGTGAGGGGCCGCCGCGTGCGATCGAGGGACGGTATCGTGCCCGGGTGCTCGGCAACGGGCTGCGCGAGCTCGATCGTTTCCTGAGTCTGCTGATCGATGCGCTGGCCGGCGCCCGCGGAATCGCAATGCCCGCGGGCGAGCGCGCCACCGCCAGCAAGCTCGCCTCGTTGCGCGCGATGACCGGTGCTCCGCATGGCGACCACGCCCGATTGATCGCGTTGGCGCGCAGCCGCGACTGCCTGTTCCACTGCGAGGGGCTGGTGCGCCGGGGCGATCGGCGGGGCGACATCAGCATGACGGTCGGCTGGCCGATGCGGGACGGCGTGGCGCTGCCCCGCGTCGCGATCGGCGAGCGGCTGAGCATGTCGGGCGCCGAGCTCGACGAGATATGCGGCTATTACCGGGCGATCGCCGCGCAGCTGTTCAGCGAGACGGGGCTGCCTGTGCCGCTATCCACTCCCGGAACGCCGCCATTGCCGGGCTTGGCGTGCGCGACTGGAGCCAGGTGAGCCAGTAGCGGCCGGTGCTGACTTCGAGGTCGAAGGGGCGAACGACGCGGCCTTCCTCGAGGTGGCGGGCGAGCATCGCCGGTGGGGCGAGCGCGACGCCGATGCCCTGTACCGCCGCCTCGGCCATCGCCAGCGAGCTGTCGAACACCGGGCCGCGCAAAGGGACCGGCGCGATGCCGGCCTCGGCCAGCCAGCGCGGCCATTCATCGGCGCGGTAGGAGCGGAGCAGCGGCAGCGCGAGCAGGTCGGCGGGGGTTGAGAGCTTCTCTGCCAGGGCCGGCGTGCACAGCGGGGTGAGCGGGGTCTCGATCAGCGGCACCGCTTCCGTGCCGTGCCAGGCGCCGGCGCCGAAGCGGATCGCATAGTCGAGCCCTTCGCCGGCGAGATCGACGCGGTTGTTGTTGGTGAACAGGCGCAGGTCGATCCGCGGGTGCGCGGCGTGGAAGGCCGGCAGGCGCGGCAGCAGCCAGCCGGTGGCGAAGGTGCCGACCGCGGCGACCGAGAGGAGCTGGGCCGCCGTGCCGCTGGTGATGCCTTCGACCAGCTCGGCGATGCGATCGAAGCTGTCGCCGAGCGCGGGGAGCAGGGCGAGGCCTTCGTCGGTGAGCGCCAGGCCGCGCGGCAGGCGGCGGAAGAGCTGGGCGCCGAGCCGCTCCTCCAGCCCCTTCACCTGGTGGCTGATCGCCGCCTGGGTGACGCAGAGCTCGATCGCGGCGCGGGTGAAGCTGAGGTGGCGGGCCGAGGCTTCGAAGGCGCGCAGGGCATTGAGGGGGAGGTGGGGGCGGACCATGCAGGCCGGAGCATAAGTTTATCTCATGCATGGCGCCAGATGGGGACGAGCGGATAAGGCGGGGCGATGCTTGCCGCTGCGCTTCTCTGGCTCGTCGCCATCAATCTCTGGACCCTGTTGCGCTTCTGGCAGGACAAAAGGCGCGCGATCGCCGGCGGACGGCGTATTCCCGAACGTGACCTGCTCGGCCTGGCGCTGCTCGGCGGATCGCCGGGCGCTTTCGCCGCGCGTCGGCTGTTCCGCCACAAGACGCGCAAGCAGCCTTTCTCGCTCTACCTGGTGCTGATCGTCCTGGTCCAGATGAGTGCCGCGATCGGCCTGCTCATGCTCGCTGTGCGCGCCTGAGCGGATCGCAGCTGACCGCAATGCGTTGATCGAGCAGGTCAATTGAGGGGATGGCATGCTGGCGGAGCTTCGCGCGGCACATGAGGCATTGCTCGCCGGAATCCAGGAACTGGAGGACGCGACGCATGCGGCCGCGCCCGATGCGAGCGCGCTGGCCGCGATCCGCTGGCGGCTGAGCCGGGCGAGCAGCCGGCGTCGGCGGCTCGTCGATGAGGCCAGCGCGCGGCTGCGCGAGGGCAACGCGCCGGAGGTGGTGGCGGAGATCGACCGGCTGCGCGAGAACAGCGCCGAGATGCTCTCCAGCAGCAGCCGGCATGTCGGCGAGTGGACGATCGACCGCATCGTCGCCGACTGGGATGGCTATCGAGCGGCATCGACGGCGATGCGCGCCTCGATGCGCCGGCGCATCGCCCGCGAGAAGGCGATCCTCTATCCGCTGCTGGAAGCGATGCGCTGAACGCGACGGGGTTTACCTGCTCTCCATATACCTATAGGGGGTATGGGTATGGCGCATCTTTCCCATGACAACAGCGCGTTGCTCGCCCGCGTGCGGCGCATCGGCGGGCAGGTCGGCGCGGTCGAGCGGGCGCTGCAGGGCGAGGCCGGCTGTGCCGAGGTGCTGCAGCTCGTGGCGGCGGTGCGCGGCGCGGTGAACGGGCTGCTCGACGAGATCATCGCCGAGCATCTCGAGGCGCATGTCGCCGCACCCGGGCTCAGCGATGCCGAGCGCGCGCAGGGCGCGGAAGAGCTGCTGGCGGTGATCCGCCGCTATTCGAAATAGGATTTTCCATGGCGACGCTTCCCGAGATCGACGCGCTGGCGCACGAGCATGTGTTCCTGGGTGCCGCGCACGACGAGAATGCCCGGCGGACGCTGTGGGTGGTCGCGCTGACCGCGGTGATGATGGTCGGCGAGATCGTCGCCGGCTACTGGACCGGATCGATGGCGCTGCTCGCCGACGGTTTCCACATGGCCACGCATGCCGGTGCGCTGGCGGTGGCCGCGATTGCTTACGGCTATGCGAAGAAACATGCGCGTAGCACCGCCTACAGCTTCGGCACGGGCAAGGTGGGCGACCTGGCCGGCTTCGCCTCGGCGATGGTGCTGGGGCTGATCGCACTGGGGATCGGCGTGGAATCGGTGCTGCGGCTGTTCGAGCCGATCACCGTGGCGTTCGGTGAGGCGACGATCGTCGCGGTGCTGGGGCTGGCGGTGAACCTGGTGAGCGCGCTGCTGCTCTCGGGCGGGCATCATCACCACCACGGGCATGATCATCACCATCACGATCATGAGCATCATCATCACCATCACGGCCACGACAACAACCTCCGCTCGGCCTACGTCCATGTACTGGCCGATGCGCTGACGTCGGTGCTGGCGATCGCGGCGCTGCTCGCCGGGCGCTATCTCGGCTGGGCGTGGATGGATCCGGCGATGGGGATCGTCGGCGCGGTGGTGATCGCGCGCTGGTCCTGGACCTTGATGCGCGACACCGCCGCCGTGCTGCTCGACCGGACCGACGACCATGTCGCTGGGGAAGTGCGCGAGCTGCTTGCCGAGGGCGGGGTGCGGATCACCGATCTGCACGTGTGGCGGGTCGGGCCCGAGGCGCGGGCGGCGATCGTCAGCGTGGTGGGGGCGGATGCTGATACCGTCCGCGCGCGGCTGGCGCCGGTGCACGAGCTGGCGCACCTGACCGTGGAGTGCCGCTGAGCCCGGCTCAGGACGTGGTGGACAGCTTCATCAATACGAGGCCGGAGACGATCAGCGCGGCGGCGCCGAGCCGCATCAGACTGACCTGCTCGCCGAGCACCACGATCCCCACCGCGAAGGCGCCGACCGCGCCGATGCCGGTCCACACCGTATAGGCGGTGCCGAGCGGCAGGGTGCGCATCGACAGCGATAGCAGGCCGAAGCTGGCGCCCATGGTGACCAGGGTGACGATCGAGGGGACAAGCTTCGTGAAGCCTTCGGACTGCTTCATGAAGAAGGCCCAGACGACTTCGAGCAGACCGGCAATAACGAGAATGAACCAAACCACGGCAGCCTCCTGAAAAGGACTGCCGGGCCGTCCCGGTCTTGAACCTCCGCATGGGAGACGGGAACGTGGTCGCCGCGCCGATCATCTAGGGCGGCGCGGCGACCGGATCAAGGCGGGTCAGTCGATGGCTTCGATGCCCTGCGCCTTCAGCCGCGCGAGCGCGTCCTTCATGTGCTGCAATTGCTCCGGCGAATGGCCCTGCCATTGCTCGATCTCGCCGGTGACGCGCAGCGGCTCGTGCGAACGGTAGGAAAGCGTGGGATTGCCCGGGAATTTCTTGTCGGTGAGGTTGGGATCGTCGACGAACGCGCCGGTCGGCTCGACCATGTAGATGCGCGCCCGGCCTTCGCCCTGCGCCAGCTCGGCGCCCCAGACCGCGGCTTCGAGCGTGCCAGCGAAATAGACCCAGCTGGCCTGTTTCCGCGCGCCATAGTTGGAGGCGTATCCGGCGGCGATCAGGTCGCCGGGGCGAAGGTCCGCGCGGGTGCCGTGATAGTAGATCATGTGCCGTTGCTCCTCGTCTGCGAATCGAGGGCAGCTACATGCAACAGGTACCCCGGCTTGCCGCAATCCCGGTTCCGGGTTAGACAATGATAGTGGGAAGAGGCCGCGCAGACTCGCCGGCGCCCCGCGATCCGGAACCACTGTTCTGAAGCCCGTTCCCCGGCTTTCGCCGGGGAGCAGGTGCTCTCAAGAGCCGCCGCCTATTTCTTCAGGATATCCAGCGCCGCCGACGTCATCGCCTCGGTCGCGGTGCCGACCACGGCTTCGGCATCGGGCGCCCAGAAGGGGCTGTGGAGCGAGGGCAGGGGCTTCTTGCCATTGTCCGATGCGGCCCATTTGTCCGCCGGTACGCCGCCAACCCAGAAGATCAGGCTCTGGATCGAATTGTCGGCCAGCCAGTAGCGGCTGAAATCCTCGCCGCCCATCACCGCCTTGGTCTCGACCACCCGGTCCTTGCCGAAGCGCGCGGTCCACAGCGCCTGCATCCGGCTGGTGATCGGCTGGGTGTTGAAGGTGGCGGGCGTGAAATTGTCGCGGACCTTCACCTCGGGCAGGCGGTCGTCGGGCACGCCCGCCGCGATCGCCTCGCCCTTCGCGATGCGGGCGATGCCGTCGAGCAGCAGCTTGCGCACCTCCGGCTTGAAGCTGCGCACGGTGAGCAGCATCGTCACTTCGCTGCTGATGATGTTGTGGGTGGAACCGCCCTTGATCATGCCGACAGTGACCACCGCGGCTTCCTGCGGATCGACTTCGCGGCTGACCAGCGTCTGCAGCGACGTGACGATACGCGCGGCGAGGACGATCGGGTCCTTGGTCGTCTGCGGATAGGCGCCGTGCCCGCCGACGCCCTTCACGATGACGTCGACCGAGTCCACGTTCGCCAGCGCATAGCCGGCGGTGATGCCGATCTGGCCGGCGGGCTGGCCGGCGCTGTCGTGGAAGGCGAGGGCATATTGCGGCTTGGGGAAGCGGGTGAACAGCCCGTCGTCGAGCATCGCCTTGGCGCCCATGCCGCGCTCCTCGGCAGGCTGGGCGATCATGATGACGGTGCCGTGCCATTTGGACTTCATCGCGGCGAGGTTGCGCAGCGTGCCGATCCAGCTCGCCATGTGCGTGTCATGGCCGCAGGCATGCATCACCCCGGTCTCGATCCCTTCGTCGCTGGTGGTGCGCACCTTGGACGCGAAGGCGAGGCCGGTCTGCTCGGTGACCGGCAGGCCGTCCATGTCGGCGCGGATCAGCACGACCGGGCCGGGGCCGTTTTCGAGCACCGCGACCACGCCGGTGCCGCCGACCTTCTCGGTGACCTTGAACCCGGCCTTGCGCGCTTCCTCCGCCAGCTTGGCGGCGGTCTTCACTTCGTGGAGGCTGAGCTCGGGATTGGAATGGAAGTCGCGGTAGAATTCCATGAGCTGGGGGAGCGCGGCCTGGGTCGCGTCGTGCACCGGATCGGCAAGAGCGGGCGTGGTGAAAGTCATCGCAGTTGCGAGAAGAAGCGACCGGAGCATATGGTTCCCCCCTATGGAGGCGCGAATGTCGCTTGGGTGCCGGAACCTGTCAAACCTCTCGCGCAGGGAGGTGCTTGCCGGAGCGGTGTTGCTGGGCCTGCCGGCGCGCGCATGGGCCGCGGAAGACTTTGCGATCGACTGGCAGGGCGGCGAGCAGACGCCCGAGATCGCTGCCTCGCTCGCCGCGCAGATCGCGCTGGTGAAGGCGCTGCAGGTCTCGGACGAAGCGCGCGATTTCTTCGCGGCACAGGTTATCACGGTGGACCGTGAGGCCGGGACCAAGACGCGCGCCGGGCCGCGCGGGGTGTTCTTCGCCCGGGTGGTGCAGCCGGTGGAGAATCCGGTGCTGCTCCACGAGCTGATCCATCGCTGGCAGCTGCTGAAGATGCCGGGCGGGCAGCAGAATCCGGACGTGCAGCGCTTCTACCGCGAGGCGGTGGCGAGCGGGCGCTGGCCGGCACAGGCCTATATGCTGACCAACGCCTTCGAATTCTTCGCGATGACCGCCAGCGTGGTGCTGCACGGCGACGCCGCGCGGCCGCCGTTCCGGCGGGAGAATGTGCGGGCCAAGGCGCCCGAACTCTATGCGTTCATCGTGAAGACGTTCGGGCTGCGGACTGGCTAGCCCGCCGGCACGAGCTCGATCACGTCGAGCTTAGACTCGAAGCCCGGATAGGGAAGCACCAGCCGCCAGCGCTTCTCGCCGATGCGCTCGACATAGCCGATCATGTCGCGCTTGCGATCGACGCCGTAGCGCAGCGGCGCGGTCTCGTCGCCCAGCACCATCACGCCGATGAACATCGAGCGGGCATTGGTATTGGGGTAGAGCAGCCCGTCCGGGCGCTGCTGGCCGTCGAGGCGGACGAAATGGATTTCCGGGCCCTGCACCGTGATCCGGCACTGCCCGGCCGGATAGGCGGCGTAATAGGGCGTCAGCGGCTGCTGCGAGCCGAGCTTGACGGTGCGGCAGCGATAGTCGCCGGCCGGCGGCATCGCGCCGCCGAGCGCGACGTCGGGGTCGAAGAGCTGGGGATCCGCCGCGATCGCCGCGGGATTCGCCGCCCTGGCCGGTGCGAGCGCGTCGTCCCAGGCGCGGCGCCACTGGCGGATGCGATCGGCGTCCGCCGTGGTCATCACCTTGCGCCAGCTCCAGCCGGCGGGCGGGCGCGTGGCGGTGGCGTCGCGATAGACGCTGCACCCGGTGGTGAAGCCGATCGCGAGCAATGCCGCGGCGGCGGGGATCCCCTTCATGCCTCTTCCCTTCTCCAGGCGCCAAACCGCCTTAGGCAGCGGTCCAGCCGCCGTCGATCGAGTAATTGGCACCGGTAATCTGTGCCGCCTCGTCCCGGCAAAGGAAAAGCACCAGCGCGGCGACCTGTTCCGAGGTGACGAACTGCTTGGTCGGCTGCGCATCGAGCAGCACGTCGTTGATCACCTGCTCGCGGGTGAGGCCGCGCGCCTTCATCGTGTCGGGGATCTGGTTCTCGACCAGCGGCGTCCAGACATAGCCCGGCGAGACGCAATTGACGGTGACGCCGTGGGTGGCGACTTCGAGCGCGATCGTCTTGGTGAGGCCGGCAATGGCGTGCTTGGCCATCACGTACGCCGACTTGTTGGGGCTGGCGACGAGGCTGTGCGCCGAGGCGGTGGAGATGATCCGGCCCCATTTCTGCGCCTTCATGAACGGCACCGCGGCGCGCATCATGTGCCAGGCCGAGGACTGGTTGATCGCGATGATCGCGTCATATTTCTCGACCGGGAATTCGTCGATCGGCGCGACATGCTGGATGCCGGCATTGTTGATGATGATGTGCGGGCCGCCGAGCTCGTCATGGCAGCGCTGGACCATCGCCGCGATCTGGTCGGGCTTGGTCATGTCGGCGGCGTCGTAGAGCGCCTTCGCGCCGCTGGTCGCCTCGAGCGCGGCGCGCTCCGTCTCGATCGCGGCGGCGTCGCCGAAGCCGTTGATCACCACGCTCGCGCCCTCGGCGGCGAGTGCCTTGGCATAGGCGAGACCGATGCCCGAGGTCGAACCGGTGATGATGGCGGACTTGCCCTTGAGGAACATCGAATACTCCTAACGCTGGGTGAGGTCGAAGGCGGCGGTGTGGCCGTCCAGGATATTGCGGGCGACGATCTGGGCGTTGGCCATGGTCTCGGCCACGTCGGTGCGGCCGGCCTGCCAATGCTCGTGCATCGAACGCGCCGAGAATTCGAAGTCGCGCGCGCCGCCTTCCCAGGCATTGGCGCGGTAGATCAGCTGGACGAGGCTGACGGGAAATTCGGAGACGCGGGCACGGACCGCCTGGACGTCGGGATCGTCCTGCAGCTCGGGCGGCAGCTTGTCGAGCAGGCGGCAGACCATCTGGCGCTCCTGGCGCAGGCGCATCCGCTCGTCCGACACGGCGCGGGTGCGGCTGGAGAAGCGGATCTCCTTCTCGCGCGCGATCACGTCGGTCATCGTGCGCGGCAGCTCGTCGATCGACGGGAAGAGGTCGACCTGGAAGATCAGCGTCTCGGCATATTGCCGGTCGAGGACATGGGTGAGCGGCGTGTTCGAGACGAGGCCGCCGTCCCAATACCAGCAGCCGTCGATCTCGATCGGCGGCAGGCCGGGCGGCAGCGCGCCCGATGCCATGATGTGGCGCGCGTCGAGCGTCTCGTCATGCGTGTCGAAATAGCGGAAATTGCCGCTCTGGATATCGACCGCGCCGACCGAGAGGCGGACGGGACCGTTGTTGAGCAGCTCCCAGTCGATCAGCCGGTCGAGCGTCTCGCGCAGGGGCGAGGTATCGTAGAAGCTCAGCGCCTCCGGCGTGCCGGGGACGGCGAAGGCGGGCGGCAGCAGGCGCGGGCGGAAGAAGCCGGGCACGCCGCCGAGCATGACCATGCCGGCGGCCCATTCATGGCTCAGCTCGCGCGCGGCATCGTGCATCGGCAGCGAGAAATCGGGCAGCGCGGCGGTGGCGTCTTCCCAGAAGGTGCGGATCGCGGCGAGGCGCTTCTCGGGCGGGTTGCCGGCGAAAAGGGTCGCGTTGACCGCGCCGATCGAGATGCCGGCGACCCAGTCGACTTCGATCCCGGCGGTGTGGAGCTCGTCGATGACGCCGGCCTGATAGGCGCCAAGGGCACCGCCGCCCTGCAATACCAGCGCGACCGTATCCGGCAGCGGAAGGCCGGTGGCTTGGCGGCGGGGACGTGACTCGGCGTCTGCCATGGCCCTGCCTTGGCCGAAAGCCGGGGCCGAGGGAAGTGCACATTTTGGTATGGCTTGGCACGTGCAACGCAACGCCGGTTCGGGCATTGTTGCGATGGCTAAATAAAGAGGAACGCCATGCGGCTCGACGATATCGACCCAACCGACCACGCCCAGGACCTGGGAAGCGGAGGCGGCGGAGGCGGCGGCGGTTTCGGATTGCTGGGGCTGCTGCCCCTGTTGCTCGGCCGCGGCATGGGCTGCGGCAGCATCGCGATCATCGGCCTGATCGCCATCGCCTATTTCGCGATGAGCGGCGGCGGAGGCGGGATGCTGGGCAGCACCGGCGGCGGCTCTACCGGCCAGTCGCCGACCGCGGGGCAGAGCGGGCGGCAGGTGTGCCAGGGCGACCTGCGGCTCGAATCGTGCCGGGTGATGAAGCTGGCCGACGATACCTGGGCGACGATCTTCAAGGAATCGAACGCGCAGTATCGCCCGGCGACGATCAAGTTCTACCAGGGCAATGTCCAGTCGGGCTGCGGCGCGGCGAGCTCGGCGGTCGGGCCCTTCTACTGCCCGGCCGATGACGGCGTATATCTCGACACCAGCTTCTTCCAGGAACTGGAGCAGCGCTTCGGCGCCAAGGGCGACTTCGCCCGCGACTATGTGATCGCGCACGAGATGGGCCACCATATCCAGAACCTGCTCGGCACCTCGGACAAGGTCTCGCGGCTGCAGGCGCGGGCGAGCCAGGCCGAGGGCAATGCCCTGTCGGTGCGGCTGGAGCTGCAGGCGGATTGCTATGCCGGCGTCTGGGCGGCGCGCAACAAGGACCGGATCGAGCCGGGCGACATCGAGGAAGGCATGACCGCGGCGAACGCGATCGGCGACGACACGCTCCAGCGCCAGATGCAGGGAACGGTGGTGCCGGAAAGCTTCACCCATGGCACCTCGGCGCAGCGTATGGCCTGGCTCAAGAAGGGGCTGGAGACCGGCGATCCCGGCCAGTGCGATACGTTCTCGGGGAATATCTGACCTAAAATCCCTCTCCCGCTTTCGCGGGAGAGGGAGGGAGCCGCGAAGCGGCGGAAGGGTGAGGGGCTGTGGGAGCCGCAAGCGGTGTGCTTGCCTCTCGCACTGGCCCTCACCCTGGCTCCCCCGGCTTTCGCCGGAAGAGCCGTCCCTCTCCCGCAAAAGCGGTAGAGGGTTTTAAGCACCTTCGCCGACGGCTATCCCGCCGCGTATGACTGAAGCGCCTCCACCTCCCAACCTCGCCTATCACCACACCCCCGGCGCCGGGCCGACGGTGATGTTCCTGTGCGGCTATGCGTCCGACATGAACGGCAGCAAGGCGCTGCATCTGGAGGCATGGGCGAAGGCGAACGGCCGGGCGTTCCTGCGCTTCGATTATGCCGGCTGCGGCGAGAGCGAAGGCAATTTCGAGGACGGGACGCTGGCCTCATGGCGCGATGATGCGCTGCGGATGATTGACGAGGTGGTGAAGGGCCCGGTGGTGCTGGTCGGCTCGTCGATGGGCGGCTGGATCATGGCGATGATCGCCAAGGCGCGGCCGGAAGTGGTCGCCGGCTTGGTCGGCATCGCCGCGGCGCCGGACTTCACCGACTGGGGCTTCACCATGGAGCAGAAGATGGCCCTGCTCCAGCAGGGTCGGCTCGAGACGCCGAACGACTATGGCGACCAGCCGACCGTGACGACGCGCGGCTTCTGGGCGTCGGGCGAGGCCAATCGCGTGCTCGTCCAGCCGATCGCCTGGGGCGGGCCGGTGCGGTTGCTCCAGGGCCAGAAGGACAGGGAAGTGCCCTGGGAATATGCCCCGCGGCTGGCGGCGATGATCCGTTCAGACATGGTGCAGACTCTGCTGGTCAAGGACGCGGAACATCGTTTTTCGCGCGAGCAGGACCTGGCCCTGATCGTGCGTGCGCTCGAGGAAGTGCTCACCCTATGCTCCCCATCCTGATCCTCGCCCTCCAGACCGTTCCGATGCAGGAGGCGACGGCGGCGCCCAAGGAACCGCCGCGCTTCACCCAGTGCATGGACCTGGCGACGACCGACCCCGCCAAGGGCGTCGTCGATGCCGGGCAGTGGCGCACCGAGGGGGGCGGCGTGCTGGCGCGCCAGTGCCTGGGCGTGGCCTATGCCAATGGTGGCAAATGGGCGGCGGCGGCCGGCGCGTTCGAGGATGCGGCGCGCGAGGCGGAGACCGCGAAGGACCCGCGCGCGCCGCAATATTGGGCTTCTGCCGGCAACGCCTGGATCGCGGCGCAGCAGCCCGCCAAGGCACGTGCGGCGATCGACGCGGCCCTGGCGACCGGCGCGCTGGCCGGGCTCGATCTGGGCGAGGCGCATCTCGACCGGGCACGGGCGATGGTCGCCCTGGGCGACACGGAGGCGGCGCGCAGCGACATCGACCGGGCGCTTACCTATGCCGACAAGGACCCGCTCGCCTGGCTGCTCTCGGCGACGCTGGCGCGGCGCGCGGGCGACCTGCCGCGCGCGGCACATGATATCACCGAAGCGCTGCGGCGCTCGGGCGACGATCCCTCGGTCCAGCTCGAGGCGGGCAATATCGCGGCGGCAAGCGGCAATGAGGCGGATGCACGCACCGCCTGGGCACGCGTGATCGAGCTGGCGCCGGGCACCGGCCTGGCCAGCGCGGCGCGCAAGGCGCTGGAGCAGTTCTCGGCGACGGAGAAGTGATCCCTTAAGTCCCTCCCCCTCGGGCGAGGGGTTTGGGGTGGGGCCTATTCGCGGGCGTCGGTAGGGCTGGCGCTTCCCTCTGCCCGCCCCTATCTCGCGCCGCATGCGCTATCTCCACACGATGATCCGCGTGACGGATCCCGACGCCACGATCGCCTTTTTCGAGCTGCTGGGCCTCAAGCAGGTCCGGCGGATGGACAGTGAAGCGGGGCGGTTCTCGCTGATCTTCCTCGCCGCCGACGAGGACAGCAAGGGTGAGGGCAAGCGCGCCGATGCCGAGGTCGAGCTGACCTATAACTGGCCGGCCGAGGACGGCAGCCCGGCCGAGGTATACACCGGCGGCCGCAATTTCGGGCACCTGGCCTACCGCGTCGACAATATCTACGAGACCTGCCAGCGGCTGCTGGACGGCGGCGTGACGATCAACCGCCCGCCGCGCGACGGCAACATGGCGTTCGTCCGCACCCCCGACAACATCTCGATCGAGCTGCTCCAGGCGGGCGATCCGCTGCCGCCGGCCGAGCCCTGGGCGTCGATGCCGAACACGGGGCAGTGGTAGGCTTTCTCGAGACGATCGGGGCCCGCGCCCCGATCATCCAGGCGCCGATGGCCGGTGCCGGCGGGCCCGGGCTCGCGATCGCGGCGATGCGGGGCGGAGCGGTCGGATCGCTGCCCTGCGCGCTGCTGACCCCCGAACAGCTCGCCGCACAGGTCGCCGAGGTTCGCGCCGGCGCGGTGGGACCGCTCAACCTCAATTTCTTCTGCCATCATGTGCCCGATCCGGCGCCGGACGAAAGCGCCTGGCGGGCGTTGCTCGCGCCCTATTATGCCGAGGAAGGCGTCGCCCCCGGCACGCCGCCGCCGCTGCGCCGGCCGTTCGACGATGCGCTGTGCGCGGCGGTCGAGGCGGCGCGGCCGGAGGTCGTCAGCTTCCATTTCGGGCTGCCGGACGACGCGCTGCTTGCCCGGGTGCGGGCTGCCGGGGCGCTGGTTCTCGGCAATGCGACGACGCGCGCGGAGATGCACTGGCTCGCCGAGCGCGGTGTGGATGCGGTGATCGCGCAGGGGTCGGAAGCGGGCGGGCATGCCGGCTGGTTCCTGGGCGATGCGCATGCGCCGGTGCCGCTTGCCGAGCTGCTGGCCGAGAAGATCGCCGTGCCGGTGATCGCCGCGGGCGGGATCACCGACGGCGCGGACATCGCCCGGACGCTTGCGGCGGGGGCGAGCGCGGTGCAGCTGGGCACCGCCTTCCTGGCGGCGGATGAGAGCAGTATCTCGGCACCGTTCCGCGTGCTGCTCGGCACCGGGGTCACGACGCAGTTCACCAACCTGTTCTCGGGCCGGGAGGCGCAAGGTATCCGCAACCGGCTGATGCGCGAGCTGGGGCCCATCCGCACGGAGGTGCCGGCCTTCCCTTATGGCTCCAACGCGCTCGCGCTGTTGCGCGCGCATGCGGAGGCCGATGGCCGGGGCGATTATTCGCCGCTCTGGGCGGGGACGAGCGTGGCGCGGGTGCGGGCGATGGGGGCAGAGGCGCTGGTGCGCCGGCTGGTCGAGGAACTCCGCGCGGCGCGGCGTTGAATCTGCACGATCGCGCAGCAAAATTGCGCGGAATTGGTGTAAAGTCTGGTTAAAGGCCTAAAAGGAAAGCGGAAGGGTATCATGGCACTCGAGATCGTCCGCATTCCAGCGCTCAGCGACAACTATATCTGGCTGATCCACGACAAGCGCGCGGACAAGACCGCCGTGGTCGATCCGGGCGTTGCCGCGCCGGTGCTCGAGGAGCTCAAGCTGCGCGGGTGGAAGCTCAACGCGATCCTCAATACCCATTGGCATCCCGACCATACCGGCGGCAATGCGCAGCTGAAGGCGGAGACCGGCGCGGTGATCATCGCGCCTTCGGGTGAGGGCACGCGCATCCCGGGCGCCGACTGGCTGGCGGGGTCGAACAACAAGATCAAGGTCGGCCAGCATGTCGCGCAGGTGGTCGACGTGCCGGGGCATACCGCCGGGCACATCGCCTTCCATTTCGCGTCCGAGGGCATCATCTTCGTCGGCGACACGCTGTTCGCGATGGGCTGCGGCCGGCTGTTCGAGGGGACGGCGGAGCAGATGTTCCGCAACATGCGGTACTTTGCGACGCTGCCGCCCGAGACAAAGGTCTATTGCGCGCACGAATATACCCAGGCGAACGGCCGTTTCGCGCTCAGCGTGGAGCCGGAGAACGAATCCCTCCGCTTGCGCATGGCGGAGGTGGATTCGGCCCGCGAAGCCGGCGAGCCGACCGTGCCGACGACGATCGGCGCCGAGCTGGCGACCAACCCCTTCCTGCGCGCGGAAAGCGTCGAGCAGCTTGCCGAGCGGCGCGCCGCGAAGGATGTTTTTTGATCGACGCGGGCGTATAGTCCGGACAGTGTCGGGGGCGACGGGAGACAGATGATGATCCGCTTCGCCACACCGCTTCTGATCCTCGCTGCCTGCGCGGCCAATACCGCGCTGCCCCAGAAGGGCGCGAGCAGCGACGATGCCAAGATCGCCAAGCGCCTTGCCGGGCTTACCCCCGGTGCGCCGGTGGATTGCCTGCCGCCGCAGCGGACGAGCGAGATGCAGGGCTATGCCAATACGATCCTCTATATCGGCGGACGCAACAAGGTCTGGCGCAGCGACCTGATCGGCTCCTGCCCTGGCCTGTCGCGCGGCGACCTGCCGGTGATCACCAGCGTCAGCGGGCGGGTCTGCAGGGGCGATACCGTGCAGACACGGGCGCGGATCGGCGGCATGTGGACCGGATCGTGCGCGCTGGGGCCCTTCGTGCCCTATAGCAAGTGAGGAGAGCGGCGATGCGTGCTTCGATGCTGATCGCCGCGATCGGGCTGGCGGGCTGTACCGCGAGCAGCGAGATGATGGCCTCGCAACAGGCCGAGGCGCAGAAGGACCTGGCTTCGGCGCTGGGCGACCGGGTGGCCGGGGCACCGCGGGACTGCATCTCGGTGACCGACAGCGACGGGCCGCAGATCATCGACGACCATACGATCCTCTACAAGCCGCTGGGCCGCACCTTGTGGCGCAACGACCTGGGCAGCTCGTGTCCTGGACTGCGGCCCTACACCACGCTGATCGTGGAGGTGCACGGGTCGCAGATCTGCCGGAACGACCGGTTCCGGGTACTCGATCCGGGATCGAGCATCCCGAGCGCCTATTGCATGTTCGGCAAGTTCACGCCGTACGAGAAGGCCAGGTAACTCCAAAAAATCCTCCCCCGGCGCGGCGGGGGAGGGATTCGAACTTCACAGCACGTAGCGGCTGAGATCGGTGTTGCGCGCCACCGCGGCGAGCTGCTTGTCGACATAGGCGCCGTCGATCACCAGCGTCTCGCCCTTGCGGTCCTCGGCACCGAAGCTGATGTCCTCGAGCAGCTTCTCCATCACCGTCTGCAGACGGCGCGCGCCGATATTCTCGACCTCGGCATTCACCTCGGCAGCGATGCGCGCCACCGCGCGGATGCCGTCCTGGGTGAAGTCGATGCTGACCCCCTCGGTGCCGAGCAGGGCGGCGTACTGCTGCACCAGGCTCGCCTTGGTGTCCGACAGGATCGCGACGAAATCCTCCTCGGTCAGGCCCTTCAATTCGACGCGGATCGGCAAACGGCCCTGCAGCTCGGGGAGCAGGTCGCTCGGCTTGGCGACATGGAACGCGCCCGAGGCAATGAAGAGGATGTGATCGGTCTTCATCGGGCCGTACTTCGTGGCGACGGTGGTGCCCTCGATCAGCGGCAGCAGGTCGCGCTGCACGCCTTCGCGGCTGACCGAACCACCCCGCACGTCGCTCACCGCGATCTTGTCGATCTCATCGAGGAAGACGATGCCGTTCGCCTCGGCATCGGCCAAGGCAACCCGACTCACCTCGTCCTGGTCGAGCCGCTTGTCGGCCTCTTCCTCGACCAGCTTGGTCCAGGCGGCGCGGACGCTCATCTTGCGGCGCTTGAGCGGGGTGCCGGCAAGGCCCTTCATCATCTCGCCCAGGTTGATCATCTGCGGCGCGCCGCCCGGGATGTCGAAGGGCATGGCCTGGGCCTGCTCGACTTCGATCTCGATCTCGGCATTGTCGAGCGTGCCCTCGGCGAAGCGCTGCTTGAAGGCTTCGCGCGTGGCGGTGGACGAGTCCTTGCCGGTGAGCGCGTCGAGCAACCGGCCCATCGCCGCTTCCTCGGCCTTGTCCTTCACCGCGGCGCGGCGGCGCTCCTTCTCGAGCCGGATCGCTTCCTCGACCAGGTCGCGGGCGATCTGCTCGACGTCGCGGCCGACATAGCCGACTTCGGTGAACTTGGTCGCCTCGACCTTCACGAACGGGGCGTCGGCGAGCTTGGCGAGGCGGCGGCTGATCTCGGTCTTGCCGCAGCCGGTCGGCCCGATCATCAGGATGTTCTTCGGCGTGACCTCGTCGCGGAGATCGGCCGAGAGCTGCTGGCGGCGCCAGCGGTTGCGCAGCGCCACCGACACGGCGCGCTTGGCATCCTTCTGGCCGATGATGTGCGCATCGAGAGCGGCGACGATCGCCTTGGGCGTGAGATTCTCGTTCATTGGGGGATTGGATACTCTGGCTTCGTTTCGGACCCCGATGTTGGGGGCCGCCCCGTCCGCTTCAAGCCGTACAGTGAAAGCCGGAGAAGAAGTCCCGCTGGCGTTCGAGGATCTTCGCGATCCGTTCGGGCTGGGGCGTCGGATCCCATTCGCCATGCTCGAAGGTGCCGCCGCAGATAATCCCGTCGGCGCGGGGGAACATATAGCCCATGCGCCCGGCAAAGGCATATTGCACCTCGCCCTGGGGGAGCAGCACGGCGAGCTGGCCGCGCACCGGCTCGATCCCGGTATCGCCGAACAGCTTGCCGGCGCCGAGGCCGGTGCAGTTGAAGACAAGCGTTTCGGGCAGCGCGAGGATGTCGGCCGGGGTGGCGAAGTCGCGGATGACGAACCTGCCGCCGGCGATCTGGATGTCGCGCATCAGCTGGCGCAGCAGATGGCCGCTCTCGGCATACATGGTGCTGAAGCGGCGGACGCGCCGGACCGGGAAGGGATGCTCGCCGGGGCCGAGGATCACCCGGTCGGCCTCATAGGCGCCGGAGAGATCGGGCTCGGCCGGATCCTCGGCCGGATCGTCGCGCATCTGGAGATAGGTCGGCACCCAGCGGATGCCGTATTCCTCGCCGACCATGATCTGGAAGCGGCGCCAGCTATAGTCCATCGCCAGCTTGAACTGGGCGATCCATTCGGGGGTGACCTGATCGGGATCGTAGAGGCTGGCCGGGTGCCACTGGCCGCCGGCGATGTTCGACGTGGTGTGGGGCGGCAGCTGCGCGGCGTAGAGCGTGACCTGGCGTCCGGCTTCCTGGAGCAGCCGCGCGGTGGTGAGCCCGACAATGCCGCAGCCGAGCACCGCGACCGGGCCGCTATGGCCGGGCAGGCCGAGATCGACCGCGAGGCGCGAGGTGCCCCAGCTCAGCGTGATGCCGGCGCCGCCATGGCCGTAATTATGGACGAGGCGCTTGTCGCCCAGCGCCTCGGCGCGGACGACGAAGCCTTGCGACCGGTAGGGGCGCAGGCCCGCGATCGTGCGGATGACGCGGCTTGGCGCGACATTGACGATCGGCAGGCATTTCGGGCCGCGGGTGGTGCTGGCGCTTGCGAGCCGGGGCCGCGGCGCGGTCGTCGTGCAGGCGGGGAGGGCGAGCGCGGCGGAGGCGATCAGCGGGCGGCGGGCGATCTGCATGATTGCAGGGTAGGGCGCGCGGGGCCGCGCTCAACCTGGTTTTGGTTGGGGGAGGCATGAGCTGGGCTCATGGGTGTGTGTTCGTCATCCCGGAGCCGATCCGTCTCGCTACGTCAAATCCGTCATCCCGGCGAAAGCCGGGATCTCGGGAGATGGCGCTGGGAAGGAGTCGCCTGAGATCCCGGCTTTCGCCGGGATGACGATTAGAGAGCGGATGATCGTGACCCCAGATCCGGGACCAGGCTTACAGCCAATCGGCCGTGATCTCGCCCCTATGCCCTTCCGGTGCCAGTGCGGCGCGGAGGGCTTCCAGCAGGGGCGGCAGCGCCTGGGTGAAGGCATAGGGCGGGTTGACGATGAAAAGCCCCGCGCCGTTATAGATGCCGGGCTGATCGGCATCATAAATCCAATGCTCGACGACCAGGAACTTCGGGATGCCGAGCCTGCGCAGATCGCCCTTCCACCGCTGATGCGTGGCGCGGTCCTTCAGCGGATACCAGATCACCGTCACGCCATGCGCCCATTTGCGGTGCGCCGCGGCAAGGGTGGCGGTGATGCGGGCGCGTTCGTCGGTCTGCTCGTAGGGCGGATCGACCACCACCACGCCGCGCGGCGTTCGGGTCGGGAGCATCGCCAGCCAGAGCTCATAGGCATCGCGCTCGTGCACGGCAGCGGGCGTGCCGCGCATCGCGCCGCGCAGGGCATTGGCGTCCTCGGGATGCTTTTCATTGAGGATCAGCAAATCCTGCGGGCGCAGGAGCTGCGCCAGGAACTGCGGCGAGCCGGGGTAGAGCTGCGGCTCCGTCCCGACATTCACCGCCTGAACGGCGGCGCGATAGTCGTCGAGCAAGGGGTTCGCGTCGGCAAAGGCACGCAGCACCCCTTGCGCGGCTTCGCCGGTGCGCTGGGCCTGCTCGCCGCCAAGGTCGTAGATCCCGCAGCCGGCATGGGTGTCGATCAGGGTCAGTGCGCCCTGTTTCTGCTGCAAGGCCCGGACAAGGGCGATCAGCAGGCTATGTTTCACGACATCGGCGCTGTTGCCGGCATGGAAGGAATGGCGATAATTCATTGGAACCCAAAACCCTGCCGGTTTGCCTTTGCATGCGCCAGATGCAGGCGTCGCCTGTACCCGGGGCATGAACCCGCCCCGTGCTTCGCCACGGCTGGTATGCTAGTGCCGGCCATATGTCGAACTCCCGTGGCAATGCCGGCACCGTAAATGTCGATGGCGTATCCTATGATTGGCACCTTCAGCGCGAACCGCATCTGTCGGATGACCAAGGCTGGAAGGGAATGACGATCTCCATTCTCCAGCAGGATGCCAAGCGCGAAGCATTGGTGGAATTTCCGCCGCCCAAGCGGCTGTTGAAGGGGTTGCCACGCGGTCGTCTCCAGCTCGATGACGCCACGATCTCGCGGTGCGTGCGCGCCGCCCTGTCGGCTGGCTGGGAGCCGATGTCGCGCGGGCGGCCGATGGTGTTCATGGTCGACGCCGACGGCAATTGAGGCGCTCGCCGCGCCTGACCAGCTGCGTTGAGACTGGGCCCCGGCCTTCGCCGGGGAACCAGGAAGGGGCCGAATGTCAGCGCGCTTCCGCGAGCCAGGCTTCGGCTTCTTCCATCGTCATGAAGATCCGCATCCGGGGGTGCGTCTGGGTGCGCTCGGCCTGGAGCTTGTTGAGGTGGCTGCCGACCACCGAGGCGGCGCGGCCCGAGGTGAGGGTGAGGCCGGCCTCGGCGATGCTGGGCAGCAGGTCGGCGACGTCGTTCGCCTGGACCGGGAAGTCGCGCGAGTCGATCAGCACGTCGTAATCGTTGCGGATCGCGAGGACTTCCTGGGCCTTGGCGCCTGCCGCCGCCGCGAATTCGCGGACGGTCTCGATCGTCCAGAAATCGCGGATCTCGACCAGGATGCGGTTGCGGGCGGCGTCATAATCCATGCGGAACTTCATGCCGCCGCCGATGCGATGGTTAATTGGCGCTGTCCAGCGTTTCGACCGTGAGGCGATCGTTGGTGTAGACGCAGAGCTCGCCGGCGATCTTCATCGCAGCCCGTGCGATCTTCTCGGGATCGCTTTCGTAATCGACCAGCGCGCGGGCGGCGGCGAGGGCGAAATTGCCACCCGAGCCGATCGCGGCGACACCGCCTTCGGGCTCCAGCACGTCGCCATTGCCGGTGACGACAAGCGTCACTTCGGCGTCGGCGACGATCAGCATCGCCTCGAGGTTGCGGAGATATTTGTCGGTTCGCCAGTCCTTGGCGAGTTCGACCGCGGCGCGGAGCAGCTGGCCGTTATGACGCTCCAGCTTGGCCTCGAGCCGCTCGAACAGGGTGAAGGCGTCGGCGGTGGCGCCGGCGAAGCCCGCGATCACCTTGCCATCGCCCAGCGGCCGCACCTTGCGGGCATTGGGCTTCATCACGGTGTTGCCGGCGGAGACCTGCCCGTCGCCTGCAATCACCACTTTGCCGGATTTGCGCACGGAAAGGATCGTCGTGCCGTGCCACGCGTTTGTTTCGCTCATGGCGCAGATATGGGGAACACCCCGCATGCGCCGCAAGAGGGACTCCCGATGACCGGTCGATCGCGCCAGCCAGGGACGAGTGTTGCATGCGGGACACATCGCACCGCAGCAAAATGCGCTCCCGACAACGCTGACGCAAACATGGGATTGACAGTTTCATGTAACCGGTTCCAGGGGGCGTTTCTGTCCGCGCATAAAAACAAGACCAATGCGGATCCGAGTTTGTAACCGATTACAGCCTTGGGCTGGGGAGGATTAGAGTGGCGATTTCCAATTCGAAGCGTCGTGTCCTGACACGTGGCATCTCGGCGACGGCAATGGCCGCCGCTACCCTGCTTGCGGGCGGCGCAGTGATGCTGCCGACGCTGGCATCCGCCCAGGTGAGCACCGCCAGCCTGAGCGGCCAGGTGACCGGCGCCGACGGCAGTGCCGCCGCGGGCGCCCAGGTGACCGCGCGCAGCATCGCGACCAACCAGACCTTCCGCGCGGTGAGCGACGCCAATGGCGGCTATGCGCTGAACGGCCTGCGCCCCGGCGAATATGAAGTGACCGCGACCGCCGGCACCGAGACGGTGAGCCAGAACATCGTCGTCGGCGTCGGCGAGGCGGCCAGCCTCGACCTGGCGGTGGGCGGCGCCGCAGCGACCGCACCGACCGAGGGCAGCCAGATCGTGGTGACCGGCACCCGCCTGCGCGAGACGCGCACCAGCGAAGTCGCCACCAACGTCAGCACCACCCAGATCGAGCGCCTGCCGCAGACCGATCGCAACTTCCTGGCCTTTGCGGCACTCGCCCCGGGCGTGCGCTACAATGACAGCGAGACCGACAAGGGCATCACCTCGGGCGCGTCGACCGCGAGCCAGGTCAATGTGTTCATCGACGGCGTCAGCCTGAAGAACCAGCTGCGCGAGGGCGGCATCGCCGGCCAGCAGAACAGCCGCGGCAACCCGTTCGGCCAGCTCGCCGTGCAGGAATTCCGCGTCCTGACGCAGAACTACAAGGCCGAGTATGAGCAGGCCGGCGCCGCGATCGTGACCGCGATCACCAAGTCGGGCACCAACGAGTTCCACGGCGAGATCTTCGGCCAGTACACCGACAAGAGCCTCAGCGAGAAGTCGTACCTCGACAAGCGCAACAACCGCGCCGAGCCGGCGTTCGAGCGCAAGCAGTACGGCGCGGCGCTGGGCGGCCCGATCATCAAGGACAAGCTGTTCTTCTTCGGCGCCTATGAAGGCAACGACCAGGACCGCGCGTTCAACGTCGTCGCCGGCGGCACGCCCGCGCTGCGCGCCGCGGCCTCGGCTTCGCTCGGCCGCGACATCAGCACGCTCGAGGGCGCGTTCGTCAGCCCGTTCCGCAGCGACTTCTACTTCGGCAAGCTGACCCTGACCCCGGACGATCGCCAGACCTTCGATCTGTCGTTCAGCCGCCGCGACGAGTCCGACATCCAGGGCTTCGGCAACCAGACCTCCTATGAGGCGGCGGAGAACAAGAAGAACCGGGTCGACACCTACCAGTTCAAATGGGCGTATAACGGCAGCAACTTCGTCAACGAGTTCAATGCCAGCTACCTGAACTACACGTTCAACCCGACCTCGCTGCACCCCGAGCTGCCGCAATATGAATATGCCGGCGTGATCATCGCGGGCGGCAAGGACTCGACCCGCCGCGAGACGCAGAACAGCTACACGTTCCGCAACGACTTCACCTATTCGGGCATTGCGGGCCATGTGTTCAAGGCGGGCGTGCGCGTCCAGGTGACCGACATCACCTTCGACAACCAGGCCTATGTCCAGCCGCACTACACCTTCGTCAGCGACCCCGGGAACAACCTCAGCTTCGCCTTCCCGAGCGAGGCGCGCCTGGGCCTGGGCAATTCGCTGATCCAGGCATCGAACACCCAGGTCGGCGTCTATGTGCAGGACGACTGGAACCTCACCCCGCGCCTGCAGCTCAACCTGGGCGTGCGCTGGGACTATGAGACCAACGGCTTCAACAACGAATATGTGACGCCGGCCAGCGCCGCCGCCGCGCTGCGTTCGCTGCCCAAGACCTATTATTTCGACCCCGAGAACTACATCACCGACGGGCATGACCGTAAGCCGTTCACCGGCGCCTTCGCGCCGCGCGTCGGCTTCTCCTATGACCTCAAGGGCGATCGCTCGACGGTGATCTTCGGCGGCTGGGGCCGCTATTACGACCGCAACAACTTCAACAACACGGTCGACGAGCTGTCGCGCGTGCTCAACCCGATCGGCGTGTTCCGCTTCTCGACCAATGGCGCGCCGCGTTCGGGCCTGCCGACCGTGGCGTGGAATCCGTCCTACCTGACCCGCGAGGGCCTGATCGCGCTGCGCGCCAGCGCCGCAGGGGCGGGCCTGCCCGAGCTGTTCGCGGTGAAGAACGATGCCAAGCCGCCGGTCAACGACCAGTTCAGCCTCGGCGTGCGCCAGCGTATCGGCGTGTTCCAGGCCTCGATCACCGGCTCGTACCAGCGCGGCCGCAACGGCTATACCAACCTGTTCGCGACGCGTCAGAACAACGGCCTGGGCAATTGCTGCAACACCTCGACGGTGGTGCCGTACGGCTATGCCAACGTCCTGATCGGCTATGACGGCCTCGACACGCGCTACAAGGCGCTCTTCGTCACGCTCGACAAGAACTACACCAAGTCGTCGGGCTGGGGCCTCAACATCGCCTATACGCTGTCCAAGGCCGAGCAGAACGGCAACGACCTGTTCAGCCTCGATGGCATCACGCCGGATGCCTATGGCTGGCGTGCCCGTCCGGGCGACGAGCGTCACCGGGTGGTGATCTCGGGCATGGTCGACCTGCCGCTGGGCTTCTCGTTCTCGACGGTCACCCAGCTGGGTAGCGGCCAGGCCTATCAGGTCACCGACGCCACCCAGGGCTTCGACACCGGCAAGCTGCGCATCACCTCGGCCTATCCGGAGAAGAACTGCATCGAGGGGCTCTTCGCCTTCTGCGAAGTCAACCTGACGCTGGCGAACCGCTTCAAGATCAACGGCATCGGCCAGGTCGAGGCCGCGGTCGACATCCTGAATGCGTTCAACAACAAGAACTTCAAGGACTTCGACGGCTTCTTCAGCGCGACCGATCCGCTCGATCCGGGCCGCATCGGCAACAACACGATCACGCTGCCGCGGCGCATCCAGTTCCGCCTGGGCTACAAGTTCTAAGCCCGGTTCGAACGGACAATTTCGGGGGGAGGCGAGCCTATCGGCTTTCCTCCCCCTTCTTATTCGGGGAAGTGAAGATGCGTATCGGATTCGTGCTGGCCGGGCTGGGAATGGCGGGGAGCGCGCAGGCGCAGGCGGTGCGCCAGACCTATGCCAATCCGATCGACATCGACTACCGCTACAATTTCGAGCAGGTGAACCAGGGCGTCTCGTATCGCACCGGCGCGGACCCGGCGATCGTCACCCACAAGGGGAAGTACTACCTCTTCCAGACGCTGGCGGACGGATACTGGTCGTCGAGCGACCTGGTCCACTGGACCTTCATCAAGCCGAGCCGCTGGCCGTTCAATTCGATCGTCGCGCCGGCGGTGTGGAGCGACGGCGAGCGCATCCTGATCCAGCCGTCGATGACGCGGGCGGAATCGATCCTGTCGACCACCGATCCGGACAGCGGCCAACTCGACTTCTTCGTGCGCAGGATGCCCGAGCTGGTCGATTCGGTGGGCGAGGGGCATGTGCCGGCGCCGGGCGAGGACAAGGTGCCGCCCGGTCCCTGGGACCCCGCGCTGTTCAAGGACGACGACGGCAAATGGTACCTGTACTGGGGCTCGTCGAACGTCTTCCCGCTCTACGGCATCGAGATCGCATTCGAGGACGGCAAGCTCATCTACAAGGGCAAGCCGAAGCCGATGCTGTCGCTGCATCCCGACCAGCATGGCTGGGAGCGGTTCGGCCAGGATCATTCGGGCACCCTGCCCAACGGGACGCCGATCCAGCCCTTCATGGAAGGCGCCTGGATGACCAAGGTGAACGGCCGCTACTTCCTCCAGTACGGCGCGCCGGGCACCGAATATAACGCCTACTCCAACGGCACCTATGTATCGGACAAGCCGCTGGGGCCGTTCGAATACGCGCCGTGGAACCCGGTCGCCTACAAGCCCGGGGGCTTCGTGCAGGGGGCCGGGCATGGCTCGACCTTCCAGGACGTCAACGGCAATTGGTGGAACACCGGCACGCCGTGGATCGGGTACAACTGGACCTTCGAGCGCCGCATCGGGATGTGGCCGGCCAGGTTCTGGGCGGACGGGCAGATGGCGGTGTCGACCCGGTTCGGCGATTTCCCGCACTATGCCCCGACCGGCAAGGTCGAGGACCCGGAGAGCCTGTTCACCGGCTGGATGCTGCTTTCGTACAAGAAGCAGGCGGTGGCTTCGTCCACCCAGGGCGAGTTCGCGGCGAACCGCGCGACCGACGAGGATCCGCGCAGCTTCTGGGTCGCGGGCGCGAACAAGCCCGGCGAGACGCTGACAGTGGACCTGGGCGCGGCGAAGACGCTGCGCGCGGTGCAGGTCAACTTCGCCGACTACAAGGCCGGGCGCTTCGGCGACGCGCCGGACATCTATACCGAGTTCGAGCTGCAATCCTCGCTCGACGGGAAGAACTGGACGCCGCTGGCGAAGACCGAGGCGCCGCGCCGCGACCGGCCCAATGCCTATTTCCAGCTGCCGGCGCCGGTGCAGGCGCGGTACGTGCGCTATGTGCACGGCCATGTCGGCGGCCGGAACCTGGCGATCGCCGACCTGCGCGTGTTCGGCTCCGCCGGCGGCAAGGCGCCCGCGGCGCCGGGCGGCGTGACGGCGAAGCGCGACAGCGATGCCCGCAATGCGCATGTGGCGTGGAAGCCGGTGCCCGGCGCGGTCGGCTACAACGTGCTGTGGGGCGTGCGGCCGGACCGGCTGACGCTGACCTATCAGCGCTGGGCCGACCAGGGCGCGGCGCTCGACATCCGCGCGCTCAATGTCGGGGTGGATTATTGGGTCGCGGTCGAGGCGTTCGACGAGAATGGGGTTTCGCGGCGGACCAAGGCGGTGCGGATACGCTGACCTCCATCTCCCCTCCCTGCAAGGGAGGGGTCGGGGGTGGGTTGCGAGCGAAGCGAGCCCTGCGGGCCGGTCAAAGAAAAGGCCGGGCGTCGAGCCCGGCCTTTTCTAACCCACCCCTAGCCCCTCCCTTGCAGGGAGGGGAATTTAACGGGCTAGACCAACCACCCCCCGGTGAACCCGGCGGCCTTCAGGCCCTTCCGGACGGGTGCGCAGCCTTGCATGCGCTTCCAGACGAAGTCGTTTCGGTAGTTCGCCGCCTGGAGCAGGATCGGGCCCTGGTCGATGCCGATATAGTCGGTGTCGTACCAGCCCTTCACCGGATCGACGCGGCCGTTCGACAGCTTCTTGTCGGTCCAGCGGAAGCTCGGGTTGAACGAATCGAAGAAGCCGTACTTGCCGTAGAGCAGGTCGCCATGTTCGCGGCGCATCGCCTCTGCGGCCGGGATCACGATCTCGGGCGCGAAGGGCAGCGAGCCGAGCGCCGCGGTGGGTGCCAGGGTGCCATCGTCGCGGCCGTCGGGCTGGCCGAGCGGGCCGCGTGCCGAATAGCCGAAGAAGTCGGTGGGCTTGCCCTTGAAGTCGAGCTTGAAGCCGCCGGGCCCGTCACAGGCGGTGAGGCCCCAGATATCCTTCGACCAGCCGTCCCAGCCCTGCGGATTGGCGATGCAATAGGCGCGGCTGGCATAGGTGGCGCGGCGGCTGTTCTCGAAATAGTCGAACCCGGCCTCGCGCATCACCTTGTCGCGGATGCCGCGGAAATCGATCCAGCACTCGCTATACTGGTGGCCGAACAGCGGCGCGAAGGCGATGTGGCGGGTAGGGCCTTCGCCGCGCCAGCTGCGCGGATAGGTTGCGGTCCACACGTCCCAGCTGTCGGCCGGGAGCGGATGCTCCGGCGCGCCCAGGCCGAGGATGTAGACGAACATGCCCTCGTTATAGCCGGTCCAGCTGCTCGGGATCAGGCCGCGCTCCGGATGCCAGCCCATCGACACGGGCTTGCGGCCGTCCGAGCGGAAGAAGTTCCAGTCGGCCCGGGCATAGAGCTTGTGGGCGAGATCGCGGATCTCGCGCTCCTTCGCATCGGCGCGGTCATAATATTGGCCGGCGAACAACACGCCCATCAGCAGCAGCGTGGTATCGACGCTGGACAGTTCGGTGCGGCCGAAGCGCGCGCCGCTGATCATGTCGATGAAGTGATAATAGAAGCCCTTGTAGCCGATATTGCCGCTCGGCTCCGGGCCCTGCGGCGCTTCCCAGAAGAAGCGCAGCGTGGTGAGGGTGAGGTCGCGTGCCTCGGCGCGGGTGATCCAGCCGCGCTCGACGCCGACCGGGTAGGCGGTGAGCGCGAAGCCGACCGAAGCGATCGAGCAGAAGCTGGGCGAGGGGTAGCGATCGGGCACCAGGCCGTTGTCGCGCCGCGCGGTTTCCCAGAACCAGCGGAAGGTGCGGTACTCGATGTCCTCGTAGAAGGCGGGCAGCGTGCGGACGCCCGCGCCCTTGCGCGACTGGGCCGCGGCGGCGCCGGGCACTGCCGTGGCCGCGAGCAGCGCCGAAGACTGCGAGAGGAGCGCGCGCCGGTCGATCATGTCCAAAGCCTCATACACGATAAGAGAGAGTGAAGGGTCCACCCCGGGCCGGAGTTCCGGCCGGAAAAATTGGGGGCAGCGCATGAGGTGCCGCCCCCGAGGGGGGTGTATCCGCGGAGATTGGCTCTGGAACCGGTTACATCCCAGGCCGAAAAAGGGACGGAGCCGCGGTCACGCATGCGCGGCTCCGTTGGGGTGAGCGGTGCGCGGCGCCGTGGTGGCGCGCGTAACCAGCTCGGGGGGGAGGGTCTCGCTGGCACGGGTCAGGTCCTTGCCTTCGAGCAGGTCGATCAGCCGGGCGACGGCGCGGGCGCCCATCTCGGCGATGTTCACCCGGATCGTGCTGAGCGAGAGATACCGGGCGAGCGGCACGTCGTCGAAGCCGGCGACGGCGATCTGCTCGGGCACCTGGGTGCCGGCGGAACGCAGGGCGTGGAGGCAGCCGATCGCCATCATGTCGTTGGCGGCGAACACCGCGTCGGTGGGCGTGCTGCTCGCCAGGATCTCGCGCGCGGCGGCTTCGCCGGCTTCCTCGTTGAAGTCGCCGGGCAGGATGCGCGCGGGCAGGGCGTGGCGGGCGCAGGCGGCGAGATAGCCATCGGCGCGCTGGGCGGCGTCGAGATTGCCCTCGGGCCCGGCGATATGGACGATGTGGCGATAGCCATTGGCGACGAGATGATCGACCATCGCCTCGGCGCCGGCGCGGTTGTCGAAGCGCAGCGCCGGGCGGCCGGGCAGGTCGGCATGGCTGTTGAGCATCACCGAGGGGAGCGCGGGCGGGATCGCATGCTCGAGCGTCTCGGGCGCGATGTGCGGTGCCATGACCAGCAGCCCGTCGACCCGGCCGCGCATCGCGCGCAATGCCACCGCCGCCTGGTCGCTGTCGTCATGCATATTGGAGAGGAGCAGCAGATAGCCGCGCCGGCTGGCTTCCTTGTCCATGCCGCGCACGCATTCGGAGAAGAACTCGCCGTGCAGGTCGGGCAGGACGACGCCGATCGCATGGGCGCGGGCCAGGCTGAGGCTGCGCGCGCCGGCATGCGGGACATAGCCGAGCTCGTTCGCGGCCTTGATGACCTTTTCGCGGGTCTCGGCACGGACATTGTCCAGGCCGTTCAGGGCGCGCGACACCGACGCGACCGATACCTCGGCGCGGCGCGCGACATCCCGGATGGTGGCCTCGGCCATTTCAGTCCCTTCCTCCCTCGGCCCCCCAAAAGCTTGGGCGCATGTTTCCTGCGTTTCAGACCGCTTCGGCGATTGCAATGCAAGCCGTGTGCGAGTTATGTAACCGGTTACGGACGGTTGCGACAAGCAAAAAAGTTTCGCGACCGGATATGGTTGAGACAATGTCCGTTGGTGGTTGGCCAGGGGCGCACAGGAGAGGAAACACGATGTTCGACACCAGGATTTCGCGGCGCGCGGCTCTGATGGGCGCAGGCGCTGTCGCGGCCTGGGCCGCGAGCCCGGCGCGCGCGATGCTGCAGGCGGCCGGCCAGATGCCGGCGCCCGCCTTCATCGATTCGCTGATCGCCAAGATGACGGTGGAGGAAAAGGCCGGGCAGCTGACGCTGCTGCCGGCCGCCTGGTCCGGTACCGTCGCGACTGCGCTCAATCCGCCGACCAATGGTCCGAGCTTCGACGGGCAGCTCGCCGAGGTCGAGAAGGGGCGCCTGACCGGCGTGTTCAACGGCAATGGCGCCGAAATGGCGCGGCGGATGCAGACGGTGGCGATGACCAAGTCGCGCCTCAAGATCCCGCTGCTGTTCGCCGCCGACGTGATCCATGGCCACCGCACGATCTTCCCGGTTCCGGTGGGCGAGGCCGCGGCCTTCGATCCCGACCTGGCCGAGCGCACCGCGCGCATGGCGTCGTACGAAGGCGCCGCGGCCGGCATCGACTGGACCTTCGCGCCGATGGTCGACATCGCGCGCGACCAGCGCTGGGGCCGCACGATGGAAGGCGCGGGCGAGGATACCTTGCTCGGCGAACTGATCGCGGCGGCGCGCGTGCGCGGCTTCCAGGGCAAGGACCTGAAGGCGATCGATTCGATGCTGGCCTGCTTCAAGCACTTCGCCGCCTATGGCGCGGCCGAGGCGGGGCTCGACTATAACAGCGTCGACATGTCCGAGCGGACGCTGCGCGAAGTCTATCTGCCGCCGTTCAAGACGGCGATCGACGCCGGTGCGCTCACCGGCATGGCCTCGTTCAACGAGATCTCGGGCATTCCCTCGACCGGCAATGAATGGCTGATGCGCACGCTGCTGCTCGACGAGTGGAAGTTCGATGGCTTCGTCGTCTCGGATTACACCGGCGACATGGAGATGATCGACCATGGCTTCGCGGCGGACGCGCGCGAGGCGGCCAAGCTCGCCTTCCTGGCCGGCGTCGATATGAGCATGACCAGCGGCTATTACCGCGATCACCTGCCCGACCTGGTCGCCAAGGGCGAAGTGCCGATCGCGCGGGTCGACGAATCGGTGCGCAAGGTGCTGGTGATGAAGGCCAGGCTCGGCCTGTTCGAGGATCCGTTCCGCCGCATCGACGCCAAGCGCGAAAAGGCGCGCTCGCGCACCAAGCAGGCGATCGCGCTGTCGCGCGAGGCCGGCCGCAAGTCGATCGTGATGCTCAAGAATGACGGCGACCTGCTGCCGCTGCCCAAGAGCGGCAAGAAGATCGCGATCATCGGCCCGTTCGCGGAAGGGCAGCACGACATCAACGGGCCCTGGGTGGTTTACGGCGACAACAAGCTAGCGATCGATCTGGCGACGGGCGTGCGCGGCGCGGTGGCCGACAGGAATGCGGTGAGCGTGACGCTCGGCTCGAAGGTCGAGGAACCGCTGGCCGGCGGGATCGAGGCGGCGGTGGCCGCGGCGAACGCGGCGGACGTGGTGATCCTGGCGATCGGCGAGAGCGAGAACATGTCGGGCGAGGCGCAGTCGCGCGCCGAGATCGTCATTCCCGCGCCGCAGATGGAACTCGCGGAAGCAGTGGCCAAGACCGGCAAGCCGATCGTGGTGGTGCTCAAGAACGGCCGCGCGCTGGCGCTCGAGGGCGCGGTGCTCAATGCACCGTCGATCCTGGTCACCTGGTTCCTGGGCTCGGAAGGCGGCAACGCCACCGCCGATGTGCTGTTCGGCGACTATAGCCCGGCCGGCCGCCTGCCGTGCAGCTTCCCGCGCTCGCCGGGGCAGCAGCCCTTCTACTACAACCACAAGCCGACCGGCCGTCCGAACCCGGAAGGCGCGCTGCAGCCCTACAAGGCGCATTATCGCGGCATCCCGAACTCGGCTTTGTTCCCGTTCGGCCATGGCCTGACCTATGGCAAGGTCGGCTATTCGGACCTCGCGGTGCCGGCGAACCTGGCCTGGGACGGCGAGATCAGCGTCTCGGCGAAGATCACCAATTCGGGCGCGCATGCGATCGAGGAAGTGGTCCAGCTCTATATCCGCGACCGGGTGGCGAGCGTGACCCGGCCGGTGCGCGAGCTCAAGGCGTTCCGCAAGCTGGCACTGGCGCCGGGGGCGAGCGAGACGGTGACCTTCAAGCTCAAGCGCGAGCAGCTGCTGTTCATTGGCCGCGACAACAAGCCGACCGTCGAGCCCGGCCTGTTCGACCTGTGGATCGCACCCTCGGCCCAGGCCGACGGGGTGCATGCCCAGTTCACGCTGGTGGCGTGATCCAACGGAAAGGCCGGGGCCGGTGCTCCGGCCTTTCCGCTAGGAGGCGCGGTCCTCCAGGTCCCTGACGATCTTCGCATGCTCGCCGCGGCCGAGCGGGTTGAGCCACATCAGCACCACCGACAACGCCAGGAAGGCGAGCGGCACCAGCGCGATGGTGAAGCGCATTGTCGCCAGCGTCGCCTCGCTCTGGCGGACATTGGCGACGAAGCCGGCGGAGTCGAAGCCGGCGGCGAGCAGCAGCGTGGCGACGCCGATGGCGATGCGCTGGAGCAGGGCGGCCATGCCGAACACCGCACCCTCGACCCGCAGGCCGGTGGTCTTCTCGCCATATTCCACCGTGTTGGGCAGCATCGCCCAATAGGCGAAGTGGAGCCCGACGATCACCGCCTGCATCGTGACGAGGAAGAGCTGCATCGGGCCGGCCTTGTCGATATGGATGCTGCTGAACAGCAGCAGCCCGGCCATGCAGAAGGCGGCGGCGAGGAACCAGAGGCTGCGCGTGCCGAGCAGGCGCTGGAGCAGCATCCACAAGGGTACGGCGGCCGCGCCGACCACGCCCATCCAGGCCAGCGCGCTCTGCCCGGCCACGGCGTCGCCGACGAAATACTTGAAATAATAGAGCACTGACTTGTTGAGGATCGTCACCGCGACGATCATCGCCATCATCGCCAGGTTGAGCGTGACGAAGGCGCGGTTGGCGGCGAGGCTGCGCAGGCTCGCGGCGATCGAGGGCGGCTGGGCGCGGACGGGCACGACCTGCTCGCGGTAGCTGGCGCCGACCAGCATGAGGATGCCGGTGCCGAGGACGGCGAACAGGATCGCGGCGCCGAGATAGGCCTGGGCGGGCACCGTGCTCCCGGCGATCCACGCGCCGAAGGGCAGTGTGCCGCGGGCGACCAGCACCGCCGCCATCGTGCCGAACACCATGCGCATGCCGGCGAGGAAGGCGCGGTCGCGGCTGTCGCTGCTCACCCGCGCGCTCATCGCCAGATAGGGCACGTTGACCGCGGCATAGGCGGTGCGGAACAGCAAATGCCCGAGGAAGACCGTCGCCAGTCCCCACCAGCCGGTGGCGAGCGGGGGGAGATAGGTGAGGACGAAGGCGAGGCCGAGGGGCACGCTGCCCAGCATCAGGAACCGGCCATAGCCGCGCCCGGGCTCGCGCCTGTCCGCCACCGCGCCGGCGAGGAAATTGGCCAGCCCGTCCCAGACCGAGGCGACGGTGTAGATCGCCGCGGCGGTCGCCACCGGCAGGCCCAGCGCCTCGGTATAGTAGAAGAGCAGGAAGAGCATGATGCTCTGCCAGTAGAGATTGAAGGCGAAGTCCCCGAAGGCGAAGAACAGCAGCCGGATGCGCGCCGGCGCGGCGCCGAGACGGGCGATCATGGGGGCTTTCTAGCGCGGCTCGCCCCCGTCAGTCACCGCCTTATCTCACACCGGAACGGATCGTCTCGTATCCGGCACGTACCCGCGCTGGCCGCTTGTGTTCTCTAACCTCCAAGTCATGTTGCGTCGCAACAAGCTCGCGTATTTGAGCTCAGGGAGTATCGGTGGCCCATGTCCAAGATCGACTTGGCGATCCAGGGGGTTCCAACCAGAACGCCGCTTGCGAAAGTGGCGCGGCGCAACGCCAAGATCTGGCTCAGTTTATCGCTGATCGCGTCCGACGCGCTGGCCTTGGCGCTGGGCTTCGCCGTGGCGCTGGTGATTGAAGAACCGCGCCATATCTCCGACGAATTGTGGACCGCGATGGCGGGGCTGCTGTTCGTCCATGCTGCGATTGCGTTCCAGAACCAGGCCTATAACCCGCGCTGCCTGACCAAGCCGAGCAAGAGCGTGCGCCAGGCTTTGCTCTCCTTCGCCACGACCCTGCTCGTCTTCCTGTTCGCCGCCTTTGCGCTTCGGGTGACCGGCAAGGTGCCGCGCTTCGCGCTGGGCATGGCGATGGTCACCGCGCTGACGCTGCTGCTCGCCCAGCGGCTGCTGATCTGCCACATGGTTCGCAAGGCTTTCGGCCAGCTCAGCGTCGAGCTGGTGATCACCGACGGGGCGATGGCGCCGCGACCCTATCGTAACCGGGAAGTGCTCGATGCGCGGCTCGCCGGGCTGCGTACCGATCTCGACGATCCGTACATGCTCGATCGCCTCGGCACCGTGCTGCAGGACTATGACCGGGTGGTCATCGCCTGCGCGCCCGAGCGCAAGGCCGAATGGGCGCGGGCACTGAAGGGCGTCAACATCGTCGGCGAGATCGTGGTGCCCGAGATCGCCGAGCTGGGCCCGCTGACCACGCGCCAGCGCGACGGCGTGACGACGGTGGTGGTCTCCTGGGGCCCGCTCAACCGCGCCAATCGCGTGAAGAAGCGCGCGCTCGACCTGGCGATCACGATCCCGGCGCTGCTGATGCTGCTGCCGGTGCTGGTGATGGTCGCGATCGCGATCAAGCTCGATTCGCCGGGGCCGGTGTTCTTCCGCCAGGAGCGGATGGGGCGCGGCAACCGGATCTTCCAGATCCTCAAGTTCCGCAGCATGCGCGTGGAGACCAGCGACGCGACCGGCGCGCGCTCGGCCAGCCGCGACGACGACCGGATCACCAAGGTCGGCCGGCTGATCCGGATGACCAGCATCGACGAGCTGCCCCAGCTGATCAACGTGCTGTTCGGCGAGATGAGCCTGGTCGGCCCGCGCCCGCATGCGCTGGGATCGACCGCCGGGGATGAGCTGTTCTGGCGGGTCGACCGGCAATATTGGCATCGCCACGCGCTCAAACCCGGCATCACCGGCCTGGCGCAGATCCGCGGCTTTCGCGGCGCGACCAATACCAGGCGCGACATCATCGACCGGCTCGAAGCGGATCTGGAATACCAGCATGGCTGGTCGCTGCTGCGCGACATCTCGATCCTGGTGCGGACGGCGCAGGTGCTGATGCATCACAACGCGTATTGACCGCGTCCTACAGCGGGGGCGGCGGCTATCCAAAGTTCTCGAAGTTCGCGACACCCTAGCCGTCATCCCGGCGAAAGCCGGGATCTCGTGCGGCTCTTTCCCCGCGCCTTCGCCTGAGATCCCGGCTTTCGCCGGGATGACGATTGGGGAGAAGGGCCTTGTTCTAACCCTTCGTCATCCCCGCGAAGGCGGGGATCCAGAGTCACAAGGGACGCCGCTCTGCCATCCTGGATCCCCGCCTTCGCGGGGATGACGAGTGAAGGTTGGGAACTAGGGTAAGGGCTACCGCTCCCGGCCGGCGGTCGTGCGGATCTCGTCGATCGGGCTCAGCAGATAGGAAGCGAGCGAGCGGCGGCCGGTGCGGATGTCGGCGGTTACCGCCATGCCGGGGGTTAGCTTCACCAGGGCGCCATCGCGCTGGATCGTCGCGCGGTCGAGGGCAATGCGGGCGGTGTAGATCAGGCCCTGTTTCTCGTCCTGAACCGCGTCCGAGCTGATCTGCTCGAGCTTGCCCGGCACCGCGCCATAGCGGGTGAAGGGGAAGGCCTCGATCTTGAGCGCGACCGGCTGGCCGGCAGTGATGAAGCCGACATCCTTGTTGGCGATCGCCACTTCGGCAATCAGCTTCCCGCGGGCCGGCACGATCACCATGATCGGCTTGGCCGCCTCGACCACGCCGCCGACCGTGTGCACCGCGAGCTGGGTGACGGTTCCGTCGACCGGGCTGACCAGGCGCTGGAGGCTCGAGCGTTTTGTGGCCTTGGTCAGCTCCTCCTTGCGCAGCCGGGCGTCGCTCTCCGCCTTGGCGAGATCGGCGAGGATCCGGGCGCGCGCCTCGGCGGCGGACTGGCTGGAATTGCCGCCGGCGACGGCGATCTGGGCCTGGGCCTTGCGCGCGGTGGCGAGCGCGGCGTCGCGGTCGCGCGCGGCGGCGAGGCGCTGGCGGCGCATCTCGATCACCTTGAGCTTCGAGACATAGCCCTTCTCGAGCAGCTTCTCGTTCGCTTCGATCTGCTCGTCGAGCAACGGTAGCGTCTCGCCGAGCTTGGCGGCCTGGATTTGCGCCTCGGCGCGGGCGGCGCGGGCGGCTTCGGTGTCGGCGGCGCGAGTCTGGGTGCCGGCCTGGATCTCGGCGAGCTGGGCGCGGGCGAGCGCGACCTGGGTGGCGGCGACTTCGGGCGTGGTGCCGGCGGGCGGCGTGAAGCGCAGGCCCTGGCCGTCGAGCCCGGAGAGGATCGCGCGCAGCCGGGCGGCATCGAGTTCGGCGGCCTCCAGCGCCTTGCCGGCCTGGGCGGCATCGGCATCGGAGACGGTAGGGTCGAGCTCGACCAAAGGCTGGCCGGCGCGGACCTGCTGGCCGTCGCGCACGAGGATGGCGCGGACCACGCCACCCGCGCCGGGCTGGATCAGCTTGACGTCGTCGGCGGGGACGAGGCGGCCGGGGGCGGAAGCGACGACATCGACGCGGCCGAGGAACAGCCAGAGCAGGGCGACGACGAGCAGGCCGAGCAGCACCCAGGCGGTGATCCGCGCGGTGGGCGAGACCGGGCGCTCGACCACTTCGAGCGCGGCGGGAAGGAAGTCGGTCTCCTCTGTGCGCATCGCGGTGCGGGCGCGGGCACGCTCATTGTCGAGTGCGTCGCGGATCGCGGTCCAGTGGTGGGTGATCGCGTTCATGCCGCCGCGCCTGCCTGCACGCCGATCTGGCGGTGGTGGAGCGCGGCATAGCGGCCGTCGAGGCGGAGCAGCTCGTCATGCGTGCCGCTCTCGACGATGCGGCCCTTGTCGAGCGTCAGGATGCGGTCGCACTGGCGGATCGCGGAGAGGCGGTGGGCGATGATGAGGACGGTGCGGCCGGCGGCGATCGCCTTGAGGTTGCGCTGGACGATCTCCTCGCTCTCGGCATCCAGCGCGGAAGTGGCTTCATCGAGGATCAGGATGCGCGGGTTGGCGATCAGCGCGCGGGCAATGGCGAGGCGCTGGCGCTGGCCGCCGGAGAAGTTGACGCCGCGCTCCTCGACGATCGTGTCGTATCCGTGCGGGAGGGCGAGGATGAAGTCATGCGCGCCGGCCAGCCGCGCGGCGGTCATCACCCGGTCGATCGGCAGCGCCGGATCGGCGAGTGCGATATTGTCGCGGATCGAGCGGTTGAACAGGACATTCTCCTGCAGCACCACGCCGATCTGGCGGCGGAGCCAGGCGGGATCGATCTGGGCCAGGTCGACGCCGTCGATCAGCACGCGGCCGCTGGCCGGCAGATAGAGGCGCTGGAGCAATTTGGTCATCGTCGACTTGCCCGAGCCCGAGGCGCCGGCGATGCCGAGCGTGGCGCCGGCGGGCAGATCGAGATTGATGTCGTCGAGCGTCCAGGGGCCGTCGGCGGCATAGCGGAAGCGGACATTCTCGAAATGGATATGGCCGTGGAGCGCCGGGAGGGTGGTGCGCGAACCGGCGCCGGGCTCGGGGCCGGCGTTGAGGATGTCGCCCATCCGCTGGACCGAGAGGCGGACCTGCTGGAAGTCCTGCCAGAGCTGGGCCATGCGGATCACCGGGCCGGAGACGCGCTGGGCGAACATGTTGAACGCGACCAGCCCGCCGACGGTGAGCGCGCCGGCGATCACCTGTTGCGCGCCGAAGAACAGGATCGCGGCGAGGCTGAGCTTCGAGATCAGCTGGACCGCCTGGCTGCCCGAATTGCCGAGGTTGATAACGCGCTGGTTGGCCGCGCTGTATGCGGCGAGCTGGCGCTCCCAGCGATCCTGCCAGAGCGGCTCGACCGCGGCGGACTTGAGCGTCTGCATGCCCGAGACGCTCTCGACGAGCAGCGCGTTGTTGGCGGCGCCGCGCGCGAACTTCTCGTCGAGGCGGCGGCGCAGCGGGCCGGTGACGACGAGCGAGACGATCACATAGGCGGGCAAAGTGAGCGCGACGATGATGAAGAGCAGCGGCGAGTAGAGCCACATCGCCACCAGGAAGACGATGGTGAAGAGGGGATCGACCAGCACGGTGAGCGAAGCGCTGGTCATGAACTCGCGTACCGTCTCCAGTTCGCGGACGCGGGTGACGGTGTCGCCGACGCGGCGGTTCTCGAACCAGGCGAGGGGGAGGCGGAGCAGGTGGCGGAAGAGGCGGCTGCCGAGCTCGACGTCGAGCTTCTGGCTGGTCTCCGAATAGAGGCGGGTGCGCAGCCAGCCGAACGCGACTTCCCAGAGCGAGACCAGCACCAGCCCGATCGCCAGCACCTGCAGCGTGGCGAGGCTGTTATGCGCCAGCACCTTGTCGACGACATTCTGGAAGAAGAGGGGGGCGGCGAGCCCGAGCAGGTTGAGCGCGAGGGTGATCAGCAGCACCTCGCCGATCAGCCGGCGGTATTTGACGATCTGGGGGATGAACCAGGTCATGTCGAAGGCGGGCGCGGCGACCTGAGCGGACTCGCGGGTGGTGACAAGGAGCAGCTCACCCGACCAGTTGGCGGTGAGCGCGGCGCGGTCCCAGCGGGCGATCGGCTCGCCGGGGCGCTGGACGGCGGCGGCATCCTCGCCGACCCGGCCGATCACGAACCAGCCCTGCGGGCCGCTGGCGAGCACCGGCATCGGCAGGCGGCGGAGGCGATCGAAATCGGCTTTGGTCGCGCGGGCGCGGACGCCATCGATGCGCTTGGCCAGGCGGAGCAGGTCGCGCGTGCCGACGGGATCGCCGTGCCCGAGATCGTGGCGCAGCTCGGCCGGGTCCGCGGCGACGCGGTGCATGGCGAGGATCAGGGCGAAGGCGGCCAGCGCGTTGTCCGGCGCGGGGCTGGCCGGCTCGAAGCTCAGGTCCTGCTGCATGGGCGCCTCCTGCCGGGCTCCTAGCCGTTGACGATCTGCGGGGTTCGGCAGGCGAGCGCGGTGGCGAAGCCCTGGGGCCGGCTGGTGGCGCGCAGCAGGCCGGCATAGTCGGCCGTCCACTGGTCGGCGAAGCCCGCGACCTTGCCGTAGCTGTTGTCGAGCAGCACGTGCGGGATATCGAGCAGCAGCGACAGGATATGCGCGTGCAGCCGATCGGTGACGACGATCTCGCCGGTGGAGAGCATCGCCAGGCCGCGCTGGAAGCGCCATTCGGCCAGTCGGCGCTGGCGGGTGGCGCGCTGCGCCATCGGGTCGCGGTTGAGCAGCCGGTTGAGCTTGAGCGAGAGGCGGAGATGGCGCTTCTGGGCGGGATCCTCGATCAGCCAGTCATCCGCGACCACGCCGGCCGGGAGCGCTTCGTCGGTGCCGGCGGCGCGCTCGTGATCGGTGCGGAGCAGCGCGAAGACCGGCGAGGTCGCGGGGGCGCGCTGCTGGCGGCCGAGCATCAGCGCGGCATCGGGGCAGAGATGGATCGGGCAATCGAAATGCTCGCGGGCAAAGGCGAGCGAGCGGGCGTCGCGGACGAGCAGGGTGAACTTGCCGTGCGCGCGGATCGCCTCGGCCATCTCGCGCGCTGCCTCGGGATCGGCATAGTGGATCGATTCGGGCATCTGGATGATCGGATGGCCACGGTGGGTGCGTAGCAGGTGGAGGCGGAAGGATTCGTGCTTCGGCCAGAGCGTGCCCATATTGCCGCCGCCATGGATCAAAATCGGGCCGCCCCCGATCGCGGCGCGGCAGGCGGCATCGTCGAAATCGGTGATCGCCGAATAATAGACAGGCAGGCGGCCGCGCTTCTTGAGATAGGCCATCTCGCCGAGCCAGATGGCGGAATCGCCGACATTGGAGTGATCGGGGAAATCGACCAAAGCGATGCGGCCCGCGGGCAGCACGCTGTCGAGCACCTGGGCAAAACGCTGGGCGAGTTCGCCGATGAGCTGGTCGGCAGTCTTGGTGGTCATATCCGGCCCTTTCTGAGGCGTCTGGACAGGGACAGGAGACGGCCGCGCCACGGCCGCGAGATGGCGAGAAGCAGGGCGCCGTAGAAAAGCGCGCCGAGCCCGGTGAGCAGGAGCAGCACGCTCCAGCCCGAGAGATGCGTGTCGAGCAGCCGCATCGCGACCGCGAGCGCGACGCCCATCGCGGTAGAGGCGATCAGCGGGGCGCCGACCGCGCGCCAGGTATCGACCGGGCGGATGCCCGAGGCGCGGCGCAGCAGCAGGATCTGCATCGGCAAGGTGAGATAGGCGCGCCCGACATAGGAGACGGCGACCGCGAGCAGGCCATAGGGCAGCGCGGCGAGGGTGAGGATCACGCCGAGCACCAGCTGGGTGGTCGACAGCGACATCAGGCTGCGCGAGGCGCCGAGCACGCTGAGCGAGGGCGAGGCGAAGAAGTTGAGCGTGAAAGGCACCGCCATGAAGGCGAAGATCTGGGCGAGCTGCCCGGCCTCGTCCCACTTCGCGCCGAACACGGTGGGGATGGCGACGGGGGCGAGCGCGCCGAAGCCGACCAGCGCCGGGAAGGAGATCGCCGAGGCCTGGGCGATCATCCAGCGATAGGCCTGGCGCAGCTCGGCCGGCTCGTCCTTGACGCGGGCGAGGGTCTGCACCGCGACCTGGGTGAAGGGCTGGATCGCGCCGCGGCCGATCAGCTCGACGGTACGCCAGGCGGTGCGGTAGACGCCGACCGCGGCGAGGCCGATGCCCGCGCCGATCGCCATTTCCTGGACGCGCACGGTCGCGAGGAAGACCAGCTGGACATAGATCAGGCTGGCGTTGAGCATGAGGTTGTCGCGCAGGATGCCGCGATCGAACTTCCAGCCCGGCTTCCAGTCATAGGACATGCGCGACAGGATCGCGCCGGCGATCTCGGTGACGAGGCGCTGGACGACCAGGCTCCACAGGCCGAGCCCGGCGAACGCCGCGACCACCGCGCAGGTGCCGCCGATCAGCCCGCCGACCACCGAGCGCAAGGCCGTGGTCTTGTGGCCGAACTCGCGCAGGCGCAGCGCGAGATGGGTGCCGCCGAAGGAGGAGATCGGCAGGACCAGGCTCATCACCGCGAGCGGCAGCGCGATGTTCGGCGCGCCCATCAGATCGGCGATCGGCTGGGCGAGCGCGACGATCAGCGCGGCGGAGAGGAAGGAGAAGCCCTGTTGCGAGCGGTAGATGGTGTCGAGGAAATGCGGCGTGATCTCGCTGCGCCTCGCGATGGTCTGGACGAGCCCGGCGGTGGCGATGATCCGGAACGCCTCCGCCGTCACCGCCATCACCGCGAACGCGCCGATGTCCGCGCGGGTGAGCAGGCGGGCGAGGATGACGAAGACGATGAAGGAGAAGAGCTGATCCGACAGGAAGCGCGTGACCGTCCAGCCGATCGAGCTGCGGCTGCGGGCGCGCAGCCCGTCGTCGAAGCGGTTGGGAAGCTCAGCGTTCAAGCAGGCGCCTCGCTTTCAGCATGCGCATGCGGGTGCGCTCGGCGTGGCGCCAGATCTTCTGCCGCAGCGAATGATAGAGCGGATCGGTCTTGGGCCCGAAACGCGCGGCGCCGATGTCCGACACCACCGCCGCCTCGAGGATCGGCGCGGGAAACAGCGCGAGGTTGGGCAGGCCGTGCGCCCAGCTGCGGTCCATCTCGTCGTCCACGGGACGGCGGACGATGCGGCAATGCTCGACCAGGCGGCGCGCGCCCTCGAGCGTGATCGCATAGCCCTGGGTGCCATAGGCGGGGCCGACCAGCTCGACGATGGTGCGCGAATGCTGCAGGAAATCGCGCCGTACCACGCGCTGCCAGGTGGGGCGCTTGGCATAGAGACGCAGATAGTCGATCCCCTGCGCCCGCAGATCGGTGCGGGCGAGCGGCTCCAGATAGTCCCAGTCGACGACGGTATCGTCTTCCAGCACGATCGCCTGGGGCACGCCGCGCACGACCATGTCGAGCCAGATCGAGAAATGGCTGGCATAGCAGCCGATCTCGCCCTTGCTCATCGCGCGCCCCTTGTTGGCGCGGATCGCGGGTTCGTCGAGAGTCATGCCCGGCGCGGGGCCGGTGCACGCATCGAAGAAGCGCCAGACGAGCGACGTGCCCGTCGCCCGCGCGGCAAATGCCGCACGACGCGCTTCAGCAGTTTCGAGCGACACCACCAGAACTTCGGCGGCGTCCCCCAGTTCGGGCAGGGACTCACCCATTAAGCACACGCCTCCTGCTCATGTTCCCACCTGCATGATGCAGTGCAACAACATTGAATCGTCCGGCGCGATCCTTGGTAGCGGGCAAATCTTGAGGCGCGAAGGCGGGTTTGGCTCCGGTCATCCGGACAAAGGGGCAGCTCGTCTTCGCAGGTGCGACATGCGGTTGACCCGGGCGCTGCGCCGGGCTGTCTGAAGCCTGACTGCACTGAACAGGCGTATCTATGTTTCAAGTAGCTGTCGTCATACCCGTGTGGAACGGAGAAGCGGTGATCGGCCGCTGCCTGGAGGCGTTATCCCGGCAGACCATCCCGCGTGACGCATATCAGATCATCGTCGTCGATAATGGATCGAGCGATTCGACCGCCGAGATCGCGCGCGGCTTCGCGGGCGTGGAGGTGATCGCGGAGACGCGGCCCGGCTCCTATGTTGCGCGCAACCTGGGGATCGGGCGCGTGGATGCGCCGATCACCGCCTTTACCGATGCCGATTGCACGCCGGTGCCCGACTGGCTGGAACAGGTGCTGCGCGCGGCGGCTGCCCATCCGGGCTTCGGCGTGCTCGCCGGCAAGATCGAGCTGTTCGACGAGATCGCACAGGAACGCGAAGTGTTCGGCGACTATGAGCGGCTGTTCAGTTTCCCTCAGGCGCATGCGGCGCGCGGCAATTGCGCCACCGCCAATTGGGCGAGCGAGACGGCGGTGCTCAAGCAGCTGGGCGGGTTCGATGCCGCGCTCAAATCGGGCGGCGACCGGCAGATGGCGCTGCGCATCCGCGAGGCGGGGTATCCGCTGGTCTATGTGCCCGAGATGGTGGTGCGCCACCCGGTGCGCGCGAACCGGGCCGAGCTGGTGCGCAAGCGGCAGCGGCTGAGCGGCGGGCGCTGGGATCGCACGGCGAAGCGCCCGAGGCTGGCGCATGTGCTGGGCGTGACCGCGGTGGACACGGTCCGCCGCCTGCGGCGCGCGGCGGTTTCGCGCGAATTGTCGCTGCGCCGCCGGCTGGCGGTGATGCTTCTGACGATCGAGCTCGCCGGGGTGGCGGTGGGCGAATTCTTCCATCTCGCCGGGGGGCGAAAGGCAGCACGCGACTGATGACGTCCCCGAATTTCTCCGTGGTGATGCCGCTCTTCAACAAGGCCGGGCATGTCCGCGCCGCGATCGACAGCGTGCTGGCGCAGCGCCTGCCGCCCCAGGAGGTCGTGGTGATCGACAACCGCTCGACCGATGGCGCGCGCGCGCTGGTCGCCGCGATTGACGATCCGCGCATCCGGCTGCTCGACCTGCCGATCCCGGGGCCGGGCGGCTATGCCGGGCGCAACCTGGGCATTCGCGCGGCGGAGGGCGACTGGATCGCCTTCCTCGACGCCGATGATCTCTGGGCGCCCGAACATCTCGCCCAGCTTGCCGAGGGGATTGCGGCCGATCCGGCGGTGTCGGCGGTGGCGACGCGGTTCGACCATGTCTTTGCCGATCGCAGCCAGCCGCAGCGGATCTCGCCGTCGCTCGCGCAGCCGGTGACGCTCGACCTGGCGGGGTTCCTCGATGCCTGGCTGGCGGTGCGCGAATGCCCGATGTGGACCGGGGCGATCGCGATCCGGCGTGACGCATTGTTCGCCGCGGGGTTGTTTCCCGAAGGCAAGGCGGTACGCGGCGGCGACAAGGATTTGTGGCTGCGCGTGCTGGCGCGAGGGAGGCTGCGCTACGATCCGCGGGCGAGCGCGGTGTTCCACCGTGATTCCGAGAACAAGGTGAGCAAGTCGACCACGACGTTGGGGCTGCCCTGTCTCGTCGATACCGCGCGCGGACTGATCGATGGGGCGGGGCCGCGCGAAGCGGCGCTGCTGCGGCGGCTGGTTAACCAGGAGATCGCGCATTACGCCCGCTATGCGATGAAGCATCCGGGGCGCACCGCGATCCGGGTGGGCGATGTCTATCTGCCCGAAGGCGCCGGCACCGCCGCGCTGCTGCTCGCCGCCAAGCTGATCCCGGCACCGCTCCGGCAATCCGGCCATGCCCTGCGTAACCGGCTGCTTGCCCGCGCGTGAGGCTGGTCCGCATCCTGGGCGCCCTGCTGATCGCGGGGGGCAGCCTCGCGGCGTGGGTGTCCTATGCAGGCGCCTTCATGCCGATGCTCGACGCGTTCGCTTCCTTCATGCCCCTGTTCGGGCTGATGATCCTGATCGGACTCGCGCTGGGCCGGCGGCTGGGACTGTGGGCGATCGCGGCGGCATTGCTCGGGCTGGCGCCGGTAGCATTGCGCGTGGTGCCCGAGTTGACCCGCGACGTGCCGCGCGCGCGATCGGGCATGCAGCAGGTGCGGGTGCTCAGCCACAATGTCTGGGTGAAGAACAGCGATCCCGCCGAGACCGCGCAGACGATCCTCGACGCCCGGCCCGATGTGGTGATGCTGCAGGAACTGGACGGCAATTTCCGCCCGATGCTGGCGGCGCTGCGCCAGAAATTGCCTTATGGCACCGATTGCCCAAAGGGCTGCGGCATGGCGATCCTGTCGCGCTGGCCGATCGACGACAGCGGCTATCTGCTGCGGGACGAAGCTGGGCGGAAATTCGGGCCGCCCCTGACCTGGGCACGGATCATCGGGCCCGACCAGCGCCCCTTCACCGTGATTACCCTTCACTATCCGCATCCGACCATGCGCGACCAGGCGGTGCGGATACGCGACATGGCGCAGGCGCTGGCACGGATCGATCGCGAGGGGCTCATCGTTGCAGGCGACATGAACCTCACCCCCTGGGCCGCTGCGATGCATGCGCAAGACCAAGGCTTCGCGCCGCTCACCCGCATGACCCGCGCGCTGCCGAGCTGGCCGCGCGTCCTCCCCGTGCTGCCGATCGACCAGCTCTATGCCGGACCCGACTGGGGGCTGGTGTCGGCCGAGAAACTTCGGGCGACCGGATCGGACCACCGGCCGGTGCTCGTCACGCTGGGACGCCGATGAAGCGCGCGGCCTGGACCCTGCTGCTCGGCGGCTGTGCGCTGGCGACGCCGGCGCTCGCCCAGCAATCGGACGCGACCGACGGGCTCGGCTCGGTGGCGAGCGAGAATCCGTTCGGGCGCGACCGCAATGTCGGCGTGCTCGAGCGGCGGCGGCCGGATTACACGCCCGAGCCGATCCATGTCGGCACGCTCGAGCTGATGCCGCGCGTGGCGATCGGTGCCGGCTATGACGACAATCTCTATGCCCAGCCCGACGACCGGACCGGCGATGCGTATCTGCGTATCCGGCCGAAAGTGTCGCTGGTCCGGCCTTCGCCGACGCTCAAGCTAAGCCTGGACGGCGAGCTCGACCTGTTGCGCTATGCGAAGCGGGCGAGTGAGAATGCTACGCAATATGCGGTGAACGCGAGCGCGCTCTACACGATCAGCAAGTCGGACACGTTCAACCTGGCGCTGCGCAACGGGCGCTACAGCCAGGAGCGCGTTTCGCCCGACTCCCCGACCCAGGCGACGCGGCCGATCCGCTTCACGCTGAGCGAGGGGACGGCGACCTACACCCATGTCTTCAACCGGTTGCGGGTGCGCGGCGTGTTCGATGTCGAGAACCGCAATTATGCCGACAGCGTCACGCCTTCGGGCGCGGCGATCGACCAGGATTTCCGCGACCACACGACCTATACCGGCACGGCGATCGGCGAATATGCGCTGAGCCCGAGCATCGCGCTGTTCGTCGCCGGATCGGTCAACCAGCGCGACTATCGCGAGCGGACCGGGCCGGTGCCGGCGCGCGATTCGAGCGGCTTCGAACTGGCCGGCGGCGCCAGCTTCGAGCTGGGGCGCAAGGCGCGCGGCGCGCTGCGGCTCGGCTATATCCGGCAGGACTACAAGCCGGCGCAGTTCCATGACATCTCCGGCTTCCTGGTGCGCGGCGAGCTTGCCTATTTCCTCACGCCCCTGGTGACGATCACCGGCACGATCGATCGGGGCATCCGCGAGACCGGCGTCAACGGCGCAACCGGCTATCTCGCGACCAACATGACGCTGCGCGCCGATTACGAGCTGCTGCGCAACCTGATCCTGGGCGTGGGCGGCGAACTGGAGAAGCGCGACTTCAACAATATCGACCGGAGCGACGATCGCTGGACCTGGCGGGCCAGCGGTTCGTACCTGGTCAGCAAGCGGATGGCGCTGCGGCTCGACCTGCAGCGGCGGACCCAGGCAAGCTGGGGTGTAACGGCGGGGCGCCGGTTTACCGACAACCGGATTTCAATGGGGGTGACCTTCTCGGGCCTATGAGGAAACTCCTGCCATGCCGACGCTGTATATCTCGCCGACCGGAAGCGGTTCGGGCGACGGATCGAGCGCTGCCAACGCCGCGACGCTGAAGGACCTGCCGAAGCTGATCGCCGCGGCCGGGCCGGGCGGGCAGGTGCTGATGCTGGCCGACCAGGGTGCCTATACGGCGCCGAGCGAGGCATTGGCGATCGTGGCGGGCGGCTCGGCGAGCGCGCCGGTGACGATCCGGGGCGTCGACAGCGCCGGCAATGCGATGGCGGCGACCATCGTCGGGACGCGGGCCGATCCGTTCGATCCGGCCGGCGCGGATGGCGAGGAAGTGTTCCGGCTGCTCGGCGGGGCGAACAATCTGAAGTTCAGCGACATCGCCTTCGAGAATGTCGGCACGGGCTTCCGGGTGGGCGGCGACCTCAGCAACCTGGTGATCGAGCATGTCGAGGCGCGCAATGTGATGCGCTTCTTCGACAATATCGCCTCGGGCGCCAATGCCGGGGCGAGCATCACCGGGCTGACGATCCGCGATGTCGCGGTGGACGGCTATTCCAAGGGCGTGATCCGCGTCCAGTACAACAGCAGCAACGTGCTGATCGAGGATGTGCGCGGCGACAGCCAGCTGCAGGACGGCGACAATTTCGCGATCGGCGTGCATATCGACGGCACCGCGCATGACGTGGTGATCGACCATGTCGCGATGCGCAACGCGCTCGACACGGTGAACGATTACCGAAACGGCGACGGCTTCGCGACCGAGCGCGGCACCTACAACATCACGCTGCGCGACGTGATCGCCACCGGCAACAGCGATGGCGGGCTCGACCTGAAGAGCGACAACATCGTGGTCGATGGCGCGATCGTCTCGGGCAATGGCCGTAACATAAGGCTGTGGGGCGACGGGGCGGTGCTCAGCAACATCGTCAGCCTCGACGCGGGAGCCTCCACGCCCGGCGGCAATCGCGAGCATATCTGGCTGGCCGAAGGCGCGAGCGCGACGATCGACGGGGCGTTCTTCTCCGATCCCGGTTCGCCGACCCTGTTCAACCTGGCCGAGAAGAACGGCGCGCTGACGGTGAACGACTATGCGCTCGCCACCGGGACGGGCACGGTGGTCTCGAAAAAGGGCACCGGCTCGGTGCTGACCCTGAACGGGCAGCAGGCAGTGGTGGCCGCGGGTACCGCGGGTGACGACAGGATCGGTGGCACGGCGGGCGCGGACGCGCTGCTCGGTGGCGCGGGCGACGACATGCTTCTCGGCAATGCCGGCGACGATGTGCTGAGCGGCGGTGCGGGGGCGGACATATTGGTCGGCGGCGCGGGGCGCGACCTGCTCAGCTATGCGGGTAGCGCCGCCGGGGTGCAGGTCGATCTGGCGCGGCTGACGGCCGCCGGCGGCGATGCGGCGGGAGACCTGTTCGACGGGTTCGAGGATGTCGAGGGATCGGCCCTTGCCGATGTGCTTGCCGGCGATGCGGGGGCGAACCGGCTGTTCGGAGGCAATGGCGACGACAGGCTTTCGGGCGGCGCGGGCGACGATCTGCTCGATGGCGGCGCGGGCGCGGACCTGCTCGATGGCGGCGCCGGGATCGACCGGGTGGATTATGGCAGCAGCGCCGCGGGCGTGACGGTCGACCTCGCCAATGGCGCGGCGAGCGGCGGCGAGGCGGCGGGCGACCGGCTGATCGGGATCGAGGCGGTGGAAGGCTCCGCCTTTGCCGATACGCTGTCCGGCACCGACGGCGCCGACTGGTTCGGCGGCGGCGCGGGCAATGACCGGATCGACGGGCGCGGCGGTGACGATCTGCTGGTTGGCGGAGCGGGAGGTGACGCGCTGATCGGCGGCACGGGGTTCGACAGCGCGGACTATTCGGGCAGCGGCGCGGCGGTGACGGTCGATCTGGTCGCGGGCACCGGCAGCGGCGGGGATGCGCAGGGAGACGTGCTGTCGGGGATCGAGCGGCTGGTCGGCTCGGGGTTCGACGATGTGCTGAGCGGCGATGCGTTCGACAATGTGCTGGTCGGCGGTGCGGGTGCGGATCGGCTGACCGGCGGCGGGGGCATCGATACCGCCGATTATTCGACCAGCGGCGCGGCGGTGACCGTGACGCTGGGCGGCACCGGCAGCGGCGGCGACGCGCAGGGCGATGTGCTTTCGGGGATCGAGAATCTGGCCGGCTCGGGCTTTGGCGACGTGCTGGCCGGGGATGGCACGGCCAATGCGCTGTCGGGCGGTGCCGGCAATGACCGGGTGGTCGGCAATGGCGGCGCGGATCGGCTCGACGGCGGGGCCGGAACCGACGCGGCGGACTTTGCGAGCGGCGCGAGCGGCGTGACGGCGGACCTTGCCGCGGGCACCGCTTCGGGTGGCGTGACCCTGGTGGCGATCGAGGACCTGATCGGCACGGCCTTCGCCGATATGCTCTACGGCGATGCCGGCGCCAATCGTCTGGCTGGCGGCGCGGGCGCGGACCTGCTCGACGGGCGCGACGGGTTCGATACGGCGGATTATGCGGACTCGGCCATAGCGGTGCGGGTCGATCTCGCGCTGGCGGTGCAGGCGGATGGCGATCGGCTGGTGAGCATCGAGTCGGTGATCGGCTCGGGCTTTGACGATGCGCTGGCGGGGACGGGCGGCGGCGAGGCGCTCTACGGCGGTGCGGGTGCGGATCGTCTCGAAGGGCGGGGCGGTGACGATCTGCTCCAGGGCGGCGCCGGCGCGGACACGCTGATCGGCGGCGATGGCGTGGACACGGTCGACTTCAGCGCCAATGCGAGCGCGATCTCGATCAACCTGCAGACCGGCATCAGCACCGGCGGCGATGCCGAGGGCGATCACTTCGACGGGGTCGAGCGCTTCATCGGCACCAGTTTCGCCGACACGCTGATCGGCGATGGCGGCGACCAGATCCTGGTCGGCGGTGCAGGCGGCGACCGGATCGATGGGGCGGGCGGGTTCGATACGCTGGTCTATGCGGGCAGCGCCGCGGCGGTGAAGGTCAACCTGGCGACGGGTGCCGTGTCGGGCGGCGATGCGCAGGGCGACAGCATCTCGGGGATCGAGGCAGTGGTCGGCAGCGGCCTTGCCGATACGCTGACCGGCGACGCCAACGCCAACCGGCTCGACGGCGGCGGCGGCAATGACACGATCGATGGCGGCGCAGGCGCGGACGTGATGATCGGCGGCGGGGGCGACGACAGCTATGTTGTCGATAATGCCGGTGACCAGATCATCGAGGCGGCCGAGGGCGGAACCGACATCGTGCGCACCAGCCTGTCCGCGCTGGCGCTGGCCGATGGCGTCGAGGATCTGAGCTATACCGGCAGCGGCAGTTTCACCGGCACCGGAAATGCGCTCGGCAACAGCATCTACGGCAAGGCGCTCGACGATGTGCTTTACGGGCTCGACGGCGACGACAAGCTGGTCGGCGGCGCGGGTGCGGACCTGCTCGATGGCGGGGCCGGACGTGACCAGGTCGACTATACCAAGTCGACCGCGATCACCGTGAACCTGGCCACCAATATCAATCATGGTGGCGAGGCCGAGGGCGACCGGCTGGTGAGCATCGAGACCGTGATCGGTTCAAACTATGCCGATAGCATCACGGGCAGTGACGATTCGCTGGCCGGCGACATGCTCTATGGGCGCGGCGGCGACGATGTGCTGATCGGCGGCGCGGGCGACGACCAGCTCGACGGCGGCGCCGGTAACGACGTGCTGCGTGGTGGCACCGGCAACGACCTCTACATCGTCTATGAGGCCGGCGATCAGGTGATCGAGGCGGCGGGCGAGGGGCGCGACCGGGTCCGCACTGCCGCGAGCAGCTATACGCTCGGCGCCAATCTCGAGGAGCTGGTCTATACCGGCACGGTCGGCGCGACGCTGACCGGCAATGCCCTCGACAATTTCCTGGTCGGTGGCGGGGGCGAGGATCGGCTCTCGGGCGGTGACGGCGCCGATGTGCTGCGCGGCGGCTCGGGCGGCGATGTGCTTGATGGCGGAGCAGGCGCGGACACCGTCGAATATGCCGGCTCGCTCGGCGGCGTGCTGGTCAATCTGCGCACCCAGGCCGCGAGCGGCGGCGATGCTACCGGTGACAAGCTGACCAGCATCGAGAACGCGCAAGGCTCGGCCTTTGACGATACGCTGCTCGGCAGCACCGGGGCCAATGTACTGACCGGCGGCGATGGCGCCGACACGCTGTCGGGCGATGACGGCAATGATACGCTCTGGGGCGGGCTCGGCGCCGACCGGCTGGACGGCGGCAAGAATGAGGACCTGCTCTACGGTGAGGACGGGGCCGACACACTGTACGGCGGCCAGCAGACCGACCGGCTCTATGGCGGTGCGGGCAACGACCTGCTGGTCGGCGACAGCGAATGGGTGTCCTCGCTGGCGGCGAAGGATACGCTTGATGGCGGGGACGGCGATGACGTGCTGGTCGGCGACGGGATGAGCATGACTGCGACCGGGATCGGCGGGGCGGATACGCTGATCGGCGGGCTCGGCAGTGATGTGCTGTACGGCGACGCGATCACCATGGCGGTCGGCGCCAAGGGCGGCAACGACAAGCTGACCGGTGGGGGCGGAAGCGACCGCTTCGTCTTCGCGCGCGGTTCGGGCCAGGACGAGATCACCGACTTCACCCGTGGCGGCGCCGAGGCCGACCGGATCGACCTCAGCGCCTTCGACATCGCCTATGAGGCGCTGCGCTTCACCACCAGCAGCGCCGGGGTGACGATCCAGCTCGGCGGCACCGACACCATCCTGGTGCGCGGCGTCACGTCACTGGATCAGAACGACTTCGTCTTCGGCTGATCCTGAACCCAGCCGTGCAGCGCGCCTTCGCAGGCGGCGAGCAATTCGGGCGGGGCCAGGCGGTTGATGTAACCGTCCGAGCCCTGGTCCGAGAGCAATTTGGCGGGGATGCCGCCGACGACGCCGCGATCCGGCACGTCCTTGGTCACCACCGCATTGGCGCCGATCGCCGCTTCCGCGCCGACCTGGATTCCGCCGATCACCTTGGCCCCCGAGCCCAGGAAGGTGCGGTCGCCGATCACCGGCGCGCCGCGCTTGGCGCCGCGGTTCATGAAGCCGAGCACTACGCCGTGCGTGATGTTGACGTTGCTGCCCAGCACCGTGTCGCCATGGAAATAGAAACCGCCGAACCGGTTGAGGAACAGGCCCGGGCCGATCTCCATATATTCGGGGATGGCGAAGCCATATTTGTAGCGGGCGCGCAGCAGCAGCCATTTGGCGAGCGGATAGAAGCCGAACGCCTTGGCCGGCTTGAGCTTGAGCCAGCCGGCGGTGCGCATCAGCACCGTGTATTTATAGCCTGGCGTGAAGGCATAGTGCTTGAGGAATGCGCCCGTGCTGACCCGGCCCGCATAGCGGTACAGGTCGGCGGCGAGCAGCGCCTTCAATTTGGCGAAGCTGACCGGGCAGCCGCGCAGATGGGGCTTGCCGGTTTCGGGCAAGGGTTCAGCGAGCGCCGGATCGGGCGCGAAGCCTGTCGTGGCCATGTCCATCAGAAATAGCGCTCCCCGAAGCGGATCGTGTCACCGGGCAGCACGGCGAAATCGGCGCTAAGCGGATAGGCGCGCTCGCCGGGCTCGCCGGCGCGCTTGAGGAAGACGCGCTTCTCGTTCGCCCGGTAGGTGAAGCCGTCGGCCTTGGCGACGGCGCCGCGGATGGTGAGGCCCTGGGTATAGGGATATTCGCCCGGCTTGTTGACCTCGCCCAGGATATAGACCGGGCGGAAGCTGGCGACCTGTACCGAGACCTTGGGCTGGAGCAGATAGCCTTCGCGCAGCTGGGTCTCGATCGCCTTGGAGAGCTGGTCGGGCTCGAGTCCGGCCGCCTTGACCTCGCCGATCAGCGGGAAGGCGATGGTGCCGGCCGGGGTCACTTCGAAATCGCCGCTGAGCGCGACTTCGCCGTAGGTGGCGACCTTCACCTTGTCGCCGGGCGAAAGGGTGAAGGCGGCGGCGGCCGGCGGCGGTGCGCCCGTGCCGGCAAGCGGGGCCTGGCCGGCGCAGCCGGCGAGCATCGCAAGCGCCCCCGCCAGCGCGATCTGCATGTGCCACTTCATGAGGTTACTCCCTGACGCAGACGTACATTGTCGTTGAGGCTGGGCGCCGGGGCGGGCGGCGCGGCGAGCGCGGCCTCGATCCGGTCCCAGTAGTTGGTCGCGGCCCGTTCGACGCCATAGTCGAGCGAGCGTGCACGGGCGGCAGCGCCACAGGCAGTGCGGCGCGGCTCGGACAGCACCCGGCGCAGGGCCGCGGCAAAGGCGTTGACGTCATCGGTGGGAACCAATGCCCCGGCCTCGACATCGATCCCGGCATTGATCGCATGCCGGGGGCTGCGCGCCAGAATCTCGGACGGGCCGGAGGCGCAGTTGGTGGCGACCACCGGCACGCCGCAGGCCATCGCCTCGACCAGGCCATTGGGGAAACCCTCGGCATTGGACGGCATCGCATAGGCGCGGGCGCGGGCGAGCAGCGCATAGGGATTGGCGATGAAGCCGGGCATGTCGATCCGGTCGGCGATGCCCAGCGAGGCGGCGAGCGTGGCAAGCGCGGTGCGCTCCGGCCCTTCGCCGAGGATCAACAGCCGTTCCGAGAGGTCGGCCCTGGCATAGGCGCGCAGCAGCAGGGCGAAATTCTTGTTGGGCACCAGCCGGCCGGCGGCGACGATATAGGGACCGGCGGGGACAAAGGCCGGTTCCTCGGCGGCGAGTCGGACGATCGCGTCATGATCCACCGGGTTGGCGATCGCCGACATACGGGCGCGCCGGACGCCGAAATTGTCGGCGAGATCGTCGACCACCCCTTCCGATACCGCGATGACATGGGCGGCGCGGGGATAGGCGAAGCGGACCATCGCCCGGGCGGCATGGGCCGAGACATTGCTGCCGAGATGGGCGCTGGTGTTGACCCGCTCGCTGATCAGCCAGGGCTTGCCGCGCCCGGCCATCGCCCAGGCATTGGCGACATTGGCGCGGGTGAGGAAGCTGAGCGTCGCATCGGGCTGGAGCCGGCCGAGCAGCCCGCGCAGCTGGGTGAGGCTGGGCAGCAATTTATGCCCGGCATCGAGCTGATGCACCTGCACCCAATCGGGCACCTGATAAGCACGCTCCTCATCGTCGAGCAGTGCCAGGTGAATATCGTAACGGTTGCGCCACGGTGCGGAGCCACCGAGCAAAGTCGTGAGCACGCGCTCGGCACCACCGCCGGCGAGTGAATTGATCGCGAATACTATTCGCTTGTTGTTCGGCATCGTCCCTCGCTCGCTTTCGCGCGAAATACGGCCCCCTTGCGACAAGGCGTACCACGGCGATTTGCTGCATTGCACCACGCTGCGTACCGCCCTGCCGCCCGGGCGGGGCAACTGGCCGAATAGAGGGCGCCGCGAGGTGGTCTTGGCCCGCCATGCGGGTCATCAGCGGGCTTCGACGAACGACACGAAAGGTGCGCGATGGGCCTGGAACAAGGCGGTATTCGCCGGGTCGAATGCCTTGACGGGTTGCGCGGGCTGGCGGCGCTGTGGGTGCTGATCGGGCACATGATGATCCTCACCGGCTTCCGGCTGCCGCTGCTGAGCAAGCCCGATCTGGGCGTGGACCTGTTCATCCTGCTCTCGGGCTTCCTGATGGTGTTCCAGTATCAGCTGCGCAGCGGCAGCGAGGACTGGAACGCGCCCGGCACCTGGGCGAGCTTCTGGGCGCGGCGCTTCTTCCGGCTGGCGCCGCTCTTCTATGTGACGCTGGCGGCGGCGCTGATCGCCGGGCCGGCCATCTATGAGAGCCGGGTGGCGATCGACAGCTTCCTCGGCCAGGGCCTCCAGCCGGCCGAGCGCTATACCGACGCCAGCCTGGCCAATGTCGCGGCGCATCTGAGCTTCGTGTTCGGGCTGTTGCCCGATTACGCCTTCCGCACCCCGCTGCCTGACTGGAGCCTGGGGCTCGAGATGCAATTCTACGCGGCCTTCCCGTTCCTGGTGCTGCTGGCGCGGCGGACAGGCTGGGTGCCGGCGGCGCTGATCGCGGCGGGCATTGGCGTGGGGCTGGCACTGGCGGCGGGAGCCGCGGGGCTCGACTGGCCGATGCCGAGCTTCCTGCCGCTCAAGCTGCACCTTTTCCTGTGCGGCATGCTGATCGCCGCCGACCCGGGGTCCGGCAAGCGGATCTGGGTGCATCTGGTCGCGGCGGTGCTGCTTGCGGCGATTCCGATCGGCGGCGAGCAGGATGTGCTGCACTTCGTCGTGCGCGAGGGCGTGGTGCTCGGCTTCTTCGCGCTGGTCCATCTGCGCAGTCTGGGCGCGATCGACGGGGTGGCGCGCTTGCTCGGCAACAAGCCGTTCCACTGGCTGGGCGAGCTCAGCTACGGCACCTATCTGATCCATTTGCTGATCCTGCAGCCGGTCGCAGGCGCAGTGATCGGGCATTTCGGCACCGGGCTGGGGGCGCTTGGGCGCTTCGTGCTGACCGGGGCAGTGGTGGTGCCGCTGACCTATGCGCTGGCATTCGTCACGTACAAGCTGGTCGAGTTGCCGGGGCAGCGGCTGGGCAAGGCGGTGATCCGGCGCGTGACGGGCAGCGCCGGCCGCGCGCGGCAGACCGTGCCGGAGGAACTGGCGGCGCCTTGAGTTTCTCTTTCCCTCTATTTCGTCATCCCCGCGAAGGCGGGGATCCAGAGTCGCAAAGGGAATCGCTCTGTTACCCTGGATCCCCGCCTTCGCGGGGATGACGGGAAGAGGGTGGGTCAGCCAAATACAAAGTCGTTGGGGCTGAGACTCTGGGTGCCGCGGACGAAGATCGTGTCGGTGCCGATGCCGACGCGGATGCCGTCGGCGCCGGTGGCGAAGCTCAGTTGCTCATAGGCGATGTCGAAGGCGCTGAGATCGATATGGTCGCCTTCGCTTGCCGCGAAGTCGCTGATCTCGTCGCTGCCCGAGCCGGGGGCGAAGACGAACCAGTCGGCGCCGGCACCGCCGACGAGCAGGTCGTTGCCGCCGCCGCCGATCAGGTGATCGGGGCCGGGGCCGCCATAGAGCTTGTCGGCGCCGCCGGTAACGTTGCCGCTCATGTCGCGGCCATCGCCATAGAGCCAGTCATTGCCGTCGCCGCCCTCGAGCGTGTCGGCGCCGCCCCGGGCGTCGTCCTTCATCACGTCGCCGTCGCCGATCAGGATATCGTCGCCGGCGCCGCCGACCAGCCGGTCGCTGCCGCCCTTGCCGCTGGCATAGAGGTTGGTCGCGTCGCCGATCAGCAGATCGGCATCGTCGCCGCCGTCGAGCTGGTCGTTGGCGCCCTGGCTGCTCAGCCATTCCTGGTCGCCGACCAGCCGGTCCGCGCCGGTGCCGCCGATCAGCGTATCCGATTGCCAGCCGCCGAGCAGGCTGTCGGCGCCGGCCTGGCCCTGGAGCAGGTCTTCGCCATTGCCGCCGGTGAGCGTATCGGCACCGGTGTTGCCGGCGATCATGTCATTGCCGTCGAGGCCGGAAAGCGTGTCGCTGCCCGCGCCGCCGATCATCGAATTGGCGAGGGCATTGCCGCTGCCGGTGAAGTCGGCAGCGCCTCGGCGGATCAGGTCCTCGATATTGGCGCCGAGCGTGTAGCCGGCGAGCGTGGTCTCGACGCGATCGAGGCCGGCGCCCGCCGCCTCCGTGATCCGGTCGCCCGTGTTGTCGACCAGGAAGATGTCGTCGCCCGTGCCGCCCGTCATCGCATCGGCGGTGGCGGTCGCAGGGAGCGGGAGCAGCGCGATATAGGAAGTCGCACCCGGGGAGGCGCTGCCCTGGTCCACGGTCAGCGTCTCGCGGATCGTGTTGGCGCCGCCGAGGCCCGGGAGGCTGGCCTGGGTCGCGAGGGTCGCCAGCTCCGAATGGGTGATCTCGGTACCGCGGAGCATCAGCTTGCCGCTCGACGAGATCACCTTAGTGCGCGAGCCGGCATCGTCGAAGCGGCCGCCGATCACGGTGACATTGGCGGCGGTATCGAGCCAGAGCTGGTTCTGCTCGGAGATGCCGCCGCGCAGCACCGGGTTGAGCCCGACCGGGTCGATCAGCGTTGCCTCGCCCCATAGCCGATAGTTGCGGCCATTCTCCTCGCTGAGCGCGCGGACCAGCACGGTGCCGTTCGACTTGAGGTCATAGCCGCCATCGCTGTTGCCGCGCGCTTCGGTATCGATGAAGCGGATGTCATAGGCGCCGCGCTCGGTGGCGAAGCCGTCGCCATTGTAATAGGCGCCGGCGGTGCTCTGGACATTCTCCATCACGACCTGGTTGAGCGTGACGTTGTGGACGGTGCCGTCGAGATGGACACCGGCGGGCAGATCATCCCCGAGTTGCCCGGCCATGTCGGCGCGGACATTGTCGATCAGGACGTTGCTGGTGTCGTACTGGAGGCGGATCGCGGTCTTGGAGAAGCCCTGCACGTCGATGTCGCGCAGCGTCAGGCCGGTGATCGTCGCGGTGCCCGAGGCGGCACTGGAATAATCCTCGAAGAAGCGGCGGACATTGTTGGCATCGACGCCCTCGATCCGCAGGTTGCTGAGGTCCGCAGTGACGCGGAAGGCGGTGCCGACATTGTCGATCTGGAGGTCGCGGAACACCAGGTTGTTCGCGCCGGTGCCGAGCTTGAACAACTCGTTGCCGGCGACATCGCCCGCCTGCCAGTTTTCGGGGCGCGATCCGGCGAACTGGGCCTGCATCGGGTTACCGGCGGAATCGATCCCGCGCACGGTCACCGGATTGCCGTCGGTGCCGCCGCGCGTGATGCCGAGGATGCCGGTGACGTTGTAGTCGCCCTGGTCGGCGACGAGCAGCACTTCGCCGCCGGGGCCGGCTTTTCCGATCAGCGTGTTGAGCGAACCGATCGACGCTGCGTTGTTGATGTCCCGGCCGCTTTTGTCTCCGGATCCGGCTGGCGAGATGTACAGGCTAGGCATGGCAGCGATCCCTTGCTGTTCTTGGCCCGGCTAACATCGATCAAGATCGCTTCCGTGTTGCGTCGCAGCATGGTTAAGCGCGGATTATGCTGATTACCGGAGAGGTTGTTGCGATGGACCGTCGCGGACTTATCGTTTCGATTGCGGGACTTGCAGCGGGAAGTGCATGCACTGCACGGGAGCCGGCCAGTGGGGCTGCCGGAAGGCCGCCGCTTTCTATCGATGCGGCGGGGGATGGGCGCTGGCGGGTGCGGAGCTGGCAATGGCACGGGGACGCGTGGCGACCGGCGATCGCCTGGGCAAGTGTTGGGGCTGCAGGGATTGCGGTTTCGGGGGAGATCGACGCGTTGAGCCGGGCGGAGGTTCTGGCTCGGTTGGCTGGTTAGGCGATCTCCAGCGCGCTTGCTCCCCGGCGAAAGCCGGGGCCCAGGGTCACAAGCGGGTCGGCAGAGAAACTCTGGGCCCCGGCCTTCGCCGGGGAACTGAAAAGTTGCAGCTTAGCCCTCGACCGTTCCCGGCAGCCCGGACGCCCGCGACTTTGCCCGCCCCGGGGCAAGCGCGCTGCGATAGACTGCCAGCGTGTCCTCGGCCGCGCGATCCCAGCTGAAGCGGGCGCGGACGGTGTCGCTGTCGATCCGGAAGGCGGCGCGGTCGGTATCGAGCAACTCGGTTAGCGCGGCGACATCGCCGACCGGGAAATAGTTTCGCGGTTCCAGGCCGATGTCGAGATTGGCGGGGATGTCGCTGAGCAGCATGGGCGCGCCGCAGCTTGCGGCTTCGAGCGCGGCGATCGGCAGCCCTTCATGATGGCTGGGCATCACGAACAAGGCGCAATTCTCATAGAGGCATTTGAGCGTCGCGCGCGACTGGACTCCGGCGAAGATCACCCGGTCGCCGGCGCGGGCCATGAGTTCGCGGGCATAGTCGCTTTCATGATCCGCGGCACCGGCGATGACCAGCCTGGTGGTGGACCTGGAGGCGTGCAAGGCGTCGATCAGGTCGTGCAGGCCCTTTTCGGGGACCAGCCGGGCGACGGCGAGCAGGTAGCCGCCGCGTTCCACCCCGATCCGCTCCAGCACGAGATCGGGATCGGCATCGCCGGGCAGGTCCGAAGTGCCGTTGGGGATGTAGCTGATCCGCTGCGCGCGCGCCGGGAACCGGCGCTTGAGCTGGGTCGCCAGCGACGGCGAGACGGCGATCACCCGGTCGGCGAAGTTGAGCGCCAGCCATTCGCCGGCGCGCAGCGCGGTGCGCGCGACCTTGCCCCATTTGGCGCGGTGATAATCGGTGCCGTGATGCGTCACGATCACCTTCAGGCCGAGCAGCTTCGCGAAAGGGGCGAGCAGGCCGGGGCCGATCGCATGGATATGGACCAGGTCGGCGCCGCGCTTGCGGGCGGAAAGCACCGCGAGGAAGGTCGAGACGATCGCTTCGAGATGCTGGGAGCGCGGGCAGGGGATGCCGATGATCTCGACGCCGCGATGCTCGTTATGCGCGGCGGGCAGATAGGGCGCGCGGCCGAGCACCACCGAGCGGTGATCGGGCCACAGCGCCTTGATCCGCGGCAGCAGCTCCTCGCAATGGCTTTCGATCCCGCCCATCACATGCGGGAAACCGCGCAACCCGGTCACGCAGATCATGGGGGCGTCGCCCACAGGCGCGCTTGTCCGTTGCAGCATGTTCTTTACTCCGTACACGCCCGGCCGGTTCTCCCGGCTCAGGCCACCGCTGCCATCGGTCCTCTTCCACCCTGTTCTATTTCGCTGAGATACCAGTCGACGAACCGCTCGATGCCCTGTTCGAGCGCGACTTTGGGGCTGTATCCGGTGAGATCGCGGATCGCCGAGATGTCGGCATAGGTCGCGGTCACGTCGCCGGGCTGCATCGGGCGCATCAGCTTGACCGCCTGGCGGCCGAGCGCGCGCTCGAGCGTCGCGATCATGTCCATCAGGCCGACCGGATTGCAGTCGCCGATGTTGAGGAGGCGATGCTCGCCATCCGCCGGGGGCTTGTCGAGCACGCCGACCACCCCGTCGACGATATCGTCGATATAGGTGAAGTCGCGCGCCATCTTGCCCTCGCCATAGACCTCGATCGGCTGGCCGAGCAGGATCTTCTGGGCGAAGCCGAAATAGGCCATGTCGGGCCGGCCCCAGGGGCCATAGACCGTGAAGAAGCGTAGGCCGCTCATCCTGAGGCCGTAGAGCGTGGCATAGCTCTGGCTCATCAGCTCGCAGCTGCGCTTGGTCGCCGCATAGAGCGAGACCGGCGCGGTGCAGGGCTCGTCCTCGCGGAAGCCGCTGCCGCCGAGCGGGCGCTCGCCATAGACCGAGCTCGACGAGGCATAGACGAGATGCTCGACATTGCCCGCCTGGCGCGCCGCCTCGAGCACCGCGAGGTGGCCCTTCAGGTTGCTGTGCTCATAGGCGAAGGGGTTCTCGATGCTGTAGCGCACCCCTGCCTGGGCGGCGAGGTGGACGATGCGCCGGACGCCATTCCCCGCCACCAGCTCGGCGAGCAGCTCGGGGCTGGCGATGTCGCCGCGGACCAGCCGGAAGTCGAAATTGTCGACCAGCCGGGCAACCCGCGCCTCCTTGAGCGCGACGTCGTAATAGTCGGTGAAATTGTCGAGGCCGATCACGCGCTCGCCGCGCGCCAGCAGCCGCTCGGACACCGCATGGCCGATGAAGCCAGCGGCGCCCGTCACGAGGACGGGGCCGCCGACCGTCACGCTGCCTGCCTCTCGTTCGAGGTCTCGGCATCCTCCTCCAACTTGCCCGGCCGGCCGACGCTGACATAGCGCAGGCCCGCTTCCTCCGCCCGGGCGGGCGGGTAGATGTTCCTGAGGTCGACCAGCAGCGGATCGGCCATGATCCCTGCGAGGCGCTTGAGGTCGAGCGCGCGGAACGCATCCCATTCGGTGACGATCACCGTCGCCGCCGCCCCTTCCGCCGCTTCATAGGCGGAGCCGGCATATTCGACATTGTTCAGCACGGCCTCGGACGCGGCCATGCCCTCGGGGTCATAGGCGCGGACCTTCGCGCCGGCATCCTGCAGCGCCTGGATGATCGCGATCGACGGGGCGTCGCGCATGTCGTCGGTGTTGGGCTTGAAGGTGAGGCCGAGCACCGCGACCGTGCGGCCGCGCACCGGGCCCGCAATCGCGTTCAGCACCTTGCGGCCCATAGCGCGCTTGCGCTGGTCGTTGACCGCGATCGTCGCCTCGATCAGCCGGAGCGGCGTCTCGTAATCCTGCGACGTCTTCATCAGCGCCAGCGTGTCCTTGGGGAAGCAGGAGCCGCCATAGCCGGGGCCGGCATTGAGGAACTTGGAGCCGATCCGGTTGTCGAGCCCGATGCCGCGCGCGACTTCCTGGACATCCGCGCCGACGCGCTCGCACAGTTCGGCGATCTCGTTGATGTAGGTGATCTTCATCGCGAGGAAGGCGTTGGCGGCGTACTTCGTCAGCTCGCTCGTGCGCCGCCGGGTGAACAGGACCGGCGCCCGGTTGAGCGAGAGCGGGCGATAGACTTCCTCGAGCGGCGCGCGGGCACGCTCGTCCTCGATGCCGATGACGACGCGGTCGGGGCGCTTGAAATCCTCGATCGCGGCGCCTTCGCGCAGGAACTCGGGGTTCGAGGCGACGGCGAACTCGGCGACCGGATTGCACTCGCGGATGATCCGCTCGACCTCGTCGCCGGTGCCGACCGGCACGGTCGACTTGGTGACGATCACGGTGAAGCCGTCCAGCGCGGCGGCGATCTCGCGGGCGGCGCCGTGGACATAGGAGAGGTCGGCATGGCCGTCGCCACGCCGGCTGGGGGTGCCGACCGCGATGAACACGACATCGGCGGCGCCGACCGCTTCGGAAAGCTCGGTGGTGAAGGACAAATTGCCCGCCGCGACATTGCGCGCGACCAGCTCGTCCAGCCCCGGCTCATAGATGGGGATGCCGCCGGCCTTGAGGCGGGCGATCTTGTTCGCGTCCTTGTCGACGCAGGTCACGTGATGGCCGAAATCGGCAAAGCACGCGCCCGAAACCAGCCCGACATAGCCGGACCCGATCATCACGATACGCATTACGCACTGCTCCCTGTACGCGGAGACGCAAGTTTTCTTTTGCGTGTGCGAACACTCTTCTTGCGCGCTCGTGCCGTCAACTTGCCAGCTTTGAGCTGAGGGAAATCGGCGGCGAAATGAACTGGCCGTCATTTTGGGGCTAAATTGCGCTGCGACGCACAAATATTGCGAATTCGCAACGAATGGCTCGCGCCTGCACTAGAACGAGGGCAAGGCAATTCGGCTCCGCCGGTCGCAAACGCTTCGGCCTGATCTTGCCACGCATTGGCGGCAGAGTAGGATCATCTGCGACAAGCCGTGGGAAGATTGAGGATGCTCGAAGCGCAACGGGCGGCGTTTTTCGCCGAGTTGCCGGTTTTGCCGGCCGTCCGCCGCGACCGGCTGCGCCGCGCCGCGCTGATGCTCGAGCAGAATGCCCGGGGGCTGGCCGAATCGCTCATGCGCGACCAGGCGACCCAGGATGCCGAGTCGGCGATGCGCGACGAGGTGGTGCCGGGGCTGCTTGTCCTGGGCGAGGCGCGGCAACAGGTGGCGGACTGGATACGGCCCAAGGCCGGGCGCGGGCTGCTTGGCGGGCTGTGGCCAGGCGGCGACAGGCTGGAATATCAGCCGGTCGGCGTGGTCGGCATCATGGCACCGGCCGCGCTGCCGCTGATGCGAACCGCCTGCCTGCTCGCCGGCGCGCTGGCGGCGGGAAATCGCGTTATGCTGCGGCTGGACGCCGCTTCGTCGCATCTGGAGGTGATGCTGCGCGAACTGGCCCCCCGATATTTCGATCCGCGCGAGCTGGCGGTGATGCCCGGTGACGTGGATGAGGCCGGCCTTGACCTGTTGGTCTCCGGCGAGCCGGCCGGGGAGCCGGCGGGCGCGCTTCCGGCGCGGACGGGCAAATCCGCGGTTATCCTCGGGCGGTCGGCGAAATTCCCGCGGGCGGCCGGCGAGGTCATTGCCGCCAAGCGGTTCGACGGCGGCCGGGCGTTGCTGGCACCTGACATCATGCTGGTGCCGGCGGAGCAGGAGGAAGCGATCGCTGGCTGGCTGTGGCGCGCGGCGATGCAGGCGGGAACCGACCAGGCGCCGCCGCTTTCGGCCGAGGCATGCGACCGGCTGGCGGCTCTGTTGGAGGACGCACGCGCGCGAGGCGGCGAGGTGATGAGCGCCGAGCCGCGTGGCGCGGGCATGCCGCTGCACATCGTCCGCCACGCCACGCCGGACATGCGGGTGATGCGCGAGGAGATTGCCGGGCCGATCCTGCCACTCAGCAACTATGCGCGGATCGAGGACGCGATCGCCTGGACGAACCGCCTGCCGCCCGCGCCCGCGCTCTATTATCTGGGACAGGACCCGGCCGAACGCCGGCGCGTGGCGCAGGGGACATTGTCTTCGCTCTTCGCCACGGATGGACAGATACGCGCGGCAATGCGGGGTTCGGCCGGCATCCCGGAGATGCCGTTGCCTGCTGGCGAGGCCGAAGCGGGGTTCCGGCGGTTCAGCCGGGTGCGCCGGACCTGCCGCCGGTCCTGGCCTGGATCTGGCGGCTCTCCGGTTCGCGAGGTCGAGGCACTGGGCGGCGCCGAGCCTGCGTTGCGCTGAGCCCGGCAGGGCCACGCTGCATCGCAACCGGCTGGCGGGGCCGCGCATCGCGCGACTAGCCCGGTGGCATGACCGACAGGCCGCTTCGCTTCGCTCCTTCGGTCCGGATCGCTGCCGAGGGCGAGCCGGTCTATGTCGTGCGCTCCGGCGCAACCTATCGCGGCGTGCATGCCCGCGATGTCGGCAACGGGCTGTTCGTGATCCGCGACTCGGTACGCGGCGTACGGATCGCCGACATCGAAGTCGCGGGCGGCTACCGGGTGATCGAGAATAGCTCCGTCCCGCGCACGGCGGGTGCCGATTGCGTGGGGCTGCGCGTGCGCGGAGCCAGGGCGACCGATCTGCGACGCAGCTTCGCCCGCATCCGCTATGCCAGCCATGACGGGGTGATCGAGGATGTGACCGCCACCGGCACGCTCACCACCGGGGCGCATGACCTGCCGGTCGGCATCGGCTTCCAGGACACCGCGCATGACTTCCGGCTCGAGCGCTGCACGATGCGGGGCTTTCGCTGGAAGCGCGGGGACAACAAATATTGGAACGGCGACGGCTTCTCGACCGAGCGCGGCAATGCACGGTTCGTATTCAGGCAATGCGCGGCCTGGGACAACAGCGATGGCGGGTTCGACCTGAAATCGAGCGAGACCCTGCTCGACGACTGCACCAGCGGCCGCAACGCGCGCAATTTCCGCCTTTGGTCGAGCATCCGGGCGACCCGGCTGACCAGCGTGGATCCGCAGAAGATCGGCGGGATCGGCGACACCAATCATTTCGCGATCATGGCGGCGCAGGGCGTGCGCGAGCCGCTGGTGATCCGCATCGAGCATCTGGCGGTGAAGAGCGACAAGGCATGGCCGATCTTCGATGTGCATGACGGCCCCGCGCACATCATCATCGGCTCGCACGACATCCAGGTGCCGCCCGGCACGCCGCTGGTCCGTCCGCGCGGCAAGGGATCGGTGCCCGGCGGCATCTCGTTTGCGGGCGCCCCGCCGAAGCTCTGAGTCTGTTTGGAAATGCGCGAAAGAGCGCATTTCCAGGCGGTGCCACCCTCCGCAGCCTTTCCAACGATGCTGCGCATCGCTGGAGCCTTGGGCTGTTCCGCCCGCTCCCCCACCCGGCCACCCATAGAATACTGCCGTTGGGTGGCCGGGTGGGGGAGCGGGCTGGCACCGCAATGCGCCGAGAGGCGCATTCTAAAACGGGGTCCGGGCGCGCTTTGGCCACGCTTGGACGCCGGGCTCTTGCTGCAACGCAGCGTAATGGCCCAGCATCATCAAGTCAGGCGAGGTGATCGAGTTCGCAGATCCGACTGGCGTGTTGAGTATCTGCGAGGTCGTCTTGCCCTGATGGTTGATGCTGGTCTTTCCGGGGGGACCCAGCAACCATGAAAGGGTGGAAGATGCGAAGAGTACGCAAAGCAGTTTTCCCGATTGGTGGCCTCGGAACCCGGTTCCTGCCCGCCACCAAGTCGATGCCCAAGGAAATGCTTCCGGTCGTTGACCGGCCGCTGATCCAATATGCTGTCGATGAGGCGCGCGAGGCAGGAATTGAACAGTTCATTTTCGTGACGAGTCGCGGGAAGAGCCTGATCGACGACCATTTCGATCATGCGTTCGAACTCGAAGAGACGATGACGCGGCGTGGCAAGTCGCTCGATATTCTTGACGGTACCCGGACTTCGCCGGGCGACATCACCATCGTGCGCCAGCAGGAGCCGCTTGGTCTTGGCCACGCGGTGTGGTGCGCGCGGCGGATCGTCGGCGACGAGCCCTTCGCGGTACTGTTGCCCGACGACCTGATGATGGGCGAGCCGGGCTGCCTGAAGCAGATGATCGATGCCTATGCCGAGCTGGGCGGCAACCTGATCTGCACCGAGGAAGTCGCGGCCGAGGACACCCGGAAATACGGGATCGTCACGCCGGGCGCGCGATCCGGCGCGATCACCGAAGTGAAGGGACTGGTCGAGAAGCCGGCGCCCGATGTCGCGCCCTCCACGCTGGCGGTGATCGGCCGCTACATCCTGCAGCCCGAGGTCATGGACCTGCTGGCCAGCCAGGAAGAGGGCGCGGGCGGCGAGATCCAGCTCACCGATGCGCTGGCGCGGATGATCGGCCAGCAACCGTTCCACGGCGTCACCTTCCAGGGCAAGCGCTATGATTGCGGCGACAAGAGCGGTTTCGTGACCGCGACGCTGGCAATGGCGCTCTCCCGGCCGGACCTTGCCCCGGCGGTGCGCGCCTTCATGGCCACGGCGTGACATGGACGCGATCACGAGGCGCCTGCCGCCGCCGCGCCCTGATGCCGATCCGCAGGTCGATCGCGGTGCGCTGATCGACCTGCGGCATGTCGGCGCCGTCCTGCGACGGCGCTGGTTGATCCTGTGCGCGGCGATGGCCACCGCGATCGTGGTGGCCGCCGCGGCCTGGCTGGTCGCGGAGCCGCGCTATCAGGCGACCGCGCAGGTCGCGCTGGAGCGCACCGCCGAGCGCGTGATCAACGTCGATTCGGTGGTGCCCACCACCGATCCCGATTCGGCGGCGGTCGATACCGAGGTGCAGGCGCTGCGCTCGCCCGAGCTGCTCGGACGCGTGGTCGATCGCCTGCATCTCGACCGCGATCCGGCGTTCAACAAGGCCGTGGAGGCCGGGCAGCCGGTGCCGGCGCAGCCCGACCTGATCGGGCGGCAACGCGCGATCGGCACGTTGCTCGGCGGGCTGACGGTGAAGCGCGACGGGCTGTCCTATGCGATCAGCGTGACCTTCGAGGGCAGCACGCCGGTGCAGGCCGCGCAGATCGCCAATGCCGTGGTCGACGATTATATTTCGGGCCAGACCGGCTCCAAGGCCGATGCGACACAGCGCGCGCGCAAGTTCCTCGAGCAGCGGATGCAGCAGCTTCGCGTACAGGTGCAGAATGCCGAGCGGGCGGTGGCCGATTATCGCGCGGCGCATGCGCTGTTCGCGGTCTCCAATTCCTCGACGGTGACGCAGCAGGAGCTGTCGGGTCTGTCGACCCAGCTGGCCCAGGCCAAGGCGGAGAATGCCGCGGCCCAGGCGCGGCTCTCGGCGGCGAAGTCGCAGCTGCAGCGCGGACGGAGCGGCGAGGAGCTGGGCGATTCGCTCGATTCGCCGGTGGTGAGCCAGCTGCGCTCGCAGCGCGCCGAGGTGGCGCGCGAAGTGGCGGCGCTGGAGAAGCGCTACGGGCCGCGCCATCCCGAGCTGGTTCGTGCGCAGAGCCAGCTCCGCGTCGCCGACCAGGCGATCGCGGCCGAGGTGCAGCGCATCGTCGCCAATGTCTCGATCCAGGCGAATATCGCCAACCAGCGCGCGGCATCGCTCGCCGGTTCGGTGGCGCAGTCGCAGGGCAAGCTGGCGAGCGACAATGAAGCATCGGTCCGGCTGAACGAACTGGAGCGCAACGCCGAATCGGCGCGGACGCTCTACCAGGCGTTCCTCGACCGCTATCGCCAGACGGTGGCGCAATCGGGCCTGGAGCGCAGCGATTCCTATATCGTCAGCCGTGCCCGGGTGCCGGGTGCGCCGAGCTCGCCCAACAAGCTGATCTATGCGGCGATGGCCGTGGTCGGCGGGCTGGGCGTGGGCGTGCTGCTCGTCGTGCTGCTCCAGTTGCTGGAGCGTGGCATGGAAAGCGGCGACGCGATCGAGAAGATGCTGGCCCTGCCGACGCTGGCGAGCATCCCGGACGCGAACACGCTGCCGGGCTATCGCAAGACCGGGCCGCCCGCGCCGCCGGCGGAGCTGCTGCTCAAGCGACCGCAATCGACCTTTGCCGAGGCGTTCCGGACGCTGCGGACCTCGATCCAGTTCGCCGAGGCGACCAAGCCGATCCGGGTGGTGGCGATCACCTCCTCGGTGCCGGGCGAGGGCAAGACGACCACCGCTATGGGCCTGGCCCGCGCGGTGGCGGCGGCGGGCGGCAAGGTGCTGCTGATCGATGCGGATGCGCGGCGGCGGGCGTCCAGCCGGCAGTTCACCGACAATGTGAAGCTGGGGCTGGACGAAGTGCTGGCCGGGCAGGCGACGCTCGAGCAGGCGATCGTCAAGGACAGCCTGTCCAATGCCTGCCTGTTGCCGCAGCGGCTCGATTCGAAGGGCATCAGCCTGGCCGAGAGCCCGAGGCTGGCCGAGCTGCTCGAGCAGGTGCGCGAGCGCTATGACCTGGTGATCCTCGACACGCCGCCGGTGTTGCCGGTCGACGAGGCGCGGGTGATCGCCAGCATGGCGGACGGCGTGGTGTTCCTGGTGCGCTGGCGCAGGACGCCGTCCAAGGCGGCGTCGGTGGCGTTGCGGCGGCTCTACGATGTCCATGCCGAGATGCTGGGCGCGGTGCTGACTTTGGTCGATGTACGCGAGCAGGAGCGGGCCGGATACGAGGATGGCGGCACCTTCCTGAAGACCTACCGCCACTATTATGCGGATTGATCGCCCGGCCCCGTGAACACCGAATCCCTCCCCTACGGCCCCGCCTTCGGGCTCGGTATCCTGTTGCCGGTCACGGCGCTGCTGCTGGTGCCTCTGGTCATTGGCGCGCGGCGGGCCGGCAGCATGGCCGGCGCGTTCGTCGTGGTGGCGCTATGGCTGCGCTACATCGCCGGCGCCTATCACCTCTACATGTTCAAGCCGCTGGCGGCGGGGCTTTCGGGCAATGCGCTGCTTTCGATCGGTGTGACCGCGTTCGGGCTGCTGTTCGTGGTGCGGCCGGCCAATCTCGCGCTCAAATGGCTGTTGCCGGTCTATCTGCTGGTGGTGCTGGCCTTGCTGAGCGCCGTGCTGAACGGCGATCCGGCGGGCGGGATCAATGCCGGCGTCAAATATGCCTATCTGATCGTGATCGCAATCGCGGTGTTCCAGGCGTTGCGCATCGATCCCGAGGCGCGGTTCCTGAGCTGGGCGATGATATCCTTCCTGCCGCTGCTCGTCTTCCAGGCACTGTCGGTGGTGCTTCACCTGCCCAAGGGGTCCGAGGATGGCGACGGGCTGGTCTGGATCGGCGGCTACAACCACGAGGCGGCCTTCTCGGTCGCGCTGATGACCGGCTTCCTGGTCGGCGCCTTCGCCAAATCGGCGCCCAGGGCGGTGCGATTCGGCTTCCTGCTGGCGATCCTGATCGGCATCGTGCTGGCGGGGTACCGCACCACGATCCTCGCGCTGGCTCCGCTCGCATTGGCGACCTTCCTCAGCGGGCTGACCCTGAGCGTGCGACGCGACCAACGCGCGCCGATGGCGGTGACAGCGGCGGTGGCGGGCTTCCTGCTCGTGTCGGTGGCGGTGCTGCTCTACAGCGCCAAGTTCGCCGATCTGGGGGCGTTCCTTTCGGATCCCACCGCCCTCATCAAGCCGCCGCGCGACTTCGACTATCTCGAGCGCCAGGTGATGTCGGCCCGCCCGCTGATCTGGAGCAGCTATATCTATGCCTGGGCGGACGGCACGCCGCTCCAGCATCTGATCGGCTTCGGGCCGGAAAGCTGGGTGGGGCTGTTCAAGGTCTATCCGCACAACACGCTGGTCGGCACGCTCTACGACCTGGGCTGGTTCGGCGTGGCGGCGATGCTCGGGCTATGGGTGACGATGTTCGCGGCGGCGATCTCGGCGCGGGGCGAGCGCTTCAAGCTGGTCGCGGCGCATTTCGCCTTCTTCCTGCTCAATATGGCGACGATGCCGTTCTGGCAGGTGGAGGGACTGGCGCTGTACGGGGTGCTGTGCGGCTACACGATCTACGCGGCGCGGACGGCGGCGATGCCGCGGCCGGCGCCGCTGCGCCTTGCCTGGCCCTGAGGGCGTATCCGGCGATTTTGTTGTAATGGTCGGGGCGACAGGATTCGAACCTGCGACCCCCACACCCCCAGTGTGATGCGCTACCAGGCTGCGCTACGCCCCGACCGAGGTTGGGGCCTCTAGGCCGGTCCGGCGCGGGATGCAAGCCATTGGCGACAATAGTTGCGCCGACCTGTGCCGCATGTTAGCGCGCCGCGCTTGAACGGAGGCGGATTCCACCGCCCACGATAGCTATAATCAGGATCCCATGCTCATCACGCCAGCACATGCACAGGCCGCAGGCGCGGCAGGACAAGCCAACCCGATGGGCGGAATCCTCGGACTCGCGCCGCTCGTCCTCATTTTCGTCGCCTTTTACTTCCTGATGATTCGCCCGCAGCAGAAGCGGATGAAGGATCTTCAGAACGCAGTGAACGCCGTGAAGAAGGGCGACCAGGTCGTCACCGGTGGCGGTCTTGTCGGCAAGGTCACCAAGGTCGACGAGACCGAGGTCGAGATCGAACTCGCCCCGAACGTGAAGGTCCGCGCGATCAAGGCCACGCTCACCAGCGTGATGCCCGCCGGTGGCGCCAAGCCCGCGAACGACTGATGCTCGACTTTCCCCGCTGGAAGATCATCACGATCCTCACCGGCATCGCGATCATGATCGCGCTGTCGGTGCCGAGCTTCTTCCCGAAGAGCGCGCGCGACCATTGGCCGAGCTGGGTGCCCAAGCCCGCGATCAACCTCGGCCTCGACCTGGCCGGCGGCAGCTTCCTGCTGTTCGAGGCGAACACCGATGACGTGCGCCAGGCCAAGCTGACGCAGATGCAGGATCAGGTCCGCGCCGAGATGCGCAAGGACCCCAAGGTCGACATCGGCGACATCTCGGTGCAGGGCGGCAAGGTCAGCTTCATGGTGCGCGACCCGTCCAAGGTGGACGCGGCGCGCGAGAAGCTGCTTGCGATCACCGGCACCGGTGTCGGCACCACCGGCCAGCGCCAGTGGGACGTCGCCGTGGTCAACTCGTCGCAGTTCGTGCTGACGCCGACCGACGCGGGGATCAAGGAAGCGATCGACACCGCGATGGGCGATGCCCGCGAAGTGATCGAGAACCGCATCAACGCGCTGGGCACGGTCGAGCCTACCGTGGTGCGCGAAGGCAGCAACCGTATCGTCGTGCAGGTCCCCGGCCTGCAGGATCCGACCGCGCTCAAGGCGCTGATCGGCCAGACCGCGGTGCTTGAGTTCCGCCTGGTCGACGTCAACGCCGACCAGAACGCCGTGCAGCGTGGCGAAGCACCCGCCGGCGATGTGATCCTGCCCTATCAGAACGGCGCCAAGGTCGCCGTGCAGCGGCAGGTGATGATCAGTGGCGACATGCTCGTCGACGCCAAGCAGACCTATGACCAGCAGACCGGCGCCCCGGGCGTCACGCTGCAGCTCAACGGCGCAGGCTCGAAGCGCTTCGCCAAGGTGACGCAGGAGAATAGCGGCAAGCCGTTCGCGATCATCATCGACGGCGTCGTGATCTCGGCGCCGAACATCAACGAGCCGATCCTCGGCGGCAGCGCCGTGATCAATGGCGGCTTCACCGTGGAGAGCGCCAACCAGCTCGCGATCGCGCTGCGTTCGGGCAAGCTGCCGGTGAAGCTCAAGGTCGTGCAGGAATCGACGGTGAGCCCCGAGCTCGGCGCCGACTCGATCCGTGCCGGCATCACCGCCTCGATCATCGCGGTCATCGCCGTGATCGCCTTCATGATCCTCACCTATGGCCGCTTCGGCATCTATGCGACGCTGGCAGTGGTCATCAACGTGCTGGTCATCCTGGCCGTGATGGGTCTGCTCAACGCGACGCTGACGCTGCCCGGCATCGCCGGCTTCGTGCTGACCATCGGTACGGCGGTGGACGCCAACGTGCTGATCAACGAGCGCATCCGCGAAGAGCGGCGGCGCGGGCGGACGGTGACCCAGTCGATCGAACTGGGCTACAAGGAAGCCAGCCGCACGATCTTCGAGGCTAACGTGACGCACGCCATCGCCGGTGTCATCATGATGATCCTGGGCTCCGGCCCGGTGCGCGGCTTCGCGGTCGTGCTGCTGATCGGCATCGCGACTTCGGTGTTCACCGCTGTCGTGTTCACCCGCATGCTTGTCACGATCTGGTTGCGCCGTAATCGGCCGACCGAAATCAACATTTAAGGAAGCGACGCGCCATGCGGCTCCTCAAGATCATCCCAGACAACACGAACATCGGGTTCGTTCGCGTCCGCCATATCGCCTTTGCCATCACCGCGTTCCTTACGGTCGCGGCGGTTGCACTGGTCGGGATCCACGGCCTCAACATGGGCGTCGACTTTGTCGGCGGCGTGTCGATCGAGGAGAAGTTCCCCAGCGAGCCGCACCTCGACCAGGTGCGCTCGACGGTGAACCACCTCGGCTTCGGTGAGGCCGCGCTCCAGCAGCTGGGCGACAAGACGACGGTGACCGTGCGCCTGCCGGTGCCGGAATCGAGCGATCCGGCGGCGACGAACACCATGGTGGAAGCGGTGAAGGCCGCACTGAAGAGCAAGTTCGGCGCCGAGTTCACCAACTACTCCACCGTGTCGGGCAAGGTCTCGGGCGAGCTGGTGCAGAACGGCATCCTGGCCGTGCTGCTGGCGATCGTCGGCATCGCGATCTTCTCGTGGTTCCGCTACGAGTGGCAGTTCGGCATCTCGACCGCGGTGGCGATCATCCACGACGTGCTGATGACGCTGGGCTTCTTCGCGCTGACCCAGCTGGTGTTCGACCTGAACATCGTCGCGGCGGTGCTGACGATCATCGGCTACTCGATCAACGACAAGATGGTGATCGACGACCGTATCCGCGAGAACATGCGCAAGTACCGCAAGATGGGGATGAGCGAGCTCATCGACCTTTCGGTGAACGAGACGCTGCCGCGTACCGTGATGACCTCGTTGACGATCATGCTCGCGCTCGCGTCGCTGCTGATCTTCGGCGGTGAGGTGCTGCGCGGCTTCACTGCGGCGATGATGCTGGGCATCGTCGTCGGCACCTATTCGTCGATCTATGTCTCCTCGTCGCTGCTGATCACGCTGGGCCTCAAGCCCGGCCCGCGCGAGGAAAAGCCGAACGCCGCGAGCGGCGCAGAGCGCGTCGGCTAAACGGATGGAAGTGAAGCGCGCCAGCGCGGAGGGGCCGGTGATCTCCGGCTTCTCCGGGCGCGGGTTCCGCGTCGACGAAGGCGTGTACGAGGGCCTGCTGATTACCCCCGAGCGCGCCGATGGCTGGACGCCGCCACCGATCGCCGAACTGACCGAAGCCGATCTGGCGCCGGTGCTCGGGCTCGATCCCAAGCCGGAATTCCTGGTGCTGGGCACGGGCAAGTCGCTGGTTCGCCCGCCGCGTGCGCTGACCGAGGCGCTGGCTGTGAAGGGCATCGGCGTGGAGGCGATGGACAGCCGCGCCGCCGCCCGCGCTTGGGGCGTTCTGCGCGCCGAGCTGCGCTGGATCGCCGGGGCGCTCTACCCGCTGGATTGACGCTGTCATGCTGGACTTGTTTCAGCATTCAATGTGCGACGGGCGATATCCGCCCGACCTTGGACCCTGAAACAAGTTCAGGGTGACGAAGGTGCGGAGGCATGGGTAAGCTCCCTCCAAACAGGGGAGGATGCACGCATGATTCTCGCGCTTGCGCTGGCGATGGCTGCCGGGTCGGATACGCCCGACTATCGCAATGAGGCCAACTGGCTCTGCCGCCCCGGGCGCCAGGATGCGTGCACCGCCGATCTCTCCGCCACCGTGGTCGCCGCCGACGGCAAGCGCACGCTCGAGCCGCTCAAGCCGGCAAAGGCCCCGAAGTTCGACTGTTTCTACGTCTACCCGACCATCTCGGTGGATGCGACGCCGAACAGCGACCTGGTGCCGGGGCCTGAGGAGAAGCGGGTCGCGCAGTTCCAGGCGGCCCGGTTCGGGGCCAATTGCCGGGTGTTCGCTCCGGTCTATCGCCAGGTGACGCTCACGGCGTTGCGCAACCTCATCGGGGGCGGTCAGCCTGCCATCGACCGGGAGCTCGCGTTCAACGACGTGAAGGCGGCCTGGGACGATTACATGGCCCATGACAACAAGGGCCGCGGCGTCGTGCTGATCGGGCACAGCCAGGGCTCGCTGATCCTCACCCGACTGGTCGCCACTGCGATCGACGGCAAGCCGGCGCAGAAACAACTGGTGTCGGCGATGCTGATCGGCAGCTCGGTGCCGGTGCCGATCGGCAAGACGGTCGGCGGCGTGTTTCCGACCGTCCCGCTGTGCCGCAGCGCCGACCAGGCGGGCTGCGTGGTCACTTATGCGAGCTTCCGCGCCGATTCCCCGCCACCGCCCAACACGCGCTTCGGCAAGGGCGATCGGCCGGGCGTCGAGGCCGGCTGCACCAACCCGGCGGCGCTGGGTGGCGGCAAGGCGGTGGCGCATGCCTATCTCAACGCCGGCGGCAACATGATGGTGCAGGGGGCGGCCGAGGCGTGGAGCAAGGACGGCCCGCCGGTGACGACGCCGTTCGTCAGCGTGCCCGGCCTGCTATCCGCCGAATGCGTCAGCAGGGACGGGTTCAACTATCTGGCGGTGACGGTGAATGCCGATCCCAATGATCCACGCACCGATACGATCCAGGGCGATGTGAAGCTGGGCGCTACCATCCTCAAGGACTGGGGCCTGCATCTGATCGACATGAACCTGATGCAGGGCGATCTGGTCGATCTCAGCGCCCGGCAATATCGCGCCTGGGCGAAGCAGCGCTGAACCTCAGCGCGACGGCGCCAGCCGGGCGATCAGCAGCCGCCAGAGCGGGATGGTGATCAGCGCGACCTGGCCGAGCGGCGGCACGAACAGGCTGGTGACGAAGGCGGTCAGCGAGCCGAGCAGCGCGGCCAGCCCGCGCTGGCGGATCATCCGCGGCTGCTCGGCGGGCAGGTGCTCGTCGATCACCGGCGGGGCAGTGAGGATGCGCTGGACCAGGATGTTGAAGATCGAGATCACCACCATCCAGCCGCAATAAAAGGCGGCCGGCACGCGGTGGCCATAATATTCGGAGGAGAAGGCGGTAAAGAAGGGCATCGCCGCGATCGAGCAGAGCAGGAAGAGATTGGGCGCGAACAGCTTCGGGCTCCAGTGCCGCGCACAGGCGAAGGCGCGGTGATGCCCGATCCAGAACAGGCCGATCGCGAAGAAGGAGACCAGGAAGCCGATGAAACTGGGGGTGAGCTTGGCCAGCCCTTTGAGGAACGCCTCGTCGGTATAGGGTGCCTCGATATGCGGCACATGGATCTCGATCACCAGCAGCGTGATCGCGATCGCGAACACGGCGTCTGAAAAGAACGCCATGCGCTCCAGCCCGTGCGCCGGCCCCGCGGCGTGCGGCTTGTCTTCCATCATTACCCCCTGTTTGATCCGGCGCGTGCCCTAGCAGCCGATCAGCGCGTCGTCTTGGGCGATGTCGACTTGGTGCGGCGCGTCGTGGCGCGCGGGGTGGCAGCCGGTGCCTTGGCGGCGGCGGGCTTGCGCGGCTTGGGCGCGGGCTTTTCCGCCTCCGCGGCAGCGGGGGCAGCTGCGGGCTTAGCCGCTGCAGTCTTGGGCTTGGCTGCGGCCTTGGTCGCCGCAGGCTTCGTTTCGGGCTTGGCGGCGGGTGCCTTGGCCGTCGCAGCCTTGGCGGCCGGCTTGGGCGCTGCGGACTTGGCCGGGGCCTTCGTCGCTGCCGGCTTGGCGGTGGCCGGTTTTGCCGGGGCCTTGGCGGGTGCCTTTTCGGCAGGTTTGGCCTCGGTCTTCGCGGGAGCCTTGGCAGCGGGCTTCGCGGCGGTGCTCGCCGGCTTGCGCACGCGTTTCGCCACCGGCTTGGCCGCTGCGGTTGCCGGCGCGGGCGCAGCGACCGGTTCAGGCGCTGGCGCCGGAGCGGCTTCCGCTGCCGGCTCGGCCTTCTCACTCGGCTTGAGCTTGGCGGCGAGCGCCACCAGGCCCGCGGCGAGCAGGTCGTTCACCACGGGGTGCTTCGCGAGCGCATCGAGCTGCTTGCGCAGTTCCTTGGGCAATTTCATCCCGGCGATGCTCTTCGGGAGAAAGCCCTTCTTCTCCGGCTTGGTCTCGCCGGCCTTCTTGTCCTTCTTGCCCGCCATCACTCGGTCTCCGCCGCTGGTAACTTGACTGTCATGAATGTCAGGGAGCGGCGCGGGCTAGTCAACGCGGAAATGGCTCATTCGTCGTCGGCGTCCGAATCGGCTTCGAACTCGAATTCGATCTCCAGGTCGCCGGGGCCGATCGGGGCCTCGGCATCCTGTTCGGGCGGCAGGATATAATAGACGAGCGGCGGCGCATCGGCGGCAGGCTCGGGCAGGGTACGAAAGGGGTTCATCGTCTTTCTCTCTCCGTCATGCCCCGGGCACGAACGGTGGGCACGGCAAGGCGGTTCCCTCGCTAGGCGACGCGTTGGTCTGCGAGGCGACGGAGAAAGGCGTGGAGGCGGGCACTGTTGGCGGCCCAGGTGAAGGGCGCGGCGATGGCGCGGGTGTCCGCGGCATGCGGCGGGGCGGCGATCAACGCGCCCAGCGCGCTGGCGAAGGCGGCGGGGGTGCGTGCGACGATCCGGCCGGCGACCGGGCTGGTCACGACCTGGCGGGCGCCCCCCACATCGGGGATGACGACGGGCGTGCCGCTCGCCAGCGCCTCGAGCCAGGCATTGGCCAGGCCCTCGCGCTCCGAGGCAAGGGCCATCGCATCGGCGGCGGCGAGCGCAGCGGCGACGCGGTCCGGCGGGACCGAGCCGAGCAGCTTCACCCGGTCGCCCAGGCCCAGCCGCTCGACCTGCGCCTCTAGCCGCTTGCGGTCGCCGCCTTCGCCGGCGATCCACAGGGTGACGTCGGGCAGGGTGGCGACGGCGTCGATGACGATGTCGTGCCCCTTGATCGGGATCAGTGCGCCGACCGAGAGGACGAGGGGACCGGAGACGCCCAGCGCCGCCTTGGCCTCGGCGCGGTCGCGGGGGGTGAAGCGGGTCAGGTCCACGCCGGTGGTGATCGTCTCGATCTTCTCTCCCGGCACCCCCATGGCAATCATGTCGTCGCGCATCGCTTCGCTGACCGAGAGCACGCCGTCCGCTGCCTGGCCGGCGGCGATGACCTGCTTGCCGATACCGGGGCGGCGGCCCCAGTCATGCATGTCCGATCCGCGCGCCTTGATCGACACCGGCACATGGAAGCGGCGGCCGAGCAGGATGGCGGCGGGGCCGTCGGGGAAGAAGAATTCGGCCGAGATCACGTCGAAGGGGAAGTCCTTGCGGATCTCCCGCAGCAGCGGCGTCAGCGCGGCGGCCATGGCACGGGCGTGGAAGCGGCCGCCGGTGCCGGGCAGGTTGAGGAAGCGGGGACGGTCGACCGTCAGCCCCTTCCACTGCTCCCGGGCCGGCTGGGCGGCGAGGCGGGCATAGCGGCCGAGCCAGGCCAGCGGGCCGGGCGGTAGGCCACGCGGCGCGACGACACGGACTTCGACATCGCTCCGCTCGGCCAGCGACAGCGTCTGCCGCTCGACGAAGATGCCGAAATTCGGACGCGACGCATCGGGAAAGAGCGTGGAGAGGACAAGTACGCGGAGCATGGCTCCCGTTCTAGCAGACAGGAGTTAACAGGCCGGTTCCCATAGGAAACGGCCCGCCCGGCGCATGCGCCGGGCGGGCCGTCATCCGCTCCATACGGAGCTTAGCGGCACTTGCGGCTGCCGCTCCGCTCGATCTCGCGGCCGGCGACGGCACCGGCGGCGGCGCCGAGCAGCGTGCCGACGGTACGGTCACCACGGGTATCGATGGTGCGGCCGACCAGCGCGCCGGCCACGCCGCCGACCACCAGGCCGGTGGTGCCGTCGGGCTTGCGGCAATAGCGCTTGCCGTCACGGCCCTGCCACTCGCGATAGGCATAGCGCTTGCGATAGCGCTGCTGCGGCGCGAAGTCGCTGCCGATGCCGGCCTTGGCGGCCGGTGCGGCGTTGGCCGCGATGGGAAGGACACTGGCCGTGGGCACCGCCACGGCAAAGGCGCCGAGCGCCAGAATCAGTTTACGCATGTCTCACTCCTGCTGCACTTATGGATAAACCGGCAACGTAACGTTCCTGATCCAGATCAGGTTTCATGAACGCAAAACTACGTGCCGTTCATCGGAAAGGAAGGCAATGGATCCCGCCAAGGCGATCATCGAAAAGCTCGGTTTGATGCCGCATCCCGAAGGGGGCTGGTACCGCGAGACCTGGCGGGCCGCGCCCGGCAGCGATGGTCGATCCAGGGGCACCGCCATCCATTTCCTGCTCGAGCAGGGGCAGCGCTCGCACTGGCACCGGGTCGACGCCGAGGAATGGTGGCTGTGGCACGCCGGCAGCCCGCTCGATCTCCACATCGCCGACGCCGCCGATGAAAATCCGGTGACGACCCGACTTGGCGGTGACCCCATCCAAGGCTATGCGCCCCAGTGCCTGGTCCCGGCGAGTCGCTGGCAGGCGACCGAAGCGCCGCATGGATGGGCGCTGGTGAGCTGCATCGTCGTGCCGGGCTTCGATTTCGCCGGGTTCGAATTGGCCCCTCCCAACTGGTCTCCGCGCAATATTATTACCTAGTTGTCCACGTTATCCACAGTTTGCACAAGTCTGCAGGCCTGTTTTCCACTTTGCGCGACTCGGGTTCGATGACACCATCATAACTGTAAGCGGAACAGTCCGGCGGCGGGAAACCAAAGCAAGATCAGAAGCTTACACGGATCGGAAACGGTGCTGGTGCCTTCGGGAAACCGCATTCGGGAACGGTTCGGGGATGCGAAGCCCCGGAAAGTTGCAGGATCGAAGTGCCGCCCAGGCGCTGCCGAGACCCTGAGGGACGCCGGAGCCCGGATCGACCGGGAAACGGAGTATGTTGCGCAAGCAGGATACGACGTGGAAGCCGAGAGCGGCACGCAAGTGTGGCTGGAGGCGAGCACGGAAAGTGGCACGCAAGTGCTGGTGGAAGTGCGAGTGACGGGTCCATGCAAATGGGCTCCGGAGCGGAAGCGGAAGGCGGTGCGCAAGCATGGCCCGATGCGGACGGGCGAGACGGAAAGGGTGCGGAACCCTGGTTCGCGGAGATGGGCGCGCAAGCGGCCGGATCCGGGAACGAAGGAACGGACCGCCGGGAGATTTGGCCAGCCGGAAGTCCTGCGCAAGCAGGGTGGAAGGACGGAGCGGATCGAGCGGAGCAACAGCATCCGAACATTGCTTCCGATTTCCGGTCCCGGCCGGAGAAACGAAGCGGGCCGCCGAGGCTGGTAACCGCAGCGCTTCCTTCGGGATGCGTGGAGAACGGCCAGCCTCGACGACCGGACCGAAGCTCGCTTGCCCTTGCCGGCGCGGGCCGAGGAGCCGCCGAAACCATGCCGAAGATCCGTCCGGGTCCACGGCAGCAGTCCGGCGACACGGGGCCTGGCAGCAATGCCGGGCCCCTTTTGCGTTTGGGGATGGGCGCCGATCTGGGATTTGCGCGCGGCTGGCGCTGCGCTCCCATTGTTTACCCGTTCCCCGGCTAAAGCCGGGATCCAGAGTCACAAGCGATGCGGCAGAGAAACCCTGGCCCCCGGCTTTCGCCGGGGAACAGCTATCGGCACGCCGACGTCGCGTCCGCGTCGCGCAAAAGCCCAGGGAATGAGATCGGACCGGCTGCTCCACCGCCATGGTGGAGCAGCCGAAATCCTACATTGCAAGCAGCCCGATCAGACCAGGGTAGCGTCGAGCTTGCTCTCGGCCTTGAGCAGCTTGGAGACCGGGCAATTGGCATGGGCGCCGGCGGCCAGGGCCTCGAACTGTTCCTGGGCCAGGCCCGGGACGCTGGCCTTGAGCGTCAGGTCCGAGCGGGTGATGGTGAAGCCGTCGCCATCCTGTTCGAGCTTCACGGCGGCGCTGGTCTCCAGCGAGCCTTCGCTGAACCCGGCCCGGGCCAGGGCGAAGCTGAGCGCCATGGTGAAGCAGCCGGCATGGGCAGCGGCGACGAGCTCTTCCGGATTGGTGCCGGGTTCATCGCCGAAACGGGTGTTGAAGCCGTAGAACTGGTCGGTCAGCACCCCGGACTGGGTGGTGATGTGGCCCTTGCCTTCCTTGCCGAAGCCTTCGTAGCGGGCAGTCGCGGTACGGGTCGTCATCTTCTCGGTCTCCCTCTTAGCCGGACCCCCAATCTAGGGCGTCGGGGGCCCGGCTTGAAGGCTACCCTTTCGAGTAATCAGCGGCAGCGGACCTCGCCCTTGTCGACCGAGGTGCCGACCGCGCCACCGGCCGCCGCGCCGATCAGTGCGCCGAGCACTTCCGAGCCGCCGGGGGCAATGATCGCACCGAGCACGCCGCCGGCCGCCGCGCCGACCACCAGGCCGGTGGTGCCGTCCGAGCGACGGCAGTAGTAGCGGCCGTCCTGGCCCCGATAGACCCGGTCGTTCCGGCTCAGTCGCTGCTCGCGATAGTTGCGGCCCTCGCGGTAATATCGGTCGGCATAATAGCCGTTATAGGCGGGATCCGGGCGGTTATAGTCATAGTCCCGATAGCCCGAATAGCCGCTGCCGGGGCCGGCGCCATATTCGGTGCAGCCGGCCAGCGCCGTCGCCGCGGCGAGGCCGAGGATTAGGGTGCGCATCTTGTCTCTCCTCCATGAACCCGCTCGCTTGCGGAATGCATGGGAAGGCCGAAAAGTTTCGCCTGCATCATGAGTTTACGTCCATCCCGGCGGTAGCCAGGGCGGGGCGGAACTGCTCGCGTTCCGAGGCCGGCACCGGGGCGGTGGGATCGGGGCGGAAGGCGTCGATGGCCCGCTCCGACCCGTCGGGATGCGTGTCGCCGAGCAGGTCCGTCGGGACGATGCCCTCGCTCGGACGGCGGAGGATGCGCCATGCCCCGAAGGCGGCTGCGCCCAGCACCGTGACGGCGAGCGCGCCGATGGCGGCGATGCCGGCGGTGTGGGCCGAGCGGGGCGCCGATGCCTGGGCCGGGGCCTTCGCCGCCGGTGCCTTGGCCTTGCGGGCCGCGGGCTTCTTGGCGGCGGTAGTGCTGCTTCGCTTTGCCGGAGTGCGCTTGGCTGGCGTCGGATTGCTGCTCGGTTTGCGGGTGGTGGCCATTGAAATTCCTCGTTTCATCAAGACGTTTCGGCCAGAACGGGCGGACGGGGCGACTGTTCCGAGGCCCCGCCGACCCAAACCAAAACCTCCGCTCAGCTCTTCTCCTTGCCCGTGCACTCGCCGGTGCGCTTGGCGTCGATGGTCGACGACATCTTGCCCATCGGGCCGGCCTCCGCCGTGGATTCGATGTGGTAGCTGTCGGCCGAATAGGTGCCCTTGACCGTCATCACCCGCTTCTGGCCCTGCGCCTCGCAGGTCAGCTTTGCGTCGATGGTGCCGCCGGCCATGGTGTAATGGTCATAGCGGCAGCTCTTGTCGCCGCCGAACATCCCCGCCTTGGGCGACTTCACATCGGCTTCGGTGACGCAGGTGGTCGCCTCGACCCCCTTGCTCGCCGCTTCCTTCATCTTCTGCACGGTCTCGGGCGGCATCTTGTCCATGCCCGGCATCTCGAGATTGACGGTGGCCTTGCTGGTCCACTGGCCCGGCCGGATGAAATTGCCGGACCCTTGCGCCGCCGCCACCTTGTTCGAGACTTCCTCGACCGAGGCATTGGTTGCGGTGACGCTGGGACCGGAATTGCAGGCTGCCAGGATCACCGGCAGCAGAACAGCGATACGCTTCATGGACATCCCCTTGTTACTAGGATTTGCCCCGCCCCGGGCCGGAACATAGGCGCCATGGGGACGGGAGCGAACCACCGCTGCGCTCGGCTGGTCGCGGTCTGAGACCGGACGGGCGGATGCGCCGGGGACGAAGCGAATGCTGGGCGGGGCCGGTCGAGGGCCCCGGAAAATGCCGGCCTGGTTAGCCGAGCACCTCGAGCACCGCGGCGCGGGCAATGGCGCGCTGACGCTTGGCATCGAGGGGGAAGAGACGGCGGTGGAGCGGGACAAAGGCCTCGAAAGGCTTGCTCGCACCGCGGGTAATCTGAGTTTCGTGTACGCGATTGAAAAAGTTCATGTAGTTTCCTGTGTTATTGTCTGGACGGCCGGACTTGCCGCCTCTCGTGCAATGCGCGAGCGGGCGACCTGTTCCTGGCGGAGCGCCATATCGAGCCAGGCCGCCTCTGCCCGCAGCCGCTGTTCGCGGACATTGTCGAGCGTCGCTGCCTCGGCCTCGGCACGGCATTTCGCCGCCTGAGCCCGGTAATCGGGTTGGTTTGCCACTTGTGCGTTCTCCAAGAGAGGACGTGGGGTGGCGGCGCCCCCTAAAGGGGGACTTTGGGGACGCCGCCGGACGGCCGAGGCCGCCTGTTCGGTGTCCGTTATTCAGCCGGCGACAGGTTCGCTGCCGATGCCCGGCCGCGCTTGTCGTTCTCCAGCTCATAGTTCACGCGCTGGTTCTGGCTGAGCGTGCCCAGGCCCGAACGCTCGACGGCGGAGATATGGACGAAATGGTCCTGGTTCCCGCCGTCCGGCGTAATGAAGCCGAAGCCCTTGACTGCGTCGAAGAACTTGACGGTTCCGGTGTGGCTCATGCGATTCTTCCTTGTATTATCGGCCGCGCCCAGTGCGAGCGGACCTCGCGCTGCAAGGGGCAGAAGGAAGGAAGAGGGGCCGCAAAGCGCCGAAAACCGTCGATGTGCGACTGTAGCAGATGTTAGATGGGGTGCCGGCGCCGCAATACAAGGGGCGGCTTTTTCTTCCCCGTGCCATGCTCAATAGCCGTCGAGCATTTCCGCGAGGAAGGGATTGGACTGTACCAGCGCCCAGAACGGCCCCTTGAGCAGCGCCCAGGCAAGGCTGAGCACCAAGGGCGCCAGCACCGCCGCCACCAGCAGGATACGCAGCCGTCGTCCCTCGAACTCCCAGCCATTGGGCAGCGTGAGCCGGCCGCGCAGCCAGATGCCCGCGGCCAGGACGAGCGCCACCATCACGAACGGCATCGCCGGCCAGATCCAGGCGGTGAAGCGTGCCGGCAGATGGCCGAGCCAGATCGCCAGCAGCGGATAGATCAGGAAGGGGAAGCAGAAGACGAAGCAGATCACCGCGTACATGACCTTTGCGCCGGCGATCCCCTCATTCTCGCGCGCCGCCTGCTCCGCGGTCTCCGCCTCGATCCGCGCGATGCGCTCGAGATCCTCCGGTGTCAGCTGCTCGGGCATGTGCCTGTCCCCTCTTCCCCGGGGCCAGTGTAGCCGGTGACGGCGGCGGCGCCAGAGGCATGCACATGCGGCGTGGCGAGCACGGCGAACCAGCGATCGCGGGCTGCGCCTTCGGCCAGGCGCTGGGCGGCGATCTCGGCGCGGCGCGGAGCCTCGACCAGTTCCTCTTCCTCGACGGTCAGCTCGCGCGAATAATCCTCCTCGCCATAGTCGCCGTCCTCCTCGCCGTGGAAATCCGCGGGCGGCGGGAAATCGGTGCGCCACTTCTCGTCGTGGTTGTCCCACCAGACGCGGGGGTCGTCCTCGGGCGTGTCGGGGGCCTCGGGGAAATCTTGAATCGCTTGAATGTCCATGCGTGCGGGCGCGGGGGCGAGCGCGACCAGCCCGACGGCCTCGGCGCGGGCCCAGTCGGCGGCGGACCACTGGTCGCGGGCGGCGGGATCGAGATCGTCCACGGACAAGGCGAGGTCGGTGTGGGTGCGCAGCCAGTGATCGGCGCGGGCGAGGGTGCGGATCGGCGCGAGATCGTCCTCGCCGGCCGGCTCGATCCGCTGCGCGAGGAACAGGCCGGCGCGCGCCGGGCCCATATCCTGGCCGAGCAGCTCGAGATAGGCATCGAGCTCCTGCGCGACGAGGCGGGCGGCGGCATGGGTGGCTTCCCGCGCCGCCTTGTCGGCCAGGCGATCGAGCCGGCTGAGCATCGCCATGCCGAGCCGGTTGTCGAAGCGGTGGCGCTCGACCTCGCTGCCGTCGGGGCGGGTGATCGTCTCGATATTGCCGTGGAGCGCGCGCTCCATCAGCGCATCGGCCAGCACGTTGCGGGCATGGAGCGCGGCGGCTTCCCAGCCGAGCTTGAACTGCGCGCCGCGCGTGGAGAGGCGGAAGGCATAGGCCGATTGCTGGCTGAGCCCGACCAGCCGGCACGCCTGGCCGACCGTGGCCCCCTCGGCGATCGCGCGCAGGAACTTCGCCTGGCTGGCGCCGGACCAGCCGGCGATCCGCTGCGAGGGGGATTTGGTGTACTCGTCGACGGGCAGGGCGATCACGTCCGGATCGCCATAGGGCGGCAGGAATTCCTGGTGCTTGGTCATGGTGGCGGTCCTCTCGGTTTGGTTGAGGACTCGCCAGATATGCTGGAAGGGGGGCTGTAGGACAGCGGTTTGTTTTTGGTTTGTTCTTTTTGGTGGAGGAGTGAGGTGGCACTGTTGTTCCCCGGCGAAAGCCGGGGCCCAGGGTAACAAGCGGAACGGCAGAGAAACCCTGGGGCCCGGCTTTCGCCGGGGAAGCGAAGGGGGTGCGTCTACGGATAGAGCTGGCGGGCGTGGATGATCGCGAGGACTTCGATGGCGCTCGGAAGGGCGCGATAGATCAGGATATAATTGGGGTGGACGACCGCCTCGCGCGTGCCGGGGATGCGGCCTGGGCGATGGAGTTCCGGATGCTGGGGCAGGGGATCCGCCGCGTGCTTGAGTGCTGCGTACAGGCGTAGCGCGCCGCCTTGTTGCGCGGGGCGATATAGTCGAAAATCTCAAGCAGGCTTGCTTCGGCCGCCGCGTCCCAGACGACCGGCAGCGTCACTTGTGCCGGTCTAGGATCGCCTCGACCTTCGCCATCACTTCCGCATGCGGGATGCGCGGTGCGGTGGAGGCGAGCGCCTTCTCCACCTTGGCGCGGAACCACGCGTCATGCGCTTCCTCCTCCTCCGTGGAGGCGAATTCCGAGACGATGGGCGAGAGCTTTGCCATGCGGGGAATATAGCGGTTCGGGGAAGGTGGGGGAAGGCGGGCGAGCGGAACCATGTCCGGAATGGAGAAGGTCAGTTCAGGAGGGGCCTTTCAAGACCGACAAGAAGGATTCTCGCGTGGTTGGGTCTGCCCGCGCACTTTGTGCGGATGTTGGAAGATGAAGATGCACTCCTTCCTGCTCGAACGTATCGCATTATTATTTGATTTTGCTAATCAAGGCTTCGGGAAGGGGAGGCATTGTGAGGCAGAACGACCTATCGCTAGCCAATTTTATCTTACGATTCGGGCCTGATGAGGTTTTACTCGATCATGCCGAGGAAATTGTCGTGCCAGCGTTCACTCAGGATGGAACGGTTCGAACGCGAGGTGAGACGACATATCGATTCCATAAAGTCGTTATTTCCAAAGTTGGAGAGGAGAAGTCTGGTCCAATTTTGGCCATTTCGGGGCACTTCGTCAAAGATACAGTTCTAATTCGGCAGCAGATATTCAGAAGAGATATTGGAATTGTCGAAGATGTCAGAACAATGGAGTCTGCTCCATCTGCATTTTTTGTGCTATTGTTAAATAATCACCGTTTGTTGTATTTTGCTGAGACTGTGGCAGCCCCGAGTTTGGAATCCTTTCGGGCGACAGCGGAATATCTACTGCGCGAGCAGTGGCACCGATATATTCGGCAAAGATACGAGAGTGATAACGTAACGAGGCGTGGTGTGGATCGTCTCACAATTAAGGATTTGCAGCGTCGGGTTCCTCCACCGGTGTTGGCTGTAGTGCCAGTAGCCGGTGAGGAAGAAATCACCGACGTTATCCAACGCTTCAAAAAGATAAAGCAGGTGAAGTTTCGGCTGATGGAGCCGAATGACGAGCTCGATGCTTCGGCTGCCATCGCCGCAGTCGAGCATTCATTCCGGCCACTCCGTCCGACGCGTTTGGAGGTGCTGGCTAGCGATCCGCGTGGTATGAATAAAAAGGAGGCTGAAGCCAAAATCTCCGAGGTCGCGGAGGGTCAGAACACCCACATCGAGATCGAGGGCGAAGATGCCGCTGGTTTCCGATTGAAAGTCGACAACGATGAGTTCGCGTTGAGTATTCCAATAGGGGAGCCTCCGGCGAACGACGCTGATCTCAGAAAAGAGCTTGTCGATGTATATGTGAAGTTAGGCGACGAAGGTAAAATTCGTCGAATTCCGACCGCGCCAGGTGTAATGGAGAAAATTCTGCGCCTAATGAGATTTTTATGATTGTAGACTGGAAGGTTGATCTAGTAAAGGAAAAGAGCCTGTGGCAGGTCTACAGGGCTAGTACGAAGCTGACAAAATCGAAGTTTAATCAATACACCTATCTTGTGCTGTTCGTAATAAATGGATTCATTTCAGCCAATTGGGCTATAAATGTTCAGTGCGATCAGGCTTACAAGGCTGTATTATTGGCATCTGACATAGGGTTTAACCTTTCTGTTCAGATACTTGGGTTTTTGATTGGTGGATTTGCGATATTTGCCACGGTAACAGATCATAAATTAATGATAAAACTTGCCACCGTCCCTATGGGGGGTGAAGGTATTTCTGTATTCAAGAACGTATTCTTTAATTTTCTGTCGGTTTTTTACATTTTTCTAATTACTTTATCTGTTTCAGTAGTCGTTAAAATTGTTGGTGGCGTCGAGCTTTTTAAAATTAACATCAATTTTTCAAGTGATGGTTTGAATATAATTAAAACGCTCGTGAATTGCTTTTCTTTTTTTATCGTTTCTGGGTTGGTGGCTTTTTCAATAATTAGGCTAAAATCTTTTATATGGAATATATATCAGGCATTTATAACATTTTTAGCTGTTAGTGAGCTTATGGATAAGGAAAAAGAAAGAAAGTTAAGGCGATGTAGGCCATTGCGTAAAAAGTATGGCTTTCCGCGAAGGTAGTAAGTCTAATTTTTATCTATAAAATTCTTATTCGACAAACCTGCGAGATCTCATTGGCCTAATTGATGAGATGAAAGGAAAATTAGTCGAATTTTCCAATCATGAGAGCTAGTGGGTCTTATCTTCGCGTACGGGAAGCGAGGGGAGGCAACCTACTCCGCCGCCACGCTCTCCCCAACCGGACGCTTCCTCAGCAACGGCGCCAGATACTTCCCCGTGAAGCTCCGCGGTTCCTTCACCACCTCTTCCGGCGTGCCTTGGGCGACGATCTCGCCGCCCTTGACGCCGCCTTCGGGGCCGAGGTCGAGGAGGAAGTCGGCGGTCTTGATGACGTCGAGATTGTGCTCGATCACCACCACGGTGTTGCCCTGCTCGACCAGCGCGTGGAGCACTTCCAGCAGTTTCCGCACGTCCTCGAAGTGCAGGCCGGTGGTCGGCTCGTCGAGGATGTAGAGCGTGTTGCCGGTGGCGCGGCGGGCGAGTTCCTTGGCGAGCTTGACGCGCTGCGCCTCGCCGCCGGACAGGGTGGTCGCCTGCTGGCCGACCTTGACATAGCCCAGGCCGACTTCGGCGAGCATCGCCATCTTGTCGCGGATCGGCGGGACCGCCTTGAAGAACTCGACCGCGTCCTCGACCGTCATGTCGAGCACATCGGCGATGCTCTTGCCCTTGAACTTCACTTCGAGGGTTTCGCGGTTGTAGCGCGCGCCGTGGCAGACGTCGCAGGTGACATAGACGTCGGGCAGGAAGTGCATCTCGATCTTGAGCACGCCGTCGCCCTGGCACGCTTCGCAGCGGCCGCCCTTGACGTTGAAGCTGAAGCGGCCAGGCTTGTAGCCGCGCGCCTGCGCCTCGGGCAGGCCGGCGAACCAGTCGCGGATGCTGGTGAAGGCGCCGGTATAGGTCGCCGGGTTCGAGCGCGGGGTGCGGCCGATCGGCGACTGGTCGATGTCGATCACCTTGTCGAGGTGCTGGAGGCCGGTGATCTTGTCATGCTTGCCGGCGAGCAGGCGGGCGCCGTTGAGCTGGCGCGCGGCGGCGGCATAGAGCGTGTCGATCGTGAAGCTCGACTTGCCCGAGCCCGAGACGCCGGTGATGCAGGTGAAGGTGCCGAGCGGGATGCTCGCGGTGACGCCGCGCAGATTGTTGGCGGTGGCGTTCTCGACGGTGAGCTTCTTGCCGGTGCCCTTGCGGCGCTTCTTCGGCACTTCGATCTGGCGGGTGCCGTTGAGATAGTCGGCGGTGACGCTGCCCTTGGTGTTGAGGATCTCGTCCAGGGTGCCGCGCGCAACGATCTCGCCGCCATGGACGCCGGCGCCCGGGCCCATGTCGAGGATATAGTCGGCGCTGCGGATCGCATCCTCGTCATGCTCGACGACGATCACGGTGTTGCCGAGGTCGCGGAGGCGGCGGAGGGTGGCGAGCAGCATGTCGTTGTCGCGCTGGTGGAGGCCGATGCTCGGCTCGTCGAGGACGTAGAGCACGCCGGACAGGCCGGAGCCGATCTGGCTGGCGAGGCGGATGCGCTGGCTCTCGCCGCCGGACAGGGTGCCCGAGGTGCGGTTCAGGTTGAGATAGTCGAGCCCGACATTGTTGAGAAAGCCGAGCCGCTCGTCGATCTCCTTGAGGATCGCGCGGGCAATCTCGCGCTGCTGATCGGTGAGCGTGGCGGGGAGCTTCTCGAACCAGGCGAGCGCGTCGACCACCGAGAGGCGGGTGGCGTGGCTGATGTCCTCGCCGGCGATCTTCACCGCCAGCGCCTCGGGCTTGAGGCGGGCGCCGTGGCAGACCTCGCAGGGGTGCGCGGCCTGGTACTTGCTGAGCTCCTCGCGCATGAACGCGCTCTCGGTCTGCAGCATGCGGCGGTTGAGATTGCCGATCACGCCCTCGAACGGCTTGCGGACGTCGTAGCTCTTCTTGCCGTCGATGAAGGTGAGGGTGACCGGCTTGCCGCCGGTGCCGTGGAGGATGATCAGCTGGACCTCGCCGGGCAGCTCGCGCCACGGCGTGTCGAGGCTGAAGCCGAACTCGCGGGCGAGGCTGCCGAGCACCTGCATGTAATAGGGCGAGGGCGGGTTGGACTTGGCCCAGGGCACGACCGCGCCCTTCTTGATGCTGAGCTCGTGGTTGGGGACGACGAGATCCTCGTCGAACACCAGCTTCTCGCCGAGGCCGTCACAGGTGGGGCAGGCGCCCTGGGGGGCGTTGAACGAGAAGAGGCGGGGCTCGATCTCGGGGATGGTGAAGCCGGAGACCGGGCAGGCGAACTTCTCGGAGAAGACGATGCGGTTGTCCGGGATGCCGGTGCCCTTCATCGCGCCGCCGGTGACGTTGAACTCGGCACGGGCCTCCGCCACGCGGGCGCCGGTGGCTTCGGCGACGGTCGCGTCGACCAGGTCGACATAGGCGAGGCCCTCGGCCAGCTTGAGCGCGGTCTCGAAGGACTCCGCCAGGCGGGTGGCGATGTCGTCGCGCACGACGAGGCGATCGACCACCACTTCGATGTCGTGCTTGTACTTCTTGTCGAGGGCGGGGGCTTCCTCGATCAGATAGGTCTCGCCATCGATGCGGACGCGCTGGAAGCCGGCGCGCTGCCACTCGGCGAGCTCCTTGCGATACTCGCCCTTGCGGCCGCGAACAACGGGGGCGAGCAGGAGCAGGCGGGTGCCCTCGGGCAGCGCGAGGACGCGGTCGACCATCTGCGACACGGTCTGCGCGCTGATCGGCAGGCCGGTGACCGGGGAATAGGGCACGCCGACGCGCGCCCAGAGCAGGCGCATGTAATCGTAGATCTCGGTGACCGTGGCGACCGTCGAGCGCGGATTGCGCGAGGTCGTCTTCTGCTCGATCGAGATGGCGGGGCTGAGCCCCTCGATATGCTCGACATTGGGCTTCTGCATCAGCTCGAGGAACTGGCGCGCATAGGCCGAGAGCGACTCGACATAGCGGCGCTGGCCCTCGGCATAGATGGTGTCGAAGGCGAGGCTCGACTTGCCCGAGCCCGACAGGCCGGTGATCACCGTGAGCGTGTCGCGCGGGATATCGACGTCCACGCCCTTGAGATTGTGCTCGCGCGCGCCGCGGACGGAAATGGTGGTAAGTGCCATGCCGAGGGTTCTAGCTTTGTTCTGTTGGGGTTTCTAGTGGGATGTAGGAACTGACCCATTGCGGTGCCACCCCGGATTGACCGCTTGATGCGGCGCCGTGCCAACTGCCCGAGGAACGGCGGCTGGCGTTCGCCGCTTCCTTTCGCAAAGCTGCACGCACATTTCACCCGCCGTTCAGCGCCCGGGGTGGAAATTTGCGCGGACATGCAGGAGGGATGGGCGATGCGGTTCGAGAGGATGTTCCGGCTGGGTATGCTGGCGGGCGTGGCGTTGGCCATGCCCGGCCTGGCGATGGCGGCGGCGCCGGTTGCGAAGGCGGCGGGACAGGCCGGCCCTCAGTCTGCCGAAGACTATCAGTGGATCGATCGGGCCGATGCGCTGTGGGACGCGATCGGCGACTCGCCGCCCGACTTCGCCTTTCCCTTCGAAGGCGCCGAGCCCTGGGCGTGGCAGACGACCGACGGCTACACGATCATCGTCGAGGATGCGGGCGAGGGCGGCATCCGCAGCTATTATTTCGCGCCCGGCGCGCGCGGGCCGTTCCTGGCGGTCGAGCCGGGGATGAGCTTCGCCTATGAGAGCGGGCGACTGGCGATGGTCTATGACGCCGATGGCGAGGCCGCGCCGCGCGGCGAGTTCGGCGATTATGACGATGCCGCGGGCGACCTGTACGACCGTGCGCTGCGGCTGCGCGACGCGATGTCGGGGCGCGACTATCGGCCGGTCGATGCCGATGTCTGGATCGATACCAGCCCGCTGATCTTCAGCTTCATCCAGAGCTGGGACATCGGCCGCAGCCGCTATCCCGGCTGGGCGCGCTACCATGCGCGCAGCGACGCGGCGGCGTGGCGCCGGCGCTTCGACACCGAGCAGCGCCGCCGGCGCGACCAGGCGCTGCGCTTCCGCCACTGGCGCGACGGCGGCTTCCAGGGACCGCCGCCGGGCCGCTTCCACCGGCCGGACGGGCCGGGCACGCCGGGCGCGGGAAGGCCGAACCAGCCGGGATCGGGCTGGTCGCGCCCGCCGGGCGGCGGACGGCCCGACCGGCCGGGCTGGGGCGGGCGCCCCGGCACCACGCCCGACGCACCGGGGGGCGGCACCCGCCCGCCGGTGACGCGCCCCGACAATTTCCGGCCGGACGGCACGCCGGGCTGGCGGCGCGGCCGGCCCAGCCTGCCGGCGCCGAGCGATGTCGCGCCGGATACGCCGCCGGCACCCGATGCCACGCGCCCGCCGCGCCCGCTGCCCGATGGCAGCGGCACGGGCTGGCGGCGGCCTTCGCAGCCGGGCTCGGGCAATCCGACCTGGTCGCGGCCGTCGCGCCCCGAGGGGGGCTGGCAGCGGCCCAATCCGCCGGTGGTGACGCCCACGCCGGCACCGGGTGCGCCCTCTACCGGCGAAACCGCGCCGAGCCGGCCGGGCTGGAACCGCCCCTCGCGGCCCGAAGGCGGCTGGCAGCGGCCGAACCCGCCGGTGGTGACGCCTGCGCCGGCACCGGTGACACCCCCGACCGCCGAAGCCGCGCCGTCCCGGCCGAACTGGAATCGGCCATCCCGACCCGAAGGGGGCTGGAACCGGCCCGACCGCCCCGAAGGCGGCTGGCAGCGACCTTCGGCACCGAGTGCGACGCCTGCGCCGGCGCCGGCAGCGCCCCCGGCGGCGGGCAATGCGCCGAGCCGGCCCAGCTGGTCGCGGCCCTCGCGTCCGGAAGGATGGCAGCGTCCGGCCGCGCCGAGCGCGGCACCGCAGCCGAGCGCCGCGCCGCGGCCGAGCTACAGCCCGCCGCCCCAGGCCGCTCCGGCGCCGCGCCCGAGCTATACCCCGCCGCCGCCGCGCACCGCCTCACCGCCGCCGCCCCGGTCCGCGCCGCCGCGCCCGGCCAAGCTGCCCGACAGGAACCTGAGCGTCGACTAGAAGGGCAGCAGCGCTTCGTAGAGGCTGAGCGGCGCGATGCCGGGGAGATCGGCGCCGCGCCGCAGCAGGAAGGCGTGGCGGACGATCTCGGCCTGCTGCTCGATGCCGTAGCGCCCGAAGGGGCGGCCAGGCTCGAGGATATAGTCGTAGCGGCAGAAGGGATGGCGCTGGAGCGGCAGGAACAGGCCCGACTGGTGCTGCCAGACATGGGCGAGTTCGTGGATGAACAGGCCCTGCAGCCCGAGCGGGGCCTGGGCGAAATCCTCGCGGTAAAGCCCCGAGGCCGGGTTGAAATGGATCGTGCCGAGCGGCGCCATGGTGGTGTTCCGCGGCTGGAAGAACGCCCATTTGCGGTTCGCCACCGCCGCCCGGGCGGGATCGAGCGCGTCGCCGAACACGCTGCGGGCGAGCTCGGCTTCGCCTGGGGTCAGGGGGCGGGATCGGGCCATGTGCTCTAGATGGCGGGTGGCCGGCGGCTTGTCACCAGCGGGGTGCGGCGATGCCGGGCGGGCAGCGGACCAGGGTGCCGCGCGGCAGGGCGCCGCGTTCGAGGTCGATGATCCGCAGGGCATGGGCGGATTTCTGCAAGGTGACGCGGGCGCAACGGCCGCGTGGGCGGACCTGCTCCGCTTCGCCAAAGGCGCTGGCATAGTCGGCTTCGTCGACGGTGAAGTTCCTGGAATAGTCGCGGAGCGTGATCTCGTAGCGGCCGGACTTGCCGCGGAGGAACACCGCTTCCGCGATTGCCAGATCGGCCTGTTTCTGGCGCAGCGGGCCGCGGCTGAACTCGGCGCGCTCCTGGAACCGGTCGAGGGCGAGCAGCGTCGCGGCCATGGCAAGCAGGGCAGTGAATATCGGGAGGAAGAAGGCTGCCGCCAGGGTCTTCCAGCTCCGCGGCCTGACACCGAGCAGCGTGAGCAAGCTGAACAGCCAGGATAGCAGCCCCATCGCGGCCGGGCCGATGATGCTGGTCTGCGGATCGGAGGCGAGGATTTCGCTGGTGGCGGTGCCCCTGAGCAGGACCGCGCCGAGCCCGAAGAAGCACAGGGGCGAAATGGCGATCAGGCCCAGCCGGCTGTTGCGTTTCCGGCGGCGCGCCTCGTCCTGCAATGTCGTCACCTGGTCCCTCCTGGGGGCAGGCTAGCGTGCGGGTCCGGGCTTGTCATCGATCGCCCCGCGCGCCAGATAGCGCGCTCGCAGTCCAACGGAGTACCCATCATGCGCCAGGAAATGACCATCGTTCGCCCGATCGTCTCGTCCTGTCTGCAGGTGCCCCATGTCCTTCGTAACCCTGGATTCGCTTTCCGCCGCAACGCCTGAGGGCAATCGGCTCTTCGACAATCTGACGCTGGCGCTGGGGCGGGAACGCACCGGGCTGGTCGGGCGCAACGGCAGCGGCAAGTCCACCCTGCTGCGCATCGTCGCGGGCGAGATTGCGCCCGCGGGTGGCAGCGTGGTGCGGGCGGGCAGCGTCGGGGTGCTGCACCAGGCCTGGCCGGGCGACTGGCGCCTCGACGAAGTGCTGGGCGTGCGCGCGGGGCTGGCGCGGCTGGGCCGGGTGCTGGCCGGCGAGGGCAGCGAGGCGGATCTCGCCGAAGCGGACTGGACGCTGGAAGAGCGCGTCGAGGCGGCGCTGGCCGGCGCGGGGCTGGGCGCGATGGCGCTCGACCGGCGGGTGGCGACGCTTTCGGGCGGCGAGCGGACGCGGGTGGGGATCGCGCGGCTGCGGCTCGATGCGCCCGACCTGCTGCTGCTCGACGAGCCGACCAACAATCTCGATGCCGAGGGGCGGGCAGCGGTGACGGCGCTGGTCGAGGGCTGGCGCGGCGGCGTGCTGGTGGCGAGCCATGACCGGGCAGTGCTCGAGACGATGGACCGGATCGTCGAGCTGACCCCGCTGGGCATACGCGTGTTCGGCGGTGGCTGGTCGGGCTTTGCCGAAGCACGCGAGGCCGAGCGCGGGCGGGCGGCGGCGGAGCTGGAGCGCGCGGGTGACGCGCTGCGCGGGGCCGAGGCCGGGGCGCAGCAGGCGCGCGAGCGGCAGGCGCGGCGGGATCGCGCGGGGCGGACCTATGCCGCCAGCGGATCGGCGCCGAAGATCCTGCTCGGTCGGCAGAAGGAACGGGCGGAGAATTCGGCCGGGCGCGGGGCGGGCTTGGGCGAGCGGCTGGTCGGCGAGGCCGGGGAAAGGCTGGCGGCGGCGCGGGCGGGCGTCGAAGTGGTGACGCCCTTGGTGATCGACCTGCCGGCGACCGGGCTGCCAGCGAACCGGCGGCTGCTGGCGTTCGAGGATGTCGTGCTGGCGCGCGGCGAGCGGCGGTTCGGGCCGTGGCGCTTCGAGATCACCGGGCCCGAGCGGGTGGCGGTGACCGGGCCCAATGGCGCGGGCAAGACCAGCCTGCTGCGGATTGCCGCGGGAGAGCTGGCGCCGACGGGCGGCACGGTGCTGCGCGCCGAGGGGCGGGTGGCGATGCTCGACCAGCATGTCGCGCTGCTGGAGGACGCGGCGAGCGTGCTCGACAATTTCCGGCGGCTGCATGAAGGCGCGACCGAGCGCGAGGCCCATGCGGCGTGCGCGCGCTTCGCCTTCCGTAACCGGGATGCGCTGAAGCCGGCCGGGGAGCTCAGCGGCGGCGAGCGGCTGCGCGCGGGGCTGGCCTGTGTGCTGGGCGGGGAGGTGGTGCCGCAATTGCTGCTGCTCGACGAGCCGACCAACCATCTCGACATGGAATCGGTGGAGATATTGGAGGCGGCGCTGGCGGGCTATGACGGGGCGCTGCTGGTGGTGAGCCATGACCGCGCGTTCCTGGACGCGATCGGGGTGCGGCGGGAGATTGTGGTGGCGCGGTGAGGCGCTCCCCATTCGGGACATGTGACGCTTCTGTTACGACTATTCGTTTGCCGGGGGGGCGGCCATGCCGCATAGCGCGCCATGGCAACGCCCCCGAGTAACAGTGCCGCGCTGACGCGCATTCAGGAAAACTGGCTGGCACGGCACGAACGCCGCCTGCTGATCTGGCTCTGCTCGAAGATGCCGCCCTCGGTGACTCCGGACAAGCTGACCGCGCTGGGCATGGTCGGCGCGGCCATGGTGTTCCTCGGTTATGTCGCGAGCAACCTGTCCTCGTCGTGGCTGGTGCTGTCGCTGGCGGGCTATGCGGTGCAGTGGTTCGGCGACTCTATGGACGGCAGCCTGGCGCGGTTCCGCAAGATCGAGCGGCCCTCCTATGGCTATTTCATCGACCATAGCTGCGACGGGCTGGCCAACCTGATGATCGTGGCGGGCATCGGCCTGTCGCCCTTCGTGACGATGGACATCGCGATGATCGCGCTGGCGGGGTATCTGCTGATGTCGGTCCATGCCTTCCTCTCCGCCCGGGTGACCGGCGAGCTGCGGCTGTCCTATGTCGCCGCCGGGCCGACCGAGCTGCGGCTGATGCTGATCGCGATGACGGTGGCGATGCTGATAGTCGGGCCCGGCCGCGACCATATCGGCCCGGTGCCGGCGTTCGATACGTTCGTCGGCGCGATCGCGGCGATCCTAATCACGCTGTTCGTGGTGCAGACCGCGATCATCGGGCGGCGGCTGGCGGTGCTGGAGAAAAGGTGAGGGCACTCTAACCCTCTCCCGCAAAAGCGGTAGAGGGATTAGTTCACCGGCGGCTCGCCGAGGTCTTCGTGGACCATGTCGATCTCGCGGACGCCGCGGTTGCGCCGCGCGGTGTTGACCAGTTCGCGCAGCTTCTCGCGGCGGGCGCGGGCCTGGGCCACGTCGCGGATCACCAGCGGGGCATCGCGCGTGGTTTCGTCGGACGAGGCGATGGTGATCGTGCCGATATCGGCCAGCTGGTTGATGATCGAGAAATCGATGCGGACGTCCTTGACCCGGTAGAGCTCGATCTCGTCGATCGACTTCTGGACGATGCCCTTGTGGAGGATCAGCCGGTCCTCGGTCACCGCATAGGCGATGCCGAGATTCTCGAACCATTTGAGGATCAGCACGACGATCGCGACGGCGAGCAGCAGCGGCGCGACCCAGGCGGCGCCGACCAGGGTGCCCTGCGCCAGGAAATAGAAAGTGCCGGCCAGCCCGAGCAGGAACAGGAAGCAGGTGCCCCAGCCGGCGATAGTGCCGATCAGCCAGCCGAGCGTGGAGGAGCGGAAACGATCCAGGACTTGCGGCATTCAGGCACTCCCTCGCTGTATTGGGCGAGGATAGCGCATGACGGCGGCGAGTGAAGCCTAATCCTCCCCCGGAGGGGGAGGGGGACCGCCGGCGCAGCCGGTGGTGGAGGGGTAGCGTGCCTCAGGCGACATAGCTCGTGGAGAATACCCCTCCACCAGCCTGCGGCTGGTCCCCCTCCCCCTCCGGGGGAGGATTACTCACGTCGTGTATTTGTCGCAGGTCGAGCGGGTGGCGGCGGGCGAGGGGTTGTAGAGCTGGGCGAAGTCGCGGCGGTCGCGGACGATGAACGAGGCGACGTAGCGGAGCTTGGCGGGGCCCATGAAGGTGGAGCCGAACAGCCGCTGATAATCGTAATTCACTTCGACGAAGATCAGCCCGGAGCCGCTTGGGGCGGTGACCACGGCGCCGGGATCGCCCATGCCGGTGACGGTGGTGCCGGCATTGGCCTTGGTCGCGTCGGTGCCGGCGGTCGCACTGGTGGTGCCGTAGCTCGAATCATAGCCGGTGCCGCTCTTCTTGCCGAAGCAGCGTTGCCAGTGGATGCGCATCACCGGGGCGGTGTCGTAGCTCTGCTGGATATATTCGAGGCTCGACAGGATCACCCGGCCATTGTTGCCGATGTCGAGCGAAGCGCCCTGCAGGCGCGCGGCCTGGAGCGCGTTGTTGAGATCGAGCTCGCGCAGCTGGACGACCGAGCTGGTGCTGCTCATCAGCCCCATGCGCGAGCCGTTGTCGGCGAGGTTCGAGGCGAGCTGGCTGACGCGCAGATTGGCGATGGCGAGGTTGGCGGTCTCGACCCCGTAGCAGCCGAGCACGAGCACCACCGGCAGCGCCAGCGCGAATTCGAGCATCGCCACGCCCCGGGTGGCGGGCGCGAGCCGGCGGAGCAGCGCGGGAAGGCGGAGGCGGAGCTTCATGTGCAGATCGTCGCGGGCGAGGGGATGTTCTGGGTGGCGTAGGGCTGGTTCATCAGCGTGGTGGTGGCGCTGAGCGTCGCGCTGCCCGACCAGCCGAGCAGCTTCACCACCGGGAACAGCCGGTTATAGGTGATCTGGGCGGTGAATACGGTCACGTCGTTGGCGCCGCCCTGGCCGGTGCGGCCGGCATCGGCGTCCCATTGGCCGTTGCCGTTGACATCGGTGTAGCACTCGCCGGTCTCGCGCGTGCCGTTGCCGTTGGTATCGACGAACGGCTCGGGCGCGATCGCGCTGAAGTTGGTATAGCTTTTCCGGGTCGGATAGCCGGTGGCATAGGCCGCGCTGGGGGCCGCCGACTTGATCTGCGAGAGCACGCGCGCATCGATCGTGGCGGCGGTGGCGCCCTGGATGCCGCTGTCGCGCCCGGCCTTCTGCACCGCGCCGGTGACCACCGACTGGACATAGGCCTGATAGCCGAGCTCGCACATGCCCATCATCAGCACGAGCATGACCGGCAGCACGAAGGCGAACTCGACCACCGTCACGCCGCGGGCGTCGCGGGCAAGCCGCGGCAGGAGCCGGCGGATACGCGTCACTGCGACACGCGGAGCATCGCCACCTGCTTGGCGATCGCGGCGAAGGCCGTGGACAGGCCCGAACCGGTGGTGGTGTAGAGCGCCTGGCTGGTGGTGGTCGCGCAGGACTTCATCTCGGTCGTCGCCGAGGAATCGATCGTGACGGTCCACACCTGGATGTTGCGCGCCTTGGCCGCGCTGCATTCCGCCAGGAAGCGCGCGTTGTGATAGGCCTTGAGGTTGGTGAAGTCGCCGCCGCTCACCCGGCGATCATAATATTCATTGCCGTACATGCCGTAGACGCCGGTGTTCGGCGACATGTCGCCATCGGTGAGGAACACGATCACGCGGTTGGGCGCCTGGCGGCCGGGCCAGGCGGCGGTGTCCGCCTTGAACAGGCCGGTCGGCGAGAGCAGGCGGGTGCCCCAGATCATGCCCGTATCGTGATAGGTGCCGCCGATCGGGCGGAAATCGGCGGCGTTGACATAGTTCGACACATCGGTGCGCGACATGGTGTCGAGCCGCGCGACCGGCTTGCCGCACGAGACATAGCCCGCCTGATAATAGGCGGTGCTGCCGATATTCGGGTTGCTCGAATTGTCGCCGGTCGAGGTCGAGCTGCCGGTGCTGGTGTAGTTGTTGCGGGCGTAGAACAGCTCCGGCCACATCGGCTTCCACTGGGTGTCGATGTTCGAATTGGGCACCAGATCCGGATCGAGATCGGGCGGCAGCGACGCCTGGCTGAAGCTCGTCGTGCCCGCCGTGGTGTTCCGCTCCTCGATGCAGCCGGTCCAGCGATTGGTGGCGCCGGTGGTCTTGCTGGGATCGGTGACGGCGCTGCCGGAAACGAAGTTGCGCACGTCGAAGGCGAGCTGCTGATAGCGCCAGGTCGGCTGGCCGTTGGACGTGCCCGTCTGGTAGCGCGATTCATAGTTCCACTGGGTGTTCGCGCTGCCCGTGCCGCCGACCATATAGGCGGGCGACAGCGAGATGATCGCCTTTCCGGCGTTCACCGTCGAAGTGTAGGTGACGAAGCCGTAGCGGATATGGGTGGACGGGTCCGCGGCCGAGGCCATCGCGTCATAGAAGCTGAGCACCGCCGAGCGCAGCGCCGCGATGCGCGAGCCGCTCTTCTCGGGGACGTAATAGGCGGTGCTGCCCGGATAGCCGGCGACGCTGTCATTGCCGCTGGCGGTGCCGTCGGCCGGGCGGCTGTAGCTGGTCGTGCCCGCCGCGCCGACATAGGCGTTGCAGGTGGTCTCGTCGTCCTGCGGCAGGCAGGCCATCGAGCCGGTGGTGTCGAGCACGAAGATCACGTCGGTATCGGCGATGTCGTAGCTCGCCTCGCAGGTGACGGTGATGGTCTGGCTGGTCATGCCGAAGATCGACATGATCGTCATCGGCACGGTCGACTGGGCGGTGCCGGCGACCTGGGCGTTCGAGGTCTTGGTCGGCGTGAAGGTGGCGGTGGCGGTCTTGAACCAGCCGGTGCGGAAATTGTTGGCGAAGAAGGTCTGCGCCTGGGCCGATGCGGTCGAATCGAGCGTGGTGTTGCTGAGCGAGGTGTCGGTCATGAACTTGCGCCCGGCGAGCACGCCCGCGTCGCAGGCCTGCTGGAGGCGGGTCTTCACGACATAGAGGCGGGCGGTGTCGATCGCGACGCCGCAGAAGCCGGCCAGCGGGATCAGCATCGCCGCCATCATCGCCAGCGTGTTGCCGCGACGATCGCGCGCGAGGCGCGTCATGAACCGCGATGCCTGCCGATCTTCCATTACGCGACCACTCCGACCCGCAACCCGACGCGGGTCACCCAGTCTTCTGGGCCTTGCCACCATAATGGGGGAGAAGTGGTTTACGGAGGGTTACGGAGAAACACGCATCCGTGCAACTACAGTAGCTTAACCTGTCCTGCCGTTCATAAATCGGGCCGGATGGCTGTCCCGACATTCAACGCATCCGCTCCCCGGCGAAGGCCGGGGAACTGTAGGCCCGATGACGTTCGCCGCATGCCGATATGGCTCAGCTTCCGGGCGCCGGATCGCCCGCGCCGACCACCTGGGCGTCGATTTGCAGCGTCTTGCCGCTGGCGAAGGACAGCTGGAGCGGCACCTTCTGGCCCGCCTTCACCGCCGGGCCGATCGAGAAGAGCATGACGTGGCGGCCGCCGGGGGCGAATTCCAGCTTGCCGCCGGCGGGGACGGCGACGTCCTTGAGCGGTTCCATGGCCATCATGCCGTGGTCGCCCTTCATGCTCTCGTGCAACTCGGCCTTCAAAGCGGCGCGCGAGGAGACGGCAAGGAGGGTGTCGGCGGTAGCGCCGCCCTGCACGGTGAAATAGGCGGCACCCGGCTGGCCGGCTACAGCGGGCAGGCGAACCCAGCCATTGCTCGCGGAAAGCTCACCCTTGGGCGCGCAGGCGGAAAGTGCCACTATCGTAACGATCGCTGAAAACCGCCGCATCCGCCATACTCCCATTTCGGGAAAGCCCTTAGAAAGCCCTGCTTCTTGCGGCAAGCGTGCGCGCACCTATATCCGGCAACGTGATCGGTTCTCCGCGCTGCCTCCTAGCAGGGGCGTTGGGGGCCAAGTGTTTGAATTTTACTGGGGGCCAACGAGGGACCATGGCTAAAGTTATCGGTATTGACCTGGGGACGACCAACAGCTGCGTCGCAGTGATGGAGGGCGGCAAGCCCAAGGTAATCGAGAATGTGGAAGGCGCGCGTACCACGCCTTCGATCGTCGCCTTCGCCAAGGACGGCGAGCGTCTGATCGGTCAGCCGGCCAAGCGCCAGGCAGTGACCAATCCGGACAACACGGTTTTCGCGGTGAAGCGCCTGATCGGCCGCCGCTTCGACGATCCCGTCACCAAGAAGGACACCGAGCTGGTGCCCTACACCATCGTGCGCGGCTCCAACGGAGACGCCTGGGTGCAGGCCGGCGGCGAGGATTATTCGCCCAGCCAGATCTCGGCCTTCATCCTGCAGAAGATGAAGGAAACCGCCGAGGCCTATCTTGGCGAGAACGTCACCCAGGCGGTGATCACGGTTCCGGCATATTTCAACGACGCGCAGCGCCAGGCGACCAAGGACGCCGGCAAGATCGCGGGCCTGGAAGTGCTGCGCATCATCAACGAGCCGACGGCGGCCGCGCTGGCCTATGGCCTCGAGAAGAACGACGGCAAGACGATCGCGGTCTATGACCTTGGCGGCGGCACGTTCGACATCTCGGTGCTCGAGATCGGCGACGGCGTGTTCGAAGTGAAGGCGACCAACGGCGACACCTTCCTGGGCGGCGAGGACTTCGACGCCAAGCTGGTGCAGTTCCTGGCCGACGACTTCAAGAAGGCCGAGGGCATCGACCTGACCAAGGACAAGCTGGCTCTCCAGCGTCTGAAGGAAGCCGCCGAAAAGGCGAAGATCGAGCTTTCGAGCGCGCAGACCACCGAAGTGAACCTGCCCTTCATCACCGCCGACGCCAACGGGCCGAAGCACCTGGTGAAGACGATCAACCGCGCCGAGCTGGAGCGCCTCGTCGAGGACCTGATCCAGCGCACGCTCGAGCCGTGCCGCAAGGCGCTGGCCGATGCCGGCGTGAAGAGCGCGGCGATCGACGAAGTGGTGCTGGTCGGCGGCATGACCCGCATGCCGAAGGTCCGCCAGATCGTGAAGGAGTTCTTCGGCAAGGAGCCGCACACCGGCGTGAACCCGGACGAAGTCGTCGCCATCGGCGCGGCGATCCAGGCCGGCGTGCTCCAGGGCGACGTCAAGGACGTGCTGCTGCTCGACGTGACCCCGCTGTCGCTGGGCATCGAGACGCTGGGTGGCGTGTTCACCCGCATGATCGACCGCAACACCACGATCCCGACCAAGAAGAGCCAGGTCTATTCGACCGCTGACGATGGTCAGCAGGCCGTGACGATCCGCGTCTTCCAGGGCGAGCGCGAAATGGCGGCGGACAACAAGCTGCTCGGCCAGTTCGACCTGGTCGGCATCCCGCCGGCGCCGCGCGGCGTGCCGCAGATCGAAGTGACCTTCGACATCGACGCCAATGGCCTGGTCAACGTGTCGGCCAAGGACAAGGGCACCGGCAAGGAGCAGCAGATCCGCATCCAGGCCTCGGGCGGTCTTTCGGACAGCGACATCGAGCAGATGGTCCGCGACGCCGAGAGCTTCGCCGAAGAGGACAAGAAGCGCCGTGCCGCGGCCGAGGCGAAGAACAACGCCGAGAGCCTGGTCCACACGACGGAGCGCCAGCTCGCCGAGAATGGCGACAAGGTCGATGCCGGCCTGAAGGCCGAGATCGAGGCCGCGCTGGCCGAGACCAAGGCAGCGATCGAAGGCGGCGACGCCGACGACATGCAGGCCAAGAGCCAGAACCTCGCCCAGGTGGCGATGAAGCTCGGCCAGGCGATCTACGAGAAGCAGCAGCAGGCCGAGGCTTCGCCCCAGGCCGGTGCCGCTGCCGGGAACGAAGCGGGCGGCGAGGAAGTCGTCGATGCGGAGTTCTCCGAGGTGGACGACAACAAGGCGTAACTACATGTCTTTCCCCGGCATTCCCGACAGTGCGTCGGGAGTGCCGGGTGAAGGCGGGGGCCAGTGCTTTAAATGACCACCGAAGTCGATTTCTACGAGCTGCTCGAAGTCGAGCGCACCGCGGACGAGGCCACGCTCAAGTCCGCCTATCGCAAGCTCGCGATCAAGTATCATCCGGACAAGAACGCCGGCTGCAAGGACAGCGAAGGCAAGTTCAAGGCGATCAACGAAGCCTATGACTGCCTGAAGGATCCCCAGAAGCGCGCGGCCTATGATCGCTTCGGCCATGCCGCCTTCAAGAACGGCATGGGCGGCGGTGGCGGCGGCGGGCCGCAGGATTTCGGCGCGTTCAGCGACATCTTCGAAAGCGTGTTCGGCGAGTTCATGGGCGGCGGGCGCGGCGGTCCGCGCCAGCAGCGCCGCGGCGCCGACCTGCGCTACGACATGGAGATCACGCTCGAGGACGCGTTCCACGGGACGACCACCGAGATCACCGTCGACGTCTCCGGCCATTGCGAGACCTGCGACGGCACCGGCGCCAAGCCGGGCACCAAGGCGACCCAGTGCAAATATTGCGGCGGGCACGGCAAGGTGCGCGCGCAGCAGGGCTTCTTCATGGTCGAGCGCGCCTGCCAGCATTGCCACGGCGCCGGCGAGATCATCGACGAGCCGTGCCGCGACTGCCGCGGCGAGGGCCGGGCGGACAAGACCAAGACGCTCAAGATCAACGTGCCCCCCGGCGTGGACGAAGGCACGCGGATCCGCCTGCAGGGCGAAGGCGAGGCGGGCGCGCGGGGCGCGCCGGCCGGCGACCTCTACATCTTCCTGCACGTGAAGAAGCACGGGCTGTTCGACCGCGAGGGCACGAACCTGTTCGCGCATGCGCCGATCAGCTTCACCACCGCGGCGCTGGGCGGCGAGATCGTCATCCCCGGCCTGGACGGCGAGAAGCATGTCGTGAAGATCGCGGCGGGTACGCAGAGCGGCCGCGAAGTGCGCCAGCGCGGCGCCGGCATGCCGGTGCTCCAGGGGCGCGGGCGCGGCGACCTGGTCGTCGAGCTCGTCGTCGAGATGCCGAGCAAGCTGACCGCCAAGCAGCGCGAGCTGCTCGAGGCGTTCCGCGAGACCGAGACCGGCGAGGAATGCCCGCAGGCGACCGGCTTCTTCGCCAAGCTCAAGGCGGCGCTGGGCTGAGGCCCGGTTCAGCAGCGAGGAAATAGGCCCCCTTCGCCCCGCGCGGAGGGGGCTTTTTTCTGGGCGTCTATCGCGCCGCGCTCATCCGCCGGGTGACGTCGGTCCAGTCGGTCATGAACAGTGCGGCGAGCAGGCGCGGCACCGGGCCGTCGGGCGGGGAGGTGCCGTTCCACAGCGCGTCGCGGCGGTGATTGTCGTAGATCACCATGCCGGACACATATTGGATCTCGCTGCCCGGCCGGGCGGGATCGTAGAAATTCGGGTTCCAGTCGTCCTGCGGGCGGCCCTTGTAGTCGCAGCAGGTGGCGATGAACGGATCGCGGCCATTGGTGGCGACATGGAAGAAGGGCTCGCCCTTGGCCTCGCCGGTGAGGGCGCCATTGTAGCGGCCGCGGCGCACCGGGGTCTCGTTGAGCCATAGCTGGCCATGGTTGATCCGTACCCGCAGCTCGGGTGCCTCGTCCGGGGTGTAGTAGCGCCCGGCGACGTTGGTGGTCTGCGGATTGGCCAGCCTGATCCGCGGCGCATAGATGCTGAGCGTGGCGGAGAGCCTGCCGAAGCGGTCGCGCGAGATCATGATCCGCGGCCTGACCGCATAGCCATGCGGGTCGCGCAGCGAGGGCTGGGCGAGCAGCGCATCGAGTGCGATGCGCGCCTTGCGCTCGAACAGCGCGCGCTCGGCGGCGGGGATCGGGCGCCCGTCCGTGCTCAACAGGGCCGGCAGCACCCGGCCCGGCGCGCGCTCGTCGGCGGTCTCGCCCAGCGTGGTACCCGGCGGGGATTGGCGCCAGAAATTGACATAGCGATGGAAGCGGAATTCCGTGCCGTCGGCCCAGCGGCCGGTGCGGGCGGCATCGTCCTGGGCGTGGACGGGCGATGCCGCCAGTGCCAGTGCCAGGCCGGCGATGCCGGGCATGAACTTGGCGATCATCGAGCGTTCTCCTCCAGGGCGCATAGAGGCATGCGGCGAACGCACGCGGCGGCAAGCGGCGCGCGACCAAGGTGGATTCCGGCAGGGCGAGCGCCGCCACGACACGGGTCGCACCGATGCGCGGGAAGATGCTTCCGGGGGCGTAAGGGCATATCTCGTTACGTTAACGTAAGCTGCAAACCCAGTTCAGCATCGCCTCAGCGCGACTCGCATAGAACCACCTCATCCCCGGTGCTCAGGCACCGGCCAGAAGAGGAGTTGAGATTATGCGCAAGACGCTTCTGGGCCTTACGGCCATGGCCGTTGCCCTTCCCGCCCTGTCGACCCCGGCTGCCGCGCAGCGCTACGGGTATGACGGCTATCGCGATCACGGCCGCTACGAGCGCAGCTACGACAATCGCGGCTACGACCGGGGCTACAACGACCGCGGCTATTACAACGGCCCGAGCTGGCGTGGGCGCGACGGCCGCAACTATTGCCGCCGTTCGGATGGTACCACCGGCCTGCTGATCGGCGGTGTCGCCGGCGCCCTGGTCGGCCGCAGCATCGACCGCTACGGCGATCGTGCTCCGGGTACCCTGCTCGGCGCGCTGGGTGGTGCCCTGCTCGGCCAGGCGATCGACAAGGACAACAGCGGCGGCCGTCGCTGCCGCTAAAGTCCCGACGGACTTCAAGCAGGAGGCAGGGGCCCGGTGGAAACGCCGGGCCCCTTCTCTTTGTGGACGGGGCTCAGGCGGCGCGGGCGGCCTTGAGCGCATTGCCCCACCAGGCGATCTCGTCGAAGACCGTGGTGCGCGCGGCGGCGAGGTGGGGATAGTCGTCGAGCGTCTTGCCCTGCTGGAGGATGCCGAGGAACGGCTCCATCCCGATATTCACCTCGGCCTTGATCGGCGCCATGTGCAGCTCGACCGCGACGCCGCGCAGCTGCTCGATCGCACGGGCGCCGCCGACGCCGCCATAGCCGACGAACGCCACCGGCTTGCGGCGCCATTCGAAGGTCGCCGAATCGAGCGCGTTCTTGAGCACGGCGGTGGGACCATGGTTGTATTCGGCGGCGGTGATGATGAACCCGTCATACTTCCCGATCTTCTGGCGCCATTCCTCGGCCAGCGGATTGGAATAGACGCCCTGCGTCCAGGCCGGGGCGACCGGCTCCTCGAACAGCGGCAGCTTCTGGTCGCGCAGGTCGAGGATATCGAGGTGGAAGTCCTGGCGTTCGGCGGCGCCGGCGGCGACCCACTGGGCGGGAATGTCGGCGAAGCGCTGGGGGCGGGTGCTGCCGATGATGAGTGCGAGATTGAGCATGGAAATTGAGACCCTTTCCGGTTACGAATCGTAACCTAGGATCAAATGATGCGGTGGTCGCATCGCCACAAGGAGGCACATTTCTGGAACCCAGGCACATCCATGTAAGCGAGGGGCACGCAGGCGGCGGGCATGAGAGCTGCATCCCGGTCCGCGCGATGCTCGCCAAGATCGGCGACAAATGGAGCATCCTGACGATCATGATGCTGAGCGACGGGACCAAGAGGTTCAGCGAGCTGCAGCGCGGGATCGACGGGGTATCGCAGCGGATGCTGACGCTCACCCTGCGCGGGCTGGAACGCGACGGGCTGGTGACGCGCGAAGTGTTCCCGACGATCCCGCCGCGGGTGGAATATACGCTGACTCCGCTCGGGCGCTCGCTGCAGGTGCCGGTGATCGCGCTGGGGCAGTGGGTGACGGCGAATTTGCCCGAGCTGGAAGCGGCGCGGCGGCGGTTCGACGCGGCGGCGGAGGAAGCTTGAATTACCGCCCGTCGTCGCTCCAGTGCGGCGGGTCGCTGAGCAGCTTGATGAGGCCGTAGCCGGCGCCGAGCTTGTGGAGATCGGTATTGGTATCGCCCGCACGGGGCGTGCCGATCTCGCGGGTCTTGCCGGCCTTGTCCTTGATCTTGAGCGTGCCGGTCCAGCCGATCGTCATGTCGATCGCGCGGCCCTCGATATGGCGCGAGGTGAGCGAGGGCTCGAAGGCGATCTGGAACAGCTTGACCATCTGCTGCGCGGCGGCTTTCGACTTGGCCAGGTCGCCATGGTCCCATTGGATGGCGAGGCCGGGCAAGGCGGGGACCTTGTTCGGCGCGACCGAACCGTTCGCCACGCGCCAGCTGTAATGCATCAGGTGCGCGCGCGTCGCGTTGCGGCGGGTGGAGGAGACGGCAACGGTCGCGCCGGCGTCCTTCAGCGCCTTGAGGAAGGCGGCGACATTGTCGCGGAAGGGCTGGACGAGGTCGGCGACCGCGGCGCTGTTCGGATATCTGGCCTGGTTGGCATTCCACCAGTCCGCGCCCGAGAGTGGTGGGCGGGCGCCCTGGCCGGCGGCGAGCGCGGTCCAGGTCCTGCCGCCGGGCGAGATCAGTCCGTCGGGGGCGGGCATGGCGAGGGCCTTGCCCTGATAGCCGGTGATCGCCGCGACGGTGAGCGTGCCGCATTCGCCGGTGGTTGGCAGCAACTTCTGGCCGGTGAAGCCCAGCCAGGCGTTGAGCAGGTGCTGGACGACAAGGACGTCGGCCAGGTCGTTGACGCCGTTCTTCCCCACCGATGCGCCGATTGGCATGCCGATATTCTCCTTGAAATTCCCCTCCCTGGAAGGGAGGGGTTAGGGGTGGGTAGATGCGCGCGTTACGGCAGCCACTAGTTGGCCGATGCCGTATCGTCAGGACGCGACCCACCCCCAGCCCCTCCCTTCCAGGGAGGGGAGCTGCGAGTCGTATCGGTTGAAATCCTACATTGAAAGCAGGCTGGTGAGCGCGCGGGAGATGCTGGCGAGGGTGTAGGGTTTCTGCGTCACCAGCGCCTCGGCATGCTCGGGCGGGAGCTTCAATTGCTCGCCATAGCCGGTGGCGAACAGGAAGGGCACGCCGGCGGCGGCAAGGTCGTCGGCGAGGGGCAGGCTGGTCTCGGCGCCGAGATTGACGTCGAGCACCGCGGCCTGGAACGCCTCGCGGCCGATCTCGTCGCGGGCCTGGGCGAGGGTGCCGGCGGTGACCACGCGGCGGGCGCCGAGCCGGGTGAGGATGTCCTCCGCATCCATCGCGATGATCAGGCTGTCCTCGACCAGCAGCACCACGCCGGAGAGCAGCTTGGCGACGTCCTCGCCGGCAGTCGGCTGCGGCGTGGGAGCGGGGCCGAGCACACGGCTTCCGTCGATCTCGATATGGCGCGCGGGGACGCAGAAACTGGCCTCGAGGCCGGTGAGCGGATAGCAGACGTCCGCCCGGCCGCCGAGATCATAGGGGATGGAGCGGGTGATGATCGTGGTGCCGAAGCCCTGGCGCTTCGGCGGCTGGACGGCCGGGCCGCCGCGCTCGAACCACTCGATCTCCAGATCGCCCTCGCGATCGAGCTGCCAGACGACGTTGACGGTGCCGTTGTCGGAAAGCGCGCCATATTTGGCCGAATTGGTCATCAGCTCGTGGAAGACGAGGGCAAGCGTGGAGAAGGCCTGGGGGTGCAGCATCACCGCCGGCCCCTCGATCGACACGCGGCCGGCCTTGCCGCCGAGATAGGCGGCGGCTTCGGTCTCGATCAGGCGGGAGAGCGGGGCGGCGGACCAATTGTCCTGGGTGATCTGGTCGTGCGCGCGGGCCAGGCTCTCGATCCGCCCTTCGAGCAGATGGATGGTATCGCGCTTGTCCGTCTCCGGATCGAGCGACTGGCGGACCAGCCCGCGGATCAGGCTCAGGATGTTGCGGACCCGGTGGTTGAGCTCGGCGATCAGCAGCTCCTGCCGCTCGGAAAAGCGGCGGCGCTCCTCCTGGGCATCGTCGCTGAGGCGCAGCACGACTTCGATCAGCGAGGCGCGCAGCATCTCCGCCACGCGCAGCTCGGCGTTGCTGAACGGCTCGGAGCGGCCGCGGACCTCCTGCGACCAGAGCTCGAAGCTTTTCCGGGGCGTGAGGCGCGGCCCGTTGGGGCCGAGCTGGGCGGGCTTGTGCGGATCGCCGGCCCATTTGACCGTGCGAATCTTCTCCTGGCGGAACAGCAGGACATAGTCGCGCGGGCGGCGCGAGATCGGGATCGCCAGCATGCCGGCGGCGACATCGTCATAGTCCGAGGCGGTCGGCAGCGTGTCGGCCAGGCGATCGGTCGAGAAGATCTTGCCGGCGGCCATCGCGTTGAGCCGGCGGGTGATCGCGCTGAACGCCTCGGCCGGCGGGGTCATGCCCGAATAGGCGACCTTGCCGTCGAGCCAGATCGCGACGCCGTCGCACGGCACCGTCTCGCGCATCGTCGTGCCCAGCCATTCGGGATTGTCGAGCAGCGTCGAATCGCCCGCGACCGCGGCGAGCAGCCGGTCGCTGGAGAAGCGTGCGGCCATCTCGTACGCGGCCAGCTCCTTGCGCTCGCGGCTTTCGAGCTTGAGCGCGAACATCTGGCCGAACAGCTCGGCGATCGAGCGGCGCTCGAAGCTGGGGCAGCGGGCCGAATAATGGTGGCAGGCGAACAGGCCCCAGAGCTGGCCCTCGACGATGATCGAGATCGACAGCGAGGCGCCGACGCCCATGTTCTTGAGATATTCGATATGGATCGGCGAGACCGAGCGCAGCACCGAGAGCGACAGGTCGATCGGCGCCCCGGTCTCGTCGAGCCGGGGCAGGACGGGAACCGGCTCGGCATTGACGTCCGCGATGATGCGGAAGGGCGTGCGGACATAGAGCTTGCGCGCCTGTTGCGGGATGTCGCTGGCGGGATAGCGCAGGTCGAGGAAGCTGCCGATGCCGGCACGCGCGGCTTCGGCAACCACCACGCCCGAGCCGTCGCGATCGAAGCGATAGACCATGACGCGGTCGAAGCCGGTAAGCGCGCGGACCTGGCGGGCGCCCTCGCGGTAGAAGCTCGCCGAATCGCTGGTCTCGTCGAGCCGGGCCATCATCGCGCGGATCGCCGAGCCGACATCGGTGGTGGCCTCGTCGCGGCTTTCCTCGCCTTCGAGGACGATCGTGTCGCCGATCATGTGGAGCGCGAAATCGAAGCTGCGGCCGCTGGCGATCTTCAGTCCGAAGACGCGTTCCACCGCGTCATTGCCGCGGAGCATGGCAAGGCGATTGCGCAGCGTGTGGACGGCATGCTCGCCAAGCAAGGGCACCGCGGACGTGCCGAGCAGGTCGTCGGCAGGCGTGCCGAGATATTGCTCGGCGTTGGCGGAGACGCGGCGGATCAGCCAGTCGACCGAGAGCGCGAGCAGGAATCCGAAGGGCTGGACGGCGCCCAGCTCATGAATGGGTTCACGATCGCAATTGGTGAGATCGACCTCGAAATTACTGTCCGTCGCCAATCTCTGCCCTTCTCCAGTTGACCGCTGAACGCTCGAAGGCCGCAAAGGTCGCAGGTGCCGCGGCGATTGCGGTCTCCGGCGCTGCCGGGCTGCGCAGGAGACGGTCTATAGCCATCCGTAGTTGCTGCCACTGCCCGGCGCGCTGATCTGCATCAAGATGGGCGCGGGGAAATCCGGCGGGCAGGTGCCGGGGGAGGCGCGTCATCCCGGCAATGGGCCGGGATGACGCAAATTGCCGGATCAGGCGAAGACGCGATCGAAGATCACGTCGACATTCTTGTAATGATAGCCGAGGTCGAACTTGTCCTCGAGCTCCTGCACCGAAAGCGCCGCGGTGACTTCGGGATCGGCCTTGAGCAGTTCGAGCAGCGAGAGCTGGCCGTCCGATTCCCAGACCTTCATCGCGTTGCGCTGGACGAGGCGATAGCTGTCCTCGCGGCTGACGCCGGCCTGGGTGAGCGCGAGCAGCACGCGCTGCGAATGGACGAGGCCGCCCATCTTGTTGAGGTTCTTCAGCATGCGCTCGGGATAGACGAGCAGCTTGTCCATCACGCCGGTGAGGCGAGCGAGGGCGAAGTCGAGCGTGATCGTCGCGTCCGGGCCGATATAGCGCTCGACCGAGGAGTGCGAGATGTCGCGCTCGTGCCACAGGGCGACATTCTCCATCGCCGGGACAGTCGCGCTGCGCACCATGCGGGCGAGGCCGGTCAGGTTCTCGGTGAGCACCGGGTTGCGCTTGTGCGGCATCGCCGACGAGCCCTTCTGGCCGGGCGAGAAATATTCCTCGGCCTCGAGCACTTCGGTACGCTGGAGGTGGCGGACCTCGACGGCGAGGCGCTCGATCGACGAGGCGATCACGCCGAGCGTGGCGAAGAACATCGCGTGGCGATCGCGCGGAATCACCTGGGTCGAGACCGGCTCGACCGACAGGCCGAGCTTGTCGGCGACATGCTGCTCCACGCGCGGATCGATATTGGCGAAGGTGCCGACCGCGCCCGAGATCGCGCAGGTGGCGATGTCCGCGCGGGCGGCGAGCAGGCGCTCCTTGTTGCGCTTGAACTCGGCATAGGCCTCGGCGAGCTTGAGGCCGAAGGTGACCGGCTCGGCATGGATGCCGTGGCTGCGGCCGATCGTCGGGGTGAGCTTGTGCTCATAGGCGCGGCGCTTGAGCACTTCGAGCAGCTGGTCGAGATCGGCGAGCAGGATGTCCGACGCACGCGCCAGCTGGACCGCGAGGCAGGTGTCGAGCACGTCCGAGCTGGTCATGCCCTGGTGCATGAAGCGCGCTTCGTCGCCGACCTGCTCGGCCACCCAGGTGAGGAAGGCGATCACGTCATGCTTGGTCACCGCCTCGATCGCGTCGATCGCGGCGACGTCGATCGCCGGGTTGGTCGCCCACCAGTCCCACAGCGCCTTGGCGGCGCTCTTCGGCACCACGCCGAGTTCGGCCAGCGCCTCGGTCGCGTGCGCCTCGATCTCGAACCAGATGCGGAAGCGCGCTTCGGGGGACCAGATCGCGGTCATCTCGGGGCGCGAATAGCGGGGGACCATGGATTTTCCTTTCTCGGGCCGGCGCGGCCGTTGCAGGCGCGCCACAGGGCAAATCAAATGCGACGAGGCGGCACCTAGCAGGGGTGGGCTGAGGCTGCAACGGCTGAAATTCGGAACAACATCCCCAGATGGATTGTTGTTACCGTGAATGGATCAATAGATCTAAAGCTGGGCGGTTATACTAATCGTCCAAAACAACAGAGGAGAAATGCAAATGTTGAAGCCGATGCTTCTTGCTACTTCTATGCTGTTTGCTGTTCCGGCTTTCGCGCAGGAAACGCCTGCGCAGGATAATAGCCAGCCGCAGCAGACTGCGCCCGCTTCGGAACAGGCGACTCCGCCTGTAACCGATGACAAGGCGCCGGGCGCGCCGGCGCAGGCGGCCACCGCACAGGCGAATCCGGCTCCGGCCGATCCGTCGACGCAGCCGGCTCAGCCTGCCCAGGGCGTCGCCCAGGATAACGGCGCGGCGGCTCCGGCTCAGCCTGCCACGGGCGTAGCGGAAACCGCGAATCCCGAAGCGACTCCGGCCGCGACCCAGGAACAGGTCGCCCAGGCGGTGGGCCGCGACTTCGGCAGCTATGACAAGGATGCCGATGGCAAGCTGAGCCAGACCGAGTTCGCCGACTGGATGGGCTCGCTCCGCAAGGCTTCGGAGCCCAGCTTCCAGCCGGGTACGGCCGAGGCGACCAGCTGGTCGAGCCAGGCCTTCACCAGCGCCGACACCGACAAGAACGCGTCGGTGAACAAGCAGGAGCTGACGGTGTTCCTGACGCCGAAACAGCCCGGCTAAGACTTTCGTCGCGCCGCCATACGCATGGCGCTTACTCCCGAACGGCCGTCGGACTTGCCTCCGGCGGCCGTTTGGTTTGGGCGGCGTGCTTGGTTGCGGATTCGGTCCGCCGGTCAAGGGGTGGCGATCGTCGTTGGCGTGGGGCGAATTAATCTGGATTAGTATCGCGATTGCCTTGTTGCTCTCGCTATGCTGACATCGCCTGAATTTCCGGGGGGGAGATTATCGGATGCGCGCAATATTGCTTCCCGCGCTTTTGCTCATGATGCCTGGGCAAACCGTGTCACGCAGTTGGGTGGTATTCTTGGAGCCCAATTCCAGGACGCTGCCCGACTATACTGGGCAGACCATGGCTGAAATTAGAAATGCCCTGAAGGCAAATCCGAACGCATGGTTGCGGATATCGGGGCATACGGATCGTGTTGGTACGGAGGCGGCCAACATGGTGAAGAGCCGTAACATGGCCAATATCGTGGAGGGGTCTCTTAAAGTCGGTTTTGATCCAAGCCGGTTCAAAGTCTTTGCATATGGGGAGTCGCGACCGTCTGTGATGACGAAAGACGGCGTGCGGGAGATCATGAACCAACGCGTTGTGGTCGAATTGATGACTTCGCCGATGCCGGTTGTGAAGCTGGCGCCCCCAATTGCCGGGCGACAGCCCCCGCCAAGTGCGGCGTCCCGCCCGAAGGCGGTCACCGGTTTGGGGAAGGAGCAAAGATTGGCTCTGGCTCAGAAGTGCTTTTCTGTCGTTGGTCTGGGTGGGACTCAATACTCATGGGGTAATAGAGACATGGGGTCGGTCTACGATACAAGATTGGTGTATCGGCCGGGAGGTGTGTGCGGAAATCGTGCCAAATTGGTTGCCGTGCTTGGATGGCAAGGGGTGTTTGGAGGGTGCGATACCAAATACGAGCGCACATATATAAATAAGGAGTTTTTCGGTGGCTCCAAGGCAACTGAGCAGGCTTATAGCGCCGATCACGTAAACTGCATTGCCGCTGTTGATGTCATTGAACTTCATTGAGCCGATGAGAAGTGGGGCGCAGTGCGGTCGGTGAACATGGCGTGACGCCATGCGTGGGCGGAATCAGATCAGCCCCTGTCCCCGCAGCGACGCATGCCCGTCGCGGCCGATGATGATGTGGTCGTGCACCGATATCCCCAGTCCCTTGGCGGCGGCGGCGATCTGGCGGGTTATCTCGATATCGGCGCGGCTGGGGGAGGGGTCGCCCGAGGGGTGGTTGTGGACCAGGATCAGCGCCGCCGAGCCCAGGTCGATCGCGCGGCGGATCACTTCGCGGATATAGACCGCGGCCTCGTCGATCGTGCCTTCGCTCATCAGCTCGTCGCGGATCAGCATGTTCTTCGAATTGAGGTGGAGGACGCGGAAGCGCTCGGTGCTGTGGTGCGCCATGTCGGCGCGGAGATAGTCGAGCAGCGCCTGCCAGTTGGACAGCATCGGCCGCTCGGCGACTTCGGCGCGCAGCAGGCGGAGCGCGGCGGCCTGGGTGGCCTTCAAGGCGGCGACGCTGGTCTCGCCCATGCCCTTCACCCGGGCGAGTGCCTCGGCATCGGCGGTGAACAACCCCGCGATGCCGCCGAATTCGTGGAGCAGCGCCTTGGCCAGCGGCTTGGTGTCCTGCCGGGGAATCGCCAGCGCGAGCAGATATTCGACCAGCTCGTGATCGAGCAACGCGTCCGGCCCGCCCTCGAACAGGCGGCGGCGCAGGCGCGCGCGGTGACCGCTATTGTCCGGGGCCTCGGGCATCCGCGATTTGTTCCTGCAAATCCACAGTTATTCAAGGCGAGGATTTCGCCGATTTGGCGTTAGAGTTGACTCGCCCGGCCAGCATTCCTAAAGCGCCCGAGCAACGCGGCTGAAACAGTCGGCGATGCTCAATGTCGCCGCTCTCTCGGCGGCTTTTTTCATATCTGGAACGCCTTGACCGCCTTGACCCAAGACCGTGCTCCGAGCGACCTGGACCGCCGCATCGCCGATGCCAAGGCGGCCGAGGCTGCGCGCACCGGCCAGGTCGTCAAGGCGCCTGCCGATGCCAAGGGCTACAAGCAGGGCTCGCGCGTGCTGATGGACCTGATCGGCATGCCGCTCGGCGGTGGTATTCTGGGCTATGCGCTCGACCATTGGCTGGGTACCAGCCCGTGGCTGCTGCTGACCCTGCTCGTGCTGTCGATCGCGGCGGCTTTCCGAAACATCTACAAGATCTCGAAGGAGCGCGTTGAGTGAGCGCCGGCGCAATCAATCCGATGGAGCAGTTCGAGGTCGGCAAGCTGATCAAGTTCGATCTGCTTGGCTACGATCTCTCGTTCACCAACTCGGCCCTGTTCATGTTCGTCGTGGCGGGCCTGCTGTTCGTGTTCATGCTGGGCGGCATGAAGCGCTCGCTGATCCCGGGCAAGTGGCAGCTGATGGCCGAAGGCGCGGTGGGCTTCATCGATTCGATGGTGAGCACCAGCATCGGCAAGGGCGGCAAGAAGTTCGCCCCGTACATCTTCTCGCTGTTCTTCTTCATCCTGTTCGCCAACCTGGTGGGCATTCTGCCGCTGGCGGTGGTGCCGGGGCTGCACACCTTCGCGGTGACCAGCCACATCACCGTGACCGCGGTGCTGGCCTTCTTCTCGTTCGGCATCGTCCTCGCGGTCGGCCTCTGGAAGCATGGCTTCAAGTTCTTCGGCCTGTTCGTGCCGCACGGCGCGCCGCTGTGGCTGATGCCGGTCATCATCCCGGTCGAGTTCATCTCGTTCATGGTGCGTCCGTTCTCGCTGGGCCTGCGACTGTTCGTCGCGATGACCGCCGGGCACATCCTGCTCGAGGTGTTCGGCAGCTTCGCCGTGCAGGGCCTCAACGCGGGCGGCATCGGCTATGGCGTGTGGTTCGCGTCGATGCTGATGATCATCGGCGTGAGCGCGCTCGAACTGCTGGTCTGCGCGATCCAGGCCTATGTGTTCGCGCTGCTGACCTCGCTTTATCTCCACGACGCGGTGCACCTGCACTAAGTCGCGCTGTTCGTTTGGTTTATTGGATTACGTAGGGAGCTAGAAATGACTGACGTTGGTGCAATGTACATCGGTGCCGGCCTCGCGGCGATCGGCATCGGCCTGGCCGCGCTCGGCGTGGGCAACGTGTTCGGTTCGTTCCTCGAGGGCGCGCTGCGCAATCCGGGCGCTGCTGACGGCCAGCAGGGCCGCCTGTTCATCGGCTTCGCCGGTGCCGAGCTTCTGGGTCTTATCGCGTTCGTCGTCGCGATCCTGATCCTGTTCGTCGTCAAGGGCTAAGGTTCAAGGACAGCCAAGATGCCGCAGCTATCCCAAATCCCTGAGATCTACGCGTCGCAGCTCTTCTGGCTCGCGATCGTGTTTGCCCTCATCTATTTCGGGATCGGCAAGGCGATGGTTCCGAAGATCGAGCGTACGGTCGAAGACCGCAACGCCCGCATCGCCGGGGACCTCGCCGCGGCTGAGGCTGCCCGAGATGCTGCCCATGCGTCCGACGTGGCATATGAGTCCGGGCTGGAATCGGCCCGGACCACTGCCCTCGCGACGGTGACCAAGGCCAAGGACAAGGCGACCGCCAAGTCCGAGGCCGAGGTGAAGAAGGGCGATGCCGTGTCCGAGGCGAAGATCGCCGAGGCTACCGTGCGCATCGAAGCGACCAAGACCCAGGCGCTGGGCGAAATCGAGGCCGAGACGGTGGACGCCGTTCAGGACATCGTCGCCAAGCTCTCGGGCGTGAAGGCCGACCGTGCGTCGGTTACCAAGCAAGTGAAGGCGGCGCTGGCCAATGGCTGAACAACCTCATGGCATGAAGGCGGAGACCGGCACCGTGGAACTTCATCATGAGCCGTCGGCGTTCGGCATCACTGCGCCGGGCTTCGTCGCCATCGCGATGCTCGTGGTGGTCGGCATCATCCTGTGGAAGCGCGTGCCGGCGATGATCGGCAAGATGCTCGACGCCAAGATCGATTCGATCCGCCAGCAGCTCGACCAGGCAACCGCGCTGCGCACCGAGGCGGAGGCCGAGCTGGCCGCGGCCAAGGCGCGCAATGCCTCGAGCGAGGCGGATGCCGCCGCGATCGTCGCGCATGCCGAGGCGGAAGCCGCTGCACTGCTCAAGAAGGCCGAGGCGGACGCCAAGGAACTGACCAAGCGCCGCGCCAAGATGGCCGAGGACAAGATCGCCGCCGCCGAGCGCGCCGCGATCGCCGAAGTCCGTGCCAAGGCCGCCGATGCCGCCGCCGCGGCTGCCGGCGCGATCATCGCCGAGAAGCACGGCGCCGAAGCGGACAAGGCACTGGTCGACAAGACCATCGCCGGGCTCGGCCGACTGAACTGAGGTGCCGGAAGGGCGCGATTCCAGTTCGGCCCTTCCCCCCGCTATCGGCAGCGCATTGCCGCGCGCGCCGCGTGATCCCGGGCTTGTCGCCCTCCTGATTTCCTTCGCGCTGCTTGCCGCCGCGCTGATCGGCGCGGTGTTCCTGGTGCAGGGGCAACGGCAGTCGCAGCGCTGGGTGGCGCACACCCTCGAGGTGGAAGAGCAGCTGAGCAGCGTGCTTTCGGTCGTGCAGCAGGCCGAGACCGGCCAGCGCGGCTATCTGATCACCGGCAACGAAGCCTATCTCGAGCCGTTCACGCTTGGCCAGCAGGGCCTGCGCAGCGAGCTCGACGAGCTGCACCGGCTGGTGGCCGACAGCCCGGTTGAATCCGAGCGCGCGGCCAGGCTCGATACGCTCGCCACCGAACGGCTTGCCCGGCTCTCCCAGTTCATCGAGATGATCCGGCGCGGGGATGCCGCCGGCGTTACCGCCGGGGTGAAGACCGGTGTCGGACTCAACCAGATGCGGCAGATCCGCGCGCTGATCCTCGAGATGCGCGCGCATGAGGCGGCCTTGCTCGCCGAGCGCAACCGCCATGCCGCGCTGCAGACCAACCTGCTGCTGCTGTGGCTGGCATTGACCGCGATCGGCGTGGCGGTGGTCGCCTTCTTCGTCACGCGTACGGCGATGCGGCGCACCCATGCCGCCGTGCTGGCCCGCGATGCCGCGGAGGCGGCGCACGACCAGCTGCTCGCGGAGACCGAGCAGCGCGAGGCCGCCGAGGCGCAGCTCCGCCAGCTCGGCAAGATGGAGTCGATCGGCCAGCTGACCGGCGGTATCGCGCACGACTTCAACAACATGCTGGCGATCGTGATCGGATCGCTCGACATGGCCAAGCGGCGGATCCTCAAGGATCCCGCCAAGGCGGCCCAGTCGATCGACAGCGCGCTGCAGGGGGCCGAGCGCGCCGCGCAGCTCACCTCGCGCCTGCTCGCCTTTGCCCGCCGCCAACCGCTGGCCCCGGCCGCGCTCGACGTGAACCGGCTGGTCGCCGGCATGTCCGAGCTGCTGCGCCGCACGATCGGCGAGACGATCCGCTTCGAGACGGTGCTGGCGGGCGGGCTGTGGCCGGCCTTCATCGATGCCGGGCAGCTCGAGAACGCGCTGGTCAATCTCTGCGTCAACGCGCGCGACGCCATACCCGAAGGCGGCCGGCTGACGATCGAGACGGCGAACACCCATCTCGACGACGCCTATGCCTCCAGCCACAATGAGGTGGTGCCTGGGCAATATGTGATGGTCTCGGTCACCGACAGCGGCAGCGGCATGCCCGAGGAAGTGATCGAGCGCGCCTTCGATCCGTTCTTCTCGACCAAGGAAGTGGGCAAGGGTACCGGACTGGGGCTCAGTCAGGTCTATGGCTTCGTCAAGCAGTCCGGCGGCCATGTGAAGATCTATTCCGAGATCGGCCATGGCACGATTCTCAAGCTCTATCTGCCGCGCCATTTCGGCGAGGAAGACCGCCGCGCGGTGCCGGCGCCCGAGGCCGAGCTGCCGCAAGGCAAGGGCGAGATCATCCTGGTCGTCGAGGACGAGGAGCAGGTGCGGATCATGTCGGTCGATGCGCTGCGCGACCTGGGCTATGTCGTCATCCACGCCTCGGGCCCGACCCAGGCGTTGGCGATGCTCGACGATCATCCGAGCATCGACCTGCTGTTCACCGATATCGTGATGCCCGACATGACCGGCGCGACGCTGGCCGGGCGGGTGCGCGAGCGGCTGCCGCAGGTGCCGGTGCTCTACACCACCGGCTATACCCGCAACGCGATCGTGCATAACGGGATGCTCGACCATGACGTCGACTTCCTCGCCAAGCCGTTCAGCATCGGCCAGCTTGCCGCCAAGGTGCGGCAGGTGCTCGACCGCGAGGATTGAGCGGGGCGGGCCCGTGCCCGCCCGCGCCTAGAACTGGGTCGGCGCGTGGGTGAACGGGTTGGCCACCGCGGTGCCGCCCTTGCGCAGGCAGGCGAAGTCCATGATCGACTCGTTGATGCTGTTCGGCTTGGGCGTCTTGATCTCGTTCAACGTTTCCGACGGCTCGGTGCGGAGGAATTTGCCGCCCGGCGCGTAGAAGCTGTATTCGAGCGTGCGGAAGGTCTTGGCCTGGCAATTGAACTCGGTGCGGATCCTGGCGGCGATGATGCCCTCGCCGATCGGCTGGATATAGACGCTCTCGACATCGCCGATGATCTTGTCGGCGAGCGGGCGCAGGCTGGCCAGGTCGACATAGCTCTGCGTGTTGTCGTTGCCGCCGACATGATACCATTGCTGGGCAGCAGCGGGCGAAGCGAGCGGCAGAAGTGCGGCGGCCGCGAGCAGGATGCGCATGACGATTTCCCCCAGTTTGCGTGGCGCCATGCTGCCATGACTCCATTCCGGTGCAAAGGGCCGGGATGGCCGGGCCGGGCCGGGGACGCTAGGGTGAAGGCATGACCATTCAACGCTGGCTCCAGCTCGCCACCGCGCTCACTGCCCTGCTGCTCGTCTTCATGATCGGGGTTGCATGGCGCAGCGCGGTGGAGGAGCACCGCCGGGCGAACAACATCGGCGCGCGGACCGAGGCGACGATGCAACGCATCGAGGCGCGGGCGAACGCGCTGGAGAATGAAGCGGGGCGGTAGAAAGCAAATGAGGCTTCCTGTTCCCCGGCGGAAGCCGGGGTCCAGGGTTTCTATGCCGGTTCGCTTTTTGACCCCGGGCCCAGGCTTCCGCCGGGGAACAGCATTGTCTGCGATCAGCCTTTCGGCTTGCGGAACTTGTAGATGAACTGGTCGGTCTTGCCGCGGATCTCCGGGGTGAAGACGTTCGCCGTATGCGGGTCGGCCGGGTTGCGCAGCAGCGGCAGTTCGCCTTCGAACTTGAAGCCGACGCTCTCGATCTCGGCGCGGGCGGCGGCGGGATCGATGCGGTGCAGCGTCTGCGGCGCGGCGAAGTCCGGATCGGCGTTGGCGACATGGTCGACCACCAGCAGCACGCCGCCGGGCTTGAGCGAATCATAGAGCTTCTTCGCGATCGCCTTGGCCGAACCCGCGGGCCATGCCTTGAGGTGCATGTCGTGCCAGTTCTGCACCGTCACGATCGCGTCGAGCGGCTCGGGAAAGGCGAAGCTCTGCAGGCTGTCGCTCGACGGCACGACATTGGCGCGGCCTTCCACGGCCGCCTTCTGCTCGTCGGCATAGGCCGCGCGGAACTTGATGAACTCGGCGGGCTGATAGGCATAGACCTTGCCCTTCGCGCCGACGGTGGGGGCGAGGATGCGCGTCCAATAGCCGCCGCCCATGATGAAGTCGGCGACCTTCTCGCCCGGTGCGACTTCGGCAAAGGCGAGGATCTCGCCGGGGTGGCGGGTGGCGTCGCGATCCTTGTCGGCCTGCGGGCGGCCGGCATCGGCGAGCCCCTTGGCGATCGGGACGGGGACGGTCTGGGCGTGCGCGGCGAGCGGGCCGGCCAGCGCGAGCAGCGCGGCGGACAGGGCGAGTTTCATCGGACGACTCTCCTCCATGTGTTTGAGGCGAGCATGACACATTGATGTGGCCGTTCAAGTTGCCCGCGACGAAAGCGGACCCTAAATCCCGTGCGACGATGTCCGATCCCAACTCGCCCAATCGATTCAACGAAGAGACCGCCACCTTCGCCGTGCGCGGCGTCGATGCGCCTGACCTCGAGGCGGGCGTCGCCGCGATCCGCAACGTACTGAAGACGCTGCCGGCGCGGCCAGGCGTCTACCGGATGCAGGATGCGCGCGGCGACGTGCTCTATGTCGGCAAGGCGCGGGCGCTCAAGAACCGGGTGACCAACTACACTCAGGTCATGCGCCTGTCGAAGCGGCTGCAGCGGATGGTGGCGCAGACGCGGTCGATGACGATCGTCACCACCAACAACGAAGCCGAGGCGCTGCTGCTCGAGGCGCAGCTGATCAAGCGCTTCCGCCCGCCGTACAACGTGCTGCTGCGCGACGATAAGTCGTTCCCGTTCATCCTGCTGCGGCGCGACCACGATTTCCCGCGCATCCAGCTCCACCGCGGCGCGCGCAAGGTGAAGGGCGATTATTTCGGCCCGTTCGCCGGCGCCGGCCAGGTGCGCAAGACGCTCAACGCGCTGCAGAAGCTGTTCCTGCTCAGGAGCTGCACCGACAGCTTCTTCAACACGCGCGACCGGCCGTGCCTGCTCTATCAGATCCGCCGCTGCTCGGCGCCCTGCGTCGATCGCATCGCGCCCGAGGCCTATGAGGAGTTGGTCGACGACGCGCGCGACTTCCTGATGGGCAAGTCGACCAAGGTGCAGGCCAAGCTCGGCGCGCAGATGCAGGATGCGGCCGAAGCGCTCGATTTCGAGCTGGCGGCGATCCTGCGCGACCGGCTGAAGGCGCTGACCTTCATCCAGGGCAGCCAGGCGATCAATGCCGAGGGGGTGGGCGACGCGGATATCTTCGCGCTTGCCAGCAAGAGCGGCGTGATGGGTATCCAGGCCTTCTTCATCCGCGGCGGCCAGAATTGGGGGCATCGCAGCTTCTTCCCTGCGCACACCAACGAGGTGTCGGAGGACGAGGTGTTCGCGGCGTTCCTGATGCAATTCTACGAGGAAGTGCCGCCGCCGAAGACGATCTTCGTCGATCGCGACCTGGAGGAAGCGGCGCTGCTCGCCGAGGCGCTGCGCGAGCGCGCCGGGCACAAGGTGGCGCTGGGGGTGCCGCAGCGCGGGCCGCGCCGGCGACTGCTCGACCAGGCCAAGCGCAACGCGGTGGAAGCGCTCGACCGGCGGCTGGCCGAGGGCACGACCCAGGCCAAGCTGCTTGCCGAAGTGGCGGACCTGTTCGAACTGCCCGAGCCGCCCGAGCGGATCGAGGTGTACGACAACTCGCATATCCAGGGCACCAATGCGCTGGGCGCGATGGTGGTGGCGGGCCCCGAAGGCTTCCAGAAGAACCAGTATCGCAAGTTCAACATCAAGCGTCCCGAGACAGTTGCGGGCGACGATTACGGCATGATGCGCGAAGTGCTCAGCCGGCGCTTCGCCCGCGCGGTGGAGGAGGATCCGGACCGGCAGGGCGGCACCTGGCCCGATCTGGTGTTGCTCGACGGCGGGCGCGGCCAGCTGAATGCCGCGCGCGCGGTGCTCGAGGAGCTGGGCATCGAGGATGTCTGCCTGGTCGGCGTCGCCAAGGGGCCGCATCACGGGCGCGAAGGGCGCGAGGTGTTCCACCTGATGGATGGGCGCGAGCTGATGCTGCCGGTCAATTCGCCCTTGCTGTTCTATCTCCAGCGGCTGCGCGACGAGGTGCACCGCTTCGCGATCGGCGCGCACCGCGAGAAGCGCGCCAAGGCGATCGGGGCGAGCCCGCTCGACGAGGTTCCGGGTATCGGCCCGGCGCGCAAGAAGGCGCTGCTGATGCATTTCGGTACGGCCCGCGCGGTGCGTTCGGCGAGCCTGGAGGACCTGCAGAAAGCGCCGGGGGTCAGCGCCGGCGTGGCCCAGCAGGTCTATGATTATTTCCACGCGCGCTGAGCTGGAAACACTAAAGCACCATTTCTGCACAGATAATCCGCCCATCCTCGCTTGTGGCGGCAAGGCGGCGCGCTAGATTTCCCATCAAATTCGGGGGGATCATCTTGCGTACCATTCTGTCGTCGTTCGCGCTCGCCCTGCTGGCGGGCACTGCCCATGCCGGCGACCAGCCGCTCTACCAGCCGGCGCCCGCCTGGGTGCAGCCGGCCCCTGTGATCGACATCAAGGCGGTGACCGCCGACGATCCCATGATCCTGCGCATCGACCAGCAGCAGAAGCTGCAGGGCGACGAAGTCTGGGCCTATGCCGACATGATGCTCCACATCGCATCGCCGGAGGTCCTCACCCAGGCGGGCACGCTGCAATTCCCCTGGGAGCCGACCAGCGGCGAGCTGATCGTCCACAGCGTCGAGATCCTGCGCGGCGGCGAGACGATCGATGTGCTCAAGGCCGGGCAGAAATTCACCGTGCTGCGCCGCGAGCAGATGCTCGAACGCGCGCAGATGAACGGACTGCTCACCGCGACCATGGCGGTGGAGGGCCTGCGCGTGGGCGACGTACTGCGCGTCGTGATCTCGACCGTACGGCGCGATCCCGCGCTGGGCGGCCGGCTGCAGACCATGGCACCGCTGATCGCAGCACCCGCGCCGGTGAAATATGGCCATCTCCGGGTGATCTGGCCCGAGGCGATGAAGGTGAACTTCAAGTCGCAATATCTGCCCGACACCTTCGTGCCGATCAGCCATGACGGCTTTCGCGAGATCGGCGTGCTGATGCCGTTCCCGGAACCGGAGGAAGTACCGAGCGACGCACCGCTGCGCTTCCGCCCCCTGCCGCTGTTCGAGGCGACGACCTTCACCGGCTGGGAGGAAGTGTCGCGGACAATGGCGCCGCTCTACAAGACCGAGGGCACGATCGCGCCCGACGGCCCGATCGCCGCCGAAGTGGCGAAGATCGCGGCCGCTTCCAGCGATCCGCGTACCCGTGCGGCGATGGCGCTGCAGCTGGTGCAGGAGCAGGTGCGCTACCTCTATCGCGGCATGGACGGCGGCAACTATGTGCCGCAGACGCCGGCCCAGACCTGGACGCTGCGCTATGGCGACTGCAAGGCGAAAACGCTGCTGCTGACCGCGATGCTGCGCGCGCTGGGGATCGATGCCGAGCCGGCGCTGGTCAATGCCACGCTGGGCGACAATGTGCCCAACCGGATGCCGGCGCCGTCCGCGTTCGATCACGTGATCGTCCGCGCGACGATCGGCGGGCAGGTGCTGTGGCTTGACGGCACGGCGCTGGGCAGCCGCCAGGCCGACCTCGACGACGTGCCGCCGTTCCGCAACGCGCTGCCGCTGCGGGTGGCGGGCGCCGGGCTGGAGAAGATGCCGCTGCGCGCCAATACCCGGCCCGATGCCTCGGTCGAGGTCGAGCTGGACGGGCGCGCCGGCGTAAACCTGCCCGCGCCCTTCACACTGCGCGCCGAGCTGCGCGGCCAGAGCGCGATGATGCTCCGCTTCTCCGCGCAGATGGGCAAGGACAAGGCCGCCGAGATGGCGGATGCCACGGTCGGCCAATATGTCGCCAACGCCCAGGTCAGCGAACGCAATGTGCGCTATGACGAGGCGAGCGGCGCGACGATCCTCACCGCCTCGGGCATCTCCTCGCCGGGCTGGACGAAGGAGGATGGCCGTTATCGGCTGGGCCTCGATACCGCGGTGAGCAGCGTCGAGTTCGCCCCCGATCGCAGCAAGCCCGAATGGGCCGCGATCCCGGTGAGCAGCGGCGATCCCGGCAGCACCCGCGTTCGCACCCGCATCCGCCTGCCCGGAAGCGGCGCCGGCTTCGTGCTCGAAGGCGACCAGACCCTGCCCGCCAGCCTGGCCGGCGCGGCGCTGAGCCGCAGCACGCAGCTGGCCGGCGAATGGGTGACGGTGGAAGACCGCGCTACCACCGGCGTGCGAGAGATCGCGCCGGGCGATATCCCCACGGTGCGCGCGCAGGTCGATGCCGCCAAGCTGCGCCTGCTCAAGCTCGATGCGCCCGAGGATACGCCGCCTTACTGGAAGGCGATCGCGCCGGCGCGGGCGGGCAAGCTGCTCGATCCGGTGCTGGCGGTCTATGCCAAGCGCATCGCCGACAAGCCGAAGGAGGTTGAGGGCTATTCGGTGCGCGCGACCTTCCTTGAGGGCATCTATGACCGCAAGGCGGCGCTGGTCGATGTCGACAAGGTGATCGCGCTGGCACCGACCGCCGACAATTATCTATGGCGCGCGCGGCTGCGCATCGCATTGAACGATGACGTCAAGGCGCTGGAAGACATCAGCAAGGCGCGCACGCTGGAGCCGGGCTCGGCCGCGGCACTCGATAGCTATGCGCGGTTGCGCGCCGATCATGGCGGGGCGGTCGAGGCGCTGGCGCTGGTCGCCGAGCGGATGAAGACCGCCGGCAAGGACAAGAACGACCTGATCATGCTCCAGTCGAGCCTGCTCGGCGATGCCGGCAAGCCGGCCGATGCCGTCGCGGCACTGGATGCGGCGATCAAGGCGACGCCGGGCAATCCCACGCTGCTCAACCAGCGCTGCTGGATCAAGGGTACGCTCAACGTCGCGCTCGAAACCGCGCTCAAGGATTGCACCAAGGCGATCGAGCTGGCCGACTCTTCGGCGGCCATCCTCGACAGCCGCGGGCTGGTCTATTTCCGGCTCGGGCGGATGGACGACGCGATTGCCGATTTCGACGCGGCGCTCGACCAGGCGCCGGGCATGGCGGCGAGCCTGTACATGCGCGGGGTGATCAGGACGAAGACCGGCGCACCCGGTGCGGCCGACGACCTCGCCGCCGCGCGGATGATCTCGCCGCGCATCGACGAGGATTATGCGAAGTACGGGATCAAGCCCTGATGCGGCCCAGGATGCGGCGGGGCGTTGGCTAAATCTTCACGCCCCTGCGTTAAAGGGGCGGAATGGCTACCCGGGTCTTCATCACGATCGACACCGAGATCATGTGGCGGCACCATGTCGCCGGTCTCGATGTCGATACGATCGTCCAGCGTTCGCTGGAGCCCGCCAATGTGGGGGTCGGCTGGCAGCTGGAGCAGCTGGCGAAGCATGGGCTCAAGGCCTGCTTCTTCGTCGATCCGATGCCGGCGCTGGTCTATGGCCTCGACCCGATCAAGCGCGTGGTCGGCGCGATCCTGGAGGCGGGACAGGAAGTGCAGCTGCACCTCCACCCCAACTGGACCGGCGCGCATGCCGGCGACGGCGGCGCGACCTATGGCGCGTTCGAGCTGATCGACTACAGCTTCGAAGAGCAGGTGAAGCTGATCGAAGGCGCGTCCGACATGCTGGTCGCGGCGGGTGCGCAGGAGCCGGTGGCGTTCCGTTCGGGCAGCTATTCGGCGAGCGACGACACGCTGGGCGCGCTGGCGCAGCTCGGCTTCGTCTATGACAGCAGCCATAACGGCTCCGAGCATCCCTGGCCGAGCGCGATCAACCTGGGCTCGCGCCAGATCGCCCCGATCGAGCATCGCGGGATCGTCGAGGTGCCAGTGACCCTGATCGAGGATCGCGCCGGGCATCTCCGCCATTTCCAGATCTGCGCGCTCTCGGCCGGCGAGATGCGTGCCGCGCTCGACCATGCCGTGGTCCGCAGCCATTCGGCAGTCACGATCGTCAGCCACGGGTTCGAGCTTGCAAATCGCGCCGGGACGCGGCCTAACGCTGTCCATGTACGGCGCTTTCAGGCGCTGTGCCGCATGTTGGCCAGCCGCCGGGGGGTGTTGGTGACCGAACATTTCGCAGACCGTCCGCGCATGGCGCTGGGCCAGGACGATGCACCGCTCGGGCCGAACCTGCTCCGCACGCGTTGGCGCCAGGCCGAGCAGCTCTGGTCGAACCTGGTCGAGGAGCGCGCCGCGTGAACGCGATGAGCGAAGTCACCGCCGAAATGCCGCAGGCAAAGCCGACCAGCCTCAAGTTCGAGATCGGCGCGCGCACGCTGGCGACGATCCAGCGCGCACTGGTGCGCCTGCCGCTGACGCTCGACGAGGCCCGGGCGGATCGCCTGCCGGTGCTGCCCCAGCTGCCGCGCGAGGCGCATGGCTATGTCGTCACCTCGCTGCCCGAGCATCTGGTGCCGGGGCTGGTGAAGGCGTCGGGCGACATGCTGCCCTTCGTCCGCCAGCGCTATACGCGCTACTTCACCGAGTTCGGCATCGGCTTCGATGCGTGGTGGAACGGGCTGTCGTCCAATGCCCGCCAGGGCATCAAGCGCAAGGCGAAGAAGATCGCGGCCGAGAGCGGCGGCGAGCTCGATGTGCGTGCCTTTCGCGAGGCGCATGAGCTGGAGGCGTTCCATGACGTCGCCCGGCGGATCTCGCTGCGCACCTACCAGGAACGCCTGCTCGGCTCGGGCCTGCCCGACAGCGCCGAGTTCATCGCGACGATGCTGGCGCAGGGCGCGGCGGGGCAGGTCCGCGCCTGGCTGCTCTACATCGCGGGCGAACCGGCGGCCTATCTCTATTGCCCGGTGATCGAGGGCGGCGTGGTGATCTATGCCTATGTCGGCCATGATCCGGCGTTCAACGACCTGTCGCCGGGCGCCGTGCTCCAGCTCGAGGCGATGCGCGACCTGTTCGAGGAAGGCACGTTCGCGCGCTTCGACTTCACCGAGGGCGAAGGCCAGCACAAGCGCCAGTTCGCCACCGGCGGCGTGGACTGCGTCGACCTGTTCCTGCTGCGCCCCTCGCTTGCCAACCGGGTGACGATGGCAGCGCTGGGCGGGTTCAACCGCGGCGTCGCCGGGGTGAAGGCGCTGGTGAAGCGCGCGGGGTTGGAGAAAGCGGCGAAGAAGGTACGGCGGGGTTGAACCCTAAAAAGCCCCTCCCCTTCAGGGGAGGGGTTGGGGTGGGGCCTGTTCGCGTGTTCTGGTCTCGGTGAGACACCTTCCCCACCCCCAACCCCGAACCGGGAGAACAGCGCCCCGCGCTGTTCAGGCCATGCCGGGGGCATGGCCGACCCGGGTCGCCTGAAGGGGAGGGGCTTGCTATCTGGTCCCCATGCATCTCCGCGCCGAAGCCATCATCCTCTCCGTTCGCGCGCATGGCGAGCATGGGGCGATCGTGCGGGCGTTCACCGAGAATGACGGTGTGCAGCCCGGCTATGTCCGGGGCGGGCATGGCCGGACGCTGCGGCCCGTCCTCCAGCCGGCCAACCTTGTCCATGGCGAGTGGCGCTCGCGCACCGAGGACGCGTTGCCCGGGCTGACGGTGGAACTGCTCCACAGCCGCGCGGCGATGTTCTCCGAAGCCTTGCCCGCCGCCGCCTTCCAATGGGCGACCGCGCTCAGCGCCTTCGCGCTGCCCGAGGGGTTGCCCTATCCGCGGCTCTATTCCGCGCTCGACGGCGTGCTGGCGGCGATCGAGGCGGCACCGGCGGCGCGCGGCTGGGCGGTGGCGTTGGTCCGCTACGAGCTGCTGCTGCTCGCCGAGCTCGGCTTCGGTCTCGACCTCGAGCATTGCGCCGCCACCGGCCGCAACGACGACCTCGCCTATGTCAGCCCCAAGAGCGGCATCGCGGTCAGCCGGCTGGGCGCGGAGGGCTATGAGAACCGGCTGCTCCGCTTGCCGCGCTTCCTGGTCGAGGGCGGCGAGGCGGGATGGGGCTATATCCTCGACGGATTGAAGCTCACCGGCCATTTCCTCGAGCGCGATGTGCTGATCGGAAAGGGTGCCGAGCTGCTTGCCGCCCGCGCAAGGCTGGTCGACCGGTTGAAGCGCGCTGTTGCCTAAGCGCCACAACAGCGGCAAAGCGGGCGCCGTAGACGTGGGAGCTTGCATTGCCGCTGATTGCTGTTCTTCCCGGTGACGGGATCGGTCCGGAAGTTACGCGCGAGGCGCGCCGGGTTCTGGAAGCCTTGGCCCTGGGCCTCGATTTCGAGGAGGCGCCCGTCGGCGGCGCGGCCTATCTGCTCACCGGACGGCCGCTCCCCGAGGAAACCCTCGCCCTCGCCAAGAAGGCCGATGCCGTGCTGTTCGGCGCGATCGGCGATCCGCGCTTCGAGGCGCTGGAGCGCCGCCTGCGCCCCGAAGCGGCGCTGCTCGGCATCCGCCGCGAGCTTGGCCTGTTCGCCAATATCCGCCCGGCGACGCTGTTCCCGGCGCTGGCCGACGCCTCGCCGCTCAAGCCCGAAGTGGTGGCGGGGCTCGACCTGGTCATTGTCCGCGAGCTGGTCGGCGACGTCTATTTCGGCGAGAAGGGCCGCCGGCAGACGGCGGAGGGCCTGCGCCAGGGCTTCGACATCATGAGCTACAATGAGGTCGAGGTGGAGGCGATCGCCCGCGTCGGCTTCGAAATGGCCAAGCGCCGCAAGAAGAAGCTCTGCTCGGTCGACAAGGCGAACGTGCTCGAGACCTCGCAGCTGTGGCGCGACGTGGTCAACGAGCTGTCGACCGAATATCCCGACGTGCAGCTGACCCACATGTATGTCGACAATGCCGCCATGCAGCTGGTCCGCGCGCCCGCGGCGTTCGACGTGATCGTCACCGGCAATCTGTTCGGCGACATCCTTTCCGACCAGGCGAGCATGTGCGCCGGCTCGATCGGCATGCTGCCCTCGGCTTCGTTGCGTGCGTGGAGCGGCGACAACGGCATGTACGAGCCGATCCATGGCTCGGCACCCGACATCGCCGGGCAGGGCAAGGCCAATCCGTGCGGCGCGATCCTCTCGGCCGCGATGCTGCTGCGCCATTCGCTCGGCAACGAGGAGGCGGCGCTCAAGGTTGAGCGCGCGGTCGGCGAGGCGCTCGCCAAGGGTGCGCGCACGGCCGATCTGGGCGGGTCGATGTCGACCGCCGAGATGGGTGACGCGGTGCTCAAGGAGCTTGTGTGATCCCTGCGCAGCTCGAGCTTGCGGTCGTCATCCCGACGTTCAACGAGCGGGCGAACGTGCCGTTGCTGATCGAGAAGCTCGATGCGGCGCTGGCGGGACGGAATTGGGAAGCGATCTTCGTCGACGACAACAGCCCGGACGGGACGGCGGATGCCGCCCGCGAGCTGGGGCGGCGCGATCCCCGGGTACGGGTGATCCAGCGGATCGGCCGGCGCGGGCTGTCGAGCGCGTGCATTGAGGGGATGTGCGCCACCGCCGCGCCGTTCGTCGCGGTGATCGACGGCGACCTGCAGCATGACGAGACGCTGCTGCCCAACATGCTCGACGCGCTGGAAGGCGATGACGCGCTCGACGTGGTGATCGGCTCGCGCTTCGTCGATGGCGGCGGCACCGGCGAATGGGATGAGGAGCGCGTGGCAAAGTCGGCGCTTGCGACCAGGCTCTCGCGCAAAGTGCTCAAGGCCGACCTGTCGGACCCGATGAGCGGCTTCTTCATGATCCGCACCGGCATCGTGCGCGACCTGGTGCCGACGCTCTCGGCGATCGGTTTCAAGATCCTGCTCGACATCATGACGGCGTCGCACCGGCCGCTGAAGTTCCTGGAGCTGCCGTACGTGTTCCGCACCCGGGCGCTGGGCGAGTCCAAGCTCGATTACGTCGTGGCGATGGAATATCTCATCGCGCTGTACGACCGGATGTTCGGCAAGGTCGTGCCGGTGCGCTTCGTGATGTTCTCCGGCATTGGCGCGCTGGGCGCCGGCGTGCATTTCCTGGTGCTGGCGCTGTTCTTCCGCGGGATGGCCTGGCCGTTCGTCGGCGCGACGATCCTGGCGACCGTGATCGCGATGACCTTCAACTTCTTCCTCAATAACGCGCTCACCTATCGCGAGCAGCGGCTGAAGGGGGCGGGGCCGCTGCTGGCCGGCTGGGCCAGCTTCTGCGTAGTGTGCGGCGTGGGTGCGGCGGCCAATGTCGGCGTCGCGGCGTTCCTGCATAACGTCCAGCATGGCGACTGGCGCTTCGCGGCGCTGGCCGGGATCGCGGTGGCGGCGGTGTGGAACTTCGCGCTGTCGTCGCGCTTCGTCTGGGGGCGGTACTAGTCCGATCCTTCACTGTTCCCCGGCTTTCGGCGGGGAACAGGAAGTGCCGGGATGACGGATTGGCGCTATCGCCAGCTGCCCAGCCACATCCAGTGGGTGAACCCCTGGCTGTCGGCCAGCGGCGCGCCCGAGAGGATCGGGTAGAAATAGCCGAACACCAGCAGCGACAGCGCGGCGAACCATTCCTCCCAGCCGCGGTTCCGGCCGCGATCGAAATGCTGGAAGGCGATCGGGATCGCCATGCACAGGAAGATGCTGCTCGGATGGTAATAATAGAAGAAGCCGATCGACTTGGGGATCACGACATAGATCGCCAGGCTCCCGGTCCATAGCAGCGCCACCGACAGCGGCTTGATCGCCTTGTCCCGGAACCACGCCCAATAGCAGGCGGCGACCGCGACCAGCCCGCCCCACAGGATCAGCGGATTGCCGATCAGCAGAACGCCGCGCTGGGCGCCGCGATCCCATTCATAGAAATACCAGATCGGCCGCAGCATCAGCGGCCAGCTCCACCAGCTCGACTGATAGGTGTGGTGCGGCAGGATCTGGGTCTGCATTTGCCACATGTGGATCTGCTGGCTGAACAGGCCCCCAAGCGAAGTCAGCGGATCGGTGGTGTAGAAGAAGGCGGGCGTGAAGGTGAGGAAATAGGTGACCACGCTCACCACGCCCATCGCCAGGATCGCCGGGATGGCGGGCAGGCCGGCCCAGTGGCGCTGGTCCTTGCCCGAAAGTGCCGAGAGGATCGGTTTCTTCGCCAGCCGCGCGTCGCGGGCGCGGATGACGAGGAAGGAGAGGGCCGCGAGCACGATATAGGGTACGCCCGCCCATTTGACCGCGGTCACGCAGCCGAGCAGCGCGCTGCCCGCGATCCAGCGCCACCAAACCGCCTTGCCTGTGCCCTGCATCGACCAGAGCAGCATCACGATCGCCCAGACGAGGAAGGCGCCGAGGAAGATGTCGAGCATGCCGGTGCGCGCCTGGACGTACACCGTCTGGTTGAGCATCGTCAGCACCGCGCCGACCACCGCCGCGCGCATGTTGCCGACGAGCAGCCACAGGAAGGCGAACACGCCGAGCACGGTCGCGGTGCCGAACAACGTCGAGGCGATGCGCCAGCCGAACGGGTTGTCACCGAGCAGCGCCATGCCGGCGGCGATCAGCTCCTTGCCGAGCATCGGATGCTCGACATTGCGCGGGCCTGACAGGTCGAGCAGCGCCTGCGCCGCGGGCAGATAATGCACCTCGTCGAACATGATGACGCTGGGCTGGTCGAGATGGACCAGGAACAGCGCCTGGGCGACAATGGCGAGCAGCAGGGCGACGAGCCAGGGGCGGGTGCCAAGGGCCTTGAGGCGATCGAGCATGGCGCGTTGGATAGCCGACCGTTTCGTGGCCGTCATGCTGAACTTCGCACCCGTATTTGATCGCTCCCCGGCGAAAGCCGGGGGCCAGGGTTTCTCTGCCGGATCGCCCGTGACCCTGGGCCCCGGCTTTCGCCGGGGAACGGCCCTGGCCAGAAGCGGAGGTTGGGCATCCCAAACAAGTTACGATGACGACCGGTGTTGACGCCTCGTCCCCCCAGACGCAAAGCATGCCGCACTATGAAGCGTCGTACCGGACAAGACCGCAGCGTAACCCGCAACTGGAAACCCGCCACCCAGGCCGTGCGCGGGGGCACCGCCCGTTCCGAATGGGGCGAGACCAGCGAGGCGATGTTCCTCACTTCTGGTTACGCCTATGACTGCGCCGGCGACGCCGCCGCGCGCTTTGCCGGCGAGCAGGCCGGCATGACCTATTCGCGCCTGCAGAATCCGACGGTGGAGATGCTCGAGGAGCGGATCGCGCTGCTCGAGGGCGCCGAGGCCTGCCGCACCATGGCGACCGGCATGGCGGCGATGACCGCCGCGATCCTCTGCCAGGTGAGCGCCGGCGACCATATCGTCCAGGGCCGCGCCGCTTTCGGCTCGTGCCGCTGGCTGACCGACAGCCTGTTGCCGCGCTTCGGCGTCGAGACGACGATCGTCGATGCCCGCGATCCCCAGCAGTTCCAGGATGCGATCCGCCCGAACACCAAGGTGTTCTTCTTCGAGACGCCGGCCAACCCGACGATGGACGTGGTTGACCTCGAGGCGGTCTGCGCGATCGCGCGCAAGCACGGCATCACCACCGTGGTCGACAATGCCTTCGCCACGCCCGCTCTCCAGCGCCCGCTCGAATTCGGCGCGGACGTGGTGGCCTATTCGGCGACCAAGATGATGGACGGGCAGGGCCGTGTGCTCGCCGGCGCCGTCACCGGCTCGTCGGCGTTCATCAACGACGTGCTGCTGCCCTTCACCCGCAACACCGGCCCGACGCTGTCGCCGTTCAACGCCTGGGTGGTGCTCAAGGGCATGGAGACGCTCGACCTGCGCATCCACCGCCAGAGCGAGAATGCGCTCAAGGTCGGCAGCTTCCTCGAGAAGCGCGTGCCCAAGGTGAACTTCCCGGCGCTGCCCAGCCACCCGCAGCACAATCTGTTCATGCGCCAGATGGCAGCGGCCGGGCCAATCTTCTCGTTCGAGGTCGATGGCGGCCGCAAGCAGGCGCACGCCCTGCTCGATGCGCTCGAGCTGGTCGACATCTCGAACAATATCGGCGATTCGCGCTCGCTGATGACGCATCCGTCCTCGACCACCCATTCGAGCGTCGCCGAGGAGAAGCGCTTGGAGATGGGCGTGACCGAGGGCATGCTGCGGCTCAATGTTGGGCTGGAGGACGCGGAAGACGTGATCGCCGATCTCGACCAGGCGCTGAGGGCCGCCGGATTGTGATGGACGCCTTGTTCACCGATGCGGAGGAAACGCGCGGGATCACCGTGCGCGTATCGGTGAGCTATCTTCCCGAGCAGAGCGAGCCCGATCGCGGCCGCTGGTTCTGGGCCTATCACATCCGCATCGAGAACAATTCCAGCGTGATGGTGCAGCTGCTGACGCGGCACTGGATCATCACCGACGGACGCGGCGCGCGTCATACCGTGGAGGGCGAAGGCGTGGTCGGCGAGCAGCCGATGATCGCGCCGGGGGCGAGTTTCGACTATGTGTCGGGCTGCCCGCTGACGACACCCATCGGGAACATGCAGGGCAGTTATCACATGATTGGGGAAGACGGTTCGGCGTTCGACGTCGCGATTCCGAAGTTCGCGCTGACCGCGCCGGCGGTGGCGGAATGAAGCGCACCCATCTCCCGCTCAACGGCCTGCGCGTGCTCGATGCCGCCGCGCGTCACCTGAGCTTCACCCGCGCGGCCGATGAGCTGGCGGTGACGCCCGCCGCAGTCGGCCAGCAGATCCGCGCGCTGGAGGATACGCTGGGCGTCGTCCTGTTCCGCCGCACCACCAAGGGGCTGGAGCTGACCCCCGAGGCGGAGGCCGGCCTGTCGGCGCTGCGCGCGGGCTTCCTCCAGTTCGAGGAAAGCGTGCGCGCGATGCAGGCGGGGCAGTCGTCCAAGTCGCTGACCATCGCCGCGCCGCGCGACCTGACCGCGAAGTGGCTGATGCCGCGCCTCGCCGAGATCGCCCGCATCGACAGCGACCTGCGCTTCGTGCTGGTGCCCGCCGACGACGCACTCGACTTCACCGAGGCCAATCTCGATCTCGCTATCCGCTGGGGCGAAGGTCCGGGCGAGCATGAGGGCGAGGCGCTGGAAAGCGACGGCATGGTCACGATCGAGCGGCCGGGCGGCGGCATCGATGTGCGCATCTCCTGGCCGGGCTGCATGGCCGAGGACGCCGGCTCGCTGGTTCGCGTTGCCGATGCCGGGCTGGCGCTGGAGGCGGCGGCCGAGGGGCTGGGCCGGGCGACCGTGCCCGAATTGCTCGCGCGCAGCGATATCGAATCGGGCCGCGTCGTCGTGGTCGGCGAGCCCAAGAGTTCGAAGCTTGGTTACTGGCTGGTCGCGCCGCTGCCCCAGTGGCGACAGAAGAAGGTGAAGGCGCTGGTCGACGCGCTGGCGCTGTGAGCCGGCCGGCCGAGCTGGTCCGGCGTGAGACGCTGGTGCTGGAGACGGCGCGTCTCCGCCTGCGCCCGCGTACTCCCGACGATGCCGAGGCGCTGTTCCCGAGCCTGTCGGATCCCGAACTGATGCATTTCTGGTCGGGGCCGCCGCATGCGAGCGTCGAGCAGACCCGGGCGGATTTCGCGCGGGGGGCGCCCGAATGGCGCTCCTGGGCGATCACCCTGCAGGGTGACGACAGCGCGATCGGCTTCGTCGCCGCGGGGGAGAAGCGCCAGGGCAATGTCTCCGAGATCGGCTATATGCTCGCTCGTCCGCATTGGGGCGGCGGCATCGCCGTCGAGGCGGTGAGCGCGGTGATCGACCAGCTCTTCGCCGAGGGGCAGCGCCGCGTCTTCGCCGATACCGATCCCGAGAACCTGGCCTCGCGCGGGCTGCTCGAGCGGCTGGGCTTCAGGCTCGAAGGCATGCTGCGCGCCGAATGGGAGACCCATATCGGCGTGCGCGACACCGCGCTCTACGGTTTGCTACGCGAGGACTGGCGGCGCAGCTGACCGTTCAGAATGGCGCGCGCGGCGGCACGTAGGACGCGGGCGGAATGCTCGGCGCCGGCTGGTCGGGCGTGATGTCGAGCCAGGTCAGCCGTCCTTCGCTGGCGCGTGTGGCCATGTTCGAGCCGGTGGCGTCGCCCGCGTCGAACACGAGCGTGAACCGCTCGATGCGGATCTTCCCGTCCGATCCCGGCGGCAGGCGCAGCGGGGCATAGCGCCGCGTTGCGACGGTCTTGCGCACCCGGTTGGCCCAGTCCGCCGAGATCTCGGGGGAGCGGCGGACCTCCTCCAGGTCGCGGACGCGGCCATCGGGGGCGACCCGGAAGCGAAAATCCACCCATTCGGGATCGGAGTCGATCTGCTTGCGGATCGCCGCCTTCGCGCCGTCGCGAAGCGGCACATCCTCATAGACCAGCACGGGTTCGGTGAAGCCGGCATCGACCAGATTGGCGATCGCCCGGTCCATCGCGTCGCCGCTGCCGGCTAGCCCGGTGAGGCGGGCGCGCAGCACGCGAGCCGCGATGCGGACCTGTTCGAGCTCGGGTTGGGTGGTCCGCTCGATCCGGGCGATCCGTGCCCGCGCGGTGCTGCGGAAGATCGAATCCTGCGATGCGAGGAAGGTGTACATCGCGGCGGAACGGAGCATCGCGATGCCCGCGACCTGCGCTTCGCCGGCCTCGCGCGCCTGCTTCTCGACCCGGCTATAGGTCTCATCGGCGGCATCGGTTCGGCCGACCAGACGGAAATCGTCCCCGGCCGTCAGGCGCTGGATCAGGACGCGCGTGTCCTTGCCGTCCAGCGCGCCCTTGAGCGTGTCGAGCGCATCGACCTGCGCGATGCGGGCCCGGTCCGGGAACCCGTCGAGGTCGGTCATCCGGCCATAGCTGCGTTCGAGATCGGCGACCGCTACCGGATAATCCTTGCGGTGGTCGCCATTGCGATCGCGCGCCGCCGCGAGCGTGGCGCGCGCCTTGCGATAATCGCCGGCAAGCAGCTGGTTCTCGGCCAGGGTGATGCTGGCATCGATATCCTCGGGCGGAGCGCATTTGCGCGCGAGGCATTGTTCGAGCTGGCGGGCCGAATCGGCCAGCCCATTGCCGGTGACGACGATCGGTGCCGGGGGGTGGCTCGCGCCATTGCCCTGCGCCCAGCATGGCAGCGCCACCAGCAGCGCCATGCCCGTCAGAATGCTTCGCATCGCGCTCTCCCGCTCCGCCTGTCGCGCCTTTCGCCGATACGGGAACTTGGCGCGGGGCGGTCCGAAGCGCTAGGGCAGATGCAACCGAGATGGAGGACACCGAGATGCCGCAGAGTCCGTGGAGCCACAGCCGCAGCGCCGGCGTGTCCGACGATATCGATTTCGAGATCAAGGGGCAGGAGCTCCAGTTCGTCGAGATCGAGCTCGATCCGGGCGAGAGCGCGGTGGCAGAGGCGGGCGCGATGGTCTGGAAGGATGCTTCGGTGGGGATGACCACCGTGTTCGGCGACGGCAGCGGCCAGCAGGGTGGCGGCTTCATGGGTGCGTTGCTCGGTGCCGGCAAGCGGCTGGTCACCGGCGAGAGCCTGTTCACCACCGTCTTCACGCACAATGGCTCGGGCAAGGCGCGCGTGGCGTTCGCCGCGCCGGTGCCGGGCGCGATCGTGCCGCTCAAGCTCGACAGCCTTGGCGGCACGCTGATCTGCCAGAAGGACGCGTTCCTCTGCGCCGCCAAGGGCGTGTCGATGGGCATCGCCTTCCAGCGCCGGATCATGACCGGCCTGTTCGGCGGCGAAGGCTTCATCATGCAGAAGCTCGACGGCGATGGCTGGGTGTTCGTCCAGTTCGGCGGCATGGTCGTCGAACGCGAGCTGGCGCCGGGCGAGGAACTGCATGTCGATACCGGCTGCGTCGCCGCCTTCACTCCCTCGGTGGAGTTCGACCTGGTCGGCGCGGGCGGGGTGCGCAGCGCGATCTTCGGCGGCGAGGGGCTGTTCTTCGCGCGGCTGCGGGGTCCCGGCAAGGTGTGGATCCAGTCGCTGCCCTTCTCGCGCCTGGCCGGGCGGATGATGGCGGCGGCCTCGTCCTATGGCGGGCAGAATCGCGGCGAGGGTTCGGTGCTCGGCGGCCTGGGCGACCTGATCGGAGGCAATCGTTGAGCCGTCCGATCCCCAATCTCAACGATCCCGAGGAACGCCGCGCCTATCGCCGCGAGCTGCTTGGCGTGGCCAAGGGGCTGCGGCGCAGCGGCGTGGCATTGGCGGTGCTGGGTTCGGCGCTGATCCTGGTCAACGCCTATTGGACGCCGATCCCGAACCTCCTCACGCTGGCGGCGATCGTCGGCGGCTTCGCGCTGATGCTGATGGGGATCGGCGCGCGGACGAAGTACCACAAGCGCCGGATGCGCGGGGAGATTTAGGGTCGGGGCTAGCCACTGTAGTTCCCCGGCGAAAGCCGGGGCCCAGGGTTTCTCTGCCGCCCCGCTTGTGATCCTGGGCCCCGGCTTTCGCCGGGGAACAGTTCAGTCATGTGCCTAAGGAGCAGGCGGCGCGCTCAGCTCCGCCGCCTTGCCCATCAGGCCGGCGAAGCGGCCCTGCTCGACATCGCGCTGCAGGTCGTTCCAGCTGCCGGTGACGGCATACCAGTCGCCGTTCCGCGCCTGGAGCAGGTAGGTCATGTTCATCACCCCGGGCTCGGAGCCGCCCTTGTAGCCCACCCATTGCCACTTGCCGCGCGCATCGGGGCCGAGGCCGGCATTCTTCGACAGCACCGCGCGCGCATCGGCGCCGGTGGGTCCGTCCGTATTGCGGCGCAGCCAGTCCATCACCCGCACCAGGTCGTTCGGGCTCTCGAACCATTCGAGCGTGTCGATGCGGTTGGGGATCTTCTTCTGGAAGCTGGTCTGGTCGATCAGGATCAGCGGAAGGCCCGCGACTTCGCCGTCGAGCAATGCCCGGCGGCCCGCTTCGTCCAGCGCGAGATATTTGTCGGCCAGGCCGGGGACGCCCTTCAGCTTGAACATGTCGAGCGTCGACAGGAACGGCCGATTGCGCGCCGGATCGGCGATGCCGAGCACCGGCATCATCGCTTCCACCTTCTGGCGGCCCAGCGTCTTGAGCAGCACGTCGGTCGCGCTGTTGTCGCTGATCGAGATCATCTGCGTCGCCAGCTCGCGCAGGCTCACCTGCGTGCCCTTGGGCTGCCGCATATAGCCGCCGCTCGGCAGCGGGCTGCCGTCGAGCGTGACGAGATCGTCCCACTTGCGCTCGCCGGCATTGGTGGCGCGGACCAGCTCGGCCAGGATCACCAGCTTGAAGGCTGAGCCGATCGCATAGGGCTTGTCGGCGTTGCGGCCGGCGATCAGCTGCGGCGTGCCGGTGCCGAGCCTGGCGATCGCATAGCCGGTATCGCCGTGCAGCGCAGCGAGCGCGCGCTCCACTTCGGGCAGCGTTTTCTCGGCCGACTCGAAGCCGCGGACGACCAGGCCGGCCACCTGGTGTGGCGCCGCCGGATCGATCGTGAGTTGCATCAGCGCCACGCCCGAGGCGAACTGGACGCGCACCACGCCCTGCCACGGCGTCGCCTGCGCCACGCCCAGGATCGCGCTCGGCTTGCCGTTGCTGGCGATCAGCCGCGCGGTGGTCGCGTCGAACTTGTCCTTGGGCACATTCGCCCGGAAGCCGGGGGCGAAGAACGAAGCATAGTCGCCGGTGCCGTTGAGGATGCCGAGCAGTTCGCCCAGCCGTGCGGTGAAGGCGGGATCGGCCTGGGCAGGCTGGCTGGCCGGCGCGGCGGGCTGGGTCTGCGCGGCTGCGGCGGGCGCGAGCAGCAGGGCGGAGAACGCGAACAGGACAGGGCGCATGTGGGAGCTCTTTTCGATTACAGTTGTAGTCGTATTACTCGCCTAATACACTTGGCTCGAGAATCGTCAACCTTCGTTGCGCAGCCGTCATAGCGCGCAATAATCATGATATCAACATTTATGGAGCTGTCATCATCCCGGCTTTCGCCGGGATGATGGCTCAGGCGTCGATCACTTCCTCGTCGAGCCGCGCCGCATTCTCCTGGATGAAGGCGAATCTATGGGCGGGATTATTGCCCATCAGCCGGTCGACCAGGTCCTTCACCCCGGCGCGCTCCTCATATTCCTGGGGCAGGGTGATGCGCAGCAGGCCCCGGGTGGCCGGGTCCATCGTGGTTTCCTTGAGCTGGTTCGGGTTCATCTCGCCGAGACCCTTGAACCGGCTGACCTCGACCTTCTTGCCCTTGAACGCGGTGCTCTCGATCTCGAGCCGGTGCGCGTCGTCGCGCGCATAGAGCGACTTGGAGCCCACGGTCAGGCGATAGAGCGGCGGCTGGGCGAGGTAGAGATGCCCCTGGCGGACTAGGTCGGGCATTTCCTGGAAGAAGAAGGTCATCAGCAGCGTGGCGATATGCGCGCCGTCCACGTCTGCGTCGGTCATGATGATGATCCGCTCGTAGCGCAGGTTGCTCGGATCGCAGTCCTTGCGGGTGCCACAGCCCATGGCGAGGATCAGGTCGGCGATTTCCTGGTTGGCCAGGATCTTGGCCGAAGTGGCCGAGGCGACGTTGAGGATCTTGCCGCGGATCGGCAGGATCGCCTGGGTCTTGCGGTCGCGCGCCTGCTTGGCGCTGCCGCCTGCCGAATCGCCCTCGACGATGAATAGCTCGGTGCCGGCGGGATCATCCGCGGAACAGTCGGTCAGCTTGCCGGGCAGGCGGAGCTTGCGCGCGCTGGTCGCGGTCTTGCGCTTGACCTCGCGCTCCTGCTTGCGGCGCAGGCGATCGTCCATCCGCTCGAGCACATAGCCGAGCAGCGCCTTGCCGCGGTCCATATTGTCGGTGAGGAAATGGTCGAAATGGTCGCGCACGGCCTTTTCGACGAGCGCGGTCGCCTCGGGCGAGGTCAGCCGGTCCTTGGTCTGCGACTGGAATTGCGGCTCGCGGATGAACACCGAGAGCATCAGTTCGCTGCCGGTCATCACGTCGTCCGCCGTGATGTCCTTGGCCTTCTTCTGGCCGACCAGCTCGGCGAAGGCGCGGATCGAACGGGTCAGCGCCTGGCGCAGGCCCTGCTCGTGCGTGCCGCCATCCGGGGTCGGGATGGTGTTGCAATACCAGCTGTACGAGCCGTCGCTCCACAGCGGCCAGGCGACCGCCCATTCGACCCGGCCGTTATTCTCGCCCGGGAAATCCTGGTTGCCGGCGAAGAAGTCGGCGGTCGCGCATTCGCGGGTGCCGATCTGCTCCTTGAGGTGATCGGCCAGGCCGCCGGGGAACTGGAACACCGCTTCGGGCGGCGTATCGTCGCTGATCAGCTCGGCATCGCACTTCCAGCGGATCTCGACGCCGGCGAAGAGATAGGCCTTGGAGCGGACCAGCTTGTAGAGCCGGGCCGGCTTGAACAGCATCTCGCCGAAGATCTCGGTATCGGGAATGAAGCTGACCGAGGTACCGCGCCGGTTGGGCGTGCCGCCGACATGCTCGAGGGGCCCGAGCGTCTTTCCCTGGCTGAAACGCTGGCGATAGAGCTGCTTGTCGCGCGCGACTTCCACCGTGGTGTCGATCGACAGCGCGTTGACCACCGAGATGCCGACGCCGTGCAGGCCGCCCGACGTGGCATAGGCCTTGCCAGAGAACTTGCCGCCCGAGTGGAGCATCGAGAGAATCACCTCGAGCGCCGACTTGTCGGGGAATTTCGGGTGCGGGTCGATCGGCATGCCGCGACCATTGTCGATGATGGTGATGCGGTTGCCGACCTCGAGCGTCACTTCGATGCGGTTGGCATGGCCGGCGACGGCCTCGTCCATCGCATTGTCGAGGATCTCGGCGGCGAGGTGGTGCAGCGCGCGCTCGTCGGTACCGCCGATATACATGCCCGGCCGGCGCCGGACCGGCTCCAGCCCCTCAAGGACCTCGATCGAGGAAGCGTCATAGGTTCCGGAGGGCACGCCCGGCGCGGCGAACAGGTCTTCAGCAGCCATGGAGAACGTATAGGGGGTGCGAGGGGAAGGGTGCAAGGCCAGTTCCCCTCTCTGGAAGGGGAAGGCCTGGAAGGGGAAGGGCGTCTCGATATGGGGGACGGCTGGCATAGCTGTTCCCCGGCTTTCGCCAGGGAACTGAGAGCGCTGAATGTCGAGACGCCCTTCCTCTTCCAGGGAAGGGAGGTTTCTACGCCGCCTTTAGCTGCGCGATGAACCGGTCGGTTGCCGTTTCCAGCGCCATCGCGGCTTCGGACAGGCCGGTTGCCGCGCTCGAGACGCGGTCGGAGAGTGCCTCGGTGTCGCTCGCGACGCTGGCGACGGCGCCGATTCGCTCGGCCATGCGGGTGGCGCCAGCGGCGGTGTCGTGCGCGGTCGCCTCGATCATGCCGGCGGCATAGCGCTGGCCATCGACTTCGCTGCGGATCGCCTCGGCGGCGGCGGCGACTTCGGCGACGGTCGCGGCGATCTCGTCGAGCGCGTCATGCGCTTCGCTCGCGCCGCTCTGGACGGTGCCGGCCAGGTTGCGGATCTCCTCGGTCGCGTGCCCGGTCTGGTTGGCGAGCGCCTTCACTTCGTGCGCCACCACCGCGAAGCCGCGCCCGACATCGCCGGCGCGCGCGGCCTCGATCGTCGCGTTGAGCGCGAGCAGGTTGGTGCGCGCCGCGATCTCCTGGATCGATTCGGCGAAGACGGTGATCGTGTTGGTCCGGTCGGCGAGCACGCGGACGGCATTCTCGCCCGAGCGCGAGACGCCGCGCGCCGCGCCGCTCAGCGTCGCCTGCTGGTCGACGCTCGAGGCAATCGCCATGATCGAGGCGCTGAGCCGGCGCACGCCATCGGCCAGGCCGCCGGCAGTGTCCGATGCCTGGGTGGCGATATGTGCCGTCGCCGCGATCTCGACATTGGCGGTGTGGGCCAGCGTGTTGAGCGCGTGTGCCGATCGATCGAGGTCGGCGGCGGCGCGGGTGACATCGCGCACCGTCTCGGCGACTGATTCCTGGAAGCCGGTGGCCAGCGCGAGCATCTCGCGGCGGCGCTCGTCGGCCGCGCCGCGCTCGCTCGCCTCGCGTCGCTCGCGCTCGGCGCGTTCGCGCGACTCCGCGGCGCGCACGGCACGCAATGCCGCTTCGGCCTCGTCCCGGCGCGCGGTCGCATCCTCGGCGAAGCGGTCGCTCTGGGCCCGGGCGATCTCCTGCCCCTCGATCAGCCGGCAGAGCTGGGTGGTCAGATAGGCGAGCACAGTGAACTGGAGCAGCACCGCCACGGCGTGGAAGATCACCCGCCCGAAATCGCCGCCGCCCTCGAACACCCAGGCGGGCAAGGCGAGCTGGAAGATGATGTGGTGCGCGGCGATCAGGCCGCAGGCGAGCGCGATCGGCTTCCAGTCGTAGAGCAGGGTCAGCCCGGCCAGCGCGACGAAGAAATACATGTGCGCGTCCATCTGCCAGGCATGGCCGGTCAGCGCATAGACCGCGAGCGCGGGCTGGATCGCGGCGAGCGTGCCGACGATCATCCGTGCGGAGGAATCATAGCGGTGGCGCAGCGCGACGATGGTCGGGGCGATATTGGCCGCCGCGCCGAGCAGCAGCGTGATCCATTCGCGCTGGCTGCCGCGCAGCAGCAGGCCGAGGACGAACACGACGAGGACGGTGGCCCAGCTCGCCACCACCAGCAGCTCGACGCCGCGGCGGCGCAGGCGGTCGATCTCGGTCATGCGGCGGGTCCTCCGCACAGCACCGGCGGCGCGGCGAGGATCAGCACCGCCTTGCCGCGCAGCGCGACGGCGAGCGCGGCATGCGCGCCGGTGACGACCATGCTGCCGGGCAACGGGCCGCTGCCGAGCAGCTGCGCGCCGCCGTCGATCGCGCGCACCAGCATCGGGTTCGCGGCGCCGGGAAGCATCGGGACAAGGAGCATCCGCCCCTGGCTTGGCGGCCAGAAGGCAGCGCAGACCAGGGCCATGCCGACCAGCGCCAGCTGCGCGGCAAGGGCATGACGGCCGAGCTTTACTCCGAAACGGTTCATTCCCCGGGCCTAGCGCGGAGCCGGTTAGCAACGCGTAAACCACGGCCCGCAAATCCCCGGATATGCGTATTTTTGCGGGGTTCCGGCCTGCGTTTCGAGCAGGCCGGACGGGCCCTTAGCCACCGTTTCGGCCGGATCGTTTCTGGGGCGCACCCACCGGCCATGCTAGGTCTTGCCCGCCGGTCCACGGGCATGTGCGAGGCCCTTTGGCGCCTCCCGTCCCCTGGCCCGCGCGCCGTCGGGGAACTTGGGGGATCTTGCGATGACGATGGATTGGCAGGTTGAGGGCAGGAACGCAGTCGCGCCCTTCACGTTGAAGCTGCACCGCGGCGAGGGCATGGTCCTGATCGCGATGAACTGGCGGCACGGCGAACCGCCGCTCGATTTCGTCGGCTTCGCGGTCGAGTATCTCCCGCCCGATGGCGACCGCTTCTATGCGATCAAGAACCGCATCGCCTTTCCCGGCCGCCACAAGCCGACCGAGGACGGCGCGCCGCCCGAGCAATATCCGACGACCGAGGCGCCGCTCCAGTCGTTCCGCTGGATCCATTTCCCGCGCATCGCCAATGTCCACGGCCTGTTCACCTACCGCGTCACGCCGATGTTCATGAACGCCGCCGGCGAGTTGTCGCGCGGGCTGGCGCAGGAGGCGCAGATCTCGCTCTATGCCGAGACGCTGCCCGGCAAGATCAATGTCGCCTTCACCCGCGGCTATGTCTCGTCGCAGAGCTTCGTCGACAGATATGGCGGGGCCGAGGGCTTCAAGCAGCTGATCCCGGCCAGGGCGGACGAAGGCAATGATTTCGACTCGAAGCATCCCAAGGCGAAGGATGCCTATGCCTGGATGGGGTTCGAGGCGCGGGCGCGGATCGTCGGCCTGCTCGACGCCGCGATCAAGGACGAGGAGGCGGAGGTGATGGTCGTCGCCTATGAGCTCAACCTGCCCGAGCTGATCGAGCGGCTGGCGAAGATCGGCGAGAGGCTGCGCATCATCCTCGACGACAGCGGCAGCGGCGAGAAGGACAAGGGGCTGCCCCATTCGGCCGAGAGCCGCGCCGCCGCCGTGCTGCGCGCCGCGGGTGCCAAGGTGGTTCGCCAGAAGATGGGCAACCTCCAGCACAACAAGATGATCGTGGTCGACGGGCCGACGGTGCAGCAGGTCGTGCTCGGCTCGACCAACTTCTCGTGGCGCGGCTTCTATGTGCAGGCGAACAACGCGCTGATCGTCACCGGCAAGGCGATCGTCGCCCAGCAGCGCGACGCGTTCGAAGCCTATTGGACCGGCACTGCGGCCAGCTTCGCCGCGAGCGGCGCGGCGACCTGGCGTCCGCTGCAGGTGGAGGGGCTCGATGCGGAGATCGCGATGAGCCCGCACAATGCGGCGCGCTCGACGCAGAAGAGCATCGCCCAGGCGATCGACGGCGCCCAGTCGAGCCTGTTCTACTCGCTTGCCTTCCTCAGCCAGACCAGCGGGGCGGTGACCGACGCGATCCTCAATGCGACCGAACGCGCCGACCTGTTCGTCTATGGCATCGCCAATGCGCCGGTGGGCGCGACCGAGGAGATGCAACTGCGGCAGCCGGACGGCAATCTTGCCTCGGTCTCCCCGGCCGCGCTCACCAAGGGTGTGCCCGAGCCCTTCCACAGCGAGGCGAGTGGCGGCAGCGGCATCAAGATGCACCACAAGTTCGTGGTGATCGATTTCAACAAGCCGAACGCGCGGGTCTACACCGGCAGCTACAATTTCTCCTACCCGGCCGACATGGAGAATGGCGAGAACCTGGTCGTGATCCGCGATCCGCGCTTCGCCACCAGCTATATGGTCGAGGCGCTGCGCATCTTCGACGCCTATCAATACCGCCTCGCCGCCAAGACCCAGCAGGCCCATGGCAAGCGCAAGGAGCTGAAGATCCCGCCCACCAACGGCACGGACCCCTGGTGGAAGAAATTCTACACGGTGCCGGTCAAGATCCGCGACCGCGAGCTCTTCGCCTGAAGCTGGGGCGTGTTGCACTTCAGGCTGTAACATCGGACTGGAAGTTCCCCGGCGAAGGCCGGGGCCCAGTCTCGACGCATCATCGACGGCGCCGGAGACTCTCGAACGACGTCGCAACTGGACCCCGGCCTTCGCCGGGGAACAGGGAAAGCGGAATGCCGGACGGCTTAGCGGACGCGCGGGCCGCCAAAGGGCAGCGGCGGCGGCGGGCGACGGTCGCGGCGCGGCAGCTGCGCCTGATAGGCATGGCCGCAATGCTCGACGCAGTACGGGAAGCCCGGATTCACCTTGTCGCCGCAGAAGTGGAAGTCCGGCTCGCCCGGATGGCCGAGCGGCCACTTGCAGATCTTGTCGCTCAGATCGAGCAGGCTGGTCTTGCCCGCGATTGCGTCGCTCGGCTTGGCCGGCACCAGGCGGCGCGGCGGGGCCGGCGAGATCGGCGGAGCCTGCTCGCCCGGATTCTGGCGGACGAAACCGCCGGGGCCGACCGAGCGGAGGACCGGACCTTCGCGCTTGGGCGCAGCGGGCTCGGCCGAGTCGTCACCGGCCGATTCGGGCGCCGGCGCGGGTGCGGCGGCACGCGGTGCGGGGGCCGGAGCCGGCGTGGGGGCGGGCGCAGGTGCTGCGGCGCGCGGCGCGGGCGCCGGCTTGGGCTCGGCCGCGGCCTTGGGCTCGTTGGGCTTCACGGGCGAGGGACGCGACGGCAGGCCCAGGCGGTGCGCCTTGCCGATCACGGCATTGCGACTCACCCCGCCAAGCTCCTCGGCGATCTGGGTTGCGGTCAGGCCGCTGTCCCACATCTTCTTCAGCGTATCGATCCGCTCTTCGGTCCAGCTCAAAACTTCTCTTCCTTCACCTTGCCGTCGGCTCGTGCAGCGGTTACGCGAACGCGCGATGAGCAGCCAGCCTGAATTCGGTCAACAGCTCCCCGAGCCCGGCGTTCCGGTTATCCGCAACGTCAACTGGGGAGGTTTGCGCACCCTCTATATCAAGGAGGTGCGTCGTTTCTTCAAGGTGCAGCTCCAGACGATCTGGGCACCGGCGGTCACGACGCTGCTGTTCCTGGTGATTTTCACCGTCGCCTTGGGCGGCGGCGGACGGATGGTGAGCGTCCAGCACCACGAGATTCACTTCGCCGAATTCATCGCGCCCGGCCTGATCGTGATGGGCATGCTGCAAAATGCCTTTGCGAACGCCAGCTTCTCGCTGCTCGTCGGCAAGATCCAGGGCACGATCGTCGACTATCTGATGCCGCCGCTCTCCACGCTCGAGATGCTGACCGCGCTGGCCGGCGGCGCCGTCACCCGCGCCTTCTGCGTCGGCGGCACGGTCTGGCTCGCGATGGCCTTGTGGGGCGTCGATGTCTGGCCGCAGCATCTATGGGCGGTGCTGTGGTTCGGCTTCCTCGGCTCGCTGTTCCTGTCGCTGATGGGCGTGATGACCTCGATCTGGGCGGAGAAGTTCGATCACGCCGCGGCGGTGACCAACTTCGTTGTCGCCCCGCTCGCCCTGCTCTCGGGCACCTTCTACTCGGTCGAGCGGCTGGCCCCGACCTTCCAGGCGATCAGCCACGCCAACCCGTTCTTCTACATCATCTCGGGCTTCCGCTACGGCTTCATCGGCGTCGCCGATTCGCCGATCCTGGTCGGCAGCCTGGTGATCCTCGGCCTCGACGTGGCGCTGGGCTTCGCCTGCTACGCGCTGCTGCGCCGCGGCTGGAAGATCAAGAACTGACTTTCAAAATTCCCCTCCCTGCAAGGGAGGGGTTAGGGGTGGGTTAGAAAAGGCCGGGCTCGATGCCCGGCCCTTTCTTTTCACGGCTACCGTCGCGCCGAGCTCGCTACGCTCGCCACCCACCCCCAGCCCCTCTCTTGCAGGGAGGGGAATGGAAAGCCCGATAACGCTCCGGCATGCCCTTCGCCCAAACGATTATTGACCTCTCCCGGCCACCCCTCGTAAACACCCGCCTCGGGCGGTCCCGATAGGCCGCCCTTTGTCGTTTCTGGAGTCTCGTTTCGAGCTTTTCCTAGAGGAGTATGTTCCCATGACTATCACCCCGCTCATGCCCGTTTACCCGCGGTGCGCTGTGCGGCCGGTGCGAGGCGAGGGCGTGTATCTCTATGGCGAACGAGGCGAGCAGTATCTGGACTTCGCCGCGGGCATCGCGGTCAACGCGCTCGGCCATGGCCATCCGCACCTGACCAAGGTGCTGCAGGACCAGGTCGCCACGCTGATGCACGTGTCGAACCTCTACGGCTCGCCCCAGGGCGAGGCGCTGGCCCAGCGGATCATCGATGTCAGCTTCGCCGACACGGTGTTCTTCACCAATTCGGGCGTCGAGGCGATCGAGTGCGCGATCAAGACCGCGCGCCGCTATCACTACGTCAACGGCAACCCGCAGCGCCACAAGCTGATCACTTTCAAGAACGCCTTTCACGGCCGTTCGATCGGCGCGATCTCGGCGACCGACCAGCCCAAGATGCGCGACGGCTTCGAGCCGCTGCTGCCGGGCTTCGACTATGTGAAGTTCAACGATCTGGAGGGCGCGCTCGCCAAGATCGACGGCGAGACCGCCGGCTTCCTGGTCGAGACGGTGCAGGGCGAGGGCGGCATGACCGCGGGCACCCAGGAGTTCATCCAGGGCCTGCGCAAGGCGTGCGACGAGCATGGCCTGCTGCTCATCCTCGACGAGATCCAGTGCGGCTATGGCCGCACCGGCAAGATGTGGGCCTATGAGCATTACGGCATCACGCCGGACATCATGACCGTGGCCAAGGGCATCGGCGGCGGCTTCCCGCTCGGCGCCTGCCTGGCGACCGAGGAAGCGGCCAAGGGCATGGTGATCGGCACCCACGGCTCCACCTATGGCGGCAACCCGCTCGCCATGGCGGCGGGCCAGGCGGTGCTCGACGTGATGCTCGAGCCCGATTTCCTGCCGCATGTCGAGAAGATGGGCGACCGCCTGCGCCAGGCGTTCGAGCAGATGATCCCCAACCATGATCACCTGTTCGAGGAGATCCGCGGCAAGGGCCTGATGCTCGGCATCAAGATGAAGGACACGGTGGTGAGCCGCGATTTCGTGGCGCATCTGCGCGACAATCACGGGCTGCTGACCGTGGCCGCCGGCGAGAACGTCTTCCGCGTGCTGCCGCCGCTGGTGATCAACGAGGATCACATCGCCGAGTGCATCGAGCGCCTGAGCGAAGGCGCGCGCAGCTTCGGGGTGCCGACCGATGCCTAGGCCGGGTCTGCGCGATCTTGCCGCGAGCCTGATGCTGCTCCTCGGCCTGGCGGCGCTGTCTCCGTTCCTCTTCCTGCTCGGCACGACGATCGTGTCGGGCATCGATCCCTATGAAGGCATGTTCTTCCTGCTGCTCTTCGCCAGCTCAGCGGCTGGCGGAGCGCTGCTGGTGGGGTCTGCCTGGGTGTACACTTCTTCTCTCAGGGCGAAGCTTTGATGCGCCATTTCCTTGATCTGTCCGACGCCGGCACCGCCGGCATCCAGGCGATGCTCGACGACGCAATCGCCCGCAAGCAGGCCCGCGCCGGCTGGCCCAAGGGCAAGGTCGATGCCGACGCCCCGCTCGCCGGCCACGTCCTCGCGATGGTGTTCGAGAAGAACTCGACCCGGACCCGCGTCTCGTTCGACATGGCGATCCGCCAACTGGGCGGCACTTCGATCGTGATGGACGCGGGCTCGATGCAGCTCGGGCGCGGCGAGACGATCGCCGATACCGCGCGCATCCTCTCGGGCTATTGCGACGCGATCATGATCCGCACCGACGATCACCAGAAGGTGGTCGACATGGCGAAATACGCCTCGGTGCCGGTGATCAACGGCCTCACCGACGCCTCGCATCCCTGCCAGATCATGGCGGACATGGAGACGATCCTCGAGGCCGGCTTCGCGCTGCCGGGGCTCAAGGTCGCCTGGCTGGGCGACGGCAACAATGTCCTCGCCTCGATCATGGAGGCCGGTGGGCTGATGGGCTTCGACGTGGTCGCCGCCTGTCCGCAGGGCTATCAGCCGACCGACGAGGACCTTGCGCGCGGCAAGGGCCGGGCGAAGGTCGTCGGCACGCCGCAGGAAGCGGCGGAAGGCGCGGACATCATCGTCACCGATACCTGGATCTCGATGGGCCAGGCCCATGCCGAGACCAAGCTCGCCGCGATGATGCCTTTCCAGGTGACCGAGGCGCTGATGGCCGCCGCCAAGCCGAACGCGAAGTTCCTCCACTGCCTGCCCGCGCACCGCGGCGAGGAAGTGGTCGACGCGGTGATCGACGGGCCGCAGTCGCTGATCTGGCAGGAAGCGGAAAACCGTCTCCACGCGCAAAAGGCGGTCCTGCGCTGGTGCTTCGGCCAGATCGGCTGAGGTGCTGGCCGTGACCGCGATCCGGATCACGGCCGCGCTTCTGCTGGTGGCGCAGCTTGTCCGCTGGGCCTGGTTCCTGCTCGGCGGGGTGCCGCTGGCGCGGGCGCTGGCCCATATCGAGTTCAACTGGGACGGTGGTGCGTTGGCGCCGCTGGCGGTGCTCGTGCTGACGCGTTTCGATCGCCGTGGAAGCTGGGTGCAGCGGCTGGGGATCTGGCTTGTCCTGCTCAGCTCGGCCTGCTCGCTGGTCGTCTGGGTTACGCGGCCCGACTATGTCCCGAACTATCCGGAGATCGACGACCGCGTCCTGATCGGTGCCGGCGCGTGGCTGCTGGGCATGTTGGCGCTGGCGGTCGGCGTGGCGCTGGTGAGCGGCGATTGGTTGACGCGGTTCATGCACTGCGAGCGCGGGCAGGCCGGCTGAGTTGCTTCGGCGCCGCGGCGCCCTACATAGCGCGCAACTTCCAAAAATACGTGCCACATGCGGCATCCCGGCCTATGCGCCGGGCAGCGAGGATTTCGACGTGACCAACACCGCCCCCACCACCGACCTCGATCGCGCGGTCGGCTTCACCATTCCGGCTCGCCACACCCGTGGCCGCGTCACGCGGCTGGGGCCGGCGCTGGACGAGATCCTGGCGGCGCATGCCTATCCCCCGGTGATCGAGCGGCTGCTGGCCGAGGCGCTGACGCTCGCCGCGCTGCTCGGCACGACGCTCAAGGACGCGCAGGGCCAGTTGACGCTCCAGGCGCAGACCCAGGGCGGAATCGTCAACCTGTTGGTGTGCGATTACAAGAATGGCGACCTGCGCGGCTATGTGCAGTTCGATTCCCTCCGCTTGTCCCAGCTGGGCAAAAATCCGTCGCTGTTCGCCCTGTTCAACAAGGGCCATCTGGCGGTGACTTTCGACCAGCCGGCCACCAATGAGCGCTACCAGGGCATCGTGCCGCTCGATACCGCCTCGCTGGCCGAGGCGGCGCAGAGCTATTTCCTCCAGTCCGAGCAGATCCCGACCGTGGTCCGCCTGGGTGCCCAGCGTGACAAGACCAGCGGCCAGTGGGTCGCGGGCGGCCTGTTCCTCCAGCATCTGCCGGAGGGCGAGGCCGGGCGCGAGCGGCTGCATGCGCGCATGGATCATCCCGAGTGGGAGCATGTCGAGGCGCTCGGCATGACCATGGGGGTGGACGAGCTCGCCGATCCGGCGATCCCGCTCGAGTCGCTGGTCTGGCGGCTGTTCAACGAGGAGGAAGAGGTGCGCATCCTCTCCGATTCGACGCTCGCCAACAATTGCCGCTGCGACGGGGATTATATCACCCAGGTGCTCTCCAAGTTCCCCGAGGAGGAGCGCGCGGAAATGGCTGACGAGAACGGCGTGATCACCGTCGACTGCGCATTCTGCTCCAGCAAGTTCTCGATTCACCTCAGCGATTTCGTTCCACCGGCGTTGTAATTCGCTGCAACACCGCCATATCGGTGCGAAGGGCGCGGGCCTTCGGGGCCGTGACGGGAGGACCTTGTGATGGTGTTCAGGCGTATGATGTGCGCGGCACTTGCCGGCGCGTCACTGTTGATGGTCGGGGATGGCTCTGCGGTGGCGCATCGCGCCGCAGCCCAGTCGGTCCTGACGCAGATCGAGCGTGGCCAGTGGCTGCTCAAGGAGCGGCTGGGCACCGAGCGCAAGGTCTGCTTCACCAATCCGAACAGCTTCATCCAGATCGCCCATGGCCCGGCGCCGTGCGAGCAGTTCATCGTCAGCCAGGACACGCACCAGGCGACGGTGGTCTATACCTGCACCGGCCGCGGCAAGGGCCGTACCACGGTAACCGTGGAGACGCCGCGGCTGGTCCGCATCGAAACCCAGGGTGTGCTGGATGGCGCACCCTTCGAGCAGGAATATGAAGGGCGTCGCGCGCCCGGCAGCTGCGGCTGAACCGGGCTTAACGCTTCTTTCACAGCTGCCTGGCTACCGTGGCATCGCTCCTCGTGAGCACTTTCCTCTCTGGCATGGGTTTTCCCAATAAACTGGGCCGCTCTCGGGCGGCCCATTTTGCGTCGTTTTTGCCATGCAGCAAAAACCGGAGTAGGTCGCGTCGATGACCGACAGCGTTGCAATTGTACTGGTTTCCGGCGGACTTGATTCGATGATCTCGGCCGCGCTCGCGCGCGAGGCGGGACATCGCCTGTTCGCGCTTTCCTTCGACTATAACCAGCGTCACCAGGTCGAGCTGGCCGCCGCGCGCCGCATCGCCGCCACCCTGGGCGCCGAGCGCCATGTGGTGATGCCGATGGACCTGCGTGCGTTCGGCGGTTCGGCGCTCACCGCCGATATCGACGTGCCGAAGGACGGTGTGGGCGACGATATCCCGGTCACCTATGTGCCTGCGCGCAACACCATCTTCCTCAGTCTCGCGCTCGGCTGGGCGGAGGCTTCGGGCGCGCGCGACATCTATATCGGCGTCAACGCGCTCGATTATTCGGGCTATCCCGATTGTCGCCCCGAGTTCATCGAAGGCTTCGAGAAGCTTGCCGAGCTGGCGACCAAGGCCGGGGTGGAGGGCGAGCCCTTCCATATCCGCGCGCCGCTCCAGCACATGACCAAGGCCGATATCGTCCGCGAGGGCACGCGGCTCGGGCTCGACATGGGGCTCAGCTGGTCCTGCTACGATCCGGCGCCGGGCGGCGTGCATTGCGGCCTGTGTGACAGCTGCCGGTTGCGGTCCAAGGGATTCGAAGAGGCGGGCATCGCCGATCCGACAAAGTATGCAACGAGGGCCTGACGTGACCTATAGCGTCAAGGAAATGTTCCTCACGCTGCAGGGCGAGGGGGTAAATGCCGGTGCCCGCGCGGTGTTCGTCCGCTTCGCCGGCTGCAATCTGTGGACCGGCCGCGAGCAGGACCGCGCCAGCGCGATCTGCCAGTTCTGCGATACCGAGTTCGTTGGCACCGACGGGCTAGGCGGCGGCAAGTTCGCCACGGCCGATGCGCTGGCCGATGCGGTGCTCGGCTTCTGGGGCGAGGGGGCGGAGAAGCGCTTCGTCGTGCTCACCGGCGGCGAGCCGATGCTGCAGGTCGATGATGCGCTGGTCGATGCGCTCCACGCCCGGGCTTTTCGCATCGCGATCGAGAGCAACGGCACGCTTCCCGCGCATCCCGGCATCGACTGGGTGTGCATCAGCCCCAAGGCGGGCAGCGAGGTCGTCCAGCGCTCCGGCGACGAGCTCAAGCTGGTCTGGCCGCAGCCGGGCACCGATGTCGCGGCGATCGAGGGCTGGGACTTCGCCAATTTCCTGATCCAGCCGATGGACAGCGCAGCGGCGCAGGAGAATATCGAGGCCGCGATCGCCTTCGCGATGGAACGGCCGAAATGGCGCCTGACGCTGCAGACGCACAAGATGCTCGGGCTGCGGTAGGGGGTTTGATTGTCATCCCACTTCTGTCTCCCCTCCCTGCAAGGGAGGGGTTGGGGGTGGGTTGCGAGCGTAGCGAGCTTTATCCACCGGCCGGCAAAACAGAAAAGGCCGGGCATCGAGCCCGACCTTTTCTAACCCACCCCTGGCCCCTCCCTTGCAGGGAGGGGAAGCTCGATGCCTCAATTCAGCAGCAGCGGCCCGCACTTCTTGACCTGGTACTGGCCCTTCTTCCAGCACTTGTCGTTGCCGAAGGGCGGCAGCTTCACGCCGTACATGCCGGTGACGACATAGCCTGACGGACGATACTGCTCGCCCCAGGGGCCCAGGCTCGCGCGCAGTTCCTTGATGCGCTCCTGCGCCAGTTCGCTGAACTTGCCAGGCTTCACGAACACCGCATCATGGCCGATTGCGGCGGCAGTCTGGCAGAAAGAAAGCTGGCCCTGAACAGTCGAGAAGCCCGAGTAGATGCGGGTACCGTACTTGTCGAGTTCAAGCTGGCCCTGCTTCTTGTTCTTGTACGTTCTTGCAAAATATTTCTCGAGCGTAGCGTATGAGTCCCGCAGCTCGATCGCGTGATCCTTGATCAGCGAATTGTAATTGTCGACCGAAAGCAGCGTCGGTTCGAACTGGCACTGGAGCGCGGCGACGTTCAGCGCGGCGCGCAGGTTCCAGGCGAGCGCGGCCTGCAGCTCGACCGGGGTGGCGCCAGGCAATGCCGGGCCGGTCATGCCCGGCTCGGAACCGTTCACGCGCCCGCTCTCCAGATTGGCGGGCTTGAGGAAGAACTGCGCCGAAGCCGGTGCGGAAACGAACAGGCCGATCCCCCCGGCCAGCATCAATGCGATACGCGAAGCAAACATGCTGCCCTCGAAAACTACCAGTTAACCCCGTGGCAACGGGTTACGGTGTTCCGAGTCCGCGTTGAAGCCCCTTTTTGCCGTCCATCCGTGCCATCGCGGCATTTCATCGCAAAAGCATAGGAAAAGCATAAAGAAAAAGGCCGCCCGGTTGCCCGGACGGCCCTTTCGTCAAACACCCTAACGGGCGCGCTATTAGTGCGCGTTGGTGGTGTTGGTCTCGACGGTGGTGGTGTTCTCGACCACGGCGCCGTTCTCGGTGGCAGCGGCGTCGATGTTGGTGACCATCGTGTCGGTGGTCACGTTCTCGGTCGGAACGACTTCGGTGGTGTTGGTCACGTTGGTCGACTCGTTGCTGGTGCACGCCGAGGCCAGGAGGGCCGCGCCGGCGATCATCGAACCTGCAACGATCTTCGAAATGACTGCACGCATGTAGAAAGCTCCCTAGATTATGGATCTGGATTACGGATACGCCGTTTAATACCCAAACCGGAGTGGACATTAGACGGTTCGGGCAAACCCCTCAAGACTCGATTTGACCTGCGCTCAGGAGAGAGCGTTCAAAAATGGCAAAAATGTGGCCCGCAGCGCCGAATCGAATTGCTCGGGCGTAACCGGTCTGCCGAGCGCCTCGGCGCTGGTGACCGGGAAATCGGGGATGCCACAGGGTACGATCCCGTTGAAATCATTGAGGTTCGGCGACAGGTTGATCGCAAAGCCGTGCATCGTCACCCATTGCCGCAGCCGCACGCCGATCGCGCCGATCTTGGCTTCCTGGCCGGTCTGGTCGAGCGTCCAGATGCCGATCCGCCCCTCGGCGCGGAACGCCTCGATCCCCAGCTCGCCCAGCGCGGCGATCACCCAGCCCTCGACGGCATGGACATAGCCGCGCACGTCGCGCTTCCGGTCGCGCAGGTCGAGCATCAGGTATCCGATGCGCTGGCCGGGGCCGTGATAGGTGTAGCGCCCGCCGCGCCCGGTGCGGAACACGGGGAAGCGCGCCGCGTCGACCAGCTCGCTGTCGTCGGTGGCGCTGGTGCCGGCGGTGTAGACGGGCGGATGCTCGAGCAGCCAGATCCGTTCGGGAGCGGTGCCGGCGGTCAGCGCGGCGACATGCGCCTCCATTTCGGCGAGCGCGGCGCCATATTCGATCGGCTCCGGCGCGACCCGCCATTCGATATCCTTGGTCATGCGTGCGAATTGCGCATCCGCGGGCGATTCCGCAAGCATTGGCAATAAACTGCGCGCGGGCTAACACCCCGGCAAAGGGAGGACATCGGGCGCATGGCGAAGATGGGCACCGTCTGGGATCGGACGGCGGAGTTTCTGAGCGACAATCTGGGGGCGATCCTGCCGGTGGCGCTGCTCGCCTTTTTCGTGCCCGCCTCGATCGAGGGCAGCTTCCAGGCGGCCAAGGCCAGCGCCGGCCCCGGGCTGGTCCTGTCGCTCTACCTCGTCCAGCTTGCCTTCGGCATCCTGTCGCTCTGGGGATCGCTTACCGTCACCGCGATGGCGCTCGACATGGCGGAGGCGCGCGGCGCCGGCGCGATCGGCCGGGCGCGGCTGCTGCCGGCGCTGATCGTATCGGTAGCGCTGTTCGCCGGCATGTTCGTGCTCGCCATGCCGATCCCGATCGCGCTCCAGCTCGCCGGCTATGACATGATGGCGATCGCGCGGGGCGAACTGACGTCGCTCAGCACCCAGATGGCCGGCGGCATCGCGCTGTACCTGCTGGTGCTGGTCGCGCTGGTCCTGTGGCTCGGCGCGCGCCTGTTCGTCACCAATGCGGTGATCGTGCGCGAGAAGCGGATGTTCTCGGCGCTGCGCCAGTCGTGGAAACTCACCCGCGGCAAGACCTGGGCGCTGATCGGAGTGATCCTGCTCTACGCACTGGTCTCCTGGGTCTCGATCCTGGCGGCCAACATGGTGTTCGGCAGCATCTTCACCCTGGTCGCCGGCGGGGCGGCCGACGGCATCTCGCTGGCCGGGGTGCTCACCTCGATCGTCGTCGCCGCGGTGCAGACCGGCTTTACGGTGCTGGTCCCGGCCTTCGCCGCCAAGCTCTATCTCGCGCTCACGGCCGAGGCCGGGCTTCGCGAGGGTCTGATCCTCGCATGAGCCTCACCAGCCGCGGCATCTTCCTCGATGCCGTCTCCCTGTTCCGCGCCGAGCGCGAGTTGCTGATCGCCCTGGCGGGCATGTTCTTCGTCGTCCCGATGCTCGGCGCGGTGCTGCTCGTCTCGGGACTGCAGCTGCCCGCCACCCAGGACGCCGAGAAGCTGCGCGAGGCCATCATGGCCTTTTACGACGCCAATCTGCTGACCATCCTGGCGATCAGCCTGGTGATGGATTTCGGCAGCTTCGCGATCTTCAACCTGTTCCTGCGCGGTGACGGCCGCACGCTCGGCCAGGTGCTGCTGCTCGCGCTCAAGCGCTTCGGCGCCTTCTTCGTGCTCAACACGATCGCCGGGCTGCTCTTCTCGTTCGGCCTGTCGCTGTTCGTGATTCCCGGCCTCTACATGCTGGTGCGCACCTGGCTGGCCGGCCCGGCCTTTGCCGCCGATCCCGCGATCGGAATCCTGGGTGCCTTCCGCGAAGGCTGGCGGCGCAGCGCCGGGGTGACCGGCTTTGCGCTGCTCGGCCTCGCCTCGATGATCTTCTTCCTGGCGCTGGGGCTGGTGCTGATCGCCGGGGGGATCCTCGGCACGATCGCCGGCCTGATCGGCGGCGTGCAGGCGATCGCGCCGGTATCCTGGCTGGTCAGCGCGCTGATCGGCGGGGCGGCCTGGGCCGCGCTCGCGCTGATCCGCGTCGCCGCCTATCGGCTCGGCGGAGCGCCCAGGCAGGGGATCTGAGGCGCGGCATCCGCCGCCAGCACGCCCGCCAGCCGCGGATCGGCGAAGGTCTCCACCGTGCGCTTGTAGGGCACGAAGCCATGCTTGCGGTAGAAGCCGAGCGCGCCGGGCGAATCAAGCGTGCAGGTGTGCACCCAGACGCGCGTGACCTCGGGCGTCCAGGCGAGCATCAGTGCATGCGCCATCAGCCAGCTGCCATGGCCCTTGCCGGCCAGCTCGGGAACGAGGCCCACGAACCCCAGCTCGCAGGTCGCCTCGGCCCGGAAATCGAGCTCGAGCATCCCGACCTCGATGCCCGCACGGTCGACCACCGCGAACACATGCACCTTCGGGTCCTGGATGATCGAGACCAGCCGGTCCTCGTCCATCACCAGCCGCGAGAACCACAGCCAGGGCTCGCCGACCCGGCGGAACAGCGCGCGGTACTTGGCGGGATCGGGCGCCGGCCAGCGCACCAGCCGCAGCGGCGAATCGGGCAGGGGGCGGGGCCGGGGCCGCGCCAGCATCTCGAGCGCAGTGACCACCGTGGCGATCTGGTCATTGGCGACCGGGATCAGGCCCATGGCTTCACCCCTGCGCCATCCCCCCACACTCCGTCATCCCCGCGAAGGCGGGAATCCAGAGTCACTAAGGGCGCCGCTTTGCCACCCTGAATCCCCGCCTTCGCGGGGATGACGGGAAAAGGAGAGGGCGCGGAAAGAGAAATCACGACCACGCCGCCATCGGGGGCAGGCTCATCAGGATTGCGTCGATATTGCCGCCGGTCTTGAGCCCGAACAGCGTTCCCCGGTCATAGATCAGGTTGAACTCGGCATAGCGGCCGCGCCATTCGAGCTGGCGCTGCTTGTCCTCGGGCGAGAAATCCATCCCCATCCGCTTGCGGACGATGCGCGGATAGGCATCGAGGAACGCCCGGCCGACATCCCGGGTGAAGGCGAAGTCCGCCTCCCAGTCGCTTTCCAGGTGATCGTAGAAGATTCCGCCCACCCCGCGATGCGTCTTGCGGTGGGGGATGTAGAAATACTCGTCCGCCCAGGCCTTGAAGCGCGGATAATGCTCGGGGTCATGCGCGTCGCACGCCGCCTTGAGCGCGGCATGGAATTCGGCGGTGTCCTCGTCGTACGGGACGGGCGGATTGAGGTCGGCCCCGCCGCCGAACCAGCGCTTGGTCGTGGTCAGGAAGCGCGTGTTCATGTGCACCGCCGGCACATGCGGATTGGCCATGTGCGCGACGAGGCTGATGCCGGTGGCGAAGAATTTCGGATCCTCGCCGGCGCCGTGGATCGACTTGGCGAAATCACCCTCCAGGCTGCCGCCGACGGTGGAGACGTTCACGCCCACCTTCTCGAACACCTTGCCCTTCATCACCCCGCGCACCCCGCCGCCGCCCGGCTCGCCCGAGGGATCGGTACGGTCCCAGGCGATATATTCGAACCTGGCGTCCGATCCGGCCTCGGCCTCGATCGCCTCGAATTCGGTGCAGATCGCGGTGCGCAGTTCCTCGAACCAGGCGCGGGCGCGCTGCTGCTGCTCGTCGGGTGCGATCATTGCGGGGGGAATCCATCGGTCTGGCGCAGCGCCTCGGCGAGCGAGATGCCCGCGGACACGGCTAGGTTGAGCGAGCGCAGGCCCGCGCGGATCGGGATGCGCACCGCGAGATCGGCGCGTTCATGGACGTAATCGGGGGCGCCGCGACCCTCGGAGCCGAACAACAGCGTGTCGCCCGGCTCGAACCGCGCCTGGTTGAGCGGAATCGATCCGCGCGTGGTGAACAGGATCACGCGGCCCGGCAGCTTCTCGGCAAAGGCGTGGAAATCGGCGTGGCGCACGACATCGGCCTGGCCGCCATAATCCATGGCGGCACGGCGCAAGGCCGCGTCGTTCCACGCGAATCCCATCGGCTCGATCAGGTCGACGGGCGTGTCGAAACACGCGCCAAGTCGCAGCACGGCGCCAACATTGCCGGCAATATCGGGTTCGAACAGGGCTAGTCGCATGGCCTTGCTCCTAGCGTTCTATTCCCTTGCGTAACAAGCCGCTGAAAAAGGCTGTTGCGGAAGCGCGCAGCCGCCGTCTATCACCTCGGCTGGCCTATTCGGGGGACATCGAAGGGCAACGAGGGGGCCCTTAGCGCCCGTGTTGAGCTTTACGTTCTGTCCGCGCGTTCGCCGCGGCAAGTCCGAAGTGCAAGGGGTAAACATGGCAATTGAAGCCGATCTGGCCGGTCCCGAGAATCCCCGTCGTCGCGATTATCTCCAATATGCCGCCGTTTCGGTCGCGGCAGTGGGCGCGGGCGTCGTGGTTCTGCCGCTGGTCAATTCGATGAACCCGTCGGCCGATGTGCTCGCGCAGTCCACCACCGAGGTGGACCTGTCGAAGATCGAGCCGGGCATGGCGATCAAGACCAGCTTCCGCAAGCAGCCCTTGTTCGTGCGCAACCTGACGCCGGCCGAGATCGCCGCCGCGGACGCGGTGCCGGTCTCGTCGCTGCGCGATCCGCAGACGCTCGAGCAGCGCACGGCGAAGGACCACACCAACTGGCTGATCACGCTGGGCGTGTGCACCCATCTCGGCTGCGTGCCGCTGGGCGCGGGCGAGGGCGAGAATCGCGGGCCGTTCGGCGGCTATTTCTGCCCCTGCCATGGCTCGGCCTATGACACAGCCGGTCGCATCCGCCAGGGCCCGGCGCCGAAGAACCTCGAGGTTCCAAAATATAACATCAACGGCGCTATCGCCGTGGTTGGGTGAGGATAGAGCGCGATGAGCTTTCCCTGGGCCAAGCATTATGAGCCTAAGAACCCGGTGATGCAGTGGGTGGACTCGCGTCTGCCCCTGCCGCGCTTCGTCTACAACGCCGTCGGCGCCGGCTATCCGGTGCCGCGCAACCTCAATTACTGGTGGAACTTCGGCGTGCTCGCCGGGGTGGCGCTGGTCTGCCAGCTGATCACTGGCATCGTGCTGGCGATGCACTTCCACTCCTCGGCCGCCGGCGCGTTCGAGAGCGTGAACGTGGGCATCATGCGCGACGTGAACGCGGGCTGGTTCCTGCGTTTCGCCCACGCCAACGGCGCCTCGATGTTCTTCGTGGTGATCTACATCCACATGTTCCGCGGCCTCTATTACGGGTCGTACAAGGCGCCGCGCGAGATGGTGTGGCTGCTCGGCGTGGTGATCTTCCTGCTGCTGATGGCCACCGCCTTCATGGGCTATGTGCTCCCCTGGGGGCAGATGAGCTTCTGGGGTGCGCAGGTGATCACCGGCTTCTTCTCGGCGATCCCGGTGGCCGGCGACTGGATCCGCGTATGGCTGCTCGGCGGCTATGCGCCGGACGATGCCGCGCTCAACCGCTTCTTCTCGCTCCACTATCTGCTGCCCTTCGTGATCGCCGGCGCCGTGATCCTCCACATCTGGGCGCTCCACATCCCGGGTTCGTCGAACCCGACCGGCGTGGAAGTGAAGGGCGAGCAGGATACCGTGCCGTTCCACCCGTACTACACGGCGAAGGACGGCCTGGGCGTGGTGGTGTTCCTGATCCTGTTCTCGGTGCTGATCTTCTTCGCGCCGGACTATCTGGGCCACCCGGACAATTACATCCCGGCCAACCCGCTCTCCACGCCGGCGCACATCGTCCCCGAATGGTATTTCTGGCCGTTCTACGCGATCCTGCGCGCCTTCACCGCGGACTTCATCCTCCCGGCGAAGCTGTGGGGCGTGCTGGCGATGTTCGGCTCGATCCTGCTGCTGTTCTTCCTGCCCTGGCTCGACAAGTCGCCGGTGCGCTCGGGCGCCTATCGCCCGATGTACAAGGTGGCATTCTGGGTGCTGGTGTTCGACGTGCTGGTGCTCGGCTATTGCGGCGGCTCGCCGGCCGAGCCGCTCTACGTGATCGTCAGCCAGATCGCGGCTGCCTATTACTTCGCACACTTCCTGATCATCGTGCCGATCATCTCGAGCATCGAGACGCCGAAGCCGCTGCCGGGCTCGATCACCGAGGCCGTGCTGGCCAAGACCGGCGCGTAAGGGGGACCAGGAACCATGACTTCGCTGTTCATCAAATCGATCAAGTTCCTGGTCGGCGGTGCCTTCATCGTCGTGCTGCTGATCGCGCTCTACGGCTCGGTCCGCGGCGTCATCAAGGAACCGCCGGCGGAAACCGCCGAGCACGCCATGCACAAGCATCCGGAGGAGCTGAAGCTCGCCTCGGACGGGCCGTTCGGCAAGTTCGACCGCGCTCAGCTCCAGCGCGGCTTCCTCGTCTACAAGGACGTCTGCTCGACCTGCCACTCGCTCAACCTTGTCTCCTTCCGCAACCTGAAGGACCTGGGCTACAGCGAGGCCGAGGTGAAGAAGATCGCCAAGGACTGGGGCACCAAGCAGCCGGTGTTCGACGAGAAGGGCGGCACCTGGGGCGAGCGTGACAACGTGCCCTCGGATCGCTTCCCCAAGGTCTATTATCCGGGCACCGGCACGCCGCCGGACCTCAGCCTGATCACCAAGGCGCGGCATGACGGCGCGGCCTATGTCCACTCGCTGCTGACCGGCTACGACAAGAAGCCCTCGGCCGAGGCGCTGGCCAAGTTCCCGGAATTCGCCAAGACGCCGGACGGCATGCACTTCAACCCGTATTTCGCGAACCTCAACATCGCGATGCCGCCGCCCCTGACGCAGGACGGCCAGGTGCAATATTCGGACGGCACCCGCGCCACGGTCGACCAGATGTCCAAGGACGTCTCGGCCTTCCTGGTGTGGACCGCGGAGCCGACGCTCGAGACCCGCCGCCAGGCCGGCTTCGCCGTGCTCGGCTTCCTGATCTTTGCCGCCTTCCTGACCTATGGCGCCTATCGCTCGGTGTGGGCAGGCGTTAAGCACTGATCCCGCTTCGGCGGTACAAGACGAAGCAACGCGATCCCGCCCTGGCTCGGCCCGGGCGGGATTGCTGTGTTCAGATCAGTGTTCGAAGGGTCCGTTTCGATGAATGACGATATCCGGCAGCGTATCCGGACCATCCCCGATTTCCCCAAGCCGGGGATCATGTTCCGCGACATCACCACCTTGCTGCTCGATGCCGAGGGGCTGGCGCTGACGATCGACCGCATGGCGGCGGCCGTTGAAGGCAAGATCGACCTCGTCGCGGGCATCGAGGCGCGCGGCTTCCTGTTCGGCGCGGCGCTGGCGGTGAAGCTCGGCGCGGGCATGCTGCTGGTCCGCAAGGACGGCAAGCTGCCGGGCGCGACGATCGCCGAGGATTATGCGCTGGAATATGGCACCGACCGGATCGCCATCCATGCCGACGCGCTGGCCCCGGGCGCCCGCGTGCTGCTCGTCGATGACCTGATCGCCACCGGCGGCACCGCCCGCGCGGCGGTGCGCCTGTTGAAGAAGGCCGGCGCCGAAGTCGTCCAGGCCTCGTTCGTCGTCGACCTGCCCGAACTCGGCGGCGCCGACGCGCTGCGCAGCGACGGCATCGCGGTGCATGCGCTGGTGGCGTTCGACGGGCATTGATCCTCTGAATTCCCCTCCCTTGCAGGGAGGGGAGTAGAAGAGGGCGGGCCTACGCCGCCGGCCGCCGCCGCATCAGCACCAGCCCGGTGAACCGCAGCACCGGCTCGTCATGCTGGTTGAAAGTGGTGGTCTGGTTCTTGAAGCTGCCCATCTCCGGCCGGCTGCGCGAGGGCGTCACCTCCAGCACCTCGGTTTCCACCCGCAGCACGTCGCCCGGATAGACCGGCTTGAGCCAGCGCAGCTCGTCGATCCCCGCCGCGCCCAGGCTCGCCTGCGGCACCACCGACATCTCGGCGACGGTCATCGCCATGGTCATCGCGCAGGTGTGCCAGCCGCTCGCCGCCAGCCGCCCGAAATGCGTCTGCGCCGCCGCATCGTCGTCGAGATGGAAGGGCTGGGGATCATATTTGCGCGCGAATTCGAGCACCTCCTCGCGCGTGACCTCATAACGGCCGAAGCTCCGCTTCTTGCCGACCTGCATGTCTTCCCAATAGAGCATGCAATCAGTTTCGGATGAAAACCGATCTGGTGCAAGCCCTCCTTTGTGAGAGGGGCTGCATCAAGTCCCTTCAGTTCCCCGGCGAAAGCCGGGGCCCAGGGTTTCTCTGCCGTGTCGCCTGTGACCCTGGGCCCCGGCTTTCGCCGGGGAGCAGCCAGGCCGAAGGCGCGAACCTACCGAACCAGCGCATCCCGGAACGGCGCGTCATTCCCGTCCACGCCGGTCTTGGGCGGCAGGCCGATCAGGTCGCGCAGCAGCGGATAGATGTCGACATTGACGAAGGGCTGCACCGTCGTTCCCGCCCGGAAGGCCGGGCCATTGGCGACGAATAGCGCGTTCATCTCGGGCGAGAGATTGTCGAAGCCGTGATTGCCGCCGACCTGGTCGGGGTCGACATCCTTCTCGCCGACCTGCCAGCCGGTCTCGGCCAGGCAGAAGATCGCCGGAACGCGCGGATTGGTGCCGTAGTGGAAGCGCGCCGGGATCTCGGCCTTGCGCCAGCATTCGAAATGCTCGTGCTTGCCGAGCAGGGCCTTCTCGACCACCGCTTCGCGCCCCGGGGTCGGGATCAGGCTCAGATAGGGGCCGGATTCGACCAGATGGTAATCCTCGGCCTTCACCAGGTTGTTGATCGAGATGGCGCGCTTGCCGCTCACCTGCGCCATGCCGTGGTCGGCGACGATCACCAGGTTCGCCGGCTGGCCCAGGGCGGCGAGCCCGTCGACCAGCTCGCCGATCCGCTTGTCGACATCGGCGGCGGCGGCCGTCGTGCGCTTGTCGTCGGGGCCATAGCTATGGCCGGCGCTGTCGACCGTGTCGAAATAGAGCGTCAGGAACTTCGGCCGGATCGCCGCGGGCCGGCGCAGCCAGTCGAGGATCGCGTTCACCCGCTGCTCGCCGGTGATGACCTGGTTGAACTGGGCCCAGTCGCTCGGCCGCGTGCCGCCCTCGATCTTGTACGGCCATTTGTCGGCCTTCACGCCGCCGACCGCGACGTTCGAGCCCGGCCAGAACTCGGTGCCGGTGCGGATGCCGGCCTTTTCCGCGTCCACCCAGATCGGCATCGCTTCGTTCCACCAGAACGGGTCGTCGCTCTGCATGGTGAAGACTTCCTTCGGCCGCGCGCTATCCTCCATCTTGTTGGCGGTGATGCCGTGATGGTCGGGATAGAGGCCGGTCACCAGCGTCCAGTGATTGGGGAAGGTCTTGGACGGGAAGCTCGGGTGCATGATCCCGGTCACGCCGCCAGCCGCCAGCCGCGACAGGTTCGGCGTCACCCCGCGATCGAGATAGTCGCTGCGGAAGCCGTCGATCGAGACGAGGATCGTCACCGGTGCACGCTGCTCGACCGCGACCGGCGCGGCGGCGGGCGGCGGCGCGGCGACGGGCGGCGGCGCGGCGACGGGCGCCGTGGCACAGGCCTGGAGGACGGCGGCAAGGGCCGCGGCGGCGATCTTCGAATACCAGCGCATGTCGGGCCCCCTGACAGCAAAATGTTGCGGCGGTAAGTCGTATCATCGACGGGACGGGACGAGCAAATCGCCGGCTAACCTCCCGTTCATTTTGGCTGCGTCACGATGCTCGAAACAGGGGAGGGATGGATGCGGCTGCTGCTCGGATTGGTCTTCGCGCTTGGCCTGGCGGCGGCACCGCCCGCGGCGGCGCAGAGCCCGCTCACCCTCACCCCCGGCACCGAGACCGCCTCGGACGGTAGCCCGGTCCGCTACGAGGTCGGGGCGATCACCGTTCCCGAGAATCGCGTGAAGCCCGACGGCAAGCGCATCACGGTCGGCGTGCTGCGGATCAAGGCGACGAAGCCGAGCAACCAGCCGCCGATCTTCCTCCTCGTCGGCGGCCCCGGCGTCACCCTGCTCGACACGCTCGGCGATGCCAGCCCGCGGGCGAAGCGCCGGCTGCGCATGTGGCTCGACCATGCCGAGACCAACGACCTCGTGATCGTCGAACAGCGCGGCTACACGCTGCGCGGCGACATGCTCGAGCTGCGCTATCCCGCCGCGCCGCTCGACCGGCCCGGCCGGATCGAGGACGAGATCGCGGTCACCCGCAAGCTGGCCGAAGGTGCGGCGGCCGCCAATCCGGGGCACGATCTCGCCGGCTACACGATCGCCGAATGCGCCGATGACGTGGACGCGGTCCGCCGCGCGCTCGGCTATGACCGGATCAGCCTCACCGCCGCGAGCTTCGGCTCGCAATGGGCCTTTGCCGTGCTCAAGCGCCATCCGGGCACAGTGGCGCGCGGGCTGATCTCCTTGGTCGAGCCGCTCGCCAATGGCTATGACATGCCTGCCCATGTCTTCGCGGTGATGCAGCGCGTCGCCTTCGAGGCCGAGCAGGATCCCGCGCTCAAGCCGTTCATCCCCAAGGGCGGGCTGATCGCGGCGGCGCGCACGGTGCGCGATCGCTTCGCCGCCGCGCCGGTTACCGTCGAGGTGCCCGGCACCGGCAAGGTCGTGCTCGGCCTTGGCGACTATCAGCGCGCGCTGTTCAGCCATGTCGTCGATGCCAGCAAATGGCCGGCCTTCGTGATCGACGCCTATCATGGCCGCTACCAGGCCTGGGCCGCCGAGGAAGTGGAGAGCCGCAAGGCCAGCACCGCCGCGCTGATCGGCCCGCTGATCGACACCGCCACCGGCGTCACCGCGGCGCGCTGGGCGCAGCTTCAGGCCGATCCCGCGCTCGACATGCTCGGCCCGTGGAATTTCGCTTCCTATGCCGCCACCGCCGATGCCTGGCCCACCGCCGATCTCGGCGACGCCTTCCGCCTGCCGGTGCGCGACGAGACGCCGATCCTGTTCGTCCAAGGCGACTGGGACGCCAACACCCCGGTCGAGAATCTGGTCGATGTGCTGCCCTGGTTCCCCAATGCCCGCGCGCTGATCGTGCATCGCGGCCAGCACAATGGCCGGCTGCTGCGCGAGCATCCCGATCTCGATGCGGCGACGATGCGCTTCCTGCGCGACGGGACGATGCCGGCGCTGCCCGGCCGGGTCGATGCCGCGCCGGTCAGCTTTGCGCTGCCGGCCGCCACCGGCTGAACCAGCGCGCGATCAGCGCTGCCGCGATCGGGAATAGCAGCGCATAGCCGATCACCCCGATCATCCGCAGCGGCATCACCCCGCTCAGCGGCCCGAGCAGTCCGAGCAGCGCCAGCGCGCCGCTGCCGAGCAGCAGGCGATGGATCGTTGCCTCGCCGCGAAATGCCGGCGCCATCAGCAGCACGGCAACCGCGAAGAAGCCGTCCCAGGCGAGGATATCGAGCATATAGGGCAGGCTCGGCCAGGCGAAGGCGTCCTCTACCCCCAGCGCCAGGATCGACAGATGCACCACGCTGGTCAGCGCCAGCGCGGCGGCCATCAGGGGCAGAGCGGGCCGGGTGAAGCGCGGCGCCAGCCCGGTGCCGCGCACGGCGGTGGTGAGCCCGAGCAGGAACGGCACCAGCAACAGGATCAGTATTTCCATCGCCCCGAACCAGGGCTGGCCGATCGGCGCGCCGCGGGCGGGCAGCGTCGCCAGCCCGATCGCCAGCACCAGCAGATAGGCCAGGCTCAGTCCCGCCACCGCGAAGCCCGAGACGATGCCCAGCTGGCGAAGGACGGGGACGGGGGAGGGGCGGCGCATATGCATATCTGGCCCGCGTGCCGCCGCAAGCGCAAGCCATGCCGTCGCGAACCGGCCCGTGGTTCATTTGAAGTTCAGTCTTCAAACCATTGCTTCATCGAAACGAAGTCGCAGGGAGGGCGATATGCGGGGTGGTTTGTGGAGTGCGGCGGCGCTGGCGTGCGTGATGCCGGCGGTGGTGCAGGCACAGGAGCAGGTCGCTGGGCGCTGGATCGTCACGGTCGATTATTTCGGCACGCCCACCGTCTGGACGCTCACCCTCAAGCAGGACGGCGCGACGATCACCGGCGACCTGACCGGCGACGTGCTCACCGGTACGGTGAAGGGCAACGAGATCCGCTTCCTCGCCAAGGACACGGTGGGCGGCTCCGAGGACGTCACCGCGCGGTTGGTAAAGGGCAGGATCACCGGCGAGATGCTGCTGGTCGACGGTAGCGAACCCACGCGCACGCCCCACCGCCTGGCCTTCACCGCCGAGCGTCCGCCCGAGCCGGCCAGCCGGCCGCCGATGCGCCACGAATTCGTGCCGACCCGCTTCTACCGGCAATTCTCGCCGTCCAATCCGCCGGCGCTCCACGTCAATCCGGGCGACACGATCCACACCAGCACGATCGACGCCGCCGGCATCGATGCCGAGGGCGTCCGTCGCGCCGCGCCCGGCAATCCGCAGACGGGTCCCTTCTATATCGACGGCGCGATGCCCGGTGACACGCTGGTCGTCCGCATCCGCAGGCTCCGGCTCAACCGCGATACCGCGATCAGCACCAACGGCATGACCGAGCGTGGCCAGGACGCGCGCACCGCGGTCCGGATGGCGGGGACGGGCAAGCCGGTCACCTGGCGGCTCGACCGCGACAAGGGCATCGCCATGCCCGAGGCGCCGGGCGATGCGCTCAAGGGCTATTGGGTGCCGGTCCGGCCGATGCTCGGCGGTATCGGCGTCGCGGTCGATGCCCGCCCGCCCGCGCCCGGCTCGGGCGATGTCGGCCGGTTCGGCGGCAATATGGACTTCAACGAGATGGGCGAGGGGACGACCGTCTATCTCCCCGTCGCGGTGCCCGGCGCGCTGCTCTATTTCGGCGATGCACATGCGGCGCAGGGCGACGGCGAGACCACCGGCGACGCGCTCGAGACCTCGATGGACGTCGAGGTCGAAGTCGATCTGGTCCGCGGCAAGAGCGCCGGCCAGGTCCGGATCGAGACGCCGGCCCACCTCGTCGCGATCGGCATGGAAGGCTCGCTCGACGCGTCGTTCCGCGCCGCCTCGTCGAGCATGTTCGGCTGGCTGTCCGCCGACTATGGCCTGGCGCCCGCCGACATCGCCCAGATCTACGGCACCGCCGCCGAATATCGGGTCAGCGCGCTCCCCGGCCGCGCGGCGGGCATGGTCCTCAAGATCCCCAAGGCCCGCCTCGCGACGCTGCCGGGCGCGAAGAAGCCCTGAGGCCACCCTTCTCCCCTCCGTTCCAGGGAGGGGAGACAGAATCAGCTGTGCAGGAAGTGCATCACGTCGCCGTCCTTGACGATGTACGCCTTGCCTTCCGCGCGCAGCTTGCCGGCCTCGCGGGCCTTGGCTTCGCCGCCCAGCGCGACGAAATCGTCATAGGCGATCGTCTCGGCGCGGATGAAGCCCTTCTCGAAGTCGCTATGGATCACGCCGGCGGCGTTCGGCGCGGTGGCGCCTTCGTCCACCGTCCAGGCGCGTGCTTCCTTGGGGCCGACGGTGAAGAAGGTCAGCAGGTGCAGCAGCTTGTAGCCGGCGCGGATCACGCGGGCGAGGCCGGTCTCCTCCAGCCCCAGCTCGCCGAGGAACTCGGCGCGGTCCTCGACCGGCATCGTCGCGATGTCGGCCTCGATCGCCGCGGAGACGACCACCGCCTCGGCGCCTTCGGCCTTGGCCTTGGCGAACACCTTGGCCGACAGTTCGTTGCCGTTCGCCGCGTCTTCCTCGTTGACGTTGCACACGTACAGGACCGGCTTGCCGGTGAGCAGCTGCGCCTGCTTGAACACGCGCTCCTCGTCGGCGTCCTTCGGCTCGGTGAGGCGGGCGGGCTTGCCGTCGCGCAGCAGGTCGAGCGCCTGGCCGAGCACGCTCGCGCCGACCTTCGACTCCTTGTCGCCCTGCGCCGCCTTCTTCTGCAGGTTCGGGACGCGCTTCTCGAGGCTCTCGAGGTCGGCGAGCATCAGCTCGGTCTCCACCGTCTCGGCATCGGCGATCGGATCGACCTTGTTGTCGACATGCTGGATGTCGTCGTTCTCGAAGCAGCGCAGCACATGGACGATCGCGTCCACCTCGCGGATATTGCCGAGGAACTGGTTGCCCAGGCCTTCGCCCTTGCTCGCGCCGCGCACCAGGCCGGCGATGTCGACGAAGCCGAGCTGCGTCTCGATGATCTTCTGCGAACCGGCGATCTCGGCCAGCTTGTTCAGCCGGGGATCGGGCACGGCGACATTGCCGACATTCGGCTCGATCGTGCAGAACGGATAATTCGCCGCCTGCGCCGCCGCCGTCTCGGTCAGCGCGTTGAAGAGCGTGGACTTGCCAACGTTCGGAAGCCCGACGATGCCGCAGCGGAAACCCATGTGAAGCCTGTTCCAGTGAATTGGGGAAAGGCGCCCGATAGAGGCAAAGCGCCGCTTTTGCCAGCACGGGCTTGCGGAACGCTCGCTGCGGCTCCGTCTCCGTCATGACGGAGGACGAGCACCGCCATGCGCGGTTTCGTTTTCCAAGGCCCTCAAAGCGCCGTAATGGGTCCGGATTAGCCGGAACCGGCATGGCTTGACTGAGGGCCATTCATCTGGGGTACAGGGGCAAACCCCTTTCGGTGCCCGTGTGTTTTGAGGAGCAGGGAATGATTCGCCGTCACATGTTCATGAGCGCGCTTGCCGCGACGGTTGCGCTGTCGGGCTGCGGTGGCGGCAACGATTCGACCGCGACTCCGACGCCGACCGCCACGCCGACCCCGACGCCGACCGCGTCGCCCACCTATGCCAGCTTCCCGCTGACCGCGCCGACCGAGTTCTACACCTTCAGCGCCGCGACCAGCTACACCGGCGATCCGGCGACCAGCGCGGTCACCCTCGGCGCCGCCAACACCGAGACGCTGTCGAGCCGCGTGCGCCTCGCCACCGATACCGCGATCGCGACCGGCACCTATGTGATGCGCGAGAACACCGAGGAAGCGCGCTTCTGCGTGCCGACCGGCCAGACCTGCACCGCGACGCTCTCCGCCAATGCGGTCCCGGCCAACACCGAGTTCGTCTTCCGCCGCGACGACACCACCACCGCGGGCAAGTTCGACCAGGTCGAATATCTCAACAACGTGGTCACCGCCGTGTCGAGCACCGGCGTCGGGCCGACCAGCGACACCGCCCTGGCGCTCAGCCGCGTCAGCTGGGCCAATTGGTGGCGCGGCGATTCGACCGCGGGCCAGAAGCGCCTCGCCTACACCGCCTGGGGCTTCTCGACCGCGACGTCGGACATGCCGACCACCGGCACCGTGTCGTATACCAGCCGCATGACCGGCCGCCTGGTCAGCACCAGCGGCACCAGCACCGCGATCAACAAGGTCAGCGGCACGGTGACCACCAGCGTGAACTTCGCCACCGGCGTGGTCGACATGACCTTCACGCTCAGCACCATCCCGGCTGGCGGCGGCACGCCGGTCGCCTATGCCAACTTCACTGCCCAGGGCGCGATCCCGGTCGGCCAGAACCAGTGGACCGGCAGCTTCACCAACACCAGCCCGCTCACCGGCACGCTGGCGGGCGGCTTCTTCGGCTCGCAGGGCGAGCAGGTCGGCGTGGTCTTCTCGGCCTCGGGCACGATCGGCGGCGCCCAGCAGCGCCTGATCGGCGTGGTCGTCGGCAAGAAGTAAGCCGGCAACGCTACGAAAACAGGAAAGGGGCTCCGGTTCGCCGGGGTCCCTTTTTGTTTGTCCTCAGCTCTCCGTCACCCCGGCCTTGAGCCGGGGTCCCGCTTCTTCTTCGTCAAGCAAGCCGGCCAACGGCATCGACAAAGGGCGTCCGCTCCCGCTAGCGTCGCCCGGTGGAACTCGCCGAGCTGATCGCGCCGCTGGCGCCCGAGCACTTCCTTGCCGACTATTGGGGCCGCAAGCCGGTCCATATTCCCGCGCCCGCGGGATCGGGCCGCGCGGCCGTCATCGGCTGGGAACGGCTCAACCAGCTGCTCGGCGTGCGGACCCATTGGGGGCCGGAGCATATCAAGCTGCTGCTCAACAGCGCGCCGGTCGCGCCTGATTTCTACATGGATGCGGTTCCGGGCCGCGGCGGCACCCGCCGGTTCGCCGATCCGGCCAAGATCGAGATGTTCCTGGCCATGGGCGCCAGCCTCGTCGCCGATGCGGTCGAGCAGGTCGCGCCCGAGGTTCGCGCGCTCACCGATGCGCTCGCCCGGCAATTCTCGGCGCGGGTCGAGGCCAATCTCTATTGCTCCTTCCAGGGCATCCAGGCCTTCGCCTCGCACTGCGACCTGCACGAGGTGTTCGCGATCCACTGCGTCGGCGAGAAGCGCTGGCGGATCTACGCCAATCGCGCCGAGAATCCGCTCGAGCCGCTGACCGGCGACGATGCCCAGGCGCGGATCGATGCCGCCAAGGGGCCGGTGCTGATGGACGTCACGCTGCGCCCCGGCGATGTGCTCTACATCCCGCGCGGCTATTTCCACGATGCGCTGGCCAGCTCCACCGAATCGCTCCACCTCACGCTCGGCATCACGCCGCATTCGGGCAAGCTGCTGTTCGAGCTGCTCCAGGACATGGCGCTGCGCGAGCCGGCCTTCCGCGCCTATCTCGCCGATGCCCGCATCGAGGGCGGGCAGGCGCTTGCCGGCCAGCTCGCGGCGCTTGGCGCGCGACTCTCCGAGCTCGCCCGCAGCCGCGCGCTGCTCGAGGAAGTGACGCTCCGCCAGCGCCAGCTCGCAGCCCCTGGCCGCGACCTCGCGCTGCCCGAGCGGCCGATGCTCGATTTCTACGCGCGCACCGATCGGGCCGCCTCGGTCGCCTGGCTGGAGACGGGCGCGACACTGCGCACCGGCGCCGGCGATCAGCTGCTCGGCCCGATCGCCGATGCCGCGGACTATGCGCTGTCCCGCCCGGCCGTCAGCGTCCAGGAACTCCGCGCCCGCTTCGCGCATCATCCCGAAGCCGAGATCGGCGCATTGCTCGCCCAGCTGGTCCGGCTGGGCCTGCTCCAGCCCTATCGGCCGGAGCTCTGATCGCGGCTCAGTCGCCGGCATATTTGCCGAATCTTCACGCCCGCGCCGGCATGTTCGCGTCATGGACGAGGGGAAGAAGTTCATCATCGGCATGGTGACGATCCCGATCGTCTTGATGCCTGTCTTCCTGTTCTTCGTGCTCGACTATTACATCCCCAGCGCCGCGCTCCAGGCTGCGGTGCAGGGTGCGAGCATCGATCAGGCGGAGGACCGGCTGTACCAGCTCCTGCGCGGCTGCCGCCGTGCCCGCATCGGCAGCAGCCACGATTATCCGCGCGGCTCGATCGGTACCCATACCCGCAGCTTCCCCTCGATCCGCAACGACAAGGGCTGGCTGGCGGGCACCAAGGTGCATTGCAGCGCCACCGGCTGCGACGTCACCTCGAGCGCAATGATCCCCGCCCCGCGCGAAAGCGCCTCCTGCCGCATGTGGAAGACCTTCGCCGACGACCGCTGACCATCTTTGCTGACTTCCGTCACCCCGGCCCTGAGCCGGGGTCCCGCTTTATCCGCCAATCAGTCCTGCAGCCGCATCGCCACGTCGTTCATGAACCGCACATCGTCCCCCGCCGCCAGCCAGTTCGCCTCGGCCGCGATCGCGCCGAGCATGTCGGCCAGCGGGTCCAGCTCGTTCTTGGCGTAATTGCCCAGCACATAGCCGTGCACCCGGTCCTTGTGCCCGGGATGGCCGATGCCGATCCGCACGCGGCGGAAGTCCGGCCCCAGATGCTTGTCGGTCGAGCGCAGGCCGTTATGCCCCGCGGTGCCGCCGCCGCGCTTCACCTTCACCTTCATCGGCACCAGGTCGAGCTCGTCGTGGAACAGCGTCACGTCCTCGGGCGTCAGCTTGTAGAAGTCCATCGCCGCGCGCACCGAACGGCCGCTCTCGTTCATGAAGGTGCCCGGCTTGAGCAGGATCACCTTCTCGCTGCCGATCCGCCCCTCGCGGGTCCAGCCCTGGAACTGCTTCTTCTCGGGCGTGAAGCCATAGGTCTCGGCAATGGCGTCCACCGCCATGAAGCCCACATTGTGCCGGTGCATCGCATATTGCGGGCCCGGATTGCCCAGGCCGACCCACAGCTGCATCACTTGTTCCTGAAAACGAAAATCGCCTCCGCACCTAGGATGCGGAGGCGATTTTTTGAACCGGTAAGTTCGAGGGGGCGATTACTCGCCGGCTTCCTCGCCTTCGGCTTCGGTCTGGGTCGTGTCGCCTTCGCTCGACTTGAGCGCCGACGGAGCAACCACGGTCGCGATGGTGAAGTCGCGGTCGGTGATCGCCGAGGTCGCACCCTTCGGCAGGGTCACTGCCGAGATGTGCAGCGAATCGCCGACTTCGAGGCCCTTGAGCGAAATCGTGATCTCGCTGGGGATCTCGGCGGCGTCGACGACCAGGTCGAGCTCGTGACGGACGACGTTCAGCACGCCACCGCGCTTCAGGCCCGGAGCGAGCTCTTCGTCAGCGAAGACGATCGGCACGTTCACGTGCACGGTCGCGTGCTCGCTGATGCGCAGGAAGTCGGCGTGCACCGGACGATCGGTGACGGGGTCGAAAGCCACGTCCTTGGGCAGGGTGCGCTCGCCATTGATCATGACGACCGAATTGAAGAAGTGCCCGGTCATCAGCAGACGATAGAGCTCGCGCTCCTCGACGTGGATGCTCTTCGGATCCTGCTTGTTGCCGTAGATCACGGCGGGGACGCGGCCATTACGACGAAGCTCGCGGGAGGCTCCCTTGCCAACCTGCTCGCGCGTCTCGGCCGACAGCGTAAGCGTATCGCTCATGTGTCGTTCCAATCAGCTAAAGTTAGTTCAATCCGGCCAGGCCTCCAGGGATGACCCTGGCACGGAAGGCGCGCGCATAGCGGAGGGGGCAGGGGAAAGCAAGGTTGTGTGTGGTGATGCGCACAATAACCGTCACCCCCGCGAAAGCGGGGGGCCATCTCCCGGACCGTCCGCAAATACAACCGATGTAAGTTGCTGCTCGGGCAGGAGATGGGTCCCCGCTTTCGCGGGGATGACGCATAGTTGTCCCTAAAGTTGGCGCAACAGCGTTTCCAGCTTCTCGAAGCTCTGGCTCCACCCTTCGCGCATCCCGTCGAGCGCCGGCAGCAGCGCCTCGCTCACCTGCAGTACCACCGTCGACATCTGCATGCGGGTGCCGCCCCCCGGTGCGTCGGTGAAGACCATGGTGGTGCGGTGCTCGATCCCCCAGCTGCCGTCCTCGCCGGGAAAGCCGCGCAGCACCATCACCAGCCGTTCGGGCCGGTCGACCGCCTCGAACTCGCCCTGCACCGGGTTGGTACCGTACGGTTCCGGTCCCCGCATATCGATGCGCACTTTACCACCCGGGCGGGCATCGCTCTCGCAGAACGGCACGTCGAACCCGTGCGGGCCCCACCATTTTTCGAGGTGCTCGCTCCGCGTCATGCAATCGAAGACCAGTTCGCGCGGCGCCGCAAAGACGCGGTCGATCGTCACTTCGCGGCCAATGCCAACATTCGCGTTCATTCCGTCTCTCCCGTCTGCAGTTTCGCCAGATAGGCGTCGAGGTCGTCGAACTTCGCGTCCCAGAAGCGGCGATATTCGCCCAGCCACTCGCTCGCGGCCCTGAGCGCCTCGGGCTCCAGCTTCGCCGGCCGCTGCTGCGCCACCCGGCTGCGCGAAATCAGCCCGGCCTGTTCGAGCACCTTGAGATGCTTGGTCACCGCCGGGCCACTGATCGCAAAGGGCTGGGCCAGCTCCCCCACATTCGCTTCCCCCAGCGCCAGCCGCGCCAGGATCGCGCGGCGGGTCGGGTCGGCCAGGGCGGCAAAGGTGTTGCTCAGGGCGTCCATATCTAACCTTTTGGCTATATAACCTACTAGTTAAATATGAGTCGGCCCGGAGTCAAGCCACGGCGCAACCTTTGCGCACTTCGGCGTATGATGTGTGCAGTCGTCATCCCGGCGAAAGCCGGGATCTCAGGCGAAGGCGCGATACGGCACGAGATCCCGGCTTTCGCCGGGATGACGGTTATGGGCTGGGCTCAATACCGAACCCGCTCCACCTTCAGCCCGCGCTTGGCCAGCTCCGCCTGCACGCTCTGGTCCCCCGCCAGATGCCCGGCTCCCACGGCGACGAACACCGTGCCAGGCTGCCCCATTCGCTGGGAAATCCAGTCCGCCCAGTTGCGGTTGCGGCGAACCAGCAGCGCCTCGGTCACTTCGGGGGCGGAGGCCATGTCGGCATTGACCAGCCGGGCCAGCCCATCGGCATCGCCCTTGCGCCAGGCGATGACGGCCTGGTCGATCTTGCTGCCGGCCTCGGGCAGGTCGTCGATCGTCTCGACCAGCAGCTTGCGCTGGGCGGGCAGGGGCAGCGCGTCGAAATAGCCCAGCTGCTGCCGCGCGGTCTCCAGCCCCTCCAGCTTCTTGCCCGCGGCCTTGGCGGCATTGGTCAGGGTCAGCTCGGCGCCCTGTTTGTCGTCATATCCCAGCTGCTTGAGCGGCAGCACCGACAGGAGCGTCGCGGCCAGCCACGGCTCGGCCCGGTCGAGCGAATCGGCGGCCATGCCGAGTTTGGGCAGCGCCGCGCGCATCTTCCCGGCCTCGGCGGCGGGCAGCTGCTCGGTCAGCGGCGGGCCACCGGCGGCGGTGCCCAGCTCGGCGACGATCGCCTGCATCTCGGCATCGGGCGGCATCACCAGTTCGAGCACCAGCGTGTCGGCCTTGTCGAACGCCTGCTTGAGCCCGCCCTGGAACCAGTTGATGCCGGGCTTGAGGACATGGACGGTGCCGAACAGGTAGATGGTGGTGTCGTGGTCCTTGACCACCCACAAAGCCGGATCGGCCTTCTCGGCCGGGGCAGGCGCCTTCTGCCCGCAGCCCCAAAGGGTTAGCGCCATCAGCGCGGGGATCAGGCGGCGGATCACTTGGCTACCGGTCATCCCGAAGCGGTAGCCGCGAAAGCCTGCACGATCCAGCACCGGCATTGACCGTCAGGAGAGGAGACGCCAAAGCGCAAGGCTATGGCACAGCCTCTCAGCTTCCAGCGCATGATCCTCACGCTCCATGACTATTGGGCGGAGAAGGGCTGCGTGATCCTCCAGCCCTATGACATGCGCATGGGCGCGGGCACCTTCCACCCGGCGACGACCTTGCGCGCCCTCGGCCCGGAGCCGTGGAACGCCGCCTTCGTCCAGCCCTGCCGCCGCCCGACCGACGGCCGCTATGGCGAGAACCCGAACCGGCTCCAGCATTACTACCAGTATCAGGTGATCCTGAAGCCGAGCCCGAGCGACCTGCAGAACCTCTATCTGGGCTCGCTCGCCGCGATCGGCATCGACTTCACCAAGCACGATATCCGCTTCGTCGAGGACGATTGGGAATCGCCCACGCTCGGCGCCTGGGGCCTGGGCTGGGAAGTCTGGTGCGACGGCATGGAGGTGACCCAGTTCACCTATTTCCAGCAGATGGGCGGCTTCGACTGCAAGCCCGTCGCCGGCGAGCTCACCTACGGGCTCGAGCGCCTGGCGATGTACATCCAGAATGTCGACAGCGTGTACGACCTCGCCTTCAACGACCAGGGCGTGAGCTATGGCGACGTGTTTCTCGAGAACGAGAAGCAGATGTCGAAGTACAATTTCGAGGTCGCCGATACCGAGACCTTGTTCGAGGGCTTCCGCAAGGCCGTGGCCGAATGCGAGAACTGCCTGGCCAACAACGTGCCCATCGCCGCCTATGAGCAGGCGATCGAGGCCAGCCATCTGTTCAACCTGCTCCAGGCCCGCGGCGTGATCTCCGTCGCCGAGCGCCAGGCCTATATCGGCCGCGTGCGCGACCTCGCCAAGGGCAGCTGCGAAGCGTGGATCCAGCACATGACGCCCACCTGGCAAGCCAAGTATCCGGAGTGGACGGTATGAGCGCGCAGATTGACGGCACTCCGAACACGGGCGCCTCGACCGAAGACTTCCTGCTCGAACTCCGCTCGGAGGAAATTCCCGCGCGCATGCAGGAAAAGGCGCGCGCCGATCTGGCCGCGCTGTTCGAGGCGCGGCTCAACGCGCTCAACCTGCCGTTCGCCAGCATCGAGAGCTACGCCACCCCGCGCCGCCTCGCGCTGATCGTCCGCGGCGTCGCGGCGATGACCGCTGCCGCCAGCGAGGAGCGCAAGGGGCCCCGCGCCGATGCTCCGGCCCAGGCGATCGAGGGCTTCCTGCGCTCGACCGGCCTCAGCCGCGAGCAGCTCGTCGAGCGCGACGACGGCAAGGGCAACAAGGTGCTGTTCGCGGTGATCGACCGCCCCGGCATCGTCGCCGGCTCGGTGCTCGCCAGCGCGATCACCAGCGCGATCACCGCCTTCCCCTGGCCCAAGTCGATGCGCTGGGGCGCTGCCTCCTCCTCGACCGAAAGCCTGCGCTGGGTGCGTCCGCTCCAGGGCATCATCGCGCTGCTCGGCGACAAGCTGGTCCCGGTCGAGATCGCCGGGGTGAAGAGCGCCTCGGTCACGGTCGGTCACCGCTTCCACCACCCGGGCGGGATCACGATCGGCTCGGCCGCCGATTACATCGAGAAGCTGCGCGCCTGCCACGTGATCGTCGACGGTGCCGAGCGCCGCAACATCATCGCGCTGGGCGCCAAGATGGCTGCGCAAAAGGCGGGCCTGACGCTGATCGAGGATGAGGGGCTGCTCTACGAGAATGCCGGCCTCACCGAATGGCCGATGCCGCTGCTCGGCCGCTTCGACGAAGCCTTCCTCGACGTGCCGCCCGAAGTGATCCAGCTCACCGCGCGCGTGAACCAGAAGTATTTCGTTTGCCGCGATGCTGCGGGCAAGCTCGCCAACGCGTTCGTCTGCGTGGCCAACATCGACGCCGCCGACGGTGGCGAGAAGATCGTCGAGGGCAACCAGAAGGTCCTCGCCGCTCGCCTTTCGGACGCGCGCTTCTTCTACGAGACCGACCTCAAGACCCGCCTCGAGGACCTCACCCCCAAGCTCGAGAAGATCGTCTTCCACGAGAAGCTGGGCACGGTGGCCGACAAGGTCGACCGCGTCGCGAAGCTGGCGCGCTGGCTGGTTGAATCCAATATCGTCACCCCGGCGAAAGCCGGGGTCTCAGGCGATGGCGCGGGACAGGAGCCGCACGAGATCCCGGCTTCCGCCGGGATGACGGAATTGGCGGATATGGCCGAGCGCGCGGCGCGCCTCGCCAAGGCCGATCTCGTCACCGGCATGGTCGGCGAGTTCCCCGAGCTCCAGGGCCTGATGGGCGGCTATTACGCCGCCGCGCAGGGCGAGCCCGCAGCCGTCGCCGAAGCGATCCGCGACCACTACAAGCCGGTCGGCCAAGGAGATGATGTCCCCACCGCGCCGGTGACGGTGGCGGTGAGCCTCGCAGACAAGCTGGATACGATTGCCGGATTTTTCCTAATCGGCGAGATGCCGACTGGGTCGCGCGATCCGTTCGCGCTTCGACGGGCGTCCTTGGCGGTAATCAGGACGATTGAAGAAGCTGGACTAAGGCTCGCGTTGAATTCTGCCGTGGTCGAAGCAACGAAGTTGCATGCCCGGAACTACGGTACCCGGCTTGCGGTCATACGCCAAGCCGTTGCCAGTAAGGCCGCGAGAGCAATAGCCAGCACGCCTCAGCAGCAGCAGGAAATCGAAGCCGCTATCGTAAGTAGCCCCTCTTTCCGCCCAAGCGAAGAGGATGAGTCGATAGCTGTATTTGTAAGTGCGGCCGCCGAAACCCCTCCGAACGTGCTCGACTTCTTCGCCGACCGCCTCAAGGTCCAGCAGAAGGAAGCCGGCGTCCGCCACGACCTGATCGACGCGGTGTTCGCGCTGGGTGGCGAAGACGATCTCGTTCGATTGCTCGCCCGGGTGAAGGCGCTCCAGTCCTTCGTCACTTCGGAGGACGGCCGCAACCTGCTCGCAGGCTACAAGCGCGCCGCCAATATCCTCAAGAAGGAGAGCTGGGCGCCGGGCGAAGTCGCGGACAACGAGATCTACGAGGCCGAGCCCGCCGAGGCCGCGCTGCGCGAAGCGCTCGACGCTGCCGAGCCCAAGGCAGAAGCTGCGGTAGAGGCCGAGGATTACGAAGCGGCGATGGCTGCGCTCGCCTCGCTCCGCGCGCCGATCGACAAGTTCTTCGACGATGTCACCGTGGTCGATCCGGACGAGTTCAAGCGCGAGATGCGCCTGGGCCTGCTCGCGCGCATCCGCGACGCGGTGAACAACGTCGCCGACTTCTCGAAGATCGAGGGCTGATCCGAGCGGCGTTCCGTTGGCTGATCCCCGGCGAAAGCCGGGGCCCAGGGTTTACCTGCTACATCGCTTGCGACTCTGGGCCCCCGGCTTTCGCCGGGGATCAGCGGGTGATGCTTACTCATTGGCGCACGGTGCAGAAGTGATTTATCTTACGTAACCGGTGTCTTGCCGTGATTTGATCACGGCCAAGCAAAACTTGCCTTCTGACAACGTAGTCAGCGGGTTTCCCCTTGTTCGCACCTGCGGTACGCGCCTGCCCAAGCCTTAAGAAGGGACGGGAATGACGCAGTACGTGTACCGCTTCGGCGGGAGTGTGTCGGACGGAGGCAAGGGCGACAAGAACCTGCTCGGCGGCAAGGGTGCGAACCTCGATGGCATGGCCTCGATCGGCCTGCCGGTGCCTCCGGGTTTCACGATCAGCACGCCGATGTGCGCGGTCTATTACGACCAGGGCGGGATCTTCCCCGAGAGCGTGAAGGCCGAAGTCGCCAACGGCATCGCCCATATCGAGGGCATCACCGGCAAGAAGTTCGGCGACGCGGCCGATCCGCTGCTCGTCTCGGTCCGCTCCGGCGCGCGCGCGTCGATGCCGGGCATGATGGACACGGTGCTGAACCTCGGCCTCAACGACACCACCGTCGTCGGCCTTGCCACGATCAGCGGCGACGAGCGCTTCGCCTGGGACAGCTATCGCCGCTTCATCCAGATGTATTCCGACGTGGTGCTCGAGCTCGATCACGGCCGCTTCGAGGAAGCGCTGGAGATCGCCAAGGAAGACCGCGGCTATAATCTCGACACCGAGCTGACTGCCAGGGACTGGCAGGCGCTGGTCGCCGAGTACAAGGCGATCGTCGAGGAGCTTTGGGGCAAGCCGTTCCCGCAGGACGTGCACGACCAGCTCTGGGGCGCGATCGGCTCGGTGTTCGGCTCGTGGCAGTCGGAGCGCGCCAAGGTCTATCGCCGCCTCAACGACATCCCCGGCGACTGGGGTACCGCGGTCAACGTCCAGGCGATGGTGTTCGGCAATATGGGCGACACCTCGGCGACGGGCGTGGCCTTCACCCGCGATCCCTCGACGGGTGAGAACGCATACTATGGCGAGTTCCTGATCAATGCCCAGGGCGAGGACGTCGTCGCCGGCATCCGTACCCCGCAATATCTGACCCGGGCCGCCCGCGAGAAGGCCGGCGCCAAGCCCGCCTCGATGGAAGAGGCGATGCCCGAGGTCTATGCCCAGCTCGCGGCCGTCTTCGAGACGCTCGAGAAGCACTATCGCGACATGCAGGACATCGAGTTCACCGTCGAACGCGGCAAGCTCTGGATGCTGCAGACCCGCTCGGGCAAGCGCACCGCCAAGGCCGCGCTCAAGATCGCGATCGACATGGCGAACGAGGGGCTGATCACCCAGGAGGAAGCGATCCTCCGCGTCGATCCGGCGGCGCTCGACCAGCTGCTCCACCCGACGCTCGACCCCAATGCGGTGCGCGATGTGCTGACCAAGGGGCTTCCGGCGTCGCCGGGCGCCGCTTCGGGCATCGCGGTGTTCGACAGCGACACTGCCGAAAAGCGCGCCAATGCCGGCGACAGCGTGATCCTGATCCGCGTCGAGACCAGCCCCGAGGACATTCACGGCATGCACGCCGCCAAGGGTATCCTGACCGCGCGTGGCGGCATGACCAGCCACGCCGCGGTGGTCGCGCGCGGCATGGGCCGGCCCTGCGTCTCGGGCGCCGGCAGCCTGGCGATCAACGCGCGCGAGAAGCTGCTGCGCGTCGGCAGCCGCGAGGTGCGCGAAGGCGATCTCGTCACGATCGACGGCTCGACTGGCGAAGTGATGCTCGGCGCGGTGCCTACGGTGCAGCCCGAGCTCGCCGGCGATTTCGGCACGCTTATGGTCTGGGCCGATGCCAAGCGCCGGCTCAAGGTGCGCACCAACGCCGAGACCCCGCTTGATTGCCGCACCGCGCGCGATTTCGGCGCCGAGGGCATCGGGCTTTGCCGGACCGAGCACATGTTCTTCGAGCCGTCGCGCGTCACCGCGGTGCGCGAGATGATCCTCGCCTCTGACGAGGCCGGGCGCCGTGTCGCGCTGGAGAAGCTGCTCCCCGAGCAGCGCAGCGACTTCGTCGAGATCTTCGAGGTCATGGCCGGGCTGCCCTGCACGATCCGCCTGCTCGATCCGCCGCTCCACGAGTTCCTGCCGCACGAGGAAGCCGAGTTCGCCGAAGTCGCGGCGGCCGCCGGGCTCGACGTCGAGACGCTCAAGCGCCGCGCCGCTGAGCTGCACGAGTTCAACCCGATGCTCGGCCATCGCGGCTGTCGCCTGGGCGTGACCTATCCCGAGATCTACGAGATGCAGGCCCGCGCCATCTTCGAGGCGGCGTGCATCGTCGCCGAGAATAGCGGCGAGGCGCCGATCCCCGAGATCATGATCCCGCTCGTCGCCACCGCCAAGGAACTCAGCCTGATGAAGGCGGTGGTCGATCGCGCCGCGAAGGACGTGTTCGAAGAGCAGGACCGCACGATCGAGTATCTGGTCGGCACGATGATCGAGCTGCCCCGCGCCGCGCTGCGCGCCGGCGAGATCGCCGAGGTCGGCGCCTTCTTCTCGTTCGGCACCAACGACCTGACTCAGACGACGCTCGGCGTCTCGCGCGACGACGCGGCCAAGTTCCTCACCACCTATGTGGAGAAGGGGATCTACGCCAAGGATCCGTTCGTCAGCCTCGATGTCGAAGGCGTGGGCGAGCTGATCGCGATCGCCGCCGAGCGCGGCCGGGCGACCCGGCCCGACATCAAGCTCGGCATCTGCGGCGAGCATGGCGGCGATCCGGCTTCGATCGCGTTCTGCGAGGAGACCAGGCTCGATTACGTGTCGGCCTCGCCCTACCGCGTACCGATCGCGCGGCTGGCGGCGGCGCAGGCGGCGTTGCGAAACCCCGCCTGAGCCGCCGCGCGCGGTTCAGGGCATCACGGCTTTCACGGCGGCGGCCAGTTCCCCGCCAAAGTCGCCATTGTAGCGCGAGTTGATCACCGCGCCGATGGTGATGCCGTTGCTGTAGGTGATGATCAGCGTGTTGATCTCGCCCTTGTTCCAACCGGCCGGGTGGTAGCCGCCATGGTAATAGGCGGTGAGGCCGCCGCCATAATCGGCGTAGAACATCCCCAGATTGCCGTCGCGCATCTGGTCCACCGTCGCCTGGGGCAGGATCTTCTCGGTCAGCATCAGGTCGTGCATGAACCAGGCGAGCTCGCGCGAGTTCAGGTTCCAGCCCTGCGACCCGCACACCGCGGTCATGTCCCCCCAGTCCTGGCCGGGCAGCACCGTGGTGAAGTCGAAATTGTCGGCATTATACGCGCCCGAGCCATTGTCCTTGCTCGACTTGTAGCTCAGCGCCGGGCGGGGTTGGGGCGACTTGCAGGTGAGGAAGGGCATGCCCGCGCTGTTGAAGGTCTGGCGATTGACGATCAGGTGATATTGCTCGCCATAGTCCGCGCCGCTGCTCGCGGTGATGCCGTACATGCGGACCAGCATGACGCGCTGGAAGGCGTAGTTGGTATTGGCGTAGCGATAGGCCTTGTTGATGTTCGGCGCCTTGGCCGCGCAGGCCTTGAGCGTGTCGAAGCCGATCCCGCAATTATCGTCCCAGATGCCGCTGGTGTGGCTCAGCAGCTGGCGAATGCTGACTTCCTTGAACTTCGCGTCGAAGGTCCAGTCGCTCGGCAGGTACTTGTATGCCTTGTCATCGAGCGTGACGTTCTTCTGCGCCATCACCCGCATCAGCGTGGCGGCGGTGATCGTCTTGCTCACGCTGGCGATGGTGATGCGTTCCTGGTCGCTCATCGCGCGCGGGCTGGGGTCGGGGGCACGGCGCGCCGAACCGCCCGCGGCGGTCGCCGTCGCGCCGCCGGGGGCCATTACCGTCACCGACCAGCCGACCGCCTTGCCGGCGAACTGGGTCTTCACCTTCTGCGCGATCTGCGCGACGGCGAGTGCTTCCTGGTTGATCTTGATGCCGCCCTTGGGGAGCCAGCTGCCCGAGCTTGCGGGGCGCAGCTTGTAGGGGCGGCTGACCGGCTGGTCCTGCGCCGGAAAGCGCTGGCGCAGTTCGCGGGGGGAGACCTGGCGAAGGTCCTGGGCGGTTACCTGGAGCTGCGGGCGGACGGTAACCTGGCCCAGGGCCGGCGCCGCCACGCCAAGAAGGGGAATCGCTACGAGGACGTGCTGCAACTTCACGGCTCTTCTCCGAAAGACAGAGGCACTGGGCTGGTGCGCGCCAAGCCGGTCCGATTCGGGCGATCGATGCCGGCGACGAAAGAGCGATCCCGCGCACGCCTATAGCCGATGCCGGGCCAATCGGCATCGTAAAAAAACCGTTCAGTACCTATGCTTGGCGAAGAAAGTCGCGGGCGATCAGCCGAACTTCTCCGCATGCGCGCGCTCGTTGCCGGCGGCGAGCAGCGCGGCCTGTTCGCGCCAGCCCTGTTCGGCGATCGTGCCGGCGGGCAGCTCGAGTCGCTGCTCCAGCGCCGCCTCGTCGGCGGGCGCCATCTTCTCGATCTCGCGATAGGTCTTGATGCCCAGCTCGTTGAGCCGCTTCGCCTGGGCGTCGTCGATGCCCTTGATCCGCACCAGATTGTCGCGGCCCCAGCCGAACCAGCCGCGCCAGGCGGCACCCGGCTTGTCGTCGGCGACGACCGGCGGGGCAGGGACCTGGCCACGCAGCGCCTTCACTTCGGCCTGGAGCGCGCGGATGCGTTCCTCGGCCTCGTCGCGGGTGCGCGCGTGCTCCAGTTCCTCGTCCTGATAGCGCTCGCGCCACTTCGCCCCGCCCGAGCGGCTGGCCAGCCCCAGGAACCAGCCGGCGACCAGAGTCAGTCCCAGCGCCGCAAACTGCGTCGCGGTTTCGAACGGAAGCGGCATTATCGAACGATCCTAGTGGGCGTGCTCTGGGTGTGCGGGCTCGGCGGCTGCCGGCTCCGCATGCGGGGGCTCGTCATGCGCCACCGGCTCGGCGGGGGCAACGGCAGCCGGCGCTTCCTCGACATGCACGGGTTCGGCGTGCGCGACGGGTTCCGGAGCGGGTGCCGGCTCGGCGGGAGCCGTTTCGGCCGGCGCGGCCGCTTCGTGCGATTCCACCGCATGGGTGACCGCGGCGCCGGCAACGGCCCCGGCGACCGCGGCTGCAGCCACGGTTGCGGTCGAATGGCCTTCGGGCTGGGGTGCGGGTTCCGGCGCGGCGGCGACGGCGACGGGCTCGGCCACCGGTGCCGCTGCAGTTGCCCGCAGCTTGGCGTTCTCGGCTTCCAGGTCGCGGATGCGGCGGGCGGAGTCGCGCAGGTCGCTCTCGGCGCGGTCGCGATAGCCCGCGTTGTCGATCTCTTCCTCCTCGAGGCGCTGGCGCCATTTGCGGCTGCCGCTGTGGCTGGCGAGCCCCAGGAACCAGCCGGCGATCAGCGTCAGACCCAGCCCGGCGAGCTGCGTGATCGTCTGGAACGGCAAATCATGCATCGAGTCGACCTCCCCTTAGTCGGGCGGGAAGCTATCCCGCCCGGGCAGGTCGCGCTACCGAAATTGGTTAAGGGCCCTTGGAGATCAGTGCGTCGTTGATCGAGCAGGCCGCCGGGCCAAGGATCACGATGAACAGCACCGGCAGGATGAACAGGATCAGCGGCACGGTCATGATCGCGGGCAGGCGGGCGGCCTTTTCCTCGGCGCGCATCATGCGCTCGTTGCGGAATTCGGCCGAGAGCACACGTAGCGCCGAGGCGAGCGGCGTACCGTATTTCTCGGTCTGAATCATCGTGGTGACCACGCCGCGGATCGAGTCGAGGTCGATGCGCTCGGCGAGATTCTCGAAGGCCTGGCGGCGATCGGTGAGGAAGCCCAGCTCGATCGCGGTCAACTGGAACTCCTCGCCCAGCTCCGGATAGGCCTTGCCCAGTTCCTTGGAGACGCGCGCGAAGGCGGCGTCGACGGTGAGTCCCGCTTCGGCACAGATCACCAGCAGGTCGAGCGCGTCGGGCAGGCCCTTGCGGATCGCGGCGCTGCGCTTGGTGATCTTGTTCTTCAGGTAGATGTCGGGGAACTTGTAGGCGAGGATGAAGCTGCCGGCGACCAGGCCATAGGCCTTCATCGGGCTCCAGTCCGCGAACATCTCGGTGCCGTAGACGAAATAGAGCATCGGCCCGCCGATCACGATCGGCAGGACCAGGCGGCCGAAGATCACCGCGACCGCGAATTCCTTGCGACGGATGCCGGCCTGGAGCAGCTTGGTCTGCGCCTGCTTGACCTGGCTGTCCTGCAGGACCTTCATCGAGGAAAGCAGCGAGCGGATCCGGTCGGTGGTCTCGCTCTTCTGGACCAGCTTGGCGCGGCGCTTCGACGTGGAGGCGGTGATACCCGCCTTGAGCTGCTCGCGGCGCTCGTTGAGCGACTTGACGCGCTTGGCCATCGGGTCGCGCACCGTGGTGGCGGCGTAGATCGCCAGCAGCACCGCGAAGGCGGCGACGGCCGACAGGATCGAGGCCACCCAGATGATGTCGATGCCCATGATCGTCGGGCCGGAAGGAGGTGCGCCGTTCATCGCATCAGATCTCGAAGTTGACCATCTTGGCCATGATGAAGGCGCCGAGCCCCATCCAGATCAGGCCGCCGCCGCCGATCATCATCAGCCGCTCGTCCTGGAAGAAATTGGCCATGTAGTTGTTGTTGATGAACCACACGAGCGTGAACACGATGAAGGGCAGGGCGCCCACGATCAGTGCCGACGCCTTGGATTCCGAGGACATCGCCTTGATCTTCAGCTTCATCTGGGCGCGCTTGCGCAGCACGTCGGCCAGGTTGGCCAGCGTCTCGGCCAGGTTGCCGCCGGTCTCGCGCTGGATCTGGATGGTGATGGTGAAGAACTGGAATTCGGGCGTGCCGAGCCGGTCCGCGGTTTCCTGCAGCGCGGTGTCGAGCGACTTGCCGATCTTCATCTTGTCGCTGACCGCGCGGAATTCCTCGCCCACCGGGCCTTCGACTTCCTGCCCGACCACGCCCATCGTCTCGGTGATCGGCAGGCCCGAGCGCAGGCCGCGCACGAGCAGCTCGATCGCGTCGGGAAACTTGGAGGTGAACTTGGCGACGCGGCGCTTGATGAAGAAGCCGACCACGAAGTGCGGAAGGCCGACGCCCAGGAACAGGCCGACGCCCAGCGCCAGCAGGATCGGCAGGCCCTGGAGCAGGATCAGGCCGGCGGGCACCAGCGTGAGGCCGGCGCTGACCATCATGTACTGGCCAAGCGTCCATGGCTTGCCCGTCATGTTCAGGCGCTTCTGGAGCAGGGCCGGATTGGGCAGGAAGCGGGCGGCGGTCGCGTCCATCTTGGTCGCGCGGGCGGCGGCCACCCGGCGCATCTGCGCTTCCATCGCGTTGGCGCCGACGGCGCTCACCACGTGGCGCTCGCGCATCGTCTTCACGCGGCGCGCGCCTGCGCGCTCGGCGGATGGGCCCGAAAAGGCGAACACCATCAGCACGAGCACCAGGAAGGTGCCTCCAGCGAGCATCAATACCGGCAGCATGTCCACGCCGCGCTAACTCCGCCTGTGTGATCCCCGCGCAGCCTGGCTGCGCAAAGGTTACTTCCTTGCCTTGACCGGCATCTTCACCTTGAACTTCTCGAGCAGCGAACCGCCGCCCTTGGCCGGCTTTCCGCCCTTGGCCTTCGCCTTGGCGCCGCCGTCATCGGTGCCCGAATCGGCGATGCCGACGATGCGCTGGGCAAGGTCACCCAGCGGTGCCACGCCCTTGTTGCTCCGGCCCACCTCGGCAAGCGGCTTGCCCAGCTTGGCCGATTGCGATGCCAGCTTGGCGTCGAACGGCAGCAGGAAGTCGATCTTGCGCTCGATCGAGCCTTCGAAGTCCTTGCGGCTGATCTCCAGAACGCCCGCCTGCTGGATTTTGTTCGCGACCACGATGACCTGGGTCTGCGGCGCGTTCGATTTGAACCAGCTGAGGATGCGGATCGCGTCACGCGCGGCGGCGAGCGTCAGCTCGGTCACCAGCACGGCCACCTGCACATCGGTGATCAGGTGCGGATGGTTGACCAGCATCGAGCGCGGCAGGTCGACCACGGTGCACTCGAAGGCGGTGCGGATCTCTTCCTGCAGCTGATAGAAGGCCGCGCCGTCGGTCATGATCGGCGAGTGGATCGGCGCCTCGGCGCTGAGCACCGCGAGCCGGTCCGACGCGCGCACCATCGCGCGCTCGATGAACAGGCCGTCGATGCGGCTCGGATTCTCGATCGCGTCGGTCAGGCCGCGGCCGGGTTCCAGGTCGAGCGCGAGCGCGCCCGTGCCGAAATGCACGTCGAGGTCGAGCAGCGCCGTGGTGCGGCCCTGCTTCTCGCCCATCAGCCAGGCGAGCGAAGTCGCGATCGTCGAAGCGCCGGCGCCACCGCGGGTACCGATCACCGCCACCGCGCAGTGCGTGCGCTCGGCGCCGGTCTCGGCGGCCTTGGGCGCGTTGAGCGCGGTCTGCGCCTGGGCGAAGGCATCGCGCAGCGCATCCGGGTTCAGCGGCTTGAGCAGATAGTCGTGGATGCCGCTCGCGACGAGGTCGCGATACAGGCGCACGTCATTGACCTGGCCCGATGCGATCACGACCGTGCCCGGCTCGCAGACTTCGGCGAGCGCGTTGATGTCGTTCAGCGGATCGCCGCTCTCGGACAGGTCGACGAACAGGATGTTCGGGCTGGCCGAGACCGACAGGGTCTGGACCGCGTTGCGCAGGCCGCCCTTGTTGACCTTTTCCGGCGACCAGCCGAGCTCGACGGCGATCGGACGCAGGATCTCCGCCGTCGCCTCGTCGCAGACGAAGGCAACGAACGGATCGCGATGCCCGGTGCGGGCGGGATTGAAGGGCGCGTTCACTTCGGCGTGCTCCCACCAGAGTTCAGCGTGGCGCCGCCGGCGCCCGAGGGCGCTGCCGTGCGGAAGGCACCGATCGCCTTGGCGCTGGTCGCCGGGTCGCCGGTGGGCGAGCCGGGGGCGCCGCGGACGAGATCGGCCGGATCGGCGATCATCGCGGCGAGGTTGGCGTTGGTGGAGCAGCCATAGTTGGAGCTGGTGCTCGCCTCGAACGTATATTCGGCGGGGCGCGAATTGTCGGGGCAGCCCGGCACCGCGGCGGTCATCCGGGTAACGACCACGCGGATCGTGCCCGGCGCGATCTGGCCGGCGGTCACCGGCGCGCGATCGGCGAGGATCAGGCCGTAGCGGCCCGCCTCGGCGGCGATTTCCTGGCGGCCGGTGGTGCCGGCGGCGCCGTCGTCGATCGCCACGCGGTCGCCGTAGCGCAGGTTCATCGCCGACATCCAGCCGGCCAGGCGCTGGCTCTCGCCCGCGGCCAGGCCATAGCCGGTGGTCTGCAGGTCGAGCACATAGTCGTTACGCTGCACGACCGGCTGATGCACCGATTCGACGCCGCCATTATAGGTGCCGCAGCCTGCGAGCAGCAGCGCCGGGACGAGCAGGGGAGTGAAGCGCGGAAGCACGGGCGATCTCCTCGTCAGTCGCATCGGGATCAGAAGCCGAAGCCGGGGGCCGCGGAGCCACCCTTCTTCTGCTTGCGGTTGTTGTTGGGAGCCGGCGCGACCTGGACGGGCGCGACGGGCTGGTTGGTCGGCGCGGGCGAGAAGGCGCCCACCGCGGGCTGGCCATCGGCCGGCGCCATGCTCGGCTTGGGACGATCGTTGGTCTTGTCCTTGCCGGACAGCGAGCCCAGGAGCACGCGCTCCAGGTCGTTCGGCGCACGGTAGCCGTCGGTCGGCAGCACGATCTGGTTCGCGTTGACCGGCTTCACCAGATACGGGGTGATCACGATCACCAGCTCGGTCTCGTTGCGCTGGAAGCCGTTGGAGCGGAACAGCGCGCCGAGCACCGGCACGTCGCCCAGGCCGGGCGTCTTGGTGACGGTGTTGTTGTGGCTGTTCTGCAGCAGGCCGCCGATCACCATGCTCTCGCCCGAACCGAGCTCGACCGTGGTCTCGCTGCGGCGCGTGCTGAGCGCGGGGATGGTGACGCCGTTGAGCTGCACCGCGCCGGCCGAGGTCAGCTGCGACACTTCGGGGCGGACCCGAAGCGAGATGCGGCCATCGCTCAGCACCGTCGGCGTGAACGCCAGGCTGATGCCGTACTGCTTGTACTCGACGGTGGTGGTGCCCAGGCCCTGCGCCACGGGGATCGGGATCTCGCCGCCGGCCAGGAAGTTGGCGGTCTCGCCCGAGCGCGCGGTCAGGTTCGGATTGGCCAGCGTCGTCACCTGGCCGATCGTCTCGCCGATGTCGATCGCCGAGAGCACGTCCAGGCCGAACAGCTTGCCGGCCAGGCCCATGGTGGCATTGTCCGAGCCGCGGGTGATGTCGGCCAGGCCGCTCGCGCGCGGGTTGAGGAACTGGCCGGTCGAGGGATCATAGGCGCCGGTGATGCTGACGCCGTTCTGCGTCATCGTCGCGACCGGATATTTGGCCAGGTCGGCGGCGGTGAACGAGCCCGGGCTGCGGCCCTGGGCCAGGCCGAACTGGAAGCCGCCGGTCGAGTCCTTGGTCGTGAAGTTCACGCCGATATTCTTGACGAAGCTGCGGCTCACCTCGGCGAACTTCACCTGCAGCTGCACCTGCAGCGGCGTGGCGGTCTTCAGCCGGTTGATCACCGCGATCTTCACCTGGGCGTTCGGATCGCTGCCGTTGACGCCCGGGTTGAGCAGGCTGGTGACCAGGCGCTGGGCCTGCTCGCTGTCCTGCGGGGACTTCACCGTGCCGTTCAGCACCGCGATCTGGCCGACCGTGGTCACCTGGATGTCGGCATCCGGCATCGCGACCTTGATCATCCGGTCGATCGAAGTGAGGTTCTGCGCGACGCGGACGGTGGTCGAGAACACCACCGCGCCCGAGGCGCTGGTGGCGAACACGGTCGCTTCGCCGAAGTCCTTGCCGAACAGGTGGATCTGGCGCGGATTGTTGACATAGACGTCCGCCACGCCGGGGTTCGACGTCCAGACGTTCGCTACATTGCCCGGCAGCGTGATCAGCTGGCCCTCGCCGATCGACAGCAGGATCTCGCTGGTCGGGCGCTGGGTGCCGGCCGGCAGGCTGGCGACGCCGACATTGGCGCGCGCCTGGCTGGGGCGGGTCTGGTGCGGGCGCTTGGCCTTGGCGGACTGGGCGAAGCCGGTCGCCGGCGCGCCGACCATCGCGGTCGACACGATCGCGGCAAGCGAGCGCTTCAGAAGAAGCTTGCTGGTCATCTTAGTTCTTGCCCCCCAGAGCAACGGCGGTCTCGGCATTGCCGCGAACGATGGTGACGACCGGGCCGCGCGGAGCGACCGCACCCGGATAGCCTTGGCCCGGTGCCGCGCCGGCCGGGGCACCGCCCATCGGGGCGGCGTCGCGCGGCTTGGCCGGAACGGTGCTGCGCTGGAAGCGCGACACGTCGGCGCCGGTGGCGAAGGTGGTCGCGCCCTCCTGGGGACGCGTCGCCACCTTGGCGATCATTTCCTTTTCCTTCTTCGGATCGGTCGGCACTTCGACGTCGCCCGCGGCGATCGCTTCCTCGAGCTCGCCCTGGTTGTCGGCGATCGAGCGCAGCGACAGCGAGAGCGTGCCGATGGTCTGTGCCACCGCGATCTTCTCGGCGATCTTCGGAGTCGCCTCGACCGTCACGGTCGAGAAGGTGTTGACGATGGTGTTGCCCTTGTCGTCGGTCTGCTTGTCGGTCTTCTGGTCGGTGGCGAGCACGCGCAGGTTGCGCAGGATCGTCTCCGAAGCCTTGAGCGGCGGGCCATCGCCACCGCCCGACACCGACTGGGTCAGCACCAGGTCGATCCGGTCGCCCGGGAAGACGAAGCCGGCAACGGCGCTCTGGGTCGAGACGGGCACGGTGACCGCACGCATGCCGGCGCCGAGCGCGGCGGCGAGGAAGCCGCGGTCGCCGGGCTTCACCAGCGCGCCCTGGGTCACCGGCTGGCCAGCGGGAATCGGGAAGCGGACCACGGTGCCGACCAGCTTGGCCGGATCCGATTCGCTCTTCACATAATAGGCGCCCTCGACCAGCTCCTTGGGCCAGGGGCGGAATTCGAGCGACTGGGCGTCGAGGATGGTGCCCACGGGCAGCTCGCGCTTGGCGACGAGCACCTCGGTGGTGTTCTGCGGCTGCACCGCGGCAGGCACGGCCCCGGCCTGGGGCGCGGGTGCGCCGCTCATCAGGCTGCGCGCCATGAATGCGGTAATTGCGGCCACGACCAGCGCACCGACGAGCAGGATCAGCTTGCGTGCATCCATTTCGCTATTCCCAAGCCTTCTCAAAAAAACGTCGGCGTTGTGGTTGCGCCAGCGTTAAGTATTCACCCGAACTGGTTAAAAATCGGTTCGCGAAGAACGAGCAGCGCTGCGATTGCGATGGCCACGCCATAAGGAATTTCCACAGGTCCCCCCCGGGCCGGCCGCAGTTTCTTCTCGATCACCATCACCAGGGTTAGCCCGCCGCCGATCAGCGACATCAGCACCAGCATCCACACCAGTGGCTGCATCGGCAGCCATAGTGCGAGCGCGCCGATCATCTTCACGTCGCCGCCGCCCATCTGCCCCAGCGCGAAGGCGCCCAGGAAGAAGCCGAAGACCAGCGTGGCGATGCCCAGCTGCAGTGCCATGTCCGGCCACAGGGCCAGCCCGTTCGCCCACCACCAGAGCGGCGCCATCAGCGCGATGGCCGCATTCTTCCAGTTGGCGATCTCACGGGTGCGCGCGTCCTGGATGCCCGCCGAGACGAGCAGCAGCGCGAGCGCAACAAGCAGCAAGGTGACGAACCACTCCCCCATAGGAGCAAAGTCCTAGACGGGACGGCTTATCAAAACGTAACCAAGCGATATGCGTGAAAATCCGGATATTCGCCGTACCCTCCCCGCCGGGGCCAAGGTCCACCACTGGACCGCGCCCGATGGCTGGCACCTGCGCGCCTTCGCCTGGCCCGCCGAGACCGCCACGCCGCGTGGCTCGATCCTGTTCCAGGGCGGCCGGGGCGACATCTTCGAGAAGTATCTGGAGGCGTTCCACCACTGGCACGAGCAGGGCTGGACGATCACTTCGTTCGACTGGCGCGGCCAGGGCGGTTCGGGCCGGCTCACCTCGCGCGCCAATTGCGGCGATATCGACAGCTTCGACAGCTTCATCGCCGATCTGCGCGCCTTCTATGCCGAATGGGAAGCCGCGACTCCGGGGCCGCATGTCGTGATGGGCCATTCGATGGGCGGCCATCTGATCCTGCGCGGGCTGGTCGAAGGCGCGATCCGTCCCGATGCCGCGGTGATCGTCGCACCGATGCTCGGCGTGAAGAGCGCGCTGGGGCCCTTTGCCGAGCGCGCCGCGCGCATCCTGGGCGGAGTCGGCGATCCCACCCGCCCGGCCTGGAAGAGCAACGAGAAGCCCTACACCACCGAGACCCGCGCCAATCTGCTCACCCATGATCGCGATCGCTATTCGGACGAGATCTTCTGGCAGCAGCACAATCCCGAGATCGTCACCGGCCCGCCGAGCTGGCGCTGGCTGATCCAGGCGTTCAAGTCGATGCGCGAGCTTGCCGGCAATCCCAGGCTCAGGAAGATGCCGGTCCCCGTGCTTGCGCTGGTCGCCAAGGCCGATGGGCTGGTCGACGCCAGGGCAGCGCTGAAGATCGTTCCCAGGCTGCCCGACGCCCGCATCGTCAGCTTCGGCAAGGAAAGCGCGCACGAGATCCTGCGCGAGGGCGACAAGGTCCGCAATCGCGCGATCGGCGAGATCGATCTGTTCCTCGCCGCCCGCGCCCAGCGCCGCTGATGGCCTATGACGTTGCGATCATCGGCGCCGGCATCGCCGGGGCCAGCCTCGCGGCCGAGATCGCGCCGCATGCGCGCGTGCTGCTGCTCGAGGCGGAAGACCGCGCCGGCTATCACTCGACCGGCCGCTCGGCCGCCTTCTGGTCCGAAAGCTATGGTGGCCCGGCGATCCAGCCGCTGACCACCGCCTCGGGCGCGCCCCTGCGTGACGGCGGCTATCTCGAGCCGATGGGCTCGGTCCATATCGGCCGCGCCGATGAGGCGGGCACGATCGATGCCTTCCTCGCCGAGTTCGAGGGCACCGGAGTCGAGTTGCGCGCCGTCGATCCCCAGGCGCTGATCCCGGGCCTGCGCCCCGAATGGACGCTTGGGGTACTCGAACCGAGCTGCGAATATATCGATGTCGGCGCGCTCCACGGCGACATGCTCGCCACGGCGAAGCGGGCAGGGGCGGTGCTCCACACCGATGCCGGCCTGCTCTCCGCCCGCCGCGAAGCCGGCCGCTGGCTGCTCGAGACGCGTGCGGGAGCGTTCGAGGCCAATGTGCTGGTCAATGCCGCCGGCGCCTGGGCCGATCCGGTGGCCGGGATGGCCGGTGTCACTCCGCTCGGCATCACGCCCTATCGTCGCACGATCATGCAGTTGAAGACCGATCCCGCGCCGGCGCCGCTCAGCCCGATGGTCGCGCATATCGGTGGCAGCTTCTACTGGAAGCCGGAGGCGGGCGGCCGGCTCTGGCTCTCGCCGCATGACGAGATCGAGACCCCGCCCTGCGACGCCCAGCCCGAGGATCTGGACGTCGCGCTGGCGATCGACCGGTTCGAGCATGTCGTCGACTGGCGGATCGAGAAGCTCGAGCACAAATGGGCCGGCCTGCGCAGCTTCGCGCCCGATCGCCTGCCGGTCTATGGCTTCGCGCAGGACGCGCCGGGCTTCTTCTGGTGCGCGGGGCAGGGCGGCTTCGGCATCCAGACGGCGCCTGCCGCCGCCCAGCTCGCCGCGGCGCTGCTGCTCGGCAACACGCCGGATCCGGCAGTCGCGGCTATTGACCCGGCCACCTATTCGCCTGCACGTTTCGGCGGCTAACCCAGGTTAGCGGTTTGAGTCCGGGAGAAAGCGAATGGCACACAAGTTCGTGATCGAGCAGAACAAGGCTGGCGAGTATGTCGCCAAGTTCAAGTACAACAGCGAAGTGATCTTCTGGACCGAAGGCTACACGACCAAGGCGAGCGCGAAGAACGCTATCGAGTCGATCCAGAAGAACGGCCCCGGCGCTCCGGTCGAGGAGGGCTGAGCTTCTTCCACTCCCGTTCCCCGGCTTTCGCCGGGGAGCGTCTCCATCGCTTGCAATGTAGGATTTCGCCTGCTTGGCTGGCGCGGTCAGGGCCCTTTCCCGACCGCTCTTTGCATCGTCGGATGAAATAGGATCACGCGCGCGCAATCTTGTTGCGCGCGTCCGTCACAACGGGGGCAAGGCCTCCCGCGAAAACCGCTCTTGGCGTGTACTTTGTGTACTTTCGCGAGTCGCCGGCGCCGCGCTGTAGGCGAGCGCCGGCACGGGCTCACCAGTTGAACATCGTCCCGTCCTCGAGCCGGTTCACCGGCAGATAGGCGCGCTTGTATTCGTACTTGGCGGCCAGGACCTCATCGATGTCCACGCCCAGCCCCGGCTTGTCGCCCGGGTGCATCAGCCCGTTGTTGAGGCTGTAGGCATGCGGGAACACCGCGTCGGTCTCCTCCGAATGGCGCATATATTCCTGGATGCCGAAATTGGGCACCGACAGGCCGAAGTGCAGCGCCGCAGCCATGCACACCGGCGACAGGTCGGTCGCGCCGTGGCAGCCGGTGCGCACCTGGTAGAGGTCGGCCAGTGCCGCCACGCGGCGCAGATGGGTGATGCCGCCGGCATGCACCACGGTCGCGCGGATATAGTCGATCAGCTGCTCCTCGATCAGCTGCTTGGCGTCCCAGATCGAATTGAAGATCTCGCCCACTGCCAGCGGCGTGGTGGTGTGCTGCCGGATAAGCCGGAAAGCGGCCTGGTTTTCGGCCGGCGTGGCGTCTTCCAGCCAGAACAGCCGATAGGGTTCTAAATCCCTCCCCAGCCGCCCCGCCTCGATCGGAGTCAGCCGGTGGTGGACGTCATGGAGCAGGTGGATGTCCCAGCCCAGCGACTCGCGGGCCTTGTCGAAAAGCTGCGGCACGAAGCGCATGTATTTCGACGTGCTCCACTGCGATTCCTCGGGCAGCGATCCCTTGGCCGGCTCGTAATAGAAGCGCTCGCCAGACACGCCATAGGTCGTGGCCATGCCCGGCACGCCGGACTGGAGGCGCACGGCCTTGTAGCCCTGCTCCAGATATTCATGGGCGCGCTCGATCGTCTCGCTGATGTCAGAGCCATTGGCATGGCCATAGACCATGCAGCCCTCGCGCGCCGCGCCGCCGAGCAGCTGGTAGACCGGCATGTTGGCCAGCTTGCCCTTGATGTCCCACAGCGCCATGTCGACCGCGGCGATCGCGCTCATCGTCACCGGGCCGCGGCGCCAGTACGCGCCCTTGTACAGATACTGCCAGATATCCTCGATGCTGTGCGCATCGCGGCCGATCAGGCACGGAATCACGTGATCGTTGAGGTAGCTGGCCACCGCCAGTTCACGGCCGTTGAGCGTCGCGTCGCCGAGGCCATAAACGCCCTCGTCCGTCTCGATCTTCAGCGTTACAAAGTTGCGGCCGGGGCGCGTCACGATAACGCGGGCGGCAGTGATACGTGGCAAGTGTAAACCCTCTCAAGTGGTCAGGCCAATATCCACTTGTATGACCTATCGTGTCAACCTACGAGGTTGTGTAAGGATGAGGACGGCATGAAGATCACAGGCAACAAGCTTTACCAGCGGGTAGCCGCTTCGATCACCGAAGCGATCGAGGCCGGGCGCTGGTCGCCGGGTTCGCGTCTGCCGGGCGAGCGCGACCTCGCCGAGGAATACAAGGTCAGCCGTCCGACCATCCGCGAGGCGATGATCGCGCTCGAGATGAAGGGCTGGATCGAGGCGCGGCATGGCTCAGGCCTCTATGTCACCAAGCGCGAGCATGGCAGCGGCGAGCGGGCGGATTCGCTCAATTTCGACGTCGGCGCCTTCGACCTGACCGAGGCACGCATCCTGTTCGAAGGCGAGGCGGTTGCCCTGGCCGCGGTGTCGATCACCGACGAGCAACTCGCCGAGCTCGAGGAATTGATCGAGGAAATGGCGGCCGACGACTCGAACGAGCCCTCGGTGATGGACGCCGATCACCGCTTCCACCTCGCCATCGCCAATGCCACCGGCAACGCCGCGATCCGCAGCGTCGTCGACTATCTCTGGGACCTGCGCGTCAACTCGCCGCTCGCCGCCAACATGTTCGCCCGCGCCAAGCGCGGTGGCATCACGCCGCGAGTCGAGGAGCACCGCCCGATCCTCGATGCGCTCAAGGCGCATGACCCGCATGCGGCGCGCAACGCGATGCGCCGGCACCTGCGCGGCGTGGTCGACGACCTGCTCGAGGCTACCGAGCTCGAGGCGATGCAGCGCGCGCGCAACGAGATCGAGACGCGCCGTGACAGCGTGGCACGGCGGTTGAAGATCGGCTCGGCCTGATCCCCCAAGCGAGTGGCTTGACACCGATTACCTGAAGTTTGATATTGGCCTGACCAAAAGGAGAGGCCAATTGAACAACCTGTCGCGTGCGCCGCTGGGTGCCGCCTGTCTCGCGTTGCTCGCCGTCCCTGCGGCGATGGCCCAGCCCGCAGCGCCTGCGCCCCATGGCCCCGTCTATGCGGTGGCGCCGCCCATGGATGCGACGATCGAGCGGCGGCTGATGCCCCAGCTGGCCGCGCTGCTCCACCAGTTGCTGCGCGAGAAGCGGGCCATGCGGCTCGACGGCGTGCCGGTGTTCGACAGCGGCGACAAGTTCCTTCCCGGCAAGATCGCCTCCGGTCTCAGCTATCTGCTGCTCGACACCCCGCGCACCGATCCGAAGCTGGCCGAATATCTCGCCGGCTACCGCGAGATCGCGGACCTGACGATCGACGACCCCAACGATACCTGGGGCATCTACTATTATATCTCGGCCCTCCATGCCCTGAAGCAGGCCGGCCTGCTCGACCAGGCGGTGCGCCCCGAAACGATGGCGCGGCTTCGCGAGAAGCTCGACTGGCGCCGCTTCGTCGATGCCAAGTCGCTCAACCTGCTCCACGACCTGCCCAACAATTATTACGGCGTCGCCTTCAGCGTGGCCCGCCTCCGCTACCTGCTCGGCTGGGAGGATGAGGCGGCATCCACGGCGTTGCTCCAGCGGATGATCGGGCATTATCGCAGCTATTCGGGGCAATATGGCTTTGCCGACGAGACCGACGGCCATGGCCGTTTCGATCGCTATTCGGTCCTGCTGATCGGCGAGATCGCCCAGCGCTTCATCGAAACGGGGATGACGCCGACCCCGCAGGTAAAGGCCTGGCTGCGCAAGTCGGCCGACCTGATGCTCCACCGCGCGACCGTGACCGGCGAAGGCTGGGAATATGGCCGCAGCATCGGCACCTATGGCGAGACCGCCTTCCTCGAAGTGCTCACCGCCGCGGCAAAGCTCGGCGTCCTCGACAAGCGGGAGCGCGACATGGCCTATGCGCTCTCGAGCCGGATCGCTGCGCGCTATGCCGATTTCTGGCTGAACCCGGCAACGGGATCGGTGAACCTGTGGGACGGTGGCCGCCGCACCGATGGCTATCGCGGCAAGCACCGGATCCTGGGCGAGAATCTCAGCCTCGCCCGCCAATATATCTATACCAACGCGCTGTGGAACGGCCTGGGTTACAAGGGCGCGGCGCCGTCGCCGGGCTATGCGGCCTGGCTCCGGACCTTGCCCGCCGCTCGCTTCACCTGGTTCGCGCGCGGCGACCATGACCGTGCGCTGCTCACGCTGCGCGATAAGGGGCATGTCATCGGCCTGCCGATCATCAACGGCGCCGAAGACCAGCATATGCACAATCCCTATTTCCCGATCCCCTTTGCGGGCGGGATGCTGCAGGGATCCGCGGACGCCGGCTTCCCGCAGCTTACCCCGCGCTTCGCGCTGGCGGACGGCAGCGTGTTGATGCCGCTGGCCTGGTTCCGCGGGATCAGCTGGAAACGGCAGGGCAATCGGACGATCGTCAGCTGGCGGCAGGATGCGATGGACCGGATGGGCGAGAATGCTCCGGTCGCCGACAAGCGCATCACCGCCGCCACCCGTTACGAGTTCACGCCCGGCAGGATCACGCGCACGGACACCTATCGTGCGGCTGGGCCGGTGGACCTGTCCGACGTTACGCTGGAATTCGCCAGCTTCTCCGGCGATGCGCGCAGCGCCGGGCCCGGCGCGGTGGCGTTCGGGGCAGGGGAGGTCACCGGCTTCTCCACCACCGGCTATCAGGGTTGCACGGTCGGCCCGGCGGAGGGCAAGGAGTATCGCGCGCCGACCGGCGCCTTCGCTTCGCTCGTCCGCTGTCGTCTCGGCGCCCGCCGCCTGTCCGGGCCGCTCACCTTGCGGTGGTCGCTCAGCTACCGCTGACGGCGCCCAGAAATCTCGAACTGGCCAATTGGGTTGACACCGGTGACAAATTGGCCTTACCAAGAAGTCCGACCCGAAAACGGGCGTGATAAGAATATATGCAGGGGAGTAGGTATGCCTGGGATCCGTTTTTCCGCTTTCGGACGTAATGCGCTGCGCCTGGCGCTGTTGGCATCGGCCTGTGCCGTGGTGCCCGCCTATGCGCAGGACACGACGGCCGATCCCGCTGCGGCGGCACCCCAGGAGGAAAGCCAGGCCATCGTCGTCACCGGCGCCCGCGCCGAGCAGCGCAGCTCGATCGACGTGAAGCGCAACGCCGACGTGGTGCTCGACGGCATCGTCAACGACGAGATCGGCGCGCTGCCGGACAACAGCGTGGGCGACACGCTCGAGCGCATCACCGGCGTCTCGGCCGATCGCTTCAAGGGCAATGCCAACGAACTGTCGGTGCGTGGCCTGGGTCCGACGCTCAGCTTCTCGACGTTCAACGGCCGCGAAGTCTCCACGGCGGGCGCTGACCGTTCGGTCGCCTTCCAGCAATTCCCGTCCGAGCTGGTCAACGGCGTGATCGTCTACAAGACGCAGCGTGCCGATTTCCTCGAAGGCGGCATCGGCGGCGTGATCGAGCTCAAGTCGATGCGTCCGCTCGACTATGGCAAGTCGCGCTTCCAGGCCGAGATCCGCGGATCCTATCTGCCCAAGGATGACGACATCATCGGCCGCGACGGCCTTGGCTACCGTGCCAATGCCAGCCTGGTGAAGCAGTTCAGCACCGGCATCGGCGAATTCGGCATCGCGATCGGCTATCAGCGCCAGGACGTCGCGGCGCCGGAAGACTATTACAACGGCAACTCGAACTTCGTGCCGTGCAACACCTCGGCGCTGAACGGCACGCTCGTCACCGGCACGACTGCCCAGCTCAATGCCGCAGGCGCCAATTCGAACTGCCAGGTCGGCACTGCGCCGCGCGCCGGCATCGGTGAGACGGTCGGCACCACCTATTACGCCACGCAGTCGCGCAACTTCCGCCAGCAGAACACGCGCGAACTGCGCAACGCCGTGATCGGCGCGCTCCAGTGGCGCCCCGCGCCCAATCTCGATATCGCGCTCGACGGCCAGTGGTCGAAGCGGGAATCGACCGAGGATCGCAACATCCTGTCGATCGCCGAGGCGCTGCGTGGCATCAAGCCGATCCTGATCGGCGACGGCACCAACGGCTACACCAAGGGCGCGCTGATCAAGTACAGCGGCAACTCGAACATCGAGAACCAGCTCGAGCTGCGCAACCGCAACGAGGAATATAAGGGCGGCGGCGCCACGGTCACATGGAAGCCGGGCAATTTCATCCTCACCGCCGATGGCAGCTTCTCGGACTCGCACCGCACCGAGACGCAGAAGGCCACCCGCATGCGCTCGACCACGCGCGTCGGCTATGAGCTGGACTATACCGACAGCCCCGACGTGCCCCGCGTCACCTTCCTCAACTTCGACGTGAACAATCCGGCGAGCTTCGGCGCGAACACCGCGACCGCGGTCTATGCGCGCAACCGCTTCGTCACCGATCGCAAGGACAATATCTGGGCGGGCCGCTTCGACGGCGAGTACAAGTTCGCCGAGGGCAGCTTCCTCACCGCGATCAAGGCGGGCGGTCGCTATTCCGAGCATCACCGCACGCTCGACAATAACCGCAACAACGATGTGAACACGATCCTGCCCTATGGCGGCCAGACCGTTGCGCAGATCATCAACGGCGCGAATGCCAATTGCCGCCGGGGCTTCCCGACCAAGGACTATTTCCCGAGCACCAGCACTAACCTCACCAGCTGGGCGACGTTCGACAACCAGTGCCTCTACAAGGCGTTCACCGGATCGGATGCGCTGCCGCTGCCGGCTGAGAGTCGCGACCCAAGCGACCTCGACATCCGCGAGCGGATCAAGGCTGCCTACGTCATGGCCAGCTTCCGGGGCGACCTTGGCGCGCTGCCGGTCAGCGGCAATATCGGCCTGCGCTATGTGAAGACCAACATCACCTCGGTCGGCTATCGCCTGCCGTTCAAGGTGACGATCGATACCGGCGCGGACAGCTACACGGTTGCCGCTGATCCCACCGGCGCGATCCAGACCGATACGCTCAAGGGCGAATATTCCTACTGGCTGCCCAGCCTGAACCTCAGCTTCGACCTGTCGGACAAGATCAAGCTGCGCACCGCCGGTTATCGCGCCCTGTCGCGCTCGCCGATCGAGAGCTTCGGCGCGGGTATCAACCTGAACCCGACCTCGGGCACCGGCGGCGCCTCCAGCGTCACCTTCAATCCGACCAGCGGCAATCCGAACCTGAAGCCGATGCGCGCCTGGAATGCGGACGTCAGCCTGGAATTCTATCCGAGCCGCGACACGCTCTTCTCGGTCGCCGGCTATTACAAATGGCTGCGCGGTTCGGTTATCTCGCGCTCGGCGGGGCTCCCGACGACGATCACGGTAACCACCCAGGTGGATGCCGCTGCGCCGACCCAGCAGAGCTACAATGTCAATCTGATCGCCCCGGCCAATGATCCGGATCTGCGCCACCTCTACGGCGTCGAGTTCACCGGCAGCCACAATTTCTCCTGGCTGCCCGGCATCCTGAGCGGCTTCGGCGTCAACGGTTCGCTCAACATCGCCTGGGCCAATTTCCAGTATCCGGACACCTCGGCGCTGGGCGCCTATCTCGATCCGGAGAACCTGATCGGCCTGTCGAAATACGTTGCCAACGGCACGGTCTATTGGGAGCGCAAGGGCTTCTCGCTGCGCGCGATGTATCGCTACCGCTCGCACTACTACAAGCCGAACGGCGGTACGAACCGCGGGGTGCAGGACGCGGGCTATCTGAACCTCTCGGTCCAGTATGACGTGACGAAGAACATCCAGCTCAAGCTGCAGGCGCTCAACGTCACCAATACCAAGGACGTGTTCTACAAGGGCGGATACGACTCGATCGCCGAAGTGAGCGAGAGCGGGCCGCAATATTATTTCGGCTTCCGGATCCGCTACTGAGCGCGAAGGAGAACATCCCATGCGCCGCAGTCCCATTCTTCTCCTAGTCCTGGCTGCGGCGTTCGCGCCGCAGGCTGCCTCCCATGCCGGGATCGCCTCCCCTGGCCAGAATACGCAGCAGCCGGTCTGCAACGGCGCGGAAGGATATTCCGCGGCGTTCGGTGGACGCAGGACCTTTTTCTTGGCGCCGGACGTGATGGCGCGGCTCAAGGCCGCGATCGCCACCGATCCGGCGGTGAAGGCAGCCTATGAGCGGCTGATCGCCCGCGCCGAGGCGGCGATGAAGCGGCCGCTCTATACGGTGACCGACAAGAGGACGATCCCGCCCTCGGGCGATCGCCACGACTATCTCAGCATCGGTCCCTATTGGTGGCCGGATCCCGCCACCAAGACCGGGTTGCCCTATATTCGCCGCGACGGCGAGATCAATCCGGACCGCAACACCGACAAGTTCGACGTGAGCGACCTGGAGGGGATGAGCTCGGACGTCGAGACGCTGAGCCTTGCCTATTATTTCTCCGACAACCCCCGTTACGCCGGCCGTGCGGCCAGCCTGGTGCGCACCTGGTTCCTGACGCCCGCCACGCGGATGAACCCCAACATGAACTATGCCCAGGCCGTGCCCGGGCGCGAGGAGGGCAGGGCGGAAGGCGTGCTCGACACCTCGCGGCTCGAGCGGGTGGTCGACGGCATCGGGCTGATCGGCCCGGCGGGCAAGCTCACCGCCGAGGAGCAGAAGGGCCTGGAGAAGTGGTTCTCCGACTATCTCGACTGGATGCAGTCGAGCCGGAACGGCAAGGCGGAGAATGCCGCGAAGAACAACCACGGCATGTGGTTCGACGCGCAGACCGCGCAATTCGCGCTGTTCGCCCGCCGGCCGGATATGACGAAAGCGGTGGCGGAGGCGTTTCCGAAGAAGCGCATCGCGCCGCAGTTCACGCCCGAGGGCAAGCTGCCGCTCGAACTCACCCGCACGCGCAGCCTCCATTATTCGATCTACGCGCTGCTCGCCGCCTATGACGTCGCGGACATGGCCAGGTGCGTCGGCATCGACCTTTGGAACTACCAGGACGGCGGCAAGGGCCTGCGCGGGGCCACCGACTATCTCAAACCCTATTACCGCAAGGTCGAGACCTGGCCGATGCCCGAGCTGCGCCCGTTGCCCGGCGAGCTGGACGAGCTGCTGCGCCGTGCACGCGGTGCCTGGGGCGACAGCTATCCGCTTGCGCCGGAGACCGAGCTGAAGCGCTATTTCGGGAACGGCTCGGGTGTGAGCGAGGCCAATCCCAAGCAAGATGGCTAAACACGCGGTTCCCCGGCGAGAGCCGGGGAGCCGTCAGAGCCTTTTCACTTCGCCGCGCAGGTCTTCTGCGCCGCACCAACCACATAGGGCTGGGTCGCCAGGTCGGCCGCCGTATCGTCCAGCCACTTGCGGAACTCGCGTTCGGTCTTCGGCGCGCCCGGCTCCTGCACCCAGGCGGCACCGAACGCGTAGCGAATGTTCCGCGGGTCGCAGAAGGTCACGTACAGCGTCTTGCCGTCGCTGCCCGTGCCCGCGGCCTCGTCGGCCGGATAGAAGAGCGCGATGCCCAGATCGTCCCCGGCCAGGCTCTGCTTGCCCCAGGTGGCGAAATAGCGCCACTTGCCGCGCTTCGGGCTCTCGATCTTGCTGACCCCGTCGTGCAGCGTCAGGCCCGCGATCATCTGCGGCACCTTGCCGCTCACCCGCGCCTCGACATTGGTCAGCCGCGAACCGGCGAAGATCCGGTAGGTGGTCGAAAGGTCGGCCGGCCCGCCTTCGCCGGGAAAGCCGACATTGTTGACCAGCACCGTCGCCGCGCGATCGGTGTTGAACACGCGGGCGCTGATCTTCGCCTTGCCGAGCTGGGTCGCCGCGCCGCCGCGCAGCACGCCGATCCCGCCCATGCCGAGCGACTGATCGACCTGGAAGATGTCCTGCCCCCAGGGCGCCATCGAATGGTAATTGTCCTGGCCCATGCCGATCGTCGGCAGCACGTTGCCGGGCAGCTTCTTGCCATAGATGTCCGGCACGTTCCGCTCGTCGAGGTACAGGCGATAGGCGACCTTGTCGCTTTCCCAGCCCGGCCCTTCCATCGCGATCATGCCGTCATGGATCTTGTGATCCGCCGGCACGTCGAACCGGTCGACCAGCTTGTAGCTGCCATCGGCCTGGCGGACGTTGAGCGTCGCCAGCGGGGCCGGCGGCGCACTGTCCTGCCCGGCCGCGACCAGCAGGGGGGCGGCGAGGAGCCAGAGGGCATGCTTCATATGTCTTCCTTACCTCGTCAGATCATGGACCGCGGCGCCGGCGAGCAGATACGCGCCCGTACCATAGAATTGCGCGTCCTCGGCCTTCACCACGTCCGGCCGGTCGCTCACCTGCTGTACCCAGCCCAACATTCCATTCGGCTGAACGGCTCTCTCAAGTGCCGCCCAACCCTTTGTAACCGCAGGAAGATAGGTCTTGCGATCGAGAAGACCAGCCTTGATCCCCCAGGCCATGCCATGGACGTAGAAGCCGGTGCCGCTCGATTCATCCTGCGAGCGCTCGGGATCGGCGAGCAGCGAGGGCGGCCAATAGCCATTGCCGCGCTGCAGCTTCACCAGCTTCGCCGCCATCTCCTTGAACAGCTTGACGTAATAGGGGCGGCGCGGATCCTTGGCCGGAATCTCGGGGATCATCCGGGCCAGGCCGGAGAACACCCAGCCATTGCCGCGGCTCCAGAACAGCTTCTCGCCATGGCTCCCACGCTGGTCGAAGAAGCGGCTGTCGCGGAAATAGAGGTCCTCGGACTTGTCGAACAGATAGTCGGTGGTCGCGCGATATTCCTTGTCGGCAAAGGCGGCGTAGCGCTTGTCCTTCGTGTCCTTGCTCAGCGCCCACAGCGTCGGCGGCGCCATGAACAGCGCGTCGCACCAGCACCAGCGGGTGGTACAGGTCGGGTCGCCCTTGCCGGGTTCGGGCGCGGTGAACAGCAGGTCATTGGTCTTGGGCGCGGCGAGTATCTGGTTGAAGCTCGCGCGCATCGGGGCGAGCGCCTGCACGCCCGCGCCGTGGCGGGCGGCCCAGATCCAGGCCGCGCCGATGATATGGTCGTCGGCATGATAAAGCCGGTCGCCCAACCGCCAGCCTTCCTCCTTGCCCTTGGCGAAGATCGCGTCCTTGTAGCGCACGCTGCTCGAACGGTCGGCGAGGTGCGTCAGCGCGACCCAGAAGGTCGCCTGCTGCCAGTCGCGGGCGCGCTTGGTGCTGGGGCGCGCGGCGGGCATGTAGCTGAGGTCGTCGAGATGGGTGAGCTGCCAGTCGGCGACGCGCTCCATCGATGCCATCACCTGCGCGCGGCTGGGCAGGGCGGGGGCAGCCGCCACTGCCGGCGCAAGCGGGCGGGCCATGCCGCTGCCGGCGGTGGTGAGTGCGACTCCGGCCAGAGCGGCGGCGAGCTTCAGTTTCATCGGACATCCCCATCATGCTACCGCTGTCATCGCGGCTATGCTGGGACGATGTTGGCCCGACGTTTTCGAGTCAAGTGGTAAGGCCAATTATTCCGACATCTCGCCGATCTCGGCATCGATGAACAGCGCCAGCGAGAGTGCGGCCGCCACCGCCGCTTCGCGCAACGCCGGGTCGCGGGGCAGAAGCACGCGCTTTGACCGACCGTTCAGGTCGACTCCGCCGATCACGTCGCCACCGATCGAGAAGACGTAGCCGAGCGGCATCGCCATCGGCAGGCCGCTGCCTGCAAGGCGATGCTCGGAGCGCAGGTCGATCCGCACGCCCTCCAGATCGATATGGCCGCGCCGCTCCTCGCGCATCAGCGCGCCGCGCTCGTCGAGCACGAGCCGTGCGGCGATTGGCTCGCGGTCGCGGGCATAGCGGCAGCGATAGGCCATGCCGCGCGTGCGGATGGTGATCGCACCGGTGCCGACATCGGTGGCGGAGGACCGGCATTCCGCGCTCAGCTCGCCCCGGATCTCTCCGCCGCGCACGATGAAGGCGGCACCGCCATCCAGTTGCACTGCTTCGCCGATCCCGTTGCCGAACCAGCGATAGCCGGCGCCGCGCACGAAGCTGCCGTCATATTCGGCCAGGGTGAATTCGCCGTGGTGATCGTCGCCAATGCCTTCGAGCACCGCCTGTTCGGTCCGCTCTGGGGAAGTGACGGGCAGGCGCATCTGGACGGGCGCACAGGCTGTTGCGGTGAGCAGGGCGAGCGCCGGCGCGGCGTGGCGGAGCTTCATGGGCGATTCCTTCCCGTGACTACCCGACGCGGGTTGGGACGGAGTCCGGGGAGCAAAACCGCATCTCTGAACCTGGCGGTTGCGCAATGACGCTACGGCAAGCGCCCTTTGCGCAAAAGCCGCAGTTTTCCGGGGATTTTAGTCGCTTCGAAACGCTTGATGCGCTACATTCCGGAAACATGTCCGGAACCGCGCTCCCCTATGAATTCCCGATCGACGTCGCTCAGGACGATATCGACTTCATGGGGCATGTGAACAACGCTTCCTATCTGAAGTGGGTGCAGGAAGCGGTGATCAGCCACTGGCAGGCGCTGGCGCCGGTCGAGGCGGTGGCCGAGCATCTCTGGGTCGCGCTCAAGCACGAGATCACCTATCGCAAGCCCGCCTTCCTCGAGGATGACGTGGTCGCCACGGTGCTGCTGGAAAAGGTCCAGGGCGCGCGCGCTTTCTACGAGACGGTGATCCGCCGTGGCGGCGAAGTGCTGGCCGAGGTCAAGTCGAGCTGGTGCTGCCTCGATGCCGAAACGCTGCGTCCGGCACGGCTGGCCCGCGAAGTGATCGACAAGTTCTTCGTCAAGGACGAAGGCTAGGCGCGGTAGCCGCGCGCGCTTCCCGGCGGCGTGCCCATGACAAATCGTTTCGCACTGGGCACGGTCTAGATTCCTTTAACCTTTGGCTGCAAGAGCGGCCACATGTACCGCGTTGCCTTCCGTAAAGAGCTGAATCTGCTCGATATCGAGTGGCTTGCGATGTTCGGGCCTGACGAAGTCGGCGACTATGCCCGCAAGCTGCGCGACCAGTTCGATGCCGAGGGTTTCGCGCCCGGCTATCTCCTGCGCATGGACATGCGCCGTAGCGGCGTGCAGGCGCAGGCCGCGGTGGCGGCCTTTCGCCGCCACTTCGCCGGCTTTCCGGTGGCCAGCCGTATCGCGATCGTCACCGAAAGCGCGATTGCCCGCATGCAGATCCGCCGCGAGATGACGCAACCCTATCTGCGCATCTTCGGGCGCGCCGAAACGGCGCTCACCTGGTTGCTGCGCCAAGGCTGAGGCGCAGCAGCATCTTCGCGCAGCTAAAGGGCTAGGCGAGCGGGAGCAGGATCAGCGTGATCCGGTCATGACCGACCGCGATGTCCAGCGTCTGGCCCGCCACCACATCGATCGGTTCGGGGAAGCTGTGCAGCAGCTGGAGCCAGCCGCCATCGGTATAGCGGTCGGGATGGTTGTCGAACGTCACGCCTTCCCACAGGTCGATATGCATCCACTGGACGATGCCGATGGCGCGTCCGCTCGCGGTGACCGGAATGCTCAGCCGCGCGAGCACGGCGTCATGCTTCTTCTGCGTCAGGTCGAGGCGAACGAGCTCCAGATCGTCCGACAGGCGATCCCATGCGGTCATCGTGCCGTGGATCGGCAGGCGCTGCGGCGCGAAAGCAGTGAAGGCGGAAAGATCGAACCCCGAAACCTCGCCGACAAAGGAATAGTCGGCCAGGTTCTCGCTCGCCACCAGGCACCCCATCGCACTCGCCGCACGCGGGATCACGATCGCATCGGGTGCGAGCAGCCGGCGATGCGCGTCCTCGAACGTGTCGAGCACCTTCTCGGTCAGCAGGTCGCTCGAGAGGATTTCCGAGACCAGAATATCGGCCGGCGCATCGAGTTCGGTGCCGATGGCGAGTTCGGTCGAGGGCTTGGCGTGCACCGTGACCCGATCGGCATAGCCGTTCTGGGCGACGATCCGCTGCGCCATGTCGGCGATCATCGGATCCATCTCGCACGCCACGACCTTCCTTGCCCCGGCACGCGCGGCCATCAGCGACAGCAGGCCGCTGCCCGCGCCGATGTCGAGCACGCGGGCGTCGGGGCCGGTCACGGCGATCGCCGCCTTGATGGCGTCCTCGAACGCGTCGTTGCGCGGCGCGTCGTTCATCATCGGGATGTGCCAGAAGGGCACCGATCCCGACCCCAGTCGTCGGACCTGATGGCGCAGGTGCAGATTGTCGGGCTGAAGCGCCAGCGCGCGGCGGAAATGCTGGAGCGCGTCGAGGTTTCGGCCGGCATCGGCCAGCACCACGGCCAGATTGCCGATCGCGATCGGGTTGTCGGGATCGACCGCGTTGGCGCGCTCGAGCGTCGCGATCGCGTCGCCGGTGCGGCCGAGCCAGTGCAGCGTCAGCCCCTTTTCATGCAGCGCCACGGCATGATCGGGCTCGATCGCGAGCAGCTGGTCCCAGGCGACGAGTGCATCTTCGGGGCGCGTCAGGCGGCCGAGCAGGCCCGCGAGCAACGGCAGCACGTCGGTCGGGCGATAGTCCTGCGCCAGCACCTTGCGATAGCCGGCTTCGGCGCCTTCGAGGTTACCCTGTTCGTGCAGCGCCATCGCTTCGGCGAGCGCGGCGCGTGCCTCGGTCATATGGTCGGTTGCAGCCGGATCGGTCACGTCGTCTTCCTAGAATATCGGTATCGGGGCGCGGTCCGTTCGATAGGCCAATCGCCGTCGCCGGTCACATTCCGATCGCGGCATCGCTCGCCAGCTTGTCGGCGCGCTCATTGTCGGGGTGGCCGGCATGGCCCTTCACCCACACCCATTTCACCTGGTGCGGCTTGGCGGCGGCGAGCAGTTCCTGCCACAGGTCGGCATTCTTCACCGGCTTCTTGTCGGCGGTCTTCCAGCCATTCTTCATCCAGCCATGGATCCACTTGGTCAGCCCGTCCATGACATAGCGGCTGTCGGTGGAGAGGGTGACCCGGCAGGGGCGCGTGAGCGCCTTCAGGCCCTGGATCGCCGCCATCATCTCCATGCGGTTGTTGGTGGTGTGCTTCTCGCCGCCCGAGAGTTCCTTCTCGGTGTCGCCCATGCGCAGCACCACGCCCCAGCCGCCCTTGCCGGGATTTCCCTTGCACGCGCCATCGGTGGCGATTTCGACATGTTGCAGTTCGCTCATGCGAACAGCGCGTCGCCCTTTGCAGCGTAGAAGTCCAGCCGGCGCATATAGGCGAGCGGATCTTTCCTGGTGACAAGCGCGTCCGCCGGCGTGTTGAGCCAGTCCCAGGCACGGGTCAGGAAGAAGCGCAGCGCCGCGCCTTCCGCCAGGATCGGCAGGGCGGCGCGCTCGGCAGCGGACAGGCCGAAGCTGGCAGTATAGCCCTCGATCAGCGCCGCACCGATCTCGGCGGAGAAATTCTCGCCCTTGCCGTCAAAGGCCCAGGCGCCGTGCATCACCGCCAGGTCATAGGCGCGGATGTCGGTGCAGGCGAAATAGAAGTCGATCAGCCCGGTCACCCGGTTGCCGAGCATCAGCACATTGTCGGGGAACAGGTCGGCATGGATCGCGCTGGTCGGCAGATCCTCCGGCCAGGCGGCGAGGATCGTGTCGAGCGCCTTGCCCGCGCGGTCGTACAGCCCCGGCGCGATGCCATCGAGGTCGCGGCCGCAGCGCTCGAACAGCGGCTGCCATTCGGCCACGCCCATCGAATTGGGCCGGTCGAGGGGGAAGTCCTCGGCCGCCTTGTGCAGCTTGCCCATCGCTTCGCCGGCGGCGCGCGCCTGGGCGGGGGTGGGGTGCGACACCGAAACGCCCGACAGGAACTGGATCAAGCATGCCGGGCGCCCCTCCAGCTGGTGGATCAGCGTGCCGTCGCGGTCCGGCACGGCGGGCGGCACCGGCAGGCCCTTGTCCGCCAGATGCTCGAGCAGCGCCATGAAATAGGGCAGGTCGCCCTCGGCCACGCGCTTCTCGTAGAGCGTCAGGATGAAGCGGCTCTTGCTGGTGTCGACGAGATAGTTGGAGTTCTCCACCCCCTCGGCGATGCCCTTGGCCGAGGCGAGCTCGCCCACATCGAACTTCGCCAGGAAGTCCGACAGCGCTTCCGCCGATACCTGAGTGTAGACCGCCACGCTGCCCCCTTATCCCCTCGAACGCGGCGACCCATCGCCCGTCGGGCGCGCCCGCACAACTTAGTTGTGCTTGGCTGCCCTATCAGGCGGCTTCCAGCCCGCGCGGCAGCTTGAAGACGACGTTTTCGGGCACCGTCTCCACTTCGCGCTCGCTCACTTCGAATCGCTCCGAGAGCTTGTCCACCAGCTCGCGCACCAGCAGCTCGGGGGCGGAGGCGCCCGCGCTCACGCCGACGGTGCCGACGCCTTCGAACCAGGCCCAGTCGATATCCTCGGCCCGCGGGATCAGATAGGCGGTCGTGCCCTGGCGCTCGGCGACTTCGACGAGGCGCAGCGAATTGGACGAGTTCTTGCCGCCGATCACCAGCATCAGGTCCACCGACGATGCGATCGCCTTCACCGCGCCCTGGCGGTTGGTGGTGGCATAGCAGATGTCGTTGGGGCCCGGCGCCAGGATCGTCGGGAAGCGGCGCTTGAGCACTTCCAGCGTCGCCGCGGTATCGTCCACCGACAGCGTCGTCTGGGTGAGGAAGGCGAGGTTCCCGGCATCACCCACCTCCACGCGTTCGGCATCCTCGGGCGTCTCGACCAGCGTCATCGCGCCTTCGGGCACCTGGCCGAAGGTGCCGATCACCTCGGGGTGGCCGGCATGGCCGATGAACAGGATGTGCCGCCCGGCATTGACCAGCCGCTCGGCCTGGCGATGCACCTTGGAGACGAGCGGGCAGGTCGCGTCGAGATAGTCGAGCCCGCGTTCCTCAGCCTTGGCCGGCACTGCCTTGGGCACGCCGTGGGCGGAGAACACCACCGGCACCCCGTCGGGTACCTGGTCGAGATCCTCGACGAAGATCGCGCCCATCGCCTTCAGGCTGTCGACGACATATTTGTTATGGACGATCTCGTGCCGCACATAGACGGGCGCGCCATATTTCTCGATCGCCAGCTCGACGATACGGATGGCGCGGTCCACGCCGGCGCAGAAGCCACGGGGGGCTGCGATCAGCAGCTCGAGCACAGGTTTCAGTTGGTCTGCCATAGTTCCGCCTCGCACCTACGCGATTGCTTGCGCGGGCTCAACGCGGTTCCTATGGTGCGCGCCGCTTTGGACCCCTTCTGGTCCCGTGTGTTTGAAAGGGTTTCCGTCTTGGTCCGCAAGCTTGCCGTTGTCGCCCTGATCCCGCTCGCGCTCGGCGCCTGCGCCAAAACCGGCGAGATCGACGCCTCCGGCGGCGGCGCCGGCATCACGGCGGTCCGCTCGGCTTGCCCGCATGTCGCGATTCCCGCGGGCACCGGCGACATCACGATCTTCAATCCGGCGAACAGCCGCGAAGCCAGCGCGATCGACGTCAACGCGGTGATGACCAACGTCACCTCGAAGTGCGACGATGCCGGCCCCCAGGTCGTCACCACGGTCAATTTCGACGTGCTGGCCCGCCGCCAGAACGCCGATGGCGCGCGCGACGTCAGCTTCCCCTATTTCGTCACGGTCGTGCGTGGTGGCAGCTCGGTGGTCGCCAAGCGGATCAACCGCGTGACCGTGCACTTCGAGCCCGGCCAGCTGCGCGCCCAGACCACCGGCACCGCCACCACCTATGTTGATCGCAGCGCCGCGACCCTGCCGGACGATGTCCGCAAGCGCCTGACCGAGAAGCGCAAGGCCGGTGAGCAGTCGGCGGCGATGGACCCGCTCGCCGATCCCTCGATCCGCGGCGCGGTTCTGTCCGCTACGTTCGAGGCGCTGGTCGGCTTCCAGCTGACCGAGGACCAGCTCAAGTACAACGTCACGCGCTGATTGCGTCCCGGGCGGCAACGCCCGACCACGCTTTGCAAGCAATGCAATTGACTCGAATCGAGGGGGCGGCCAAGGCTGCCTCCTGTCGATAGGCACGCGCGGGAGAGTGGTGATCTTCGGATCACCCGCCGAAGGAGCAACCGCCCCGGAATCTCTCAGGCACAAGGGACCGCGCGTACACGACACTCTGGAAAGCGGACGCGGCCCGGCCACGTCCCACCGAAGGGGTAAGCCAGGCGACTGGCGAAAGCTCTCAGGTTCCGTGACAGAGGGGGCGATGGAACGGCGCGCGAGGATTCCGCGCCCTTGCATCGTGTCCCTACTTGAATCCGGAGCGTGCAGATGAGCGAGCAAGTCCAGGACCAGACCCTGAGCGCCGATCCCGAGGGCGGGGAGGGCGAAGCCGAGCTGCTCAAGCTCCCGCTCGATGCCTGGCACCGCGCCCGCGGCGGCCGTATGGTCCCCTTCGCCGGCTATGAAATGCCCGTCCAGTATGAAGGCATCATGGCGGAGCATGTCTGGACCCGCGAGCATGCCGGCCTGTTCGACGTCAGCCATATGGGCCAGCTGACCTTCACCGGCGAAGGCGTCGAAGCCGCGCTCGAGACGCTGATGCCCGCCGATATCCAGGCCGCGAAGTTCTCGCACCCGGTCTATTCGCTGCTGATGGCCGAGAATGGCGGCATCCTCGACGATCTGATGCTCACTCGCATCCAGGAGGGCGAAGTCTATATGGTCGTCAACGGCGCCTGCAAATGGGACGACATCGCCCATTTCCGCGAGTTCCTGGCCGACGAGATCGGCCTCAATCACATGGAAGACCATGCCCTGCTCGCGTTGCAGGGGCCGGAAGCGGCCACGGCGCTGGAGCGGGTGATCTCCGGCGTCTCGGCGCTGGTCTTCATGCAGGGCGCCGCCTTCCAGTGGCAGGGCCATGACCTGTGGATCAGCCGCTCGGGCTATACCGGCGAGGATGGCTTCGAGATCTCGGTGCCCGCGGAGGCCGCCGAAACGCTGGCCGACGCGCTCACCGCCCAGCCCGAAGTCAAGCCGATCGGCCTTGGCGCGCGCGATTCGCTGCGCCTCGAGGCGGACCTGCCGCTCTACGGCCATGACCTCGATACCGAGACCACGCCGGTCGCCGCCCAGCTCGGCTTTGCGCTCAAGAAGCGCCGCCGCGAGGAAGGCGGCTTCCCCGGCCACGCGCGCATCATGCTCGAGCGTGAGAACGGCCCGATCCTCAAGCGCGTCGGCCTGATCGTCGAGGGGCGCCAGCCGGTCCGCGAGGGTGGCCTCGTCCTCGATGCCGATGGCAACGAAGTCGGCAAGGTCACGAGCGGCGGCTTCGCGCCGACCCTCCAGAAGCCGATCGCCATGGCCTATGTGCCCGCCGCATCGGCCGAGCCCGGCACCAAGATCACCCTTGCCCAGCGTGGCAAGATCCATTCGGCGGAGGTCGTGAAGATGCCCTTCGTCGCCCACAAGTACGTCAGAAAGGGAGCCTGATGAGCCGCTATTTCACCGAAGACCATGAGTGGATCGACGTCGACGGCGACACCGCCACGGTCGGCATCACCGAATACGCCCAGAGCCAGCTCGGCGACATCGTGTTCGTCGAAGTGCCGGAAGAGGGCAAGGAAGTCGCCAAGGGCGACGACGCTGCCGTGGTCGAGTCGGTCAAGGCTGCGTCGGACGTCTATGCGCCGGTCTCGGGCACCGTCATCGAGGGCAATGAAGCGCTCGCCGACAACCCCGCGCTGGTGAACGAAGATCCCGAAGGCGAAGGCTGGTTCTTCAAGCTGACCCTCGCCGACACCAGCGAGCTCGACAGCCTGATGAACGACAGCGCCTATCAGGACTACGTCTCGAAGCTGTGAAGGGCGCGATCGCCCTGGCCGGGATCTGGGTCGCTGGGTGCAGCGCCGCCGAGCAACCGCTCGCGCTTACCCAGTTCCTGAGCCAGTGCGATGCGTTCAAGGGCAAGACGGTGCAGGTGGCAGGCTATCTGGGCGAGTGCGCCGGATATGCGTGCCATCTGCTCACCGGCAAGCCGGGGACGGACCGGTTTGTTGCCGTGGAGAGTGGCGGCGTCCTGCGGTCCGAGATCGGCATTGGCGGCGGCAATGACATGTTCGACCGCAAGGCCGCTTCTCTGCAGAACAGCTATGTGGTCGTCACTGGCCGCATCGATGACCATAGTTGCGACGGCAAGGGCGGCACGGATCGTTCGGCCGGCCTTTATCCCACCGATATTCGCGCTTCGACCATGGCCGAGGCGGCACCCGCAAAACTCGTAGTGAGACATAATTGATGCGCTACCTTCCCCTTACCCAGCCCGATCGCGAGGCGATGCTCGGCGTCATCGGCGCCAAGTCGATCGACGATCTCTTTGTCGACGTTCCCGCCAGCGCCGTGCTCGACGGCCCGATCCCCGGCCTGCCGATGCATGCCAGCGAGCTCGCGGTCGAACGCCACATGACCAAGCTGGCGTCGAAGAACCTCGCCGCGGGGGCAGCGCCCTTCTTCCTCGGTGCGGGCGCCTATCGCCACCATGTGCCGGCCTCGGTCGATCACATCATCCAGCGCGGCGAGTTCCTCACCGCCTACACGCCCTATCAACCGGAAATCGCGCAGGGCACGCTGCAGATGATGTTCGAGTTCCAGTCGCAGATCGCGCGGCTGCTCGGCTGCGACGTTGCCAACGCCTCGATGTACGATGGCTCGACCGCGTGCTGGGAAGCCATCACCATGGCCCGCCGCGTCACCAAGCGCGGCAAGGCGATCCTCTCGGGCGGCCTGCACCCGCATTATGTCTCGGTTGCCGAGACCATGGCCAAGTTCACCGGCGACCAGCTGGTCACGGCGCTCCCCACGCTGAGCCCGACCCCGGACACCGATGACCTGATCGCGCAGATCGACGACGACACCTCGTGCGTCGTGGTCCAGTATCCCGACATCCTCGGCCGTATCGCCGACCTCTCGAAGCTTGCCGAAGCCGCGCACGCCAAGAAGGCGCTGCTCGTCGCCGTCGTCACCGAGCCGGTGGCGCTGGGCGCGATCAAGGCGCCGGGCGAGATGGGCGCGGACATCGTGGTGGGCGAGGGCCAGTCGCTCGGCGTCGGCCTGCAGTTCGGCGGCCCCTATGTCGGCCTGTTCGCCTGCTCGGAAAAGCTGGTCCGCCAGATGCCGGGTCGCCTCTGCGGCGAGACCGTCGATGCCGAGGGCAAGCGCGGCTATGTGCTGACGCTCAGCACCCGCGAACAGCATATCCGCCGTGAGAAGGCGACCTCGAACATCTGCACCAGCTCGGTGCTGTGTGCGCTCGCCATGTCGGTCCACATGACCCTGCTCGGCGAGAAGGGCCTGCGCCAGCTCGCCGCGATCAACCACGCCACGGCCTCGGCCGCGGCCGATCGCCTGGCCCAGGTGCCGGGCGTCGAGCTGGTCACCCCGACCTTCTTCAACGAGTTCACGCTGAAGCTCTCGAAGGAAGCACGTCCGGTCGTCCGCACGCTCGCCGACCAGGGCATCCTGGCCGGCGTGTCGCTCGGCCGCCTCTATCCGGGTGCGGATGATCTCGCCAACGGCCTGATCGTCGCGGTCACCGAAACCACCACATCGGAGGACGTCGAGACGCTTGCCTCCGCGCTCCAGGAGGTGCTGGCATGAGCACGATCAACCAGTCCGGCTGGCGCCCCACCACTCCGCAGGCGGGCGAGGCCAGCGATATCTCGACCTTCACCGGCAATCGCGCGCTGATGCTCGAGGAAGCGCTGATCTTCGAGATCGGCTCGTCCGAGACCACCGGCGTCGACTTCGGCGACGTCCCCGCGGCGCCCTCGCGCCTCGGCGGGCTCGAGCGTAGCGCCGAGATCGGCCTGCCCGGCCTGTCCGAGCCCGAGACGGTGCGCCACTACACCCGCCTGTCGCGCCAGAACTACGCGATCGACCTGGGCCTGTTCCCGCTCGGCTCGTGCACGATGAAACACAATCCGCGCCTCAACGAGCGCATGGCGCGCCTGCCGGGCTTCGCCGACATCCACCCGCTCGCGCCCGTCGACACCGTGCAGGGCGCGCTCGAGGTCATCGACCAGCTCGCGCACTGGCTGATCACGCTCACCGGCATGCAGGCCGTGGCGATGAGCCCCAAGGCCGGCGCGCATGGCGAGCTTTGCGGCATCCTCGCGATCCGCTCGGCGCTTGATGCGCAGGGCCAGCAGGACCGCAAGATCCTGCTCGTGCCGACCAGTGCGCACGGCACCAACCCGGCGACGGCGGCGTTCGCCGGCTTCTCGGTCGAGGACATTCCCGCCACCGAGGACGGCCGCGTCGATCTCGAGGCGCTCAAGGCGCGCCTCGGCCCGGACATCGCCGGCGTGATGATCACCAACCCCAATACCTGCGGCCTGTTCGAGCGCGACATGAAGGCGATCTCGGACGCGGTGCATGCGGCGGGCGGCTATGTCTATTGCGACGGCGCCAACTTCAACGCGATCGTCGGCCGGGTCCGCCCGGGCGATCTCGGCGTCGATGCGATGCACATCAACCTGCACAAGACCTTCTCGACCCCGCATGGCGGCGGCGGTCCGGGCTCGGGCCCGGTCGTGCTGTCGGCGGCGCTGGCACCCTATGCGCCGCTGCCCTTCGTCGAGAAGGACGGCGACAAGTTCCACCTCGTCGAGGAGGAAACCGCGGGCGAGCATCATGCCGGCACCTTCGGCCGCATGACCGCGTTCAACGGCCAGATGGGCATGTTCACGCGCGCGCTGACCTATATCCTCAGCCACGGCGCCGACGGCCTGCGCCAGGTCGCCGAGGATTCGGTGCTCAACGCCAACTACATCCTGCGCTCGATGACCGACGTGCTCGACGCGCCCTTCGCCAAGTACGGCCCGTGCATGCACGAGGCGATCTTCAGCGATAAGGGCCTGCCCGAGGGCCTGTCGACGATCGACATCGCCAAGGGCCTGATCGACGAGGGCTATCACCCGATGACGGTGTATTTCCCGCTCGTCGTCCACGGCGCGATGCTGGTGGAGCCGACCGAGACCGAGTCGAAGGCGACGCTCGACCAGTTCATCGGCGCGTTCCGCAGCGTGGCTGCCCGCGCCAAGAATGGCGACCCGACGATCAAGACCGCCCCGCACTTCGCCCCGCGCCGTCGCCTCGACGAGACGCTCGCGGCGCGCAAGCCCGTGCTTGCGTGGAAGGCTCCGGCCCAGGCCGAGGCCGCGGAGTAAGAACCTTCTGGTCCCCCTCCCTGAGAGGGAGGGGCTAGGGGTGGGTCGATGTACGCGATACGGCAATCGAGCGGGCGCTCGGCTGCAGTATCGCCAAGCCTCCACCCACCCCCGACCCCTCCCTTCCAGGAAGGGGAGCTATCGCTTCCACAACCAGTCGGCCGGCAGGCCCAACCGCTCGCTTGCCTTGGCCGGCGGGGAGTCCAGCAGCGGCACCCGCTCGGCCATCCGCGCCACCGCGCGGACCAGCTTCCGCTCGAACCCGCGCAGCCGCCGGTCCTCCAGCCCCAGCCGGTCGATCAGCGGATCGGGCAGCAGCGAGACCGCGGCGCGCAACAGCATCTTCTGGAACGGCCGCGCCACCCAGGGCAGCGCTGGCACCTTGGCCATGATCTCGAGGAACTCGTGGATGATCGGCGACGGCACCAGCCGTGCGTCCATCTTCGCGAACAATGCCGCCATCCGGGCCTCGCTCCTGGGCGCGCCGACCGCGCCATAGAGCCGCGCCACCGCCGCGCCCTCCGCCAGCGCGCTGTCGCGTTCGCGGTAGCTCAGCGGTTCGGCATAGAAATGATAGGCGCGGATGAAGCCATAGGAGGCGGTCGCCTGCACCCAGTCGAGCAGCACCGGATCATTGGCGCGGTAGCTATCGCCCTCGCTGGTGATCCCGGCCACCCGGTCATGCGCGCGCACCACCCCGGCGATCATCGCCTCGGCCCGGCTGCGCGGACCATAGACCGTCATCATCGCCGCAAGGCCCGTGCGGCGCAGCCGGGTGAGCGCATCGGTGCGGAAGCTCGAATGCTGCCACACCCCGTCGCGCACCCCTGGCTCGGCCAGCTCGAGCAGCACCGCCGCGACGCCGCCGATGAACAGGGTGACCGGGTTCTTGAATACCCGCCACGACACCGATTCCGCTGGCACCAGCGCGGGCTCGCCCGCCGGCGCCGAGAAATCGAAGTCCATGCCGGGCGCCGAGCCCATCATCTCGCTCGCCGCCGCGCCGATCCGGCGGAGCAGGGGCTCGGGCAGGGCGAGAGCGTCGATCATATCCCCTCAACGTGCCGGCAGGCGCTTTCGTTCAGGGCGGCACTGCCCCGGAACCGATCAAATGCCGATTGCACCGCGCGCGGGCGCTGAGGCAGGCTGCACGGGAGCTTTTAAGGGGGGAATGCCATGAAGATCGTGCTGCTTGCGTCCGCCATCGCCGCCATCGGTTTCGCCGCGCCTGCCCATGCCCAGCGCGACGCGATAGTGGGCGAGGTGCGGCTGATCGGCTTCGATTTCTGCCCGGACGGCTGGCTCGAGGCCGATGGCCGGCTGCTGCCGATCCAGGGCAATCAGGCGCTGTTTGCGCTGTTCAGCACCAGCTATGGTGGCAACGGCTCGACGACCTTCGCGCTGCCCGACCTGCGCAAAGCGCTCCCGGTGCCGGTGACCGACAAGGAAAAGCGGCTGCGCTACTGTGTCGCGATCCGCGGCGACTTCCCGCGGCGGCCCTAGGGGCTGAAACCGGCCGCCTAGCTGCCTAGATCCAGCGGCGGACGGCGGACTTGTACGCCAGATACCGCTCGCCGAACTTCGCCGATAGGTACAGCTCCTCGCGCTCGATCACTTCGCGCTGGATCACCAGCAGCAGCGGGATCAGCAGCAGCAGCGTGACGAGGCTGTCCAGCCAGATCGCCACGCCGGCATAGGCCAGCGCCATCCCGAAATACATCGGGTTGCGCGACCAGCGATAGACGCCGTCGGTGATCAGCGCGGTGGTGCGCTTCCACGGCTTGGGATCGGTGCCGGCGGCACGGAACAGCCCGACGGCGGAGAGCATGATGCCCACGCCGAGCAGCGTCGCCAATGAGCCGAGCCCGCGCTCGCTTGCGTGGTTGAGCGGCAGGTCGGGGCTGCCCAGCAGCTTGCCGAGCGCCAGCCCCACCACCAATGTCCCGATGAAAGCGGCCGCCGGCGCGAATTTCACGCCAGCGCTATCCTGTTCGACGTCCATGAACCCTCCGGACGCCCTGATGGACTGGCGATCCCGCATGCGCAATCCTCTTGCCTTTGCACCGCAACTCGGCTGGCATAGGAACTGTATTACTTATATAAGTCACGTGCAAGTTTCCGGGGGCAAACCATGCAAGGCCAGCACAATCCGCTGTTCAACCTGATTCCGATCGCCATCGTGCTGCTCGTCCTGGCGCTGCGCATGCGGCGGCTCACCCGCGAGCGCCCGCTCAAGATCGAATGGCTGTGGGTGGTGCCCGCGCTCTACATCGTCATCGCGGGCGTGACCTTCTGGAACCTGCCACCCTCGCCGATGACCTGGGTCGCCGCCTTTGCCGCGCTGCTCGCCGGCGCCGCGCTCGGCTGGCAGCGCGGGCGGATGATGCACATCGCGGTGAACCCGGAGACGCACGAGATCTCGCAAAAGGGCTCGCTCGCCGCGATGGCCTTCATCCTCGTCCTCGTGCTGATCCGCACCGGCGCGCGCAACGCGGAGTCGCTCGGCATTCCCGGCGTCCATTTCGACGTGATGGCGATGACCGACGTGCTGATCGCCTTCGCGCTGGGCATGCTGACCATGCAGCGCGTCGAGATGTTCCTGCGCGCCCGTCGTCTGCTCGAGCAAGCGCGCGCGGCATGAGGCGGCACGCGCCCGCCACCGAGCGCAACCGCGATCCGATCGCCGCGGTGCTCGCCGAGGAACTGCCGGCCAGCGGCATTGTGCTGGAGATCGCCAGCGGGACCGGCGAGCATTGCGCCGTCTTCGCCGAGCGCTTCCCCGGCCTGACCTGGCAGCCGAGCGATCCCGATGCCGACGCGCTGGCCTCGATCGCCGACTGGTGCGCCGAGCTGCACAATGTCGAGCCGCCGCTGGAGATCGATGCGGCGTCCGGCGACTTCCCGTCGGCGGACGCACTGCTCTGCGTCAACATGGTCCATATCAGCCCGTGGCAAGCAACGCTCGGCCTGCTCGCCGGCGCGGGCAGGGTGCTGGCGCAGGGCGCGCCGCTGATCCTCTATGGACCCTATCGTCGCGAGGGCGTGGAGACCGCGCCGTCGAACGAGGCGTTCGAGCTGTGGCTCAAGGACAAGGACCCGCGCTTCGGGCTGCGCTTCGTCGAGGCGGTTAGTGCGGCGGCCGCGGTGGAGGGGCTGGCGCTGGCCCGGCTGGTCGAGATGCCGGCGAACAACCTGATGCTGGTGTATCGGAAGGGATGAGGCGAACAATCCTCCCCCCCCGGGGGAGGATTTAGAGAAACCCTAAACCGGCTCCATCTCCGCACTCGTCACCGCCGGGCCCACCCCGCGCTTGCGCTCGCGCCAGACGATGTACAGCCCGCTGGCGATGATCACCGGGGCGCCGAGCCAGGTCCAGCCGCTCGGCCACATGCCGAAGATAGCCCAGCCATAGAGCGTGCCCCAGATCAGGCTCGAATAGTCCATCGGCACCACCGCGCTGACCGGGGCATGCTTCACCGATCCGGTGAGCGCCAACTGGCCGACGCCGCCGATCAGCCCGATGCCCACCAGGATCGCCCAGGTCATCGGGTCGTGCGGCTTGACCTGGAAGGCATAGGGGATCGCCAGCACCGGCACCGACAGGACCGAGAACCAGAACACCGTCGTCCCCGTCGGCTCGGTCTTGCCGATCTGGCGCAGCAGGATCGCGACGATCGCCACGAACAGCGCGGCGAGCAGGCCGACGGTCGCGCCGAACAGCGGCACATGCGCGCTCCACGGCTGGGTGACGATCAGCACGCCGAGGAAGCCGACCACGACCGCGCCCCAGCGGTGCCAGCCGGTCGGCTCCTTGAGTAGCACCGCGCCCAGGATCGTTGCGAAGATCGGCACGGTGAACTGGAAGGTCACCGCCTCGGCCAGCGGCAGCAGCAGCACCGCGCCGAAGGTGAAGATCATGCCGGTAAGCCCCACCGCGGTGCGCGAGACATGCGCGCCGAAGCGCTCGGTGCGGATCGATGCCAGGCCGGGTCCGGTGGCGATCCAGGCGGTCACCAGCGGCACCGCCCAGAGCTGGCGGTGGAACATCGTCTCGACCAGCCCGGCGCCGCGCGCCTCGGCCAGCTTGATCAGCGCGGACATGGTGGCGAGACAGGCGACCGCGAACAATCGCAGCAGGATGCCCTTGAGGATGTGATCGCCCGCCATTCCCCGGCGCTAGGGAAAGTCGCGCGCGGGGGCAATGTCGGCGGGCGCGTTCAGGGCAGTTTCTGCGAGGCGAGCCAGCCGGTCACCCGGTCGGCCGGGGCGTGGGGCATCTCGACGATGCCTTTCAGCAGGTACAGGCCGATCGCGCATTGCTGCTCCGGCCGCGCCCGCGCCATCCGCGCGGGATCGGTCCAGACCTCCAGGTCGGTCTGGCTCATCCCCGCGTGCCGCATGTTCGTCACCAGCGCGACGGCATCCGCTTCGGAGATGTCGCCCTTCGGGATCTTGCGATCGGCGGGATGGTCGCGCCCGCCGGCGGAGGCGGTGATCCAGGACGCGGCGACTTCGATCAGCCGCTCGGCGGTCTGGGGCGGGTAGCGCGTGCCGGGGCGCAGCGTCCCCATCGCATATTGGCCGCACAGCCGCACATCCTCCTGCTGCATCGTCTCGACCAGCTGGATTTCCATCTGGCGATAGAGGTTGAGGTCGCCGTGCGGCGCCTGCACGAACTCGTCGAGATGGCGCTGGGTGGTCGCCTGCATCCAGATGAAGCTCTCGGCCCGGATCTGCTCGCGCGTCGCGCCTTCGCGCACGCGGCGGGAAAGCAGCGCGGTATAGTCGGCGAATTCCTTGGGATAATTGTCCCGCAGCGCCTCGAAGAAAGGCGCGCCCTTGCGATCCTTCAGGATCGACTCGGCGATGCCCTCGGGCGATTGCGCCTGTTGTTGCAGCTTCGCGCCGAACCATAAGGCGCCGCCGAGGCCCACCGCCGCAACCAGCAGCACGATGATCCCGACGACAAGCCCCGAGCGCGAGAATTCGCGCCCCGCCACATCCCGCTGTTCCATGCCCCGATTCCCCCTGGCGCGCAGTAGAGCGAGCCGGGCCGGTGGAATCAAGCCGGGTGCCGGTGCCGATGGCGCTGGCAATGTAGGATTTGATTTGTCACCACGATGTTGGTCCCGACGGTGCCACGCGCACGTACGGGTGATTCAAGAGATTCAATGAATCTCGCAATCAACGCCGCGAATATCGGCTCGCTTGCGGCGGGCCGGGCAGGGAATTACAGGCACCGCCATGATCAAGCATGCGCTCAACGTCACCCGCGAAGCCAATTTCGCCGAATGGTATCAGACCGTCATCACCGAGGCCGACATGGCCGAGGAGAGCGGCGTGCGCGGGTGCATGGTCATCCGGCCATGGGGCTATGGCGTCTGGGAGCGGATCCAGCGCCTGCTTGACGACCGCATCAAGGGCGCCGGCTATGACAACACCTATTTCCCGGTGTTCATCCCGCTCTCCTATTTCGAGAAGGAAGCCGATCACGTCGAGGGCTTCGCCAAGGAAATGGCGGTGGTCACCCACCACCGGCTGATCGCCGACGGCAAGGGCGGGCTGATGCCCGATCCCACGGCGAAGCTTGAGGAACCGCTGATCGTGCGCCCGACTTCGGAGACGGTGATCGGCGCCGCGTTCAGCCGCTGGGTCCAGTCGTGGCGCGACCTGCCGGTGCAGATCAACCAGTGGGCCAACGTCGTCCGCTGGGAGATGCGCACCCGCATGTTCCTGCGCACCAGCGAGTTCCTCTGGCAGGAAGCGCACGCCGCCTATGCCACTGCCGAGCAGGCGCGGGCGGAAACGCTCAAGGGCCTCGAAATCTACCGCAGCTTCGCCGAGGAGTGCGCGGCGATGCCGGTGATCGCCGGCGAGAAGCCCGAGAATGAGCGCTTCCCGGGCGCCGTCTCGACCTACAGCATCGAAGCGATGATGCAGGACGGCAAGGCGCTGCAGGCCGGCACCAGCCACTTCCTCGGCACCACCTTCTCCTCCGCGCAGGACATCAAGTTCCAGAATTCGGAAGGCCAGCAGGAGCTGGCCCAGACGATCAGCTGGGGCATGTCGACCCGGATGATCGGCGGCATGATCATGACGCACGGCGATGACGACGGCATGCGCGTGCCGCCGCGCCTGGCGCCGTGGCAGGTCGTGATCGTGCCGATGCTGCGCGACAATGACGAAGACGCCGCGCTGATCGAATATTGCCAGGGCGTGCAGCAGGAGCTTGGGAAGCTTCAGGCATTCGGCGAGCCGGTGCGCGCGCTGCTCGACCTCAAGGCGATCAAGGCCGTCACCAAGCGCTGGGGCTGGATCAAGAAGGGCGCGCCGATCGTCGTCGAAGTCGGCGGGCGCGACATGGCCGGGGGCAATGTCTCGGTCACCGTGCGCACCGACCTCTACAAGGAAGACGGCAAGCTCAACTCGCAGATCGTCGCCCGCGATGCGTTCCTGGGTGATGTGGTCGGCACGCTGGAGGGTATACAGAAGACCCTGTTCGATCAGGCCAAGGCGCGTACCGACGCCAATATCGTCCGCGACGTGACCGACTTCGCTGGCCTCGAAAGCTATTTCGAGAATGCCGGCAAGTTCCCGGGCTGGGTCGAGGTCGAATGGTCGAAGCCGACCGGCGCCGAGCTCGACAAGGTGGTCGAGCGGATCAAGGCGCTCAAGCTGACCTTCCGCAACGTGTCGAACGACGCGGCACCGGCCACCGGCACCTGCATCTTCACCGGCGCGCCGGCGGTGGAGCGGATCCTGGTGGCGCGTGCGTACTGATGCGCACGCTGTTCGCTTCGTTGCTCTACCAGGAGCCGCTGGGTGACGACGATCTCCTCGACGCGCTGGAGGATTCCTGCCTTCAGCTCGCCGAGGACGACGGCGCCGGCCGCCGCTGGTGCCGCGAGAACCATTATCGCGGCTATACCAGCTACGCCTCGCTCGACGACCTGCCGATCCGCGACCCCAATTTCGCGGACCTGAAGCGCCTGCTCGACAAGCATGTCGCCAAATTCGCCAAGGCCTGCGCCTTCGATCTCGGCGGCAAGAAGCTCAAGCTCGACAGCCTCTGGGTCAATGTGCTCGACGGCAAGGGCGGGCATGGCGCGCACATCCATCCGCACAGCGTCGTCTCGGGCACGCTCTACGTCTCGCTTCCCAAGGGTTCGCGCGGCCTCAAGCTCGAGGATCCGCGGCTGGCGATGATGATGGCCGCCCCGCCACGGCTCGAGGACGCGCCGGAGGAACTGCAGAGCTTCGTCGAGATCCTTCCCGAGCCCGGCACCGTGCTGCTCTGGGAAAGCTGGCTGCGCCACGAAGTCCCGCCCGGCTCGGGCAAGGAAGTGCGGATCAGCATCAGCTTCAACTATCGCTGGGGATGACCGGCCGGCGCGCCTTTCTCGCCGGCGCGCTGTCGCTGCCGATTGCGGCGCAGGCGCGCGGCGCGGAACAATGGGACGCGGTGGTCGATCCCGCCACCGGCACGCTGGGCGCCGCGCTGGCCGAGGCGGAAAAGGCAGGGCGGCCCTGGCGCATCCTGCTCAAGCCCGGCCTGTTCACCGAGAAGCTGACGGTGCGGGTGCCCGGCCTCACCCTCCAGGGTTCGCCCGGCACGGTAATCGAATATGGCACCGCGTCGGGCACGCCCAAGCCGGGCGGCGGCACCTGGGGCACCGGCGGCTCGGCAACGCTGACCATTGCCGCGCCGGGGGTGGCGCTGCGCGAGCTCATCGTCATCAACAGCTTCGACTATATCGGTGCCCGGCGGGACGGTTCCGGCAACGGAGCCCAGGCAGTGGCGCTGGCCATCGGCCGCGAGGCGGACCGCACCACCGTCGATCGCTGCACGCTGCTCGGCTATCAGGACACTTTCTACGTCCAGGCCCGCAGCCTGGTCACCGGCACGCGGATAACCGGCGGGGTGGACTTCATCTTCGGTGGCGGCGCGGCGTGGTTCGAGCGCTGCGAGATCGTCACCCGCTATGTGCCGGATACCGACAGCTTCGGCTATGTCGCTGCGCCGAGCACCCCGGCGGCGCAGGAATTCGGCCTTGTCTTCTCGGATTGCAGCCTGCTGCGCGAGAACGGCGTGCCCGAGCATTCGACCTGGCTCGGCCGCCCCTGGCGTGCCGGCGGCAACATGGCGCTGACCGGCGAGGCGGTGTTCCTGCGCTGCTTCATGGACGGCCATATCCGCCGCGAGGGCTGGACCTGGATGGGCTACAAGGGACCGGACGGCGAGCCGCGTCGCCTGACCCCGCCCGAAGCGCGGCTCTGGGAATTCGGGACCCGGGGTCCCGGTGCGGCGCCGGCCGGCACGGACCGCAGGTTGCTGACGGTGGCGGAGGCGAAGCGCTTCACCCGGGCGAAGGTGATCGGCTTCTGAGGGTTCAGCCGAGCTTGGGGAAGCAGGCCTTGGCGGTGATCTCGGCGGGGATCGCGGAAATCAGCCCGGCAATGGGCGAGCGGAAGGGAGCGGTGATCGAGACCTGGTTGGACGCGGCATTGCCCTCGCAGGTTACATTGGCCTGGATGGTGAGATTGGTGGCGGTGACGGCGACGCCATATTGCGAGGCCCGGGTGACGGCGTAGCTCTGCTGCTGCTGGAGCGTGGCGCAGGTGCTGCTGACCGACATGCAGCGCACCGTGCTGAAGGCGACCTCGTCCAGCGTCTGCCGGAGCCACAGCATGCGGCTGCCCTCGATGATGCCGAACAACAGGGTGAGGAACACCGGGGCAAGCAGCGCGAACTCGACGGCGCTGGCGCCCCTGGTGGCACGGAGGAGGCGACGGACGGGGTTCATTGCAGCCGCACCGTGGCGGATTCGGAAATGCTGGAGGCGGTCAGCAATCCGCGGGGCAGCACCAGCGGCTGGTAGGCATAGGAGGCGGAGATCTTGAGATAATAGCCGGAGGTGGCACCGGCAGCCATGCCCGAACCCGAGCAGGGCACGCCGCAGCTCGCGGCGGGCACATAGGTCGCGGTGCGGCTCAGGCAGGCACAGCTGCGCGCGCTGTTGGTGCAGACCGCGCTGCCGTTGCAGGTGGTGGTGACCAGCGCCGTGGCGGGGGCGCGGGCGGCGCGGCGGACATAGTCGGGGATCGCCGCATAGCTCACCGTTTCGCGCTGGGCGAAGCTCGATGTCGCCGCGGCGGAGACGGCCTGGCGGAGCGCGCTGCGCTGGATGAGATAGGTGCCGATATCGAGCGCGACGAGCATCACGCCGAGGAAGAAGACGGTGAGCAGCGCGAATTCGATGGTCGCGGCGCCGCGGCGGTTCCTGAGCAGGTGGCGGATCATTGGACCAGCCCGATCGAGCCGGTGCCGTTGCCCGAGCTGCCGCCGCCGGTGATGCTGGTGCAGGCCGATCCCGTCGCCGCGCCGCCGGTCGCCGCGATGCGGTTGGCGATCAGCATGAAGCACTGGCCGGCGGACAAGGTGGTGCTGCCGCCGCTCATCGTCACATCGGAATTGGGCAGGTGGACCGCGCCGACGAACACATTCTGCGCGCCGGCGCCCCAGCTGGTCGCGCTGCTGGTCAGGCTGTCGATCAGCAGGTCGGCGATCGCGCCGCCGTTGGTGCCGGTGGTCGCCGCGATCAGCTTGGTCTTGGCGCCGCCGCCGAGATTGAGCGTGCCGGAGAGGATGAAGGACACATTGATCCCGGCCATGTCGTAGCCCGAGACGCTCACGCCCTCGAGCGTGTTGCCATAGGTGAGGCCGGTCACCGACGAGGTATAAGGCCAGGTGCTGCCGCCGGTGCCATTGGTGAAGTTGCCGGCGATCGTATAGCGGCTGGTGCCGAACAGCACCGAGCCGGCGATGATCATGTTGCCGTTGATCAGGTGGTTGGTGGTCTTGCCGAACACCAGCCGGCTGCCGCCCGAGGTGGTGATGTTGCCATTGGCGCTGAAGGCGCCGTCGCCCATCAGCATCACCGCGCTGCCGGACAGGTTGACCGCGTCGCCCGAGCTGGCCTTGCCCAGTCGGTAGTCGCCCTTGCCGGCGGCGAGCGTCGATCCGCCGCCTACGGTGATACCGGCGCCGACGTCCAGGTCGCCATCGCCCAGCTTCATCCAGCCGCCGCCGCTCAGCGCCACGCTCTGGAAGGCATGGTTGCCGGTGCCCATGCTGAGCGAGGAGCCACCGCCAAGGTTCACCGTGCCGTTGATCGCCACCGCGCCGTTGCCGATCGCATTGGTGCCGTTGAAGCTGATCGAGCCGCTGCCGATCTCGATCGTGCCATTGCCCAGGGTGACGCCGCTCGATCCGCTGGCGAAGCCGCCATTCACCTTCAGGTTTACGTCGCCGAACACGATAGTGGAGCCGCCGCCGATCGAGACGCCGTTGGCCACGGTGATGTTCGATCCGCTGGCGAAGCGGACGTTGAGGCCGCCATCGATGGTCAGCTTGCCGATCGTGTAGTTGCCCGCAGGGATCGTGTAGTTTGCGCTGGTGCCGCTGCGATAGGCCGCGACATTGGCCGAGGGCGTCCAGCCGATCGTCCAGTCGGTGCCGGACGGCGTCACCGGATTGGCCAGGCTGCGCGGCGCGATGAAGCTGCCGATCAGCGCCCGGGCATTGGCCAGGTCGACATTGTCGGCCAGCGGATCGGTGATGTCGGTCGTGTCCTTGATGATCTTGTCGGACGAGGGGACGTTGGTGTTCCACGAGGGATTGGTGAAGCTGTTGCCGTAGCGGATCAGGTCGGCTGACAGCGTGCCGTAATTGTTGATGACCGATCCGGTGCCGGCGATGATGTTCTTCGCGGTGATGCCGGTGCCGCCATTCTCGACCGTGGACACGGCCGCGACCACGCAATCGGGCGTGTTGATCGTGGCACCGCCGCTGGTCGAGATTCCGGTACCGCTCGAGGCGAGCGAGAGGATGCAGGGGGTGCCGATCTGCGCGGCCGAACTGAGGGAGGCATAGGCGGTCGCGCCGACATCATAGGCACCGCGAAGGCCCAGCGCGGTGCCCAGGGCGAAGGGCATCCGGGTGGTGACGGTGACTTTCACGGCCTTGGTGCCGGCGGTCGGCACATCGTTGACCAATGTCGCGGTGACGGTGGCGTCGGCGATGCCGTTGACCAGCACCACGTCCTGCGCGGTGGGGGCGAGAACCGTTTCGCTGTTTGCTGCCTTGTAGGCCAGTGCGGCGGCGAGTGCGCCCATGTCCGCTGCGCGCTGATTGGCAATGCGCTGGTCGTAGCCTCGGTTGAGATCCACCGCGAACGCCGCACTGCCGATCACCGCTACCAGCGAAAGCGCGCCGATCACCGCGACAGTGCCACGACTGTCGCGCACCAGGCGCGCGCATATCGTGCGCAAGGCATATGAGAGATTTGCAGGAATTTCCCGACCCTTGTTCTTTGTGTCGGGCGCTAGGTAGGCGGGGTAAACGATCCATTACGGATGCATGTTGGTATCGGTATCACGGTTGCATGACATGCAACCGCTCGATCGCTGTCCTGCGCAAGCTTGTGTATCTAAATCGCTGTAAATACGTATAAATTATGGGCTGTGTCGTTGCGGGATATCTACATCGCCAGCGGCGAAGGCGAGCCGAAATCCGCCATTCTGGGGACTCTCGAGCCTCTCCAGCTTCGCCCTGCCATCAAAGGGCTAGCGGATCACCAGAGTCAGCTGACGCACCAGGCTGCGTTCGATCGGCGCGTCGAAGCGGCAGCCGATATGCGTGCCGTCGTTCCACACCACCGTCGCGGGCACCGGGGCGCCGTCGCGCAGGTTGAGCCACACCTTGTCGCCCGTGCCGTGCGGGGCTTCGCAGGCGAGGCGGCAGCCATAGACCGACAGGTCGTGCAGCATCGCTTCGACCGGCTTGTTGCCGCGCTTGGTGAGAGTGGCGCGGGTGACGAGAATGCGATGACGCGTAGCGGCCCGCTGCTCGACGAGCGCAGGTGTTACGGCCCGATACTGGGAGAACTTCGTTGCCATTCTCTCTCCGCCCCGGCGTGCACCCTGCCTCGGACGGTTTAAGAAGGGCTTAAGGGCCTTTCAGCACCACCTCGACCTTGGCCGCCAGTTCGGGGCCGGCGTGCAGTCCGAGCTTGCTGCGCCGCCACAGCACGTCTTCAGCGGTGCGCGCCCATTCATGATCGCGCATCCAGCGTATCTCGGTGGCGGTCAGGCCGGCGCCCAGGTCCTCGCCGAGATCGGTCACGTCGCGCAGCATGTCGGCCAGGCAGCAGCCATAGGCATGCGCCATGCGCTCGGCCCGGGCATCGCCGAGGAACGGCCAGCGGGTCTTGGCCTGCGCCACGAACCTGTCGAAATCGGCGATCGTGCCGCCGGGGAAGGGGCGGGCCCGGGTAACCGGCTCGACTTCGGCGCCGAGTGCCGGGCCGATCTTCGCCAGCGCTTCCTCGGCCAGCGCACGGGCGGTGGTGATCTTGCCGCCGAAGATCGAGAGCAGGGGCGGGCCCTTGTCGTCGAGCTCGAGCACATAGTCGCGGGTCACCGCCTGGGCCTTGGCGGCGCCGTCATCGTGCAGCGGTCGCACGCCGGACCAGTGCCAGACGATGTCGGCGGGGGCGATCTGCCGGGTGAAATAGCGGTTCACCGCTTCGCAGAGATAGGTCTTCTCCGCCTCGCTGCACACGGCATCCTCGGGGCGTTCGACCGGGATGTCGGTAGTACCGATCTCAGTGAATTCGCCTTCATAGGGGATGGCGAAGACGATCCGGCCATCCGGCTGCTGGAGGATATAGGCATGGTCGCCGTCGAACAATCTGGGGACGACGATGTGGCTGCCCTTGACCAGCCTGATCTGCGAATGATTAGCAATAGACAGCGTATCGAGCAGGTTTCGCACCCAGGGACCGGCGGCGTTGACCAGCCCGCGCGCTTCCACGGTGCGTCCGTCGGACAGTTCGGCGTGCCAGGTTTCGCCCTTGCGTCGGGCGCTCAGCAGCTCGGTGCGCGGCGCGATCTCGGCGCCATGGGCCGCGGCGTCCACGGCGTTGGCGAGGGTGAGCCGGGCGTCGTCGACGCGGCAGTCCGAATAGACGAAGCCCTTGTGGGTGCCGGCCAGGGGGGCGGTGAAGGCCTGGTCCCTGGAGGTCAGGTCACGGGAGCGGGGCAGGGTGGAATTGCTGCCGATTGCCAGCGCATCGTAGAGGTAGAGGCCGAGGCGGACCATCCACCACGGCCGGAGCGCATGGGCGTGGGGCAGCACGAAGGTGAGCGGGCGGATCAGGTGGGGTGCCGCCTCCAGCAGCCGCTCGCGCTCGTGCAGGGCCTCGCGGACCAGGCGGAACTCATAGGTCTCGAGATAGCGCAGCCCGCCATGGATCAGCTTGGTCGAGGCCGAGCTGGTATGGCTGGCGAGATCGTCCTTCTCGACGAGCAGCACCTTGAGCCCGAGCAGCGAGGCTTCGCGGGCGATCGCGCACCCGTTGATCCCGCCGCCGGCGATGAGCAGGTCATATGTCACGCTGTGAGGTTACGGCGTTGGCAGGCGGCTCGCGAGTCCTTATCTTAGGGGCCAATGGCAAAACCAAAACATAAAGCTGGACTGCCCACGCGGCAGCAGATTCTGGATTTCATCACCAATTCCAACACGCCCGCAGGCAAGCGAGAGATCGCCAAGGCCTTCGGACTGCACGGGCAGGACAAGATCCTGCTCAAGGCGCTGCTCAAGGACATGAGCGACGAGGGACTGATCGACGTCGCCCCGGGCCGCGCCTTCCACAAGATGGGCGGCGTGCCCAAGGTCACCGTGCTGCGAATCACCGACGCGGACGGCGACACTACCTGGGCGGTGCCCGAGCGCTGGGAAGCCGTGGGCGTGCCGGTGCCGCGGCTGCGGGTTCGCGAGCCGCGCGGCAAGCGATCGGCGCTGGCGATCGGCGACCGCATCCTTGCCCGCACCGAAGAGGCCGGCAACGGCCTGATCGCCCATCCGATGAAGAAGCTCGCCCGCGGCGAGGAGCTGATGCTCGGCGTGATCAAGGAAGAGGCCGGGCGGCTCTGGCTGCAGGGCGTCGAGAAGAAGGAGCGGCGCAACTGGATGGTCTCAGACGCCGGCGGCGGCGAAGTCGGCGACCTGGTGCTGGCCGAAAAGACCGGCCGCCCGCCGCGGATCACCGCCAAGGTGGTCGAGATCCTGGGCGACCCCTTCGCCCCGCGCAGCTTCTCGCTGATCGCGATCCACCGGCATGGCATCCCCAACGTCTTCTCCGAGGACCTGCTCGACGAAGCGGAGCGGGTATCGAGGCTTGACCTCGGCAAGCGCGAGGACCTGCGCCATTTGCCGATCGTCGCCATCGACCCGGCGGATGCCCGCGACCATGACGACGCGGTCTGGGCCGCGCCGGACGACGATCCGAAGAACGAAGGCGGCTGGAAGGCCGTGGTCGCGATCGCCGATGTCAGCTTCTATGTCCGTCCCGGCTCGGAGCTGGACCGCGAGGCGCGCAAGCGCGGCAACTCGGTCTATTTCCCCGACCGCGTCGTGCCGATGCTGCCCGAAATCCTGTCGGCCGAGGTCTGCTCGCTCAAGGAAGGCGAGGACCGGGCGGCGCTCGCCTGCCATCTCCAGATCGGCAAGCATGGCGAGCTGAAGAGCTGGCGCTTCACCCGCGCCGTGGTCAGCATCGCGGCGAACATCGCCTATGAGGATGCCCAGGCCGCCATCGACGGCAAGATCGAGCATCCGCTGACCGAGACGGCGCTCAGGCCGCTGTGGAGCTGCTGGCATGCGCTCAACAAGGCGCGGGACAAGCGCGAGCCGCTCGACCTCGACCTGCCGGAGCGCCGCATCGTCCTTGACGAGATGGGACGCATCCTCTCGGTTGCTCCCCGCGAGCGGCTGGATGCCCACAAGCTGATCGAGGATTACATGATCGCCGCGAACGTCGCCGCGGCCAAGGCACTCGAGGCGAAGAAGGCGCCGGTGATGTACCGCATCCACGAGCCGCCGGCCCGGGAGAAGCTTGTCGCGCTGCGCGAATATCTCAAGACCTTCGGCATCGAGTTCGCGCTCGGCCAGGTCATCAAGCCGGCGACGTTCAACCACATCCTGAAACGGGTGGGCGAGAGCGACTTCCGCGAGCAGGTGATGCAGCAGGTGCTGCGCAGCCAGATGCAGGCCTCCTATGGCCCGGCGAACCATGGCCATTTCGGCCTGTCGCTCGGCAGCTATGCCCACTTCACTTCGCCGATCCGCCGCTATGCCGACCTGATCGTCCACCGCTCGCTGGTCCATGCCTATGATCTCGGCCCGGGCGGGCTGACGCAGGAAGAGGCCGCGACCATGGAACGGATCGGCGAGAGCATCTCCAGTCTCGAGCGCCGGGCGATGGAAGCGGAGCGGGAGACGATCGACCGCTATGTCGCCGCCTATCTCGCCAATCATGTCGGCGAAGTGCTGGAGGCGCGGATCACTGGGGTGCAGAGCTTCGGCTTCTTCGCCACCGTCGATGGCGTCGGCGGCGACGGGCTGGTCGCGGCACGGGACCTCGGCACCGAATATTTCCGGTACGACGAAGCCGGGCAGCGGCTGGTCGGCGACGAGAGCGGCGACGAGTTCACCCTCGGCATGCGGCTGCAGCTGCGGCTGGTCGAGGCCAACCCGGTATCGGGCGCGCTGCGCTTCGAGCTGCCGGACGGCGTCGGTTCGGCTGGCCCTTCGGGCTTCCGGCCGGAACGGGCTGGCAAAGGGCGGCCGCGCCCGATTAAGAGGCGGGGCAGACCGGCCAATATTCGCCACAATGGGAAGCGGCGCTGATCTGGGTTCATTGACCATGTGTCCTGTGCCCTTATGCTTCGCCTTCCACATTCCGGGGGATTCGACCCAATGCTGAAGCCGTTCATCCTTGCCCTCGCGCTTACTGCCGCCCCGGCGCTGCCCGCCGCCGCGCAGACCGCGCCGGCTCCGGCTCCCGCGGCCCAGGCCAAGCCGACCGCCGCCGACTTCGCCAAGAACATGCAGGGCGCCGTCGGCCAGACCTTCGAGGGCGGCATCGTCCTCAAGAACATCACTTCCGAGGCCAATACCCTGGTCCTCACCGTCGATGGTCCGGCCGGCTGGCGCACCCAGCTGACCCCCGCCGACATCTCGACCGCGCTGGTCGGCGGCTTCTGCAGCACGGCCCCGCAGTTCTTCGCCACCGGCGTGTCGATGCGGGTCGACTCGCTCGACGGCGGCAAGCTGGCCAAGGGCCCGACCGTCACCACCTGCCCGCCGGCCGCTCCGGCAACGCCGCAGTGATCTCCTCCAGCGTCCCGGTATCCATCGGGGCGCTGGCCGCAGGGGCGCGGCGGCGAATCCGCGCCCATTTCTTCGCCCTCCACGCCGTATCCGCCGAGGAGGCGGTTCCCTTCGTGCCGCAGCGGCCCATCGAGCGCCGCCAGTTCGAACGCATGCAGCGCGCCGGGATCATCCATGCGGCCGGGCAGGGCCGCTACTGGTTCGACCTTGCCGCCTTCCAGAAGGACCAGGACCGCACCCGCGCCATCCTGGTCCCCGTCGTCATCGTCCTCTGCCTGCTCGCCGCGGGGCTGCTGACCCTACTCTACTGAGAAGCCGAGCCCGGCATTGGCCTCCAGCCGCTTGACCAGCGGCTCCGGCATCAGGCCGCCGGCGGTCCAGATCCCGCCCTTGCCCTCGGCAGGCACGTCGCGCAGCAGGCAGAGCGCGCTCTCGGCGATCATCTTGCTCGTCGAGCCATAGCCGGGATCCTTGTCGCCCTTGACCGTTGCCGACAGGCGCTGGCCGTCGGGCATCTCGGCGACGAAGACCAGGTCGTAATAGCCGGTTTCGCGCTCCTCCTTGCTCGGGCCCTCGCCCGGGGCCGGGCCCTTGTCGGCGGCCATCGGGTTGATCTTCGCCAGCGCCTCGGCCGCGGCCTTGCCGATCTCGCCGAGCCCGGGGACGATGGTCATCTCGTCATACTGGAAGTCCGCGCCATAGGGCTGGCCGGCCAGGAAATTCGAACGGTGGACGTTCTTGGTGTTGATCACCGCCATCATGAACGGGGCGACCCAGGCATCGACCGCCTCGTCATGATAGGGGACCATGCCGTTCGGCTGGTGCGGGCCCTGGAAGCCGGGGGTGAGGGCGAAGGGATCGACCATCAGCTTGAGGATCGAGGGATCCTTGGCCGCGGCGGCCATCGACGCCTTGCCGCTGGCGAAGGTGCCGCCGGAGAAAGTGCCCTTCATCGCCCGCACCCGGCCCTTCACCCGCGACGCCGGCTTGCCGAAGCGGGCGATCGCCGCCTGCTGCACGGCCCATACGCCGAGATCGAAGGGGATCGAATCGAAGCCGCAGGAGAAGACGATGCGCGCGCCGCTGGCCTTGGCGGCATCTTCGTACTTGCGGATCATCAGGCCCATCCAGGCGGGCTCGCCGCACAGGTCGACATAGGCGGTGCCGGTCTCGATGCAGGCGGCAAGCAGCGCCTCGCCATAGAGCTGATAGGGGCCGACGGTGGTGATGACCACGGAAGCGCGGGCGACCATCGCCGTGAGGCTGGCGGGATCGTCCGCATTGGCGGTGAGCAGGGGCGTATCCGCCGGCGCGCCGATCTCGTCGCGGACTTCCTGCAGCTTGGTGAGCGAGCGGCCCGCCATCGCCCATTTCACGTCCGGGTAGCGGGCGGCGAGATACTCCGCGACGAGCCGGCCGGTGAAGCCGGTGGCTCCATAGACGATGATATCGAATTCTCGGTTTGCCATTCTTGCGGTTCCTGCTCCTGCTCGCCTTTGGGGCGATTCATTGAATCTCTTGATACTCGCTTTTACGTGCGTGGGAGAGCGGCGAGGTGCCGATTTCCCGTGCGCGGGCTTTTGCGATCAGGACCAGTGAAGCAGAGGAAATCCTACATTGGAAGGGGCGGTATGGTGGTTTGGCGTGGTTTGGCGACCATCCACGCTATTCTCCGTCATGCTGAACTCGTTTCAGCATCCAAGGCGCCGCGAAGGATATCGCTTGAGGCGCGTTGGACCCTGAAACAAGTTCAGGGTGACGATGGGTGTGGGGCAGGCGGGTAGCGCCTCTCTCAGTCCTGCCCCTCGCGCAGCGCGTTCCACAACGACTTCACGTCGCGGTTGAGTCCCATCAACTGCTCGCCCCGCATGCCCGAGCGGGTGAGCAGTTCCTCGGCCAGGCAGCCGCATTCCTCGCGCATTTCGGCGCCGCGCGGTGTCAGGCGGACCTGGACCTGGCGCTCATCCTCGGGATTGCGCTCGCGCCGGACGAAGCCGGCAGCCTCGAGCCGCTTCACCAGCGGGGTGATCGTGCTCGATTCGAGCGCGAGCCGCTCGGCGATCGCGCCGACGGTGCGGCCGTCCTGCTCCCACAGCGCGTGGAGCACCAGATATTGCGGATAGGTGATGCCGAGCCGGTCGAGCATCGGCTTGTAGGCGCGGGTGATCGCCATGCTGGTCGCATAGAGCGAGAAGCAGAGCTGGTCGTCGAGCGGGGCGGCGGCGGGCATGATCGGTCTCCTTGGCCGGGGCCAAATTCGTCAAAATACATATCGCGATAAATATTCTCTGGACAAGGGTCGACTCACGCACTAGCTAAATGTTATCGCGATAACGATTATCGTAGAATGTTTCAAAGGAGACCGAGCATGTCCGTCGACGTCAAGTACAGCACCCGCGCCACTGCCACTGGCGGCCGCGATGGCGAAGCCCGCAGCGAGGATGGCCGCGTTGCCGTGAAGCTCTCGACCCCGAAGGAACTGGGCGGCGCCGGCGGCGAAGGCACCAACCCCGAGCAGCTGTTCGCGGCGGGCTATTCGGCCTGCTTCATCGGCGCGCTGAAGGTTGCCGGCATGCAGCTGAAGATCAAGGTTCCGGCGGAGACGACGGTGACCGCGACGGTGGGCATCGGCCCGCGTTCGGAAGGCGGCTTCGGCATCACCGCCGACCTGGAAGTGAACCTGCCGGGCCTGGATCGCGCCGAGGCCGAAAAGGTGGTCGAGGCAGCGCACCAGATCTGCCCCTATTCGAACGCCACGCGCGGCAACATCAATGTCGGCCTGACCATCGCCTGACCTGACCTTATGAAGCTCCCGGCTGCCGGCCCGTAAAATGCGGAACATCCGCAATTTTCCGGGCTGGCAGTTAACCTGCACAATGATGAAAGATCATAGCTAGTGGTAGATCGCGCATAGCGAATCGCCATGGGGGCGCCGCCGGCCCGGCCGGAGGAAGGGAAGCGATGGCAATCGCAAGGAGCGAGGGTTCCGAGACGACGGGGGGCACGGCGGCCTATCGCTGGGCGACCTGGCTGTTCGGTTTCTCGGTGGCGCAGCCGGTGCTGGTGCTGCTCGGCTGGACCCTTGGCATCCCGATCCTGCGCGGCCTGGGCAATCCCCATTATTCGATCATGCCGCTGGCATCGGTGCTGTTCTTCCTGGTGGCGCTGGGCGGGCTGCTCGCGCATCGCGAGAAGCGCACGGCCGCCCGCATCGTCATCGGGGTGGCGCTGGCGCTGCTGAGCCTGCAGGCATTCCACTACCTTGCCCATTTCGACCTGGGGCTCGAACGGCTGCTGTTCTACCGGCAGGTGATCGAGCTCAATGTGCTCAACAAGGGCGTCCCGGGCACGGGCGCGATCAGCATGCTGATGCTCGATTGCGCCGCGATGCTGCTGATCACCAGCGATGCGCCACTGCCGCGGACCTGGGCGGCGCTGATCGCCAGCACCGGCATCGGCCTGACCGCGCTGACCGCGACAATGATGCTGGTCGAGGCGCCGACCCAGATCTCGCCGAGCTTCATCGGCCGTTCGATCACCACCGCCATTCCCAATTTCGCGCTGGCCACCGCGATCCTGCTCCATGTGCTGCATGGCCGGGAGCGGCGCGAGATCGGCTTCGAATACCGGCTGTTCCGGCGGCTTTCCCCGGCAATCATCGCGCTGCCGGTCTTCCCTTCGCTGCTGGCGCTCGTCCTGGTCCGCGATGGCGGGCTGGGGCTCAACGAAGCGCAGTTCATGGTGGTGGCGTGCAACATCCTGATCGTGTCGCTGCTGCTGATCGTCGGACTGCGCGGCGCGCGCCAGCAGAACGATGTGGTGCGGCTGCGCGGCGAGCAGCTGCGCGCGATCCTGGCCGGGGTTCCCGACGCGGTGGTGGTGATAGACCGCGAAGGGCTGGTGACCGATTTCAGCCAGGCCGCGGCGGCGCTTTGGCTGGTCCCGGCGGGCGCGCAGGGCTGCAACATGGGCAGCTATCTCGGCGAGCGCGAGCGGACCAAGCTGATGGCGCTGGTGGGACGCGAGCAGCCCGAGTTCCTGCTGACCGGCGAAGGCGTGCGCACCAATGGCACGCGCTTTCCGCTCGAGCTGCGCGGAGCGAAGTTCAAGGGGATCGACGGCGGCACCTGCTTCACCCTGTTCGCCCGCGACCTCTCCGAGAAGCTTGCCGCCGAGAAGCATGTCGCCAAGCTTTCGGCGCAGCTTGCCCATGTCTCGCGCCACAATGCGATGGGCGAGCTGGCGGCCGACCTGGCGCATGAGCTCAACCAGCCGCTGACCGCGGCGATCAACTATCTCTCCGCCGTCGGCTATCTGCTCGGCCAGCAGGGCGATGCGGGCAAGGCGCCCGAGATGGTCTCGCAGGCGCGCGGCCAGGTGACCCGGGCAGGCGAGATCATCCGGCGGATGCGCGACTTCGCCCAGCACCGCGAAGTGCGCAAGCATCTGGAGCCGCTGCGGCCGATGATCGACGACGCGATCCAGCTGGTCCGCGCCGGCAGCGATTCACTCGATGTCGAGGTGGAGCTGGCGATCGAACCGGCGGAGGTCGCGGTGTTCGTCGATCGCATCCAGGTGCAGCAGGTGATGGTCAACCTGCTGCGCAACGCGGTGGAGGCGATCCGGTCGGCCGGGCAGGCCGGCGGGCGGATCGTGATCGCGGCGCACCCGATCGCGGGCGACTGGGTGGAAGTGGAATTCCGCGACGATGGCCCCGGCGTGCCGGAGACGATCCTCGACCAGCTCTTCGAGCGCTTCACCTCGACCAAGGCCGGGGCGGGGATGGGCATCGGCCTGTCGATCTCGCGGCGCATCGTCGAGGCGCATGGCGGCACGATGCGCGCGGCCAATGGCGAAGACGGCGGCGCGACCTTCTGCTTCACGCTGCCGGGCGCGCTGCACGCCGCCCACTAGCCTGCGTTCAGGCGGCTTCGTTGAACTGCAGCGCGGCGAGCCGGGCGTAGAGCCCGCCCTGGCCGACGAGCTCGGCATGGGTGCCGGTCTCGACGATCCTGCCTTCGTCCATCACGATGATCCGGCCGGCGGCGCGGACGGTGGCGAGGCGGTGGGCGATCACCAATGTGGTGCGGTTCTCCATCAGCCGCTCGAGCGCGTCCTGGACGAGGCGCTCGCTTTCCGCGTCGAGCGCGGAAGTGGCTTCGTCCAGCAGCAGGATCGGGGCGTCGCGGAGCAGCGCACGGGCAATGGCGATGCGCTGGCGCTGGCCGCCGGAGAGGCGGGCGCCGCCTTCGCCGAGGAAGGTGTCGAGGCCCTCGGGCAGGTCGCGCAGGAAGTCGGCGGCGTTGGCGGCGCTCGCGGCGGCCCAGATCTGCTCGTCCGACGCGTCCCAGGCACCGTAGCGGAGATTGTCGCGCGCCGAGGCGCCGAAGATCACCGTCTCCTGCGGCACCATCGCCATGCGGGCGCGGACATCGGCCGGGTCGGCCGACTTGATCGGCACGCCGTCGATGCGGACTTCGCCGCCCTCGGGATCGTAGAAGCGCTGGAGCAGCTGGAAGAGCGTGGACTTGCCGGCGCCCGAGGGGCCGACCACCGCTACCGTCTCGCCCGGGCGGACGGCGAGCGAGAAGTCGCTGAGCGCCGAGACTTCGGGGCGGGTGGGGTAGCGGAAGGTGACATGGTCGAACGCCAGCGCCCCCTGGGGCGGCTGGGGCAGCGCGACCGGATTGGCCGGGGCGGCGATGTCGGGCTGTTCCTGGAGCAGCTCGGCCAGGCGGCTGGCGGCGCCCGAGGCGCGCAGCAGGTCGCCATAGACTTCGGTCAGGGTGCTGAACGAGCCGGTGACGAGGCCGGCGGTGAGTACAAAGGCCAGGATCGAGCCGCCCGAGGCGCGCCCGGCGGCGACATCGGCGACGGCTGCCCAGACGATCAGCACGATCGCGGAGAACAGCGCGCCGATCACCAGCGCGGTCATCACCGCGCGCAGCCCGAAGCGGCGCTTGCCGGCCTCGAAGGTGCGGGTGACGGCGCCTTCGAAACGCTCGCCCTCGCGCTTCTCCTGGCCGAATGCCTGGACGATGCGCATCGCGCCGAGCGTCTCGGATGCGATCGAGCCGACATCGGCGACCCGGTCCTGGCTGTTGCGCGAGAGCTGGCGGACGCGGCTGCCGAGCCAGACGATCGGCAGGATCGTGATCGGGATGCCGACGATGAGATAGGCGGCGATCTTGGGCGAGAGCGCGAACAGATAGATCACGCCGCCGGCACCGGTGAGCAGGTTCCTGAGCGCCATCGACACGGTGGAGCCGACCACCTGCTCGACGATCGCGGTATCGGCGGTGAGACGCGAGGCGATCTCGGACGGGCGGTTCTCCTCGAACCATTTGGGCGGCAGTCGGAGGAGATTGCGGTGCACGGCGATGCGCAGGTCCGCGACGGTGCGCTCGGCGAGCCAGGAGACGAAGTAGAAGCGGATCGCGGTGAACAGCGCGAGCGCGAGGACGACGAGCAGCAGCCCCTCGAAATAGATGCCGATCCGGCTGGTATCGACCCCGGTCGCGAAGCCATGGTCGATGATCAGCTGGAAGGTGCGCGGGATCAGCAAAGTCGTCACCGACGAGCCGAGCAGGGCGACCATCGCGATCAGCAACTGGAGCGGGTAGCGCCGGGTGAAGCTCCACACCACGAGCAGGTTGGAGAGCTTGCGCTTCTGCGGCGGCGCGGACGGGGCGATTTCGGCCATGGGCGCGGGACTAGCGCACATGGCGGGGCAGGGAAACTGTCCTTTGCCGGAGGGTGGCCGCAGTGAATTAACGCGAATCAGAGGATGGTGGTTTAATCGTGCATGCAGAGAGGGTTAGGCGAAGTGGTTATAGGATTTCGTAATCACGGTATGGGAACTTGTCCTCATTCCGTCGCATTATGATACCGGGCGCCGTTGCACCGCAGCACGGGCCTACTATAACGCTACCATAGCCGCCGCCGTCGAGGGGAGGGGGACGGCGGAAGGGACGCAATGCTGTACGACGCTTATGAGATCCAGCGCTCGCTTCTCGCAGGTGCGAGCGCGCTGGCCAATTTCTCCGCCGGGCTGCTGAACAACCCCGCGAATCCGTTCGCCTATTTTGGTGGCGGACCCGTGATGGCTTCCGCGCTGGAGGTGTTCGCGCATGCCTCCGCGCCGCGCGGAAAGCCGGATTTCGCGCTCGATCATACCGAGATCGATGGCAAGGCCGTGCAGGTCCATGAGGAAGTCGTGCTGCGCAAGCCGTTCGGCCAGCTCAAGCGCTTCGTCCGTGAGGGCGTGGAGGGTGGTCCCAAGCTGCTGATCGTCGCGCCGATGTCCGGCCACTACGCCACGCTGCTGCGCGGCACGGTGGAGCGGATGCTGCCGGTGGCGGACGTCTACATCACCGACTGGCGCGACGCGAAGCTGGTGCCGATGGCCGAGGGCCGTTTCGACCTGCAGGACTATGTCGATTACCTGATCGAGTTCCTCGCCTTCATCGGCAAGGACGGCGATGCGCGGCCGCATGTGCTGGCGGTGTGCCAGCCTTCGGTGCCGGCTTATGCCGCCGTCGCGCTGATGAGCGCCGACAACCACCCGAACCGTCCGGCGACGCTGACCATGATGGGCGGCCCGATCGACACGCGCGAGGCGCCGACCGCGGTCAACACGCTCGCCACCGAGCGTCCGTTCAGCTGGTTCGAGCAGAACGTCATCGCCACCGTGCCGATGAGCTATTCGGGCGCGGGGCGGAAGGTCTATCCGGGCTTCCTGCAGCTCGCGGGCTTCATGACGATGAACCTTGGCAACCACATGATCTCGCACTGGGAGATGTTCAAGCATCTCGTCCAGGGCGATGAGGAGGGTGCCGAAGCGACGATGAAGTTCTACGAGGAATATCGCTCGGTCTGCGACATGACCGCCGAATTCTACCTCCAGACGATCGACCTGGTGTTCCAGGCGCATGCGCTGCCCAAGGGCGAGATGATGCATCGCGGCCGCAAGGTGGACCCGGCGGCGATCAAGGACGTCGGCATCCTCGCGATCGAAGGCGAGAAGGACGATATCTCGGGCATCGGGCAGACCAAGGCCGCGCTGACCATCGCGACGTCGCTGCCGGAATCGCTGAAGCAGTATCACCTCGCCGAGGGCGTGGGCCATTACGGCATCTTCAACGGCTCCAAGTGGCGCAACCGCATCGCGCCGGTGCTCGAGCAGTGGATGGCGACGCACAAGGGCTGAGGCGCTCCAAGTTTGAAAACCGTCATGCTGAACTTGTTTCAGCATCCAACGCGCCTCAGGTGATATCCTGTGCGGAGCGTTGGACCCTGAAACGAGTTCTGGGTGACGGCGGGCGTGAGGAGGCGGGGTCAGGCGCCCTCGCCCGAGATCCCGGCTTTCGCCGGGATGACGGCCATGCCGTCAATTATACTCGCTGGTCGCCACCACGCTCCACACCAGCCAGGCCACGCCTGCCCAGATCGCGATGATGAGCGCCACCCCCGGCCAGCTGACCGGGCGCTGGGTCTCGATCTCGGCGCGGGCGCGGTGTTCGGCGAAGAGGGCGGGCGGGATCAGCCGCTCGAACAGCCAGACGCCTAGCGGGATGACGATCGCATCGTCGACCAGGCCGAGCACCGGGATGAAGTCCGGGATCAGATCGATCGGCGACAGCGCATAGGCGGCGACCAGCACGCCGACCAGCTTGGCGAGCAGCGGCGTGCGCGGATCGCGCACCGCGAACCAGATCGCATGTGCTTCGGTGCGGATGCGGTGGGCGAGCGACGGGCCGGACATGCACCTTGGGTGACTTGCCCGGCGCCGTCGGTCAAGCGCTAGGTCGCGGTGCTGTCTACCACCGCATGGCTGCCTTCCTCGCTGCCCTTGAGCTTGCCACCAAACAGCATCCTGGCGAGGCCGCCCAGCGACATGTCGGCTTCCCACAGCTCGGCGCTGTCGATGTCGAAGCGGAGCAAGGCGAGGTTGGGATCGTCCTTGCCGCCGGGAAACCAGGCCTCGACATGCTTGTTCCACAGCTTGTCGATCTGGGCGAAATCATTGTCGATGCGGATATCGCCATCGAGGCAGGCGAAATAGTCATGCCCCTTGGCGACGAAATGCACCATCGCGCGGCCACCGGGCGCGAGGCGATTGTCCTTCGCCGCGAAGAAGAACAGCGTGTCGACCTGGTCGGCATCGAGTTGCGCGGTGAGCGGGATATGGTGCCGCGGGCTGTCGACAAGGCCGGCCATCACGAAGGGGCTGGACGCCATTTTCGACCAGAGATGCTGCTTGAGTTCGGCGATGTCGGCCATGGGTCTCTCCCGATGCTGTGATGTGCGGGGAGAACGGGTGGCCGGGCTCAGGCGTTCCCATAGGCGGCGGCCGCGCCGATCAGCTCGAGGTCGTTGCGGTTGACCAGCACCACCGGCACTTCGGAGATCTGGCGACGGAAGGCGGCCTTGCCTTCCATCCGGCGGCGAAAGGCGGGGTCCATCAGGTGCGGGTGCAGCGCGCGGCTGATCGCACCGGTGAGGTAGATCCCGTCCCAGGCGCCGAAGGCGAGGGCGAGATCGCCGGCGAAGCTGCCGAGATGCTCGACGAACATGCGCACCACCGCGGCGGCGACGGCATCGCGGGCGGTGTTGCGGGTGACTTCCTCGGGCGAGGCGGGCTTGGCGCCGCCCGACAGCGCCTCATAGGCAAGGCAGAGGCCCGGCGCGGAGATCAGCGTCTCGACATCGAGGGCATGGCCGCGCAGCCGGCAGAACTCGGCGAACTTGCGCTCGTCGGCAGTCTGTGGGGCGAAGGCGATATGGCCGGCCTCGCTCTGCACCGGGACCAGCCGGTTGCCCGTGGTGACGAGCGCGGCGACACCCAGGCCGGTACCGGTGCCGATCACGACGTAGTTGCCGCCGGGCGCGACGGGGCGGGGTGGCGGACCGTGCAGCGCGGTGAAGGCGCTGGCCGGCAGGGTGGTGAGCGCCAGCGCGTTGGCGGCGCATTCGTTGAGCGCGCGGGGCGGCGCGCGCAGCACTGCCTCGACCCCCGAGAGCGAGATGTACCAGCGGCTGCCGGTGAGGTTGATGAGGTCGCCGCGCGCCGCGCCCGCCACCGCGAGGACGCTGGGCAGGCGGGCATCCTGGAGGCCAAGGCCGTTCAGATAGGTGACCAGCGCGCTGGTGAAGGTGGGGTGGTCGCTGGTGGAAAAGCGACGGACGTCGCGCGGCGCGAACCCCGCATCGCCCCCGGTCAGCCCGAAACGCACCGATTGGCGGCCGATATCGGCCACCAACGCCAAGCCTTCGCTCATGGCGTACCCCTCCTTTTGCCGGCCGCGCTTTGCGTGGTCCGAGATCTGTTATCGCTAACACCTGCTACTGAAACAACAAGCGGTCGCGATTGGCAGCGTTGTCAGGGAAGGTGCGCGAAGATGACGGCTGGCGCAAGCGGGTTTGTTACATCGCGCGTTACAGTGCGGGGCGCTGGCAATTCTGACTCTTCTGCCTGCGAAGACGCATCCAGTTCGGGCCAGTCTCGCGGCACGCCAGCGCTGCGCATGTAGGTTTCACTGCGGCGGCAATCCCGCCGCCGCAACGGAAAGGTGAACCTATGTCATTCGCCGATCTGTGCCTGTTTCTGGGCGTCCTGTTCGCATTTGCGACTCTGGTCGTGAAGGCGATCGAGGTGGCTCGAAGGAAATAGGGACACGGGCGGGGCCCGAGCTGACACTCGGGGCCCAAACGTTTGAGCCCCGGTTGCTGACACAACCGGGGCTCACAGAAAGGCGCCTATGTCATCGCCTGCCAGCTACATATCATGGCAGGCATTGCCCTTCAATGAAGGGGGATCACAGCACCTCGAACAGACCGGCCGCGCCCATGCCGCCGCCGATGCACATCGTGACGACGACATATTTGGCGCCCCGGCGCTTGCCTTCGATCAGTGCGTGGCCGGTCATGCGGGCACCCGACATGCCGTACGGGTGGCCGATCGAGATCGCGCCGCCGTTCACGTTGAGCAGTTCGTTCGGGATGCCGAGCTGGTCCTGGCAATAGAGCACCTGCACCGCGAAAGCCTCGTTCAGCTCCCACAGGCCGATATCGTCCATCTTGAGGTTGTAGCGCTCGAGCAGCTTCGGGATCGCATAGACCGGGCCGATGCCCATCTCGTCCGGCTTGGTGCCGGCGACGGCCATGCCGACATAGCGGCCCAGCGGCTGCAGGCCGCGCTTCTCGGCGAGCTTCTCTTCCATCAGCACCGATGCCGAGGAACCGTCCGACAGCTGCGAGGCGTTGCCGGCGGTCACGGTGCCGTTCGGCAGCACCGGGTTGAGCGACTGCAGGCCTTCCAGCGTGGTGTCGGCGCGGTTGCCCTCGTCCTTGGTGAGGGTGACTTCCTTCTGGGAGACTTCCTTGGTCTCCTTGTTGACGACGTTCATCGTCGCGGTGACCGGCACGATCTCATCATCGAACTTGCCCGCGGCCTGGGCGGCGGCGGTGCGCTGCTGCGACTGGAGGGCATAGGCATCGCAGCGATCGCGGCCGATGCCGTAGCGCGCGGCGACCACCTCGGCGGTCTGCAGCATCGGCATGTAGATGTCGCCGTGCATCGCGAGCAGCTCGCGATCCGGCTCGAGGCGCATCGCCGGGGTCTGGACGAGGCTGATCGACTCGACGCCGCCGCCGATGGCGATGTCCATATTGTCGACGATGATCTCCTTGGCGGCGGTCGCGATCGCCATCAGGCCCGAGGCGCACTGGCGATCGACCGACATGCCGGCGACCGAGACCGGCAGGCCGGCGCGGAGAAGGGCGGTGCGGGCGATGTTGCCGGCCTGGCTGCCCTGCTGGAGCGCGGCGCCGAACACGACATCCTGCACTTCGGCCGGGTCGATGCCGGCGCGCTCGACCGCGGCCTTGATCGAATGGGCGCCGAGCGTCGGCGCCGGCAGGGCGTTGAACGCGCCGCGATAGGCGCGGCCGATGCCGGTGCGGGCGGTGGAGACGATGACTGCGGAGCGAGACATGGGTTTTCCTTCTCTTGGACCTTAGACGTAGACGAGCGCGATCCACTCGGCGATCAAAGCGGGCTTCTCCTCGCCTTCGATCTCGAGGGTATATTCCTGGACCTGCTCCCAGACGCCGGGCTTGCGCTCGGTGAACTTGAGCAGCTTGAACCGGCCGCGGACGCGCTTGCCCGAGCGCACCGGCTGCATGAAGCGGACTTTGTTGCCGCCATAGTTGACGCCCATCTTCACGCCCTCGATCGACGGCGTATCGGTGCGGGCGGCGAGCATCGGCATCAGCGAGAGCGAGAGGAAACCATGGGCAATGGTGCCGCCGAACGGCGTCTGCGCGGCGCGGACGGGATCGACATGGATGAACTGGTGGTCGCCGGTCGCTTCGGCGAACTGGTCGATCATCGTCTGGGTGACTTCCACCCAGTCCGAAACGCGCTCGGTGCCGATGCTTTCGGCCATCTGCTGCACGGTGATCGTCGCCAAGGAAGCGGTCCTCTCGCCTGTTCTCGGCACCATCTAGTGGCGGGGTGGGGCCTCCCGCAAGCCTCACCCGACCGGAAATTTGAAAGCCACGACTGACGTAGCGTCCGTCGTGGCTGGATCGCAGGTGCGAGAGGGGTTGCCAGCAAACCCGATATTCTAAACCGGCGTTTTCGAGTCGTTTCAGGCAGCGCCTTCCGGGTGTTCCGGATAGGGCATGATCAGCCGGACGTCCGGCGCCGCGGTGAAGGCGGTCTGGGTCGGGTAGGGGATCGAGATGCCCTCCGCGGCGAACTTGCGCAGGATGGCGAAGATGATCTTGTCGCGCACCGCCTGGGCATGCGGCACGTCGTCGCCCGCCACGTCGAACTCGATCACGAAGTCGATCGAGCTGGCGCCGAACCCTTCGGTGCTGGCACGCGAAAGGGTGCCGCCGGCCTGCTCGACGATCTCCTTGAACATCGCCGGCAGCGCCTCGAGCTTCTCCACCGGGGTCTCATAGGCGACGCCGATCGGCAGCTTGGTGCGCGTGTGGTGGCGCAGCGAGAGGTTCTCGATCAGCTTGTCGAGCAGCTGCTTGTTCGAGAAGACGAGCTCCTCGCCGATGAACGAGCGGATGCGCGTGCTCATCAGGCCGATCGAGACGACGGTGCCGCTGTTGCGATCGAAGCGGATCTTGTCGCCGACGCGGAAGGGGCGGTCGAACAATATGGTCAGCGCGGCGAAGAGGTTGGCGAAGATGCCCTGCGCGGCGAGACCGATGGCGATGCCGCCGACACCCAGGCCGGCGATCAGGCCGGTGACGTTCACGCCGAGATTGCCGAGCACCATCACCGCGGCGATCGCGAACAGGACCACGGTGATCAGGATGCGGATGATGCCGAGCGCGCTGGCGAGGCCGGAGCCGTGATAATTGTCGGCGCTGGTCTTGTGCTCGATCGCGCCGAAGATCAGCTCGCGCAGCCAGATCGCGCACTGGAAGGCGGCCGAGATGGTGAAGAGGAACTCGACCGTGCTCTCGACCATCTGCGGCGGGTTGGCATAGCCGGTGACCAGCCGGATCGAGGCCATCAGGATGAAGAAATTGCCGGTCTTTGCGATCGCCCGGCCGATGATCGCATACCAGTTGGCGACGCCCTCGCCCTTCTTGCACAGGCGCGCGCCCCAGCCCTTGATCGCGTGGAGCAGGAAGAACACCGCGATGGCGACGCCCGCGGCGATCAGGATCTGGAGCCAGTGCGATTGCGCCCAGGTCCAGCTGTCATTGGCGAAGGTCTCGGCCTGAATCTGAAGGTCCTCGCTCTGTGGGAAACCGGCGGCGTTGCGATTGGTCGATGTCGTCATGCAGCTTTCTTGGGTTGGCAGGCGGCAATGCCCTCCAGGAGGGCGATCAGTCCGCGTTCGTAACGATTGAGCCAGCGCGTGGCGCGGGGCAAGTGGAGATCCGCGCGCCAGCAGGCCTGCGCCTCGCGATCCTTGGCGAGATCGATCAGCGCGGGGTGGACATAGGATTTGCGGGCGATGGCGGGGGTGTTGCCCAGCGCCTCGGTCACCGGCTCGAGCATCACCTTGAGGCCGAGATGGCCGTCCGCTTCCGCAAGCGCGCGGAAGGCGAGGACGCTGGCGCCCCAGGTGCGGAAATGCTTGGCAGTGAAATCCTCGTGCGTGGCGTCGCGAATATAGGCGTTGACGTCGGTCGAAGTGACCGGATGCGCTTCGCCAGCATCGTCGAGCCAGCGGAACAGGTGCTGGCCGGGAAGGTCCTGGCAGCGCCTGACGAAGCGGCTGAGCGACCCGTCGGTGATCGTCACCACGCGCAGCTTGCCCGACTTGGCGCGGAACTGGAGGCGGAGCGTCTGGCCCTTCACGACTGCATGGCGCTTGCGCAGCGTGGTGGCGCCGAAGCTCTTGTTGGCCTGGACATATTGCTCGTTGCCGACGCGGATGCTGCCAAGGTCGAGCAGGCGGACCACGGCGGCGACGGCCTTTTCCTTGCACAGGCCGCGCAGCTTCAAGTCGTGCTCGACCTTCGCGCGGAGCCTGGCCAGATGCTCGCCGAAATCGGCGCAGCGGTCATACTTCGCCGCTTCCTGGGCCTCGCGGAAGGCGAGGTGGTAGCGATATTGCTTGCGGCCCTTCTCGTCATAGCCGGTCGCCTGGATGTGGCCGCGCGGATCGGGACAGTACCAGGCGTTTACATAGGCAGGCGGCAGGCCGATCGCGTTGAGCCGGTCGATCTCGTCGCGGTCCTTGATGCGCTGGCCCTCGGCATCCCAATAGCCCCAGCCGTGCCGCACCTTGCGGCGGGTGATGCCGGGCTGCTGGTCATCGACATAGACGATATCGGTACTGGGTAACCCGTCGGGCATGGGGCCTCCTCGCAATGCCCCGGTCAATGCGCGGCTTGTCGCTTCGTTCCGGAACCCGGCGACGAGCGACCGGTTCAGCGGGAGCAACCGAGGAGCCCTGCCATGACCGATCTCTCTCATGTCCGCGTGCTGATGATGGCCACCAACGGCTTCGAGCAGGACGAGCTGATGTTGCCCCGTCAGGCGCTGATCGATGCCGGCGCGCAGGTGACGCTGGCGGCGCTCGATACCGATCCGATCACCGGCGAGAAGGGCGGAGAGAAAGGCCAGAGCATCACACCGGATACCACCGTCGATGAGGTCGATACCGAAAATTACGATGCGCTGGTGCTCCCCGGCGGCGTGGCCAATCCCGACAAGCTGCGGATGAGCGAGCGGGCGGTGGAGATCGTCGGCGAATTCATGGACGACGAGAAGATCGTCGCGGCGATCTGCCACGGACCGTGGCTTCTGGTCGAGGCGGATGTGGTCGAGGGGCGGGAAGTGACCAGCTGGCCCTCGATCCGCACCGACCTGGAAAATGCCGGGGCCGAAGTGATCGATCAGGAAGTGGTGGTCGACGAGAATTTGATCACCAGCCGCAAGCCGGACGACATCCCGGCGTTCAACCGCGCGGTGATTGCTGCGCTGGAGAAGGTGCCGTTCGCAGTCTGAGGCCATTCACCCAGCGCTGGGCCGGCCGCTCGACCAGGTGATAGAGCGCGATCGAGGCGAGAAGGACGAGCAGCAGGAAGCCGCCGACCAGCGGCCAGGGCACGGCGTGTTCATCCTGCACGAACGCCAGCTTGAAGGCGAACCACAGGAGATAGTGGGAGAGGTAGGTCGCGTAGCTGATCTCGCCGAGATAGTGGAGCGGGGCGATCTCAAGCGGGTTGCCGAGCTTCGCCGCGGTGAGTGCGAGGGCGAGCAGCAGCGCCGCGAAGGTGGCAGGTGCCATAAAGGTCTCGGGCAGGCCCAGCGCCCAGCCGCCGGCAAAGGCAAAAGCGAGGGCGAAGCTTCCGAGCGCGGGCAGGCGCCATTGCGCGCGCCAGCGCAGCCAGAGTGCGGCGACGGCCGTACCGCAAGCGAATTCCAGCACGCAGCGGATCATCCCGAGGCTGGGGATCTTCTGGCCGAGCGCGACGGCGCCGCTGCCGGCGAAGAGCAAGTGGAGCAGCGCGAGCAGGACGGCGACGGCGGCGATCACGCCCCAGCTCGGCACGCGCCGCCAGTCCACGGCCAGCGCGAGAAACGGGAAGAGCAGATAGGCGGCGAGCTCGCAGGAGATCGACCAGGCCGGATCGTTCCAGGTGAGATGGTCGGTGAAGCCCCAATTCTGGAGCAGCAGGACATGGAGCGGCAGCTCGTGCCAGGGGAACTGGTCGCTGCCCCGGCCGGTAAGCTGGAGCGCGAGGGCGACCGCCACCGCGAAGCCGAGCATGAACAGGTGGAGGGGCCAGACCCGGGCGACCCGGCGCTGGAGAAAGTCCGGCACCGAGGCGAGCCCGCCGCTGCGGACACGTTCGTTCCAGGTCATCCAGATCACGAAGCCCGAGAGCAGGAAGAAGAAGTCGACGGCGAGATAGCCTCGTCCCAGCAGCGGCGGAAACGGATAGGGCAGGTCCGCCATCGCCGTGCGGATGTGGAAGAGCACCACCATCCAGGCCGCGATACCGCGGATGCTGGTGAGCGCTTTCAGCTCGGGACCCTTCATGCCAGTGCCGGCCTGGCCTTGCGCAGCGGCCGCCAGGCGGACTCTTCGCGCTTGCGGGCCATATAGGTGTCGAGCCCGATCTGGGCGCCGATCAGCATGTAGACGAAGGGCTGGAAGGCGATCGCGATGAAGGTGGCGCCGAGCATGTAGACGATATGCGCGGTCTGGAGCGCCGAAGCCAGTGGGGCGACCCATTCCTGGCCGGGCTCGGGCTTCTTGTAGCGCTGGCGCAGCACTTCCATGCGGAAGATGCCGAGGATGTTGATGAGCAGCCAGATGGCGAGGCCGGGATAGCCTTGCTCACCGAGCATCTCGAAATAGGCGCTGTGATAGGCGCGGGCGCTGTCGACCTCGAGGCTGCGATCGACGGTGGTCTGGCCGGCGCCGTCATTCTCGGTCGCCACCTTCTCGTAGCGGATCTTGTTCTGGCGATAGGCCTCGAACCCGCCGCCCATCGGGTGGGTCTTGGCGTAGTCCATCGTCCATTGCCACACGGCGAGGCGGGTGGAGGCGGAAGCGTCGGCCTTGTAGGTCTTGATCGTACCCATCCGCTCGGTGAACGAGCTGGGCAGGAAAGGCACGGCGGCGAGGCCGAGGCAGCCGAGTGCCGTCAGGTACAGGACCTTGCGCTTGGCATCGCGGATCATCAGCAGCGCGACCAGGCCGATGCAGAGCAGGCCGGTGCGCGTCGAGGTGCCGACCGGGATCAGCAGGCAAGCGAAGATCAGCGCCAGGCAGAAGCTCTTCACCTTCCAGTCGGGCTTGAAGATCGTGCCGAAGCGCATGAACCAGACGATCAGCGGGATGATCGCGATCGCCACGGTCGAGATGGTCGAGCCCTCATAAAGGCCCGAATTGTTGGCGACCATCAGGTTGAGCTCGCCATAGCCGCCGCCCGAGCCGAGCGTCTTGATCCCGCCGACGATGATGATCGACGAGGCGGAGAGGACCATGAACAGGAGCAGGCTCTCGATGCGCAGCTTGGTCCGCAGGGTGAGCGGCAGGAAGGCGGCGAAGGCGAGCGCCTTCCAAACCCAGTCCCACTTATCGAGCGCCTCGACTTTGAAGTCGGCATTCTTCGTCGTGTAGAAGCAATAGGCGAGCAGGATGACGATCAGCAGCTGGCGCGGGGCGACGCGGACGTCCTTCTTGTCGTCCATCGCCAGCCAGCCGAGCACCGACAGACCCACCGCGATCAGCGAGATCGGGATCGAGTTGAGCAGGAGATAGGTCAGCCGCTGCGGCGAGACGATATCGATATAGGCGTAGACCAGCACGAAGATGAACGGCTTGCGGAAGCCCATCCCGAAAAAGGCCAGCAGGAAGGCGACGAAGACGAGATCACGCACCGGGCTTGCCCCATCTGCTGGGCTTGACCTTGGAAGCTTCGTCGGAGGGGCCGGGTTCGTGATCGAGATCGGGACGGCGCAGCAGCAGGAAGGCCGCGAGCAGCATCAGCCCGTGCGAGATCGCGAGCGATAGATTGTCGATCATGGGCCCGTTGCCGCTCCTGCTTACCGGGCCGGTGTAGCGCGATGCGGTTGACGCCGCGTTAAGTGCTCCTGTGGCAAGGGAGCGGGCATGCGGATTCTCCACATCCTCGATCATGGCCTGCCGCTGCACAGTGGCTACACGTTCCGCACCCGGGCGATCCTGAAGGCGCAGATGGCGCGCGGCTGGGAAGTCGCGGCGGTGACCAGCCCGCGCCACGGCAAGTTCGATACCGATGAGGAGACGATCGACGGCATCCGCTTCTACCGGACGCCGCGGGTCAATTCCGGGCCGCCGGTGATCGGCGAGCTGCGCGAGGTCGCGGCCTTTGCGAAGCGGATCGAAGCGGTGGCGCGGCAGTGGCGGCCGGACGTGCTCCATGCCCATTCGCCGGTGCTGGGCGCAATGGCGGCGCAGCGGGTGGCGAACCGGCTCGGCCTGCCGCTGATCTACGAGATCCGCGCCTTCTGGGAAGATGCCGCCGTAGGCAATGGCACCGGCACCGAGGGCAGCTGGAAATACCGGGCGACGCGCTGGCTCGAGACCCGGGCGGTGCGCAAGGCCGATGCGGTCGCGGTGATCTGCGAGGGGCTGAAAGGCGACCTGGTCGCGCGCGGCGGGATCGATGCGGGCAAGATCATGATCTCGCCGAATGGTGTCGACCTGGGCCTGTTCGGCGAGCCTTTGCCCCATGACACCGCGCTTGCGCGGGAGCTGGGGATCGAAGGCGCCGAGACGATCGGCTTCATCGGCAGCTTCTACGATTATGAAGGGCTGGACGGGCTGATCGAGGCGATGCCCGCGCTGGTGGCGCTGCGGCCGAAAATGCACCTGGTGCTGGTCGGCGGCGGGCCGTGCGACGCGGCGCTGATGGCGCAGGCGGCGGCTTCGCCGGTGGCGGACCGTATCCATTTCGTCGGCCGGGTGCCGCACCAGCAGGTTGAGCGCTATTACAGCGTGATCGACGTGCTGGTCTATCCGCGCAAGCATATGCGCCTCACCGACCTGGTGACGCCGCTCAAGCCCCTGGAGGCCATGGCGCAGCGCCGGCTGGTCGCGGCTTCCGATGTGGGTGGGCACCGCGAGCTGATTCGGGACGGCGATACCGGCACCTTGTTCAAGCCTGACGATCCCGCGGCACTGGCCGATTCGGTCGCGAAACTGTTCGGCGCGCGTGAGGGGTGGGATTCACGACGCGAACGGGGCCGGGCCTTTGTCGAGACCGAACGGAGCTGGGCGATCAATGTCGGGCGTTATGACTCCGTTTACCAAAGACTCGCCAAGATCGGGGCCATGGAAGACTCGTGGTCGCACACGTCCGTGGTGAGCGCATGAACCTGCCGCTGGCGCCCCTGATCGCCGCGGTCGCGGGTGGACTCGCTGCGCTTGGCGTGGCGATGATCCCCGTGCCCGCGCTCGAGGCGCTGGTGATGGACTCCGGTCTCCCCTCGATTCTCGCCGCCGCCGAGCCGCCGCTCGGGCTGACCGCGCGCCTTGCCGTGGCGCTGGGCGCGGGCGCGTTCGTCGGCGCCTTCATGTGGCTTTCCGCCTTCATCCTGCTCGGCTCGCGCGGGCTGACCATCGGCGGCGAAGCCGAACCGGTCGACTCGGCCGAAGTGCCGGTCCCGGTGCTGCGCCGCGCCGATGCGCATCCCGATGCGCCGCCGCGCCCGCCGCTGCTCGCCACCCGCGACCTGGGCAAGCCGTTCCTCGAGATCCGCGCCGGCGCGCCCGCCGTGCCTGCCGAGCCCGAGGACGAGCATGTCGATTTCGACGTGATCTTCCCGCCGCGCCCGATGACCGCGCCGGTGCCAGCCCCAGCGCTTGCCGTGGTGCCGGAGCCGGTGGCCGAGGCCGCAGAAGTCTACGAACTTCACACCACGCCGGCCCCCGAACCGGCTCCCGAGCCCGTCGCCGAAGCCGCGCCGCAGCCGCTGGTCGAGCAGGACATGCCGATCGACTTCGACCAGCCGCTCTCGGCCTTCGATCCGCAGGCGATCCCGGCCGTGCCCAAGCCCGCGCCGGTGCCGCTGGCGCCGCTGCGCCGCACGCCGCGCCCGTCGGTGTTCGATGCCAGCGAGCGGTTCGAGATCTTCGAGCTGACTCCGCCGGTGCGCGCGCATGTGCCGCCGCCGCTGCCCGAGGCACCCGAGCCGGCGGCCACGCCGCCGCGCGAGCGGATCGTGCGGCCGGAGACCGACGCCTCGGTCCATGCCCTGCTCGAGCGGCTCGAGCGCGGCGTTGCCGACAAGCGGATCGCGCCGACCTCGCGCGCGGAAGCGAAGCAGCAGGAGCGCGGGCTGGAAGAGGCGCTGGTCACGCTGCGCAACCTGGCGCGGCGGACGGCCTGATTTCTTCCGTCATGCTGAACTTGTTTCAGCATCCAACTCTCCACCAGCGATATCCCCTGAGGCGCGTTGGACCCTGAAACAGGTTCAGGGTGACGGGGATTTGCGGTCCACTACCGCCCTTCCTCCACCGTCAGCACCTCGAGCGACACCGTCACCCGATCCGCCGCGCGGCGGACATGCTCGACTGCGAGATCGGCGACCAGATGCCCGCGCAGGCGCAGTTCCGCCTCGGGCAGGCGGGCGATCCAGGCATCGAGCGCGGGCGAGGGCGGGGCGGCCAGCTTGAGCAGGTGACGCGCGCCGGTGAAGGTGGCGCTGGCCCAGCGGTTCCAGTCCGATTCGACCAGGGTTACCGGGCAGCCCGCGGCTTCCGCCTGCGCCTCCAGCGCGCGGCGGAGCAAGGTTTCCGCATCGGGACCCCGGCTCATTGGCCGATCCCCTGCTGGCGCTGGGCCTGCTGCGCGGCGAGGAACGCCTCGATCCGCGCGCTGATCCGCGGGCCGAGCTCGCGGCCGCGACGCAGGTCATGGACCAGCCGCGGATCGCGCACCGAAAGCCGGCCGAACTTGGTGGGCGGCATGTCCGTCGCCCGGAGGAATTTCTCGATCTTGCGATGCACCGACATGCACTGGTCTCCCATCCGATTCGCTCAAGATCGTTCCTAATTTGTTCTCTATTTCCTACTTGTCTAGGAAAAATCCTAGATGTATTGCGCCACTATGGATCCGGAGGCGCAACGAGCCGCGCTGGAGGCGCTGATCGCGGAGCAGGGGGCGAACCTCTCCGAACTGTCGCGGCTGCTTGGGCGCAACCTGGCCTATCTCCAGCAATATCTGGTGCGCGGCACGCCGCGGCTGCTGGCCGAGGCGGACCGGTCGCTGCTGGCGCGCTATTTCGGGGTGCCCGAGGCGCGGCTGGGAGGGCCGGAGCCGGAGGGAATGGTCGAGGTGGCGCGGCTTGATGTCGGCGCCTCGGCCGGGCCCGGCGGGTTGGTCGATAGCGAGGCGCGGCGGCGGCCGGACCAGTTCAGCCCGGCGCTGCTGCGCGAACTGGGCGTACGGGCCGAAGCGGCTTCGGTGATCCGGGTGAAGGGCGATTCGATGGCGCCGACGCTGGCGGACGGCGACCGTATCCTGGTCGACCGCGACCGGCGGCGGGTGGAAGGGCGCGGCGGGGTGTTCGTGATCCGGCTCGACGGCGAACTGATGGTCAAGCGGCTGCGGGTGAGCGTCGGCGGGATCGAGGTGGTCTCGGACAATCCGGAGTGGGATGACCGGGTGGTACCGGCGCGGGCGGTGGAGATTGTCGGGCGGGTCGCCTGGCTGGGGCGGGCGGTTTAGGGCGCCGTTGCGCAGGATCTGCCTTTTCCCCGGCGAAGGCCGGGGCCCAGTCCTTGAAAGTCACGCGCCTTGGCGCGTCTTCGCCGCGCACTGCTTAGTCTGGGCCCCGGCCTTCGCCGGGGTAAAAGCGGTGCTGACCTTATCTCCCCACGCGCACGCGATCGACGACCCATACCGCGATCAGCAGCGCGAGCCCTACGCCGAGCCCGATCACGAAGCCGAACGACGCCTCGCCCTTCGCGATGCCGGCGAACACGCCGACGAGCAGGCAGAGCGCGAGCAGGAAGCCGCCGGCCATCGGCGTCTTGGAAGGGGTCTTGGTCATGCGGTCCTGTCTGCCACGTCCCGGGCCGGGACGCTACCTGTGCCATGCCGGGGCACGCGGCACGGCGATTCCGGGATGGTTACCGCGAATTGACTCTCGTGTGGCGCGGAAACGGTTGAATCGCAGGAAGTTGGCACGCGTCGTGAGTCTCTCGCGCGCATGGATATGATGCCCTATCTCGGTGATCGCCGCGAAATCGCCGACGCCAATGAACTCATTGCCTGCTTCGGCGAGCTTGCCGGCAGCGAGGCAGCCGCGCGTGCCGACCGCAGCCGCGACCTCGGCAACCACATCCACTTCTGCCGCTGGCGCCAGATCGAGCGGCTGATCGTGCTGATGTCGGTGGGCAGGGCCGTGGGGACGGTGCACTAAGGCCCTTCTAAGCCCCTCCCCCAAGGGGAGGGGCTTTAAAGTGCGGGCACGGACCCGAAACCATCGCGTGGCGTTCTCCCATGCGATGAACACGCCCCAATTGCTTTCCGTCGGCGTGCTCGTCGGCATGATGCTGCTCTTCATCTGGGGGAAATTCCGCTACGACATGGTCGCGGTGATCGCGCTGCTCGCGGCGCTGGCGCTGGGCATCGTCAGCCCGAAACAGGCGTTCACCGGCTTTTCCGACGACATCGTCATCATCGTGGCGAGCGCGCTGGTGCTGTCGGGCGCGGTGCAGCGTTCCGGGGTGATCGAGCGGGCGATGCTGGTGCTGCAGAAGCGGGTCACCCATGTCCGCTCGCAGCTCCTCCTGCTCAGCGCCTCGGTCGGCTTCGCCTCCGCACTGGTCAAGAATATCGGCGCGCTGGCGATGATGATCCCGGTGGCGCTGCAGATAAGCAAGAAGGCGGGGGTGTCGCCGGCGGCCTATCTGATGCCGATGAGCTTCGCCTCGCTGCTCGGCGGGCTGATCACGCTGATCGGCACGTCGCCCAACATCATCGTCAGCCGGGTGCGCGAGGAGATGACCGGGCAGCCCTTCGGCATGTTCGACTATGCGCCGGTGGGGTTGGGGCTGACTTTGGTCGGGCTGGTGTTCCTGCGCTTCGGCTACCGGCTGCTGCCGCGCGACCGGCGGGCGGCGCCGACGCTGGGCGAAGCGATCGACATCCAGGACTATGTGACCGAGGCGGAGATCCCCGCCGGATCGCCGGCGGTGGACGAGACCGTGGCGGCATTCCGCGAGCGGCATGACGGCGAGGTGATGGTCACCGCGATCCTGCGCTCGGGCATCCGCTCGACGCCCTTTCCCGACGCGGTGCTCAAGCCCGAGGACGTGCTGATCCTCGCCGGATCGCCCGACAGCCTGGAGCGAGTGATCGCCAGCGACCGGCTGGAGCTGGAAGGCGCGCACCGCGAGGCGCCCGACGGAGCGAGCAGCGAAGTCGGGGTGATCGAGGCGGTGATCGGTACCGAGAGCCCGCTGATCGGGCGGACCGCCGGGCGGCTGGGACTGCACGAGCGCTTCGGGGTGAACCTGATCGCGGTATCGCGCCGGGGCGACCGGCTGGCGCGGCGACTGGGCGACGTGATGCTCGAGCCGGGCGATGTGATCGTGCTGCAGGGGCCGCTCGACCTGCTGTTCGAGCGGCTGGGCGAGCTGGGCTGCCTGCCGCTGGCGCAGCGCACCCTGCGGCTGGGCAGCGCGCGCAAGGGGCTGCTGCCGATCGCGATCCTGGGCGCGGCGATGCTGGCGACGGCTTTGGGCTATGTGCCGGTGGCGGTGGCGTTCTTCGCGGCCGCGGGGCTGACGATCCTGAGCGGTGCGCTGCCGGTGCGTGAGGCCTATGACCATATCGAATGGCCGATCCTGGTGATGCTCGGCGCGCTGATCCCGGTATCGGATTCGCTGAGAACCACCGGCGCCAGCCAGATCATCGGCGACTGGCTGGGGAATTTCGCCGCGACGCTGCCGCCCTGGGGCGCGGTGGCGCTGATCCTGGCGGCGGCGATGGCGGTGACGCCGTTCCTCAACAATGCCGCGACCGTGCTGGTGATGGCACCGATCGCCGCGACCTTCGCCAGCGAGCTCGGCTACCGGCCCGAGGCGTTCCTGATGGCGACGGCGGTGGGCGCGGGCTGCGATTTCCTCACGCCGATCGGCCACCAGTGCAACACGCTGGTGATGGGCCCGGGCGGATACCGGTTCGGCGATTATGCGCGGCTGGGGGCGCCGCTCTCGGTGATCGTGCTGGTGGTCGGCACGCCGCTGATCCTATGGGTGTGGCCGGTACATTGAGCAGGAGTCGCGTGATGGAGCGTATGGCACGGATCGAACGGACCGGCGGGCCCGAAGTCATCCAGTGGGTGGATGTCGAACTGGCGCCGCTCGCGCTGGGCGAAGTGCGGATGCGCAACACCGCGGTGGGGCTGAACTTCATCGACACCTATTTTCGCTCGGGCCTCTATCCGGTGCCGCTGCCGAGCGGGCTGGGCGGCGAAGCGGCGGGCGTGATCGAGGCAGTGGGCGAGGGCGTGACCGAATTCGCGGTCGGCGACCGGGTGGCGACCTTCGGGCCCGGGCTCGGCGCCTATTCGACGGCGCGCAACGTGCCGGCAGCGAACCTGTTCGCGCTGCCCGACGACATCAGCGACGAGACCGCGGCGGCGGCGCTGCTCAAGGGTGGCACGGTGGAGTTCCTGGTCGAGCGCTGCGCCCGGGTGGAGCCGGGCTGGCATGTGCTGGTCCATGCCGCGGCCGGCGGCGTCGGCCAGATCGCGGTGCGCTGGCTCAAGGCGATCGGCGCGACCGTGCTGGCGACGGTGGGTTCGCAGGAGAAGGTGGCGCTGGCCGAGGCCGCGGGTGCGGACCATGTGCTGGTCTCGCGCGGCGACGGCGTGGCCGAATGGGTGCGCGGGATCACCGGCGGCGCGGGCGTGGAAGTGGTGCTCGACGGTGTCGGCAAGGCGACCTGGGAAGGCTCGCTGGCCAGCGTGCGGCGGCGCGGGCTGGTGGTGAGCTTCGGCAATGCCAGCGGCCCGGTGGAGGGCGTCGCGCTGGGATCGCTGGCGCGGGCCGGCTCGGTCTATGTCACCCGGCCGACGATGTTCGATTATTATGTGACGCCCGAGGAGCGCGCGCTGGGCAGCGCGCGGCTGTTCCAGATGCTGCGCAGCGGCGCGGTGCGGGCGGACATCGGCCAGCGGTTCGCGCTTGAGGATGCCGCCGATGCGCACCGCGCGCTGGAAGCGGGGAAGACGACCGGATCGACGGTGCTGATCCCGTAAGGCTTCCCTCCCCGGGCGGGGGGAAGGCGGGTCAGATGCTGTTCGGGTCGACGCGCTGCTTGATCGGGCGGCGCTCGACGATCTCGGTGGTGGTGCGGGTCTCGCTCTGGCCGCCCCGGGTGATCGTCTGGGTGACAACCCGCGCACGGCGGCGGACGTCGCCGGCGGTGTCGATCGTCACCTTGATCGTGCCCGAGACCTGGTCGGCGGCCCGTGCCTTGCGGGCGGCCTCGAGGCTGAGCTTCTGCCCGTTGAGCTCGGCCAGGGCGACATCGCCCCTGGCCAGATCGTCGCGAAGGCGCGCGGGATCGATCGCCAGCTCGGCGGTGAAGCCCTTGCCGTCGGGCTTGGCCTTGAGCGGCACCGGGCGCTGGGCCTGGGCATCGGCATAGGGGGCGCCCTCGGCGAGCCTGATCTGGCCGATCGCGAAGGCGTCGACGGCGCGCAGCGCGGCCTCGGGGTCGCACTCGATGCGGAAGCTGTTCCAGCCGGCGACCCAGCGGCCACAGGCGGCGCGCGTCAGGTTCGCGCCCTTGAGCCAGCTGGCGATGCGCGTTTCCAGCTCGGCGCGGTTGCGGAGCTGGAGCGGGCCGGACTGCGGCTGGAAGACGCGCAGCGGGAAGGTCCAGTCGGCGGAGCGGCTGCCCGGCGGCAGGCTGTATTCGAGCTCGACGCCCGCCGGCGTGGCCGAGACCACGCGCTCGACCAGCGCATCGCTGTTGCGCGCGCTGCTCATCGAGCCGGCGCTGCGCTGCTGGGTTTCGGTGGTGCGGACGAGCTGGAACTGGTCGCCGGCCTGCTGCGCCATCGCCAGCGACGGCGCGAGCAGAGCGGCGAGGAACAGGGCGGTCCGCATCAGGCGAGCGCGCCCACCACGGCCTTCACTTCCAGGAACTCGGCCAGGCCGAACTTGCCGTGCTCGCGGCCATTGCCCGACTGCTTGTAGCCGCCGAAGGGCAGGTTGGGATCGGGCTGGCCGCCATTCACATAGACCATGCCGGCGCGCAGCCGCGGAGCGACGCGCCTGACCGCCTCGCCGCTGCCGAACACCACCGCGGACAGGCCGTAATCGGTGTCGTTGGCGATGCGGACGGCGTCTTCCTCATCCGCATAGGGGATGATCGTGACGACGGGCCCGAAGATCTCCTCGCGGGCGATCGTCATCTCGTTGGTGACGCCGGAGAACAGGGTCGGGCGGACGAAATAGCCGGTCTCGACGCCGTCCGGGCGGCCGGGGCCGCCGGCCTCGAGCTTCGCGCCTTCCTCCATGCCCTTGGCGATCAGGCCCTGGACCTTCTCCCACTGGGTCTTGTTGACCAGCGGGCCGATATGGCGGCCTTCCTCGGCGGGATTGCCGGTGTGGGTGGCCTTCATCACTTCGGTGGCGGCGGCGGCGACCTGGTCCTGCAGCCCGGCGGGGACGAGCAGGCGGGTCGGCGCGATGCAGCTCTGGCCTGAATTGAGCAGGACGCTGAACAGGGTGGTCTGGACTGCGCGGCCCATATCGGCGCCTTCGAGCATCAGCGAGGGCGACTTGCCGCCCAGTTCCTGATGGACGCGCTTCACCGTCTCGGCGGCATTCTTGGCGACCAGCACGCCGGCGCGGGTGGAGCCGGTGAAGCTCACCATGTCGACGCCCTTGTGGCGGCTGAGCGCGGTGCCGACGCCGGGGCCGTCGCCATTGACCAGGTTGAACACGCCCGCGGGCACGCCGGCGGCGGCAAGCACTTCGGCGAAGATCATCGCGCAACCGGGCGCCTCTTCCGAAGGCTTTAGCACCATGCAACAGCCGGCGGCGAGCGCGGGGGCGACCTTCGAGACGATCTGGTTGAGCGGCCAGTTCCACGGCGTGATCATCGCCACGACGCCGATGGGTTCATGGACGACCAGCGAGTTGCCGATCTGCTCCTCGAACTGGAATTCCTTGAGGGCATTGGCGGCGGACATGAAATGGCCGAGGCCCGAGCCGACCTGCGCGGTCTTGGCCAGGCTGATCGGGGCGCCCATCTCGAGGCTGATCGCCTCGGCCATGTCGCCGGCGCGCTTCTTGTACTCGACCAGGATAGCCTCGATCAGCGCGACGCGTTCCTCGACACTGGTGCGCGAGAAGCTCTCGAACGCCTTGCGCGCCGCAGCCACGGCCTTGTCGACATCGGCTTCGGAGCCGAGGGTGATCTCGGTGACCGCTTCCTCGGTCGCCGGGTTGATGACTTCGTGGCGGGTGCCGCCGACGCTATCGACCCATTCGCCACCGATGAACTGCTTCAGATAGCTGCGCATCACTCTCGCCTCTCCGATTCGAACTTGTGGTATGGAGATGGCGGGGCGGGAGGCCGGTTGCAAGCCGCAACCGGCCCGGCGCCTGTTCAATCCATGCGGCGGAGCCAGATATAGGCGCGGCCGTCATTGTCCGAGAGCGACATGACCATCTTGTCGCCGTTCGGGCGGTAGTTCATCACCAGCCTGGAAGCGACGAGATGCACCTGCTTCTCGTTGATCTCATAGTCTTCGGTCTCGTCGGCGGACTCGAATCCGCTCGCCTTGCGATAGGTGAGCAGCTCCATTCCCTTGGTGAATTCCATCCGGTCGCCGCGATGGATGTCCTCGAAGCCGGTCGCGCCGGTGACTTCCCAGCGGCCGACCACGGCGAGGTGGCGCATCGCCTTGGGCAGTTCGCCGCCATAGCCGGAATAGAAGGCGGCCTGGGCGCGCATGTTGCCGACCAGCTTGGTCTCGTCGTCCATGCCGGGCAGCGATGCCGCCTCGATGCGGCCGGCCAGCCCATCGAGCAGGGCGAAGGCGGCCTTGGGGTTCTCGTTCTTGTGATAGGCGACCGAGGCGTCGCGCACCGCAAGGAACTCGTCGACCAGCAGATGCGCGGACTGGAGCGCCACGCTGGCCTTGCTTGCCGGCGCCAGGGCGGCGGCACGGTCGGTGCCGGGCGTACCGGTCTTGGCGTCCTTCCAGCTCACCGACACGTCGAGCACCGGCGTGCCGGCCGCGAGCTGGGCAGGGGGAAGGTCCTGGCGGTCCGATGCCTTGGCCAGCGTGGCGAAGATGCCGCCGCCATTGGTGCTCAGGAATACGGTGGGCACGCGGACGGTGATCGTGCCCTCGGCGGTTTCCTCCATCACATCGGCGGGGACGCCGAACACGCCCGAGATCCGGTAGCCGGCGGCGGGCTTGAGCGTGAGCGCGAGATCGTGCGCGACTTCGCTGCCCATCGTATCGAGTTGCTTGTCGAACACGCTGGCGACTTCGGCGGCGTCCGCGATGAAGAACAGGTTGCCGCCGCGGGTGCTCGACACCCTGGTGGCAAGCGCGGCATCGAACTGCACGCCGACGCCGATCGTGGTGAGGCCGATGCCCTTGTGCGAGGCTGCCTCGGCCATGCCCATGAAGCTTTCGGCGTCGGAGGCGCCGACATTGGGCTGCTCGTCGGTGAATAGCATCACGCGGGTGTTGCCCTTGAAGCCGGGCGCGTCGGCGATGGCGGTGTCATAGCCGAGGCGCAGGCCCGATTCCATGTTGGTCGCGCCGTCGATGTCGATGGCGCGGATCGCGGCTGCGATGCGATCGCGGTTGCCGGCGAAATCGAGCGGCTTCAGGTGCACATGCGCATCGTTTCCATAGAGGATGATCGACATCCGGTCGCCCGCCCGCATCTGGCCGAGGATCTTGAGCAGGCTCTGGCGAACCAGCTCGATCGGCTCGTTGGTCATCGAGCCGGACTGGTCGACCACCGCGACAAGGTTGAGCGGTTCGCGCTTCCATTGGCTGGCATCGAGGTTGGATGCGAAGCCGACGCCGACGAACAGCTTGTCGTCCGCGCGCAGCGGCAGGGCGGCGGGCATCGATTCGGCGACGATGCAGAAGAGCTGGCGGCAGGCGGTGCTGCTGGGAAGGGTGAGGTCGTGCTCGCCCATCAGCCCCTCGACGGTGAGCCCTCCGGGAAGCGGCAGGCCGGCAGAGGCGGCGGCCGTGCGGAAATGCTTGATGTCCTGCGCGCCGCCCTGGCGCACGCGCATCGAGCCGGTGACGATCAGCACCTCGGCATCCTGGCTCTGGTCCTGCTGATCATCCTGCGGCGGCGGGGTGCTGGTCTGGGCGAAGGCCGGCGAAAGCGGCAGCGCAAGCGCCGCAAGGGCGATGCCCGACACGAGGGACAGAGACTTCATGGCAGTCCTCCCATTTTATTGCGGGAGCAGAATAACCTATCCGGGCTGGATCATGAAGATGCTGCCACCGATGTCGACCAGATAGAGATTGCCGGCCGAATCCTCGCCAAAGGAGGACAGGCTGTTGATCGTTCCGGCATCCGGGGTGAAGTCGAGATTGCGGCGTTCGTAATTGGTGCTGGCGAAGAGCTGGCCCTGGACGAGCGAGGCGGCCGGTACGGTCCAGATATTGCCGCTGACGAAATCGCCGAAGACATAGCTGCCCTGGAGTGACGTGACCGGCCCGCGATAGACATAGCCGCCGATGATCGACGCGCCCTGCTTGGGGCCGGAGCCGTGGGTATATTGGGTGACCGGCGCGGTGAGCCCGGCGGGTGCGGTGCCGCTGAACGGATTGGTGCCCTCCAGGAACTTCCAGCCGAAATTGAGCCCGGGCTGGTTGGGGCGCGCGACGTTGACTTCCTCGATCGCGCCTTCGCCGACATCGCCGATATAGAGCCGGCCATCGGGACCGAAGCTGTTGCGGAACGGGTTGCGCAGGCCGATCGCGAAGACCCACGGATCGCCGCCGCCCGCGATATAGGGATTGCCCGGCGCCGGCATGTAATAGCTGGGCGCGGCCCCCGCATAGGGATCGGGATTGGGCGCGATGCGCAGGATCTTGCCGAGCCGTGAATTGGGGTTCTGGGCGTTGTTCGACGGATCGCCACCGCCGCCGCCATCGCCGATCCCGACATAAAGATTGCCGTCCGGCCCGAAGCCGAGCCAGCCGCCATTGTGATTGTTGTTGGTCGGATGCGGGATGCTGACGATGTCGATCTGTGGCCAGGACGTGCCGTTGCGGGCGATCCGCGAGATCACGATCGTGCCGTCGGTGACCGTGCGGTGGATGAAGAAGGGGCCGTCGGTGGCGGTGCCGGCCTGGGGCTGGACGCCCTGGCCGAGCTGGGGCTGCACCGCCAGGCCGAGCAGGCCGCGCTCGCCATCGGTGGACAGGCCGGTGATCGTGGTGAGCAGCGTCTTGGCGCCGGTGGCCGGATCGAGCAGCCAGATGCCGCCGCCCTTCTCCGTCACGATCACCCGGCTGTCATTGGGAATCGCGGAGACCATGACCGGCTGGGTGAAACCGGTGCCGACCCGCTTCACCGCAATGCCTTCGCGGCTGTTGGTGACGGTGACGGCCAGGTCCCGCGTCGACGAAAGCGTTCCGTCGCTGGCGCGGAGCTGGACCTGGTAGACATTGTCGGCATCCGCATCGGCCGGTGCTTCGAAATTGGGGGCGGCGACGAAGCTCAACGCGCCGGCCGCGGTGATCGCGAAGCGCGCGGCATCCGCGCCACCCGCAATCGTGAAGGTGATCGGATTGCCCTCGGCATCGGTCGCGGCCGCCTGATAGGCGGCGGTGGTGTTCTCCACCACGCTCGCGGTCGCGCCCGAGGTGAAGCTGGGAGCGGTATTGGTCGGAGTCGGCGTGGGCGTTGGCGCAGGACTACCGCCGCCACCTCCGCTGCTGCACGCGGTGACGAGAAGCAGGGCGGAGATGGTCGATAAGCTACGCATGGCCATCACCTTAGAAGCTATTGTTAAACTGGTGAGACGCGATTTCGCTCCGTGCCGCGGAAACGCGACCGTTTCGGGGTGATCGGACAATGTAAGATTTCGTTGCGCCGCAACATGGCTGTCATGATCCCGGGCCATCGGCCCTGATCAGGGGGCAGGGGAACGCTCCCGCAACAACAGGGAGCACATCATGTCCATCCGCTACGCGCTGCTCGCGCTTGCAAGCCCGATTGCCCTGCTCGCCGCCACCGACGCGGCCGCGCAGGAAGCCGCGCAGCCGGAAGCGGCCACGCAGAGCGAGGGCGGCGAGATCGTCGTCACCGCGCAGCTGGTCGAGCAGAAGCCGATGGACGTGCCGTTCGCGCTGACCGCGCTGCAGGGCCAGTTCCTCGACGACCTGGGCATCACCGAGTTCGACCGGCTTGGCCAGTTCATCCCGGGCTTCGACGTGCAGAATCAGTCGCCCAACAACCCCGGCTTCGTGATGCGCGGCATCACCTCGGACTCGGGCGCGGCCTATAACGAGCCGCGCGTCTCGGTTTTCCAGGACGGCGTTTCGATCTCCAAGTCGCGCGGCTCCTATGTCGAGCTGTTCGACATGGAGCGCGTCGAAGTCGCCAAGGGGCCGCAATCGACCCTTTATGGCCGCGGCGCGCTGATCGGCGCGGTCAACCTGGTCCAGGCCAAGGCCGACCCGAAGAACGCCTATGGCTATGTCTATGGGCAATACTCGAACTTCAACGGCTATCGCATCGACCAGACGGTGAACCTGCCGCTGAGCGACGATCTCGCCATCCGCGTCGCCAGCCGGATCAAGGAGCGCGACGGCTTTGTCACCAACCTGCTGGGCGGCGACGATTTCAACGGCATCAAGTCCGAGGCGGTGCGCGGATCGCTGCGCTGGGCGCCCGGCGCGCTCACCTTCGACCTGATCGGCAACTACCAGCACGACAAGGCGACCGGCACCTCGTTCAAGTCGATCGCCTACAATCCCACCAACCCGACCACCGGCGCGGTGATCGGCGATCGCGGGCGCAACAGCGGCGCGGCGCTGGCCAGCCCGTCGAGCTTCGAGCGCGGGCGGCCGCTGGGTCTCGACCGCGACGTGTGGGGCGTGACCGGCATCGCCAATTACGACTTCTCGCCCAACCTCTCGCTCAACGCGATCGGATCGTACCGCGAGTTCGCCGGCATCGAGATCTTCGACGCCGACGGCATCTCGCTGCCGGCGCTGACCGCGGCCGAGGACGCGCAGGGCGACCAGACCATGGGTACGCTGCGCCTGACCTGGAAGAACGACCGGATGACGGCGTTCTTCGGCGGCACCTATTTCCGCGAGAACGGCTTCCAGCGCGCGCCGTCGCAGTTCGACGAGCGCGTCGCCCTGGCCCGCCTGACCAACACGCTGAACGGCGGCGGCGCGATCCCGGGCCGCGCGGCGAGCGATCCGGCGCCGCTGGCGCTGTTCTCGAACACCGCCTTTACCGGCCAGCTGCTCCAGGGTGTGGCGGGTGCGTACGGCGTGGCGCTGCCCACCGCCCAGGTCCAGGCGATCGCGGCGAACCTCAAGTCGGCGCATCAGGAAACCACGACGAACTACGGACGCACCGAGAGCTGGGACCTGTTCGGCGATGTCAGTTTCAACGTCACCGAGCGGCTGGAACTGGGTGCCGGCCTGCGCTGGAGCCATGACGCGAAGACCACCGGCTTCTCCTCGGCAGTGAGCAACGGCCGCTCGATCCTGGGCGGGTTCATCGGTGCGCTCGGCCAGCCGGCGGCGACCCGCACCGCGCTGCTCGGCGCGCTGGCGGTGCCCGGTGCCGCGAACATCCCGACCTCGGCGCTCTATCCGGTGCCGCTGTTCGGGCTGGGGGCGCAGCCGACCGGCACCAACGGCCAGCTCTACAGCGCCGATCACAATGACAGCGGCTTCACCTGGCGCGCGGTCGCCAAGTACGAGCTTTCGCCCGAAGCGAACATCTACGCCAATTATGCGCGGGGCCGCCGTCCCGAGATCCTGGCCGTCGGCGCGCCTTCGGCCCCGGGCGGCGCGGCACGCTTCAACGTGCTGCCGTCCGAGACGGTGGACAGCTATGAGGCGGGCGTGAAGACCGCGCTCGCCAACCGCACGCTCTTCATCGACGGCTCGGTGTTCTATTATCGCTACTCGAACTTCCAGACGACCGAGCAGCAGGGCACGACCTTCGTCACGATCAATGCCGGCCGCGCCGAAAGCTATGGCTTCGAAGGGCAGGTCAACTGGCGCCCGGCCGACTGGGTCAACCTGTTCGGCAGCTATGCCTATAACCACAGCCGCTTCAGCGCCGGCGCGCGCGAGGGCAACCGCTTCCGCCTGTCGCCCGATCACAGCGCCGCGGTGGCGGTGCAGTTCAAGGTGCCGGCCGGCCCGGTGAAGATCGACTTCACCCCGAGCCTGACCTGGCAGTCCAAGGTGTTCTTCGACGACGACAACGACCTGCCGGCGCTGCAGGTGAACAACCTGGTACCCGACCTGGTGCAGGACGAGGTCCAGGGCAGCTATGCGCTGGTCGATGCGCGGCTCGGCTTCGAGACCGACAATGGCCGCTGGCGGATCGAGGGCTTCGTCACCAACGCCTTCAACCAGAAGTACATCAAGGACGCCGGCAACACCGGCGACGCGCTGGGCATGCCGACCTTCATCGCCGGCGAACCGCGCATCTATGGCATCGCCGCGAGCCTGAAGCTGGGCACGCGCTAACGGGTAAAAGGGGGAGCGCCCGGTATTCCGACAGGGAGCCGGGCGCTTATTTCTTCGGGGGCGGCTTTGGCTTGGTGGCGGGCCTGGGCTTGGCTGCGGCCCTGGGCTTGGGGGCGGCCCTGGCCGGTGGGGCGGCGCTGGCCAGCGTTTCCGGTGCGGGCTCGGGCTGTGTCACGGTGGCGGTCCGCGATATTGCCAGTGCTTCCTCCGCCACCGCGTTGGCGATCGCGGCATGGGCATCCATCAGGTCGTCGCTCATAGCCTGTCTCCTGCTGCCTGAGGCCGGCCTAGGCCGGGGCGAAGTGCTCGAGCGTGATCGCGCCCGTGGCATCGAGCTGCAGCCCGACTTCGCCGGGCTGGTCCGGCTCGCGCGCCGCGAAATGCGCCGTGCCGCCATCCTGGGCAAGGCGGGCGCGATCGAGCGAGGCACGGGTCAGGAACGCCTTGGCCTGATCGAGATGCGCATCGACCAGTGCCTGGCCCGCTGTGCCGGTCTCGCCGCGATAGCCGCCATGGACGACAAGCTGCCAGACGCCGCGCGACAGGCGGGGGAAGCCTATCCGGCGGCCCGTGCGGATCCATCCGGCGACCGCCCCGGCAACGGCTTCCGGCGCGACGAAGCCAGCGACCGCCGGGCAGTCGAGCGCATCGAACAGCATCGGCGCCAGCGCGGCGAGCGCGGCGCGGGCATCGTCGGCGCCCAGCGGGGAGCTGCCGGCGGTGAGCGCGAGGAACGCGCCCAGATAGTCGACGAACTCGACCGGACCATAGGCCCAGTCGATGGCGAAGCGGGCCGCGGCCTTCTGCGCCGCGGCGGTCGGTGCGCCATCGGCGGCGAGCTGCGCCTTGAGGTCGAGCAGCGCGATCCGATCGCCGAGCGACAGCGCCTGGAACAGCGGCGCGCCCGCCACGCCGAGCGACTTGAGCAGCGTATCGACCGCGGCGAGATCGGCGGCGGTGTACAGCGCCTCGCCCGCCAGCAGCGTTTGCGCGGCGGCGGTGGTGGCGGCGTCCTCGCTGCCTGCCTCCACCGCCATCAGCAGGCGCAGGTCGGCTGCGGACAGCGCGATCAGCCGCGCCGCGCCCGCCAGCAGCCCGAGTTTGGGCAGTAGCACCAGCGGCATGCCGTGCAGCCCCTGCTGGGCGGCGACGACGAGCGCCATCTCGTCGTCAAAGGCATAGACGCGCGGTGCCTGGATCGCGTGGGCGAGCCATTCATTGCCGCCGTCGATGCAGCTCAGCACGAGCAAAGCGGGCTGCGACAGACCCGCCGGCTGGAAGACCGGCTTGGATGCGACGATCAGTGTCATCCCGGTTTCTCCTCAGGCGCTGGGAAAGCCCTTGAGCGCGGTGGCGGCGGCTTCGCAGATCGTCGCATAGCTCCGCACCGCGGTGTCGAGCGTGGCCTGCGCCGCGGCGAGCGTTTCCCGCGCGCCGGCATCGCCCTCGAGCATCTGCGCCATCGCCACGCCGATCGCGGTGGTCGAGACGGTGGAGATGTTGCGCAGCATGTCGGTCGCGTCCTGCACCGCGATCGCGGCGGAGGCGGCGACCGACTGATAGGCGCGCCCGGCTCCGCCCGACAGCAGCACCTGCTGGCCGAGCGTGGCAAGCTGGGTCTGGCTTATCGCGTCGAGGATGGCGGGATCGACCCCGGGCGCCTGCGGCGCGGTTTCGGTTTCGTCGGCCATGGCTCAGCCCTCCTTGCTGGCGCGCGGGGTGGCGGCTGGGGCAGGAGGGGACGGGGGCACGGGTGCCGGCGCGACGAGCCGGCGCGCGGCGAGGATGCGCGTGCAGGCCGCGGTGGCGGCCGCCGCGCCCGATATCGCCGATTGCTGGTGGCGATGGACCGCGCCGTGGAGAAGCGTGCCCAGCGCATGCGCGGCGGCGAGGTCGACCATCGCCTGTGCGCCGGCCGGCGCCTGGCCGACGACCAGCGTGCTGGTGGAGGCGATGGAATCGACCACCTGGGCGTTCAACGTTGAGCTCATGATCGTGCTCCTGGGCGCGGTGTCCGGCTCAGGCCGACAGGATGTCGTGCGTCGCGATGCCGCTGGTCGTGGTGTCCAGCGAATAGAGCGTCGCCACGCCCATCGTCGTCGCGGCCTGGGCCGTTACATAGTTCTGCTGCTGGGCGTTGGTGGCGTTGTGCGCGGCATTGGCCAGCGCCTGCGCCGTCGCCTGGTAGAGATTGCCGAGCGCGATGGCCGGGGCATCGCCGAGCACCTTGACGTTGGCCTGGGTGACGCTGTCGGTGATCTGGTCGTTGACCGAAGTGGGGAATGCCATCTTCCTGTTCCTTTCTGCGTTCAGGCCGCCGGGCGAAGGGCGTGGAGAAGATCCGTCAGCTCGACGCCTTCGGCGGTGTCGAGCGAATAGAGGGTGGTCACGCTCATCGTCGTGGCCGCCTGGGCGGTGACCCAGCTCTGCTGCTGGGCGGTGGTGGCGTTGTGCGCGGCGTTGGACAGCGCCTGCGAAGTGGCGACGAACAGATTGCCCATCGCGATCGCCGGGGCGTCGCCCAGCACCTTGGTGTTCGCCTGGGTGACGCTGTCGGTGATCTGGCTGTTGATTGCCGTGGGAAATGCCATGGGAGCTTCCTTCCTGGGCTGGTCTGGGGCGGGGTAGGCGGGCGATCAGGCGGGGCGGGCAGCGAGGGAAAGACGCGCACCCAAGCCGATGGAATCGACGACCTGACTGTCGAACCGGTTCTTCTCGGCCATCGCGATCCTCCCCTCTGGCGACAGATGGCGGATCCGTGGATCCGCAATGCAGCAGCCAAATATCTGCAACGTTTCAAATGAGCTCGTGTCTTGTGCAAGACTCGAATCGTCATTCAGCAAGTTGCGGGGCCGAAACTATTCCACGGAAGTGGATTTGCAAGCTGGATTATATAATTGACGTGCCGTTCATATATTTGATGAAAATGGCGCCATTTCGGTTTGAATAGTTTATTTCATCGATGTGCATGATGATGGCAAAGAAAAGGGCGCCGGGATCGGATCTCGGCGCCCTTTTTCCTTTAGTCCCGCTGGCTTACCAGACGTGGACGCGCTCCTCGGGCGGCAAATACAGCTTGTCGCCGGGCTTCACGCCGAACGCGGCATACCATTCGTCCATGTTCCGGACGATGCCGTTGACCCGATATTCCTCCGGGCTGTGCGGATTGGAGAGCAGCTGGGCGCGCAGCGCGCCTTCGCGCGCCTTGCCCTGCCAGCTCTGCGCATAGGCGAGGAAGAAGCGCTGGTCGCCGGTATAGCCGTCGATCACTACGGGCTCGCCGTGGCGCGACACGTAGCGGCGATAGGCGGCGTACGCCGCCTCGAGCCCGCCCAGGTCGCCGAGATTCTCGCCCAGGGTCAGCTGGCCCTTGATATGGACGCCGGGGATCGGCTCGTAGCTGTCGAACTGCTTGACCAGTGCCTGGGCATGCGCGGTGTAGCGATCGGCGGATTCCTTGGTCCACCAGTCGCGCAGCTTGCCGCTTGCGTCATATTGGCGACCCTCGTCGTCGAAGCCGTGGCCCATCTCATGGCCGATCGTCGCGCCGGTCTCGCCATAGTTCACTGCCGGGTCCGCCGCCGGATCGAAGAAGGGCGGCTGGAGCTGGGCAGCGGGGAAGGTGACCTGGTTGAGGACCGGGTCATAATAGGCGTTCACGGTCTGCGGCGTCATGTCCCACAGCGTGCGGTCGACCGGCTTGCCGAGGCGCGACAGCTGGAGGTTCCAGTCGAACCGCTCCGAGGCGAGGCTGTTGGCCAGCGGATCGGTGCGGCTGACCGGCATCGCCGAATAGTCGATATATTTCACCGGTCCGCCCAGGCGCGGATCGAAGGCGGCGAGCTTGGCGAGCGCTTCCTTGCGGGTGGGTTCGTCCATCCATTTGGCGGCGTTGATCTTGTCGGCATAGGCGGCCCGCAGGTCCTCGACCAGCTCATTGGCCTGGGCGGCGGCTTCCCTGGTCCAGTGGCGCTCGGCGTAGATCTTGCCGATCGCTTCGCCGAGGCTGCCGTCGAGCAGCCGCACGCCGCGCTTCCAGCGCGGGGACTGGCTCTTCACATCGTTGAGCGTGCGGCTGTAGAAATCGAAACGGGCGTCGTCGAACGCCTTTGGCAGATACTGGGCGTGGTCGCTGACGAAGCGATAGGCGAGCCAGTCCTTCCAGGTGGCGAGCGGCACATCGGCCATGCGCTTGCCGGCGGCGGTGACGGCGGTGGTCTCGCGCACCACCACGGTCGGCATCTTCGCCAGGCCCATATGCGCCAGCGTCGCGTCCCAGTCGAACTCCGGGGCGAGCTTCGCCAGCTGGGCGCGGGTCATCGGGTTATAGGTTTTCTGGGGATCGCGGCGCGCCTCGGGCGTCCACTGGTCCTGCGCCAGCCTGGTCTCGAGCGCCAGGATCGCGTCGGCCTTGGCCTCGGCATCGGGAATGCCGGCGAGCTGCTGGATCTTCACGACATAGGCGCGATAGGCCTTGCGGATCGTGTCGTATTTCTCGCCCTGCAGCAGGTAATAGTCGCGGGTCGGCAGGCCGAGGCGCGCCTGGCCGGCCATCACGGTGTACTGGGTCGGGTTCTTCTCGTCGGCCGAGATGCCGATGCCGATCGGCGCGGCATAACCCGGCTCGGCCATCAGCAGGTTGAGCGCCTTGCGGTCGTTCACCACGGCGATCCGCCCGAGATAGGGCTTGAGCGGTGCGGTGCCGCGCGCCTCGATCCCGGCCTCGTCCATCCAGGCGGCGTAGAAGTCGCTGACCTGGCGCATCACCGGATCCACGGGGTGCGCGCCGGCGCCCTCGACCAGGGTGCGGACCTCGACCTCGGTCTCGTCGGGCAGGTCGTAATTATAGCCGGCGCGCGACTTGTCCGGCGCGATCGGCGCGTCGCGCAGCCAGCTGCCTTCGGCGAAGCGGAAGAAGTCGTCGCCCGGCTTCACGCTCTTGTCCATCGTCGCATAGTCGACGCCCCAGGTCCCGTATTTGGGCTTGGCAGGCGCGGTCTGGGCAAGGGCAGGCGCGGCGAGCGCGGACGTGCCGAGCAGCAGCGCGGCGGCGGCGAGACGGGATAGACGCATGCGGGGAAACCTCCGGGTGATGCAGCGGGCTATCACACCGGAACCGGCCCGATCAATCGCTCCCGGCGTACCGCGCAGTACGGCAAATGTTTCCGAAAAATGTCCCCGAACGAAGCTTCGTCCCGGATCGGTTCTATAAAGTCAAAATTACAAGAATTGCGCATTTAATGGGGAAGGGGCCGAAGTGAAATTACGTTACCTGTTGCTTGCCTTCGCGGCGAGCTGTGCTGCTACGCCTGCGCTGGCGCAGACCGAGACCGCGCCGAAGGAAACCGACGCGGCCAAGCCGGCCAAGCCCGCGACGCAGGATGTGTTCTCGACCGGTGTCGCCAAGGGGCGTGACCGGCTCGACAGCGCGACCTCGACCAGCGCGCTCAAGGCGAGCGAGATCGAGAAGCTCGGGCCGCGTCCGCTTGGCGATATCCTGCGCACCATGCCCGGCCTGCGCGTCGAATCCGCGATCGGCGAGGGCAATGCCAACTACACCGTGCGCGGCCTGCCGCTTGCGGCTGGCGGCTCCAAGTACATGCAGCTGCAGGAAGACGGCCTGCCGGCGCTCGAGTTCGGCGACTTCTTCAACTTCGGCGGCGACGTGTTCCTGCGCGCGGACTTCAACCTGGCGGCGGTGGAATCGATCCGCGGCGGCTCGGCCTCGACCTTCGCCTCGGACTCGCCGGGCGGCCTGATCAACCTGATCTCGAAGACCGGCGATCAGCCGGGCGGCGCGGTGCAGGTCACCCGCGGGCTCGACTATGGCGAGAACCGCATCGATGCGGACTATGGCGCGAAGTTCAGCGAGAATCTCCGCTTCCATGTCGGCGGCTTCTATCGCTGGGGCGAGGGTCCGCGCGAGATCGGCTTCACCGGCTATCGCGGCGGCCAGATCAAGTTCAACGTCACCCGCCAGTTCAGCAACGGCTATATCCGGCTGAACGCGAAGTATCTCGACGATCGCTCGCCGACCTTCGCGCCCTATTATTTCAAGCTGACCGGCACCGATGCCAATCCGGTGATCGCCAACTTGGCGAATTTCGACATTCGCAGCGACTCGGTGCTCTCGCCGAACATCAGCCCGGTGACGACGCTGGACGGCAAGAACCAGCTGCACCGCTTCCCGGTGAAGGACGGCATGCATCCCAAGTCCAAGTCGATCGGGCTCGAGGCCCAGTTCGACTTCGGCGGCTGGACGATCAGCGAGAAGGCGCGCTTCTCGAAGAACTCGGGCGACTTCCTGCGCGTCTTCGCCAATAGCGCGGACACGGTGGCGAACTTCGCCGCGTCGCAGGGCGGCGCCGGCGCCACCGCGCGCTATGCCACCGGCCCCAAGGCCGGCCAGCTGGTCCCCGCGAACGCCAATGGCAACGGCCTGCTCGCGCTCTACTACATGGCCGAGACCCGCGCCCGCTCGCTCGACAACTTCACCAACGACCTGCGTGCCACCCGCGTCTGGGGCGTCGGCAAGGGCAAGCTGACGATGACGGCCGGCGTCTACAAGGCGATCCAGACGCTCAATTCCGAGTGGCTCCACTCGGCGATCGACGTCGATGTCGCCGGCAATGGCGAGACTGCGATGGTCAACATCTTCAACGCCGCCGGCGTGGCCCAGACCCAGGACGGCTTCTACGCCTATGGCCGGGGCCGCAGCAGCAAGTTCCGCCGCATCTTCGACGTGAAGTATGATGTCACCGCGCCCTATGGCTCGGTCAACTATCATGTCGGCAAGGTCGCGATCGGCGGCAGCCTGCGCTACGACATCGGCAAGGTGCGCGGGTCGCTCTACGGCGCTGATCTGGGCGGTCGGGGCACCGGGCTGATCTCGTACGACGTCAATGGCGACGGTACGCTGAGCGTGCCCGAGCGCAGCGTCGCCTGGCTGCCGCTGAGCCAGCCGGCGCCAGTGAACTATGACTATGGCTATCTGAGCTATTCGGCCGGCATCAACTACCGCGTCGCCGAGCCCTTCTCGCTGTTCGCCCGCTACAGCAAGGGCGGGCGCGCCAATGCCGACAAGATCCTGTTCACCCCGGTGGTGAGCACGACCGATGGCAGTGTGGCGAATGACAGCGACAAATATGACGCGGTTCGCCAGCTGGAAGGCGGCTTCAAGTTCCGCAAGGGCGGCGCCAATTTCAACGCCACCGCCTTCCTCGCGCATGCCGATGATCACAATGTGCTCAACGGCTCGGCCAACCAGACCATCCGCAGCTACCGGGCCTATGGCCTGGAGATGGAAGGCGGCTTCCGCCGGGGTGCGTTCAGCATCACCGCGGGCGCGACCTATACCAAGGCGAAGATCACCGAGGACAAGCTCGACTCGACGCTGACCGGCAAGGAACCGCGCCACCAGCCGGCCTGGGCCTTCGAGGCGACGCCGCAGTTCGAGACGAAGCACTTCACCGTGGGTGCGAACGTGGTGGGCCTGACCAGCAGCTATGCGCAGGACAGCAACCTGCTGCGCATGCCGGGCTTCACCGTGGTCAACGCGTTCCTGCAGGTTCGCCCGCTGCCGCGGGTCCAGCTGATGCTCAACGCGAACAACCTGTTCGACAAGATCGGCTTCTTCGAGATCTCGCAGAGCACGGTGCCCGCCAACGGCATCGGCTCGGGCCGCGCGATCAACGGGCGGACGATCTCGGGTTCGCTGCGCTACGACTTCTGAGGCGCGGCGTATGGGGGGAGGGGCGCTCGGGAGACCGGGCGCCCCTTTTTCATGTCCTCGCGATCAGGCGGCGCCGAGCTTGCGCGCCGCTTCGAGCAGTTCGGTGGGGAACATCGCGACGATCGTCGAATTATGCTCGACGCCGATCTCGGTGAGCGTCTGCAGGCGGCGCAGCTCGAGTGCGCCCGGGCTGGCGGCGATGACGTTCGCGGCATCGGCGAGGGTGCGGGCGGCTTCCTGCTCGCCCTCGGCCTTGATGATGCGGGCGCGCTTCTCGCGGATCGCTTCGGCCTCCTTGGCGATCGCACGCTGCATCTGGGACGGGATGTCGAGGTCCTTGATCTCGACGGCGTCGATCGCGACGCCCCAGCGCTCGCAGGTCTGGGCGAGCAGTTCGAGCAGGCGCTGGTTGATCGCGGTGCGGTCCTTGAGCATCCGGTCGAGGTCGCTCTGGCCGATCGCGTCGCGCATCGCGGTCTCGGCGGCCTGGATCACCGCGCTGCGCCAGTCGGCGACGGTGGTGACGACGCGCTCTGCCTGGGCGGCGCGGAACCAGAGTACCGCGTTGACGCGCACCGCGACGCCGTCGCGGGTGACCGTCTCCTGCGTGTCGAGCGCCCAGGTGAGGGTGCGCAGGTCGACCTTCACGATGCGGTCGGCCAGCGGGATGCGCCAGAACCAGCCCGGCCCCTTGGTCTCGTGGAGCCGGCCGAGGCGGAAGACGACGCCGCGCTCATATTCCTGGTTGATGCCGAAAGAATTCAACGCAAACGCAAGCACGATCACCCCGATCGGGGCGAGAATTACCAGCGATGTCGGGAGCATTTCGAATGCCTTCGATGCCGCTTGCACGCGGCGAGGTGCGGCGAGTGCCGCGAGGACGTCATTTACGCTCGTTGCGGAGGCGAACCAAGCGGCGTCGCGGGGATTTGCGGTTGCAGGAAATGCACCTGCCGTGCCGCAGAATCAGAGGTTGAACGGCGGCGTTTCCGGCAGGCGATTGGCGGGGAATCCGGCACCGGTCAGGATCGCGCGGACACCGCCCCAGAGTGCACCGGCGATCGCGTTCCACGCCTGCTCGATCGTCAGCGCCGACAGCATGACGACCGACCGCGCGGCGTTCTCGGCATTCTGCTGGAGACCCTGGAGGAAGAACGCGAACAGCTCGTCGTCGTCCTTGAGCGATCCGGTCGCGCGCGAGGTCGCGATGTTCTCCGCCTGCCGGGCGAGCAGATTGCCCTGGTTCTGGATGAAATTGCTGATCGTCGAATAGCCCTGGCCGAGCTCGCCCTTCAGCGCGGCGACCATGTTGCCCAGAATGTCCTGACTATCCATGGCTTCCCCCTTAGCGCTTCAAGGCGTTTTCGACGGTGAGCGCCTGGGCGATCGCCGGATCATAGTTGCCACGGAACAGGACGACGATATCGGGCTGGAGACCGGCGCTCCTGTGGGTGTCCCGCATCCGGCGGAAGGTGCTCAGGATCTGCGCCAGGCTGGCCGGCGAGGTGTTCACGCAGGCAGCGGGATCGGTTTCGCTCTTGCAGAGCTTCCCGACGAGCTTGAGCCCGGAAAGCCGCTTGGCGAGCGGTGGGATCTGGCGGGCCATCGCTTGTTGGCGGAGGGATTCGAACTGGCCGATCAGCGCGGCGTAGCGCGGCGCATAAGAGGGGAAGTCCGAGGCCGGCGAGCCGGTCTCCAGCTCCGCAAAGAGCGTCAGCGCCTGGGTATTGGTCTGGTCCAGCCCCTGGACCAGCGCCGGATCATAGGCGGGTGCCAGCTGGACCGTGCAGGCAGCGAGCACGAAGGCCCATAGCAGGACGGTGCGCTTCAAGATTGCCGGAACCATCATGCTCCTCCCCCAAGGATGCCTCGATTCATCACAGCCGCGCTGTCGGGGGAAGCGCCTATTTGGCCGATTCCGTGCAATCACCGGCAAGCGGATACAAAAACGCCCGGACCTTCCGGCCCGGGCGCTTCGCTTCTGGTCTGTCCGGAAGGATCAGGCCGAATAGTACATGTCGTATTCGACCGGCGACGGGGTCATCTCCCAGCGGGCGACTTCGCCGCGCTTGATGTCGATGTACGCCGCGATCTGGTCCTTGGTGAACACGTCGCCCTTGAGCAGGAAGTCCTGATCGGCTTCCAGGCTGTCCAGCGCCTCGCGGAGCGAACCGCAGACGGTCGGGACCTGCTCGAGCTCCGCCGGCGGCAGGTCGTACAGGTTCTTGTCCATCGGGTCGCCCGGGTGGATCTTGTTCTGGATGCCGTCGAGGCCGGCCATCAGCAGCGCCGCGTAGCAGAGATACGGATTGGCCAGCGCGTCCGGGAAGCGGAACTCGACGCGCTTCGCCTTGGTGCCGGCACCGTACGGGATGCGGCACGAAGCCGAGCGGTTGCGCGACGAATAGGCGAGCAGCACCGGAGCCTCATAGCCCGGGACCAGGCGCTTGTAGCTGTTGGTCGACGGGTTGGTGAAGGCGTTGAGCGCCTTGGCGTGCTTGATCACGCCGCCGATGAAATAGAGGCACGCGTCCGACAGGCCGGCATAGCCATTGCCCGCGAAGGTGTTGGCGCCCTTCTCCCAGATCGAGATGTGGGTGTGCATGCCCGAGCCGTTATCTTCCTTGATCGGCTTCGGCATGAAGGTCGCGGTCTTGCCATAGGCATTGGCGACCTGGTGCACGACATACTTGTAGATCTGCATGCGGTCGGCGGTTTCGACCAGCGTGCCATAGGTCAGGCCCAGCTCGTGCTGCGCCGCGGCGACTTCGTGGTGATGCTTGTCGCAGGGCAGGCCCATCTCGAGCATCGTGGCAACCATCTCGCCACGGATGTCGACGGCCGAGTCGACCGGCGCGACGGGGAAGTAGCCGCCCTTGGCGCGCGGACGGTGGCCGAGGTTGCCGGCTTCATATTCCTTGCCCGAATTGCCCGGCAGCTCGATGTCGTCGATCGCGTAGTACGACGTCGAGTAGCTGTTCTCGAAGCGCACGTCGTCGAACATGAAGAACTCGGCCTCGGGGCCGACATAGACGGTGTCGCCGATGCCGAGCGACTTGAGATAGGCCTCGGAGCGCTTCGCGGTCGAGCGCGGGTCACGGGCATAGAGCTCGCCGGTCGAGGGCTCGACGATGTCGCAGACCAGGATCAGCATCGGGGTGGCCGAGAACGGATCGATCCAGACGGCGTCCAGATCCGGCTTCAGGATCATGTCCGACTCGTTGATCGCCTTCCAGCCCTCGATCGACGAGCCGTCGAACATCAGGCCGTCGGTCAGCTCGTCCTCGCCGATCACCTTGGCGACCATGGTGAGGTGCTGCCACTTGCCCTTGGGATCGGTGAAACGCAGATCGATCCACTCGATCTCGTTGTCCTTCACCATCTTCAGAACGTCGCTGGCCGAATTCGCCATTGTTGAACCCTTTCGCTCTCTTTCGTTGACCCGACGAATCGGGAAAGAATCTTGCCCCGGAAGGGCGCTACATCGACGCTATGTTGCGCCGCGTCAAATCGCGTTTTCGTTGCGCTCGCCGGTGCGGATGCGCAGCGCGGTCTCGACCGGGATCACGAAGATCTTGCCGTCGCCGATCCGGCCGGTCTGCGCCGCCGCGGCAACCGCCTCGACCACGCGATCGGCAAGCGAGTCCTCCACGACGACCTCGAGCTTCACCTTGGGAAGGAAGTCCACGACATATTCTGCGCCGCGATAGAGCTCGGTATGGCCCTTCTGACGGCCGAAGCCCTTGGCTTCGGTGACGGTGATGCCGGAGACGCCCACTTCGTGCAGCGCTTCCTTCACTTCGTCGAGCTTGAACGGCTTGATGATCGCTTCGATCTTTTTCACGGTTTCCCCCGAGGCACATGAGGCTTGCCTGTCCGCGCGTCTGGCAAGGTTCGTGCCAGTGCGGGACTCGGCTTGCTCCCTCGGATGCACGCCGGGCAAAGCTTTAACAAGTGCCTATCAATTGAGCAGCGGGGCCCGCGGTGCCGGATTTGGGGGCAGCAGCGCGGTGTGAGGCTGAAACGGGTCGACCGGCGGGTCTTTTTGGGAACCGGCAAGGCCCGTCGCGGGTTGTACGCTGCTTGAGCGTACCGGGGTGTGACCCAAATGCAGACAATGCCGATGAACCTGCCCGCCGAGCTGCATCGGCGGGGAAGCGATGTGCCGGGTGGCGACGTGATCGTCGCCCGAGGGCCGCTGGTCATCATGGCGCAGGGCCTGCTCGCGCTCGACCCCGAGGCGCGCAAATCCTGCTGGATCCACAGCGAGGCGGGGGACCTGGATGCGGCCGGCGCCGAGGAGCAGCTCGAAGGCTGGGGCAGGCTGCCGCATTGAAACGCCCCCGGAAGCATGGGCTTCCAGGGGCGTCTCGTAACCTGAAAAGGCAGGATCAGCGGGTGGCGGGGCCGCCGCCCGGGATCTGGACGTTGAGCGGCTCGGTGGTGAACACCTTGTACTCGCGTCCCTGCTCGACGATCGCGCTCTTGCCGGTGACGAAGGCACCGAACACGCCGACCGCGACCGCCGCGCCGACGGCTGCGCCGGTGTTGCCCTGGCCCTCCTGGCGGAAATGGCCCTTGAGCGGGATGCGATTGCCGTTGAGCTCGATATGGGTGATGTCGAACTCCATCTTGGCCGACTTGCCGAACGCGCCCTTGCCGGTGCGATAGGTGACGATACCAAAGGCCGGCGTGCCCTTCGGGATCACCACGAAGTCGCCGATCATCACGTTGTTCGCGACGCTCAGGTCGAACTTGTGGCCTTCCTTCTTGAACTTCTTCGAGTTCAGCTCGGCGTTCATGCTGACGGTGACTTCGGTGTTCGGAGCCAGCGTGGCCGTGGAGCCGGCGACGGCGGTTTCGATCGGGCGTGCGACGATCGGTGTGGAGCCCCCCGCCGTGGCGGTGACCACCGCAGGCGTGGTCTGCGGTGCGCTCTGCGGCGCATCCTGCGTGCCGGACACGAGCAGCATCATCCCAATAACGATATTCATGATTCCCCCCCAGTGCAAAGAATTGCCCGCAATTGGTTGCGCGGGTCGCTGCAAAGGTCAAACAATATTTGGTCCGCGTTCCATGCGGTTAGATGGTTACCCCGCAGTTGCGAAAGAAAAGCGGGCGCGAGGACTGGTCCACTTCGGTTCGAACCGGTATCCGGTCATGCGACCCCAAAGGGGCGGTCGCTTCCTTGAAACAGGGCAGGAAAAACCGATCATGAACCTCCGCATGATGTTCGGTGCGGCCGTTGCGGCCGGACTTCTCTTTTCCGTGGCGCCGGCACAGGCGCAGTTCGGCAGTATCGGCAAGCTGGTGAAGAAGGCCGGCGTGAGCATGCCGAGCCTGCAGAAGGAGCCGATCACGACGAGCCTGCCGGACGCGAAATGGGGCGATCCGAGCCAGGACGGCTTCGTGCCGCGCGAACCCAAGATGCCGCTTTCGCAGTTGCAGCGGACGGCGGCCGGCGGGTTCGTGCTGCAGCCGGGCTATTACAGCTTCCACGACCAGAGCTATTGCCTGAAGGCCGGCACCCACGGCCCGGGCGGGGGCGACGGCTATCTCTACGCGCCGCCCAAGGGGCCGGCCGAGGATGTGGTGCTGGCGATCGTGCGCAATTCGGTGAGCCATCCAGAGATCGATCAGCACATCATCCAGACTTTGCTCTGGGCGATCATCGCGCGGGCGAAGTTCGAGGACCTGTCGACCGAGCACAAGGCGGTGGCGGCACAGCTGCTCACCCCGCGCCAGCTCGCCTCGCTCAACCGCAGCGCGCTCGACCTGCTCAACCAGGGGCCGATCGCCGACAATCTGCCGAGCGGCGTGCGCCAGGCGCTGCGCGCCGAGGCGGACCTGCGGCGGATGCTGGCGTCGGGCGGCAGCTATGCCGATCTGGAGCGGGTGGCGGTGCTTGCCGGCGCGGCCGGTGTGGGCGAGGGGAGCGAGGACGTGCCGAGCGGGCGCTGGAGCAAGCACCCGGACGGCTATTTCATCCGCTATTTGCCGCAGAGCTACACCAACACGATCGTCGAGATCTGGGTGCCGCAGGGCAGCCCGGCGGCGGGCCGGGAATATGACCCGGCGACGCACATCGCAGTGCCGGGCAATACGAACCGCCAGCGCCTGATCCAGTCGGGCCGACCCTACAAGTCGTGAATCAGGGATGGGGGCGGCCCGGGCCGCCCCTTATTCCCCTGCCTCAATAGGGCGGGTGGTCGAGGCCCTTGGGGCTCTTCGTGAAGATCTCGCAGCCGTCTTCGGTGATGCCGATCGAATGCTCGAACTGGGCCGAGAGCGAGCGATCGCGGGTGACCGCCGTCCAGCCGTCGTCGAGCAGCTTCACATCGGCGCGGCCGATGTTGATCATCGGCTCGACGGTGAAGAACATGCCGGGGCGCAGCTCCGGGCCGGTGCCGGGGCGGCCGACATGGACGACCTCGGGCGCGTCGTGGAAGACCTGGCCGAGGCCATGGCCACAGAAATCGCGGACGACGCCGTAGCGATGCTTCTCGGCATGGCGCTGGATCGCGTGGCTGATGTCGCCGAGATGGTTGCCGGGCTTGGCCTGCTCGAGGCCGAGCATCAGGCACTCATAGGTGACGTCAACCAGGCGGCGCGCCTTGATCCCGACATCGCCGACCAGGAACATGCGGCTGGTGTCGCCGTGCCAGCCGTCGAGCATCGGCGTCACGTCGATGTTGACGATGTCGCCGTCCTTGAGCGCCTTCTCGCTGGGGATGCCGTGGCAGACGACATGGTTGCTCGAGATGCAGCAGCTGTGCGTGTAGCCGCGATAGCCGAGCGTGGCGGGGACGCCGCCGGCGGCGATCGTCATCTGGCGAACGATGTCGTCCAGCTCGGCGGTGGTGACGCCGGGCACGACATGCGGGACGAGCGCATCGAGGATCTCGGCGCCGAGGCGGCCGGCGCGGCGCATGCCCTCGAAGCCCGCCGGGCCATGGAGCTTGATCGCGCCATCGCGGGCCTGCGGCATGTCGGCGGTAACGGTCACATATTCGGTCATCGGGGCCATATAGGCCGATCGGCCGGGTTTTTCGAGAGGCAGAAACGCTAGGCGCGGGCACCGCATGCGGCTATGCCGGTGCCATGGGAGAGCGCATCTGGACGGCTGGGCTGGCGGTGATCGGCGACGAGATTCTCTCGGGCCGCACGCAGGACAAGAACATTGCCCAGATCGCGACCTGGCTGAACGTGCAGGGCATCCGCTTGGCCGAGGTGCGGGTGGTGCCGGACGTGCAGGAACGCATCGTCGAGGCCGTGAACGCGCTGCGCGAGCGCTACGATTATTGCTTCACCACCGGCGGCATCGGGCCGACGCATGACGACATCACCGTCGACGCGATTGCCGTGGCCTTGGGCGTCGGGGTGGTGATCCATCCCGAGGCGCGGGCGGTGCTGGAGCGCTACTACGAAACGCGCGGCGGGATCACCGATGCACGGCTGCGCATGGCGCGGGTGCCCGAGGGCGCCGAGCTGATCCCCAATCGCATGTCCGGCGCGCCGGGCATCCGGGTGGGCAACCTCTTCATCCTCGCGGGTGTGCCGTATATCACCGCGGGCATGCTCGACGCGCTGACCGGCACGCTGGAGGGCGGGCGCCCGGTGTTGTCGCGGACGATCGGATCCTGGGCGGCGGAAAGCGAGATCGCCGACATGCTGGCCGCTACCGAGCGCGCGCACGAAGGCGTGGCGATCGGCAGCTATCCCTTTTTCCGCGACGGCAGGATCGGAGCGAACTTCGTGGTGCGGGCGACCGAGCAGGGGGTGCTCGATGCCTGTGCGGAAGACCTGATCGCGGGGCTGGCTGCCAAGGGGCTGGAGGCAGTCGACGGCGGCATCTGAGGGGGACGGGCATATGGGCGAAGGCAAGCGACCATTCGGCTTCTGGACGGCGGCGGCGCTCGTCGTCGGCGGGATGATCGGATCGGGGATCTTCGTGCTGCCTGCCCAGCTCGCCCCGTTCGGCTGGACCGGGGTTGCGGCCTGGGTCTGCGCGATCGCCGCTGCCGCATTGCTCGCTACCGTGCTCGCCGCGCTGGCCAGGGCGATGCCCGAGGAACCCGGCGCGGTGGCGATCTGCGCGCGGGCGCTGGGGCCGCTGCCCGGTGTGCTCGTCGGCTGGGCCTATTGGGTGGGCGTGTGGTGCGCCAATGCGGTGATCGCGCTCACCGCCATACGCTATCTCGGGGTGTTCTGGCCGGCGATGACCGCGACCGCGCTGTCGAGCGCGCTCTGGGCGGTGGCGCTGATCTGGCTGCTCACCGCGCTCAACCTGCAAGGCGCCAGGGCGGCGGGAAACTTCCAGCTGGTGACGACCGCGCTCAAGCTGCTGCCCCTCATCGCGGTCGTGGCGATCCTTGCCGGGCTGGCGCTGTCCGGCGGCAGGCAGTTCGGCACGGAGGCGCATGCGCCCTTCGCGGCGGACCAGCTGACGCCCGCCATTACCCTGGCTTTCTTCGCGCTGGTCGGTTTCGAGGGGGCGAGCGTCGCCGCCGAGCGGGTGCGCGATCCGGCGCGCAACGTGGTGCGCGCGACCCTGGCCGGGCTGGCGCTGACGGCACTGCTCTACCTTATCATCTGCTCGGGCATCATCTTCGCCATGCCGGTGGCGGCGGTGGCCGAAGCCCAGGCGCCGATAGCGCTGTTCGTCGCGCATTATGGCGGTGCCGCGGCGGGCTACGCGGTGGCGGGGTTCGCGGCGGTGGCGGCGATCGGCTGCCTGAACGGCTGGGTGCTGCTGCAGGGCGAAGTGCCGTTGGGAATGAGCAAGGCGGGGCTGCTGCCGCGCTGGGTGGCCGTGACCAACAAGCGCGACGTGCCAGTGGGGGTGCTGCTGGCGGCAAGCACGCTCGCCTCGCTGCTGGTGCTGAGCAACGCAACGCGCTCCACGGGAGGCCTGCTCGACTTCATGTTGCGGCTGACCACCGCGGCGACCCTGTGGCTCTATGTCGGGGGCTGCCTGGCGGCGATCCGGCTGGATGTGGCGCGGCCGGTGGCGGTGCTGGGGCTGGGCTTTGCGCTGTGGGTGCTTTGGGGATCCGGGCTGGAGGCAGTGCTGCTCAGCATCGGACTGATGCTGACGGCGGTGCCGCTCTATTTCCTCGCGTTGCGGCGGGGCTCAGCCGAACAGCCGGCCTAGCAGGCTGCGATCGCGCAATATCTCGTGCGCGGCATTGTGCCCCGGTGCGCCGGTGACGCCGCCGCCGGGATGGGTGCCGGCGCCGCACATGTAGAGGCCGCGGATAGGTCCGCGATAATCGCCATGCCCCAGCACCGGCCGCGCGGCCCAGAGCTGATCGAGCGACATGTGCCCGTGCATGATGTCCCCGCCGATCAGGCCAAACTTGCGTTCGAGATCGAGCGGGGAGTGGATCTGGCGCGCGATCACCGACGCCTTGAAGTTCGGAGCATGCGCAGTGACCGTGTCGATGATCCGGTCGGCGGCTTCTTCCCGGCGCGCGTCCCAGTCGAGGCCGGGGGCGAATTGCTGGCAGAACAGCGCCGCTACATGGCAGCCCGGTGGGGCAAGGCTGTCGTCCACCGTGCTCGGGATCGTCATCTCGACGATGGGTTCGTCGGACATGCCGTTGGCCTTCGCGCTGGTATAGGCGCGGTCCATATAGTCGAGCGTCGGGCAGATCATGATGCCGGCGGTGTGATGCTCGCCGGTGCCGGGAAGCACGGTGAAGTCGGGCAGTTCGGAGAGCGCGACGTTCATCCGGAAGGTGCCCGAGCCGGCCTTGTAGTGGTCCATGCGGCGAGCGAAGTCGGCGGGCATGTCGGCGCGATCGACGAGCTGGCGATAGAGCAGGGCCGGGCCGACATTCGCTGCGACCACTCCGGCCGCGATCTCCTCGCCGCTCTCCAGCCGCACGCCGGCGACCTTGCCCCCATCCACCAGCAGCTTCGCGACCGGCGCTTCCAGGCTGATCTCGACCCCGGCCTCGGCGCACGCTTCCGCCATCAGCCGGGTGATCGCACCCATGCCGCCGACCGAATGGCCCCAGGCGCCCTTCTTGCCGTTCACTTCGCCGAAGACGTGGTGGAGCAGCACATAGGCGCTGCCCGGCGTGTCTGGGCTGGCATAGTTGCCGACCACCGCGTCGAAGCCGAACGCAGCCTTGATATAGTCGTTCTCGAACCAGCTATCGAGGAAGTCGCGCGCCGACTTGACGAACAGGTCCATCGTGTCGCGCTGGGCCTCCAGCGACATGCCGGCGAGCTTGCGGCCCTGCGCGGCGGCGGCGAGGAGGGCGCGGATGCCGCCGCCGGCATTGGGCGGAGTCTTGAGCGCCATGTCGCTCAGCACTTCGGCGACGCGCTCCAGCGCTTCCTCGTAGCGCGGAAAGGCCTCGGCATCCTTCGCGGAAAAGCGGGCGAATTCGGCACGGGTGCGCTCAAAGCCGCCACCCAGCTTCAGATAGCCGCCGTCATGCGGCAGGAAATTGGAGATCTGTCGTTCGACCACGCGCCAGCCCCGTGCGTGGAGCTTCATGTCCGCGATCACCTTGGGCCGGAGCAGGCTGACCGTGTAGCTGGCGGTGGAATTGCGGAAACCGGGGTGGAACTCCTCGGTCACCGCAGCGCCGCCGACGATGTGGCGGCGCTCGAGTACCCGGACCTTGAGGCCCGCGCGGGCGAGGTAGAAGGCGCATACCAGCCCGTTGTGCCCGCCGCCGATGATGAGCGCGTCGTATCTGCTGGTCATGCCGGCCTCCCCGTTCGATCCGCACTAGACGGGGAAAGCGGACGCTCCGCAAGCGGGCTATCCTCGCTTTCTCCTTGGCTTCTGCACAACGGCGCAGGCGATCCGTGCCATGATGCGGGCAGGATGGATTGTGGAAGGCAGGCAGATGACGGGATCGAGGGAATTGGCCGGTGCCGGCCCCTGGAACGGCTGGCGGATCGCGCGCTGGAGCGTGGCGGTGGCGCTGCTGCTGACGCCGCTGGTGATGATGCAGATCAGCGATGAATGGCATTGGGAGGCCGGCAGCTTCGTGATGGCCGGCATCATGATCGGCGGCGTGGGGCTGCTCTACGAGCTGGCCGAGCGGGCGAGCGCGAGCCGGGCCTATCGCGCCGGCGCCGCCGTCGCGCTGATCGCATCGTTCCTGAGCGTGTGGGCAGTGTTCGTCCGCGATGACGGGACGGGGATCGGCTATTTCCTGGTGGTGATGGCTGCGGGCGTGGGTGCCTTTGCCGCCTGGTTCCGCGCGGCGGGCATGGCGCGGGCGATGCTGGGCGTGGCGGCGATGCAGGGACTGCTCGGGCTGGCGATCTCGACCGCGCCCGACACCGCGCGGGTGGCGGACGGGCCGTTCAAGGCAATGGTGTTCGGCGGCGTGTTCGCGGTGCTGTGGCTGGTGTCGGCGCTGTTCTTCCATGCGGCGGCGAAGGGAGCGAGCCGGTCCACGGGATAAATCCGCGCGGAAAGCCGTGCGGACGATCGGACCGTCTATATTTCAAAGTTTGCACGCCACCCATTTTGGCGAAACCCCGGGCAATTGGTTACCCAAAATTAGCCCTTCGGCCCCTAGCCGGATTGCCAATGGTGCAATCTCTTTCTTCCGATCAGAGCCGCGCGGTGGCGGCCTGGGCCGCGATCTCGCGCTCGCAGGCGATCATCGAATTCGACCTGCGGGGCAACATCCTGTGGGCGAACGACCGGTTCCTCGCGACCCTGGGCTACACGTTACCGGAGATCGTCGGCCGGCACCACCGGATCTTCTGCGCCCCCGATATCGTGGCGTCGCAGGCCTATGCCGATTTCTGGGCCAAGCTCGGCAACGGCCATTATGATTCCGGCGTCTATCTGCGGCTCGCCAAGGATGGCAGCCCGGTGTGGCTGCAGGCGACCTACAACCCCATTCTCGACGCGCGTGGATGGCCCGAGCGGATCGTGAAGTTCGCGATGGACATCACCGACCAGGTGGCGCTGCGCGATGCGCTGGGCGAGCAGAAACAGGCGCTCGAGGAGACGATGGGGCAGCTGGCCGAGATCGTCGGATCGATCAGCGACATCGCCTCGCAGACCAACATGTTGGCGCTGAACGCGACGATCGAGGCGGCGCGCGCCGGCGATGCCGGGCGCGGCTTCGCGGTGGTGGCGGGCGAAGTGAAGAAGCTGGCGGGGGATACCAGGCTGGCGACCGAGCGCGCGACGCGGATGATGGCGGCTCGGGAGCTGGCTGCTTAGGGGGCGGAAGTCTGAGCATTCTTGCTCCCCTCCCTGCAAGGGAGGGGTTGGGGGTGGGTTGCGCCTCCGGTCTTCCGGAGGCGCCCAGCGAGACGGCATCGCGAAAAGAGAAGGCCGGGCATCGAGCCCGACCTTTTCTAACCCACCCCTAGCCCCTCCCTTGCAGGGAGGGGAATTGAGTATCGCCTTCGCTAGGTTGCCCGCGGCCGCCGCGACCACCCGGCAGGCGGTGGCCGATGCAGCCTCGCTTCCGGGATCAGCCCGCGGATCTTCCGGGCGAAGCTGCGCAAACACACCTCGCTGTCGCCGATTGGGCCGACCGTGTAGCTTTTCGAGGCCATGCCCGCCTGGACGTTGGTGATCAGCCAGGTGTCCTCGGCATTGACCATGCGGTTGATCCGCCAGTTGGCGTAGCGGACCAGCTTCATCTCGCGGCTGTCGTCGGGCAGGGCGAAGGCCATCTCGCGCAGCACGCAGCTGGTCGGGCCGGTGGGCAGCCACTGCATGAAGTCGATCTGGTCCGCATAGAGGTCGAACGCCTGGTTGGGCCAGAGCTTGTAGTAGAGCCAGAGCCGCTGGTGGCTGTCGGGCAGATGCGGGGCGTGGGGCAGGCGCTCCTGATAGAAGCGTTCCCAGAAGTTGGCGCGCGGACTGTCCGCCAGATAGCCGGACATGCGATCGATCCAGGGCATCGCCTCGATCCGGTAGCTCTTGCCGAACAGCCGGGTGAGGCCGGGATGGGCGACGGGGATGTGCAGCCCGTCCGAGTAATTGTCGCCGACATTCTTCCAGTTGACCGCACGGTCGCGCAGGCGGACCGGGCTGATCGTGCGCATCTCCTCGAAGCGATAGGGCGCGATCTCGGTGTCATAGGGCGCCATCATCTCGGCGACCGAGGGCCCGCCGCGATCCTCGAGCCGGACGAAGACGAAGCCGCGCCAGATCTCGACATCGACCGGGGCGAGGCCGTGCTGGGATGGATCGAGCGTGGAATAGTCGGCGCGGGAGGGGACTCCGCTCAGGCGGCCGTCGGTTTCATAGGTCCAGGCGTGATAGGGGCAGACCAGCTTCCGGGCACAGCCGCTCGGCCCCGCGACCAGCCGCATCGCGCGGTGGCGGCAGACATTGGTGAAGGCGCGGACCTGGCCGTCCTGCCCGCGGATTGCGATGACGCTCTCGCCGAGATAGTCGAGCGTGTGGAAGTCGCCCGGGCCGGCGATATCGTTTTCATGGCAGACGATCTGCCAGGACGGACGCAGGACCGCGTCGAGCTCAACGGCGTAATATTCGGGATCGGTGTAGAGCCAGCCGGGCAGGCTCAGATGATCGTCCGGATCGGCTCCCACCGACGCGAAGCTGTGCGCCACCTTCGGTCTCCCATCACTTCGTGAGGCCCCTATTTGGTAAGCCCCTTCAGCAGGAACTTGTAGTACACGATCGAGGGTGCGATTTCACTGAGCGGCGTACGCTCGTTGAGGCCATGGGCGAAGCTGTCCGACCCCTTCATGAAGATCGGGCTGACGCCGTAGCTCGGCACCCCCTTGGCGCGGAACCACATCGAGTCGCTGGCGCCGGCCGACATGGCGGGGACGATCGGCACGCCCGGGAAGCGGGCATGGATGCCCTCCGCAACCAGCTTCATCAGGTCCGGGCGCAGCGGCGAGGCCGGGCTGGCAATGCTGCCGCTGTCGAGCGTCTTCAATTTGAGCTCGGGATCGCCGACCACCTTGGTGAGCGTCGCGGCGACGGCCTCGACCGAGGTGCCGGGGAAGATGCGGCAATTGATGTTGGCGGTGGCGCGCTGGGGCAGGGCGTTGGTGGCATGGCCTGCATTGACCATCGTTGCGACGCAGGTGGTGCCGGTCTGGCCGATCAGGCCGGGCTCGGAGCGCAAGGTAGCGAGCGCCTTGGGGTCCTGCTGGTTGGCGAGGAAGGCGCGCATCGCACGGGCCATCTCGGGGTCGGCGGTCTTGGCGCCCTGGACGAAGCCGGCGCGGGTGATCTCGTTGATCTCGCCGGGGAACTGGTAGGCCTCGATCTTCGCCAGCGCATGGGCGAGCGAATAGATCGCGTTGCTGGCGCCGGGCGCGCTCGAATGGCCGCCGGGATTGGTGAAGGTCAGCTCGTAATCGGCATAGGTCTTCTCGGCGCCCTGCAGGCCGAAGATCTCGGGCTTGCCATTCTCGTCGAGCCCGCCGCCGCCGCCATCGACGTTCAGCAGCAGCTCGGCGTCGTGATACTGTTCCGCCATGGCGGCGGTGGTCTTCATGCTCGTCTCCTCGTCGCCCGAGGCGAGGAGGATGATGTCGCGGCTGGGCCTGTAGCCTTCGCGCTTGAGCTGGATCAGCGTGGCGACGACCGTGGACAGGTCGTACTTCATGTCGGTGGCGCCACGACCGAAGATATAGCCGTTCTCCACGATCGGCTTGAACGGATCGCGGGTCCAGTCCTCTGGCTTGGCCTCGACCACGTCCATATGGCCCGAGATGTAGATCGGCTTGGCGGTCTTGCTGGTGCCCGGATAGCGGGCGGCGAGCCACGCGGTGTCGCCCAGCTTCTCGATACGGATATCGGCCGGATCGAAGCCGCCGGCGACCAGCTGCTCCTTGAGATAGGCGGCGTATTCGGGCGTCTGGTTGCCCGGGCCGGCGACGGTGCGGAAGGCGATGCCGCGCTTGAGCAGCTCGAGCGCCTGGGCTTCCGCCTGGGGGTTCTGCTGCGCATGGGCGTGCCCCGTGAACGCCATCGCAGCCAGCGCCGCACCTGCCAGAACCCGCTTCATTCGTATCTCCTTGCTGTGCGGGCAGGCTAGCGGGCGTGAGGTCGAGGGGGAAGCCGTCATCCCGACGAAAGTCGGGATGACGGTGGTGGCGCAGTATGGCGGGAGCTACACCGCCACCTTCTGCGCGACGCGGCCTTCCTCGCCGAAGATGCGCAGGTAGCGGGCGATCTCGGCCGGGTCGCCAGTGGCCTTGGAGGGGTTGTCCGAGAGCTTGACCGCGGGGCGGCCATTGGCGCTGGTCACCTTGGCGACGAGCGAGATCGGCTCGAGATCGTGGCCGCCGGCGGGATCGCAGCCGCGGAAGTCGTTGGTCAGGTTGGTGCCCCAGCCGAAGCTCATCCGGACCCGGTCGTGGAAGTGGCGATAGGTCGCCTCGATGCTGTCGACGTCCATGCCGTCGGAGAAGATCAGCAGCTTGGTGCGTGGATCGCGGCCGCGCGCCTGCCACCAGGCGATGATCTGCTCGCCGCCCTCGATCGGAGGCATCGAATCCGGGCGGAAGCCGGTCCAGTCGGCGACCCAGTCGGGCGCGTTGCGCAGGAAGGTGGTGGTGCCGAAGGCATCGGGCAGGGCGACGCGGAGGTTGCCGTCATAATGCGCCTGCCATTCCTCGAGTACGCGATAGGGCGCTGCGGCGATCGCTTCGTCGGTCTCGGACAGGGCGGCGAGGACCATCGGCAGCTCGTGGGCGTTGGTGCCGATCGCTTCCAGGTCATTGTCCATCGCGAGCAGCACGTTGGAGCTGCCGATGAAGCGGTTGCCAAGGCCTTCCTTCAAGGCCTCGACGCACCAGCGCTGCCAGAGGAAACCGTGACGGCGGCGCGTGCCGAAGTCCGAGATGACGAGATCGGGGAGCTGGCGCAGGCGCTCGACCTTGTCCCACATCTTGGCCTTGGCGCGGGCATAGAGCACGTCGAGTTCGAACCGGCCCTTGCCCTTCAAGGCAGCGCGCGAGCGGAGTTCGTTGACGATGGCCAGCGCGGGGATCTCCCACATCATCGTGTGGGTCCAGGGACCGGCGAAGTGCAGCTCGAACTGGCCATCTACCTTGTGCAGGTCATATTCCGGCAGCTGGAACTCGGCGAGCCAGGCGATGAAGTCGGGCGCGAACATGCGCTGCTTGCCGTAGAAGCTGTTGCCGGCGAGCCAGATCAGCTCCTTCTTCGAGAAGCGCAAGGTGCGGGCGTGATCGAGCTGGGCGCGCAGCTCGGCCTCGTCGATCACCTCGGCGAGGCGGACGCTCCTGGTGCGGTTGATCAGCGAGAAGGTCGCCTGCACCTCCGGATGGAGGTGGCGGATCATCTGCAGCATCAGCAGCTTGTAGAAATCGGTATCGAGCAGGCTGCGGATGATCGGGTCGAGGCGCCAGCCATGATTGTAGACGCGGGTGGCGATGTCGGTGACGGGCAAGGCTTCCTCCGGGTTCGGCCGGTGACGATAGACGGGGCGGGGCGGCTCAGCGAGGGGGCTGGTAGCGATAGAGCTCGGCCGGGCGGAACGAGGCGCCGGTCTCGCGCGCGCCGGTCGGCGCCAGCCAGCCGCGATCGAGCATGCGGCGGCGGAAGGCGGGCTTGTTGAGGCGCGTGTCGAGGATCGCCTCGTACACGTCCTGCAGCGCGCGCAGGGTAAAAAGCTCGGGCAGCAGGGCGAAGGCGATGCCCGAATAGTCGAGCTTGCCGCGCAGCCGCTGCATCGCGACGCCGAGCATGTCGCCATGATCGAAGGCAAGGGCGAGCTGCTCGCCCTCGGCAAGCCGCGCCTCGGCCGGGCCGGCTTGCTGGACGGTCAGCCGGGCGAGGGCCAGCTCCGGGGCGGCCTTGAGCGCGGCGGCGAAGGCCGTGGCGGGGATCAGCGCGAAATAGGCGACGCTGATGATCCGCATGCGCGGGTCCCGGTCGACCGCGCCGAAGGTATAGAGCTGCTCGACCCAGGCATCCGCCATGTGCGCCTTTTCGGCGAGGATGCGGTGGGCGGCCTCGTCCAGGCTCTCGCCGATGCCGACGAACCCGCCGGGGAGCGCCCAGTCGCCCTGGAAGGGATGCTGGTCACGCCGGGCGAGCAGCACCGCGGGGGCGCCGTCGACCACGCTCATCAGGATGAGGTCGACCGCCACCGACGGGCGCTCGAATGCGGCCGGTTCATAGCTTTCGAGGAAGGTCGCTTCGTCCATTGGCGGGAGCCTTATGTCCACTGTGCACTTTACTTATGTCCAAATTGGATATATGTCAAATCCCGAAGATTGGAGACGGACCATGCCGAACTTCGTGATCGTGGTGGACATGCAGCGGGACTTCGTGGCGGCGGATGGCGCCTTGCCGGTGCCGGGCGCGGAGGAAATCGTCGCGCCGATGCAGGATTGGCTGGCCGGGCTGCATCCCGGGGACACCGCCGGCGTGCTGTTCACCTTCGATACGCACGTGCCGGAGGTCTATGCGGTGTCCGAGGAAGCGAAGCAGTTCCCGCCGCATTGCGTGAAGGGCACGCCGGGCTGGGAACTGGTGGTCGATCCCGGTGCGGTGGATCCCGCGATCCCGGTGCTGCGGCTGGAGAAGGGCGTGTTCGACATGTGGGCCGAGCCGGGGCTGGCGGTAGAGCGGATCGGCACGGGAACGATCGCGGACCGCGACGGCTTCTTCGCCGGGCTGATCGGTGCGGGGATCGAGGACGTGACCGTGGTCGGCGTCGCGGCGGACTATTGCGTGCGCTGGGCCGTGGAAGGGCTGATCGCGCGGGGCTTCCGGGTGACGGTGCCCGCCGGGCTGACCCGCGGAATCGCCCGGCCGATCGGCCAGGTTGCCGCCGAGGAATGGCCGGGCGCGGCCGTGGTGATCGAGGAGGTGGCGTGATGCGTGCCGACCGAGTGCCGTCCCTATGGGAGTGGCTGTTGCTCTGGGTTTGCCTGAAGCTGTTGTTCCGCAAGCGCCGGCCGCTGCCGCATCACCTCAAGCTACGACACTGAGCGGAGCCGCTTGACAGAATCGGCAAAAGCGGGGATTTCGGCGGGCCCGAGCGGGTATGGTGAAATGGTATCACAGGAGCTTCCCAAGCTTCTAGCGCGGGTTCGATTCCCGCTACCCGCTCCAACTTCTCCACGCTTCAGTCGATCACCCGGCCTTCGCCGATGAAGCGGCCTTCCCACAGAAAGAAGCGGCCCGCTTCGCGCAGCGCGCGGACCGCAGCGTCGCCCGACAGGAAGACGAAGCCCAGCTCGCGGGTCTCGCCCGGATGCAGCGGGGTGTCGCGGAGCAGAGGCAGTGCGTCCCAGCCGACCAGCGGCTTGCTCGTCTCGGTCATGACCGGGCAGGTCCAGCCTGGCTGCGCGGCACTTTCGAGCCCGCCCTCGGCAGTTTCGTACATGCGCACTTCCGCCATCAGCTGGGGCGGTGCGACGCGCTGGAATTCGGCTCGGGACATAGGGGCTCCAATCTTCGGCCCGCCGGTTGGCCCACCCGAGCGATCGGCGCAAGCTTGGCCTTCCCAAGGACGAATAACTCCGACTATTGTGCGCGCCATGCTACGCTGGCTCACCACGCTCGCCCTTTTCCTCGCCGCGCCTGCGCTGGCGCAAACCCCGCATCTGGAAGGCGGGCGGCTGATCGTCGACGGAAAGCCGTTCCTGATCCGTGGCGGCGAGCTGGGGAACAGCTCCGCAACCGATCGCGCCTGGCTCAAGCCGCATTGGCAGCGGCTGAAGGCGCTGCACCTTAACACCGTGCTGGCCCCGGTAACCTGGGAGGCGATCGAGCCGGAGGAGGGAAAGTTCGATTTCTCCAGCCTCGACTGGCTGGTCGAGGATGCCCGGGCCAATGACATGCGACTGGTGCTGCTGTGGTTCGGCAGCTGGAAGAACAGCATGTCGACCTATGCGCCTGCCTGGGTGAAGCGTGACGGCAAGCGCTTCCTGCGCTCGACCGGCAAGGACGGGCAGCCGCAGGACATCCTCTCGGTGTTCGGCAAGGCGACGCTCGACAGTGATGCGCGGGCATTCGCGGCGGTGATGAAGCATTTGAAGGCGATCGACGGCGACCGCCACACGGTGCTGATGGTGCAGGTGGAGAACGAGATCGGCTTCCTGCCGACCGCGCGCGAGCATGGCCCGCTCGCCGATGCGGCATTCGCGAAGTGGAAGGGCAGTGAGGAAGGCTTCACCGCGCATCATTATGCGCGCTTCGCCAATGCCGTCGCCGAGGCGGGGAAGCGCGAATACAGGCTGCCGATGTACGTCAATGGCGCGCAGGGACGGCCGGGCAAGCTGCCGGGCGAATATCCAAGCGGCGGGCCGCTGGCGCATCTGATGCGTGAGTGGAAGGGAGCCGCGCCAGCGATCGACATGCTCTCGCCCGACATCTACTTCCCCAACTTCGCCGGGATCACCGATGGCTATGTCGTACCGGGCAATGTGCTGTTCGTGCCCGAGGCCAACCAGGCGGGCGACCTGCGCGCGCCGGCCAATGCGATGCGGGTGATCGGCAAGCACAAGGCGATCGGATTCAGCCCGTTCGCGATCGAGCAGATCGGCGACAAGGACCGGCTGGGCGGCTTCTATGCGATGCTCGAGCAGCTGACGCCGGCGCTGTTCGCGGCGAAGGCGCAGGACGGCTTCTCGCCGGTGGTGAGCTTCGAGGGCGTCGTCGACAGCAGCGCGCAGGTGGCGAACATGGGCGGGTACAGGATCACCGCGAACTTCGTTGATCCCTGGACGCCCAGGGACAAGCAGGAGCCGGGCGAGCATGGCGCGATCCTGCTCTGGCTGGGCGGCGAGGATTATCTGGTCGCGGGCAGTGGAGTGACCTTCACCTTCGAGCCGCGGGTGGGGCTGGATCTGGTCGAGGAAGGCCGGTTCGAGGACGGCAAGTGGATCGCCGGACGGCGGCTCAATGGCGACGAGACCCACCAGGGCCGGCATGTCCGCCTGCCGCCGGGACAATATGGCATCCAGAAGGTTCGCCTGTACCGCTATTGAGCCAAATCGATTCCCGGGCGTTACGACCGGGATGGAAAGACTCTGGTTCATTACAAACCCCGGCTCGGGATCGACCACCAAGGCCAAGTGCGATGCGCTGGAGGCCGTGTTCGAGGAACGCGGGCTCACGCTTGTCGGGCGTACCGAATTCCCGGCGGAGGAATTGCCCAAGGGGGCGTCGCTCACCCGCAAGAAGGTCGATACCGTCGTGCTGTTCGCAGGCGATGGGACGATCAACACGACGCTCTGCGCACTGGAGAAGTGGAAGGGCAGTTTCCTGATCCTGCCCGGCGGCACGATGAACCTGCTGGCCAAGTCGCTGCACGATACGCTCGATCCCAAGACGATCATCGAGGCGGCGCATGACGAGACGACGCGGGTGGCGCTGCCCTTTATCGAGGCGGGCGAGCATCGCGGATTTGTCGGACTGATCCTTGGGCCGGCCACTGCCTGGTTCCGGGCGCGCGAGGCGGCGCGCAAGGGCGCGATCAGGAAGCTGTTCCAGGCCGCGCATGTCGCGTGGAACCGCACCTTCGGCGGCAGCGGCATCCGCATCGGCGGGGTACCGGCGCTCAGGGACAAATATCAGGCGGTGTTCGTCCGGCCCGAGGGCAAGGAACTCCACGTCGCCGCAGTGGACGCGCGCGACTGGGGCTCGATCGTCCAGCTCGGCTGGGAATGGCTGACCGGCGACTGGGTGGCGGCGCATGCGGTGAGCGAGAGCCTGACCGACGAACTGCGGACCACGGGCAAGAAGCCGGTGCTTGCGCTGTTCGACGGCGAACCGGTGTCGCTGGCGCCGGGAACGGCCGTGACCGCGGGGATGAGCCGCGAGGTGTTCATCGCGACAAAGGCCGCGCTGGGGTGACGCGGCTCTTCCACGTCAGCGACGTCCATTTCGGTTGCGAGGATCACGCTGCGATCGACTGGTTCGGCGCATGCGTGCAGGAGGAGCAGCCCGATGCGGTGATCATGACCGGCGACCTGACGATGCATGCGCGGGCGCGCGAGTTCACGGCGGCGGCGGCGTGGCTGCAGGGGTTGGGAAGGCCGGTGACGGTGGAAGTGGGCAATCACGACCTGCCCTGGTTCAACCTCTGGGCGCGGTTCGTGACGCCCTACAAGCGCTACCGGGCGCTGGAGGCGATGATCGAGCGGCCGCTCGACCGGCGGGGTGTGGCGGTGGTGCCGCTCAAGACCACGGCGCGCTTCCAGTGGCGGCTCAACTGGGCGAAGGGGTATGTGAGCGACCGGGCGCTGCAGGAAGCGCTGGCGCTGGTCGAAGCGGTGCCGGCGGGCGATCTGGTGTTCGTTGCCTGCCATCATCCGCTGGTCGAAGGCGGCACCCGGATGACCAGCGAGACGCGGCGCGGGCCCGAGGCACTCGCGGCGCTGGCCCGGGCGGGTGCGCACGCGGTGCTGACCGGGCATGTCCATGACCCGTTCGATGTCGAGCATCACGTCGAGGGCCGGGCCGTGCGGCTGATCGGGGCAGGGACGCTGTCCGAGCGGGTGCGCGCCAGGCCGCCCTCGTTCAACGAGATCACGGTGGAGGGCGCGAGCTTCTCGACCGAGGCACGGTTCATGGGGGAGGGGAGCGTGGCGCTGTAACTCGGCGGCGTCTTGCAATCCCTTGGTCATCTGTACATCGTAGTCGTGCGGGAAGGGGGCATCCATGCGGCAGGGCGGACGTTTTCTATTGTGTGTGGTGGCAGCCTGGCTGCCGACAGGGGCCAATGCACAGGCCTGCAAGGTCCACATCTGGCCGACCACCCGCTTCAATGCCACAACGAGCAGTATCTTCCTTCGCGCGCCGGTCGGGGGGACGCATGAAGCCCCGACCGCGAAGGACAATCTCACCGAGATTATGTCGCCCGAGCGCCAGGCCGAGGTCTATCGTTCGCTGGATTGGGGAGGCTTGCTCGCGAGCAAGAATCCGGTCGAGATCGTGATCGAGCCAGCCATGGATGCGATCGCACTCAAGGTAAAGCAGAAGGGCCCTCGCCTGGTGAGAGCGGAGTCCGACTGTCACTATGAAGTGATCATCCAGGGCATTGCCTATGGCGAGGATCCGCTGTGGGGAAAGGGCTTGAGCACCTGGCTGATCCTGCGCAAGTACGAGGGAGCATCGGAGACGGCGCAGGCAACCGGCTTCATCGGCGGTAGCCAGGGTGTGAAACAGTCGCTCAACAAGACGGCTGTCAGTATCGAAGAGGCATATTCGGTGATGCGGGAAGCGCTGGTGACGGTGCTCACCGAGCGAGTCCCGGTCATCGGCCGCAAGAAGTTCGGCTAGCTGCGGCCCGCTGGGCTGCAGCGCATCTTACCGCTTCGAGATATCCTGCCCGAACACCAGCAGGTTCCCGTCCGGGGCCACGACCATCAACTCGCGCTGGCCGTACATCTGGTCGATGGGACCATAGATGTCGCCGTCATTGAGCAGCGGCGCCTTGGGGGCGAGCTCTTCGGCGATGGCGTCAACATCCTCGACGTCGATATAATAGCAGAAGCGGCGGTTGCCCGGAGGCGCGCCGTCGTCGCCCATATTCTCGAGAATGCGGAAGGCCGCCTGTTCGCGCCGGACATAGGCATAGTTGGGCGTCCGGAAATAGAGTTCGAAGCCCAGGACGTCCGTGAAGAACCACAAGGCCTTCTCGAAGTCCGGCACATGCATGAACGGCGTAATGCGATAAAGATTGGCCATCATTCGCCTCCCCGAAAGGCGCGCCCCATTACCCGGGCGCAACGATAGCGCAATCCGGATACGCAGTTAAGCGCGGAACAACTGTAACGGTCCGCGCCCGCCCGTGCTCCAGGTCGACCAGTTGGGGAAGACATAGGGCATGTCCGCATCGCTGACGCCATGCCAGCGGGCGATCGCGCCGATATATTCCTCCTGCGAGACGGCGGGGACGAAGCGGCCCTCGCTGCTGACGTCGGTCGCGCCGCCGAGCACCGGATCCGGATAGGCACCGAAGATGCCGCCAGGGGCGACATTGCCGCCGACCACCAGATGGTTGCCGCCCCAGGCATGGTCGGTGCCGTTCTGGGCATTGCCGCGATAGGTGCGGCCGAAGTCGCTCATCGTGAACGCCGTGACGTTCTCGGCCATGCCGATCGACTGCATCGCGCGGTGGAAGCCGGCCAGCGCCATCGCAAGGTCGCCGAGCAGGTTGGCATGGGTGCCGGTGTCGTTGGTGCCGCCATTCACCTGGCCGGAATGATTGTCGTATCCGCCCTGGCTGACGAAGAAGGTCTGGCGGCCATGGCCGAGCGAGCCGCGCGCATCGATCATCCGGGCGACGCGCATCAGCTGGCGGGCGACGTCGCTGGTCAGCGCGGCCCCGGTGGTCGGGTTGACGAAATAGCCGTCGAGCGAACTGGTCGCCGAGATGATGGTGTTGGCGGTGGTCGCCTGGGCATAGCTGCCATTGACGTCGCGCGCGGTGGCTTCGGTCAGGTCGCCAAGGCCCGTGGCCGAGGAGAAGGTGCCGAGCGCGTTGTTCTTGGCGGTGTTTGCGGCGTTCGACGCGGTCGAATAGCCCGAGCGTGACAGCGTGCCGGTGGAGGGCAGGACGAGCGCCGAGCTGGTCTTGCCGATCACCGCGAGCTGCGAGCCGGCGATCGAGATCATCGAGGGGACGCTGCTCGCACCCATCTTGTCGGTGAGGCGGCCCATGAAGCCGTCGGTCGCGAAATCGCGGGCGCGCAGGCCCTGCCAGTGCGCCTGCTCGTCCGAATGGCTGAGCAGGTTGGTCGGGCGGAGATCGGCCCGCGATTGGTAGGTCGCCTTGGTCAGCGGCGCGTAGAGCGTGCCGGCGTTGAGCACCAGGCCCAGGCTGCCCTCGTCCCAGATCGGGCGGAGCGCGGCCATCGCCGGATGCAGCGCATAGGCGGTGCCGGTGAGCGCGGTGAGGCGGCTGGCGGCGATGCCGACGCTGCCGCGCGCGGCGAGATAGGCGGCGTGCCGGGCATCGGTGGGGATCACCATGTTCCAGCTGTCATTGCCGCCGAACAGGAACACGCCGACCATCGCGCGGTAGCTGCCGTTCGGGGCGGCCATCGCGGTGGTGCGGCCGAGCTGGCCGATCGCGGCAAGCGCGCCGGCTCCGGCGGTGACCTTCATGAAATCGCGTCGGGAAAACGTCATGGTCCGGCTCCTCAGCGATCGACCAGGAACATCGGGCTCGAGGCCGCGACGTAGAGCATCATCTGGGCGCGGCGGCGCGCCTGGATGGCGACATCGGTATTGGTGATGGGGGTGGCGGCTGCCTTGAGCGCATCCTTCTGCGCCTGGCTGAGCGTGTTGGCGAACATCGTCAGGTCGATCCGCGCCACCATCGCGTCGAGGTCGACGCCATACGCTTCCCAGCTCGTCCAGAGCGGCTGAGTGAGCGAGGACATGGGCAGGCCCGAATCGAGCGCATATTCGCTGCGGCTGGCATCGCCCGAGACCGTCCAGTCATAGACGAAATTGTGCCAGCGCAGCACGTTCGAGGTGTTGAGCAACTTCGAGGCCGGGCTCTTCAGCGTGGCCGAGCCGGGCAGCGGGAAATCGTCCGGATAGAAGTTGAACACCGAGGGCGCCCGGAAGACCGGCTGGCCGAGGCTGGTGTCGCGCGTGGTGAAGACATAGCCGTCGGTCGCGAAGCCGATCGCGCGGGCGAGCGCGGTCATCAGCAGGACCGGCTCCTTGAGCTTGCCGCTGGTCGCGCCGGGCGCCGAGCGCGCCTCGCTGTCGAGCAGGATCGCGCGGACCACGGCCTTCATGTCGCCGCGCACGCCCTTGCCATTGTCGGCGAACACCTGGGCGACGCGGCCGATATAGGCCGGGCTGGGATTGGCGGTGACCAGGTGGACGATCATGTGGCGCGCGACGAAGGGCGCGGTCGACGGGTTGTTGAAGGCCGCGTCCACTACGGCGGCGACGCTGGCGTCCTGGGCAGCGCCGGCGGCGACGCTGGTGCCGAGGAAGCTCTTCTGGGTGGTGTCGTAGCGCGCCGCCACCTGGATCATCGGCTTGGAATAGTCGCGGGCATTGCCATCGGTGATCGCGGCGCCGCCGACCCGGGCATAGGTCCAGCCGGTTAGCGCCTTGGCGACGCCCTTGATGTCGTCGGTGGTGTAGTTGGGAATAGCACCGCCGGCGCTGTCGCGCTTCAGGCTGCCGTCCATGTTGAGCGCGTCCGGGCCCATCGAGAAGAGCTGGAGCAGCTCGCGGGCGTAATTCTCCGACGGGCCGGACTTGTTGCTGTCCGCCATGTCGAGATAGTCGCCCATATAGCCGCTCATCGTCACCTGGGCGAGGATGTCGCGGTAGTTGCCGAAGGCGTTGGCGGGGAAGATCTGGTTGAAGGTCGCGATGCCGGCGGTGGAGTTCACCTCCGCTTCCGAAGCGACGATCATCTGGCCGAGCGCGAAGGCGGTGCGCTGGCGCAGCTGGTCCGATCCGGCGACGGCATTGGCGAAGAAGCGCATCGCCACCGGCGTGCGGCTGAAATGGGCGCGGTTGCACACCGTATCGGTGCTCACGCAGAAATCGCGGCGCACTTCGGTGGTGAGATCGGCATAGCTGCTCGACGCGGCGGCAAGCTGCTCGTCGACCCAGGCGGTGGCGCCGAGCGACTTGATGCGGGCGACCAGATCGGTGGTCGGGCCGAAGCTCGCCTGCCGGGCGAGGCGCGCGGCATCGCCATCGGTGAACACCACCGGCGCCGGCGTCGGGCTGGGCGTGGTGACCACGCCGCCGGCGCTGCCGCTCGACGACGAACCACCCCCGCCGCCGCCATCGCAGCCGCCGAGCACAAGCAGACCAAGCGCCGCGCCAAGCACGGCCGTCCTGTGATTTTGGAACACCCCGAATTTCCCCCGAGGCCGCGGAACCGCCGCAACCTGCACTTCCATGAATAATTTAGAGGAGGAATCCGAACAACCTGCAGAAATACCTAAGGAAATCTTCATTGCGATTGCGCCGCGCGCAAACGCCGCAGCCCAGGCCGCTAGTTGCGCTGCCGCAACGGCGTTCATGGCGGCGAAGCGAGGCTGGGGCGCGATGGATCGCGAAGGCGATTGACTCCCGTGCAATTCCGTCTCATATTTCTGTTATGACAGAAATTACGGACAGCGCTGTTCAGTTGCCGATCGCGGTGCAGCAGTTCGTGCTGCACTGGGGCGAGATGGGCGGGCAATGGGGGGTGAACCGCTCGGTCGCCCAGATCCATGCTTTGCTCTACCTCTCCGACCGGCCGCTGAACGCCGAGGAGATCAGCGACACGCTGCGCATCGCGCGGAGCAACACGTCGAACAGCCTGAAGGAACTGCTGGGCTGGAAGCTGATCCGCCGCGTGCCGGTGATGGGCGACCGGCGCGATCACTATGAGGCCGAGGTCGACCTGATGCAGATGCTGACGCGCATCGCCCAGGGCCGCAAGGAGCGCGAGATCGATCCGGCGGTGGCGGCGCTGCGCGTCTGCACCGAGGAAGCGAAGCGCGACGCCGCGATCTCCGACACGGCGCGTAGCCGGATCGTGGCGATGCAGGACTTCGTCGTCACGATCGACGATTGGTACCAGCAGATGATGAGCGTGCCGCCGGGGCGGCTGATGACGCTGATCCGGCTGGGCAAGAAGATCCTGGCCTTCCTGCCCAAGGGCAAGAGCGAGTAAGCGAAAGGAGCGGTACGATGGGTGCGGCAATCGGATATGCGCCGGGTTCGCTGGCCCGCTATGCCGATTGGCACCGCGTTGCCGCGCCGCGCTGGGACGATGCCGAGAGCCCGTTCGCGCGGCTGCTCGGCGAGCGCTGGCTGTTCCTGCCGCCGGCAACGCGCCGCCGCTTCCTGCGCAAGATCAGGGCCGGCGCCTGTGTCTCCTATCTGGGCGAAGTCGCCGAATGCCGGATGAGCCGGGTGGGGTGGCTGCTGGCGCAGCTTGCCCGCGCGATCGGCGCACCGCTGCCGCTGGGCATGGACATCGGCGTGTCGGCCAGCGTCAGCGTGACGGCGGATGGCGACGGGCAGGGGCAATACTGGACGCGGCAATATGGTCGTGCACAGGGTTTTCCACAGGTTATCCACAGCGCCAAGCGCTTTGCCGGGCCGACGGGAATCGAGGAATATCTGGGGCTTGGTGTAGGAATCGCGCTGCGGCTGGAGGAAGATGGCGGGGCGCTGCTGTTTGTCAGCGATCACTATTTCCTGAAGCTGGGCGGGCTGCGGGTGAAGCTGCCCGGCTGGGCGATGCCGGGGAAGCTGACGGTGGGGCATATCGACATCGGCGATGGCCGCTTCGTGTTCAGCCTCGACCTGGTGCACCCGCTGCTCGGCGAGCTGGTCCACCAGCTCTGCATGTTCGCGGATCCGGCGGAGTGAGGCGATGAACCAGGACCAGCCTTCCGGACGACGCCTGCTGGCCGCCATCATGTCCGCGGTTCTTGTCGGGGCGAGCGCGTTTCCAGCCTATTTCATCGTGACCGGCGTGATGGAGGGTGCCCTCGAGCAGGCCTGGTTCATGGTGGTGGCGTCTTTCATCGTCGGGGCGATCCTGGCCGCGGGGCATGTGGCGCTGCTGGGCCTGCCCCTCTACGCCCTGCTCAGCCGGCGCTGGCGGTTGCGCTGGTGGAGCGCCGCGATCGGCGGCTTCCTGGTCGGCGGGCTTCCCTATCTGGTACTGCTCAACAATCCGGGCGAATATTCGCAGATCGGCGACACCGTGCTGTCCGAGCATGGACGCTACACTGCGGCGGGTTGGTACCGGCTGTTCGAGGTGAGTGCTTGGCTGGGCCTGATCGGGGCGCTGGCGGGGCTGGCATTCTGGGCGGCGCTGAGCTGGCGGCGGGAAGCACCCGAATGAACCCGATCATCCTGTTCGACGGCGTCTGCATATTGTGCACGGCGAATGCGCGCTTCGTGCTGCGGCATGACCGGTGCGGGCATTTCCGGCTCGCCTCGGTGCAGAGCGAGACGGGGCAGGCGCTGTGCAAGCGCTTCGGTGTCGATCCCGACGATCCGGATACGATGCTGGTGATCGACGGTGACCGTGCCCGGCGGGACAGCGACGGCGTGCTGGCGATCGCCGAAGCGCTGGGCTGGCCGTGGCGGGCGCTCGGCGTGATGCGGGTGATCCCGCGCGGCTGGCGCGACGCCGCCTATCGCCGGATCGCGCGCAACCGCTACCGGCTGTTTGGCAAGCATGATGCCTGCTGGGTGCCCAGCCCCGAGCAAAGGGCGCGCATCCTGTGAGCCGCATCCTCGTCATCGGCGGCTATGGCGGCTTTGGTGCGCGGCTGAGCCGGCGGTTGCTGGGCGCCGGGCACGCGGTGCTGGTGGCGGGGCGAAGCTTCGAGCGCGCCTCGGCTTTCTGCACCGGGCTGGCGGGCGCGGAGCCGGTGGTGGCGGACCGGACCAACGGCATCGGCATGGTGCTGGCTCGCGAGCGGCCGGACCTTGTGATCGACGCGGCCGGGCCTTTCCAGGGTAGCGGCACCACGGTGCCCGAGGCCTGCATCGCGATGCGCATCCCCTATCTCGACCTGGCCGATGCGCGCGATTTCGTCACCGGGGTCGGCGCGCTCGACAAGGGTGCAGCGGTTGCGGTGCCGATCATCAGCGGAGCCTCGAGCCTGCCGGCGCTGTCGGGCGCGGTGGTGCGGAAGCTGGCGGAGGGGCTGGACCAGGTGGAGCGGGTCGATATCGCGCTGAGCGCATCGAACCGGGCGGTGGCAGGTCCGGCGGTCGCGGCGGCGATCCTGTCCTATGTCGGCAGGCCGGTGCGGCTATGGCGCGGGCGCCGCTGGATCGGGGCGACCGGCTGGCAGGCGCTCTGGCGCGTGCGGTTCATGGTGGACGGGATGGCGCCGCTCCATCGCTGGGTTGCGCTTGCCGAGGTGCCCGATCTGTCGCTGATGCCCGATGCGCTGCCCGGCCGCCCGGCGGTGACCTTCCACGCCGGTACCGAGTTCGGTTTCCACATGCTCGGACTATGGCTGATGAGCTGGCCGGTGCGTTGGGGCTGGATCGGCTCGCTCGGTGGGACGGCGCGCTGGATGCATAAGCTCCAGACGCTCACCGGGCGGGGTGGCAGCGACCGTTCGGCGATGACCGTGACGCTGACCGGATCGGGCATCGCGCGGCGCTGGACGCTGATTGCCGAGCGGGGCGACGGGCCCGAGATTCCGACGCTGGCGGCGGAGCTGCTTGCAGAGGATATCCTCTCCGGAAAGGTGCCGCCGGGCGCGCGCGACGCGAGCGGGCTGTTGACGCTCGATCGGTTCGAGCCGCTGTTCGCCAGGCTCGCGATCCGGACCGAAGTGGTCGAGCGTGCGGTCGATCCGCTCTATGTCCGGGCGATGGGCTCGCGCTTTGGCAAGCTGCCGGAGGCGGTGCGTGGGATGCACGACTTTATCGGCGATGCCGGGGCGTCGGGGAAAGGCGAGGTGCGTCGGGGCAGGGGGCTGGCCTGGCTGGTGGGGCGCGTGATGGGCTTTCCGCCCGAGGGCAGCTGGCCACTCCGCGTCGCTTTCTCGGCGGAACATGGCAAGGAACGCTGGACGCGCGACTTTGGCGGCCATGCCTTCTCCAGCGAACTCAGCCAGGCGGGGCAGGGTGTCGCCGAGCGGTTCGGGCCGCTGCGCTTCGCCTTCGACCTGCCTTCGGATGGGCAGGGGCTGAAGATGGTGCTGCGCGGCTGGACCGCCTTCGGCGTGCCGATGCCGCGCCGGTTGGGGCCGCGCATCGATGCGCGCGAATGGCAGGAGGATGGACGCTTCCGTTTCGAGGTACGGGTGCGCCTGCCGATCATCGGCGACGTGGTGCACTATACCGGCTGGCTGGAGCGGGCATGAGAGAACCGGCGCCTTTCGGCAAGGTGATGGGCGCGTTCCTGGTCGCCTCGATCGCGGCATCCCTTCTTGCCGGCGCAATCCTCTGGTTGCTGTTCGCACGCGAAGCGCCGTTGTCGGCATTCACGGACACGCCGGCCATCCTGTTCTATGCGCTGGTGCTGGGCTTCCCATTCGCCTTCGGCCATGCGCTGGTGCTGGGATTGCCGGCTTATCTGTGGCTCGAGCGCCGCTATCGGCTGCATTGGTGGAACGCGATGGCCTCGGGTGCCGTGGTCGGCGTCGTGCCGATGCTCATCTGGATCGGGCCCGCATCGGCATGGGAAGGCATCGCGCTCCTACTGATAGTCGGAGCGAGCGGTGCGGGCGGCGGGCTGGTGTTCCGGCTGGCGCTCTATGACCTGATGCGCAAACCCTAGCGCAGCCATTTCGCCATTTGTGGATAGACCGGAAGGCCGAGTTTCTCGGCCTGGTGCGGCTCGGCGGCCATGCCGTAAAATTGGAGCATGGGCGGGCCGGGGCCCTTGCCGCTGTCGAAGGCGATCGCAAGCGCCTCGCCACCACCGAGATAGCCGTCGGCATGGAACAGCGCGCGCGTGTCGATCCCGATCGCGCGGGCAGCGGCATAGGACCAGGCGATCGCCGCCATTTCCTCGCCCGGATCGTCACGGACTTCGCACAGCGTCGGGCGGTCCGCGGGATCGGTGCAGGCGATATGCCCCGCTTCATGGAGCAGGTCGCCGGGATAGAAGGGGCGCTCGGGGTCTAGCAGCAGTCCGCCGTCGCGCACTTCGATGCCGGGCAGGAAGCTGTCGCCTGCGATCGTCCCCTGGGACACGGGAATGCCGATCTCGCCCAGAAAGGCGAGGATACGGATCGTGTCGGGGTGATCGAGCGCCATGGCCCAAGGCTAGCCGCGCATTCCCCAAACGAAAAGAGGCGGCCCGTTGCCGGACCGCCCCAATTCGTTGGCAGTTGCCGAGGCGCTTAGCGCTTCGAGAACTGGAAGCTACGACGGGCCTTCGCCTTGCCGTACTTCTTACGCTCGACCGTACGGCTGTCGCGGGTCAGGAAACCAGCGCGCTTCACCGGGGTGCGCAGGATCGGCTCGTACTTGGTGAGCGCCTGGCTGATGCCGTGCTTCACCGCGCCGGCCTGGCCCGAAAGACCGCCGCCCTTGACGGTGGCGATCACGTCATACTGACCTTCGCGCTCGGTGATGCCGAACACCTGGTTGATGACGAGACGCAGCGTCGGACGCGCGAAATAGACTTCCTGGTCACGACCGTTGATCGTGATCTTGCCGGTGCCGGGCTTCAGCCACACGCGGGCAACGGCGTCCTTACGACGGCCGGTCGCATAGGCGCGACCGAACTTGTCGAGTTCCTGCGCACGCAGCGGGGCGGTGTTGACCGGCTCGTCGAGCTGGCCGGCGAGATACGCATCGGCGCGGGTGTCCGAGTCGGTCTGGGCCTGGGCGGCCACGGCCTGCTCACCGGCGGCGATGGCGCCGAGATCGGAAAGGGACTGGCGGTTGTCAGACATTATGCGCCCACCTTGTTCTTGCGGCTCATGCCGGCGATGTCGAGGACCTCGGGGTTCTGCGCTTCGTGCGGATGCGCAGCGCCGGCATAGATGCGCAGGTTGCGCATCTGCTGGCGACCCAGCGGGCCGCGCGGGATCATGCGCTCAACGGCCTTCTCGAGGACGCGCTCCGGGAAGCGGCCTTCGAGGACCTTGCCGGCGGTGATGCCCTTGATGCCGCCCGCATAGCCGGTGTGCTTGTAGTACACCTTCTGGCCCAGCTTCTTGCCGGTGAACTTGATCTTGTCCGCGTTGATGACGATGACATTGTCACCGCAATCGACGTGCGGGGTGAAGCTCGTCTTGTGCTTGCCACGAAGCACATTGGCGATCACGACGGCAGCGCGGCCGACGATGAGGCCGTCGGCATCGACGATATGCCACTTCTTCTCCACCTCGGCCGGCTTCGCCGACTTGGTGGTCTTCATCAGCGCCTTCATGGGCTGGGACCTTTCGAGTATGAAACGCGAGCGCGCCACCCTTTCGGGCAGCGCGGTTGAAGGCCCTCTGACGATTCGCTCGGGAAAAGTCAAGAAAAGTGGGGCTTTGCTGACGGGTATCTGAATACCGTGGGTCGTTTTCCCCTCAGCGCAGCCAGGTAAGTGCGAGCGATTCCACAGGAACGGTCTTGCCGTCGATGGTGGCGATGCGCCTGTTTTCGTAGCGCAGCGGCATGCCGCTGGGCAGGTCGATCAGCGTGGTGCCGGTTTCGCTGAGCAGCATCTCGGGCAGCATCTGCTCGAGCTCCTGCGTACGCGCGGCCTTCTCCGCCGGGGTGAAGCGATCGGCGAGCTGGGTGAGCAGCCGCTTGAAAGAATCGGGATCATAGTCGGAGCGGGAGGTGAGCGTGGCGGTGCGGCCGGGCTCGGCGGCGCTCAGGGTGATGGTGACGTCCATCGCGACGCTGCCGCCGAGCAGTGGCACCGGCTGCTCGATCGGTGTGCTGATCTCCTCGCCGACATGCATCGACAGTCCGCCACCGCCGAACAGCGGCTCGACGTTGCGCAACAGGGCCGAGGGCGCGGTCTCGGCGGTGAGGCCGGTGAACATCGCGCGGACCTGCGGCATCACCTTGTCGCGATCCGCGGCGGGGATCAGCTGCCCGGCGGCATCGACGGCGGCCAGGATCCGGGCTTGCGCCGCCGGCCAGTCGCGGACGCGCAGCACGGTGCCTTCCGCGTCGAGATCGAAGGCGATCGGCTCGCCGGTGAACGGGGCGATCATCGGGGCGACCCCGGGCGCGCGCATCTCCGGCGGCAACGAAGCGGCCTCCATCCGCCAATGCGCGATGAAGCCGTCGCCCGCCCTGGTGAAGCGCAGTTCCTCCACCCAGCTGGCTGACATCGCCGGGCGACTGGTGCGGGCGGCGCGGTCGCGGGCGACGCGGTAGCGCATCGGCGCATCGGTCGGCGGGTTGAAGACGATCTCGATCGTTGCGGGCTCGGCCTTGGTCGCCGCCTGGGCCGTTGCGGGCGGTGCGGGCGCGAGGCAGGCGAGCAGAGCGGCGGCAAGAATCGAGCGCATGGATTTCCCCTTTGCCCGGCGTTCGGCCATGCGCGGCACGGCGAGTCAATCGGCGAGCGGTTCGACCGTCAGCTGGGTGCGGCTGATCTTTTCCAGGCCCCCGGTGCGGATCCGCAGCGTCTTGCTGTTGCGGGTGATCAGGCCGGTATGGGGATCGACTTCGGTGATGCGTTCGAGAGTCACGTTCTCGCCGCTGGCGACAGTGGTGCTGCGGAGCAGGCCGCCGGGCGAGGCCGTTACGCTGCGCATGCCTTCAAGCGGCCTGGCGCTGCCATAGGCCGAACTGCCGGGTAGCCGAACCGGGCCGGTGCCCGGCACCAGCGGCTCGTCGGGGACCACCGCCAGCACCAGCGAGGCGAGCATCGCGCGCCGGCGGCCGTCGGGCAGGGCGCGGATCGGGGCAGCGACGCGCTCGGCGAATTTGGGCCGCTCGGCGGGGGCGAGCGCGCGACGCGCGGCGGCGACTTCGGCGACGCGGCGGCAGAAGCGCTCCCACAATGCGGGGAGGTCATCGATCGCGGTGACCGTGCCGGCCTTGTCGAGGTGGAATATCAGGGGCGTACCGGCGAGCGCGGCATAGCCTGCCTCGAACAGCGCGCCGCTGCTGTCGCTGGTCTCGCCTTCCGCTTCGGCGAGCACGACTTCCGCGCGATAGCCGCCGTCCTCGCGTGCGAAGCGGATCCGGCGCTCCATGCGATAGAGGCGGGTATCGTCATGGCGCTCGGTCACGACCAGCAGGGCCCGGTCGAGCGGCGGGGAGAAGCTGGCCGCGCTTGCCTGGAGGACAATCGCGGCGAGCAGCATCAGCGCGTCGCGCCTTCCACCCAGGCGGCGACATCGCCGCCGACGGTGACGGTCCAGCTCTCGATCACCGGCAGGTCATAGGGATGGAGCGCGGCGATCCGCTCGCGCAGGCGGGTGGCGAGCATCGGGCGGGTCTTGAACAGCACCGGCACTTCCTCGGCCCGCTCGAGTTCGCCGTGCCAGAGATAGAGCGAGGTGCAGGGCGCGAGGATATTGGCGCAGGCGGCAAGCTTCTCGGCCAGCGCCGTCTCGGCCACGCGCTCGGCATCCGCCCGGGCGGCGAAGGTCACGTAGAAGAGGCTGAGCTCGCTCAAGCGCCGGCCCGGCTGCCCGCGACGTGCGCGCCCCAGACGGTGGCGATGACGACCAGCGCGCCGGTCAGCTGGTGGAGCGCGGCAAGCCAGATCGGCATGCCGGCCATCACCGTGGCGATGCCGAGCAGGATCTGGGCGCCGAACGCGCTGTGGATCGCGATCGAGGCGCGGCGATCGGCGGCGCGGATCTTGCGGGCGAGCACCACCAGCGCGGCGACCGTGACCCAGGCCCACCAGCGGTGGATGAAATGGACCACCGCCGGGTCGGAGAAGAGGATATGGCCCAGGCTCTGCCCCGCCTGGCTGACGCCGGGGAAGAAATGGTCGTTCATCAGCGGCCATTGGTCGGTGACCAGCCCGGCGCGCAGCCCCGCGACCAGCGCGCCGAAGAAGAGCTGGACGGCGAGCACCGCCAGTACCGCGACCGCCAGACCGGTGAGGCGAGCGGGGCGGGCCATCGGGTTGCGCCTGAGCGCCAGCAGGTCGAGCGCGGTCCAGACGATGCCGCCCAGCGTGAACAGCGCGGTCATCAGGTGCGCGGAAAGCCAGAAATGGTCGACCGCGGTGCTGGTCTTGTTCAGCCCCGACTTGACCATCCACCAGCCGAGCGCGCCCTGCAGCCCGCCAAGCGCGAGCAGGGCGATCAGCCGCCAGCCATAGCCCTTGGGGATCGCCCGGCGGATGGCGAACCAGAGCAAAGGCAGCGCGAAGGCCATGCCGATCACCCGGCCGAGCAGCCGGTGGAGATATTCCCAGAAGAAGATGTTCTTGAACTCGGCCAGGGTCATGCCCTGGTTCAGCTGCTCATACTGGCCGATCTGCTGGTAGCGCGCGAACTCGGCCTGCCAGGCGGCTTCGGTGAGCGGCGGTATGGTGCCGGTGAAGGGCTTCCACTCGGTGATCGAGAGTCCCGATTCCGTCAGGCGGGTGATGCCGCCGATCACCACCATCAGCACGATCAGCGCCGCGACGGCGAAGAGCCAGGTGGCAAGCGCGCGGGGGCGGACGGAGGCGGGCAGCGAAGTCATCTTGAGCACGGGCGGTGGTGTAATTCCGATCAGGAGGGATGGCCAGTCCTGCGCGGTTGCCGCGCGCACGGCTTTGACCGGCGGCAAACCGGTGCCCCATGCGTTGAGGCCATGACTTTATGCAGCCTTGGTGATTCGCGCGGGCCGCGCTTGTGCGCATAGTCCGGCAAAAGCGATCGGGGAGCGGCATGAAGCAACGTTTGACACGGCGACAGGCATTGGGCGGAGCGGTGGCGGCGGGCGGGCTTTCCGCATGGCCGATGGTCGCGACGCTGGCGGCGCAACCGGATACCCTGTTCCGCGAAGTGCAACTGGTCGACGGCACCGGCACGGCGCCGCGGCTCGCCAATGTGCTGGTCAGCGGCGATCGGATCGCACGGATCGATCCGCCCTCGGCCAGAGCCGAAGCGCGGCGCGTGGTCGCCGGTGAGGGGCGGGTGCTCGCCCCCGGCTTCATCGACATGCACAGCCATGGCGACCCGTTGAAGGACAGCTATGAAGCCTTCCTGGCAATGGGTGTCACCACGATCACGCTCGGCCAGGACGGCAGCGGCCCGCGGCTGGGCAAGGACCTCGACCCGCGCAGCTGGATGGCGGCGGTGGACCGGGCGCCGATCGACCTCAACGTCGTGCTGCTCGCCAGCCATGGCACGCTGCGCCGCGCGGCCGGAGTGGCGGACTCGGTGCGCGTGCCCGATGCGGCGGGGCTGGCGCGGATGGCGGCGCAGCTCGACAGCGAGATGCGTGCCGGTGCGTTCGGCTTGTCCTATGGCCTCGAATATGTGCCGGGCATCTATTCGGAGACCGCCGAGCTGACCAATCTCGGCAAGGTGGTGAGCCGCTATGGCGGCGTGGTGATGAGCCATATGCGCTCGGAGAATGACGAGGACATCAAGGCGTCGATCGACGAGCTGATCGCCTCGTCGCTGCCGGCGCGGCCGCATATCTCGCACCTGAAAGTGGTGTTCGGGAAGGGCGAGGCGCGGGCGCGCGAGCTGCTCGCCTTCCTGGCGGACAAGCGCCGCCAGGGGATCGAGCTGACCGCCGATCAATATCCCTATGAGGCGGGCTATACCGGCATCGCCATCCTCTTCCCCAAATGGGCGCTGCCGCCGACGGACTATGCCAAGGTGGTGGCCGAACGCCGGCAGGAGCTGCGTGACTATCTGGTGCAGCGGATGACGCGGCGCGGCGGTCCCGAGGCGCTGCTGATCGGCACCGCGCCCTATGCCGGCAAGACGCTGGCCCAGGCGGCGCAGGAGGCGGGGCTCCATTATGCCGATTTCCTGATCAAGATCGGCCCGCAAAGCGGATCGGGTGCGCATTTCACCCAGGACAAGGCGCTGCAGGACGTGCTGCTGCTCGATCCCTATGTCGCCTTCTCGACCGATGGCGGCCCCGGCATGCGCCATCCGCGCGCGACCGGCACCTATGCCAAGCTGGTCGAGGAATATGTGGTCCGGGACAGGAAGCTCGGCATCGCGGAGATGGTGCGCAAGGGCAGCGGCCTGCCCGCGCATATCCTGCGCCTCGGCGATCGCGGCGTGATCCGGCCGGGCATGCAGGCGGACCTGATCCTGTTCGATCCCGCGAAGGTGAAGGCGCGGTCGAGCTATGTCGATCCGTTTGCGAAGGCCGAGGGCTTCGACCTGGTGATGGTCGGCGGGCAGGCGGCCTATGAAGGCGGCGCGCGGGTGGCCAAGCGGGGCAGGTTGCTCCGGGCGCGCTGACGGCTTTCAAGAGTGGACGCTTCCCCGGCGAAAGCCGGGGCCCAGGGTTTCTCTGCCGCCTCGCTTTGTTACCCTGGGCCCCGGCGTTCGCCGGGGAACAGCTACTCGCAAATCCTCGACTATTTCTTCGCGGCAACCGCCTTGCACAGCCCATCCGTCGCCAGCGCCACGCGGGACTCCGGCATGTCGCGGTTGCCCGGCGCATTCTCGGCGCCGCGCGTCTCGGTGTTGAAGGTGAGCAGCGTGCCGAGATGCTGGTCCGGGCACAGGCTCAGATAGGCGCGGAAGCCGTTCTGGTCGCCATTATGGCCGACGATCCGGATGCCGTCGGTCCGATCGACGAAGAAGGACAGCCCGCTCCAGGTCGTGCTGGCCATCCGGCCCTGGGTGAAATCCTCACCCGCGCTGATCCGGGGCTGCCACATCTCGTCGAGCGAGGCGCGCTTGAGGACCAGGTCATAGTCGGGCCGCTTCGGGTCGCCGAGCAGGAAGGCGACATATTTCGCCATGTCCGGCAGCGGCGCGTTGAGGCCGCCGTTCGAAACGGTCACCCCGGTATCGGCATCGAAGGGCGCGGCCACGCGCTTGCCGTTCTCGATGTAATAGCTGTGTGAGCGGTGCGGCAGGAGGAAGGGCGGGGTGCGGTCGAAATAGCTGGCGTGCATGCCGAGCGGGCGCAGGATGTTCTTGTCGATATAGACTTCGAAATCCTCGCCCGAGAGCCGCTCGATCACCTGGCCGAGATAGACGATGCCGGGGTTGGAATAGCTGAACCTGCTGCCCGGCTTGAAAAGCACTTCCGTATAGGGGAGCATTGCCTTGAGCTGTTCCCAGGCGGGCGGCTCGAAGGGCTGCCAGGGCTTGTTGCGCCACGGCCAGGTGCCGTTCCGGAAGCCCGCGCTATGGCTCATCAGCTGGCCGATGGTGATCTCGGACACATCGCCGAACGGGTCATGGACCCGGGCGAGTTCGGGCACATAGCGGATGATCGGGTCGTCGAGCTTGAGCAGGCCGCGGTCGCGCAACTGCATTATCGCGATCCCGGTCATCGTCTTGGTGATCGATGCCCAGTGATAGATGGTCTGCGCGTCGACCGGCACATGCGCATCGGCATCCTGCTCGCCGAGATGGTCCGCCACCACCGTGCGGCCGTCGCGGATCACATAGAAGCCGCTGCCGGCGATCCCGGCCTTCGCCACTTCGGCGCGGTGGAGCGCGCGGAACTCGGCGACCGCCTTGTCGAAGCCGCGATCCTGCGCCGCGGCGGGCGCGGCGCTCAGCGCGAGCAGGAGAGCGGCGGCGGCCCTCATGCCGGGTTCAGCGTGGTGCGGGTGGCGGCACGGGCGTCGACCGCGGAGCGGCTGAACGGCATGGGCTGCATCCGGCCATTCGCCCAATTGGCATATTGGTCGCGATAATGCGGCGAGCGCGGGTCGATCGACTGGCCGGGCAGGCTGAGCATCAGCGAATTGTCCCAGGCGCCGACATCGATCACCTGCAGATAGCTCGCGCCGCCGCCGACCTGCCAGCCGGGGCCGGAGCCGAGCCAGCGCGCCATCACCGTGTAGCCGTCGCCACCCGAGCCCTCGCCCTCGATCGCCGGGAAGGCCCTGGCGATGGCGGGGATCGCCGAGAGCGGATGGCGCAGCCGCACCTGGTGGAGCGCGCCGTAGCGCCAGGCAGCGGGATCGGGTCCAAGCTTGTCGCGGATCGCCCCCCAGCCGGCGACCAGCGCGGCGTCGAGCAGCGCGTCGCGGGCAGCGACAGGATCGGGGCCGAGCCGGTTGTCCGGCTTTGCCAGGGCGTCGAGCAGGATCGAGGGCGCGATGCTGGTGACCAGCCCCTTTGCCCGGGCGGGGACGATCGCGGCGAGCATCCGCTTGCCGGCCTCGCGCCACACCGCCTCGAACAGCGCGGCGGCACCGCTGTCGCGGTCGATCCGCGCGTCCCAGCCACGCAGCATGTCCACCGCCGGCTTGGCGGCGGGGGAGGGGGATTGCGGGAGCAGCGCCTGGAACTGGCGCGCCGGGGTGGAGAGCGTGTCGTGCTGGAGGGCGACGCTGTCGGCCAGCGTGTGCTTGGGCTGCGACGTCAGCACCTCGGCGATCCGATCATAGCGATAGGGATCGCGGAACGAGAAGGCGGGGATGCGGTCGCGCGGCCAGTCGGCGGGCAGGTTGTTCTGGTTGGCCGAGGCGAACCAGCCCTTGGCGGGATTGTACTCGCTCGGCAGCGACTCGTATTTGCGCACGCCGGTCCAGTCGTAACGGCCGTCGCCCGGCACGGGCAGCAGCCCGTCGCCCTTCTTGCGCACCGGCACGAAGCCGATCACCTGCCAGCCGGTGTTCCCGTCGACATCGGCATAGTGGAAATTGGTCGGCGAGGGGTGGAGCTCGAAGGCCTTGCGCAGGCTCTTCCAGTCCTGTGCCAGGTTGATCGCGATCATCGCGAAGGCGCCGTCGCCGCCCGGCTGCATCGCGATGGTGGCGAGCGCGGTGGCGCGGCGCTTGGCCGGATCGTACGAGATCACCGGCCCCTGCACCGAATAGCGCAGCGTCACCGTGGACGGCGCGCCGTCCTTCACCGCTATCGCTTCCTCGACCTTGTCGAACCGCTTCCAGCCGCCGTCATGGCGGTAGCGCTCGGGGTCGGCGGGATCGAGCTCGAGGATGAACAAGTCGCCCTGGTCGATATGGAAGTTGGTGCGGCCGAACGCGAAGCGGTCGGTATGGCCCTGCATGATCCCGGGCAGGCCGGGCGCGCCGCCGCCGATCAGGTCGAGCCCCGGCGCGGTCAGATGGGCATTGTGGCGCGGGCTGAACCCGCCGATGCCGAGATGCGGATCATTGGCCAGGATCGGCCGGCCGCTGGCGGTGCGCGACGGCGAGACGGTCCAGGCGTTGCTGCCGGCATTGGCGCGCTCGGCCTGTGCGGCGGCGGGGTCCTGGCCGGTGAGGTTGGCCCAGGGCAGTCCGTCGATATTGAGCACCCCGAGATCGGCCGGGCTGATCGCGGCGGTGTCGAGCCCCTCGGGCACGGCCATCTTCCAGGCCGGGCGCAGCGGGGCGACGATCGCGTCGAGATCGAGCATCCCGATCGCTGCCAGGCGGGCGCGGCGGATCTCGTCATCGACATTGCCGCCGGCGGCCTCGCGGGCGCGGACCATGTCGCGCAGGTCCCAGCGGATGGGCATGATCTGCAGGATGCGATATTCGAGCGGGAGCAGCGCCGGGTTGGCGATCACTTCCTCGATGCGCGCATTGATCCCGGCGACATAGGCCCTGGCGCAGGCGAGCACATCGGCCGGCACGCGGCGTAGCTCGGCATCGATATCGCCGCGATAGTGGAACAGCCGCGCGTTTGCGTCATGCTTGGCGAAGCTCGGCCCGAACGCTTCGGCAAGCCGCCCCAGTTCGCGGCGGTGCGCCAGGTCGATCTGGAACAGCCGGTCGCGCGCGACGACATAGCCCTGGCCGAAGAACGCATCGGGGATGGTGGCGGCGCGGATATGCGGCGTGCCCCAGAGGTCGTCGACGATCTCGATCGGTGCGCTGGCGCCGCGGACGCGCTGCTGCTGCTGCCGGGTGACGGCTGCGGTTGCGGCACCCCCGGAGAGCAAAGCCGCGCCGGAGCTCAGCAGGAAGGCACGGCGGTTCAGCATTGGACAATCCCCGGGTTACGCTTTGGCCGGGGATGCTGGTCCGCGCGGGCGGCGCTGTCCATCGGAACAGGCGTTCGACGGACATAACCTGGGGTTATCGGAAGAACCTCAGGCCCGCGCCCCGTCGGTCACCGCCGCCTCGTTCCAGCGCAGCGCCTTGAGCACCGTGTCGACGATGTTGTCGGCGTTGAGTCCCGCCTCGGCATATTGCAGCTCGGGCTTGTCCTGGTCCTGGAACACGTCCGGCAGGCGCAGCGTGCGCAGCTTGAGGCCGGCATCGATCAGCCCCTGGTCGCTCGCCATGGTCAGCACATGCGCGCCGAGCCCGCCGACCGCGCCTTCCTCGATCGTCACCGCCACCTCATGCGTGGTGAGCAGGCGGCGGATCAGCTCCTCGTCGAGCGGCTTGGCGAAGCGCAGGTCGGCGACGGTGGTCGAAAGACCCTTGGCCTCCAGCACATCGGCGGCCTTGAGCGCTTCGGCCAGGCGGGTGCCGAGCGAGAGGATCGCCACGGTCTTGCCCTCGCGGACGATGCGGCCCTTGCCGATCTCGAGCCGCTGCGCGACCTCGGGCAGCGCCACGCCGGTGCCGTTGCCGCGCGGATAGCGCAGCGCGATCGGCCCGCTGTCGTGCAGCACCGCGGTATGCGTCATATGGACCAGCTCGGCCTCGTCGGCCGCGGCCATCACCACCATGTTGGGCAGGGTGGCGAGATAGGTGATGTCGAAGCTGCCCGCATGCGTCGCGCCGTCCGCGCCGACCAGCCCGGCGCGGTCGATCGCGAAGCGCACCGGCAGGTTCTGGATCGCCACGTCATGCACGACCTGGTCGTACGCGCGCTGCAGGAAGGTCGAGTAGATCGCGCAGAACGGCCGCATCCCCTGCGCGGCCAGGCCGGCGGCGAAGGTCACCGCATGCTGCTCGGCGATGCCGACGTCGAAGGTGCGGTCGGGGAACGCCCTGGCGAAGCGGTCGACGCCGGTGCCCGAGGGCATGGCGGCGGTGATCGCGACGATCCGCGGATCGCTCTCGGCATCCTTGATCAGCTGGTCGGCGAAGACGTTCTGATAGGCAGGCGGGCCCGGCGGCGCCTTGGCCTGGGTGCCGGTGATCACGTCGAACTTCTGGACGCCGTGATACTTGTCCGCCGCCGCCTCGGCCGGGGCATAGCCCTTGCCCTTCTTGGTGACGACATGGATGAGGATCGGCCCCTCCGCGCTGTCGCGGACATTCTCCAGCACCGGGATCAGGTGCTCGAGATTATGGCCGTCGATCGGGCCGACATAATAGAAGCCCAGTTCCTCGAACAGCGTGCCGCCGGTGACGAGCCCGCGGGCGAACTCCTCGGTCTTGCCCGCCGCCGTGGTCAGCCGGCGCGAGAATTTGCGGATCGCGCGCTTCGCCAGGCTGCGCAGCCCCATATATTCGGACGACGACACCATCCGTGCCAGATAGGCGGAGAGGCCGCCCACCGGCGGCGCGATCGACATGTCGTTGTCGTTGAGGATCACCACCAGGCGATTCCCCGCCGCCTCGGCATTGTTCATCGCCTCATAGGCCATGCCGGCGCTCATCGCGCCGTCGCCGATCACCGCGATGCCCTTGCCGGGCTTGTCCGAGAGCTTGTTGGCGACCGCGAAGCCGAGCGCGGCGCTGATCGAGGTCGAGCTGTGCGCGGCGCCGAACGGGTCGTACTCGCTCTCGCTGCGCTTGGTGAAGCCCGACAGGCCACCGCCCTGGCGCAGCGTGCGGATGCGGTCGCGGCGGCCGGTGAGGATCTTGTGCGGATAGCATTGATGCCCGACGTCCCAGATCAGCCGGTCGTCGGGGGTGTTGAAGACGTAATGGATGGCGACGGTCAGCTCGACCACGCCCAGGCCCGAGCCGAGGTGCCCGCCCGTGCTGCCCACGGCGGAGATCGTCTCGGCGCGCAGCTCGTCGGCGAGCTGGCGGAGCTGGTGCGGCTGGAGCTTGCGCAGGGCATCGGGCGTGTCGACGGTATCGAGCAGCGGGGTGCTGGGTAGATCGGCCATCCGACTGCCCTTACTCCTCCGTTTTCGCGAAGTCGAACGTTGCGGTCATGGATTTTTGGTGCAGCGGTGCCGCACCGGGTGCGATCAGTCGCAATCCGCGCATTTGCCGCGCACTTCGATCACCGGGCGCTCGGGCGAGAAGCCCGCGCCCTTGGCGGCGGCGCGTACCGTCTTGGTGATCGAGTCGTCGTCGATATGCGTGGTCTGCCCGCAATTGTCGCAGACCAGGAAGATGCAGTCGTGCAGGCAGTCGGGATGCGTGTTCGCCATATAGGCGTTGGCACTCTCCACCCGGCGGGCGAGGTTCGATCCGACGAACAGGTCGAGGATCCGGTAGACGCTGTTGGCCGCGACTCGGCGGCCCTCGGCCTTGGAGACCGCCTCGGCGATGTCATAGGCCGAAGCCGGCTTGTCGAAGCCCGCCAGTGCCTCGAACACACGCTCGCGCATCGCCGTCCACTGCTCGCCGGACTTCTCCAGCGTGGTCTGTGCGGCCTTGGTCAGGTCGTTGCCGTGATGCTCATGATGATCGTGCGCGTGCATGGCTATAATGTAGGCCCGCGGGGGCCTCGCGGCAAGATTCAGTAGGTGGCGCGCCGGTTCAGGTCGTGTCCCAGCGCGACGAGGCTGACGCCCACCAGCGTCCAGAAGATCTCGAAGTCGCCATGCGGCAGCGAGAGCGCGCCGGCCATGATGCCGAGCCCGAAGGCGCCGACGATCGCGGGGGCCATATAGCCGTGCGACATCACGCCGCGGACCAGCGCGAAGGCACCGAGGCCGATCGCAAGCGTGAGGCCGACTTCGTGAATCGCCGGGTTGAGCAGGCCGCCGGCCGAGGAAATGATGGTGAGCAGGATGGTCGTGGTGACGCAGTGGACCAGGCAAAGACCACTGACCCCGATCGCGATGCGATCAAGGCGCCCATCAAGATTGCCCCATACACGGGCTAGCGGAAGACTCACCGGCATGGGCGCGATATAGGGCAAGCAGGTTAAAGATACAACATAACATGCGGCGAAAATGAATGGGCCGTCATCCCCGCTCTTACTCCCCTCCCTGCAAGGGAGGGGCTGGGGGTGGGTTGCGACCCCGGCGAAGGCCGGGGGAGCCCTGCGCACCGGCTCGAGGAAAAGAAAAGGCCGGGCATCGAGCCCGACCTTTTCTAACCCACCCCTAACCCCTCCCTTGCAGGGAGGGGAATGTTGAGCCCTGCTACCCCAGCAACCCATGCCCCTTGGCCCAGGCAAGGAACAGCTCCGGCCACAGATGCGCCGGCTTGCCTTCGGTGCGCTTGCCCCAGCCGAAGCCGTGCCCACCCTGTTCGAACAGATGCGTCTCCACCGGCACCTTCGCCGCCACCAGCGCCGAGCGCAGCGCCAGCGCGTTCTGCACCGGCACCGTCGCGTCATCCTCGGCATGGCAGAGGAAACAGGGCGGGGTGTTCGGGGTAACCTGGCGCTCGGGCGAATGCTCGGCGGCCAGTTCGGGCTTGGGATCCTTGCCGATCAGCTGGGTGCGCGAGCCCATGTGCGCGAAGCCCGGGTCCATCGAGACGACCGGGTAGGTCGGCGCGGCGAGGATCGGCCGCGCGTCGAGCGCGTCGGCAGCATCGACGGGCGCATAGACCTTGCGGTCGAAGCGGGTGGCGAGATCGGCGCAGAGATGGCCGCCGGCCGAGAAGCCCATCGCGCCGACGCGCTTCGGGTCGACCTTCCACTTCGCCGCCTGGTGGCGGATCAGCCGCATCGCGCGCTGGGCATCCGCCAGCGCGACGTTGCTCGGGTCCTGCCACGGGTCGCCGGGCAGCCGGTAGAACAGGACGAAGGCGGTGATCCCGCGCGCGGCGAGCCAGGGGCCAAGCTCATAGCCTTCCTTGTCGACCACCACCCGGGCATAGCCGCCGCCCGGGATGACCAGCATCGCGGCGCCCTTCGGCTCCTTCGCGCGGAACACGTCGAGCCGCGGCGTGCGGATGTGGTCCATCGCGCGATCGGGGAAAGCGGGGTCGGGATTGCGGACCACGACATGGTCCTGGAGGGCCTTGTCGAGCAGCCCGGGCGCTTCGCCGGGCCAGAGCGGGAAGCTGGCATCGGGAATGGCCGGGCCGGCGGGTGGCGGTGCGCTCGCCCGTGCGGCAAGCGGCAGCAACGGGCCGGCAATTCCGGCGGCGGCGAGCAGGTCTCGGCGATCCATGGCGCCGGTCTAACCGCAAGCAGGACGTAAGGGAAAGGGGCGCGGGTAGGCCGGGTGACGCTCTAGGGTACGTCACCCGGCCACGCCCGCATTTCCTATGTAGAGGATTTGCGGGCAGTTACCAGAGGCGGGCAGCCGAAAGCACCGGCCGCCCGCCGATTCTTCACGCATGGCTCCCCAGATAATGGGCCTGGGCAGCCTCGGTTGCGTTGATCGCCAGGATCGAGCGGGCATCGGCGGCGGAGCGGACGCGGCCGCTGCGGTCCGATGCGGCGTCGAGCACCCGGTCGAGCAGCTCCTGTCCCTCATGCCACCAGCCGATTCCGCTGGCGGCGTTGAGATGGCCCTGGGGGCCCGCATCGACGAAGAAGCTGCCCCAGCGCTTGGCGAGATCGCGGGCGCGCTCGATCGAGATCCAGGGATCGTCCTGGCTCGCGACGGTGATCGAGGGGAAGGGCAGCGGCCTGGCCGGGGCGGGGGAGAAGCCCGCCAGCTCGGACTTCACGTCCGGCCGGTCGACATCCGCCGGGGCCACCAGCAGCGCGCCGGCGACGGGCCAGCCGAACGGCTGGGGCGAAAGCTCGGCCCACCAGGCGACGGCAAGGCAGCCCAGGCTGTGCGCGGCGAGCACCACCGGCGCCTGCGCGCTGCGGATCGCCTGGTCGAGCCTGGTCACCCAGGCGTTGCGATGGGGGGTATTCCACATGCCGAGCTCGACTCGGCTGGTATCGGGGCGCGACTGCTCCCAGAGCGTCTGCCAATGTGAGGGCCCCGAGCCACCGAGCCCGGGGACGGTGAGAACGATCGGCGAATGATCGTCAAACGGAGCAAAGATACTCATCAATTGCACTCCAAGGGAGGGCAGGCCGGAGCGCCAACTTATTCCCACTAGATAGATAGGCAATAGGCCCTGCGCCGGATCGAAGTCCGATTGCGCTGAGTTGTTGGGGGGCTCGGAATCCCCCTCCCTGCAAGGGAGGGGTTAGGGGTGGGTTAGAAAAGATCGGGCTCGATGCCCGGTCTTTTCTTTTCACGGCAACCGTCTCGCTGGGCGCCTCCGGAAGAGCGGAGGCGCAACCCACCCCCAACCCCTCCCTTGCAGGGAGGGGAGTAGGAAGCCGGGTAGGGGAGTAGGAGAGCGCCGCGTCCCTACGCCTCAGGCCTTCTCGTAAAGCGCCTGCTCCGCCGCCCGCCGCTTCTGCAGGCCGGGGAGCACCTTGCCGTCGGCATGGTCCCACAGCGGAAACTGCGCCGCGGCACCGGCATAGTCGCCGGCCTTGTGGAGGCGCAGCAGCGTGCTGCTCTCCAGATTGGCGACGCCGATATTATAGGCGAAGTCGACCAGGGCATCGAACTGGTTCTGGCTGGTCTGGGCCGATCCGAGCAGCGACGAGACCTGGGCGGAGAAGCTGGTGAGGTTTGCCTCCAGCCGGGCATCGCACTGCGCCTGGCTCCACACCGTGTTCTCGACGATGTCGGCGCCCGTCGAGCCCCAGCCGATCGTCCAGGGCAGCTTGCCGGTACCGGGATCGGGATAGGCCTTGAAGCTGCCGTCCGGCTGCTTCTGCGCGCAGCCTTCGAACTCCTGGACGAGCGCGATGCAATTCTGGCTGGGCGTCACGGCGATGCTCTCCCTTGTCTCTTGGCCCGTGCCCATAGTGCCCCAGCCGGTTTGCGAAGACCCGCGGCTTTGCATCCGAAGCGGTTGGACCTAAAGGCGCTGCATGCCCAAGCAACGTGCCGACCAGATGCTCGTCGATCGCGGCCTGGCCGAGAGCCGTACCCGCGCCCAGGCGCTGATCATGGCCGGCCTGGTCTTTGCCGGCGATCGCAAGGTCGACAAGCCCGGCCAGCAGCTCCCCGAGGAGATCGTGCTCGACGTGAAGGGGCGCGACCATCCCTGGGTGTCGCGCGGCGGGATCAAGCTGGCGCACGGGCTCGAGCATTTCGGCTGGGACGTGACCGGTGCGGTCGCGATCGACGTCGGTTCCTCGACCGGCGGCTTCACCGATGTGCTGCTGAGCAAGGGCGCCGCGCGCGTCTATGCGGTGGACAGCGGCACCAACCAGCTCGCCTGGAAGCTGCGCCAGGATCCCCGCGTGATCGTCCACGAGCAGACCAGCGCGCGCATCCTCACCGAAGCGCATATTCCGGAACAAGTGGACGTGATCGTCTGCGACGCGAGCTTCATCAGCCTCGCCAAGGTGCTCGAGGTGCCGTTCCGCTTCGCCAGGCCGGGCGCGCATCTGGTCGCGCTGATCAAGCCGCAATTCGAGGCGGGGCGCGACGAAGTCGGCAAGGGCGGGGTGGTCCGCGATGCCGCGGTGCACGAACGCGTCTGCCGCGAAGTGACTGACTGGGTGGCGGCGCAGGGCTGGACGGTGGCCGGCATCACCACCAGCCCGATCACCGGGCCCGAGGGCAATGTCGAATTCCTGATCGGGGCGACCCGCGGCTGAGACACAAGCTGTGGACACCCCATATGGCAACGCTTGCGTTTCGGCGCGCTGCAACATAGCCCTTTCGCCGCACACATAACCGGAGGCCGCATTGAGGGAAATCGCATCGAAGGGGCAGCTGAGGCTCGCCTATCTGCGATGGGCCGTGGTCACGGTGCCGTTCATCCTGTTGCTGGGCATCACTTCGGCGCGGCTGGCGCCCTCGGGCAGCGACAATCCCTGGTTCGCCCGGCTGGTGAAGCCGGCGATCATGCCGCCCGAATGGGCGTTCCCGGTCGCCTGGACGACGCTCTATGTGCTGATGGGGCTGGCGCTGGCGATGATCATCAACGCGCGCGGATCGGCGCTGCGCGGGCCGGCGCTGGTCGTCTTCGCGGTGCAGATGGCGGTGAACCTGGCCTGGTCGCCGGTGTTCTTCGGCATGCACCAGGTCGTGGCGGCGCTGGCGATCATCGGCGCGCTGTTCGTGCTGGCGCTGGTCACCTTCATCCTTTTCGGCCGCATCCGCACCTTCGCGGCGGTGCTGCTGGTCCCGTATCTCGCCTGGATCGCGTTCGCAGGCTTTCTTCTCTATCAGATCCACGAGCTCAACCCGAATGCCGGAAGCCTTGTATCCGCGCGTCCGACTGACGAAATACAGATCAAGTGATCGCGTAAGGAACACGAATATGCAGACCGACAACCGCCTGTTCGACGATTTCGTGAAGTTCGTGAACGGCGCGGCCGGCACGCTGGCCGGCGTCGCCCGTGAGACCGAAGGCGCCGCGCGCGAGCGTGCCCGCGAGTGGATCGGCGGGATGGACTTCGTTTCGCGCGAAGAATTCGAAGCCGTGAAGGCAATCGCGGTGGCCGCCCGAGACGAGAACGAATCCCTCGCCGCACGCCTGGCGGCCCTGGAATCGCAGCTCGCGGCCGCTCCCAAGGCGGCGAAATCGCCTAAAAAGACTGAGGGACAGGCATAAACACCTTGTCCACAGCTTTTGCGCAGGGTTGCGAACCCTGCGCTTGTGCGGGCCCGGTGCGATTGGCAGATTCTGGCCAAGCAATCCGGCCCCAGTGGAGAAACTGATGCTCGACGAAGCGGAATTCGACCGCGACGACGCAGCCCCTATCGACATGCTCGAAAGCTATTTCGCCGCCCATGGCTGGACCCACAGCCGCGAGGACGACGAGATCGTGGCGAAGGTCAAAGGCAGCTGGACGGAGTATGAACTTCGCGCGATCTGGCGCGAGGACGACGGCGTGCTCCAGTTCCTGGCATTCCCGGATATCCGGGTGCCGGACGAGCGCCGCATGGCGCTGTACGAGACGGTGGGCCTGGTCAACGAGCAGCTGTGGATCGGTCATTTCGAGCTCTGGTCGCAGAGCGGCATCCTGCTGTTCCGCCACGCCGCGATGATCGACGGCGACGAGCCGACGCTCAGCCTGCCCCAGGCCGAGCTGCTGGTCGAAAGCGCCGTTGACGAGTGCGAGCGCTTCTACCCCGTCTTCCAGTTCGTGCTGTGGGGCGGCAAGACCCCGGCCGAGGCACTGGCCGCCGCCCTGATCGAAACGCAGGGCGAAGCGTGAGCGCCGCTCCGCCGGCCCGCCTGTGGCTGGTCGGCTGCGGCAACATGGCCGGCGCGATGCTGCGCCGCTGGATCGAAACGGGGACGATCGACCCCACCAATGTCTTCGTCGTCAACCGCCAGGACCGCGAACTGCCCGAAGGTGTCCGCCAGGGCCGCGCATTTCCCGAAGGCCCGCTGCCCGACGCCGTGATGCTCGGCATGAAGCCGCAGCAGCTCGACCTGATCGCCGAAGCGCACGGCGCCCGTATCGCCGGCGTGCCGCTGCTGCTTTCCATCCTTGCCGGCGTCGAAGTCGCCACGCTCGCATCGCGTTTCGATGCGGGAGCGATCATCCGCGTCATGCCCAATCTGCCGGTCGCGATCGGCAAGGGCGTGGTCGCGCTGCACGGGCCCGCCAACGGGTCGGTCGAGGCGCTGATGCGGCCGCTCGGGCTGGTCGAATGGATCGCCGACGAGAAGCTGTTCGACGTGGTCACTGCGCTCGAGGGTTGCGGACCCGGCTTCGTCTATCGCTTCATCGACGCGCTGGCCTCGGCCGGCGCCGCGCTCGGGCTTCCCGAGGATCAGGCCCAGCGGCTCGCCATCGCAACGGTGGAGGGCTCGGGCCTGCTCGCGGGCGCTGCCGACGTCTCGCCGGCGGTGCTGGCGGACCGGGTGGCCAGCCCGGGCGGATCCACCCGCAAGGGGCTCGATGTGCTCGATGCCGACGATGCGCTGAAGAGGCTGCTGCTCGCCACGCTCACCGCTTCCGCCCGGCGTAACGCCGAAATGGCGGCAGAAGCCCGCGGCTAGGCTGGAACGCCGGCCGCATTCCTCCGTTGTTGCGCTGATAGCGAAACATTGGAGGCGTAGCCATGACGACCACCACCGCGACCCGCGACAGCAAGGGCCGTTTCACCGGTTCGAAGCGCACGAGCACGACGCACAATCTCGGCGTGATCGCCGGCGCCGCCGCCGGCGGCATGGCGCTGGGCATGCTGGCGCTGCTCGGCCGCAAGGCGGTGGTCCAGGCACCCACGGCGCTGGCCGGCAATTGGGACGAAGCGCTTGCCACCGAGCATGAGGCGGTCCGCAAGGTGTTCGACCAGATCGAGGCCACCGACGAGCATTCGACGACGAAGCGCAACCTGCTGCTCGCGCACCTCAAGCACGCGCTGATGAAGCATGCGGTAGAGGAGGAGAATGTCATCTACCCGGCGCTGCGCGAGGCTGGCCAGAAGCAGGCCGCCGACGAGCTGACCAAGGAACATGGCTATGTGAAGCAGTATCTCTACGAGTTGGAGAACATGCCCACCGCCTCGCCCGACTGGATCGCGAAAATCCGCCAGTTCCGCGGCGAGATCGAGGAGCATATGGCCGAAGAGGAAATGCGCCTTTTCCCGATGCTCCGCGCCCAGCTGAGCGACGAGAAGAACAAGGCACTGACGCTGACGATGAACAAGGAGGGGTTCAAGGTGGCGTGAGAGGCCTCTCGCTCCGCAGGGGCGAGGAAAGGGGCGCCACCCGGCCATACTCGTGTCGGCGCCCCAGGCGGTCATTCAGCCGATAACGAGTTGACCCGCGTCCGGCACCGGCTCACCGCACGGGCCCGCGCAACCGATGTCGCCTCTTGCAATCCTGTGAGGCGAATTTTGTGCCAACAGATTGAATTTGATGCGATTTTCTCGTCTTTTCTCGAGCGGTTCCTACGATCTTGCGATTGACCTCGGCACGGTAAACACAGTCATCTATCTGAGGGACCGCGGGATCGTCCTCAGCGAGCCCTCGGTGGTTGCGATGGAAACCACAGCTGGCATCTCGCGTGTCCGGGCGGTCGGCGCGGAAGCGAAGCTGATGCTGGGGAAGACGCCCGACAACGTCCGCACGATCCGCCCGATGCGCGATGGCGTGATCGCCGATGTCGACGTGGCCGAGCAGATGATCAAATATTTCATCGACAAGGTCCGCGGCCGTTCGGTGCGGATCGGGCGCCGACCGGAGATCGCGATCAGCATCCCGAGCAGCGCCACCCAGGTGGAACGGCGTGCCATCCAGCAAGCGGCCACCAATGCAGGCGCCGGCAAGGTCTATCTGATCGAGGAATCCATGGCAGCGGCGATCGGCGCCGGCTTGCCGATCACCGAACCGCTCGGCGCCATGGTCGTGGACATTGGTGGGGGCACGACCGAGGTTGCCGTCCTGTCCCTGAAGGGCCTGGCCTATAGCGCATCCATTCGTGTCGGCGGAGACCGGATGGACGATGCGATCGCCTCCGCGATCCGCCGCAAGCACAATCTCATGGTCGGCGAAGCGACCGCCGAGCGGATCAAGGTCGAGATCGGCACTGCCCGGCTTCCGGAGGACGGCATCGGCCAGACCACGAAAGTCAGGGGCCGGGATCTGGTTAAGGGCATGCCTTCCGAAGTGGAGGTGAACCAGGGCGAGATCGCAAATGCCCTTGCGGACCTGACCGCCCAGATCGTCGAGGCGGTGCATTCCGCACTGGAGAAAACCGAGCCGGAACTGGCCTCCGACATCTTCGATCAGGGTATCGTGATGACGGGTGGCGGCAGCCTCCTCGCGCATCTTGACGATGTGCTGTCCAAGGCAACCGGATTGCCAGTCGTGGTTGCGGAGAATGCCCTGATGTGCGTGGCTATGGGTGCGGGGCGTGCGCTTGAGGATCCGGTCTATCGGGGCGCAATGTCATCCACCTGATTGGTTGTCCCGGCCCTGTGCGGCCGGGATGCCCGTAGCCAGCCCTTCCACATAGCCGCACAGCATGTCCGCCAGCGCGTCCGACCAGCCCGCGATCTCCGCCTCCGTGCGCGGGGTCTGTGAGAAGCGCTCGCCGACGCCGCTCAGCGTCATCTTGATCAGGCCACACGCCAGCTTCCGTTCCTCCTCGGCCGTACCGGGCAGCGCCTCGCGCAGGAAGGCGTCGTAGATGCCGGCATTCTCCGCCCGGGCGTGGATCGCCTCGGGCGCGTCGCGATACAGGGGGGCGGCGTCGGTCAGCGCGGTACGGATCGCCGCTTCCTCGCATTCGGACTGGATGAAGGTGTGGACCAGCCGGCGCAGGCGGCCGAGCGGCGGGGTGCTTGCATCCTCCAGGATCGCGCGCAGCATCGCCGAGGTCTGCTGCCATTCGTCGCTCTGCAGGCGGAACAGGATCGCCGCCTTGTTGGGGAAATACTGGTAGAGCGAGCCGACGCTCACGCCCGCCCGTTCGGCGACTCGCGCGGTGGTGAAACGCTGTGCGCCTTCCTTCGTCAAAACCTGAACAGCGGCATCCAGCACGGCCTCGACCAGCTGGTTCGAGCGGGCCTGTCTAGGCTCTTTCCGCGAGGCGACGCGGGTGGTGCGGGCAGGGGGCATGCGGTGTTCCAGCCAATGCGAATAGTCAAACCTGACGAACTAGTCGTATTTTCCGGACCGGCAGGCAAGCCCCTGCCTGCACATGGAGAATCCCAAGATGACGACGCTTTCCAGCGCCCCTGTGGCGCCCCTGCTCGCGCGCCTGTTTGCCGAGGTCGATGCCAACCCGCCGGCGGCGAGCCCGCTCTTCGCCGGCACGACCAGCGAGGATCACCGCGCGATGATGCGCAGCAAGACCGAGTATCGCGATTTCTACGCGAAGCTCGCCGATTTCGCCCTGCCGGTCTCGCCTGAAGTAGGCGGGCTTCTCTACATGCTGGCGCGCGCGACGCGGGCCACCTCGATCGTCGAGTTCGGTACCTCGTTCGGCCTGTCTACCCTCCATCTCGCCGCGGCACTGCGCGACAATGGCGGCGGCCGGCTGATCACCACCGAGTTCGAACCTGCCAAGCTCGCCCGTGCCAAGGCGCATCTCGCCGAGGCCGGCCTGTCCGACCTGGTCGAGTTTCGCGAAGGCGACGCGCTGGAGACGCTCTCGACCGAGCTGCCCGAACATATCGACCTGCTGCTGCTCGACGGCGCCAAGGCGCTCTATTCGGACATTCTCGACGGGGTGGAGAGCCGGTTGCGCCGCGGTGCTATCCTGGTGGCCGACAATGCCGATTACTGCCCGGAATATCTGGAGCGCGTCGGTGATGTTGCGAGCGGATACATGTCGATGCCGTTCAGCGATGAGGTCGAGCTGTCGATCCGGCTTTGATGGCGCTCCTAAGCCCCTCCCCTTCAGGGGAGGGGTTTGGGGTGGGGCAGTATCTCATCGAGACCGAAAGTGCGCGGGCAGGCCCCACCCCAACCCCTCCCCCGAGGGGGAGGGGCTTAGCGTGTGACTACCGCCCCAGCGCCGCCACCACTGCGCGTTCCTCGTCGGGCACCAGTCCCTCGAGCACCGCCCAGAAGCCGCCCACCGCGCCCGGGCCGGCACTCGAATAGGCGGCCGCCATCTTGCCGCGCAGCGCGTCGAACAGCTCAGCTTCGAGTTTCGCCCCGGCCGGGGTCAGCCGCAACAGCCGCTGGCGGCGGTCCTTCTCGCCGGTGCGTGTCTCGACGAAGCCGCGGTCACCCAGCTCGGTCAACACGCGGCCGAGCGACTGCTTAGTGATCGAGAGGATTGCGAGCAGCTCGCTCACCGTCAGGTCCGGCTTGCGAGCGATGAAATAGAGCGCGCGGTGATGCGCGCGGCCCAGGCCCTGTTCGGCGAGGCCGGCATCGATCGAGCGGGTCAGATGAGCGTACCCGAAATAGAGCAGTTCCACGCCGCGCCGGATCTCGGGCTCGCGCAGGAACAGCGGGGAGGCAGGAATTGGGGCAGCCATGTTGACGCTTTCTGCCACCGCGCCTAACCCGCTGCAAGCCGCTCAAGGCAGAGTCGGGAAGAGTATGATGAACACCACCACCAATCTGGATTTCGAGTTCGAAGCGCACACCAACCCGGTCAGCGATGCCGACCGCGCCGTGCTCCTCGCCAATCCGGGCTTCGGCAAGGTGTTCACCGATCACATGGTGGTGATCAAATATTCGGTGGAGAAGGGCTGGCACGACGCGAAGGTCCAGCCGCGCGGGCCGATCCAGGTCGATCCGGCGATGGCCGTGCTGCATTATGCGCAGGAGATCTTCGAGGGTCTCAAGGCCTATCGCACGCCCGATGGCGCGGTCACGCTGTTCCGCGCCGACGAGAATGCCCGCCGCTTCCGCGAGTCCGCCGAGCGGATGGCGATGGCGCCGCTGCCGGAAGAGCTGTTCCTCCAGTCGATCCGCGAACTGGTGAAGATCGACGAGAAGTGGATCCCCGAGATCGAGGGCGGCTCGCTCTATCTGCGCCCCTTCATGTTCGCGAGCGAGGTGTTCCTCGGCGTGAAGCCGGCCAGCGAATATCTCTACATGGTGATCGCCTCGCCGGCGGGCGCCTATTTCAAGGGCGGCGCGCCGTCGGTCACGCTGTGGGTCTCGGAGCATTACACCCGCGCCGCGCCGGGCGGCACCGGTGCAGCCAAGTGCGGCGGCAACTATGCCGCGAGCCTGGTCGCGCAGAAGGAAGCCATCGGCCATGGCTGCGACCAGGTCGTGTTCCTCGATGCGGTGGAGAACCGCTATGTCGAGGAGCTGGGCGGCATGAACGTGATGTTCGTGATGGACGACGGCTCGATCATCACCCCGCCGCTCGGCGGCACGATCCTGCCGGGCATTACCCGCGCCTCGCTGCTCACCCTGGCGCGCGAGCAGGGGATCGAAGTGCGTGAGGAGCGCTATTCGATCGACCAGTGGAAGGCCGATGCCCAGAGCGGCAAGCTGCGCGAGGCCTTCGCCTGCGGTACCGCGGCAGTGCTCACCCCGATCGGCCAGGTGCGCGGCAACGGCTATGAATTCATGATCGGCAATGGCGGCCCGGGCATCGTCACGGAGAAGCTCCGCGCCGAGCTCGGCGGCATCCAGCGCGGCACCGTGCCGGACACGCATGGCTGGGTTGAACGGCTGGGCTAAGGCCCTATAAGCCGCCGCTCTGCTGGGGCGTCGCCAAGTGGTAAGGCAACGGTTTTTGGTACCGTCATTCGCAGGTTCGAATCCTGCCGCCCCAGCCATCCGAATCCTCGTGATTCGGTCTCAAGACTATGAAACGAATGCAGATTTCGGGATTGAGGACTGCGGTCCGTTGGACCGGATTCGCTTGCCTTCTCCTTCTTGTTTCATCGCTCAACCAGGCTCTTCACCATCCAAGCGCGCAAGTCGTTCGAGGGTGCCGCGGGGGCGATGCCACCCAGATGCCGTTGGAACATGGACTCGGCGAGGAATAGGTAGGCGCGCATCGCCATAGGATCCGAAGGCGCATGTGGCTGGTTGCGGGCGATAATGATCCCGGCAGGCGCGCCAAGCAGCTTCAGGTGCGCGGCATAGTCGATGACGCTGCGGATCGGCACGCGCTCGTCCCGGCCCGAGGCGATCAGCAGCAGGGGGGTCCGCATCGCTGCAACGCGTGCAAGCGGCGATTGCCGATGGAGTCGCTCAGCGATTGCCCGGTCGTCGGGGTTCAGCGCGAGCAGGCGCAAGCTGCGGTCGAGCGCCATGCCCTGGGTTCTGCCCAGATTGCCATGGATCGCGGCCCAGCGCGAGGTCCAGCCGAAATCGGGCGGCGGAACGATCGCGATGCCGGCGCGGTACAGCCGCGATCCGTTCGACAACGCCTGGAGCGTCGAATAGCCACCGAACGAGGCGCCCATGATCGCGGTGCGCGTGCGGTCGCCAACGCCGCGCGCGAGCAGGTAGCGCGTTCCCTCCTCAATGTCGCGCTGGACACGGCCATCGCCATAATCGCCTTGCGCCGCGAACATATAGGCGCGGCCATAACCGGTCGATCCGCGGAACTGCGGACGGAACACGGCATAGCCGCGATTGACCAGCAGCTGGGTGAGGGCGCTGTAGTCAGTGTCGTCATGCGACCAGGGGCCACCATGGACGATCGTGACCAGGGGCACGTGCGCCGGATCCAGGCCTGATGGCACGCTCAACAGCCCATGAATTGTCATGCCGTCCGAGGCCGGCCAGGTGAAGGCGGTCACCCGGGCAAGGGCATCCGGCGGAAGCCGTTTCACCCGGTCGTCGAGCAACAGGCGCATGGCGCCGCTCGCCGGATCGAGCAGGTACCAGCGATTGCCCTGCAGACGCGCATCGCGCTCGCGGACCAGCCAAGTGGCGCTGGAGGTCTCGACCATTGCGTCCGGCGCAAGCGACAGCCGGGCGAGGATCGCGGCGGTTCCAGGCAGCAGCCCGTACCGCGCCGGCCGCGTACCGCGATAGCTGGCGATCTGCGGAACGCCGCGCATGCGGTCGAGCACGATCCCGTCGATATCGACCTCGCTGGCCGGATCGGCATGGATGAGGGTTCGTTTCCCGTCGGCATCCAGCCGCAGGAGCGCGCGGCGCTCGCCGAGCAAGTCGCCCGACACGTAGACGCTTGCGTTGTCCGGCGTGACGCCGAGCAGGTCACAACGCTCCATCGCGACACAGGCGGTGATGCCATGGAAGCCGCCCTTTGGCGAACGTGCGACGATGAGGTGCCGTTCTCCGTCTACCAACTTGACGAATGCAGCTCGCCCATCGCGTCCGATCGCGGCATCGACGATCTCGCGCGCGCTATGCGCGAGCAGCCGCCGCGCCCCGCCTGGGCCGGCATGCCATAGCCGCCATCGCGCGCCTGCGCGATCGACCAGCAAGACACCGGGATGCCAGGGATTCAGGCCCAGCAGCCGCAATTCCGTTGCGCCGCCCAGGGTCGCGGCGATACCCGAGCCCGGGTCGCCGGCGGGGGAGAGCATCTGGACCTTGTCGGGCGCAATCATCACCAGCCAGCGTGAATCCCGGCTCCAGGCGATCTCGCGCGCATCGGTGCGCTGGAGGAGACGGCGCGCAGGGGCGCCCGCCGCGCTGGGCTGGAGCCAAAGGCTGTACTGGCCACCGGTGATGCGCAGGAATGCCACGCCCGAACCATCGGGGGCGAGCGTGACTGAAGTGATCAGGGGCTCGGAGACAAAGGCATCCCGGGGGAACCGGGGTGCGACCGGACGCGCCCGTTCGGCGGCGAGCATCGCCGCGAGCGGATCGGCGAGGGCCGGCATGGCGCAGGCGAGCGTCAGGAAGGCGGCTGCGGCATAGCCGAGCCGGCGAGTGCGGACGGGCATTGCAGAACTCCTGTCAGGCGGTGCGGTTTGGCCGGATCAGCCAGAAGGCGAACAGCATCGGCGGGCCAAGTGCGAGCGTCGCCAGCATCCAGGCGGCACTCGCGCGCAGGCCGAGCCGCCAGCGCCGTGCCAGCAAGGCGACGACGGCGGCCGAGAGCGCGGCGAGCAGCCCGGCGGCGATCCAGATGGAAAGGGGGATCTTCACCGGCGTACGCTGGGCCATCGGCACCGGTCCACTTCCGGCATGCTCCGCCAGGTCTCGCGCGACCTTCAGCGCGGGGGAAATCCAATAGGGCGCGAAGCGCGTGACGAAGGGAAAGTCCGGCGTGAGCGTTCGTCGCGCGACCGGACGGCTCGTGCCTGCACCCGTCACGTGCACGATCTGCTGCCAGGCATCCGCGGGGCCATCAACGCCGTCCCGCGCATAGGTGAACGAGACCAGATAGCCATCGAGCAGCTCGATCAGGTCGAGGCGCATCAGGCTCCCGACCGGCCCCGGCAGCGGCACCGTGGCGAGCGGAGCGTCGCTTCCCGCGCTCTCGTCGAGCACGCGTACATCGTATAGGCGCAGCGCGCGGTCGCTCATCACCGCGAGCGCGGTGCCCGCCGTCGAGGGGCGGGCAACGATCGTCTCGCCTGCGGGCAGGCGGATGCTGCGATGGATCATGCCGTCGTCCGCGTCGAAGCCGAGCAGGCTGCCGCCGGCGATCAGGTGGCCGCCCTCGATCGGCAGCGGCGGCGCGTCGAACCCACCGGGAACGTCCAGCGTGCCCAACGCGGCGCCATCGCTCAGCCGCACCCCGTGGAAGCGCATATCGTCGTGGCTGAAGGTCCAGCGCGTGCCGCGGCGTTCGTCGTCGAACTCCATCGGTGCGACATTGGTCAGCTCGCCGCGTACCGGGAGCCATTTCATCGTCGGGGGAACCTCGAATATCTCCGACAAGCGCACCTGCTCGCGCCAGAGGCGCGCCCGATTGTCCTGCCGGCCGGCGAGGCCGGCCTCGATCAGCGCGGCGCCATCGGCGCGGGTCGCCTCGGTCACGCCGCCGCGCGGCGGTACACCGTTGAGCGGATGGGTGCCGGTCGTGATCCACAGCGTCTGGAAGACGAGGTCACCGGCGACGACGAGCAGCAGATATGCTCCCATTGCCGCGGTGAGCGCAGTGCCCGCCAATCCCGTGATGGTGCGTGGTGGCTCGGCGAGATCCGGCTTGAAGGCGCTCGTCACCAGTAGCGCGAGTGCGACGAGGACACCGGTCTGCACCACGATCGCGGCCCATCCCACGGCCATGCTCGCCGTCGGGAGCAATGCCGGGATCAGCACCAGCCAGCCATAGCGCCGCGGGCTGAGCGCCGCATAGATGCCGCCCATCAGGCCGGTCAGCGCGATCAGCATGCCCGACAGGCCGAGCAGCCAGTGCCGTGCGTCGACGAAGCGGCTGCCGATCAGGCCGTGGCCAATGAGCAGCAGCAGGATCGGGACGAGCACAGCAGCTGCGAGCATTGTCGCGCTTCCGCCGGCGACCGCGATTAGCACGCGGCGTGGCGAGAGTGGCCGGTGGAGCAGCGCCATCCACTGGTTGATCCGGGCATAGCTGCCCGCCTGGAAGAGCCCGAGCAGGACGCCCGCTCCGGCATAGATGGCGGCGACCAGTTCATAGATCATCGCCGGCTGCTGCAGCGGATCGACCATGCGGTCGAAGAACAGGAGGATGCCGGCATGCAGCGCGCCGGCACCCAGCGCCCACCAGCGAAAACGCCGGCATTCGGCCTTGTAGAGTTCGAACATCGTGGATCCCTTCAGGCCGCGGGGCCGGCGTGATTGCGCGTCAGGAAGGCGTCGACCGCGCGGTCGAGCGGGACGGGCATGGTCTGGACCGAAGTTGCGCCATGACCACGCAGGAAATCGGCAAAGCCGGGCTCGGCGTCGAGCATCATATAGTGATGGACGCCATCGATCTTCCGGTGCTGGAGCAGTCCCGGCATCGCATCGGGTGGAGGTCCCTTGAAGGGCACGTTGGCGACCCATTGGGTGATCCGCTCGCGGAAATCGTCCGGCGCGGAAAAATTGCGCAGGCTGCCGCGCTCGAGCACCACCAGAGTGTCGGCGAGCCGCTCGACTTCCTCGATCTGGTGCGAGCAATAGATGACCGTGCGGTCCTCGGCACTGGCCCCCTCGATCAGTGCGTCGAGCAATCGCCGCCGCGCGACCACGTCGAGCCCGAGCGTCGGTTCGTCGAGGATCAGCAGTTCCGGCGCCTGGCCGAGCGCGAGTGCAAGGTTGAATCCCGCGCGCTCGCCGCGTGACAGCTGGCCGATGCGCTGGGCTGGCGAGAGGTCGAAGCTGGCGATGACGGTATCGAAGGCGCGCGCGTCCCAGCGGTCGGCATAGAGGCGGCGCTGCATCGCGAGCACGGCCGCCACGGTCGCCCATCCGGGTAGCGTATGCTCTTCATTGACGAAGCCGATCCGGCGGCGATCGTCCGGCGTGAGCGCGGCCGAGGGTCGGCCCAGCACGAACACTTCGCCGCCGCTGGGTGAAAGGAAGCCGAGCAGGATGCGGAACAGGGTCGACTTGCCCGCGCCATTGGCGCCGACGATCGCATGGATGCCGCCGCGTGGCAGTGCGAGATCGAGATTGTCGAGCGCGTGCTTGCGGCCGTGACGCCGGGTCAGCCCGCGCGTTTCGATGGCGAGACCGGACATCCTGGTCACGCCGACCTGACGAGGGTCAGTGCATCGAACGCATCAGCCACTGCGGCGACTGCTTCATCCGCCGGATAGCGGATGGCAATCACTTCGCCGACGAACCGGTCGACGGCTTCGCCCAGGCGCCGTTCGCGCTCGGCGGCGCTTAGCTGATCGCGGCGGGCCGCGACGAACAGGCCGAGGCCGGCGCGCGATTCGAGCCAGCCCTCGGCAGTGAGCTGGGCATAGGATTTGCTGACCGTGTTCGGATTGATGGCGAGCTGTTGCGCCAGTCCACGCACGCTGGGCAGCTTGTCGCCGACCGAGAGATCGCCGGTCGAGATCTGGCGCCGGATCGCATCGATGATCTGGCGTACGATCGGCCGGGAATCCCCGGTGGCGATCGTAATGGCAAGGGGCGCTGTGCGACTCATTGAACCTCCACTGAACTACTACACATAGTACAGTTGGATCAGTGTTGGTCAAGCCCGATGCTCTCTCGCCGGCGTGCCGGCGCTTGAGAGCGCCGCGAAGGCTGGTTGGGGAGCGATCGCGCTAGCCGGGAAGACCGGGCAGGCTGGATGGATAGGGCCGCGCCCGCCGCGCGCGGGATTGTCCGACCGAGGCCAATCAGCGCCGCAAGTCTGCGATCAGGGGTGCCTTGGCGGTAACGGGATCGAGATGAAGCATGGCCATCGTGACGCGTCGAACGTCGAAGCCTACTCGCGGCCCCACGTCGCGCATCAGTTGCGCGAGTCTTGCGGCGGCGGCGTCGGTTGAACAATTCCCGGCCGGATCGACCAGCAGCAACTCAAGGCGATCCCCACCCTGTTCTCCCTGCCGCAGCTGAATTTGGAATGCCTCCGCGCCGGCGGCAAGCGGTGCGAACAGAGGAAGGTCAAAATGCTGCTCGGCGAGCAGGAACGAGCGTGCATTGCGGCCGCGCAACTCGAGAAGGCGCGTGCCTTCCCCTTCGACAAGGCGACCCACGTCGCCGACGAGGTAGCGGAATACCGGAAAGCGCCTTCGATAACCGTTGGTGACCGCGAGTTCGCCAAACCCCTCGGAATCCGGGGACATCACCTCGACGACGACCTGCGGCAGGATGCGAAACAGGCCGGGCTTGCGGCTCGCGTCGGACCACGCCCAGATGCCGGTCTCGGCGCCACCGTATAGCGACCAGAAGTCACGCGTGCCGAAGCTTTGGGCGAAGCGCTCGACGGCGTTCGCGGGAAGTGGCTCGCCGGCATAGAGCAGCTGGGGAATCTCCAGGCGCGCTCCGGTGGTGCTCAGGAATTCGGCGAAGAGTTGAAGCTTTGAGGGGGTGCCGAGCAGATGGGTCGGCATGAAACGCCGCGCTGCCGCCAGGATGTCTTCGTAGCGAGCATGCGCACTCATTGGCAGCGAGGTCGCGGTGCACCGCTCTAGCAGGTCATCGAGGATCGCCGCGGTGCGATATAGATCGGCATAGCCGAACAGATTGAGCGCCACCGTCCGTGCATCGAATAGCCCTTCGGCGAGCAAGGTGCTGGCCAGTGCATGACGCTGGGCATGATTTTCGCCGATATCGACTGGAAACACCAGCGGCGTGCTCGTGCTCCCGCCCGAGCGCACCAGATAGACGCCGCGGGGCTCGGAGCCGGGTGCGAACCGGTCGAGATGCGGCTTCAGCACAGCCTTGTCGGTTGCCGGGGCTGTGCGGTGGTCGTCTACCCCGGCGAAATGATCGCGGTAGAAGGCATGCGCACGAGCCCGGGCAAAGCTGTCGTGCAGCAGCGCCTCGTCACCAGGATGAGTCACGAGACAGCCGCTTCGAAAAGGTTGCGATAATGCGCCAGGAACAATGGCCTCTGTTCCTCGGGGATGGTCGCAAGCGCATAGTCGTGCCAGCGCGCGAGGAGCATCGCCGCCATCCTGTGGTCGCAGGGATCCGCGCTGTCGCGATAGCGCAGCACCGTCGGGGGAATCTCGAGCGTGCGCCAATCATCGCGACGGCGGCGCGACAGGCTATCGGGGACGACACGGAAGTGGATCAGCGGCGCCGCGATCAGCCCGACGCGCGCGTCGGCGGCGACGACGTCCTTCAGCACGCGGTACCAGAGATCGACGCCCTCATTGAGCCGAGCGCCCGCATAGCGGTGCGCGCCAAGCCAGCGACGCCGAACGATGACGTTGCTGGCACGGCCCATCATGAACTCGGGATGCGCAACGGCTCGCGGAGGATCGACGAGAAGGAAGAGTTCATCCTCTATCGGCCTGAGCTCATCGGCGAACAGCTCAAGCTCCGGGAAAACCTCACCGGCGGGTTCGCTCGCAAAACCGACTACCGCCATTGCCAGCGCATGACGGTCCATGGCGCCGCGCATGCGCCGCAGCGCATCAGGGCGCAGCATATCGTCGGCGTCGAGGCAGAGGAGCAGCTCGCAATCGGCGCGCTCGATGCCACTGTTGCGGGCCGCGCCAGGGCCGCCATTCGTCGACCGCCGCACCAGCTCGACCCGTGTGCCGCCGAGTGCGGCGGCGTGGAGGGAAAGTGCCTGCTCCGCGGCTTCCGCGCTACCATCCGTGCTCGCGTCATCGACGATGATCAACACGTCGGGCGGAATTTCCTGGCCGGCAAGCGACGCGATTGATTCGCCGATGAACGCCCGCTTGTCGAACAGCGGGATGACGACCGCGAGGCTGGTCATTGCGCGATCACCGGGACGTAGAGCAGACCACGGTCTCCGTGGAGGTTAATCACCGACGCGCTTGAGCCTCGGAATATGCCCGGGCCGTAACTGGTTGCGTCACGACATAGCTGTAACCCGATCAGATGCGTCGCGCGGGCATCACCAGGCGCGCCGAAGTCGCGCTGCGGAAGATAGTGCTGATACATGTCCTTCGACCAGTCGCGCTCGACGCGCCTGCGCCATGTCGCCTCGCTGCACTCGCGGCGCACCAGCGCGTCGATTCCGCGACCGCCGCTGCTCCGTTTGGCGATCATGTCCTCCCCGCGCGAAAGCAGGGCTTCGCAGTCACCGGCATCGGCAATCGTCCAGGAGGGGATCAGGAAGGCACGCAACGCCTTCGCCTCGTCCGCCGGCAAGAGGTCCCGTCGGATCGCATCGTCCCACAGCACGGCGAGCACGCGCTTGTCATGCACCAGGATCAGCGTGCGGACATCGTTGAAATAATTCCCGTTGTCGATCAGGTGGCGCAGCACGTCATCGGGGATGGACGCCAGCTCGCTTCGGTCCATCTCGAGAATGACGTGGTCGATCGTTTGACCGGACCCGCGCAACCCGCCGTCTTCCAGCGCGATCGCCTCCGGCGCGAGGGACTTGAAGCCGATGCCGCGTTCGCGAAGTGCGTCGGCGAGGAGAAATATCTCCGTTCCGGCTTCCGCCGCATGCAGCATCGCCACGGTTTCGCCCGGACGATATCGGCTGCACAGCGCATCGACAAAGCCGTGCCCGGTCACCTCGCCCAGTCCTGTCGCGGCTGCGTGTGGTGCAAGTGCTTCGGCTGCCCGTTCGCTCACCATCCAGCCGTTTAGTGGATAACGGGCCCCGATCTCGCAGACTCGCGGCTGGCCATCCGCATCGTGGACAAGGTCAGGGCGGTACCAACCGACGCGGTAGGGCCTTGTGCTGGCCAGCCGCAGGATCGCTTCCATCGATTCGGGCAGCGCGTAGATGGAGCGGATCCGCGGATCGTCGAAATAATGTTCGACGATCGCGCGCAGGGCCTTGTCGAGCAACTGGTTCAGCCGATCGAGCCGGGCCAGATAGGCGGGCTTGATCAGTACCGGCATCGCCGCGAGCTGTTCGCTATTGATGATCGGCGGATCACCGAGCTGCGCCGCCAGTGCTAGGCGCGGGGCCTCGGCGAAGCTGCGCTCGGCGATCCGTAGCAGCGGCGCGCCGGCGCCCGCGTTGCTCAATGGACCGCCTCGACCTCGATCGCATCGCGCAGGCAGACATGGTCGAGCACTGCGGCCTTCTTTGCGAGATAGGTAGAGACAATTTCGTCGAGCGAATAGTCGGCGATGGTGACGCCCGTCGCCTCGGTAAAATGCTGCAGCGCGTTCAGCGCATGGAAGAAATGGTTCTTCTCGGTTGGCCCGGTGTGGACGCTGATCCAGGCGAGCGTCTGGCGGATCGCTGCGTCGGCGAAGCCATATTCCTCGGCCAGCCAGCGCCGGAACAGTGGAAGGATGAACTCGACCTCGCCGTGCGTGTAAATCTCGTGCGCCAGCGTGGTGAGCAGCGCGACCACATGGTCGCGCTCTCGCAGCGAATTATGATCCTTCCAATCCTTGAAGTCCTTCGCCGCGGGATGAAGGTAGCGTCGCGACAGCCACCGGTCATCGCCGACGATGTCGGTTGCCATACGGTAGAACATATCCGCGTGGAGTACCCTGTGTGTGACCGCGAGATCCTCATCGATGATGCGGTCGAGGCTGGTGAGCGTGCGCAGCAGCGCGCCCTCATCGCCGACATGTTGCCCGCGATGGAGCATGAGCGTCAGGCGATTGCCTATCCCCGCAACAGTCACCGCGCTGTTGTTGGTCTGTGACCAGCTGTGGAAGAAGGCGGATAGCGCTTCGGGGTCCTGCCGCTGTCGGGTCAGAACGCGAAATCCCTGCTCGATAGTGTGGAAATAATGGGAGTGTTCGGAAAAGCACCGCACCAGATCGTTCTTGATATGCGAGTCCGGTACCGTTTCAAATACAGGCAATATGATACTCTGCAGAGAACTCACCATATTCCACCCCCCTTAGCTTGCAGATACCTATCCGAAGTATGATAATTCGAATAGTTCAACATGCGCCAAAATGGATAGTTATGGCTTCGTGCTCACTGTGCTGAATAAATCGTTATCCAACCAATTAATGAAAATAGCGGATCGTGGATTTATATAATTGTCATGAATTGTTCGCAATTATCACCGTCTGAGCGAAAGGCGGCTTTCGGGATATCCGCAGGGGCAGGTGGGAGCCCAAGTCGAAAGCGGCCAACTCCGATGTCCGGCGCAGATGGGCGAGGTCGCCAGATCGCACCCCTGGGAAGCCGGACTGCAGGTGTCTTCCCAAGGGGGCGAGGTTCGAGGAGATCGAACCCGTGGACTCTCCGGCCACCGCCTCTATGGGCAGCTCACCACTGAAAGCGTAGTGAGCCGATCACCGTCCGCCCGGCGCCGTAGTAGCAGCTGTTGCTGAACGGGCAGGCGGAGATGTAGGTTTTGTCGAAGAGATTCGAAACGTTGAGGGCGAGCGAGAACCCGCGCAGTTCCGGCGTCGCTTTTCCGAGGTCATAGCCGAGCATCGCGTCGACCAGCGTGAAGTTCTCGGTCGTAAAGCGTTCGAAGGTCGTGACGTTGCTGACCACCTTGTAGGCGGTAGTGCCGTCCGAGCCCGCGACATAGCGCACGCCGAAACCGCCGCGCAGCCCGCCGAGCGGACCCGCCACCCGGCCGCTCTTGCCGAAATCATAGGACAGGAAGGTCGAGGCGGTCCATTCGGGCGTGCCGAGCTGACGCGTCCCCGTGGTGGTCGGCGTGCCGCTGTTGGTCGCGGTCGGCGCGACGGCCGGAGCCCCCTGGGTGATGATCGCGTCGGTATAGGCGGCGGCGACCACGATATCGAAGCCCGGCGTCACTTCCCCGCGGCCCTCGAACTCCACGCCCCGCACGCGGACCTCGCCGATCTGGATCTGCGCGGTCGAGGGAATGCCGTTCGTACCGGCGCGCGGATCGCCCACCGGCACCTTCTGGCGGCGCAGGTCATAGGCCGAGACGGTGAACAGCGCATTGGTGCCGTGCGGCTGGTACTTGATGCCCGCCTCATACTGGCGCCCGCTGACCGGATCGAACGGCACACCGTCCCAGGTAGCGCCCGTCTGCGGCTCGAACGATTCCGAATAGCTGACATAGGGCGAGACGCCGAAGGGCAGCTCGTACAGCGCGCCGAGCCGGCCGGTGAACGCGGTCTGGCTGAACGGCGTCATCGTACCGTTGCGCTTGTTGAGCGTCGTCTGGTCGTACCAGTCATAGCGCCCGCTCGCGATCAGCTGGAGCCGGCCGATCGCGATCTGGTCCTGCAGATAGACGCCGACCTGGTCACGCTTGCTGTAGCTGTTGGTATAGGCGCTCGACAGCTTGGTCAGGTCGAAGCTCGGCAGCGTGCCGCCATAGACCGGGTTGAACAGGCTCAGATTGGGAATGCTGGTGAGCGGGTTGCTCGACACGCCCGTGTTGAACTGCTGGAAATTCTCGCCGGCGATGTGCTGATAGTCGATGCCGGCCAGCACATTGTGCTTGAGCGGCCCGGTCTCGAACTTGGCGTTGAAGCTGTTGTCGAGCGTCAGCGTGTCGAAATCCTCGTCCGCGCCGCCGCCGCCGCGGATGATCGTCGAATAGTCGGTGTTGCGGTTCGCGCCGGTGCCCGTCGTCGCGAAGCCGGCCACATAGAGCTGGCGGTAGCTCAGCCAGTTGTTCTGGAAGCGCGCGCTCGAGCGGAACGAGAGATGCTCGTTGAAATCGTGGCGGAACAGCGCCTCGATCGACTTGGCGCGGTGATCGTAGCGCTCATAGCCGGGATCGCCGGTGTTGATGTCGCGCGGCAGCTTGCCGCCCGGATTGGGCAGGACCGAGCCATAGGCCGACACGCCCGAATAGCCGCCACCGCTCGGCGAGCGCTGATAGGAGGCGATCAGCGTCAGGCTGGTCGCGTCGTCGGGCGCGAAGGTCAGCATCGGGCTGATGTGATAGCGTTCGGAGAAGGTGCCGCGGGTAAGGCCGTCGCCCTTCTGCCAGCCGCCGACGATGCGGGCGAGCCAGCGGCCGTCGGCGTCGAGCGGCTGGTTGACATCGGCCACCGCGCGGATCGTGTCGTAGTTGCCGAGCTGCAGCTCGAAGCGGCCGGAGGCGACCTTCTCGGGCATCTTGCTGGTCAGGTTGACCAGGCCACCCGGCGTCGAGTTGCCGTAGAGCACCGATGCCGGGCCCTTGACCACGTCGATATGGTCGATGCGGTTGAAGTCGATCTGCGGGGTCGAATAGGGGCCGGCGAGCAGCCGCATGCCGTCGAGATAGACGCCTGGCGCGAAGCCGCGCAGGACGAGCTGGTCGTAGCGTGTGACCATGCCGCCGCGCTGATTGGCCGCGACACCCGCGACATAGCCGAGCGCCTGGTTGATCGACAGCGCGTTGCGGCGAACCAGCTCGTCATTGTCGATCACCGTGATGGTCTGCGGGGTTTCCATCAGCGGGGTCTCGGTCTTGGTGCCCGAGCCCGCCTGCTTCTCGCGCAGGCCGGTTACCAGGATCGTCGAATCCTGGGCCTTGTCGTCATCCGGTCCATCTTTGGCATGAGCGGGTGCCGGCAGGAGCGCCAGTGCCGGCACCAGGGCCGAATGCATCAGGAAACCACGGAACAGCGAGCGACGGAAACTACCGGTCACAAAACCCCCTTTTTGTTATTGCTAACGATTTGCAATTGCCGCTAGAGCCGATCGGCAGCAGATGCAAGACGGGAAAGGGGCAGGAATGGCGAGCGCCCAGCTTGGCGGGCAGGGATGGTCGATGGCCGGGCGCTGTCTGACTGCGCTGGTTGGCGGCTATGCCGCCGCGGCGGGGCTGGCGACGCTGCTGGCCCGGCTGTTGCCGGTCGCCCGGGTCGAGGCGACCGCCTGGGGGATGATCCTTTCCTTCCTGTTCTACGCAGCGTTCGGGCTCTGGGCATTCCATGAGCCGCGATTGGTGCGGGTTGGCGGCGTGATCTGGGGCACCGCCATCGTCGCGGGTGGCGCGGCGCTGCTGCTGGGAGTTCGTCCGTGAAGGGCAACGGCGTGCGCCAGTCGATGGCCTGGATCCATGGCTGGGTCGGCCTGCTGGCCGGCTGGATTCTCTTTGCGATGTTCCTCACCGGCACCGCGAGCTATTTCCGTCCCGAGATCACGCGGTGGATGCAGCCGGAGTACCGGCCGCATCCGGTCAGCCAGGCCGAAGCAGCCCGCAGTGCGGTCGCCTGGCTCCAGCAGAACGCGCCGCACGACGAGCAGTGGACGATCTACCTTCCCACGGAGCGCACGCTCTCGACCCGGGCCTTCACCCGCGCCCGGCCCAATCCCGATCCCAAGGCGCCGCGCCCGCCGCGGCGTCCCGAGGTCAGGCTGGATCCCGCCACCGGCGTCCCCGTCGAAGCGCGCGATACAAGGGGCGGCGAGTTCTTCTATCGCTTCCATTTCCAGCTGCAGCTGCCGCACCCCTGGGGCCGGTGGCTCGCCGGGCTGTGCGCGATGTTCATGCTCGGCGCGATCCTGTCGGGCGTGATCACCCACAAGCGCATCTTCGCCGATTTCTTCACGTTGCGCTGGAGCAAGGGGCAACGCAGCTGGCTCGACGCGCACAATGTCTCGGCGGTGCTCGCGCTGCCCTATCACGCGATGATCACCTATACCGGGCTGATCACGCTGGTCGTGATGTACATGCCCTGGCCGATCGTCGCCAACTACCCCAAGCCCACCGCCTTTGCCGAGAGCCTCTATGGCGACACCGCCAGCCAGAAGGCATCGGGCCAGCCGGGTCGGCTCGCCGATATGGGTCCGTTCGTCGAGGCCGCGTCGGCTGAATGGCAGGGCGCCAGGATTTCACGCATCATCGTGAGCAATCCCGATGATGCGTCCTCCACCGTCACGCTGCTCCGCACGGGCGAGGACAGGCTCAATGCGCGTGGCACGTCGATCACCTATGCCGGCGTGTCCGGCGAGCGGCTGGGCGCTTCGCCCGCACCGGGGCCGGCGGTGGAGACCGCGGGCGTGATGCTCGGCCTGCATCTGGGGTGGTTCGCCGGACCGTTGCTGCGCTGGGTCTGCTTCCTCCTTGGCCTCACTGGCAGCGCAATGGTCGCGACCGGGCTGGTGCTGTGGACGGTGAAGCGGCAGCGACCCGGCGCGCAGCCATTCTTGGGCCTGTCACTGGTCGAGCGTCTCAACATTGGCGCGGTCGCGTGCCTGCCTGCTGGGATGGCCGCTTTCCTGCTCGCCAACCGGCTGCTGCCGCCGATGCTGGCCGGCCGCGCCGATCTCGAAGTCTCCACGATGTTCTGGACCTGGTTCGGGTTGGCCGCACTCTCGCTCCTGCGCCCGGTCCGCCGGGCCTGGATCGAGGCGCTGGCAATCAGCGCGCTGTTGTTCGCGGCGGTGCCGATTGTCGATCTGGCCACCACGGGAACACGGGTGTTCGACGGCCTCTTCCTGGCGTTTGACGCCACCATGATTCTGGTGGCAGCGACGCTGGGCTTCGCGGCCTGGCGAATGGCGGTTGGGCCCGCCCGTGCGACCCGGCCGCGCCGACGCGCCCCCGTCGCCATGCCCGAAGTCCGGGAGGCTGTGGATGTCGCTTGAAGTTGCTCTGTTCGGCTATGCCGGTTTCGCCAATCTCGCGCGGGGAAGGGGGCGATCTGGAACGGCCCGTCCCGACCGGCTGCGTGCGCGGATATTCGGCTGGCTTCTGATCCTCTGCTCCTTCCTTGCGGCGATACACCGGTTCGGTCCCTATCAGGCAGTTCCGGCGTGGCTCGCGATCCTCTCGGTAAGTGGAGTTATCCTGGTCCTCATCCTGTCGCGCTGGCAGGCGATAGCCACGGCGCCCTGGATCGCCATAACGGCAATTGCGCTGTTGCTCTGCCTGCTCTGAACCTTGGACTGGTGGTTCGGTATGAACCGAGCCGATGTTTGGCAGGGGCCAGCAGGGCCGGGCTTCGACCCGCCACGATCGACGGCCGTGCCGCCACCCCTGGGTGGTATTCATTGTACAACTGTTTAAAATATACCGCTTGAATGGTGTGGGCGATCCGCGGCCTCCTTCTCGAAGGAGTGCTGCTGGTGTGGTGCCGCGCATCGTTGGAGCGGCGCGAAGACTGGCGCCCTTGTAGCGCTGAGGAATATGGTTTGGTGATGCCGAAGAACGTTGGATCGAGCGACCGCTTGGCGACCGACGGGGCGGTGCGAGAGCGACGACGGCCGGGATCCCCCGCGCGCGCGGCAAGGACCAAAGCCCGGATAGCCGACGCCGTCATAACCTTGCTCGCCGAATCGGGTTCGAGCCGCGTGACGCATCGCCTGGTTGCCGCGGCTGCCGGTGTGTCGCTTGCCGCGACGACCTATCACTATGCCACCAAGGGCGAGATGATCGCCGATGCTTCACGGCGCCTGCTCGATGGCTATGTCGAATCGTTCCGTCGTGCGGCCCGCCGGCAGCGCCGTGGCAAGGGCAGGGCGCCCGATCTCGCGGGCTTCGTCACCAAGCTGCTGACCAACGCTTCCGGTCGATATCGGCGGCTGGCGCTCGCGTGGTGCGAGATCATCCTTGAGGCTGCGCGCACCGCCGAAGGCCATGCGATCGCGGACGAATGGTTCGGCAAGCTGTTCGAAGCGTGGAGTGATCTGGCGCGCGCCATGTACGGCGAGTTGAGCGATGAGGCGGTCGTGTCCGGCATCGATACCGCCATCGGCCTGTTGTTCATCACGCTGCCGCTCGAGCTCAAGCCCGAGCAGGTCGCCGCGGTTTTCGCCGCGGGCGCCGATCCCGTCATCCATTGGGCGCCGCGTGTTTCGGTGCCCGAGGCCGCGCCGTCCGCGCCTGCGCGGCGAACGCCCAAGGCGCGTGAAACGCGTGAGCGCATCCTGGAAGGCGCGATTGCGCTGCTCGTGGCCAATGGCGCAGGCGCCGTCACCTACAAGGCCGTGGCGCAGGAATGCGGGCTTACCATTGCGGCGCCGGCATATCATTTCGGGTCGATCGACGGCCTGCTGAAGGCCGCGGAAGCCGAGTTGTTCGCGCGCTCCAAACACCGCTACCGCGACATGGTCGGTTCGGCTGGTGGGGCGGGGCTGACGCTCGACGGACTCGCCGACCTGACCACCGCCGTATTCGTCCGCGAAGTGACTCAGCACGGTCGCGCCGCGATCGCGATCTATTCGATCGGCGTCGAATCGGCGCGGCGGCTGGACCTGCGCTCGGCGGTGTGGAGCGTGATCGCCGACCAGGCGAAGGCATGGCGTCGCCAGCTTGAGCAGCTCAACCAGGATGTCGCCGCTTTCGACGCGATGCGGATGCAGGCGGTGTTCATCGGCAAGCAGATCCGTGCGCTGTCGACAGGCTGCCCGATCGCGCAACTCTCCGCCGCACGAAGCGCATTTCGCGACGAGATCGCCGCCGCCGGCAAAATGCCAACTCATTAACAGTACATATTTTTAAAAATATTGACGCATCGGCCCGGAGGTCGTAACCCTGAATAGTGCACACCGCCTCAAAGAAGCGGGGCACGACCGGGGTGGCGCCTTGCGCCTCTCCAACCGAAACGAGCCGGGAATCCGGCCATCGGGGAGGATGGGATGAACGGAGAAGTTGCGGGCCGCGGCACCGCGGGATTTCATTTGTTGCGCCTCGGCGTCTCGGCGGCGGCGATCGCCTGGGTGCTGGGCGCGGGCAACGTCGCATATGCGCAGGACAGCGCGCCTCCAGCGGAGCCTGTCGCACAGGCCGGCAAGCCGCAGGACGCCGCGGCGGACGGTAGCGGGGGCGGCGACATCGTGGTCACCGGGACGCTGATCCGCGGTGTTGCGCCGGTCGGGACCAATGTCATCGGCGTCGATCGCGAGGCCGTGGTGGCGACGGGCGCCGTCTCGACCAACGATCTGCTCGCGCAGATCCCGCAGGTGGGCAATTTCGGAACGGTACCGATCGGCACCGGCAGCTATGCCCTGCCGATCGTGCGCCCCAACATCCGGAATCTCGGCGCGTCGGGAGGGTCGACCACGCTGGTGCTGATGAACGGCCACCGGCTGGTAGGCGCGGGCGTACTCCAGACGTCGGTGGATCCCTCGATCATTCCGCCCGATGCGATCGAGCGGGTCGAGATCATCCCCGATGGCGGCTCGTCGATCTATGGATCGGACGCGATCGGGGGCGTGATCAATTTCATCACGCGCAAGCGCTACAACGGCATCGGCATCAATGCGCGCTACGGGATGGCGGACGACTACAAGTCGTTCGACGGCAGCGTGATCGCGGGCAAGGACTGGGGATCGGGATCGATCTTCGTCTCCTATGCCTATGCCTGGCACGACAATATCCTGGGCATCGACCGCGACTATGTGACGGCGGACAATCGCGCGGGTGGCGGCAATGACAACCGGGGCACGGCCTGCACGCCCGCCAACGTCCTGATCGGCGGCATTCCCTATGCGCTGCCGGGCAAGGTGCCGGGCACGATCAACCGCTGCGACCAGACCGACTATGCCGACATCGTCCCGCGCGAGAAGCGGCACAGCGTGTTCGCCGGGCTGACGCAGGAATTGAGCGATACGGTCCATTTCTCGCTCACCGGCTACTGGTCGCAGCGCGATACCGTGACGCGCAGCGCGCAATCGACGCAGAGCGATACGATCACGATCCTCAACCCCTATTTCTCGCGGATCGGCACCGAGCTCTCCCAGACCGTGGCGATCTCGTTCGATTCGGTGTTCGGGCCGAGCAACGTCAGCCCGGCGCGCTTCTCCTCCTATGGCATTACGCCTTCGATGGAGTTCGATCTCGGCGGGGGCTGGCAGCTGCGTACGCGCGCCAATCTGGGGCGTAGCGAGAACAAGACGACCGAGGATACGATCAATGCGAGCGCGGTGACCGCGGCGCTGGGCGGGACGAGCACGGCGACAGCGCTGAATCCCTATAATCTGTCCGCCACGTCGCCGAGCCTGCTCGCGAGGATCAACGACTTCGTCAATTACGGCGAGGCGACGCAGGAGCTCGCCGAAGGCCGGGCCGTGGTCGATGGCCCGTTGTTCGCGCTGGCGGGCGGCGAAGTCCGCCTCGCGGCGGGTGCCGAATATCATTATGAGAACATCCGGTCCTTCACCGGAAGCGGCCCCGCCACCGCGATCACGGGCGGCAGTTCCTTTGCCGAGCGCAACGTCAAGTCGGTGTTCGGCGAGTTGCTCGTGCCGCTCGTCGGCGAAGGCAATCGGTCGCCGGGACTCTACAGCCTCGAGATCTCCGGATCGGCGCGCTATGACGACTATAGCGACGTGGGTGGGACGACCAATCCCAAGATCGGCATCACCTATCGTCCGGTCCGTTCGCTGACCCTGCGCGGCAACTATGGAACCTCGTTCCATGCGCCGAGCCTTGCCGATCTCGGCAATTCGGTCGACTCGCGCGTGCAGGTGATTCCGTTCAGCCCGTTCCGTGCGGCGAACAGCTCGCCGTTCGACATCCTGCGTCCCACGATCGCGATTGCGGGCGGCAACGCCAACCTGAAGCCCGAGAAAGCCGACACCTGGTCGCTCGGCTTCGACTTCAAGCCCGACTTCGCTCCCGGGCTGGTGCTCAGCGCGACATACTTCAACGTCCGCTTCACCGATGCGATCGCAGTGCCGCCGTTCACGTCGCCGGTGCTCTTCGCCGACCCCAATTATTCAAGCTTCTACATCCTCAACCCCACGCTTGCGCAGGCGACGGCTGCGGCGGGCAGCTTGCGTATCGACGGGGTGCCGAGCCTTGCCGCGCTCTACGCCGCCAGCTCTCCCTATGTGCTGTTCCTGGCGACGCGCGCCAACCTGGGCGCGGTGCATACCGACGGGATCGACTTCAACCTCGCCTATGTCCATGCGACGTCGTTCGGTTCGCTGAACGCGAGTTTCGCGGGGACCTACACGCTCGGCCGCAAGACCCAGACGATCAAGGGCGGCCCGTTCAGCGACGATCTGAAGAATGGCACCGGACGCCTGGCCTTCACGGCGGGGCTGGGCGGCAAGGTCGGCGGATTTACCGGTCAGGCGACGCTTAACCATCGCAGCGGCTTCCCGCTGGGCGGCGTGCTTCCGCAGACGCGCGTCTCGGCGTTCGACACCGTTGACCTGTTCTTCTCTTATGATCTCGGCAACTTGATCAAGAACACGTCGCTGACGCTGAACGTCGATAATGTGTTCGATCAGGATCCGCCGTTCCTGAACAGTGCGCCGGGCTACACCAATGGTGGCACGCTGGGGCGGCTATTCGCCTTCGGCATCCGGACGAAGTTCTAGGGAGCGGAAGTTGTCGTCGATGCGCGTATCGAGTGGGGGACGTGAAGGCAGTGCGCGGTGGTGCCGCCGTCTCCTGCCGTTGCTGGCGGGACTGGTGCTCGCGATGCCGGCAACGGCGGGTCTCGGTCGCCAGGGCCCTGATCCGTGGAAGCTGAAAGTCGAATATGCCGAGGCGCCGCTGGGGCTCGACGCACCGGCGCCCCGGCTCGCCTGGCATTCGCCGGTGGCGCGCCAGACTGGCTATCGCATCCAGGTGGCAGCGTCTCCCGCCGCGCTGAAGACCGGCCCGTATGTGTGGGACAGCGGCAAGGTCGCTTCCGACGCCAATGTCCAGATCGCCTATGCCGGTCCGGGGCTCGAGGCGCGCCGGCGCTATTGGTGGCAGGTGCAGGTCTGGGACGGCAATGGCCGCGCGACGGAGTGGAGCACGCCCGGCTGGTGGGAGATGGGGCTGCTCGCCCCGGCGGACTGGAGCGCGCGCTGGATTTCCGGGCCCCATCGTCGCGACCATGACTGGAGCGACGTCACCCTCGAAGCCGACCTGACGCTCACCGGCAGCGCCGTCGACGTGCTGTTCCGCGCGCTGCCGCACGGCAAGACCTTCGGTGATGCCTATGTCTGGACCTTGCGCGAGGGCAAGGACGGGCCCGAGCTGATCGAGAGCCTGCGTACCTATCCCGGCGGAACCAGCTCGGCCGTGAAGACCGTACAGCTGAAGCGCGTGCCGCTGGCGAAGCCGCTCAAGGGTGTGCGGCACCGGCTGCGCATCCAGGCGGCGGGCACGCGCATCGTCACCAGCCTGGACGGCGTGGTCGCCGATACGCTCGACGATGCGACGCATAGCCACGGCACGATCGGGTTCAGCGCGAAGGAAGCGCGGGCCGCCGTGATCCATACCGTTGCGGTATCGGGGAGCGGCAGCCCCGCGATCTCGGCCGATTTCGCACGCAACGACAATCCCTTCACCGGCGGCGGCGTCTCGTCGCAGGGCCTGGTGGTTGCAAGCGGCGTCCCGAACATCGATCTGGTGCTGCCGATCGAAGCGCCGGCGCCCCTGGTGCGGCGTGTGTTCCGGCTGAATCCCGGCAAGAAGGCGATCCGCGCCCGGCTCTATTATGCCGCGGGCGGGATGCCGCGGATCACGCTCAACGGCGCTGCGGTGGGTTCGCCGCTGGGCGTCGGGTTTACGGCCTATGACAAGCGCGTGCTGGCGTACACCGCCGACGTCACCAGCCTCCTGCGTGCCGGGCAGAATGTGATCGGGGCCGAGCTGGGCCGTGGATGGTATGGGCTCTCCGATCCCAACGAATGGTATTTCCACGCGGCACCCTGGCATGCCGAGCCCGCGCTCAAGGCCCAACTCGAGATCGACTATGCCGATGGCTCCCGCCAGACGGTCGCCAGCGGCCCCGGCTGGCAGACGCGCTCGGGGCCGACGCTGGGCGATTCGATCCATCGCGGCGAGCGCTACGATGCGCGGTTGTTGCCTGACGGCTGGGATCGCGCCGGCACCGGGCCGGGCTGGCAGGCCGCGCGCTTGGTCGCCGGACCGGCGGGCAAGCTGGTGGCTGCGAATTCCGAGCCGATCGCGCCGGTCGAGACGATCGCACCGGTCGCGGCCACGCAGCCGACGCCGGGCGTGTGGGTCTATGACTTCGGTCGGATCGTCGCGGGCTGGCCGGTGCTCGAGGTGCGGGGCGGGCGGGGCGCAACCGTCTCGATGGTGGCGAGCGAGCGGCTCGGCGACGACGGTCAGGTGGTGCCTGCATCGGGGCTGATCGATGCCCAGCTCCAGACCGATCGTTATACGCTGGCGGGCAGGGGGCTCGAGCGTTGGGAGCCTAGTTTCGGCTATCGCGGCTTCCGGTACGTCCAGGTCGAGGGCTATCCGGGCACCCCGGGCGAAGGGGCACTCCGTGCACGCGTGGTGCATTCGAACGTCGCGCGGATCGGCAGCTTCGCCAGCGCCGACCCGTTGCTGGGCAAGATCGACGCCGCCGCCACCGCGACGATCCTCAACAATCTCCACGGCTTCCAGACCGACACGCCGACCTATGAGAAGAATGGCTGGACGGGTGACGCCCAGGCATCGGCGGGGGCCGCGGCGCGCAGCTTCGACATTGCGCGCGTGTGGACCAAATGGCTCGACGATTTCGGTGATGCCCAGTCGGACAAAGGCGAGATCCCCGAGATCGTGCCGGCCACGCCCTATTATGGCTATGAGGACACGCCGGGCTGGAACCTGATGTGGGGACCGACCACGCCCTGGGACGCCGCGGCACTGATCCTCCCCTGGGAACTCTACATCACCGACGGGGACACGCGCATCCTGGCGCGCAGCCATGCGATGCAGCGGCGGCTGGTCGATTACACCGCGACCTTCATCAAGGCGCCCGATTTCTACCGCGCCAAGGGGCTCAGCGAATGGCTGCCGCCGGGAAGCCTGGACTTCTTCAACGCGCGCGGCGGCGGCGTCGATGCGGTGACCACGGCCTATTTCTTCCATGAGGCCGACCTGCTCGCCAGGTCCTCGGTTGTGATCGGTGCCGAGGCGGATGCGGCTCGATATCGCGCGCTCGCCGATGCCATCCGGATGGCCTATAATGCCCGCTACTGGGATGCCGCGAACGGCTGGTACCGCACCATCGACGCCAAGGGTGTCGCGGGGCCGCCGCTCCAGGTGCAGAATGTGCTTGCGCTCGCCTTCGGCATGGCGCCCGAGGGGCGCGCGCAGAGCGTCGCCGATGCGATCGCCCGCGATGTCGAGAAACAGGGGCTGCGCACCGGCGTATACGGCACGCGCCACCTGCTCGACGTGCTGAGCGACCATGGCCACGCCGATCTCGCCTACCGGGTGGCGACGCGTACCGACGAGCCGAGCTGGGGTTGGTGGATCGTCAACGGCCATTCGACGATGTTCGAGAGCTGGGGGCTCGGCAGTCGTTCGCGCGACCATCATTATTTCGCGTCGATCGGTGATTGGATGCGCCAGCGGCTCGCGGGGCTGCGGCCGGGCGCACCGGGCTACAAGACGGTGCTGGTGAAGCCTGCGATCCCCGCTGGGCTGGCGAGTGCCGAGGCAGTGATGGAGACCGTTCAGGGCCGCGCAGCGTCACGCTGGCGCGTGGAGGCGGGGCGGCTGACGCTGGCCGCGGAGGTTCCCGCCAATGCGCTTGGCGAGATCTGGGTGCCGCTCGGCTTCGGCGCGATCACGGCGCCGGCGGGTGCCGAGCCGGTGCGGGATGAGAGCGGCTATGCCGTCTATCGCACCGGCGCCGGCAGCTTCGTATTTCAGACGGGAGGCAGGCGATGATCCGGATATTGGCCGCCGCGGGCGGGTTGCTGCTCGCCGCGATGCCCGCCGCGGCGCAGCAGGTGCGGACCGAGGCCGGGCCGGTGCGCGGCTTCAGCGCCGAGGGGAGCACGGCGTTTCTCGGGATCCCCTATGCCGCGCCGCCGGTCGGCGACCTGCGCTGGCGTCCGCCCGTGCCGCCCGCGCATTGGACTGCGCCCCGCGATGCGAGCCGGGCCGGCAATGATTGCATGCAGAACGCCATGCCCGGCGTCACGACTAGCGGCCAGCCGACCAGCGAGGACTGCCTGTTCCTCAACGTCTGGACGCCGAACGCCTCGGCTGGGGTGAAGCTGCCGGTGATGGTGTGGATCCATGGCGGCGGCTTCGTCAGCGGATCGGGTTCGCTTGCCGAGACTGATGGTGCACGGCTGGCGGCGCGCGGCGTCGTGGTGGTGAGCTTCAACTACCGGCTTGGCCGCTTCGGCTTCTTCGCGCACCCTGCGCTCGCCGCCGAGGGCAACGGCGGCAATTACGGCCTGATGGACCAGATCGCGGCGCTTGCATGGGTCAAGCGCAACATAGCGGGCTTTGGCGGCGACCCCGCGAAAGTCACGATCTTTGGCGAATCGGCGGGCGGGGAATCGGTGCTGCGGCTGATGGCGGCACCGGCGGCACGCGGGTTGTTCGCCCGGGCGATCAGTGCCTCGGGCGGCGGCCGCGATCATTGGCCGGTCGCGCCCGAGGCGGAGGCGAAGGGCAGCGCCTTCGCAGCGGCCGCGGGCGCCGGCGATGCGGCAAGCCTGCGCGCGTTGCCCGCATCGGTCGTGCTTGGCGGCATCAACATGCTCAACAAGGAAGATGCGCGTTATTCGGGGCCAATCACCGATGGCACTATCGTGCCCGAAGACGTCGCGCGCGTCTTTGCAGCGGGGCGTGAGGCCAGGGTGCCGCTCATCATCGGCAATAACGATGATGAGCTGGGCTTCGTCCCCACAGCATTGCTGCCGATGGTCAATGGCCCGGTGCTCGCCGCGCTCGGCAAAGGCGCCGATGCTGTCAAGGCGAGCTATGCCTCGCCCGAGAAGGCCACGCGCTATCTGGCGGGCGACGCGATGTTCACCGAGCCTGCCTTCTCGATGGCGCGTTGGCACGCGGCGACGGGCGCGCCGACCTGGCTTTATCGCTTCGGCTATGTCGCCGAGGCCAAGCGCAAGGAAGGCATCGGCGCGGGCCATGCGACCGACGTGATCTTCCAGTTCGACAATCTCGCGAAGGGCGATGCGAAGCCGAGCGCCGTCGACGCGGCGGTGGCGGCGCGGATCGCGGACTATTGGGCCGGCTTCGCGGCTAGCGGCGATCCCAACCGCAAGGGACTGCCGCGCTGGGATCGCCTGAACGGCGCCGCGCCGCGTCTGCTCGCGATCGGTGCGTCCGCGGCGATGACGGAGGCCGGCGGCCCGTCGCTCGCCGCGATCACCACCGCACGGGAGGCGAGGCAATGACCATGGCGAAGAAGTTGCGATGGGGCGCTGTGCTCGCCCTGCTGACGATGGGTTGTGCCCCGCATGTGCTGCCGCAGGACCCGGGTGCCCGGCGCATCTGGTCTGCGCCGCCGCCGCAGGCGCCGGCCCATCCCGAAGTGACCGAGACGCGTTTTCCGTTTGGAACGATCGTTCGCAATGTCAGCGATGCGACGCTCACGGTCTATCGCCCCGATCCTGCAATCGCGAACGGCACCGCAGTGATCGTCGCGCCGGGCGGTGGCTTCCACATGCTTTCGATCGAGAACGAAGGCACCGCGGTGGCGAAGTGGCTCAACGGCCTGGGCGTGACTGCCTTCGTGCTGCGCTATCGCCTGTTGCAGACCAACGATGATTTCACCGGCCAGTTCATCCGCCGATTGACGAATCTGCCCGAGCTTGCCGACGCCATCGTACCTTTGCGGCCGCTGGCGACGGCGGACGGCGAGCAGGCCGTGCGCTTCGTGCGCGCGCATGCCGCGCAATATGGCATCAAGCCGGATCGGGTCGGGCTGATGGGCTTCTCCGCCGGCGGGGCGGTGACGGTGTGGACGCTTGCCGCCGGGCACCGCGACAGCCGCCCCGATTTTGCCGCGGCGATCTACCCGGGGCTGCTCCCCGATCCGATCGCAGTGCCGGCGCACGCGCCGCCGCTCTTCGTGCTCGTCGCCGATGACGACAAGCTCTCGCGGGGCGACAGTGCCAGGCTGGACGCCGCCTGGCGTGCGGCGGGGGCCAGGTCGGAGTTCGTGACCTATCCCGATGGCAGCCATGGCTTCGGCATGGAGCGCAAGGGCAAGTCTGTCGACCAATGGACCGTGCGGATGCGCGGCTGGCTCGAATCATTGGGGGTGCTGCGCAAATGAAGCCGATCCATCTGCTCTCCGCCGGCGCGCTGGCGCTGGCCGTCACGGGCGCCGCCGAAGGCAGGAGACTGTCTCCCGCGCCCGCCCACCCGGGCGAGGGCTGCGCGGGGCTCGCCGGGCTGGCGCTGGGCAACGGCAGTGTTGTTTCCGCGACTCCCGTCGCCAAGGGGACGACGATCGATACCGAGCCCGGGAAGCCCGGGCTTCCCGCCGCAGCGCCCTTCTGCCGTGTGCAGGCGGTGCTCACGCCTGTTCCCGGCTCGTCGATCAAGGTGGAAGTGTGGCTGCCCGAGCTTGCGGCGTGGAACGGCAAGCTGCTCGGCGCGGGCAATGGCGGTTTTGGCGGCAGCCTGATGATCCCCGCGCTCACGATGCGGGGCGGTGTCGCGCGCGGCTATGCCACGGTCGGCACCGACATGGGGCATGTCGGTAGCGGCGACGTCGACGGAAAATGGGCTCTGAATGCGCCCGAGAAGATCCGCGATTTCGGCTGGCGCGCGAACCATCTGGGCGCCGAGGCGGCGAAGCGCCTGATTGCGGCCTATTACCCCCGGCCGTTGGCGGCGAGCTATTTCCACGGTTGCTCCGATGGCGGCCGGGAAGCGCTGATGGAAGCGCAGCGCTTTCCGACGGATTATGACGCGATCGTCGCCGGCGCGCCGGCGATCCCATGGACCCGGATGACGAGCGCGTTCGCCGCAGACGACCGCGTCGCCTTCGCGCGGCCCGAAGCGGTGATCCCCAACGCCAAGCTCAAGCTGCTCCAGAATGCGGCACTCGCGCAGTGCGACGCGAAGGACGGCGTGGCCGACGGAGTGATCGACGATCCGCGCACGTGCCGCTTCGATCCGGGCGCTCTGCTCTGCAAGGCCGGCGACGCACCGAGCTGCCTCACCGCACCGCAGGTCGAGACGGCGCGCGCACTCTATCGCGGCGTGCGGACGGCGGACGGCAAGCCCTTCTACCCGGGCTATATGCCCGGTGCCGAGGCGGTGCCGGGCACCTGGGATCTCTGGCTCACCGGGCCGAACGCGCAGCATGGCCGCTTCGCGACCGACTTCATGCGCTACATGGCCCATTCGGATCCGGCCTGGGACCTGACGCGCTTCGATCTGGCGCGCGATTACGCGCTGGCGAAGCGGCTTCAGGGCGCCAACCTCGATGCGGATAATCCGGATCTCCGGAGCTTCTTCGGCCGGGGCGGCAAGCTGCTGATGTATCATGGCTGGCAGGACGCGGCGATCGCTCCCGAGAATACGATCGACTATTTCACACGCGTGCAGCGGACGAACCGGGCGGCCGGCGATTCCGCGCGGCTGTTCATGATGCCGGGCGTGTCGCATTGCCTTGCCGGGCCGGGGCCCAATGTGTTCGACGCGCTCGGCACGATCGATACCTGGCGCCAGGGCGGCGCAGCCCCCGAGCGGATCGTGGCGACCAAGTTCGAAAACGACCTGTTCGGCTATCTCGGCTTCCCCGCCAAGCCGGTGCGTACCCGCCCGCTATGCGCCTATCCCAAGGTCGCGCGCTGGAACGGCACGGGATCCACCGACGACGCGGCCAACTTCATCTGCACCGCGCCGGGCAAGCCATGACCGCGCACGCGCTCAGCCATGTCACTGGGGCGGCAGCACCCGCGCTGCTCGACATCACCATCGGTGAGGCGCTGGTGCGCGCCGCGGATCGTTGGGGCGCGCGGGATGCGCTCGTGTCGGTCGCGCAGGGCGTTCGCTGGAGCTTCGCCGAGCTGCTTGCGCGCGCGGATTCACTCGCGGCGGGGCTGCTCGGGCTGGGGCTCGCGCCGGGGGACCGGATCGGCATCTGGTCCCCCAATTGCGCCGAATGGACCCTGACGCAGTTCGCTGCTGCGCGCGCGGGGCTGATCCTCGTCACGATCAACCCGGCCTATCAGCTTTCCGAAGCCGAGTTCACGATCAACCTCGTCGGGCTCAAGGCGCTGGTGGCGGCCGAGCGCTTCAAGACCAGCGCCTATCTCGAGATGATCGAGGCGCTGGCGCCCGAACTCGTGGAGAGCGAGCCGGGCCGGCTGGTCGCGGCGCGGCTGCCGACGCTGCGCGCGGCGATCCGGATCGGTGGCAGTCCGCGCCCCGGTTGGCTGGCGTTCGACGACATCGCCGCGATCCGCCCCGGGGCGCGTGCCGAGCTTGATCGGCTCGCCGCCACGCTTGATCCGGGCGATCCGATCAACATCCAGTTCACCAGCGGCACCACCGGCCTGCCCAAGGGCGCGACGCTCTCGCATCGCAACATCCTGAACAACGGCTATTTCGTCGGGCGCGGCATGGCGCTGGCGCCTGACGACCGCATCTGCATCCCGGTGCCGCTCTACCATTGTTTCGGCATGGTGATGGGCAATCTGGCCAGCATCACGCACGGCGCGGCGATGGTCTATCCCGCGGCGGCGTTCGATCCCGGCGCAGTGCTTGCCGCCGTCGAAGCCGAACGCTGCACCGCGTTGTACGGCGTGCCGACGATGTTCATCGCGGTACTCGCGCATCCCGAATTCGCCCGCTTCGACCTGACCTCGCTGCGTACCGGATGCATGGCGGGCGCGGTATGCCCCGAGCCGCTGATGCGCGACGTGATCGCGCGGCTGCACATGCGCGACGTCACGATCGGCTATGGCATGACCGAGACGAGCCCGGTGAGCTTCCAGACCGGGCTGGGCGACAGCCTCGATCGGCGCGTGGATTCGATCGGGCGCGTGTTGCCGCATCTCGAATGCAAGGTGATCGATGGCGAGGGCGCGACGCTGCCCGCCGGCCAGCCCGGCGAATTGTGCACCCGCGGCTATTCGGTGATGCTCGGTTACTGGAACGATCGTGAGCGCACCGCCGATGCGATCGACGCGGACGGCTGGATGCACAGCGGCGATCTCGCGACCATCGATGCCGAGGGCTATGGCCGGATCGTCGGCCGTATCAAGGATGTCGTGATCCGTGGTGGCGAGAACATCTATCCGCGCGAGATAGAGGATTTCCTGCTCAGCCACCCCGCGATCGAAGACGTCGCGGTGGTCGGTGTGCCGGATGCGCGGATGGGCGAGGAGCTCTGCGCCTGGATCCGGTTGCGCCTCGGCGCATCGGGCGACGAGGCAGCGGTCCGCGCCTTCTGCAAGGGGCGCATCGCGCACTACAAGATTCCGCGCCACATCCACTTCGTCGATGCCTTTCCGACGACGGTCACGGGCAAGATCCAGAAGTTTATGATCCGCGAGGCGATGGTCGCCGAACTGGGTCTGGAAACGTCGCCGCCGGCTTTCGGCGAATCCCAGGAGATACGATGATGATTATGTTTCTGGCTCTCGCCGCGGCCGCGCTGCCGCAGACTGCGCCCCAGGCCCTGCCACAGACGGCGCCTGCTGCGAGCCCGGCACCGGCTGCCGCGCCGAAATATACGCTCGACACGCCGATCGAGACGCTCGCCGCCAACGAAGCGGCGAAGGCCGTTCTCAATGCCGATCTACCTGGGCTGCTCGAGATTCCGCAATATGAGATGATCAAGGGCCTGAGCCTCACCCAGCTCCAGCCATATTCGGGCGGCAAGCTCACCGACGAGCTGCTCGCAAAGACCGCCGCCGATCTCGCGAAGATCCCCTGATGCGCGGCCTGAGTATCGCTTTCATGATGACGCTGTCGGTTCCTTCCGCCGCCGGCCTCGCGCCCGCGTTGGCGCAGGACGCGGAGCCACCGGTGTATCGCCGCGTATCCGCGCCGCTGAACGCGCGCGTTGACGATCTGATCGCGCGGATGACGCTCGACGAGAAGATCGCGTTGCTGGCCGGCGCTTCCTCGATGATGACGAACGGCGTACCGCGCCTCGGCGTGCCCGGGATCAAGATGACCGACGGGCCGACCGGCGTGCGGTCGCCCGAGGGCAAGCCCGCGACCGTGTTCCCGGTCGGCGCCGCGATCGCCGCGACCTGGAATCCGGCGCTCGCCGCGCGGGTCGGCGGTGCGATCGCCGAGGAGGCGCGCGCCGACGGTGCTTCGGTGCTGCTCGCGCCGACGGTCAACATCGTGCGCACGCCGCGCTGGGGCCGCAATTTCGAGACCTATTCCGAGGACCCTTATCTCACGGCACAGATCGCGCTCGGCTATGTCGGCGGCGTCCAGCGTGAAGGCATCGGAGTGTCGCTCAAGCATTTCGTCGCGAACAACCAGGAGACCAACCGCTTCTTCGTCGATGCCCGGGTTTCGGAGCGCGCGCTGCGCGAGCTCTATTTCCCGGCCTTCGAGACCGTGGTGAAACAGGCCGATCCCTGGTCGGTGATGGCGTCGTACAACAAGGTCAACGGCACCTATGTGTCGCAGAACCGCCTCCTGCTCACCGACGTGTTGAAGAAGGACTGGGGATTCCCCGGTGCGGTCGTTTCCGATTGGGGTGCGACGCATTCGACGGCCCCGGCCGCCAATGCCGGGCTCGATCTCGAAATGCCGGGCCCGCCCGCGCAGTTCGGCGCGAAGCTGCGCAAGGCGGTCGATGCGGGCGAAGTGGGCATTGCCCAGATCGACGACAACGCCCGGCGCGTGCTTCGGATGATCCTGCGCAGCGGCGTACTGGATCGCGCACCCTCGGCGCCGGCTCCGGCCCGCAACCATGCCGATGTCGCGCGTGCGGCGGCGGAGGAAGCGATCGTCCTGCTCAAGAACCAGGCCGTGCTGCCGCTCGGCTCCGACATCCGCACGCTCGCGGTGATCGGTCCCAATGCCGCTTCCGCACGGATGCAGGGTGGCGGGAGCTCCGAAGTCGTGCCGTTCGACGCGATCGCGTCGCCGCTCGCGGCGCTGCGCGCGGCCTATCCGGGCGTACGGATCACTTATGCCCAGGGCGTCGACAATGAGGAAACGCCCCCCGCGGCCGATGCCGCGCTGTTCAGTCCCGATGCCGGCCATGCCGAGCCCGGGCTGCACGCCAGCTATTTCTCCGCCGCCGACTTCGCGGGGGAGCCGGTGCGCAGCACCCGCGAGACCCGCTTCATCAAGCGGATCAGCGGCAATGTCGCGAGCGCCAGCGTCATCGGCTATGCCGCGATCCGCTGGGAGGGCTGGCTGTGGCCGCGCCGCAGCGGACGCCACGAGCTCAGTATCCGCGGCACGGGCTCGGCGACGCTCCTGCTCGACGGCAGGACGATCCTCGACAAGAGCGTGAAAGGTGTGCCGGACGCGCGCGACGTGATCGGCTTCCCGGTGCTCCGCCGCACCGTCGCGCTCGATCTGGAGGCCGGGCGCGGCTACCGCATCCGCCTCGACTATGCGACCGGCCAGACGCCCTATGAGGCGCTCGCCTTCGGGCTCCGCGAGCCTTCGCCGTCGCTCGACGAAGCCGTGGCTACGGCGCGGGCGGCGGACGCCGCGATCGTGCTTGTCGGTTCCTCCTCGACGACCGAGGGCGAAGGCTATGACCGGCCGACGCTCGCGCTCCCGGGCGAGCAGGACAAGCTGGTCGCCGCCGTTGCCGCCGCGAACCCGCGTACGGTGGTGGTGGTAAACAGCGGCGCCGCCGTGACGATGCCGTGGCGCGATCAGGTGCCTGCGATCCTCCAGCTCTGGTTCCCCGGCCAGGAAGGCGCACAGGCGCTTGCCGCTATCCTTGCCGGCCGGGTCAATCCCTCGGGCAAGCTCCCGGTTAGCTTTCCCGCCTCGGATGCCGACGACCGCGCCGATCTCTCCAAGATCAGCAGCGACTATTCCGAGGGGTTGCTCGTCGGCTACCGCAGATTCGACACGACGGGCACCGCGCCGCTGTTCGCGTTCGGTCACGGACTTTCCTATTCGCGCTTCGGCTATTCGGCGCTGAAGGCACCGCGTCGGCTCAAGGGCGGGGTGCCGCTCAAGGTTCAGCTCACGCTACGCAATGAGGCCGGCCCCGGGGGCAAGGAAGTCGTCCAGCTCTACGTTGCGCCCGCCGAGCGGGGCGAGGGCGAGCCGATGCGGCAATTGCGTGCCTTCGCGAAAGTCGCGCTCGCGCCGGGCGAGAGCCGCAGGGTCACGCTGACGATCGATCCGCGCGCCTTCGCGACATGGGACGAAGCCGAGCACCGCTGGCGGGTGCGCCCGGGTGCCTATGCTCTCCAGGTCGGTGGCGGTTCCGACGACATCCAGCTGCGCGGTGAGGTGATGGTCGCGGGTGGGGAGGCGTTCGTGCCCTGAAGCGCGATGGCTCCAGGGCACGAATGCTTCGACCAGGCGAGGCTGAGACATCGGCCACGCCCGGGATTGTGGATGCCAGTGTTTCCAACGCGCCGGGTGGGAAACACTGGCCGCCGCGGGTTCACTCTTTCCCGCGGTGTAACTCGTCAGCGCCCCAGCCGGCAGGCCTTGGGCGCGTTGACCGGGTTGCAGCGCGCTTCGCCACCGCCGGGCAGTCGCACGACATAGCTGGTGGCATAGGCGTTGCCCGGCTTGTAGAAGTCGGTCGAGACGATCTGCGCGCCGCTCGCAAAGGCCTGGTTGGCGCGGGTCGGGTCGTTCACCTTCGCCTCATAGGTTTCGATGTCGGCGCGGGCGCGGACCAGATAGCCCTGCTTCACGCGCTCGGGAATCTCCCTGGCGCGGACATTGGCATTGTCGAGCAGCAGGAAGGCGGCATAGCTCTGCCCCGGCGTGGCGCGCAGGAAGGCCGCGCGGCCCTCCAGATTCTCGTGCCCGGCATGATAGGCAGCCAGCGCCTGGGGATCCATCGCGGTCAGCAGCAGGAAGACGAACTTGCCGCGCGACTTCGCAAGCGTCGGCCAGTTGTGCGCGAGCACGCCGGCCTCGAGCGTGGGATAGGTGCCGCGGACCTGATCCGGTGTCACCAGCTTGTCGCGGCCGATCTCGCGGAAGATCGACTGGTCCATCTCGTCGAACGCGGCCCGATCGAAGGCGAGGGGCGGGGACGAGTTCGGGAACACCGGCAGCGCATCGCTCTTCGCTTCGACCAGGATGAAGATGGGAGCGTGATCCGGATGCGCATCGGACCAGGCGCGAAGCTGCTTCAGGCAGCGCGTGAACAGGTTGCAGCTCGATCGCACGTCGAGATCGGCGACGTGGAAGACCTTGAGGCCGGGCTTCTCCATGTCGGTAGCGTCATAGGGCAGCATCTGGCTGTCGCTGACGCCCTTGGCACGCAGCGCGGCTAGACCTGCCGGATGGGCGTAGCGCCCGCCCTGGGGATCGTTGTTGATGTCGATCTCGAGGCTGCGCATCCCGGCGTCCAGCTGGTCGGTCAGGCCGGTGTAGCGATAGCTCAGGCCTTCGCTCATGCTGGTGAAATTGGGGTGATATTCCTGCCAGTCGGCCTTCATCTTCTCGGGCATCGCCTTGGTGAAGGCGGCCAGCTTCGGGCCGAGCGTGGCATCGACCATCGCCAGCAGTTGCGGGTCGACACCCTGCGAATAGCTGTTGTGGGTCCCGATCACCTGGATCTCGTTGAGCCGCACCTCCTCGGTGCGGGGCGCTTCCTGGGCAATGGCGATCGCGGCGGCGGTGCAGGTGGCGATCAGGCCGAGGCCGATGGCGAGCTTCTTCATGTCGTGCGTCCTTGGTGCGACGGATCGCGCGCCGCCTCTCACCGAATGGCGAAGGCGGCGGCGAAGGCGCGTCAGAAGTTGATCTTGGCGAAGGCGCCGAGCGTCCGGTAGGCGTTCGGCGAGGTATAGTGCAGCAGGCCGAGCGGGCCGTAGATCTGCCAGCCGGTGGAATAATAGGTGTTCAGCAGGTTGCGGGCATAAACGCCGAACTCCACCGCGCCGTCCAGCTTGGCCAGGCTGACGCGCCCGTTGAGCAGGCCATAGCCCGGGATCCGCGAATAGGTCGAATTGGGCGTCTTGGTGCCGTCCGCGTTGCTGACCGCCGGGGCGAGGATGTCGCCGAGCATCGCGCCCGTCACCGTCTGGGTGTCGCTGCGATAGCCATAGTCGAGATGCGCCTTGAAGTTCAGGCCGGCGCCGATCTCGTCGGCATAGTCCATCGTCACGCTCGCCTGCCATTCGGGCGCATTGGTGAGGCGCGTGCCGGTATAGTTGGCGGTCGGGCTCGCGACGTAGTTGGTGAAGATGGCGTCGGTATAGGTCACCGAGCCGCCCAGCGTGATCTGCCGCGCCGGCTTGACCGTGAGCGATGCCTCGATGCCGCGCGAGCGGAGACCCGGCGCGTTGCCGATGGCCGATGCCAGGATGAACCCGCCGATGCCGGTGCTCACCGGCGTCAGGATCGTCGCCTGGAAATCGGTGAACTTCGACGAGAAGGCTGCGAGATTGAACCGCGCGCGGCGATCGAACAGCTCGCTCTTCAGGCCGATTTCCCAGCTCTTCACCGATTCCGGATTGTACGGATCGTAGCGATTGCCGACAAAGGCGACGCCGCCCGGCTTGTACCCGGTGGCGTAGCTTGCATAGACCATCACATCACGGCTGATCGTGAATTGCGGCGCGATGCGATAGGTGAAGCGGCCGCCCTTCTTCGATCCGGTGCGGAACGCTTCGGTCGGTCCCGCGCCGGTGGCGACGAAGATCGGCGAATAGCCGGTGATCGGCCTGGGATCGATATTGACGTAGCTGATCGTCTGGCTGTTCCAGTCGTAGTTGTAGCGCCCGCCAAAGGTCACGCTGAACTGGCGCGCCGGCGTGATCTTGACCTGGCCGAACGCGGCCGCCGCCTCGTTGGTGGCGTCGAACAGCACGGCGTTGCCCAGCATCGCCTTGGTGATCGGATCGAAGGCGCCGGTCACCGCATAGAGCGTCGGCGACGGCACACCGGCAGGTGACAGCAGCGGCGTGCCGAGCGTGCCCCATTGCAGCTGGGTCTGCTTGGCATTCAGCTTGTTGTAGAAGGCGCCGAGCAGATATTCGATCGTGCCGCCGGTGGGCGAGGCGAAGTGGATTTCCTCGCTGAATTTGTTCGTCTTCAGCCGGCCCGAATTGAACGGGATATAGGCATAGACGTTGCGGGGCAGCAGATCGGCAGGCGTGTCGTTGTCGAACGTCGTTTCGCGATAGGCGGTGATCGAGGTCAGCGTGTGCCGGCCCATCTCGTAGTTCACATGGAGCGAGCCGCCCTTGTTGGTCGTGGTGTTGTGGCCCAGCGATCCGTCGGCGCTGTCGGCGTTCTCCGGCCCCGGGATGACGCCAAGCGCGATCTGCGCCGCGGTCAGCGCGGCGGCGGGTGCGAAGGTCGAGCCGGCAGGGCCGCCAACGGGCACGCGGATGGCGGTGTCGATATGGTGGGTATATTCGCCGGCGAGCACCAGCTCGAGCGACGGGGCCGGCTGGAACAGCAGCTTGCCGCGCACGCCCCATTCGCTGACCAGGCCGAGATTGCGGTCGAGCACCACATAGCGGCCCTTGCCGTCCTGCCCCAGTGCGAAAGCGGAGACGCGCAGCGCGGCCTGGTCGCTGATCGGCACGTTCACGGTCGCATTGGTGTTGCGGTCGTTGCGCTCGCCATAGCTGGCATAGGCGGTGCCGGAGAACTGGCCGATCACCGGCTTGTTGGTGGTGATCGCGATCACGCCCGAGGTCGAGTTCTTGCCGAACAGCGTGCCCTGCGGGCCCATCAGCACATCGACGCGCTGGATGTCGGTGAGGCCGATCAGGCCGTTGTCGCGCTGGGCGTCCATCACGACGTCATCGACGACGACATTGACCGATTTGGCGTTGGAGAAGTCGAACGAAGTGCTGCCGACGCCGCGGATCTGGAAGGCGGCGCCCTGGGTGGGGTCATATTGAACGCCGGGCACGACATATTGCAGGTCGGTGAGCGAGGTGAAGCCGCTGTCCTCCAGCGCCTGGCCGCTGACCGAGGTGATCGAGATCGGCACCGACTGCGCCTTTTCCTGGCGGCGCTGCGCAGTGACGACGATATCGGCGAGGCCGGTGTCACCGGACGCCTCGCTCGTCTGCACCGGAGCGACGTCGGCGTTCTGCGCAAACGCTTGTTCAGTAAGGCCAAAGCCGCAGCTGAGCGTCGCTGCGCTGGCCATCAGTCCGCGAAATAGGTCGGTTCTCATCCGAAATACCCCTCGAAGTCCCACCGATTCGGCGGGATACGGGGCACCTCCTATGGCGTGTCCATGACGGCATAATTACACTTGTTCAGTAACTGTCTCGGGGGGCATGCGCATTGCTGAAGGTGCGCCGGCAGGCTCGTCCAGCGGCGAATCCGCCAGAATTATGAGTGAAACCAGCGTGATCAGCGCGGCAGCCGCGCTCGGGACGAGCAGCACCGGCGCGAACGTCTGTTCAGGCCCAAGGGCCGCGCGCGGATCGAAGCCCAGGGTGCGATAGCCGGCGAACAACAGTCCCGAAGCGATGGCGCCACATAGATTGAAGGGCAGGTGGAACCCGGCATAATGCGCGGCTGCGCGCTTCCCCGATGGTGCGCCTCCGGCATCGAGCCGCGCGCCGAGCAGCATCCGCAGGGCCATGAAGTCGATCGCGGAGGTCAGCCCGAACGGCACCGTCCACAGGATCAGCGCGACTGGCGAGCCGGCGGGCAGCAGCGGCAGGGCAAGCGCCAGGCCCAGATTGGCCCAGAGCGTCAGACGCAGCAGCGCATGCGCGCTGAGGCTGGCGCCGATCCGGATCGCCGCGAGGATGCCCATGGCGGCGCAGATGGTCTGGACGAGGATCCCGGTCGGCGCCCAGCCGCGCAGCCCCAGGCCATTGTCGACCATGTAGAAATAGCCGGTGGTGGTGATCGCCGCATGGGCGCCGTTGAGCGCGAACAGCGCCGCCAGCTGGCGGTTGCCGCGATTGGCGAACAGCAGCCGCAACGGATCGAGCAGGGAGGCGAGCCGCCACCTGTCCGGCGCGGGCGCCCGGTCGGGCAACAGGGTGACGAGCGCGGCGTGCAGCACCAGGGCACCAAAGGCGACGGTGATCATGATGACGGTGAAAGGGGAAGGCCAGCCGGCGACCTGCAGCGCGCCGATCGCCGAAAAGCCGATACCGCCAGCGATCCCGAACAGGGTCCGCGTGCCGAATATCCGTCCCCGGGACCGGCTATCGTGCGCGGCCTCGAGTGCCCAGGCGCCATGGGTGACGTTGCACAAGGCCCAGCCGACCACCAGCGCGATCAATGCGATTGCCACCGATGCGATCGATGGCGCGGTGCCCTGTCGCAGCAGTCCGGCGGTGCCGATCAGCACCAGCGCGGTACCCAGGATCATCCATAGTCGCCGTCGTCCGAGCCGGTCCGATCCGTGATCGCCCATCGATCCCGCGAGCAACTCGGCAGGAATCGACGCGAAATTGGCGAGCAGCACCAGCCAGCCGACAACACCGACCTGCAGCGCGAGTTCACCGGAAAGATACGGTGCCAGGAAAACCCGCCGGGCGAGATCATAGCCTGCAAAGGCCAGCGACGGCAGCGACAGCACGACGAGGCGCGTGCCCGACAATATTTCCCGATCCGCCATCCCGCCGCACTCCGGCCCGGCGCCTATCAGCGGGTTGTGCCGTTTCGATGACTCCGTGCGCTCAGCCGGTCGACCGGGTCCGCCAGGTCTCCAGCGCGGCGAGGGCACGGGCAAAGTGGGCGTGATCGGCAGTCTTGCGCGCCATGCCGATCATGCCCATGCCGAAGGCGGCAATCGACAGGACCTGTCCGGCCGCGCGGTCGAAACCCGCGCCGATACCAATCCCCATTGGCGCCATGTCGCTCGCGCGCCAGTTCTCGCCGCGCCTGCGCCGCATGTCGATCGCGTAGGGCAGCAGGCTGGGTTCGCGGGCGCTGGCGAGCGCGATCATCGAGGTTGCCTTGACCAGGTCCTGGATACTGGTGTCGTTGGGGGGCGTGCCATTATGGTCGATGCGGATATCACTCCGCCGGCTATGGAAGCGGGCAATGACCGCATGGAGACCGGCCACCACCAGGGCCGGTCTGGCCCCGAAATGATAGACGACCGTGGAGGCCGGCACGCCCGCCGCGAGCGCGACCGAGCGGTGCGTCACGCTTTCGATGCCTTGCGAGACGATCAGGTCGGCGGCGCTGCCTGTGATCCGCTGGCGCTTCGCATCTTCCTCCTCGGCCGCCGGCGTCACGGCAGCGTCGAGCTGGCTGATCAGCGATGCGATCACGGCGCCCTTGTCGGCATCCGCGCCGGGAAAGATGCCGCTCGCAAAGCGCTGGAGGCACAGCGAGCGCAGCAGCGCATATTTCGGATCCTCGCCGGCGCCGAGCGAGAATCCCGCCTCGTCCAGCACATAGCCAAGCGCCAGCTCGGCCAGCGCCGCGTCTCCGAAGATCAGTTCGGCCCAGAACCGCCCGGCATCGTCGAGCCAATCCTCGAGCACAGGCAGCCGATCGGGCCGTAACGCACGATCATGCACCAGCTCGATCAGGAGGATCGCCTGGCGTCGCTCCCGGGTCACCCATTCGCGCAGTGCCAGTTCCGCGATGGCGGCGCGCGAAGCGCTGTCCCCGGCACCCACATCGTTCGCAAGCGCTCCCCATTTTCCGAAGAACACCAGGTCGCGTGCATGCGCTGCCTGCGTCACGCCCTCAACCAGTTGCTCCTTGCTGCCCATGCGTGTCGAGATGACAGGCACGCTGACGCCAAGGCTGGTCGCGAGTGGCCGCAGCGTCAGCTCGGCGAGTCCCCCGGACGCAATAAGATCCAGGGCCTGGTCGACGATCGCATCGACGGAAATACCAAGGGGAAGCGTTGATCGGTTCACGGGCACGCCGGGGGTCTATCGCAATCCCTTCGCCCGGTCACGATCCGCGAAGCGTCTGCGCGGGTTCCTCTTGGGGATTGCCGCAAGGATGCCAGGTCGGGTGGAAGACGCTGCGCCGGATTGGCCGGATTTTCCCGGGCGCCCCTCCGCCGGACCGTCCAGCTTGAATTTCGTTCTCGAATGTACTAACTGGTACACAGTTGACGTCGCCGCCGCGACGGTTCCGCGATTCGACGCGTCCCATCGCCCAACCGCAGTTCGGCCTTCCCGACGATCGTTACGCAAGAAGGAGGTGCCGCATGTCGGGCACTAGACAATGGGCCAGCCTGCTTACGCGCGGCTGGCTGGTGCTTTTGGGCTTGGTACTGCTCGCGGCGGGCCTGTTCTTTGCCATCGGCGGCGCCAGGCTGATTAGCCTCGGCGGCAGTTTCTATTTCCTGCTCGCGGGTATCGCGCTGGTGGCATCCGGCGTGCTGATCGCGCGCCGTCGCCCGGCCGGCGCACTGGTCTTCGGCGCCACCTTCCTGCTGACGATCCTCTGGGCGCTATGGGAAGTCGGCTTGAGCTTCTGGCCGCTGATCTCCCGTCTGCTCGCGATGGGCGTGGGCGCGACCGTGGTGGCGCTGTCCTATCCGCTGCTCCGCCGTGCCCAGGGGCTGGCTCCGATGTGGCGCCCGGCGCTTGCGGCTGGGGCCGTGCTCGGCATTGCCTCGGCAACCGGCTTCGGCGCGATGTTCGTGCCGCACCCGACCGTGGCCTTTGCCGGCATGCCGGGGGCGCTTGTGCCCGTCGCTCCGGCACAGGTGCAGAAGGACTGGGCCGCCTATGGCAACACGCCGGGCGGCAGCCGCTTCGTCGCGCTCGACCAGATCACCCGCGACAATGTGAAGAACCTCAAGGTCGCCTGGACCTATCGCACTGGCGATGTCGCGGTGAGCGACGGCAATGGCGCCGAGGACCAGGACACGCCGCTGCAGATCGGCGACACCGTCTATATCTGCACCCCGCACAACAACGTCATCGCGCTCGACGCCGATACCGGCCGCGAGAAGTGGAAGGCGCTGATCAACGCCCATGCCTCGGTCTGGATGCGCTGCCGCGGCCTCGCCTATTTCGATGCGCGCGCACCGCTGCAGCAGCCCAACCTGCCCGGCGCAACGCCGGTCCCCTCGGCGATCGTACCGGAAGGCGCCGCCTGCCAGCGCCGCATCCTGATGAACACGATCAACGCCGAGCTGATCGCGCTCGACGCCGATACCGGCAAGTTCTGCACCGATTTCGGCCAGGGCGGCCGGGTCGATCTCAAGGCCGGCCTCGGCAACGCGCCCGACCCGCAATATCAGCTCACCGCCGCGCCGACGCTGGCCGGCACCACGGTCGTGGTCGGCGGCCGCATCGCCGATAATGTCCAGACCGACATGCCGGGCGGCGTCGTCCGCGGCTTCGACGTGATCACCGGCAAGCTGCGCTGGGCGTTCGATCCCGGCAATCCCGCGATCACCGGCACGCCCCCGGCGGGGCAGACCTATACCCGTTCGACCCCGAACGTCTGGTCGTCCATGTCCTATGACGCGGCGTCCAACACCGTGTTCATGCCGGTCGGCAGTGCCTCGGTCGATCTGTACGGCGTGCCGCGCACGGCGCTCGATCACAGATACGGCGCCTCGATCCTCGCGCTCGACGCGACCACCGGCCGCGAGAAGTGGCATTTCCAGACCGTCCACAACGATCTCTGGGACTTCGACGTGCCGATGCAGCCGAGCTTCATCGACTTCCCCATGCCCGGAGGCCCGGCCGTTCCGGCGCTGATCGTCGGCACCAAGGCCGGGCAGGTCTATGTGCTCGACCGCGCCACCGGCAAGCCGTTGACCAGGGTCGTCGAGACGCCGGTCAAGGCAGCGGACATCCCCGGCGAGCCCTATGCGCTTACCCAGCCGCGCTCGGTCGGCATGCCGCAGATCGGGGTAGGGCCGCTTGCCGAGAAGGACATGTGGGGTGCCACCCCGTTCGATCAGCTGCTCTGCCGCATCGCCTTCAAGGGCATGCGCTATGAGGGGCTGTACACCGCGCCCGGCACCGACAAGTCGCTCAGCTTCCCGGGCTCGCTCGGTGGCATGAACTGGGGCGGGGTCTCGACCGATCCCACCACCGGCACCGTCTTCGTCAACGACATGCGCCTCGGCCTGTGGGTGCGGATGGTCCCGCAGACCGCCGCGCAGGCAGGCAAGAGCGGTGCGGCGGGCGAGGCGGTCAATACCGGCATGGGCAGCGTCCCGCTGAAGGGCACGCCCTATTCGGTGGTCAAGGACCGCTTCCTCTCCGCGCTCGGCGTGCCCTGCCAGGCGCCGCCCTATGGCACGCTCACCGCGATCGACCTCAAGACGCGCAGCATCAAATGGCAGGTACCGGTCGGCACGGTGCGCGACACCGGCCCGCTCGGTATCCGCATGGGCCTGCCGATCCCGATCGGCCTGCCGACCCTGGGCGGCACGCTGGCCACGCAGGGCGGGCTGTTGTTCATCGCCGGCACGCAGGATTATTATCTGCGCGCCTTCAATTCGGCGACCGGCGCGGAGGTGTGGAAAGCGCGCCTGCCCGTCGGTAGCCAGGGCGGGCCGATGAGCTACCGCTCGCCGCGCACCGGCAAGCAATACGTCGTGATCACCGCGGGCGGCGCGCGCCAGTCTCCCGACCGGGGCGACTATGTGATCGCCTACGCACTGCCCTGATCCGATGATCGGGAGCGCGGCGCGCCGCTTCGCTCCCGCCCTTGTTCCACCCTTGATGACCCCGTGTCCGGCGACACGGGAGGGAAGGCGTTTTGGCCCGGTTCGTACCTCTGTTCGCAGCAGCATTGCTATCTGCCTCGCCCCTTTCGGCGGCGCACGCCCAGTCGGAGACTCCACCGGTGCCGGCCGAGGCCGGCCTGCTTTCTCCCGACCGGGAAACGCTGACCGGCGATTGGGGCGGCGCGCGCAGCGACCTCCGCGAGGCCGGGATCAGCGTCCGCGCCGATTATGTCTCCGAGACCTTCGCCGCCGTCGATGGCGGCCTGAAGCGCGGTACCGGCTATACCCAGCAGCTGCGCGCCGGCGTCGATGTCGATCTCGACAGGACGCTCGGCTGGTCCGGTGCGCTCTTTCACCTCACGCTCAACGACCGGCGCGGCATCGGGGTCTCGTCGGACATCGTCGGCAACCGCCTTCCGATCCAGGAGGCGGCGGGCGGCAACTTCACCAGGCTCACCGAGTTCAGCATCGAGCAGAATTTCGATCGCGGCCGGCTGAACCTGCGTCTCGGCTATTTCGCGATGGGCAACGACCTGGGCGGCATGGCGATCGGCTGCAACCTGGTGAACGCGGCCTTTTGCGCGCATCCGCTGGCATTCTCGGGCGATACGGGCTGGTACAATTACCCCAATGCCCGCTGGGGTGCCGCGCTGCGCTATCGGTTGCGTCCGGGCGTGACGCTGCGCACCGGCCTCTTCCAGGTCAATCCGCGCCTCAACGACGAGCATAATGCCTTCCGCCCCTTTGCCGGCGGCTCGACGGGCGTGCTGGTGCCGATCGAAGTCGAATATGATCCGGGCATGGGCAAGGACAGCCGCGTGCTGCCGGGCCATTACAAGCTTGGCTTCTACTACGACAGCTCCACCGCCGCGCGGCAGGGCCGGCCGGGCAGCGTCACCGGCCGCTACGGCGCCTATATCCTGGCCGACCAGATGGTGCTGCGTGGCAGCGGGGGCAGGGGGCTCTCGGTCTTCGGCCAGTTCGCCGCCAATCCCCGGGCATCGGCGCCGATCACCCGCTGGGTTGCCGCCGGCCTGGTCAAGACAGGCACGTTCCCGGGCCGCGATGCCGATACGATCGCGCTCGGCGTGATCCAGGCGCGGGTCAATCCGCGGCTGCGCGCGCTGCATGAGGCGTCCTCCGTCATGCCCGACGGCTTCGCCTCGCTGCCGGCCGGCGAGACCGCGATCGAGCTGAGCTACGGCATCCAGCTGCGCCGCTGGCTCAGCATCCGGCCCGACGTCCAGTATATCCTCGATCCGGGCACCTTCGCCTTCCGCCGCACCCGCAACGCGCTGGCCTTCGGCAGCCAGGTAAAGGTCCAGTTTTGATGGCGGCGTCAGCGATCCGCGCGGCAATAGCGCAGGACGGTGTCGATCACCTGCTCGCGCCGCTGCGCGACCGCCGCGTCGCTCTCCATGTCCGCCCCGAAGATCGTGCCGAAGGTGTAGCGATTGGCGACGAAGTAGAAGGCGAGCGCGCTGATCGTCATGTGCAGGTCGGCGGCGTCGATCCCGGCGCGGAAGCTCCCCTCCGCGACGCCGCGATCGAGCAGCGCCTGGGTGCGCGGCAGCACGACTTCGTTGCGCCCTTCCGAGATCGCGCCGACATGCGGTCCGCGCCGCATATTCTCGTCCATCACCAGCCGCACCAGCTCGGGATGGCGAAAGTGGAAATCGAAGCTGTGCGCGGTCAATCGGGCGAGCGCATCGATCGCCGGCAGCGCGTCCAGCCCGGTGTCGAGCTCGGCCGAGCGGAAGCCGCGATAGGCTTCGGTCAGCACGGCGCGGTACAGCCCGTCCTTGCTGCCGAAATGATAGTAGATCATCCGCTTCGAGGTGGCCGTGGCCGCCGCGATCTCGTCGACCCGCGCGCCCGCAAAGCCCTTGTCGGCGAAATGCCGCGTGGCGATCGCGATGATCTCCTGGCGATTGCGTTCAGTGAAATTGTCGTCGGCCACATCCTGCTTTGCGATCCGGCGCGCGGCATTGCAACGTGCAACGCGCCGGATGTGCCTCGAACGACCCAAACCGCGGAGCGAGCATGACAAGCGACAGGAAGATCCAGATCGTGATCGTCGGTGGCGGTGCCGCCGGCCTTGAACTCGCGCGCAAGCTCGGCAGCCGCTACGGTCGCAAGCGGCACGACATCATCCTGATCGATCGCAACCGCACGCATATCTGGAAGCCGTTGCTGCACGAGGTGGCGGCGGGCTCGCTCGATGCCAGCCTCGACGAGGTCGGCTATCGCAGCCACTGCCATCGCTGGGGCTATCGCTATCATTATGGCACGCTGGAGCGGATCGATCGCACCGCGCGCCGCGTGCATCTCGCGCCCGTGCTCGATCCCAAGGGGCGCGAAGTGATCGGCGCGCATACGGTGCGCTATGACTATCTGGTGCTCGCCTATGGCTCGGTCACCAATGACTTCGGCACGCCGGGCGTCGCCGAGAACTGCCTGTTCCTCGACAGCCAGGCACAAGCGGACAGCTTCCGCGACCAACTGCTCGACCATTGCCTGCGCGTATCGCGCGCCATGTCGGAGGATCCGGCATCGGATGCCCGCGTGCGCATCGCCATTGTCGGCGGCGGCGCCACCGGCGTCGAGCTCGCCGCCGAGCTCTACAATGCCGCCGACGGCCTCAGCTATTACGGGCTCGAGGTGTTCGATCGGAAGCGGCTCGACGTGACCCTGCTCGAGGCCGGGCCGCGCATCCTGCCGGCATTGCCCGAGCGCCTGGCCGATGCGGCGCGCGAGGAGCTGGAGGTGCTCGGCGTCAAGGTGATGACCGGCGTCGCCGTCACCGCCTCGACCCCGCTCGGCATGGAGACGCGTGGTGGCATTTTCGTGCCCGCCGATCTCCAGCTCTGGGCCGCCGGCGTGAAGGCCGCGCCGATCCGCGAGGGGCTGGACGGGCTGCGGCTGTCGCGCGGCGACCAGGTCATCGTGCGGCCGACGCTGCAGAGCCTGGACGACGAGCGTATCTTCGCGATCGGCGACTGCGCGTCCTACACGCCCGCCGGAAGCGATCGCCCGATCCCGCCGCGCGCGCAGGCGGCACACCAGATGGCGGACACCGCCTTCGCCAACCTCTCGCGCCTGATGGCCGGCATCCCGCTCAAGACCTTTGTCTACCACGATCACGGCTCGCTGGTGTCGCTCAGCCGCTTCTCCACCGTGGGATCGCTGATGGGCCGGCTGGTCGGCGGACGCATGGCGGTTGAAGGACGGTTGGCGCGGTTCGTCTACATGTCGCTCTACCGCATGCACCTGATGGCGGTGCATGGCAGGATTCGCGGTGCGATGCTAATTTTTGTCAGTTATATCAACAGGTTCGTTCGTCCTAGGCTCAAGCTGCACTAAGGGCTCGGCTCAGGGCGCAAAACCGTCCTTGGCCTGTACTTTGTGTACTTTCGCGGATCGCCGCCCGATCGGTGTAGGCAATCAGCGCCCGAGCAACCGGTCGAGGATCAGCCCTTCCAGCGCCGCCAGCTCGGCGTCGCCGTGGCGGCGCGGGCGGGGCACGGCGATCGGCAGGTCGAGCGCGATCCGGCCGGCTTCCATCACCACGACCCGGTCGGCCAGTGCTACCGCCTCGGCCACGTCATGGGTGACGAGCAGCGCCGAAAAGCCCTCGCTCGCCCACACGGTCTCGACCAGCGCCTGCATCTCGATCCGGGTAAGCGCGTCGAGCGCGCCCAGTGGTTCGTCGAGCGCGAGTAGTCGCGGCTGGCTGATCAGCGCGCGGGCCAGCGCGACGCGCTGGCGCTGGCCGCCCGAAAGCGCGGCGGGCCATTGCTCGGCCTTGTCGGCCAGTCCCACTTCGGCAAGCCGGGCATCGACCAGCCGGTCGCGCTCGGCGGCATCGAGCCCGGCAGGCGCGCCGACCGCGACATTCTCGCGCACGCTCGCCCAGGGCAGCAGCCGCGGCTCCTGGAAGACGAGCCGTGCCGCATCGAGGTCGACGTCGATGCTGCCGCCACCCGGCAGGATCAACCCCATGACCGCGCGCAGCAGGGTGCTCTTGCCGCAGCCCGACCGGCCGACGATCGCGACGAACTCGCCGGGCTCGATGTGCAGGCTCAGCCGGTCGAGCACCTGGTTCTGCCCGAAGGCGACCGACAGCTCGCGGACGGCCACCGGCGCGCCGCTGATCGGGCGGTCGGCCTGTTCGACAAGGCCCAACTCTACAAGGCGAAGTGCGGGAAGGTTCATGGCTCAGGCCCTTGCGTAGGCGGGGTTCCAGCGGAGCAGGCGCTGCTCCAGCGCGCGGGTCAGGCTGTCGGCGAGCTTGCCGAGCCCGGCATAGACGAAGATCGCCAGTACGATGATGTCGGTCTGGCTGAACTCGCGGGCCTGGGTGGCCATGTAGCCGATGCCCGAATTGGCGGCGATCGTCTCGGCGACGATCAGCGTCAGCCACATGATGCCAAGGCCGAAGCGCAACCCGACCAGGATCGAGGGCAGGGCGCCCGGGAAGATGATCCGGCGGAACAACTCCCAGCGCTTCATCCCATAGACTCTGCCCATCTCGATCAGCTGGGGATCGACCGAGACCACGCCGTGATAGGTGTTCAGGTAGATGGGGAAGAAGATGCCCCAGGCGACGAGCAGGATCTTGGCCTGCTCGCCGATGCCGAACCACAGGATGACCAGCGGCAGCAGCGCCAGGTGCGGGATCGTCCGCACCATCTGCAGCGTCGGGTCGAGCAGCCGCCGGGCGAAGGGCGACAGGCCGCAGACCAGCCCCAGCACGAAGCTGATCGATCCGCCCATCACCAGCCCGGTCAATGCCCGGGCGGTGCTCACGGCAAGATGGTGGACCAGCTCGCCGTCGGCGGTCAGCTCGGCCGCTGCCTTCACCACGGCCGTCGGCGCCGGCAGGATCTGCGAGGGCAGCAGTCCCGTGGTCGAGGCGAGCTGCCAGACGACCAGCAATCCCACCGGCACGATCGCCGGGACGAGCGGGCTTTCCTTCCAGCCGGCGCCCCGGGTCATGCCGGCTTCCAGCCGGTCCAGGCGGCCTTGGACGCGTCGACCCGCTTGGGCAACACCCCGGCGTCGAACAGATAGTCGGAGACCTTCTGCTGGTTCTCGATAACCTCCGGCGTCACCGGATCGACCCGGAACAGGAAGTCCTTGTAGCGCGCTAGCATGCCGTCGAGCACCTGCGGCGGCAGCCGCGTCGCCTTGGCGACCTGGTCGCGATAGAAGTTGCGGTTGGCATTGCCCCAGGCGGCCTCGGCGCGCAGCTCGTCGAGCGTGGCGCGCAGCACATCGGTGCGGTTCCGGGTGAAGTCGCCCGAGGCGATGTAGAAGGCGGTGGTGTTGAGCCCCGAAGCGGGCAGCGGCACTTCGCGCGCGCCGCCGCGGATCTGGGCGAGGGTGAAGAAGGGATCCCAGATCACCCAGCCATCGACCGACCCGTTGGCCAGCGCGGTCTGCGCATCGCCGGGGGAGAGATTGGCGGCCTGGATATCCTTGAGGCCGAGCCCGACCTGCTTGAGTCCGGCCGCCAGCGCGAACTCGGCCGCCGAGCCCTTGGTATAGGCGATGCGCTTGCCCTTGAGCTGGGCGAGGCTGGTCACGCTTGATTTGGCCGGCACCAGCAGCCCACTGCCGACCAGCCCGGGGAAGCTCTGCGCGGCGACGAAGTTGAGGTCGGTTCCCGCTGCCTGGGCGTAGGCGACCGGGGTGTCACCGACCAGGCCGATATCGACGGCACCGGCGCGGATCGCCTCGATCAGCGGCGGGCCCGAGGCGAACTCGACCCATTTCACCGGCCCTAGCCCGCGCTTCTCCAGCCGCTTGGCGAATTCGCCGCGCGTCTCGGCGAGGAAGGGTACGCCGTTCTTCTGGGTGGCGAAGATCACGTCCTTGCGCTCGGGGCCGGCCTTGCGGCCGCACCCGGCAAGGGCCAGCCCGGCGGCAGTGCCGCCGAGCAGGATGAGCGACTGGCGGCGCGAGATCATTCCGCTGCCTCCAGCAGCGCTTCGGGTGCGGGCAGGATCGCGCGGCTCGACTGGCCATCGACGCCGATCGGCACATCGCCCGCCAGCGTCACACGGCGGACGACGCGGTGCTGGTCGCCATAATCGTCGATCGCGTAATGCTGGGTGGCGCGATTGTCCCAGATCGCCACGTCGCCTTCGCTCCACCGCCAGCGCACGCTGTTCTCCAGCCGGGTCACATAGCTCTGCAGCCGGTCGTAGAGTGCCTTCGAGTCCGCCTGGGGCAACCCGACGAATTGCTTGACGAAGCCGCCGAGCAGCAGGGTGCGTTCGCCGCTCTCGGGATGGACGCGGACCACCGGATGCTCGGTCTCATAGACCACGCGGGCGAACACCGCCGCGAAGCGCTTGCGCTGCTCCTCGGTCGCGTCGGGGCGCTCGGCGGCATAGTCATAGGCGTTGGTGTGGATCGCCCGCAGCCCGTCGGCCAGCTCGCGCAGCGGCTCGGGCAGGTCCTGATAGGCGGCGACGGTATTCGCCCAGACCGTATCGCCGCCCGCCGGCGGGATCGTCACGCCGCGCAGGATCGAGGCGAAGGGATAGGCGGGCACGAAGGTGATGTCGGTGTGCCAGTGATTGGCGCGGGCGCCGTGGTGCGAGTCCAGCTCGAACAGGAAATTGCCGCGTGACGGCACGGTCGGGTGCTCGAACGGCGTGCCGAATGCCTGGCCGAACGCTTCCTGCCCGGCATCGTCGAGATGATGCTGGCCGCGGAAGAACAGCACCTTGTGGCGGACCAGCGCGGCGCGGATCGCTGCCAGTGTTTCGGGCGGGAGATCGGCGGAGAGCGCGACCCCGCGCACTTCGGCGCCGATGCGCCCGCCGACCGGCACCACGTCGAGGGGGATCCCGGGGTCGGGCGTGTTCAGATAGGCACTGCGGGTAGAGACGGTCATGGCAGGTCTCCTTCGTTGGGTTACTCGGCCGCGGCGGCCAGCGCCGGGGTTTGGGGAAAGGGCAGGCCCAGATGGTCGCGCAATGTCCGGCCGGTATATTCGGTGCGGAAAAGTCCGCGGCGCTGCAGCTCGGGCACGACCATTTCCGCGAACGCCTCGAGCCCCTGCGGCAGGATCGGTGGCATGATGTTGAAGCCGTCCGCCGCGCCGGCCGCGAACCAGTCCTCGAGCAGGTCGGCGATCTCGGTCGGCGTGCCGATCACGGTCTTGTGCCCACGTGCGGTGATGATCCGGGCGATCAGCTGGCGGATGCTCAGCCCCTCGGCCCGCGCGGTATCGACCAGCAGCTTCTGGCGACTCTGCCAGCCCTGGGTGGAGGCGGGCTCGGGCAGCGGGCCGTCGAGCGGATGTTGCGACAGGTCGGTATCCATCAGCCCGGAGACGAAGCCGATGCCGAGCCGCGGATCGACCAGCGCGAGCAGCTCGTCATGCAGCCGCTGCGCTTCCTCGCGTGTCTCGGCGACGAACGGCATGATCCCCGGCAGCACGAGCAGTTCATCCGGGTCGCGGCCATTTGCCGATGCGGCCGCGCGCAGCCGGGTGCGAAAGGCGATCGCGTCCTCGCGCGATTGCTGCGCGGTGAAGACCAGCTCGGCGGTCGCGGCTGCGAGCGCGATGCCGTCGTCGGACGAGCCCGCCTGGACGATCACCGGATGGCCCTGCGGCGTGCGATCGAGCTGGAGCGGTCCGGCGACCTTGAAGAACGGGCCCTCATGGTCGATCCGGTGGATGCGGGTGGGGTCGTAGAAGCGCCGCGCCTGCTGATCGGCGATCAGCGCGCCGTCCTCCCAGCTGTTCCACAGCGCCTTGACCACATCGACATATTCGCCGGCCCGGGCATAGCGATGGGCGTGCTCATATTGGTGATCGAGCCCGAAATTATGCGCCTCGGCATCCGAGCCCGAAGTCACGCAGTTCCAGCCGGCCCGCCCGCCGCTCAGATGATCGAGCGAGGCGAACTTCCGGGCGAGGTGATAGGGCGGGAGATAGGTCGCGGAGGCCGTGGCGACGAGCCCGATCCGCTCGGTCTGCGGCGCGATCGCCGCGAGCAGCGACAGCGGCTCGAAATAATAGGGCAGGGCGGCCAGCGCACCCAGCTCGGAGGGCGGTCCCAGCATCGCGACATTGTCCGCGAAGAAGATCGCGTCGAACTTCGCCGCCTCCGCCACCTGTGCCTGATGCACATAATGGCCGAGCCGGGTGAGCGCGCGCGGATCGACCGAGGGATGCAGCCACGCCGCAGCGTGGTGGCCAACTCCCATCAGGAAGGCGCCGAGCCGCATCTGCCGATCGCGCGCCATCGTCAGAACCGCGCCCGCGCGGTGGTGCCGAAGGTACGCGTCTCGCCGAGCACCTTGATGAACGGCGTGATCGCGGTCGCCTGACCGATGCCGACGGCATAGCGCTTGTCGAACAGGTTGCGGCTCCAGAACTGCAGCGAATAGCGGCCGTCGGCGCTGCGGATGCCGATACCGGCATTGGTGAGGCCATAGCCTTCCTGCTTGCCGTACACGGAAACGGCGCTCAGCAGGTTGGTCTCGCTGCGATAGGTCTGGTTGACATAGCCGAACAGGCCGAGCGTCTCGGAGACGTTGTCGTCATAGTTCAGGCTGAGCTGGCCGCTCCACTTGGACGAGCCCGGAATGCGCGTGCCCGACAGATTGACCGAAGGCGCGACATTGCTCAGCTCCACCGGCGGCGGCGCATTGGTGTAGGAGCGGAAGGTCGCATCGTTGAACGACCCGCTCGCCGAGGCGCTGAACCCGCCGCCGAGCTTGGCCGACGCCTCCAGCTCGACGCCGCGCAGCCGCGCCCGGGCGGCATTGCCGAGGAAATAGCCGAGCGCCACCCGGTTCGGGTCATATTGCGTGGCCTGGAAGTCCTTGATGTCGTTCCAGTAGAAATTGACGTTGAACGTTGCCTTGCCGCCGGCCAGCGTCGTCTTGATGCCGGCTTCGTAAGCGGTCGACTTCTCCGGATCGATGATCACCGGCTTGCCCGGTGTTGCGCCCAGATTGGCCGCGCCCGACTTCTCGCCATAGCTGACCGAGGCATAGAGCAGCACATCGTCCGAGAGCTTGAAGGACGGGTTGACCAGCCAGGACCAACTGCTCGTCGTCTTCTCGTCGGCAACCGCGAAGACCCCGCCGAACGCGTTGACGATCGCCGTGCGTGCCGGGGCAAGGGTGGCCGGCAGTGCGGAACCCCCAAAGACCGTCGCGGTGTTCGACGCCTTCTTGTTCTCGCGGGTGAAGCGCAGGCCGCCGGTCAGCGCCAGCCGGTCGCTCGCATGCCAGGTCAGCTGGCCGAACGCCGCGCCGCTGGTGACCTGGAGCTTGCCATATTGGTCATACTCCACGCCATCGAGGATCGCCGGGAGCAGCGCGGCCGCAGGTAGCGCCCCGGTGAGGAAATACTTCGTCGAGTCCGCCTGGAAGATCGAGCGGTTGTTGCTGACCAGGTCCTCGCGCAGGAAATAGCCGCCGAACTGATATTCGATCGGATTGCCGGTGGCCGAGGCGATCCGGATCTCCTGCGAATATTGATCGACATCCACGTCATAGCCGGCGCGCAGGATCGAGAAGGGCGAGAGATCGCTGTCGTTGTGCGGGCGGAAGCGCAACTGCCGCCAGGCGCTCACCGCGGTCAGGGTGGGGCCGCCCAGGTCGATCGTCAGCTCGTTCGACAGGCCGTTGACCCGGGAGTCGATCCGCTCCTGGGTGTTGAGATTGGCGTTCTGGCCGATCCGGTAGCTGGGCGTGTAGCCGAAGATGGACTTGAGCTTGTTCTCCCAGGCGCCCGAGCGGACCGCGCCATTGGCGAAGGTCGTCGCGTCGGCGAAGCCGGGATAGTAATTGTTGTACTCGCTGGTCTCGTAATGCTCGCCGATCAGGCGGCTGGTAACCGGGCCGCTCTGGAAGAGCAGCTGCCCGCGTGCCGCCCAGCGGTTCACGTCGAGATACTTCTGGCCGTCCTGGGCATTCTTCGCCCAGCCGTCCGAGCGATCGACATAGAAGGTCGCGCGATAGGCGAGGGTGTCGCCGATCAGCGGGCCGGTGGCGTTGGCGCGGATCTGGAAGCGGTTCTGGTTGCCATAGCCCGCCTCGAGATTGAGCTCGGGCGTGAAGCTCGGCCGCTTGGTCGTGACGATCAGCGCGCCGATCGTGGTGTTCTTGCCGAGCAGCGTGCCCTGTGGCCCGCGCACCAGCTCGACATGGTCGAGATCGACGAAATCGAGCCAGCTGAAGCCGACATGGGTGAAGAACACATTGTCGACGATCAGGCCCACGCCCGATTCCGCGCCGTCATTGCTGGCATTGCCGCCAAGCCCGCGGACATAGAGGCCGGATACGCGGGTGTTCTGCTGGACAGCGGCGAAATTGGGCAGCTTCGCCGCGAAATCCCCGACGCGGTAGATATGCTGGTCGGCCAGCTCGCTGCCCGAGACCGCGCTGATCGCGACGGGCACGTCCTGCAGTCTCTCCTCACGCCGCCGCGCGGTCACCAGGATCTCCTGGCCGGTGGCGTGCTGCGCGTCCTCGTCGGCGACGGGATCGTCGGCGGTCGCCGCGATGGGCTTGGGCTTGTCGTCATCGGCAGCCCAGGCCGACGCGGAAGCGACCAGGGTGAGAGCGGTGGCGGCCAGTGCGAGAACCCGGATCTTCCTGTTGTGCATGTTCGTGCCTCCCTTATCTCTATCATTCTAGTAGAGATTAAATGGGGCAACCGGAGTTCGGCTTCACCGCGGTGAGCTAAAACTATCAGGACCGCGTCGCGCTGAGCTGGCTTATTATCCATCAATCTAGTAGGATATAAATCCGGCCCTGAGAAGAGGGAGGCGCGCGTGAGGGCGAGCAGCATTCTCGAGACGATCGGCAACACGCCGCATATCCGTGCGTCGCGGTTGTTCCCGGATGCGAAGGTCTGGATCAAGGCCGAGCGATCGAATCCCGGTGGGTCGATCAAGGACCGCATCGCGCTGGCGATGATCGAGACAGCCGAGCGCAAGGGGCTGCTTCGTCCGGGCGGCACGATCATCGAGCCGACCAGCGGCAATACGGGCATCGGGCTCGCGCTGGTCGCGGCGGTGAAGGGCTACCGGCTGATCCTGGTGATGCCCGAGAGCATGAGCGTGGAGCGCCGCCGGCTGATGCTGGCCTATGGCGCCAGCTTCGATCTCACTCCGCGCGCGCAGGGAATGGCCGGCGCGATCGACCGGGCACATGCGCTGGTGCGCGCGACGCCGGGCGCGTGGATGCCGCAGCAATTCGACAATCCCGCCAATATCGATGCGCATGTCCGCACTACCGCCCAGGAGATACTGGCGGACTTCCGCAGCGATCCGATCGACGCGATCATCACCGGCGTCGGCACCGGCGGGCACATCACTGCGCTGGCGGAGACGCTCAAGATGGAATGGCCGACGCTCCAGGTCTTCGCGGTCGAGCCCGAACTTTCGCCGGTGCTTTCCGGTGGCGCGCCGGGACCGCACCCGATCCAGGGCATCGGTGCCGGGTTCATCCCGGCCAATCTCCATGCCGACATGCTCGATGGCGTGATCCAGGTCAGTGCCGACGAAGCGCGGGGCTTTGCTCGCCGCGCGGCATGCGAGGAGGGGCTGCTCGTCGGCCTCAGCTCCGGCGCGACCCTTGCGGCGATTGCCCGCAAGCTGCCTGCGCTGCCCGGCGCGAACATCCTCGGCTTCGCCTATGACACGGGCGAGCGCTATCTCTCGGTGCCCGATTTCCTTCCGGAAGAAGCGGCGCCGGAATTCACCCTGGCCGGCGTCCGCGCCCATTGACCGGAGAAGTTTCCATGTCGCTCGATCCCGATTTCTTCAACGAGCGCGATGACCAGATGTGGGCCGATTTGTTGTCGCCCGGGCGTCGCGCGCTATTGGGAGGGGGCGCGGCGGCACTGGCCGCAATCGGCCTTGCACGAGGAGCGGCGGCGCAGACGGCACCCGCGCCGGCCAGGCCGCTCGCGCCGCGGGCCACCGGGCGCAGCCCCTGGGGCTATGAGACCTACAAGGAGGCGACACCCCGCCCGAAATCGGTGCGCCCCGGCGAAGCCGTGCTGCCGTCGAGCCCGCGCGCCTATACCGATATCAAGAGCTACCACGCGCACATCTATTTCGACGAGGACAGCTACGAGAAGGCGGCGCTGGTCCGCAAATGGGCGGCCGAGCGATTCTCCGTCGAACTCGGCAACTGGAACCTCGAGCCGCGCGGGCCGCATGTCACGCCGTCCTTCTATTTCGGCTTCACCAACGACCTGCTGCCGGTGATCGTCCCCTGGCTGCAGCTCAACAGCCTCGGCCTGACGATCCTGCTGCATCCGAACACCGAGGATCCCCGCGCGGACCATCTCCATTACGCGCTGTGGGTGAACCGGTCCCAGCCGGTGAACGCGTACGGAATGCATGCGCCCGGGCCCGGCGAGCCGAAGGTGGAGCAGATCTACCCGAACACGCGCCCGAGCGTTCGTCTCGAGGCCTGAACGAAAAAGTGGCCGCGCCCTGCGGGATGGGGCGCGGCCTAGACCTGAGCTTGGGGGGAATGAACCTCGCTCGGGGAAGCGATGAAACCGGACGAGAGCGGCTGCCGGCTTCATCGGCACGGCGATAATTCCTACCGATATGATATGAATTGAAAAGCAAGTTCGGCTTTCGCGGCCTAAAGCTCATCTCTTTTATCTCTACTAATTAAGTAGAGTAACGTCGATTTCCGACTGGAGGGGCCCATGACCATATTCCGCCGTACGCTGTTGCTGTTGTCCGCATCGAGTGTTTCCCTGGCCGCGCCGCTGGCGGCCCAGGCGCAGACCGCGCCAGGTGGAAGCGAGGGATTCACCGGCAGGATCGCGGTGAAGCGGGCGGACTCGGTGCCGGCCTTTCCTCGGCGCCCAGAGGCACCGAAAGGCGCGCCCAATGTCGTGGTGATCCTGCTCGACGATGTCGGTTTCGGCGCGACTTCGACCTTTGGCGGCCTGGCCCGCACGCCCAATCTCGATGCGCTGGCCAGGGACGGGGTGCGCTACAATCGCTTCAACACGACGGCGATCTGCTCGCCCACCCGCGCGGCGCTGCTCACCGGGCGCAACCAGCACCAGGTCGGCTTCGGTAACCTGCAGGACATCGCTGCCGGCTTCCCCGCCTATAACTCGATCTGGAAGAAGGAAACCGCGTCGATCGCGCGGATCCTGCATGACAATGGCTACAGCACAGCGGCGGTCGGCAAGTGGCACAACACGCCGCAATGGGAAATCTCGTCCGCGGGGCCGTTCGATCGCTGGCCGACCGGGCTCGGCTTCGATCATTTCTACGGCTTCATGTCGGGCGAGGACGACCAGTGGGAGCCGCATCTCTACGACAACACCACGCCGGTGGAATCGCCGCAAAAGGCGGCGCCCGGCTATCATCTGACCAGCGACCTGGTCGATCATGCGCTGCGCTGGGTCGACGAGCATGACGCGCTGGCGGCCGCCAAGCCCTATTTCCTCTATTTCGCCACCGGCGCGGCCCACCAGCCGCACAATGCCCCGGCCGACTGGATCACCCGCAACAAGGGGCGGTTCGATGGCGGTTGGGACAAGTATCGCGAGGAGGCCTTCGCGCGGCAGAAGCGGCTCGGCGTCATTCCCGCCAATGCCCAGCTCACTCCGCGCCCCGAGGGCCTGCCCGCCTGGGACAGCCTGAGCGCCGACCAGAAGAAGCTCTATGCCCGCCAGATGGAAGTATATTCGGCCTTCGTCGAGCATACCGATGCCGAGGTCGGCCGGCTGATCAAGGAGATCCGCAGCCGCCCCGGCGGCCAGAACACGCTGATCTTCTACATCGTCGGTGACAATGGCGGCAGCGCCGAGGGCGGGCTCGACGGCTCGATCGCCAACGAGGCTGCCTCGGGCACCGGGGGGCAGGCGAGCGCGGCGACCCAGCTGGCTCAGCTCGACAAGTTTGGCGGCCCCGATGTTGCCAATCACTATGCCGCGGGCTGGGCCTGGGCGACGACCACGCCGTTCCAGTGGATGAAGCAGGTCGCCTCGCATTTCGGCGGGACGCGCAATCCGCTGATTGTCTCCTGGCCCGGGCATACCGATGTGCCCGGTACGGTGCGTGGCCAGTTCGGCCATGTGAACGACATCGCGCCGACCATCCTCGATGCGGCGGGCATCGCCTTTCCCGAAAGCGTCGACGGCGTGAAGCAGATCCCGTTCGAGGGGCGCAGCCTCGTCCCGACCTTCAAGGATCCCAAGGCACCCGAAGCGCATCGCGAGCAGTATTTCGAGATCTTCGGCAACCGTGCCCTCTATCGCGACGGCTGGGTGGCGGCTGCGCGGCGGCCCTATCTGCCCTGGAAGCTGATCGAGTCCGGCCTCAGCGTCTACACCAGCGACCCCGCCACCGATCGTTGGGAGCTGTACCATGTCGACCAGGATTTCAGCGAGGCGAACGACCTGGCGGACAAGGAACCCGCAAAGCTTGCCGAGCTGAAGGCCGAGTTCGAGAAGGAAGGCCTGCGCAACGGCGTCTTCCCGCTGCTGCCGGCGCCTATCGGGGCGCCGAGCCTCTATGACAAGGCGGCTACCCGCTTCGCCTGGCAGGCGGGCATAGGCCAGCTGCCGCGCAACGCGCTGCCCGACCTTTCGGGCCGCGCACACCGCTTCGAAGTGGACATCAGGGGCGATGCCGCGACGGGCAGTGGCGTGCTGCTCGCCGAAGGCGGGCGCCTCGGCGGCTTCGCGCTCTATGTGAAGCAGGGCAGGCTGGTGTTCGAGAACAATGCCTATGGCCAGTCTCACCAGACGGTGATCTCGGGCGAGGTATTGCCTGCGGGGTCGCTTACCGTCGCCTATGAATATGTGCCCGACCAGGCCACCGCCAAGGGCACGCTGTTCAATCCCTCGGTGCCGGGCACGGTCACGCTCTACGTCAACGGCAGGCAGGTCGCCTCGGGGCCGATCGGCAAGTTCCTGACTGCCGTTGGCGCGTATTCGGAAGGCTTCGATATCGGCCTGGACCGCGGCTCGCTGGTCAGTGCCGATCCGGCCGGACAGGCGCATTACACCCAGGCGCTGGGCGAAGTGCGGCTCCTGCTGAAATAGCGCAAGCAAGGGCCGGTTTCGGCCGGCCCCTGCCTTGTTGCGATCAGGCTTCGATGACCACCTGGTGCTGCTCGCCCAGGCCGGCGATCCCGAGCGCGATCCGGTCGCCCTTGTGGAGCCACACATTGGGGTTCTGGCCGAGCCCGACGCCCGGCGGCGTGCCGGTGGTGACGATGTCGCCCGGCTGCAGGCTCATGAAGCGGCTGAGATAGGACAGGATGAAGCCCGGCCGGAAGATCATCGTCGAGGTCGATCCGTCCTGGTAGCGCTTGCCGTTGACCTCGAGCCACATGTGCAGGTCGCTGGTGTCGCCCACCTCGTCCGCGGTCACCAGCCAGGGGCCGATCGGGCCGAAGCTGTCGCAGCCCTTGCCCTTGTCCCAGGTGCCGCCGCGCTCGAGCTGGAAGGCACGCTCGGAAACGTCGTTGCAGACGAAATAGCCGGCGATCGCCGCTTCGGCCTGCGCCTCGTCGACATAGCGGCATTCGGTGCCGACCACGAAGGCCAGCTCGACTTCCCAATCGAGCTTGGTCGAATCGCGCGGCTTCACGATCGGGTCATTGGGCCCGGAAAGCGCGCTCGTCGCCTTCATGAACAGGATCGGCTCGTCCGGGATCGCGGCGCCGGTCTCGGCGGCGTGATCGGCATAATTGAGGCCGATGCAGATGAACTTGCCCGGCCGCGCGACGCAGGCGCCGAGCCGCGGCTCGCCCTCGACCAGCGGCAGGCTCGCCGGATCGATCGCGCGAAGCCGCTCCAGGCTTTCCGGCGTGATCGTGCCGCCGTCGATATCGGCGACCACGCCGGTCAGGTCGCGGATCTTGCCGTCGGCGTCGAGCAGGCCCGGCTTCTCCTGGCCGTTCGGGCCAAAGCGCAGCAATTTCATGTACGGAACTCCTTCAATCGCAGGATCAGTTGGTCCAGCCGCCGTCGATCACATGGATCTGGCCGGTCGTGAATGCAGCGTCGTCGGACGCGAGATAGAGGGCGAGCGCGGCGACTTCGGACGCCTGGCCCAGCCGGCCCATCGGCTGGCGCGCGACGAAGGCGGCGAGCGCGCCTTCATAATCCCCGGTCGCGCGCAGCCGCTCGCGCAGCGACGGCGTCTCGATCGTGCCCGGGCAGATCGCGTTGCAGCGGATGCCCTGGCCGACGAAATCGGCGGCCACCGCCTTGGTCAGCCCGATGACGCCCGCCTTGGTGACGCCATAGGCGAAGCGGTTGGGCACGCCCTTGATCGAGCTGGCGACCGAGGACATGTTGACGATGCTCCCGCCGCCCCGCGCGATCATGTCCGGCAGCGCCGCGCGGATGATCCGGTACATGCTCGTCAGGTTGAGGTCATAGGCGAGCGACCAGTCCTCGGGCGAGCAATCCAGGATCGTCCCGCCCGGCACCGCGCCGGCGCAGTTGAACAGCACGTCGAGCGGCCCGGAAAGCGCCAGCGCCTCCGCGATCGAGGCCTCGTCGCGCACGTCCATCCGCGCGACCTGGCACCCGGCCAGGCCCGACAGCCCGTCCAGGTTGATGTCGGTCGCCCATACGGTTGCGCCTTCCGCGGCGAAGAGCTCGGCGGTCGCCCGCCCGATCCCCTGCGCCGCCGCGGTCACCAGCGCGGTCTTGCCCGCCAGCCGGCCAGCTTTCGTCATCTCATGTCTCCGTCAGGGCTGTTGGTCGGGTGCCGCATCGGCACCGATAAAGGTCATGCGCATCTACCGATCCGTCGGAAGGGGAGCGTCCGGGGCGATCAGTCCCGCATCGCGGAGCCCCTGCCAGAATTCCGCCGGGATCTCGAAGCCGTGCAGCCGGATCGTATCCTCGACCTGTCCTGGCGAGCCCAGGCCGAGCAGCACGCTGGCGACCGCGGGATGGGCAAGCGGGAACTGGAGCGCGGCGGCAGCCAGCGGCACCTGATATTCCCGGCAATGCGCTTCCAGCCGGGCGACGCGCGCCACGATATCGGCCGGTGCCTCGCCATAGTCGTAGCGCGGCGCATGGCCCGGCGCGGTGCCGGTGGCGAGAATGCCCGAATTATAGGCGCCGCCGATGATGACCGAGACTTGCCGCGAGAGGCAGAGCGGCAGGAACTGTTCCAGCGCGCCCTGCTCGAGCAACGTATAGCGGCCGGCGAGCAGCATGACGTCGCAGTCCGCATGCTGCAGCACCTCGACGCCCACCTGCCATTCGTTGGCGCCGACGCCGAAACCGGCAATCGCGCCTTCATCGCGCAGTCGCTCCAGCGCCTTGAGGCCGCCGCCCTGAGTCAGCTGATCGAAATACCGCCCATTGTCCGCGCCGTGCGTGCGCACGCCGATGTCATGGACATAGAGCAGGTCGATCCTGGCCAGGCCCAGCCGCTGCAGGCTGTCCTCATGGGAACGCAGGACGCCGTCATAGCTATAGTCGAAATGCCGCTCGAAGGGCAGCGGCGAGCGAAAGCCCTGCCGCTCGGCATCGCCGCGAAGCGCCGGGTCGGCGCGCAACAGGCGCCCCACCTTGGTCGACAACACGATCCCCTGCCGTTCGCGCAGCCCGTCGCCGACGCGCCGCTCGCTCAGGCCATGGCCGTAGTGCGGGGCGGTATCGACATAGTTCATCCCCGCGGCCAGCGCGCGCTCCAGCGTCGCGCGGGCCTCCATGTCGGTCACGGGCTGATAGAGGTTTCCGAGGGGCGCCGCCCCAAATCCAATCTCGCTGACTTCGATCTTCGCGCGGGGAACCGTACGGAATGGGATCATGATGCGGGATGCTCGTCGAGCGCGAAGATCCGCGTCATCGGCAGCCATTTGGGACCGCCGGCCGCGATCGGGCGCTGATAGGCGTCCATCGTGGCTTCCCATTCGGCAACGACGGTCTCGAGCGCGGGGTCGGAGGGAGCGAGCCCTTCTTCGGGAACCTCGGCCAGCATGACCAGCCGATCGGCGACGCGCCAGATCTCCATCGCGCTAAAGCCGCGCTGGCGGATGTCGTGTAGCACCTCGGGCCACACCGATCCGGGGGCATGGCGCGCCTCATAGGCGGCGATCAGTTCCGGATCGTCTTTCAGGTCGAGCGCAAACAGGGCACGTGTCACTTGGCAGGTCCTTCCCGAAGCCGCAGCACGGCAAAGGCCAGCACGCCGGCAAAGGCAAGCATCGGCACGAGCATCATGTGGTGCACGCCGCCGATCCGCTCGGAAACGATCCCCATCAGCGGGGGGAACACCGCGCCGCCGATGATCGCCATGATCAGGAAGGCCGAACCGCTCTCGGTCTCTTCGCCCAGCCCCTCGACGCCAAGCGCGAAGATCGTCGGGAACATGATCGACATGAAGAAGCTGGTCAGCCAGAGCGCGCCTACCGCCGGCATGCCCGATGCCAGCGCCGCGAAGCCGCAGAGCAGCGCGCCGGCCGCGGCATAGAGGGCGAGCAGCTTCGCCGGGGCGATCCGCCGCTGCAGGAAGGCGCCGCTGAAGCGGCCGATCATCAGCATCGCCAGGCTGGCGGAAAGCAGGAACGCGGTCGTGCGTTCGCTCAGTTGCGGGGCCTGGGACTTGGTGAAGTCGATGAAGAAGCTCCACACGCCGACCTGGGCGCCGACATAGAGGAATTGCGCGATGACCGCCGCGCGCAGCCAGCGATGGCGCAGCACCGCGAACAACGGGCGGCGCGGACCCTCGGCCGCCTTGGCATGCGCGATGACCGGGAAGCGGGTGAAGGCGATGAGCAGGCCGATCAGGCAGACCACCAGGCCGATCGCGATATAAGGGCCCTGCACCGCGGTCGCCGCGGCGGTCCGCCAGGCGGCGCGTTCGGCCGGGGCCATCGCCAGGATCTGCGCCTGGGTGCGCTCGTTCGAGGAGAAGATGAACAGCCCGCCGACGATCGGCCCGAGGATCGCGCCGACGCCATAGAAGGACTGGGCCAGGTTCAGCCGGGCGGACGCCGTCTCGGGCGCGCCGAGGATCGTCACATAGGGGTTCGACGCTGTCTCGAGGAAGGCGAGGCCGATCGCGATCACGTACAGCGCGACCAGGAACAGGCTATATTGTTCCGCTGCCGCCGCCGGATAGAAGAGGAAGGCGCCGCCAGCATAGCAGGCCAGGCCGATCAGGATCGTGTTCTTGTATCCAAGCCGCCGGATCAGCAGGCCGGCCGGGATCGCGGCGCAGAAATAGCCCACATAGAAGGCGAACTGGATCAGGCTCGCTTCGGTGCGGGTCAGGTCCAGCGCCTTCTGGAACTGCCGGATCAGCACATCATTGAGCGCGGCCGCCAATGCCCAGGAGAAGAAGAGCGACGTGACGAGCGCGAAGGCGACCGCATAGCGGCGCTCGACGATCGGCGGTGCGGCAACGGATGCGCGGCTGGCCATTCTCGGATTTCCTCCCCCCGGCGATGCGGGATGTAGTTTTTTATAATTGCGTATTTAAAATACAAGTTCATAGGAAAAAACAATATCTCGGCCCAGTGATTGCGGCCTCCCCTTGGAATTTCCTGTCGTCGTGGGAGCGATTGCTCCGGCCTGATCCTTGTCGCGTGCAGGGCAGGGACGGGTTGATGTTGCAGCGCAACTGGCCCGCTCCGCAAGCCCGGCGATGCGCCAGGCCGCGGACGCAGTTTATCCATGTAGGGCGGAGCAAGGGCCCCGCCGCGCATTCAGGCTGCCTGCCCGCGATCCGGCTGGTGCCGATAGCGGGTAAGCGTCTCCGGCTTCATCTCGATCGAGAAGCCCGGCCGTTCGGGCGGCATATAGGCGGCCGAGCGGATCACGCAGGGATCGAGGAAATGCTCGTGCAGATGGTCGACATATTCGATCACCCGGCCGTCGCGCGTCCCGGCGAAGCAGAGATAGTCGATCATCGCGAGATGCTGGACATATTCGCACAGGCCGACGCCGCCGGCATGCGGCCAGACGGGCAGATCGTATTTCGCGGCCATCAGCAGCACTGCCAGCACTTCGTTGACGCCGCCCAGGCGGCAGGCGTCGATCTGCACGACGTCGATCGCCGAGCCCATGATGAACTGCTTGAACAGGATACGGTTCTGGCACATCTCGCCGGTCGCGACCTTCACCGGCGCGATGCCGGCGCGGATGCTGGCATGGCCCAGCACATCGTCGGGGCTGGTCGGCTCCTCGATGAAGAAGGGCTTGGCGAAGGCGAGGGCGTTGACCCAGTCGATCGCCTGGCCGACTTCCCACACCTGGTTGGCGTCGATCATCAGCGTGCGGTCGGGGCCCAGCACTTCGCGGGCGATCGCGACGCGCCGCTTGTCGTCCTCCAGGTCGACGCCGACCTTGAGCTTGATGTGGCGGAAGCCGGCATCGACGGCTTCCTGGGCCAGGCGGCGCAGCTTGTCGTCGTCATAGCCGAGCCAGCCTGCCGAGGTGGTGTAGCAGGGATAGCCCTCGGCGCGGAGCAGCGCGATCCGCTCTTCCTTGCCGGCGGCACGCGCCTCGAGAAGGGTGAGGGCCTCCTCCGGGGTGATGCAATCGGTGATGTAGCGGAAGTCGATCGCGCGAACGAGTTCGGCCGGCGACATCTCGGCGACCAGGCGCCACACCGGCTTGCCATCGGCCTTTGCCCAGAGGTCCCATACCGCATTCACGATCGCGCCGGTGGCGAGATGGATGGCGCCCTTGTCTGGGCCGATCCAGCGCAGCTGGCTGTCGCCGGTGATGTGGCGCCAGAAAGCTGCAGGCTCGGCGCGGATCGTGTCGAGCGACTGGCCGACGACCAGCGGGCGGAGCGCCTCGATCGCCGCGACGCAAACCTCGTTGCCGCGCCCGATCGTGAAGGTCAGGCCATGGCCGCTGAGACCCGGCGTATCGGTCTCCAGGATCACATAGGCGGCTGAATAGTCCGGATCCGGATTCATTGCATCCGAGCCGTCCAGCGATAGGCTGGTGGGAAATCTGATATCCAGCACGCGCAGGCCGGTGATCACGGTCATTGGCGGTTTTTTCTCTGTGACAGGGGAAAGCAAGTGTCGGGCACTAAACGAGGCCTTCCATATTGCGTTGGCAGTATTTTGTATATGGAAATATTGTTTCCAGATGAAACCTGATACCGTCGAGATGGACACATTTCGCGCATGGCTTCGGTTCCGATCAAGCGTGCTCGATCGGGTTGGGCCGGCGTCGGGAGGGGGTTGTCGTCGGCCGCGCCGTTAGCTGGCCTTGCGGCTCCGGCGTGGACGTTTCGGCTCGGGCACGGAAAGGGTGGGGACCACGGGTGCTTCCTCGCGGTCGTACCAGCCGAGGATCGTCGAGATGTCGAAGGCGGCGACCTTCAGCAGCGCCAGCGTCTCCTCGAGTGACAGATGCGGTGCATCGTCGATCACGGCCAGATACGGGATGGTGAGCGCCGCGACCACCTGGCCGCTGAACCCGAAGATCGGGCAGGAAAGATCGGACACGCCCGCCAGCCGCGAGCTCTCGATCGATTCATAGCCCTGGGCACGCACCTCGGCCAGGCGCTCGGCGAGCGGGCGGGAAGGGGGCGTGCCCAGCACTTCCAGTCGGCGCGCCTCTTCCATGAACGCCAGCAGCACATGGCCCGAGCAGCTGGTCTCCAGCACGATCTCGGTGCCCAGCCGAACGGCGAAGCCGGTGGGGCCGGAGCTCTCCTGGCGCGCGACGATCAGGCCGCGGCTGCCGTTGACCACGGCGAGGTGGCAGGACTGCATCGTTTCCGCGGCCAGGCTGTGCATCCGCGCCGCAGCGACATAGGTGAGCTCCTGCGCCGGTGTCGCGCGGTGCGCGAGCTCGAGCAGCTTGTAGGTCACCCGGTACCGGTCGTTGGTCGCATCCTTGTGCAGCCATCCCCGGCGATCCAGCGCGACCACCACGCGGAAGAGCTCGCTCACCGAGCGGCCCAGCCGCTGCGCGATCTCGGTGATGGTGAGGCCGAACGGCTCGTTGCCGAGCAGCTCGATCACGTCGATGCCCTTCTCCAGGGCGGGCGCGCTGTAGTTGGGCGCGGCGGACTTGTCGTCCGGCTTCGCCTGCTTGCTGGCAGGCTTGTTCTGCGATGCGGGCTTTGGGGGCATCAGGCGACGCTAGCGCAGCAGGATCGCGTTGTCATGCCGGCACTGATGGGAGGTCCGTGAGTTCCGCGACGAAGTCATAGGCGTCGCCGCGATAATAGGATTGGGTATATTCCACCGGCCGTCCGTCGCCGAGGAAGCCGCACCGTTCGATCAGCAGCCCCGGCGTGCCGGCATCGACATCGAGCAGCCGCGCCTGGGCCGCGGTGAAGGGCACCGCGCGCAGGCGCTGCAGCGCGCGGACCGGCCGGTGGTCGGTGCGGGCCAGCGCCGCATAGAGCGATCCCGAGACTTCGTGGATCCCGTCCAGGCAGAAGCTGGGCACGGTCGAGAATTCGAGCGCCATCGGGGCGTCGTCGGCGATGCGGATGCGGTGGAACCGCAGCACCGGCGCGCCGGGGGACAGGTTGAGGTGCATCGCCTCGGCCGGCGTGACCGTCCCCTCCGCGCGCAGGATCCAGCTGCTGCGCGCCAGCTGCCGCCGGGCCGCCACTTCCTCGGAGAAGGAGCTGATCCGCGAGAAATTCTGCTCGATCCGCCGGGTGACCGTGGTGCCGGCGCCCTGCCGCCGCGTGAGCAGCCCGTCTTCCGCCAGCTCCGCGAACGCCTTGCGGATGGTGATCCGCGACACGCAATATTCGGCGGCGAGGTCGCGTTCAGGCGGCAGCGTCGCGCCGGGTTTGAGCCGCCCCTCGGCGATCGCCCTGCGCAGCAGCCGGGCGAACTGGGCGTAGAGCGGCTTGCGATCCCGCAGCACCAGCATGCCCAGCGAGGCCTCGGCGTACTCCGCCGCCGCCGGGGCAAGCACCGCGCGCGGTTGCGGGCCGAGCAGCGGAATGCTCGCGGTCATGCCGCGACTCGCGCGGCGACGAGACCAATTGCATCCCCGGCATAGCCTCTCCGCTGCCCGCGAGGCCGCGCCGCGCCTACGCCCCGATCGTCCATTCCGTCCCCTCATCCGCCGCTGGTTTTCAGGCGCAACATCAAGATCAATCTGACAAATGTCACGCTTAATTTTCATATGCAAAATTAGTTTCCAAAAAACCATTGCGTGATTGGTTCGTTCGTGGTTACACACTGGTCCCTAGGCGCCCCGAAGCTCGGATTCGCAGAATCGGTCGGGAGAGGCGCTGCAGAACAATTCTGTATCCGCAGGAAATGCCGGGCTGGCGGTGCCAGTCCTGCGATGCAAGCGAGGGGGGTTAAACGAATGAATCTACGGCTTAAGTTCCTGGTCGGTACGGCGCTCACCTGCGCCGCGGTTCCGGCCTATGCGCAGGATTCCGTTCCTTCGCGCGACGACGGCGAGATCGTCGTCACCGGCATCCGCAAGAGCCTTCAGGACGCGATCGAGACCAAGAAGCGCGCCAATTCGATCGTCGATGTGATCAGCGCCGAGGATGTCGGCAAGCTCGCCGACAGCAACGTCGCGGAATCGCTGTCGCGCCTGCCCGGCGTCACGGTCGACCACCAGTTCGGCGAGGGCGAGCAGCTCTCGATCGCCGGTGTCGAGCCTGCGCTGAACCGCCTGACCATCGACGGCCACTCGGTCGCCTCGGCCGACTGGGGCGGCAACCCCTCGGATCGCTCGAGCCGTTCGTTCAACTACTCGCTGCTCTCGCCGACGATCATCAGCCAGGCGGTGGTCTACAAGACCCCCGAGGCACGCCTCCAGGAAGGCGCGATCGGCGCGAGCGTCGACATCGTCACCCGCAAGCCGCTCGACCTGAAGCCCAACACCGTCGCGCTCACCGGCGGCGGCGAGTATAACAGCCGTGCCAAGCGCGGCAGCTTCCGCGGTTCGGCGCTGTACAGCTGGCACAATGCCGATGAAACGATCGGCTTCCTCGGCGCGGTCAACTACGACAAGGAACAGCTCAGCCGCGCCGGCTCGGCGGTCTATTGGTATCGTACCGGTGACGCGCTGCTCGATCGCTACCCGAAGGACGCCAACGGCAACATCATCTACGGTGCGGACGGTCGCGTCACCAGCGGCCCGACGCTGAACGGCCAGCTGCCCAACGCGGCGATGATCGCCGAGTTCAGCAAGGCCCGCGTCGCCTCGTTCCTCGCCCGCGAGTTCTTCAAGCAGGAGCGCGAGCGCATCGGCTTCTCGGGCGCGATCCAGGTTCGCCCGGCCGACAACCTCACGCTCACCGGCACCGCGCTGGTGATCCGCGGCAACTACGACAATCTGTCGAACTCCGAATATACCTATGGCTATGAGGGCTCGCTCCTCCAGAGCGCGACCTATGCCGACGGCATGGTCACCTCGGCGACCTTCGCGGGCATCACCAGCGGCAATGGCGCCACCGGGCAGCTCGACACCAACTTCCGTCGCACCCGCGTCAAGAACGACTCGCTCACCTTGATGTTCGACTGGAAGCCGGGCGACTGGGTCGTCACCGGCAACTTCGGCGGCACCCGCGCCTCGGGCGGCAAGGATCCGGAATATCTCCTCGATTTCCGCACCAAGCAGGGCTTCACCTCGGGCACCAACGGCCAGAGCACCTATGTCAACTGGCAGTATCCGGCGAGCGACGCTTCGCGCTGGCTGAGCAACTACACGGCGCTCGGCGGCGAGAACCAGACCGAGGCGGCGGTGCGCGCGGCCAATGGCGGCAACCCGTTCTTCGGGCGCCAGATCGGCGGCATCACCTACGCCGAAAAGACCCGCGACAACGAGCTGTTCGGCCAGGCGGACGTCAGCCGCAAGGTCAATCTCGGCCCGATCACCGAGATCCTGTTCGGTGCGCGCTTCGCCAGCCACACCAACAGCAACACCACCGTTGGCGGCGCGACGTTCACCAACCAGAACTTCACGCTCGCCGATCTCAACCCCTATGTCCTCGACAGCAATCTGTATGATGGCCTGGGTGTGAGCGGCAACGGCACGCCCTATGCCACGCTCGATGCCGATGCGATCCGCGCGACGCTCGAGAAGTACGGCAATATCAGCGTGAGCCGCGGCCTCTCGAAGGATCAGTATTTCCACGTCAAGGAAACGATCGTCTCGGGCTATCTGCAGGCCAATTTCGAGGCCGGCCGGTTCCGCGGTAACGTCGGCGGTCGCTACGTCTTCACCCGCGACCAGTCGCAATTCTACGTGCAGAGCGGCGGCGTCTTCGCACCGACCCAGGTGAACACCGACGACAACCGCTTCCTGCCGGCCGCGAACCTGATCTTCCAGGCGGGCGAGAATGTGGTGCTGCGTGCCTCGGCGGCGAAGGTGATGGCGCGTGCGCGCTACTCCGATCTCGCCGGCTCACTCTCGCTCGACGACACCACCCGCTCGGGCAGCGGCGGCAACCCGGACCTGAAGCCCTATGCGGCGACCAATTTCGGCCTCTCCGCCGAATGGTATTTCGCCCCGGCGAGCTACATCTCGGGTGAAGTCTTCTACCGCGACGTGTCGAACTATATCGGCAACGCGGTGCAGGACGGCGTCAGCCTCACCAACACGGTGACCGGCCGCACGCTGGAATACTCGATCTCGCGCCCGGTGAACGGCGGCAAGGCAAAGGTCACCGGCTTCTCGCTGACGGCCAACGCCAATTTGTTCTGGGGCTTCGGCATCCAGTCCAACTACACCTTCACCGATGCCGACACCGGCTCGCCCACCGGCCTGCCATTCCTGTCGCGCGACACCTTCACGCTCGTGCCCTATTTCGAAAAGGGTCCGTTCCAGGCGCGTGTCAGCTTCAACCGTCGCTCGAAGTATTTCTATCGCTTCGGCCGCCAGCAGTCGCAGGACTATACCGACGGCTACAGCCAGCTCGACGCGTCGATCTCGTACAACCTGACCGACAAGCTGCAGGTCAGCGCCTCGGCGTCGAACCTGCTCGACGAGACCTACTACCAGTACAGCTCGGATCCGAAGTTCCCGACTTCGGTCTACAAGAACGGTCGCGTCTACTCGCTGAGCGCTTCGTTCCGCATGTAAGTGTGCCCCGGGCGCGGCGGCGTTCTCGCCGCGCCCACCCTTCCCAAGTCCCTTTGCGATGCCGGTGTCTCCAAGTCTGGCATCCGACACTAGCCGCCCCTAGCTCTGCTAAGGGCGGCATTTTTCTGTGTGCGGCTCGTGCAGGCGGGGTGGGGGGACCTTCTCGCAGTTCCAGGGTGGGCCGAAGGACCAAAACCTCGTCACCCCGGCCTTGTGCCGGGGTCCACCAGGCGGCGAGGGCAGAATTCGAGAGTTCCGGTTCAGCGCGCGCGGCACCGTGGAACGCGGCACAAGGCCGGGGTGACGGCGGGAGGCAGGCGATGACGATCTTTACATGGCAGAGGCTGGGTGGGAGCTGCCTATCCGCTCCATAGGCACGACTTGGATAGCGGACAGATCGCATGTTACCTTTGGAAATGCTCGCTGTCGTTCTCATCGCTGCATTGCAGACCTTCGAGGCGCCACCGGAGCCGCTGAAGGGCGAACTCCAATCGGCCATTTGGGTGGATCTGCAGAGGAATGCGATGATCGGTAACGGCGCTCGCCTGGCCTCGCTTTGGTATCAGGCGGGAAGTGATACCGCTCCGAACCTCCACATCCAGGCGCTGGCATGTGCGAAGACACGTTCCGGTCAGCGGTGCTCGTTTGCCCTGTATCGTGACGGTGGTGCGGTCAGGGTAATGGATGAGATGGCTCCGGATACCTTGGCTTGTGTCGCTGACTTTGTTCAAGCGGACGGGGCATGGAGTGTCGTTCACACGCGTCCCCCTCGAAGAGGGGGCCACACCAGGACTTCCGTGCGATGTAAGACCTGAACGTCATAAGCGACTGCTTTGGACCCTGTTCAGCTCCAGCGCGGACGATCGACTTTGGGGCGTGAGCTGCCGTTCGAAGATGTCTCGCACCGACGGCAGCTATGGCGTGGTGGCGTCCAAAAGCGGATTGGCAGCTAACGGTCCACTCCGGGCCTGATCTGCACAATGACGGCAATCTCGCCGCTGGCGCACCGGGTCAGGGCACGAATTCGGGTGCCAGCTTCCCGACGACGCCGTTCTCGTCGCCCTTCTCGCGCCGGGCGCTTGTCGGCGTGCCGCTGCAAAGCGGCAGGAGCGCCGCGTAGACGCTGTTGTCCAGCCCGTATTGCGTGCCGGTATTGCCGTCGAAATTGCTGACCTCTTCGCGGATCAACCGGAGGCCGTCGAGGCGCCCTTGTGCGATCGTCACGTCGTAATAGGCGGTGCGATCGGAATTCATGATGTTCTTGCCGCACCGCATCACGGCAGCGGCCTGCAGCATGTCCGCGCCGGAACCGGTCCGCGGGAAGACGAAAATGCCGACGCGGAGCTCATCGCCGCTGCGTTCCAGCGTGTTGAGGTCGGCAACCACCACCGTGCGATACCCCGGCGAGTTCAGCACCACGAAGTCATCGGCGCGCGCCTGCGACGCAGAAAGCAGGGCCACAAACGATGCCGAGACCGCACTCATCGTCCCCAATTTCATCTTGCCTGCCCCTGGTCCCAAGCCCGTCAATCGATCCTGCCAGCGAACGAAAGGCGTCACAAGCGCTCGATATCCGGGCGTGAGCGACCGGTCCGCTTCTATGGGCCTACGTCGTGGTGGGCAGCAGGGCGCCGCCCGCGCGTCATGGCCAGGCGGAAAACCACCCCCACCACCAGCCAGCCGCCCAGCAGCGCATAGGGTCGCCAGTCCGCTTCGAAGCCGACCAGGATCAGCGCCAGCGCGCAGAGCGTACCGGCATAGGAAACCAGCCGCATCGGGCCCGGGGCCAGCTTGAACGCTGCGGCCGCGTATAGTTCGGGATGGCGCTCGGTCACGCGCGCGGCGGACAGGCAGATGCTCGCATATTTGAGCAGGTTCGGGATGTTCACCGCCAGGAACAGGAAGGTCAGCTCCATCGGCAGGAACAGCCCGACACAGCCGATCGCGAACACGGCGATCAGCGCGACATACGGTGTCTTCCAGCGCGGATGGACCCGGGCAAAGGCGGCGGGCAGCATGCCGGCGGTGCCCATCGCATAGAGGCTGCGGCTGAACATCGCGAACATCGCGTTGAGCGACTTGCCGATCGAAAGCACCGCGGCGAGCACGATCAGCGGCGTCGCCACCGGTCCCATGAACTGTTTGGCGGCGTCGAGGATCGGCGCCTGGCTCGCCCCCAATGCCGGCGCGCCGAGCACGCCCAGCGCGACGAAGCCGACCGCGAGATACAGCAGGGTGGCCGATCCGATCGACAGCGCGATGCCCAGCGGAATGGTCCGCCGGCTGTTGGCGACTTCGGCGCCGGCCTCGGTCGCCGCCTCGATGCCGAAGAACAGGCCCATCAGCAGCGGGGTGGCGGCGATCATGCCCTGCCAGCCCTGCGGGAACATCGGCTCGAAATGGTCGAAATTCACCGCGGTCGCGCCGCCCCAGGCCACGAAGATCGCGAACAGGATCAGCATGCCGGTCAGCAGGATCTTCTGCGCGCGGGTGGCGATATGGACGCCGAACAGGTTGAGCAGCAGCGCCAGCAGCAGCGCCAGGAACATGGTCGGCTTCACCGGCAGCGGCACCAGCATCGAAGCGTAGCGGACGAGCACCAGCGACAGCACCACCATCGCGCCCATGTTCGCGATGATCCGCGCCCAGGCGATGTAGAAGCCCCAGCTCGGGCTCAGGAAGCGCGCCGGCCAGGCGAAGGACGCGCCCGACACCGGCAGCGCCGAGCCGAGAAAGGCGTAGCTCACCGCGATCAGGTACATCGGCAGCGCGGCGATCAATGCCGAGAGCAGCATCGCCGGCCCGGCGATCGCGGCGGCCGGGGCGATCGCCGAGAAGATCGACACGCCCACGGCGGTGCCGAGCCCCATGGCGATCACGCCGCCAAGGTCGATGCCCTTGGCCAGCTTCTCGTCGCCCGCGCCCTCGCTCACTGGGCGGCGCCCGCGATCAGGAAGGCGCGGATATCGGCGACCAGCTTCTGCCAGCTCGCGTCATCCGAATAGGCGACATGGCCGGCGGGATAGCGCGCGTTCCTGTAGCGCTCGGCGGGAAGCGCGGACTGGGCGAACAGATAATCGGCCGCGCCCACGGTGGTGGTCAGGTCGAACAGCCCGGTGCCGACGAACAGGCGCATCTTCGGATTGGCGACCATGTTCTTCTCGAGCTGCGCCATGAACGGCCAGTCGTTGAACGGCGAGTCTCCGGCGCCATAGGCCCAGTCGCCGGGGAAGCGCGCGATCACCTTGTAGACCGATGGGTCGGCGACGCCGATGCGCTTGAGCTCGCCCAGCACCGCCTTGCCGTACAGGTCGGAGACCGCCGAGAAAGCATCGGGGCCGACGATCTCGCCGGCATTGGCGGGGCGCGGCGCGGTGTAGCGCGCGTCGTAGCGGCCGAGCACCTTGCCCTCGGCGCGCAGCAGCTCGGTGCGGAACTGCTCCTTGGAGATGCGCAGGTCGTGCGCCAGATAGTAAGCGCTGGGGATGCCTGTCAGCTCTTCCAGCTTCGCGGCAATCTCGGCGCGGGTGGCGGCGTCGAGCGCCGCGCCGCGGAACAGCGCGTTGAGATAGACAGGTCCGAACGCGGTCGCCTCGGCGGCGCTCTTGGCGGGATCGCACGCGGCGGGGCGCTTGTGGTGGTAACAGGCGATCGCCGCCAGCGTCGGCAGCGAGATCGGATAGGTGATGACGTTATCCGGGCGCTGCGACGTCTCGATCATGTTGAGCGCCTGGCCGAGCAGCAGCACGCCGCGCACCTGCAGGGCGGGGTCGCGCAGGCGTAGCGCCTCGACCATCGCCGCGGCGCGGATCGTGCCATAGCTTTCGCCCAGGATGTAGAGCGGCGCGCCGGTGCGGCCGTGCGCGGCCAGCCAGGCCTGGGCGAGCTGCGCTACGGCGTCGGCATCGCCCTTCACCGACTGGTAGACGCCGCGATCGGCATCCTCGGCGAAGCTCGAGAAGCCGGTGCCCGGCGGATCGAGGAAGACGAGATCGGCAAGGTCGAGCAGCGTCGCCGGATTGGCCGAGACACTGGCTTCGGCGGGCAGCGGCGCGGCAGGGTCCTGCGGTACCTGCGCGCGCATCGGGCCGAGCGCGCCCATGTTGAGATAGGCCGAGGCGGCACCCGGGCCGCCGTTGAAGATGAAGATCACCGGCCGGTCGGCGCGGGCTGGTCCGGTATAGGAGATGTATCCGGCGGTCGCGTCCTGCTTGCCCGGCTTGCTGGCGACGGGCACCAGCCCGACCTCGGCCTCGACCTTCACGGTCTTCCCGGCGACCTTCACCGCCTGCTCGCTGCGGGCCTGCACCTGCGCCAGCGCCGCGTTGCTGCCTAGCAGGGCGGTGGCGGCAAGCGCGGTTCCGGCCAGCAGCCGCCTGATATTCCCCCGCATGCTCATCCTCCCTGTTGTTCCCGGTAGCGGATCAGGCCTTCGGTCAGGGCCTGCAGGCCATAGTCCACTTCCGCGGGCGCGCGGGCGAAGCCGATCCGGATATGCCCCGGCGCGCCGAAATACTCGCCAGGTGCTACGATCACGCCGCAGCGGTCCGCCAGCCATTCGGAAAAGGCGATGCTGTCCTCGATGCCGACCAGCCGGGGGAAGGCGATGCAGCCGAAGTCGGGCAGGGCGCCTTCGAACAGCCCCTCTTCGAGCCAGTGGCGGTGATAGGATTCGATGATCGGCCGCGCGCGCGACATGATCCGGCTGCGATAGCCATCGAACATCTTGGGCTGCTCGAGCACCAGCGCGGCGAAGGCGTGGGCGAGGTTGGAGACGCCGAAGTCGATCTCCTCGGCCAGCGCGCGGATCCGCGCCATCCGGCCGGGCTCGCCGACGATCCAGCCGCAGCGCAAGGTGCTTAGCCCGTGCGACTTGGTGAGGCTGCTCACGCTGATCAGCGCGGGCGACAGGCTGGCGGCGGGCAGCGGGCGCAGCGCCGCGTCGACATAGTCGCCATAGACCTCGTCGACGATCACGCTGATCCCCCGCGCCTCGGCGATATTGCCGATCGCGATGAGGGTCTCGCGGTCCAGCGCCATGCCGGAGGGGTTGTGCAGGTCGGACAGCACGATCAGCCTGGTCCGCGGGCCGATCCGCGCGGCGAGCTCGTCGGGATCGATCGTGAACCGGTCCCCGCGCCGCTCGAAGCGGTCGACGCCGAAGCCGTGGGTCTCGGCGATCTTGTGGAACAGGTCGAAGCCGGGATTCTCCACCAGCACCCGGTCGCCCGGGGCCAGCATCGCGCGGTAGATCAGCGACAGCGCACCGGTCGCCCCCGTGGTACACAGCACCTGCTCCGCCGGCACCTGGTAGCGGTGGGCGAGTTGCTCCACCACATAGGGATTCCCGCTGGCGAAGGCGCTGGTGTAGCGCGAGGTGATCGGTTCCGAGAATCCTTCGAGGATGATCTGGCGCAGCAGGTCGAAGGGTTCCGGCACGGAACTGTCGAACAGGCTCACCAGCAAATTGCGCTCCGAACGGACGGCGCGGATCACCCGGCGCACCCAATGCGAATAGGATTCCCCAACCGGCGCCCCGGCGCCAGGGATATCCGCTTCGCCCAGGGCCGCGGGAGAGAGGTCGGTAAATTCCGGCCGGTTCATGTTCTGGTTCGTTTTCCGTCCGTGCCTGGGGTCAAGCCTGTGGGGTGCCGCCCGGCAAGGTGCCGGGCGGCCGAGGGATCACTTGAGCTTGATGGTAGCGCCGACGAAGAAGCGCCGCCCGAGGATGTCGCCATAGGCGATCTGCGGGTAGGACGGTGCCTTGTCGGTGAAGTTGTCCACGCCGGCGCGCAGCGCGAAATTGCCGAGGTCATACTGGGTCGAGATGCTGTGGACCACATTGGCGCTCAGCATCGGCGTCGGCGTCGTCTCGATCGTCGCGTTCGCCGCCGAGCGGGTGCGCCCGCGATAATCGAGCTGATAGGTCAGCCGGAACGGCCCCTTGTCATAGACCGCGTTGAACTGCCCCACCCATTTCGGGCTGAGATAGGTGTCGTCGGTCCGCGTGAAGGTCGTGCCGGTCACCGACCGCGTCAGCAGCGCATTGTGCGTCGCCACCGCGCGCAGCCCGAGCTTGCCGATATCGCCGCCGCCGAACACATCGGCCAGCGCGAAGCGATAGTCGATCATGTAGCTCTCGCCGCGATACTTGATCACGCCGGCGTTGAAGGTGGTGGTGGTGCCGGTCAGCACCGATCCGCCGATCGCCGTCGCGCTCGGATTGGCGATGCGCGAGAAGGCGCTGCACACCGCCGCGTCCGGAGTCGCCTCGTCATAGCAGGCCGCCATGAAGTCCTCGGTCGTGAAGGGCGACAGGCCGTCCTTCAGGTCGATCTGGACGCGGTCGGCGCTCACCGTCAGCCCGGGCACGAAGCGCGGCTGGAACACGAAGCCATAGGTCAGCGTGTCCGAGATCTCGTTGCGCAGGCCGCGATTGCCGCCGCTGGTGATCGTCGCGATGCTGAAATTCTCGGCCGGGTCCTGGAAGCGGGCAAGCCGCTGGGCGGCGCTCAGCCCCGCGCCGGTGCCGTCGGGATCGACGCCATAGCCGGGGTTGGCCGCGAACAGCGCAAGGCAGTTGGCCCGGCGGTTCGCCGGATTGGGCCCGCTGTTGATCCGGTCGGCATCGCACGGGTCGAAGCCCACCGAGCCGAGCCCGCTCGAGGTCGGCGCGAGCAGCTGGGTCAGCGTCGGCGCGCGGAAGTTGCGGCTGCGCGAGCCGCGCAGGGTCAGCCCGCTGGTCACTTCCCAGCGCAGCCCGACGTCCCACACATTCTCGCTGCCGGCGAGCGAGTTGTCGACATAGCGGAACGCGCCCTTGAGCTCGAGCGCCTTGACCAGCGGCAGGGTGAAGTCCTTGCCGACCAGCGGGATCGAAAGCTCGGCCGAAAGCTCGTCGGTGTTATAGCCGCCGGACTGGGCGATCTGGGTCGAACCGTCGCCGAAGGTCCCCTGCAAATTGGCGGCGAGCGGCGAGAAGCGCGCCTTCTCGTCGCGATGCTCATAGGCGGTGCTGAACGCGACATCGCCCATCGGCAGGCTGAACAGCGAGCCGCCCAGCGTCGCGAGCAGGTCGACCTGCTCGTTGGTCCAGTCCATGCCCGCGCGGGTGCTCACATAGTCGCGCGCCGCCTGGCTGACATTGCCGCGGCCGAACGGATTGATCGGGGCGCAGCTCGCATCGTCGTTGGTGGTGACGGCATCGGCGTTGATCGCGCAGACCACCTTGCCGCCGCTCAGCACCGCGTTGATCGCGTTGTTGTAGCGGCTGTTGATCACTTCCCAGGTGCGCTGCTTGCCCTCGACCCGGCCATAGCTGCCCGAGACCGACCAGTAGAAGTTGCGCGCGCCGATATCGAAGTCGCCGTCGAGCGTGACGAGCGCGCGATAGGTATCGGTGGTGGTGGTGCGGGTGGCGTCCGGCACCAGGTCGTAGAAATATTTCGACAGGTACATCGGCGCGCCGGCGGCGAAGGTCGGCGAGATCGCGCTCAGCGCCGCCTTGGCCTGGGCGGTCAGGAAGCCGTTGTTGATCGTGAAGGCGATCGGCCCGGCATAGGTGCCGGCGTTCAGCGTGGTGCGGCTGTTGCCCTGCGGGATCTCGCTGCCGGTGGTGCGTGCGAACAGCAGCTCGGTCGAGATCTTCATGCGATCGGTCAGGTCGTAATGGCCGATCAGGTTGGCGGTATAGCGCTCCACGCCGGTGCGCAGGCCGGCCAGCTCCTGATAGGCGAAGCCGTCGCCGCCCGAGGCGAAGGGAATGCCCTGGATCGTGCCGGTGTTGTAGGCGACGACATTGCCCGCGGAATCGAACTGCAGCGCGCTGCCGCTGGCGTTGCGCGCCAGGAAGTTGGGCGGCGGCGCCGGGCGGGTGAAGATCACGCCATTGCCGTTGAACGGCCAGAAGGCGGCGTTGAAGATCTCCTTCACCGAAGGGATGCCGTCGCTCGGGCCGGTATCGGCCGAGTTGCTCACGGTCAGGCGGCCGAGATTGGAGAGCGGGCGATCCGAGAAGCGCAGGATCGGCGACTTGGACCAGCCCACATCGATCGCGACATTGCCGCGGCCGCCGGCGAAGTTCGTGCCCGCGGTGCCGCGCAGGCTGTAGGTGGCATAGTCGCCGCGGCCGGAGATGCCGGTCTGCCCGTCGAGCACCAGCCCGGTGAAGTCGCTCTTGAGGATATAGTTGACCACGCCCGCGATCGCGTCCGAGCCGTACACGGCGGCGCCGCCGCCCTGATAGACTTCGACGCGCTCGAGCAGGCCGAGCGGGATGATGTTGGAATCGACCTGCGCGTCGCCCACGCCGCCGGGATCGCCGATGCCCGAGCTGCTGGTGACCATGCGGCGGCCATTGACCAGGGTCAGCGTGCGCCCGGCGCCCAGGCCGAACAGGTTCGGCGCCTGGATGCCCGATCCGCTCGCCTCGCCCGATCCGTCGGCCTGGTTGAGCACCGGAACGTTGGAGGGCAGGTCGTTCAGCGCGTCGGCGGCGCTGGTATAGCCGCGATCGATCACGGCCTGCTGGCCGATCACCGATACCGGCGCGGCGTTATCCGATTCCGGGCGGCGGATGCGCGAGCCGGTGACGATGATCGGCTCGCCGGCCTCGTTCGCGCCGGTGTCCTGCGGCGCGGCCTGCTGTGCCAGTGCCGGCATCGCGGCCATGGCGGTGAACAGCGCCGTCGATGCCATCAGCCGGCGCGCGATGCGGGTATGTGTGTTTGTCATGCTACCCCTTGCTCCCTGAAATGCGTTCCGGTGGCCTGTGCGGCTCTTTCCCGGATCGGCATCAGAATAGGCGGGCGGCGCGGAATTTTTTGCCGAAGCCGCGCCCGGGAGCGAAAAATATGAAACAAATTCGCAATGTCTGGGCCAGCGAGCGCAAGATTTATGCTCAGGGTCGCAGGAAGGCCGCGAGATCCTTGCCGAAACGCAGCGTCTCGCGCGGATCCTCATACATCATGTGCCCGCCGGCATAGCAGCGCAGGGTGAAGCGGGCGGAGACGCTCTTCGGCAGTCCGGCCGCCACCGCTTCGTTGCCGGCACAGCTGTTCAGCGAGTCATACAGGCCGGTCGCCACCCAGGCGCGCAGGCGCGGGGCCTTCTCCATTGCGCGCAGCGTCCAGGGCTGGGAGGGGCTGGGCGGCCCTTCGCCGGCACGGGCGCGGGCGAGCGAGTCCGGGGTGATCGGCGCCTGGTCATATTGCCACTGGCTGCCGGCATCGCTCTCCGGCGCATCGATCCCGGCATAGCTGCCGGCGCGATAGTTCAGCGCGGTGCGATAATAATCGAGCACGGTCCGGCCATCGGCGCTCTCGTCCTCGGGCGCGCCGGTCTTGCGCATGTCGAACAGGCCCAGCGTGTCGCCGGCGATCAGCCCGGTGCGGAAGGCGCGGGGCGACACCCAAAGCGTCTTGGCGTCGATCGTCGCGGGATCGAGCCCCTGGAAGCGGGCGAGGCCGGCGATCACCCTGGCGCGGTCATCGGCGGAAAGCGCATCGGGTGCGGCAAGGGCAGGGGCATAGACCTGCTCGGCCCAGCGCCTCGCCTCGGCCAGTGCGCGCGGCTGGTCGGCCTGCAGCTCGGGCGCAAGCTTGCCCAGCGCATGCGCGGTGGCGGTGCGGTTGACCAGCGACAGCGCGCGCAGCCGGTTGCGGTCGGGCAGGTCGCCCAGCGGGATGCCGCCCGAGATCAGCGCGATGCCGGCCACCGGCACCTTGGCGTCGATCAGCCGCTCGGCCACGCCGGCGGCGCGCCACGTCCCGAAGCTCTCGCCCGCCAGATAGAGCGCCGAGCCGGTGCGGCGATAGGCAGTGCGGAAATCGGTGACGAAGCCGGCGACCGAGGCGATGTCGGCATTGGTGCCGTAGAAGTCGGCCGCATGGGCGGGATCGTCCGCCTTGCTGAACCCGGTGCCGACCGGATCGACAAAGACGAGATCGCTCACGCCGAGCGGGCTCGCTGCATTGTCGACCAGCTTGCCCTGCTCGAGGATGCGCGGGCCGACTGCGTGGAACTGCAGTGTGCGCGAATCCGCGCCGGGGCCGCCATTCCAGACGAAGGTGAGCGGGCGCGCCCTGGCGCCGGGCACCAGATAGGCGGTGTAGAAGATCTTGCCGCGCACCTCGCCGCGCAGGTTGCGCACCGGCAGCGTGCCGGCACAGGCGATGTAGCGCAGCGCCTTGCCGCCGATCCGGGCGCTGTGCTGCGTCTCCACCGCGTCGCCGGTACAGGTTCTGGCGCTCGCCGCGATCGGCAACAGCGATCCACCGGCCAGCAGCATCGCGCAAGTCAGTGCTCGAACCTTCATCGGCTTCACTCCCTTTGCCGAACCCACGACGTGGCGGACACACCTGCCGTCATCGCTCTCTTCTTCCGTCATCCCCGCCCCTCCTCCGTCATCCCCGCGAAGGCGGGGATCCAGGGTCACAAGCCCTGTCGCCCTTGGCTCTGGATCCCCGCCTTCGCGGGGATGACGAAGAGAAGTTCGATCCATCCTATCCGGGCTCGCGGGGAATTTTTATGCGCAAGGGACGGGTGCCTTGGAAAGGCGGTGGCGCCGCTGCAGGGCAATCGCCGACGAAAATCGGCAAAAACTATTCGCGCAACCGGCGCTAAGCTGATCGGCAATTCGGATAAGGGAAGGGCGGGGCATGCGATCGGGCGTCACACGGCGCGAAATCCTGGCAGGGGCGGGCGCCGCGCCGCTGGCGTTGCAGGCCGCCTCCGCCACGGTGGCTTCCGTGCCGCTGCCCGACAAGGCGAGCTTCGCGCCGATGCCCGGGCCCTATCTGGATTCGGGGACGATGCACCCGATCCCGCTCGGCGCCCGCGACGCGGTGCGCGCCTATCTCGATCAGCGCGCCACCACCGATGGCCATTATCCCACCGACGCGGTCGAGACCCGGGTCAAGGCCAGCTTCGCCAAGCTGATCAACGCCGCGCCCGAAGAGATCGCCTTCGTCCAGAGCACCACGGCCGGCGAGCAGCTCGTCATCGATGCGCTCGATTTCCCGCGCGCCGGCGGGCGGATCGTCACCGACACGCTGCACTTCTTCGGCTCCTTCTATCTCTATCAGGAGCTGGCGAAGCAGGGCGTCGACGTCGCCTGGGTGAAGCCCATCGACAATCGCATCTCGGTCGAGGCGATGGAAAAGGCGATTACCCCGGGCACGCGGCTGGTCGCGCTGTCGCTGGTGTCGACGTACAATGGCTTCGAGCACGACTTGAAGCGTGTGTGCGAGATCGCCCATGCCCGCGGCGCGCTGGTCTATGCCGACATCATCCACGCCGCCGGCACGATCCCGATCGACGTGCGCGCCACCAATGTCGATTTCGCGTCCACCGCCAGCTACAAATGGCTGATGGGCGATTTCGGGCTGGGCTTCCTCTATGCCCGCGCCGATCTGCACGACCGGCTCAAGCGCACCCGCTATGGCTATTACCAGCTCGCGAAGTTCGCGCCGCACGTCTATCCCTTCGATCCGCCGGGCGAGACGATCGCCGATGTCGCGCCCCGTCCGGACATGGAGGGGCTGTTCGCCGGCGGCACCCATTCGCACACCGTGGTCGCGCAGCTCGACTGGTCGCTCGACTATATCCTCAAGCTCGGCGTCGATCGCATCGCCGCGCATCGTCAGCCGCTGATGGCGCGGCTGCGCAAGGGGCTGGCCGAGCGCGGCTATACGATCGTCACGCCCGCGGGCAGCCGCACCCCGTTGCTCACCTGCGCGCTGGAGGGTGCCTATGCGAAGCTCTCCGATCCGCTGAAGGCGGCGAAGGTGCAGATTACCTTGTCGCGCAACCGTTTCCGTGTCTGCCCGTCCGTCTTCAACGACCTGGACGATATCGAGCGGCTGCTTGCCGCGCTTCCCCGCATTTCCTGAAAGGCCCCCTGATGCGCCGTGCTTTGTCTGTCGCCCTGCTGCTCGCTGCCGTCAGCCCCGTTGCCGTTCATGCGCAGGACGGCAATGCGCCGATGCCGCCGGCCTTCATGCGGGCGATGGAGCCGATGGTCCCGCGCGATGCCGCCAGCGATCGCGTGGTGACCACCCAGCATGTCGCGATGATCGGCGGCAAGAAGCTCTCCTATCGCGCCGTCGTCACCGAGCTGCCGATGCCGGGGCCGGACGGCGCGCCGGTCGCGGTGGCGGTGAGCTATGGCTATCTCGCCGAGGTGAAGGGCGATGCCACGAAGCGGCCGGTGCTGTTCGTGTTCAACGGCGGCCCGGGCGCCTCGTCCTCGCCGCTCCACATGCAGGCGCTGGGCCCGCGCCGGATCGTCGGCAAGGGCGATGCCGCGCATCTCGAGGACAATCGGTTCAGCCTGCTCGACACCGCCGACCTCGTCTTCATCGATCCGGTGGGCACGGGCGCGAGCATGCCGCTCAAGGACAGGGATGCCTCCAGCTATTGGGGCGTCGGGGGCGATGCGCGCGGGGTGGCGCTGATGATCGAGCGCTGGCTGGCGGCGAACGGCCGCACCGGTTCGCCGGTGGTGCTGGTCGGCGAAAGCTATGGAACTTCGCGGGCGCTTGCGGTGTTGAACGAGACCGGCAAGGCGAAGAAGCCCTTGCCGGACGGCGTGGCGCTGTTGTCGCTGGCGATCGGCGACAGTGACGGTCCGGTGATCTCGGACGTGGTCAAGCTGCCGACCCTGGCTGCGGTGGCCTGGTATCACCAGGCGATCGACCGCGGCGGTCGCAGCGTCGAGCAGTTCTATGCGGAGGCGCTGGCCTTCGCGCAGGGGGATTATGCACTGGCCCTCCTCAAGGGTTCGAATCTCTCCCCTGCGGCGCGCCGGCAGGTTTCCGAGCGAATGGCGGCCCTGACGGGCCTGCCGGTTTCGCTGCTGGAGGAGAAGAACCTGAGGCTCGACAATTACGACTTCATGCTGAATTTGCTGGCGTCAAAGGGCCTCCGCACCGGCCAGCTCGACGGCCGCGCCACAAGGGCGATCGCGGAATCCAAGCTCCGCCCCCCCTTCGACGATCCCTCGATGACGCTCGGCGCCAGTTCGGCGCAGCTGATCGAGACCTATCTCAAGACCGAGCTCGGCTACACGCTGCCCAGCCCCTATCGCAGCCTTAACCTGGGCATCAACTTCAAGTGGAACTGGGACAAGGAATATGGCGGCAGCTACCGCGCCATGTCCTTCGCGCCCTATCTGAAGGCAGCAATGGACGCCAAGCCAAGCCTGCGCGGCTTCACTGGCGGCGGCTATTACGACATCACCACCCCGGTCTATGCCGGGCAGTTCGCGCTGGAGCAGGCGGGTGTGGCGATGGACCGCGTCGCGGCGCATCACTATGCCGCCGGGCATTCGGTGTTCGAGGACGAGGAAGGGCTGGCGGCGCTAAGCGCGGACCTGCACGCCTTTGTCGCGCAGGTCGTTGCCGCCAAGCCGTAGTTACCGGGCGGGGAAGTTCGCCTTCCAGCGTTCGTCCAGCTTCGCCGCCGCGTTCTTGCCCTTCGCGGCGGCGATGAAGGAAATGCCGCGCAGCGTTACCGTGTGACCGCCGAGCAGCTTGCCCGAGATCGTGTAGCCGACATCGTAGAGCGCGCTGTCCGAATGCGGCTCGCCATTGACCAGGAACTGGGTGGTGACCAGCACCGGCAGCCGCTCGTCGCCCCGGCTGTTGTCGGGCAACTTCGCCGCGTTGCGCGCCTTCTTCAACGCCTCGTCGAACCATTTCACATCGATCCGCGGCTCGCCGGTGGTCTCGACCGCGGCGATGCCCAGCGGCGAGGGGAAGGAGATCTTCTGGCTCTGCACGGTCTGGTCGGCCGAAGACGGCTTGAGCGCCAGCACACGCTCCCCGGAATCGGCGGCGACCAGCACGAGCGTACCGGCGCGGGCGGAGGCGCGCTCGGCGCTCGCGCTCTCCGCAGCCTTGCTGTCGCTGCGCTCGCTCCAGTTGTTCCACAGGGTCAACGCGGAGATGATGACGGCAACCACCGCCAGCACTTCGCCCAGGGTGATCCAGCGGCGGCGGATCGCGGCGGCCTCCGCCGCGCGTTCCTCACTCTTCTGGTCCACGGGCGCTTCGGGTTCGGGGGAATCGCTACTCACGCCGGCCGTTCGATCATCCCGCGCGCGGGGCGTCAAGCTGCTCCGGTCAGAACAGGAACTCGTCCGCCACGTCATGCGACGGGCCGCTGCCCGCAGCCTTGGGCGCTGCCGCCTGCCGCACGATCTTCGGCGCCTCCGCGAACGGCTTCACCCCGAAGGCCGGGTAGATCTCCGAGGGGAAATAGATCGTCCCGCCCTTCACCACCATCGCGATGCGGTGCAGCTCGCGCAGGTCCTTCGTCGGATCGCCCGGGAGCAGCAGGAAGTCGGCGCGCTTGCCGCGGGCGATCGAGCCCAGTTCCTGGTCGCGGCCCATATAGACTTCGGGCGTCAGCGTGCCGAGGCGCAGCACCTCGGGGATTGGGATGCCCGCTTCGCCATAGATTTCCAGCTCGCGGTGCACCGAAAGCCCGGTCGCGTCGTCGGTGCCCGGCAGCAGCGTGATGCCGCGATCGTGGAGCAGCTTGAGCAACTGCTTCACCTTGACCATCGCGCCGTCATAGGCGGCGGCATCCTCCGGGCCGGCGATCGGCGCGATCGCCTGGCGCCGGCGACGCTGCAGCCCGATCGGCAGGTGATCGATATAGCTGGCGACCGAGGGGCTGGGCGCGCCGTTGCGACTGAGCATCAGCAGCTCGAGCGTTACCGCCGTCGGATCATGCGCGACATGCCCGGCGACCATGGCGTCCACCGTCTTGCTCACCTTGGCCGAGGCAAGGTCGAGCCCTGCGGTTCGCCGCATCGCGGTCAGGCGCAGCGGAGTGCGGGTATCCTCCTTGGGGTCGAGCACCCAGCCGAGCATCAGCTGGTTGATATGGGTGACTTCGTTATAGCCCGCCGCGATCATCGCATCGGCATTGGTGAAGGCGGGGATGTGCCCGGTCACGCCCATGCCTAGCCGATGCGCTTCCTGCGCGATGGCGGGCACCCAGGCGGGGTTCATGCTGTTGTAGATCTTCACCTGCCAATAGCCGCGTGCGGCATACCAGCGCACCGCGTCGATCGCCGCGTTCTCGCTGTCGGCAACCACGCCCAGCCGCGCCGAATAGGGGCTGCGGCCCTCCAGGAAGCCATTGGGGACGATGCGCGGCCCGGCGACTTCGCCCGCGTCGATCTGGCGGATCAGCTGGGGCAGGAAGACATTGTCATTGCCCATGTCGCGCACCGACGTGACCCCGGCGGCGATATAGAGCATCGCCGATTCCAGCCCGATATGCGCATGCATGTCGTGCAGGCCGGGCAGCAGCGTGCCGCCATTGCCCTCGATCGTCGCTTCGCCGGGCGAGGCGGGGGCATCGAGCGGCTGGATGCCGGTGATCCGCCCCTCGGCGAACAGCACCGAGACCGGATCGCCGAGCTTGCCCGAGGCTGGATCGAAGACGCGGACGTTGCGGATGCGGACCGGCGCGTCGATCTTGTGGGCGAAGCGCTGCTGGAGCGCGGCATAGCGCTTCGCGGTCAGCTCGGTCGCGAGCCTGGCCAGCGCGGGCACTTCCGCCTCATGGCCTTCGCGCACCACCGCGCCGCCGGTATCGAGCACCGCGAACAGCCGCTGCTGGCCGTCGAGCAGGATCATCTCGGGCGACAGGTCGATGCCGCTGATCGCATAGGCCTGATAGGTCGCGGTGCCGATCTTCGCCGGCCCAAGTTTCTCGATGCGCAGCTGCCCGCCGGGCATCGCGGCCAGCGTCCCGTCGGCGCGCTTGAGCAGCGCCCGGGCATAAAGGCCCAGCGCCCAGGGGCTGGCATTCTGCCCGATATAGAGGCCCGCGCCGGAGACCGGGGCGCTGCGCTCGCCCATGGAATCGGTCCAGCGCGCGGTGCCGCCCTCGCGCGTGAAGCTTTCATGGACATCGCCGCCAAAGGTCGACTTGCCGTCGAGTGCCCAGCGCACCGGCAGGCCGTCGGCGCCCAGCGCGATCGTCTCCGCCATGGTTGGGCCGCGGCCATTGTTCTTCACGTCATATTTGATCGTGACGTTGCTGCCCTGCTGGTCCGCATCGACGAAGCCGACCTTCTCGCCATTGGCGATCACGCTCAGCCGCTCATGCTGGGCCAGCGCGGGCATGGCGGTGAACAGGGTGGAAGCGAGCAGAGCGGTACGCAGAAGGACGGGCGACATCAGACGAGCGAGCTCCGGTAGAGATGGGCGGCGACGGCCAGGTCCTGCACGGCATGGCCCAGCGACTTGTAGAGGGTGATCTCGGTGTCGTTTTGGCGACCGGGAATGCGGCCGAGCAGCACTTCGCCGATCTCCGCGACGATATGGTCATTCGTCACCAGGCCGGCCTGCTTCGCCACGAGGAACTCAGCGGCGGCGTCGAGCGCGGAGGCGCGGCTGTCGGCGATGTAGCGGCTCATCGCGACCAGCGCATTGTCGGCCTCGACCGGACCGGGGCCGCTTGAGCCGACCAGATTGACATGCGTGCCCGGGCGCAGCCAGGCGCCGAGGATCACCGGCTCGGCCGAAGTGGTGAGCGTGCAGATCACGTCGGCCCGGCTGGTGGCGGCTTCGAGGTCGGAGACCGCTTCGGCGCCGATCGTGGCGAATTCGGAAGCGAGGCTCTGTGCCTTGTCGAACGAGCGACCCCAGATGTGCACGCGGTCGAAGTCGCGGACCAAGGGCAGCGCGCGCAAATGGGTGCGCGCCTGGCCGCCGGTGCCGATAATCAGCAGCGTGCGGGCATCCTTGCGGGCGAGCGCATCGGTGGCGACCGCGGTGGCCGCCGCGGTGCGGATATGGGTGATCTCCTCGGCATCGGCGATCGCGACCGGCTCGCCCTCGTCGGGCTCGAACAACAGCACGACACCGCGATGCCGGCGGAGGCCCGGCGAGCTGGGATCGGCGAAGACGCTTATCATCTTTGCACCGAACATCTCGCGCTCGCCGAGCGCTCCGGGCATTTGGGCAAAGGTGCGACCCGAGCCCAGGGGGATCATCGTGCGGAGGAGCTGGCGGGTGGTGCCCGCGGACAGCGCCTCCATCGCGTCGCGGACGACGCGGATGCAGTCGGGATAGCTCAGGTGATCGCGAACATACTGGCCGTCGAAGATCGCCAGCTGCTCGCGCTTCATCCCTTGCCTCCCGTTGGAACCGTGCAGGCAGGATAAGTCGGCGGCCCCGCAAACGCTTGCCTGTCATCGCAGTGTAATTTAGCGTTCGCGAAAATATGATCCAATTTTCGCCGGGGAGGCGCATAAATATGGCCGACACTCTCGACCGGATGGACATCAAGATCCTCGAGCGGCTGCAGATCGACGCCTCCGAATCCTCCAGCGAGATCGCCGAGCGGGTGGGCCTGTCCCAATCGCCCTGCTGGCGCCGGATCCAGCGGCTGCGCGAGGAAGGCTATATCAAGGCGCAGGTGGCGATCCTCGACCGCGAGAAGTTCGGCGAGAGCATGTATATCTTCGCCCAGCTCAAGATGGGCCGGCTGAGCGACGAGGGTCGCGAGCGCTTCATGCGCGCGGTCGAGGAAATCCCCGAGATAACCGAGGCGTACACGCTGTTTGGTGAGATGGACGTGATGCTGAAGGTGCTGGCGCCGAGCATGGCCTGGTACCAGAATTTCACCTTCCGCACGCTGCTGCGCCTGCCGGGTGTCGAGGACATCCGATCGGTGGCGACGCTATCCGAGATGAAGTGCAGCCACCGCCTACCGCTGCCGTCGCGCTGACAGGGCGAAGCCGGCGCCGACCAGCGCGAAGCCGGTCAGCTCCACCGCGCCGATGCTCTCGTGGAGGAAAGCGGCGGCGAAGATCGTGCCGAACACCGGCATCAGGTAGAAGAACAGCCCCGCCCGCGCCGATCCGACCAGCGCCACGCCGCGATTGAACAGGAAGAAGGCGAGGATCGAGGGACCGAGCGCGAGGTAGAGCAGCGCGGCGAACCCACCCGCGTCCTCGAGGGGCAGCGGCGTCCCCGTCGCAAGCTGGAAGGGCAGCATCAGCAGCGCGGCGCCCGCAAAGGTCAGGAGCAGGAAGCTCGCCGGATGCACGCGCGGGCGCTTGCGGAGCAGCGTCGCGTAGAGCGACTGGGACAGCATCGCCGCGCAGGCGAGCAGGGTGCCCATGTTGAGGCTGCCCGAGGTGCCGGGCTTACCGAGGATTACGCAGAGCACCCCGGCCAGTGCGAACGCCATCGCGCCGAGCTGGCCTGCCGCGGGACGCTCGCCGAAGAACAGCAAGCCCAGGCCGATGATCGCGATCGGAATCGCCGATTGCACCAGCAGCGCTGGGGTCGCCCCGGTCATCCGCACTGCGTAATAGGCCAGCGTGTTGCTGCCGGCGAGGCCCAGCCCGGCGAGTAGCAGCAGCATCGGCCAGCCCCGCCGGATCAGCGGCCAGTCGCGCGCCAGATAGGGGAAGGCGAAGGGCAGGGTGAAGGGCACCGCCAGCGTCCAGCGCCAGAAGGAGATGCTAACCGGCGCCATGCCGTGCGGGATCGCCCGGCCGAGCACGAAGTTGCTCGCCCAGAGCGATGCCGCCAGCGTGAGCAGCAGATAGGGGCTGTTCCATATCGACCAGCGGGTGCCGGACGATTGCGTGCCGGCGCCCGTGGTCAGGTTCGAACTGGTCATGCCACGCCGGCTCGGTCCAATGCACGCAGCGCGTCGCAGAAGCGGGCGATGGTGGAGAGGGTGAAGCCGGCGATGTTGATCCGGCCGGAGCCCGCCAGATAGATCGCATGCTCGTCGCGCAGCCAGTCGATCTGGGTGCGGCTGAGCGGCAGCGTGGCGAACATGCCCTTGCCGCGGGCGATCTGGGTCAGGTCGACCTTGCCGATCCGCCCCTCGGAGGCCAGCGCCCGCCGCAGTCCGGCCAGCCGCTCGCGCACCATATCCAGCTCCTCGCGCCAGATGCGGGTGAGCTCGGCGTCCTCCAGGATCACGCGGACGACGGCAGCGCCGTGATCGGGCGGCATCGACCAGTTGGCGCGGGCGAGCGAGAGCAGGTTGGAATGAGCGATCGCACCCTGCTCGGCATCCGGCGCGGTAACCCACAGTGCGCCGACGCGCTCGCGGTAGAGGCCGAAATTCTTGTCGCAGGAATAGGCGAGCAGGCCGAATGGCGCCGCAGCCAGCAATATGCGGGTGCCGAGCGAGTCTTCGCAGAAACCTTCGCCCAGGCCCTGATAGGCGAGGTCGACCAGCGGCAACAGGCCGCGGCGCACCACGACTTCGGTGATTGCCTGCCAACCGAGCGGGCCGGGATCGATGCCCATCGGGTTGTGGCAGCAGCCGTGCAACAGCACCGCGTCGCCGGGCGTGGCGCCGTCCAGCGCCTCGAGGAAATGGGCCAGGTCGAGATGCTGTGCGGCGATGTTGAAGCACTCGACGAAGCGCGGCTCGATCCCGGCTGCGAGGAACACCGGGGCGTGGTTCGCCCAGCTCGGCGCGGCGACCCAGATGCGGCGCACCCCGGCCTTGGCGAGCAGTTCGGCGGCAAGGCGCAGCGCGCCCGTGCCCCCCGGCGTCTGCAGCCCGTGTCGGCGCTCGACGGGCACGGCATTGCCCAGCACCTTGTCGGCCAGCCGCTCGACGAAGCCGATATCGCCTTCGGGGCCCAGATAGGACTTGCTCTGCTGCTCGCGCAGCAGCTTCTCCTCGGCCAGCTTCACCGCGCGCATCACCGGCGTGTTGCCGTCCTCGTCGCGGAACACGCCGACGCCCAGATCGATCTTGTCGGTGCGGGTATCGCGGCGGAACGCGCCGATGATCTTGAGCAGCGGATCTGCGGGCTGGAGCGCAAGCGTATCGAACGACATGGTGAGACCCCTTTGTTATTGCACTGCAAAATACCGGGGTGACACGCCAAAGTGCGTGCGAAATGGCCGTTCTTTTGGCTGATATTGCATCATCGATGTATAGATATGGCGGTTCGCGCAAATTTGATGCAGGATCGCCGAATGGCGCGCGAACTCGACAGCTTCGATCTCCGTATCCTCGAGCAATGGCAGGTGCAGGGCGATATCGGCCCGGTTGAGATGAGCGAGCGCGTGCATCTCTCCGCCTCGCAATGTTCGCGCCGGATGCATCAGCTGCGCGAGGCCGGATATCTGGCACGGGTGGCGGGCGTGCTCGACGCCGAGAAGCTGGGGATCGGCGTCAGCGCCTATGTGCTGCTGAGCCTGCGCTCGCACGAGGCCGGATGGCTGGAGACCTTCCACCAGCGCATCATCGCGATGGACGAAGTGCTCGAATGCCAGGCGCTGACCGGCGAGGCGGACATCATCCTCAAGGTGGCGACGCGCGACCTGGCGAGCTTCAACAGTTTCCTCGTCAGCGAGCTGCTGGTCGCCCCCGAAGTGGCGACGGCCCGCTCCAGCATCGTGCTGGAAAACCTAAAGAGCAGCACCGCGCTGCCGGTGCGGTTCGCGCGGCAATCGGTCGGGCAGAGCGCCGACCACGCATAAATCATGTGCAAGACCGGTTCTGCGGCGGGAGATCGCAGAAATTTTCGCGGCTCCAGCCGATAGGATCGGGGCAGCGGAGGAGAATGCATGACCAAGCTTGCCCGAAACACTGTCCTGGCCATGGCCATTGCTCTGGTGCCGGTTTCGGCAAGCAATGGCGGAACCGCCGAGCCGGCACCCGAACTGGCGATCACGATCGCGCCCTCGGCGCCCGATGCCGCACACAACATTCCCTATGTCGATGTGACGGTGGTCACGCAGGGCGTGCATCGCAAGGCCGGGGAAGAGCTGTTCAAGCTCGCTTTGGTCGCCAACACCGTGGTGACCAGCGGCAAGGACCTGCAGGGCCTGGCGATCACCGACGCCAGTGGCACGATCGCGGCCACGGTGAAGGATGTCGAGGAAGACGGCTCCAACCGCACGCGCATCTGGCAGGCGCCGCGCGCGATCGATGGCGCGGTCACGATCCGCTACCGCGTGCCGATCGATGCCGCCGCGCCGCCACTCGCGCTGCCGCAATATGAGATGCGCACCGAGCTGGACGGCTTCTCGGCCGCCGCCAACGCGTTCGTGATCCTCCCCGCCGACGAGACCGCGCGCCGTGCGAAGATCCATTGGGACTTCGCCGCCTATGGCCCGGGCGGGGTCGGCGTCTCCAGCTTCGGCGTGGGCGACATCACCAGCAGCGAACCGCTGCCCGCATCGCGTCTCTCCTCGGTCTACTACATGGCCGGCAAGCCCGGCGTGTTCCAGGCGGGCGGCGACGGCTTCTTCGCCGCCTGGCAGGGCACGCCGCCCTTCGCGATGGACCCGCTGATGCACTGGGCGGGCGATCTTCACCGCTTCTACGGCAAGTTCTTCGGCTATATGCCGCCCAGCTTCGGGGTGTTCGGGCGCACCAATGTCCGCAACCCCGGCAGCGGCATCGGCCTGACCGACAGCTTCGCCTTCACCTTCAACCACATCTCCAAGCCCGACGACCTCAAGTCGCTGCTCGCGCACGAGATGCTGCACAGCTGGGTACGCTCGCTCGATGAATCGATGGACTCAGCGGGCGGGCTCGACCGGTCCTGGTTCGGGGAGGGGCTGGCCGTGCACTACCAGCGCATGCTGCCCTATCGCGCCGGCATGATCACCGCCGACGAGTTCCTGGCGGACCTCAACGAGACCGCCGCGCGCTACTATACCAATATCAAGATCAACGTGCCGAACTCGGAGATCCCGGGCGGCTTCTGGAAGGACACCCGCATCCGCGTGCTGCCCTATGATCGCGGCTCGCTCTATTTCGCCGCGCTCGACGCCGCGGTGCGCAAAGCTTCGGCCGGCAAGCACAGCCTCGACGATATGGTCCGGACGATGCTGGCGGCGCGCCAGGCGGGCAAGCCGATGAACGAGGCGCTGTGGCGTTCGCTGCTCAGCCAGCAGCTCGGCGCCAAGGGTGTCGCCGATCTCGACGCGATGCTCGCCGGCGGCACGGTCACCCCGCCGTCCGACGCGTTCGGCCCCGGCTTCCGCCGCGTCTCGCGCCAGCTGCGCCGGTTCGACCTCGGCTTCGATCCCGCATCGCTGACCGTGCGCCCCAAGCTGGTGAAGGGGCTGATCGCCGGCTCGGAAGCGGAGAAGGCCGGGCTGCGGAACGGCGACGAGATCCTCAACACCTTCTCGCAGGACGGCCTGCAGGGCGACCAGACCCGGATGCTGACGCTCGAAGTGAAGCGCGGCACCGAGACGCTGTCGATCCGCTACCTGCCGCGCGGCGAGACCGTCGCCGCCTGGCAATGGGAGCGCGTCGCCGGCAAGTGAGGCCGGCTATTCCCAGCCTCCGCCGAGGCTGAGGAAGATCGCCAACTGGTCGTCGAGCAATTGCGCCCGCGCCGCCGCGCTGGTCACTTCGGCGCCGGCATAGCTGCGCTGGGCATCGAGCAGCGACAGGAAGTCGCCTCGGCCGAAGCGGAACAGCTTGCCCGCCTGCGCCGCCGATTGCGCCGCGCTGCCGCTTGCCCGGGCAAGGGCATCGGCGCGCTGTGCGTCGCGGCGATAGGTCTCGAGCGCGGTCTCGGTCTGGCGCAGCGCTTCGAGCACGGAGCCGTCGAATCCGGCGAGATCGGCCTGCACCTGCGCGTCGGCCTGGGCGATCCGTGCCTTGACCACCGGCCGGTTGGGGAAGGACCAGCTGAGCAGCGGCCCCAGGCTGAACCCGAAGGACGTGCCGCCGCCAATGTCCTTGAGCGGCCCGGACAGGCCCAGCGACCCGCCGATGCTGATCTGCGGATAGAGCGCAGCGGTGGCGACGCCCAGCCGCGCGGTGTCGCCGGCGATCTTGCGCTCGGCCTGGCGGATATCGGGCCGGCGGCGGATCAGCGCGGCGCCATCGCCGGTCGGCAGCGGGCTGCGCAGGCTCGGCAGCACAGCGCAATCGGCGACTTCGCGCGGATAGTCGGCGGGCGGTTTTCCGAGCAGCGTGGCGAGCAGGTAGAGCGCGGACTGGCGCTGCCCTTCGAAGGCGGGGAGTGCCGCTTCGCTGGTCTCCACCGCGACCTGGGCGCGGCTGACGTCGAACGCGGTGCCGCGCCCGCCGCGGAACAGTCGCCGGGTCGCGGTCAGCGTGTCGCGCTGGAGCGCCACGACCTTGCGGTTGACCCCGAGCAGGTAATTGGCGGCGCAGACCCGGCCATAGGCGCGCGCGGTGGCGGCGGCGACGCTGACGCGGACATAGTCGCGCGCCGCGGTCACCGCCTCGACATCGGCCTGGCTCGCCTCGATCGCGCGGCGCAGCCGGCCGTTGAGGTCGATCGGATAGGAGGCGCTGACCCCGAAATTATAGGCGACGTTGCCCGGCAGGTCGGTGCCGGTGCCCGAGGGGCGGGCGAGCGTGGTGCCGCCGCTGATCCCGGTGGTGACGTCGCGGCCGGCATCGGCCTCGCGCAGCACCGCCTCGGCGCGCACCAGATTGGCCTGGGCGACGCGCAGGTCGGTATTGGCGGACAGCGCCTGCTCGATCAGCCCGTCGAGCTGCGGGTCCTGGTAGAGCCGCCACCAGTGATCGGGCAGCGGAGCGCTGCCATCGATCCCCGGGCCGGTGGCCGAGAGGAACGGACCCGTGGCGCCGGGCGCGGTGGCGGCCGAGGTCTCGGGCGGATGATAGTCCGGCCCGGCGGTAGCGCAGCCGGTCAGCGCCAGCGCGATCAGCGATGCGGTGAGCGGCTTACGCATGGTGGCAGGCCACCGGCTGCTTGGCATTGGGGTCGGCGGGCTGGACGGTAACGGTGGCGGTGCGCCCGGCGATCAGCCGCATGTCCGCCGGCACCTTGTCGAGCCGCACCCGCACCGGGATGCGCTGGGCGAGGCGGACCCAGGAGAAGGTCGGCTGGACGGTGGGCAGCAGGTTGCCGCTGTCGCTGCGGGTGGAATCGTTGATGCCATAGGCGATGCTGTCGACATGGCCGGTCAGGTCGGCGCTCTCGCCCATCAGCCGGACATGGACAGGCGCGCCGATGCAGACGAGCGGCAGCTTGGTCTCCTCGAAATAGCCTTCGATCCGCAGGCTGTCGCGGTCGATCAGGGCCATCGCCTGCTTGCCCGCGCCCAGATAGTCGCCCGGGTGGAGGTCGAGATTGGTGACGACGCCGTTGACCGAGGCGTGGACGCGGGTGCGCTTCAGGTCGAGCGCGGCGGCATCGCGGGCACCGATCGCCTGGGCCAGCGCGGCCTCGGCGGTGGCGACGGCGGCGAGGTTCTGCTCATGCGCTTCGGCGGCGACGAGGTCGCCCAGCGCCAGGTCGCGCCGTGCGGTGCGGCGGGCCTGGCCGAGCGTGGCCTGCGCGCTCGCCACCCGGGCATTGGCCTGTTGCAGCGCCAGGGCGTAGCGGGGCGTGTCGATCACGAAGAGCAGGTCGCCGGCCTTTACCGGCTGGTTGTCGTGCACCGCCACCGAGGTGACGAGGCCACCGATATCGGGCGTCACGCGCACGACATCGGCGCGCACCCGCCCGTCGCGCGTCCAGGGGCTGCGCTCATAATGGTTCCACATCCACACCGCCACGGCGATCGCGGCGAGGACGATGACGAGGGTGGCGGCGCTGCGCGCCAGCGGGAGGGCGAGACGTTTCATAGACGCAATCCAAAGAACGGGACGAGGAAGGCGAGCAGGCCGAGGCTCAGCACGAACAGGCTGAGGTCGACCGCCGCGCGATAGGCGACGAAGCGATAGAGGCCGAAGGCACCGATCAGCCGGGTGAGCACGAAGCTCAGCGCCAGTGCGCCGAGCGCGAGGACGAACAGCGTCGGCAGGTAGACGCCGTCCAGCGAGACTTCGCCGATCATGCGGCCCTCCGGTAACTGGCTGCTTCAGGGAAAAGGTTGCGGCGCAGGCTGACCAGACCGAGCGTGCCTTCGCGGCGGAAGGCGGGCTGGGGATAGTCGGCGGTCGCGGCGATGGCGCCGTCGATTCGGTCGAGCAGCGTAGGATCGGAGGGGGGCGGCAGGTCGGGATCGAGGCCGCGATAATAGTCGGCCACGCCCGAGAGCACCTCGGTCAGCGCGTCGCCTTGCCCGGGCGGCAGATCCAGCCGCAGCTGGCGCAGCTCGCCGATCGCCACGCCGGTGCGCAGGTCGCGCAGCGCGTCGTAGAGCGGGCGGCCGCTGTCCTCGCCGATCGCGGCAAGCCGGGGCGCGAGCAGTCCGATCCGGTCGAGCATCCGGTTGATCCAGCCGCGCACGTCCGGCGCGCGCATCAAATTGGCGCGCTGGGCGATATCGGCCCAGCCGGCGCGGATCGTCCGCCGGATCGCATGGTGTGCGCCGGCTGCCTGCATCAGCGCGGTCATCACGATCGCGAACCAGGTGCCGACCAGCTGGGCGATCGAGCCATTGGCATAACTGGCGAAGTCGCTGCTGTAGGTCGCGGCGAGCAGCGCCGGGCTGCCCATGCCCATCATCGCTGGCAGCGCGATGCCGCCATAGCGCGGGGATGACATCAGCGCGCCGCCGACCAGCAGCACCGGGGCGAGCGCCAGCGCGAGCATCCAGAAGCCATCGAGCATGGGGAGGATGGCGAAGCCGTAGATCGCGCCGAGCACGGTTGCGATCAGCGTGCCGATCATGAAGCCCTTGAGCGGTGCCAGTGCGTTGTCGAAGGCGGAGAACAGCGCGAGGAACACGCCGGCGAGCATCACCGCGGTCGATCCGTCCGCCCAGCCGCTGCCGATCCACAGCGCGCAGCCGAGCAGGATGGTGACGAAGGCGCCGAACGCGCCGCGCGCCGCGCCGGCATAGTCGCGGTGCAGCTCGCGGTTGCGACGCCCGCCGAGCAGCTCGGCGACGCGCGGGGTAACGGGCTGGCGGCGATGGGTGATGAGCTGGTCGCGCAGGTCGCGGCAGTCGCGGTGCACCGCGATCAGCGCGCCGAGCCGGGCGAGCAGGCTCAGGCGGAGCATCTCGGTCCAGCTGGTCTCGGGGCCGGCCTCGGGCTCCAGCGCCGTGCAACGTGCGATCAGGGCTTCGGCGCTTGTATGGCGCTCGGCGGGGTCGGCCTCGGGCGCTGCGAGCCAGGCGCGGCAATCGTCGATCAGCGCGGTGACTTCCGGCGAGACGGTGCCGCCTGCGCTCTGGAAGTTCTCGAGCCGGTCCTGCACGGCGGCGCCGAGTGGGAGGAGCATCGAGAGCTGGTCCTGCAGCGCGCGCACGGTACGCACGCGTGGGGCGAGGCGCGAGGGGTCGAAGGGGAGGTGGATCGAGAGCTGGTGGAGCTCGGTCACGTCGAGCGCAAGGCGGCGGCGCTCGGCCTCGAGCTCGGGCACCGGCGTGGTGGCGATCGCGTCGCGCGACCAGCGCTCGGCATCGCCCAGCATCGCATCGACGCGCGACAGCAGCAGCCGGGTGATCGATCCGGGCATCACCACGCCATGCACCAGGCTGCTGCACAATATGCCGATGCCGATCTCCTGCACGCGCAGGATCGCGACGGTGAAGATCTCGCCGGGCGCATCGACGCTCGGCAGCGCGATGATGCAGGCGCTGTAGCCGGCCAGCACGAACATGTATGCGCGCGGCGTGCGGTCGAGCAGCGAGACGAACACGCAGATCGCCAGCCAGCTCGCGATCGCCAGCGTGAGCAGTTCCGGCGCATTGACCAAGGGCGGCACCATCGCGACGGCGGCGACCCCGCCGACAAAGGTGCCGATCAGCCGGAACAGCGCCTTGGAGATCACCGCGCCGGCGAGCGGCTGGGCAACGATGAACGAGGTCAGGAAGGCCCAATAGGGCCGCTCAAGCCCGATGCTCAGCGAAATATACAGCGCGAGCATCGCCGCGACATAGCATTTGACCGCGAACAGCGCGGTGGGAAGCCCGAATCCCTGCCCCATGGCTCAGCCTCGCCGCTCCGCTATCCGGGCGTTGAGCAGCTCGAGGAGATGCAGCATCGTCGCGATCTCCGCCTCGGGCACGCCGTTGAACAGCTCGCGGCGCAGCTGGGCGAAGCGGGCCTCGATCTTGTCGACCAGCGCCGCGCCGGCTTCGGTCAGCACCAGGCGGTTCGATCTTTTGTCCTCGGGGTTGGGCACGCGCTCGACCAGTCCGGCCTGTTCGAGCTGGTTGAGCACCGAGACGGTGGAGGGGCCGGTGATCCCGATCTCCTGCGCCAGGTCGGTCTGGCGCGCCTCGGGTCCGAGCCGGTGGAGGTGGATCAGGCACCAGCCCATCGAATTGGAAACGCGGAGTTCGGCGAGCGCGGCATCGGCGAGCTGGCGCCAGCCACGGCTCACCTGCGGCATGGTGCGCGCAACATCGCGTCGAAGATTGGCTCGAGTCATATTAGATAGATAGCTATCTAATCAAATATACTCAAGAGGCGCCAAAGGATGCGCACTCAGACTTTGGTATGGGGAGGGCTGGCGCGGTCGATCTGCCGCAGGCCGGACCCGACCTAGTCGAGCACGACCTTGTCGGCGTGGCGCGGTTCGAAGCCGCGGGCGCGACGCTCATATTCCTGCGCCATGCCCATATGCGCGCGGAAGCTGGCCATGCCCTTGGCACGCAGCGCAGCGTCGCGTTCCTCGTCGGCACGCTGTGCGAAATAGGCGCTGTCGGTCATTTCTGCTCCGTCATTCATCCATTTCGGAAATATTCAATCATGAAGCGGACCGCATTCCGTACAAACGCGTAGGGTCGGTCGAGCCGTGCCGATCCTGCGTCGGGGCGGTGAACGGCAAACGGCCGGCCGGATGAACCGGGCCGGCCGCCGAGGATTGCCTGAATCGGCGCTTAGCGCAGCTTGTGTCCTTCCGCGTCCCACACCTCGACCGGGCCGAGCTTGAGCGCGCGGACCTTCTCCTCGATCTTCGAAAGATCGCCGACGACGACCCAGGTCATCGCGTCCGGATGGAGCAGCTGCGCGGTATTGGTGATCGTGTCGGTGCGCAGCGCCGCATATTGCGCGGGCAGGGTCGTGATCCAGTCATAGGACCGGCCGAAGCGGTTCACGTACTGGAGATAGCCGACCATCGCATTGTTGGTCTCGAACCGGCCGGGCAGACCGAGCACTTCGCCCTTGGTCAGGAGGTCGAGCTCGGCCTGGGTGGCGGGCTTGTCCTTGCGGATGCCGTGCAGTTCCTTGTCGATCTCCCCCAGCGCTTCCGAAGTCTTGTCGGTCTGCACGCTGGTCGCCACGCCGAACACCTGCGGCCCGCGCGCTTCCGCGACATAGGAACTGGCGCCATAGGTCCAGCCCTTGTCCTCGCGCAGGTTCATGTTGAGCCGCGCGGTGAAGTTGCCGCCGAGCACGTCGTTCATCGCGCCGATCTCGAACCCGCGCGGATCATCGCCCTTCGGCATGATCTGGCCGACCCGGATAACCGACTGGATCGCGCCTGGCTTGTCGACCAGCACGACGCGCGGGGCGGTGATGTCCGCGACGGGCGCGATAGTCTTCTCGCCCTTCGCCTGGACCGGTGCCTTCCAGTCGCCGAACGCCTTTTCGAGCGCGGCGGTCAGCGTTGCGAGATCGGTGCCGCCGGCGGCGTAGATCACCGCATTGTCGGGCCGCAGCCAGGCGTCGTGGAAAGCGACTAAATCCTCGCGGGTGATCGACTTCAGCGTCTCTGCCCGGCCGGCGAGCGGCACGCCATAAGCATGGTCGGCGCCATAGATCAGGTTGGTGAAGGTCCGCTGGGCGATCTCGTCGGGTGAGGCGAGCGACTGGGCCAGGCCCGAGAGGTGGAGCTGGCGGTCGCGTTCGAGGTCGGCGGCGCGGAAGCCGGGGTTGCGGATATAGTCGGCCCAGAGCGCTACCGTCTCAGGCAGCGAACGCGTCATCGACGAGACCATGAAGTCGGTCGTGTCGACGCTCGACGTGGCATAGAGGCGCGCGCCGAGCAGCGCCTGGCGCTCGGCGAACTGGGTGCCGCTGAGCGTGGTGGTGCCTTCGTCCATCATGCCCAGCGTGAAGCCGCCGATGCCGTGCTTGAGCTTCTGCTCGGCAGCCTGGCCGGCATCGAACACCATGGTCATGTCGACGGTCGGCGTGCCCGGGCGCTCGGCCAGCACCACGCGGATGCCATTGCTGAGCTTCGCCTCGCGCAGCTCCGGAAGCTTGAGCGCGGGCGAGGGGCCAAGCGGCGGCAGCTTGGTACGGTCGGCGCCATCGGCGATGACCTTCGGGCTGCCGAAGGGCAGTACGGTCAGCTTGTAGTTGGGCTTGCCGAGCCAGGTGGTGGCGGCACCGCGCACCTGCGCCGCGGTCAGCGCCTGGAAGCGCTTGTCCTCCACCGCATAATTGCCCGGGTTGCCCGCGAAGACCGCACCGTCGGAGAGCGCCATCGCCTTGACGTAGATCGACTCCATCGCGCGGGCATTGTCGGCATAGGCGCTGGCCTTGACCCGGGCGAGTTCGGCCGGGGTCGGGCCCTTTGCGAGGAACTCGTCGAGCACCTGCTTCACCGCCGCTTCGGCCACCGCGCGATCGACGCCCGGCTTCAGCCGCAGATCGACCGAGAAGATGCCGGCGATGGCATAGCCCGCATATTGGGCCGAGGCATAGGTGGCGAGCTGCTTCTCCTGGACCAGCACCTGGTAGAGGCGCGAGGTCTTGCCGCGGCCGAGCGCCTGGGCGGCAAGCTGGAGCGCCGAGGCCTCGGGCGTGCCGCGGCCGGGCACCGCCCAGTTCCAGGCGATCGCGGTCTGCGGCACCGCGTCCTGCATCACTTCGCCCTTGTCGCGCTCCAGCGTCGGCACCCAGGCTGTGGTGCGGCTGACCGGCTGGCCGGCGGGGACGCTGCCGAAATACTTGGTGACCAGCGTCTTGGCCTGTTCGAGCGTGACGTCGCCCGACAGCGTGACCACGGCGTTGGTCGCGCCATAATATTGGGCGAACCAGCCCTTCACGTCGTCGAGCGAAGCCGCGCTCAGGTCCTCCATCGAGCCGATCGTCGGGTGGTGATAGGGGTGGCCCACCGGGAACAGCGCCGCCGCCTCGCGCTGGTCCATCAGCGCATAGGGGGTGTTCTCGCGGGTGCGCTTCTCGTTCTGGACGACCTTGCGCTGCTCATCGAGCTTGGCCTGGCTGATCGCGCCGGCAAGATAGCCCATGCGATCCGATTCCAGCCAGAGCACGCGCTCGAGTCCGCCGGTCGGGACGATCTCGTAATAATAGGTCTGGTCGAGCGAGGTGGCGCCGTTGACGCCCGAGACGCCGATCTCCTGGAGCGGCGGCATATATTCCTTGTCGTGATGCTCCGATCCGTTGAACATCAGGTGCTCGAACAGGTGCGCGAAGCCGGACTTGCCGTCGGGCTCGTTCATTGATCCGACGTGATACCAGACCGCGACCGCCACCTTCGGCGTCTTGTGGTCCTCGTGCACCACGACGCGCAGGCCGTTGGGAAGCGTGAACTGCTGGTACGGAACAAGCTCCTGCGCACTGGCGGGCAGTGCGGCGGCGATGGCGAAGCTCGCCGCGGCTAGGAGCAACCTGGTGGCCTTCATGGGAATATCCTCAAGCAAAAAAGAGCCGGCTCCCTGCGCACAGGGGAGCCGGCAGGTGCGTGCAGTGCCTCAGAAGATCGCGGCGGCGCCGATCTTGAACTTGCGCCCGCCGAGATAGGTCGCGCGGGTGTAGTAACCGGCGATGAGCTGCTGGACGTCGGGCGTCTCGGTGCCCTTGAGCAGGTCCGAACCCTCGACATAGATCCGGTATTTCCGGCCGCGATCGATGTAGTATTCGCCGCGCAGGTCGAGCGTCTGGACGTCCTGGTTGTAGACCGACAGCCCGCGCGGGTAGAAATTGTCGAGCGTCTTCGACTGGAAGCTATAGGCCAGCGTGCCGTCGAAGCCGTACTTCTGATAGGTCAGCGCGAGCGTGCCGCTGTGCTTGGGCTGCTGGTTGAACGGCAGGCCCGAGAACTCATAGACGTTGCTCTGGCCGGCCGGCGCATAGGCCCAGCTATACTGCTGGTAGCGGCTGCTCTTGGTGTAGGTGTAGTTGGCGATCACGCCGAGCCCGGCCAGCGCGCCCGGCAGGAAGTCGAACTGCCGCTCGAACCGGCCTTCCACGCCCCAGATGGTGGCGGGATGCTTGCTGTTGATCGGCGAGCCGCCGTTGATGAAGTAATTCTCCGGATGCGCCGGGTCGAAATAGGGCGCGCCCTGGAAATAGGGGCTGTTGGGCAGCGTGATGTTGGCCAGGTTGGCCGGGCCGTTGGTCTGGTTGGCCTGGAGCAGGTTGTTGATCCGCTTGTAGAAGCCGCTCAGCTTGATGATGCCGATCTTGTGGTAATATTCGGCGCTCAGGTCGAAATTATGCGTGGTCGCCTGCTTCAGGTTCGGGTTGCCCGAATTGATCTGCAGGATCGGCTTGACGCCGTCCGGGCCCGGGATCGGGATGTTGATGAAGCTGATCCGGGTCTGCTGCGACAGGTCGTTGATCTGCGGCCGCGCGACCGACAGGAAATAGCCGCCGCGGAAGATCAGATTATCGCTCTGGCGGAAATTGAACAGCACGCGCGGCAGGAAATCCTCCGACTCCGCCGTCTCGGTCACCAGCTTGCTGAACTGGTTCTGGAAGAGGATGTCGCTGCCGAAGCCGCCGCCATTGGCGGGCAGGATCGGGCCGATATAGGTCGGGAACACCAGGTTCGAGGCCGACAGTTCGGTGCGGTTGTAGCGCACGCCGCCGACGATCTCGAGCTTGCCGAACTGCAGCCGGCTCTGGACATAGGCGGCGTAATTGTCCTCGCGCGTCTTCTGCTTGTCCTGGCCGATGGCCGGCGCGATCGGCGAGAGCACGACCTGCGGATAATTGCCGAGATTGTCGAGGAAGCGGATCACCGTCCCCTCGCTCATCGCGGTGAAGTTGGCGCCGGTCACGCCCACCCGGGTGAGGTCGGTCGGCGAGAAGGGCAGGCCGAGCGACGCGATCGAGGCGTTGCCGGCGAACTGGGTGCGGGTCAGGTCATGCTTGAACTCGGCCCGCTCGAAGCGCCCGCCGACCTGGACGTACTTCAGGAAGCCCCAGTCCATGTCCCAGCGCAGGCTCGCCTCGCCGGTATAGCGGTTGTTGCTGCCGGTGGTCTTGTCGATGCCGCCGGTGCCGTTGGTGATCGTGTAGCGCGAGGAATCGTTGATCAGCGCCCAGCCGGCGGTGCTGAGCAGCGGGATCGGGATTGCGTCGCCGCTGCGCCGGGCGAACGGGGTGATGATGTAGCCGAGCGTGGAGTCGGTCGCGCCGGGTTGGAAATAAGCCGCGGTCGCATCGATGCCGCTCACCCGCATGTCCAGCGTGGTGTTGCGGTCATGCTTCTCGCTGCCATGCGCATAGCCGGCGAGATAGTTGAAGGTCAGCTTGCCCGCGGTGCTCTTGCCCGAAAAGCTGTAGGTATCGGTGATCGTCTTGGCGTCGGGATCGTAGCTGTACGCCTGCTCCCGCCCCAGCGCGGCATTGCCGGGCGTCAGGTCGAGGTGCAGCGCCGAGATCGCCTGGCCGCCGGGCACGTCCGAATATTTGCTGGTAGCGGTGAAGATGTCGGTCATCGCGTAATAGGTGCGGTTGACCTCCGCATGCTGGAAATCGAACTTCCAGTTGCTGTGGTTGCCGATGTTCCACTCGGCCGAGACCGTCGCCGCCAGGGTCGATTGCTTCACATGGTTGAAGCTGGTCTCGAGCTGGGTGATGTAGGCGCCGTCATCCCCGGGCACGAAGGGAAACATCGCGTTCGGGTTGACCGCGTCCCCCGCGGTCAGCGTCGGGGTGCCGTTGGCGGCATTGGGCAGGAACGCGCCGAACTTGGTCACCGTGTTGTACGACACGTTGCGCACCGAGTTGCGGCGATACTGGACCGACGCGCTCAGGCCGAAATTGTCCTGCGCGCCGAAGCGGCCGGCAACGGTGCCGGAGACCAGGAAGTCCTTGCTGAAGTCCTTGCCGCTCAGGCCGCCCTCGACCTGGAGGTTGGCGTAGCGGTGCGGGCGGTTGAGCGGGGACAGCGTCTCGATCTCGATCAGGCCGCCAGTGCCGGCACTGTCCTGGCTGGGGAGCAGGCTCTTGCTGATCGTGATCTTGCCGACCGAGTCCGCGAGCAGGTTGCTCAGGTCGGCCGAGCGGCCGGTGCCGTTGCCGACGGGCAGCTGCAGGCCGTTGAGCTTGACGTTGTTCATGTCCGGATCGAGGCCGCGGACGATCACGTTGGTGCCGTCGCCGGTCACGCTGTCGCGCTGGAACGAGACGCCGGCGGTGCGGCGCAGCGCGTCGGAAAAGGTGGTGCCGGTGAAATTGCCCAGGTCGTCGGCCGAGACGACTTCGGTGTTGTTCTCGGCCGCGCGCTGCAGGTTGAGCGCGTTGGCGCGGGCGCTGCGGGTACCGTAGACGACGATCGGTACGCCCTCCTCAACCCCTTCGTTCATCGCCAGGTCGATGGTCGAGGCGTTTCCCGATCCCACCACGATCGGCTGGGTGCGGGTGCCGAAGCCGAGAAAGGAAATCTCCAGCGTATACTGGCCCGGTGCGACATCGGGAAAGCTGAAGTCGCCATTCTTGTCAGCGGTGGTGCTGTCGCCGGTCTCGGCGATCCGGACCAACGCGCCGGCAAGCGCGCGGCCGCCCTGCTCGCGGGTCAGGTGGCCGGTGATCGCGCCCTTCTCGCCGCTGGTGCGGTTCTGCCCGGCGGGCGCGGAAACGATGTACGAACCGCCCTGGGTCGCGTTGAGCGAGAGCCCCGATCCCTGCAGTAGCGCCTGGAATGCGCCCTGCGCCGTATACTCGCCATGCAGCGCCGGCGCGGTCCGCCCCCGGATTACCGCGCTGTCGAAGATGATGTTCGTCGAAGTGCGCGTCGCCACCGAGCGGAGCGCGGCCTCGAGCGGCTGCGCCGCCATGTCGAAGCTGTAGCGCGTCTGCGCCTGGGCGACCGGAATGACGAAGAGGCAGCAACTTGCAGCGAGCGTGGACAGCGTGAGCTTGGACGGCATGATTTTCCCCCGGGGGAGTGCGACCTTTTCTCACTCCCTCACAGGTCTAGACGATGCTGCGTTGCGAAACCGACATGGCAAAGAAACAAAAATGTCACCGCGCCTGAAATCAGCGCACAATGTGCATAGTCTGGCCGGTCTGCTCGATGCGCAGCCCGTGCAGCGCGGCCACGGCACGGGCGAACTCGCCGGTGTCGTTGGTAGCGAACACACCGGACACGCGCAGGGTGGCAAGCCGGGGATCGTCAACGACGAGGCGCGGGCCGCCATAGCGGTTCAGCTCGGCAACCGCGTCGATCAGCGGCGTGTCCGAGAACATCGCCTGGCCGCGGCGCCAGGCGGTGGCGATCTCAGCTGGCTGCGCATCGACCCGCACGGCGCCTTCGGGCTGCGCGCGCAGCCGTTCGCCAGGGGTGAGATAGGTGGGGGCGATCCGCTTCACCGCTGGGCGGATGTCGGTCACCACCACCTTGCCCTGCAGCAGGATGACGGTCACTTCCTTGTCCTCGCGCCGCACCACGAAGCTGGTGCCGACCGCGCGGACCTGCTTGTCGCCGGCGCGGACGATGAAGGGGCGGGCGGTATTGTGCGCGACTTCGAACATCGCCTCGCCATGTTCGAGCTCGACGAGCCGCTGGGCCGGATCATAGCGCACCTCGACGCTGCTGTCGGTGTTGAGCGCGATGCGGCTGCCATCCTCCAGCGTCGCGACCTTCTGCTCGCCGATCGCGGTGGAATAGATGGAGGGCCGGCTCAGCCAGAGGAAGCTGCCGATGCCGACCGCGATGAGCAGCGATGCCGCGAGTGCCAGCTGGTGGAGCGGCAGCCGCCACCGCGCGCGGGCTTCCGCTATCGGCGTTGGCGCGGTGCTTGCCGCGCGGACCGGTGGCTCGTCGAGCAGCAGCGCGGCGCCGGGCAGGTCCGCCCAGATATCGGTCGCGCGCTCGAACGCGCTTTGATGCGCGGGATCGGCGCGCAGCCAATCCTGGAAGGCGGCCTCGCGCGCGGGCGTGCGAGCGTCGCCCTGGAGACGGGCAAGCCAGGCGGCGGCTTCGGCCGATGCGCGGGAATAGGGCTGGCTCACCACCCCTCCATCCATTGCATCAGCTGGAGCGTCGCCCGCGCCACCTGCTTCTCCACCGCCGCCACGCTCATCCCCTCATCGGCCGCAATTTCGGCATAGCTGGCATTTTCCAGCCTTCGCCGCAGCAGGATACGGCGGGTTCGTTCCGGCAGTGTTTCCAGCCCTGCCTTGGCATGTTCAAGCCGTCGTTGCTGTTCCATGATCTGCGCGGGATCGGGTGTCGAGTCCGCGATATTGTGCAGGTCGGGCGTCTCGGCGAACGGCGCGCGCGCATCGCGACGCTTGCGATCGATCGAGAGATTGACCGCTGCCGTCACCAGCAGCGCCTCGCGCGAGCGGGCGGTCCGGTCGCGCTCGTAGCGCTCGATCCTCAGGAAAGCCTCCTGCACCAGCTCATCCGCATCCTGTTCGGCGACGCCGCGCCGTACTACCGCGCGCTTTGCCTTGGCGAGCATGTTCGCAAGGTCCCGCAACGTCGCTTCCGCTAGCTAGACGAGCGAGCGGCGCAAACCCGACAAGATGGATCGGGAACGGTGCAAGAATCGATCATTGCACAATGTCTGGACTGTCCCGGGTTCCTTGCCAAGTGGTAACGCTATCACCGGCCGGAGATGAGCTGGTGCTCGCGAAGCCAGGCAAGAAACAGCTCTGGCCACTGCGCCACCAGCGTGCCCGGCTTGCCGGCGCCCCAGCTATGGCCGCCCTTCTCGAACACATGCATCTCCACCGGCCGCCCGGCAGCCTTCATTGCGCCGAACATGCGCAGCGTATGCTCGACATTGGCGATCGGATCGTCGGCGGCGTGTGCCAGGAACACCGGCGGAGTCGTCGGCCCCACCTGCGCTTCCACGGAGTAGAAGTCGCGATAGTCGGGCAGCACCGACAGCTTCTTCCGGGTCTGGGTGGTGTCGATCGGCGGCCGCATCGAGACGACCGGGTAGATCATGCCGGCAAAGGCCGGCGCGGCGCTCAGCTTGTCGGCATCGTCGATCGGGGCATAGAAATCATGATCGCTGCGTGTCGCCATCATGCCGGCCAGGTGCCCGCCGGCCGACATGCCGACCACGCCGATCCGCGCCGGATCGAGACCCCAGCGCTTGGCGCCGGCCTTGAGCAGGCGAAGCGTACGCTGCGCGTCCTGGAAGGGAGCATCGGCATTCCAGCCGTCGCCCGGCAGGCGGTAATAGAGGATGATCGGCGTGATGCCGGCGGCGGCGAGCTTCGCCGCCACGTCCTTGGCCGAGCCGATCTGGATGCGGAAGTAACCGCCGCCACCCAGCAGCAGTGCCGCTGCGCCATTGGGGTGGGTGGGGCGGTAGACTTCGTAGCGCGGCTCCGAGATGTTCGACCAGGAGCCGGTCTGCCCTCCCTCGTTGCCCACCTTTTCCGGGCCCGTCGGCTTGCCGTGGCCGGGCGGGTTGCCCGGCCACACGGCATAGACTTCGGGCTTACCCAGCTTGTCCTGGGCGAAGGCGGGGCTGGCCGCGATGAACATCGTGGCCAGGAGGGAGAGGAGAAAGCGCATCAGAACCTCGTACCGAGCGTCACGTACCAATAGCGGCCATAGGGGCTGTAGAGCGAGCCCAGATAGCCGTCGGCGGTGATCGGGGGCTGCTTGTCGAACAGGTTGCGCACGCCGACGCGAAGCCGCGTATCGTCGCCCAGCCCGCCCTTGAAGCGATATTGGGTGTAGAGGTTGAACGTCACCTGGCCCTCGAGCTTGTACGGGTTGCCGTTCGCGTCGAGGAAGTTGGTGTCGTAGACCGTGCCGATATAATTGGCGAAGGCACCGACCTGGAAGCCGCTCTTCGACCAGGTGAGCGAGCCGGTGACTCGCCACTTGGGCTTGCCCCGATCCTGGATCAGGTCGCTCGCATCGGTGAGCGGGGTGGCGGCGTTGATCTGCCCGGCTTCGCGTGCGTCGAACAGCGCCTGCACCGCCGGCGGGGTATCGCGCGAGAACTTGGTCAGCCGTGCGCCGTTGATCGCCAGGTCGAACTTACCGATGCCGGTGCGGACATTGTAGAGCAGCGCGACGTCGATGCCCTGCACCGTCTGCGGCAGCAGGTTGACGAACTGGTCGTTGATCCGGGTCACCGCGCCCGCCGGGGCCAGGCCGGTGCCGGCGAAGACCGGGGTGTCGTCCGCGGTCGGCGCGGCGCGGATCACGTTCGGGTTGCTCGATCCCTGCAGGCGCAGGAGATAATCGAGCACCAGCGCGTTCTGCGCGCCGAACTGGCCGACGATGCCGGTCTGCTTGATCGACCAGAAATCGGCGGTCAGCGTCAGCCGTCCGGCGCTCTCCGGAATGAACTTGGGCTGGAGCACGGTGCCGATGGTCCAGCTGGTGCTGCTCTCCGGCTTCAGGTTCGGATTGCCGCTGACGAAGATCGAGTAGCTGATGCCGCGCGAGCAGGCGCCGTAGCTGGCGATGCGGCCGGCGCGCAAATCGGCCTCGCAGCGATAATAGTCGGTGTTCGAATTGAGGCGTGAATAGGCGACGGTGTTGGTCTGCTCGAGGTTCGGTGCGCGGAAGCCCTGCGACCAGGAACCGCGGATGCGCAGGCCGTCGACCAGGTCCCAGGCCGCGGCGATCTTGGGCTTCGCCACCGATCCGAAGTCGCTGTAATGCTCGTAGCGTCCGGCGAGCTGTACATCGAGGCGATGGATCAGCGGCACGTGCATCTCGGGCGAGACCACCGGCACGGCGAGTTCGGCGAAGGCCGAGAAGACGGTGCGGGCGCCCCTGGTGCTCGGCGTCGGGCTGACGGCGGCGACGTTGGAGAGGTTGGTCTCGCCGGTCACCATGTCGACGAAGCCGATCGAGCCGTTGAGGTTGGGATCGCGGTCGTCGCGCTGCGTCTCGCGGCGGCCCTCGATGCCGAACGCCGCGCCCAGGTTTCCGCCCGGCAGGGCGAGCAGGCGCCCGTTCGACACCTTGAAATCAGCCAGTGCGAGCGTGGTCTTGGACCGGCGCTTCAGGTCGAACTGGAACGAGTCGATCGTGGTGCCCGAGGCGGGCGAGCAGTCGCCGACGCTCGGCGTCGCCGCGCAGCCGCCGCTGAAGGGGTTGTACGCCTCGGGTGTGGAGAGGGCGAGGTTGCGCTGGAGCGCGGTCATGTTGATCGCGTTCGAGACGTCGGTCGCCTCGGCTTCCGAATAGAGGATCGCGCTGTCGAAATCGAAGCTGCCGATCTGGCCCTTCACGCCGCCCAGGAAGCGCGACTGCCAGTTGGTGACATCGACTTCCTGCTGTCCGGCATCGACGAAGCGATAGGTGGACAGGCGCACCGCCAGGCCGGCGGCGGGCACGTTGGTCAGGCCGGCGATGCGGTTCGGGTTGGCGACGCCGTTGAAGGTGGTCGGGCCGAACGGGTTCCAATAGTTGGAAGCCGGGATCACGATCGCGTTGAGGTTGATCGTCGGCGGCTGGATGCGGTGCGTCTCCGCGTAATAGAAACCCGCCTCGCCATAGACGGTGACGCTGTCCGAGATGTCGTAATGCGCGCTGGCGAAGCTGTTATAGCGCTCGATCGTCGGCGAAACCGTGGTCCCCGGCCGCGTATCGAATCGCTCCGAACGCAGCGTCGTAGCCGTGGCACGGGTGCCGGTGCCGAAGCAGGTATCGGCGCTGATCGTCACCAGGCAGCCGGCATTGGCGGTCGACTGGGTGTGGAAGGCGCCGGCCGAGGAGGTCAGCGCCTGGTTGCCCGGGTTGCGGCGGATGGTGCCGGGCCCGTTGACCACGGCGAGATTGGCCCAGGGCGACTGGGTGGCGCGACCGTCGGCGGTCAGGTTGCCGGCATAGGCGGGATCATTGGCGAAATAGGACATGAGGTTGTCCGTCGCCGTATAGGGCTGGTCCTCGGCCAGCTGCGCCGTGCGGTGGGTATAGTCGACATAGAGCGAGATGTTGCCACGCCCTTCCGCGAAGTTGCTGCCGACGGTGCCGGTCACCTGGAATTCGCGGCGATGCGTGCCCTCGGCCCCGCCATAGCGGATGTCGAGCGAGCCGCCGTCGATATTGTTCCTGGTGACCGTGTTGACCACGCCCGCCACCGCGTCCGAGCCATAGATGGCGGCGGCGCCGTCGCGCAGGATCTCGAGCCGCTGGATGCCGGCGACCGGCAGCGAATTGGCGTTGTAGCCGAGCACAGGCACATTGCCGTCGCCGGCCTGGCTGGTCGGGTGGCTCACCAGGCGGCGGCCGTTGAGCAGCACCAGCGTGTTGCCTACGCCCAGGTTGCGCAGGTTGATCGAATTGACGTCGCCGCGCGCCGCGTTGCTGGTCTGCGGGTTGTTCGACTCGTTGAAGCTCACATCGCCGGCCTGCGGGATCGAGCGGAACAGCTCGTCGCCCGAAAGCGCGCCGGTGGCGTCGATCTGGTTGGCGTCGAGCACCGAGACGGGCAGCGCCGCGGTGGTGCTGGCGCCGCGGATCTGGGTGCCGACCACGACGATCTCGTCGGTCTTCTCATTGCCTTCCTGCGCGGCCGGCGCCTCCTGGCTGGCCAGCGCCGCCGCGTCCTGCGCATGCGCCGCCTGTGCGAGCATCAGCACGCCCAGCGCGCTGCCCGCGGTCAAGGCGATACGCCCATATCCCTTCTTCATGCCCTCTCTCCCTGTTCCATTTGTTCTAGGTCTTCTGATTTTGAAATGCTGCGACCCGAGAGGGCGGCGTCGAGCGCCTCCCGATCGAGCTTGTTTTCCCAGCGCGCGACGACGATCGCCGCCACCGCGTTGCCGACGAAATTGGTGAGGCTGCGGCACTCGCTCATGAAGCGGTCCACGCCCAGGATCAGCGTCATGCCCGCCACCGGCACGCTCGGCACGATCGACAGCGTCGCCGCCAGCGTGATGAACCCGGCGCCGGTCACGCCCGCAGCACCCTTCGAGCTGAGCATCGAGACGAGGACCAGCAGGATCTGCTCGCCCCAGCTAAGGTGCACGCCGCAGGCCTGCGCGATGAACAGCGCGGCGAGCGTCATGTAGATGTTGGTGCCGTCGAGGTTGAACGAATAGCCGGTGGGCACGACCAGCCCGACTACGCCCTTCTCGCAGCCCGCACCTTCCAGCTTGGCGATCAGGCTGGGCAGGGCTGCTTCCGACGAGGAGGTACCGAGCACCAGCAGCAGCTCGGCCTTGAGGAAGCGCAGCAGCTTGAAGATCGAGAAGCCGTTGAACCAGCAGACCGCGCCGAGCACGACCAGCACGAAGAACAGCGAGGTCGCGTAGAAGGTGCCGACCAGCCAGGCGAGGTTGCCCAGCGACTCGACGCCGTACTTGCCGATCGTGAAAGCCATCGCGCCGAACGCGCCGAACGGCGCCAGCCGCATCAGCATGCCGACGATGCGGAACACGATCAGCGCGATCCGCTCGACCAGGTCGAGCACCGGCTCGGCCGGCTTGCCGACCAGCACCATCGCGATGCCGAACAGCACCGCGACGAACAGCGTCTGGAGGATCGAGCCTTCGGTCAGCGCCGATGCCAGGGTGGTCGGGATGATCGACATCAGGAAGCCGATCACGGTCGTCTCATGCGCCTGGTGCGCATAGCCGGCGACCGCGCTGCCATCGAGGGTGCGCGGATCGATGTTCATCCCCGCACCGGGCTGGACGACATTGGCGACGACCAGGCCGATGATCAGCGCCAGCGTCGAGAAGAACAGGAAATAGCCGAAAGCCTTGGCCGCGACCCGGCCGACCGAGCCCAGCTCGCGCATGCCGGCGATGCCGCTCACCACGGTGAGGAAGATCACCGGAGCGATCACCATCTTCACCAGCTTGATGAAGCCGTCGCCCAGCGGCTTGAACGATTCGCCCACCGACGGCCAGAAATGGCCGAGCGTCACGCCCAGCGCGATCGCCACCAACACCTGGAAATAGAGGTGATGATAGAATGGCTTGCGAGCAGCCATGGGCTGCCCGTCGGGGATCGACTGGATGATCATACTCTCCTCTGTCCGCGCCTGGATGGCGCGCAGCCTCTTGTGTCGGGGCCTTGGTCGTGCACCTTATCCTTCCCGTTGCGGCTCTCCAGCACTTCGGAATCTGCGGGATAAGTATTTGAATTATCTGGATTCAGCTGTCGGTCACCGTTGTCGCTTTGCACGGAAATGTGCGAAATTCCGCGCGGAGTCCCGCTGAAATGTGCGACAATCCGCACAAATGAGTCCCGCAGCCCTTCTCCGCCGCCGCAACCTGGCGCTTGCCGGCATCACGCTCGCGGCGATCCTGCTGCTCGCCTGGGCGGGCAGCCGCTGGGCGAACGGGCAGGCGCGCGGCTCGGCCGACGCCGTCGCCCAGCAGACCGCACGCGCGCATGTCGGGCTGCTCAATTCCGAGCTGCAGAAGTTCCGCCTCCTGCCGCTGGTGCTCAGCGAGAATCCCGAGATCGCCCCGGCGCTGCGCGGCGGCGATCCCGATGCCGAGCGCCGGCTGAACGAGACGCTCGAGCTGCTTGCGGCGCGCACCGATGCCGCCGCCATCTACGCGATCGATCGCAAGGGGCGCACGGTGGCGGCGAGCAACTGGCGGCTGCCGACCAGCTTTGTCGGCCAGCAATATGGCTTCCGCCCCTATTTCCGCGACGCGATGGAGCGCGGCGCCTCGGAACTGTTCGCGCTCGGCACGATCAGCGGCCGCCCCGGCCTTTACCTCGCGCGCCGGGTAGACCGGAACGGACAGGCGCTCGGCGTAGTGGTGGTCAAGGTCGAGTTCGACGATGTCGAGGCGGCCTGGGCGCGCGCGCCCGGCATCACCGTCGTCACCGACGCGCACGGCGTGATCCTGGTCACTTCGATCCGCGACTGGCGCTTCAAGGCGACCCAGGCGCTCGACGCCGCGACTCTGGCCGATGCGCGTCGCACGCTTCAGTTCGGCGCCGGCCCGCCCCGGCGCGCACCGCTGACGATCGACGGTGCCAATGCGCGCGTCGAGGCCAGCGGCAAGGCACAACGCTATCGCGCCGCCGCCGAGCCGGCGCAGCTTGCCGGGGCGCATCTCGTCCATCTTGCGCCGCTGGATCCGCCGCTCGCCGCCGCGCGCACCCAGGCGCTGCTGATCGCGCTGGCGATCCTGCTCGCCGCCGGCATGCTCGCCGGCTTCGCATTGCGCTCAGCCGAGAAGCGCCGCCTCCAGCGCCACCACCAGGCCCGGCTCGAAGCCGAGGTCGAGCGCCGTACCGTCGAGCTGCGCGAGGCCAATGCGCAGCTGATCGTCGAGTCCGAGGAGCGCGCCGAGGCCGATCGCCGTTATCGTGCCGCGCGGGAGGAACTGGCCCAGGCCAGCCGGCTCGGTTCGCTCGGCCAGATCACCGCCGGCGTGGCGCATGAGATCAACCAGCCGGTAGCGGCGATCCGCAGCTTCGCCGAGAATGCCGAGACCTTCCTCGATCGTTCGGCGGTCGACAAGGCCCGCGCCAATCTCAAGCAGATCGTCTCGCTCACCGAGCGGATCGGCACGATAACCTCGGAACTGCGCGCCTTTGCCCGTCGCAAGACGCCGGTCGAGGGCAGCGCCGAGCTGGGCTCGGTGCTCGACGGCACGCTGCTGCTGCTCGGCGAGCGCGCCCGCGGCGTGGTAACGGTCAAGGTTTCCAAGGCTCAGCGCCAGCTGGCGGTGCGGGGTGACCGCATCCGGCTCGAGCAGATCCTGATCAACTTGCTCCAGAACGCCCTCGATGCCGTGCAGGGGAGCCGCGAAGCCAGGATCCTGGTCGAGGGCGCGCGCGACGGCGATGTCGCCCGGCTTTCGGTGATCGACAACGGTCCAGGGGTCGCGCCGGAGATCGCGGATACGCTGTTCTCCCCCTTCACTTCGGCGAAGGAGGGCGGGCTTGGGCTCGGCCTCGCCATCGCCCGCGATATCGCCCGCGAGTTCGGCGGCGATATCGTCTATGCGCCCGGCCCGGATGGGGGCGCCACTTTCCATCTCCTGCTCAGGGTCCTGTGATGCTCGCGCCCGACAATGCCCTGGTGATGTTCGTCGAGGATGACGAGCCGCTGCGCCTCGCCACGGTGCAGACGCTGGAGCTGGCCGGACTCGAGGTGCTGCCCTTCGATCGTGCTGCCACGGCACTCGCGCAGCTGACGGCGGACTTCCCCGGCGTGGTCGTCTCCGACATCCGCATGCCGGGGATGGACGGGCTCGAGCTGCTGCAGCGGGTGCGGGCGATCGACAGCGACATTCCGGTGGTGCTGGTCACCGGGCATGGCGATGTGCCGATGGCGGTATCTGCGCTGCAGGACGGCGCGTTCGATTTCATTCCCAAGCCCTTCGCCAAGGAAAGGCTGCTCGCGGCAGTGCGCCGCGCGCTCGACCGGCGGGCGCTGATCATGGACAATCGCCGCCTGCGTGCCGCGGCCAGCGCGGCGGCGCAGGAGGAGAGCCCGCTGATTGGTGACAGCCCGGCCATGGCCCGGCTGCGCGCGATGATCGGCCAGCTCGGCGAGACCGATGTCGATATCCTGATCGAGGGCGAGACCGGTACCGGCAAGGAACTGGTCGCGCGGATGCTGCATCGGAGCGGGCGGCGGCGCGGCAAGCCCTTCATCGCTGTCAACTGTGCCGCCCTGCCCGAGGGGATCGCCGAGATCGAACTCTTCGGCCATGCGGCGGACAGCGTATCCCACACCAGGCTTTCGCGCGTCGGGCGGATCGCCTCGTCGAGCGGCGGCACGCTCCTGCTCGACGAGATCGATTCGATGCCGCTTCAGATGCAGGCACGGCTGCTGCGGGTGCTTGAGGAGCGCGAAGTCCAGCCGATCGGCGCCGAGCGGCCCGAGCCGGTCGACCTGCGGGTGATCGCCACGGCGAAGGAGGATGTTGCCGTCGCGGTGGCCGAGGGCCGCTTCCGGGCGGATCTCTATTACCGGCTGGCGGCGATGCGCATCCGCGTGCCGGCGCTGCGCGAGCGGGGCGGGGATGTGTTCCTGCTGTTCGCGGCCTTTTTCGAGGAAGCCAAGCAGAAGCTCGGCGCAAACGACGCGGTGCTGGGCCCGGCGGTGCACGCGCAGCTCGCCCGCCACCAATGGCCGGGCAATGTCCGTGAGTTGCGCAACTTCGCCTTCGAAGTCGCGGCGGGGCGCAGCTTCGCCGAGGTGGAGGAAGTGGATCGCGCCGATCTGCCGACGCGCCTGGCGAAGTTCGAGGAAAGCCTGATCCGTGACGCGCTGGTCCGCAATGGTGGCCGGGTATCGCAAGCGCTGATCGAGCTCGGGGTGCCGCGCAAGACTTTGTACGACAAGATCACCCGGCTGGGCATCGACCTGGCCGAGATCAAGCGGGTCCGGTGAGAAAGACCGGCCGACGCCGGGAGCGCCGGCCGGCAGGTTGTGGATACTCCGTCGGGTCGCAGAAACGGAGTTCCGGTAATCGGGCGATGCCGGTCAGTGCATCGGATAGTCGTTCGAGACCTGGTCGGCGCCGCTGTTGCGGATGCGCAGCGTCACCGGGTTGAGGTCCTTCGATTCCGGGAATAGCAGGCGGAAGCGCGCGGTGTCGCGGCGCTGCATGCCGTTGGTACCCGGATCGCGCTCCAGGCCGGCGGCGGTGCCCGTGACCTTGTCGTCATAGAGATTGCCGTCGTCGCGGATCGACTGGCCGTCGGCATCGATCAGGAACGCATCGATTTCCGAGGCGCGCATGCCGACATGGTCTGTCTCGGCGCGGACGGAGACGATCGCCTGCCAATGGCCGTCCGGCCCCTGGGCCAGCTCGTCCACCTTGAACGACCAGATGCCGTAACGCTGCCAACTGCTCGCACCGGCAGGCACGCCCGGTCCGGCCGAGGCGGTCGGACTGGAGTTCTCCGAACCCTTGGCGCTGGAAGCGAGGTCGATCAGCGTCTCGGCAACGCGCTCGACGGTGCCGTCGCGGCTCTCGCCGCCGATGACGGTGGCAGCGGTGCTCTTCACCAGCTTCTTGAGGAAGGACTGGGCGTGTGCGGGCTCGGCTGCGGTCAGCAGCAGGACCGCGGCAATGACGTACTTCATGGGATGACCTTTTCGTCTGCGGGCTCAGCGCATCGCGAAGTCGCGCGAGACCGGGCGATAGCCGGTGTCGGCGATGCGCAGCCTGGTGGGGTGGAGATCCTTTGATTCTTCGAAGAGCAGGCGGACGCGGATCGTGTCGCCCTTCTGCATCCATTGCGTCCCGATGATCGGCTCGAGAGACTTGGCGGGGCCAGTCACCGAGGGGCGATAGAGGCGGCCGGCCTGGCGGATCACTTCGCCGTCATTGTTGATCAGCGACATCTCGATCTGGGCGGAGGCCATGCCGATGCGATTGGCTTCGGCGCGGACGGAGAGGATCGCCTGCCAGTTGCCGTCTGGGCCCTGCCGGACCTCGTCGACCTTGAAGGACCAGAGGCTGCCATAGAGCTGCCAGTTGCCGGCACCCGCGGGAACGCTTGCGCCACCCGGGCCCGGAGCGGGAACCGGGGTGGGGGCGGGCGACGGCGCGGGTGCCGGCGGTGGCGCCGGAGCTGGTGTCGGGGGGGATGGCTCCGGCGTTGGCTGTGGCGTGGGTTGGGGCTTGGGTTCGGGGGCGGAAAGCGGCGACATCCAGGACGCGATCACGCTGTCGCTGGTGGCGAGCTCAAGCACGCTGGCCGCGAAGGGCACCGATCCGAACGGGATGGTATAGGTCTGGGTCTCGCAGATGTTGATCGCGCGTCGACCGAGCATGGTCTCGCCGCCCGCGCTGCGCGCCCTGGACGCCATCGCCTTCTGGCCATTGGTGCCGCGCAATGTGCCGGTCATCGCCGAGAAGTCGAGCAGTTGCGCCTGGTCGGAAACATTCTGGAACTCGACCACCGCCACGGCACCTTCGCCGTCGCGGGCAAGCGATACGCGGCTACTCCACAGCCAGCCGCCCGAATGGCGCGACATCGGGGTCTTGCCGGTGACGCGGCAGGCGAAATAGGGCGCCGGGGCCAAGCCGGGGCGCGTGATCGTCCCGCGGATGCTGTTGTCGTCGAAGCCGAACTCGGCCGCGCCATTCTCCATCAGGCTGGAGCCCGCATAGGCCTGGAAGGTACCGGCCACGTGCCCGGCACGGTCGAGCTGGCCGCCAATGTCCTGGGTGATCGCGCTGCCGTCGGGCGCAAAGGTCTGGAGCGACAGGGTGATACCGGTGCGGTGCGCCTGGCCCTGGAACCCCTGGTTGGAGCGCCAGGTCGTGTTGTCGATCACGCGCATCGTGTTCAGGTCGGTCGCGCTAGGCGCATAGTCCTGGGCCGCGGCGGGCATGGCGAGGGCGATGCCGGCAAGGGCAATGCCGGCGGATAGCAGGGGCTTGGACATGGTGGCTCTCTCGGAAATCAGGCGGCGAGATGCGCCATGCGGGCGGCGGCGAGCATCGAGGCCCAGCCCTTCACCGTCATCGAGGCGCGATAGGCGTCCTGCATCTCGGCGGTGAGGATCTCGAGCATCAGCGCGTTGTCGACCCAGACCTCGATCACATCGAACACGCCGCCGCGGCTGACCGTCTCGACATGCCAGGATTCGCGCCGGGCGACGGCATGCACCGCCGCTTCGTCGAGCGGGGTGGCGACCGCGGCGTGGAACGGGCTGAACCGGTTGGAGTGGATCGCGAAGCGTTCGCGCACGCCGTTGCCGCTGAAGCTCGGTTCGAGCTGCCAGCCCCGGGCATAGACTTCGATCGCGGTGCCGTTCTCGTCGCCGGCAAAGGCGATCCAGCTATCGTTGCCGATCGGCGGGAAGGGCATGGCAACGCCGCCCATGATTTCTGCGAGCGCAAAGGCGGTGGCCGCCGGCGCGTCTGAGGAGATCGAAATGTGGAACAGCATGGTCTTCACTCATCTGCTTGGGATGAGCATGAACTAGGAGACCGCTGTTTCGCCCTGACCTCGTTCCCGGCCCTATCGGGTTTCAATTGTTTCGCCGGCGGATGCTTCGGCGAGCATCGCCTCGACCGCGGCGCGGATCTCGGCGGGGTCGAAGGGCTTCTCGATCACCGGCCGGCCGATCTCGGCGGCGCGGCGGCTGGTGTCGCCCGCCAGGATGTCGCCGGTAAGGAACAGGAAGCGCGCGCCCTGGCCCGACCGTGCAGCCGTGGCACGCCGCCAGGTCTCGAACCCGTCCATCCCCGCCATGCGGACGTCGCACACCACCACGTCGAACCAGCCGGCGGCGATCTCGGCCAGCGCCGCCTCGCCGCCGTGCACCACCCGGATCGCGGCGCCGAGCGGGCGCAGGCACTCCTCGATCAGCTCGGCGACATCGGCTTCGTCGTCAACGATCAGGATGCGGCCCCGGCTGCCGCCCGTCGCCGGGCGCGGCGCCTGGCGGCTACGCACCGGCGCGACCGGCTCGACCGGCAGGGTGATGCGGAACGCCGCGCCGTCGCCTGCCCCGGATACCAGCTCGAGCGACCCCTCATGCGCCTCGACGATGCCGCGCGACACCGAAAGGCCCATGCCGGTGCCTTCGCCCACCGGCTTGGTGGTGAAGAAGGGCTCGAAGATCCGGCGGCGGACGGCATCGGCGACGCCGGGGCCGGTATCGCGCACCGTCAGCAGGATATGGCCGGCGGCGTCCCGCGCCGTCTCGATCCGCACCTGGCGCGGGGCGCCGTCTGGCAGCGTGGCCAGCGCGTGCTGGGCGTTGATCAGCAGGTTGATCACCACCTGGACGAGCTGGTCGCCATCGGCGCTGGTGCGCGGCAGGCCAGCATCGAGGTCGAGCACCAGCTCGATGCCGGCGGTACGCAGGCCATAGCCAGTGATCTCGAGCGCGTCGTTGACCAGCGCGTTGATGTCGACCGCGCTGCGCTCGGGCGCGCTGCGCCGGGCCATGGCGAGGAAGGTCCGCACGATCCGCCCGCACCGGTCCGCCGCCGAGCGCAGCTTCTGCAACGCGCTTTCGTGCGGCGTGCCGGCGAGCTGCTCGGCCAGCACGGTCGAGCGCCCGAGCACCACCGCCAGCGGGTTGTTGAGCTCATGGCTCACGCCCGCAAGCAGCGAGCCCAGCGCGGTCATCTTCTCGCTCTGGTGCAGCGCCTCGCGCTGGCTGGCGACTTCGGCCTCGATCCGGCGACGCTCGGTGATGTCGCGGATGAACACCACGATCAGCGCGCGGCCGCCCTGCTGCAGCCGGCGTGCCTGCAACTCGGCGGGGAAGCGCCGGCCGCGCACGCTGCGCGCTTCGAAGGGCCAGGCATCGGCCATGCTCTCGCCGTCGAAGCGCAACGCGTCGCCGATCGGCTCGGCTTCCTCGGCCGGCGCGATCAGCTCGGGCAGGGGGCGGCCGATACTGGCGACGCCCGTGGGCGCGAACATCCGGGTAAAGGCCATGTTGGCGCTGACCACTCGCAGATCGGCATCGGCCAGCACCACCGCGTCGAACGCCGCGTCGAGCACCGCCGAGGTGGTGGCATGCGCTTCCTCGAGCCGCGCGACCGCGCCGCGCTGGGCGGCGAAAGCCGCGTCGATCGCGGTCAGCGTCGGGCGCCAAAGCCGCGAGACTTCGGGCGGGGTGCCGGTCCCTGAGCGCTCGATATGCTCGGCCAGGCGGAAGGCGGGGGCGAGCACCCGGCGCAGCACGTACCAGGCGACCAGGCAGAGCAGCGCGTACAGCCCCAGCATCACCGCGAGCAGCGCGCCGAGCCGGAACAGCACCTGGCGGGTGACATTGCCCATGTCGGCGATCGCGATCACCCGCAACGGGGTGTCGCCGATCGCCTGGGCGCGCACCACGCGCTTGCCCGTGAGCACGCCGCGCGGCGGCTCGCCATCGGGATCGAAGCCCAGGAAATCGCGGACCTCGGTCCCGGCGGTTTTCGCCTTGCTGAATGGCCCGGCGGCAAGCGGAATGTCCGCCGCGCGCGAGGTGGCGATCACATGCTCATTGCCATCGACCAGCGTCAGCTCGACACCCGGCACCGGCTGATTGCGCAGGATCTCGCGCAGGTCATTGGCCCATACGTCGATCCCCACCATCATCCGGTACTGGCCATCGACCCAGACCGGGGCGAGCAGCGAGACCAGGCGTCCGTCGCCCCGGATCGCCCGGCCGGCGCGGCTGCGGCCGGTATAATTGTCGCGGTAGACGGCGGTCCATAGCGGCGGCGCCGCCTCCGGCCGGTGCGCGACCGACTGGATGAACTGGTGGGTGGCGGGATCGAACACCTTCTGCGCCATCGCCCGGGCCATGGCGAGATGCTCGGTGTCGGGCAGCCGGGGGTAGTTGGCGGCGAAGCCGGTCCGCGCCGACATCACATAGCTGAGCGCGATGTCGGGCGCGGCGGCATGGACGCCGGCGAGGGTGAGCCACAATTCCTCCACCACCGCGCGATCGGTGGCGAGGTCGGCCGGCGTGCCACTGATCGAGCCGCGATAGCCCAGCGTGTTGCCGCGCACGCCCTGTGTCGGCACCGCGCCGCCGCGCTCGATCGCCTGATAGGCATATTGGGCGCTCGCGCGCAGTGTCAGCACGCGCTGATTGGCGGCGGTCACCAGCGCGGCGATCTGGTTCTCGGTGGCGCGCGCGCCGGTCGCGGCGACGCGCAGCTGGCGATCATATTCGGATTTCACCACCCAGGTCGCCACCGCGACGAGCAGCAGCCCGATCGACACCACCGCGGCGACCAGCGCCTGGGTGGTGCGCCTGCCGCGAGGGGCGGCTTCGCTCATTCGCCTTCGGGCACCAGCATATAGCCTTCGCCGCGCACCGTGCGCAGGATGCGGGGGAAGGCGGGGTCCACTTCGATCTTCTTGCGCAGCCGGGCGACGCGGATGTCGATCGATCGGTCGAACGGATCCCAGCGGCGGTGATGCGCCAGTTCGAGCAGCTGGTCGCGGTTCAGCGCGCGGCGCGCATGGGTGATGAACACATAGAGCAGGTCGAACTCCATGGCGGTGAGCGGCACTTGCTCGCCCTCATCGTCGAACATCTGGCGCGTCTCGACGTCGAGCACGCATTTGCCGATCCGCATCCGCGCCGGCGGACGGCCCTGGCGGTTGACCGGTGCCATCGTCCGCCGCAGCACCGCCTTTACCCGCGAGCGCAGCTCGGCCGGATCGAACGGCTTGGCGAGATAATCGTCCGCGCCCATCTCCAGCCCGACGATCCGGTCGGTGGTCGATCCCATCGCGGTGAGCATCAGCACCGCAGCGCTGCTCTCGGCGCGCAGCCAGCGCGTGAGCGACAGCCCGTCCTCGCCGGGCATGGTGATGTCGCAGACGACCAGGTCGGGGCGGAAACTCGGCACCAGCTTGCGCAGCTCGGCGCCGTTCGCGGCGGACTCCACCTGGTATCCGCACCCGGCCAGGAACTCGCTGACCATGTCGAGCACGTCGGGATCGTCATCGCAAACGATGATCCGCGCCGCCACGCCCGCCTGAGGTTCGCCGTCCTTCACAGGGCCACGATACCCAATTCCGGCAGGAGCCGCACCGGGCAGTTTTGTTTCAATTGTACCGCGTGCGGGCGACCGGTTCCCGGTCGCCCGCCGGTGCGGCGTTCAGTCCTTCAGGTTCCCCGGCGAAGGCCGGGGCCCAGGCTCGGCCAACCATCGACGGCGCCGGAGCCTCACGAACGACATTGCAACTGGGCCCTGGCCTTCGCCGGGGAACAGCTGGCACCACATTCGAGAAGCAGGCTCAGACCAGCTCGCCCAATGCCGAACGGTCAAACCCCTTCAGGCTGCCCGTATCGCCCGTGCGGATCTTCTCCGCCCAGTTCGGGTCGCTGATCAGCGCGCGGCCGACCGCGATCAGGTCGAACTCGTCGCGCTCCATCCGCTTGACCAGCTTCTCGATGCCCGTGCTGGTCGAGGCCTCACCGCCGAACGCGGCAATGAACTCGCCCGACAGGCCGACCGAGCCGACGCTGATCGTGGTGGCGCCGGTGAGCTTCTTGGCCCAGCCCGCGAAGTTCAGCCCTTCCTCGCCGTCGATCTCGGGGAATTCGGGTTCCCAGAAGCGGCGCTGCGAGCAGTGGAGGATGTCGACGCCGGCATCGATCAGCGGCTGCAGCCAGTCTTCCATCAGCTGCGGAGTCTCGGCCAGGCGGGCGGCGAAGTCCTGCTGCTTCCACTGGCTGACGCGCAGCGCGAGCGGATAGTCAGGGCCGACGGCGGCGCGGACGGCGGCGATCACTTCGCCGGCGAAGCGGGCGCGCTCCTTGATCGAGGCGCCGCCATAGCGGTCCTCGCGCTCATTGGTGCCGCCCCAGAAGAACTGGTCGATCAGATAGCCATGCGCGCCGTGCAGTTCGACCAGGTCGAAGCCCAGGCGCTTGGCGTCGGCCGATGCGCTGGCAAAGGCGGCGACGGTGTCGGCGATCGCTTCCTCGGTCATCACGTCGCCGCGCGGCGCGCCGGGTGCGAGCAGGCCCGACGGGCTCTCGACCGGGCTCTCCGGCTCCCAGCCGCCCTGGCTCTTGGTCGATCCGGTGTGCCAGATCTGCGGGCCCATCTTGCCGCCGGCGCCGTGCACCGCGTCGATCACGCCCTTCCAGCCGGCCAGCGCCTGCTCGCCATGGAAGAAGGGGATGCCGCCTTCGTTGCGCGATGCCGGGCGGTTGATCACCGTGCCTTCCGACAGGATCAGGCCGACGCCGCCTTCGGCCCGGCGGCGATAATAGGCCGCGTTCGGCTCGCCCGGAATGCCCTCGGGCGCGAAGCTGCGGGTCATGGGAGCCATGACGATGCGGTTCTTGAGGCTGAGGTTGCCGCGCTCGAAGGATCGGAAGAGGATATCGCTGTCGGGCATAGGGAATGAAATCCGTGTTGGTTGGACGCGACTAGGTATATCATGTAAACTTGGGTGCAAGAACGCACCTGCTGTCGACCAGGTATATCGGAGGAAACCTTGGACCATTGCGACCCCCGGCATTTCTCGGCCGGCTGCCCCAGCCGCGAGCTGATCGACCAGATCGCCGATAAATGGTCGATGATGGTACTGGCCGTGCTCGATGGCGGGCCGCTGCGCTTCAATGCGATCAAGCGGCTTCTGGAAGGGGTGACGCAAAAGGCGCTCACCCAGTGCCTGCGCCGGCTCGAGCGCAACGGCATCATCCTGCGCCGCGTGCTGCCGCTGTCGCCGGTGGCGGTGGAATATGAGATCACCCCGCTCGGCCGCTCGCTCCAGCCGCCGTTCAAGGCGCTGTACCGCTGGACCTTCGAGAATCTCGGGGTCGTCGAGGAAGCGCGCCAGGCATTCGACGCGCGGGCGATGGGCTGACTTCTATCCCATTCAGAATTCCCCTCCCTTGCGGGAAGGCTGTCCTACCCAACCTTCGGCCGTCGGCAGAACGGCACCAGCACCAGCGCCGCCAGGAACAGATAGGCCATCACCCGGAACACGTCGTTGAACGCCAGCGTCATCGCCTGGCGCTGCACGATATGTCCCGCCACGCCCTGCGCCATCAGCAGCGCCTCGGCGCGGTCGGGCGTGTAGCTGCTCGCATAGGCGGCAAGGTTCTCGATCAGTTCGCTGCCGGTGCGCCCGGCCACGCCCAGCGCCTCGCCCAGCCGCAGCATGTGGAGCCGCGCATTGTCCTGCAGCCAGGTGTTGACCAGCGCGATGCCGATCGCCCCGCCCAAATTGCGCATCAGGTTGAACAGGCCGGAGGCGTAGCGCAGTTCGGGGCCCTCGAACCCGGCCAGCGCCAGGTTCACGCTCGGCACGATGCACAGCATGATCGCGAAGCTGCGCACCGCCTGCGGCCATAGCAGCGCGTGGAAGCCCCATTCGGGCGTCATGAAGCTGAACAGCCATAGCCCGGCGGCGAACAGGCTCAGGCCGAAGGTTATCATGATCCGCGGATCAAGGCGTTGGGAGAGGCCGGCCGCGATCGGCACGCCGAGCATCTGGACCACGCCGGCGATGAACACGGTCGTACCGATCTCCGACGCGTTGTAGCCCCGCACCGAGCCGAGGAAGACCGGGACCAGATAGGTCGCCGAATAGATGCCGAAGCCGATCACCAGGTTGAACACGCAGGCGAAGACGAAGGTCGGCTTGCGGAAGGGAGAAAGGTTCACGATCGGGTTCTCGGAGCGGAAGGAGCGCTCGAGGAACAGCAGCAGCGCGACGAAGCTCAGCCAGGCGCCGGTGGCGATGGCGTGATCCTGGAACCAGTCGTTCCGCGGGCCTTCCTCCAGCACATATTCGAGGCCGCCCAGGAAGATGGCCATCGCGATCAAGTGTACCCAATCAATCCGTTTGAGCATCGAAAGATTGGACTGGTCGACCCGGATGAACAGCAGCGAGAGCGTCGCTACCACCGCGCCAGGGAGGATGTTGACGTAGAAGATCCAGCGCCAGCCCATAGCGTCTGTTATCCATCCGCCCAGAGTAGGCCCCAAAGTTGGCGCCAGTACGGAAACCATGCCGAGGATCGCCGGGATCATCGCGCGCTGCTTGCCGGTGAACATCGCGAAACCGGTTGCAAACACCGTGGGGACCATCGCGCCGCCGATGAATCCCTGCAGCGCGCGGAAGGCGATCATCGATTCGATGCTCCAGGCAAGGCCGCACAGCGCGCTCGCCAGGGTGAACAATCCGGCCGAGAGTGCGAACAACCAGCGCGTGGAGACTGCTTGTGCGAGGAACGCGGCGAAGGGGATCATCACCAGCTCGGCCATCAGATAGGCGGTCTGCACCCAGCTGATCTCGTCCGAGCTGGCCGAGAGCCCGGCGCGCACTTCGTTGAGCGATGCGGCGACGATCTGGATGTCGATCAGCGCCATGAACTGGCCGAACGCCATCACGCCGAAGATCAGGAACTTGCGGCGGTCTGGCAGCGCCTGCGGGTCGATCGTCTGCGCCATCCGGGCCTCTTGAACGGGTGCGATGATGATTATATGATGCATGTCATATAAAACAAGGATGGCCCCCGAAATGCGCTATGGGCGTGAACATCGCGAACTTACGCGTCTGAAGATTCTGAAGGAGGCAGCCGCTGCGATCCGGGCCAAGGGGCCGGAGGGCGTCGGCGTGTCGGCCCTGATGAAGCAGGCGGGCCTCACCCATGGCGGCTTCTACGCCCATTTCGCCTCGAAGGACGCGCTCGTCGCCGAGGCGATCGGGGTGATGTTCGAGGAAGCGCGCAGTCGCTTCGACTGGGCGCTGGCCGAGGCCGATCCGCGGGCGGCGCTCGACAAATATGTCGGCTTCTACCTCTCGCCCCTCCACCGCGATGCGCGCGGCCGGGGCTGCCCGGTGGCGGCGCTGTCAGGCGACATGGCACGGCTCGAACCCGCCGCCCGCGAACGCTTCGGCCAGGGCAGCACCGCACTCGCGCACCGGCTGGGCGAGGCGCTGGCGCGGCACGGCATCGCCAATGCTCCGGCAGCGGGCCGCTCGATGCTGGCCGAGCTGGTCGGCGCGCTGCTGCTCTCGCGAACCGTCACCGATCCGGCCGAATCCGACGCGATCCTCGCCGATTCCGCCTCGGCCATCCGCGCGCGCTATCAATTGGAGATACAGGCATGAACGGGCTCGAACAGGTGCAGGCGCTGCTCGCCGCCGGCAAGCAACCGCCGATCGGCGAGACGCTCGCCTTCTCGCTGGTCGAAGTGGCCAGGGGACATGCGGTGTTCGAGGGCGTGCCCGATCGGCGGGCCTATAATCCCCTCGGCACGATCCATGGCGGCTATGCCGCGACCCTGCTCGATTCCGCCTGCGGCATCGCCACGCACAGCGCCCTGCAGGAGGGGCAGAGCTACACCACGCTCGAGCTCAAGGTCGCCTATCACCGGGCGATGACCGAGCAGACCGGGCTGGTCCGCGCGGTCGGCACGGTGATCTCGATCGGCCGCCGCGTCGCGTTCGCCGAGGCGAAGCTGACCGATGCCGAGGGACGGTTGCTCGCCTCGGCAACTTCCACGCTGCTGGTGATCAGCCAGTGAGCGAGCAGATCGAATCCAAGCCGCGGCGCAAGCTGCCCAAGGTCGCCGTGGCCGGAGGTGCCGCAGTGCTGCTGGCCGGTGCCGGGGCGTTGTGGATCGCCAGCCCTGCCTCCAGCGAAACCACCGACAATGCCTATCTCCGGGCCGACAGCACGATCGTGTCGGCACGGATCAACGGGCAGATCGCGCAGGTGCTGGTCCGCGACAACCAGGAAGTGAAGGCCGGCGAGCCGCTCGTCCGGATCGAGGATCACGAGTTCGCCGCCAGGCTCGATTCGGCCCGCGCCGCGGTGCGCGATGCCGACGCCGATGTCGCTGCAGCCCTGGCGGCGATCAAGTCGCATGGGGTCGAGACGCAGCTGGCTGGGGCGAATGTTGCGGTGGTGCGGACCGGTATTGCGTCGGCCAATGCCGAGCTGCAGCGGGCCGAGGCGGATGATTTTCGGTATCAGGCCTTGCTAGCGGAGGGATTCGCAACGCGGAGGGACGCCGAGCGGATCCGGGCCGTCCTGATCGATGCGCGGGCCAAGGCGCGGCAAAGCGGCGCGAGCCTGGCCGCTTCGCAGGACAGCGCCGGCGTGACCCTTGCGCGCAAGGACAGCCTGCTCGCCGAGCTGGAAAAGGCCCGAGCCGGCGCCGAGCGCGCCCGCGCCGCGCTGAGGCTGGCCGAGCAGGACGAAGGCTATACCCTGATCCGCGCGCCGATCGGCGGCGTGATCGGCAACCGCCGCGCCCAGGCCGGCGACCTGGTCCAGCCAGGCACCCGGCTGCTGACCCTGGTGCCGAGCCGCCAGCTCTATGTCGTCGCCAATTTCAAGGAGACCCAGACCGCCCGCATGCTCGCCGGCCAGCCGGCCAAGGTGCATGTCGACGCGCTGGGCGGCGACCCGCTGAGCGGCCGCGTCGAGAGCTTCGCGCCGGGCTCCGGCTCCGAATTCACCCTGCTGCCGTTCGAGCCGGGATCGGGCAACTTCACCAAGATCGTCCAGCGTGTGCCGGTGCGCATCGCGCTCGACCCGGACCAGCCGGCGCTGGCGCGGCTGCGGCCGGGCCTGTCGACCACGGTGACGGTGAAGCTGGCGCGCTGAGGCGTTCCCCACGGACTCAAAGAGCGGCCGGGCACCAGGCCCGGTCGCGAGAGCCAAACAGACGAAACCCTACATTGCAAGCAGACCAGGCGGCGGGGCCGCCCCGGGCAAGCCGACCAGGCGGCGAGACCGCCACAGGGCGCAGGGAGATCGCGCCCTGTGGCGGGCAGCCCTATTTCAGCAGGTACCAGGCGCCGATCGCGGCGGCGACGGTGTTGAACGGCTGAAACAGGTTGTTTCCCCAATCATTGTCGATCGTGCCCGAATTGGTGGCCGTGCTCACGATATACGGATCCTGCCGGGCCGGATTGCCGAAAGAGGGATCGGCGCGGCAGGTACGCATCACATAGCGCCAGAAAATGCCCGAACCCGAACCATAGTCGTTCGAGTCCCTGCTGATCGGCGAGTTTCCCTGGGGATCCAGGTAGGGCCCGACCATATTGGGATGGCCCCAGCTGAACGCCGGCATGTTGTAGAAGACGCCCTGCAGCAGTTCGGAGGGATAGCTGTCGGCGTCCGGCACATTGGCGCCGGGCAGCTGCGCATATTGGGCGAGCGCGCCCATGATGAGCCCTTGATCCCCGCCCCAATAGGCATTGGCGAAATAGCCCTCGACCGGCGGGAGGCCGCCCGCATCGAACGGCGCGTAGGTGGGCGTGCGCTCATGCACCAGCTTGCCATGCGCGAACTCGGTCGCCAGCGAATCGCTGCCGGGCAGGTTCAGCCAGCTCGCCAGGAAGGCGGCCACCTCGTCCGCCTTCTGGCGATAGGCCTCGACCGATTGCAGCCGGTCCCAGGCGCCGCCGCTCAGGCCCTCAGCCGCCTTGCGATTGGCGGCGGCGATCAGGCTGCAGCAGAAGGAGAGGTAGAGCCCCGACATCAGCGTGACCTGGAACACGCCGAGCGTATTGTATGCCGGGTTCGGGTTGCTCGCGTCGGGTCCGTCATCGACCGGGAAGGGCAGGGTGGAGAAATCATATTGCCAGCAGCCGCCCGGGAAGCGCGGCACGGCCCAATCGCCGACGGTCTGGGTGGTGAAGGTCGCATAGTCCGCATTCTGGCGCGGCGTGCCGCCGTCCTGGGCGCCGCGCTCGATCAGCGCCCAGCTGTTGCGCGTGCCGATATGGAGCTCGCCGCGCGCGCTGAGGATTTCCCTGGTGAACTTGACCCGGTTGCTCTGGAGCGCGCTGTTCGCCCAGATCGCGTCCGGGATGCGGTTCGCGATCGTCGTGAAGTCGCCGTCATCGACCAGGCCCCATAGATCGATCGCCGCCGTCTGGAAGAACTCCAGCTTGTCGCCGAAAATCCCGCTGTATTCAGGGTCGAACGCCTTGGACGCCGCGATCCCCCACCAGGACCAGTCGTCATACCAGGCCGCCGTCAGGCCGACGATGCCATATTGATAGCCATGGACAGCCTTGTTCACCAGCGCTTCCATCAGCGTCGCGCTGTCGAGGTCCAGCTCGCCTGCTTCCTTCAGCGCGAGGAAATAGTCGAGGACAGTGTCGAACACGCAGCCGACCTGCCAGAAATTGGGATATTCCAGCTCGGGAACGAACAGGCCGGCCTGGCTCGCGAAGGCATAGGCGAGGCCCTTTTCGTCGTCGAGCGTGCCCATTGCGTTCTTCGCGGAATCGATGAACTGCGAAACTTCGAGTTTCGGATCAGCAAGAACCATGGTCTTTGCTCCCATCAGACGATTGGCTGGAAAATCGACAGGTCGATATTTTCAAATGGTCGCATCGATCATTTGGGCTGTCCATTGACTCATCGGTCCGTAATGACTGGATCGACTGCAGGCTGCTGTATTCAAGGCAAGAAAAAACCCGCACGGCATCGCCGCGCGGGTCTTTTGTTCGGACGGCTGTTGGCCGAAGCGGCTCAGCGTGCCTTTTGCGCGACCTGCACCGCGCACTTGGTGCGCACCGGCAGGGCCGACTTGCCCGCCTGGTGATGGGTCTGGGCCTGGGGGCAGGCCGGCTTGTCGCGCATCCGCCAATGAGTGGCCGTGGACTTGCCCGAGGGCGCCCAGACCAGCTGATGGGTCTCGTGCAGCGACTGGGCCTGGGCGGCCGGCGCGAAGGCGAGGACGGAAGCCGCAACGGCGGCGAGAGCGAGTTTCATGCTATCTCCTTCAGATCTTCGCAGAGATAGCGCCGGCGCCGATACCGTGTTTTGCGCGCCTGTAAGGAAGGTTTTCCCGTACGTTACGAAGCGCTGCCGGTCCGTGACAAAGCATTGCCGTAAAGCCCCCATCTTGAGGAGAAGGGGCATCAGGCCTAGATCGCGTCCATGAATTTTCTCGAGACCATGGCATGAGCGCGCCCGTCATCGTTCTGGTTGAAGACGATCCCGCGCTGCGAACCCTCACCGCACGGGCGCTCCAGGAAAACGGCTATTCGGTGCGCCAGGCGGCAACCGCGCCGGAGATGTGGCTGGCGTTCGACAACGGTCCCGTCGACCTGGTCCTGCTCGACATCATGCTGCCGGGCACCAGCGGCATCGACTTGTGCCGCGAAGTGCGGCGCAAGAGCGACGTGCCGATCATCTTCATCAGCGCCAAGGGCAATGAGCATGATCGCGTGCTCGGGCTCGAGCTGGGCGCCGACGATTATCTCGCCAAGCCGTTCAGCACCCGCGAGCTGATCGCCCGCATCCGCGCGGTGCTTCGCCGCGGCGGGCTGGAGCGCATGGCGGGCGGCGACCGCGAGACCCAGGCGCATTTCGACGGCTGGACGGTCAATTTCCCGCGCCGCGAAGTGAAGTCGCCGAGCGGCGCCGTGGTCGAGCTGACCGGTGCCGAGTTCGACCTGCTCGCCGCGTTCCTCAGCCAGCCCCAGCGCGTGATCGCGCGCGAGCGGCTGGTGGAGCTTTCGCGCGTCCGGCTGGGCGACAGCTCGGATCGCAGCGTCGACGTGCTGGTCAGCCGGTTGCGCCGCAAGATCTCGGCCGCCGGCCATGAGCCGCCGATCGGCACGGTGCGCGGCATCGGCTATATCTTCCGCGCAGAGGTCACCCGGTCCTGAGCCTGCTCCCGCGCCACCCGCTGGGGCTGCTCGGCAGGATCCTGCTCATCCTGCTGCTCACCGTCGCGGTCGAGTTCGGGGCGAGCACCTTCCTCTATGAGCGGTCCTCGCGCTACTCGATCGAGGAAAGCGACGCGCACCGGCTCGCCGAGCATCTGGTGATCGCCGAGAAGCTGCTGTCCGAACGGCCGGTGGCCGAGCGGCCGACCGCCGCGCAGGAACTTACCACCGATCGCTATATCGTCCGCTGGTCGCCGACGATCCCGCAGCGTCCCGCCTTCCCGCCGCGCCAGAAGCGGATGGAAGCGCAGGTGACCAATTGGGAGAAGGACCTGGCGGAATCGCATCTCCAGCTTCGCCTGGTGCCGAGCGCGCACGGCCAGGTGGTGGGCGGCGAGATGCGCATGCCCGACGGCAGCTGGATCGTGTTCAAGACGCGCGAGGCGGTGCAGGTCTGGCAGTTCGCGATCGAGCGCACCCTGGTCGCGCTGGTGCCGGCGCTGCTGCTGCTGACGCTGGGCGCGCTGCTGATCCGCGGCACGCTGCTGCCGCTGCGCAAGCTGATCCACGCGATCGGCCATGTCGGATCGGGCAAGCGGGTGACGGTGGAAGAGGAAGGCACCGCCGAGATCCGCGGGCTGATCCACGCCTTCAACGGCATGCAGCGCCGCATCCACGAGCTGATCGAGAATCGCACCCAGGCGCTGGCCGCGGTGGGGCATGACCTGCGCACGCCGCTCGCCCGGCTGCAGCTGCGGCTGGAAGGGGTGGGCGACGAGGATAGCCGCCGCGCGATGCAGGACGATATCGGCGAGATGGACGACATGATCGCCTCGCTGCTCACCTTCCTCAAGGGCGAGGACGATCCCGAGCCGGCGGTGGCGGTGGACATCGCGGTGATGGCGGCGACGTTGGTGGAGGACGCCACCGATCGCGGACGCGACGCGACCTATTCGGGGCCGCAGCATCTCGACTGGATGGTGCGGCCCTCGATGCTGCGCCGGGCGCTGAGCAACCTGATCGAAAACGCGCTGCACTACGGCAAATCGGTGCAGGTCTCGGTGCGCGAGGAAGAAGGCGAACTGGTGCTGTGCGTGGCCGATGACGGGCCCGGCATCCCGCCCGACAAGATCGAGGAAGCGCTGCAGCCCTTCGTCCGCCTCGATGTCGAGCGGGGCCGCAATACCAAGGGCATGGGGCTTGGCCTTGCCATCGTCCAGCAGGCGGTGGCGCTGGAGAAGGGGCGGCTGATGCTCAGCAATGCAAGCCCCCCGAAGACGGGACTCATCGCGGAAATCCGTCTTCCCGGCTGACGGCAACACTTCTTCACAGTCCCGCTGCGCTGCGGCAAGATTGACTCCTTAGGTTGCACTCCGAGTTAATAGGAGTGTTCAACGTGAACGAGTTGATTGGCCGGGTCTTCAGCTTCGAGAAGACCGTCTTCCCGAACCAGAGCGACCTCTACGGCAAGCTCGCTACCCAGGGCCAGAGCCCCAAGGCACTGATGATCTCCTGCGCCGATTCGCGCGTGGTGCCCGAGCACATCATGCAGGCGCAGCCCGGTGACCTGTTCGTCTGCCGCAACGCCGGCAACATCGTGCCGCCGTTCGCCCAGAAGATCGGCGGCGTTTCCGCCACCGTCGAATATGCCGTGATGGCGCTCGGCGTGCGCGACATCATCGTCTGCGGCCATTCGGACTGCGGCGCGATGAAGGCAGTCGCCCATCCCGAGATGGTTGCGAAGATGCCGAACGTCGCGGTGTGGCTCAACCATTCGGACGCCGCGCAGCAGGTGGTCGCCGATGCCTATCCGGGCCTCGACGACGCAGCCCGCGTCCGCGCCATCAGCCTGGAGAATGTCGTGGCGCAGATCGCGCATCTCCGCACCCACCCCTCGGTCGCATCGGGGATCGCGCGTGGCGAGATCGCGCTGCACGGCTGGTTCGTCGACATCCATGCCGGCCAGATCCTGGCGCTGGACGGCGAGACCGACCGCTTCGTCGTCGTGCGTGACGATACCCCGCTGCCCGTCGCGGTGAAGCCGGCCCGTCGCCGCGCCGCCGACTTCGAGCTGGTGGAAGCCGCCGAATGACCTCCGCGCTTCCCAAGGGCTGGGTCGTCCGTGATTTCACGGGTTCGATCGTGGTCTTCCTCGTCGCGATGCCCCTCTGCATGGGCATCGCGGTCGCATCGGGCATGCCGCCCGAAAAGGGCCTGCTGACCGGCATCATCGGCGGTCTCGTCGTCGGCCTGATCGCCGGTTCGCCGCTCCAGGTGAGCGGCCCGGCGGCCGGCCTCGCGGTCATCGTGTTCGAGCTGCTGCGCGAGCACGGCCTGGCCGCGCTCGGCGCGATCCTCGTGCTGGCGGGCGTCCTCCAGGTGCTGGCCGGCGTCGCCAAGGTCGGCGGCTGGTTCCGCGCGATCTCGCCGGCGGTGGTGCACGGCATGCTCGCCGGCATCGGCGCGCTGATCGTGGTCGGCCAGTTCCACACGCTGTTCGACGCCAAGCCGCTGTCGAGCGGTGTCGACAACCTGGCGGCGCTCCCCGGCCGCCTGCTCGGCATCGATCCGACCAACGTCACCGGCACCGAAATGGCGCTGGGCCTCGGCGTGCTGACGATCGTGCTGATGCTCGGCTGGGACAAGCTCAAGCCCAAGGCGCTGCGCCTGATCCCGGGCGCGCTGGTCGGCGTGGTCGGCGCGACCCTGGTCGCCTTCGGCTTCGGTCTCGAGGTGGTTCGCGTCGCGGTGCCGGATTCGCTGGTCTCGGCGGTGACGCTGCCGGGCGAGGGCTTCCTGAACTCGTTCCTCAGCCCGACGATCATCATCGCCGCGATTGCGGTTGCGTTCATCGCCAGCGCCGAGACGCTGCTTTCGGCCGCCGCGGTCGACCGCATGCATGACGGCGTGCGCACCGACTACAACAAGGAACTGCGCGCGCAGGGCGTGGGCAACCTGCTCTGCGGTCTCGCGGGCGCGCTGCCGATGACCGGCGTGATCGTCCGCAGCTCGGCCAACGTCCAGGCGGGTGCGATCACCCGCATGTCGGCGGTGCTGCACGGCGCCTGGCTGCTCGGCTTCGCCGCGCTGCTGCCCTGGCTGCTGCGCGAGATCCCGATGGCGGCGCTGGGCGGCGTCCTCGTCGTCACCGGCTGGAAGCTGGTGAGCGTCAGCCATGTCCGTCACCTGTTCCAGCATTACGGCCTGCTCCCGGCCGCGATCTGGGCAGTCACCTTCGTGCTGGTCGTTGCAACCGACCTGCTGACCGGCGTGCTGATCGGTCTGGGACTGTCGGTGCTGGAGCTGCTGCCGCACTTCCGGCGCCTGCGCCTGAAGGTGGACGCGGAACATGGCGAGGATGCGCACCGCATCAACCTGGACGGCGCCGCGACCTTCGTGATGCTGCCCCGGCTGAACAGCGCGCTCGACGCGGTGCCGGCCGACCAGCCGGTGCACCTCGACTTCGGCAAGGTGCCGGCGATCGACCACACCAGCGCGGAGACGCTGCGCGACTGGGTGCAGCGCCGCCGGGCGCGGGGCCTGCGGGTGGACCTGAGCGGTCACCCCGACCAGCTCCGCAAGGTGCAGCCGGCCTGAGGCCGTAGCGACCTCGACACGCCACGGGAGGGGCAGGGGAGCGGACCGAGAGGGTCGCTTGCCTGCCCTTTCGGCGTTTCCGGCAAGGGTTCTTCGCGGAGTGTGTGCGAATGGCCACACCCGGCGAGAGCAACAGTTTATTACAATCAGGAAACCCGCGGACATGATTTCCCCGGCATTTTGAAGATCGGATAGCAGCGGCCCCCGTCCCACACCCTTCCGGGATGAGAGGGCCGCGCTTTTCGGCGCAGGCGGGAACATTCTCAGGCTATTGGGGAATGCCCGCATGAAGAAGTATCTGATCGCGGCCGTGCTGAGCTGCACGGCCTTTCCGGCTTACGCGCAGGAAGAAGCGCCGCCCAAGCCGATCACCGTTTCCGGCAATGTCGCGCTCGTATCCGACTATCGCTTCCGCGGCGTCTCGCAGAGCGACAAGGGCGCGGCCATCCAGGGCGGCATCACCGTTTCCCACGAAAGCGGCGTCTATGTCGGCACCTGGGGCTCGAACCTGGCCGGCTGGGGCACCTTCGGCGGCTCGAACATGGAGCTCGACCTGATCGCGGGCTACAAGAAGGACCTGGGCGACGGCCTGGCGCTCGACGTCGGCGTGACCTGGTACATGTACCCCTCGGGCGCCGACAAGACCGACTTCGCCGAGCCCTATGTCAAGCTCAGCAGCTCGCTCGGCCCGGTCTCGGTGCTCGCTGGCGTCGCCTATGCCCCGGCGCAGGAAGCGCTCGGCAACTGGAGCAACACGCCCGAGAGCGCGGCCGGCGACAAGGAGGACAATCTGTACCTCTGGGCCGATGTCAGCGGCGGCATCCCGAACACCCCGATCACGCTCAAGACGCATCTCGGCGGCTCGAAGGGCAATCCCGGCCTGGGCCCGAACGGCACCAGCGTGACGCCGACCGGCTCCTATCTCGACTGGATGCTCGGCGCCGATGCGGCGGTGGGGCCGCTGGTGTTCGGCGTCGCCTATGTCGATACCAACATCAAGAAGTCGGAGACGACCTACATCCAGCCGAACTTCTCGCGGGTGAAGGACGGCTCGTCCATCGCCGACGGGCGGGTGGTGTTCTCGGTCAGCGCGGCTTTCTGAGTTCAGGGGGCGGGGAGCCGGCGGGGGCGCCGGTTCCCCATGCCCTTTGCTAAACTGCGGTCAGTGTTGATATGCCGGGCCATCTATTGATGGAAGGAACCCCGTGTCCGAAGCCGGCGCGCCGCAGATCGGCCCCTATATCCAGACCTATCGCAAGGCGCGTTCGCTCACGCTCGATGATCTCGCCCGGCTCTCCGGCGTGTCGCGATCGATGCTGTCGCAGATCGAGCGGGGCCAGGCCAACCCGTCGCTCGCCACCGTCTGGTCGCTCGCCAACGCGCTCGGCGTCGATATATCGGAATTGATCGCCGGCAAGGTGACCGAGCATGAGGTCCGGATCGAGATCTCGTCGGCCTCGTTCACGCCCGAGATCAAGACCGAGGACGGATCCTGCACGCTCCGCATCCTCAGCCCGCCCGACCATGCCGAGCAATATGAATGGTATGAACTGCTGTTCCAGCAGGGCGGGGCGCTGGTCTCCGATCCCCATCCCAAGGGCACGCGCGAGCATCTGACCGTGCTCGAGGGCGCGGTGGAAGTCGTTGCCGGCGATGACCGGGTGATGGTCCCGGCAGGCGCCACCGCACGCTATCCCGCCGACGTGCCGCACAGCCTGCGGGCACGCGACGGCGCGGCGCGGGCACTGCTCGTCATGACCAGCTGATTTTCTTGTTTCCGGGATACTGGACGGGAATTCCACTATGATGTAGCCCATCGGCCTCACGAGGAGGACCGATGGACTCGCAATTCTATTCCCGCGTCGCCGAGACGCTCACCGGGCTCGAGCGCGACGGCCTGATGAAGCCCGAGCGCGTGCTGGGCTCGGCCCAGGGCGGCGAAGTGACGATCGGCGGCAAGCCGGTCATCAACCTGTGCGCCAACAACTATCTCGGCCTCGCCAGCGATCCGCGCGTCGTCGAGGGCGCGATCGAAGCCACGCGCCGCTGGGGCGCCGGGCTTGCGTCGGTGCGGTTCATCTGCGGCACCCAGGAGATCCACAAGGAACTTGAACGCTCGATCGCCGACTATCTCGGTTTCGAGGATTCGATCCTGTTCGCTGCCGCGTTCGACGCCAATGGCGGCGTGTTCGAGCCGCTGCTCGGCGAGGAGGACGCGATCGTCTCCGACACGCTCAACCACGCCTCGATCATCGACGGCGTCCGCCTCTCCAAGGCCAAGCGCTATCGCTACGCCACCAACGACATGGACGATCTGGAGCGCGTGCTGCAGCAGGCCCGCGCCGACGGCGCGCGCACGATCCTGGTCGTCACCGACGGCGTTTTCTCGATGGACGGCACGATCGCCCAGCTCGACGTGATCGCGCAGCTGGCCGAGAAGTACGAAGCGCTGACCATGGTCGATGACTGTCATGCGACCGGCTTCATCGGCGAGCAGGGTCGCGGCACCCCGGCGCTGCGCGGCGTCGAGGGCAAGATCGACATCGTCACCGGCACGTTCGGCAAGGCACTGGGCGGCGCGATGGGCGGCTTCATCGCCGCGCGCCAGCCCGTGATCGACCTGCTGCGCCAGCGCGCGCGGCCCTATCTGTTCTCCAACGCGCTCACCCCGGCGGTGTGCGGCGCCAGCCTGGCGGCGATCGAGATCGCCCGCTCGGCCGACGGCGATGCCCGCCGCGCGCAGATCCAGGCCAATGCCAGCGTGTTCCGCACCCGCATGGCCGCCGCCGGCTTCGACCTGGTTCCCGGCGAGCACGCGATCATCCCGGTGATGCTCTACGAGGCGGCGCTCGCCCAGCGCTTCTCGGCGCGGCTGCTCGAGGCGGGCGTGCTCGCCACCGGCTTCTCCTTCCCCGTCGTGCCGCAGGGCAAGGCGCGCATCCGCACCCAGATGTCCGCCGCGCTCAGCACCGCCCAGGTCGAGCGGGTTGCCGACATCTTTGCCGAAATCGGCCGTGAACTGAGGATTATCTGATGCTGGACGTGAAGATCGAGACCCGCGCCGAGGCCGCCACCGGCACGATGCAGGCGCTCGCCAAGCTCGAGCCGCGCGAAGGCATCTGGAGCACCACCGCCCCGATCCCCGAGATCGGCCCGGACGAGGTGCTGATCCGCGTGCGCAAGACCGCGATCTGCGGCACCGACATCCATATCTACAACTGGGACGAATGGGCCGCGAAGACGATTCCGGTGCCGATGATCGTCGGGCATGAATTCGCCGGCGAGATCGTCGAGATCGGCAAGGGCGTGACGCGCGACCTGCACATCGGCCAGCGCGTGTCGGGCGAGGGCCATGTCATCGATTTCAACAGCGATGCCGCGCGCGCCGGGCGCTTCCACCTCGATCCCAACACGGTGGGCGTGGGCGTCAATCGCCAGGGCGCCTTCGCCGAATATCTCGCGATCCCGGCGTTCAACGTCGTGCCGCTGCCCGAGGACGTCAGCGACGAAGTCGGCTCGCTGCTCGATCCGTTCGGCAACGCGGTGCACACCGCCCAGCAGTTCGACCTGATGGGCGAGGACGTGCTGGTCACCGGCGCCGGCCCGATCGGGATCATGGCCGCTGCCGTTGCGCGCCGTGCCGGTGCCCGCTCGGTCGTCATCACCGACGTCAACCGCTTCCGGCTCGATCTCGCTGCGCGCATCGCCGATGTCCGCCCGGTCGACGTCAGCCGCGAGGACCTGCGCGACGTGATGGCGCAGGAAGGCATCACCAGCGGCTTCGCCACCGCGCTTGAAGTGTCGGGCGCGATCCCGGCGATTCGCCAGGCGATGGACGTGCTGATGATGGGCGGAAACCTGGCGATGCTCGGCATTCCCGGCCAGTCGATGGACGTCGCCTGGGGCGACATCATCCTCAAGGCGCTCAACATTCGCGGCGTCTATGGCCGCGAGATGTTCGGCACCTGGCGCAAGATGTTCGGCCTGATCCGCAACGGTCTGGACCTTGAGCCGTTGATCACCCACCGCTTCGCCGCCGAGGACTTCCAGCAGGGCTTCGACGCGATGCGATCGGGCCAGTCCGGCAAGGTCGTGCTGAGCTGGTAAAACCGGGCGAGGGGCCTTCGGGCCCCTCGAACCGTTGCGGATATGCGACGGAACGGCGCGGCCGTGCGACTGTTGCTTTCGCGAAACCTTCGCAATTGCTCAACGTTACCTAGAATAACCTGCAGAGGCGGGATCTGGGTCGATGAACAAGCAGCACGACTATTATCAGGCCCGCGCAGCGGGCCAGCGAGAGATTGCGGAGCAGCTCAACGGCGCCGCGCGCCAGCAGCATCTGACCCTGGCCGCCATGTATGAAGCGCTCGCGACGGAGGCGAAGCCCAAGGGCGTCGCGCCTTCGAGCAAGGCCCGCCATCTGCCGGATGAACCCGAGACCGAGCGCGCCTATCTCGAGCGCCGCGCCCGCGAGGAGCGCGCCCGCGCCGCCGACAGCGATGATCCCACCGTCCGCCGCATCCGCTTCGCGATGGCGGACGAGTATCTGCGCCGGGCGGACGAGCAGGACTAGGCGAGAAGCCGAGCGTCATACCTCGTCATTTCCAACTCCATCGTCATCCCCGCGAAGGCGGGGATCCAGAGTCACAGGCAGGGTGCGTGCCGCGAGCTTCCGCAGCTCCGGTGGCCGGGTGCGCTATTGCGCCGACGCTCCGCATTACCCTGGATCCCCGCCTTCGCGGGGATGACGAAGAGGGCAGGGGAGGCGCCAAGACGTAGCGGTTCCTCGGCAAAAGCCGGGGAACCGGGAAGTGATCGCCGAACCGTCAGCTCGTCTTGCGGACGATCAGCCGGGGCGGGAGCAGGCGGATTTCCGCGCTGTGGTTGCCGATCTCGCCGATCAGCGTGTCGACCAGCGCCTCGCCGGCGGCGTTATAGTCCTGCGCGATGGTCGTCAGCGGCGGATGGGTGAGGCTGGCGGCGGGGATGTCGTCGAAGCCGACCACCGATACGTCGCCGGGCACGGACTTGCCGGCTTCCTGCAGCGCCCGCAGCGCGCCGATCGCGATCAGGTCCGATGCGGCGAAGATCGCGTCGAACGGCACCTTGTTGGCGAGCAGCTGGCGTGCCGCCTCGAACCCAGATTCCTCGATCGACAGCGCGCCGATCTGCAGGCGCGGATCGGGCTCGATCCCGGCTTCGAGCTGGGTGTCGCAAAAGCCGTGATAGCGATCACGGAACTCGGGATAATGGCTGCTCGCCTCGCCGATGAACGCCAGGCGGCGCCGGCCCCGGGACAGCAGGTGCTCGGCGGCGAGCCGGCCGCCCAGCATGTTGTCGCAGCCGATCGTGGTGCCGAGCCCGTCGAGTTCGACCGATCCCCAGCGGACGAAATGGGTGCGCTGGCGGACCAGGTCCTGCAGCCGGGCGCGGTAGAGCTCGTAATCGCCATAGCCGAGCAGGATCAGCCCGTCGGCCTTGCGCGTGTCCTCATAATCCTTGTGCCAGTCGGACGAGAGCTGCTGGAACGAGGTCAGCAGGTCATAGCCGCGCTTGGCGCAGGTGCGCAGGATCGAGCCGAGCATCGCCAGGAAGAAAGGGTTGATCGCGGTACCGTCCGGCAGCGGATCCTCGAAGAACAGCAGGGCGAGCGTGCTGCTCTGGCCACGGCGGAGCGACGAGGCGTTCTTGTCGACCTTGTAGCCGATCTGGGTGGCGATCGCCTCGATCCGCTTGCGCGTGCCTTCATTGACGGTGGGATCGCCGCGCAGGGCACGGCTTACCGTCGGCTGCGAGACTCCTGCCAGGGCCGCGATGTCGAATGATGTCGGCTTGTCCGGCGAGGCCATGCCGTTTCCTGCTCCCGAAGCGCGAAGTTGTCGCGCGCCCTATCCAAGTAGCGCGCCCGGGCCGGAATCGGAAGCAGCGCTGAATACGTATGCGTTTGCCTTCACTTGGCGGCCCGCTCGGACGATTGGGGAAGACGTTAGAAAAACCGTCGCCAGTGAAGGCGGCGATGATCTTGGGGAGGAATGAAGATGGCTTTGTCCAATCACGCCGCGATTCTGCGCACGCTTTCGCTGAGCGCCAGCACCCGCACGCTCGGTGCTGCCCTGCTGCTGCTGGGCGCGACCCCGGCCTTCGCACAGGACACCAATCCCGCTCCGGCGCCCGCCGACCAGTCGACCGGCGATGAAGCCGCGCTGGTCGTCACCGGCATCCGCGCCTCGCTGACCTCGTCGGCGAACATCAAGCGCAACAACGTCACGATCGTCGACTCGGTCTCCTCCGAAGACATCGGCAAGCTGCCGGACGTCTCGATCGCCGACTCGCTCGCCCGCATCCCGGGCGTCACCGCGCAGCGCCTTGAGGGCCGCGACCAGCGCCTGTCGATCCGCGGCCTTGGCCCCGACTTCTCGACCACGCTGCTCAACGGCCGCGAGCAGGTCACCGTCGGCGACAATCGCGGCGTCGAGTATGACCAGTATCCCTCGGAATTCTTCAAGAACGTCAACGTCTACAAGTCGGCCGACGCCTCGCTGATCGCGGCCGGCATCGCCGGCACCGTCGACCTGCGCATGCTGCGCCCGCTCGACCAGAAGAAGGACACGTTTGTCGTCTCGGCCCGCGGCCAGATGAACGAGAAGGACAAGCTCAATCCGGACGGTACCCGCTACGGCTACAAGGCGTCGGCCACCTATGTCGGCAAGTTCGCCAACGACACGCTGGGCATCGCGCTGGGCGTCTCGGCGCAGAGCACGCCGACCCAGATCGAGCGCTATGCCGCCTGGGGCTTCCCGAGCGAGCCGGCGGCGGGCGGCAACCTGTTCCTCGGCGGCGCCAAGCCGTACGTCCAGTCGAACCTGCTGAAGCGCTATGGCGGCGTCGCCACGGTGGAATGGGCGCCGAGCGACAATTTCCACTCGACCCTCGACGTGCTCTATTCGAACTTCAAGGAAACCCAGCACCTGCGCGGCATCGAGTTCGGCACCGCGCCGACCTGGGGCTCGAACGGCGTGATCGCGCCGGGCTACAAGGTCGAGAACGGCCTGGTCACCGACGCGACGATCAGCAACCTGGTCAACGTCCAGCGCAACGACCTCAACGAGCGCAAGGCCGAGAACATCTCGATCGGCTGGAACAACGACTTCAAGCTGAGCGACACGATCCATTTCAACGTCGACGCCAGCTGGAGCCGTGCGACCCGCACTGACTTCCTGCTCGAGACCTATTCGGGCACCGGCTACAACTCGACCGGCGCGAAGGACACGGTCCACATCACCCAGAACAGCGACGGCACCTATGACATCGTGCCGACGCTCGACTATTCGAACACCAGCGTGATCCGCCTGACCGATCCGCGCGGCTGGGGCTATAACGGCACCACCGCGGTGGTGCAGGCCGGCTTCCTCAACCGTCCGGACTTCACCGACGACCTCAAGTCGCTGCGCGCCAGCTTCAAGGGCGAGATCGCCGGCAGCGTGCTGAGCGGCTGGGAAGTGGGCGGCAACTACAGCCGCCGCGAGAAGCAGAGCAAGTACACCAGCTACTTCCTCTGCCCCAAGGGCGGCGGCACCAACTGCACCGTCGCCAGCGGCACGCCGACCAGCGTCGCGGTGCCGGCCGATGCGGTGCTCAGCGAGAGCGTGAGCCTCGACTATCTGGGCGTGCCCAAGATGCTGACCGTCGATCCGATGAAGATCTACGGCCTGCTCAACTCGGTGTTCGACAACCGCCCGGACTCGCTGGTGCGCGACAACACGGTCACCGAGGACGTGATCACCGGCTATGCCAAGCTGACCGTCGACGGGGACGTGGGCGGCAAGGCGCTCAAGGGCTCGCTCGGCCTGCAGGTGGTGCACACCAAGCAGGGCGGTGATGGCCAGATCGCCAGCCTGCTGAACGGCGTGGTGACGATATCGCCGGTGAGCGCCTCGACCAGCTACACCAACTTCCTGCCCTCGGCCTCGTTCAGCCTCGAGCTGGAGCCGAACTTCTACATCAAGCTGGGTGCCGCCCAGACCATGGTGCGCCCGCGCCTCGACCAGGAGCGCGTGACCCAGGCGGTGTCGATCGACATCTCGAAGATCGGCATGGGCAGCCTGCCGCAGAACAGCCCGTTCAGCTCGAACGGCGGCAATGCCAACCTGCGCCCGTACCAGTCGACCAACATCGACATCTCGTTCGAGAAGTATCTGGGCAACAGCGGCGGCTATCTGGCGCTGACCGGCTTCTTCAAGCACCTGACCGACTTCGTCGATCCGAACAACTCGGTGCTGTACGACTTCACCCCGCTGCTCGCGGCGCTGACGCCGGCGCAGCAGGCGATCGTCCGCGGCCAGAACGCGCAGTTCGGCCTGGTCAGCTCGCCCGCCAACACCGGCAATGGCGACATCCTGGGTGTCGAGGCGACCGCGTCGCTGCCGTTCACCGTGTTCAGCTCGGCGCTTGACGGCTTCGGCGTCTTCGCCAGCGGCACCTATGTCGACAGCAAGATCCGCTATGGCAACAGCGCCACGCCGATCACGCTGCCCGGCCAGTCCAAGTGGGTCGCCACCGCCACCGCCTATTACGAGAAGGGCGGCTTCCAGGCCCGCGCCACCTATCGCTGGCGCGACAGCTTCCTGGCCGAGCTCGCCGGCCTCTCGGCGAACCCGGAATATCGCCTGGGTCGTGCGGAAGGCGTGCTCGACGCGCAGATCGGCTATGAGTTCAAGAGCGGACCGCTCGCCGGCCTCTCGATCCTCGCCCAGGCGAAGAACATCACCGACCAGCCCTTCGTCACCACCGAGGCGACCGACAAGCGCCTGGTGCGCGAGTATCAGCGCTATGGCCGCGACTATTATCTCGGCCTGACCTACAAGTTCTGATCCCCCCGAGCTGTGGCCCGGCTTCCCCGCCGGGCCACCTGTTTTTTGTCGAGGCGCCGACGTGCAGACTGAGCAGCCGATCCGCATCGTGATCGCCGGTGGCGGCACCGCGGGCTGGATGGCCGCGGCGGCCTTCGCCCGGTTCCTCGACAAGCGTTTCCGCATCATCCTGGTCGAGTCCGAGGCGATCGGCACGATCGGCGTGGGCGAAGCGACGATCCCGCAGATCCGGCTGTTCAACGCCAGCCTGGGGATCGACGAGAACCAGTTCATTGCCGCCACCCAGGCCAGCTTCAAGCTCGCGATCGAGTTCGTCGGCTGGACGAAGGGCGGTCGCTACATGCACGCGTTTGGCGATGTCGGCCGCGAGAATGGCCTGCTCGCCTTCCAGCACAGCTGGCTGCGCGGGAAGGCCGAAGGCGTCGCCAAGCCGCTCGCACCCTATGCGCTCAACAATGCGGCGGCGCTGGCCAACAAGTTCCAGCGCGGACCGGCACGGACGGCGAAGCTGCTGCCCGAAATGCCCTATGCCTTCCATTTCGACGCCGGCCTCTATGCCCGCTTCCTGCGCGGCCTGGCCGAGAGTGGCGGCGTCGAGCGCATCGAAGGCCGGATCGTCTCGGTCGCGCGTGACGGCGAGAATGGCGACGTCACTGCGCTCAAGCTCGACGGCGAGCGCGAGGTGGCGGGCGACCTGTTCCTGGACTGCACCGGTTTCCGCGCGCTGCTGCTCGGCGAGACGCTGGGCGCCGGGTTCGAGGCGTGGAGCGAGCTGCTGCCCTGCGATCGCGCGATGGCGGTGCCGTCCGAGCGCGCCCGCGACTTCACCCCCTATACCCGTGCCACCGCGCACGGTGCCGGCTGGCAGTGGCGCATCCCGCTCCAGCACCGCACCGGCAACGGCATCGTCTATTCGAGCGCGCATCTCTCCGACGACGAGGCAGCAGCGCGGCTGCTCGCCGGGCTGGACGAGAAGCCGCTCGATGATCCCCGGCCGCTGCGCTTCACCGCCGGCAAGCGGACCAGCTTCTGGAAGCATAATGTCATCGCGCTCGGCCTCGCCGGCGGCTTCCTCGAGCCGCTGGAATCGACCAGCATCCACATGATCCAGTCGGCGATCGAGCGGGTGCTCAAGCTGCTGCCGGGCAAGCGGGTCGGCCAGGTCCAGCGCGACGAATATGATCGCCAGACCCACCTGGAATATGACCGCATCCGCGATTTCCTGGTGCTGCACTATTGGGCGAACGACCGTGACGAGCCTTTCTGGATCGACCGGCGGGAGGCGGCGCTGCCCGACAGCCTCCGGCACAAGATCGAGCTATGGCGCGCCTCGGGCCAGATCGTGCGCGGCGAGGCGGACCTGTTCAGCGAAGTCGCCTGGCTCCAGGTGCTGGCGGGGCAGGGGATTGCCGCGACCGGATACCACCCGCTCGCCGATGCGCCCTCGCATGACGAGATCGCCGAATATCTCGAGCTGATCGAGCTGCTCAATGCGCGTGAGGTGGGGCAGATGCAGGATCACGCCGCGTTCGTGGCGCAGCATTGTGCGGGGAAGGCCTGATGCGCGGCATGTTCAACCCGTTCCGCTCCCCGGCGAAAGCCGGGGCTCAGAGTCACAAGCGACACGGCAGAGAAACCCTGGGCCCCGGCTTTCGCCGGGGAGCGGCTATGTTGCTCGCATTTCTGGCTGCCACGCCTGCGCTGGCACAGGACTATCGCGCCCGGCTGCCCCAGGACGAAGTGATCTACTTCGTCCTCCCCGATCGCTTCGCCAATGGCGATCCCGCCAACGACCGCGGCGGCCTCAAGGGCGATCGCAGCACCACCGGTTTCGACCCGGCCGACGCGCGCTATTATCATGGCGGCGACCTCAAGGGGCTCGCGAGCAAGCTTCCCTATCTCCAGAAGCTGGGCATCACCGCGATCTGGGTCGCGCCGATCTTCGTCAACAAGCCCGTCCAGGGTGGGCCGGGCCAGCAAAGCGCGGGCTATCACGGCTATTGGATCACCGACTTCACCCATGTCGATCCGCATTTCGGCACCGATGCCGAGTTCAAGGCACTGATTGATGCGGCTCATGCCCGTGGCATGAAGGTCTATATGGACATCGTCGCCAACCATACGGCCGACGTGATCCAGTATCGCGAGTGCGTCGGCGCCAATGCCTGCCCCTATCGCGGCAAGGCCGACTATCCCTATCAGCGCCGCGGCGGGGTGAACGGAGCGCCGATCAACCCGGGCTTCGTTGGCGATGCGGTCCAGACGGGGGAGAATTTCGCGAAGCTGACCGACCCGGGCTACGCCTATACGCCCTTCGTCCCCGCGGCGGAGAAGAACGCCAAGTTCCCCGCCTGGCTCAACGATCCGATCTACTATCACAACCGGGGTGACTCGACCTTCGCCGGCGAGAGCTCGACCATGGGCGATTTCGTCGGACTCGACGACCTGATGACCGAGAACCCGCGCGTCGTCGCGGGGATGATCGACATCTATGGCAGCTGGATCGACCGGTTCGGCGTCGATGGTTTCCGCATCGATACCGCGCGCCATGTGAACCCGGAATTCTGGCAGGCCTTTGTCCCCGCCATGCTCGACCGCGCGCATGCCAAGGGCATCCCGAACTTCCACATCTTCGGCGAGGTCGCCGATCCCGCCGCCCAGGCCGCGCACACGATCACCGCGAAATTCCCCTCGGTGCTCGACTTCGCTTTCCGGCAGGCGCTGCTCGACAGCGTTGCGGGCACCAAGGGCACCGATGTGTTCGAGAAGCTGTTCGACGGCGACGTGCTCTACGCGCATGGCTTCGACACCGCGATCACGCTGCCGACCTTCAGCGGCAATCACGACAATGGCCGCTTCGCCTGGTTCGTCCGCAAGGCGTTTCCAGAAGCGAGCGAAGCCGAGGTGCTGCAGCGCGTGCTGCTCTCCAACGCCCTGCTGCTCACCCTGCGCGGCGTGCCGACCATCTATGCCGGCGACGAGCAGGGCTTTGCCGGCGGATCGAACGATGTCGATGCGCGCGAGGACCAGTTCGGCTCCAGGGTGGCGCAATATAACGCCCGCAAGCTGGTCGGCAGCGATGGGACCACGGCCACACCCAGCTTCGACGAGACCAGTCCGATCTTCCGCGAGATCGCCGGTCTTGCCCGGCTGCGTATCGCCCATCCGGCGCTCACTCGCGGCCGCCAGTTGCTGCGCGCCCGCGAGGACAAGCCCGGGCTGCTCGCCTTCTCGCGCTTCGATCCCGTAACCGGCGCCGAACTGGTGCTCGCCTTCAACACATCGACTGCCGCGATCACGCGCCAGGTTGAAGTCGAGACTGGTTCGCTGCGCTTCCACCCGCTCGCGGGCAACTGCGCCGCCACGGCCAGTGCCCCGGGCTCCCTGACCATCACCCTGCCGCCGCTCGGGTATGCGGTGTGCGCGGCGGAGACGAAACAGTGACCCAGCTTGCCGCGAAAGCGGAACTTCAACACGCCCAGCCCTGGTGGAAGGGCGCCGTCATCTACCAGATCTATCCGCGCAGCTTCTTCGATTCGAACGGCGACGGCATCGGCGACCTGCCCGGCATCACCGCGCGGCTGGACCATATCGCCAGCCTGGGCGTCGACGCGATCTGGCTGTCGCCCTTCTTCAAGTCGCCCATGGCCGATTTCGGCTATGACGTGGCCGACTATCGCGACGTCGATCCGATCTTCGGCACGCTCGCTGATTTCGACGCGCTGATCGCCCGTGCCCATGCGCTCGGCCTGCGCGTGCTGATCGACCAGGTCTGGGCGCACACTTCGGACGAGCATCCCTGGTTCGTCGAGAGCCGCGCCAGCCGCGACAATCCCAAGGCCAACTGGTACGTCTGGCACGACGCGAAGCCGGAAGGTTCGCCACCGACCAACTGGCAGTCCGTCTTCGGCGGCCCGGCCTGGACCTGGGACGCGCGGCGCGGCCAGTACTACATGCACAATTTCCTGAAGGAGCAGCCCCAGCTCAACTGCCACCTTCCGCAAGTGCAGGAAGAGCTGCTGGCGATCACCCGCTTCTGGCTGGATCGGGGCGTCGACGGCTTCCGCATCGATGCGATCAACTTCTCGATGCACGACCTGGAATTCCGCGACAACCCGCCGGCCCCGGATTCGAACACGCCGCGCACCCGCCCGTTCGACTTCCAGCTCCACATCTACAACCAGAGCCACGCCGACATCCCGCCGTTCCTCGAGCGGCTGCGCGGCGTGTTCGACGAATATCCCGATCGCTTCACCGTCGCCGAAGTCGGCGGTGCGGATGCGGACCGGGAGATGAAGCTGTTCACCGCCGGCAACAACCGGCTCAACACCGCCTATGGCTTCGATTTCCTCTACGCCTCGCAGCTGACCGCATCGGCGGTACGCGAAGCGCTGGAGAACTGGCCGGCGGATAGCAGCTGGCCGAGCTGGGCATTCGAGAACCATGACGCACCCCGCGCCGTCTCGCGCTGGGCCGCGCCCGAGCAGGCCGATGCGTTCGCCCGGATGAAGATGCTGCTGCTCGCCGCGCTGCGCGGCAACATCTTCCTTTACTATGGCGAGGAGCTGGGGCTCGATCAGGTCGAGATCGCGTTCGAGGATCTCCAGGATCCCGAGGCGATCGCCAACTGGCCGCGCACCTTGTCGCGCGACGGCGCGCGTACGCCGATGCCGTGGGAGGCAGCCGCGCCGGAGCTCGGCTTCACCAGCGGCAAGCCCTGGCTGCCGGTCGGCCCCAACCATGCCAGGCTGGCGATCGACGTGCAGAACGCCGATACCGGCTCGCTGCTCGCCTGGACCCGCAAGGTGCTCGCGCTCCGCAATGGATCGCCCGCGCTCCGGACCGGCGGGATCGCCTTCCTCGATGCGCCCAGCGAACTGCTCGCCTTCGAGCGCGAGGCGGAGGGCGAGCGCTTGCTCTGCATCTTCAACCTGGGCGATGCTGCGCAGCAATTCGTGCCCGGCGATGCATCGCGCTGGCGCCCGCTGCTTTCGACCGGCAGCATCGCCGACTGGACCTTTGCCCCCTATTCCGGGTTGATCGCCCGCATCGAAGCCTGAGGAGTATCCATGAAGTTCGTCCCCCTCGCGCTGGCCTTCGCCGCCTTTTCCTTCTCCGCCCCGGCGCTGGCGCAGGACGACCTGTCGCAGAAGACCGACGGCAATGTCGTCGCCCGCGCGGCCTCGCCCGACGGCAAGCTCACCGTGACGATCAGCCTCGATAACGAGGGTCGGGCAAGCTACGCCGTGCAGCGCGCCGGCAAGCCGCTGCTCACCGACAGCCGGCTCGGCTTCCTGTTCACCGACGCGCCCAAGCTCGACCGGGGCATGAGCGTGGTCGAAGTGAAGCGCGACAAGTCGGACACGAGCTGGAACCAGCCCTTCGGCGAATGGTCGACGATCCGCGACAATCACACCGAGATGACGGTGCGCCTGCGCGAGAAGGCCGATCTCAAGCGCGAGATGGACGTCACGTTCCGGATCTTCGATGACGGTATCGGCTTCCGCTACACGCTCCCCACCCAGGCCAATCTCAAGCACGCCAATATCGCCGACGAGCTGACCGAGTTCGCCTTTGCCGGGCCGGGCACTGCCTGGTGGAAGCCGGCCTATCTGTGGAACCGCGAGGAATATCTCTACAACAAGACCCCGCTCGATGCGGTCGGCACCGCGCAGACGGTGATGACGGTCAAGCTCGCCGACGGCACCCATGTCGCGCTGCACGAGGCGGCGCTGGTCGACTATGCCGCGATGAACCTGCAGCGTGCCGAGGGGAACACCTTCAAGGCCTCGCTCACGCCGGGTGCGGGGGCTCCGAAGGTGTCGCGCGACGCCGGCTTCTCGACCCCGTGGCGCACGATCGCGGTCGCCGATGACGCGGCCGGCCTCTACGCCGCCAGCCGGATGACGCTGAACCTCAACGAGCCGAACAAGCTCGGCGACGTCTCCTGGATCAAGCCGGGCAAGTTCGTTGGCGTGTGGTGGAACATGATCAAGGGCGAATGGACCTGGTCGCGCGGGCCGAAGCACGGCGCCACCACCGCGCATGTGAAGCAGTATATCGACTTCGCCGCGGCCAACCATATCCCCGGCGTGCTCGTCGAGGGCTGGAATGTCGGCTGGGACGGCAACTGGTTCGGCAATGGCAAGGACATGAACTTCGACCAGCCGACCGAGGATTTCGACGCCGCCGAGCTGGCGCGCTATGCCAAGGCGAAGGGCGTATACCTGATCGGCCATAACGAGACCGGCGGCTCGGCCAGCCATTATGACAGCCAGCTCGACCGCGCGTTCAAATACGCGCAGGACCACGGCATCCCGGTGGTCAAGACCGGCTATGTCACCGATGCCGGCCAGATCGAGCGCGTCGATCCGGACGGCTCGCAGCACCGCGAATGGCATGAGAGCCAGTGGATGGTGAACCATCATCTCCGTGTCGTGGAGACGGCGGCCAAGTACCACGTCTCGATCGACAGCCATGAGCCGGTCAAGGACACGGGCCTGCGCCGCACCTACCCGAACTGGGTGGCGCGCGAGGGCGGCCGCGGCATGGAATATAACGCCTGGGAAGGTGGCAAGAACCCGCCCGAGCATGAGGCCAACATGGTCTTCACCCAGCTGCTCGGCGGCCCGATGGACTTCACCCCGGGCGTGCTCAGCCTGAGCGGATCGAACGGTTCGGCGATCAAGTCGACCATCGCCAAGCAATTGGCCCTGTACGTCGTGCTCTACTCGCCGGTGGTGATGGCCGCCGACACGCCGGAGAACTACGCCAAGTACCCGCGTGAGATGAAGTTCATCCGCGACGTGCCGACCGACTGGAGCGACACCCGCGTGCTGAACGGCGAGGTCGGCGACTATGCGACGATCGTCCGCAAGGCCAAGGGCAGCGACGACTGGTATCTCGGTGCGGTCGGCGACGAGGAAGCGCGCAGCTCGACCGTGACGCTCGATTTCCTCGATGCCGGCAAGATCTACACCGCCGAGATCTATCGCGACGGCCCGGGTGCCGACTACCGCACCGATGCCCGCCATTCGATCACGATCGAGACGCGCCAGGTGAAGAAGGGCGACACGCTGACCATCGCGCTCGCGCCGGGCGGTGGCGAGGCGATCCGCTTCGTCGCGCCGGGCAAGAAGGCGCGCCGCCGGTGAGCAAGGCAGGGGGGCGGCCGCGCCAGGGATTTGCCGGGCTGTGGAACATCAGCTTCGGCTTCCTGGGCATCCAGATCGGCTTCGCGCTGCAGAACGCGAACATGAGCCGCGTCTTCCAGTCGCTGGGTGAGAGCATCGACAATCTCCCGTTGCTGTGGATCGCCGCCCCCCTGACCGGCCTGCTCGTCCAGCCGGTCATCGGCCATTATTCGGACCGGACCTGGGGTAGGTTCGGCCGCCGTCGTCCTTATTTCCTCGCCGGCGCGGTGCTGGCGACGCTGGCGCTGTTCGGCATGCCCAATGCGCCGGTGCTGCTCGTCGCGGCGCTGCTGCTCTGGGTGCTCGATGCTTCGCTCAACGTGTCGATGGAGCCGTTCCGCGCGTTCGTCGGCGACATGCTCGACAAGGAGCAGCACACCGCCGGCTATGCGATCCAGACCGCCTTCATCGGCGCGGGCGCGGTGATCGGATCGGCGACGCCGTTCCTGCTCGATCATTTCGGCGTGTCGAACGTCGCACCGGGCGGGGGCCTGCCTGATACCGTGCGCTGGAGCTTCTACCTTGGCGGCGCGGCGCTGCTGCTCGCGGTGCTGTGGACGGTGTTCACCACCCGCGAATATTCACCGGAGGAGATCGCGGCGTTCGATGGTCCGGCGCCGGAGCCGCAGGCGCCCCCACCCGCCTCGGCCGGCGCCGGCGTGCCCTGGCTGGCTGCCGGTGCCGCGCTCGGCGTCGCGGTATTCGCGCTCGGGCTGGAGAAGGAGCTGTACCTGCTCGCCGGCCTGCTCGCCGCCTATGGTGCGGCGCGGATCGTCACGGCGGTGACGCGGGGCGGGGGACTGCTCGGCGACCTGATGGCCGATTTCTCCGGGATGCCGCCGGTGATGAAGCGCCTCGCGGTGGTCCAGTTCTTCAGCTGGTCGGCGCTGTTCATCATGTGGATCTACACCACCCCGGTGGTGGCCCAGTACGTCTTCCACGCGCCCGATCCCGCCAGCGAGGGCTATAACGACGCAGGCAACTGGGTCGGCATCCTGTTCGCCGCGTACAATGCCGTCGCCACGCTCGCCGCGCTGTTCCTCCTGCGCCCGCTCGCCCGCCGCTTCGGCAAGACGCGCACGCATGCGATTGCGCTCGGCCTCGGCGCGCTCGGCTATGCGAGCTTCCTGGTGATCCGGGATGCGAACACGCTGCTGCTCGCCGAGATCGGCATCGGCATCGCCTGGGCGTCGATCCTGGCGATGCCCTATGCCATCCTCGCCTCGTCGCTGCCCCAGGCCAAGCTCGGCGTCTATATGGGCCTGTTCAACGTCTTCATCGTCATCCCGCAGCTCCTCGTTGCCACGGTGATCGGCACGGTGATGCGGCACCTGTTCCCCGGCCAGCCGATCTGGACGATGGCGATCGCGGCGGTTGTGATGGGCCTCGCCGCCCTGGCGACGCTGCGGGTGCGGGAGGCCTGAGGCGGCCTCCCTTCCCATCGTCACCCTGAAACAAGTTCAGGGTGACGATGGGAAGGGCAAGGCCTCAGGCCGCCTTCTGCGGATGGGTGAACTGGATCGCCACCGCCACCGCGGCGAACGCAGCGCCGAGCAGCGACACCGCCGTCCAGCCGCCGATCGACCATGCCCAGGTCGCCGCGCCCGATCCGGTCGCACCGCCGACGAACATCGCGCCCATGAAGATCGTGTTGAGCCGTGCCCGTGCCTCGGGCCGCAGCGCGAACACGACATGCTGGTGCGAGACGAGCGCGCCCTGCACGCCGAAATCGAGGAGGATCACGCCGATCACCATGCCCGCGATCGAGGCCCAGAGCCCGGTGAACGCCCAGCCGATCAGCACGCAGACCGCGCCGAGCAGGATCACCGGCCGCGGCCCCTTCCGGTCGGCAATGCGTCCGGCGATCGGGGCGGCAAGCACGCCTACCGCGCCGATCACGCCGAACAGGCCCGCCACTTCCGAGCCCATCCCGAAGGCCGGCTCCTGCAGCCGCAGCGCCAGGATCGTCCAGAAGCCGCTGAACGCCGCGAACAACAGGCCCTGGGTGATGGCGGCATGGCGCAGCGCGCCGAACTCGCGCCACAGCCCACCGAGGGAGCGGAGCAGCTGGGGGTAGCGCAGGTCCGAATCCGGCGCGCTGTGCGGCAAGGCCAGCGCCATCACGCCGCCAGCCGCCAGGGCGAGGGGTACGCCGAGCCAGAACATCTCGCGCCAGCCGGTATGGGCGGCGACGAAGCCCGCCAGCGTCCGGCTGAGCAGGATGCCGCAGAGCAATCCGGCCATGACGGTGCCCACCACCGCGCCGCGCTTCTCGGGCGGTGCCAGGTGCGCGGCGAGCGGCACCACCTGCTGCGCCACCGTGGCCGCAAAGCCCACCGCCACCGACGCTGCGATGATCATCGCAGCGCTCGGCGCGATGGCGGCCAGCGCCAGCGCGCCGGCGAGCACGACGAACTGGATCGCGATCAGTCGCTTGCGCTCGACCAAGTCGCCCAGCGGCACCAGCAGGAACAGCCCGAGCGCATAGCCGATCTGCGTCGCCGTCGGCACCAGCACGGTCAGCGCGCCCGGCAGGTCGCGCTGCATCACGCCCAGCATCGGCTGGCAGTAATAGATATTGGCGACGGCGATGCCCGCCGCGGCGGCCATGGCGAAGATCAGTGGACGGCCGAGCGCGTCCGGTGCCGCGGGAGCGGCCTGGGGGGCGGTGCTGCTCATGATTGTCTCCGAAGGGATCAGTAGAAGCGGGGGATCGGCCCCAGCTGGGGTGTCTGGTCGGGCAGATCAACCTCGATCTCGTCGACATAGCACCAGCCCCAGCCTTCGGGCGGGTCATAGCCTTCGATGATCGGATGGCGGGTCGCGTTGAAATGGGCGCGGGCGTGGCGATGCGGGCTCTGGTCGCAGCAGCCGACATGGCCGCAGGCGCGGCACAGGCGGAGATGCACCCAGGGGCTGCCGATCTTCAGGCATTCCTCGCAGCCGCGCGCGCTGGGCGTGACTTCGTTCACGGTCATCACATGCCGGCATTCCATGGGTGCGCCCTTTCCACTGTTCGGCTCCGCCTCGCATGGAATGGGGCGGCCGGCCAATCATACGAAGATGTTGCCCGGCGGTCGCCCTCTTCCGGGTAGGCCGGGGCCACACCTTGGTTTGGGTTGGCGAGGCAGGGCACGAGGACGATCTGCGCTCCCGTCTGGCGCACCCCCTGCGCCGCGCTCCAGGAGAAACCGATGACGCTCATCATGCCCGCCCAGCGCAAGCTCGGCACACCCACCGACCTCGGCGAAAGCGCCACCCGCGACATTTCGGGCGGCCTCAAGGCGCTGCTCGCCGATGTGTTCGCGCTCTACCTCAAGACCAAGAACTTCCACTGGCACATGAGCGGCCCGAACTTCCGCGACTATCACCTGATGCTCGACGAGCAGGGCGATCAGATCTTCGCGATGACCGATGTGATCGCCGAGCGTGCCCGCAAGATCGGCGGCACCACGATCCGCTCGATCTCGGACATCGCCGGCAAGCAGCGCCTGCTCGACAACAACGAGGACTATGTCGATCCGCAGGACATGCTCGCCGAGCTGCATGGCGACAACAAGCAGCTGGTCGCCGCGCTGCGCCGCGTGCACGAGCTGTGCGACGCCTATTCGGATGTCGCCACTGCCAGCCTGATCGAAGTGTGGATCGACGAAGGCGAGCGCCGTGCCTGGTTCCTCTACGAGGCCTGCCGCACGCCCGAGATGGTGTGATCCCCGCCGCCCGCGATGGGCGGCAACCCGCAAGCCGGAATGGCCGCTGGAGACGGATTGCGCTCCGGCGGCCTTTGGTCCAGCATCGCTGGATGCGGGCAATTCTCTGCCTTGGGCTGATCGCGGCAAGCGTGCCGGCCGGACCCTCCCAGCCGGAGATGCGGGCCTATGGGCCATGGCATGTCGTGAGCATCTCCAGCATGTCCGGCGCGGGCAACGACGATGCTTCCGTGATCCTTGTCCAGGGCGACCAGCCCGATGTCATGCAAGTCAGCTGGGATCAGGGCGGCCCGGTCTGGGTCTCGATCGACATCGACAAATGCGCCGGCGAGGAGGATTTCGAGGCCTCCTATTCCGTTCCCGTCCAGGACTGGATGCGCCAGTCGCGCCGCGAGGTCCAAAGCCGCTTGCGGGGCGACATGGCCGGCTGGCTCCGGCAGGCGCGGGTGAAGTGCGGCAACGCCGCTTCGGTCAAGGCCTTCCGGCTGACGCACCTCGGCGAGGCGGCTGCCGACTTTCACGATCGGCTGCGCTATTATGCGGGCGGCGAAACGGGCCGTTAAGCGCCGGAACCGCTCAGAGCGGCTTGCCGTCCTTATCGAGTATCTCCATCCGATAGGAGCAGCCATAGAGCGTCTTGCCCGGATGGCTGGTCGCGTTGGAGATGCTGCGCGCCACGGTCATGCGGCTGCCGAAGGACTCCGCGTCCGCCGCGGGCTCGGTCTTCTCCGCGACGATCTTCTCGCCCAGGAACTTGCGGAACTTCATCCCAGCCGCGACCTCGGCATAGCTCTTGCCGCTCGAGCGGGCGAGATCGGCGATCATCGGATCGGGGTCCATCGCGTTGGGCACGCCCAGGCCGCGCGCGACTTCCGCCGGATCGGCGACGTCGAGGATCGCCAGCATCGCATTGGCGGAGAAGGCGATCCGGGTAGTGCGGTAGCCGCCGGCCACGGTGATCGGCTGCGACAGCTCATATTCGCTGAGGAAGGGATTGGCGGAATCGATCTTCTTCCACCCCCGCGCCTGGCCGATGCCGTCCGCTTCGCTCACCGACAGGGCGAAGCCGGTATAGTCCGGCACCGACAGCCGGCACTCGATCGCGTCGACTTCGCTGATCCGCGAAGGGTCCGGCGCATTCTGGTGCGGCGCGGCGATCGGGGCGAGGGCGACAAGCGCGAGCAAGCGGTACATGCCGCCGGCATAGCAGCGATCATGGCGCCGGATAAGCAAAAGGGCCCGTCCCGCAGGACGAGCCCTTCCACGTGCAGGCCGGGAGCTCAGGCCTTCACGAATGCCAGCAGATCGGCGTTGATCACATCGCCGTGCGTGGTCAGCATGCCGTGCGGATAGCCTGCATAGATCTTGAGCTCGGCGTTCGGGATCAGCTTTGCCTGAAGCTCGGCCGCTTCCTTGTAGGGCACGACCTGGTCGTCATCGCCCTGCAGCACCAGCGTCGGTACGGTGATCGCCTTGAGGTCCTCGGTCTGGTCGGTCTCGGAGAAGGCCTTGATGCCGAGATAATGGGCCTGCGCGCTGCCCATCATACCCTGGCGCCACCAGTTGCGGATCACGCCTTCCGAGACTTCCGCGCCCGGGCGGTTGAAGCCGTAGAAGGGACCCGAGGCGAAATCGAGGAAGAACTGGGCGCGGTTGGCGGCCAGGCCCGCGCGGATCCCGTCGAACACTTCGATCGGCAGGCCGTTCGGATAGGCTTCGGTCTTGAGCATGATCGGCGGCACGGCGCTGACCAGCACGGCCTTGGCGACGCGGCCCTGGGGCTGGCCGTAGCGGGCGACATAGGCCGCGACTTCGCCACCGCCGGTCGAATGGCCGATATGCACGGCGTTACGCAGGTCGAGATGTTCGGCGACGGCCGAGGCGTCGGCGGCATAATGCGCCATGTCATGGCCTTCGCTCACCTGGGCCGAACGGCCATGGCCGCGGCGATCATGCGCGACGACGCGGAAGCCGTTGTTCAGGAAGAACAGCATCTGGCCGTCCCAGTCGTCCGACGACAGCGGCCAGCCATGGTGGAAGACGATCGGCTGGGCATCCTTGGGCCCCCAGTCCTTGTAGAAGATCTCGGTGCCGTCCTGGGTGGTGATCGTAGCCATGTCGAATACTCCAGCGTCTTGGTTGAGGGCGGCCGGAGCGGGGGAACCCCGGCTGCTGGGATCGATATCGGGCACCCGATTTGTGACCGCCATCATACAGGAGTTTGGGGCGTGCGACCGGCGGATACGAAAGCGCGCCGGAAGCCCATGGGCCGCCGGCGCGCCGTGCGTTCCGCCTGTGCGTCAGGTCACTGGCGCTGGCGGCAATTGTCCTCGCGGCCCGGCTTGCAAGCCGGATAGGCCTTGAGCGGCGCCGGCGCCGGATAGGCCTGGCTGGGGGTGAGTGTCTGCGGCACGAACACCACCTGGGTCGTCGGAGTAACCGGACCGGAGAAGGACGAACTGGCCGGCTGGTAGCCGCCCGGGGTCTCCTCGGCGCGGAAGCCGCTGGCGTCGGTGAAGATGCGGGCATCCTGGGGGACGTCCTGCGCCTGGGCAATGCCGGTTCCGAAGGCGATCAGGGCGGCGGCGATCATCATCTTCTTCATGAGTCATCTCCTTGCGTCGGGGGGTAGTGGCAGGAGCGAAGATAAGGGGGCGGCAGCCCGGGGGTCAGAATACAAAGGTTTGCATAAACCTTGGTATCGCAAGGGCTTCCGGCGTGCCTGCAGCCGTGGCGGGTCATACATGGGTAGGGGTGGGCGCGGCGGCCTGATGCCCCAATTCCCCGGTTCCGGTCGCGCGCGATGCGCGGCCGTTTCGCAGGAGGAAAGACCATGGCCGCATCCCGGCACGTACGTTCGCTGCTCCACGCCGAGCCCGTCTATCAGGGCGAACTCGGCTCGGTGCGCAGGATCACCGCGGACGAGTTTCCGATGCTCCGCCGCATGGCGATCAAGCGGCTGGTGCTCGCCCCCGGCGCGATCCGCGAGCCGCACTGGCACGCCAATGCCGATGAGCTGGCCTATTGCCTGTCGGGCGAGCTGCTCGTCTCGGTGCTCGACACCGCCGATGTCTTCGGCCGCTTCACCATCTCCGCCGGCGAGATGTTCCACATCGCCACCGGCTCGCTCCACACGATCGAGAATGTCGGCGACAGCGACGCCGAGCTGATCATCCTGTTCAGCAACGAGCGGCCCGAGGATTTCACGCTCCAGGCCGCGTTCGGCGCGATGAGCGATGCGGTGCTCGGCAATACCTTCACCCTGCCGGCCGGGGATTTCGCGCCGATCCGCCGCGATACGTCGAGCGCGCGCTATCTGGTGAAGCGCAGCGGCCCGGCCGAAGTGCCAGCATCGGCCGCCTTTCCCGATCCGCACAAGTTCAGCATCGCCGGGCAGACGCCGCCGATCGACTTCCCCTATGGCACTGCCCAGCTCGCTCGCGCGCAGTTCTGGCCGGCGCTGCGGCACCTCTCGATGTACTCGATCGACGTGCGCGAGAACGGCATGCGCGAGCCGCACTGGCATCCCGATACGGCGGAGATGGGCTATGTCCACAAGGGCCGCGCCCGCATGTCGATCCTCGATCCGGACGGCAGCGTCGACACCTATCTGCTCGAGCCGGGCGATACCTATTTCATCCCGCGCTCCTATCCGCACCAGATCGAGGTGCTGAGCGAGGAGGATATCCATTTCCTGGTGTTCTTCGACCAGCCGATGCCCGAGGATGTCGGCTATCGCGCGGCGACGTCATCCTTCTCGAAGGAAGTGCTGGCGGCGACCTTCGGCGTCGCGCCGGATGCGGTGCCGCCGCTGCCGCTGACCCCGGTCGATCCGCTGATCGTACCGCGGGTCAATGATCTCGATCCGGTGAAGTGAGGTTCGGGGCGGGGGCAGCAATGTCCTCGCCCTTATCGCCGGGGCGACGCTATCCGACTTAAGCCGCGCCCTCGATCGCATCCAGCAGCAGGTCCGGATCGATCGGCTTGGTGAGGAACGCCCGGGCGCCGGCGCCGAGCGCCTGGGCCTGCGAGGCGGGGGTGGGGAAGGCAGTCATCACGATCATCGCGCAATCGCAGCCCAGCCGGCCGATTTCGGCCTGCAGCTCGAGCCCGGTCATCCCCGGCATGTGCAGATCGGTGACGATCCAGTCGAAGCGCGCGGGATCGCCCGCGAGCAGCGCCTCGGCGCTGTCGAACAATTCGCTGGCAAGGCCCGCCGAGCGCAGCAGGCTGTTCAGGCTTCCCCGGATGCCGGGGTCGTCATCGACGATCGCGACGCGTGGGGAGGGAGGCAATTCGGTCACTCTGGTTACTCGGATAGCGATCTAGACTACCCATTTGGGCTAGTCGGCCCGCGGGCACCATCATACTCAGATGTTAAACCGGTGCGCGCTCTCGTCGCGCACGCCGAGCTGCTCGGCCATGCGCACCAGGTCGGCGAGCGACTGGGCTTCCATCTTGCGCATCACATTGCCGCGGTGGATCTTCACGGTGATCTCCGAAAGCTCCATCTTCGCCGCGACCTGCTTGTTCATCAGCCCGGCGACGACCAGCCCCAGCACCTCGCGTTCGCGGGGCGTGAGCCGGGCATAGCATTCGTTGAGCCTGGCATCGCTCTCGGCGCCCGCCTGGCGCGCGCGGTCGCGCTCCAGCGCGGTGGCCACGGCGGCGAGCATCTGCTCGTCGCTGAACGGCTTGGGCAGGAAGTCGACCGCGCCCATCTTCATGCCGCGCACCGTCATCGGGATGTCGCCATGCCCGGTGATCAGGATGACCGGGATGCCCATGCCCTGCGCCGCCAGCGTCTCCTGGAAGTCGAGCCCGTTGATCCCCGGCAGGCGCACGTCGAGCACCAGGCAGGCCGGGCCCTTGGGCAGGCCGGCCTTCAGGAACGCATCGGGGCTGTCATGCAGCGCCACCGCCAGCCCGGCCGAGCGGAACAGGCTGCCCAGCGACCCGCGGATCCCGTCATCGTCATCGACCACGCACACGCAGCCACCGTCGAACATCTCACTCATGCCGCACTCTCCATCGCGCCCGCCACCGGCAGGCGGAAGCTGAACACCGCGCCCCCATCGGGGTGATTTTCCGCGCCCAGCGTACCGCCATGGCTCTCGATGATCGAGCGGCAGATCGACAGGCCCATGCCCATGCCTTCGGACTTGGTGGTGAAGAAGGGGCTGAACAGGCTCTCCGGCTCCACCGCGATACCGCCGCCGCTGTCGCGGACATGCACCGCGACGCTGTCCGGCTCGGCCACCACCTCGACGCACATCACCCGGGCGCCCGGCGCCACCTGCGCCATCGCCTGTTCGGCGTTGAGCATCAGGTTCATCAGCACCTGCTGCATCTGTACCCGGTCGCCAACCAGCGGCGGCAAACCCTCGGGCATCGTCACCTCGACCGTGACGTCATGCGTGTTGAGGTCGCGGCGCAGCAGCTCGATCGTCTCGTCGACCAGCGAGGCGAGGTCGATCGCGTCCTGGCGCGGATCGGCACGCCTGGCGAGCGCGCGGATACGGGCGATCACGTCCGCCGCGCGCGTGCCGTTCGAGACGACATGGTCCAGGCAATCCGAAACCTCGGCCGCGTCCGGCGCCTCGCGCGCCAGCCAGCGCTTGCCCGACTTGGCATAGGTGATCAGCGCCGAGAGCGGCTGGTTCACTTCATGCGCGATCGACGCGGCGAGCTGGCCGAGCGTGGTGATCCGCGAGACATGGGTAAGCTGTGCCTGTGCCTGCGCGAGCCGCACATTGGTCTGGTTCCGCTCGGTCACGTCCAGGCCCATGATCAGCACCTGCCGCCATTCCTTCTGCTGGGGCGGGATGGTCACGCGCAGCAGCACGTCGACCGGTTCGCCCCTGGCGTCGATGAAGCGGGTCTCCTCCTCGATCGTGGTCTCGCCGGCGATCATCGCCTGGAGGATGCGGCCCAGCGTTGCCTCGGCGGCCGGCGTGTGGAAGCGGACCAGCGTGCCGCCGACCAGCTCCTCGCGCCGCTCCAGGCCGAACAGCGCGGCCGCGGCGTGGTTGGCGTCGCAGATCGTCGCGGTGCGCGCGGCGATATCGATCGCCTCGGCATCGGGCGCCTGCTTGCCGCGCAGCAGCCTGAACGCCTCGGACCAGTCGCCTTCCCAGATCGGAAAGCCGGCCGCGTTGAAGATCGCCCGGTAGCGCCGGTCGGCAATGCGGCGATGCTCGGCCGCGGCCATGTGGCGCACCGAAAGCAGCGTGGTCACCCCGATCGCGACCAGCGCGACCGACAGCCGCACCGCCGCCGATCCCAGCGCCTCATGGTCATGGCTGATGAAATAGCCTGCGATCGCCAGCAGTGCGCAGACGAAGCCGGCGGTTAGCGTCAGCCCGCGCGCATTAGCCCGCGTCGTCAGCAGCACGACGATCGTGTAGAGCACGGCCACCGCACCCTGCAGCGGGCTCAGCACGTCGAGCGCGAAGATGCCCAGTGCCAGCGCGACCGTCGCCACGCCCTGCACCTGCGCGGCCAGCCTGCGCTTCTTCTCGGCTTCGTGCGCCATCTCACCCTCATGCAATGGTCCGTCGGAATCGGACCAATACAGCAGGCCTAGCGCTTCACGAATGGGTCGCAACATGGGGTTCAGCGGCCACCCACAAAGAGTAGGAAGCGGGTACCCGGTTGAGCGTCGCGATAGCTGCCCTCGGCGCCCAGCCGCGCGGCCATCAGCTCGATCAGCCGGCTGCCGAAGCCGCTGCCCTGGATCACTTCGGCGACCCGGCCCCGGCCGCGATCGGAGACTTCGATCATGTAGCCGCCCAGCGGCAGGTTGCGCAGCATCACCCGCACATTGCCGGGCGCACCCGGGGCATAGGCATATTTGAAGGCGTTGGTGACCAGTTCGGAGACGATGATGCCGATCGCGGTCGCATCCTCCGAACGGACGGAGACCGTCGCCGCATCGACCAGCACCGGCCGTCCGGTCGCGCCGGCCTGCAGATCGGCGGCCAGGCTCTCCAGATAGGCGCGCAGGTCTACGCTGGTGCTCTCATGCGCCTGGTAGAGCTGGCGGTGGACGCTGGCGACGGCGGCGATGCGCCGCTGGGTCACGTCGAGCGCGGCCTGTGCCACCGGATCGGCGATCCCGCGTGCCTCGACCGAGACCATTGCCGAGAGCAGCTGCAGGCTGTTGGCGATGCGGTGGTTCATCTCGTCGGCATCGCTCACCCGCGTGGCGGGCAGGATTTCGATCGTCGTGCCGGTATCGGCAACGGTGTTCGCCATGTCGAGCATCGGGGCCGTCCTTCCTCGGGAACTTCTGTCGGCAGAAATCCCGCATCGGGCGGTCCGGGGGTATCATACGCTGGTTTAGGGTGAGGGCGGACAAGGGTGTCGGGAGGGCGAACGGATATTCGCCCTCCCGATGGGGCAGATAGTTACGGCGCCGGCGTCCAGCCGACATTGCCGTTCCACTGGGCGAACACCTTGGCGCGGGTGTTGAGGCCGGTCAGGTTGGCGGTGCTGCTGCCATAGGTGGTGTTGCGCCCGGTCATCGACAGCGCCGTGCCGGTCGGCGTCAGCGAGCCGCTCTCACGCCAGCCCTCGGTCGCGCTCGGCAGCAGGTTCGGGATCGGGTTGATCCACCAGCCGGCGGCGGCGACGTGGCTGTCCATCTTCACGCCGATGAACGCCAGGTTGTCGCAATATTGCGTGGCGTTGCTCGCCGATGCGCCCAGCACCTGCATCGTGGTGCAGTATCCGCCCGCCTGGTTCACGCCGCCCGAGCGCGCCAGATAGGTCGATCCGCTCGGCACGCCATTGGCATAGGTCAGCGATCCGCCCAGCACGACGAAGCCCGGATAGCCCTTGGCCGAGCGCGCCTGGAAGATATAGCCGCCCGAAGTCGGCGCGGAGGGGTCGGCGACCGTCCGCAGTTCCGAATTCTCGATCGCCATCGCGAAGGGATAGCCCCAGATGAAGTCGACGTCGCCGGCGATCAGGCTGTTGTAGATCCACACCCAGCCCTTCATCTGCAGCGTGTCCTGCGTGCCGATGAAGTTCATGTCGGTGCCGATGAAGCGCGATCCGTTGAGGTTGGCGGAGTTGTAGTAGATCACCTCCGCCTGGCTGTTCTGCGTCGCATCCTTCACATGTGTGTTCTGCATGGTGAAGTTGTTGACCTTGATCTGGTCTCCGCCCTCGATCAGCAGCACCGCGCGGCCGCCGCCGAGCGTCAGCCGGTTGCCCAGTGCCGTGTTGCCGCCGATATTGGTCAACGTGGTGTTCGGCGTCGCGCGGCTGCCGCCCACGCCGGGGTTGAACGCTTCCCAATTGTTGTTCTGGACGACGGTGCCCGCGCGGCTTTCGCCGTTGATCGTCAGGTTGTTGACGTTGCGGAGGAACAGCTGCTCGTCATAGGTGCCGTTCTTGATCGTGATCGTCTTGGCCGCGGTGTTGCCGGCCCCGCACGATGCGCAGCCCACCGTCATCATGTAGTTGAGCGCGCCCTGCACCGAACGGAAATCGGCCGCGCCGTCATCGTCCACGGTCACCGCGGTGGTCGAGGTCGGCGCCGCCTTGGTCTTGAACGTCCAGCCGGTCGTGCCGCTGATGCCGGGGAAGCTGTTGAACCCGGCGATCGGGCCGTTGAACACCGACTGGTCGATCTGGACGTAATAGGACGTGTCATAGGCCAGCACATTGTCGTGCAGCTTGATCGTCGCGGTGTTCCCGCTGATCCGGATCGGGCGGTAATAGGTGAAGCGATACTGGGTCAGGGTGGAGACGCCGCCGCCGATCTTGTCGATCTCGGTATTGCCGTTGCCCAGCGCGGTCTGCGTCTCGCCGCCGGCGACAGTGACGCCGCCCGTGGTATCGATCGTGTCGACCAGCGTGCCGTCGCTCTTGTAGACGCGGATCTGGCCGCTGCCGGTCGCCACCGGCGGTCCGTTGAAGGTCAGCTTGAGCAGCGTGTCCTTATAGGCGGCGGTTTCGCCCGATGCGGGCAGCAATGCGGAAGTGATCGATACCCCAGGCGTCGGTGTCGAGGCGGGTGTCGGGGTGGGCGACACCACCGATCCGCTATCGTTACTGTTGCATCCGGCAAGGATCATGACGAGCGCAAGGCTCGCCGACGCAGCGCGCAGCTTCATATTTGCCTCTCCCCTTTGGGTCGTCAGCTTTTCCAGCTGATCGACTAACCCAGTGTTCATCTTGATACCGGTGTCAGCGATAGTCAAGGCGAAGATTTGCGCGTGTAACTTGGATCAAGTTACTGAGATCAATTGCAAATATGAGTCCCGCTCTTCGTGGCAATGCGGCTCCGGTCCGAGACTCGCCGGTATGGGCTCTATGCCACCGGTATCCCTTCGGCAGCTTTCGAACCGGATCTGTGCGTATTATCTTGCTAACACACAGAGGTTCATGCACAACCTGCCGTCACGGTGCCAGCCAGGTGCCGGAAGGGGGATCAGAGTGTCCACAAGCGAACTCAGCGGGATGCCCGCGCTGGAATTGCGCGCGCTCGGCAAGACCTATGGCCGCGGGGCCGGGGCCAAGCGCGCGGTCGATGATGTGTCGCTCACCGTGCGCGGTGGCGAAGTCTATGGCTTTCTCGGCCCGAACGGCGCCGGCAAGAGCACCACGATCCGCATGGCGCTGGGGCTGATCCGCCCGAGCGACGGCGAGGTCTCGCTGTTCGGCCGCCCGGTCTCGGACCGCGCGGCGCTGCGCCGGGTCGGCTCGCTGGTCGATGGCGGCACCTTCTATCCCTTCCTCTCCGGCCGCGACAATCTGCGCGTCCTCGCCCGCACCCAGGGGCATGACGGGCGCACGTATCGACGCGGTGCTCGAGCGGGTCGAGCTCAGCCGCGACGCGAAGCGCAAGGTGAAGGGCTATTCCACCGGCATGAAGCAGCGCCTCGGCGTTGCCGCCGCGCTGCTCGACGACCCCGACCTGGTGATCCTCGACGAGCCGGCCAACGGCCTCGATGCCGCCGGCATCCAGGACATGCGCACCCTGCTGCGCGGCCTGGCGGCGGAGGGCAAGGCGGTGTTCCTCTCCAGCCATCTCCTCCACGAAGTCGAGCAGATCTGCGACCGGGTGGCGGTGGTCCACAAGGGCAGGCTGCTGCGCGAGGCGACGATCCGCGAACTGCTCGACCAGGGCGAGGCGCTGCGCGTCGAGGCCGAGCCGCTCGACAAGGCAGCGGCCGCGCTCGAAGGCAGCTGGCCGTGCGAGATCGCCGATGGCGGGCTCACCGTCCAGGCCGGCCGCGCCGAGACGCCGGCGATCGTCCGCAAGCTGGTCGAGGCCGGCGCCGATGTGTTCCGCGTGGGGCCTGACGAGCAGAGCCTCGAGGAAATCTTCCTGACCATGACGAGGGATTCCGATGCTTGATGCCGTCCGCGCCGAGGCGCTGAAGCTCCGCCGCCATCGGGCCACCTGGATGATGGTCTGGCTCTATCCGATCGTCACCACGCTGCTCGTGGTCGGCATCCTGATCTACGGCGCCTTCTCGGCGCACACGACCGGCGAGGAGCGCTCCGCCGCCAAGTGGATCGCCGACAGCGCGCTCTTGTGGAAGGTGCCGGGCTCCGGCCCCGGCCGCTTCCTGATCGCCGGCTTCTCGGCGGTGGTGTTCGCCGGCGAATATGGCTGGAACACCTGGAAGCTGATCATCCCGGCGCGGGCGCGCTGGCAACTGATCGCGGCGAAATGGGTGGTCGCCTTCGGCTTCGTGATGATCGCCTTCATCGCCGCCGACCTGATCCTGCTGTTCGGCGAATGGCTGGGCTCGTTCCAGGGCGACAAGATCCCGGCCGGCGTCACCCTGGGCGCTGTCGCCAAGGCGCATTGGCAGGCGGCGGGCAACGCGCTGGTGCCGATCCTCTTCACCATCGCCTTCGCCGCGCTGTTCGCGATCCTCACCCAGTCGATCCTCGCCACAGTGATCCTGTCGATCGCGATCGTGGTGATCGAGGGACTGTTCCCCTTCATCGCGCTCTGGGCGCACCAATATGCGGCGGGACTCGTCACCGCGCTCGTGAAGTTCCTGCCCTTCTACCACATGACCAATCTCGCCAACTGGGCGAAGGGCACAGGGCTTACCCTGCCGCTCGGCCCGGGCGACGTGGTCGCGTTCAACTGGGGTGCTTCGCTCTGGATCGTCACCGCCTGGATCCTCGCGGCGGGTGCGCTTACCCAGTTCCGCTTCCTGCGGCAGGACCTGAACTGACGCCCAGATTTATATCCCGTCATCCCCGCGAAGGCGGGGATCCAGGGTAGTTCGGGTTGCAGAAGCAATTGAGGCCGTATATGCCGGACGCGGCAGGGCGAGCCTCGCGCGCACCGTCCTTGGCTCTGGATCCCCGCCTTCGCGGGGATGACGGGTTCAGGGGGCAAGGCCGGCGGGGCCCGTGTGTTCCCGCCGGCCCGTGGTTCAGTCGATCGTCACGCCGACCACGCGCCAGGCGCCGCCCTCGCGCTCGAGCGTGACCGTCTCCACCGCTTCGGCCTTGTTGGCGAAACTGGTGCGGAACTTGACCACCTCATAGCCATAGGGCGGGGCGGGCAAATTCTCCTGGCCGATCAGGGTGCGCGAGACGACGGCGCCGAGCGGCGTGCGCACCTTCTCCGATACCGTTCGCCAGACCGCCGCGGTGTTCAGCTTGCGGAACGCGGCGCCGGTCGCCTGGTAGCTTTCGTCCCAGCGCCCCTGGTCGCCGAGGACAAGGAACTGCCGCGCCGTGTCGACCACCTCGGGGTTGGGCGCGACCTGCGAAGCCGCGTGCGTCGTGGTAGGGGCGGAGGGGAGCAGGGCCAGCGCCAGCAGGCCAAGGGCAAAGGTCATGAGAAGCACTCCAGGAATGATCCAGGGCCGGCGATATGCCCGCCCGGCGCCGTCGACCGGCGTGGCTTCCTGATCGATCCCGGCCCCCGCCGGGTCTTCCCCGATTCCCGTGTCCCCGAACAATTCGGGGCCGCCTTCGGCTGCCAGCAACAGCCGCGCCGCCTCTCGGCTGCTCGACACCGCCATCTTGCGCCGCGCATCGCGCAGCCGCTCGTTGATCGTGTGGACGGAGAGGTCCAGGCTGCGCGCGATCGACTTGGCGTCATGCCCGCGGACGATCAGGCGCAGCGTCTGCTTCTCCTTCTCGGTCAGCGCCCAGCCCGCTTCTGTCACCCGCATGTCCATAGCTGCCAGGGCCTAGGTCAGCCGCAATGCCGCAGCCACCCCAAAAAATTCGTACTCCCGGCCGGTAGTCCGCTGGCTTGGTCGCATGGCTTCGGTTCCCGGTCGCAAAGCGGTCGCGGTCGCGCGCGTGTCCTCGAGAAATTTGTGGCTCTGGCGGCGCTTAGGCGTCAACAAGCGGCAGGAGAGGTGTATATGCGTGACAAGCGCACAGGTCCTCGCGTGCCTATCGGTGGAGCTTCGTCATGAGCCACAACAATCTTCCGTCCGCTCCGCGCTTTCCGACCCGCTTTTCGCGCCGTCGCGCGCTGGCGATGCTGTCGTCCACCGCAGTGGTCGCAGCCTGCAGCAGCGGCGGCGGCGGCGGTTCACCCGCCCCGTCGCCCACGCCGACTCCGACGCCCACCGCCACGCCCACCCCGGTCTCCGGCCCCGCCTGGTTCGGCTATGGTCGCAATGCCCAGCACACTGCCGTGAGCGCGATCGCCACCCAGGATCTCGGCCGCATCGCCTGGACCACTCCGATGGACCTGGCGCCGCAATATACCGCCTCGGGCGCGCTGCTCACCCATTATGGCTCGCCGGTCGTCACCACCAACAATACGATCGTCCTCCCGGTGAAGACCGCCGCCACCGGCAGCTACCGGATCGAGGGCCGGTCCGGCGCGACCGGTACGCTCCTCTGGTCGGCGACCACCGACTATGTCACGCCGCCGCGCAACTGGCTGCCGCCCTATAATCTGCTCCTAACCGCGCAGGGCCGCCTCTATGCACCGGGCGCCGGCGGCAAGCTGCTGATGCGCGCCGACGCGGACGCCACCACCGGCACGCTCGCGACGCAGATCTTCTATGGCGCGGCCGCCTATAACGCCAATCCGGCTGCCTATGACGGCACGGTCTTCATCAACACTCCGATCACCGCCGATGCGCTGGGCAACCTGTTCTTCGGCTTCGTCGTCACTGGCGCCAACCCGGCCGGGCTGGTCAGCGGCGTGGCGCGGGTCGCGGCCGACGGCACCGGCAGCTGGGTCGGCGTCGCCACGGCGGCGGGCGACACGTCGATCGTCAAGCCCGCGATGAACTGCGCGCCGGCGCTCTCGAATGACGGCGCCACCGTCTATATCGCGGTCAATCGCGGATCGACGACCGCGACCCAGACCGGCTTCCTGCTCGCGCTCGACAGCACCACGCTCGCCACCCGGGGCAAGGCCGCGCTGATCGATCCCAGTGCGCTCACGCCCGCGCGGATCAGCGACGACGGCACGGCTTCGCCCGTGGTCGGGCCGGATGGCCGGGTGTTCTACGGCGTGCTCGAAAGCCAGTTCGGCACGCACAATGCGCGCGGCTGGCTGCTCCAGTTCGACGCCTTGCTCAATCCGGTGGGCGTGCCGGGCAGCTTCGGCTGGGATGTGTCGCCCAGCGTGATTCCGGCGACGATGGTGCCGTCCTACACCGGCATCTCCACCTATCTGCTCGCGCAGAAGTACAACAACTATGCCGGGGTAGGGACCGGCGACGGGCTCAACCGGATCGCCGTGCTCGATCCCAGGACAAGCCAGGCCGATACGATCCTGCCCGCGATCCAGGTGATGCGCGAGGTGATCACCATCGTCGGCCCGACGCGGGACGGCACCACGGCCAATTCGCGGCGCGAATGGTGCATCAACACGATGCTCGCCGATCCGCTGCGCGGCTCGATCCTCGCCAATAACGAGGACGGCATCCTCTATCGCTGGGACCTGGCGACCAACACGCTGTCGCAGAACATCCGCCTCAACACCGGGCTCGGTCAGGCCTATACGCCGACCCTGGCGGGCGCGGACGGCGCGGTCTACGCGATCAGCAACGCCACGCTATACGCGATCCGCGCCTAGGGCCGGATCGCCCCACCTTCTTGTCCCCCGGCGAAGGCCGGGGCCCAGTTTCGGCGCAGCTGGTTGGGGTGGTCTAACCTCTCGGGCGACATTGCAACTGGCCCCGGCCTTCGCCGGGGATCAGGGAAGGTTTGCAGGAAGCATTTCGCCCTCACCGCCGGAACGGATCGCTGAACTTCGGATCGGTCGTCAGCTTCGGGTCGCTCAGCGTCATCAGGAAGGCGACCAGCGCCGCGCGGTCCTGCGCGCTCAGGTTCAGCCGTTGCGGTGTCTTGCCCCGGCGCAGGCGGGGATCGAGCGCGGGCCCGTCCTGTATGCCATGGTCGTAGAAGTCGATCACCTCGGCCAGCGTGGCGAAGCGGCCGTCATGCATATAGGGGCCGGCCAGGGCGACATTGCGTAGCGACGGCGCCTTGAACAGCCGCGTCTCGCCGGCGTCGAGCCCGTTGCTGTGCGCGTCCGCCGACAGCGCGAAGGTCGGCGGCAGATGGCAGGCGGAACAACCCGCGCCGCCCCGGCTCGCATCGGCCATGAACAGATGCCGTCCGCGATTCTCCTGTGGCGTGAAGCCCGGCAGGTCGACATCGAGCGCGCGATCGGGCGCAGCGGCCGAGAAGACCCGGGCATAGCCCGTGTCCCACCGGCTGCTGCTCGCGATCATCGCACGGGTGAACCGGGCCAGCGCCAGCTGGATCCGCGCCTCGCTGATCGCGGGATCGCCGAACGCCCAGGCGAACAGCTCGGGATAATAGCCGATCCCGGCCATCTTCCGGGTCAGTGCGCCGAAGCCGCCCATATTCTCGCCCCAGCCCATCTCGACCAGGCTGTGGAACGGGTGGCTGGCCTGTGCCTCCACGCTCGCCGCGCGACGGTCCCAGAAGGTGGTTCCGGGCTGCCAGTAGCGCAGATTGCCCAGCCGCATCGCGTGGAAATCGGTGGTGCCGGCGGTGCTGATCCCGTTGCTGAACCGCATCGCATCGGTGAAGCCGATCGCCTGCTGGTGGCAGGAAGCGCAGGAAGCGCGGTCGTTGGTGCTGAGCCGCAGGTCGTAGAACAGCACCCGGCCCAGCGTCGCCACCCGGTCGTCGTTCGCATTGGAAGCCGGGCTGTTGTCCAGCGATCGCACCGTGCCGTCGAAATAGGCGGGCAGCTTCGGCCTGGAGTAATTGGCGACCCTGGAGAAATCGATCGTGGTCCGCTCGGCGACGGCGTTCGGCGTGACGGCGCCCGGCGCCTTGCCGAGCCCTCCGCACGCCGCCAATGCCAGCGTCAACGCGCTCGCAACCAGTCCCACCATTCCCCAGCGCATCGCACCTCCTTCGCCCGACGCGACATCGTATCGCGCTTTTCCAAAGGGGGCGATGGCTTTCCCCGCCCGAGTTCAGGGGAGGCTGAACGACGGGATCCGGTTCGCCGGCATGATTGCACCCAGCCGGAGCGTATCGCTTATCGCACTGCCGCCGCGACCGGCGCCTTGCCCGTGGCGGCGGCCACTTCGCGCTCGGCCTGGGTGAAGCCATAGGCGGGAACGATCTCGCCGGTCCGGTCGGTCACCTCCGCCCAGCCGGCGACCACCTGCTCGCCGGCATCGACGGCGCGGCCCAGCTGGATGCCGTCGGTCAGCGTGACATGCGCGGCGGCGAAATGCCCGGCGCCGGCGCACAGGATCGCGCGGGTGGGGGCGTCCTCGCCGACCAGCGCGAGCAGGCCGGGGCTGACCAACTCGGGCGCCAGCATCTCAAGGCTCTTCGCCGAGAGCACGCCCTCGGTCATGCCCGTCGCGGCGGTAGGGGCCAGGCTGTTGACCCGGATGCCGTATTTCTCGCCTTCGATCGCCAGCGTCTGCATCAGGCCCACGAGCGCGAGCTTGGCGGCGCCGTAATTCGCCTGGCCGAAATTGCCGTACAGGCCGGAGGAGGACGTGGTCATCACGATCCGCCCGTAATTCTGCGCGCGCATCGTTTCCCACACTGCCTTGCAGCAGATCGCCGCGCCGATCAGATGGACGTCCACCACCAGGCGGAAATCGTCGATGCTCATCTTGGCGAAGCTCTTGTCGCGCAGGATGCCGGCATTGTTGACCAGGATGTCGACCCTGCCGAACCGCTCGACGGTCTCGGCGACCATCGTCGCGACGCGCAGCTCGTCGGTCACCGATGCGGCGAAGGCGATTGCCTCGCCCCCGGCCGCGCGGATCTCGGCGGCAACGGCGTCGGCGGCGGGCTGGGATAGGTCGTTGACGACGATCTTCGCGCCCCGGCTCGCCAGGTACAGCGCATGCGCACGCCCCAGTCCCCCGCCCGAACCCGTTACAATTGCTACACGACCCGCCAGCGACATCCCGCTCTCCGTTCTGATTTGACGGAGGGCTTCGTAGCGTTGCAATCATTCACTAGCAAGAGAGCGAGTTTGCGGAGTTATTTCCCGCGCTTGCAGATCTCGAGGAAGCCGGCGGCCATGAACGATGCCATCCGCTCCTTCACCGCGGCGAAGTCGTCCGAATGGCACAGGCCGTGCGAGAGCTTGTCGATGCGGCCGGTGCGGGCGAGGGTGAGCATCAGCGCGCCGGTGACGAAGTGATAGCCCCAGAAGATGTCCTCCTCGGCGCAGTCGGGCAGGGCCTGTTTGAGCAGCCCGATCAGGCGGAGCACCACCGGGTCGAAATGCGCGTCCATCAGGTCGGCGCCCCAGGCCGGGGTGTTGGCCACCTGCGCGCCGAGCTTGGCGTAGTTCTTCCAGCCCTCGCCACCCTCGATATAGGTGTCGAGATCGGTATCGAGGAACGCCCGCAGCGCACCCTCGACGGTCGGCTTGCCCTTGGCTTCCGCCTCATAGGCATCGAGCGCCTGCATCCGCCGCTCGCTGGTGACGACGGCGCGCCGGGCGAAGACGGCATCGAACAGCGCCTTCTTGTCGTCGAAATAGTAATTGAGCAGCGTGTGGTGGACGCCGACCTTCTTGGCGACGTCCTTCAGCGTGACGCCATAGAGCCCGTGCTGCGAGAACAGCTCCTCGGCAGCGTCGTAGATCTGCTCCATCGTCTCGGCGCGCTGCTCGGCCTTGCGCGAGCGGCGAACGGGCTTGGCTGTCTCGGTCACCTCCCGTCCATCCGGTCTGGCGCGGCCATCGTCAAGCCCATGCGCAGATATTCACACGCGTGATAGTGTGTGTTGACAGCGTCGCGGCCTTGCCCGCATGATGCGGGAAAGGCGGAGAAAACCGCCACGGGAGAGAGACGCGTGGAAACTCAGGCAGGTGGCAGCCGCCGCTGGATCGTGCTCGTCACGCTCACTTTCGTCTATGTGCTCAATTTCCTCGACCGCCAGCTGCTCGGCATCCTCGCCAAGCCGATCCAGGACTCGCTCCACGTCACCGACAGCCAGCTCGGCCTGATCGGCGGGCTCTATTTCGCGATGTTCTACTGCTTCATCGCGATCCCCGTCGGCTGGCTGGCCGACCGCACCAGCCGCGTCACCATCCTCTCGCTCGCCTGTGCGATCTGGAGCGGCGCGACGATCGCCTGCGGGCTCGCCACCAGCTATACCCAGCTCGTCATCGCCCGGATGACCGTCGGCTTCGGCGAGGCGGGCGGGGTGCCCCCGTCCTACGCCATCATCACCGACACCTTCCGGCCCGGCGAGCGCGGCACCGCCTTCGGCATCTTCAACCTGGGGCCGCCGATCGGCGCGGCGCTCGGCATCGCGTTCGGCGCCTCGATCGCGGCGCTGCTCGACTGGCGGATCGCCTTCATCGCGATCGGCGCGATCGGCGTGGTCACCGCGATCCTCGTGCCGATCCTCGTGCGCGAGCCGAAGCGCGGCGCCACCGACCTCAACCCCGTCGCCACGCCCCCCGCCGCCAAGGCGCCCTTCTGGGGCACTTGCGCGATGTTCTTCCGTCACCCGGTGCTGATGCTCGCCGCGCTCGGAAGCGGCGCGACCCAGTTCGTCACCTATGGCCTCGGCCAGTTCGCGGTGCTGTTCCTGATCCGCGAAAAGGGCATGACCCTGCCCGAGATCGCGATCTGGTACGCGCTGGTCGTCGGTATCGGGATGAGCGCCGCGATGCTGATCTCGGGCCGCATCATCGACCGGCTGAGCCGCCGCGGCCGCATCGTCTATGCGCTCGGCCCGGCGATCTCGCTCGCCATCGCCATGCCCTTCTACGTGGCATTCGTCTGGGCCCCCGCCTGGCCGCTCGCGCTGCTGCTGCTGACCGTCGTCAACTGCTTCAACTATTTCTACCTCTCCGCCTCGGTCGCGCTGGTGCAGGAAGAGGTCCGCCCCGACCAGCGCGTGCTCTCCGGCGCGCTGCTGCTGCTGGTGATGAACTTCATCGGCCTCGGCCTCGGCCCGACCTGGGTCGGCGCCGCCAGCGACTGGTTCAAGGCGCATGGCTGGGACCACGGCCTCCAGCTCGCCCTCTACACCCTCTCGCCCTTCTACCTGATCGCGATCGCGCTCTTCCTCACGCTCGCCCGCGTCCTGCGCGCCGAGCAAGCCGCAAAGGTGCCCGCATGAAGCCGTTCCGCCACGCCGCCATCGCCACCGCGCTGCTGCTCTCGGGTACCGCGCTAGCGCAGGAGCCCGTCGTCAACGCGCCTTCGGGCGGCGTCAGCGGCACGCTCGAGGGGAGCATCCGCAGCTTCAAGGGCATTCCCTATGCGGTGCCCCCGGTCGGCGGCATGCGCTGGCGCCCGCCCGCGCCGATGCAGCCCTGGACCGGTATCCGCGCCGCCAGGGACTTCGGCCCCGCCTGCGTCCAACCCCAGGCCAAGGCACCGACCAACGTCTATGCCCCCGCCCAGCCGATGCCGGTCAGCGAGGACTGCCTGACGCTCAACATCTGGGCGCCGGCCAATGCGAAAAAGGCCCCCGTCTTCTTCTGGATCCATGGCGGCGCGCTGTCGGGCGGCTCCAGCCGCGAGCCGATGTATGACGGCCGCAAGCTCGCCGAGCAGGGCGTCATCGTCGTCTCGATCAACTACCGTCTCGGCGTGCTCGGCTGGCTCGCCCATCCGGCGCTCTCCGCCGAGTCCCCGCAAAAGGTCTCGGGCAATTACGGCCTGCTCGACCAGATGGCCGCGCTCGCCTGGGTGAAGCACAATATCGCGGCGTTCGGCGGCGACCCCGCCAAGGTGACGATAGCGGGCGAATCCGCCGGTGGCCTCAGCGTGATGTTCCTGATGGAATCGCCGCTCGCCCGCGGCACCTTCTCCCAGGCGATCGCCCAGAGCGCCTACATGGTCGCGATGCCCGCGCTGAAGAAACAGGCATATGGCGCGCCCTCGGCCGAGGCGGTCGGCACGATGCTCTCGGCGGGCCTCCAGGCGCCCGACCTCGCCGCGCTGCGCGGCATGGATGCCCAGGCGATCACCGATGGCGCGGCGAAGCTCGGCTTCTTCCCCTTCGGCGTGGTCGACGGGCTCGTCCTGCCGAGCCAGATGGCCGAGGCGTTCGATCAGGGCAGGCAGGCCCCGGTGCCGATACTCACCGGCTTCAACCAGGGCGAGATCCGCTCGCTCCGCGTCCTCGCCCCGAAGGCGCCGGCCACCGCCGAGGAGTATGAGAAGGCCATCCGCGAGAAGTACGGCGAATTCGCCGACGCTTTCCTCAAGCTCTATCCGGCCGCGACCTACAAGGAGAGCATCCTCGCGACCACGCGCGACACGCTCTATGGCTGGACCAGCGAGCGGCTCGCCCGCAAGCAGGCCGCGCTCGGCAAGCCGGCGTATGTCTATCTGTGGGATCACGGCTATCCGGCGATGGACGATAGGGACCTCCACGCTTTCCACGCCAGCGAGTTGCCCTATGTCTTCGGCAACCTGACCCCGCTGCCCCCACTCTGGCCGGCGATCCCCGAGAACGAGCGGCCCTTGTCCGACGCGATGCTCGGCTATTGGGCAAGCTTCACCAGGACCGGCAACCCGGGCACCGCCTGGCCCGCCTTCGGCAAGGCGCGTAACTACCTCCATATCACCGACGCCCCCCGGGCCTCGGCGGACCTGATGCCCGGCATGTACGACCATTATGAGGCGGTCGTCTGCCGCCGCCGCGCGGCCGGGATTGCCTGGAACTGGAATGTCGGCCTGGCCTCGCCCAAGCTCCCGACCAAGGCCAAGGGCTGCGATTGAGCCTCTCCAATTCCCCTCCCTGCAAGGGAGGGGCTAGGGGTGGGTTAGAAAAGGCCGGGCTCGACGCCCGGCCTTTTCTTTCCTTCGCAACGTGTCGCTGAGCTCGCTGCGCTCGCAACCCACCCCCGACCCCTCCCTTGCAGGGAGGGGAGTAGAAGGGGCAGGGAACTACCGCCCCACCTTCCGCCCCGCGATCCGCCCCTCGGCATAGTCATCGCGCAGCCTTTTCTTGTCGATCTTCCCCGAGGCCGCCAGCGGCATCGCCGGCACCTCGGCGACCTCGCCCGGGATCCACCAGTCGGCCACCTTGCCGCGCAGCATCTCGAGCAGCGCGCGCGGGTCCTCGCCCTGGCTGTCGACGATCAGCACCGGCCGCTCGCCCCATTTGGCGTCCGCCCGCGCGATCACCGCGACATGGCGCACCGCCGGGTGCGTGCCAATGATCGCTTCTATTTCGTTCGGATTGATCCACTCGCCGCCCGACTTGATCAGATCCTTGGCCCGCCCGCAGATCGTCAGGTTGCCGGCATTGTCGAGCATCGCCAGGTCACCGGTGTCGAAATAGCCCTCTTCGTCCAGCGCGCTTTCCTGGCTGCGGAAATAGCGCTCGATCACGCTATGCCCCTTCACCTTGAGATGCCCGAGCATGTTCCGCTGCGGCACCAGGGTGTTGCCCTCCGCATCGGTGAGCTTGAGGTCCAGCCCCATGACCGGCCGCCCCGAAGCGGGCGCCGCATCCGCGGGCAGATCCCTTGGCGCAATCGCGCCCACCGGGGAAAGCTCGGTCATCCCCCAGCTCGTCTGCACCCGCGCGCCGAGCTTCTCCTCCAGCCGCCTCAGCAGCGCATCGGGGCAGCTCGATCCGCCGATCAGCACCCGCTCCAGCGTCGGGAAGGCCTCGCCGCTCGCCTCGGCCTGGTCGGCCAGCGTCAACCAGACGGTCTGTACGCCGACAGCCACAGTCACGCCTTCGTCGCGGATCAGCCGCGCCAGGCTCGCCCCGTCGAGCGTCCGCCCGGGCAGCACCAGCCGGGCCCCCACCGCCGGCGCGGCAAAGGGCATGCCCCAGCCATTGGCATGGAACATCGGCACGCCGAGCAGCAGCGTGTCGCGCGCAGTGATCGCCACCGCGTCCGCCTGCAGGGCGCGCAGCGTGTGGAGGTAGTTCGAGCGGTGGGTGTAGACCACGCCCTTGGGGCTGCCCGTCGTCCCGCTGGTATAGCAGAGCCCGGCGGGGGCGTTCTCGTCGAACGCCCCCCAGGTCACCGCGGCGCCATGCGCTTCCAGCAAGGCGTCATGGCGCCAGACCTGCACCCGGTGCGACCCGAGGGTGCCAAGTTCCGCGTCCGATGCGTCCAGAAGGATCACATGCTCGATGCTCGGGCAGTGCGGGATGAGCTCGGCGGCGAGCGGTGCCAGATCCGCCGCCACCGCGAGCACCCGGTTCTCCGCCTCGTTGATCATCGCGGCGAGGTGCGCCGCGGTCAGCCGCGGGTTGAGCGTGTGGCACACCAGCCCCATGCCCATCGCGGCATAATAGATCTCGAAATGGTGGATCGTGTTCCAGCCGAGCGTGCCGACCACCTCGCCCTGGCGCAGCCCGAGCGCGGCGAGCGCGCCCGACAGGCGGTTGCTGCGTTCGCGCAGTGCCGCATAGGTCGAGCGCTTCACAACCGTGCCCGCCTCGGCCTCGACCACCTCGCAGTCCTGGAACCACTTGGCGGCATGATCGAGGAATTTGTCGATGGTCAGACCGTAGGGCTGCATGAAACCTTGGCGCTTTGAGAAAGGAAAGGCCGCCGGAGAGGGAGCGCCGGCGGCCAGGCAGGAAATCAGAACGTCTTCAGCAGCTTGATGCCGTACTGGCGGGGCGGGCCCGCGAAGTAGAGGCCCGAGTTCAGCGCTGCCGGGTAATGCTGGTCGGTCAGGTTGGTGCCGTACAAGGTCACCGTCCAGGTCTTGTGCTGGAAGGCGAGCTGCGCGTTCAGGATGTTGCGCGCCTCCAGGTGATCGCCGCGCGCCGGGTTCTCGAACAACGTCGCCCACTGGTCGCCGACATGGCCGAAATTCACCCGCGGGGTGATCTTGTCCCCGCTCTTCAGTTCCAGCTCATATTGCGCGCCCAGGTTGAAGGTCAGGTTGGGCGCATAGGTCTGGCGGCGGCCTTTCAGCGCGATGCAGCTGGCGCTGGCCGGCCCGGTGTTCGGGTTGCAGGCCACGGTGCTTGCGCCGCGCGGGTCGGTCGCGAAGAAGGTGCCCAGCTCGCTGTGCAGAACGTTGATGCCGGCATCGAGCGTCAGCCCGCCGCTGCGGAACTCGGCCTCGGCCTCGAACCCGTAGATCTTGGTCTTGTCGGGCACGTTCAGCTCGATCCCGAAGGTCGGGAAGGTCGGATAGCCGATGATGACCTGGAAGTTCTTGTAGTCGTTGTAGAAGCCGGTGATCGTCGTGCGCAGCTTGCCGCCGGCCCAATTGCCCTTCCAGCCCGCTTCGTACGAGGTCACTTCCTCGGGCTTGAACGGCGCGGGCAGGCCCAGGCCCACCGGCACGTTCAGCCCGCCCGGGCGGAAACCGGTGGCGACGAAGCCATAGAGATACTGGTCCTTGCTCGCCTTCCAGCCCAGCGTGACCTTGTACGAGAAGTTCTTCGAGCTGGTTTCCTGGTCGGCGATGATCGGGGTGCCGTATTGCCGCACGTCGACATCGTTGATCGATCGGCTCTCGGTATAGCGGCCGCCCGCCTCGATCTTCAGGCTCGGGGTGATGTTGAAGCCGATCTGGCCGAACGCCGCGAGCGAGCGCGTCATGTTGTTGCCCTGCAGCTTGTACGTCGCCGCCGGCAGGTCGAGCGGATAGGCCACGTCGATGATGAACTGGTACGGCCGCTTGAAGTGGTAGTCGTTCCACACGCCGAACGCGCCGAGCAGCCAGGTGAAGCGCTGGTTGTCGGCCGAGATCAGGTTGAACTCCTGAGTGACCTGCTGTTCGTCGACGCTGTCGTAGAAATAGCTGTTGCCGGTGGCGGTGCCGTCCAGGTCCGCCTTGTACATCGTGTTGGCCCATTGGTAGCTCGAGACCGAGCGGAACTTGGTGCCGCCGGCGAACTCATATTCGGCCTTCAGGATCGAGCGGACGAAATTGTCGCGCGCCGCCTGGGGCGCATTGTACTGCACGTCGAACAGGTCGCGGTGGTTCGGGTTGGGCGTGCTCGTGCCCGGCAGCGTCTTGAAATAATTGGCGAAGGGCGAGGCGGGATAGGCGCCGAAGTCGAGCCAGTCGAAATCGGTCTTCGACAGGATCGAGAAATTGTCGCTCGGTTTCCAGAGCAGGCTGATCCGTCCGGCCATCAGCCCCACCTTGCCCTTTTCATAGGGATAGGGTGCGCCGCCGGCGCCGGTGATGTTGTAGAAGCTGTCGCGGCGCTGGGTGAACAGCGCCACCCGGGCGGCAAAGGTGTCGCTCACCGGCAGGTTCACCGCGCCCTGGAAGCCGGCGTCGTTGTAGTTGCCGTAATGGACGTTGAAATAGCCGTGCGTGCCGCCGCCGATGATCGGATCATTGGTGTTGACGAACACCGCGCCGCCGGTGGCGTTCTGGCCGACGATCGTGCCCTGCGGTCCCCTCAGGACCTGGATGTTGGCAACGTCGAAATACGGCTCGCCCTGCACATAGCCGGGGAAGCTCGGAACCCCGTCCCGGTACGTGATCACGCCGGTCGTGGTCTGGGTGTTGTGCTCGGCCTTGCCGATGCCGCGTACGTTGAAGTCATTGCCCTGGCCGAAATTATTGACGACGATCGAGGGCATCGCGAACTGCAGCGCGTCGACATTGGCGACGCCCTTGTTGTCCAGCTGGCTGCCCGAAAGCACCGAGGCAGAGACCGCGGTGGTCATCAGATTCTCGTTGCGGCGCTGCGCGGTGACGACGATCTCGTCCTCTTCCGCGTCCGAAGCGGATGCAGCCGCAACCGGCCTGGCCTGTGTCTCGGGGCTGGTGGTCTGCGCCGCGGCGGTGCCGCTCCAGGTCAGGGCAAGCGCGGACGCGCCGGCCAGCAACGGGCGATAGTTCATTCGGGTCCCTCCCACATCCATCTCCAGACGCGATCTTCGTCGCGATGGCGGGAAAGATGCCGCAAAGCCGATGGGCTTGCAACACTAATTCACTCATGAGTGAATGTTGTGACCGGGAAAGGCCGACCCGCGCAACCTTTGGTCACTTCGGGGAATGGAAGGGGATGGGAGAGGGCGTGCCCCAACTAGCGCGTCACCCCGGCCTTGAGCCGGGGTCCCGGGGCAAGCCCGGGGTGACGCAAGGCTAGAAAATCCGCCGCACCGAAAGCAGCAGTGTCCGCCCTTCGGGATCGAGATAGGCCCCCTGATACGCAAGCGGGGTTGCCCCGCTGGCGTCGGTCACTTTCTGTCGCGTGTTCAGCAGGTTGGCGATCGACAGGCTCACCCTTGTCCCGCGCGCCCAGTCCTTGCCGCGGAAGCGGTTGGCCAGGTTGGCGAAGACCCGAAGCTCGAAAGTCGCCAGCGCCCCGAAGCGCAAATCCCCGGCCGGTGACGTGCCGGTCACCTCGGCCGCGCTCTTCCAGCTCCCCGACAGGCGCACGCCCACGCCATTGTCGATCACACCGGTGTTGAGTTGCACATTGTGCCGCGCCCGCGGGGTGCCGCCCAGCGTCCCGCCGTCCATCAGGTCGATCGGCGCAAGTCCCTCGCGCAGCACGATTTCATCCTTCAGGATCACGCTGTGGTAGAGCGAGAATTGCAGCCGTGCGCCATTGTCGCTGCCTCCGCCGCCAGGCCCTCCCGGCCCACCGCGGAAACCGCCCGGCGGTGGCGGCCCGAACCCGCCCGGTCCGCCCGGGGGAGGCGGTCCGAAGCCTTCGGGCGGCGGACCTCCCGGGGGCGGACCGAATCCGTCCGGCGGCCCGTCGAACCCGCCCGGCCGGCCGGGCCCGCTGGGGTCGCGCAGTTCGCGGCCATTGACCACGATGTCGCCGTCCTCGCCGGGCGGCGGGCCATCGCGATGCTCGGGATCGGTGCCCTCGGGCGGACGGTCGTAGCGGGTTTCCCCGTTCGGCCGTCCGCCCTCGGGCCGGTCGCGCATCCATGGCGGCCGGAAGCCCGGAGGAGGCGTCGGTCGCTTGGGTGCGCGCAGCACCTGGGTGAAGTTGATGCCCCAGCGCAGCTGCTCGCGATCTTCGCGGGCGATGTTGACTGCGCGGGTGTCGATACTGGTCAGCTGGCCGGCGGCATCCCGTTCGAAATGCTCGGGAAATGCCTCTTCCAGCGCCGCCGAGCCGTCGGCGATGCTGAGGATAGCATTCTCGGTACGGCTGTTGTTGTAGTTGGCGGTGAAGGTCAGATTGAGCTTGGTCCAGGGCTTGGCGGTCAGTCCCAGCTTGACCACGTGGCGGTCATCGGCCTTGAGCAGCGGGTTGCCGCCCGAGATCCGGCTGACCGTCACCGTCTGGCCGGTGGCATAGTCATAGGCGCGGACATTGTCGGTGATCACCACCGCGTCGCCGCGCTGGGCGAGGGTGGGGGCCACGCGGTCCTCGTTCACCGCCGCGATCAGGCTCAACCCTGTGACCGGGGTCCAGTTCAGCCCATAGCCGAAGGTACCGAGCGTGCCGTAATCGGAGACCTGCGTGACCCCGCCGTTGAGATTGGCGGTCAGCTTGCCGAGGAACGGCAGCACGCCCTTGGCGCGGCTGGCCAGCGGCAGGTCCAGGCTGATCTGCCCGCCGCCATTGGTCCTGCTGCTGTCGCCCGATGTCGCCGCCCAGCCCAACGTGCTGCGGGTGCTGAGCGTACTGAAATCGCCACCCAATCTCAGGCTGATAGCCGCATCGCCGGCGGGCAGCGCGAGCAGCTTGCCGTTGACCAGCAGGCTGGCATTGCCGCTGTCGGTCAGCGAGCTGGCCCGGTCGGTGCCGATCAGGCCGGCATCAGCGCGGTCGGTATCGCGCCGCGTGTCGGCATGGCTGTAGCTCGCCACCGCCGACAGCCGCCAGCGCTTGTTGAGGTCGTGGTTGAGCGTCACCCCGCCACCCACGGTCGTGGTTCGGCTGTCCTGGCGCAGGGGATCGTCCGAGAGGAAGTTCGAGGTGCCAAGCGGCAGGCCGTTCAGCCCGTCGCTGGTGCTGTAATCCCCGCGCAGGTTCACCGACAGGTTGGTCTTTGTGCCCAGCTGATGCGCAACATTGGCGTTGAGCCCATAGCTCCGCGTCGCCGGCTTGAGCGTGCGATACTCCCGGTCGTCGGCGCCGTTGGCCGCTATGGCCGCCGGCACCAGGTCGCGCTCGCTCTCCAGCAGCGAGGCGGTCGATTTGGCCCGCCCGGCGATGTTGACCCGGTCATTGTCGCGGATGCGGGTATAGGTGAAGTCGCCGCTCCCATTCTCGCCCTGGCTCTCGGTCGCGAGCCCGCCGGCCAGGTTGGCGACGCGCCCTTCGAAGCGGCGGCGCAGGATGATGTTCACCACCTTGCGCTGTGCGTCATAGCCATATTTGAGCGCGACTTCCTCGGGCAGGATATCGACGCGGACGATCGATTCCGTCGGCAGATCCGAGACTTCGTTGACGCCCGAGATACGCTTGCCGTTGACCAGCACCACTGGGCCCTCGTCGTCGCGGCCCTGCGCGCTCGCAGTCTGCTCGGCGATCGCGTCGAGCAACTCGCTCACCGTGCCCACGCCATAGGCGGCGATATCGGCCTGGCCGAGCCGGTTCTCCGGCGGAATGTCGCCGATCACCGATCCCGGCGGGGCCTTGCCGGTGACGACGATGTCGTCCTCGCCCTGCTTGGGAGCGGGGTTGTCCTGCCTGGGCGGTGCCTGGGTCTGGGCGTGCGCCGCCGGGGCGAGCACGGCCAGCGCCGCGCCCGCGAGCAGCTTCATCCTGGTCTGCGTCATGACGGGCTCATTCTTCTCCGCGCGGCGGACGGCCCATCGGGCCGCCAAAACCGCCGGGTCCACCCGGACCGCCCGGTCCGTCACGGTCGCGCGGCTCGAGGCTGCGCAGCTCCTCCATCGTCAGCGCGCCGTCATGATCGGCATCGGCCGCGTCGAACTTCTTGCGCTCATAGGCGAGAAGTTCGTCGAGCGAGACGCCATTGTCGTAATTGGTGTTGGCGTTGACGATCACCATTGCGTTGAGCGGCTCGACCAGCCGGCGCAGCGCCATGTCATCCTCGTCCAGGTCCGGCATGATGCTCTCGGAGACCGGCCCGCCAATCTCGGCGACCGGCTGATGCTCGGCCGAGGCGACCGAGCCCATGTCGTGCTGCCAGGCGAAGAACTCGGCGGCGCTCAGCGATCCGTTATGATCGGTGTCGATCCGCTCGAACCGCGCCTTGATCCGCGCGTCGCGCCGCGCCTCGATCACGGTCTTGAGCTCTTCGAAGGTGAGCAGCCCGTCGCCATTCTTGTCGGCGGTCCTGAACATTTCGGTGACGACCTTGTCGAGCTTCTCGCGCTTGACCGGCTTCATCATTTTGGGACGCCCGCCACCCGGACCACCGCCGGGAGGGCCGCCACGGCCGCCGGGTCCGCCCGGCCCGCCGCCGCCGGGAAAGCCGCCACCGCCGCCGCCGGGGCCCATCTGGGCATAGGCCGGCGCCGCCACGGCCAGCGCCGCACCCAATAGGAGGGTGCGCACCACGCCTTGTTTAGATCCTTGCATCACGTCCCCCGTGCAAACCGTCTCGCAACCGCTTTCGGCCGCCCGGTGCACGCGGGAATTTCGATTTGTTGCAACGCGGAGAAACTGGCGCTGCGTCAGTTCCTGGAAGCTGAACGGATCAGTTTCGCGGCACCTGGTGAGCGGAAGGCATCGGCGACCAGCAGCCTCGCCAGCGGCCTGCTGATCGGCAGCAAGGCCGCCCCGCGCCGCACCCGGCCTGCTCCCGTCGCGGCCATATCGCGGCTTGGTCGCGTCCAAGCGGATGCCGGTCGCAGAATCGTTCCGCGCGGGGGCGGTGGCGCGCACCTCTGCCTGGCGCGGCCCTGCGTGTCCTCCGTCTCCCCTGGTGGCTCCTCGCACGTCCGCCCTGTTCAAGGAGACGATGTGATGAGGAAGATGATCGCGGCCGCGTCCTGCGTGGCGATGCTGCTCGCGGTGCCGGCCCAGGCCGGTATCCAGGACGTGCCCCAGACCCAGCAGGCCGCTCCGGCCGAAGCCGCGCCGGCGGTGCCCGAGTGCAAGCCGAAGAAAAAGAAGAGGGGCCTTGGTCTTGGCGGGCTGCTGCGCGCCGCCCGCAATTCGGGCCTGGTCGGCGGCCTGGCCGGCAAGGTGGGCGGCAATTCCTATATCGCCAATGCGGCGGCCAGCACGGCGATCGACGTTGCGGCCAGCCAGCCGAGCGGTTCGTCCGACGCGGTGGAGACCCCGCAGTGCTGAAGACGGGTTTCCTTCGGGTCGCGCTGGTGCTGCCCTGGCTGCTGGGTGCTTGTGGCGGGCAGGGCGTCGCCAATACCGCCACCGGCGCGGAGCAGCGGGGGCAGGGGGCGACGGGCTCGCTGCGTTCGGGGCTCTACAAGATCGTCCAGACCGGCGACGGCGGGGGCGAGGAAGAGCGCTGCATCACCAATGAGATCATCGCCGCGGGCCAGTATATCGCGGTCAAGGACCTGCAGCCTGGCTGGAAGATCGTGCGCAACCGCGCCTCGGGTGGCACGGTGGATCTTGAGGCAACGGGCCCGTCCAAGGGCAGGATCGTGTACAGCGGCAGCTACACTGCGACGAGCTTCACCGTCGATGCCGTGATGACCTTCGAGCACAATGGCGAGATGATGACGATGAAGAACCGCGAGACGGGCACGTTCGTATCGGCCGATTGCGGGAAGGGCGAAGGGTGAGCTGAGGCTTGCCGATCCTCCCCTTCCGGGGATGCGACACAAAAAAGAGCCGGCGACCCCTGGGGTTGCCGGCTCCTTTTTTGTCCGCTGACCGGATCGATCAGTCGATGTTCTTGGCGAGCTCGCGGTTGAACCAGAGCGCCACCAGGGTGCCGATCGCGCCCGAGAGGAGATAGGCACCGGCGGCGAGCAGGCCGAACTGGGCGCCAAGCCAGAGCGCGATCAGCGGCGCGAAAGCGGCGCCGAACAGCCAGGCGAGGTCCGAGGTGAGCGACGAGCCCGTATAGCGGTGCGACTTGGTGAACATCGACGAGAGCGCGCCCGACGACTGGCCGAACGAGATGCCGAGCAGCGCGAAGCCGAACAGCATGAATACGATCTCGCCGGCTTCACCCGAGGACAGGAGCTGCGGGGCGAAGCCGCTGAACACCGCGATCGCGACGGCCGAGCTGCCGAGCAGGGTACGGCGGCCGACGCGGTCGGCCAGGCTGCCCGAGATGACGATCGCGATGGTGCCGACGATCGCGGCGACTGCTTCGATCACCAGGAAGTCGACCGGGCTGTTCTCGGTGTAGAGGAACACCCAGGAGAGCGGGAACACGGTGACCATGTGGAACATCGCGAAGCTGGCGAGCGGGGCGAAGGCGCCCATCACGATGATCCGCCAGTCGGCGCTGACCGTCTCGGAGATCGGCGCGGGCTCGAGCTCGCGGTCTTCGAACAGGCGGGCATATTCCGGCGTCACCACGATACGCAGGCGGGCGAACAGCGCCACCACGTTGATCGCGAAGGCGACGAAGAAGGGATAGCGCCAGCCCCAGGCCAGGAAGTCCTCGGCGGGCAGGGCGGCGATGAAGAAGGCGAAGAGCAGGCTGGCCACGAACAGGCCGAGCGGCGCGCCGAGCTGCGGGATCATCGCATACCAGCCGCGCTTGTCGCTCGGCGCGTTGATCGCGAGCAGCGAGGCAAGGCCGTCCCAGGTGCCGCCCAGCGCCACGCCCTGGCCCATGCGGAACAGCGCGAGGAGGAGCGGCGCGGCGAGGCCGACCTCGGCATAGCCGGGCAGGAAGGCGATCGAGGCGGTCGAGCCACCGAGCAGGAACAGCGCGATCGTCAGCTTGGCGCCGCGGCCATAGGCGCGGTCGACGGCGGTGAAGATCAGCGTGCCGACCGGGCGGGTGATGAAGGCGAGCGCGAAGATCGCGAACGACCAGAGCGTGCCCTGCAGCGGATCGAGGAACGGGAAGATCAGCTTCGGGAAGACCAGCACCGAGGCGATGGCATAGACGAAGAAATCGAAGAACTCGGACGTGCGGCCGATGATCACGCCGATCGCGATCTCGCCGGGATGAATGGCATGGCCGTCGCTGTGCAGCGCGCGGGCATCCCGCTCGGCGGTAAGGGTGGGGACGGGGTCACCGCTCATCGAGTTCGAACTTTCCTGCAACACGCGCAGCGCAAGCGCGTTTCATAATGCCATCAAGGGGGCTAAGATAGCCCCGGCGCGGCGCTCTTGCGCCATAGCAGACAACGCAGGGATTGGACAAAATGTCCTATGTGCGGTGCAACATCGGGGGCCTAGGCGCCCGCCATGCCTAGATCTCGTCCGCTCTCCGCACGCCTCCGTGCGCTGCTGACCCTGCCGGCTTTCGCGCTGTTGTGCGGATGCGACATGGTCGTGCTCAACCCCGCCGGCGATGTCGCCCGTCAACAGGGTGACCTGGTGATCGTGTCGACGCTGCTGATGCTGCTGATCATCATTCCGGTGATGGCGCTCGTCGTCCTGTTCGCGTGGCGCTACCGCGAGTCGAACAAGGAAGCGCATTACGAGCCGGACTGGGATCACTCGACCGGCCTGGAGCTGGTGATCTGGTCGGCCCCGCTGCTGATCATCATCTGCCTGGGCGCGATCACCTGGGTGAGCACCCACCTGCTCGATCCGTACCGCCCGCTGGCGCGCACGGGCCCGAACCAGCCGGTGGCGGCCAATGTGAAGCCGCTCGAGGTCCAGGTCGTCGCGCTCGACTGGAAGTGGCTGTTCATCTATCCCGAGCAGGGCATCGCCACGGTCAACGAGATGGCCGCTCCGGTGGGCCGCCCGATCCGCTTCCGGATCTCGGCCTCGTCGGTGATGAACTCCTTCTACATCCCCGCGCTGGCCGGCCAGATCTACGCCATGCCGGCGATGGAGACCCCGCTGAACGCCGTGTTCGACAAGACCGGCGTGTTCCAGGGCTTCTCGGCAAACTATAGCGGCCATGGCTTCTCGAAGATGCGCTTCAAGGCGCACAGCGTGGACCAGGCCGGGTTCGACGCCTGGGTGGCCGAGGCCAGGAAGGCCGGCGGCAACCTGGACCGCGCGGCCTATCTCCAGCTTGAGCGCCCGAGCGAGGGCGATCCGGTGCGCCGCTTCGCCGCGGTGGAGACCGGGCTGTTCGACCGGGTGACCAACCTGTGCGTGCAGCCGGGCAAGATGTGCATGCACCAGATGATGGCGCTCGATGCCGAGGGCGGCATGGGCAAGGCCGGGCTGCACAATGTCCGCCACGTCGAGGACAAGACCAGCGCCACCGGCACCCATATGCATGGCGGCAAGAGCTTTGTCGGCGAAATCTGCGCCGACAAGATGGACGTCGCCGTCCGCGCCCAGCCCAAGCCGGTCCGGCAGGCACCGCTCGCCGGTGCCGGCCTGAAGCAGCCTTCGGGCGCGCCGACCCCGACCGCTCCCAGCGTTGCGTCCGAAACCCGGCCGCGTCCTCTTTCCTGATCGCGAAGCAGAGTATGATCCCGCAACCCGCACCCGTTAGCCCTATCCTGGGCAAGCTGTCGCTCGACGCGCTGCCGCTGCACGAGCCGATCGTCGTGGCGACCTTCTGTGGCGTCGCCCTTGGCGGCATCGGCCTCGTCGCCGCGCTCACCTATTTCAAGCTCTGGGGCTATCTGTGGAAGAACTGGTTCACCAGTGTCGACCACAAGAAGATCGGGATCATGTACATGATCCTGGGCCTCGTGATGTTCCTGCGCGGCTTTGCCGACGCGCTGATGATGCGCCTCCAGCAGGCGCTCGCGTTCAACGGGTCCGAGGGCTATCTGAACGCGCACCACTTCGACCAGGTGTTCACCGCCCACGGCGTGATCATGATCTTCTTCGTGGCGATGCCGTTCGTCACCGGCCTGATGAACTACATCGTGCCGCTGCAGATCGGTGCGCGCGACGTGTCGTTCCCGTTCCTGAATAACTTCAGCTTCTGGATGACGACCGGCGGCGCGGTGCTGGTGATGGCCTCGCTGTTCGTCGGCGAGTTTGCCCAGACCGGCTGGCTGGCCTATCCGCCGCTTTCGGGAATCCTCTACAGCCCCGGGGTCGGCGTCGACTATTATCTATGGGCGCTGCAGGTCGCGGGCGTGGGCACGACACTTTCAGGCATCAACCTGATCGTGACGATCCTCAAGCTCCGCGCGCCCGGCATGACCCTGATGAAGATGCCGGTGTTCACCTGGACCTCGCTCTGCACTAACGTGCTGATCGTCGCCTCCTTCCCGGTGCTGACCGCGGTGCTCGCGCTGCTCGGCCTTGATCGCTACGCCCACACCAACTTCTTCACGAACGACTTCGGCGGCAGCGCCATGATGTACGTGAACCTGATCTGGATCTGGGGTCACCCGGAGGTCTACATCCTGATCCTGCCGCTGTTCGGCGTGTTCTCGGAAGTCACCTCGACCTTCTCGGGCAAGAAGCTGTTCGGCTATTCGTCGATGGTCTACGCCACGATCGTCATCACGATCCTGTCGTACCTCGTCTGGCTGCACCACTTCTTCACCATGGGCTCGGGCGCCAGCGTCAACAGCTTCTTCGGCATCACGACGATGGTCATCTCGATCCCGACGGGCGCCAAGATCTTCAACTGGCTGTTCACCATGTATCGCGGCCGCATCCGCTTCGAGCTGCCGATGATGTGGACCGTCGCGTTCATGCTGACCTTCGCGATCGGCGGCATGACCGGCGTGATGCTCGCCATCCCGCCTGCCGACTTCGTGCTGCACAATTCGCTGTTCCTGATCGCCCACTTCCACAACGTGATCATCGGCGGCGTGCTGTTCGGCCTGTTCGCCGCGATCAACTTCTGGTGGCCCAAGGCCTTCGGCTTCAAGCTCAACGTCTTCTGGGGCAAGGTGAGCTTCTGGTGCTGGGTCCCCGGCTTCTGGCTCGCCTTCCTGCCGCTCTACATCATGGGCCTGATGGGCGTGACCCGCCGCATGCGGGTGTTCGATGATCCCAGCCTGCAGATCTTCTTTGTCGTCGCGGCGCTTGGCGCTGCCCTGATCGCCGCCGGCATCGGCGCGATGCTGGTCCAGTTCGCGGTGAGCATCTGGAAGCGCGAGGAGCTGAAGGACGTGACCGGCGACCCGTGGAACGGCCGTACGCTGGAGTGGGCGACCTCGTCGCCGCCGCCGGAGTACAACTTCGCGTTCACCCCGGTCATCCACGACCTGGATGCCTGGTACGACATGAAGAGCCGCGGCTGCGAGCGTCCGCTCACCGGCTTCAAGGACATCCACATGCCGAGCAACACCGGCGCGGGCGTGATCCTTGCCGGCATCAGCACCCTGATCGGCTTCGCGCTGATCTGGCACATCTGGTGGCTGGTCGGCCTGAGTTTCGTCGCGCTGATCGGCGGAGCGATCTTCCACACCTTCAACTACAACCGCGATTTCGACATTCCCGCCGAAACCGTGGCCGAGACCGAGGCGGCGCGCACGCGCCAGCTCGCCGCCGGAGCCTGATCGATGAGCACCACCACGCTTCCCGCTACGGACGAACCCGTCCGCTTCTTCGACTTCGACGAGCATCCGCACCCGGAAGGCTACAGCACGATGCTGGGCTTCTGGATCTACCTGATGAGCGACTGCCTCATCTTCGCGATCCTGTTCGCGTGCTACGCCGTGCTCGGCGGAAACTTCGCCGGCGGCCCGGGGCCGAAGGACCTGTTCGACCTGCCGCTGGTCGCGCTGAACACGGCGATGCTGCTGTTCTCGTCGATCACCTATGGCTTCGCGATGCTCGGCATGGCGAAGGGCAACAAGACGCAGGTGCTCGTGTGGCTGGCGATCACCCTGGTGTTCGGCGGCTGCTTCCTCGGCATCGAGCTCTACGAGTTCAGCGAGCTGATCCATGAGGGCGCGGGCCCGTGGCGCAGCGCGTTCCTGTCGAGCTTCTTCACCCTGGTCGGCACGCACGGCCTGCACGTCACTTTCGGCTCGATCTGGCTGATCACGCTGATGGTGCAGGTGAGCCGCTTCGGCCTGACCGCCGCCAACCAGCGCCGCCTGGCCTGCCTGAGCCTGTTCTGGCACTTCCTCGACGTCATCTGGATCGGCGTCTTCACCTTTGTCTATCTGATGGGAATGCTGCGATGAGCCACGATCCGCACGCGCACGACGCGCACGCACACGGGGATCATGGCGATCACGGCCATGGCGTCGAGATCCCGCACGGCTCGATGCGCGACTATGTCATCGGTTTCGTGCTGTCGGTGATCCTGACCGCGATTCCCTTCTACCTCGTCATGGAGCGCCCGTTCTCGAACGGCGTCACCGCCGCGGCGATCATGGCGTTCGCGATGGTCCAGATCGTGGTCCACATGGTCTATTTCCTCCACCTCAAGCCCAAGGCCGAGGGTGGCTGGACGATGACCGCTTTGCTGTTCACGATCATCGTCGTGGTGATCATGCTCTCGGGCTCGCTGTGGGTGATGTACCACCTCAACGCGAACATGATGCCGATGGTCGATCCGAGCCAGCTTCCGTGAACGAAGAACCCCGGCCCCGCGTCAGATGGGGCATCGCGGTTGCGATGCTCGTCTGCGCGGGGCTGCTGGCGGGGCTGGGCATCTGGCAGCTCGAGCGCCGCGTCTGGAAGCATGAGCTGATCGCCGCGGTCGAGAGCCGCGCGCACGGTACGCCCGCAGCGGCACCCGGGTCCGGCGCCTGGGGCGCGATCACCGCCAGGACCGACGCCTATCGCCGCGTCACCGCCACCGGCACCCTCCTCAACGACCGCGCCACACTGGTGAAGGCGGTGACCGAGCGCGGCTCGGGCTATTGGGTGATGACTCCGCTCAAGACCCGCGACTTCACCCTGCTGGTGAATCGCGGCTTCATCCCCGACGCGATGCGCGACAAGGTCCCCGTCGGGCCTGGCTATCTGCAGGTGACCGGGCTGCTGCGCGTCACCGAGCCGGGCGGCGGATTCCTGCGCAGCAACGATCCCAAGGCCAATCGCTGGTATTCGCGCGACGTCGCGGCTATCGCCGAGGCCCATGGGCTCGGACAGGTCGCACCCTATTTCATCGACGCGGACGCCACGCCGAACCCGGGCGGGTACCCGGTGGGCGGGCTGACCGTGGTCAAGTTCTCGGACAACCACCTGGTCTACGCCCTGACTTGGTTCGGGCTGTGCGCGATGGCGCTGTGGGGCGCCTGGTTCATCGGCTGGCGGCGGGGAAGCGCTCAGTGATCCACGCCCGGGGGCAGGAGGATACCGACCCCGGCCGGCGCAACATGTGGCTGCTCGTCCAGCTGCGCTGGATCGCCGTCGGCGGGCAGCTGGGCACGATCGGCTTCGTCCATTTCGTGATGGGCGTGCACCTGCCGCTCGTCCCGCTGTTCATCGCCCCGCTGGTGCTGATCGGCATCAACCTGGCGACCTATCCGCTGCTCGACCGACGTGCGGCGATCACCAACTGGGAGCTGACCCTGGCGATGCTGGCGGACGTCGCCGCGCTCGCCTGGCAGCTCCACTTCACCGGCGGGCTCGCCAACCCCTTCGCCTCGCTGTTCCTGCTTCAGGTCGTCACGGGCGCGATGCTGCTCCAGCCGGGATCGAGCTGGCTGATCGTCGGCGCGACCAGCCTGGCGGTGTTCGGCATCGCGATAAATCCGGTGCCGCTCGACCTGCCGACCGGCGTCAACGATCCCTTCCGGCTCTATCTGGCGGGCAGCCTGATCTGCTTCGCGCTGATCGCGGTGCTGCTGGTCTCGCTGATCACCCGCATCGCCCGCAACCTGCGCGACGGCGATGCCGAGCGCGCGGAGATCCGCCAGCGCGCCGCCGAGGAGGACCATATCGTCCGCATGGGTCTGCTCGCCACCGGGGCGGCGCATGAACTGGGCACGCCGCTCTCCTCGCTCTCGGTGATCCTGGGCGACTGGCAGCGCATGCCGCGCATTGCCGGCGACAGGGACCTGGCGCAGGACGTGGCCGACATGCAGGCCGAGGTGGCGCGCTGCAAGACGATCGTCAGCGGCATCCTGGCCTCGGCGGGCGAGGCGCGCGGGCTTTCCTCCGAATTCACCACCGTGCGGCAGTTCCTCGACTCGCTGGTCGCCGACTGGCGGGCGAGCCGGCTGACCGGCACGCTCGACTATGCCGATCACTTCGAGCCGGACGTGGCGATCGTTTCCGATCCGGGGCTTCGCCAGGTGCTGAGCAACGTGATCGACAATGCAGCGGAAGTCTCGGACTGGATCGGCATCACCGCGCTGCGCGACCATGACGATCTGGTGATCGACATCGCCGACGAGGGACCGGGCTTCGCGCCCGAGATGCTCGCCGGCTTTGGCCAGCCCTATCGATCGAGCAAGGGCAAGCCGGGCGGCGGGCTGGGGCTGTTCCTGCTCGTCAACGTGCTGCGCAAGCTGGGGGGCACGGCGAGCGCGGAGAATCTGCCGGGCAGCGGCGCGGTGGTGCGCATCCGCCTGCCGCTTGACGCGATCGCCCGCCCCGGGGAGGAACAGGCATGAGCGCAATCCGCAAGCTGCTGATCGTCGAGGATGACGAGGCCTTTGCCCGGACGCTGCGACGCTCGTTCGAACGGCGTGGCTATATTGTCGAAGCAGCGGCGAGCCATGAGGATTTGACCGCGCTGCTGGAGAATTTCCACCCCGGTTATGCGGTGGTCGATCTCAAGCTGGGCGGGGCTTCGGGCCTGGCCTGCGTCCAGAGCCTGCGCGCCACCGATGCCGGGATGAAGATCGTCGTGCTGACCGGCTTCGCCAGCATCGCCACCGCGGTGGAGGCGATCAAGCTGGGTGCCTCCTATTATCTCGCCAAGCCTTCCAACACCGACGACATCGAGGCTGCGTTCGGCCGCGAGGAAGGCGATCCCGATGCGCAGATCGCCAGCCGGCCGAGCTCGATCAAAACGGTGGAATGGGAGCATATCCACCAGACTTTGGTGGAGACCGACTTCAACATCTCCGAGACCGCCCGGCGGCTGGGGATGCATCGGCGGACGCTGGCGCGGAAGCTGGAGAAGCGGCAGCTTCGATAGGGCTTTTGATGACGTGCAACCCAAGTGTCCCCCGGCGAAGGCCGGGGCCCAATGTCTCTCCTGGCTGTGTCGCGGAAGGAGAGTTGGATGCTGAAACAAGTTCAGCGTGACAGGAGGGGAGAGACGGGCGGCTTCCCATCCATTGCAAGCGGGCGCAGAGGTGGGGCTCCGGGAGGGGCCATTTGAAGATTCGTGCCGATATCGTCGCCGGCCTCGCGGTTGCCGGGCTGATGCTGCCCGAGGCGGTGGCCTATGCCGGGATCGCCGGTGTGGCGCCGGGGCATGCGATCCTGGCCGCACTGGTCGGCACTTTGGTCTATGCGCTGGCCGGGCGGAGCCGGTTCGCGATCGTATCGGCGACTTCCTCCTCCGCGGCGATCCTTGCCGCCTCGCTTGCCAATGTGCCGGGCGGGGAGGGGATGCGCATGCTGTTCCTGATGATGGCGGTGGCGCTGGCTGGGCTGCTGTTCCTGCTTGCATGGGCGTTCCGGCTGGGCGGACTGACCGGATTCATCTCGCATCCGGTGCTTCGCGGCTTCGCCTTCGGACTGGCGATCACGATCAGCATCAAGCAGCTGCCGGTGCTCGCGGGCGTGCCCGCGCCGGGCGGAACGCTGTTCGACACCGGCTTGGCAGTGCTGCGGGCGGTACCGCACTGGCATGTGCCGAGCCTGACGGTGGGGCTGGCCGCGCTGGCGACGCTGCTGGTGCTGCGGCGCTGGCCCGGCGTACCGGCGGCGCTGATCGTGCTGGTCTCGGGCGTCGCGGCTTCCGGACTGCTCGAACTCCAGGCACACGGCGTGGCGACGGTGGGGCACATCGCGCTGATGCCGGAGAGGGCGACGATACCGGCCTACTCACCGGCGATGCTGCTGGAAGCGGCGCAGGTCGCGGTGCCGCTGGCGCTGATCCTGCTGGCCGAGAGCTGGGGGACGATGCGGACGCTGGCACTGCGCCACGGCGACCTGCTCGATTCCGGCCGCGAGCTGCGCGCGCTGGGGCTGGCCAATCTCGCGTCGGCGCTGGTGCAGGGCATGCCGGTGGGGGCGGGGCTCTCCGCCAGCGCGGCGAACGAGGCGTCGGGCGCACGCTCGCGACTGGCCGGCACGGCGGCGGCGCTGGCGCTGGGCGCGCTGGTGCTGTTCGCGATGCCGCTAGTCGCGCTGCTGCCCCAGCCGGTGCTGGCGGCGGTGGTGATCGCGGCGCTGACCCATTCGCTCGATCCGCGACCGATCCTGCGGCTCTGGGGACTCAACCGCGACCAGTATATCGCGCTCGCCGCCGCGCTGGGCGTGCTGGTGCTCGGCGTGCTCGACGGCATGCTCTGCGCGATCCTGCTCTCGCTCGCGGCGCTGGTGCAGCGCTTCGGCAATGCCCGCCTGGCGCGACTGGGGCGGCTGGGGGAGAGCCATGACTTCGTCGATGCCTATCGCCACCACAACGCGGTGATGCCCGGCGGAATCGCGATCTGGCGGCCGGCGGCGCCTTTGTTCTTCGCCAATGCCGAGCGGATGTTCGCCGAGGTGGCCCGGCGGACGCTGGCCGAGCCGGACCTGCACGCGGTGGTGATCAGCCTGGAGGAGAGCATCGATATCGACAGCACGGCGCTCGACGCGCTGCTCGAGTTCGACCGGGCGATGGCGGCAAAGGGGCTGCGCGTCCATTATGCGCGGGTGCATGACCGGGTGCGCGACCTGCTGCATGCAGCGGGCGCGCCGGAGGTGGTGGAGCGGAGCGACTACAGCGTTGCCGATGCGGTGCGGCGGCTGGAGCAATGATACCGATTGCGACACAAAATCGCCCGGCGAGCCGATGACCCGGATGCGGATCGTGCTTATATGCTCCGTCATCGGATCATGGGGGCTCGAAAGGACAGTGCCATGAACAGGATTTCGATCAAGCTTCTCGGCGCCGCCTTGCTGGCCGGGCTGGCCATGCCGGCCGCCGCGGCCGGGCAGAGGGACGGCGAGGCCGAGATCGCCAAGGCGGTCGCCGGGCGTACTGCCGGCAAGCCGGTGGATTGCATCAACCTGCGCGACATCCGCTCGTCGAAGATCATCGACGGGACCGCGATCATCTACGAGATGAACAACGGCGTGAAATATGTGAACCGCCCCCGGAGCGGTGCGCAGACGCTCGACTGGACCGACGTGCTGGTCACCGAGACGACGCTGAGCCAGCTCTGCCGGATCGACACGGTGCGGCTGTACGACACCGGCCTGCGCTCGGTTACCGGCTGGGTGGGGCTGGGCGATTTCGTGCCCTATCCCAAGCCGCCGCGCAGCTGAGGGTGGACTAGCTGTTCCCCGGCGAAAGCCGGGGGCCAGGGTAACAAGCGGCACGGCAGAGAAACCCTGGGCCCCGGCTTTCGCCGGGGAGCGAAGCGCTGAAGGCAATCCCTCCTGGCTTGTCCGCGGAAGGGAGGCCTGTATTCCGTCGCCCCGGAGTGCCGTTTGGTCGCGTTGCCTTGCGGGATCGGCGCCGTAGCTCCGTCTCGACCTGAACCCAGTTTTCAGGTTGAGTATGCAGCATTTCCCAGCCCGCACCCTGCTCGACGCGCCTCGCCACCGGCCACTCCGGCTGGTTGAGCCCGGGCATCTGCCCTGGACGGCGCGGGTGGCGGCGGCGACGCGGGTATGGGCGAGCAACCCGGCCTTGCTGGCCGCGCTGCTGCTGGTCGTCGCGATCGCCGCGCGGGCGGCGCAGTTCGGCAATCCCGTCGTCCAGGTCGATGACGAATTCTACCTGCTGACCGGCGACCGGATGCTCCATGGGGCGCTGCCCTATGTCGATATCTGGGACCGCAAGCCGATCGGGCTGTTCCTGATCTATGCCGCGATCCGCCTGCTCGGCGGGGAAGGCGTGCTGGCATACCAGCTGGTGGCGACGCTGTTCGCGGTGGCCACGGCCTTCGTCATCGCGCGGATCGCCCGCAACCTGGCCGGGCCGCACGGCGCGGCGGCGGCGGGCGTGGTCTATATCCTCTATCTCGGCATCTTCGGCGGCGAAGGCGGCCAGTCGCCGGTCTTCTACAATCTGTTCGTCGCGCTCGCGGCCTGGGCGATGACCGGTATCGTGCGTCGCCCAGGCTTCGACTGGCTGGGCTTCGCCGGTGGGCTGGGCGTGATGCTGCTGATCGGCGCGGCGATGCAGGTGAAGTACACCGCCCTGTTCGAAGGCGTGTTCTTTGGGCTGGCGTTGCTGTGGTTCGCCGGGCAGCGCGGGGCCGGGCGCGGGGCGCTGGTGGCGATGGGCGCGGCCTGGATCGCCGCGGCGCTGCTGCCGACGCTGGCTGCATGGGGCTGGTATGCCGCGATCGGACAGGGCGACGCGTTCGTGCAGGCGAATTTCCTGTCGATCCTCGAGCGCAGCTCGGACGGCACCGGCATCGTGCTCAAGCGGCTGGGCTGGATGGCGCTGTTGCTCGCGCCGCTCGGGATTGCGGCGTGGCTGGGGCGCGGCATGGCGCGGCCGGTGAGCGAGGATGTGCGCAAGCTGCTCGACGGCTGGGCGATCGCGGCGATCGGCGGCGTGCTGCTCTTCGGCACCTTCTTCGACCATTATGCGCTGCCGCTGGTCGCGCCGCTCTGCGTGCTGGCCGCCGCCTGGTTTGGCGACGGCGCGGCGGGGCTGGTGCTCGCATCGGGGCGGACGCGCTGGCGGATCCCGGCGGGCGTGGCGATGATGGCGCTGATCGCCACGATCTCGCTCAACATCGTCAACGACAATCGCCGCGACCGGGGCTGGGGCCCGCAGGTCGAGCGGATGGCGGACTATATCCGGCCGCAGCTGCGCGATTGCCTGTACGTGTTCGACGGCGAGCCGGCGCTCTACCGGCTGACCGGCAGCTGCCTGCCGACGCGCTGGCCGTTCCCGAGTCATCTGAGCCTCACCCGCGAATCGCGCGCGATCGGCGTGGATCCCATGGCCGAAGTGAAGCGGATCATGGCGGCGCGGCCCGAATTCGTCGTCGCCAGCACCCGGCCCGACCGCGACCTGAGCCCCGAAGTGCTCGATTACATGACCGGGCTGCTGGCGCGCGACTATGCGCCGGCGCTGGAAGTGCCGGTGGGGAGCCGCAGCCGCATCGTCTATCGGCGGCGGGCGGGTGCCTGAGCTCCTCCTTTCCGCTGCCGCAATTGCGCCATCTCGCAGCCAAGGCTTGGCAAGAGAAGCGCGCAATGCTTTGGCTTCGGGCATGACTGCCACTTCGTCGATCAGCGGCTTGCAGCGCGTGCTCGAGGACGAGCGGCCGCGGCTGCTGCGCTTCCTCGCCGCGCGCGGGGCGGGCGACGATGCCGAGGATGTGCTGCAGGACCTGTGGCACAAGATCTCGGGCACCGAGGCGCGCCCGGTCTCCGATCCGATCTCCTATCTGTTCCGCGCCGCCGAGAATGTGCTGCGCGATCGCCAGCGCGCCAACCTGAGTCGCGGCCGGCGCCAGCACGAATGGCAGGACCTCGCGGCCAGCGATCACGCGCCGCAGGGCGAGCGCGTGCTGATCGCGCGCGAGCGATTGCGCGAGGCGGAGACGACGCTGCTTGCACTTGGGCCGCGAGTCGATCAGGTTTTCCGTCGCTACCGGCTGGAGGGGCTTGGCCAGGCAGCGATCGCTCGGGAATTGGGGATAAGCTTGAGCTCGGTGGAAAAGGATCTGCAGAAGGCGTACCGCGCCCTCGCCCAGCTGAAGGACCGGTTCGATGCGGAATGATCGCATCGACTCCGTCCTCGGGTTGAGGTGGGCATGAACGGGCAGGTTTCGGAACTTCTTGCAGAGGACGCCCGGGGGTGGGTGATCCGGCTGCAGGACTCGGCTTTCGCCGATTGGGACGCTTTCGCCGATTGGCTGGAGCGCGATCCCGCGCATCTGCAGGCCTATAACCAGGCACTCGACGCCGATGAGGCGATGGCGGGGCTGTTCCAGCTCGCGCCCGCGCCGGTGGTGGTGCCCGAGGCCGAGCCGGTGGCGCCCCGCGCCCCGCGGCGGCTGTTCCTGATTTCGGGCGGTGCGGTCGCCGCTGCGTTGGCGGTGGTGGTCGGCTGGTCCAGCCTGGGCAGCGGCCCCGGCGGGCATGAATATGCCACGCGCGCCGGCGAGCGCCGCGAAGTCGCGCTGGCGGACGGATCGAGGATGGTGCTGAACGGCGCCACCCGCGTGGCGGTGCTCGACAAGCGCAGCGCCGAACTGATCGAGGGCGAGGCACTGTTCGAAGTGCGCCACGACGCCGCCAACCCGTTCATCGTCAAGACCGGCGGCGTCACGCTGCAGGATGCCGGCACCGTGTTCAATGTGGTGCGCGACGAGACCGGGTTGCGCGTCTCGGTGGCCGAGGGCGCGGTGATCTACCAGCCCCAGGCCGAAGCGGTGCGGCTGAGCCCAGGCGACTCGCTGAGCGTTGCCGGCAGCGGCCGCCCCGAAGTCAGCCGGACCATCGTCACCGATATCGGGGCGTGGCGCGGCGGACAGCTCGTTTATCGCAATGCGACGCTCGAGCGCGTCGCCGCCGATCTCTCCCGCAACCTGGGCGTCAAGGTGCGGGTGGGGAAGGGAACGGAAGCCATTCCGTTCACGGGCACGATCTCTACCCAGGGCGGTCCGGGAGCCGTGGTCGAGCGCATCGCCGCGCTGACCGGTACCCGGGCGACCCGCGCGGGCAATGGATGGATGCTGGACGCGATCGACGGTGCACCGCACTAAGCTGATCCTCCCGATCGCTTTGCTGGCGGCTTCGCCTGCGCTTGCGCAGGAGAAGCGGCATAGCGTCTCCGTGCCTGCCGGACGGCTCGATGCCGCGGTGTTCACGCTCGGCAAGCAGACTGGCAGCAGCATCGGCCTGCGCGAGCCCGCATTGGGCGGCATCACGGTGCGGCCGATCAAGGGCAAGCACAGTGTCGACGGTGCGCTGGCCGAGATGCTGCGCGGCACCGGCGCGCGTGCGCGCCGCGTCGCCCCCGGCACCTGGCTGATCGAACGCGCCCCGCCGGTGCGGCATCGTCCGGCGCCGCCGCCACCGCCGCGCGAGGAGCCCGATGCGCCGCCGGCCGAGATCCTGGTCACCGGCAGCAAGCGCGACGTGCCGCTCAAGGCCTATCCCGGCGGCGTGCAGATCGTCGAGGGCGAGGATATTCCGGTCTCCGAAGGCGGCAAGGGCAGCGATGTCATCGCCAACCGCGTCGCCAGCCTCGCTTCCACCCATCTCGGGCCGGGGCGCAACAAGCTGTTCATCCGCGGCATCGCCGATTCCAGCTTCGTCGGCCCGACCCAGGCGACGGTTGGCCAATATTGGGGCAACAGCCGGATCACCTACAGTGCGCCCGATCCCGACCTGAAGCTGTACGACATCGGCCGGGTCGAAGTGCTCGAGGGGCCGCAGGGCACGCTCTATGGCGCGGGATCGCTGGGCGGCGTGGTCCGTGTGGTGCCGCGCGCGCCGGACTTCTGGGCAACCGGCGGCCAGGTCTGGGGCGGCGGCTCGCTCACCCAGCATGGCGATCCGAGCTGGGACGTGGGCGGCATCGTCAACATGCCGATCAAGGAAGGCGAGCTGGCCTTCCGCGCGCTCGCGTTCAGTTCGCGCGACGGCGGCTATATCGACGACCGCGAGCGCGGGCTGGCCGACGTCAACAGCGTGCGCACCACCGGTGGCCGCGCGGCCTTGCGCTGGGAAGTCGATGGCTGGACGATCGACGTGGGCGGCGTCGGCCAGAGCATCAAGGGCAATGACGCGCAATATTCGGACGGCAAGGGCGATGGCCTGAGCCGGAGGAGCCCGATCGCCCAGCCGTTCCAGAATGACTTCTGGCTGGCCGAGCTGGTCGCTCGCAAGCGCTGGGGCGATATCGAGTTGAGCACGGCCGGTGCCTATGCCCGGCAATATGTCTCCGAAGTCTTTGCCGGTGCCTCGGTCGACGACGTCAACCAGGGTTTCCCATTGCCCGCGCTGAACTCGCCGCTGATCGGCTATCAGCAGATCAACCGGGTGAGCATGATCACCTCGGAGACGCGGCTGTCGCGGCGCGGCCCGCGCGGTACCGGATGGCTGATCGGGGTCAGTTTCCTCGAGAATCGCGGCCGGGTGAACCGCAGCTATGGGTCGATGCGCGCGGCGCTGACCGGCGTGCGCAACACCGTGGACGAGGCGACGCTCTACGGCGAGGGCACGGTGGAGCCGGTGCGCGGGGTGACGATCACCGCGGGCGGGCGGCTGACGCGCTCGCACCTGACCGGCAATGCGCAGGACGCGGACCGTTTCTTCGCCTTCCGCGCCGATCCACGCGCGAAGGCGGCGCGCACCGAGACGCGGCTGCTGCCCTCGGCCGCGATCGCCTATCGTCCGTTCGACGGGCTCACCGTGTTCGGCCGCTTCGAGCAGGGCTTCCGCCCCGGCGGCCTGGCGGTGCGGCGCGACCTGATCCAGCGTTTCCAGGGCGACCGGCTTTCCACGGTCGAGGCGGGCACGCGCTACACCGCCAATGGGCTGAGCGTATCGACCAGCGCATCGATGACCTGGTGGACCAGTATCCAGGCGGACCTGATCGACGGCTATGGTTTCCCGACCACGTCGAACATCGGCGACGGGCGGGTGCTGTCGCTGGGGATGGCGGTGCGCTGGCGGCCGCTGCCGGGGCTGGACCTGGACGGTTCGCTCTATCTGAACGCTTCGAAGGTGACCGATCCGTCGGCTGCGGTGTTCCCGCTCGCCGAGGGCCCGTCCGACTTCAACCGGCTGCCCAATGTCGCCGATGCGAGCGGGCGGCTGGGTGCCGCCTATCGCACCGCGCTGGGCGGCGAGACCGAATTCTCGGCGAGCGGCTATCTGCGCTATGTCGGGCGCTCGACGCTGGGCATCGGCCCGGTGCTGGGCAAGCCGCAGGGCGACTATGTCGATACCGGCATGGAGCTGCGGCTGGAGCGCGGACGGCGGGCGATCACCCTGTCGGCGACCAATCTGCTCGATACCCGCGGCAACCGCTTCGCGCTGGGATCGCCGCTGCTGATCCGCGACGAGAAGCAGATCACCCCGCTGCGCCCGCGCACCGTGCGGCTGGGGGTTGAGCTGGGGTTCTAGGCGCTCGGCTGGTCCCCGGCTTTCGCCAGGGAATTAATTTTCGATTTCCCGGAATTTTTCCCGAAAGCGTTGCGGGATCGCGACAGGGGCTCCGTCTCAACCATGCCCCCGAGGCAGGAATGCTTAGTCGTCCCCCGGCACCGCATTCGCTGTCTCGAACCCCCGGGAGGGCGCGCCATTGCGTATCTGTGCCCCGGCGCGCCCCTCCCGGGGCCCAATTCAAGGGCCCAGAAAAGGGATCGCATGAAGCTCTTCCTCGACGGCGAGATCGCGCGTTTCGCGCGCATCGCACCCGGCGCCGATCTCGAACTTGCCGTGGTCATCCCCACCTTCAACGAGCGCGCCAATGTGCCGCTGCTCATCGACAAGCTCGCCGCGGCGCTGAAAGGGCGGAGCTGGGAAGCGATCTTCGTCGACGACAACAGCCCGGACGGTACCGCCGATGCGGCCCGTGCGCTCGGCCGCAAGGACATGCGGGTGCGGGTGATCCAGCGGATCGGCCGGCGCGGGCTCTCCTCGGCCTGTATCGAGGGCATGTGCGCCACTTCGGCGCCCTTCGTCGCGGTGATCGACGGCGACCTGCAGCATGACGAGACGCTGCTGCCCAAGATGCTCGATGCGCTGGAGCGTGACCAGAACCTCGACGTGGCGATCGGTTCGCGCTTCGTCGATGGCGGCGGCACCGGCGAGTGGGATGAGGACCGGGTCGCCAAGTCGGCCTTCGCGACCAGGCTCTCCCGCAAGGTGCTCAAGGCCGATCTCTCCGATCCGATGAGCGGCTTCTTCATGATCCGCGCCGGCGTGGTACGCGACCTGGTGCCCAGGCTCTCGGCGATCGGCTTCAAGATCCTGCTCGACATCATGACCGCCTCGCCGCGGCCGTTGAAGTTCGTCGAGCTGCCCTATGTGTTCCGTACCCGCGCGCTGGGCGAGTCCAAGCTCGATCATGTCGTGGCGATGGAGTACCTCATCGCGCTCTATGACCGGATGTTCGGCAAGGTCGTGCCGGTGCGCTTCGCAATGTTCTCCGGCATCGGCGCGCTGGGTGCGGCGGTGCATTTCGCGGTGCTGTCTGCACTGTTCTGCGGGATCGGCTTGTCGTTCGTCGGCGCGACGATGTTCGCGGTGCTGGGCGCTATGACGTTCAACTTCTTCCTCAACAATGCGCTGACCTATCGCGAGCAGCGGCTGAAGGGTGCGGCGAAGCTGCTGCGCGGCTGGGCCAGCTTTTGCGTCGTGTGCGGCGCGGGCGCGGCGGCCAACGTCGGCGTCGCGGCGTTCCTCCACAATGTCCAGCATGGCGACTGGCGGCTGTCGGCGCTGGCCGGAATCGGCGTGGCGGCGGTTTGGAACTTCGCGCTGTCGTCGCGTTTCGTGTGGGGGCGGTACTGAACTTGTTCCCCTCCCTGGAAGGGAGGGGCTAGGGGTGGGTGGTGTCCTGGCGATACTGCTGCCCCAGTCGGTGGCCGTGTCGTAACGCGTATATCGACCCACCCCCGACCCCTCCCTTTCAGGGAGGGGAGTGACGCTTAGGCCACCAGCCGCAGCCGCCGCTTTCTCGCCGCGCTGCGCGAGCTGCCGCCGATCAGCGTCTGCAGGTCGATCATTCCGCGCGCCAGGCCCAGGCCCGGAGGTGCCGCGATATAGCGGGCGGTCCAGACCGGCGAGAACTTGTCCTTGTAGGCGCGCAGGCCCTCGAAGCCGTAGAATGCGTCGCCGTGCCGGTATAGCAGTGCCCCGATGCGCGCCCACATCGGGGCGAGGCGGCGGGATTCGATGCCGGACAGTGGCGCCATGCCGAGGTTGAACCAGCGATAGCCCTGGTCTCGGCCCCAGATCATCAGCTGGACGAACAGGAAGTCCATCGTGCCGTAGGGCATCTCGTTGAGATGGCGCATCAGATCGACCGACAGCTCCTCGCGATTCTCGGTGGCCCAGACATTGGCGAAGGCGACGATCCTGCCGTGCTGGCGGACCAGCGCGCAATCGAAACGGGCGATATAGGCGGGATCGAAGCGGCCGACCGAAAAAGCCTTCTCGCCATGCCCCTTGTCGGCGAGCCAGGCATCGGAGACGGCGCGCAGCTCGGGCATCAAGGCAGGGACCTGCGCGGCGGGCACGATCTCGAAGACCGCGCCTTCGCGGGCGGCGCGGCGATCGGAATGGCGGAGCGAGCGCTTTTCCGAACCATCCATCGAGAAGCCGGGAAGCGGCACACGGGCTTCCTCGCCATATTTCACCAGCTGGAGGCCGAGATCGATCGCGATCGGCAGCGTGTCGGTCGAGATCTGGTAGAGCAGCAGGCGGCCCTGGGCGGCATCGGCGATCTCGCGGATCTGCCAGAGCAGGTCGCCCCATTCCTCCTTCGGGCCGACGGGATCGCCCATCACGATCCAGCTCTGGCCCTGGACCTGGTACATCAGCAGCGTCTCGCCGCTTGCCGAGCGCAGAAAGCGCTTGTCGCCGGCATAGGCGAGCAGCGCGTCGGTGCGATTGGCATGGACCAGGGCGAGGCGCGGGAGCTCGGTGTCCGGCGTATGCTCCTCGCGTCTGGGCTGGGCATAGCCGAACCACTGGGTGACGGCGACGCAGGTGAGCGCCACGGCAGTGGCGAAGCTGGCGCGCAGGAAGCGCGAGGCATCGCCCTTCCAGGCGAATTCCCACCAGAGATTGTCCTGATAGGGCACGTGCTTGAAGGCGAAGAAGCCGATCCAGGTGGCAAGCGCGACGGCGACCGCGACGGACAGGAGCGCGCGGCCGGTGAGCGCGCTGGTAAGCGCGGTCTTGCGATAGAAGGCGGTCCGCGACAGCTGGAGCAGGCCGGCGATGATCAGCAGGATCACCGCTTCCTCATAATCGACGCCCTTCATCAACGAGAACAGCGCGCCGGCGAGCAGCAGCGTGCGGCAGAGCAGGAAGGCGGCGTCGAGGCGGCGGTAGAGCGCGGGGGCGATCAGCAGCAGCGCGGTGCCGGCGAGGCTGGCCGCGATGTGCGACGCCTCGACAAAGGGCAGGGGGACAAAGGCGTGGAGGTCACGCAGGCGCGCGGGGATGGCGGGGAGCGATCCCGAGACCAGCAGCACGATGCCGCCGACGAAGACCAGTGCCGCGAGGAAGGTGGGGGCGAGGCCGTGCATCGCCAGGCCGACCGCGCGGATTGCGGCGAGGGGCTTCCTGAGCTGGCGGCGCTCATGCACCGCGAGCAGGGCGGCGGCGACCAGCAGCGGCAGGACGTAATAGATCAGCCGGTAGAGGATCAGCGCGGCGAGGATGCGCGACGGATCGGCGCCGGGCAGCACCGCGAGCATCACCGCCTCGAACACGCCGACGCCGCCGGGGACATGGGTGACCAGCGCGGCGATGATCGCCAGCGCATAGCCGAGGAAGAAGGCCGGGAAGGCGTGGAGACCAGCGCCGGGAACAAGGATCAGCAGGGCGGCGCTGGCGAGGGCGAGGTCGATGGCCGAGGTGGCGATCATGCCGAGCGCCTGCATCCGGCTGGGGAGCGGGGCGTGCCAGCGCCCCAGCCGCAGGTCGCGGGGGTTTGCGCGCAGCACGGCCAGCACACCGAGCGTGGTCGCGAGGATGGCGATGCCGATCACGCGCTGGACGCCGGCAGAGATGGTGAAGCCCGCCAGTTCCAGGCCGCTGCCGTGCAGCGCGAGCGCGGCACCGGCCATGACGATTACGCCCGACCAGAAGGTGAGGCTCGCGGTGGCGATCATCTTGAGCACATCGGCGGTGTCGAGCCCGGCCGCGTGATAGACACGATAGCGTGCCGAACCGCCGGTGAGCAGCGCGAAGCCAAGGTTGTGGCTCAGCGTATAGCTAGTGAACGAGGCAAGCGCGGCGGTGCGATAGGGGAGCGGACGGCCGATGATGCGCAGCGCCAGCACGTCGTACAGCGTCAGCATCAGGTAGCTGCCGACGGTCAGCGCCAGCGCGCCGGCAACCTGCCAGGGGCCGATCGCGTGGAAGGCGTGGCGCACGTCGCGCCAGCGGACCTCGTGGAGCAGCCCGTGCAGCGCCGCGAAGGCGAGCGCGACGATGCCGATGACGGCGCCGATCTGGAGCGCGGTTTTGTGGGCGGGGCGCATCGCGTCGGCCCTCAGCCGCGCTGCCAGACCTGCGACTTGCAGATCCAGCCGCCCAGGATGCATCCGCTGATCTTCAGGCTGTTCGGGCCCTGCTGCTCGATCTTCGAGTAGAAGGTCTGGCCCATGTCGGGGACATAGACCCGGCCCTGCCACTTGCCGTTGCCGGTGGGGTGATAGTCCTGGAGCAGTTCGGTGCCGATCAGCTTGTCGATGCCGCTGTCCTTGGCGTCTTTCTGCGCCTCGGCATTGGCCCAGACCACCCAGCCGCACAATTTGTCGCCGCACGCGCCGGTCTGCACCTTCACCGTGCCGCGCGGATTGACCCAGGTGCCCATCACGCCGGTCGCGGCGGCGACCGGGGCCTGGGCGGAGGCCTGCATCGTGCCGAGCACCGTCGCGGCGAGGCCGAGGCCGGCCAGGATCTTGCCGAAGCGCATGTCGAATGTCCCTCTGTTGGTCCGTTGTCGCGGCCCGCTCTAGGTAGGCGCGGCTGTCCGCCGCGTGATCCCAAACCTAAATATTGGTAATGTTGGCGATGCCGGCGTGGAGCGCCGTGAACAGCGCGGCCGGATCGTGGTGGAGCATGTGCCCGCCCGGCAGCACGATGCGGCGGACATTGGGCTGGGTCAGCTTCGGGCAGAGGCTGTCAGTCTCTTCCACGCCTTGTACGCAGAGCGTCGGCACCCAGGTGAGCCGGCGGCCGGTGGGCAGCGCCATCGCATCGGGCTTGGCCCAGTTGAACAGCTCGTTGGGCGAGGCGCGGAAGAAGACCGTGTCGGTCGGCACTACCAGCGACACCACCTTCACCCTGGCGCGCAGGTCGGCGGGCAGACCGGTCAGGCCGACATGCATCATGTCCGCGCCGAAGGACTGGCCGATCATCACCAGCCGCTCCGCGTGCCCGAAGGCGAGCGCGCGGCGCGCGGCGGCGGCGATCAGCGCCTGGACCTCGGCAGGGCTGCGCTGCTGGCGGAAATAGGCGAGCGAGCTGACGCCCACCACCGGCACGCCCTCCGCGGCGAAGCGCCTGGCGATCTCCGGGCCCATGCCGATCTTGAAGCCCATGTCGCCCGAGACCAGCACCACCGCCAGACCGCGCGCTTGCGGGGGCGTGGGTTTGGTGGGTGCGATGTCATAGAAGACCGGGCCGCCGAAATAGCCGATATAGGTCAGGAAGCCGGTGAATCCGGCGAGTACCAGCGCCAGGGCGACCAGTGCGATCTTCAACTTGCGGCGGCTACGGCGCATGCGCGAACTCCTTGAAACTGCTCGCCGTGTAGCCTGCCGCAGTTCGCGCAGGAGTGGCCGGATCATGACCAAAGCTTAACGTGACTTGCCGACCGGTGGCGGGCATCCCGATGCTCGAAATGACCACCAATGAAATCCGGGAAGACGCCAGAACCGCCGGCCGCGCGATGCGCGGGACCGACGGGTTCGTGCTGATCCTCGTCCTCTCTTTCGCGCTCAGCGCCATGGTGATCCTGGGCTGGGCCTGGCGATCGGGAATCAACCACGTCTTCGCCGCGCAGACCGGCGCCAACATGTTCCCCGGCTTCACCGCCGAGACCCCCAGCGGCGCCGCGCACGGACTGGTCGTCACCAGCCTGCGTTCGGGCAGCGAGGCGGCGCAGGACGGGATGGAAGTGGGCGACGCGATCGTCGCGATCGACGGCCGCGGGATCGACACGCTCGATCAGGCGCGGCGCTACCTGCGTGACGACCGTCATCCAGAGGTATATCTCGACTTGGTCCACCAAAAGCAGCTACGCCATCTCAAGCTCTTGCGAAGTGCGAGTGGAGAGAATGGGGCACAAGCTGCTGCTGGTGGAGGATGACGAGGCCACCGCCGCGTACATCGTCAAAGGAATGACCGAAGAGGGGTTCACGGTCGACCGCGCCGACAACGGGCGCGACGGTCTGTTCCTCGCCAGTGACGGCAGCTACGACGCCATCGTGCTCGATCGCATGCTGCCGGGCATGGACGGCATGGCCGTGCTCGGCGCGCTGCGCGCCGCGAAGATCGAGACCCCGGTCATCATCCTCTCCGCGCTCGGCACGCCTGACGACCGGGTCGGCGGGCTCACCTCGGGCGCCGACGACTATCTCGTGAAGCCCTTCGCCTTTGCTGAACTCCTCGCCCGCGTGCGCCTGCTGCTGCGCAAGCGCGGGGCGGCCGAGGGCGCGGTGACCAAGCTCAATTCCGGCGACCTCGAGATGGACCTGCTGTCGCGGCGGGTGAAGCGGGGCGCGCGGGTGATCGACCTGCAGCCGCGCGAATTCCGCCTGCTCGAATATTTCCTGCGCCACCCGGACCAGGTGATTACCCGCACCATGCTGCTCGAAGGCGTGTGGGACTATCATTTCGATCCGGGGACCAACGTGATCGACGTCCATATCAGCCGGCTCCGGAAGAAGCTGGACGATGGCGGCGAGCCGATCCTGCACACGATCCGCGGCGCCGGCTATCGGCTCGGCCCGGCGGCCTGAGATGACGCTCCGCCTGGGGCAGCTGGCGCGCTCGGTGACGGCGCGCTTCGTGATCGTCGCCTTCCTCGTCCAGCTCATCGTCACCGGCGGCATCCTGCTGTTCGTCCAGCAGGCGAGCGAGCGCGCGCTGGCGGCGGAGCAGAAGACGCTGGTCGCCGAATTGCGCGACGACCTGGTCTCGGCCTGGCGTGCCGGCGGGGACGAGGGGCTGCGCCGGCTGATCGATGCCCGGCTGGAACAGGCGCATGCCAGTCCGCCGGTGATATTGCTCGCCACCGCCAGGCAGGACCCGATCCGCGGCAATCTGGGCGACTGGCCGACGGTGATCCCGGCGCGGACCGACTGGCAGGCGATCGAGCTCTACCGCACCGGCAGCGACCGGGCGGAGCTGATGGGGGTATCCTCCGCCACGCTTCCCAACGGCGAATTGCTGCTGGCCGGGCACGTCATCAGTTCCAGCGTGCGCCTGGCGCGGGTGAACGAGGAAGCGATCACCGCGGCGCTGGTGATCGGCGTGATCTTCGCGCTGCTCAGCGCGCTGCTGATCGGCAGGGTGCTCTCCAACCAGATCCAGGGCGTGGTGATCACCGCGCGCGAAGTGGGCGAGGGGCGGCTGGGCCGGCGCGTGCCGATAGACGGCAGCGGCGACGCGTTCGACGCGCTCGGCCAATCGGTCAATGCGATGCTCGACCGGATCGAGGCGCTGGTATCGCAGCTGCGGATGATGACCGACGGGCTGGCGCACGACCTGAAATCGCCGGTCACCCGGATCAAGGTGGCGTTGGAGCGCGCGATCATCGAGACCGAGGACGAGACCGCGCTGGCGGCGCTGGAACGTGTCTCGGGCGAGGCGGAGACCTTGCTCGGCATGCTTTCCACCGCGCTGCTGATCAGCCGGGCCGAAGCGGGGATCGGGCGCGACCGCTTCGTCGATACCGACATCGCCGCGCTGCTCGAGGACCTGGCGGAGGTCTATGGCCCGCTGGCCGAGGATCGCGGCTTCGAGATCGCGGTCGAGGCGGAGCCGGGGTTGCACATGGCACTGCACCGCGAGCTGGTGGGGCAGGCGCTGGGCAATCTGATCGAGAATGCCACCAAATATGCCGAGGGCGGGCACCGGATCACGGTGCGAGCCGCGCGCGAGGGCAGCGGGGTCTCGCTCTCGGTAGCCGATGACGGGCCGGGCATTCCCGAGGCGCGCCGGGCCGAGGCACTGAGCCGCTTCGGACGGCTCGATCCGGCGCGGCATATCGTCGGGTCGGGCCTGGGACTGTCGCTGGTCGAGGCGGTGGCGCGGTTGCACCAGGGAAGCTTCGCGCTGGAGAATGCCGGGCCGGGGCTGCGGGCGGTGCTGCGGTTCTAAGCTCCCTCTCCCTCAAGCGGTAGAGGGGAAGGAAGGTCAAACCGCCAGCGCGTAGGTGATCACCAGTGCCGCTACCGTCATCAGCGACATGGCCGCGATGAAGGTCACATCGGCGATCCGCTCCAGCTCATGCAGGCGCTTGGCCGGCCCGTGGCGGATCGCGAAATAGCTGGTCAGCGTCGCGATCAGGAACAGCACCGAATCGAGCGCCAGCATGTCGTCGGCCAGCGTGTTGGCCTTGCGCACCGCGATCACCACCCGGAGGATGCCGATCGCCGTGAGGCATACGCCGACCATCGCGGCGGCGATCGGGCAGATCATCCGGCAGGCACGCTCGTCGAGCATGTACTGGCTGTGATGCTCCTGCGGCGGCCCCTTCACTCGGCGGCAACCGGGGTCCGGGTTTCCACCTTGGCTTCCGGCTCGGCCACGGCCTGGGCTTCCACCCGGCCGCTGCGCTCCAGCTTTCCCCAGCCGACCCAGGGGCCGCGCAGCGCATTGGCGACCGCGCGGATCACCACCCAGTACATCAGCTGGCGATAGACGAAGCGCTGGGCGAGCAGCAGCAGGCCCGGATAGCGCTTCTCGCGCCTTTCCATCCGGTACGCGATCCAGCCGCACAGATAGTCGATCGCCATGAACGACACCCAGTAGATCCCCATGCGGATCACGTCGCTCTCGGTCTGCGCCCAGCCATGCTGGTAGACGCGCAGCGCGGTACCGAGGATCGAGACGAGCAGTGCGGCGTCGATCAGCGGCGAGATCAGCGCGAAGGCGATCTGGAATACCCAGGCCTGGGGAATGCCGACCAGCGCGAGGCCCGCGGGCTTGCGGGTGCGCAGGATGGCGCGGTGCTTCCACAGGCACTGGAGCGTGCCGAACGCCCAGCGGAAGCGCTGCTTGGCGAGTGCGCCGAAGCTCTCGGGCGCCTCGGTCCAGGCGACCGCGTCGATGTCATAGCCGACGCGCCAGCCCTTGCGCTGGATCGCGATGGTCAGGTCCTGGTCCTCGGCCAGCGTGTCGACCGGATAGCCGCCGACATCGTCCAGCGCCGCCTTGCGCCACGCGCCGACCGCGCCGGGGACGACCATGATCGCATCGAGGCTGGCCAGCGCGCGCCGTTCGAGATTCTGCGAGGTGACATATTCGACAGCCTGCCAGCGGGTGACCAGGTTGATCCGGTTGCCAACCTTGGCATTGCCGGCGATCGCGCCGATCTCGTCATCCTCGAACCAGCGGGCGAGGCGGGCGATGGTCAGCGGCTCGAACTGGGTATCGGCATCGAGCGCGATGACGATGTCGCCGCGGGCGATCTCCAGCCCCTTGTTGAGCGCGCGGGCCTTGCCGCCATTCTCCAGGGTAAGCAGCTTGACGCGCGGCTCGGCGGAGAAGGCGTTGCGGACCACATCGCTGGTGCCGTCCTTCGAGCCGTCGTCGAGCACGATGACCTCGACATTGACCTGTTCGCTGGCGAGCACGCGGCGGATCGAATTCTCGATCACCTTGGCCTCGTTGTATGCCGGGATCAGCACCGAGACGAAGCGGCCTTGATCGATCGCGGGAGCGACCGGCCGGTTCTTCCTGCGGTTGCCGTTCACCGCCAGCGCGGCGAGGACCAGGGCGCGGGCGATGCCGAGCGCGATCGCGACGAAGAACAGCCATTTCAGCGCGAAGCCGATGATCGCGGCGACGAGGAAGATGCCGACATCGGTACGCACCGCGGCAAGATCGGCGCCCTTCACTTCGGGCATCACCTGGTCGCGGGTGAGGCCGGCGAGCTGCGAGACGGGGACGAACTGATAGCCCTTCGCCCGGAGCGCATCGATGATGCGGGGCAGCGCGGCGATGGTCTGCGAGCGATCACCGCCGCCGTCGTGCAGCAGGATGATCTGGCCGGACTGCTCGTAATTGCCGGCCTCCACTTCGCGCAGCACGGTGTTGACGATCTCGTCGGTGCCCGGGCGCTGCCAGTCGTTCGGGTCCACATGCAGGCCGACATTGGTATAGCCGGCGCGCTGCGCGGTGAGCGCGGGGATCAGTTCGTCCGCGGTGGTCGGCTCGGCGTCGCCGAAATAGGGCGCGCGGAACAGGCGGACCGAGCGGCCGGTATAGGCTTCGAGCAGGCGCTGGGTGGCGTTGAGCTCGATCCTTGTGCCGCGCGCCGAGGCGAGCGCCAGGTTCGGGTGGGTGAAGGTGTGGCTGCCGATCTCATTGCCTTCGTCGACGACGCGGCGGACGAGGAAGGGCTCGGCCATCGCATTCTCGCCGATCATGAAGAAGGTGCCGGTAACCTGCTTGGCCTTCAGGATGTCGAGGATCTTCGGCGTCCAGTCGGGATCGGGGCCGTCGTCGAAGGTCAGCGCGACCTTGCCGGGCATATAGCCGGTGCGGGTGACGACATAGGGCGTGGGCAGCGACTGGAAACTCTCGTCGACGATCAGGCCGTTCGGGTTCTGGACGATGGTGCGGGCACCCACGCTGGGCGTGCTGGTGATGCGCAGTATCTCGCCCGAGCCCTCGACGTCGACATCGCCGACCGCCTCGATCCGGCGCAGATCGGGAATCTTGCCCGAATGCGCGGCGGCAAGGGCGGGCCAGAAGTTCGAGTCTTCCGAGCCCAGGCGCCACAGCGCGACACCGCCGACGCCCTTGATGTTGGCGGCGCGCAGCTGGTTCCAGGCGGTGGTGGCGTCGGCCATCCACACCGTGTGCTCGGTGCCGTTCTCCTCATAGGCGAAGCTCTGGTTGCCGCTTGCCTTGTCGAAGGTGACGGTGGCGTCGCTGTCATGCGCGATCAGCCAGGCCTCTTCGATCGAGATCGGATCGGCCTTGCCGGGGGCGGTCCAGTTATAGCCATAGTTGGCGATGCCGACGATCAGCTTGTCGGCCGGGACCTGGGTGAGCGCGGCGTTCATCTGGTTGACGAACCAGGCCTGGCTGGCGATCGGGCCGGGCGCGGTGACGGGCGCGTGCTCGTCATAGTCCATCAGGATCAGCTTGTCGGTGGCGGCGGCATAGGCCTTCATGTTCCAGTCGTCGTCCTGGGCGGGGACGGTGACCGAGACGCTCATCTTCGCGGCGGCGAAGCGGGCATGCGCGTCGTGCAGCAGGGCGAGGTAGCCGGGCTGGGCGGCGGTGGGCAGCTCCTCGAAGTCGAACACGGCGCCGTCTGCCTTGCGGGCGACCAGGGTGCGCTGGAGGCTGTCGAGGAAGGCGGCGCGCGCCTTGGGATCGCGCAGCAGCGCGGCGGCGCCGGCGCTGTCCCAATTGTCGCCGGTGGCGTTCTGCACCATCGGCAGGACCTTGGGGCGTTTGGTGGCGCCGGCGATGATCGTGTCGAACTGCGGGTCGGGGGTGACGGCGATGGCGTGCTGCCCGCCGGTGACGCTGTAGAGCGACGGCACGACCCAATCGAGATCGTTGACATGGCGCCGCAGCGAGGCGCGGCTGGCATCGTCCCAAGGCACATAGAAGCCGACCGAGAGCGGCGCGCTCGAGGCATGCGCCTTGCCGCGCGGCAGCCAGGAAGCGAAGCTGTGGCGCAGGTGATTGGCCTGCTGCTTCAGCGAACGAGGCTGGGGATGCTCCATCGCCATGGCAAGCGGCCCCGGGGTGGGCACGCGGACCACGGTCATCGCGAAGGCGCCGGCGGCCAGCACGATGACCAGCAGGAGCGCGAAGAAGGCGCGCATCGTCCAGCGGTTTCGCTTGCCGCTTGCGTCGAAGAAGATCGGACGTTCCATCGCCTCTGTGCCCTGGTTGCAATGTCTGGTGGTGCGACGCCCGGCCCGAGGAGTGCAGGAGGGCCGGGCGCCGCTGGTTTGCCGGCCATGAACGCGGATATGGCCGACGCTGTCTGGTTAACCCCGCCAGTCCTTCCCGGACCTGCCCGCGGCATTAACTTCCTGTCATGTGAGCGGTTTGGACAAGCAAAACGGCCGGCGTGCAGGGGAAGCACGCCGGCCGTTCAGAGGTGCGGGTGCGGGGTAAAGAGGGTACCCGCACCCGCTGACATCGCCCGGAACAGGGTAAGCTCGGGCGATGCCGGAGCTGTTCGATCAGCGTCCTGTTGCGACCCTCGGGGTCTGGTGCGACAGCCGGGCGTCGGCGGTCGACCATGCAGCCGAGCCGGAGACGAGCGTGGCCAGCGCCAGAAGCGCGATTGCGATGCGGGGATTGGACATCTTCAGGCCTCCTGTTTCACCGGTCGCTCGTCGACCGTGAGACAGGCTTTGCCCGAGCGCACGTGTCCCGGCGGTGTCGGGAAGGTTACAAGTTGGAGAGGCGGCGCAGGCCGAGCCAGCGGGCGGTCCGCGGGGCGACTCGCCGTGCGGCCTGGTCGAAGGCGGCGGCGAGGGCGAGGGTGATGCCGAACAGGGGCATCAGCACGCCGAGCAGGATCGCGAGCCCTACCAGCGCCCAGCTGTGCCGCAGCGGATCCTTGGGAGTGGGGGCGCCCAGCACTCCCTGGGGGCGTCTGCGCCACCACAGCACGGCACTCGACACTGCCAGCAGCACCAGCCCGATCAGCACGAGCAGGTTCACGAGCTGGTTGAGCAGCCCCAGCCACGCACCTTCGTGCACCGCGACCCCGAAGCCGACCGCGCGATCGATCCAGTGGCGGTCGCCAAAGCCCTGCGATCCTATCACCGCGCCGTCGTCGCCGATTTCGACGGAGACTCGGCGGGTGCGGTCTTCCGCCTGGGACTGGACCAGCCAGCGGCCTCCCGCCTTGGTGGGCGGGCTGACTTCGGCGGGGGTGGCCAGCCCCAGCGTCTTGGCCTTGGCCACGACGCGATCGAGCGCGGGGCCCTTGGGCGCGACATGCACCATGGTCATGCCGTGATGCTCGGCATGCTCGTCGAGCATCGCGCGGACGCCCTTGTCGAGATCGGCACGTGCCGCCGCATCGGCCTCGGAGCCGGCGGACCAGTCCTGGCGGACGACGGCGGTGCCGGTCGCGATGCGCACCTGCTTGAGATAGTCGCCCCAGTTCTTTGCCCAGGGCAGGCCGGAGACGATCAGGAAGATCGCGCCGATCGACACCCACAGCCCGATCACCGCGTGCAGATCACGCCAGAAGATGCGCCTGCCGGCCCTGAGGCGCGGCCAGAGGATGCCGCCCAGCCCCTTGCCCTTGCGGCCACGCGGCCACCAGAGAAACAGGCCGGTGAGGAGCAGCACGATCGTCCAGCAGGCGGCGATCTCGACCAGCGCCGATCCCCATTTCCCGGCAAGCAGCTCGCCGTGCAGGCGGAAGATCACGCGCATGAAGCGGTCTTCCTCGGATACGGTCTTGAGCACCTTTCCGGTCTGGGGATGCACCCAGACGCGCGTTTCCTCCGCACCGGAGCCGACGAGCAGCTGGACGGCGTCGTCCGGAGCTTCGGGCAGGATGTATTTGTGTAGCACCGCGCCCGGCACCGCAGCCGTGCCGGTCGCGACGATCTGCTCGGGCGCGAGCATCGAGCGGCCGGGCGTCGCGACATGGGTGTAGGGCGCGTAGAGCCAGCCTTCGATCTGCGGCTTGAAGAGATAGATGCCCCCGGTGACCGACAGCCACAGGATGAAGGGCAGGCAGAACAGCCCGGCATAGAAATGCCAGCGCCACACCGCGCGGAACCAGCGTTCGTGGCGGACGGTCCCCTCGCTCACAGCGTCCACCCCGCTTCGACCAGGACGCTGCGCTGCGGATAGGGATGGTACACCCACGCCTTGTTGTTGGTGATGTTGTCCACGCCTGCGCTCAGCCGGAAATTGTCGGTCATCTTCCAGTTCACCTTGGCATCGAGCGCGAACAGCTCCGAGGTATAGCCGAACGTATCGCCGCGCTGGGTGCCGAACAGGTCGGTATTGGGCCGGGTGGCATAGCGCATGCCGATCGAGGCCAGCACGCGCGGGCTGATCTCGTAGCGGATATTGGCGTTGAGCCGCCAGCGCGGGATGCGGGGGAACTGCACGCCCTCGGCCGCCGGCGCGCTGTCGTTACGCACGGTCTTCGAGTCGATCCAAGCGGCGTTGGCGTCGATATCCAGGCCGGCCACGCCGACATCGCGCGCCTCGGCGATCAGCTCGAGCCCGACCTGGCGGGTCGTGTCGATATTCTTGAAGCTGGAGGTTGTGATCCCGTTCTGGTTGAAGCCGGTGAACGCGAAGATCGTGTCCTCCACCCGCTGCCAGAAGGCCGATCCGGTGAGCTTCAGCCCGCCGAAGTCATGCGCGACGAGCAGATTGGCGTCGCGCGAGCGCTCGGGCCTGAGGTTGGGATCGAAGCTGTTCGGGTTGAAGCTGCCATCGCCGTTGAGGCTGCCCTGGAACAGCTCGCCCACCGTCGGGAAGCGCGTCGCCTCGGCCAGGCTGAGCTGCACGCTGGTCGTCTGCCCATGCCATTCCACCGAGAATTTCGGATCGAACGCGGTATTGCCGCGCGCGGCATAGCGATTGGTGACCGGGGTGCCGCCCGTTCCGAGCCGCCCGAGCCCGCCGTCGAACGCCCGCCAGCTCTCCAGCCGCGCGCCGAGCGTGAAGACCAGCGCATCCGCCCGCAGCCGCCCCTCGGCCCAGCCGGCGAGCAGCCGGGTCTTGCCATGGGTGCGGGTGGAGAAGGCGCGCCCGCCATCGCCGCGCCACACCGGCAACGTGTAGTTGATCTGGTCGGTCTGGTAGAGATTGGCGCTGGCCCCGCCCGCAAGCTCGAACGCGCCGGTGCGGCCGTCGATCGAGAGCTCGGCGGTGTACCAGCCGGTCGGCCCCTGGCGCGCCAGCGTGCCCGCGCCATTGTTTGCCCCCGCCGTCCAGCTTGCCGAGGTGAAGCCGTCCGAGCGAGCGATCTGGTAGGTCGAGACGTTGAGCTTCGCGGTCACCTCCGGCGCGACCGGGACGGCAACCTTGCCGCCAACCAGGAACTCGTCGCGCACCGTGCGCGACCAGCGCGCGCCGGACGCCGTCCAGCTCTGGCCGAGCGTGGTCACCCTGCCTTCGCAGACCTTGTTGCCAGCGGCGTCGCGCAGATAGCAGTCGGGCGCATATTGCGCGTCGACATTGTGCCACCAGGCCAGCAGCGCCTCGCCGGTGATGCCCGAGGTGCCGTCATAGCCGATGCGCAGCTTGGCCTGGTCCTGCGTCGTCCGCGCCGGGCTCTGCGCCGCGAAGATCGGGCTGGTCGGCCGGCCGGGCGAATTGGGGATCGCCTGGCCCGTATCGACGATCGCGCCGGTCACCACGGTGCCGGGCGTGCCGGTTGCCGGGGTGAGGCCATACCAGCTCATCGGCTGGCCATCGTTCCTGAAGTGCCGCCCGGAAAGCCGTGCCGACCACGGCCCGTCCTTCTGGCGCCAGCCAAGCCCCGCCTCGCCCGACCAGCCCCAATAGGTCGCGTGGGTGCCGTACTGGTCATAGGGCTCGGCCAGTCCCTGTACGGTCGCGAAGGCTTCGGTCTTTTCCGGCGAGCGGGTGGTGATGTTGACGATGCCGCCCATCGAATTGCCGCTGTAGCGCGCCGAATAGGGGCCGTAGACAATGTCGAACTGCTCGACCTCGCCCGGGCCGACCACGCCCCATTTGGGCGCGAAGGCGAAGCTGTTGCCGAGGAAGTTCGACACCACGAAACCATCGACCATCACCAGCGTGCGGGCGCTCTGCATCGAATGGGTGCCGCGAAAGCCCGGCACGCCGTTCGAGTCCCCGGCATAGCGTTTGCGCACGAAGAAATCGGGCGCGTATTTCATCAGGTCCTCGACATTCTGGGCGTTGACGCCGGCGAACTGCGCCTCGCCCAGGCTCACCGAGAGCCCGCGCGGATCGATGCTGATCGGCGCGTCCTTCTGGCCGACCACGAGGATGGAAGGTTCGTCCTGCGCCTCCTGGGCGAGCGCGGGAACGGCAATGCAGAACAGCGGCAGCGCGGCAATGCGCGCGCGACGACAAGAAGACATGAAAACTCACCTGAACGAGGAAGGGCCAAGGGTTCAGGCGAGCGAGGGCGGTCCTTGCGAAGGCGGTTGGGCAAAGGCGCGGCGGCCCGGTGCCGGAGTGGTGGCGGGTGCGAAGCCGAGCGCGAGCAGGAAGGCGAGCGCGGCGAGCAGCAGCACCGGGTCGGTGCCACCGAGCATGGCATGGCCGAGCCCCGACCAGGCGCAGTCCTGCTTGCCGCTGTCACTGGGCTTGGCGTGATCGGGGTCCATCGGGATGTCGACGGTCATGGTTGCGGGCCCGCTGCCGTCGCAGATCACCATGGTCAGCGTCTTGCCGCCGGTTTCGCCGAGCATATAGCCGGCGGGCACGAGCGCCTTCGCCGCCAGCGCCGTGGCGATCAGCCACAATGCCAGCCAGCGATGCTCCTTCAGGAAGACGCGCCATGCCCCCATGGAAGACCGGGCTATTCGCTTCGCCGCCGCCTGTCACGTCAGGAATGCGTCGAAGGGGATGGGCATTTTGTCCAACCGTGCAGGTTTCCCCGAGAGGCGAACCGGCGTAAGGGGCCGCGCATGACCCAGCAGCCCATTCTCGTGCTCACCACTGGCGGCACTATCGACAAGCAATATTTCGACGCCTCGAGCCAGTATACGATCGTTGGCACGATGGTGACCCGGCTGTTCGAGCTGGGCCGGGTGCTGCATCCCTTCGAGATCGACGAAGTGATGCGCAAGGACAGCCTGGAGATGGACGATGCCGACCGCGCGGCGATCGCCGCCCGTGTCGCCGCTTCGGATGCGGAGCGCATCGTCATCACGCACGGCACCGACACGATGACCGAGACCGCCAAGGCGCTGGCCGGCATCCCGGGCAAGACGATCGTGTTGGTCGGCGCGCTGGCGCCGGCGCGCTTCGCGGAGAGCGATGCCACCTTCAACCTGGGCATGGCCTTCGCCACGGTCCAGGTCGCGCAGCCGGGCGTCTATATCACGATGAACGGCACCGTGTTCGAAGCGGGCAAGGTGGTGAAGGACCGCGAAGCCGGGCGTTTCGTGGAAATTTGAGGGCTAACCCTGCCGTTCCATCGTCACCCTGAACTTGTTTCAGGGTCCAATGCTCCACCGGCGATATCCTCGCGGTTCCTTGGATGCTGAAATGGGTTCAGCATGACGGGGTTGCCAGAGGCGGACCTTGGTTGCAGCATGGCCCGCCTCCAGTCTCTCCGTTTCCGGAAAGAAGGACTGCCTACAAGATACCGGGCAGTTTGAGCCTCTTCTCACGCGCACAGTCCAAAGCCTCGACGTAGCCGGCGTCCGCATGCCGCATCACCCCGGTCGCGGGGTCGTTCCACAGCACGCGCTCGAGCCGGGCCGCGGCCTCTGGCGTTCCGTCCGCTACGATCACCATGCCGGCATGCTGCGAATAGCCCATGCCAACGCCGCCGCCGTGGTGGAGCGACACCCAGGTCGCGCCTGATGCGGTGTTGAGCAGGGCGTTGAGCAGCGGCCAGTCCGAGACGGCGTCCGATCCGTCCTGCATCGCCTCGGTCTCGCGATTGGGGCTGGCGACCGATCCGCTGTCGAGATGATCGCGGCCGATCACGATCGGGGCCTTCAGTTCACCGCTGGCCACCATCTCGTTGAAGGCAAGGCCGAGCCGGTGGCGGTCGCCCAGGCCAACCCAGCAGATCCGCGCGGGCAGGCCCTGGAAGTGGATGCGCTCGGCGGCCATGTCGAGCCAGTTGTGGAGATGCGCATTGTCGGGCAGCAGCTCCTTCACCTTGGCATCGGTCTTCGCGATATCCTCGGGATCGCCCGAGAGCGCCGCCCAGCGGAACGGGCCGATCCCGCGGCAGAAGAGCGGGCGGATATAGGCGGGGACGAAGCCGGGGAAGTCGAAGGCATTGGCCACGCCCTCGTCCAGCGCGACCTGGCGGATATTGTTGCCGTAATCGACCGTCGGCACGCCGGCGGCGTGGAAATCGAGCATCGCGCGGACGTGCTGCGCCATCGATGCCTTGGCGGCCTTTGCCGTGGCTTCGGGATCGCGCTCGCGTTTCTCGATCCATTCGGCGACGGTCCAGCCGATCGGCAAATAGCCGTTGATCGGATCGTGCGCGCTGGTCTGGTCCGTGAGCAGGTCGGGGCGGATGCCGCGCGCGAACATCTCGGGCAGCAGTTCCGCCGCATTGCCGAGCAGGCCGACCGAGATCGGCTTGTCGGCGCTTTTGATGATCTCCAGCGCCTCGTCGATGCTCTCGGCGGCGCGATCGAGATAGCCGGTGCGCAGGCGCATCTCGATCCGGCTCGGCTGGCATTCGATGGCGAGGCAGGAGGCACCGGCCATCACCGCCGCCAGCGGCTGCGCGCCGCCCATGCCGCCCAGGCCCGCGGTGAGCAGCCAGCGGCCCTTCAGGTCGCCGCCATAATGCTGGCGGCCCATCTCGGCGAAGGTCTCGTACGTGCCCTGCACGATGCCCTGGGTGCCGATATAGATCCACGAGCCGGCGGTCATCTGGCCGTACATCGCCAGGCCCTTGCGATCGAGCTCGTTGAAATGCTCCCAGGTCGCCCAATGCGGCACCAGGTTGGAGTTGGCGAGGAGGACGCGCGGAGCGTTCTCATGGGTGCGGAACACGCCGACCGGCTTGCCCGACTGGATCAGCAGCGTCTCGTCGGCCTCGAGATCGCGCAGCGCGGCGACGATCCGGTCATAGCTCTCCCAGTCGCGCGCTGCCCGGCCGATGCCGCCATAGACGACCAACTCCTCGGGCCGCTCGGCGACATCGGGGTGGAGGTTGTTCATCAACATGCGCAGCGGCGCTTCGGTGAGCCAGCTCTTGGCGGTCCGTTCGGTGCCGGTGGCGGGCTTGATGATGCGGCTGTTGTCGAGGCGAGTCATTCCGGGGCTCCGGCAAATTCGAGGCAGGCGGTGAGGATGCGGGTCAGCGCGGCGCGCATCGGGGCGGCACGAGCTTCGGTGTAGGGCGTCGGCCAATGGGCTTCGTCGCAGACCTCGGGCTCGTCGATATAGCCGCGGCAGGCCAGCTCCATCTGGATGGCGTGAACGCCCTGTTCGGGCCGGCCATAATGGCGGGTGGTCCAGCCCCCGCGAAAGCGGCCGTCGGTCACCTGGCTCCACGGTGTTGCCGCGCATGCGGCTTCGACCGCAGGGGCGAGCGCGGGCGCACAGGTGGTGCCGCCGTTGGTGCCGATGTTGAACTGGGGCAGCTCGCCGTCGAACAGGCGCGGCACATGGCTGCGGATCGAATGGGCGTCGTAGAGGACGATCCCGGAGTGGATCGCGCGGAGGCGGGCGATCTCCGCTTCGATAGCGGCATGATAGGGATCGAAATACGCGACGCGGCGCCGGGCGATCTCGTCCGCGCCGGGATTGCCGTCCCGATAGAGCGGTTCGTTGTCGAAGGTCGTGGTGGGGCAAAGCTCGGTCGTCGCCATGCCCGGATAGAGCGAGGCGCCCGAGGGATCGCGGTTCACGTCGATCACGCTGCGGGAGAGGGCGGTGCGGATTGTCGTCGCACCCAGCCCGGCGGCGAAGTCATAGAGCTGGTCGATCCACCAATCCGCGTCCTTGCGCGCCAGCCAGGGCGAGACGAACTGCGCCTCGACATCGGCAAGGTCCGTGCCGGTGTGCGGGAAGGCGACGATCAGCGGCGCCTCGCCGCGATGGATCTCCAGCCAGCTCATGCGACCCCCGGCAGCGCGATCGCCGCCGCCTTGGCCACCGCGCCTGCACGGACCAAGGCGGTCGCGGCTTCGATATCGGGGTGGAAATGCCGGTCATGGTCGAGCGTCGGCACATCCTGGCGAAGGCGGGCGCGGACCCGCTCCAGCGCTTCCGACGAAGTGAGCCCGGCATGGAAGTCGCAGCCCTGCGCGGCGGCGAGCAGCTCGATGCCGATCACCCCGGCGCAGTTCGCCGCCATGTCGAGCAGGCGGCGGGCGCCGTGCGCGGCCATCGAGACATGGTCTTCCTGATTGGCCGAGGTCGGGATCGAATCGACGCTCGCCGGGGTGGCGCGCTGCTTGTTCTCGGAGACCAGTGCGGCGGCGGTCACCTGCGGGATCATGAAGCCCGAATTGAGCCCCGGCTGCGGAGTGAGGAAGGCGGGCAGGTTGGACAGGGCGGGATCGACCAGCATCGCGATCCGGCGCTCTGCGATCGAACCGATCTCGCAGATCGCCAGCGCGATCATGTCCGCCGCGAAGGCGACGGGCTCGGCGTGGAAATTGCCGCCCGACAGCGCCTCGTCGGTCTCCGGGAAGATCAGCGGATTGTCGCTGACGCCGTTCGCTTCGGTCTCCAGCGTCGTGCCGGCCTGGCGCAGCAGATCGAGCACCGCGCCCATCACCTGGGGCTGGCAGCGCAGGCAATAGGGATCCTGCACGCGCGGATCGTCGTCGCGGTGCGAGGCGCGGATCGCGGAGCCGGCCATCAGCGTGCGCAGCGTCGCGCCGACGACGATCTGGCCGGGATGGCGGCGCAGCTGGTGAATGCGCGGATCGAAGGGTGCGTCAGTGCCCTTGGCTGCCTCGGTCGACAGCGCGCCGGTGACCAGCGCTGCCTGGAACAGCGTCTCGGTCTCGAACAGGCCGGCAAGGGCATTGGCGGTGGAGAATTGGGTGCCGTTGAGCAGGGCGAGGCCCTCCTTGGGCCCGAGCGTCACCGGGGCGAGGCCGGCTTCGGCCAATGCCTGTTCGGCGGGCAGCACGCGGCCATCGATTTCGATCGAGCCGACGCCGATCATCGTCGCGGCCATGTGCGAAAGCGGGGCAAGGTCGCCGCTGGCGCCGACCGATCCCTGGCTGGGCACCACCGGCGTGAGGCCCTTGGCGAGCATCGCCTCGAGCAGCGCGACGGTGGCGGGCTGCACGCCCGAGGCGCCCTGGGCGAGGCTGGCGAGTTTGAGCGCCATCATCAGTCGGACGACCGGGGCGGGCGAGGGCGCGCCGATGCCGGCGGCGTGGCTCAGCACGATGTTGCGCTGGAGCGTCGCGAGGTCCTCCGCCTCGATCTTGACGCTGGCAAGCTTCCCGAAGCCGGTGTTGATCCCATAGACCGGCGCGCCATGCGCGAGGATGCGGGCGACCGCGGCCGCGCTCTCGGCGATGCGCGGGGCGCTGGCGGGGTCGAGCCTGGGCACTGCGCCGCGCCAGATCGCGCGCCACTCGGCCAGCGGCACGTCGCCGGGGATCAGGAGAATCTCGGTCATACGCCCTTCCAAATACGGGCATGGAGCGGGTTCAGCCCCATGCGATAGACAAGCTCGGCCGGCCGCTCGATGTCCCAGATCGCGAGGTCACAGGACTTGCCGGGTTCGATTGTGCCGATTTCGGTTTGCAGCCCCAGCGCGCGCGCCGCCTCGCGGGTTACACCGGCCAGGCATTCCTCGACGGTGAGGCGAAACAGCGTCGCGCCCATGTTCATGACGAGCAGCAGGCTGGTGAGCGGCGAGGTGCCGGGGTTGCAGTCGGTCGCCAGCGCGATCGGAACGCCGGCGTCGCGCAGCGCCTGGATCGGCGGCAGTTTCGTCTCGCGGACGAAGTAATAGGCGCCCGGGAGCAGGGTCGCGACCGTGCCGGCTTTGGCCATTGCCGCGATGCCCGCGTCATCGAGATATTCGAGATGGTCCGCCGACAGTGCATCGTACGAAGCCGCCAGCGCCGCACCATGCTGGTTGGAGAGCTGCTCGGCGTGGAGCTTCACGCGCAGGCCATGCGCCCTTGCAGCCTCGAACACGCGCCGGGTCTCGTCGGGGGTGAAGCCGATCCCTTCGCAGAACGCATCGACCGCGTCGGCCAGGCCGCCCAGCGCCGGGATCATCTCGTCGCAGACCAGATCGACATAGCCGGTGCGGTCGTCGGCATATTCGGGCGGCAGGGCATGCGTGCCGAGGAAGGTTGTCGCGATCCGCACCGGGCGTTCATCGCCCAGCGCCCGGGCCGCGCGCAGCATCTTCAGCTCGCCGTCGAGCGACAGGCCATAGCCCGACTTCACCTCGACCGTGGTCGCGCCCTCGGCGATCAGCGCGTCGAGCCGGGGCAGGGCACTGGCGACGAGATCGGCCTCGCCGGCTTCGCGCGTGGCGCGCATCGTCGAGACGATCCCGCCGCCGGCACGCGCAATTGCCTCATAGCTGGCGCCCTGCAACCGCAGTTCGAATTCCTGCGCGCGGTCGCCGCCATGGACCAGGTGGGTGTGGCAATCGACCAGGCCGGGGGTGATCCAGCGGCCTTCGCAGTCGATCGTCTCTGCAGCCGTGGGCGCCTCACTTGCGGGCCCGACCCAGGCGATCCGCCCGTCCCGGGCCGCCACCGCACCCCGCTCGATCATGCCGAGGCCAGGCCCCGCCATCGTCGCGATCCGTGCGTTGGTCCAGAGTCGATCCATGCGCGCATCCTTGCCTGTGGCTTGAGTTATGTCTAGACATAATGCGCAGGAGGCCTTGCATGTATCTCTGGTTCGAAACCGCGTTGCTCCCCGCCGGCTGGGCCGAGCGCGTCACCCTGTGCATCGCCGATGGGCGCATCGCCGAAGTCCTTCCCGGCAGCGATCCCGCGCCCGACGCCGAGCGCCACCGCGTCGCGATCCCGGGCCTCGGCAATGTCCACAGCCATGGCTTCCAGCGCGGCATGGCGGGGCTCAGCGAGCGCCGCGGCCGGCCGGACGATGATTTCTGGAGCTGGCGCGAGATCATGTACCGGTTCCTCGATCGGCTCACCCCCGACGATATCGCCGCGATCACCGCCCAGGCCTATGTCGAGATGCTCGAGACCGGCTACACCCGCGTCGGCGAATTCCATTATCTCCACAATGACGTCGACGGCGGCCGCTATGCCGATCCGGCCGAGACCGCCGGCGCAATCATTAACGCCGCCGAGCAGACCGGTATCGGCCTGACCCTGCTCCCGGTCTTCTACGCGCACAGCGATTTCGGCGGGCGACTGCCCAAGCCCGGTCAGCGGCGTTTCCTTTCGGACATCGACAGCTTCGCCCGGCTGGTCGAGGCGAGCCGCGCCAGGCTGCCCGCCGATGCCGTGCTCGGCGTCGCGCCGCATTCGCTGCGCGCGGTCACGCCCGAGGAACTCGCCGCGGTCACCGCGCTGACCGACGGCCCGATCCACATCCACGCCGCCGAGCAGGTCAAGGAAGTCGAGGCGTGCGAGCAATGGAGCGGCGCGCGCCCGGTCGAATGGCTGCTCCACAATGCCGGGGTCGATGCGCGCTGGACGCTGATCCACGCCACGCACCTCAATGACTCCGAGACCGATCGCCTCGCGCGCTCCGGCGCGGTCGCCGGCCTGTGCCCGGTCACCGAAGCCAATCTCGGCGACGGCATCTTCCCGGCCGAACGCTATCTGGCGGCCGGCGGGCGGATCGCCACCGGCACCGATTCCAACATCCAGATCGACGCGGCGCATGAACTCCGTTCGATCGAATATTCGCAGCGCCTGTCGCTCCGCCGCCGCGCGATCCTCTCGCCCGAAGGCGCTTCGGTCGGCGAAACCCTGTTCGACGCGGCGCTAACCGGCGCCGGCCAGGCGCTGGGCGTCGCAACCGGGATTGCGCCCGGCGCGCCTGCCGATATCCTGAGCCTGAACATGGACCATCCGAGCTTCGCCGGCGCTACTGCCGGCACCTTCCTCGATCGCTGGATCTTCGCCGGCCGCGCCGGCGCGATCGACTGCGTCTGGCGCGCCGGCCAGTTGCAAGTCGTTCGCGGCAGGCACCGCGCGGCGGAGGTTATTGCTAATCATTATCACAAAACCCTGGAGCGCCTGCTCGGGTGACGCTCCAGGAACGCATCCGCTCGGACATCGAGGATCGCATCCGCTCGGGCGAGTTGCGCCCCGGCGATCGCATCCCGTTCGAACATGAGCTGGTCGCGCAATATGGCTGCGCCCGCGCCACGGTGAGCAAGGCGCTGGAGCGGCTCGCCCATGCCGGGCTGATCGAGCGCCGCCGCAAGGTCGGCTCGTTCGTCGCCCAGCCCAAGGTCCATGCCGCGGTGCTCGAGGTGCCCGACCTCGCCCAGCTGATCGAAGCGCGCGGCGAGGCCTATGGCTGGGAGCTCGACACCTGCCGCGTGGTCAACCGCGATCCGGACATCGAAGTCTCCGGCATCCCGGCGCCGGCCCTGCTGATCGAGGGCGTGCATTTCGCCGGTGGCCAGCCCTTCGCGCTCGAGCGCCGGCTGATCGCGCTCGACACGGTACCGGTGCCCCGCGCCGACACGTTCGAGACCGAGGCGCCGGGCTCCTGGTTGCTCCACCACGTCCCCTGGACCGACGCACGCCACCGCATCCGCGCTGTGTCCGCGGGCGGCGCGCTGGCCAAGCGGCTCAAGCTCGATACGCATAGCGCCTGCCTGCAGGTCGAGCGCTGGACCTGGCGCACGGGCAGGGCGGTGACCTTCGTCCGCCAGACCTTCCCGGGCGATCGCTACGATCTGGTCGCGGAGTTCACGCCGGGGGGCTGAAATTCCCCTCCCTGGAAGGGAGGGGAGACAGCGGGGCCTTTCCCTTTTTCCAAACCACTATAGTTTGCGCGCAATGAACTTGCGCCACATCGAGATCTTTCACGCGGTATATGTCAACGGCTCGGTGAGCGGCGCGGCGCGTGCGCTCAACGTCTCGCAGCCTTCGGTGTCGAAGATGCTGCGCCATGCCGAGAGCCTGCTCGGCTTCCAGCTTTTCCACCGCACCAATGGCCGGCTCGTCCCCACCGAGGACGCGCATACGCTGTTCACCGAAGTCTCGGAGATCCAGGACCGCGTCTATGCGCTGCGTGAAGCGGGGCGGAACCTGAAGCGCGGTGCCGGCGGCATGCTCAAGGTCTCGGCCCTGCCCAGCCTGGCGCTCAACGCGCTGCCCACCGCCGTCGCGCGCTTCATGCGTGGGCATGAAGGCGTGCGCTTCGACCTGCAGACCGTCCATCACGACGATCTGCTGCGCAAGCTCTACGAGCGCGAGACCGATGTCGCGATCGCGTACGAAGTGCCGCATGCCGCGCCGATCGGCCATCGCTGGCTGGGCGAGGGCGAGCTGGTGGTGCTCTATCGCGAGGAGGACATGCCCGATGCGCCGCCGCGCATCGAGCTGGAGCGGCTCCGGGGCCGCCCGTTCATCAGCCTCGCCAATTCGGGCCCGATCGGCCAGCTGTTCAGCCAGGAATGCGCGCGGCTGGAACTCGATCTCGACGAAGTGATCTCGGCGCGGACCTTCTACATCGCCACCGCCCTGGTCGCGCAGGGCGTGGGCATGACGGTGGTGGACAGCTTCACGGCGCAGGCCTCGCTCGTCCCGGGCCTGTCGATGCGGCCGCTCAAGCCGCAGCTCACCTTCGACGTCCATGCGATGTTCCTGCTCAACCGCCCGCCGACGGCGCTGGCCACCGATTTCCTCAAGACGCTGGCCAAGGTGATCGACGCCTAAGGGCAAGCCCTTAGGCTGCCATAACGGCTGGCTATGCCGAGGCGCCGACTCGCTATGCGCGGTGCCGGATGCGGAGCGATAGCGTTATCACCCAATGATACCGGCACCTTACCTCCTTTACCTCGGTCACAGCACCGACTTCGTAGGCATCAAGACCTCGCGCGGCCTCGCCGAATTCCGGCGGCACGATTGCGTGGGTGAGTTCCGCCACGACGATTCCACCCTCACGCTCGGCCTGCCGCGCATGACCATCGAGGAAGGCGCTGCGGCGGGCGCGAAGACGCTCGTGCTCGGCATTGCCAATTCGGGCGGCGTCATGGGCGGTGACCTGGTCCGCGATGCGATGGCCGCGCTCAATGCGGGCATGAACATCGCCGCCGGTCTCCACCAGCGGCTGCGCGACGTGCCCGAGCTGGCCGCACTGGCCCGGGAGAAGAACCTGCAGCTGTTCGACGTGCGCGATCCGCCGGCGGACATGAAGGTGGGCAATGGCTATGCGCGCGCCGGCCGCCGCATCCTCACCGTCGGCACCGATTGCTCGGTCGGCAAGATGTACACCACGATCGCCATCGCCGATGCGCTCAAGGCGCGGGGCGAGAAGGCCGATTTCCGCGCGACGGGCCAGACCGGCATCCTGATCGCGGGATCGGGTGTGCCGATCGATGCGGTCGTCGCCGATTTCATATCGGGCGGGATCGAGGCGCTTGCGCCCGAGCGCACCGATGGCGGCTGGGATGTGATCGAGGGTCAGGGCTCGCTGTTCCACCCGAGCTTCGCCGGGGTCTCGACCGGCCTGCTTCACGGCGCCCAGCCCGAGGCGCTGATCCTCTGCCACGATCCGAGCCGCAGCCATATGCGCGGCATTCCGGGCCGTGCGCTGCCGGGGCTGAAGGAATGCCTGGAGGCCAATCTCCAGACCGCACGCCTTACCAGCCCGAACGTTCGCGCCGTTGGCGTCTGCCTCAATACCTCCCGCATGGAGAAGGCTGAGGCCGAGGCCTTGTGCCGGCGGATCGAGGCCGAGCTTGGACTTCCCTGCACCGATCCGATCGCCTTCGGGGTCGAGGCGATCATCGACGAATTGCTATGCACCGAAGTCTCGCGGCCCGTCACGACCGCTTCCTCCTGACCAGGCCTTTCCGCATCTCGCGCGGGGTGAAGACCGAGGCCGATTTGGTCACGGTCACGATCCGCGCGGGGGCGCTGGAAGGGCGGGGCGAGGGCGTGCCCTATGCCCGCTATGGGGAAAGCGTCGAGAGCTCGTTGGAGGCGATCGAGGGCATCCGCCCGGCGATCGAGGCCGGCGCCGGGCGCGAGGAATTGCTGTCGCTGCTGCCGGCGGGTGCGGCTCGCAACGCAGTCGACTGTGCACTGTGGGATCTTGAGGCGCGGGAGGCGGGCAGGAGCGTCGCCGAGCTGATCGGCGCGCCCGAGCCGGGGCCGCTCGCCAGCGCGCTCACCATCGTGATCGACACGCCGATGATGATGGGCGTCGCCGCGCGCCGTGCCGCCGCAGCGCCCTTGCTCAAGGTGAAGGTCGATGGGCGCCTGCCCGATGCGCAGATCCGCGCGGTCCGCAATGCCGCGCCGGATTCCAGGCTGATCGTCGATCCCAATGAGAGCTGGGACGCGCGGCTGGTCGAGGCGATGCAGCCGGTGTTGGCGGAGCTGCGGGTCGATCTGCTCGAGCAGCCTGTCTCGGCCGAGATCGATGCCTGCCTCGAGGCGTTCGAGCACCGCGTGCCGATTGCCGCGGACGAGTCCATCCACACCAGCGCGGAGCTGGACGTGGTCGCGCGCCGCTACGAGGTGGTGAACGTCAAGCTCGACAAGGCGGGCGGGCTCACCGAGGGGCTGCGCCTCGCCAACGCCGCCCGAGCGCGCGGGCTGGGGCTGATGACCGGCTGCATGGTCAGCTCGTCGCTGTCGATCGCGGCCGCGCTGCACATCGCCCGCATGTCCGATTTCGCCGACCTTGACGGTCCCCTCTGGCTCGCCAAGGATCATCCGGGCGGTGTCGAGGACCGGGACGGCACGCTGTATCCGCCCATCAAAGGATTTTGGGGAACGCCATGAAGGTCGCGCTGCTGCTGGGGATTGCCGCTGTCTCACTGGGAGCCGCCGCCGCGCCGCTCCCGCCGCAGAAGGTGGACCTGCTGATCCGGGGCGGCACGATCTACACCGGCTCGGATGCGCCGTTCGTCGGGGACGTGGCGATCCGGGGTGATGAGATCGTCTCGGTCAGCAAGCGCGCGAACGTCACCGCTGCGCGGATCATCGATGCCAAGGGCATGATCGTCGCGCCCGGCTTCATCGATCCGCACACCCATATGGGCGGCGATCTTGCCTCGGACGACCAGGCCAAGCGGCTGGTCCCGGCCTTCCTGATGCAGGGCGTCACCACTGCGTTCATCGGCAATGATGGCGGCGGCGATCCCGACGTCGCCAAGGTGCTCGGCAGTGCTGCGACCAAGCCGGTGGGCATCAACTATGCCGCCTGGGTCGGCTTCGGGGCGATCCGCGAGAAGGTGGTTGGCGAGGACAATCGCGCGCCGACGCCGGAAGAGCTGGCCAGGATGAAGGGGCTGGTCGCCTCGGCGATGTGCCAGGGTGCGCTCGGCCTCTCGACCGGTCTTTTCTACGCGCCGCAGAGCTTCGCGAAGACCGAGGAGGTCATCGAGCTGGCCAAGGAAGCCGGCAAGCGCGGCGGCAGCTATGACAGCCATATCCGCGACGAGAGCAGCTACACCGTCGGTCTGGTGGCGGCGATCGACGAGGCGATCCGCATCGGCCGCGAGGGCGGGCTGCCCGCGCATATCAGCCATATCAAGGCGCTCGGCGTCGATGTGCAGGGCGAAGCGCCCAAGATCATCGCGACGATCAACGCCGCGCGTGCCCGCGGCGAGAAGGTGACCGCCAACCAATATCCCTGGTCGGCATCGGGCACGAGCCTGGTCGCCTCGCTGGTGCCCCTCTGGGCGCAGGATGGCGGGCGTCCGGCCCTGCTCAAGCGCTTCGACGATCCGTCGCTTGCCGAGAAGATGCATGCCGGCATGGTCGAGAACCTGCGCAAGCGCGGCGGGGCGGACAAGCTGCTGATCGTCGAGGGCAAGTACAAGAACCGCTATCTCGATGCCGTCGCCAAGGAAATGAACCTGTCGCCGGTCGATGCCGCGATCGCGGTGATCCGCATCGGCGATCCCGGCACCGTGTCGTTCAACCAGAGCGAGGCCGATATCGCCGCCTTCATGCAGCAGCCCTGGGTGATGACCGGGTCGGACGCCTCGGGCGGCCATCCGCGCGTCTATGGCTCGTTCGCGCGCAAGTATGACAAGTACGTCAAGACCGACCATGTCATCACGCTGCGCCAGTTCATCGAGCGCAGCTCGTCGCTGACCGCCGACACCTTCGGGCTGACCGGGCGAGGGCATCTGCGCAGTGGCGCCTATGCCGATGTCGTGGTGTTCGATCCCAGGACCTATGCCTCGCGTGCCACCTATGAGCAGCCCGCGCTGCTCGCGGCCGGTGTGCAGACCGTGGTGGTCAACGGCGTGATCGCGGTCGACAAGGGGGCGATGACCGGCAAGGCGGCGGGCCGCGCCATTTCTCACATGCCGATCGCGGGGAGGTGCAACTGATGGCCTGGTGGTTCGGCACGGCGCTGTGGAAGCGCGTCCTCGCCTTTCTCGTCCTCGGCGTGGTCTTCGCGCTGGTGCTGCCGCAGGGGGCTCCCTATCTCCAGTTCATTGGCGACCTGTTCGTCCGGGCGATCCGCATGCTGGTCGCGCCGATCGTGCTGGTCACCATCGCCTCGGGCATCACTTCGCTCGCCGATCCGAAGCGGCTGGGGAGCCTGGGCGGGCGGACGGTGGGCATGTTCGCGCTGACGACCTTCATCGCCGTCTCGGTCGGCACGCTGGTCGCCGCGATCGTCCAGCCGGGGGCGGGCGCGCCGCTCGGTACGGCCGAGGCACATGTGCTCGGCAAGCCGGTTACGCCCTATGAGCAGCTGATCAACATCATCCCCACCAACATCTTCGACGCGCTGGCCAAGGGTGACATGCTGGCGCTGATCTTCACATCGATCCTGATCGGCTGCGGCACGGTGGTGGCCGGCGAGGCGGGCAAGCCCTTCGCCAACCTGCTGCAATCGACCTCGGCGGTGCTGCTCCGCGTCGTCGGCATCGTCATGGAAGCGACGCCCTTCGGCGTGTTCGCGCTGATCGCCAATGCGGTGGCGGCCAATGGCGCTGCGGTGTTCGTCCATGTCGGCTGGCTGGCGCTGGCGGTGGTGCTCGGCTCGCTGATCCAGATGCTGGTGGTGCACAGCCTGTTGCTGCGCTTCATCGCCAAGCTGCCGCTGCTGCCCTTCTTCCGCGGCATCGTCGATGCGCTGGCGGTGGCATTCTCGACCGCATCGAGCGGCGCGACGCTGCCGGTGGCGATGCGGGTGTCCGAGCAGAATCTCGGCATCGGTCGCCCGGTCTTCTCGACCGTGCTGCCGCTCGGTGCCAGCATCGGCAAGGACGGCACGGCGATGTATGTCGGCCTGCTGAGCATGTTCGCGCTGCAGGCGTTCGGGGTGCATTTGACCCCGACCGTCTATGCCGCCGTGCTGCTGACCGGTGCGCTTGCCGCCTTTGGCACGGCGCCGGTGCCCTCGGCATCGCTGTTCATGCTCGCCGCCGTATTGAGCGCGGTTGGCGTTTCGCCTGAGCAGACCGCGCTAGTGGTGGGATTCGTACTTCCCTTCGACCGGCTGCTCGACATGACCCGAACCGTGCCCAGTGCGTCGGCAAATCTGACCGTCGCGACGCTGGTCGCGCGCTGGGAAGGGGAGTTGGACGAGGACGTCTATCGCGCGCCGGATAGGGCCTGAGAAAGAGCGGCCGGGGGCGACCCCGGCGGCTCCAGCCAAGCAGGCGAAATCCTACATTGCAATGCGCCGCGATCAGTCGGCGAGGCTGACCTCACGCCCCGCGACCCAGACCCGCCTGACCGCATACAGATCCCGGAACGTCACATCCGGCGCGCCATTTACCAGCACCAGGTCGGCGCGGGCGCCCTTGCGGATCACGCCTTCGTCCTTGCGGCCCATGATCTCGGCGCTCACCTTGGTGCCCGCTTCGATCGCCTCGGCGGGCGTGAAGCCCAGCTCGGTGAGGATGCGCATCTCGCGCAGCGCGCCGAAGCCGGGATAGACGCCCTCGATGCCGGTATCGGTGCCCACGCCGATGCGGATCCGCGCGACCTGGAGCCGGCGGATATTCTCGCGCATGATCTCCCAGCGCTTGCTGTCATAGGGGGCGATCGCCTCGCCCCTGGCCAGACGCGCCGTCTCGCGGGCCTGCTGCTCGGGCGTGAGCAGGGCCAGCTCCTCGGGCGCGAGCACGCGCGCCTCGAGCGGCTCATAGGTCGCCAGCGTGGCGACATAGGCCATGTGGTGCTTCTTCATCAGCCCGATCAGCTCATTGTCGACCAGCGCATCGCCGACGCCGTGGGCCAGCGAGTCCACGCCCGCGCGCGCCGCGATCTTGGCGCCCTCGAGCGTGACGGTGTGGGTCATCACCTTGATCCCCGCCCTGTGCGCATCCGCGACGATCGCGGCCAAAGTCGGCTCGTCGATGCTCGGCTTGTCGGGGCGGGCGGGGTCGCCATAGCGCCAGCCATCGGCGAACACCTTCACCATGTCCGGCTTGTAGGGTAGCGCCTTGGCCATTGCCGCATGCGCCTCCTCCGGATTGGTGACCTGGAGCGTGATCGCATTGGTGAACTGGCTCTCGGTGCCATGCCCGTCGGGCACGCCGAGCCGCACCGCCAGCGTCAGGCGCGGGGTATCGGCGCGGAGCGCGCGGATGCCGGCCATCATCTCGCCCGAGACCGAGAATTCGTTGATGCTGGTCACGCCCGCGCGCAGGTACGGTGCGTAGAAACGGTGGAGCGACGCGGCGTCGGTAAAGGCCTCGCGCCTTGTGTGGATGTGGAGGTCGTGCAGCCCGGGGATCAGCGTCAGTCCCGTCGCGTCGATCACCTCGGTGCCTTCGGGCACGCGCAGCTTCCTGCCCACCCGCACGATCCGGTCGCCCTCGATCAGCACGTCGCTCAGCTTCGCCTTGCCGCCGGTGCCGTCGAACACCCGCGCGCCGTGGATCAGCGTCGCGCGCTCCTGCGCCTGTGCCTGCGCCGTGCCCGCTCCGGCCAGTGCCGCCGCTGCCATGATCGCCCTCATTTCAGATGCGCGTCGAAGAAGGAGATGGTGCGGCCATAGGCAGCGAGCCAGTCTGCATTGCGGAAGAATTCGTGGCGTTCATTGGGGAATACCAGCTCCTCATGCGGGATGCCGCGGGCCGCCAGCTCGCGGGCGAGCAGCAGCGACTGGGCGAAATCGACATTGCGGTCGTCGTCGCCGTGGACGAGCAGCACCGGCGAGCGCCAGGTCGCGATCGAACCCATGGGCGAGCTTTCCCACTGCTTCTGACGCATGGCGGCCTGCTGGTCGGGCGACACGCTGGTGTCGACGTTGCGCAGCAGCGTGTGGACGCCGTGGAAGTCGGCGCCCGCCTTGAACAGGTCGCTGTTGCGGGCGAGGGCGAGGGCGGTGAGATAGCCACCCCAGCTGCCGCCCCAGATGCCGATCCTGTCGGACTCGACATCCTTCTGCGCCGCCAGCCAGCGCCCGCCGGCCAGCACGTCGCGATATTCGGTGGCGCCGTCGCGGGCGATCCCGGGGGCGTCGCGGAACGCCTGGCCATAGCCGGTGCCGCTGCGATAGTTGACCGACAGCACGGTATAGCCCTTCGCCGCCAGCACCTGGTTCATCACATAGGCGTTCGAATAATATTGGGCGTGGTGGAAGCCGAGCACCATCTGGCGGCGCGGGCCGCCATGGACGAAGATCAGCGCGGGATGCTTGCCCTTGCCCTGGCCGCGGAACAGCTGGGCATGGACGGTCACGCCGTCCTCGGCCGTGTAGGTCACCGCTTCGGGGGTGATCGCGCCCTTCAGCTCGGCGACTCCGCCCAGCGGCGCCAGCCCCCTGGCCAGCACCGGGTGCGCGGTGTGGCCGGCATCGGCGGCGATGCCGGCGAGCTGGCCGCCGCCGAACAAAGGCAGGCTCTCGCTGCCCTTGCCCTGGGTTACCCGCTTCGCCGCGCCGCCGCCGGCCGGGACCTGCCAGAAATGGCGGCGATCGGCTTCGTCGGCATTGGCGGCGAAGGTGACGACATCGTCGGCGCCGAGGATGAAGGTCTCGACCTCGAACTTGCCGGGGGTCAGCTCCCTGGGCTCGCCGCCCCTGGCGGCGTCGATCGCATAGACATGGAGGAAGCCGGTGCGCTCCCAGGGGAAGAGCAGCTGACCGGCCTTGCTCCAGTAGAGATTGTGCTGGCGGGTGCCGTAATAGCGGCCGCCCATGCCTTTCGGCGCGCTCCACAGCGTGCGGGCCTTGCCGGTGGCAGCATCGGCGACGCGGATCGACCAATAGGGCCCGCCGTCACCCGCCGCGCCGGCGGGCGGATCGAGATACTGGATATAGGCGACCTGGCTGCCGTCCGGCGACAGCGCCGGCTCGGCCGAATAGCCGAGCGCCGGGTCCATGTACGTCAGCTTGCCCGCATCCACATCAAGCAACGCGACGAAGCCGTGGCCATCGCGATTGTCGACGAACAGCAGCTTCCTGCCATCGGGCGTCCATTTGAGATCGCTGACTCCACCGCCGACCGCGCCGATCCGCGCCGCCTTGCCGCCGGCCCAGACCCAGATCTCGCCGCGCCTGGTAAAGGCGATGCGCTGCCCGTCGGGCGAGAAGGCGGGCATATGGCCTTCGCCAATCGCGACCGGGGATTGGCCGTCCTCGGCGAGGAAGAGCTGCTGGTTTGGCGTGAAGGGCAGCGAGGCGGTGTTGGGGATCTTGCCGTCGGGGAACTCGTCATCGCCGCCGCGCACGAACGCGATGCGCTTGCCGTCCGGGCTGAGCGCCACGTCGTAGAGCATCATGCCGTCATCCTCGGCATAGCCCGTCACCTGGCGCGCCTGCTGGCCGGCATCGGCCACCCAGAGGTTGCGTGCGCCGGCCCGGTTCTCGACCCAGGCGAAGCGCGGCACGTCGCGGGCGCCGGCCATCTGGCTCGCAGTCGGCAAGGCGAGCGCGGCGGCCAGGTCGTTGGTCTGGGCAAGCGCGGGAGCGGCACTTGCGAGCATCGTCGCGCAGGACAGGTTGAGGGTGATCCGGATCATCTTCATTACGCGAACGTGCCGGTGCCATGTTGCCGGTACAATGCTGGCATGCGCGGTGGTTATGCCGGGGCCATGCCTCTGAATGATCGCGGGTTTGCACGCCGCACGGGCGCGGTTACGCTTGCGGCATGAAGCACATCGCACTTGGTCCTGTCGCGCTCGGCATCGCCCTGACGCTCGCCACCCCCGCGCTCGCGCAGCAGACGCTGGAGCAGCGGGTCGCCGCCAAGCTGGCCGAGGCGCCGCAGGGCACCCGCTTCGGGCTGGTGGTGGTGGACGACAGCGGCAAGGAGATCATCGCGATCAACCCGGACGGCCGCTTCATCCCCGCGTCGAATACCAAGGTCTATACGACGGCGGCTGCCTTCGCGAACCTGGCCGACATCAACGCGCCCGATGCGGCGGCCGGTACCGCAGTGCGGTTGCAGGGGCAGGATGTCGTGCTGGAAGGGCGGGGCGACGCGCGGCTGTCGAGCACCGACGATTGCACCGTCGATTGCCTCGCCACGCTGGCCGATGCGATCGCGGCGAAGACCAAGCATGTCCGCAACATCATCGGCGACGACACGCTCTTCCCGGACCAGCGCTGGAGCCCGGGGATGAGCTGGAACAACATCCCCAGCTCGTCGGGCACCGGCATCTCGGCGCTGACGCTCGACGATAACGAGCTGAAGCTCACCGTTTCGCCCGCCAAGGCCGGAGAAGCCGCGAAGGTCGAGCTCTGGCCCTATTTCACGATCGACAACCAGGCGAAGACGGTGCCGGGCGACAAGACCGAGCTGGGCTGGGACCGTGATCCCAACAGCAAGCTGCTCCACATCACCGGCACCATCGGCGCGGACGCCAAGCCGCGGGTGTGGAAGCTGGGGATCGACGATCCGGCTGAGTACGCGGCGTGGCGGCTCAAGGTGCTGCTCGAGGCACGCGGGGTGAAGGTGAAGGGGGCGATTCAATCGCTGCATCGGCGACTGACCCCGCAGGATGATCGTGCGAACCGCACCTTCCCGCCGGTGGAGGTCACGGTGCCCGGCATCCCCGCGCTCGCGCGGCTGACCCCGGCGCCGTTCGCCGAGGACCTCAAGCATATCAACAAGGTCAGCCAGAACCTTCATGCCGAGCTGACCTTGCGTCGGGTCGGCCTGCTCGACGGCGGCAGCGGTTCGATCGCGGACGGGGTCGCGAAGGTCGAGCAGGTGCTGGTCGCCGCAGGCGTGCCGCGCACCGCCTGGGACTTTTCCGACGGATCGGGCATGTCGAGCTATAACCGGGTGAGCCCGCGCGGTTCGGTGCTGCTGCTGCGCTGGGTCGCTGCCCAGCCCTGGGGCACGCAGTTCCGCGACACGCTGCCGATCGCCGGCGTGGACGGCACGCTGGCCCGGCGGTTCAAGGGTACCCCGCTGGAGGGCAGGCTGTTCGCCAAGACCGGAACGCTCAACCAGACCAACGCGCTGGCGGGCTATTTCACGGGGGCGAGCGGGAAGAACTACACCTTCGCCTTCTACGCCAACGACGTGCCGCAGGATGCCAGCGGGACGAAATATATGGACGATGCGCTGAACCTGGTGGCTGCGGGGAACTAGTCTTCAAGACTCCCCTCCCTGCAAGGGAGGGGTTGGGGGTGGGTGGCGACCCCGGCGAAGGCCGGGGGCGCTCAGCTATCGGCCCGCGATAAAGAAAAGGCCGGGCATCGAGCCCGACCTTTTCTAACCCACCCCTAGCCCCTCCCTTGCAGGGAGGGGAACGGGTTATTTCTGCTTCGCCGCCCAGTCCTCGGCGGCCTTCAGCACGCGCAGGACGTTGCCGCTCCAGATCTTCTCGATGTCGGTGTCCGAGAAGCCTTCCTTCTTCAGCCGCGCGGTGATCTTCGGCAGCGCGGTGATGTCTTCCATGCCGCGCACGCCGCCGCCGCCGTCCCAGTCGGCGCCGATGCCGACATGGTCGACGCCCATCACCGCGATGCAGTGGAGCAGGCTCTTCATGAACAGCTCGAAATCGGCGCCCTGATAGGGGTTGGTCGCGTCGGCCTTGGCCTTGTCGGCGATCAGCTTCTTCTGCTCGGCGTCCGAGAGTGCGTGCCAGTCGTCCTGACGGTTCGAGATCTTGTTGCGCGCATCGTCATGGTCGCCATCGACCAGGTAGACGCTGTTGACCTGGAGCACGCCGCCGGCCTTGGCGAGCTTGCGCATCCGGTCGTCGTCGAGGTTGCGCGGGTGGTTGTAGATCGCCTTGGGCCCCGAGTGCGAGGCGATGATCGGGGTCTTGGACAGCGCCATCGCCTGGTCGAACACATCGTCCGACGAGTGGCTGACGTCGATCACCATGCCGAGCCGGTTCATCTCGGCGACCCATTGCTTGCCCAAGGGGCTCAGGCCGTTCCACTGCTTGACCTTGTCGGTGGCGCTGTCGCCGAACTGGTTGTTGCGGAAGTGGATCGGGCCGGCCATGCGGACGCCCTGGTCGTAATACCACTTCAGCAGGGTCAGGTCGGTGCCGAGCGGATAGCTGTTCTCGATCGACTGGAAGACGATGCGCTTGCCGGCCTTGGCGATGCGATAGGCGTCCTCCGGGGTGGTCGCGAATTCCATCTTGTCGCTGTTCGCCGCCACCACGCGCTGGATCCACATCTCGCGGGTGAGCGCGGCGTCGCGGGCCTTGGCATAGCCTTCGGGGGTGAGCGGGCCCTGGCCGGTGTAGATCACGAAGAAGCCGCCATCGAGCCCGCCCTGCTCCATGCGCGGCAGGTCGATCTGGCTCTTGTCGAAGTCGCGGTCGTGCCACTCGTCGAACTTCCAGCCGGGATGCTCGAACAGCTCGGGCGTGTCGAGATGGGTGTCGAGCACCAGCATCTGCTGGTGCGCCAGCCGGTCGGCCGGGGTGGGCGTGTCGCTATCGGGCCCGGACAGGGCGATGGCGAGAGCGAGGAGCGAGATCATAGGGCCTCCCAGGCAGTGATGACGGCATCCCCCGTCGCGGGGCGCAGCACGAAGATGCCGCTGTCGAAATGGCGCGTCGGGTGGACGCGGTTGGTGAGCAGGGTCCAGGCGAGGCCGCGCTCGAAGTCGATCCACAGGCCGGTGCCGGTGAAGCCGGTATGGCCAATGGTCTCGTCGGAGCAGGCCTGGCCGCCCGACCAGCCGGCGAACTTGCGTTCCCAGCCGCAGGTGCGGTGGCTGTATTGCGGGGTGCGGATCGCTTCGAGCATCGCGGGCGAGAAGCTGCCGGACAGCACGCCCTGCGCGAAGTCGAGCACCCCGGCGACGGTGCCGAACAGCCCGGCATGGCCGGTCTGCCCGCCCATCGCAGCGCAATTCTCGTCATGGACCTCGCCCTTGAGCACGCGGCCGCGCCACATGCAGCGCTCGGTCGCCACGGCGGGGCCGGGGGGCGGGCCGTAGCTCAGCCCGGGGCCGAGCGGGTATTCGCCCAGGGGCGCGCCGGTCACCCGCTCGATCGCGATGCCGAGCAGGATGAAGTTGATGTCCGAATAGACCGGCTCGGCGATGTGCTTCCATTCGCGCTGGAGCACGAAGGCGCGGAGGCGATCCGGATCGTCGCCATAGGTGTAGATCGGCTCGACCGCGGGGAAGAGCGTGCGGTGGGCGAGGCAATCCCGGAAGGTGAGCGTGCGCTCATAGGCGCCGGCGACGTCGTACTGGCGCAGGTCGGGGATCACGCTGGTCAGCGGGGCGTCGAGATCGATCCGGCCCTCGTCGGCGAGGCGGAGGATCATCGTCGTGGTCGCCACCACCTTGGAGACCGAGGCTAGGTCGAACCAGTGATCGAGCGTCAGCGGCTCGGGCTCGGGGACGAGGGCCGCCATGCCGGTATGCGTCACCCAGCGCCGACCGTCGGCCGCGACCACGCCGAGCGTCGCGCCCGGGATGCGACCCGAGGCGACGGCTTCGGCGGCGGGTGCGAAAGCGCGCCCGATCATGCCGCGGCGCCTTCGGGCGTGTCGTCCGGGCGCGGCTTGGCCTTCACGATGAAGGGCAGGAACACCAGCGCGCCCAGGCTCATCGCGCCGGCCATGATGAAGAAGCCGTCATAGCCGATCGCCTTCTGGAACACGCCCGACAGGCCCGCGAGCAGCCTGGGGATCAGGAAGGCGAGGCCGGAGAACAGCGCATACTGCGCGCTGGGGAAGCGCGGGTTCACCAGCAGCGAGAGATAGACGACGAACACCGCACCCTCGAAGCCGTGGCCGAACTGGTCGATCGCCATCGCCAGGTACAGGTCGAAATCGCCGGCGGTCACCTGCACGCCGAACAGCGAGAACCACACCGGCCCGCCCGGCGACTGATAGGCCAGCCAGGCGAAGATCCAGTTGGACAGCGCCGACATCACCGCGCCGATCACCAGCGCCCAGCCCATCGGTGCCTTGGCGGCGAGGATGCCGCCCATCGTCACCCCGAGCATGCCCGCGATCAGCGCAACGAAGCCATCGGCGACGCTGATCTGCTCGAGCCCATAGCCGAGATGGTTGAACATCGGGTGGGAGAGGGCATTCGCCATCACGTCGCCGGTGCGATAGACCGAGATGAACAGCAGGATCGGGATCACCACGATCCCGTAGCGCCAGGCGACATCGACATAGGGGCCGACCGCGGCCGAGCGGCGCAGCGGCGCATCCCAGGGCAGCTTCTTCAGCCAGGGCACCGCGGTGCCGAGGATGATGAAGGGCAGCAGGCAGATCGCGAACACCCAGTAGCTCACCACGCCGGGATTGCGGATCCCGCCCGACCCGATCGCGGAGAGCAGTGCCCAGCCGAGCGCGCCGACCACCAGGACGCTTGCCACCATCGCCGCGAGGCTGGCGAGGATGCCGGTGACCAGCGCCACCGAGCGGCCGCCGCCGCCTTCCGCCTCGGGCCGCATCGCAGCGAGGATCGGGAAGGGCACGAAGGCCAGCACCGCGACCGAGAGATAGGCGATCGTCCAGTCGAACTTCGCCGCCATGAAGATGGCGCCGCCGCTGGCGATCACCATCGAGGCGCGATAGCCCCATTGGTTCGCGGCGACGAGCGGGCCCTGCTCCTCGGCATTGGGCGCCAGCTCGACGCGCCAGCCGTCCGCGGCGATCTCCAGCGTGCTGGTCCAGAAGGCGAGCAGCACCGCGAACAGCGCGGTGAGCGGGAGGTTGGTGTCCGACGCCGTGAACGCCATGCCCACGGTCGAAGCGAAGATGGCGAGCTGGGAGAGCATGATCCAGCCACGGCGCTTGCCGAAGAAGCGGCCGAAGCCGGGCACGTCATATTTCTCGAGCAGCGGGGCCCAGGCGAACTTGATCGTCGACATCAGCGAGACCCAGGCGAAGAAGCCGATGATCACGATATCGACGCCGTGCCGCGCCAGCCGCAGCGAAAGCGTGGCGCTGAACAGGTAGAAGGGCAGGCCGGCGGCAAAGCCGAGCAGCAGGTACAGGCCCATGCGCCCCCAGCCGGGGCGGACCGCTGCCGCAGCGGGACTCGGCGCCTCAGTCACGCGGCACCGGGCAGTAAAAACGCTTCATGCAGGCTCCCTCGCCCTGGTTTTCCTAACGCTCGGACGGGGCGGCGGCGCAGTCAATGGCGACGCTAGCACGCTTGTGTTGCAGTCGTGTCACGCTTTCCCGCAGAAACGTCTCATTTGATGCCACTGGGTTATGCCCCGGTGCACAGAAACTATGGCGCGGCGCAGCATTCTTGATACCTAATGCCCTCTCACCGCGCGGGAAACGCGGTTTCAGGGGGTAAGACAACATGATCGAAGCGAGGACTCTCAGGAGGATTCTTGTCTCGGGCGTTGCGTTCGCCGCCATGGCGAGCGCCATGCCGGCCTGGGCGCAGAGCACCGACAACACGACGCAGGAAGCCGCAACGCCAACGGGCGCGGTTCCCACCACGGATTCCGACGAGAGCGGCAAGCCGAGCAAGGGTAACGAGATCATCGTCACCGGCTCGCGCATCAAGCAGGACCCGAACAATTCGGCGCTGCCGCTGCAGATCATCACCCAGCAGGAAATCACCCGCAACGGCATCAGCAGCCCAGAGCAGCTGATGATGTTCCTGACGACCAGCGGCAGCGGCGCGGACAATCTCGCGTCGAACTCCGACGTCGTCACCGGTGCGCAGCGCGGCACCAACGGCCTGTCGGCGGCGAACCTGCGCGGCCAGGGCGCCGGCGGTACGCTCGTGCTGCTCAACGGCCGCCGCGTTGCCGCGCACGGCCTTTCGGGCTCCGCGGTCGACGTCAACCAGATCCCGTTCGCGGCGATCGAGCGCGTCGAAGTCCTCAAGGACGGCGCCTCGGCGATCTACGGTACCGACGCGGTCGGCGGCGTGATCAACTTCATCACCAAGAAGGACTTCCAGGGCCTCAGCCTCAACGGCTTCACCGACACCACCGAACAGGGTGGCGGCAACATCTACCGCATCGGCGGCGTCGCGGGCTTCGGTGACCTCGACGAGGACGGCTTCAACGTGATGGGCGCCGTCGCCTATAGCTGGAACAAGATGCTGCGCGGTTCGGAGCGCAGCTTCGTCAACGGCAGCCAGCCCAATCGCGGCCTTTCGGTCGATACCCGCGGCACCCCGGTGGCGACGGCGTTCAACATCGGCGCGAACACCCAGCCGGGCAGCATCACGGCCGGCGGCACGCTGCTCACCGGCCTGACGCTGACGCTGCCGAACGGCGCGAACGGCGCATCGGGCGGCATCAACATCCTCGACCTGCCAGGCGGCGCCGGCTGTGACTCGATCGACGGCGGCATGGCCTATGACGAGCAGCTGTGGAACACGCCCAGCGCGCAATATGCCTGTTCGTGGGATACGGGCCGCGCCGCGGTGATCCAGCAGCCGATCCAGACGCTGACCTATTACACCAAGGCGACCTGGCGCATCTCGGGCGACCATATCGTCGCCTTCGAAGTGACCGGATCGGACGCGGACTCGGCGAAGAGCTTCTCGAACGCGCAGCTCACCGCGAACACCACCAACCTGCCGATCGCCTATCCGCGCAATGCGGCGACGCAGGCGCAGTATGACTCGGTGTTCAACGCGATCCGTTCGGCGTTCGACGTACCGACCAACCCGAACCGCACCGCGCAGATCGCGGCGCTCAACGCGCGCTTCGGCCAGCCGATCTCCTATCGCTGGCGCTGCATCCCCTGCGGTCCGCGCGAGTACAAGACCAACACCAGCACCTTCCGCGCCGCGCTCGGCTTCGAAGGTCCGCTCTGGACCGGCTGGGACTATCGCGCGGGCGCATCCTATGCGCGCAGCGAAAGCTCGTCGGTGCTCGGCAGCGGTTATTATTATCGCGGCACCAACGCCAACGGCAGCTACGACGTCAACGCACCCGCCGTTGCCGGCGCCGGCCTGATCAACGGCCAGCAGGCGCGCGGCCTGGTCGGCGTGATGAATTCGGGCCTCATCAACCCGTTCAGCCTCACCCAGACCGCAGCCGGCCTTGCCGCGCTGGAATCGGTCTCGGCCTATGGCGCGACGCTCTATGGCGGCCGCTATGAAGTGAAGCAGGCCGATGCCTCGATCTCGGGCCCGCTCTTCCCGATCTGGGGTGGCGACGTCCAGCTCGCGGCAGGCGTCGACTATCGTCGCGAGACCTATGAGTTCAACGGCTCGGCGGCGGCTGCCGCGGCGGCGCCGGTGATCTTCCTGGCCGCGTTCGACAACGTCAACGCGCTCACCCCGAAGAAGCGCGACGTGAAGGCGGCCTATGCCGAATTGCTCGTGCCGCTGTTCAAGGGCTTCGAGCTGACCCTGGCCGGCCGCATCGACGATTACACCGGCTTCGGCAGCACCAAGAATCCGAAGATCGCGTTCAAGTACCGCCCGATCAACGAGCTGATGTTCCGCGGTTCGTACAACACCAGCTTCCGCGTCCCGACCTTCAACCAGATCTACAACGGCATCACCGAATCCCCCTATGCGGGTTCGGACATCGCCGATCCGGTGAAGTGCCCGGGCGGCGTGCCGACCAGCAACTTCGGCAGCGGCCTGCCCTGCGCGCAGATCCGCCCGAACATCTGGACGGGCGGCACCGCGGACCTGCGTCCGGAAACGGCCAAGCAGTTCAGCGCCGGCGTGGTCTTCCAGCCGATGAAGGACATGAGCCTGTCCGTCGACTTCTGGTCGATCGCGGTGGACAACACGATCCAGCTGCTCACGCTGCGCCAGCTGATCGACAATGCCGCGCTGTTCTCCGATCGCTTCGTCCGCGACGCGAGCGGCACGGTGCAGGTGATCGACGATCGCTGGATCAACGCGGGTTCGCGCCGCACCCAGGGCCTGGAATTCACCTATCGCAGCGGCTTCGAGGCGCTGGGTGGCAAGTTCTCGACCGGCCTGGACGGCACGCTGCTGCTCAAGAAGCGCGAGAAGCTCACGCCCAGCTCGGCCTATGGCCCCAGCCTGATCGGCGTGTTCAGCTATGCGGGCGACCTGGGCATCAAGTGGAAGCACAACGCGTTCGTCAGCTGGTCGAACGACCAGTGGTCGATCTCGTTCAGCCAGATCTTCCGTCAGGGTTTCAAGAACGGCGCCCTTCCGGGCATCGCGGCGGGCACGGTCACGCGTCCGGACTATAATGTCCGCACCGACGACTATGTCATCTACAACGCCTCGATCAGCTTCAACGGCCTGGCGCCGGGCTATCGCCTGAGCCTGGGCGTGAAGAACCTGTTCAACACCGATCCGCCCTTCACCATCACCTATGACGGCAACAGCGGCGCCGGCAGCTCCTGGGATCCGCGTGTCGCCGATCCGCGCGGCCGCGCCTATACCGTCTCGGCGCAGGTGCAGTTCTGATCCTCGATTGACTGAGGCACGCAGGGAAGGCCGGGGCAGCGATGCTCCGGCCTTTTCCTTTCCGGCCGGGTGGTGCAGGGACCGTCGGGTCGCCGGAATCAGGCCTCGGCTCGTCCCGTCGGATGCCATCGGGTTATGGCGCCGGGAACAGAAATTATGGCGCTGCGCAACATTCTTGGTACCTAATGTTCCCTCACCGCACGGGAGTTGCGGGTATCAGGGAATTGGCGACATGATCGAAGTAAAGGCGTTTAAGAAGCTACTTGCGGGCAGCTCGGCGATCGCGGCGATTGCGACTGCGATGCCGGCCTGGGCACAGACCGCGGCTCCGGAACCGCAGGCAACCACGGCGCAGACGGCGCCTGCCGAAGAGGGCGAGATCCTCGTCACCGGCTCGCGCATCCGCCGCGACGGGTTCCAGGCTCCGACGCCGCTGACCGTGCTGACCCAGCAGGACATCCAGAACACGTCGCCGACCAACAACATCGCCGACTTCGTCAACCAGCTGCCGCAGCTCGCCGGCTCGACCAAGCCGGCCAATTCGCGCCTGAACCTGTCGAACGGCTCGGCCGGCATCAACGCGCTCAACATGCGCAACCTCGGCGAAGGCCGCGTCCTCGTCCTCCTCGATGGCCGCCGCTCGGTCGGCTCGACCATCTATGGCTGGGTCGACATCAACACGATCCCGCAGGCGCTGGTCGATCGCGTCGAGGTCGTCACCGGCGGCGCTTCGTCGGCCTATGGCTCGGACGCCGTCTCCGGCGTGGTCAACTTCGTGCTCAACAAGAAGCTCGAGGGGCTGAAGATCGAGGCCGATACCGGCATCACCACCTATGGCGACGGCGGCAATTATTCGGCGAGCATCGCGGGCGGCAAGTCGTTCGCCGGCGGCCGCGGCCACATCCTGCTCAGCGCCAATATCGATCATCAGGACGGTATCTTCGAGGTCGGCAAGGACCGCGAGTGGAACCACACCGGCTATGTCCGCGTGGAGAACCCCGCCTGGGTTTCGGGCAGCAGCACCTTCAACCGCTACTTCACCACCAAGCGCCAGGTCGGCGCGTCGAACTCGACCCCGGGCGGCCTGATCACCGGCTCGGCCGGCACCACCGCCAACGCGCTGCGCGGCCTGTATTTCGGCTATGGCGGCGCGGTGAACACCTTCGACTATGGCACGTTCACCTTCCCGGCTTTCACGCGCGCGGCCGGCTCCTCTGCGCCCAGCGTCACCCAGGGCGGCTCGTGGCAGGTCAATGATTCCGGCACGCGCATCGGCCTGATGCCGAAGGACGATCGCTGGGGCGTGTTCGGCCGGCTGAGCTACGAAGTGGCCGACGGCATCGAGCTGTTCGCCGAGGGCTCGTACAACAAGCAGAAGGTCTTCTTCAACGCGGGCCCGAACCTGTCGACCGGCATCACCTACAACACCACCGGCTGCACCACCGTGCCGGTTCCGGTGACCTGCAACGCCTTCGCGCTCCAGGCGCTCGGCGCGTCGCGGCTTGCCGGCGTCACCAGCGTGACGGTGGCGACCACCGCCGCCGACCTGCCGTTCCGCGCGATCGACAATGAGCGCAAGGTGCAGCGCTATGTCGTCGGCGCCAATGGCGATTTCGAAGCGTTCGGCAAGGCCGCGCACTGGGAAGTCTATGCCCAGTACGGCCGCTCGGACGTGCGCGAGCAGCTGCGCAACATCATGCACAATACGCGCATGGCCAATGCGACCGCCGCTGCCTTCGCTCCGGCTGGCAATGCCCGCGGCTATGCGACCGGCTCGATCCAGTGCCTGATCAACGTCGATACCAGCACCACCAACGACGATCCGAACTGCGTGCCGCTGAACCGCCTCGGCGTCGGCGTCGCCGATCCGGCGGCGATCAACTATGTGCTCGGCAACCCGTATCGCGACCAGGTGCTCGAGCAATATGTCGCCGGCACCAACTGGTCGGTCACGCCGTTCGCCACCTGGGCCGGGGACGTCAGCGTCTCGGTCGGCGGCGAAGTCCGCAAGGAGAAGATCCGCGGCAGCGTGCCGAAGGAATACCAGCCGGTCATCACCACCACCGGCACCACCAATGCGTGGTCGGTGGGCAACTACCTGCCCTTCACCGGCGAATACAGCGTGAAGGAAGCCTATCTCGAGACGGTGGTGCCGCTCGGCCTGGGGCTGGAGTTCAACGGCGCGGTCCGCGCGACCGACTATTCCAACGCCGGCTATGTCACCACCTGGAAGCTCGGCGCGACCTGGGCGCCGATCCCGGACATCCGCTTCCGCGTGACCCGCTCGCGTGACATCCGCGCGCCCAACCTCAACGAACTCTACCAGGCCGGCACCGCCAACAGCGATTCCGTCCGCAATCCGAAGTACACGGCGGACGGCCTGAACGGCCCGCAGACCTTCGGCTATTCGGGCCTGGTCACCGGCAATCCGAACCTGCGTCCGGAAATCGCCAATTCGTGGAATATCGGCGCGGTCGTCTCGCCGCGCTTCCTGCCGGGCTTCACCGCCTCGGCGGACTATTTCCGCATCGATCTCGAAGGGGCGATCGACTCGATCAGCGCCCAGGAGATCATGAACCGCTGCGCCGAGGGCCTTGCCGACTATTGCGCCGCGATCAGCGACGATCCGGTCCGTTCGACGCCGACGGCGCCGTACAAGCTGATCCGCAGCCAGCCGTTCAACTTCGTGCGCAAGCTGGTGCGCGGCATCGACTTCGACATGGCCTATCGCATCCCGGTCGGCTCGGACGCCTTCACCCTGAAGGGTGTCGCGACGCGCTATATCGAGAACCTGTCCGACACCGGCATCGCCGGCCAGGTGGCGGTGAACACCGTCGGTGCGAATGGCGGCCAGGCGAGCACGCCGACCTGGATCTTCCGCGGCAGCGCGACCTATGAGACCGAGACCTTCTCGGCCACCGTCACCGGCCGCGGCGTCAGCGCCGGCAAATACTCGGCCACCGGCATCGAGTGCACCACCAGCTGCCCGGTCACCACGACGACCTCGACCTACCAGACCTATGACAACAATCAGGTCTCGGGCCTGTTCTACGTCGATCTCAACCTGAGCCAGACGGTGAACTTCGGGGACAACAAGGCCCAGTTCTTCATCAACGTGACCAACCTGTTCAACCGCTGGCCGCTGCTGGTGCCGGAAACCGGCCTTGCCGCGAACAGCACCTATTCGGATATGCTCGGGCGCCAGTTCCGCGCGGGCATCCGCATCAGCCTGAAGTAACGTCCATGCCGGCTCCCTCCCTTGTGAAGGAGCCGGCATGATCGCCGCCGCGCTCCTGCTGGCGGCATCGGACCCGGTCGCCGCGGTCCGGATCACCTTCGACACGCATGGGGAAACTTCGGTCAGCCTGAAAGGGCTGGCCGACCTTTCTTCGTCCCGTCCCGTCACCGCCGACGATCCGGTGCGGATCGCCTCGATCTCCAAGCTCGTCGTCGCGATCGGCGTGATGCGGCTGGTCGAGCAGGGCAGGCTCGATCTCGACGCCGACGTCTCGCGCTGGCTCGGCTGGAAACTGCGCAACCCGGCCTTTCCGGACAAGCCGATCACGCTGCGCCTGCTGCTCTCGCACCGCTCCAGCCTGACCGATCGGGTGGACTATGTCCTGCCGCTCGATGCCGATATGCGCGCGGTGCTGCAGGACCCCAGGGCCTGGGACGACAAGCACGCCCCCGGCAGCTGGTGGGCCTATACCAACTTCAACTTCCCGGTCGTCGCCGCGGTGATGGAGCGCGCCACCGGCGAGCGTTTCGATCGGCTGATGGATCGCCTCGTCCTCCGCCCGATGAAGCTCGATGCCTGTTACAACTGGGCGAGCTGCAAGCCGGAGACGGCTGCCCGGGCGGTAGTCCAGTATCGCGAGCGCAAGCCGACCAAGGACGACAATCGGGGCGCCGCGCCCGCCTGCCCGGTCACCCCGGCAAAGGATGGCAGCTGCGACCTCGCCGTCTGGCGCCCCGGTGCGAATGGCGCGGTCTTCGCGCCGCAGGGCGGGCTGCGCATCTCGGCGCGCGGGCTCGCCCGGATCGGCCGCATGTTCCTGAACAACGGCACGCTCGACGGCACCCGTATCCTGCGCGCGCGCTCGGTCCGCGCGCTGGAGACGCCGCTCTGGACCTATGACGGGCACAATGGCGATGTCGGCGGCGACATCTCGGTCGCGGTGCCGACCGGCGGGGCGACCTGTTCCTATGGCCTGGCGGTGATGTTCACCGCGACCGGCGCGCCGGGCTGCCGGGACGATCCGGTCGGGGACGGCAGCAAGCGCTTCGGCCATTCGGGCGATGCCTATGGCCTCAAGTCCGGCCTGTGGATCGATCGCGCGGCGGGCAAGGGCGTGGTTTATTTCGCCACCGATGTTCCGGATGTGCCGGGGAAACGATCGGCCTATACGCCGACGGAGGAATCGCTCGCCCGCCCGGAGTAGCAAATTGCGCCACGACGCCAATCTCACCGCAGACCGTCCCACCTTCGTCACCCATCTCGAATGCTCGATGACCGGCGAGCGCTATGAGGCCGACCAGCTTCACGGCCTGTCGCGCGTCGGCCGCCCGCTGCTGGTGCGCTACGACCTGGAAGGCGCGAAGGCCGCGCTGCCGCGTGACGAACTCGCCCGCCGCCCGGCGGATCTGTGGAAATATCGCGAGCTGCTGCCGGTTCGCGCTACCCGGAATATCGTCAGCCTTGGCGAGATCGCCACGCCGATCATCCCGCTCGACAAGCTCGCCGCCGAAGCCGGGGCGAAGCATCTCTGGGTGAAGGATGAGGGGCGGCTGCCCACCGGCTCGTTCAAGGCGCGCGGCCTGGTCATGGCGATCGCCATGGCCAAGGAGCTGGGCGTGAAGACGATCGCGATGCCGACCAACGGCAATGCCGGCGCCGCCGCTGCTGCCTATGCCAGCCGGGTGGGGATCGAATCCGTGATCTTCTGTCCGGCCGATACCCCCGAAGTGAATGTCCGCGAGATCGCCGCGCAGGGCGCGCGGGTCTACCGCGTCAACGGCTATATCGACGATTGCGGCAAGCTGGTCGGGCAGGGGGCGAAGGAGCGCGGCTGGTTCGACCTGTCGACGCTCAAGGAGCCGTACCGGATCGAGGGCAAGAAGACGATGGGCCTCGAGCTCGCCGAGCAGCTCGACTGGGAACTGCCCGACGTGATCTTCTATCCCACCGGCGGCGGCACCGGGCTGATCGGCATGTGGAAGGCGTTCGCCGAGATGGAGGCGTTGGGCTGGATCGGCTCGAAGCGCCCGCGGATGATCGCGGTCCAGGCCGAGGGGTGCGCGCCGATGGTCCGCGCCTTCGAGGCCGGCGAGCGCCATGCCACGCGCTGGCAGGACGCGCACACGATCGCGATGGGCATCCGCGTGCCCCAGGCGGTCGGCGACTTCCTGATCCTCGACGCGGTGCGCGAAAGCGGCGGCGTGGCGATGGCGGTGAGCGACGATGCCATTGCCCAGGCCGTCGAGGATGCCGCCCGCAAGGACGGGCTGCTGCTCTGCCCCGAAGGCGGCGCGACGCTGGCGGGGTGGCGCAAGGCGCTGGCGGAAGGGCTGGTGTCGGCTGACGAGAAGGTGGTGCTGTTCAACTGCGCCACCGGCCTGAAATACCCACTCGCCGATCAGTCGAAGACGCTCGACAAGGATGGAGCGATCGACTTCGCTGCGTTGTAATTCCTCTCCCCGGAAGGGAGGGGAGTTATCCTGCCAAGCTCCGGAACGTCACCGACCACCGGCTCGCGTCCATCGGCGCGATGCTGTGCTCCCAGCCGTGCCGGGCCTCGCCGGACAAATGGTAGCTGCCGCGCGGCTCCAGCGGGATCTCCGCCCGGTCGAACCTGCCGTCGGCCCGTCGCCGGCGCAGCCGGAGTACCGCAGGCGCCCCCAGCGACACCCCGACGACATGCTCGAACACCGGTCGGTCGCGATGCCAGCCGATCCCGGCACCCGGGTCATAGCGCGTCACCAGCGCCTGGACGAGCGCATCAGGCGCCATGCCGGCCAACGCCGCAGCCCTCTCGCGCAGCGGCAGCAGCCAGTCGGGCAGGGGCCCTGCCTCCGAAAGACTTGCGTCGGTGAAGTCGTAGCGCCAGCCGAAACTGTGCGTCAGTCGCTTGCCCAGCCATTGCTGAAATCGGAACGGCTCCAGTGCCGCGCCATTGATCCGACGAATCAGATCAGCTTCTTCCTCGGCGCTGACGATATTCTTCGCCTGTTCGATTCCCGGTGGCAGCGCATTCCTGAAAAGCTCGGGAAACAGTGTGGACACCTGCCGGATATGGGAAGTGCGACTAGCAACTTCCAGACATGAAGATCTTCACATTTATATGGAATTCCTATGTCTTTCCCGCGAGATAGCGGTTGCAACCTGGGGCTAGCCTCCCTAGCTGTCCGCACCGTGAAAAACGAAATGATCGCAGTTGTTGATCGCGCCTCCTCGTTCTTGAAGGCGCTATCGGGTCGAAGCCGTTTTCTGCTGCTCTGCCATCTCCTCGATGGCGAGAAGTCGGTAGGTGAGCTCGCACGCCTTACCGAGGCGCGCGATACCGCCGTATCGCAGCAGCTGGCACTCCTGCGACGTGAGGGCATGGTTGCCGCGCGTCGCGACGGGCAGATGATCTTCTATTCGCTGGCCAGCGACGAAGTCCGTCAGATGTTCGAGGCGATGTACGGCCTGTTCTACCGCACCGAAGCGGATCAGCCGCGCGAAGCCGTTCCGGCGTAAAGCCGGTCGACATCCTCCTTGCGGGCCAGCTCGGTCGCGGGAGTCATCAGCGTCGCGGCTCCGGCGGCGATGCCATAGTGTAAAGCGTCCTCGATCCCCTTGCCCTGCGATGCGGCAAGGGAGATCGCCGCCACCATCGAGTCCCCGGCACCCACTGTGCCCTTGGCCTCGACCGGGATGGCCGGCACCCGCAATTCCACGCCTTCGCCGACCAGCAGCGCCCCGCGTTCGGCGAGCGACACCACCACCATTTCAGCAAAGCCGCGCTTCCGCAGCTCGCGCGCCGCCGCCATCTCGTCGTCTTCGCTGCGGATCTCGCGGCCAAGCAGGTCGACGACTTCGCGCAGGCTCGGTTTGATCAGCCAGGCGCCGGCGCCTTCACAGGCGGCCAGGGCGGGGCCGGAGGTATCGATCACCAGCTTCACGCCGGCCTCCGCACAGCGCTTGCCGATCCGCTTGAGGATCGCCGGATCGCAGCCTGGCGGCAGGCTGCCGCTCACCACGATGTGGCTGACGTCCTCCACCCCGAACAGCGCATCGAGCAGCGTCGCCAGTTCGTCGTCGCTCAGCCCGGGTCCGGGCAGCACGAAGCGATATTGGTCGCCCGGCCTGCCCTCATCGACGGTGAAGCTCTCCCGCGTCGCGCCCTTGATGGGCACGGGCAGGATCGCGACCCGCTGTTCCTCGAGCAGCTGGACGATCGTCGCGCCCGCCGGCCCGCCGCTCGGGAATACCGCGACCGCCTCGCCGCCCAGATGCGTGATGACCCGCGCGACATTGATCCCGCCACCACCCGGATCGAAGCGGGGCGGCGAGCAGCGCAGCTTGTGGCCGGGGCGGACTTTCTCGGTACAGGTGGTGACGTCGAGCGCCGGGTTGAGCGTCAGCGTCGCAATGGCCACGGATCAGTGGGTCCGGTCCAGCGCGGCGCGCGCGGCGGCGACGATCGCCTCCTGCGGGCGGTTCACCCGGATGCGGTGCCAGTGGATCTCGCCCACCGAGCGGCGCGACTGCTCGCGCACCACCATCTCGGTCGCGTCCGACGCGTCGTTTGCGCGTGCGTTCACCCGCGCGATCCGGTCGCGCTCGGGGGCCTCCAGCCAGATGCCGGTGAAGGCGGCGCGATAGCGATCGGCCAGCGCTTCCACCACGTCGCGCTCGCTGCGCGCCATGAACACCGCATCGAGGATCACGCTGTTGCCGCAGGCGAGGTGATCGTCGGCGGATTCGAACAGCGCCTCATAGGTCTCGTCGTCATTATGCCGGGTATAATGCCTGGGCGGCAGCCGGGTTTCCGGGCTGACCCCGGCAAGGCGCTTGCGGAACACGTCGGAGCGCAGCACCCGCGCGCCGGGCAGGCGGCCGATCCGGCTGCCGAGCAGCCGCGCCAGCGTCGACTTGCCGGTCCCCGAAAGCCCGCCGATCACCACCAGCCGCGGCCGTGCCGGTGCGAGCAGGCTGTCGGCCAGCTCGGCATCGCCGTCCATGCTGGCGCGCAACGAGAGATAGAGCGGCAGCAGCGCCCAGCCGGTCGCGCCCTGCGGCGCGACGTCGAGATAGCGGTTGGCCAGCGTGTTCGCCTCGCCGGCCATGCCGCCGCGCATCACTTCGAGCACGGGGCGGGCAAGGTCGTGGAGCACGTCGAGCGGCTCGCCCATCACCGCGCGGATGCGGCCGGCGGCGATGCGGCGGCCGATCGAGTCGGTCTGGGCGGCAAGCTCGGTGCGCTGGGCGTCGGTGGTGGCGCTCAGCGCCAGCGTCTTGCGGAAGGCGCCGCCGTCGCCCTTGGGCGCGGCGGTGTGCGCTGCGGCGATCCGGTCGGCAAGGGCGTGCAGCTGGGCCGTGTCGAGTTCGCCGCCCAGCAGCGCCTCGAAATCCGGGTCCTGGCTCACTGCCAGCGCCGCCATATCCCACCCCTTTCTCGTCCGTCGAATCAGCCCCTAGCACGAGTTTCCTGAACGATCTTGGACAAGATCGACCTATCGCGCCGCGGCACCCGCAAAGGCATCCCGGATCACCCCATGGAGTGCCTTTGACTGGTACTGATCATTATAGGGCGTGGCACGCTGCAATGTCTTGTCCTTGCGTGGCTTGAACCCGTTGAGCCAGGTGAAGCGATCGCACATGCCCCAGGCGAGCACGTCGCGGAGCTGTTGGTAGGAGAACATGATCTCCAGATAGGCCGCGGCGTAGTTGGCGACGATCCCGTCGCGCAGCTTCGCGTCGGTCGGCAACAGATGGTCGTCCACGTCGAACTCGGTGACGGCCAGCTTGTAGCCCATCTGGGTGGCGCTATCGAGGAAGGTGCGCCACGGCTTCTCCTGCCGGTTCACCAGCGCGCCCACCGTGCCGTCGCCAGTCAGCCCGATATGCGATTGCACGCCCAGCGTGTCGCAGGGAATGCCCCGCTTGCGGAAGCCTTCGAGCAGCTTGAGCACGCCAAGGCGATGCCCATCATTGCCCGGCTCCCAGCTCATGTAATCATTGTAGACCAGCTCGACGCCCGGGGCATGCGCGCGGGCAGTGTGATAGGCGAAGTCGAGCATCGCCTCGGTCCCGCCGAACGCCTTGGAGAGCGACGAGGTACGCAGCGCGCCGGTGCCTTCCTCCACCGTCTCGTTGACCACGTCGAAGCTGACGATGCGGCTGCCGTAGAGCTTGCAGAGCGTGCGGATGTGCTGGCCGAGGATCTTCTCGGCTTCCTTCACCGGCGACGCGCCGAAGTCATGCTCGTTCAGCCATTTCGGGAAATACTGCGTCTTGTGCCACAGCAGCGTGTGGCCGCGCATCGCCATGCCGTTCGCCTCGGCATAGTCGAGCATGTCGGAGAAATGGTCGAGGTTGAAGGTCTTGGCGTCGGGCCGGATTGCCTGCCACTTGAATTCGTTCTCGGGCACCAGGATGCCGCAGTCGCGCTTGAGCAGCTCGGCATATTTCGGATTGGCGAAGGATCCGCGATCCGCCCCCGGCGGTCCCCAGGCGAAGCAGGAGCCGAAGCGCATGCCCTTGGTCTTCGCGACTGCATTGATCCCCTCCACCGCCTGCGCGAAGGCGGGGAAGGGCAGGGTGGCGAGCGCCGCCCCGGCGCCCAGCAGTCCACGACGCGTAATGTCAGTCATCAGCAAGCCTCTCCCGCTCACCAGTTGAACAAGGTTCCGTCCTCGAGCCGTGCGACGGGGAGATAGGCGCGCTTATATTCGTATTTCGCAGCCAGTTCCTCGTCGATCTCGACACCCAGCCCCGGCGCATCGCCCGGATGCATCATTCCGTCCCTGAACGAATAGGCATGTGGGAACACCGCGTCGGTCTTCGCCGTGTGGGGCATCAGCTCCTGGATGCCGAAATTGGGCACCGACAGGCCGAAATGCAGCGCCGCCGCCATGCAGACCGGGGACAGGTCGGTCGCGCCGTGGCAGCCCGTGCGCACCTGATAGAGGTCCGCGAACGACGCGATCCGGCGTATGTGCGTGATCCCGCCCGCATGCACCATCGTCGCGCGGACATAGTCGATCAGCTGCTCCTCGATCAGCTGCTTGCAGTCCCAGATCGTGTTGAAGATCTCGCCCACCGCCAGCGGGGTGGTGGTGTGCTGGCGGATCAGGCGGAAGCCGGCCTGGTTCTCCGCCGGGGTCGCATCCTCGAGCCAGAACAGCCGGTACGGTTCCAGCTCCTTGCCCAGCCGCCCCGCCTCGATCGGGGTGAGCCGGTGATGGACGTCGTGGAGCAGGTGCACGTCCCAGCCCAGCACCTCACGCGCCTTCTCGAACAGCGGCGCCACCGAGCGCAGGTACTTCTCGGTCGACCAGAGGCTTTCGGTCGGCAGCGAACCGTCGGCCGGCTCGTAGCGCTGGCCCGGCTTGGCGACGCCATAAGTGGATTTCAGCCCCGGTACGCCCGCCTGCAGCCGGACGGCCTTGTAGCCCTCTTCCACATGGCGGACGGCTTCCTCGATCGTCTCCTCGATCGTCGCGCCATTGGCATGGCCATAGACCATGCAGCCCTCGCGGCTCGCCCCGCCGAGCAGCTGGTAGAGCGGCATCCCGGCGAGCTTGGCCTTGATATCCCACAGCGCCATGTCGACCGCGGCGATCGCACACATCGTCACCGGGCCGCGCCGCCAGTACGCGCCCTTGTAGAGATACTGCCAGATGTCTTCGATCCGGTGCGCGTCGCGCCCGATCAGGCAGGGGATGACGTGGTCCTGGAGATAGGCGACCACCGCCATCTCGCGGCCGTTGAGCGTCGCATCGCCGATGCCGGTCGTGCCGTCGGCGGTCTCGATCTTGAGCGTCACGAAATTGCGGTCGGGGCAAGTGACGATCACGCGCGCGGATACGATCTCGGCCATGACGTTCCCTGCTTCCCCTTCCTGGTCCGGCGCGTCGTCGCCGCGCGCCACTATGCTTGGTAGCGCTACCATTGTTGCGCTGATACAAGCTTGTCAACGGCGGCGTATGACCGCGTAGAGACGGGAAGAGCGATGCTTCGGAAATTGCTGGCTATTTTGTCTGCGTTTTTGTGTTTCGGCCTTGCGAATCAAGGCCATGCCGAAGACGGATATGACCTCTGGCTGCGCTATCAGCCGCTCGAATCCAGCGCGAAGGCGCGTTACGAGCCGCTCGTCACGCATCTGGTGGCGCCCAATGCGCGCCCGACGATCCGGGCTGCCACCGACGAACTGCAGCGCGGCTTCAAGGCGATGTTCGGTTATGACCTCGTCCAGCGCGAGACACTGATGGGCAACGGCGCGGTGCTCGTCACCCGGGCCGATTCCCCGAACCTCAAGGGGCTCGACCTGCCGTTCGCGAAGCTGGGCGAGGAAGGCTATCTGATCCGCACTGCGGTGATTGCCGGCAACCGTACGACGATCATCGCCGGAAACAGTGATGTCGGCACGCTCTACGGCGTGTTCCGCTTCCTGAAGCTGCTCCAGACCGGCCAGCCGATCGACAATCTCGACATCGTCGATGCGCCCAAGCTCAAGGTCCGCGTGCTCAACCATTGGGACAATCTCGATCGCCATGTCGAGCGCGGCTATGCCGGGCAGTCGCTATGGGATTGGCAGAAGCTGCCGCTGCACAAGGACCCGCGCTACACCGATTATGCCCGCGCCAATGCCTCTATCGGCATCAACGGCACGGTGCTGACCAACGTCAACGCCAATGCCGATATCCTGCGCCCCGATTACCTGCAGAAGGTGAAGGCGCTGGCCGAGGTCTTCCGGCCCTATGGCATCAAGGTCTACCTCACCGCGCGCTTCTCCGCTCCGATCGAGCTGGGCAAGCTCAAGACCGCCGATCCGCTCGACCCGCAGGTCCAGGCGTGGTGGAAGGCCAAGATCGACGAGATCTACTCGGTAATCCCGGATTTCGGCGGTCTGCTGGTCAAGGCCAATTCGGAGGGCCAGCCCGGCCCGGCGGATTACAAGCGCACCCATGCCGAGGGCGCCAACATGCTCGCCGATGCGCTTGCCCCGCATCACGGCATCCTGATGTGGCGTGCCTTCGTCTATGCCGCCGAGAATGCCGAGGACCGGCACAAGCAGGCGTACACCGAGTTCCAGCCGCTCGACGGCAAGTTCCGCGACAATGTGCTGGTCCAGGTCAAGAACGGCGCGATCGACTTCCAGCCGCGCGAGCCCTTCCATCCGCTGTTCGGTGCGATGCCGAAAACGCCGCTGATGATGGAATTCCAGATCACCAAGGAATATCTCGGCTTCGCTACGCACCTCGCCTATCTCGGCACGATGTGGGAGGAGGTGCTCGAGGCCGATACCTTCCGCCCGAAAAAGGGCAGCACCGTCGCCAAGGTGATCGAGACGCCGGTCGATGCCGGCGCCGCTACCGGCATGGCCGGGGTCGCCAATATCGGCAGCGACCGCAACTGGTCGGGCTCGCAGTTCGACCAGGCTAACTGGTATGCGTTCGGCCGCTTCGCTTGGGATCCCGACGCGAAGGCCGAAGCGATCGCGCGCGACTGGGCGGCGATGACCTGGGGCAGGGAAGCCGCCGATCCTGTGGTCCGCATGATGATGGGCTCGCGCGAGGCGGTGGTCGATTACATGACCCCGCTCGGCCTCGCGCACCTGATGGCGACGGGCCACCATTATGGCCCCGGCCCCTGGGTGTCCGACCTGGCCCGTCCCGAATGGAACCCGGTCTATTACCACAAGGCCGATGCGGCCGGGATCGGCTTCGACCGGACGGCCAAGGGCAGCGATGCGCTGTCGCAATATGCCCCGGAGGTCGTGAAGGCCTGGGGCAGCCCGAAGACCATTCCGGAGAATTTGCTGCTCTGGTTCCACCACCTGCCCTGGGACTATCGCACCAAATCCGGCCGCACTCTGTGGGACGAACTGGTCACCCGCTATGACGCGGGTGTCGATGTCGTCGGCAAGATGCAGGCCGACTGGGCCGCCCTGCGCGGCAAGGTCGACGAGACCCGCTGGGCCGAGGTCCGCGACTTCCTGGCGATCCAGCATGCCGAAGCGACCTGGTGGCGCGACGCCTCGATCGCCTATTTCCAGTCGATCTCGAAGCGCCCGCTGCCGGCCGGGCACAAGCCGCCCGCGCATGATCTGGAATATTACAAGGCGATCTCCAACCCCTACGCCCCGGGGCAGGGGAAGTAGCCTTTCCCGAATTCCCTCTCCCGCTTTCGCGGGAGAGGGAAGAGTGCCTAACCCTTCTGCAATCCGCGCATCAGATATTGCCGGATATACCCCCGGAGCTGCGGGGTCGGTTCGCCCAGCACGCCGCGCATGCCGTCGGGCATGTGCGCGGCCGGGTCGCCATGTTCGCGGAACACGAAGGTATCGAAGAAGGCCGACCAGGCCGCGCGGCGCTCGGCCGGCAAATGGCCGAGTGCCAGCACCGCGTGCATCATCGCATCGAAGCGCATGTCCTGTTCGGGGGCGTCCGCCCACCAGAAATTGACCAGCACGTTGAACGGCGACAGCGCCTCCACCTGGTGCCACCAGAGCGCGGGGATGAAGATCGCGTCGCCCGGTTCCAGTTCGGCGACCAGTGCCGCATCCAGCGCTGCCCGGAAGCGGGGGAAACGGTCGAAGTCAGGGGCATTGGCATCGACCATGCTGGTCGGCTGCCCCGCCACCGTATGATCGAGCGGGCCGACATAGAGGTTGGGCGTCTGCTCGGGCGGGAACAGGGTGAAGCGCCGCCGCCCCGCCGCGACGCAGGCGATATTGTCCGATGCGTCGAAATGGGTGCTGATCCGCGAGGCGTTGCCGATCCAGATCCGCGGTTCGGCATCGAGCCCCGCCAGCAGCGGCATCGGATTGGCCTCGGTCAGCCCCGGCAATGCCCGTCCGGTCTCCACCGCGCCGGCATAGACAGCCGGCACGTTTTCTCGCCCCTGGAGCGCCAGCAGGTAGCGCAGCAGGTCGGCGAAGCTGCCCTTGCGCCGCTCGAAATTGAAGCCGCGCAGGTCCGGCGCATAGAAGAACCGACCTTCGATCGCCGGTTGCCCGACAAAGGCTTCCGCGGCCGCACCGCCATCGAAGCCCAGCAGATAGTCGCAGGCGCCCTGTGGCGAGGCGCCGGCGGCTACCAGCGGCCAGTCCTTCACCAGCCCGCGCAGCACCACCGGCGCATAGCCGGCGACCAGCGCGCGGAAGGCTTCGGCATCGGGCGTGCCCTGGATTTCGCGGATCGGTTGCATAGGCATCGCTTTTCAATATCCCGGAAATGCGCCGGCCACATCCCGGTGGTTCGTTTCCGGGGCATGTCGGTGAACTCGTTCGATCTTTCGCTCAATCCACGCCCCGCGGCGCAGCTCTCGCATATCGGCAGGGAAGGGGAGCCCCTGCTCCGGCTCGACGGGTTGATGCGCGATGCTGGGCAGCTGGTCGACTATGCTGCGGAGCAGGGCGGGTTCGAGCCGGTCCATGGCCCGGCCGGCGGCTATCCCGGCATCCGGGCGCCCGCGCCGCTCGATTATGTCGGGGCGGTGGTCCGCGCGCTCGATCCGGTGCTGCGCGAAGCCTTCGGGCTGCACGGCGTCCGCCTCGGCCGGGCCGAATGCAATTTCTCGCTGGTCACGCTGGGCGCCGGGGATCTCGCGCCGTCGCAGCGCGTGCCGCACATCGACACCACCGATCCGCTGCAATTCGCCTTCCTCCACTATCTCTGCGGCCCGGAGCAGGGCGGCACCGCCTTCTACCGCCACCGCGCGACCGGGTTCGAGGCGATCACGCCCGAACGTCAGCCGCATTATGAAGCGGTGCGCGCCACCGAGCCCGAGGCGGCGCCCGGCTATATCGCCGGCGACACGGCCGAGTTCGAACAGGTTGCCGCCGCCGATGCCGTGTTCGACCGGCTGCTTGTCTATCGCAGCCGCCAGCTCCATTCCGGCCTGGTGACCGGGGCGGGCACGAGCGATCCGCGCACGGGCCGGCTCACCGCCAACATCTTCGTCAGCTACCGTCCTGCCTGAGAGTCTGTTTGGAAATGCGCGAAAGGGCGCATTTCCAGGCGGCGCCGCAAAGCGCCGAATGGCGCTTTCCCAAAAAAATAGGCGCCGCCGGTTGGAAACCGGCAGCGCCAGGCAGGGTGTATCTCGGATCAGAAGTTGAAGCGTGCGATCGCGGCGAAGCGGCGGTCGTTCATGTACCAACCGCGCGGCACTTCGATGATGCCGCCCCCGATCTTCGAGATCACCGCATTGGTGCGGGTAACCTCGTTGGTCAGGTTCGAGCCCTGCACGCCGATCTTGATCTGCGGGGTCACCGCGAAGAAGATCGATGCGTCGAGCTGGCCGGTCGCCTTGTTGATGATCGGGTCGTTCGGCGTGATCACGTCACGCACGGTGAGCAGGAAGTCCGAACGCCACGAGTAGCTGGCGCGCAGCGAGACCGGGCCATAGTCGAAGAACGGGGTGATGTTCACCTGGTGCTTCGACAGGCCCTGCAGCGGCAGCAGCGAGGTGTTGACCGTGGTCACGCGGCCGGCGGCCACGTCCGGATCGGTCTCGGACAGGGTCGACTGGGGCACGCCCGAGCTGTCGACATAGGTGTAGTTCGCCTGCAGGCCCAGGCCCTTGAGCGGCCCCGGCAGGAAGTCGAAGGTCTGCTGGTAGCTGACTTCGACGCCCTTGATCTTGCCCTTCTCGGTGGCGTTGATCGGGGTGGTGATGACCACCGGATAGGTCTGGCCGTTGTTGGTCAGGTCGACGCGGCGGGTGTCGTTGGTCACCACACCCGACAGCACCTTGTAGAAGGCCGAGACGGTCAGCGAGCCGACCCGCGAGAAATACCACTCGGCGGTCAGGTCGAAGTTATCGGCTTCCACCGGCTTCAGATAGGGGTTGCCCGCGGTGGTCACGCCCTGGAAGCGGAAGCTGCCGGGGACGAGATTGCCGTTGGCGTCCACATTCTGCACCACCGACAGGTTTGCCTGTAGATAGTTGCGGATCAGGCCGGTCTGGGGCGGCGAGACGCCCTTGAAATAGGCGGCGCGGAACTGGAGGCCGCCGCCCGCCTCGAGCTTCAGGTTCACGCTCGGCAGCCAGTAGGTATAGTCGAGCGAGACGTGCGACGGGGTCAGCGCGCCGTTGACGAAGGCGCGTGCCGCGTTGCGGTCCGCGATGCTGTACGAGCAGAAGGGCGACGGGGTCGCCGGCGGCACCACCGGCGCGGCACAGGTCGCGTCGGTCGGGAAGGCCGTCGTGTTGGTGAACGAGACATAGCCGTCGGTGTCGCGCTTGGTCTTGGTATAGCGCACGCCGACATTGCCGGTCAGGTGCAGCCCGCCCAGCTGGGTGTCGATCTTCGCCATCAGGTACGCGGCGTAGTTGCGCTCGCGGATCGGGTTGATCTCGTCCGGCAGGAACGGCGTGCCCTGGATGACGCCGCAGCGATTGGCCAGCGCGTTCCAGCCGCCATTGACCACGCGGCCATCGGCGCAGGTACCGGTCGCCTGCCATTCGCGCGAGATCGCGTTGGCATAGTCGATCATCGCGGCATAGTCGGACGCGGTGTTGCCCGAATAGTAGAGCCGCCCGTCGCCGCCCAGCGGATTGGTCACCTGGCCGCGGAAGAAGTTGTTGAAATAATAGGCGGAGTTGGACGTGTTCGCGGTGCCGTCGGTGTGGTTGGCGTTGTTGCCGTTCACCGGCATGCTCAGCCAGACCGGGCCGTTATTGCCCCACTGCTCCGAGAGCACGCCCCAGTTGTAGCGCGAATAGCGCGAGACCTGGTCGCGATCGGCATAGCGGATGCCGCCCTGGATCGACTTGAGGAAGCCGTTCTCGGGCAAAGCATAGTCGAGGTCGAGGCGGAAGGCGTCGGAATTGCCGCTGCTCTGCTCGATATGGTCCATCGCCGCGCGCGGGAAACTGTTGTACGGATCGACGAAGCTGGTGTGGCCCGCGCCGAAATAGGTCGGGTTCGCCGAGCCGCCCAGCGCCTGGGCGCTGTTGCAGTCGAAGCCGGTGCCCGGCGGGTTCTGCGAATTCGCGGCGGGGCCGTTGCAGACCTGCGGCGCGACGAACGCCACCGTCGGGAAGTCCGAGCCGTTCAGCTTGATCGACGCGTTCTGGTAGGTCGAGTTCCACAGCGTGTTGTCGAGCACGTTGGTGGTCGACTTCACATGCTGATAGTCGAAGATCACGCCCAGCCGGTCGGTCGCGTTCCACTTCAGGTTGAAGCCGTAATCGTCGGTGACGAGCTTCTCCTGATGGTCGCGGCGGATGTTGTTCGACTGCAGGCCGAGCATCGGCACGCGGGCCGCGCCGGTGTTCTGGTCGCCGCGCCAGCCGGTCGGGCCGGTGATCGTGCCGCTGACGAACATGCCGTCGCTGTCGAAGTCGAGCGTGGTGCCCGGCACCCGGCGCGAGTCGCCATTGGCCGAGACGTTGTCGGTCGCGATCTCGATCGTGCGCTCGCTCCAGGCCTGGCGCGCGTCGGAGCGCAGGAACTGGGCGACGGCCTCCACCGAGCCGTCATTGCTGCGATACTGGATCGCCCCGGCATAGCCGTAGCGCTCGCGATTGAACTCCTGGCGGCCCATCACCGCGCCGCGCGGGAAATAGACCTGCTTGCTGATCGTCGTGCCGCCATTGTCGACGACGTCGCCGTCCGAATAGAGATTGCGGATACGGAAGCTCGAGACCTGGAAGCGGTCCGACTGGCTCTTGAGCTGCGAATAGGAGAAGTTGGCGAGCACGCCGATCTCGCCGATCCCCGTGTCCCAGCGGTTGCTGACCATGATCGAGCCGGTCGGCGTCCACTTCTTCTCGAAGTCGCCGTAATTGCCCTCGAGCGAACCGGCGACGACCAGGCCCTTCTTGTTGTCGAAGGGCTTGCGCGTGCGCAGGTTGACCACGCCGGCGATGCCGCCTTCGATGCGGTCGGCCGAGGGCGACTTGAACACGTCGACGCCGCCCATCATTTCCGAAGGCACGTCGGCGAAGCTCAGCGAGCGGCCGTTATTGGCAGTGAACGCCTCGCGGCCGTTGAACTCCGAGCGGACATAGGTGAGGCCGCGCACGACCACGCCCGAGCCTTCGACCGAGAAGTGGTCGGGATCGACGCCGGCGGCGAAGCGGTTGATCGAGACGCCGGGGATGCGCTGCAGCGTCTCGGTGACCGAGCGGTCGGGCAGGGCGCCGATGTCCTCGGCCGTCACCGAGTCGACGATCACGTCCGAATTCTTCTTGAGGCTCTGCGCGCTCTGCAGCGACTGGCGATAGCCCTGGACGACGATCGTGTCTTCCTGGGTGGTCTCGCTGGTCGTCGGCGCGGGCGTGCCCGTGGCCTGGCTGTCCTGTGCCCAGGCAGGTGCCGCTACCGAAAGGCAGGCAAGCGCCGCGGCCGACACGCCGGCGCGCAACGCGCCCGTGCGGAACCTGGCAGTCCTGTCGATGTGATGAATAGAATCGTGCTTGCGCATCGAGCTGTCTCCCCTCCCTGTTAGCGCTATCATTTCCGAGCGCGTTTCTTGTTTGTGTCCAAACTAATGTAGGAGTTATGGAAAGATCAAGCCGTCTTGTTACGCTTTCATGTAAACCTTGGATTTGTGGCGTTTTCGCAACGGTTTCGCTGCGTTGCGGCACGATTTTCGCAACTGCGAAGGGGCCGGATCGGCCTCGAATCGCCTGTCGGGGCGATTGACGATTTCGCGGCGGGAGCGCTAACATTCGGGCTGGAGAGGGGCATCGCAAGAATGCTGATTGGGCGCGTACTCGTGGTCGGCGGGGGCACTGCGGGGTGGATGGCCGCCGCCGCGCTCGCGCATAAATTCGCCGGCACGCCGCTCGCGATCACGCTGGTCGAATCGGCCGAGATCGGCACGGTCGGCGTCGGTGAGGCGACGATCCCGCATATCCGCCATTTCAACGCCACGCTCGGCATCGACGAGGCGGAGTTCCTCGCGGCGACGAAGGGCACCTACAAGCTCGGCATCGAGTTCGTCGACTGGGGCTGCAAGGGCGACAGCTATATCCATCCCTTCGCCGAGTTCGGCGCGCCGATAGACGGCGTGCCCTTCCACCACCAATGGCTGGCGAGCGAAGGGGCAGGGGCGTTCGAGGAATATTCGCTGCCGATCCAGGCCGCTCGCCGGGGCCGCTTCCGCCGCCCGGATGGCGATCCCTACAACTATGCCTATCAGTTCGATGCGGGCCTCTACGCCCGGTTCCTCCGCGGCTATTCCGAAGCGCGCGGCGTCGTCCGGCGCGAAGGCAAGGTGGTCGATGTCGCGCTGGACGGCGAGAGCGGCCATGTCCGCGCGATCACCCTCGAAAGCGGCGAGACGCTGGAAGCGGACCTGTTCGTCGATTGCTCGGGCTTCCGTGGCCTGCTGATCGAGCAGGCGCTGAGGGCCGGCTATGAGGAGTGGACGCACTGGCTGCCGTGCGACCGCGCCATCGCGCTGCCCTGTCCCAACACCGGCCCGCTGCCGCCGCTCACCCGCGCCACCGCGCAGGAAAGCGGCTGGATCTGGCGCATTCCGCTCCAGCACCGCACCGGCAACGGCCATGTCTATTCGAGCGGCTTCACCAGCGACGATGCCGCGCTGGGAACCCTGCTCGCCCAACTCCCCGCCGCCCCGCTCGCCGAGCCCAACCGCCTCCGCTTCGTCACCGGCAAGCGCAGGCGCCAATGGGTGGGCAACACGATCGCGATCGGCCTCGCCTCGGGCTTTCTCGAGCCGCTCGAATCCACCTCGATCCACCTGATCCAGGTCGCGATCGGCCGGCTGCTCGATCTGTTTCCGACCCAGGCATGGGATCCACTCGACGCCCAGGAATTCAACCGGCTGATGGCGCTCGACTATGAGCGCGTCCGCGATTTCCTGATCCTCCACTATCACTGCCAGCAGCGCGACGATTCCAAGTTCTGGCGCCATTGCCGGGCGATGACCGTGCCGGACTCGCTCGCCCACAAGCTCGAGCTGTTCCGCGAGCGTGGCGTGGTGGTCCAGTATCGCGAGGGCACCTTCCTCGAGCCGAGCTGGCTCGCGGTCTATCTCGGCCAGCACGTCACGCCGAACCACCCGGACCCGCGTGCCGGAGGCGCGGGCGTCACCGGCGCCATGGCGGCGATGCGCGCCGAGATCGCCGCGCTGGCCGCCACGATGCCAAGCCATGAAGCCGCGCTGGGAATGGCGGCATGATCGCGCGCATCGGCATTGTCGGCACCGGCGTCGCCGGCTGGATGGCGGCGCTGGCGCTCACCCGCGCGCTGCCCCGCACCGAGGTCTTCATCATCGCCACCGAAGGCCCGGACCATAGCCTCGGTCCCTTCGGCCCGGCGGAGGCAAGCCTGCCGGACTTCCCATATTGGTTGGCCGATCACGGCGTTGACGAACGCGAGCTCCTGCACGCCGCGCACGGCAGCTTCTCGCTCGGTACGGCGTGCTCCGGCTGGGCAGGGGAGGTGGACTGGTTCCTGCCCTTCGGCACGATCGGCGCCCCGCTTGCCACCACGGCCTTCCACCAGCTCGCCGCCCGCCTGCGCGCGATCGGTCAGCCCGTCCGTCTCGCCGATTTCTCGCTTGCCGCCATCGCCGCCGCCTCGGGCCGCTTCGTCCGGCCGAGCGAGGATCCGCGCTCGATCCTGTCGAGCTATGGCTATGGCCTGCACCTCGACCGCGCCGGTCTGGCCGAGACGCTGCGCGCCGCCACTGGCCTGCGGCCTCTCGGCAGCTTCCGCGCCTTTGCCGACGATGAAGTCGAGCTGCAGGACGGCTCGCGCCTGACCGCCGACCTATGGCTCGATTGCTCCGGACCGGCCGCGCTGCTCGCCGGCGACAGCGGCTGGGAAAGCTGGGCCGAATGGCTACCCTGCAACCGCGTGGTCGAGAACTGGAACCCGGCCGAGGGCATCCCGCCGCCCTATTGCCATGCCGGCGCCTTCGAGGCCGGCTGGCAGCGCACCGTGCCGCTGGTCGGCGGGCAAAGCGGGGCGCTGTTCTACAGTTCGGCGCATCTCCCCGAGCAGCCGAACGCGATCCCGATCGTCCAGGGCCACCGCCCCCGGGCATGGACCGGCAAGGTCATCGCCCTGGGTGCCGCCGCCGCGCTGGTCGAGCCGCTCCACGGCTGGAACCTCGCCTTCCTCCAGAATGCGCTCGCCCGACTGCTCGCCTTGCTTCCCGCCGCCCCGAGCGGCCCCGAGCCCGCCGAATATAACCGCCTCACCGCCGAAGAGGCCGACCGCGTCCGTGATTTCGCCATCCTCCACTACAAGACAAATGGCCGCGCCGGTGAACCGCTCTGGGATCACGCCCGCACCGCGCCGGTTCCGGAGACGCTCCAGCACAAGCTCGACCTGTACGCGAGCCGGGGCCGCGTGCCGCTCTATGACGGGGAGCTGTTCGAAGCCGAGGACTGGATCGCTGTGCTCGACGGCCAGGGCATCCGCCCGCGCCGCCACGATGCACTCGCCGATGCCATTCCGGAGGAAGCGCTCGCGCAGCATTTCGGCCGCATCCGTTCGCTGATCCTCGACGCGGTCCGCGCGATGCCGCACCATGGCGCCACCCTCCGCGCCGAAGGACTGATCGCATGACCGCCCCCGCGCCGATCCGCCAAATCGTCATCGTCGGCGGCGGCACCGCCGGCTGGATGGCCGCCGCTGCGCTCTCGCGCCTTGTTCCCACCGGGGTCTCCGTCACCTTGGTGGAATCGGAGCAGATCAGCACCGTCGGCGTCGGCGAGGCGACGATCCCGCCGATCCGCAACTTCAACGCGCTGCTCGGTCTCGACGAGAATGACTTCCTCGCGAAGACCCAGGGCACGATCAAGCTTGGCATCGAGTTCCTGGACTGGACGCGCGAGGGCCATCGCTATGTCCACCCGTTCGGCGAGTTCGGCTTCGATATCGAGGGCGTGAAGTTCCACCAGATCTGGCGCAAGCTCCATGAAGAGGGGCGCGCTCGCGAGATCGACGACTATAATGTCTGCGCGCTCGCGATGACCGCCGGGCGCTACCAGCCGCCGGTCCAGGATCCGGGCTCGATCCTCTCGCGCATGGCCTATGCCTATCAGTTCGATGCCTCGCTCTATGCCAGGTACCTGCGCACCTATGCCGAGGAACGCGGCGTCGTCCGCATCGAGGGCAAGGTCGCCCATGTCCCGCTGCGCGCCACGGACGGTTTCATCGAGGCGGTGGTGCTCGAAGGCGATCGCCGGATCGAAGGCGAGCTGTTCGTCGATTGCACCGGCTTCCGCGCGCTGCTGATCGAGCAGGCGCTCCACACCGGCTGGGAAAGCTGGTCGCACTGGCTGCAATGCGACCGCGCCGTCGCGGTGACCAGCGCCAGCCCGGGCCCGGAGATCACCCCCTTCACTCGCAGCACGGCCCACAAGGCGGGCTGGCAATGGCGCATCCCGCTCCAGCACCGCGTCGGCAACGGCCATGTCTATTGCAGCGCCGATATCTCGGACGACGAAGCCCGCGAGACGCTGCTGGCGAACCTTGACGGCGCGCCCTTGCGCGATCCCTTCATCCTCAAGTTCGAGGCCGGGCGCCGCAAGCGCGCCTGGGAGAAGAACTGCATCGCGCTCGGGCTCTCCAGCGGCTTCCTCGAGCCACTGGAATCGACCAGCATCCACATGATCCAGGCGGGCATCCACAAGCTGATGGCGCTGCTACCCGACACGGGCTTCTCCCCCGTGGAGCGTGACGAGTTCAACCGGCTGACCGACACCCAGATGGAGCAGGTTCGCGACTTCATCATCCTCCACTACCACGCCAATGAGCGCCGGGACGGCGACCTGTGGCGCCGTGTCCGCGAGATGGCGATCCCCGAGAGCCTGGAGCGCAAGCTCGCCCTGTTCCGGGGTCGCGGCCGCTTCTTCCGCTACGAGGACGAGCTGTTCGCCGAATCGAGCTGGATCGCGGTGCTGCTGGGGCAGGGGGTGATCCCCGCCGGCTGGGATCCGCTGGTCGACGGGCTCGACGAGGACAAGCTCGCCACCAGCCTGTCGCGCATCCACGAGATGTTCGCCCGCGCCGCCCGGGCGATGCCCCGCCACGAGGAATGGCTCGCGCGCAACGCGCCCGCAAGGAACGACGCATGACCGACAAAGACCCAACGGATCGCAACATCCGCTCCATCCTGATCGTCGGCGGCGGCACCGCCGGCTGGATGACCGCCGCCACGCTCTCGCGCATCCTCGGCCCCGATTATGCGAAGATCACGCTGGTCGAGAGCGACGAGATCGGCATCATCGGCGTCGGCGAGGCGACCATCCCCCAGATGGCCACCTTCAACCGCATGCTCGGCCTCGACGAGGACCAGTTCATCCGCGAGACCAAGGGCAGCTTCAAGCTCGGCATCCAGTTCGTGAACTGGGGGCGGATCGGCCACCGCTATTTCCATCCCTTCGGCCGCTACGGGCTCGACATGAAGGGCGTGTCCTTCCACGCCTATTATCTCCGCATGCGCCAGCTCGGCGAGGCGCCCGACGTCGACGAATGGTCGCTCCAGGCGATGGCGGCGCGCGACGACAAGTTCATGCGCGGCATCGATGCGGGCAACTCGCCGCTCTCCGACATCGCCTATGCCTATCATTTCGACGCCGGCCTCTATGCCAAGTTCCTCCGCCGCTATGCCGAGGATCTCGGCGTGGTCCGCCGCGAGGGCAAGATCGTCGACGTGAATCTCCGGGGCGAGGACGGCTTCGTCCAGTCGGTGAAGATGGAGGACGGCACCGAACTGGAAGCCGATCTGTTCATCGATTGCTCGGGTTTCCGCGGCCTGATCATCGAGCAGGCGCTCAAGGCCGGCTATACCGACTGGTCGCAATGGCTGCCCTGCAACCGCGCGATCGCCGTGCCGTGCGAGAGCGTCGATGCCTGGACGCCCTATACCCGCTCCACCGCCCACACCGCCGGCTGGCAATGGCGCATCCCGCTCCAGCACCGGATCGGCAACGGCCATGTCTTCTCGTCCGACTATATGTCCGACGACGAGGCGACATCGATCCTGCTCGGCAATCTCGACGGCGCCCCGCTCGCCGATCCGCGCACCGTCCCGTTCAAGACCGGCCACCGCAACCGCATGTGGGTCAAGAACTGCGTCGCCATGGGTCTGTCCGGCGGCTTCCTCGAGCCGCTGGAGAGCACGTCGATCTGGCTGATCCAGTCGGGCCTGTCGCGCTTCCTGACGATGTTCCCCGACCGCGACTTCAACCAGGCGGACATCGATCGCTACAACCGGATCATGCAGACCGATTACGAGGAGATCCGCGATTTCCTCGTCCTCCATTACCACGCGACCGAGCGCACCGATTCCCCCTTCTGGAATTACTGCCGCACGATGGAGATTCCCGAGCGGCTGGCCGAGAAGATGCGCGTCTTCCGCAGCCATGGCCGCGCCTTCCGCGAGAATGAGGAACTGTTCAACGACACCAGCTGGTTCGCGGTGATGCTGGGCCAGCTGATGGAGCCGGCGGGCCATGATCCGGTCGCCGACGTCATGCCCCTGGAAGAGACCCGTTCGCGGCTCGCCCATATCCGCGAGGCGGTGGCGAACAGCGCCGCCTACATGCCCAGGCACCGCGACTTCATCCGGGACAATTGCGCAGCATGAGCCGCTTCCTGACCACCGCCGCCGCGCTGCTCCTCGCCGCGCCCGCCATCGCCCAGCCGGTCGCGACCTTCTCCAGCTTCACCTATAGCGGCAGGGACGCATCCGACGCGCTCACCGCCGGGCCGAACGAGTATCGCAACCCAATCCTCAAGGGCTTCTATCCGGACCCGAGCGTCACCCGGGTCGGCGACGACTTCTACCTCGTCACCTCCACCTTCGGCTGGTACCCCGGCATCCCGGTCTTCCACAGCCGCGACCTCGTCCACTGGACCCAGATCGGCAACGCGATCGATCGGCCGGGCATGCTCGATTTCAAGCAGCTCGGCCTGTCGCGCGGCGTCTTCGCGCCTTCGATCCAGGCCAGGGACGGGACCTTCTACCTGCTCAACACCTGCGTCGATTGCGGCGGCAATTTCCTGCTGACGGCAAGGAACCCGGCGGGCCCGTGGTCCGATCCGATCTGGCTGCCCGATCTCGAGGGCGGCATCGATCCCTCGATGTTCTTCGACGATGACGGCCGCACCTGGGTGGTCAACAACGGCCCGACGCGCGGCCAGCCGCTCTACCAGGGGCACCGCGCGATCTGGGTGCAGGAGTTCGACCGCAGGACCAGCAAGACCTTCGGCCCACGCACCCTCCTCGTCGACGGCGGCATCGACATCTCGAAAAAGCCCGTCTGGATCGAGGGCCCGCACATCTTCAAGAAGGACGGCTGGTATTATCTCAGCTGTGCCGAGGGCGGCACCGCCGAGGGCCATAGCCAGGTGATCCTGCGCTCCAAATCGGTCACCGGCCCGTACGAGGCGTGGAGCGGCAACCCGATCCTCACCCAGCGCGATCTGTCCCGCGATCGGCCGATGCCGATCACCTCGGCCGGCCACGCCCAGCTGGTCACCACGCCCGACGGCAAATGGTGGGCGACCTTCCTCGCCGTCCGCCCGTACGAGGGCGATTTCTACACCACCGGCCGCGAGACCTTCCTGCTGCCGGTAGAATGGAAGGACGGCTGGCCGGTGATCCTGCCCGCCGCCACGCCGATCCCCTGGACGCACGCAAGGCCGGCGCTCCCCCACGGCAAGGCGCCGCTCCCCACCTCGGGCGCCTTCACGATCCGCGACGATTTCCGCAGCAAGCTGCCCGCCTATTGGATGATGCTGCGCAACCCGCGCGAGGACTGGTACCGCACCGGCGCCGCCGGCCTGATGCTCAAGGCGCGCGCCGCCGGCCTCGGCGACAATGCCAACCCGTCGTTCCTCGCCCGCCGCCAGCAGCACACCAATGCGGTGGCCGAAACCACCGTGAAGTTCGCCCCCGAAAAGGACGGCGACCGCGCCGGCCTCGCCGTGCTGCAGAACGACGATTACTGGTTCTTCGTCGGGGTGAAGCGCGTCGGCGGCAAGGATGTGCTCACCCTCGACCAGCGCGAGGGCCCGAACAGCCCGAAGCTCGGCAAGACCCTGGCCACCGTACCCGCGCCCGCCGGCCCGCTGCGCCTGCGCATCGCCGTCCAGGGCCGCAGCTATGCCTTCAGCTATGCCGCTCCCGGCGCGAAGCCCGCCTGGAAGCATCTCGGCCAGGTCGAGACCGACAGCCTGACGACCAAGGTCGCCGGCGGTTTCGTCGGCTCGGTGTTCGGGCTGTTCGCCGGGGCAGGGGAGTGAGCAGGGCGCTGCTCCTTGCGGCACCGCTGCTGCTCGGTGCGACAGTTCCTCCGCCCTTGGCGATCGACGTCAACCAGCTGGGCTTCGAGCCCGGTGATACCAAGCGCGCGATCCTGCGTGCCGGGGCAGAGGTGAGCGCATGGGAGTTGCTGGACAATAAGGGCCAGGTCGTTCTGCGCGGCAGGACCGAGCCTTATGGCGAGGACGCGGCCTCGGGCCTGACGGTCCAGCGCATCGACTTCTCCGGCTTCCGCACGCCTGGCACCTATCTGCTCCGTACGGTGGTTGGCACGAGCAGCAGCTTCGAGATCCGCCCGAACCTCTACCGCCCGCTCGCCCGCGATGCGCTCGCCTTCTTCTACCACCAGCGCGCCGGCATCCCCATCGAGGCGCGCATCGTCGGCGCGAAATGGGCGCGCCCCGCCGGGCATCCGCACGAGACCGCCACCTGCTTCGCCGGCAAGGACGAGCGCGGCACCGAATGGACCGGCTGCCCCTACAGCCTCGACGTGACCGGCGGCTGGTACGATGCCGGCGACCACGGCAAATATGTCGTCAATGGCGGCATCGCGTTGTGGACGCTGCTCAACGCGTATGAGCGCAATCCGAAGGCACTCCCCACCGGCCCCAACGGCGCCCCAAGCTTGCTCGACGAAGCGCGCTACGAGATGGACTTCCTGTTGCGCATGCAGGTGCCGCAGGGCACGCGGCTGCGCGTTCCCGTCGGCAAGCCGCAGCCATCGCCCGGCAAGCCGGTGTGGGAAGCGCCCCCGGCGCCCTTCGCCGAGATCGACGCGGGCGGCATGGCCCACCAGAAGGTCGCCGATCGCTGGTGGACCGCACTGCCCACGCCGCCGCACAAGGACGATCGCGAGCGCCTGCTCTATCCGCCGACCACCGGCGCGACGCTCAACCTCGCCGCCACTGCCGCCCAGTGCGCGCGGATCTGGAAGACGCTCGACCCGGCCTTCGCCGCGCGCTGCCTCGCCACCGCCGAGCGCGCCTTCGCCGCCGCCCGGCGCAACCCGGAAGTCTATGCCACCAACAGCTTCACCGGCTCGGGCGGCTATGGTGACACCGACCTGTCCGATGAATTCTACTGGGCGGCAGCCGAGCTGTTCGTCACCACCGGCAAGGCCGAGTATGAGAAGGCGCTGGCCGACTCGCCGCATTTCCGCGAGGCCCCGGGCGAACCCGGCTGGCCCCAGGTCGCAACGCTCGGCACGATCACGCTGGCGACGCGCCCGTCGAAGCTGGCGCAAGCGGATGTGAAGCGCCTGCGCGCCGCGCTCGCCACCACGGCGGACCGTTTCCTCGCCGACGAGGCGGGCAATGGCTACCGCATCCCCTATCTGGCCAAGGACTATCCCTGGGGCTCGAACGGCGCGCTGCTCAACCGGGCGATGGTGCTGGGTGTCGCCGCGGACATTACCAAGGATCCGAAATACCGGGCAGGGGTGATCGACGCGATCGACTATATCCTCGGCCGCAACCCGAACCGCGTCTCCTATGTCAGCGGCTATGGCAGCGCCTCGATGCAGCATCCGCACCATCGCTTCTGGGCGCCGTCGCTCGATCCGACATTGCCCGGCCCGCCGCCCGGCGTGCTCTCGGGCGGCCCCAATTCGGTGGCGATGGTCGATCCGGTGGCGCTGCAGCTCAAGGGGCACTGCGCGCCGCAAGCCTGCTGGGGCGACGATGTCCGCGCCTATGCGCTCAACGAAGTCGCGATCAACTGGAACGCCCCGCTGGTGTGGGTGGGGGCGTGGCTGGCTGAATGAAAATCCCTCTACCGCTTTAGCGGGAGAGGGACGGCTCGCAACGCGAGCCAGGGGGAGGGTGTGTGCGAGAGGCAAGCGCACCGCTCGTGGCTCCCACTGACCCTCACCCGGTCTCGCTAACGCTCGACCACCCTCTCCCGCGAAAGCGGGAGAGGGTTGAACAGATCACCGAACCGTCAGCGTGGTGCTCTTCAGGTCCACCGAATTCGGCCCGGCCGAGATCGTGAACGTCCCCGGCTCGACAACCCGCTTCATCTGCACGTTCCACAGCGACAGGTCCGCCGGGGTCAGCTCGAAGCTCACCGTCTTCTTCTCGCCCGGCTGCAGCGTCACCCGCTGGAAGCGCTTGAGCTCGATCGTCGGCCGCGTCACGCTCGCCTCGTCATCGCGTACGTAGAGCTGGACCACTTCGTCGCCGGCGCGCTTGCCGGTGTTGGTCACGTCGACGCTCACCTTCACATTGTCGGCGATCCCGATCGTGCCCGATCCCAGCACCGGCTTGCCCATTTCGAAGGTCGAATAGGAAAGGCCGTAGCCGAACGGATAGAGCGGGCTGGTGTCGCCGAACAGATAGCCGCGGCGCGCGCTCGGCTTCTTGTTGTAGTAGTTCGGCAGCTGGCCGACATTGCGCGCGATCGACACGGGCAGCTTGCCGCCCGGGTTGAACCGGCCGAACAGCACGTCGGCAAGCGCATTTCCGGTCTGCTCGCCCAGATACCAGCCCTCGATCAGCGCCGGCGCCTTTTCGGCGAGATAGTTGACCGCATAGGGGCGGCCGTTGAGCAGGATCACCACCACCGGCTTGCCCAGCGCGATGATCTCCTTGGCCAGTTCGTTCTGCGGCCCCGGCAGCTCCAGATTGTCGCTGTCGCCGAGATGGTCGTCGGCCCAGGCCTCGCGGCTCAGCGCCTCGTTGCCGCCCAGCACCATCACCACGACATCGGCGTTCTTCGCCGCCGCCACCGCATCGGCGCGCAGCTTGTCGTTGGTCGCCGCGTCGGTCAGCGTCACCTTGTCCTGCGCCCAGACGCGCCCTTCGGTCAGCCGCACGCCTTCCGAATAGTCGACCGCGAACTTGCCCTTGCCCTCGGCCTGCATCGCCTCGAGCAGCGAGACGACATGGTTGGGGATGTCCGAATAGCCGCCGATCGGCGTGTCCCTGGCGTGCGTGCCGATCACCGCCATCCGCTTGATGCCGGTGGCGTCGAGCGGCAGCAGCCCGTTGGAATTCTTGAGCAGCACAACGCTCTCACGCGCAGCCTGGCGGGCCAGCGCGATCGCCTCGGGCGTGTTGGTCCGCTTCTCCGCCAGCTTCACATCGGCATAGGGGTTCTCGAACAGCCCGCCTTCGAACTTCATCTCGAGCACGCGGCGCACCGCATTGTCGATCTGGCCCGTGCTGACCTTGCCCTCGCGGACCAGCTGGATCAGGAAGTTGAAGCCTTCGCCGTCCGGCGTCTCGACATCGACGCCCGCATCGAGCGCGCGCGCGCCGGCGTCCTTGACGTCCTTGTACATATGGTGGCGGGTCACCAGCTCGCGGATCGCGAAATAGTCGCTGACCACCGCGCCCTTGAAGCCCCATTCGCCGCGCAGCACGTCGTTGAGCAGCCATTTGTTGGCATGGCTCGGGATGCCGTCGATCTCGTTATAGCTCGCCATCACCGCGCGCACCGGCAGCTGGGTCACGGCCTTTTCGAAGGGCGGGAAGAAGTCCTCGCGCAGCGTCCGCTCGCCGAGCGAGGCCGGGCCGATATTGGTGCCGCTCTCGGGCTGGCCGTGCCCGGTCATGTGCTTGAGCGTGACGAACACCTTGTCCTTGGCGAGGGGCAGGGTAGTCCCCTGGAAGCCGCGGATCGCCGCCAGCCCCATCTCGGAGACGAGATACGGATCCTCGCCATAGGTCTCCTCGATGCGGCCCCAGCGCGGGTCGCGCGCGACATCGACCACCGGGGCCAGCACCAGGTTGGCGCCGCGCGCCCGCGCCTCTGCGGCGGCGACGCTGAACACCTTCTCGAGCAGCCCCGGATTCCAGGTCGAGGCGAGGCCGATCGACTGCGGGAAGCTCGTCGCGCCCGGCGCTACCAGCCCGTGCAGCGCTTCCTCGTGCATGATCATCGGGATGCCGAGCCGGGTCTTCTCCATCGACCATTTCTGCGCGGCGTTGATGTACGTCGCGGTGTCCACCGCATTGCGGTTGGCGGTCGCGTCGGCACCGGCATTGGTGGTGCCCGCGGCCACGCCCTTGCGGTCGGACGGGCGCGAGATCATGCCCAGGCCGTTGGGGAAGGACACGCTTGCCTTGGCGGGATCGAACTCGCCCGAGGGGGTCTGGATCGCATCCTTCTTGAGCCAGATCGCAACGAGCTGCGCGACCTTCTCCTCCAGCGTCATCCGCGCGAGCAGGTCGTCGACGCGCGCTTCCACCGTCTGGCTGGCATCCTTGTAGAGCGGCCGATCCGCCTTGGTGTCGGCCTTTGCCGCCTGGGCCTGGGCCGGGGCGGCCAGTACGGGCGTCAATGCCGTGGCGGCGATGGCAAGCGCGGCGATGCGGCGGAAATTGCGCAACGAACCTCTCCCTCTGTGATGCGGCGCTCGGGCGCCGGTCTTGTCTGCGTTATGGTAGCGCTATCACTATCAGCGTAAATCCGGAACGGTCAACCGGGGCATTCGAACCGATTTCACGCCGATTGCATTTAGGGAAACCGCAGCATATCCCCGTAACGATGAGCAGACCCAGCCGTAGAAGCCGTGGCACGGTCACCGTCCAGGACGTCGCGCGTGAAGCGGGCGTGTCCGCGATGACGGTATCGCGTGTGGTCAATGGTGGTTCCAATGTTAGGGAAACAACCCGCCACGCGGTTCTCGAGGCGATCGCCAAGCTGAACTATTCGCCGAACAGCGCGGCACGCAGCCTGGCGGCGGGCGAGGCGACCCAGATCGGCCTGCTCTATTCGAACCCGTCCGCGGCCTATCTCTCGCAATTCCTGATCGGTGCGCTCGCCGCTGCCCGCCGTGCCGGCTGCCACCTCGTGCTCGAAGCCTGTGAAGGCGAGCGCGCGGACGAGCAGGCCGAGGCCACGCGCCAGTTCGCCGCGACCAGCGTCGAGGGCGTGATCCTGCCGCCGCCGCTGTCCGAGGCCGCGCCCGTCCGGGCCGAGCTCGAGACCGCCGGCATCCCCTGGGTGTCGGTCGCGATGGGCCTGCCGCCCGAGCGCAGCCTCAATGTCCGCATCGACGATGCCGCCGCCTCGGCCGCGATGACGAAGCATCTGCTCGACATGGGCCACCGCAATATCGGCTTCATTCGCGGCAACCCGAACCAGACCTCCTCGGCCGAGCGCCATCGCGGCTTTGTCGAGGCGATCGAGGCCGCCGGGCTCGACGTCAAGGCGATGCCGGTCGAGCAGGGCTATTTCACCTTCCGCTCGGGTATCGTCGCCGCCGAGCGGCTGCTCGACCGCAAGAACCCGCCCACCGCGATCTTCGCCTCGAACGACGACATGGCCGCCGCCGCCGTCGGCGTCGCGCATCGCCGCGGGCTGCACGTGCCGCAGGACATCAGCATCGTCGGCTTCGACGATACCGCGCTCGCCACCACCATGTGGCCCGAACTCACCACGGTCCGCCAGCCGATCGCCGCCATGGCCGAGAGCGCGCTGACCCTGCTCCTCGCCCGCCTGCGCGCCCACCGCGCCGGCACCAACGACAAGCTCGAGGAGCAGGTCCTCGATTTCGAGCTGATCCAGCGCGAATCCTGCGGCCCGCCCCCGGGCGCGGGCAAGCCGGCTGCGGGCCGGGCGGCGCGGCGCTGACGTTCGAGCAGCCTGTTCCCCGGCGAAAGCCGGGGCCCAGGGTCACGAGCAGCACGGCAGAGAAACCCTGGGCCCTGGCTTTCGCCGGGGAAGCGGCGCTGGGAGCGGAAACGCTTGGCCTCCGCCCCAAACAGGTCCAGCATGACAACGCTGGACGGAGTCGCCCGGCCGCGCGGAACGCCCTTGCTTTTCCCGCCGGATCGAGCCACCGTTACCGCTAACAATTCGTCCGATCGGGGCGCAATGGAGGGGAACGAACCAGATGAATGATACGGCGCAGAAGGCCAATATCGGCCTGATCGGCGCCATCGTCGCGGTGGCGACGATCGGCGGCCTGCTTTTCGGATATGACAGCGGCGCGGTGAATGGCACGCAGGAAGGCCTCAAGCACGCCTTCACGCTCGACGAGGCCGGTCTCGGCTTCACTGTCGGCTCGCTGCTGATCGGCTGCGTGTTCGGCGCCTTCTTCGCCGGCACCCTTGCCGACGCGATGGGCCGCCGCAACGTCATGCGCCTCGCCGCGCTCCTCTTCCTCGGCGGCGCGCTCGTCCAGGGCTTCGCGCACGATCACACCATCTTCGTCATCGCCCGCATCATCGGCGGCATCGCGGTCGGCGCCGCGTCGGTGCTGTCGCCGGCGTACATCTCCGAAGTCGCCCCCGCGAACATCCGCGGCCGGATGACGACGGTCCAGCAGATCATGATCATCACCGGCCTCACCGCCGCCTTCGTGGTCAACTATTACCTCGCCCAGGCCGCCGGCAGCTCGCTCGGCCATCTCGGCGGGATCGAGGCCTGGCGCTGGATGTACCTGATGCAGGCGATCCCGGCCGGCGTCTTCCTCGTCGCGCTGTTCTTTATCCCGGAGAGCCCGCGCTACCTCGTCGCCAAGAAGCGCAACCCGGAAGCCCTGAAGGTGCTCACCAGCCTGTTCGGCGCGACCGAGGGCGGGCTCAAGCTCGCCGAGATCCAGGCGAGCTTCTCGACCGACCACCGCCCGCGCCTGGCCGATATCTTCGCGCCGAACGGCTTTCTCGGCATTCGCGCGATCGTCTGGGCGGGCCTGCTGCTCGCGGTGTTCCAGCAGCTCGTCGGCATCAACGTGATCTTCTACTATGGCGCCACCCTGTGGCAGCTCGCCGGCTTCACCGAGAATGACGCGCTGCTGATCAACATCGTCTCGGGCGCGGTCTCGATCGCCGCCTGCTTCGTCACGATCGCGGTGATCGACAAGATCGGCCGCAAGCCGCTGCTGCTGATCGGCTCGGCCGGCATGGCGGTCACGCTGTTCGTGATGGTCTATGCCTTCAGCCAGGGCACGCTCGATCCGGCGGGCAAGCTCGTCCTCACCCCGCAGATGGGCATGGTCGCAGTCGTCGCCGCCAATCTCTATGTGATCTTCTTCAACGTCAGCTGGGGCCCGGTGATGTGGGTGATGCTCGGCGAGATGTTCCCCAACCAGATCCGCGGCTCGGCGCTGGCGGTCTGCGGCTTCGCGCAGTGGGGCGCCAACTATGTCATCGCCCAGACCTTTCCGAGCATGGCGAAGTGGAGCCTCACCGGCGCCTACACCTTCTACGGCGTCTGCGCGGTGATCAGCTTCTTCCTGGTCCAGAAGTTCATCCACGAGACCAAGGGCAAGGAACTGGAGGCGATGGAGGGCTGATCCCGGCCCTTCACGCTGATTGAGTACAGGGGAGGGGCGCGGGCCGCAGGGCTTGCGCCCCTCTGCACACAAGAGGAAGTTATGACCACCCGCACCCCCGTCCGTCCGTTCCGCTCGCGCGAATGGTTCGCCGCGCCCGGCCGCGCCGACATGGCGGCGCTCTATCTCGAGCGCTTCATGAACTACGGCATCACCCCGGAGGAACTGACCTCGGGCAAGCCGATCATCGGCATCGCCCAGTCCGGCAGCGACATCGCGCCGTGCAACCGCATCCATCTCGAGACGGTCAAGCGCGCCCGCGCCGGCATTCTCGCCGCCGGGGGCATCCCGATGGAGTTCCCGCTCCACCCGATCTTCGAGAATTGCCGCCGGCCCACCGCGGCGCTCGATCGCAACCTCGCCTATCTCGGCCTGGTCGAGATTCTCAACGGCTATCCGATCGACGCCGTCATCCTCACCACCGGCTGCGACAAGACCACGCCGTCGTCGCTGATGGCCGCCTCCACCGTCGACATCCCGGCGATCGTCCTGTCGGGCGGCCCGATGCTCGACGGCTGGCACGAAGGCGAGCTGGTCGGCTCGGGCACCGTGATCTGGCGGTCGCGCCGCAAGATGGCCGCCGGCGAGATCGACGAGGCCGAATTCCTCAAGCGCGCGATGGAAAGCGCCCCCTCGTCGGGCCATTGCAACACGATGGGCACCGCCTCGACGATGAACAGCATCGCCGAGGGCCTCGGCATGTCGCTCCCCGGCTGCGCGATGATCCCGGCGCCGTACCGCGAGCGCGGCCAGATGGCGTACGAGACCGGCAAGCGCATCGTCGAGATGGCCTATGACGATCTGCGCCCCTCGAAGATCCTCACCAAGGCAAGCTTCCTCAACGCGATCAAGCTGCTCACCGCGATCGGCGGCTCGACCAACGCTCAGCCGCACCTCGTCGCGATGGCCGCGCATGCCGGGATCGAGATCACCCCGGACGACTGGCGCCAGGGCTATGACCTGCCGCTGGTGGTCAACATGCAGCCCGCCGGCCAGTTCCTGTCCGAGCGCTTCCACCGCGCCGGCGGCATCCCCGCCGTGCTCACCGAGATGCTCGCCAATGGCGCGCTCGATGGCTCGGTGCTCACCTGCACCGGCAAGACCCTCGCCGAGAATATCGCCGATGCCCATGTCTCGGACCGCGAAGTGATCTTCGACTGGGACAAGCCGCTCAAGGAAAAGGCCGGCTTCCTCGTCCTGTCGGGCAATCTCTTCGATATCGCGATCATGAAGACCAGCGTGATCGGCGAGGATTTCCGTGCCCGCTATCTCTCGCGCCCGGGACATGAAGGCGTGTTCGAGGGGCGCGCGATCGTGTTCGACGGCTCGGACGATTATCACCACAACATCAACGATCCGGCGCTGAACATCGACGAGAACTGCATCCTCGTCATCCGCGGCGCCGGCCCGCTCGGCTGGCCCGGCTCGGCGGAAGTCGTCAACATGCAGCCGCCCGATCACCTGATCCAGAAGGGCATCATGTCGCTCCCGACGCTCGGCGACGGCCGCCAGTCGGGCACGTCGGACAGCCCCTCGATCCTCAACGCCTCGCCGGAAAGCGCGGCGGGCGGCGGGCTATCGTGGCTGCGTTCGGGCGACATTATCCGCGTCGATCTCAACAACGGCACCTGCGATGCGCTGGTCGATGCGGAAGAGATCGCCCGCCGCAAGACCGAGCCGGCCCCGCCGATCCCGGAGAGCAACACCCCCTGGGAAGAGCTCTACCGCGAGAAGACCGGCCAGCTCGGCGACGGCGCCGCGCTCGAATTCGCGCTCAAGTACCGCCGCACGAGCGAGAAGGTGCCGAGGCACAATCACTGAGGCGAAGGGAGGGGGAGCCTCCTCCCTTTCGTCACCCCGCAGCGAGCGGAGTGACGGTATTTAACTGCTCCCCGGCGAAAGCCGGGGCCCAGGGTTTCTCTGCCGTATCACTCTGTTACCCTGGGCCCCGGCTTTCGCCGGGGAACAGAAGAGAACCAGCCTAAGCCGCCACGTCCAGCACGTCAGCAGCCTTCACCGCATCATACCAGTCGTCGATCATCCCGCTGATCCGCTGCAGCGCCGACGGCACATAATGATGCGCATGGACCAGCTCATCGGCGGCGAGTTCCTCCCCCAGCTCGATCAGCGTGAACACGCCCGGATGGCGCGCGGCCACGCCGCGCCAATAATGGTTGAGCACCGGATGCCATACCCGGCTGCGCTCGGGCACGCAGCCCATGTGCAGCTCGTACATCTTCAGCCCCAGCCCCTGGGGCGGCAGGAACAGCAGCACCTTGTGCCCGCCCGTCGCCGCCATCTCGACGAAGCGGTCGGCGCAGTCGAGGAACAGCTCGTAATCGATCTCGCGTGAATAGGCTTCCCAGCGCCAGTCGATGTAATCGCTCGCCGCGGCATAGACGAGGTGACGCGGGAAATGCTGTTCGCGGTACGCCCCGGTCTTCATCTGGGGCAGGCTGAACAGCCGCGGGTTGTTGTCGAAATCGGTCACCGCCTGGTGCCGGCTGTAATGGTAGAAGGCGCCGGACTGGCAGTCCGCCATGATCCGCAGGTCGACCTTGCTCCAGTCGCGCGGCGCTTCCTCGGCCAGCACCCGCGCGCGCACCTCGGCATCCGAATAGGAGAGGGTGGTGATCGCCCGCGACGACTGGGCCGGCAGCGGCTTGCGGAACGCCGGGCTCGCCTGCAGCGGATAGCCGCGCTCGGCGAGCATCCGGATCATCGCGTCCTCCACGCCCATGTGCATGATCCGGCACGAAAAGGCGAAATGCTCAAGCGTCCTGGTCCGGAAGGCGTACACCGCCACGCCGACCAGCCCGTAATAGCCGTACTTGTCCCAGACGAAGGCGCAGAGCACTTCGTAATGGTCGATGTCCTGGATCCTGTCGCGGATCGTGCCCGGCTCGATCCGGCTCTGGGTATAGTTGAGCTGGTTGGAGCGATTGATCAGCTCCTCGATCCGCTCGGCGAATTCGAGGTTGTCCATCCGGTCGGTGAAGGTCGCGCAGATCCCGCTCTTCAGCAGGAATTCCTCGTCGCTCAGCTGCTCGCCTTCGCGCTCGGCCACCCTGGTCTCGAGCAGGCGATAGTCCGCCACCCGGCTCTTCGCGACATGCGCCTGGCCCGCCAGCAGCTCCTCCAGCAGCGCGTCGCATGCGCCCGAGGTCGCATCCACCACCGTGATCCCCGGCACCGCGTCGGCGACTTCGTGGAGATTGTGCGGGTTGTCGTCGACGAACAGCACATTCTCGGGCCGCAGCTGCATGTCCGCGATCATCCGCCGGATCACCGCGCCCTTGGGCACGAAGGCGATGCGCGGGAAGATGAACTCCTCCCACAGCCCGAAGCCCTCCAGCGCCGCCCTGGCCTTGTCGAATTCGTTCTTGGAGCAGATCGCCGAGACCACGCCGTGCCGGTTGAACGCGCGGACGAAGTCGGCGCGCTTCTCGATCAGCACCGGCACGTCCCCGTCCGCCAGCGTGCCGTGCCACAGCGTATCGTCCAGGTCCCAGATGATCAGCTTCGGCTTGAACGCCTCGGCCTTTTCCGGCGCGGGTGCATAGGCCTCTGCGATCATCGCTGCAGGCGGCCCATAGACCGCTTCCACGCGCCCCGGCCGTCCCTGTTCAAGCAATGCCGCCACCGCCGCCCGCTGGCCGCTGGCGCCCGCGAGGATCGCCGTACAGAACAGCATGGCATCGTCCATTTCCTGCGGCGCATCGAGCGCGCCTTCGGGCAGCGCCGCGATCAGCAGGTCGAGCGCCTGTTGCGCCAGCCGCGGCGGGCAGGCGCTGATCGCGCCCAGCGCCTCGCTCGCGTCCCCCGTCTCGAGCGAGTCGACCAGCATGCCGAGCATCCCGACCAGCACCAGCTGGCCGCGCTCGGTCTCCCAGAAGCCCGCATGGCGTTCGGCGAGCAGCAGGACATTGGGCAGTCTGCCCAGGTCCTCGCGCGTCACCATGTCCTCGGCAAAATTCCCGAATGCCGTCTCGTCCAGATCGCTGCCGATCCAGAATCCCGATAGTTGCTGCACGTCCATCCCCATAAACGTTTGCGCGCCTTGCATGGCAGGGGATGGTTAATGGGTGGTAAGCCATGTTGTGGGCGCCCGCGTCACCCCGGCCTTGATCCGCGGTGACGTGGAGGGGAACATCCGCACCATACGCCGAAGCTGGCGCGCGCTGTTTCCGCCCGCGCCGAAACCGCTTTCATCGCTCCGCACGGAGAGGCCGACCGCCGGCGTCACGCGCGGCTACCCGCTTGCGGAACCACGGCGCCACCGGGCCCAGTGCGAACATCCGCGCCTCAAGCGTCCACAGCGCAACGTGATACGGCCACATGTGAGTATAGTTCCCCGGCGAAAGCCGGGGCCCAGGGTTTCTCTGCCGGCTCGCGCATGACCCCTATTCCCCCTCGCGCCCGATCCCGATCAGCGCCGCTAGCACCTCGCGCGCATGCAGCACCTTCTCTTCGCCCATGCACGCCAGCAGCGCGCCATCGATCCCCTCGCGCGCTTCGCGCTGGGTATCCGCCGCTGCCTGCCCGCGCTCGGTCAACGTCACGGTCAGCCGCCGCCGGTCCTGTGGGTCGACCTCCCGCTCCAGATAACCGCGCAGCACCAGCGCATCGACCAGCTGCCCGGCCGCCTGCTTGGAGACGCGCAGCTCGCGGATGATCTGGCCGAGTGGTGCCTCGCCCAGCGCCAGCGCGCCGATCACGTACAGGCCATTGGCCGGAATATCGTCATAGCCGCGCGCGGCCAGCGCTGCCCGCATCGCCGCGCCATAGGTATGCCGTGCGTGCCGCAACAGCGCCGGCATCGCGACTTCGAGCAGGGGGGTAGGGGTAGGGGTAGGGGTAACGTCGGTCACGGCAAACCTCCAATTCCGTCATCCCCGCGAAGGCGGGGATCCAGAGTCCAGGGCGACACGCGAAGTCGTCCTGGATCCCCGCCTTCGCGGGGATGACGGTAAAAGGGATTTACAGTCCAAAAAATAGATAGTCAATAATATTGACTATTAGGCCGACCTCAAAGCCCGACCCGCGTAACCTTGGCCACCTTCGGCGTCTGGTTCAGACGCCTTCGCGGACCAGTGTCCCTGCCACCCCGGCCACCGAGACCCGGAAGCTGAAAAGATCCCCCGAGGTCGGGTTCGCGGCCTTCTCCTCGGGCGTGAGGTGCTTGTTGGCGGTGGTCGCGAACACGGTCTTCAGGTCGGGCCCGCCAAAGGCGATCTTGGTGATCGCATCCACCGGAAATTCCACGGTTTCCAGCAGCTCGCCGGCCGGCGAGTAGCGCCGTACCGCCGATCCCTTGTACAGGCCCACCCACAGGCAGCCCTCGGCATCCACGGTCGGCCCGTCGGGATAGCCTTGCTCGTTGGGAATACGGGCAAATTCCCGGCGGTTGCTCAGGCTGCCGTCCGGCGCCAGGTCGCAGGCGAAGATCAGCCCGCCCAGCGTGTCGATATGGTAGAGCGTCCTGCCGTCCGGGCTGATCGCCGGCCCGTTGGTGATCGAGCAGAAGGGCGTCGATGCCACGCAGTCGCCGTCCGCCGCCAGCCGGTAGACCGCGCCGCTGTCCTCCGCCTCGGCGTCGTCCATCGTGCCGAACCACAGCCGGCCATCGGGGCAGACGGTGGCGTCGTTCAGCCGGTTGCCGGGCTTTTCCGGCTCGGGATCAACCAGTTGGGTGAAGGCGCCGGTCTCGGGGTCGAAATGGGCAAGCCCGGTCTTCAGTCCGGCGACGAACCCGCCGCGCGCGGCCGGTAGCACGAAGCCGACCTGGTCGGGGGCATCCCAGCTCCGCTTGTCGCCCGTCTCCGGGTCATAGCGGTGGATCTTGTGCCCCTTGATGTCGACGAACCACAGGGCGGCGTCGTGCGCCACCCAGACCGGCCCTTCGAGCAGGGGAGCGGCGAGCGACCAGACGCTCTGCGGCGCCGACGTCACCACGCCCATGGCTCAGCGCCAGCCCGCGTCGACGAAGAACTCGTGGCTGGTGATCAGCCGCGCGTCGTCCGAGGCGAGGAACAGCGCCATCGCCGCGATGTCGTCGGGCACCAGCCGGCCCTTGAGGCACTGGGCGTTGACGATCTCGGCCTCGCCCTCGGGGGTGTACCACTTCATCTGGCGCGGGGTCTTCACATTGCCCGGCACGATGCAGACCGAGCGGATATTGTCCGGCCCCAGGTCGCGCGCGAGGCTGCGGGTCAGGCCCTCGATGCCGGCCTTGGCGGTCTGGTAGAGGATCAGCCCCTCCAGCGCGAGGTGCCAGGAGATCGAGCCCATGTTGATGATGACGCCGCCGCCCTTGGCCTTCATCCCCGGGATCACCGCCTGGGCGCAGAAGAACAGGTGGCGCAGGTTCACATTGAGCCGGTTTTCCCAATAGTCTTCCGTCACTTCCTCGATGGTGTGGCGGTCGTCATTGGCGGCGTTGTTGATCAGCACGTCGAAGGCGCCATGCTCCTCGATCAGCCGGGCGATGGTCGCCTTGGCGCCCTTGATGTCGGTCAGGTCGACATTCTCGTAGGTCGGCGCCTTGCCGAGCCCGGAAAGGTTGCCGACCAGCGCCTGCGAGTCCGCATCGGCGATGTCGAAGAAGGTCACGTCGGCGCCCTGGCGGACGAACCCTTCGACCAGCCCGGCGCCGATGCCCGATCCGCCGCCGGTGATCAGCACCCGCTTGCCCTTCAGGCTCGGATAGATGGCGCGCTGGTCGCGCGTCAGCACGGTGTTGGCGGGATCGGCTTCAGACATGGGAATGGAATACCTTGGAAATGCAAAGACTAGGGCCGCGCGCGGCGCTCACAGCAGGTCGCGGCCCGCCAGGTTGCGGATCAGCTCGCGGATGCCGAAGGTCCAGGGCGCGGCGGCCTTGGAGGTGGTCACGCGGTTGACCAGCGTGCCGAGCTTGGGGCTCGAGATGCGCACGACGTCGCCGTCCTTGTGGGTGAAGCCGCGGCCCGGATGGTCGCGGTCCTGTATCGGCGCGAACAGCGTGCCCAGGAACAGCGCGAAGCCGTCCGGATATTGATGCTCGCTCAGCGTCTGGCGGACCAGCTCGGTCGGGTCGCGGCTGATCTGGCTCATCTTGTTGGTGCCCTGGAGGCGGTATCCCTCGGGCCCGTCGATGACGAGATCGACTTCGGCCGAGCGGACATCGTCCATCGTGAAGCTGTCGTCGAACAGGCGGATGAACGGCCCCAGCGCGGTCGAGGCGTTATTGTCCTTGGCCTTGCCCAGCAGCAGCGCGCTGCGCCCCTCGAAGTCGCGCAGGTTGACGTCGTTGCCCAGCGTCGCGCCGCGCGGCGTGCCGGTCTTGTCGACGATCAGGACGACTTCCGGCTCGGGATTGTTCCAGTCGCTGTCCGAGCGCACGCCGATATCGGCGCCCCAGCCGACCGCGGAAAGCACCGGCGCCTTGGTGAACACCTCGGCATCGGGGCCGATCGCGACCTCGAGGTACTGCGACCACATGCCTGCCTCGATCAGCGCGGCCTTGAGGTTGGCGGCCTCGGGCGTGCCGGGGACGACCGAGCGGATGCCCGACCCCACCTTGGCCTCCAAGTCGCCGCGGATCTCGTTCGCCTTGTCGGCATCGCCGCGCGCGCGCTCCTCGATCACCCGCTCGATAGCCGAGAGGGCGAAGGTAACGCCGCAGGCCTTGACGCATTGCAGGTCGATCGGGGCGAGCAGGGTCGGGCCGATATCGCTACCAAGGGTGCGCACCGAACCGATGTCGGTGCCGTCGGTATTTGCGGGATCGGCCAGGTCGAGCAGGTCGGCCACGGTCGCCGCGGTGGCCGAGACGTCATAGATCCGCCCGCCGCGCAGAACCACGGGGCTGGGGCCGGCCTCGGTGAGGACTCGGCCAACCAGAATCGCCTGGGCATGATCGACAGGCAGTATTTCCGCCGGAGACGCGTTCAAGATCCTCTCACCCCGATATTGCTTTTGATAGCGCTACCATGCGGCGCCGCGGGGGGAGCTGTCAAGCCGGTCGCGCGGCTTTCGGGCTTATTCCGGAACCGCTTCCAGCAGGGAAATGATCTCGCCGACGATTTCGGCGGGCGGGCGCATCGTGCCGTCGGTGCTGGCATGCACCATGCGCCATGGGCCGAGCAGCCCGGCCTCGACGATCGACGCGTAATTGGCGCGCACGCGCTGCTGCAGCGCCACGTCCGCCTCATAGGCGTCGAAGCTCTTGTCGGTATAGCTGCGCTCGGCCTTTTGCAGGATCAGCGCACGCGCAAGGTCCCAGGGCGTGTTGAGATAGATGGATAGCGCGGGGACGGGCAGGGCGAACTGGCCGGTCTCCAGCGCCAGGATCCACTCCATCAGCGCGCGGCTCTCCCCGGCAGGCACGCGCGCGCCCTGATAGGCCATGTTCGAGGCGACATAGCGATCGAAGATCAGCACATCATGCGCTTCGACCGCCTTGAGGATCTCGTCGCGCCACTCGAAGCGATCGAGTGCATAGAGCGTCGCGGCGGCATGCGGACTCACCGGCACCGGCATGTCGCCGGCCAGATAGCGGCCGATCGTCACGCCGGCCACGGTCTCGCCATAGCGCGGGAAGCCGATCACCGTCGCGGTCTTGCCGGCGGCCTGCAGCGTCTCGCAGAGCAGCCTGGACGTGGTGTTCTTGCCGACGCCGTCGGCGCCTTCGATCGCGACAATGATCCCCATGGGCAGCGCCCTAGCAATATGGGGCGGTCAGAGGAAGACGGCGGAGACGATCGCGGCCAGGCTCGACGGATCGCAATCGTCGAGCGGCACTTCCATGTCCGGATTGACGCTGTAGCCGATCATCCGCCCGTCGCGGCCGGAAGCCACCGAGAGCAACCGCCAGCCGTCGCCTTCGCGCAGCGCCGCGAGGCCGCCGGGAAGCGGCAGGCGATCGGGATCGGCGACCACGGTCGCCTGGGCGGGCAAGCCGCCGCCCAGCGTCGCGCGGCATACCTTGATGCCGAAGGCGCGCACGCCGGCGATATGCGGGGCCTCGACCGTCTCGCCGGTCGGCTGGTCGCCGATCAGCCCCTGGGGCAGCGGCACGCCGAAGACGGGCAGCAGCCGGACGGCGCCGACCGGCCCTGCCAGCGGCAGCGCCACGGCGGGCGCGGGCTCCGCCGGCGGTTCCGCGTTCAGCGCCATGGTCAGTTCGGCAATACGCTCGCGGGTGCGGGCGATGCGCGTCTCGGGATTGGCGATGGTGGCCAGGAAGGCATCCAGCCCGCCCATCGCATGGCGCTGCTCGACTTCCGCGCGCAGGGCTGCTTCGTCGGTTACGCCGAACAGGGCGAACAAGGCGTTGTGGATGGCTGCGTTCCAGCGGCCGAACGGCTTCTGGGCATTCTCCACGCGCGAGAGGTTGACCGGGGGCAGCGCGAAATCGCGCTCGATCACGGCGATGGTCAGCGCGGGATCCAGGGTGCGACGGGCGCGCAGCGCCGCGCCGAGCAGCACCGCGAACCGTTCCTCCTCCAGGTCGAGCTGGGCCCCGTCGCCGAACGGCGCGGCCCAGGCAGCGATGTCGAAATCCGCCGCGTCGATATCGAGCAGCAGCTCCGTCGGCGCGATGTCAAGGGCGGCGGCGATGCGGCGCAACTCGTCCGGACGGGCCACGACTTCACCGCGTTCGATCTTCGAAAGACGAATATAGGGTATTGCGGGAATATTTGCAGAAAGGCGCAGGAGTTTCGCAAAGCCATGACGCTGCCGTTGCTCACGTACCCGGTTCGGGAAAACGATTGCACGATAGTAATCGATCAGGGGCTCGCCCGCGGATCCCACCCGCATCTTACCCTTGCCGTTCGCGCCTGCCATCAATGATCCCCTCGAATCTGAAGGTATCTTGAAGCAATTCAAGGATAATACAAGGTAAACGCCATTCCGTTAGTGGAATGAACCTGTGGATTGTCCGCCGATCAACAGTCCGCAGGGGCCGGCGGGGTCGAGATCCAGGATCATCGCCAGCGTGCTTTCCCCGGTGGCGTGGCGCAGCAGCCAGCTGTCCGCGGAAGGCGAGGGGTGGTCGGGTGCAAAGGCCACGCCCACGCCGTCGGTGATCACGCCGAGCGCGCCCGGCGGAGTCGGCCAGCGGCCGGCGAGATAGTCGAGCAGTGCCGCCGCCGCGTCCTGCAGCGCGCCCTCGTCGCTGTCCTCGGGGCAGAAGGCGTCCGGAGTCGCCGAGATGGTGGCGATGCGCTTGAAGTCGTGCTGGCGCCACCAGACCAGGTGGATCTGGCCGTCGGCGGTGGCCTCCAGGCCTAGGAACAGGTCGCCGCCGGCGGGTAGCAGCGGCTGGGCCAGTCGCGCCACATCCTGGGCGAGCGCGGTCAGGCGGCGATTGGGGCGCGGCAGCGAGCCGTGCGACTCCTCCTTGCCGGTCCAGTCGAGATTGCGATGCATCGGGGTCCTCCATGCCTCTTGTGAGCATTATAGGATGGCTAGGTGCGCGCGGGGCGTTCCGATGCGATCAGTGGAGCGAAGCGCTCGACGGGGCCGGGGCGGCAAGCTGGGCCGGCTCGGCGCGCTCGACCTGCTGGACGGCCGGGGTGCTGAGCACCGGCGACAGCGTCGTCGGGTCGACGGCGCGAACGCTCGCCAGGCGGTTGTGCGGCAGGTTGGTGTCGGGCAGCAGCGGCGTGGTGCGCGCGGCCGGGGCCGGGCGACGCTTCGGGGTGCCGGGCTGGCCATATTCGGCCATCACGGCGAAGCGCGGATCCTTGGCGGCGATCTCGGCGATCGCCTTGGCGGCGCGCTTGGTGATCTGGCGGACGCGCTCCTTGGTCACGCCGGTCTCGAGCGACAGGTCGTCGAGGGTGGCGGTCTGGAACACGCGGCGCTCGACGATCTCGCGGTCGCGGGCCAGCTTGGCTTCCAGCTTCTCCAGCTCGGCCGGGTCGATGCCATAGGTGGCCGAGCGCAGGCGCGGACCTTCGGCGCGGCGCAGCGCGGCTTCGGCGCGCTTCGGGCGGGGACGGCGGCGGAGCGCCTCGACACCCACCTTGCGGAGCTGGTCGACATAGGCGTCGATGAGCTGCGAGACGGCGCCTTCGGCGAGATAGTCGGAAGCGGCGGCTTCGGTGCGGAACACGGCTTCCTCGTCCTCGATCATCGCCTCGGGCGAAATCTCGTCGCCGTCGATCGAGGTGGCGAGGGCGCTGAGCGAAACGGTGGTGGCCTCGACCTTCTTCGCCGACGGGCGCTGATCGGTCATCAGGCGGAAGCGCAGGCTCTGCAGCTCGCCGCGGATCTGCCAGTTCACGAAGGTGGTGAACTGCGCCTTGGCGGGGTCATAGGCTTCGATGGCGCGGTGCACGGCGATGGCGCAGCACTGCTCGGCGTCTTCCCAGTGCGCGGTGAGGCCATACTGGCGGACGAAGTGGCGGATGCGCGGGGCGATCAGCTTGAGGATCTGGGCGAAGGCACGGTCCACATAGACGCGCTGGCGGTTGCTGCGAGCGGCGCCGTCTTGCGGCGTATTCTCGATGACGGTGGCGACGGCTGCTTCCAGCGCGATCGTGATCTTCGACATTGCGTATCCCCTGTTTTGTCCAGGCCAGCCGGGTCTCGACCGCCGTTCACAGGGGCAACATGGCTTCTAATCCTTTAACAGAACCCTTAAATTCCTATATGTAGTCCTACCAATCGCACATTCCCCTACGGAAGGTGCGATATGGTTAAAACTCGGAAACTACGAGTTTTTTGGCGGTTTCCGTCATTTCGGGTACCGCTGGCAGAAGCATTATAGGATAAAATAATTTAGCCGGCGAATTGTTCCGGACGGATTCTGCGATCGATGAATCCGAGCAGCCATTGGCGGTGCGCCTGGGTGGCGTTGCCTGCCGCGGCGATTCGCTGGTCGGCCGCGCCGCCGCCGATCTGGGCGGCAAGCAGCATGCGGGCGCGTCCGGCCTCGATGCCGCCGGCAAGGAACTTCTTCGCATCGCCCAGCCCGAGATGGTGCGAGAGATAGGCCGACTTGGCCAGGGTCTCGGCATCGGTGTTCACGCGGATGCCCGATTGCTCGAGCCGGGTGAGGTTCATCTTGGCGAGATCCGCGACGCCCAGGATCGATGCCTGGCCGTCATAGCGCAGCGCCAGCAGCTCGCTGCGCGCGCCGGGCTGCACCTGGCCGCGCCCGTCGAGCCAGCCATTCTGCGATGCGACCTGGTTGAGCCAGGTGCCCGAAGTCTCGGCGAGCTGCTCCCAGGTTCCGCTGAGGAACTGGCCAAGCCCCGCCGCGCTCGAACGCGGATTGCGCGACATGGTGTTCCAGACGCCGTCATGCCCCTTGGCCGCCTCGGCGTCGACGATCGCGGCAAGCGCGGTCGCGGGAATGCCGGTGCGCGCCTCGGCCATGGCGAGGGCGGGGGCGAAGCGGGTATTGGCGCCGAGCGCGAGGCCGGAAACCACGGCGCCGTTGGCAACCGATACGGTCGCCCCGGTGCTCATCATCGCGGCCATCTTGCGGCTGCTCTGCTCGGCGGCATCGCCGATCGCGCCGCGCAGGTCCTCGACGCAGTCATTGGCGAAGCTCGCGCTGGCGGCGGGCTTCTGGTGGCAGGAGCAGGCACAGGCGCAGTGGCAGCCCTGGGCGCCGCCGGTCTGGATGCCGTTCTGCTTGCCGAGCAGCTCGAGCAGCGAATCGCCGGAAAGGCCGTTCTGGCCGATGCCATTGCCCTTGCGGTCGTCCTTGTCGCCATCGCCGAGCGCGGCCTTCCACAACCGGCTGGCAAGCTCGGTCTGCGCTTCGCTGTAGATCACCTTGGCGCGGTTGGCCGGGCTCAGCGAGGCAAGGTCTGCGCGCGGGATCATGCGCTGCGCTCCGCATTGCGGCGCGCGATCACCAGCTTGGCGGCGGCGATATCGTCGATCATCGATTGTTCGGCACCGGCGGCGACGCGCTCGGCCTCGTCCTTGAAGCGGCCGGCGGCGCCTTCGATCGCGCGCATCGTGCCATAGGCCTCGACGGCCTGGGCGCGCAGCGAAGTCAGCCGCACATTGGCGAGCTGGGCCTGGTGGTCGAGGCGGGCGCGCTCGGCCTTCATCCGCAGCCGCCATGCATCGCTGGCGATCGGCACGATGGCGGCGAGCGCACGCTCCTCGCGCATGCGCAGGTCATGGGCGTGCGCCTGGCTGTTGAGCGTGGTGATCGTTTCGATCTCGACGCTGATCGACACCTTCACGGCATCGACCTCGCGGCGCTGGACGCGCAGGGCGGTGTCGAACGGAGTCATTGCTCCATCATCTCCATGCTGAGCGCGACGATCTCGCCGAGCGCGGCGAAGGCGGCGTCGGCATTGCCCTGGTCGTTCTTGCCCTGGTTGAGCATCTTCTCGATCTCGGGCGCCAGCGCGACGGCGCGGTCGACCTCGGGCGAGGAGCCGGCCTTGTACGCGCCGAGCCGCACCATCTCTTCCATGTCGGTATAGGTGGAGAGCAGCTTGCGCGCGCCGACGCGGATGTCGTTCTGCGCGTCGTTCATGCAGTGCGGCAGCGTGCGCGACACCGATTTGAGGATGTCGATCGCCGGATAGCGGCCGCGCTCGGCGATCGCGCGGCGCATCACGACGTGGCCGTCGAGGATACCACGCACGGCGTCGGCGACCGGCTCGTTATGGTCGTCGCCATCGACGAGGACGGTGAACAGACCGGTGATCATGCCCTTGCCCGGCTCGCCGGGGCCGGCGCGCTCGAGCAGGCGGGGCAGCTCGGCGAAGACGGTGGGGGTATAGCCCTTGGTGGCCGGTGGCTCGCCACTGGCCAGGCCGATCTCGCGCTGCGCCATGGCGAAGCGGGTGACCGAGTCCATCAGGCACAGCACGTTGAGGCCCTGGTCGCGGAAATGCTCGGCGACGGCGAGGGTGGTCCAGGCGGCCTGGCGGCGCATCAGCGCGGGCTCGTCGGAGGTGGCGACGACGACGACCGAGCGGGCCATGCCCTCGGGCCCGAGATCGTCCTCGATGAATTCCTGCACTTCGCGGCCGCGCTCGCCGATCAGGCCGATGACGGCAACGTCGCACTGGGTCCAGCGCGCCAGCATCGACAGCAGCACCGACTTGCCGACGCCCGAACCGGCGAACAGGCCGAGGCGCTGGCCGCGGCACAGCGGCACGAACAGGTCGAGCGTGCGCACCCCCGTCTCGATCCGCTCGGCGACGCGGGCGCGGTTGGCGGCGGCCGGCGGCGGCGCCTTGATCGGCTGCGGGTCGGCGCCATTGGGAAGCGAGCCGAGCCCGTCCACCGGCTGGCCGAGCCCGTTGATCATCCGGCCGAGCCAGGCCTGGGAGGGGCGGACGCTGAACTGGCCCGCGCCGAGCTCGGCGCGCGCGCCCAGGCCCACGCCCTGCGGATCGACGAACGGCAGGCACAAGGCGACTTCGCGGTCGAGCGCGGTCACTTCCGCCTGGACGATGCCGTTGGGCGAGGTGATCTCGATGCGGCTGCCGATCTGCGCGGCGCCGGCGAGCCCTTCCACTTCGATCAGCGCGCCGCGAACCGCGACGACGCGGCCGAAGCGGCGATCGGGCATCATGTCCCGGATCGCACGGGCTGCGCTGGCGAGCGTCTGCACCTTATAGCCTCAGGCGGCCTGCTGGGCGAGCACGGCGTCCTCGAACGCGATCACTTCGCGCGCGGTCGCCAGGGCCTTGTAATATTCGCCCTGGGCGATCTCGCTGGCGAAGCGGATGCAGGCCGACTTGGCGTCCTGCGTGCCGAGCACGGCGATCAGCGCGCCGACCAGCCCGACCACGGCGTCGTGGTGGCTGTCGCGGCTGGCCGGGTCGATATAGGCGAGCATGGCGGCGAAATAGAGCTGGCGCGCCGGGGTGGTCGCTTCCTCGGGGCGCATGATCTCGCGCCCGCGCAGGATGGACACCTTGTTCTCCACGGCGATCTGGGTGCGGCCCACCGCACGGATCACCGCGCCGTTGACGATTGCCTTCTCGCCATCGCGAAGCGTGATGCGAAGCATTGGGAAACAGCCTTTCGTTCGTTTGGCTGCATTATAGGATGTGTTTGCGGGGCAGCGTGCGCGCACCCGGCAATTTTTGCCCATCGAATCTTATTTGCGCCTTTGTTGGGGTCCGCGCCGCGCTCATCCTACAATTGGGGCGTGGGCCCGTGCGCGTTTCGCGGGCATCGAGGGAGTATTCGTCTTGAGCCTCTATTCCGCTCTCTATGCCGGCGTTTCCGGTCTCAACGCGCAGTCCAGCGCGATGGCAGCGGTTGCCGACAACATCACCAACATCAACACCATCGGCTACAAGGGCGTCGAAGCCCAGTTCAAGACGATGGTCACGGACGGCCGTGCCCGTTCGAGCTATTCGGCTGGCGGCGTCGTCGCCGCGCCGACCGCGATGATCTCGAAGCAGGGCATGATGCAGGCTTCGAGCAGCAGCACCGACATCGCCATCGACGGCAAGGGCTTCTTCGTCACCCGCACCGCCTCGGGCGGCCAGGGCGAAGTCGCCTTCACCCGCGCCGGCTCGTTCCGCGCCGATGAGGAAGGCTTCCTGAAGAACCCGGCGACCGGCCTGTACCTGTACGGCTATCGCCTCGATGCTGAGGGCAAGTACAACAACACCGGCAATATCGACGACCTGGAAGCGATCCGCGTCAGCGACCTGACCGGCACCGCGGCGGCGACGTCGCGCATCCAGGCGCGCATCAACCTCAACACCGCGACCGAGGTCTCGCCCGCTGCCGCCACCTATGCCACCGGCGACCTGGCGAAATATGCGGCCGACAACACCTACACGCCGAAGACCGAGAACCAGTTCCAGCGCTCGTTCACCGTCTATGACCAGCAGGGCGGTTCGCACACGCTGAACATGGCCTTCATCAAGACCGGCCCGAACGCGTGGAAGGCGGAAGTCTATTCGGTCCCGGCCGCCGACGTCATGGACACCAGCGTGACCCCGGCCGTCGCCAGCACCAACGGCTTCATCGCCGGCGGCGATGTCAACTTCAAGCCGGACGGCAGCCTCGACCTCCCGTCGGGCAGCTGGCTGAACAGCGCGCTGAACATCACCTATGCCAACCAGGCGTCCTCGGTGCCGATCAAGCTCGAACTGGGCAGCGACGGCAAGATCGACGGTCTCACCCAGTTCGGCCAGCCGAGCTCGCTGATCTCGGGCAACACCGATGGCGGCACGCTGGGCAACCTGTCGCAGATCGAAATCACCAAGGACGGCGTCGTCAACGCGGTATTCGACGACGGCACCACCCGCGCGGTCTTCCAGCTCCCGCTGGCGACCTTCCAGAACCCGGATGGCCTCACTCGCGTGTCGGGCAACGCCTACACCGCCAGCCGTACCTCGGGCGGCTTCACGCTGAACGAGCCGGGTGAACTCGGTGCGGGCGCGATCGCGCCGAACTCGCTCGAAGCCTCGACGGTCGATCTCGCCAGCGAGTTCACCAACATGATCCGCTTCCAGCGCGCGTACAGCGCGTCGTCGAAGATCATCACGACGGTCGACGACATGCTGCGCGAAGTCAGCGACCTGAAGCGCTAAAACACTAGACTGAACGCAGGGGATCATGGCGCTCAACGACATTCTCGGTACCGCGATTTCCGGCCTGACAGCTGCTCAGGCCGGACTTCGCTCGGTTTCCAACAACATCGCGAATGTCGGGGTGGCCGGCTACGCGCGCGAGCGCGTCAGCCTCACCACGGGCGTCGTCGCGGGGCAGGTCAGCGGCGTGGTGGTGGGCGAACCCACCCGCGTCGCTGACAAGTTCCTCGAAGCCACGGTCTACAGCCGCGCGGGCGATTTCGGCCGCGCGGAAGTCGTTTCCAACTATCTCGATCGCATGCAGGCGCTGCTCGGCCAGCCGGGCAGCAAGTCCGGCCTGTCCGCGCGCCTCGACGACGTTTCGGCCTCGGCCGTGGCGATGACGGGCTCGCTCGCCTCCACGCAGACGGTGGCCCAGTTCACCAACGACGTGCAGGACGCGATCACTTCGATGCAGCAGATGGACAAGGACGTGTCCCAGCTGCGCTCCGACGTGGAGTCGGAAGTCGGCTATTCGGTCGACAAGATCAACTCGCTGCTCCAGCGCATCCATGACCTGAACGGCACCATCGCCCAGGCGACCGGCCTTGGCCGCAGCGCCGGCGGTGCCGCCGATCAGCGGATGAGCGCGCTCGAGGAGCTGAGCGGCCTGATGCAGGTCACCATCCGCGAGCAGCCGGACGGCCGCGTCTCGATCGAGACCGGCAATGGCCAGACCCTGCTCGACAAGCGCCTGCGCCAGCTCAACTATCCGAGCAGCGGCTCGGTCTCGCAGGCCACCTATCCCCCGATCGAGATCCGCCTGGCCCAGCCCGATGCGGCGACCGGCGACAAGATCGATTCCGCCGCGATCGGCGGCAAGCTCGGCGGCCTGCTGGATCTGCGCGATCGTGCGCTGCCGGCGGTGCAGGAGCAGCTCGGCACGCTGTTCACCGGCCTGTCCCAGGCATTGAATGCGGTTTCGAACGCCAGCAGCACCGTGCCGCCGCCCGCCAGCCTCACCGGCCGCAACAGCGGCCTGGTCGGCACCGACCGGCTGGGCTTCACCGGCGCGGCCACCTTCGCCGTTACCAAGGCCGACGGCACGCTCGTCGCCAGCACCAAGGTCGATTTCGACGCGCTCGGCCCGACCGCAACGGTCGACGACATGGTCAACGCGATCAATACGGGCCTGGGCGGCGCCGGCACGGCGAGCTTCGTCGACGGCAAGCTGACCATCACCGCCGCCGGCGCGGGCAACGGCGTGGCCGTCGGCCAGGATCCGACCAAGCCCAGCGCGCGCGCCGGGCAGGGGGTCTCGCAGTTCTTCGGCCTCAACGACCTCGTCCGCAGCGACACCAGCTCGCTGGTCCCCTCGGGCCTCGTCGCCAGCGATCCGCATGGTTTCGCCACTGGCGAGACCGCCCAGATCGTGCTGCGCGACAGCTCGGGCCGGGCGCTGACCAGCTATACGCTGGCGCCTGCCGCCGGCGGCAGCGTCGGCGACATGGTCAACGACCTCAACGCCAGCCCGCTCGCCAATTTCGGTACCTTCTCGCTCGACGATGCAGGCCGCATGCGCTTCCAGCCGTCGGCGAACGTCGCGGGCGCGACGCTGTCGATCCCGGCGGACTCGACCAATCGCTTCGGCACCGGCCGCTCCTTCTCGCAGATGATGAACCTCACCGGTGCATCGAGCGGGCTCGGCATGGCGCAGGTGCGGCCGGAGATCCTGGCCGATCCGTCCAGGCTCGGGCTTGCCCAGCTGCAGGACGTCGCGGTCGGCGCCAAGGCGCTCGGCTCGGGCGATACGCGCGGGGCGACTGCCTTCGTCAACAAGCTCGGCAGCGCGATCGATCTCGGCAAGGATGGCAAGTCCACGGTTGATGCCTTTGCCAGCAACCTGATGGGCCGGATCGGCCTCGATGCGAACCAGGCGCAGGGCAAGCTCGCCGATGCCTCGGCACGCAGTGCCGATGCGATCAACCGCCGCGACAGCTTCGCCGGGGTCAACATCGACGAGGAACTCTCGCAGATGGTGGTGCTGCAGAACAGCTATTCGGCCGCCGCGCGCGTGATCACCACCGCCAACGACATGTACGACACGCTCCTCGGCATGCTCCGCTAAGGGCCAGAAAGAAGGGAAGACCCATGACCCGCGTCGCCACCATTCCGCTCCAGAGCACCATGTCCAGCGCGATCATGCGCGCGCAGGAAAAGCTCGCGAACACGCAGACCCAGCTCTCGACCGGCAAGAAGGCCGCGACCTTCGCCGATCTCGGCACCGAGTCCGTGCGCAACCTGTCGGCGCACACGCTGCTCGCGCGCCAGGAAGCGCAGTCGACCGTCTCCAAGCGCGTCGGCACCACGCTCTCGCTCTACCAGGCGAACATGGAAGGTATCGAGGATGCCACCACGGACCTGCGCACCAGCTTGATGAACGCGGTCGGCACCGGCGATGCAGCCGGCCTGCAGGAAGCGATCCAGCAGGCGTTCGACCAGTTCCGCACTTCGCTCAACGCCTCGGAAGGCGGCACGCCGCTGTTCGGTGGCAGCCAGATCGACCAGGCGCCCTTCTCGGTGGACACGCTCGCCGATGCGGCGGCCACGCCGGGCAGCGCTGCCTTCCACAACGACACGGTGCGCGCCAATGCCCGTGTCGGGGAAGGCGTGGACGTCAAGTACGGCGTTGGCGCCAGCGAGATCGGCGCCAATCTCTACGAGGCGTTCCGCACGCTCGGTGGTGCCGGCGCGATCGGCACCAAGATCACCGATACCCAGATGGACGCGATCAAGCAGGCGGTGTCGCAGCTCGATACCGGCCTTGGCGACCTGCGTGCCGTCAATGCGGAGAACGGCCGCAAGCAGAACCAGGTCGACACGCTCGCCTCGCGCGGCGAGGAGCGCGGGCTGGTGCTGAAGAACGTGATCCAGGAGAATGAGGATGCCGATCTCGGCCAGGTCGCGATCGACCTCGCCCAGCAGAAGAGCGTGCTCGAGGCCAGCTACTCGGTCTTCGCCCAGCTCTCGGGCCTGAACCTGACCAACTATCTGAAGTAATTCATATTCCGGCCCGATGACGGGTTGGCAAGCAAAAGGCCGGGCTCGATGCCCGGCCTTTTCCGTTTGGGCTCGGTTCGCCGCCATTCCCTCGCTTCCCCGGCGAAAGCCGGGGCCCAGGGTTTCTCTGCGGTGTCGCTTGTGGCCCTGGGCCCCGGCTTTCGCCGGGGAGCACCAGTTCCTTGCAATGTAGGATTTCGCATGATTGGCTAGGTCCGCCCGGGATCCAGTCCCGGCCGCTCTTTCTTCATGTCGAATAGGCGGGTGCAGCCCATGGATACCTGCGGTTCCCCGGCGAAAGCCGGGGCCCAGGGTTTCTCTGCAGTGTCGCTCGTGACTCTCGACCTCGGCCTTCGCCGGGGATCCGCTACGATCGCGGTGCGCCCTCAGCCCCCCGCGTCGAGCAGGTCGCCGATCGCGCCGGCCGGGCTCGCCTCGGGGATCGCGGCGATCGCGGCGTCCAGCTTGGTCGGATCGATCCTGTCGATGCTGGCGGTCAGCATGTCGAAGGCGCCGGCGCTGGGCAGGCCCTTGAACGCGGCGGCATAGCGGCCCTGCAGGGCGCGCAGCTTGTCCTCGCGATTGGTCATCGCCAGCGCGACGGCATAGCGCAGCACCGCGGCCTGTTGCGGCGCGCCCAGCGCGCCCTTGGCGGCGGGCAGGCTCTTCTCGCTCTCGGTGACGAAGCTGCCCCAGTCCTGGGTGCGCCAGTGGATCTCGGCACGCACCGCAGCGCCGTCCGGCACGCCGTCCAGCGCGGCTGCCGCGGCGTCGTCCTTGCCGAGCCGGTGAAGCGCCACGGCTTCCATCCGCTTGCGGTCCCAGCGCATCTGGTCGGAATAGCTGGGCTGCTCGCTGTTCTGCAGCGCCTTGAGCGCCAGGTCGGGGCGGCCGGCGAGGATCTGCAGCGTCGCGACGCGCACCGACAGCGGGCCCTGCGCCACGTCCTGCGCGCGCTGGGTGAGCTGGTAGGTGAGGAGTTCGGCGGCGCGGGCGTAGAGGCCCGCGGTCTGCAGCCGGTCGGCGAGCCGGTTGGCGAGCAGGTCGCCGTCGCCGCCCGCCGGGGCCAGTTCGCGATAGTCCCAGTACAGGCCGGCCGCCTGGGGCAGCGGCACGCCGCTTTCCGGCGCCAGTACCGAGATCATGGTCTGCTGGAGTTCGGCGAGCATCGGGCCGGCCTGGGCGCCGAGCTTGAAATAGCGCAGCAGCGTGGCGCCGCTCTTCAGCTCGGTGCGCAGGTCCTGGGCGTCCTTGGCCAGGCCATATTCGATGGTCAGCGCGCGCCGCTCCACCGGGCCGCCGCGCCAGCCGAAGCGCAGTGCGTCGAGCTGCTTGATCGCGTCGGCCGGGCTGATCGAGTGGCCGTCGATCGAAACCTGGATCGACCCCAGTTTTGCGCCCGCTTTGACCTCGGATGAGCCGGTCAGCGCCGCGCGTTCGAATCTCAGCCGTGCGCCGGCGAGGTCGTTTTTCGCGAGCAGCGCACGGCCGCGCAGCAGGTTCGCATCGGGGTTCCGGTCGCTGAACAGGCCGAGCCATTGCAGCGCGGGCTGGGGCTGGCCGACATCGATCGCGGCGCCGGCGGCGGCCAGCATGAAGTCCACCCGGTCGCGCGGGGCGCGGGCGTTGATCGCCACGCGGGCGCATTCGATCTGGCCGACGGCTTCCGCGGCAGCACCCGAATGGGCAAGCGCGCGCATCCGCCAGGCACAGGCCTCGGGATTGCCGACAAGCTCGGCGCTGCTCAGCGATGCCACCGCCTCGGCATCGCGGCCGAGCATGGTCAGCGCGGCGCCGCGGGCAAGCTGATAGGGTGCAACCAGCGCCAGGTCCGTATCGGCGAGACGCATCGCCTCGAGCACGCCTAGCGCCTCGGCACCGCGCTCGGCGGCGATCAGGCCCTTGGCATAGTTCCAGCGGACCGACTGGCGGGTATCGGGCGTCGCGGTGGCGAGCTGGTGCCAGGCCTGGGTGCCGGTCACGCCGCTCCAGCCGTCGCCGCCGGTGATCATCGGCATCTGTGCCAGCGTGGCGGCGAAGCGGGGCAGGGCGACGCTCGGGATGGTCGCCGGCGGCGTGGCGCCGGCTGCGGCCGCGGGCGCGGGTGCAGGAGCCGCGGCATGCGCGGCATCGCCGCCATGGACCGTCGGTGCGGTCGTGGCGGGCGCCGTCGTGGTGCCGGCGGCGAGGATGAGGAAGAAGCTGCGCATCAGCCGAGCCCGAATGGACGGATGACGACGATGGCGATGCCGCCACCGATGCAGGCGAGCAGGAACAGGATGGCTGGCATCATCGGCAGCGCCGGCTTGGCCGGTGCCGCGACAGGAGCCGGGCGTGGCCTGACGACTTCCGCGGTGCCCTCGATGGTGGTCCGCACATTCGGATGCCCCCCATCGCTGACGACACGCATCTTTCCCGGGCGCTGATCGTGGCTCAACTCGTCACCTGCTCACTGATTTCATTCTATTATAGAGTGATGGGCGCCCGCGCGGCGCCATGTACCGATATCGGAGGGCATGATTTTGCGACGCGAAACGCTGGTAGCGCTTGGGCTTGCGGCTTTGCCGATGCCGGGTGGCGGCGCTTTGGCCTCCGGCGGTGGCGCCGCGGGCGAGGGGCTGCACCTCGTGCAGATGGAAGAAGTCACCGTGCCGATCATCGATGCGGACCGGGTCAACGGCGTGCTGCGCTTCAAGCTGGTCATCGATGCCGGCACGGCGGAAACGGCCACCAAGCTGAACGGCGAGATGCCGGTTCTGCGCGCCGCGACGGTCGCGGCGGGCCTCGAGTTCGCGCGGCTCAACGCCTCGGCACTCCGCGCCGTCGATGCACAGCAGCTCGATCATGACCTGACCGCCGCGCTCAAGGCTGCCGAACCCGGCCTGGTCCGCGTGCTGATCGTCGAGGTCGATGCTCGCACCGGCTGACCGGTTCACAGCGCGCAAAAGAAAAGGGCCACCCCGGCACGGCGCCGGGGTGGCCCTTTTCTTTTGCTTCAACTCAGCGGCGCGCGGCCTGGGCCGGGCCGGTTGCCTGGCGGGGCGCAGCTGCTACAGCCTGGGGCTGTGCCTGGGCGTGACCGGCATTGCGGCGCGCCAATGCCATGCTCAGCGAAGCGGCGCCCTTGGGCGTCATCGCCGCCATGATCATCGCGGTCGAGCGCTCGCGCATGCGCTGCGCGACCTTCATCTGCACTTCCATGTCGAGCTGCTCGAAGACCACGGCCGCGGCCTTGGGCTTCATCGCCTGGTAGATCCGGGCCAGCTCGTCGAACTGCGAGTCCGCGGGGTTCGGCGCGGCGCCCGGGGCGCCGTTCGGGCCGCCCGCCATCTGCTGCGCTTCATCCTGCTTCTTGCGCGCCTCCGCATCGGCGGCGAGCCGCGCCGTGGCGGCCTTGGCCGCCTGTTCGCGCAGGTCGAGCCCGCGCTTGCGGCGTGCGGCCGCGGCGTCGCGGTCGTTCATGTCCTGGGTGATCGCATTGCCCAGCCGCGTGGTGTTCGCGCTGCTGTCCTGCTGGCCGGTGGCGATCGTCGCCGCATTGGCGACCACCGCCATCCCGGCGACGCCGGCGGTGAGGAGGAGGAGGGAGGGGCGGGCCATTACGCGGCTTCCGCCACGGGAGCGGCCGTCTCGCCTTCGCTGTCGGTCTCGACGGTCTCGGCGTCTTCACGGGCGTGGCGCTGGGCATTGGCCATGCCGACCGCGCTGACGATCCGCTCGGCCGCGGAATCAGCCAGACCGGTCATCAGGCTCAGCTCGTCCCGCAGTTCGCGGGCGCGCTCGACCAGCTGGGCGTGGCGGGCGCAATCCGTGCCGAGCGTGTGCTTCATATCCGAAAGCACGGCGCGGGCCTGGACGGTGGCGACCTGCAGAGCTTCGACGACCTGGGTGAGCGCGCCGTCCTTGACGGTGCGCAGGCTCTTCATCATCCGCACGCTCTGCACGAGCACGGCCATGCACAGGATGATCGTCAGCACATTGGCGAGTAGCGCGATGCTCATTGCTTCACCTTCTTGTCGGAGGAAACGTCGTTGATCAGGCGCACGGCAACCTTGCCGCTGCGCTGGCCGATCTGGCCCTGGGCAAGCTTCACGCCGCCACAGGCAATATCGAGTGCGTCGTCGGGGCTCTTGTGGAGCGCGATGGTCTGGCCGATCTCGAGGCTGCGCAGGTCGGCGATCGACATGGCTTTCTCGCCGAGCAGCACGCTCATCGACACATTGGTCTTGCGCACCTCGGCGGCCATATGGGCCTCCCAGATGCTGTCGCGGCCGCTCTTCTCGCCCATGAAGCGCTGGAGCAGCTTGTCGCGCACCGGTTCGAGCGTCGCGTAGGGGAACACCAGGGTGAACCGTCCGCCGCGCCCGTCCATGTCGACCCGGAAGGTCGCGGTGGCGCAGATGTTGGAGACGCCGGCGATCGCGGCGAAGCGCGGATTGGTCTCGATGCGCTCCAGGTTCATGTTCACTTCTTCGATCGGCGCGAAGGCCTCGGAGAAGTCGGCAAGCGCCAGGCTGAGCATGCGCGATACCAGACCGGTTTCGATCGTGGTGAAGGCGCGACCGTCGATGACCACCGGCGAACCGCCGCCGCGACCGCCGAGCAGCGCGTCGACCACCGAATAGATCAGGCCGGAATCGACGGTGACGAGACCGTAGCTTTCCCATTCCTCGATCTTGAACACGCCCACCATCGCCGGCAGCGCGACCCGGTTCATGAACTCGCCGAAGCGGGTGGAAGTCACTTCCTCCAGGCTCACGTCCACGCCGTCCGAGGTCAGGTTGCGCATCGAGCTCGCAAAGGTGCGGACGACGCGGTCGCACACCACTTCGAGCATCGGCAGACGCTCGTGGCTGATGACCTTGGACTCGATGACGGCGCGAAGGCCCTTCTTGCCGACCGTGGGCCCGAAATCGCCGAACAGCGCGTCGATATCGGCCTGGTCGAAGCTGCCGCCGCCCATATCGCCCGGAGGGGCGGGGGGATCGGGGAGGTCGAAATCCTCGAGATCGATCATTGCTGCACCAGATCCTGGATCAGAATGTCCTTCACCTGGCCGTCGCCCAGCGTGGCCGTGGCGCGAACCATCATCTCTTCCTTGATGCGGAAGACGGCGGCCGAGCCGGAAAGGTCCTCGGGGCGCAACTCGCGCAGGAAGGGCTGGAAGCTGTCGAGCACCAGCGGCAGCTTCTCCTTCAGGTCGTCCGGGGCGACACCGTCGCCGGGCACGATCATGAAGTGGAGCTTGAGGAAGCGGGCCTGGCCGTCGGGCGAACGCAGGTTCACCATCATCGCGGGCACGTCGAGGAATGCGTCCTTGCCGCTCTCGGTGCCTTCGCCGTGGCCGCCCTCGGCGCTCTTCTCTTCCTTCTTCTCCCCGTGCGCGCTCTTGGCTTCCTCAGCCTTGGCGCTCGAGCCGGAGAACAGGAAGGCGGCACCACCGCCGCCGCCCAGCAGCAGAACGCCTGCCGCGGCACCGATGATGATGAGCTTCTTCTTCGACTTGGGCTTGGCTGCCTTCGCAGCCTCCGCGCCCTCCTCGATGATTTCCGGAGACGACATTCCCTGGTGACCTTCCGAAATCTGCACGCCGACACCGCGTCGGTGCATTTCGTTCTATTATAGGAGGAGCGCCCGGCAATTGTTGCCTAGTGCGAACTTTTTGAGGGACGTCCGGTGGACATTTCTTCCTATGTGCTGCTCAGCCAGGAAACGGCGCTCCGCCGTCGCATGGACGTGGCGGCGAACAATCTCGCCAACATGAACACGGTTGGCTTCAAGCGCGAGCAGCCGGTCTTCCGCGAATATGTGGAGAAGACCGACAGCGCGGTGAAGCCCGCGAAGCAGACTTCGTTCGTGCTCGATTATGGCGCGGTCCATGATTTCAGCCAGGGGGCCTTCCAGCCCACCGGCAACCAGCTCGACGTGATGATCGAAGGGCAGGGCTATCTGTCGGTCCAGGCGCCTGACGGCTCGACTGCCTATACGCGCGCGGGCCAGCTCAAGATGCTGCCCAGCGGCGAACTCGCCACCTCGAGCGGCAACAAGGTGCTGGGCGAGGGCGGCAAGCCTATTATCGTCCCGGCCGAGGCGGCGAACCAGATCGAGATCGGCAAGGATGGCACGATCAACGGTCCGGGTGGCCCGTTCGGCCGCCTGACGGTGACGCAGTTCGACGAGGCGGGCGTGGATCCGCGCGGCGACGGCCTGTTCAACGGCACCGGCGGCCGCGAACTGCCTGCGGGCGAGACGCGCCTGATGGCCGGGGGCATCGAAGGCTCCAACGTCAACGCGATCCAGGAAACCACCGACATGGTGGAGATCCTGCGTGCCTATCAGACGAGCCAGAACCTCTCCCAGAGCATGAACGACATGCGCAAGTCGGCAATCGACAAGCTCAGCCGGGTCGGCTGACGCGCGCCCTAAGCACAAGGAACTGAACCATGCGTACGCTTTCCATCGCTGCGACGGGCATGCTCGCACAGCAGACCAATGTCGATGTGATCTCGAACAACATCGCCAACATGAACACCACCGGCTTCAAGCGCCAGCGCGCCGAGTTCCAGGACCTTCTCTATGAGCAGGTCGTGCGTCCCGGTTCGGCGACCAGCGCGCAGACGCGCAGCCCCACCGGCATCCAGATCGGCTCGGGCGTGAAGACCGGCGCGATCTACCGGATCAACGAGCAGGGCTCGGTCCAGCAGACCGACAACCAGTATGACATGGCGATCCAGGGCCATGGCTATTTCCAGATCACCCTGCCCGATGGCTCGACCGGCTATACCCGTGACGGCTCGTTCGGCGTGTCGGACCAGGGCGAACTGGTGAATTCGGACGGCTTCCCGGTCCAGCCGGGCATCACCGTGCCGCAGAACGCCGTCAGCGTCACCGTCTCGAAGACCGGCCAGGTCGATGTCGTCCTCGGCGGCGGTGATCCCACCCCGCAGACGCTCGGCCAGCTCCAGCTCGCCACCTTCGTCAACGAAGGCGGCCTGGAAGCCAAGGGCGGCAACCTGTTCCTCGAGACCGCCGCTTCGGGCGCGCCGATCGCCGGTGCGCCGGGCGATCCGGGCTTCGGCACGCTGATGCAGGGCTTTGTCGAAGCCTCGAACGTCAATCCGGTGGCCGAAATCACTGCGCTGATCACCGCGCAGCGTGCCTATGAGATGAACAGCCGCGTCGTGAAGACCGCTGACGAGATGCTGGCCACCACCAGCCAGCTGCGCTGATGCTGAACCTCCTCAGCCTCGCCCTGCTCGCCTTCGGTTCGCCGGAGGACGTGCCGGTCGCCGTGCTCGGCCATGCCGTGCAGAAGGGCGACCGCATCGAGGCGGGCGACTTCTCGGTCGAGCAGCGCCCCGCCGCTTCGGCGCGCGGCGCGCTCACCATCGATCAGGCTTCCGGCATGGAAGCCGCGCGCAACCTGCCCGCCGGCACGGTGGTGCGTCAGGCAGACCTGATGCGGCCGCAGATGGTTCGTCGCGGCGAGCCGGTGACGATCCGTATCGTCAGCGGTCCGCTGATCATCACCGCCGCGGGCCGCGCGCTCGCCGGCGGCTCGAAGGGCGAGGCCGTGCGGGTCGTCGCCAACGCCACCAACCGCACGCTGGACGGGGTCGTCGAGGCCTCGGGCACCGTGCGGATCGTCACGCCCTAAGTTCTAACGGTCCACTTGCAGCTTACAGGGAAAGTAGCATGCGTAAGATCATTCTGATTGCGGCGATGGCCGCCACGCTTTCGGGTTGCGGAGCCGTCGGTCGGCTGAAGGCCGTCGGCAAGGCGCCGAAGCTCTCCGAGATGCAGCCGGTCGACATGCCGGAGATCGAGCCGTCGCTCGCCGCGCCGGCTGACCGCACGCGCACCGGCACGCCGGCCGCGGTGGCCCAGCAGCAGGGCGGTAGCGCCTCGCTGTTCCGCACCGGCGCCGGCGCGCTGTTCCGCGATCAGCGCGCGAACAAGACCGGCGACATCCTGACGATCAAGATCAAGATCGCCGACAAGGCGGATCTGGGCAACAACACGTCGCGCACCCGCGGCGGCAGCGAGAGCGGCGGCCTGGGCGGCCTGCTCGGCATCAGCCCGGTCAAGAAGCTGCTCGGCGCCGATGCCAATGCCGCGCTCGAGACCAATTCGGGCTCGAAATACGCCGGCGGCGGCACTACCGCGCGCTCCGAGACGATCAACATGACGATGGCCGCCATCGTCACCCAGGTGATGCCGAATGGCAATTTGATGATCCGCGGCCGCCAGGAAGTGCGCGTCAATTTCGAGATGCGCGAGCTGATCGTCACCGGCATCATCCGTCCGGAAGACATCGCCCGCGACAATTCGATCAGCCACTCGCAGATTGCCGAGGCGCGCGTGATCTATGGCGGCAAGGGCCAGCTCACCGACGCGCAGCAGGCGCGCTGGGGCCAGCAGATCTACGACGCGCTCTTCCCCTTCTGAGCCGTCGCCACATCGACACGAGGATCGCCTCGCAGCCCGTGCTGCGGGGCGATTTTCTTTTGGGCCATGGTGCCCGCCAGGTCGCATTCCGAGGACCGGCTCGCCTCGATCGCGGCCTGCGCAAGTCGCTGAAATCGGGAGGCTTTGCGGCAAGGTTTCAAATTAACCTTTCGCTAACCATTTAAATTCGCGGACTAATTTTGGTCATCCTATAATTCTTCCCACAATGAACATGCGGGACATACCGATCATGTCTCCGTCGCGAGCCGGCGTCTCCGGTTCGGGCCGCAGAAGCAGCCCCTCGATCCAAGAAGGATAGTACAATGGCATTTTCGGTTAACACCAACGTCGGTGCGATGGCGGCTCTCCAGAGCCTCAACGAGACCAACAAGGGCCTGTCGCAGGTTCAGAGCCGCATCAACACCGGCCTGAAGGTTGCGTCGACCAAGGACGACTCGGCTTCGTACACCATTGCTCAGGGCCTGCGTGGCGACATGGGCGGCCTCGCTGCCGTGTCTTCGTCGCTGAGCCGCGCCAAGAGCGTGACCGACGTGGCGGTGGCTGGCGCCGAGCAGATCTCGGACGTCGTGAACCAGATGAAGGCGAAGGCCTACCAGGCTGCTGACGCCGGCATCGACACGGCGACCCGCGACGCGCTCAACGCTGACTTCGTTGCTCTGCGTGACCAGATCACGACGATCGTCAACTCGTCGGACTTCAACGGCACCAACCTGCTGAAGGCCTCGGGTGGCGGCACCGTGACCGCTCTCCAGTCGCTCAAGGACTCGAACACCGGTTCGACCACTTGGGATCCGGATTCGCTCAGCGTTGCCAACCAGGGTCTCGACCTTGGCGGCACCACGGTGACGATCGCGGCCAGCGGCAACATCAGCAGCCAGGCTTCGGCTCAGGCGATGATCGACACGATCACCACCACCCAGAGCAACCTGAAGACCACCCTCAGCACGCTGGGCGCTGCCTCGCGCAAGATCGACGCGCAGTCGACCTTCACGAGCAAGCTCTCGGACGTGATCGAAGGCGGCATCGGCAACCTCGTCGACGCCGACCTGGCCAAGGAATCTGCGAAGCTGCAGGCTCTGCAGGTCAAGCAGCAGCTGGGCGTGCAGGCTCTGTCGATCGCCAACCAGGCGCCGTCGACCATCACGTCGCTGTTCCGTTAAGGCCAGACTTTTCCCTGGAGTCTATGGCCCTGACGAGGAGGCCGGGACGCAAGTCCCGGCCTCCTTTTTTTGTGCCTGTTGGGTCGGTTTCGGCGCGTTCGCGCGTCTATAGTGGTTGACGCCTCTATAATGATCCTAAGAGGAGAATAGGTCTTGTTTCCCAGGATCAGAGAAATCACGGATGCGTTCGGCGGCCGCCTGCAGGTGAGCGTCGAGGAGCATCCTTCAGGGGCACTGGTGGTACTCGAGCGGCCCGACATGCTCGGCCGCCCGCGCGTGATGCTCGACGGCTACGGCGTGGACGTGCTCTCGGGCTATATCATGTCGGCGCGCCTCGCCGTACCGGACACGCTGCCCGACGAGCATATCGACGGCGTCTTCGCCACGCGTTTCCGCCTCGGCCTGGATCCCTGCGCGGCGCTTGCACTCACTCAGTCGAGCGGCCCGGCCCTCGATATTCCCGCGCCCTTTTGGGATCGGCTCTATGCCGAGCTCTGCCTGGTCGCGGCGCATGCACGCGAGCTCGGCCGGCGCGCCGAAGCGCGGGTCCATTGATTCCGCAAAAACACATACGGGCTTGCCCGTACTACGCCCGGAGCCGCGTTTGCGGCATCTAGGGTACAAATTCCACACGAACGGGTCAGGGGTGACAAATGGGCGTTGGTGAATTGGCGTTTGGTACAGGGGTTTCCGCCAGCTACACGGTGACGCTTTCGTTGACGGTGGAGGACGCCCGCACGCTGTGGGCAGCCGCTGCCGAGCGGGCGCTGGCTGCACCGGGGATGACGCTGGCGGACGTGCTCGACACGATCGGGCCGCGCGAAGATCCGTCGATTGCGGATTGCATTGCGATGCTGACGGCGCCGGCGGCGCTGCCCGGCTGCACGCTGGACGGCTATGAGGTGCTGGACCCGGACATGGGCCTGGCTCCGGCACAGATCATCCAGCTGCCGACGCAGCCGCTGCTGCGCGCTGCGCACGGCTGATCTTTCCGATCTTGTGAAACGGCGACGGGGTCCTTCGGGGCCCCGTTTTCGTATGCGCCGAAGGCATGGCGGCAGCGGGCGGGAGCGCCCGATCGGCAAGGCGGGGCGCCTGCGCCGCGCACAAAAAAAGAGCGGCCCGGTGGAGGAGGAACCGGGCCGCTCTATTTTAAGCGAAAGGAAAACAGGGCGCCGAGGCGCCGGCAGAGAGGCGGACGGATCGCGAGGGGATTGATACGTCCGCCCGCCTCTCTTCTTTCATTATAGAGGCCGGGAAGGGGCCTCCCAAACGCCTGCCCCTCAGGAATTCCCCTATGCGCCGGTGCCCGTGTCCGTGCCGGTGTCGGTATTGGTGGCGGGCGCGTTGCCGATGCGGATGAGCTTGCTCGAATCCACTTCGTTGCCGTTCACCGTCACCAGCACCGAGCCGTTGGCGAGCTGGACGTCGTTGACCACGCCGATGCTGTGCACCGTGGTGTTGGTGATCTCGGTGCCCGAGGCGTCGAGCGCCTTGATCGACAGCGAGTATTTGCCGGAGGGCATCTCGGTTCCGGTCGAGGTCAGGCCGTCCCAGGCGAGGGTGCCCTGATCGCCCTTCACTTCCACGGTGCGCGTGTCGACCACCTTGCCCGAGGCATCGGTGATCGTCGCGACGACCGACGTGGCGGTGCGCGGCGTCGTCCAGCTCCACTGCGCGGCCTGGGTGTCGCTCAGGCCCGCGACCGGCGAGTCCACTTCCACCGCGCGCCCGATCAGCGACGAAGCCTGGGTCAGGTTCTGCGTGCCGAGCGTCGACAGGATGTCCTTGAGCGTCGAGGTCTGCGCCATCGATTGCTCGACCTGCGAGTACTGCACCAGCTGCTGGGTGTACTGGCTGGTGTCCATCGGGCTCAGCGGATCCTGGTTCTGCATCTGCGTGGTCAGCAGCTTCAGGAACATCGTGAAGTCGGCGTTCAGCCCGGTGCTGTTCGCGGTCGCGGTGCTGTTGGTCGCAGCCGTATTGGTCGTGTTGGTGACGGTAGTCATGCTGGTGCGCTCCTAGGCGAGGAGATCGACCTGCCCGTCGCCGCGGATGCTGCGATAGGCGGTGTCGTTGGTGTCGGTTTCGTCAGTGCCGGCAAGCTGGTTGCCGGAGGCGTTCTGGCCCTGCTGCTGCTGCGATTGGGCGTTGCCACCTTCGCTGCGGCTCTCGAAGCGGAAGCTCTGCGCGTCGGTACGGATCCCCGCCTGGTCGAGCGAGCGGCCGAGGTCCGGCATGTCCTGGCGGAGCAGATCGAGCGCATGGGCGCTTTCCGCGCGCACCGTGGCGTGCAGCTTGCCGCCATCGTCGAACGACAACGTCACTTCGACCTTGCCGAGATTGTCCGGGCTCAGGCGGACGCGCAGCGTATCCTCGCCGGCCTCGACCTTGCGGGCGATCTCTACACCCATCTGCTGGCCGAGATGGCCGGGCCGGGCAGCGACGACCGGCTCCGCTGCGACCGCCGCGGGAGCGGTCTGGGCGCGAGCAGGATCGGTGGCGGCATGTGTGGGCGCGGCATGCGACGGGGCGGCGTCCGGGCGCAGCGTGAACGCAGGCGCCTGGCCGCGCTCGTCGCTGCCGGCTGCATTGTCGTTCTTGCCCTGCTTGCCCGTGATGGCGGAGACCGCGCTCGAGGCCTTGTCGGCCACGGTTGCGGTATCGGCGCCGGGTGCGTCGGAAGCAGCGGCGTGCGCGGCATCGGCCTTGCGGCCACCGGTCGCGACTTCGCCGATCTGGCGCGTGGCTGTGGGTTGCGGCTTCACCGCGACTTCCCCGCGTACCGGCGCCTGGACGATCGCGACTGCGGCGATGTCACCGGCCACGGGCGCGGCATCCGGCGTTGCGGCGGGATCGATCTCGCCTTGCTTCTCCGCACCGTCGGTCTGGCGCGAGCCGCGCTTGACCGGAATCTTTGGAGCGTCGGCGGGCTGCTCGGCCTGGACTTCGCCCTCCGCTTCGCCCTGCGTCTTGGCGGGTACGACGGTCTCGGGTGCAGGCTCGGCGAGCACGGGCTTGGAGCCGGCTGCGGGCTTGGCATCGACGATCGGCGCGGGCGGCTTGTCACCGGTCGGAGCCGGGGCCGCGGGCTCCGCCGTTACCGGCGTCGCAACGGGTACCGGCATCATGTCGGTTTCCGGCTGCACCTCGGTGGGCAACTGTACCACCGGCGCGGTTGCGGTCGGGACCGCAGCGTCAAGCGGGGCTTCGGGCATCGCCACGGCCGCACCTGCCGTTGGCGCCAGCGGCGCGGCAGTGGTGAGCAGCTGCGCCATGCTCAACGGCGTGGCGGGCGCAAGCGTGTCGTTCGCGGCGAGCGGCGGCGTGAGGCCGGCGGCCGGCTGTGCGGCGGGGTTCGCCGGCGCGCCGAGCAGCGCCGCGAAGCCGATGCCACCGGCTGCGGGAATGGCGCCTCCTGCGCCGAACAGACCCGTAGGAGACCCGATCGTGTTTATCTGCATTCAGGCGCCTCATGGGCGGGCATCTGGGCCCGCAATATTCCTTATAGAACGGTCTCGGCCACTAGGGTCGGGACCTCATCCAATTGTCCCGAGCGCACGGATGCGGGCGCGGGAATGGATCTCGTTCTGCGACAGCACGACGGTGGCCGGACGGACGCGCTCGATGATCGAGCGGACGAACGGGCGGATCGCCGGGCTGGTCAGCAGGCAGGGGATCTCGCCGTCCTGCGCCAACCGGTCATAGGTCTCGCGGACGTGCTGGATGAACTTGTGCAGCGAGCTCGGCGCCATCGCCAGCTGGCGGTCGTCGCCCTGGCCCAGGATGCTCTCGGCGAATTCCTGGTCCCATTCGGGCGACAGGGTGACGACGGGGATCGCCTCGCCGCGGACCTGCGACGCGCTGATCTGGCGTGCCAGGCGCGAGCGGACATGCTCGGTCATCTGGGTCAGGTTGCTGGTCAGCGGCGCAGCCTCGGCGATGCCCTCCAGGATCGTCGGCACGTCGCGGATCGAGATGCCTTCGCTCAGCAGGTTCTGCAGGATGCGCTGCACGCTCGAGATCGAGACCTTGCTGGGCACGATGTCCGCAACCAGCTTCTCGGAGTCCTTGTGGACTTCGGTCAGCAGCTTCTGCGTTTCCGAATAGGAAAGCAGATCAGCGATGTTGTCCTTCACCAGCTCGGTCAGGTGGGTGGTGATGATCGTGCCGCATTCGACCACGGTCAGCCCGCGGAAGCTCGCCTCGTCGCGCAGCTCGCGATCGATCCAGAGCGCGGGGAGGCCGAACACCGGTTCCGTGGTCGTCTCGCCGGGCAGGCCGGCCGGGCCGCCGCCCGGGTTGATCATCAGCAGCTTGTCGATGCGGATCTCGCCGCGCGCGGCCTCGGTTTCCTTGATCGTGATGACATATTCGTTGGGCTTGAGGCCCATATTGTCGATGATCCGGACCGAGGGGAGGACGAAGCCGAAGTCGGTCGCCATCTGGCGGCGCAGCGCGCGGACCTGGTCGTCGAGGCGCGGCTCGCGCTCGGCCTCGTTGATCATCGGCAGCAGCGCATAGCCGATCTCGATGCGCACCGCGTCGATCGCCAGCGTCTGCGAGATCGGCTGCTCGACCACGGCGGCGGCGGCCTGCTCCTGCGCGACGGCGAGCTTCTCCATCGCGGTCTTGGCGGCGGCGTTCCTGCTCATCTTCCACGCGGCGAAGCCCGAGGCGGCCGAGAAGATGGCGAAGGGCAGGAAGGGCATGCCCGGCATGATCGCCAGCGCGCCCATCAGGAACGAGACCATCCCGAAGGCCTTCGGGTAGCGGCCCATCTGCTCGCTGAGCGCCGAGCCGGTCTTGCCCTTCACGCCGCCCTTGGAGACGAGCAGGCCCGCGGCGATCGAGATGATCAGCGCTGGGATCTGGCTGACCAGGCCGTCGCCGGCGGTCAGCACGGTATAGGTGTGGAACGCCTCGCCGATCGGCACGCCGTGCGAGACGACGCCGATCGTCAGGCCGACGACGATGTTGACCGCGGTGATCAGCAGGCCGGCGATCGCGTCGCCCTTCACGAACTTCGAGGCACCGTCCATCGCGCCGTAGAAGCCGCTCTCGGCTTCGACTTCGGCGCGGCGGGCCTTGGCCTGGTCCTCGTTGATCATGCCGGCCGACAGGTCGGCGTCGATCGCCATCTGCTTGCCGGGCATCGAGTCCAGGCTGAAGCGCGCCGCGACTTCGGCGATGCGCCCGGCACCCTTGGTGATGACGACGAAGTTGATGACGATCAGGATGATGAAGATGGTGAGGCCGATGATGACCTCGCCGCCCATCAGGAACTCGCCGAACGCTCCGATCACGCCGCCGGCGGCATCATGGCCTTCATGGCCGTGGGTCAGGATCAGGCGGGTCGAGGCGAGGTTGAGGCCGAGCCGCAGCATCGTCGCGACGAGCAGGATCGTCGGGAAGGCGCTGAGCTCCAGCGGCTTCTCGATGAACAGCGCCGTCATCAGGATCATCACCGAAACGGTGATCGACAGGGCGAGGCCCAGGTCGAGCAGCCAGCCCGGGATCGGCAGGATCAGCATCGCGATGATGGCGATCACGCCGACAGCGAGCGCCATGTCGCGGTTGGCGCCGATCCTCTGCATGAAGTTCACGATAACGGGAGGCATTCTGCTCTCACTTTATTTGGGGTCAGCGTGAAACGGCTCAGGCCGCGGGCGGCACGGCGATGCCGCCCTCGATGAAGGTGCGCAGCTTGTTGCGCATCGTGCGCACCGAGATGCCCAGGATGTTCGAGGCCGAGGTGCGGTTGCCCTGGCAGCGCTCCAGCGTGCCGAGGATCAGCTCGCGCTCCACCTCTTCCACCGTGCGGCCGATCAGCCCGTTCACTTCGATGCGGCCATCGGCGACCGAGGGTAGCGACACGATCGCTTCCAGCGGCGAGCCGTCGGCGCGGGTCAGGTCTTCCGCCTCGATCCGCTGGCCACGGGCCAGCAGCGCGGCACGGTGGATGCACTCGCGCAGCTCGCGGATGTTGCCCGGCCAGCCATAGGCGCGCAGCACCGCGATCGCCTGCGGCGAAAGCGGGCGGGCGGGCAGGCCGTCCGCCTGGGCGAACTCTTCCATGAAATGCTCGGCCAGCCCGGCGATGTCATCGCCATGCTCGGTGAGCGGCGGCACCCCGATGCGGGCCAGGCTCAGGCGGACGAGCAGGTCCTCGCGGAAGCTGCCGGCTTCCACCGCCAGTTCCAGGTCCATGCTGGTCGAAGCGATCAGCCGTGCCTCGAAGGGCACGTCCTCTTCGCCGCCGAGACGGCGGAAGCGCTTCTCGATCAGCGCGGCGAGCAGCCGGGCCTGGGTGGCCGGGGCAAGCGCGCCGACTTCGCGCAGGAAGATCGTGCCGGTGCGAGCACCCTCGAGGCGACCGACACGGCGCGCGGCGGCGCCCGGAAAGGCACCGGCCTCATGCCCGAACAGTTCGGATTCCAGCACGTCGGCGGCAACGCCGGCGCATTCGACCGAGACGATCGGATCGGCACGGCCCGAAAGCCGGTGGATCTCGCGTGCCATCGTTTCCTTGCCGCTGCCCTTGCCGCCGCTCACCAGCACCGGCGAGCCGCTCGGGGCGACCGCGCCGGCCAGCGCCATGGCGCGTTCCAGCACGGGATGGCCGCCGATGCGCACCTGGCTCTGGCGCTCGACCACCGAAGCGATGGCCGCGGCGATCAGTTCGCGCTGCGGGGGCAGGGGAACATAGTCACGGGCGCCGGCACGGATCGCCGCCACCGCACGCTCGGCCGGGGCCGAGATGCCGCAGGCGAGGACCGGCACGACGAAACGCTCGGTGCGCAGGTCGCCCAGAAAGCCGACCACGTCTTCCAGCACGTCGATCATGACGAGATCGGCACCCTGCTCGCGCAGCGTCTCCAGCGCGGGGGCCGGGGCGTCGGCCATGGTGACCTCCGCGCCGGCGCCCTGCGCCAGCTCCGCCGCCCGGCGGAACTCGCTGCCCGGCGCACCGATCAACAACATCCGGATGGGGCCCATGCTCAATTCTCGGCCCGCACGATCTCGGTGAGCGTGACGCCCAGCGCGTTGTCGATGAGGACGACTTCGCCGCGGGCGATCAGTCGGTCGTTGACGAAGATGTCCACCGGCTCGCCGACGCGGCGGTCGAGTTCGACCACGGTGCCGGCACCGAGATGCAGCAGGTCGCCGATCGGCATGCGGGCCCGGCCCAGCACTGCCTGCACCTTGACCGGTACGTCGTGCACGGCTTCCAGGCCTTCGACGCCACCCTGATGGGTGTCCGTGCCGCCATGGGTATCGAAGTCTTCGAACACCGGCGCGGGCTGGTCAGCCGCGGTATCGGTGGGGATGATGTCGTGGGGTTCGATGTCCATGGTCATAATCCTATGCGTTCATCCACTGACGGATCACCGAGGCCGCTTCGGGCGGGCTGGCGGAGATCGCGTCCCCGATGCGCTTGAGCGCGGAGAGCTTGATGCGGCCGTCGACCTGGGCGAGCGCGATCTCCTGATCGAGCTGCGGTACATCGGCCTGGGCCATGTTTTCGAGCTGGGCCATCGCCTCGGTGTCGCCGTCGGCGGCACGCTCGGCGAGCGCGAGCATCTCGGGCGAGTGCGTCGGCAGGGCAGGTGCTGCCTCGGCGAATTCCAGCGCGGGCGCGGGCTTCGGCTTGAGCATGCGCAGCGCCACCAGGCCGACCACCCCGATCACCACCAGCTGGAGCAGGCTCCAGATCCGGTCCATCGGCAGCGACGACAGGAAGCTGCTCGTCGCGTCGGCGGGCGTGTCGTCGGTGTTGAACTTCATGCTCTCGACGACGACGCTGTCGCCACGCTGGGTATCGGCGCCTACGGCATTCTCGACCAGGCGCTGGAGGCGATCGATCTGCGGCTGGGCCAGGCCCTTCTCGCCGCCATCGACCATCACCGCGACGCTCAGGCGCGTCACCTTGCCCGGGGTGCGGACGGTGACCGTCTTGGTCGAGCTGTTGTCGTAGGTCGTGTCTTCCGAAGTCTGGTTGCTGCCCGACTGGCGCGAGGCGCCCGGGGTGTTCGCCGCGCCCATCTGGGCGGCGGGCAACTGGTTGCCGACCGAGGCGGTCTGCGGACCGGCGTCGGTCTCGCGGTTCTGCTCGCCGGTCTCGACGCTAACCTGGCGCGAGATGACCTGCTTGTCCGGATCGTAGACGTTCGATTCCTCGCGCGACTGATCGCGGTCGATCTGGGCCGAGACTTCGGCGCGGACCTTGCCCTGGCCGACGATCGGCGCGAGCAGCGCCTCGATCTCGTCGCGCAGCTTGGCCTCGACGGCCTGCTGGCGCTCGTCGGCGTCGCCGGCACTGGCGGTGCCGGGATCGCCGGCACGGGCGAGCAGCGCGCCGGTCTGGTCGACGACCGAGACGGCGTCGGGCGAAAGCTCGGGGACCGAGGAGGAGACGAGGTAGCGGATCGAGGCGACGGTCTCGCTGGGGATGCGGCCGCGCGTCTTGACGGTGACCGCCGCGGTCGCCTTGCGGCTTTCCTCGGCGAACATCGCGCGCTCGGGCATCACGATATGGACGCGGGCGCCGGCGACGTTCTGGATCGTCTGGATCGATTTGGCGAGCTCGCCTTCGATCGCACGCGTCTCGTTCATCTTGGCGCGGCTGGCGGAAACGCCGAAGGGCTGCTCTTCGTCGAGCACCTCATAGCCGATCTTGCCGCCCAGCTTCTCGCCGGCCAGGCTCATGCGGAGCTCGGCCAGCTTGTCCTGCGGCGCCATGATCGAGGTGCCGTCGGCCGAGAGCTGGAACTCGACATTCTGCGCCTTGAGCTTCTCGGTGATCGCCGAGGCGGCCGAGGGGTCAAGGTCGGTATAGAGGAAACCCATGCTCGGGTTCGAGCCGCGGGTAGCGACGAAGGCGAGGGCGGCGAGCAGCGCAAGCGCCACGCCTCCCATCAGCATCAGCCGCTTGGGCCCGATCTGGCCTACGAGATTTTTGATCGCTTCCAATGTCGCCCCGTGGGTGAGAACTGGTGGGGCGGATGCCCCTTGCGATCATTATAGAGGGGTGGGGGAGGCGGCAGTTTTTGCCGGGGGAAATTTTTGCCTAGTCGGTTGTCCCGGCTGGCTTTCCGCCCTCAATCGCCGTCCAGGCGAAAGCCGGAATCTCGGATGACGGGCGCCGCTTCGCTCTACCTGTCATGCTGAACTTGTTTCAGCATCCAGGGAGCCGCGACGGATATCGTTTGAGGAGAGTTGGACCCTGAAACAAGTTCAGGGTGACGACAGGGTTGGAGGTTCGGCCCCAACCCTGTCTTGAAACAGAAAGCCTAGGCCCCCTTCAGCAGCGTCTCGAGCTCGCCGAGCACCGCCGCGCGCCGCGCCGTGGCGTCGAGCGCCAGCCCGCCTTCTTCCCAGCCGATACGGGCATCGCCCACCGGGATGGTCTCGTCGGGCACCACGATCAGGTTGAGCTTGCGGCGGTCGCGCGACTGGCGGTCGGCGATGCGGCCCTCGATATCGTCGAGCAGGTCGGGGTGGACGCGGATCTGCAGCTCGGTGCCGCGGGCGACCTGGCCCAGCGCGCGGCCGATCGCCTCGTCGATCGCGGCGCCCGGCGCCACTTCCAGCGCACGGCCGGCGATCAGTTCGGCGGCGGCGAGCGCCACTTCGGCGGCTTCGCCGGTAACGCGCTCGGAAACCTGGCCGAAGCGGGCGTCGATGCCCTCGATCCCGGCCTGCAGCGCATCGACGGCGCTCAGCAGCGCCACTTCGCGTTCGTTGCGCGCCTGGGCGAGCCCGGCCTCATAGCCCTGCGCCCGGGCCAGCGCGAGCGCCGACTCCTGCTCGGAGCGGAGCAGCGCCAGCTCGGCACGCAGCGTCGCCACTTCCAGCGTCGCGTCGGGGCCGATCGGCGCGCCCTTGCCCGGCGGGATCGCGAAGATCCGGTCGAAGCCGAAGCGCTCGACATTCACATGGGCGTGCATGCTCATCGTATCGGTTCCTTAGATGATCATCGCGTCGTCGGACTTGGGATCGACGAGCAGGATCTCGCCGCGGTCCGCCAGGTCCTTGGCCAGGCGCACCAGCGCCGACTGTGCTTCCTCGCAATCGCGTGCACGGACCGGGCCCATGCCCGCCATGTCCTCGCGCAGCAGCTTCGATGCACGCTCGGTCATCGCGCCGAAGAACAGCGTCTTCAGGCTTTCCGGCGCACCCTTCAGGGCCAGCGCCATCTGGCGCTTGTCGGCGCTGCGGACGATCGCGGCGATTGCCGGCGGCAGCAGGTTGCCCAGGTCCTCGAAGGTGAACATGAGCGCGCGGATCCGCTCGGCGCTTTCCGGCGCCTTGTTGTCCAGCGCGTTGAGCATCGCTTCCTCGGTCGAGCGGTCGAGCGAGTTGAACAGCTCGGCCATCGCCTCGTGCGGATCGCGCTTCTGCGAGCGCGACAGGTTGGTCATGAACTCGCTCTTCAGCGTCTGCTCGACCTGGTTGATGACTTCCTTCTGCACCGTCTCCATGCGCAGCATGCGCATCACGACATCGACGGAGAAGTCGCGCGGCAGCTCGGCCAGCACGCGCGCCGAATGGTCGGGGCGAAGCTTGGAGAGGATCACTGCCACGGTCTGCGGATATTCGTGCTTGAGCGCACCGGCGAGGACGCTTTCCGAAACGTTGGACAGCTTGTCCCACATCGTGCGGCCCGAGGGACCACGGATGTCCTCCATGATCTCCTTCACCTTCTCGGCAGGCAGTATACCGGCGAGCAGGCGCTCGGTCGTCTCGTAGCTGCCGTGCATCGACGACATCGAGGCGATCTCGCTGGTGAACTGGACGAGCAGGTGTTCCACCACCGGGGCCGGAATCCGGCCCAGCCCGGCGATGCACGATGACAGCTCCTTCACCTCGTCGGTGGTCAGCTGTTCCCAGATCGGGGCGCCATGATCCTTGCCCAGGGCCAGCATCAGCGCGGCGGCGCGCTGGGGGCCAGTGAAACGCTTGAGTTCGGGCGGTTCGGCAATCGGCGCCATGACGGTCATGATTTTTCGTTTCCCTCGCGAAAAATTTGCGCCCGTACACACGGGTGGGGGCGGCTTTCCCTCTATTATAGGATCGAGGAAGCGAGGCGGAGCGCGATGACGGTTAATTTATCTGGTAGTCTGATCGGCTTAAGTATTCTGACGGGGTCGAGTTCGACGATGACCTCGGCGGTGTCGGCGATCACCTATGACAGCAAGGCCGTGCGCGCTGCCAAGGCGCAGTTCACCACCGCGGCGACGATCGCGCCGTGGAAGAGCAGCGACGAGCTTCCGGTTAACGCCAGCCAGGTTGCGGCGATCACGGCGCTGCGCTCGATCATCACGCCGTCCACCACCGATGCCGGCGGTGCGTTCCTGCCGAAGGACGTGCAGACCAGCTTCACGGCCTATCAGGCGCTCGACAAGCTGCGCGTGCTGGCCGAGACGGCGAGCGCCAAGACCACGTCGGACGCCCAGCGCGCCAACCTCCAGAAGACCTTCCAGAAGGGGCTGGACGAGCTCCAGACCTATCTCAGCACCGCGCCGTCCGATCTGGTGAAGCTCGCCTTTGGCAAGCCGTCGTCGAGCGTCACGACGAACAAGCTCGTCTCCACCAATGTGTACGAGACCGAGGGCAAGGGCCTGGTCAAGACGCGTGCCGAGGCCATTCCGGGCCTGACCGGCAGCGAGCAGTTCTCGATCACGCTGAGCAAGCCCGGCGTCTCGGCGCAGACCGTCACCGTCGATCTGTCGCAGGGCACCCAGCCGCCGACGTTGGACTCGGTCGCGGCCCAGTTCAACGCCGCGATCCAGGCAATTCCCAATTTGAACACCGATGGCACGCCGCAGCTGGATGCCAACGGCAATATCGTGCCGCGATGGAAGTCTACCTTCAAGGTAACCAACGAAAGCGGCAAATGGGGCTTCACGCTTTCGAATCCCACCGGCATCGAGCAAGTCACCCTCGACCAGACCAACGCCAAGGACGCGATCGTCGTCGCGACGGGGCAGACCGCGCTCGACGCGCCCAGCTCGACCCAGCTCTTCCGCTTCGATGATCCCACCGGCGCCAACACGCGTACCGCCATGGGTACGATCCAGGCGCTCGATCGCCAGGCGACCGCGCAGAACGTCGCCGCCGGCAAGACCACGACGACCACTTCGACGACGACTGACCTCGACGGCAAGGTGAAGACCGTCAAGACGTCGACCAGCAACGTCTACGCCAATACCGATGCGGCCTCGGTCGTTACCGACGCGCAGGGCAACAGCTACATTGTCGGCACCACCAAGGGCGACCTGGGCGCGAACCTGTCGGATGGCGACAACAACCTGTTCCTCACCAAGGTGGACGGATCGGGCAATGTCGTCTGGCAGCGCAGCCTCGGCGCGACCGGTTCGTCGACCGGCGCCGCGGTCAGCCTCGCACCCGATGGCAGCATCGTCGTCGCGGGTACTGTCACCGGCAGCTTCGGCGGCGCTTCCACCGACGGCGACATGGTCGTCGCGAAATATGCCGCGAACGGCGACGAGAAATTCTCCACCGTGGTCCGCTCGACCGGCGCGACGCCCGACGTTGCCAAGGCCCTGGCGGTCGGGGCGGACGGTTCGATCTATGTCGGCGGACGCATTTCCAGCGGCAGTGACGGCTTCATCGCGAAGATCGACACCACCGGCAAGATCGCCGAGCGCCGCACTATCACCGGTGCCGGCAGCGACAGCGTCAACGCGCTCGCGGTCGACAATGACGGCAATGTCCTCGCGCTCGTCTCGCATGACGGTACTGCGGAACTGCGCAAGCTCGACGGCTCGTCGCTCGCCACCGATCTCGGCAGCATCAACCTCGGCACCGCCGACGCCCGCGTGCTCGCCGTCGCCGATGATGGCACGATCGGCGTGGGCGGCGCGACCTCGAGCGCGATCTCGGGCAGCCAGGTCAACGGGATCAGTGGCAACCGCGACGGCTTCGTCACGCGGATCGACGCCAATCTGTCGAACGCCAGCACCACCTATATCGGCTCCTCGGCGGACGATCAGATCGACAGCATCGCCTTCATGAACGGCGATCTCTATGCCGGCGGCCGCACCACCGGCGACCTTGCTGCGACCCGTCGCGGTCCGACCGATGGCTTCGTTTCGCGGATCGACGGCACCACCGGAGCGGTGGAAAACACCACTCAATTCGGCCAGGCGTTGCTGCGCACCGAGCCGGTTCGCGTTTCGGCCGATACCGGCGGCGCCAGCGCGGTATCGGCGCTCGGCTATGGCCGGGGCACGATCAACGCCATCGCCTCGAACAAGGTCACCACCCAGACCGGCCTCAAGGCGGGCGACTATTTCTCGTTCAAGGCCGATGACGGCTCGGTCCGCAAGCTCACCATCCTGGCCGACGACACGCTCCAGTCGATCGCCACCCGCATGCAGGGCATGCTCGGCGCGTCCAAGGCGACCGTCACCGCTACCGCGGTCGACGGCGTCCAGCAGCTGCGCATCACGATGAAGCCAGGGCACCAGCTGCAACTGCTGGCCGGCACCGGCGACAGCGACGCGCTCGCCAAGCTCGGCATAGAGCCGCAACGGATCTCGACCCAGGCGGCGGTCTCGAGCAGCGCGCCCAAGGTCCGTCCGGGGGGCAGCTTCGGTCTCGACCTGGGCGAGGGGCTCAGCCTGAGCAACCTCGACATGGCCAAGGTCGCGCTCGGCAAGATCAAGGACGCGATCTCCATGACGCAGACCGCCTATCGCTCGCTCTATTGGGATGATTCCAAGAGCAACGTCATCAACGGCACCAAGAGCAATTCCGCGACCGGCACCGAGAGCACCGCGATCGTGAATGCCCAGCTCGCAAATTATCAGGCGGCACTCGATCGCCTGAACAGCTCCACTCCTTCTTCATACGGGTTCTGATCCATGGACATGCCTCCGATTCTTGCCGGCATCCGCCGCCAGATGGACAACCTCTCCGATCGCCAGCGCGTGATCGCCCAGAACATCGCCAACAGCGAAACCCCGGGCTTCAAGGCACGCACCGTCGAGGACGCCGATTTCTCCGATCTGGTCGGCAACAGCACGGGCGGCATCCGGGTCGCCAAGCCGCGCGTCGAGCTGACCGCAGGCATGAAGGGCCTGGGCGCGATCCAGCCGGCGGGTGCGGGCATCGTGCTCGACAAGGACATCAGCGAGACCAAGCCTGACGGCAACAATGTCACGCTCGAAGACCAGCTGCTCAAGCTCGGCCAGGTCCAGGCCGACTTCACCGCGATGACCAACCTTTACCGCAAGCAGATCAGCATGCTGAAAACCGCTGTGGGGAAGGGCGGCTAAGTCCGCTTCCTGGTTGATGAAAGCGAAAAGGCCCGCGAGTGATCGCGGGCCTTTTCCTGTTTCTGCCCCTCTCCCGCTTTGCGAGAGAGGGTAGAGCTATCCTCGAAGCGGGGACCTGCACGACTGAATCGAAAAGCCCGTCCCCACGCTCTCGCGAAGGACGGGCTTCTGTCATTTGTTGAGCTGTCGGCGGGAAGCACCCAACCGTGAGACCGTTCCTGGTGCGTTACAGCCGCGCGTTGATCGAGATCGGCGCCGGGGCCTCGCTCGAGGCCAGGCCGCCACCTGCACTATAGGTCATGTTGCGGGTGCCGGTCAGGCGCTGGGCCTCGGCGGCGATCGCGCCCATCATGTCGGTCGACAGGTCGATCTGGCGCTTGAGGATCTGCTGGTTGACGGTGGAGGCGTCACGCAGCCCACGGCTCGCCTCGGCCAGCCGCTCGCGCTCTTCGGGGGCGAGCCGCTCGGCCCAATTGTCCGGCGCCTCGCGCTTCATCCGCGCCACTTCCGCTTCGATCCGGCCGGTCAGGCGGAGCTTGACCGCGGCGATCTCGGGCATTTCGGGGAAATAGGGCGCCCGGGACAGCTGCTCGCTTTCCTCTTCCATGATGTGGGTGAGGGATACCATTGCGTCGATAAGCTGCTCGGTCACTTACTTATTTCCCCCCTGAAGCTTGATGATCTGGTCGAGCACGACCGGCGCGAGGCCGATGCCACCGCGTTCGGCGATCGAATTGCCGAGCTTTTCCGCCATGATGCCGCGGAACATCTCCTCGCCGTGGCCGCCCGAGAACTCGCCATCGCCCTGCTGGACACTTTCGAGCATCAGCTGGGTCATCTGGCCGAGGAACACCGCTTCGAAATTCTTGGCGGTCTCGCGGTTCTTGGCGTCGAGCTTGGGATTGTTCGTGGTGGCCGGGACCTGGGGCCCCGGCGCATTGGTCACGTTCTGCATCACTGTACCTCGATATCGGCCTGGAGGGCGCCGGCGGTCTTGATCGCCTGAAGGATGGTGATCAGGTCGCGCGGGCTGACGCCCAGCGTGTTGAGCCCGCTCACCAGCGTCTGCAGGCTGGCGCCGTCGATCAGCGCCAGGCTGGCGCCGTTGCCATCGTCCACCTGGACGTTGGTGCGCGGCACCACGGTGGTCTGGCCGTTCGAAAGCGGTGCGGGCTGCGACACCTGCGGGCTCTCGGTGACGGTGATGGTCAGGCCGCCCTGGGCGATCGCCACCGGCGTGATCCGCACATCGGCGTTCATCACCACGGTGCCCGATGCCTCGTTGATTACGACGCGGGCGGGCTGGTCGACCTTGACCGAAAGCTCGCCGATGCGGGTGACCAGGTCGATCACGTTGCCGACGAAGTTCGGGCCCGGGGTGAGCTGCACGGTCGCGGGGTCGAGCACGGTGGCGCTGCCCGGATATTTGGCGTTGATCGCCGCGGCGATGCGGTCGGCGGTGGCGAAGTCCGGGTTCTTGAGCGCCAGCTTGAGGCCGGTGGCCGACTGGAGCGAATAGGGGACTTCGCGCTCGATGATCGCGCCGCCGGCGATGCGGGCGGAGGTGGTCACGCCGCGGCTGACGCTGGCGGCGGCACCTTGGCCCTTGAAGCCGGAGACTGCGACATTGCCCTGGGCGACGGCGTAGATCTCGCCGTCGAGGCCGCGCAGCGAGGAGACGATCAGCGTCCCGCCCTGCAGGCTGGTCGCGTCGCCAAGGGCGGAGACCTGCACGTCGATATGCGAACCGTTGCGCGCGAAGGGCGGCATCGTCGCGGTGATCGAGACGGCGGCGACGTTCTGCGTCTTCATCTCGGTGCCGCGGATGTTCACGCCCATGCGCTCGAGCATGGCCTGCATCGATTCCTCGGTGAATGGCGTGTTGCGCAGGCGATCGCCGGTGCCGGCCAGGCCGACGACCAGGCCATAGCCCACGAGCTGGTTGTCGCGAACGTTCTCGACGTTGACGACGTCCTTGATCCGCGTCTGGGCCATTGCGGCCGGTGCGATGGCCGTGCTCAGCAGCAGGGCGATCATGGGAGCGGCGTAGCGCAGCATATAACCCCTGGGAGTGGAAAATTTCCGATAATTCTCTTATAGGATAGAGGTAGGCAAAAAGTGCCGAAGGACGAGATTTCGTGCGTATCGAGAACCTCCAGGGACCCATGCTGCAAAGCCTGCTGGCTGCGCTGCCCAAGGTCGCGTCCGGCTTCTCGGTGAAAGAAGGCGAGGCGCCCGCCGCGCCTGCGCCCGTTCCGCAGGGGACCAACGCCGCACAGGCGCTCAATCCCTCGGTCGCGATGCTCGTCACGCTTGCCGCCGCCGATCCTGCGATCGAGCGCCGCCGCAAGCAGGCAGTCGATGCCCAGCGCGGCGTCGACATGCTCGACCAGCTTAACCGCGAGTTGATCGCCGGCGTGGTCAGTCCGGCGAAGCTCCAGGCGCTCGTCGAATGGTCCGAGACCTTCGAGCACAGCGACGATCCCGCTTTGGCGGCCATCCTGTCCGATATCGAGCTGCGCGTGCGAGTCGAGCTGGCCAAACTCGATCTTCAGGCCTGATTTCACGCCCGGATTTACCCTACGGCATCGGCGACTTTTCAGTTTCAAATCCGAACGCATTTGCATACCCGGTTTTTGGAACCTAGGGAGGCGGCGACGGTTTCGCATTCAAAAGGGCGAGATCGTTTCACCCATGACCGGCCGTCAGAGCCCGGCATGGAGACCCCTCGAGGAGAGTATGCCTATGTTGGCTTTGCTTATGGGGCTCGCCGTCGCAGCGGCCCCGGCACCCCAGTCCGGCGACGCAGTCGTCGGTCGCTGGAAGACCCCCGTGCACAATGGAATCGTGGAGATCGCGCGCTGCGGCACGTCGATCTGCGGCAAGATCGTCTCGTCCGACAAGCTGCGCACCAATCCGAACCTGGCCGATGCCCAGAACAGCGACAAGGCGCTGCGCAACCGGCGGCTGATGAACCTGCAGATCCTGTCGGGCTTCAAGCAGCAGGGCGCCGGCTGGTATGGCGGCAAGATCTACAATGCCGAGGACGGCAAGACCTATAGCGCCGAAGTGACGATGACCGGCAACGACCAGCTCAACCTGCGCGGCTGCGTATTCAAGCCCTTCTGCCGTACCCAGACCTGGACCCGCGTGCGTTAAGGCGCGTTTCCCAGTTTCCGTTCAGTACTGCGTATCAAGGATTACCCGAATGTCCCCCTACAAGGTTTCGCTTGCCACCGGCGGCGCGCTGTTCGCGCTGATCGGCTTCTCTCAGGCTGCCAACGCCCAGGCCTTCTACCTTCAGGAACAGTCCGCGCGCGCCGCCGGCCGCGCCTTCTCCGGTGAGGCCGCCGACACCGGCTCGGCTTCGATCTGGTGGAATCCCGCCTCGATCGGCGGCATCGAGAATGGCGATGGCACCATCTCCGCTTCCGTCATCCTGCCGCGCGGCGAAGTCGTCGACAGCGGCACGCTGATCGTCCGCCCGGGCCAGCCCGCCGCGCCGGTCGGCGGCAACGGCATCACCCGCAACCCGATCAACAACGGCGTGCTGCCCTCGGGCGCGATCGCCGTGCCGCTCAACGATCGCATCGCGCTCGGCGTGTCGATCACCTCGCCCTACAGCTTCACCACCGATTATCCGTCGGACAGCTGGGCGCGCTACAGCGCCGACAAGACCAAGCTGCGCACCATCGACATCCAGCCGAGCATCGGCGTGGCAGTGACCGACTGGCTGCGCGTCGGCGCCGGCCTCAACATCGAATACACCGATGCCAGCCTGAGCAACGCGCTGCCGAACCTCGCCGCGACGCTGCCGGACGGCCGCCAGGAACTGAAGGGCGATGGCTGGGACTTCGGCTGGACCGCCGGCGTGCAGCTCCACTCCAACCGCTTCACCCTGGGCCTCAGCTACAAGTCGGCGATCGAGCACACGCTGAAGGGTGACCTGACCGTCTCCGGCCTGGTCGGCCCGCTCGCGACGTCGAACATGGCGCTCTCGGGCATCGAGGCGAAGTTCTACACGCCGTCCCAGGCGATTGCCGGCGCCCGCTTCGCGGCGACGGACAAGCTGACCCTCAATGCCCAGGTCATCCGCTATGGCTGGGACAAGTTCGATGCGATCCGCCTCGGCGCGCCGGTCAACGCCGTGCTTCCGGAGAATTATCGCACCAGCTGGAGCTATGCCGGCGGCGTCGACTATGCGGTGTCGCCCAAGGTGACGCTGCGCGCCGGCGTCCAGCGCGCGACCACGCCGACCCAGGATACCGAGCGTGACGCCCGCGTGCCGGATTCGGATCGCTGGAACTTCGGCGTCGGCGGCAGCTATGCGGCGAGCAAGAAGCTCTCGCTCGATCTCGCGGCCAATTATGTCAGCTTCGCCGACGCACCGATCGACCGCGTTACCGCGGCTTATGCCGGCACTGCCGCGCAGACGCCGATCCTCACCGATGGCGAACTGCGCAACGCCAGCGCCGTGGTGCTCACGGCAGGTGCGCGCCTGAAGTTCTGACGGACTCTGAACGATCGCGGGGAAGTGGCGCTCAGGCGCGCTTCTTCGCGATCTTCAGGACGTAGCTGATGACTTCCGCCACGGCGGCATAATGCTCGACCGGGATCGGGTGATCCAGTTCGGCATTGGCATAGAGCGCGCGGGCAAGGGGGCGGTTCTCGACCAACGGGATATTGTTCTCGGTCGCGATCTCGCGGATCTTGAGCGCGATCGCGTCGACGCCCTTGGCCACTACCACCGGCGCCGCCATCTGGCCGTGATCATATTGCAGCGCGACCGCATAGTGGGTCGGGTTGGTGATCACCACGCTCGCCTTGGGCACGTTCTGCATCATGCGGTTGCGCGAGCGCTGCATCTGGATCTGGCGGATCTTCGCCTTGATGTGCGGATCGCCTTCGCTCTGCTTGTGCTCGTCCTTGATCTCCTGGAGGCTCATGCGCATCCGCTTGAGGAACGCGCGGCGCTGCCAGACGAAATCGAACAAGGCGAGCGCGCCGACCAGCATCGCGATCGGGCGCAGCATCGAATAGACGATGCCGTGCGTGGCGCTGCCCACTTCCTGCAGGTCCGCGCCGACCATGGAGTCGACGGTGGCGGCATGGGGCCATGCCAGATATGCCGCCACGCCGCCGACCAGGCAGAGCTTGGCGACGGTCTTGGCGTATTCGACCAGCGCCTGCTTGCCGAACATCCGCTTGGCGCCGCTGGCCGGGTTGAGCTTGGACCATTTGGGCTTGACCCGGCTCCAGCTGATCATCGGCCGGCCCTGGAGGATGCCGCCGATCAGCGCGATGGCGAACAGCGTGCCGAGCACCGGCATCAGCGCGGTCGCGGTGGCGCTCAGCACGCCAGTCGCGAAGTCCTCGGCGCCCTGCGGCTCCATCCGGAAATCGTCGGCGCTGCCCCATAGCCGCACGAACAGATTGCCCATCAACTGCATGGTATAGGTGCCGAGCCCGCCCATGACGACGAGCATGCCGATGAAGATCGCGGCATGCTTCATCTCGGGGGCCATCGGCACGTCGCCCTTCTCGCGGGCGTCCTCCAGCTTCTTGTCTGTAGGGTCGTGTGTCTTGTCGTCCTGGTCCGTATCGCCCGACATCACCAGCCTCCCTGCATCGCATCGCCCATGGCGCGGGCGAAGAAGGTGAGCATGGTGCCGAGCGTGGCCGCGGCCAGGCTGATGCCGAGCAGCAGGTTGAGCGGCTGGGCGATGAAGAAGACCTGGATCGCCGGGGCGACGCGCGCGGCGAGGCCGAGCGCGACGTTGAAGACGATGCCGTAGATGAGGAGGGGCGCGGCCAGGCTGAGCCCGAGCGTCATCGAGCGGGTGATCGCCTCGACCGCGAGCATCGCGAAGTCATGCGCCGGCGGCAGGCCGCCGACCGGGAAGCTCTGGTAGCTGTGGACGATCGCGCCGAGCCAGAGATGGTGGACCTGCATGCCCATGCAGACCAGCGCCGCCGCCATGGCGACGAACTTGGAGAGCATCGGCGCGCTGCCGCTCTGCGCGGGATCGAAGATCACCGCGGAGGACAAGCCGATCTGGGTGGAGATGATCGATCCCGCCATCGAGACCGAGAAGAACAGGATCTTGACGATCATGCCCATGGCCAGGCCGGTCATCAGCTCGGCGACGAGCACGGCGGGCAGGGCGGCGCCGGCCTCGACCGCGACGCGGGCAGGGGCGCCGACCAGGCCGTACATGGTGGCCGAGAGCCCGAAGGCGATCATCAGCCGGATGCGGCCCGGGATCGCATCGTCGCCGAACACCGGGAGCAGCATCAGTACCGCGCCCACGCGGGCGAAGACGATGAAGAAGGCCGAGGCCTGCAGGGCAATATCGGGGGGCAGGGTCATCCGCCGGTCACGATCATGCCGCTGATCTTGGTCATGAAGTCACTCAGCGCCGCGCCGATCGTCGGGAGCATCAACAGCAGCACCAGTCCCATCGCCAGCAGTTTTGGGACGAAGGTGAGTGTCGTTTCCTGGATCTGCGTCAGCGCCTGGAGCAGGCCGATGACGGTGCCCACGATCAGCGAGGTCAGCAGCAGCGGACCTGCGATGGTGAGCACCAGCATCAGCGCACTCTGCGCCAGCGCAAGGACCTGCGACGGCAGCATCGCGGTTAGATCTGCATCCGCATGATGTCGGAATAGGCGTTCACCACGCGGTCGCGCACGGCGACCATGGTGTCGAGCGCGGTCTCGGCGGCGCCGATCGCGGTGACGACGTCGATCAGGTCGCCCTTGCCGGCAACCTGCTGGGCCGACGCCTTCTCGGCGGTGCGCAGCTGGTCGGCCGTGCCGGTGACCATGTCCTCGACCATTGCGCCGAAGCCGCCGGCACTGCCGCCGGTCTTGATCGGGTCGGTCTTGCTGTTGGTACCGCCAAGGCCTGCGACGCGGCCATAGGCCGACATCGCATCAAGTGCTCCGATGGACATTCCGGGTATCCTTTACTTGAGGAGATCGATGGTGCGCATCGTCAGGCTCTTCGCGGCCTCGATGGCATTGAGATTGGCTTCGTAGCTGCGCTGTGCAGCCTTCATGTCGGCCGTTTCGATCAGGCCGTTGACATTGGGCTTGAGGACATAGCCGTCCTTGTCCGCGGCCGGGTGGCCCGGCTGATAGACCTTGGTGAAATCGGACTTGTCGTTCTCGATCGACTTGACCTTCACGCCCATGCCGCCGGTCGAGCGATCGATCTCGGCCTTGAAGCTGGCGACGCGGCGGCGATAGGGATCGCCGCCCGGGGTGTCCGAAACCGAGTCCTGGTTCGCCAGATTTTCCGCGATCACGCGCATGCGCAGCGACTGTGCGCGCAGGCCCGAGGCGGAGATGCCGAGCGAGGTCTTGAGGTCCATGGTCGTCCTTCCAGCCAGCCCCCGATGGGCCGTTTCCTCCATTGTAGGCAAAAATTGCCGGGCCGGGCGCCGAGCGCGGAAAAAAGGTTCCTATAAGTCATCCAGAAAGGAACACGCATGTCAGTGCTCGACGGAATTATGGTCGATATGTCGATCGTGCTGGGCTCGGCCAATGTGCCGATCCGCCAGGTCCTGCAGATGAGCCGTGGCGCGATGATCCCGCTGGAAAGCAGCCAGGATGATCCCTCGCTCGTATATGTGAATGACGAACTCGTCGCGAAGGGCGTCGTCCTGGTCGACGGCGAAGTGATGTCGCTCGAGATCACCGAGCTCGTGAAGAAGCAGCGCCACTGATGGATATCCTGTCGATGCTGCGCACCATCGGTGCGCTCGGAATGGTGCTCGGCATGCTCGCCGGCGCGCTGTGGTTCGTGAAGCGCTATGACGTGAAGCTGCCCGGCCGCGTGAGCAGCTCGCGCCGCAAGCGTATCGAGATCGTCGAGCGGCTTTCGGTCGACGGCAAGCGCTCGGTCGCGCTGATCCGCCGTGACGGGATGGAGCATCTCGTGATGTTCGGCCCCGAGGGCCAGTCGACGATCGAGACCGGCATCGCCGCGCCCGAGCCGGCCGAGCCGGAAGTCGCCGCGGAGCCGGTGCCGGCCGCCAACCTGGCCGAGGATCTCGCCGCGCTGCGCGGCAACTTCGCCAAGCTTGTCGATCGTGTCGAGCTGCCCAAGCTTCCCGAGATTTCGAAGCTGATCGAGCTGCCCAAGTCGATCGAGCTGCCGAAGCGCCCGGCCAAGCGCGCTGCCGCCAAGGTCGCCTCGCCCACGGTGGTTGCAGCCTGCACGCCGTCGGCCCAGCGTCCGCCCAAGCGCGTCCGCGAGCCGCGCAACACCACGCGGTGGAACCGCGCAGCGGTCCGGGCCGCGATCGATGCATAAGATCCTCGCGGCGGCGGTCGCCGCCCTGATCCTCATGCCGGCTGAGGCGTATGCCCAGTCCAAGGGCACGACGATCAACATCGGCGGCGCTGACGGCGCGCTCTCGGCCAAGGCGATCCAGCTGGTGCTGATGCTGACGGTGCTCAGCCTGGCCCCAGGCCTGCTGATGACCGTCACCAGCTTCACCCGCATGGTGGTCGCGCTCTCGCTGCTGCGCACCGGTATCGGCGCGCCCGGCGTGCCGCCCAACCCCGTGATTATCAGCCTGGCGCTGTTCCTCAGCTTCTTCGTCATGGCCCCCACCTTCAACAAGGCGTGGGAGCAGGGCGTCGATCCCTACACCAAGGGTCAGATCACCGAGCAGGTCGCGTTCGAGCGCACCGCCGAGCCCTTCAAGAAGTTCATGCTCAGCCAGGTGCGCGACGGCGATCTCAAGCTGTTCGCGGATCTGGGCGGCAAGCCGATCCAGAACCGCGCCGAGACCCCGCTGACGACGCTGGCGCCGGCCTTCATGATCTCCGAGCTGCGCCGCGCCTTCGAGATCGGTTTCCTTCTGCTGCTGCCGTTCCTGGTCATCGACCTGGCGGTGTCGGCGGTGCTGATGGCGATGGGCATGATGATGCTACCGCCACCAACGATATCCCTGCCGATGAAGATCATCTTCTTCGTGCTGGTGGATGGCTGGGCGCTGGTCGCCGGGTCGCTGGTCAAAAGCTTCGCCACATAGCGAAGCGGCCGAGTGTTCAGGGAAGAAAGGGCGGGTGCCGGGGGGCGCCCGCCCTTTTTGCTTTGGGGGGCAGAGGGTTGTTCAATCAATCCTCCCCCCGGAAAGCGAGGATTGCAGTGCCGTATATCTGTGCTGCCGATAGCTAACGCATCGAAGATATGCTTCACTTCGCAGATGACGCGTCGGAAAGGCTGCACCATCGCGCTCGTGGTCTTGGCGATGCTGCTGGCCTATGGCGTGCTGTTGCTGCTCTCGCATCTCCCCTGGCCCGTATCCGATCCGGCAAGGCTGGCGGCGATCCGCGGCGAAGCCCAAGCGCTGATCGCAAGATATCCGGCCAGGCCGCCGGAATATCATGCTTCCATCCCGGAGAGCCAATGGCCCGCTGCCATTGCGGGCCTCCATCCCGATCGCGTCATCGTGCACGAATGGGGCGTCGATATCCTGATCAAGCCCTTTTTCGATGGCGGTTGGGGATATCATGTCGGTGCCGGCAAGCGGGCGTTGCCGATGCTCGAGGGCTGTTATTCCGAGCTCAGCCACAAGGTCTTCTGGCACGGCCCCTGCTGAGCGAGGCCGTGGTTCCGTCCCGTCCTTGCAATGTAGGATTTCGTCTGATCGACCGGTCCTGCCCGCCTGATGGCTGGCCACTCTTTCATTCTGTTGGAAAAATAGGATCACGCTGCCGCAAGAATATTGCGAGATCGGACGCGTCTCCGGGAAAATAGGGAAGATAGCTAGGGCGAAAACCCGCTCTTGGCCTGTACTTTGTGTACTTCCGCGAGTCGGAGCGCAACCAGTGTTGGAACGCAAAAAGAGGCGCCCGTGCCACGGCACGGACGCCCCAGTCTGCGTTAAGAGCGTAGAGCCGTTCAGCTATGCGCGGCGGGGCTGTCCAGCCAGGCCGAGAGCTCGGTATAGGAAATCGGATCGTGGAAGGCGATGCCCGCGAATTCCTCGTTGCTCCAGCGCGTGGTGCAGCGGCGCGTGGGCAGGCCGGGGATCATCAGGATCACTTCGCTGTCGACGCGCAGCGTGCGCTGCAGGCGCAGGCAGGCGCCGCCCTGGGATAGGTCGGCGACGATCACGTCGATCGAGCGGCCGAGCGAGCTGATCCGCGCCGGCACGTCGGCGGTGAAGCGCGGCGAGCGCGGGCGCGCTGCGGTGGCTTCGGCTTGGGGCTTGCCCAGGATCGCGTTGACGTCGGCGGGTGCGTCGAAGCGGACTCCGGCGCGGCTGCCCTTGGTCCAGGCGATCGCGCCGCTCAGCTGGGCGCCACCGCGCAGCTCGACGCTGATCTTCATGGCCGGCAGCAGGGACGCGATCGTGTCGATCTGCATGCCATGCTCGGAAATGTTCCGTACGCGGCAAAGCTGGCCGGGATTGCCCTCATGGCTCAGCTTGCCGACGAGCAGGGTGGCCACGGCACGTGGCGCGCGCTCGACCCAGTCGTCGCGATCCTCGAATGCGCTGGCGGGGATGGCTTCCACTATGTCCTCGGCTGGTTGCGGGTTCATACTATTTTATAGGTAGAACCGTGGCGGACGCGGGCCCCCACGCCGCAAAATACGTAGTTTACGCAGGGGTAGCCTGGGTGATCGCGACCTTGCGGACGACGCCGGCGCCGAACGCTTCGGGGGCCGATGCTTCCACTACCTTGCGGAACTGGTCGAGGCTGGGCAGCAGCCCGTCCTTGCCCGCTGCCATCGGCGTCTTGAAGGTGCGCATGTTGATCGCGTGGAGCAGCAGCGGCAGCCGCGCGGTCACCTCGGACGACTTGTCCTCCGGCACCTCGAGGTTGAACTGGAACTGGACATAGCCGGTCAGGCGGCCGTCATCGGCCGAGACGAGCGGCGCGAGCAGCTTGTCGACGGGCACGAACGCCGTCTTGACTTCCTCTGCAGCTGCCGGAGCCGAAGCGGCCTGGGCAGGGCGGGGCCCCAGCACCAGCAGGGTGCCGAATGCGGCAGCGCCCCCCAGGCCAAGCCCGGAGAGCAGCACGACGATCAGGAACAGGATCTTCTTCATGGCGCCGATACTCAGAACTTGAAGCTGCTGTCGGTCGGCAGCGAGGAAGCTTCCGCCTTCAGGACGATGGTGATCCGCCGGTTCTCCGGTCGATCGGGCTGGTCCGGGAACACCGGCCGGGTGCCGCCCATGGCGACGACCTCTGCGAAGCGGTCCGCTGTCATGCCGGATGCGATCATCGCCTGGCGTGCGGCGAGCGCGCGGGCGCCCGAAAGCTGCCAGTTGGCGTCGCTCTGGCCACCGCCCGAGGCATCGGTATGCCCCTCGATCGCGATCTGGCCGCCCGACTGGGCAAGCTTGGCCGCGGTCTTGGCGAGCAGCGAACGGGCGAACGGGTTGAGCTCGGCGGTGCCGGCGCGGAACATCGACTGCTTGTCGGTGTCCATCAGCGTGATGCGCATGCCGTTGCGGTCCGGCTGGATCGCAACGCTCTTGCGGCCCTGGTCCTGCGGCACGGAATCGAGCGCGACCTGCAGCTCGCTGGCGAGGACGCGCATCGAGGTGTCGGGCACATTGGCGGTGCCGCCGCGCGCCGCGCCGCTGGTCGCGGCCTCGGTGGTCGGCGTGCCGTTGGCGCGGCTGCTGTCGTTCGACGAACGACGCGCCTGGCCGCCAGCACCTTCCGACGTTCCCATCACGGGCGTCGACGGCGCGGTGTCGGACACGGTCGGCGAGAAATAGGCGGCGAGGCCCTTCAGGCGCTGCTTGTCCGGATTGGCGATCAGCCACAGCAGCATGAAGAACGCCATCATCGCGGTCACGAAGTCGGCATATGCGACCTTCCAGGCGCCGCCATGGTGACCCCCGGCGACCTTCTTGACCTTCTTGACGATGATGGGGCGATCATTGCCGCCATAAGCTGGCATGGTCAGGCGCTCCGAAGCGCGTCGCGCATGCGCTGCTGCACGGCGCCGAGGCGGATATGGCCGATCGCGGTGAGCGAGTCCTCGCCACCGGCAATCCGCTCGAGCAGGTTCACGCACTCATCCGCATGCTGGATGAGATAGTCGAAGTCCTGCAGCTGCTCGAGGTAGGAGGCCGCGAAATGCTCGTCGCAGACGAGCACTTCCGCCAGTGCCTCGAGCTTCACCCGCATCTCGCGGATCTCGTTCGCCACCACGGTGTGGAGCGTCGACGAGAAGGGGTCGAAGCCGGCGATCGCCTGCGAACCGGAGAGCTGTGAGGGGATGGGCATGCAGGACATCAGAACAGCTCCAAATCGCCACCGGAAACCGGGGCTTGAACGGGGACCAGCGGGCGCTCGGGCACGCGGTCCGTAACCTTGACGCAGCGGCTGCGGCCCTCATGCGGCAGGAACTCGATCTTGCGCGCGCTCGTTCCCCCCAGGTCCGCATGCGCCACCTGGATGCCTTCGGTTTCCATGAAGCGGCGCGCGAACGACGCGTTCGAGGAGCCGATCGAGCCCAGTCCGGAGACGATGTTGGCACCCCCGTATAGATGCGCCATCAGCCGGCCGCGCACCGCGCCCTTCTGCATCATCCCGTTGATGACCACTTCCATGGCATGCACGCCGTAGCGCGCCATCTCGGCGGCACCCACGCGCTGGTCCGCACTGGGCTCGCCGAGCAGGAAGTGGTTCATGCCCCCGACCCGGGCGACCGGATCGAACAGACAGGCCGCGACGCAGCTGCCGAGCAGGGTGGACACGACCACCCCCGGCTCGGCGACCACGGCATGCTCGCCCTGAACAATGGCGAGCCGGCGCATCAGGTGAGCTCGCCGAAGACGCGCTCGATCTTCTCCTTCAGCGCGGCGGGCGCGAAGGGCTTCACGACATAGTTGTTCACGCCCAGGGCCGCGGCCTTCTGGACGATCTCCTTGTCCGACGAGCCGGTGAGCATGATGAACACCGTCTTGCCGATCACCGCATCGGTGCGGACCGCTTCCAGGAACTGGAGGCCGTCCATTTCCGGCATGTTGAAATCGGAGATGATCAGGTGCACGCGGTCGGCCTTGACCGAGGCCAGGGCTTCCTGGGCACTCGGCTTGTCGCGCACGTCCTTGAACCCGAGATCCTGCAGAGCGCGACGGATCATCGCGCGCATGCTGGTCTGGTCATCGACCACCATCACCTTGATCGCTGCAGCAGCAGGCATCAGACGCTCCCAATCTTTTCACGGCAGGCCTTGAGGATCGCCTCAGGCATGCCTGACAAACCAACTTCATGTTCCACCGCACCCAGCTCCTTGGCCGAACGCGGCATTCCCCAGACAACGCAGGTTTCGCGGCTCTGACCCAGCGTCCGGGCACCCGCCCGGCGCATCGCCAGCATCCCCTGCGCGCCATCGGCACCCATGCCGGTGAGGATCACGCCGACCGCGGCAGCGCCCAGGGGCGCGACCGAGTGAAACAGCGTGTCCACCGAAGGCCGGTGGCCGGAGACGGGGTCGCCCTCGCGCAGCTTGATATGGCCGCGGACGCCCCCACGCAGCTCCATGTGGCGCTGCCCTCCAGGAGCAATATAGACGGTTCCGGGCAGCACCGGCGCGCCATCCGTAGCTTCCACAACCTGGACCCTGCATTCGCCGTTCAGCCGCTCCGCGAAATTGCGGGTGAACGCGGCCGGCATGTGCTGGACGATCAGCACCGGCGGGCAGTTTTCCGGCAGTGCCGGCAGCAGCGAGAACAGCGCCTCGACGCCACCGGTGGACGAACCGAGCGCGATGATCCGGTCCCCGACCGCGCCAGCGGCGAGGGTCGGCTGGGCGGGCAGGCGCTGCGGGCCGGCGCGGGCGACCGAACGGGCGGCGGCCTTCACCTTCTCGCAGAGCAGCACCGCGTCGCGCTCGATATCCTCGGGCGTGCCGCTGGGCTTGGTGACATAGTCGACCGCGCCCAGGCGGAGCGCCTCGATCGTCACTTCCGCGCCGCGGGCGGTCAGCGTCGAGCACATCACCACCGGCATCGGCCGGAGGCGCATGATGCGCTCTAGGAACGACAGCCCGTCCATCCCCGGCATCTCGACGTCGAGCGTCAGCACGTCGGGGTTGAGCTGCTTGATCATCTCCCGGGCCGCGAACGGCTCGGGCGCCATGCCGACGACCTCGATTGCCGGGTCCTGGGCAAGCATGCGCTTGAGCGTCGCGCGCATCGAGGCGCTGTCATCGACGATAAGCGTACGTACCGGTGCCATCAGTGCACCTCCGGCTTCTGATAGATGGTGTGACCGCACGAGCGCATGTGGCGCGCCGCCGGCCCGATCAGCCGTTCCGAGTGACCGATATAGAGGTGCGCGCCGGGAGCCAGCTGGTTGACGAAACCCGCCTCCAGCTCTTCCTTCGCGGGATCCCCGAAATAGATCATCACGTTACGGCAGAAGATCACGTCATAGGCGGCCTTGAGCGGCCAGGGCTCGAACAGGTTGAGCACCTTGGCCGTCACCAGCGCGCGTGCCTCGTCGGCCATCTGGTAGCCGCCCTGCACAGGCTTCATCCAGGTGGAGCGATAAGGCTCGGGCACCGCCTCGGCGACGTTGTCGGCATAGAAGCCGCGACGTACCGATTCCACGACGTGGGGAGCGATGTCGGTGGCGAGCAGCCGGACGTCCGCGTTGCGCAGCCAGGTGGCCGACGTGCGGTCCGGGCCCAGCAGGCACATGGCGATCGTATAGACTTCCTCGCCCGACGAGCATCCCGCCGACCAGATCCGGATCGGACCCTGCTTGCGCTTGAGCACCGGCAGGACGTGTTCGCGGAAATGATCGAAGTGATGCGGCTCGCGGAAGAAATGCGTGTGGTTCGTGGTCAGCGCCACCACCATCGCATGGCGTTCCACCGGGTCGCTCTGCACGAGCGCGACATAGTCGGAGAACTTGGCCAGGCCGTGCTCGCGCAGCCGGCGCCCCAGGCGCGACTGGACGAGCGTGGTCTTCGCCTCGCTCAGCGCGATGCGCGCATCCTCGTGCATGATGGCGGCGATGGCGGCGAAATCGCGGGGCGTGAGCTCCGCATTCGCCGCCGCCATGCCCACCCCGACGCCGGCAGGCGCCAGGGCGCCCCCGGCGGCGGTCACGCTGCGAGATCCAGGTGCTTGGTCAGGCTCAGCGCGTCGAGGTCGAGCAGCAGCACCATGGTGCCCTTCTCGTCCCGGGTGCCGTCCTTCTGGCGCGTGGCGATGCGCACCAGGCCCGCGATCACGGTCGGCTCGATCGTCTCGACCTCGGGGGCTGGCTGGATCTCGGTCTCGCCGATGGCGACGATGTCGTTGACTTCGTCGACCAGGAAGCCGGCCTGCTTGCCCGCGATGTTGACGACCAGCACGCAGGAGCGGGCATGGATCACGCTCGGCTCCCAGCCCAGGCGCTCGGCGAGGCCGACCACCGGGATCACGTTGCCGCGCAGGTTGGTCACGCCCTTGATGAAGCCCGGAACGTTGGGGAGCGGGGTCGGCTCGTCCCATTCACGGATTTCGATCAGCGCGCGCATGTCGATCCCGAAGGTCTGCTGGGCGAGCGAGAAGGTAACGATCTTGCGGTCGGTACCGGCGTTGTCGTTGGTCGTGGTCATGCTGCCAGTCCTTTCGGGGTATAGCGGTTGGTGGAGGCGACGAGCGCCTCGATATCGAGGATGAGTGCGATCGAGCCGTCACCAAGGATGGTGGCGCCGCCCAGGCCGCGGATCGGGTGGAGATTCTGGTCGAGGCTCTTGATGACGACCTCGCGGCGGTCATCGATCGTGTCGACGACGAGGCCGACCTTGCCCGAACCTTCGCTCTCGACGATCACGACGAGGCTGTCCTCGACCGCGCGGTCGTCGTTCAGCCCGAAGATCTCGGTCGTGCGCTTCACCGGCACATATTCGCCGCGCATGTCGATCACTTCGCTGTCCGGCGCGGTGCGCTTGACCTGGCCCGGCTCGGGCTGGACCGTCTCGAGCACATGCGCGAGCGGCAGCACGAAGCGCTGGCCGGCGAGGCGGACGATCATGCCGTCCAGGATCGCCAGGGTGAGCGGCAGGATCATGGTGAAGGTGGTGCCTTCACCCGGAACCGAGTGGATCTCGATGCGGCCGCCAAGCGCTTCCACGTTCGAGCGGACCACGTCCATGCCCACGCCGCGACCCGAGATGTTCGAGATCGTCTCCGCGGTGGAGAAGCCCGGGGCGCAGATCAGCTGATCGATCTCTTCGTTCGACAGCTGCGCATCGGCGGGGATGATGCCCTTTTCGATGGCCTTGGCCTTGACGCGCTCGCGATTGATGCCGCGGCCATTGTCCGAGACCCGCACGAAGATGCGCGCGCCCTTCTGCTCGGCCGAGAGCTTGATCGTGCCCTCGGGCGACTTGCCCGCGGCGATGCGCTCCTCGGCGCTTTCCAGGCCATGGTCCGCGGCGTTGCGGATCATGTGGGTCAGCGGATCGCCGATCTTCTCGATCACGCCCTTGTCGACTTCGGTCGTCTCGCCGGTGGTCTCGAGGTTGATCGTCTTGCCGGTCTCGACCGAGAGGTCGCGCAGCATGCGCGGCACGCGGCTGAAGGCCTGCTTGATCGGCTGGGCGCGCAGCGACATGACATTGTCCTGGATCTGGCGCGTCAGGCGGGCCAGTTCCGGGAGTTCCACGCGCTGGCGATCGGCCGGCGAGAGCCGGTCGGCCAGGATCGAGTTGCGGATCACCAGCTCGCCGACCAGGTTGAGCAGCAGGTCGAGCTTGCCCAGGTCGACGCGGATCGTCTGCTGCGCATCGCTGTTCGCCTTGGGGGCGATAGCGGGCGTATCGACGCTGCCGACGGCCGGCGAGGCTGCGGCGATCGTCTCGACGACGCGCTGCATCTCGGCGGCGAAGTCCTCGACGCCGGCGGTCACCGGCACGAAGCCGAACTCGTCCGCGGCGGCAACCTCGGCCACCGGCGCGGCGGCCGGGGCAGCGGTCTCGTCACGGCGGACCTCGACGATCGAATCCGGTGCGACGAAGTCGAAGCAGTCGTTGATGTCGCTCTCGCTCACTTCGCCCGGAACGCGCAGCGTCCAGGTGAAATAGGCGTCCTCGGGATCGAGGTCGCGCAGCGGCGGCACCGTCGAGGTGTCGACCGCGACGGTCTCGGCGCCGAGCGCTTCGAGCTCGCGGACGATCAGCAGCGGCTCGCCGGCATTGGCCAGCGCGGCGCGCGAAGGCTTGAAGGTGACGATCCACGGCGCGTCCGCGGCCGGAGCCTCGGCGGGGGCGTCGAAATCGTCGAGCGACACGGCCATCGGCACGAAGCCGAACTCGTCCGCCTCGTCGGCGGCCGGCGCGGCCGGAGTCTCCACCGCCGCGGGTGCCGGGGCGGTGGAGTTGGCCACGGGCGCGCCGTCATCGGCGCCCTTGTTCGCGAGAACCTGCTCGAGCGCGGCGAGCGCGGCCTGGTCGGCCGGGCGGGGCGCCAGGCCCTTGGCGGATTCGACATGGTCGGTCAGGATGTCGAAGGCGCTCAGCATCACCTTGACCACGCCGGGGCTCGGCGGGATCTTGCCGCCGCGCACTTCGTCGAGGACGTTCTCGAACTTGTGCGCGAAGGCCGTGAGGTCAGCATGGCCGAACGCGCCGGCGCCGCCCTTGATCGAGTGGACCGCGCGGAACACGCCCGCGATGGTTTCGGCCGAGACGTCGCCGGCCTGCATGGCCGAAAGGCCCTGCTCGGCGGTCACCAGACCTTCGGCGCATTCTTCGAAGAAGATCGCCTGGATTTCGTCGAGTTCGTCGCTCACGGGCACACGCGGCGGATGGCCGCCCCCAGCTTGGTGGCTTCGAACGGCTTGGTGATCCAGCCGGTGGCGCCGGCCGAGCGGGCGCGGGCCTTCTTCTCGTCCGAGAATTCGGTCGACAGCACCAGGATCGGCGTGCCGCGGAATTCAGACACGCCGCGCACTGCCTCGATCAGCTCGAAACCGTCCATCTTCGGCATGTTGATGTCGGTGATCAGAAGGTCGGGCTTCACTTCGTGCATGCGCTCGAGGCCGTGCTCGCCGTCATTGGCGCTTTCGATGCGAAAGCCCTGGGCGGTCAGCGACGTCTTGAGCAGCATGCGCATGCTCGCCGAATCATCGACGGTAAGGATCAACTTGCTCACAGAACGTCTCCGGTCTCGAGGCCGATCGCCGCGGCCAGCTGGCTGCGGTTCACGCGATCGACGAATGCGGGGCTAGGGTTGGCGATGCGGAATTCCTGGCCGCCCGCAGCAGCTTCGGCGCGCGCGGCGACGAGGAGCTGGAGGACGGCCTGGCCGACGCTCTCGACTTCCGACGCATCGATTTCGATCGCGTCGTCGAGGTCTGCGGCGAGCACGAGGCGCACGCGCAGGTCTTCGGCCGTAACGGTGGTGCCATGGGCGGGGAGACGCAGCGCGCGCTCCTCGGCATCAGGCAGCTGCTGGGACTGGTCCATTCTTGGCCTCGTCAAGTGCGGTTTCGAGTTGCTGGAAGGTCGGCGCGTAGGCCGACGGCGTCATGCGGCGAGCAATTTCAATGGCCACCTGAACCGGCTGGTTCTGGGCATAGGCGACGATCGCCGTCTTCACGATCTGGAAGGGCTTGCAGTCGGCATCGATCGTCTCGAGCAGCTTGGAGGCGAGCGGACCCACCACGCAGTAGCTGAGCAGAACGCCGAGGAAGGTACCGACAAGCGCGCCGCCGATCATCGAGCCGAGGATCTCGGTCGGCTGGTCGATCGAGCCCATGGTCTTGATGACGCCCAGAACCGCGGCGACGATGCCGATCGCGGGCAGGCCGTCGGCCATGATCTGGAGCGCGTGCTGCGGACCGGCCTCTTCGTGGTGATGCTTCTCGATGTCCGCGTCCATCGCGGCCTCGATCTGATGCGGGTCCTCGAAGTTGACCGTCATCATGCGGAGATAGTCGCAGACGAACTCGATCAGGTGATGGTCCTTGAGCAGGCGCGGATAGGGCGTGAAGAGGTTGCTGTCCTCGGGCTTGTCCAGGTGCGGCTCCAGCGCCGTGGCGCCACCCTTCTTGAAGGTGGAGAGCACGGTGAACATCAGGGTGAGCAGGTCCTTATAGTCCTGCGCCTTCCACTTGCTGCCCTTGAAGGAGCGCATGATGCCCTTGCCGGCGTTCTTCACGGTCGACATCGAGTTGGCGACGATGAACGCGCCGATCGATGCGCCTGCGATAGCCATCATCTCGTGCGGCAATGCGTGCGCAATGATCTCGAACTTGCCGCCCGAGATCACGAAGCTGCCGAATACGCAGACGAGAATGATGATGAATCCGATGCCGTTGAGCATGGCGGTTCGCCCAATGTCCCTGTTGTTTCCAGAATTATAGGAAGGTTTTGCCGGGGCAGGGTCGCCGCCCCGGCAAATTGGTTAAGCGGCTTCGGCGGCGCGGTCCTGCCAGTCGATGACGGCCAGGTAGTTGCGCAGGCGGTTCGCCTCGAGCGAGGCCAGCAGCTTGTTGTTGTGCCAGGGCATGATCATCTCGGCGAGCGCCGGCGCCCAGGGGGCCGAGGAATCGAAGAGCACGCCGAGGCCGAACACCGCGGGCACATGCGCCCAGGCGAGCTGGCGCTCGTCGGTGCGGGCTTCGTCGAGGAAATCCTCCACCGCGGTCAGCACGCCGTTGCGCGGGCCGCCCTCGTGCAGCGCCCAGGCGAAGCTGCCGGCGCCGCGGAAGCCGCGATTGGGGGTGCAGGCCGCGCTGCCGAGCGCCACGCCGCCCTCGAAGCTGTAGGGGTGGCGGTGTTCCTCGGGGATGCGGTCGGGTGCGTAATAGCAGTCGCGCCGGGCGCAGGGCCAGGAGACGTCGTGCATCAGCGCGAACAGCGGCTTGCCGTCGCGGCGCGCCAGCCGGTCGGCGATGCGCAGCTCCTCGATCACGGTGTAATAGTTGTGATCGCCGTCGATCACCCAGGCGTCGATGCCCGAGAGCTCGGGCATCGCGTCATGGCTCGGCTTGGCGATGTGGCGGACCTCGGGGGTCTGGTTGACCCAGTCGATGAACTCCTGCTTCGGCGCCGGATCGATGCTGGTCAGGCTGCCGCCGGTCACGCGGGCATAGGCGGCGAGCTGCTGCGAGGTGCCGCCGAACTCGGCGCCGACCTCGGCAATGTTGCGGGCACCGGCGATTTGCAGCGCCTGGAGGATGATGTCCGAGAATTCGGACATGGAGTGGATCAGCAGAGTCATGCGACGGCTCCCATGAGCGTGGTGGTGGCGGGCGCGGGCGCGGCGGGCGCGCGCGCGGCAATCGGGCGGAAGGCGATGGCGAGCATCATCGGCCGGTCGCCCTGGCGGGGCGGCGGCGGCACCATCATGAAGGAGAACTCGTTCTCGCAGCGGAAGAGGTGCGGCGCGACCTGGTCCATGCCTTCGAGCGAGGGCAGGGCATCGATCTCGCCGGTGCCATGCTGGATCTTGTCGCTCAGGAAGGTTTCGACCGGCATGAACACCGCGCTCTCCACCTGAACATAGTCGTAGAGCTGGCCGAACTGGACGCCCACCGAGAAGCGGCTGTCGCCAATCGGAATGGGAGCCAGGTAATAGCCGTCATGCGTCGGCGTGGCGGTGACGTTGCCGGTCGAGACCTGGTTGCCGTCGGCGACGATCAGCGGCAGCGAGATCGAGTTGTCGACGAAATCCTGGTACTTCAGCGGCATCGCGAAGCGGCGCTGGGCGAGCAGGCTCAGCTTGAGCGCCAGGCCTTCGCCGTGCAGCTCGGCCGGCAGGTACATGCGCTCGGCGCCCTTCATGTAGAACAGGCCGCGCTGGCGCAGGCCCTTCTTCGCGATGGCCGGGTCGAACAGCGAGACGGTGTTGTCGACGCCCAGGTTGATATCGTGCTCGAACTCGCCGAGCACTGCCAGCTCGGACCCGAGCGGCACATACATCAGCCGGCCAAGGACGGCCGCGGCAGCACGGCGCCACATGACCGTCTCGTGCGTCGGCGCGGCCGCACGGATGATCGCCTTGCCTTCGTCGCGAACGAAACGCAGGCAGCCTTCCTGCACCCGGTCGCGGACAGCCGACTGGCGCGACTTGATCGAGTTGCCCCGGCGGATGGCGGTGCCATCCTTCTCATAGTCGACGACCGAGCCCTGGGCCGCGGTGCACAGCTGCTCGAGCACGGCGACATTGGCGCACAGCGATTCCAGCGCCGCGCAGTCATAGTCGTCGTGGCCGATAAAGCCCTTCTTATCCAGGCCGCTGCGCGACTGCTCGCGCAGCAGCAGGTAGCGGCCGGCGACCTTCACGCCGAGCGCGCCGGCAAGCAGGCCGTCGATATCGTTCTGGACCGACCCGTTATAGCCCAGGTCGACCAGCATCAGCGTGTCGCCCTTGGCCGGGTTCACTTCCTTGCGGACATGGGCGACCAGCCGGTCGGCAAAGGCGCGCGATGCCGCGGTGATGCGGCGCATGCGCTGCGGCTCCTGCACCGCCCGCATGAAGGGCAGGGGACGGTTATGGTCCTTGAGCAGCTTGGCGGCTTCGGGGGCCGGCAGCAGCAACTGCTGCGCAACCGCGCGCAGGTCGCTCAGAATCTCGCGCTGGACATAATGCTCGACCGCTTCCGCGGTGCGCAGCGAGGCGGCGGTGGCGGTGAAGCGGCTGATCTCGACGGCGTGGCCGGTGCGGCCGCGTGCCTCATGGACCAGCTGCGGCAGATGGCCATCGCGCATCAGGAACACGGCATGGACGGTGCCGCCATTCTGCGCCTGCAGCGCGGCAGCTTCCTCTTCCAGCCAGCGGTCGAAGCCGAGCAGCGCCGGCCCGAGCGTGGTGTAGCCGAGCACCTCGGCCGTGTCGCTCATCCGCGGCTCGTTCGCCGCGATCGTCGCGCGATGCGGCTGATGGGTGATCGCCAGGCCCGCTTCGGTCGCGTGGAAGATGTTGCTGATCGCGCTCTCCAGCCGGATGCGCTGCTCGGTGCCTTCGGTGAACTGCTTGAGGTGCAGTGTATTGACGCCGAAGGGCGCGACGCCGTCGACATCGGCCTTCTTGTTGTCGCCGATATGCAGGATCTTCTCGGGCGCAAGCTTCAGTGCCTTGAGCACCGGCTCGTACAGGCCTTCGCTCTTCGCCTTGCCGTAGTGCGACGAGCAGAAGATGCGGCCGATCAGACCGGCGACTTCCTCGCCCGCAGCGGCGGTGATCAGCCCGCGCAGCTGCTTCTCGTCGAGATAGGTGTCGGAGACGATGATCGTCTCGATGCCCCGGGCCTTGGCCGCGCGCATCAGCTCCACGGTCGGCGTGAAGGCGAAGCAATGGCGTGCTTCGGCGTCGAGCTCGTCCTGCACGGCGGCGCGGCGCTCGGCGGCGCTCGCCAGCGGCATCAGCTCGGCATAGATCTCGTCGATATGGACTTCATTGCGGCGGTGGCTGACGGCGGCGTTGTTGCGCGCGGCCTGCTCGGCCCAGCCGCGCTGGAGCAGATTGGCTTCGCCCAGCGCGCCGAACAGGTCGCGCGGGGCATGCACGTCGCGCCACAGGAGCGTGTCGAAGCAGTCGAGCGACAACAGGGTCACGCCCGGATAGGCGTCCAGTGCCGACGGCAGCGCGTGCGGAAGGATAGCGTTGGCCAATGATTTTCCCCGGATGCGCGCCCGAAATCGGGTGGGCGCAGTAATCTTATAGGATGTTCGCACCCGGAGCGGTCGCAACCGTCCTAGAATGAAGGGTCAAGCAAATGGAGCGAGCATGACCCTTAGTGCTTATCAGGCAGCCCGTGCCCGGGCCGAAACGCCGCGCTCGGCGGAGCTCAGGTTGTTGGGCGAGATCACCGGCGAGATGATGGATGCGGAAGAGCGGGGCGCGAAGGGCGCGCTGCTGATGCCGTCGCTGCATCGCAATCGCGAGATGTGGCACGCCTTCACCACCGATTGTAACGACCCCAATAACGGCCTGCCGCGCGATCTGCGCGCGCAGATCGTCTCGCTCGGCCTGTGGGTCGATCGCTACACCAGCGACGTGATCGCCGGCCGTGAGCGCATCCGCGAGCTGATCGAAGTCAACCGGATGATCATCGAAGGCCTTCGCGTCCCGCAGCGCGTCGCCGCCTGAACCTTCTCTCCGACCGACAGAAAAAGGGCGCCCGGCAGAAGCCGTGGCGCCCTTTTCTTTGCCGGAAGCTGGCTGTTATCGGCGCCTGAAGCTGAGCCAGAGGGCGGAGACGAGGAAATAGAAGGCGCCGAACGCGGCATAGGGCGCGATATCGACGACGCTCGGCATCGCCGGCCCATAAGAGCGTTGCAGGAAGAAAGTGCCGGCCAGCGCCGATTGCGCACCGCTCAGTGCCATCGCCCATTGCGCGCCATAGGCCTTCCAGCGCCGGACGCCGGTGGCAAGCTGGAGCAGCCCGGCCAGGAACGCCCAGATTCCGAACACGGCGAGCACGCGGTGCATGTCGCCGAGCGCGGCCGCCACGGCGAGCGTAGCCAACAGGCTCACCACCATGTTGAGCGCCTGGGTGCGGTTGCGGGACAGTCCGCCGTTGCGGGTGGCATCGACTAGGTTGGCGATGGCGTCCCAGGCCGGATAGGCGACCAGTAGACCGGCGCCGAACGCCGGCGCGCTTCTCCCGATCGTGAACGCTGCGGCGACCCAACCGGCCGAGACAATGGCGCGCACCCAATAATAGCTCCGTAGCCCGGCTACATCCCGGGCATTGGCGCGCGGCGCGCTGTCGCCCGGGCGATGTTCGATCACTTCTGACATCGGAATCTCCATCTGCCTACTAGTAGGTAGTTTTGGCGGGTAGCCGCTTGCTCATCGCGAGGCAAGCGAATATCTACCTATTGGAAGGTAGGAACATGGCGCAGAACACGGCCGGGCAGATCGTCGATACCGCGCGGCAACTCATCATGACCCGCGGATATAACGGGTTCAGCTATGCCGATATCGCCGAGGCGGTCGGCATCCGGAAGGCGAGCATCCACCATCATTTCGCTGCGAAGAGCGACCTGGCAAAGGCAGTGGTCGAGCAGTCGCGCGCGATCATCCACGCTCAGGTCGCGCAGCTCGCCGAGGCCGAGCCTGACGCCGCCGCCCAGCTGCGCGCCTATGCCGGCTATTGGGAGCGCTGCATTCTCGACAATTCGGCGCCCTTCTGTGTGGCGGCGATGCTCGCTGCCGAGCTGCCGAGCCTGCCCGAAGACCTTGCGGTATCGGTCCGTGCCCATTTCGCCGAGTTGACCGGCTGGCTGGCCCGGATCCTGGCGCTCGGCGTGCAGCAAGGCAGTGTCTCGCTGGTCGGCAGCGCGGAAGAGGAGGCTGATGCCTTCATGTCCGCGATCTACGGCGCCATGTTGTCGGCGCGCGCTTTTGCCGACCCAGGCCGCTTCGTGACGATCACCGAGACTTTGCTTTCGCGGGTCGTGCGCCTGCACTAGCGATGCTGGCTGCATATCGGGGCGGTGGAGCCCGCAGAATGAAAAAGGGCGCCCCGGCCGGAGCCGGGACGCCCATTCTTCGGGGTAGGGCGGGCTTCAGAACGAAGCCCAGTCGTCTCCACCAACCGATGCGGAGGCGACCGGCAGCGCCTTGACCGGCGAGACATAGCCGGTGCCGGCCTTCGCCGCCGGCTTCGAGGCGCGGGTGGCGCTCGTCGCGGCCGGACGTGCCGCCGGACGCACCGCAGTGGCATTGCCCACGTTGAAGCGGCTGGCCTGATCGGACAGGGCGCTCACCTCGGTGTTGAGGTTGCGCGCGGCTGCCGAGGTTTCCTCGACCATCGCGGCATTCTGCTGGGTCGACTGGTCCATCGTGCCGATCGCGGTGCTGATCTGCGAGATCGCGGTCGACTGGGCGGCATTGTCGGTCGCCATTTCGGCGAGCAGCGTGTGGACTTCGCCCACGTCGCTCGAGATATTGGCGAGCGCGCCGTCGACCTTCTCGACCATCTCCACTGCCGCGACGATGTCGGTCTGGGTGGCGGTCAGCTGGTCACGCGCGCGGCCGGCTTCTTCCTCGGCGCGCATGGCGAGCGCGGAGACGAGATCGGCGACGACCGCGAAACCACGGCCGGCTTCACCGGCGCGACCGGCCTCGACGGCCGCGTTCATCGCCAGAACGCGCGTCTGGAAGGCGATCTTGTCGAGGCCTTCGATAACCGAGTCGATGCCCTTGGCGCTGTCGGCGACGCGGGTCATTGCCTGCACGGCTTCATCGGCAATCGCGCGGCCGCCCGAGACGGTGCTGATCGCGCCATCGGCACGCTCCACGGTGCGGCCGGCCGAACCGGCCATGGTCCGCAGCCGCTGGTCCATCTGCGCGACAGCGGCCGAGGTTTCCTCGAGGCTGGCGGCATTGGCTTCGGTGCGGCGGGCCAGGTCTTCCGATGCCTGGGCGATTTCGGTCGAGCCGGTATGGATGGTCTGGGTCGATTCCATCACCGAGCCGATCAGCGCGCGGAGGCTGCTGAGCGCTTCATTGTAGTTGTTCTTGAGCGCGGCATAATCGGCCGGGAATTCGCGGGTGATCTCGGCGGTCAGATCGCCCTTGGCGACTTCGCCGAGATTGTGGCCGAGCGTGTCGACGACCATCTTCTGCTCGGCATCGGCGATCGCCTTGGCTGCGGCCGAGGCCTCCTGCGCCTGGGCGGTGTCGCGGAAGACCAGCACGGTCTTCGCCATTGCGCCCAGCTCGTCGCCGCGATCGGTGCCCGGCACCTCGACGCGGTTGTTGCCGCCGGCCAGCGCCCGCATCGTATCCTGCAGGCGCGCGAGCGGCTGGGTGATGCCCGAGCGCGAGACGAAGAAACTGATGCCCATCGCGGCCAGGATCGCGACGATGCTGACGATCAGCATCGTGTACGACGCACTGTCGCTGCTCTCGCCGAGTTCGTCGGATTTGGCCTTGCTGTCCGCGATGATCTGGTCGTTGAACTTGACCATCTGGGCAGCCAGCTGGTCGATCAGCTGATCCATCTCGGTCAGCAGGACCTTGGCGCCGTCATTTTCGTTGCGCTGGCCAAGCTTGATCGCGCGCGCGGCGAGGTCGTGGATCTTGGCGATCTGGCCGCGATAATCGTCGAGCTGGGGCTTGAGCTCGGGCTGCATCTTCTCGGCGTTGCCGAGCAGGCGGGTCGCCGCTTCGAAGTTGCTCTGCTCGATCTTGCCGGCTTCCTGCGCAGCCTTCGATGCGCCGTCATAGGACAGCGCGCGATAGCCGGCATAGGCCATGTCGGAGACGCGGCGATTGGCGCGTGCCAGCTCGGTGGGAACCGGCATGCGGTTTTCGACCAGCTCGGCATAATTCGTGTCGATGCGCTGCAGCGTGCTCGACCCGAATAGCGACAGGGCGAATCCCACTGAGGCGACAATGGCGACGAGCGCCAGAATCTTGGTTGGTATCTTGAACTTGGCGAGCATTTCCGCGTCTCCTGTGACGAGGCAGGCCCCTGCACGGACCTGCCTCCACAATTGCTAGGTTGAACGGACCGGCATCAGAACGACGTCCAGTCGTCGTCGCCGGCGGTGGCTGAGGACTTGGCGACAGGCAGGGCCTTCACCGGTGAAACATACCCGTTGCTCTTCTTGCCGATCGGCTTGGCCGGGCGCGAAGGCATCGGAGTAGGGGCGGGAGCGGCGCGCATCGCCGGGCGCACCGTGGCGGCGCCCACCGTGAAGCGGCCGGCCTGCTCGGAAAGCGAGCTGACTTCGGTGCTCAGGTTGCGGGCGGCGGCCGAGGTCTGCTCGACCATCGCGGCGTTCTGCTGGGTCGACTGGTCCATCGTGCCGATCGCGGTGCTGATCTGGGTGATCGCCGTCGACTGGGCGGCGTTGTCGGTCGCCATTTCGGCGAGCAGGGTGTGGACCTCGCTCACGTCGCTCGAGATATTGGCGAGCGCGCCGTCGACCTTCTCGACCATCTCCACTGCGGCGACGATGTCGGTCTGGGTGGCGGTCAGCTGGTCGCGGGCGCGGCCGGCTTCTTCCTCGGCGCGCATCGCGAGTGCCGAGACCAGGTCGGCGACGACCGCGAAGCCACGGCCGGCTTCGCCGGCGCGGCCGGCTTCCACGGCGGCGTTCATCGCGAGAACGCGGGTCTGGAAGGCGATCTTGTCGAGGCCTTCGATGACGCTGTCGATGCCCTTGGCGCTGTCGGCGACGCGGGTCATTGCCTGCACCGCTTCATCGGCGATCGCGCGGCCGCCCGAGACGGTGCTGATCGCGCCGTCGGCACGCTCCACGGTGCGGCCGGCCGAGCTGGCCATCGCGCGCAGGCGGTCGTCCATCTGTGCGACGGCGGCGGAGGTTTCCTCCAGGCTGGCGGCATTGGCTTCGGTGCGGCGGGCCAGGTCTTCCGATGCCTGGGCGATCTCGCTCGAGCCGGTGTGGATCGACGCGGTCGATTCCATCACCGAGCTGATCAGCGTGCGCAGGCTGGTCACGGCTTCGTTGAAGTTGGTCTTCAGCTCGGCATAGGCTTCGGGATAGGCGGCGGTGATCTCGGCGGTCAGGTCGCCGCGGCTCAGCGCCTGCAGCGTCTCGCGCAGCGTGCCCATCACGTCGCGCAGCTCGGCGGACGAGCGCGCATCGGCTTCGGCGCGGGCCTTGGTGCCCAGGCGGAACTGCTCGACGGCGTTGGCGATCTGGCCCAGCTCGTCCTGGCGGTCGCGGCTCGGCACTTCGGCTTCGCCGCCCTTGGCGAGCACGGTGGTCGCTTCGGTGAGCTTGGCCATCGGCTGGGCGACGGTGCGGTTGATCGCAAGCCAGATCGCGCCCAGGCCGCCGAACGCGACGAGCGACAGCAGGATCGTCATGATCAGCGCGAACTGCGTCTGGCCCTGGCCATATTCATTGTCCTTGGCCGAGCGCTCGCGGGTGCGGGTGAGCAGGGCGTCGGCGGCGTCGATCGCGGCACGCGAGCGATCCTTGCCCACGCCCTTGATCGCCTTGACGGCGCCGTCCAGGTCCCCGGCGGCGCGGAGCTCGAAGATCGTCTTGTTGGCATCGATCAGCTCGGTTGCCTTGGCGCGCAGGCCATCGACATCGGCGCTGAAGTCGCTGCCCGCCACCTTGCGATAGGCGTCGATATCCTCGAGCAGCTTGGCCTCGCCCTTGGCGCGGCGCTCAACCAGGCTCGCTTCATCCTTCGGGGTCGCGGCGTTGTAATAGCTGTAGACGATGATCCGGAGCTCGCGGATGTCGGCAAGAACGTCGGTCAGGCCCGAAAGGCCGGTGATGCCATTCTCGACATGGCGAGTGGCAACGCCGCTGAGGGTCTTGTTGGACACATACCCATTGACCCCCAGGCCAAGGACCAGGGTGCCGATAAGGGCGAAGGCCACCAGCATTTTCTTCGCGAGGGGCCAGCTGTTTATGATGCCGAGCATTCTCTTGATCTTCCACTAGCTTCCGGCGTCCTGGATTATTGTAGGCGCCGTGATTGACAGGGGAGCCCTAACGGGCGGGAAACTAGAGCCATTATAGGACTAACTGTGCCCGCCGTTCCCAAACTGCGTAGTTTCCACAGGCCCATCCCGCAAATTGCGGATCATCCTATAATTGCTCGGGTAACCATTTCCGGAGTGTCCCGTGGCCCGTTCTGTTCGCCCTTCTCTCGCCCTTGTGGCGATCCTGCCTCTCGTCAGTGCCATGCCGGCATTTGCGCAGGACAAGGTGAAGCTGAGCGTGAACGGCAGCGTACGTGCCCGTGCCGAGACGATCGGCGGCCAGTTCCGCCCGAACTCGCCGGACAGCGACAGTTTCGTCTCGTTCCGTACGGTGCTCGCGGCGAAAGCTGATATCGGTGCCTTCACCTTCGGCGGGGAAGTGGTCGATGCGCGCGGCTATGGCGAGAATGAGAAGAGCTCGGTGCGCACCAACGAGATCAACGATCTGGAGCCGGTCCAGGCCTATATCGCGGTGCGCCCGACCAAGGGTGCGCAGCTGACGGTGGGCAAGTTCGCGATGGACATCGGCGCCAGCCGCCTCGTTGGCCGCACCGACTTCCCCAACGGCGTGCCGACCTATCTCGGCGCCAAGTTCGAGCTGCAGGACAAGAACAAGAACCAGCTTTACCTGTTCTGGACGCGCCCGTTCACCGCACTGCCGGACACCCCGGCCGATATCTATGACAACAAGGTCCAGCTCGACCGCGCGACCGAGAACATCGAGTTCTTTGGCGGGAATGCGATGCTGGCGAAGCTGTTCAGCAAGACCTCGGTCGAAGCCTATGGCTTCCGCCTGATCGAGCATGACCGCAGCACCCACCCGACGCGCAATCGCCGCCTGATCACCTTCGGCACGCGCCTTCGCCGGGCGCCGGCCAAGGGGGCGATCGACTATGAAGTGGAAGCGGCGCTTCAGCGCGGCCTCGCCCGGGCAACTGCGGCGGTGAGCGATGTCCGCGACCTCAAGGTCCATGCCGGCTTCGTCCATGCCGAGCTGGGCCGTACCTTTGCCGGCAAGTGGGCACCGCGCGTCGCCGCGCTGTTCGACTATGCCAGCGGCGAGACGGCGAACCCGAACACCTATACCCGCTTCGACACGCTGTACGGCGCCCGCCGTGCCGATTTCGGCCCGCTTTCGCTCTATGGCGCGCTGGGCCGCGCGAACATCGTTTCGCCGGGCGTGCGCTTCGAGGCACGTCCCTCCAAGCGCCTCGACCTGATGGCCTCGGTGCGCGGCGCCTGGCTGGCGTCGTCGATCGACGCCTTCTCCTCGACCGGCGTGACCGACAAGACGGGCCGCTCCGGCAAGTTCGGGGGCGTCCAGTTCGAGCTGCGCGGCCGCCGTTGGCTGGTCCCCCAGAAGCTGCGCTTCGAACTGGGTGCCGCCTATCTCGCAAAGGGTGAGTTCCTGCAGGATGCACCCAATGCCCCGCGCACTGGCGACACCAAGTTCGTGCACGGCGACCTCACCTTCTCCTTCTGATCCGCGAGCGCGGTCAGACCCTTAGGTAGAAGCCACGGATGGTGGGACCTGCACGGTTGCGCATAAATCCCGCCAACACGGGCACCAAGTCCGGGTCGCGAATTCAGGAGGGCCAGGTGAGCCCGTTTTCCCCATTGCTGGTGCTTGTGGTGCGTGAGGCGGGCCTCCGCAGCACGCTGATCGCGCGCTTGTCGATGGCGGGCGCCGACCTGGTCACGATCGACAATATCGATGATCCGCGGATCCAGCGCTGGCTCGCGAAAGGCCCTGTGCTGATCCTCGATCAGGCCGCGCTACAGGCGCGCGAGGGTGGGGAAGCCGCATTGCGCGCCGATCCGCGCTGGCGCGCCATAACGGTGATCGGCGGCGTGGCGGAAAATCCCGCATATCCGCCGCATATCCCGGCAGCCGATGCCGCGACCGAGATCGAAGCGATGCTGCCGGGCTGGGGCTATCCGGAGCGCTGAGCTCCGGACGGCTTTCAGCTCTTGGGAAACATGCCCGCGGCAAAGGCAATGCGCAGCGCCTCGGAAAGGCTGCGCACTTCCAGTTTCTCCATCAGGTTCGCCCGGTAGATTTCCACCGTGCGCGGACTGATATCCAGCTCATAGGCGATGATCTTGTTCGAGCGCCCCTCGATCAGCCCCTTGAGCACGTCCTTCTCGCGCGGCGAAAGCTTGCCGATCTTGGTCTCGGCGACGTTGACGCGCGCGGCCGCCTCATTGCCCTCTTCCAGCCTGGAGAAGGCGAGGTCGATCGCCGTCATCAGGAACTCGGCCTCATAGGGCTTCTCGATGAAGTCGAGCGCGCCCGCCTTCATCGCCTGCACCGCCAGGCCGACATTGCCCTGCCCGGTCAGGATGATCGCCACGAAGCGGGGATCGTTGCCCACCGCGTTGAGCACGTCGAGCCCGGTCGATCCCGGCATGTGGAAATCCAGCAGCAGCACGCCCGGATCGAGGTCCGGCAGGGATTCCAGATAAACATCTCCCGAGCGGAACGCTCGGATCACCAGATCTGATCGCAGAGAAAGCAGGCTGTGCAAGGAGGCCCGGACGGCGTCGTCGTCGTCCACGATATAGACCGTTTTTGTCATCTACTCTCCACCCTGTTCCGTGGCGGGAAGAGTGAACCTGAAAACCGCACCACCCTCTGGCCGGTTCTCAGCACTCAGGACCCCACCATGCGCCTCAATGATACGCTTGCTGATGGAAAGTCCAATACCCATTCCCGCGCCTTCCTTTTTTGTGGTCGTGAAACGAGAAAAGAGTTGGTCGAGCATTGGTTCCGGTATGCCCGGTCCGCTGTCTGCAATTTCTATTGCAATCATGTCTTCGCTGGACTTACGCGAACTTACCGTGATCCGCCTGTCGTCCGCGCCCTGCTGGCGAAGAACCTCGATAGAATTGCGCAAAAGATTAACTACGACTTGCTGCACCTGCACACGATCCGCGAAGACGCAGGGTACCTCGGGATCGAGGTCATAAGTCAGCCGGATGTTGAACTGGCTGGTGCCGACCAGCACCAAATCTGCTGCATCGCGAATGGTAGGAGCCAGCGGCGTGATCCGCAGATCGACATCACCACGCATCGTAAAGCTTCGCAGGCGCCGGATGATTTCGCCGGCACGCAATGTCTGCTCATTGGCCATGCGCAATAGTTCGGCGACCCGCTCGAAATCTTCGCCCTTGTCGAGCAGCATCCGCGCTGCTGCGAGGAAGTTCGATGTCGCGGCAAGTGGTTGATTCAATTCATGTGCCATGTCGGCGGCGAGTTCGCTCATCGCCGACTGGCGGCCGACATGGGCCAGTTCGGCGTTGAGGTCGCTCAACCGCTCCTCCGCCGCGAACTGCTCGCTCAGGTTGCGCGCGAAAAGCGTGTAGAGCGTGTGGCCGTCGATCTGGGCCACGCCCGCGCGCACTTCCATCGGGAAGCGGGTGCCGTCCCGGTGCAGGCCGGAGGCGGCGATCGTCTCGTCCCGCGCCATCGGCTTGCCCGCCTTCAGGAAGGCGCTCAGCCGGGATTCCGGATCCTCGTCCTTCGGATAGGGCGTGAGCATCGCGAAATTGTGGCCCAGCACTTCATGGGCGCGATAGTCCCACAGCGCTTCGGCCGCGGTGCTAAACACGCGGATCGTGCCTTCCTCGTCGACCACGAGCATCGCCTCGGGCACCGTCTCGATGATCGAGCGCAGCTGCGCTTCGCGGCGGCGCAGCGCTGCTTCGCGTTCCTCGCGCTCGGTGACGTCGAGCATTGCCCCGACGGTGCGCATCAGATTGCCGTCGGTATCGTAAAATGCGCGGGAAGAGCCTTCGACTGCGAGCACGGTGCCATTTGCCTGTTTGAAGCGATAACGGAAACTGAAACGCGGGGAGCGGTCCGCCACGGCGCGCTCGATTGTTTCGAACACCGCGTCAACGTCGTTCGGCTCGACCAGGGCGCGCCAGCTGTCGAAATCGGTGATCGTGCCCGGGACAAGGCCCAGCCGTTCCTCCGCGCCCGGCGCCCAGCTGATCCTGCCGGTGGGCACGTCCCATTCGAAGACGCCCACTTCATGCGTGGCGATGGCGATGCCGAGGCGCTCCTCGCTCTCGCGGAGTTCGGCGATGGCGCGGGCGCGATCGGAGATATCGGTCATCTTGTGGATGACGACCGGATCGCGTCCCGCGATCTCGACGCGGTGGACATGCTCGAGAATGGCGATCTCGCGCCCGTCGCGCGTGATCTCGATCAGTTCCTGAACGCCGTCCTGGGGGTGGCGGGGCAGGCTGGTCTCGGCGCTTTCGCAGCGCGAGCGGAGCAGCAGATACTTGTTCTGTCCGCGTGCCTCCTCCGCGCTCCAGCCGAACAGTTCCGCGGCACCCGCCGACCAGTGGACGATCCGCCCATCCGGGGAGGTGAGGGCCATGGTGGTGACGTCGATCGCCTCGGTCAGCTCGACCTGGACCGATTGCTCGCGCGCCACCCGCGTCACCGCCCAATAGGCGATGGTGCCGACCACCAGCACATTGCCCAGCATTGCCAGCAATTGGCCGGGCGCGGCGGAGAATGCGATCTGCCGCGAGAACAACAGCTCGAACGCTGCGGGCAGTACGGGCAGGATCAGCGCGGCGGGCAGCAGGATGCGGAGCAGCCGGCGATTGTCCGGATCGCGGGCCAGTTCACGCACCCAGGTAAAGCCGCTGTTCCACGCGATTGCCGCCAGCGACAGGCTTATTGAAGCCAGGGCGGCGGGCAGGGACGTGCCGAGCAACGGCACGCTCGGGCTCGGGCCGGGGTGGGAGAATAGGATGATGATCCCGGCGGCGGCGGCCAGCCCGAGCGCCACCGTCGCCACGAGACTGCGCATCTCCTTGGCCACAAGGTCGCGCACGCACTGGCCGAGCCCGGCAAGGCCCAGGATCAGGAACACCGCGGCAGGATTGATCCCGGTGCGGCCCGGATTGGGGAACGGGAACTGGTTGATCTGGGCGGGGAACAGCAGCTGGTCGACGCCAAGGTCGATCTCGGTCCAGCGCTCGAACAGGGCGATCACCGCAATCCCCAGCGGGATCGCCAGGAGGTTCATCGCAAGGCGCCGGCGCCCGACGAACGAGGCAAGGAAGCCGAGCGAAAGCCCGACATAGCCCAGGCTGGTCCAGGGCCAGATCGGGAAGTCGTTGAAACCGAACCCGCGGAGCTCTGGTACGTCGAAGACCCATCCGCAAAATGCGGCAATGCTGCAGGCCAGCCCGAAGGCAGCGAGGGCGATAGCCACTCGCCGGTTCACGGGCGCCGCCACGGACGACGGCTCGGCAGGGTCAATTGCGACGCGCAACGATGCACCTTCCCCTTCCGGGAACTGTCAATAACACCAATCAAGCCAAGGAGAAAATGGGGATAGTCCAGAGTGGTTCAGTCTCTTTCTGAAGAAGCACGGCTTGCCAAGTGGCTAGCACCTGAGCGATCACCCAACCGTTACGCAAGGGGGAGGAGTCGCTTGATCCGCTCGTTAATCATCTTTGGTGCGCTGGCCGGGCTTGCCGCCTGCGATTCCAGCACCACCAGGGCACAGACCGCGTCGTCGGAGCCTGCTCCGGCCGCCAGCGGACCGGGCAAGGGCAAGGGCTATAGCCACGATCCCTTCCCCTCGACCTATCATGCCTATCCGGGCGCGCCGACGCTGCTCCGCGACGTCACGATTTTTGATGGCGAGGGCGGGCGCTTCGAGCATGCTGCGCTGCTGTTCCGAGATGGCAAGATCGTGTCGATCTTCGCGGACATGAGCGCCGCCCCCGGCGCCGGTGTAACGGTGATCGACGGGAAGGGTAAATATGTCACCCCCGGCGTGATCGACATCCACAGCCACCTTGGCGACTATCCGTCGCCGGGCGTGCAGGCCAATTCGGACGGCAACGAGATGACCGGCCCGGTCACCGCCGAAGTCTGGGCCGAGCATAGCGTCTGGCCGCAGGACCCCGGTTTCGGTCGTGCGCTTGCCAATGGCGGCGTCACCACGCTCCAGATCCTGCCCGGATCGGCCAATCTGATGGGCGGCCGCTCGGTCGTGCTCAAGAACGTCTATGCCCGCACGATGCAGGCGATGAAGTTCCCGGGCGCGCCCTATGGCCTCAAGATGGCCTGCGGCGAGAACCCGAAGCGCGTCTATGGCTCGAAGGGCCGCATGCCCTCCACCCGGATGGGCAATATCGCGGTCGATCGCCAGACCTGGGCGCGTGCCGCCGAGTATAAGCGCCGCTGGGATCGCTATGAGGAAAAGGGCGGCGAGGCCCCCTCGCGCGACCTCGCGATGGACACGCTGCGCGGCGTGCTCGAGGGCGAGATCCTCGTCCAGAACCATTGCTACCGCGCCGACGAGATGGCCATCGTCATGGATATGGCCAAGGAGTTCGGCTACCACGTCTCGGCCTTCCACCACGCCGTGGAAGCCTACAAGATCGCCGACCTGCTCAAGGCGAACAACACCTGCGCCGCGGTCTGGGCCGATTGGTACGGCTTCAAGATGGAAGCCTATGACGCGGTGCCCGAGAACCTCGCCATCCTCGACAAGGAAGGCGCCTGCGCGATGATCCATTCGGACGACGCCAACGGCATCCAACGGCTCAACCAGGAAGTCGCCAAGGCGCGCGCCGCCGGCATCAAGGTCGGCATGAACATCAGCGAGGAACATGCCTGGACCTGGCTGGCGATCAATCCGGCCAAGGCGCTGGGCATCGCCGACAAGACCGGTAGCCTCAAGCCCGGCAAGATGGCGGACGTGGTGCTGTGGAACGGCAATCCGTTCAGTGTCTACACCCGGCCCGAGATGGTCTGGGTCGATGGCGCGCTGATGTACGATGCCAAGGATCCGAAGCGCCGGCCGGTTTCCGATTTCGAACTCGGTCAGCCGGGCGAAGGGGATGTGAAGTGATGACCAAACAGCTCCTTCTCGCCGCCACCGCGGCGCTTGCCTTCGCTTTCCCCGCCGCGGCGCAGACCGTGGCGATCACCAACGCCAAGCTGGTCATCGGCGACGGTGGCCAGCCGGTCGATGGCGGCACGGTGGTGATCCGTGACGGGCGCGTCGTCGCGGCCGGTCCGGGCGTTGCCGTGCCCGCCGGCATCCGCGTGATCGACGCGGGCGGCAAATGGGTCTCGCCCGGCATCTTCGCCGGCTTCACCCGCATGGGCATCGTCGAAGTCGACGGAGTCGACCAGACCAACGACACCGGCCCCGGCAATGTCGGCTTCCACGCCGCTATCGACGTCACGCCGGCGGTGAACCCCAAGTCCACGCCGATCGCGATCAACCGGGCCGAGGGTATCACCCGCGCCGTCGTCGCTCCCGACAATTCGGGATCGATCTTCGCCGGCCAGGGCGCGATCATCGACCTAGGGGCGGACATGGATGCGGTCAGCAAGCCGCGCGCCTTCCAGTTCATGGAATGGGGCGAGAGCGGCGCCCGCGCCGCCGGCGGCAGCCGCCCGGCCGCCTATGCGGCGCTCAAGAACGTGCTGTTCGAGATCCGCGACTATATCCGCGCACCGGCCAGCTTCAACGACCGCAGCAAGGATGCCTTCCTGACGCGCGCCGATGCCGAGGCGCTGGTGCCGGTCCTCCAGGGCCGTACGCCGCTGCTCGTCCATGTCGAGCGGGCGTCGGACATGCTGGTGCTGCTCCAGCTCAAGAAGGAAATTCCGGCGCTCAAGCTGGTGTTCGTCGGTGCGACCGAAGGCTGGACCGTCGCCCCGCAGATTGCGGCGGCCGGCGTGCCGGTGATCGCCACGGCGCTCAATGACCTGCCCGAAAGCTTCGAGCAGCTTGCCGCCAGCCAGTCGAACATCGGCCGCATGGCCGCGGCGGGCGTCACGGTGGCGATCGGCACGATCAACCAGGACGAGTCCCGGCAGGCCCGCTGGGAGAAGCAATATGCCGGCAACCTGGTTGCGCTCACCAAGGTGCCCGGCGCGACCGGCCTGGATTGGGGTGCGGCCTTTGCGGCGATCACGTCGAAGCCGGCGGAAGTGCTCGGTATGGGCGGCGAGTTCGGCTCGCTCAAGCCGGGCCGCCGCGGCGACGTGGTGATCTGGGACGGCGACCCGCTCGAGATCGGGACTTCGGCGGTCAACGTCTTCATCGACGGCGTCGAGCAGCCGCTCGAGAACCGCTGGACGCGCCTGCGCCAGCGCTATCTCGATCCGAAGGAAGGCGTGCTGCCCAAGGCCTATCAGCGCTGAACGGCAGGAACCTTGGTTACGGTCCCGCATTGAAGTGCGGGACCACAATATGGGGAAGCGACATGCGGATTATCGTGCCGATGCTGGCAGCGCTGGCGCTCGCGGGCTGCGGGGGCGGGAGCGAGGGCAATCTCACTGCCAATGATGCGGTGACCGCGCAGCCGCTCAACGGGGAGGACGCGGTCAACGCGGCCGAACCCGTCAATTACAGCGCCGAGGTGCTGAAGCAGAACCACGCGCAGCGCGGCGCGACCTTCATTCGTGCGCTCAAGGATGCGTCGCTCGAATGCGAGCATGTCGACAGCGCCACGCGCATCGCCGATCAGGACAAGGTGCCGACCTGGCGTGTCACCTGCCAGGGCGGCATCAACTACATGGTCAGCATCCCGCCCAACGGGATCGCGAAGATCATCAGCCGCACCGATCGCTGACGCCCTTTCCAATCGACGGGATGCCGCCGCTTCTCTAAGAGAGCGGCGGCATCTGTCAGGATTTGCGCGTTGACCACTCCATCCCCCGAAAGCGAAGCCATCCGCCTACTGCTGGTGGAGGATGACGAGCCCCTGCGCACGATGCTCGCCGACCAGCTCGAGGCACGCGATTATGACGTGCATTCGGTGGCCGACGGGCGCGCGGCGATCGGTGCAGTCGGCGCCACGCCGTTCGACGTGATCATCCTCGATCGCATGCTGCCCTTTGTCGACGGGGTCGATGTGCTGCGCTGGCTGCGCGAGCAGGAGGTGAAGACCCCGGTGATCCTGCTCACCGCGCTCGGCCGCCTGCCCGAGCGGGTCGAGGGGCTGGAGGCGGGGGCCGACGACTATGTCGTCAAGCCGTTCGAGATCGACGAACTCCACGCCCGTATCCGCGCGGTGCTCCGCCGGCGCATCGCCGCCAATGCCGACAGCGCCACGGTCACCGCCGGGGACATCACGGTCAGCGTCGCCCGCCACCGCGTCACCCGCGCCGGCAAGCCGGTCGAGATGCACAAGACCGAGATCAAGCTGCTCGCCGAGCTGGTTCGGGAGGCCGGCACCGTGCTCACCCGTCCGCTGCTGCTCGAACGGGTCTGGGGCTATGACTTCGTGCCGACCACCAACATCGTCGATGCCCATATCCGCCGCCTGCGCCAGCGGCTGGAGGCGACCGGGCTGCCCGATCCGATCGTGACCGTCCGCGGCGTCGGCTACATGTTCCGCGGCTAGCGGATGGGGCCGCTCCGTTCGCTGCGGGCGATCGCCTTCGCCTTCATCGCGGCGATCACGCTGGCGACCCTGCTCACCTTCGCGGCGGTCTATTTCGCGCTGCTCGGGGCGATCGACCGCCAGGTCGACAAGCGGCTGGAGCGCGAGTCCGCCGCGCTGCTCCAGGGCAATCCGGACCGCGTCCTGCTCGGCCTGCGCATCGGCGAGGAGAGCAGGCGGCGTGACAGCGGCGATATCGGCTTCCTGCTCACCGACACCAATGGGCGGCGCCTGGCCGGCAATATCGCGCCCATGGCGGCTATCCCGCCCGGTGTCTCGACCATCGATCACGGCGCAGGCATTCCGGGCCTTACGCGCGGCCGTGCCCTTGTCGAACGGCTGCCGGACGGCCTTACGCTCACCCTGCTCGCCGAGAGCGAGCCGATCGAAGACCATGACGCGCACCGCCTGCTGATCTTGGCATCGGGTTTCGGGGCGATCCTGCTGCTGGTGGTGTTGGGCATATTGGCGCTCAGCCTGACGATCCGGCGCAATATCGAGGCGGTACGCACCGCGGCCGAGGCGATCGTCGAAGGTGACATGCGCGCCCGTGTCCCGGTCGAGGCGCCGGGCACCGCTTTCGGGCGCCAGGCCAAGGCGTTCAACCGCATGCTCGATCGTATCGAGGCGCTGATGGCCAGCCTCGCCCAGGTCTCCAACGACGTGGCGCACGACCTGCGCACGCCGCTTGCCCGGTTGCGCGGACGCCTGGCGCTGCTCGCCGAGCGGCCGGAGGCGGGGTCGGTCGCGCCTGAGCTGGAGGAAGCGGCGGCCGAGGCGGAGGATATCCTCGCCATGTTCGCCGCGATCCTGCGCATCGCCGAGATCGAAGGTGGCGAGCGGCGCGCGATGTTCGAGCGGCTCGATCTCGGCGCGTTTGCCGATGATGTCGCGGAATCGCTCGAAGCAATGGTCGAGGACAGCGGGCGGGTATTGCGGCTCGGCACGCTCGCCCCGGCGCCGGTCGAGGGGGACGCCCGGCTGCTCACCCAGGCGCTGGTCAACTTGATCGAGAACGCGGTCAATCACACGCCGCCTGGTGCGATCATCGCGGTGGACGTGGCGGGGCGGGCAGGGCAGGCGGTCCTGACCGTCGCGGACAACGGGCCCGGCATCCCCAGGAGGCTCGCAGCCGCGCGCTGCGGCGTTTCGGGCGGCTCGATGCGAGCCGGAGCAGCCCGGGCCACGGCCTGGGCCTGCCGCTGGTCCAGGCGATCGCGGCGCTGCACCGGGGTGAGCTTGAACTGGCCGACGCGGCCCCAGGGCTGGTCGCCAGGATCCGCCTGCCGCTGGCGGGCTAGTTCCGTTTCCCCGGCCTTCCCCGGCGAAGGGAGGTGTCCGGTCTGTCCACAAAACGAAACGGCCCGGATGGTGGGTACCATCCGGGCCGCTCCTGTTTGCCTGTAAGGGCAGGATCAGAACTTCACGCTGACCTCGCCGCCGAAGGTGCGCGGCGGGTTGAAGTTGGCATAGTCGCCCAGGATGCCGCCATAGTTGGTCGACACCAGCGCGCCATTGGCGCCGTAGTTGAGCACCGGCGACGAGTTCGCGTTCGAGCGGCGGTAGATATAGGTGTGGTCGAGCAGGTTGCGCGACCACACCGACAGCGTCACCGTGCTGCCGTTCTTCATCTGGATGTCCGCCAGCGCGATGCGGCCGTTGACCACGAAGCTCGGGTCGGTCTTGGTCGGCTCGAGCTGGAAGCTGTACTGGCTGCTCGCATAGTTGGCGTCGAGGTGGATGCGCAGGTTGGCGCCGCCAGCGACGTTGACCGGCAGGGCATAGTCGATCGCTCCCGAAGCCGCGTTGGTCGGCGTGTAGACGATGTAGAGCTGCTGGGGCAGGCCGCCGGTCAGCGGGTTCACCGCCGAAGGTGCCTTCCAATAGGTATAGGCATAAGAGCCGGTCAGCGTCAGCTCGCGGGTCGGCTTCAGCGTCAGGTCCGCTTCGATGCCGCGGATCTTGGTGTCGCCGGCATTCTGGGTCTGCTCGATATGGCTGCCATTGGTCGGGCTGGTCGCCGAGGTGTCGAACAGGTCGAAGTCGAACTGCGTGTTGCTGCGGTTCATGATGTAGCCGGCCAGGTTCAGGCGCGCGCGATGATCGAGGAAGTCCATCTTCGCGCCGATCTCGTACGACTTCACCGATTCCGGCCCGAACGCGTTGAAGCTCTGCGAGCGGTCATTGGCGCCGCCGGCGCGGAAGCCGGTCGAGTATTTCGCATAGAGGTGCATGTCCGGCGTCGCGTCGTACGCGATGTTGAACATCGGATCGAAGCGGTTGACGCTGTTCTCGAAGGAGAAGCCCTGCACGACGTTGTTGACGACGTAGAGGTTGCCGTGGCGCTTGTCCTTGGTGAAGCGGCCGCCGGCGGTGAAGTGCAGGCCCGTGCCCTCCGGCGAGAAGGTCAGGTTGCCGAACGCCGAGTAGTTGTGATCCCAGGCCTTGCTGGCGCGGGTGATGAATTGGCAGCTGTTGGTGAACTGCGGGACGGTGGCGGCCAGCGTGTTCACGCACGAGGCGTTATAGGGCTGGTAGCCCGAATTGGCGCTGGTCACCGTGCCCGACACGATCGGGCTGCGGATGGTGTAGGCAGTGCCGTCCGCGTTCCACAGGTTGCTCAGCGGGGTCGCTGCATATTCGGTGGCGTGCTCGGTATAGTAATAGGCGCCCAGCACGAAATCGAACTGGTCGAAGCTGCCGACGGCCTGGAATTCCTGGCTGAACTGGTGCTGGTCGAGGAACGACAGGCTGTAGCGGCTGAAGTTCGCGTTAGGCGCATAGGTGCTGCGCTCCGGACCGCCCGAATTGTCCCACTGGTCGGTGCTGACGCCGCGCCATGCGGTGATCGAGCGCAGCTCGATGTTCGGCGAGACCTTGTACTTCAGGTTCGAAGTGAAGCCGTGGGTGATGTCCACGCTCGGCTGCTGCGGCACGCCGACATCGGCGACGGTCTGGCGATCGGGATGCACGCCGACCAGCGGTGCGCGCGGGGCGACGCAGACCGGCTTGGTGCTGCCCGCCGCGATCGTGCCGCCGCACGCCGTGGTGGTGCCCGGCAGATAAAGGGTGGTGCCGATCGTGCCGCCCGCCGGGGTGTAGCTGCCGACGGCGTAGTTGTTCGGGTTGTAGTTGATCAGCTGGCTGTACTGTGGCGTGTTCTCGTCCTTGGCATAGTCGTACGAGAAGTCCGCGGTCAGGCCGTCGAATGGGGTCCAGCGCGCGGCGGCGCGGCCGCCCTTGCGGTCATAATAGTTCCAGCCGGTCGAGCCCTCGAGCGGGTCCTTCACGGTCGGATCCTGGTGCTGGTAGACGCCGTCGAACTTGAGCGCGATGTTGGCGAAGGCGGGCAGGTCGATATGCGCTTCGGCGTTGCGGCTGCCGTAATTGCCGAGGCCGGCGGTCATGCGGGCACCGAACTCGCCGGTGGGCGCGCGGGTGACGAGGCTGAGCGCGCCGCCTTCGGTGTTGCGGCCGAACAGCGTGCCCTGCGGGCCCTTGAGCACTTCGATGCGCTCGATGTCGAACAGCGCGGCGTTCAGGCCCTGGGTCTTACCAAGGGCGACGCCATCGATATAGACGCCTACGCCGGCATCGCGCGCGGTCTGGTTCTGGTCATAGGGGACGATGCCGCGGATACCGATCGTCAGTGCCGACTGGCGCGCCTCGAACGTGGCGACGCGCAGCGACGGCACGGTGCCGTCGGCCAGGTTGAACAGGCTCTGGACGTGGCGGTCCTGCAGCGCCTCGGTGCTCAGCACCGAGATCGAGATCGGAGTCTCCTGCAGGTTGGTCTCGCGGCGCTGCGCGGTGACGACGATGTCGGTCAGGCCGGTCTGGTCGTCATCGGGTGCTGCGGTCTGGGTCGCCGGGTCGGCGGCCTGCTGCTGGGCGAGCGCCGGCGTGGCTGCCAGCGCCAGCAGGGTCGAGCCTGCCAGCAGCGACAAACGGAAGCGCGAGAAATTCTGCATTGGATAACCCCCAAAGGTCAGGTCTGGTTCTGACCGGGGCGCCTACGCAGCGTTGTTGGCAGTTATGTTACTTCTATAGTAACGTATAAATACCCGTCATGACATTTTCATTTCATAATCGACATTTAAAAATACAATCCGGAATTGTTTCGACGAATATGAAAAACCTATCGCGTGTTAATTCGAAATGCTCAACTTCAAAAAAGTTCATTTACAATTATTGATCGCAATATTGCGAGGTTGATCGGCCCGGAAATACGGATTTACTGGCTCTCATAAGCAAAAAGGGAGGCCCCTTGCGGAACCTCCCTCTCTGTATTCATGGAGCACCGGATCAGAGGCCGACCACGCCGCCGTCATTCTTGGTGATGATCACGATCGCCGAGCGCGGGCGGATCGTGGCGCCGGCGGTGCCGGTTGCCTGGCTGTCCGGCCAGTGGCTCGACGGCGCCGCCGGGGTGCCGTTCTCGCCCGGGTGCTGGATGCCGACGAACAGCGTGCGGCCGTCCGGCGTCGAGTCGACGCCGGTGATCTCGCACTCGACCGGGCCGACCAGGAAGCGCTTCAGGCTTGCGCCCGGCGCCGCGCCGATGCGGGTCGCCTGGGTCGCGGTCGCGCCGCCCGTGCCGGTGTTGGTGATCGTGCGCGCGCCGCCGTCGCCGACGGTGCCCGGCTGGGCCGCCAGCATCATGCAGTTGGTGACGTCGGTATAGGCACCATCGTCGGTCTGCAGCCACATGATCGGCTTGACCAGGCCCGAGGCGTTGGTCGCGCGGCCGAACCAGCAGCCGTCGGGCGACGAGAAGTCGTTGTCCGCGGTCAGGCCCGACAGGTTGATGTTGGTCGCGTCGAGATCCGCACCCGCGCCGAAGGCGAAGATGTCCCAGGTGAAGGTCAGCGACTCGGTGCTGGTTTCCTTGATCCGGATGATGTGGCCGTTCGGGTTGCCGTACTGGGCGGTGCCGGCGGTGCCGTACGGATCGTTATAGTGGCGCGGATTGGCCGCGTCGGTGCCGTTCAGCGGGCGCAGCGCGGCGTTGTTGTTGGTGAGGGTCAGGTAGACCTCGCCGGTCACCGGGTTAACCGCGGTCCATTCCGGGCGGTCCATCGGGGTCGCGCCGACCACGTCCGCGGCAAGGCGGGCGTTGACCAGCACGTCCGCCTGGTCGGCGAACGGATAGACCGCGCTGGCGGCGGTGATGCCGTTCTGGCCGAACACCAGGGCGATCCAGCTACCGGTGCCGTCGGCGGCGAACTTCGCGACATAGAGCGTGCCGGCGTCGAGATACTTGTCACCGATCGCCAGGCGGTCGGTCGCCGTCGCATCCGTTGCCACCCAGGCGGTGTTCGAGACGAACTTGTAGAGATATTCGCGGCGCGAATCGTCGCCCATGTACCAGGCGGGCTTGGTGCCGGCGACGAACTTGCCCGGCCAGCAGCCTTCATGGCCGAGGCGGCCCAGCGCGGTGCGCTTGCGCGGCGTCGAGGTCGGCGCGTACGGATCGATCTCGACCACCCAGCCGAACTGGTTCGGCTCGTTGCGGTAATCGGCGAGCGCGCTGGCGCCGGTCGCGCGGGCGTCCCAGCGGCGGAACGTGGTGTTGGCGGTGTCGGCGGCCACGACGGTCGACCAGCCATAGCTGCCCGTGCTGCTCGTCACGCCATAGCGGCTGAGTGCGGTCAGCTCCTTGGCGGTGCGGGCGGCATTGTCGCCCGAGCGGCGGAAATAGCCGGCCCAGTTCTCTTCGCAGGTCAGCAGCGTGCCCCAGGGGGTGTAGCCGTTGGCGCAATTGTTGATCGTGCCGCGACCCGCAACGCCGGTCGGCGAATAGGGGGTCTTGATCAGGTCCGAGCCCTTGACCGGGCCGTTGAACACCATCGGGGTGTTCGGGGTGATGCGGCGGTTGAAGGTCGAGGTCGACGAGAAGGTCCAGGCGCGGCTGGCGCCTTCCGAGTATTCGACGACCGAGACGCCGTGGCACTCGATCTCCTTCAGCGCTTCCGCTTCGGGGCGCACGCCGCCCGGCGAGGTCGCACCGGCGGTGTGGAGATACTGCTGGTTGATGTTCTCGTGGTTCTGCACGATCAGGCCGCGGGTCGAGCTGGTCTCGTCGCGGGTGCCGGTGGTGCTCAGGCCGAACCAGAACAGCGCGTCGCCATGGTCGCCGATGCGGTTGGCGAAGCCGGTGTCGGTGCCGTCATTCTTGTATGCCGCGGCGCTGCCGGTGATCGGGTCGCCCAAGCGGGCGCCGATCTGCACGGTGTAGCCGGTCGGCACGGTGACGACGTCGTTCTTGTTCTTGGCGACGGCGGTGAAGCCGAGCGCGGTCGGGTTCACCGTCACTTCGACGGTCGAGATGCCGGCGGTGCCGGTGCTGTTCGCGGCGGCCAGCTGGAAGGTCAGCTTGGTCGCGGTGGCGACCGACGGGGCGAGGAAGCTGGTGGTGAGCGCGTTGGTGCTGCTCAGCGTCACGGCCGGGCCGGCAACCTGGGTCCAGGAATAGGCTTCGGCGGCGCCGGTACCGGTCAGGGTCACGGTGCGGCCTGAGGCGGTGGTGGCAGCCGAGCCGGCGTTGACCGTCGGTGCAGTCAGTTCCTCGGTCTTGCTGTCGCAGGCCGCGAGGACCGAGCCGCCCATGGTGGCGGCGACGATCGCCGCGCCGCCGCGCTGCAGCGTCTGGCGGCGCGAATAGCGCTGGTCGGCCAGCTCGTTCAGCGTCGGGCCGGTATTGTGGATGTTCTGATCGACGTCGCCATCGGTGTAGCCGAAGCCGGTCTCGGTGAGATTGGTCATGGAAACCCCCAAGCAGCCGAGTCACTGGCGACCCGGTCGCCCGGTCCTTGGAAGCGGGACGTGACGGCAGCATGCGATTGTCGTTTCGTTGACGTGACTTTTCTATTGCCACTTCATGACGCTTTGCGCGGGCGCCCGGCAGCGTCTAGGCAGGCGACCGATGGACGTCACCGATCCCGAGCCCCAGACGCCTCCAGCGCCGGCGCATAGCCTTTCTCAGCGTCTGGCAGCCACGCTGCGCGCTCTGCCCTTGCCCGCGGGAGGCTGGGGCGTGGCGATGACATTCGGTGCACTGCTCGCCGCCGGGCCGCTGCTTACCCTCGCTGGCGCCTCCATGCTCGCCCAACATGAAAGGCGTGCGACAGTGAGGCTGCAGGACCAGCTGGCCCCGCGCCTGCAGGCACAGGCGGCCGCTCGCGAGGCGCGCACCGCCCTCGCCAATGCCGCAGGCCGTGCCGCGCCGGGGCAGGTGGTCGAGCTGCTCGCCGGCGTGCTGCCGCCCGAGGCGCAGCTCACCCGGATCGAGCGCACCCGTGACGGCGGGCTCGAGTTCGATGTGGCGGGGAGCGATCCCGACGCGCTGCGCGCCGCGATCCGCCGCGCGCCCGAATTCGCTGGCATGCGCAACACCAGCCAGCGCCATGCCGATGCGGCGATGATCGTCTCGATGCGCGAGGATGCGCAGTGAAGCTGCCTCCGATCGTGATCGGCGGCCTGGCGGGCCTGGCGGTTGCGGTGCTGCTGGCCCAGGCCACCGGCACCGCCCTTGGCGATCTTGCGGCGGCCCGTGCCGAGCGCGCCAGGCTGGCCGCCGTCGCCGCGCAACCTGCCGCACCGCCGCCTTTGCTCGCTCCCGGCCTTGGCCTGCACGTCGCGGATGCCGTAGCTGGTCGCGCCGCAATCCTGCAGCGGGTCCGCGGGCTGGCGCAGTCGGGCGGGGTGCTGGTCGAGGAGGCTGGCGTCGCACCGGCGCCGGAGGGCGTGGTTGCGCTGCGTATCCGCCTGTCGGGCCCGGAGAAGGCCGTGGTTGCGCTCACGGACGCGCTGGAGCGCGGCAAACCGCTGATGCGCCTGCAGACCTGGCGGATCGAGCCGATCCCCGAGGGCGGCGGGGTTCGCCTGATCGGCGAGGTGGTCGCGGCATGGCGGTGAAGCTTCGCCCCGAATGGGCGGCGCTGGCCGCTGCCGCGGTGCTGGCGATCGGCATGCCGGCGCTACTCCTGCTTCCTGCTGCGACGGGCAAGGCGCCGAAGGTGCCGCCGGTACCTGCGTCGATCGGTGCAGGCACGATGCCGCCGCTCGCCCGCGCCTATGAGCGCCCGCTGTTCGGCACGTCCGAGCCCGCCGCGGCGCCTGTAGATGCGCCCCAGCTGGTCGGCATCGTCGGCCGGCTCAATGTCGATGCGGTCGCGCTGGTCAAGTCGAGCGACGGTTCCACGCGCACGCTGAAGGTGGGGGAAAGCGTCGACGGCTGGAGCCTCGCCAGCCTGGCGATCGATGCCGCTTTCTTCACCCGGGGCAGCGAGCGTGTCCGCGTGCCGCTGCCGATCGAGACGGGTGGGGACGAAGCGTCGGCGAAGCCGGGCCAGTAAGCTATCCCCGGTTCTTTCGGGACGCTGACACGAGCATCCGTAGGAAGGGGACATCCGGTTTGGAGCGGCAGGCATCCAGTGCCAGCTGCCAGGTTGCCTCGGCGTCGGGCTTCTGCATGAACTTCATCTGGTCGTTCGTCAGTCCGGTGAAAGAAATCAGGCGATAAAAGTCGGTCTGGCGAAACGAAATCTGCCGACTGAGCAACCAGTCGCTGTCGAGGTTGATCTGCCCGCAGGAATAGGCTGCAAGATCGAGGCTGCCGAAGTGCTGAAAGTTGACTTCCAGCGCACTTCCTTGCCCGAGACCGGCCCCGCGGCGTTGGTGAGGGTTTGCGACTCGGCGATGGTGATTGCAGCGCTATCAAGCTCAGGCGCGCCACTGCTGAGGATCACTGAGGGTGAGGTGATGTGCCCAGCAACAAGCATGCCTCTGACAAGGACCTTGCCATGATGCCCCAGCTTGCGGGATTCCTCGGGGACGGGCTGGAATGCGAGTTTGATCAGAGGTACGTCGCCGTGCGCGTCCGACGTGGACGTCTGTGCGAACGCTGCGCAAGGCACGGCAAGGAAAGCGGCGCCCAAGGCTGCCAGCTTGGTTCTCGGCATTTTATCTTCCCGCTTTGTATGCCAGCGCGACACCGCCAGTACCTCTCCCTCAATAAATCCCGTCGATCTCCACCGTCAGCCGCGGCGTCGGCGGAGCCAGCAACAGGCTGCCGCGCTTGGCGTTGGCGATCTCGTCTGCGCGCAGCCGGGCATAGCGGTCCTTCGCCGCCGCCGCGGCATCGGCGCCGTCGCGCAGGATCGTCGGCTTGAGGAAGATGAACAGGGTGCGCTTCTGGTGCTGCTCGCGTCGGCTCTTGAACAGCTCGCCGACGATCGGGATGTCGCCCAGGATCGGCACCTGCTGGCGCGTGTCGGTATAGTCGTCGGCGGTCAGGCCGCCGAGCACGATCGTCTGGCCATTGTCGGCGAGCACCGTGGTGGTGATCGCGCGGCGATTGGTGACGAGGTCCGATGCCGCGGCGGTCTGCGCGGCGGCGATCGACGAGGCTTCCTGGTTCACCTGCAGCCGGATCGTGTCGCCGGCATTGACGCGCGGCAGCACGCGCAGGGTGATGCCCACATCCTTGCGCTCGATCGTCGTATAGGGGTTCACGGTCGAGCTGTCGGTCAGGATAGAGCCGGTCAGGAACGGCACGTTCTGGCCCGAGACGAACTCGCCCGCGACGTTGTCGAGCACGGTGATCTGCGGGGTGGAGAGCAGGTTGGCGCGGGTCGAGGTACCCAGCGCCTGCACCAGGATCGAGAAGTCGTCGCCGATCGCGAAATTGGCGTTCAGGCCGTTGCCCAGCACCGATCCGGCCGGCACGCCGAGTGCCTTGAGGATCGTGCCCAGCGACGCGCCTGACTGGTCGAACGACGTGCCCACGCCCTTCACCTGGTCGAGCACCGCGCCGCTCGTGCCGATCTGCACGCCCAGCTGCTCGGCATCATCGCCGGTGATCTCGGCGATCGCGGCCTCGATCAGCACCTGCGGGCGGCGCACGTCGAGGTCGGTGATCAGCGGCTCGATCGCGGCAATCGCGGCGGGCGTGCCCCGCACCACCACGGCGTTGAGCTCGGGCGCAGGCTGCACGTTCAGGTCGGGCGTCGAGAAGCCCTTGGGCGTCGGCGTCTGCACATTCTGCATCGTCGCGCCGTTGGTCTGCGCGTTCTGCATCGCGCTGCCGATCCCGCCGCTGGTCGATGCCGAGCTGTTGGGCAGGGCGGAGATGTTCTGGTTGTTCTGGCTCAGCCGCGCGAACGGGTTCGAGCTGCCGGTCCCCAGGCTCTTCGCCACGGGATTGTCGGCGCTGTCGCCCTGGCCGAGCACGCCCCGCAGCACGTCGGTCACCGTCTCGGCATCGGCATAGTTGAGGCGGAACATCCGGGTGATCGGCGTGGCGCCGCCCGGCTGGTCGAGCGAGAGCAGCATCTTGCGGGCCTCGGCAACCGAAGCCGGGGTGCCGCGCACGATCACCGTGTTGCTGCGCCCGTCAGCGGCAACACGCGTGCCGTCGCCGAGCACTGCCTGGAGCGACTGCGCCACGTCGGTGGCGTTGCCGTTCTTCAGCGAGAAGGTGATGAAGGTCGCGCCGCTGCCGCCGTCGAGCTGGCGGGCGATCGCCTCCACCCGGCGGACATTGTCGGCATAGTCGGTGATGACCACCGCATTGGGCGTGCTCAGCGGCTCGACGCTGCCGAAGGTCGCGACCAGCGGGCGCACCACGCGGGCGACATCGGCGGCGGGCACGTTCTGCAGCCGCACCATCCGCGTCACCAGCTCCTGGCCCGAGGCGCCGCGGCTCGGGATGCCGCCGTCGCGCACCGCATTGGCTGCCGGCACGATCCGCCAGGCCCGGCCCGAGCGCACTGCCGCAAAGCCATTTGCGCGGAGAACCGACTGGTACAGCTCCCACACGCCCTGCGGCGACAGCGGGGTCGAGGAGGTGACAGTCACCGTGCCCTTCACCGCCGGATCGAGGATCAGCGTGCGCCCGGTGATGCGCGAGATCTGGTCGGATACGTCCGAGATCTCGACGCCGCGCATGTTGACCACCACGTCGCCGGTGCCGGCATCCTGCGGGGCAGGTGCCGTCTGGGCGATGGCAACCGTGTCCAGGGCGATCCCGGCGAGCGCGAGTGCGGCGATGGCGGAGCGAATCTTCACAAGGGCACTTTCTAACGGAGCGGCACGGCAAGCGTGATACGCTTCCCGTCGCGAAGGATCTGGATCTGGGCGGTGCCGTTCGCCTGGGCGGCCGCGAAGGCGCCCTGGGCTGCGGCGGGATCGGACAGCGAGGTGCCGTTGACCGACTGGATCACGTCGCCCGCCACCATGCCGGGCGGGCCGTTGTCGCCGATGCGGTACCCGCCCTGCACGGGCGACGCATCGAAGCGCTGGAGGATGCTGCCGACGCTCGCCTGGGGCGGGCCGGCGGGGGGAGGCGGGGCGCCCGGAACGGTGCGGATCGGCGGTGCCCCTGGGGGCGCGGTCACCGGATTGGCGGGGGCAGGAGCAGGCTGGCCCTGCGCCGCTGCCTGACGCTGCTCGGGCGTCAGCGTCGGATCCGGGAAGGCGAGGAACTCGTTGCGCCCGCCATTGGCCAGGATCACCCGGTCGCGCAGGATCGACTGGATCGTCGCGCCGTTGATGTTGTCGCCTACCTTATAGGCCTTTGCCGGCTGGCCGCTGATCGAGATGAACGCGCTGGAAAGCTCGCCCGGCCCCGCGGCGATCACGCCCTTGAGCTCGAGCGGCAGGCTGGTCGCCTGGCCGGCCTCGGAGACCGAGGGCTTGCCGAACGGGGCGAGCGCCACCGCCGCGCCGATATCGGGCGCCACCGCCGGGCCGCTGGCGCCCGAAGGCACGGTAATCGCGCCGGTCCCGGCATGGCCGGCGATCCGCCAGGTCAGCCCGGCCAGCGCCACCGCCACCGAGACGACCATGGCGCCGGTGAACAGGTTGAGTCCGATGCGCGCCTGGCGCGGGGTCAGGGTAAGGCCGGTCATTACAGCTTCCGTCCGTCCACGAAGCCGTCGAGCGATGCAAGCGCGCTCTTCTCCTGCCCCGCGAACACCTGGACGCGCACGCGCTGAATCTCGGGATCGTCGGTCCGCCGCCGATCCACCGAAACCCGCCATGCCTGGCCCATCATCTCCACCTGCTCGCTCCCCGGTGCACCCACTTCCAGCTCGGCGAGCCGGTTCTCGGCCACCCACATGGCCGTAGTGCGGCGCTCGATCGCCCGGGTCGAATCGATATGCGATTCGACTGTGCGCATCAGGCCGACGGTCGCGATGGCGAGCACTGCGAGCGCGACAAGGGCTTCGATCAATGAGAAGCCGGCGTCGTCATGCCCGCCGTCATCCGGCGAATAACCCGTTCGCCGGCGAAAGCCGGGGCCCTGAGTTAGGAGCGATGCGCTGCTTGGCTCTGGTCCTCGGCTTTCGCCGGGGAACAGCTTTGCGCGTTCCGCTAGGGGAGGCAGCCCAACCGTCACAGCTTCAATCCCGTCGCCGGAAACGCCCGCACGGTCATTCCGTCATAGACGACCGTCCACTTGCGCTGTCCGCTCTCGATCACTGCCTGCATCGGCTTGCCGGCGCCGTCGACGCCGAGCACCACCGGTGGCTTGACGCTCAGCGTCATCACCATGCCGCCGGGCAGCTGATGGAAGCCGAACGCCTTGTCGGTCCTGGGCACGATCCCGCCGTCGCGGTTCATCACCGCGAAGCCATAGCCGTCCTTGCGCACGGTGAAGGCGATCGTCCGGTCGCCGAGCATCGCGTCGTCCGCCGCCGACTGGAGCATCGTCGCCAGCCGCCGCGCCTCGGTCTCCACGCTCGGCGCGCGCGTCACCGATCCCATGCCGAGCGCGACCGCGCCCGCCATCACGCCGATGATGGCCAGCACCACCAGCATCTCGACGAGCGTCATGCCCGCTTCGGAGGGGCGCTCAGTGATGTCGGCCCCCCGCATGGGGATCAGCCCTTGCCTTCGATATCGGCGTCCACGCCTTCGCCGCCCACCTTGCCGTCCTTGCCGAGCGAGCGAATCGTGAAGGCCCCGCCTTCCGAGCTGTATTCGTAGGGCTTGCCCCAGGCATCGAGCGCGGGGGCGGAGAGATAGCCGCCCTGTGGGAAGGTCGCCGGGAGCGGCGGCATGGTGGTCTTCTCGACCAGCGCCTTCAGCCCCTGCTGGGTGGTGGGATAGTCGCCATTGTCGAGCCGGTACATTTTGAGCGCGCCCGAGATGGCGGCGATGTTGCTCTTGGTGGCGGTCGCCTTCGCCTCGTCCGGGCGGCCCATCACGTTCATCGCGACAAGGCCCGCCACGATCGCGATAATCACCAGCACGATCATCATTTCGATGAGCGTCAAACCGGCCTCGCTCTCGGGCACGGCGTGCTTGCGGTCCTGCACCTTAGGTGCAATGTGAGTGCGCACCTCAGGTGCGATGTCATGGAACTGTTTCAAAACTATGCGCATCCCCGCCCCATGCGTCCTGCCCATGAAGCAAATGTGACAATGAGCCCAAACGCCACGGGTGCGCCCGACCCAAATATTCCCTCCGCCGCAGGTGTGTGGACGCTGGCGGGTGACCGCCTGATCATAACCGTGCGCGATTGGCCCGCAACCATTCTCGTCCCCACCGGGCAGGTGCGCCTGCTCGCGGTGGACCTGCCATTGCCCAGCCATGCCCGCCGCGTCGCCGCGCTGCCCTTTGCGATCGAGGACCGAATCGCCGAACCGGTCGATTCGGTGCACATCGCGCTCGGCGAGCAGATCGCGCCCGGCCGCTACCTGGTCGGCATCGTTCGCCACGACGTGATGGCCCGCTGGGTCGTCCAGGCCGAGGAAGCTGGGATCGGCCATGCCGCGATGGTGCCCGACGTCCTCACCCTGCCGCGTCCAGCCGAGGGTTGGGCAGTGTCGCAGTCCGGCGGCCGCGCCGCGGTGCGCGATGCCGACGGCACCGGTTTCGAAGTGCCCGCGCCGCTGCTGCGCCCAGCCTGGGAAGCCGCGGATCGCCCGGGGGTCATCAGTTATGGCGAGCCGCTGCCCGACGATATGCAGAAGGGCTCGGCCGCGCTCGACGCCGCCGCCTTCGGCCCTGCCGCTGGTGCCGCGGTCGCCGCGCTCAACCTGCGCCAGGGCGCCTATGCGGTGCGCAAGGTCGCCGGATCGAGCCTCTGGCGGAAATTCGCCTGGGTCGCCGCGATCGGCGCCGCCGCGCATGTCGTGATCGCGTTCGGGGATGTGATAATGCTGCGCAGTATCGCCGATCGGCGTGAGGCGGAGACCCGCGCCGCAGCGCTGGTAGCGGCGCCCGGCGTAGCGCTGGGGGACGATCTCGCCAATTCGATCACCGGCCTGCTGCCCACCGGCGGCGGCCAAGTGCCGCAGCTTTTCCTGCCGCTGGTCAACCGCGTCTCGGGCGCGCTCGGGCCGCTTTCCGGCGCGCTGACCGTCCGGGCGATGACCTTCGAGGGTAGGCTGCTCACCCTCGATCTCGACGCCTCGCCCGATATCGGCCTCCAGGGGCAGATCGAGTCGGCGCTCAAGGGAGCGGGGGTAGGGGCGCAGGTCGTCCGCTCGCCCGAAGGTGCGATCCGCATTACGGCGAGTGCCGCATGAGACTGATTCTCGCCCGCATGCCGGCGCTCGACGCCGCGCTGATCCGCTTCGATGGCTGGTGGAGCGGCCGCAGCCGCCGCGAGCAGGTCATGCTCACCGGCCTCGCGCTGTTCCTCGCCGCGCTGGTGCTGATCTTCGGCATCATCAAACCGCTCCAGTCCGCCCGCGCCTCGGCGCTGCAGGATATCCGCACCTATGAGACGCTCACCGCGCGCATCCGCGCCGCGGGCACGCTCTCCTCGGGTCAACCCCAGCGCCGCCAGGGCTCGCCGGCGGATGTGATCAACGGCTCGACGAGCAGCTTCGGCCTTGCCGCCACAGTCGCGCCCGTCACCGGCGGTGCCCGCGCAACGATCGCCGATGGCAGCTATGACAGCGTCATGGCGTGGCTCGCCGATCTCTCGGCAACCTCCAGCCTGCGGATCAAGCGGGTGGACATCCAGCGCACTGCGACCCCCGGCCGGGTCAGCGCCACCGTGGACTTCGGCGCATGAACGAGATGCTGATCCTCACCGACGACGCGCCCGCCTCGCTGCCCTATAGTTTCGCGCGCCGCAACGGCGTGCTTCTGCGCATCACCGATGCCGGGCTGGAATGCGCCCACAAGGCGAGTGCCGCGCTCGACGGTCTGCTCGAAGTGCAGCGCCTCGCTCCCGCAGCGCGCTTCGTCACCTTGCCTGACGAGGCGTTCGACGCCGCGCTCAGCGCCGCCTATTCGGGCGCCGGTGCCGCCGCCGACATCGATCTCGGTGACATGGACCTTGCCGCGCTCGCCGACAGTGCCGCCTCGGTCGACGACCTGCTCGACACCCGCGACGACGCCCCCGTCATCCGCCTGATCAATGCGCTGCTGCTCGAGGCCGTGCGCGAGGGCGCGTCGGACGTGCATATCGAGACGCAGGAAAAGCGCCTCGTCGTCCGTTTCCGTATCGACGGCGTGCTGCGCGACATGATCGAGCCGCCACGCGCGCTCGCGCCGCTGCTGGTCAGCCGCATCAAGGTGATGGCCAAGCTCGACATCGCCGAGCGCCGCATCCCGCAGGACGGCCGCGTGACGCTCCGCATTGGCGGCCATGACGTGGACGCCCGCGTCTCCACCATCCCGACCCAGCATGGCGAGCGCGTGGTGATGCGTCTGCTCGAGAAGGGCTCGCTGCGCCTCGACATGGAAGTGCTCGGCATGAGCGAGCGCGACCGCAGCGTGTTCACCCGGCTGCTCGAGCGTCCGCACGGCATGCTGCTCGTCACCGGCCCCACCGGCTCGGGCAAGACGACCACGCTCTACGCCGCGCTCAACAAGCTCAACGACCGCAAGCGCAACATCATGACGGTCGAGGATCCGATCGAATATGAGCTGGCCGGCATCGGTCAGACCCAGGTCAATCCGCGCACCGACATGACCTTCGCCCGGGGGCTGCGCGCGATCCTGCGCCAGGACCCGGACGTCATCATGGTCGGCGAGATTCGCGACCAGGAGACCGCACAGGTCGCCGTCCGCTCGTCGATGACCGGCCACTTCGTGCTCTCGACGCTCCACACCAACAGTGCGGTCGGCTCGGTCACCCGCCTGATCGACATGGGCGTCGAGCGTTATCTGCTTGCCCCGATGGTCGTGGGCCTGTGCGCCCAGCGCCTCGTCCGCAAGCTCTGCCCAAGCTGCGCGAAGCCCGATGAGGCGACCGAGGCGGATTCGCTCCTGCTCGGCGGCGCCATCAAGCCGGGCAAGAAAGTCTGGCGCGCGGTCGGCTGCTCGGAGTGTCATGACGAGGGCTATCGCGGCCGCGCCGGCCTCTACGAAGTCGTCGCCGTGGACGAGAAGTTCCAGAAGCTGATCCACGACGGTGCCTCCGAGGCCGAGCTCGAAGCCCATGCCCGCAAGGAAAACCCCAGCCTGCTCGACGACGGCATCGCCAAGGTGAAGGCCGGCGTGACCACTGTCGAGGAAGTCGCCCGGGTGGTGAGGGACGAGGGCTAAGCCATGCCCGCCTACGCCTATCGCGCTGCCGACAAGGCCGGCGCCGCCAGGAAGGGCATTATCGAGGCCTCCAGCCCCTCGGCTGCCCGCGCGCTGCTGCGCGAACAGGCACTGCTGCCGCTCTCGGTCGAGGTTGCGGCAGAGAAGGGCGCCAGCCTCGGCAGCATCCAGCTGCCCCGGTTCCGCCGCGCCGGCCTGTCGTCCAAGGCGCTCGCCACGGTAACCCGCCAGATCGCCACGCTGGTCGGCTCGGACATCGCGATCGAGGAATCGCTGCGGCTTGTCGCCACCCAGTCCGAACAGGCCCCAACCAGCTCGCTCCTGCTCGATGTCCGCGCCGCGATCCTCGATGGCCGCAGCTTCGCCGCCGCGCTGGCGCAGCATCCCAAGGCGTTCCCCGAATTCTACCGCGCTTCGGTCGCGGCGGGCGAGGCCTCGGGCAAGCTGCCTGACGTGCTCAACCACCTCGCCGAATTCGTCGAGAACCGCCAGGCCAACGGCCAGAAACTCCAGCTCGCCCTGATGTACCCCGCGCTGCTGGCGCTGGTGTCGATCGGCATGATGGCGCTGTTGCTCGTCTATATCGTGCCGGACATCGTAAAGGTGTTCGTCTCGCGCGGCGCCGAACTGCCCTTCCTCACCCGGGCGTTGATCGCGGTCAGCTGGTTCCTCCAGAATTTCGGGCTCTACCTGCTGCTCGGCATTGCCGTGGCGGCGCTGGTCTTCTTCCGCTGGGCCCGCGTGCCTGCCAACCGCCTGCGCATCGATCGCTTCTTCTCGGAGAAGCGCCCGTTCCGCCGGTTCAGCCGCCAGCTCAGCGCCGCGCGCTTCGCCGGCAGCCTCGCCACGCTGGTCGGCAGCGCCGTGCCGCTGGTTGACGCGCTCCATGCCGCCGCCGCGGTCACGCCCAATCGCTGGGTCCGCGAAAAGGCGATCGGCGTCGCCACCCGGGTCCGCGAAGGCATCAGCCTACGCGCGGCGATGAGCGAGGCGGGGATCTTCCCCTCGATGCTGGTCGCGATCGTCGCCTCGGGCGAGAGCTCGGGCAAGCTCGCCCCCGCGCTCGGCCGCGCCTCGGACGAGCTGCAGCGGGAACTGGACGCGCTCGTTTCCACCCTGGTCGCGCTGGTCGAGCCGCTGGTGCTGTTGGTGATGGGCGGGCTGGTGCTGATGATGGTGCTGGCGATCCTGCTGCCGATCATCAACCTCAACAACCTGGTGGGGCTCTGAGCGTCATCCGGGCGAAAGCCGGGGCCCAGGGTTTCTCTGCCATGTCGCTTGTGGCCCTGAGCCCCGGCTTTCGCCGGGGAACAGTGAAGTCACATCTGCCCCTGCACCGTAACCCCGGCAGGCAGCCCGACGAACGGCAATACCGCCGCACCCTCCGCCGTCATCGAGATCTCCAGCGCGCCGCTCTCGCTCAGCACCGCGGTCATCAGCGTCTTCATCCGCTGGGCCGAAGGCGCCACCCGGATCGTCGTGCGATCGCCGACATGCTCGGCGGTGATCAGCAGGGCAGGGACCGCCACTGGCCCGCCGCCATTCTTCGCCCGGCAGCTGCCCGGATCGGTGGTGACCTTGCCGTTCGCCATCCGCGCGCCGCCACCGCTCGCGATCCGCTGCATCTCTACCTGCATCGTCAGGTTGCAGGTGAAGGGCAGGTTCGGCTGCAGCGCCTTGAACAGGCTGGCGTCCGCCGATCCGCTGACATGGTCGAGCACGGTCCGCCCGCCGAGATGCTGGAGCATCTGCCCGCCCAGGTCGGTATCCGGTCCCGTCGCCTTCCAGTCGGCGGCAAAGGCCAGGCTGGTCAGCGAGCGCAGCGGCGCCATGTGCCAGGCGAAGCTCGCCCCGCCGGCGATGCCCACTTCGCCGTTCCACACCGTGCCCGCCACCCCGGTGCGCCACGGTGCGTTCCGGAAGATCACGCTCGCCGGCATCGTCACCAGCAATGCCAGCAGATACGCCCCTATGCCGATCAGGGCGAAGAGGATAATAGACCGGCGTGACCCGCTTTCCCCTCCCAGAGTCGGCAATGGATCGACGGTCCCTGCTGAAGTCGCTGCAATCAGGACTGGTCGCGTCAGCGGCATCGGTCGTGCTTCCCTCTGTCGTCTTCGCAGCGGAGAAGAAGGACAAGCGCCCGATCGCCCTGCTGCTGCCGCTCACGGGGCCGCGAGCGCGGCTGGGCCTTAGCATGCGGCAGGCGGCGTTGCTCGCGGAAAACAATGCCTATGTGCAGAGCTTCGACACCGGCGGCACCGCGGCCGGCGCGGCCGCGGCGGCGGCCAAGGCGATCAAGCTCAAGCCCGCGCTGATCCTCGGCCCGCTCAGCGCGGACGAAGTCCCCGCCGTCTCCAGCACGATTGCCGGGCGCGTGCCCGTAATCGCGTTCAGCAATGACTCGGTTCTCCGCGCACCCGGCACCTGGATCTTCGGCATTACCGCCGGACAGGTGACCACCGCGATCCTGCGCTATGCCCGCACCCGCGGGGTCAAGACCGTCACGATGATCGACGACGGCTCGCCCTGGAGCGCCGCCGCCGCGCTCGCCGCCGGCAAGAGCGAGGGCGAGCTCGGCATCACCGTCACCATCCTCCAGGTGAAGCCCGGCCAGCCGCTGCCCAATCCGGGCGAGGCGCCCGACGCGGTGCTGCTCCCTGGCTCGGGCGAGACGGTCCTCGCCGCCGCCCGTGCGCTCAAGGACACCGGCATCCAGCTGCTCGGCACCTTCCAGGGGCTCGACAACCGCCCCACCGCGCTCGCCGCGCTCGAGGGTGCCTGGCTCGCCAGCCCCGATCCCAACGCCTTCGGCACCTTCGCCAGCGCCTTCCAGGCCCGCAACGGCGGCGATCCCGGCACGATCGCCGCGCTGGCCTATGACGCCGCCGGCATCGCCAACACGCTGCGCGCCGACAATCGCCTGGGCATCGAGGGGCTGATGGACGCCAAGGGCTTCCACGGCGTCACCGGCCCAGTCCGCTTCCGCACCGACGGCTCGGTCGCTCGCGACTTTGCGATCGTGGTAGCCGGCCCGACGGGCTACACCCCGGTGGCATCGAGTTCGGGTTCGTAGGATTGTCGTGGCCGGCGATGTCCTTCTCCAGCACCCCGGCGAAAGCCGGGGCCCAGGGCCGGGCGGGACCTCGCTCGTGACCCTGGATCCCGGCTTTCGCCGGGAAGCGGAGCGGGACGGAGATGCCGGCTTCACCCTGATCGAGCTGTTGATCTCGCTCGGCCTGTTCGCGCTGATCGCGGTGGCCGGGCTCGCGCTGGTTGACGGCATCATCAAGGTGCAGGGCCGCACCGAGAAGCGCCTCGATCGCCTCGCCGATCTCCAGCGCGCGATGTTCGTCGTGTCGAGCGACATCGACCAGATCTCGGTCGGCCGCGTCGAGGGCGGGGGCGAGAAGCTCAACTTCACCCGCGCCGCGCCCGGTTTCGGCGGACCGGCGGTGCCGCTGCAATATTCGGTCGCCAACGGCAATCTCGTCCGCGGCTCGGGCGCCATGGTGCAGACCGTGGTCGGCGGCGTCGCCAATGTCCGCTGGCGCTTCTTTGACGGCGCCGCCTGGAGCCCGCGCTGGCCGATGCGCGAGGAAGACAAGGATAAATGGCCCCGCGCGATCGAGATCGCCCTCCAGGCGACCGGCCCGGGCGGCACGCCGGGCGCGCTGCGCCGCGTCGTCACGCTGCCCGATCAGGCGGAGTATCCCAAGCAATGAGCCGCCGCGAAGACGAAGCCGGGATGATCCTCGTCAACGTGCTGATGTTCGTCGCGATCGCGTCCGGACTTGTGCTATTGCTAATCAATCGCGAAGAAATCGCACTCGATCGCGCCCTCCGCACCCGCGAAGCGGCCCGCGCGCTGGCCGTAGTTCGCGGCGGCGAACTCTCCGCCGTGGTCGCGCTCCGCCGCGACATGGTCGCCGCGCCGAACGAGGATAACCAGACCGAGCCCTGGGCGAAACTCTCCGAAAGCGCCGCCCCGATCGAAGGCGGCACCTTCGACCTCGCGATCGCCGATGCTGAGGGGCGCTTCAACCTCAACATGCTGCGAAACGGCGATGCCGGCGCGATCGTGCTGTTCCAGACGATCGCCAAGGATGTCGGCCTGTCGGCGGAGGATGTGGTCAAGGCGGTCACCTATGTCCGCCTCTACGGGCCGGTCACCGATATCCGCCCGCTGCGCATGGCCGGCCTCGAGCCCCAGGCGACTGCCCGGCTCGAGCGGCTGGTGACGGCGCTGCCCGGTGCCACCGCGATCAACCTCAACGCCGCCGATCCCGAGATGCTGCAGGTCCTGTTCCGCGACCCGCTCGCCGCCCAGCGCCTCGCCGAGATCCGCGCCCGCAACGGCAAGCTCACCCTCAAGGACCTGGGCGACCTCAACCTCTCGCTCCCCTGGGGCACCGGCTTCCGCTCGAACACCTTCTGGGTCCGCACCCGCGCGACGATCGGCACCACCAGCCAGCAGGCCGCGGTGCTGATCCAGCGCGTGCTGCGCCAGGACGGCAAGATCGCGGTCGGCGTGGTGGAGCGCTGGCGCGGGGCGAGCGTGCCGCCGGACGCACCGGGGTTTGTGGCGGGGCGGTAGGGACGGGTTAGTGCCGACCGGTTTGCGCCCTAATCTCGATCGTTCAGTCTAGTGCGACGCGATCCCGAAACCCGCCATTCGTTCAGCCAACTTTGAACGGCGTCCAGAATGACTGATATGGGACACGTTACCGCCAATCCACCTTTCGCGGAGGTCTAGACATCGGCGGTCGTTCGCCGCTCGGCGTTTCCGGTCAAGTCATCCCAGCTGGAATTTTGGCGGAGGCAGGGCCAGCTTCGTGTCGGCCAGTGTCTCGCCGCTGAAGAACCGCACCAGCAGGCCCTGCACATCGGGATGGGCCTCGAAGACATTGTGGCCTGCATTCTCGACGATCATGCGGGATTTGCGCTGGAATTGCGCCGCTACCTCGGCTTGTTCGGCCAGCGGTGTGCGGCCGTCCAGCGATCCGGCAACCAGCAGGGCGGGGTGACCGATGCGGATCGGTGCCCGGAAGCCTTCGCCAAGGTCGACCGCCGGGACCGCGCCCAGCAGGTGCGGCATCGGGAAGTTCAGCGCATCCCCCAATACGGCTGTCCGCGCCTCGCGCTGCACCATGGCCAGGCGGCCGGGCGAAATTCCCGATGCCAGGTCCATGGCCTCGGGCATGCCGCTGATACCTAGAAGGCCGGTAAACTCGCCCAGGAACGGCGCGAGCACCTCCGTTTTACCGGCATCGAGCGCCCGATATATTTCCGGCAGCATCACCAGTGTGCGCGGATTGGCGATCAGCCCGCCCGACATGAGCTGGATGCCGAAGCCGCCCAGCTGCAACTCGATCGGTGTGTTTCCCAGCTTGGTGGCCATCCGGATGGGGTTCGCCTCGAGCCGGGTATGAACGCGGCGCATCAAGGCCTTGAAGTCGGGTATCTTCGCACGGATCGCCGGGTCCGTACCCAGCAGGGCGTCGACCTGATCCAGGAAAGCGTCGATCCGCGCCGGGCGCTTCACGGTCTGGTCCTGCCCTTCAAGGCTGGCCAGCGCGACGCGGTTCACCCGGTCACCGTGTCGCTTGAGCACGCTGAGCGCGAGGTGCGAGCCGTAGCTGATGCCCCAGAGGTCGATCTTCTCCGTGCCCAGATGCTTCCGCAGATCGTCGATGTCGTCGGCGTTCTGTTCGGTGTTGTAGCCGCGGATTGCGATGCCGGCTGGTTCCCAGTCCTTCCAAGCCCGCTGGAGGTCTTCGCGGAAATAGGCCGTCAGCCCCTCACGCGTGAACACGGGCAGCGGAGCCACAGGATCAGGCCTGGCAGGGATAGCGGCGGACATGCCTGTGCCGCGCTGGTCGAAGGCGATCACATCGGCGACTTCGCGCAAGGCCATGAAGATCGGAAAGCGCGGTCCGGCAGCGGCCGAGGATCCAGCTCCGCCGGGGCCACCCGCCAGGTAAACGATCGGCGGGCCGGGCCTGGCTGCGGTGGAAGGAAAGCGCACATAGCCCAGCCGGATTTTCCGCGAGCGCGGATCGCGGCGATCTTCCGGGACCTCGAAGAAGCCGCGCTCTGCGTCGGTCTCAGCGCCGCGCCAGCCCTTGAAGCGGAAGGGCCCTTCCTGGGACGGCGGTGCCACCTGTGCAGAGGCCCGGGCGATCACCAGGGCGGGATAGGCAAGGGCGGCTGCGGCAAGCAGGGCGCGGCGATTGAGCGATGTGTTGGTCATGACACCGGCTGAGCCGTTCGAGGCACGCCTGGCTACGCCGGCTCGGTCAATGGCACCCGCGGATCGGCGAATGGCGGTGCATCCCGGCGAACGGCAGCCTAGAGGGGGTGCATGTGGCGAATCCCGTTTTTCACCTTCCTCCTGGCGATATTCATGTCCCCGGCGCACGCTCAGGGCGGCGCGTGGCAAGCCTGTCATGGCGTGGCCAGTCCGGCCGGCCCAGTACTCGGCGATTGCCGGCCGATTGCCGATGTCGTCGATCCGCAAGGGCGGGAAATCTGGATCCGGTCTATCGTCCAGGCCCCGGCGGATACCCGTCCGCGCGTCCTCTATGTGGCGGGTGTCGCTTCGTCGGAAGCCTGGCTCAATGGGAAGCGTCTTGGCGCGAACGGTCGCCCCGGCAGCGCGGCGCAGGAAGAGATACCCGGGCGCTACCAGGCGATCTTCCCCATCCGCGAAGTCATCTGGCGGGACGGCGAGAACGTGTTGGTGCTCCGCCTGTCGTCGTTTCACGGCGGCCTGCGTTTCGCACGGCCGATGAGTGCCGTTGCCGTCTTGCCCTATCCGTATCCGCCGCGCATCGCGCCGCTGGCTATCACCTTCCTGGCAGCCGGCACATTGCTGGCCGCGGCATTTGGCTTCGGGGTCATCCACGCCATGCGCCGCACCGGGACCAGCCTGATCCTGGCTGCCATGGCGAGCGTTGCGACGCTGCAGGCCATTGTCGAGAGCCTGCGAACGCTGTTCGACTATTCCTATCCTCTGCACGCCTGGCGGATGAGCGCCATCTGGGTGCTGGCGGCGATCTTCGCGGTCCTGCTGGTGCGCTACGTCTCCACCAGGTTCCTGCCCGGAAGACGCGGCGTCATCACCGGCTTCTCCCTTGGTCTTGTGGGCGCGACTGCTCTGCTGCCGGGCTTTGACGTGAAGACGATATGGGCACTCATCCTGGGCGTTGCACTTGCCGCCCTGCCGGCTGCGGCAGGCGCGTGGCGGCGGCTCCCCGGCGCGCGGCCGACGCTTGCCTATCTCACACTTTTTCTGGCGCTGGCCCTCGGCCTTCCCGAATGGTTCACCGATCTTTCCTACTTTCTGCTCGCTGCCGGGCTCGTGCTGCCGTTGCTGATGGTCGAGGTCGTGCGTCTTGGTCGCGATGATCGCGGCCGCGAAGCCGCCCTGACGCGTGCGGCCAGCCAGCCTGACCGACTGACGGTGGCTTCGGCGCGTGGCGTCGAATTGGTGCCGATCGCGGAGATCCTGGCCGTGGTGGGCGCTGACGATTATGTCGAACTGCGACTGGCTGGCGGACGCAGCCTGCTGCACGCGGCGCGCCTCGACGGGCTTGCGAGCCAATTGCCGGCAGGCTTCCAGCGCATCCATCGGTCCGTGATCGCAAACCTGTCCCGGGTGCAACGGCTGGAACGCGACGGCGACCGCTGGCGGCTGCACTTGAGCGAAGGGGTGTCGCTGCCGGTCAGCCGTTCCCGCCTGCCTGCCCTGCGCGAGGCCCTGGAGGCCCCTTCCGTCGCTGTGGCGGCGTAGCGCGGCCGGTTTAGGATCAGCCGTCGCGCCGCGGAAAGACCGCGAACGGGTGGTTGGCCGGCCGACAACTTTCGCGCAGGACAAACTATGAAACCACTGTCCGGTTCGGGCCTGTTAGGGGATAGGCTAGCTCCCGCCGATCCAGGTCGCAATGACCTTTCCTGCGTCGTCGAGCAGCACGAGGTCCGCCAAAAGGCCGGCGGCAATGCGGCCGCGCGTACGAGCCAGGCCGATCAGCGCAGCGGGGCTAGCGCTCGCCAACTCCACCGCCGTCGCGATGTCGAGACCGAGCATCGACATCGCGTTTCGCACCGCGGCCGCCATGTCGAGATGCGAGCCGGCCAGCGTCCCGTCGTCGCTGCGGCAAGCCCCGTCCTTCACGGTGATGCGGCGGCCCTGAAGCAGGAATTCGCTCGCAACCGAGCCGACCGAGGGCATCGCGTCGGTCACCAGCATGAAGCCGCTGCTGGGCTTGCAACGTAGCGCTAGGCGAAGCGTCGCGGGGCTCACATGATGACCATCGACAATCAGGCCGCATGTCAGTTCAGGCGAATCGAGCGAAGCGCCGACCATCCCCGGCTCGCGCGAACCGAGCGGCGACATCGCGTTGAACAAGTGGGTCACGCCGCGCATGCCGGCAGCCACCGCCGCCTTGGCCTGGATATAGCTGGCATTGGTATGCCCGGCCGAGACGACCGCGCCGGCGGCGACAAGGGATTCGATTTGCTCTGGGGAGACGCGCTCGGGCGCGAGCGTGATTAGGGTGCGGCCGCGCTTCAGGCCGGTCAGCGCTGCCATGCCGTCCTCGTCCAGCGGGCGGATCTTCTCGGCCGAATGGATGCCCTTGCGATCGACGTTGAGGAACGGACCCTCGATGTGGATGCCGAGCACCCCCGGCACGCCCGCTTCGATCGCGGCATCGACTGCCGCGACTGCGCGACGGATCACGTCGAGATCGTCGCTGATGAGCGTCGGCAGGAACCCGGTGGTGCCGAAGCGGCGGTGCGCCGCACCAATCGCGGCGATGCCCGCGACGGTGGGTGCATCGTTGAACAGTACGCCGCCACCGCCGTTCACCTGGGTATCGATGAAGCCGGGGACCAGCGTGCCCGGCAGGGACTCCGGCACGGCATCCGGGGGAAGGGCGTCGGCAGGAACCAGGTCGACGATGCGCGCTCCATCGACCAGCACGGCGATGCCGGTCTGCAGTGCGCCGTCCACCAGCGCGCGCATGGGAATCAGCGCCCGCATCGTATCTTCCCGGTCGTCTGGGTAAACCGATCGGCGTGCGCGCGGATGGTCCCGCGGCGCGGATGGGAGGAGATCATCGGCTTAGCCGCGTGTGTCGAGTTCGGCGACGAAGTCATAGGCGTCGCCGCGATACCAGCTGGTCGTCGCCTCGATTACCCGGCCATCCGCCAGGAAGCCGCGCCGCTCGATATAGAGCACGGGCGCGCCCACCTCGACGCCGAGCAGGGCCGCCCGTTCTGCGTCGCACAGGGCAGCGCGCAATCGCTGGAGCGCCCGAACGGGGCGATTTCCGGTCGCTTCGAGCGCGGCGTACAGCGAGGAGCTGACCGCCTCGATCCCCGGCAGGCCGAAGCCTGGGATGATCGCGAATTCGAGCGCCATCGGCACGTCGTCGGCATAGCGGATGCGGTGGAAGCGATAGACTTCGGTGCCCGGGCTCAGGCCGAAGGTGAGCGATTCCTCGCCCGTCACCGCGCTAGCGGTGCGGATCAGCCATTCGCTGCGCACGGTCCGCCCGCGCGAGGCCATATCTTCCGAGAAGGACGAGAGCTTGGCGAACTGCTTTTCGACCCGGCTGGCCACGAAGGTACCCGCGCCGTGGCGGCGGACAAGCAGCCCCTCGTCGACCAGCTTGTCGATCGCCTTGCGCAAGGTGATCCGAGAGACCGAGAGGTCCGCAGCCAGATCCCGTTCGGCGGGCAGCGCTTCATTCGGCTTGAGCAGGTTGTCGAGCAGGGCTTCGCGCAACGCGTTCTCGAGCTGCCGGTATAGCGGCCCTTTTCCCCGGCCATCGAACGGCCTGATCGTTTTTGCCAGCAGCGGCATGGCTTCCCCATAAACGGCTGTGCGCCTTATGCAACACTAGTACCACTAACGTACCATTGTCAGTAGAAAATTTCAGAGGACTGTAATCCCAATGTAAGAATCCGTCTTGACGACCTTCATTACCTAAGGAATGGTACGGATATTGGTACGCGACTGGTATACCAACGACGTACCACAAGGAATAAAAGGAAGTTCAGAAACATCTGACCAAGGGGATGAGACATGGGAATCCGGGGATTTCTTATCGGCACGGCCAGCGCCATGGCGCTGCTCACCGGCGCCGCGCATGCACAGACCAGCGACACCACTGCCCAGCCCGCCGATGAAGGCGAGATCGTCGTCACCGGCTTCCGCGCCTCGCTCGCGCAGTCGATCGATGCCAAGCGCAAGGCCGATGCGATCATCGACTCGGTTTCGTCCGAGGATGTCGGCAAGTTCCCCAACACCAACGTCGCCGAAGCGCTGACGCTGGTTCCGGGCGTCACCGTCGACCGCCAGTTCGGCCAGGGCGAGAAGGTCTCGATCCTCGGCACCGATCCGGCGCTGAACCGCACCCTGCTCAACGGCCAGACCGTGGCCTCGGCTGACTGGTTCATCCTCGATTCGCCGGGCCGCACCTTCAACTATGCGCTGCTCGCGCCGCAGCTGGTCAACCGCGTCGACGTCTACAAGTCGCCCGAGCCGCGGATCGACGAAGGCTCGGTGGGCGGCACCGTCAACGTGCTCACCCGCAAGCCGCTCGAGCTCAAGCCCTTCGTGGTCGCCGGCTCGCTCGGCTATCTCTACAATGACCGCTCGGAAAAGGGCGACGTCCAGGGCTCGGCGCTGGTCAGCTGGCACAATGCGAGCAAGACCTTCGGCGTCCTCGCCTCGTTCCAGCGCACCAAGGACCGGCTGCGCCGTGACGGCCTCGAGGCCTATGGCACGATCAACGCCAACTTCTGGAACGGCGCCAACGACGCGCTGACCAGCTCGCTCCCGCAGAGCATGATCCCGGTCAATCCGGATCCGACCAAGCAGATCACCGGCACCGGCCAGTGCACCGGCACCTGCGCTACCACCCTGCTCGCCAATCCGAACGCCAAGTTCCCGAACGCGTTCGGCACTTCCTATTTCGAGCAGGGCCGCGAGCGCCTGACCTATTCGGCCACCGCCCAGTGGAAGCCGGTCGACCAGCTGACGATCACCGCCGACTGGCTGCGCATCGACGCTACCTATGACAATCTCAACCAGTCGATGTACGCCTTCCCGGGCAACACTTGGAACAGCGCCGGTCGCCTGACCGGGCTCAACGTGCAGGACGGCATCGTCAAGTCGGCGACCTTCAACAACGCGCTCTCGGTGCTCGATGCGCAGTATCGCGTCGCCGAGATGCACTCGCAGACCTTCCACGGCCAGATCGGCTGGGACGACGTGCACTGGGACCTGAACGTCGAGGGCGGCGTGTCCGATGCGGACGGCGGCACCAAGAAGCAGGTGTTCCTCGAGTTCCTCAACTGGGCGAACTACACCGTCGACATCAGCGGCGCGCCCGACAAGCCCGGCACGATCAGCTACACCAGCAACGTGCTTGGCAACCCGGCCGCCTTCGCGACCGATCCGGGCTGGAGCGGCAACCTGGTCAACAAGCCGACCACTGACAAGGAGCGCTATGGCCAGGTCGATTTCGGCCTGAAGTTCGATGGCGTGCTCAAGCGCATCCAGCTCGGCTACAAGTATCGCAAGCACGAGACCGCCCAGGAATATGAGGGCATCGCGCTGACCGGCCTGGCCGTGCCGGCGAGCAACTTCGACACCCGCACCGTCAAGGACAATTACCTGTCCGGCTTCGACGGCATCAACGACCAGATGGCCGGCCGCTTCATCATCAACGGCGATTCGATGGTGAACTATGTCCAGGGCCGCCCGGGCCTGCCGACCCCGTCCAAGTTCGCGGCTTCGGAATTCACCGCCGGCAACTGGGACATCAACGAGCAGATCCACGCCTTCTACGCCCAGGCGAACTTCGACGCCGGCGGCTTCCGCGGCAATTTCGGCGTGCGCTACGTCCACACCAGCACCGACAGTGCGGGCTATGTCTGCAAGCCGGGCGCGACCTGCAGCGCGCAGGCCGACTGGGTGTGGCAGACGACCAAGTCGAGCTACGACAATGTCCTGCCCAGCGTGAACATCATCGCCGATGTGAAGAAGGACCTGATCTTCCGCTTCGCCGCGGCGCAGGTGATCGCCCGCCCGAACTATGCCGACATGACCAACTATTTCTGGCTGTCGGACCAGATCGGCACCGGCGGCGGCGGCAATCCGGACCTGAAGCCCTACAAGTCGAACAACTTCAACGCGTCGCTCGAATGGTATCTGGCGCCGCGGGCGATCCTGTCGGGCGAGGTGTTCTACAAGGACATCAGCAACTACATCCTGCAGCAGACCGCCCCGGAGCAGCACTTCAATTCGTCGCGCAATGCAGTGACGACCTATCAGATCGCCCGGCCGTTTAACGCCGGCTCGGCCGAGGTGAAGGGCTTCGCCATCGCCTATCAGCAGAGCCTGCCCTTCGGCCTGGGCATCCTCGCCAACTATACCTACTCGGATGGCAAGGCGAGCACCGGCGGCGACCTGCCCTATAACTCGCGCCACCAGGCGAGCCTGAGCCCGTTCTTCGAGACCGGCCCGATCGCCTTGCGCGCGACCTATACCTGGCGCTCGAAATACTTCACCGGCATCGACCGCGGTGACCAGATGTACGTCCGCGACGCCGCCAACGTCGACGTGTCGGCCACCTACAACATCACCAAGGAAATCGGGCTGACCGTCTCGGGCATGAACCTGACCGACAGCCAATACTACGCCTATGCCAACACGCAGCGCCTGCCGCGCGGCGTTTACAAGAACGGCCGCAAGCTCCTCGCGACCGTCAATGTGAACTTCTGACCCTCCAACCCCTGGGCTGGCGGCCGGGCGCGCAATCGTCCGCCCGCCAGTCCTTTTTACCTTGCAGCTTCGCCCGGTCGCCACGCGCTTTGCGAATGTCTGGAAGGATGGCCGGACTTCCTCACGCTCAATCTTTGGAAATCACCACGGCAAATCTGCGGTGAAATCGTTCGAGCACGCCGGAATTCCCAGAGTATCAGAAGCTGGCTTTGCCAGTCCCAAGCCGCAAAGCTGCCAGTCCGCACCCGGCCCAATACCGGACCTCGCGACACAACGCCCAAACCCTAAATCAAGATCCGGAACACCGCCCCGCCACCAGCGGCATCGCCCACATCGATGCTCCCGCCATGCGCCACTACGATCTGCCGCGCGAGGTTCAGCCCCACGCCGGTCCCCGTCGCGCGGGTGGTGAAGAAGGGCAGGAACACGTCCTGGCGCAGCCCTTCGGGCACGCCGGGGCCATTGTCCTCCACTTCGATCACCAGCGCGTCATGCTCGGCGAACATGCGCAGCGCGAGGCGGGGCGGGCGGTCCTGGCCGGCCATCGCCTGGGCCGCGTTCTGGAGCAGGTTGATCAGCACCTGGGCGAGCAGGTCGGGATCGGCCTCCAGTGCCAGCCTCGCCGGGGTGACTTCGATCGTCAGCGGAACCTCGGGCTCGCGCGCGGCGAAGATGCGGCCCAGTTCCTCGGCCCAGGGCTGGGCGGCGAAGGTCTGGCGCTGCAGCTCGGGGGTATGCGCCACCGCGCGATAGGCCTCGATGAAATGCCCCAGCCCATGCGCACGCCGGGCAAGGGTGGAGACCGCCGCGCGCGCATCGCCGATCCGCGGGTTGCCGGCCAGTTCGGGATCGTCGAGCAGGTCCGCCGCCGTCGCCGCCAGCGAAGTCACCGGGGTCAGCGAGTTGAGGATCTCATGGGTCAGCACGCGCACCAGGTCGGTCTGCGCCGCCATCTCCACGGCATCGAGCGTGCCCTGGATCGGCTGCACCGTCACCGCACGGATGCTGCGGCCGAGCCGCTCGAGCGTGCCCGAGCGGACCAGCACGCGCTGCGTCCGCCCCTCGATCGCCAGCAACAGGATCTCCTCGGCCGCATCGCCGCCCGCCAGCCGCTTTGCCAGCGTCGCGCCATAGACGGCATAGTCCTCGGCCCGCGTGCCCGGCGCGCCGCGGAACAGCCGCCGCGCCGCCTTGTTGGCGGGGTCGACATGGCCCTCGCCGTCGATGGTCAGCAGCGCCACCGGCATGTCGTCGACCAGCGCCTCGAGGAAGCGCATCTCCGCCGCGCTCGCCATCTGGCGCTCGCGCAGCCGGTCCATCGCGCCGTCCAGCGCCGTGCCCAGCGCCTCGAAGCCGCCGCCATGGGTGCCGCCGAAGCGGGCCGAAGTGTCGTCGAAGCGCAGCGCCTCGACGAAGCGGGCGAGCGCGACATTGGTGCGCGATACCAGCCGCCACATGCCCCACAGCGCGCCCGCGACCAGCAGCAGCGCGACGATCCGCGCGGCGCCCAGCCCGGGGGTGAGGAAGCTCAGCACCGCCGCCGTCACCGCCGCGGCCAGCGCGGCGATCCAGGCGATCAGGCCCAGCGTGAAGCGCCGGTCAAAGCCCATGCTTCTCCATCCGGCGATAGAGCGCGGCGCGCGACAGGCCGAGCTCGTTGGCGGCCAGCGAGATATTATAGCCGTGCTTCTTCAGCGCCTCCTCGACCAGCCGGCGCTCCACCCGCTCGAGGTTGAGGTCGTCGCTAGGGCCGGGCGGGCGGGGCGGGGTGATCGCCGCGGCGGGCACGACGCGCGGCATCGCGCGGACCAGCGCGAAGTCCTCGGGCTCCAGCGCCTCTTCGCGCGCCAGGATCACCGCGCGCTCCAGCGCGTGGCGCAGCGCGCGGACATTGCCCGGCCAGTCATGGTCGAGCAGCGCCATCCGCGCCGCCGGGCTCAGCGCCGGCACCGGGCGGCCATAGCGCTTGGCGTAATGCTGGAGATAATGCTCGATCAGCTGCGGCACGTCCTCGCGGCGGTCGCGCAGCGGCGGCAGGTCGATCTCCACCGTGTTGAGGCGGAACAGCAGGTCCTGCCGGAAATGGCTCTCGTCGCGCAGCTTCTCGGGCGGCAGGTTGGTCGCGGCGATCACGCGGATATTGACCGGCACCGGCTTGTTGGCGCCGACCGGCGTCACCTGGCGCTGCTCGAGCACGGTGAGCAGCTTGGGTTGCAGCCGCAGCGGCAGATTGCCGATCTCGTCGAGGAACAAGGTGCCCCCGTCCGCCGCCTGGATGCGGCCCACCCGGTCGGTCCGCGCATCGGTGAAGGCGCCCTTCACATGGCCGAAGAGCTCGCTGTCGATCAGCTCCTCGCTCACCGCGCCCAGGTCGACGGTCAGCATCACCTGATTGGCGCGCAGCGACTGGCGGTGCAGCTCGCGCGCTACCAGCTCCTTGCCGGTGCCGTTCTCGCCGAGCACCAGCACGTTCGCATCGGTCGGCCCGGCGCGGCTGATGAGCGAGTGGACCCGCGCCATCGCCGGCGAATCGCCGAGCAGGGGCGAGGCGCCCGCCTGCGCCGCCGGGGCAGGAGCGGCGTTGCCGCCACCCACGGCCTTGCGCGAGCGTCGCAGCGAAGCGGCAGTGCGCACGGTCGCCAGCAATTTCTCGTTCGACCAGGGCTTGGAGACGAAGTCGGTGGCCCCGCGCTTCATCGCCGAGACCGCGACCTGCACCCCGCCATGCGCGGTGATCATCACCACCACCATCTCGGGATCGACCGCGAGCAGCTTGTCGAGGAAGGCCAGCCCCTCGCTCGCGTCGGTGGCGCCGCGCGCGAAGTTCGCGTCGAGCAGCACCGCGTCGGGCGTACGCGCCCGCACCAGCGGCAGCGCCTCGTCGGGGCTGCGCACCGCCTCGACATCCTTGAACAGCCGCCGCAGCAACAGCCGCGACGCCATCAGGATATCGTCGTCGTCGTCGATCACGACGCAGAAATCGAATTCCGGATCGCCCATGCTGCCCACTCCCGTACAGTTACTGTGCGGAACCGGACAATCAAATTGCGTGCCAAGCCACGGTCCCCCCGAAAGCGCAATTGGCACGGGACATGCTGACACTGGGATGAACGGCGCATCCGCCGGCGGAGGAAAATCGTGCAGCGGTCGGCAGGGGGAATGCGCAAGGGAGCAGTGATCGCGGTGGCGATCCTCCTCCTGTGCCTGCCCCGCGCGCCGCTGGGGATCGATCTCCGCATGGACGGCGCCGGCGGTCATGCCGTGCTTCGGCTCGGCGTCACGTCGTTACGGATCGCGTTCGATTCCGGACGCGCCTGTCCGAAATCGAACACTTGCCACGCCGCCGCCGATCCTCGGCCCGAGGGCGCGGGGCTGGCACGGCATTTGCGAGGATTGGGGGCATGACAGTGCTACGGATGCAGAAGGAAAAAGCGGGCGCCGTCTCGGGCAGCGGGATGGACCAGGTGGTCGAGAAGCGCGCGCTCTCGACGCGCCTCAAGGTCGCGCTCGGCGTGGCCGCCGCCGCGCTGGCCGTTGCCGCCTTCTGGTGGTTCGCCCCGTCGGGCGCCAGCCAGACCGTGACGATGGACCGCGTGACCATCTCCAATGTCACGCGCGGCACCTTCGACGATTTCATGCCGCTGCGCGCCCGCGTCACCCCGCTGCTCACCGTCTATATCGACGCGGTCGAGGGTGGCCGGGTCGAGAAGATGCTGGTCGAGGACGGCGCCACCGTCGCCGCCGGCCAGCCGATCGCGCTGCTGTCGAACGCCGAGCTCCAGCTCTCCACGCTCGCCCGCCAGACCGAAGTCGAGCAGCAGATCAACAACATGCGCAGCCAGGAGCTGTCGCTTGCCCAGACCCAGCTTTCCAACGAGCGCGCCGTGCTCGCGGCGCAAACCACCTATGAGAAGGCCCGCCGCCAGTATGAGCGCGAAAAGCCGCTCGCCGAGCGCGGCTTCGTCTCGGGCAAGCAGTTTGCCGATACCGAGGCCGATTACGCGCTGAGCCAGCGCAACCTGGCGGCCCTCAAGCGCAGCCAGACCACCGATGCCCGCCTCCAGGGCAGCCAGCTCACCCAGCAGCAACAGGCGGCGAAGTCGATGCAGTCCGGCCTCGCCATCGCCCGCGCCAATCTCGATGCGCTCCAGCTCCGCGCACCGGTCGCCGGCCAGCTTTCGGGCTTCTCGGTCCAGGTCGGCCAGTCGCTCGGCCGCGGCGAGCGCGTCGGCCAGATCGACAGCCCCGGCCGCAACAAGCTGATCGCCGGCGTCGACGAATTCTACCTGGGTCGCGTCCAGATCGGCCAGAAGGCGGCGCTCGACTGGAACGGCAAGCGCTACGGCGCGAAGGTCACCAAGATCTATCCCCAGGTGCAGAACGGCCAGTTCCAGGTCGATCTCCAGTTCACCGATGGCGAACCGCCCCAGCTCCAGCGCGGCCAGACGATGCAGGCCCGGCTCACGCTCGGCGATTCCGCCCCGGCGCTGCTGATCCCCAACGGGGCCTTCTACAGCGATACCGGCGGAGCCTGGGTGTTCGTGGTCGCCCCGGGCGGCGGCAGCGCGGAGAAGCGCAACGTCCGCCTCGGCCGCCGCAACAGCGATTTCATCGAGGTGCTCGACGGCCTCGAACCCGGCGAGCGGGTGATCACCTCGCCCTATACCGGCCTCACCGACAAGACGCGCCTGGACCTCACCAAATGACGAACCAGAAAGGGAATCCGATGCTGCAGATGCGCGAACTCTCCAAGGTCTACCGCACCGACACGGTGCAGACGACGGCGCTCGACGCGATCGACCTCGAAATCGCCCAGGGCGAGTTCGTCGCGATCATGGGCCCCTCGGGCTGCGGCAAGTCGACCCTGCTCAACATGATCGGCATGCTCGATAGCCCGTCCTCGGGCTCCTACCAGTTCAACGGCCAGGAAGTCGCCGGCCTCTCGGAGAGCAAGCTCGCCGATGTCCGCAAGGAGAATATCGGCTTCATCTTCCAGAGCTTCAACCTGGTCGACGAGCTGAGCGTCCGCGACAATGTCGAGCTCGCCTTGCTCTATCACAATGTCCCCGCCGCCGAGCGGAAGCGCCGGGTTGACGAGGTGATGGACCGCACCGGCATCGCCCACCGCGCCAAGCATCGCCCCAGCCAGCTTTCGGGCGGCCAGCAGCAGCGCGTCGCGGTTGCCCGCGCGCTCGTCGCCAGCCCGAAACTGATCCTGGCGGACGAGCCGACCGGCAATCTCGACACCCAGCATGGCGAGGAAGTGATGCACATGCTGCAGACGCTGAATGCCGAGGGCTCGACGATCGTGATGGTCACCCACTCGCCCGCGCATGCCGATTATGCCGGCCGCATCGTCTCGATGCTCGACGGCCGCGTCCTCCAGGAACGCCGCCGCGCGGCCTGATCGAGAAGGGGGAGAAAGCCCATGTGGCGCAACTATCTTACGGTCGGCCTGCGCGCGCTCGCGAAGAACCGCACCTATGCCTTCATCAACCTGTTCGGGCTGGCGATCGGCCTGGCCGCCTGCCTGCTGATCCTGCTCTACGTCCAGTATGAGCGCAGCTATGACGACTGGCTGCCCGATGCGAAGCGCACCTATCAGCTCCAGGTCTATTATGAGAGCAAGACCAACGGCGACAAGTTCCAGAACCAAGGCGCGCCCTATGTGACCAAGGCGGCGCTGCTCAAGGATTTCCCGCAGATCGAGAGCGCCACCTATATGGGCGGCCCGCCGCTCACCCTGATCAAGGATGGCCAGGCAACGGTCGTCGATGACGGGCGACTGGTCGACAGCGCCTTCCTCGACACGATCGCGCTGCCGATGGCCCAGGGCGACAGCAAGGCGCTCTCGCGCCCGGGCACCGTGGTGATGAGCGAGTCGGAAGCGGTCCGGATCTTCGGCACGAAGAATGTCGTCGGCCGCACGGTGACGCTGCTCACCGCCGGGCGGAAGGATGACTACCGCGTCACCGGCGTGTTCAGGGACATCCCGAAGAAGTCGCACCTGACCGGCAAGATGTTCGCCCGTGCCGACTTCCCCAGCATGTTCCCGGAAGACAATGGCTATCTCACCAGCTGGGGTTGGACCTCGGGCTGGGTCTATGTGAAGCTGCGCCCGGGCACCGATGTCGCGACGATCAACGGCCAGTTCGATGCCTGGGAAAAGCGCAACATCCCGGACGAGACCTTCAACGGCAAGAAGGTCAATGCCGGCGACGAGCGCACCTTCGCTCTGGTCGCCGCGCCCGATGTTCATCTCGGCCGCGCCACCGGTTCGGGCATGGCTCCGGCCAACGACGTGCAGACCATCGCCACCTTCGCGGTGATCGCGCTGCTGATCCTCGCCATGGCCTGCATCAACTTCACCAACCTTGCCACTGCCCGCGCCAGCCAGCGCGCCCGCGAAGTGGCATTGCGCAAGGTGCTCGGCGCCACCCGCCGGCAGCTGATGGCCCAGTTCCTCGGCGAATCGGTGCTGCTCGCCACGATCGCAATGCTGCTCGCGCTGGCGGTGGTCGAGATCGCGTTGCCCTGGTTCGGCAACTTTCTCGATGCCGATCTCGAGCTGCATTATTTCGGTCATGGCGGGCTGATCCTGCCGATGATCGGCCTGGTGCTGCTCGTCGGCGCGGCGGGTGGCCTCTATCCGGCCTTCTATCTTTCCCGCTTCCAGCCGGCCCGTGTGCTCAAGGCGAACAAGTCGGCGTCCGACGCGGAAGGCTCCGGCCGGCTGCGCAGCGCGCTGGTGGTGATCCAGTTCGCCGTCTCGATCGGCCTGATCATCTGCACCGCGGTGATCTATGCCCAGAATGTCTACGCGCGCTCGCTCGATCCGGGGTACAAGCGTGCCGGCCTGATCCAGCTCGCCGGTGTCGGCTCCCGCATCCTCGAGCCCCAGGCCGATGCGCTTACCCGCGCGATCGCGAAGGTACCCGGCGTCGAATCGACCGGACGCACGATGATCGGCGTCATCACCGGCCAGACCTCCAATACCGGCGTGGTCGTGCCGGGGCGCGAGGATCCCGTGGATCTGGGCATCTACGGCGTCGATGCCGGCTTCTTCCCCACCATGCAGATCCGCACCATTGCCGGCCGGGTGTTCGATGAGCGGCCCGCCGACGACATGACCACCCCGGTGCCGGAGGATCCGGCGGCCGAGCGGGCGCTGGTCGCGCGCGGCGGGCATATCGTCATCAACGAGAGCGGCGTGAAGCGCCTCGGCTTCAAGACCGCGCAGGACGCGATCGGCAAGACGATCCGCTACGGCGTGCGCGATGAATATGGGGGGATGATGAACCTCACCATCATCGGTGTCGTCGCCGATGTCCGCTTCCGCACCGTGCGTGCCGCGATCGAGCCGACCATGTACCTGCTCGACAAGCATAATGTGAACTGGCTGGTCGCGCGCTTCCACGGCGATCCGCGCACGGTCCGCGCGGGCATCGAGCAGGTCTGGCGCCGCTACGCCCCCGATCTGCCCTTCGATGCGACGCTGGCCGACGAAATCATCGCCCGTGCCTATGAGAAGCTCGATGCCCGGGCGCAGATGTTCGGCATGTTCGCGATCCTCGCGGTGGTGATCGGCTGTCTCGGCCTGTTCGGCCTGGCTGCCTTCACGGCGGAGCGGCGGACGAAGGAGATCGGCATCCGCAAGGTGCTGGGCGCGCGCACCATCGACATCGCCCGGCTGCTCGTCTGGCAGTTCACCCGCCCGGTGGTGATCGCCAACATCATCGCCTGGCCGGCGGCCTGGTGGCTGATGCGCGAGTTCCTCAACGCCTTCGATGCCCGCATTTCGCTCACGCCGGTGCCGTTCATCGGCGCCAGCCTGCTCGCGCTGGCGATCGCGGTGCTCACCATCGGTGCCCACGCCATCCGCGTGGCGCGCACCAATCCGGTTCATGCCCTGCGCTACGAGTAGGCGCGTCAGTTCGGGGTCATGAAGGGCGGGCGAGGGGGCAACCTCTCGCCCGTTTTTGTTTACTCCTGAACTCTTCTTGCTCCCCTCCCTGCAAGGGAGGGGCTGGGGGTGGGTGGATGCCTGGCGATACGGTCACCGGGAAGGTCGGGACCGCCGTACCGCCCGGCCGCGACCCACCCCTCGATCCCCTCCCTTGCAGGGAGGGGAGGTCAGCGCCATTGCGCTCCTTTCGCCGGGATGACGGAGGGGGATTTACCCAAATCCAGACCGCGCTATCCTCCGCCCAATACCAAAAATCGGGAGGGGACATGATTCGTATCGCAAAGATCGCTCTGTTCGCAGCTGCAGCGATGACACCGGTGGCATATGCCGCGGTCGAAGTAATCGGCAAGATGACGCCGGCCGAGCCGATCACGCATGCGCGGATCGCGACGCTGCCGATCGGCCAGCAGCGCGCCTGGAACGTCTATCTCGACAAGTCGGTCGGGCTGATGGAGGCCGACAAGGCCGCGCTCGCGGCCGAGCGCGCCGACGGCACCTTGCCCACGCCCGTGTCGCCGCCCACCGGTCCTTCGGGCGGCAGCGGCATGCCGCTCGACAAGCCGGCCGGCTGGTACGCGGGCGCCGATGCGCGCCATGTCGCCGACAATATCGTCAGCTTCCAGACGCCTGCCGGCGGCTGGGGCAAGAATGTCGATCGTACCGGCCCGGTCCGCGCGCGCGGCGAACATTATGTGCCGATCGAGAAGCTGCCGGCCAATGCGAAGTCCGACATGTCGGACGAGAATTGGAGCTATGTCGGCACGATCGACAACAACGCCACCACCACCGAGCTGCGCTTCCTCGCCCGCGCCCAGGCCGCCGCGCCGGGCGCCGAGGGCAATGCCTATCGCGAGAGCTTCCTCAAGGGCATCCGCTACCTGCTGAACGCCCAGTTCCCCAATGGCGGCTGGCCCCAGGTCTATCCGCTCCAGGGCGGATATCACGACGCGCTCACTTTCAACGACGATGCGCTCTCGTCGGTGGTGGGCGTGCTGGCCGAGGTGGCGCGCCACCAGGGCGATTACGCCTTTGTATCGGACCAGCTCGCTCTGGAAGCCAAAGCTGCCTGCAACAAGGCGATCCAGCTGATTCTCAAGACTCAGGTGGTTATCGACGGCAAGCGCACGGTGTGGGGCCAGCAGCATGACGCGCTCACGCTCGCCCCGGCGGGCGCCCGGAACTTCGAACCGGTCGCACTGTCCTCGGATGAGAGCGCCGACCTTCTGGTCTTCCTGATGAAGCAGGCGGGGCGCTCGCCCTCGGTTGACGCGGCGGTGGCGGACGGGGTCAACTGGCTGAAGGCGCACGCGATTCACGGCTTCGTGTTCGAGAAGGGCCCGGACGGCCGCAAGCTCGTCGCCAAGCCCGGCGCCGGCCCGATCTGGTCGCGCTACTATGACATCCAGACCGGCAAGCCGATCTTCGGCGACCGGGACCGTACGATCCATACGGACGTGAACGAACTCAGCGCCGAGCGCCGCAACGGCTATAGCTGGTACAATAACGGCCCGGCCAAGGCCCTGGCGACCTACGACAAATGGGTGGCGAAGAAGTAACGGGGACGATCCGTCATCCCGGCGAAGCCGGGATCTCAGGCGAAGGCGCGGGGCAGGAGCCACCTGGGACCCCGGCTTTCGCCGGGGTGGCGAATTGGCTGTCCTACACGCATATGTTCCACTAATGTTCCGGCGTCCCGCAAGGGCCGCTCTTTGAACCGTCAGGGAACCCGCGCAAACTTTCGCGCTCGCAAGCGTAAGCAGATGCACTGCCTCCACACACCGCGAACCATATCGAAAACCGCGCGCGCAACACCGCGAGGCGCGCAACTTACGCCAACATCGGCGACTGGAAGTGTCTAGTTCGCCGATTCCAGCGTCTCGGTCGCCCGCAGCCAGGTCGCCTCGGCCTCTTCCAGCTGCGATTCGACCTCGCCGCGCCGCTTCATCAGGTCGCCCATCGACAGCGCCTTGAGCCATTTGGGCGGCTTGCCGGCTAGTGCCGCGTCGATTTCCGCCAGCGATTTCTGTGCCTTGGCGATGGCATCCTCGGCGTCGCTCACCGCCTTGCGCAGCCCGGTCGAGGCTTCGCGCGCCTGGGCGGCGGCACGGCGCTCTTCCTTCTTGTCGCCCGAGGCGCCGGGGCTGCCGGGCACCGGCTTGCCCGAGACGACAAAGGCGGCATAGTCCTCGATCGTCCCGTCATATTCGCGGGCGGTGCCGCCATCGACGAGGAACAGCCGGTCGGCGACCAGCTCGAGCATGTGCCGGTCGTGGCTGACCAGCACCACCGCGCCCTTGAACTCGGCGAGCGCCTGGACCAGCGCCTCGCGGGTATCGACGTCGAGGTGGTTGGTCGGCTCGTCGAGGATCAGCAGGTGCGGCGCGTTATGGGTGACCAGCGCCAGCGCCAGCCGCGCGCGCTCGCCGCCCGAAAGCTTGCCGACCTTGGTCAGCGCCTTGTCGCCGGAAAAACCGAAACGGCCCAGCTGGTTGCGCACCTGCACCGGCGTCGCGCCCTTCATCACCCGGCCCATCGTCTCCACCGGCGTGGCGTCGGGATCGAGTTCCTCGACCTGGTACTGGGTGAAATAGCCGACCGTCAGCTTGGTGGCGGTGGTCATCTCGCCGGCCATCACCGGCAGCTCGCCGGCGATCATCCGGGCGAGCGTGGTCTTGCCGTTGCCGTTCCGGCCGAGCAGCGCGATCCGGTCGTCGGGGTCGAGCCGCAGCCCCAGCCGCGAGAGGATCGGCTTACCTTCCTCATAGCCGACCGCGGCATGGTCGAGCGTCAGCAGCGGCGGACGCAGGCCCTGCGGATTGGGGAAGTCGAAGCGCATGCTCGGATCCTCGGCCACCGCCGCGATCGGCTGCATCCGCTCCAGCGCCTTGACGCGGCTCTGCGCCTGCTTGGCCTTGCTGGCCTTGGCCCGCCAGCGATCGACGAAGGCCTGCAGCTTCTCGCGCTCGGCGACCTGCTTCTCGCGCGCCGCCGCCTGCTGCGCCATGCGCTCGGCCCGCTGCCGCTCGAATGCGTCATAGCCGCCGACATAGAGCGTGGTCTGGCCGCGATCGAGGTGGAGGATATGGTCGGCGACGTTGTTGAGCAGGTCGCGCTCGTGGCTGATCAGCAGGATCGTCCCGCGATAGGCGCGCAGGAAGCCCTCGAGCCACATCACCGCTTCGAGGTCGAGGTGGTTCGAAGGCTCGTCGAGCAGCAGGATGTCGGGGTTGAGGAACAGCAGCGAGGCGAGCGCCACGCGCATCCGCCAGCCGCCCGAGAAGCTGTCCATCGGCCGCGCCTGCATCGCATCGTCGAAGCCCAGGCCCTTCAGGATCCGCCCGGCGCGGGCAGGGGCCTCATAGGCGTCGATCTGGTCGAGTCGCTCGTAGATATGCCCCAGCCGGTCCGGATCGTCCTGGGTCTCGGCCTCGAGCAGCAGCGCGGCCCGCTCGACATCGGCTTCGAGCACGGTGTCGAAGGCGCTGGTCTGGCCGCTTGGCGCGTCCTGGCGGAGATAGCCGAAGCGGGCCTGGCGCGGGATATCGACCGAGCCGTTGTCGGTCTCGATCATCCCGGCGATCGCCTTCATCAGCGTCGATTTGCCGGCGCCGTTGCGGCCGATGAACCCGACACGGGCGCGGGGCGGGATCGCGGCACTCGCGTTCTCGATGATCGCGCGGCCGCCAAGCCGGATGGTGATGTCGCGGAAGGAAAGCACGATCGGGCCCTCGGAACAGTCAGAGGCGCACCCGAGTGCTTGGTGACCCCTGGTTGGTCACTTCGCGTAAAGTGCTGATTTAGCGGGAATTTAAATGGTCGGGGAAAGAGGATTCGAACCTCCGGCCCCTGCCTCCCGAAGACAGTGCTCTACCAGGCTGAGCTATTCCCCGACCGGCGCCTCCGGGGCGAACCCCGACTGCGAGGGGGCGCCTATAACCACGCTATTTGAGTCACGCAAGCCACTGAATCAGCTTTTCCGCGCGTCCATCATCGCATCGACCGAAACGAACTTCTCGCGGGGGGCCCCGATGCGGGCCGCGGCGATCTCCGCGGCGTCGATCTTGAGCCAGTCGCGGAAGGTGACCGGCTCCACCGTACGGGCCTGCAGCAGCGCGTCGAGGCCGGGGCGGCCGGGCTTGCCCGCGCCTTCGCCGATGTCCTCGGCGATCTTCTCGGCGATGTGGAAGCCGTCCGGGCGGTTGGTACCGATCGTACCCGTAGGGCCACGGCGCGCCCAGCCGACCGCATAGAGGCCGGGCAGTACCCGCCCGTCGATATTGGCGAATCGCCCGGACTTGTCGTCATAGGGCACGCCCTCGATCGGCGGCGTGCGATAGCCGATGCAGCTCACCACCAGGCTGGCGGGGATGGCATAGGTTTCGCCCGTGCCGTGCGCGTTGCCCTCGAAGTCCAGCGCGGTGCGCTCGACGATCACCCGCTCGACCTTGCCGTCGCCCTCGATCGCGATCGGCATGGCGAAGAAATCGAAGACGATGCGAATCGGCTTGTCCGGCATCCCCTGCGCGAATCGGCGCAGATGGCCGACCGACTTGCGCTGGCCGGGATCGAGGGCGCCATCCTCCTCCACCGGCGGGAAATCGGCCGGATCGACCACCGGCGTGGCGTGCCCCAGTTCGCCCAGCTCGCCCAGTTCCTTGGGCGTCATCGCGATCTGGTGCGGCCCGCGGCGGCCGAGCAGGGTGATGCTGTGGACCTTGGAGCCGTGCAGCGAATCGAGCGCATGCGCGACGACGTCCGACGCCTCCAGTTCGTCCTCGGCCTTGGCGAGCACCCGGGCGACGTCGAGCGCGACATTGCCGTTGCCGATCACCACGGCCGGCCCGTCGAGCGGCGGATGGAGGCCCGCATAGTCGGGATGGCCGTTATACCAGCCGACGAACGCCGCCGATCCGGTGACGCCCGGCAGCTCCGCGCCTGGTATCTCCAGCCTGCGGTCGTGCGGCGCGCCGGTGGCGAGGACGACCGCGTCGTACAGTTCGCGCAGCTCGTCGATCGACACGTCCTTGCCGATGGTGACATTGCCGACGAAGCGCACATTGTCGGTCAGCGCCACCGCCTCATAGCGGCGGGAGACGCCCTTGATCGACTGGTGATCGGGGGCAACGCCGGTACGGATCAGCCCGAAGGGCACTGGCATGCGATCGAGGATATCGACCCGAACCTGGTCGCCGAACACCTTCTGGCAGGCTTCGGCAGTGTAATAGCCTGCCGGCCCGGAACCGATCACCGCGACATGACGCATGGGCCTCTCCTCCCGCGATCTAGGCGCTTACCGTAGCGGCAAGCGGGGGGAGGGCAAGCCTCTCGACGTCGGGCGCAACTTGTTGCTAGGCCGTAACCGTGAGCCCGATCGAAGCGACTGCAAGCCTGCTGGGCCTGATCAACATCGTGCTGGTCGTCCGGCGCAGCATCTGGAACTACCCGTTCGCGCTGGCGATGGTCGCGCTCTATGCGTGGATCTTCTTCCACGAGAAGCTCTACAGCGACGCGCTGCTCCAGCTCTTCTTCTTCGCGGTCAATCTCTATGGCTGGCGGAACTGGGCCCGTTCGCGCGGGGAAAGCGGCGAAGTGGTGGTCGAGACCCTGGGCTGGGCCGCGCGCGGCGGCTGGGCGATCGGTGCCGCCCTGGTGATCGTGCTCTGGGGCGCCATGATGCACCGGCTGACCGACGCGGCCTGGCCCTGGTGGGACGGCAGCATCGCGGTGCTCAGCATCGCCGCGCAGATCCTCCAGTCGCGGCGCAACTGGGAATGCTGGGTCCTCTGGATCCTTGTAGATTTACTGGCTGTCCCTTTGTTCGCCGTGAAGGGACTTTGGCTCACCGCGGCGCTGTACTGCGTATTCCTGGTGTTGTCCGGATGGGGGCTGGTCGATTGGCTGAGGGCAAGAAAATGAAGCTGCGTACCATCTGTCTCCACGGGCCCGAGAGCACGGGCAAGTCGACGCTGGCGCCGCGCATCGCCGAATATCTCGGTGGCGAGGTGGTGGACGAATATGGCCGCGAATATGCCGAGGCGCGCGGCATCGAATTCACGATGCGCGACCTGCTCGAGATCGCCAAGACGCATGACGCCGGCACCCGCACGCTCCTTGCAGCCGGGATGACGCCGCTGATTCTCGACACCGATCCGCTGATGACGGCGGTGTGGGCGGACATGCTGTTCGGCGAGCGCGATCCCTGGTTCGACGAATGGCAGGGCACCGCCGATTTCTACCTGCTGTTCGACATCGACATGCCCTGGCGCCCCGACGGCACCCGCATGTTCGGCACCGAGGAGCTGCGGCGGAAATTCTTCGAGTTGAGCAAGGCCGAGCTGGAGCGGCGCGGGGTGCGCTGGGCCCTGGTCTCGGGCCAGGACGAGGAGCGTTATGCCAAGGCCATCGCCGCGATCGAGGCCGTTCAGGCGGGCTGATTTGCCGGCCAATTCGCGATTGCGTTGCACGGATGCTGCAGTTGCGAAAAATCGTAGATGATTGTCACAGTTCGTACACAATCCAATCCTAACCGCCGCCTCGGAAGGGGCAGGCAAGCCCCTCGATAACGAGAAATGTCCGACGCGACGACGGCACGACTCCGATCGGGGACGTGGCCGCTGCTGCGCGTTGGACGCACAGCAGGGAACAATCTCATGAAGACTGGCATCACCAAGTCTGCTCTTTTCCTGGGCGCGGCATTCGGCGCGCTCGTCCTTGGCGGTACCGCCCAGGCGCAGGACGCCACGGCTCCCGCCGCCGTCGAAGACGAAGCGACCACCGAGATCGTCGTCACCGCCGAGCGCCGCCCGGAAACGCTGCAGAACACCCCGGTCTCGGTCGCGGTGATCGGCGGCCAGGACGCGCGTGACTTCACCGCCGCCGGCGACGACACGCTGCTCTCGCTCTCGGGCAAGGTGCCGAGCTTCTACGCCGAGACGACCACCGGCCGCATCTTCCCGCGCTTCTACATCCGCGGTCTCGGCAATATCGACTTCTACCTGGGCGCGTCGCAGCCCGTGTCGATCATCCAGGACGACGTGGTGCTCGAGCATGTCGTGCTCAAGTCGAACCCGGTCTATGACCTCGATCACGTCGAAGTGCTGCGTGGCCCGCAGGGCTCGCTGTTCGGCCGCAACACCACTGCCGGTATCGTCAAGTTCGACACCGTCCGCCCGACGCTCGATCGCTTCGATGCGCGCGGCACGGCGAGCTATGGCAGCTATGGCAGCGTGAGCCTCGACGCCGGCATCGGCGGCCCGCTGGCCGACAATGTCGCGATCCGCGTGTCGGGCCTGTTCCAGCACCGCGACGACTATGTCGATAACGCCTATGCCGGCCCGAGCGCCGACGGCACGAAGACCCCGCGCAAGAACGCGATGGGCGGCTTCGACGAGCGCGACGTGCGCGTGCAGCTGCTGGTCGAGCCGACCGAGAACTGGACCTCGCTCTTCTCGGCGCACATGCGCAACTATAACGGCACCTCGACCCTGTTCCTGCGCCAGGCGCTGAAGAAGGGCTCGAACGACGTCAGCAACGTCTCGCGCACCACCGTCCGCTTCGACGAGGCGATGGACAATCCGCAGGACTATGACACCTACGGCATGTCGTGGAACAACAGCTTCGATCTGGGTGGCGTCACGCTGACCTCGATCACTGCCTATGAGACCTCGTCGGGCTACAGCCGCGGCGACACCGATGGCGGCGCGGCGGCGGACTTCCCGGTCGGCGGCGTTGCGAACGGCTATGGCCAGTCGATGGGCCGCCTTGCGGACCTCGACCAGTGGACCCAGGAAGTGCGCCTCGCCAGCAACGGCGACGGTCCGTTCAAGTGGCAGATCGGCGGCATGTACTTCGACAGCCGCGACATCACCGAGTTCTATCAGCGCGCCTGGTTCCTCAACACCGCCGCCCGCAACCCCAATAACTGGGTGCGCCTGCACGACGTGAACACCAGCTGGGCGCTGTTCGGCCAGGCCAGCTATCAGGTGACCCCGAAGTTCCGCCTCACCGCCGGCGTGCGCGTGACCGAGGACACCAAGACCACCGACCTGCTCAAGACCGCCGACACCGCGGCCGGCGCCGTGACCTATCCGGGTCGTCGCCACGTCCGCATGTCGGACACCCAGCCCAGCTGGGACGTGAGCGCGCTCTATGAGGTCAGCGACGATCTGAGCCTCTATGCCCGTGTCGCCCGCGGCTTCCGTGGCCCGACCATCCAGGGTCGCTCGGCGGTGTTCAACTCGGACTTCACCACCGCCAACTCCGAAACGATCGTGTCGTATGAGGGCGGCTTCAAGTCGAGCCTGTTCGACAACCGCGTGCGGTTCAACCTGACCGGCTTCTACTACACCGTCGACGACATCCAGCTGAACGGCAATGACTCGAACGGCAACGGCGTCCTGTTCAACGCCGACAAGGCCGAAGCCTATGGCGTCGAAGCAGACCTGACGCTGCGCCCGGTGCGCAACTTCACGCTGACCGCCGGCGCAAGCTGGCTGCACAGCGAGATCAAGGACAAGCGCGTCTATGCCCAGGCCTGCGCCCTCAACGGCGTGCTGGTCTGCACGGTCAAGGATCCGTACGTGACCCGCACCGTGTTCGGCGCCAACGCCTATTTCGCGCAGATCGACGGCAACCCGCTGCCGAACGCGCCGGAATATAACCTGAACCTCACTGCGCGTTACGACGTGCCGGTGAGCGACAGCGGCAAGTTCTTCATCTCGACCGACTGGAACCTGCAGGGCTACACCAACTACGTCCTCTACAAGACCGACGAGTTCTACTCGGACGGCAACTTCGAGGGCGGCCTGAAGCTCGGCTACCAGGGTGGCAACGGCACCTGGGAAATCGCCGCCTTCGCCCGCAACATCACGAACGAGAAAAATCTCAAGGGCGTGATCGAGAACTACATGGCCGCCGTGCTCAACGAGCCGCGCGTCATCGGCATCTCGCTGACCGGCCGGACCCGCTAAGCCCCCTTTGCTTTCGGCCAGTCAGTCGGGCCCGGTGGCGTCCCCCGCCACCGGGCCCTTCTATTTTGTATTTCGCGCGGGACTTCCTGCGCTGGCTCGCGCCTGCTAAGCGCGCGCGATCATGGCAACCGAACTTTCCAAGATCCGCAACTTTTCGATCATCGCGCATATCGACCACGGCAAGTCGACCCTGGCCGATCGACTGATCCAGCGCACCGGCGGGCTCTCCGAGCGCGAGATGTCCGCGCAGGTGCTCGACAACATGGACATCGAGAAGGAGCGCGGCATCACGATCAAGGCGCAGACCGTGCGCCTGGAGTGGAAGGGCCATGTCCTCAACCTGATGGACACGCCGGGTCACGTCGACTTCGCCTATGAGGTGAGCCGCAGCCTGGCCGCCTGCGAAGGCGCGCTGCTGGTGGTGGACGCGGCGCAGGGCGTGGAAGCCCAGACGCTGGCCAATGTCTACCAGTCGATCGAGCATGACCATGAGATCATCCCGGTCATCAACAAGATCGACCTCCCCTCGGCAGAGCCCGAGAAGGTGAAGAACGAGATCGAGGAGATCATCGGCATCGATGCCTCCAACGCAGTGCTCGCCAGCGCCAAGTCCGGCATCGGCATCGACGAGATTCTCGACGCCGTGGTCGAGCGCATCCCGGCGCCCAAGGGCGACGCCGATGCGCCGCTCAAGGCGATGCTCGTCGACAGCTGGTACGACCCCTATCTCGGCGTCGTCATCCTGGTTCGTGTGATCGACGGCACGATCCGCAAGGGCCAGCAGATCAAGTTCATGGCTGCCGGCACCACCCACCTGATCGACCGCGTTGGCGCCTTCCGTCCCAAGATCGAGCAGCTGCCTGACCTTGGCCCGGGCGAGATCGGCTTCATCACCGCGCAGATCAAGGAAGTCGCCCAGGCGCGCGTCGGCGATACGCTGACCGATGCGAAGCGCCCTGCGGCCGAGCCGCTGCCGGGCTTCAAGGAAGTCCAGCCGGTGGTGTTCTGCGGCCTGTTCCCGGTCGATGCCAATGACTTCGAGAAGCTGCGCGAGAGCATCTCCAAGTTGCGCCTCAACGACGCCAGCTTCTCGTTCGAGATGGAAACCAGCGCCGCGCTCGGCTTCGGCTTCCGCTGCGGCTTCCTGGGGCTGCTCCACCTTGAGATCATCCAGGAGCGCCTGACCCGCGAATATGATCTCGATCTGATCACCACCGCACCCTCGGTGGTCTATCGCCTGCGCCTGACCAAGGCGGCCGGCGAGGCCGAGGCGCGCACGATCGAGCTGCACAACCCCGCCGACATGCCCGATCCCAACCGCATCGACGAGATCGAGGAGCCCTGGATCAAGGCGGTGATCTATGTGCCCGACGAATATCTGGGCTCGATCCTCAAGCTCTGCCAGGACCGCCGCGGCATCCAGAAGGACCTGACCTATGTCGGTGGCCGCGCCCAGCTCACCTATGAGCTGCCGCTCAATGAAGTGGTCTTCGACTTCTACGACCGGCTGAAGAGCATCTCGCGCGGCTATGCCAGCTTCGATTATGAGCAGATCGGCTACCGCGAGGGCGACCTCGTCAAGATGTCGATCATGGTCAATGCCGAGCCTGTCGATGCCCTGAGCATGATCGTCCACCGCGGCACCGCCGAGACGCGCGGCCGTGGCATGTGCGAACGCCTCAAGGACCTTATCCCGCGCCACCTGTTCAAGATCCCGATCCAGGCCGCGATCGGCGGCAAGGTGATCGCCCGCGAGACGATCGCGGCCATGCGCAAGGACGTCACCGCCAAATGCTATGGCGGCGACATCACGCGTAAGCGCAAGCTTCTGGAAAAGCAGAAGGAAGGCAAGAAGCGGATGCGCGAGTACGGCTCGGTGCAGATCCCGCAGGAAGCCTTCATCGCTGCGCTGCGGATGGGCGAGGAGTAACCCTCGCCCTCTTCATAGCGTACGCAGCAGCTTGCCGACCTTGTCGTCGGGCTCTGCCAGTACGGTCTGCATGAAGGCGATGCGCCCGTTGCATTGCTGCGCGTTGCTGCCCTGGTACCGCATCCCCTGGCCAAGCTGCTCGCGCGTCATCCCCGCGCGGGCGGATGCCTTCTCCATGATGAAGCCCGGGACGCTGAACGTCTTGGTCTGGCCGGCTGAGGGCTCCGGCGACGGCGTCGATTTGCCGTCGGGCCCGGCACGGGTGGCGAGGAGGATCTTCGCCATGATCGCACGGTTGCGTTCGGCCAGGTTCTTGGGAAGCTTGCTGCCGTCATAGTCCTTGCCGGCGAAGTAATTGGCGCAGACGTCGGGGCTGACGGCGCGCAGCGCCAGGGCGCGGTCGAGCGCGAGGCGGTGATAGTCACGCAGCAGCGGCAGGGGCGCGCCGGGAATGCCCGCCTGGATACGCGCGTTCAGCAACGGGATCATGCCGTTGGTGAAGTTGACCCAGCTGTCCTTCCGCAGGAACGAATCCTTCCAGTACGTCATCAGCGCGACATAGAGTTCGGGGTTCTTGTTCTCGATCATCGCAATGTCGAGGTCGCGTTCGTACAGCGCCTCGAGGGCGCGATCGATATCAACCCGCTCGTTGCCCAGCGTCTCGGGAATCACCGGTGCCTCGACGCCTGGGATCGGGGCAAAGCGGTTCTGTTCCTTGCACTGGCTGTTGGCGAAGTGGAGCAGCGAGATCAGAATCCAGACGACGATCATGCCGGTCCAGTTCCAGCCGCCACCGCCGCGGGATGTCGGCTCCCACATTTCGACGCGATAGGAGTCGAAATTGGCCTCCAGCTCTGGATAATGGGTGCGGACCGTGGCGAGCAGTTCGCGGACCCTCTTGCCGCGCACCCAGCCGCGACGGGACTTCTCATGGGCCGGCCTGGTCAGTTCGCGCCATGCAGCGTGGAGGGGATGCGTCGGCGCGCGGACGGCATCGAAGAAGTCGAGCGACTGGCGGCGGCGCACGACATAGGCGATCGCGGGCGACTGGCTGATCTCGCCGGCGGCACTCATCCAGCCGAAATGGTCGGCCACCGATGCAACGAGCGGGTCCGAGAAGGGGACGGCGCGGGCGATCAGGTCGGCGAACCAGTTCTCCGCGTCGCCATAGAAGGACATTTCCTGCATGCGCGGATCGCGGGTGATGCGCTGCCAATGCGCGAGCATCGCCTCGGTCTCTTCCGGGCTCGGCCATTGCTCCGCATGCTCGCCGAGCAACAGCCCCGCCAGGGCGCGGGCATGATCGTCATAATCCTCCGGCGTGGGCGGCGCCCAGGGATTGGGCGCGGGTGGAGCGAAGGCGATCTCGGCCGCGAGCGGATCGCGTTCCCAGGCGTCGAAGTTGATCTCGCTGCCGGGCTCGTCGCCCCATTCGTCTGGATCGTCTTCCGGCTCGGACGGCGCTTGTTCGGGACGACCGGCTTCGGCTGGGGCATTTTCGGCCTCGGCCTCTTCGTCCTCCTCCTGCTCATATCGCAGCCACTGCGCTTCGTTCTGCGCCTGCTCGAACGCTTCGCGCAGCGCGATGAAGGCCTGGGGGTCACGATCGACATCGATCGCCTTGAGCTTCGCTGCATAGGCGCGACGGATCGCGCGAGTGTCGTCCGTCGGCTCGATGCCGAGCGTGCGCCATGCCGGCCCGCCCTGGTTCACAGGAAGCGCTCGCCCTCGATCTCGTCCAGGGCCTCGACCAGCCGGGCACGGGCTTCCTTGATCGTGCGCGGGTCCTGGGTCGCGAGCGCGTTCTCGAACACGCCGATCCAATGGCCCACGGCGTCGCGGCGCTCGCCGATAAAGCCCTCGTAGCAGCGGGCGGCGCGGGCAAGCACGGCCATGTTCTCGCTCTCGTCGCGCGGGTGCTGCTTGAGCGCAGCCAGCGCATCGCGGCGGGTGGCGAGCTGGGAGTCGGTCAGCGGATCGGCGTCGTCCATGATGACCAGGTTGCGGCTGGTGCTGGTGCCGGGGACGTTGACGTCCACTTCCAGCAGACCGCTGGTATCATAGCTGAAGCGGCACTCGACCACGACCTCGCCCGCGGGCTTGGGCGGGATAGGCACGCGGACTTCGCCAAGCTTGACGTTGCCGGAGACCTCGCGGGCCTCTCCCTGATAGATGCCGAAGCGCAGCTCGCGCTGATTGTCCGAGACGGTGTTGTAGTAGTTCACCCGGCTCGCCGGGATCGCGGTGTTGCGATCGATGATCGGCGAGAACAGCCCGGTGCGCCAGCCGCCGCGCCCGTCCGGCTCGGCATGATCGACGCCCAGGGTGAAGGGACAAACGTCGGTGAGGCGGACTTCCTCCAGCGCTTCCGAGCGGGCGAGCAGCCCGGCCTGGACCGCGGCGCCGAGGGCCACGGCGTGATCCGGATGCACCGTCGCATTGGGGAAACGGCCGAACATGCGGGTGATCGCGCGGCGGACCACCGGCATGCGGGTGGAGCCACCGACCAGCACGATCTCGCTCAGCGCCTCGACCCGGATGCTGGAATCGCGCAGCGAGCGCAGCACCGGATCGCGCAGCCGCTTGAGCAGCGGTTCGGCGGCGGTTTCGAAATCGGCGGAGGTGACGTTGATCGCGAACTGCTCGCCCTGCCAGACGATCGCGAACTCGGCCTCGTCGCTTTCGCTGAGCTTGCGGCGGGTGCGCTCGGCGGCGGCGCGGAGCAGTTCCTGCAACACCACCGGATCGGCGCCGGCCAGCTTGCCCGCCGGATCGAGCTTCGGGCGGACATGCTGGACGAGCAGCTCGTTGAAATCCTCGCCGCCCAGCCGGTTGTCGCCCGAAGATGCGCGAACCTCGACCACGCCCTCGAACACTTCGACGATCGACACGTCGAACGTGCCGCCGCCCAGGTCGAAGACCAGGAACGGCTCCTGCTCGCGCGTCTGGATGCCGAAGGCGAGCGCGGCTGCGGTCGGCTCGTTGACCAGCCGCTCGACCTTGAGCCCGGCCAGTTCGCCGGCGCGGCGGGTGGCCTTGCGCTGGCGATCGTTGAAATAGGCGGGGACGGTGACCACCGCCCCGGTCACCTTCTCGCCGGTGAAGGCTTCCGCATCGGCCTTGAGCTGGCGCAGGACGAGGGCCGACAGCTCCTCCGAATCGAACTTGCGCTTGCCTAGGGTCACCGTTTGCTGGGTGCCCATATAGCGCTTGAAGGCAGTGACAGTGTCGCGTGGGTGGGTGGACTGGCGCTCGCGCGCGGCCATTCCGACCATCACCGCGCCGCTCTCGTCGACCGACACGGCGGAGGGGGTCAGCAGGTCACCGATCGCATTGGGAATGAGCACGGATTCCCCGTCGCGCCAGATCGCGACGGCACTGTTCGTGGTGCCAAGATCGATGCCGATGATCACGTGATTCGTTCCCCCTGACGTCGCAGCCTATCGAGGGGGCGGGGCGGGCGCCAGTCGCAACCCCTGATCACGAAGTGTAACCCAAGCGTCTCAATCGCTTCATAAAGGCCTGAGCGGACTTGAAGGGGGATACTATGTTGCTTGCCACGCTGATGCTGCTTCAGACCGCGCCCGCCGTGCAGGACGTGCCGACCGCGCAGGTTCAGGCGGTTGGCGAGACCATGGCGGTAGCGAGCCTCGAGGATGCTGCGGACGATCCCGCGATCTGGCGCAATGCCCGCGATCCCCGGCAAAGCCTGATCGTCGCGACCGACAAGAAGGCGGGGCTTAACGTCTATGACCTGTCCGGCAAGCTCCGTTCGACCCTGCAGGCTGGCCGGGTCAACAATGTCGATTTGCGCAGTTGGGGCGGGCAGGTGATCGTCGCGGCCAGCGATCGAAACGACAAGGCGAACGCGAAGCTGGCGCTCTATACGCTCGACACCAAGGCGGCGAAGCTTACCGAGATCGGTCGTTTCGAGGCCGGCGCCGGCGAAGCCTATGGCCTGTGCATGTACGCGCCGCGCGGCGGCAAGCTGTACGCCTTTGTCGTCCACAAGGCCGGCACGATCGTGCAGATGGAAATCCTGTCCGAGGGCGGGGCGATCAAGGCGGACCGGGTGCGCACGATGAAGCTTGCAACCCAGTCCGAAGGCTGTGTCGCGGACGACCGTACCGGCCTGCTCTACGTCGGTGAGGAGGATGTCGGCGTCTGGCGCTTTGGCGCGAACCCCCGCGATGCCCTTGGCGGCGAGAAGGTGATCGCAGCCGACGGCAAGACGCTGGTTGCCGATGTCGAAGGCGTGGCGATTGCCGCCCAGGGCACGCGGGGCGGCTATCTGGTAGTCTCGAGCCAGGGCGACAGCGCGTATGGCCTGTGGCGGCTGCCCGACCTGGCCTATGCCGGGCGTTTCCGGATCACCGCCGGCAAATTCGGCGCGACCAGCGAGACCGATGGCATCGAAGTCTCCACCGCCGGCTTCGGTCCGGGCCTCCAGGGCGGGCTGATGCTCGCGCAGGACGGCGACAACGCCCCCGCCGCCCAGAACTTCAAGCTGGTCCGCTGGGCGGATGTCCGCAAGGCGCTGCGTCTCAAGTGAGCCTTGCCTACCCGCCCGACGACTGTCAGGCAGGGGCATGACGACCAACCCAGGGATCGACCGGCGCGTGCTGCTCGCCGGCATCGGCGCGGTGGCGCTGGCCGGGCCACCTACCGTATGGGCGGCACAGGCGCCGTTGGTGCTGGCGGCCGCCAGCCTGCAGGAATCGATGACCGCCGCCGCCGATGCCTGGGCGCGTAGGGGCCATGTCCGGCCGGTTTGTTCCTTCGCGGCAAGCTCGGCGCTGGCCCGGCAGATCGCGGCGGGCGCCGCCGCCGACTTGTTCGCATCGGCCGACGAGCCCTGGATGGACGATATCGAGAAGCGGGGGCTGATCGTGCCGGGCACCCGCACGCCGTTCCTCGGCAATCGGCTGGTGATTATCGCTCCGGCAAGCGAACCGCTCGCCCGGCCCTATGACGAGTTCCGGGCGCTGGGGAAGACGCGCCTGGCGATCGCCGATCCCGATGCCGTGCCGGCGGGGCGTTATGCCAAGGCTGCGCTGGAGTGGGGCAAGGCCTGGGCGATGGCGGAGCCGAATCTGGTGCGCGCGGAGAGCGTGCGTGCGGCGCTCGCGCTGGTCGAGCGCGGCGTCGTTTCCCGGGGCATCGTCTATGCGACCGACGCGCAGGCGTCGGACAAGGTCCGGATCGCCGCGATCTTCACCGAGCGCAGCCATCCGCCGATCCGATACCCGCTGGCGCGGCTCAAGGCCTCGACCAGCCCGGACGCAGAGCCGTTCCGCCGCTTCCTGCTGAGCGGCGAGGGCAAGGCGATCTTCCGTCGCTTCGGCTTCCGGCCGCTCTAGAGGAAGGTCGCTCGGTTGACCCGGGCCCCTGGCTTCGCCTTTAGTGGCTCATTCGCGGCGTGAGGCCGATTGCGGGGGCATTTGATGAGCAGGAACGGTTCGATCGGGTTCGCCGCGGGCGTGTTTGGTGGCATCATCCTGGGCGCGCTCATCGATAATATGGCGATCGGCCTGCTGATCGGGTTCGCGGTCGGTTTCGGCATCCTGAAGTTCCCGGTGAAGCGCGGGGATGCCTGATTCCCCGAACCCAGGCGAGTTTGCCCGGTGACCCCAGAGCTCTGGGGCATTGTCTGGCTGTCGCTGAAGGTGGGCGGGGTCGCGGTGCTCGCATGCCTGCCGGTGGCGTTCGCGCTGGCCTGGCTGCTGGCGCGCGGGCGGTTTCCGGGCAAGCTGCTGCTCGACGGGCTGGTGCACTTGCCCTTGGTGGTGCCGCCGGTCGTGACCGGCTGGCTGCTGCTGCTCGCCTTCGCGCCTGCCGGGCCGATCGGGAGCTGGCTGGAGAGCTGGTTCGGTGTCTCGGTGCTGTTCCGCTGGACCGGGGCTGCAATTGCGAGCGCGGTGATGGCGCTGCCGCTGATGGTACGGGCGATGCGGCTGTCGATCGAGGCGGTCGACCGGCGGCTGGAGCAGGCCGCGGCGACGCTGGGTGCCGGGCGCTGGCGGGTGTTCACCAGCGTGACCCTGCCGCTCAGCCTGCCGGGCGTGCTGGCCGGCACGGTGCTGGGCTTTGCGCGCGCTCTGGGCGAGTTCGGCGCGACGATCACCTTCGTGTCGAACGTGCCCGGCGAGACGCAGACGCTGCCGCTCGCCATCTATGCCGCGCTCCAGGTGCCGGGTGGGGAGGCGATGGTGCTGCGGCTGGCGGGCATCTCGGTGCTGCTCTCGCTGGCGGCCTTGCTTGCCTCGGAACTGATCGCGCGGCGCGCGGGCAGGGGGCTGCATGTCCTTTGACATCGAGCTGACCAAGCGGATCGGCGAGGCGGGCATCGCCTGCCGGATCGAGGCGGGCGACGGGCTCACCGTGCTGTTCGGCCCCTCCGGCGCGGGGAAGACCAGCGTGCTCAACATGGTCGCCGGGCTGATCGAGCCCGATGCCGGGCATGTGCGGGTGGCGGGCGAGACGCTGTTCGATGCGGCGGCTGCAATCGACGTGCCGGTGGCCGAGCGCCGCGCCGGCTATGTCTTCCAGGAACCGCGGCTGTTCCCGCACCTGCGGGTACGGGCGAACCTGCTCTATGGCCGGCGCGGCGAGGCCGGGCTGGATGTGGACGAGACGATCGCGCTGCTCGGCATCGCACACCTGCTCGATCGCTGGCCGCGCACGCTTTCGGGCGGTGAGGCGCGGCGCGTTGCGATCGGGCGGGCGCTGCTCTCCGATCCGCACTTCCTGCTGCTCGACGAGCCCTTGTCCTCGCTCGACCGGGCGCGTCGCGAGGAGATCATGGCGCTGATCGAGCGGCTGCGCGACGAAGTGCGGCTGCCGATCCTGATGGTGACGCATGACCGCGAGGAGGCGGCGCGGTTGGGGACGCGGATCGTCGAGCTCTGAGAAGCCGCGCACCGGCAGCGGACTTCAGTTGCTCGAGGCAGTTCGGTTGATCTCGTCTATCCACCCGACCAGTTCGGACAGCTTCGAAAGCTGCCTGAAGCGGCGTTGTTCGCCCGGACCCTCCACGACTTCATGGGCCCATGCTCCCTCCTGGGGAATATAGGCGGCCCAGGCGCCTGCGTTCAGCGGCGCCAGGACATCGGATCGCATCGAGTCGCCCGCCATGATGCATTCGCCGGGTGCGACATCATATTTCGCGAATAGCCTCTGGAAGGTCTGTTCGGTCTTGTCGCTGGCGATCTCGACACCGGTGAAAAGGTCGCCGAGGCCGGACGCGGCCAGCTTTGTTTCCTGGTGCAGCAGGTCGCCCTTGGTCACCAGGATCAGATCCCCGCGTTCCTTCAACGCGCGCAATGTGTGATCGATACCGTCGAACAACTCGACGGGATGGGTCAGCAGCATCCGCCCGGCGTCGAGGATATGGGCTACGAGGTCCCGCGAGAAAGCATCGCCTGCAACTTCCATCGCCGTCTCGATCATCGCCAGCGTGAAGCCTTTCGCGCCATAGCCATAGGCGTGGCGATTCCGGTTCTCCGCTTCATCCAGCGCGGCCTGCGTCACGGACGCTTCGGCGAACGGCAGGAGCAACGCCTGAAACGCCTGCAGCGCGGCGTTGAAATGACGCATATTGTGCCACAGCGTATCATCGGCATCGACGCAGATGATTCTGATCATGGGCGCGGCTCCATCGTTGCTGGCTGGCCCCTATCGCGCTTCGGCCGGCAAGTTCAACGGGCTGGGCAAGCTTGCCCGGCCTGGGGCGATGGCTACCCCTCGAGCTCCGGCCCGTAGACGCGCCAGGGCACGCCTTCGCTGCGCTTGGCGGCGTAGAGGGCAAGGTCGGCGCGGCGGGTCAGTTCCTCCGGGCCGAGCTTCTCGGCGCGCGACAGGGCGATGCCGATGCCGGTGCCGACATGTAGCGTGCGCCCTTCGACGAAGACTGGGCGGGCAATGCTCTCGGCGAGCCGTCCGGCGATCACCTTGGCGATCTCGGGATTGGCGAGGCCGGGGGTGATGACCGCGAACTCGTCTCCGCCCAGCCGCGCGGCGGTGTCGCCCTCGCGGACCGCACCGGTGATGCGATCGGCGACGACGCGCAGCAGAGCGTCACCGGCGCCATGGCCATGGGTGTCGTTGATCGCCTTGAACCCGTTGAGGTCGAGCATCAGCACGGCATGGAGCCCGCTCGGCGTGAGCTTGCCGAGCGCTTCGTCGAAGGCACGGCGATTGGGCATGCCGGTGAGCGCGTCATGATAGCCGAGGTCACGCACGCTCCGCTCGGCCGCGATGCGGCGCTCGCGCTCGCGGCCACGCGCGCGGTGCTGGTTCAGCCCGAAGCTGAACAGCAGCAGGATGAGCGCGGAGGCGAGGAGCAGGAACTCGTCCAGCTCGACGCGCAGCTTGCGATCGGTGACCGACGAGGTCTCGTCGCGGAAGAGATCGATGGCAAAGATGCCGTACAGCCCGGCCATCGCCAGCAGGACGACGAACCAGACGCTCCGGTTAAGCAACAAGGCGCGAACTCCGGCTTCCATGGCCGGGTTCTGCCCCCGAAACGGTTAAGGACGCGTGGAGGCGGCGATCAGTATTGATGCGAGCGCGCGGTTCATCGGCGTATCGATGCCGTGCTTCGCGCCGAGGCGGACGATGACCTGGTTGCGGGCATCGACTTCGGTCTGGCGGCCGGCTTCGAAATCGGCGTGAAGCGAGTTGACCGATTGCGGATGGGCAAGCGTGGTCCACTTCACCACCTGGTCGGCGAGCTTGTCGGGCAGGTCGGCGCCCTCGGCCCGGCCTACCGCGATGCACTCACGGACCAGCGCCCGCATCACCTCCGCCGCGCCTTCGTCATTGGCGACTTCGGCGGGGCGGTGGGTGAGGGCGCTGACGATACCCGAGCAGTTGATCGCGAGCTTCCGCCAGGCGGCGGTGAGGAAGTCCGGCGTGGTCTGGGCATCGATCGGCGTGTCGGTGAACAGCGCGACCAGCGCCTCGCCGGCTTCGCCCTCGGGCACATGGATGGTGCCCTCCCGGCGCTGGATGATGCGGCCGGGCGCAGTGCGCTCGGCGGGCAGGTCGATGATGACCGGCACGGTGCGCTGGGCAGGGACCTGGGGGAAGCGCTCGCGCTGCTCGACGCCGTTCTGGATCACCGCCAGACGAGTGGTGGGTCCCATCAGCCCTGGCAGCCAGGCGGCCGCGGCAGGGCAGTCATAGGTCTTGGTGGTGCACAGCACCCAGTCGACCGCGGTCGCCTCCGCGGGATCGGTGAGGATGCGCGGTGCGGCCTGGATCACGCCCTCGGGCGTCTCGACCTCGAGATCGGCGAGCGGCGAGCGGGCGCAGACCGTCACGTCATGGCTCTGGGCGAGCCAGGCGGCGAGGGTGCCGCCGATGGCACCCGCGCCGATCACCGCGATCCGGACCATCAGATGCCGCCCAGGAAGTCCATCTTGCCGAGCGGCGCACCCTTGTGGCGCAGGATCGCGTAGGCGGTGGTGATGTGGAAGTAGAAGTTCGGCAGCGCGAAGGTGGTGACGTAGGGCAGGCCCTTGAAGTGGAAGCTGCGGTTTGGCGTCTTCACTTCGATATCGGCGTCCTCGCGCCCATCGACCGCTTCGCGCGGGACCGACTTGAGGAAGGCCACGGTCGCGGCGATGCGAGCCTGTAGCTCGTCGAAGCTGGTCTCGGTATCCGCCATCGCGGGTGCCTCGAGCTGGCCGAGCCGGGCGAGCGCGAACTTGGCGCCGTCGCTGACGCGCTGGATCTGCGAGCTGAGCGGCGCCATGTCGTCGGCAAGGCGCGCTTCGAGCAGCTCGGCATGCGGGATGCCGTTCTCGTCCGCCCAGGTGCGTGCCTTTTCGAGGAACGCCGACATGGCCTTGAAGCCACGCAGGAAGACGGGGACGGTCAGGTCGTAGAGTTCGGTCGACATGCGCGCGGAGATAAGCGGAGCGAGGCGGCTGTGCAACGGCCCACTTCTCCCTCTCCCCGCCGGGGGGAGAGGGAGAAAGCGGCTTCAGAACGCTGCGCGCAGAGTGAACTGCACCAGCGGGCCCGAATGCTCGCGCTCGATCTCATATTCGTCGAGATCGCCGGCGCGGCGGTTTTCGAGGATCTCCTCGAGCGAGTCCCCGTCATATTTGCGGAAGTCCTCGTACTTCACGCGATCGAGCAGGTTCTGTGCCGAGACGCGGAGAACGATGTGCTTGCCGATGCGTTTTTCGACGAACGCTTCCAGGTCCGGATCGTAGCGCAGCTCCACCGTCTCGTCGAAGTTCGACGCAAGCGACTTGGAGCGGCCCGAGATCGTCGCGCCGAAGCTGACGTCCGCTGCCTTCACCGTCTGGATGAAACCCAGATTGTAGACATGGTGCGGCTGGGCATTGAAGCGGCGCTTCTCGCCGGTGAACGGATCGGTCGTCGAGCTGTCGAGATAGGTGTAGTTTGCGAAGATGCCGGTGTCGGGCATGCCCAGGAAGGTGAGCGGGGCCGACAGGTCGAATTCGAAGCCCCAGGCCTGGCCATCGCCGATATTCTGCGGGCGGAAATCCTGGCCCGGGCCGTTGTCGCGGACGGCAACCAGCTCGATCAGGTCGGTGATGTCGCGGTAGAAGAAGTTCACGCCGGCGATGCCATTGCGCCCAATGCGACGCTCATAGCCAACGTCAACGCCCCAGGCGCTCTGGTTCTTCAGCTCGGGGTTGCCGGTGGTGGTGTCGTCGTCACCGGGGGTCTCGTCATATTCGATCGGCGAGAGCAGGTCATAATCCGGGCGGCGGATGGTGCGTGCGACCGAGGCGCGGAACTGGTCCGCACCCGTCGGCGACCAGCGCAGGCTGAGCGACGGGTTGAGGATGCCGGTGTTGTAGTTGGCCGAGGTGGTGGTCGCGGTCACCTTGCGATCGACGATCTCGTAGCGGGCGCCGCCGTCGACCGTGAAGGACGAACCGAGGTCGTACGTCAGGCGGACATAGGGCGAATAGCGGTTCTCGCGGATGCGGAAAATGTCGGTCAGGATACCGTCGTTCAGGCCATCGCGGGTCTTGAACAGGAAGTCCGAGCCGAGCTTCAGCTTGAACGCGCCGCCGTCATAGCTTCCAGAGAGCGTGCCGCTGAACTCGGTATCCTTGATGTGTAGGGTTTCTTCCTCGTCCAGGTCGAGGTCGCTATAGTCATTTTCGTTGTCACCCTCGAACACCGTCGTCTTGGTGTTCTCGCGATACTGGTTCCAGCCACCGGCCAGACCCAGCTCGAAGCTGTCGCTCACCGGCAGCTTGGCATCGGCGGTGACGGCATAGGTCTGCTGCTTGATGCGCTCCTGTTGCACTTCCACGCCGTCGAAATCTAGGTCGGCGTCTTCCAGCGTAACCGACTGCTCGTCCTCGTCGCGATGCGTGTCGACGAAGAAACCGTTCAGCCGCAGCCGGCCACCATCGCCGAACCGCGTGGTGATCTCCGCGCTACCCGACAGGTCGCTGCCATCACGCGTGTCACTCTGGGCCTCGAAGTCGCTGAACTCGGGATCGGTAACGTAGTGGCTGGTCACGGGGTTGCCCGGGAAGCGCTTGTCGTCAGTGGTCGGCTCGCCGCCAAAGCGGTATGAGACCTTGCTCTTCGGGTTGCGCCGCTTCTGATAGTTGAGCGCGATCCAGTAATCGGTGCTCTCGCTGAGCTTGCCGGCAAAGGCAGCGGCAGCTGAGGGGCGGAGCACCCCGTCCTTGGTATTGAGTAGCGCGCCGATCTTGCCGAAGCCGCCCTTGAAGCTGGTCGCTTCCTTGGTGACGACGTTGAGCGTGCCGGCGACGCCGTCGCTCGGCTGATCCGGGCGGGGCGCGCGGACGATCTCGATGCGCTCGACCAGCTCGGCCGGGATGCGATCGACGAAGAAGGAGCCGTCGGCCTCGCCGCCGGGCGTGCGGCGGCCGTTGATCAGCACGTTGGTGAAGCCGCCGGGCAGGCCGCGGAACTGGACCTGGTCATATTCGAGTACGTCCGAGGTGAAGGTGGCGCCCGGCACGCGTTTCAGCATTTCGCCAACCGATACCGGCTCGAACTTCTGGAAATATTCCAGGTCGTAGGAAAGAATCGGGTTGGGGTCCGCGGTGCGGTTGCGGAAGAAAATCTGGCCGGTGACCAGGATCTCGTTCGCGCGCTGCTCTTCGGTGGCGGGGGCGTCTGCCGGGTTCGCGGTGTTCTGGGCCTGCGCTGCGCCGGCGGCTAGCGTGGAAGCGAGCACCGCGATGGCTGCGCCGCTAAGTAAGCGCGAAACGTTCATGTCCTGGTTCCCCTTTCGCAAGGGGCGATCCGCCCCCGCTCTCGGCGGCGCTCAACAGGACGTAGATGAACCGTACACGGCGGTTTGGCGTCGTTTCGATTACGATTATGTTTCTTTTGTGCGACTGCGGCATCCGCGCAACAGCTTGTTGCGCGGATGTGTCCGGATCAGTGCAGGGTCGCGCCGTCCATCTGGCGCTGCGGCGCGGCGCGGTGGCCGTGCGGGGCGTCGATCGTGAAGCTCGCGGCGCTGTCCGCCAGCGAATCCACTTCCTGGGTGAGGTTGCGCGCGGCTGCCGAGGTTTCCTCGACCATCGCGGCGTTCTGCTGGGTGCCGCGATCCATGTCGCCGATCGCTTCGCTGACCTGGCTGATCGCATGGCTCTGGGCGTTGTTGTCCTCGGCCATCGTGCCGATCAGGGCATGGACCTGGCCGACATCGCCCGAGATATCGGCAAGTGCGCCATCGACCTTCATCACGGCATCGACCGCGGTGACGACTTCGGCCTGGGTATGGGTGAGCTGGTCGCGGGCGCGGCCGGCTTCTTCCTCGGCGCGCATCGCGAGCGCGGAGACGAGATCGGCGACGACCGCGAAGCCACGGCCGGCTTCGCCAGCACGACCGGCTTCCACGGCGGCGTTCATCGCGAGAACGCGGGTCTGGAAGGCGATCTTGTCGAGGCCTTCGATAACCGAGTCGATGCCCTTGGCGCTTTCGCTGACGCGAGTCATCGCCTGCACCGCTTCGTCGGCGACCGCGCGGCCGGTGCCGACCACGGCGATGGCGCCATCGGCACGCGACAGCGTCTCGTTGGCCGAGAGCGCGATCGACTTGAGGCGGTGATCGATCGCGTTGACCGCGGCATTGGTCTCTTCAAGCGTCGCGGCATTGCGCTCGGTGCGACGGGCGAGATCCTCGGAAGCCGAGGCGATCTCGTTGGCGCCGGTGCGGATATTCTCGGTGCCGGTGACGACCGTGCCGATCAGCGATCGGAGGCCATGCGCGGCATCGTTGAAGCTGCGCTTGAGCGCGGCGAACGGGCCGGTGAGCTCGGCATCGATCTCGACGCTGAGGTCGCCGCGCGCCATCGCGTCGAGGCTGGTGCCGATCGTTTCGACGATCAGCTTGGTCTGCGCTTCCTTGGCTTCCTCGGCGGCCTTGAGCTTGTCGCGGAAGGCGTCGATCGCCTGGGCCATGCCGCCCAGCTCGTCCTCGCGTGCGGCGTGCGGCACCTTGACCGACAGGTCGCCGCTGTCGAGCGCGCGCATGGTGTCGGCAAGGTCGAGCAGCGGGCGTACGAGCAGGCGGCGTGCGGCCTGGGCCAGCAGGAAAGCGGCGGCCATGCCCGCGAGCAGCGTGAGGAACAGGACGATCATCGCCACCGTGCCGAGCGCGGCCGAGCTGGAGGCGACTTCCTTCGCGTGGCCCTCGATCGCTTCCGAAGCGCTTTCCATCGATTTCTCGAGCGCGCGGAACTGGTCCATGAAGCCGGGCATCTGGGCACGGGCGGCGAGGGGATCGCTGGCGGCGGTGTCGACGATCTTCTGCGCGGCGGCGGCATAGGCGTCCATCGGCGTCTTGAGCTGGCTGGTCGCGGCGACGATGCTGTCTACGCCCTGGAAGGCGGCATCCTCGTTGATCGTCCGGGAAAGCGTGCCGAGGTGATCCTTGAGATCGTCGAGCGTCTGCTTGCGCGCGGCGTCGTCGCCGCCGACCAGCGCGGCGAGCACGTCCGCGCGGACCGCGTCGTGCATCATGTCCGCTTCCATATGGTTCTGGAGCAGGCCCGCGGCGGCCGCCTGCTGGGCGATCGCGCTGTTTTCCTTTGCAACGATGAACAGCCCGGTGCCGCCCGAAAGCGCGGTGATGCCGATAAGAACGGCGGCAGCCTGGGTCGTTGCCTTGTTGAGCGACGTGATCTTCACGGAAATCTCCCGCGCGGTGCCTGTCGCGGCATCCGGCTTCAGCACGAATTATAGGTGGAAAGTCCGCTGCGGGTTCGGGCCCTCTACAAATGTTTCCGGGGGATGTCGGTAACTGGGGCTGTTCAATGCGTGCGACTTTCGGTGCGGCGGTGTCCGCACTTTCTCTGCTGGTCATTCCTTCGGCATTTGCGCAGGACGCGCAGGAGCCGGCACTCGATATCGGTGCCACCTATCGCGCCGATCTCTCGGGCGTGGCGGCGGACCGGCGCAAGCTGCGCAGCTTCGGGCTCGACGATCTGAACATCGAGGCGAATGGCGATCTGGAGCGCCTGGTCGGCTGGAACGGCGCGAGCTTCCATGTGGACGTGCTCAACAATCTGGGCGGCCGCCCCAATGACGCGGCGGGTACGCTGCAGGGCGTCGACAATATCGAAGTCGCCAGTGCGAAGCTGCGCCTGTTCGAGATCTGGGTGGAGCAGAAGCTCGGCGCCACCACCTCGCTGCGCGCCGGCCTCTATGACCTCAACAGCGAATTCTACGCCAATGACGCTGCCGGCCTGCTGATCGCGCCGGCCTTCGGCGTGGGCTCGGAAATCGCCTCGACCGGACCCAACGGCCCGTCGATCTTCCCGACTACGGCGCTGGCCGTGCGGCTGGAGCAGCGCTTTGGTGGCGCGGGCTTCGCGCGGGTCGCGCTGCTCAACGCCACCGCCGGCGCGCTGGGCGACGATCGCGGCTCGGCGCTCGACTTCCACCACGGCGTGCTGCTGATCGGCGAGGCCGGCGTGGAGAAGGACGGCAACAAGTTCGCGCTGGGCGCCTGGGGCTATAGCGAGCGCCAGGACGACATCGCCGAAACCGACAGCGCCGGCGATCCGATTCGCCGCCATGCGCGCGGCGCCTATGTGATCGCGCAGAAGGCGCTTGGCGACCAGGACGGCCCCTTCGCCACCAGCCTGTTCGTCCGTGCCGGCATCTCGGACGGCAAGACCAGCCCGTTCAAGGGCGGCTGGCAGGCGGGCGTGCTCGCCACCCATGTCCTGCCCGGGCGTGACGACAGCCAGGTCTCGTTCGGCGTGAACCAGGCCTATCTTTCGAAGGGCTATCGCGACCTGTTGCGCGGCGACGGCGTGCACACCGCCCAGGCCGAGAATGCGGTGGAGCTCACCTTCTCCGACAAGCTTACCGACTTCCTGACGCTGCAGCCCGACGTGCAGTTCATCTGGAACCGCGGCGGCGATGTCGATGCGGCACGGGTGACCGTGCTCACGCTCCGGGCGACATTGGAATTCTGACGGCGGCGTTGCGCGTCGGTTTTGGTAAATCGATGCGCAAACTCCTGATAGTCAACGGTAATTCTCGTTTCAATTGTTTCAAGTCATTACTGCAGTTTTACGGTATAGCACCCGGCTATAGCGCTCGTTTATCTTGATAACACTTGGCGTGATTTGAAAATTGACGCTGGTGTGTTGCAAGAATAAATCACTGGTCGCACCCCCTGAAGGACTGACGAGATGCCCGTGACCTTTGCGCCGGCTGCGAAGCCGGCGGCGTATCCGCGTAAGCTGCGTGAGCTGCACAACCACCATTTCGATTCGACCGTGTGGAACGATCTGGCGTTTCGCGCCGATGATGTGGTCGTCTCGACCTATGCCAAGGCCGGCACCACCTGGACGCAGCAGATCGTCGCGCAGCTGATCTTCGGCGGTGATCCCGAGGTTTCGGTGGCCGAGATCTCGCCCTGGGTAGACCTGCGCGTGCCGCCGGTGCTGGTGAAGCTCGCCGCGCTCGAGGAGCAGGAGCATCGCCGCATCCTGAAGACGCACCTGCCGGTGGACGCGCTGCGCTTCAGCCCCAGGGCCAAATATCTCTATGTCGCGCGTGACGGCCGCGACGTGGCGTGGAGCCTGCACAACCATCATTTCCACGCGACCGACGCCTGGTACGAGATCCTCAACAACACGCCCGGCCGGGTCGGCCCACCGATCCCGCGTGCCAATCCCGATGTCGCCGAATATTTCCGCGAATGGCTCGACGGCGATGGCGCACCTTTCTGGTCCTTCTGGGAGAATGTGCGCAGCTGGTGGGCGGTGCGCGACCTGCCCAACGTCCATCTCGTCCATTTCGAGGCGCTGAAGCGCGACCTAGCGGGCGAGATCCGCAAGATCGCGGCCTTCCTCGACATCGAGATCGAGGCGGAGAGCTTCCCGCGTATCCTGCGCCATTGCAGCTTCGACTGGATGAAGGCCAACGCCGCCAGGTCCGCCCCGCTGGGCGGCGTATTCTGGGACGGCGGGGCGGAGACCTTCATCAACAAGGGCACCAATGGCCGCTGGCGCGAGGTGCTGACTGCCCAGGATGTCGCCAATTACGAGGCGATGGCGCTGGCCGAGCTCGGTCCGGAATGCGCCGCATGGCTTGCGAGCGGCGAAGCGGCGTAATTGCCCCGCTTGCAGATCGGGGTCCGTGCGCCGAAGTAGGGCACATGGACCTCGACGCACTGCTACTCCACTATTTCGACACCGACGAACCCGAGGCGCTCAGCGAAGCGGAGCGCGCGCGGGGCGAGGAACGGCTGCGCATCGATTTCGGTGTCGAGCAGGAGCCCTCGCGCAAGTTCGCCTTGTGGGTGGTGATGGAAGGACTCGGCATCGCGCCGCTGCCGGCCGAAGCCTTTGACGAGGAGCCGGCGCTGCGGGTGGCTGCCGAGAAATATCTCGACGCTGCCTGGAAGCTCGAGCGCGACTAGCGCGCGGCGGTGGCACTGCCGCCGTTGAACAGCGCCTGGGCTGCGCGCTTCTCGGGTGTGTCGTCGGCGCCGTAGAGCAGCGGCCAGACGACCTGGCGGGCGAGATCGGCATGGTTCTGCCGCACCAGCTCCTGCGCCATGTAGAGCCGCGGGGCGGGGGCTGCCGGCACCGCGCGGATCGCGACGGCCAGACCGCGCATCGCGGTATCGGGCACGCGCTCGCCGAGGCGGGTATAGCTCTGGAAATAGGCGATCAACGGCAGCGGCGCTTCGCCGTCGAGCCGGATTGCGCGCTCCAGCGTCTTGCGAGCGATGGCAAGTGTGGCGGCGCGTTCCGCGGCCGGCGCCGCAACCGCCTGCGTCGTCAGCGCCACGCCTTTCCAGCTCAGCGCCCGGATATCGTCCGGCGATTTCTCCAATACGCGCTCGGCCATGGTGAGGCAGGTATCGGCATGGCCGGCGCGGCATTCGGCCTCGGCCTCGACCAGCATTGCCTCGGGCTCATAGGGGAGAGAGGCGAGCCTGCCGCGCAACTGGCTGAGCCAGGGCTCTGCGGCGGCGGTATCGGTGGGGAAGGGGGCAAGGCGTGCGCCCAGCTGGAGACGGGCCTCGACCATCGCGCCACCGGTCTGCGACAGGCGGGTGACCAGCGGCTCCTCCTCGCGCGCCAGCGGCCTGGCGGTCCGCGCATAGGCGAGCACGCTGCCGCGATAGGTGGTCAGGTCGGCGCGCAGCTTGCCCAGGTCGCCGAACACCTGCGCCGCCTCGGCCATCGGCCTGCCCCGGCCGATCGCGGCCAGATAGGTGCGGAACTGCCTGGATCGCTCGGCCTTCAGGTTCGAGAACAGGAAATAATGGGCGATCGCCCAGGCCTGATAGGGGTTCCACTGGTTCTTCGGCGCATCGAGATAGCGGCCGGTCACCACATCCCCCACGTCGATCGGCTGATAGGCGCGGTAGAAGGCGCGGTAGCCGTCGGGCGCGCGGGCATAATCGATCACGCCGTTCTCGCGCACCAGCAATGTCGAGAAGATCGCGCCGACCCCGTCGATGTACCAGCGCGGGAACACGTCCGGGGTGTGGGTGCGCAGGAAGTGCTGGGCGAAGGCCGAATAGAGCACCGCGTCCCAGCGCCGGACCAGCGGCGGGAAATAGGGAGGCGGGAACGGGCAGTCCCAGGCGCCTTCGGCCAGCGCGTCGGCGCAGTCGAGGTCTTCGGCGCGCTTGGTGTTCATGTCGAGCAGCTGGTCCTTGCGCGCGATGGCGATCACGTCGCCCTCCTCGCGCATGTCGTAATAGCGCTGCTCGGCGAAGCTGCCGGCATAGGGGCCTTCGATCCCGCGGACATTGCGCAGGCCCAGCTTGTCCTGGAAATTGCCGTCGCCGAACAGCGTGACCTGCAGCTTGGCGGTCTCATCCGTCTTCGCTCCGCCGCGGTAGATGCGCGAAAGCAGGCCGTGCAGCCGTTCAAGATTGGTGATGACGCGCTTGAGTTCGCTTTCGCTGCCGTCGCTGTAGACGATCAGATGCGCGGTCTCGGCGCGGCGCCAGTCGCTCTTCTTCTCCTCGCCATTGCCCTGCACGATGATGTCGGACGAACCGGTCTGCGCCTGGGCCAGGCCCGGGGTGAGCAGGCAGAGCAGAAGCGCGCAGCAGCGACCGATCGACATGGCATCGTTCCCGGATTTCAACGCGTTCGAAGACGAAGTGCATCCATCATCCCCCGGAAGGCCCGAGGGATCAATCCCACCCCGATCCCATGGCGACGTGACGGCCCTGTGAAGCGAAGCGCGATTGCCCCGCTCCAGTGCTTGTCGATCGCGGCGGTCAGCGGTTCTCGGTCTGCTCGCGCAGCCGGGCCTCGCGCTCGGCGATCTCGGGCGTGAGCTCCGCGCCGAAATCGGCCATCTCGTAAAAGGGCCGGATCTCGAGCTCGCTCGGGCCGGGCATCGGATTGGGGCAGCGCTTCGCCCAGGCGATCGCTTCGTCCATGTCCTTGACTTCCCAAAGCCAATAGCCGGCGACCAACTCGCGGGTTGCGGCAAAGGGGCCATCGATCACGGTGCGTCCAGCTCCGTCGAATGCGATCCGCACGCCCGCCGAGGAAGGCTTGAGCCCGTCGCCGCCGGTCATGATCCCGGCCTGCACCAGCTCCTCATTATACTTCATCATCGCGTCGAGCAGTTCGGTCGAGGGCATCAGGCCCGCTTCGCTGTCCTCGGTCGCCTTTACCAGCACCATTACCCGCATCGTTCCTCTCCTTCTGGTTCGCCGGAGCGTCCTGTATTTCCCAGTCTGACGACGAACGGGGTTCGGGGAAATCGCCGGGGCCGGATTATTTCCCGGACTGCGTCAGTCCTTGCAGACCTGCACCAGCGCCATCCGCATCGGTTCGCCGCCGAAGCCGGGGAACACCTGGTTCTCCACCGTGATGTTGCGGCACGGCTTGCCTTGCTTGTTGAGGATCACCTTCTTGCCTGCCGTGCGCGCGGGGGCGGGAGCTCTCGCGGTCTGGCGTGGGGCGGTGGCGCGGGTGGCGGGGCAGGAACCTTGCGCCACGAGCCGCTGGTAGGTCGATTCCTCCTGCGATTTCGCCCAGGCATCGGCGCTGGCGCGGCCCTGGGTCTTCAGGCGCAGCTTGTAGCCTTCGATCAGGCGGCGCTTCTCCGGTTCTGGCAGGGAATTCATCGAGCATTGCCCGGTGCGCTGGGCGGCAAGCGCGGGATCGGCTTCGGCCATCGGGACGGGGCCGAGGATCAGCAGGACGGCAGGCACGTGGCGAAGCATGTGTCTCTCCAATGCCCCGCCCGCGCGCATTCTCGCCGGAGCAGGGTGACACAGGCAATCGCGCCACACCCGGACGGCCGCGCAAACCGCTCGGCTCGCCCCAAAAGAAAACCGCCGCCCGGTTGCCCGGACGACGGTGTTTCTTGCGTCAGTTCCTAACGTCGCGAGGAGATCACTCCTCGGTCAGATAGTCCCCGGCATCGGCATCGGTGCCATGGCCCGAGGGCACGACCGAGGCGAGCGGATCGCTGCCGGTGCCTTCCGAGTCACGCACCGAGCGGGCGAGCTCGGCGGCATGCTCTTCGGCGGCCGAGTTCGGCGCCACCAGTGCGTTCTGCAGCGCGCGCTGCTGGACGCGGAGGGCGGCGTCGCGGCTCGTCGCGGCGACACGCAGGCGGTTCATGCCCGCGCCGGTGCCGGCGGGGATGAGACGGCCCACGATCACGTTCTCCTTGAGACCGATCAGCGTGTCCTGCTTGCCCTGGACCGCAGCCTCGGTGAGGACGCGGGTGGTCTCCTGGAACGACGCCGCCGAGATGAAGCTGCGGGTCTGCAGCGACGCCTTGGTGATGCCGAGCAGGATCGGCTTGCCCTGTGCGGGGGCCTGACCCGGAGCCAGCTTCTCGTTGGTCTCGTCCATCTCGGTACGGTCCACCTGCTCGCCGGGGAGCAGGGTGGTGTCGCCGGCCTCGGTGATCTCAACCTTCTGCAGCATCTGGCGAACGATCACCTCGATGTGCTTGTCGTTGATCTTCACGCCCTGCAGTCGATAGACTTCCTGGATTTCCGACACGAGATATTCCGCCAGGGGCTCGATGCCGAGCACCTCGAGAATGTCGTGCGGATCGGGCGAGCCGCCGATCAGGTTGTCGCCACGCTTCACGTAGTCGCCTTCCTGGACGTCGATCACCTTCGACTTCGGAACCAGATACTCCACGACCTCTCCGCCGTCCTCGGGCTGGATGCCGATCTTGCGCTTGGCCTTGTAGTCCTTGCCGAACACGACACGGCCCGAGACCTTCGCGATGATCGCATTTTCCTTCGGCTTGCGGGCCTCGAAGAGCTCGGCGACGCGCGGCAGACCGCCGGTGATGTCGCGGGTCTTCGCGGATTCGCGAGCGACACGGGCGAGAACGTCACCGGCCTGCACGGTCGCACCGTCCTCGACCGAGAGCACCGCGCCCGGCGCCAGCATGTAGCGGGCGGCTTCGGCGGCACCTTCGCCGGTCAGGGTCAGGCGAGGACGCAGATCCTCCTTCGACTTGCTGGCCGCGCGATACTCGGTGACGACGCGCTGGGCGATGCCCGTCGCTTCGTCGACCTGCTCGGTCAGCGTCTTGTTGTCGAGCAGGTCCTGGTACTTCACGACACCGCCGGTTTCCGTGATCACCGGCATGGTGAACGGATCCCATTCGGCCATGCGATCACCCTTCGAGATGATGTGGCCGTCGTCGAACATGACATACGCACCATAGGGGATGCGATCGACCGCGAGCTCGCGGCCTTCCATGTCGAGGATGGCGATCTCACCCGAACGGCTGAGCACCACGCGGCGGCCGCGCTGATCCTCGATCAGGCGCAGGTCGCGGAACTCGACGGTACCGTCGACAGCTGCCTCGAGGTTCGAGGTTTCGTTCAGCTGCGCCGCACCACCGATGTGGAAGGTGCGCATGGTCAGCTGCGTGCCCGGCTCACCGATCGACTGCGCCGCGATGACGCCGACGGCCTCGCCGATGTTCACCGGGGTACCGCGGGCGAGGTCACGCCCGTAGCACTTGCCGCAGACACCGATCTTGGCTTCGCAGACCAGCGGCGAGCGGATCTTCATGCCCGGAATGTTCAGGGCCTCGATCTTCGCCACGGCCGGCTCGTCGAGCAGGGTGCCGGTCGGGATGACCACGTTGCCGTCCTTGTCGACCACGTCTTCCGCGGTCGTGCGACCGAGAATGCGCTCGCCGAGCGAAGCAATGGTCGAGCCGCCTTGCACGATCGCGCGCATTTCCAGCGCCCGCTCGGTGCCGCAATCCAGCTCCATGATCACGCAGTCCTGCGACACGTCGACCAGACGGCGGGTCAGGTAACCCGAGTTCGCCGTCTTGAGCGCGGTGTCCGCCAGGCCCTTACGGGCGCCGTGGGTGGAGTTGAAGTACTCAAGGACGGTCAGGCCTTCCTTGAAGTTCGAGATGATCGGCGTTTCGATGATCTCGCCCGACGGCTTGGCCATCAGGCCGCGCATGCCGGCAAGCTGCTTGATCTGCGCCTGCGAACCACGCGCACCCGAGTGGGCCATCATGTAGATCGCGTTGATCGGCTTCTCGCGGCCCTTGTTGGGGCCGTCCTCGAAGCGCTTCACAGCCTTGATCTCGTCCATCATGGCGCCCGCCACCTGGTCGCCGCAACGGCTCCAGGCGTCGATCACCTTGTTGTACTTCTCCTGCTGCGTGATCAGGCCGTCCTGATACTGCTGCTCATAGTCCTTCACCAGGGCGCGGGTCTCGTCGACCATCGCTTCCTTGCTCGCCGGGATGATCATGTCGTCCTTGCCGAACGAGATGCCCGCGCGGAACGCGTGACGGAAGCCGAGCGCCATGATCGCGTCGGCGAACAGCACGGTCTCCTTCTGGCCGGTGTGGCGATACACCTCGTCGATCACGTCGCCCACGTCCTTCTTGGTGAGGAGGCGGTTGACGGTGTCGAACGGCACCTTGTGGCTCTTCGGGAGGCACTCGCCGAGCAGCATGCGGCCCGGGGTGGTCTCGAAGCGCTTGAGGTAGGTGTTGCCTTCCTCGTCGGTCTGCGGAACGCGGCTGATCACCTTGGTGTGCAGGGTGACGGCGCCGGCCTCGAGGGCCTGGTGTACTTCGGCCATGTCGCCGAGCAGCATGCCCTCGCCGGGCTCGCCTTCCTTGAGCATCGACAGGTAATAGAGACCCAGCACCATGTCCTGCGACGGCACGATGATCGGCTTGCCGTTCGCGGGCGACAGGATGTTGTTGGTCGACATCATCAGGACGCGCGCTTCCAGCTGGGCCTCGAGGCTCAGCGGAACGTGCACGGCCATCTGGTCACCGTCGAAGTCGGCGTTGAAGGCCGAGCAGACCAGCGGGTGGAGCTGGATCGCCTTGCCCTCGATCAGCACCGGCTCGAACGCCTGGATGCCCAGGCGGTGGAGCGTCGGCGCGCGGTTCAGCAGAACCGGGTGCTCGCGGATCACCTCGTCCAGGATGTCCCAGACTTCCTTGCGCTCCTTCTCGACCCACTTCTTGGCCTGCTTCAGGGTCATCGAGAGACCCTTGGCGTCCAGGCGGGCGTAGATGAACGGCTTGAACAGCTCGAGCGCCATCTTCTTCGGCAGGCCGCACTGGTGCAGCTTGAGTTCCGGACCGGTCACGATGACCGAACGGCCCGAATAGTCGACGCGCTTGCCGAGCAGGTTCTGACGGAAGCGGCCCTGCTTGCCCTTGAGCATGTCGGACAGCGACTTGAGCGGACGCTTGTTGGCACCGGTGATCGTGCGGCCGCGGCGGCCGTTGTCGAACAGCGCGTCAACGGCTTCCTGGAGCATGCGCTTTTCGTTGCGGACGATGATGTCCGGCGCGCGCAGCTCCATCAGGCGCTTCAGGCGGTTGTTGCGGTTGATCACGCGGCGATACAGATCGTTGAGATCCGAGGTCGCGAAGCGGCCGCCGTCCAGCGGCACCAGCGGGCGCAGCTCGGGCGGGATGACCGGGACGACGTCGAGGATCATCCACTCGGGGCGGTTGCCCGAATCGATGAAGCTCTCGACGACCTTCAGCCGCTTGATGATCTTCTTCGGCTTCAGTTCCGACTTGGTGACCGCCAGCTCCTCGAGGAGCTCCTTGCGCTCGCCTTCCAGGTCGAGATCCATGAGCATGATCTTGACCGCCTCGGCGCCGATGCCGGCCGAGAACGCGTCTTCGCCATACTCATCCTGCGCGTCGAGCAGTTCGTCCTCGGTGAGGAGCTGGAACTTCTCGAGCGGGGTCAGGCCCGGCTCGGTGACGATGTAGCTCTCGAAGTACAGCACGCGCTCGAGCTGCTTGAGCTGCATGTCGAGCAGCAGGCCGATGCGCGACGGCAGCGACTTGAGGAACCAGATGTGCGCGACCGGGGCGGCCAGCTCGATATGGCCCATGCGCTCGCGGCGGACCTTCGAGACGGTCACTTCCACGCCGCACTTTTCGCAGACGATGCCCTTGTACTTCATGCGCTTGTACTTGCCGCACAGGCACTCGTAATCCTTGATCGGACCGAAGATGCGCGCGCAGAACAAGCCGTCACGCTCGGGCTTGAACGTGCGATAGTTGATGGTTTCCGGCTTCTTGATCTCGCCGAACGACCACGAGCGGATCCGATCCGGCGATGCGATGCCGATCTGGATCTGGTCGAAGGTTTCCGGCTTGGCGAGCGGGTTCGCGAAGTTGGTAAGTTCGTTCATTTTTCAGTCCCTCTGGAGGGTCAATTCTTCTGGGCGGGGAGGGGAAGGGCGCTACCCGGAGGCAGCGCCCGATCCCGTTATTCCGCCGCCTCGGCCAGGCCGGCGTCGTCCTCGGTGCCGTCTTCCAGCGCCTTGAGTTCGACGTTGAGGCCCAGCGAGCGCATTTCCTTGACGAGCACGTTGAAGCTCTCGGGGATGCCGGCCTCGAAGGTGTCGTCGCCCTTGACGATCGCTTCGTAGACCTTGGTGCGGCCGACCACGTCGTCCGACTTCACCGTCAGCATCTCCTGCAGCGTGTAGGCAGCGCCATACGCCTGCAGGGCCCAGACCTCCATTTCGCCGAAGCGCTGGCCACCGAACTGCGCCTTGCCGCCCAGCGGCTGCTGGGTGACGAGCGAGTACGGGCCGATCGAACGCGCGTGGATCTTGTCGTCCACAAGGTGGTGGAGCTTCAGCATGTAGATGATGCCCACGGTAACCTTGCGGTCGAACGCGTCGCCGGTGCGGCCGTCGAACAGGGTCGACTGGCCCGAGGTATCGAGACCCGCCAGCTCCAGCATGTCCGAAACGTCAGCCTCACGCGCGCCGTCGAACACCGGGGTGCCCATCGGAATGCCCGTGCGGACGTTCTGGATCAGCTCGTTGACCTGCTCGGGGCTGCGCGCCTCGATCTCTTCGGCATAGTGATCGCCATAGACGACCTTGAGGCGGTCCTTGACGGCGTCGGGCATCTCGCCCGCAACCGCTTCCGGATTCTGCTCGCGCCACTCTTCGAGCTGCTTGGCGACCTGCATGCCCAGGTTGCGGGCAGCCCAGCCAAGATGCGTCTCGAAGATCTGACCGACGTTCATGCGCGAAGGCACGCCGAGCGGGTTCAGCACCAGGTCGACCGGGGTACCGTCCTCGAGGAACGGCATGTCTTCCTGCGGCAGGATCCGCGAGATGACGCCCTTGTTGCCGTGACGGCCGGCCATCTTGTCGCCCGGCTGCAGCTTGCGCTTCACCGCGACGAAGACCTTGACCATCTTGAGCACGCCCGGCGGCAGCTCGTCACCGCGCTCGAGCTTCTCGCGGCGGTCCTCGAACTTGTCCTTGATGCGCTTCACGGCCTCGTCATACTGGCCCTTCACCGCCTCGAGGTCGCCCTGGACCTTGTCGTCAGCGACGGCGAACTTCCACCATTCGTGACGATCCACGCTGTCGAGCAGGTCGGCGTCGATCTCGGCGCCCTTCTTCAGGCCCTTCGGCGTCGCGGTCGCGACTTGGCCGAGCAGCATCTCGCGCAGACGCGACCAGGTCGCGCGGTTGAGAATGTTGCGCTCGTCGTCGCTGTCCTTCTTCAGGCGCTCGATTTCCTCGCGCTCGATCGCCAGGGCACGCTCGTCCTTGTCGATGCCGTGACGGTTGAACACGCGGACGTCGACGATCGTGCCGGCCACGCCCGGGGGCAGGCGGAGCGAGGTGTCGCGCACGTCGCTGGCCTTTTCGCCGAAGATCGCGCGGAGGAGCTTCTCTTCCGGCGTCATCGGCGATTCACCCTTCGGGGTGATCTTGCCGACCAGGATGTCGCCCGGCTCCACTTCGGCGCCGACATAGACGATGCCGGCCTCGTCGAGGTTGCGCAGCGCTTCCTCGCCGACGTTCGGGATGTCGCGGGTGATGTCCTCCGGCCCGAGCTTGGTGTCGCGGGCCATCACTTCGAACTCGTCGATATGGATCGACGTGAACACGTCGTCCTTCACGATCCGCTCGGAGATCAGGATCGAGTCCTCGTAGTTGTAGCCGTTCCAGGGCATGAACGCGACGAGCGCGTTGCGGCCCAGGGCCAGCTCGCCGAACTCGGTCGACGGGCCGTCGGCGATGATGTCGCCGGCGTTGACCGTCTCGCCCACCTTCACCAGCGGACGCTGGTTGATGCAGGTCGACTGGTTCGAGCGCTCGAACTTCATCAGCGTGTAGATGTCGACGCCGCTCTCTTCCGCCGAGACCTCGCCGGTCGCGCGGATGACGATACGGGTCGCATCGACCTGGTCGACGACGCCGCCGCGGCGAGCCGCGATCGCGGCGCCCGAGTCACGGGCGACGGTCTCTTCCATGCCGGTGCCGACGAAGGGCGCTTCCGCCTTCACCAGCGGCACGGCCTGGCGCTGCATGTTCGAGCCCATCAGTGCGCGGTTCGCGTCGTCGTTTTCCAGGAACGGAATAAGCGACGCTGCGACCGAGACGAGCTGCTTCGGCGACACGTCCATCAGCGTCACCGTCTCCGGCAGCGCCATCAGGAACTCGCCGGCCTGGCGGGCCGAGATCAGCTCTTCGGTGAAGCGGTGATCGGCATCGACCTCGGCCGAAGCCTGCGCGATCGTGTGCTTCGCCTCTTCCATTGCCGACAGATAGACGACCTCGTTGGTCACCACGCCGTCGATCACCTTGCGGTACGGGGTCTCGATGAAGCCATACTTGTTGACGCGCGAGAAGCTCGCCAGCGAGTTGATCAGACCGATGTTCGGGCCTTCCGGCGTTTCGATCGGGCAGATACGGCCATAGTGGGTCGGGTGAACGTCGCGGACTTCGAAGCCTGCGCGCTCACGGGTGAGACCGCCCGGCCCGAGCGCCGAGACGCGACGCTTGTGCGTCACTTCGGAGAGCGGGTTGGTCTGGTCCATGAACTGCGAGAGCTGCGACGAGCCGAAGAACTCGCGAACCGCGGCAACCGCCGGCTTCGCGTTGATCAGGTCGTTCGGCATCACGGTCGACACGTCGACCGAGCTCATGCGCTCCTTCACGGCGCGCTCCATGCGGAGCAGGCCGACGCGGTACTGGTTCTCGAGCAGCTCGCCCACCGAACGCACGCGACGGTTGCCGAGGTTGTCGATGTCGTCGACTTCGCCCTTGCCGTCCTTCAGGTCGACGAGCGTCTTGACGACAGCGAGGATGTCCTCGGTGCGCAGCGTGGTGACGGTGTCCTCGGCGTCGAGGTCGAGGCGCATGTTGAGCTTCACGCGGCCCACGGCCGAGAGGTCATAGCGCTCCGGATCGAAGAACAGGCCGGCGAACAGCGACTCTGCGGTCTCGAGCGTCGGCGGTTCGCCGGGGCGCATGACGCGATAGATGTCGGCAAGCGCCTGCTGACGCTCCTCGGCCTTGTCGGCGGCGAGGGTGTTGCGGATCCACGGACCGGTCGAGATATGGTCGATGTCGAGCAGCTCGACGCGGTCGATGCCGGCCTTGTCCAGCTTCTCCAGGTTCTCGGCCGAGACTTCGTCGCCGGCTTCGATATAGATCTCGCCGGTCGCCTCGTTGATGAGGTCATAGGCCGAATAGCGGCCGAAGATCTCGTCGGTCGGGATCAGCAGGGTCTCGAGACCGTCCTTCTGCGCCTTGTTGGCGGCGCGCGGGCTGATCTTCTGGCCGGCCGGGAAGATCACTTCGCCCGACTTGGCGTCGACGATGTCGAACGACGGCTTGGCGCCGCGCCAGTTGGTCGGGTCGAACGGAATCTGCCAGCCGTTCGGGCCGCGGACGAAGGTCACGCGGTTGTAGAAATAGTTGAGGATGTCCTCGCCGCTCAGGCCCAGGGCATAGAGCAGCGACGTCACCGGCAGCTTGCGCTTGCGGTCGATGCGGACGTTGACGATGTCCTTGGCGTCGAACTCGAAGTCCAGCCACGAGCCGCGATACGGGATCACGCGCGCGGCGAAGAGATACTTGCCCGAGGCATGGGTCTTGCCGCGGTCATGGTCGAACAGCACGCCCGGCGAGCGGTGCATCTGCGACACGATCACGCGCTCAGTGCCGTTGATGAAGAAGGTGCCGTTCTCGGTCATGAGCGGCATGTCGCCCATGTAGACGTCCTGCTCCTTGATATCGAGCACCGAACGGGCTTCCGTATCGGGGTCGACCTCGAACACGATCAGGCGCAGGGTAACGCGCATCGGAGCAGCATAGGTGATGCCGCGCTGGCGGCACTCTTCCACGTCGAACTTCGGATTCTCGAGCTCGTAGTTCACGAAGTCGAGCTCGGCGGTGCCGGCGAAGTCGCGGATCGGGAAGACCGAGCGCAGGGTCTTCTCGAGGCCGGAGACGTAGCCGATCGAGGGATTGGACCGCAGGAACTGCTCGTAGGATTCGCGCTGAACCTCGATCAGGTTCGGCATCTGCACCACTTCGTGGATGTCGCCGAACACCTTGCGGATGCGGCGCTTGAACGTGCCGCCCTCGATTGCCTTGGTTGCCATGGGTGTTTTTGCCTCGTCAGCCGTAATTTCGGTGCCCCTGTCCGGGGCCGGGACGTGCGGAAAGACGCAGAAAAAGCCGCGCGACTCCCATTTCGGGTTTCGGCAGCTTTCAGCGTCTTATGAGACCGCGACCCCAATTCGCCCGATGCGTTGCGCGACGACGCATCATTTCCCGGAGCCGTGGTAGGAAGCGCGATATAGGTAGGCGGTGGCTTTCTGTCAAACCGGTGCAAGCCGGGTTTGGCGGAAACTGCCCATGCGGCTAGCCTGATGGCGAAAGGAAACGGGATGACGGAGCGCAGCTACAAGACGCCCGGCGTCTATGTCGAGGAGATCCCGTCGCCGGTACCGGAAGTGCAGGGCGTGACTACCGCGATGCCCGCCTTTATCGGCTTTACGGAGTTCGCGGCGTTCGGCGCCTATGGCGAAGCGGTGCGGATATCATCGGCGCAGGAGTTTGCGTTCCGGTTCGGCGGCATGCCGCCCGCCGGCGCCACGTTCCAGCTCGCCGCCCAGATCGGGCTGTTCTTCGCCAATGGCGGCACGGCCTGCCAGGTGATTTCCGCCGGGAGCTATTGGGAAGGGCAGGCGCCGGAGACGGCGCCCGAAGCAACCGGGGACTGGCGGCTTGCCGCGCCTGTGGCGGACGCGCTGCTGGCCGCGCTCGCGGTGGCCGGGGAGGTCGCGGAGATCACCATGCTGGTCGTGCCCGAGGCCTGCCTGCTCTCCACGCCTGATCATGCGCGCCTGATCCAGGCGATGCTCCGCCAGGCCGGCACCTTGCGGAACCGGATGGCGATCCTCGATCTGCCCGGCTGCATTCAGGCAGCCGACCTGCCGGCGCTTCGCCAGGCGCGCGCCGATCTCGGCGCGGCGCTGGCGCCGGTTGCGGAATTTGCAAGCTATGGCGCGGCCTATGCCCCGGCGCTGAAGCTGCAATATCCGGGCGGGCCGGGTGCCGACCTGGTCACCCCGCCCAGCGGCGCGGTTGCCGGGGTCTGGGCGCGGAGCGATCTTGCGAAAGGCGTCTGGGTCCCGCCCGCCGGCGTTCAGTTCGAGGTCGTCGCGGATCCGCAGTCCGGCGGCGTCGCGGATCTGGCTTTTCGAATGGGCGGCGACGAGCAGGGGGATTTCAACGCGCCGCTGGACGGCGTGGCCGTCGACATCCTCCGTTTCATCCCCGGCTACAATCTCGTGGTCTGGGGTGCGCGCACGCTCGACGGGAACAGCGACGATTGGCGCTATCTCGCGGTCCGCCGTGCCTGCATCTATGTCGAGCAGTCGATTGACCGGGCGATGCAGGCCTTCGCCTTCGAGCCCAACAACAGTTCGACCTGGGGCAGGGTGAAGGCCATGGTCGAGAACTTCCTTGTCACCTTGTGGCAAGCGGGCGCCTTGCAGGGTGCCAAGCCCTCCGACGCCTATTTCGTATTGGTCGGGCTGGGCACGACGATGACGGCGCAGGACGTGGCGGAGGGCAGGCTGCGTCTCGAGATCGGGGTGGCGATAGCGCGTCCCGCCGAGTTCATCCTTTTGGGGATCGAGCAGGAAATGCAGACGGCCTAATCCTGCGTGAACGTTGAATTAACAGCGTTATTCATCGCTTCCCTCCCACTGTTCATCGCAGTTTCGAGCCTCCTTCGCGACGGAATCCGGGTTCCATTCATTGAACCTGCGACATGAAGGAGAGACCTGTAATGCGTACCACCCGTGCCGCGCTGTTTCTCGGCGCCGCTTTCCTCGCCGTTCCTGCCTTCGCGCAGGACGCTCCCCAGCAGGTGACGCCGCCGCCGATCATGACGACTCCGGCACCTGCGCCCGCGCCGGCGGCCCAGCCGCAGGTGGTGATCCAGCCCTCGGCCCCGGTCGTCCAGTCGATCCCGTCGGTCGAGGAGCAGCAGCGCGGTGCCGCCGCCGCGGATGCGCCGGCGCCGGCCGAGCGCCGCGCGACCGCTACCCGCACCACCACGACGCGGACTACCACCACCACCACCACGCGCACCGCGCCGGCCCCCGCGCGCCAGGCCGCCCCGGCGCCGACCGCCGAGACCCCGGTCGCCCCGCCGTCGCCGCCGGTGCAGACCGCGCCCGAGCCGCTGCCGCCCCAGGTCGAGCCCGCGCCCGCGCCCGAAGCCGCCGCGCCGGTGACGGCGGACACCGCCACCACGACCGAGCAGACCAGCAGCACCAGCATCGCCTGGCCGTGGCTGCTCGGCGGCGTCGCGCTGCTGGTCGCCGGCCTTGCCGTGTTCCTGCTCGCCCGTCGCCGCCGCAACGACGAGGCGACCACCACCGATCCGGTCTATGTCGAGCCCGCCTATGTCGCCCCCGTCGCCGTGGAGCCGGTTGCCGCGCCCGACGCCGCCGTGATCGTCCCGCCCGTCAACGAGCGCATCGATCCGCGCGTCGTCCCGCCCGCGATCGAGCCGGTCGTCGCCGAGCAGGAAGCCGAGCTCGCCGATGCCAGCAAGGACGACCTTGCCGGCGTCGCCGACGCCACCGCCCCGGTCGCGCACCGCCCGTGGATCGAGCTCGGCCTGCGCCCGGTGAGCGCCGGCACCACCGAGGAGGAGGCGATGGTCGATTTCGAGCTGACCGTCGGCAATTCGGGCGACACCGAGGCTCGCAACGTCCGCATCTCGAGCTTCATGCTCGCCGATGAGGCCGAGGGCAGCGAGATGGAGCGCATGCTCACCGAGCGCCGCGCCGACACGATCGTCCCGCCGGTCTCGATCGAGCCGGGCGACGGCACCCGGGTCGACGCCCACCTCGCGGTGCCGAAGGGCGACCTGGGCCGCGTCTTCAACCCGGTCGTCGTCGCCGAGGCCCGCTACACCCTGCCGGACGGCAGCGAGGCGCGCACCGCCGCCGCGTTCCGGATCGGCCGCCCGGCCTATGAAGGCGGCATCGGGGCGATCGGCGCGTCGCGCCCGCACGTGACCGACGACCTTGCCGCCGAACTCTACGGCCAACCCGAGCACGCCTGATCCCTGACATATCGAGGACACAAGAGCCCGCTTCTTCCGAAAGGGAGGAGCGGGCTCTTTCCTTGCGGAGGGATTTGGGCCTACGAGAAGCCATTCCTCAGGGAGATAACATCACATGAACAAGAAGTCGTTGCTCGCACTGGCCGCGGGGACCGCGATCCTCACCGCCACCGCCGTCCAGGCCCAGGAAAGCCCCGCGCCGGCCCAGGCGCCCGCCGCGTTCAACGATATCCCGCCCAACTTCCAGCCGCCCGCGCTCCCGGCCGACTATATCAAGCGCGAAGTGATGATCCCGATGCGCGACGGGGTGAAGCTCTACACGGTGATGATCATCCCGAAGGGCGCGAAGAACGCCCCGATCCTGTTCACCCGCACCCCCTATAACGCCGCCGGCCGCGTCGTCCGCACCGAGAGCGGCAAGATGATCAACACGCTGCCCGAGGGCGACGAGGTGTTCGTCAAGGCGGGCTATATCCGCGTGTTCCAGGACATTCGCGGCAAGTACAAGTCGGAAGGCGATTACGTCATCACCCGCCCGCCGGTCGGCCCGCTGAACCCGACCAAGGTCGACCACATCACCGACGCCTATGATTCGATCGACTGGATGGTGAAGAACGTCCCGGAGACCAACGGCAAGGTCGGCATGCTCGGCTCGTCGTACGAGGGCTTCACCGTGGTGATGGCGCTGATGGGCCCGCACCCGGCGCTCAAGGTCGCCGCGCCCGAGAGCCCGATGATCGACGGCTGGATGGGCGACGACTGGTTCCACCACGGCGCCTTCCGTCTCGCCAATATCGGCTGGATCGGCGCGCAGACCGGCTACAAGGGCGCCGGCAAGGCCCCGCCGCGCCCCGACTGGGACGACTACGAGACCTTCCGCAAGGTCGGCTCGGCCGGCGACTGGGCCAAGAAGTTCGGCTACGACCAGCTGCCCGCCTGGAACAAGATGAGCCAGCACGTCTCCTATGACGCCTTCTGGCAGGGCCAGGCGCTCGACAAGCTGCTCGCCGCCAACCCCTCGAACATCCCGACGCTCTGGGAGCAGGGCATCTGGGATCACGAGGACATGTACGGCGCGATCCACGCCTGGGAGGAGCTGCAGAAGACTCCGCAGGCCGACAAGAACTTCCTGCTGATGGGCCCGTGGCGCCATTCAGGCTTCAACTATAACGGCTCGACGCTCGGCCAGCTCAACTTCGAGGGCGACACCGCGCTCCAGGCGCGCCGCGATATCCTGCTGCCCTTCTTCAACGCCTATCTGAAGGACGGCGCACCGCCCTTCACCCCGGCCAAGGCGAGCTTCTACAACACCGGCGAGAACCGCTGGGACTATCTCAACAAGTGGCCGCTCGCCTGCGAGGCCAATTGCGACGCCAAGCTGACTCCGATCTACCTGAAGCCCGCCGAGAGCCTCGGCTTCGACAAGCCGGCCGCCGGCTCGGACAGCTATGTTTCCGATCCCGCCAAGCCGGTGCCGCATCTGCCGCGTCCGGTGAACTTCCAGGACGGTCGCTGGTCGACCTATCTCGTCACCGACCAGCGCTTCGTCGATGGCCGGCCGGACGTGATGACCTATGTCACCGATGTGCTGACCGCCCCGGTCCGCGTCTCGGGCGCGCCGCTGGCGGACATCTTCGCCAAGACCACGGGCACCGACGGTGACTTCGTGGTCAAGGTGATCGACGTCTATCCGGACGACTATGTGACGAAGAAGGAGATGGGCGGGTTCCAGCTGCCGATCTCGATGGACATCTTCCGCGGTCGCTATCGCAACTCGTTCGAGCACCCGACCGCCATTCCGGCGAACAAGGTGCAGGAATACAAGTTCCGCCTGCCGACGGTGAACCACGTCTTCCAGCCGGGCCACCGGATCATGGTGCAGGTCCAGTCGAGCCTGTTCCCGGTCTATGACCGCAACCCGCAGAAGTTCGTGCCGAACATCTTCTTCGCCAAGCCGGAAGACTATCAGAAGGCGACCGTGACGCTGATGTATGGCGGCGCGAACTCGAGCAGCGTGCTGCTGCCCGTGGTGCCGCTCGACCAGTCGGCGAACGCGCAGAAGTAAGGCGAAACGGGGGAGGGGCCGCCACTGCATCCTCCCCCGCATCCCGCGTCATCTCATCAGCGCACTCTCTGGCCGCCCCCATTCGTCATCCCGGCGAAAGCCGGGATCTCATGCGGCGGGGTTTCGGGTATCAACCATTCAGCTCTCTGTTCCCCGGCGAAAGCCGGGGCCCAGGGTTTCTCTGCCGTCCCGCTTGTGGCCCTGGGGCCCGGCTTTCGCCGGGGAACCGCTGAACCAGCCGCTGCATCTGAACCCGGAGACGCTCCGTGGAGCGAAACCCCCTAAACCTCTTCCCATCTCGGTGTGCCGATGGAATAACTCACCTTCGACTCATCCTTCGGAGGAACTGATGCGTAAATGGAGCCTCGCGCTCGCACTGGCCGCGACTGCGCTTCCCGCGCTCGCGCATGCCCAGGCGGCGCAGCCCGCCGCGGCGAGCAAGCTGCATGTCGACACGCAATATTTCACGCTGCCCAACGGCCTGCGCGTCGTCCTGACCAAGGATACGATCGCGCCGACGGTGACGGTCGGTGTCTATTACGGCATCGGCTTCCGCGTGGAGCCGCGGGACCGCACCGGCTTCGCCCATCTGTTCGAGCATCTGATGTTCCAGGGATCGAAGCACGCGCCCAAGGGCGTGTTCGACACCACGATCACCAATTCGGGCGGGGTCAACAACGGCTCCACCCGCTTCGACTTCACCAACTATTACGAGATCGTCCCTTCGGGCGCGCTCGAGCGGATGCTGTGGCTCGAGGCGGATCGGATGGAGAATCCGGTGATCGACGATGTCGTGCTCAAGAACCAGCAGGGCGTGGTCGGCAACGAGGTCAAGGTCAACGTCCTCAACCAGCCCTACAGCACCTGGCCGTGGATCGACCTGCCGATGCTGGCCAACACCAACTGGTACAACAGCCACAATTTCTACGGCGATCTGAAGGAGATCGAGGCGGCGACGGTGCCCGACGCCCAGGCCTTCTCCAGGGAGTTCTACCGGCCGAACAACGCCGTGCTCGTGATCGCCGGCGACATCGATTACGCCGCGACCCGGGCGATGGTGGAGAAGTATTTCGCCCCGATCCCCTCGGCCGCGCCGGTCAAGCAGCCGGACATTTCCGAGCCGCGCCAGACCGCCGAGAAGTTCAAGAGCCGGGTCGATGCGCTGGCGCCCAAGCCCGGTTATGCCGCCGGCTATCACGTGCCCGATCGCGGCACGCCCGAATGGTATGCGATGGGGCTGATCGACCAGATCCTCGTCCAGGGCGATGACAGCCGGCTGTTCCGCAAGCTGGTGACCGATACCGGCATCACCGGCGAGCTGTCGGGCGGGATCAATGCCGATCTGGGCAACATGTTCAACTATCGCGGGCCGATGCTGTGGAGCTTCAGCTTCACCCATGACCCGACCCACAGCACCGCGCAGATCACCAGGGCGGTGGACGAGGTGATCGAGGAACTGCGCACCAAGCCGGTGAGCGCCGCCGAACTGCAGCGCGCCCGCACCAAGATGCGCTCGGACCTGTACGGCACGATCGACGGGGGCGGCCGGGTAGGGCTGATCGACCTGCTCGCCGTCTATGCGCTGTTCGACAATGATCCGACCGCGGTGAACCGGATCGAGCAGGGCTTCGCCAAGGTGACGCCCGAGCTGATCCGGAAGACCGCCCAGGAATATCTCCGCACGACCAACCGCTCGGTCTACGTCATCGAGCCGGGTGCCCAGGCCAAGGGAGGCAAGTGATGAAGCGCGCGCTCCTCGCATTCACGGCGCTGGTCGCCGTCACCACCCCGGCGCTGGCGCAGGACAGGTTCCCGCCCGCGCCGCCGATCGCCGATCCCAAGCCGTTCACGCTGCCGGCGACCGAGACCTATACGCTCCCCAACGGGCTGCAGGTCACGCTGATCCCCTATGGCATCGCCCCCAAGACGGTCGTGTCGCTGCGCGTCCGCGCCGGCGCGGTCAATGAAGGCGATGCGGTGTGGCTGTCCGAAGTCACCGGCGCGCTGATGAAGGAAGGTGCCGCCGGCAAGACCGCGTCCGATCTCGCCGCCGCCGCGGCGGGGATGGGCGGCCAGCTCAACGTCAGCGCCGGCATGCAGTCGACCACGGTGAGCACCAATGTGCTTTCCGAATATGCGCCGGATGCGATCCAGCTGCTTAGCGACGTGGCGGTCCGCCCGACGCTGCCGGCGAGCGAGCTTGCCCGGGTGAAGGCCAATCTCGGCCGCCAGCTCTCGGTCGCGCTGTCGCAGCCGGGCACGCTGGCGGACGTTGCGCTGGGCCGCACCGTCTATGGCACCAGCCACCCCTATGGCCGGATCATCCCGAGCGCGGCGCAGCTCCAGGGCTATACGATCGACCAGGTGAAGGCCTTCCATGCCGGCCAGTTCGGCGCGAAGCGCGCGCGGCTCTATGTCGCCGGCCGGTTCGACACGGCGGCGGTGAAGGCGGCGATCGAGAAGGCGTTCGCCGGCTGGCAGGCCGGTCCCGATCCGGTGGTGCTGCAGAGCCCGCACCAGCCGGGTCCGAAGATCGTGCTGGTCGATCGCCCCGGCGCCCCGCAGGCGACGTTGCGCCTAGCCTTCGATGCGAGCCGGGCGGGGACCGACGCCGACATTCCCCAGCGCGTCACCAATGCGCTGCTCGGCGGCGCGTTCAGCTCGCGGATCACGACGAACATCCGCGAGGATAAGGGCTATACCTATTCGCCCTATTCGGACGTCGAGTTCACCCCCGAGCAGGCGCTCTGGGGTTTCCAGGCGGACGTGACCACCGAGCATACCGGCGACTCGCTGCACGAGGTGTTCAAGGAGATCCGCCGGATGCAGACCGAGCCGGTCCCGGCCGAGGAAGCCAAGGGCATCCGTACCTATATGGCCGGGCTGTTCGCGATCTCGAACTCGACTTCGGGCTCGGTGGTCGGCACGCTGGCGACGCGCGACATCCTCGGCCTGCCGGGCGACTGGACCGAGCGCTATGTGCCCGCGGTGCTGGCGGTGACTCCGGAGCAGATGATGGCGTCCGCGAACGCCGCCTATCCGCTCGCCAAGCTCACCCTGGTCGTGGTCGGCGACCTCAAGACCGTGGTGCCCCAGCTCAAGGCCCAGCCCGAGCTGGCGAACGTCCCGATGACCACGGTGACGGTGCCGTGATTTATTGCGGATAGGCCTTTTGGCTGCTCCCCGGCGAACGCCGGGGCCCAGGGTTTCTCTGCCGACCGGCTTGTGACCCTGGCCCCCGGCTTTCGCCGGGGAACCGCTCCTGCCGGGCGCCATCGCCCTACCGAACCCCCAGCACCGTCCGCTTGAGGTCGGCGTACACAAGGTCGTTGCCCAGGCCGCTCGGATGGTCGCCGTCGAAGAACAGCGGCCGTCCGCCGGGCAGCGCCTCGCAGGTCTGGCCGGGGCAGAACAGGGGCAGGGGGTCCCACAGGATCGTCGGCTTCTCGCTGGCGACCAGCGCGCTCATCGCCCGCATCACGTGGCGGCGGCGCTCGAGCATCTGCTCGCGTTCGATTGTCAGCCCGTGGCACGACGGGTTGGCGCGGTTGAACCAGTCGGCGCAGCGGAAGACGGGGCTGGGGAAGACCGGCTTGGGCGCTTCCAGCACCAGCCGGGCGCCGCCGGCGGCGAGCCTCTGGGTGATGCCCCGGGCCTCGACAAGCGCGGTGTCCGACACCACATCCTCGCGGGCGCCGATCAGGTCGCGGTCATTCTCGAACTGGTTGGCGAGGCGGGTGAGGCGCAGGCCGGGGAGGAAGACCACGTCGCCGGGTTTCGAGCGGGCGGCGATCTCCGTTTCCACCGCTTCGTACCAGGCCGTGCAGCGCGGCCGCGAGGCATGGGTCTGGATGAGCTTGAGATAGGGGCAGCCGGGCTTGAAATAGAGCCGCACGCGCGCGCCCGTCTCGGCGGCGAGCCGTCGCAAAGCGGGCGAGTAAGCCAGCCCGTGCGAGTCGGCTGGGACGAACAGTGTGAATCCCTCCCCCTGCGCGCACCGGGCAGTCCAGGTCGCGATTCGACCCCCGCCGAGCCATTCCTCGGCATCGATCGGCGCGCAGCCGGTAAGGTCGAGCGGCAGGGGCCGGCGGGGCTCGGCATACCAGGCGAAGCGATCCCGGGTGACGCTCAGCGTGATCCGGTTATGCGCCGAGATGAGCAACTGCCCGCCTAGAGTAGCAACCAGAACGCCAGCCACCGCCACCGCAACGACCCGCCCGCGCGGCCAGCCGGCGAGGCGGCGGCTGGACCGCAGCGGCTTCTCGACCAGGAAATAGGAGAAGATCGCCAGCGCGACCGCGATCACCAGCGCGGCGAGCTGGTGCTGGAGCGTGTGCAGCCCCACGGTCCAGCGAAACAGCACGAATACCGGCCAGTGCCAGAGATAGAGCGAGTAGGAGAGCAGCCCCACCGCCACCATCGGTCGTCCGCCCAGCGCCCGCGGCGCCGTGCCGCCAAGGATCGCCATGATCGCCAGCGACGTGCCCGCCACCGGCAAGAGCGCGCCGGGGAAGGGGAAAAGCGGTCCCTCGGGGATCGCGAAGCCCGCCGCGATCAGCAGCATGCCCAGCGGCGCGATCCATCGCCGGCCTGCCGCCCAGGGCTGCCACCGCTCGCGGGTCAGGCAGAGCAGCATGCCGGTGCCCAGCTCCCAGAAGCGCGGGAAGATCAGGTAGAAGGCGAATTTCTGGGCGAAGATGCCCAGCACCGCGCAGAGCAGCAGCGACAGGGCGGAGAGGATCGCCACCAGCCGCACGGCTTTGGCGCCCGAATGCAGGCGGTGGTGCCACCACAGGATGAAGGGGAAGAACAGGTAGAACTGCTCCTCCACGCCCAGCGACCAGGTGTGGGTGAAGGGATTATACGCCGCCTGGGGACCGAAATAGCTGTCCGTATCCGTAGCCAGCACCACATTGCTGAGCCCGAAAAAGGCGAAACGGGCGACTTGGGACAGGCTGTTGCTCAGCCAGGCATCGGGGATGAACAATTGCGACGCCAGCAGCGCGACAAGCAGCATCACCACCAGTGCCGGCATGATCCGCATCAGGCGGCGGGCATAGAAATATGCCGTAAGCTGCCTGAAGCTGGTGAACTCGCGGCCGACCAGCGAACCCGTCACCACGAAGCCCGAGATGACGAAGAAGATGTCCACGCCGGTGAAGCCGCCGGGCAGCGACCAGGGCCAGAGGTGGAAGAGGATCACCGAAGTGACGGCAATGGCGCGCAGCCCGTCGATCGCCGGTATATAGCCGGGGCCAGGCCCCGATCGCTCGCCAGTCACCAATGTCTCCCCAGTGTTTCATCGCTGTAAGGGACGGAGACGGCAGGGACAATCCGCCCTCGACATGCGGCGAATGACGCGCGATGTGCAGCCGCGGTTCATCTTCGGAAGGCCAGGAAATGATGGTGAACGCTGGGAGGCTCAGAACTGTTTGGCTGTGTGGCTTGGCCGCGGCATCGATCGCCGCGCCGCTGGCGCATGCCCAGGATGCGCCGGCGCCGGGCTCCGGCCCCGCGCCGATCATCACCCCGCCGCCGAGCGTCCGCCCGCAGCCGCAACAATTGCCCGGCGTGATCCCCGAGCGGTTCAGCATCGCGCCGGCACCCAGCCCGACGCCCGCGCCAGTGCCGACACCCACGCCAACACCGGCAGCCCGTACCGCCACGCCGCAACCACAGCCCCAACGCGCAGCGCCTGTCGCCCGCGCGACCCCGGCGCCGCGCGAGGCTGCGCCGGTTGCGGCTTCGCCGACGCCGGCCGCGAGTCCGGCGTCGACGGTGGTGCCGAGCCCGGTCGCTCAGCCCATTCCTGCCCCCCAGCCGGCGCAGACCGAGCCCGCGCCCGAGCCGGCATCCGCAACTCCGCCCTGGCTCTGGGCCGCCGCTGGTGCCGGGGGCACGGCGCTGCTCGGGCTGGGCGGCTGGTTGCTGCTCGGCCGCCGTCGCCGCCGGGAAGAAGACGAGGTGGAGGCTTATGAGGCCGAGCCGGTGGCCGTTGCCGCCCCGCCGCTCCAGCCGCCGCCGGGCCTTGGTCGCGCGACGCCCGCGCCCGCACCCGCTCAGCCTGCTGTTCGGGCACCTGCACCGGTGGGCGCCGAGCCGTTCGAGCTTGGCATCAACCCGCACCGGATCGTGTTTGGCGAGAATGAAGTGCTGCTCGAATTCGAGCTGCTGATCGCCAACGGCACGGGTGCCGCGGCCGACAGCATCCGCGTCGCCTATGCCGCGATGAGCGCGCATGCCCGGCAGGACGAAGTGATCGCCGGCTTCCATGGCGGCCCGCCGGGCGAGCCGGGCGGACCACCCTTTGACCTGCCCGCCGGCGGCGGCGGCCGTATGCCGGTGCGTCTCGCGATTCCGCGCTCGGGCGTGAACGTGGTCGAGGTCGGCGGCCGGCCGATGTTCGTGCCGATCGTGCTGATCGACCTGCGCTGGCGCGGCGGGCTCAGCATCCGGCGCTTCGGCGCGGACTTCATCCTGGGCACGGCGGGGCAGGGCGACAAGCTCGGACCGATCTGGCTCGATCGCCCGGCGCCGACCGGACAGCTGGCGGCGAACCGCTATCTCGCAAAGCAGATGGCGGCGGCCTGATCCATCCAACAACGGGTCGGCGCCGACTCGCGAAAGTACACAAAGTACAGGCCAAGAGCGGGTTTTCGCGGCGCCTATTTCCCCTGTTTCCCCGGAAACACGTCGCATCTCGCAACATCGTTGCGCGCGCGTGATCCTATTTCTCCAACGGCGACAAAGAGCGGCCGGGTCGAGGCCGGCCGGGCGAGCCCAGCAGGCGAAATCCTACATTGCAAGCGGGGCGGCCGGTTGGGTGCGCCGCTGCTCCGGGAAGGCTGGAGGAATCAGTCGGGGGCCTCTTCGTCGAAGGGCGAAACCTGCCACTCGTCGTCGACCCGTTCCGCGATATGCTCGGGCGCGAGCATGCGCAGGCCGCCGAGATCCGGCTGGCGATCGAACAAGTGACTGATGCAGATCACGTCGAAATCGTCGTTCGCGGGGGAATGATCCCACTCGCCGCAGACAGCCTGCCAGTCACCATCCCAGTGGTGGATCATCACGCGTACCGGCCGTGTGCCGGCCAGCACATGTGGGCAAACGAGGCAGCGAATCTCGGCCATGCCTGCTTTCGATGCCGTGCCACGCCCCAAAAGAAAAGGGCGGCCCGTTGCCGGACCGCCCTGATCTGGTTCGCTGAAAAGCGAGAAGCTAGGAAGCTTACTTGACCTCGACGGTCGCGCCGGCTTCTTCGAGCTGCTTCTTGATCTTCTCGGCTTCGTCCTTGTTGACGCCTTCCTTGACAGCCTTCGGAGCCGACTCAACGAGAGTCTTGGCTTCGGTCAGGCCCAGGCCGGTGATGGCGCGGACTTCCTTGATGACGTTGATCTTCTTGCCACCGTCGCCGGTGAGGATCACGTCGAACTCGGTCTTCTCTTCAGCAGCCGGAGCAGCGGCGCCAGCGCCACCCGGGGCGGCAACGGCGACGGCAGCGGCGGCCGAGACGCCCCACTTCTCTTCGAGAAGCTTCGAGAGCTCAGCGGCCTCGAGGACGGTCAGTTCCGAAAGCTGGTCAACAAGTGCGTTAAGGTCAGCCATGATAAACTCCAATCAATTCAGGTGTTTAGGGATAAATAAGCTAGCAAGATCCGCTTATGCGGCGTCCTTGGCCGCATAGGCGCCGAAAACGCGCGCGAGCTGCGCGGCCGGTGCCTGCGTGACGGTCGCGAGCTTCGTTGCCGGAGCAACGATGAGGCCCACGAGCTTGCCGCGAAGCTCGTCCAGCGACGGCAGCGAGGCGAGTGCCTTGATGCCTTCCTGGTCGAGAACCTGCGTGCCCATTGCGCCGCCGACGATTTCGAGCTTGTCGTTCGTCTTGGCGAACTCGACCGCCACCTTGGCCGCAGCCACGGGGTCGATCGAGGTGGCGAGCGCCGTCGGACCCGTAAGCAGGTCGGCGATCGCCGCGTAATCGGTGCCGTCGGCAGCGATCTTGGCAAGCTTGTTCTTCGAGACCTTGTAGCTCGCGCCGGCCTCACGCATCTTGTTACGGAGGTCCGTCGACTGCTTGACGGTCATCCCGAGGTTGCGGGTGACAACCACCACGCCAACCTCGCCAAAGGTGCGGTTCAGCTCGGCAACGGCATCAGCCTTCTGGGAACGATCCATGCCGGTCTCCTCGTTATGAGCACCTCCCTTGCGGGAAATGCCCGGTTACAAAATGTCCGAGGGGAAGGATCGTCGTGCCCAGATCCCTGGGCATGACCCGCGCACTCCGCTCAGGGAGCCGCCGGTGAAAATCTGTCCCCGTCTAGGCGAGAGATTAAGCAGGGCAAATTCCCTGCACTCGCTGTCTCGGACGGTCACCTCCCGAAGGAGGAAGGCGCGCCAATAGCGATATTTGTGGATAAGTCAATTACGGCGGTGACGGACGCTCCGGCGTGTCTCGGATCGGTCTTATTCGTTTCGCCAATGTGTCTCACAACCGGAACGAGACTGCCATATCCCCCGCCTAGGGGCCGATGCTGCGGCGCAACGAAGCCGCGATTCCCAGGGGGATATATGACGGCTCGCCACGTTCTTCGTGCCACTGTTTGCGCAGCGGCTCTTTCCTTCACCGCCATGGCCGCGCCGGCCTATGCCCAGCAGGACCAGGCTGCGCCGTCCGACGAGGCGGGCGCACCGGAGAATGCCGGCGACCAGGCGATCCTCGTGACGGCCAAGCAGACCCGCTCGGCGACCGCGATCCCGGCCAGCGAGATCCAGAAGATCCTGCCGGGCGTCTCGCCGCTCAAGGCGATCCAGACGCTGCCCGGCGTGCTCTATGTCACCGCCGATCCCTGGGGCAACAACGAGCAGAACGCCCAGATCTTCATCCATGGCTTTGCCGGCAACCAGCTCGGCTACACGATGGACGGCATCCCGCTCGGCGACCAGAGCTACGGCAACTATAACGGCCTGTCGCCGCAGCGCGCGGTGATCTCGGAGAACGTCGCCCGCGTCGTCGTGTCGGCCGGCGCCGGCGATCTCGCGACCCCGTCGAACAGCAACCTGGGCGGCACGATCGAGACCTTCTCGTCCGATCCGACCCCGAGCTTCGGCGTGACCGCCAACCAGACGGTCGGCAGCTACAACACCTCGCGGACCTTCCTGCGTCTCGACACCGGCCTCGGCAAGGCGGGTACCGACTCCGCCTATTTCGCGATCACGCGCCACAAGGCCAAGGCATGGGACTTCAACGGCTGGCAGGGCGGCTGGCAGGGCAATGCCAAGTATGTGCACGACGATTCGGTCGGCAAGTTCACGCTGTACTTCGACTATAACGACATGAAGCAGCCGAACGAGGACGCCACCGTCTTCTTCAAGCCCTCGGCCGGCGGCACCGCCACCCCGGTGCAGCTCTACACGCCCTATACCAAGCCCTTCTCCTATCCGGACCTGGGCGGCTATCGCAGCTATATCAACGCACTGGGCAACTCGCCGGCCGCGGTGGGCAGCAACTACCGCAACTATTATTCGGACGCGCAGCGCACCGACCACCTGACCTATGCGCGGTACGAGGCGAAGATCGCCGACAATATCCGGCTGACCAACACCATCTATTATCACCACAATGACGGTGTCGGCGTCGTCGCCGGCCCGCTCGGCCAGTCGATCACCACGGCGCAGCCCTATCTCGATGCCGGCTATGCCGCGCTGCCGACCAATTGCCGCTTCGCCGCCAACGGCAACGGCGTGCGCCCCGCCGCCTGCACCGCGCGCACCGACGCGCAGCTGGCAGCGGTCGGTGCGGCGATGGTCGCGGCGACCGGCGGCTCGGGCCTGATCACCCGCACCACCGAATATCGCATCGATCGCGGCGGCGCGATCAGCTCGCTCAACGTCGAGCTGGGCAATCACAAGATCGAGCTGGGCGGCTGGTTCGAGCATAACAGCACCACCCAGTGGCGCCGCTGGTATGCCGTGCCCGTCGGCAGCCCGGAGCTCAGCACCCCGTACATCCGCCCGATCCGGGTGATGCAGCCGCTGTTCACCCAGTATCAGGGCGAGGCGCGGATCAACGAACTGCAGCTCCACATCCAGGACACCTGGCAGGTGTTCGAGCCGCTGCTCGTCCAGTTCGGCTTCAAGACCAGCGCGCAATGGGCCAATGGCTGGTATCCGGTGCAGCCCAAGCTCGGCTCGCTCTCCGGCCTGACCGGTGGCCTGCCCGAGGGCAAGATCAACACGCTCAAGTGGTTCCTGCCGGCCGTGGGCGCGACCTATGACGTCAACGGGCACGAGGAAGTCTATTTCAACGTCCAGAAGAACCTGCGCCAGTATCAGGCATATCTGGCCGGTGGCGGCGGCCCGTGGTTCACCGGCAGCCAGGCGGCGTTCAACGCCTTCGCCAATGACGGCAAGCCCGAGAGCAGCTGGACCTATGAAGCCGGCCTGCGCACCCACCGCAACTTCGGCGGCGGCATCGGGCTCGAGGCACAGGTCAACTATTACCATGTCGACTTCAGCGACCGCCTGCTGGCGATCTCGACCAATCCGGGCGGTATCGCGGGCGGCCAGATCGCCGGCGGCACCTCGATCCTGGTGAACGTGGGCGACGTGAAGACCAACGGCGTCGATGCGGCGTTCACGCTGCGCTTCGGCCGCGTCTTCTCGTTCTACAACGCCACGTCGTACAACCTTTCCAAGTACCAGAGCGACTATAGCTCGACCGCGACCGGCATCGGTGGCGCGACCAGCAGCTGCATCGGCGGCTATCTGGTGGTGGGCGGCGTCGTCCCGACCTGCGGCAAGCAGCTGCCGGGTACGCCGAAGTGGATGAACAAGAGCGTCGCAACGCTCAATGTCGGCCCGATCGAGGCGCAGCTGGTGGGCGACTATGTCGGCCGCCGCTACACCACCTATTCGAACGACGCGAGCATCGGCTCCTACTTCCTCACCTCGCTCAGCGTCGGCGTCGACCTGCCGGCGGACATGGTCGGGATGAAGAAGGCGAAGCTCAGCCTGAACGTCACCAATCTCGGCGACATCAAGGGCTGGTCGACCATCTCGGTGGGTTCGGCGACCAACAGCTACTCGGCCTATCCGATTGCGCCGCGCCAGTGGTTCCTGACCTATTCGTCGCAGTTCTGATCGGCGGATCGACTGAAAAGGAAGGGCCGGGGGCGATGCTCCCGGCCCTTTTCTATTTCAGCGTCGCGAGCAGCGCGCGGGCGGGAAGCGCTTCGGGCGAGCCATAGGGGCCATTGGCCACCGGCAGCAGCGCGCCGCGCGCCGCGATGGTGCTGCCGCGTGCGGCGAGCGCCTCGCCCAGCAGCAATCGCGGGGCAGGGGCGGCGGGAACGGTGTCCGCCGCCTTCATCAGCCCCTCGATCGCCACATCGGGTGCGACCTCGCCCGCATCGGCGAAGCTGCGATAATAAGCGAGCAGCGGCAGCGGGTTCTCGCTGTCGGCGCGATTGGCACGGGCGATGGTGACGCGGGCGCTCTTCAGCATCGCCTGCCTGTCCGCCGCCGGCGCCGCCAGCGCGATCCGCGTCTGGGCTATGCCCCGCCAGGCAAGCGCGTCGCCATTGCCGGGGGCGATCGCCAGCGCCTTGCCGGCGGCGGCGGCGCATTCGGTGCCGTTGCCGCTGCGGCATTCGGCTTCGGCAAGCAGCAGCTGCGCGTCGAGGTTCGCCGGGTAGCGGGTGGCGTCGCGGCGCAGGCTGCGCAGCCAGTCGTCGCGGTGCGCGATCGCGTCCCGCCGCGCCTTGTCCAGCTTCGGGTCGCCGGAGGCGGGCGGCAGCTCGACCCGAGAGCCGAGCTCGAGCCGTCCTTTCACAAAGGCGGCCTCGCCTTCGGTCAGCCGCCGCACGATCGGTTCGCCGGCGCGATCGGCGGGATAGGACATCTGCTCGAACGGCAGCTTGCCATTGTCATAGGCGGCAAGCTCGGCCTGCAGCTTGCCGAGGTCGCCGAATGCCGCCGCTGCTCGCTCCATCGACTCGCCCGCGGCGATCGATGCGAGATAGGCGTGGAGCTGGCCGCGCCGCGTGTTCGAAAAGAACAGCATGTGCGTCAGCGCCCAGGCATGGAGCGGGGTCCAGCGCTCCGCGGCCTTGCGGTCGCTCAGATAGCGGCCGGTCAGGACGTCCGCGATCGGCGTGCGGGCATAGCGATCGAGCACCTTGCGCAGTCCGTCCGGCGCGCGGCCATATTCGATCTTCGCATCACCCTCGGCTGCCATCGTCGCGAACAGCTCGCCAAAGCCGTCGACATACCAGCGGGGATAGGCATGCGGGAAATAGGTGACCAGGAAATGGCGCGCATAGCCGGCGTAGATGCGGCCCTCCGCCGAGATCGGCACCGCCAGCTCGTTCACCGAAAGGGCGAGCGGGTCCTCCCGTCCGAATCGCGCGATCGATCCGGCCTGGCCGGCGGCGAGCGCGGCCGCCGTGCCGGGGTTCTCGCCCGATGCTCCGGCGGCGGGATCGGCCGCCGGTGTCGTCGCGCGGACCAGGTCGGGAAGGATATTGGCGAGCGACTGTCCCGGCTCGAGCAGGGCCTTCTGGTCGAAGCGACTCGCGGCGAACACCGCACCGTCCTCGCGCGGATCATAATAGGCCGGCTCGGGGAAGGCACGGGCATAGGGGCCGGGCGAATAGCGCAGGTTCGCCAGATCCATCGCGTCGAACTCGGCGCCGTTGCCGACCAGGGTGATGCGCAGCTTGCGGGTGTTGTCCGGCCGGTCGACTCGGTTGAGCAGAACCGAAAGCAGGAAATGGAGTCGTTCCAGATTATGGGCGATCCGGGTCAGCTCCTTCTCGCTGCCGTCGCTGATCACCACGACGTGATCGGTCTCGGCCTGGCGCCAGTTGCTCGGCCGGTCGCGCTGTCCCTGCACCACGATCGCGGCATCCTGGCCGGACGGATTCGCCTCCTGTGCCACGGCATTTCCAGCCGTGCCGATCAGGCCCAGTGCCAAAATCGCGCGCATGCCCCGCATATCGCCTCTCCCGCTATATCGTTAGTGCGTTACTATGCGCGTTACGTCGGGGGGAAGGAAGCGCACGATGGCGGTTCGGCCAGGCCCGGATACGCAGGTGTTTCTAGCGGGAGGAGGAAGGCCGTTTCGGCTGGATTCCCATTTGCATGCGATCCGTTTTTCCCAACGCGATTTTACGCGGAAACTCACACTCTTTCACACCAACTCGGTTGGATTTCCACGCGCGATGGCTAAAAGCTGGCAGCGATGGTGACCGGGACGATCGAGCAACTCACTGCACGTGAACGTGACTGCCTGCGGCTTGTCGCGCGCGGCATGTCGTCCAAGGAAATCGCCCTCGCGCTCGGCCTGTCGCCGCTCACGGTCGATGGTTACTTGAAGGAAGCGGCCCGCACGCTCGGCGTATCCAGCCGGCGCGAGGCCGCGCGCATCCTCACCGCGCACGAAGATGCCTCTCCGCAGCCCCCGGAAACACCCCCCCAAAATTTGGGGGCCGAGCCGGTGGACCTTGCCGAAACGGTGCATTCGGGAGTTCCATTGCCACCGAAACGGTCCGAAGCCGAACCGCGCTTTCGGGTTCCGTTTCTGAGGCAAGGGAGGCAAACCAATGATCTGGACCCGCTCAACCGCCTGATGTGGATATTCGGTCTCTCGATCCTGATGCTGATCGCGGTGGCCAACTTCCTCAATGGGCTGGGCGCGCTCTGGCGCATTACCAGCTGAACTAGGTCTCTTCCAAAGCCGGACCATCAACCACGTCGCAGCATTGTGGCTGCGCGAAGGAGGACTCATGCCTTCTGCAAAGAAGATCGCTTCTGTGCGCATCGCCCGTTCGCTCCAGCCCGCGGAACTCGCGGTGAACCAGGCTGCGCTCAAGGTTCTCGCCATGGGCACAGCCGTGCTCACTGCGCGGGTCGACGGTACTTTCCACCCGCTCGAGGCGCAGGATGCCGTCGACTATGTCGGTGCCGCCACCGCCAAGGTCTTCGGCGCGCTTTCGGACATCAAGAAGGCGCATGGCGAGCTGCGCAGCGTCGGCATTCGCCACCAGGTGATCGGCGAGGGCGACATCTATGAAACGCCCGGTCACGAGGCGATGGAGCCTGCGATCATCAAAATCGCGGCCGCAGCGTGATGGAGGCGTTGACTTGGACCAGCTTCACTGGTGCGATCATGTCGCATGAGCAAGTTCATCTACCTCGCCCTGCTGGTAAGCTGCTGCCTCTACGCGCTCGCGCGGGGCGGCACGCCGGAACGTGCGGCCGTCGGGATCCTGGTCTCCGCGGTCGCGGCCTCGGCTTTCACGCCATCCACCGGCGCGCATCGCTTCTTCCAGCTCGAGATGGGCATGCTCACGGTCGATACGTGCCTGTTCCTGGCGATGACCGTGCTGGCGCTGAAGGCGCAGCGTTACTGGCCGATGTGGCTCGCCGCCGTGAAGCTCAACACGGTGATCACGCATCTGCTGATCCTGTCGCCTTCGCTGATGCCATGGTCCTATGCCGTGGCGAACGCGGCGTGGAGCTATCCCAGCCCGTTGCTGATCGCGATCGGCGCGGTGCGGCATCGCCAGCGGCTGAAGCTCTATGGAGCGGATCCCGCCTGGTCCTGACCGGGGAGGCCTATCATGGCTGAGGCGGACAATGCCCTGTATCGCCTGCATGAGCGCCCTGCGGTGCCCAGCAAGGCGGCAGCGGGCGGTGTCGGGTTCACCGGCAAGGCGGCGGACCTGGTGGAGGGCATCTACCGTGCCCGACGGCTGCGCGACGATGCCTTCGGGCCGATCGCCGGGCAGTTCCGCGAGCCGACCTGGGACATATTGCTCGATCTCTACCTGGCGGCCGCCAAGGGGCGCCCGGTATCGGTGAGCAGTGCCTGTATCGGCAGCGGTGCGCCCCAGACCACGGCGATCCGCCACCTTGCCCTGCTCGAGAGCGCCGGGCTGGTGGTCCGCTCGCCCAACCCGATGGACAATCGGGCGGGCATCGTGACGCTCACCGAGGAGGCGATCCGCCGCGTCGATGACTGGGCGCGGCGCGTGCGCGGTACCTGGAAGGCGGAAACGGCGTTGCCGGGCGAAGCGGTGGCCTGAACCATCCGGTGCTTTGTGGGGCGAAGAGGGCCGGGGCGATGTCCCGGCCCTTTTTCTGTCTGGGCGTGCGGCCTTGCGGGTGCTCCCGCGTATCTCTCTCGGTTCCCCGGCGAAGGCCGAGGCGCAGCTGCCGAACTCGCGGATGCCTGGATATCGAGATGCCGTGCCAGGGCGTGCGGACGCAAAAAGGGCCGGGAAGATCGCTCTTCCCAGCCCCTTTTTGTTTCAGCGGTGTGCTGGGATCAGACAGCCGCGACTTCGGCGACGTCGACCTTCACGCCCGGGCCCATCGACGAGCTCAGGGCGACCTTGCGCAGGTACTTGCCCTTGGCGCCCGACGGCTTGGCCTTGACCACTGCGTCGACCAGCGCGTCGAAGTTCGCGCGCAGGTCTTCCGCCGGGAACGACGCCTTGCCGATGCCCGAGTGGATGATGCCGGCCTTCTCGACGCGGTACTCGACCTGACCGCCCTTGGCGGCCTTGACGGCCTCGGCGACGTTCATGGTCACGGTGCCGAGCTTCGGGTTCGGCATCAGGCCCTTCGGGCCCAGCACCTTGCCGAGACGGCCGACCAGGCCCATCATGTCCGGGGTCGCGATGCAGCGATCGAACTCGATCTTGCCGCCCTGGACGATCTCGAGCAGGTCCTCGGCGCCAACGACGTCCGCACCAGCTTCGCGAGCCTCGTCAGCCTTCGCGCCCTTGGCGAACACGCCGACGCGCACGGTCTTGCCGGTGCCCTTCGGGAGCGTGACGACGCCGCGGACCATCTGGTCGGCGTGACGCGGATCGACGCCCAGGTTCAGCGCGACTTCGATCGACTCGTCGAACTTGGCGGTGGCATTGGCCTTCACGATCGCGATCGCTTCGTCCACGCCGTGCAGCTTCTCGCTGTCGACGGTCCATGCCTTCTGCTTCTTGGTCAGCTTTGCCATGTTATCAGCCCTCCACAACCTGGAGGCCCATCGCGCGGGCCGAGCCCTCGATGATGCGGGTGGCCGCCTCGATATCGTTAGCGTTGAGATCCTTCATCTTGATCTCGGCGATCTTGGTCAGCTCGGCGCGAGCGATCTTTCCTGCCGAAACCTTGCCCGGCTCCTTCGAGCCCGACTTCAGGTTCGCGGCCTTCTTGATCAGATAGGTCGCCGGCGGGGTCTTGGTCTCGAACGAGAACGAGCGGTCCGCATAGACGGTGATGACGGTGGGGAGGGGCGTGCCCTTCTCCATGTCGCCGGTCTGGGCGTTGAACGCCTTGCAGAATTCCATGATGTTCACGCCGCGCTGACCCAGGGCAGGGCCGATCGGCGGCGAGGGGTTGGCGGCGCCCGCAGGCACCTGCAGCTTGATATAGCCGGTAATCTTCTTTGCCATGTCACTCTCTTTCGCGGACCCTTCACGCGAAGCTGGGGGCCCAGATCAAGTCGAGCGGTTAAGCGGCCGTGCGAACACGGCCTCCCGCGGATTTCCGTAGCTGTTGCTTTGGAAGGGCGCGCGCCTAGCGCATCCCGGGGGGAAAGGCAAGGCACATGGCGCCGCCGCAGCGGTGCAATCGGGCCTTGCCAACTGGCCTGACAATTCGCAGGGTGCCGGCACCGGCGACACGAGCACCAGCTCGCACAGAAGCGCCGGGCAATCCAGGAGGCGCCTGGAGAAGATGCAATGTTCAAGCATAATCGCACCGCCCTGCTGGCGGCCACCGGTCTGATCCTCGCCACCGCCGGCGTCGCCTGGGCCTATACCACCGACACCGATTCGGGCGGCAGCATCACCAACATCAGCGGCGGCAAGCGCTTCACCATCCAGCAGCGCACCGACAGCACGCCGGGCAGGGCGGAGCTGCGCGGCACGTCCAGCACCACCGGCGTCTCGGCGAGCGGGCGGTTCAAGCTGGTGAGCGGCGGCAAATATGTGAGCGTGATGCAGGTGCTCAACGTCGTTGCGGCCGGCGCTACCTCGGGCCCGTCCGAGCCGATCACCCAGCTCGCCGTACGGCCCAAGTCGGGCGGCAATTTCGAGTTCTACGTGGTGCAGGGCGGCCAGCTGTGCAGCGGTGCGCCGACCGTGGTGATCGGCAGCTCCTACGATGTCAGCGTGTCGGTGAGCACCGGCCAGAGCCCGGAATACCGGATCAACGGCGTGGTCTGCAAAAAGTCGAACCCGGATGGGGACAAGGCCGGCACCGTCTATGACGGCAGCCTCAAGAGCGGGCGCTATTTCTACCCGAAGATGGGCGCCTACAACACGAGCAGCAACCAGACGAACAATGGCGGCGGCTCAACGATCGAGTGGACGGAGATCTCGATCTGAGAAGGGGAATAGGGGGATCGGCCCTGCCTAGTTGGCCGATCCCCCGCAGGGCGCCGGTCTCCCTAGTGACCGGCGCCCATATCCGGCATCGGCATCATGTTCAGGTTCAGGTGGTACATCACCCAGATCGAACCGCCGATGGTGAGGATCACGATCACCGCCGTGAACAGGAAGGCGAGCAGCGTCCATCCGCCCTCGGACCGCGTGTCGAGGTGCAGGAAGAAGGCGACGTGCACGATGATCTGGACGATCGCGAAGGCGAAGATCACCGCCGCGGTCCAGGCCGGGGAGAGGGGGGATCCGCTCATCACCAGCCAGAACGGGATCACCGTCAGGACGATGGCGAGCAGCGAGCCGATGCGGTGGCCATTGCCGTGCCCGTGGGTGCCGGGCGTTTCGTGCGGGGTGCTCAACGGATCACTCCATACAGATAGACGAAGGTGAAGACGCCGATCCAGATGATGTCCAGGAAGTGCCAGAACATCGAAAGGCAGATCAGGCGGCGCCTGGTCGCGGGGTTGAGGCCGTGCTGGCCGAGCTGGATCAGCATGGTGACGATCCACACCAGGCCGATCGTCACGTGCGCGCCGTGGGTGCCGACCAGGGTGAAGAAGGCCGAGAGGAAGGCGCTGCGGTCCGGCCCGGCATTCTCGGCGATCAGGTGCGAGAACTCATAGAGCTCGATGGCGACGAAGCCCGCGCCGAGCAGGCCGGTAAGCGCCAGCCAGAAGCGGACGGGGCCGACCCGGCCCGCTTCCATGTGCGGCATCGCTTCCCCGAAGGTGATCGACGAGGCGAGCAGCAGGCCGGTGTTGATCGCGACCAGCTTCAGGTCGAAGATCTCGCGCGGCACCGGGCCGCCGGCATAGGCGCTCGCCACCACCCCGAACATCGCGAAGAGCGAGGCGAAGATGAGCGCGTCGCTCATCAGGTAGATCCAGAAGCCCAGGACCGTCGGGCTTCCGCCCGAAGGTTCATGATGCTCCTCTTCTTCGGTGAGGTGCCAGACCGGAGCGGCCTGGGGGTCGATTGCGTGGTCGGTCATGTCAGGCCCCCTGCGCAAGCTGCATGGTGCGCTTGTCCTCGGTTGCGGCGACTTCCTCGGCCGGGATGTAATAGTCGCGCTTGAAGTTGAAGGTGTGGCCCACGGCGACCGCGAACAGGCCGGCGAAGCTGAGCGCGGCGAGCCACCAGATGTACCAGACCATCGCGAAGCCCATCACCAGCGCCAGGGCGGAGAGGATGAAGCCGGCGCCGGTGTTCCTGGGCATGTGGATCGCCCGGAAGCCGGTGGTCGGGCGATGGTACCCGCGGCTCTTCATGTCGTACCAGGCATCCAGGTCGTGGATGACCGGCGTGAACGCGAAATTGTAGGCCGGCGGGGGCGAGGAGGTCGACCATTCCAGCGTGCGGCCGTCCCAGGGATCGCCGCTTGCGTCCTTGAGCTGGTCGCGCTTCAGCCAGCCGACCAGGATGCTCATCACGAAGCCGAGGATGCCGATCAGGATGATCACGGCGCCGATCGCGGCGATGATGAAATAGGGCTGGAAGCTGGGGTCGTCGAAATGGTTCACGCGGCGCGTGGTGCCCATCAGGCCGACGATGTAGATCGGCGTCCAGGCGATCCAGTAGCCGGCGACCCAGCCCCAGAAGGCGACCTTGCCCCAGAACTCGTCGAGCTTGAAGCCGAACGCCTTGGGGAACCAGTAGACCATCGCCGCGAACAGGCCGAACACCACGCCGCCGATGATCGTGTTGTGGAAATGGGCGACCAGGAACAGCGAGTTGTGCAGCACGAAGTCGGCCGGCGGAATGGCGAGCAGCACGCCGGTCATGCCGCCCACCGTGAAGGTGAGCATGAAGGCGACCACCCACATCATCGGCAGCTCGAAGCGGATGTTGCCGCGGTACATCGTGAACAGCCAGTTGAAGATCTTCGCGCCCGTCGGGATCGAGATCACCATGGTGGCGATGCCGAAGAAGCTGTTGACCGTCGGGCCGGCGCCCATGGTGAAGAAGTGGTGCAGCCAGACGAGGTAGCTGAGGATGGTGATGACCACCGTGGCGTAGACCATCGACGAATAGCCGAAGAGCTTCTTGCCGGTGAAGGTGGAGGTAATCTCGGAATAGATGCCGAAGGCCGGGAGCACGAGCACATAGACCTCGGGGTGGCCCCAGATCCACACCATGTTCCAGTACATCATCGGCGCGCCGCCGAGCTCGTTGGTGAAGAAGTGCGTGCCCGCATAGCGATCGAGCATCAGCAGGAAGAAGGCGGCGGTCAGCGCGGGGAAGATGGCGATGGCAAGGATGTTCGAGCAGAAGGCGGTCCAGGTGAACACCGGCATCTTCATCATCGTCATGCCGGGGGCACGCATCTTGATGACGGTGGCGACCATGTTGATCGCCGACAGGGTCGTGCCGACGCCGGCTATCTGGAGGGACCAGAGATAATAGTCCACGCCGGTATCCGGGCTGTATTGCAGCCCGGCGAGCGGCGCGTAGGACAGCCAGCCCGTCCGCGCGAACTCGCCGACGAACAGCGAGACCATGGTGAGCAGCGCGCCCGCGGCCGTCAGCCAGAAGCTGAGATTGTTGAGGAACGGGAAGGCCACGTCGCGCGCGCCGATCTGCAGCGGCATCACGAAGTTGACGATGCCCACCACCAGCGGGATCGCCACGAAGAAGATCATGATCGTCCCGTGCGCGGTGAAGATCTGGTCATAATGTTCGGGCGGCAGGTAGCCGGGGTTGCTCCCGAAGGCGATCGCCTGCTGGGCGCGCATCATCAGCGCATCGGAGAAGCCGCGCAGCAGCATCACGATGGCCAGGATGATGTACATGATGCCGATCTTCTTGTGATCGACGCTGGTGAACCACTCGTTCCAGAGATAGCCCCAGAGCTTGTACCTGGTCACCACGCCAAGCAGGCCGAGGCCCAGCAGCGCGACGACGATGAAGGTGCCGAGCAGGATCGGCTCGTGCAGGAAGGGCAGGGACTCAAGGGACAGGCGTCCGAACACCGTCTTTAGCAAATGGTCTGTCATGGCGGTTCCGTTGGCTCAGGCCTGGGCGACGCGCGCGGCGCCGGGCATGCGGAAGGGGGCGAGGGCGGACATGCCTGGATGCTTCGGCGCATCCGGGTGCGTGCCCGTCGGCGGGGTATGGGCGGCGGGTGCCTTGGCCGGGCCATGGTCCGGATCGTGCGGCTTGCCGGCGGCGCGCATCCTGTCGCTGCGCATCACATCGACCATGCAGGGCGTGCCGGGGGCGACGCACTGGTTGACGATCTTGTCGAACAGGCCCGGCATCGGTGCCGAGAAGCGCATCACCGGCACCTTGGCGCTTGGCTTGGCGAGGGTGAGGTAGGTTGCGGTGTCGAGCGCCTTGCCGCTGGCCCTGGCCTCGGCGACCCACTTCTCGAACCCGGCCTTGTCGACGCCGCGCAGCTTGAAGCGCATGTCCGAATAGCCCGCGCCGGTATAGTTGCCCGAATAGCCCCAGCTGTCGCCGGCCTTGTTGAGCACCGCGTGCAGCTCCGACTTCATCGTCGGCATCGCGTAGATCATGCCCGCCAGGGTGGGCGCGAAGAAGGTGTTGAACTGGTCGGTCGAGGTGATCGAGAAATGCACCGGCTGGTCCACCGGCAGCGCCAGCTCGTTGACCGTGGCGATCCCCAGCTCGGGATAGATGAACAGCCACTTCCAATCCATGCCGATCGCCTGGACCTCCAGCGGCCTGGTGCCGGCCGGCACCGGCTTGCCCGGCGCGATCCGTTCCAGCGGGCGGAAGGGATCGAGCAGGTGCGTGCTCGTCCAGGTCACCGCGCTCAGCGCGATGATGATGAGCAGCGGGCAGGTCCAGATCACCAGCTCGAGCGTGGTCGAGTGGTCGAAGTTCGGATCATAGGTCTTGTTCGGGTTGCTGCGGCGGTATTTCCAGGCGAACCAGATCGTCAGCGCCAGCACCGGCACGATGATCAGCAGCATGACGCCTGTCGAGAACAGGATCAGGTTGCGCTGCTGCACGGCGATGTCGCCGGTCGGGTTCATCACGACCATGTCCCCGCAACTGCCGAGCAGCAGGGGCAAGGTGAGTAGGGGCAGGCTGGCGAGAGCCCGGCGAGCTGGTCTGGATCCTGGTATCCGCATGCATCCCGGCTAACCGGACGTTGCGGGTCTGCCTTTGATCGGAGTCAAAGGGCTGCGAATGCCGCTCGGCTAGGGTGTCCCCGCACTCAGGAAGGACGAAATGGGGATGATGGCCACGCCGAGCATGACGAATTCGGGCACGCTCGAACGCGATGCCCGCCTTATCGATGCGCGCGACCATGCCGTGCGCCCCGCCGATATCGCGGTGGGCGTGATCATCGGCCGCGCTTCGGAGTTCTTCGATTTCTTCGTCTATGCGATCGCCTCGGTGCTCGTCTTCCCGGCGGTGATCTTCTCGTTCGCCGATGCGCTGACCGGCACGCTCTATTCCTTCGCGGTCTTCGCGCTCGCCTTCGTCGCACGGCCGTTCGGCGCGCTGCTCTTCATCTGGCTCGATCGGACGCATGGGCGCGGGGTGAAGCTGACCATCGCGATGTTTCTGCTCGGCGGATCGACCGCGGCGATGGCCTTCCTGCCCGGCTATGCCCAGGCGGGCGGCGTGGCGGTTGCGCTGCTCGCGCTGTTCCGCCTCGGCCAGGGTTTTGCCCAGGGCGGCACCTGGGACGGGCTGCCGGCCCTGCTTTCGCTCAACGCGCCGAAGGAGAAGCGCGGCTTCTACGCGATGATCCCGCAGCTCGGGGCGCCGATTGGCCTGTTCGTGGCCGCCGCCGTGTTCGCCTTCCTGCTCACCGCGCTGAGCCCGGCCGACTTCCTCGACTGGGGCTGGCGCTATCCCTTCTTCGTCGCCTTCGTGATCAACGTCGTCGCGCTCTTCGCCCGGCTGCGCCTGATCTCCACGCCGGAGTTCGAGCGGCTCTACGAGAGCCAGGAGCTGCAGCCGACCCCGGTGGGCGAGCTGTTCCGCGAGGAGGGGTGCACCGTGATCCTCGGTGCCTTCGCGCCGCTTGCCAGCTTCGCGCTGTTCCACCTCGTCACCGTTTTCCCGCTTTCCTGGGTGGTGCTGAAGGGCGAGCCTCCGGTGCACTTCCTGGTGATCGAGCTGGTCGGTGCCGTCTTCGGCATGCTCGCCATGGTGCTCTCGGGCTATGTCGCCGATCGGATCGGCCGCCGCACGCTGCTCGGCGTCTCGGCCGCCTTCATCGCCGCCTATAGTGGCTTCGCCCCGCAGCTGCTCGGCACCGGGTCGGCCGGCGAATGGACCTACATGATCCTCGGCTTCGTCCTGCTCGGCCTGTCGTTCGGCCAGTCCTCGGGGGCGGTGAACAGCAGCTTCTCCGCCAAGCGCCGCTATACCGGTGCCGGCACCACCGCCACCGCCTCCTGGTTTATCGGCGCCGGCTTCGCCCCGCTGGCGGCGCTGCTGCTCGCCAGCAATTTCGGGCTGCTCTCTGTCGGCGCCTACCTCCTGTCAGGTGCTGCCTGCACGCTGGCGGCGCTGGGGCTCAATCGCGAATGGGGCCGCAGGGAAGCCTGATCGCCCGCCTGTCCCGGGAGACCGAAAAGGCCGGGGCGGCATCGCTCCGGCCTTTTCGCGCGGGGCGGGAATCGCCCTGTGCTCCGCTTCGTGTCTGCCACGATATGGAGCGGGCAGGGATGTCTTCCCGCGGGTCGCCGCGGCGACTCCGCCGCGAACCTTCCGCTACGGAATTTCAAGAAAAACCGTCTGGAAGTCATTGTTACAGGCTTGTTTCATGACTGATTGACAATATTGCTGTTTCACGTAGCTTTTGTTTCAGGACGGGGTGCCTCGAAAGGCGATTCAACATCGCAATCGAGGGGGCATCCAATGGGCGTTACCTGTTCATCAGTTCGTCGGCGTATCCTGTTTGCGTCTTCCGCCATTGTAACATCGCTGCTGTTGACTGATGTCGCGGCGGCCCAGGAGTCGACAACTACGTCCGAGCCGACCGGCGAGATCGTCGTCATCGGCACGCGACGTACCGATCGCACGCTCACAACCTCTGCGTCTCCGGTAGACGTGATCAGTGCCGCCGAGCTTACCGCGCAGCCCGCTGCGAACATGATCGATGCGGTGAAGAACGTCGTGCCGTCCTTCTATGCCGGCCAGAACTCGATTTCGGACGCGTCCACCTTCGTGCGCTCGCCGTCGCTGCGCGGCCTGCCGGGCGATCAGGTGCTCGTGATGCTCAATGGCAAGCGCTACAATCGCTCGGCGCTGGTCCAGGTCTATGCCGGCAGCGATACCGGCCTCGGGCGAGGCTCGCAGGGGCCGGACATCTCCGCCATCCCGTCGCTGGCGATCAGCAACCTCCAGGTGCTGCGCGAGGGTGCGACGGCGCAATATGGTTCGGACGCGATTGCCGGCGTGCTCAACTATGGCCTGAAGGAGGGAAGCGGCTTCGAGGTCGTGGCGCGGGCCGGCCAATATTATGCAGGCGATGGAGAGAGTTACCAGATCGCCGGCAATATCGGCCTTGCCGGCGCAATCGGTTTCATCAACCTGACCGGCGAATATGACGACGACGCGCAGACCAGCCGCGGCGTCACCCGGCCATCCGCTGCAAACTTTGCGATGAACTTCCCTGCACTGGCGTCGCAATTGCCCAACTATCCGCTGCCCGCGCAGATCTGGGGCACCTCGCCGTCCCACGGGTACAAGCTCTTGCTCAATTCGGCGCTGAACGTAACCGATGAGAGCAAGCTCTACTTCTTCGCCAACTTTGCAAAGATCCACGCAAACCAGAGTTTCAACTACCGCCCCTCGGTCACCAGCACCGCCGTCGATTCCGCCGGCGTGGTCCGTACCCAGGGTGCCAACGCGCTGTTCAATAACACTTTCTACCTGACGCCGTGCCCCACCGGCAACGCGACCTGCCCGGCGGGCAGCTTCGTGGTAGACAGCAATGTCTTCCGGTTCAGCCAGCTCTACCCGGCCGGCTTCACCCCGCGCTTCGTCGGCGAGACCGAGGAGATCTACGGCACGCTGGGCTACAAGGGCGAGACCGAGAGCGGCTTCCGCTACGACCTGTCCGGCTCCTGGGCCCGCAACACGCTGACCCTGTCGATGTACAGCTCGCTCAACGCCTCCTACGGCCCCAGGACCCAGACCAGCTTCGCCTTCGGCAAGCTGATCCAGGAAGAGGCCAATCTCAACGCGGACTTCAGCTATCCGGTGGATATCGGCCTGGCGAGCCCGCTGACCTTCTCCGCCGGCGGCGAATTCCGCAAGGAGACCTATGAGCAGACCGCCGGCGACGTGCAGTCCTATGGTGCCGGCCCCTATGCGGTGGCGCAGCGGCTCTACACCCAGACCGCACCCGGCGTTTATACCTTCACCGGCACCAGCAACGCCCAGGGCGTCGGCGCAAGCGGCTATGCCGGCACGAGCCCGGCGGCGGCCGGACGGTTCAGCCAGAAAAGCTATGGCGCCTATATCGATCTCGAGACCGACATCACTGACGCACTGAGCGTCGGCGCTGCCGGTCGCTACGAGCATTACGACACGTTCGGCGATGCCTGGGTGTGGAAGATCAACGGCATCTACAAGTTCGCCGATGCCTTCTCGGTCCGCGGCAGCATCGGCACCGGCTTCCACGCGCCGTCGCCGGGCCAGTCGAACGACGCGATCATCACCACCTCGTTCGTCGCGGGTACCGCGGTGCAGGTCGGTACCTATCCGGTGAATACCGCGATCGCCCAATATTATGGCGCGACGACGCTCGATCCGGAGAAGTCGACCAATTACGGCCTGGGCTTCATCCTGACACCGGACAAGGACCTGTCGTTCACCGTCGATGCCTATCAGATCGACGTGAAGAACCGGATCGGCATCACCCAGAACTACACCGTCACCGCCGCCGACGTGACGGCGCAGCCCTCGCTGATCGCGGTGGGCGTGGGCGGCCAGGTCAACTTCTTCACCAACGGCTTCGATACCCGTACCCGCGGCATCGACGTGGTCGGCACCTGGAAGACCGTGCTCAGCGAGGCGGAGCTCAATTTCTCGCTCGCCTATAATTACAACAAGAGCGAGATCACCAAGTACAATCCCAAGGTGATCGGGCCGAACCAGATCATCGACGCCGAGCATCTCGCGCCCAACCACCGCGTGGTGTTCGTCGCCAGCTGGTCGCTCGACGGGCTGAGCTTCAACGTTCGCGAGAATTATTACGGCAGCTGGAAGAGTGCCCAGGACTATGGCCCCGGCCAGACCTTCGGCGACAAGTTCGTCACCGATCTCGACGTCAGCTACACCTTCGCCGAGCACTACACGATCACCATCGGCGCGCAGAACTTCACCGACGAGCGCCCGGACCGGCTGACTGCGGCATCGGTGCCGATCTACCCGATCACCGGCGGCACGTCCGACGGCCAGGTCTATCCGCGCAATGGCGGCCCCTTCGGCTTCAACGGCGGCTTCTACTATGCCCGGCTGCGCATCAAATACTGACGCATGATACCCTCTGACTTCCCCGGGGGCATCCGCCTCCGGGGTCCTTTTCGTAGTGCTTGAACCCGGTACGCGCAGGCCGCTATCGCCGTCTCATGGCTGAATTGACGCATCGCATCGCCCGCATCGATGACCTGCCCGCATTGCATGCGCTGATGGGCCGCGCGATCGAGGCGCTGCAGCAGGATTTCCTCACTCCCGAGCAGGTCCGTGCCAGTCACAAGGTGATGGGCCTCGACAGCCAGCTCGTTCGCGACGGCACCTATTTCCTGGTCGAGCGTGACGGACAGATTGCCGGCTGTGGCGGCTGGAGCTGGCGGGCGACGCTGTTCGGCGGCGATGACAGCGTGATCGAGCGCGAGCCGGCCCCGCTCGACCCGGCGACGGACGCCGCGCGGATTCGCGCGATGTACACCGATCCCGGCTTCGTGCGGCAGGGGGTAGGGCGGATGATCCTCGCGCTGTGCGAGCGGGCCGCCGCCGATCACGGCTTCCGCCGCGCCGAGATGATGGCGACGCTCTCCGGCGTGCCGCTCTACCGCGCCTGCGGTTATGAACCGATCGAGCAGGTCTCGGCCGGCCCGATCGAAGGCGTGATGGTGCCGCTGGTGCGGATGGGCAAGGTGCTGGCCGCCTAGCCCCGAACGGAAAAGGCCGGAGCGTTTCCGCCCCGGCCCTTCGGATCGGCTTGTCGTGCGCGTCTTACTTGATGCGCTCGACGTCCTCGAAGCCCAGCTCCAGCGGCGTCGCGCGACCGAAGATCGAGATCGAGACCTTCACGCGGCTCTTGTCGTAGTCGAGCTCCTCGACCACGCCCGAGAAGGTCGCGAAGTTGCCGCTGATGACCTTGACGGTGTCGCCGATGTCGTAGTCGACCTTGACCTTCGCCTTGGGCGCGGCGGTGGCCGCCTCGTCCTTGGTGTTGAGGATGCGCGCGGCCTCGGCCTCGCTGATCGGCTGGGGCTTGCCCGACGAGCCGAGGAAGCCGGTCACCTTCGGCGTGTTCTTCACGAGGTGATAGACGTCGTCGTTCATCTCGAGCTTGGCGAGGACATAGCCCGGGAAGAACTTCCGTTCGGACTGGATCTTCTTGCCGCGGCGGACCTCGGTGACGGTCTCGGTCGGAACCTCGACGGCCTCGACCAGCTGCTCGAGGCCCATGCGGGTCGCGTCGGCCAGGATCTGGTCGCGAACCTTGCCCTCGAAGCCCGAATAGGCGTGGATGATGTACCAGCGCGCCATGCGTTCGTTTTCCCTTTGGTGTTCTGCGGTGCGGCTTACTGCGCGAGGCGCAGCAGCGAATTGACGATGAAATCGAAGATCGAGTCGACGCCCAGGAAGAACACGCCGAGCAGCGTGGTCATGATCATCACCATCACGCCGGTCATGATCGTTTCGCGGCTCGACGGCCACACGATCTTGCGCGCCTCGGTCTGCACCTGCTTCACGAATTCGGTCGGACTGGTCTTCGCCACTGGGGCATCCTCGCTTCAAAGTTCGCCGGCTGCGGGGCACGGGTCCGCTGCCCGGTCCTCTCTGGAGGAACCGGTGCTACCCACCACGCTGTCGGATTGGGGGCTGTATCTAGCGAGTCGCGAGCGCAGGTGCAAGCTGGCGCGGTTGCGAAAAGAGACCAGCCCCGATCAGAGCACCGCGACCGCGACGAAACCCAGCACGATCAGGCCGAGAAAGGCCCAGGCGAACAGGTCCAGCCGCTTCTCGATGAACTGCTGCACCGGGGCGCCGTAGCGCTTGAGCAGCAAGGCGACGAGGAAGAAGCGGGCGCCACGGGTGATGCAGCAGAGCAGCACGAACAGCGGGAAGTTGAAGCTGGCCGCGCCGCTCGCGATCGTCACCAGCTTGAACGGGATCGGGGTCAGGCCCTTGAGCAGGATGATCCAGGTGCCATATTCGCTCTGATAGGCGTGGATCGCCTCGGCGAGCTTGGCCTCCAGATGATAGGTGTGGACGATCCATTCGCCCACCGTCTGCATCAGGCCATAGCCGATATAATAGCCGAGCATGCCGCCGAGCACCGAGGCGATGGTGCAGACCAGCGCGATGCGGAACGCCTGCTCGCGGCGGGCGATCACCATCGGGATCAGCATCGCGTCGGGCGGGATCGGGAAGAAGCTGCTCTCCGCGAAGGAAACCAGGCCGAGGAGCCAGATCGCATGGCGGTGGTGCGCCATGCGCAGCACCCAGTCATACAGGGGTCGGAACATCGGTGCCGGGCAACTTTCCAAGCGGGGAAGGGAGGGCCTGTCCTTTATGGGCGGCGCCCGCGCTTGTCCATGGCGACGAGGGGCCGTTCGGGCCCTCTGCCCGGGCGACCGGCTTGTTCTGCGGGCGATATGTCGCGAGCCATGGCAGGCTGCGCCAAGCAAAGAACCCGCGCAGTTCCCCGCGCGGGCTCTCGGCCTCCCCCAAAAAGAGGCCGCAGCAATGTCCGGTAAGAAGCGGGTCGGCCCTTCAAACCGTGGCTTCGCTGGTTCTCGGTATTGCGCCAGGGCAATTGTCGGCCTTCCCCTAGGGCAGGTGCGGCGATTCCGTGTTGAACCACGGTGTCACGCACTTGAACCGGTGTTGCGCGGAAAGCGCGGTCAGGGTCGTTCGAGTTGGTCGCGCTCGGCCTTGCCGAACACGCGGCCGCGGCAGGGCACCGGCAAAGCCCGGGGCGAGTCAGCGCAAGCAGGTCCCCGAACCTGCGGAATTAGGCATTTCTCACTCGCATGGGGGCGGCGGCTCACTCCCCCGGGTGTGGGCAGCTTTTCGATTTAGTGGAACAATTGGAACGATCTTATCCGGCTGCATCGCAGTTCTTCGGCCGCCTACACCCTGTGCATCCGGAAACGATCCGGGCCGCCGACACCTACCAAAGAGGGAAACCACCATGACCGTCACCGCCACCCCGACCCCCGGCAAGACCCTGCTGAACCCGACCGATCACGCGCTCGTGCTGATCGACTTCCAGTCGCAGATGGCCTTCGCCACCAAGTCGATCGCCCCGGAGCTGCTGCGCAACAACGCCGCGCTGGTCGCCAATGCCGCCGCCGGCTTCAACGTCCCCACCATCCTCACCACCGTCGCCGAGAAGAGCTTCTCGGGCCCGATGTTCAGCGAAGTGACTGATCCGTTCCCGGGCCAGAAGCTGCTCGACCGCACGTCGATGAACACCTGGGAAGACGCCGCCGTGATCGACGAGGTCAACCGCATCGGCAAGCAGCGCCTGGTGTTCGCGGGTCTCTGGACCTCGGTCTGCATCGTCGGGCCGGTGCTCTCGGCGATCGACCAGGGCTTCGAGGCTTATGTGATCACCGACGCCAGCGGCGACATTTCGGAGGAAGCGCATGAGCGCGCCGTTGCCCGGATGATCCAGGCCGGTGCCCGCCCGATCACGTCGCTCCAGTATCTGCTCGAGCTGCAGCGCGACTGGGCGCGGACCGAGACCTACGACATGACCACCGGCATCGCCCGCAAGCTGGGCGGCGCCTATGGCATCGGCATCACCTACGCCAAGACCATGTTCGGCGCCTCCGAAGGCGGCCACTGATCCCCGCGCGGCCGGGCCGTGCCCCCTTTGGCCCGGCCGCACCTCAGCCTTTCCCAATCGACCGAAATCCCAAGGAAATTCCCATGAGCACCATCACCACCCAGGACGGCACCGAGATCTTCTTCAAGGACTGGGGCCCCAAGGACGCCCAGCCGATCATGTTCCATCACGGCTGGCCGCTGTCGTCGGACGACTGGGACGCGCAGATGCTGTTCTTCCTGTCCAAGGGCTACCGCGTCGTTGCGCATGACCGTCGTGGCCATGGCCGCTCGGCCCAGGTCCCGACCGGCCACGACATGGCGCACTATGCCGCCGACGCCGCAGCGGTTGCCGAGCATCTCGACCTGCGCAACGCGATCCATATCGGCCACTCGACCGGCGGCGGCGAAGTCGCGGCCTATGTCGCCCGCCATGGCCAGCCTGCTGGTCGCGTCGCCAAGGCCGTGCTGGTAAGCGCGGTGCCGCCGATCATGCTCAAGACCGAGGCCTATCCGAACGGCCTGCCGATCGAGGTGTTCGACGGCCTGCGCAGCGCGCTGGCGGCGAACCGCGCCCAGTTCTTCCGCGACCTGCCCGCCGGCCCGTTCTACGGCTTCAACCGCCCCGGGATGGAGACGATCGAAGGCACGGTCGACAATTGGTGGCGCCAGGGCATGATGGGCAGCGCGCTCGCCCATTATGAAGGCATCAAGGCCTTCTCCGAGACCGACCAGACCGGTGACCTGAAGGCGATCACCGTGCCGACGCTCGTGCTGCACGGCGAGGACGACCAGATCGTGCCCTACAAGAATGCCGGCGTGCTCCAGGCCGAGATCCTGCCGAACGCGACGCTGAAGACCTATCCGGGCTTCTCGCACGGCATGCTGACGGTCAACGCCGACGTGCTGAACGCCGACATCCTCGCCTTCATCCAGGCCTGATCCCCCACAAGTCGGAAGGACGAACCCCATGAAAGCCTATTTTCTCTCGCTGGGTGCCGGTCTGCTGGTCGGCGTCGTGTACAGCCTGCTTGGGGTTCGTTCTCCCGCCCCGCCGGTGATCGCCTTGCTCGGCCTGGCGGGGATCCTGCTCGGCGAGCAGCTGGTGCCGATCGCCAAGCGCATCTTCGACCGCAAGGAAGTGGTCGCCTTCGTCACCAGCGACTGCGCCGATCATGTCCTTGGCCGGTTGCCCGCCAACCGGAAGGACGAGGCGTGATTTCCCGCCGTCAGGCGCTTGCCGGCGCCGCCGCCTCCACCGCCCTGCTGCCCATTTCCGAGAGTTTCGCCATGACCCCGCCCCAAGACCTGATCCTCGTCAACGCCAAGGTGACTACGCTCGATCGCGAGAACCCGGTCGCCGACGCCGTCGCCATCCGCGACGGCAAGTTCCTCGCGGTCGGCACCGAGGGCGAGGTCCGCGCCGCCGCCGCGCCGAATGCCCAGGTGATCGACGCCAAGGGGCGCCGCCTGATCCCCGGGCTGATCGACAGCCACATCCACGTGATCCGCGGCGGGCTGAACTATAATATGGAGCTGCGCTGGGAAGGCGTGCCGACGCTGGCCGATGCGATGGCGATGCTCAAGAAGCAGGCCGAGAACACCCCGCCGCCGCAATGGGTGCGGGTGGTCGGCGGCTTTACCGAGCACCAGTTCGCCGAGAAGCGCCTGCCGACGCTCGACGAGATCAACGCTGCCGCGCCGGAGACCCCGGTCTTCATCCTTCACCTCTATGATCGCGCGCTGCTCAACGCCGCGGCGCTGCGGGCGGTGGGCTATGACAGGAACACGCCGAACCCGCCGGGCGGCGAGATCCTGCGCGATGCGCAGGGCAACCCGACCGGCCTGCTGCTCGCCCAGCCCAATGCCACGATCCTCTATGCGACGCTCGCCAAGGGGCCGAAGCTGCCGCCGGAATATCAGCTCAACAGCACCAAGCATTTCATGCGCGAACTCAATTCGCTCGGCGTGACCAGCGTGATCGATGCCGGCGGCGGGTCGCAGAACTATCCGGACGATTACGAGATCGTCGAGAAGCTCCACAAGGATGGCGAGCTGACGCTGCGCATCGCGTACAATTTGTTCACCCAGAAGCCGAAGGAAGAGCTGAAGGACTTCGCGACCTGGTCGACGCAGATCAGGCCGGGCGATGGCGATGACAGCTATCGCCACAATGGCGCGGGCGAGATGCTGGTCTATTCGGCGGCGGACTTCGAGGATTTCCGCGTCGCCCGGCCGGACATGCCGCCCGAGATGGAAGGCGATCTCGAGCCGGTGATCCGCCTGCTTGCCGAGCGGCGCTGGCCGTGGCGGATGCATGCCACCTATGACCAGACGATCAGCCGCGCCCTCGACGTGTTCGAGAAGGTCAATCGCGACATTCCGCTCAAGGGCCTCAACTGGTTCTTCGACCATGCCGAGACGATCAGCGAGCGCAACATCGATCGCATCGCGGCACTCGGCGGCGGCATCGCCGTGCAGCACCGCATGGCCTTCCAGGGCGAGTATTTCGTCGAGCGCTACGGCGCCAAGGCTGCCGAGGCGACCCCGCCGATCCGCCGGATGCTCGATGCGGGCGTGCCGGTGGGGGCGGGGACGGATGCTACGCGTGTCGCCAGCTACAATCCCTGGGTGTCGCTGAGCTGGCTGGTCACGTCGAAGACGGTCGGCGGCATGGCGCTCTATCCGGTGCGCAACCGGCTCGACCGCGAGACCGCACTGCGGCTGTGGACCGAGCGGAACACCTGGTTCTCGAACGAGGTGGGCAAGAAGGGGCAGATCAAGGCGGGCCAGCTTGCCGACCTCGCCTTGCTCTCGGACGACTATTTTCATGTTGCCGAGGATGAGATCGCGCATCTTCGCTCGGTGCTGACCGTGCTCGGTGGCAAGGTGGTCTATGGCGAGGGCGATTTCGCGCCGCTCGGCCCCAAGGCGCCCAGGGCTATGCCCGACTGGTCGCCGGTCGCGACCTTTGGTGGCCATTATCGTCGCGACGACGCGAAGAAGCTTGCCGCTGCCTGTGCCTGCCACTCGGCCTGCGGGGTGCATGGCCATGACCACGCCGCCGCGCTCGGTGCCAAGGTGCCGGCCGCCGATGTCCAGAGCTTCTGGGGCGCGCTCGGCTGCGGCTGCTGGGCAGTCTGACCCTTCCAGAAAGTCGAACGGTTCCGATGATTTTATTCGGATCGTTCGACTTTCGGGCGGCGCCTAAACCCGTCCGCAGAGGCAGTGCACATCCCATCGGAGTAGCTGAAATGATCCGCCACACCTTCCTGCTCGCGACCGCTTTGGTCGTGCTTTCCCCCGCCGCTTCCTTTGCCCAGCAGGCGCCCAAGGCCAGCGCCGATCATGCGATCGGGCCGGAATATGATTCCACCCATGTCTATGTCGCGCCCGAGGATTTCGATCGCTTCGTCACCAGCGTGACCGCCACCTTCGGCGGCAGTGCGACCAAGAAGGGCGTGTTCCAGGTCACGCCGACCGCCAGCCAGACCAATTCGCAGCTGGTGCTGACGCCGGTGGGCATCCTCTCGGTGTTCGGTTTCGTGACGCCGGTGCCCTATCCGTTCGGGGCGGAGCGGACCGGCTATCTGGTCGATGATATCGATGCGGCGGTGACGTCCGCCCTCGGCCATGGCGCGAGCCGGCTGATTACCAGCTTTCCCGATCCGATCGGTCGCGATGTGGTGGTGCAGTGGCCGGGTGGGGTGAACATGCAGCTCTACTGGCACACCGCCAAGCCGCACTACGCGCCGCTGGCGACGGTGCCGGAGAACCGCGTCTACCTGACCGCGGACTCGGCCAATGCCTTTATCAAGAGCTGGACCGGCTATGCCCATGCGAGGGTCGTGTCGGACGACAAGGCCGCGCCGGGCGTCGAGATCGGCCAGCCGGGCAAGACCTATCGCCGCGTCCGCCTGACCTCGGGCTATGGCAAGATGACGGTGCTGGTCTCGGACGGCCAGCTGCCCTGGCCCTATGGCCGCGAGCTGACCGGCTATGAGGTGTCGAGCCTGACCGTGACGCTCGACAAGGCCAAGGCGGCGGGCGTCGAGACCTTGGTGCCGGCGCACCGCGAGGGGGACCGCGACGCCGCGATCGTCCGCTTCCCCGGCGGCTATATCGCCGAGATCCACGCACCTGTCGTGAAGAACTGAGCGATGGACACGCCCCGCTTCGTGGATGCCGTGCTCGACTGGCGTCCGACCTGGTTCCTGGCCCGGCTGGCGCTCAGCGGCGCCTATCTGCTGGGCGGGGTGGTCAAGCTGGCCGACTGGCACGGCGCCGTCGCCGAGCAGGCGCATTTCGGCATGCAGCCGGCGGCGCTCTGGGCGGCGCTGACCATCGCGGTCGAGCTGATCGGCCCGGCATTGATCCTGAGCGGCCGGCTGGTCTGGCTGGGTGCGGGGATGCTGGGCGTGTTCACCTTCTTCGCCGCGATCACCGCCAATGCCTTCTGGACGATGGCGCCGGGCAGCGCGGAGCGGTTCGGCGCGACCAACGCGTTCTTCGAGCATCTCGGGCTGATCGGCGGGTTCGTGCTGGTGGCGCTGGTCGCCGAGCGGGAGCGGCGGCGTGGGTAGGCTTGGAGGAGCAGCATCGCTCCTGCTGCCAGCCCTTTTCCTCAACACCACCACCCCAGCCGCCGCCCAGGATCACGAACCCTGGCAAGCGCCGACGCTCAGCATCACCCGCTATGACGAGGACTGGTCCGACCTCAAGGACGCCGAGAAGCGCGCGCATCACTGGACCGGGCCGTTCAAATACATCCCGCTCGGCGACGACGCCTGGCTATCGACCGGCATCGAGCTGCGTGCCCGCAACGAGAATTACCGCGACAATCTCTGGGGCGGAGCCGATGCGCCGGACGACGGCTATCTGTGGCTGCGCGCCATGCCCTATGCCGACCTCCATGTCGGGCGGGTGCGCGCCTTCGTCCAGCCGATCGCCGCCTATGCGGCGGGGGTGGCGCCGGCAGCGGGGCCGGTCGACCAGACCCGCGCGGACCTGCTCCAGGGGTTCGGCGAAGTCGATCTCGGCCCGGTGACCCTGCGCGCCGGGCGCCAGATGCTGTCGCTCGGCACCGAGCGGCTCATCGGCACCCGCTATGGCCCCAATGTCCCGCTCGCGTTCGACGGCGCGCGGGCGGATGTGACGCTCGGCAAGGCGAAGGTGAGCCTGCTCGCGGTCCGTCCGGTGCAGCCGCGGCCGGGGACGTTCGACGACCGGACCTCGGACAGCAAGTCGCTCTGGGGCGCGTACGGCGTGCTGCCGGGGCTCGACCTCTATTATCTCGGCTATCGCAACGATCTCGCGCGCTTCGGCGGGGTGAGCGGGCGCGAGGAGCGACACAGCTTCGGGCTGCGCTCGCACGGCACGCGGGGCGACTGGCACTGGAATGTCGAGGGTGTCGCCCAGTTCGGCCGCTTCGGGCGCGAACGGATCGCCGCCTGGACGCTGGGCACCGAAGTCGGCCGCAGCTTTCCCGCCGCGCCGCTGGCGCCCGATGCGACACTGCGCTTCAACCTGGTCAGCGGCGACGGCAAGCCCGGCAACGGCACGCTCGGCACCTTCAACGCGCTGTTTCCCAAGGGGAAGTATTTCGGCGAGCTGTCGCCGGTGGGGCCGACCAACATCGTCAGCCTCAATCCCCGGGTCAGCGCCACACTGGCCAGGGACATCTCCGCCAGCCTCGCCGCCATGGCCTATTGGCGATACAGCCGCACCGACGGCGTCTATGACATTCCCGGCAATCTGATCCGCGCGGCGGGGGGCAGTCGCGCCCGCTTCATCGGCAAGGAAGCCGAGGCGACGGTCGCCTGGCAGGCGACTGCCGAGCTCGAGCTGTCGGCATCGCTCTCCGCCTTCGTGCCCGGCGCCTTCATCCGCGAGACGGGACCGGCGAAGACGATCGCCATGCTGGGGCTGGAGGCCAATTTCCGGTTCTGACCTTTCGATAATATCGAATGATAGGGCTGATTTTATTCGGATGTTTGCGAAATCGGGCGCGCCCTAGACCCCAATCGTTCCCCGGCGAAAGCCGGGGAACAGCCAGATCAAACAGCCAGATCAAAAAAGGGAGTTCCCATCATGTCCGCCGCCAAATCCTCGACTCCGCTCCCCTGGCTGTTGCTGCTGCTCTCGGTCACCACCGGCCTGGTCGACGCGATCAGCGTGCTCGGGCTGGGCAAGGTGTTCACGGCCAACATGACCGGCAACATCGTCTTTCTCGGTTTCGCCGCCGCCGGTACGCCGGGCTTCCGGGTGGCGCCGTTCGTCGCCGCGATCGCGGCCTTCCTGATCGGCGCGCTGATCGCGGGGCGGATCGGCAAGCATCATGCGGGACGACCGCTGCACCATTGGCTGATCGTCGCGGCGCTGGTGGAGGCAGCCTTGCTGTGGATCGCGGCGGGCGTCTCGATCGGCTTCGACATTCCCAGCCAGTCGCCCACCGCCAGCGTGTTCGCGATCATCGGGCTCACGGGCGTAGCGATGGGCTTCCGCAACGCGACGATCCGCCAGCTCAAGGTGCCCGACCTGACGACGACGGTGCTGACGCTGACGCTCACCGGCCTGGCGGCGGACTCGCACTTCGCGGGCGGCAGCAACCCCAACTGGGCGCGGCGGATCGGCGGCGTCCTGGCGATCTTCCTCGGCGCGGCGCTGGGGGCGGTGCTGGTCAACCGCTACGGGCTCACCCCGCCGCTGATCCTTGCCGGCGCGATGGTGCTGGTCGGCACCGCCGCCTGCGCGCTGCATCCCGCGGCGCGGGAGCCGCTGGCAAAGTAACGCCTTACTTGTTCCCCGGCGAACGCCGGGGCCCAGGGTAACAGAGCGATACAGCAGAGAAACCCTGGGCCCCGGCGTTCGCCGGGGAGCAGCTATATTCTAAACGTCCGTCATCCCCGCCAGCTCCGCATCATGCGCGCCGAGCTGGACGAACTGGTCGAGCAGCCACGCCGCCGCCGGCCCCGGCGGGGTGTCGCGGCGCCAGATGCCCGAGAAGCGATAGGTGCCGCCGACATGGTCGGGCATCCCCAGCCGGATCAGCGTGCCGGCCACCAGGTCCGCCTCGATCATCGGCAGCGGCATGTTGCCCCAGCCGATCCCCTCGCGCAGCAGCGCGTGCTTCGCGCCCAGATCGGCCAGTCGCCAGGTCTTGGGGCTGGTGACCGAGAAGTCCTGCCCCTCGGTGAAGCGCGAACGGTCGGTCAGCACGAGCTGGGTATAGTCGCGCCCGGCGCCCGGCGGGATCACTTCCATCCGCCCGAGCGGGTGATCGGGCGCAGCCACCGGCACCATCGGCACCGATCCCGCCACCATGCTCTCGATCCCCTCGACGCCGGACGAGAGCGGCCCCGAAATGCCGATCACCGCTTCGTGATCGAGCACCATCGCCGTGATCGCGCCCAGCGCCTCGACATGCAGGCGCAGCTGCACCGTGGGATATTCGCGGGCAAAGGCGCGCAGCACTTTGCCGAGCCGCTCGGCCGGCAGCATCACGTCCACCGCCAGGCTGACTTCGGCCTCCAGCCCGTCGAGCAGCCCCTTCACCTTGGCGCGCAGCCCGTCCATGCCGTGCGCGATGCTGCGCGCCTCGGCGAGCAGGGCGCGGCCGGCGACGGTGAGCTGCGGCTTGCGGGTGCCCTCGCGCTCGAAGAGCAGGATGCCGAGCTGCGCTTCGAGATTGGCGATGCCGTAGCTGATGACCGAAACCGCCCGGTTGAGCTTGCGCCCGGCGCCCGCGAAGCTGCCGGTATCGACGATCGTCAGGAAGATGCGCAGCTGGTCGTAGGTCGGCGTGCCCGGCGTATTCACTATTCAACTTCCTCGAACGTTTCGAAGGATTTTATCCCTCTGATCAATAAAGCGGGCAAGCCCTAAATCCAGTCTCACAAGGGGCGGCCAGCGCTACCCCACAGGAGATGCAAGATGATCGAACTTCGCCCTTACGACAGCCTCGGCGGCGCCAATCACGGCTGGCTCGACGCCAAGCACCACTTCTCGTTCGCCGGCTATCATGATCCCGCCCGCATGCACTGGGGCAACCTGCGCGTGTGGAACGACGACACGATCGCGCCGCAGACCGGCTTCCCGCCGCATCCGCACCGCGACATGGAGATCATCACCTATGTCCGCGAGGGCGCGATCACCCACCAGGACAATCTGGGCAACAAGGGCCGTACCGAGGCTGGCGACGTCCAGGTGATGAGCGCCGGCACCGGCATCCGTCACTCGGAATACAATCTGGAGGACGTGACCACCCGGATCTTCCAGATCTGGATCGTGCCGACCCGCGACGGCGAAGCGCCGAGCTGGGGCGCCAAGCCCTTCCCCAAGGGCGATCGCTCGGGCCATTTCGTCACGCTCGCCTCGGGCTATGAGAACGACAATGACGCACTGCCGATCCGCACCGATGCGCGGGTGATCGGCGCCACGCTCAAGGCCGGCGAGACCGCCGAATATGCGCTGGGCGCGGACCGCAAGGCCTATCTCGTGCCCGCTACCGGCGCGATCGAGATCGACGGCGTCCGGGTCAACGCCCGGGACGGCGCTGCGATCAGCGACCTTGCCGTGCTCAAGGTCACCGCGATCGAGGACAGCGAGATCGTGATGGTCGACGCTGCCTGAACGATCAGCTGAACGAAGGGCGCGCGGTGTTCCGGCACCGCGCGCCTTTTCGCGTGCGTCACCCGCGGTGGCGGGCCTCGGCAAGGTCGAGTTCGCGGGTTAGCTTGCGGGCGATCTCGCTGCCGATCGCGCGGGCCCTGGCAAGCTCCAGCAGCTGGGCGCGCTCGGCCTGGATGCCGACCAGGCGCAATTCGCTGGCCAGCCGTTCCTGCAGGCGCAGCTCGTCGGCGCCGCCGTCGCTCAGCCCGTCGATCCGCTCCTGGTAGAAGTCCATCACCCGGCCGCCGGCCGCCGCATAAAGGCCGGGATCGTCATGCGCTTCGCCCTGTTCATGCTGGTGCCGCTCGACCGCGCGGATCGCCGCCTCCGCCGTGGCGACGCGCGCGGAATCCTCTTCCGCCTGGCGGGAGGGCTCGGGCGGCAGCTTCAGGTCCTTGAGCAGGATCGGCAGCCCGACGCTGGCGAGGACCAGCGACACGATGATGACGCCGGCGGCCAGGAAGATCGCCAGGTCGCGCGCAGGGAAGGGCGTGCCGTCGCGCAGCGCCAGCGGCAGGGTGAGCACACCGGCCAGGGTGATCGCGCCGCGCACGCCGGCGAAAGAAGTCGCCGCTACCAGCCGCCAGTTCGGGCTCTGCATCTCGGCGGTGCCCTCGCGCTTGCGCAGGATGGTGAGGCGCAGCGACGTCCACACCCAGGCGAAGCGCAGCGCGGCGAGGCCCGCGACGATCGCCACGACATAGATGCCCAGCCACCAGGGCGAATGATGGCCGGTCAGCAGCACCGTCTCCTTCGCACCGGCGACGATGCCCGGCAGCTGTTCGCCGAGCAGCACGAAGATCACGCCGTTCAGGGTGAATTGCAGCGTGTCCCAAACCGAGTTGCGGCGCATGCGGGTGACCGCCATCGCCTGGCGGGAGATCTCGGCGAAGGTCATCGTCACGCCCGCAGCCACCGCGGCGAGGATGCCCGACGCGTGGAAATGCTCGGCCAGCAGGTACGAGCCGAACGGGATCAGCAGGCTGACCAGGATCTGCGAGCCGGTATCCTCGCCCCAGCGGCGGGTGACCCAGGTCTTGGCACCCGACACCGCCAGGGTGACGAGCACGCCGATCGCCAGGCCGCCGCCGGCGACCCAGAGGAAGGTGAGCGCCGCTTCGCCTGCCGAGAAGCTGCCGGTCAGCGCGGCGGCTACGGCGAAGCGCAGGCAGACCAGGCCTGAAGCGTCGTTGAGCAGCGATTCCCCTTCGAGGATGTGCATCATGCGCTTCGGGATCGGCACGCGCGCGGCGATCGCCGAAACCGCGATCGGATCGGTCGGCGAGACGACCGCGGCAAGTGCGAAGGCAACGGCGAGCGGCATCGCCGGGATCATCCAGTTGATCAGCAGCCCCATGCCGATCACGGTGAGCAGCACCAGCCCGAGCGCGAGCTCGACCACGGTCGACAGATCCTTGAACAGCTCGTCCTTGGGGATGCGCCAGCCGTCGAGGAACAGGAGCGGCGGCAGGAACAGGAAGAGGAACAGTTCGGGATCCAGCACGACCCGGTGCGAGGTGGACAGCCCGATCACCGCGCCGAGCAGGATCTGCACCAGCGGCACCGGCACGCCGAACGGCAGCATCCGGGCGAATGCGCCGCTGACCACCACGGCAAGCAGCAGGAACAGGATGATCGATACGGTTTCCAAGGCTCTGTCCTGTTTCTGGCGCCGCCGGATCGCGGCTGCCCTGTTGAATGTCCGGACCCCGCTGCTGGGTTCCGTCGTGGATCAGTTGGCGCTGGCGAGGCGGTAGCCGACGCCCGGCTCGGTCACCAGCAGGCGGGGATCGCTCGGGTCTTCCTCGATCTTCTGGCGGAGCAGGCCGATATAGACCCGAAGATACTGGCTGTCGGCGCCGTCGCTGCCCCAGCCGACGGCGAGCAGCCTTTTGTGGGTAACCACCTGGCCTGCACTCAGCGCCAGCGTGCGCAGCAGGTCATATTCCTTGGGGGAGAGCTTCACCGTGTCACCGGCCAGCGACACCCGCCGCGTCTGGAAATCGATTTCCAGCGGGCCGCTGCGATAGGTGCTGGGGGCGTTCTCCAGGCTGGAGCTGCGCCGGATCGCCGCGCGGATGCGGGCCATCAGCTCGCCGATCTCGAAGGGCTTGTTCACATAGTCGTCGGCGCCATTGTCGAGCGCGGCGATCTTCTCGCCTTCCTGGTGGCGGGCGGAGATGACGATGATCGGCACGGCGCTGGTTGCGCGGAGCGCGCGGATCACGTCCTTGCCGTCGATATCGGGCAGGCCGAGGTCGAGCAGCACGACTTCGGGCTTGATGTCCTCCGCCATGCGCAGCGCCGCCGCGCCGCCGGAGGCGGTGGCGACGCTATAGCCTTCGGCACCGAGCACCGGTTTCAGCACCGCGATCAGCGCGGGTTCGTCATCGACGAGGAGGATGTTGGTCATGCTTGTGCTGCCTCGGCGAGCGGAAGACGAATGGTGATGCGGGTGCCGCGGCCGTCCAGGCCGGGAAGCGTGGCTTCGATCGTGCCGCCCAGCGCTTCGACGAAGCCCTTGGCGATGGCGAGCCCCAGGCCGTTGCCGCGCCCCGCCGCCTCGCTGCGGCCCGCACGATAGAAACGCTCGAACACGCGGCGCAGTGCCGCCTCGGGAATGCCCTGGCCGCTGTCGGCGATGTCGATCCGGCAGGCGCCCTGCTCGGCGGTGATGGCGATCTCCACCCGGGCATCGTCGTCGCTGTAGAGGATCGCATTGTCGAGGATGTTGATCAGCACCAGCTCGAACAGGGCGGCATTGGCGGCGACGAGCAGATCGGGAGCGGGGGCCTGGAGCGACATCTGCCGCCCGCCGGCGCGCGGGCGGACCCGGTGGAGCGCGGCGGCGGCCATCTCGGCAGCGCCCAGGATCTGCAGCGGCTGCGCGATACCGCCCGCTTCCAGCCGGCTCATCTCGAGCAGGTTGGCGGTATAGCGATTTAGCCGCTCGCATTCCTCGACAATCCCCCGCAACAGCCCCGCCGAGGTCTCGGGATCGAATCTCTCCCCATAAGCAATCAGGCTCGACGCTGAAGCGCTGATCGCGGTGAGCGGGGTGCGGAAATCATGGCTCACCGAAGCGAGCAGCGCGGTCTTGAGCTGCTCGGCGCGCGCGACCGCCTGGCGCTCGGTGATCTGCTCAGACAGGGCGGCGCGTTCGAGCGCGAGCGTGACCAGATTGGCGACCGCATCGATGAAGGCCGGCGTGATCTTTCCCGGGCGCAGCGGCTCGATCACCAGCACGGCATCGGGAGCGTTGGCGGGCTTGAGCAGCCTGCCCAATAACGTGCCTTCGCCCTGGGGCACGGCCTTGGCCGCGATCCGTTCTGCGAATGCACGCCAATCCGCTTCCGCCAATGCCGGGGCAAGGCTGCGCAGTTCCCCGCCCTCGAAGCGGAACAGGGCTGCACCCGCGCCAAGAATGTCATGGACGGCGCGCTCCACCGTGGCGACGACGTCGGGCAGGCGGATCGCGGACTGGAGCTGACGGCTCAGCGCCAGCAGGCTGTGGAGCTGCAGGTTGCTCGATCGCGCCGCCTGGGCATGATCCTTGAGCTGGCCGGCCAGCACGCCGGAGACCAAGGCGCACAGGTTGAAGACGATCAGCGGCGCAAGATCGCCCCCGGTCGCGATCCGGAAGGTGAGGGCGGGCTCGGTCAGGTAGAAATTGTAGATCAGGAAGGCGGCGAGCGCGGCGATGAGCGCCGATGCCAGGCCGCTCAACGCGCCGGCGACGGTGATGCCGAGCACGAACACCAGCGCCGAGGCGACTTCGCCCAGTGGGTAGACGGCAAAGGCAATGACGGCCGAAAGCGCGAGCACGACCGCGGTGCGCAGCATGTCGTCGCGATCCAGATGCAGGCGCGCGAGGAGCAGGCGGGCGATCGCGTTCGGGCGTCGGGACGTCATCAAGCTCGTTGCGTTGCCTCTGGCTGGTCCGGGCGGCGGGCTTGGCCGGGGACGACCTTGCTGCCCGCCGCCGCGGTGGGAACACGCGCCTCTTTTGGGGGGAGGCCTGCGAGAGGGGAATGCAGAAAAGCGCGCTCTCGACGAAAAGGGCTATGGCGCCTGCGCATGCGGGTCCATGCATAAAAAACCTATAGTAACGCCCTCCATCAAAGCCTCTCTAGGGATGTTTCCGAAACATTTCCTGGGAGAGGGTATGCGTAAGGAACTGATGCTGGCGGTGATGATCGGTGCGGCGGCGCTTGGCGGCTGCACCAAGCGGCAGGCGCCGGGCAATGCTTCCGACGTCACCGGCGCTGGCACGGGCGGCGAGGGCCATGCCGAGAATGGCGAGGATCCGGCTCTGGCTCGATTGCAGGCCGATCTCGCGGCGACGGCGGGTGACCGCGTGTTCTTCACCTTCGATGCCTATACGCTCTCGCCCGAAGCGCGCGCCACGCTGACTCGCCAGGCGCAGTGGCTGCGCCAGCATCCGCGCGTCGCTTTCCTGGTCGAGGGACATGCCGACGAGCGCGGTACGCGCGAATATAACCTCGCGCTGGGCGATCGCCGCGCGCGCGCCGCGGCCGAGTTCCTGGCCATGCAGGACATTGCGCCGGCGCGGATCACGACCATCTCCTATGGCAAGGAGCGGCCCGAGGCGCTGGGATCGGACGAGGCCTCGCATGCGCAGAACCGGCGTGCCGTGTCAGTCGTCATTCAGCTTCCGTAACGAATAATGCGTGCGAGGTGGCGTCGCCTCGCGCATGATCTGCATCACCATGAAGATTTCGCCCGCCGACTTTCCCCGTGCCGACGTTTCCGCCCGCAGGCCGGGGCCGTCGGTACAGGTTCGCCCGATCGGGACGGCCGATCCGGCAGTGCCCGCGCGTCGCGAGCGTCCCGCCAATGACGGCACACCGGCGACGCGGATGCGGGTCGCGCTGTTCTCGGGCAACTATAACTGCGTACGGGATGGAGCCAATCGGGCGCTCAATCGCCTGGTCGACCACCTGCTTGATCGCGGGGCGGAAGTGCGGGTCTATTCCCCGACCATCGCCGAACCCGCCTTCGCGCCTGCCGGGGACCTGGTGTCGGTGCCGTCGGTGCCGATACCGGGCCGCAGTGAGTTCCGCGTCGCGCTGGGCCTGCCGCGATCGGTACGCGCCGATATCGAGCGCTTCGCGCCCAACATCATCCATGTCTCCGCGCCGGACCTGCTCGGCAGGGGCGCCCAGAAGCTGGCGCGCCAGCTTGATGTGCCGGTGGTGGCGAGCCTGCACACCCGATTCGAGACCTATTTCGACTATTACGGGCTGGGTGCTCTGCGGGGGCTCGGCGAATGGCACCTGCGGCGCTTCTACCAGGCGAGCGATCGGGTACTGGCACCCAATGCCGCCTCGGCCGACAGCCTGGTGGCAATGGGCGTGGCGCGCGAGGATATCGCGATCTGGGGGCGGGGCATCGACCCCGCCGCATTCTCGCCTGTTCTGCGCGACCTGGGTTGGCGCCGCGCGCTGGGCTACCGCGATGACGAGATCGTCCCGCTGTTCTTCGGCCGGCTGGTGATCGAGAAGGGCATCGCGGTATTCGCGGACACGGTCCGGCTGCTGCGCGAGCGCGGCTATCCGCTGCGCCCGCTGATCGTCGGTACCGGACCGGCCGAGGCACGGTTCCGCACGCTGCTGCCTGACGCAGTCTTCACGGGGCATCTCGACGGCAGGGCGCTGGGCTGCGCGGTGGCGAGCGCCGATGTCCTGATCAACCCGAGCACGACCGAGGCCTTCGGCAACGTCAATCTCGAGGCGATGGCCTCCGGTCTCGCGGTGGTCAGCGCCGATGTCGGGAGCGCCCAGGCACTGATCGCGCCGGGACGATCCGGCATGCTCACTCCGGCCTCGGCGCCGGAACTGGCCGAAGCGGTAGGGCAACTGATCGAGCGGCCTGACCTGCGCTTCTCGCTCGCCCGCGAGGCGCATGTCGCGGCGAGTGGGTATCGCTGGCCGGGCATATTGGACCAGGTCCTACAGTCCTATTCCGGGCTGATCGCGCGCTGACGAAGGCAGCCAAGTCTTGGGTTTGCTTGCGAAATTTAATTACCGATAGCTCCCCTAGGTAGACATAAAGGGTAACTATCTCGCCAATTCCCACCATTTCGGTAGGTTTTTAGCTGTAAGCAAAAACAAAGGTGGGTTGCGCGTTTCTGCAATGATTCCCGGAAGGGATGATAATTCCGTGCGGTGAAGCTTTCCAAGTGGCTTCGCGAACGAGAAGTTGTGCTGAAATAATGTGGGTCAACCCGCCTGATGTCCATCAGGGGGATAGCATAGTCATGCGTTATAAGAACTATGATGCTCGAGCGGCGTGCGCTGGTATCGGCAGAATTGGTCTTCGGTTATTCGGTGGCGTTGCCGTCGCTGCGATAGCGGCACCTCTCGCGCTGATCTCGCCCGCCCAGGCGCAATCCGGCGCGACCGGAGACGAGCAGGATGCCATCGTCGTGGTCGGCTCGCGCAGCGGCAACAAGGCGCTGGAAAGCTCCGCCCCGGTCCAGCTCGTTAGCGGCGAGGATTTGCAGGCAACCGGCGCGCGCACCCTGTCCGAGGCGCTGCAGCGCCTCGTGCCTTCCTTCAACTTCCCCACCTCGGTACCCTCGTCGAACGCGGCCAGCTTTGTGAAAGGCGTGTCGCTGCGTGGCCTGGCGGCGGACGAGACGCTAGTGCTGATCAACGGCAAACGCCGCCACGCGACCGCCCAGCTCAACGCCGGCAGCGGCGTCGCCAAGGGCGCGCAGACGGTCGACCTCAACAGCATCCCGCTGAGCGCGATCGAGCGCGTCGAAGTGCTGCTCGACGGTGCTTCCGCCCAATATGGCTCGGACGCGATCGCCGGCGTGGTCAACATCGTGCTCAAGAAGCAGGCCGGGCACGGTAACCTCGCGGTCCAATACGGCGTCAACGACCAGGGTGATGGCGAGACCAAGAGCATCGAGGGCTCGATCGGCGCCAAGCTGCCGGGTGAGGGCTCGGTCACGCTGGCCTTTGACGTGTGGGACATCGGCCGCACCCGGCTTTCGGGGCGCGACAACCGCACGATGTACTTCGCCGGCGATCCGCGCGAGGCGAGCTTTCCCAACCGCAACTGGTTCTATGGCAGCGGCGCCACCAAGCGCGAGAACCTGCTGCTCAACGCCGAAAGCACCGTAGGCGGCGTGACGCTGTACCTCACCGGAAGCTATGGGTGGCGGAAGGATGAGGGATTCGGGAACCTGAGGCAGCCCAATGCGGATCAGACGGTTCGCGTGCTGTTTCCGGACGGTTTCCAGCCTTTCCTGCGCGTCCATTCCCGCGACGCCTCGATCGGCGGCGGCGCGCGCTGGTCGGGCAAGGCCGGCGACTTCGACCTGGGTGCGAACTATGGCCGCAACCGGGTGGAGAGCCTGGTCTACAACACCAACAATGCCAGCCTGGGTACCGCCAGCCCGACATCGTTCAACACCGGCGACCTGCTCAACGAGCAGGCCAATGTCACCTTCGACTGGAAGCGTCCGTTCGAGACCGGCTTGCTGCGCGGACCCCTCAATGTCGCGGCGGGCCTGGCCTATCGCCACGAAGCCTATCAGGTGTTCGAGGGCGACTACGGCTCCTGGGCCAATGGCGGCGTGCCGATCCTCGACGGACCCAATGCCGGTAAGGTGGCGACGCCGGCCTCGCAGGGCTTTGGCGGCTTCTCGCCCGATGACGCGGGACGCAGCACCCGCGACGTGGTCGGCGGCTATCTCGAGCTCGAGACCGAACTGGCCAAGGGCCTGCGCGTCACCGCGTCCGGCCGCGTCGAGCATTATTCGGACTTCGGCACCACCGCCAACGCGCGCCTGGCGCTGCGCTATGAAGTGACGCCCAAGCTCGCCTGGCGCGGCAGCGCCGGCACCGGCTACCGCGCGCCATCGCTCGGCCAGTCGGCCTATTCGCGGACCATCCCGAACATCACCAACGGCGTGCTGGCCACCAACAAGCTGGCACGGGTGGACAGCGCGGTCGCCCGTGCGCTCGGCGCGACGGCGCTCAAGCCGGAAAAGGCGACCAACCTCTCGACCGGCCTGGTCTGGACGCCGAGCAGTGACCTGTCGGTGACGGTGGATTTCTACCAGACGACGATCGACGACCGCATCGCCTTGTCCGAGACGCTTACGGGCACGCTGGTCCGGCAGGTGCTGACCAGCGCCGGCTTCCCGACCTATTCGGGCGCGCAATATTTCACCAACGCCGTCGACACCCGGACCCGCGGCATCGATGCGACGGCGCGCTATCGCTGGCGGCTGGGCGAGGACCAGCGGCTCGACCTGAGTGCCGGCTTCAACCTGAGCGACACCAAGATCACCCATATCAAGGCGACCCCGGCGGTGCTGGCGGGTAGCGGCCTGTCGCTGATCGGGCATGAGGCACGCGGCCTGATCGAGGAGTGGAACCCCGACACGTTCGTGCGCCTGGCGGCCGACTACACCAATGGTGGGTTCGACGCCCATCTCTCCAGCACGCGCTATGGCATCTATTGGGCGCGCAACGCCGTGGTCGCCTATGACCAGCGCTTCGGGCCGCAGGAAGTGGTGAACTTCTCGGCCGGCTATCGCCTGTTCGCCAATGCCCGCGTCTCGGCCGGCATCAACAACCTGCTCGACAGCCATCCCGACCAGGTCCTGCCCGCCGCCCGCAATCCCGTGGTCGCGCTCTACTCGGGCCTGTCGCCCGAGGGTGGCGCCGGCCGCACCTATTTTGCCCGCCTCGACCTGTCCTTCTAAGGAGCCAGTTCCCATGAAATCCCGATATCTCAGCGCGTTGCTGATCGCTGCTGCCGGCCTGTCCGGTGCCGCCAGCCTGTCGTCCATTCCGGTTTTCGCGCAGGAGCATGCGGCGGTCGAGGAGCGTGGCTCCGCCGCGACCCGCTCCGCGGTGATCGCTGCGATCGATGCTTATCGTACAGCCGTGGTGAAGGCCGATCGGGCCGGGCTGGACACCGCCTTCCACCCGGACCTTTCCTACGGCCATACCGATGGCGCGGTGCTCTCCAAGGTCGAGCAGATCGACCGGACCCTGGCGCCCGGCAAGCGCTTCACCGCGGTCGACATCGCCGATGCCAAGGTCCGCAGCTACGGCAATGTCGCCTATGTCACCGCCAGCTGGACGTTCCACCTGAGCAAGGACGACGGCACCACCAGCACCGCACGGCTTTCGGGCCTCGACGTGTGGACCAAGGGGCCGCGCGGCTGGCAGCTCATCGCCCGCCAGCTGACCCGCCCCGCGCAATAATCCCCCTTTTCCAAGCGAGACATCCCATGGCCCGATTTGTCCTCCGTTCGAAACTGCTCCTGCTGCTGGCAGGGGCGGCGCTGCCCCTTGCCGGCGCGCATGCCCAGAGCTTCACGCCGGAACAGCTCCAGGCGGCGACCGCGCTCCAGGAGCGCATCCCCAATCTCGACAACCATCTCGACATCCCGTTCGACTTCGGCACCGGCGCGCATGACCCCGGCCAGGACGGGCCCGACCAGTTCGACTTCGTCAAGGCGAAGCGCGGCCGGCTGAAGGGCGCGGTGCTTGCGATCTTCGTGCCGCAGAATGCGCGCACCCCTGCCGGCTATGCCGAAGCCGCGGCCAAGGGGCAGCAGAAGCTGGATGCGATCCAGGCCGTGGTCCGGCGTTATCCGCAGCAGACCGAGATTGCGCGTTCGCCCGAGGAGCTGCAGGCGATCGAGGGTTCGGGGCGCGTCGCGATCATCCTGTCGATCCTCAACGGCAATCTGATCGGCAAGGACCTGAGCCAGCTCGACGCCTGGCATGCCAAGGGTGTGTCGATCTTCGGCTTCACCCATGCCGGCAACAACGACCTGGCGGACTCGGCCCGGCCCAACCTGCTGCGCGGCGACAAGCTCAATGAACATGGCGGGCTGTCGCCGCTGGGGCGCCAGGCGGTCGCGCGGCTCAACGATCTCGGCGTGGTGATCGACGTATCGCAGATCACCGCCCAGGGCGTTCGTCAGGTGCTGGAGCTGAGCCGTGCCCCGGTGATCGCCTCGCATTCGAATGCGCGCGCGGTGATCGACCATCCGCGCAACCTGGACGACGCGACGCTGCAGGCGATCGCGGCCAAGGGCGGCGTGGTCGCGATCAACGCGTACAGCTCCTGGGTGAAGGCCTTCCCGCCGGAAGCGCTGGCCAAGCTCAACGAGATCCGCCGCCGCTACGGCATTCCCGAGGACAAGACGCCGGCGGGCATCCAGCCGCTGTCGGACAAGGGCGTGAAGGTGCTCCCGCCCGCGGTCTTCGCGAAGTACAGCGAGGAATTCCACGAGATCACCGGCAGCCCGGACTATCGCGCATCGCTCAAGGACTATGTCGATCAGATCGACTATGTCGTGAAGAAGATCGGCATCAACCATGTCGGCATCTCGTCCGACTTCAACCATGGCGGCGGCGTGATCGGCTGGAACGATGTCGGCGAGTCCGTCAACATCACCGCCGAGCTGCAGCGCCGAGGCTATAGCGAGGGCGATATCGCCAAGCTGTGGGGCGGCAACTTCCTGCGCGTCTGGGGCCAGGTGCAGGCGCTCGCCAAGCCGAAGGCCGGCCAGTGAGGATCGACCGCCGCGCCACGCTGGGGCTGCTGGCAGCCGCCCCGCTGCTCCCCGCGGCCGTATGCGCCCGTCCGGCTGCACCGGGGACCCGCACCGCGATCGTGATCGGCGCCGGGATCGTCGGCGCCGCGATCGCCTATGAACTTGCCAAGCGCGGCGTGGCGGTCACCATCCTCGAGAAGTCCAGGCCGGCGGCGGGGGCGACGGGCGATTCCTTCGCCTATCTCAACGCTTCGACCAAGACCGGCTCGCGGCCCTATTTCCAGCTGAACTGGCTGGGCATGGCAGGCTGGCGGATCTGGCAGCAGGAGGCCGGCCCGGCGCTTCCCCTGCAATGGGGCGGAGCAACCTATTGGCGCGACAGCGAGGCCGAGGCGGCCAGGCTGGGTGCGAGCCTGAGAATCGCGCAATCCTGGGGCTATGCCGGGCGTAGTGTGGATGCGGGAGCGCTCAAGACCCTGCTGCCGGGGCTCGACATCGGCCCGGTCTCGGCGGCGGCCTTCTTCCCGGAGGAAGGGGCGGTGGATCCCGTCGGCGCGGTGGCCGCATTGCTCGAGCGTGCGCGGAAACTCGGTGCGAAATTGCGGGCGCCGGTCGAAGTGCGCTCGCTGCTCGTCCGCGACGGCAAGGTTGCCGGCGTGCAGACGGCGGATGGGGTGATCGAAGCCGATACCGTGGTGCTCGCGGCGGGCCTGGGCAGCGAGGCGCTGGCCGGGCAGGCGGGCATAGGACTGCCGCTCACCGCTTCGCCGGGCGTGCTGCTCCACACCCGTCCACAAAGGCCGGTGCTCGATCGGGTGGTCTTCGCGCCGCGCAGTACCTTCAAGCAGATGCCGGACGGCCGCTTCGTCGCCAGCATCAGCGGGCATGAGGGCGGCGCACCGGAAGGGGCGGGGGGGGAAGCCTTCGGACAGGCAATCCAGCACGCGGCGGCCACCTATCTGCCGGGCATCGCAAATGCCGGGATCGAGCGCGTCAGCGTCGGCCAGCGCGTGGTGCCGGCGGATTCCTTCCCCGTCGTCGGGTTCGCGCCGAAGCTGGGCGGGCTCTACGTCGCCGTCACCCATAGCGGCGTCACGCTCGCGCCCGCATTGGGGCGGCTGGCGGCGCAGGAGATCGTGGATGGCATAACCGCCGAACCGCTGGACGCCTTCCGGCCGGATCGTTTCGCCTAGCCGGCGCTCCCCGCGGCGCTGCCCCAGCTGGTGAAGGCCGACCGGAGCATCTCCGCCGTCTCCGCGAGCAGCAGCTCCTCGGGCACGTCCTGCTCGCTGTGCAGCAGCTCGCCGGTGACATAGCCGAACTCGACCGCGATCCGCATCCGCCGCCAGATCGCCTCGCGCGGGATCGCCGGCAGCAGCGGCGCGAAGGCGTCGGCGAGCTTGTCCGCGACGAAACGGTGGGACTCGATGCGGATATGCTCGAGGCGTGGCGTCGCGTGGAGCGCGCGTTCGACCCAGACCCCGCCGGGCTCGTTCTGGGTCACCAGCGCGGTTTCGCGCAGCAGATCCCCGGCATGCGCGGCCGCTACCTCGATCCCGCGATGGGCATAGCGCTCGATCCAGTCCGCGAGCACGGCGTTCTGGCGTTCCATCAGCCGCATGCCCAGTGCTTCCACCACGGCGAACTTGTCGTCGAAATAGCGGTAGAAGGTCGGCGGGGTCATGCCCGCGCGCTGGGCGATCATGTTGGTCGAGATGCGCTCGATGCCCACTTCGGCGAGCAGTTCGGCGGTCACTTCCAGCAGCGTCTCGCGCGTCTGCAGCGCCCGGGCCTGCTTCGGCTCGACGGTGGAGGAGGGCCGGGAGATATTCAGCTTCGCCATCGGGGGCGCTCTACGCGATCGGGCGGCGTCATCCAACCGCCCGTATCCGCAGTACGGTGACGGCCGCGACCAGCGCCAGCAGCGCGCCCGCGCCATAGAGCGCGCCATAGCCGGCAAAGGCGATCAGCGCGGCGGCCAGCGCCGGGGCGGCGACCTGGGGCAGGGCATTGGCGATGTTGAAGATGCCGAGATCGCGAGCCGATTCCTCTGCCTCGGGGATCACTTCGGTGACGATGGCGACGTCGACCGCCGAATAGAGGCCGAAGCCGATCCCCGCGAAGGCAACCCCGGTGATGACCAGCCCCCAGGCCGGCTGCACCGCGAGCAGGGTCATGCCGATTGCCATCGAAGCCGATGCCGCGAGCACGAACGGCTTGCGCCGTGCGATCCTGTCCGAGGCTAGGCCCGCCGGCACCAGCACGATCACCATGGCGGCGATGTGGAGCGCAGTAAGCAGCAGCACGTCGCCATCGGGCGCGGGGCGATGGATCGCGTCGCCGAGATAGTAGAGCAGATAGAGCAGGGCGAGGGCGGAGATCAGGTTGAAGCAGAAGCGGGTCAGCCAGGCCCAGACCATGTCGGCGGTGCCGGCGGGCGGGCGCGCCGTCGCTGTCGGTGGAGCGGGCAGGGGTGTCGGGCCTGGATCCTCGATCAGCAGGAAGGGCAGGGCGCAGACCAGCAGCAGCGCCGCGCAGCTGCGATAGCCGGCGGCAAGGTCCGGCGCGGTGGCATGGGCAAGCGCCACGCCGCCGACGATCCCCAGCGCCTGGGCAAAGGCGAACCAGGCACCCGCCGCACCCCGCTCCGCCACCGGTACCCGGTCGGCGATGGTCGCGACCAAGGCGGTCATCATCGCGTTGAGCGATGCCTGGACCAGGCACCAGCCAAGCGCCAGCATCGCCACGCTCTGCGCGCCGGACAGGAGCAACAGACTCCCCGCGCCGGCCAGTGCGCCGAATGCGACCCAGGGGCGGCGGCGGCCGAAGCGCGAGCGGGTGCGGTCCGACAGCGCGCCGAATATCGGGTTGGTCAGCATCGCCGTCGCGCCTCCGGCCGCGCTGACCATGCCGAGCACCGCGACCTTGCCGTCGGGGGCCAGCAGGCTCGAATGCTGGGCGAGCAGCAGCTCGATCGGGCCGAACAGCGCAGCCCAGAGCCCGGCATTGGCCAGCGCCAGCGCCGCAAGCCCGGCAGCGGAAAGGCGATCGCTCCGCGGCGCCGGCGAGGCGGAGGCGATCCCGGTCATCTCAGGCTCGTTGGGCCCGGATGAAGTCGCGGTACCAGGCGAAGCTCGCCTTGGGCGTGCGCTTCAGCGTCTCGTAATCGACATGCACCAGCCCGAAGCGCTGCGACAGGCCGACCGCCCATTCGAAATTGTCGAGGATCGACCAGATGAAATAGCCGCGCACGTCCGCGCCGCCCGCGATCGCGGCGGCGAGCACCTCGAGATGCGCGGCGTGATAGTCGATCCGCCTGCCGTCCCATACCGCGCCGTCCGGTCCCGGCTCGTCGCTATAGGCCGCGCCATTCTCGGTGATATGGATCGGGGGCAGCGCCGGGCCATAGCGGGCGCGCAGCGCGGCCAGTATCTCGCCCAGCCCCTCCGGGGTGACCGGCCAGCCGAAATCGGTGGTCGCGCGGCCCTCGATCGGCACCAGGTCGAAGGGCAGGTCGGACGGCATTGCATGCCCATCGACCACCCGCACGGTCTCGCTCGGCGCGCCGACCTTCTCGGCATTGTAGTAGTTGAGCCCGTACCAGTCGATCGGCGCGGAGATCTCGGCGAGGTCGGCTTCGACCGGCCCGGGCATCACCGCGCCGATCGCCTCGGGATAGCGACCGAGCAGCACCGGGTCGGAGTAGAGCCAGCAGGTGAGGGTGCGGTAGAGATTGGCGGCCGCCACGTCGGCCGGATCGTCGCTGGCCGGCCATACCGGCATCTGGTTGTTGACGATCCCGATGCCCGACGCCCCGGTGGCGCGCAGCGCCGCGACCGCGCGGCCATGGCCGAGAAGCTGGTGATGCGCCACCGGCAGCGCGCCGAGCCCGAGCGTCCTGCCGGGCGCATGGCCGCCGACCGCATAGCCCATGTTGGTCAGCACCATCGGCTCGTTGAGCGTCGCCCAGCGCGCCACGCGGTCGGCAAGCCGCGCGGCGACGATCCCCGCATAATCGGCGAACCAGCCGGCCATGTCGCGATTGGTCCAGCCGCCCTGATCTTCCAGCGCCTGGGGCGTGTCCCAATGGTAGAGCGTCACCATCGGCGCGATGCCGGCCTCGCCCAGCGCGTCGACCAGCCGTTCGTAGAAGTCGAGCCCGGGCTGGTTCACCGTGCCGCGACCCTCGGGCAGGATGCGCGGCCAGGCGATCGACAGGCGATAGTCGGTCACCCCCAGGTCGCGCATCAGCGCGATATCCTCGGCGAAGCGATGATAGTGATCGGCGGCGATTGCGCCGCTGTTGCCGTCGGTGATCCGCCCGGGCTCGGCGCAGAACCGGTCCCAGGTGGAAGGGCCGCGGCCGCCCTCGGCGACCGCGCCCTCGATCTGATAGGCGGAGGCCGACACGCCCCAGCGGAAGCCGGGCGGGAAGGCCGGGCGGCCCGGCTCAGAACCGCCCATTCAGCTCCACTCCCCAGAAGCGCGGCCGGTCCATGCGGACATAGGGCGTGCCCAGCGTCTGCGCGCTGATCGGGTTGAGCGTGCGCGGGGTGCGCACGTCGAACAGGTTCTCGGCGAAGACCGACAGCGAAAAGGCGTTGCCCGGCAGCCGCCAGCCGATCCGCGCGTTGACGATCTCGCGGCTCCCGCGCAGGCGCTTGAGCTTCGAGAAATCGACCATGTCGCCATAGATCGGGCTGTTCTCCAGCGCGGCGTCGGAGGCGCGGATGGCGTCGTTGAGCCGCCGCTTCGAGGTGTAGCTGTAGCTGGCATCGGCGAAGATGCCGCCGGCGCCGCCGCCAAGATCGCGGTCGAGATGGGCGTTCAGCACGCCGCGGAAGCTGGGCTCGCCGGTCGGCTGGCCGTCGATGTCCACGCCCTGCTCGGTGCGGCTGACCCAGACCGAGTCGATATAGCCCGCCACCGCGCCGATCGAGATACCGGGCGCAATCGCGAAACGGGTGTCGAGGTCGATGCCCCATGCCCTGGAGTCGCCGCTCAGCGTCACATATTGTGGCACGCCCGATCCGCTGATCGATTCCAGGCTGAGCTGCTGCCGGTCGCGATAGACATAGTGATAGGCGGACAGGTTGAACTGCAGCCGGCGCTCGAACAGGTTCGACTTGAGGCCGCCTTCGAAGTTCCACACCGTCTCGGGCTTGAAGAAGGAATTGAGCTCGACGCTGTTGTATCCGCCTGCCTTGTAGCCGCGCGCGGCCGAGGCATAGGCCATCACGTCCGGGGTGAAGTGATAGTCGATCACGAAACGCGGGCTGACGTCGGAGAAGCTTTCCTTGCGGGTGAAGCGGGTGCCGTTCAGTGCGCCCGCCTCGAAGATGATGTTGGTGCCGACCACCGCATTGTAGAAATCGGCGACGCTGATCGTTGCGGCGTCCGGGAAGACGCTGGCGCCCAGGATCGCGTTGTAGAGCGCGCCCGGCGCGCCGACCTGCGTCAGCCCCGGCGCGCTGTACGGATTGACCTGCCAGGAGAATTTCTTCTCGTCCCGCGTGTAGCGCAGGCCGACGGTGAGGTTCAGCTTCGGCGTGGCCGACCAGGTCAGGTCGCCGAACGCCGCGTAGGAATCATTGTCGGCATGGTTGTCGATCGATTCCACCCAGGGGATGCCGAATACCGGCAGGCCGACGCTGTCGAGCACGGTGAACAGCGGCAGGCCGGCGACATTGGCGAGCACCGTGTCGATCGAATCGGTCAGCGCGATCGTCCGCGTTTTCTGCATCGCGCTTTCGTGGAAATAGCTGGCGCCGAGCACCCAGGTCAGCCTGCTGGTCGACTGGGCGAGGCGCAGTTCCTGGTAATAGCTCCGGTTACGCTCGTTATTCTCGGTGTCGAGATGATGCGCGGCCAGGTTGGTGCCGTCCTCGTCCTCGCGGTTGAGCGTCTTGAACCAGCGATAGGAAGACAGGCTGGTCAGCTTGAGCTTGTCGCCCAGGTCCTGGTCGATCGTCAGCGTGAAGGCGTCGAGCAGCCGGGATTCGCGCGATCCGCCGAGCGTGTCGTTGGCGAAGGGCCCCTCGGGGTCCTGGCTGAGCGCGAGCGGGCCGATGCCGATCGCGGCTGGACCGTCCTTGTGGGTATTGTCATGGTCGTAGGCGAGCAGGATGTCGGTGCCCGCACCGGGGCGGAAGCGCAGCGCGGCGCGGCCCGACCAATTGTCCTCGCGCTCATAATCGCGCCCGGTCACGGCATCGGTCAGATAGCCGTTGCGCTTGTTGTAGACGCCGTTCACCCGCAGTGCGAGCGTGTCGCCCAGCGGCACGTTGAGCATGCCCTCGGCGCGGCGGCGCTCATAGTTGCCGATGCGCAGCTGGGCATTGCCCTCGAACGCATCGACCGGCTTCTTGGTGATGATCGAGATCGCGCCCGCCGAGGTGTTGCGCCCGAACAGGGTGCCCTGCGGGCCTTTCAGCACTTCGACGCGGTCGACATCGTTGAAGAAGATCAGCGCCGAGCCCGAGCGCCCGGTATAGACACCGTCGATGAACACGCCGACCGCGGGCTCGGTGCCGATGCCGAAATCGTCCGACGAGACGCCGCGGATCGCATAATGGGGCTGGGTGACCGAGGTGTCGTCGATCGTCAGGCCCGGCGTGAAGGTGTCGATGTCGCCGGCGCTCTGCGCGCCCAGCGCGTCGAGCGTCGCGGCGCTGAACACGTTGACGCTGATCGGCACGTCCTGGAGCGATTGCTCGCGCCGTTGCGCGGTGACGACGATTTCCTCGACCCCCGCTGCCTGGCCGTTCCCGCCACCGGCGCCGGTCTCCGCCGAAGTCGTCGTCGATTGCGCCCATGCCTGGCCGCTCCACAGCAATGCCGCTGCGCAGATTGCCGTCCCCCTTTGCACGTCCCTCATGTCGCCTCCCTCTGGCGTGTGCCGTTCTGCTTTTTGCTAGAAGTCCTTTCGGCCCGTTGCCGGGCAGCGCGGTTCCCGCGCGATGGCGCGCCGGGTCGGATCGAAATGCAGGTGGGGCAGGGCGCCGCGCGGCGCCCTTCGGGTCTCGGACAATGCTTGGTTCGCTTGGTCGGCCACCCAGTCCCCCTCGCGTACGGCTCTTGACCGGATTAGCGATGACTATTAGTTAGCCATGACTAATTTATGGTGTCAATGGGGGTGCGCATGGCCTTGCCGCGGGGGGAATTGCGTGGGGCTTCTGGCTGGAGGGCAGGGGCGCGAAGCCTGGCCGTGGCGAGCCTGGTTGCGCTGTCCGCCTGTAGCGGTTCCACCGGAACGCCCGCCGCCCGCCCGTCGCCGATCACCGAGGCGCAGAGCGCGGCGATGCAGCCCCGCGATACGCACCTCGCCCAGCTCTACGAGACCTCCTGCAAGGCCTGTCACACGGTGCGCGACACCGGCGCGCCGCTGACCGGCGACCGCAATGCCTGGGATCCGCGCTGGGCCAAGGGCGAGCAGGAACTCACCCGCAACGCCGTTGCCGGGCTGAACGGCATGCCGCCGGGCGGGCAATGCTTCGCCTGCAAGCCCGAGGATTATGCCGCGCTGATCCGCTTCATGGCGGGGCGCTGAGCGATGGCCCGGATCTCGCGCCGTGCGCTGCTGGTTGGTGGAGGTGTGGTCGGTGCGGGGGCGCTGACCGCAGGGGGGCTTGCCGGTCGCCGGCTCTGGCTCGATCGCGAGCCCCCCGAACCGCCGCTCGCCGACAAGGCGGGCAATCTCCTGTGGCGCAACTGGGCGGGCACCGCGCAATCCTATCCCGCCAGACGCGCCGCGCCGGCCAGCGAGGACGAGCTGGCCACGCTGCTCAAGTCCGGCCCGGCGCCGGTGCGCCCGGTCGGCTCGGGCCATTCCTTCTCGCAGCTGGTGCCGACCGAAGGCACCTTGCTCACGCTCGACGGGCTCACCGGCCTGGTAAGCCATGATGCGGCGAAGCGTCAGGCCACGGTCTGGGCGGGCACGAGACTGCGCGAGCTGGGCAGCGCGCTCGCCGCGATCGGGCAGGAGATGCCCAACCTGCCGGACATCAACAAGCAGTCGCTCGCCGGCGCGCTGGCGACCGGCACGCACGGCACCGGCAAGGGGCTGAAGGCGCTGCACGGCGAGGTCATCGCAATGCGGCTCGCCACGCCCTCGGGCGAGATCCTCGATTGCGACGCCAATCGCAACGCCGACATCTTCAATGCCGCCCGCGTCAATCTCGGCGCGTTCGGCGTGGTGACGCAGGTCACGCTGCAGAACCGGCCGCTCACCCGGGTGCGCAAGCGCGTCGAGATCCGGCCTACCCGCGAGGTGCTGGAGGACTGGCCCGCCCTGCGCGCCCGGCACCGCAATGCCGAGTTCCTCGTGCTGCCGTTCACCAATCGCTGCGCGGTCATCACCCATGACGTGACCAGCGATCCGGTCCAGCCGCGCGGCCCCGATGCGGACGCCGAGACGCTGATGAGCCTCAAGACGCTGCGCGACGTGTTCGAGTTCGCGCCCGGCATGCGCCGCACCATCGCCGCGCGCGAGCTCGACCGCATCGCGCCCGAGATCGCGGTCGACGAAGGCTGGAAGCTGCTCTCCAACGAGCGCCCGGTGCGCTTCAAGGAGATCGAATATCATGTGCCGATCGAGGCGCATGTCGCCGCGCTGCGCGACGTGATCGATGCGGTCGAGACGCATCGCCGCGACGTGTTCTTCCCGTTCGAGGCGCGGATCGTCGCGGCGGACGATGCCTGGCTCTCGCCCTTCTACCAGCGCGAGAGCGGATCGGTCGCGGTCCATGCCTATTACAAGGAGGACCACGACTTCTTCTTCGCCCTGATCGAGCCGATCCTGCGCCGCCATGGCGGGCGTCCGCACTGGGGCAAGATGAACTCGCTCGGCGCGCAGGACTTCGCCGCGCTCTATCCGCGCTGGCGCGACGCGATGGAGATCCGCCGCGCGCTCGATCCGCAGGGGCGGATGCTCAACCCCTATCTGAAGGGTATCCTGGGACATGGCTGACGCCCCTGCAAAGCCGCGCCGCTTCGGCCGCCGGGCAATGATCGTCGGCGGCGCGGCGGTGGTCGCCGGCGGCATCGGCGTGGCGGCGTTGCGCAAGGGCGATCAGGGCGGCGCGCACGACGCCTATTTCCTCCGGCTGAGCAAGGCGCTGCGCGACGCCGGCATCGCGCATCCGGTGCTGGTGGTCGACCGCACGCGGCTGGATCACAACATCGCCGCCGCCAGGAAGGTGCTGGCGCCATCGCGCCTGCCGCTGCGCGTGGTGGTCAAGTCGCTGCCTGCGCCGCAGCTGATCGGCCATGTCATGGCCGGCATGGGCACCAACCGGCTGATGGTGTTCAACGGCGCGATGCTGGCCGACATGGCGCGGCTGCATCCCGATGCCGACCTGCTGCTCGGCAAGCCGCTGCCCGCGCTGGAAGCCGCTGCGTTCCTGCGCAACCAAAGCGCCGAGGCCGGCGCCAAAGTACAATGGCTGATCGATACCCCCGAGCGGCTGGCCCAATATGCCGAGATCGCGCGCGGTATCGCTCGCCCGGTCCGTGTCGCGCTCGAGATCGATGTCGGCCTCCATCGCGGCGGCTTCCCCGATCCCGAGAGCCTGGCAAAGGCCGTGGCGCAGGCACGCGCCAACCCGCTGCTCAGCCTGTCCGGGCTGATGGGCTATGACCCGCATGTCATGAAGATGCCCAATCCCGACGCCGCCTATGCCGAGGCGCAGGATCGCTATCGCAAATCAATAGCATCGCTAAGATCCGCCGGAACCGACCCCGCCGGGCTCACCCTCAACGGCGCGGGCAGCCCTACCTATGCGCTCCATGCGGGCAAGGGGACGGTGGCGAACGAAGTCTCGGTCGGCTCCGCCTTCGTCAAGCCGGTGGACTTCGACGTGTCCACCCTCGAGCCGCATCTGCCCGCCGCCTTCATCGCCACCCCGGTGATCAAGGCGCAGCAGCGCTTCCGCCTGCCGGGCTATGAATGGCTGTCCGGCCCGATCAACTTCTTCGATCCGAACACCGAGAAGGGCTTCTTCGTCTATGGCGGCCACTGGCTCGCCACGCCGGTCTCGCCGCCGGGGCTCGAATATAATGGCTTGTTCGGCCGGTCGAGCAACCAGGAGCTGCTCACCGGATCGGCAAGGGTCGCGCTGCACCCCGACGACTATGTCTTCCTGCGCCCGAACCAGAGCGAGGCGCTGTTCCTCCAGTTCGGCGACATCGCGCTGTTCGATGGCCAGCGCATCGTCGATCGCTGGCCGACGCTGCCGGTCTCGGCCTGACTTTACCCGTCCGGGTATCGCCTGGCGCCCGCGCTGGCATTGAGACGGGAAGGCGGGCCGGACACTCTCCTCGCGAAACCGGATCCCCAGGCTCGAGGAAGTCCCAATGCTCAAATCCCTTCTCATGGCGACGGCACTATGCGTCGCCGCGCCCGCCGTCGCGCAGGTCGCGCCGTTCCCGGCCGCCTTCAAGACGCAGGAAATCGCCACCAACGGCACCACCATCCATGTCCGCGTCGGCGGGCATGGCCCCGCCGTGCTGCTGCTCCATGGCTATGGCGAGACCGGCGACATGTGGGCGCCGCTCGCCGCCGCGCTCGACGACGATCACACCGTGATCGTGCCCGATCTGCGCGGCATGGGCCTGTCCGCCCATCCCGCCGGCGGGTTCGACAAGATGAACCAGGGACGCGACATGCAGGGCGTGCTCGCCGCGCTCGGCATCCAGAAGTTCGATCTGGTCACGCACGATATCGGCAACATGGTCGGCTTCGCGCTGGCCACCCAGCAGCCCGACCGCGTCGGCCGCTTCGTGCTGATCGATGCGCCGGTGCCGGGCGTCGGTCCCTGGGAGGAGATCCTCAAGAACCCGCTGCTCTGGCATTTCCGCTTCGGCGGACCGGACATGGAGCGCCTCGTCGCCGGGCGCGAGCGGATCTATCTTGATCGCTTCTGGAACGAGTTCTCCGCGAACCCGGCGCGGTTCGACGAGAAGTCGCGCCAGCACTATGCCGCGCTCTACGCACGTCCCGGTGGCATGCATTCCGGCTTCGCCCAGTTCGCGGCCTTCGATCAGGACGCGATCGACAACCGCGCCTGGCTCGCCACCGGTGCGAAGCTGAACATGCCGATCCTCGCTCTCGGCGGCGAGAAGTCGTTCGGGCTGACCATGGCCGTGGTGATGCGCGCCGGTGCCACCAACGTGACCGAAGGGGTCGTCCCCGATTCCGGCCACTGGATCATGGAGGAAAACCCCGCCGCCACGGTCAAGCTGGTGAAGGCCTTCCTGGAGTCCGGCCGATGAGGATGCACCTGCTCGCTGCCGGCATCGCGCCGTTCGCGCTGTTGACCAGCCTCTCCGCCCAGGCCCAGCAGGTGCGCCTCACGCCGGTGGAGATCGAGGCGCTGGCCAAGGGCGGAGCAGGGCCGGGCACCTCCGGTGTCGCCGGCATCCGCACCACCGTGCTGCTCGGCGATCCCACCAGGGCCGGCCCCTACACGATCGAGATCCGGGTGCCCGCGCATACCCGGATCCAGGCGCACACCCACCGCGACGAACGCAGCGCGGTCGTCGTCAGCGGTACCTGGTATTTCGGCTATGGCACCACTGCCGACGAAGCGAAGGTGAAGGCCTTGCCGCCGGGCAGCTTCTATACCGAAGGCGCCGACGATGCCCATTTCGCCCTGACGCGGGAAGAACCGGCAATCGTCTATATCAGCGGCTGGGGCCCGACCGACACGGTCTACACTGCCAAGCCCTGAGCCATCGAGGGTGCGGTTGCTGTTTTAACAGCTCCCCGGCGAAAGCCGGGGCCCAGGGTAACGAAGCGAGACGGCAGAGAAACCCTGGGCCCCGGCGAAAGCCGGGGAACGGGAAGTCGATACGCCCTAGCGATCGATATAGCCCCGCCGCGTCGCCACCGTCACGGCGTGGGTGCGGTCATGGACGCCCAGCTTCTCGAAGATGGTCTTGAGCTGCGCCTTGATGGTGTCGACCGACAGGGTCAGCCGCCAGGCGATCTGCTTGTTGGGATGGCCCTCGGCAACGAGGCGCAGGATCGCCGCTTCCCGTTCCGTCAGCGGCTCGTCCAGCGCGTGCTCGGCCAGCGCATGCGCGATGTCGGAACAGACCACCCGGCGCCCGGCATGCACCGAACGGATCGCGTCGATCAGCTCGGTCCGGACGCAGTTCTTCAGCAGATAGCCGGATGCCCCCGCCCGGATCGCGCGGATCGCGTTCGCGTCGCCGGGATAGGTGGTGAGCACCAGGATGCGCGCGTCGCCGGACAGCGCCCGGATCTTCTCGATCGCCTCGATGCCGCTCATGCCCTGCATCTGGACGTCCATCAGCGTGACGTCCGGCGCAAGGTCGCGGAACTTCGCGATCGCGTCCGGGCCGTCGCATGCCTCGCCGATGGCCTCCATATCGTCCTGCCGCGCCAGCAGCCCGGTCACGCCTTCGCGCACCACGGGGTGATCGTCCACCACCAGGACGCGGATCGGCGAGGCACCAGGCGAGGCAACGGTCATCCACGGCTCCACAGGCGTGCTAGCAGGCTGCGCTCTTCGGCCTTGTACGCGATTCCGCCAGGCACCGTGAGCAGCAGTTCGGTACCCTGATCCGCCGAGGGGCGGATGACAAGGCTTCCGCGCAGCCTCCGCGCCCGTTCGCGCATGCCCGCCAGCCCGTAATGCCCCGTCCGGCCTCGCGCCGCGAGCTCGGGGTCGATGCCCACGCCGTCGTCGGCGATGCGCAGCGCGAAGCTCGCGTCATGGTCGATCTCCACCTCGACGCGCCGGGCGCAGGCGTGCCGCCAGATGTTGAACAGCGCTTCGCCCGCGATGCGGCCGGTCTCCTCCAGCGCCAGCGCGTCCAGCGCGCGGGGCGTGCCGTTGATGGCGACGCATATCTCGACGTCGGGACTGAAGCCCTGTCGGGCGATCAGCTCCCGGATGACCTGCTCGATATCCGCCGCCTGGCGGGAGCGGAGGTCGAGCACCCGGTCGCGCCCCTCGGCGATCACTCGGTCGGCGGTGTCGATTGCCTGCAGCAGCGCCGGGCGCCCGGGCTGCTTCGCCGGCAGGTCGTCGACCGCGAGCTGGAAGCGCAGGGTCAGCGACTGGATCGCCTGCAGCAGCGTGTCGTGCAGCTCGCGGGCGATCCGCTCGCGCTCCTCGAAACGCTCCGCCATGCGCAGCCGGATGCGGCTCGCGACCACGCGCATCCGCATCGAGTAAGCGAGCCAGAGCAGCGCGATCAATGCGGCCGCGCAGAGCAGCCGGAACGGCCAACTCTGCACGAAGGTGGGGCGGATTTCGAATCCGACCTCGGCACCGCTCCGGTTCCACACCCCGTCATTGTTCGCGGCCATCACCTGGAAGCGGTAGTGGCCGGGGCCGAGATTGGCATAGGAGGCGACGCGCCGCGCGCCGGCATCCACCCAGCCGTCGTCCACGCCGTCGAGCCGGTAGCGGAAGTGCACCCGCTGCGGCACCGCAAGGCTGAGCCCCGCATAGGCGATGTCGAGCGCGCGCGTGCCGGGCGGCAGGATCAGGCTGCCCGGATCGCGCCAGCTGTGTCCGCCGCTGGTCAGCGAACGGATGGTGACGGGCGGGGGAAGGGCATTGCCCTTGAGTGTCGCCGGATCGAAATAGCCCGCGCCCTGGCGGTTGAGGAACCAGACGCGTCCATCGCCGGCGACCGTGCTCTGCAGGCCCGCAAAGCCCGCATGCTGGGCCGCGCTGACCAGCCCGTCCTGCGAGTTGAACAGCGTGCGGGGCAATGGCGCATGCGGGTCCTGGAACGCGCGGTCGAGATCGGCGGTGGCCACCCGGGAGATGCCGGTGCGGGCGACCAGCCAGGTCTCGCCGCGTTCGGTCTGCACCAGGCTTCGCAGCCAGATCAGCCAGGGAAAGCGGCTCTGGTCGAGGCGCGCCAGCTTGCCGTCGCGCAGGCGCACCAGGCCCTTGTCGTCGCTCAGGAAGATGTCGCGGGTCCCGGCGGCGATCATCGTGGCGGTGCCGAACCCTTGTCGCAGGGTCAGGCGATTGCCCTCGAGCGTGGTCAGGTTGGGGCGACCGGTAAAGGCGATGCCACCCGAAGGTGTGGCGATCATGTCCCACACGCGCTGCTGCGCGAGCACTCCGGCGGCATGGTGCCAGCCCCGCGCGTCGCGCCAGACCAGCGGCTCGCCGAAGATGGCGACCCACAGCCGGCCCTGGCCATCCTCGGCGCAATGGGTCGATGTGCCCTGGCTAGGAAAGCCCGGTGCGGTCTCGATACGGTCGCCCACAACATGGAGTGTGCGGGCGTTCTGGGCGATCCAGATGCCGCCGGCACGGGCGCGGCACATCGACAGGTTGCTGCCATCCAGCTTCAGGATCGGCCGGGGCGCTCCTCCCGGGGCGATCCGGAACAGCGTGTCGTTCGATTCGATATAGACGCTGCCGTCGCTGGCCCCGGCGAGCGCCAGGCCGTGGACCGGGTCGGCGGGAATCGCCAGTTCCTGCGTCGCGCTGGCGCGGCGGAACTGGTCGATGCCGGTCTCGGTGGCGATCCAGACGCTGCCCTCGCGATCGACGAACAAGTCATAGCTGAAGTCCGAGGTCAGCCCGTTCGCCGCGTCGAACGGGTAGGCGGTCGCCGTCGCGCCGGCGGCCGACGGAATGTACGAGATGCCGATGGACGCGGTCGTGCGCCACAGCCCGCCCTGCCGGTCGAAGCTCAGCGTGGCGGAGCGGACGTTGGGAGCGGAGGGGAACTGGATGGCGCGCGCGGGCACCCGGCCGTGCCCGTCGCGCACCATGCGCGTGCCCGTCCCGTCGGAGACCCACAGCGCGCCGGACGGATCCAGCGCGATCCTCGGCCTGCCCGAGACGCGGTCGGGCAGCAGCTGGAAGCGGGTCTTGCCCGGCGCTAGATAGGCGAGGGCGCCGCTGTTCCCGCCCTGGTGTGTGAGCGCGATCCACACGCCGCCATCCGGCGCGATCACCAGCCCCATGACCGCGCCCTCGGGCCGCCCCAGCTTTTCCCCGACCGACTCCCATTTCCCGCCGCGCAGCCGCCGGAGCTGCGTGTCGAACCGCCCGGAGGCGACCCAGATCGACCCGTCGGGCGCCTGTGCCATCGGGCCGATCGAGGCGGGCGGGGTCGGCATATGCGTATCGAGGAGCTGCCCGCCGCGGTACATCGCCACGCCGCCATTGCCGCCGAGGCCCACCCACAGCGCGCCGTCGCGGCTGGCCAGCAGCCCGGTCGGCTCCACGCGTCTCCGCGCCGCGCCAGCAGGCCAGTCGATCCGCTCGAAGCTGATTCCGTCGAACCGGTAGAGCGCGTCGCCCGCCAGCCAGATATAGCCGTCGCGGGTCTGGGTGATCTTGAAGACCCCGTTCGGCGCGCCTTCGTCGGGGCCCCAGCGGACATGCTTCAGCCCGCCGAACCCGGGTGGGGCAATCTGTGCAACCAGGGGCGTCGGGAAGAGCAGGCAGGCCGCAAGCAGCGCCCGGGCGCTAGTTGCCGAACGCCCCAGCTCGCCGACGATCCCCCGCCAATCCATCCTGCCCCGCGCCGATTTTGCCCCGATATGGTAGCGATAGCAAAGGCGTGGGCGGTTCTCCAGCCCGCGGCGGTGCGGGTCAGAGGCTCACGGCGTAGAGCGCATGATGCGCGAGGATGAACAAGGTGCGCCCGTCCGCCCCGCCGATCACCAGCTGCAGCGGTCGCTCGGGCACGTCGATCCGGCGCACCGGCTTGCCCGCCGCGTCGTAGACGAACACCTGCCCGTTCGCGACATAGAGCGTGCCGTCCGCGCCGCGCGCCACGCTCTCGCCGCCGCGATCGGCGACGATGCGCAGGTCGGTGACCGTGCCGGTCGCGCCGACCAGCCCGCTATAGGTGCGGTTCTCCGAGCCGTTGGTCAGCGTCACCCGCTCGCCCGGCCGCGCCGCGACCAGGCCATGTGCGTCCAGCGTGTCCGACCAGCGCCAGCCATTGTGATCGTCCGGTCCCTGGTTCCACACCCGGAACGCCGGCAGCACCAGCGATCCGTCGGGCGAGACATATTCGCGCAGCTTGGGCGTGCCCATCGCCCGGGTGAAGAAGTCGGCGATCGGCGGGAACTGGTAGGTCTCCGGATCGATCCGGTCGGCGAACTCGCCATTCGCCCACATGTTGACCGGCAGCAGCGTCGCCGCGCCGTCCCGCGCCTTGGCGGCGGTCGGATCGATCACCCGCACCTCGCCGGGCTTGGCCGGATCGATGCTGTAGACCGTCGCGTCATGCCCGGCCGAGGACAGCACCAGCAGGTGCCCCGATCGATCGACCGCCAGGTTCACCGGATCGAGCGGCGCATCCGCGACGATGGTCAGCCCTTCCTTCTCCGACCAGCCATGGATCCGCTGGAACTGCCGGTCGATGAAATAGAGCTTGCCCTTGGCATCCGTCGCCGCCCCGGCGATCGAATAGAAGCCGTCGGCCAGCTTGCGCACCTCGGGCGACACCGGCACCGGCGTCCTGCCCATAGCGACCGCGCCGACATCGAGCCGGGCGAACTCGCGCTCGCGCACTTCCTGCCCGCCGGTCACGTCCTTGATCGCATTCTCGAACGGATATTTGCTCGCCCGCAAATAGGTGCCGCAGCCCTTGTCGTCGCAGCTGGCGAAGGCGCTCTCGGCATTCACATGCACGTTGCGGAAGCGGATGTCGCTCGAGTTGGTGAGCTTCACCGCCGCGTCCATCGGCTTGATCGAGCGGGTGACCCGGTAGCCGTGATAATTGGCGAACAGGATGTTGCGCGAATTGCGGAACTCCGTCGAAATCGCATTCACCCCGTCGCGCACTTCCTGCTCGGTCTGCGGCGCGTGGAACTCCCAGTTCTCGACATGGTCGAGCACAATCTCGGCTCGGTAATGATGCTCGGCCGACAGCTCATAGACATAGCCCGGCGTCTTCGTATCGGAGACGTAGAAGCCCGCCGAAGCCAGCGTGTTGGGCGACCAGACCGCCGCGAAGGTGCCGCCGCCGCCATCGGTTACCCAGATGCTCGGATGCTGGCCGTCGAAGCGTGCCTTGGGGTCGCCGAAACCGATCGGGCTGCCCTTGGTGAGCACGGTGCCGCCGCCGCCCTGGATCTTGACGTCGTTGACCATCGAGGCTGCACCCGCCTTCCACAGCAATGCGGTGGCGCGCGGATTGACCCCGCCGGTCCACAGCCCGATGCCCGAGACGATCGCGTCGCCGCCCTTGGCACTTGCCAGCAGGGCCTTGGCGCTGCCCACCCCGGCATAGGCCGGCGTCTCGTCGGGCAGATAGAGATGCGTCAGGCTCGGATGCAGCGAGATCAGCACGCTGTCCGGCCGCAGCCTGAGCGTGTCGGTCACGCGGTAGCGGCCCATCGGCAGATAGACCACGCGGTGCGTGTCGATCGCCCGCTGCAGCGCCGCGGTATCGTCGGTCTCGTCATCGCCCTTGACGCCAAGGTCGCGGGCATTGGCCCATTCGCTGACCGGGGGCAGGGCGCGGATCGCCGGCGCGGGGCGCTTCGGCATCTTCGCCAGCGGCGCCATCGACACATCGGTGGCGAAGGCGCCCATCGCGCCCAGCCCGGGCAGCTTGAGCCCATAGGAGAAGTCGCTGACCCGGTAGGCGCGGCCCTGGCCCGCCACCGTCCGGCCGCTGTCGCGGAAACGTGCGAAGACCGGCGTGTCCTGCGCCACCGCGTTCATGAAGCCCACCTGGGTGAACACGCTGTCCTCGTTCGAGATCAGCACGCCGGCCTGGGCGACATTCTCGAAGCGCACGTCCTTGCCCCACAGCGAATCCGAATAGCCGCGGTCGATCTCGATCCCCACCGGTGTGTTGCGGATCGCGACATTGACCAGGGTCAGGTCGACCTCATGCTCGCGGATCGCCGCATCGCGCTGCCCCTCGAACTCCGAATCGATCAGCGTGAACTGCCAGGCGGGCGAGGTCTTCTCGGTCAGGATGCCGTAGCGCCCGCCATAGAAGCGCAGATTCTCGCACTCGTTGCCGGCCTGGTAGATGCCGGCCAGCCCCGATCCGAGATGGAAGTCGACATGGCGCAGGAAGCCGTGCTGCGCGACGCGAAAACGCACCGCGACCGCGCCTCCATTGCCCTTGCCGATCTCGAAATCGACATTGGACAGCGCCGAATAGAAGGTGCTCGAGGTTGCGTCATAGATGTCCGGATTGGCCGGCACGCTGGTGGGCGGCGGCACCGGCACCTTGCCGACGCGGTACTGGTCCTCGCCGGTGAAGCTGACCATCGCCGCCACGCCCTTGCCATAGCCCGGCGTATCGTCGCCCAGCACGAGCACCGGCCTTGTGGCGCCGACGCCGAACACGCGCACCGCCGAGCGCACGAAGATCGTCCGGCTGATCCGGTAGCGGCCCGAGGGCAGGAAGACGACGCCGCCCTTGCCCCCGGTAGCCGCCGCGTCGATCGCCTGCTGGAGCGCGGCGCTGTCGTCGGCGCGGCCGTCGCCGACGCCCTTCACGGTGATCGCGCGCGGATCGTTCGGCTGGGTCCGGTAGACCGAGGTCGATTGGGCAAGCGCGGGAAGCGGGCACAGCAACAGGGCCGCGCAAAGCAGGCGGAAGGCCTTCATGAACCTCTCCCGGAATGGGCTGATGGAAAGACAACAGGGCGCGGGCAGGGCCGCGCCCGGGAAATCAGGCCTGGCCGAGCGCCAGGCTCTGCGCGGCGATCGCCACCTGGGTGCGGTTGCGCACGTTGAGCTTGCGCATCAGCGCGGTCATGTGCGCCTTCACCGTCGCCTCGGCGATGCCGAGTTCATAGGCGATCTGCTTGTTGAGCTGCCCGGAATGCACGCCCCGCATCACCTTGAGCTGGGTAGGCGTGAGATGCACGGGCCGGCCCGCGCCATCAATCAGATGGGGCATCGCGGCCGAAACTGCCGCCTTCTGGCTCGCTTCCTGAACGGTCACCTTCATCGATCCTCTCCCCGAGGCGCATGGCTTCATGCTCGCGGATCGGCGGTTCTGCACGATCCCTGTCCATGTTCCGTTTTGTGGAATCGGTTGGACAGGTTTTAGTATGTTCCCCAATTGGTAACGGTAGCAAGCCTTTTTCGTTGCCGATTTGCAAAAACTTGTCATACAACTCCGTATGTCCAATGAGCTTGCGATAAAAAGCCGAGGACTTCCGGGGAGGACAACGATGTCAGGATTCGCGTTCGATTGCGCCCAGGGGATCGCCGAATGAACGGCGAGGATATCCGGCTGGTAATCGCTGCGGTCGCCGGCATCGTCCTTGCGATCCTGCTGATCGTCCGCTGGCGCCTCCATCCCTTTATCGGCCTGCTCGTCGGCGCCTTCGCCGTCGGCCTGTTCGCCGGCCTGCCGCTCGCGGACACCGCCAAGGCGGTGCAGAAGGGCGTGGGCGATATCGTCGGCGGCACCGGCCTCGTCGTGGCGCTCGGCCTGTCGCTCGGCGCGATGCTCCACCTTTCCGGCGCCGCGGCCTCACTCGCCACCGGCGCGCTGCGCCTGACCGGGCCCAAGGCCGCGCCCTGGGCGACGCTCGGCATCGCGATCGTCATCGGCCTGCCGTTGTTCTTCGAGACCGGCCTCGTGCTGCTGCTGCCGATCGTCGTCGCCGCCGCCAAGGCGATGCCCGACAATGGCGATCCCGACGGCACCAAGCTGCGCCTCATCATGCCCGCGCTTGCCGGCCTCGGCGTGGTCCACGCCCTGGTGCCGCCGCATCCAGGGCCGCTGCTCGCGGTCGAGGCACTCAAGGCCAGCCTGGGCCTCACCATGCTCTACGGCGTCATCATCGCCATTCCGATCGCGATCCTCGCCGGGCCGGTGCTCGCCAGGTTCGTCACGCCCGGGGTCAAGCTGACCGAGCCGGTGCTGAGCGATCCGGTGCACGACCTGCAGCCGCCGCACCGCGCCGTCTCGCTGTTCATCGTGCTGCTGCCGATCGTGCTGATCGCCACCGGTGAGCTCGCCAAGCTGGTGCCGGCGCTGGCCAATTCGCCCTTGCTCGCCGCCGCCGCCAATCCGGTGCTCGCGCTGCTCATCACCAACCTGCTCGCGCTGCCGCTGCTGTTCGGCCGGCGGCTGGGCGAGGAGAGCATCCAGGATGCGATCTGGTTCGAGACGATGGGCGCGGCGGGCGCGATCCTGCTGGCGATCGGCGCGGGCGGCGCGCTCAAGCAGGTGCTGGTCACCGCCGGCCTGTCGGACCTGCTGGCGCGGCTGGTGATGATGTACTCGATCTCGCCGCTGCTGCTCGGCTGGCTGGTCGCGGTCGGCATCCGTCTTGCCGCCGGATCGGCGACGGTGGCGACGATCACCGCGGTCGGCATCATGCCCGGCGTGGTCGCCGCCTCGGGCGCCTCGCCCGAGCTGGTCGTGCTGGCGATCGGCGCGGGATCGGTGTTCTTCAGCCACGTCAACGATCCCGGCTTCTGGCTGGTAAAGGGCTATATGGGCACGACCACGGCGGACACCTTCCGTACCTGGTCCCTGCTCGAGACGGTGATCTCGGTCGCCGGTCTGGTCATGGTGGTGGGGCTCAGCTACCTTGTCTGAGACGCGCCCTGGGGAAAATCGAGGCGCGAAGAAGAGAGGCGCCGTGCAGGAGGGCAGGCTCGCCGATCGCGCCTATACGGCGATCGTCGGGATCATCAACGAAGACGATCTGGCGGTCGGCGATCGGCTGCCGTCCGAGGCGCGGCTGGCCGAGCTGTTCGGCATGTCGCGTACGATCGTGCGCGAGGCGTTGGTCCGCCTCGCCGCCGACGGCATCACCGAGGCGCGGCGCGGCGCCGGCTCCTATGTGAAGCGCCGCCCCTCCGCGCGGCTCGGCTCGCACGTGCCGATGGACGGGCTGGCGGCGACGCTCGGCACCTATGAGGTGCGCTTCGTGCTCGAGGCGGAGGCGGCACGGCTCGCGGCCCAGCGCCGCTCGCAGGAGCAGATGGAAGAGATCGACGCGGCGCTCGAGGCGCTGCGCACAGCCTTGCTTTCCAGCGCCCCGGCGCATGACGAGGACTGGCGGCTCCACCGCGCGATCGCCGAGGCGACGGGCAACAGCGCCTTCATCTCCACCTTCGATCATCTCCAGCACGACGTGATGGGCATTCTTCGCGCCGGCGTCGACATCTCGCGCTCGCGCCCGCCCGAGGTGATCGGATCGATGATGGAGGAGCATGACGCGGTGGTCGACGCGATCCGCGCCCAGGACGGCGACGGCGCCGCGCTGGCGATGCGCTGGCACCTGTCCCAGGGCCGCAAGCGGCTGATGCCCTGACGCCCCGACCGTCGTCCAATACCCCCAAACCGTCATGCTGAACTCGTTTCAGCATCCAACGCACAACAAAGGATGTCTTCGCGGGGGGAGGGTTGGGCCCTGAAACGGGTTCAGGGTGACGATGTGTCCCTACGACCCAAGCTCCGTCCGCAGCCACGCGAACACTTCGCCGCAAAGCGCATCGACCGGCCGATAGCAGTGCAGTGCCAGCGCGCGCTCGTCGCCGTCCGGGCGCTCCAGCGTTGCGAACTGGCTGTCGAGCAGGCTCGGTGCCATGTAATGCCCGGCGCGCGCGGCCAGTCGCGGCGCGATCTCCGCTGGCTCGCCGTCGAGCAGGATGAAGGCGATCGGCACGCCCGCCGCACGTTCCAGCCGTTCCCGATAGCTGCGCTTGAGCGCAGAGCAGGCGGCGACCGCGATGCCGCGCTCGCGCACCGCGCCGCCGATCGCCGCGCCCAGCCGGTCGAGCCAGGGCCAGCGGTCGGCATCGTCGAGCGGCTGGCCGCCGCGCATCTTGGCGACGCTTTCGCTCGAATGGAAATCGTCGCCCTCGAATGCCGGGGCGGCGAGATAGGTGGCGAGATGGCTGGCCAGCGTTGATTTGCCGCAGCCGCTCACGCCCATCACGACGACCGCGCAGGGGAGCAATCCGGTCATTTTTTGCTGCGCTTTCACGTCGTTCCCCGGCTTCGGACAGGACGCTAGATGTTCGCATGCGGGCGCTTTGACCATTGCGACCTTTGTCGCGGTCGTCCGGGTCTGGGCGCGCGCGTATCCGCGTGTCAGGATTGGCCATAACAAAAGAGGGGACCGGCATGATCGGCGGGATTCGATGGGGCGCCGCGGCGTCGGTGATCGCAGTGGCGGTGTCCGCGATGCCCGCCCAGGCGCAGCGGGTCCGGTCGGTCTCGGTCTATGCGACGGCGCCGAACGATCCTGCCGCGGTCCTGGTCAAGGCGAAGGGCGATGGCGTCGCCGACGACAGCGCCGCGATCCAGTCCGCGATCGATGTGGCGGCGGCGAAGCCCGGCGGCGGCATCGTCTTCCTGCCCTCGGGCCGGCACCGCATTACCCGCACCATCTATATCTGGCCGGGCGTCCGCCTGTTCGGGGTGGGCAGGACGCGGCCGGTCTTCGTGCTGGCACCGAATACGCCGGGCTTCCAGCAGGGCGTCGGCAGCATGGTCTTCTTCACCGGCAACCAGCCGAACGGCGCGGCGCCGGGGGCAGGCGGGGTGCCGCTGCGCGGCAAGGTCCCAGTGCCGCCGCCGACCAGCGTGCCGTTCAATCCCGACATTGCCGACGCCAATTCGGGCACCTTCTATTCCGCGCTGGCCAATGTCGATTTCGAGATCGGCGCGGGCAATCCGGCGGCGACGGCGGTGCGCCAGCATACCGCGCAGCACAGCTATCTCGCGCATATCGACTTCCATCTCGGCTCGGGCCTCGCCGGCATCTACCAGGTCGGCAATCTCGGCATGAACCTGCGCTTCCATGGCGGGCGCTACGGCATCCTCGCGGAGAAGACCTCGCCCGCCTGGCAGTACACGCTGCTCGATTCCAGCTTCGACGGGCAGCGCGATGCGGCGATCCGCGAGCATGAGGCGGGGCTGACCCTGGTCAACACCGTCATCCGCAACACGCCCGTCGGCATCGATATCGACCGCGGCTATGGCGACTGGCTGTGGGGCAAGGACGTCCGCTTCGAGAATGTCTCCAGGGCCGGCGTCGTCATCAGCAACGAAGGCAATGCCTATACTCAGATCGGCTTCGACAATGCGCTGGCCAGCGGTACCCCGGTTTTCGCAAGCTTCCGCGACAGCGGCAAGACGGTGGCGGGCTCGGGGCCGAACTACCGGGTCAAGGAATTCACCTATGGCCTGACGCTTGCCGGCCTGAACCAGCCGGGCCGTTACGAAACCCGCATCGCCGCAGCAGCGCTGCCCAAGCTACCAGCCCGCCGCGACCCCGCCATCCGCGCCTTCCCGGCAGTCACCAGCTGGACCAGTGTCCGCGACCTCGGCGTGAAGGGCGACAACGCCACCGACGACACCGCCGCCCTTCAGAAGGCGATCGATACCCACCGAGTCCTCTACTTTCCGGCAGGCTTCTACCGCGTCACCGACACGCTGAAGCTGCGTGCCGACAGCGTGCTGATCGGCCTCCACCCCAGCCTCACCCAGATCGTCCTCGCCGAGGACAGCCCTGCCTATCGCGGCGTGGGCCCGGCCAGGGCGCTGATCGAGAGCGCGAAGGGCGGCGACGCGCTCGTCTCCGGCCTCGGCTTGTTCACCGGTGGGCAGAACCCGCGCGCCACCGCGCTGCTCTGGCGCGCCGGCGCGAAGTCGCTGGTCGACGACGTCAAGTTCCAGGGCGGCCACGGCACCAACCTCGCCGACGGCAGCCGCTTCGATCCGTACAACGCCAACCACACGGCGGACGCCGACCCGAAGAAGCGCTGGGACGGCCAATATTCCAGCCTCTGGGTCACAGATGGCGGCGGCGGCACCTTCAACGGGCTGTGGACGCCGAACACCTATGCCCATGCCGGCCTCTACGTCTCCGACACCGACACGCCCGGCTTCGTCTACGAGATGTCCGCCGAGCACCATGTTCGCGCCGAGATCGTGCTCGACCGCGTCCGCAACTGGGAGTTCCTCGCCCCCCAGACCGAGGAGGAAGCCGGTGAGAGCCGCAACACCGTCGCGCTCGAGGTCCGCAACTCGCGCGACATCCTGTTCGCCAATTTCCACGGCTACCGCGTCACCCGCTCGCTCCAGCCGGCGCCGGCGGCGGTCAAGCTCACCAACTCGACCAACATCCGCTTCCGCAACGTCCATGTGAACGCCGAGAGCGGCTTCTCGACCTGCGACGCCAATGGCTGCGGCACCTATCTGCGCGCCAGCAAATATCCCTATTCGAACGCGATCGTCGACGTCACCCGCGGCGGCGAGGTGCGCGAGCGCGAGTTCGCCGTGCTCGACATCACCGACGCACCTGCGCCCGCCGCCACGCCCTCGCTCGCCCCGGTGACCCGCCTGGCCGACGGCTTCGGCGCGCTCGGCGGCGGCGCGGTGGACGGCAGCGGCAAGCTCTACTTCATCGATCGCTCGTTCCAGCGCATCCATGGCTGGTCCGAGAAGGAGGGGCTGACCATCGCCGCCGACGCGCCGCTCGACGCGGTCAACCTCGCGGTCGATCGCTCGGGCCACCTGCTCGTCCTTTCCTCGATGGGCCCGGCCGCCACCGTCTACAGCATCGATCCGGCAAAGCCCGCCGAGGTCCACCTGATCGAGCCGACCGAAGCCAGGGAAGGGCAGGGCGCCCAGGTCGCGCTCCCCGGCAGCTTCTGGAACAATGGCGAATTCCGCGACCAGTATGACGCGAAGACCGACCATTTCACCACGCTCGCCGAGATGTTCGCGCGCGACATGGCCGTGGCCAAGCCACGCGAATATGTCTCGCCCGACGGCAGCCTGCGCCTGCCCGCCTTCCGCGTCTGGCAGCAGGGGCCGTCCGATCATCTCGGCTGGCGCTTCTCCGATACGCTCGACACCTATGGCTGGGTCACCGGCAAGACCGGCGAGCGCATCCATCTCGCCAATGGCTCGGAGAACCGCACCTATACCGGCCTGCTCGGCGCGGGCGGCGCGGTGACCGCTCTCAAGCCCTTCGCCCCGCGCGGCGGCGAGAGCGTCGCGGTGGGTCCGGACGGGCGCGTCTACATCGCGAACGGCGATGTGTTCGTCTACGCGGCGGACGGCACCGAGCTTGGCCGCATCACCGTGCCCGAGCGCCCGCTGCAGCTCGTCTTCGGCGGTACCGACGGCAAGACGCTGCTCATCCTCGCGCATCACGGCCTCTATTCGGCCCGTCCCTGAACCGGCCCGGCGGCGTCTGCGACCATGGTCGTAGATGCCGCGCCCACCCCGATCAGATAAGGTTCGGACACAATGGCACAGACCATGTGACGATAACGATCAGGGGATGGATGATGGGGAATAGCTTCACCCGCGGTGCGTTGCTCCGTGATAGCGCTACCAGCCTTGCCGCGCTCGCCGCGGCGCTGTGCTGCACGCCGGCCTTCGCGCAGACCGCACCGGCACCGGCGCCGCAAAGCCAGGAGGCGCCCGCCACCGCGCCGCAGGACGATGGCGCGGACAGCGACAATGGCCAGATCATCGTCACCGGCACCCGCATCATGGCGAGCGGCTTCAACGCGCCCACGCCGACCACGGTGATCGGCGAGGAGCAGATCGCCAGCAACGCCCAGCCCAACATCTTCAACACGATCGCCCAGCTGCCCTCGCTCCAGGGCTCGACCGGCGCCTCCACCGGCACGTTCAGCACCTCGAGCGGCCAGCAGGGCCTCAGCTCCTTCTCGCTGCGCGGCCTGCAGGCGATCCGCACGCTGACCCTGCTCGACGGCCAGCGCGTCGTCGGCGCCAACGTCACCGGCGTGCCCGACATCAGCATGTTCCCGCAGCTGCTGGTCAAGCGCGTCGACGTGGTCAATGGCGGCGCCTCGGCCTCCTATGGCTCGGACGCGGTCGGCGGCGTGGTCAACTTCATCACCGACACGCACTTCACCGGGTTCAAGGCCAATATCCTCGGCAGCATCACCCGCTACAATGACGACAAGACCGGGCTGGCCCAGGCCGCCTTCGGCACCTCGCTGTTCGATGATCGCGTGCACCTCGTGGTCAGCGGCGAATATGACAATGAAGGCGGTGTCGGGCCGGGCAATTTCGGCACCGACCTTGCCGGCGACCGCGACTGGTTCCGCGCCTCGACCTTGCTCGACAGCCGGGTCACCACCGGCGGCGCGCCGCAATATACCTATAGCGACTACGCCCAGTCCTATCAGTATGCGAAATACGGCCTGATCACCAACGGGCCGCTCCAGGGCGTCGCGTTCGATCGCAACGGCGTCCCCTACAACTTCAACTATGGCTCGAACGGCGTGCCCCAGGGCAACGGCACCGTGTCGAACTGCTATCCGGGCAACAGCTTCTGCGTCGGCGGCGATCTTTCGGGCGGCGTCGGCTCGGGCGCCTCGCTCAAGTCCTCGCTCGAGCGCATCAACGGCTATGGCCGGATCGGCTTCGATTTCGCCGAGGGCCAGGAATTCTACATCACCGCCAATGTCGCGCAGGTGTTGACCAGCAACCAGCCGAGCCCCGGCTATAACCGCGTCAACCTCACCATCTCCTGCGCCAACGCCTTCCTGCCCCAGTCGATCAAGGATCGTTGCGGCACCGCCAACATCACCTCTTTCGCCTTCGGATCGAGCAACGGCTCCTTCCCCAGCCCGAAGGTCAGCACCGACCGGCGGCAATATCGCTTCGTCGCCGGCGTGAAGGGCTCGCTCGGCGCCAAGTGGCACTATGATGCCTATTATGAGCGCGGCACCACCAAGTCGTACATCGATGTCGACCATATCGTGCTGCAGAACCGCTATGCCGCGGCGGTCGACGCGGTCATGCTCAACGGCGCGGTCGTCTGCGCCAACGCCCAGGCGCGCGCGCTCGGCTGCCAGCCGATCAACGTCTTCGGCGGCGCGGCACCGTCCGCGGCGGCGCTCGCCTATGTCCAGCCGGAGAACGGGCCGTTCCAGCACACCACGCTGACCCAGGATGTCGCCAGCGTGAACTTCTCGGGCGAGGCGTTCGACCTTTGGGCGGGGCCGCTCACGGTCGCGTTCGGCGGCGAATATCGCCACGAATATTACCGGGTGAACGCCGATCCCTATGGCGCCGGCGTCTCCGCGATCAGCCCGAACTCCGCCGCCTATCCCGCCGATCCGCTGCTCAATTCGGCGCAGGGCAGCAACTACGCCGCGGGCAACTACAAGAACGGCACCGGCGCCTACAGCGTCTATGAAGGCTTCCTCGAGCTCAACCTGCCGCTGTTCGACGGGCCGATGGGCAAGGCGAACCTCAACCCCGCCGCCCGCATGACCCATTACAGCACCTCGGGAACCGTCTGGGCGTGGAAGATCGGCGGCACCTGGGATACGCCGCTCGACGGCCTGCGCTTCCGCGCGGTGACTTCGCGTGACGTCCGCGCGCCGAACCTTTCCGAACTCTATGCCGCGCCCACCGTCACCACGGTGCCGAGCTTCGCCAATCCCTATGGCCCGACGGTGCAGATCTTCCAGAACACGGTCGGCAACCCCGACCTGAAGCCGGAAATCGCCCGCAACACCGAACTGGGCGTGGTCTATTCGAACCCGTCCTGGCTGCCGGGGCTCAGCCTCTCGTTCGACTATTACAGCATCAAGCTGAAGGGCGTGATCTCGACGCTGTCGGCGGCGCAGATCGTCCAGTTCTGCCATGACGGCCTCACCCAGTTCTGCGGCGGCTTCGTGCTCAACAGCCCGACCCAGGGCGGCAATTTCGTCAACGTCCAGCCGTTCAACCTCGCTTCGTGGAAGACCAGCGGGTTCGATATCGAAGCGAGCTACCAGTGGAAGCGTCCGCTGGGCCTGCCGGGCTCCTTCACGGTGCGCGCGCTCGGCACGCATGTCCGCGAGTTCCTGGTCGATGCCGGCGTCAAGGGCGTGGACGTTGTCGATCAGGCGGGTGCCAACACCGGCAACACCCCGCACTGGAAGTGGCTCGCCGTCCAGTCCTATGACGGCCCCGGCTTCACGCTGATGGCGCAGCAGCGCTGGTTCTCCGACGGCGTGTACGGCAACCAATATGTCGTCTGCCAGTCGGGCTGCCCGGTCTCGACCACCAACCACCCGACGATCAATACCAACACGATGAAGGGCGCCTTCTACTTCGACGTCGGCGGCTCGGTGAACCTGACGGGCAACATCACCTCCTATTTCAAGGTCGACAATCTCTTCGATCACGATCCCGCACCGTCGCCGCAGACCAACACCGGCCTCGACGTGAACCCGGCGCTCTACGACACGCTCGGCCGCACCTACCGCGTGGGTGTCCGCCTGAAGTTCTGATCGCTTTCCGAACTCCCCTCTGGCTTGGCGCAGGGCCGGTCCCTCCGCCAAGCCTGCTCTGTTTGGGGAAGGGGAGGGCGCTGCGGGACAGCGGCAAATTCCCCTCCCTGGAAGGGAGGGGCTAGGGGTGGGTGGAGGCCTGGCGATATGTCAGGGCAAGCCCGGCGTCACCATATCGACATCCAGCCCTTCCAGTTCCCCGGCGAAGGCCGGGGCCCAGGGTTTCTCTGCCGGATCGCTCCGTTACCTTGGGCCCCGGCTTTCGCCGGGGAACTGTCAGGTCGCGAACGCATAAACGACCGCTTTTTGATCACCGTGCGTCTGATGCCGACGCCACGGCGTCTGTTGGTGGCAACCTGGCCATGCGGCTCCACGCGGCTGCAAACAACGCCCCTGCTCGGGGGTCTGAAAGTATCCGGCCATGGCTCATCACTATGCGCTCGACCTGCCAGGAATTTACCCGCCGGACCAGCTCGGCCACCGACGCTTTATCCTTAACCGAGAAGCGGTGGTAAAATGCGATTTTCGGGCCGTAGCAGCCGATCATTCTGAAAAATGCGCGTTCGGCGGGAAACTGGTCAGCCGTGTAGTTATAAAGTAAATCAGCGGTGATTAGCGTCCGTGAGCGCGGGTGATATAATATAGTCTCCTGAAGCGCGTGACCTGTGAAGGTAAAATGCTCAAGTTCGCCCTGGGCTGAAAACGAGCTCTCATTGTCAATCACATGGGCGCCGGCAACTGGACCAATTTTATCCGTTAAGCCTTGCGGTACAAAAACATGAGCGTCGCGGTAGATTGCTGCACATTCCCTGAGGAAAAAATGGTGGTAGAGGCTGGGAGCAACAATCGCCGACACATAGCCCAGATCGTCGATTTGTTGGATGTGCGCCCGTGTCAATGAAACTGGTGAGTAGAGTACCAGCCCTTGGGAGGTGGCGACGACACTCATGCGCAAACTGCCCTTGCATCCTAGCGCCCTGAAATGAGAATCAAGGCACCAGATATCCGTTGCCACCTGCTGAAGGCTCTGCGCTTTCATCGCTTCTTCTTAGCGTACCGATGTGTGGCGCCAACGACGAAATTTGGGGCGTTTGCGGCCCGGCAGCTTTTGGATCGGCCGTCTCCGCTGAGCGGCCGCTATTGGGCGGAAAGCGGTCGTTGTGCTTGCCTAGGAAATGGTCGATCGTTCTCACGAACGAGCGATAGCGGGAAGCGGGCTTCGACATGGCTCACAATAGAAAGTTGGTAATAGGCTGTGTCGCGCTTACGATGGCTAGAGTGCGGCCCACAAAGGCCGTGGCATCGGCCGGTAATCGGGTACGCGAGGAATTGGAACAGGAAATAATCCAGTCAGAGTATCTCGAAAATACGCCATTCAGGTGGGTCGGGCTCATCATTAGAGAGGGGTTGGTCGATGAGGAAAAGCCGCATTTTGGCAGGATAGACCCCAAAGATGGTGAACTGCCACTGGCGATAGAAATCGATGTTCATCGGCTATTGGGCGTAACCGAAGATGAGATGGCTCGGGTATATCGGAAGGCAACGCTTACTGCACTGGTCCACGCTGGCAAGAAATACAATTTGCCCATCGATAGGTTTAAAGAACTTCTTGATGCGACTTGAGGCCGGCAAATCCCACGTCCGCTATTGGGGCGTTAGCCGACAAGCTGCTCTTATGAGCCCACGGCCTAAACCGCTGCATCTGAATATCGATACGCACCCCTCCCTCTAAGGCAGGGGTGTAACCCGCACGCCGTTGCCTTTCACGGAACCTTTGCAGCATAGAAAAGCTCTAAGTGATTACGGCGCCGCAACCGGACGGCCGCTGGTGAGCTGGAGCGGGTGTGAGCGGCAGGGAGGAAGAGACGGACGCAGGGAGTGTGCAACCCGCTGCCCCCCGCGGGATGTCGCGCCGGCGCCGCATTGCCATTGTCCTGTCCATCGTTCTGGTGGTGGCGCTCGCCGCGGTCTGGCTGCAGCGGCGCACGATCGCGCGCGGCTTTGTCGATCGCGAGCTGGCCGCGCGCGGCGTTGCCGCCCGCTACGAGATCGAGCAGCTGTCGCCCTGGCGGCAGCGGCTGACCAATGTGTCGATCGGCGATCCGCGCGATCCCGATCTGGCCGCGGACTGGATCGAGCTGCGCACCGCGCTCTCTCCCTGGCGTGCCGAAGTGCTGGTGGTGAAGGCCGGCGCGATCCGGGCGAAGGGGCGCATCGTCAATGGGGCGCTCTCGCTGGGATCGCTCGACCGGCTGATGCCGCCGCCCTCGGGCAAGCCTTTCTCGCTCCCCCGCATGATCGTCGATCTCGCCGATGCCCGGCTCCGGCTCGACAGCGATGCCGGCCGCGTCCTGCTGCAGTTCAGCGGTAAGGGGATGCTGAGCGACGGGTTCGCCGGCAATGTGCGCGCCACCGCGCCGCGCCTGCGCCTTGCCGAGTGCACGCTCGACGGCACCACCGCCCGGATGCAGCTGCGCATCCGCAAGGGAGCGCCCAGCCTCGAAGGGCCGGCCCAGGCGGCGCGGCTGGCTTGTGCGGATGTCCGCGCCGCGCAGCCGCGCATCGATCTCCGCGCCGCGCTCGACGCGTCGCTGGCACGCTGGCAGGGCAGTGCCGGCCTCGCCGCGCCGGCCGTCGCGTCTTCGCTCGGCAGCCTGCGCCTGTTCAGCGGCACGGTCGATTTCGCCGGCACCGGCGCCCGCACCGAGGGCAAGGTCGCGCTCCGCTCCGGCGCGCTGGCCGCCCGGGAGATCAGCGCGGGCGCGGCTGCGATCTCGGGCAGCTACGCGCTGGGCGACGCGGCGGCGTTCCAGGGCGAAGTCGCGGTCGAGCGCGCGGCGCTGCCGCCGGCGATGCTTGCGCGCCTGGCCGGCTATGGCGATCTCGGCCAGGGCAGCCCGGTGGCGCCGCTGGTCCGCAAGTTCGCCGGTGCCGTGCGCGACGCCGGCCGGCGTTTCAGCGGCACCGCCGCGGTGGCGGTCACCCCGGCCGAGCTGCGCCTGCGCAACCTGGCGGTCGCGGCGGCATCGGGCGCGCGGCTGCATTTCGGCCAGGGGCCGGGCGGGCGGCTGGCCTTGCCCGGCGGCGACATCGATCTGGCGGGCCAGCTGTCGCTCGGCGGCGGCGGACTGCCCGATGCGGTGGTCCGCCTGTCGCGCCGGCCGGGCAGCGCCGAGCTGCGCGGCACCGGTTTCGTCCGGCCCTATGTGGCGGGCGATGCGCGGCTCGCCTTCTCCAATCTCGATTTCCGCCTGCGCGGCACCGCCGGCGAAATGCGGACTTCGGCGACGTTGTCGGGGCCGGTGAGCGGCGGGCGGGTCGACGGGCTGGCGATGCCGTTGCTCGCCCGCTGGGACGCACGCGCGTTCGAGCTGAACCCGGGTTGCGCCACGCTCGGCTTCGCGCGGATCTCGGTGGGCAGCCTGGTGCTGGACGGCGATCGGCTGCCGCTTTGCCCGGTCGGCCAGGCGATGGTCCGGTGGAGCCCCCGGGGCCTTGCGGGCGGGGTCCGTAGCACTAGATTGAACCTGCGCGGCAAGGTCGGCGACAGTCCGCTGGATCTTGCCGTGGACGCGGCGCAGCTCGATCTGGGGGCGAGCGGCTTCCGCCTCGCCGGCGCGGCGCTGCGCCTGGGTGCCGATCAGCCGACGCGGCTCGATATCGCGCAGTTGGACGGCGGTTTCGGGTCGGGGCTGGCCGGCGATTTCCTGGGGCTTGGCGGCCGGATCGGCGCGGTGCCCTTGGTGGTGTCGGAAGGGAAGGGGCGCTGGAAATTCGAGGACGGGAACCTCGCGCTGCTGGGCGGTTTCACCCTGTCGGACGCCGAAGCCCCTGCGCGTTTCGAATCCCTCGCCGCCCCCGCCGCGACCGTGAATTTTCGCGATGGCAGGATCGAAGCCCATGCCGATCTGGTCGGCACCAAGCGCCAGGTCGCGGTGGGCAAGGTGGAAGTCGCGCATGATCTGGCGAAGGGCGAGGGGGATGCCGTGCTCGATATCCCGGGCATCCGCTTCAAGGCCGACGGCCTCCAGCCGACCGATCTTACCGCGCTCACCTATGGTGTGATCGCGGATGTCGAGGGCCTGGTAGCCGGCACCGGCCGCTTCGCCTGGTCGGGGGATGCGGTGACGAGCACGGGCCGCTTCACCGCGACCGACATCGCCCTGGCGGCGGCCTTCGGTCCGGTCTCGGGGCTGACCACGCAGCTCGATTTCGTCGACCTGCTCAACATGCGCACCGCGCCGGGCCAGGCCGCCCGTGTCGCCGAGATCAACCCCGGCGTCCCCGTCCGCGACGGCACCCTGCGCTACCAGCTGCTCGACAGCCGCCGCGTCCAGGTAGAGGGTGCGCGCTGGCCCTTCGCGGGCGGCGAGCTCGTCCTCGACCCGACCATCCTCGACTTCAACGAAAAGGGCGAGCGGCGGCTGACCTTCCACGTCAGGGGCGCGGATGCGGCGCTGTTCCTGAAGGAAATGGCGTTCGACAATCTCGATGCCACCGGCACTTTCGACGGCACCCTGCCGATGATCTTCGATGCGAATGGCGGGCGCATCGAGGGCGGCGAGCTCCGCGCCCGGAAGGGGGGACACATCGCCTATGTCGGCGAGGTCTCCCGGCAGGATGTCGGCCTTTGGGGCAACATGGCCTTCCAGGCGTTGAAGTCGCTCAACTACCGGAACCTCACCATCCGCATGAACGGCCCGCTGGCCGGCGAGATGATCACCGACATCAACTTCTCCGGCATCAGCCAGGGCGAGGGCACGAAATCGAACTTCCTGATCCGCCGGCTCGCGCGGCTGCCCTTCGTGTTCAACGTGCGGATCAGCGCGCCCTTCCGCCAGCTGCTCGACTCGGTTCAGTCCTGGTACGATCCCCGCCGCCTGATCGAGCGGAACCTGCCCGCATTGATCGAGGAGCAGAATCGTGCACAGGAAGCGGCGAAACCAGCCGTTCAGCCTCGCGAAAGCGCCCCTGTTCCATGAAAGGCAAGAAGATGCAGTTTCGACGCATGACACAGGTGCAACCATGCTGGCGCAGATATCTTGCAGTAGCTCCGATCCTGCTCGCGGGCGGCTGCATCAACGTGACCGCGCCCGACAAGCCGATCGTCATCAACCTCAATATTTCGATCACCCAGGAAGTAGTCTATCGTCTCGACAACAAGGCGAAGGAACTCATCCAGGACAATCCGGGAATTTTCTGATGCGCAACATGCTCTCTACCCTCGGCCTGTCGGCGGCGCTCACAGCCAGCCTGATCGCTCCTGCCTTTGCCCAGCGCGACCCGGCCTATCAGGCCGCGCGCGAGGACGGGCTCGTGGGCGAGCAGCCCGACGGCTATATCGGCATCGTCGGCGCAGCCACGCCCGCGCTTCAGGCGATCGTGAACAACATCAACATCCAGCGGAAGAGCCAGTACACCAAGCAGGCCGCCGCGAGCTCCACCGTGGAGCAGATGGCCTTCGTCACCGGCTGCAACCTGATCCTGCGCACCGTGCCGGGCGAGAAATACCGGGCGCCCGATGGCCGCTGGCTGACCCGTGGCAACGACGCCCCGGTGCGCGATCCCCGCTGCCTCTGACGCGATCGCGTCAGAATTGCAGGAATGGGGTGTGGCCGGGTGGTGAGGGAACCGCCCGGCCATCCTCCTTCAGAACTTGATCGTCGAACCGAAGAAGAAGCCCATTCCCATCGCGTCATAGGTGGTGGGATAGGTGTTGGCGCGCGGGTTGTTGACGATCGGCGGCTTGTGATCGAGCAGGTTGTTGATGCCGCCGAACAGCCGGACATTGTCCATCTTGTAGGCGAAGGACAGGTCGAAATATTGCTGCGGGCGGATCCGCGGATTGACCAGGTTCGCCATGTCCGGCGTGGTCGCGCTGCCGCGGCGCTTGGGCAGCAGATAGGTGTCGATCGTCACCGCATCGATGAAGCGACCGCGCACGCTCAGGTCGAGCGGGCCGTTGCGCCAGGTCACGCGGGTAACGCCGCGGAACGCGGGGATCGGCTCGCCGCAGGTGGTGCCGAACGCGCCGACGCACTCGTTCTTGATCGCCGGCAGCGCCGCGACCGGAACCGAGGTGAATTCGCGCGTCCAGGTCCAGTTGGTGCCCAGCTCCAGCGTGCTGCGCCCGTCGCCCAGCCCCGGCAGCGCGAAGCCCAGGTCGAAGGCATAGCGCGCACCGAAGTCGATGCCCGAGGTCTTGAGCGAGCCGGTGTTCGCCTGGAGGATCTGCGCGGTATACTGCCCGCTGATCTCGCCGGTCGCCGGATTGCGACTGATCGCGCGGCAGAACGCGCTCGTGGCGTCCTGCACGGTGTTGTAGCAGAGGCTCAGCGTGTTGTTCAGCCCGCCACCCAAGGGCGCGATCGCGCCGTCCAGCGTGATGTTGAAATAGTCGACGCTCAGCACCAGTCGCGGGATCGCGCGCGGGGTGATCACCGCACCCAGCGTATAGGTGTTCGAGCGCTCCTCACCGACATTGGGGTTGCCGCCATAGGTGGCGGTGACGGTGTTGTTCGGCTGCACGGGCGCGGTGAAAACCATCGATGCCGGCACGCCGGTGGCGATGCAGAGATCGCGCACCGCTGCGGTCTGCTGCGCGGTCGGCTGGCGGCTCGAGCAGGGGTCGATCGCCGCTTCGCTGCTCTGGCGCAGGCCGCCGAACAGCTCGCCGACATTGGGCGCACGCACCGCGCGCTGATACTGGCCGCGCAGCGCGATATTGTCGTCGACGCGCCACTCCACGCCACCCAGATAGGTCCAGACGCCGCCGACACCCTTCAGGTCATAGTCGGAGTAGCGGAACGCGCCATTCACCGCGAGGCGCTGGATCAGCGGCAGGTCGTGGAGCAGCGGCAGCTTGACCTCGCCGAAGATCTCGCGCGCGGTGATGCTGCCCTTGGTCGGCTGGCTGGCCGGAAAGCCGACCGCGTCGCCCGAGGACAGGAAGGTATCGGGCATGTAGCGCGCCGAGGACTTGCGCCACTCCGCACCCAGCGAGAAGCCCGCCGGGCCGGCCGGCAGCTTGAACAAGGTGCCCGAAAGCGTCGCCTGCGCGACCTGCTGCTTCGCGACGCTGCGGTTGGTCGCGTCGCCGACGATCGAGTCGACTGCCGCTTGGGACATGTTCTGGCCGAAGATGTTGATCAGCGGCGCCGTGCCATTCTGCGAGAGCAGCCCGGCCTGGTAGCGGCTGCGCGAGATATTGCCGTCCTGGCTGTCGCGCTGCCTGGTCTCGGCATAGCTGTAATAGACGTCGTAGCTGAGGTCGCTCAGGAAGCTGCTCGAAACGCTGCCGATCGCGCCGCGCAGGCCGAACACGCCGCGCGCCACGTCGCGCTGGCTGTGGTTGACGCGCTGGCCGACCTCGACCAGCCGCCGCGCCGCGGTGAGCGCGACGATGCCGTCGCCGGGCCGGTTGGTGGCGCTTGAGGTGCGCTCGGCCAGGTCGAGCTGACGCAGCACATTCTGCATCGTCGGGGTGAGATAGAGGTTGTTGGTGTTGAACAGGAAGGTACCGCTGATGCTCGCCGGCGCCAGCTGCTGATCGACCTTGTTCTGGCTGTAGTGGAACTCGCCATAGGCGGTCGCCGCGTCGCTGAAGTCGTAATGGCCGAACGCGTTCACCATCCAGCGCTTCTGCGGGACGATCAGGTAATTGTCCGGCTGGAGGTTGTAATTGTCCTCCGGATCAAGTGCCGGACGCGCGGCCGTGCCGGCATCGTTGAAGGTGAAGCCGCGCGAGCCGAGCCCGCCCAGCCCGGCGGCGATCAGCGCCGCATCGAGCCCCGGGGTCGAGGTCGAGGAGCCGACCAACGGCACGCCGGTGAAGCGGCCATTGGGGATGTCGCCGCTGCCGCTGGCGATCAGCCCGGGCACGCCGCCCGCCGCGCGGCAGGTCGAGCCCGAAGGCACCGTGATCGGCTTGCCTGCGCCGCGCTTGTCATAGCTTTCGGGCGTCACGCAGCCATCGACCAGCCATTGCGGGGCGAAGTCACCGCGCTGGCGCCGGGTGACCGCACCGCGATCGAGATAATTGCCCGACACGGTGAGGTTGCCGCGCCCGCCGCCGAAATTCTTACCCAGCGTCAGGTCGATGCTGTACGTTGGCGTCGCGGTCGGGCTGTCGAGGTTGAGCTGGCTGCCCAGCTCGATCCCCTCGAAGTCATCGCGCAGGATGAAGTTGATCACGCCGGTGATCGCATCCGAGCCATAGACCGCCGAGGAGCCGCCGGTGACGATCTCGGTGCGCTTGATCAGCGCGGTCGGGATCGTGTTGAGATCGGTGACCTGCTCGGGCCCCGAGATGGTGAAGCGGCGGCCATTGACCAGCACCAGGTTCCGCGTCGCGCCGAAGCCGCGCAGGTTCGCATCCGCCGTGCCGCCGGGCACGACATTGCCGTACGCGCCGCCATTGGTGGAGGGCACGAACTGCGGCATGTCGTTGAACAGGTCCTCGACGTTGATCGTGCCGGAAAGCTGGACGTCCTCCTGGGTCACCACCGCGACCGGGGTGGCGGTGTCGCGGACGCGCTGGGCGATGCGCGAGCCGGTGACGGTGATTTCCTGGCCCTCGTCCTCGGCGACAGCAGGTTCGGCCTGGGGGCGGGGAGGAGTCTCCGGTCCCTGGCCGAGACTGATCGTCGAGCCGCTGCGCGCGACGACGCGCAGGCCGGTGCCGCGCAGCAGCTGCTCGAGCGCGGCGTCGATCGACATGCGGCCGCTCACCGCCTTGGTCGTCTTGCCGGCGAGCCGGCCGGCGGGCGCCACGACCTGGATGCCGGCCTGGCGGCTGAACTCCGGAATGCCCTTCACCGCCGCCTGCTCGCGCAGGTTGAACTGGCGCACCTGCGCCTGGGCCGGCTGCGAGACGCACGCCATCACCACGGCAATCGCCGTGCCACACACCATCCTGGACTGCATTGAGTATCCCCGCTTGGCCGGCGAACGCCGGCGTCACCCGGTAGATGGCCGGGGCGCGATCTTCCCCCACCCGGTACGCGGAAATTATTTCGCCGCCGGTTTCCGGCTCAGGCGGATCGTGTCGCCTTCGATCGCGACGCGCGCGCCAAGGCTGGCGGCGATCGCCCGGGCAAAGCCGCGCGGATCATTGGCGGCGAAGCTGCCGGTGATCGGCTCGCGTGCCAGTACCGGGTCGGCAATCACGATCCGCGCCGCGCCATAGCGATCGAACTGTTTGGCCACGCTGGCCAGCGTGTCGCCTTCGAAGGCCAGCATCCCCTCGCGCCAGGCCAGCGAGCGTTGCAGAGCATCGGGCTCGAGCCGGGTCACCCGCGCCGCCGCGCCGGGCGCGCTGGCGTCGAGCCGCATATTGGCCTCCAGCACCCGCGCCGCGCCGCCGGCACCGATGCTGACCTTGCCGGTGGAGACGATCACCGATAGCGGAACGCCCTCGATCGCGCGCACCCCGAAGGCGCTTTCGATCGCGCGCATCGTCATTTGCCCGGCGATGACGACAAAGGGTCTGCGTGCATCCTGCGCGACTTCGAAGAAGGCTTCGCCCGAGACCAGCTCGATCAGCCGCCGGGCAGTGTCGAAGCTCCGCCGCAACCGGGTGCCCGGCCCCAGCGTGACCGCCGATCCGTCCTCCAGCGTCACCCGCCGCGTCTCGCCGATCGCGCTTGCGAGTTCGCCGTTGTCGCCCAGCAGGCGCGGCACGACCAGCACGCCGGCGAGCGTCGCGGCGAGCGCCGTTGCGCCTCCGGCGAGCAGCCGGCGCCGGTTGAGCAGTCCTTGGCGCGGCTCGCTCTCGACGCGCGCGGCCCGTTCGGCATGCACCCATAGCGCCCGCGCCCGGGCCAGCGCGCCGATCCGCCGCGTATCGACCGCCAGCCAGGCGTCGAGCGCCTCTTGCTCGGTTCCGCTCAGCCCACGATCGATCCGCGCCGCCCATTCGGACGCCGCATCATCGATAGTTTCGGCTGTCTCGCGATCGTGCATCCGGCGTGGCGTTCTTCTGGTTGGTTTCGTTCGGCTCCGGCGTGCCCGGCACCCTTTCCCCGGATGTAGATGCACGGGGCCCTGCTTTTCCGCCACGTCCAAATTGCGCCATCAATATTCTGATGCCGCGGCCGATATGTTTTTCCACCGTGCTCTCGGAAAGCTGGGTCGCGGCGGCGACTTCGCGCTGCGACAATCCCTCGACCCGGCGCAGCTGGAAGGCGCGCCGCGTCTGGGGCGGCATCGCCTCGATCGCGGCGGCGAGCCGGCGCAGATCCTCGCGCCCGGCGGCCTGATCGAAGGGCGAGGGCGCATCATCGGCGGTGTCGAGCTCGGCCAGATCGGCGACGGCCTGGATCGACACGATCTTGGCGCGCCGCACCCCCTGGAGGAACAGCGAGCGCGCGACCTGGAACGCATAGGCGCGCGGATCGGCGATCTCCGCCACCGAAGCGCGGGTCGCCAGCACCGCATAGGTTTCCTGCACCAGGTCATCGACATCCGCGTCGTCGAGCGCGCTCAGTCCGTGCAGCCAGCGTCGCAGCGCCGGCTCATGCGGCAGGATGCGCGTGGCGAGCCATAGGCTGCGATCGTCGGACGGAGCACTCATCTCGGCGCCCCCTGCCACGCCATTGTGACAAGTCGGATGCGGTCGCGCCCGATCACTTCAGCCCGAGCGCGTCCCGGATGATGTAGTGCAGGTCGGTCTGGTCGAGCAGGCCGCTGACGTTCACCGCGCGCGGGCCATAGGCCGCGATGCGCAGCTGGGTGCCGGTATGCCCCTGCGAGCCTTCCTCGGCGGTCCCGTAGCTGACCGTCATCACGCCGCCCTCGAGCGTGTTGAGCGCCGCGGTCAGGCCCGGTGCCCGGGTGCCGTTGCCGACGATCTGGCTGGTATGCGCATGGTCCGCGGTGACGATCACCAGCGTGTGGCCGTCCTTGCGGGCGAATTCGAGCGCGACCTGCACCGCTTCGTCGAGGTCGACCGTCTCGCCGATCTGCCCGCACGGATTGGCGGCGTGATCCTGCTTGTCGATTGAGGCGCCTTCCACCTGGAGGAAGAAGCCCTTGGGGTTGCCCTGGAGCAGCGCGATCGCCTTGCGCGTCATCCCTGCCAGCGTCGGGATGCCGGCATCGCGCGCGGCATTGGGCTGGCAGGTGATCGCCGGCTGGTCGATATTGCCGTGGTAGCTCGCCTTGGGGCCGATCCAGCGCACCGGCATGTTGCCCTCGGCGAACAGGCCGATCAGCGGCTGCTTGTCGTCGGCGCGGGTGACGGCGTCGAGCTCGGCGGCGTTGCGGACGATCCGATAGCCGCGCGCCCGGGCCTGCTGCTCCAGCGTCTTGCCCTTCCACTTGCCGGCACTCGCGGCCTCGGCGAAGCTCTTGGCGCCGCCGCCCAGCACCAGGTCGGCCCGGACGTCGAGCAGCTGCTCGGTGATCGAGCCGAGGCCGCCATTCTCCAGCGCGTTCTGCGGGCAGGTCTTGAGCGTCACCGCCGGCGCATAGCAGCTGCGGAAGGCGACATGGGCGATCTGCGCGCCCGGGGTCGCGTCCTGGATCTCGGCGGTCGAGACGTCGCCGGTGGCGAGGCCGGCGGCCTTGGCATATTCGAGCAGCGTGCGCTGCGCCTTGCCGTTCACGTCAACGCCGATCGCGCCGTTATAGCTCTTCACGCCCGATGCCCATGCCGTCGCCGATGCCGCGCTGTCGGTGACGTAGTTCGGCTTGCCGGTCTCGCGATCGAGCGAATAATGCGTGTACTGGCCGGTGAAGGGCAGGGCGTCGATGCCCTTGAAATAGCCGCCGGCGCCCTCGGCATAGTTGCGCGCCAGGGTGATCTCGGAATCGCCCATGCCGTCGCCGATCAGCAGGATGACGTTGCGGACTTCGCCCTCCCTGCTCAGCTTCTCGTAGAGCGCGCGCATGTCGCCCGGCAGGCGGCGCGCGCCGCCCGGTTCGCGCGCGTCTCCCCGCGCGGCGCGCGCCAGGTCGGGCGTGGTTTCCTGCGCAAGCGCGGGCTGGCTGGAAAGCGCGAGAAGCGCGGCGAGGGCGATGCGCGAGATCATGGCAATACTCCGAAGCGGATGGCGGGCCGGCATGCCCAGGACATGCCGGCCCGGTCAGAGGGGTCAGAACTGGGCGCGAATGCCCAGCGTGATGCGGCTTCCCGAGAATTCGTAGGTGGTCGGGAAGGACGGATCCATCGTGTAGCCCGTGGTCTTGGCGTTCCCCACGTTGATGCCCTGCAGCTCCACGCGGAAGTTGCGCATCAGCTGGTAGCTCGCCGCGAAGTCGAACTGGCCATAGGCGTCGCGATAGACCGGATACATGTTCCGCTCGATCCGCTCCACATAGGCGCCCTTGCGGTTGTACGACACGCGCAGCGAGATCGGGCCCTTATCGTAGAACACCGTCGCATTGTACGTGTTGTCCGACAGGCCGATCGGCGAGGTCGGCACGCCCAGGTCGGACTGGCCGGTCAGCGAGCTGTCCAGGAAGGTGGCGTTGGCGTTGATGCCGAAGCCGTCCATCCAGCGGGCGAACATCCCGAACGGGATCACCGCGTTCAGCTCGACGCCGCTGACATTGTACGAACCTTCGGCATTGACCGGCTGGTAGACGTCGAAGTCATAGACGCCGTTCACCGAGCCATTGGCGTTGTACACGGTCACGTTCGGCACTTCGCCGGTCAGTCGGCTCTGCACCACGCCCTTGATCTTCTTCCAGAAATACGACGCCGCCAGGATGCCGCCGTCATTGCCGAGATACTTCTCGACGCCGACTTCCCACTGATCGGCCAGCGTGGGCTTCAGCCCCGGATTGCCATCGGTGTAGCGGAAGCTGCTGAAGCTCGCCGTGCGCTTGTATGCCAGGTCGGTCAGCGCCGGGCGGATCAGTGTCTTGGAGGCAGCCGCGCGCAGGTAGAGCGTGTCGGTCAGTTCGGCATGCGCGTTGAACGAGGGCAGGAACTTCTCGTAGCGGCCGGTGCTCGAAATCGGCGTGCCGGTGAGCCCGGTGGTGCCGTTCGAGTTCTGGATCTGGTGGAAGCCTTCCGAGGTGATCGTGGTGCGCAGATAGCGGCCGCCCAGGTTGACGAAGACCGGGATCGAGACGTCGAACTCGAGGTCGAGCATCGCATAGCCCGCGATCGTCTCTTCCTTGACCTTGTAATAGTTGGCGTTCTGGAACGGCGTCACGAAGCCGGCCGGGCGGAAGAAGCTGCGGGCATAGTCGTTCGAGATCTGCGACCAGCTCAGGTTGCGCGCCTGATAGTCCTTGCCGCCGACGATGTCGGTCACGTTGGTGAGCGGGCTGTCGCCGAGCTTGCGGACGTTGACATAGGCGGTGCTGCCGCGCGTCGGGCCCTGGATCTTCTCCTCGCCATATTGGCGCTCGTTGGTCTTGCTGGTGTAGCGGCCGCCGAGCGTGAAGCGCTTGAACACCGAAGAGCCGAAATCATAGCCCAGGTCGACCTGGCCGGCATATTTGTCGTCGTTGATCTGCTCGCGCGTCGTCTCATAGGCCTCGAACAGGTACTTGCTCGGCGCATTGTACATGTCGATCGTGTTGGGGTTGGCGCTCGGGATCGTCTCGCCGCCATTCTCGGTATAGCGGGTGCGCGACGGCGCATAGGCGACGTGCTTGAGGTTGGCATAGTCCAGCACCCGCTTGGCGCCCGAATAGCCGCCCAGCGCGTTGATCGTCAGCCGGCCGGTCTTCCAGTTCATCTCGCCGCTGAACTGGCGATAGTCGGTGTCGGTGGTGTACTGCTTGCTCAGGAATTCATGCTGGGTGTTGGTGTACGAAACGTCGCGCAGCACCACGATGCCCGCGCTCGACAGCGTCGTCGCGTCGAAGCCGTGGATCGTCTCCAGCGTCGAGTTGCTCGAAGCCGAATAGCCGGCCGCGTCATACTCATCCTCGGTCGTGTCGTACGAGCCGAGGAACGCGTCGAAGGCGAGGCTGAAATTATTGTGCGGCTTGTACTGGAGCGAGCCCGAGATGCCGAGCCGGTCCTGGTCGTTCTGGTAGACGCGGTCGCCCACCTTATCGAGGAAGACGATCTTGTTCTTCATCGCGTCGGTGAAGGTGATGCCGGCATCGCGCTGCAGCACCGCGATCGCCTGGTTGCGATAGGTGGTGCCGGCACGGTCGGTCCAGCGCGCGATCGGGCGGAAGTTGATGCCCGAATTGGAATCGGTGCGGTTGGTGCGCTGCTGCTTGGCGACCGAGATCAGCGCGCCGAAATCGCCGAAAGTGTTGCTGGCGAGGAACGAGAAGCTCGGGTCGATCTTCTCGGAGATCGAATTGTAGGCACCCTCTGCGCTGCCGACCAGGCGCAGGCCGGGATTGTCGAACGGGCGCGCGGTGCGGATCGCGACCGAGCCGGCGATGCCGCCTTCCTCGTCCGCCGCGGTCGGCGACTTCTGCACGGTGACCGACTGGATCAGTTCCGAAGCGAAGATGTCGAACTCGACGTCGCGGCCGCCCGAGCCCGAGGCGGTGGCGAGCTTGTTGATCGAGACGAAGGTGAACTCGCTCGGCAGGCCGCGCACATTGACGCGGGTGCCCAGGCCCTTTTCGCGCTCGATGGTCACGCCGGGCACGCGCTGCAGCGCTTCGGACAGGTTCTGCTCGGGGAAGTCGGCGATGTCGGTGGCGACGATCGAATCCGAGAAGCCGATCGTGTTGCGCTTCATGTCGATCGCGTCTTCGAGGCTGCGGCGATAGCCGGAGACGACGATCGCGCCGTCTTCCTCGGCGACCGGGGCGGCGGGTGCCGAAGCCGGCGCGGTCTGCGCGGCGGCGGGGGCAACGCAGAGCGCCGCGAGCGCCGCGCCCAGCAGAAGCTGCGCGGCATGGGTACGATGACTGGACTTGATAAGCATATCTATCCCCCTCTGGATATGGATCCCGCCATGTTGCGCGGGCGAACGCCGGCGTTTCCCGGCCTGCGAGAGACCGGGATGGCGGTGTTGTTCGAACTTCATCTGTCGGCGTTTCAGGGACCCGTCGGCCCCTTCACACCTGCCTCTCCGCTTCTCCAGGTCTGACGACGGCCCTGACGCGTCTCGACCTGAAACTTTTCTTTCGCGGGGTCCGGTGGGGAATAGATATTACGTGGCTGTGACGCGGGGCGAATATATCCGCGGCGCGCGGGCATCCCCGCGCGGCGATCCGCACACGCAAGCATGCAGGCCGTAGGGGAAAGTACCCCCATGGCCGGATATCAGACAAAATGTTGCTGGGGATGTTGGCTGGCAGTTCCCCGGCGAAGGCCGGGGAAAAGAGAATGGAATGTCGCTACGCCCTAGCGCCGCGCGGCCCAGCGGATCGCGCCCGAGATCAGCGTCTGGTGCAGCGGCTCGGCATAGGTCTCCGCCTTGTGCCCCAGCGCCGAGAAGAAGACCCGCCCCTTGCCGACGCATCGGGTCCAGATCAGCGGATGTGTCTTGCCCATCCGGGTGCGCTCCGGAAACGGCTCGTAGCTGGTCTCGTCCAGCGTCGCGAGGATGCGGGTGCAGTTGCCGCTCGGCACCTTGTCGAACGAATACCATTCCTCGGTCCGTACCCATTTGGCGGGCAGGTCGCGGGTCGCGGGGTTGCTGCGATCGATCACGTCGATGCTGCCCTGCTGGAACTGCTTGGGCCGCCCGGTATGGCCGATGAACTGCGCGCCGATCAGCGTCTCGGGATACCACTTCCAGTCATAGGTCGGGTCACCGCCCGCGCCGTGCAGCAGCACTACGCCGCCGCCTTTCTCCAGCCAGGCCTTGAACGCGGCGCGCTGGCTGTCGTCGAAGATGTTGCCCGAAGTGCTGTTGAGCACGATTGTCGAGAATTTGGCGAGGTCGCGAGGGTTGATCACCGCGGCATTCTCGGTCTCGAACACGTCGCGACCCTGCTTGCGGACGATCTTGGCGAGCACGGCCTTGGCGGCATCGATCTGCTCGGGATCGCGGAAGCCGTTGGTCTTGGACAGGACGAGCACCGCGCCGCGCCGCAGCGGCGGCAGCTTGGGTGCCACTGTGTCCATCACCGGCGCAGGCCAGTTGCGCGGGTCGCGCGGCGGCGGCGTCGCCGATTGCGGTGTGGCGGGCGCTGTCTGGGCGAGAAGGGCGAGGGCAAGCAGGCTCAGCGACATCAACTCTCTCCGATCAATCCTGGTCGAGGCCAAATTCGGCGACGATCGCGTCATCATGTTCGCCCACCCGCGGGGCTCCGTTTGGGCTGGCCGCGCGCGTGCCGTCGATGCGGACGGGGCTGCGCGTGGTGGCCACGCCGCGTCCCACCTGCTGGAGCATGTCGAGCCGCTGGAAGGCGTCTTCGGCAAGCAGGCGCGGCCAGTCGTTCACCGGCGCGCACCAGATGTCGTGCGGGCGCAGCCGGTCGAGCCAGTGCCGGGTGGTTGCCCCGACAAGGCGGACGGCGATCAGCGCCTTGATCGCGTCGCGCTCGGCAAAGGCGTCGTGGCCGGTCAGCGGCAGGTCGAGCAGCGGTGCCAGCCTGTCGAGCGGGGTCATCGCCAGTGCCAGCCAGCCGTCCTGCGTTCGATAGGTGCCATAGGGTGCGGCGAGATAGGCATGGGCATTGTCCACCGCCGCGCGGCGCGGCGGGCGGCCGCCGTCGTTCAGATGGGTGGTGAGCACTTCGAACTGCAGGTCGATCAGTGCCTCGAGCAGGCTGGTCTCGACATGCGCGCCTTGGCCGGAAATCCCGCGCCGGACGAGCGCGGCGAGGATGCCCTCCACCAGAACATGTCCGGCAAGCATGTCCGCCACCGACAGGCCGAAGGGTACCGGGCCGTCCTGCGCGTCTCCGCTCAGCCACATCGCGCCGGACAGGGCCTGGGCCAGCAGGTCCTGGCCGGGCAGGTCGGCCCAGGGGCCGTCCTCGCCATAGCCGGAGATGCTGCCGACGATCAGCCGCGGGTTGTGTTCGCGCAGAGCCGCCGGGCCGAAGCCGAGCCGTTCGGCGACGCCGGGCCGGAAGTTCTGGATCACCACATCGGCCAGCGCGATCAGCCGGTGGACGCGCGCCGCGTCGCGCGGGTCCTTCAGGTCGGCGGCGAGGCCCTGCTTGTTGCGGTTGATCGCGTGGAACAGCGTGGAGTCGCCGGCGATGTCAGTGTCGCTCAGGTAGAGCGATCGGCAGATGTCGCCGCTCCCCGGCCGCTCGACCTTGATCACCCGCGCGCCGAGGTCGCCCAGCCGCAGCGCGGCGGAGGGCCCCGACAGGAACTGCGCCATGTCGATGACGAGCAGCCCCTCTAGCATTTCGAGGCCCTGTACAGTTCATTGAGCGCCGCGATGACGGAGGCGCCATCCTCGCCCGCGCGCAGCCCCTGGTTGAGCCGCTCCGAAGCGGCATGCTGGAATGCCATGTACCCGGCATGCCGCGGGCGGACCCAGGCATTGTCCAGCGTGTCCCGGGTCGCGCGGTAGAAGTCGCCGCTGGCCGCATTGGCCTCGGCATCTTCCCACGCATCCGCATGCCCCGGCTGGCCGCCATTCGGCGCGATGATCCCACGCTGCACCGCCCCGCTCGCCACCCAGGCCGCGAAAGCAACCGCACCCGCCCGGTCCTGCGCATAGGCGGAGACGGCGATGCCCGTGCCCCCCAGCGCCGATCCGCGCGGGCCGTGGTCCAGCACCGGGATGTCGGCGAAGCGGATGCGCGTGTCGCGGTAGCCGGGCAGGGCGTAGTTCACATAGCCATAGATCAGCGGCACCACCGCCAGCTTGCTGTCCGGCGCCGCCATCGCCTCGAACATCGCGATCGGGTCCATCCCGAACGCCGCCGGATCCGCCACCGCGGCGAGCAGCTCATAGGCCCGCACCGCCTCCGCCGGGAAGAACGCGTCGCCGCCCAGTTCGACACCGGCGAGCCCGCACAAGGTGAACAGGCTCATCAGGCTATGCGGCGGCCGCAGCGGCAGCGATGCGCGGCCCTCGGCGACCAGCGCCGCGAGTTCCTCCCAGCGCACCACCGGCCCCGCGACCCGCCCAGGCACCCAGGCCTGGACCTGCGCCGCCGCGTCGATCGGCAAGGCCCATTGATGCCCGCCCCAGGCATAGCTCGCATACGAGCCGCCGACCGACCCGCCCGCAATTTCCGCCAGCCCGACCACGTCGTCCAGTGCCACCAGGCACCCGCTTTCCGCCACCTGCCCGACATGCGGATGATCGATCACGATCAGGTCATAGCGCCGCGCCAGTTCCTCGACCGGCCAGCTCTCGAAATCCTGCAGCGAGCGCCGGTCCCAGGCGATCGCCTGCCCGGTGCGCGCTTCCCACACCGAAGCCGCCGCCACCAGCGGATCCGCCCCACGCGAATGGTCCCAGGTCATGCCGCGCACGGCGTTCTCTCCCGTTTCTCCCGCTTCCCGGGAAATCGTTTGACTCGGCATAGCCGCGACAATAGCGTCAGGGCAATAATCATATTAGAATATTAATCGGAGTGGATTGTGGGAGAGGGTGACCACAGCACAGGCATGGGCGCACCAGCGCCGCTGGCCGGCGTGACGGTGCTGGATTTCAGCCAGTTCCTCGCCGGCCCGTCCTGCGCGCTACGCCTTGCCGACCTCGGCGCGCGCGTCATCAAGGTCGAGCGGCGCGAAGGCGGCGACGCGAGTCGCGGCCTGTTCCTCGCCGACATGGCGTTCGATCAGGACAGCGCGCTGTTCCACGCGATCAACCGCGGCAAGCAGAGCTACGCCGCCGACCTCAAGGATCCCGAAGACCTCGAAGCCGTCCGCCGCCTGGTCGCCCGCGCCGATGTGCTGATCCACAATTTCCGCCCCGGCATCATGGAGCGGCTCGGCCTCGGCTGGGCCGACGTCTCCGCCCTCAACCCGCGCCTGATCTATGCCGGCGTCAGCGGCTATGGCCCCGACGGCCCCTGGCGCGACAAGCCGGGGCAGGACCTGCTCGTCCAGTCGCTCTCGGGCATCGCCTGGCTCTCGGGCGAGGGCAGCGGCCCGCCAGTCCCCGCCGGCCTCTCGATCACCGACATGATGGCCGGCGCCCAGCTCGCCCAGGGCATCCTCGCGCTGCTCGTCCGCCGCGGCACGACGGGGCAGGGCGGCCGCGTCGATGTCAGCCTGATCGAGACCGCGATCGACCTCCAGTTCGAGCACCTCTCGGTCCATCTCAACCGCGACGAAGCCATGCCCGCGCGCAGCAGCGTCGCGAACGGCAATGTCTATCTCGCCGCCCCCTATGGCATCTACCAGACCCAGGACGGCTGGCTCGCGCTCGCCATGGCCCCGGTCGACAAGCTCGGCACCATCCTGGACCTCGAAACCCTGGCCGGCTTCCCGCCGACAAGCTGGTTCGCCGAGCGCGACGCGATCAAGGCGCAACTCCGCGACCACCTGCGCACGCGCCCCACCGCCGACTGGCTCGCCCTGCTCGAGCCCGCCGGCATCTGGGCGGCGCCGGTGCTCGACTGGCCGGCGCTCCGGGCCGAACCCGCCTTCGCCGCGCTCCACGCCACCCAGACCGTGCGCTCCCCCGACGGCGCCGAACTCACGCTCACCCGCTGCCCGATCCGCATCGACGGCAGCATCCTCACCTCGCCGCCCGCCGCGCCCCGTCTCGGCGCCGACCGCACCGCAATCGACCGGGAGTTCGCCGCATGATCGTCGAGCAATATTTCGAGCAGTACGAAATCGGTGCCACCCGCACGAGCTTCGGCCGCACGATCACCGAGACCGATTTCGTCGTCCACGCCGGCCATACCGGCGATTTCTTCCCGCATCACATGGATGCCGAGTGGTGCAGCACGCAGGAGATCGGCCAGCGCATCGCGCACGGCACGATGATCTTCGCGATCGGCATCGGGCTCACCGCCACGGTGATCAATCCCCACGCCATGTCCTATGGCTATGATCGGCTGCGCTTCATCCGCCCGGTCCATATCGGCGACACGATCACGACGATCACCCGCATCGCCGACAAGCGCGACCACCCCAAGCGCACCAGCCACGGCGTCGTCACCGAGGCGGTCGATATCCGCAACCAGCGCGGCGAGACCGTGCTGGCCTGCGAGCATCTCTATCTCGTCGCCCGGCGCGATCTGGCCTGAACCCGATGCGGTTGCGCCCGATCCCCCTGGTCCTCGCGCTCTGCGTCGTCGCCATCTCGGCGGCATCGCTCGCCGGCGTGCGCAATGCCGCGCGCGCGGCCAATGGCGCGGTGGCGAGCCAGGCGGGCAACGGCCCGCGCTACGGCCTGTCCACCGTCGGGCTCAGCTATCCCTTCGCCGCCGCCATCGCCAAGGGCTTCAGCGACGCCGCCGCCAAGGCCGGTGCCCGCGCCGTGGTGCTCGATGCCAAGGGCGACGTCCAGAAACAGGCCAACGACATTGACGACCTGATCGCCCAGAAGGTCGCCGGCGTCGCGGTGATGCCGATCGACTCCGTCGTCGCCCAGGGCTGGGTCCGCCGCGCCAATAGCCAGAATGTTCCGATCGCGGCGGTGGCGGCGCTGGTCGGCGATCCGCGCACCCGCGCGATCGACAACGTCTATCCCGGCCTCGTCGCGCTCGCTTCGCAGGACGAAGTCGCCGCCGGCCGCGCGGCGGGCTCGCTCGCCGCGACCTGGCTGCCGCGCGACCGCACCGCCCGCATCGCGATCATCGAAGGTGCTGCCGGCTTCCCCGAAGTCGAGCAGCGCGCCCGCGGCTTCCGCCTGGCGCTCGATGCCGCCGGGCTGCGCTACCGGATCGTCGCTTCGCAGCCGGGCAACTGGACCAGCCAGGGCGGGGAGGCGGCCTGTCAGAACATCCTGGCCGCCCAGCCCGATATCGACCTGTTCTATAACGAGGCCGACGACATGGTGATCGGCTGCGCCCGCGCCGTGCGCGCGGCGGGCGCAAAGGCCCGGCTGATCGGCGTCGGCGGCTCGAAGCTCGCCATCGCCTCGATCAAGGCCGGCGCGGTCGACGGCACCGTCTGCTTCAAGCCCGAGGCGCTGGGCGCGCTCGCCTTCGAAGCGCTGCACGACAAGGCCCAGGGCGCCTCGCGCTTCCGCACCTATCCGATCCCGGCGGTGACCCGGGCGACCGTCAGCGAATGTGTCGGCCAATGGTAGGCGCGCCGCTCCTCAGCCTCGCCGGCGTCGAGAAGGTCTGGCCGAACGGCACCGCCGCGCTGCGCGGGGTCGATCTCACCTTGCATGCCGGCCGCGTCCACGGGCTGCTCGGCGCCAACGGCGCGGGCAAGTCGACGCTGATCAAGGTGCTTGCCGGCGCGATCCCGGCGAGCGGCGGCACGATCCACTGGCGGGGCGAGTCCGTGCATTGGACCAGCCCGCGCGCGGCACGGGCGGCAGGCGTGGCGACGATCTACCAGCATATCCCGCTGGTGCCGACGCTGTCGGTGGTCGAGAACATGCTGCTCGAGCGTGCCGGCGGCTGGCGCGCCGATCGGGCAGGGCGCGCCCGCGCCGCCGAAGTGGCCGGCCTGCTCGGCAATCCCTTCGATCTCGATGCGCTGGTCGGGGATCTGCCGATCGGCACCCGCCAGATGGTCGCGATCGCCCAGGGGCTGATGGCCGATCCGGCGCTGCTCATCATGGACGAGCCGACCGCCTCGCTCGCCGAACATGAGCGCGAACGCGTCTATGCCGTGGTCCGCCTGCTCGCCGCACAGGGCCATGCGGTGCTGTTCGTCTCGCATTTCCTCGACGAGATCCTGTCGCTCACCGACGAAGTCACCGTGCTGCGCGATGGCCGCGCAGTGCTGCACGCCCAGACCGCGACGCTGGACGAAGCGGCGATTGCGGAAGCGATTGCGGGCCGTTCGGTTCAGGCGCTCGAACGTAGGTCGCGGGCCAGGCCGTTGGGCGCAATCGTGCCCACGGCACTTTCTGTTCCCCGGCGAACGCCGGGGCCCAGGGTAACAGAGCAAGACGGCAGAGAAACTCTGGGCCCCGGCGTTCGCCGGGGAACAGCTGGGGTGACGATCCCGCCTGAAGGTCGATACGATCTAACCCCGTCAGATCCACCCGCCCTCGAACTCCGCGACCTCGCTTCCCCCGGCAAGCTCGCCCCAACCAGCCTGACGGTCCAATCCGGCGAGATCGTCGGCATCGCCGGCATGCTCGGTTCGGGGCGCAGCGAATTGCTCCACGCGATCTTCCGCGCCGATCCCGCCGCGCGTGGCGCGGTGCTGCTCCACGGCAAGCCGATCGGGCGCACGCCCGAGGAAGCCGTGGCGGCAGGCATCGCGCTGGTGCCCGAGGACCGGGCAACGCAGGGGTTCATCGCCGGCATGAGCGTCGCCGAGAATATCGCGCTGCCGCGCACCGGCCTGTTCCAGTCGCCGGAGCGCGAGCGCGAAGCCGCATTGGCAGCGATCGAGCGGCTGGCGATCAAGGTGCAGGGCCCCGATGCGCCTGTAGGTGAGCTTTCGGGCGGCAATGCCCAGAAGGTGGTGATCGCCAAATGGCTCACCCCCGACACGCGGCTGCTGCTGCTCGACGAGCCCACCGCCGGCATCGATATCGGCGCGCGCACCGACATCCTCCGGCTGATCCGCGGCCTCGCCGATGACGGTCTGCCGGTGCTGCTGGTCAGCTCCGAGTTCGAGGAGCTGATCGGCATCTGCGATCGCATCCTGGTGATGCGCGACGGGCTGGTGATCGCCGAAGTCGATCCCGAAACCACCGATGAGGCGGCGCTGATCCAGCGCGCCAGTGGCAATTTTCCAAGCACAGGAATGGCTGCATGATGCAGACGACAGACTGGCGCGCCGGCCTCGGGCTGCGCAAGGCCGGCATTTACTACGCGCTGCTGATCCTGCTCGCGCTGCTTGCCGGCATCGCCCATTCGCGCGGGCTCCCGGCGTACCTGTCGGCGCAGAATCTCGGCAACATCGCCTATCAGGCGTCGCTGGTCGGGATCATGGGCGTGGCGATGACGGTGATGCTGATCACCGGCGCCTTCGATCTCTCGGTCGCCTCGGTCGCGGCGCTCGCGGCGGCGGTGCTGGTCGGGCTCGCCCCGAGCATCGGCTTTCCGCTGGCGGCGCTCGCCGCGATCGTCACCGCGATATCGGTCGGCCTGTTCAACGGGGCGGTCGTCCAGTTCGTCGGTATCAACGCCTTCATCGTCACGCTCGGCACGCTCACGGCGGTGCGCGGGCTGGTGCTGGTGCTCACCGATGGCCGCTCGCTGATGGTCGAGCAGCCGGAGGTGCTCCAGCAGATGCTGGCCTTTGAGAGCACCCGCGTGCCGCTGTTCTGGCCGCTGCTCGCGCTCGCCGTCGCGCTGTTCGCCTGGGCCGCATTCCGCCACCGGATCCTGATCGGGCTGGCCGGCCTGGTCGTCGCGGGTCTGGCCTTGCTGGCTGGGCGCGATTTCGCGGTGGCGGCACCGGTGGTCTATCTCGCATTGTTCACGGCTTTGGTCTGGGCGGTGCTGCGCTTCACCGTGGTCGGCCGGCGTATCTATGCCGTGGGCGGCAATGCCGAGGCCGCGCGGCTCTCGGGCGTCAACGTCCACGCCTACAAGCTCGGCGCCTTCATCCTGTCGAGCGCGGCGGCGGGCTTTGCCGGCGTGCTGTTCGGCTGCCGGCTCGGCGCGATCAACCCCACCGCGTTGCAGGGTGCCGAGCTTACCGTCATCGCCTCGGCGATCCTTGGCGGCACGTCGCTGTTCGGCGGGGCAGGGAGCGTGCTCAAGACGGTGGCCGGCGCGCTGCTGCTGTTCACGCTCACCAACGGCTTCAACGTGCTCGATCTGGGCGCCAGCTATCAGGGGCTGATCGAAGGCGTGGTCGTGATCGCCGCCGCCGCGATCTACACCGTGGGCGGCGATCGCCGTCGCAAGGAGGCGGCGCGATGAGCCGGCTGCGCATCGCCGTCCGCCGCTTCGGTCCCTTCGAAAGCACGATCCGCAAGCAGTTCGACGATTTCCTGCGGGTAAGCGGCCGCGATGCCGGGCTCGAAGCCGTGGCGATGGACCTCAATCCGCTCCACGAAAGCGCGATTGCCGGGCGCGGGCTGGCCAGCGGCGAATGGGACATCGCCTTCCTCAACACCGATTGGCTGGCCGAAGCGGTGGCCGACGGGTTGCTCGAGGATCTGGCGCCGCATCAGGCGCGCGCGCCGATCCCCGATTGGCCCGATGCCTGGAGCCCGTCGCTCACCGGCCTGCAGCAATTCGGCGGCGGGCTGTGGGCAATGCCCTATCATGACGGGCCCGAGTGCCTGGTCTACCGCAAGGACCTGATCGCCGAGCCGCCTGCGACCTGGCAGGAATTCCATGCGCTGGCGCGGGCGCATCATGCGCCGGCCGAGGCGCGCTACGGCACGGTGCTCGCGCTCTATCCGGACGGGCACAACAGCTTCTACGATTTCTGCATCCATGTCTGGTCGCGCGGCGGCGAGGTGTTCGACAGCCTCGGGCGGCCCGACCTGGCTTCGTCCCAGGCGCAGGATGCGCTCGATTTCCTGCGGATGCTGGCGCGCGATACGGAGGCTATCGCGCCCGATTGCCGGTCGCTGGACAGCGTCGCGTCGGGCGGGCTCTTTGCCGAGGGCAAGGTCGCGCTGATGGCCAATTGGTTCGGCTTCGCGGCCTATGCCGATACCGCGCCGGAGAGCCGGGTGCGCGGGCTGGTCGATGTGGCACCTTTGCCCGGCAACGTGTCGCTCAACGTCTTCTGGGTGCTGGCGATCGGTTCGGGTGCGCGCGACAAGGTGCTGGCCTGGGATTTCCTGCGCCACTGCGCGACCGCGCCGATGGACCGGCTGACCACCAGCGAAGGCGCGATCGGTGTGCGGCGCTCGACCTGGCGCGATCCGGAGATCAACGCGCGTCTGCCCTATTACCACCGGCTCGAATGGCTGCATGAACATGCCCGTTCGATGCCGATCACGCCCGATCTCGCGCGGATCAGCCATATCGTCGACGATCTGATGACCGAAGCGGTCACCGGTGATCGCCCGACGGCCGAACTGCTCGCCGAAGCGCAGCGGCGTGCGCTCGCCTGCCAGCCTCCCGCCCTCTCATGAATGTCCCGGTGAATTCCATGCTCCAGCAGAGCTGGCCGATGCCCTCGGCCCCGCGTCCGATCGTCATCCTCGGCACCGGGGGGATCGTTGCGGATGCGCACCTCCCTGCCTATCTCAAGGCCGGTTTTCCGGTCGCCGGGCTCTACGATGTGGATCGCGGGCGTGCCGAGGCACTGGCGGCCGAGTGGGGTGTACCCCGCGTGTTCGCCTCGCTCGAAGAGGCCGCAAAGGCGGATGCGGTCTTCGATATAGCCGCTCCGCCGGTGGCGCACGGAGAGATTCTCGAATCCCTCCCCCAAGGCGCGACGGTACTTCTGCAGAAGCCGATGGGCCTCGATCTGCAGGCCGCAACGGCAATCCGGGACACCTGCCGCAACCGCGGCCTGGTCGCCTCGGTCAACTTCCAGCTCCGCTATTCGGCGATGATGCTGGCGATACGGGATGCAGTACGACAGGGCAGGTTGGGCACGCTGACGGAAATCGAAGTCCGCATAAACCTCGCAACCCCCTGGCACCTGTTCCCGCATCTGAAGAGCAACAAGCGGGTCGAGATCGTCAGCCACTCGATCCACTATCTCGACGCGATCCGCGCGTTGGTGGGAGAACCGGAAAGCATCTTCGCCCGTAGCTTCGACCACCCCTCGGGCGAGCTGGCGGATACGCGGACGTCGATGATCCTCGACTACGGTCCGACATTGCGCTGCCTGTTGTCGATCAACCACCAGCACGACTTCGGCCGCCGCTTCCAGGATGCGAGTTTCAGGGTGGAAGGCCTGGAAGGCGCGGTGATCGCCACACTGGGGGTGCTGCTTGACTATCCCGCAGGCGAGCCGGACGCGCTGTGGCTGACCGATCGGCGGCGGGACTGGGAACAGGTCCCATTGGCGGGCGCCTGGTTCCCCGACGCTTTCATCGGCCCGATGGCCAATCTCCAGCGCTTCGCTGCGGGCGAGGACACGGTGCTTTCCACCCATGTCGAGGACGCGTGGCGCACCATGGCGCTCGTCGAGGCTGCTTATCGCTCGGGCGACCAGTCCGGCATGTCCATTCCCAGACCCTGAAGGACCCAATTGTGACCGACCTTACCGGAAAGACCGCGCTCGTGACCGCCGCCGCCCAGGGCATCGGCCGCGCCTCGGTGCTCGCCCTTGCCGCCGCCGGTGCGCGGGTGATCGCGACCGATATCGACGAAGCGCGGCTGGAAGGGCTTGCGAGCGACCGCATCGAGACGCGCCGGCTGGACGTGCTCGATCCTGCCGCGGTGGCTGCGCTGGCTGACGAGACGATCGACATCTTGTTCAACTGCGCCGGCGTCGTCCACGGCGGCACGGTACTCGAGACCAGCGATGTGGATCTCGACTTCGCCTGGCGGCTCAACGTGATGGCGATGGTGCACACCTGCCAGGCGGTGCTGCCCGGCATGGCCGCTCGGGGCGGTGGTTCGATCATCAACATGTCGTCGATCGCGTCGAGCGTGAAGGGCGTGCCCAACCGTTTCGCCTATTCGGTGACGAAGGCGGCGGTACTCGGCCTCACCAAATCGATCGCCGCCGATTTCGTGAGCAAGAACATCCGCGTCACCGCGATCTGCCCCGGTACGGTCGATACCCCGTCCCTGCAGGAGCGGCTGGGCGCGGGCGGCGACTATGAGGGCACCCGCGCGGCCTTTGTCGCGCGCCAGCCGATCGGCCGGCTTGGCACGCCGGAGGAGATTGCCGACCTCGTCGTCTATCTCGCCGGCGCGAGCTACACCACCGGCCAGGCGCACGTCATCGATGGAGGCTGGGGCATATGACGATCGATCGGCGAGCGCTGCTTGGGAGCGGCGCGGGGGCGTTGCTGCTTTCGGGAGCCGCAAGGGCGGGCACCCGCGATCCTCTCGCGCCCTATCGGACGCCTTACAAATATCCCAAGCTGATTCTGGGCGGCTCGGGCATTCCCGGCAGCTTCGACGAGAAGGCGGTCGATTGCCCGTTCGTCTTCTCCGCCAACGGCAAATTTTACCTGACCTATGTCGGCTTCGACGGCACCGGCTACCAGACCGGCATCTGTGAATCGACCAACCTGATCGACTGGACCCGCAAGGGCGTGATCCTGGCCCGCGACCCCAGCGACCCGATCACCCGGTTCAACATCGCCTGCGCCTCGATCCTGCGGGAGAACGAGCTGCAATCGCCCGCGCGGCTGATCAAGGTGGGCGGGCGCTATGTCGCTGCGTGGCATGCCTATCCCAATGCGGGCTATGAGGAAGGGGCGGCCGTGATCGGGCTCGCCTGGAGCGATGACCTGCTCCACTGGGAACGCGGCCCGGTGATCCTGCGGGCCGAGGACGGTGCGGAATGGGAGCGCGGCGGGCTCTACAAGCCCTATCTGGTCAAGATCGGCGACACCTTCCACCTTTACTACAATGCCAAGACCACGGGTCGCCCCTGGAAGGAGCAGACGGGCCTTGCGATCTCGAAGGATCTCAGGAGCTGGACACGGCATCCCGCCAGCCCCTTGATCCGCAACGGGCCTGAGGGTGCGCCCGACTTCCGCTTCGCGAGCGACCCCGTCGTCGTCTCGCACCGCGGGCAATGGGGCATGTTCTATTTCGGCCTCGCCAAGGACGGCTATGCGCGCGACCTGTTCGCGTTCGGCGACAGTCCGACCCGATTCACCAAGGCGGACGAGGTGCTGATCGATGTCGGCCCGCCGGGCTCGATCGACGAGAAATTCGCCCACAAGCCGGCAGTGATCCACCACGACGGCGCGCTCTACCATTTCTACTGCGCGGTAAGCGGCAAATGGCCGAACGACGTGCGCGGGCTCGCAGTGGCGCGCTCCAAGCCGTGGTGAGCGATCAAAATATTTGACTCGGCAAAACTGCAGAAATAGCTTCGCTGAATAATCATATTAGAATATTATTGATGCGGTTGCGTAGGAGCCGGTGCCCAGTGAAGAGCGGGTGCCCAGGAGCGCTCTGACGCGGGGTTGCCGCGCAAACAGGGAGAGGGATGATGGCACACGCCCAACGGCGGTGGAGGCCGCTGCTTGTCTGCTTGAAACTCGTCGCCGTGCTGGTCGGCATTGGCGGCGGCGTTGCAGCTTCGGCGGCAACGATCGAGGGCAAGCTCCAGCAATGGCGCGATGTCCAGCTCAGCTTCAACGGACCGAAGACGAGCGAGACCGCTGATCCCAATCCCTTCAGCGACTATCGCTTGAACGTCACCTTCACCAACGGCAGCAAGACCTATGTCGTGCCCGGCTATTTCGCCGCGGACGGTAGTGCCGCCGAGACCAGCGCGACCGAAGGTAGTGTGTGGCGCGTTCATTTCGTGCCGGACGCGGCGGGTGCCTGGACCTATCAGGTCTCGTTCCGCACCGGCAAGGACGTGGCGGCGAGCCAGGATCCTGGTGCGGGCACTGCGGTGTCGATCGACGGCGAGAAGGGTGTGCTGCAGATTGCGGCGGCGGACCGGTCGGGCCGCAACAAGCTCGACAACGGCATGCTGCAATATGTCGGCCAGCATTTCCTGCGCTATTCCGGCAGCGGGAAATACTTCGTGATGGCGGGATCGCAGAGCCCGGAGAATTTCCTCGCCTATTACCAGTTCGACAACACCAAGGACCATCGGGGGGCGAAGGGCTTCGCGACCGAGGATCAGCTCCACCATTACGACCCGCATGTCCGCGACTGGAAGCCCGGCGATCCGACCTGGCAGGGCGGCAAGGGGAAGGGCATCATCGGCGCGCTCAACTATCTCGCGTCGAAAGGGATGAACTCCTTCTACACGCTGACGATGAACAACTATGGCGATGCCATGGATATCAATCCATGGATCTCCTACGACGCGCATACCCGCTATGACGTGTCGAAGCTGGCCCAGTGGGAGATCGTCTTCTCGCACATGGACCGGCTGGGCATGCAGGTCATGCTCATCACCCAGGAGGAAGAGGGCGAGCAGACGCTCGGCAAGCTCGGGGTGGAGCGGCGGATCTACTATCGCGAGCTGGTCGCCCGCTTCGCGCACCATCGCGGGGTGATCTGGGATCTCGACGAGGAGATGGACCGGTTCCGCTATTTCACGACGCGGGATATCGAGGAAATCTCCAACTACATCAAGGCGATCGATCCCTGGAAACACCCGATCCAGTATGTCCAGTGGAAGGCGGAGATGATCGCCGACGACAAGACCTATGGTCGGCTGCTCGGCTTCAGGAACTTTGACGCGACCGCGCTCCAGCACGATCCCGAGAACACTCATGCCGAGACGATCAAGTGGCTCGACAAGTCGGCCGCTGCCGGACACCCGTGGCTGGTCCAGCTGATCGAGATGAACCCCGGCGTGCACACCGACGTCGAGGATCCCGGGCACGACAAGGTGCGCAAGCTGGCGATCTGGGGCCATTACATGGCCGGCGGCACCGGCACGATGTTCTTCTTCACCGATCCGATCGGCGATCTGAACATGGAGGATTTCCGTAGCCGCGATCAGCTGTTCGACCTGATCCGCCACGCGCATGATTTCGTCAGCACCTACCTGCCGGTCACCGAGATGAAGCATGCCGATGCGCTGACCCCGGCGACCGATGACTATGTGCTGGCCAAGCCGGGCGCGGTCTATGCGGTCTACCTGCCCGAGGGTGGTACGACCACGCTCGACCTGTCGGCGGCGACGGGGCCGTTCGAAGTCAAATGGTACAATCCGCGGACCGGCGGCGCGCTGCAGAACGGCAGCGTGCGCAGCGTGCAGGGCGGTGGTTCGGTCGCGCTCGGCAATGCGCCGAAGGGCGATGGCGGCGACTGGACCGTGCTGGTCCGCAAGACCGGCAAGCGCTGAGCGCAGAGGGGATCAAGCCAATGAACAAGCTTCTACTCACGCTCGGAGCGCTGCTCCTCTCGCCTGCTGCCTTTGCGCAGGAGGCGAGCGGCGGCGCGGAGGTCGTGTCGCCGATGAACAGCAGCATGCTGGTCAAGATGAATACCTCGATCAGCAGCACCGCCAGCAAGCCCGGCGACCCGATCACCGGCATGCTGATCGACCCGCGCGAGCTGCGCGGGGCGGTGATCGAGGGCAAGGTGGTGCGCGCCGATCACGCGATCCTCGACTTTGCGTTCGACCGGATCATCGTCGGCGGGAAGGTGATCCCGATCCAGTCGCGGATCGTGTCGCTGACCAGCTCCAAGGGCAATGAAGGCCGCGATGACCTGGACAACCGGGTGCGCATCGAAGGTGTCGGGATCATCGCTTTCGGTACCGCCACAGCAGTCGACGAAGGCGCGGAAGTTCGCATCACTGCGTGGAAGCGGTGAGCACCAGGATCATGGAGAAGATCAGGATGATATCGGGCAAGCGCATTTTTGGCGCGTCGGTGGCGATGGCCGCGCTGGCGCTGGCCGTACCGGCGGCGGCGCAGGTGCCGGGTTATGAAGCCAAGGTCGATGCCAAGCTGCGGCAGGTGAAGGCGGGGATCGCCAAGGGGCCGTTCAAGTCGGACTGGGACGCGCTGCGCGGCAAATATCGCACGCCCGAATGGTTCCGCGACGCCAAGTTCGGCATCTTCATCCATTGGGGCCCGTATTCGGTGCCAGCGTTCGCCAATGAATGGTATTCGCGCAACATGTATGTGCCCGGCAACGCCGCGTACAAGCATCATGTCGAGACCTACGGCCCGCAGTCCAAGTTCGGCTACAAGGACTTCATTCCGCAGTTCAAGGCGGAGAAGTTCGACCCCACGGGCTGGGTGAAGCTGTTCCAGCAGGCAGGTGCCAGATATGTCGTGCCGGTCGCCGAGCATTGCGACGGCTTCGCGATGTACGCGTCGGACTTCACCGAATGGGATGCCTCCAAGATGGGGCCGAAGCGCGACACCACCGGCGAGATTGCCAAGGCCGCGCGCGCCGCGGGCCTGCATTTCGGCCTGTCCTCGCACCGCGCCGAGCATTGGTGGTGGTATTATATGGGCCGCACCTTCGATTCCGACGTGAACGATCCGAAGAATGACGGCCTGTACGGTCCGGCGGCGCCGATGGGCCTGCCGGCCGACAAGCCGGAGAGCTGGCCCGATGGTGGCCAGCTCCAGACCTGGATGCCGCCCAACAAGGCGTTCCTCAACGACTGGATGGCGCGCACCGCGGAGTTGGTCGACAAGTACAAGCCGGAGCTGATCTATTTCGACTGGTGGACCGCGGCGCCCAGCTTCGAACCGCTGATGCGCGACACCGCCGCCTATTATTACAACCGCTCGGCAGGCTGGGGCGGGCAGGGCATCATCGCGTACAAGGGCGGGCAGTTCGCCGAGGGCAGCGCGCTGTTCGACATGGAGCGCGGCAAGACCGACGCGCTCAAGCTGACGCCCTGGCAGTCCGACACGTCGGTGAGCGTGCATAGCTGGGGCTATGCCAAGAATGACAGCTACCGTACGGCGCAGTCGCTGATCTCCGACCTGATCGACATCGTCAGCAAGAACGGCAATCTGCTGCTCAATGTCGGCCCCAAGGCCGACGGGACGATCCCCGACGAGATCGCCCAGGTGCTGCAGGGCATGGGCGGCTGGCTCAAGGTGAACGGCGAAGCGATCTACGGCACGCGCCCGTTCCAGTTCTTCGGCGAGGGGCCGACCAAGTCGGGTCAGGTGCGCGTGGGCGGCCAGGTCGAGGAATCCGCGGTGAAGGGCTACACGCCCGCCGACATCCGCTTCACCACCAAGGGCGACAATCTCTACGCGCTCGGGCTCGAGCGGCCGAAGGACGGCGCGGTGCTGATCAAGACGCTCTATGCCGGCACGCCCTATCTGACGGCGCCGATCAAGAGCATCGCGCTGCTCGACGGCGGCAAGGTCGAATGGGAGCAGACCCCCAAGGGGCTGCGCATCGCGCTGCCGGCGGTGGGCGACGGGGCCTACCCCTACGCACTCCGCATCCGCACGCGCTGAATCAACGAAAAGGCACGGCCGGGCCAGGTGCACCGGCCGGCCGACACTCAGGGGAAGATATCATGAAGCGGTTCGCTTGCCTGTTCACCGCCGCCGCGCTTGCGGGGACGGCGCTCTCTGCACCTGCCTCGGCGCAGGACATTCCGATGCAGCCCTTCCCGGTGGACCATGAGGCACGGGTCGATTCCGGCGCCGATGCCCGGTTCCTGCTCGACGGGCCGGCGGGCAAGTACGGCTTCATCCAGGCGCGCGATGGCCACCTCTATCGCGGCGACGGCAAGCGCTTCCGCTGCTGGGGCGTCAACCTGACCGGCTGGACGATCGGCGGCGAGGAGATCCCCTCGCACAAGGACGCCGAGACCTATGCCAATGCGCTGGCGCGGCTGGGGGTGAACTGCGTCCGCATGCACTTCCTCGACCGGCCCGACACGCCGGATCAGATGCGCAACGAGGGTACGAACGGGCCGGTCACGCACGGCCCGCGCGGCCTGATCCGCGGCGATGTGAACAATAGCCGCGAGATCAATCCCGAGCGGATGGAACGGCTCGATTACTGGTTCGCGCAGCTCAAGAAGAACGGCATCTACGTCAACTTCAACCTGAATGTCGGCCGGGTCTTCAAGTCCGGCGACGGGGTGCCCGATGTCGATCTGATCAACAACGCCAAGGCCTTCACCTATTTCGGCCCGGAGCTGGTCGCGCTGCAGAAGGAATATGCCAAGCAGCTGCTCGGCCATACCAACCAATATACCGGGCTGCGCTATGCCGACGATCCGGCGGTGATGACCGTCGAGGTGGTCAACGAGAATTCGGTGCTCGAATTCTGGATGCGCAACTGGCTGCGCGGCGAGCGGGTGAAGGGCGGGGCGAACTACCAGCTCGACATGACGCCGCATTACCAGGCGCTGCTGGTCGACAAGTACAATGCCTGGCTGGCGAAGAACCGCACGCCGGCGCAGGTCGCCGAGCTGCACCGCATGGCGGGTGTGGCGGCGGACAAGCCGGTGCCGTTCATGCGGCGCGGCGATCACCCCGATGCACCGCGCCTGCGCCTCGATGCCGAGCTGGCCTTCCTCACCCAGGTCGAGATCGACTTCCACGCCGACATGAAGCACTTCCTGAAGGACGAGCTGGGCGTGAAGTCGCCGGTCGTGCCGATGGCGGACCACACCTATTTCATCGCCAACCAGCCGCTGATGCGCACCGCGCTCAAGGGCGACATCGTCGATGCGCATGTCTATTGGCAGCATCCGGCGATCTATGGGCGGCGGAACGAGCCGATGGTCAACAGCCCCGAGCTGTCGATCATCCAGAAGCTCGCGCGCAGCACCGCTGTCGGCAAGCCGTTCACGGTGAGCGAGGTCAACCACCCGTTCCCGAGCCAATATGGATCGGAGATGATCCCGATCCTCGCCTCCTATGCGGCGCTGCAGGACTGGGACGGGATCTTCTTCTACACCTTCGAGACCAAGATCAGTGGCGAGTGGAAGCCGGCGATCGCCGACCATTTCGACATGACACTGGACCCGGTGAAGATGGCGCAGATGCCCGCCGGCGCGATGATCTTCCTGCGCGGCGACGTCTCGGCGGCGAAGACGCTGCTGACGCGCTCCTATTCGACCGACCAGATCAGCGAGGCATCACGCCTGCCGCGGGCCGAGATGCCCTATTATACGCCGGGCTTCGACAGGATGATCCCGCTGGTCCATGGCTCGCGGGTCTCGTGCCTCGATTGCAAGCCGAGCCTGCCCGCGCCGCTGCCGGCTGCGAACCCGATCGTCTCGGATACGAAGGAGCTCAGCTGGAAGACCTCGGAGGGCAAGGACGGCATCGTCAGCGTCGATACGTCGCGCAGCCAGGCGCTGGTCGGCTTCGTGCGTGAAAATGCCAAGGTGCAGACGCGCAATCTCTCGGCCGAGATCGCCAACCGTTTTGCTACGATCACGCTGTCGTCGCTCGACGGCAAGCCGATCAATCTGTCGAACCGGCTGCTGCTCACCACGACGAGCACGACCCAGAATACCGGCGCCACCTGGGACGAGCGCCGCGCGATGCTGACCAACTGGGGCACCGCGCCGACGCTGATCGAGCCGGTGACCGGCTGGATCCAGCTCAAGGACCTGGAAGGCGCGATCGGCGTGTTTGCCCAGCCGCTGGACGGCGCGGCACGGCCGATTGGGAAGGAGATCCAGGGCAAGATGATCGAGCCGGGCTGGGAGATCCGCGTGGGAGCGCCGGCTACGACGAGCTATCTGATCCGGGTGGAGCGCTGAGCTCAGCCGCCGGGCAGGCGCTTCTCCGCTCCCTGCAAGGGAGGGGCTGGGGGTGGGTTGCGAGCGGAGCGAGCCCAGCCACGCACTTGGTGTAAAAGAAAAGGCCGGGCATCGAGCCCGACCTTTTCTAACCCACCCCTAACCCCTCCCTTGTAGGGAGGGGAATGTGAAATGTGGCTACCGGCAGCCCTGCTTCAGGATCTGGGGCAGGGCGGTCCTCGCCATGTGGGTATAGCCCGCATCGTTCGGGTGGAGATGGTCGCCGATCTGCTCGGCCAGACGCATGGTGCCGGGCTGGCCGGGCTCGTCCATCGCCTTGTCGAAGTCGATCAGGCCGTCGAAGCGCGCGGCATTGGCGCGGATCCAGGCATTGGCGGCCTGGCGGCGCTGCTCGCCCGCAGCATCGGCATAGGCGGCGCCCTGATAGGGCAGCAGCGTGCCGAAGATCACCTTGAGACCGCGTGCCTTGGCCCGGACCAGCAGCTGCTCATAGGCGGCTATCAGGCTGGCGGCGGGGGGCTGCCAGTCCTTGTCCGGGTTCTTCACCTTGCCGATGTCGTTGATGCCTTCGAGGATCACGACATGGGTGGCGCCGGGCACCGACAGCACGTCGCGATCGAAACGGGCGAGCGCACCGGGGCCACGGCCCTGGCTTAACAGGCGGTTGCCGCTGATCCCGGCATTGGCGACGGCCCAGCAGCGGCCCTGCGGATTGGCGGGCAGCAGCCTGCCGAGCTGGTCGGGCCAGCTCATCGCCTTGGACGCGCCGGCGCCCTCGGTGATCGAATCGCCGAAGGTTACCAGCACCTTGGTGGCCATGGTGCCCGACAGCTCGAGCGCACTGACCACGCCCGAGGCGCGGGCGCGGCGAGGGCTGGGGAGGATGAGCTCGGCGGTGGCGTCGCCGCCGGCGATGTCGACCATCTGGGCGTGGGTGGGCGGGGCCACTTCGTCGGGGAAGTAGAGTGAGACCGCGAGCCGCTCGCCGGCGGCCACCGGATAGGCGAGCGGATCGGAGAGCATCGGGGCGCGGGCGGGGATGCGAACATCGCGCGCGGCGCTGAAAGTAAGTGTGCGCAGGCTGCCGGGCACCGGATTGCCCTCGGCATCAAGGCGGAGGATCGAGGCGCCGCCGATGCGTAGCGGCTCGTCGGCCAGCTCGTTGCTGAGGCGCACCCGCAGCGTCTTGCCGGCGATGCCGGCACGCAGCTCCTGGCGGACCGTCTCGGCCTTGAACGGGCGGCCGAGCGCCTTGCCGTCGCGCGTATCGGGCTCATAGCCGATCGGCGGGCCAGACCAGGCGGGCACCCAATGATCGGGGCCGGCTGCCGCGCCGGCGAGGATGAGGGCGGCGAGCGAGAGCGTCAGCGGCTTGATCACTTGGTCTCTCCCAGCGTGAACCAGGCGATGCCGTGGGCGGCGACCTGGCCGTCCGCCCAGTCGCCGCCGGCCGGCTTCGCACCGGCGGGTAGGGCGAGCGGGTGGGCCTGCTTGCCATGGTTGATCGCGATCAGCACGCGCTTGCCGCCACCGGCGCGCACGGCGATTTCGAGATCGGGGTCGGCACCTGGGAGGATCGGGGTCACCTTCGCATCGGCGAGCAGGCTGGTGGCGAGCTGCGCCATCGCGGCCGGATCGAGCCAGGCGCCGACATAGGTGATGCTGCCCTTGCCGACCTTGCGGGTGACGATTGCGGGTTTGCCGTCGAGCCAGCCATGCTTGTCGGCATAGGTGGCGCGGACCTGCACGTCCTTGGCGATAGGCATGATGTCCTCGGCCCAGATCGTCGCCTTGCCCGCGACCGCGCCGGTTACGCCGACGCTTTCGTCCAGCGCATAATATTGGGCGATTTCAGCGCCGAGCAGGCCGGCGAGCGGCCCCGGCTGCTTCTGCGGCCAGAGCGCATTGGCATCGTCACGCATGCCCGAGCGCGGGCCGAGCACCAGGTTGCCGCCGCTGCGGACATAGGTTTCCAGCGCCTTGGCCTGTGCCTCGGTGAGGACCATCAGATTGGGGGCGACCACCAGCTTGTAGCGGGCGAGATCGGCTTCGGGGGCGACGACATGCACGCCCTGCGCCTGGGTGCGCAGCGGGCGGTAGAAGTCGGTGAACGCCTTGATCGCGTCGAAGCCCTTGTGATGGCGCTGGATATCGATCGCCCAGCGGCTGTCATAGGAGAAGAGCATCGCGACATCGGCGGTGGGCGCGGTGTCGGCGAGCAGGGGCGCGGCGGCGACGAGGTCGGCGGCGGTGCGGGCGATCTCGGGCTGGATCGGGTTGGGCTTGCCGTCCTGCCCCAGCACCGCGCCGTGATAGGTTTCCTGGCCATTGGCGGCGGGGCGCCACTGCCAGTAGAGCACCGCATCGGCGCCGTGGGCGACGGCCTGCCATGCCATTTCGCGGACCTGACCGGGATCGAGTGCGCGGTTGACCGGGGCCCAATCGACCCGGCCGGGCTGGGTTTCCATCAGCCAGAAATTGCGCTGCTTGTAGCCGCGGACGAGATCGTGGTTGGCGCCGTTCGCCACCCAATCGGGGCGGCCTTCCTGGATGTAATTGTCCCAGGAGGCGATATCGAGATCGCGGTGCATCGCGAAGTGATCGAAGCCCGCATTCCAGAACATCGTGTTGGTGGTGACGAAGGCGCGGGGATCGATCAGCGGGCGGATCGCGCGGACCTGGTTCTGGACATAGTCGGTCCAGGTCGCGGTGGTGAAGTGCTTGAAATCGAGCAGCAAACCCGGGTTCTGCTGGCCGGTGGCGCGCAGCGGGACCTGGCCGAAGTCATTGTAATGCTGGCTCCAATATTCGGTGGTCCAGCGGCGGTTGAGCTCGTCGATGCTGCCGTAGCGCTTCTGCAGGAAGGCGTGCCAGGCAGCGACGGACTCGGGGTCGAACGAGGGCGGGCCGACTTCGTTGTCGATCTGCCAGCCGACCACCGCGGGATCCTTGCCGTAGCGCCTGGCCATCTCGACCGCGATCCGGCGGGAGAAGTCGCGGTAGCGGGCGCTGGCGAAAGAGAAGTGGCGGCGGCCGCCATGGCCGGCGCGGGTGCCGTTCTCATCGACCCGCAGCACCTCGGGGTATTTCTGGGTGAGCCAGGCGGGCGGAGCGGCGGTCGGGGTGCCGATCACCACCATCATGCCGTGCTTCCTGGCCGCCGCGATCGCGCGGTCGAGCCAGGCGAAATCGAACTTGCCCTCTTCAGGCTCCATCCGGCTCCAGGCGAACTCACCGACCCGTACCGTATTGAATCCAGTGGCTTTCATCAGCGCGAGATCCGTGTCCCAGCGCGCCTCGGGCCATTGCTCGGGATACCAGGCGACACCGACCGCGATGGCCGGCTTGTCGGCAAAGGCGGTGGCGCGGCTGAGGCTGCCCGCCTGCGCCAAAGCCGCCGGGGCGGTGGTGCTCAGGGCCAATGCCAGCACCGCCCATCCTGCCCAACGGGCCATCCTCTCTCTCCCTTGTCGTTTCATACGCTTTTGGTTGCAAAGGTGATGCCGCGAGATGGCTTCGAGGCCAAGCCTTATTTATCGTTTTATATGATGTTTCGAGCTGCTAGGCTGCCGCAAAAGAATAGCCGGAGAGGGAGAGATATGGCGGGCATCGGACGGTGGCTGGCGGGGTGCGCGCTGGTGATTCCGGCGGCGGGAGCGATGGCGCAGGAGGCGCCGCAACCGGCGGCCGACCGGCCGAGCCCGGAGGCGTTCCGCGATCCGCCGGCCGAGGTGCGGCCCGGGACTTTCTACCACTGGATGAACGGCAACGTATCAGCAGACGGTCTGGACGCGGATCTTCGCGCGATGCGGGAAATCGGCATCGGCAGCGTGATGGCGTTCGACGGCAGCAGCGACGTGCCGAAGGGGCCGGTCGACTATCTCAGCCCGGACTGGTTGCGGCTGATGACGCACATGATGGCGAAAGCCGACCAGCTGGGCATGAAGGTGGGGCTGCACAATGCGCCAGGCTGGTCGTCCTCGGGCGGGCCCTGGATCACCCCCGAGCGATCGATGCAGCAGCTCGTCTGGACCGAGACGACGGTGGCGGGTGGCAAGCCGGTCACGGTGAAGCTCGCGCAACCCTATACGAAGCTTGGCTATTATCGCGACGCCGCGCTGATCGCCTTTCCGGCGAGCGCGGGCGACGACAGCGTGTACCGCGACGCGGTCGCCGAGATGCGGACGGCGAGTCCGGTCGCCCCGGCGGTGCTGACCGACCGGGACTTGAACACCGGCGTGGATGCAACCCCCGACGCACCCCTGACCATAAGGATGAAGTCGCCCTTCACCGCGCAGGCGGTGACTCTGTACAGCGACGCGCATGCCGGGCCGTTCAGTGCGAACATCGAAGCCTCAAGCGACGGCAAGAGCTGGACGCGGATCGGCCAGGTCAGTGCGCCGGCGCAGCATGAGCGCGGGATCGAGGCGCCCGGCACGATCAACTTCGCGCCGGTCACCGCCAGCTGGTTCCGCGTCACGCCCAAGGGCAGGCTGAAGCTCACCGAGGCGCTGTTCCATGCGACGCCGCGCATCGACGGCTGGGACCTGAAGGGCGAGCATCTGTTCCGCGCCTCGCCCGCCGTGGAGCCGCACCCGGGCGATCTGCGCAAGGCCGATGCGATCGACCCCGCGAAGGTGATCGACCTGACCGGCAAGCTCGATGCCAGTGGCACGCTGCGCTGGACGCCACCGGCGGGGCGCTGGACGGTGCTGCGGCTGGGGCATACCAGCACCGCGCATTTGAATGTCGCGGCATCGGATGCCGGGCGGGGGCTCGAGGTCGACAAGCTCGATCCCGATGCGGTGGATTTCCAGTTCCAGAGCAGCGTCGGCAAGCTGGCCGAGGCGTCGGGCGGCTATCTCGGCAAGACCTTCGACATGCTGATGATCGACAGCTATGAGGCGGGGCTGCAGAACTGGACGGCGAAGCTGCCGCAGTTCTTCGCGAAGCAGAAGGGCTATGCGATCACGCGCTGGCTGCCGGCGCTGACCGGGCGGATCGTCGGCGATGTCGACCAGTCCGACCGCTTCCTGTTCGATTTCCGCGATACGCTCTCGGACCTGATGGCGGACAATTATTATGGCCGGATGCAGAGCCACGCCAACGCGATCGGCCTGCATTTCTATGCCGAGCCCTACGGGCCCGGCGCGTTCGACACGCTGCAGGTTTCGGGGCGGACCGAAGTGCCGAGCAGCGAATTCTGGACGCGCACGCCCTGGACCGACAACCGATCGATGAAGATGGTGACGTCGGCGGCGCATGTGTACGGCAAGCCCGTCATTGCGGCGGAGAGCTTCACCGGCGAGGCACAGACCAGCCGCTGGCAGGATTATCCCTATGCGATGAAGGCGCTGGGCGACCAGATGTTCGCGCTGGGGCTCAACCAGATCATCTTCCACCGCTATGCCCACCAGCCCAATCCCAAGGCGGCGCCGGGGATGGTGATGGGGCCGTGGGGCATCAACCTCGATCGCAGCAACACCTGGTTCGCGCAGGCCAGGCCGTGGATGCAGTATCTGGCGCGTAGCCAGTATCTGCTGCGGCAGGGCACTTATGTTGCCGATGTGCTGTTCTTCACCGGGGAGGAGACGCCGTACCAGGCCGAATATGCGCGGCCCGATGTGTCGCCGGACAGCAACCCGAAGATCGGCCAATATTTCGAGCCGCATATCCCGCCGGGCTATCAATATGACCTGGTCAATGCCGAGGTGCTGCTGACCCGGGCAAGCGTGAAGAACGGCCGGATCGTGCTGGCGAACGGGGCGGAGTATCGGTTGCTGGTGCTGCCCGCGACGCTATCGAGCATGACGCCGCAGCTGGCGAGCAAGCTGCACGCGCTGGTCGAGCAGGGCGCGGTGATCCTGGGCCCGCGGCCGGTCCATTCGATGACGATGACCGGCGACGCGGATTTCCGCGCGGCGACCGAGGCGCTGTGGGGCAGCGGGGATGCGCCGCGCAAGGTCGGCGCGGGGATGGTGTTCCCCAGGGGCAGCGTGCTCGAGGCGATGGACGCGCTCAAGGTCGGGCCCGATGCGCGGTGCGAGACGCGGACGCCCGACGGGCAGGTGGCGTGGCTGCACCGCAAGCTGGCGGGCGGCGACATGTATTTCGTCGCCAATCGCCAGCGCCGCGCCGAGACGGTGACGTGCAGCTTCCGCGTGGGCGGTGCCGTGCCGTCGCTCTGGGATGCCGAGACGGGGACGGTCTCGCGCCCGGTGCTGTTCGCGAGCGATGCGGCGGAGACGAAGGTGACGTTCGACCTGTCGCCGGCGGGTTCGACCTTTGTGATGCTCGACCCCGATAAAGGGGAGAAGCGTACCGGCTGGATCGCGCGCGACGGCAAGCGGGTGGCCGAGCTCGATCCGCCGGTCGCGGTGCGGGCGGCGGCGCCGGAGGGCAGCTTCACCTTGTCACTATGGGCCAAGCCGGACATCGATTTGCGCGTGCTGCCCGACGAGAAGACCGAGGGGCGGATCAACGAGACGGGCAAGAACTATCTGATCAACGCGCGATCGGGGCGTGACCTGCACGGCGAAGGCACCGCGATTGCCGGGCTGGCGATCGGCCGCAACGGCGCGATGGTGATCGAGCGGGCGAGCCCGGACAGCGTGCCGGCGGTGCTGGTGAGCCGCACCCCGGTCTCGGGCTGGACGCATGTTGCGCTGGTCTATGACCAGGGGACGCCGAGCCTCTATCTGAACGGCAAGCTGGTGCGGACCGGGCTGCGCAGCGGGCGGCGGGTGTTCGCGGGCGGCAGCGATGCGCCGCAGCCGCTGGGCGTGAGCTATTTCTTCGAGGGCAATTCGACGCCGCTCAAGACGGTGGCGCGGGCGCTCGGCGCGGACGAGATTGCGGCCGAAGCGGCGGGCGCGCCGCCGGTCGCGCCGATCGCGGCGACGCCGGTGACGGTGGAGCGCGACGATACCGGCGGGCTGCACGGGCTGGCCTGGACGAGCGGGCGCTATACGCTGGAGGGGGGCGGGGGCTTCACCGCCAAGGTGCCCGAGCCGGTGACGGTGGCGGGGCCGTGGACGGTGCGCTTCCAGCCCGGGCGCGGGGCACCGGAGAGCGTGGTGCTGCCCAGGCTGGAATCGCTCAGCCATCATAAGGATGACGGGGTGCGGCATTTCTCGGGCACCGCGACCTATCAGCGCAATATCGACGTGCCGGCGAGCGCACTGGGCAAGGGGCGGCGGGTCTATCTCGATCTGGGCCGGGTCGAGGTGCTGTCGGGCGTGACCGTCAACGGCAAGGATCTCGGCGTGGTGTGGAAGGAGCCCTACCGCGTCGACATCACCGATGTGGTGAAGCGGGGGGCGAACAGCGTGTCGCTCGCCGTGACCAACCTCTGGGCCAATCGGATGATCGCCGATGCGGCGCTGCCCGAGGAAGGCAAGTTCGTCGATGCCGAGTGGCAGATCGGCGAGAAAGTGACAGCGGACGGCAAGAAGGTGCCGGTGATGGCGCGCAAGATCACCGCGCTGCCCGACTGGTACAAGGCGGGCGAAGCCAAGCCGGCGGGCGGGCGGGTAACCTTCACGCCCTGGACCTTCTATTCGGCGGACGAGCCGTTGCTCGATTCCGGGCTGCTGGGGCCGGTGCGGCTGGTGTTCGCCCAGGAAGTTTCGGTGAAGCGGGAGCGCTAGCTCGTGGCGGCCTTCATCCTTCTTGTTCCCCGGCGAACGCCGGGGTCCAGGGCCGCGAGCGGTCCGGCAGAGAAACCCTGGGCCCCGGCGTTCGCCGGGGAGCCGAGAGGGGGCAGTGACGATGCCTGAGGCCATGCAATATGCCCTGCTCGGCAATAGCGGGCTGGTCGTCTCGCGGCTGGCGTTCGGCGCGCTGACGCTGACCCGGGACGATCCGATGCAGGGCCTCGCCAAGGTGCGCGGGGCGGATGCCGATGCGCTGGTCGGTCAGGCGCTCGATGCCGGGATCAACTTCTTCGACACCGCCGACATCTATGCGGGCGGCCAGTCCGAGGAAGTGCTGGGCAAGGCGCTGGCGCCGCACCGCGACGGGGTGGTGATCGCGACCAAGGTGATGGGGCGGATGGGCACGCCGCTGGTGCAGGCGGGGCTGACCAAGCGACACATCGGCTGGGCGATCGACCAGAGTTTGCGTCGGCTCGGGACGGACTGGGTGGACGTCTATGTCGCGCATAACGAGGATGCGCGGACGCCGCTGGAGGAGACGCTGGAGGCGCTCGACGCGGTCGTGCGGGCGGGCAAGGCGCGTTATCTCGGCTTCTCCAACTGGTCGGCCTGGAAGGTCGCCGCCGCGCTCGAGCTGCAGCGCGCCAATGGCTGGGCGCAATTCACCCATGGGCAGATGTACTACTCGCTGCTCGGCCGCGACATCGAGCGCGACCTGATGCTGATGCGGGGGCGCTACGGGATCGGGGTGACCGCGTGGAGCCCGCTGGCCGGCGGCTTCCTGTCGGGGAAATATGATCGCGACCGGCCGGGTGGGGCGGGGGACCGGCTGGCGGCGACCGGCCATATGCCGTTCGACCGGGAGCTGGGCTTCGCGCTGCTCGACCTGTTGCGGGTGATCGCTGCCGAGTTGGGGGCGAGCGTGGCGCAGGTGTCGCTCGCCTGGTTGCTCGCCCGGTCGGTGGACAGCGTGATCCTGGGCGCGTCGCGGCCGGAGCAGCTGGCGGACAATCTGGGGGCGGCGGAACTGGTGTTGCCCGATGACGTGGTGGCGCGGCTCGATGCGCTGACCGCGCCGGTGGAGATCTACCCGCACTGGCATTGGCGCAACGCCGCCGACGGGCCGCTGGAGGCGGCGCTTTCCGGGCGGGGGAGATAGCACCGGAACCGCGACGAGGGGCTGGCCACAAATACTATTATAACTGTAAGGAAGTGGATTGGCCGGCTATTCCGGTCCCCTGGAGAACCTTGAAAATGCTGGCCCGCCCGAACTTCAGCCGTTTTGCAGAGACAGCGCTGTCGAGCCACGATCAGGTGGCGCGGGCGCTGGGGGGCGAGATCCTGGCCGGCGTCTATCCGCCCGGCGCGAAGCTGCCCTCCGAGGCCGAGATGCTGGCGCGCTTCGGCGTGTCGCGCACCGTGCTGCGCGAGGCGTTCAAGACGCTGACCGCCAAGGGGCTGATCGTGTCGCGCACGCGCGTGGGCACCACGGTGCTGGATAGCGCGCACTGGAATTTCTTCGATGCCGATGTGCTGACCTGGAAGGTGTCGCAGGGCTTCGACATGGCGTTCGTGCGCGATCTCGCCGCGATCCGGCTGGCGATCGAGCCGGCGGCGGCGCAGGCGGCGGCCGAGCAGGCGAGCGAGGCGGACATCGCGCTGATGCGCGACTGCGTGGCGCGGATGGGCGATGCGCCGGGCGATGCGGGCGAGTTCGCCACCGCCGATCTCGAGTTCCACAAGGCGGTGGGCCAGGCTTCGGGCAATGTGCTGATGCGCTCGCTCTCCGCGGTGATCGAGACCGCGCTGCTCGCGTCGTTCCGGATGAGCTCGCCGGTGCGCGAGGCCGAAGTGCATGAGGAGAGCGTGAAGGGGCACAGCCGGATCGTCGATGCGATCGAGGCGCGCGACGGCGAAGGCGCGGCCCAGGCGATGCGGGATATCATCGGGCATGGCTTTGCGCGGCTGGAGCGCGCGGGGACGGGTGGCGCGAAGAAGAAGCGCGCGAAGGACTAGGCGGACCACAGGCGGCTCTTGCTGTTCCCCGGCGACAGCCGGGGTCCAGGGTCACGAGCGGGTCGGCAGAGAAACCCTGGGCCCCGGCTTTCGCCGGGGAACAGATGGGCTCGGGTTGCCCTGAGCCTCCCCTTGATGCGGGATAAAGCATTACAAAGTTTGTCCGGTCTTGCGCCTCTGATTAGTATTATTATAAGCCTAGCGATAACGGTCGGTACGCCGCGCAAGGGCGGCCGATTCCATGTGAGAGGATCGCTATGAAGGGCTTCGAAAAGGCCGGAATTTCGCGTCGCGAGTTCGTCCATTGCGCCGCGTGCGCGACTGCCGCCGCCGGCACGACGATCGCGAGCCCCGCAGCGCTGGCAGCCGCCGCCGCGGTGGCGGGCGGCAAGGAAGCCGTGCACGAGTTCGCCTATGGCAAGGTCCGGCTGACCGGCGGGCGGATCAAGCAGCAGTACGACCATATCCAGTCGCACTACCTGGCGCTCGACAATGACCGGGTGCTCAAGGTGTTCCGCGAGAATGCCGGGCTGCCGGCGCCGGGCCCGAACATGGGCGGCTGGTACGACAAGGACGGCTTCGTCCCCGGGCTGACGATCGGCCAGTATATCTCCGGCCTAGCCCGGCTTGGCGCGACCACCGGCGACAAGGACATCCACGCGAAGGTCGCGGCGCTCGTCCAGGGTTTCGGCGAAGCGTTCGTCAAGGGCAGCAACCCCTATGCCGGTCCCAAGGCGCAGGACCAGTGGGCGGCCTATGTGATGGACAAGTATGTCGTCGGCATGATCGACGCGTACCGGCTGTCGGGGGTCGAGCAGGCCAAGAAGCTGCTGCCGATCATCATCGAGAAGTGCCGGCCCTATATCTCGCCGGTCTCGCGCGATCGCATCGGCAAGGTGAACCCGCCGTATGACGAAACCTATATCATGTCGGAGAACCTGTTCCACGTCGCCGACATCACCGGCGACCAGAAGTATCGCGACATGGCGGTGCACTATCTGCTCGACAAGGAATGGTTCGATCCGCTCGCGGCCGGGCAGGACGTGCTGCCGGAGAAGCATGCCTATAGCCACACGATCGCCCTGAGCTCGGGCGCGCAGGCCTATCTGCACCTGGGCGACGACAAGTATCGCAAGGCGCTGGAGAATGCCTGGAAGTTCATGGAGCCGCAGCGCTTCGCGTCGGGCGGCTGGGGGCCAGAGGAGCAGTTCGTCCACCTCCACCAGGGCAAGCTCGCCGCGAGCCTGAAGAGCTCCAAGGCGCATTTCGAGACGCCGTGCGGCGCCTTTGCCGACCTCAAGCTGGCGCGCTACCTGATGCGCTTCACTGGTGATGCGCGCTATGGCGACGGGCTGGAGCGGACGCTGTACAACACGATGCTCGCGGTGCGGCTGCCCGACAGCGACGGCGGCTATCCCTATTATTCGGATTACGGCGCGGCCGGCGAGAAGCGCTATTACCACCAGAAATGGCCGTGCTGCTCGGGCACGCTGGTGCAGGGCGTCGCCGATTATGTCCTCAACCTCTATTTCCATGACGACGACAGCCTGCTGGTCAACATGTACGCGCCGTCCGAAGTCAGCTGGGATCGTGCCGGTGGCACGGTCGAGGTGGTGCAGGAGACCGAGTATCCGGCGCGCGACACGGTGAAGCTCAAGGTGCGCAAGGCGGGCAATGGCCGCTTCGCGATGAAACTGCGCATCCCGGCCTGGACCAAGGGCGCGACGCTCAAGGTCAATGGCGTGGCGCAGGCCGCGACGCCGGGCTCGCTGGCGGTGGTCAAGCGGACCTGGAAGGCGGGCGACGTGGTCGAGCTGACCATCCCGCAGCCGCTGCGCACGCTGCCGATCGACGACCAGAACCCGAACCTCGCGGCGGTGATGCGCGGTGCGGTGATGTACGCTGGTATCAACCCGTGGGAGGGGATCGACCAGCAGGCGATTGCGCTCCCGGGCGCGCTGGAGGCGATGCCCGACCAGGACCAGGCCTACCGCGTGAAGGTCGATGGCCGGAACCTCGTCTTCATCCCCTATTTCAACGTCGATACCGAGCGTTCGACCACCTACTTCAAGACGGCCTGATCGGATGGAACCGCGGATCTACGCCACCTACTGGATCGAAACCGCTTTCCCGCTCGCCCAGGCGGCGGCGACGATGGCCGGCGAGCAATCGACCGGTACCTTCGTCCGCGTGCCGGGCGAGACCGACGAACTGCGCGAGGCGCATGCGGCGCGTGTGGAGGAACTGACCGAGCTGGGCGAAGTCGCGGCGCCGTCGCTGCCGGGGTCGGGGCTGCCCAAATCGGGCGACGCGACCCGGCGGGCGGCACGCGTGGTGCTGTCCTGGCCGGTGTCGAACATGGGGCTGTCGCTTCCGAACCTGCTGGCGACGGTCAACGGCAACCTCAGCGAGCTCAAGGCCTTTTCGGGCCTGCGGCTTATCGACCTGAAACTGCCGCCCGAATTCCTGACCCGCTACCAGGGGCCGCAATTCGGCGTGGAGGGCACGCGCAAGCTCGCCGGCGTGCATGGCCGGCCGATCATCGGCACGATCATCAAGCCGAGCGTCGGGCTCGGGCCCGAGGCGACTGCCGAGCAGGTGCGCGGGCTGGTCGAGGCGGGGATCGACTTCATCAAGGACGACGAGCTCCAGGCCGATGGGCCGCATTGCCCGTTCAACGAGCGGGTGAGCGGAGTGATGCGCGTGATCAACGAGCATGCCCAGCGCACTGGCAAGAAGGTGATGTACGCCGCGAACCTGACCGGCGAGATCGACGAGATGCTGGCGCGGCACGATCATGTGCTGGCCGAGGGCGGCACCTGCATCATGGCGAGCATGAACTCGATCGGCCTGCCGGCGATGAGGGTGCTGCGCGCCCATTCGCAGCTGCCGATCCACGGCCATCGCAACGGCTGGGGCATGCTCGGCCGCTCGCCGGCGATCGGGATGAGCTATATCGCCTTCCAGAAGCTGTGGCGGCTGGCGGGCATCGACCACACGCATGTGAACGGCATCGACAACAAGTTCTGCGAGACAAACGAGAGCGTGATCGCCTCGGCCCGCGAATGCCTGACGCCGATGTTCGATGCGCCGAACAAGGGCTGCGAGATCATGCCGGTCTTCTCCTCGGGCCAGTCGGCCCGGCAGGCGGCGCCGACCTATGCCGCGCTGGGATCGGTGGACTGCATGTTCGCCGCCGGCGGCGGGATCATGGCGCATCCGGGCGGCCCGGCAGCGGGCGTGCGCGCGCTGCGCCAGGCCTGGGATGCGGCGGTTGCCGGGGTGCCGGCCGAGCAGGCGGCGAAAGATGCGCCCGAGCTGGCGGCGGCGCTGGGGGCGTTTGGGGGATGATCCGCCACCGTCGTCATCCCGGCGAAAGCCGGGATCTCGTGCGGCTCCTGTCCCGTGCCTTCGCCTGAGATCCCGGCTTTCGCCGGGATGACGGATGAGAGTGAAATGACCGACCTTCTCTACGGCTTTTACGGCGACGATTTCACCGGCTCCACCGATGTGCTCGAGCAGCTTGCCGAAGGCGGGGTGCCGGCGGTGCTGTTCCTGCGCGCGCCCGATGCGGCGCTGCGGGCGCGCTTTGCCGACGTGCGCGCGATCGGCATTGCCGGGGACAGCCGCAGCCAATCGCCCGCGTGGATGGACGTGCATCTGCCCCCCGCCTTCGCGGCGCTTGGGGAGGGGGCGATTGTCCATTACAAGACCTGCTCGACCTTCGATTCCAGCCCGACCACCGGATCGATCGGCCGCGCGATCGAGCTGGGCCGGGCGGCGTTTCCGGGCAAGGCGGCGATCCTGGTCGGCGCGCCGCACCTGCGCCGCTATGTCGCGTTCGGCAATCTGTTCGCGGCGGCGGGCGCCGAGGTGTTCCGCATCGACCGCCACCCGACCATGGCGCGCCATCCGGTCACGCCGATGCATGAGGCCGACCTGATCCGCCACCTTGCCGTGCAGAGCGACGCGCGGGTGGCGCTGGTGTCGCTGGAGGCGATCCGGGCCGGGCAGGCGGGCGACGGGTTCGACGGGGCTGAGGCCGAGGCGGTGCTGTTCGACGGCGTCGCGATGGAGGATCTGGCGGCGGCGGGCGAGGTGCTGCTGTCGCGCGGCGTGCGCTTCGCGGCGGGCAGCTCGGGCGTGACTCGGGCGCTGGTGCTTGCCTGGCAGGCGGCTGGATTGATCGGCGGCCGGCCGGCCGAGGTGCGTGCCGGAGCGGTCGATCGGTTGCTGGTGGTGAGTGGGAGCTGCTCGCCGGCGACGGCGCGGCAGATCGGGCGGAGTGCGGCGGACGGGTTTGCGGCGACGCTGGCCGATGTCGGCGCGCTGCTCGAGGGTTCCGCGGCGGAAGAGGCGCGGCTGGCCGATGCGGCGGTGGCGGCGCTGGCCGGTCAGGGCAAGGCCTTGATCCATTCGGCCGAGGGGCCGCTGGATGCGACGGCACCGGCGGCGGGCGAGAAGCTGGGCCAGGCGCTGGGGCGTGTTGCCGGGCAGGTGGTGCGCCGTGCGGGCTTGCAGCGGCTGCTGTTCGCGGGCGGCGACACGTCGAGCCACGGCGTCGCGCAGCTCGGCATCGACGCGCTGACCTGGGCCGCACCGATCGAACGCGGCGCGCCGCTGGTGCGGGCGCATGCCGCGGATGCTGCGGTGGATGGGCTCGAGCTGGTGCTCAAGGGCGGCCAGATGGGCGGGGATGGGTTCTTCGAGACGGTGCGGCTGGGGGGATAGGGTTGCTCGTATTGAGCTTGCCCAATTTACCGCGCTACCCCGGCCTTGTGGCGGGGGCCGCAAGCGGTAAGCGCTGAAATAGGTCGTGAACCCATAGACGACTGCTATTGGGTTGAAAGCCGACCTAGTCCTCCGCTTCAACGAGGAAGAGAGCGATCCTTGAGTCGTCCATCGACACGAAGGCCGCTTCTATGGTGGATGAGGTAATCGGATTCCACCCATTGCCGATGCGGTTGGCTAATCGCGTAACTTTTCCATGCTTAAAGAGGGAATAGAATTCTTCGGCGCAGGCTTTTGCGTCAGATGCACTGAGCCAATCGAGGTTATGCCCAACCAGATCTCGCTTCAAAATGTTCGCTAGATGGGAGCTCGGCTCCGCAGCATCTTTGTCGAGGTCAAGCCAACCATCACCGATTGGTGTGAAACCTAGGCTGCTCACGAAGGCGTCGGCCGCATCACGTGGCTCACCCGGAAAATCCGATCGCGATCCTTCCCGGATCGTCAACTCTACTTCATCGTTGAGCAACTTCGCCGTTCGTTCGACGAATGTCGTGAAGTCATCCATGCTCAAATGCTAGCGAGGAGTTCCTAAGTCCGCAAATGGGGCGATCGCCGACGTAGCCTGCGGCCTGAATCGAGAGTGTAGCGCCTGCCTCCTGATGGAGCCCGGCACAGGACCGCGTGACAGTGGTATCGGGCCACGGCGGGACGGGTTCTTCGAGACGGTTCGGCTTGGGGCTGAGGGCAAAAGCCTCGGCCGTTGGCATTTCGCTATTTTCGTTCCCCGGCGAAGGCCGGGGTCCAGTTGCGATGTCGTTCGTGAGGTTCCTGCGCCATCGATACTGCGCCGAAACTGGACCCCGGCCTTCGCCGGGGAACGGGTGGGGTTGAGCGAACACACCATCCCCGCCTTCCTGCTCCCCTCCCTGCAAGGGAGGGGAAATAGTGGAGGTATCACCGCTGCAGCACCGCCACACCCTCACGGTCCAGCGTCACCTTGCTGACCTTCCCGCCAGCCAGCAGGTCGGTCATCGCCGTCGGCAGAGCCACCTCGCGGATCTCGCGGCTGTGGTTGACCAGGATGACGATGCGCTTGCCCTGGCCCTCGCGGGTCATCAGTTCGACATCCTCGGGCACGGCGAAATCGCGCGAGACCTTGGCGTCGGCGAGGGCGGTGTCGATCAGCCCCTTCATCACGCCGTCATCGACCAGCGCGCCGACATAGGTGATGCTGCCCTTGCCGACCTTGCGCGAGATCACAGCGGGCTTGCCGTCGAGCCAGCCATTGGCCTTGCCGTAGCGCAGCAGAATTTGGGTGTCCGGCGCGCTGGTCGAGAGCATCTCGGCCCAGATCGTCGCCTTGCCGGTGCCGACCTCGATGGCCTCGTCCAGCGCGTAGAATTGCTCGACCTGGCCGCCGAGCAGTTCGGCGAGCGGGCCGGGCTGGCGGATGGGGTCGAGGCGGTTGTATTCGTCCTTCATGCCCGAGCGGGGGCCGAGAATCAGATGGCCGCCGGCGCGGACATAGTCGGTCAGGCGCTTGGCGGTGGCGTCCGTGATGACGTTGAGGCTGGGGGCGACGACCAGCTTGTAGCCCGATAGCGGCGCCTCGGCGGCCTCGACCACATCGACGGCGCCCAGCGCGTCCTTGAGCGGCTGATAATAGTCGAGCAGCGTTTCGATCTGGTCGTAGTCCTTGTGGTGGAGCTGGAAGTCGATCGCCCAGCGGCTGGGATAGTCCTGGAGGATCGCGACCGGGGAGACCGGGGTGGTGCCGGCCAGCGCCGGCGAGGCGGCCTTCATCTCGCGGCCGATCTGCTGGATCTCGGGATAGACGGGCAGCGGCTTGCCATCGGGCCCGACGATCGAGCCGTGCATCGTCTCCTGGCCGTTCAGCGCGTTGCGCCACTGCCAGTAGAGCACGGCATCGGCGCCGTGGCCGACCGCCTGCCAGGCGACCGCGCGGGTCTCGCCGGGATAGAGCATGTTGCTTACGGGTGCCCAGTTCACGAAGCCGGGCTGGGTTTCCATCACCCAGAAATTCTTGCGCTTCCAGCCGCGGACGAGATCGTGGGTGGCGCCCATGCGATAGGGCTTTACATGGCCCATGCCGACATATTCGTCCCACGAGGCGAAATCGAGGTCGCGGTTCATCTCGTAGCGATCGAAGCGGTTTGCCCAGCCGAGCCCGCCGAAGTTGATCGTGATGAACTGCTTGTCGCCGACCACGGCGCGGACCGCGTCGATCTGGTTGCGGTGGAAGGCGCGCCACTGCGAGGTGATGAAGCGCTTGAGCTCGAGCATCCAGCCGGGATTGGCCTTGTCGTTGTTGAACGGCACCTGATCCCAGGCGGTATAGGTCTGCGACCAATATTCGGTGGTCCAGGCGGCGTTGAGCTTGTCGAGCGTGCCGTAGCGCTGCTTGAGCCATGCCACCCAGGCGGCGCGGGCTTCGGGGTCATAGCTCTCGTCGGTCGGCTCGTTGCCGATCTGCCAGCCGATGACATTGGGCTCGTCCTTGAGCGCCTGGGCCATGCGGGTGACGATGTCGCGGGCGAAGGCGCGGTAGCGGCTCGACGAGATCGAGAATTGGCGGCGGCCGCCATGGCCAATCTGCTTGCCGGTGCCGTCGATCTGGAGCGTGTCCGGGTATTTCTGGGTCATCCAGGCCGGGGGCGTGTCGGTCGGCGTGCCGACCACGACCTTCATGCCATATTTGTTGGCGAGCCGTACGGCGCGGACCAGCCAGTCCATGTCGTACTTGCCCTCTTCGGGCTCCATCTTGCTCCAGGCATATTCGCCGATGCGGACGACATTGGCACCGTGGCCCTGCATCAGGCGGAGGTCCTCGGCCCAGGCGCTTTCGGGCCATTGCTCGGGATACCAGGCCGAGCCGATATAGAGCCGTTCGTGCGCGACCTTGGCGGCGGCGGGGGAGGCCTTTTGCGCCTCCTGCTGGGCGAGTGCGGGCATCGGCGCGGCGGCGCCGGCGAGGAGGAGGGCGGCGGCGAGGGCGAAGGTCTTCACTGGTTATTCCCCTTGGCGTCGTCGAGCACGAGCGTCCAGTCATTGCCCGGTGCGGTCTTGCCGGGCGGCGTGAACAGGCGGACGCCCGTGTTGGCGAAAGTGCCGATCGGCGTGCTCGCCCCGGTGCGCGGATCGAACCAGGCGGCGCGGACGCGGGTGCCGCTGATCTTGCCCATCCGGACATGGAAGGGGCGGCCGGTATAGGTATAGGCGATCGCGTAGCTCTTGCCGCGGGTGGCGGCGACGCGATCGTAGCGCGGCCCGCTGTCGGTGATGAGCGACTGATCGGGCATGCGCTCGAAGAAGGGGCGCGAGAGGATCAGGTCCTTCAGATGACGCATCTGGCTGCCGCCGGGCGCGTCGAGCCCTTCCTGCCAGGAGAGCTTGGGCCAATAGGCATTGGCCTTCTTGCCCGGCGTGAAGAACTGCATGACGCTGTTCTCGCCATAGGTGTGGCCGAAGGCGCCGGCGAGGACCGACCACCAGGCATAGCGGCGGACATCGGCGGCGCCCCAGCGCGGCTCGGGCGTGCGATCGAGGCCATGGGGGATGTTCTCGTAGCTCGGCTCGGCGTCGATCGTCGGCTTGGCCGGGCTGCGCGAGAGATCGTCGGTGGTGTAGACCCAGTTATCCTCGCCGCGCGCGTTGAGCTGATGGTCCTGCGCGTAGCTCTGATGGCCCGACTGGTACATGTTGAAGTCGAGCCAGGGCGCGTCGTGGAACATCCAGGACGAGCTGGCGCGGCCGGCCGGGTGATAGGTCATCAGATGGTTCGGATCGATCGCGCGGATCGTCTTGCCGAGAATATCCCAGGCGAGCGGGGAGAGCTCGGGATAGCGATCGCCGCCATTCACCCAGATCAGGTTGGGCTTGTTCCTGTAGCGCTCGGCGGCGAAGCGGCCGATCACCGGGGCGGTATCGGCGTTGAGCAGGCGGAAATCGGCGAAATCGCCCCAGACCGGCACCAGCGCGATATAGAGGCCGTGCGCGGCGGCGCGATCGAACACCCAGTCGAGATGGTCCCAATAGTCATATTCGCCGGGCTTGGCGGGATCGTTGCCGGGGGTGACGCGGGGGCGGGTGAGGTCGCCGTCGACCAAAGCGGGGCCGGCGACGGGGTTCTCCATCTTGGGCCCGTGCAGCATCATGACCTGGATGACGTTGTAGCCCTGGGCCTCGCGCTTGGCGAAATAGGCCTCGGTCTCCTCGCGGTTGAGCTTGCCGAGCAGCAGCCAGCCGGTGTCGCCGAGCCAGAAGAAGGGCTTGCCCTGCGATTCCAGATAGCGGCCGTTCGCCGACACCTTGAGCGGCGGCGTGCGGTCCTGCGCGGGTGCGGCGGATGCGGCGAGCGCGCATCCGATAGCGGCGGCGATCAGCCAGCGCATGTCTTCCCTCCTCAGATCGACTTCTTGTGGTCGAAGCCCTTGGTGCAATCGATGGTCGCGAAGATCACGGCTGCCAGCACCACCATCAGCGCGATGCCCTGCAGCGGCAGATTGTAGTTGCCGGTGGCGGCGACGACGTAGCCGAACGCCACCGAGCAGACGAAGCCGCCGAGATTGCCGGCGGTGTTCATCACGCCCGATGCGGTGCCGCCGTAGCGGCCGCCGATCGACATGCACATCGCCCAGGCGGCGGGCAGCATCAGGTCCATCACCATGAACGCGGCGCCGGCGAACAGCACGATCGCGAGCTTGCTGGTGGCCAGGCTCATCGCGACGAGCAGCGCGGCGGTGCCGACCAGGCAGGTCGAGGCGATCAGGCGATAGGCGTTGCGGCTGCCGATGCGTGCCGCGAGCCGATCGCACAACACGCCGCCGGCCAGGTTGCCGACCACGCCGAGCAGGAACGGGATCGAGCCGTACAGTCCCATCTCGTCGACGGTGAAGCCGGCGCCCTTGACCATCCAGGTCGGGAACCAGCCGAAGAAGAACCAGCTGCCGAACGCGTAGAACAGATAGGCGATCGAGATCAGCCAGAGCTGGGGCAGGCCGAACAGCTGCTTCCACGGCGTGCCGCTATGACCGGCATGCTCGTCGCTGCCGATCTCGGCGACTTCGGCCGCGGTGATGCCGGGCTGCTCGGCGGGCCTGTCGTGGAACCATTTCCACCAGGCGAGCGCCCAGACCGCACCGATCACGCCGAGAATCACGAAGACCGCTTGCCAGCCGAGATGCTTGTTGGCGGGGACCAGCAGCAGCGGGGCGAGCGCGCCGCCGAAGCGGCTGGCGGCCCAGATCACGCCCTGGCCACGCGCACGCTCGCGCGCCGGCAGCCAGCGATAGAGCACGCCGGTCATGTTGGGATAGGCACCAGCCGCGCCGAGGCCGAACAGGAAGCGCGCGGCGGCGAGCTGCCAGAAGTTGCGGCACACCGCGGTGATCGCGGTGAAGAACGACCACCAGACCGTGATCCGGGTCAGCTCCTTGCGATAGCCATGCTTGTCGCCCATCGCGCCCGAGGGGATCTCGAACACCGCATAGGCGATGACATAGGCGCTCAACACCCAGCCCCATTCGGCAGGGGTGATGCCGAGGTCCTTCTGGATCGACGGGCCGGTGACCGCGATCGCCAGCCGGTCGATAAAGGTGATGATCGACAGGGTGGCGAGGAAGCCGAGGACCAGCCGCCGCTTCTTCACTTGCCGAGGCCTGCCAGCACGGTGCGCGCATGCTCCATGCCGAGCTCGGGGCTGGCATAGACCGGGGCCGAGACCGCACCCTCGGGCAGGCTCGCGACCACGCGGGCCATCGATGCCTGGGCGAGGACGATCGCGTCGACGCCCTTCATGCCTTCGGTGAGGCCTTCGCTCACGATCCGGTCATGCGTGGCGCCGTCGCCGGCCATCACCGCCTGGAACGCGCCTTCGCAGAGATGCTCGACGATCTCGATCTGCTTGCCCTGCTCGGCGGCGACGCGGCGGACGAGATCGGCGGTTGGCTGGAGGGTGGTGGAAAGGGTGGCGACCACGCCGATGCGGGTGCCGCTGGCGACGGCCTTCTCCGCCATCGCGCGATCTACGCGCAGTACGGGCTGGTCATAGAGCTCGGCTGCCATCTCGACTGCCTTGCCGATCGACGAGCAGGTGACCATCGCGACATCGCAGCCGGCATCGAAGGCCGAGCCGACCAGCCGGACCACCTGGCGCATCGTCGACTTCTGGAGATGGCCGGCGGCGATCGTGTTCTTGATCGTGCTCTCGTCGACGAAATGGAGCAGCTTGACGTCGGCGGGCATCACCCGTGCCGCGATCTCGGTGAAGATCGGCACGAGGGTTGCCGAATTATGGATCAGGCCGAGGGTAGGCATCGTCACTCTCCGGATTTCATGAATGCATGGGTGCCGGCGCCGACTTCCGTGCGGCTGTCGACCGGCGTGCCGCCGAGGCGCCAGCCGCTTCCGGGCAGGTCGACTTCGGCGATGGTGTTGGCGGGGATGGTGAGCGTGAAGCGGGTGAGGCCGCTCGCATCGCCATCGGTCTCGGCGGCGATCAGGCCGACGACAGACTCGTAGCGCGCCGAGACCCGGCCGATCGCCGGATACCAGAGCGGCCGTGCGGCGATCCGGCGGAAGCCGGGCGCGGCGGGGGCGATGCCGGCGAGGCGGCGATAGAAGAAGCCGACGATCGCGCCGAAGGCGTAGTGGTTGTAGCTGTTCATCGACAGATCGCCGGTGTCGCCGTTCCAGCGTTCCCACATCGTCGTGGCGCCCTGCGACGGCATATAGCCCCAGCTCGGATAGCCGGTCTGGAGCAGCAGCCCCGAGACTTCGTCATGCCGGCCGGCATCGGCGAGCACGTCTAGGATATAGGGCGTGCCGAGGAAGCCGGTGGAGAGCTTCATACCACGCGTGCGGATGTCGTTGGCCAGCACCTCGGCCGCGGTGGCGCGGCGATCCTCGGGCACCAGGCCCATGAATAGCGCGAGTACCTGGCTTGCCTGGCTGCCATTGCCGGCGGTGCCGTCCGTGGCGACGAACTCGCTGGCGAAGGCGGTGGCGATCTTCGCATGCAGCGCGCGCCATTCGCCGGCGTCACGGCCGCTGGCCTCGGCCATCTCGGCCATCAGCTCGGCACACCAGGCCCAATAGGCCGTCGCGCACAGGATGCGCGGGGTGGTCTCGTCATCGGGCTTGATCGCATCGACCGAGAGCCAGTCGCCGAGATCGAGCCCGCGATCGTTGCGCCAGATGCCGTCGGGATTGGTCCGCGCGACATAGGCCATCCAGCCCGTCATCGCGTCCCAATTCTCGTCGATCACCGCGGTGTCGCCGTAGCGCTGCCAGAGCTGCCAGGGCAGGATGATCCCGGCCTCGCTCCAGCCCGCCGTCACCACATCGGGGAAGGAGAGCGGCTGGGGCACCACGATCGGATAGGCGCCGTCGGGGCGCTGCGCCGCACGCGCTTCGAGCAGGAAGCGGCGAAGGAAGGGATCGACCTCCATGTTGAACGCGGCGGCGTCCGCGAACACCTGGATGTCGCCCATCCAGCCCATGCGCTCGTCGCGCTGGGGGCAATCGGTGGGCACCGCGAAGAAGTTCGAGCGCTGGCTCCACAGCGCATTGTCGAAGATCGTCTGGAGCAATGGCGCGTCGTGGAACGTCACCCCGCCGGTCTCGCGACAGGCGCTGTGGACGACGACGCCGGTGATGTCGTCGATGCTGGGCACGCCGGGATAGCCGGCGATCTCGACATAGCGGAAGCCGTGATAGGTGAAGCTCGGCTCGAAGGACTCCTCGCCGGTGCCGGCCAGGGTGAAGCTGTCCGTCGCCTTTGCCAGGCGGAGATTGGCGAGATCGGCGGTGCCGTCCGGGTTGAGCAGCTCGGCGAACTTGGCGGTGATCGTGGTGCCCGCCGGGCCGGTCACGCGGATGCGGACCCAGCCGGGGAAGTTCTGGCCGAAATCGAAGACATAGCGGCCGGGCAGCGGCTCGCTGACGCTGCGCGCCTTGAGGCTGCCGGTGCGCTGGAGCAGGGGCGAGGTCTGGGCGATCAGGCGGGTGTCGGGCGCAGCGCCGCGCTTGGCGTGTGCCCATGCCGAGACGTCGAAGCCGGGCAAGTCCCAGCCGGGCTGCTCGTCGCGCGCGTCGCGGGTCTCGCCGTCATAGATTTCGGACTTGGAGATTGCCGAAGGGGTGAGGCGCCAGTCCGGGCCGGTCTCGACCCATTGGCTGGAACCGTCGGCATAATCGAGGCGGAGCTGGGCGCGGAAGCGGCGCGGGGCGGGGCCGAAGCCGTAGCGCTCGATCCGCCAGCCGAACGGGCTGGCATAGAAGCCATCGCCGACCGTGGCGCCGAACGCGTTGGCGCCGGGCTGGATCAGGTCGGTGACGTCATAGACCTGATAGAGGACATGATCGGCGGCGACGCTGATCTCGGGGGCGAGGATCGCGCCGGAGACGGGCTGGCCGTTGATCCGCGCGTCATAGGCGCCGAGCGCGGTGGCGTAGAGCCGGGCCGCGACGACCGGGCGGTCGGCGGTGAACTCGGTGCGCAGCAGCATCGCCGGTTCGCTGGGGCGCGGATCGTTATGGACATTGGCGCCGCTGGGGACAGGGGCGGTCCAGCTGCCGGCGTCGAAGCCGGGTGCCGTCCAGCCCTCGGGCGGGGAGGGCATCAGGCGGAAGGCGCTGCTGACGATGCGATCGATGCTGCCATCGGCGCGGTAGAGGCGGATCAGCGCAGCGAAGGCGCCGCCATCGACCGGGAAGAAGCCGGTGGTGTCGGCCTCGACCAGCGCGCAGACGCTGTTGCGGCCCGGCTTCACCTCGCCGGCATAGGGCGCCAGCGTGCCCCAGAAGGGGAGATAGGTGTCCCAGTCGAAATGCCAGTCGAGCGGCGACTTCTCGCCATTCACCCAGACGCCGCGGAGGTGGTCCTTGCCGGCGACCAGTACTTCGGCGCGGACCAGATCTTCGGGGGCGTCGAAATCGAGGCGGAAGGCGTGCGGGCGATCGTCGAGCGCGGTTTCGCTCCACACCCAGGTTACGCCCGCGGCGCGCTCGGCGGCGGCGAAATCGTCCTCGGCCTCGATCCAGTCGGCGCGCCAATCGGTCGGCGCCAGCAGGCCGGTTTCGAACCAGGCGGGGCCGGATTGGGCGGTTCGGCCCTTATTGTCGGTCACTTCGACCGACCACCAGATGCGCTGCATCGAGGCGAGAGCTGGGCCGGCATATGCGATGTCGAAGCTGGCATCGCTCGCGACCGTGCCGCTGTCCCAAAGCAGGTTGCCCGAAAGGGCTTCGGCGCTGGCGGCGGCGCGGATGCGGTACTGCGCCTGCTTCGCGCCGGCGGTGTCGCTCTCGATCCGCCACGACAGGCGCGGGCGGATCGCCTCGGTGCCGAGCAGATCGACGGTGTTTTCGGTGCGAAGATCGACGACGCGCAGGGTCATAGGGTCAGGCCAAGACGGTAGAGGCGGTTGGCATTGCCGGCGAACAGCGCCAGGCGCTCGTCGGCGGAGAAATCGGCGGTGATCGCGTCATAGGCGCCGAGATGCTTGTCGAAGCTGCCGAACAACTTGTCGGTGGGGAAGTTGCTGGCGAACATCGTGCGGCCGGTGCCGAACAGCTCGATCGTATCGAGCACATAGGGGCGGGCCTGGTCGAGGTCCCAGGGACGCCAGGTGAAGCCCATGCCCGAGATCTTGACCGCGACATTGGGCAGCGCGGCGAGCGCCGCCATGCCGTTGCGCCAGACCGCCCAGCCATGGACGTCGCCGGGGATCGCCATGCCGGTGTGATCGATGATGACCTGGACGTCCGGGTGCCTGGCGATCAGCCCGGCAAGATGCGCGAGCTGGCCGGGATAGGCCTGGAGATCGAAGCTCAGGCCGTATTTGGCGAGCAGCCCGAAGCCGCGCATCCAGGCGTCCGAGGTGGTGATGTCGGCCGGGGAGTAGCTGCGCCGGGGATCGGCATGCCAGTTCACGATATGGCGAATGCCGCGCACATTGGGGTGCGCGACATGGGCGCCGAGCAGGCCCTCGAGCGTCGGGCTCTCCAGTGCGGCGAAGGCGATAATGCCGTTCGGCATGCCGCTCCGGTCGGCCATGGCCTGGAGCCACTCGGTCTCGCGCAGCGCGTCGTCGGGATGCGCGCCCGCATCGATATGGACGATCCCGCGCACGTCCCACTCGCCCGCATCGGCCAGATAGTCGTCGAGCCCGTAATCGCTGGCGATGGGCTCGACGCTGCCATTGGGCCCGTCCTCGCTGAACGGCGGCATCAGCCACGGATAGCGGATGTGCGACAGGTTCCAGAGATGGACGTGCGGATCGATGAAGGGCGGGCGCTGGGGCATCAGAAGGTGGTTCGGCCGCCCGAGGTGTCGAAGGTGGATGCGGTGGTGAAGCTGCACTCCTCCGAGGCCATGAAGCACACCATCGCCGCCGATTCCTCGACTTCGCCGAGGCGGCCCATCGGGATCTTCGAGCGCATGTAATCGACCTGGCTCTGGGGGAGCTGAGCAAGGATCGGGCTCTCGAAGGTGGCAGGGGTGAGCGCATTGGCGATCACGCCCTTGCCGGCCAGTTCCTTGCCGAGCGACTTGGTGAAGCCGATCACGCCGGCCTTGGATGCCGAATAGGCGCTGGCGTTCGGATTGCCTTCCTTGCCGGCGACCGAGGCGATGTTGACGATGCGGCCATAGCCGTTGGCCAGCATCAGCGGCACGATCGCGCGGTTGCAGTAGAACAGGCCGTTGAGGTTGATGTCCATCACCCGCAGCCAGCTGTCGAGCGGGAACTCATGCACCGGCACGGTGGCGCCGGTGATCCCCGCCGAGCAGACCAGCACGTCGATCTTGCCGAGGATTTCGGCGCTGGCCTTGGCTGCGGCTTCGACCGCGGTGGCGTCCGACACGTCGAGCGCCTGCACGCCGGCCGCGCCGACTTCGGCCTGCGCGGCGGCGAGGGCATCGGCGTTGAGATCCCAGAGCACGACCTTGCCGCCCTCCGCGACGATGCGCGCCGCCACGGCCTTGCCGAGGCCCGAGGCACCGCCGGTGACGACGGCGCAGCGGCCGGCATAGCGTCCCGCGAACACGCTCACTTGGCGGCCTGCCATGCGACGAATTCCTGGCGCTGCTCGCCGAGCTTCTCGATGCCGAGCTCGACCACGTCGCCGGCCTTGAGATACCAGGGCTCGGGCTTCTGGCCGAGGCCGACGCCTGGCGGGGTGCCGGTGGTGATGACGTCGCCGGGGAGCAGCGTCATGAACTGCGAGCAATAGGCGACGATCTGCGCGACGGTGAAGATCATCGTCTTGCTGTTGCCGTTCTGCATCTTCTTGCCGTTGACCGACAGCCACATGCCGAGATCCTGCGGATCGCCGACTTCGTCCTTGGTCACCATCCACGGGCCGATCGGGCCGAAGGTGGGGAAGCCCTTGCCCTTGTCCCAGGTCAGGCCGCGCTCGACCTGCCAGTGGCGCTCGGACACGTCGTTGATGACGCAATAGCCGGCGACATAGTCGAGCGCGTCTTCCTCGGAGACATAGGAAGCGGTGGTGCCGATCACGACGCCGAGCTCGACTTCCCAGTCGGTCTTCTTCGAGTCCTTCGGGATGGTGACGGGGTCGTTCGGACCCTGGATGCAGCTCACCCACTTCTGGAAGACCACGGGCTCCTCGGGCACCGGCAGGTTCGATTCCGCGGCGTGATCGGCGAAGTTGGTGCCGATCGCGATGAACTGGCGGGTGCCGCCGACGCACGCGCCGTAGCGGACATCTCCCTCGACCAGCTTCAGGCTGGCGGGATCGATCGCGGCGAGCCTGGCGAGGGCATCCTTCCCGAGCGCATCGGGGCCGATATCGGCGACATGCGCGGAGAGGTCACGGATGCGGCCTTCGGCGTCGATCAGGCCGGGCTTCTCGGCGCCCGGGGCGCCATAACGGCAAAGCTTCATGGGATTGGGTCCTTAACGGGAATAGGGGCGGTGAAGGGCGATATCGCGGTTGAGCTCGACGCCGAAGCCGGGCTTGTCGAGTTCGCTCGCGCGGATCCTGCCGTTGACGGGCACCGGCTCGCCGAGCAGCTGCGGCGCGAACATCGGCACCACCTCGGTCGGCCCTGGATGCATCATCAGGAACTCGGCGAAGGGCGAATTGTGGCGGGTGATGACGAAGTGGTAGCTGTACACCGACGAGCCGTGCGGGACCATCATCACGCCCTTTGAATCGGCGTAATTGGCGATCTTGGTCAGCTCGGTCACGCCGCCGCACCAGCCGACATCGGGCTGGATGATGTCGCAGCATTCCATGTCCATCAGCATGCGGAAGCCCCAGCGGGTCGCCTCATGCTCGCCGGTGGTGACGAGCAGGCCCTTGGGAGCATTCTTCTTGAGCTGGGCATAGCCCCAGTAATCGTCGGGGCTCAGCGCCTCCTCGATCCACTTCAGCCCGCATTCCTTCCAGGCGCGGTGGGCGAGGCGGGTCGCGTAATCGAGGTCGAGCGACATCCAGCAATCATACATCAGCCAGAAATCGTCACCGCACTTGGCACGCATGTCGGCGAGCAGGGCGATGTTCTTCTCCAGCCCCTCCAGCCCTTCGGCAGGACCGTGGTGGAGCGGCAGCTTGCCGCCGATGAAGCCGAGCTCCTTGGCGATGTCCGGCCGTGCGCCGGTGGCGTAGAATTGCAGCTCGTCGCGCACCGCGCCGCCGAGCATGTGATAGACCGGCTCGCCGCGCAGCTTGCCGAGCAGGTCCCACAGCGCGAGGTCGACGCCCGAGATCGCGTTGATCACCAAGCCCTTGCGGCCATAATATTGGGTCGAGAAATACATCTGGTCCCAGATCTTCTCGAACTCATACGGGCTACGGCCTTCGAGGAAGCGGGCGAGATGCTTCTCGACGATATAGGCGGCAGGCTCGCCGCCGGTGGTGACCGCGAAGCCGATCGTGCCGTCCTCGGCCTCGAGCTCGACGACCAAGGTGCCGAGCACGTTGATACCGAAGCTCTGCCGCGAGGCGCGATATTCGGGATAGCGCGCCATCGGGGTGGCGATGTGATCGTCGATCCAGTGGCCTTCGCCCTGATCGTGATAATCGGCGCCGCCACCGCCGCGCACGACGAAGGCGCGGACATGTTTGATCTTCGGCAGGCTCATGCGCATTCCCTTATTGACCGGCGCGCGGCGTGCGCGCGTCGTCGAGCACCAGCACCCAGTCATTGCCCGGCGCGGTTTCCCCCGGCGGATCGAAGCGGTGCTGGCCTGTGTTGTTGAAAGTCCCGATTTCCACCGACTGGCCGTCGCGCGGCGAATACCAGTGCGCGCTGACCCGCTTGCCCGTGGTCGTGCCAAGCCGCAGCGTGAACGGGCGGCCGGTATATGTATAGACAAATGCATAGCCCTTGCCGCGGCTCGCCAGCACGCGGTCATAGCGGGTGCCGTTGTCGACGATCAGCGTCTGGTCGGGCACGCGCTCGAGCATCGGGCGGGATTCGATCAGGCGGCGCAGATACTGCATCTGGTTGGCGCCCGGCGCCTCGATCGCCTGTTGCCAGGGCGTGACCGGCTCGAAATTGGCCGTGTCCGCGCCGGGCGTGAAGAACTGCATGACGTGGTTTTCGCCATAGGTGTGGCCGAACGCGCCGGCCATCACCGCCCACCAGGCATAGCGGCGCGCATCGGGCGCCAGCCAGCGCGGCTGGTTCGCCTCGTGCAGACCGTGGGGGATGCCCTCATAGGAAGGCTCGCCGTCGATCACCGGCTTGGTGGGCAGGCGGATCCAGTCGGTGGCGACATAGCGCCAATTATCCTCGGCAATCGCGCTTGCGCCTTCCTGGGCATAGGAACGGTGGCCGGACTGGAACATGTTGAAATCGAGCCAGGGCGCCTCGTGATACTGCCACGAGGAATCGGTGCGGCCGATCGGGTGGAAGGTCATCAGATGGCCGGGATCGTAGCGCTTGATCGTCGATCCCAGCGCGTCCCATACCGCGGTGCGCATCTCGGAGCGCGTGTCGCCGCCGTTGAGCCAGATGATGTTGGGCTGATCCTTGTAGCGCTCGGCGAGGAAGCGGCCATAGGCGGGGGCGTTCTGCAGGTTCAGCTTGCCGCCGTCGGCGATCGAGCCCCAGCAGGGCACCAGCGCGAGATAGATGCCGAGCTGCTCCGCGCGCTTCGCGACCCAGTCGAGATGGTCCCAGTAATCATATTCGCCGGCCCTGGCCGGATCATTGCCGGGCGTGGTGCGCGGGCGGCCGGGATCGCCATCGACGAGTGCGGGGCCGGTCGCCGGATTGGTCATCTTCTCGGTGTGCAGCACCATGATCTGGACGACGTTGAAGCCCTGGCGCTTGCGGGTGCGCAGATACTGCTCGGCCTCGTCGCGGCTGGTGCGGCTGAGCAGCAGCCAGCCGGTGTCGCCCAGCCAGAAGAAGGGCTTGCCGCCGGCGAGCAGATAATGGCCGTTCGGCGCGACCGAGAGGGGCGGAGTCTGCGCGGCGGCCGGCGTGGCGACTGCCGCAGCGGCCGCGAGCGCGGCCAGCAGAAACGAGCCGGCGTGCATCAGACTTCCCTCTCCCGAAGCGCGGGAATCGTGGCCCCCGCTGTCTGACGTTCATTGTATAATAGTATTATTTAAGTCAACCGCCGTCGCGCACTTCTGCCGTTAATTGCGGTGGATACGGGGCGGTGGCGATCCACGACACGCGCGACCGGGCGCGCCATGCGAGGCATGACGCGCTGTCCGGCGATATGTTTGGCCCCGGGCGGGGCGGTGGGCTTATTGGAGGTTCACGAACATGCCGCCATCGACCAGCAGCGCGGCGCCGGTGACATAGGCCGCCATGTCGGAGGCGAGGAAGACGATCGGCCCGGCGAGATCCTCGGGCATGCCGAGGCGGCCGAGCGGGGTGCGCTCCTCCATGTAGCGGCGCTTGGCTTCGTCGGCGAGATCGTCCTTGTTGATCTCGGTCAGGATCGTGCCAGGCAGCACGCTGTTGCAGCGGATGCCGTGCTTGCCGAGTGCGATCGCAGCCGACTGCATAAGCGAATGCACGCCGGCTTTGGTGGGCGTGTAGTGCGTCTGGAACTCGCCGCCGACCAGCGCCGAGATCGACGAGACCGCGACGATCACACCGCCATGGCCTTGCTTGACCATCTGGTTCGCCGCGGCCTGCACCATGTAATAGGCGCCGTGGAGATTGACCCGGAAGGTGCGGTCCACGGTCTCGACCGGCATGTCGAGGAAGGCGTGGAACGGGCAGATGCCGGCGTTCGAGACCATCACGTCGACCTTGCCGAACGCTTCGACGGCCTTTGCCACGAAATCGGTCGCGGTCTCAGGCAGGGCGACGTCGCCCTTCACCGCGATGCCGCGTCGGCCCAGCGCCTCGACCTCGGCGATGCAGGACTCCGCCTTTTCGTCGCTGGCGACATAGTTGATCGCGACATCGGCGCCGTGCTGTGCCGCGCCGATCGCTGCCGCACGGCCGATGCCGGTCGAGCCGCCGGTGACGAGCACGGTCTTTCCTTCGAGAAGCTTCATCTTACATCCTCTGCCAGGATCGAGCGATCGATCGCTTCGATCCGATTGACTCCGGTCAGCGTCATCGCGACCGTCATTTCCTTGGCGATCAGCTCGAGCAGCTTCGCCACCCCTGCCTCGCCCTGCGCGGCAAGGGCATAGACCCAGGCGCGGCCGAGCAGCACCGAGTGGGCGCCGAGCGCAAGCATCCGCACCACATCAAGGCCGTTGCGCACGCCGCCATCCGCGAGGATGGTCAGCCGGTCGCGGACGGCGTCGGCGATCGCGGGCAGCGCGCGGGCGCTCGACAGCACACCGTCGAGCTGGCGGCCGCCATGGTTCGAGACCACGATGCCGTCGGCGCCGATCGCGGCGGCTTCGCGCGCGTCTTCGGGATCGAGGATTCCCTTGATGATCAGCGGGCCATCCCAGGCGGCGCGGATCCATTCGAGGTCGCGCCACTGGATCGACGGATCGAAATTGGCGCCGAGCCAGCCCATATAGTCGTTGAGCCCGCTGTCCTTGCCGAGCACCGGCAGCAGGTTGCCCAGCGTATGCGGGCGCCCGCGCAGGCCGACATCCCAGGACCAGTGCGGCTTGCCCATTGCCTGGAGCACGCGGCGCAGCGGCGCATTGGGCCCGGACATGCCCGAATGCGCGTCGCGATAGCGCGCACCGGGCACCGGCATGTCGACGGTGAACACAAGCGCCTTCGCCCCGGCGTCCTTCGCGCGGGCGATCAGGTCCCTCATGAAGGCGCGGTCGCGGATCACATAGAGCTGGAACCAGAAGGGGTCGGCCTTTTGCGCGACGTCCTCGATCGGGCAGATCGACACGGTCGACAGGCACATCGGCACGCCGGCCGCGCGGGCGGCACTGGCGGCCTGGAGCTCGCCGCGCCGTGCATACATGCCGCTGATCCCGACCGGGCCGAGCCCCACCGGCAGCGCGATCTCGCGGCCGAACAGGGTGGTCGAAAGGTCGATCGTCGCCACATCCTTCAGCACGCGCTGGCGCAGCGCGATGCCCGACAGGTCGCTCACGTTGCGGCGAAGCGTCTCCTCGGCATAGGCGCCGCCATCGGCATAATCGAACAGGAAGCGCGGCAGGCGGCGGCGGGCGGCCTCGCGGAAATCAGTGGCTGAAGCGATGATCATGGGAATGCCTTATGGCGTTCGGCGCGGCCGCGGGAAACGGATTGTGCAATCATCGCCACGACATTTTTCCTGGCGATGAGGGCTGCTCCTAAGGGAGCGCACCGGCGCTCTCCCGAGCTGCGCGAGTCGCGTGCTTTCATCATCCCGATCCTAAAATTCGCCCCTCCGGCAGCGCCTTGGGGGTGTCGCGCCGGTCTAGTGGCCCGGTTTCGATATTGTCAATTTCTTCGCTAAATGACGGAAAACAAAAAAGTCGTAAGCCGCATACTGGGGATATTGAAGATATTATAGTACTAATCGTTGCAATTGTCCCTTTCCCCGGCTAACGAGCGGGAAGGAGAGATAGATGCATAAGCTGGAAAGGCCGGAGGTGGCGGGCGACCGCTCCACGCGCTTGGAAATTCGTGCAAACCACGTGCGCGAGCGCGCCAATTGGATGCGCCGGCGTCTCTTGAAGATGATCTTCGTTGCCGGCCAGGGGCACCCGGGCGGCGACCTCTCGGCCGCGGACATCGTGGCATCGCTCTATTTCGATATCCTTCGGATCGATCCGAAATCGCCGAATGCGCCGGATCGCGACCGTTTCATCCTGAGCAAGGGCCATTGCACCGGGGCGCTTTATACCGCGCTCGCGGGGGCGGGCTTCTTTCCCGAGGAAGAGCTCGATACCTATCTCCAGCCGGGTTCGCGGCTGAACGGCCATCCCAACCGCAACTATCTGCCGGGCGTCGAGACCAACACCGGTCCGCTCGGGCACGGCTTCCCGGTGGGCGTGGGCGCTGCGGTGGCGGGACAGATCGACGGCGCGGGCTATCGCGTGTTCGTGCTGACCGGCGACGGCGAGCTGCAGGAAGGCAGCATGTGGGAAGCGGCGATGTTCGCCGGGCACCGCAAGCTGGGCAACCTCACCGTGATCGTCGACCGCAACCGGCTGCAGCAGGGCGCCCGCACCGAGGATACCAATTCGCTCGAGCCGCTGGCCGACAAATGGCGCGCCTTCGGCTGGGACCTGGTCGAGGTCGATGGCCATGATCCGGAAGCGCTGCTCGCGGCGTTCGATGCGGCGGCGGACCCGCGCGACAAGCCGCGCGTGCTGATCGCCAATACCTTCAAGGGGCAGGGCGTCAGCTACATGCGCGACCAGGCGGGCTGGCACCACGGCGTGCCCGATGCCGAGCAATATGCCCAGGCGATCGCCGAGCTGGAAGCGGAGCTGCGCGCGTGAAGGACGTGGTCGCGCCCGACATGTTCGATTGCCGCGACGCCTATGTCGGCGCGCTCGAGGCGCTGGCGGCAGGGGACGATCGCATCGTCGCCGTGGTCAATGATTCGGTCGGCTCGTCCAAGCTCGGCAAGTTCCGCGACCGGTTTCCGGCGCGGCTGATCAATGTCGGCATCGCCGAGCAGAACATGGTCGGCGTCGGTGCCGGCCTCGCCAATGGCGGCAAGATCCCGTTCGTCAGCGGCGCGGCATGCTTCCTGACGGCGCGGGCGATGGAGCAGATCAAGGTCGACTGCGCCTATAGCGAAGCGAATGTGAAGCTGTGCGGCATCTCGAGCGGGGTCGCCTATGGCGAGCTCGGCGCGACGCATCACAGCATCGAGGACGTCGCCTGGCTGCGCGCGATCGACAAGCTCACCGTGATCGTCCCGTCGGATCCCTGGGAGACGGCGGCGGCGATCCGGGCGGCGGCGGCGCATCAGGGGCCGGTGTTCGTGCGGATCAGCCGCATGCCGGTGCCGGCGCTCGCGCGCGGCGAAGATGCGGTCTTCACGATCGGCAAGGCGGAGCTGCTGCGCGACGGCGGCGACGTGGCGATCATCGCCAACGGCACGCTGGTCCACCGCGCGCTTGCCGCGGCCGAGGCGTTGGCCGCCGAGGGGATCGCGGCACGCGTGGTCAACATGGCGACGGTGTCGCCGCTCGATGGCGATGCGATCCTCGCTGCCGCGGCCACCGGCGCGATCGTGACCGCCGAGGAAGGGCTGGCGACCGGCGGGCTTGGCGGCGCGGTCGCCGAGCATTGCGCGCGCCACCGCCCGGTGCCGATGCGGATGCTGGGCTTCCCCGGCTTCCTGCCGACCGGATCGGCCAGCTGGCTGATGGAGCATTTCGGACTCACCGCGGAAGGCATCGCCGATGCCGCCCGCGAACTGGTGGCGGGGAAGGGCTGATGGCGGCGCCGTCGGCATCGACCGGTCGCAACATGGCGGAGCGCGCGGCGCTGCCGCCGGGGGGAACGTGACGGGGCGGCGGTGGGGCCGCAACGAATGACGTGAGGTGCTTCGGCACGAGAACATAAGAATTGGGAAGGGAGTGGAAATGAATAAGTCGTTCAAGACAGTGCGTCCCGCGCCGTTGCTGCGCGGAATGCTGCTGACCGGGGTCAGCGCCATGACGCTTGTCGTCGCGCCTGCCGCATTCGCGCAGCAGACCGCGCCGGCGCCGGACACCGTTGCCGAGACGCCGCAGGAGCCGGTGACGCAGAATGATGCGATCGTCGTCACGGGCAGCCGCATCAAGAGCCCGACGCTGACTTCGCCGTCGCCGCTGCAGGCGGTTACCGCCGAGACGATCCAGAATATCGGCGCGACCAACGTCCAGGAAGCACTGGCCCAGATCCCGGCGGTCGGCGTGCCCGGCCAGACCCGCGTCAGCAACGCCGGCGATACCAATCCCGGCCTCGCCACCGTCAACCTGCGCAATCTTGGCGACAACCGCACCCTGGTGCTGATCGACGGCCGCCGCTCGGTCGCCGGCATTCCGGGTACTTCGACCGTCGACCTGTCGATGATCCCGACCTCGTTCGTCGAGCGCGTCGACGTGCTGACCGGCGGCGCCTCGGCCGTCTATGGCTCGGACGCGATCGCGGGCGTGGTCAACTTCGTCTACAAGAAGAATTTCCAGGGCTTCCAGGCCAATGCACAGGCCGGTATCTCGGAACTCGGCGACGACAAGCGCTATTCGATCAACGGCACCTTCGGCCAGAATTTCGCCGACGGCCGGGGCAACGTGATGATCTATGCCGGGTATAATCACGAAGGTGACGTGCCCAACTACAAGCGCGAGCGCACCGCAGCCGGCTATAGCAGCCTGGGCAACACGCAGCGCGTCGGCGGCAACAGCGATGCGAACCTGACCGCAGCGCAGAACCTGTTCACGCGCTTCTACCAGCCGTCGAACGTCGGCCCGGGCGGCGTGTTCAACTTCGGCGGCGTCGGCAGCCGGCTGATCCTGGCGGACGGCACGCTCGACACCTATCCGGCGGTGAACGGCACGAACTACAACGACCCCACGGTCGTCGCGAAGATCAACAAGTACGGCTACAACGCGGCTGCGCTGGGTCAGCAGGCGTCGCCGTCGAACCAGATCACGGTTGCCACGCGCGCGAACTTCGACGTTAGCGACAAGCTGAACCTGTTCGTTGAATCGACCTACTCGAACTACAAGACCAAGGGCCGTCGCGAAGCCTCGCCGATGCGGACGGACAGCGCGCTGGGCGCGTTCAACGGAACGAACGGGTTCTTCCCGATCCAGTTCCAGGTCGTGAACCCGAGCAACGCCGCCGATGTCCGTATCGTCAACAACCCCTTCGTCCCGACCGCGGTGTTCAACGCGGCCGACAATCGCGCCGTCAATGACGCGATCGCTTCGAAGGATGTCAGCTTCCTGCTGCGCACGACGATGTTCGGCGATGGCACGCGCAGCACCCCGACCGAGCGCGACAATTTCCGCGCGGTGATCGGCGGCACCTACAAGATCGGCGGCGACTGGACTGCCGACTTCTACTACCAGTACGGCTTCACCAAGCAGCGCCAGAGCATGACGGGCCTCGCCGACCTCAATCGCCTCGCCCAGGCGGTGCAGGCGATGCCGGACGTGTTCGACTACAACAAGAACGGCAACACCACCGAGGCCGTCTGCGTCGACGCGACGGCGCGCGCAAACGGCTGCGTGCCGATCAACGTCTTCGGCCTGAATGCGGACGGCAGCTCCAAGATCTCGAAGGAAGCCGCTGCGTGGCTGATGACCGAGATGAGCCGCTATTCGAAGCAGGAGCTGCAGACCGCGGCGGTGAACGTCGGCGGCACGCTGTTCAACCTGCCGGCCGGCCCGGTGCAGGTCTCGGTCGGCGCCGAGTGGCGTTCCGAGTACAGCATGGATGACTTCGATCCGCTGACCAACACCGCGCGTAACGGCTATGTCCAGCTGCTCGACACCAAGGGCAAGTTCAACGTCAAGGAAGCGTACGGCGAACTCGTCGTGCCGATCCTGCGCGACACGCCCTTCTTCCAGAACCTGACGCTGCGCGGCGCGGCGCGCCTGTCCGACTATTCGACGGTCGGCAGCTTCTGGGCCTGGAACGTCGGCGGCGAATGGGCGCCGGTCGAGGATATCCGCTTCCGCGCGGTCTATGCCCATGCCGTCCGCGCGCCGAACATCGGCGAGCTCTATGCGGCGGCGGCGGCCGGCATCATCACCATCACCGATCCGTGCCAGGGCGTAACGCTGGCGCAGACCTCGGCGGTGGCAGTGAACTGCCGCAAGGATCCGGGCGTACTCGCGAACATCAACGCGAACGGATCGATGACGCTGACTTCGTCGGATACGGCGGGCGTCGGCAGCATCACCGCGAGCAACCCGGGCATCCAGCAGGAGACGGGCAAGACCAAGACGTTCGGCGTGGTGATCAACCCGCGCTCGATCCACGCGCTGCGCGGCCTGACGATCACCGCCGACTACTACGACATCAAGCTCGAGAACGCGATCAACCGCCTCGCGGCGGCGACCGTGCTCAACAAATGCTATGTCAGCGGCCTGGCGGACTTCTGCCAGTTCGTGACCCGCCGCCAGCAGCCTTCGGGCGCGTTCAGCGTCGGCTCGGTCGAGCAGGTCGTGCGCGGCCTGGTCAACAGCGGTGGCCAGTTCACCCGCGGCATCGACATGACGCTGAGCTATTCCCACAAGATCCTGGGCGGCACGGCGACCTGGTCGGGCAGCTGGACCCATCTGCTAAAGCAGGGCATCGTCCCGCTGACGGGCGACGCCTATGACAACACCATGGGCGAGATCGGCACGCCGCGCGACTCGTTCAACTACGGCCTGAACTGGGACAACGACTCGTTCGGCTTCACCATCACCGGCGAAGTCACCGGATCGCAGATGTTCGACTATGAGAACTACCAGACGACGTTCCGTCTGGCCGATGGTTCGCTGCCCGATAAGAAGTATTTCACGATCGGTGCGAAGAACTACAACAACGCCCAGATCCGCTACAAGGGCATCGAGAATTTCGAGCTCTATGCGGGCGTGAACAACCTGTTCAATGTCCAGGCGCCGCCGCTCTGGACCGGTACGCCCAACGGCAGCCCGAACGCGATCTGGGATATCATCGGTCGCCGTTACTATGCGGGTATCCGCTTGAAGTTCTGAAGGCCCCCCAAGTTGCCTCCTGTCGGGGCGGTGCGAAAGCACCGCCCCTTTTTTTGTGCGCGACAGGGGCGCCCAAATCGACTGGGTTGCCAGCGGGGAGCGCGAGGATATGCTGACCCGATGTGGCAACCGGCTATCCTTGCTCTGATGTCTGCTTCGCCCGCGGGGCAGGGCGTGACTTTCGACGGCGTGGCCTTCGGCCCACAGCGCACCCTTAGTTGCACCTGGTTCACCAATTTCGAGAATAGCCGATTCGAGCAATGCCGGGACGCGACAGGACCGCTGCTGGGGAAGGCGACGGGGCATCGATCAAATGCCGTGGAGACACGTGCAGGCAACTGGATGCCGCAGCCCGGGAGGCATCGGGCTGGCGAAAAGCCGAGCCGCCCTGGGGCAACTTCACGGTGCAGCTGGTGGGGCGGGTGAGCCTTGCGCAGCACAAGAAGCGCTATCTGGGCGATGCCAGCAGGGACGTTCTCATCGAACGTCTCGTCAGCGTTCGCGTCTTGAAATAGGCCGGTATGGGCGAATGAAGAAGGGCGGCCTCGTTGCGGAGACCGCCCGTGCGAGATGCCGGCGGGTCGAAGAACCGGCGGCCCGCAGTTTGTTCAGGCCTTCAGCTGGGCCTCCAGCTCCTCGAGCGACTTGCCCTCGTTGCGCGGGGCGCCGAGCATGCCGATGATGCCGCTTGCCGCGAGGAAGCCGGTGAGGATCCAGGCGAGCGTGGTGAAGCCGGTGGCGGTCAGCACCGGCACGAAGAAGCTCCAGATGCCCAGGCCGATGCGTACCACCGCGAACATCAGCCCCTGCGCCGTGGAGCGCAGCAGCGTCGGGAACATCTCCGAGCTCCACAGCTGGAAGAAGGACTGGGCGCCGAAGCCCTGGCCGAACGCCATCAGGAAGACGTGGAGGATCGCCAGCGGCAGGGTGAGCGGGAACAGCGCGAGCAGCGACATGCCGACCACCTGGATGATCGCCGAGACGAGGAACATCGTCCGCTGGTTCAGCCGGTCGGAGAACTGCATGAACACCCCCCAGATCGACAGCATGCCGATCAGGAAGCTCAGCGTCTGGATCGCCACCGCGGTCGCCTGGCTGGCATCGCCGACGGTGCGCAGGATATAGGGGAAGAAGAAGCCGTTGGTGCCCGCCCACAGATTCCACATGCCGTACATGCCGATCAGGAAGGCCATCGAGCCGAGATAGCGCGGCTTGAACAGCGCGCTGATCCTGGCCGGCTCGATCTGCTTGTGTTCGTCGGCGGCCTGGGCCTCGAGCCAGCGCGGCGATTCCTGCATGCGCGAGCGCAGGAAGGTGAGGCCGATCGCCAGCAGCGCGAGATGCGCGAAGACGATCCGTGCGCCGAGCAGCCCGAGCGGGGTAAGCACCAGGAAAAGCAGCAGCACGACGACCGGGCCCAGATACCAGAGCACCTGCGCCACGCCGCTATGCTTGCCGCGTTTCCCCTTCGGCGCCATCTCCGCGATGATCGACCAGGAAGCGGGAATGTCCGCGCCGACCGCGAGGCCGACCAGGAAGAAGCCGAGCACGACCATCCAGGCGTTCATCGCGAACACCAGCCACAGCATGCCGAACGCGTAGAACAGCATGTCGTACTGGTAGATCTTCTTGCGGCCGAACAGGTCGCACAGCCGCCCGCCGATCAGCGCGCCGACGCCGGCGGAGATCGCGTTCGGCCCGAAGGCGCCGATCAGCCCGACCGTATTGTTGTTGAGGTGATAGGCTTCCTGCCACAGCGCGAGCGCTGCCGATCCGGCGACGATCGATCCGGCGTCGATATAGTTCGCAAGGCCGGCGAGGATCGTGTTCCGCCAATCGTCCTTGTCCTGCGCATTCGTGCTGGCCATCGCCTGGCACCCCTCCTTTACAACATATGATAGTATTATTTGTGACGCAGCCTAGCCGTGCCCGGAGGCGGGGGCAAGCGCTTGCAGCGCTTCGCGGACCCCTTAATCATGGTTGTGCGGATGATGATTTCTAGTACGATAATATTATTATAAAGCGCGGCGCCTTTCCGGGGTGGATGCGGCAAATCTGGAGAGGGTTGGAATGAAGATCACGCGACGGAACATGCTCGCCCAGACGATGGCGATCGGTGCCGCCACTTCCGTTCCCGCCATGGCTGCCGCAGCGCCGCGCACGGTCGAGCGCTGGGGCGTGTTCGAGATCGAGCTGGCCGGCCCGAGCGGGGGCAATCCGTTCGTCGATGTGACGCTTGCCGCGGTCTTCGAAGGCGCGGGGAAGCAGATCCGGGTGCCGGGCTTCTATGATGGCGACGGTGCCTATCGCATCCGCTTCAGCCCACCCGAGCTTGGAAGCTGGCGCTGGCGCAGCGAGAGCAATGCCGGAGCGCTGGCGGGCAAAACGGGCGCGTTCACCGCGGTCGCGCCGGGCAAGGGCAATCGTGGTCCGGTCCGCGTCTCCAAGGATGGCTATCACTTCGCCTATGCCGATGGCACGCCGTTCCGCCAGATCGGCACGACCTGTTACAGCTGGGCGCTCCAGTCCGACGCGAAATGCGCCGAGACGCTGAAGACGCTCGCCGGCGCGCCATTCAACAAGATGCGGATGCTGGTCTTCCCCAATGTCCCCTCGGTGGCGACCAACCCGTTCGCGCGCACCGGGGACGGGCCGAGGGACTGGGATCCGGCGCGGTTCGATCCCGCCTATTTCCGCCGCTACGAGGATCGCATCCAGAAGCTCGGCGCGCTGGGGATCGAGGCGGATGTGATCCTCTACCACCCCTATGACGAGAAGCGCGGCTATTCGGACATGAAGCGCGCCGACGACGAGCGCTATCTGCGCTACGTCACCGCACGCTTCGGCGCCTACCGCAACGTCTGGTGGTCGATGGCGAACGAATATGACAACATCGAAACCAAGGCGGTGGAGGACTGGGACCATCTCTTCCAGGTCCTGGTCGCCGCCGATCCGCATGACCGGCTGCGCTCGATCCACCAGATCAACACCTATTACGACCACCGCAAGCCGTGGATCACCCATGCCAGCGTCCAGAACGGCGCGGCCGTGCTCGACGATCTGCGCGCCGAGCTGCACCGCGCCTTCGCGCTCAAGCCGGTGATCTTCGACGAGGTGGTGTATGAAGGGAACATCGCCAAGCGCTGGGGCAATCTGAGCGCCGAGGACATGGTCCAGCGCTTCTGGTACGGGCTGATCGGCGGCTGCTATGTTGGCCATAGCGAGACCTTCGCGGCCGATCGCAATGCCGATGGCTCGTGGCTGGGGCAGGGCGGCAGCCTGGCCGGGCACAGCGCGCCGCGCCTCGCCTTCCTGCACCGGATAATGGAGGAAGGGCCGGTGCCGGGCGTGGAGCCGATCCAGGCCTGGTGGAACTATCATCTCGGCGGCCAGCAGAACGCCTATTACCTGCGCTATTTCGGCGCCGAGCAGCCGACCGAATGGCCGGTGGTATTGCCCGGCAAGGGGCCGGACTCGCTGCAGAGCTACCGCCTCGACATCATCGACACCTGGAACATGACGGTCACCCCGGTCGAGGGCGTGTTCCGGATGGCGAAGAAGAACGACTATGACGTCCAGGACCCGGCGCGGCCGACGGTGAAGCTGCCGGGCAAGCCGTGGATCGCGCTGCGGCTGGTCAAGGTGCAGGCATAGCGATGCGGTACGCGCGCTTCCTCGCGGCAGGGCTGCTGCTGGTCGCTCTGCCTGCCGCCGCGCAGAGCGGTCGCGAGGTCTGGATCGACGCCTATCAGTCGAGCCCGGCGGATTACGACTTCGTCATTCCGAAGGAGATGAAGCTCCCGCCCGAGACGCGCGAGCGCCTGCGCGATCGGCCGCCGGTTACCGGCACGCTGCGGATGCGCTTCGCGGTTGCGGCCGGCGGGCGGCAGGTCCGCATTCGCCTGTCGAATGAGGACGGCACAACGCCGCTGACCGTGGTTGCTGCCAGCGCCGGCATTGCCGCGACCGGCTTTGATGCGAAGCCCGGCACGCTGCGCAAGCTCAGCTTCGGCGGCGCGGGGCAGGTGACGATCATACCCGGTGCGCCGGTGCTGAGCGATCCCGTCGACCTGCCCGTTCCGACAATGGGCGAGCTGGTGGTGAGCGTGCACATTCCGGCGGGGCTCAAGCTCAAGGGCTTCGGCAATGCGGTGATGGCGATGGGGGAGGGCGACCAGATTCTCGCCGAGGCGATTGCGGGTGCCGATACGATCATCGGCCGCCCGCCGGTGAGTGGCGTGCTGGTGCGCACGGCCAGCCCGCCGCGCGTCATCGTCGCGCTGGGGGATTCGATCACCGACGGCAACCGGCCCGCGCTCGGCCAGCTGCATGGCTGGCCGGAGAGGCTGAACCAGCGCATCGCCGCCGCGCCCGGCCGCCCGGCGCTGGCGGTGATCAACGCCGGTATCGGCGGCAACCGGGTGCTCTCGACCAGCTGGGGCAAGGCGGCGCTGGCCCGGTTCGATCGCGATGTCGCCCGCGTGCAGGGCGTGTCGCATGTCATCCTGTTCGAAGGCATCAACGATATCGGCAATGGCGGTTCGAGCACGATGTTCGGCAACAACCCGCCGCTCGACGTGGACGCGCTGATCGCCGGCTACCGCCAGATCATCGCCCGGGCGCACGCGGCGAATATCAAGGTCGTGATGGGGACGCTGACGCCGTTCCAGGGCGCGACTTCGTACAACGAGGCGCGGGAGGCCCAGCGCCAGGCTGTCAACCGCTGGATCCGCACCTCGGGCGAGCCGGATGGCGTGATCGATTTCGACAAGGCCGTCCGCGATCCCGTCGCGCCGCTGCGGCTCCGCCCGGACTATGATTCCGGCGACCATATCCATCCGGGCGAGGGGGGATACCGGGCGATGGGCGATAGTGTCGATATCGCGGTGTTTGGGAAGGCGGGGTGACGCTCGGACCCTGAAAGCTCCCCGGCGAAAGCCGGGGCCCAGGGTTTCTCTGCCGTCCCGCTTGTGACCCTGGGCCCCGGCTTTCGCCGGGGAACAGAATAGTGCGGAAGGGTCAGCCCGCGAACAGCGCTTCCCGCGCCAGGCGCAGGGTCTCCACCGCGTCCTGCTTCGCCTGCGCCGCGCGCATCGCGTCGAAGTCGAGCCGGTCGAGTGCCTTCTCGATATGCTTGAGGAAGCCGATCGCGCTCTTGGCGGCGCCCACGCAATCCTCGCGGAACGGGAACTGGTCGAGCTGCCAGACGCCTTCCCACTTGTTCTTGCGCAGCGTGTAGAAGAACTCGAACAGCTCGATCGGATGCACCGAGCCGGCGATCATGTCGTCGTCCCAGCCGCGCAGATTGTCGTTCACGTCCATGCCGAACAGCCGGCCATGGTCGATCGCCAGCTGGGCCGAATCCGCCGGGCTCTCGCCGCCGTACAGCGCATGGCCGAAATCGAGCAGGATGCCGATATTGGGCAGGCCGATCTTCTCGATGCCGAGCAAAGTCCGCGCGACGCTGTCGAAGCTCATATGGTTGCGCGGCTCGCGCGGCTTGTACTCGATCACGAACTGGAGATCGGGATTCTCGGAGGCGAGCTGGCCGACGCCGTCCATGCTCATCCGCCACAGATCGCCATGATCGACCTGGAAGGGATAGTCCCAGCCGTCCTGACCCGGCCACAGCTTCACATATTTCGCGCCGAAGCGGCGGACCACGCCGGCGGCCTCGGTGATCATCGCATGCGCTTCGCGGCGGATGCCCGGATCGGGATTGGTGAAGGCGCCCTTGGCGAACTTGCGCGTATAGATCTCCGGCGTGATGCCGATCACCGACAGGTTGTTGCGGGCGAGCGCGGCTTCCACTGCGGCGAAATCGGTCTCGCCGCCGGGGAAGGGATAGTTGATGTCGACCACCGACAGGTCGCCGACCTCGCCGGCCAGGTCGATCATCTCGATCAGCGAGCGCGCCGGGCCATAGCCATCGGTCGCATAGCGATCCACATAGGTGGCGAAGTGCCAGATCCCCGCGCCGTACTTCTGCTCGCTCGCCATCATCAGTCCTCTCGAAGTGCCGCCCGGCTTCGTGCCGGGCGTGAAATCATGGGGCCGTCGCGTTTTCGCGCCTGGCCGTGCGCCTGCCGGTCAGGCGATGAGTACCTTCACCCCGGCGGCCTCGAAGCCCGCACGGTCCTCGTCGCGGATGCCGTCGTCGGTCACCAGCGTGTGGATCAGCTCGATGCCGCCGAGCGACGAGAAGGAGCGCTGCCCGATCTTGCTGCTGTCGGCGACCAGGATCACCTCGGCCGCGGATTCGATCATCGCGCGCTTCACCGTGATGTCCGAAAGCGACGGGAAGGTGAGGCCCGCATCGAGCGACACCGCCGCCGTCGCCAGGAACAGCTTCTGCGCGAACAGCCCACGGAAATAGTCGCCCGAGCGCTCGCCGCTGAGCGACAGGGTCGGTGCCTTGAAATGGCCGCCCGGCATATGGACGTCGAACCCCGGCAGGCCGCCGAGCGCCAGCGCGATGTTGAGCGCGTTGGTGATCACCGTCAGCCCGCTGCGGGTAGCAAGATGGGACGAGATCTCGGTGGTGGTTGATCCGGAATCGAGGATGATCGTCTCACCATCCTGCACCAGCGCGGCGGCCGCCCGGCCGATCCGGCGCTTCGCTTCCATATGGACCATGTGGTGCAGCGCCATTGCGCGCACCTGCTGGGTCACCGACTTGAGGAACGCGCCGCCATGCTCGCGCACGACATGGCCTTCCGCTTCGAGCTTCTCCAGGTCCTGGCGTACCGTCACTTCGGATACCCCAAAGGCATCAGCAAGTGTGCGGACGCGGGCGGCGCCTTCTTCCTGCATCCATTCCAGGATCTTCATCCGGCGGGCTTCGCCAAGCAGCCCGGGCGTTCCGGTTCGAGTGTTCATGCCTGTCTCCAATCCCCGCGTGCGATGCGGAGCTGCAGTGGCTCTAGCATGCGGGCGCGTGCGGCATAGATGCGGCGCACTTCCGGGGTTGAGGCAAGGACATGACGCGGGCCGGCCTGCTCACCATTTTCCATGCCGAAACGCCGCACAGCCCATCCTCTTCCGTATCGCAGCTCTGATTGCCGGATTTTGCGCAACGCTAAGCGGTAACGCAGCGAAGTGTCAACGAACGAACCGATATTCGTTGTGAAATGGAGGTAAACGAAAATAATCGTAAGAAGTCGGTTGCCGTTCCCATCGGTCCTCGGTTAAGGCCCGGCCATGGGTAAGGCAGTAGCAACCGAGGAATTCGTCGATGCGCGGGTGGCGGACATCCGCCGCCGGGCGGACTGGATACGGCGCCAGGCGCTGACGATGGCGCACCGCGCGAAGCAGGGGCATCCGGGCGGTGACATGTCGTGCGCGGATATCCTGGCGACGCTTTATTCCGCCGTGCTGCGCTTCGATCCCGCCAATCCGCAGGACCCGACGCGCGATCGCTTCGTGATGAGCAAGGGCCACTGCACCGGCGCCTTCTATTCGGCGCTGGCCGGTGCGGGCTATTTTCCGGTCGCCGATCTGGAGACCTATCTCCAGCCGGGCTCGCGGCTGAACGGCCACCCGAACCGCAATTACCTGCCGGGCGTCGAGACCAATACCGGCCCGCTCGGGCATGGCCTGCCCGTCGCGGTCGGCATGGCGGTGGCCGGGCAGATTGACGCGGCGGACTTCCGGGTCTTTGCGCTCACCGGCGACGGCGAGCTGCAGGAAGGCAGCATGTGGGAAGCGGCGATGTTCGCCGGCCACCGCAAGCTCGGCAACCTGACGGTCATCATCGATCGCAACCGGCTGCAGCAGGGCGCACCGACCGAGGACACCAATTCGCTCGAGCCGCTCGCCGACAAATGGGCGGCCTTTGGCTGGGAAGTCGCGGATGTCGACGGTCATGATCCCGCGGCCCTGCTCGAACTGCTCTCCACACCGCGCGGCGCCAACGGCAAGCCGCTTTGCATCATCGCGCATACGATCAAGGGACGCGGCGTGAGCTATATGGAAAATCAGGCGGGCTGGCATCACGGCACGCCCAGCGACGCGCAGCTGGCCCAGGCTTTCGCCGAACTCGACGCGGAGCTTGCCGCATGAGCGCCGCACCGCAGGGCAAGGGCTTTGATTGCCGGAATGCCTATGTCGAGACTTTGGAGGCTTTGGCTGCTGAAGATCCCCGGATCGTCGCGGTGGTCAATGACTCGGTCGGCTCGTCGAAGCTCAACAGGTTTCGTGACCAGTTTCCCGAGCGGCTGGTCAATGTCGGCATCGCCGAGCAGAACATGGTCGGCGTCGGTGCCGGCCTGGCCAATGGCGGCAAGGTGCCGTTCGTCAGCGGCGCTTCGTGCTTCCTGACCGGACGCGCGCTCGAGCAGATCAAGGCGGACATCGCGTACAGCAACGTCAATGTGAAGCTGTGCGGCATCTCCAGCGGCGTCGCCTATGGCGAGCTTGGTGCGACGCATCACAGCATCGAGGACCTGGCCTGGCTGCGCGCGATGAAGGGACTGACGGTGATCGTGCCGTCCGATCCCTGGGAAACCGCCGAGGCGATCCGCTGGGCCGCCGGTTATGACGGCCCGGTCTTCATCCGGGTGAGCCGCATGGCGGTGCCGGCGCTGGCCCGTCCGGAAGGCGCGCGCTTCGAGGCCGGCAAGGCCGAGATCCTGCGCGACGGCAGCGATGTCGCGATCATCGCCTGCGGCACGCTGGTCCACCGCGCACTCGATGCCGCCGAGGCGCTGGCGGCGGAAGGCATATCCGCCCGCGTGCTCAACATGGCGACGGTCTCGCCGATCGACCGCGAGGCGATCGTTGCCGCAGCCGGCACGGGTGCTATCGTCACCGCCGAAGAACATGTCGTGCGTGGTGGCCTGGGTGGCGCCGTGGCCGAAGTCGTGGTGGAGGAGAGGCCGGTTCCGATGCGCGTTCTGGGGTTCCCCGGCTTCCTGGAGACCGGCTCGGCCGAATGGCTGTTCGAGCGGCACGGGCTCACCCCGGCAGGTATCGCCGCCGCGGCGCGCGAGCTGATCGAGAAGCGCAGCTGATGGCGCGCCCGGCGATCCTGGCGGTCGACCAGGGCACGACCAACACCAAGGCGCTGCTGTTCGCGGCGGATACCGGCGAAGTGCTCGGCCGCGCCTCGCATCCGCTGGGCGTGGTCCATCCGCGTCCCGGCTGGGCCGAGCAATCGGCCGAGGCGATCTGGGGCAGCGTCGCCGGCGCGATCGGCGAAGTCATCGCGACCACGCCCGGCGCCGAAGTCGCTTCGCTCGCCATCGCCAACCAGCGCGAGACGATCGTGCTGTGGGACGCCGAGAGCGGCGAGGCTGTCGCGCCCGCGATCAGCTGGCAATGCCGCCGCACCGCCGATCGCTGCACCGCGCTGATGCCGCATGCGCAGGAGATCATTGCAGCGACCGGGCTCGGCATCGATCCGCTGGCGCCCAGCACCAAGCTCGCCTGGCTGCTCGACGAGACGCCGGGCGCCCGCGCCAAGGCGGAGGCGGGGCTGCTCCGTGCGGGCACGATCGACAGCTGGCTGTTGTGGAAGCTCACGAACGGCGCCCAGCACGCGACCGATGTCAGCAACGCCTCGCGCACCCAGCTGATGTCGCTCGACGCGCTTGATTGGGACCGCGCGATGCTTGCGCTGTTCGGCGTGCCCCGGCTGGTGCTGCCGACGATCCGCCCGTCCGACGCCCAGTTCGGCCTCACCGCGGCGAGCGGCGTGCCCTCGGGCCTGCCGATCGAAGTGCTGCTCGGCGATTCGCACGCGGCCCTGCTCGGCCATGGCTTTGCGGCGCCCGGCCAGGCCAAGGTCACCTGCGGCACCGGATCCTCGCTGATGGCGGTGACGCCGGCGCGCGTGACCTCCTCGCATGGGCTGTGGAGCACGATCGCCTGGGCGCGCGGGCATGACGTCTTCCACGCGCTGGAGGGCAATGTCGCGGTATCGGGCCACGCCGCGGCCTTTGCCGTGCGCCTGCTCAACCTGCGTGACGAGGGCGAACTGACCCGCCTCGCCGCCGAAGTACCCGACAGCCAGGGCGTGACCTTCGTGCCCGCGCTGGCGGGGCTCGGTGCGCCGCACTGGCGCTCCGAGGCGCGAGGGCTGCTCAGTGGCATGTCGCTCGGCACCAGCCCGGCCCATGTCGCGCGCGCGGTGCTCGAAGGCATCGCGCTGCAGATCGCCGATATCGTCTTCGCGATGGACGCCGATCTCGGCGCGCCGCTCGATACCCTGTCGGTCGATGGAGGTGCTGCGGCCAACGACCTGCTCGTCCAGATCCTCGCCGACGTTATCGACCGTCCGGTCCTGCGGCCGCGCCAGCTCGAGCTGGGCGCGCGCGGGGTGGCGCAGCTGGCTGCCGGGAAGCTGGGTGGCAATGCCTGGGCCATCGTGGATCAGGACCGCTTCGAGCCGGGCATCGCCGGCGCCGATCGCGGGCAATTGATGGCGCGCTGGCGCCAGGCGGTTACCGCCTCCGCCGCGACGCATCCCTAGCCCAGGGTGCCCGGCGAGGTGGCGCGTGCAACATCGAAATCCGAGGTCGTCAGCAGGAAATCGCTCGGCTAAACACTCGTGAAACTACGAGTGAGAAATCGATTCCATGAGCCTGTCCGATACCCCTTCGCGGCGTGTGCGTTCCGTCGTTATCCTGGGTGGTGGAACGGCTGGCTGGATGACCGCGACGGCGCTGGCGCGCCAGTTCGGCCAGACGCTGGATATCACCCTGTTGGAGTCCGAGGAGATCGGCACGGTCGGCGTCGGGGAAGCGACGATCCCGACGATCCACTGGTTCAACCAGCTGATCGGGCTCGACGAGGCGGCGTTCCTCCGCGAGACCAAGGCGAGCTTCAAGCTCGGCATCGAGTTCGTCGACTGGGTGCGGCCGGGGCATCGCTATTTCCACCCGTTCGGCGACTATGGGGTGCGCTTCCCGGGCGTTGCCTTCCACCATCGCTGGATGAAGGCGCGAGCCGAGGGGCTGGACCTGCCGCTCTCCGCCTTCTCGCTGGCGACCGAGCTGGCCGGGCAGGGGCGCTTCGCTATGCCGACGGGCGACGCCCGCTCGATCCTGTCGACGCTCGGCTATGCCTATCATTTCGATGCCAGCCTCTATGCCCGGCACCTGCGCGGCATTGCCGAGGCCGCAGGGGTCACCCGGATCGAGGGCAAGCTCCGGGAGGTCGAGCGCGACGGCGAGAGCGGCATGGTCGCTGCGCTGACGACGGAACGGGGCGAGCGGATCGAGGGCGACCTGTTCATCGATTGCTCGGGCTTCCGCGCGCTGCTGATCGACGGGACGATGGGCGGCGGGTTCGAGGACTGGTCGCACTGGCTGCCCTGCGACCGCGCGGTGGCGGTGCCCTGCGAACGCACGGAGCACACCACGCCCTTCACCCGCTCCACCGCGCGCCCGGCGGGCTGGCAGTGGCGCATTCCGCTCCAGCACCGGATCGGCAACGGCCATGTCTTCGCCAGCGGCTTCATGAGCGAGGACGAGGCGACCGCCATGCTGATGGCGAACCTGGACGGGGAGGCGCTGGCCGAGCCGCGCACGCTGCGCTTCAAGGCGGGCACGCGGCGCAAGGCCTGGATCGGCAATGTCGTGGCGCTCGGGCTGTCCTCGGGCTTCCTCGAACCTTTGGAGTCCACCTCGATCCACCTGATCCAGAGCGGCATCGCCAAGCTGCTGACGCTGTTCCCGGACCGCGACATGGATCCGGCGCTGGCCGAGCGGTACAACGCGCTCCTCAATGCCGACATGGACAATATCAAGGACTTCCTGATCCTCCACTACCACGCCAATCCCGGCCGGACCGATCCGTTCTGGGTCGAGCGGCGCGAGATGGCGCTGCCCGAGACTTTGGTGGCGCGCGAGGAGCAATATCGTCGCTCCGGGCGGCTGATGCTCGGGCCCGAGGAGCTGTTCCGCGACGCGAGCTGGCTGGCGGTGCTCAACGGGCAGGAGATTGTGGCGGAGGACTATAACCCGCTCGCCGACGTGCTCGACAGCGCCGCGAACAGCGCGCAGGTCCGCCAGGTCGCCGAAGTGATCCAGCGCGCCGCGCCGACGCTGCCGCTGCACGACGCGGCGCTCGCGGCGGCGATGGGCGGGTGATCAAGCCGGACATCGTCGCGCGGCGGATCGGCAGCGAAGGCCAGCCGATCGCGATCGTCGACGGTTTCCATCCTGATCCGGATGCGCTGCGCGCGGCCGCGCTGGCGGCGCGGTTCGAGCCGGGCCGGCATCACTATCCGGGCATTCGCGCCCCGCTGCCGGCCGACTATTTCGCCCGGGTGCGCCCGGGGCTGGCGCCGGTGCTGCGCGAGGTGCTGGGGGCTGCGAGCGTCGAGCTGCTCGACGCCAGCTTCTCGATGGTGACCACGCCGCCCGCCGAGCTCGGCAGGGAGCAGCGGCTGCCGCATGTCGATGCGGTACAGCCCGGACGGATCGCGCTGGTCCATTACCTGTCGGAAGGCGAGGGCACGGCATTCTTCCGCCACCGGGCGACCGGGTTCGAGACGATCGATGCGGCGCGCTCGGCCGGCTATCTCGCCACGCTCAACGCCGAGCTGCGCACCGATCCGCCGGAAGCGGCCTATCCCTTTGGCGATACGGCGCTTTTCGAGCGGATCGCGCATGTCGAGGCGCGGTTCAATCGCGCGGTGATCTATCGCAGCGCGCTGCTCCATAGCGGCGCGATTTCACCGGGGGCGCTGCTCGATGCCGATCCTGCGACCGGGCGGCTGACGGTGACTGCGTTTCTGGCGGCTACCTAAAAATCACCCGCCATCTCCCCGGGAAGGTGGAGATGACGGGCCGAGGTGGGGTGTAGGGTTAGCGCTTCTTCGCCGGGGCGGCCTTGGGCGGCTGGACCGCGAGATAGACCGTGCTCCACAGCTGGGCGGCGTTGGACTCGTCGACATCCGCCTTGCCGGCGCCGAAGGCGACGACCTTGTAGCGGCCATTCTCGAAGGCCCAGGACCAGAGCTCGGAGCTCTGCGTCGCCCGGGTGGCCTGGATCGCGCGCCACAGCTTGGCCTGCGCGTCCTTCAGCACCGCGCGGGTGGCGGGGGGCAGGTCGGTGCGGGCGAGCTGGCGCTCCAGGCCGGCGGCGAACAGGGCCTGTTGCCACGACCAGACCACCGCGCCGTGATAGGCGGCCGGGGTGAAGCGGTCCTGGACCTCGGTGCCGGCCAGCGCAGGATTGGCCACCAGCAGGCCGATATCGGTCATCAGCCCGGCCGGGAACGGCCGTGCCAGCGCGCCGACATAGGCCTGGAGATCGGCCGGATCGGGATGGCCGAACAACAGGCTAAAGCCTTCATCCGAATTGATAATCGGCACCGGCTTGCCGTCATCGTCGAGCGCGATCGCGTGATAGCGCAGGGGCTGGCCCTTGAGCGCGACGAGGGCCGGGGCGGCGGGGACGCCGACGCGGGCGGCATAGGCGCGGACCTGGGCTGCGGCCTCGGGGCCGGGGGTCTCGACGGCGAACAGGCTCGGGGCCTTGCTCCGCCAGGTCGCCGCCATCGCATGGGCGCGCTCCAGCGCGGCGCGGTCGTCCGGGGTCAGGTAGCGATCGAGCAGCCCGGCGCGGAGCAGCTTGTCGGCGGCCTCGAGCGCGGCGGGGACAAAAACCGCATTGACGTCATAGGGATAGCGGCCGCGGCCAAGGCCTTCCTCGCTGTCGCGCCACTGGCCGGTCAGGCGGCCCTTGTGGATCGCGACGAGGTTGCTCCAGCGCGGATCCTCGGCAAACGGACGCACTTGATCGATAACGTAGCGAAGGTTGCGCACCAGGAGGGTTCCGGCCGACGCGGAACTGCCGGGATTCGCTTCGCTCTGTACGGTTCTGGCCAGGAAAGTTCGCGCGGCCGCCCGGGTCGCCGAACCGAGCAGATAATCGGCGGAGACGGGACCGAGCATATAGTCGTCATCGACCATACCATAATCGAGCGTCGCAGCGGCACCGCCCGGTTGCTTGTGCTGCGCATGGTCGATCAGCGCGAATTCGGAGAGCCCCTCCTCATGCGCGACCTCGCCGTCGCGATCGAGCCGGGCGAGCACCGCGCCCAGGCCCGCCTCCACCGCAGCGCCCTTGAGCGCGGGCATCAGCAGGCGAACCGACATGAGCGTGTCGCGGCCGAAATAGGTGTCGAAGCGCCACGAGCCGGCCAGGAACTTCTCCCGGTAGCTGAGGAAAGCGAGCGCGTTGCGCGCTGCCGGATCGGCGGCTGAATGGGTATTGAGCAGCTCGGCCTTGCTGAGGCCGGTCAGCGGGGTGTCGCCGGTCGCTGCCACGATCCGCAACTGGATGCGTCCATTCGCGCCCGCGACGATCTCGCCCTTCTCGATGCGGCCGTGCAGCACCTGGATTTCCAGGCTGTAGCCCGGCGCGCCATCGACCCGGTCACGGGCATAGAGGATGCGGTCGCCCTCGATGCGGACCGGTGCCGCCACTTCGGCGGGGAAGCGGCTGACCGACTGATAGTCGCGCAGGAAGCGGACATTGGAGAGTACCGCCTGCTTGGGGGCGAGGCGGGGCGCGTCGATCGTCGCGATGCTCTCGATGCCGTGGAGCGGGCGCCCCCTGGCGTCGGCGAAGGTCACCGGGCGCGGGGCCTGGTCGAGCTTCCAGCTGGCGGGACGGGCAAGCGGCTGGAACCACAGGCCGACGCCGCTGTTGCCGGCGGGGAAAGCGACGAGGATGCGCGGATCGCTGCCGTTGCGCAGCAGCAGGTGCGCCGCAACCTTGCCGTCGCGCACGAACGCGTTGAGGTTCTGGCCCTCGGTCAGGCTGTACGCCAGCTCGGGCGCCTTCGCGGCGCGCTGCTGCGCCATCGCCGCCGTGCTCGTGCCCGCGAGCAGCAGCCCGCCCACCAGCAGCAACCGCATCGAACCTCGCATCCGTCTCTCTCCTCTTTTCATTCCAGATATGGAAAGGCGCGGCGAACCTTTCAGTTGCCGCGCCCTCCCTTTTGCGACCCTTGCGGGGTTTATCAGAACTTGAACGTGATCGTGCCGCCATAGGTGGCGCCGACGATGCCGCGGGCATAGAAATAGCCGTCGGTGATCGCCTGCGTCTGGCCCTGGCGGGGATTACCCTCGGTCAGGCCGATGACGTTGAAGATGTTGTCCGCGTTCACGCTCAGCTGCAGCTGCTTGCTGAGGTTGAACGAGGCACCCACGCTGGTCACGCCGTAGCTCGGCAGCGCCACGCCGTTGCCGGCGTCGGCGTAGATCTTGCCGATATACTTGTAGCGGCCATAGATCTCACCGAGACCGTTCGGCAGCTTGTAGCTCGGCGTGATCGTGAACAGGCGCGCCGGAGTGCGCTCGGGACGATTGCCCTCGAAGCCCTGCTGGTTGGCGCCGTTGATCGCCAGGTTGACGAGCTTCGGATCCTGGAACACGCCCTGGAAGTCGATGCTGAAGGCATCGACCGGACGGACGTTGAGGTTGAGCTCGACGCCGTTGGTGCGCAGATCGGCGTTGATGTTGCTCTGCTGCGACGGGTTCACCGGATCGGCGAAGTTGTAGTTCTGGTTGCGGAAGTTGGTGCGGAACACCGTCGCCGAAGCCGAGACCAGGCGGCCCATCTGGTAGCGGACGCCGGCTTCGTACAGCTCGATCCCGGTGATGGGATCGACATTGTTCATCTGGAAGCCGTTGGCGTAGCGGGCATAGATCGAGAAGTTCGGCGTGATCAGGTAGTTCGCGCCGACGGTGTAGGCCACCGCCTTCTTGTTCGCCTTGCGCACCGCATAGGTGCCGTCCCAGGTCGAGCCGACCGTGGTCAGCACGCCGGCCGTGCCCGGCTGCACCGCCTGGTTGACCGCCGCGGTGTTGCCGTCCCACGCCGTCGCGCTGTCATGTTCCCAGCGCACGCCGGCGTCGATGTGCAGGTCGCCGATCGAGAACTCGTCGTTCACATAGAGCGACAGGCTCGAATCCTGGCGGCTGCGGATGCCGGCACCCCAGTCGCCGTACGAGACCAGGCCGTTGTCGGACAGGGTGCCGATCACCTGGTTGTTCGCGTTGAGCGCGACGATGTCATAGACGTCGCTGTTGGTGCGCACGTCGTTGACCACGCTCGCCGTCGCCGACTGGTCCTGGTTGCGCTTGGTCTTGTAGTACATCACGCCCGCGGTGAGCGAGTTCTTGAAGCTGCCGCTCTCGAAGTTCCAGCGGCCGCCGACGTTGAAGCCCAGGTCATAGGCGTCGATCGCGTCGTGGTTGAGCGTGGTGCGCTGCAGGAAGCCGTTGCCGTTCAGCGCGTTGAGCAGCGCCGTCTGGTTCGAGCCGATGACCTGGCCGGTGCGCAGGTTCTTGATGCCGTAGCGCACGGTGGTCGGGAAGGCGGCCTGGCCGAGCGTCAGCAGGTCGTTGATCGGCGAGCTGCTGCCCGGGGTCAGGTAGTTCACCGCGCTGGTCAGGCCGGCATTGCCGGTGCCCGAGCCCGGGAACAGGCCGTTGAAATCATAGCTGTAGTCGAGATAGCGGCCATGGCCGAACAGCGTGAACGAGTCCGAGATCGGCTTCTCGAAGTCGAGGCGGACCTGCCAGGTCTTCGAGACGATGCCGTCGTCATAGTTGAATTCGCGATAGCCGCTCGAATGCGCGTTGGTCGAAACCGGCACCGCGATGTTCGAGAAGGCGCGGCCGCCGACATTGCCGAACTGGGTATCGAGGCTCGGCACGCCGCCCGGCTCGCCATCCGTGAACTTGTACGGCTGGTCGGCGTAATAGGCGTTCTTCATGTCGCCGCCCTTGGCCGACAGGCGGACATAGCCACCGTCGTCGAACTTGTATTCGAGCGCGCCCTTGATGCGCCAGCCGGTATAGTCGTTGGTGTTCTTGCGAACGCCCGGGCTCGACTGGAAATAGCCGCCGACGCTGAAGGCCAGCTTGTCGGTGATGGGCTGCGAATAATAGCCGTCGGCGCGCTTCAGGCCGTAATTATAGCCGGTGAAGCGGACCGCGCCCTCGGGGCGCTCATGGTTCACGGCCTTGGAGATGAAGTTGATCGTCGCGCCCGCGCCGTTGACGGTGAGCACGCCCGACGAACCGCCCTTGACCGCTTCGAGGCGATCGATGGTCAGGTCCTGGTCGAAGAAGAAGTCGGCGCCGCCGCCGCCGTACAGGATCGGCATGCCGTCTTCCTGCAGCTGGACGAAGCGCTGGCCGCCGCCCTGCAGGCCGCGGACCGAATAGTTGTTCGAAACCGCGCCGGCGGTCGCCTCGACGAAGATGCCCGGGACCATTTCGAGCAGGTCGGCGGTCGAGCGCGGGGCCTTCTGGTCGATCAGCTCGCGGTTGGCGAGCGTGATGTCGGCCGACGAAGTGATCAGCGGGCGGTTCGGCGTGGTCTGGCCGGTGACGACGATCTGGCCTTCATCGGCGGCGTCATCCTGCGCGGCGGGAGCAGCCGCATCAGTGGTGGCCGTCTGGGCCTGGGCGGCGAGCGGCGCGAGCGCGGCACTGGCCAACAGCGCGGCGCGAACGCCAGCGCGAACGGAAAGCAACATATATCCTCCCCAACCAAGTTATTGCCGGACTGTCCGGCGGGTTGATCCCGCTCGATTAGTCGCGACGCAGGCATAATGAAATCGTTTTCTGCAACTGTCACGCGGAATTTGCCAAGCACTGGTGCGCTGGTGCAACAGGTGCGGAAACCAACGGATTTCGGCGGGCTTCGTTGCAAGGTTCCGCCACGCGGGAGAGAGATTTTGACACGGAAAAGCGCGGGTGGCGCAGGGGCCATGCGAATCAACCGGCGGGCCTTGATGGCGGGATCGGCGCAGGCGGCGCTGCTCGGTTTGCTGCCGGTTCGGGCGCATGCGGGATCGGCGCGGATCGACGGGCTGATCGCGCGGATGACGATCGCGGAGAAGGCGGGCCAGCTCAGCTGCTTCAACGACGAGATCCGCCCGGTCGGCGCGGTGTTCAACCCCGTGGTCGATCCGCGCGGCGCGGATGCGATGCTCGCGGATATCACCGCCGGTCGGGTGGGCATGTTGTTCAACGGCTATGGCGTGGCGGGCGCGCGCAAGGCGCAGGCGGCGGCGCTGAGGAGCCGGCTCGGCATTCCGCTGATCTTCGCGGCCGACGTGATCCATGGCTGCCGCACGATCTTTCCGATTCCGCTGGCCGAAGCCGCGGCGTTCGATCCGGCACTGTCCGAGCGCGCGGCGCGGGCGGTGGCCGAGGAGGCGAGTGCTGGCGGGTTGCACTGGACCTTCGCGCCGGTGGTCGATGTCGCCCGCGACCAGCGCTGGGGGCGGGTGGCCGAAGGGGCGGGCGAGGATGTGCTGCTCAACCGCCAGCTCGCCGCCGCGCGGGTGCGCGGGTTCCAGGGGAAGGACCTGCGCCGGGCGGACAGCCTTCTCGCCACGCCCAAGCATTTCGCCGGCTATTCGGCGGTGCGCGGGGGCATGGAATATGCCGCGGTCGACATGAGCCTGGCCGAGCTGCGCGAGACCTATCTTCCGCCCTTCGCCGCCGGGTTCGGCGCGGGTGCGCTGGCGACGATCGCTTCGTTCACCGACTTCAACGGCGTGCCGGCAACCGCCAATCGCTGGCTGCTCACCGATGTGTTGCGCGGCGAGCTGGGTTTCGCCGGCGTCTGCGTCTCCGACTATGATGCCGATCGCGAGCTGATCGCGCACGGCGTGGCGGCGGACGAGGCGGATGCGGCGCGGCTGGCGATCCTGGCCGGTGTCGATGTCTCGATGCAGAGCGGGCTCTACAACAAGCATCTCCCGGCGCTGGTCGAGAGCGGCAAGGTGCCGATGGCGCGGGTCGACGAGGCGGTGCGGCGGGTGCTGGCGCTCAAGGAGGCGCTGGGGCTGTTCGACGATCCGTTCCGCTCGCTCGATGCCGTGGCCGAGAAGAAGCGCACCGCCACGCCGGCGATCAGGGCGACGGCCCGCGAGGTGGCGACGCGATCGATCGTGCTGCTGCGGAACGCGGGCGACCTCCTGCCGCTGCCGGTGAAGGGGAAGAAGATCGCGCTGATCGGGCCGTTCGGGGCGGACAAGGCCAACCTCAACGGGCCCTGGTCGTTTGCCGGCGATGCGAGGGACGGGATCGACCTGGCGACCGGCATCCGCGCGATGCTCGCCGATCCGGCCGCGCTGGCGGTGGAGGCGGGGAGCGGGATCCACGCGCCGCTCGCCGGCGGGATCGAACGTGCGGTGGCGGCCGCAAAGGCGGCGGATGTCGTGCTGCTGGCGATCGGCGAGGCGGGTGACATGTCGGGCGAGGGCAACAGCCGCACCGAGATCACTGTGCCGGCGGCGCAGCAGGCGCTGGCCGAGGCGGTTGCCGCAGCCGGCAAGCCGGTGGTGGTGCTGCTCCGGAGCGGCCGGGCGCTGGCGCTGGAAGGGGCGGTGAGCGATGCGCCGGCGATCCTCTGCACCTGGTTCCTCGGCGAGCAGACCGGGCCGGCGGTGGCGGATGTTCTGTTCGGCGTCCGCGAGCCGACCGGGCGGCTGCCGGTGAGCTTCCCGCTCGCCACGGGGCAGCAGCCCTGGTCCTATGACCGGCGCAGCACCGGGCGCCCGGCGGCCGATGCGGACCCGATGGAGCCGGGCCGCAGCCATTGGCGCGACGCGCCGGACCGGGCGCTGTTCCCGTTCGGCAGCGGGCAGGGCTATACGCGCTTCGCTTTGGCCGAGCTGCAGGCCCCGGCACGGGTGGCGAAGGGCGAGGCGGTGCAGGTCCGCGTTGCCGTCACCAATGCCGGGCTGCGGCGCGGGGAAGCGTTCGTGCGGGCGGATATCCATGACCGGATCGCCAGCCGGACCCGGCCGGTGCGGCAGATGAAGGCCTATGCGCGCATTGCCCTCGATCCCGGCGAGCGGCGCGTCGTGACGCTGGCCATCCCCTATGCCGAGCTCGCGCTGGTCGCCGCCGACAACCAGTGGCGCGTTGAGCCGGGTGCGTTCGACCTTTGGGTGAGCGCCGGCGGCGAGGAACTCCACAGCCAATTCGAAGGGGTATGATACGGGCGTTGAAATGCATTGCATGATCTGCTTGGCTGCGCCCGACAAGGATACGAGAGAGGATACCGAATGAAGCGCGCAGCCTGGGCGGTACCCGCCCTGATCACCAGCTACGCCCTGCTCGGGCTGCTGATGAACAGCGTCGGCACGGTGATCCTCCAATCGATCGCGCATTACGGCGTGACCAAGACCCATGCCGCCACGCTCGAGGCGTGCAAGGACCTGTCGGTGGTCGTCGCCTCGTTCCTGTTCGCGACCACGCTGCCGCGCTTCGGCTTCCGCCGCGCGCAGATCGGGGTGATGCTCGCGGTGGCGGCCGGGGCGGTGGCGATCAGCTTCGCCAACAGCTTCTGGGCGATGCAGCTGTTCTTCGTGCTGGTCGGCCTGTGCTTCGGCATCGCCAAGGTTGCGACCTACAGCTCGATCGGTCTGGTCCGCCCCGATCCGGCGCGCCACGCCAGCCTGACCTCGCTGATCGAAGGCGTGTTCATGGTCGGCATCCTCGCCGGCATCTGGCTGTTCGGCTGGTTCATCGGGCAGGACGCCACGGGGCAGGGCTGGCTGGGCGTCTACCGGGTGGTCGCCGTGCTGGCGGTGCTGACCGCGATCCTGTGGTGGTTCGCCGATCTCGACGAGGGCGCGGCGAAGCCGGTGGAGGGCCCGAGCGGGTACCGCGACGCGGTGGCGCTGCTGGCGCTGCCCTCGACCATCGCCTTCCTCACCGCGATCTTCCTCTATGTGCTGATCGAGCAGGGCGTCGGCACCTGGCTGCCGACCTTCAATAACCAGGTGCTCCACCTGCCCGGCGCGATGAGCGTGCAGGCGTCGAGCATCTTCATCGCCGCGCTGGCGGTGGGGCGGCTGAGCGCCAGCGGGCTGGTTGCCCGGCTCGGCTGGCTCAGGCTGCTGCTCGGCTGCCTCGGCCTGATCGCGGCCTTGGTGCTGCTCACCCTGCCGACCACCCAGGGCTTGCAGCCACGCGCGGAGATGGGCTGGTTCGACGCGCCGATCGCCGCGTACATCTTCCCGCTGATCGGCGTGTTCATGGCGCCGATCTACCCGATCGTCTCCTCGGTGGTGCTGAGCGCACTGCCCCGCGAGCGGCATGCTGCGATGGTCGGGCTGATGGTGATCTTCTCGGCGCTGGGCGGCACGATCGGATCGTTCATTACCGGCTTTACCTTCGATCGTTTCTCGGGCCAGACCGCCTTCTACCTGGTGCTGGTGCCGCTGGTGCTGATCGCGCTGGCGCTGGTGCGGCTCGAGCGGCTGACGCGGAAAACTCAATAACCGTCATCCCCGCGGAGGCGGGGATCCAGGGTTTCTATGCCGCATCGCTTGTGACTCTGGATCCCCGCCTTCGCGGGGATGACGAAATGAGGGTTAGTCGGCGTAATCGCGCAGATCGAAATCGGCGATCGCCGGGATGATCCAGTCGGCTTCGGGGAGCGCGGCCGGGGTGCCGACCCCGACGGCCTTCATTCCCGCGGCATGGATCGCCTCGACTCCGGCCGGCGCATCCTCGACCCCGAGCATCTCGGCCGGATCGGCGCCCAGCGCGGTGGCGGCGGCCAGGAAGATGTCCGGCGCGGGCTTGCCGGCGGCGAGGCTGGCGGGATCGATGATCGTGTCGAACAGGTCGGCCACCTGCATCCGCGCGATCAGCAGGGGCGCATTGCGGCTGGCGGAGGCAAGCGCGATGCCCAGGCCCGCGGCACGGCACTGCTCCAGCGCCGCGCGGGCGCCGGGGAACAGGTCGCCCGGGCCGAAATGCGCGATCTCTTCCAGATACCAGTCGTTCTTCTGGCTGGCGAGGCAGACGCGCCTGGCTTCGTCATAGCCTGGGCGATCGCCCAGGATCAGCGCGAGGCTGCCCATCCGGTCGACGCCCTTGAGCGCTTCGTTCGCTTCCTCGTCAAAGGGGATGCCGAGCTGGTCGGCCATCCGCTTCCACGCCCGGTAGTGCGCGCGGGCGGTATCGGTCAGCACCCCGTCCAGGTCGAAGGCGATGCCCTTGAGGGTCATGCCAGCGGGCCCGTCCAGCTCTCGCCGGGGGCGAGAAGGACCTTGGTGTCGTGATGGCCGATCACGATCTCGGGGCCGGAGACGGCGCGATAGGTGATCTGCTCGCCCGCCACTTCGACGCGCACCAGCGTGCCGCGCCAGTTGAGGCCGAAACTGTAGCCGGGCCAGGCGGCCGGACGGGTCGGGCGGAAGCGGAGCTGCGGGCCATGGGGGCGGAAACCCGCGAACCCCCAGACCAATGCCAGCCACGAGCCAGCGAGCGCGGCCATATGGACGCCGTGGCCGGTATTGCCGTGGCGATCGTCGATATCGACCAGGCTGGTCTCGGCGAAGAAATCGAGCGCCTGTGCCTCGTGCCCGACCTCACTGGCGAGGATCGCGAAGGTGGAGGCGGACAGGGTGGAATCGTGCGTGGTGATCGGCTCGTAATGGTCGAACACCCGGCGCTTGCGCTCCGCCGAGATATCCTCGCCGCCCAGCACCATGGCAAGGACGATGTCCGCCTGCTTCGAGACCTGATGGCGGTAGAGCGTCATCGGGTGATAGTTGAGCAATAGCGGGAATTCGCTGGCCGGCGTACCGGCGACATCCCAGCGCGGCTTGTCGAGGAAGCTCGCGTCCTGCGCATCGAGGTTGCGTTCGGCATCGAACGGCAAGTGCATCGCATCGGCGACGCGGGTGAACTCGGCAAGCTCCTCGACACCGAGCTGCATCTCGGCGGCGAGCCAGCCCCAGGCTTCGGGATCGATCGCGGAGACCCGGTCGGCGGCCGAGACGGCGAGGCGCAGATGCTTCTGGGCCATCCGGTTGGTGTACCAATTGTCGTCGACCAGCGCGGTATATTCATCCGGGCCGGTGACGCCGCGCAGGTGGAAGCTGCCGTCCGCCCAGTCGCCGAGCGCCAGCCAGATCCGCGCGGTCTCGACCAGCATGCGCACGCCGTGCTCGACCAGGAAGCCTTCGTCGCCGGTCGCATCGACATAGGCGCCGATCGCGAAGGCGATGGCCGAATTGATGTGGTACTGCGCCGATCCGCTTGGGTAATGGGCCGAGCATTCGCGGCCCTCGATCGTACGCCAGGCGTAGAGCGCGCCCTGCTTGTGGTCGAGCGCGCGGGCATTGGCGAAGGCGGCATCGAGCGTGCCGGCGCGGTAGACCAGCATCGCCCGGGCGATCTCCGGCGCCAGCACCGAGAGCACCGGCAGCATGAATGCTTCGGTGTCCCAGAAATAATGGCCCTCATAGCCTTCGCCGGTCAGGCCCTTGGCGGCGGCGCTCGAGCGGCCGTCGCGGCCCGCCGAGGCGAAAAGGTGGAACAGGTTGGCGCGCAGCGTCGCGGCAAGGCGCGGCTCTCCGGCGATCGAAAGGTCGGCGGCGGCCCAGAAGCGGTCGAGCAAGGCCGCCTGGGTGGCGGCGGCGACGACGAAGCCCTCGGCCAGCGCGGTGCCGGCCAGCGCGCCGGCATCGGCGACCAGCGTCTCGGAAGCGTCGCGGCCTGCCGCGAAGCCGGTGGCGACCAGCAGCCAGCCATCTTCCTCGCCGATCCGCTGAACCGCGGCGACCCCGATGCCGCTGCCGGGCAGGCGCTCGACGACTTGTTCATCGCTTGCCTGTTCGGTCTCGAACCCGCGCGAGGCAAGGTTCACGCCGATGCGCGGGTCGTCCGACTGCGCGGCGCCGCTGGGAGCGGGGGCGAGGCGCGGGTGGAGGGTGACGCCGGCTTCCCCGTCGATCTCGGCCTGGAAACGGCGTAGCAGCAGGGTGCTGCCATCGAGCGGCACGATCCGCTCGCTGCGGATGCGCAGCAACCGGCCGTCGGGAAAGGACCAGCGCGTCTCGCGGCGGAGCATGCCGGCGCGCAGGTCGAGCGTGCGGCGGGTGGCCGAGCGGAGTGTTCTGAAATCGATTGCTTCGCCGTTGATCCGGACCTCAAGGCCAAGCGCCTCGGCGACGGGGACGCGCGAATCGGAGCTGGCGGCAAAGCCCTTGAGCTTTTCGTGATAATGGATCGGCGCCTGCTCATAGGCATGGGCGAGGAAGGTCGTGGCCTCCGCGCGCTCCTCGATGGCGCCGCGCACACCCAGCGCGCCGTTCGAGAGGGCGAGAATCGTCGCGGCCCAGCCTTCGCGGGCGGGATCGTCGCCGATCACATCGAGCGACCAGCCGTCCTCCGCGAAGAGCACACCATCGTCCGCGCCGTTCAATACTCGAGCCAACACCCGCTCCCCAACTCTTATCGAGTGGTGCGATACAGGGTCTTTGATATCGTTTTCAAGGATAAAGGGTCACGACGATGGCGACGGCTGCTTTCACCCTTCCATCGTCATCCCGGCGAAAGCCGGGATCTCGTGCGGCTCTTGTCCCGCGCCGTCGCCTGAGATCCCGGCTTTCGCCGGGATGACGGATATGGGGCGGGATGACGAGGGAGAGCTGGGCCGCTCTCGGCTCAGGTATCCCGAACCACGATCTCGGTAGGCAGGGTGGTCGAGCGCGCGCGGCCGCCATCGACCTGCTGCATCAGCTTCTCGACGAGCAGCGCGCCGGCCACGTCGGTCTTCTGGTTGATCGTGGTGATTGCCGGGCTGAAATGCGCCGCGGGCGGGATGTTGTTGTAGCCGACCAGCGAATAATCGGTGGGGGCGGCGAGGCCGCGTTCCTTGAACGCGCCGATCACCGCCATCGCGGCGGTGTCCGAAAAGGCGAACACCGCATCGGGCAGGCGGCCCGCGGCGAGATAGGCAGTCACCGTATCGGCGGTGGCGTGGAAGGCCATCGAAGCGATCGGCAGGAAATCGACGGTGACGTCGCCCTGCTCGTTCGCCATCGCACAGAGCCCCTCATAGCGCAGGCGCAGCTCTTCGTGGCGGATGTCGCCGACGAACAACCAGCGCTTGCGCTGCCTGTCGAGGAAGTGCCGCCCGGCCAGCTCGCCGCCCAGGAAATTGTCGCTGCCGATCGCGCAATAGCCGGCATCGGGGGCGACCGCCCCCCAGACGACCAGCGGCACATCGGTGCGGCCCAGCTCGCGCAGCATCGCGTCCCGCGTGCCCTGGCCGAGCACGATGAACCCGTCAGCGCCGCGTGCCTGGTAGAAATCGCGAAAGGCGCGGACGTCCTCCAGGCCAGGCGGGGAGAGCAGCAGGTCCTGGTTGCGGATCGACAGCGCCTCGGACACCCCGGCGAGCAGCTCGAAGATGAAGGGATCGCCGATCGCGCCGTGCCGGTGCGAACCGAAATCGAGCATCACCGCCACGGTGTTGGTGCGGGTGTGGCGCAGCTTGGCGGCGTTGCGGTTGACCGCATAGCCATGCGCCTGCGCCACCGCCATCACCCGCTCGCGGGTCTCCTCGGTAACCAGCGGGCTGCCGTTCAGCACGCGCGAGACGGTGGGCGTGGAGACCTGCGCCAGCCGCGCGATGTCCTGCATCGTCAGGCGGGCGCCAGGCTTGGGGCGCTGTTCGTTCTTGCTTGCCGATTTCTTCGTCATTGCCGCCCACTATGGCGTGGAATCGACAGGCATCAACCGTTCAAGCGCAACATGCGAGCCGGATTGCGGAAGAACCTGCTCGCGAGTGCCTCGTTTTGGCGAAGGGGCGGGGCATTCGCAAGATAACGGCGTGCACTGCAGGCAGGCGAATGCGTTCGTCCGGCCCGCAATGCTTGGGGAAATTTGACATCAGGAAATATACCTAAGCTATCCCGTGGAAGTGATGCGGGTGGGTTGCAAAGTATTTCCCTGTATGATCTAGGTTAAGATCTGTTCGAGGGAAGATGTGTCCGTATCTGCTCTTTCGTCGTCTGGTGCTTTGTGACTGGACTGGACGCGCCTAAAGTGGCCGCGGATGCCGACTTTCTTGTCGGCGACAGCGAGATGGCCAGGCTGATACGGTCGAAGGACTGGTCGCAGACGCCGCTCGGCCCGATCGGGCATTGGCCACAAAGCTTGCGCACCACGGTGAGCCTGTGCCTGGCTTCCAATTTCCCGATCAACATCATCTGGGGCGCGAAACACACCCAGATCTACAATGACGGCTATCGCATCGTATGCGGCGATGCGCATCCCGTGGCGCTCGGGCAGGGCTATAACGTGACCTGGGAGAGCGCCTGGCCCGCGATCGGCGAACCCTTCGAAAATGCGCGGGCGGGGGACACGTCCTTCCTCGAGAACCAGCGCATGTACCTGACGCGCAACGGCTATCTGGAAGAGACGTTCTTCACCTTCTCGCTCTCGCCGATCCGCGACGAGAGCGGGGGGATCGGCGGGCTGTTCCATCCCGTCACCGAAACCACCGCGACGATGCTTGCCGAGCGGCGCACCCGCGCGCTGCGGGACCTCAACGCCAGCCTGGCCGGCGCCGAGACCATCGACGGCCTGGCGGAGCTGGCGGTCGAGACGCTGGCGCCGTTCGAATATGACCTGCCGTTCCTGCTCTTCTATGCGCTCGACGAGGACGGCGCGTGCTACCGGCTGCGCGCGCATCACGGCATTGCGGCGGATACCGTTGCCAGCCCCGCCGTCATCGCGGTCGATGCCGCCATGCCCTGGCCGATCGGCGATGCCGCGGGGCAGGGCGCCATCGTCGAACTGGGCGGCGTATCGACGCAGCTCCGCGGCATCGCCTGCGGCCCCTATGACGAGCCGCCCGGAAACGCGTTCGTCCTTCCCATCAGGGTTGCCGGTGCGGCGCTTCCTCCGGCGATCGTGATCGCCGGGGCGTCGCCGCGATTGCCGCTCGATGATGTCTATCGCGGTTTCTACGAACTGCTGGGCGCCGCGCTGGCGGCCGCGCTGGCAGCGGTGCGCGCGCGCGAGGATGAACGGCGGCGCACCGAGGCGCTCGCGGCGATAGATCGCGCCAAGACCCTGTTCTTCTCGAATGTCAGCCACGAGTTCCGCACCCCGCTGACGCTGATGCTGGGGCCGATCGAGGACGCGCTCGAAGCGGGGGATCTCCCGGCGGCGCAGCGCGAACGCCTCGACGTCGCGCATCGCAACGCATTGCGCCTGCTCAAGCTGGTCAATGCCCTGCTCGACTTTGCCCGGATCGAGGCCGGGCGCATGCAGGCGCGGTTCGAGCCGGTCGACCTGTCCGGGCTCACCGCCAATCTGGCGTCGAACTTCCGCTCCGCCTGCGAGCGTGCGGGCCTGACGCTCTCGGTCGATTGCCCGCCGCTATCCCGGCCGATCCATGTCGACCGCGACATGTGGGAGAAGATCGTCCTCAATCTGATCTCCAATGCCTTCAAGTTCACGCTGCAGGGTGGGATCAGCGTTTCGCTGCGCGAGACGGAGGCCGGTGCCGAACTGGTGGTGCGCGATACCGGCGTGGGGATAAGCGCGACGGAATTGCCGCGGGTATTCGAGCGCTTTCACCGCATCGAAGGCCAGCGCGGGCGCACGCACGAAGGCACCGGCATCGGGCTCTCGCTGGTTCAGGAACTGGTCGCGCTGCATGGCGGTTCGATAGTGGCGGAAAGCGCCGAGAATGTCGGCACGGCCTTCCGGGTGGCGTTGCCCGCAGGCAGCGAGCATCTCCCGGCGGAGAATCTGGTCGATGCTTCGCTTGGCGCGGCGGATGCGGGGCGTTCGAGCGCGTTCGTCGAGGAAGCGCTGCGTTGGCTGCCCGAAGGCGACGCGCCGCCGGCGCCGGGCGATCGATCCGATCCGGCCGACGAACTGGTCGAAGGCCAGCCGCGGATCATCCTGGCCGACGACAATGCCGACATGCGTGCCTATGTCCGCCAGATCCTCGAGGCGGGGGGCTATGTCGTCGAGGCCGTGGCGAATGGCGAGGAAGCCCTTGCGGCGGCGCGGCGAGTCCCGGCACCTGACCTGATCCTCAGCGACGTGATGATGCCGGTGATGAACGGCTTCGAACTGCTGGCGGCGGTGCGCGCGGATCCCGGCCTCGCGCATCTTCTTGTCATCCTGCTGTCCGCGCGCGCGGGACCCGAGGCGAAGGAGGAGGGACTCGAGGCTGGGGCGGACGATTATCTGGTCAAGCCCTTCGGCGCGCGTGAACTGCGCGCGCGGGTCGATGGCGCGGTCCGGCTTGGCCGGCAGCGCAGCGAGGCTGCCACGCGCGAGCGCGATCTTCACGCCGCCCTGGCTTCGGAGCGCAGTCGCGCGGAGCTCCAGGCCACCGAGCAGCGCCTCGAAGTGGAGCAGCGGGTCAACCGGGTGCTCGATGCCCGGATCGCCGAGCGCACCACGCGCCTGCGCGAGAGCAACGAGCGCCTGCATCTGCTCGAGCAGATCACCCGTGCGATCGGCCAGCGGCAGGACGTGTCGAGCATCCACCAGGTCGCGATCAGCGCGCTGGAGGACCGGTTGCCGGCCGATTTCGCCTGTGCCTGCCTGTATGCGCCCGACGACGATGCCGTCAGCGTGGCGCATGTCGGAACGGGCAGCGCCGCGCTGGCCGAAATAATGGGGATCGGTGCCGGCGCGCGGATCGCGATCGACGGCAACGGCCTGTCGCATTGCATCGCCGGCGACCTCGTCCATGAGCCGGACATCGCCCACGCGACCTTCCCGTTTCCGCGAAGACTGGCCGAGGCGGGGCTGCGATCGCTGGTGCTGTCGCCGCTGCTGTCCGAAGGCCGGGTGACGGGCCTGCTGGTCGTGGCACGGCGCCAGCCCAATGCCTTTCTCAGCACCGATTGCGAGTTCCTGCGGCAGCTGGGCGAGCATGTCGGGCTGGCGGCGCACCAGACGCGGCTTCGCGAGGATCTGCAGCGTGCCTATGACGAGCTTCGCCAGACCCAGCAGGCGGTGCTGCAGCAGGAGCGGCTGCGCGCGATCGGGCAGATGGCGAGCGGCATCGCGCATGACATCAACAACGCCATCTCGCCCGTGGCGATCTACACCCAGTCGCTGCGGGAACGCAGGCGCGATCTGGGGAAGGAGGTCGACGATTATCTCGAGGTCGTCGGCCAGGTGGTGAAGGACATCGCGGCCACGGTTGCGCGGATGCGCGATTTCTATCGTCCGGAGGACGGCAAGTCCGAGCTCGTGCCGGTCGATCTGAACGCGCTGGTGCCGCAGGTGGTGGAGCTGACCCGCGCGCGGTGGAGTGACATGCTGCAGCAGCGGGGCGTCGTGATCACGGTGGATACGCGGCTCGAACAGGCCCTGCCGAACGTGATGGGCAATGCCTCCGAGCTTCGCGAGGTGGCGACCAACCTGATCTTCAACGCCGTGGACGCGATGCCGGATGGCGGCACGCTCAGCGTGCGGACCGAGCATGTCCGCATTCCCGGCGGCGGATCTCGGGTGAAGTTCGAGATCGGCGATACCGGTGCGGGCATGGACGAGGACACAAGGCTGCGCTGCCTGGAGCCCTTCTTCACCACCAAGGGCGAGCGCGGCACTGGCCTTGGCCTGGCGATGGTCCAGGGTGCCGCGCAGCGCCATGACGCCCGGCTGGGCATCGACAGCGCGCCTGGCGACGGCACGCGCGTGCATCTGGACTTCGCCGCGGTCGACGCGGATCCGGCGGGCGCAGCGATGGAGGCGCCCAGGCGCGAGAGCGGCCCGCTGCGCCTGCTGCTGGTCGATGACGATCCCGCCGTCCTGTCATCGACGGCGGTGGTGCTCGAATTGAGCGGGCATGGCGTCACCGCCGCGGGAGGCGGTCAGGCTGGGATCGATGCCATGCAGCACGCATCGGGGAAGGGCGAAGGTTTTGATGTCATCATCACCGACCTGGGCATGCCGCATGTCGACGGCAACCAGGTCGCGCGGACGGCCAAGGCGATATTCCCCAAAACCCCGGTTATCCTGCTGACGGGATGGGGGCGCCGGATGGCGACGGACGACCAGGCGCCCGCCCATGTCGATTTCGTCCTGTCCAAGCCGGTCGACCTGGACCAGCTCCGGGGGATATTCGCCGAGCTCGATTGAGCAGCGCTCCAAACTCAGACTGTCACATTCGCCGCCTAACGGAATGCCGACTCGCCGCCCGGCGGGATCGAGTTGCACCCTGCAGGGATGGCCGATGCACGCGATTGACCGCGAACGGACGCGATGGTTCCTGCGCAACATCCTGCCGCATGAACCGGCGCTGCGCAGCTGGCTTGCCCGGCGCCAGCCGATCGGCCTCGATGTCGACGACATCATCCAGGAATCCTATGCGATCCTGGCTGATCTCGACGGGATCGACGGCATCCGCAATCCGCGCGCCTATCTGTTCCAGGTCGCCCGTTCGGTGATCACCCGCCATGTCCGCCGCGCCCGGGTCGTGTCGATCCACACCGTGGAGGATCTGGGCGAGCTGGACATGGCGGACGATCGCCCGTCTCCCGAACAGGTTTCGATCGATCGCGACGAACTGGGGCGACTGGCCCAGGCGATCGGGGCAATGCCGGCGAAGACGCAGCAGGCCTTCATGCTGCGCCGGGTGGACGGACTGTCGCAGCGCGAGATCGCCGCGCGCATGGCGATTTCGGAGAATACGGTCGAGAAGCATATCTCGCGCGGGCTTCGTTTCCTGATCGATTGGTTTGGCCATGGCGGAAAAGCTCTGGCAAAAGCCTCTAGGGAAAGGGAAATGGAGAGTAGCGCTTTTGACGATCGAGCGAGAAACCAGTCGATCCATTGACGAGCAAGCCGCCGACTGGATCGCCAGGCTCGATCGGGGGCTATCGGAAGCGGAATCACAGGCACTGAACGACTGGCTGGCGGGCGATCCCCGCCGGCGCGGCGCGATGCTGCGCGCCAATGCCCTGGGCATGCTGAGCGAGTCCGCCCGGGCATTGGGCCCGCAGTTCGACCCCAAGCAGTTTGCCGTGCCCGAACCCGCACCGCAGCCGCGTACCCGGCGTGTCACCCGGCGATCGATGCTCGCGATGATCGGCACGGGAGGCGCGATAGCGGCGTCGGTCGTGGCACTGGGGATCAGCCTGCCTGCCGCCGCGATCACCACCGGATTGGGGGAGGTCCGCCTCGTCACGCTCGAGGACGGATCGACGATGATGCTCAACACGCAGACCAGCGTGAAGGTGCATTACGGCGCCCGGGAACGCAGCGTCGAGCTGCTTTACGGCGAAGCCTTCTTCACGGTCCTCGCCGACCCGAGCCGGCCCTTCTTCGTCGAGCTGCCCGGCAAAAGGGTTCGTGCCACGCGCGGCACCTTCCGCGTGCGCAAGCTCGACGGCAAGCCGGTCGACATCCTCGCCGATCAGGGCGGGCTGGCGCTGGTGGCGGCGAGTGCCCCCGCGCTGTTGCAGCTTCCCCAGGGCAGCCGGCTGGTATTCCCGTCGGAAAGTCCGATCGCGCAACTGCCCACCCCGCAACCGATCGCGCCGGACCTTGTCTCGCGCGAGCTTGTCTGGCGCGAAGGCAAGATCGCCTTTGAAGGGGAGGCGCTGATCGACGCCGCCGCCGAATTCGCGCGCTACAGCAAGGTCCGTATCGAGATCCGCGATCCTTCGCTGGCGCGCGAACCCGTTGCCGGGCTGTTCGCCGCCAGCGACCCGATCGGCTTCAGCCGCGCCGTCGCCAGCCTGTTCGGCGCGCGGATCGAGCAGAGCGGCAACACCGTGGTGCTCAGTCGAAATCAGGGACGTCCCCAAATTTAGTTCCGGCCTAAATTTAACTCCGGAATGGCGGAACTTTCCCCGCCAGGTCTCTCAGCCACCAAAGGGTGCGGCGCCCGCCGCACGGATTGGGGGTCCCAGAACCATGTTTTCCCGGAATGCCATTCTCTCGACCACGGCGATCCTTGCCGCATGCGCGGCAACGACGCCGGCTTTCGCGCAGGTCCGCAGCTTCGACATTCCCGCGCAGACCGCTGTGAAGGCCATTCCGGAATTCGCCCGCCAGGCGCAGATCCAGGTCATTGCGTCGGCCCGTGACCTGGCCGGTGTGCGCACCCCGGCGATCAAGGGAGCCATGGATGTGCGGCAGGCCCTGCGTCGCCTGATTGCCGGCACCGCGCTGGAGATCGCCAGCGACGATGGCCAGGTCATCACGCTGCGCTCGCGCCGGGCGCCTGGCCACAATGCGGCGCAGGTGAGCGGGCGGGGTACGGTTGCCGGCCAGGTCGCCAACACGACGAGCGGCGACTATCTGCGCGCCGCGATCGTCGAGCTGGTCGCTGCGAACGGGGAACGGCGCTCGGCCACTTCGGGCGAAGGCGGGGCCTATCGCTTCAACGACGTGCCTGCCGGGCCCGCCAGGGTGTCGGTCCATTTCACCGGCTATGCGACCGAGGAAGCGGACGTGCAGGTCCAGCCGCGCAAGACGGCGAAGCTCGATTTCAGCCTTAGCGAGAGCGGGGCGGACGGGGAGGCGGCGAGCAACCGCATCATCGTGAACGGCGCGCGCGAGGACTATGCCCAGGAGATCATGCAGCAGCGCAAGTCGATGAACATCGTCGATGTGCTCTCCACCGATGCCTATGGCGATATCGCCGGGGGCAATCCGGCCGAGTTCCTGAAATTCATGCCGGGCATCGATGTGGACGGCACCAATGGCAGCTCGCTCTACGCCTTCCTGCGCGGCCTGCCCGCGGAATATACCCGCACCCAGCTGAACGGCATGGACGTGGTGTCGGCCAATGCCAATGCGCCGTCGGGCTATGCCAATTCGGCGGCCGCCGCGCGGATCTTCAGCTATGAATCGATCTCGATGTCGGCGATCGATTCCGTGACGGTCTACAAGACCGTCAGCGCCGACAACAACGCCGATGCCCCGGCCGGCATCATCGATCTGCGCACCAAGCACGCCTATGACCGCAAGAAGCAGGCGCTGGTCGTCTCGGTCGGCGGCTTCACCCACGAGAACATGCTGGACGGCACCATCCATACCGGCCCCGATCCGCGCGGCTATGGGAAGGATCGCTTCCTGCCCGAGGCGTCGTTCTTCTACGCCAACAGCTTCTTCAACCGGCGGCTCGGCGTGATGCTCTCGCTGGGCTACAACAACAGCTATATCGAGCGCGAGCAGCTCACCATGAGCCGCAACTATGTGCCGACCGCCAAGAGCCCCGATCCGCTCGCCTTCACGTCGATGGAGTTCGAGACCTCGGCGCGCCAGACGACGCGGCGCACCGCCTCGACGGTGATCGACTTCAAGGTGGACGACCGGCTGACCGTGTCGCTGCTCGGCATCGCCTATCGCGGCAACGTCTATCAGAACCAGTCCGACGCGACCTTCACCACCGGCGCCCGCACCAATGGCGTGAGCGGCGACATGCTGAGCGACTATACGACGCTGAACCCGGCCACGACCAAGACCTTCCAGGCCGCGAACTCCACCCAGTACAAGGTCAACAAGGGCAACATCATCGCGCCGAGCTTCGAGTGGAACCGCGGCAACCTGCATCTCGACGGCTATTTCGCCTATTCGGACTCCAGGTCCTATTATGACTCGCCGCACATGGGGCAGGTCACCTCGTTCATCCCGACGGTGACCTCGACCGGCAATTTCTCGGCGGTGAAGGGCAGTTCGAGCCTGGCCCATACCGATTGGGACATCACCCAGCTGAGCGGGCCGGACTGGAGCAAGACGGGCTCCTACACCCTCTCCGCCGCGCCGCAGATCCGCACCACCAGCGGCGCCAATGCCTTTATCTACGAGAAGTCGGGCGGGCTGAACGCCAGCTATGATGCGCAGTTCGGCAATGTGCCGATCACCTTCAAGGCGGGCTTCAAGGTCACCGACACGGTCTACCGCTTCGGCGATACCTCGGGCGACAATCTCTACACCTATACCGGCGGCCTCTCGAACGCGGCGTTCCTCGCGGCGGTGACCGGCCCCTACACCCGCACCTCGTGGGACAAGAGCAACGCCAGCTTCACCTCGATCTCGGGCTCGTCCTATGTGCCGATGATCGACATGAGCAAGCTCTACGAGATGTACGCCACCCATCCGGACGAGTGGACGCACACGCTCACCGCCGCCAATTACGCAGCGGCCAATTATTCGAACAACACGCGGTTCCAGGAGAACATCAAGGCGGCCTATGGCATGGCGACCGCGCAGATCGGCAAGCTCAAGCTGCGCGCCGGCCTGCGTGCCGAATGGACCGCCAACACCAGCTGGGGCTGGTCGCCGCTCTCGGCCACCGAGGTGAAGGCCGCGACGGTGGACGGCGTGAAGTGCGCGGTCACCGCCTCGACCGGGATCGCCACGACCATTCCCTGTGTCGACTATCAGTTCCGGACCAACGGCTATCAGGCGATCAAGGGCGACTATTTCAAGCTCTACCCGAGCGCCTCGGCCAAGTTCACCTTCGCCCGCAGCACCGATGCGGAAGTGGGCTATAGCCGTACCATCCTGCGCCCGGGCCTCAATGCGATCGCCGGCAGCGCCAGCGTGGACGATGCCGACAAGGTGATCTCGGTGCCCAATCCGGGCCTGACCCCGGCGATGTCGGACAATATCTCGGTGCGGCTCTCGCACTATTTCAAGTCGGTCGGCCTGTTCACCGCGGGCTTCTACTACAACCGGATCGACGGCCTGGCCGACCTGCAGGAGGGGCTGAGCGCCGCAGAGGTGGGCAGCGCGGCCGGCGGCTATGCCGATGACCCGTCCTATGCCGACTATACCTACACCACCTATCGCCAGCTCGGCGTGGTGAGCATCAAGGGGATCGAGGTCTCGTTCCAGCATGCGCTGAGCTGGCTGCCCGCGCCGTTCGACGGGCTGTCGGTACGCGGCGGCTTCATGCACAACGAGCCGAGCGAGCCGATCACCCGCGTCGGCAAGAACATCGGATCGGCGGCGCTGATGTACGAGAAGGGGCCGGTGAAGCTCTTCGTCAACATGCTCTGGAACGACGACAAGTACCGCTCCACCACGCCGAGCTGGTTCCAGGCACGCACCGATCTGAGCGTGTCGGGCCGGATCAAGCTGGTGAAGCATTGGGAGGCCTATTTCTCGGTGAACAACCTGCTCAGCCAGCCCTACAACGTGATCGTGCCGGGCACGCTCGCCACCAGCGTGAGCAGCTTCCCGAACCACAGCGCCATCTTCGTCCAGAACGGCCGCACCGGCACGTTCGGCATCCGCGCACGCTTCTAGGGCGCGCGGTCTCCTTTCATCGCAACCAGCGGAACCTTCCCATGGCAGATACCCCGATCTTCACGCGCCGCCGCCTGATCGCCGATGCGGCGCAGCTCGCCTCGCTCGCCGCCGCCACCACGCTGATGCCGCCAAACGTGCAGAAGGCGCTGGCCCAGGCGCCGAACCGCGCCGGATCGATCAAGGACATCAAGCATGTCGTGATGCTGATGCAGGAGAACCGCTCCTTCGATCACTATTTCGGCACGCTTTCCGGCGTCCGCGGCTTCGGCGACCCCGATGCGCTGAAGCTGCCGGACGGCCGGAGCGTGTTCCACCAGCCGGACGCCGAGAACCCGGCAGGCTATCTGCTGCCCTTCCACCTCGATACCGCGACCACCAACGCGCAGAAGCTGCCCTCGACCAGCCATGCCTGGAAGGTGCAGCACCAGGCCTGGAACGGCGGCAGGATGGACCAGTGGCTGCCGGCGCACCGCGCGGCGGACGGCACCGACGGTCCCTACACCATGGGCTATTTCAAGCGCGACGACATCCCGTTCCACTATGCGCTGGCTGAGGCGTTCACGATCTGCGACGCCTATCACTGCTCGGTGATGGGGCCGACCTGGCCGAACCGGCTCTACTGGATGACCGGCATGATCGACACCGAGGCGACCGGTGGCGGCCCGGTGATCAGCAACAAGGCCCCGCCCGAGGGCTTCCGCTGGACCACCTATGCCGAGCGGCTTGAGGCCGCGGGCGTGCCGTGGCGGGTCTATCAATATGGCGAGCAGGGCAAGCGCGCGCACAATCTGTTCAAGTACTTCGCCCAGTTCCGGGGGGCGCCGGCGGGCTCGCCGCTGGCGGTGAAGGGCATGCCCGACACCGACGAGGGCGCCTTTGCGCAGGACGTGCTGCACGACCGCCTGCCGGCCGTCTCCTGGATCATGCCGAGCGCCGAGGCGAACGAGCATCCCGAGCACATGCCGGCGGCCGGCGCCAAGTTCATCGCCGACCGGCTGAACGAGCTCGCCGCCAATCCGGAAGTCTGGGCCAAGACCGTCTTCATCCTCAACTATGACGAGAATGACGGGCTGTTCGATCACGTGGCGCCGCCGGTGCCCGCGCCGGGCACGCCGCAGGAGTTCGTCAACGGCCTGCCGATCGGCGGCGGTTTCCGTGTGCCCTGCATCCTGATCTCGCCCTGGACAGCGGGCGGCTGGGTGTGCAGCCAGCCCTTCGACCATACCTCGGTGCTCCAGTTCTGCGAGCAGGTCACCGGCGTGCGCGAGCCCAATATCAGCGCATGGCGCCGCCAGGCATTCGGCGACCTGACCGCGGCATTCCGCTTCCAGCAGTCCGCGACCAGATTCCCGCCGCTGCCCGGCACCCAGGCGATGCTCGACCGCGCGGCCTATGCGGCGGCCAACCTGCCCAACCCGCCGGTGCCTGGCGCGGAACAGCAGCCGCCGGTGCAGGAGAAGGGCACGCGCAAGCGGGTCAAGTGAGGCGCCCGCCTTTGCCTCTGCTGCTTCTTGGCGTGGTGGCGTTGCTGTCCGCGGCGGCGCTGCCCCGGCCTGCCGTCGGGGAACGCGGGCGCGCGGTCTATCTCGCCCGCTGCGCCGATTGCCATGGCCGCAGCTTCGAAGGCGTCGAGGAAGCCCCGGCGCTCACCGGCGCGCGGTTCGAGGCGAAGTGGCGCGGCCAGACGGCAAGGCTCTACGAGAAGATCCGGCGCTCGATGCCGCAGGACGATCCCGGATCGCTTTCGGAGGCGGACGCCGAGGACCTCGTCGCGCTGGTCTCCGCGGCCAACCATGGCCGGCTCGCGACCGCCGGGGCGGGCAACTAGCTGTCGAGCGAACTCACGCTGACTCGGATGGTACTGTTGTAAAATCTTGTAATGTAAAACGAATTTTACATCGCAGGGCTGTTCTTCGGTAAAGCTTTTGGCGGATACGGTAGATGCGCTGATCCCGGATGGGCTCAGCGATCCGTATCGGGTTTGCGAAGAGCTTGGGTGGGGCGTGATCAACTATTGCCGGCATCGGCCGGAACTCAACGGGGAAGGGCGCGCGATCCCGTGCGCGTGGCGCAGGGCCTGATGGGCGCGCATCCCCTGGAGATCGTGCCGGACATGCCGGCGATCGGCGCGGACAGCCTTCGCATCCTGATCGAAGGTTCGCCGGACGGCTTCCTGGTGCATGACGTGACCGGGCGCATCCTCGATGTGAACGACCGCTTCTGCCGCGACCTGGGCTATAGTCGGGCGGAATTGACCGGCCTGACGGTCGACGAGATATCCTGCGGCAGGACGCCGGCCGCGAACGCAAGGCTGTGGGCCGCCGCGGCGCCGGGAGCCGCCGCCACCCTGTCGCAGATCGTCGTCCGCAAGGATCGCACCACCTATCCGGCCGAGGTTCGCCTCGCCTGCCAGATGGTCGCCGGCCGCAAGTTGTTCATGGCCTTCGTGCGCAACCTGGGCTTCCCCGCATCGCCCCGTGTCACATCGCCCGGGATCTCCACCCGCGACAGGGCGCGAGAGGCCCAGTCGGTCCATGGAAAGCTGCGCGCGGTTATGGACAGCGCCGACGACGTTATCGCTTTCCAGGATCGGCTGGGCCGTTGTCGGATGCTCAATCGCAGCGCGGAGGCGCTGGCGGGGTTGCCGCGCGAGGAAATCCTCGGTCGGAACGCGATCGAGATCTTCGGCGACGCGATCGGCATGCGCCTTCGCGCGGGGGAGGAGCAGGTCCTGTCGACCGGCATCTGCTCGGTCACCGAGGAAGTCTTCCGGGTGGATGGCGGGGAACGGATCTTCCTCATCACCCGGAGCCCGCATCGCAACGAACGGGGCGAGATCGACGGCCTGGTGAGCATCGCCCGCGACGTCACCGATCTTCGCGAGCGCGCCCGCCTGGTCGAGGCACGGCTGACACAGGCCAATCTCTCGCTGGAAGAGGAGAAGCTGGCGCTTTCCCGGCGCACCGCCGAGTTGGGGCGTCAGGCCGGCGAGGACGCGCTGACCGGTATCGCCAATCGCCGCCGCTTCGACGAGGCGCTGAAACGGGCCTGCCTGCATGCCGCGCGCACGGGCCAGCCGCTTGCCCTGGCGATGGTCGATGTCGATTTCTTCAAGCTCTACAATGATTGCTACGGCCATGTGCGGGGCGATGCCGCGCTGAAGCGGGTCGCCGATATCCTCGCCGACGCGGCCAGGCGACCCTATGACCTCGCCGCGCGCTATGGCGGTGAGGAGTTTATGCTATTGCTGCCCGGCACGGACCAGCCCCGGCGGCTGCTCGAGGATATCGCGACCGAACTGGCGCGGGCGCGGCTCCCGCATGCCGCGTCGCCCATTTCGCCCTTCGTGACAATGAGCTGCGGTTGTGTTGTGGTGACCGATCCCGGCGCGATCGCGCCTGCAGACATCATCGGGGAGAGCGACAAGGCATTGTACCGGGCGAAGAAGGAAGGGCGAGACCGGGTCGTGGTTACCCGCTTCTGATCGGGCTTTGTAAAACCTTGTAAAGCGGGCGAAATGGCGCGCGACTTCCTATGATCTAACCGGTTACACGCATGGTTGCGAACCTCCCATCGGTCGCAGTCGCCGCCGAGTTGAGGCTCGGCGGCGGCATCTCTATGGTTCTCCCTGGTGGACCATGAGGGAGAACGAATTGCGTTGTGCTTTCTGGATCACGGCTGCCTCTTGCGCCCTTCTGGCCGGTTGCGTCGCGCCGATCGAGCGGAGCGACCTGATCGTCGGCGAAGCTTCGGCGCCGCCCGCGACGCGCTTCACCCTCGCCGGCACGGACACCAGTACGCCGATCGGCGTCGAGGCGCGCGAGGAAGTGCGCCGCGCCCTGGTCGCGGCCGGGCTGCAGGAGGATCCCGCCGCGCCGGTCCGCGTCGATGTGGGGTTCGCGGTCGCGCGCAAGGCGCTCCAGGTGGCGCTTCCGGGCGCCAGGCCGGTTCCCGATGACCCCGAAGGCATCGCCACCTGTCGTCGTAGCGAATATGTCCTGTCGGTCGCGATGATCGCGCGGGACAGCGGCCGCTTGCTCTTCCGGAGTGCGGCGACCGCGCATCGCTGCCCGCGTTCGGCCCGGAAGGTGCTGCCGCTGCTGGCCCGCGCCGCCCTGTCAGGCAGCCCCTGGACTGGCGGGAAGGACTAGGGTGAAGCAGGCGCCGCCGCCTGGCGCCGCGCGATAGACGAGAACTCCGTTGTGGCGCTCCGCCACGGTGCGGGCATAGGCGAGGCCCAGGCCGGCGCTCAGGCCCTTCTTCTCCTTCGATGTCGGGCCGAAGCGCTCGAACAGCCAGGGCAGCTGTTCGGCGGGTACGCCGGATCCGGCGTCCCGTATCTCGACGCGCTGCCAGCGTGCGCCTTCCTCCGTTACCGCTTCCAGGGTGCAATGAACCTCGCCCCCTTCGGGGCTGAATTTCACGGCATTGTCGAGCAGGTTGAGCAACGTGCGCGTCAATGCCTGCTGCTCGCCCTGGATACAGTGCGGTTCCAAGCCGGCATCGACGACGATGCGCACGCCCTTGGCGTTGGCGAGCGGCCAGACCGCGTCGCTCGCTTCGGCCAGGCAGTCCGCCACGTCGATTTCCTCGGGCTGGAACGCAGCGGTCTCCAGCCGGGCGAACTGCACGAAATCCTCGGCCAGGCGCAGCGTTCGGCGGGCATGGCCGGCGAGCCGGCGCGCGAGACTTTCGGGAATGTCCTTGCCCGGCTCGCCCTCGACCAGCGCCACGATCGCGGCCTGGGGGGAGCGCATGTCGTGGCTGAGGAACTCGATCGCGACCTCGCGGTCGCGCTCCGCGGCGCGGATCGCGGTGATATCGGCGAGCAGCAGGATCCAGCCGCGCTGCTCGGCGCTTGCGCCGGTGAGGGCGGTCTTGCGCGGCGAGAAGCTGCGTCCGTCGGAAAGCCGCACGTCCTCAGCTGCCGGTTCGCGGATCAGCCGCGCCACTTCCGACAGGTCGAGCGGGCCGTCGAGCAGCAGTTGCGCGGGCTGGTTGGCCAGGAGCACTTCGCCTGACAGGGTCGTCACGATCAGCGGATCGGCAACGCCCTCGATCGTGTCCGCGACGAACTGCTTGAGATCGCGCAGGCGCGCGATCGAGCTGCTCAGCGCCAGCGCATTGCTGCCCGTCGGATCGAGCCCGACGGGCGCGGAAGGGGCGATGGCGCTGTCCGCCCCGAAGCGGGTCAGCTCGTCGGACATCGCGCGGTGGATCGCGCTCAGCCGGCGCCATCCCCAGAGCGGATAGACCAGCGCGAGCGCCAGCAGTGCCGATACCGGCGGGATCCAGATGCCGGCGAGCAGGAGCAGGGCGATGGGCAGCATCGCCGTCACCGCGAAGATCGCCAGCGCCGCGAGCAGGGACTGGGTCGGCCGCAGCCGCAGGAAGAGCAGCAGCAGGATGATGCTGGGCAAGCCGGCGAAGAGCAGGCGCCACGGCGTCGATGCGAGCTGGACGAACCGGTCGGCGAGCAGCGCGTTCAGCAGATTGGCCTGCACCTCCACGCCGGGCAGGGTGCCCGCGCCCGCGACGAAATGCCGGTCGCCAAGGCCCGCCGCGGTGGCGCCGACCAGGATCAGCTTGTTATCGAGGAAGCCCTGGGGGACGTCGCCCGCGAGCACGTCCTTGAACGGCACGGTGCGGAAGCTGCCCGCTGCGGCATAGGGCACGAACACCCGGTAGTCGCCCTGCGCGGCGGCGCGGGCAAAGGCCGGCGAGGGCGCGCGGTTGGCAAGGCGATAGGCCGTCTCGGCGAGATGCGGGAAGGGGTGGCCGTCGATGTCGAGGGCGAGCAGCGCGGCGCGGGCGCTGCCATCCGGATCGTGCGGCAGCGCGACATGGCCGAGCGCCGCCGCCTCGCGCTCGGGCGAGATCGGAAGGGTCGCATCGAATTCCCTGCCGGCGGTGCCGGGTGCCTCGAGCAGGATGGGCAGGGCGATCGGCACGCGGCGCATCGCCCCGGCCAGCGCCTGATCCTCGGCGGGGCGCGCGGCGGGCTCGGTGAAGAGCACGTCATAGGCGATCGCGGCGGGCCGGGCAGCCGTCATGCGCGCGAGCGCCTGGGCATGGATGTCGCGGCGCCAAGGCCAATGGCCGAGCGCGGCAACGCTGGCATCGTCGATCGCGACGATCAGTATCCGGTCGGAGGGCGGCGCGGCGCGGAAGCGGACCAGGCCGTCATAGAGCGCGCTGTCGAGCCGGGAGACGCCGCCGCCCAGCACCAGGCCGCAGGAAACGGCCAGCGCCAGCAGGGCGATCGCCGCCCATTCCAGCAGCAGCCGGGTGCGGGCCAAGGTCAGCGATCCGCCTTGCGCCTGGCGGACGGGCCGGCGATCGTCAGCTTCTCCGGATTGGTCCAGGTCTCGACGGTATCGTCCGCCTCGATCTGCAACAGGCCGACGCGCCAGTGATAGACGCCGGGCGCGAGCCGGTGGAGCGTGAGCGAATCCTGCTCGAGCCCGACCCGATCGACGATGGGAGGGGCCTCGGGCGTGTCGCTGAGCAGCTGGAAGCGATAGCGGCGGGTGCCGTTGCCCGAGCCCCACCAGCGGAAGCGATAGCCGTCATCCGCGGCGTCGACCGAGGCATGGAGCGAGGCGAGGCGCCGCTTGAAGCCATAGCTCTGGGCGAAGCCTTCGACGCCGCTCGGCGCGATCGCCGAGATGCGGGCGAACTGGTTGCCATTGGGAATGTCGGCGAAGGAGAAACGGCCGTCCTCGGAGATCTGCTCGACATTGTTGTCGATGAAGCCCGCATCGCTGGCGATGACCAGCCGGTAGCGCGCGGCGCCCGGCGTCGTCGCGGCCCGGAACGCGACATTGTCGTCGAGCTGCACGGCGCCCGGATCCTCGAGCGCGGGGGCGGGGAGCAGCGGCTCGGTACGCACCGCGCCTTCCCCGTCGCGGGCCGCGCCGATGCCGGGATCGAGCGCCAGCGCGCGCGTCTGCCCGTCGCTGTCGGTGACGAGCACATGGCCGCTCAGCACTTCGGTGATCGCGGTTCCTGCCGCGAACGACACGCGGAACTCGGTGCCGCGCACGGCTGTCATGCTCACCGGCGTCTCGATCCGGTACCTGCCGGACGGCCCTTCCAGCGGCTGGACCTTGGTCTCCAGCCGGCCGCTGATGATCTCCAGGCGATAGTCGATCGCGTTGGTGAGCAGGATGCGGCGCAATTCGCGGACCCGGACGCGGCTTTGCGAGGGCAGCACGATCCGCGACTGGTCGGCAAGGATCAGCGTGGCGAAGCTGTTGGCGGCGGTGGCGATGAACGTGCCTTCGTCGATGCTCGCGCCGATCACCGCGGCGGCCTCGCGCCCGTTGGCGGTGATCGCCACCTTGCCGCGATAGCTCGCCAGCCGGGCGGGCTCGATCCGGTAGCGCAGCCAGCTTCGCGGGATCAGGAGCTGCCGGCCCGTCGGCAGGCGGCGCGGGTTCTGCACCCGGGCGAGCTTGAGCAGGGCACGCCAGTCGCGTCCCTCGACCAGATATTTGCGGCTCAGCTGGTCGGCCGTGTCGCCGCGCCGGATGACATAGGCGATGGCATTGGCATGCGGCGCGGACCGGGTGACGGGTGGGGGCGTGTCGGGGATCATTGCAACTCCTCCGCGCCGAACTGCTCCATGCGATAGCCGAAGCCGGAGATCGCGACGATGCGGTAGCCATTGGCGGGGGTCAGGTTGAGTTTGGCGCGGATGCGCGAGACGTGCATGTCCAGCGTGCGGGTCGGGAGGTCGCCCGCGCTCTGCCAGATCTTCTCGAGCAGATAGCTGCGCGACAGCGGCCGGTGCATGTTCTCGAAGAGCAGCAGCGCGAGCCCGAATTCCTTGGCGCTGAGCGGAATGTCGGCGCCTTCGAAGCGCACATGGCCGGTCAGCCGGTCGAAGCCGTATTTGCCGAAGATCGAGACGCGCTGTTGCGCGGCATCGGGCAGCGCGCGGCGGAGGACCGCGCCAACGCGCGCGGCGATCACGATCGAGCTTTCGGGCTTGACCACATAGTCATCGGCTCCGGTCTGCAGGGCAACGGCGATGTCGTCCTTGTCCGAGCGGCTGGTCAGCATGATGATCGCGGTCGAGTGCGCCCCCGTGCCGCGGATCGAGCGGAGCAGGTCGATGCCCAGGCTGTCGGGCAGGTTCCAGTCGAGCAGGATGAGGTCGAAGGTCTGGCGGCGCAGCGCGGCGAGCAGGGCGGCGCCGGTCCGGAACGGTGTGCAGGCATATCCGGCTGCGGTCAGCGCGGCACTGACGAAGTCGATGATCTCCTCGTCATCGTCGACCACGGCGATGTGCATCGCACCGTTCTGGTCCGGGAACCCCGGCTTAACAGCGACCATCGCGGCTGAAACCGTTACGCAAGTACGTCTCGTCCTTTGTCATTGAGAGCGAGCACTTATTCCCGAACGCCAGATGTCGGTGTCGCGTGCGCTTCCTCCATAGCGATCGCGCCGAATGGACGCGGGGCTTTCCTGGGCTGCTACCAACTCGCCTCATGGTGAAGTGCTAGCAAAGCACTGCCCACGGGGACAGCCATTGCCGGTGTAAACTGTTGTAACGGGAAGGCGTGGCTTGGCCCTCCTGTCCGCGCGCTGGCGCCATCGCTACGGGGCGCGATTGTAAACTGTTGTAACCGAACCGCATTTGATCGGGCTTTGCCCTGGCGGATGGGATATTGGCGGGCCGTCTCGGGACGCGTGGCTCAGGGGTGCGCGCGTTCGTGCAGACGATATTCGCCCCCCTCCGGACAGCACGCCCCACGTGCTCCCGGAGTCCCGGCCGGTCCGACTCTCCCTCGATTGTCGGGCCGTGCTGCCCCGCCGGGTCCCCCGGCCCGGCGGGGCTAGGCACATGGCCGGCCGGGAAGCGCCCCATCCCGATGTAAAATCTTGTCAGGCAGGCGGGCTTCCGATTGTCCGGGCCAAGGCCCTGATTTACCTGGGGAAGACCGGCGGAGTGCCGGGATCCGAACGGCGGCGAGGCGCGGGGACCGCGTCGCATGTCAGCAACGGAAACCATATGACGCTTGATTTGCCCACCGCGATCCTGGGCGCGCTCCTCGAAAATGGCGAGAAGACCCTGGCAGGCATCGCCCATGACCCCATGCCCGTCGTCAAGCTGCACTGCCCCGATACCGGGGGCATCTGGCTCCTGGCGGAACTCGACCCGAGGGACCCCGATCGGGCCTTCGGGCTGTGCGATCCGCTTCCCGGCGCCCCACGCGTCTGCACGGTCTCGCTTGCCGAGCTTGGCAAGTTTCGCGGGCCGCTGGGCCTGGCGATCGAACGGGACCTGCTCTTCCAGGCGGACCGGACGTTGCGCGCCTATGGCGAGGGCGCGCTGGCCGCTGGACGGATCATCGCCTGAGCGGAATCCGACCAGCAGCGACCGATCTCCACGGGTTGTTGCGAGTCATTCGCAAACTTACTAGAGCCGCGACATGCGGACGAACGCACTCGTCATATCCCGGCTCGTGGTTTCGGAAAGGCCGTCCTTGTTGCGGCTGATCGGGCGGATCGTCGGCAATCCGGCGGCGGCCGAGGATGTGACGCAGAGCCTTTGGCTGCGGGCGCAGCGCATCGCGGACGATCCGCCGATCACCAACCAGCGCGCCTATCTCTATCGCCTCGCCACCAATCTCGCGATCGATCACCTCAAGGGCGAGGCGCGCCGATCCGGCGTCGAGGTCGAGGCGCAGGCGCTGCTCTGGGGATGCGACGAAGCGCTTGCGGCCGAGCGGGTGGTGATCGCCAACGATACGCTCGCCCGGGTGGAGGCGGCGGCGCGGGCGCTGCCCGAGCAGACGCGGCGGGTGTTCGAGCTGCATCGCTATGAAGGGCTGTCGCAGCGTGCGGTCGCCGAGCGGCTGGGGGTTTCGACCACCACGGTCGAGAAGCATATGCGGCGCGCGATGCAGCTGCTGGCGAGGGCGCGCGACGGCGAATGAGGAAATCGCTGCATCGGGGGTTGGGCATCCGGCCCTGCCGACAGTCCTATGCGCGGAGGGACTCTTGCGCGAACGGATGACGGGATCGATGGACATGTCCGGCGAGATTGCCGAGCGCGCGCGCGAATGGGTGCGGCTGCTCGCCTCGGGCGAGGCGCGTGCCGGGGCGTTGGCGGAACTCCGGCAGTGGCTGGCGGCGGACCCTGCGCATGCCCGTGCTTTCGAGCGTGAGCGGGCCTTCTGGCAGGAACTGGAGCTGCATCGCGGCCTGTTCGCCCAGCCCGAGCTGCCGCCGGTGACCGCGCGGCGGGATCGCCGCGGTGCGGGCGGGTGGCGCGCGCTGCCGCGATCGGTGCGACGCGGGCTGGTGGGAGCGGGAATGGCGGCCTGCCTGGCCGTGCTGGTCGCCGCGCCCGAGCTCAACGTTCGGCTGCAGGCCGATCACCTGACCGGCACCGGCGAGATCCGCTCGGTCGCGCTGGCGGACGGTTCCGCCGCCATGCTCGACAGCGGATCGGCGATTGCCGTCGAGTATGCCAGCGGCGAGCGGCGCGTGCGGCTGCTGCGCGGGCGAGCCTGGTTCAACGTCGCGCATGACGATCGGCGACCGTTCCGCGTCGATGCGGCGGGCGGCACCACCGAGGATATCGGCACCGCCTTCGAAGTCTCGACCGGCAATGGCGAGGGCGCCGATGTCGCGGTTGGCCAGGGCGCGGTGCGGGTGATCGCAGCGCGTGGGGCGATGCCGCTGACTGCCGGGCAGCGCGCGCATTATGTCGACGGGGCCGTCGCGCGGCTGGCGAACGTGCGGCCCGATCGGGTTGCGGCCTGGCGTATGGGCGAGTTGCTGATCGATCGGCAGCCCGCCGCCGCCGCAATCACCGAGATCCGCCGCTATCGTGTCGCGCCGGTGATATTGATGGCCGATCTCGGCCGGGCAAAGCCGGTCAGCGGCGTGTTTCGGGTCGATCGTCCCGACGATGCGCTGGCCGCGATTGCCGCCGCCGCCGGGCTGCGGCTGACCTGCCTGCCGGGCGGGATTCTGCTGATCCGATAAAAATCACCGAAAGGGGGTTGGGTGTTTCTCTCCGGCGCCAGTCTCTCAGATGCATAATTGATAATGATTAGCATATGCATTTGAAGGGGCCGCGCGGGGCGGCGCTCATCGAACCGGGGGCTCCATGCTTCGTTCCAACTTCGCCATGTCCGTTGCCATTCGCTGCCTGCGCAGCGCGAGCGTGATCGCGCTCGCGACGGGGGCGACCGTCGCGCATGCCCAGAGCGGCAACGGCGCGGCGACCCAGAGCTTCGATATTCCGGCGGCGACGCTGGAGGAAGCGCTGCGCATCTATATGCGGCAATCGGGCGTGCAGGTCTCGTGGAGCGGGATCGACGGCACCGCGATCCGGGTGAACGCCGTGAAGGGCAATCTCTCCGCCGCGGCCGCGCTGAGCCGGCTGCTCGAGGGGACGGGGCTGACCTATCGCTTCACCGCCGCGACCTCGGCGATCCTGGAAGCCGCGCCGCGTGCCGATGCGGGCACGGTCCAGCTCGGCACGCTGCGCGTCGAGGGGGCGAATGACGGCACGGGTGGCGGTGCCCGGGGTGCGGGCGGCACGGGTGCCGGCAATGCGGGCGAGGGGCGCAACTTCACCGGCGCCCAGTCCACCGCCTATTTCAGCCGGGAGCGGATCGAGCGCTTCCGCGGCACCTCGCCGGGCGACTTCCTGAGCGGCACGCCGGGCGTGCTCAACGGCGACAACCGCAATTCGGGCGCGCTCGACGTCAATATCCGCGGCATGCAGGGGATGGACCGCGTGCCGGTGGTTATCGACGGATCGCTCCAGCAATCGACCGTCTATCGTGGCTATTCGGGCGTGGCGGGGCGCACCTATCTCGATCCCGACCTGGTCGGCAGCGTGACGATCGAGAAGGGGCCAAGCGCCGCTGCCGACGGCGTCGGCGCGACCGGCGGCCTGGTGCGCGTCGATACGATCGGTGCGAAGGACCTGATCGCCGAGGGTAGCGACTTCGGCATCCGCTTCCGCAGCGGGCTTTCGGGCAACAATGTCGCGCCGCCGCCGACGGCGACGCCGGGCACCGGCACGGGCAGCGCCGAGCGGTTCGACCGGCCGGGGGCGCTCGACCTGGGTGGCTGGAACTTCAGCGTCGCCGCCGCCGGACGCGTGGGGGACAATATCGAGCTGGTCGGCGCGGTCGCGCGGCGCAAGCTCGGCAATTATTTCGGCGGCGAGCACGGCACCGTGCCGCCGGGCGGCACCGGCACGCTCGGCAATGTCCTCCAGCGCTACAATCTGGGCGAGGAAGTGCTCAGCACCTCGCAGGACAACAGTTCGTACCTGCTGCGCGGCACCTGGCGCTTCGGCGACGGACACGGGATCGACCTGTCCTATGTCCGCTATGAAAGCGATTTCGGCGAGATGATGCCGTCGCAGATCATCCGCTTCGGCGGGGCGCTGCAGGCGCCGCTCAGTCGGGCGGAAGTGGATACCTATACCGCGCGCTATCGCTGGGATCCGGACAGCACCGACCTGATCAACCTCAAGATCGACGCCTGGAAGACCGACAGCTTCACCAGCATCGAGACGCTGTATCGCTATGTCTTCCCCAACGGCAATGTCAGCGTGACCGATGCGGCCTATCAGAGCCAGTCGACCCGCTGGGGCGTCAACCTGTCGAACCGCTCGACGCTGTACACGCCGCTCGGCCGGCTCGATCTCGATTATGGCGGCAGCTATGCGCGTGAGGACATGACTCCGCCGCGCGGCTGGGACACCTACAAGGGCAATTCGGGCTACACGTCGTTCGTCGAGCCGCGGCACGGCTGGCGCGACGAGTATAGCGGCTTCATCGCCGGCGAGCTGAAGCCGAACGACTGGGTGACCTTCAACGCGGCGCTGCGCTACACCAACACCGTCTCGCAGGACCTGAACCAGACGCATACCTGGGCGGGCACGCCGCAGGTGGAAGTCACCGGCTATAATCGCGAGAGCAATGCCGGCTTCGCGCCGATCGCGTCCTTCCTGATCGAGCCGGTGAAGGGCCTGCAATTCTACGCCCGCTATGCCGAGGCGATCCGCAATCCCAGCCTGTTCGAATCCACCACGGGCTTTTCCTTCTACCCCGATCCGCGCAACCCGATCCGGCCCGAGCATGCCCGCAACAGCGAAGTCGGCACCAACCTGCAACTGGCCAACCTGGCGAAGGTCGGCGACCTGCTCCAGGCCAAGCTCGCCTATTTCAGCAACGATATCGACGACTATCTGACCCGCGGTATCAGCGAGGGCATGACCTCGATCATCAATATCGAGAAGGCGCGGCTGCAGGGCGTGGAGGCGTCGTTCCAATATGATGCGGGCGTGGTCTTCGCCGATTTCGGCGGCACCTATTACACCTTCAAGCAGTTCTGCGGGACCAATCACACCTGCCGCGAGGGCGGCACCGCTGACAGCTATGTCCCGGCGCATCTGCCGCCCAAGCTGAGCCTGAACGTCAATGCCGGCGTCCGCCTGCTCGACGAGCGGCTGACGCTGGGCGGGCGCTATCGCCATGTCGGCGGGCGCGACACGCCGATCATCACCTTTGGCGGCACGATGACCACCATCGACTGGTCGCCCTATGACCTGTTCGACGTCTATGGCAGCTTCGACATCAGCGACGATCTGCGGCTCGACGTGGCGATCGATAACCTGACCGATCGCTATTACATGGACGCGCTGACGCTGGGGCTGATGCCCTCGCCGGGGCGGACCGTGCGGATCGGGATGACCGCCGGCTTTGGCGGCCCGTCGCGCAGCCGCTCGCGCGATGCCCGCCAGCGGGCGATCGAGGCGTTGAACGGACGTCCGGCGCTGGCCGCTTTCGATGGCGACTGGTCAGGCCCCTATATCGGGCTCGCGGCGGGACACGACTTCGTCAGAAGCCGCCGCACCCGCTCGACCGCCGGCAACGGCGCGACCGGCGGCATTCCCGCCACCGAAGTCGGCGAGGCCGAGGGCAATGGCAGCCGGATCGGGTTGCTCGGCGGCTATAACTGGCAGCTCGCGCGGCACTGGGTGATCGGCATCGAAGGCGATTTCGGCCTGAGCCGGGCGCGGTCGCGGCTCTACACCAACTCGACCGAGTTGCTGGTCAATACGGCGATCACCACGCCGCAGGACATGCGCAACCAGGCCGATACCGAGTTCGGATCGGACTGGACCGGCGGGCTGCGTGCGCGGCTGGGCTATGCGACCGGCCCGGTGCTGGTGTTCGGCAGCGCGGGTCTGGCGGCGATGCAGGAAGTGCAGACGCGCACCCAGTATCTCGACAATGCGGCATCGACCTATTTCAACGCCAATCGCCGCTTCAGCCAGAATTCGGCGCCGATGTTCTCCGAAAAGGACCGCCGCCTGGCGACGGGTTGGAGCGTGGGCGGCGGCGTCGAATGGGCGCTGGGCAACAACTGGTCCGTGCGCGGCGACTATGGCTATGCGCGCTACGGCAGCGGCGCGTTCCAGTTCGACGATGCCCGCGCGGGCGTGGGGCGGAACTTCACCGTGGCCGGCGCGGTTCTCCGCGATCCGGTGACCAACGCGATCCTGCGCGATCCGGTGACCGGCGCGATCCTGCGCGAGATGACCAGCTACACCGGCACGTCGAGCACGGTGAACGGGCGGCGCACGCGCAGCAATGCCGACGCGCACAGCATCCGTCTTGGCGTGAACTTCCGGTTCTGAAGGAGCATGTGGATGACCGATGTGACGAACCTGCCGCGATCGCAGCGGCTCAAGCAGGCGACGCGGGAGGTGCATGACGGGCTCGATCGCTCGATCATGGACGCCGGGCTGTTCGAGAGCCTGGCGGGCTATGTCCGCTTCGTCGCGATGCAGCGGCGTTTCCACCGCGACATCGACGCGCTCTACGCCGATCCCGGGATGCGCGCGCTGCTGCCCGGGCTCGCCGACCGGCGCCGGCTGCCGCTGATCGAAGCCGACCTGGCCGATCTCGGACTGGGCGAGGCGGAGGCCGATGCACCGGCGTTCGCGGCCGGCGAGGTGGACCCCGCCACGGCGCTCGGCTGGCTCTACGTCGCGGAAGGATCGAACATGGGGGCGGCGCTGCTACGCAAGGCGGCAGCGAAGCTCGGCCTGTCCGATACCCATGGCGCGCGGCACCTGGCGCCGGCGCCGGAAGGGCCGGCCGCGCAGTGGCGCAGCTTCACCGCCTCGCTCGATGCGATACCGCTCGACGAGGCCGCGGAGGCGCGTGCCGTCGAAGGGGCGAGGGCGGCCTTTGCCCGGGTGCAGCGCCATGCCGACAGCGTCCTTGCCTGACGCCGAACCGGCGATGCCGCGCGGCGGACGCGCGACGCGGGCGGTCTGGCTGGTCGCCGGACTCGCCTGCCTGTGCCTGGGCGGGATCGGCATCGTCGTACCGCTGATGCCGACGACGATCTTCGTCATCCTCGCCGCCGGGTGCTTCGCCCGATCCTCGCCGCGGCTCGAGGCCTGGCTGCGCACCCACCCGCGTTTCGGTCCCCCGATCCGCGCCTGGCAGGCCGAGCGGGCGATCCCTGCACGGGCGAAGCGGGCGGCCTGCATGGGGATCGTGCTCGGCTATGGCCTGTTCTGGCTCGGCGCGCGGCCGCATTGGCCCTTGGCACTCACCGTTGCCGTGATGATGGGCGGCTGCGCGCTGTGGATCGTCACCCGGCCCCTGCCGAGCGGGGCGGGACTGCCGTGAAGCTGATGCTTCCGGAGGATGCGGTCGCGTCGCCTTTGCTCCTGCCGGTCCAGCGGCATGGCTATCGCGCGCAGGATTGGCGGACGCGGTCGATCGGGCTGGGTGGCGCGCTTGCCGTGCCGGCGGCGATGCTCGCGCTCGCCATATTGCGCTGGGCGGCACCTGCGACGATCCCGGCGCGGCCGGCACCGATGATGGTGGAGCTGCTGCCGCTCGCCGCGCCGCCCGAACCGGTTCGCGAAGTGCCGGAGGGGCGGGTGCAGGAGGAACGCAAGGCGAGCAGGATGGCCGAGCCCGTGCGTCCCGAACCGCCCAGGGTGATCGTGCCCCACCTGCTTACCCAGCCGACCACGCCCGTGCCGCCGGTCGAGCCCGCGCCCAATGCCGATCCGGTGCCCGAGACGACCGCGCCCAAATCGACGCCCGCGCCGCCGGCGCCACGCATGTCCAGCGATGCCCCGGCAAGCTGGGAAGCACGGCTGCTCGCGCATCTGGAGAAGTATCGACGCTATCCGGCGTCCGTGCGTGCGCGGCGGGAACAGGGCGTTGCCTATGTGCGGTTCCGGATGAACCGCGCAGGGCGGGTGCTCGACGTGGCGCTGGTGCGCTCCTCGGGCAATGCTGCGCTCGATCGCGCGGCACTCGAGACGATCCGTCGCGCGCAGCCGCTGCCGGAAATCCCTGCGGATCGTGCAGACGAACTGCAGCTCTCGGTTCCCGTGGAATTCACCGTCCGCTGATCGGCCGATCCCGATCGGCGCGGCGGATGGTTTCCGACGCCCGCGCCGGCCGGGCGCGCGAGCGCGCATCGCGGCGACGCTTCAATAGCGCCGGGGCGAAACAGGAAATTCCATCGTGCGGAGAATGGCAGGGCATCGTGTACGATATTCGAACTTGTCTATGGGAAGACGCCGACACAATCGCCGCGAGCGTGCTTAGCCTCCGATTGATCGGTTATCTACCGCAAGCTGGCGGAGGAGGCTAAACTGGCGGTGGCGCGTTGGTCCGGCGCCTGCTGCGCGTGGCCAGAATCTAGTCCGCAGTCCGGCGGCCCAGTCGGCGGGTATCGAGCGGCCGTGCGCCCTGCACCTTGGAACTATGCTCTTTCATCCAGGTCTCGGCGAACAGGTCGCGCTTCGCGATATGGTCGCTCAAGTCCTTCGTAACCCGGGTGAAGGCGCCGATCAGCGTGCCGGGCTCGAGGAACGTGATGTCGTCGCCCAGAGTCTCGTTGAGCTCGCTCATCGCGATCATCAGAATCGTCATCAACTTATTGTCCGCGCAGCGCAGCGCAAATTCAGGGGACTTGAGCGCCAGCACTGCAATGATCGCGAATGGATCGCTGTTGGTGACTTCCGCGAACCGCACCAGCCGGTCGAAAGTGATGCGGCCGCGACCGGATTCAAAATGCTCATAGGAGCGGAGCGGCATGCCGAGCGCGCGGGCCACCTCGCTCGATCGCATGCGACGATCCATGCGGATCGCCTTGAGCGCAGTCGAAAGCAGGCTGATATCGGCGCGCTCCTCGGTGCTCTTCATATGCCTCCACGCTCTCCGTCTTCAATCGCGGTCGCGATTTCCGGAAGCCTAATTCTCGCACCCAATTGTTGCGTCGGGCTGTCGGCCAGTTCGCCCGGGAACAAGCGGGGTGGCATCAGGGAATGATACGCATTCTGCCAATATTTGTACGCTTTTCCATGCGGACGCGGCAACATTCCCGTAGAATTGGCGCACGCTGTGCCGATACAGGATCGGTTTTTGGTTCTTTGGCCGGAGCGGTGCAGCAGTTCTACCCATTTTGGAGGATATTGCTGGACGGGTTGTACTGCGAACCGATGCTGGCCAGGTGCAGGAGAAGTGGGGGATCGAACGAGGCGGGCGGGGCGATCCGTATGAACGTGCCTATCGCGGGCTGCGGCGGGATGTTGTCACCGGGGCAGTCCTGCCCGGCGACCAGATCGTCGTCATCGAGGCGGCGAAGCGGCTAGGCATCAGTCCGACGCCTGTGCGCGAGGCGCTCGCGCACCTGGCGGGCGAGCGCCTGATCGAGGACCGGCGCCGGCACGGCTATTTCGTGCCGCTGCCCTCCTGGTTCGACCTGGTCGAGCTCTATGATCTTTGCGAGCTGCATCTCGTCGCCGCGCTTCGCGAGGCTGGGCGCAGCGGTGCGTCGGCGCCGGTAGGCGCGACGGAGGTCGAGGCGACGAGCGTCCAGATGGATCCCCTGGGCGAAAAATTCGTAGCGGTGATGTGCTTGTCGCGAAACACCCGGCTCGTGCTTGCCGGTTGCAGTTTCATCGACTGCCTGGCCGCGGCGCGGCGCTTCCAGGTGGGGATCTATGGGGAGGACGAAGGGCTCGCCACTCTATCCGCATTGCTTAGCGCCGAAGACTGGCGACAGGCGGTCGCCGTCCTCTGCCGGATCCTGCGCCGGTGTCGCGGCCATGCCGAGCCGGTGGCGCGCGCGATGGCCGCGGCGCATCGCGCAAGAAATAGAGCCGATATAGTTTGAGAATAGAAAGGCAAGGGCATCTGCTGGGCCTGTCGCAATTCCGCGGCACGACAGTGGAGATCTATATGCAGACCAAGTCAGCACGGCTCGTCCACGTCGGGCAGGTGAGCAAGCTCACCAAGTCCGTCGTGCTCGTCCAGCCGAACGAGCCGGGCAGCATCCTGCTCGGCATTCCCACGCCGTAACGGCAGGTCTGGGGGCGACCGGTTCGGCCGTCCCCATTTTCCGGGTGCCGCCATGTATTATGGTCTCTCTCCCGACGTCTATCTCGCGGAGGTGGACGGCGATATCGTCCTGCTCGATGCGCGTGCCAATGCCTATTTCTGCCTGCCTCGCGTGCATACTCGCGGCGTGAAGGCGGCGCTGCTCGGGAACCACCGTTTTCGCCCAAGCGCCGACCTGCTGGATGAGCTTGAGGCAGCGGGGCTGTTCGGGCTGATCGACACGCCTGCTGATGCGCCGCCCGTCGAGAGCCGGGCGCGACGCGACCTATTTCGGCTGCCCGGTGCGCGTGCCCGGCTTACCCCTTGGAGGGCCTGGCTGCTTGTTAGGGCTGCGGTGCGCACGCGCCTGCGCCTCTGTCTGTTTCGCCCGCGCCGCTGGCTCGCGGTGGTTGCGCGCCGCAACGCGCATGGGCGAGAGGACGATGGCGAGTGCCTCCTAGCGCTGGCGCGCCTGGCGCGCGACATCCAGCCATTTGCGCCGGCGATGTCGAGCTGCCTGCCGAGCTCCTTATTCCTGCTGGATCTGCTCCAGCGCCATGGTCTGCGGGCGCGATGGGTGTTTGGGGTGCGCACCTATCCGTTCGAGGCCCATTGCTGGGTCGAGCATGATGATATTGTCCTCAACGACAGCCTCGAGCATGTCCGCTGGTTCACACCCATTGTCGCCGTCTGACGCCTATTCGGCGCTCGGTTATCTAGGGCTTTGCTGGGATCCGGTAGCCGAATCAGCCTCTCTTCGCCGCATCCTCGCAGCGCTGGCCGTGGAAGCACCCAGGCTAAAGCTACAGCTGTCGCATCCCGGGCTGATGGTGTTCGGCGAAGCGGACGCGCCGCGCTGGTCGGTAGATGGCGACCGTGAAGGGACCTTGGCGCTGATCGGCACGGCCTTCGATACGGCCAGCCTCGGCGAAGCCGGTGCTGCGCGTGCGCAACCGGACTGCCTGGCGGGCATGACTGACCTCGCGTTGCTGCGCGCCGCCTGGGGCGGGTTCGTTGCCATTCGCCGCCGTGGCGGAGCCTCAGGTTGGACCTTTCTGCGCGAGCCTGGCGGGACGGCTCCGGCGCTGATTGCCGAAGGCGCCGGGCTGGTTCTGCTCGCGCCCAGTCTGCCGCGCTGGTTGCGCGAGGCAGCCGGGATCGCGCCGCGGATCGATGTGCCGATGCTGGCACGCGCGCTCTTCAACCCCTTGCTCCCCACCTGGCGGTCGCTCCTTCAAGGCGTGCACCAATTGCCGGCGGGCTGCGCGATCGATTGGGACGGCCATGGCATCGGCGCGGCGCGAACGCTCTGGCCGGGCCCCGAAGTGCTCAGCGATCCAGTGCCTGAGGATCCGACCGCCCCGGCGCACTTGCGCAGCACAGTCATCGGCTGCGTACGCGCGCTGGCGGCGCGTCACCAACGCGTGACGCTGGAGCTTTCAGGCGGCCTCGATTCTGCGATAGTGCTCGGCGCGCTGGCGAGCGCGCCCGAGCCTATCGATATCAGCTGCGTCAACTTCGCGGTCGCGCATGCTGGCGGCGACGAGCGCTCCGAGGCGCGTGCCGTCGCCGATCGCTGGGGCGTTCGGATGATTGAAGTCGCCGCCGATGCCAGGGAGCTGCGCTTCGAGGATTTGCTTCTGGGTGAGCAGCCGGTCGAGCCGGTCCTATTCGGGCTCGACCCGATTCTAGAGCGTGCCAGCGTCGGGGTCGCCCAGGCGTTCGATTCACACGCGATCTTCACCGGCCAAGGCGGGGATGCGATCTTCTGCAATTTGCCGACGCCGCTGGTCGCGGTCGATCATGCACGCGCGATGGGCTGGCGCGCCTTTGGGTCGCGCGTCGCCTATGATGCAGCCATGCGCGCCCATTGCTCGATCTGGCGGGTGCATGCGCTGATGCTTGTCGATCGCTTCGCGCCCTTGCGCCCGCCGCCGCAGTCGCTGCCGGGCATGCAATTGGGCGCGCGCGCCGCTGCGCTGGCTGGGCCATTGTCGCGCCATCCCTGGTTGGCCGGCGATGCCGGCATGGCGCCGGCCCGCCGGATGCAGCTCGGCGCGATCGCCAATTGCCAGCATTTCCATAGCCCGACCTGGCGAAGCGGCGCCGCAGCACTCGTTCATCCGTTGCTTGCCCGGCCGATCGTCGAGGCCTGCCTCGCCATACCCACCTACCGCTTGGCCCAAGGCTCGGGCAATCGTGCGCTGGCGCGCCAGCTCTTCGCCGACTGGCTGCCGGAGTGCGTCCGCACCCGGCGCGACAAGGGCGACGCCACCAATTATTATCGCCGGGCGGTCGCCGAGAACGTCCCATTCCTGCGCGAGCTGCTGCTGGACGGCGTGCTGGTCGCGCATGGCCTGCTCGACGGCGCCGGAATCGACACGGCGCTCAGCGATGCGAGCCTGATCTGGAGCTACGAGTCCCGGCTGATCGTTGCCTATGCGAGCTTCGAAGCGTGGGCGCGCTATTGGGGCTTGGAGCGTTCCGGTGACAGCGGTGCTTTTCGGGTGAGATCCATTTAGCGCCGGGCAGTAAGGCCTGCCAAGGGGAGGATTTGGGCAGGGTCTTATGAAGCTGCCCGCGACCTTTGCAGCCTGCCTTCGAACAGGGGGCGTCCCATATTGGAGTCTTAGCCGGCGGCGTGCGCTCGCTGATATTGTCGGTGTTCAGCTCCACATAAGCGAGGTTAGCGAACCGCCCAGGATGGCTGGCTGCCAGGCCCATGCAACATCTCGTACGTGCTGCATGGATGGCGCTTGCCCCGGTACCGGACAGGTCTCAGGGCAAACGACGAGATCCTGCCCGGCCTTCGCATAACGCTTTTCGCTCGACTCGGTTTCCCAAGTAGAACGCGGGGACAGTGGCGCACGCCGGACCTTGTTGCGAATGCGATAGGGTGCGTGTCTTGATTTGATATTGTCTCGGACATAATCTCCGAGAACGGCAGATTTCTGTCGTTTTCGCCGCTCGAGCTTTAATCGATTGCTCGCTGGGGAGACCCAGTCTCCCCAACTCCTTCAAATGAGTTGTCGTCCCACTGGGGACAGCGACAAACGCGCGATTCTCTTCTGAGATGCAATGTGATAACTGGCCGCACGGCCGCGCCGGCCGTAGTGCCGGTAGGTTGGCGCTCATCAGGCTGCTTGCTGCTGCACTGTCCGGCGCCGGGCAACCAGAGAGAATAGGTCACGTGGGTCGTTCGGTTCGACGATCAGGTCGAGCCGGCGCAGGTCCTCGCGGCCCTCGATCAGTTCGTGGAGATAGGAAAGGGCGGAGAAGTCCTCGATCCCGAAGCCGACCGAGTCGAAGATGGTGATCTCGTCCGCCGTTCTGCGTCCTGCCGCTTCGCCGACGAAGACACGCCATAGCTCGGTTACCGGGAAGTCGGCCGGCATCTGCTGGATCTCGCCTTCTATCCGGGTCTGTTCGGGATATTCGACGAACACGGTGCCGCGCGACAGGATCGCCGGGGCGAGCTCGGTCTTGCCCGGGCAATCGCCTCCCACTGCGTTGATGTGGATGCCGGCGCCGATCATGTTGTCAGAGAGGATCGTGGCCTGCGCCTTGTCGGCGGTCACGGTGGTGACGACGTCGGCCCCCAGTACCGCCTCGGGTGCCGAAGCGGCCGCGACGATCTCGAAGCCCTGGTCGGCCAGGTTGACGCGGAACTTGGCGGTCGCCGCGGGATCGACGTCCCAGACCTGCAGGCGCTCGATCCCCAGCATCGCGCGGAAGCCGATCGCCTGGAACTCGGATTGGGCACCCAGCCCGATGATCGCCATCGTCCGGCTGTTCCGCCGGGCGAGATAGCGCGCCGCCAGTGCCGAGGTCGCCGCGGTGCGCAGCGCGGTCAGCAGCGTCATCTCGCTCAACAGCACGGGATAGCCGGTGTCGACATTGGCCAGCACGCCGAACGCCGCCACCGTCTGCAGGCCCAGCTTGGTGTTCTTCGGATGGCCGTTGACGTATTTGAAGCTGAAGCGTGCGCGGTCCGCCGCGGGCATCAACTCGATCACCCCGTCGGGCGAGTGGCTGGCATAGCGCGGCGCCTTGTCGAACGCTTCCCAGCGACGGAAATCGCTCTCGATCCGGTCGGCGATGCCGAGGATGAACGGCTCGACCCCAACCTGCTCGACCAGCCTGCAAAGATCTTCCACACCCATATAGATCGTCATGCCGCTGCCCTTCCTGTTCGCGTTCCGGGGAAATTAGCTCCGCATAGTGTCGAAAAAAATTGCCATAGTGCGCAGCTGATGGGTAACCACTCGTCAAAATGACGGGTTATGCTAGGCAATTTGCATGATTTTGCTCGACTCGCTCGATCGCCAGCTGATCTCGCTGCTCCGGGCCGATGGCCGCGCCCCGGTCTCGCGGTTGGCCGAGGCACTCAAGGTATCGCGCGCCACCGTGCAGGCGCGGCTCGACCGGCTGATCGAATCGGGCGCGATCCTGGGCTTCACGGTGCGCGCCGAGGAGCGGGGGGCGGGCGAGGGCGTGCGCGCGATCACCCTGATCGAAGTCGCCGGCGCCTCGACCAGCGCCGTGATCCGTGCGCTACGCGGCCTGCCCGAGATCACCGCCCTCCATACCACCAACGGCGCCTGGGATCTGGTCGCCGAGGTCCATGCGGATTCGCTCGTCGATCTTGATCGCATCCTGCGCGAGATGCGCACGGTCGAGGGCGTGCTCAACAGCGAGACGAGCATCCTGCTGCGCTCGGTGCAGTAATCCATTTGACCGTCATCCCGGCTTTCGCCGGGATGACCGCTAGAAACTAATCCCGCCCGCGCAGCAACCCGATCGCCACCGCCGCGATAACCCCGCCTGAACCCATCACCAGCGACACCGTCAGCAGCCCATGACCCCCGGCGAACAGCGCCCCCGCAAGCAGCGGCCCTAGGATCGACCCACCACGCCCGACACCGATGACGAAGCCCGTCCCGCTCGCGCGCAGCTCGGCCGGATAGGTCTTGGCTAGCAGCGGGTAGATGCCGACCACGCCGGCGTTGATGAAGAAAGCCGCAACCGCGACGCTCAGCGAGAGCAGGGTCAGGTCGCGGAAACCGAGCCCGAACACGCCGATCGCCGCCACGCCGACCAGCATCGCGCCACCGATCAGCGGCCGGAGCTGCAGCCGCTGGGTGGCCAGGCCGATCACCAGCGCGCCAAGCAGGTTGCCGACATTGGCCGCCACCAGCACGCGCCCGGCCTGCGCCGCGTCGAAGCCCATGTCGACGATGATCTTCGGCACCCATTTCTGGATGTAGTAGAAGAATGTGATCTGGGCGAAATAGGCGATCGTCAGTAGGATCGTGACCGCGCGATAGTCGCGCGAGAACAAGGCGAGGATCGACGGCCGGGCACGCGCTGCATCGGCTGGCGGCAGCGCCGCGATCGGTGCGCGGCGCAGGCGGGCGAGGGCGCGGTTGATCGCGTCCAGCGCCCCCGCCGGCCGCCGCGCCAGCAGCGAGTCGATCGATTCCGGCAGCAGGAACCAGGCGAGCGGCAGCGCCACCAGCGTCATCGTCCCGCCGAACAGGAACACATGGCGCCAGTCGCCGCTGCCCGCCAGCAGCGACGAGGCGACCAGTCCGCCCAGGATCGCTCCGGTCGAATAGCCGGCGATGTTGAGCACCGTGTTCAGCCCGCGCCGTCGGCTGTTCGAGAATTCCGCGACCATCGCGCTGGTCGCCGAGAGCATGCCGCCGATCCCCAGCCCGGTGAACAGCCGGATCGCCGAGAGCATCTCCACGCCGGTCGCTTGTGATGCGGCGAACATGCCGATCGCCATCACGCACAGGCAGGCAAGGATCGTCGGCCTCCGCCCGATCCGGTCGGCAAGATTGCCGAGCAGCACCGATCCCGCGGCCATGCCGATCAGCTCCATCGACAGCACCACGCCCAGCGTCGCCTTGTCGACACCCCATTCCTTCGCGATGCCGGGCGCGGCGAAGCTGATCGCCAGCACGTCGAAGCCGTCGAGCGCGTTCAGCGCGATGCAGACCGCGACCACCGCGATCTGCGCCAGCCGCATGGGTTCAGCGGCGATCGCCGCGCGGGGATCGTGGGACATGGCATTCCTCTCGTTGGAAACCGTGCCCGCGCCTGCATCGGCGGGGCATCGGGGGTATTGGGGGCGGGTTATGTCGTTCCCCTCCCTTGCAGGGAGGGGAGTAGGTTCAGCCCAGCCTCCCCACCTGCCGTTGCAGCACCGCCGCCAGCTCCGGCCGCCGCTCCAGGCAGCGCGACACCGGCCCGACCACCACGATCGACAGCCGTCGCCCGGCCACCGGCAGCGGCAGGGCGACGCCCGCCAGGTCCGGCGTGTACTCGGCATTGCTCTGGTGCCAGCCGCGCGCCGCGGCCTCGGCCAGGTCGGCCTCGATCCGCTCGGGCGACACCGGCGTGGTCGCCGAATAGCCGGTGAAATCCATCTTGCGGTACAGCGCCTGGCGCTCCTCGGCCGGCATCTGGGCGAGCAGCGCACGTCCCGCCGAGCTGGCATGGATCGGCACCCGGTCGCCCACCTGCGCGAAGTAGCGCACCGCATGGCGCGATTCCTTCACCGCGACGAACATCGCGAAGATGCCCGCCGGTGCCGAGATCGCGGTGGTCTCGCCGGTCTCGGCCGCCACGTCCTGCACCAGCTTGAGCACTTGCGGCGGCAGCGGATCGGCCTGCGCCACCTGCTCGGCCAGCTCCAGCCAGCGCGGGCTGGGATAGTGCCCGCCGCGCCCCTGCGGCTCGTAGAGATAGCCCCGCGCCGCCAGCGTGCCGAGCAGCTTGAACGTGCTCGATCGCGGCCAGCCGAGATCGTCCGCAATCTCCGCTGCCGTCGCCGGTCGCCGCCGCTCGGCGAAATATTCCAGCACCTGAAGCGCGTTCTCCGCCTGCCGTACCGTCATCGATGCTGTCCGTCACAAAGGGGAAGGGGCCGCGATATGACGCCAGTTGCTGCGCGGCAACTGCGGGGCCTTCCATCCTCCCCCTCCGGGGGAGGATCTTGGAGGGGCGCCCCAGAATCACCGCGCGGTAAACCCGCCATCCACCGGCAGCGCCACGCCGGTCACAAAGCTAGCCTCGTCCGAAGCCAGCCACAGCGCCGCATCCGCCACTTCGCCCGGCTTGACCAGCCGGCCCATCGGCACCGCGCCGACCACCTTGGCTTCGTTCGCCGCCGCTTCGGCCGGATCGCCGCTGCGGCCGGTGAAGCCGATCTTCATCGGCGTATCGGCCAGCCCCGGGCACACCACGTTGACGCGGATGCCGTCGCCCGCCAGCGCCAGCGCCAGCGATTTCCCGAGCCCGACAACGCCCCATTTCGCCGCCGAATAGATCGGGCTCATCATCGATCCGACCAGCCCGGAGATCGACGAGGTGAAGATGATCGAGCCGCCGCCGCGCGCCCGCATGTGCGGCGCTACGTGGCCCGCGCCCAGCGCGGCGGACGTGATGTTGAGGTCGATCGCCTTGCGATAGGCATCCATGTCGAGATTCTCGACCGAGGCGGGGCCGGGCATGCCGGCATGCGCCCACAGGATATCCGCTCCACCCAGCGCTTCCACCGCCTGGTCGATGCTGCCCCGCGCGCCCTCGGGCGTCGAGAGATCGGCGACGATCGGCACCACCTTGTCCGGTCCGAACTCGGCGACCAGCGCGTTCAGCGCTTCCGAGCTGATGTCGATCGCGGCCACCCGCGCGCCTTCGCGCACGAAGCGGCGGACGCCCTCGCGGCCCATGCCCGATGCGGCGGCGGTGACGATGGCGAGCTTGCCCTGCAAACGCATGACTTCAGTTCCTCAATTGGCGAAGGGATCGGCGAACTTGCCGGTGGTGGAAATGACGGTGGTCTTGGTCTCGAGATAGGAATCGAGCGCCTCGATCCCGTTCTCCCGGCCCCAGCCGCTCGACTTCACCCCGCCATAGGGGGTGGACCAGCGGATATAGCGATAGGTGTTGACCCAGACGATGCCCGCCTCGATCCGGTTGGCCACCCGGTGGGCGCGGCCGACATCGCCAGTCCACAGGCCGGCGGCCAGGCCATATTGCGTGCCATTGGCGATCGCGACCGCTTCTTCCTCGCCGTCGAACGGGATAATCGCGGCGACGGGCCCGAAGATCTCCTCCTGCGCGATCCGCATTTCCGGCGCTACCCCGGCAAACACGGTCGGCGCGACGAAATAGCCGTCCCCGTCCAGCCGCGCGCCGCCGGACACCAGCTCGGCACCCTCCTCCTTGCCGATCGCGACATAGGAGAGCGTCTTGTCGAGCTGCTGCTGGTGCGCTTGCGGGCCCATATGCGTCGCCTGGTCGAGCGGATTGCCCACCCGTACCCGCGCGGCATTACGGCGGAAGCCTTCGACGACCTGCTCATAGATCGGCCGCTCGACCAGGATGCGGCTGCCTAGCGCGCAGCTCTGGCCGCACAGCGCCCAGGCCGATCCGGTCGCGGCGTTGAGCGCATTCTCCACGTCGCAGTCCGCGAACAGGATATGCGGCGCCTTGCCGCCCAGCTCGAACGAGAAGCGCTTGAGCGTGTCGGCCCCGGTCTTGAGGATCGTCTTGGCAGTCGCGCCTTCGCCGGTGAACGCGATCTTGTCCACGTCCGGGTGCGAAACGAGATGGGCGCCGGCGACCGGCCCGTCGCCTGGCACGACATTGACCACGCCCGGCGGGAAGCCGGCTTCCTCGAACAGCTTCGCCAGTGCCAGCGACGAGGCTGGAGTTTGCTCGGCAGGCTTGAGGACCAGCGTGCAGCCGGCGGCGAGGGCAGGGCCCAGCTTCCACGCGGCGGCCATCAGCGGCACGTTCCACGGGGTGATCGTGCCGACCACACCCACCGGCGAGCGGGTGGTGAAGGCATGGACGCTGTCGTCCATCGGGATCGTCCGCCCGCCCAGCTTGTCGGCCAGCGAGGCGAACCAGTGATAATATTGGGAATGCAGCCCGATATCGCCGCGCGATTCCCGGATCGCCCGGCCATTGTCCTGTGATTCGATGCGGGCGAGCGCATCGACCTGCGTCGCGTAGAGGTCGGCGAACTTGCGGATCAGCGCCGCGCGCTCCCACGGCGCCATCTTGCGCCACGGTCCTTCAAAGGCTTCGCGCGCCGCCGCGACGGCCCGGTCCACGTCCTGCGCGCCGCCATAGGCAACATCGCCCCAGGGCTTTCCGGTTGCCGGATCGATGCTCGGGCGCGCCCCGCCGTCAATGGGGGTGACCCATTCGCCGCCGATGAACAGACGGTCGAAGCGATATTCCATGGCGACCTCTCAAGTTTCTAATGCTAGACTAATTTGTCCACATATGGAAATTTGAGTCAAACGAATTTGTGGAGAGTTGCCGTGCTTCCCCTGCTCGAAGGCGTGCGTGTGATCGAAGTCGGCGCGGTGGTGCTTGGCCCCTATGCGGGCCAGATCCTCGCCGATCTCGGGGCCGAGGTGATCAAGGTCGAGCCGCTGGAAGGGGACATCGCCCGCCATGCTCATCCGCAGGGGCCGGGGGGCGGGGCGCTGTTCGTCAACAATAACCGCAATAAGCGGATGCTGGCACTCGACCTCAAAAAGCCCGAAGGGCGGGCGGCGCTGGCAAGGCTGGTTGAGAGCGCCGACGTGCTGTTCCACAATATGCGACTGGACGCTTCCGAGCGACTTGGACTCGGATATGAACAGGTCATCGCGATTAACCCGAACATCGTCCATTGCGCGGCCACCGGCTTCGGCCGCGGCGGGCAATATCGCGACCGTCCGGCCTTTGACGACATCATCCAGGCGGCGAGCGGCTTGGCCGGGCTCGCGGCCCTGCAAAGCGGCACACCCGCCTTCGCGCCGACCATCGTCGCGGACAAGGTCGCTGCCTTGCACGTGGTATACGGTATAGTTTCGGCGCTGTACGCGCGCGAAAGGGGACGGCCGGGACCCTTCCGCGTGGAGGTGCCGATGTTCGAGGTGATGGTCGCCTTCCTGATGAACGAGCATCTCTCCGGCGCAACCTTTGCCAACAACGGCGTACCCGGGTATCCGCGCCTGCTCTCCCCCGATCGCCGGCCCTTCCGCACCGCCGATGGCTGGATCGCGGTGCTCCCCTACACCGAGCCGCAATGGCGCCGCTTCCTCGCCGCGATCGGCCGGGCCGAGGTCTGCGAGGAGGCTTGGTTCAAGTCCCCGGCCGAGCGCCAGGCCCATATTGGGGACCTCTACGCCATCGTCGCCGCCAGCCTTGAGGCCCGCGGCACCGATGCCTGGATCGAAGCGCTGGAGGCGATCGACATACCCTGCTCGCGCGTGCCCATGCCGCTGGAATTGCTCGAAGATCCGCACCTCAAGGAGATCGGCTTCTTCGACGTTCCCGAGGGGTTTCCGGTCGCGCGGATGATCCCCCAGCCGGTCCAGTTCACCGGCATCCCTCAGACCCCCGACACGCCGCCCCATGCCCTGGGCGAGGACAGCCGCGCGGCGCTGTTGGGCTGCGGCTATGACGACGCCGCGATCGATGCGCTGGTCGCGGCCGGGGTGGTCGCGGTCTAGCTACCCGAAAATTCTCCGCCTTACCCGCCGCACCCGATGGCAGCACGGCGCCAGACGGCGTTCAATCCCTCCCAAATCAGGAGGACAGGATGCCCAGATTGCTCGCCACCAGCGCCCTCGCGCTCTGTCTGCTGGCCGCCGCGCCAGCCGTTCATGCCCAGACCGCACCGCTAGCGGCACCCGGCTATGTTCTCCCCGATACCGAGACTTGGGAGCTCAAGAGCGCCGACGGTTATCCCTACCAGATCTTCGTCTCCAAGCCCGATGGCCCGGCTCCCGAGGGCGGCTGGCCGGTGCTCCTCGTGCTCGACGGCAATGCGATGTTCGCCGGCTTCGCCGAGACCCGGCGGATGCACGAGTACATGAAGGCCGATCCCGGCAAGACGATCATCGTCGGCGTGGGGTACAAGACCGACAAGGCCTATGACATCCGCCGCATCCGCGACTTCACCGGCGGCCCGCCGCCGCCGCCCTGGGACGTCTCGCTCGCCAAGGCGCCCTATGGCGGCTGGGACCCGTTCCTCGATTTCCTCACCGGCCCGCTGCGCAGCGAGCTCGACCGGCGCTACACGATCAACCGCGACCGGCAGGCGTTGTTCGGCCATTCGCTGGGCGGCCTGTTCGCGATCCACACGATGTTCACCCGGCCGAGCGCCTTCCACGCGCTGATCGCGGCCAGCCCCTCGCTGTTCTGGCATGACCAGGAAATGCAGCAGGAGGAACGCGCCTTCGCCGCCGGGCTGCAATCGGGCAAGACCATCAGGGTCGCGCGGCTGATGGTCGTCTGGGGCGAGCGCGAGGAGACGATCCTCGAGCGTTGGGACGCCGAGGCGTTCGTCCGCCGGATGGACCCGCTATCGGCCCATGGCTTGCGCGCCCGCCACGAAGCCTATGACGACGAAGTCCACATCACCGTGCCTGCCCGCGCGGTAACCTCTACGCTGCGCTTCGCGTTCGCCTGGCCTTGAGCAGCACCCCGTAGATCGCCGCGGCGACGATCGTCGCGTCGAGCGCCGGCACGGTGGTGAGCGTCCAGCCCTTATAGGCTCCGAGCACGCCCACCACCACCGAGATCCCCCAAGTCGCGATCGCCCGCCAGTCGAACTTCGGCAGGCCGAGCAGCGATTCCGCCGCGTCGGCAGTGCGGTAGCGCGTCCAGGCGTCGATCACATAGATCGCTGCGATCGGCGGGATGATCAGGCCGAGGAACAGCACAAAGGGGATGAACGCCTCGAGGATGCCCATCAGCGCCAGGATCGTACCAATCACGCCGCCCGCCACAGTGAACACCCATTGCCGCACCTTGGGAAAGGTGCTGCCCAGCGACAGGCTCGACGAATAGAGGTTGAGCGCGTTGATCGTCCAGGTCGGCAGCAGAAGCAGGAACAGCACCGGGGTGCCGAAGCCATAGGCTGTGATCAGCTTCATCACGCTGGTCTCGTGCGTCGCCAGTGCGGGGATCGCGGCGGCGGTCATCATCAGCGGCGTCGCGATCGGGAAGGACAGCGCCATGCTGGCGATCGCCCCACGCCGAGTGCGGGTGAAGCGCGACAGGTCGGGCATCGTCGCCACCGCGAGCATATAGGCGCCGATCAGCGCCGATATCGCGATGCCGAGCGTCATCGGCTCGGGCGGGTTGGGATCGGCCGCGGTGACGAAGCCGTGGGTCTGCAGCGTCACCACCACCACCGCGAGCAGGATCGCGGCGAGCACCGGCACCGCGACCAGCGCCAGCCGGTCGAGCGCGCGGAAGCCGATCACCGTCGATCCCATCATCAGCACGCTGCCGAGGATGACGAAGGCAGTGAAATTGCCCGGCAGGCCATTGGCCCTAGCCGCCTCGACCATCGCCTCGCCGAAGAAGGAGGCATTCACGCCGAACCAGCAGAAATGGATCAGCGCGATCACCGTGTTGATCAGCGCCGCCCCGCCGGTGCCGAACGAGCGGCGGACGAGGAGGTAGGTCGAAAGCCGGGTGCGGACGCTGACGATCGCGGTCATCGAGCCGCCGACGCACAGAATGAGGCTCGCGATCACCGCAGCGATCACCGCGCCGGAAAAGCCCAGCGCCAGCGCGTTATGCGAGCCGTTGAGGAAGTCCGGCAGGCCGATCGAGAAGCTGGCGACGATCAAGCCCACGCGCCATCCGGGAACGGTGATGCCCTGGGGCACCGGCGAATGAGCATAGGCATCGTCAGCTTCGTGGCTCATCCGCGGTTCCAGCCGTTGAGGTCCTCAATGGGACGATAGGGTTCGCTAAAGCCGAAGGCACTCGGCCCGACAAAGGTCAGCGCCCGCTCGGCACGCAGCACCGCCGGCGCAGCGGCGCCGACCACCTTGACGCGCTGGCCGAATTTCAGTCGCTCGGTGACGATGCTGTCGGCGGTCTCGCGGTCCATCACGGTGATCAGGTCGGGCACCATCGCGCGAACCTCGCCGTTTACCCGGGCAATCAGGTTCTCGTTCTGGAATTCCAGATCCATCCGCCCTTCGCCCCCGAACCCCTCGATCACGACATGGCCGACCGAGAAGCCGCCCTTGGTCTCGCGCTCGACATCGACGACCTTGCCGTCGAAGATCGTGCCGGCAAAGGGATAAAGCCCGCTGGCCATCAGCGCCTTGTGCAGCGACTCGAATGGATCGTCGCCCGCCGCGCGCGCGATGCGCACCGCCGCGCCGATCGCCACCGCCGCCGAGATGCTGCCGCCGATCGCGTGGCGCTTGGCCTGCGCGCCGGTCAGCGGATATTCGACCATATGGGCGTTGCCGCCGAACTCGATCGAGAGCTGCCGCGCCACGCGCTCATGCTCCAGATTGTCGTCGGTCTCGATCAGCCGCAGCTCGCCATTGGCCGAAGTGACAACGGAGGGGCAGGCGGAGAGCCCGTCGACGCTGAACACCGTCATCTGCGATTCCGGGAAGGCCCGGCCCATGCCGTCGGCATCGACTACCGGGATGCCGAGCTCGGCCGCGGCGAGCAAAGGCGCCAGGCCGTTGCCGCCACCGATCTCGATCGGCATCACCGCATCAATCGGGCGGCCGTAGATCCGCTCCAGCTCGCGCAGGCCGAGCAGGGCTTCCCGGCCATTGGGCAGCTTCTCGGCGGAGACGGTCGGCGCGCCGACCCAGCCGCACGGTGCGATCAGCGCATCATCGGCCAGTGCATCGAGCGCGACCAGGTTGAACGGCCCCCGCCGCGCGATCTCGGCCTCGCCGAGCAGCTGCGAATAATAGGGGTCGCCGCCGCCGCCCGAGCCGAGGAAGGCGGCGCCGGTGGCGAGGTCGAGCAGCGCCTGGCGATCAATGCGCATGGGCGGCCAAGGCAGGGGTGCCGGCAAGGTCTGCGACGGCGCGGACACGGACCTGCGCGGCGCGGCCGGGCAGATAGCTGAGATACACTTCGTCCATCTCCACGATTTCTACGGTCTCGGGAATGCCGCCGGCTGCGATCGCCTGGTCGCGCGCTTCGGTCTGCAGCCGTTCCAGCGCAGCCTCGCGCGGCTCGCGATCGAACGACACGACCTGGTCGACCATCGCGCCGACCTGGGCGATCGCCGCACCCACGGCATTGGCGACGGCGGCGTGCGGCGGGCGCACCACCCGGGTGGCGCCGTGCAGGCTGTCGGGCACCAGGAAATTGCCGCCGCCCACGGCCAGGAGCACGACTTCGCCGCGGCTGGTCTTCATCCGGTCGACCGCTTCCTCGAGCATCGCCTGCATCCGCGCCCACACTGCGTCACGCATGCCCTCGGAGAGCGCCGGCAGCTTGGCCGGATCGCCGAAGCGCGCGCGCCCGGCGGCGACCGCGACATCGCTGGCGGTAAGCGTGGTGCCGCCGAACAGCCGGGCCTGCTCGGTGATGCGGAAGCCCACCGAGTCCGGCCCGACGCGCAGCTCCTCCGCGTCGATCCCCTCGGCGCCATAGCGTGCCGGGTCGAGATGGATGCGCGTGCCGCCGCCCAGGCCGAGCGCCAGGATGTCCGGCATGCGGAAGTTGATCCGCACCCCGCCGATATCGACCGCGACCGAGGATTCGCGCGGAAAGCCATTGGCCAGCACGCCCAGATCGGTGGTGGTGCCGCCGACATCGAGCACGATCGCGTCGCGCACCCCGGTGAGGAACGCCGCGCCGCGCATCGAGTTGGTCGGCCCCGATCCGATCGTCAGCACCGGATAGGCCGCGGCATGCGAGGCGGAGATCAGCGTGCCATCATTCTGCGAGAGATAGAGCGGCGCATCGATGCCGATCTCGGCCAGCGCCCGCTCGAACGAGGCGACGACATGCGCCGCGAGGCTTCCCAGCGCGGCGTTGAGGATCGCGGCATTCTCGCGCTCGACAAAGCCGATCCGGCCCAGCGTATGCGACACGGTGACCCGTGCCTCCGGATGCTCTTCCGCCACCAGCGCGGCGGCACGTTCCTCCATCGACGGGTTCACCGGCGCGAATACGCTGCTGATCGCGATCGAGTCGATGCCCATCGCGCGCAGCTCGCGTGCCGCATTCCGCACCGCCGACTTGTCGAGCGGCGCGATCTCGCGCCCGTCGAACTCGAAGCCGCCGGGCAGGAGATAGGTCTTCGCGTCGATCTGTGCGGACAGTGCCTCGGGCCAGCCAGTCATCGGCGGCAGCGCTTCGCCGGCGGGGCTGGCGAGCCGCAATATGCCCACCCGGTCGAGCTTGTTGCGCTCCACCAGCGCGTTGGTGAAATGGGTGGTGCCGATCATCACTGACGCCACCGCCTCTGGGGCGACACGCCCATCGGCCAGCACCGCGCGGATCGCGGCGGCAACGCCCGATCCGACATCGGCCGTCGTCGGCTGCTTGGTCCAGGCGACCACCTCAGCCCCGGTCATCAGCACGGCGTCGGTATTCGTTCCCCCGACATCGACCCCAATTCGCACGCTACACCAATCCTTTGGCACGCCCCATAATCCTTGCGAGCTAAGGGCCGGCAGCTTCGCCGCGCAATGCGGGAAACGGGTGCGCGGGGTCGGCGAACGGGTAATCGGGGCGCCCGGACGGGTAAGTCGCTCCCGCACTTGCCATCTTCTTGTACCGTCTTCGGTCTAGCGAATCGGCATGGGTGGAGTAGCCGCGATAGACGAACTGATCCCGACCAAGGTCGCGCCGCCATTGTGGATGGGTGACCAGATCCGCCGCGATGCGCTGCTCGACCGGCTCGACGGCGCGCTCGGGCGGCGGCTCACGCTCATCCATGCGCCGGCGGGCTATGGCAAGACCAGCCTGCTCGCCCAGTGGCGCCGCCGCTTCAAAGGGAGCGACCGGCTCGTCGCCTGGCTCACGCTCGAGCGCGACGATGCCGATGCCAAGCGCTTGGCGCAGTACATCAGCTATGCGATCAGCGGCGAAGGCGAGGAGGAAGGCGAGCCCGCTTCCTCCGGCATGCCCGCGCGTGCGGCGCTGTCGGCGATCATCAACCGGCTGGCCCGCGATCCGCGCCAGGCGGTGCTGATTCTCGACGATCTCCACTGCGCGGAAAGTGTCGAAGTGCTCGATTTCCTACAGTCGCTGATCCGGCTGGCGCCGCGCAACTGCCACTTCATCATCGCCTCGCGCGATTATCCTCGGCTCGGCCAGGCGATGCTCGCTGCCGAGGGGCAACTGCTCGAACTCTCCGCCGAGGACCTGAAATTCTCCAGCCCCGAGGCGGAGGAGATGCTCGCCCGCGCCGAGGGCATGCCGCTGGGCGACGACGATGTCCGCAGCCTGATCGAGCGCACCGAAGGCTGGCCGATCGCGCTCCAGCTCACCCTGTTCTCGCTCAAGCGCGGCATCGACCGGAGCAGCTTTGTTGGCGGGGCAGGGGGCTCCGGCTCGGAACTGGCCGGCTATCTCTCAGAACAGGTACTGATGTCGCTGCCCGAGGATGTGCAGGAAGTGGTGTTGCGCACGTCGCTGCTCGGCCAGGTGACCGGTGAGGCGCTCAACCTGATCTGCGATCGCCAGGATGGCGGGCTGCTGCTCGAGCGGCTGGAGCAGCAGGGCGTGCTGCTCACCCCGCTGTCGCCGGCGCGCGACGCCTGGCGCTACCACCAGCTCTTCGCCGAGTATCTCCGCCAGCGCCTCGCACGGCGCGACATCGGCCAATATCGCATGTTGCACCAGCGACTGGCGCTGTGGTTCGATGCGCGCGGCGAGACCGCCGAGGCGATCAGCCATGCGATCGAGGCCGAAGACCCGGCGCTGCTGGCCGGGGTGCTGGAGGATGCCGGTGGCTGGCGGCTGATCCCCCAGGGGCAGCTCAACCTGGTCGAGCGCGGGCTCGCCCGGCTGAGTGCCGCCGAGATCGATGCCAGCCCGGCGCTGGTGCTGGCCAGGCTCTATCTCGACATGAAATGCGGCCGGATGGACGCGGCGCGCCTCGCCTATGATCGTCAGGTCGCGCGATCGGAGCAGGAGGACACTTCGCCCGATCTGTGGACCGAGATCCGCGTCGTCGGCGACATCCTGGCCGAATATGAGAACCAGCCGATGGCGCTTGAAGACCTGCTCGCCCGCGAGGCGCTGCTGCGCACCCTGCCGGCCGACGATCACCTGATCCTCGCCAATGTCAGCGAATCGCTGGCGTCCAAATATTATGAGGGCGGCTGGCTGGAGCGCGCGATGGAGCCGACGCTGACGGCCCGCGCGCATTACCAGGCGATGGGCTCGCCCTATAGCGAGCTGTTCACCCGCTTCCACGAAGCGCGCATCCGCGAGGCGCAGGGGCGGCTGAAGGATGCGGTGACGGTGCTCGCGGTGGCGCGCGGCGAGATCGAGGCGGATTTCGGCGCGCGCTCCGATCTCGCCGCCAATTGCGCCGCGTTCGAAGCGGAGCTGCTCTACGAGCAGGACCGCGCCGGCGAGGCCAATGCGCTGCTCGAATGGGCGCTGCCGCACATGGAGCAGTCGGATGGCTGGGTGGACGTCTATGCCGCCGCCTATTTCACTGCGGCGCACAGCGCGGCCGATGAGGGTTCGCTCGATGCCGCCCGTGCACTGCTCGCCCGTGCCCGCGGCGTCGCCCAGCGCCGTCGCCTGCGCCAGTTGGAATTGCTCGCCGAGCTGTGCGAGCTCGAACTGCTCCTGCGCGACCCGGTCTCGCTCGGCGAAGCCCGCGCCTTCGCCGCCACGATCGGCCTCGACGCCCAGGCCGATGCGATGGCCGAGGAATCGCCGATCTATCGCCCGGTGGCCGTCGCCGCCGCGATCTGCCGGGTCCGCCTCCAGCTGTTCACCGGCGCCCACCACAGCGCGCTCGACGAGCTGGTCGTGATGAGCCGCTGGGCCCGCCAGCACGGTGCCGGCCGGCTGCTGATCGATCTCAACCTGCTCAAGGCCGAGGGCTATCGCGCCATCGGCGAGGCGGGCAAGGCTCAGGCCTGTTTCGACGAGGCCGTCGGCACCGCGATGTTCCAGGGCATCGTGCGCCCGTTCCTCAATGCGCGCGCCTTCGTCCAGCCGGCGCTGGAGGAAGCGCTCGCGGCCACGCCGGACCGGTTCCGCGCCCAGTTCCTCAAGACCCTGTCCAAGACGATGGGCAGTGCCCGCGCGCCCGCGCCGGCCCCCGATGCGCTCAACGATGCCGAAGCGGCGATCCTGCGCCATCTTAGCCAGGGCTACTCCAACAAGGAGATTGCCCGGCTGATCGGCATGTCGCCCGATACGGTGAAATATCGGCTCAAGGCGGTGTTCCGGAAGATCGGGGTCAACAAGCGGCGCGATGCGGTGCGGGTGTCGCACGAGCGCGGACTGATCGACGGGGGCGATATGGGCTCGGGCGCGCTCTGATCGGGCCGTTCCCCCAAACAGGGTAAAGCCTTACCCGTCTTGTGCCCGGAATTACCCTGAAAACCGCGTGACGGTTTTGCGACGCTGGCTGTTCAATGCCCCTGCAAACAAGCCGGCTGTCGTCACGGGAGGCGACATCCACGAGGCCGGCGCAAAGAGCAAAGGGTGGGCGGCCATGACACACGAACTTTCAGGGAAACTGGTAAAGCAGACGCGGCTCGCGCTGCTCTCGGCATGCGCGGTGATCGGCTGGTCCGGCGCGGCGATGGCGCAGGACAGCGATGCGGCGCCGAAGGACGACGAAACGATCGTCGTCACCGGCGAGCGCGCGCTTTCGGGCACCAAGACGGATACGCCGGTCACGGAAATCCCGCAGTCGGTGAGCGTCATCACTGCCGAGGAGTTCCACAATCGCGCGGCGGTCAATCTCCAGGACGTCATCCGCTACAGCGCGGGCGCCTCGAGCGAGCTGAACGGCGTCGATACGCGCGGTGACTTCCTCGCGGTGCGCGGCACCGGCGCCGAGCAGTATCTCGACGGTCTCAACCGCATGCCTGGCTTTATCTATGGCGGCCGTCTCGAGATCTTCACCGTCGAGCGCGCCGAGCTGCTGCGCGGCCCGTCCTCGACGCTGTACGGCGGCGGCGGCGCCGGCGGCATCCTCAATTCGATCAGCAAACGCCCGCGCGAAGGCTTTGGCGGCGAAGTCGGCGTCACCTACGGCACCGACGACTACAAGCAGTTCCAGCTCGATGTGACCGGCCCGATCGTCGACGGCGTCTCGGCGCGCCTCGTCGGCCTCGTCCGCGATGCGGACCTGCAGCAGAAGGGCCAGAAGAACGATCGCATCGTGGTGATGCCGGCAGTCACGCTCAAGCCGGGCCCGGACACCGAAGTCACCTTCATCGGCCTGTACCAGCGCGACCATCTCGGCAGCCAGACCTATCTGCCGACCAGCAAGACGGTCGACGGCAGCGGCGCGACCAAGATTTCGGACGATTTCTACCTGGGCGAGCCGGGCTTCAACCACACGCTGGCCAGCCATTATGCGCTTTCGCTGCTGGTGACGCATCGCTTCAGCGACAACCTGACCTTCAGCAGCCGCAACCGCGCCTTCGAGCAGGACACCGACTATCAGGAGGTGTTCGGCTATACCGGCTTCGGCGGCGCCTATGCCGATGCCGGCCGCACCATCGCCAACCGCGCCTGGTATCTGAACCGGGCCAAGTACACCGGGCTCAACAGCGACAACAACCTGGTGCTGAGCTTCGCCACCGGGCCGCTGGAGCATCAGATCCTGGCGGGCTTCGACTATACCGAGTTCCGCGAGGACAAGCAGGAAGGCTTCGGTCAGGCGCCGGGGCTCAACCTCTACAATCCGGTGTACGGGGTGCCGTTCGCGTATGGCGTGGGCTGGACGACCGACACCAAGAACTCGCAGACCGGCTTCTATGTCCAGGACCAGATTCGTGCCTGGGATCGCGTCTCGCTGGTGTTCGGCGCGCGGCACGACAATGTGAAGTCGAACGTCAACGGCACTGAGCTGGCGGCCAACAAGGCCTGGACCTTCCGCGCCGGCATCATCGCCGACGTCGTGAAGGGCGTGTCGCCCTATTTCAACTATTCGGAATCGTTCCTGCCGGTGTTTGGCTCGAACTTCTTCGGCGTCGCCTATGTGCCGCGCACCGGCCGGCAGTACGAGGCGGGCATCAAGTTCCAGCCCTCGAAGCGCATGCTGTTCACGATCGCGGCCTATGACATCAAGGAACAGAATGTCCTGATCGCCGATCCGAACGAGCTGCAGAACTTCATCCAGGGCGGCTCCACCGGCTCGCGCGGGATCGAGGCGGAAGCCAATGTGAAGCTGCCCGGCGACTTGGACCTGACCGCGGCGTACAGCTACACGCGCGCGCAATATCTCAAGGTTGATGGCCGCCAGCGTGGCGACCGGCGTGAGAACCTGCCCGAGCACCAGGCCTCGGTCTGGGCCTCGAAGCGGTTCGACCTGGGCGGCGAGCTCGGCCTCAAGCTCGGCGCGGGCGTGCGCTACCAGAGCGACAAGGTCAGCTTCGACCAGCTCTACCGCATCGCGCCGGTCACCTTGGCCGATGCGATGGCTGAGCTGAGCTACGGCAAATGGTCGCTGTCGGTGAACGGCGCGAACATCTTCAACGAGCGCGTCTACACCAATTGCACCTACAGCGCCGCGGTGGCCGAGGGCTATTGCTATCTCGGCAAGGATCGCACCGTGCTCGCCACGCTGCGCCGCCGCTTCTAACCTTGCCTCATGGGGCCGGAAGGGAAGACCCTCCGGCCCCCTTATTGTTCAAGCTTGCACAGGAATTGCCCCTCATGGCCCCTCGGTTCGCTCGTCATTCCCTGTTCCTCCGCTCCGCGACCGCCGGGTTGCTCCTTGCCGCCACTGCCAACAGCGCGCCGGCGCTGTCGGCACCCGAGGCGGCGGACCTGATCCTCACCAATGGCCGGGTCTATACGGTGGAGGAGGGCAAGCCCTGGGCGCAGGCCGTGGCGATCAAGGATGGCCGCATCCTCGCCGTCGGCAGCGTCGCCGAGATCGCGAAGCGCAAGGGCGCGAAAACCCAGGTCGTCGATCTCCACGGCCGCTTCCTGATGCCGGCCTTTGGCGATGCGCATGCCCACCCGATCTTCGGCGGGATGAGCCATGCCCGCTGCTCGCTCCACGCCGGCAAGACGCTCGACGATTATCGCCGGATCATCGCCGAGTGCGTGAAGAAGAACCCCGGCACCGGCACGATCTTCGGCTCGGGCTTCAACCAGACCCTGTTCCCGCCCAACGGCATCCCCAACAAGCAGCTGCTCGACGAGATCTCGAAGGATCGCCCGCTGATCTTCGAGTCCGACGGGCACACGCTCTGGGTGAACTCCAGGGCGCTCGAACTGGCCGGCATCACCAAGGATACGCCCGACCCCAAGAACGGGACGATCGACCGCGATCCGAAGACCGGCGAGCCGGTCGGCGGGCTCGAGGAATCGGCGATGGCGCTGGTCGACAAGCTCGTGCCCGCGCCTACCGACGCCGACTTGCAGGGCGCGATCCGCTATACGGTCAAGTTCTTCAACTCGATGGGCATCACTTCGTGGCACGATGCCGCGGTCGAGTGGGACAAGGGCGGCACTAGCCGTGCGATCGACGCGTACGAGGCCGTGAAGGCCCGTGGCGAGCTCACCATGCACACCGCGATGGACCTGCGCTGGAACAATGAGCGCGGCATCGAGCAGATGGGCGACATCCTCAAGCTCTCCGCCCGGGCGAAGCAGCTCGGGCTCGCCGCCAATGGCGTGAAGTTCTTCATCGACGGGGTGATCCCCCAGCGCACCGCCGCGATGCTCAAGCCCTATGAGGGCACCAGCGAGAAGGGCGCCACCCAGATCGGCCTCGACACCTTGTCCGAAGCCGTGGCGGCGCTCGATGCCAGGGGCATGCAGTCGCACTTCCACACGATCGGCGACGCTGCCGTGCGCGAGGCGCTGGACGCCGTCGAGCGCACCCGCGGCAAGGACGGCATGACCGATACTCGCCCGATGATGTCGCACATGAACGTCATCGATCCGGCCGACCAGCCGCGCTTCGGCAAGCTCAACGTGACGGCAGTGTTCCAGCCGCTCTGGGCCTGCAACGAAGCCTATATGGACCTCACCAAGGAGCAGATCGGCCCGGTCCGCTCGACCTATATCTATCCGGCGGGCAGCGTTCTGCGCGCCGGCGGTCGGCTGGCCTATGGCGCCGACTGGTCGGTCGCCTCCGCCAACCCGTTCGAGGGGATCGAAGTCGCGCTCACCCGCGTCGCGCCCGAAGGCGACAAGCCGCCGCTTGAGCCAAACGAGGCCGTCACGCTCGCCCAGGCACTCAAGGCCTATACGCTCAACGTGGCCTATGTGAACCACCTCGAGAAGGAGACTGGCTCCATCCTGCCGGGCAAGAGTGCTGACCTGATCGTGCTCGATCAGGACCTGTTCAAAGTCCCCGCCAGGCGCATCCACGCAACCCGGGTGGTGCTGACCATGTTCCGGGGGCGGACAGTCCATGGCAGCCTTGACGGGCTAGGGCGCTAGGATCTGGTGCGACGATGAGCCGTTTTGCGCCGCGCCGTAGCGGAGACGTCGCGAGGATGGTGCGGCAAGAAGTGCTGGGCCTCGTTACGACGCATGACTGCGGAGGCTTCATCTCGACCCCTTTGCCGCTATTCGCGGAGCTGGACGAAGCGGGGGAGGTTCGCATGCTGGTCGGGCATTTCGCAAAGGCCAATCCGCATGTTGCACGCGTGGTTGCGACGCCGCGCGCCCATGTCAGCTTCTTCGGCCCGCATGCCTATATCTCGCCTTCGATGGTTTCGAAGACTGATTGGGGACCGACTTGGAACTATCGCCTGGCGCAGTTCGAAGTCGATATCATGTTGGAGCCTGGCAACGAGGATCGTGTGATCCGCACGCTTGCCACCCTATTGGAGGGAACCGAAGAGGGAGGATGGACGGTCGAACGGATGGGCCCGCGTTATGCAGACCTCGTCGCACACGTCGTTGCCTTCCGGGCCAAGGTGGTGCGATCAAGCACGCGCTTCAAGCTCGGACAGGATGAGAGCATGACATCCTTCCAAGAGATCCTTGCGGCACTTGGAGATACGCCTCTTTCGAGGGCGATGCGCGAACAGCGTGATTGACGACGGGGTTAATGCAATGTCGGCGCTCGCCTATAGAGGAAATCAGCAGGGCTCAGACAGTGAAGATCTTGATGGAAGCTGAAACCAGAAGTCACGCTTCGGCGGTGCCTGCCGGGCGTTCTCGGGCAGCCCTGATCACCGGAGTGGAAGATGAAGGCATCGTTTTCCTATCAAGCGCCGCTCCTGGTGCTGATGTCGACAGCCGTGCATGTCGACGTTTCGTCGGCAAAGTCTGGCAACAATGGCGATCCGCGCACCTGGAGTGTCAGCGGTGCCGAACTGATCGAAGCGCTGGAAGGAAAGTCCGATACGGGCGAATTGGGAGGCGAGGCGGACCGCATCAAATTGGCCATCAAGGCGAGCGCCTATATAGCCGGAGTGGCGGATGCTACCAGCGCGACGGCCTGGTGCGGAGCCGGATCGATCCTTCCCCATGAACTCGCCGATCGGGTCTACACCTATCTTCGCAGTGCCCCGCCAGAGCTGCTCAAGGGGAGGGCATCGACCTTAGTGATCAAGGGGCTCGCCAAAAGCTTCCCTTGTGCTGGTCAGAGATGAGCGTTTTCGAGCCGACTAGGAGAAAAGCTATCGTGCGTTCGACTGATGATAGTGCCGTAGGGATAACAAGACGTGGGAATTGGCTTTCGGGGCACGCGTCGAGTGATTCATATTTCGAGCCCTTCCGGTCGTCCATTGGGGTGTGAGCTACCGTTCGGGCGGAGCCAGCGGCGAATGGCAGCAATCGAGATCGCCGGACTGAAAGCGGACTGTCAGCTTTGGGTAAGTTCAGCTGCTCGATTGACAGTCGAGAGGTTGATCGCTTGATGACAGCTTTCTGGGACCTGGTACCAAAAGCCGCCTGACCGCAACCGGCCCAAAAACCGCTGGCCTGCTCTCGTCCAACCTGCCGGTCGGGAGTGCGCCCGATCTCGCCCGCTTCCGAAACGAGGTTTGAGCACATAAGCTGGCCGTTCGTTCGAGACGCTCGCGACGGCCGCATGAATGCTGGAGTTTGCAAACGCCCAGCCTGTCAGCCTTAGCCTACAAATCGCCAAACTCCGCGCCGGCTAGTGGTCATGATATTTTGCAACCAAACAAACTATCTTTTCCTAGGGGGGAAATTCTCTTCCCATGTCTCATAGATTGCAGAACGGGAGTTAATCTCGGCAGGGGAGGGGTTTACGCAAGGGGCAGCGGACAAGCAGCTCGCGCAGCGGCGCCGGATTGCGACCTGGGTCGCACGCGAGATCGTTCCCCATGCGGGGCGAATTCGTCGATGGCTGGCGCGCTCGCGCCTTTCGCCTGAGGATGTCGACGAAGTTATGCAGGAAGCCTATTGCCGCATCGCCATGCTGCCCTCGGTCGATCATATCGATCAGCCGCTCGCCTATATGTTTGCGACTTGCCGCAACCTGCTCGTGCGCCGCCTCAAGCGCCAGCAGGTCGTCGTGCTCGAGGCGCTGAGCGAGATCGAATCCTGGGAAGACGAAACCAGCCCCTCGCCCGAAGAGCAGGCGGCGCGTCGGCTGAGCTATGAGCGCGTACTGGCAATTATCGGGGCGCTACCCGAGCGCTGCCGCAAGGTCATTGAACTGCGCAAGATCGAGGGATGGTCGCAGAAGGAAATCGCCACGCATCTGGGCATGACCGAAAAGGCCGTCGAGAAGCAGGTCTGGGTCGGCGTCCGCGCGATCAGGAGCGCCTGGGCTAGGGCCGAGACGCGGAGCGAGGACCTCATGCTGAGCATCGAGCGCAAGGAGGCGCGGCGATGACGGCATCCTCCATGGCCGAGGCTCGGGACATCGTGGCGCATTTTATAGCGCGCATGGATTCCGGCACGTGGAGCGAGTCCGACGAGGCCAAGCTTCAGGCGTGGCTTTCAGAAGATTTGAAGCGTCACGGGTTGTTGCTCGAGATGCAGGCCGAGTGGTTGGCGCTCACGCCCGCTGCGGAAATGTCGACCCTCGCAGCTACGGAAGATCCCGTTGATCTTGAAGCGGCGTCGGGGCGATGGGCGCGGCGGGGCATCCTGGGCGGGATTGCGGCTTCCGCCGCAATCGTGTTCGGGGTCACGCGATGGGCGGAGGGGCCGTCCGAATTCTCCACCCGTCTGGGCGAGATCCGCCGCCTGCCCCTCTCCGATGGATCGGTGATGACCATCAACTCTGGCAGCAATCTCAGTGTCGCCATGGAGAAGCGGTCGCGGCAGGTGGAGCTGGCCCAGGGGGAAGCCTGGTTCGAGGTTGCCAAGGACGCGCACCGGCCCTTTCTCGTGACCGCGGGCAATGTGCGGGTTCGCGCGGTCGGTACGGCCTTTTCCGTGCGCCGCCGCGAGATGGGTGTGGAAGTCCAGGTCACCGAGGGCGTGGTGGAGACCTGGTCCGACAGGGACCGCAGCCTGCGCATGCGATTGAAGGCCGGCGACCGCGCCATGCTCAGTGCCCATGCCGTGCTCGACTATGAGACGGACATCTCTTCTTCTCTCGATCGCTCGCTCGCCTGGAGAAGCGGGATGATCGACCTAGATGGTCGCACGCTCGCCGATGCCGCCGAGGAGTTCAACCGCTACAACACCCGCCAGATCATCATTGCGGATTCGCGGGTTGCGCGGGAGGAGCTCTCCGGCCTGTTTCGCATCAATGATCCCGAAGGCTTCGCCGAGACCGTCAAGACGAGCCTGGGCGTGTCGATTGATAGGACGCAGTCGGAGATCATTCGAATAAAATGAGGAAATAAAATCGAGAAGGCGGGAAGGATTTTCCCATCGGCCGTCTCAAATACAAGTGCGGGGAAAAATTACTCCGCCTAAAAAATATGGGGGAGGAAAATGAATATTTCCACTGTTCGTGGAGCCTTGCTCGTGTCTTCGGCAATCGTCTGCGCGGCAGTGTCGCCGGCGCAAGCCGAGGCACAGATCCGGCAATTCTCGATCGAAGCGCAGTCCGCCGATACTGCGATCAGCCAGCTTGGGCGCCAGGGCGGTATCCAGATCGTCGCGGCGCGTCGCGTGACCCGCGCGGTGCGGACCAATGCCGTGCGCGGCGAGATGCGTGCGGAGGAAGCGCTGACCCGGCTGCTCGCCGGCACCGGGCTGGCGGCGCGGCGCACGGGCCCGACTTCCTTTGCCATCATTTCGAGGACCCCGTCGCCGACGCCGCCGGGCGGCGGCGTGCCGACGAGCTCTGCCGCGGCAGCTCCGAACCAGACCGCTCTTGACCAGCGCGTGCCGGCGGCCGCAGCGGAGCCGCAGGACGGTGGACAAGAGGCATCCGCCGCGGAAGAAGCCATCGTCGTCACCGGCTTTCGCGGTAGCCTCGCCAAGGCACAGGACCTGAAGCGCAGGGCCATCAACGTCACCGAGAGTATTCTGGCCGAGGACATGGCCAAGATGCCCGATCTCAATCTCTCGGAGTCGATCCAGAGGCTGCCGGGCGTGGCGATCTCTCGCGAAGGTGGAGAAGGCCGCAACATTACGCTGCGCGGCTTCTCGCCGGACTTTACCCGGACCACCTTGAACGGCATGGAAGTGCCGGCCAGCAGCGACGGCCTCGATTCCGGCGGGTTCACCATCAATGCCGGCCGCGCATTCGACTTCCACGTCTTCGCCTCGGAGCTGTTCAACCGGATCGACGTCCAGAAGACCCAGCGTGCCTCGATCGAGGAAGGCGGCATCGCCGGCACGGTCGATCTCTATTCGGCCAAGCCGTTCGACTTCAAAGGCTTCCACATCGTGGGATCGGCCCAGGGCGGCTATAACCAGATGACGCGCAAGGTCGATCCGCGCGCGACGCTGATGATTTCCGACACATTCGCGAATGACACGATCGGAATCCTGCTGTCCGCCGCCTATTCCAAGCGCACCGTCTATCAGGAGGGCTTCGCCAGCGTCCGCTGGACCTCGCCCTTCGTCAATGGCGACAGCTGGGCCGATACCAACCCGACCGTTACCGGCACGCCGACCAACTGCGGTGCGGCCGATCGGCTCGACTGCCTCTGGGCACCGCGGCTGCCGCGCGCGGATTTTTTCGGCAACGACCAGAAGCGGCTTGGCCTGACCGGCTCGCTCCAGGTGAAGCCCGTCGACGGCATGAAGATCAGCTTCGACGTGCTCTATTCCCAGCTGGACAACGACCGGTACAATTACAATTCGATGGAGTGGCTGCTTACCCACGGCACGGCGGGCAACTTCGTCGGCCAGACGCCACTGTCCTTCACCATTGCGCCTGACGGCAAGCAGCTGGTCGCGGCGGCGTTCAATGACGTCACCTCCTGGTATGAGAGCCGGCACCAGACTTCGACCTCGAAGTTCCAGCAATATGTGCTTTCGGGCGACTATCAGCTCTCCGACGCGCTCAGGTTCGATGCCATGGCCGGCACGGCGCGCGACGCGGCCGACCGTAGCGAGCTGCGCTTCTACGCGCGCTCGGTCCCGCATTATTATGCCTATGACTATCGCGACAGCGTCGATGTGGCCAAGGTCAGCTATGGGAATTACGACCCGAACAACGTCGCCAATTTCATCGATGCGACGACCGCTGCGAACCGGCTGAACAATGTCGTGAAGGACAATTTCACGGCCAAGGCCAACCTCGTTTTTGAAAGGGGTGCGTTCACGGCGCAGCTTGGCGTCGCCCATAACCGCCGGCTGGTCCGCTACTCCGAAGCACAGGGCGACCTGCCCGGCTTCGCGCCGCAGAAGTATCTGACCAGCTTCCCGATCGCGCATTTCGGGGACGGCGTCGTCGATGGCGGCTTGCCGACCTTCGCGGTTATCGACTTCGACAAGATCGCGAGTTCGGGGCTGATCTCGTCGAACTATCCGGCGAACGTGGGCGCGGGCTGGGAAGTCACCGAGAAGACGACGGGCGGCTATGGCGAAGTCAGCGGCGAAATCCCGATTGGTGCGATGAAGCTGCGGCTTGACGGCGGCGTGCGCTACGTGCGGACCGATGTCGGCTCCAGCGCGGTGATCGGAACCTCGCCGGTCACGGTCGATCGCCGCTATGACAATTTCCTGCCGTCCTTCAACGCGGCGCTTAACATTACGCCGGATCTGGTCGCTCGCTTCGCCTATGCCCGCTCGATGACGCGGCCGGGCCTCGCGGCACTGAACATTGCCGCGCCGGTGTTCGAGTACACGACGCGCACGGTGAGCAATCTCGGCGACCCCAACCTCAAGCCGTATCTGTCGAACGATTTCGACCTGGGTCTGGAATGGTATTTCGGTAAGGGTGGCCTGATCGCGATCGGCGGGTTCAAGAAGAATATCGTCAGCTCGCTGACGACCTCCGTAGTCCAGCAGGCGGTGCCGACTGAGTTCTGGGCCGCGATCTATGCCGACCCGCGCTACAGCCCATCCTACAATGCCGACCCGAAAACCGCGCAGTACACCTTCTACAAGACGGTGAACACGCCCGGCGGCAACAGCGTTACCGGCTTGGAGGCGACGCTCAACCTACCGTTCACCTTCCTGCCGGGGCTGCTCTCGAACCTTGGTTTCGCCTCCAACTATACCCATGTCTCGGCGCGGGATTCGACCGGCCTTTCGCCCAATTCGTATAATTTCACCGGCTATTACGACACCGGCAAGATGGGCCTGCGCGTCTCGGTCAACAAGCGCGACGACTATCTGCTGAGCGAGCCGGGCGGCAACGGCCATGTCCAGGAGCGCAAATACGGCCCGACCCAGGTCGACCTCTCGGCCTATTACAATCTCACCAAGCGGCTGAGCCTCAACGTGCAGGGCATCAACATCACCAACGAGAAGGAACGGATCTACGGCACCGGTGACGGGTCGCAATATCTGGTCCGCGAATTCTCGAAGACAGGTGCGCAGTGGTTCGTGGGCGCGCGCTACCAGTTCTGACACCTTCGGGGCCGTCGGGCGCCTCCCGCCGACGGCCCTCTTTTTCGCTTCTTCGGGGTATTTTACATGCCGAACCTGAGCCTGTTGCCGCTGGCGCTCCTGGCCGCTGCCATGAATGCCGGCGGCGTTCCGTTGCGTGACGTCGATGACAGCTACACGATCGGCCAGCGCTTCGAGCAATATCGCGACAAATATCCTGGCATCGCTTGGGCTCCGGTGACCTGGCGGGAAGGGCAGTCCGTGCTGTTCGACCGGCCGTACAAGAACAGCGGCATGCGTGACCTGCATATCGACATCTTCAAGGCGGCTCCCGGATCGCCCGCGAGGCATCAAGGCATCGTCCTGGTTCATGGCGGTGGCTGGAGTGCCGGCAACAAGAACCATTTTTACGCGCTGGCCAATTTGCTGGCCCAGCGCGGCTACACCGTGTTCCTGCCCGAGTTCCGGCTGTCGCCCGAGGCACCCTATCCGGCGGGCATGATCGACATTGGCGACGCGCTTGTCTGGGCACGAGAGCACGCCGCCGAGCTAGAACTCAGTCCCGACAGGATTGCGATCGGTGGTGCGTCTTCGGGCGGGCAGATGGCATCGCTGCTCGCCTATGCCGGCCCCTCCGGCTTGTTCGGCGAAGGCCGGGACCGGCGCGCAAACGCGCTCATCGACCTGGACGGCGTTCTCGACTTCACGCTTCCGGAAACCCTCAAATATGAGGATGCCGCCAAGGAGGCGTCCCCGGCGGCACGGTGGCTCGGCGGATCCTATGGGTCGGCAGCATCGCGCTGGCGCGAGGCGAGCGCGGCCAACCATGTCGGCCCGGATGCGGTTCCGACCCTCATCCTCGGCAGCGGCATTCCCCGGTTCACCCAGGGCAAGGACGAGGTGTTCTCCGCGCTGGACCGATACCATGTCGCGCACCGCGAGTTTCGCTTCGAGAACGCGCCGCACGATTTCTGGTTGTTCGAGCCCTGGCTTCCGCGGGCAGCTGCCGAGATCGACAGCTTCTTCACCCAGGTCGTCGCGAAGAAGGAGAAGGCGAAATGATCCGGAGGGGCTTTCTCGGACTGGTGGCGGCGGCGATCTTTCTTCCTGCTTTTGCCCCGGTGCCGGTGCCGGTGCCGGTGCCGGTGCCGCGCGAGCTGACTGTCAGGCCGGTCTGCGGCAAGGCGGCGCGATCCTGCTATCCCTCGATCGCGGCGGCCCTGGAGGTTGCGACGGCCGATCGTTCGGGACGCTGGGTGACGATCCGGATCGCGGCCGGCGACTATCGCGAGAAGCCCGTTGTGACGCGCGACCGGGTTCGGCTGATCGGCAGCGGACAGGGCAGGACGCGGCTGCATTTCGATGCCGTAGCGCAGACCTCCAAGGCCTATCACCGTGCTGGGTGGGGGACGCCTGGATCGGCGACGCTCACCATCGACGCGAAGGACGTGACCGTTACCGGCATTACAGTCGAGAACCGCTATGATTATCTCGCCAATGATCGTATTCCGGACGGCGATCCCAGCAAGATCGGCAATCCCCAGGCCGTGGCGCTGCTGCTCGACACCCATAGCGATCGCGTGCTGCTCGATCGGGTCGATCTGCTTGGCTATCAGGACACCCTGTTCGCCAATGGTGGGCGCGGACTGATCCGGAACAGCCTGATCGCGGGCAATATCGATTTCATCTTCGGCAATGGGCAATTGCTGATCGAGGACAGCGAAATCCGCTCACGCCGGCGCAGCGCACCCTATCAGCCGGGCGAATTCCAGTCCTTCATCGCCGCGCCCTCGACCCAGCTCTCGCAGGAGCATGGCATCATATTCTACCGCTCGCGCCTGACACGCGAGGCGGGCGTGCCGGACGGTGCGGTGGCGCTGGCGCGTCCCTGGCACCCGACGACGACCTTTGCCGACGGACGCTACGCGGATCCCCGGGCGGTGGGGCAGGTCTCTTTCATCGATTGCTTCATGGGCCCTCATATTCATCCCGATCATTGGACAGAGATGAAAGGCACTGCGCGCGACGGCACGATGCGCGACGTATTCCGCCCGCAGGATTCGCGATTTCTGGAAGTCGGGTCACGTGGCCCCGGGTCCCGGAAGCGGGATATCGGTCTGACCTGGAATGGCGAGGTTGATATTCACAGGATCAGGGCAGGGTTTTTCCGCGGGTGGCGCTTCTAAATCTAAGCTGGCAATCGCATGGTGGATTTCTGCACACGGCCTTTGAAAAGCTGTGGGAGATCGCCCCCATGCCGCCGCTCCGCGTCGTCTGCGTGGATGATCCCGAACTACCATGCTTTGTAGCGATTTTATCTCGGAACCGGGATGGCCGTATGATCGCAGAGTCCGAGCTGAAGCCATCGGTACGCACGCATGTGCAGGCCGCCAACGAAAGTCGTCCTTGGCAGCTATTGAGCACACCGAGCTGAAAGCTTACTGGCGTCAATCGGCCCAGAAGCAGCAAGCGGGCGCGTCAATCGGCAACGCCCGATCTTGGCGCGCTAGCAGCCAGGCAGCTTGCTACGACCGATGCGGCGGGTGGCTGCGGGTTTTCACCACAAGAGTTCGGCAAGACGAATGTGGCAGTCCGCCAGCTCGAGATGGCGTTCCCTCAGGGCAGCCTCAGTAGCACGGTAAGCTAGCTGGCGCTCACGATCCGCCCGCTGGAGGTGATATTCTCCATCCTCGAACACCCGCGCCTTGCGTAGCGCCTCATAGGCTTGGGCACTTGGTCAATATGGAATGCTCACAGCAAAGTCATATAACCATAGTGTTTACATTACATCGCTACCATCGAGGTATAGCGATTAGAATCGGCGAAATCGGATTTGGCGATTGTCGCGTCTACTCAGGGGAATGATGGACTGCAGCACGAAGGGACGACACTCGCACAACAATAGCGTGATTGTTTTCCCATGTTACTAAGCGAGCAAGTCTGGGATCGCTAGCGGGGTGGTCGATCTGACTAATCTCCAGCCAGTCGATGCCATCGACGCGAACTCGAACAATGAGTTGTTCGTTCAAGTGTTCTGCTGCGGATGCCAACACTTCCAGGCTCAACAGCCGCCTCCGAGGTCTCATGACACCAGCATCGCCGCCGCCGATACCGGAGCGACAAAGAGGGAGGATGTCGCCCCGGTGCCGATTCCCAGCGGCCGCGTAGCCTAGTCACCCAAAAGGTATGAAAACCAGTACTTTGTTGCACGGTTTATAGGCTTAGCGCCCGAGAATGAGCCAATGTGGCTCGGACGACATCGTGGCTTCTCCTAGCCTTGGACAACCCGTTGGCGTGCAAAGAGTTCTTCCGTGCTAGGCAAAAGCCGCGCTTTTCGCGCGCCCTGCCTCACGCCCGCCCGTCGGCCCGCCCGTCCGAATGTATGGGGACGAACTCGGCTTGCCGCCAGCCCGTCATATCAGCGGGCCATCTGTTGGATCCGAGCCTGACGCATCCGAGGCCAGGACCCCCGAAGCCGGCGGTCGACCGCGTCGCTTGGTGGGCTCTCCGCGCGCCTCGCTCGCGACCTGGCGAAGTTGCCTGCGAATGGTCGGACCATCGAGATGCGAGGCGACGTTGGTATAGCCTTCGGCGTTAAGCTTGCGCTCGATATGGTCGATCCGCGCATATTCGCCCGTGGCCGCCAGTTCCAATGCACGCTCGATGATACTCTTCTGCATCCCGGTCTTTTGCCGCGCCGCCCATGCAGTCGCTTCAACCTAGTTTATTGCATCCGGCGAAAAGCCGGGACGACTCATCTGGCCGCCCCGAGCGTCTCGAGGCCGCTCGTCGAATGGCGCGGCGCTATCGGCTTGGCGGCGCGCGCGTTGCCGCACAGGTACCGAAGCTGGTGAATTCGGAGATGCGACGAAAATTGCGATGAAGCGCCGAGCTTCCGAAAAATCCGCCCGGTTGAACCTGATAGCGCACACACCCGATGCGCATGAGGACAGGATGATGACCGACCAGAACCAGAATGGGCAGGACCGCCAGCCGGGCCAGCAGATGCAGCAGGGCCAGCAGAGACTGGAGCGCCAGCAGAACCAGCAAAATCAACGGGGCGCTGACGATCCCAACCGCATCCGCAGCGAGGAAGAGCAGGACGCCGAGGCAGGCCTCGACAACCAGCTCGGCGATCGCGGTACCCAAGACGAGCAGTAGGAGGAAGGCGGTTACCCGCCGACCTGATAGGGGCGCGACCGCAAGTCCGCGCCCTTTTCCTTATCCTACCGATCTGCGATCAAAGCGATAGGGATCGAATAGCCGGGCATCCTCGTCGGGGTTGCCGGTGATCGTCGCATCCAGCAGCTCGGCGGCGAGCGCCGCGAAGGTGATTCCGTTCCCGCCATAGCCATAGGCCAGCCAGACACGTTCGCTATTGGCCGCCTTGCCGATCGCCGGCAGCCCGTCCGGCGAGGTGCAGAAGCGCGCGGTCCAGGCGCGGTCGGCAGAGAGGCTGTCCAGACCGAGCAACCGCGCACCCTTGGCTTCGAGCAAGCCGCGCTTGATCGCCAGCAGCCGGTCACGGGCCTCCGCTTCCACGATCTGCTCGTCCTCGCCGCCGATGATGATCCGGTCGTCGGCGCTGCCGCGGGCATAGAGATAGGGATCGCCGGCTTGCCAGAGCATCGCCTTCTCGCGCCAGCTGGGCGCTGTCCCCGGTGCGGTGGCGATCGCGTAGCTTGACTGGATCTTGAAGGCGGATGGCAGATACCAGCCTGCCGGCTCATAGCCGGTCGCCAGGATGACGCGTTCGGCTTGGATACAGACATCGCCGTCGCATCGGACCGCGATACCGTCGCTGCGCTCGTCCAGTCCGATGACGTCGCAGTTGATGGCCAGACGGGCGCCGTTATCGATCGCGGCACCGAGCATTCCGAGCGTCAGCGCTACCGGATCGACGCCGAAGCATCCTTCCGAGACAATCGCCGGGGTCGGCGGCAGGGCGAAGCGTCCGGCGACCGTTCCCGGATCGAGCAGTGCCGAAGGCAAGCCCGCCGCGACGCGGGCGTCTGTCTCGGCGGCCAAGCCGTCGGCGTCCAACAAATTGCCCGGCAGGTAGAGTTCCGGACGCTTTTGCCATCGACAGTCAAGCCCGAGCATCTCGATGCGCTCGGCGAGCCCGCCGAGCGCGCGGTGGACCCGCCGCCACGCGCGCGCCGCGGTCTCGGCGCCCACTTGTCTGGCGAACAGACTGAGCGGCAGATCCGCTGCCCAGAGCACGAGTGCCGTCGAGGCAGCGGTCGCGCCTCGCGCCGGCGCACGCCGATCCAACAGCACGACATCGTGTCCCTCGGCGCTCAGCTTCTGCGCGAGCATCGCGCCCATCACACCCGCGCCAACGATCACGATCTCGGTTTGGGTGGGCGGCGGTGAGGCTGGGAGGACGTCGCTGGCGGGATCTTCCCAACAGGGTCTACCGGTCCGCAAATCGGCGTGCGGGGTTAATTGCAACATATCGATCTCTCTGCGGGAAGGCGGGGCGAAAGCGGGGAGTGGTAGGGTTCACGGGGGAAGTAACGCGAGACATGGCCTCGCGGGCGCAAGCGATCGATCGCGCTGGGTGCTCCGCCCCGGCAAGCAACCGGCGCCGTCTGCCTATTGGTAGCGCGAAGTGTCGTGATGGACGGCGCGCGCCCCTCGCCCAAGCACAGGAAACCAAGCTAAATCAGCGCGTTCTGATCTTGTCGAAATCCTATCGGGAGAGATGCCATGCCCCAAGGCGACAAAGGCAAATATACCGACAAGCAGAAGCGCAAGGCTGCGCATATCGAGGAAGGTTATGAGGACCGCGGCGTCGGCAAGGACGAGGCCGAGCGTCGTGCCTGGGCGACCGTGAACAAGGAGTCCGGCGGTGGCAAGAAGTCCGGTTCGGGCCGCGGCAAGCCGGAGAACCACGCAAGCGCGCGCAAGGGCGGACGAAAAGGCGGAGCGAGTCAAAGTGCCGCAGATCGCTCGGCTGCAGCCAAGGAAGGTTGGGAGACGCGGCGCCGACGCGGATCGGCATGACCGAGGCAGACCGCGTATATTTCGCCGAGCGAGAGGAAAAGGAGCGCGCGATGGCCGAACATGCGCGAGACCCGGCGATTGCCCTTGCCCATCGGCGATTGGCCGAAGCCTATGCACGGCGTCTGCGTGAGGCGCAGGCGTCCGTCTAAGCGCTAGGAAGCCTGGTCTCACTCGAAACCGCGAGACTCGCCGGTCTCTCTAGCGTTGCAGGGGCGGAACAAAGCCGAACTCCGCGAATTGCTCCCCAGGGTTTGTCATACAGGGAGCAATGAAATGGGTTGGATCATCGCACTGATCGTGGGCGGCATCGCGGGCTGGCTCGCCAGCATGGTGATGGGCCGCAACGCCTCGATGGGCATCGTCCTCAACATCGTCGTCGGCTGTATCGGCTCCGTCATCGGCAATTGGCTGTCCGGGCCGCTCTTCGGTATCCGCGGCAGCGTACAGGAATTCTCGCTGACGGGCCTCATCATAGCCTTTGTCGGCGCGGTGGTGCTGCTCGGCATCTTCAACCTGGTCCAGCGCAACCGCGTCCATTGATTCAGGAGAGACCGCCAGAACGGTCTGGCGGTCTCTCGAAGGATGGTTCGCTCTGGCCGACAAGCCCGCGGTCGTCGAAAGACAGGCGGACCCGCCAGCACCGCCATATCGCCCTATCAGGCAGTGACCAGCTTGACCGCGCGCGGCTCCGCCAGCGGCAGGCCTCCGCTCTCCTCCTGCGCCATCAGCTCTTCCTTGCGGGCTAGCATGGCGTCGCGCAACGCGACCAGGTCGACATCCTCGACCTTGCGGCACTGGGCGAACATGCCCTCGGACGGCATCTCCTCCTCGTGCACATGATGGGTGATCTCCTCCGAGAGCACTTTCACCTTGGCATCGTAGAAATCGTCCTCTGGGCTGCCGGCCTCGATATCGTTGATCAGAACCTTGGCGCCGTCATGCTCGACATAGGCTTCGTCGAGCGTGTCATCCTCGATCTTGCCCCGATAGGCGGGGTAGAAGATCTCTTCTTCGATGGCCGTATGGATCTTCAGTTCGACGCAGATCTGGTGCGCTAGTTTCTTCTTCGCCGCGGTGCCGCTCGTGCCTTCATATTGCTCGAACAGCTTTTCGACCTTGCGATGATCGGCTTTGAGCAGCGCGATCGCGTCCGTGAATTCCGCCATGTCCGACTCCCGTTGGTGAATCGCTCCGATTGGAGGATCTCGGGGATCAATCGCGGTGAATTAGGCGCGGTTCCGCTTGCGAATCGATCGCGAAAAGAGGTGGCGTGCCGGGTTTTCAGGAGCTCACGAACCAGATGTGAAAATCACGCGGCTCTAGGATTGCCGCGTGACTTCCGGCGCTGGCATGGGGCCGGTCGCTGCGTCCATTGCTCGATGTCAGAAGCGACCGCGTAGGACATTGGCTGCCATTATCGCGGCGATGCCAGCAAAGGCGGCGCTGGTCCAAGGCCGCTCCTTGGCGAAGCCCTTCACCTTTTCGGTGATCGGAGCGTCCCCGCTGAAATGCTTGCGGAGCGCATCGGTGAGCGCGGTCTTGCCGTTCGATTCAGCAGTAGCGGGTGCGGTGGCCATGAGTTTCTCCTTTTGCCGCGCGGTATGGCGACTTCGTCAGGAGAACGCGTGAAATCAGTCTTGGTTCTTCGATCCGATGAAAGGCGACCTGTTTGGGGTGGGAGGCAACCAATGGAAAATCAGCGCATTATCTCGTCCAAATGCCGCAATTCTTCTTTCGCCTGCGAACGCCCGACCACACCGATCATCTGGCCCAGGCGCATGAACATCCCGATCTGCGGGCAGCGCTCATCGCCGCCAATTTTGCGGCACGCCGCGTCGTGCGGCGAGAAAGGCGTGCGGCACATTCGCGCATCGCCGGCAGCCTGGATGTCGAGAATGAGCGGCAGGAGCCGGTCGCTCGGATCATGCTTGCGGATCTTGCGCGGCAATTGTTCCCAGGCTGAGGACATGCCTGTTGGGCTGGTTGGCTGATCTATATTAATCATCTGGATTAGAAAGATAAATTTGGCGGATTGGAAACTCCGGGCGACGCGGATGGTTAAGCGGACGTACCGTAGGGTACACGCATAACAGATGATTGGGCCGGCCCCCCCCCCAACCGATCGGCCCGCCTCCCTCAGGACAGGACGCGTGGACTGCGCGTCCTGTTCTCATTTGGGGAGCTGGGATCGGACGCGGGCCTGAACAAGGCAGGTGATGCGGTGCTCGTGGCCGCGGGAGCTGATCGCAGGCAGCGAGCGTTCAGCGGGCATGCCGCGCAAGCTCAAGCTATTCCGTACAGCGATCGGCTTTCATGACGCCTATGTTGCCGCGCCCAGCAAGAAGGCAGCGCTCGAAGCCTGGGGCGCGGATGTGGATCTGTTTGCGCGCGGAGCGGCCGATCTGGTGAGCGAACCTTCACTTTGTGAAGAGGCGCTTGCGCATCCGGGAAAAGTCATCAAGCGGCTACGCGGCAGCGAAGACGAACATTTTGCTGCACTTGAGGCGGCGGACGTCGGCGGCGCGCGAGCCGGCAAACCGCGCAGGGCGAAGGCGTCGCTCGCGAAAGCCGAACAGCCTGTGCCGAAGGCGAAGCCTAAGGTACCGCGGCCGCCTAGGCCGGACCCGACCGCACTCGACAAGGCCGAGGAAGCATTGAAGGGCGCGGAGCAGACTGCCGGCACGGTCGCGCGGACCTTCCGCGAACGCGAGCAGGCGCTTGCGAGAGAGCGGCGCGCGGCAGAGCGGGACGCTGAACGAGAAGTTGGTGAGGCGCGGGCGATGCGCGACGCGGAGAAGGCTAGCTATGACCGGGCGATGGCGCGCTGGCGCAGCTGAGGCGGCGCCGACCCTGGGCTAGGGCGCGGTATTGGGACCGGCGCCCCGATCAGCGATTGTCGGGGCCCGCGACATTGGCGCTGTTGCCGACGGGTTCGCCTTCCTTCAGCTGCTTGTAGTGGCCGAGGTTCATGCCGACGAATATGATCACTGCGATCGCCAGGATGATGATCGGGACGAGGATGAGCCCGTTTCGTTTGTGCGGGGTCAGTTCGGCACATTCCTGCAGTTGCGGATTGCTGTCCATTTCCTCTTTACCCGTGGAAGCAGGTCCGGTTCCGCTTTGGGGCAGCCCCCGTGTCAATAGCGCGCCAGCAGGCGCTCCACCGTAGGGCGGGTGGTGGTTTCCTTGCCGTGGCCCTCGGCAATGTCCTGCTCAAGCGCATCGCGGATCTTGCAGATCTGAGCGTCGGTCAGATGCTCGATGCCGACAAATTCGCCACGTGCTTTTTCAACGGCCCGCAGCAGTTCGTCGAGCTTTGCCTGCATCGCCGCGCCATCTCGGTTCTGGCTGTTCTGGATGAGGAAGACGGCCAGAAAGGTGAGCACCGTGGTAGCCGTGTTCACGATCAGCTGCCACGTGTCGGAATAGTGGAGTAACGGGCCGCTGGCCGCCCAAAGCGCCACGAACAGCACCGAGATGACGAAGGCCAGCGGATTGCCCATCCAGCTCGCCGAGCGCGAGGCCACCTTAGTGAAGAACTCGTCCATCTCTACTCTCCCTGGCTTCCTGTCGTCAGCCTAACGAGCAAATTTCGAGGAGTTTCCAGGGCCGTGGTAAGAGGATCGGCCGAACGATGGGAACATCCCGAGCGGTGTGGGAAGCAGGCATTGCGCCGACGCGTTCTCACACATCCAAGTGGCGGAACTTTGGGGGCGGCTACCCGCTGCGCGCGGCTCTATCGGCGCCTTGGCCGACCGAACTCCAGCTGTGCTGGATTTCGGTCCCGGCGGGTAATGATCCGCTGCCGGGCAGGGGAGGGCGGGGGACGTAGAGGTTGGCGGAAGGCGGCTTTGCGTCCCAAATCTCGGCCATTCAGCGTGCTCGTGATCCAGCTCAGAAGCAGAAGTTGTTCAATGCATCGGGCGAACGGCCGCAAACGCCCCAATAGCAGGCGCTTATGTTTGTGACTGGCAGTCGCGAGGGTTGCCTCCTCCGAGCCTACTACTCTCGAGGTACGGGGCTGACCTGCCAACTTCGCGCATCGCGCGCGCGGCCTCGTCAGCTCGAAGAAGATATAGGGTCCCGAGCCAAGCGTGATGGCGTGCTTCGGCTCGACCGCTCATTTCTTTCGCGGCCTGAAAATGACGATCCGCCGAGGCTCTATAATAATCTACCGCATCCATCTTTAGGCATGCTCCAGCGCACCATTTCATTCCACCGTTGTGTCCAAGCAACGACCCAGCTTAGATGAGCCGATGCGAGCTAGTCTCATGCACACGCCATGTTTTCCAAATCGGTAATATAGCCCCCGTTATATTACTGAATTGCTCAGGAATGCTTTGTTAGCGTGACATCGTCCGGCCCCTGAGTTAGGCGAAATATTGATTCTAGGGGCGTCGGGATCGATTAAGGAAGTTCGAATTGATCGAGCAGGCTCGCGAATGTAACCAGCCGGAGCTCGCAGAGCTGCGCCGTCAGGCGCGCGTGCTGACGAGCGGCGTGTTTGGCATGAGCGGCGACGCCGAGCTCTCCCAAATCGTTGAGCGGGTCGCCGCAGAGACAGGTTTCCCCTTTTCCGCGGTGTCTATTGTCGATCGCTCCACGCTGTGGCTCGCAGTCGCCTACGGCTTCGATCCTAGGGAGTTCGCCAGGCCGGACAGCTTCTGCGACGCTGCGATCGGCGTTCGTAATTACGCGCCTTTGTGTGTCCCGGATGCTTGGCATGAGCCACGCTTCAAGTTCGCTCCCGCGGTGCTTGAGATGAACGTGCGTGCGTATTTCGCCGCACCTCTCGTAACCAGCGATGGCTTTGCGCTTGGTACGTTATGCCTTCTCGACCAGAAACCCCGGACCGTGGACGCGAACGGCCTTGGACTGCTGAAGTCCCTCGCCAGCCAAGCGACAGAGGTGATCGAGCGCGAAGCAAATGCGCTCGCGTACGCAAAATATGCGATCGCTGAGCTCTGCACTCGCATCCGTTTCGCAGTTGCGGACGAGAACGACGCTGAGGTGGCCGTGCTCGATGAGGAACTTCGTCGGATGGAGGGGAAGTTTGGGACTCACTGGAGATAGAGGCTCCGGGGCTGGTCGCGTGTAGCGCGCAAGATGCGCCGTTCGAACGTCTGCTTTGTCGAGATAGCGCCGGCAACGGTCCGGGCGGCAATCCACTCAAAAGCCGGCCGCTCAGGCACCCGCGAGCCGAATTTAAAGCCCTCCGACTGCTGGCGCCCTGCTGGAAAACTGCCGCCTCCTGACCGGCCCTCACAAATGCGGAATGTCGCTTAACCACCCAGTTGCGGTCGCCAAGGAGCAGACAGGCGGCCAACGCCCCAGAAGTGGACGTTCAAGCGCCGCCAAGTCGAATTTAAAGCCGTCCTACGGCTCACGCCCCAGTCGCGGCCGTTGACTGTCCCGGGCCCTGGGGGCCGCGAAGCGGTCGTAAACTGACAATGCACTTTGTCTCACGGGTGCAAAGATGTTCGAGTAGCTTCAGCTATGGCACGGATCATTCTTGTTACCATCGGGTCCCTGGGTGACCTGCACCCTTTCATCGCTATCGGTCAGGGGCTGACTGCACGGGGCGAGCAAGTGTTGATGGCTGTTCCGGAAGATGGCGTAGAGAAAGTAAGAGCGGCAGGGCTCGAGGCCGTTTCCATTCTCCCGAGCTATGCTTCAATTTGCGACCGGCTTGGCATGGGAGAGGAGCATCTCGCTGCGCGCATCCTCGCCGACAGCAGCTTCGTGATCGATAAGATCCTGATGCCTTCCCTGCGCTCGAGCACCGCTGCCCTGGATAGGCTGGCAGCCGGCGCGGACGTTATTGCCAGCTCGATCTTTGCTTTCGCCGGCGAAATCGTCGCTGAGAAGCGCGGCCTGCCTCTGGCGAGTGACGTGCTCCCCAGAAACTCCGCCAGTTTGAGCTAGAGTCCTTCATTGAGGAGGACGGAGATGAAGCGCAGCAGGTTTAGCGAGGAGCAGATCATAGCGATCCTGCGGGAGCAGGAAGCTGGGTCATCGACAGCGGATGTGTGTCGCAAGCACGGCGTGAGCAGCGCGACGTTCTACAAATGGAAGGCGACCTATGGCGGCATGGACGTGTCGCAGGCGCGCAAGCTGAAGGTGCTGGAGGACGAGAACGCGCGGTTGAAGCGACTGCTGGCCGACGCGATGCTCGACAATGCGGTGCTGAAGGAGGTTGCCTCAAAAAACTGGTGAGGCCTGCCGCTCGCCGAAGGGCTGTCGAGGATGTTCGACAGACCTTCGGCATCAGCGAGCGTCGGGCGTGCGCCATTCTCAGCGTGGATCGATCGTCGATGCGCTATGCGCATCGGCGTGGTGATGATGGCGACCTGCGGTCGCGTCTTCGCGAGATCGCGCTCGAGCGTCGCCGGTTCGGTTACCGACGGCTGGGGATCATGCTGGCGCGCGAGGGGTTGGTCATGAACCACAAGAAGCTGCTGCGGCTGTACCGCGAGGAGAACCTGCGCGTGCGTCGGCGTCGTGGGCGGAAGCGAGCGATGGGCACGCGGGCACCGATGACGCTGCCGCAAGGGCCGAACCAGCGGTGGAGCCTGGACTTTGTGAGCGACACGTTGGTGTGCAGCCGGCGCATCCGCATCCTTGCCGTCGTCGATGACTTCACGCGCGAGAATCTGGCGCTGGTGGTCGATACGTTGCTGTCGGGCGCTCGTGTCGCCCGTGAGCTCGATGCGATCATCGCGGTGCGCGGCAAGCCGCTGATGATCGTCAGCGACAACGGGACCGAACTGACGAGCCTGGCGATCCTGCGCTGGGCGCAGGACCGGCGGATCGAGTGGCATTACATCGCGCCGGGCAAGCCGCAGCAGAACGGCTACGTCGAGAGCTTTAATGGTCGCTTGCGCGACGAATGCCTGAACGAGACGCTGTTCGCGTCGTTGAGCCACGCCCGCTCGGTGCTGAGCGGCTGGCGCCACGACTACAACCATGTGCGACCGCATAGCGGGATAGGCGGGCTGACGCCCGCCGATGCTGCCAGGCGGGTTGTGCAACCCCGCCCACAAGGGCACGATGATAACCCCGGACTCCAGTTATGACTGGAGGAGTTTTGGGGAGCACGTCACGAGGATAGTTCTTCAGCCTATGACGCTTTTCTCCGCTTGGGAGCCGCCCTCGGCTCCAAGGTTCGAGCTGATGCGGCATCATCCACGAACCAGCTTGGGGCGGAGCTGGAATCGTATCTTCTTCTCGCTGGTCCGGGTGATGCTTCGCCGTAGATATGGCCGGGATATCGACGCCGTCCGCGCGGAGCACGGACTTGCCCCCACAAAGCGCGCACCAATGCTCGATCTCGGTTCCGCGACGGCGGCAACGCTCTGCTGCTGGTCTTCCGTCCTTGGCAGGCTGCCAACTGACGCGCCACGCGATGCAGCGCTCATCGGCTTCCCTTTCTTCGACAGCGAAAGCGGTGGCCAAGACGTGCTTGCACCCGAGCTGGCGTCGTTTCTCGGCGCCGGCGATCCCCCTCTGGTGTTCACTCTAGGTTCGTTTGCGGTTTCCTCGCCGGGCCGCTTCTACGAAGAAGCCGCCGCAGTGAGCCGGATGTTGGGCAGACGCGCGGTCCTGCTGACGGGACAATCGGGCGCCCCGCGCTTGGAAGGTGACACCCTGTTCATGGGGTACGCACCACACTCCGCAGTCTTTCCGCAGGCGGCGATCATAGTCCACCATGGTGGCATCGGCACGACGGGCCAGGCGCTTCGTGCCGGTCGCCCTCAGGTCATCGTTCCTCATTTCGGAGATCAATTCGATAACGCGGTGCGCGTGGAATCGGCCGGCGTGGGCGTAATGGTCAAGCGGGAGCGGTTCGAAAGAATACGCCTGAGGGACACTCTTTCTGACGTGCTATCCGATACGAAAATGGCGGACGCAGCGATATTGGCTGCCGAGAAGATCGCTAGCGAAGACGGCACAGCTGACGCATCGCGTCGCATTTCCGCTCTATCCGCCTGAAAGCCGCCTTTCCGCTTTCCACCCACTACTGGTCGTTCGGCGGCTCCACCCCATTTTACAGCTTCCTGTCGCTGGGATATGTAGAGCGAAGGGGGCAGATGCTTCAGGGCAGTATGTTGAAGAACGTTCTATCGCGGAAGTTTGGGGGTGAATTCTGGTTCGCCGGCCTGATGATCCTCATTTCCCTATTCTTCGCTTACTTGGGGCTTTCGACCGGCAACGGACGTGCTCTGGTCGGCTCGCTTCTGGTGGCCGCCATCTACTTATGGCGAATGTATGATCGCATTCAAAAAATGCGTCTTGCTAGACTAATCGCCGAGAACCCGGAGGTAAGCCGAATCTATCATTCCGTGGAGAGGTAGGTACGACTGCCAACCACCCCACTTCCGGACCTTAGTCAGCTAGACTAGGATGAGGTGATGGGTACGCGCTATACCATGTTGCGAGAGGCAGTTGCCAACCTAGCCGCATCGGCGGAGGCGCAAGTTTCATATCTTGATAGCAGCTTCTCAGGCCTAACAGGAGGCAAGAGCGCTGAGGCTTACGGCAACTTTGAGCTCGCGATGGAGTTTGACGATAGCTTTGTAGCTGTCGGTCACATGCTTGAGTTCGGCGAGGTCAGTCAGGATGAGATTGATGCCCTCCAAACTCTTGATGAGCTGTTGAGCTGTTGGAGTGGCCCGTCAAACGAGGACTTCTGGGTGCGGGAAGCCTTATTCGAAGACCCGCGCTGGCAGGCGATCCGTTCAAGAGCTGCCGAGGTGCTAGCGCTCCTGCCCGATGAGGCGCGAGAAAGCGATTACACTCGCAGCCTGACTGTCGGCAAACCCGCCACTAACGGACCTTTCCGCTACCGCTATGTTCCGACTATGCGAGCCTTTCTCATAGTAATTGCTGCCTTGGCGTTCGCCTTCGACGTTATGACGGTGAGCACGCTGATCGATCCACCGGTTATATTTGCGATTGAGATGGCGTGCGTCGTCGGTTGGGCAATGGTCATTTGGCGAGTTCGGCCTCTCGCTGCGGTACCGTGGATCGGTTTGGCAACCGGACCCTTCGTTCTCTACGGTCCACTCCGGTGGCTGCTGTTTAACTGGTGCCTGCTGGTCGGTCAGTGCGTGGCCTGACGACCGCTTTTCCACCCATTTCCGGATGTTCAGCGGAGACACGGCGGATCCAAAAGCTGCCAAGGCGCAAAGCCCCATTTTCGATTGTTCAAGCGCCTTGCCGGACAACCCTAAAACGGTCAAACCTCTCTGATCTTAGAGGGGAGTGAAATGAAGGCGGCGTTCTGGCGGTTCGCGCATTCGCGCTACCATAGCAGGCCGATATCGCGCCTGACTGACTTCGCCGCACTAACATGGGCATTCTTTTTCATTTTCGTCTACAGCGCTGCCTTACTGGCGGGATGGCGACCCAGCGTGCCCGAGACGATGATTGGACTCGTTCTGATCGGCGCACCGCTGATGTTTGGCATCGTCCACCGCCGTATCCGACTTGAGGCAGCAAAGGGACCAGACGCTCTCTATCGTAAGAGGGTCGCAGCAAGTCGCTAGTGCAAGGTATCGCGCCGCAAAGCGGCTTGTCCGCTAACCACCCATAGTCAGTCGTTTGGAGGTGAGGCCGCCGCTCCAAAAAAGGTCGGACTGCAAACGCCCCGATCTCCGCCCTTCGTCTGGCGCCGGTCCGACGACAAAAGCGGACACTCGGATGCTAGTCCGGCGACTGAATTGAGGCCCGTGCGAATGTCCATTGCTCACCGGTAACGCGGTTGTTCACGCGGATCGGCAGAGCCAGACCATGATCGATCTCGGGGAATAGATCGCTAGCAACGCGTAGGCCGCCCTCGGTAAAGACGGCAAGGTAACTGTGGTCCTCGCCTACATATCCGGTGTGCTCAGTTCCGTCTGGCAAGGTCGCCGTGACAGCATAAAGCTTGCCCCGCATCCAATAGGATCGTGCAGCTTCTACCGGAAGGGGAAAGTAGTGATCGTCTGCCCAGCCCACTTCGTCGAGCGCGGCACGAACTTCCGCCTCCGGGACTCCCCAGCGAACTATGTCATCCACGTCGTCGGGTTCATAGTACCCGGCCCAAAGCGGCCTCTCATTGAAATCGCGGCTGCTCAGCGCGTCCTCTGGCTTGAGGTGAAAGTTCGCCGATGCCATCCAGTTTCCGTAGCGCGGGGAACGACCGCTTTCCAGCCTCACTCTATCGGAAGCAGTCCGTCGCCTTCCCACCCATAGTCGGCCGTTCGGCGGTGAGACGGTCGATCCGAAAGCGGACAGGCAGCAAACGCCCCAATTGCAGACGTTCGAGAAGGGGCTAAGCTGTTGTAATGGATTTCAGCTACGCCGAACAGCTCCTCGCTATCTACATTGAAAACGCTCGGCGTGTCCTGGTCGCCCATTTCGGTGTCGATCGAGCCGAGCGTTCATTTTTCGATGTGGTCGAGCTACTCCGTGAAGAACCGAAATTGTCCTCGCTCTTCCTTCAGGCGGTGCGGGACAGCTTCATCAAGCATGACCCACGAAGCCTTGATGAAGGTGTGCTGCCCCGAGAGCTTGTCGAGGTGGCTACACACGAGCTTCGCTGGCCTGAGTTCGGAGAGATCGCGCGAGAGCGGATCGAGCTGAAATTCGGAGGCGATCAAAGGCTCGCAGCGTCAGACCCAGCGATGGCCGTCCTAGCGGCTTACGACCCTGCATGGGAGGATCGAGAATTCTACCGCAAGTATCGGGAGCAAGGCGCTGCCTGACCTTCGTGATGTCTGCTTGCCACCCATCGTCGGCCGTTCATCGTTGAAACGGCCGATCCGAAAGCGGTCGGGCGGCAAACGCCGCAAATGCGGACATTACGGATAAAGGGCTCAAGTTCGAAGGATTAGCTCATTTCGGACTGGTGGATTTTGATAGCCTAACAGGCAAAGCTGACATCTGTTCGGCTGCCTCTGTGCGAGGAAAGCTTCTCAAGCCGGTTACGTATTATGCCTAGCTCCCCCACCTTGACATGAGCTATAAGGTGGAAGTTGATATGCTTGGGGGCGAGCATGATAGGCGCCGAATCTTCTTATGGGATAGCAGAAGATCTGGCTCTATTTGTCAGAGGGGCTACTGATCGGGCGGTATTCATCACTGATGCCGGCGGTCGCATTACGACTTGGCTACAAGGCGCCGAGACGTTGTTGGGCTGGTCTGTTTTAGAAGCGATTGGGCAGCCGGTCTCCTTCTTCTACTCTGCGAATGACGTAATCGCCGGCCAACCGGCACTGGATTTGGCGACAGCCGCCGAGGCAGGACCACAGCGAATCGAGGCATGGCGCGTTCGCAAAGACGGCTCCGAATTCGCAGCTGAATCGACCATCATTGCTCTACGCAATTCCGACCGAAGCTTGCGTGGTTTCGGTGTGAGCGTTGTCGATATCACGCCGCGCAGGGCCGCGGAGCAGGCTCTGGCGCATAGCGAACTGCATGTTCGTTCGATCCTGGCCACCGTTCCAAGCGCGATGGTCGTAATCGACGAACAGGGGATAATGCTATCGTTCAGCTCTGCGGCAGAGCGTTTGTTCGGCTGGTCCGAGCAGGATGTGATCGGCCGAAACGTCAAGATGCTGATGCCAAACCCCGATCACGATCGGCATGATCAATATCTCGCGCGATATCGAGCGACCGGCGAGAGGCGGATCATCGGGATCGGGCGCATTATCGTGGCGCAGCGGCGGGATGGAACGCAGTTTCCAATGGAGCTTTCGGTTGGGGAGGCGAGCAGCGCTGGGCGCCGTATTTTCACTGGCTTCATTCGCGACCTTACCGAGCAGCAGCGCGCTGAGTTCAAGCTGCAGGAGCTTCAGTCCGAGTTGATCCATGTCGCCCGGGTGAGCGCGATGGGTACGATGGCCTCGACTCTGGCGCACGAGCTAAACCAACCGCTCACCGCGATCGCGAACTATGTTTTCGCGGCGAAGGACTTGCTGGAACGTGATGGTCCTCAGCCGCTCGACATGCTTAGCGAAGCAGTGGGCGAAGCTGCCAAGGAGGCGTTGCGGGCGGGCCAGATCGTCCGCAGGTTGCGTGATTTCGTCGCGCGCGGCGAAGTGGAGCAGCGCGTCGAGGATTTGCCCAAAATGATCGACGAGGCTGCGCGACTTGCGCTCATGGGCGCGAACGAACGCGGTATTCGGACCAAGTTCGAGATCGATCCGACCATTCACCGCGTGATCGCAGACCGCGTGCAGATCCAACAGGTGATCGTCAATTTGCTGCGGAACGCTGTGGAAGCGATCGGCACTCGGGAAGTCCGTGAGATCGTCGTGCGCGCCGCACGTGATGCGCAGGGCATGGTGCGTGTCTCGGTTGCGGACACGGGTTGTGGAATCGATCCGGCTGTTCGTGAACAATTGTTTGAGGCTTTTGCCAGCACCAAAGAGCAGGGTATGGGACTAGGCCTGTCGATCTGCCGCACGATCGTGGAAGCGCATGGCGGGAGAATCTGGGCGGAGCCAGCCAGCGGGGGCGGCACCATCTTCCAATTCACCATCTCCTCGGTCGATGAGGCAGATATCAATGAGTGACGAGCGCCTCATCCACATCGTGGACGACGAGGAGTCGGTTCGCAAATCCGCGAGCTTCCTGCTTCGCACATCAGGATTTGACACACGTACCTACGCGTCCGGCGGCGCCCTATTGCGCGAGGCCGCGCATGCCCCGCTGGGCTGCATCCTGCTCGACATTCGAATGCCGGACATGGATGGTCTCGAGGTGCAGCGCGAACTCAATGCGCGTGGCATTCCAATGCCGGTAATCGTCCTCACCGGCCATGGCGATATCTCGGTTGCCGTGCAGGCAATGAAGGCAGGCGCTGTCGACTTCATTGAGAAGCCTTTCGAGAAAGACCATTTGCTGGAAGCTATAGCTTCGGCGTTTGCCCGGCTGGAATCTGTCGGCGATAGCGGAGCTGAAAAGCGGGAAGCCCAAAGTCGCCTGGAAGCACTCTCGCCGCGCGAGCAGGACGTTCTCGCCGGCCTCGTCCGGGGGCATCCGAACAAGACCATTGCCTATGATCTTGGCATATCGGCGCGCACGATCGAGGTACATCGAGCAAACCTGATGGACAAACTAAAGGCGCGCTCGCTCTCCGAAGCTCTGCGGATTGCCTTCGCTGCAGGGTTGGCCGACTAGGGAACATTACGTAGCACCCAGTGGGTATGTTCACTTAACGACCCGCGGGCGGGGCAGTGGCATTATAACAATGCCTATGTTCCCAGAAAGCTCCAAGATGCCGTCTAGAGTTCCCGCACGTAACCTTAGGGTCTTGCTGGTCGAAGACGATGATAGCGTCCGGCGATCCCTGCAGCTCCTGCTCGAATGGAACGGTTTCGAAGTGCGCGCGCACACGCGAGCGGCATCGGTGATCGAGTTGGAGGAGCTCAACGGGCTCAATCTACTGGTGACCGACTTTCTCCTGCCGGACACAGATGGAATTGCGTTACTCGAGCATTTGCGCGATCGAGCCTGGGCTGGCCGGGCGGTGCTGATAACGGGGAGGCCCGTCCAACCGCTGCTGGCGCGAGCGAGGACCGCGGGGTTTACGGCCGTGCTCGAAAAGCCAATCGCACGACATACGCTTATCGGCGCGCTGACGAAATAGCGGCGACGATCTCCGGCAGTTCGGTATCCTCTCCCACGGGCGAATACAGCTTCAAAGATACTATGTCGGCCGACGAGTGACGGTATTGGGGCGTCAGGCTGGCGGGATTCGGGTGGATTTGAATGCCCGCCTTCATCGGATCGCTTGCCGATAGCGGTCCGGAAGGAATCCACCCCAATCTACGGCATTCGCAGGTCATCATCGGCGTGGCCGCCCTGAATGGCTAGAAGTGGGTGGGACCGCTTCGGTGAAGCATTTGTCATTAGCGGAGGTTGCGGCAGCAGCTTAAGTGCGCACTCTGGTCACTCCGTGGAGGCGGTTGATATGAGATACGCATTTTGTGCTTTGGCTCTCCTCGCACTCGGATCAACTTCTGCCGCCGGCCAAGATCAATTCGGTGAGAGTTGCAGCGGAACGGAAACCATTCAGGTCGGCGCGAACGCGCCGAAGGTCGTTCCCTACGCCCTAAAATTCAGTGCGGATCTGGCGGCGGGATACTATTGTTACGCGGAGTGCAAGCCCCAGCAAACATATGCGATCAAAGACCAAATGTCTGATCCGATAAGGCTCGCAGACGTGCGTGGAGGCAATCAGAGTCGGTTATTAACCTTCGATCGTAGAACAGCGGCCCTTACCGACCATCAAACCATTCGACTTCTCGGGATCACCACGCGGGATGCGAGGGCCACTTGTCGATCGGCTGCATTCCGCAAGCCAGCGCCGCTGCCCGGCGAGTGAGAGCTGAAATAGCACCCCGAACGAGTGACTGCTTTGGGGCATCGCTGCTATTGGATTGAGTGGCAGTGACTGGGGCGAAAGCCGCCGCATCGTGGTGCGAGGCCAATTTCGGTCAACGCGTTCACTCAACAGCCAATTACGGCCGTGGAGACGAACCATGGGACATTCACATCATGATCCTGCCGCGCAGTGCCGGCCTGCTTGGAACGCCGGCAAGACTGTCGGCGCCAAGCGACCGCTGACACAGAAGCAGATCTGGGCCGTTCGCTTCTTCCTGGATCGCGAAGGCCGCGTTCGTGACAGGGCGCTGTTTGACCTGACGCTCGACAGCAAGCTGCGCGGCTGCGACCTGGTAAAAATCAAGATTGGCGATCTCGTATCTGGAACCGACATCAGGACCAGAGCGATCGTCATC
>NZ_JACHLN010000002.1 GCF_014204495.1 Sphingomonas kyeonggiensis | reverse complement strand
AGCTTCGGTTCGATCACCCCGCGCATCCGCGCCGAGTGGAACCATGAGTTCGCCGATGTCGATGCCCAGTGGCTCGACTATGCCGATATCCCGGGTGCCGCGATCTACGACCTGGCGGGCAATGGCTGGAAGCGCGAGCAGCTCCAGCTGAGCATCGGCACGCGCTTCGACATCCTGAGCAGCGGCTGGTCGTTCGACTTCGAGACCGGCCTGCGTGCCGGCCAGGGCGAACGCGCCGGTACCCTCCAGATCCGGCTGTCCAAGCGCTGGTAACGGCTGCAAACCCCGGGGCGGCCCACGCCGCCCCGGGGTTTGCTCCGGATGCAGGAAAGATAGGACCAGCCTCGCGCAGCAATGTTGCAAGACAGGCCGCTGAAACCTGCTCCTGGCCTGTACTTCGTGTACTTTGGGAGGTCGGGAGCTACCGGCCTAGCAGCCGGTCGAGCGCGGCGGCCACCTGGGCTTCACGATAGGGCTTCTCGATCATCGGCACTTCGTCGCCAAAGCCCTCGGGCGGTGCGCCATAGCCGCTGGCAAAGGCGAAGGGCACCCCGCGTGCCCGCAGCGTCTCGGCGATCGGGGTACTGCGCTCGCCGCCCAGGTTGATGTCGAGGATCGCCACGTCGAAGCCTTGCTCCTCGGCCAGTGCCAGGCCGTCGGCAAGCCGGCTCGCCGGCCCGATCGTCTGGCAGCCCAGGGCCTCGAGCAGGTCTTCGAGGTACATCGCCACCACCGGCTCGTCTTCGACGACAAGCACGCGCAGGCCCTCCAGCCCACTCATTCGGCGCCCTCCGGCAGCGGCGCATCGACGACGCAGACCAGCCCCTCGGGGCGGAATTCGATCTTCACGCTGCCGCCCAGCTCGGCAGCCAGGCCGCGCTCGATCATCCTTGTGCCAAACCCGCGACGGCTGGGAGCGGAGACCGCCGGGCCGCCGGCTTCTTCCCAGCGCATCGAAAGGCGGGCGGGGCCTTCGGCACGGAGCCGTTGCCAACGCACTGCGATCCGTCCTTCCGGCCGCGACAGTGCGCCGTGCTTCACCGCATTGGTCGCGAGTTCGTGGATCGCCAGCGCCAGGCTGATCGCCGTCTTGGGCAGGATCATCAGGTCCGGCCCGTCGAGCGCGAAGCGGCAGGCCTCGCCGTGCGGGCGCAGCGCGTCCTCGATGATCTGGCGCATCGACACCAGGCTCCAATACTCGCGGGTGAGCAGGTTGTGCGCTTCGGACAGGGCGGCCAGCCGGCCCTCGAAGGCAGCACGGGCCTGGCGCGGCGGCACATCGTCCTTGAAGCTCTGCTGGGCGATGCCCTGGACGATCGCCAGCGTGTTCTTCACCCGGTGGTTGAGCTCGTCGATGAGCAGGCGGAGATGCGCCTCGGCGCGCTTCGCCTCGGTCATGTCGCGGCCGATCGCGTGGAGCGCCACGGGCTGGCCCTGATCGTCGAGGCTGAGCCGTGAATTGACTTCCCAGATCAGCTCGCGCCCGTCCTTGGCGCGCAGCCTGACGGTGAGCCGGGTCGATCCGCCATGCTGCAGTTTGCGGTTGAACGCGTCCATGCTGATCGCAAACTGGTCCGGGTCCATGAACTCGGCGATCGAGTGGCCCAGGATCTCGCCCTCGTCATAGCCGATCGCTTCCACCACTGCCGGGTTCACCGAGGTCACCCGATTGTCGAGCGTGGTGGTGATCAGGAAGTCGTTGGCCTGTTCGAAGATCGTGCGGAAGCGCGTCTCGCTCTCGCGAAGCTCGTCTTCCGCGCGTTTGCGGGCGGTCACGTCGAACGAGACGCCGACGAAGCGGCTGGGCCGGCTGTCGCCATAGTCGATCCGGTTGCCATGGCTCTGCAGCCAGCGTTCGGCGCCATCGTCGGCACGCAGGATGCGATATTCGATCGTGTAGGGCACGCCCTCGGTGAAGCAGCACAGCGCCGCCTCGCGCGTCCGTTCGCGATCGGCGGGATGCACGCGCTCGATCCACTCTTCGAAGCTGCCGCGTGCATCGGGACGGCGCGCCATGCCGAGCAGGTCGAAGCGATTGGGCGACCAGGCGCCCTCCATCGTCTCCAGGTCGAGCTCCCAAGTCGCCATGCCGGCCGTCTCGGTGGCCAGGCGTAGCGTTTCCTCGCTCTTGCGAAGCGCTTCCTCGCTTTCGCGCCGCTGGGTGACGTCCAGCGTCACCGCCAGCACGCCGAAGGGCTCGCCATTTGCACGGCGGATCACCGCGACCGAATTGTTCACCCAGACGATGCCGCCGTCCCTGCGGATATAGCGCTTCTCATGGGTATAGGGCGTGCCGTCGCGCACCGCCCGCTCGAACAGCGGTACATTGCGCACCAGATCGTCCGGATGGGTGATCTGCTGCATGGTCATGCCCATCAGTGCTTCCTGGCTCCAGCCGGTGATGTCGCAGAAGCGATCATTGACCAGGGTGAAGCGTCCTTCGAGATCGACCTGGGCAAAGCCGGCGGTGGTCTGGCTGATAAAGGCGGAGAGCTGTGCCTCGCGCTCGCGCAGGGCCAGTTCGGCGGTCTTGGCCTCGGTCACGTCATGCGCGACGCCGATGAAGCCGATGTGACGCCCTTCGGCATCGCGGCGAGGTTGCGACGTCGAGTGAAGCCAGCGCCACTCGCCCTCGGCGTTGCGATACCGGCCCTCCAGCTCGAAGGTCTGGAGGCTCACTTCGCCCGCCACCGATTCTGCGAGCAGTCGCGCGGCGTCATCGGGGTGAATGATCCGCCGCCAGTCAAACTCCAATGCTTCCGCATAGGAAACGCCGAGAAAGGCGACATAGGCGCGATTGACGAAGCTGCGACGGCGATCGAGCCGCGTGACCCACACGGCGACGGGGGCGCTGTCCGCGATCAGGCGGAACTCGTCCTCGCCAACCGGCAATGGTTCGGCAGGTGCTTCGATCATCGTACCCCGTCGAGCTGCATCAGCAATTTCCTAGCCAGGCTACGGCAAATCAACGCATGTTACCGGCGCATCGCCAGCACGGCCTTCGCGCGCTTCAGATGCGGCATATCGAGCATCTCGCCCTCCAGTCCGATCGTGCCCATACCCGGATTAGCCGCGAAGACGGCCACGATCTTCTCGGCGCGCTCGATTTCGGCCGGGGAAGGGGAGAAGGCGCGGTTGATCACCGGCACCTGATCGGGATGGATCGCGAGCATCCCGCGGAAACCCGCGCGGCGCGCTTTGGTTGCGACCTTCTCCAGCCCCTGCAGGTCACGGAAATCGCCATGGATCGTTTCGATCGGCGTTACGCCTGCCGCTGCCGCCCCGGTCAGGGCGAGGGTGCGGAAGACCTGATAGGGGAAATCATATTCTCCCGCCTCGTCGCGGTTGTGCGTCGCGCCTAGCGCCGTGGCGCTATCCTCGGCGCCCCAGGTGAGCGCGGCGAGGCGTGGGCAGCCGGCATAGTCGCCAAGCCCGAAGATCGCCTGCGCGGTCTCCGTCGCCACCACAATCGTGCGGATGCCGCCCTGCGGAAGGCCATGTGCGGCCTCCAGTGCGGTCAGATAGTGATGAAGCAGTTCCGCTTCGGCGCGACTGGCCTTGGGGAGCATGATCCCGTCGGGGCGACCGGGCACGATCGCCGCGAGGTCGGGCAGGGCATGCGGGGTGTCGAGGGGGTTGATCCGCACCCATTGCGGCTGGGCGCGCTCGGCTGTCTTGAGATGCTGGGCGACCAGCGTACGGGCGGCGGGCTTGTTCGCCTCGGCCACTGCGTCTTCCAGGTCGAGCAGCACCAGATCCGCTCCGCTCGCGCCTGCCTTGGTGATCTTGCGTTCGGAATCACCCGGCGCAAACAGCAGCGATCGGGCGGCGAGCGGGTCGGTCATGCATCCTCCTGTTATCCAGCCTTGCTATCGCGGCCGGATCGGCGGGTAAACCGCACGTCATCCTTAACCTTGTCCGGCACCTTTCCCTCTCGGTGGCGTAATGATTTTACCGCTCCTTAACGCTGTCCGCTTACCCCGTTTGCAGGGATGAGCGAGGGGATTTCGCAAGTGCGCATTTTGATCGTGGACGACGAACCGGCGATGCACGAGTCGTATCGCCAGGTATTCGGGAGCCGCCGGGGCGGCAACGCGACCGCGCTGAGCGCCATGGCGGCCGAGCTGTTCGGCGACGAGGATGACGCACCGTCCGAACCCGCCAATGACGCGATCGACTTCGACTGCGCCCATTTCAACCAGGGCCTGGATGCCGTCGAGGCGATCCAGGATTCGATCGAGACCGGCAAGCGTTTCGCCGTAGCGTTCATCGACGTGCGCATGCCGCCGGGCATCGACGGCAAGGAAACGGCTCGCCGCATCCGCGCGCTCGATCCCGACATCAATCTGGTGATCGTCACCGGCTATTCCGACTTCTCCCCGCTCGACATCAGCCGCGCCGCCGGCCCCGCCGACAAGATCTTCTACATCGCCAAGCCTTTCCAGGCCGAAGAGGTCATGCAGACCGCGACCGCGCTTGCGCATCGCTGGGAAGCCGACGGCAAGCTGCGCAGCGCCATCGCGCTGCTCGAGGAGCAGAAGCTCGAACTGGCCGCCAATGAATCCCGCGCCGTCCACATCGCCAACCATGATTCGCTCACCGACGCGCCCAACCGCCTCTCGTTCCTCCACATGCTCGGCAAGGCGGTGAAGGGCGACCAGTGCTTCGCCATGGCGATGATGGACCTCGACCGGTTCAAGATCGTCAACGACACGCTGGGCCATCTCGCCGGCGACGAGCTGATCCGCATGGTGTGCGAGATCCTCCAGACGAACGTGCCGGCAGAAGGCTTTGTCGCGCGGCTGGGCGGCGACGAGTTCGCCATGCTCTATCCCGTGACCGGCGAGGACGAGGCGACGATGGTCGCCGAGCGCCTGCTCAAGGCGGTTTCAGTCAGCTTCAAGGTGTTCGGTCACTCGGTGCAGGGTGGTGCCTCGGTTGGTCTGATGGTGGTCGAGCCTGGCACGATCCATGATCCGATCGACGTGATGCGCCGTGCCGATCTCGCGCTCAACGAGGCCAAGCACAATGGCCGCGGTATCGTCCGCCTGTTCGACGAGGCGATGGACGAATCGATCCGTTTCCGCCGCCAGATCGAAGGCGGGCTTTCCGAGGCTATCGCGAAGGGCGAGCTCAAGCTTGTCTTCCAGCCGATCGTCGGTCGCGACCAGCTCGAGATCACCGGCTTCGAGGCGCTGATCCGCTGGTGCAGCCCGGAATATGGCATGGTCTCGCCGGGTATGTTCATCCCGATCGCCGAGGAATCGAACCTGATCCACGAACTGGGCGACTGGGTGATCGACCGTGCGGTCGAGACGCTCAAGACCTGGCCGGGGCAATATGTGTCGGTGAACTTCTCGCCGCGCCAGTTCCGCCGCCACAATTTCGTGGCGCATGTGATGGAACGCGTCGCCAATGCCGGCGTCGAGCCCGGCCGCTTCCAGATCGAGATCACCGAGACGGCGATCTTCGACGATGTGGAACGTGCCGCCGAGACGCTGTTCAAGCTCCGCCAGATGGGCTTCCGCATCGCGCTCGACGATTTCGGCACCGGCTATTCCAGCCTCTACAATATCCGCCGCTTCGCGCTGGACTGCCTGAAGATCGATCGCAGTTTTGTCGACGGCATGGGCCGTGAGCGCGAGAGCGCGGCGATCGTCCACTCGATCATCCATCTCGGCCGCGCGCTGGGCATGGAAGTGGTGGCCGAGGGCGTGGAGACCGAAGCGCAGCTCCAGGCGCTCCGCCTGGCCGGCTGCAGCCATCTCCAGGGCTATTATCTCGCCCGTCCGATGGATGCCGAGGATGCGCTGGTGCTCGCCAATAAGGGCTATATGGGCCTCGAGGAGCCTGAGGCCGAACTGAGCAACGGGACGCACGGCTGATGCCAACCCGGGGGCGCCTCAAGGCGCCGGCCTCGCTCGGCGCGAAACTGGTCCTGATCCTCACCGGCGTCGGCGTGGTCGGCGCCGCCGCGCTTACGTTGATGCTGGCTACCGTCATCACGCCGAGCTTCAACCAGCTCGAGCGCGACGCCGTGAATGCGCATGTCGCGCGCACCGAAGCGGTGGTCCACGACGTCTCGGCCAAGGTCGAGAACGCCGTGCGCGACTATGGCGACTGGAACTCGTCCTACGACTATATGGCGAACCCGACGCGGGCGTTCGAGGAAGAGAGCTTCTCGACGCTCGCGATGGTCAATCTCGACGTCAACGGCATGGCCTATGTCCGGCCGGACCGCTCGATCGTCATCGCCCGCTGGCTCGATCTCGAGAAACAGGCAGATGTGCCGGCGATGCGCGCGCAGTTGACGACCGCCATCTCCAAGCTCGATTTCCCGAGGGCATTGCACGGCCAGAGCTCGGCCGGCTTCTTCATGCGGCTGGGCGATACGCTGGCCGCTGTGGGCGTCGCGCAGGTGCGCAAGAGCGACGGCAGCGGAAGTCCGCGCGGCTATGTGCTGATGGCGCGCGCCGTCACCGCAAGCCAGCTCAGCACCCTGCTCCAGCTCAAGGCGAGCCTCGCGCTCGACAATCCCGTGGCCGAAGTCACCAAGACGCCCGGCACCACCCGCACCCGTATCGCCGTGCCGGTCCCGGGCCCGGATGGCCGCTCGGTCGCCACCGCCACCTACACCGTGCCACGGGACCTCTCCACACTGGGTACCCGTATGCTGGTGCTCGCGGTGGTCGGGTCGTCGATCCTGTTGGCGATCGTCCTGCTGGTGCTGCGCCGGATGATCGCGCGGCTCGTGCTCGGGCCGCTCAAGCGGGTCGAGCAGCATATGGGCGTTGTTCGCGCGTCGGGCACGCTCGGGCTGCTCACCGACAAGGAGCGCGATGACGAGATCGGCAGTCTGGTCACCAGTTTCAATTCGATGCTCAAGCAGCTCAAGGACCTGCGCGAGCAGCTCGAGGTGCAGAGCTTCTCGCTCGGCCGCAGCGAAAGCGCGGTCGCGGTGATGCACAATGTCCGCAACGCACTGAACCCGATCAGCACGGTGCTCAGCCAGGGGCTGGGGACAGGCGCGCCGATGGACCGCGCACTGCTCGATCGCGCGCTTGGGGAGTTGGCTGGCGAGGACATCCCGGCGGTGCGCCGGCAGAAGCTGGTCGCCTTTCTTGCCGCTGCGATCGAAAGCGTGGAGCAGGAACGCAGTGACCGCCGCGAGCAGATCACGATCGGCCGCGAGGCGCTGCACCATGTGCTGGAGATCATCGGCCAGCAGCAGGAGGCAGCGCACGAACGTCCGCCGCTCGATGCCTGCGACATTACCGATATCGTCGCCCAGAACGCTACGATCGCGCGTTATTCAGGCGAGAACTCGATTGCCTTCAGCTTCCCGTCAAAGCCGCAATGGGTGATGGCGAACCGGGTGATCCTGAGCCAGGTGGTCGGCAACCTATTCGCCAATGCCGCCGAGGCAATCGCGGCAACGGGGCGGACCAGTGGTTCGATCGCGGTGACGATCCAGCAGAAGGGCGAGAACACCGAGATCCATATCCGCGACGATGGCGAGGGCTTCGATCCGTCAACCGCGCCCACGCTGTTCCAGCGCGGCTTCTCCACCCGTGCACACAAGTCGGGGGGGCTGGGATTGCACTGGTGCGCGAATTCGATGCTGGCGATGGAAGGCAGGCTCGACCTGCTCAGCGATGGCAGGGGCACGGGCGCCAAGGCGATCCTGACGCTCGGGACTGCCCAACTGGCCCAGCCGAGCGGGATGGCGGCCTAACGCTGCCCGGCGGCGCGGTGGGAACCCGCCACCTCATCCTTCCGCCGCAGATAGGGGGCGACCAGGTTCCGTGCCCGGAACCACTCCTGCCGGTCCGGATCGAGGCTGTCGAAGTTCCCGATCACCCGGCGGCATTGCTCCGAGCGGCACTGGCAGATCATGTGCCAGTTCGATTCCCGCAGCGTCGTCGAATAGTCCCAGGCGATCTCCTCGCCCGGTTGGATCGCGCGGACGGCGACCAGGAACACACCTCGATCGGTGAAGCGCAGCCCGGCATTGGGATCGCAGCTATGGTTGACCAGGTCGTCGATCCGGCCGGATGGGCCCATATAATGGTCGGGCGTCACCTGGACGAAGCGGTCGTTGCTGCCGCGCATCAGGCTGGGGATCTGGTCGGCACGGAAGCGGCGGCCGGTGAACTCGATCAGCACATCGCCTTCGGCAAAGCCGCTTGCGGCATAGACGGCCTTGCCCAGATGGTTGTCACCTACCTTGAAGAGGTTGCTTGAAGGCCGGTAACGATCGAGCCAGCGCAGCCCGCCGCGGCGAGTGCCGAAGGAGCGCAGCGGGTTGATCGTCGCCAGGCCGATCAGGAACCAGACGCTGGCATGGCAGAGGAACTCGACGATCACATAGGCGAGTTCGGCGACGCCCGGCTCGGCGCCGCGCACGGCGATCAGCAGCGTGGCCAGGTCGCCGAAGGTCCACAGACCCCAGGCCGGAGAGCGTTCGCGGTTGCGATCCGTCCAGACGCTGGCCCAGGTCGGCCAGAAGCTAACCGGCACGGCGAGCACCACCAGCATGTGCGCCCAGAATGCTTCGCGGAAGACGAGCCACAGCAGCAGCGCGCTAAGACTGGCGGCAATGCAGAAGGTCTCGGTGGGCGAGGGTGGTGCCCAGGACGAGCGCCGCCAGATACCGATCGTCACCATGATGCAGGCGATGGAGGAGAGCGCGAACACCCAGCCCTGCGGCGCGCCGGGATTGACGGCGGCATAGGTCAGCGCCTCGAGCGTGGTCGCTGCGCTCCAGATCAGCCATGACGCACGGTTCGGCTCCACCAGCTCGCGACGCAGCCCGATCAGGTAGGTCGCATAGCCCGCAAAGCTGAATCCGATCGCCAGAAAGAACCAGATATCGGCAGTCAAAAACGCCCCTCCCAAACGGAGCGTTTACCATGTCCCGGAATCGCCGTCTACGCGCGACTCGCGTTGAATCCGCGAGTCGCTGGGAATCAGCGAGACTCACTTAGCGGCGAAATCTCAGAGATCCGCGCCGCAATCCTTCACCGCCTCGAGCACGATCGGTGCCCATTCCTTGCGGCAGATCAGCAGGTCGGGAATGCTCGTGCTCGGCTGGTTGTAGACGATAGGAGACCCGTCGATACGGGAGGCGTGAAGCCCGGCTGCGAGCGCGACCGCGACCGGTGCGCAATTGTCCCATTGGTGCTGACCGCCCGAATGGAGGTAGATCTCGGCCTCGCCGCGGACCACCGCCATCGCCTTGGCACCGGCCGAACCCATGCCGATATGCACCGCGCCGATCCGCTCGCCCACGCCGGCACAGAGCTGGCTCGGGCGCGTGCGGCTTACCAGCATGCGGGGCGGCAACTCGCCTTCGGGCAAGGCGGGCGGGCAGTCGCTCGAGAGGGTGCAGCCGAGACGGGGCAGGGCGACCGCGCCTACTGCCGGCGCGCCGTCGATGGCGAGGGCGATGTGCACCGCCCAGTCGCCACGTCGCTCGGCGAATTCGCGCGTGCCGTCGAGCGGGTCCACGATCCACACGCGGCTGGCTGACAATCGCGCGGGATCGTCCGCCGATTCCTCGGACAGGATCGCGTCGTCGGGTCGCGCCAGCGCCAGCGCGGCGAGGATCATCGCATTGGCCTCACGGTCGCCGCGATCTCCGCCGGCGCATTCGTTCTGGATGCGCAGCAGCAGCGCGCCGGCCTCCTCGGCGACTTCCCTGGCCAGTTCTGCGTCGTTCAAATCACCGGACTCCACGTGCCCATGATCGTCTCCACGATCCGTTCGGCTGCGTCCTCGGGGCTCTCGCGCGTGGTGTCCACCCGGATTTCCGGCGCCTCCGGTGCCTCATAGGGGCTGGAGATGCCGGTGAAGTGCGCGATCTGGCCGTCGCGGGCCTTTTTGTAGAGGCCCTTCACGTCCCGGGCTTCGGCGACTTCCAGCGGCGTATCGACATGGATCTCGAAGAACTCGCCTTCGGGCAGCATCTGGCGGACCAGGTCGCGTTCGGCCCGGAAGGGCGAGATGAACGCGGTGAGGACGATCAGGCCGGCATCGGTCATCAGCTTCGCGACTTCGCCGACGCGGCGGATATTCTCGATACGATCGGCATCGGTGAAGCCAAGGTCCTTGTTGAGGCCGTGGCGGATATTGTCGCCATCGAGGAGGAAGCTGTGCTTGCCCATGGCGTGCAGCTTCTTCTCGACCAGATTGGCGATGGTCGACTTGCCCGAGCCGGAAAGGCCGGTGAACCAGAGCAATCGGGGTGCCTGGTGCTTCTGGTTGGCATGGGCCTCGCGGTTGATTTCCACGGCCTGCCAATGGACATTCTGCGCTCGCCGCAGCGAGAAATTGAGCATTCCGGCGGCCACGGTGGCATTCGTGGCCTTGTCGATCAGGATGAATCCACCGAGGTCCTTGCCTTGGGCGTAGGATTCGAAAACCACTCCGCGGTCGGTGTAAACCTCCGCAATTCCGATGTCGTTCAGGCCCAGAGTCTTCACGCTCAGCTCGGCCATCGTATTGACGCACACGGCATGGCGCGGCGGCTGGACGGTCGCGCTGACCGTCTGGGTGCCGAGCTTGAGCCAATAGGCCCGCCCCGGCAGCAGCTCCGCCTGGTCCATCCACACGATCGTCGCCTGGAACTGATCCGCGACCTGGGGCGGCGCATCCGCCGCCGCGATCACGTTGCCGCGCGAGCAATCGACCTCGTCCGCCAATGTAAGCGTGACGCTCTCGCCCGCAACCGCCTGCTCCCGATCGCCACCGAACGCGACGATCCGCGCCACTTCGGTCACCTGCCCCGAGGGCAGGATGCGCACCTTGTCGCCCGGCCGCACCGTGCCCGCGGCGATCATCCCCGCAAAGCCGCGGAAATCGAGGTTCGGCCGGTTCACCCACTGCACCGGCAGGCGGAAGGGCCGCGCGGCATCGGCGTCCGCGTCGATCTCGACGCTCTCGAGATGCTGGAGCAGCGACAGGCCCGTGTACCAGATCGTGTTCGGGCTGGAGCCGGTGATGTTGTCGCCCTTGAACCCCGAGATCGGGATCGGGGTGAAGCTGGTGATGCCGATGCTCTCGGCGAAGGCGCGATAGTCCTCGACGATCGCGTCGTACGCGGCCTGATCATAGCCGATCAGGTCCATCTTGTTCACCGCCAGCACGATGTGGCGGATGCCGAGCAGATGGCAGAGGTACGAATGGCGCCGCGTCTGGGTGAGCACGCCCTTGCGCGCATCGATCAGGATCACCGCGAGATCGGCGGTCGAGGCGCCGGTGACCATGTTGCGGGTGTACTGCTCGTGGCCGGGGGTGTCGGCGACGATGAACTTGCGCTTCTCGGTCGCGAAGAAGCGATAGGCGACGTCGATCGTGATGCCCTGCTCGCGCTCGGCGGCGAGGCCGTCGACCAGCAGCGCGAAATCGATCTCACCGCCCTGGGTGCCGACGCGCTTGCTGTCGGCTTCGAGCGACGCGAGCTGATCCTCGAAGATCATCTTCGAATCGTAGAGCAGCCGGCCGATCAGCGTCGACTTGCCGTCATCGACGCTACCGCAGGTGATGAAGCGCAGCAGCGACTTGTTCTGGTGCAGCTGGAGATAGGCGGAGATATCGGACGCGATGAGCGCGTCGGGGCGGTAGGAGGTCATGCGTGTTCTCCCAGCCCGTCGTCATTTCCCAGCCCGTCATCCCCGCGCAGGCGGGGATCCAGGGCAACAGAGCGATGTCCTTCATGACTCTGGATCCCCGCCTGCGCGGGGATGACGGGGAAGGGGGTGGGGGTGGTGAAGGGAGAAGAGGTCGAAGCGGGCCGCATCAGAAATACCCCTCCTGCTTCTTCTTCTCCATGCTCGCCGCCTGGTCGTGGTCGATCGCGCGGCCCTGGCGTTCGCTGGTGGTGGTCAGCAGCATCTCCTGGATGACCGCCTCCAGCGTATCGGCCTCGCTCTCGACCGCGCCGGTGAGCGGGTAGCAGCCGAGCGTGCGGAAGCGGACCGAGCGGGTGACCGGCTGCTCGCCGGGATTGAGGCGGAAGCGCTCGTCATCGACCATCAGCAACAGGCCGTCGCGCTCCACCGTCGGACGGGGGGCGGCGAAATAGAGCGGGACGATCTCGATCCCCTCGGCGAGGATGTACTGCCAGATGTCGAGCTCGGTCCAGTTGGAGAGCGGGAAGACGCGGATGCTCTCGCCCTTCTCCTTGCGGGCATTGTAGAGGTGCCAGAGCTCGGGGCGCTGGTTCTTCGGGTCCCAGCGGTGGCTGGCGGTGCGGAAGCTGAACACGCGCTCCTTGGCGCGGCTCTTCTCCTCGTCGCGCCGGGCGCCGCCAAAGGCCGCGTCGAAGCCGTATTTGTCGAGCGCCTGCTTGAGCCCCTCGGTCTTCCACATGTCGGTATGGCGGCCGCCATGATCGAACGGGTTGATCCCCAGCGCCTCGGCCTCGGGGTTCTTGTGGACGAGCAGCTCCATGCCGGCATCGCGCGCCGCCTTGTCGCGCAGATCGTACATCGCGCGGAACTTCCAGGTCGTGTCGACATGGAGGAGCGGGAAGGGCGGGGGGGCGGGGTAGAAGGCCTTGCGCGCGAGATGGAGCATCACCGCGCTGTCCTTGCCGATCGAATAGAGCATCACCGGGCGCTCGGCCTCGGCGACGACTTCGCGCAGGATGTGGATGCTCTCGGCCTCGAGCCGCTGGAGGTGCGTCAGGCGCGCGGGGGCGAGCGATGCGGTCGCTTGAGCCTGGTTCTCCGTCATGTTCCCGGAATGCAGCATGGGGGGCGATTTAGGAAGCGGGCTGAGGGAGCGCGATCTAGTTTATGTTTAGGGGGGAGTAGGATGGGGGGCTTTTTGCTCCCCTCCCTGCAAGGGAGGGGTTGGGGGTGGGTTGCGCCTCCGGTCTTCCGGAGGCGCCCAGCGAGACGGTAGCCGAAAGCAGAAAAAGCCGGGCATCGAGCCCGGCTTTTTCTAACCCACCCCTAGCCCCTCCCTTGCAGGGAGGGGAATTATGCGCGTCCCCCAATCCAGCTGCGCTGCACGTCCAGCGCGTCGTCCAGCAGCACCAGGTCGGCGCGGTAGCCGGGGGCGATGTGGCCGAGCTTGCCGGCCAGGCCGAGGAACGCCGCCGGGGTGGCCGAGGCCATGCGGGAGGCGGTCTCCAGCGGCACGCGGCCCTGTTCCATCATTCCCTTCACCGCGCCGGCCATGGTGAGCGTCGAGCCGGCCAGCGTGCCGTCGGCGCCGACCAGGCGGTCGCCATCGCGGTGGATCTCGCGGCCGTGGATCAGGAAATGATCCTCGTCGCTGCCGACGCTGGGCATCGCGTCGGTGACCAGCATCAAATGGTCGGGGCCCTTGGCGCGCAGCGCGACGCGCAGCGTGGCGGGGTGGAGGTGGTGGCCGTCGGCGATGATGCCGGCATAGGCATCCGCTGCCTCGAGCGCGGCGCCGACCATGCCGGGCGCGCGGCTGGTGAGCGGCGACATCGCGTTGAAGATATGGGTGAAGCCGGTTGCGCCATTGTCGAGCGCGGCGCGGACCGTCTCATAGGGGGCGTCCGAATGGCCGGCGGCGACGATCACCCCGGCGGCGGCGAGGCGGGCGACCTGATCGGGCGTGGCGGCTTCGGGCGCGAGGGTGACCAGCGTCCTGCCGTGGCGGGCGGATTCGAGCAGCGCGAGGAACTGGTCCTGCAGTGGCTGGATCTTGCTCTCGCTGTGGATGCCGCGGCGGACCGGGTTGAGGAACGGGCCCTCGATATGGATGCCGAGGATGCCGGGCACGCCCGCCTCGATCGCGGCGTCCACGGCCTGGATCGCGGCCTCGATCACCGAGAGATCGTCGCTGATCAGCGTGGGGAGCAGGCCGGTGGTGCCGTAGCGGCGGTGCGTCTCGGCGATGACCCGTAGCGTCTCGACGCTGGGATCGTCGTTGAACAACCGGCCGCCGCCGCCATTGACCTGGGTATCGATGAAGCCGGGGAGCAGGGTGTGGCCGGCAAGGTCGACGGGTTCGGCACCGGCGGGCGGATCGGGCAGGATCGCGGCGATCCGCTCGCCCTCGATCACCACACAGGCATCGTCGCGCCAGCCTTCGGCCAGCAGCATGCGGCCGTTGACCAGGGCTTTCACGCGAGCGTGTCCAGCGCCGCGCCGAGGCTGCCCTGGGCGGCGGCGAGCAGGGTCTCGGCTTCGGCGGCGTCGAGCCCGCGGGCGATCAGCACGGCGCGCTTGATGTTGAGGCCGCCGGCGTCGAGCGCGCGCTCGGCCGCGGTCTCGTCGGTGCCGGCGAGGGTGGCGACCATGCGGATCGCGCGGATGCGCAGCTTGGCGTTCGACACCTGCATGTTGACCATCAGCCCGTGGTGGACGAGCCCGAGGCGCAGCATGATGCCCGTTGAGATCAGGTTGAGCGTGACCTTCTGCGCGGTGCCGGCCTTCATCCGGGTGGAGCCGGCGACGACTTCGCTGCCGGTGTCGGCGAGGATGGCATATTCGGCGGCGGCCAGCACCGGGGTGTCGGGATTGTTGGAGACGCCGATGGTCAGCGCGCCGGCGGCACGGGCGGCTTCGAGCGCGGCGATGACATAGGGGGTGCGGCCGCTGGCGGCGACGCCGATCAGCACGTCGTCGGGGCCGAGCGCTTCGGTCTCCACCGCTGCGATCGCGGCGGCGCGACTGTCCTCGGCGCCCTCCTGGGTGCGGGTGAGCGCGGCGGGGCCACCGGCGATGAGGAAGGCGAGCCGCTCGAACGGCCAGTTGAAGGTGGGGGTGAGCTCGACGCCGTCCTGCACGCCGATCCGGCCCGACGTGCCGGCGCCGGCATAGGCGATGCGGCCGCCATTACGGAGCCGCCCGGCGGCGGCATCGATCGCGGCGGCGATCGGGGCTGTCTGGGCCTTGAGCGCGGCGATCGCGGCGAGCTGGGCCTCGAGCATCGCCTCGACGGCGGTCTCGGTGGGCCAGCGATCGAGTTCGTGGTAGCGGGGGTCGGTGGCTTCAGTCGACATGCGTCTTCCGGGTCGGGAGGGCGGAGGCGGACAGGCCGGCGAGGAGCAGCGCGCCGTCGAGCGGATCGGCGATGGCATCGGTCAGCCGGGCGACGGTGCGGGCGCGCAGCCAGGGCTTGATCCGCATCGCAAGGCCGCCGGCGAGCGCGCAGCGGACGGCGCCGCGGGCGAAGATCGTCTCGATGAAGCGTTCGATATGCTGGGCGGCATCCTCGACGATCGAGCGAGCGATCGCGTCGTTATTCTCGGCATAGTCCATGACGAGCGGAGCGAAGGCCGCGTAATCCTTGGGGGTCGCGGCATCCATCCAGGCGACGGCGCGGGCGGTGTCGTGCCCGAAGCCGGCGGTGACGGCGTGGCTGAGCGCGGTGACTTCGCTGCGGCCGTCGAGCGCGCGCAGCGCATGGCGCATCGCGCTGAGGCCGAGCGCGGCGCCGCTGCCTTCGTCCGAGATCGGGAAGCCATAGCCGCCGATCGCGAAGCTGGTGGTGCCGACGCGGACCTCGGCGATGCTGCCGGTGCCGATGATCAGCGTGGCGCCCTCCGCCCCGGCATGCGCGCCGAGATTGGCGATCGCGGCATCGGTGGCGAAGATGATGTCGGCAAAGGGGAAGGGCAGGGCGGCGAGCTGCTCGCGCATGCCGGTGCGGGTGATGCCGGCGATGCCCATGCCGGCGCGGATCGTCGCGGCCTGGGCGGCGTCGAGCCCGGCGGCGGAGATCGCCTGCTGGACGACCTCGCTCAGCACGGCGTGGAGCCGCTCGATCCCGATACGGGTATTGGCGGGACCGCTCTCCCCGGTGCCGAGGATCGTCCCGCGTTCGTCAACCAGCCGGCTGCGGCAATGGCTGCCGCCCGCGTCTATCCCGAGGAAATAGGCCATGCTCGTTCCCTACAGCAGCGTTGGCGGGGTTTGCCATGCCGAAGGGCCCAGGGGCCATAATCCGAGGGTATGGCTGGGCAAGGGTTTGGGTGCCGGGAACGGTAATACGTAAATTTACCAATTTCCGGGTTTCGGGGCCGGGAGCAGGCTTTGCGACGGTTCAGTGAGACGAAGCGATCATGGCGAGCGTGAAGCGTGGAAAGGCCGAATCCGACCCCAAGATCGGCCAGTGCGGGCGGATGGTGCTTCGGGACGTCGCGGTACTCTCGGGCGAGGAGTTGCTCCTGCGCTTCGGGGACGCGGCCCCGCAGCAGCTGATCGACCTGATCGTTGCCGCCATCCGCAAGGGGGACGACGACGAAGTCGCCGCAATCGACGGGCGGCTTCGCGAAGTCGAGCGGATATCGCTTCGGCAAGGGACTAGCCTTCCCGGCGGTGCTCCCCCGGGCCGGGGAGGCTAGAACCGCGCTTCCTCATAGACGCGGCGGATGTCGCCGCCCCAATCGCCGTTGAAGCGATCGAGCAGGACCTGCGCCGGCACCTTGCCGGTGCGGACCACTTCGCGCAGCGGATCGAGGAAGCCGGACTCATTGTCGCCCGAGGCGTTGAAGCGCGCGCGGGCGTTGAGGCCCGAGGCGGCGATGTCGAGGACTTCGCCGGCGATATCGCGGAGCTTGCCGCCGCCGGGCAGAGGGGCGGCGAGCGCCAGCTTCGGCACCGAGCTGCGCAGCGTCTCGCGCTCCTCCATCGACCAGCCCTTCACCAGGTCCCAGGCGGCATCGAGCGCGCCCTGGTCGTAGAGCAGGCCGACCCACAGCGCGGGCAGCGCGCAGATCCGGCCCCAGCGGCCACCATCGGCGCCGCGCATCTCGAGGAAGGTCTTGAGGCGGACTTCGGGGAAAGCGGTCGAGAGATGATCGGCCCAGTCGTCGATCGTCGGCTTGTGGCCGGGATAGGCGGGCAGCTCGCCCTTGAGGAAGTCGCGGAAGCTCTGGCCGGCGGCGTCGATATATTTGCCGTCGCGGTAGACGAAGTACATCGGCACATCGAGCGCGTATTCGGCGTAGCGCTCATAGCCGAAGCCGTCCTCGAAGACGAAGGGCAGCATGCCGGTGCGCGCGGGATCGGTGTCCGACCAGATGTTCGAGCGGAAGCTGAGGAAGCCGTTGGGCTTGCCCTCGGTGAAGGGCGAGTTGGCGAACAGCGCGGTCGCCAGCGGCTGGAGCGCGAGGCCGACGCGGAACTTCTGCGCCATGTCGGCTTCGGAGGCATAGTCGAGGTTCACCTGGATCGTGCAGGTGCGCAGCATCATGTCGAGCCCGAGATTGCCGACGCGCGGCATGTGGCGCAGCATGATCTCGTAGCGGCCCTTGGGCATGATCGGCAGCTCGGCGCGGGTCTTGTCGGGCCACATGCCGAGGCCGAGATAGTTGATCCCGAGGCGCTCGCCGACCTGCTTGACCTGCTCGAGGTGGCGGCCGGTCTCGTTGCAGGTCTCGTGAAGGTTCTCGAGCGGGGCGCCGGAGAGCTCGAGCTGGCCGGCGGGCTCGAGGCTGACCGTGCCGTCGGGGCCGGACAGGGCGATGACGTTGTCGCCTTCGAGCACGGGCTTCCAGCCATAGGCGGTGAGGCCGTCGAGCAGGTCGCGGATGCCGCCCTGCTCGGTGTAGCTGGGGGCGTGGAAGTCGCTCTTGGCGAACACGAACTTCTCGTGCTCGGTGCCGATCCGCCAGCGCTCCTTCGGCTTCTCGCCGCCGGCGAAATAGTCGATCAGCTGCTGCCGGTCCTCGATCGGTGCCGACACCTTGGTGTTCTCGGTCTTGGTGCTCATGCGAAGGTCTCGACGGGAGGAATGGAGCGGCGGTGGCGGAGCACCGGGATGCGCGAACGGACGTCCTCGATGCGCGAGAGATCGATCTCGGCGGTGTCGAGCCCGGCTTGCTCGCCCATGTCGAGCAGCACCTCGCCCCAGGGATCGATCACCAGCGAATGGCCATAGGTGGCGCGGCCGTCCGCATGCTCGCCGGTCTGCGCGGCGGCGATGAGGAAGGCCTCCGCCTCGATCGCGCGGGCGCGCAGCAGCACGTGCCAATGCGCCTGGCCGGTCGGGCGGGTGAAGGCGGCGGGGACGGCGAGGGCAGTGGCGCCGGCATCGCTCAGCGCGCGGAACAGGTCCGGGAAGCGCATGTCGTAGCAGATCGCCAGGCCGAGCCGGCCGATCGGCGTGTCGACCAGGATCGCGCGCTCGCCGCGCTGATAGGTATTGGACTCGCGCCAGCTCTCGCCGGTGGCGAGGTCGACGTCGAACAGATGGAGCTTGTCATAGCTCGCCCGGATCGCGCCGGTATCGTCGATGACGAAGCCGCGGTTGAGGAACTTGTCGCCCTCACCCTTCACCGCGAGCGAGCCGAGATGGACCCAGATGCCGTGCTTGGCCGCGGCCTCGCGGGTGGCGGCGAGGACCAGGTCCTGGTCTTCCGGCACGACATGGCCCCGGGCGCGCTCGCGATTGCCGTCGAGCAGGCCGGACATCTCGGGGGTGAACAGCATCGCGCTGCCGGCAGCCGCGGCCTGCGCAACCCCATCGGCGATGGTGCGCGCGTTCTCAGCGGGCTCGATCCCGCTCGTCATCTGCAGCAGGCTGGCCTTCATCGATCTACTCCCCCCGTATGGCCGGGATCAGCCGCGCTTCGGCTTGCCGACGCCGACCAGGGTCAGCCCGGCACGCTCGGCCTCCGCGGCCGGATAGACGTTGCGCAGGTCGACGAGAAGCGGCGCCTTGAGCAGCGACTTGATCCGCCCAAGGTCGAGCGCGCGGAACGCATCCCATTCGGTGACGATCACCAGCGCATCGGCGCCGTCCGCGGCGGCATAGGCGCTGTCGCTGAACTCGACGTTCGGCAGCAGCGGACGGGCCTGCTCGAAGCCTTCCGGATCATAGGCCTTCACCGTGGCGCCCGCATCTTCCAGCGCCGCGACGATCGACAGGCTGGGCGCGTCGCGCATGTCGTCGGTGTTCGGCTTGAAGGTGAGGCCGAGCAGGCCGACCGTCTTGCCGCGAATATCGCCGCCCATCGCCTTGATGACCTTGCGGCCCATGGCGCGCTTGCGGGCGTCGTTGACCTGCACGGTCGCCTCGACGATGCGCAGCGGGGTCTCGTTGTCGCCGGCGGTCTTGAGCAGCGCCAGCGTGTCCTTGGGGAAGCACGAGCCGCCATAGCCCGGGCCGGCATGGAGGAACTTGCCGCCGATGCGGTTGTCCATGCCGATGCCGCGCGCGACTTCCTGCACGTCGGCGCCGACTTCCTCGCACAGATCGGCGATCTCGTTGATGAAGGTGATCTTCACCGCCAGGAACGCGTTCGCCGCATACTTGATCAGCTCGCTGGTGCGGCGGCCGGTGAACAGGATCGGCGCCGACTGGTTGAGCGAGAGCGGGCGATAGATGGCGCGCATCACTTCGCGCGCACCCTCGTCATCGGTGCCGACGACGACGCGGTCGGGGCGCTTGAAGTCCTCGATCGCGGCGCCTTCGCGCAGGAACTCGGGATTGGAGACGACCTTCGCGCCGCTGTTCGGTGCGACCTCCGCCAGGATGCGCTCGACTTCGTCGCCGGTGCCGACCGGCACGGTCGACTTGGTGACGATCACGCTGCCCTTGGTCAGGTTCTCGGCGATCTCGCGCGCGGCGGCGAAGACATAGCTGAGATCAGCATGGCCATCGCCACGGCGGCTGGGCGTGCCCACCGCGATGAAGATCGCATCGGCATCCTTGACGCCTTCGGCCAGGTCCGTGGTGAAGGAGAGGCGGCCCGCCTTCACGTTCGAGGCGACCAGCGCGTCGAGCCCCGGCTCGTAGATCGGCATCACGCCCTGGTGAAGCAGCTCGATCTTGCGTGCGTCCTTGTCGACGCAGACGACGTCATGGCCGAAGTCCGAGAAACAGGCGCCGGAAACCAGGCCGACATAGCCCGTGCCGATCATAGCGATGCGCAACGTGGATCCCCTTGGGAAGAAACTATGCTGCGCAGATAGCGACGCCAGCGCCCGGGGCAAGGGGCTGGATCAAACCGCCTCTCCGGTGCCCCGAGCAAGAAGCGCGCGGACAACAAAAAAGGCGGCCCGAGGCCGCCATTTTTTTGTTTCGTTTTCTGTTGTCGTCCGGGCCGGTCAGCACGGCCTCACAGGAGGTCGCTCCACCGCCGGCCCGGATGAGTGTTCCGGTTAGAACGGGCGGATATCGTTACCGCTAGCGCCGTCGCGGAACAGAACAGTGAGCAACGCGAACATTTTCAGTCTCCCATCGGTGCGCACAGGTGCGCGATTGGTGTGGTTAAAGACTGCTTAACGATGAATCAATCCGGATTTCTGCGGAGTTGGCGAGATCGAAAATGCCGAAGCGCCCGGGATTTAACGGTTCCTTCAATGGTCTCGGGCTAGACCGTCGGGGCATGTCGGCACGCAAAGAGCCCTTGGCTAACCAGGCCAGCGCTATCTCGAGCGCAGTCGTGAGGTCCGTGGAAAATACGGAAATCACGAGGGAATTTGTGCAAGTGCGAGCTTCGCAGGACGCCACGATGGATATCCGCGCACGCCCGCGCAGCCGCCAGGCGCCGGGCAAGCGCGAACTGCACCGGGCAAGTAACGATCGTCACGTCGAGGGGCGTTACTGGAGCGTTCTCGGACTTTGTGAAATTGCGAATTTTGCTTCGCTGCGCCGCCACATCGGCCGCGCGAGGGCCGATTCGCTGGTTCTGGACGTCGCGCGGCGAATCTCTTCGCTGATTCCCGACGTTCGAATTTCCGCCGCCGGCCGCGCGGTCGTGGAGATCGCGTTCGAGCGCGAATCCCCCGAAGTCGCCGCCGACGATATGGACCGGATCTACAAGGCGTTCCTGACCACGCTCGACATCGACGGCGAGCCGCACCAGCTCCAGATGCATATCGGCGTCGCCGCCGCGCCCACGGTCGAGGACGACGAGGTGCTGCTCTCGGAGGCCGCCGAATCCGCGCTCGAGCAGGCGCGTGTCGACGGCCGGGTGGTGATGCTCGACCTGTCGCGGGCGGACCTGGCGTTCGACAAGCTGACCCTGATGCGCGAACTGCCGCGTGCGATCGCCAATGGCGAGATGTTCCTCCAGTACCAGCCCAAGGTGCATGTCCGCCGCCAGGAGATCGCCAGCGCCGAGGCGCTGGTCCGCTGGCAGCATCCCACGCGCGGGCTGATCCTGCCGGGCGACTTCATCTCCGTCGCCGAACAGGCCGGCGAGATCTCCAAGCTGACGCTGTGGACGCTGCGCCAGGTGATCGAGGACCAGCGCAAGCTGCGCGAGGACGGCTTCGACCTGCTGCTCTTCGTCAATATCTCCGGCCAGCTCCTGGCTGACCCCGCCTTCGTGAACGAAGTCTGCGAGATGCTGGCGAGCACCGACGCCAAGCTCGGCTTCGAGATCACCGAAACCGCGGTGATCCGCGATCCGGAAAGCGCGATCCGCCACCTGCAGTTCTTCGCCGACAGCGGCGTGACGCTTGCCATCGACGATTATGGCGCGGGCCTGTCCTCGCTCGCCTATCTCAAGAAGCTGCCGGCGCGCGAGCTCAAGATCGACAAGATGTTCGTGATGCAGTTGACCAGCAGCAATCGCGATCCGCTGATCGTCCGCTCGACGATCGACCTGGCCCATGCGCTGGAGATGGAAGTCACCGCCGAGGGCGTGGAGACACCGTCGGCGCTGGCGCTGCTCAGCGTGATGGGCTGCGACATGGTGCAGGGCTTCCTGATCTCCCGCCCGCTCGGGCTCGATGCGTTCCGCAAGTTCCTTGTGGACGACGGCCATCTCGACACTGCGAACGGCCAGCTTCAGTCGTTCGTCCGGCCCGAGAGCTTCTGGAAGCGCGCCTGATGCGCGTGTGCCTCCACGCCTTCCTGACATTCCTGGCGCTGCTGACGGCGACTCCCGTGCTCGCCCAGTCGCCGGCCAAGCCTGCCAATGAGTTCACGCCCGCGATCCAGGCCGAAATCCAGGCGGCCAAGGGCAGCATGATGAGCGACCAGGCCGAGGCGCTGCGCCATGCCGACGCGATCGACAAGCTCGCCCGGCAGCTGCCCGATCCGCGCCAGGCCATGCTTGCCCAGGCGACGGCGCGCTGGCTTGCCGCCGAAGCCCGCCTGCGCAATGACGAGCCTGCCCAGGCACAGCCGCTGATCGCCGAAGGGTTGAAGCTGATCGAGGCGATCCCCGAGCCGATCAAGCTGCGCGGCGACCTGCTGATGTCGCAGGGCACCTTCTTCATGGCACGCGACCAGGCCGTGAAGGCGCTGGAAAGCTACCAGAACGCGTTCCGCATCTTCGGCGACGTCAAGGAACTGCGCAGCCAGGCGATCGCGCTGCAGAACATCGCATCGCTATACAGCTCGGCCAACGACAATGCCCGGGCCGAGCAATATTACCGCCAGGCCGCCGACCTGTATGACGGCGATCCGGTGCTCTCGCTGTCGTTGCACAACAATCGCGGTAATGTGCTGCTCACGATGGATCGCAACGTCGAGGCGGGGCGGGAATATGAAGAGGCGCTGCGCATCGCGCGCGAGATGGACCAGCCCGTGCTCGAAGCGCGGATTCTCAGCAACTATGCACGCAGCCAGATCGAGCTGAAGCGCTTCGATGTCGCCGGCCGGCTGATCTCGCGCGGGTTCGAGCTGCTGAAAGGCGCCGATGCCGATTTGCTGCGCCGGCACCTCCTCTCGACCTCCGCAGCGCTCGAGCTGGAGCGGGGCAATACCGAACGGGCGGTGCGCCTGATCCGCGAGGCCTTTGCCGGCTTCGACCTTGCGAAGACGACGGTCGAGTTCCGCGGCGACCATATGTACGCCTATCAGATCTTCAGCCGCGCCGGGGACACCCGCGAGGCGCTGATCCATCTCGAGGCGGCGAAGCGGCTGGGCGACGAAGCCTCGAAGGTGGCGACGACCACCAGCGCGGCGCTGATGGCGGCCCAGTTCCAGTACGCCAAGCAGCAGAACGACATCCTGACGCTGCAGAACCGCGAGGCCGAGAACCGCGCGCGCACCCAGCTGACCATGTTCCTGCTGATCGGCGGCGCGACGGTGATCGTCATGGGCGCGCTGGGCTGGGGTCTCGTCACCATTCGTCGGAGCCGCAACAAGGTGCGCGCCGCGAACATCGTGCTCGGCGAGACCAATGTCGCGCTGGAAAAGGCGCTCAAGGCCAAGACCGAGTTCCTTGCGACGACCAGCCACGAGATTCGCACGCCGCTGAACGGCATCCTCGGCATGACCCAGGTGATGCTGTCCGATCCGAAGCTGGAGGCGCAGACGCGCGACCGGATCGGCATCGTCCACAGCGCCGGCGTGACGATGCGTACGCTGGTCGACGACATCCTCGACGTGGCCAAGATGGAGACGGGCAACCTCAGCGTCGAGGCGTCGCCGATGGACCTGTGCGCCACGCTTCGCGACGTCACCAAGCTCTGGGAGGAGCAGGCGCGCGCCAAGGGACTGAATTTCAAGCTCGAGCTCAGCCATGCGCCGCACTGGATTGTCAGCGACGCCACCCGCCTGCGCCAGGTCGTGTTCAACCTGCTCTCCAATGCGATCAAGTTTACCGAGAAGGGCGGGGTGACGCTGCGCGCCGTGGCGGAGGGCGAAGGCGATGCCCGCCGCCTCAAGCTGGCGATCGAGGACAGCGGCATCGGCATCCCGCGCGAGAAATTCGAGGAGATCTTCGAGAGCTTCCGCCAGGTCGACACCAGCACCACGCGCCGCTTCGGCGGCACCGGGCTGGGCCTCGCCATCTGCCGCAACCTGGCCCGCGCGCTGGGCGGCGACATCATGGTGGAGAGCGAGGACGGCAAGGGATCGCGCTTCGTTGTCGACCTGCCGCTGGTTCCCGCCGAGGCGCCGGAGACCGCGGTGACGGCCGAAAGCAGCACCGGGATCGACCTGGTGGTGCTCGACCGCAACCCCATCGCCCGCTCGATGCTGCGCACCCTGCTCGAGCCGCGCGTCGCCCGGCTGCGCTTCGCGGCGAATGTCGGCGAGGCGCTGCCGATGCTCGAAGAGGGCGGGGTCGGCCACCTGCTCGCCGACGAAGCCACGCTCAAGGCCGAGGCCGACGGTCCCGTCCAGGCGCTCACCGCGCTGCGGGCGGCGGATGGAAGCGTTTCCCACACCATTCTCTGGCTCAAGCCCGATGCGGAGACCGTGGCTGAGCTGATTGCAGCAAGTGACGGCAAAATACTGGAAAAACCCATTACCGGCGCGAGCCTGATTGATGCTATCATTCCGCCGACGGAAGAAAATTCCGACAAGAGGGATGGGGACCCGCTTGTATCTCGGGCGGCTTAGGGCGATAGCACACCTGACATGACAGAAATGGTCGCGCGTATCTCGAGGAAACCGGTCGCCACGGGCGGGCGGGCATGAACATCCTCTTCATTGAGGACGATCCGATGAACCGTCGGGTCGTGAAGGACATGCTCGACGTTGCGGGGGCCACCATGGCCGAGGCCAGCTGGGCCGAGGAAGGCCTGGCGATGCTCGATGCCGAGAGCTTCGACGTGATCCTGGTCGACCTGCGCATGCCGGGGATGGACGGGTTCGAGACGATCGAGCGCATCCGCGCGCGCGGCGACGAGAAGGGCGAGCTGCCGATCATCGTGGTCACGGCCGATACCGCGGTGGACCTGCGCGAGCGGTGCCTCGCGGTGGGCGCCGACGACGTGCTGTTCAAGCCGGTGGCGATGGACGCGCTGTTCGATTCGATCGGCCGCGTGCTCGCGATCCGCGGCGGCGGCGGGATGATACTTTAAAGAGGCCTGGAGGGGGCTGTCGAAGGCCCCCTTGTCACCCTGAAGCAGGTTCAGGGTGACCGGGGATGCCTGGCCGAGTTCAGCGTGCGATGCCGATCACGGCGGTGGCGCTATAGCCCGCCGCGACGCTGCCGCTCATCACCGGGGTCTGCTGGGCGATCTGCGCGCTGGTGTTGTCGCCGAACACATTGTCGCTGTTGATGCTGACGCTCGCGAAGTTGCGGATGCTCGTCGTGTAGCCGGTGGCGTTGTTGTAGACCGTGCTGCACGCCGCGCTCGGCATGGCGAGCTGCGAGATCAGCGTGGCGTAGCGCCCGCCGGTGGCGTTGGCCAGGCTCGAGAACACCTCGAAATGGATGTGCGGCCAGCGGCCCGAATAGCAGCCGGGGAAGATGGTGGTGAAGGTCACCTGGCCGTTGCTGTCGGTCACGCCGACGCCGCGGAGGTAGCTCTCGGCCGGGAGGTCGTAGAGCGAGTATTTCCCGTCGCGGTCGCAGTGCCAGATATAGATGGCATAGCCGGCCAGCGGGGCGCAGGCGGCGTTCACATTGACCAGGGTGAGGGTGAGTGTGACCTGCACGCCCGCCGCCGTCGTCGTCGAGCTGCCGACGAACGAGGTGCGGATGTCGCTGCGCACCACGTTGCTGGCGGTGAGCACGTTCGATGTCGCGCCGCTCGAGGTGTTGGTGCCGTCGGCCGGATAGGGACCGTTGGTCTCGGTGGGGTCGACGACGCAGGTGCTGCTGGTGGAGGTCGCGGTCGGCGTCGGCGTGGCGGTGGCCGATGCCGTGGGGGTGGGCGTTGCGGTGGTGGTGGTGCCCGAGCTGCTCGTGCTGCTGGTGGTGCCGCTCGATCCGCCGTCGCATGCCGCGAGCATCGCCGCGCCGCTGGCACCGGCGAACCAGCCCAGCGCCCGGCGGCGGCTGGCGAGCTGCGTCATTGCTTTCAGGTCGTGGGCGAGGCCCAGGTCGTGCTCGTCATGATGTTCCATTCTGCCTCCTTGGTCAGAGGCTTCAGTCACATGCCGGACACACGCGGGGATTTCCCCGCGTCGCCGATTGTTGCAGCATGTTGCAGTCAGGCGGGCAGGCGCACCCGCACGCGTCCGCCACCGGCGGCACGATTCTCCAGCGTGACTTCGCCGCCATGCGCCTCGGCGATCGTGCGGACGATGGCGAGACCGAGGCCGGTGCCGCCGGTCTCGCGGTTGCGCGAACTCTCGCCGCGCACGAAAGGCGCGAACAGCGCCTCCGCCCGGCTGAGATCGAAGCCGCGCCCGTCATCCTCGATCACAACATCGACCTTGCCCTCGGCCAGGCTCCAGCCGAGGCGCGCGCGCTCGCCATAGCGCACCGCATTCTCGATCAGATTGGCGAACAGGCGACGCAGCGCCGCGGGATCGCCCCGCACCACCGCGCGTGGGCCAGGCTCCACGCTCACCGGCTTGCCGGCGGTGGCGAGGTCATCGACCAGGCTCTCGACCAGGCTGCCCAGATCGAGCTTCTCGTGCGGGGCGCCGTCGCGGCCGTCGCGGGTGAAGCTGAGTGCGGCCTTGAGCATCGCGCGCATCTCCTCGATGTCCGCCTCGGCGCGCAGCCGTGCATCGTCGGGAAGCTGCTCGACCCAGAAGGCGATGCGGGAGAGGGGAGTGCCCAGGTCATGCGCGATCGCGCCGAGCATCGCGCTGCGGTTCTCCGCCTCGACCAGGATGCGCTCCTGCATCGAATCGAGCGCGCGGGCGAGCTCATGGACCTCGCGCGGGCCGTTGTGCGGGATCGGCTGGCGGGCGCCGAGCCGCACGCGCGTCGCGGCGCCGGCCAGATCGCGGATCGGGCGCGAAATGCGCCGCGCCACGCCCCAGGCGAGCAGCGACAACACCAGCAGCACACCGAGCATGCCCAGCAGCCTGGCGAGGTGCCAGCGGGTGAAGGCGGGACGGAACAGGCTCGAGGCGACGATCCAGCCATTGCCGTCCTCCAGCGCGACGGTGAAGCTGCCGTGCATGTCCTGCTCGGGGTCGCGCGCGGGGAACTGGTAGAGGCCGTGAACACGCTCGGCCGGCACGCCGATCAGCCGGGCGATCGCCGCGTCACGCGCCGGGGAGGGGCGCTCGTCCTCGCGGCCGAACTTGTCCTCGCTGGTGCGTGTGATCGCCATCCGCGCCTGGGCAGTGGGGGCAACCGTGCCGGTGCGCAGCGCCTCGGCGACGCGGGCAAGCGGCAGCGGGCCCGGCCCGGGCGGCGGGCCGTTGAACATGATCGTGAATTGCGTCGTCGTCGCGATCAACGCCGCGGCGATGACGAGCAATACGATCGGAACGGTGATCGAGCGGCGGGTCACGGGTTACTTGGTCGTCACTTCGGTGACGAACATATAGCCTTCGTTGCGGATCGTGCGGATCAGGTCCTCGGAGCCCGGCCGGGCCAGCTTCTTGCGCAGGCGGCTCATCTGCACGTCGATCGCGCGATCGAAATGCTCGGCATTGGGGCCGCGCGAGAGATCGAGCAGCATGTCGCGGGTCAGCACCCGGCGCGGGCGCTCGACCAGCGCGAGCAGCAGGCGGAACTCGCCGTCGCTCAGGTTGATGATGACATCGTCCGGATCCCAAAGCTGGCGCGCGACGGGATCGAGCCGCCAGCCGGCGAAGCGCATGAAGGCGCGGGTGGTGATCGCGGCCGGCGCGGTGCTGCGGTCGCCCTGGCTGCGACGCAGCACCGAGCGGATGCGGGCCAGCAGCTCGCGTGGATTGGCGGGCTTGGGCACATAATCGTCCGCGCCCATCTCCAGCCCGACGATCCGGTCGATATCCTCGCCGATCACCGAGTGGAGGATCACCGCGGGGCCGGTTTCGCGGTCCATCGAGCGGAGGATCGAAAGGCCGTCCTCGCCCGGCATCATCACGTCGAGCACGATCAGGTCGTAATCGTTGCGCGCGGTGAGGGTGCGCATCTCGATGGCGCCCGATGCGGTGTCGACGACATAGCCATGCTGCGACAGGAAGGCCGCGGTAAGCTCGCGGATTCCGGGATCGTCGTCGACGATCAGCAGGCGGGTCTCGATGTCCAAGGCGGGGGCTAAAGCTGCTTGTGGCATCCCATCGGTTTAAGTGCCGAGCCTAACGCCGGTATTGCACGGCTGCAACGCACGGAAACATAATGACGGAGCGGGAAGGGGAAAGCCGTAATGGGATTTCTGCACTTCCCTCCATTCCGTCATCCCACCTCCATTCCGTCATCCCCGCGTAGGCGGGGATCCAGGGTGGCAGAGCGATACCCTTTGTGACTCTGGATCCCCGCCTGCGCGGGGATGACGAGGGAAGGGGAAGTCGGGATGGAAGCGAGGGAAATGGGTTGGAGATGTGCTAATGATTAGCAATAGCCTATCAATCCTCGAGGATCTGCGAGTGTTTCGCAGTGTCCCGCATGCACAGATAGGTGACTAGCGAGATCGCGATCATCGCGGTGACGTACCAGTAGAAACCGCGCTCCCAGCCTTCCTGCTTGAACCACAGCGCCACGGTGGGCGCGGTGCCGCCGAACAGGGCATTGGCCAATGCATAGGGCAGAGCGACGCCCAGGGTGCGGATATGAGCGGGGAAGAGCTCGGCTTTCACCACGGCGTTGATCGAAGTGTAGCCGGTGACGATCACCAGCGCCCCGGTCATCAGCAGGAAGGCGGTGAGCGCGTCGCGTGCGCCTTCCATCGCGACGAAGATCGGATAGCTGAGCAGGGTGCCGAGCACGCCGAATGCGATCATCAGCGGCTTGCGCCCGATCCGATCGGACAAGGCGCCGGCGAGCGGCTGGATCGCCATGAACACGAACAGGGCGGCCGCATTCACCTGGGTCGCCGCTGAATCGGAGAAGCCGGCGGTCTTCTTGAGGAAGGCGATCGGGTAGATCGTATAGGCGTAGAAGGCGAGGGTACCGCCGGCGGTGAGCAGCATCACCACGGCCGCCTCGCGCGGATGCTCGCGGACCAGTGCCAGCGCGCTCGATTTCTTGGTCGTTTCGCGCTTGGCGAAGCTCTCGGTCTCGGCCAGCCGGCGCCGGAGCCAGAATACGCCGAGCGCCAGCACGCCGCCCACGGCGAACGGGATGCGCCAGCCCCAGGCTTTCAGGTCCGCCTCGCTCATCACCGCCTGGAGCACCAGCAGCACGAGCAGTGCGACGAGCTGGCCCGAGATCAGCGTGACGTACTGGAAGCTCGAAAAGAAGCCGCGATGCTTCCTGCCCGCCATTTCAGAGAGATAGGTGGCACTGGCGCCATATTCGCCGCCGAGGCTGAGGCCCTGGAGCAGTCGCGCGGTGACGAGCGCGACGGTGGCCGTCACGCCGATCTCGCCATAGCTGGGCGTTACCGCGATGATGATCGAGCCGGCGCACATCAGCGTGACCGACAGGGTCAGTCCCGCCTTGCGCCCGCGCCGGTCGCCATAGATGCCCATCAGCCAGCCGCCGATCGGGCGCATGAAGAAGCCGATTGCGAAGACGATCCAGGCGCTGATGTCCTGGCTTGCGCCCTTGGGGAAATAGTGCGGCGCCAGATAGCTGGCGAGCACCGCATAGGCATACCAGTCATACCATTCGACCAGATTGCCGGCCGATCCGCCCAGGATCGAGCGCAGGCGGTGGCGGGGCGGGGTGGCGGCGTCGGCTGCTGTCATCGCGCCACTATGGCGCCAGGAATCGCGCTTGTCTTTGGCTGCGATATCGGCTGAGTGGCGCCACGAATTTGGAGAGGGATTTCCTGAAGATGCGTGCCATCCTGCTCGTCGGCGCCTTTGCACTTGCCGGTTGCCAGTCCGCCGCGGAGCGCCAGGCGGCCGCCACGGGCGAGTTCGAAGTGCGCAATGGCTCGATGAAGGAAGTCGCCGCACTGTCCAAGGCGGCCCATTCGAAGATGCTGATGCAGCCGGGCACCTGGGACTCGGGGATGCAGGTGATCTCGGCCGACTTCACCGACGGGCCGGACAAGGCCGACCAGCTCGCCGCGGTGCGCAAGCAGGAGCGCCATGCGGTGAAGTGCCAGACGGCGAGCGACCTCAAGCCGCTCGACATCGAGAATCTGGAGAAGGTCGCCGGCACCTGCACCTTCCCGCGCTTCATCCAGAAGGGCGGGAAGCTCGACGTCGAGATTCAGTGCACCCAGGCGAGCGGCGCGAAGACCACGCTCCTCTATGCCGGCACGATGGGCAAGGACGCCTATGACGTGACCGTCGACCAGAAGAGCGGCGCCAGAGGCCAACCCGACTATGCGGCGATTCGCATGCGGGTCTATGGCAAGCGGCTGGGGCTTTGCACCGGCAAGCCGGCTGCCTGAGGTGCGGCTCGCCGCATCACAGGGGAGGCGGGGCCGGTTCGCCCTTGTAAAATTGGATTCACGCTGTTAGGTGGCCGCCCTTACGCCGCAACTCTCGTGTTCCGGCGAACCCTTTTCTATTGATTAGACCGGAGCACTGACGGGTTTATGCAGATCATCGTTCGCGACAACAACGTCGACCAGGCACTGCGCGCACTCAAGAAGAAGCTGCAGCGTGAGGGCGTGTATCGCGAGATGAAGCTCCGTCGCCACTACGAGAAGCCCAGCGAGAAGCGTGCTCGCGAGCGTGCTGCCGCGGTTCGCCGCGCCCGCAAGCTCGAGCGCAAGCGCATGGAGCGCGACAGCGCCCGTTGATTTCGCGAATCGGCCATGCGCGGACCTCGCGCGTGGCCGTCGTGACTTTCTTGACTAACGGGTAGCCTGAATACCCGCGCCTGGAGCCTATCGCATGTCCGTGACCGCCGTTCCGCTCCAGCCCGTCAAGCGCAGCTACAAGACCTGGCTCTGGGCCGGTGTGGTGCTGGCGATCGCCGTTGCGGTGGCGCTGGCCTGGACCGGCACCCGCGCGCCTGTCGCCGCCAAGGGCAGCGACGCGCAGTTCCTTGCGTGGAACAAGGGCCAGACCGGCGTGCAGACCACGGCTTCGGGCCTGCAGTATCAGGTGCTCAAGGAAGGCTCCGGCGCCAAGGCGCAGGAAGGCGACGGCGTCTCGGTGTGGACCGTCGGCACGATGCGTGACGGCACCGTCTTCCAGCCGGCCGGCGACATCCGCCTCCAGGTTGGCGGCGCGATCCCTGGCTTCGACGAAGCGCTCAAGATGATGAGCAAGGGCTCGAAGCTGCGCATCTGGATCCCGGCGAACATCGCCTATGAGAAGGCCGGCCCGCAGCACCCGCTGTTCGGCAAGCTCCTGCAGTTCGACCTCGAGGTGAAGGAAATCGTTCCCGCCGCGGTCCTGCAGCAGATGATGATGCAGCAGATGATGCAGCAGCAGCAGGGCCAGGGCGGCGGCGCTCCCGGCGGCCCGGGCGGCCCCGCCGGCCCGCAGCCGGGTGGTCCCGAGGGGCAGTAAGCTCCGGGCACAGTGAACAGCAAAACGCCGGTGGATCGCTCCGCCGGCGTTTTTGCTTTCCGCCCCATTTCTCGCACGGAGCGTTCGGCCGCGGTCCAAAACGGTTGCGTGCCATGCGGTGCTTGATTAGGCGCCGGGCGTGGGCCTTAGGGGATGACGCGCCAATGAAGGGTATTATTCTGGCCGGCGGCAGCGGCACCCGGCTCTACCCGGCGACGCTTGCGATTTCGAAGCAGCTCCTGCCCGTGTTCGACAAGCCGATGATCTACTATCCCTTGTCGGTGCTTATGCTTGCCGGCATTCGCGATATCCTGATCATCTCCACGCCGCGTGACCTTCCGCTGTTCGAGACGCTGCTCGGGGACGGCTCGGCGTTCGGGATCAATCTCCATTATGCCGTGCAGCCCGAGCCCAATGGCCTGGCCGAGGCATTTGTGATCGGTGCCGATTTCATCGACGGCAAGCCGAGCGCGCTCATCCTGGGCGACAACATCTATCATGGCGACAAGATGGGCGAGAAATGCCGGGTCGCGGCGGAAGAGGCGGCGCGTGGCGGTGCGAACGTCTTCGCCTATCATGTCGATGATCCCGAGCGCTACGGCGTGGTCGCGTTCGATCCGGACGGGCGGGCGACCAGCATCGAGGAGAAGCCCGCCGCTCCCAAGTCGAACTGGGCGGTGACCGGCCTCTATTTCTACGACCAGGACGTGGTGGAGATCGCGCGGTCGCTGCGCCCGTCGGCGCGCGGCGAGCTGGAGATCACGGACGTCAACCGCACCTATATGGAGCGCGGCGACCTTCACATCACCCGGCTGGGCCGCGGCTATGCCTGGCTCGATACCGGCACGCACGACAGCCTGCAGGAAGCCAGCGCGTTCGTGCGCACGATCGAGCATCGCACCGGCATCAAGATCGCATGCCCCGAGGAGATCGCGCTCGAACTGGGCTGGGTGAGCGGGGAGCAGGTGCTCGCGCGGGCCGCGATGCTCGGCAAGACCGGCTATGCCGATTATCTCAAGCGACGGGTGGCGAGTACGATATGACGGTTTTCAATCGGCTGGCCATTCCCGACGTCATCGAGATCCTTCCCCCGAAACACGGCGATCATCGCGGCTTCTTCTCGGAAGTCTACAAGCGCTCGGCGTTCGAGGCCGAGGGGATCGACATCAGCTGGGTCCAGGACAATCACAGCCTCTCGACCGACCTGGGGACGGTGCGGGGCCTGCACTTCCAGCTGCCGCCGGTTGCCCAGGACAAGCTTGTCCGGGTGCTGCGCGGGCGCATCTACGACGTCGCCGTCGATATCCGGAAGGGCTCGCCGACCTACGGCAAATGGGTCGGCTGCGAGCTTTCGGCGGAGAAGTGGAACCAGTTGCTGGTTCCCATCGGCTTCGCGCATTGCTTCATGACGCTCACCGAGGATGCCGAAGTGATGTACAAGGTGAGCGCGCCTTACTCGCGCGAGAATGAGGGGGCCATTCTCTGGAACGATCCGGCGCTCGGCATCGACTGGCCCGATCTCGGCGTGGCGCCGACGCTGTCGGACAAGGACCGCGTGGCATTGCCGCTGAGTGCCTTTGACTCTCCATTCGTCTATGAGGGAGCGCGCGCATGAAGACCATTCTCGTCACGGGGGGCGCAGGCTTCATCGGTTCGGCGGTGGTGCGCCACCTGGTCCGCAAGGGCCTTCGCGTCATCAACCTCGACAAGCTCACCTATGCGGGCAATCCGGCGTCGCTGAAGGCGATCGAGAACGCCGCGAACCATCGCTTCGTCCAGGGCGATATCGCCGACATTCCCCTGCTGCTCAGCCTGTTGCGCGAGGAGCAGGTCGACGGGATCATGCATCTTGCGGCGGAGAGCCATGTCGATCGCTCGATCGATGGCCCCGGGGCGTTCGTGGAGACCAATGTCGTCGGGACGTTCCGGCTGCTTTCCGCCGCGCTGGAATATTGGCGCGGGCTGGAAGGCGACGCCAGGGCGGCATTCCGCTTCCACCATGTTTCCACCGACGAGGTGTTCGGAGACCTGCCGTTCGACAGCGGCATCTTCACCGAGGAGACGTCCTACGCGCCTTCCTCGCCCTATTCGGCCTCCAAGGCGGCTTCGGACCATTTCGTCCGCGCCTGGCATGAGACCTATGGGCTGCCGGTGGTGCTGTCCAACTGCTCGAACAATTACGGGCCCTATCACTTCCCCGAGAAGCTGATCCCGCTGACCATTCTCAACGCGCTCGAGGGCAAGCCATTGCCCGTCTACGGCAAGGGCGAGAATGTGCGCGACTGGCTGTTCGTCGAGGATCATGCGCGGGCGCTCGAGCTTGTGCTCACCCAGGGGCGTGTCGGCGAGAGCTACAATATCGGCGGCAATCAGGAACGGACCAACCTCTCGGTGGTCGAGGCGATCTGCGACGCGCTGGATCGTCGCGTCCCGCTGGCCGAAGGCGGCGCGCGCCGGGGGCTCATCCGCTTCGTGACCGATCGCCCGGGCCATGACCGGCGATATGCGATCGACGCTTCGAAGATCGCCCGGGAGCTGGGCTGGACGCCGGAGGAGAGTTTCGAGACGGGTCTCGATCGTACGATCGACTGGTATCTCGAAAATCGCTGGTGGTGGGAGCCGATCCGGTCGGGAACCTATGCCGGCGAGCGGCTGGGAGGCGCATGAGGATCCTGGTTACCGGCAGGGACGGGCAGGTCGCGAGGAGCCTGGCCGAACGGGCACCGGCGCAGCACGACGTCATCTTCGTGCAGCGGCCTGAGCTCGATCTCGCCGATTTCGACACGATACACCGGGTGATCGAAGCCGAGCGGCCGGATCTGATCTTCAATGTTGCCGCCTATACCGCGGTGGACAAGGCCGAGTCCGAGCCGGCGCTTGCCATGGCGGTGAACGGAACCGCGCCCGGCGTGCTGGCCCGGGCTGCCGCGGAAATCGGCGCCGGGATCGTGCACCTGTCGACGGACTATGTCTTCGACGGCACGCTCGACCGCCCCTATCTGGAAACCGATCCGGTTTCGCCGATCAATGTCTATGGCGAGACCAAGCTGGCTGGTGAGCAGGCCGTTGCCGCATCGGGCGCCCGCTACGCGATCCTGCGCACCGCCTGGGTCTATAGTCCGTTCGGCCGGAACTTCGTGAAGACCATCCTGGCGCTCGCCGCGCAGCGCGACGAGCTCACGATCGTGAACGACCAGTGGGGATGCCCCACCTCGGCCTTCGACATTGCCGATGCGCTGTTCCGCATCGCGGACCGCTGGGCGGTGGACCCGCAGCACGGCGCCGATGCGATCTATCATCTTGCCGGCGGTGGCGAGACCAACTGGGCGGAGTTCGCGCGCGAGATCCTGGCGATGAGCATCGCGCATGGTGGCAAGGACGCCGAGGTGCGCGGCATCCCCGCCACCGACTATCCAACGCCGGCACGGCGGCCCTCCAATTCCCGGCTCGACAGTCGGCGCTTTGCCCAGCTGTTCGGCTATGTCGCGCCGGAATGGCGAGCCTCGCTCGCTCCGGTGGTGAGGCGCCTGCTGGCCTGAGTGTCCTGCCCTCGGGCTAGGCGCTGCGATAGGAGGCCGACATCTGCCAGACCTTCTGCGAGAGATCGTGCTGACCCATGCCGCCGATGCGGTTGCTTCCCGGCGCAAGGCTGGCGCGCGCGGCGAGCGGCGCGCCATCGGCATTCAGGCTCACCGTGGCCGCCGCCCCGGTGGCGCAGGCGAATGGCATGCCCTCGATGCGCGCAGTGGCCGAGCTCACCCCGCCCTCGGCTTCGAGCGTGACGAACACGCGGCGACCGATCCGCTCATAGGTTGCCGAACGAAGCTTCGGGGGCTTGGCCCAGCCGATGAACTTGGGTGTCCAATCGTCTTCGGCGTAGGTGAGCGTTCGGGAAGATACCCCATCGCAGCCGAGCAGCGCCCAGTTGTTGAGCACCGCGGCGGGCGTATAGCTGTCCAGCTTCTCGAATGGCGGATCCATGTAGATGCCGTTCACGACGCCCGAGGACCCGTGATCGAAGAAGATCGGGCGGGAGGGCTGGGCGCCGCCGAAGCGCAGCCCCGCGATCGTGACGGCGCGACCAATCACCTTGACTGCATACAGGCATTGGGTGGGGCGGATGCTGAGCAGGTTGAAGTTGCTTGCCGTCTGGACCTGATTCAGGGTCACGACGCTGTCGCTCGGCGGATGGTCGGCGGTCATCGTCTCGACCGCGAGGTTGATGATGGATCCTCCGGGTGAGGAGAAATAACAGCAGCCATCGCAGGTCAGGTTGATGAAATTCGAGAAGTTCGAATGGATGTAATAGGCATATGCCTTGTCGGTTACGCCGGTGACCTCGATATTCCAGAATGTATTGTAGGTGACGTCGATGAACGCGTCCTCGCAATATATGCCATATCTGGATACGCGGCCGGAGATGGTGATGTTCTGCCAGATCGATCGGTAGACCACGCCGCCAATGCGGATGCCGATGCGCGGGTTGATGATGAACAGATCTTCGAAGACGGATTGATTGACGCTCGAATTGACCTTCGTCGTAATGATCTCGATGCCGTCGCTGGCGGAGCCGGGGGTGCCGCAGATCAGTTTCAGGCCCTGGATCCGCAATCCGATGATGCTGGAATTGTCGCGGCAGGATATGCGGATCGCCGGGATCGGGCCGTCACTGTCCAGGTGCAGCAGCGTGTTGTCCGATCCGTCGCCTGAAATCGTGATGTTTTCCTTGATTTCTAGGGTCTTGGTCAGCCGGTAGCGTCCGGCGGGAGCGTGCAGGGCAAAGCCGTGCTCGGAAACGAAGTCGATGGCCTTCTGGAAGGCGCTGGTATCGTCCGAGGTGCCGTTGCCGGTGGCGCCGAAATCAAGCACCGAGACGAAGTTCTGGATCGGCCGGGGTTGCGATGCGTCCTGCGGTGCACCGATCACGTCCGGCCCGCCATTCCTGGCGAGCGCCCGGGCTGCCACGGGATGCGCGGCTGAGCCTGCGAGCGCGGCCAGCAGCATGCGCCGCGAGGCGTGAGGAGCATCGATCGGCATTCAGGCAGGCTTTCCTTGTGGCGTTCGTGCGTGGCCCTGCCACGATTCCGCGCCGACGTCTTCCCCGTCCGGGGTCGGGTCGGGGCGGGGCGGCGCCGGGGTGCGGTTGACGCTCGTAATGGCCGCATCTAACGCCGTGCCGCCATCCTTCTCGGCAGGCGATGCCGGCGTCAGAAAGAAAATGCGCGATGATGCAATATATTCGTCAGTTCCGGGCGAAGTTCTGGGTGATAGCGGCATTTCTGGTGCTTGTTTTCTTCATCGGCGGCGGCTCGCGGGACGATGTTGAATCCCTGTTGATCCTGCGGCCTGCTGCGGCGCTGATGTGTTGCTTCGCCCTGTTCTCCCTGCGCATGGAAGAAGTTCGGGCCAATCGGTTCGCGTTTGGCATCGCCGCGGCAGTTGCCGGGCTTTGCATCCTGCACCTCATCCCGTTGCCGCCCGCGCTCTGGCAGAACCTGCCGGGGCGGCAGCTCGCGGTTCAGGTCGATGCAGCTGCCGGCCTGCAGGGCGTGTGGCGGCCGCTGAGCCTGGCGCCGGACGATAGCTGGAACGCCCTGTACAGCCTGCTGGTGCCCTTCGCGATATTCCTGATGGGCGTGCAGCTTCGGCAGCGCGAGTTGCACGCGCTGCTGCCGCTGTTCGTGGCGCTGGGCCTGCTGAGCGGCGTGCTGGGTATCCTCCAGATACTCGGCCCCCCGCACGGGTCGCTGTATCTCTACCGCGTCACCAATGACGGCGCCGCGGTCGGCATGTTCGCCAATCGCAATCACCAGGCGTTGCTGCTTGCGCTGCTGTTTCCGATGCTTGCCACCTACGCGATGCTGCGCGGGGACAAGGGAGAGCGGAGCATCGGGCGTTCGCTGCTGGCCGCTGGAGCCGGGTTGGTCCTCGTGCCGCTGTTGCTGATCACCGGATCGCGCGCGGGCCTGCTGATCGGGATCTGCGGGCTGCTGAGCATCGCCATGATATATCGGCTGCCCAGCACGCGCCGCGGCGGGCGTTCCAAGGCGCTGTGGCGCGACTGGCGCTATTGGGCCGCGGCCGCCGTCGTATCGGCGATGGTCGCGATCGCGGCGCTGAGCTCGAAGGCCGAGGCGCTGAGCCGCCTGCTGGCGGCGGGGCAGGGCAATGATCGCCGTTTCCAGATGTGGGGGCCCATTGCCGAAATGGCATGGAAATACTTCCCGTTCGGGTCCGGCGTCGGCTCGTTCGTCGAGGTATATCAGGTCGATGAACCTAGAAACCTGCTGTCGCTGACCTACACCAACCACGCGCATAATGATTTCCTGGAGATCTGGCTGACTGCAGGCGTGCCGGGCGTAATTCTGCTCTTGCTGGCGGTGGTTTTGCTGGGGCGCAGGATATGGAGCCGCTTCCGTGCTCCGGTGCGCGCCGAGGGTGATCTATTTGGCCGCCTGGGCGCATTTCTCGTGGTTTTTGTTGCGCTTGCGAGTCTCGGGGACTATCCGCTTCGTGTCCCGTCGATTTCTTGCCTTTTCGTTGTTGCGGTTTTGTGGGTTTCCGGCGAGAGACGCGCTGTAAAGGACGGCAAGGGCCTCATCGACGATGAGGTAGGAGGGAAATAATCTTGCTGAGTTTTGGTGCTTTTCGCGGGGTCGCGCTGCTGGTCGCCGTTTCCGCGCTCTCGGCCTGTGCCGGTAGTCGTGCGCTTGGTGGTGATGCCGGTACGCAGGTGGTGGTCGGCAATGAGCTGCCGCCGCCTTCGCGCGTGGATATCGTCGGCGAAGACCGTCCCTATCTTGTCGGCCCGTTCGACAAGCTGGAGATCGACGTCTTCGGCGTCGAGGAACTGAGCAAGAAGGAAGTCCAGACCGATGCGAGCGGGCGAATTTCGTTCCCGCTGGCGGGGGTGGTGGAGGCTGCCGGCCGCACGCCGGCCGAAATCCAGGACATTCTCCGCGATCGCCTTCGCGTCGCGCATATCCGGGATCCGCAGGTCACGGTGAATCTCAAAGAGACTGTGAGCCAGGTCGTCACCGTGGACGGCCAGGTTCGCGAGCCGGGCCTGTATCCCGTGGTGGGCCGCATGACGCTGATGCGCGCGGTCGCGACTGCCAAGGGCGCCACCGAATATGCGAAGCTCGACTATGTTGTCGTGTTCCGGACGGTGCAGGGGCAGAAATATGCCGCGCTGTATAACCTGAAGGCCATTCGTCAGGGCGCCTATGCGGACCCTGAGGTCTACGCAAACGACGTCGTGGTCGTCGGGGAATCCTACGCGCGCCGCCTCTTCCGCGACTTCATCTCGATCATTCCGCTGGTGACGACTCCGCTGGTCGTGGCCCTTCAAAACTAATCAAACTGACACTCGGATATTTTCCCACATGTCGCAGACAGATACTGAAGGGCACGCGCAGGTTGCTGGGGGCCAGGGTGAGGTGAAGCGGGTATCCTCGCTCGCGCCGCCGCTGCTGCTTCAGTATTGGCAGATCATCAACCGCTGGAAGTGGGTGATCGCGTCGATCTTGGTCGTTTCGGTTGTCCTCGGCTTTGTCGCCACGATGATGATGACGCCGCAATACACCGCGCGTGCGCGCGTGGAGATCAGCCGCGATCAGAAGAATATCACGAAGGTCGAGGGTCTTGAGCCGGCCGATGCGGGCCGCGACCTGGAATTCTACCAGACCCAGTATGCGCTGCTCGAGGCGCGCACGCTGGGCGAGCGCGTCGTGCGCAGGCTGCGGCTGGCGAGCAACGATGCGTTCTTTGCCGCGCACGGGATCGATCCCGCCGCCTTTGCCGCCGGCAAGCCTGCCGGCGCGGCGTCGTCGATCGCCGATGAGCGCGAGAAGGCCGCGACCAACCTGGTGCTCGCGCATATCGGCATCGCGCCGGTTCGCGGCTCCGCGCTTGTCGACGTCAGCTACACCAGCGGGTCGCCTGCGCTTTCCGCGGAAATCGCCAATGCCTGGACGCAGCAGTTCATCGAAGCCAGCGCCGACCGTCGCTTCTCGTCGACTGCCGACGCGCGTTCCTTCCTCGAGCGCCAGCTGAACGATCTTCGCGGCAAGCTCGAAAAGTCCGAGCGGGACCTCGTTTCCTATGCGTCGGAGCGTGACATCGTGACGCTCCACCGGACGCAGGGCGCCGATGGCAAGACCCAGGCCGAGCGGACGCTGACGGCGGTCGATCTCGAAGCGCTGAACGATGCCCTGAGCAAGGCGATTGCCGATCGCATCGCGGCGGAGAGCCGGATGAAGAGCGGCGGCTCCGCGGACAGCAATCCGCTTGCGCTCGCCAACTCCGCCCTGTCGCAGCTGCGGCAGCGCCGCGCGGAAGTCGCGTCGGAATATGCCCGCATGCTGGTGCAGTTCGAGCCGCAATATCCGGCGGCGCGGGCGCTGCACGAGCAGCTCGGGGTTCTGGATGCGAGCATTGCCCGTGAGGAGCGTCGCGTAACCGGCCTCGACAGCAATGCGTTCCGCGAGGCAACGCGCCGCGAGGCGGAATTGCGCGAACAGGTCTCGGTGCTGAAGAAGCGGCTCGATGTCGAGCAGCGCGACAGCATCCAGTACAATATCTACCAGCGCGAGGCCGACACCAATCGCCAGCTCTATGATGCGCTGCTGCAGCGCTACAAGGAGATCGGCGTCGCCGGGGTGACCCCGAGCAACATCGCGATCGTCGATACCGCGAAGGTGCCGGCGAAGCCTTCCTCGCCCCGCCTGTTCCTCAATCTCGCTTTGGCGATGCTGGGCGGCCTTGCCTTTGCGGGCATTGCGACGATCGCACTCGATCAGATCGACGAGGGATTGCGCGAGCCGAGCCAGGTCAACCGGGTCCTGCAGGTTCCCTTGCTGGGCAGCGTGCCCGACGTGGAGGGAGAGGACGCGTCGAAGGCGCTGGCCGATGCGAAGTCCGAGCTTTCCGAAGCCTATCTCAGTATTCGCTCCAACCTGTCCTTCTCGACCGATCACGGTGTGCCGCGATCGCTCATGGTCACCAGTACCCGGCCTGCGGAAGGCAAGAGCACGACTGCGTTCGCGCTCGCTACCGTGCTGGGGCGCACCTCGAAGAAGGTCATCCTCGTCGATGCCGACATGCGCCGTCCGTCCGTCCACGGCCTGTTCGGGGTCAAGAACGAGCGCGGTTTGAGCAACTTCCTGGCCGGCGAGAATGATTGGCGTTCGTTCATCGTCGAGACGCCGCTGCGTGGCGTGTCGATCATGTCGTCGGGCCCGATCCCGCCGAGCGCCGCCGAGCTGCTGAGCAGCGACCGCATGGGCCTTCTGGTCCGCCAGCTGCTCGAAGAGTTCGACCATGTCGTCGTCGACTCCCCGCCGATCCTCGGTCTGGCCGACGCGCCGCTGCTGTCGCGCTCGGTTGAGGGCAGCGTGTTCGTGGTCGAGGCCGAGGGCGTGGCGGTGCGCGGCGTGAAGTCGTCGCTCAGCCGTCTCCAGGATGTCCACGCGCACATCTTCGGCGTGGTGCTGACCAAGCTCAAGCGCCGCCAGGCGGGCTATGGCTATGGATACGGCTATGGCTATGGCTACGGAAACGAAGAGGGCGGCGACGCGCGATGAGCCGTCGGGGATCCCTTCGTGATGCCTTTTCCGACAGGGCCAGAGTGGGCCGGGGCATTGCACTTGGGATCCTGGCAGCCGGAATCGGCTATGCGAGCTTCGCCGCCGCGATGGGCTCCGTCTATCGCGGGAACGATCCGGCCGCGGCATTGCGTTTCGCGCCGAATGACAGCGGCGCGCTCGCCGGCATGGCGCAGCGCGTACTGACGACGCCGGATCCCGCCTCGGCGGGGCGGGTGAGCGACCTGGCGCTCCGCTCGATCCGGGCGCAGGCGCTCAATCCCAGCGCGATCGCCGCGCTGGGTGTCGCCAAGGATCTCCGCGGGGACCAGGCCGGCGCCGCTCGCCTGATCAATCTCGCACAGCGCGTGGGCCAGCGTACGCGCCTCGCCCAGCTCTGGCTGATCGAATATCACGCCGCGCATAACCAGCTGCCCCAGGTCCTCGTGCAATATGATCTCGCGCTGCGTTCCAGCGAGGGTGCGCGCGACCTGCTGCTGCCTGCGCTTGGCAATGCCTTGTCGGATCCGGAAATCCGCAAGGCGATGAAGCCTTATGTGAAGGCTGGTGCTCCGTGGCTCGTGCCGTTCCTGATCACGCGCGTCGCGGCGCCGGACCAGGATCCCCGCGTGCTGTCGGCGATGATCCTCGAGGATGGGCCGCTTCCGCGCGATTCCGTCTACCGCATCATCGAGATCCAGCTGGTCGACAAATTGGCCGGTGCCGCGGCTTTCGACGAGCTTGAGCGCTTCTATCGCTCGTTGCCCTATGCCGATCTCACCGTTTTGCGCAGCGCCGCGATCGGCGAGCGCGACGCAAGCAGGAAGTTCGGCGCGCTGGGATGGCGTTTGGTCAGCGACCCCGATGCCGGAGCGGAATTCTCCAGTGCCGCCAATGGCCAGACCGGATTCAGTGCCTATGCCAATCCCGGCCATGGCGGCACGGCGGCGAGCAAGCTGCTGTTCCTCGCGCCGGGGCGGTATCGCTTCCAGGCCAAGTACGACAACATCGCCTTGCCCGCGCGGGCTCGGGCCAATTGGATTTTACGCTGCGGAATCGGCGAAGGCAGCCGGATCGTTTGGCAGGGCCGTCCGGTCGACGGAGCGCGATCCGAGGAGATTGACGATTCGATCCTGATCGACGAAGGGTGCCCGCACCAGTTTCTGGAGCTTGATGTGAGCGGGGGCGAAGACCGGCAAGGGGTGACTTTCGACGTAGTGAAGATCGATCTGACGCGCGTCGCTCCTCGTTAGGCTGCTCCTGATTTCCCGCGGCTTTTTCGGACGGCGGTTTCCCAAACGTTTCTAGCGGAGAGAGCCTTCGGGCTCGGTAAGATCTATGAGTTCTGGTCAAAAGGTTGCGCTGATCACCGGAATCACGGGGCAGGACGGGTCCTATCTTGCCGAGTTTCTGCTGCAGAAGGGCTATGTCGTCCACGGCATCAAGCGCCGGTCCAGCTCGTTCAACACCGGGCGCATCGACCATATCTTCCAGGACCCGCACGCCCAGGATGTGAACCTGCATCTCCACTATGGCGATCTGGCGGACTCCACGAACCTCATTCGGCTGATGCAGCAGATCCAGCCGGACGAGGTCTATAATCTCGGCGCGCAGAGCCATGTCGCGGTTTCGTTCGAGCTGCCCGAATATACCGCTGACGTCACCGGCGTGGGCGCCCTGCGCGTGCTCGAGGCGATCCGCCTGCTCGGGCTCCAGGAGCGCACGCGCTTCTACCAGGCATCGAGCAGCGAGCTTTACGGCCTGGTGCAGACGGTGCCGCAGACCGAGAAGACGCCCTTCTATCCGCGCAGCCCCTATGCGGTGGCGAAGCTCTACGCCTATTGGATCACGGTGAATTATCGTGAGGCCTATGGGATGTATGCCTGCAACGGTATCCTGTTCAATCACGAGAGCCCGCGCCGCGGCGAGACCTTCGTCACCCGCAAGATCACCCGCGGCCTGTGCAACATCGCGCAGGGGCTCGAGAATTGCCTGTATCTCGGCAATCTCGATGCGAAGCGCGACTGGGGGCATGCGCGCGACTATGTGCGGATGCAGTGGCTCATGCTGCAGCAGGAAACCCCCAAGGACTATGTGATCGCGACCGGCGTGCAGTTCAGCGTCCGCGAGTTCCTGACCTGGAGCGCCGAGGGCCTCGGGATCACGCTGCGCTTCGAGGGCGAGGGCGTCGAGGAGCGCGGCATCGTCGAGGCGGTCAGCGGCGACAATGCGCCGGCGGTGAAGCCGGGCGACGTGATCGTGCGCGTCGATCCGAAGTATTTCCGTCCGGCCGAAGTCGAGACCCTGCTCGGCGATCCGGCCCTGGCGAAGGATGACCTCGGCTGGTTGCCCGAGATTTCGACCCGCGATCTCTGCGCGGAAATGGTCGAGGCGGATCTCAAGGCGGCGCGCCGCGCTGCCCTCATCGCCCATTCCGGGTATTGAAGGCATGGCCGCATCGGGACTGCTGGAGCCCATCCTTGTAACCGGTGGCACGGGGATGGTCGGGCAGAATCTGCGCGAGCATCCGGCCCTCAGCGGTGCGCGGTTGCTCATGCCGGGGCGCGCCGAGCTGGACCTGCGCGACGCAGCCGCGGTGCGCGCCTATATGCAGCTGCATCGGCCGGCCACGGTGATCCATGCTGCCGGCAAGGTGGGCGGCATCCAGGCGAACATGCGCGATCCCGCCGGCTTCCTGATCGAGAATCTCGATCTCGGGCGCAACGTGATCACGGCGGCGGTGGAGGCGGGAGCCTCGGTCGTGCTGAACCTCGCCAGCTCCTGCATCTACCCGCGCGACCGCACGACGCTGCTGCGCGAGGAGGACCTTCTGACCGGTCCGCTGGAGCCGACGAACGAAGGCTATGCGCTGGCCAAGATCGCGGTGCTCAAGCTTGCCGCCTATCTCGACGCGGCCAGCGAGGCGACGTCGCTGAAGTCGGTCATCCCGTGCAACCTCTTCGGAAGGCATGACAATTTCAAGCCGGCCAGCTCCCATCTGCTGCCGGCGATCATCCAGAAGGTGCATGGCGCGATCCAGACCGGCGCGGAATCGGTGGAGATCTGGGGGGACGGCACGGCGCGGCGGGAATTCCTGTTCGCGACCGACTTCGCGGATGCCGTGGTGCACTGCCTGCAGAATTTCGATGCGATGCCCGACCTGATGAACATCGGCCTGGGCTTCGACTACAGCATCAACGAATATTATCAGACCGTGGCGGATGTCCTCGGATATGCCGGCGGCTTCCACCACGACCTGGACCGTCCGGTCGGGATGGCGCGGAAAGTCGTCGACGTGTCGCGTCTCGACGCAATGGGGTGGAAGCCCCGCCATGACCTCAAGCAGGCAGTGGGTCTGACTTATGAGTTCTTTCTGAGGAGCGCAGTATGAGCTTTGTTTTCCCGCTGGCGAATTCCACCTGGGACGAAGCTGAATACCAGGCGTTGCAGGACGTGATCGCCTCCGGACACTTCACCATGGGTCCGAAGGTGCAGGCGTTCGAGCGCGCCTTTGCGGACTATCTCGGGGCGAACTACTCCGTGATGGTCAATTCGGGTTCCTCGGCCAACCTCCTGATGATCGCGGCGCTGTTCTACACGTCGGACGAGAAGCGCCGGCTCAAGCGTGGCGACGAGGTGATCGTTCCGGCGGTTTCGTGGAGCACGACCTACTATCCGCTGCACCAGTACGGCCTGAAGATGAAGTTCGTGGACATCGATCTCGAGACGCTGAATCTCGACCTCGATGCGGTTGAGGCAGCGATCGGTCCGTCGACGCGCGCGATCCTCGCGGTCAATCTGCTCGGCAATCCGAACGATTTTGCGCGCCTCCAGAAGATCTGTGACGCGCATGGCCTGATCCTGCTCGAAGACAATTGTGAATCCCTCGGCGCCGAAGTCGACGGCAAGCAGGCCGGCACCTTCGGCCTGATGGGGACCTATAGCTGCTTCTTCAGCCATCACATCTCGACGATGGAAGGCGGCATGGTCTCGACGGACGACGAGGAGCTGTACCATATCCTCCTCTCGCTTCGCGCGCATGGCTGGACGCGCAACCTGCCGCGCGTGAACCATATCTGCTCCGACAAGTCGGATGACTATTTCGAGGAAGCCTTCCGCTTCATCCTTCCGGGCTACAATCTCCGCCCATTGGAGATGTCTGGTGCCCTGGGCATCTGCCAGGTGGAGAAGCTGCCGGGGCTGATCGCCGCGCGGCGCGAGAATGGCGCACTTCTGCAGGCCGCCCTGTCGCAGCATCCGGACCTGATGATACAGCGGGAGATCGGCAAGAGCAGCTGGTTCGGCTTCAGCCTCGTCGTGCGGCCGGGCCGGAATCTCACGCGCAGCCGGTTGCTGGGGGCTTTGCATGCGAAGGGATTCGAATGCCGCCCGATCGTGGCCGGGAATTTCGCTGCCAAGGAGGTGGTGAAGTACATGGATCACGAAGTGCACGGCCGGCTGGCCGCCGCGGACCATGTGGATGCGCACGGCGTGTTCGTGGGCAACCACCATTATCCGATACCCGATGCCATTGAGGCGCTCGCCTCGCTCGAGATCTGATGCCGGTTGTCGTTCGAACCCATGGTGGCCTGGGCAATCAACTGTTCCAGCTGCTCTTCGCCCGCCTGTTCGCGGCGGAGCGGGGCGAGCGGCTGTACCAGATCCACGACCTGAACTACCCGCACCGCTTCACGCAGAGCGACGAACTCCCGTGCGAGGCGCCCGCCGGCTGGGTGCGCGCGCTCTCGGCGGCCCGGCTGCCCAAGATCGCCGCACGGCTCGGCGCGCAGCAGGAATGGATCGCGCTTCCGGGCATCACGCTGCTCGACGGCTATTTCCAGTCGAGCCGGGACTATGCCCGCTTCTCGCCGCAGGCGGTCGCGAACGCCCTGGACGACCTGCGCCGGGACCTCGCCATTCCGGGCGAAAAGCTCTATCCGTTCGGCGTGCATCTGCGCCTTGGCGACTTTTTCGCCGATCGCACCGCTGCCATCGCGCATGTCCAGGCGCGCATGGCAGCGATCCCGAGAGGAGCCGCCCTGCTTACCAACGATGAAGCGCTGCTCTCGTCGCCCGAACTCGCGCCGCTGCTGGCCGAGCGCGAGGCCCATGTCGTGACGACGGCAGGCATGAAGAGCGAGGACGTGCTGCGGACCTTCTGCCGCTTCGGCGCGATCGACGGGAACAACAGCACCTTGCTGTTCTGGGCTTCGGTGCTCGGCGACACCGACGCCAGGTTCGATGACCCGAGGCTTGCCGAGACCCAGGCATTGCTGCGCGGTACCTTGGCCAGGGAGAAGGCCTGACATGCGCGCGCGTGTGAACCTGCTCACCCGGCATGCCTATCCGCTGTACACCCAGCATATCGGCGCGCAATTTTCCGAGAAGGTCGAGCTCGTCGAGAATGGAGACGGCGGCGACTGGGACCTCGCGATCGTATTCGAAGGCATGTCGATCCCGGCAGCGCTGACGGTGCGCGAAGGCGGGCTCGTCTTCGTTTCGGGCGAGCCTCCGGAGATCGGCATCTATCCGCCGGGTTTCCTCGCGCAGTTCGATCGCGTCTATTCGGCCAAGCCGGGGCGCCACCCCGATGCGGTGCGCATCCAGCACTTCAACAACTGGCATTTCGGCTACAACGGCAGCGAGCAGAGCTATCGCTACGACCACGCGGCGCTCCGGGCGCTGCCGATACCGGAGAAGACGCGCGACATCTCGGTCGTGACGTCGAACCTTTCCTACCTGCCCAACCATTTCAAGCGGTTGCACCTGATCGAGCGGTTCCGGCAGCGCTTCGGCGAGCGCATCGACTTTTTCGGCCGCCCGCACCGGTTCGTCGAGTACAAGGACGAAGCGCTGCTGCCCTATCGCTTCCACCTCTGCTTCGAGAACAGCGGCGTGCCGGGGCTCTGGACGGAGAAGATCGCCGATCCGATCCTGGGTTATGCGGTGCCCATCTATGCCGGCGCCCCCGATATCGAGAAATTCTTCCCGGGTGCGGTGATCCGGCTCGATCTGGACGATCCGGCCGCGGCGGAGGCCGTGGTGGCGAACGTGCTCGACCATGCCGAGGAAATCTACCAGACGCGCCTGCCGGCGCTGATCGAGGCACGCCGGCGCCTGATCGAGGAGCATGATCTCACGGCCTTGATCCTGGCGGAGCTGGGCCGCGTCCAGGATGCGCCGCCACGCGCGGTGCGGCTTGCGCCGCCCCAGGCCTTCGCCGATTTCAATTGGCGGGAACTGGGCTCGAGGATGCACCGACGCATGCGGACGCTCGCGACGCGGGCCGCATATCGCCTACGGGGCTGGTGACCATGCCGGAAGGACACAGCCCAGCACCGCAGCGCACGCCGGGGCTGTCGTTCGTGGTCCCGGTCTACCGCGTCGAGGAGTTCATCGCCGCATGCGTGGAAAGCATCATCCGTGAGCCGGAGTTCGCCGATCGGTGCGAGCTGATCCTGGTCGACGACGGGAGCCCCGATGACAGCATCCGCATCGCGCGGGCGATCTGTGGGACGCTGCCGAACGTCACGATCATAACCCAGGAGAACAAGGGGCTCAGCGAAGCGCGGAATACCGGCATACGCGCCGCCCGGGGTGACTATATCTGGTTCGTCGACAGCGATGACGAGGTGCTGCCCGGCGCGGCCGGCCAGATCCTCCATCGCGCAGCGGACGGCGTCGACATGCTGGCCCTGAATTTCGAGACGATCGGCGGCACGCTGGTGCGCGGCGTGTTCAGCGAGAATTGCGAGCAGGCGATCCCGGGCACCGATTTCCTGATGAGCGGCAATCCGCCGATGCCCGTGCAATTCTATGTCTTCCGGCGGGGATTGCTGGCCGAGCATGACCTCTGGTTCGAACCCGGCATCTATCACGAGGATGCACTGTTCACGCCCCAGGCGATGCTCTGCGCCGGGAAACTGCTGAGGATCGAGCGGCCGGCCTATCTCTATCGGATGCGCCCCGGCTCGATCATGGCGGCGAGCAATCCGGTGAAGCATGTCCGCGACATGATCCATATCGTGCTGAAGCTGCGCGGGGTGGCGATGCGGGCGGACGTCGGACGGGCGGGCCGCCAGGCCATCGAGCGACAGATCGGATTTGCGGTCAGCGGCGTGCGATATTATTGGCGCAGGACTAGTGGAGTGGAGCGGCGGGGCGTGAAGCGGGTTCCCGAATTCGTGCAAGCGGTGACCGCGAGTTCGAGCGGCTTCACCGCGAAGCACCTCGGCGTGGCCGTGCTGTTCCTTCCACTGATGAGCGTTCAATGGATTCTCGCCCGGCTGAAGCGGGCGGGCGGCAAGTTGGCGTGACCGCGGCAGCGCTGCCTGGGATTGAGACATGACGCTCGCATATATTGTTTATTTCGGCCTTATCATCTCCCTGGCGCTCGTCTGGCAGTTGCCGCGATGGTACGCGACGACGAGCGGAGGCTTCTCCCAGTCGGGCGCCAATATCGCGTCCCTGATTACCGTCGTGCTGGTCACGGTGGTGATCGGTTTCCGCTACGCGGTGGGCGGCGACTTCTTCGGCTATATCGATTATTACACCTACACCACCATGTACGACACGCCGTCGACGGTGTATTTCGAGCCGGGGTTCCTTTATCTAATCCAGTTCCTGAAGCTCTTTTCGTTCCCGCCCCAGGCGATCATCGCCGCCACCACCTGCGTCCAGTGCATTCTGCTGGTGGCCTGGCTTCGCAAGCGGGTCGATCTCGCGGCGCTCGTGATCTTCTATATTTTCTCCACGCTGCTGATCTTCGAGGTCAACAGCACGATCCGGCAGGGCGTGGCATTCTTCGCGATCCTGGTCGCGCTCGACGCGATCAATCGCCGCAACCTGTTTCTCTTCGGCGCGATGATCTTCCTGGCGTTTCTGTTTCACCGCAGCGCCATCGTCTTCTTTCCGATCGGACTGATGCTCTGGCGCGTCTCGCTGCCACCCGTCTCGCTGCAACTGGGCGGGCTGATGCTCGCCTATTTCATGACCCAGCTGTTCTCGGACCAGGTGATCTTCCTGTTCTCCTATCTCGCCCCGATGCTGGACTATACCTCCTATGGCAGGACCTCCCGATCGGACCTGCTGCTGACGGGGGGCTATGATTCCTATGGTATCGCGGCGTTCTTCTGGATGATCGTCGATATCATCCTGATCCTGTTCTCCCGCAGGACGGCGGCGCGCTGGGCCGATCAGGGCTATGCCCGCTATCACTATCTCTTCCTGGTCGCTGCGATCCTGACGCCGGTGAATACCAGCTGGGGCTTCATTCCGTTCGCGCGCGCGCTGTTCTACTTCAACGGCATGCGCGCGATCTGCCTGGCGTTCCTGACCGCGGACCTCCTGTCGCGCAGGTCGCTTCGGGATGCGAGCTTCGCCGCCGCGCTGCTGGTGATGTTCACGGCGTGGCTGGTCGTCGGCATCGCGCGCGGCGCCGCCTGGGCTTCGCCCTATCAGTTCGCCTTCTGATGCAAGGCCTGGCCGAAACCAGTCCCGATGATCCGCCGCCGCGCCGGCGCGTGCTGCTGCTGGCCTATATGATCTCGCCGCGGCGGGGATCGGAATATTCGGTGACCTGGAATCACATCCAGGCGATGAAGAAATGGTGCGACATCACCCTGCTGTACGGCACGTCGGGGCCGCATATGGGCGATGACGACGATATGGCCGCGGTGCGCGACGTGCTCGACAAGGATGTCGACTATGTCTTCGTCCAGCCTCCGCGACTGGCGTCGATCCTGAACCGGTTCAACCGCAAGGGATTCCTCCTCTACAGCTTCTACCTGGCCTATGCGGTGTGGCATCGCGAGGCGGGCAGGGTAGCCAGGCGCCTTTGCGCCGAGCGCGATTTCGACCTGGTCCATTATCTCGGGCCGATCGGCTATCGCGAGCCGGGGCATCTGTGGAAGCTGGACAAGCCCTATGTCTGGGGCCCGATCGGCGGCGCCACGAATTTCCCCTGGCAGCTGCGCCGCGCGATGCCGGCGAGCGGGCTGGCCAAGCTCTCGCTGCGGGCGATGGTCAACGGTTTCCAGCTCCGCTTCAGCGGGCGGGTTCGCAAGGCGCTCAAGCGCGCCGATTTCCTGTTCACCGCCACGAGCGAGAACCAGGCGATATTCAAGCGGATACACGGCGTATCCAGCCGCTACATGCCCGAGAACGGCATCGTGGGGCCGTTGACGCTGGATACCGGCAAGTTCCCGGCAAAGCCGATCCGTGTTGCCTGGATCGGCAGCATCGAGGCGCGCAAGGGGCTGCCGATCCTGCTCGGCGCGATCGGGCAGCTGAAGGATCGCCACGCCTATCATTTCGACATCATCGGGGATGGCCCGATGAAGGCGTCGATGCAGGAAGCCGCGCTCCAGGCGGGTATCGACGACGTGATCACCTGGCACGGCCAGATCCCGCGGGAGACGGTGTCCGAGCTGTTCCGCAGCGCGCATCTGCACGTCGTGACCGGGCTCAACGAGGGCAATCCGACCACCATCTGGGAAGCGATGGAGAATTGCGTCCCGCTGATGGCCCTGGACCATTGCGGCATGCACGACACCGTCGGCGGCGGCTATGGGATCAAGCTGCCGGTCGAGAGCCTTGATGCGATCGAGCGCAACATGGCGGAAGCGCTGGAGGCGCTGGCGGAGCGCCCGGAGAGGCTCCGCGAGATGGCCGAGGCCTGTGCCCGCGAATGCACCGTGTTCCGCTGGGACAGCCGCGAGAAGGTGATCCTGGAGGCCTATGAGGCGGCGATCGCAACCTATCATGCCAAGGGGCGCTAGATGGCGGTCCAGCTGGATTTCGTCGGCCTGATCACGGTACGCGGGCTGAAGCTTGGCGTCGGCCTGATCACCATCTTCGTGTTCGCCCGGATTTTCGGCGTAAGCGCCATGTACGACGCCTGGGTCTGGTCGCTGGGCCTGGTGAACGCGATCAGCCTGATGGTGTTCGGCCCCTTCGTCGAGACCTTCCGGGCCACCTATGCGAAGTTCCAGCACGGCGAAGGGCAGGCGGCCGCCGACAAGTACATAGCGTCGGTCAGCGTCGGCGTGGTCGTGGGCGCGCTGGTGATCGGCCTCGGCCTGGTGGCGCTGCTGAGCCTGTCGGACGACATGTTCGGGCTCGCGTCCACCGGCGGCCTGACCGGGGACGCGACCAGGTTCGTATTGCTGCTGCTGCCGGGTCTGGTGCTTTCCCAGCTGGTCGCGGTGCTCACCGCCTATATGAATTGCGTCGGCGTGGTCTATCGGCCGGAAATCGCCGGAACGCTCGGGGGCGCGATCGGCACTGCCTTCATCGTGCTCTTTCCGCGACTGCCGGCGGTGGAGCTGCTCCTCGTCTCCTATTATCTGGGGGTCCTCGCGCCGCTCGCCGTCTCGTTCGATTTCCTTCGCACGGTGGTTTCCCGGCTGCGGCAGCTGAAATGGAGCGAGCTGCGCTTCTATGTCAGGGCGGCCACGCTGGTCGCGCTACCGCTGTTCGTGCCCTATCTGCTGGGGCAGGCGAGCGGGCTGCTGGAGCGCCAATATGCGGCGCTCGCCGGCGTCGGCGGATTGTCGGTCCTCAGCTATGCGCTGTTCGCCCGCTCGACGCTGCAGGCGGTGTTCACCAGCGCGCTGGCATCACTCGCGCTGCCCCAGCTCTCCCATGCGTTCCAGCGCGACGGAGAGGCGGCGTTTCGCGGCGTCACCGACATATGGGTGCGGCAGTGCCTGCTGGTGGGCGGGGCCGCGGTGGTGTTCCTCTACGGCTTTTCGGACATCGCCGTGACGGTTCTGTTCGGGAAGCACGGGCTGAGCAATTCCGCGCTGGCGCTCGCGCCGCTCCTGCGCTGGTACGCGCCCGCGCTGGTCTCGGTGATCCTGTACCTGCTGGGCGGGGTGAGCCTGCTCGCGGCGGGGAAGGGGAAGTCCTATGCCTTTGCCGGGTCGCTCGGGCAGGTGGTCTCGATGGCGATGGTCGTCGGCTTCTTCCCGCGGCTCGGCCTGGTCGCGCTGCCGCTCGCCCTGTGCGTGTCGCATGCCATCGCGGCGGCCCTGATGTTCCGTGCGGCGGGGCGCGGGGCGTTGCGGGACCTCGGCGTGCTCGCGCTTCCCCGGCTCGCGGTGATGGCCCTGGCCGCGATCGGCCTGCGCGAGATCGACCTGTTGCTTGCCCTGGATGCCCAGGCGCTGACCGTCAGGATCGTGTTCTCCGGTGTGGTCTTCGTCCTGCTGGCGGGTATTGTCTGGTTCGTCGAGCATCGGATGTTCGCCTCCGGAACCGCTGCGGCGGAGTCCTGACATGCGCGCCGCGATGCCGCCCGTGACTCTGCTCAACCCGTTCGATGCCTATGCGGGCTCGCAGCGCGTGGCCACGCAGCTGTTTGCCGCGTTCGAGGCGCTGGGCGCCAGGGTCCGGGTGCAGCTGGGCTTTGGCGGCCATGGCTTCGTCTCGGACCTGTCGGGCGTGCGCGCGGACCTGGTTTGCGGCTCGGTGCGGGTGCGCAAGCTGCTCTTCCCGCTATGGTCGCTCGCCGTGGCGCCGCTGCTGCTGCTGCGCGTGCTGCGCGGGGAACGGATCTGGGGCAACACCATCTATGCGCTGCCGCCGGCGATGCTCGCGGCGATGGTCCGGCCGCGGCAGGTTTTCCTGCACCTGCATGAGCTGACCTTTCCCGGTGTCTTCCGGCCGCTGCTCCGGCTGGCGATGCGCCGGGGCGTGCGGGTGATGTGCGTTTCCCATGTCCATGCCTCCGGGCTGGGCATCGACGCGACGATCCTTGCCAATCCCGTGGCGGTGCCGGCCGTGCTGCCGGCTTCGGCGCGCGATCGGTTCCTGTACATCGGCACGACGGCGCCGATGAAGGGGTTTGACCTCTATCTCGACGTCGCGGCGCGGCTGGGCGGGACGGGTCTGCGGCCCGTTGCCTATCTGGCCGATCTCGAGCGGCACGACGCCGGGCTGCTGGCGAAGGCCCGCGCGCTTGGCGTGGCGGTGCATTTCGGCGAAACCGCGCCATCGACCTTGTTCGCCGACGGTTTCCTGACCCTGCTGGCCACCGATCCCGGACTGTGGGTGGAGACCTTCTCGCTTGTAGCGGTCGAATCCTGCGCGTTCATGGTGCCGGTGGGAGGTGCGGGAGCCGAGGTGCTCGACGAAGTGCTGGGCCCGGCGCTGGCGTTCAACGTCGCATCCCGGGATCCGGCGGAGATCGCCGCGCGGATCACGGCGCTGGCCGGAGACCCGGCGCGACAAGCCGAACTGCGCGCCGCCTGCGAGGTCCGGCGCGGGCTTTACACCATGGGCCGTTTCCGCGAGGCGCTGCGCGTGATTTTGCAGGGGGGAAGAGCGTGAATAGGGCACGGGCGCGCCGATCGAGGCGCGTTTCTCTGGTTGGCACGGTGGGCGTTCCCGGCCGCTATGGCGGCTTCGAGACGCTGGCCGAGCAATTGTGCCGGCATATCGAGCCTGGCCGGATGACATTCGCGGTCTATTGCGAGCGCAAGGTCTATAGCGAGGACCTGTCGGAGGATTTCTGCGGCCATAGGCGGGTGTTCATCCCGCTGCGGGCCAATGGCCCCATGAGCATGTTGTACGATGCAGCCGCGCTGCTGCACGCGCGCTTCGTCGAGCGCAGCCCGGTCGTGTTCCTGTTCGGCTATTCCGGCAGCTGGATCCTCCCGCTGCTGCGCCTCCTGTCGCCTTCCACCTGCTACATCACCAATGTCGACGGCATGGAATGGCGGCGCGACAAATTCTCCGCCTCCTCGAAGCTGTTGCTGAAGGGGCTCGAATATTTCGCGGCCGTCTTCAGCCAGAAGATCATTGCAGACAATTCGGCGCTCGCGGAGATCTTCGAGGCGCGATACCGGCGCAAGGCGGCGGTGATTGCCTATGGCGGCGATCACACGGTCCTGCCCGAGGCGCCGGTGCCTGCCGATGCCGCGCCGCTCGATGCGCCGCAGGGGGTATATTATCTCGCGGTCGCGCGCATCGAGCCCGAGAACAACACGGAAATGATCCTGGAGGCTTGCGACAAAGCGGGCGCGGGCCTGGTGTTCATCGGGAACTGGAACGGAAGCGACTATGGCCGCCGGTTGCGGGAGCGCTTCGGCGCCAGCACGCACCTGCGGCTGCTCGACCCCATCTATGACCAACGGGTGCTGGAGCGCTACCGGCGCGGCGCGATCGGCTATATCCACGGGCATAGCGTGGGCGGGACCAATCCGTCGCTGGTCGAGGCGCTGTTTCACACGGACAGGCTGCTCAGCTTCGATTGTGCCTTCAATCGGGCCACGCTCAGCAATGCGGGCAGCTATTTTGCCGATGCCGGGCAGCTGGCGGGGGCGCTTGCCGGCGAAGCGGTCGTGTCGATCGATGCGCAGGCGCTGGCGGCGCTGCGTGACACCTATCGCTGGGGTATCATCGCGGACCGGTACTTCCAGCTGGCCAGCGAAGGCCTGGGCGCGGATAGCCAAGCCTGAAACGCCGATGGCGCAGCCGGGCAGGCTGCGCCATCGCGGATACCGCAAGCGGCTGTCGATACCCGACGCCGGGTTCAGCCCGGCTTTCGCTCCCAGCCTTCCCAGACGAAGCGATAGCACCACTGCTCGTCATGGGTTTCCGCCAGCTTTGCGCGAATGGCGTCGCGCATCGCATCATAGTCGCCGACGGTATGAAACTGGATCTGCAGGAAGCGGATGCGGGGCAGCCAGCCCGCCTCGATGAGCGCGGGCAGCACGGCAAATTCGCCGCCCTCGATATTGAGCTTGAGCAGGTCGATATGATCGAGCCCGAGCGCATCCAGCGCGGCGGGGGCCGAGCGGAGTTCGCAATTGATGTGTGAATCCGATTTCTCGAGGCTGACGAAGCTGGAGGCATCGCCATCGTCGGTGATCGCGAAGGTGCCGTCCTTGTCGCTCAGGCCATAGCGATGGGCGTGCAGCTTCGGCTTTCCGGAGAAGCGCTCGACGCAGGTGGCGTGGAGCGACGGCACCGGTTCGAAGACATGCACGGTCGAGCCATAGCGTTCGTGGATGTCGAGCGCCCATTGGCCGATATAGCCGCCCAGATCCACGACGATGCTGTCTTCATCGAGCGGATAGTCCAGGCGAAGCGTCGTATCGCCCTTGTCGCGGAACCAGCGCTTTGCCTCCAGAAGGGGGCCATCGCGAAGTACTTCCCGGCGATAGAGATTCTTGAGGCCGCGGGCCACACGTCGAAAAGTGATCATCTTCAAGCCTTTAGTCTGATCGAATGGCTAGCGCGCACCAGTGCCGGTGAACATGGTGTGGACGGTTCTGAGGATGATCAGGATGTCCAGCCAGAGCGAAAAGTTCTTCACATAATAGAAGTCGAGGTTGAGCTTTTCCTTGATGGCCTCAACCTCGGAGACGTGACCCTGGTTGATCTGCGCCCAGCCGGTAACACCCGGCTTGATGATGTGGCGATAGTGGTAGAACGGGATTTCCTTCTCGTACCAGCTTGTCAGCTCGGCCGCTTCCGGGCGCGGGCCGATCAGGCTCATCTCGCCACGGACGATGTTGATCAGCTGCGGCAGTTCATCCAGGCGGCTCTTGCGCAGAAAGGCGCCGAGCCGGGTGATCCGGGGGTCATTGGCCTGGGTCATCGCCCGCCGGCGTGCCTCCTCGTCGCTCGAAGCGGCAGTCGCAATGCGCATCGTGCGGAACTTGTAGATCGTGAACGGGCGGGCGCGGAAACCCGTCCTGCACTGGCGGAAAAGGGCCGGGCCAGGGGAGTCCAGCCGGATCAGCACGGCAATCAGCAGCATCGCCGGGGACAGCACGATCAGCATGCAGAGGGCCGCGAGGATATCGACCGTCGCCTTGATCTTGAAGAAGACGTCGTTCGGGTTCAGCGAGCCCAGGGTGTTCTCGGACAGATGATCGACTTCGACCCGGCCAGTGAGCTGCTCGATCGCCTGCTTCACATGATAGACGGGAGCGCCCTGGAGCACGAAGGACGTGATCCGGCTATCCCATGCGGCGCTATGGTCGGCGCTCAGATCGACGACCACGCCGTGCAGGGGCGGGGTGGGGGCGTCCGGCGTCTCGATATGATGCCAGGTTACCGAGCCGAGCTGCGGGAGCCGGTTCGTCCTGCCGCCCGGGATCACGCCGAAGCAAACCCTGCGACGTCGCCGCACGATCAGGTGGATGAGCGTGAAAATCACCGATGTCAGCACATAGCTGATGGCGAACTGGACGCGGCTGTAGTCCAGGCGAAGGACCACGAGCATCGTGGCCAGCATGGCGAAGGTGAAGGAGACGCTCGCCACGATATATCCGCCGGCGGTAATGCCGGGAAACACATGCAGCCGCCGATAGCCGAGATAGCCGAGTACGAGGGCCAGCGTTCCGCCCGCCGCGGTGTTGAACTGGTTCGGCGACGTCACCGCCGCGCCAAACCAATATTGCCGGAGCACCACAGGCACCAGGATGGCAATGAGGAAAGCCAGGGCAACCTGGTACCGTGTTCGACCCAGCGTCTGGGAAACGGAGCGGGTCGCTAGGCGCCCTCTGTCGACATTCATCGCTGCCCCTCTCGTACTGGGCTACTCTGTACTGGACTATTTTGTCTGGATGTCGGCGTCTGCCGTTCAGATCAAGCGTGCGTGCGCAAGGCGGCGGCGATGTCCTCGGCATGCCACACACCGATCGCGCGCCCTGGAGATACGAAGCTGTCGTCAATGACATGGGCCGGCGTCGGAAAGCCGAAGGGACGACGGGTAAGGTTCAGAAGCCGGAAGTCGCCGGTGTCGACGTCGCGGTTGAAGCCGGTGGAGCCGTCCGTGGTCAGCAGAATGAACTTGCGCGGCTTGCTCAGGATATTCTGCAGTGCGCGCCGGGCATCGGCGAAGCTCAGGTGGAACAGCATTTCGCGGCACAGCACCGCATCCGCATCGGGCAGGGTGCCGCTGATCGCGTCCAGGCAATGGAATTCGCGGCGGTCCGAGCTGAAATTCGCCGTGTTGCTCTCGATCACCGCGGGGACGATGTCGGCACCGATATAGCGCTGCGACAGGCTGACTTCGCGCATCCAGGTGAAATCGCCGCAGCCGATGTCCAGCAGCGTCTCGGCGCCAAGCGTGTCGAGAATCCGAGGGAGTTCGGTCCGGATATTCTGCGTCGCCTGCAGGCTGGATCCGGCGCCGGAGCCGGGGGCATCGTCATTGCCGACCTGCCAGACGCCCGACGCGTAGATTTCGGAGAACCGTTCGCGGATATTGCCGGAGCCGAGATGGGAGGGGCGGCGCCCAAGGCCGACCAGTCGCAACCCGTGACGGACGATTTCCTTCAAAGTCTGGATACGGAAATTGGCCGGAACGTCAGTCATTTGCCCTCCAGTGCGAACATGCCCCACTTTGCACAGCGAGGTCGCCGGGGCGACCTTTTAGAGGAGATGAACGGAAGATTCCCGTGCTCTTGCGCGCACGTCCAGTCAAGTCGGCTTGGTCGCCCGCGCCGCCGGAGCGGGCAACCGGGTGGCAATCAGGTCTGCAGCAGCCAGCGCTCTTCGCCTTCGAGGCCGAGCGCGGTCAGGTGGCCTGAATCATAGGCGCCGGTGTCTATCGCGATCCGGTTGGAGCGGAACTGCGCCTCCGGAACGATCGTGTGCCCGTGGACGACGGTTTTCTCCAGGGCGCCCTTGTGGTCTAGGAAGCTGTCCCGGATCCAGCGCAGGTCCTTTACCCGCTGTTTTTCCAGCGGAAGGTTCGGATTTACCCCGGCGTGCACGAAGACATAGTCGCCGGCGATGATCATGTCCTCGAAGCTTTCGAGAAAGCGGACATGGGCTTCGGGGACCCTGGCCTTCAGGATCTCGAGGAGCTCGACATGGCTCGCCGGCGCATATTCCTCTTCGGAGATGCCGTAGCTGAGCACGGTGGCCTTGCCGCCCACGCGCAGATGGAATTTCAGGATCTCGATGCTGCCCTCAAGGGCGCCAAGAAACAGTTCCTCGTGATTTCCGAGCAAGAACCGGGAATTCGGCAGGCGCTCCCGGAGCGCCATAAGGGCGTCGATCACGCCGGCGGAATCGGGGCCTCGATCGATCAGGTCCCCAATGAAGACCAGCGTCGTGGTGGCGGGGGCGCGCTGGCGGTCATCCTCCTCGATGCGTGCGAGCAATTCGTTGAGGAGATCCAGGCGACCGTGAATGTCGCCGATCGCGTAATAGCGCTCTCCCGAGGGGAGGGCGGAGTTCCCTTTGGCAGGGCGCTTGAAGAGGGATAAGCCGAACGCCATACCGACTTGCAAACTCAAATAACCCGTTCGCTCTCATGCCTTGGCGAGATCAACGCGCCACGCGTGCGACGGGCAAATAAAAAGTGGCGACCCCGAGGGATCGCCACTTGAAACTCGGTCAGCTGACCGACCGACAATCCTACGGGCTGTCGGGCGTGTCGTCGCTGTCGGCGAGAACCACGGCGCCGCCGATGATGGCGACGGTGGCGAGAACGCCGATCAGAACGGCCGGGGCCAGCTCGCTCTTCTTGCTGGTCGAGGTCGAGGCGCGAACGCCCGACAGCGACAGCTTCGAAGCGCTCGTCGGAGCGGCCAGAACAGGAGCAGTCGCCATCGACGCGATAGCGGCCGCCGTAAGAAGCTTAGTGAACACTCTTTTTCTCCCTCTTTCGAGCTCTGGTGCTCTCGTCGGGCAGTCCTATGCCATAGGACCAAACCCGTCGCAACACCTCAAACTTTGGCAACGGCGAGAAAGTTCCCGACGTGACCCTTTGGCAACACAGGTCCGGTTGATCCGGATCACTTCCGTTACCCAGGCGACCCGCACCAAGTGGTTACGCAGCCGTCCTTAACGCGCTGCACCAATATAGCCAAGGGGGTTAATGAAGTGTCTTCGCCGAAATGGCCTTGTTTCGTGATGGTTAGGAGGGCTTTTTTGTGACTGATCTGTTGCAGAAGGCCGGTCCGGGTTCGAGTTGCGGTGCAAAAACACCGTGGTGCGTAGCGAATCGGGCGGTGAGGTCGCGAATGGGCGTGCCGGGGTTTGTCGATGGGGCGGGCGGCGCGTAGGATGGCTGGAATGAAGCCCGTATCATCCGCGTTCCGCCACCTCGCTCATGCCTGCCGCCGCGGCTCTCCGGCCATCGTCCTGCCGTTGCTTTTCCTGCCCCTGTCGACGCGCGCGGACGATGCCGCCCTGTTCGAGGGAGTGCGCGGGGCCGACATGCGTATCGCGGCGATAGGCTGGCGGCTCGCCGTGGCCAATGCGCGGCTGTGCGACCGGATCGAGCCCGGCACCGGCATGCAGCTTCACGTGCTCGACCAATATGGGGGAGCGCAGCGCGAGGCCGCTGCCCGGCATTTCGGTTTCGCCACGCCGGTCGCGGTCGAAGGAGTCCTGCCCGGCAGCCCGGCGGAGCAGGCCGGGCTGCGCGCCGACGATTCGCTCGTCCGGGTCGGTGCGGTCGAGATCGCGAAACTGTCCGGCAAGGCTGGCAAGGCCGATCGGCTGGATGCCGCGCATCTCGCAATCGCCGCACTGCCCGTCGATGCGCCGATCGAGGTAGAGGCGCTTCGAGCCGGTCGCCCGATCCATGTGACGATTCGCCCGATCCGCGCCTGCAACAGCCGATTCGAGATGACCGATGACTTCAACGCGGCCAGCACCGGCACGGCGGTGCAGGTTGGGGCCGGCTTTCTCGAGGGCTATCCCGACGAGCAGATCGCCGTGGTGGTCGCGCATGAATTCGCGCACAACATCCTGCGCCACCGTGACCGGTTGATTGCCCGCGGCGTCGATTACGGCCTGCTTTCCGGCTTCGGCGCGAACGTGAAGTATTTCCGCCAGACCGAAGTCCAGGCGGATCTCCTTTCGGTCTACCTGCTGGCCAATGCCGGCTATCCGCTGGGCGCGACGACGGCCTTCTGGAAGCGCTTCGGCCCGAGCAAGGCCGGCGGCATATTGCGCAGCCGCTCGCATCCGGCCTGGCGGGACCGGGTCGCCACGTTCGAGGCGGAGATTGCCAAGGCCGAGACCATTTCAGCCCGGCCGGTCGTGCCCCCGATCCTCGGGGAACGCGACAAGCCCTTGGACGGCGACTGGCAGTCGATCCTGGTGCGGAACTAGCGCTTCAGCTCGCCAGGCGGAGCGGTTCGCCCGAGACGGCGCGCGGCTGGTCGGGCCAGATCCCGCGCGTGTCGTAGACCAGCTTGTCGGCGCGCTCGTCGAGCGGGACCGACTTGAACACGTCGTGATCGACCAGCACCACGAAGATACCGCAGCTCTCGATCGCGCTGTCGATGTCGATCAGCCCCGCGCCGGTGCCGTCGAACGCCTTGGGCAGCGCGTCGGCATAGGGTTCGACGATCTGGATGCGATCACCGAAGCGCTGGGCGAGCGCCGCCGCGACCTTGAGCGCGGGGCTCTCGCGGAAATCATCGATGTTCGCCTTGAACGCGAGGCCCAGGCACGCGACCTGGGCATGCGGGTTGGACTCGAGCATCGCTGCGGCATGGCCGATGACATAGTCGGTCTTGCCGTCATTCACTTCGCGGGCGGTGCGGATCAGCGGAGTCTGCTCGGGCGCGGCGCTGACCAGGAACCAGGGATCGACCGCGATGCAGTGGCCGCCCACGCCGGGACCGGGCGACAGGATGTTGACGCGCGGATGGCGGTTGGCGAGGCGGATCACTTCCCACACATCGACGCCCATCTTCTCGGCAACGAGGCTCAGCTCGTTGGCGAAGGCGATGTTGACGTCGCGGAAGGCGTTCTCGGTGAGCTTGGTCATCTCCGCGGCCTTGGCCGTGGTGGTGACGCAGGCACCACGCACGAAGCGGCGGTAGAATTGCAGCGCCTTGCGGGCGCAGCGCGGCGTGATGCCGCCGATGACGCGGTCATTGTCGATCAGCTCTACCAGGATGCGGCCGGGCAGCACGCGCTCGGGGCAATAGGCGATGGCGACATCGGCGCTGCCGGTGCAGTGGCCGGGAATCTTGAGGTCGGGGCGCAGCTGGGCGAGCAACTCGGCGACCTTCTCGGTGGTGCCCACCGGCGAGGTCGATTCGAGGATCACGACGTCGCCGGCCTTGAGCGTGATCGCGACATTGGTCGCGGCCTTGAGCACATAGCCGATATCGGGCGCATGGTTCTCGCCGAACGGGGTGGGGACGGCGATGACGAAGACATCGGCCTCTTCCACCTGGAGCGAGGCACGCAGGCTGCCGCGCGCGACGACGCCCGAGACCAGGCCGTCCAGGTCGATCTCCTCGATATGGACCTTGCCCGAGTTCACCGTGTCGACCACCGACTGGTGGACGTCGACGCCCAGCACCTTAGCGCCGGTGCGCGCGATCACCGCTGCCGTGGGAAGCCCGATATAGCCCAGGCCGAGAACACAGACCTTGAGCTCAGAATCCGAAACCATGTGCGACGATCCCCGCAATCCGCTCAGAGGCATGGCCGTCGCCGAACGGATTGTGGGCGCGGGCCATGGCCGAATAGGCGGAGGGTACGTCGAGGAGGGTTGAGATTTCGGAAACGATACGCTCCGGGCTGGTGCCGACCAGCTTGGCGGTGCCCGCGACGACCCCTTCCGGACGCTCGGTGGTCTCGCGCATCACCAGCACCGGCTTGCCGAGCGCAGGGGCTTCCTCCTGCACGCCGCCCGAATCGCTGAGCACGACGTCGCAGAGCTCGAGCGCGCGGATGAAGTGCGGATAGTCGAGCGGCTCGATGCGCGCGACATTCGGCCGGTCGCCCAGTACCTTGTCCATCGCGGCAACCACATTGGGATTGGGGTGCATCGGGAACAGGATCGCGGTGTCGTCGCGGTCGGCGATGCGGCCAAGCGCCCGGGCGATGTCCTCCATGCCGCCGCCGAAATTCTCGCGGCGGTGCGTGGTGACGAGGACGATCCGCTTGCCGGCGAAACGCGCGGCGATTGGATCGAGTCCGGCGGCCAGCGCCGGCTCGGCTTCGATCCGGGCGCGGGTGGCGAGCAGCGCGTCGATCACCGTGTTGCCGGTGACATGGATCGTCGCGGGGTCGATATTCTCGCGGCGCAGCGCCTCGGCAGCGGTCTCGGTCGGGGCGAAATGCTGGTCGGCGATCGGCGCGACGATGCGGCGGTTCACTTCCTCGGGCCAGGGCTGGTAGATGTCGCCCGAGCGCAGGCCCGCCTCGACATGGCTCACCGGCACCTTGCGGTAATAGCCCGCCAGCGCGCCGACCATCGCAGTGGCGGTATCGCCCTGCACGATCACCCGGTCCGGCTTCTCGTCGTCCATCACCTTGCCGAGGCCGGTGAGCAGCCGTGCGGTGAGCTGGTCGAGCGACTGGCCCGGTTCCATCAGGTCGAGGTCGATGTCCGGCGTCAGGCCCGCGATCGACAGCACCTGGTCGAGCAGCCCGCGATGCTGGGCGGTGACGCAGGTGCGTACGTCCAGCCCGGGCACATCCGCCAGCGCGCGGACCACGGGAAAGAGCTTGATCGCTTCGGGACGCGTGCCGAAGATCAGGAGAACGCGCTTGCTGGTACCGGTCATGCGCATTCTCCTATCGCCGATCCCGTCACCATCAGGTTACGGTCGCGGACATAATTGCGAAAGCTTATAGCCATCGCTATGGGCGCCCGACTGATCTGAAAAGGCATTTCCCGAATGACCATCAAGCCGTTGCGCAAGGCCGTGTTTCCCGTGGGCGGCCTCGGTACGCGTTTCCTGCCCGCCACCAAGGCGATGCCGAAGGAAATGCTGCCGGTGGTCGATCGTCCGTTGATCCAGTACGCGGTCGACGAGGCCCTGGAAGCCGGCATCGAGCAGATGATCTTCGTCACCGGCCGCGGCAAGAGCGCGATCGAGGACCATTTCGACATCGCCTATGAGCTTGAGACGACCATGTCGGCACGCGGCAAGTCGCTCGAGATCCTCGATGCCACCCGGCTCAAGCCCGGCGCGGTCGCCTATGTCCGCCAGCAGGAGCCGATGGGCCTGGGCCATGCCGTGTGGTGTGCCCGCGACATCGTCGGCGACGAGCCCTTCGCGGTGCTGCTCGCCGATGATTTCATGCTCGGCAAGCCGGGCTGCCTCAAGCAGATGGTCGATGCCTATAACAAGGTGGGCGGCAACCTGATCTGCGCCGAGATCGTGCCGGACGACCAGACGCATCGCTACGGCATCATCACGCCGGGCGCGCAGGACGGGGCGCTGACCGAAGTGAAGGGCCTGGTCGAGAAGCCGGCCCCGGGCACGGCTCCGTCCAACCTGTCGGTGATCGGCCGCTACATCCTGCAGCCCGAGGTGATGCGGGTGCTGGAGAAGCAGGGCAAGGGTGCCGGCGGCGAGATCCAGCTGACCGATGCGATGGCCCAGATGATCGGTGACCAGCGCTTCCACGGCGTCACCTTCGCGGGCACCCGCTATGATTGCGGCGACAAGGCCGGCTTCATCCAGGCGAACATCGCGGTGGCGCTGGAGCGCGAGGACATCGCGCCGGCGATCCGCGAGTTCATGGCGAGCCGCTGCCCGGGCTGAGCCTGGGGGCTCAGGCGCGGACGACCTTCTCCGAAACCACACCCGCCTTGCCACAGGCATTGCGGGTGTCGATCACCAGCTTCGCGGCGTCGACCAGTGCGGCATAATCCACTGCGTCATGGTCGGTGGCGATCAGCACCGCGTCATAGGTCGCGATCTCGGCTTCGTCCCACGCCACGCTGTCGCGGAAGTTGAGCGTCGGGTGCTCGCGGGTGTTGTCGATCTGGGCGACATACGGGTCGAAGAAGTCGGCGGTGGCACCGCGTGCCTCGATCATCTCCATCAGGCGGAGCGATGGGCTCTCGCGGATGTCCTCGACATTCTTCTTGTAGGCGACCCCCATCACCAGGATGCGGGCACCGCGCAGGCCGCGGCCGAAGCGCGCGTCCAGCGTGTCCGCCATCACGCGGACGACATGCTGCGGCATGTCCGCGTTGATCTGGCCGGCCAGCTCAATGAACTTGGTGTGCTGGTTATACTCGCGCGCCTTCCAGGTGAGGTAGAAGGGGTCGATCGGAATGCAGTGCCCACCCAGGCCCGGGCCGGGATAAAAGGGCATGAAGCCGAACGGCTTCGACTTCGCCGCGTCGATCACTTCCCACACGTCGATGTCCATCGCGGTGAAGATGAGCTTGAGCTCATTGACCAGCGCGATGTTGACGGCGCGGAACACATTCTCGGTGATCTTCACCGCTTCGGCGGTGGCGGCCGACGAGACCTGGATCGCCTGGGGCACGATGTGGCGATAGACACCCAGCGCCAGGTCCGCCGAGACCGTATCGTCGGCGCCGACCACCTTCGGGATCTTGGTGGTCGAGAAGGTCGGGTTGCCCGGGTCCTCGCGCTCGGGCGAATAGGCGAGGAAGAAGTCCTTGCCCGCGATCAGCCCCTCGGCCTCGAGGATCGGCTGCATCACTTCCCTGGTGGTACCCGGATAGGTGGTCGATTCGAGGATGACGAGCTGGCCGCGGCGCAGCGTCTTCGCGATCGCCTGCGTGGTCAGCTCGACATATTTCAGGTCGGGCTCGAGATGGCGCGTGAGCGGCGTCGGCACGCAGATGAGCACCACATCGGCTTCGTCCAGCCGGCTCAGGTCGGCAGTGGCGCGCAGCTTCTCGTTCGCGACGAGTGGCGCGATGCGGGCGCCGTCGATATGCTTGATATAGCTCTCACCGGCTTCGAGCGCGTCGATCTTCGCCTGGTCGACGTCGAAGGCGAGGACCGGGCAGCCCGCCTCGCCAAAGGCAACGGCGAGCGGCAGGCCGACATAGCCCATGCCGATCACGCCGATGATCGCAGTGCCGCTTTCGATCCGCGCCTGCAGCTTCAAGCCATGGGCGGGCCATTCGATGCTCATAGAAACCCCGTGAAGTACGCTCTGTCGCGCCCTTCATGCCTCCGTAGGGGTTTCAGTTTCGATAATGCTCCAGATACCAATCCACGAATGCCGGCACGCCGGCGCTCGGCGGGGTGGTGGGGGCATAGCCGGTCAGCGTCTTGAGCAGCGCATGCGACGCCTCGGTCGCGGGCACGTCGCCCTGCTGCATCGGCATGAAATTCTTGATCGCTTCCTTGCCCAGCGCGCGCTCGATCTCGCCGATATAGTCCATCAGCTGGGTTTGCTGGCCGGCGCCGATGTTGACGACGCGGAACGGGGCCACGGGGGAGAGGCTGTCGCCTTCCACCGGCGTGTCGCCCGGCACGGCCTCGGTCAGCCGGACGATCGATTCGGCCAGATCCTCCACATAGGTGAAGTCGCGGACCATGTTGCCGTTGTTGTAGATGTCGATCGGTTCGCCCGAGAGGATGCCCTTGGTGAACTTGAACAGCGCCATGTCCGGCCGGCCCCACGGGCCATAGACCGTGAAGAAGCGGAAGAACGTCATCGGCGTCTTGAACAGGTGCGCATAGCTGTGCCCCATCAGCTCGGTCGCGCCCTTGGTGGCGGCGTAGAAGCTGAGCGGCGTCGCGGTGCGCTGCGTCTCGGTGAACGGCATGTCGGTGTTCGCGCCATAGACCGAGCTGGTCGAGGCGGCGAGCAGGTGCTTGGTCTTGTGCTGGCGGGCCAGCTCCAGCACGTTGAAGCTGCCGATCAGGTTCGCCGTGACATAGGATTCCGGGCTGTCGATCGAGTGGCGCACACCGGCCTGGGCGGCGAGGTGGATCACCACATCGGGCTGGAACTCGGCCCATTGTTCGCCGAACGCGCCCATATCGTCGATCGAGACGCGGGCGACCTTGAAGTTCGGGTGGTTCGACAGGATGTCGTTGCGCGCTTCCTTGAGCGCCGGATCGTAATAGGCGCTGAAATTGTCCACGCCGAGCACGGTCGCGCCGCGCTGGAGGAGCTTGCTGGCCGTGTGGAAGCCGATGAAGCCGGCTGAGCCGGTTACCAGGACGCGCGTCATGAGCAGGGCAGGTGCCTCAAGGGCGCGGCGAAGTCCAGTTTCGAGCTCATAGTTCGTCATCCCCGCGAAGGCGGGGATCCAGGGTTACTCGGCCCTGCGGGTCCTGCTTGGCTCTGGATCCCCGCCTTCGCGGGGATGACGGGTGGGGTCTATGTCACTTCTAGCCACAAGCCGGACAGCCCGGATCCTTCGGCAGCGTCAGCGTGCGGAAGCGGAAGGCCAGGGCGTCGACCAGCAGCAGCTTGCCCGCAATCTCCTCGCCAAAGGGCGCGATGGCGCGGACCACTTCCAGTGCGGCGAGGCTGCCCATCACTCCGGTCAGCGCGCCGAGCACGCCCTGTTCGGCGCAGCTGATGCCCGGGCGCTCGGGATCATGGCCGACGAAGCAGCGATAGCAGGGCTTGTCGGGCTCCCAGCCGCGGAACACGCCGAGCTGTCCCTCGAATTCGGAGACGGCGGCGGAGACGAGGGGCACGCGGTTGCGCAGCGCCGCGTCGGCAACCCCGAGGCGGGTGGCGAAATTGTCGCAGCCGTCCAGGATCACGTCCGGCGCGAATTCGGCGATCAGCGCATCGGCATTGCGCGCGTCGATACGCTGCTGGAAGCCGGTGAACACCACTTCCGGGTTGAGCGCCGCGACCCGGGCGCGAGCGGCCTCGACCTTGGGGCGATCGACGTCGCTGGTGGCATAGAGCGTCTGGCGCTGGAGGTTGGAGAGCGAGACAAGGTCGTCGTCCACCGCCCCGAGCGTGCCGATCCCAGCGGCCGCCAGATACTCGATCGCCGGCGATCCGATCCCGCCCGCGCCGATCACCAGCACCCGCGCCGCCTTCAGCCGCATCTGCCCGCCGCCGCCGATCTCGCGCAGCACGATATGGCGGGCGTAGCGCTCCAGCTCCGTGTCGGAGAGTGTCATTTGGTCAGGGTGAAGCTGATGGTCGTGCGATACCATTGCTCGGTCGCGCCGGGGCGGGGGAGCAGGTTGTTGCGCGCGAAGCCGGCCGCGAGTGCTGCGGCATATTGCTCGACCGAGGGGCAGGCGATGGCGCGCGGCACGGTGGTGCGGATATTGCCGCCTTCATCGACCAGCACGGCGATCGAGACTTCGACCGTGCCCGGCTTGGCGAGCACGCATTTGCGCAGCTTCACTTCGCGCTGGACGAAGGTCTGCATCTCGGCGGTGATGATCGGGGGTGCGCGCCAGGGCAGGGGCGGCAGGGCGTCCCAGTCGATCGGCGCCGTCTGGAGCGCCGCAGCAAGAAGAACCGTCGCTATCACGTGCCCGTCGATCCGAAGCCCCCGATGCCTCGCGCCGTTTCGTCGAGCGTCCCCACCTCCTCGAGCTCCGCATGCTGAACCGGCGCGGGCACGAGTTGTGCGATACGGTCTCCGCGCGCGACGGTGAATGCCGCGTCACCGAGATTGGCAAGGATCACCTTAACCTCGCCGCGATAGTCGCTGTCGATCGTGCCGGGCGTGTTGAGGCAGGTGATGCCGTGCTTGAGCGCCAGGCCCGAGCGCGGGCGCACCTGGACTTCGTAGCCGACCGGGATCGCCATCGCGAAGCCGGTCGCCACCGCATGGCGCGCGCCGGGGGCCAGGACCAGGTCCTCGGCCGCGACCACGTCCATCCCGGCGGCGCCCGCCGTGGCATAGGCGGGGAGCGGCAGGCCCTCGCCATGCGGCAGGCGCTGAAGGGCAATGCGGATCGGAGCGAGCATCAAGATTTTCCTGGAAGCGCGGCGGCAAGGCGCTGGAGCGCGGAGATCACTTCGGGATCGCTCAGCAGCTCATGGTCCTTGCCGGGGATGATACGGAAATCGGTGGCGATGCCGCGCAGCGACAGCGCCTCGGCATAGGTGCGCGAGAAGCGCACCGGCGTGGTCTTGTCGTCGCCGCCGACCAGCACCGCGGCGCGCAGCGAGGGCTGCATGCCGCCGACCAGCTTGACCGGGTCTAGGCTGGTGACCGGCGCGTCCCAGAGCGGCGTCGGCGACACGGTCTTCATGTGCTTGCGCCACTCGGGCAGCGCGCAGGGGCAGGAGACCAGGACGATGCCGTCGACCAGCCCGGGGTGCGTCGCGGCGAGATCGGCGGCGATCGCGGCGCCGCCCGAATGGCCGACCACGACCGTGCGCGCCTGGCCATAGCGACGCTGCAGGTGGCGGATCGTCGCGGCAACCGCGTTGATCCGATCGGGCGTGTAGTTGTCGCCCGTGGTCTGGCCGCGCTCGCCGGGCGAGACATGCCCCTGCGGGTCCTCATAGCCCGGGCGGAGCAGCGCGACGGCGATGCTCTGCGGCACCGCGGCGGCGGCGCTGCGGGCAAAGGCATAGTGATAGTCGGGCTTGGTCGTCGGGGCGTCGCCGTGCAGCACGACGATCAGCGTGCGCACCTGCTTGGCGGGCGTGTTGCCGAAGCTCTGGCGGTACAGGCCCGGCCCCGGTTCCGGCGCGCCAAGGCGCTCGCCCGGCGTGCAGGCGGCCAGGCTCGCGCCGAGCAGCAACAGGGCAAGGCTAGAGCGCATCGGCAATCCGCTGCGCGAGACGGCGGGCGACTTCGTCCTTGGGCAGTCTTTCCCAGCTTTCGACACCGTCGGCGGTGACGAGATGAACAGCATTGGCTTCACCGCCCATCACATCGCCGGAAACATCGTTGGCGACAATCCAGTCTGCGCCCTTGCGAGTCCTTTTCGCGGCAGCATGTTCGAGCACCTGTTCGGTCTCGGCGGCGAAGCCCACCACCAGCCCCGGCCGGCGCGGGCTGGCGCCGAGCATCGCGAGGATGTCGGGATTCTCGGCAAGCTCGAGCCGGGGCGGGCTGCCGCCCTGCTTCTTGAGCTTCTGTTCGGCGCGCTCGACATGCCAGTCACCCACCGCCGCGACCATTATCGCGGCGTCGGCGGGCAGCGCCTGGGCGACGGCATTGGCCATTTCCTGCGCGGTCTCGACATCGATGCGGGTGACGCCCGGCGGCGTGGCAAGCGTGACGGGTCCCGAAACCAGCGTGACCTTCGCTCCCAAGGCGGCGAGCGCTCCGGCAATCGCATAGCCCTGCTTCCCCGAGGAGCGATTGGCGATGTAGCGCACCGGATCGATCGGCTCATGGGTGGGGCCGGCGGTGACGAGGACATGCTTGCCGGCGAGCGGACGAGGCGCACCAGATTTAGGTTCTGAGAACTCCTGGATCGCGCGCAGGATCGCCTCGGGCTCGGGCAGCCGGCCGGGGCCGTACTCGCCGCAGGCCATCGGCCCTTCGTCGGGCTCCAGCACCGTGACGCCGTCGCCGCGCAGCGTCGCGACATTGCGGCGGGTCGCGGCGTGCTGCCACATCCGCACGTTCATCGCCGGCGCGGCCAGCACCGGCTTGTCGGTTGCGAGCAGCAGCGTGGTCGCCAGATCGTCGGCGATCCCTGCCGCCATCTTGGCCATCAGGTCGGCGGTTGCCGGCGCCACCACCACCAGGTCCGCTTCGCGGCTGAGCTGGATATGCCCCATCTCGGCCTCGTCCTTGAGGTCGAACAGGTTGGTATAGACCTGGTTCTCGGACAGAGCCGCTAGCGTCATCGGCGTGACGAAATGCTGCCCGCCCTCGGTGAGCACGCACTTCACCGCGATCCCGGCCTTGCGGCACAGCCGGATCAGCTCGCACGCCTTGTAGGCCGCGATGCCGCCGCCGACGATCAGGAGGATCTTCTTCATCTTGTGACCTTTGTCACGGTGATCCTGCGCCTGTCGAGCGCCTGGCGGAACAGGTCGCGCAGGGCGTCAGGCACAAAGGCGAGGCCGATCAGCGAGAGCGGGGCGACCATCAGTCCCCAATAGAAGGTATCGGGCCGCGCGAACAGGGCCAGCGCCACGCCGTATGCCGCGAGCGTCAGGAACACCCGTCCGGCGGCCTGGTCCTTCCATGCCGCCCAGCCGAACAGCGAGCACGTGAACAGCAGCACGCCCAGCGCCATCGGGAAGAGCTGCAGCGCGGTCGACAACACCATCGCCTTGGCGAAGAAGCCATAGCCGTGCAGTCCCGACCAGCCCGGCGAGGCCGGATCGGCGGCATTGGTCACCTGGCCCACCGCATGTGCATGGAAGCCGACCGCGACCGCCAGGCAGGCCAGTGCCACGCCCCAGCCGATCGCCTCGCGCCTTTGCCCCTCGAACCAGGCGGTGACGAGCATCACGATCGCGTAGAGCGCGGCCAGCTCGCGCACCAGCATGGCCAGCAGGCCGATCGCCACCGCTTCCACCCAGCGCCCCTGACGCCGGATGCCGAGCGACAGGGCGATCAGCAGCCCCGCCCATATCTCGTGGAACGCCCAGAGGTCGGTCTGGACGAACGCCATCAGCCCGCCGGCGAGCAGGGCGAGGCCGATCAGCACTGGCGGCCAGCGCGTCATCCCGCTCCGCAGCTTCATGCCCCACACGGCAAAGACCGAGGCGACCAGCACGAAGAGCAGCGCCAGCATGCCGACACGCGGTACATGCGCCTCGACCATCGCCAGCCCGGGCAGGCGGAAGGTGACGAAGGGGCGCAGCGGATAATTGCCCGCCCGCAGCGCGTCGGCGGTCACTTCGTAATAATCGCCGCCGTGCCGCACGCCGGCGACGATGCTCTCATAGAGCACCACGTCGCTCTGGTCGTCGGCGCGCTTCGCCGGATCGCCGCTCACCGGCGGCGGCCCGACCGTGACCAGCGCGGTCAGCGACAGCAGCAGGAACAGCGCGAGGATGCCGAGCGCGATCCGGGCGCGGGGACGGGCCAGCGCGGCGAAGCGCGTCGGTTCCGCCAGCCACTGGATCGCGGGCAGCTTCACGACAGCAGGTACATCATCGCCGCCGCGCCGACCGCGCCGGAGAACACTGCCACCAGCGCATAGCGCCAGCCGCCAACCACGCGGATCCGCTCGATCTCCTTGAGTGGCGGCGCGGGCGGGGCGCCGCCCGGTGCCGGGAAGCGCAGCTCGATGTTGCGGATCAGGTCGGGCAGGCGGGCGAGGGTGCGGATATCCTCGACCAGCCGGTCGGCGATCTTGGCTTCCGGGCCCAGCTCGGTGCGGATCCATTCGCGGACGAACGGCGCCGAGACGTCCCACAGGTTGATGTCGGGATCGAGCCCGCGCGCCACGCCCTCGACCATCACCATCGTCTTCTGGAGAAGCAGAAGGTGCGGCTGGGTCTGCATGTCGAAATCGCGGGTGATCGAGAACAGGCCGTCGAGCATCGCGCCCATCGACATGTCCTTCACCGCCAGCCCGCGCATCGGCTCGCCGACCGCGCGCAGCGCCGTCGCGAACTCTGCGACATTATGGTGCGGCGGCACATAGCCCGCCTCGAAATGGATCTCGGCGACGCGCTTGTAGTTGCCGGTGATCAGTCCGTAGAGGATCTCGGCCAGCCAGACCCGGGCGCGCCGGTCGATCCGGCCCATGATGCCGAAGTCGATCGCGGCGATGCGGCCATCGGGGAGGGCGAAGAGGTTCCCCTGGTGCATGTCGGCGTGGAAGAAGCCCTCGGCGATCGCCTGGCGCAGGAACGCCTTGATCAGCCGGCTGGCGAGCGCGCTGGTATCGTGCCCGGCCTCGATCAGGCGCTGGCGGTGTGACAGCTTGATGCCGTCGATCCATTCCAGCGTCATCACCTTGCCGGTGGTGCGCTGCCAGTCGATCTGCGGGACCATGAAGTCCGGCTCGGCCTGCATGCCCTCGGCGAGTTCCGATGCAGAAGCAGCTTCGCGGCGCAGGTCGAGCTCGCGCGCGGTCCAGCGCTTGAAGGTCTCGATCACCAGGCGCGGGCGCAGGCGTGAAGCCTCGCCGCCCATGCTCTCCACCTGGGCGGCCGCCCATTCATAGGTGTCGATCGCCTTTGCGAACTCGGTCTCGATGCCCGGGCGCAGCACCTTCACGGCGACCTGGCGGCCGTCGGTGGTGATCGCTCGGTGGACCTGCGCGATCGAAGCGGCGCCGACCGGGTTCTCGTCGAATTCGGCGAAGAAGGTATCGAGCGGCCGGCCGAAGCTGCCCTCGATCCGCTGGCGGATCACCGGGAAGGGCAGTGGCGGCAGCGCGTCCTGCAGGCGCAGCAGGTCGTTCGCCGCCTCGTCGCCGACCAGGTCGGGTCGGGTGGCGAGCGTCTGGCCGAGCTTGATCGCGGCGGGGCCGATTGCCTGGAAGGCATCGGCATAATGCGGCACCTTGGGCACGCGCGCGCCGAAGCGGGCGATGCGCGCCACGCGGCGCACCGGCTTGGGCGTATGCGGATCCTGCTCGATACCGCGCAGCGCGCCATGACGCGCCAGGATGCGGCCCCATTTCAGCAGGCGCCAGAGATGAACGGCGGGTGCGGTCATGCGGGGAAACCGTCATCCCGGCGGAAGCCGGGATCTCGGGCCACAAGCCGTTCGCGCTGCCGCATGAGATCCCGGCTTTCGCCGGGATGACGGAAATCGGTGAAGGGCACTGGCCTCAAATCTTCCAGCCGCTGTGGATCGCGACCAGCCCGCCGAGCAGCGGCTCGACCTTGGTCTGGGTGAAGCCCGCCTCGCGGATCATCCGCTCGAACTCGGGCATCTTCGGGAAGCGGCGGATCGATTCGATCAGATAGCGATAGCTTTCCGCGTCGCCCGCCAGCATCTGGCCGAGCTTCGGGACCAGCTTGTGCGAATAGGCGTCATAGACTTCGGAGAAGCCCGGCCACTCGGTGGTCGAGAACTCCAGCACGAACAGCCGCCCGCCGCGCTTGAGCACGCGGTGCGCCTCGCGCAGCGCCTTGGGGATGTCGGTCACGTTCCGGATGCCGAACGCGATCGTATAGGCGTCGAAGAACTTGTCGGGCCATTGCAGCGTCTCGGCATTGGCCTCGCTCCACACCAGCCCGTCGATCCCGCGCTCGGCGGCGCGCTCGACGCCGACGGCGAGCATCTCGGGATTGATGTCCGCCACCGTGATCGCTGCGCCCGAAGGCGCCATGCGGAAGGCGATGTCGCCGGTGCCCCCGGCCATGTCGAGGATATGCTCGCCTTCGCGCGGCTTCACCCGGCGGACGAACTTGTCCTTCCACAACCGGTGAAGCCCGCCCGACATGGCGTCGTTCATCAGGTCGTATTTCGCCGCGACGCTGGAGAAGACCTCGCCGACGCGGCGGGTCTTTTCCTCGGGGGCCACATCCTCGTAGCCGAAGGAGACGGTGTCGGTCATGCGACGGGCTCTAGCGGGGCTTTCTGCGCGCGTCATCCCCACTCCCACCTTATCCTCCACGCCATCGTCATCCCCGCGAAGGCGGGGATCCAGAGTCCCGAAGGGCATCGCTCGGTTACCCTGGATTCCCGCCTTCGCGGGGATGACGAAATGGGGCTAGGCGCGGTAGAGAGCCCCCATGCCAGAACTCCCCGAAGTAGAGACGACCGTTCGCGGGCTGGAGCCCGTGCTCAAGGGCGAGACGATCCAGCGCGTCACCCTCCATCGCGGCGATCTGCGCCGGCCGTTCCCCGAAGGGCTCGGCCAGAGGCTCACCGGAGCGACAGTCACCGGCATGGGCCGGCGCGCCAAATATGGGCTGATCGAGACGAATCGCGGCGACACGCTGATCTTCCACCTCGGCATGTCCGGGCGCTGGCGGATCGATCCGGCCGAGATCGGCAAGCATGATCACATGGTGCTGGAGACGCAGCACCACCGCCTCGCGCTCAACGATCCCCGGCGATTCGGCTCGGTCGACCTGGTGCCGACCGCGGAGGTGGCGGCATGGGCGCCCTTCATGGCGCTGGGGCCCGAGCCGCTGGGCCCTGACTTCAACGCCGCGCATCTGGCGCGCGTCTTCAAGGACAGGATCGCGCCGGTAAAGGCGCTGCTGCTCGATCAGCGCGTCGTGGCGGGGTTGGGCAATATCTATGTGTGCGAGGCGCTCTATATCGCCCGCATCGCGCCCACCCGCGAAGGCGGCTCGATCTCGAAGGTCAGGCTGGAAAAGCTGGTCGCGGCGATTCGCGACGTGCTCGAAAGCGCGATCCGCGCCGGCGGCTCGACGATTCGCGACTATGCCCGGCCGGACGGCGAGCTCGGCTATTTCGCCAAGGAGTGGCGCGTCTACGGGCGGGAAGGGGAGCCGTGCGACTGCGGCGGGCTGGTCGAGCGGCGAATCGATTCGGGTCGATCGACCTTCTGGTGCCCCGCCTGCCAGAAGTGACCGCTATGTCCTTATGCGGTTGACCCGAATCGCAGGTGCCGCTAAGGGGCCCGTCTTTCCGGGCGTGGACGGCATTCGTCTCCGGGCCCAAAACATTTTACGAGCAGGAACGACACGGCATGGCGAATACGCCGCAAGCGAAGAAGCGTATCCGGCGCAATGCGCGCCGCGCGGAGATCAACGGCACCCGCGTGAGCCGTATCCGCACCTTCGTGAAGAAGGTCGAGTCGGCCCTTGAAGCCGGCGACAAGACTGCGGCCGCTGCCGCGCTCGCCGCTGCGCAGCCGGAAATGGCGCGCGGCGTTGCCAAGGGCGTGCTCCACAAGAACACGGCCTCGCGCAAGTTCGCGCGTCTGAACAAGCGCGTCGAAGCGCTGGCATAATCGTCACTTTTCCGTAACAAAGCCCCGCGGGACACCAGTTCCGCGGGGTTTTTGTCGTGTTCGACAGAGGCTTGCGGAACGAATCGTGGTTAGCACCCTGGAACCCTACGATTCGCGCGAGTCGCGGTGTCTTCGACTTGCAATAATTTGAAGGCGCTATTCTTTTCAGATAGTTAGTGGCCATGGGCACGGTTTTCCGTGGGTTACGGCGAGTCAACAAAACTATTTCAGTATCTTTACACCGGACCCCCTTGCTCGACTCAGAAAGGGGTACCTACAACAGACCTCCCAGGCGGGTTCTCGCCAGGGTGTAGTCGAAGCCTGCCGCACAGGGACCGGGGATGTCCGGTGTCGGGGGGCCTCATGTCGGAGCGAATTTGCGCACGGGAAGCAGGGCTTCCCGCGAAGGAGGGGTGCGTCACGGTGACTCAGGTTCAGGCCTTGGAACGGGACGGAATGGAAGCAGCGGTTGCCAAGGCTTGGTCGCATGTGCGCGCGAATCTGCGTCGCTCGGCGGGCCAGCGTCTGTTCGACCAATGGCTGAAGCCGGTTGTCCTGATCGAGGGCAGCGATGCCGAGATCGTGCGCCTTGGGCTGCCGTCGGCGTTCATGACCCAGTGGGTCCGCAATCACTATGCCGAGCGCCTGCTGCTCGAGTTCCGCGGCCAGATTCCGGCCGTGCGCAGCGTGTCGATCGAGACGCTGGCCGAGGAGCCGAAGCGCGTGCTCAGCGCGGCGCCGGTGGCTCCGGTCGCCGATTCGGCTCCCGTGGCGGCCGCCGCGATCGAGCGCCCGCAGTTCGACCAGCGCTTCACGTTCGAGCGATTCGTGATCGACGCGACGAATCGCGTCGCCTGCAACGCCGCCAAGGCGATGGCGCAGCCGGGCTCGCCGCAGTTCAGCCCGCTCTACCTCCATGCCGGCACGGGCCAGGGCAAGACGCACCTGATGCACGCGATCGGCCATGCCTTCCTCGCCGCGAATCCGGATGCGACCGCGATCTACGTGACCGCCGAGCGCTTCATGTTCGAGTTCGTCCAGGCGCTGCGCAACAAGGACACGCACGCGTTCAAGGCGCGGCTGCGCTCGGTCGATCTGCTGATGATCGACGACCTGCAGTTCATCGGCGGCAAGGACGCGACGCAGCAGGAATTCTTCCACACCGTCAATGAGTTCATGTCGTCGGGCAAGCGCCTGGTGATCGCCGCGGACCGTGCGCCCCAGGCGCTCGAGGGCTTCGAGCCGCGTCTCGCCGGCCGTCTCGGCTCGGGCCTGGTCGCCGACATCAAGCCGGCCGAGCTCGAGCTGCGCCGCGCGATCGTCGGCCGCAAGCTGCTCGAGATGCCCGCCGTCTCGATGCCGCATGAGGTGATGGACCTGCTCGCCGCGCGAATCACCACCAACATCCGCGAGCTCGAAGGCGCGCTCAACCGCCTCGTCGCCTATGCCCAGCTCAACAACGAAGTCATCACGATCGACTTCGCGACCAACGTGCTCGGCGAAGTGCTGCGTTCGGCCCAGCGCCGGATCACCATCGACGAGATCCAGCGCGCGGTCTCGGCGCATTTCGAGGTCAAGCAGATCGACCTGATCTCCGAGCGCCGCGCCGTCGCGATCGCCCGGCCGCGCCAGATCGCGATGTACCTCGCCAAGCGCCTGACCACGCGCTCGCTGCCGGAGATCGGCCGCAAGTTCGGCAACCGCGATCACTCGACGGTGATCCACGCGGTCAAGCGAATCGAGGACCTGCGCGCCAAGGACGTGGAGATCGACACCGCCGTGCGCACGCTGATGCGCACGCTGGAGGGCTAAAGGGATAACTTCCCGCCTCTTTCAGGGGCGGGCGGGGTGGAGGAGCTGAGAGCGGGGCAACGCAGATCGGTCACGCCTCCACCCTTCAAAACGAAAAGGCCGGGGCCCGCAGGGGCTCCGGCCTTTTTGTCTAGACATAATGGAGCGGCCCGCGCCCCATCCGTTCACCAGCAGATCGTCTGCCCGATTCGCGGATCATAGACGCAACCGCCTTCGCCGCTCTCGAGCAGCGGGCAATATTCGCTGTAATAGGTCACGCACTCGCCATAGCTGGCGAAGCCGCGCGCCTGGTAGCTGGTGCAGGTGACCGAAGGCGGGTTGGCGCATTCGAGGTTCGGGCGCGCCTGGAGCGGCTGGGCGAGGACGGCCTGGAAACCGGCGGCGGCGGCAAGCGAAAGCGAGAAACCGATCTTGTTGCGCATGAGTGCCTCCCTGTCGTGGAAGGCGCAGGCTAGGTCGCGGCGCCGGGGCGACCTAGCCGATCTGCAACGGATATGGCGGTTTCGCGCCCGCTCAGGGCACGATCCGGAAATAATAGCTGTAGTTGCGCGCCGCGCCGCTCACCGTGACGTTGCTGATCGTCACGTCATAGGTGGTGTTGGCGGCGAGCCCGGCGACGCTCCATTGCAGGCTGTTGGGCAGGCCGTACCCGTCATTGTCCCACGATATGTTCGACACGGTCAGCGCCGCGCCGCCGCGCACCCGCACGCTGATCGTCGCGCCGGCATAGCTCACCGACTGATTCGCGCCGAAGTTCGAGCTCTTGTTGGCGATCACCCCGAACGAGAGCAGCGCCCCGGTCTCGAAATAGCGCGCCGGATAATCCTGGAAGGGATAGGCGACAAAGTCGGGCAGCGGCCCGGCGGTGTTCTGGGTGGTGTTGATCACCTTGATCGAGGCGCCGTCGGCCCGGTTGTTGGTCTGCCACACCCCGGCGGTGCGGCCATAGGCGATCGTCGACAGGAACGGATAGAGCAGCCAGCGGCGATGGCCGATATTGTTCGCCACCACATTGTTGGTGTCGATCAGCCAGCCGGCCAGCAGGTCGGCATCCTGCGAATAGCGCAGCCCACCGGTGCCCAGATAGATGTTGCTCTGCCCGGCGGCGGTGGCGCCGGCGGCGGTGTAGCAGTTCCAGCTGGTCGGCGGATTGTGGCTGAGCTGGCCGTTCGCGGCCATCATCAGCGCCGATTGCTGCACGGCCGGCTCGTCGGCGGTGCTGTAGGTGACCGCCGGCAGGTTGTGCAGCCCGCGGACATAGTTGAGCGCCGCCAGCACCCGCTGGCCGACCTCGGGCTTAAGCGTCCCGGCCTGGCAGGCGGCGATATTGGGCGGGCTGCTGTAGAGCTGCGCGACCGAGGTCAGGAAATCCGAACCCGTCGCCGGCTCGCTGCCGGTCGGCGTCGGGGTGGCGGAGGGGGTAGGGGTAGGCGAGCTGGTCGGGCTCGGCGTCGGTGTTGGCGTCGGCGTGACGACGGTGCCGCCGCCTCCGCCACCGGAGCCGCCGCTGCAGCCGGCGATCGCGCTCCCGAGGAGCAGCACGGGAATCAGTCTACGCATCAGGCACTCTCCGCGCACAGAAACCCGGTGGTACCCATAACTGTTCCCTCCCCGAAGTCCGGTGATGTCCGGGGGAGTAGCAGTTCAGTCCGTATAGGCAGTTAACATTCCCCTCCCTGCAAGGGAGGGGCAAGGGGTGGGTTAGCGGAGGCCGGGCTCGATGCCCGGCCTCCGCTGTTCAAGGCTATCGTCTCGTTGAGCTCGCTGCGCTCGCAACCCACCCCCAACCCCTCCCTTGCAGGGAGGGGAGTGAAAAGGCGCGAGAGTCGCCCGTCCTAGACCTGCAGCCCGACCGCCTTCTGCGCCGCCAGCAGTGTGGGTGCCGCCAGCTCGCTCGCCCGCGCCGCGCCCCTGGCGAGCTGCGCGCCCACCGCCGCGCGGTCGCCGAGCAGCTGGTTGAGCCGCTCGCGCACCGGCGACAGCACCGAGATGGCGAGGTCGGCCAGCGCCGGCTTGAACGCGCCGAAACCCTGGCCGGCGAACTCGGCCACCACCGATTGCGGATCGCGGTCCGACAAGGCGGCGAAGATCGTCACCAGGTTCTTCGCCTCGGGCCGCTCCGCCAGTGCCTCGAACGAATCGGGCAGCGGCTCCGGATCGGTCTTCGCCTTCTTGAACTTCTGCGCGATCGTGTCGTCATCGTCGGACAGGTTGATCCGCGACAGGTCCGAGGGATCGGACTTGCTCATCTTCGCGCTGCCGTCGCGCAGGGACATGATCCGCGGCGCCGCCTTGGAGATGAACGGCTCGGGCAGCGGGAACAGCTCGACTTCATAGTCGGTGTTGAACTTGGTCGCGATATCGCGCGCCAGCTCGAGATGCTGCTTCTGGTCCTCGCCCACGGGCACGTGCGTCGCCTTGTAGACCAGCACGTCCGCCGCCTGGAGCACCGGATAGGTGAACAGGCCGACGCTCGCGCCCTCGCGATTCTTGCCGGCCTTGTCCTTCCATTGGGTCATGCGGTTCAGCCAGCCCATGCGCGCGGTGCCGTTGAGGATCCAGCACAGCTCGGCATGCGCGGGCACGCGCGCCTGGTTGAACAGGATCGCGCGATCGTCGATGCCCGACGCCATCAGCGTCGCGGCCATCTCGATCGTCGAATTGGCTAGCTCGTGCGGCGAGATGTTGCCCGTCAGTGCATGGAGATCGGCGAGGAAGAACAGGCATTCTCCCTGGTCCTGCATCGCCACCCAGTTCTTGATCGCCCCCAGATAGTTGCCGAGGTGCAGATTGCCGGTGGTCTGAATGCCGGAAACGACGCGCATTGAATATTCCTTCCACGCCCGGGCTGACCGTTCGGCCTTTGGACGGGCCGCGGGTCCGAGACGGCGGGGACGCAGCCGCACGATGATGTCAGGGACGGGGGCGCTGTAGCGGCTGGGGTGGGCGAGGGGTAGGGCTTTGTCGGCCTCTCCGCCGCCATTCTCCGTTCCCCGGCGAAAGGGTGGCGCGCGCTCTCTTCTCCGTCATCCCCGCAAAGGCGGGGATCCAGGGTAACAGAGCGATGTCCTTGGCGACTCTGGATCCCCGCCTTCGCGGGGATGACGAAAATAGGAAGGTTACGCCCGCCGCCGCCGCACCAGCGCCTTCAGATCCGAAACCCGGAAGGCCCGCGTCACGAAGCACGCGACGAAATAGATCGCCACGCCCGCGCCCACCAGCACCACCAGTGCCGCGTAGCGCTGCCACAGGAACCCGCTCAGCCAGGGATCGAGCAGTCCCTCGAAGCCGAAGATCGCCGCGCCCATCAGTACCGCCGCCAGTGCCAGCCGCGGCAGCCGGCGCTTCAGCTGCGTGTCCGCCACGAAATGCCCGCGCTTCCTGAGCGCCGCATAGAGCAGCCAGACATTGACGGTGGAGGAAAGCGCCGTCGCCAGCGGCGGTCCGATATGGCCGATCGAAGGGATAAGCGCGAGGTTGGCGACGATGTTCACCACCACCGAGATCATGGCGAAGCGCACCGGCGTCTTCGTGTCCTGCCGGGCATAGAAGCCCGGGGTCAGCACCTTGACCAGCACATAGCTGGGCAGGCCGATCGAGAAGCCGGCCAGCGCCCAGGCGCATTTCACCGTGTCGTCGGCGGTGAAGTGACCGTACTGGAACAGCCCGCGCACGATCGGCTCGGCGGCGACGATCAGCGCGACCATTGCGGGCAGGGTCAGGAACAGCGCCAGCTCCATGCCGCGATTCTGCGTCTCCATCGCCTCGGCGTCCTTGCCGGCGCCGAGAAGCCGCGAGACGGTCGGCAGCAGGATGGTGCCCAGGCCGATGCCGATCATGCCGAGCGGCAGCTGGTTGAGCCGGTCGGCATAATAGATGAACGAGATCGAGCCTTCGCCGAGCAGATAGCCCGAAAGCGCGGTCGAGATGACCAGGTTGAGCTGCACCGCGCCGGCGCCGAGCGCGGCCGGCAGGATCAGCTTCATCAGCCTTTTCACCTCGGGATCTAGCCGGGGCAGGCGGGGGCGCAGCGACACGCCGGCGGCGCGGCAGGCGAACCACAGCCACAGCAGCTGGACCACGCCGCCCAGCGGCACCGCGATCGCCTGCGCGCGCGCCGTCTGCTCGGGCGTGCCGTGGAAGACGAACAGCGCCGTCACCATCGCGATGTTGAGCAGGATCGGCGCCGCGGCGTTGACCCAGAATTTGTCGAGCGAATTGAGGATGCCGCCCAGCAGCGAGGCCAGGCAGATCAGCATCAGGTAGGGGATGGTGATCCGGCTCAGCTCGACCGCGAAGGCGAACTGGTCGTGCGTCGGCGCCTGCTTGTGGAAGCCGCCCGAGAGCAGCGCGGTGAGCGGCCAGGCGGCGGCGAGCATCACCACCGTCATCAGCGCCAGGATGGCGAACAGCACCGCCAGGGTGCGCTCGGCGAACTCGAAGGCCGGCCCGCGCTCGCCGTTATGCTCGGCGAGCTTGCGGTTGAACATCGGGATGAAGGCCGAGGAGAAGGCACCTTCCGCGAAGAAGGCGCGGAACATGTTGGGCAGCCGGAAGGCGACCAGGAACGCGTCCGACGCGAAATTGGCGCCGACATAGCGTGCCTGCAACGAATCGCGCACCAGCGCGAGCACGCGGCTCGCCAGCGTAAGCCCACCGACCGAGCCCAGGGTGCGCGCGAGCTTCACTGCGTCCCCGTCATCCCCGCGAAAGCGGGAACCCATCTCGGAGAGAAGCCGCAACCGACCGCGGCTGTGAAACGGGACAGCGTGGGAGCTGGGCCCCCGCTTTCGCGGGGGTGACGGTCAAAGGTCACGAGGCCCAGTCTCCCAGACTATCGGATCAGGCTTCGCCTGCCACTTCGCCGGTCAGGCCGCCTTCGTTCACGGCGCGCTGCTGCAGGTAGATGCCGCCGAAATCGATCGGCTCAAGCATCAGCGGCGGGAAGCCGCCGTCGCGCACCGCGTCGGCCAGCACGCGGCGGGCGAACGGGAAGAGCAGGCGGGGAGCCTCGCCGAGCAGGAAGGCGTCGAGCGCTTCGCCCTCGGGCACGTTGCGGATGCCGAACAGGCCGGCATAGGCCAGGTCGACGATGAACGCGGTCTGGCTCTCGGCGGTCGCGCGCACTTCGATCTTGAGCACGACTTCGAACACTTCGTCGGCAACCTTGCCCGAGCCGATGTTGAACTGCACGTCGATCGCCGGAGCCGTCTGGCTCTGGAAGATGGCCGGCGCATTCGGGTTCTCGAACGAGAAGTCCTTCACATACTGCGACAGCAGGCCGGCGGCCGGGGTGGTGTCCACACCGTTGGCTGCGGGCTCGCCGAATTCGGCGATCGTGTCGTTCTCGGCCATTTCAACTACCTCTTTATCCGGAAAGTTTCACGCTGTTGAAGCGTTGGATCGGTTGCGCGCCTAGCAGGCGGGCGCACGTGTTTCAATTCCCACGGATTGCCCGGATTTGAAACGCGCGCCGCTTAGGCCTATGTTAACCGGCGAAGCGTTTGGAGGCGTAGTGTACACGATAATCTTGTTCGCAATGGTGGCCGGGTTCCTGGCACTCCGACTCTATGCCGTGCTTGGCAAGCGCACCGGTCATGAGCAGGCGCTGCCCAAGCCCAGCGAAGAGCGCGTGGCGGTGCCGCCGGCGCAGCGCACCATCGATCAGGCGCCCGAAGCACGCGACATCAATCCGCGCGTGATCGAGACGGGTGCCGAGAGCGGGCTCAAGGCCGTGATCGCCGCCGATTCCAGCTTCGACGTCGCCCAGTTCATCGATGGCGCCAAGAGCGCGTACAAGATGATCCTCGAGGCCTTCTGGAAGGGCGACGAGGATACGCTGGCCTGGCTGGTCGAGGACGATGTCCGCGCCGGCTTCTCGCAGGCGATCGCCGATCGCAAGGCCGCCGGCCATGTGCTGGAGAATCGCCTGGTCGCGATCGAACGCGCGATGATCTCGGACGCCGTGGTCGAGGGCAAGAGCGCCCGCATCACCGTGCGCTTCGATGCCGATATCGCCGCGGTCACCCGCGACGCCGACGGCAATGTCATCGCCGGCTCGCTGAGCGATGCGGTCGAGACGCACGACATCTGGACGTTCGCCCGGAGTCTCCGCAGCAACGATCCCAATTGGAAGCTCGTCGAAACCGACGAAGCCTGAGGGGGCAGCACATGCGTATCTGGGGGGGAGTCGCGCTCGCGGCGTTGTTGGGCGCCTGCTCGGGTGGCGTGGTGCCGCATTCGGTCGAGCCGGGCTATGCGCCGCCGCCGTCCCGCGAAGTCCCGCGCGAGCGTCCGCGTGACAGTGGCCGCGTGGCCGAGCCGCATGGCAATCCCGCCGTCCGCCAGCCGATCCCGGCCGTGCCGCTCGCCGCCTATCCGGCGCCGGCCGCGCCCGCCGGCACGCTGACCGCGGCTTCGGCCGGGCTGATCCCGGGGCCGGCCTTCGATTCGCTGCCGCTGAGCGACGACGCGGCGGCGCGCGCGCTGGTCGCGTTCCGGCTGAGCTGCCCGTCGCTGGTGCGTCGCACCGATGTCAGCGGACTTACCCAGGGCCGTGACTGGCAACCCGCCTGCGACGCCGCGAAAACCTGGCCCGAACGCGATTCCCGCGCCTTCTTCTCTCGGTGGTTCGAATCCGTCCAAATAGCCGACGGGCGGGCACAAGCGACCGGCTATTACGAGCCTGAGATCGCCGGCACGAAGCATCATCGCTCGGGCTATGGCGTGCCGGTCTATGCCAAGCCGGACGATATCATCGAAGTCGATCTCGGCCAGTTCTCGAATGACATGAAGGGCAAGAAGATCCGCGGCCGTGTCGCGGGCAAGACCTTCATCCCCTATTACGACCGCAAGGAGATCGACCAGGGGGCGCTGGAAGGGCGCGGGCTGGAGATCGCCTGGGCGGCGGATCCGATCGAGCTGTTCTTCCTCCAGATCCAGGGTTCGGGCCGCCTGCGCGGGCCGGACGGGCAGGTGATGCGGATCGGTTTCGCGGGGCAGAACGGCCGCGAATATGTCGGCATCGGCGCGCTGATGCGCGACCGCGGCCTGCTCCAGCCGGGCAAGGCCTCGATGCAGGGCATCATGGAATATCTGCGCACCCATCCCGAGGAGGGGCGCGAGATCATGTGGGAGAACAAGAGCTATGTGTTCTTCCAGGAGCTGAAGGGCGCCGGGCCCAATGGTTCGCTGGGCCTGCCCGTCACCGGGCAGGTGAGCGCCGCGGTCGATCCCAAGTTCATCCCGCTGGGTGCGCCGGTGTTCCTCTCGATGGACCGGGCCGAGGCCAATGGCCTGTGGATCGCGCAGGATACCGGCGGGGCGATCAAGGGGCCGAACCGGGTCGATACCTTCTGGGGCGCGGGTGATGATGCGCGCGCGATCGCGGGCGGGATGAACTCGCGTGGCACGGCCTGGCTGCTGCTGCCGCTGGGCACCCTCAGCCGGCTCGGTGGTGCGCCGATCGCCGGGGCGCCGACGCCGACCCGCCAGCGGTGAGGCGCCTCGCGCCCGAGGAAGCGGCGCTGTGGAAACGGGTGATCGCCAGCGTCACCCCGCTTGCGGCACGTCCGGTCAAGTCGGTCGAGGCGCTCGATAAACCGACGACGCCGGCACCCCTGCCGGTGCCAGGCGCGCCCAAGGTGAAGGGACGGGTGCCGCCACTGCGCCCGCCAGTGCCGACGCCACCGCCGGCGCGCAGGGTGGCGGCCAATACCCTCGACGCGTCCTGGGATCGCCGCCTGTCGCGCGGCCTGGTCTCGCCCGAATCGACGGTCGACCTGCACGGACACACGCTATCCTCGGCCTATGACCGGCTCGATTTCGGGCTGGAGGTCGCGATCGGGCGGGGGGACCGCGTGCTGCTGCTCGTCACCGGCAAGCCGCCGCGCCCGGAATCCGAGCGCCCGCATGCCCGCGGCGCGATCCGCGCGGCGGTGGGCGACTGGCTCGCCTCGTCGCGCCATTCCGATCGTATCGCTGCCGTAAGAACCGCGCATCCGCGCCACGGCGGGGCCGGTGCGCTCTACATCGTGCTGCGCCGCCCCCGGGAAAATTCTTAACTTCTGTCTGGCATGTTTCCGGGGGTCGAGGTCGGGATTCGCCGGTCTCCGAGGGATTCCTGGGGGGAAGAGCGAGCGCAGTGGAAGGATTTTCGCTCAAGAGCCGTGCGATAGCCTTCGCGATGTGCGCCGGTGCGGTGGCGTTCATCCTTGCGCTGGCTGCTGCCTCCACCCCCGGCATGATCACCGTCGAGACCGCCGGTCGCGCGCTGATCGCCGCGATCGTTTGCGGCGTGATGTGCTGGGCCTCGGCCGAGCGCAGCATCGCCTCCACCGCCGAAGCCATCGACGCCGCGATCGAGCGCCTCCAGGGCGCCGCCAATGGCGACCTCCAGAGCGGCATTCCGCCGCAAGTGCATGAATCGGTACCGACCCTGGCGCGCGCCATGGACGGACTGTTCCGCCAGCTCCACGCCAATCTGGAAAGCGTCCAGCGGCTCGCGATGTTCGATCCGGTGACGTCGCTGCCCAATCGCACCAATTTCCGTCGCACGGCCGAGCGCATGCTCGCGGATCTGCCGCCGGGCGCGGTCGCGGTTCTGTTCTTCATCGATCTCGATCGCTTCAAGCATGTCAACGACACGCTGGGCCACGCCACGGGCGATGCGCTGCTCGGCATGGTCGCCAATCGCCTGCGTGCCGTCGCCGATCGCTTCGCCGCCGAAGCCGATGCACGTCCGCCGCTGATCGGCCGGCTGGCCGGCGACGAGTTCACCATGTTCTTCCCGGCGCTGCGCAATGTGCGGGAAGCCGAGCGGATCGGCCGCGGCATCCTCTACGCGCTGTCCGAACCGTTCGACCTGGCCGACCAGGAAGTGTCGATCGGTGCTTCGATCGGCATCGCGCTGCGCCCGGAGCACGGCACGACGCTGCACGACCTGATGCGCGCCGCCGATGCCGCTATGTACCATGCCAAGGCGATGGGCCGTGGCCGCGCCGAACATTTCACCGAGATCCTCGCCGCCGAGATCGCCGAGCGCGCGCGTCTCGAGAGCGACCTGCGCGAAGCGGTCGACAAGGACCAGTTCACGCTCGTCTACCAGCCCCAGGTCTCCGCCACGGATGGCCGTATCGTCGCCGCCGAGGCGTTGCTGCGCTGGCGCCATCCGGACGGGCTCAAGATGCCCGGTGCCTTCATCCAGCGCGCCGAGGAGACCGGCCTGATCGTCGAGATCGGCGAGTGGGTGGTGGAGAGCGTTGCCGAGACCATTTCGCGTTGGGGCCGCCTCGGCATCCAGCAGCGCATGGCGGTGAACATCAGTCCGCGGCAGCTCGATCATGCCAGCTTCTTCCGGATGCTGCGCGAGGCGATGCTGGCGGCCAATGCGCCGGCCAACCTGCTCGAGCTCGAGATCACCGAGACGCTGGCGATGCACTGCTCGAGCGAAGTGCTTGAGGCGATCGCGCTGCTGCGCCACGACGGCGCGACCATCGCCATCGACGATTTCGGCACCGGCTATTCGAACATCGCGCGCCTGCGCAGGCTGCCGATCGACCGGATCAAGCTCGATCGCAGCCTGATCGAGCATGTCGCCGACAGCGCCGAGGCGCGGACCATCGCCCAGGCGGTGATCGGCCTGATCCATGGCCTGAACTGCGAAGCGGTGGCCGAGGGCATCGAGACCGAGGACCAGGCGACCGTGCTGCGTGTCATCGGCTGTGACGTGCTCCAGGGCTATGCGGTGGCGACGCCGATGGAGGAGGAAGCCTTCCTCGAATGGGCACGCGGCGTGGAGCCGCAGCGCATCGCGGGCTAAATCCCCGGGCTATCGATATTCGGAACGAGACCCAGCTGTTCCCTGGCGAAGGCCGGGGCCCAGTTGCAATGTCGGTCGAGAGGCTCCCTCGCCATCGACAGGTCGCCGAGCCTGGACCCCGGCCTTCGCCGGGGAGCTAAAAGGCCTTGCTTCCCGACAGCTCCATACCGCTTGCAATGTAGGATTTCGCATGCTGGCCTCGCGCGGCCGGGCTTGCACCGGCCGCTTCTTGAGACTGTTGGGAAAATAGGATCACGCGCTCGCAACATTGTTGCGAGATGCGTTCGGTTTGCGGCAACTGTGTCAATTTCAGGTGCCGCAAAACCCGCTCTTGGCCTGTACTTTTGTGTACTTTCGCGATTCGGCGCGGAAGCGGTGTAGGAGGTCCGCGCCGGATCGCCGCGCCTAGGCGAACGCCCGCTTCAATATCTCCGCATAGACCTCGGTCAGCGCCTCCAGGTCGGGCAGCGCCACGGCTTCGTCGAGCTTGTGCATCGTCGCATTGAGCAGGCCGAACTCCACCACTGGGCAGAGCTTCGACAGGAAGCGCGCGTCGGAAGTGCCGCCGGTGGTCGAAAGCTCCGGGACCACTCCCAGCTTCGCCTCGATCGCGCCGGCGACCAGCGTGGAGAGCTCGCCCGGCTCGGTGAGGAAGGCCTCGCCATAGACGCGGCCCTTGACGATGCCCAGGGGGGCGTGGCGCTGCACGATCTCCTCGATCCGCGCGATCAGGTCGGGGCCATATTGCTGGTCGTTGAAGCGGATGCTGACCCGCGCCTTCGCTTCGCCGGGAATGACGTTGGTGGCGGGATTGCCCACGGTCAGGTCGATGATCTCGATGTTCGAGGGCTGGAACCAGGCATTGCCCTCGTCCAGCACGATCGCGTCAATCTCGGCCAGCGCGCGGACGAGCCGCGGGACCGGGTTGTCGGCGAGGTGTGGGTAGGCGACGTGTCCCTGCCGGCCCGGCACGATGATGTCGATCACCGTTGAGCCTCGGCGGCCGATCTTGATCATGTCGCCGAGGCGGTGCTGCGAGGTCGGCTCGCCGACCAGGCAGAGGTCGGGCAACAGGCCGCGCTCGGCCATCCGCTCGATCAGGCGCGGCGTGCCGAAGGTCGCGGGGCCTTCCTCGTCGCCGGTGATGATCAGCGTGGTCACGCCGCTTTCGACTTGCGCCGCAGCGGCGACGAAAGCGGCGATCGCGCCCTTCATGTCCACCGCGCCGCGGCCGTAAAGCAAGTCGCCACGGATTTCGGGCTCGAAGGCGCCGCTGGTCCAGCCCTGGCCCGGCGGCACCACGTCGAGATGGCCGGCAAAGGCGAAGTGGCGACCGCTGGTGCCGCGCACCGCGAGCAGGTTCTCCACCGGCCCGTCCGGCGCCTCGCCCTCGATGAAGCGCTCGACCTTGAAGCCGAGGGGGAGGAGGGCTGCCTCCAGCACATCGAACACGCTGCCCCGCGCGGGGGTAACGCTCTCGGCTGCGATCAGGGCCTTGGTCAGTTCGATTGCGTCGGGCAAGATGGTCTCCGGCATTGGTGGAGGCGACATTGCCCAAGCTCGATCTCGATACAATCCCGCAGACCAATGCGACAGGCTATCCGGCCGAATTTGCCGGGCCGGTGCAGGGGCGCTGGTATCGCCGGCTGGCGCCTGCCAGCGGGATCAGCGATTTCGGGTTCAGTCATGTCACGCTGGAGCCGGGTGCCTGGTCTGCCCAGCGGCACTGGCACGAGGGCGAGGACGAGTTCGTCGTGATGCTCGCCGGCGAAGCGGTCCTGGTCGACGATGCCGGCGAGACGCGGATGCTGCCCGGTGATATCGCGGCCTTCGCCAAGGGCGACGGCAATGGCCACGTCCTGCAGAACCGCGGCGACGCACCTTGCATCTATGTCGCGGTGGGCAGGCCATCGGCGAGCGACTGCCACTATCCCGACATCGACATGCATTTGCCTGCCGGGCAAGGGTTCCAGCGAAAGGATGGCTCCTCCTTCTAGAGGATCAGCGCCTTCATCTTGGCATAGCGGCTCTTGCGGTCTTCCCAGCCGTTTGGATCCTTGGTGGAGGTCGGGTTTCCGCGGTTGATGCCGTTGGAGACGGCCTTGAGGTTATCCTTGTCAGCCCATTCGTTGAGGCTGCAATTGTCCCAATAGGCGCAGAAGGCGAGCAGGCCGAGCGACCAGACCTCCAGCAGCTCGGGATTGCTCTCCAGGTCGATGCCCAGCTTGCGGCCATAGAGGCGATAATTGGCGCGGCCGGTGAGCTGGCCGGGGCCGCGGCCGAGATAGCGCAGGCCGTCACCCGGCTGATCGTTGCCCAGCGCCGTGTTCATCTCGTACTTCTTCTGGGCGGCCGTCGGGCCCCAGATCTCGCGATTGTACAGGAAGCCGCCGCTCTCATGCGCGCACTGCGCCATGAAATGGGCCAGGCGCAGGCCGTTCTCGACCAGGCCATAGGTGCGGAAATGGACATTCGCGGCGAGCCCCAGCTCGGGCGCGATCTTCGCCGGTGCACCGGCCTTGGCGAACAGCGCCGCAAGCGTGCCACGTCCGAGCGCACCATCGGCGGTCACGCCCAGCCGCTCCTGCAGCTTCTTCACATCGAACATGGATTATTCCCCCCGGTTGATCCCTGCGACCCGGTGGAAATTTGTTGGGGAAGCCTGCGCGCAGCGAGGGCGCTGCGCAAGAGAGGATCAGACCGGATCGGCTTCGAATTGCTGGATCACCCACTCTTCCTCCTGCGCGCCGGCGATCCAGTCCTGCATGAAGGGATGCTGGAGCACCGCGTTCATATAGGCCGGGGCGAAGCGGGCGACCGGGAGCGAATAGGTGACCAGCCGGGTCACGACGGGCGCGAACATGATGTCCGCCGCGCCGAACTCGCCGAACAGGAACTGGCCTTCACCGCCGAAACGGGCGCGGGCCTGGGCCCAGAGCTCCATGATCCGGCCGATATCCTGGATCACGTCGGCGTCGGGGGTCTTGGGCGGATAGACCTGGCGGATGTTCATGCTGTGCTTGCGGCGCAGCGCCGCGAAGCTGGAATGCATCTCGGCCGCCATCGAGCGGGCCATGGCGCGCGCCGCGGGCTCGGTCGGCCAGAACATCGTGTTGCCGGTCTTGTCGTTGAGATACTCGACGATCGCCAGGCTGTCCCACACCACGGCGTCGCCGTCCCACAGGATCGGCACCTTGCCCGAGGATGGAGCGAACTCGTCGCCCTCGCGGCGCTTCTCCCAGGCGTCGTCGTACAGCGGCACTACCACCTCCTCGAAGGGGAGGCCCGCTTGCTTGCAGGCGAGCCAGCCGCGCAGCGACCAGGAGGAATAGGCCTTGTTGCCGATATAGAGCTTCATGCGGCCGGGATAGCGGGCAGGTGCGCCGGGGGCAATCGTCGGGCGCGGACCAGTCGAAACGGTGTCATCGCTGTCTTGCCAATGTAACGAAATCCTTCGAATGATTTGCGGGGATTAGGGGGGATTCATGCGTAGCTGTCTGCTCGTGTCGTCCGCATTGGCGGCGTTCGTTCTCGGTATCGGCGTTTCCGAAGGTGCTTCCGCGCAGACGGCGTCCGCCGCCGCACCGGCCACGGCTTCACCGCCCCGCGTTGTTCGCTACGATACCGAGGTTTTCGCCGAGCTGCCTGCGGTCGAGGCGCCCGTGCTTTCGCCCAAGGGCGACAAGGTGGCGGCCCGCATCGCGGTGAACGGCGTCCAGTATTTCGGCGTCTTCTCGGTCGAAGGCGGCAAGCCGGCGATCATTGCGCTGGGGGATACCGATCTCAACTGGTGGAAATGGGTGAACGACGAGTGGCTCGTCGTTGGCATCGGCCAGACCGTGCCGGTCGAGGACGAGGAATGGTACCTCACCCGCGCCTATGGCGTGCGTGCCGACGGCACCAAGCTGGTGAAGCTCAACAAGGAAACGGCCGGCCAGAATGCGTCGGACCTGATCTGGGTAGCGCGCGACGGCACGCCGCGCATCCTGCTCGGCTCGCAGAACTCGATCTATGGCAGCCAGCCGGACTTCTGGCCGCGGGTTGACGAGATCGACGTCACCAATGGCCGGGCCCGGCGCGTCCAGCCCGGCATGGCCGGGGTGTGGGACTGGTACGCCGATGGCAATGGCGTGGTCCGCATGGGCTATGGCCTCTCCGACGACGGCCGCAAGCGCCGGCTCTATTATCGCCAGCAGCGCGGCGAGAATTTCAAGGTGATCGACAAGGCTACTTCGATCCATGATTCGATCGAGATGCCGACCTTGTTCCTCAGCGATCCGACAAAGGCGCTGATCATCGGCGACGATGCGGACGGGTTCTCGTCGCTATACGAATATGACCTGACCAAGCTGGAGCGCGGCAAGCAGCTGTTCGCCTCGAAGGGCTATGACATCGACGGCATCCGGATCGATGGCACCGGCTTCGGCTATCTCGGCATCGACGTGACGCGCGACAAGCCGGGCATGGTGTGGACCGATCCCTCGATGGTCGCGCTGCAGGCGAAGCTCGACGGGATGATCAAGGGCGGCTCGCCCGAGATCGTCTCGATGAATCGCGATCGGAGCGTCGTGGTCGTCCGGGCCGGCTCGGCCTCGGCGCCGGGCGGCTATTTCCTGTATCGCGCGGCGGACGGCTCGATGACGTCGATCGGGAGCGTCAACAACACGATCGGCATGCGGCTGCTCCATCGCGTGAAGACGATCCGCTACAAGGCGCGGGACGGGCTGGAGATCCCGGCGGTGCTGACGCTGCCGGTGGGCGATCCGCACAACGCGCCGCTGATCGTCATGCCGCACGGTGGCCCTTATGCCCGCGATACCGAGGAATGGGACTGGTGGGCCCAGTTCATGGCGGATCGCGGCTATGTGGTGATCCAGCCCAATTATCGCGGTTCCTCGGGTTATGGCACCAAGTTCACCCGCAAGGGCCAGGGGCAATGGGGCCTGGCGATGCAGGACGATCTGGACGACGCGGTGACCGCGCTCGCGGCGCAGGGCATCGCCGATCCCAAGCGGGTCTGCATGGTCGGCGCTTCCTATGGCGGCTATGCGGCCATGCGTGCGGCGCAGCGGGACGGTTCGCGCTATCGGTGTGCGGTATCCTATGCCGGCGTCTCGGACCTGAACCGCATGCTGCGCTTCAACGGCAATTTCCTGGGCTCTGGTGCCCGGCAGGACTGGCTGCGGCAGCAGGTGGGGGATCTCAAGGGCGTTTCACCGCTCAACTTCCCCGAGCAATTCTCCACGCCGATCCTGATCGTGCATGGCAAGGAGGATAAAAGAGTACCCGTCTCGCAATCGCGGCTGATGGCCAAGCGCTTGAAAGAGGCCGGGAAGAATGTAACCTATATCGAACAGCCGGAGGGCGACCACCACTTCACCCGTGAAGCGGACCGATTGCAGTTCCTGAAGGCGCTCGAGGCGTTCCTGGCGAAATACAACCCGATCTGAGATTGCTGCATATGCATGATGTGTACGCATGATGCATATGCAGCGTTGTGAAAGTTGATTGATGCATATACACGATGTGTATGCATCAAGATTCGTTGCCCTCGGCCTGTGCCTGCACGCTGCTGCGCAAGGCCTCCCGCGTCATCGGCCGTGTCTATGACGAGGCGCTGGCCAGTCATGGCATGTCCATCGGCCAGTTCGCCATCCTGCGGCATATCTCGCGGGGCGAACCCCTGGCGCTCAGTCGGCTGGCCGAGCAGCTCGAGATGGATCGCAGCTCGCTCTACCGGGCGCTGACCCCGCTGGAGAAGCGGGGCTGGGTGCGGACGGCCGCCGGGGAAGGCCGCAGCAAATGCGCCTCGCTCACCTCCGAGGGCAGGGCGGCAATGCATGCCGCCGAGCCCGACTGGAGCGCGATCCAGCACCGCGTGGAGGATGAGGCCGGTGCAGCGCTCTGGAAGGTGCTGCGGGCCGGGCTCGAAAGCTTCACCCAGAGCGTCGAGCGTGCAGGAGGGCGGGCATGATCGCGCTGCTTTCCCGCATGCCCTTCGGCACGCGCGGCTATGCCGGCATTGTCGCGGCGATCACCTTTGTCGCGCTGCTTGTCTCCGCCGGGCTGCGATCGGCACCCGGGGTGATGATGTTGCCGCTGGAGCAGCATTTCGGCTGGGACCGCGCGACGATTTCCGCCGCCGCCGCTATTGGCATCTTCCTCTACGGGCTGGTCGGCCCCTTCGCCGCGGCGCTGATGCTCAGCGTCGGGATCAAGCGGACCATGCTGGGCGGTCTTGCGCTGATGTCCGTGGCGACGTTTGCCAGCCTCTGGATGTCCGAACCCTGGCAATATGTGCTGAGCTGGGGCGTGGTTTCGGGGGTGGGCAGCGGCGCCGTCGCTTCCGTGCTGGGCGCTGCGGTGGTCAATCGCTGGTTCGCGACGCGCCAGGGTCTGGTGATGGGCATGCTGACCGCGAGCACCGCCACCGGCGCGCTGGTTTTCCTGCCGCTGCTCGCCTGGCTGGCCGAGGGCGGAGCGTGGCGGCCGGTCGCGCTTGCCGTGTCGATCGCGGCGGCGGCGGTGATCCCGTTCGTCCTGCTGTTCATGCCCGAGCATCCGCAGGATGTCGGCGTGCGGCGCTTCGGTGAGACCGATGCCAGCGCGCCGCCGCCGCCGATGAAGCAGGCCGCGACGCCGGGGCTCGCCTTCACCGCGCTGTTTCGTGCTTCGAAGAGCACGACCTTCTGGCTGCTGTTCGGTACCTTCTTCGTCTGCGGGCTCACCACCAATGGGCTGGTCGGCACCCATCTGATCGCATTCTGCGGTGACCATGGCATCGCGCCGGTTCAGGCCGCCGGGCTGCTCAGCCTGATGGGTCTTTTCGATCTGTTCGGCACCACCGCCTCGGGCTGGCTGACCGACCGCTACGATCCGCGCAAGCTGCTGTTCGTCTATTACGGGCTGCGCGGCCTCTCGCTGCTGGCGCTGCCCTTCCTTGATTTCAGCGCATCAAGCCTGTTGCTCTTCGCGATCTTCTACGGGCTCGACTGGATAGCGACGGTGCCGCCGACGGTGAAGCTGGCCAATGTCCATTTCGGCGAGCGGGATGCACCGATCGTGTTCGGCTGGGTGATGGTCGGCCACCAGATCGGTGCGGCGACAGCAGCGTTCGGGGCGGGGGCGGTGCGAGCCTGGACGGGCACCTATACGCCGGCCTTCCTGGTAGCGGGGGCGTTCGGCCTCGTTGCGGCGGTGGCGATCCTGGCGGCGCGGGCGGAGAAGCCGCAGCCGGGACTGGCGCTGGCTTAGGCCGCCCTCAGCGTCTCGAGGAAGCTGCGCATCTCGCCGAGCAGGCGGCGGGCCTGGCCGACCAGCTCGTCGGTTGCGGCATCCATCTCCGCCGTCGTGCGGGCTGCGGCATCGGTCGCGGCTTCGGCGTTGGCGGCGCCGGTCTGGAGATCGGCGGTGAGCGCGGCTGCGGTGCCGGCATAGCTCTGGATCGAACGGATCACGTCGCCCTGGTTGGCTATCGCCTGGCCGACGGCATCGCCGACCTCGCCGATCCGATCGAAGCTTTCGCGCATCTCGCCGACGATCGAGGTGGTCGCATGGACCGCGCCGATCATGCGCTCGAGCTGGGCGCGGATGTCGCCGGTGGCGGTGGCGGTCTGGGCGGCGAGGCTCTTCACCTCCTGCGCGACGATCGCGAAGCCGCGACCCGCTTCGCCGGCGCGGGCGGCCTCGATACTGGCGTTCAGGGCGAGCAGGTTGGTGCGTGCCGCGATCTCGGCGATCATGTCGGCAATGCTGCCGACGCTGGCACTATGCTCGGCGAGCGTGCCGAAGCGCGCATCGGCGGAGCGGGAGAGGGCGTGGAGGTGCGCCGTCGTCTCGCTCTGCGCCGCAATGCTGGCTTCCACGGTGGCGAGGGTACGGCTGAGATTGGCCGATTCCTCGAACAGCGTGGCGGCGCCGGTGTCGGCGCGGACGGCGCGGCCGGCGACGCCGCGGATCTCGTCGCGGGTCGTCATGGTGGTGCCGACGAGCCCTTCGGCCGAGACACGGGTCTGCTCGGCGGCGGCGGCGAGCTCGCTGATCGCGGCGATGAACTGGCTTTCGAAGCGATCCGCGATGCGGGCGATCTCGGCGCGGCGGTCGCGTTCGGCATCGACCTGGGCGCGGTGGCGGGTCTCGGCGGCGGCGGCGACTTGCTGCAGTTCCTCCTGCTGCGCCGTGGCGCGGAGCAGGTCGCGCTCGCTGGCGGCGCGGGCCAGTGCCTCGCCCTGGGCGAACTGCTCGCTGACAAGAGCCGCCTGGCCGATCACGGTGCGGGCGAGCAGGGCGACGAACACCGCCAGGAAGACGAACACGCCGGCCGGGATATTGGCGAAGATGGCGTAGAGCGCGCAGATCACCACCGCGATGCCCAGCCAGGCGAGGCTGGCGGGCGGGAGCGGGGCATAGCGCAGTGCGCCGATCGCGACGACGCCGGCAAGCGCGGTGGTGGTGACGATCAGCTCCTGGCTGGTCGCGCCCAGGCCGATCGTGGCGAGGAACAGGAACCAGCCGAGCGAGACCGCAGCCGCCTCGATCACCGTGGCGCGGAGCGTGGCGGCGGGATCGTCTACCCGCCAGTCGCTGCGCTTGCCGTCGCGCCAGCGGACCAGCACGGCGACATTGATCGCGAGATGGAGCGCCAGTGCCGCAATGTGCCAGGCCATGAAGCCATTGGCGTGGATCATCACTGCCAGGGTGATGCTGACAAAGACGCTGGCGATGAAGGAAACGGGGTAGCCGCGCTGGATGGCGATGCTGTGGGCGCGCATCAGCGTGGGCGGCAGCACCGCCCATTTGTCCCAGACCGCGCCTTTGAGCGCGTTTCCGTCCAGCTCTCCCATCCGGCCAGCAAATAGCCGGACATGGTTACCATCGCGTTTACAGTCGCAGATGGATGCCGCGACGGTGAAGCGGGATGAGCAGGGCGAGCACCACCAGCAGCATCCCCAATGCGAACAGGAAGGAGGCGAGGAGCAGGTTGCCGGGCAGCAGCGCCGCCAATCCCTCCCATGCCCAGGCCTGGAAGCCCGAGCGCATCGCGGCGAGCGAGAGCAGCAGCGACAGGAGATAGCCGAGGATCGCGTTCATCCCCAGCACGTCGAGCGGCCAGAGCATCGTGCGGACCGCAGCGCTGCGCGCGGCGACGATGCAGGCGGCGAAGATGATGCCCGACAGGCCCGAGGTGAGCAGCGCGAAGCTGCTGGTCCACAGCTTCTTGTTGAGCGGGAAGGCGAAGGACAGGGCATAGCCCAGCGCGGCAAGTGCGATGCCGGCGATCAGGATGCGCAGCGTCGCGCGTTCCGGCGCGGCCTTCCAGAGCAGGGCCGCGAGCATGCCGAGCAGGACGTTGACCAGGGCGGGCAGGGTGGAGAGCAGCCCTTCCGGATCATAGACGATGTTGCCCGCCGCATCGGTGCCGAAGCGATACATGTGGTGGGTGGTGACCGTGATCCGATCGATATAGCCGGCCAGATTGCCGGCGGGGCTGAGGTCGCCGGCGGCATAGCCGGGGGCGGGGACGAAGGCCAGCAACGCCCAATAGCCGATGAGCAGGACAAGGCTGGCGATGCCGATGGCCGCAGCGCCGAGATGGGCGCGGCCGTCGGCGTGCTTGCGGGCGGTGAGGATCGCCAGCGTGGCGGCTAGGCCGTAGCAAAGGCCGAGCCGGGGGAGGACGCCGAACACCCGGAAATCCGCCAGGCCCGGCCGCGCCAGCATCTGCCAGGCCCAGCCTATCAGGATTAGCAGCAGCGTTCGCCGCGCGACGCGGCCCCACAGCTTGCCATCGACCTTGCGGGGGAAGGAAAGCCCGAGCGCCACGCCCATCGCGCAGAGAAAGGCGGGGAAGACAAGGTCGGTCGGGGTGAAGCCATGCCACTCGGCATGATCGAGCGGCCACCAGACATGGTCCCAGCTGCCCGGCGTGTTGACGATGACCATGCAGGCCACGGTCAGCCCGCGGAACAGGTCGAGCCCGCCGAGCCGTGCGGGTGCGCTGCGCGCGTCGTTCATTGGCGATCCCCTCCGGTTGCGAAGACTGTGGCGCGCTTGGCGGGCGAGGTCAAAAGGGGCGTCCTACACAAGGGGCGGGCGCGACTCGCCAAAGTACACAAAGTACAGGCCAGGAGCGGGTTTGCGCGGTCCGAATTTTGACCTCCTCGGCGGAAACGCGACGCATCTCGCAACAAGATTGCGCGGCCGCGATCCTATTTTTCCAACAAGGTGAAAGAGTGGCGCGGAGCTTCCGGTCGCTCGAACAATCAGGCCCGATCCTACATTGCAAGCAGGGCCGCTCAGGCCTTCACATAGACCCAGGCAGTGGCGCCGCTTGCGAGGGGAGCCTCGACGCGGACATAGTTCTCGCTCTCATAGACATCCGCTGCCGCCAGCTCGTCCGACGTCAGGCGGAAGACCTTGCCGGGGATCGGCGGCGCATCGGCATCGGGAACGAGGGCGAGATGGACCTCGATGCCGCTGGCTTCCAGCACGTCGGGATCGCGGATCGTGATCTCGATCTGCCTGTAGCCATGGAGCACATCGTCGCTGCCCTCGAGCAGCCGGCCGAACTGGCTGAGCTGCACGCTCTCCAGCTGGAGCGTGCCGTAGGAGAAGAGCAGGGCGCCGTCGGTCATCTGGCGCCGCGGCTCAACCGATCGCTTCCAGCACCGCCGCGCGCAATTCGGGGATGCCCATGCCCTTTTCGGACGAGGTAGCGATGATGTCCGGATGCGCGGCAGGGCGCTTGCGGGCTTCGGCCTCGGTGCGGGCGAAGACGTCGGCGAGCTCGGTCGCCTTGATCTTGTCCGCCTTGGTCAGGACGATGCGGTAGCTCACCGCCGCCGTGTCGAGCATGTCGAGGATGTCGTTGTCGACCTCCTTGATGCCGTGACGCGCGTCGATCAGCACCAGCGCGCGCTTGAGCACGTCGCGCCCGCGCAGGAAGTCGTTCACCAGGTAGCGCCACTGGCGGACCATGTCCTTGGGCGCCTTGGCGAAGCCATAGCCGGGCATGTCGACCAGGCGGAACTTCAGCGGCTCGCCCACGTCGAAGAAGTTCAGCTCCTGCGTGCGCCCCGGGGTGTTCGAGGTGCGCGCAAGGCTGTTCCGGTTCGTGAGCGCGTTGATCAGCGACGACTTGCCCACGTTCGACCGGCCGGCGAACGCGACCTCGGGCACCACCGGATTGGGGAGGTGCTCGAGCTTCGGTGCCGATTTGAGGAACGTGATCGGGCCGGCGAAGGTCTTCCGCGCAGCCTCGATCATGTCGTCGTCGAACGCGCTCACTTGGCGGGTGCTTCCTTCTTCATCGACTGCTTGAGCACCGGGTGGCGCGAGTAGAGCCACTGCTGCTGCAGGATGGTGATCACGTTCGAGGTGATCCAGTAGACCTGCAGGCCGACCGCGAACGGCGCCATCAGGAACATCAGCATCCACGGCATGATCGCGAACACCTGCTTCTGGACCTCGTCCATCGGCGCCGGGTTGAACTTCATCTGGAAGTACATCGACACGCCCAGCAGCACCGGGATCACGCCGATCGCCGGGAAGGACGGCGGGGTGAAGTGCAGATAGCCGAACAGGTTGAGGATCGTCGCCGGGTCCGGGGCCGAAAGGTCCCTGATCCAGAAGACAAAGGGCTGGTGGCGCATTTCGATCGTCAGCAGCAGCACCTTGTACAGCGCGAACATGATCGGGATCTGGAGCAGGATCGGGAGGCAGCCCGCCAGCGGGTTCACCTTCTCTTCCTTGTAGAGCTTCATGATCTCCTGCTGCTGGCGCTGCTTGTCGTCCTTGTAGCGTTCCTGCAGCGCCTTCATCTTCGGCTGGATGACGCGCATGCGCGCCATCGATTCGAACTGCTTGTGCGCGATCGGGAAGAGCAGGCCGCGGATGGTGATCGTCAGCAGGATGATCGCCACGCCGAAATTGCCGACCAGGCGGAACAGCCAGTCGAGATAGTAGAAGATCGGCTGCTCGATCATGCCGAACCAGCCCCAGTCGATCGCGCGGTCGAACTGCACGATGCCGAGCTTGGACTGATAGGCTTCGAGCTGCTTCACTTCCTTCGCGCCGGCGAAGAAGCGGCTCGAGTAGCTGACCTGCTTGCCGGGCGCGAGGTTGAGCGGCTCGGCGAGACTGTAATCGGCCTGGTAGGTCTGCTTGGCGGTGCCGCGCTGCTGGAGCGAGACGGGCACGCGCTGATCGGGGACGAGCGCGGTCAGCCAGTAATGGTCGCTATAGCCGACCCAGCCGCCGGTGGTGGAGAGCTGGGTGGGCGTGCTCTCGATATCGCCCCAGTTGATGTACTTGGCGGCGCCCTGCGCGACGGCGATCGGGCCGACATGGGCGGCCCACTGGTCGACGTCCTTGGAACGCTCGGCGCGCGAGACGAGCGCGAACGGGGTGACCGAGACCGGCGCCTGGCCGACATTCGCGACCGTCTGGCGGATCGTGAACATGTAATCCTGGTCGACCGAGAGATCGATGCGGAAGACCTGGCCGGTGGCGGTCTTGCTGGTCAGCGTCACCGGGGTGGTGGGGGTCAGCTTGGTGCCGCTCGCCTGCCACACGGTGTTCTGGTCCGGCGCCTGGACGCCGGCGCCCTGCCAGCCGAACTGGGCGAAATAGGCACCCTGCGCGCCGCTCGGCGAGAGCAGGCGGATCGGCGGGGAGTTCTTGGCCGTGGTCTCGGCGTAACCGAGGAGGACCAGGTCGTCGATCCGGGCGCCCTTGAGGTTGATCGAGCCCTTCAGCGACGGCGTCTCGATCGCGATGCGCGGGCCGTCGGCCAGCACGATCGCGCGGTCGCGCAGCGCGGCGGGCGAATCGATGCCCGGCGTGGCGCCCGGCTTCGCAACCTGCTTGCCGTTCACCATCTGGGTGGAGGCCGCCTGCTGCTGCGGGAAGAACCAGTGCATGATCGCGGGCCACGCGAACAGCAGGAGTGCCGCGATTACCGCGAACAGCAGGAAATTCTTCTGGTCATCCTTCACGAACGATTTCCTCGGAAAAACTCTATGGCACCGGATCGTAGCCGTGCCCGCCCCAGGGATGGCAGCGAGCGATCCGCCGGATGGCGAGCCAGCTGCCTTTCATTGCCCCATAGCGGCGAAGTGCCTCGATTGCATAGGCCGAACAGCTCGGCTGGTAACGGCAGGTTGGCGGAAGCACCGCCGAAGGGCCGATCTGCCAGGCGCGAGCGAGCAGGATCAGGAGCTTCGCCATCATGCGGATGTCTCTCCGCCTTCGCGAAGATGGAAGAGAGAGAGGTGGAAGCTCACCGCTTCACCTTGCCCAGCGCCTTGACCAGCTCGGCCTTGAGATCGTCGAACGGTCGCTCGATGCCGCTATGTCTGCCGATCAGCACATGATCGGCGCCGGGCAGGCCGGCTTCGGGCAGCACTTCGCGGACGAGCGCGCGGAACCGGCGCTTCATCCGGTTGCGGATCACCGCGTTGCCGACTTTCTTGGATACGGTAATGCCGACCCGCATGACCGGATCGGCATCGTCACGCGCGCGGACGATCAGGACAAAGCCGGGCATGGGAGCCCGCTTGCCTGCGTTCGCGGCGAGATAATCCTTGCGCTGGGTGAGCCGCACAAGGCCCACCCCCGCACCGTCGGCGATTACGCCGACAGCTTGTTGCGGCCGCGGGCGCGGCGGGCACGGATCACGTTGCGGCCGCCCGGGGTCGCCATGCGGCTGCGGAAGCCGTGCCGGCGCGCACGCACCAGGTTGCTCGGCTGAAAGGTCCGCTTCATCGCTCATCCTCAAGTATCTAGAACGTAAAAGGGCCACCACAGGGGCGGCCGCGTGTCGGGTGCCCATAGTGGGGCGATTTGCGTGAGTCAACGCGTTGTGTTCCGCAAACCGAGCAGTTCCGCTTCCGCGCGGGCGATTTCGGCCTCCTTTTCGCGCAAACGACGACGGCGGGCACTGCGCCGGCGCAGCGCCATGTCGGCATAATGCCCGAATCGCGGCCAGCGCTTCTTGGCCCGGCAGAAGACTTTCTGCGCGCGGGCCGAGTTCTGGAGGACGAGCACCAGGCCGGCGGCGAAGACGAAGAGCCCGCCCGGGCCGGGCAGGATGCCGACCACCGGCGATGCGGCGATCACCAGCAGCCCCGTGCCGAACAGGGCGGTGCGGAGGAAAGGGCTTCGTGCGCCTGCCATGAGGGGGAGGTGGGAAGTGTGTGTTGTATCTGCAAGACACGTTGGAACGGTTGATCCTGGATTAGCCTTGTTTCGTCGCCGCATGACCGGCCTTCATCGCGGCAACGTCGTTTCGTCGAACCTGCGGTGGGCATGTCGTGGCATGTTCCGCACGAACCGCATGCTCGCCCCGATGCTCCTCCTTTCCGCCTGCAGCGGCGGTGGAGGGGGCGGTGTCGTGTCGCCCGCGCCGACCCCGACACCCACCGCATCCACATCTCCATCGCCTTCTCCCACGCCGTCGCCCACGTCGGCGCTGAGCGTTCGGGTTGCGCCGAGCAGCTTCTCGCTGCCGACCGATGCGACCCGTCATTACGGTTGCCAGGTGACCGGATCGAACGACCAGAACTGCACCTGGACCGTGCAGGAAGCGAATGGCGGCACGGTCTCGGCGGCGGGGATCTATGCCGCGCCGGCGGTGCCGGGGGTCTATCACCTGGTCGCGAGAAGCGTGGCGGATCCGAATGCGACGGCGACCGCGACGATCACCGTGACCACGCCGGTCAACGACAGGCCCTGGGTCACCGGCTATTATCTCGGCTATTATTGGGACTGGAGCTATCCGCCCGACAAGGTGGACGTGACGGCGCTTACCCATCTGATGTTCGCCCGCGTCGCGCCGGGTAGCGGGACGCTGGGCGGGCAGGCGGGGCAGGTCGTCAAGGGCGCCGGCACCGCGCACGACGCCGGTCTCTCGCCGGATGGTGTCCGCAGCGTCGAGGACTATCTGGTCAAGCGGGCGCACGATGCCGGCAAGAAGGCGCTGCTCATGCTGGGCGGCGAGGGCGATGGCGACGGCTTCCTGCGCTCAAGTACCGACGCGGTCCGCCCGACCTTCGTACGCAACCTCGTCGATTACCTCGTGGCGCATGACTATGACGGGATCGACGTCGACTGGGAGGATCGGCTCGAAGGCAGCGCCGCGCTGGGGGTCACCGGCGAGGAAGCACGTCGGCGGGCGATCGCGCTGATTACCGGGCTGCGCGCCGAGGCCAACGCGCGGCCGCGCTACCAGAATGGGCGGCGCTTCCTGATCACCTTCCCGGGCTATCTCGTCTCGATCAACGACCTGCCGAAGGACGGCCCCCGCGAAGGCATGGTCGAGCAGTGGCAGGCGGACATCGCCAACCTCGTCGATCAATATAATGTGATGAGCTACGGCGTCGGCAGCGCCTGGAACCAGGCGGGGTGGTTCTCCTGGTTCTCCAGCCCGATCTATGGCGCCACCGGCACCACGCCGCGCGACCTGGAGACCAGCGTGCGGGCCTATGTGAAGACCGGGGTGCCGCGCAGCAAGATCGGCATCGGCATCGGCTTCTACGGCATCTATTACGGCCCGACGATCACCGGCCCGCGCCAGGATACCGAGCATAACAACATCTTCGAGATCCAGGATACGCCGCTGCGCTATTCCGAGCTGGTGCGCTGGGGCTATCTGAACCGGGGCACCTATAGCTGGGACGAGACCTCGCAGGTGGGCTATCGCAGCTATCCCGGCGGCTTCTCGCCCGCGGGCTCCGGGCTCAGCCAGGCCGGCTTCCTGAGCTATGAGGACGAGCTGTCGATCGCGGCGAAGGGGCTGTATGTGCGCCAGACCGGGCTGGGCGGGGCGATCATCTGGGCGATCAACTATGATCACATGCCCGACGGCACCAATCCGCTGCTGAGCGCGGTGAAGCGCAACTTCCGCACCAACGCGCCCTGATTGATCCGTTCCGGCCGCATCCCGGCGCGCAACCCGGCCAACCCCCGCTATCGTGCCGTCCGGTCGGGGGGAGGCGGGCTTGGTCGCGAGCGTTTCGACGGTTGCCTATCTGGGGCTGGAGGCCCGTGCGGTGGAGGTGCAGTGCAACCTCGTTGCCGGGCTTCCCAAGTTCGTGGTCGTCGGCCTGCCCGACAAGGCCGTGGCGGAGAGCCGCGAGCGGGTGCGTGCCGCGATGGCCGCGATCGGGCTGGCGCTGCCGCCCAAGCACATCATCCTCAACCTGTCGCCGGCCGACCTGCCCAAGGAAGGCTCGCATTTCGACCTGGCGGTAGCGCTGGCGCTGCTGGGGGCGATGGGCGTGGTCGATGCCGAGACGCTGTCGGGCTATGTCGTGGTCGGTGAGCTGGCGCTGGACGGGCGGATCGCGCCGAGCCCCGGCGTGTTGCTCGCAGCGCTGCATGCGGCCGAGACGGGCAAGGGGCTGGTCTGTCCCGCGGCGCAAGGTCCCGAGGCAAGCTGGGCGGGCCAGGTGGAAGTGATCGCCGCGCCGGACCTGATCGCGCTGCTCAACCACTTCAAGGGGCACCAGCTGCTGCCCGCGGCCGAGGCGGGTACCGTCGATCCGCCGGTGGTCGGGCCTGATCTTGCCCAGGTGAAGGGGCAGGAGACGGCGCGGCGCGCGCTCGAGATCGCCGCGGCGGGTGGACATAATCTGCTGATGTGTGGGCCGCCGGGGGCGGGCAAGTCGCTGCTGGCATCGTGCCTGCCGGGCATATTGCCGCCGCTGGACGCGAGCGAGGCGCTGGAAGTGTCGATGGTCGCCTCGGTCGCGGGGACGCTGCAGGGCGGCCGGCTGACCCGGACGCGCCCCTTCCGCTCGCCCCATCACTCCGCCTCGATGGCGGCGCTCACCGGCGGCGGGCTGCGGGTGAAGCCGGGCGAGGTGAGCCTGGCGCATCTCGGCGTGCTGTTCCTCGACGAGCTCCCCGAATTCCAGCGCGCGGTGCTGGATTCGCTCCGGCAGCCGATCGAGGCGGGGGTGGTGAGCGTGGCGCGCGCCAATGCGCACGTCACCTTCCCGGCGCGCGTCCAGCTGGTCGCGGCGATGAACCCGTGCCGGTGCGGGCATCTGGGCGATCCGGCGCTGGCCTGCGCCCGTGCACCGCGCTGCGCGGCGGATTACCAGGCCAAGGTCTCGGGTCCGCTGCTCGACCGGATCGACCTGCATGTCGAGGTCCAGCCGGTGACCGCGGCGGACCTGGTGCTCGATCGGCAGGCGGAAAGCTCGGCGGACGTGTCGGTGCGGGTCGCCGAGGCGCGGGCGGTACAGGCGGCGCGCTACCGGGACGTGCCCGCGCGCACCAATGCCGAGGCGGAAGGCGACTTGCTCACTGGCCATGCCACGCCCGACGAACCAGGCCGCAAGCTGCTGGCGCAGGCGGCCGAGGCCATGCGGCTATCGGCGCGCGGCTATACGCGGGTGCTGCGCGTGGCGCGGACGATCGCCGATCTTGCCGGGGCGGAAGGCGTCGGCCGGATCCATGTCGCCGAGGCGCTGAGCTACCGACGCCAGGCGCCGCGCAGCTAGGGTTTGCGCAGGTCGACGATCCTCACGATCGGGCCGCCATGCCGTCCCGGGCTGGGCGCGAAGGTCGCGACGATGCGTCCGCGCGCGATCAGCCGCTGATAGGCCGCATATTCGTTCGGGAAGGTCGTGCGCTCGGCGCGGTACCGGTCATATTGGGTGAGGATCGCAAAGTCGGGGATGCAGAGAGCGGCTTTCTCGGGCGGGAGCGTGCCATAGTCGAGGTTGGAGCGGCTGCCGCGGGCCCGGTCGATCACGGAATAGGGGATCGTCCCGCGGACCAGTCCGCGCGGGTCCACGCAACCGGCGTCGGCCAGCGGGAACAGGAAATGCTGCGGCGCGCTCACCAGGTCGTAGGCGAAGTGCTCGATGAGGATGGTAGCGTCCGGCGGGATATGCTGGCGCGCCCAGGCGGAGGCCTGCTGGCGGGTGTCGTGCATGCGCTCGACGCCATCGGTCCAGGCGCGCAGCCCGAGTGGCAGCACGGCAGCGAGCGCCACGGCGATCGTTATCGCGGTCCGGGCCGCCGGCACCGGGAGCGTTCGGCGCAGGATCGCCTGAAGAACGACCCATCCTCCGCCGGCGATGATCGCACCGATCAGCAGCAGCGGCAGAGCCCAGCGCTCCCAGACCAGCTGCTGCGCGCAGAACAGCAGCAGAAAGGCGAGGGCCAGCGGGGCCAGCAGAAAGAGCGGCAGGCGGTGCCGCGGCAATCGCGCGACGCCGAGCAGGAACAGGGCAAGCCCGACGATGCCCAGGCCGGTCGCGACCGGGCCGGAGAGATACCACCAGAGATTGTGGAGGAAGTCGCCGCCGGTAGCGCCCAGATGGTGCGGCTGGCTCTCGCCCTGGAGATTGCGCACCACTATGGAGTAGTTGATCAGCAGATAGGGCGAGACGAGCAGCAGGAAGCCGATCGCTGCCGCTCCGCTGGTGGCGAGCCGGACGATCGCCGTGCGCGCGGGCAGGACGTTGGCGCGGACCGCGACAAGGCTGGCGCCGGCAATCGCGATGCCGGTCAGCGCGAAGGGCCATTTGGTCGCGATGGCGACGCCGAGCCAGAAGGCCGCGCGCACATAGCTGCGCCAGCGCCCGTTCTCGGCGATGTCGCAACAGGCCTGCAGGCATAGCAGCATGAAGAAGCAGGCCATGATGTCCGACCGGATCACCTGCGACCAGGCGATGTGCACGGGATCGAACGCGATCAGCAGCGCAGCCACAAGGCCGGCGGCAGGGCCGAAGAAACGCGAAGCGAGCCGCCAGCTCATCCAGATCGTGCCCAGCGCGAAGAGCATCATGGCGACGCGGCCGGGAAGGATCATCCAGCTGGGATCCGCGTAGATCAGCTCGACGAACTTGCCGGCCGAACTCGCCACGCCGGTCAGCAAGGCAAAGGCCAGCACGCCGATATTGACGAGCGCCAGCACATACATGGTGGTGGTGGCCGGGTGACCGAACCAGCCCGGATCGAGCGTCGGTCCGCGCAGCATGCGGATTGCGCCGAGCTCGAACATCATCTCGTCGGGATCGTTCAGCCCGGGAAGGCCGAAGGCGATGCTGGAGGCGCGCAGATAGAAGGCGACGAGGAGGATCGCCAGCAGCATCCAGCGATGGCGCAGGTCTGTGGTGGCCATCAGATCGTCTCGCAGGCGGGGCCCGTCATCGCGGACCTTCTTCGCCCGCCTGCTGCGGCCGGCTGGGGCGCAGCACGCCGGGCAGGACCGGCCAGTCGAAGCGGTAGCGCCAGCGATTCTGCCAGCCCTGGTTGCGGATGTCGGCGACCACCTCGCGGACGGTCTGGACCGACAGCAAGCCGGCGATGATCATGCTGAGGCCCGGGCGCAGCAGCGACATCACGCCGACGCCATATTGGGCGATCACCTCGACATTGGCGAGATAGGAGTAGCGGACCAGCGGCGGCAGCAGGCCCAGCGTGAAGTCGAACGGGATCGACAGGAAATAGGCGATGTACAGCGCCGTCGTCCGCTCGAAGCCGCGGCGCTTCTCCATGAAGACGAACACCAGCGTCAGCATCTCGGTATAGCCGCCCGCTTCCGAAGCGCTGAGCGCGAAGGCGATCGCCAGGAAGACGACGCGCCGGGGCGGTACCGCTTCCGGCCGGAGCCAGGCCGCCGCCGCCGCGATCAGGATCGATGCCTGGATGACGCGGGTGAAGATCGTCACGCCGATCACCAGGCCGTCGGCCATGGTCGAGCTCACGACCGTGTAGATCGGGAAGGTCCCGGTCATCAGCGTCTTGAGCGGCAGATAGGTGGCGGGGAACCAGAGATCGAGCGCGGCCTGCGCGCCGAAGCCGGTCGAATAGCTCGTGATGTTCCGGTAGATCTGCGAGGGGCTGCCTTCGCCGAGGATGTACCAGCTCGCCAGATAGATCAGCACCGTGAACAGCAGCATGCCTTCGAACGCCACCCAGCGGCGGCGCAGAAGCGGGGCGACGATCGCGCCGACCAGATAGACTTTGAAGTTCACCGCCAGGCCCGCGAAGAACCAGCGCAGCCAGGCGGATTTCAGCAAGGGGCCGAAGCCGAGCAGGATGCAGGCGTAGCAGAAGATCAGCAGGTTCCCGCGCTCGAAGGCGTAGATCATCGGGAAGCCGAAGGTCATCGCGAAGGCGCGGGGCAGCGCGGTGCGCCGATCGACCTTGCGATAGCTCAGGAAGGTAAGCACGACCGTGCCCAGCCACATCGCGGTGAGCGCCACGCCGCCAAGCCAGTCGCAGGCGCGCGCTTCCTCGGAATAGGTCAGCGCATAGCAATGCGGGAAGGAGAACAACCGCATGAGCACGAAGGAGAGCGGCGGATAGATCGTCCGCTCGACTTCATAGGCGCCGGCATGCTGCGACCACTGCGTCAGCGAATACCAGTCCATCCACGTGCCGCTGGGCTCGTAGAAGAAGGGCTGGGGGAGATAGTGGTTCCGGAAGAAGAACCAGGTCGTGTAGCCGATCGCGGCGATGATCGGCACGATCAGGGCATATTCGATCCAGACGGACTGGCGTGCCGGGCGCGGCGCATCCGTCACGCAGGCTTCCTCACGAAGATGAAGTGCTTGAGGATGAAATAGTTGATGATCGACACCAGCACGGCCGAGATCAGGCCCGCGAGGTAAGGCGACTTGATGAACAGCGCCACGCAGGCGAGGGTCGCCAGGCCGATCAGGTAATTGACCACATAGGACATGGTGAAGCGCAGCTTCGCCGGCCCGGCATCGCGGAAGACGTGCCGGCTATAGGTGATGTAGTTGAACGCGACGCCGGCGACATGCGCGACCAGCTGGGCGACGAACATGTTGAGGCCGAGCCAGACGAGCAGCGCATAGGCGCCCAGGCCGAAGGCGGTGTTGACCACGCCGGCCTGGTAATAGCGCCACAGCTCGATCAGGCGCTCGCGGGAGAGAGAGATCGCCATGCGCTCATTCCGGCGGGAAGTTGATGCGTTCGCGCTCGAGAACGAGCGGGGTGCCGCGCGTGCGCTCCGAGATGATCCGGACATTGTCGCCCAGCAATCCCAGGAACCCGAACAGCATGGCCAGCTGTGCCTGCACGACGGCGGCGATGAACCAGCCCGCGATCGGACGATCGAGGAAGAAGGCGAGGGTGCCGCCGAGCAGCATCACCAGCGTCATCAGCGCGCCGAACGCGCCGATATAGATCGGAATGCGCAGCAGTCGCTTCGACGAACCGGCAAGCGCCGACATCGCGAAATCGAGCAGGGCGAAGAAGTTGTTCTTCGAGCGGCCCCCGGCGCGCGGCGGGCGCGGATAGGCGATGGTCTCGAGCCGGTAGCCGGTCTCGACCAGCATGCCGCGGAAGAAGGGCTCCGGCTCCGCCAGCTGGCGGATCGAGCGGACCACGCGGGCGTCGTACAGGCCGAAGCCGGTGGCGCCGGGCAGGATCGGATAGTCGCCGAAATTGCGCGCAAGCCAATAGGACAGGCCACGGGTAGCGCGCAGCATCGGGCTGTTGCGCTCCTCGCCCGCCCGGATGCCGAGGATGATGTCGACACCGGCACGCCAGCGCTCCACGAAGCGCGGGAGCAGCTCGGGCGGGTCCTGGAAGTCCGCGCACATGCCGACGACGGCACGGCCGCGCGCCTGGTAGATGCCATAGGTCGGCGAACGCATCTGGCCGAAGTTGCGCGTGTTGACGATCAGGCGGACCCGCGGATCGCGCGCGCAGATCGACTTGATGATCTCGACCGTGCGATCGGTCGAGTCATTGTCGATGAAGATCACCTCGAAGAGGAGCTCCAGCGGCTCCAGCTGGGCGATCACCGCCGCGCAGATCGCCTCGGCATTCTCCTCCTCGTTGTAGCAGGGAATGACGACCGATAGATCGGGCTGCCTCGTGTCGATCATGCCTCTTTCTCGGCGAGCCTGGTCTCGGAAAGCGGCGGGCGCAGCGGATAGAATTCTAGCGCGAGCGCAAGCAGCAGGATCAGCACGCCCAGCGCCAGCGGCCCGAAGTTGAGTTGGCGCTCGCTGTCGATATAGGCCGGCTCGAGGATGCGGATCGTGACGCCCGAGGTCAGGTCTTCGACCGAAGTACCCTGCAGGAAGCGCTTGTAGTTCTCGTACAGGCTCTGGGCGATATCGAGCTCGCGGGAGAGCCGCTCGGCCTCCGTCGTCTGGCGGACGACCTGGCCGACCGAGCTGTCCTGCTGCGGCGAGGTGGACTTCGCCACGGCCAGCTGCTGGCGCAGCGCGTCGATCGCCGCGATCATCTGGCGGACGCGGATATTGTCGTCCGTGGCGAACTGCCGCATCGCGTTGAGATCGACTTCCTTCGCGCGGATATCGGCCTCGAGCGCCGGAATCCGGTCGCCTGCCGCATAGAAGGCGGCCTGCGGGCTGCTGTAGCGGGTCGAAAGGCGGAAGGTGTCATAGGCGGTGCGCGCCTTGGACAGGCGGTCGCCTGCTCGCTCGAACAGCTGCTGCAGGATCGCGCGCTTCTGCTCGGTCTGGCGGCGGGCGATCAGCGCGAGCTGACTGCGGACCGCTTCGCCATAAGCCGAGACGACCCGGCGGGCGAACTCGGCATCGCGCTGCTTGAGCTCGATCTGCATGATGCCGCCGCGCAGGACGGTGATGTCGACATGACGCTCGAGCCAGCGATGCACTTCGATCGGCGAGAGCTGGAGGCGCTGTTCGAGGTTGGTCTGCTTGGCGACGATCGAGCGGACATATTCGCTGTGGGCGACCTTCTGGCTCACTTCGATCGCGGCCTGGTTGCCGAAGACGCTGTTCACGGCGCCGAGCTGGCCCAGCGTGCCGCTGAGGCCGAGGGTGCCCGGATCGGTCGGCGTCAGGCTGACGGCGGCGCGATATTTTTGCGGGAACAGGGTGAGCGCCGCGCAGATGGCGAGCAGCACCACGAACAGGCCGCGCCGCAGCCACGGATTGCGGAGTACCGGAAGCCGGGTGAGCGTGCCGGTGAGGGAGCGATAGGGCGTCATCAGTTGATCGCCGCGATCGCGAGGGCCGCAATGCCGAACTGCGCGACGACCTGCGAGATATCGCGGATCTTGGCGAGCAGCGAGTAGTTCTCGGTGCGGATCGGCACGAAGATCGTGTCGCCCGGCAGCACCTGCGCACTCATCGCGCCGCGCTTGCGGGTCAGCACCGAGCCATTGGCGCGCACCACGAAGATGTTGCCGCGATCGGCGCCGCGGATGACGCCGCCGGCCTGCTCGACATAGTCGCGGACGCGGATGGCCTTGCCGTTGCCGACGATGAACGAGGCCGGGCGATACACCGCGCCGAACACGCCCACCGTCTCCACGCGCGGCGGGATCACGATGCGATCATTGTTCTCGACGAGGAGATTGTTCGGAAGCGCGGCATCGACCGGCGTCACGTCGAGCACCAGGCGGCCGTCCGGCTCCTTCTTGCGCAGCTGGTCGAGGAAGGCCTTGGCCGAAGCGACCTGGGCCTGGCGCTGCGTCTGGTCGCCCAGGCCGTTGCCGGTCAGCGGCGCGGCGGCGAGGGCCATCTCCATCTGGTCGACGGCATCCAGGAAACCACGGCGCTGCTGGGCGCGCACGGTCTCGCGCGAGAAGCGCGTGCCATAGACATAGGCGCGCGGGGTCAGGCCACCGGCCATCGCGACGACCTCGGCCAGCGGCGTATTCGGCGCCACATAATAGTTGCCCGGCTTGTTCACTTCGCCTTCGATCCGGACGATCGCCTGCTGGCGCTCGAGCGGACGGGCAAGGCTGCCCTGCGGCAGGATCTGGATGATGTCGCCGGCTTCGGTGGCGAAGTTCGATGCTGCGGCGCGCTCGATCTGCCGGCTGCCGACCGAATCCTGATCGGACAGGCGATAGAGGATCAGGCGCGAGTCATCGGCCAGGTTGGTCGGCCCGCCGGCGATGCGCAGGGTGTCGGCAAGGCTTTCGCCCTGTCGCACTTCGTAGATCGCCTCTTCGTTGACGCTGCCGATCACCGCGACCTGACGGCCGACGGCGGGAATGAAGATCACATCCTCGTTCTGCAGCAGCGGATCATGCGAGCGGTCGCCGTCGCGCAGGAGCTGGTAGAGGTCGAAATCGGCCACTTCCTGGCCGTTGCGATAGAGCTTGGCCGAACGGAAGCTGCCGCCCGCTGCGGGGCCGCCGGCCTGGAGGATGGCGTTCACCAGCGTCGACAGGCTGTTGACCGAATAGGCGCCCGGATGGGCGGCGAAACCGGTGACGTAGACGCGGACGCCACGCAGCTTGGTGAGCGAGACCGAGACGTCATAGCCGCGATACTTGCGCCCGATCGCCGAAGCGATGCGGTCGCGCAGGTCGCGGTAGCGCACGCCGACCAGGCTGACGCTGCCGACATTGGGCAGGAAGATCTTGCCGTCGCGATCGATCTCGGCATCGACGCTGCCTTCCATCGAGCCGGTCAGCGCGATCGAGACGGTGTCGCCCACGTTGAGCGCATAATCGGGCGGGATGGTCGAAGTCGCCGGCGTCGCGAAGTCGCGCGAGCCGGGAAGCAGCAGGTCGCTGCCGAAGCGCTTGAGGTTGCGGCCGGTGACGTCGCGCGCCCAGCTTTCGAACTCGCCGGGCTTCACGGGCTGGCGAAGGCGCATCGCCTCGGTGTCCAGCAGCCCGTCATTCGTGCGGACGCCGCTGTTCTGGGAGTTGCCGACGGTGTCGCGGCCGCTGCCCGAGCGATCCACGGAGATCGGCTCGTACACCGTCGAGGGCGTCGGCGTCGAAGTGGTGTTCTGGTTCTGGCTCTGGCTCGACGAGCTCTGCCCCTGGGTCGTGTTCGACCCCGGGCTCAGCGGGGAACCCGAGGGCGTGTTCTGATCGATCGTCTGCGCCCAGGCCGGTGCCGAATAGGCAAACAGCGCCAGCGCCGCCGAAGTCGCGGTCAGGGCGGTGCGGATCCGTCGGGAGGGTGCGAACTGGCGCTGCGTGCCGGTCGGGAAATGGGTCATACTGGGATCCGATTGCCTTTGGGTTCGGCGGAGGGCGAGAATTGCGCCGCCGTATAGTTGTTGAGGGTCGTCAAGTCACCGCCGAACATGCTGTCCGGCAGCCTGCAGATAGTCGGCGGTTTCAAGCACCTGCTGCCCGAGCGGGATCGGCATGATGCCGTGCCGGGCGAGCAGCGCGGCATAGGCTTCGCCGTCGCCCGCATACCGGTCCGCCGCCGGGTCGGTGACCGGCGCGCGGTGGACGCCCGGGCCGCGAAGCACTTCGGCGACGACCGCGGCGACGGCACCCAGCTCGAGCGCCTCGCCGCCGGTATCGAAGCGCGTCACGCCCGAAGGGGCATCGCCCAGCAGAGCGAAGATCAGCGAGACCAGCTCGCGGATCGCCACATAGCCCCGGATCACCTCGCGCGGCGCCCGGACCTCGATCGGGCGTGTCGCCAGCGCATCGAGGATGAAGCTGGCCATCGCATAGGCCTGGTGCTTGTTGATGAAGGGTCCGGTGATGTTGAAGATCCGGCCGATCACCGCGCGCTTGCCCCGGGCGGTGGCCCAGTCGGCGAAGCGATCCTCGTCCTCGCGCTTCATCGCGCCGTAGAGGCGCATCTCGGGCGAGGCGGCGGGGTCCTCGGCCTTGTAGGCCGCGCCCGACGACGCGACGAACACCGCGGCGGCGTCGATCGCATCGAGCCCGGCGAGCACCGTATCGCTGATCTGCTGGTTGGCGGCGCGATAGGCGGCATCGTCCATCGCCTCGGCGCGGTCCTTGGTCAGGAACGCGAAATGGAGCACCCACGCGCCAGGCCGCGCCACCGCGGCGAGGTCGGCAAGGGCATGCTGGCGCACCACGCGCCCATCGCCCAGGTCGAGATCGCGCGGGGCCGAGCCGAAGCACTGCACCCGGTCGGCAAAGGCCTCTCCCAGCGCGCGCTCCAGCAGGTCGAGCGTCGCCAGCCCCAGCCATCCGCTCGCCCCCGTGATGACGATGGGGCGATCGGTATCGGCCAGCGCACGCGCTATGGCCGGCTCAAGCATGCGCTGCCGCTCGCGCCAGAAGCGCGTCGATCAGGGGCGCGAACGTGTCGTGGGTCGCGCAATCCTGCGCTTCCCAGCCGGGTTCGGCATAGCCGTGGGTCAGGAAATGGAAAGGGATCGCCGCGTCCGCCGCGATCCGGTGATCGAGTTCGCTGTCGCCGACAAAGGCGCAGGCCGTCGCATCGCCGCCGATGCGGGCGAGCAGCGCATCGAGCAGGTCGGGCGCAGGCTTGGGGCGCATGCCCGGCTGCCCGCCCACGACGAACGCGAAATGCTCGGCCAGCCCGGTATCGGCGAGGACCTTCTCGCACAGGCCCTGCGGCTTGTTCGAGCAGATCGACAGCGTCAGCCCGGCCGCGCGCAGCCGCGCCAGCCCCTCGGCCACGCCGGGGAACAGCGTTTCCACCGACGTCTGGTGCGCATGATAGCGCGCGCGGAAGTCGGCGAGATCGGCCTCGCCGTCGACACAGGCATCGCCCAGCAGCCCGCGGACCATGTCCAGCCCGCCGCGGCTCATATAGCTGCGCGCGGCGACCGGATCGATCGCCGCGGCATCGCCGCGCTCGGCCAGCATGCCCGACAGGATCTCGACACAGGTCGCGCAGCTATCGACCAGGGTTCCGTCGAGATCGAAGATGACGTGGCGGATCACGCCGCCACTTCGCTCGCCGCCATCGCCTCCGCCAGCTCCTCGCGCGGGAGGAAGGGCGAGAGGTCTTCCAGCGTCGGCGAGACCATCGTGCCGTCCTCGAGCCGGCGCGAGCTCAGCTTGGGCGCGAACTCCTGGCGCTTGTCGATCATCACTTCGCACAGCTGCGGGCCGTCGCCGGCCAGCGTCGCGCGGATCGTCCCGGGCAGCCCGCCATGGCTGTCCACCCGCGCCGCCGGGAAGCCGAATCCCTGGGCCAGCCGCGCGAAATCGGGGAAGCTCAGGCCGCTGTCCGGACCGCATCCGACGATGTTGTCGGGGAAGTGGTTCTGCTGCGACTGGCGGATCGAGTGATAGCCGTCATTGTTGAGCACGAAGATCTTCACCGGCAGCTTCTGGCCGACGATGGTCTGCAGCTCCTGCAGGTTCATCATGATGCTGCCGTCGCCCGCCAGGCAGATGATGCGGCGACCGCCCCCGGCATAATAGGCGCCGATCGCGGCGGGCAGGTCATAGCCCATCGAGGCGCAGCCGGAATTGGTGAACAGCCGCTGGCCGGGCTTGAGGTTCGCGGCCTGGAAGATGGTGACGCAGGCAGTGCCGTCGCCCGAGACGATGATGTCGCCTTCCTCGAGCTCGTCGAACAGCGCTTCGGCGAAGACATAGGGATTGATCGGCGATTCGGTGTCGCGATACTCGGGCAGCACCACCGGATAGCGGGCGGCGAGCGCGCGGCTGCGGTCGAGGAACGCCCTGCGCGCGGCGACCGCGTCGTCGGCCGGCGCCGCGACCGTCTCCGCCGCGGCGAAGAAATCGGCCAGGTCGGCATGGACCGGGCGGTGCAGCGACAAAGTGGGCTTGGAGAGCTCCGCCTTGTCGATATCGACCATGGCGACGCGGGCATTCCGCGCGAAGCTCTTCCAGTTGTAGCTGATCTGGCGGATGTTCAGGCGCGATCCGAGCACCAGCACATAATCCGCGGTCTGCACCGCGAAATTGCCGCCGCGATCGCCGACCGTGCCCGGGCGCCCGACATAGAGCGGATGGCTGTTCGGGATCGCGTCATGCGCGTTCCAGCCGGTGACGACGGGCACGCCGAGGCGCTCGACGAAACGGAGGAACTCGGCATGCTGGCCCGAGAGGCGCACGCCGGCGCCGGCCAGGACGACCGGTCGCTCGGCGGCATGCAGCTCCGCCATCAGCGCCGCGACTTCGCTGTCCAGCGCATCGCCGGTCAGCGCGCCGAGTTCGGCGCTGGTATTGGCGGCTTCGCCCTCATGATCGAGCTCGGCCGGATCGAAGCGCTCGAGCGCGTCGAAATCGACCGGCGCGGCCTGCACGTCGATCGGCACGTCGATCCACACCGGGCCGGGGCGGCCGCGGGTGCAGAGATAGAGCGCCTTCTCGACCACCTTGCGCGCCTGGAGCGGATCGTCGAGCACCACGGCATATTTGGTGATGCCGCGGACCATCTCGACGATGTCCACTTCCTGGTCGCCGAGCTGGCGCAGGGGCAGGGGGTAGTTGAACGCGCAGGTCTCGCGCTTCACCTGACCCGACACGACGACCATGGCGATCGAATCGACATAGGCGCCGTAGACGCCGTTGAGCGCGTTGACGCCACCGGGGCCGGTGGTCACGTTCACCGCCGCCGGACGGTTGGACAGGCGGCAATAGCTCTCCGCCGCGATCGAGGCGGCCTGTTCGTGGTGGACGAAGACCTTGTGCAGGCCTTCGGCACGTCCGAACGCATCGTTGAGGTGCATCGCACCACCACCGGTGAGCATGAACATGTCGGTTACGCCGTGCTCGACGAGCAGGCGGGCGATCAAATCGGCAACGCGCATCTTGGTCATGATGGTTAGGCAGCGGCCTTGATGGCGCCCTTCTGGCGCTTTTCCATCATCGCGATGCGGACTTCGTCCTCGGCGGCGATGGTCTTGTAATAGTCGCGCTTGTTCTTGAGCCAGAGCAGCTCGAACTGGATCGCCAGCTCCATGCCCGCGGTCGCGGAAGCCGGGTTGGCAAGCACGCCACCGTCGAAGATGACCTTGCGGGTCTCGAAGCGGTCCAGGCGCTGTTCGCGCACGGCGCTGAGCAGCGGGATCGAGTCGGGGCTGACGCCACCGCCGACGACGAGCTCAAGGCCGTTGTCGCGAGCGACCTGGCCGCTCTTCACGACGAAGGCGCGCATGTCGTCGCTGTTCACGAAATCGCGCGTGTGGCCCATCGAGCCGGCGAAATCGACGCGGCCGAAGACCATGCCGACGCGGCCCTTGCGGGCGATCTCGGCCATCTCGTCCAGCTTCTCGAACGTGCTGTGGGTTTCGAGATTGAACAGGAAGCTCACATCGTCCTGCTCGTCGCGCGGGTAGAACTTGTCCTTCGCCGCGATGAACTTGGAAAGCGCATAGGGGGTCTCGACCATCGGCGCGATGATGTAGTCCACACCGTAGAGCCGGCACTCGATCAGATCGCGGATCGCTTCGCAGCCGCCGATCTTGATCGCGACCTTGAGGCCCGCACGGCGGGTGATCTCCAGGAGGCGCAGCAGCTCGTCGACGCGCGTGCCTTCGGCCTCGAATTCGGCCTTGATGGCAACGATCTGATGCTTGGCCTTGCCCTCCTCCAAGAGCGCAAGCATCCGCTTTTCGTACTCATTCACGTGCAAATCTCCCCGCACCAAACTCAAATAATCGAAGCTGGCCATTCCTTCGGCTGCTTCAAAGGTGTGAAACTTTTAAGTCAGGATAGCGCCTGTCGTCCGAGACGGATCCAGGTTGCAAAGTCCGTAACTGCAACGCCAATGGCTCTGGGAAGCGGTTGGCGCAAGGCGCAGAAAGGACGGCAGGCGGATGACGCGCTCTGCAACAAGCGCCTCTATCTCAACGATTTCTCCCTCGATCGGCTAACATTTTTAACCCCGAAATGGCCGAATATTCCGAGTGCGTGCGAATTTTGCAGGCACAACCGAAGCGGTGTCAATGGTTTTTCCGTCAACATTCAGCCCGAATCCGTTGCAGCTAAGTTTTTGGATGTTGGACTAGAAACGAGAAACAACTATCAGCGCGCCGTCTATGCCTAACGTCACGCTCAACACCGGGCGCACCTTTTCCGCCGATCCCGCGGTCACGATCCTGGACGCAGCCCGCGCCCAGGGTGTGACGCTGGAATATAGTTGCCGGACCGGGCGCTGCGGCATCTGCAAGGCGCCCTTGCTCTCGGGCGAGACCGCGATTCTCAAGTCCGAAGCCGAGGGGCTGACGGCCGAGGAAGCGGCCGCCGGCCTGATCCTGACCTGCTGCCGCGCGGCAGCCGACGACGTCGCGCTCGACATCGAGCCGCTCGACCGGCTTCAGGGCCTGGAGATCAAGACGATGCCGAGCCGCATCGCCTCGATCGAGCGACTGGCACCGGATATCGTGAAGGTGATCCTGCGCACGCCGCCGGCCTCGCCGCTGCGCTTCCTGCCCGGCCAATATGTCGATGTGCTCGCCGAAGGCGTGCGGCGCAGCTATTCGCTGGCCAACGCGCCGCGCGCGGACGGCCTGCTCGAACTCATCATCAAGCGCTACCCCGGCGGGCGGCTGAGCGAATATTGGTTCGAGCGCGCCAAGCCCAATGACCTGATCCGGATCGAGGGGCCGTTCGGCACCTTCTTCCTGCGCGACGAAGGGCCGCGCGACATCGTCTTCCTCGCCACCGGCACCGGCATCGCGCCGGTGAAGGCGCTGCTCGAGGAGTTCGCCGCGGATGCGGAACGTGCCGCCCGGCACCGTCTCCGCGTGTTCTGGGGCAACCGGGAGGCGGAGAGCTTCTGCTGGGATCCGGTTGCCTTGGGACTGGACATCGCAGTGCATCATCTGCTTTCGGATAGAGAGGCCGCCTGGGGAGGGGCGCGCGGCTATGTTCAGGATGCAGCTGTCCGGGACGGGATCGATCCGGAAGATACTGTTGTCTATGCGTGCGGATCCAACGCGATGATCGCGTCGGCCCGCACCGCGCTGCTTGCGCTCGGCCTTCCGGCCAAGCGCTTCTTTTCAGATGCTTTCGTAAGCTCGAATTGAGGGTAAGAACCGATGAAGGCAGTCATTCTGGCTGGGGGGCTCGGCACGCGTTTCGCTGAAGAGACCAGTCTGCGTCCGAAGCCGATGATCGAGATCGGCGGTCGCCCGATCCTGTGGCACATCATGAAGATCTACGCCGCGCACGGCGTGACGGAATTCATCATCTGCTGTGGCTACAAGGGCTACATCATCAAGGAATATTTCGCGAACTACTTCCTCCACATGTCGGACGTGACGTTCGACATGGTCGAGAACAAGATGATCGTGCACGAGAAGCGCGCCGAGCCGTGGAAGGTCACGCTGGTCGACACCGGCGACGAGTCGCAGACCGGCGGCCGCCTGAAGCGCGTCGGCGACCTGGTGAAGGACGAGGAGTTCTTCTTCTTCACCTATGGCGACGGCGTGGGCGACATCGATATCGCGAAGACGCTCGAATTCCACCGCGCCCACGGCAAGGCCGCGACGCTCACCGCCACCTATCCGCCGGGTCGCTTCGGCGCGCTGCAGATCGAGAACGGCCAGGTCGAGCAGTTCCTCGAAAAGCCGCAGGGCGATGGCGGCATGATCAATGGCGGCTTCTTCGTGCTCTCGCCCAAGGTGCTCGACTATATCGAGGGCGACGCGACGCTGTGGGAGCAGGAGCCGCTGCGCAACCTTGCGTCGGACGGCGAGCTGATGGCCTATGAGCATCACGGCTTCTGGCAGCCGATGGACACGCTGCGCGAGAAGCAGATGCTCCAGAGCCTGTGGGAAAGCGGCAAGGCGCCCTGGTGCATCTGGTGAAAGCCGGCGTCGATCCTGGATTCTGGGCGGGCAAGCGTGTCTTCCTGACCGGGCATACCGGGTTCAAGGGCAGCTGGCTGTCGCTGTGGCTGCAGCAGATGGGCGCGGAGCTGACCGGCTTCGCGCTCGCGCCGCCCACCGATCCGGCGCTGTTCCAGGTCGCGGATGTCGCGACGGGCATGAACTCGATCATCGGTGACATCCGCGATGCGGAAGCGCTGACCTCGGCGCTGGTCGCGGCGGATCCCGAGATCGTGATCCACATGGCCGCGCAGCCGCTGGTCCGGGCGTCCTATGACGATCCGGTCGGCACCTATGCCACCAACGTGATGGGCACCGTCCATCTGCTCGAGGCGGTGCGCAAGGCGGCGGGGGTGCGCGCGGTCTGCGTGGTCACCACCGACAAATGCTATGAGAACCGCGAATGGGTGTGGGGCTATCGCGAGGATGAAGCGATGGGCGGCCATGATCCGTACAGCAATTCCAAGGGCTGCGCGGAGCTGGTCACCTCGGCCTATCGTCGTTCGTTCTTCACCGGCGAAGGCAAGGCCGCGATCGGATCGGGCCGCGCGGGCAATGTGATCGGCGGCGGCGACTGGGCTGCCGATCGCCTGGTGCCCGATATCCTGCGCGCGGTGAGCGCCGGCGAGCCGGTGCTGATCCGCAATCCGCTGGCGACCCGGCCGTGGCAGCATGTGCTCGAGCCGCTCTCGGGCTATCTCGTGCTCTGCCAGGCGCTGTGGAACGATCCCGCGGCCGCTGCCGAGGGCTGGAACTTCGGCCCGCGCGACGAGGATGCCCGGCCGGTCCAGTGGATCGTCGAGAAGATGTGCGCGCTGTGGGGCGAGGGGGCTTCCTGGGTTCGCGATCCGAGCGTCCAGCCGCACGAAGCCAATTTCCTCAAGCTCGACATTTCCAAGGCGCGCGCCGGTCTCCGCTGGGAGCCGCGCTGGAACCTCGCCCGGGCGCTTGAGAGCATCGTCGACTGGCAGCGCGCCTGGACCGCCGGTGACGACATGCACGCCTATTGCCTTTCCGAGCTGGCCCGCTTCGTCGCGGCCGGCACCGCACACGACCAAGGATAATCCGTTTCATGACTGCTGACGATCTTCGCAAGGAAATCCGCACCCTGGTGGGCCGCTATGCCGAGGCGCAGTTCGCGCCGAAGCCGTTCGTGCCGGGCGAGAGCGTGATCCCGCCCGCCGGCAAGGTGATCGGCGCCCCCGAAATCGAGCTGATGGTCGAGGCCGCGCTCGACGGCTGGCTGACCACCGGCCGCTTCAACACCGAGTTCGAGGCGGGCCTGGCCAAGCTGGTCGGCGCGCCGTTCGTGCTCACCACTACCTCGGGCTCCTCGGCCAACCTGCTCGCGCTGTCGTGCCTGACCAGCCACAAGCTGGGCGATCGCCGCCTGAAGCCGGGGGACGAAGTCATCACCGTCGCGGCGGGCTTCCCGACCACGGTGAACCCGTCGATCCAGCACGGGCTGGTGCCGGTGTTCGTCGATGTCGACGTGCCGACCTACAATATCGACGCCAGCCTGATCGAGGCGGCGATCACCGAGAAGACCGGCGCGATCATGATCGCCCACACGCTCGGCAACCCGTTCAACCTCGCCGAGGTCCGGCGGATCTGCGACAAGTACGACCTGTGGCTGGTCGAGGATTGCTGCGATGCGCTCGGCGCCACCTATGCGGACAAGCTGGTCGGCACCTGGGGCGATGTCGCCACGGTGAGCTTCTATCCGGCGCACCACATCACGATGGGCGAGGGCGGCGCGGTGTTCACCAGCTCGATGGAGCTGAAGCCGATCATCGAATCGATCCGCGACTGGGGCCGCGACTGCTATTGCGCGCCGGGCTGCGACAATACCTGTGGCTCGCGCTTCGGCCAGCAGCACGGCACCCTGCCGTTCGGCTACGACCACAAATATGTGTACTCGCACCTTGGCTATAACCTGAAGATCACCGACATGCAGGCGGCGTGCGGCCTGGCCCAGCTCGAAAGGGCGCAGGGTTTCGTCGAAGCGCGGCGGCGGAACTTCGAATTGCTCACCGAGCGGCTGAAAAGCCTCGAGGAAGTGTTCATCCTGCCGGAAGCCACCCCCAATTCGAATCCCTCCTGGTTCGGCTACCCCATCACTATCCGCGATGGCGTGGATGCCAAGCGCGTCGACGTGACCCGCTATCTCGACCAGAACAAGATCGGCACCCGCCTGCTCTTCGCCGGCAATCTGACCCGTCAGCCCTATTTCGAGCATGTGAACTATCGCGTGGTGGGCGACCTGACCCGCACCGACCAGGTGATGAACAACACCTTCTGGATCGGCCTGTTCCCGGCGCTGGGCGCCGAGCATTTCGACTATGTCGGCGAGAAGCTGGAAGAGTTTTTCGGCCTGAACTTCTAAGACAGACGTACACGCCGCGATCCGCGTTCGCGCGGATCGCGCAAGTGCTTGCCCCGGGGCTTTCCATCGTCTAGCCACCCGGGCTTCGCTGCCCCTGTGGCGAAATTGGTAGACGCGACCGACTCAAAATCGGTTGCCGCAAGGCATGCTGGTTCGAGTCCGGCCAGGGGCACCAATCGACAAAAAGACCGCGGCGCCATCGGCACCGCGGTCTTTTTGTTTTTGCCGGCACCGTAAAAGAAAGGGCCGCCGCGTCGAATGACGCGACGGCCCCATAGTGGATCGCGGAGGCGATCAGAGCTTCAGGCGTGCACCGACCAGGAAGGTGCGGCCGAAATGATTATACTCGTAGTTCCGGTTCGCAGCGGTGTCGGTGTAGCGGTCGCGATAGGCGTCGGTCAGGTTGGTGCCTTCCACCGACAGCTCGATCCAGTCGGTGAGCTTGTAGCGAACCGATGCGTCGACATTGGTGATCGCGTTATAGCCTTCGAACACGTTGCCCGTGCCCGAGCCGGCATCGACATAGGGCCCGCGATAGCTGACCGAGGCGCGCGCGCTGAACTTCTTGTCTTCATAGTAGAGCGTCGCGTTGAACGCCTTCTTCGACACGCCGTAGAGCGTCGAGTTGAAGGCGCGGTTCGGCAGCGTCAGCGAGCCGTTGGCGTTCACCGCGGTGGCGGGTGCCGACTGGCTGTAGGTCGCGCTCGAGTCGATGAAGGTCGCGTTCGCGATGCCGCCGAAGTTCTTCAGGAAGCCCGGCAGGAAGCGGAACGGCGCCTGCACCGCGATCTCGACGCCCTTGAGCGATGCGCCGGTGCCGTTGACCGTGGTCACCACCGTCCAGATCGGCTGGGCGAGCTGGGCCGGGTTCAGGAAGGCCGGCGACGAAGCGGCGAGCACCGAGGCGGGCAGGCCGGTCGACAGGAAGGTCTGGCCGGTGAGCGTGGCGCTGACCGGGAAGCTCTTCACATTCTTCTTGAACACCGCGACCGAGAAGATCGACTGCGGCGCGAAATACCACTCCGCCGCGAGATCATAGGCCGTGGCGCGATACGGATCGAGGTTCGGATTGCCGAACGACACACGGTAGTTGAAGCCGTCGGCCGAGCCGCCCGGCGTCAGGCTGCCCAGCGTCGGACGCGTCATCACCTCGGCGGCGGCAGCGCGCAGGATGACGTTCTCGGCCGGGAACAGCGCGACGTTCACCGAAGGCAGCCAGTCGTCATAGGTCCGCTTCACGGTGACGGGCAGGGTGCCGTTGATGCCGGTCGAACTCTGGTCGGTCGAGGCATAGCGGATGCCGGCGTTGAGCGCGTAGCGCAGGCCGAACAGGTCGCCCTTGGCGTCGAACTGGAGATAGCCGCCCTTCACCTCTTCGGTGACGTTGCGGTTGTTGCCCACGTCGAGCGCCAGCGGACGGTTGTAGAGGCCGGTATAGGCCGCGGCCGCGTCGATATTGGCGACCACCCAGCTGGTGGTGGTGCCCGCCGGCTGGCCGGCATTGCCGAGGTTGACCAGCTCGGTCAGCTGCGGGGTGGCCTGGAAGCCGTAGACAGCCGTCGGACCGAAGGTCGAGGTGGTCGAGCAGGTGATCGTCTTGAGCACCAGATCGAGGCCGCCATTGCCGCACACGGCGGTGTCACGCTGATAGGCCTTCACCTCATAGTCGAAGCGGCGATACATCGCGCCCGACTTGATCTGGAAGCCCTCGGCCACGTCCCATTCGGTGCGCAGCTGCGCGGTGCGGAACTTGTTGGTCACGTTCGACGGGCGATCGCGGATCTCGGCGAGCTGGAAGTTCGCCGGATCGGTCACGCTGGTGCCGAAGGTCAGCACCGGCTGGCGCATGTTGGAATAGTCGTACTTGTAGTTCTGCGCATCACGGTCATCGAGGATGATCGTCGTCTCGACCGGGATGTCGGCATTCGACTTGGAGATGCCGCCGAGCAGGGTAAAGCGGAAGCTGTCGCCCAGCTCCTGATCCCAGGTGCCGCCGATCTGGTAGAATTCGGTGTCCGACTTGCGGAGGTAATGCTCGGTGCGCACCCACGCATCGTTGAGGGTGGCAGAGATCATGTTGTTGTTGCTGTCGTAGACCGGGTTCACGACGTTGATCGAGCGCTCGTTCGAACGCAGCAGCACCTCGAGCCACTTCTCCTCGCGGGTTTCCTTGAAGCGCGAATAGAGGCCGTCGATCGAGATCTTGGTTGCGTCGCTCGGTGCCCACTGGACGCTGCCGGTGATGCCCAGGCGCTCGCGGTCATGTCCGACGATGCCGTAGCGCGGAATACGCGGGTGGAAGGAGAGGGCGGCCTGCGAGCAGACCGCGCTGGGGACATAGGTGCCGCCCGAATTGGCGGTGGTCCAGCAATTGGTGCCGCTGACCTGGTCGAAGGTCGCCTGGGCCCAGCGCACCGAGTTGTTGCCGAGCTCGACATTGTCGGTCTTCGAATAGGCTGCCGACAGCGACGCACCGAACGCGCCGCTCGGCGACTTCCATGAAAGCAGGCCGGCGAAGCGCGGGCCCCAGTTCTTGGAGAGGTCGTTATAGCTGGCCTGGGCCGAGCCGACGAAGGTGAAGCCTTCCTTGCCGCCAAGCGGGTTGCCGGTGTTCAGGTCGACGACTGCGCCCAGCGAGCCTTCGTCGAGCGACGCCTCGGCGGTCTTGTGGACGACGAGCGAGTTGAACAGTTCCGAAGCGAACACGTTGAAATCGAAGGCGCGGTCGCGGTTGGCCGAGGCGCCGTCGGTCGAGGTGGCGACGGTCTCCAGGCCGTTGAGGCGGACGCGGGTGAACTGCGCGCCGAGGCCGCGCACGGTGATCGCACGGCCTTCGCCGGCGTCACGCTGGATCGAGATGCCCGGGATACGCTGCAGCGATTCCGCGAGATTCTGGTCCGGGAACTTGGCGATGTCTTCCGCGACGATCGCGTCGACCGAGGAAACCGACTCCTTCTTGAGGTTCAGCGCCTTCTGGAGCGACTGGCGGAAACCGGTGACAACGATGGCGCCATCGGTGCCCTGGTCCTGCTCCTGCACGGTGGTTCCCTGGTTGCTGTCGGCAGGCGGCGTCTGTGCCGCGTCCTGCGCCAGCGCCGGGGTCGCAATGCTCGCGCCGGCAATCACAGCCAGCGAGGCGCCGGCCGACCAGATATTCCGCTTCAAAAACCCTTTACGCATCCCAATTCTCCCATGGTCAGTGTTTCCAGGCCGGCCGCAGGCGGCGCCTGGCTATCGGCCGGTTCGCACCGGCTCTCTGTTCGATCCTGGACGGGCTCTCGCCTGCCTCAGGCAATCATCGCGAAGCGCTTGCGCCCGTTGGCGAGCAGCCTGCGGTGAAATTTCCTGAGCGATTCTGTGCCTTTGCGGCGCTCGGTGGCGCCAATGCGAGCCAAGCCCAACCAGGTGAGCGCCTCAGCGGCGCGCATGGCGGGGTCTATGCAGATTCGCTCGATATCCTGCGCCATCGGCGCGAAATAGGCCGCCTCTCCCTGCAGTTTCGCGAGCTTGCTGCTCGTCTGTGCCAGTGTCTCTTGTCCGATATGGACACCGGTGTCAACCAATCCGCGGCCGATGCGGAAGAGCAGCCAGTGCAAATGCCCCAGAAGCGCATGGTCATCGCCCGCAAAGGCGCCGTCGGTTGCCATCAGTTGCTCGGTGTAGATCGCCCAGCCTTCGGCAAAGGCGGGCGCATACTCGAGTCGCAGCGGGTGCGGATCGGCGGCTGCCTCGATCGGCATCTGGATCATGTGCCCGGGCAGCAGTTCATGATGGACCACGGCGGGCAGGGTCCAAGACGGGCGGTCGCGGATGCGCTTGAGGTCCGGATAATAGGCGCCAGGTGAGGTCGGGGTGGGCACGGTTCGATAGCCCTGCTTGCCCTCGGCTTCTTCGGCGCGCGTCATCCGCACGGTGGCGACGTTCAGGCATTCGGGCGGCAGAGGGCCGAACAGGGCGGGCAGGCGGGCGGGAACGCGGGCGAGGGTGGCGTTCATGTCGGCAACTAGCCGATCGCGGCCGGCATCATCGTCGCTGTAGAGGAAGCGCGGATCCTTGAACGCCGCGCTGATCCGGGCGCTGACGCTGCCTTTTGTATAGCCCAGACGCTTCAGGACGGTGTCGGTGCGTGCGGTGAGCTCCTGCGCCTTGTCGAGCAGGATGCGGTGTGCCTCGGCAGGCGCGATGCGGGCGCCGTAGTGGCGCTCGAGCAGCAGCGCGAAATAGTCGGCGCCGCCGGGGAAGCGGCCGGTGCCCGGTTCGGCGAGCGCCTTGGGAGCGAGTTCGGCGAGCAGGGCAGCTTGTTGGCGGAGTGCCTGGCCGGCAGGGCCGTTCGCCTTTTCCGCCGCTGCCGCGACGCCAGCCTGCGTTCTTTCCAGCAACGGGGCAGGGAGGATGACCCCATGTGCAGCATCGGCGCGTATCTTCTCGCTCTCCGCCTCCACCTTGCCCACGACAGGCGCCGCATCGCGCCAGGCGCCCGCATTGGGCGCGATCGTATAGGGCGAGCGGCCGAGCCGGCCGATCGGGAAACGACGCAGGAGCTGCGCATCCACCGCGAGTCCAGCGCGAACCGTTTCCAGGTCGATCCGGGCGGAGGGAGACAGCGATGCCGGCGCGAAGCCTTTCAGCTGCGCCAGCTTCGCCTCGGGCGTGTCGAGCCTCGCAAGCCCGTCCAGTGCCGCGCGCAAAGCTTCGTCCTGTCCCGGTGCGGCCAGGGCAAGGCGAGGGAGCGCGGCGACACCGGCGGCGGCGAGGAACTGGCGGCGTTGCATCGCGGTCCTCCGGTTCAGTTGGTCAGCGGCACCATATTGTTCAGCTGCGTTACTTCCGCCGCGTTGCCCGGCAGCGCGACACGCACGCGCGCGGCGCCCCGGGGCAGGCTCAGGCGGATCGTCGCAGCCTTCGGCGTCAGGTCGAGTGGCGCGGCGAGGGCGGGAATGGCGGCGGTAGCCAGCGTCTTGCCCGATGCATCCTCTACCGTCAGCGTACCGCCGGCCGCGCCCTTCGCGCCCAGGCTATGGACCGTGACGGCGAGCTTGCCGCCCTTCACCACCACGTCATCGCTGCCGATGCCGAGATCCGGCCGCGTGGCGACATCCTCGCCCGGCGTCTTGAGCGTGAACTCGATCTCGGTGGTGGCGCGCGGCGCGAAGGTCACCCGCGTCGAGGCGCTGCGCTCGAGGTGGAGCGGGGTGGTGGTGCCGTTCGTCACCATTTCCCATTCGCCAGCCTGGACGTTCCAGGTCGACATGTCGGCGCTCTGCGGCGTGTCGCCGGTGTTATAGGCGATCACCTTGAAATGGGTCGGCGTCGCGCCGGGGACGAGGATCGCGGTCTTCAGCGCGCCTTCGGGATCATCGAAGCGCCAGCTGACCGCATTGCCCGGCCAGGTCTGGTTGCGGCGAAGCGCGATGCCGCCGAGCCGCTCGCGCTGGAGGATCTCGTTGGGCTGGTCGACCCGGTCGGACCACCAATGGCCCTCGGTGTACATGTACTGGCGCTGCGACTTGTCCTCGATCGCCGCGGCATGCAGCGATTCCAGGTATTTGGTGTCGCCGGTCGCGTCCCAGGCGGCCCATTGCTCGAAGGCGCCGCCCTTCTTCGCCTTGTCGGTGAGCGTCTTCGACCAGTCCTTGTCGCTGCCGAGCAGCTTGATGACATTCTCGTTGATGTCCTGGACGGAGGCGGGGCCGCTCTTGCCGACGCGCGCGAGGATCGGGCCCAGATATTTCGCGTCGCCGGTGAAGCGATAGGCCGACCAGGCGGCCTGGATCGGGGTGGAAGCGCCGCCGCCATCGCCGGCACGCTCGGCATCGGTCCGCCAGTTGATCTCGTTCGGCCAGGACCAGTTGCCCTTTGCGTCCTGCTTGCCATGCGCGAGCAGTCCGTCTGTGATGCCGGTGATCAGGCCCCGGGCATCGGGATTGCCGTTGTAGAGACCGACCAGCGTGGGGGCATGGAGGACGACCCAGCTATAGGGCTTCTGCCACTCGAACGGCCCCTCCCGGTACATCTTGCGGGCGCCATACCAGTTGCTGGCGAAGTGCAGGTGGCCGACGGCATTAGGCAGGATCACGCCCTTCAACGCCTTCACCGTCGCCATCAGCCGCTCGACCGCGCGCGGTTCACCCCAGTTGAGGTAAAGGCGCTCGGCATCCGAGTTCATCCCTTCCTCATAGGCATGGAGCTCGTCGGTGGTGATATAGCCGAGGCCATTCACCATCATGCCGTTCTTGTAGACCGCCTCGGACAGGGCGCGGAGCGAGCCGTTGATCTTGTCCGGATCGACCCCCATCAGCGCGAGGCCCGGCCATTGCTGGAGCAGATCGGTGTCGTCCGAGATGCCGCCGCCGAAATCGCCGTACGGCACCTGGCGGTTGTCGATCCACCAGTTCACGAACTGGCGGGTGATCTTGAGATCCTCAAGCTGGCGGAACGCCCAGAGCGGCACGCCGGCGGGCGCTTCGGGCTGCTTGAAATCGGGCAGGTTCTGCGGGCCGTAGCTGATGTCCGCCCAATAGCGGCGCCCCTCGACATTGTCGGGATCGACGCGCAGCAGGTCGCTCACGTCCGCAAAGACGCGGGCATACATGGCGGCGCGCTTCGAAGCGGTGTGCTCCTCGACCAGGAAGCCCCAATTGTCCTTCACCTGGTTGAAGCGGTCGGCGATGTGCTCGGGCAGCGCTTCCTTGCGGTCCTTGAACACCAGCCGGATGTTCATGCCATCGAGCGACGCCGGGCCGAAATCGGGCGCAGCGGAAGCGACCGAGAGATAGAGGCTGTCATTGGTGAGGATGCGATCGCGCAGGTCGAGCCAGAGCGTGCGTGCCTCGCCGGGACGGACCGAGACCGACAGGTCGATCATGTCGCGGCCTGGCCAGATCGGGTCCTTCACCTTGATGTTGAGCGGGATCAGCCCGTCCTTGGCGGGCGTCGCCTTGAGCGCGGGGATGTCGAGCGCGATGCCATCAAGGCCGTCGCGGATGTTCTCCCAGCCATAGTTCCAGGCGCGGGCCAGTGCGCGGCCGGCAAAGGCGTCGCCAAAGCCCGAGGGGATCAGCACATGGACGATCGGCATCGCGCCTTCGACATGCGCGGCGGCGCCGGTCGAAGCGGCGCTGCCTGCGCCAGCGGCTGCCGAGCCGGCACCGGGCGGAAGTGCGAGCACGGTGTTGCGCTCGTCGGCCGGATAGCGGCCGCGGATGAACTTGTTGAGCGGTGCGAGCGCGGCGAGATCGGCCGAGACCTTGGCGTCCACCGTATAGTTGAGCTTGAACGCGCCTTCGGGCTCCTTGCCGGCGGCGACGTTGTAGGCCCAGATCTCCTGGATCGGCTGCTCCTGCATCACATTGGTGAAGCGCAGCGTGCCACCCTGTGCCTCGCCGAGCGACGTGATGCTGCGGACCACGCCTTGCAGGCGCTTGGCCAGGCTGCGGAAGCTGCTGCCGGGCGCGGCGTAATCGAGCGTGCCATGGGCGGCGCCGCGAATCTCGAGCCGGTTGAACTTCTCGTCCTTGGGGACTGTCAGCGTGTAGGTCTTGCCGCCCTCGACATAGACGTTCCAGTCAGGCAGCTCGAAATAATCGTCGCGGCCGGGCAGCTTCGAGCGGTTATAGACGCCGGGCCAGGTAGTCTCGGCGATGCCGTCCACGCCCTTCCACATCCATTCCTTCAGGTCCTTCGCATCGGCGAACTCGACCTTGCGGACGCTGGTGACCTTGTCGTCGAGCACCGGCGGTGAGGCGGCGTCCCAGCCGAAGCGGTGGAGCCAAGCGGCGCGCTTGCCGGCATCGGCTATGGCGGGCGAGGGCGCAGGCTCGGCCTTGGCGGCAAGCGCCGCTATGCCGGCAGCGTCGAGCATGCGATCATAGACGCGGATCTCGTCGAGATCGCTGCCGCGCATGAAATTGTAGCGGCTCTGCACCTGATGCGGCGCCATCACCCGGCCGGCCATGCCGAACTGGTCGAGCCCGGTATCGAGATCGGCCTTCTGGTCCTTGCGGGCGACTTCCTTGCCATCGACGAAGAGCCTGACCCCGACGCTCTCGTCCCAGGCAAAGGCGATATGCTGCCAGGCTTCAGGCGCCGGGTTTGCGGGCAGCTGGAACGAGACGCGGACGCGCGAGAGATTGGCGTCGGTCACAAAGGCATCGAAGCCGTGGCCGTTCCAGTCGATGCGCAGGAACGCCATGTCCCAGCTGCTATGATCCGCATAGCCGACGCGGAAGATCACGAAGGGGGCTTCGCCCACCGGCTCGCGTGAGCGCCAGAAGAAGGAGAGTGTGCCGCGCTGCGCCTGGATGTTTCCCGGGGCATTCCAGGCGATATAGCCGTCATCCGCCCAGCGGAACGCACCCCCGATCGCGCCGTCCGGCACGTTGCTGACCTTGGTCTGGAAATTGGGGACCGCGTCGCCGCGCGCCTTTTCCGCGGTGCCGTTCTTGTCGCCCGAGGCGCGGAAGAGCAGGCCGTCGTCCGTCGTCTGCGCGAAGGCGGGGCCGGCGGAGAGCGCGAGAGCCCATGCCAGGGCGATGCTGGTGGACGTGCGGATCATGACATGCCTCTCTGAACCATAACAGGACGGTCTCGGCCGCCTTTGTTGTCAAGCATGGCGATGGCTGACACCGGTGGCAATCCCTTTCTCGTTTCCATGCTATTTCGACGATCCGGCTTTAGGTGCGTTGACGCGCCACCGTGACACCGGTAGCATTGGGCGACATTCCGCGGACCCGAGCAAAGCCGGGACGCGGCCACTCGGAGAGGAGATCGCGCGCAAGTTACTCGACATGGTCCGGCACCGGCTCCGGCCTGTCTTTCCCAGATCCTGAGAAACCGTTGGAGGCGAGCGGTGATCGGGGCAGGCGAAGCGGGTGGAGCGGCGATGTCGGGCGGCGGCTGCATTTGTGCCAGCCGCGCGTGGCGAGCGGCCCTCACGCGACCGGAACAATGGGGAATTTCAAGTTGATCGAAGGACGGGAACCGGCTGACGCCATCGCCCAGGCATTTGTTTCAGCTCGTCAGGCGGGCAATGCGCTGAACGACTATCCGGGCGACCTGCCCGGTACGCTCGACGAAGCCTATGGCATCCAGGAGCGCGCGATCGAGCTGTTCGGCGACAAGGTCGTCGGCTGGAAGGTCGGGAAGATCCCGGAACCGCTCGACGCCACCTATGGCGCGAACCGCCTGGCCGGTCCGATCTTCGCCGATTCGGTGGTGACGGCGGGCGAGGGGGATGTGCCCGACATGCCGGTGTTCGAGCAGGGTTTTGCTGCCGGCGAGGCGGAATATCTGCTGCGTCTGGGCCCGCTGCCCGAGAGTTTCGACCGCGCCTGGACCAATGAAGAGGTCGCGGAATATGTCGATGCGATCCATGTCGGCATCGAAGTGGCTAGCTCGCCCTTCCCGGGGATCAACGCGCACGGTCCGGCCGTGACCGTTTCGGATTTCGGCAACAACAACGGCCTGGTGATCGGCGCGGCGATCCCGCTCGACGCGGATTTCCTCGATTGGCCCGTGTCGCTGGTCATCGAAGACGAAGTGGCCGGCGAGGCGACCGCGAGCACGATGCTCGACGGCCCCTTCGGTGCCGTCCGTTTCCTGTTCGAGCTTGCCGCCAGCCGGCAGCTGCCGCTTGCCCAGGGCCAGTGGATCTCCACCGGCGCCGTCACCGGCGTGCATCCGGTTCGGGTCGGTGAGCTGGTCGATGCTCGGTTCGCGCAGGACTACAGCGTCAAGTGCCGTATTGTCGGCATCCACGACGCCTGATTCGGCGGTCGCGCGGCATAAAATAATAGGGAGAGAATGATGGCGAGTAAGGGAGAGGCGGCAGTCTCCGGCGCGGTTTCGCGCGTCGGTCGCTACCGCTGGGTGATCGTGGGGCTGCTCTTCGCCGCCACCGCCATCAACTATGTCGACCGGCAGATGATCGCGGTGCTCAAGCCCGATCTCTCCAAGGAACTCGGCTGGTCCGAGACCGACTACGCCAACATCGTCTTCTATTTCCAGGCCGCGTACGCGATCGGCTATCTCGCCTTCGGCAAGATCGTCGACGCGATCGGCGCGCGCTTCGGCTATGCGATCGCCGTCGTGATCTGGACGATCGCGCACGTCGCGCATGGCGGCGTGCACAGCGTGATGCAGTTCACCCTGGCCCGCTTCGGTCTGGGCATCGGTGAATCGGGCAACTTCCCGGCGGGCGTGAAAACCGTCGCGGACTGGTTCCCCGCCAAGGAGCGCGCCTTCGCGGTCGGCCTGTTCAACGCCGGCTCGAATGTCGGCGCGATCCTCACCCCGCTGCTGATCTGGGCGATGGTCCCGGCGGTCGGCTGGCGCATGACCTTCGTGATCACCGGCGTTTTCGGCGTGATCTGGCTGATCGCCTGGCTCGCCATCTTCCGCGACAAGCCGGCCGACCACCCCAAGGTGGGTGAGGCCGAACTCGCCTACATCACGCAGGATCCCGCCGACCCCGTGGTCGAGGTGAAGAACCTGTGGGGCAAGCTGCTGGTCAAGCGCGAGACCTGGGCCTTCGCGCTCGGCAAGTTCTTCATCGACCCGATCTGGTGGTTCTACCTGTTCTGGCTGCCCAGCTGGCTGGGCAAGGAATATGGCCTGAACCTGACGAGCTGGGACTCGCCGACCGCGGCGATCGCGCTAGGCGCGATCTACCTGATCTCGGACGTCGGCTCGGTCGCGGGCGGCTGGCTCTCGGGCAAGCTGATGAGCACCGGCATGAGCGTGAACAAGGCGCGCAAGCTGACCATGCTGATCTCGGCCTGCTTCGTGCTCCCGGTGGTCTTCACCACCTTCTACGGCAACCTCTGGATCAGCGTGTTCTTCGTCGGCGTGGCCGCCGCCGCGCACCAGAGCTTCTCGGCGACGCTCTACACTATCCCTTCGGACACCGTACCGCGCTTCGCGGTGGGTTCGGTCATTGGTATTGGTGGCACGGTCGGTGCCGTAGGCGGCATGGTCTTCTCGAAGTACGCGGGCTATGTGCTCGACGTGATCGGCAGCTACGCGCCGCTCTTCATCGTCGCGGGTGCGGCGTATTTCCTGGCGCTGCTTTCGATCCACCTGCTTTCGCCGCGCCTTGAGCGCGCGGACGTCGCGTAAACGAGAGGATTGAAGATGGCCCGGCCCCTGAAGCTAGACCCTGACCGGCTGTTCCCGGCGGAGGATCGTTCGCGGAGTATCGCGCGTGCGCTCTATGCCGAAGTGGCCGGGCTGCCGATCATCAGCCCGCATGGGCATACCGATCCGACCTGGTTCTCGACCAACGCCAACTGGTCGAACGCCACCGAGCTGCTGCTTTCGCCGGATCACTATATCTACCGCATGCTCTATTCGCAGGGCGTGTCGCTCGATGCGCTCTGTGTGCCGAGCAAGGCGGGCATGCCAGCCACCGACCCGCGCGAGGCATGGCGGACCTTTGCCCAGCACACCTATCTGTTCCGCGGCACCCCGTCGTCGATGTGGCTGAGCCATGTGTTCGGCGAGGTGTTCGGCTTCGACGTGGCGCTCGATGCCACCACCGCCGACCTCTATTACGACACGATCAACGCCAAGCTGGCGACCGACGCGTTCAAGCCGCGCGCGCTGTTCGATCGCTTCAACATCGGCTTCCTCGCCACCACCGAGGGGCCGCAGGACGATCTTTCGCCGCACCATGCGATCCACAATAGCGGCTGGAACGGCCGGGTAGTCACCACCTATCGCCCGGACGCGGTGATCGACGTCGAGCATGAGCAGTTCGCTGGCGCGATGAAGATATTCGCCGAGAAGACCGGCGAGGACGTGTACAGCTGGGACGGCTATCTCGCCGCGCATCGCAAGCGCCGCGCCGATTTCCGCGCCGCCGGCGCCACCGCGACCGATCATGGCCATCCGACGGCGGCCACCGCGAACCTGAGCAAGGACGAGGCCGAGCGGCTGTTCCGCACGATCCTGTCCGATCGCTGGACCCCGCAGGATGCCGAGCTGTTCCGCGCCCAGATGCTGACCGAGATGGCGGCGATGAGCGTCGAGGACGGGATGGTGATGCAGATCCATCCGGGCTCTTTCCGCAACCACAATGGCGGGCTGTTCGAGAGCCATGGCCGCGACAAGGGCGCGGACATCCCGATGCGCACCGACTATGTGCATGCGCTCAAGCCGCTGCTCGACCGGTTCGGCACCTCGACCGATCTCTCGATCATCCTCTTCACGCTCGACGAGACTGTCTATGCCCGCGAGCTGGCGCCGCTGGCCGGCCATTATCCGTGCCTGAAGCTCGGCCCCTCCTGGTGGTTCCATGACTCGCCCGAGGGCATGCGCCGCTTCCGCGAGCAGGTGACCGAGACGGCCGGCTTCTACAACACCGTCGGCTTCAACGACGATACTCGCGCCTTCCTGTCGATCCCGGCGCGGCACGATGTCGCCCGCCGCGTCGATTGCGCTTTCCTCGCCCGGCTGGTCGCCGAGGGGCGGCTGCTCGACTGGGAGGCTGCCGAGCTGGCGCACGAACTCACCAACGGGCTGGTGCGCAAGGCGTACAAGCTCGACGAGGCCCCGCGCCGTGCGGAAGCCGCCTGACCCATTCACAGGGGCAAACCCCAGGCCCGGTCGCCCCGCCGGACAGATATTGAAGGAACCATCATGAAGATCGCGCTGATCAACGAGAACAGCCAGGCCGCCAAGAACAGCATCATCCATGATGCGCTGACCAGCGTTGCCGAGCCGCTGGGCCATCAGGTGTTCAACTACGGCATGTATTCGGCCGAGGACGATGCCTCGCTCACCTATGTGATGAACGGCCTGCTGGCCGGCATCCTGCTCAACTCGGGCGCGGCGGACTTCGTCGTCACCGGCTGCGGCACCGGCATGGGCGCGATGCTCGCCTGCAACGCGATGCCGGGCGTGTTCTGCGGCCTGGTCATCGACCCGACCGACGCCTTCCTGTTCGGCCAGATCAACGACGGCAACGCGATCTCGATGCCCTATGCCAAGGGTTTCGGCTGGGCCGCCGAGCTGAACCTCAAGGACGTGTACGCCAAGCTGTTCGACGGCGAGCGCGGCCTCGGCTATCCGAAGGAGCGTGCGGAGATCATGCGCAAGAACCGCGGCATCCTGAAGGATCTCAAGGCGGTGACCTGCAACGACATGCTGACCGTCCTCAAAAACGTCGACCAGGACCTGCTGCGCGCCGCGATCGCCGGCGAGAAGTTCGCCGAATATTTCTACGCCAACTCGCAGGATGCCGAGATCAGCGCATATCTGAAGAGCGTGGCCGCGCGCGAAGCCGAACCCGCCTGAACCGCCTCAACGCTGCCTGACGCAACGGAGCCCCGCCATGTTCGAACGGACCTATTACGCCACGCACCCCGACATGATGGAGTGCGTCTCGAACGAGGAACTGCGTGACCGCTATCTGATCACGGACCTGTTCCGCGAGGGTGAAGTCGTGCTGAACTACACCCATGCCGATCGCATGGTGATCGGCGGGGCGACGCCGGGTGCGGGTAGCATCAAGCTGCCCGACCAGACCGAGCCGGCTTCGGCGGCGGGGCATCCGTTCCTGGAGCGCCGCGAGCTGGCGGTGGTCAATATTGGCGAATCCGGGACGGTCACCGTTGATGGGGAGGGATTCGAACTGGGCAACAAGGATTGCCTGTATGTGACCATGGGCGCGGCGGATGTGCGGTTCGCGGGCGCCGGCGCGCGCTATTATCTGGTATCCTGCCCCGCCCACAAGGCATTCACCACCCGCAAGCTGGGCATCGCCGACGCCAACCGGCTCGACCGCGGCAGCCTGGAGGAATCGAACGAGCGCTCGATCTACCAGCTCGTCATCCCCGGCGTGTGCGACAGCGCACAGCTGGTGATGGGCCTGACCACGCTCAAGCCGGGCTCGGTGTGGAACACCATGCCGTGCCACGTCCATGAGCGGCGCTCGGAAATCTACCTCTACACCGACCTGGGCGAGAACGACCGCGTCTTCCACTATATGGGGGAGCCGGACGCGCTTCGCCATATCGTGATCGCGAACCAGGAAGCGGTGATCTCGCCGCCCTGGTCGGTCCACATGGGCTCGGGCACGCGCGCCTATACCTTCATCTGGGCGATGGCCGGCGAGAACCAGGACTATACCGACATGAACGTCATGGACATCTGCCAGCTGGCTTGAGCCGAGACCCCGGAGCGGGCGGCGCCGATCGGCGCCCGCTACCCTTCCAAATATCCACCCGACACCTCCCGCACGGGAGGCGAGCGAGAGAAGCAATGACCAATCCCTTCGATCTTTCCGGCAAGGTTGCCGTAGTCACCGGCGCCAATACCGGCATCGGCCAGGGCATTGCGCTGGCGCTTGCCGCCGCCGGCGCGGACATCGCCGCCGTGGGCCGCACCCCGGCGCAGGAAACCGTCGAGAAGGTCCGCGCGCTCGGCCGCAGGGCGGAGATCATCTCGGCCGATCTCTCGACCATCGAGCCTGTGGGCAGGGTTGTGGACGAAGCTGTGGATAAGTTGGGCGGGCTCGACATCCTGGTCAACAATGCCGGCATCATCCGCCGCAACGACAGCCTCGATTTCACCGAGGAGGACTGGGACGCGGTGGTCGACACCAACCTCAAGTCGGTGTTCTTCCTCTGCCAGGCCGCCGGCCGGCACATGGTCGCCAATGGCGGCGGCAAGATCATCAACATCGCCTCGATGCTCACCTTCCAAGGCGGCATCCGCGTACCGAGCTACACCGCGTCCAAGTCGGGCATCGGCGGCCTCACCAAGCTGCTCGCCAATGAATGGGCGACCAAGGGCATCAACGTGAACGCGATCGCCCCGGGCTACATCGCCACCAACAACACGGCGGCGCTGCAGGCGGACGAGACGCGCAACCGCCAGATCATGGAGCGCATTCCCGCCGGACGCTGGGGCTCGCCGGAAGACATGGGCGGCGCGGCGGTGTTCCTCGCTTCCTCGGCGGCGGACTATATCCAGGGCCATATCCTCGCCGTGGACGGCGGGTGGCTGGCGCGATGAGCATCGTCTTTTTCGGTGAGCTGATGCTGCGGCTGTCGGCGCCCGGGCGCGAGCTGCTGCTGCAGACGCCGAAGCTCGACGTGAACGTCGCCGGGGCCGAGGCGAATGTCGCCACCGGCCTGGCCTGCCTTGGCCACAAGGTCCGGATGATCAGCGTGGTGGCGGACAATGCGCTGGGCGCGGCGGCGATCGGCGAGCTGCGCCGGCGCGGCGTCGATACCTCGACGATCGTCTCGGCGCCCGGCCGGCTCGGCCTGTATTTCCTGACCCAGGGCGCGGGCCTGCGCGCTTCCGATATCGTCTATGACCGCGCGCATTCGGTGTTCGCCGAGCGCCCGGCCGATGTGTGGGACTGGAATGTGCTGCTCGAGGGCGCCACCCGGCTCCATCTGTCGGGCATCACGCCCGCGCTCGGCCACAACACCGCCAGCGCCGCGATCGCCGCGGCGGAAGCGGCGGCTGCCCGGGGCATCCCGGTGTCGTTCGACGGCAATTACCGCGCGAAGCTGTGGGAAAGCTGGGACAGCGATCCCAAGGCGGTGCTGACCCAGCTGATCGGCCATGCCGACCTGCTGTTCGGCAACCACCGCGACATCTCGCTGCTGCTCGGGCGCGAATTCTCGGGCGACGGCGCCGATCGCCGGCGCGAGGCGGCGGAGGCTGCGTTCGCGGCGTTTCCGAAGCTCCAGACGATCGCCAACACCGCGCGCCATGTCGACGATGCCGACAGCCACCGCGTTTCGGCGCGGGTCGATACGCGCGCCGGCGGCTACCAGACCGACGAAGTTCTGATCGCCGGCATCGTGGATCGTATCGGCGCGGGCGATGCCTTTGCTGCTGGTGTGCTGCACGGCCTGATCGAGAGCGGCGGCGATGCGAAGGCAGCGGCCGAAGCGGGGCTGGGGCTGACGGCGCTCAAGCATTCGCTGCCGGGCGATGCGAGCTTGTTCACGCGTGCCGATCTGGCCGCGTTCAGCGAAGGCGGATTCGACGTCCGCCGATGATCTGCCGGAGGCGAAATATCGCCCCGGAGAGGGTGGGGATAGCCGATGGGAGAGCATTTCTTACTCGCCGCTGAGGCGGCGTCCGAAGAACGTGACGCCGCGCAGTTGCGCAAAGCCTATGCGATCGACGCACAGTTCGAGGCCGAACTGGCCGAGGCCTGGCGCTTCATCGAGCCGCATATCGCCGGCGTGGCGCGCGAGCTGCTGGAACGGCGCGCGGGCGCGGCCGTGCCCGATGCGCTGGTGCAGAGCCGGGTGGACTATGCCCGCGCCAAGCTGTCGCGGCCGATCGACCAGGCCTGGCTGGACCGGATCGTCGCCGAGGCCGATCGCATCGCCGAGGACGGGCTGGAATTCTCCACCGTCGCGGCATCGATGCTGGTCGCGCAGATGCATATCCATGCGCTGTTCTTCGAGCTGAGCCGCGATCCCGACCAGCTCGAGCGGCTGACCCGCGCCACCCAGAAGCTTGCGGTGATCGAGTTCGAGATCATCGCCAGCCGCCTTCGCCAGATCGCGCGGCTGCGCGCCCAGGCGATCCGGCGACAGGAACTCGCCGAAGTGCGGGCCGAGCTCACTGAATCGATTGCCAGCACCGCGCGGGCGAGCCGCGAGATCGCCCAGTTCACCGAACGCAGCGCGGCCGATCTGCTCAGCCTGCGGGCACCCGCTTCGGAAGTGGCCTCTGCCGCCGATCAGGCCGCGGTGGCGATGGGGGAATCCGCGCGCAGTGCCGCCGGGCTGATCACGGCCTATGAACGCGCCCGCGAGGATGCGTCGGCAGCCGCTGAAGTGGCGGGCAATGCCGATGCGATCGCGCTCAAGGGCAAGGAGAGCGCCGAGAGCCTTGCCGCGCACAATGCCCGGATCGAGGACGTGGTCACGCTGATCTCGCGCATCGCCCATCAGACCAAGCTGCTCGCGCTGAACGCCAGCATCGAGGCGGCGCGGGCAGGCGATAGCGGACGCGGTTTCGCGGTGGTGGCGCAGGAAGTGCGCAGCCTCGCCGACCAGGCGGCCAATGCGAGCGGCGACATCACCGCGACGGTCCGCGAGGCGCAGGCCGCAAGCGGCGCGATGGCGGAGACCAATCGCGCGATCCTGGGCGTGGTCACCGAGCTGCTGGCGCGGGTGCGGGCGGTATCCGGCGAGATGGAAGCGCAGATGGCGACCGTGGCGGGCATCCTCGCCTCGATCGACGAGACGGCGGTCTCCTCGCGCGAGATCGCGGCGCTGATCGCGACGATCAGCCTGGAGGTCGGGCGGCTTGCCGGCGAGGCGGAAGAAGCGGGGCGCCAGGCGGCGCTTACCCGCGAGGCACTCGGCCGGATCGAGGAAGCGACGGGACATATCATCACGGGAGCGGGTCAATGAGTGGCGTATCGAGGCGTGGCGTAGTGGCGGGTGGCATGGCGCTGGCGGCGATGCCGCTGGTGGCGCGGGCCGCGCCGGGAGAAGCAGTGGTCGAGACGCGGGCAGGGCGCTTCGAAGGCGACCGGCTCGACGGCGGCATGCTGCGCTTCCGGGGCATCCGCTATGGCAACGCGCCGCGCTTCCGCGCGCCGGTGGCGCATGCCACGCCCGGCGTGACGGTTCCGGCGCATGACTATGGTCCGATCTGTCCGCAGGGGAAGGGCGACCAGCGCGCGTCCGAGGATTGCCTGTTCCTCAACGTGTGGACGCCCGGGGCAAGCCCGGCGGCGAAGCGCCCGGTGATGCTCTACATCCATGGCGGCGCCTATTCGAACGGCACCGTCACCGTGCCGCTCAACGACGGCGCGAAGCTCGCCGCGACCGAGGATGTGGTGGTGGTGACGGTCAACCACCGGCTCAACGCGCTCGGCTATCTCTATCTCGCCCGCTTCGATCCGCGCTTCGCGGACAGCGGCAATCTCGGGCAGCTCGACCTGATCCTCGCGCTGCAATGGGTGCGGGACAATATCGCGGCGTTCGGCGGCGATCCGAAGCGGGTGTTCGTCTTCGGCCAGTCGGGCGGCGGCGCCAAGATCGCGACGCTGATGGGTATGCCGGCGGCGAAGGGCCTGTTCCACTCCGCCGCGACGATGAGCGGGCAGCAGGTGACCGCTTCGGGCCCGATGAACGCCACCAGGCGCGCCCAGGCCTATCTCGCGAAGCTGGGGGTGAAGCAGGACAATCTCCAGCCGCTGCTCGACATGCCGGTGGAGAGACTGGTCGACGCGCTCGATGCGACCGATCCGATCCTGGGCGGCGGCGTCTATTTCGGGCCGGTGCTCGACATGAAATGGCTCACCCGCCACCCGTTCTGGCCCGACGCCAATCCGCAGAGCCTGTCGATCCCGATGATCCTGGGCAATACGCATGACGAGACACGCGCCTTCATCGATCCCAATTCGGCCAAGGTGAAGGGGCTGACCTGGGACAATGTCGCCGAGCGGATGGCGCCGGAGCTGCGGATGGACCTGCTGCCCGAATGGGCGGTCGCCCAGTATCGCGCGCATTTCCCGCAGGATACGCCGGAACAGCTCTTCTACCGGGCCACCACCGCCGGGCGCAGCTGGCCGGGCCAGTGGCTCGAGGCGGATGCGCGGGCGGCGGCGGGGGCCAGGTCCACCTGGGTCTATCAGGTCGATTTCCAGTCACCGACAAAACCGGAGCGCGGCGCCCCGCACACGATGGACATCGCGCTGGCCTTCGGCACGCTCGACGCCCCGGGCTCGTTCACCGGCACGGGTGCCGCCGCGCAGAAGCTGAGCGCGCAGGTGATGGGCGCCTTTGCCGCGCTGGCGCGCACCGGCCGGCCGGTGGCGAAGGGGCTGCCCGCCTGGGCGCCCTATACGCTGCCCAATCGCGCGACGATGGTGTTCGATGCGCCCAGCCGGCTGGTCAATGATCCGCGCAAATGGGAACGCGAGCTGTGGGGCAGGGTGCCGTATATCCAGCCGGGGAGCTGACACTGCGATCGACATCCCCCGCGCTCTTTTCACCGTCATCCCTGCGCAGGCGGGGATCCAGCGTTTCTCTGCCGGCTCGCCCGTGACTCTGGATCCCCGCCTGCGCGGGGATGACGGGGAGAGTGTTTGACACCGGTTACCGGATTGCTGCGTCGATAATGAAGTATCGCTTTGTCCCGCGAGCCATTATGCTCGGCCGATGGAGAGAACCGGAAAGCCCACCATCAACGACGTCGCGCGTATTGCGGGCGTCTCGAAGAAGACCGTCAGCCGGGTGATCAACCGCTCGCCGTTGCTCAACGGCGACACCCGTGCCCGGGTCGAGCAGGTGATCAGCGAGCTGGGTTATGTCCCCAATGTCCAGGCGCGCGCGCTGGCCTTGCGGCGCAACTTCCTGATCGGGCTGATCCACGACAATCCCAACGCCCAGATGGTGATGAACGTGCAGGCCGGCATGCTCGAGGCGATGCGCGATACCGAGTTCGAACTGATCGTCCGTCCGATCGACCGCGGCAGCTCGACGATGCTCGAGGATGTGCGCAACTTCCTCGAGCGCCAGCGGCTCTACGGCGTGATGTTCCTGCCGCCGGTCTCGGAGAACGAGATGGTGGCCGAGCTCTGCCGCGAGCTGGGCATCCGCTATGTCCGCATGGGCTCGGCGACGCTGGATTCCTCCGAGCATATGGTCGCCTCGAACGACTGCGACGTGGTGACCGAGGCGGTGAACCACCTGATCGCGCTCGGCCATCGCCGCATCGGCCTGATCGCCGGGCCGCACGGCTTCCGCTCGGCGCGCGAGCGGCGCAAGGGCTTCGAGAACGCGCTCGAAGTGGCCGGGATCAAGCTGCCGCGCAGCCTGATCGCGGACGGCAACTACACCTTCGAGACCGGGCTGGCGGCCGCCGACCGGCTGCTCGACCTGTCGCCGCGGCCGACCGCGATCTTCGCCTCGAACGACGAGATGGCGGCCGCGACGCTGCATGCCGCGCGCCGGCGGGGGATGAGCGTGCCCGAGGACCTGTCGATCATCGGCTTCGACGATACCGCGATCGCCTCGCATATCTGGCCGCCGATGACGACGGTGCACTGGCCGATCATCTCGATGGCGCGCTCGGCAGCGCTCAAGCTGCTCGCGGACTTTTTCGGCGGGGACGACAATGCCGTCGAGGAGCCTTCGCTCTTCCCCTCGACGCTGATCCACCGTGCCTCGGTGGCGCCGCCGCGCGAGGGCTGAGCCTGCGCTGCATAGCAGCATTTCCCCGATGTTGCTGAAATACCGCAATCCCGGAATTGTGACATTTAGTTCAATGACACCGGTTGACATCGGTGGCCGGGCGCGAGATTGATAGCGTGAACAAGCGTGACTGATACGCTTGCGCCCAAGTGGACGTGAAGATCCGCATGCGGGGCGTGGGAGGGGGCAAGTCGCGACATGGCTGGAACTTGCGGGGCGACTCATGTCGTTTTCCGCGATGCTGCGTCGCACCCTGATTCCAGGCTTCCCAATGGGCGCATCGACCAGTGCTTGTCGATGAAAAGACCTTTGGGGGAGGAATTATGCTTTCTACCGCTGACACCCTGGTTGCACGCCGTTCGGCGCTGCGCGGCACGACGGCGCTCGGCGCGCTCGGCCTTGCGCTGCTGATGGCGGCGCCGGCCTGGGCACAGACCACCGAAGCCACCACGGCGGTGGCCGCGACCGCGCAGGACGACCCGCAGGCGCGGCCGCAGGACCAGACCGAGAGCGGCGATGCGATCGTTGTCACCGGTTTCCGCGCCTCGCTGGCCAATTCGGTCAACATCAAGCGCAACTCGAACCAGATCGTCGACGCGATCACCGCCGAGGACATCGCCGACTTCCCCGATGCGAACCTGGCGGAATCGATCCAGCGCCTGCCGGGCGTCTCGATCGACCGCGACAATGGCGAAGGCCGCACGATCACCGTGCGCGGCCTGGGCGGCGACTTCCAGGCGGTGCGCCTGAACGGCGCCGATGCCCAGAACATCGCGGGCGGCAACCAGTCCGACGCCGGCGCGAACCGCTCGCGCGGCTTCGACTTCAACACCTTCGCCTCGGAACTGTTCGGCGGCATCAAGGTGACCAAGTCAACCGCGGCGGAGAATGACGAAGGCTCGCTGGGCGCGATCATCGACCTGACCACCGGCCGCCCGCTCTCGTACAAGAAGAACCGCTTCGCCGTGGGCGCCGAGGCCGAGTATCGCGAGAACGGCAAGAGCTGGAACCCGCGCTTCACGGGCCTCGCCTCGGTGCGCGTGACCGACAATTTCGGCATCCTGGTCTCGGGCGCGTACCAGAAGCAGGACCAGCAGATCGACGCCTATCGCCGCAATATCGGCGTGTTCGAATACACCTATCGCAACTCGCAGATCGCCGGCATCACGCCGAACGTCTTCGGCTTCGCCCGCCCGAGCAACCAGGGCACCGGTGCGACCTTCGGCTCGGACCCGACCGCCTATGCCGCGGTCACCCCGACCACGATCATCCCGGGCCTGCCCTCGGTCGGCCGCCAGTATCTCGACTATGAGCGGATCGGCGCCACCGCGACGATGCAGTGGAAGCCGGGTCCGGGCACCGAGATCACGCTCGACGGCGTCTTCTCGCGCTACGACCAGAACAGCAACAACACCGGCATCACGCCGATCGGCCTGAACCGCAACGGCACCAATGCCCGCGTCGTCGGCACCGGCACCGCCGGCCTGCGCGCCGTCGGCACCGCCAATGGCTATGCCGACCGCGTCGCGCTCTATGCGAACTGCGTGCCGAGCGCGATCATCGACTGCAACGGCGACCAGGCGGGCAACGGCGTCGGCCAGACGCCGCTGACGGGCTATTTCAACAGCCTCAACCCGAACAACCTCAACCCGTTCGACTATTACAACAATCCGGCTTCGCCCGGCTATGTCGCGACCGCGAACCAGACCGGCTATTACAACGAGCTGCTCGGCCGCCCGAACACCAAGATCCGCGAAGCACATGTCAACGGCGCCGGCCAGGCCGACTATATGGTGCTCGACGATGTCGACTGGCGCAGCTTCGCCGACACCCAATATGGCCGCACCGACTTCAAGCAGGTGACGCTGAACGTCCACCAGGAGTTCGCGCCGGGCTTCTATGCCGATGCGACCGGCGGCTGGTCCAAGTCGGAATTCCGCGCATACGGCCTGCTCGCCGAGTTCAACGCGATCGACAAGGACGGCTACACCTTCGACGCGCGCGGCGACGGCAAGATGCCGGTGTTCAACCCGGGCTTCGACGTGGCCAATGCGAACAACTGGACGCTGGTGAAGGGTCTTTCGACGATCCGCTACTTCACCAACAGCGTGGACAACGAGTTCAAGGTGGCGCGGGTCAACTTCACCTATGAAGCGCTGCCCGAGATGTCGATCCGCTTCGGCGGCACGGCCAAGGAATTCGCCTATGTCGGCGACCAGGGCCGCCGCAACCAGTCTATCGAAGCGATCAACCCGACGCTGGCGGAATCCAAGCTCAGCATCACCGACCTTGGCCAGACCATCGGCTTCGGCAAGGGGCTGACCGTGTCGCAGGGCACGCCGACCAGCTATTATGCGCCGGATATCGACAAGTTCATCAATCAGTTCGGCATCAACTGCAACTGCGTGAACAAGTGGGGCGATTTCCGCGCGGTGGTCGACGGGCGCCAGCGCTCGGGCGTGACCGAGACCGACGTCTCGGGCTTCTTCCAGGTCGACTATAATGTGAACCTGCTCGGCCGTCCGCTGCGCGGCAATGTCGGCCTGCGTATCGCCAATACCCGGGTCTCGGGTTCGGGCAATGTCGGCGGTGCGGACGGTGTCGCCGGCCTCGGGGTGACCGCCAAGAACGAATATTGGGACTGGCTGCCCTCGATGAACGCGAACTGGGAAGTTGCCGACAACTTCCTCGTCCGCTTCGCCGCCTCCAAGGTTATGTCGCGCCCGCAGCTCGCGAGCCTGACGCCGGGCACCACGGCCTTCACCACCAGCCTGAACGCGAACGGCACGGCGCCGTCGCTGACGGTGGGCAACCCTTATCTCAACCCGTTCCGCGCGACGAACCTCGACCTGAGCTTCGAGAAGTATTTCGCGCATAACGGGCTGCTCGCGGTCAACCTGTTCAAGAAGAAGATCGACACCTTCCCGCAGCAGATCGCGCTCGAGGCCCCGCTCTCGGCGGTGTTCGAGCCCGAAGTCTACCAGCAGGTGCTGACCTTCATCACCAACCCGGCGCTGCTGAACTACACCACCAGCGGCGGTACCTGGGCGGTGCGCCAGTACCAGGATGCGCCGGGCGGCGACATCAAGGGCATCGAAGTCAATCTGCAGACCGACTTCTTCTTCCTGCCGGGCTTCCTGAAGCATTTCGGCGTCACCGCGAACTACACGCACATCGAATCCAGCCTCAGCTACCTGACCGGCACGGTGCTCAACACCAGCCAGACGGTGTCGGGCACCGCGGTGAACAGCTATGCCGAAGGGCCGTTCCTCAACACCTCGCCGGACTCGTTCAACGCGACGCTCTATTATGAGGACAGCAAGTTCTCGGCGCGCGTCTCGGGCGCCTATCGCACCCGCTATGTGAACCGTTTCCCGCTGGCGACCGGCACCTGCTCGGTGGGCACCACCACCGTCGGCGGCGGCCCCTGCAACTCGCCGGTGTTCGCGGACTTCGGCTATAACGAGGACCAGCTGAACATCGACTTCGCGGTCTCCTACGCGGTCACGAAGTTCGCCAAGCTGTCGCTCGAGGGCCGCAACATGACCAACGAGCCGCAGTATCGCACCATGTACGCCGCGAGCCCGGTGACCCAGACCTATGCCAGCACCGGCCGGATCATCACCGCGGGCCTGCGCATGATCTTCTGATCTTCGGGGGGAGGGAGTGGAGCGGCGCCCAGGCGTCGCTCCAGTCTTCCCCGGCATGTTTTCCTGACTTCCTGGCCGGCGCCACGCCTCCGTGCGCCGGCTGTTTTGTGTCCGCTCTTTTCAGAAAGGGAATGGCTTCAAACCCCCATCCACCCCACGCCGTCATCCCGACGAAAGTCGGGATCTCAGGCGAGGGCACAGGGCAGGAGCCGCACGAGATCCCGACTTTCGTCGGGATGACGATCGCGGCCCGAGGCCGTTTCAGATCTCGACCTGGCTGCCCAGCTCCACTACCCGGTTGGTCGGCAGCTTGAAGAACTCCATCGCACTTTCGGCGTTGCGGACCATCCAGGCGAACAGCTTCTCGCGCCAGATCGCCATGCCGGGCCGCGACGAGGCGATCAGCGTCTGGCGGGCGAGGAAATAGCTGGTCTCCATCGCCTTGAACTTCTCGCCGGCGGCATCGCCCAGTGCGTGCAGCGCCAGGGGAATGTCGATCTCGTCCATGAAGCCATAGTGGAGGATCGTGCGGTAGAAGCCCTGGCCCAGTGGCTTCACTTCCGCCCGCTGTTCGGGCGCGACATGTGGCACCTGCTCGATCGCGACGGTGAGGATGATCACGCGCTCGTGCAGCACCTTGTTGTGCTTGAGGTTGTGGAGCAGCGCCGGCGGGATGTCGTCGGTGCTGGCGAGGAACACCGCGGTGCCGCCCACGCGCTGGACCGAATGGCCGGCGGACTGGATGAAGATCTCGATCGGCATCGCACCTTCGTGCAGCCGCGCGCGGACCAGCTTGCGCCCGGTCGCCCAGGTGGTGAGCAGGACGAAGACGATCGCGGCGACGAGCAGCGGGAACCAGCCGCCATCGGGGATCTTGGTGACGTTCGAGGCGAAATACAGGCCGTCGATCAGCAGGAAGCCACCCGTGACCAGGCCGGCCAGTACCGGCGGCCATTTCCACACGGCGAAGGTAAGCACGCCGAGCATGCAGGCGGTGATGAACATCGTGCCCGTCACCGCGATGCCATAGGCGGCGGCGAGGTTGCTCGAGCTGCGGAAGCCGAGGACGAGCAGGATCACCATGACCAGCAGCAGCCAGTTGGCGAGCGGCACATAGATCTGCCCGGCCGCCTTCGCGCTGGTGTGGAGGATGCGCAGGCGCGGCAGGAAGCCGAGCTGGACCGCCTGTTGGGTGACCGAGAAGGCGCCCGAGATCACCGCCTGGCTGGCGATCACCGTTGCCGCGGTCGCGAGGATGACGAGGGGGAGGCGGGCCCATTCGGGCGCCAGCAGGAAGAACGGGTTCTCCACCGACGCCGGGCTGCTCAGCAGCAGCGCCGACTGGCCGAGATAGTTGAGCATCAGGCAGGGGAAGGCGATGTAGAGCCAGGAGACCATGATCGCCTTGCGGCCGAAATGGCCCATATCCGCATAGAGCGCTTCGGCGCCGGTCACCGCCAGCACCACCGATCCAAGCGCCAGGAAGGCGAGCAGCGGATCGAGCGTGAAGAAATGGAGCGCGTACCAGGGGTTGAGCGCCCAGAGGATGTCGGGGCTCTTGGCGATGCCGACCACGCCGAGCACCGCGATCACGATGAAGTAGAAGATCATCACCGGGCCGAACAGCTTCCCAACCCTGGCGGTGCCGTGCGACTGGATGGCGAACAGGCCGATCAGGATGACGATGCTGATCGGCAGCACGAGCTGGGACAGCGAGCCCTGGACGGTGGCGAGGCCTTCGACCGCTGACAGCACCGAGACCGCCGGGGTGATGATCGCATCGCCATAGAAGAGCGCGGTGGCGATCACGCCGAGCGCGACGATCCACGGCGTCCAGCGGGTTTCGCCCAGCTTGCGCTGGATCAGCGCGAGCAGCGCCAGGCTGCCGCCTTCGCCCTTGTTGTCTGCGCGCAGGATGATGAAGACGTACTTGATCGTCACCACTAGCATCATCGTCCAGAAGACCAGCGACAGCACGCCGAAGATATGCGCGCGATCCACCGCCAGCGGATGGTGGCCGATGAAGCTTTCCTTGAGCGAATAGAGCGGCGAGGTGCCGATATCGCCGAACACGACCCCGATCGCACCCACTGCGAGCGTGCCGAGCCGATCCTGATGGCCGTGCTGGTCGGCCGTTTGCGTCGCTTCCAAGGCGAATCTTTCGTTGGCCGGCACCGCCCTCGGCGCCGTCGAACCCGCCTAGTATCCAGAGGTTCCGGCATCAGCCAACGATTTTATGGAATCTTTATGGTGGGTTCCAACTTCCCCGTGGAACCTTAACTCCCCCCGAGACCACATCGCGAGCCGACCAAAGTGGGAGTCTCACCGTGTGGGTGTTGTTGCGTCGGATGGAACAAGGCGAGGGCGGCTGGCCTGCGCAGCTTTGGCTGCGTTTCGGCGGCGTATTGCTGCTCGGCGCCTGTGCGCTCGCGGTTTGGACGCTCGTCGTTTCGATGAACCGTCCGCCGCAGCACAACGCCACGCCGGCTGAATTTGGCGAGGCCCTTTCGGGCGTCGTCGCCTGGACGCTCGGTTGGGCGCTGTTGATCGAGGGGCCCGGCCTGTTCCGGCTGATACCGGTGCCGCCCCGCCACATTCGCTTCGACAAGACCCGCTTCGATCGCCGCCAATAGGGAAGAAAACCATGACCGACCTGATCTGGCTGGGGGTGTTGGCAGGGCTGTTCCTGCTCACCCTGGCCTGTGTCCGCCTCTGCGACCAGGCCTGAGGAGAACCACCATGCCTTTGCCGCTACTTCTCGCCGGGCTCACTGCGCTGGGCCTGCTCCTTTATCTCGTGGCCGTGCTCGTCCGGCCCGAGCGTTTCTGATCGGAGCCTTCCATGACCGTCCAGGGCTGGATGCTGATCCTCGTCTTCACGCTCATCCTCGTCGCGCTCGCAAAGCCGGTGGGGCTGTGGCTGTTCGCCATCTATGAAGGGCGGCGCACGCCGCTCCACACCGTGCTCGGCCCTGTCGAGCGCGGCTTCTACAAGCTTGCCGGCGTCGATCCCAACGCCGAGCAGAGCTGGCGCCGCTATGCGCTGCACATGCTGGCCTTCCAGCTGGTCACGCTGCTGTTCACCTACCTCGTGCTGCGTTTCCAGGACGTGCTGCCGATGAACCCGCGCGGGCTCGCCGGCCTCTCGCCCGACGGCGCGATGAACGTGGCGATCAGCTTCACCACCAACACCAACTGGCAATGGTATGCCGGCGAGGGCGCGCTCTCGAACCTCAGCCAGATGCTGGGGCTGACCATCCACAACTTCCTGTCGGCGGCCACCGGCATCGCCATCGCCTTCGCGCTGTTCCGCGGCTTCGCCCGCAAGCAGGCGAGCGGGATCGGCAATTTCTGGGCCGACATGACCCGGGTGACGCTCTACGTCCTGCTGCCGATCTGCGTGGTCTATGCGATCTACCTGATCGCCAGCGGCGTGCCGCAGACCTTCGGCACGATCGTCGATGCGACCACGCTCGAGGGCGCCAAGCAGTCGATCGTGCTCGGGCCGGTCGCTTCGCAGGAAGCGATCAAGATGCTCGGCACCAATGGCGGCGGCTTCTTCAACGCCAACTCGGCGCACCCGTTCGAGAACCCGAGCGCGCTGACCAACTTCATCCAGATGCTGTCGATCTTCGTCCTCGGCGTCGGCCTCACCTACACCTTCGGCAAGGCGGTCGGTAACACCCGCCAGGGCTGGGCGATCCTCGCCGCGATGCTCACCCTGTTCCTGATCGGCGCGGGCGTGACCTATTGGCAGGAAGCCGCCGGCAACCCGGTGCTGCACCACCTGGGCCTGCCGGGCGGCAACATGGAGGGCAAGGAAACCCGCTTCGGCATCGCCGCCAGCGCACTCTTTGCCACCGTCACCACCGCGGCCTCGTGCGGCGCGGTCAACGCGATGCACGACAGCTTCACCGCGATCGGCGGCCTGGTGCCGCTGTTCAACATGCAGCTGGGCGAAGTCGTGGTCGGCGGCGTCGGCGCGGGCATCTATGGCTTCCTGCTGTTCGCCATCCTCGCGGTGTTCGTCGCGGGCCTGATGGTCGGCCGCACGCCGGAATATGTCGGCAAGAAGATCGAGAGCCGCGAAGTGAAGTTCGCCGTGCTGGCCATCGCGGTGCTGCCGCTGATGATCCTGGGCGGCACTGCGCTCGCCTCGGTGCTGCCGGCAGGGCTGGCGGGTCCGCTCAACAAGGGGCCGCACGGCTTCAGCGAGATCCTCTACGCCTTCACCTCCGCCGCCGCCAATAACGGCTCGGCATTCGCCGGCATCACTTCGGGCACGCCCTTCTACAACGGGCTGCTCGGTGTCGCGATGTGGGTGGGCCGCTTCTTCATCATCGTGCCCGTGCTCGCCATCGCCGGCAGCCTGGCCGCGAAGAAGGTGCATCCGGAAAGCGCCGGTTCGTTCCCGACCACCGGCCTGCTCTGGATCGGCCTGCTCGTCGGCATCATCCTGGTGCTGGGCGGCCTGACGTTCCTCCCCAGCCTCGCGCTTGGTCCCATCGCCGATCATCTCGCGATGATCCATGGCCAGCTCTTCTGAGGTCCATTTCCATGACGACCGCAACCATGTTCACGCCGTCCCTGATCGGCCCCGCCATCGGCGACGCGTTCAAGAAGCTGAACCCCCGCGACCTGGTGAAGAATCCCGTGCTCTTCACCACCGCCGTGGTGGCGCTGCTGCTCACCGTGCTGCTGTTTATCGGCGGCACCAGCCTGACCCTGGGCTTCCAGATCCAGCTGATCGCCTGGCTCTGGCTCACCGTCCTGTTCGGCACCTTCGCCGAGGCGCTGGCGGAGGGCAGGGGCCGTGCCCAGGCCGCCTCGCTGCGCGCCACCAAGTCCGAGCTCACCGCGAAGCTCCCGAACGGCAAGACCGTCCCGGCCTCGCAGCTCAAGAAGGGCGACATCGTCCTCGTCCATACCGGTGACCTGATCCCGGCGGACGGCGAGGTGATCGAAGGCGTCGCGTCGGTCAATGAAAGCGCGATCACCGGCGAAAGCGCGCCGGTGATCCGCGAGGCGGGCGGCGACCGCTCGGCCGTGACCGCCGGCACCCGGGTGATCTCGGACCAGATCAAGGTCCGCGTCACCCAGGAGCCGGGCCAGGGCTTCCTCGACCGGATGATCGCGCTGGTCGAGGGTGCCGAGCGCCAGAAGACCCCGAACGAGATCGCGCTGACGATCCTGCTCGTCGGCCTGACGATCATCTTCCTGATCGCCGTCTCGACCATTCCGGGCTTCGCGTCCTACGCTGGTGGCCAGGTGCCGGTGGCGATCCTGGCGGCGCTGCTGATCACGCTGATCCCGACCACGATCGCGGCCCTGCTCTCGGCGATCGGCATCGCCGGCATGGACCGTCTCGTCCGCTTCAACGTGCTCGCCAAGTCGGGCCGCGCGGTGGAAGCAGCCGGCGATATCGACGTGCTGCTGCTCGACAAGACCGGCACGATCACCATCGGCGACCGCGCAGCCAGCGAGTTCCGTCCGCTGGGTGGCATCTCGACCGACGAGCTGGCGCGTGCTGCCTTGCTCGCCAGCCTGGCCGACGAAACGCCCGAGGGCCGCTCGGTCGTCACGCTTGCCCAGGGCAAGTACGCCGTCCAGACCAAGGCATTGCCCGAAGGCGCCGAGATCATCCCGTTCACCGCGCAGACCCGTATCTCGGGTGTCCGCATGGGCGAGAACCTGATCCAGAAGGGCGCGGTCGACGCGATCCTGCGGGCGCATCCGGGGCTGGGCGACACGGCGGTCGCCGGCGACATGCGCCGCGTCTCGGAAGAGATCGCCCGGCAGGGCCAGACCCCGCTCGCGGTGGCCGAGGATGGCCGTCTGCTCGGCGTGATCGCGCTCAAGGACGTGGTGAAGGCCGGCGTGCGCGAGCGGTTCGGCGAGTTGCGCCGGATGGGGATCCGCACGGTGATGATCACCGGCGACAACCCGCTCACCGCCGCCGCAATCGCAGCCGAGGCTGGCGTCGACGATTTCCTCGCGGAAGCGACGCCGGAGGACAAGCTCGCGCTGATCCGCAAGGAACAGCAGGGTGGCCGCCTGGTCGCGATGTGCGGCGACGGCACCAACGACGCCCCGGCGCTTGCGCAGTCCGACGTCGGCGTGGCGATGAACACCGGCACCCAGGCCGCGCGCGAGGCGGGCAACATGGTCGATCTCGACAGCGATCCGACCAAGCTCATCGAGATCGTCGGCCTCGGCAAGCAGCTGCTGATGACGCGCGGCGCACTGACCACCTTCTCGGTGGCCAACGATATCGCGAAGTATTTCGCGATCATCCCGGCGATGTTCATCGCGCTCTACCCGTCGCTCGGCGTGCTCAACGTGATGCAGCTCGCCAGCCCGCAAAGTGCGATCCTCTCGGCGATCATCTTCAACGCGCTGATCATCCCGTGCCTCGTCCCCCTGGCGCTGAAGGGCGTGAAGTATCGCCCGATCGGCGCGGGCCCGCTGCTCGCCCGCAACCTGGCGATCTACGGCCTGGGCGGCGTGCTGGCTCCGTTCGTGGGCATCAAGCTGATCGATCTGGTGATCACGGGTCTCCACCTCGCCTGATCAAACTCGCCCCTCCCCTTCAGGGGAGGGGATGGGGGTGGGGCAGGTGTCTCACCGAGACCGAAGCTCGCGGACAGGCCCCACCCCAACCCCTCCCCTGAAGGGGAGGGGCTTTGAAGGAAGAAACCAATGCTCAAGGATTTCACCACCGCGCTCCGTCCGGCACTTGTGCTGACGCTGCTCTTCGCCGCCCTGCTCGGCATCGCCTATCCGGCGGCGCTCACCGGGATCGGCCAAGTCGCCTTCCCGCATCAGGCCAATGGCAGCCTGATCGAGGAAAATGGCCAGGTCCGCGGCTCCGAGCTGCTCGGCCAGAACTTCGCCAGCCCCGGCTATTTCCACGGCCGCCTCTCGGCCGCCGGCGCCAATGGCAATGATCCGACCGCCTCGGCCGGCTCGAACCTCGGCCCGGCGTCGCAGACCCTTTCCGATCGCGTGGCGAAGGACATCGCCGCGACCCGCACCACACCAGGAAACTCGGTTCCCGCCGATCTGGTGACCACCTCCGCCTCGGGGCTCGACCCTGAAATCAGCCCCGAGGCGGCCTTTTACCAGGTCGATCGCGTCGCCAAGGCGCGCGGCCTGAGCGTGGAGAAGGTGCGTGCTATCGTGAATGGCCATGTCGAGCAGCCACTGCTCGGCTTTCTGGGCGAGCCGCGCGTCAATGTGCTGGCGCTCAATCGCGACCTCGACAAGCGGGTGGCCTCGGGCGCAAAAGCGGCCGAGTGAGCGCGGAAGACAATCGACCCGATCCTGATGCCCTTCTGCGCGCCGCCGCGCAGGAGGGCGTTGGCCGTCTGAAGGTGTTCCTCGGCGCGGCGCCGGGGGTCGGCAAGACCTATGAGATGCTCACCGAGGCCGCGGCGCGGCGCAAGGCGGGCGTGGACGTCGTCATCGGCGTGGTCGAGACGCATGGCCGCGCCGAGACCGAGGCGCTGGTCCATGGCCTCGAGATCGTGCCGCGCCGGCCGGTCGAATATCATGGCCGCAGCATTGCCGAGATGGATATCGACGCGATCCTCGCCCGCGCGCCGCAGCTGGTGCTGGTCGACGAGCTCGCCCACACCAATGCGGCCGGCAGCCGGCACGACAAGCGCTACCAGGATGTCGAGGAGCTGCTCGCCGCCGGGATCGACGTCTTCTCGACGGTCAACATCCAGCATCTGGAAAGCCTGAACGACGTCGTCGCCAGCTTCACCAAGGTGCGGGTGCGCGAAACCGTTCCGGATCGTGTGCTCGAAGCGGCGGATATCGAGATCGTCGATCTCCCGCCCGACGAGCTGATCGAGCGGCTTCGCGAGGGCAAGGTCTATGTGCCCGAGGAAGCGACCCGCGCGCTCGGCCACTTCTTTTCCAAGTCGAACCTCACCGCATTGCGCGAACTCGCGCTGCGCCGCGCCGCCCAGGCGGTCGATGCGCAGATGCTCGACTATCTGCGGACCCATGCGCTGGCAGGCACCTGGGCGGCGAGCGAGCGGCTGGTAGTGGCGGTAAGCGAGCTGCCCGGCTCGGCCGAGCTGGTCCGCGCCGCCAAGCGCATCGCCGATGGCCTGCGCGCGCCCTGGACCGCGGTGCATATCGAGACGCCGCGCACCGCCCGGCTGAGCGATGCCCAGAATGCCCAGGTTGCCGCCTCGCTTCATCTCGCCAGCCAGCTGGGCGGGCAGGTGGCGACGGTGCCGGCGGAATCGGTGATCGAGGGGCTCAAGCGCTTCACCACCGAAGCCCGCGCCACCCAGCTGATTGTCGGCAAGTCGGTGCGCTCGCGCTGGTTCGAGCTGCGCCACGGCTCGGTGGTCGATCGGCTGGTGCGCGAGACGCAGGGCGTCGCGGTCCATGTCCTGCCGATGGCGGCCGAGCCGCGCGCGGTGCCGGTGCGCCCGGCAATCGATCTCGGTACGCGGGAAGCCTATGTGGTGTCGCTGGGCCTCACGGCGTTGGTCACCTTTGGCGGCGCGCTGTTCCCGCAAGAGGCTATCACCAATATCGGGCTGCTCTACCTGCTGCCAGTGATGGTCGCCGCGACGCGCTATGGGGTCTGGCCCGGCGTGATCACCGGGCTGGTCTCCTCGCTCGCCTATAATTTCTTCTTCATCCCGCCGACCCACACTTTCACCATCCAGGATCCGCGCAACATCCTGACCGTGCTGGTGCTGCTCGGCGTGGCGGTGGTCTCCAGCCAGCTTGCCGCCCGCGTCCGTGTTCAGGCGGACCTTGCACGGCGCAGCGCCGCGCAGAACAGTTCGCTCGCTGGTTTCGCCCGGATGCTTACCGGCCTGAGTACCCGCGAGGAGCTGGGCGCGGTGCTCTGCTCCGAAGTCTCTCGCCTGTTCGGCGCCCATACAGTGCTGCTGCTGCCGGAGGGCGGCAGGCTGGAGCTGGCCGCCGCGCACCCTGCCGATCCGGGGCTGGAAACGCTCGAACTGGCTGCCGCGCAATGGGCCTATGACCAGAACCAGCCCGCCGGGCGCGGCTCGGACACGCTCACCGCGTCCGAATGGCTGTTCAATCCGCTGGCCACAGGCGACCGTGTCCTCGGCGTGTTCGGGCTCGCCAATCCCGATGCGACAGCACCGCTGCGTTCGGACCAGCTGCCGCTGTTGCTCAGCCTGATCGACCAGGCCGCGCTGGCGCTGGAACGCGTCTCGCTGGAAACCGAGATGGCGACGATCACCCAGCTCAAGGAGCGGGACCGGCTGCGCGCCGCCTTGCTCTCCTCGGTCAGCCATGACCTGCGCACCCCGCTCACCACGATCCTCGGCATGCTCGGCGAGATGCAGCCGGCGAGCGACCTGCAAGGCGAACAGCTCTCCGCAGCCCGGTCCGAGGCGGAGCGGCTCAACCGCTTCGTCGCCAATCTGCTCGACATGGTCCGGATCGAATCCGGCGCGCTTCGCCAGTCGATCGAGCCGGTCGACCTGGCCGAAGCGGCTGCGGCGGCGGTGCATGATCTGCGCCGCGTGCTGGAGGATCATCCGATCCGGCTCGACGTGCCCCCCGAGCTGCCGTTCGTCTCGGTCGATCCGCAGCTGTTCCACCATTGCCTGATCAACCTGATCGAGAATGCCGGCAAATATGGCGATCCCGGCTCGCCGATCCTGATCGCCGCGCGTCGCCAGCCGGGCAGCATGACCTTGAGCGTCACCGATGAGGGCCCCGGCCTGCCGCCCGGCGACGAGGCGCGGATCTTCGAGACCTTCACCCGGATCGAGGGTTCGGACCGCAAGGGCGGGACTGGTTTGGGTCTCGCCATCGTCAAGGGCTTTGCCGAGGCGATGGGTCTGTCCGTTTTCGCCGCCAATCGTCCCGATGGCGGCGGCGCGGTGTTCACGATCCGCTTTCCCGAAACCCTGTTGCGCAAAGGAAGCGCCGGCGAATGAGCCAGCAGCCCAAGATCCTCGTGGTGGACGACGAACCCGCCATTCGCCGGTTGCTCAGCGCCGGGCTGACCCGGGTCGGTTACCGCGTGGTCGAGGCGGCGAACGCGCGCGAGGCGCTGGCTGCGGTGCAGATCGACAAGCCCGAGGCGGTGCTGCTCGACCTGGGGCTCCCGGATCGCGACGGGCTGGAACTGGTACCGTTGCTCAAGGCGGCGGGTGCATCGGTGCTCGTCGTCTCGGCGCGGGATGCGACCGAGCAGAAGGTCACCGCGCTCGACCTGGGTGCCGACGATTACGTCACCAAGCCCTTCGATACCGAAGAAGTGCTGGCCCGCATCCGCACCGCGCTGCGCCACCGCCTCTCCGCCGAGGCCGAGATGCCGGTGGTCCGCTTCGGCACGGTCGAGGTCGATCTCGGTGCCCGGCTGGTCCGCAAGGGCGGGGAGGAGGTCCATCTGACCCCGAAGGAGTTCGGCTTCCTCGCCGAACTGGCCAAGCATCCCGGCCGGGTGGTGACGCATAGCCAGCTTCTCCGCACCGTCTGGGGGCCGGGGCATGAGAATGACGTGGAATATCTGCGGGTTGCAGCGCGGGGTGTGCGGCGCAAGCTGGAGGAGGATCCGGCGGTGCCTTCGGCGATCCGCAACGAGCCTGGGGTGGGCTATCGCCTGATGGCGTGAGCGGTGCTGCGGGCTGGGGCGGATCGACAAGGTGCCTGTGCAGCCGCCGCCAGCCGGTGGCCGGCGTACCGGTGAGCTGGTGGAAGCGGTGTGCTCGTCCTGGACCTAGAGATTAGCGCGCCGACTTCGCCCGCCGCCTGACCGTGCTGGTGACGGAAGCTGTCCTAATAGCGGGCAGTGAAGGCCACGCTCCATTTCTCCTCGCGCGCGAGCAGGTCCTCCCGCTTGCCTTTCACATAGCTGAGGTCGAGGCCGAAATAATTGTTCGTGTCGAAGCTCAGGGAGAGCACGGAACGGAATTGTGACAGGTCCCGGGGATAGCCCGACAACGCGTGCATATAGGTTTCGGTGACGGTCAGATCGATCGGGAAGCGGAAATTGTCGTGGCTGATCGCGAAACCGAACTGGGTGCCGATGCGGCTGAAATCCTGCGCCTGAAGATCGGGTCGATCACCCTGCTTCGTGAAGGTGCCGTTGTTGAAGCGGATGTCGAAGATCGGGCGATAGGAGAAGAAATATTCCCGGCTGGGGATGATACGCCGATAAGCATTGAGACCGACCGGGAGCCCGAAGATCTCGCTCGCAACCGGCATATAGCGAAGATTGACGCTGGCGATCTGGGCGTGATTGACATCGTCGAAGAGCAGCTCCGGGCGCATCTCCATGACGTGCATCAGGGACCAGCCGGCTTTGTCGCCGGAGCCGAAACTGGAACTCTGGCGTCCGATCAGAACGGCCCCAAGGCGCCAGTCCTTGGAAGTGACTTTCCGGGCCTGGCCCGTCACGCGCGACAAGTCGTGGTTGATCCCGGCATAGGGAATCAACTCGAGATTGGCATAGGCGGGCGGATGGGGGCGCGGATCGTCGGCGGGTGCCACCGGCGCGCCTTCGATCAAGGGAAAGGCCCATCCCAGCACGCCGACCAGCTTGACGGATTTCTTGCTGGCGATCCCGTCATCGGTGAAACTCACATTCACCTTCTCGGCAGCCTTGAAGTCGGGCTGCCCGCGCAGGAACATCAGGGAATCGGTGTTGCCGCGAAGCTTCAACGGAAGATTGAACTCCGGCGGCGGCGGCGCACTGCCGGCGATCTCGATCGGCCTGCCCGGCGAACGCTCGACACATTCCACGACGATTGAGGGGTCGCTGTAGAATTCTGCAATCTTGGCGTGTCGCGGATTGGAGAAGCTGCCGCTCTTATCGCCCAGGATATCCGAAATCTGGAATTGCGCCGCAATCAGCTTGTCGCTGCCGTCGAAGTTGCAGTCGGTGATCGCGTTGCACAGGAGTATGCGGACGGCGAGCGAGGGGCGGGCCGAAGGCGGGGCCGTGGTTCCGCGTGGGAGGGCTGCCGCGAGGACGGCTTCTTCCGCGGTGGCCTGGGCCTGCGCCCATTGCCCGAATTGCCAGCCGATGCCCTTGTCCTTGAGGACGAAGAGCGCGAGCTTTTCGCGGTCCAGCACCTGGCGCTGGGTGACCGGGTCCAGGATGCAGACATCCTTGTGCAGCGGATTCGCCGCATAGGCCTGGCTTGCGAGTGCCAGCGAAGCGGCGGCCGATGCCGAAAGCCGGGCGCGCCTCACGGCTTGGCCAGCTTGAAGATGCGAACCTGGAAGGCCGATAAGGTCTCTTTGATCGCCGCGGCGACCGGGATGGCATTGGGATCGAAGCTGTATTGGCTCGTGGCGCTCAGTGCCTGGGCCACCTCCACGAAATAGAGTGGAAGCGTGTTCACGTCCTTGCGATAGGTCGTGCCGAGCACGCCGGCAGGATTATGTGGCGAAGGGCCAAAGCCATTTTCGAGTGGCAGGTTTGTCGCTCTCCGCACGGCTTCCAGCTTCTCGAAATAGTCGAAGCCCACCTTGGCCAGCATGATATTGGCCTTGTGTGTTTCGCCGCCATGCGCGCGCTCGAGCTTCTTCAGCGCGCGCCGGTTCGATATGTGGATCCCGGCCATGATGGTCCCCCCTTTTCGGAGAACGAGGCGATGGGCTGACGTCTCCCCCACGTCACGCGATCCCCGTCCTCCCGCCATGGTAATCGAGTGTATAATTTCGGTCGAGACAGTCTCCGCGTAATAATTGATCCGATTCTGCGGTTATTCAATTTACACCGGATGATTTATTAGCGGATCGCTATATTTCATCATGTGAAGATTTGAGGGTATATTATTATTTTGTATAATTTTTAGGATGGCTGCTGTGGGTGCTCGAGTTACTGCTCGAGCACTCCATGCACACGTCATCCCGGTGTCACGGACAAGTGCATCGATTGGACGTCACCGTCGGCACGGCCGTGGCCAGGTCCGAGGACGACAGGTCGAAGGTGCAGTCGTTGAGGCGGGACATGATCCGGTAGGGGCCGACCTTGCCGTCGCTCACCGTCAATGGATCGCCCGTGCGCGCGCGCAGGCGCAGATCGTTATATTGGCCTTCGTTCGGGACCTCGATCACGACGAAGCTGAGCGGATAGGCCGAGCCATTATAGACCCCGAAGCGAACGTCACCCGCCTGACCGCGCACTCCGCCACCACTCTGCGCCCAGGCTGCTTCCCCGGCGTCGATCGCAACCACCCAATAGCCGTAGCTTCCCGAGGTGCCGCTGCCGGATACGCGGCCGGAAAAGATGAAGTTGCCGAAGCCCTGCACCTGGCCATAGGCCCTGGTCGAGAGGCAGACATGCTTTGGGTAATCCTGCTCCGCCGCCACCGGGGCGGGAGCGCAGAGTGCGAGCGCAAACGGGACCAGGGCCAACCTCATCACAATGTCTCCTGCTAGTCGATCTGAACCCATACGCCGCCATTGGCGGCGACCTTGAAATCGGTGGCCTGGTGCTTGCCCGGGAGCGGCGATCGAGGCGTGCACGCCTCAATGGATTGCTGTGGGACGCAGCTGCGGGCTGTCAGGCCTGTGGTCGAGAAAGTCTGGCGCCCTTCTTTCGCGCGCTGGACTTCGGCGAGGCTGTCGAATGCGGCCAGCGCGCGCATGTCGCTGTCATACTGGGACGCGCGCATCTTGTCGCCGACGAGGACCCAGATCGTGCCCGCTGCCGCCAGTTGGCTTGGCTCTGGGGGCGGCGACGCCGCGGCCGTAGGTTGCTCCGTGCCGAGTATCCGGCCGACACCAGGGAAGAATTTCTGCGTCAGGCTGAGCTCCCCGGCGGGCGGTTGCGAAGCGCGCGCGACGCTGGGGGTGCTCCTCTTTGACGCCGCGTCGGCGGGGCGGGGTTGCGCCTTGTCGTCGACCGCCATGCCCGACGCGCTTGGCGTGGGCGTGGGAGGCGGCGTTTCGGCGGGCGCGGGGGGCTGACCCGGCGGGGTTCCGGCTTTGGAGCCCATATATTTGGTGCCGTACAGATTGATCGTGATCGTGCAGCCCGACAGCAGGAGGCAGATGAGGAAGATCTGAACCGGATTGCGGGCCACCAGATGCCCGCTCGCATCGATGGAAGGCGTGCCTGCTGCCCGTCTTGCGCGGCTGTCCCAGCTAAGAAACCAGAGCGTGAAGAGGATGAAGAGCACGATGGCTGCTCCCAGGAGCGGTTGCTCCTCCTTCGGGTTGTTCATGTAGATGCCGGCCGCGCCCGCGAGCAACGCGATCGAGGCGTATGCGAACCCCGCTACCGGGCATTTGCGGGCCTGTTCGGCGGAGAAGAGCTCGCTCATCCTCAGAAGCTCTTGGAGAGGCCGGCGCTAATGCCGCGATAGTCCTTTCCGAAGCGGTACTGCACGTGAACCGCGAGCATATCGGGATTGTCGAAGGCGGGGTTCTTCTGCGGTCGCCATTGCACCCTGACCGCGCCGATATCGCGCACCGCATAGTTGCGGTTGAAGATATGCTCGTAGCCGACGAAGTAATTCAGCTTGCTGCCAAAGGGATCGTGGTCGAGGAACTGGTCGAGCGACACGCCGGCATTCGCGTCGAAGAAGCCTTCGTTGAGATAGGCCGGCACATTGGCCATGGGGGTGCGCTTGTCGATGTAGCTGCCGGTCACGTGGATCGTGGCCGCCCCGAGCGGGAAGAGCGGGAACTTGCTGTCGCCGGTCAGATCCTGGATCGTGTAGATCAGGCTCGTCTCCGCGATCTTGGCCGCGCGCTTGCCGCGACGATGTTGAACGGGGCCGCCCGAAGCCCCCGAGGGAATGTCGAAATCTTCCCATCCGGCATAGCCGGACAGTCGAATGCCAAATGTGGATACGCGGGACGTGGCATCCTCATCCGGCGCCTTGGCATAATAGAATATTCCGCCGCCGATCCTGCCGGCAGTCGTAATGGCGCCCTCGACATCGACTCTGTCGAATATCCCCGCAGCCTGGAGCTGGATAGGAGCCTTTTTCAGGCATTGCCGTATTTCGGTGATGAATGAAGTGCTTGAACTGTTCAGTTCACCGAGGCGCGCAAAGCTCTGCTCCGCGGCAGCTGTAAGCACGGGTTTTGCGCGCTTGTTGCAAAGTGGATTCACATAGCGGGCAAAGGTCGGGTGACCTTCGACTGCTCTCTGAATTGCTTCGGTATTTCCATTTTTCTGGGCCGCAGCCGTGATAGGTAAAGTACAAGAAATCAGTGAAACTGCAATTATTGCTCGCACGGCATCCCCCCGAATGCACTGGCTGTTGCATCAATTGTCTTCGAAGTTGCGCAGATTCGTCAAGGGTGGCGGGAGTATTTATTGGGTAGAATTCACAGTGGGTTATGATTTTACAATCAATCCAAAACGGATGATTTGCGGTTTGTCTCGGGGGCGTCGTTTCCAAGGCGCGCGGCACGGCCGGGGCCGGCCGTCAGCCGGTTGCAAGGCAAGTTGCGGCTCGATCGAAAGACAGCTCTGCCCCGAACGATCAAGGGGCGGTGGTGCCGAGTACAGGGATCGAACCCGTGACCTTCGGTTTACAAAACCGCTGCTCTACCAGCTGAGCTAACCCGGCGACGGGCCTGCCCTTGATCGGCTTCGGGCGGCCGGTCAAGGCCGAACTAGGCCGGGCCGACCGGTGCCGGGCGGCTGACGATCCACAGCGCGCAGGCCGCCATGCCCAGCGCCACGCCCAGCGCGAGGGGGAGATGGGGGCGGACGGTGAGCCAGAAGACGCCGTAGCCGAAGGCGATGCCGGCGCAGGCGGCGATCTTGCCCTTGCGCGGGATCGCGCCCTGTTCGCGCCACTGGCGGATCGGCGGGCCGACCCTGGGATGGTCGAGCAGCCAGGCCTCCAGCCGCTCGGATCCGCGGGCGAAGCAGCCGGCGGCGAGGATCAGGAAGATCGTGGTCGGCATCACCGGCAGCAGCGCGCCGATCACCCCGAGCGCGACGAAGAAACAGCCCAGCGCGACCCAGAACAGGCGCACCGCGCGGCTGGCGAGGCGCGGCTCAGGCGGGATGGCGATCGACCCGGGCGGGGGCGGCGGCGGTCATGATTTCTCCCTGGTACCGGCGGGGTTTGTGCCAGCGGCCCTGGCGGGGATCAATGGTGCGCGGCATGGCGCTCGGCCATGTAGCGGCCGGGCGAGGTGCCCAGCGCCTTGCGGAACATGGTGACGAAGCTCGGCACGCTCTCATAGCCAAGATCGCCCGCAACCTGTTGAATCGAGGCGCCGGCAGCGAGCCACTTCACCGCGAGCATGACGCCCAGCTGCTGGCGCCAGCGGCTGAAGCTCATGCCCGTCTCGCGCAGGATCAGCCGGGCGAGGGTGCGCTCGCTCAGGCCGGCACGGCGGGCCCAGGCGTCGATCGTGCCGCGATCCGCAGGCGCCGCGATCATCAGGTCCGCGACCCGCCGCAGCCGGGCGTCGGCTGGCATCGGCAGGTGCAGGTCCTCGACCCGGGCCGAGGCGATCTCGTCGACCAGCACAGCGATCAGCCGGGTATTGGCGCCGGTCTCCTCATAGAGCTCGGGCAGGGTGGCGGCGCGGGCCATCAGCTCGCGGAGCAGGGGCGTGGCGGCGAGGGCGCAGCAGCCCTGCGGGAGCCCGGCATCGACCTCGGGCGAGACAAAGGCGTTATAGCCCTCCAGCGCCCCCGAGGCCTTGATCGAATGGAGGGCGCCGCCCGGGATCCAGATGGCGCTGCGAGGCGGGACGATCCAGAGGCCACCCTCGACCTCGCAGCTAAGGGCACCCCTTTGGGCGAGGATGATCTGGCCCTTTTCGTGCCGGTGGAGGTCCAGCTCGAAGCTGCCGAAGTCGTCGGTGATGAAGCCATAGGTGACCACCGGACGCGGCACCGCGTCTGGATCCTCCATATCCGTTTTGTCACCAAGGTTACGCATTATCGGCATGCGGGGCTCCGGCGAGATTGGCTGAATCGAATAATATTCTGTCCATACTTCGCAGTGACGCCATAAGTCCAACCGATTATTCCAAGCGAACCAGCCAGTTGCGGCGGGAAAGTTGACGGACTGGACGCTCTGGACGCCGATGTTCGCACGCGGCGCCGGAACCGCTCGGCGGTGACCCCGCTCCGGCGCTGTAACCCGCTGACGAGGCTATGAAATTCGTGATCCCGCGGCCTGCGCGAGCAACGGGGGATGGAACGCTCCGATCAAGAGATGAGGACGTCGTGATGCTGCCGATGGAATCCCCCGAACGCCCCGGCACCAAGGCCCCCGGCCGGATCAGCCAGGCGCTGATCCGCCTGCTGATGAAGCGTGCAACCATCACCGCCAGCGAGCGTCTGGGCGAGGGCTTCGCGCTGATCACCCTCGAAGGACCGGCGCTCAAGGGCGTGGCCTGGACCGCGGGACAGAAGATCCAGATCGCGATGGGATCGGCCTTCACCGCGCGCACCTATACGCCGATCGAATGGAACGCCGAAACGGGACGCGTCTGCATCCTGGGATACATGCACGGCGAGGGGCCGGGCAGCGCCTGGGTGCGCGACGCCGCGCCGGGCGACAGCTGCGACATCTTCGGGCCGCGTGCCTCGCTCGACACCGGTCGGCTGACCGGTCCGCTGGCACTGTTCGGCGACGAGACGTCGATCGGGCTCGGCTATGCGCTCGCCTGGCAGGATCCCGCGCGGCCCGTCGCGAGCTATTTCGAGGTCGGCGATGTCGAGGCGAGCTGCCGGGTGGCCGAGCAGCTGGGGCTGGAGCGCATCTCGCTGTTCGCACGGTCGCCGGACGACGAACATCTCGCTGACATGGAAGCGCGGCTGGAAGCGCTGGCGGCCAGCGGCGCGAGCTTCGCGCTGACCGGCAAGGCGGGGACGATCCAGCGGTTGCGCCAGGCGCTCAAGCGGCTGGGCGTGCCGGCGGCGCGGATCGCGACCAAGGCCTATTGGGCACCGGGCAAGGCCGGGCTCGACTGAGATCGGAGGAAAGTGCGGGAGCGCCCGGAGGGGGGATGGGCGCTCCCGCGGCTTCCAAAGGGGGCGGAAGCTTGGGTGCGGCCAGCGCCGTCGGGGGGCGTTCGGCGATGACCTGCCCCGCCGATATGCACCCCCGCACGGGTGACCGCCATACTACCTTAGTTGGGGGTAACGGCATCGCTTTGGCGGTGGGCGATCCCATGCCCGCGCGCTAGGAAACGGCAATGCTCCTCTCGCTTCCCCGCATCGCCACCGCGCCCTTCTGCCCCGCCGAAGTGCAGGGGAGCGTCGCGGTGCCCGCCGGGCTGCCGGGCTGGCGCAAGCTGCTGCGCACGGCCGGGCCGGGGCTGCTCGTCGCGGTCGGCTATATGGACCCGGGCAACTGGGCGACCGATATCGAGGCGGGATCGCGCTACGGTTACGATCTGCTGTTCGTCGTGCTGCTGTGCGGCGTCGCGGCGATGCTGCTGCAATGGCTGGCGATGCGGCTGGGCCTGGTCGCCCGGCGCGACCTCGCCCAGATGGCGCGCGAGCGCTACAGCCTGGCGACGACGCGGACGCTGTGGCTGCTCGCCGAGCTGGCGATCATCGCCACCGATGTCGCCGAAGTGCTGGGTTCGGCGCTGGCCTTCAACCTGCTGCTCGGCGTGCCGCTCTGGCTGGGCGTGCTGCTGACCGGGCTCGACACGGTGATCGTGCTGGGGCTGAAGGGGCAGGGCTTCCGCCAGCTCGAGGCGATCGTGCTCGGGCTGATCTCGACGATCGCGATCTGCTTCGCGGTGCAGCTGGCGATCGTCGGGCCGAGCTTCGAGGGGCTGCTGCATGGCGCGGTGCCCAAGGCCGCGATCTTCGCCGATCCGCATGCGCTCTATCTCGCGGTCGGTATCCTCGGCGCGACGGTGATGCCGCATAACCTCTATCTGCACAGCTCGGTGGTGCAGACGCGGGTGACCGGCGCCAGCGTGCCGGCGACGCGCGAGGCGATCCGCTTCGCGACGATCGACATTGTGGTGGCGCTGTTCCTGGCGACCTTGGTGAACGGCGCGATCCTGGCGCTGTCTGCGGCCACCTTCCACGCCAATGGCTATACCGGGGTGGCGGAGATCGACGATGCCTATCGGCTGCTCGAGCCGCTGACCGGCGCGGCGGCCGCCGCCCTGCTGTTCGGCATCGCGCTGTTCGCATCGGGGCAGAGCGCGACCTTTACCGGCACGATCGCCGGGCAGGTGATCCTGGAGGGGTTCCTGAACCTGAGCATCCCGTGCTGGCTGCGCCGGATCATCACGCGCGGGCTGGCGCTGATCCCGGCGCTGATCGGCGTGGTGTGGATGGGCGAGGGCGGCGTGGGCAAGCTGCTGGTGCTGACCCAGGTGGTGCTCTCGCTCCAGCTGCCCTTCGCGATCTGGCCGCTGATCCGCTTCACCAGCGACCGGACGGTGATGGGCGAGTTCGCCAACGGGCTGGTGGTGAAGGTGATTGCGTGGGGGCTGTTCGGGCTGATCGCCGGGGCGAATCTTTGGCTGATCTGGCGGTGGTTTGGGTAGGGCCATTCTACCGTCGTCATCCCCGCGCAGGCGGGGATCCAGAGCCAAGAGCAGATCGCGTGCGGCTGGCTTTCGCGGTTCCGGTTAGCGTTTGCTCTATTGCATCGACTTCCCGAACTACCCTGGATCCCCGCCTGCGCGGGGATGACGATGATAGTCAGAAACTCCCGCTGATCTTGAAGGTGAAGATCGGGCCGATCAGCTGGTTGTTCGACTGGCGGAAGACCAGCGGATTGGTGGTGCGGCGGCCGGCATAGACCTCGCGGTCGTAATAGTGCCGCGCGCTGAAGATGTTGCCGACCGTGGCGCGGACCGTCAGGCCCAGCACGTTCTTGTGCTCGGCGAAGACGTTGACGAACCACGGCCCCTCATTCTCCTGGTTCACCTCGGTCAGGTAGTAATAGGGCGAATAGTGATAGAAGCTGGCGTCGACGCCCCAGGCGAGGGCGCTCTTCGGGATGTCGTGGCGGAAGTTGAGCTCCGCCCAGCGATCCTGGGTGCCGCTGATCGTACGCATCTGGCCGGTGAGCGGATCGCGGACGCGGGCGCGCTCGATGCCGACGGTCGCGTCGAGCTTGGCGCCTGGCAGGCCGAGCGGGGCGAACTGGATCGTGCTGGTGCTGACCAGCCCCATCCGGGTGGCGCGGGGCAGGTTGCCGACGCCTTCGTCGTCCGCGCCGATCGGGACGATATCGATGATGTCGTCGATCCGGTGATAATAGGCGCGCAGCCGAGTCTTGCCCGCCGCGCCCAGCGTGCGGCCGACTTCCATCTCCGCTTCCCAGCTTTGCGGCGGGACGAGATCGGGATTGCCGGCATTCTGGCGCTCGGACTTGAGATTGGGCTGGGCGAGGAAATCATAGAAGCTGATCTGGCCGACGCGGCGGCGGACCTTGAGGCTGAGGTCCCAGGCGGCATCGGGTTTCCAGCCGAGGGTTACGCTGCCCTTGGGCCGGAAGAAGCGCCGTGCGGGCAGGTCGCCATCGACGCGTTCCAGCACGCTGGTCTCGCCGCCGCCGGCAACCTGCAGGCTGAGCTTGGCACCGAGCGCCCGGCTATAGGTGACCATCCCCTCATGCCGGACCTCGCGGACGATCCCGCTGCCGCCGGGGAAGGGGACGGGGACGAAATCGCCCTGGGGGTTCAGCGTGGCGAGCGCGCCGCGCTGATCGAGCCCGTTGACCGCGCGCTCGAGCGAGACCTGCCAGTCGGCCTTGCCCATCTTCCAGCCATATTCGGCGCGGGCGATCGTCTCGGTGATGTGCGAGTTGCGGGTGAAGCGGGTGCCCTGGTCGGGCGCGCCGCTGGCGAAACTGTCGATCTGGGTGGAGATCACCGGCTCATGATCGAAATGGCGCAGGCCGATGATCTTGAAGCGGCCCGGCCCGAGCGCGAACTCGTAATCGGCGTTGACGTCGTAGAACCAGCCATTGAGCCGCTGGCGGCGCAGGCGAGTGCCGTCGTTGCCGTCGGCGCGGAAGCGCTGCTCGAAGTCGTAGACCGGGTTCCAATAGGGCGAATAGCCGAGGACGAGATTGCCCTTGGAGGTGCCCGGCCCGTCGATCGCCAGGCGGAGCTTGGCGGTGACCGTGTCCGATTCCTGGTGGAAGACTTCCTCGCGCCGCTCGATCAGCGAACCGTCGGCGGCGTAGAACAGCTCGGGCCCGCCGATGGCGCCGCGGCCGGCCTGGTCCTCGAGCGACAGGGTGTAATCGACCGCGCCGGTCTTGCCGGTGTAGCTGATATTGCCGCGGAACAGGTTGGGGCGCGAATAATGGGCGCGGAAATCGGGCTTCCACTCGAACTGGCCGCCGGCCTTGCGCGCATTCTTGAGGATGATGTTGGCGACCTGGCCCGAGAGGCCGGCGATGCCGAGCGTGGAGGCATCGACGATCTCGATCCGCTCGACATTGCCGGCGGCGATGCGCTGGAGCTCGGCGATCGCGCCGCCGGTCTTGTTGGCGATGCGGGTGCCGTTGATCAGGACATTCTCCGATGCCTGGCCAAGGCCGCGCTCCTGGTCCGCGCTGCGGATGGTGAAGCCGGGGAGCTGGACCAGCATGTCATAGGCGGTACGCGGGGCGAAGCGGGCGAAGTCCTCCGGCGTGAAGGATTGCTTGGCGGCCGCCGTGCCGGTTGCAGGCGGCACGGCGGTCTGGGCCTTTACCGCGCCCGAGGGCAGGAGCGCGGTGCCGGCAAGGAGAAGGGCTGCGAGACGCATACTGGCGCTTTCCCTGGCGATCAGTGCTTGAGCACGCGGATCTGGACGAGCTGCTCGGGCGTGGGATCGGTGATGCCGATCTTGCGCGCGTGGCGGACATCCTCGGCGGTGACGCCGACGGCCTTGAGCTCGACGAGGCGCTCGGCGGGCAGGTCCGGATAGCCGATCGCGGCGAGCTCGCGGACATAGGCGGGAGTGACGTTCAGCGCCTTGAGCTGGGTGACGTCATCGGCCGACAGGTTGCGGAGACCCGCTCCGGCCATCTCGGCGAGATATTCGGGCGAGACGTCGAGCGCCTTGAGCTGGATCAGCTCGTCGGCCTTGAGCTTGCCGAGCCCGGCGCGGAGCATGCGGCCGGCATAATCGGCATCGATCTTGAGCGCGGCGAAGGCGGTGAGGTCGTCGAGATTGTCCGGGCGGAAGCCCTGGCGGGCGAGATCGGCGATATAGGCGGAGGTGACCTGCAGCGCGGAGAGCGCGGTCAGCTCGTCGATCGTCGGCTTGGGATAGTCGGCCTTGGCCAGCGCCTCGACCAGTTCCTTGTTGGCGCCGACCAAAGTGAGATCGAGCGATTCCTGGAAGCTTGGCCGGCCGATGCCGCGCTGGGCGAGATAGCCGGCGAATGCGGCATCGGGGGTGAAGCTGCAGCTGCCGGTGGCGACCTTGCGCTCGGTGGCGCCGGTGCAGTCGAGGCGGCCGGGTTCACGCGCGATGGCGAAGCGGAGGGGGCCGTTTCCCTCCAGCGCCTGGGTGTCGAGGCCGATCTGGTTGCCCGAGACGCTGGTGTTCATGTTGTGGCGCTCGCCCATGGTCAGGCTGAGCTGGAAATGGCCGCGGCCTGCCTCGAGCTGGAGCTTGAAGCCGATCGGGGTGGAGGCGGTGACCGGATCGCGGGCGCGATCGCCGGCGATGGCGGTGGTGGCGAGCAGGGCAAGCGAAGCGAAGGCAATGATCGTGCGGCGCATGACATTTCTCCTGGGTGAAGAAGGCAAGCCGGGGGCGTTCACCCCGGGACGGGGTGTCAGCGCTTCGGCGGGTTGGGGGTGGTGGTCTTAGTTGTCGGGATCCGGGGCGGGCCGGGGATCCGGATGGGGACGCGGGCCGCGGCGGAGCGTCTTGCTCAGGGCGAGCGAGTCCATGTCGACGCTGGTGCCGGCGGCGCGCAGGCGGCGGACATCGTCGGCGGTGACGCCCATGCCGGCCAGGGCGATATAGTCGTCGATGTCGCCGTGATAGCCGGCCGCGATGATGCTGCGGACATAGGCGGGGTTCACGCCGACGGCGCGGGCACCCATCACATCGTCGTACGAGCGGATGCGCAGGCCGGTGGAGAGCAGCGCGCGGATATATTCCGGGGTGACGCCGAGGGCGCGCATGCCGTTGGCATCGTCGAGGCTGACCGGGCCGAGCTGGGGCGCGGCCTGGCGGAGCTCGGCGATATAGTCGCCGGTCACGCCCAGCGCCTTGGCGCCGATGATCGTGTCGAGCTCGTTGTGCTTGCGGTCGTCGCGCGCCTCGCGGTGGTCCTGCGGTGCGGCCGGGGTGGCGGCGGCGAGCGGGGCGGCGGGCGAGGCCGGCTCGATGGCTGCCGGGCGGGCGGCGACGCTGGGGGGCGCCGGGGTGGCGGGGGGCGTGGCGGCGGTGGTGTCGTCCCGACGCTCGGTGGCGTCGACGGTGAGCGCGGCGAGCGGGGCGGCCATCACCAGCATGCCGGCGCCGAAGCCCGCGATCCACGAGCCCTGGGCGCGGCCGCGCGGCAGGGTCGCGTCGAGCACGCGGCCGACACGGCGCTTGAGGCTGCCCTTGCCGGGGGCGACGCCGTGCGCGCCGATCAGCAGGCCGCGGGCTTCGTGCCGGGCGACGCGGACGAGCAGCTGGGCATAGTCGGGCGCATCGATATTGGCGGCGAGCACCGCGTCGTCGGCGGCTTCCTCGCGCAGCTGGTGCGCTTCGCGGGCCAGGCGCCAGGCGAGCGGGTTGAACCAGTGGATCGCGGTGGCGATGCGGGCGAGCATCAGCTTGGCCCAGTCGAGCGCGGAGACGTGCGCCAGCTCATGCGCGATGATCGCCTCGGCCTCGTCGGTCGCCGCCAGCGCATCGGCGCTGAGCAGGATGGTCGGGCGGGCGAGGCCCCAGGAGATCGGCGAGGGCAGGGCGTCGCTGACCAGCAGCGCGGTGCCGCTCTTCATCCCCATGCGACGCTGGGCATGGGCGAGCGCGCTCAGCCACACCGGATCGACGAGCACTTCGGCACCGGCGCGCAGGCGCACGAGGCGGAGAAGGGCGATAATGGTTAGCATTAGCAGCGCGACAACCGGCAGCGCATAGGCGAAGCGCTCCCAGCCCTGGGGCAGGGTGAAGCTGGGCTGCTCGGATGCGGTGCTGGCCTGGGGCGCAGCCGCGACGGTGGTTTCGCGGGGCGTGACCGGCTGGGGCACGACGTTCGTGGCGGCGGGTGCCTCGAACCGGCTCTGCAGCACCTCCGGCAGCGGCAGGCTGAGCGAGGGCAGCATGAAGGTCGCGACCGGCAGGATCACCAGCCCGGCCAGGCCGAGATGCGCGATCAGCGAGCGCTCGGCGGCGGAGCGGCTGCGGGTGAGGCGGAGCAGGAGCAGGGTGATGCCGGCGATCACCAGCGACTTGAGCACAAGGCCGAGCAATGCGGTCATCGATCAGGCTCCCTTCTTGGCGCGGGCGGCGGCGATCATCGCCTCCAGCTCGTCCAGGTCGTTGTCGTCGAGCTTCTCGCTCATGCCGAGCAGCGCGCTGGCGGCATGGGTGGTCGAGCCGTTGAAGAAGGTGCGCACGACATGGCCGAGCGCGTTCACGCTCGCCTTGTTTTCCGCGATGGTCGGCGAGAACAGGAAGCCGCGGTCGCTATGCTCGCGCTGGACGGCGCCCTTCTGCTCGAGCCGGGTCAGCATCGCGCGGACCGCCGAGGCCGACAGCTTGTCGGGCAGGGCGTCGCAGACATCGGACACGGCCATCGCGCCACGCTCATAGAGCAGGTCGACGATCTGGCGTTCGCGGGGCGGCAGGTTGTTCAGCATGACGAATCTCTCTACGCTACATTTGTAGTTCTAAGCTACAATTGTAGCGCATGCAAGCGCCATCTGAATCCTAGGCTAGCCGGTGCTCCCCGACGCGACGGACAGGGCCGCAAGATCGGCCGAAATCGCGTGTTCCCAGGCCAGTGCGCCCTGTGCATGGGCAAGGGCCAGCGCGTCCTCCAGCAATGCCCGACCCGCATCGGTGCCGGACGTGCAACGCGCCGCAATGCCGGCCTTGAGGCGTAGCAGCTCGGGGAGGGAGACGCGCTCGCCATTGGCGGTGCAGCGGGCGATCGTCGCGTCGATCAGTTCCAGCGCCTCGGGGTAACGCGCCTCGAGGACCAGCCCGCGCGCCAGCGCGATCGAGAAGGTTGTGGTCAGCAGGTCGTAGCGTGCGGCGCGCAGGCGGGAGAGGCTGTCGCGCAATATGTCCAGCGCCTCGCCGGTCTGGCTTCGCCGGATCGCCAGCTCACCCCGGAAACCGGCTGCCGCGGCGACATAGGGGCCGAGTGCATTGTTCTCGGCGCACTCATTGAACGCGGCCAGATCGGCCTCCGCAGCCGCGAGGTCTTCCATCCAGAGATGGACCGATAGCGACCAGATCAGCGCGATGCAGTGGGTGACCGCGTGGTTGAGCCGGGTGGCTTCGTCCACCGCCTGGCGGGCGAGGCGGTTGGCGCCATCGGTATCGCCGACGAGCCACAGGGTGCGCGCCAGCGCGATGATCGAGCGGTTGCGGTGATCGAAGCCGTAATGGATCGTCCGGCTGCGGATCGAGGGCGGGCTCTGCCGGATCGACAATTCCAGCGCCGGCCGTGCGCGTGTCTGGTCGCCATGGAGATGGTGCGAGATGCCGGCGAGCGAATAGGCGACGCCGATCGCCTCGGGCGCGCCGATCGCTTCGGCCACTTCCACCGCGCGCTCGGCCTGGCGCATGGCGATGTCATATTCGCCGATCCGCTCATGGAAGATGTGGAGCCGGCCGAGCAGGCGCAGCTGGTTCCAGCGATCGTCGAGCGCGGTGGCGATCTCCAGCGCACGGACAAGCGCATGGCCTGCCGCTTCGCTGTTGCCGCGGGTGAACATCAGCGTGATGCCGAGCGCGGCCTGGAGCTCGAGCTCGGTCGCGGTGCCGCGCTGGCCATCTTCGATCTCCGCGAGCGCCCGGGCGGTCCAGGTGCGGCATTCGATCATGTGCGACAGGTTGAGGAAGACGGGCGCGCTGGCGGCGGCAAGGCGGAAGGCGATCCGGGCATCGCCGTCCTGGCCGAAGCTCCAGTCGAGCGCGCTGCGGATGTTGCCGAGCTGCATGCGCAGCGGACGGGTGTCCTGCAGCACATCCTCGTCCTGCTCCGCCACCGCCTCGAGCTCCGCGAGGAAGAAGGCGGCGTGGCGCCGCGCCGCCGCGGCATAGAGCGGCAGCCCGCGGGCACGCAGCTTTTCCCGGGCATGGGCACGGGTCATCTCGAGCAGGCGATAGGTATCGGTGCGGCGCGAGCGATCGGGCGCGACCAGCGACTTGGAGACCAGCTCGTCGAGTGCGACGGCGACGGCGTCCGACCCGATTTCCGCATCGGCGGCGACCGCCAGTGCGGCATCGATCGAGAAGGGGCCGACGAATACCGACAGCCGCTCGAGTACGATGCGCTCGGCTTCGGAGAGCAGGTCGTAGCTCCAGTCGAGCGTGGCCTGCAGCGTCTGCTGGCGCGGCTGGGCGGTGCGGCGGCCGGACCAGCCCAGGCTGAACCGCTCGCCGAGCTGGCGTGCGGTGGCGGCCAGGCCGTGGGTGGCGACGCGGACGGCGGCCAGCTCGATCGGCAGGGCCATGCCATCGAGGCGCTGGCAGAGCTCGGCGATCAGCCGGGCGGCTTCGTCATCGATGACGAGCGTGCTGTCGGCCGCGCCGGCGCGCTCGCAGAACAGCTCGACCGCGGGGAAGGCGAGGAGTTCGGCGCGGCTGAGCCCATCGATCTCCTCGGGATAGGCGAGGGCGTCGAGGCGCAGCACATGCTCGCCGCGTACGCGCAGCGGCTCGCGCGAGGTCGCGAGCACGCGCGCGCCGGGCGCTTCCTCGACGATCCGCTCCACGATCTCCGCGATCTGGATGATGACGTGCTCGCAATTGTCGAGCAGCAGGAGGAAGGGGCGGTCGCGGATATGGGCGAGGATCACCGCCAGCGGATCGCCGCTCTGCGCCGAAAGGCCCATCGCACCCGAGATCATCGAGGCAACGACGGTGGGATTCTCCAGCATGCTGAAGTCGACGAACGCCACGCGCTCATCGAATGCCGGTGCCAGCTGGTGGCCGATCTCGATCGCCAGCGACGTCTTGCCGACGCCCGCCGGTCCGACGATGCTGAAGACCGGCGTGTCGACCGCGCGCGTTTCCAGAAAGGCGAGATCGCGCTCGCGGCCGATCAGATGGGGAAGGCGGGCGGGCAGGTTGAGCACCGTGCCGGGGCGGGGCGCCTCGACAGCGGGTTCCGGCGCCTGGGTGCCGGCGATGCCCTGGCGCTCCACCGGCGCGACAAAGGCATAGCCGACGCCAACCTGGGTGGCGATGTAGCGTGCGCCATCGACGCCGTCGCCGAGCAGCTTGCGCAGCCCGGCCATGTGGAAGCGGAGGCTCCCGTCCTCGACCACGACATCGGACCAGACGCGCTTGAGCAGCTCACGCTTGGACAGGACGCGGCCCGGCTGCTCGGTGAGCACCACCAGCAGGTCGAAGGAGCGACCGCCGATCTCGACCGGCGCGCCGTCGCGCGTCAGCAGCCTTGCGCCTGGCGAAAGCGCGAAGGGGCCGAAGCAGATGCGTTCGCCAAGCTGTTGATCCACGTCCGCCACGTTCTGCCATTACCCCTCTATGGTCGAGCGTTCCATGCCGCGCGGGTGGGCGCACCTCAATCCTACCTAAGTACTATTCTTTGGGTTCAGTCGGTTGGGCGGGGTTCCTTTCGGCATGCCCTTCTTTCGTCATCCCCGCGAAGGCGGGGATCAAGGTGTGAGGGATACGGGTCGAGGACAGGTCGACATTCAACAATCCTCCCCCGGAGGGGGAGGGGGACCAGCGAAGCTGGTGGAGGGGGCTTGCCACGGGCGGGTCGCTCGTGGCGTTCCCTCTCCACCACCGCCTTCGGCGGCGGTCCCCCTCTCCCTCCGGGAGAGGATTTTGAAGTCCAAGCCCGTAATCGATGAATGCCGATCCCTTCTAATCCTTCGGGAAATCGGTGGAGATGCTGAGCGTGCGCCAGCGCTCCAGCTCCTCCAGCCGCGCCCGGTCGCCGCGCTCGATCGCGCCGACCGCGTCGCTGCCGAGCGGCAGGCGGAGCGGCGGCGCATCCGAGCGGACCACTTCCAGGATCGCGCGGGCGCCGCGATGCGGGTCGCCCGGCTGCTTGCCGTTATAGGCCGCCTGCATGCGGGCGGCATTGCCGACCACCGCGTCATAGTCGGCGCGGCCGGCTTCCAGCGTGGTGGAGGAACCGGCGAAATCGGTGCGGAAGCCGCCCGGCTCGACGATCGTCACCCGCACGCCGACCAGCTTCATTTCCTGGGCGAGCACTTCGGAGAAGCCCTCGACGCCCCATTTCGCCGCCGAATAGGCCGCGCGGCCCGGCGCGCCGAGCCGGCCGCCGACCGAGGAGAATTGGACGATATGGCCGCTGCGCCGGGTGCGCATGTGCGGGATCACCGCCTTGGTCATGATGATCGTGCCGAACAGGTTGGTCGCGATCTGACGGCGAAAGCTGTGGAGCGAGGTATCCTCGACCGAGCCGATATCGCCATAGCCGGCATTGTTGACCAGCACGTCGAGCGCACCGAACTGGGCGATCGCCTCGGCCACCGCGGCGCTGGCATCTTCCTCGCAGGTCACGTCGAGCGGCGCAGTGGCGAGGCCGCCGGGGCGGCCGTCGCCCAGCCCGGCGAGCTGTTCGGGGTCGCGGGCGGTGGCGAGCAGATTGTCGCCGCTGTCGAGAATGGCTTCGCACAGCGCGCGGCCGAACCCGCGCGAGCTGCCGGTCACCAGCCAGGTGCGTGGCATGTGTGGATACTCCCTCAGCCGAAGGTGAAGACATAGGCGCGCGCGCCGGGGCGGGCGAACTCGATCGTGACGGTGCGATCGGTGATCGTGCCGGACTGGCGGATCAGCTGGTAGAGTCGGTCCTCCCGGACCTCGCCCCAGCCGTTCGCATCGACATCGACGCCGTGGCTCGCTCCCGGTGCCTTGCCGTCGAGCGTTACCCGGAAGCGGACCGGCTGGCCGTCCTGCGCGCCGCCGAGCACCAGATGCGCGTCGCGGGCGTGGAAGCGGAAGCGGATCGTGCCGGGGCCGTTCTCCAGCGCGGCATATTCGCCGCCGACATTCCAGCTTCCAGCCAGGTCCCACTGGTTGAGCGACAGGGACGCGGCGGAGGCATAGCCGTACGGCCTGTCGTTGCGCAGGCCGCCGGGCGAGACGAAGTTCTGGGCCTTGTCATAGCCGATATAGGCTTCGGGCGAGGCGAGATCGGCCCAGTCGGCCTGGGCCTCGACCCCGCTGGCCGGGACCGGGGCCACCGGCACATCCGCGACATTCTGCCCGGCTTCGGTCAGCAGCTTGCGGATCAGCCGCTCGCCTTCGCCATAGCCGCCTTCGCCCAGCCGGTAGCCGCGGATCTTGCCCTTGGCGTCGATGAAATAGATGCCGGGCCAGCCCTGGTTGGCGTAGTCGCGCCATACCGCATAGGCATTGTCCTGGAGGTTCGGCCAGGCGACGTGGAGCTGCTCGGTGGCGAGGCGCACCTTGGTGGGGTCCTTCTCGAAGCCGAATTCGGGCGCGTGGACGCCGACCACTTCGAGGCCCTTGGCGCCATAGCGCTCCTGCCACGCGCGCAGATAGGGCAGGGCGCGCAGCGAGTTGATGCAGGAATAGGTCCAGAAATTGACCACTACTACCTTGCCGCGCAGCGCCTTGGGGCCGCCGGGCATCGGGGTGAGCCAGGGAGCGGCGCCCTGCAGCACGCCGACGGGCTGTGAGGTTGCGCCGAAGGGCGCGGAGACGATCAGCTCGGCGCCCTGGGCCGGCGCATGCACCAGCCCGAGCGCGTCGCCGAAGCAGATCGCGGTGGTGGCGCCGGCCGCGACGATCGCGGCGACGGCGAAGCCTAGGGAGCGTTTATAGGTCATTGGGTGCCTGCCTCATTTTGCGGGTCATCACCGATCTAGGCGCCTGGCGCGGGAATGCCCGTTAGCGTTCGCCCGCCGCGCGTTAGTTGCTGCAAGCAGCGCCTAACAGCGCATCACTCCAGTTAACGGGCGCCGTGCCGCCATTCCCCTAAATCTGGGTTCAACCAGAAAGGGAGCAAAAGCCCATGTCCGCAGACAAACCTTCGCGCCGCCAGTTCGTGGCCGGTGCCGCGCTGGCAGGCGCCGCGAGTGCCTTGCCCTCGCGGCTGCTTGCCCAGGCGGCCGGCAACAGCGCCATCCGTCCGTTCCGGATCAACATCCCCGCCGCCCAGGTCGCCGCGATGCAGCGCCGGATCGGCGAGACGCGCTGGGCCGATGCCCAGCCGGTCGCCGACGACAGCCAGGGCGTGCGCCGCCAGACGCTCGAGCCGCTGATGCGCTACTGGGCGCGCGGCTATGACTGGCGCAAGATCGAGGCGCGGCTGAACGCGCTGCCGATGTTCCTGACCGAGATCGACGGGCTCGACATCCACTTCATCCATGTCCGCTCGCGGCATGAGAATGCGATGCCGATGATCCTGACGCATGGCTGGCCAGGCTCGATCCTCGAGTTCCTCGGCGCGATCGATCCGCTGGTCAACCCGACCGCGCATGGCGGCAAGGCGGAGGACGCCTTCCATGTCGTGATCCCCTCGATCCCCGGCTTCGGCTTCTCGGCCAAGCCGACGGTGCCGGGCTGGGGCTCGGACCATATCGGCCGGGCGTGGAGCGTGCTGATGCGGCGGCTGGGCTATGAGCGCTTCGTCAGCCAGGGCGGCGATTGCGGATCGGTGATCTCGCAGCGCATGGCGCTCCAGCATGTGCCGGGGCTGATCGGCATCCATCTCAACATGCCGGCGGTGGTGCCGGCGGAGATCGCGCATATCCTTGCCGCGGGCGATCCGGCGCCGGCAACGCTGACGCCCAAGGAGCGCTTCGCCTTCGACCAGCTCGTGGCCTTCTACCGCGACAATTCGGCCTATGCGGCGATGATGAAAACGCGGCCGCAGACGATCGGCTATTCGCTGGTGGACTCGCCGGTCGGCATGGCCGCCTGGATGTACGAGAAGATCGACCAATGGGCCTATCCGGCCGGCGATCCGCAGAAGGTGCTCGGCCGCGACGCGATCCTCGACGACCTGTCGCTCTACTGGCTGACCGGTACCGGGGCCTCGGCGGCGCGGATATATTGGGAGGATCACAGCAACAACTTCAACGCGCGCGGGATCATCGACCTGCCGGTGGCGGTGAGCGTGTTCCCCGGCGAGATCTTCCGCGCGCCGAAGAGCTGGGCGGAGCGCTGCTACACCAACCTCACCTACTTCCACGAAGCCAGCAATGGCGGGCATTTCGCGGCCTGGGAACAGCCGCGAATCTTCGCCGAGGAAGTGCGCGCCGCCTTCCGCTCGCTGCGCTGAACCAGCCGATCCACAGGAGAAACCCGATGTCCGATACCAAGACCCTCTACACCGCCAAGGTCCATGTCACCGGCGGGCGCGAAGGTGCCGCGCGCAGCAGCGACGGGCGGCTCGACGTCCAGCTCGCCGTGCCCGGCAGCGCCGGGGCGGGGACCAATCCCGAGCAGCTGTTCGCCGCCGGCTGGTCCGCCTGTTTCGAAGGCGCGATGGGGATCGCGGCGAAGAGCAAGGGCATCACCTTGCCCGCCGATCTCGCGATCGATGCCGAGGTCGACCTGCGCCACGGCGACGAGGGCTATTCGCTCGCCGCGCGGCTCAACGTCAGCGTCCCCGGTATCGAGCCGGAGATCGCACGCCAGCTGATCGAGGCGGCGCACCGCACCTGCCCATATTCCAAGGCGATCAAGGGCAATATCGACGCCGTCGTCGCACTCGTCTGAAGGGAGATCTGACATGAAGAAGCTTATCGCAGGCGGGCTGCTGCTCGCCGCTTCCGCCCTGCCGCTGGCGGCGCAGGCCCAGGCTGCCAAGCCGACCATCGTTCTGGTCCACGGCGCCTTCGCGGATTCGTCGAGCTGGAACGGCGTGATCCCGATCCTCCAGCGCGACGGCTATACCGTGATCGCCGCGCCCAACGCGCTGCGCAGCGTGCGCACCGATGCCGATGAGGTGCGCGACCTGGTGAAGAGCATCGACGGACCCGTCGTGCTGGTCGGGCACAGCTATGGCGGCTCGGTGATCAGCGAAGCGGGAGAGGGCGCGCCCAACGTCAAGGCGCTGGTCTATGTCTCGGCCTTCGCGCCGGAAGAGGGCGAGACCGCGCTTGGCCTTACCGGCAAGTTCCCGGGCAGCACGCTGGCGCCGGCGCTTGCCCCGCCGGTCAAGCTCGCGGGCGGCGGCAACGATCTCTACATCCTCCAGGCGCGCTTCCACGACCAGTTCGCGGCGGACGTGCCGGTGGCCGAGGCCAGGCTGATGGCGGCCGGCCAGCGGCCGATCGCCGATGCGGCGCTGGGCGAGGCGACCACCGCGCCGGCGTGGAAGCATGTGCCCTCGTGGTTCATCTATGGCGACAAGGACAAGAACATCCCGCCGGTGGCGATGCAGTTCATGGCCGGGCGCGCGAACTCGCGCGGAACCGTGGTGGTGAAGGGCGCCTCGCATGTCGTGATGGTGTCGCATGCCCCGGCCGTGGCCAGCCTGATCGAGAAGGCCGCGACCGCGCAGTGAGTTGAGGCGCCGGCGATCCCCAGCGCCCCCCTGCGCCGGCGCCCACGCCCACGGCCGGCATCCAGCGTCGCCGGCCGTGGGCGTCTTTTTGTGTCCAGACGCCCCCTATTCGGGCATGGCGCGTTCGATCCGGGAACAAGAGGGACGCGATGACTGTAGAAAAGCCCTGGGACGGCGCGCTGGTCCGCAAATGGCTCGAGCGCCGGCTGGCGGCGTCGCGGCTCGACCAGGCGGCGGCGGACCGGCGCGGCTATGAAGCGCAGGATGACTATGACAAGGCCGCTGCCGAGGAATGGGCGTGCCGGGCGCTGAGCGCCGCGGATTTCGCTGACGATCAGGCGGCCTTCGCCAAGCGGATCAAGGAGCTGATCGCGCAGGAGGAATATCCGCAGACGGGCATCTATGACGATGCCAAGTTCGAGCGGCACGTGCGCGGTCATCTGCGCAAGATCGCCAAGATGACCAAGGCGAACGAGGGGTTCGAGAAGACGCTGCGCTATCAATAGCATGTGGCGCCCGGGCAGCGGCCCAGGCGCCGTGCGGCGGGCTATTTCGAGTAGCCGGTGAAGACCAGGTCGGCCTGCTTGTCGATCGCGTCGAGCTTCACATGACAGGCGTAGCAGGACTGGGTGAGCGCGACATTCTGGTCGGCCACGCCATTCTCGAACTGGCCATAGCCCCAGCCATTGCTGGCGGCATAGCGCTTCGAATCCTTGACGCTGACCTGCACATTGGTCGGCGGTCCCGCCACGAAGGACTGGGGCGCCGGGAACACCGAGTCATTGCGCGGCGAGGACTGGTACTGCCAGGCGAGCCGCACGATCACGGCGCCGTCCGGGAAGGGGCGGATGTTCTCGCGGTATGCCTTCACCGCGATGTCGTTGCCCAGGATGGCGCGGATGTCGTTGTTCTTGCCCGCTTCGTGGGCGACGCTGATCAGCTTCCAGTCGCGATAGCCCTCGGGCAGGGTGACGCCATAGACCGGTGCGGCATCCTGTTTCGGGCGATTGGCGGCGGCGACGGCCGAGACCCCGAAGACCAGGGTCGCGGCCGAGAATGCGAGCGTGGAGAGGCGCCGCACCGGCTCAGCCCGCCATCTTTGCGACGTCGAGCACCGCCTTGGCGAAGGCGGCCGGGGCCTCCTGCGGCAGGTTGTGGCCGATGCCGCCGCTGATCAGGCGGAACTCGTAGGGGCCGGTGAACTTGGCGCGATATTGCTCGGGCGCGGGGTGGGGGGCGCCATTGGCGTCGCCTTCCATCGTGATCGTCGGCACGGTGATCACCGGGGTGGTCGCCAGCCTGGGCTCGATCGCGTCATATTTGGCCTCGCCCTCGGCCAGGCCGAGCCGCCAGCGATAATTGTGGATCACCAGCGCGACATGGTCCGGGTTGACGAAGGACGCCGCGGTGCGGGCGAAGGTGGCGTCGTCGAACTTCCATTTCGGCGAGGCGAGCTGCCAGATCAGCTTGTTGAAATCATTCGTGTTCTTCGCATAGCCGAGCTTGCCCCGCTCGGTAGCGAAGTAGAATTGGTACCACCATTGCAGCTCGGCCGCGGGCGGGAGCGGCGCGGCGTTGGCGGCCTGGCTGCCGATCAGATAGCCGCTGACCGAGACGAGGCCCTTGCAGCGCTCGGGCCAGAGCAGCGCCATGATGTCGGCGGTGCGGGCGCCCCAATCGAAGCCGGCGACGATCGCCTGCTGGATGCCGAGCGCGTCCATCAAGGCCAGGCCATCGGCCGCCAGCGCGGCCTGCTGGGCGTTGCGCGGCGTGTCGGCCGAGAGGAAGACCGTCGAGCCATAGCCGCGCAGATAGGGCGTGATCACGCGGTGGCCGCGGGCGGCGAGCAGCGGCGCGACTTCGGCGAAGGCATTGATATCATAGGGCCAGCCATGGAAGAGCAGCACGGCCGGGCCGTCCGCCGGGCCCATCTCGACATAGCCGATGCTGAGCGGGCCGGCGTTGACCTGCTTGACCGGGCCGAAGGGCGTGGCGGCAGGCGAGGCACCGGACCGGGGGGTGGCGGTGGCGACGCTGGCGACGGTGCCGCCGCCGAGCAGGGCGGCGAGGGTGGCGGCGCCGTGGACGAAGCTGCGGCGATCGGAGTGCAGGGACAAGGGCTTCGACATGACTCGGTCCTTTCTGGCTGGTGACGAACCCGGCCGAGATAGGTGCACCCCCTTTGGAGCGCCCGTTAGTCGGTGTGAGGTCGTATGAGACCTGACCGAACGGTCCGGACGCCTAAGCTCGCAAAGGTTGCGCCGAAGGGGCCTTTGCATCGGACCGGCCCCATCCCATCTGGGAGGGGAATGTCAGAAGGAACCTCCATGCCGCGTCCCCTCAAGATCGATTTTGTCTCCGATGTTGTCTGCCCCTGGTGCATCATCGGGCTGCGCGGGCTGGAGGAAGCCGTGGAGCGGACCCGGGATGTGGTTGATGTAACTGTGCATTTCCAGCCGTTCGAGCTGAACCCGCAGATGGCACCGGAAGGTGAGAATATCGGCGAACACATCGCTCGGAAGTACGGCTCCACCCCCGAGCAGTCGGCCGCCAACCGCCAGATGATCCGAGACCGGGCCGGCGCGCTGGGATTCTCGATGAATAGCTCTGCCGACAGCCGGATCTACAACACGTTCGATGCGCACCGGCTGCTCCACTGGGCGGAGACCGAGGGCGCGGACAAGCAGACGGCGCTCAAGCATGCGCTGTTCACGGCCTATTTCACCGACCAGCAGAACCCTTCGGACCCCGAGGTGCTGGTCGCGGCCGCGCAGAAGGCCGGGCTGGACGGCGAAGCGGCGCGCGAGGTGCTGGCCTTGGGCCGCTATGCCGAGGAGGTGCGCGCGGCCGAACAGCTCTGGCAGAGCCGGGGGATCAATTCGGTGCCGGCGATCGTGATCGAGGACAAATGGCTGATCTCCGGCGGCCAGCCGCCCGAGGCGTTCGAGCAGGCGCTGCGGGATATCGCCGGGCAGCTGGCGTAGGGCATTCTTCTGCTCCCCTCCCTGCAAGGGAGGGGTAGGGGGTGGGTTGCGAGCGGAGCGAGCCCTACTGGCCGGTGGCGTGTAAAGAAAAGGCCGGGCATCGAGCCCGACCTTTTCTAACCCACCCCTAACCCCTCCCTTGCAGGGAGGGGAATTCCGCTACCTGACCCCGAAGGTCCAGCCTTCGGTGCGCGCCAACTCCGGCGTCAGGCCCTTCGGCGCCCATATCGCCGGGTCGCCCGCCACGGTGCGCAGCCAGGCGGCGGTGAGGATCGCGTCGGTGGCGTGGTCGTCATAGCGGGACAGCGGCGCGTGGGGGCCTGAGCCCAAAGCCGCGAGCATCGCGTCGAGTGTTTCGCCGTCGCGGATCTTGGAGATGCCCTTGCGCATGCCGGCGGTACGGGCGGCGAGCGCGGTGTAGATCTCGACCAGCACCGGGCCAGTCTCGGGCAGCGGATCGAAGGGCCAGATCGGCACGCGCCCACGGAGGCGATGCAGCACGCGCATGCCGGTGAGGCTCGACTTGCCGACCTGGCTGGCGCCGACCAGGTTGAAGCAGCTGTAGGGCGAGAGGTGCATCGCGGCCTGGCCATGCTCGCATACCCGGAAGCGGCCGCGGCCGGGCGGGAACAGGTCGCCGCAATCGTGCAGCTGGCGGAAATGGCGCCGGGCCTCCGCGTTCTGGACGAAGCTGGTGGCGGCGAGGTGCGGGTCCTCGCCCGAGAGTTCCTCGACCAGCTGCCAGAGCGCCGGGCCGTCGCGCGGCGAGCGGTCCCAGCCGGGGAAATAGGCGCCGGCGTCGACCAGCGGGAAGGCAGGGGACAGGTCGAGCCCGATCAGCGCGCGGGTGCCCTTGTCCGCGAGGTCGGCGAGCCAGTCGGTGATGTCCTGGCGGGACCAGTTGCGGTCGATGAGTTCCGGCGCGGCGGTGCCGGCCTCGGCGCGGGCGACGGCAAGGCCCTTGGGACGCTCGACCGCCTGGCCGGACCAGTCGATGGCGATGAAGGTCGTGAAGGGGAGCATTGGTTTCGGGGTGATCCTCGGGCCTAGGGCGTACGACGTTCAGGTGTGGCGGAGGAGCTGTTCCCCGGCGAACGCCGGGGCCCAGGGTCACAAGCGATGCGGCAGAGAAACCCTGGGCCCCGGCTTTCGCCGGGGAACCGGGAGAGCCGAAGGCGATACGCCCCAGCACCTCCGGTCATGCTGAAACAAGTTCAGCATGACGGTGGGAGGAATTGGTGGGCCTCACGGCCGCTCCGGCATGCCGGCGGCGATGCGCTGCGGCTTCTTCGCACGGTCCCACCAGGCGCGCTGGATGTAGAGCTCGATCCGTTCGCGGCTTTCGGTGCCGTAGCGGACCAGCAGCATCGGGTAGTTGGCGTAGTGATCGGTCTGCCAGAAGGTTTCCGGATCGGTTTCGAACAGGATCTGCTTTTCCGGGTGGGTGACCATCAGCCCGAAGCTGCCCTGCTCGCGGCCGGGGGACATCAGGCCCTTGCCGTTGATCTTGGGACAGGGCGTGCCCCACCAGCTTTCCATCACCACATCGGGGAGGGTGCGGGCGTAGGCGGTGGCGTCGTCCCAGTTGTTCATTCGAACGCTCCGTTTCGCCAGGTGACGAAGCCTTCCGTCCACTTGTCCTGGCCCAGCGTGTGGCTTTCGATGAGGAAGTTGTCCGGGTGGTCGCAAAAGCCGGGCAGAGCCACGCTGCGCGCTCGTGCCGCCTCGGCATCCGCATGGCTGGCATAGATGCCGATCAGCTTGCTCTCCTCCTCTCCCTCATTGAGTTCGTAGGAGTGCCAGAGCGCGAAGACCTCGTTCATTCGTTCCATTCCCTTTCGTGCTAGCGCTCCAGCTCCCCGGCGAAAGCCGGGGCCCAGGGGCGCGAGCGATGCGGCAGAGAAACCCTGGACCCCGGCTTTCGCCGGGGAACGGGTGGGCGCCTGGGGAATAGGATGGCTTCACGCATCCCGCTTCCGTTCCCGCATCTCGTTCCACCACGCGAGCCGCTCGGCGATGCGCTTTTCGTGGCCGCGATCGGTGGGGGTGTAGAAGGTCTGGGGGGCCATTTCCTCGGGCCAGTAATTGTCGCCCGAGAAGCCGCCCTCGGCGTCATGGTCATAGGTGTAGCCCGAGCCATAGCCGATCTGCTTCATCAGCTTGGTGGGCGCGTTGAGGATGTTCTGGGGCGGCATCAGCGAGCCGGTTTCCTTCGCGCTCCGCCACGCCGCCTTCTGCGCCATATAGGCCGCGTTCGATTTGGGCGCGGTGGCGACATAGAGGCAGGCCTGGGCGATCGCCAGCTCGCCCTCGGGGGAGCCCAGGAACTCATAGGTGTCCTTGGCCGCGAGACACTGGACCAGCGCATTCGGGTCGGCGAGGCCGATGTCCTCCACCGCCATGCGGACCAGCCGGCGCAGCACGTAGAGCGGTTCCTCGCCGGCGGTGAGCATGCGCGCGAGATAGTAGAGCGCCGCCTGGGGATCGCTGCCGCGCACCGATTTGTGGAGCGCGGAGATCAGGTTGTAATGGCCTTCGCGGTCCTTGTCGTAGACGGCGACGCGGCGCTGGAGGAAATCGCCGAGCGCTGCGGGATCGAGCGGCTTCTCGAACTGGACCGAGAACAGGGTCTCGGCCTGGTTGAGCAGGAAGCGGCCATCGCCGTCGGCACTCGCCACCAGCGCGTCGCGCGCCTCGGGCGTGAGGGGGAGGGGGCGTTCCTCGGCGGCCTCGGCGCGGTCGAGCAGGCGGGTGAGCGCTTCATGGTCGAGCCGGCGCAGGATCAGCACCTGGGCGCGGCTGAGCACGGCGGCGTTGAGCTCGAAGCTGGGATTCTCGGTGGTGGCGCCGACCAGGGTGACGGTGCCGTCCTCGACATAGGGCAGGAAGCCGTCCTGCTGCGAGCGGTTGAAGCGGTGGATCTCGTCCACGAACAGCAGGGTCCTGCGGCCGAGCCGGGCATATTCCTTCGCCTCGGCGAATACCTTCTTGAGGTCGGCGACGCCTGAGAACACCGCGCTGATCGCGACGAAGCGCAGGCCGACGGCGTTGGCGAGGAGGCGGGCGATCGTGGTCTTGCCGGTGCCGGGCGGGCCCCAGAGGATGATCGAGCTGAGCTTGCCCGCCGCGACCATGCGGCCGATCGCGCCCTCGGGCCCGGTGAGGTGCTCCTGTCCCACGACATCGGCGAGATCCTGCGGGCGCAGGCGATCGGCCAGCGGGCCGTCGGGCGGCGTGGTCTCGGGGGCGAAGCTCGGTTCCTGGGCGGCGAAAAGGTCTGCCATGCACGCTAGATAAGCGCAGACGACGATTTGTGCATCCTTGGCTTTGACCAAACGCAATTGGCATCGGCGCGCCGGGGTGCATGAGCATGGCGAAGGAGTAGCGCCATGGATTGCGACGTCATCATCGTGGGCGGTGGCCCGGCCGGGCTGGCCTTTGCCCGGTCGCTGCGGGACACCGGGCTGGAGGTGCTGCTGGTCGAGCGCCAGCCGCGCGCGGCGCTGGCCGAGCCCGGCTATGACGGGCGCGAGATCGCGCTGACGCACGGATCGCGGGCGATCCTCGAGCGGATGGGGGTATGGGAGCGGATCCCGGAGGCCGCGCCGCTCCAGGCCGCGCGGGTGCGCAACGGGCGCTCGGCCTTCGCGCTCGACTTCGACCCCGGCCATGACGGGCAGCCGCTGGGCTGGCTGGTCTCCAACCATCTGATCCGCCAGGCGCTGTTCGAGGCGGTGCAGGACCAGCCGGGGCTGCGGCTGGCCTGCGGGATCGGGCTGGGCAGCGCGCGGACGACGCGGGACTTCGCCGAGGTCACGCTGTCGACTGGTCTCTCCATGCGCGGAAGGTTGCTCGTCGCGGCGGACTCGCGGATGTCGCCGGTGCGCGAGCAGCTGGGCATCGCGGCGGAGATCAACCGGCTGGGCCGATCGATGCTGGTGTGTCGCGTTTCGCATACGAAGTGGCATGAACAGGTTGCAACGGAATGGTTCGGCCATGGCCAGACGATCGCGCTGCTGCCGCTCAACAACGGCATGACCTCGGTGGTGCTGACCCTGCCCGAGCGGGCGATCGCGCGGCTGGCGACCTTGCCCGATGCGGCGCTGGCGAAGGAGCTGACCAAGCGATCGTCGGGGATATTGGGGCCGATGGAGATGGCCGGGTCGCGCCACGTCTATCCGCTGGTCACCACCTGGGCGAAGCATTTCGGGGCGCGGCGGGCGGCGTTGATCGGCGATGCGGCGGTGGGCATGCATCCGGTGACCGCGCATGGCTTCAACCTGGGGCTGAGCGGGCAGGACCTGCTCGCCGCCGAGATTCGCGAGGCGCTGCGGCATGGGCGCGATATTGCGGGCGAGCAGGTGATCCGGTCGTACGAGGAGGGGCACCGCGCGGCGGCGCGGCCGCTATGGCTCGGCACCAATTTGTTGGTGACGCTCTATACCGACGAGCGCCCGCTCGCCCGGGTGATGCGGCATACCGGGCTGCGGCTGGGGGCGAGGCTGCCGGTGTTCCGGACGGGGGTTCGGAACATGCTGATGGCGCGGTAGGGGGCATTTTTCCCCTCCCTTGCAGGGAGGGGAGGAAAAAGGGTGAAATTCTCCAAACCCAGGCCTTGTCAAAAACTGTTTAAGATATATCTTGTGCGCATCAAGAGTCGTACAGGAGTTATTATGCGACATCATCATTGCGGCCATCGCGGCATGCATTTCGGCCGCCGCGGCGGCTTTGGCGGGGCGGACTTCGCCATGGCGTTCGGCTTTGGCGGGCGTGGCGGCTTCGGGCATGGCGAGCGCGGCGGACGCCGGCGCATGTTCGACGGCACCGAGCTTCGCCTGATCCTGCTCAAGCTGATCGAGGAGCAGCCGCGCCACGGCTATGACCTGATCCGCGAGATCGAGGAGCGCACCGGCGGCGCCTATGCCCCGAGCCCCGGCGTGGTCTATCCGACGCTGACCATGCTCGACGACATGGGCCTGATCGAGGAGAGCAAGAGCGAAGGCGCCAAGAAGCAGTTCGCGATCACCGAGGCCGGCACCACGCATCTCGCCGAGCGGGCGGAGGAAGTGGAGGCGCTGTTCGAACGGCTCACCCAGCTGGCCGGCATGCGCGCGCGCGCCGATGGCGGCCCGATCCGCCGGGCGATGGGCAATCTGCGCACCGTGCTGCAGGAACGCCTTGCGGGCGAAAGCGTCGATCCCGACATGCTGCACAACGTCGCCGAGATCCTCGACGAGGCGGCGCGGAAGATCGAGCGGCTCTGAGCCGTGCCTCGGCTCGAACTATTGCGGCGGCGGCTCGGGATCGTGCCGCCGCCCGTGGAGAACGAACACATGACCCTCACGACCTTCTCGGCCGAGACGCTGACCCCGACCGAGCATGCCAGCCGCTACCTCCAGCAGCTGTGCAAGCACTGGCAGCACAACCTCCAGGTCGAGTTCACGCCGGAGAACGGCACGGTGATCTTCCCGAAGGACGCGCGCGGCGCCAATCATCCGGGCGACGCGGTGGTGACCTTCAATGTCGCCGAGACCGGGCTCGACATCCGCATCGACGCAAGCTCGCCCGAGCAACTCGACGGGCTGAAGGGCGCGGTGGAGCGGCATCTCGACCGGTTCGCGTTCCGCGAGGACGGGTTGAAGTATGATTGGCGACATGCCGGATGAAGTCGCTGAAACAAGAAGAACCGGAATGGTATATTCCGAGCTTGTAAACATTTACGGGAGTTGACGCTGAACTCGTCATGAGCGAGCCTTCGTATAGGGGGAACTCATGATCTATGTGATGTGGCTTTTCGTCGGCCTTCCTGCGCTTGCGACGTTCTTTTACTTTAGTCGCAGAAACAGCGGGAAGGCGTATGTCGCCACAGCTGCGATCTCCGCGATAGCCGCTATCATGCTGGGCTATTTCGGGGTCATGGCGACCGGGCTGCCGACGGTCCTGATTGCCTTCCTGCTCCGGCGCGAGCCCGACAAGATACTCGGGATCGTCGAGCCGAGCACATTGGTGGTCATCGCCTGCGGCATTCTCGCCATCGTGGCGTGCACCCTGATCTATCGGCTCGCGGTGAAAATGGTGAGCAGCGAGCGCTATGCGGCCAACACCTCCAGTCTCGGGGCCTATGAGAGCGGCAGGGTACCGCAGCTGCTCGAGCTGATGTTCAATCACTTCGTGTTCGTTTTTCGCGGGCAGCGCGATTCGGTTGTGGGTCCGCTCGGCGAGGACCCGTATATGCTGCCTCCGCTGCAGCAGGTGCCCGCCTGGGCGGATTTCTCCTTCGACCTGTTGATCCAGATGGAGCCGAACCTGGTTCGGGAGAGCTTCCGGCCGCTCCGGGAGCGGCAATTCTATACCGTGATCGAGGACAGTCCGTTTCCTCCAAATCCATCGACCACCTGGCTGGTGCAGCCTGTGGCGGAAGATGACGACATGGCAGCGGTCCTGCGGCGCTTCGAGGGGCTCGCGCCGCAGGAGCTCATGGCAGCATCCAACCTGAGGGTCGTGATCTGCATGCAGTCCCGAGAAGCGCGCGATGAGGTCATCGGCGCCTGGGGCGCGCATCCGGTTCGTCTGGTAACCGAAGGGGAATTGGTCCAGCGAAGCCTGGACCTCACCTATTATGTTTCCTCGCTGAACCAGCGCTTCCGCAAGCAATCCATCGCAGGCGTTGACTATACACTTGAGGATTGTTTCGTCCGGCCGCGCTGACCGGCGCGATCTGGGCTCGAGCGTCGTGGTCCCCAAGATCAAGGAGGGGCTCGACCTGCTCGATTTGCTCGAAAACTGGATCGCTTCCGACAGGGACAGCCATCTTTCGATCATCGGCGAATTTGGTCAGGGAAAAAGTACGGCGTTGCTGGCGCATTGCGCGGACTGGGCTCGCCGCTGGATTTCCGGCGACAAGAACGGCCGTGTTCCGCTGCTCATCGAATTGCGCGGCAAGTCGCCCAAGCGCCAGAGCCCAGAGGCCTTTCTCAGCGAGTGGGGGCAGCGCTTCAGGTTGCATGGCGATGCGCTCCTCAACCTGATCAAGACGGGCCGGGCAATACTGATCTTCGAAGGATTCGATGAAATACAGGACGCGGGGATGCGCTATGACCGCTTCCAGCAATTCAAGGCACTTTGGGATTTCTCTTATCCCGGCACCAAGATCATTTTCACGGGCAGGCCGAATTTCTTTCTAGATTCGGTCGAGATGGTGAATTTGCTGCGCGATAGCCCAGTTGCGCGGGCGGCCGGATTGGTGGGGTCGGAAATCTATCAGCTTCGCTTCCTCGAGGGAGACTCGATCGCCAACGCATTGAGGCGGCACGATAGCGAGACGGTCGCGGAGATTGTCGCCCGGTGTTCGGAGGACAAGGCCTTTCTGGACATTGTCCGGCGCCCATCCATGTTGCCGTTGATCGCAAGCCTTTGGCCCAGCATCCGCGCCGAGATCCGTGCCAAGAACAGCGTCACTTCCGCCCAGATCATCAAGCAGTTCATCGATTATCTGTACAAGCGCAAGGAGGCGGATGCGGAGAGGCTGGGCCGCTATCACGTGCTTAGCAGCGCGGTCCGGCACTATGTTACGCAGCGTGTGGCCTGGAAGATGGCGGAGACGAACTCGCGGAATACGATCACGGCGGAAGATTTCGCGGAAGTGGTGGAGCGAGCTTGTGATTCCTTCGATACGGAATTCAGAAGTGGCGATGCCGATGATGGCGGCAATGCGGATTTCATTCGGGATCTGAAGGCAAAGTATGAAAGCAGGCCGCGCCATGTATTTATTGCGGATGTCGTCACTGATGTTCGCGCCCAGGGCCTCCTGACGCCGGATCCCGCAGGCGGAAGGAATAATCTCTATTTCCCGCACAAGCAGTATTATGAATACATACTTGGTGAAGTGTTCTGGACCAGCCAGAATGGAAAGAAGGATAGTTGGGCATCCGGGCTGACGCAGGAATCCCTGATGAGGATTGTACGGCTTGAGCCTAGCGCCTTGCTGTTTTCTGCCGGTCTTTGGGACGAGGATAAGCTTCGCGCTTCGCGGTATCGTAGGACAATCGGCGAAAGATTGAAGAAATCGATACAGGCTCGCGCGGTATATATTGATGCCGTGGAAGGGGTATTATTTGAAAAGATAAAGAAGATTCTGTCCGTATTTTCAAAATACAATTTCAAGAAAAATGATACCAATAATGAAGATCGAGATAATAGAAGAGTAGTTTATCTTAATTCAACATTGGTCATGAGTATAATAAAATCGTGTCCTATAAAATATAGGTACCTATTCTTAAAAAGCAGGGTAATTTCATATAATGGCGAATATTATATTATGCGAGGTAATAGATTATTATCTATTAACTTAATGATGGCTACTATTTTTGGAGTTTATTCTATAAATATATTAAACCTAAGGGAAGTATTGGATTATTATGCCTTTGTGATTGCAGCGACGCTTGCATTCACTACATTTGCGCTGATTTCGCTGACCTTTTCAGTAAGGTCAAGAAATATTAGGATGGAGGATGCTTATCTGATAATGGAATATCTTAGGTTCGGAGAAATTAGATCCATCCGAAAGGAATATGGCGAGCGGGCGCACAGTTCTCTTTTGGCTGTATTCGGTACACCTGAGAATCTCTTTCTCGATCCTATTTTTCTCGCCATTCAATCGTCTCAAGATACGCGTCCAGAACCTTCTGGTTGATCGCGTCCCAGACATAGGCGCTGGCGATCTCATGGCCGGCCTTGCCCGCGGCGAGGCGGGCTGCGTGGTCCTCGCAATAATGCTGGATCGCATCGGCATAGCGGCCGACCGCGCCGGGGCCGGGCTCGACCAGCACGCCGCTGACATTCTCCTCGACCATGCCGACCGGGCCGACCGCGCGGGCGGCGACCACCGGCACGCCGGCGGCCATCGCCTCCAGCGTGACATTGCCGAAGCTCTCGGTGAGCGAGGGGTTGAAGAACACGTCCATCGAGGCGACCGCGCGGCCGAGGTCGTCGCCGGCCTGGAAGCCGGCGAACACCGCATCGGGCACGCGCTCGGCGAACCAATCCTGCGCCGGCCCCTTGCCGATCACCAGCACCCGGTGCTTCACGCCGCGGCGCTGCAGTTCGGCGACCACCTCCGCGAAGATGTCGAGGCCCTTCTCGAGCACCAGCCGGCCGAGGAACGCGACGGCGACTTCGTCGTCCTGGATGCCGAGGTCGCGGCGCCATTCCAGGCTGCGGCGGCCGGGATTGAACCGGTCATGGTTCACGCCGCGTGACCAGATGCGCATCGGGCGAGTGACGCCCCAGCTCTGCAGCAGCTCCACCATGCCGCGTCCGGGCGGGAGCAACATGTCGACCCGGTTGTAGAGCCGCGTCAGCATCCGGACCAGCAGCGGCGTGACGAAGCCGATCTTGTAATAGCCCGGATAGGTCTCGAAGCGGGTATGGACCGAGGCGACGGCGGCGATGTTGTTCTCGCGCGCCCAGGTCACTGCGCGGTGGCAGAGGATCTCGGGAGCCGAGATGTGGACGATATTGGGCGCGAAGGCCTCCAGATCGGGCAGCACTTCCTTGATGCCCTTGGCGAACCTGTATTCGTCGCGACCGCCCGGGACGGGGAGCGAAGGCACGCTGACCAGGTCGCCGGTGGGCGGGAACGCGGGGGTCTCGGTGGTCGGCGAATAGACGCGGACCTTGACGCCCTTGTCGAGCAGATAGCCGACGAGCAGGTTCAGCGCCTGGTTCGCGCCGTCGCGGACATAATTATAGTTGCCGCTGAACAATGCGACGCGGAGCTCGGTGGGCTTCATGGCGGGCGCATACAATCCGCGCGCTCGGGGAGCAAGATTGCGGCGGTGTGGCGAATTGTCCCGGCTCGGGCGCGGACGCGCGGGGTTTACAGTTGTTCCCTGATTGTTCTACGCATGCGCCATGGCGAAACTCAAGAAGCGTTATGTCTGCCAGGCCTGCGGCTCGGTCTCCTCGCAATGGGCGGGGCAGTGCGCCGATTGCGGGGAGTGGAACCAGCTCGTCGAGGATTCCGGCGCGAACGTGACGCCGTTCCAGGCGAAGCATAACCTCCAGTCCGGCGGACGGGCGATCATGCTCACCGGGCTCAACACCGATATCGCGCTGCCCGAGCGGACCTCGACCGGGATCGCCGAGTTCGATCGCGCGCTGGGTGGCGGCTTCGTCGAGGGCTCGGCGACGCTGATCGGCGGCGATCCCGGCATCGGCAAGTCGACGCTCCTTCTGCAGGCAGCAGCCAGCATCGCCTCGCGGGGCCTCAAGGTCGCCTATGTCTCCGGCGAGGAAGCGGCGGACCAGGTGCGGCTGCGCGCGCGTCGGCTGGGGCTGGGCAAGGCACCGGTGATGCTCGCCGCAGCGACATCGGTGCGCGACATCCTGACGACGATGGGCGAGGGCGAGCCGCCCGCGCTGCTCATCATCGATTCCATCCAGACCATGCATTCGGACCTGATCGAAGGTGCGCCGGGCACGGTGAGCCAGGTGCGTGCCTCGTCCGGCGAACTGATCCGCTTCGCCAAGGAGCGGGGAACGGCGGTGGTGCTGGTCGGCCATGTCACCAAGGACGGCAGCATCGCCGGGCCGCGCGTGCTCGAGCATATGGTCGATACCGTGCTGGCGTTCGAAGGTGAGCGCAGCCACCAGTACCGCATCCTCCGCGCCGTCAAGAACCGCTTCGGCGGCACCGACGAGATCGGCGTGTTCGCGATGCAGTCCGAGGGGCTGGAGGAAGTCTCCAACCCTTCCGCGCTGTTCCTCACCCAGCGCGACGAGAGCGTGACCGGCACGGTGGTGTTCCCGGCGCTGGAGGGCACGCGGCCGGTGCTGATCGAAGTGCAGGCGCTGACCGTGCGGCTGGCGAGCGGCGCGACGCCGCGGCGCGCGGTGGTCGGCTGGGATTCGGCGCGGCTTTCGATGATCCTCGCGGTGCTCGAGGCGCGCTGCGGGCTGAGCTTCTCGACCTGCGAAGTCTATCTCAACATCGCCGGCGGCTACCGGGTGCAGGATCCCGCGGCGGACCTGGCGGTGGCGGCGGCCCTGGTTTCGGCGCTCAGCGAGCGGCCGATCCCGGCGGATGCCGTGGTGTTCGGCGAGATCGCGCTGTCGGGCGAAGTACGGCCGGTGGCGCATGGCGCGCTGCGCTGCCGGGAAGCCTCGAAGCTGGGCTTCGGCCGGGCGATGGCGCCGATGGCGCAGGTGAACGACAAGGGCGGGCTGTCGCTCGCGGGGTTCAAGTCGCTCGCGCAGTTCGTGGATCATCTGCTGGGGCGGTAGGGCAGGCGGGATGCACGGCTGCGCTGGTTGCTCCCCGGCGAAGGCCGGGGCCCAGTAGCCATGTCGCCCGAGGGGTTTGACTGCCTATCCAGCTGCGCCGAGACTGGGCCCCGGCCTTCGCCGGGGAACTGAATGGGCAATGATCTCCACTCACTGCCATGGGCTTGTAATTGCTTCCATTGTCATGGAATAACATATCGAAGGAGAGGTGGTCGGAGCAACCGATGCTGCGGGAATTGGCGGCCGATTGGACGCGTCCGGGAATGCTGGTGCCGACCTTGTGCGCCGTCGTGCTGATGGCGGCGATCCTGGTGGCCGGCCGGGAGCCCGCGCGGACCCCGCCGCCGCCGCTCGCCTTTGCCGGGCTGCCGGTGAGCGGCAATGCGGAAGTTGCGCGAAGGGCGGGCTTTACCCGCTGCGTGCGGATCGATGCGTTCCGCCTGCGCTGCCGGCGCGAACCGGTGATGCTGTTCGGCGAGGGGCCCTATGAAGCGGCGGTCGACCTGATCGGGAGCAAGGGGCAGGGCGGCTTCGCCTATCTCACGCTGTGGAAGAACGGGCATCAGGAAGCCGTGTACAAGCTGGTCGAGGCGTTGCAGCGGCAGGGCTGGCGGCATTGCGAGACCGGCAGTGGGCGCTGGGGCGACCAGGATATCTATACCCATCCAGGCGCGCCGGTGCGCGTGTCGATGGACCTGAGCTATTACGGCAAGCGCCGGGTGCGGTTCCTGCCGCTGTCCAGCCCGGAACGAAGCTGCACGCCCTGGCATTGAGGGCTTTGCTTTCCGTCCCTTAGGCAGCAGAGTGAAGAGATGAAGCGAAGCACTGCCATTTCCATTGCCTCGGGCGTCGCGGTTGCGGCGATCGGCGGCATCTTCCTCTATTCGCGCGCCACGCGCCCGCCGGTGATCAACAAGAAGGTGCCGGAGCCGGCAAAGCCGGTCGATCTGACACGTTATCTCGGCAAATGGTACGAACTCGCCCGGCACGAGAACCGCTTTGAGAAGGGGCTCGATGCGGTGACAGCGGAGTATGCGCTGCTCGACGACGGCAAGATCAGCGTGATCAACAGCGGCACGCACAACTGGCCGGACGGCGACCGCAGCGTTTCGGAAGGCAAGGCGATCGTGGCGGACGAGGAGAGCGGGGCCAAGCTCAAGGTCTCGTTCTTCGGGCCGCTCTACACCGGCGATTACTGGGTGCTCGATCATGACGAGGACTATAGCTGGTCGATCGTCGGCGAGCCGAGCGGACGGTATCTGTGGGTGCTGTGCCGCGAGGCGGTGCCCTCGGCGGCGTTGGCGCAGACGATCATGAAGCGGGTCGAGGCGCTGGGCTATGACCGCTGGGCGCTGCGGATCACGCGGCAGGGCTAGGACGAAGCTCCCTCTCCCGCAAAAGCGGTAGAGGGAGGAGGCTTCCGCTCTCGGTCGGCTTGAGGCATAGCCCGTCGCGGGAGGGAAGTGTTCCAATGACTTTGACCGGGCTCGACATCATCGTGCTGCTCGCCATCGGCGGTGCCGCCGTGCTGGGTTTCCTGCGCGGGTTCGTCACCGAGGTGCTGGCGCTGGTCGCCTGGCTGCTGATCGTGCTGGCGCTCAAGCTGTTCCACACGCCGCTCGCCGCGGCGCTGGCGGGCTTGGTGGGGACCGACCAGGGCGGGGCGGTGCTCGCCTTCGTGATCCTGACGGGCGTGACCTATTTCGGCGGACGGCTGCTCGCCCGGGCGATCGGGGCGCGGACGCGCGAGAGCTTCCTCGGGCCGATCGACCGCGCGCTCGGCCTCGGCTTCGGCGCCTTGAAGGGGCTGATCCTGGTGAGCATCGGTTTCCTGCTGATCGTGCTGCTGTTCGACACGGTGAGCGGCGGCCCGGCCAATCGGCCGCAATGGATCACCAAGTCGACCACCTATCCGCTGCTCAACGCGACCAGCGCGAGCATCGCCGATTTCGTCGATCGCCGCCGCAAGGGCGAGCCGGTGTTCGGCGAGGACGAAGGCAATGGCAGCATCGCCAATCGCGCCGAGACAAATTCTACCCGATAGGGGGTCGCGCATCGCGGTCCGCTCCCCTAAGTCGGGAGCGGAATGAACGCGCCGCTCTACAACACCGAAATCCTGCGCTTGGCGGCTTCCGTGCCGTTCGAGGCGCGGCTGGAAGGGGCGATGGCCTCTTCCGAGAAGCGATCCCCGGTTTGCGGGAGCCGCATCACCGTTGACGTGAACCTCGACGAGGCGGGCCGGGTGGCTGCGCTCGGCATGTTGGTGCGTGCCTGCGCGCTCGGCCAGGCATCGGCGGCGCTGATGGAGGCGCATGCGGTGGGCCGATCGCTGGACGAGCTGGATGCGGCCCGTGACGACCTTACCGCCTGGCTGGCGGGCGAGCGGGCTACCCCGCCCGACTGGCCCGGGCTCGACCTGTTCACGCCCGCGCTCGAGCATCGCGGCCGCCATGCCGCGATCCGGCTCGCCTTCGAGGCGGTAGCCGAAGCCACGCGGAAGGCGCAGGGCTGATGGACCACGCCGAGACCTCGCTGCTGGGCGAATATGTACCGCTGCTCGGCTTCGCGCTGCTGTTCGTGCTGGTGTTCCGCCGGCTCGGGCTGGGTGCGACCCTGGGCTATCTCGTCGCCGGCGCGATCGTCGGCCCGCAGGTGCTGGGGCTGGTCGGCGATGCCGAGGGCAAGCTGGGCATCGCCGAGCTGGGCATCGCGTTCCTGCTGTTCCTGGTCGGCCTGGAGCTGAGCCCGGGGCGGCTGTGGCGGATGCGGCGCGACATCTTCGGGCTCGGCCTGCTCCAGGTGACGATCTGCGGATTGATCGTAGCCGCCATGGTGTGGTTCGCGACCGGCAGCTCGATCGGTGCCGCTTTGGCGCTGGGCCTGCCGCTGGCGCTGTCCTCGACCGCGCAGGTGCTGCCGCTGCTGCAATCGGCGGGGCGGCTGCGCACCCCGCTGGGCGAGCGCGCCTTTGCGATCCTGCTGTTCCAGGACCTTTCGATCGTGCCGCTGATCACGATCATCGCCGCGCTCTCGCGCAATCCGGCGGACCAGCACGGCGCGCCGGGCTGGATGCTCGGCCTGTTCACGGTGGCGGCGATCGTCGGGCTTGTCCTCGCCGGCCGCTACCTGCTGCGCCCGCTGTTCCGGCTGATCGGCAATCTGGGCGAGCGCGAGATGTTCATCTTCGCCGGGCTGTTCACGGTGATCGCGGTGGCCGCGATCATGCAGCGGCTGGGACTGTCGCCGGCGCTGGGCGCGTTCATCGCCGGCGTGATGCTGGCGGACTCGCCCTATCGACATGAGCTGGAGGCCGATGTCGAGCCGTTCCGCTCGATCCTGCTCGGCCTGTTCTTCCTTGCGGTGGGCATGACGCTCAACCTGCACGCGATCGCCGAGCGGCCCTTCTTCGTGATCGGCATGGCGCTGGCGCTGATCGCCGCCAAGGCAGCGATCATCATGGGGCTGGGAATGCTGTTCGGCATGCCGCGGCGGCAGGCCTTTGCGCTCGGCGTGCTGCTCAGCCAGGGCGGCGAGTTCGGCTTCGTGCTGTTCGCCCAGGCCCAGTCGGCGATGCTGATCGAGGGGCAGGCGGCGAGCATCTTCGGCGCGATCGTCACGCTGTCGATGGCGACCACGCCGTTCCTGATGATGGCAACCAAGCGGCTGCGCACCGAGCCAGAGCCGAGCGCGGCCGGGCTCGACCTGCCGCGGCACGAGGGATCGAACGCGGTGGTGGTCGGCTATGGCCGGTTCGGCCAGACGGTAGCGCAGATGCTGTTGTCGCAGGACATCCCCGTCACCATCATCGATACCGATGTCGAGATGATCCAGACCGCCAACGACTTCGGCATGAAGGTCTATTATGGCGACGGCTTGCGCATCGACATGCTGCGCCAGGCGGGTGCCGCCGAGGCCGAGCTGGTGATGTTCTGCAATGACGGCGACAAGATCGACACCGAGTTCCTGGAGGCCGTCCACTATGCCTTCCCCAAGTCGACGGTGTTCGTCCGCGCCTATGACCGGCGCAGCGTCATCAAGATGAAGGGCGCGCCGGTAGGCGGCGTGGTGCGTGAAGTGCTGGAGAGCGCGGTGATGATGGCGCGCCAGGCGATGCAGGCGGTGGGCGTCGACCAGCGCGAGATCGACAAGACCGAGGCGGAGTATCGCAAGCGCGATAACGCCCGGCTCGACGTGCAGCGCGAGACCGGCGACCTGCGTGCCGGGATCGACGGGATGATTACCCATGCCAGCCGGGCGGCGGCGATCGAAGTGGACCTGGAGAGCTCGGGGTGACGAACATGCGGATCGTGGCGGTGCTGGCGGCGCTTTCGGGCGCGGTTGCGGTGGCGGCAGGCGCGTTCGCCGCGCATGGCGCGAGCGGGCAGGCGGCCGAATGGCTCAAGACCGGTGCGCACTACCAGCTGATCCACGCCGTCGTGGCGCTGGTCGCGGCGCGGATGGGCGAGCGGATCTCGCCCTGGCTGTTCGTGGGCGGCGGCGCATTGTTCTCCGCGACGCTCTACGCCATGGCCTTTGGCGCACCGCGCTGGTTCGGGGCGATCACGCCGATCGGCGGGGTAGCACTGATCGCCGGCTGGCTGTGTCTGGCGCTGGGCGCGTGGAAGCGGGCCGCCTGAGCCTCGTCGATTTCATCCGGGAGCGGCTGCCGCTGCTGCCCGTGCCCGGGATTCCCGAGATAGTGCTGCACAAGGCGGTGCCGGCCAGCGGGCTTGGGCGGCTGGCTGCGCAGGACGACGCGTTCGGATCGCCGTATTGGGCCTATTACTGGCTGGGCGGGCTGGCGCTGGCGCGGTTCGTGCTGGACCGGCCGGAGACCGTGGCCGGGCGGCGGGTGCTGGACCTGTGCTGCGGATCGGGGCTGGTGGCGATCGCGGCGGCGAAGGCCGGGGCGGCGAGTGTGCTGGCGGCGGATGTGGATTCCTATGCCGTGGCGGCGACGCAGGTGAATGCGACGGCGAACGGCGTGATGGTCGAGGTGGCGCCGGGCGACCTTACCGACGGGCCGGTGCCCGACATGGACCTGATCCTGGCAGGGGACGTGTTCTACGATCCCGAGCCGGCGGCGCGGGTGACGCCGTTCCTGGCGCGGTGCCGGGCGGCGGGAGTCGAGGTGCTGGTCGGAGATCCGCGGCGGGCGCCGCTGCCGGTGGAACGGTTGCGGGTGCTGGCGGACTATGCGTTCGCCGAGACGGACAGCGGGGTTATGCGGGCGAGCGAGGTGTTCGCGTTCGATTGAGCCCCACCGTCATGCTGAACTTGTTTCAGCATCCAACTCTCCCCTGGCGGTATCGCCCGAGGCGCGTTGGACCCTGAAACAAGTTCAGGGTGACGGTTTGGTTTGGGTGGTCCGCTCCCGTCAGTCCGCCGCCCCCACGATCTTCGCCACGCCGGCGGCTGCGTTCGGGTGATACCCCGCCTTCGCGCCTTCGTAGAAGCGCAGCGCGATCGGCTTGCCCCAGTCGCCCTGGGCCATCAGGTCCTTGTAGATCGGGTAGATCAGCAGGCCGCGGCCGACGCGCTTCACGAATTCCTCGATCGACGGCAGCGCCGGTTCGTAGCGGTTGGCGATTGCCAGTTCGGCCCAGGCCGAGCGGACATAGGCGTTGTTCGATGCCGACAGGCCGAGCGTCTCGTCGAGTTCCTTGAGGCGGGCGGGCGTCTGCTGGCGGGGCAGGCCGTTCAGGAAGCGCAGCCATTGCTGGGTCGCCCAGCCGGTCGGCTGGACCGCGCTCGCCGGGCCGCCGGCGTTGAACGCGGCGAGCTTGGCGTCGACCGCCGCCAGCGTCGCCGAGGTGACGTGGACGGCATTGTCGGGCAGGCCGGCCTGATAGGCCCAGCGATCGAGCTCGAGCTTCGCCTCGAGCGCCTTGTCGCCCTTGATCAGGTTGGCGCGCAGGTCGGCGAGGAAGCCGGCGGTGGTCTGCGGCTGGAAGGCATGGCGATCGAAATAGGAGCGCAGATACGCGTCCCACTTCGCCCGGCCCACTGCCGCCTCGATCGTGCGCAGGAAGGTCGAGCCCTTGAAATAATCGAGCTGGCCGAAGGTCGCGCCCGGCTCGCCGTGGAGGCGGGTGGTCGGTGCATCCTGGCCGCCGGCGTTCTTGATGTCGCGGACCAGCCCGTCCCAGTCGAGGTCCGAGTACATGGCGGCGCGCTCCTTGCCGTAGACCGCCTCCATGATCCGGTTCTCGAAATAGGTCGTGAAGCCCTCGTTGAGCCAGGAGTCCGACCAGGTCGCGTTGGTGACGAGATTGCCCGACCAGCTATGCGCCAGCTCATGCGCGACGACGTCGGTGTTCGAGCGATCGCCGGTGATGATCGTCGGCGTCAGGAAGGTGAGGGTGGGGTTCTCCATGCCGCCGTACGGGAAGCTCGGCGGCAGCACGAGCATGTCGTAGCGGCCCCAGCGATAGGGGCCGTAGAGAGCCTGGGCGGCGTCGATCATCTTCTCGACATCGGCGACTTCGTGCGCGGCGGCGTCGAGCTGGCTCGGCTCGGCCCAGACGCCGGAGCGCGGACCCGTCGCCTTGAAGGCGAGGTCGCCCACGGCGAAGGCGATCAGATAGGGCGGCACCGGCCGGTCCATCTTGAAGCGGAACTGGCGCTTCTGGTGCGGGACCAGCGTGCCGGTGGCGCCGTCGAGCCGGTCGCCGCTCATCACCGCGACGAAGCCGTCGGGCACGGTGAACGTGGCGGACCAGGTCTGGCGGATGCCGGGGCTGTCCTGGGTGGGAATCCAGCTGCGATTGTTGATCGGCTGGCCCTGGCTGAACAGGTACGGCATCTTCTTGCCTGCGGTCAGCTCGGGCGGGAGCCAGCCGAGTGCGCTGGCGCCGGGCTTCGTCCTGTAGCGGATCAGGATCTGCTTGTTGCCCTCGAGCTGCACGGTGAGGGCCGAGCCGAGGCCGGTCTCGGTCTCGCGCGGGCCGATGGTGAAGGGCAGAACCTTGCCCTTGGGGCAGGTGACGCTCTCGATCACCAGGTCGTCGACGTCGAGCACGATCTCCTTCGCGCCCTTGGCCGCCAGCACGTTGAGCGTCGCGACGCCCGACAATGTCTTGCTGGCGAAGTCGACGTCGAGGTTGAGGTCGACATGGGTGACGCGCGCCACTTCGGGCTGGGCGTGGGTCCATACGTCCTTCGCCTCGGGCGTGGTCAGGATCGGGGCGGGCTTGCCGGTCTGGGCGGCGGCGGGGGCGGCGATCAGCATCGCGGCGGCAACGGGAGCAAGGATGCGCATGGCCGCGTGCTAAGCGGATCGCGGCTGAACGGCAACTGAGTGGAGACGATGCCGGCCCGGCCATGGACGAAGGCGACCTTCGCCAAGGTCACTGATCGAGCATCTCCCGCACCTTGGCGGCGAGGTCGGTATAGGTGAAGGGTTTGGGGAGGAGCTGCACGCCCGGATCGAGCCGGCCATGATGGACGATCGTGTTGCGGGCATAGCCGGTGGTGAAGAGGACCTTGAGTGCGGGGCGCTTCTCCTGCGCTTCGGCGGCCAGCACCGCACCGGTCATCCCGCGCGGCAGGACGACATCGGTGAAGAGCAGGTCGATCGGGCCCTGCTCCGCATCGAGCGCGGCAAGCGTGGCAGGGCCGTCACCGGCTTCGATTACCCGGTACCCCAGCTCGCGCAGCACCTCGACCGTGTAGGCGCGGACATCGTCATTGTCCTCGCACACGAGGATTGTCTCATGGACCTTGCCCTGGGGCGCGACCTCTGCGGCGGTGGCTTCGGGCACATGGGCCTGGCCGCGATAGCGGGGCAGGTAGATCTTCACCGTGGTGCCATGGCCGGGCTCCGAATAGATCCGGACATGGCCGCCGGACTGGCGGATGAAGCCATAGACCATCGACAGGCCCAGCCCGGTGCCGCGGCCGACTTCCTTGGTGGTGAAAAAGGGCTCGAAGGCGTGGGCGAGCGTGTCCGCATCCATGCCGGTGCCGGTGTCCGACACGCAGATCACGACATATTGGCCGGGCGCCACTTCGCTGTCGCGGGCGGCATAATGGGCGTCGAGATGGGTGTTGGCGGTCTCGATGGTGAGCTTGCCGCCCTCGGGCATCGCGTCGCGCGCGTTGATCGCCAGGTTGAGCAGCGCGTTCTCCAGCTGGTTGGCGTCGATCTCGACCGGCCAGGTCCGCGCCGAGGGCAGGATCTCCACGCTGATCGTCTCGCCCAGGCTGCGGTGGAGCATGTCGGACATGCCGGCGATCAGCCGGTTGGGATCGATGCGCTCGGGGGCGAGCGGCTGGCGACGGGAGAAGGCGAGCAGGCGCTGGGTCAGCATGGCCGCGCGCTGCGCGCCTTGCATCGCCGCGTCCGCCGCGCGCGCGAGGCGGGGCTGTTCGGGCGGCAGGTTGCGCTGGAGGATATCGAGATTGCCGGTGACGACCTGGAGCAGATTGTTGAAGTCATGCGCCACGCCGCCCGTGAGCTGCCCGACCGTCTCCATCTTCTGGGCCTGGCGCAGTGCCGCCTCCGCGGTCTCGAGTGCTTCTGCCGCTTCGCGTTCGGCAGTGATGTCGCGCGCGACGCAGTAGAGCAGATTGCCTTCGGGCGCGCTCGTCCAGCTGAACCAGCGATACTCGCCGTCCTTGCCGCGCAGGCGGTTCTCGAAGCGCCAGGTCGGCTCGCCCTGCTGGAGTTTGGCAAGCTCCGCGCGGGTGCGCGCCAGATCGTCAGGGTGCTCGATCCATTCGGAGGTGCGGCCGGTCAGTTCCGCCTCGCTCCAGCCCAGTATCTCGGTCCAGGCCGGGCTGGCGTTGCGCCAGATGCCCTGGCTGTCCGCGATCAGGAAGGGGTCGCGCGCGAGCGTCCAGAGCCGTGCGCGGTCGGCCAGCGCCTCGCGCTCGGAAAGTACCCGCGCGGTCGTCTCGCTGACGATGCAGAGCACGCCGCCGACCGATCCGTCATCGTCGAACACCGGGGAATAGCTGACGTCGAAATAGACGGTCTCGCCGCGTCCCTGGTCGCGCTCGATGTAGAAGGGGCGGTCCTTCGCCCAGAAAGTCTCGCCGGTATCGCGGACGCCCTGGAGCAACGGGCCGAGATCGTCCCACAGCTCGCCCCACCAGATCCGCGCCGACTGGCCCAGCGCATTGGGGTGCTTGTCGCCGATCGTCGGGGCATAGGCGTCGTTGTATAGTGCGCAGAAATCCGGGCCCCAGAACATGACGATCTCGGCACGGGCGGGCAGCATCATGCGTACGGCGGAAGTGAGCGCGTTCGACCAGGTGGAGACCGGGCCGAGCGGCGATTGGGTGCCGATGGCGGCAGTCAGGCGGCCCAGCTCCCCGAGCTTCTCGAAACTGTTCGTCTGGAAGATCGCCGTGGCCATCCGCGTCCCGAGGGTTGGTCTCGTTGCGCAGGCGCAATTTGCCCGCTTGCCAACTCAACGCGGCAGAGGGCGATCAGGTCCCGGGAAAGCTGGGGATCAATGGCAGAGCGTGGAAAGCGCGGTGCGGTAGCTGCGGCCGAGCGGCACGATCTCGCCGCAACGCAGCTGCACCGCCGGGCGGCCGCCGGCCTCGCGATAGATTTGCGAGACATGGCCGCGGTTGACCACCACCTGGCGGTGTACGCGGACAAAGCCGAGCGCGGCGAAGCGCTCGGCGAGCTCGGAAAGCGGCGCGCGAACGAGATGGACGCGGCCATGCGCGATGATCTCGCTGTAATTGCCGGCCGAACGGATCTGGGCGACGTCGCAGGCACGGACGCGCAGGAACGGCGCCTCGGGCAGGTCGAGCCAGTCCTCCGCGCTGGGTGGCGCGAGCAGGGTCGGTTCGATCGACTGCTCTTCGTCATTGTCGAGCATGCGGCGATTGGCGAGGTGGCGACCCCAGGCCATCAGCGTGAGCAGCGCGGTCGAGCCGAGGATCGCTGAGCGCGGCAGGCACGTGACCAGCGGCGCGGGCAAGGCCGGGCCGCCGGGGCCGCACAGCTGATATGGCGAGATGGCGAAGGCGAAGCGCGATGCGGCAAGTTCGGCCAGGGTGACCGGGACAAAGGCCAGCGCACCGAGCAGCAGCGGCGAATGGCGAGGCGATTGGAGCAGCTCCTGCACCGGCTTGCGGCAGGCCCAGGCGATGCTGAGCATCGCACCCCAGACGAGGATTCGCGCCAGCCGCGCCTCATCGGGATGCTCGGTGGAGAAGCGATCGGCACCCGTCTCCAGGCCGCCCATGCCGAAGCCGAGCAGGAAGGCGAACAGCGCCAGCGCCGCCGCTACACTGAGCGGGACCCGAATGTCCCAGATCGACTCGCCGGCCGCCCTCTCCATGCACGCAGGATAACCCGCGAACGCGCGCGCGCGAACTGCCGTTCGTCACGCCGGCAATTCATTCGTCCCAGCACGCTCTCCCGGCCCTTCGATCAGCGGCAAATCGGCGCCGACAGGGGGTGTCAGGGAAGAGGGTTCCAGTCATGCGTCATTCGTTGTTCTGCCTGTCGGTACTCGCGGTACCGACCGCCCATGCCCAGACCGCGCGGGCGCCGCAGCCGCCCGCCAATGGCGATGTGGTGCGCGCCGCCGACGATGCGTTCGGCAGGCGCGTGGGGATCGAGGAAGTCGGGCTCTATTCGGAAGGGGAGGTGCGCGGTTTCGACCTGCAGGCGGCGGGGAACTACCGGATCGAGGACCATTATTATGTCCGGGTCGCCGGTATGCTCCAGCCGCTGAACGGCGGCACCGCGATCCGGGTCGGCGCCAATGGCCTGCGCACCGATTTCGCGGCCCCCTCGGGCGTGGTGCAGTATACGCTGCCGGCAGCCGGGGGCGGCTCCCGGGCTTCGCTCGAGGCAGGCTGGTGGGGCGGATCGGGGCCGGTGGCGATGCTGCGCGGGGCGGCCGGCACCGCGGGAGGCGAGCTGTCGGTCGCCGGCGGGCTGCAGCTCAGTGTCGCCCAACAGTATAGCGATGGGACCGGCGGCGATTTCGTTGCGGCCGGGCTGGTGCCGCGCTGGTCGCCGGCGCCGGGGGTGCGGGTCACCGGGTTGTGGAGCCACAACTGGTTCCCGCGCGAAGGAGACACATTCTTCGCGAATCCGGCCGGCGCGCCGGACCAGGTGAAGCGCTGGACCAACCGCACGCAAAGCTGGATGCGCGGCTATAACGAGTCCGACCTGCTCGGTGCCTTTGCCGATGTGGATGCCGGCAACGGCTGGACCTTCGGGGCCTCGCTGTTTCGCAACGCGCTTCCCTACACCCGCAGCGTGTTCAACCTGCTGCGCTTCACCGGCAATGGCCGCGAGGCGGCCCAGAGCGGGCTGGTGTTCGGCGCCGAGAATCGCCGGTCTATCTCCGGCGAGCTGACGGCGGCCAGGCAATTCCGGACGGGCAATCTCACGCATCGGATCATCGCCATGGCTCGCCGCAGGGATTCGATGGTCGAGAGCGATCCCGGCGTAAGCTACACGCTGGGCACCTATGCCGATGTGAACGATATTCCCGAGGTTGCCGCACCGGCGGTTTCGCGCGGCGCGGCGCGGATGCGGGACGATGTCGGGCAATGGACCGGCGGGCTTGGCTATCGGCTGTCGATCGGGTCGTTCGCCGAATTGCGGCTCGATGCGCAACGGGTCGACTATGCCAAGCGCGTGCGCGCCGTCGATGGCCGGGTAACCGAACAGGTGACGCGGCCCTGGCTCTATGGCGGATCGCTGTCGGTGGCGATCAGCGATCGGCTAACCGGCTTCGCCAGCTATGCGCGCGGACTGGAGGAAGCGGGCGTCGCGCCAGCCAATGCCAGCAACCGCGGCGCGGTGCTGCCCGCCGCCATCTCGCGCCAAGCCGAGCTGGGAGTGAAATATGGCTTCGCGGGTGGCCCGACGCTGATCGCCGGGTTGTTCGACCTGTCCAAGCCGACCCCCGGCATCGATGCGGCGGGCGCGTTCGACTTTGTCGGGAAGGTGCGACATCGCGGCGTCGAGCTGTCCCTGGCCGGCCCGCTCACCTCGCGGCTGAGCGCGGTGCTGGGGGCGACCTATCTCGATGCGAAGATCGAAGGTGAGCTGGTCGATCGGGGCGTGATCGGCACCCGGCCGATCGGGCGGCCCGAGGTGACCGCGCTGGCCAACCTGACCTGGCGGGTGCCGGGCATGGAGGGGCTGACGGTGGATGGCGGGTTGAATGTACGCGGCGCGCGCTATGCCGATCGCGAGAATCGGGTCGAGCTGCCGAGCTATGCGACCTTCAACCTGGGCGTGCGCCAGGCGTTCGAGCTGGACGGTCATCCGGTGACGCTGCGGGCGCGGGTGACCAACCTCACCGACAAGTTCGCCTGGAACCCGACCAACTCGGGGCTGATCACGCCGATCGTGCCGCGGACGCTGACATTGACGCTTACCGGAGAAATCTAACCCATGTTTTCCCCGGCGAAGGCCGGGGCCCAGGGTCACAAGCGACAGGGCAGAGAAACCCTGGGCCCCGGCTTTCGCCGGGGAGCAGGAAATGGGGCTTACCTAGGCTGCGTGTCGAGGAACGCGGCCACCTCGGCAAGGTTGACCGTCTTGTCGAGATAGGTCTGGCCGATCCCGCGGGCGAGCAGGAAGGGCAGGGTGCCCGCGCTCATCTTCTTGTCGTGGAGCATGTGCTCCACGAGCCGCGCACCGGAGGCGGTGATCCCCGCCGCCTTCAGCCCATCCGGCAGGCCTACCGCAGCCAGGTGCGCGGCAACCCTTTCGGCGTCCTGGCCGGGGCAGATGCCCTGCGCCGCCGAGAAGCCGAAGGCCAGCGCCATGCCGGCGGCGACGCCCTCGCCGTGGAGCAGCTTGTCCGAGAAGCCGGTCTCGGCCTCGAGCGCGTGGCCGAAGGTGTGGCCGAGGTTGAGCAGCGCGCGGGTGCCGGTCGTCTCGCGCTCGTCGGCCGCGACGATGCGGGCCTTGGCGCCGACGGAATGGGCGATGGCATATTCGCGCGCTGCCGGATCACCGGCCATCAGCGCGGCGGCATTGGCCTCGCACCATTCGAAAAAGGCGAAATCGTCGATCAGGCCGTACTTCACCACTTCGGCATAGCCGGCGCGAAGGTCGCGTGCCGGAAGCGTGTCGAGCACCTGCGGATCGATCAGCACCACGCTCGGCTGGTGGAAGGCGCCGACCAGATTCTTGCCGGCGCGGGTATTGATCGCGGTCTTGCCGCCGACCGAGCTGTCGACCTGGGCGAGCAGGGTGGTGGGGATCTGGACGAAGTTGCAGCCGCGCTTGAGCACCGAGGTCGCGAAGCCGACCAGGTCGCCGATCACGCCGCCGCCGAGCGCGATGACATGGTCGCTGCGCTCGATGCCGAGCTCGAGCAACCTGTCGAGCAGCGCCTCGAGCTGGCCCCAGCTCTTGGTGCCTTCGCCCGGGGGCAGGATGATCGCTTCGCTCGGGCCCAGGCTCGCCTGCAATGTGGCCAGGTGCGGGCGGACATTCTCGTCGGTGACGATCACCCAGCGCCGACCCTTGTAGAAGGGCGCGAGTGCTTCGCCGGCGCGGGCGAGGAGCCCCGCCTCGATGCGGACGTCATAGCTGCGGTCGCCAAGCGCGACGGGAACGATTGTCACGGATTCAGGGCCTTCAGGATCGCATCGACGGTGGTGTCGTGCGGCGCTGCTATGCTGGGCACCCGGATCGGCGCAAGCGCGTAATAGGGATTGCGCAGCGCGGCGAGCTCGGTGAGCACCACTTCGGGATCGCGTCCGCGCAGCAGCGGGCGGGTGTCACGCCGCCGCACCCGGTCGGCCAGCACTGCCGGTTCGGCATCGAGCCATACCGCGATCGCCTGGTCGAGGATCAGCGCGCGGGTATGCTCGTTCATGAAGGCGCCGCCACCGGTCGCGATGATCTTGGGGGCGCCATCGACCAGCCGGGCGATCACCCGCCGTTCCCCGTCGCGGAAATGCGCCTCGCCGAAACGCTCGAAGATATCGGCCACGGTCATCCCCGCCGCCGCTTCGATCTCATGGTCGGCGTCGACAAAGGGCAGGCGCATGCGCTGCGCCAGGCGCCGGCCGACCGTGGTCTTGCCCGCACCCATCAGGCCGATCAGCACGATCGCCTTGCCCGTCCACCCGGTATTCACTGCCTGTGTTTGTAACATGTTCGGAAGGGCTATACAGCGAGGGCGGTCGTCGGGCAAAAGGCCCGCGAAAGTCTCATTGTACCGGACCCCTTCATGTCCCGCTTGATTGTTGCGTTGATCGTCATTCTCGTCGTCCTGGTTGGCGGCCTCTTCTTCCTCGCAGGCCGCGAGACGAAGAAGGAGCCGGTGCGCATGGAGAAGGTGGTCCCGCTTGAAAATCTCGCGAATTAAGGGCCGCCAACTCGCGCTTGGGGCGCTGTTGCTGGCTGGCGCGGCGGTGCCCGCGCTGGGGCAGCAGGACAAGCCCGAATCGCTGCTGCCGCCGGGATTCGACGAACCGGCACCGGCTCCCGCGCCGCGCCCGGCGCCTGCGCCGGCCGCGAGTGCTCCTGCTTCGACCGTGCCCTCCGCCGCGCCGATTTCCAGCGTGCCGACGCTGGGTAACGACAGCGCCGCGCTTTCGAACACCACCGATGTCGCGGAGGTGCCGACCGGCCCGGTCGATCTCTCGCGCTACGAACTGCCCGATTACGCCAAGCACTCGCTGAACCGCACCGGCGCGCTCGCCGCCGGCAACACGCCGTTCCCGGCCAAGGCGTTCGGCGCCACCGATGGCCGCACGCTTGCGGTGCTGATGCAGCGGCTGAGCGCCCCGGTCGCCTCGCGCTGGGCATCGATCGCGCTGCGCCGCGCGCTGATGTCGCCGCTCAACACGCCCAGGCACATCAACGGCGCCGATTTCGCCGCCGAGCGGGCCTGGCTGCTGCTGCGCATGGGCGAGGCGAACGCCGCTCGCGCGGTGATCAACGACGTCGATACCGACAATTACACCACGCGCATGCTGCAGGTGGCGATGCAGGTCTCGCTCGCCACTGCCGATCCGGGCGGGCTGTGCGGCATCGCCGATCGCGGCAACCAGTATATCCACCAGCGCGGCTGGGCGCTCGCCAAGGCGATGTGCGCGGGTCTTGCCGGCAAGCCGAACGAGGCGGGCCAGCTGCTCGATCAGGCGCGCGGCGGCACGCCGGCCAGCGACATCGACAACCTTCTCGCCGAAAAGGTGCTCGGCACCGGCGCGCAGGGGCGCCGCGCGGTCACGCTCGAATGGGGCGGGATCACCCGGCTCAACGCCTGGCGCTGGGGCCTTGCCACCGCGACCGGCGAAGAAGTGCCGCTTTCGCTCTATAACTCCGCCGGCCCGCAGGTGCGCTACTGGCAGTCGCTCGCTCCGCAGCTGAGCCCGCGCGCGCGCGCCGCCGCTGCCGAGCTGGCTGCAACCGCCGGCGTCTTCTCCAATGCCGGGCTGGTCGATCTCTACAGCGAGATCGCCGAGGGCGACGATGCAAACAGCACGGAGGGCGCGGTCGCGCGCGACCTGCGCACCGCCTATACCGACGGCAATGTCGCAGAGCGGATCAAGGCGATCCGCACGCTCTGGGCCGAAGCGAGCACGCCGCGCACCCAATATGCCCGGCTGATCCTCACCGCGCGCGCTGCGTCCTGGATCCCGGCGGATGCCAAGGTGGAGGAGCCCGAGAAGCTGATCGCCTCGATGCTGTCCGCCGGCTACGAGACCAAGGCGATGGAATGGCGCACGGTGGTGCCGCGCGGCAGCATCGCCTGGGGCCTGCTCGCGCTCGGCGATCCCGGCGCGCAGGGGCCGGTTGCCTATGGCGATTTCGATGCATTCAAGGATGCCGCGGGTCAGCGTCGCGCCCAGCTCGCCTTTGCCGGGCTCGCCGGGCTGGGCCGGTTCGAGACCAGCGACGCCCAACGCGGCGCCCAGGCGCTCAACGTGGCGATCGGCGCGCAGAACGACTGGACCCGCGCGATCGACGCGGCCGGCCGGCGCGGCGATTCGGGTATGGTCGCGTTGTTCGCCGCGGTCGGCATGCAGTCGCGCGTCTGGGATAATGTGACGCCGGAGGCGCTGTTCCACATCGTCGCGGCGATGCGCGCGGCGGGGATGACCAGCTATGCGCGGATGATCGCCGTGGAGGCGGTCACGCGTACGGCGTGAACCCTTCCGATGACCGGGCGCTGATCGAGCGCTTCCTCGAGATGATGCGGGCGGAGGCGGGCGCCGCCGCCAATACCATCGCCGCCTACCAGACCGACCTGCGCCTCGCTTCCGAGTTTCTCGGCGGCGGGCTGGGCGGGGCGGGGCGGCCGGAGCTGGAGAGGCTCGGCGGCGAATGGCAAGCGCTGTCCCGCGCCACCGTCGCGCGCAAATCGGCATCGCTGCGCCGTTTCTATGCCTTTCTTGCCGATGAGGGGCTGCGCGCCGACGATCCCTCCGCCGCCCTGCCGCGCCCCGGCACCGCCCGCGCGCTGCCCAAGGTGCTGAGCGTCGAGGATGTCGACAAGATGTTCGCGGCGATTGCCGATCGTATCGCCCGGGTGCCGCCCGATCCCAACGACCTGCGGCTCCAGGCATTGATCGAACTGCTCTATGGCTCCGGCCTGCGCGCGACCGAACTGGTATCGCTGCCGCGCGGTGCCGTGTCGCCGGATCGCCCGTACCTGATCCTCAAGGGCAAGGGCGGGCGCGAGCGGCTGGTGCCGATCTCGGATCGCGCCCGTGCCGCGGTGGCGGCGTGGCGGGCGCATGTGACGTCGGAGCGGCCGTTCCTCTTCCCTTCGGGCAAGGGACATCTGTCGCGGGTGCGGCTCTACCAGCTCGTCCGCGCGCTGGCGGGGGAGGCGGGGATCCCGCCCGATCGGGTGAGCCCGCACGTGCTGCGCCATGCCTTCGCCACCCACCTGCTCGAGGGCGGGGCCGATCTGCGCGCCTTGCAGGCGATGCTCGGCCATGCCGATATCGCGACGACCGAGATCTATACCCATGTCGACAGCCGTCGATTGGTCGAGCTGGTCAACCAGCGGCATCCGCTGGGGGAAGCGCTGAACAAAAGCTAGTTCCCTGGCGAAAGCCGGGGCCCAGAGTCGCAAGCGAGTCGGCAGAGAAACGCTGGGCCCCGGCTTTCGCCGGGGAGCCGCTTTCATGAAGGGCCTGCGCACCTCCGGGACACAGCTGCGCGTTGACGTAGCTTCACACCAAGGTTAGCCCCCGCTCGATGACCACTTTCCTCGACTTCGAGAAGCCGATCGCCGAGCTTCAGACCCGCATCGACGAGCTGCGCCAGACCGCCCAGGGCGGCGCCGTCGATATCGACGCGGAGATCGGCCCGCTTCAGGCCAAGGCCGAAAAGCTCCTCAAGGACACCTATGCCAAGCTCACGCCCTGGCAGAAGACCCAGGTCGCGCGCCATCCGGAGCGGCCGCACTTCAAACATTATGTCGCCGGGCTGATCGAAGAGTTCATGCCGCTGGGCGGCGACCGCGCCTTTGCCGACGACAATGCGATCCAGGGTGGCCTGGGCCGGTTCCGTGGGCGCCGGGTGATGGTGATCGGCCATGAGAAGGGCGACGACACCGCCAGCCGGCTCAAGCATAATTTCGGCATGGGCAAACCGGAGGGCTATCGCAAGGCGATCCGCCTGATGGCGCTGGCCAACAAGTTCAACCTGCCGGTGATCACCCTGGTCGACACCTCGGGCGCGTTCCCGGGCGTGCAAGCCGAGGAGCGCGGCCAGGCCGAGGCGATCGCGCGCTCGACCGAGGCGTGCCTCAACCTGGGCGTGCCGCTGGTCGCCTCGATCCTGGGCGAGGGTGGCTCGGGCGGCGCGATCGCGCTCGCCGCGGGCAATACCGTGCTGATGATGGAGCACGCGGTCTATTCGGTGATCTCGCCCGAGGGCTGCGCCTCGATCCTGTGGCGCACCGCCGACAAGGCGGCCGACGCGGCGGAGGCGATGAAGGTCACCGCACAGCATCTCAAGGAACTGAAGGTGATCGACCGGATCGTCAGCGAGCCGCTGGGCGGCGCGCACCGGGATCAGGGTGCCGCGATCCACGCACTGGGCGATGCGATCGAGGAATCGCTGGCCAAGCTCGACGGCATGTCGCCCGAGAGCCTGCGCCAGGCCCGCCGCGCCAAGTTCTTGGCGATGGGGCGGATCTGAGAAAGGCGAAGCGCGTCGGTTAGCGAACCGGCGCGCTGTGCTCCGAGGCGGCCATGCTCGCGCCGAGCATGCCCAGGCCCTGAACGACCGCAAGAATGGCGCAGATCGCGAGGAACGCGACCAGCGCCAGCTCCATCGGCCGTACGGCCTTGTGGGGGATAATCTGCTTCATCCTCTCCTTATAGGAGAGTCGGCATGTACACCGGGTGAAGCGCGCGGTTCGTCCGGGTTCAGGAAAACTACGAGGCCTTCATGTTCGAGGAGACGTTGGTGAACGTCTTCTTGAGCGAATTGCCGAGTCCCTGCATCGCGGCGATGGCGGCGACCGCGATCAGCGCGGCGATAAGGCCATATTCGATCGCGGTGGCGGCGCGCGTCTCGCGCAGGAAAGTCATCAAACTGTTAATCATAAACCCCTCTAAAGCAATGAAAAGGGCGGCGGAACTGTAAGTCCCGCCGCCCGATTTCGTTCCGTTTGTCGGATCGAGGCTTACGAAGCCTTCATGTTCGACGAAACGTTGGTGAAGGTCGACTTCAGCGAGTTGCCCAGGCCCTGCATGGCGGCAATCGCGGCGACGGCGATCAGAGCGGCGATCAGGCCGTACTCGATGGCGGTCGCGCCCTTGGAATTCTTCAGGAAGTTGCGGATCTTCATCATAACCGGTCTCCAGAGTTCAAAATAGCTTCATTCACCCGGCCTCCCCGGAAGACTCCGGTTCGGCACGATCAAGCTACAATCCGGAAGTAAAGAAACGCCTAAGGCCGAGCGTTACGAGGGCGTAACCACTTTACGCGAAACCGTTCAGGACTGGGTGGCCGCCTGGACCTTGTTGGTGACGTTGCCCCACATGTTCTTGGTCTGGTTGGCCACGCTCGTCAGGCTGGCCATCATCGCGAGGACGATGAGCGCGAGGATGAAGCCATATTCGACGGCGGTCGCCGCGCGGCGGTCATGCATCACCTGGTGGATCGCGCGTACAAGGGCTCGCATCGGGGGCACTTCTTCTCCAAAGGTAGCCCAAGACTAGCCAAAGAGGCTTAACGAAAAGCTGATGGATGCTTCTGATATGTTGCTCGTCGTAGCGGCGGCACTGATCGACGATTCCGGCCGCGTGCTGCTCCAGCAGCGCCCGCCGGGCAAGCCGATGGCGGGGCTGTGGGAGTTCCCCGGCGGCAAGATCGAGCACGGCGAAAGCCCCGAATCTGCGCTCGCCCGCGAGCTGCACGAGGAGCTGGGACTAACCCTTAGCGTGAAAGACCTGAGCCCGATCGCCTTCGCCAGCGAGCCGCTGGCCGGGCGGCACCTGCTGCTGTTGCTCTACGTCGCGCGGACCTGGCAAGGCGAGCCGGTTGCGCATCACGCCACCGAGCTGCGCTGGGTGACCCCGGTCGAGATGCGCGGGATGCCGATGCCGCCGGCGGATGTGCCGCTGGTGGCGGCGTTGGTGGGGATGGTTTGAGCCGTGCTGACTGGGGCTAGTCTAGATCTTCGTCTTCGAGGCCGAAGTCTTCGGGCATGCTCTCAACGGCTTTGCGGAAATCCCCATCGTATTCTGGGGCAATCCTGCGGAAAGCGTCGCTCAACATTCTGCGCGATTCGGGGTCTAGGGCTTGCATATCCGCACCCATGACTTCCTGAATTTTTACAATGTCATCCGCGTCGATGATTTCTCCAGAGTAATCTAGCGCAAGAGTGAAGTTGGCAAGAATGCGTGCGATCTGATCGATCATCATGGCGTGCATTGATCACCTCATTCCCAAGAGCGTGCTTCAGATGATTCCATCAGGCTGAAGCCGGGCTTGTTGGATCCGATATCGATGCGGATTGCTTTGTCGGGCAGGCCTTCACCACCGTAGTTCTGATAATTTGCCGATGGCTCGATTGTGACGATGGGCAACGGCTGCTGCTGCGTTTAGACAGAGGATGCGATCCAGCATTTCGCTAATTGGCCGAAACACAAATTCATCGAGCAAGGGTAGGGTGATCGGAATCGCGATGCCTGATTTGTGCAAGCGGGTGAGCGACTGTTGCTGGAACATGCGGCTCGCCACGCCTCGCTATTCAATGCCGATCGTATCGGGTAGGGTCTCCACGAATTCGCGAAGCTCACCCTTATATTCAGGTGCAATGTGACGGAAGGCATCGCTTAATATTTTACGAGATTCGGTGTCGAGATTTTGTAGATCGTATCCAAGTCGCTCCAAGATTTTGATGACATCGTCCTCGTCTATGGACTCTCCGGAAAATTCAAGCGCGATGTTGAGATTGGCCAAGGCTCGCGCGATCTGATGTATCATCATGACTTGGGCATCCTCATCTTGCGGTTGGGGTCGTCTGTTCAATCTCCGGTCACGTTTCCTTCTTCGTCCGGTAGTCGCTCTTTGGTCCGCTCGGCCCGGGTTGCCTGGATTATGTCCTCGATTTCGAACAGCAGGGCACGTCCCTGATCCGTTTTTCCGTTGGTGTCTTCGAGATCGTCGGCGAACAACGCCTTTGCTTGCGCTGCAAGTTCGACGAGTGATGCGTAACGCGTTTCGCCGAGCTTGGCTTTTACGAGCTCAAAGCCTCCAGCCAATTGATGGAAGCGGCTTTCTACGTTTCGATCCGGGAAGGAACCCGACTGATCGATGAAGGTGGGGGCATCTAGCACCATCGATCCGAGAAGGTCATAGATCTCGCTCAACGAAGCAGGAATATAGGGGCGAGGAGGGATGTAGGGTGGGGTTGGATCGTTCATTTTACATTCTCCGGTCGGCGTATGGCGTAGGTATATATACCCCCGAGCTGGGTTGGTCGGATGATGACGACCATCTCCGGACGAAAATCCGTGTTGAAGAATCCTCTTATTTGCGCGGTTAAGATGGTTTTGTTGGTCAGTGTTACGTCAAAAGCGACACTTCCAACTCTCGCGTCAGGAATACGATAGGTGCGCTCGGAGGTGTTATTCTCCCGTCTGTTAACCCGCACAAGCCCATTGCCGGATGAAGCGATGCCTAGTGCGCCATAGCGCTCTCGCAACTCACTTCGAACAGCTCGATCGATGTAATTGCCGAGCGCTTCGTTGGGCGACAGGCGAGGTTCCAGGCGGCCAGCGCGTTGCAGCTTTAGGCCGTTTTCGTATGCTCGATTCGTCGCATCTTGAAGGAAGCGCAATGTCTCAACCTGTAGAGGACGCAGGTCGCCCTTTACGCGCATATGGGCTTCAGCGCGTCGGAATCTCAAATCATTCAATTGCCTCATCTGCCCCTCGAAAGTGGACGGTGGTCCCAGGGAGGCGTATTGATACGTGGGATCGATGGATTTTATCTGCTGTAGATAGGTTTTTACCCAGCGATCCGCCATTTCAGTGGTCATTTGGCGTGCCGCAGATCTGAACCCTAGGATGTTGTCGGCAACGGCTACCGGTGTTCCAAGGGGTGAATTTCGCAGTCCGGGGAATGTCTGCTCAAGCGTCATGGGATCGTGGAATGCGCGGATATTGCTTCCGCGTCCGCCGCCGCCTCGGGAGCCGCCGCCCGGTTGGTTGGCGTTTACGGTCCAGCTTGGCTGTGTTCCATCCAGCGCCGTTGACCGCGGCCCACCCGGCCCGAACGTGAACTGCCCGTTCCGCGGATCATGCCACGGGTTGAACTTTACCTCGACGCTTGGCGCCTCAACACGGGGCCATCGCCCTGTCCGCATCCAGATCGAAAATGCTGTTGGTTGCCCCTGTCCCGAAATGCCCATGCCACCGCCTTTCCCAATTGCGGTGAGAACATTTCAAGAACATATTCCAACAATACAAGCGTAACTCCCTCCGAACCGGACCAATCCGTTCGAAGTGAGTCCGCCGAGGCAGTCGCCTCAATTCTTCCCCTTCAACGCCTCCGCCAGCGACGCCACCGCGCTGCCCCGCCGGGCCGGCTTGGGCTGGGATTCGTCCGGGGCCCAGCCGGTCAGGTAGACGATCTCGAAGCGCTCGGGGGTCTTGCCGTCCGGGTCGGCGCGCTCGGCAAAGGCCTGGGCGGCGCGGGCGAGGGTGCCGCGGGTGAGGGGCGGGGTGCCCGGCAGCAGGTTGGTCGCCGCCATGCCGCGCAGGTCGCCGAGCAGCGAGAAGATGCTCGAATAGCGCACGGTCAGCGTCTCGACGTCCGCCACCGGCAGCGCGAAGCCGGCGCGGGTGAGCAGGTCGCCAGCGGCGCGCACGTCGATCTGGGGGTGGAAGCGCGCGACCGGGCGCTCGCCCTCGGCATGCAGGAACACCGATCGCAGCGTCGCCAGCGTGCCCGCGCCGAGAAAGGCGCCGAGGAACAGCCCGTCGGGGCGCAGCGCGCGGCGGGCGATCGAGAGCGCGCCCGGCACGTCGTTGATCTGGTCGAGCACGCCGATGCTCACCACCAGGTCGAAGCTGTTCTCGGGAAAGGGCGTGCGGTCCTCATCGGCCTGGACCCCACCGGCCTGGGCGGCGAAGGCGGCGCCGGCGTCGATCCGGGTGATGCTGGCGCCGGGCAGCTCGAAGCCGCCGGCAAAGCTGCCCATGTCGAGCACGTCGTGGAATTCGCGGGTCACCCCGGCCAGGCGCTCGCCGATGCCCTCCAGCATATGCTCGCGGATAAAGCCTTCATAGCGGCGGGCGGCGCGGTCGCGGCGCTTGCGGCGCAGGGCGCGGTCGAAGATCTCGGCGGAATCAGTCGGTCCATTCTGGGGCATGGCGCGCTTGTGCGCCGGTGCGCCGCCGGGGACAAGGCACGTGTGGCCGGCCCCGCGACCCTCCTGCGCCCGCTCGTGCGGCCCCTGGCGCGTATCGCCGATCTCGCGCTGCCGCCGCGCTGTCCGGGCTGCGGCGCGATCACCCCGGCGGATCATCGCTTCTGCGCCGCCTGCTGGGGGAGCCTGCGCTTCTTGGGTCCGCCCTGGTGCGCCGCCTGTCACCTGCCGTTCGAGCATGACCGGGGGGAGGGCGCGCGGTGCGGCCAATGCCTTGCCGATCCGCCGCCGCATGACGGGGTGCGCGCCGCGGTCGCCTATGGCGAGGTGGCGCGGGCCATCGCGCTCAAGCTCAAATATTCGGGGCGGCTCGCCTGTGCCGCGACCATGGGGCGGGCGATGGCGCGGTTGATGCCGGAGGAGGCGGACCTGCTGGTGCCGGTGCCGCTGCACCGCTGGCGGCTCTGGTCGCGCGGCTACAACCAGGCCGGGCTGATCGCCGCGTCGCTTTCCCGCGCGCATGGCGTGCCGCTTGCGCCCGACCTGCTGCGTCGGGTGAAGGCGACGCCGATGCTGCGCGGGCTGGGGGCGAGGGCGCGGGCAAAGGCGGTGGCCGGCGCCTTCGCACTGGCGCCGGGCGCGCGGGAAAGGCTGGCGGGCCGGACGGTGGTGCTGGTCGATGACGTCCACACCAGCGGCGCCACCGCCAATGCCTGTGCGAGGCTGCTCAAGCGCGGCGGCGCGGCGCGCGTGATCCTTTTATGCTGGGCTCGCGTTCTGGACTCCGGGGAAGGCGCGGATTGACAAGCGCCGGGCGCGACCACAGGTGTGACGTGAAATGGCTAAGATCGAAATCTTCACCAAGGCGTTCTGCCCTTATTGCACCCGGGCCAAGGCCCTGCTCGACAGCAAGCAGGCCGAATATGAGGAGATCGACATCTCGATGGGCGGCCCGCGCCGTGCCGAGATGATCGACCGCTCGAACGGCCGGATGACCGTTCCCCAGGTGTTCATCGACGGCAAGCATATCGGCGGGTCCGACGATCTCGCGGCGCTCGATGCGCGCGGCGGGCTCGATCCGCTGCTCGCCGCCTGAGCCTTCGGGCGATGATCGTCTTCGACCTCAAATGCGAAGCCGGCCATGTCTTCGAGGCGTGGTTCGGATCGAGCGGTGCATGGGAGGAGCAGCGCGCCGCCGGGCTGGTCGCCTGCCCGATGTGCGGCAGCGCGGAGGTTGGGAAGGCCGTGATGGCGCCCAATGTCGGCGCCAAGGGCAACCAGGTCGCCGTGCCGTCGCTGCCTGTGCCTGCGGGCGAAGCGGGGATTCCGGCCGAGGCGGTGAAGGCCGCGATGGCGGTGCTCGCCGACATGCAGGCCAAGGTGCTGGAGGGCTCGAAATGGGTCGGCTCGGCCTTTGCCGACAAGGCGCGCGCCATGCATCTGGGGGAGACGCCGCACGCGCCGATCCACGGCCAGACCAGCCTTGCCGAGGCGCAGGCGCTGATCGAGGAAGGTGTGCCAGTCGCGCCGCTGCCGCTGCCGGTGGTGCCGCCCGAGGCGTGCAACTGATCGCCTGCACGAGGCAGTTCCCCGGCGAAGGCCGGGGTCCAGCTTCGGCGCATCCGGTTAGGCGCGCGAACCTCTCGAACGACATTGCAACTGGGCCCTGGCCTTTGCCGGGGAACTGAGTTGGATCGGCTTCGGTCCCTTTCCGCCTTCACCGTTGTAGCCCAGTGGTACACTGGTTAAGCTCCCCGGGAATCGGGGGAATCTTGCAATGGATGCTTTGCGCCTGGACGGCGTGGTCAAGCGCTTCGGCGACTTCACGGCAGTCGACAATCTGAGTTTCGCAGTGGCGCCCGGGGAGGTGTTCGGCTTTCTCGGCGGCAATGGCGCGGGCAAGACGACCTCGCTGCGCATGGTGCTGGACATCCTGCGCCCCGACGCGGGGAACATCTCGGTGCTCGGCCGCGCGCCGGGCCGCGCGAACAGCGCGATGCTGGGCTTCCTGCCCGAGGAACGCGGCCTCTATCGCTCGATGACCGCGCTCGACACGATCGTCTATTTCGGCCGGCTCAAGGGCATGACGCCCTCGGATGCGCGGGGCGAGGGCAAGGCGCTGCTTGAGCGCTTCGGCCTGCAGGATTTCGCCAAGACCACGGTGGACAAGCTCTCCAAGGGCATGGCGCAGAAGGTCCAGCTGGCGACCGCGGTGGTCAACCGTCCGCAATTGCTGATCCTCGATGAGCCTTTCTCAGGCCTCGATCCGGTCAACCAGGGGCTGCTCGAGGACGAGATCGTCCGCGCGGCCAAGGGCGGGGCGGCGGTGGTCTTCTCCACCCATGTCATGCAGCATGCCGAGCGGCTCTGCGACCGGCTGCTGCTGCTCGCGCGCGGCAAGAAGCTGTTCGAGGGCACGCAGGACGAGGCCCGCGCGACGCTTCCCGTCGAGCTTCACCTTTCCGCGAAACAGTCACCCACGGGTCTGCCGGGTGTGATCGACGCGCAGCCGTTGGGCGAGGCGGGCGCTTGGCGCGACTGGTCGGTGCGGCTCGCGCCGGGTGGCGATCCGGGCGACCTGCTCGAACATTGCACCGCGCAGGGCTTCGCGCTGCGCCGCTTCGAACAGCGCCGGGCGAGCCTGCACGAAGTCTTCCTTCACATCGTCGGCGGGGAGGCACGCTAATGCTCCAGCACATCCTCCTCGTCGCCGGCCGCGAATATCGCCAGATCGCGATGACCAAGAGCTTCTGGATCACGCTGCTGATCCTGCCGCTCGCCTTTGCGCTGGGGCCGCTCGCCTCGCGCTTCATCGACAAGTCGGACACCGAGACGGTGATGCTGATCGACCAGGCCGGCGGCGCGCCCTCGGCGGCGATCCGCCAGCGGCTGACGCTCGACGAGCAGCGTGCCGCGCTCGATGCGCTTGCCCGCTATGTCCGCCGGCATGAGCTGCAAAAGGCGAACCCCAACGCGCTCTGGGCGCAGCAGGGCCGTTGGTACAGCGACGCCGATGTCGCCCGCTTCCTCGCCGAGGGCGGGGTGGAGGGCGCGCGCAAGCAGATCGCCGCGGTGTCGAAGGAAGACGCCGCGGGCTTCAAGGCGCCCGAGGCCAATTACCGGATCGTCGAGACCCCGGCCAATGTCGCCACCGCCGCGCCGGGCCAGATCGACAAGGCGCTCCAGCCGCTCCTCCATCCGGACGACAAGTCCAGCGCCAAGCCGATCGACTATGTCGTGCTGATCCCGCGCGAATTCGGCGCCTCGCCGGCGGTGCGGCTCTGGGCCAACGGTCGTCCGCGCGCTTCCTTCGTGGGGACGTTGCAGACGGTGCTGACCCAGGATCTGCGCACCCGCTATCTCCAGGCCAATGGCGTCGCGCCGGCCGCCGCAGCGACCGTGGGCGCGATCGCTCCGGCGATCCAGGTGACCACCCCGCCCGAGGGCAGCGGCCGCGAGCGCGTGCTGGTCCGCTCGATCCTGCCGCTGGCCTGCGCCTATATCCTGATGATGTCGCTGATGCTGTCGGGCAGCTGGATGCTGCAGGGCACCGTGGAGGAGCGTGGTAACAAGCTGCTCGAGACGGTGCTCGCCTGTGTCTCGCCCAACGAGCTGATGTACGGCAAGCTGGTCGGCACCGTGGCGATCGGCCTTTCGATGATCCTCACCTGGGCGGCCTGCGGGATCTTCGCCGCCTATGCCACGCACGGCGCGATCGCGGACATCATCCGTCCGGCGCTGGAACCGGTCTCCACGGTCGGCAGCGTCGCGGCGATCCTCTATTTCTTCGTCGCCGGCTATCTGATGGTGTCGATGCTGTTCCTGGTGATCGGCGCGATGAGCGACTCGATGCGCGATGCCCAGGGCTATCTGACGCCGGTGATCCTGCTGATCATGATGCCCTTCACCCTGCTGGTCCAGGCGGTGGTGAACGGTGCGGGTGGGATCGGCGTGCAAGTGCTCACCTGGGTACCACTCTATACTCCGTTCACCGTGATGGCGCGGCTGGGCAGCGGCATCCCGTTCTGGGAGATGATCGGATCGGGCATCACCCTGGCGCTGTTCATCGCACTGGAGATCTGGCTGCTCGGCCGCGTGTTCCGTGCCAGCCTGCTCAGCGGTGGACGGCGCAGCATCGGCGAGATCATCGGCCTGATGCGGCGGGAGGCCTAGCCGGTTGACCCTCGGGCGCGGCCCCGATACCAACCGCGCCCGTGCCTCCGTAGCTCAGCAGGATAGAGCGACGGTTTCCTAAACCGCAGGTCGTGAGTTCGAATCTCGCCGGGGGCACCACCGAAACCCGCGGAATTCCGCGGGTTTCGCGATTGTGCGGACCGAATCCCGATCGTTGCGTTCGTGTATCCACGGCCTGCCTGGCGTCGGCCTGGTGAGGCCGGTCGCGGTCGCAACCGCGTCGATCAGGACGCAGCGATTCATTTCAGCATTCCTCGTCTTTTGGAAAGAAGGCCGGCGCGCTGGGCAGCTAGCGCCTCGTGGTCGATGTCTCGGCGCAGCAGCGTTGACCGGGTTAAATTATATTATATAAGTGATTTAATAAGATTAAGTGCCTTGGGAGAGTGGCCGGTGGCTGACGAAGCGAGAGGGATGAACCGCCGTCAGGCGTTGAAGGGCGGCTTGTCGCTTGGCGCGATGGCGGCCGCGGCGTTCGGTGCGGGCAAGGGGCTCGCCTGGGCGAGGCGCCGCGATACTCGGCCCAACATGATCGTCATCATGGGCGACGACATCGGCTATTCGGACCTTGGCGCCTATGGCGGGGACACCGACACCCCGCATCTCGACGCGCTGGCCGGCAGGGCGGTGCGGTTCGACAATTTCTACAACATGTCACGCTGCTGCCCATCGCGGGCGAGCCTGCTCACCGGGCGCTATCCGCACCGCGTGAACATGACCGGCAATGGCACCAGCCTGTCGCTCGACACGCCGACGGTGGCGGAGCAGCTGCGAGCGGGCGGCTATGCGACGGCCATGATCGGCAAGTGGCACCTGACCGCCGCCGAGCCGCTCACGCCGCCGGCCGAGCATCTCAAATGGCTCAACCACCAGGGCCATTTCGACCGCGATTTCGGGGACAGGCGCACCTATCCGGTATCGCGGGGCTTCGACTATCACTGGGGCATCATCTGGGGCGTCTGCGATTATTACGACCCGTTCTCGCTGGTCGAGAACTACACACCGGTTCGCGAGGTGCCCAAGGACTTCTACCTGACCGATGCGATCAGCGATCACGCGGTCGAGCAGGTGAACACGCTCGGCAAGGGCGACAAGCCCTTCATGATGTACCTGGCCTATACCGCCGCGCATTGGCCGCTGATGGCGCCCGAGCATGTCATCCAGAAATACCTGCCGCGCTTCGAGGATGGCTGGGATGCGATGCGCAAGCGCCGCTATGCGCGCCAGGTGAAGCTGGGCCTGGTCGATCCCAGGATTGATCCCTTGCCGCCGCTCGACGACGACTATGCCGAGAATGCCAGGACCACGTGGGAGGCGCTCACGCCCGAGCACCGCGCCGAGCAGGTCCGCAAGATGGCGACCCATGCCGCGATGATCGACATCATGGACCAGGGCATCGGCCGGGTGGTCCAGGCGCTCAAGGACAGCGGCGCCTATGAGAACACCGTCATCATGTTCCTGGTGGACAATGGTGCCTCGCCCGAGATCATGGTGCGCCCGGGCTATGACCGCCCGAGCGAGACGCGCGACGGCCGCAAGATCGGCTATGGCGAATATCCCGGGGGCATCGGCACCGAACTCAACCAGACTGGGATTGGCGCGCATTGGGCGAGCGCCGCCAACACGCCGTTCCACTGGTGGAAGGCCGAGAGCTATCAGGGTGGCACCCATACGCCTTTCTTCATCAGCTGGCCTGCCGGGATGAAGCGGCGCGAGGGCAGGGTGGTCGCGCAGGGCACCCATATCGTCGACGTCACGCCGACCCTGCTCGAGCTGGCGGGCATCGCACCGTCGCAAAAGGGCGCGCCGATGGACGGCAGGTCCTTCGCGGGGGCGCTGACCGGGAAGGCGCTGCCGAATCCGAGACCCTTCTTCTTCGAGCATTATGGCGCGCGCGCGGTGATCGACGGACAGTGGAAGATCGTCTCGCTGGCGCCGCATGGCGGCGATCAGAGCTATCGCCAATGGGCGCTGTACGATCTCGCCAGCGACCGTACCGAGACGAACGACCTGGCGGCCCGGCATCCCGAGATCGTCGGGCGCCTTGCGAAAGCGTGGCGTGACTGGGCGATGTCGGTGGGCCTGAAGCTGCGTGCCGAGGGGGGCGTCGGTGGCGGCTCGCCCGACAAGGCGGACACCTTTTCGGACTAGCCCGGGCAGTCGTCTCCCGCAGCGCATGGCGCGAGATCCGGTTCCACCTGGGTTGAGATAGGGCGCCGGGACATGCATCCCGGCGCCCTTCGTGTCGGCGGTTACTTCTTCTGCAGCGCCTTGTAGTCGTCGATCCAGGCATAGTTGAACGCCGAGCTGCCGTCCGCATTGGGCTTCACGGTGCGGCCGGCGAACACGCTGTTGAGCAGCCAGGGCGTCGAATCCGGCCCGAAATTGTTCACCATCGAGCTGCCCTGCTTGAAGCCATAGGTGGCAACCGCGAGACGGCCGGTGTCGCGAAAGAGCTTCATCTGGTTCCGGAGATAATGTTTCCGGCTTTCGAACCATGGGCTCTGCGACAGGAACTCGTCCCATTGCGGCTTGGAGAAGGGCGTCTCCAGCGCGGCCTTGATGACCTGCCAGGTCTGGGCGTTGGCGGGAGCGCCATATTTGGCGGCGAACGCGGCAGGGACGGGATCCTTGAGGTGCTGCTTCCACCACCAGACCAGCGAGAATTCCAGCACGAGGAACTTCTGGTCGGAGCGCATCCGCGGCAGGATATAGTCGAGGAACGCCTTGGACTCCTCGATCGTCGTGATGTGCGGATGGATGTCGAGCCCTTCGAGCTCGGGCGTCTGCTGGATGAACGCGAGCCAGCGATCGGTGGTCTTGTTCCGCCACACCGGGTTCTGGGTCTGGTTGAGCGCGCCCATGTAGAGATGGGTCTTGCAGGCGCTGCCGCCGCAATGTTCCGCTCGATACTGGATCGCGGCCTTGGCCAGCGCTTCGTAATAGGCGTTGAAATTGGGGTTCCAATCCTGCTGGCGGCTCTCGATGAAGGGCTCGTTGCCGATCACCAGGATGTCGACCTTGCCCATTACCAGCGGCAGCACCGCCTCCAGCCGGGCGAGGTCCTTCCTGAAGGTTTCGCTGTCGGCCTTGGGGAAGGCTACGCGATTATAGGGGAATTTGAGCGTCAGCACGGTCTTGTATCCGTGACTTGCGACGTCGAGGATCGTCTTGACCGCGCCGTGATCGGCGGCGGGGCCGCGATCGAGCTGGAACATCGGCAGGAAGATCCGGACCCACTGCGTGTCGCTCTTCTGGAGGTCGCGATAATCGACATCCTCGAAATGCTCATTGTAGTTCGCGCCGAGCGCGCCCTGCGCCAGTGCCGCGCCGGGCAGGCTGAGCAGCGCCGCAGCGCCGATTGCCAGAAGTTTACGCATGATTTCCCTCTTCCCTGTCTTCGCCCTCGCATGGGTCAGTTGGCTGGTAGTTGTCGTCCGCTCAGGGGCGGCTGCGGCCATCGCGTTCGATCTTGTCGAGCCAGGCGGCCATGCGCGCGGTGCGCTGCGGCTCCTTCCCGGCGAGATTGACCTTCTCGGCCGGGTCGTTGGCGACGTTGTAGAGCTGGTGGACGGGCAAGGTGCCGATCGGATTGCCGTGGAACTCGTGCGGCTCCACGCTGGCGCGGATCAGCTTCCAGTCGCCGGCGCGGATCGCGAAGATGCGCGCACCGCTGCCCGCCACCTTGGTGCCGGTGGTGACCATCAGCTTGGTGTCCTCGACCACATGGTCGCGCCCGCGATCGGTCTGGCCGAGCAGGGGGGCTAGCATGTCGAAGCTGTCCACCGCCGCATCCCGGGGGAAGGTGCCGCCGACCAGCTTCGCCAGCGAAGCGAGCAGGTCGACATGGTCGACGACCGCGGCCGAGACCTTGCCGGCGCGGACATGGCCTGGCCACCAGCTGATCATCGGCACGCGGGTGCCGCCTTCGTAGATGCTGTACTTGCCGCTGGTGAACGGGCCGGCCGGACGGTGCTTGCCGGCAAGCTCGACAGCCTTGTCCTGATAGCCGTCGAACAGGATCGGGCCATTGTCGCTGCTGAACACCACCAGCGTATTGTCGGCGATGCCGAGCGTCTCGAGCTGGCGCATCAGCTCGCCCACGGTCCAGTCGAGCTGGAGGATCGAGTCACCGCGTGGTCCCATGCCCGACTTGCCGACGAAGCGCGGATGCGGCGCGCGCGGCACGTGCGGTTCGTTGACGGCGTAGTAGAGGAAGAACGGCTTGTCCTTCCGGGCGCGCATGAACTCCACCGCCTTGCCGAGCAGCACGTCGCTCAGCTCCTCGTCCTTCCACCGCGCCTTCTTGCCGCCGGTCATGTAGCCGATGCGGCTGATGCCGTTGACGATCGTGTTCGAATGTTCGGGATCGGCGCCGAACTTGAGCATCTCGGGATGGTCGAATCCGGTCGGCTCGTCGCCGATCTTGTCGTGATAATTCACTTCGATCGGGTCGGCGGGGTCGAGGTTCACCACGCGCCGGTTCTCGATCAGTACGGTCGGCACCCGATCGAGCGTCGCCGGCATGTAGAAGCCATAGTCGAAGCCGATGTCGAGTGGGCTGGGGGCGATGTTGCCGTTCCAGTCGACCTTGCCGTCGCCCAGGCCGAGGTGCCACTTGCCGACCAGCCCGGTGGTGTAGCCGGCGCTCCGCAACATCGTCGGCAGGGTGAACTTGCCCGGCCGGATCAGCGCCGGCGCGTCGCCCGGCAGGATCTGCACGCCAGAGGCGCGCCACGCATAGTCACCGGTCAGCAGCGCATAGCGCGACGGCGTGCAGGTGGCGGAAGGCGAATGGCCGTTGAGGAAGCGCGTACCGCCCGCGGCCAGCCGATCGATGTTCGGCGTGTGGATCGTCTTCGATCCGTAGCAGCTCAGGTCGCCATAGCCGAGGTCGTCGGCATAGAGGATGATGATGTTCGGTCGGCTCGGGCCCGCGAGCGCAGCTCCCGGCATGGCCAGTGCCGCGGCGCCGGCCAGCAACATGCCGCGACGCGTTATTGCTGCCTTCATCGTCTATCCTCCCAATATTCATTCGTTCTGCCGCCTATCTAAGGATAGGATTTATCAGATCACAAGCAAATTATCGCATTGAAGGAAAGCTTGCTTGGGCGGGCGGAGCGGGATCGGCAGATTGGTCTCTCCACGCTCATGCATAAGCGAAGCGTGAACTCGTGATGGCAGGACGCCGAGCCAAGGAGCGTCAATCGCTCGGATCGGTGTCTGCGTGCCTTTCGGCATGCTAACGCGGTAGCCTTGGGGAGTCGCCTTGGCCAAGGCGGCCCGGCCAACTAATGCAACCTGTTGAGATCATGCGGAACTTCTGGTCCGAAATGGGTCGGCTTGTCATATGGATTCTGGTATGATAATTCAGATAGATAAGTTTGAAAAAGAATGATAATGGGGAGGCATAAGTGATTAATCTCAATCGTTATTTCCTGTTCGCAACCAGCTCCGCGGTGGCCCTGGCAACGATGCCGGTCGCCGCGATGGCGCAGGATAGCGCGCCGGACACCGCCGAGATCGGCGTGCAGGAGCAGGAAGATCCGGCCACGAACCAGATCATCGTCAGCGGTATCCGCCGCAGCCTCGAGTCCGCCCAGTCGGTGAAGCAGGACTCCGATCAGATCATCGATTCGGTCGTCGCCGAGGACATCGGCAAGCTGCCTGACGTCACGGCCTCGGAATCGCTGGCCCGCATCCCCGGCGTCACCGTGACCCGCGATGCCGGCGTGGCGCAGGGCGTGCGCATCCGCGGCCTGCCGGATCTCGCCACCACCTATAACGGCCGCGAAGTGTTCACCGCGGAAGGCCGCTTCGTCCAGCTGCAGGACTTCCCGTCGAACAGCATCGCCCGCATCGACGTCTACAAGTCGGCCAGCGCCGATCTGCTCGAGGCGGGGCTGGCCGGCCTGGTCGACGTGAAGTCGCGCAAGCCGTTCGACTTCAAGGGTACCCGCGTCACCGGTTATCTCGGTGGCGTGCACTGGTACCAGTCGCAGCGCCTGGGCATCGAGGCCAACGGGCTGGCCAGCACCCGCTGGAAGACCGGCATCGGCGAGATGGGCTTCCTGATCGAGGGGTCCTACGCCGACACCAAGTACATCGATTCCTCGCGCGCGGTCGCGCAGGACATCCGCAACCGCACGAACATCACCGGCTATCCGCAGCTGCGCTACCCGAACTTCGTCAACACCGACTATGCCTCGGCGACGCGCTGGCGCCCGAATGTCGATGCGGCGTTCCAGTGGCGGCCGAGCAGCACGCTCGAAATCTATCTCGACGGCCTGTACCAGGGCTATCGTGGACGCGGCGACGGCCACAACCTCCAGGTCGTGTCGGGGGATGCCGCCACGCTGACCAACATCACGCTGATCCCGGGCACCAACCAGGCCGCGAGCTTCGACGCGGCGGCGGGCACCGGTGCGGCGCCGACCGGCGCGCAGCAGATCAACGACCAGTCGACCGACACCTATCAGGCCGGCGGCGGCTTCATCTGGAAGAGCGGCCGGCTCAAGCTGACCGGTGACGTTGCCTATACCGAGTCGACCTTCATCAACCGCAACGTCGCGTTCAACTACACGCTGACCTCGTCGCCGGCGCGCCATTTCGAGTTCGACACGTCTGAGGGCGTGGGCGGCGGCACCGTCAACCTGATCAACTACGACCTCTACAATCTCGGCAACTATCGCTGGACCGGCCTGACCCAGAGCGGCAACCGCGGCCATGGCCAGAGCTGGCAGGGGCGCCTGGACCTCGACTACAAGCTCGACAACTTCATCCTGACCAACCTGCAGGCGGGCCTGCGCTTCTCGAACCGCGACGCGGATTCGTACAGCTATGCCCAGTCGACCTATGCCGCGCCTGCGGGGCAGACCTATTCCGTGCTGGCGTCGATGCTGAACATCCAGCCGGCGGCGGGCGGCTTCCGCAACGACAGCGCCGCGTCGATCCGCACGTGGCTCTCGCCGACGCGGGAGAGCCTGATCGCCAATCTCGATACGCTGCGTTCGATGACCACGCTCACTGTCAACGGCGTGACCACCACGCTGGCCAAGGGTGACCCGACCTGGGGTTCGCCGGTCTATACGAGCAACGAGAAGCTCTACACCGGCTATGTCCAGGCGCGGTATGCGTTCGAGATCGCGGGCGTTCCGTTCGACGGCCTGATCGGCGTGCGTGCCACCCAGGCCGATGTCGCGATCAACGGCCTGCGCCGCTCGACCACCGGCACCGGTGCCACGGCGGTGACCACGGTGACGCCGATCTCGACATCATCGAGCAACAGCGACTTCCTCCCGAACGTCAGCATGCGGATCAAGCTCGATCCGAAGCTGCAGATGCGCATCGCCTATACCGAGACGCGGACGCGTCCCGGCTTCGGCCAGCTCAACCCGACGATCACGATCGGTGCGCTGCCGACCGGCAACACCTGCGCGGATCCGAACGGGGCGGACTGCATCCGCTCGGCCAGCTCGGGCAATCCCGACCTGAAGCCGACCACCTCGAAGAACTATGACGCGTCGGTGGAATATTACTTCAGCCGCAGCGGCGCGCTTACGGTCGGCGGGTTCTACAAGGACGTGAACGGCTTCATCAACACGTTCACCACCGACGTGGCGGATGCCGAGTTCGGTCGTCTGCGCATGAGCCAGCCGCAGAATGGCGGTGCGGGCCGGATCAAGGGCATCGAGGCGGGCGTCCGCAGCTTCCTGCGCGCGCCGTGGCTGCCGGACTGGATGAGCAACTTCGGCGGAATGGTGAATTACACCTATCTCGACGCGAAGTCGGTGCTGGCGCCGAGCCTTGCGGCGACGCTGCCTGGCCTGCAGCGCATCGCCGGTACGTCGAAGCACACCATCAACACCTCGGCCTGGTACGAGAACAAGGTACTCTCGCTCCGTCTGTCGTATAATTGGCGCAGCGACTTCATCGACAGCTATGGCCAGGTTGCCGATCCGGCGCTGGGCAACCCGGCACCGCTGGGCCCGACGCTGCCGATCACGGTCGATGCCCGCGGCACGATGGACTTTGCCGCGACGCTCCAGCCGACCGACAACATCACACTAAGCTTCAACGTCAACAACCTGGCCGGCGGCGCCTACCGCAACTACCGCACGTTCAATGCGGCGGGCCAGGCCTATGCATGGCAGACGCGCTTCCTGGAGAGCGTCTATCGTGCGGGCATCCGCTTCCGGTTCTGATCGCCGGGACGACGTAAGCCTGACCTAATGGGCGGCGTCGCGACGGAAGGATTTTCCCGAGCGCCGCCGCCCTTTGTTTTGACGGACACGAGGACGACATCGTGAAGCATTTCCTGGCCGCGGCGCTCGCCGCGACTTCGCTGATCCCGGCACAGGCGCTCGCCCAGCAGGCGGCGCCGGCCAACCGGCCACCGGCGGACGACATCTTCATCGACCACCCCTCGCAGGACCGGAACGCCACGGTGATGCCGGCGGCGGACGCGATGCCGGTGAAATCCTTCTTCGCCGCGCATGCGATCACCGATGCCTCGGTGGCCCAGGCCGCGGACGGGCGCTGGTTCGTCACCGGCACGGTGATCCGTGACGGTCGCCGCGATGGCATCCAGCTCTGGTCCTCGTCCGATGACGGCAAGAACTGGACCGCGCTTGGCGTCGTCCATGGTGCCGGGCACCGCTATGTCGCGCCGGACATCCAGATCCGGGGCGATCTGGTCCAGCTCGCCTTCGCCGACGACAATGGCTGCGCGCACATCGCCCGCGGCTCGCTCGCCAATCTCAAGGGCGGTTTCACCGAGAGCCCGTGCCTGGTGAGTGACGTGGCCGACGTGTCGTCCTTCATCGACACCGACGGCACCAGCTACCTGCTGTGGAACGGCGGCATGATCGCCAAGGTGGCCGCCGACGTCTCGAAGCTCGCCGACGCGCCGCGCTTCCTCAAGCCCGATCCCGCGCTGTTCAAGGTCGATCCGCCGGCGGGCAAGGACTGGCCCGTACGGTTGCGCGTCGGCAAGGCCGGCGCCTCGATGTTCAAGGACGGCGATCAATATGTGATCACCGCCAGCGAAGTGACGGGTCGGATGCGCACCGCCACCGACGATCTCTACATGGCGACCGGTCCATCGCCCTATGGCCCGTTCAGCAAGCGCATGCTCGCCGTGCCGCATGCGGGGCAGGGCAATGTCGTGCGCACCAGGGCCGGCGGGCTCGTCGCCAGCTACAATCCGCGCTGCGAGGACGATTTCGCGATGTTCTGCGAGCAGGTCGGCCTCGTCCCCCTGGAGCGCGCCGAGGATGGCCGCATCCGCCAGGCCGCTTCGGTGCTGACCGAGAATAGTGCCGTGGCGGATCGGCGGCCGTTGGTGACAACCGAGATGATGCGCGACCCTTCCGTGATGATGGGTGGGGATGGGGCCTATTATCTGGTCGGGACCCAGAAGGGGTTCGGCTTCCAGTATCCCGAGGGTGGGGTTACCCTGTATCGCTCCACCGACCTGAAGAGCTGGTCCCCTTCGAAGATGATCTTCGACTGGAAGGGGCTGGGCTACGAGTTCAAGAACGTCGCCGAGCTCTGGGCGCCGGAGATCCATTGGTCGGCCCGGGACAAGACCTATTACCTCGCCTTCTCGGTGATGGAGCGCGGGGTGGGGGGCAAGTCGTGGCTGTTCAAATCGACCAGCGGCAACGCCATCGGGCCGTACGTCAACACCCGCTCGAGCTACTTCTTCGAGGGTATCGATGCCTTCCCGTTCGAGGATGAGAGTGGCTTCTACCTGCTTTGGGGTGGTGGCAAAATCGGCAAGCTGGGCGCGACACGGGAGGGATTCGAAGGGCCGGTGAGGAAGCTGGTCGATACCGACGGCGAAAATGTCGGTTACGAGGGCAACGGGCTCATCAAAGTCGGCGATACCTATTTCCTGACCGGCGCCGAATGGAACGGGCCGCTGCGCACCGACGGCACCTATGACATGATGTACGGCACCTCCAAGTCGCTGTTCGGCCCATACACCAAGCGCCGCCTCGCCGTACCGCATGGCGGCCACGGCACCGCCTTCCGCGACGCAACGGGCCAGTACTGGTACACGATGTTCGGCAACGACACGACCGCCCCCTGGCGCCGCCATTTCGGCCTGGTGCCGATCCTGATCGGCGAGGACAGCATCCGCGTGCCCCCGATCGAGCGCTGATCTTTCTGGGGTGGGGATTCCTACATTGCAAGCGGAGGCGCGGTGCGGGGAAAGCGCCGCATGAGATCCCGGCTTTCGCCGGGATGACGATAAGGGCCTAGAACGCGAACGCCTCGATCTCGCGGCGCTCGGCCAGCAGGAACGCGTCCGCCACGAGGCGCATCGGGCGCAGGTCGACATCGCTGCCGCCGGTCGCGAGCAGCTCGGCGAAACGGGCATAGAGGCGCGGATATTCCTGGTCCGGCTCGGTGCACTCGGCCTCGCCCGGCAGCTGGAGCACGCTGCCGCCCAGCGACAGGCGGAGCGTGCCGGCATCGGTATCGACTTCGATGTCCCAGGTCTGCGGGCCGGTCTGGAGGAAATCGAACGAGGCATGGCCCCTCGCACCGCCGCAGCGCAGCTGCAGCTCGGCGGCGAGCGGACCGGCGCGGCCGGCGGGCACGTCCATCGTCGCCGCTTCGACGAAGAGCGGGGCGGGGAGGATCGCCGTGGCGATCGACAGGGCGTTGATGCCCGGATCGAACACGCCGAAGCCGCCGGCGGCAAGGATCCACTCCTGGCCCGGGTGCCAGCGGCGGATATCCTCGCGCCAGTGGATGCGCACGGCCTTGATCTCGCGGCGCGACAGCCAGTTGCGGGCGGGGCCGACACCGGCGGCTTCGCGCGAATGCCAGCTGGTGAACAGCGTCACGTTCCGCGCGCGGGCGAAATCGGCCAGCGCCTCGATCTCCGAAAGCGTCGCCGCCGGCGGCTTCTCGAGCATCACATGCTTGCCGGCCTCGATCGCGATCCGCGCCAGCTCGTAGCGCCCCTCGGGCGGGGTGCAGAAGGAGACCGCATCAAGTGCGGTCCCCGCGATCATCGCCGCGGTATCGAGGTAATTCGGCACGCCATCGACCTGGCCATGACGGCTGGCGATTGCCGCCAGCGTAAAGCGGTCGTTGCTGGCGACGGCCGGAAGATGCTGATCCCGTGCGATTTTTCCAATGCCAACCAGGCCGAGCCTAAAGCGATCCACCCCTAACTCCCTTTTATACGATATATATGCTTCCTATCCGCCGTGATCCGCTCTATCAAGTGCGCCGTTACGTGCGAACGCGCCAGTGAACGGCTGCGGTTTCAGGAAGAGGGTTTTGTATGTCCGGCGGTGGTAAAGTCGAGGGTGAGCGCCCGAATCTGCGGTCGCGCGCCTGGTTCGACGATCCCTCCAACCCCGACATGACCGCGCTCTATGTCGAGCGCTACCTGAACTTCGGCATCAGCCTGGAGGAGCTGCAATCGGGCCGGCCGATCATCGGCATCGCCCAGACCGGCAGCGACCTGACCCCGTGCAACCGCCACCATCTCGAACTCGCCAAGCGCGTGCGCGAGGGCATCCGCGACGCGGGCGGCATCGCGCTCGAATTCCCGACCCACCCGATCCAGGAGACCGGCAAGCGCCCTACCGCCGGGCTGGACCGCAATCTCCAGTATCTCAGCCTGGTCGAGGCGATCTTCGGCTACCCGATGGACGGCGTCGTCATGACGATCGGCTGCGACAAGACCACCCCGGCCTGCCTGATGGCCGCCGCCACGGTGAACATCCCGGCGATCGCGCTGTCGGTCGGCCCGATGCTCAACGGCTGGTTCAAGGGCGAGCGCACCGGCTCGGGCACGATCGTGTGGAAGGCGCGCGAGATGCTCGCGGCCGGCGAAATCGATTACAAGGGCTTCATCGAGCTGGTCGCCAGCTCGGCGCCGTCGACCGGCTGGTGCAACACCATGGGCACCGCGACGACGATGAACTCGCTGACCGAGGCGCTCGGCATGTCGCTGCCCGGCTCGGCGGCGATCCCGGCGCCGTACCGCGACCGCGCCGAATGCGCCTATCACACCGGCGTGCAGATCGTCGAAATGGTGCATGCCGATCGCAAGCCTTCGGACGTGCTGACCCGCCAGGCCTTCCTCAACGCGATCCGGGTGAACTCGGCGATCGGCGGCTCGACCAACGCGCCGATTCATCTCAACGCCATCGCCCGCCATATCGGCGTCGAGCTGAGCCTGGCCGACTGGGAGGAGCACGGCGCCGAGATCCCGCTGCTGGTGAACCTGCAGCCGGCGGGCAAGTATCTGGGCGAGGACTTCTACCGCGCTGGTGGCGTGCCCGCGGTGATGGGGCAGCTGCTCCGCGCCGGGCTGATCGACGGCAGCGCGCTGACCGTCAACGGCAAGACGATCGGGGAGAATGTTGGGGCCGCGACGGTGGAAGATGCCGATGTGATCTTCCCGCTCGATGCGCCGCTGAAGCAGGCCGCGGGCCTGACCGTGCTTTCGGGCAATCTGTTCGACAATGCGGTGATGAAACTCTCGGTGCTCTCCGAGGAGTTCCGCAACCGCTATCTATCCGATCCCGAAAATCCCGATGCGTTCGAAGGCACGGCGATCGTGTTCGACGGGCCCGAGGACTACCACAGGCGGATCGACGATCCGGCGCTGGGTGCCGATGACCATTCGATCCTGATCATGCGCGGGGCAGGGCCGGTCGGCTATCCGGGCGGCGCCGAAGTGGTGAACATGCGCCCGCCGGTCGCGCTGATCCGCGCCGGGGTGCATGCGCTGCCCTGCCTGGGCGATGGCCGCCAGTCGGGCACCAGCGGATCGCCTTCGATCCTCAACGCGGCGCCGGAAGCGGCCGTCGGCGGTGGCCTGGCACTGGTGAAGACCGGCGACCGTATCCGTATCGACCTGAAGAACCGCACTGCCGACATGCTGGTGGACGAGGCCGAACTCGCCGCGCGCCGCGCTGCGCTCGCCATCGATTATGTGCCCGAAGCGCAGACCCCTTGGCAGGAAATCCATCGCAGCCTGGTCGGCCAGTTCGATGGCGGCGCGGTGTTCGAGAATGCGGTGAAGTATCAGCGCATCGCCCAGAAATACGGCGTGCCGCGGGACAGCCACTGATGAGCCTGGTCCGCATCGTCGAGCGTGACCGTCGCGATGTCCTGGGCGAGGGGCCGCTCTGGTCGGCGCGCGAGAACGCGCTCTACTGGACGGACATCCTTTCTCGCCGGCTCAACCGGCTGTCGCTTGGAACCGGTGCGATCAGTGCCTGGGTGTTCGACGACTATCTCGGCTGGGCAATCGAGCGCGAGCGGGGCGGGTTCGTCATCGGGCTGGGGCGCCGCCTGCTTCGCTTCAATCCCGAAACCGGCGCCACACGCCTGCTCGCCAATCCCGAGCCGGACCGGGTCGAGAACCGGATCAACGATGCCAAGGCCGATACGCAGGGCCGCATCTGGGCCGGCACCATGTCGATCAACTGCAGCGATCCGACCGGCAGCTTCTACCGGCTCGATACCGACGGCACAGTGACGCGCGTTGACGGGCCCTATACGATCGCCAACGGTCCGGCGGTCGCCGCCGATGGCAGCTTCCTGCTCCATACCGACACCGCGCTGGCGACGATCTTCCGCTTCGACATCAACGACGACGGATCGCTGGGGCCGCGCACGCCCTTCATCGCGTTCCAGCCCGAATGGGGCAATCCCGACGGCATGACCTTCGATGCCGAGGGCTGTTTGTGGGTCGGCTGCTGGGGTGCGGGCTGCGTCACGCGTTTCTCGCCCGAAGGCGCGCGGATGCGCAGCATCGCGCTGCCGGCGAGCCAGATCACCAGTTGCACCTTTGCGGGCGAGGGGCTCGACCGCATGTTCGTCACATCGGCGGGCGATGGGGTGGACGAGCCCCATGGCGGCGCATTGTTCGAGGTCGATCCAGGCTGCCGCGGCCTGGCGACCCAACTCTATCGCGGTTGAGGAGAAGAGGGATGACGCTGAACAAGAGCGCGCTGCTGCTGGGCGCAGCGCTCGTCTGCGCACTGGCGAGCAATGCCGAGGCGGCGACCGCCAAGCGCGGCACCTTCGGCAAGCTGCCCGACGGGCGCACGGTTGAATCGGTGACGCTGACCAACGGCAAGGGCGTTTCGGCGAACATCATCGGCTGGGGCGCGACGATCCAGTCGCTCATCATGCCCGATCGCAACGGCAAGAAGGCCGATATCGCGCTCGGCTATGACAATCTCGAACAGTATCTCGCCAAGCCGCAATATTTCGGCCCGATCGTCGGCCGCTTCGGCAACCGCCTGGCGGCGGGCAAGTTCACGCTCGACGGCCAGACCTACCAGACCCCGATCAACAACGGGAAGAACGCGCTGCACGGCGGCACCACCGGCTTCGACAAGGTGTTGTGGACCATCACCTCGGTGAAGGACGGCCCGACCGCCTCGGTCACGCTGCGCTATGTCAGCCCGGACGGCGACATGGGCTATCCCGGCACGCTGACCGTCGACGCGACCTATTCGCTCGACGAGCAGAACCATCTGACGATCGACTATCGGGCGACCACCGACAAGACGACGATCGTCAACCTGACCAACCATGGCTGCTGGAACCTGTCGGGCGAAGGCTCGTCGAACGGCGCGATGGGGCATGTCGTGACGATCCCGGCGCAGACCTATCTGCCGACCGACGACGGGGCGATCCCGACCGGCGAGTTCCGCCCGGTGGCCGGCACCGTGTTCGACTTCCGCACCCCGCGCGCGATCGGCGACCGGGTGCGCGACGCCAGCGACCAGCAGATCATCTGGGCACGCGGCTACGACCATAACTGGGTGATCGGCCGCGAAGTGACCAAGGACCAGCATCTGATGGCCAGGGTCCGGGATCCGGCATCGGGCCGCGGCTTCGAGCTGTGGTCGAACCAGCCGGGGCTGCAATTCTATTCGGGCAACTTCCTGGACGGCACCTCGCACGGCAAGGCCAAGAAGGTGTACCGCGAGGGCGACGGCTTCGTGATGGAGCCGCAGCTCTTCCCGGACTCGCCCAACCAGAAGGGCTTCACCAGCGCCCGGCTGGAGCCGGGCCAGACCTATCACAACGTGATGACCTATCGCCTGACCACGGGTCAGGCCGGCCGCTAAGGGGAGCAGCAATGAAGGCTATCGTATTCCTGGCCGCCAGCACGATGCTGGCGGCGACGCCGGCGCTTGCCCGCGATCAGTGGACCGCGGCGCAGGCGAATGCCTGGCACGCCAAGCAGCCCTGGCAGGTCGGCGCCAACTACACGCCGGCAACCGCGATCAACCAGCTCGAGATGTTCCAGGCCGAGACCTGGGATCCCAAGCGCATCGACCTGGAGCTCGGCTGGGCCGAGGCGATGGGGATGAACGTGATGCGGGTGAACCTGCACCACCTGCTGTGGGAAACCGATGCCGCCGGGCTCAAGCGCCGGATGGACGAGTTCATGACGATCGCGGCGAAGCACAAGATCAAGACCCTGTGGATCTTCTTCGACAGCTGCTGGGATCCGAACCCGGTCGCCGGGCCGCAGCATCCGCCGATCCCCGGCGTGCACAATTCGGGATCGGTCCAGTCGCCGGGCGAGGCGCGGCTGAAGGACGCGTCGCAGTACGACAAGCTCGAAGCCTATGTGAAGGACCTGGTGACGACCTTCGCCAGGGACGAGCGGGTGATCGGCTGGGACGTCTGGAACGAGCCGAACAATGGCGGCGGCGGCAACTACAAGCCGACGGTCGACAAGAAGAAATATGTCGCGACCTTGCTCCCGCGGATGTTCGCCGCGGCGCGCTCGGCCGATCCGATCCAGCCGCTCACTTCGGGCGTGTGGATCGGCAATCACTGGGACGACCAGACCAAGCTCGATGCGGTCGAGAAGATCCAGATCGCCGAATCCGACGTGCTGAGCTTCCACGACTATAGCTGGCCGGAGAAGTTCGAGGCGCGGGCCAGGCAGATGCTCAGCTATGGCCGCCCGGTCTGGTGCACCGAGTACATGGCGCGCGGCAACGGCTCGACCTTCGAAGGCTCGCTGCCGATCGCCAAGCGGCTCAACATCGCGATGTACAATTGGGGTTTCGTCGACGGGAAGATGCAGACGCGGCTGCCCTGGGACAGCTGGAAGAAGCCCTATACCTATGAGGAGCCGACGATCTGGTTCCACGACATCCTCTATCTCGACGGCAGGCCCTATCGCCAGGCCGAGGTCGACCTGATCAAGCGCATGGCGACGGCACCGAAGGGCGTGGTTCCTGCCACGCCGATCGCCAAGTGATGCGGCGGGGGATTGCCGCGGCGCTGGCGGGGCTCGTCCTCGCCGCGCTGCCGGCGCATGCCCAGGACGCGCCGTCCTTCTTCGACGGCGCCGATCCCGATTTCGAAGTCGCGGAGGGGCAGTACTGGCTCTACCCGACCTTCGGGGGGAAGACGCTGGTCGCCTGGCATTCGCTCGACATGCGGAAATGGGAGAAGGGGCCGGTCCTCCTCGATCATTCGATGATCCCGTGGATCACGGACGACAAGGCGCCCGAGCACCGCCTGTGGGCGCCGGACATGGTCCGCGCGAACGGGCGCTATTATTTCTATTACTCGATCGGCCCGCAGAACCCGACGCCGAGCCGCATCGGCGTGGCGACCTGCGAAGGTCCGGCGGGTCCCTGCAAGGACAGCGGCAAGCCGCTGGTGAACGATGGCGGGCACGGCTTCGAGGCGATCGACCCGGCGGTGTTCACCGATCCGCGGACGGGCCGGAGCTACCTCTATGCCGGCGGCAGCGCCGGGGCGACGCTGCGCGTCTGGCAGCTCAGGCCCGACATGGTCAGCATCGACCATGAGGTGAAGGTGCAGACGCCGGCGCACTTCACCGAGGGCTCGTTCATGTTCGAGCGCAAGGGTACCTATTACCTGTCCTATTCCTCGGGCAATTTCCGCGACACGACCTATTCGGTCCACTACGCCACGGCGAAATCACCGGTGGGGCCGTGGAAATATCGCGGGGCGATCCTGGTCAGCGACGCCAGGTACAAGGGGCCGGGCCACCATGCGTTCCTGCGCGATCCCCGGGACGGGCGCTGGTACATCGCCTATCACCGCTGGGAAGGGCAGCCGCATGACGGCCCCTATACCGGCTCGCGCCGGGTGGCGATCACGTCGGTGGCGTTCGGCAAGGACGGGTCCATCCTGCCGATCAGGATGGACTGAGGATCAGGCCGGCGTGTTCTCGTGGGCGTCGATCAGCTCGAGCACGTCGGAGATCAGCGCGCGCATCGCGACGCGTGCCGAATTGGGGTCGCGTGCCTGGATCGCATCGAGCACGCGGCCGTGATCCGCGACATTGGCGGTGCGCCCCTTCACGCGGTTGGTGAAGCGGATCGAGGTGCGCAGCGCCGTGCCCACCACGTCGCGGAACTGGACGTAGAAGGGGTTGCCCGAGGCGCGGAGGATCGAGACGTGGAAGGCGATATCCGCCTCCAGCGTGTCGTCCATGCCCTTCTCGGCGGCTTCCATGCGGGCAAGGCCTTCGCCGATCGCCTCGATATCGGCACTGGTGGCGAAGCGCGCGGCGAGCGCGGCGGCTTCGGGCTCGATCGCGACGCGCAGCTGGTTGAACTGCTTGAGCAGCTCGACCGAGAATTGCCGCTCGAGCAGCCAGCGCAGCACGTCGGTGTCGAACAGGTTCCAGGACGTGGTCGGCTCGACCACCGTGCCCTGGCGCGGACGGGCGCTCAGCAGGCCCTTGGCCGTGAGCATCTTGACCGCTTCGCGCGTCACCGAACGGCTGACACCGTGCTGGGTGGTCAGCTCGGCCTCGGTCGGGAAGGGCTTGTTCTCGTAATGGCCGGTGACGATCGCGCGGCCCAGCCGGTCGAGCAGGCCATAGGTGAGGTTGCGGCCAAGCTGCGGACGGAGTTCGTCTGACGACTTGGATAGAGACGTTGCCACGCGCGGGTATTCCTTTTCTGTCGAGGCGACGGTCGTCGCTTGCCCTCTGATTTCTAGCTGTATCCCAAACGCGTGGCTAGACAAGCCCAATTAATAAGATAAATGAACCATTCGACCGCCCCGTTTGAGCGCGCGGTACCTAAGGGAGGGATAGCGTGACGAGCCTGTCGCAGATCGACCTGATCGTGGTCATCATATACGCCATCGGCATATTCGGCCTGGCGCAGTGGGTCAGCCGGGAAAAGGCGGGCCACGCCAAGGACACGTCCGACTATTTCCTCGCGTCCAAGTCGCTGCCCTGGTGGGCGATCGGCGCGTCGCTGATCGCGGCGAACATCTCGGCCGAGCAGATCGTCGGCATGGCCGGCTCGGGCTACAAGATCGGCCTCGCCATTGCCTCGTACGAGTGGATGGCGGCGCTCACGCTGTTGATCGTCGGCAAGTACTTCCTGCCGATCTTCCTCAAGAACCAGATCTACACGATGCCGCAGTTCCTCGAGCAGCGGTACGGCAAGGTGCTGCCGGTGCTGATGGCGGTGTTCTGGCTCGCGCTCTACGTGTTCGTGAACCTGACCTCGATCATCTGGCTCGGCTCGATCGCGGTGCACAAGGTGGCGGGTATCGACCAGAACGCGGCGCTGATCGCGCTCGGCCTGTTCGCGCTGCTCTACCAGCTCTACGGCGGCCTCAAGGCAGTGGCGCTGACCGACATCGTCCAGGTGACGCTGCTGGTGATGGGCGGCCTGATCGTCTCGTATCTGACGCTCGACCAGATCGGCGGCGGGCAAGGCGTGTTCGCCGGCTTCCACACGCTGATGAACGCGCATCCCGAGAAGTTCGACATGATCCTCTCGCCCGACAATCCCTATTACAAGGACCTGCCCGGCATCGCCGTGCTCGTCGGCGGCATGTGGATCGCCAACCTGAGCTATTGGGGCTTCAACCAGTACATCATCCAGCGCGCGCTGGCCGCGAAGAACCTGGGCGAGGCGCAGAAGGGCATCACGCTCGCCGCGTACCTCAAGCTGCTGATGCCGGTGATCATCGTGCTGCCGGGCATCGCCGCGGTGATGCTGGCGCCGAACCTGGCGGTGGGCGACGAGGCCTATCCGACGATGCTCAAGCTGCTGCCGCCGGGCCTGCTCGGCCTGGTCTTCGCGGCGCTGGTCGCGGCGATCATCGCGTCGACCGCCTCCAAGATCAATTCGATCGGCACCATCTTCACGCTGGATCTTTACGCCAAGGCGCGCGGGATCAACACGCGCGGCGAGAATGGCGAGGGCAAGACCGGCCAGGAGAAGCATCTCGTCCTCGTCGGCCGTATCGTCGCGGCCGCCGCGGTGGTGATCGCGATCCTCGCCGCCAGGCCGCTGATCGGCCAGTCCGACCAGGCCTTCCAGTTCATCCAGGAATTCTCGGGCTTTTTCACGCCCGGTATCACCGTGATCTTCCTGCTCGGCCTGTTCTGGAAGCCGGCGACCGAGAATGGCGCAATTACCGCGGCGATCATGTCGGTGTTCATGTCCTGGTTCATGTGGGTCAACTGGGCCGTGCCGCATGACTTTCTTGGCATGCACATCCCGGTGAACGTACTGGGTACCAGTGTGGCGGCTTTCCAGGATGCCCTGGGGCTGACGGGCATGCCGTTCATGAACCGGATGATGGTGGTCTTCTTCGTCAGCCTGGGGCTGGCAGTGGTTGTCAGCCTTGTGTTCAAGGGTAGTGGCAACGCCAATCGCGTGACCATGGAGGGTGTCAGCTTCAAGACTCCGAACGTGTTCAACATCGCCGGCATCGGCGTGATCCTGATCCTCATCGCGCTGTACTCGGTCTGGTGGTGAGCTTCTCCGGCACCTTCCTCGCCATCGACTGGGGGACGACCAACCGGCGCGTCTTCCTGGTCGAGGGCGGCCAGGTCGTGCGCACCGAGCGCGACGACCGGGGCGTCACCTCGGTCAGCGACTTCGCGGCCGAGGCGGCGGGCATCCGGGAGCGGTTCGGCGACCTGCCGATGCTGATGGCCGGGATGGTCGGGTCGAACATCGGCTGGCAGGCGGCACCCTATGTGCCGGCGCCGGCCGGGGTCGAGGACCTTGCGGCAAACCTGCTGCGGATCGACGAGCGCACGGCGATCGTCCCCGGCGTCTCGGTGACCGGGCCGGCGGATGTGATGCGGGGCGAGGAGGTCCAGCTGCTGGGCGCGGTCGCTGCCGGGCTGGTGCCGCACGACGCGCTGCTCGCCCAGCCGGGCACGCACTGCAAATGGGCGCTGATGGAAGGCGGGCGGATCGCCGGCTTCACCACCGCGATGACCGGCGAGCTGTTCGCCATGCTGCGCAAATATGGCCTGCTTTCCTCGCAGCTTACCGAGGAAGTGACGCTGGGCCAGGCGTTCCTCGACGGGGTGGAGGAGGGGCGCAAGCGCGACCTCGCCGCTTCGCTGTTCGGCATCCGCGCGGCCAAGCTGCTGGGCGAGCGCGAGGACGCCGACGCGGCGAGCTTCGCCAGCGGCCTGCTGATCGGCAGCGACGTCGCGGCAAGGCTCGAGCGGGTGGGGCATGACACGGTCCACATCCTCGCCGACCCGGTGCTCGGGGCCCTCTATGCCGCCGCGATCGAGGTGCATGGGCGCCGCGCCGTGCGGGTCGACAGTCACGCCGCCTTCGTGGCCGGCATCATCGCAATCGGGAGTATCATGTGAGCCATATCGCCGCCTTCGACGCCGCTTTCAGCCGTTGCCCGCTGGTCGCCATCCTGCGCGGCGTGAAGCCCGACGAGGTCGAGGAGATCGGCGAAGCACTTGTTTCGGCTGGCTTTACCCTGATCGAAGTGCCGATGAACTCGCCCGAGCCGCTCGACAGCATCGCGCGGCTGGCCAAGCGCTTCGCGGGCCGGGCCCAGATCGGCGCCGGCACGGTGCTGACCGAGGCGCAGGTGGCCGCGGTCGAGGCGGCCGGGGGCACGATGATCATATCGCCTAACGCCAACCTCAAGGTCATCGCCGCCAGCGCCGCCCGGGGGCTGGTGTCGCTGCCCGGCATCTTCACGATGAGCGAGGCCTTTGCCGCGCTGGAGACCGGCGCCACGGCGCTCAAGCTGTTCCCCGCCGAGGCGGCGAGCCCCAATGTTCTCAAGGCGATGCGGGCGGTGCTGCCCAAGGACGCGCGGGTGCTGCCGGTGGGCGGCATCGCGCCCGACACCATGGCCCCGTGGCGGGCCGCCGGAGCCCCCGGCTTCGGGCTCGGCTCGGCGCTGTACAAGCCCGGCATGACCGCCGAGCAGGTGGGCTCCAATGCCCGCGCCTTCATCGCCGCGCTCGCGGACTGAACCAGATACGAACCGTGGCAAAGGTTGCGCGCTGAGGCTTGTTTTGCGCCCTAAATTATATGATAAGTCATCTCATATAAATGGGAGAGAAGCCTTGAAGAAGCGTGACCTCTGGAGCGGGGCAGTGATCGCCGCTGCCCTGTGCCTCGGCTCCGGAAGTGTATCCGCGCAGACGGCTCCGGCCGCGGAAGCTGGCACCTACACCAATCCGCTGCTCCCTTCGGGTCCCGATCCCTGGATCACCCAGGTCGACGGCACCTATTATTACATGCACACCCAGCGGACGGGCATCACGCTGTACCGGACGCGGAACATCGCGGACCTGGCCCATGCGGAGCAGAAGCAGGTCTGGACGCCGCCCAAGGAGGGGCCGAACGCCCATCTGATCTGGGCGCCCGAGCTGCACCGTATCGGCAAGAGCTGGTTCCTCTACTATACCGCCACCGCGAGCGGCTTCGGCGACGACGCCCACCGGGCCGTGTTCGCATTGGAGAACAAAGCGTCCGATCCGCTCAGCGGCACCTGGATCGACCGCGGGCGGATCAACACCGCCCATGCCGGGATCGACGGCACCAGCTTCGAATATCGCGGCAAGCGCTACTTCGTCTATTCGCCCTATCTGGGCCCGGACAGCGGCCTGGCGATCGCCGAGATGGCGAACCCCTGGACGCTCAAGGGCAAGGAGCAGGTGATCGCCATGCCCGACCAGCCCTGGGAGCGGCTCGACGGGCGCCAGATCCTGGAAGGGCCGGAGTTCCTGCTGGGGCCCAAGGGCGACCTGTTCCTGACCTATTCGGCGAGCCCCTGCTGGTCCGACGATTACGCGCTCGGCCTGCTGCGCGCGGCGCCCGGCGCCAACCCGCTCGATCCCAAGGCCTGGAGCAAGTCGCCGACGCCGGTGCTGCACAAGGGGAATGGTGTGTTCGCAACCGGCCATAACGGCTTCTTCAAGTCGCCCGACGGCAAGGAGAACTGGATCATCTACCACGCCAATGCGGCGGCGGGGATGAAGTGCACGCTGAAGCGTGCACCGCACATCCAGAAGTTCGGCTGGACGGCGGATGGCCGGCCCGATTTCGGCCTGCCGGTGCCCGAGGGCGCGCCGCAAAAGGTGCCGTCGGGAACACGCTGATTAGGATACGATAACCGTCAATAGCCTGGAGGGGACCTATGCACTGGATGTCACGTGGAGCCTTGATTGCCGCTTTCCTGATCGCGGCCCCCGCAGGGGCACAGCCGGGACCGGACGGCTGGACGCCGGCCTGGACGGCCAGCATGTGGCAGGCGAACCAGCCCGCCCAGCGCGTTTCGGTGGAGAATGCGACGCTGCGCATGCAGGTGCGCGTCGGCGCGGCGGGCAGCAAGGTCCGCATCCGGCTGGCCAACGACTATGGCCCGGCGATGCGGATCGGCGCGGCGAGCGTGCGGATCGCCGGCGGCAAGCCGGTGCGCGTCACCTTTGACGGGCACGGCCAGGGCCAGCTGCGCAACGGCGCGCCGCTGGTGAGCGATCCGGTGGCACTGCCGGTCAAGGCGTTCGACCTGATCGACGTGTCGCTCTACATGCCCGACAAGGTCGATATCGACACGGTGCACGGCGCGGGCGGGGCGAAGACCGCGATCTCGCCGTCGGGCGACTTCACCGACAAGGACTTCACGCCGCTCCTCCAGTCGGGCCCGCGCCCGCTGCTCGCCGAGGTGGATGTGCTGGGCGCGAAGCAGCGCCCGGTGATCGTCGCCTATGGCGACTCGATCACCGACAATACCGGCTGCGCGAACGACGCGGTGCCGGCGTGCCGCTGGGGCGATGTGCTCGGCCGGCGGATCGCCGCGGCGGGGATGCCGCATGTCGTGGTGACCCAGGCGATCTCGGGCAACCGCATCCTGTCGAGCGGCGCGGGGCCCAATGCGCTCGCGCGCTTCGACCGCGACGTGCTGGCGCTGCCGGGCGTGACGCATGTCGTGGTGCTCGAGGGGATCAACGACATCGGCGGATCGGGCCGCAACAATGGCCCGGTGGTCAGCGCCGACGACCTGAAGTCCGGTTTCCGCCAGCTCGTCCAGCGCGCGCATGCGCATGGCATCAAGGTGATCGGCATGACGATCCTGCCGTTCGAGGGCGCGGGTTACCAGACCCCGGCGGGCGAGGCGCTGCGGAGCGAGGTCAATGACTGGATCCGCACCTCGGGCGTTTTCGACGCGGTGGTCGACATGGAGAAGGTCGTCGCCGATCCGGCCAATCCGAAGCGGCTCGCCTCGGCACTGCAGGGCGGGGACAATCTCCACCCGAACGGCGCGGGCGAGACCAGGATGGGCGAGGCGATCCCGCTCAAGCTGTTCAAATAGGCTTCGCGTTCCCGCAAGGGGAGGCACGCGGCCGCCGGCACCGGGACATTCCCGTGCCGGCGGCCGCAATCATGTCGGGGAGACCACGCGGCGGAAATAGACCACAAAGGCTTCGCGCACGCGGCCGGTGCCGAAGGTCGTGGCGTCGCGCGCCAGCCCCTCGGCCTCGAGGCTGGCGCTGGCGGTGTCGCGCTCCAGCGTTTCCCAGGCCGGGTTCATCGACCCGCCGGGATCTTCCTCCGCCAGGCCCGAGACTTCGCACAGGCTGGTCGTGCACCGGGCGGTGAGCGAGCGGGTGTCGACATGGGCGAGGCCGCGCATGAAGGCGAGAAGCCGGGTCTCGCTGCGGCTTGCCCAGGCGCGATCCCGCGCCTCGCGGGTGACCAGATACTGGTTCGCGTCGGCCAGCTCCGAATTGCGCTGCGGGGTGAGTGGCGGGCGTTTCGTGGCGGGGGGCGCCGGAAGGGGCGCGGCTGCCGGCTGCGGGGTGCCGGCAGCGATCGTCACCACGCCGGCTTCGCTGGATGGGGGTTCGGACGGCCACGCCATCCAGGCCAGCGCGAGCCCGGCAGGCAATGCGAGTGCCGCACTCCCTATCCAGCGGCGGCCGCGCGTCTCGTTCGTCAGGCCAGGCATGATTGCTCCTCCTGCGATGGATCGTGATGCGACAGGGGACCGGCCGCCGGCGGGCGGCGGCCGGTCCCGATTTGCGGGCCTCAGTTGCTCGGGCCGCTCGCGAAATAGACGTTGCACACGCCGTTCACGTTGCGGGTCTGCAGCTCGACAAAGGTCGCGCCGGTGCCCACCCATTGCAGGCCGGGCGAGAAGCCCTCGCAGCCATTGGTGACCGGCGCCGGCAGCGTGACCGGTGCGGCCAGCGTGGTCCAGGGGCCGTTCGGATTGCCGCTCGCGCTCTTGAACATCACGGTGCCGTTCAGGCCCGAGGGCGAGCCGTCGGCGACGCGCATATACTGGCCGATCCACAGGATCGAGCCGTCGGGCAGCACCTTGTTGACCGGGGTGTTCGAGAAGAACCGGTCGAGCGAGTCCTTCATCCGCGTGCCCATCACGTTGACCGGGCCATAGTTCCAGCCGTCGGTCGAGGTGCGGTAGTAGCTCGCGCAGTTGAGCGGCGCGGCCTGGCCGCAGATCTCATAGGTCATCAGCCGCGTGCCGTCGGCCAGGTTCGACACGACCGGCATGCCGGGGCGAAGCGGCCAGGTGGCGTCGGCATTGCTGTTGGACAGCTGGACGTCGTTGGTCTGGTCGATCCAGTGGACGCCGTCATAGGTGCGGCGGCGGGCGATCTTCTGGCTGCAGCAGGGGCTGCTCTCGTCCGCATAGTGCATCACGATCGCACCGTCGGTGGCCATCGAGAAATCGGGCTCCCACAGGCCCTGGCTGTTGGCCGACTGGACCGCGATCGACACGAAGCTCCAGTTACGGCCGTTGTCGGTGCTCTTGTAGATGTTGATCTTGGCCAGGCTGGTCGCGGTCTTCTGGGTATCGACCACGACGCCGAGGATCAGCGTGCCGGCGGTGAGCGAGCCGATCGTCTGCGGCACGCGGAACAGGCTGGGGCTGCTTGCCTTCAGCGTCTGGAATTCCGGATCGTTGATCGTGCCGACCTGGGTGAAGGTGGCGCCGCTGTCGGTGCTCGAGAAGATCTTGATGTGATCGTCGCCGGTGAACGAGAGGACCGAGGCGACGAGCTCGCCGCTGGGGAGCAGGCGGATGCGGGGATAGCGTGAATTCGCAGCAAGCAGGGTCTGGGCCTGGGCGACGACGGTCGTCATGCCGACCAGGGCCAGGCCGGCGAGGAGCCGCGTGGTGCGGCCGAGCATGCGCTTATGGATGTGCTGATTCTGTGATCGCCTAATCATATCGCTCTCCTGTTTCCCGCTGTTCACATCGGGCGGCAGGAGCGGGGGCCTGGCGCCTGTCCTTGAAATCACCTGGGTCTGGTCACCTCATTCTCGTGCCGGGCGCGCGGGCCCCCTGCGCCGGAAGCGCGGGGCTTCGGCGGGGTTCGGGTTTCTGGAAAGGACGCCGCATGGAGGAGGCCCCATGCGGCGCCAAAGTTACCGACGGGGAGTCGGTTCTCAGAAGCGGAAGCGGACCCCCATGCGATAGACGGTCTCGAGATAGCGGACCTGCGCGGCGTAGGTGTCGCCCTTCGCGTTGAATGCACGGTAGGTGCGCTGCTGCGAGCCGAGCAGGTTCGCGATGGAGAAGTTCAGCGAGACATTGTCCGTCGGATTGAGCGAGCCCGAGAAGTCGAGCGTGCCGCGGCCCTTCTCGACCGTGGGCAGGGTGAGCTGGGTGGTCACCGCCGGATCGGTCACCACGCCATAGGTCTGGAAGCTCGAACGGTAATTGTACGAGAGGCGCAGCGACAGCGGCTTGCTGTCATAGAAGAACTGCGCGTTGGCGAGGTGCGACGACACGCCGCTGAGCGGCTGAATGCCGGGCAGCGTGGCGGCGGCGCTGGGCGACAGTTCCGAGCCGTGGTCGAGATAGGTGTAGTTCGCCAGCACGCCGAAATTCTGCATCCATTGCGGCAGCGACGGGATCTTGAAGAAGGTGCGGAAGCCCGCCTCGATGCCCTGGATATAGCCCTTCTGCCCGTTCTCCGGCCGGTCGACGCGCAGCGGGCCGAGCTCCGGGTCGTTGAGGAAGACGGTGGCGTTGTTGATGAAGCCGATGATGTCGCGGCGGAACACCTGGACGGTCGCCGAGCCCGAGCGCGAGAAATAATATTCGAGCGAGGCGTCGTAGTTGGTGGATTCGACCGGCTGGAGATCGGGGTTGCCGCCGCTCGCGGTGCGATAGTTGCACACCGGCGGGGTGACGCTGTTGTCGCAGGCCAGGGTGGCGTTGACGGTCAGCGTCGGGTTCAGCGAGCCGAAGCCGGGGCGGGTGCGCGTCTTGGTGAAGGACATGCGCGCCTGCAGCGTGCGCGACAGCTTCAGCCGGGCGCTGACATTGGGCAGATAGTCGAGATACTCGTTGGTCTTCGCATAGGGCGTGCCGGCGCCCGAGCCGATCTTGAGCGTGCCGCTGATGTCGTTGGTGGTGCGGACGACGCGCAGGCCAAGCTGGCCGTCGAGCTCCATCGATCCGATCGGGAACTTGTAGTGCGTCTGGAGATAGGCGGCATAGGCCTTCTCGTTGGCGCTGTAGACCCAATCCAGCTTCGGATAGCCGGCCGGCTGGCCGACCAGCATGCGGAGATAGTCCGCATTGTGGATGATGCTCTGCCGGGTCGGCGTGATCCAGGTGCGGGGATGGGTGGTCGGGTCGCCGCGGAAGCCGATCATCGACATCTCGAAGTCGAGCGGCAGGTTGACATACTGGATGCGCGGATCGGTCGCGCCCAGGGTCGGCGTGCGGTTCTCGGCCGGGTCATTGTAGGAATCGGCGTCGCGGTTGCTGTAGCGGACGCCGGCCTGGAGCCGGTCGAAGATCGCGAAGTCGATCGGCAGGTCGGCGTCGAGCCGGCCCTGGAAGCTGCGGCCGTGATTGTCCGCGCCGTTCTCCGCGAAGTTCAGCATGCGCCACGAGGCGGGATCGGCCAGGTTGATGTCGGTCACATAGGCCGAGGCGCCGCCGCCGCCCGACCGGTCGTCGAAGTTGAAGACGCGGGTGCCCAGCGAATTCGTGAAGATGTTGAACTGCATGTTGCGGTTCCAGTTTCGCGAATCGGTGAGCGCGACGTCGCCGGTGATGCGGCCGCCGCCGGGCACCTTCCAGATGAAGCCGGTGCCGCCCTGATAGGTGTCGGTCTTGTTCCACTGGGCGACCTGGTAGCCGGTGATGCCGTTGCCGGCGCCGCGCATGGTCATCTGGCAGACCAGGTCGGTGCTGCCCTCGCACATGGTCACGTCGTAGAGCGGCGCGTTGCTGCCCGTGTCGAAGTGCAGCGCGCTCGACTCGCCGGCGGCGCGGAAGCCCTGGAACAGGAAGTCGGCGTAGAATTCCAGGCTCTGGCTGGGGCGCCACTGGAGCGCCGCCGAGGCCGAGGGGCGGAAGCGGTTCGAGCTCGGATACTGGAAGGAGACTCGGGTCGGGTAGCGGACATTGGGATAGTTCGCCACGCCGCCGACCACGACGTTCGCCGCGTGGCGCAGGATCTGGGTGTTGTTGTCGCGGTAGGAATCGACGAACTTGTTGTCGGTGTAGCTGCCCTCGACCAGCAGGCCGATCTCGCCGATGCCGGTCTCCCAGCGGTTGCTGATCAGCAGGTTGGCGTCGATGCCGAACTCCTGCGACTGGCGCCAGTGCAGCCCGGTGATGCCGCCGACGATGCGGCTGCCCTTGAAGTTGAACGGCTTGTTCGACTTCACGTCGATCTCGCCGGCGATGCCCGCCTCGACCAGGTTGGCGCCCGCGGTCTTGAACACGTCGAAGCGCGAAACCGAGGCGGCCGGGAAGTCCTGCAGCGCGACGTTGCGGCCCTCGGCGGTGAAGATCTCGCGGCCGTTATAGGTGGTGGTGATGTCGGGCAGGCCGCGCAGGCGGACGCCGCCGGCCTCGCCGTTCAGCCGGTCGACCTGCACGCCGGTGATGCGCGCGAGCGATTCCGCGCCGGTGGAATCGGGCAGCTTGCCGATATCCTCGGCGACGAGCGAATCGACGATGTCGTCCGAGTCCTTCTTGATCGCCTGCGCGGTCTCGAGGCTGCGGCGGAAGCCGCTGACGATGATCTCGTTGGGATCGATCTCGGTATCCTGCGTGGCTTCCGGAACGCTGGCCGCGGGCTGCTCCGCGGTCTGCGCGGCGGCGATGCCCGGCAGCGCGGTGAGCGCGAGCGCGGAAGCGCCGATCAGGAACCGATTGTTGCGACGATTCATTCTTTCCCCTCCCATATCGTCCGAGTTTCTTACTCGGGGCTTATCTATCCGAATTATCATATCAAAATTGGCCTGACAATATCCCGTTGGAGGCCTGACCTGAATCGGCGCAAGTCCTTCATGTCGGGCGTAGATTCAGGATTTACCCGCCAAGGGGTGCTTCGACTCGGGTTGGCCGGACCTGTCGTCGGGGGTGAAAATGCCGGTGACGATGCCGTGCATCGCCGCCCGCGCCTGCTCCCAGTCGCCGCTGGCGATGGCGCCGCGGACCGTCGCATAGGCGGCCAGTTCGTCGGCCGGATCGCCGGTCCTGCGCCGCATCCGGTTCGCGATGCGCAACGCGGCTTCCACCGCGTCCTGGAACTGGGCGTAGAAGGGATTGCGCGCTGCCTGGAGGACCGCGGCGTGGAAGGCGATCCGGGCGTCGATCGGATCCTCGTCACGCCGTTCGCAGAGCTGCATGTGCTCGAGCGCGTCGGAGATGCGCTGCACGCCGCGCGGCCAGGCAAAGCGCGCCGCGAACTCCGCCGCCGCCGGCTCGATCGCGACCCGCAGCTGGTTGAACTGGCCCAGCGCGTCCGCCGCATGGCGCCGCTGGAGGAGCCAGCGCAGCACGTCGGTGTCGAGCAGGCTCCAGCAGGAGAGGGGTTGCACGTTCGTGCCCAGACGCGGGCGACTCGCCAGCAGGCCCTTGGCGGTGAGCATCTTCACCGCTTCGCGCGTCACCGAGAGGCTGGTGCCGTAATGCCGGGCCAGCTCGGCCTCGGGCGGGAAGGGCTTGTCGTCATAATCGCCGGCGGCAATCGCCCCGCCGATCGCGTGCAGCAGCCCGAAGGTGAGGCTGTGCCCGAGCTGCGGGCGATCGGGCGCGCCGCCCCTTGGCAGCCCCGCGAAGCCGAGGCCCGGCTGGGCGACCGCGAAGTTCGCGCGGGCGTTCACGGCCTGGTCGCCCGGGTGAAATTTCGCGGCATCCAGCACTCCCCCTTTTTCCCGACATCCGATCGGTGCACGATTTCGGTAGATTGGTCAGATAAATGTTACTATATTGGCCTGACCAAAACAAGGAGGGGGACCGAATGGGTACCGAAAAGCGCCGAGTGCATGTTTTCCTGGCGGGCGCGGGGTTCGCGGCAATGCTGGCGGCGCCGTTCGCCGCGCTTTCGCAGCAGGCGCCGAAGCAGGATCCGGCGGTTCGGGAGGCGAAGCTCGTCGCGACCTATTCGGACACCAGCCGGCTGGGCACGCCCTGGGCCAAGGACCCGTCGGTGGTCCGCTTCAACGGCAAGTTCCTGATGTATTATACGGTGCCCGCGCCGCGCGAGAATCCGGTGGGGGTGAAGGACTTCCCCAAGGGGCTGGCGATCGGCATCGCCGAGAGCACCGACCTGAAGACCTGGACCAAGGTCGGCGAGATCCTGCCCAGGCAGCAGGTCGAGGCGAACGGCATCGCGGCGCCGGGCGCCGTGGTGATCGGCGGCAAGGTCCACCTGTTCTACCAGACCTATGGCAATCGCGAGAAGGACGCGATCAACCATGCCTGGTCGTCGGACGGCATCGTGTTCGAGCGCGATCCCGGCAACCCGGTCTTCCATCCCGATCCCGCCACCGCCAAGTGGAGCGTCGGCCGGGCGATCGACGCCGAAGCATTCGTCCAGGGCAACCGGCTGATGCTCTATTACGCTACGCGCGATCCCGAATTCAAAGTGCAGAAGGTCGGGGTGGCGAGCGCGCCGATCGGCTCGAAGTTCACCAGGGGCGACTTCACCAACCTCAACAACGACAAGTCGATCCTGGAGCCCGAGCTGGCCTGGGAGCGCAACTGCATCGAGGCGCCGAGCGTCATCCGCCGCGGCGGCAAGCTCTACATGTTCTACGCCGGCGGCTACAACAACGAGCCGCAGCAGATCGGCGTCGCGGTGAGCACCGACGGCGTGAAGTGGAAGCGGCTTTCCGACAAGCCGTTCCTCGCCAACGGGCCGAAGGGCAGCTGGAACGCTTCGGAATCGGGCCATCCCGGCATCTTCCAGTTCGGCAACCGCACCTTCCTGTTCTTCCAGGGCAATAACGATCGCGGGAAGAGCTGGACGCTGGCCGCCACCGAGATCGGCTGGAACGCCAAGGGACCGTATCTGAAGTAACTCCGGCCACGCCGCGCATAAACATAAGAACAGGAGAGTAGAATTGGCCCTTGTCCGCATCCTGGCCGCGCTGAGCCTTGCCGCCATGGTCCCCGGCCTGGCCCCGGCCGAGGCGCTGGCGCAGCAGGCGCCCGCCGCATCCGCATCGTTCGACCTGGTCGCGGAGGGCGCGGCGCCGACGATCTTCGTGAGCGCCGGCGACGCCCCGGTGGTCGGGATCGCGGCGCGTGCCTTTGCCGGCGATGTCGAGCGTGTGTCGGGCGTGAAGCCGCAGGTTTCCGAAGCGGCGCCGAGCGGGCGCCTGGCGATCCTGGCGGGGACGATCGGCGGCTCGCCGGTGATCGACAGGCTGATCGCCGACAAGCGCATCGCGGTCGACAAGGTGGCGGGCCAGAGCGAGGCCTATACGATCGCGCTGGTCGACAAGCCGGTGCCCGGGGTCGATCGCGCACTGGTCGTGGTCGGGGCGGACCGGCGGGGCACCGCTTATGGCATCTTCCGCCTTTCCGAGCAGATCGGCGTCTCGCCCTGGGTGTGGTGGGCCAATGTAACTCCGGCCCGGCGCGGCAGCGTGCGACTGAACGCCGGCACGGTCGTCCAGGGCTCGCCCTCGGTCCGCTATCGCGGCCTGTTCATCAATGACGAGGACTGGTCGATCCGCCCCTGGGCGACCCGGATCGACCCGACCGGCGACATGGGGCCGACGACCTATGCGCATGTATTCGAACTGCTGCTGCGGTTGCGCGCCAATTTCCTGTGGCCGGCGATGCACAAGGTCAGTTCGGCGTTCAACCAGGTCGCGGGCAATGCCGAGATGGCGGACCGCTATGCGATCGTGATGGGCGCCAGCCACGCCGAGCCCATGCTGCGCGACAATGTCGCCGAGTGGAATTTCGAGCAGCGCGGCGAATTCAACTACGCCAAGAACGGCAGGAACATCCTCGACTATTGGCGCGACCGGGTGAAGGCCAACCACCAGTATGAGAATGTCTACACCGTCGGCATGCGCGGCATCCACGACAGCCCGGCGGAGATGAACAAGGGCTTCGACGGCGTCCGGCTGCTCGAGAAGGTGGTAAGCGACCAGCGCGGTCTGCTCAGCGAAGTGGGGCAGGACCCCACAAAGGTCCCGCAGATCTTCGTGCCCTACAAGGAAGTGCTCGACATCTACCGCAAGGGCATGAAGGTGCCCGACGACGTCACGCTCGCCTGGGTGGACGACAATTACGGCTATATCCGCCAGCTCTCGACCAAGGCCGAGCAGCAGCGCCCCGGCGGCGGCGGCGTCTACTACCATATCTCCTATTGGGGCGTGCCCAACGACTATCTGTGGCTCGACACCACGCCGCCCGCGCTGATCGGCGAGGAAATGGGCAAGGCCTATGCCACCAATTCCCGCCGCCTCTGGGTGGTCAATGTCGGCGACATCAAGCCGGGCGAGAAGGGCCTGAACTATTTCCTCGACCTGGCCTATGACTATGAGGGCACCGCGAAGCTGGGCCAGCAGGGCTGGCTGAAGCGCTGGGCGACCGGGAATTTCGGGCCCGAACAGGCCGATGCGATCGCGGCGCTGCTCGGCGATTTCTACCGGCTCAACTATGACCGCAAGCCCGAGCATATGGGCTGGAACGACGCCGAGACCGCGCCGCGGCCGACCGAGTTCTCGCCGGTCGCCTATGGCGACGAGGCGGGCCGGCGCACCGCCGAGTTCCGCGATCTCGACAAGCGCGCCGAGGCGATCGCCGCGAAGCTGCCGGCGGAGAAGCGCGACGGCTTCTACCATCTCGTCCTCTATCCGGTGCGCGGCAGCGCGATGATGAACGTGAAGATGCTGAACGCGGATCGCAGCTTCCTCTACGCGCATCAGGGGCGGGCCAGCGCCAATCTCCACGCCGATGCCGCGGTTGATGCGTACAAGCGGATCAAGCAGGCGACCGAGGCGTATAACGCCGTGGGTGGCGGCCAATGGTCGCACTTCATGAACGACGAGCCGCGCATGCAGGCAGTGTTCAACATGCCGCCGCTCGGCCGGGTGACGCCGTCCGCCACGCCGGGGCTGGGCGTTGCGGTCGAGGGATCGATCGACGCCTGGGCGGAGCATCCCGCCAGGGCCGCCGATGCCGCGGACGCCAGCCTGCGCGTGCAACGCTGGCGGACCGCCGCGGCTCCCGCCGACCGGCTCCCGGTGTTCGAGCGGGCGACCGATGCGCGCCACTTCATCGATGCGTTCAACACCGGCACCGGTACGCTCGATGTGTCCGCCACGGCCTCGGCGCCGTGGATCCGGATCGAGCGCGAGGACCAGCCGGGCGGCGACCAGCGGCTGTGGGTGTCGATCGACTGGCGCAAGCTCAAGGCCGGCGAGAGCGCGAGCGGCAGCGTGACCGTCTCCGCCGCCGGCGCCAGCCGCAGCATCGCGGTCTCGGCCCGCAATGTCGCGGTGCCCAGGGGCATGCTGGTCGAGGACAATGGCATCATCGCCTTCTCGGCGCAGCGTTATGCGAAGCTCCAGCCGGTCGGCGGGCTCGGCTGGCAGGTGATGCCGGAGCTCGGCCGATCGGGACAGGCGCTGCAGAGCAGCGTCGCACTGGCCAGCGCGGCGGACCCGGCCGGAGCGCCCTATGCCGAATATCGCTTCCGGGTGACGCATGCGGGCGATGCGAAGCTGCGCGCGACGCTGATGCCGAGCTTCGCGCTCACTGCCGAGAACAAGCTGCGCTACGCGGTGTCGATCGACGGCGGGCCGATCCAGCTGGTCGATGCCGAAGCCAGGCGCGACTGGAGCGACGGGGTGGAGCGCAATGCGATCACCTCGGTCACCAGCTGGCCGGCGCTGGGGGCGGGCGAGCATCGCCTGCGCATCTATGCGCTCGATCCGGGCGTGGTGCTCGATTCGCTGGTCCTCGATCTGGGCGGCCTCGCCACCGCCTATCTCGCGCCGCCGGAGACCGTTGCGAAATGAGCCGCCGGATCCAGGGGTTGCTCGCGCTCGGCGCGGTGCTGCTCGGCACGGGCGCGGCGCAGGCGCAGGGCGCGCTGGGCGCGAACTACAACGAGCATTTCGAGGATGTGGACTATCGCGATCTCGACAAGGCCGGCGCGCACTGGGTCCGGCTGTTCCTCACCATGCCCGAGCTGGAGCGGAGCCCGGCCGCCGGGCACGGCGCGGTCCGGACGATCCTCGACGTGGCGAAGCACGGCTATGGCACGATCCTCTCGCTGAAGTTCCCGCGCAACCGGCAGGATTTCCCCAAGCCGGGCAGCGCCGGGATGGCGCGGGAGATGGCCTGGCTCGACCAGGTGCTGCCGCTGGTGATGGGCAAGGTCGATATCCTGGTGATCGGCAACGAGCCCTATATCGAGAGCCGCCGCGAGGATCGCGACCTCGACCTCAACGCCTATTACGAGGTGATGGCGAACCGGGCGATCGCGTACCGGAGGGCGCATTGCGCCAAGGGGTGCCGCACGCGGCTGTACATGGGGGCGCTCAACCGGCTCGACCTGGAGATCAACCGGACGCCCTCGACCGAGCGCTGGATGGCGTTCGTCAAGGCGACGCCGGAGATCGACGGGGTCGACATCCACCCGCATCTGCCGGCGATCGAGGGCTCGCAGGTCTTTGTCGACTATGTCGTCGCGCGGATGCGGCCGGACCAGAAGTTCCTCGCCACCGAATTCTCGATCGTCCGCTGGTGGGAGCAGAACATGCAGGCGGCGATCCCGCCGGGCTTCGCCGATGCCCGGCACCTGCCGCGCGAGACGAAGAACTGGCAGGTGATCAAGGCGGCGCTGGAGAGCCCATTCCCCAAGGCGGAATGGGACGCGTTCCTGGCGCAGAGCCCGTGGTTCGAGAGCCGGAAGCACTATCTGCGCAACCAGATGGCGATCTTCCGCAATTCCGGCCGGCTGGCGGTCGCCAATTACGGGTTCAGGCAGGGCAGCTCGATGAGCCGCAATTTCGGGCCGGCTACCACGCCCTGGCTGCTCAACAGCGTCTTCGCCGCGCGCACCGTCCGGCCCAATCCGGATGGCAGCGCCGCGTTCAACTATGCCTGGATCGAGGATTTCAGGGCGCTGCAATAACCGACCGCGGATCGCGCGGCTTCTCGACGTCATCGCAAAAGGGGGAGGCAACATGTTGAAGGTCCTGACGATCGGCGCCGCGCTGCTGGGCGCCGCCACCGCCGGTGCGGCGCATGCCCAGGGCGCGCTGGGCGCCAGCTACAACGACCAGTTCGGCGAGCTCGACTATCGCGACCTGGAGAAGTCCGGGGCGAAATGGGTGCGGATGTCGCTGCCCTTGCCGCAGCTCGATCGCGGCGTCGGCAGCAACGGCGTGCTCAACAGGATCCTCGAGGCTTCGGAGCGGGGATACAGCACCGTCCTGTCGCTCAAGTTCGGCTATGTCGGCACCATTCCACCGCAGGTGGGGAGCGATGCGTATCTGAAGGACGTGGCGCGGCTCGATGCGGTGCTGGGGCTGGTGACGGGCAAGGTCGATGTGCTGGTGATCGGCAACGATCCCTTCCTTGAGGTCCCCGAGAAGAACCGGGACGACAGCTTCAACGCCTATTACGAGGCGGTCGCGCGGCAGGTGATCGCGCACCGAGCGAAGACCTGCGCGACGAACTGCCGGACGCGCCTCTACATGGGCGCGCTGGTCCGGCTGGAGATGCCGGCGGAGCGGAACAAGGTGGTCGAGCGCTGGATGAGCTTCGTGAAGGCGACCCCGGAGATCGAGGGGGTGGCGATCCAGACGCATGTCGCCGAAGTCGAGGACTCGAAGGCCTATCTGAAATACATCCTGCCGCGCATGCGCCCCGAACAGAAGTTCGTCGTCACCGACTTCTCGCTGGTGAAGACCTGGACGGAGAACATGCAGGGGGCGATCCCCAAGGCGTTCGCCGAGAAATATGGCGCGCCGCGGACCGCGCAGAACTGGCAGATCGTCAAGGCGTCGTTGGAGACGCCCTTCTCCAAGGTGCAGTGGGACGAGTTCCTGTCGCAGAGCCCCTGGCTGGAGAGCCGCAAGCATTTCCTGGCGAACCAGATGCAGGTCTTCCGCGACACCGGGCGGCTCGCGGTCGCCACCATTGCGTTCACACAGGGCGCCGCCCCGGCGGACAAGCTCAGCCCCGGCGCGGCCGCCTGGCAGCTGAACAGCGTCGTCGTCCGGCGCTCCGCCAAGCGCAATCCGGACGGCAGCGCGGCGTTCAACTATGCCTGGATCGACGACTTCAAGGCGCTGCAGAAATAATGGACATGGACCTCACCCGCCGGACCCTGATCGCCGGATCGGCGCTGGCCGCGACATTGCCGCTCGGCGCGGCGGCGGCGGCACCGATCGAACGCTTCCCGATCTGGCCCGGATCGCCGCCGGGCGGAGAGGGGCTCAGCGTGCGCGACGAGACGGTCCGGCGCTCGGTCAACGGGCCGGCGGACGACATCGCCTGGCCGCATGTCGCGACGCCGATGCTCAATGTCGTGCCCGCGACCCAGCCCAATGGCGGCGCGATCCTCTATGTCCCCGGCGGCGGCTATGCCCGGGTGGCGGTGGGGCGCGAGGGATCGGGGATCGCCCGTGCCTTCGCCGCCCGGGGCTTCACTGTGTTCGAACTGCTCTACCGCCTGCCGCGCGACGGCTGGGCGGCGGGGCCGGACGTGTCGCTGCAGGACGCGCAGCGCGCGATGCGGCTGATCCGGGCGGGAGCTGGCAAGTGGCGGATCGACCCGGCCCGGGTCGCGGCGATGGGCTTCTCGGCCGGAGGGCATCTCACTGCCCGGCTCGCCAGCCGCGCGGCGCTCAGGACCTACGACCCGGTCGACGCCGCCGACGCGCAATCGGCGCGCCCCATCGTCGCCGGGCTGTTCTTCCCGGTGATCACCATGGCCGATCCCGTGGCGCACGCCGCCTCGAAGCGCGAGCTGCTGGGGAGCGATGCCAGCCCGGCGCGGATCGCGCGCTTCTCGGCGGAGAACGACCTGCCGGCGGACATGCCGCCGACCCTGGTCGCGCATGCCGCCGACGATCCGGTGGTAAGCCCGGGCAACAGCCTGGCGATGTTCGCCGCGTTGCAGGCGGCCAGGATCCCGTCCGAGCTGCATATCTTCGAGAAGGGCGGCCACGGCCTGCCGCTCAAGGAAGCGGGCAGGGACCATCCCTGGCCGGCGCTGTTCGAGCGCTTTGCCCGCAACCACGGGATGTGATCCGCCGGGCAAGGAGCATGCGCGAGAAGGCGGTGGCCTGGGTAATAGGAGGATGGGCCATGCGCCCGTCCAGTACCGCTCCGGATCGCCCGAGCCCCGCCAGAGTCCGCGCCCTCTATGCGATGCTGACGCTCGTGATGCTGCTCTGGGCGGGCAATTCGATGGTCGCCCGTGCCGTTCATGCCGAGATCCCGCCCTTTGCCCTGGCGCTCGGGCGCTGGGCCGGTGCCTTGCTGGTGGTCGCACCCTTTGCCTGGCGGCGCGTGATCGCCGACTGGCCGGTGGTGCGGCAGCATTGGGGGAAGATCCTCCTGCTCGGGCTGATCGGCATCGGCGCGTTCAACGCGCTGCTCTATTCGGGCCTGCGCTACACGACCGCCACCAACGGGCTGCTGATCCAGGCAGCGATACCGGCGCTGGTGCTCTGCTTCGACGGGCTGTTGTTCAAGGCCCGGCCGCGCGCCGCGCAGATCGCCGGCGTCTCGATCGCCGCGATCGGCGTGCTGACGATCATCCTCAAGGCCGATCCCGCCGCGCTGCTGTCGCTCAGCTTCAACATCGGTGACGTCCTGGTGCTGTGCGCCGTCCTCGCCTGGTCGCTCTACACCGCCCTGCTGCGCCTGCGGCCTCCGATCGATCCGCTGAGCTTCCTCGCGCTGACCTTCGCGATCGGCGTCCTGGCGATGCTGCCGTTCGCGATCGCGGAGCTGCGGAGCTTCCCGCTGCACTTCACGCCGCGCGTGCTGGGGGCCTATGCCTATGTCGCGGTGCTGCCGTCGGTGGTGGCCTATTTCCTGTACAACAAGGCGGTGAGTGAGCTCGGCGCCGGCGCAGCGGGGCAGGTGATCAGCCTGCAGCCGCTGTTCGGCGCGTTGCTGGCGGTGCCGCTGCTGGGCGAGGCGCTGCACGGATATCACCTTGCGGGGATGGCGATCATCCTTGCGGGAATCCTGATCCCGGCGATGGCAGGGCGGCGCAGCCGGCAGGCGACCGCGAGCCCATAGTCCGCGCCGCTAGCCGAGCCGCTTCGTGCTGGACCGGATGACGAGTTCGTGGGGGAGGGTGATCTGGCTCACCGGACTGTCGTCGCCGCGCAATATGTCGACGAGCAGCTCGACCGCCTGCTGCCCGATATGCCCCTTGGGCTGGGCGATGGTGGTGAGGCCGGGCTGGAAGAAGCGGGCGAGCGGCAGATCGTCGAAGCCGACGACCGAAATGTCGTCGGGGCAGATGCGGCCGGCCTGGCGGATCGCGCTGATCGCCCCCATCGCCATTTCGTCGCTGAAGCAGAACAGCCCGGTCACGCCCTGCGCGATCAGGTCCGGCACATGGTCGGCGGCGGACTGGGCGGAATAGTCGCCGACATGGATCCGCAGCCGGTCGGCAAGGCCATGGCGTTCGGCCGCCTGCATCGCGCCGGCGAGGCGATCGCGGCTGATCGGGCTGACATGCGGACCGGTGATGACGCCGATGTCGCGATGCCCGAGCGCGATGAGATGCTCGAGCGCGTCGCAGCCGGCGGCGGCATTGTCGATATGCACGCTCGGCACGCCGATATCGGGGCTGTACTCGCAGCCATTGACCACGGGCGCGTGAGCGCCCTGCTTCGACATCAGCGGGCGCAGATTGTCCGGCAGGCGGTGCCCGAGGAAGATCAGTCCGTCGACCTCTCGGCTGGAGAGCATGGCGGCATATTGATCCTCGATCGACGGATCGTGCCGCGTGTCGCCGACGACGACCGCATAGCCGGCGTCGCGCGCCGCTTCCTCCGCGCCGCGGATCACGCTGGCGAAGAAGGGGTTGGAGATGTCGGGGACGGTGACGAGGATCTTGGCGGCGCGGAGCGTGCGCAGCGTCCGGGCGGCGACGTTCGGCTTGTAGCCGAGCGACTCGACCACCTCGAGCACGCGCAGGCGGGTCGGCTCGGCGACGCGGTCCGGGTGGCTCAGGACGCGCGACACGGTGGCCGTGGAGACGCCCGCCATCGCGGCGACCTGGATGATGGTCGGCATTGACATTGATGTAACTCGTTACAGCGACATGTCGAGTAATGTAATCCTTTACATCGGCTTTTGACCTGCGTAGCCTGAGTCCCGACAAGCAGGAAAACTGCAGCAAAAAATGGGAGAGGGGCTTCGTGGCCACTTTGGGCAATGACGCGCTTGCGGCATCGCAGCGCCCGGTATCGGGGCTGCTCATGGGGCGTCTCAGCGCGCTCATGTTCATGCAGTTTTTCGTCTGGGGAGCGTGGAACGTCACGCTTGGCCTGGTCATGCAGACCGTCGGCATCGGCAGCCTCATCGCCAACGCCTTCTCGGTCGGCCCGATCGCCTCGATCGCCGGTTCCTTCCTGCTCGGCATGGCGGCGACCCGCTATCTGAGCCCCAGGGCGCTGATGGTGATCCTGCACCTGGTCGGCGGCGCGATCCTGCTGGTTATGCCCGCGCTGGTGACGCCGGAGAACGGCACCACCTTCGTCTGGGTGCTGCTCGGCTACATGATCCTCTACATGCCGACGGTCGGCCTTGCGAACACGATCGCGCTGAAGAGCTTCGGCGAGCGGGCGGACCGCTTCCCCTTCGTCCGCGCCTTCGGCACGCTCGGCTGGATCGTCGCGGGCCTGATCATCGGCTGGGTCGGCCTGTCGGCCAGCCCCGAGATCTTCCGCGTCGCCGCGATCGTCTCGATCGCGCTCGGCCTGTACAGCCTGACGCTCCCCAACGTGGCGCCCGATGCGCCGCGCGACGAGAGTCTGGTCCGCCAGGTGCTGTGCGTCGAGGCGTTCGGCCTGATGCGGCAGCGTTCCTATCTGATCTTCATCCTGGCGGCGACGCTGATCTCGGTCCCGCTGGCGATGTATTATGCCTATGCTTCGGCCTATCTCGGCGTGGCGGGGATCGAGAATGTCGGCGGCACCATGGCGATCGGGCAGATGTCCGAGCTGGTGTTCATGTTCTCCATGCCCTGGCTGTACCGCCGCTTCGGCGTGAAGCCGCTGCTGCTCGTCGGCATGATCGCCTGGGCGCTGCGCTATGCGCTGTTCGCGATCGGTGACGGCGGCAATTCGCTCTGGGCGATCTATCTCGGCGTGGCGCTGCACGGCGTGTGCTATGACTTCTTCTTCGTCGCCGGCGCGATCTACACCGGCACCATCGCCTCGCCCAAGGGCGTCAACGCGCAGGCGCAGGGCATGCTGACCCTGTTCACCTACGGCGTCGGCATGCTGCTCGGCTCGCAGATCGGCGGACTGCTCTATGCTCAGTTGCCCGAGGCTTCGACCATCGCCGACTGGCACCAGATGTGGTGGTATCCGGCGATCGCCGCCGCGGTCATCGCGGTGCTGTTCCAGCTCTTCTTCCGCGACGACAGCCGGACGGAGGCCGCGGCATGAAAGCGATGAAGGGTCCCGCAATCTTCCTGGCCCAGTTCCTGGGCGACAGCGCGCCGTTCGACACGCTCGACGGCCTGGCGGAATGGGCCGGCGCGCTCGGCTATGTCGGCGTCCAGATCCCCTGCGACCCGCGGCTGATCGACCTGAAGCTCGCCGCCGAGAGCAAGGCCTATTGCGACGACCTGCGCGGCAGGCTTGCCAAGTTCGGCGTCGAACCGACCGAACTCTCGACGCATCTGCAGGGCCAGCTCGTCGCGGTGCATCCGGCCTATGACCAGCTGTTCGACGGCTTCGCGCCGGCCGCGCTGCACGGCAAGCCGGCCGAGCGACAGGCCTGGGCGGTCGACCAGGTCAAGCTTGCCGCCAGGGCGAGCGCCAATCTCGGGCTGAACGCGCATGCGACCTTTTCCGGCGCGCTCGCCTGGCCCTATGTCTATCCCTGGCCGCAGCGGCCGGCGGGGCTGGTCGAGGAAGCCTTCGCCGAGCTCGGCCGGCGCTGGACCCCGATCCTCGACGTGTTCGAGGAAGCCGGCGTCGATTGCGCCTATGAGATCCATCCCGGCGAGGACATCCATGACGGCGCGACCTGGGAGCGGTTCCTGGAGGCGGTCGGCAATCATCCCCGCGCGCGCATCCTGTTCGATCCGTCGCACTATGTGCTGCAGCAGCTCGACTATCTCGATTTCATCGATCGCTATCACGACCGGATCTCGTGCTTCCACGTCAAGGATGCCGAGTTCAACCCGACCGGGCGGACCGGCGTCTATGGCGGCTATGAGAGCTGGGTGAACCGCGCCGGCCGCTTCCGCTCGCTGGGCGATGGCCAGGTCGATTTCGTCGGCATCTTCAGCAAGCTGGCGCAATATGGCTATCGCGGCTGGGCGGTGCTCGAATGGGAATGCGCGCTCAAGCGATCCGAGGACGGTGCGCGCGAAGGCGCCCCGTTCATCCGCGATCACATCATCCACGTGACCGACCGGCCCTTTGACGACTTCGCCGCGAGCGGAGTCGATCGGGCGGCGATCCGTGCGCTGCTGGGGCTTTCGCCGCAGCGGGACTGAACTCGAACTCGTCGGTTGAGGGAATAGGCGTTCCATGGTTCGACACGCGCTTCGGCTCGGCATGGTTGGCGGCGGGGAGGGTGCCTTTATCGGCGCGGTCCACCGCATGGCGGCGGCGCTCGACGGCGACTGGCGGCTCGTCGCGGGGGCGTTCAGCACCGATGCGGGGCGCAACCAGCGGACCGGCGATGCCCTCGGCCTGGCGCCGCAGCGCGTCTACGCCTCGTTCGATGCGATGCTTGCGGGCGAGCGGGCGCTGCCCGAGGGCGAGCGGATCGACGCGGTTGCCGTCGTGACGCCCAACCATCTCCATGCCCCGATGGCGATCGCGGCGCTGGAGGCGGGCTTCCACGTCTTCTGCGAGAAGCCGATGGCGATGAGTGTCGCGGAGGCGGAGGCGATCGGCGCGGCGGCCAAGGCCAGCGGGCGCCATTTCGCGCTCGCCTTCACCTATAGCGGCTATCCGCTGGTCGAGGAGGCGCGGGCGCGGATCGCGCGCGGCGACCTTGGCGCGATCCGGCTGGTCCAGGTCGAGTATCTCCAGGGCTGGCTCAGCCGGCCGATCGACGAGCAGGGCAACAAGCAGGCGGAATGGCGCACCGATCCGGCGCGCGCCGGGCTTGGCGGGTGCCTGGGCGATATCGGTACCCATGCCTTTCAGCTTGCCGAGCATGTCTCGGGGCTGCGGGTGGACTCGGTGTCCGCCGATCTCGCCATCCATGTGCCGGGCCGCCGGCTCGACGACGATGTCAGCGCGCTGCTGCGCTTCGCCGGCGGTGCGCGCGGCGTGCTCAAGGCGAGCCAGGTCGCGGCGGGCGAGGAGAATGGGCTCAAGCTGCGCATCCATGGCGAGCAGGGCGGGCTGGAATGGGCGCAGATGGAGCCGAACACGCTGACCCTGCGCTGGCTCGACCGCCCGGCCGAGATTGTGCGCGCCGGCGGGCCGGGCCTGCAGGACAGCACGGCGGCGCTGCTGCGCACGCCGTCGGGCCATCCCGAGGGTTATGTCGAAGCCTTTGCCAACCTCTATCGCGCCTTTGCCGCGGCGATCCGCGGCGGTGGCGACCGCTGGTTTCCCGGCGTCGCCGATGGACTTCGAACAATGCGTTTCATCGAGGCCGTCGTCGCCAATGCGGCGTCGGACGCGAAATGGACAATGGTTGATCCGGGAGAGAAAGAATGAAGCTTCTCGTGTGCCTGGGAGCGTTGAGTGCCGCTGGGGCGGCCCAGTTCTTCGTCAGCGTACCCACTGTCGCGCAGACCGCGGCCCCCACCGCGCCGCCGCCGGCATTCAATGCCTGCCGCGCCTGCCATACCGTGGAGAAGGGCGGCAAGAATGGTGTCGGCCCCAATCTCTATGGGGTGGTCGGCCGGACCGCCGGCACCACGCCGGGTTTCAACTATTCGCCGGCGATGAAGGCCTCGAAGCTGCGCTGGGATGAGGCGACGCTCAACGAGTATCTCGCCGGGCCGGGCAAGAAGGTCCCCGGATCGCGGATGCCGATCGGCATGCCCGATCCGGCCAAGCGCGCCGCGATCATCGCCTATCTCAAGGCGGGAAGCGGCAAGTGACCGGCGCGGTCACCCGCAGGACGGTGCTCGCGGCAGGGGCCGCGGGCGCTGCATCCTCGGCGATGGCGATGGGCGGAAGCGCGGGCGGCCAGGGCTCGAACGCCGCCTATTTCTCGCTCGGCTATGCGCCGCACGAGGGCAGCTTCGCCAGCCGTGGCGGCCTGTTCGAGCAGATCGCCTATGCCGCCGACCAGGGCTTCAGGGCGTGGGAGGACAATGAGGCGCGCAGCCGGCCGGTGGCCGAGCAGGAGAAGATGGCCAGGGCCTTTGCCCAGCGCGGCATGAAGATGGGCGTCTTCGTCGCCAGCATGCCGAAATGGGCGCAGTCGCGTCCGCTGCTCGGCGGCAATGACGATGCCGAGCGCGAAGCGTTCCTGGCGGACATCCGCACTTCGATCGACGTCGCCAAGCGGCTCAACGCCACGCGCATGACGGTGGTCACTGGCTTCCTCGATCAGAAGGTGCCGCTCGACATCCAGACCGCGCGGGTGATCGACGTGATGCGCAAGGCCGGCGACATCGTCGCGCCGCACGGGATCGCGATGGTGATGGAGCCGCTGAACACCCGGACCAACCATCCGGGCGTCTACATGCAGACGATCGCGCAAGGCTTTGCGGTGGCGCGGGGGGTGAACAGCCCGGCAGTGAAGATCCTGGCGGATCTCTATCACGAGCAGATTCAGTCGGGGAACCTGATCCCGGCGCTGGAGATGTGCTGGAGCGAGATCGGCTATCTGCAGTTCGGCGACAATCCGGGCCGCAACGAGCCGGGGTCGGGCGAGATCAACTATGCCTCGATCGTCCGGTGGCTCCGCGCGCGGCGCTATGACGGCGTGATCGGCATGGAACATGGCAATTCGGTGAAGGGCCGGGCCGGCGAGGACCGGTTGATCGCGGCCTATCGCAGGATCGATACACAGGGAGAGGGACTATGACGCGCATGCGCATGGCGGGATGCGTTGCCGCCGGCTTGATCGCGATCACGGGCGCATTCGCCTTCGCGCAGGAAAAGCCCGGCTTCAAGGACACGCCGCAACTGCCGGACGGCAAGTGGCTCGTCCATGACGCCGACCGGCCCGCGCCGACGGTGACCACGCCGGCGGCGGCGCCGGGCGGCGCGCCTTCCGACGCGATCGTGCTGGCGCCCGATGCCTGGCAGGCCGAGACGGCGCCCTGGCAGGTCGCGGGTGGCGTGATGACGGTGCCGGCGCGCGCGGACGGCGCGAAGGAGAGCAACCTCGTCTCGAAGCAGAGCTTCGGCGACGTCCAGCTCCATCTCGAGTTCCGCTCGCCCAATCCGCCCAAGGGCAATTCGCAGGATCGCGGCAACAGCGGCGTCTGGTTCATGCAGCGCTACGAGGTGCAGATCCTCGATGGCTATCAGAACCCGACCTATGCCGACGGCACGGTCGGTGCGGTCTATGGCTGGAAGCCGCCGCTGGTGAATGCCGCGCGCAAGCCCGGCGAGTGGCAGAGCTACGACATCATCTTCGAGCGGCCGCGCTTCGCGGCGGACGGCAAGCTGGTGCGCCCGGCCTATGTCACCGCGCTCCTGAACGGCGTGGTGGTGCAGAACCACCAGGCGCTGCTCGGCACCACGATCTGGCGCAAGGTCGCCAGCTACCAGGCGCATGGCGACGCGGCGCCGCTGCAGCTGCAGGATCACGGCTCGCCGGTCTCCTACCGCAATATCTGGGTGCGCCCGCTGCCCGAGGCGGCGATCGCGCAGGACCTGCCGGGAGGCGCGAAGTGATCGACCGGAGAACCGCGCTTGCCGGGGTCGTCGCCATGTTCGGCGCGGCGGCCTTCGCGCCGCTCGCCCGCGCCGCCGGTGCGGGCAAGGCTTCGAACATCCCGGTGATCAGCGAGGGGCCGCCGAGCGTGGCGGTGTTCACGCCCGCGCAGCGCGCGCTGATGACCGCGCTCAGCGAGCGCATCCTGCCGACCACGGATACGCCGGGCGCGATCGCCGCCGGGGTTCCGGCGTTTATCGAGAAGATGCTGGCGGACTGGGCGCGGCCGACCGACCGGGTGCCGATCCTCGCCGGGCTCGACGCGATCGAGGCGCGCAGCCAGCAGGACTACAAGGTTGCCGGCGCGCAGGCGACGGCGGAGCAGCAGGACGCGCTGCTCACCCTCGCGATGAACGGCCAGCTGCCTTCCGGCGGCGTGTTCTTCGAAGCGTTCCGGCAGCTCGTCATCGCCGGCTACTACACGTCCGAAGTCGGCATCACGCAGGAGCGCGAATATTTGCCGGTGCCGGGCGAGTATAACGGCCAGTTTCCCTATTCTCAGGTCAACAAGGTGTATTCCGCATGATGATCAGCCGTAGGAATCTGCTCGCCGGCGCGGGCGGTGTCGCAGCGCTTTCGCTTGCCGACTTCGCGATCGCACCGGCATCCGCCGCGCAACTGAAGGCGATCGGCCTCCAGCTCTACACGGTCCGCGACATCTTCCAGAAGGACCCGGTCGGTACGCTCGAGCAGGTCGCCCGGATCGGCTATCGCGAGGTCGAGTTCGGCGGTGGCGGCTATGACGCCATGGATCATGCGCTGCTGCGCAAGACGATGGACCGGCTCGGCCTCAAGTCGCCCTCGCTGCACATCGGCTATGACGCGCTGCTCGGCCAGTTCGACAAGTCGGTGACGATGGCGAAGACGCTCGGCGCCGGCACGGTAGTGCTGCCTTATATGACCAACGAGCACCGCACCGAGCAGGGCTGGAACGCGGCGCTGCCGAACTTCAACCGTTTCGCCAAGGACTTGAAGAAGGCCGGGCTCGGCTTCGCCTATCACAACCATGATTTCGAGTTCACCATCAAGCCGGGCGGGGTCAGCCTGTACGAGCGCTTCCTCAAGGAGACCGATCCGGCGCTCGTGAAGGTCGAGCTCGACCTCTACTGGGCGGCGCATGCCGGCGAGGATCCCGGCGCGCTGATCGATCGCCTGTCGAAGCGGCTCTACGCCTATCATGTGAAGGACATGCGTGCCGATCGCAGCATGACCGCAGTGGGACAGGGGACGATCGATTTCGCCGGGCTCTTCAAGCGGAAGGGTAGTGCGGGCGTGCAGCATTTCTATGTCGAGAATGATCAGGCGCCGGCGCCCTATCTGCCCGACATCACCACCAGCTTCCAGACGCTGCGCGCGCTGCGTTTCTGATCAGGGTTCGGGAGGGAAGAACATGGCTTCGACCAACAGGTTCGATGCGATCGTCATCGGTTCCGGCGTAAGCGGCGGGTTCGCCGCCAAGGAGCTTACCGAAAAGGGACTGCGCGTGCTCATGCTCGACCGGGGCGTGATGGTCGAGCATGGCGAAGGCTATACCTATGACGGCAAGCCGGCGTTCGAGGTGCCGGCGCGCAACATGATGCCGCCGGGCCTGCGCGACAGCGACTATTTCATCGCCAAGCACGGCTATGTGCAGCCGAGCAACCGGGCCTTCTACAATGACGACCGGCTGAACCCCTATGCCTTTGACGAAGGCAGCAAATTCTACTGGATCCGGCCCGGTGCGGTCGGCGGAAAATCGCTGATCTGGGGGCGGTGGAGCTTCCGCTGGAGCCCGGCCGATTTCGAGGCGAACAAGCGCGACGGCATCGATGGCGACTGGCCGATCCGCTATGACGACCTCGCGCCCTGGTACAGCTATGTCGAGAAATATATCGGCGTGTCCGGATCGCGCGAGAACCTGCCTTACCTGCCGGACAGCGAATTCCAGCCGCCGATGCCGATGAACATCGCCGAGAAGTGGCTGAAGCAGCGGCTCGAGACCGAGTTTCCGGGGCGCAAGCTGATCAACACGCGCCTGTCCAACATGACCGAGGACAAGCCCGATCAGAACCGGACCAAATGCCAGTTCCGCAACCAGTGCGGCAATGGCTGCTCGTTCGGCGCCTATTTCTCGACCCAGGCAGTGACGCTGCCGGCGGCGCGGGCGACCGGACGGCTGACGCTGCGCGCCGACGCCGTGGTGACCAACCTAGAATATGACGCCGCGAAGAAGCGCGTCACCGGGGTCCGGTTCATCGACGCGAAGACCGGGCAGGCGGAAGTGGTCAATGCCGGGCTGGTCTTCCTCTGCGCCTCGGCGATGGCGTCGAACCAGATCCTGCTCAACTCGCGGCCGGCGGGCAGCGGGCGCAGCCATTTCGACAGCAGCGGGACGCTCGGCAAATATGTGATGGACCACATCTTCCGGGTGTCGATCGACGGCGACATCCCGGGGATGGAGGAGTTCATCGAATATGGTCGGCGGCCCGGCGGCGTCTATATTCCCCGCTTCCGCAACAATGGCGGGGACGAGGGCGTCGGCTTCAAGCGCGGCTATGGCTATCAGGGGAGCGCACGGCGCGAGCCGTCGCCGCCGGTGGGCTTCGGCGCCTCCATGAAGCACGGGATGCGCAAATATAGCGGGTGGAAGTTCGGCATGGGCGCGTTCGGCGAATGCCTGCCCTATGAGGACAATCACGTTTCGCTGCACCCGGACAAGGTCGATCGCTTCGGGGTGCCGCTGATGCGCTTCGACGTGCGCTTCCGCGAGAACGAGCTGCGGATGATGGCGGATGCGCGGACGCAGGGTGAGGCGATGCTCAAGGCCGCGGGGCTGACCAACGTCAAGAGCTATGAGGACGAGCATGTCCCCGGCGACGCCATCCACGAGATGGGCGGCGCGCGCATGGGTGCCGATCCGCGTTCCTCGGTCCTCAACAAGTGGAGCCAGGCGCACGACGCCGAGAATCTCTACGTGACCGACGGCGCCCAGATGGCGTCCGTATCCTGCGTGAACCCCTCGCTGACCTTCATGGCGCTTACAGCGCGGGCGGCGGATCACGCCGTCAAGCAATTCGCGAGCGGGTGAGGTTGCTCCCTTCCGGCTCGCGTTGAGGGCCGGGAGAACTCTGCCAATCTAGTTGATCTGTGCCGGCGCGCTTCCCTGGAGCGTGCCGGCGGGGATCGTTTTGGGATGCGGCCAGGCCGGCCGCGCCGAATCTCGCGCGTCCCTTTGCGACGGATGCTTTGCGCCATTCGATCCGGCAGGAAGTGGCCGAAATCCGATTTTCGCCGAAGCCGAAAACCAGCGGCGAAAATGTCCGTCGCGGCGCGATTGGGCATCGATCTGATTTATCAGGAGAATTGGCAAAGCGGATAACCGGGGGCGCCGGCCTGCGTCTCGAGTGTGCGAGTTCATTTGACAAAATGATTTATTTAATCGAAGTTCCGACTCGTTACCGCCGCAAAGGCGGAACGCAATGAACGGTGGAGATGCCGTTCTCTTGGAGAGGATAGATGGGGCCTTCCGTTCTGCGGGCCGGGGATCGCGTATGTCGCCGCGCGATCGGCATTCTCGTACATCGCCGTGTAACGCGTTTCGCCGCATTGGCCGGAGCGGCATCGCTGCTGGCCATCGGGTCATCGGGGATGGCGCAGGATTCCGGACGTGCGGATGCGGGGCAGGCCCCCGTGGACATCGCCAACCCGCTGGTGGGTACGGCGCCGCTGGACAATCCCGAGTTCATTGGCAACGCGCCGCCCGCAGGCGAGCCACTCTATTCCGGCCTGACTTCGCCCGGTGCGCGCCTGCCGCACAGTGCAGTCGAGGCCGCACCGGTCAATTCCAATGTCGAGCTGAGCTATCCCTGGGGCGTAGCGACCCCGTACTATTACACCAATCCCACGATGATCGGTTTCACCGGCGGCGGCGGCCCCACCTATGGTGCGCGCGCCACGCCGATGCTGATGCCGATCGTCGGCGACTGGACGGTGCCGCCGGTCTATACCGAGGCCTGGTACGACAAGGCGCATGAAGTCGCGGCGCCGGGCTATTATTCGGTGTTCCTCGACAGCTTCAAGACGAAGGTCGAGCTGACCGCGACCCAGGCGACGTCGCTGATGCGGTTCACCTTCCCGGCGACCGAGCGGGCGCATGTGATCCTGAACCTGCAGGGGCGGGGCGGCCAGGTCGAAGTGGTGGGCGACCGTACGGTGCGCGGCATCATCGGCGACCGCAACGACAATGATGCGCGCGATGGACGCTATTTCGTCGCGGAATTCTCCAAGCCCTTCAAGCGCTTCGGCACCTTCCGCAAGGCGCCGGGCAACGCCCGTGGCTATGGCATCGGCGACAAGGATGTGCAGCCCGATACCCGGCCGATCGAAGGCGCGTTCGCCGGCAGCTATGCCGATTTCACCACGCGTGACGGCGAGCAGGTGCTGGTCCGCATCGCCTATGGCCCGAGCTACGAAGCGGCGACGCAGCGGCTGCGGCAGGAAAGCCCGGACTGGAATTTCGACCGCATCCGCGGTGCCGCGCGCGCCGAATGGGCAAAGCTGCTCGACCGCGTCCAGGTGAGCGGCGGCACCGAGAAGCAGCGGATGCTGTTCTATTCGACGCTGTTCCAGTCCTTCGCCAGCCCCCGGCTGGTGGCGCGCAAGGGCGAGCATTTCACCGATACGAACGGCAAGACCCAGGTCGCCAGCTATGATCGCTACGGCCCGGTGCCCTTCTGGGATACTGGCCGCAACCAGATCGTGCTGCTTGAACTGCTCGAGCCCGAACTGACCCGCGACGTGATGCAGTCCGAGCTCGACATGGCCCGCGAGCGCGGGTTCATGAACACCTCGTTCCACGGCGACAATGCGGTGTTTCTCTATCTCGGTGCGATGCGGCGCGGCATCGCGTTCGACTATGCGGCCGCCTATGAGTATCTGCGCAAGAACGCGCTGGATCCCAAGGGGCCGCGCCACTTCCTCGACGAATATATGAAGCGCGGCTGGATCTCGGACGTGGTGCCGGATCACGACCCGAGCCCGCCCCATGCCGATGGCAAGGCGGGGGCTGCCAAGACGCTGGAATATGCCTGGGACGACGCCGCGCTCGCCGATCTCGCCGATCGGCTGGGCAAGCCGCAGGACGCCGCGCTGTTCCGCAAGCGCGCGGGCAACTGGCGCAACGTGTTCGACCGCTCGATCGGCTTCGTCCGCGGGCGGACCGAGGACGGCAAGTGGTTCACGCCCTTCGATCCGGCCGAGCCCTATTACAACCACATGATGAAGGAAGCCTCGGGCTGGTCGACGCTGTGGCTGGTGCCGCAGGACGTGCAGGGGCTGATCACCGCGCTGGGTGGCCGGGCCGCGTTCAACGCCAAGCTCGATGCATTCTTCACCAAGCCCTACAACCCCAAGGGCATCTGCCGCGACTGCACCGGTGTGATCGGTCAATATGTGCAGGGCAACCAGCCCGACCAGCAGGCGCCCTATCTCTATGCCTGGAGCGGCCAGCCCTGGAAGACCCAGGAGCTGTCGCGCCGCATCCTGCGCGATCTCTATGGCAGCGACGCCGCCGGCTATGGCTATCCCGGGATGGACGACCAGGGCGCGACCTCGTCCTGGTACGTGCTGAGCGCGCTGGGCTTCTACACGGTCGATCCGGCGAGCGACGTCTATGTGCTCGGCAGCCCGATCTTCGATCGCGCCGCGCTCAGGATGGGCAATGGCAAGACGCTCGAGATCGTCGCGAAGAACAATTCGGCGACGAACCTCTACATCCAGTCCGCCACGCTGAACGGCAAGCGCTGGACCAAGCCGTGGTTCCGCCACGCCGACATCGCGAACGGCGCCGTGCTGGAACTGACCATGGGCGCGAAGCCCAATCCGGCCTGGGGCAGCAGCCCGGCCGATGCGCCGCCTTCGCTGAGCCGGCGCTGAGGAGTTTGATGATGCGTACCATGATGCTCGCCCTGTTGCTGTCGGGTGCCGCGACCGAGGCGCTGGCCCAGCAGGCGCCGGCTGCCCGTGCAGATGCGACCTATACCGGCGGTGCGATGATCACCCGCTGGGGGCGCGAAGTGACGCCGGAGAATGCCTGGCGCAGCTATCCGCGCCCGCAGCTCGAGCGCGAGAAGTGGCTGAACCTTAACGGCCAGTGGGACTATGCGATCACCAGGGCGGCGGCGCCGATGCCGCAGCCGACGCAGATGGACGGCAAGATCCTGGTGCCCTTCGCCCTCGAATCCCGCCTGTCGGGCGTGGCGCGCAAGGTGCAGCCCGAGGACCGGATCTGGTATCGCCGCAGCTTCACCGTGCCGGCCGACTGGGCCGGGCAGAATGTGATGCTCAATTTCGGCGCGGTCGATTTCGAGGCGCATGTCTGGGTGAACGGCGCGGTCGTCGGGGCGCACAAGGGTGGATCGAGCCGCTTCGGCTTCGACATCACTCCCTATCTGAAGCCCGGCGCCAACGAGTTGGTCGTGCAGGTGGCGGACCCGACCAGCGCCGGCAGCCAGCCGCGCGGCAAGCAACTGCTGAACCCGGACGGCATCTGGTACACGCCGGTCAGCGGCATCTGGCAGACGGTGTGGCTCGAGCCGGTGCCGGCGCTCCACATCGCCGATGTGCGTGCGACGCCGGACATCGACCGCGGCACGGTGGAGGTCGATGTCGCGCTTTCGGCCTGGGCAAACGATACCGATGCAGTGCGCCTGAGCGTGCGTTCGCAGGGCAAGACGATCGGCTCGACGATCATCCGCGCCAATCGCCACGCCAGCATCGCCATCCCCGACGCGCATCTCTGGTCGCCCGAGGATCCGTTCCTCTACGACCTGGTCGCCGAGCTGGTGACGGTGCGCGATCCCTATGCCGACCGGAAGGAGCGCGACCGGGCCGCCTATGACTCGCGCTTCACGGTGGGCGAGGGGCAGGCCTATGCCGCCGCGCAGGTGGAAGGCGCCGCGCGCGACACCGCCAAGGCCTATTTCGCGATGCGCAAGGTCTCGGTCGGGCCGGGCAAGGTGCATGGCCAGCCGGCGCTGCTGCTCAACAACAAGCCCTATTTCCACAATGGCGTGCTCGACCAGGGCTGGTGGCCGGACGGGCTGCTGACTCCGCCCTCCGAAACCGCGATGCGCTATGACCTGGAGTTCCTGAAGAAGGCGGGCTTCAACATGGTCCGCAAGCACATCAAGGTCGAGCCGGACCGCTATTATTACGACGCCGATCGCATGGGCATGCTGATCTGGCAGGACATGCCCTCGGGCGGCGGCGAGGACCAGTTCCTCGCCGGTACCAGCCAGAGCCAGGCGGTACTGTCGTCGGAGGTGATGGCGCAGCAGCAGTTCGAGCTGTCGCACATGATCGGCGACCTGCGCGCCTTCCCGTCGATCGTCCTGTGGGTCGTCAACAATGAGGGGTGGGGGCAATATGACTCCGCCACGCTCACCAGGTTCGTGCGCGGGATGGACCCGAGCCGGCTGGTCAATTCGGACAGCGGCTGGCTGGACGTGGCGGGCCGCGATTCCGACGTGTTCGACATCCACACCTATGAGGACGTGCCGCACACGCCGGCGCGCCATAGCGACCGCGCCATCGTGCTCGGCGAATATGGCGGGGTGGGCTGGCCGATCGAGGGGCATCTGTGGCGCGACGACAAGCGCTGGAGCTACCAGGTCACCACCGATTCCAACGACTATCTCGCCCGCTATCGCCGCAAGTTCGACGAGGTGGTGCGACAGGCGAAGGAGAATGGCCTGAGCGCCTCGGTCTACACCCAGACGACCGATGTGGAGGGCGAGATCAACGGCCTGCTCACCTATGATCGCGCGGTGGCCAAGGCCCCGGCGGAGGCGTTCGCCCGAATGGCCGCGCCGCTGTGGGACAAGCCGGAGCCGGCGGCAAGGGATGTGCCGCCGCCCAGGAAGCGCAAGCGCGGCTCATAAGGGCGCAAACGCGCAACAGCTGGTCGGGATAACGCCACGACTGCAACCGGATACAATTGACAAATTGATTTTAGTATTCTGATTTTGAAGCGCCTCAAGGGAATACCCAGGGCGCATAACATCGGGCCAGCGCCTGGCCCGAACTTGGAGAGGGAATAGGGGATGACTTTTCGCGCACGCACGCCATTGGCCGGTCGTAACCGGCTGATATGCCAACTGCTTGCATCGGCCAGCATCGCGATCACGATGAGCGGTGTGGCCCATGCCCAGGATGCCGCCCCGGCCGCACAGGACGCGGGGCAGGCACAGCAGGATGCGGGTGCCCAGGGTGGCGACATCATCGTCACCGGCTATCGCGGCTCGATCGAGAAGAGCCTCAACCAGAAGCGCGAGGCCAACGCCTTTGTCGACGTGATCACGGCCGAGGACATCGGCAAGTTCCCGGACAAGAACGTCGCGGACTCGCTGCAGCGCGTGCCGGGCGTCATCATCGATCGTGACGGCGGCGAAGGCAGCCGGGTCAGCATCCGCGGCCTCAGCTCCGACCTGACGCTGACCGAGCTCAACGGCAACTTCATCGCTTCGGCCGACAGCGGGGACCCCTCGCGCTCGTTCAACTATCTGCTGCTGCCCTCGACGCTGATCGGCAGCGTGGAAGTGTACAAGTCGCCCGAAGCGCGCCTCGACGAAGGCGGCGTGGGCGGCGTCATCATCAACCGCACGCGCAAGCCGTTCGACCTCAAGCCCTGGTCGGGCACCGTCTCCGCCGAGGGCACCTATTCGGACGTGACCAAGAAGGTCGAGCCGAACGTCTCGGGCCTGCTCTCCTGGCACAATGAGGACAAGACGCTGGGCTTCCTGGTCGGTGCCACCTACCAGGTGCGCACGAACCGCTCGCTCAGTGCGTCGGGCGACAGCTGGCACTGGTGGACCGACGACAAGGCCACCGATCCGGCGACCGACGTCAACGGCAAGACCTTCGCCAATGATTCCGCCATCGACTATTGGAACAGCGGCAACAACGCCGGCACGACCACGCGCGACGGCAAGCATTACAGCGGCTATTGGGCACCCCAGTCGGTCAGCGAAACGATCATGGAGCAGAAGCGCAAGCGCCTGGGCATCCAGGCGACGGCGCAGATGAAGCCGTTCGACAATCTCGAGATCACGGCGAACTATTTCCGCTTCCAGCTGAACGGCGACTACACCCGCAGCAGCATCAAGATCCCCGAATGGGGCTATGGCAATTTCTTCACCGGCGCGACGTTCGACAAGAGCGGCACGGTCCTGACCGGTGCCACCTTCGAGGTTCCGCCCGAAGGCACGGGCTGCCGCGTTCCCGGCAACATGTGCACGATGGAAACCCCGGCACCGCAGGACACCTATGTCCGCGAGAAGAGCGTTTCCAACACCTATGAAGTGCGCGGCAACTGGGAACTCGGCCACCTGAACGTCGACTTCGTCTTTGGCAAGACCAAGGCGACCGGCGGTCCGTCGTTCCAGTTCTATGCCCAGGCCAAGCCGCGCAACGGCTCGGTCAACGGCAACTCGCTCAGCGCCTGGAACTTCACCGATCAGTCGATCGCGATGAACTTCTCGCCCAACGTGATCCAGAACATGCTGAACGGCGTGGCGCAGATCGACCTGGGTTCGACGGGCTCGGGCTTCACCAACAGCTCGCTCTCGCAGCGCTATGCCCAGGTCGATCTGACCCGGAAGTTCGACTCGCCCTTCTTCGACTCGATCCAGGTCGGTGCGAAGTGGCGCGATGCCGCCATCCACCGCGAGACCGGTCGCTTCGAATGGTATTCGGACGCTGCCAACACCCTGCGCTTCCAGGATACGCCGGGTGGCGCGCTGGCGCTGCCGGAGATCTTCTACCCGAGCTCGCTCGGCAACATCGCCGGCGGGTTCCAGACGAGCGCTTTCCCGGCGATCAACATCCGCAACTATATCGACTATCTGAACAAGACCTATAACGGCCCGGTCCGCGTTCCCGAGCCGCAGAACGTCTACAACATCGGCGAGCGCATCTGGGCCGGCTATGGCCAGTTGAACTTCAAGACGAGCACGGTTCGCGGCAATATCGGCCTGCGCGTGGTGAACACCAAGCAGGACGGCACCTCGACCGACCGCATCACCTACGAGAACGAGTATTGCGTCAACGGACCGGGTGGCGCGTTCGATCCGAACAAGCCCGTGGGCGCGGACGGCAACTGCTCGGTGATCCCGGAATCGCAGCGCCAGGTCCGCGTGTTCAGCCCGAACTCGGAGAGCAAGACCTACACGGACTTCCTGCCGAGCTTCAACATCTCGTGGGACGTGACGCCGAACCTGCTGCTGCGTGCGGCGGCGTCGAAGGTGATCGCGCGGCCGGGCTATGGCGACCTGGCGGGCTCGCGCGGCCTGACCTTCAACTCGGATGCGTTCGTGTTCGACCGTGCCCAGTTCGGCGCGCGACCGGGCTGGTTCGGCGATGGCGGCAATTTCGACCTGAAGCCGTTCAACGCCTGGCAGTATGACTTCGGCGTGGAATGGTATTTCCACCGTGGCTCGGTGCTGGGTGCGACCCTGTTCCGCAAGGATGTGAAGGACTTCATCGTGCCGGTTGTGATCGACCTGCCGCAGGAAGTCGCCGGCCAGACCGTCACGGTCCAGCAATATGCGACCCAGGCCAATGGCTCGAGCGCCGTGTCGCAGGGTGTCGAAGTCTATGCCCAGCACACGCTGGACTTCGGCCTCGGCGCGCAGGTGAACTTCACCTACAACGACACGTCGATGGCGGACGTCGCGCTGAACGGGAAGAAGCTTGGTGAATCGCCCCTGGTGGGCAGCGCCAAGACCCAGCTCAATGCGTCGATCTTCTACGAGCACGGCCCGATCCTGGTGCGCGCTTCGTACAATCGCCGCGGCGAGGTGGTGCGCGGGCTGTCGTCCGGCCTGAACGTCTATGACGATCCCTATGAGCAGGTCGACCTCAACGCTGCAGTCGACGTCTTCAAGAACTTCCAGATCACCGGCTCGGTCATCAACCTGACCAAGTCGGAGCAGCGCCAGCACCTCGGCAACGACACGAAGGACCGGTTCATTTCGAACGTCTATTCGGGCCGTCGCTTCTATCTCGGCATGGCATACAAGTTCTGATCATCGAATGAGTCAGCCCCCTGACTCAGGAGGTGGCCCTTTCCCCCCGGGCCACCTCCACCCCCCGTTTCAGTGGGAGGCAGGGGAGAGGGCGACACTCATGCAGCCGCCGGGTCCTTCGCGGTCCGGCGGCCCATGACTTCGGGGTGGAGGAATAAGGGGACGGTCGCGTGAACAAGATCCGGGCAGGCATCATCGCCGCCGCTGCCACCATGATGACCGCGGGTATCGCCTGGGCGGCGAATCCGATCGTGAAGGGCTGGTACGCCGATCCGGAGATCCGCGTGTTCGGCGGGAAATACTGGATCTACCCGACCTATTCCGACGATTACGGCGCGCCCGACGTGACCAGGCGCTTCACGCCGCACCAGATCGAGCTGCGCAAGCAGAAGACGGTGCGTCCGTCCTATGTGCAGCAGACCTTCTTCAACGCCTTCTCGTCGCCCGACCTGGTCCACTGGACCAAGCACAGCCATGTCCTCGACGTCGAGAACATCGCCTGGGCGGGCTATGCGATCTGGGCGCCCTCCGTGCTTGAGCACAAGGGGCGCTATTACATGTTCTTCAGCGCCAACGACATCCAGAGCGATGCGGAGGTCGGCGGCATCGGCCTGGCGGTTTCGGACAAGCCGGGCGGGCCGTTCAAGGACGCGCTGGGCAAGCCGCTGATCGGCAAGTTCCACAATGGCGCCCAGCCGATCGACCCGTTCGTCTACCGCGACGACGACGGGAAGGTGTACCTCTTCTACGGCGGCTGGAAGCACTGCAACGTGGTGCAGCTGAGCGACGACCTCCGCTCGGTCGTCCCCTTCGCGGACGGCAGCACCTACAAGGAAATCACGCCGCCCGGCTATGTCGAGGGATCGTTCCTGATCAAGCGCAAGGGCGTCTACTACCTGATGTGGTCGGAGGGCGGCTGGACCGGCCCCGACTACAGCGTCGCCTATGCCACCGGGCCGACCGCGCTCGGGCCGTTCACCCCCAAGGGCAAGATCCTCGAGCAGGACTTCAAGATCGCGCGCGGCGCGGGCCATCACTCGGTCGTCAACGTGCCCGGCACCGACGACTGGTACATCGTCTATCACCGCCGCCCGCTGGGCGACGACAAGGGCGAGCATCGCGAGATGGCGATCGACCGGATGGAGTTCGCCGCGGACGGCTCGATCAAGCCGGTGGTGATGACGAATGAAGGCGTGAAGCCGCGGCCGTTCAAGGCGCGGTAACGGACACAAGCAGCTACGAAATCGAGCAGGGGAGTATTGGGATTGTGAGGAAGTTCATCGGCGCGTGCTGCATCTCGGCAATGCTGCTCACCAGTGCGCTCGGCACGACCATGGCGCCGGCACTGGCGCAGACGGCGGAGCCCGCCCTGGTCGACCTGATCAACCCGCTGATGGGCACCGACAGCAGCTATGAGCTGTCCTATGGCAACACCTATCCGGCGGTGGCCGTGCCCTGGGGCATGAACTTCTGGACGCCGGTCACCGGCAAGATGGGCAATGGCTGGGGCTACACCTACAGCGCGCACAAGATCAACGCGATCAAGCAGACCCACCAGCCCAGCCCCTGGATGAACGACTATGCCGCGTTCGGCCTCTTCGCCGAGACCGGCCCGCTCAAGGTCAAGGAAGACGAGCGGGCCTCCTGGTACAGCCACAAGGCAGAGGAAGCGCGCGCCTATGGCTACAAGGTCTATCTCGCCGACTATGACGTGACTGCGGAGGTCACGCCGACCAACCGCGCCGCCAGTTTCCGTTTCACCTTCCCCAAGGCGGATGACGCGCACATCCTGATCGACGGCTATGCCGGCGGCTCGATGGTGAAGATCGACGCCGCGAACCGCCGCATCATCGGCTATGTCCGCAACAATCACGGCGGCGTGCCGAGCAACTTCCACAATTACTTCGTTGCCCAGTTCGACAAGGATTTCGAAGTCACCCGCACCTGGGACGACAACGGCCAGGTCTCGGGCGCCAACGCCAGCGAAGGCGATCATGTCGGCGCGGTGGTGAGCTTCAAGACGCGTGCGGGCGAGCAGGTGAACGTCAAGGTCGCCTCGTCCTTCATCAGCCCCGAACAGGCCGCGCTCAACCTCGATCGCGAGCTGGGCAAGGACAGCTTCGACCAGACCCAGGCCAAGGCGCGGGCGGAATGGGAGAAGGAACTCTCCAAGGTCCAGGTGAGCGATCCGAACCTCGACAACCGCGGGACCTTCTACTCGGCGATGTACCGCATGCTGCAGTTCCCGCGCATGTTCCACGAGGTCAATGCCGCCGGAAAGACCGTCCACTACAGCCCCTATGACGGCAAGGTGCACGACGGCTTCCTCTACACCGACAACGGCTTCTGGGACACGTGGCGCGCGGTCTTCCCCTGGTTCGCGCTGATGAACCCGGAGCGCGACAGCGAGATCATGCAGGGGCTGGTCAACACCTACAAGGAATCCGGCTGGCTGCCCGAATGGGCGAGCCCGGGGCACCGCGACGTGATGATCGGCTCCAACTCGGCCAATCTGATCGCCGACGCCTATCTCAACGGCGTGGGCGGCTTCGACGTCGAGACGCTGTACGAGGCGATGGTCAAGAACGCGACCACCTCGGAAGGACGTCCCCGGGACAAGCGCGGCAACGTCGTCGGCGCGGTCGGCCGTGAGGGCGTCGAATATTACAACAAGCTCGGCTACGTCCCCTATGACGTGGGCATCAACGAGAATGCCGCGCGCACGCTCGAATATGCCACCGCCGACTTCTCGCTCTCCCGCCTCGCCGCCGCGCTGGGCAAGACCGAGGACGCGAAGAAATACGCCGCGCAGGCGCAGAACTATCGCAAGCTGTTCGACCAGGAGAGCGGCTGGATGCGCGGCCGCAACCAGGACGGCAGCTGGTCCAAGCCGTTCAATCCCTACAAATGGGGCGATGCGTTCACCGAGGGCAATTCGCTGCATTACAGCTGGTCAGTGATGCAGGACGTGCAGGGCCTGATCGACCTGATGGGCGGCGACCGGAAGTTCACCGACCGGCTGGACTCGATCTTCTCGACCCGACCGATCTTCGACGACAGCTATTATGGCCAGGTGATCCACGAGATCCGCGAGATGCAGATCGTCAACATGGGCCAGTACGCCCATGGCAACCAGCCGATCCAGCACATGATCTACCTCTATGACTGGGCCGGCCAGCCATGGAAGGCGCAGGCGCATGTCCGCGACGTGATGAAGAAGCTCTATTCGGCAGCGCCCGATGGCTATCCGGGCGACGAGGACAATGGCCAGACCTCGGCCTGGTACGTCTTCTCGGCGCTGGGCTTCTACCCGGTGACGCCGACGGTGGGCCAATATGCCATTGGAAGCCCGCTGTTCCGCAATGTCCGTCTGACCATGCCGGGCGGCAAGGTGCTCAACATCGAGTCCGCCAACAACAGCGACAGGAACGTCTACATCCAGTCGGTCACGCTGAACGGCAAGGCGCATGACAAGCCGTTCTTCACGCGTGAGCAACTGCAGGGCGGCGGCACGCTGCGCTTCGTGATGGGGCCGAACCCGAACACCAAATGGGGCATCGCGAAAGCCAATGCGCCCTTCTCGATGAGCGCGCCGGCGGCGCGCTGAACAACAAGAACAGGAGAGGGTGATGAAGCGTCGTGAGGTGATGATGGGGGCAGGGGCGCTGGCGATGTCGGCGTCCCTGCCGGTGCGGGCACTGGCGGCCGGGCAGGTGGAAGGTTTCGCGTCGAAGCGCCCGCCGGTCGGCCAGCGTGGGTTCGTCAGCAAGGCGGTGGAGGCAGAGATCAAGGCGGTGAAGGCGAAGATCGCCGATCCCGAACTCGCCTGGCTGTTCGAGAATTGCTACCCCAACACGCTCGACACCACCGTCCGGCTCGGCACGGTGGACGGCAAGCCCGATACCTTCGTCATCACCGGCGACATCGATGCGATGTGGTTGCGCGACAGCTCGGCCCAGCTCCAGACCTATGTCCACCTCACGCCCAGGGACGCGGACCTCCGCCGCGTCTTCCAGGGCGCGATCCAGCGCCAGGCGCGCTGCATCCTGATCGATTCCTACGCCAACGCCTTCACCCCGGACCCGACCGCCAAGTCGAACCTGTCGGCGGTGAACGACAAGACCGATATGAAGCCCGGCGTCGCCGAGCGGAAATGGGAGATCGACTCGCTCGCATATACGATGCGCCTCGCCCACAGCTACTGGACCGCGACCCGCGACAAGACGCCGTTCGACGCGCTCTGGGCCCAGGGCGCGGCGCGGGCGGTGGCGACCTTCCGCGAGCAGCAGCGCAAGGACGGACCCGGCCCGTACCATTTCCAGCGCGTCGATCCGTCGCCGACCGAGACGCTGATGTTCGGCGGATTTGGCGCGCCGACCCGCAAGGTCGGGCTGATCCATTCGGGCTTCCGCCCGTCGGACGATGCCTGTGTCTTCCCCTTCCTGATCCCGTCCAACCTGTTCGCGGTCTCCGCGCTCAAGATGCTCGCCCAGGTGCACCATGAAGCACGCGGTGACACGGCCGCGGCGCAGGATGCGCTGGCGCTCGCCGCCGAAGTCCAGGCCGCGCTCGACGCGCACGGCAAGATGCCCGACGGGAAGGGCGGCGAGGTCTGGGCCTTCGAAGTCGATGGCTATGGCAATGCCATCTTCATGGACGATGCCAACGTCCCCAGCCTGTCGGGCCTGCCGCTGCTCGGCGCCGCCGACAAGCGCGATCCGCTCTATGTCCGCACCGCCGCGCTCGCCTGGAGCGAGCGCAACCCCTATTTCTTCAAGGGCAAGTTCGGCGAAGGCATTGGCGGGCCGCATATCGGCATGGACATGATCTGGCCGATGTCGCTGATCACCCGCGCGCTGATCCACGACGATGACGCGACGGTGGCCCAGTGCCTCAAATGGCTCAAGGCCTCGCATGGTGGCACCGGCTTCATGCACGAGAGCTTCCACAAGGACGATCCCGCCAACTTCACGCGGAGCTGGTTCGCCTGGGCCAATGGCCTGTTCGGCGACCTGATCCTCGACATCGCCCGGCGCAAGCCGGCGCTGCTCGCACAGAAGCTCTAGGGAAGGGCAGGACCCGCATGATCACCGCAAATCGCCGCCAGCTGCTCGCCGGAGCCGGCACCATCGCGCTCGGCTCCGCGCTCCCGGGGGCCGCCGCCGCCCAGGGCGCCGCGCCGGGCAAGCCCAATCTGTTCGTCGGCACCGGCGGGCACGGCCACACCTTCCCGGGCGCCTCGCTGCCCTTCGGCATGGCGCAGCTGAGCCCGGATACCGACAATGCCCGCTGGGATGCCTGTTCGGGCTATCACCGCGGCGACACCTCAATCATGGGCTTCTCGCACACCCATCTCTCGGGCACCGGCATCGGCGACATGCTCGACGTGCTGGTGGTGCCGACGCGCGGGCCGCTGCAGCTCGATCCCGGCACGCTCGAGAACCCGGACCTCGGCTATCGCCAGCGCTTCTCGGAGGAAGCGGCCGAGCCCGGCTATTACCGGGTGAAGCTGGAGAGCGGGGTGCTCGCCGAGCTGACGGTGACCGAACGCACCGGCCTGCACCGCTATCATTTCCCTTCAGGCGCCGGGCACATCCTGGTCGACTTCGCGCACATGATCCGCGACGTCTGGGACAAGGGCGTGACGCTCGACAATGCCTCGCTCCAGCTTGACGCGAACTTCATGCTCACCGGCAGCCGCCGCGTGCACCGCTGGGCGAAGGGGCGGATGATCCACTTCGCGATGCAGCTGTCGCGCAAGCCCGACCGCGTCGAGTTCTTCGGCGACGACAACAAGCCGGCGGCCAAGGGCGCCCGGTCGATCGCCGGCAACCGGCTCAAGGTCGCCCTGTTCTTCGACGACGCGGGCGGCGAGCCGATCCAGATCAAGACGGGCATCTCCGCGGTCGATGTCGCCGGCGCGAAGGCGGCGCTGGCGGGCGAGGCGCCGGGCTGGGACTTTGACGGCGCGGCGAGCAAGGCGCGGCGGCTCTGGGCGAAGGAGCTCGACCGCGTCCGCGTGGCGGGCGGCAGTGCGGACCAGCGCACGATCCTGGCGAGCGCGCTCTATCACTGCTTTCTCGCGCCGACGCTCTTCACCGATCGCGACGGCCGCTATGTCGGGATGGACCAGCAGGTGCATAAGGTGCCGGCGGGCGAGGCCTCGTTCAGCACCTATTCGCTGTGGGACACCTATCGCGCGCTGCATCCGCTGCTCACTTTGGTGCAGCCCGATCGCGCCGCCACCTTCACCCGCGACCTGATCCGCCAGACCCAGCAGAGCCCCTATGGCCCGCCGGTGTGGCAGCTCCAGGGGATCGAGACCGGCTGCATGATCGGCTGGCATTCGGTCTCGGTGCTCGCCGAGGCGCATGCCAAGGGCATCAAGGCCGATTATGCCGCCGCCTGGCCGAACATCCGCCGGCGCGCCTTCGATCGCGACTTCAAGGACAGCGACGGCTCGCTGGGCCGCGGCTATTATTACGACCTGGGCTATATCCCCGCCGACAAGATCTGGGAGTCGGTCAGCCGGACCCAGGAATATGCCTATGACGACTGGGCGATGGCGGTGCTCGCCGATGCCGCGGGCGCAAGGGACGACGCAGCGGCGCTGCGCAAGCGCAGCCTCAACTATCGCAACGTGCTCGATGCCTCGACGCGCTTCGCCCGGCCGAAATTCTCGGACGGGAAATGGTGGGCGGCCTATGATCCGATCCAGATCGGCCATGATCCCAAGCTACACCGCGACTATACCGAGGCGAATGGCTGGCAGGCGACCTTCCTCAACCAGCATGACGTGCACGGCCTGATCGCGCATTTCGGCGGTGACGCCGCCTTTGTGGAAAAGCTCGACGCACTGTTCAACGCGCCCTCGACGCTGCCCGACAATGCGCCGCCCGACATCTCCGGCCTAGTCGGCCAGTACGCGCATGGTAACGAGCCGAACCACCATGTCGCCTATCTCTACGCCTATGCCGGCGCCCCGGCGAAGACCCAGGCGATGGTCCGCCGCCTGTGCCTGGAGATGTACAAGAACGATCCCGACGGCGAGATCGGCAATGACGATTGCGGCCAGATGAGCGCCTGGTTCGTCTTCTCGGCGCTCGGCTTCTATCCGGTCGATCCGGTCAGCGCGCTCTATGTGTTCGGTTCGCCGCTGTTCGACCGTGTCGAGCTCGATCTGGGCGGCGGCAGGACGCTGCGGGTGGTGGCGAACGGCAATGGTGCCGACCGTCCATACATCCAGTCGGTCCGCTGGAACGGCAAGCCGTGGACCAGGAACTGGATCGCCCATGTCGATCTGGCGAAGGGCGGCGAGCTGGTGTTCGAGATGGGCGACAAGCCGTCCAGCTTCGGCACCGCCAGGGCCGATCGCCCACCTTCGTTCGGGCACACCGGTTAGGGCATCTCGGTTCCCCGGCGAAAGCCGGGGCCCAGGGTAACAAAGCGATACGGCAGAGAAACCCTGGGCCCCGGCTTTCGCCGGGGAACGGCTAAACCAGCCGCTGCACCTGGACGGCGGCCAGATTAGGCGTCGATTCCGTCCATCTCCGCATCGGCGCTGCCTTGCGCCTTCCACAGCGCGCCCGGCTTGGGCAGCAGGAAGTGGCTGAACGGCAGGATCGCGGCACCCACGGCGGGCGCGTCTTCCGACAAAGCGGCGCGGGCGACCGGCGCCACGGCCGGCAGTTGCGGCGCCCGCTCGCGCATCAGCGCGTCGGTGCGGGCCGCCAGCGCATCGAGCTGCGCGGTGGGCAGCCGGCCGCCGAGCAACACGACCGCGGGGTTGATCAGGCAGTTCACCGCGTCGAGCGGCACCGTCAGCTGATGCGCCGCGCGCTCGGTCCAGTCGGCGATGCAGTGCTGCACCGATGCCTCGGGCGTCCGGCTGCGGGCGTCGGCCAGGCTGTGGCCCGCCGCCTCGAGGCTGCGGGTCAGGCCGGAGAGCGACACCAGGCTCTGGATCTGCTCGCCGGTCTCGCCCTGCGCGCGCATGAAGCCCAGCTCGCCGCTGCGCCCGTCCGCGCCGCGGATATAGGTGCCGTCGATCACCAGGCCGCCGCCCAGGCCCGAGGACAGCAGGATGTAGAAGAAGCTGTTGTTGCTCTGGCCGTGGCCAAGCTGCATCTCGCCCATCGCGGCGGCCGCGGCGTCGTTCTCGACGAACACCGGCAGGTTGAACGGCTCGTCGAACAGCGCGGCGATGTCCGTCTGTTCCCAATCGGCATAGTTGGCCGGGCGGCCCGGCAGGTCGACCAGCCCAAGATCGTCGGGCATCGCCACGCCCAGCCCGACCACCTTGGCCACGTCGACATCCGCCCGGCGCAGCATGTTCTTGATCGAACGGCGATAGAGCGCGCGGACCTGGCCGGGCAGGGCGAAATCGACATCCTCGGTGGTGCGCATCAGCGTCTCGCCCGAGAAGTCGACCAGCACGATAGTGATATGGTCGCGGTCGATATTGACCCCGATCGAATAGCAGGCGTCGCGCTTCACGATCAGCGCGGTCGGTGGCTGGCCGCGGCCGCCACGGCGCTGGCCGGCTTCCTCGATCAACCCGTCCTGGAGCAGGCGCTTGGTGATGTTGGCGATCGCCGGGCCGGTGAGCCCGGTGATCCGTGCCAGCTCGACGCGGGTCAGCGGCCCGAGCACGCGGATCGCGTGCAGCGTCACGCGCTGGTTGTGATCGGCGGCACGTTCGAGATTAGTACCGGAAAGGCGCGGCCTGGCGCGGCGGGCACTGCTCGTCATGCCAAGCTCATCTCCATCACGTGCCCTCATTTCCCTTCGAGCGTTCCTTCCAGCCGCTCGAGCGAAATGCCGCGCGTTTCAGGGAAGTATCGCCATACTATGACAAACTGCACCAGCATTGCACCGGCGAACAGCCAGAAAGGCAAGGCCTGCGTATATTGCGCGACGATCGGGAAGCCGAAAGCGAGAAGCGCATTCATTCCCCAATGGGTCGCGCTGCCGATCGCCTGGCCGCGGGCGCGCACCGCGGTGGGGAATATCTCCGACAGATAGACCCAGATCACCGCGCCCTGCGAGACCGCGAAGAACAGGATGAAGGCGATCAGCGCGGGCAGCAGGAACATCTGCCCTTGGCCCAGTGTGTAGATCGTCGCGACGGCGGCGAGCGCCAGCGCGGTGCCGATCGCGCCGATCAGCAGGAGAAGCTTGCGGCCGACCTGATCGATCACCGCCAGGCCGAGCAGGGTGGCGAGCAGGTTGGCGACGCCGATCGCCACCGCCTGCAGGTCCGCCGATACCGCGCTGAACCCGGCGGCGGCGAAGATGTCGCCCAGATAATAGAGGATCGCATTGATGCCCGAGAGCTGGTTGAACAGCGCCAGCGCGAATGCGAGCAGGATCGGGCGGCGGTGGAGCGTCCAGCTAAGCCGGGCGGCGCTGCCCGGCACGGACGCCGCGCTGAACTGGGTGAGCAGCGTTTCGGGATCGCCCATCCGCAGCGTGCGGATCGCGTTGCCGGCCTCGGCGAGGCGGCCGCGCTGCGCTAGCCAGCGCGGGCTGTGCGGGATTCGCAGGAGCAGCAGCAGGAAGAGCAGGGCCGGCGCCGCCGCCACCGCCAGCTTCACGCGCCAGGCCAGCTCGCCGTCGATCGCGCGGGCGATCAGGAAGTTGCTCACATAGGCGGCGAGGATGCCGATCACGATGCTGAGCTGGAACAGGCCGACCAGTGCCCCGCGCCGCTCGGCCGGGCTGACCTCGGCGATATAGACCGGCGCCAGCACCGAGGAGCCACCGATCGCGAGCCCGCCGATGAACCGGAAGGCGACGAGCATCGCCAGGCCGTCCGCCGCCGCCGAACCGATGGCCGAGAGGATATAGGCGCCGGCGATCCAGTAGAGCATCGTGCGGCTGCCGAAGCGGTCGCCCGGCGGTCCCGCGCCCAGCGCGCCGACCAGGGTGCCGACCAGTGCGGCGGACACGGCCGCGCCCAGTTGCGCCGGGCTCAAATGGAAACTGTGCCGCAAGGCGTCGGTTACGCCGGCGATCACCGCCGTGTCGAAACCGAACAACAGGCCGCCCAGGCTGGCGGCGCCCACGGCCGATCGATTGAGCGTGCTCGCTCCCTTATCCATCGCAGACCCCTCTCCGGATCATTGAATTATCTAATTTGAAATATTAATGCAGCGGAAGCGCGTGACAAGAGACTCGTATAGATACGTGCCAAGTTATTGATGGGAGAGGGGAATGCAGTCGCTATCTGGTCCGTGCGCAGCAGCGTGGACGCTCTCGGCGTGACGATTCCCGATGGAAAGTCGACGCTTCGGGCCGGAATCGAGCTAGGCGGAACCAAGTGCGTCTGCACGCTGGCGAGCGGTCCGGACGACATTCGCGACCAGCGCACCGTGCCGACCACCCGGCCGGAGGAGACACTGCCGGCGATCCTCGCGATCCTGCGCGAATGGGATGCGGCGCACGGCTTTGCCGCGCTCGGCATCGCCTCTTTCGGCCCGATCGACATCAATCCGCAATCCGCCACCCATGGCCAGATCCTGGCGACGACCAAGGCGGCATGGCCGGGCACCGACGTGCTCGGCATCCTGTCGGCGCCCTTCGATGTGCCCGTCGGGTTCGATACCGATGTGAACGGTGCGGCGCTCGCCGAGATGGCCTGGGGCTCCGCGCAGGGGATGGATGACTTCGCCTATGTGACCGTGGGCACCGGCGTGGGGGTCGGCCTCGTCGTGCACGGCCTGCCGACGCGCGGCTTCGCGCATAGCGAGCTTGGCCATATCCGGGTGCCGCGCCTGCCCGGCGACGACCTGCCGAGCTTCTGCAGCTTCCACGACGATTGCGTGGAGGGGCTGGCCTCGGGCTCGGCGCTGAAGCTGCGCCTGGGCGGTCGATCGGTCGGCGAAGTGGCGGAGGACGATCCCGTCTGGGCGCCGATCGCCCATACGCTGGCAATGATGTGCCATGCGATCGTCTCTTCCACCGCGCCGCATCGCATTGCGATCGGCGGCGGCGTGGTGACCGGTCAGTCGCATTTGCTCGGCCGGATCGAAGCGGCGCTCCGTGCGAGCCTCAACGGCTATATGACGTTGCCGGACGACGGGCCGTACATCGTGGCACCTGCGCTGGGCGACAAGGCGGGGCCGCTTGGCGCCATCGCCGTCGCCGACCTCGCGCTTTCCAAGGCAGCTCCTGCCAGTTGAGCGGGCCGGGGCGGTCTTCGGCGGCCGCCCGCAAGCTCCCATCGATAGCCGTTCTGAGCCTGTACTTCGTGTACTTTCGATCTCAGAGCGCCACGCCGAACCCGCGGCCGATCGCCCGCACCCGGCCGATCAGCGGCGAGATCAGGCGGTCGGGGTCATTGGCGGGCAGGTGCACACTCTCCGGCAACACGCCCATCGCCTCGCGCATCGTCACCGCGCCCTGGCGGAGCGCCGGTCGAGCGACCAGCCACCACAGCCTGGCATGCTCGCCGTCCACCTCGATCCGCTCCTGCGGGGTCAGCGGGGTGCGGGCGACATGGTCGGCATGCAGGGTTGCCAGGATGCGCGACAGGCGGCTCAGCGTCTCGAGATCCGGTGCGGGGTCGCGCTGCATGAAATAGCGGACCACCAGCGCGGCATTGGCGGCTGCCTCGTCGCCGAACACCGGCAGATAGCGCTCGGTCAGCACTCGGCCGGCGCTGGCCGCCATCATCTCGGCAAAGCGCTTGGAGGCACCGCCGGGGTGGCAGCGATAGAGGAGCTGGGCATCGTCGAGTCGGGCGATCTGCCCGAAGCGGCCGAGCCGGTGATAGAGGTCGAAGTCCTCGGCATAGCGCACTTGGGGGCGCTCGAAGGGGTCGAGCAGCCGTGCCGCCTCCGCGCGGAACATGACGGTCGACCAGACCAGCGGGTTCTGGGTGAGCAACAGCCAGTCGATCATCGCCGGCGTGAGCGGGCGGTCGCCTGGCCAGGGGCTGACAATGCCGTTCTCGAGAAACTCGGCGGCGGTGCCGACCAGCACGGTCCCGGGATTGGCATCGAGATAGCCGACTTGCGTGGCGAAGCGGCCGGGCTTGCAAAGATCGTCCTGGTCGAGCCCCGCGATGTAGCGCCCGCGCGCCGCGGCGAAGCCGATATTGCGGGCGACGACCGGGCCGCCATTGGTCTCGGCATGGAGCACGGTGATGCGCGGATCGGTCAGCGTGGCGAGCAGGGCGCGCGTGTCGTCGGTCGAGCAATCGTCGACGATCACCAGCTCCCAGTCGCTGAAGCCCTGGGCGAGGACGGAGTCGATCGTCGCGCCGATCCAGGCCGCGCCGTTATAGGCGGGCATGACGACCGAGACAGTGGGAGCAGGCAGGCCGTTCACGCGGCGAGGCTCACGCTCTGCCCAAGCAGCTGGTCGACGATCAGCTGGCCGACATCGTTCTGCCACTGCCACAGGCCATTGGCCTTGCCCTTGAAGCTACGTTCGCCGCCGAGGCGCCCTTCGGGCACGAAGCCGGCGGCGAGGCCGATGCCATAGGCGCCGGGGATCGGCTGGCCCTCGGCATCGGTGACGCGGCAGAGCTGGTCGGCGAGGCGCGGCCGGCCCGGGGCGTGGGCGCTGAGCGCAATGCGCTGGCCCTCGGCATCGAGCAACGGCAGCGCGTGGGGACGATAGCCGAGCGCGGCGACGACGACGTCTGCCTCGGCGAGGATGCGGCTGGTCTCGGGATCGGGACCGCTGAGCTGCTGCAGCCGAACGCGCGGATCGGGCGTGCGCCCGCCGATGCGGAGCATGCGCAGGACCAGCTCGCGCGCCTCAAGCCGGAAGCCGGCAAGGCGATAGACGAAGCCGGAAAGCGAACAGATGTCGTCCGGGCCGAAAGCGGTGAAACCGTCTTCGCGGGCAGCCTCGGCCGAGGGGTACCAGGGGCGCAGGTCCTCCCGGTGGAGCAGGCTCAGGCTCTCCGCGCCAAACGCGATGTCCGACTTGAGCAGCAGTACGGCGGAGGCGATGGCCGAGGTGGAGGCGCCGATGATCGCGATCCTGGGCGCGCGCTTGCCGGCGATGCGGGTGCGCAGCCGGTCCATGCCGCCGGTACGCAGCATGTCGTCGCACAGCATCAGCCGCTCGCCGACCAGCTCGCCGAGCGGCGTGCCGGCGACGGGTGCCGCGGCGATGTCGCTGGCGGATTGGTAGCCACCGGTGGCGATGACGATGTTCTCGGACAGCAGTTCGCGTTCGGCGCCGGTGGCACGATTGCGAATCCGGGTGTGCCACAGGCCGGTGGCGGAGCGGCGGCTGTCGATGACCTCATGGCCGGTCAGCATCTGGCCGCCTGCTTCCGTCACGACGGCGCCGACGCGCTGGCCCATCGCCTCGAGGAATGGGCCGGTGCGGTGCAGCGGCACGCCGAGCTTGCCGATATAGGCGGCGATCTCGCGGGCAGCTGGGTGGTCGATCAGCGCGGCGATGCCGGGCTCGGGATTGTCCTTTACCGCGCTGAGGAAGGTCTCGGCGGTGCTGTCCGACGTGATGGCATAACCCGGCAGCTCGCCGGCGCCGAGACAATCGCCGCGCTCGACCAGGGCGAGGCCCGCGCCAAGCTCGCGCAATTTGCCCTTCTTGCTGGCCGAGATGAGGAAGGCGATGCCTGCCGGGCCGCCGCCGACAAGTACGGTGTTGAGGATGGGCTCGGGTGCGGACGGCACGACGATGCGCGGCTTGCGCAGCGCGGCATGCAGTGCGTCGCAGATGGTGGCGACGTCGCTTTCGCTCATCCGGTCGGTGACCGGGAGCGAGAGCATGCGGGCGGAGAGATCGTCGGCGACCGGAGTCGGTCCGGTGATGCAGGCTTCGCGGAAATAGGGCTGCTGGCCGATGTGCGGGCTGAAATAATGGCCGGAGCCGATACCCTGTTCGGCCAGGCTGGCCATGACCGCGGCGCGGTCCGTGCCCGCTGGGAGCAGCATCGGCATGAACTGCGCGACTTGCCTGCGGGCGTTGCCGCGCTGGAAGGTGACCGTGTCGCCGAGTTGCTCGCGATAGGCGCGGTCGAGCGCGGCGCGGTGCTCGGCCACGGCATCGATCTCGCTCAGCTTGGCGCGGGCCATCAGGCCGAGCAGCTCGGGAAGCTTGGCGTTGATGCCTTCCTGCGTCGCGGTGCGCGGGGCGCCGAAGCCGAAATTCTGCATGCGGCGCAGGATCTGGATGCGGTCCGGATCGGCGCTGTAGATCAGCCCGCCTTCCGCCGTGGCGAAGGTCTTGGTGGCGTGCATCGAGAAGATGCAGGTGAGGCGGCTGCCGGTGCCGAAGCCGCGGCCGGCGCAGTCGAGGCTGCCCAACGAGGCGGCGGCGTCGATCACCACGCCGACATTGTGGCGTTCGGACAGGGCCTCGTAATAGCCCAGATCGATGCCGGTGCCGAAGGTGTCATAGGGGACGACCACCGCCACTTCGTCGCCGTGGCGGGCGAGCTGGGCTTCGATTGCTTCCGCCGAGGCGGCCCAGTCATGCGGATCGCTGTCGACCAGGATCGGAGTGAGCCCTGCCCAGATCGCCGCATGCGCCGTGGCGGCGAAGGTGAAGGCCGGGACCAGGGCGTAGCGGCCGGATCTGCCGGCCTTGGCTTCGCGGATCGCCAGCAACAGGCCCAGGGTTGCGTTCGACACTGCCAGTGCCAGGCCTTCGCCGCCGAAGAGCTGGGCCACGGCCCGGCGCTCGAAATCGCGGACGATGGGGCCGCCGTTGCTGAAATAGCCGCTTGCCTCAAGCGCGCGCAGCTCTTCGGCCATTTCACTCAGCCTTGGCGGCTGTGGAGCGATCAGCGGTAGTTTCAGCATAGGTCCCTCATCCCCGATGCGGAACTATGCCTGCACGTCTCCTAAGATTAGGTAAGTCGCTTCAACGCGACCAGCTCACGGTCCAGCGCCTGCAAAAAATTCGAGCGGTCCGCGCTAGAGAAGGGATTCGAACCTCCGACCTGATCGCCGCCCGCACGCAGGTCCGCCATGATCGCGCGGGTGGCTATCGCCGCGCCGATCGAGTTCGCCGTGAAGGGCCGGCCGTTGGGCGCCAGCACCTTCGCGCCTGCCTTCAAGGCGCGATCCGCGAGCAGGATATCGGAGGTGATCACCACCGACCGCGCATCCGCGGCTTCCGCGATCCAGTCATCGGCGGCGTCGAAGCCGTCGCTGACCACCTGGCGGCTGACCAGCGGATGCTGGGGCACGCGCAGCCACGAATTGCTCACGATCACCACCGGCACCGCATGGCGCCAGGCGACCTTATAGACCTCGTCCTTCACCGGGCAGGCGTCGGCGTCGACGAGGATCCTCACCGGTGCGAGGGACCCCGGGCCGGCGGCGCCTTGCGATAGGGCCGGGCCTGATGGCGCGGCGCGCCCGGGCCACCCGGACCCCCGGCAGGACGGTTCGGACCGTTACGCTGCGGACGGGCACCCTGCGCCGGAGGCGCATCCGACGCCTCGATGCGGACGTCCTCGTCGCCCTCGGCGGTGCGTGCCACGGCAGCCATGAACTTGCTCGCCAGCGCGCGCGGAATCTGGAACGCGGTCTCGTTCGGCCCGATGCGGATCGCGCCGACCTCGTTCTTGGTGATGTGCCCGCGACGGCAGATCAGCGGCAGCACCCAGCGCGGATCGGCATTCTGGCGACGGCCGATATCCATGCGGAACCAGACGACGTCGTCGAACCCGGCGCGGTGTTGCCCGGCCTGGCGCTCCTCGCGGCGATCGCCCTGGCTGCTGAGCTCCTCGGGCGCCGGCATCGACGCACGGTGCGCACGCACGAGCGCGGCGGCGATCTCGGCGGGCGTCCGCTCGGCGAGCAGGCGCTCGGCGATGGCGGCATCCTCCTCGTCGACCTCGACCGGGGCAAGCAGTGCGGCGATCAGGCGCTCGCGGTCCTGGGCGCGGATCGCTTCGGGGCTCGGCACCTCGGTCCACTCGACCGGGATGCGGGCGCCCTTGAGCATCGATTCGACACGGCGGCGGCGCTGATAGGGGACGATGAGCACCGCGGTGCCCTTCTTGCCGGCGCGGCCGGTGCGGCCCGAACGGTGCTGGAGCGTCTCGGCATCGCGCGGCAGCTCGACATGGACCACCAGCGTGAGCGTCGGCAGATCGATGCCGCGCGCGGCGACGTCGGTGGCGACGCAGACCCGGGCGCGCTGATCGCGCAGCGCCTGCAGGGCGTGGTTGCGCTCGTTCTGCGAATGCTCGCCCGACAGCGCGACCGCCGAGAAGCCGCGCTCGACCAGCGTGGCATGCAGGTGGCGGACATTGTCGCGCGTCGCGCAGAACAGGATCGCCGTCTCCGCTTCGTGGAAGCGCAGCAGGTTGATCACCGCATGCTCGATGTCCGACGGGCTGACGGTGACCGCCTGATAGCTGATGTCGCCGTGGCCGCGATCCTCGCCCACGGTCGAGATGCGCAGCGCGTCCTTCTGGTAGCGCTTGGCCAGCGCCACGATCGGCTTGGGCATGGTCGCCGAGAAGAGCAAGGTGCGGCGGGTATCCGGCGCCCCGTCGAGGATCGCCTCGAGGTCGTCGCGGAAGCCCATGTCGAGCATCTCGTCGGCCTCGTCGAGGACGACGGCGCGCAGCGCGGTCAGGTCGAGCGCGCCGCGCTCGAGATGGTCGCGCAGACGCCCCGGGGTGCCGACGACGATATGCGCGCCATAGCTGAGCTGGCGGCGTTCCTTGGCGGCGTCCATGCCGCCGACGCAGGTGGCGATGCGCGCGCCGGTGGGGCCATAGAGCCAGATCAGCTCGCGGCTCACCTGGAGCGCCAGCTCACGGGTGGGGGCGATGATCAGCGCGTGCGGTTCGCGCGTCGGGATGATGCGGCCATCCTCGCCGAGCAGCTCGGGATGCATGGCGAGGCCGAAGGCCACGGTCTTGCCCGAGCCCGTCTGGGCGGAGACGATGAGGTCGCGGCCGGCGGCTTCCGGTTCGATGACGGCGGCCTGGACGGCGGTGGGCGCGGCATAACCACGCGCTGCGAGCGCTTCGGCGAGAAGCGCAGGGAGATCGGCAAATGACATGAGACCCCGCACATGGGCTCGCAAAGGCCGTATCGCAAGGGAAAAGAGGGTTGATTTGTCTCGACGTGGCTTTGTGTCGTGTGGGGAGAGGGGTGCGCAACTTAATGGCGGGATTGCGGGGTTTTTGGTTGCGCTATCATTTCGTCATCCCCGCGGAGGCGGGGATCCATTGGCGCTGAGCTGGTTGAGACTCGCTCCTGCCAGCCGGAATGGATCCCCGCCTTCGCGGGGATGACGGTCGGGGATGAAGTCTTTTGCGCTTCGTTACGGCGCTTGAGGGCGGTTGGGTTGCGAGGCCTCTTTCCCCGGCGAAGGCCGGGGCCCAGTCCCGGCGCACTATCGATGGCGCTGGAGACTCACCAACGAGGTTGCAACTGGGCCCCGGCCTTCGCCGGGGAACTGCTGAGTATTAGTGCCGCACTCGGCTCTCCCCCTCCCTGCAGGGAGGGGGAGTTATGGTCAGCCGATCAGCGCCTTTACCGCGTCCGCGAGGCTGATCGTCGGGTGGCCGGTCAGCTTCGACAGGGTGTGGCTGTCGTCGAACAGCACGTCCTTGGCGATTTCCACGTCCATCGCGGCGAGCAGTTCGGCGAAATGGGCGGGAACGCCGGCGCCGAGCAGGGCGGCGCCGTATTCGGCCGGGGCGAGGTTGTGGAACGGGATGTCGCGGCCGGTCTGGCGCGAGATCTCGGCGGCGAGATCGGCGAGGGTGAAGGCGGTGTCGCCGGCCAGCTCGTAGGTCGCGTTGTCATGGCCGGTGCCGGTGAGAACGGCGACCGCGGCATCGGCATAGTCGGCGCGCGACGCGGCGGCGATGCGGCCTTCGCCCGACGCGCCGATCAGCGCGCCATGCGCGACCGCGCCTTGCACGCCGGCGGCGTAGTTCTCGGTGTACCAGCCGTTGCGCAGGAAGGTGTAGGGCAGGCCCGAGGCGGCGATCGCCTTTTCGGTGAAGAGATGCTCGCCGGCCAGGCCGAGCGTGCTCGTGTCGGCGTGGAGCAGGCTGGTATAGACGATGCGGCCGACGCCGGCCTGCCTGGCGGCCTCGATCACGGCGGCGTGCTGGGCTTCGCGCTTGCCGATCTCGCTCGACGAGATGAGCAGCAGCGTATCGATCCCGGCAAGGGCGGCGGCCAGCGTCTGGGGCTGGTCATAGTCGAAGGCGCGGGCGGGAACGCCCAGGTCGGCGGCCTTTTCGGGGCTGCGGACCAGCGCGACGATCTGCTCGGCGGGCAGCTTTGGCTTGAGCTTCTCGACAGTGAGGCGGCCGAGCTGGCCGGTGGCTCCGGTGATGGCGATGGTCATGTGTCCGTTCCTTCTTGGCGGGTGACGGACATCCAGATATTGGCCTTGCTTACTATTCGTAAGTACATACATTCAGGTAAGTATGGAAAAAAGCCCGGAGCCCTTCTCGACCCGCGTGCGCCGTGGCGCATTGCTCGAGCGCAACTGCCCGTCGCGCGAGGTGCTGAAGCATATCTCCAGCCAATGGGGCGTGCTGATCCTGATCGTGCTGGAAGGCGGCACGCACCGCTTCAGCGAGCTGCGCCGCAAGGTGGACGGGGTGAGCGAGAGGATGCTGGCGCAGACGCTGCAATGGCTGGAAGGCGACGGGCTGGTCGAGCGGATCGCCTATCCGGTGGTGCCGCCGCATGTGGAATACAGCCTTACGCCGATCGGGCGCGAGGCAGCGGGGCATATCCGCGCGCTGGCCGACTGGATCGAAGTGCGGCTGCCGGACATCTGCGATGCGCAGGCGGCGCGGGCGGCGGCGGAGTAGGGGGGGGGCTTCTTTCACTCCCCTCCCTGCAAGGGAGGGGCTGGGGGTGGGTTGCGAGCGTAGCGAGCCCAGCTGACCGGTGGGGATAAAAGAAAAGGCCGGGCATCGAGCCCGGCCTTTCCTAACCCACCCCTAACCCCTCCCTTGCAGGGAGGGGAATCTGAAGGTGGCATCTCCACGCAATCAGAAGCTGGCCCAGTCGTCGCTGGAGGCCGGTGCCGCCGGGCGGGCCGCGGCGAGCGGCTTGACCGGGGAGACATAGCCGCGCTGCTTTTGCGGGCGCGACGGGACCTTGGCCGGCGTGCGGGCGCGGACGGTGGTGGCGCCGACGTCGAACTTGCCGGCCTGCTCGCTGAGCGCATCGACTTCGCTGCTCAGGTTGCGGGCCGCCGCCGAGGATTCCTCGACCATGGCAGCATTCTGCTGGGTCGACTGGTCCATTGTGTTGATCGCCAGGCTGATCTCGGTGATCGCGTTGGCCTGGGCCTGGTTGTCGCTGGCCATCTCGCCGAGCAGGGTGTGGACCTCGGCGACATCGCTCGAGATGTTGGCGAAGGCGCCGTCGACCTTCTGGACCATCTCCACCGCGGCGACGATGTCGGTCTGGGTGGCGGTCAGCTGGTCACGGGCGCGGCCGGCTTCTTCCTCGGCGCGCATCGCGAGCGCGGAGACGAGATCGGCGACGACCGCGAAGCCACGGCCGGCTTCACCGGCACGGCCGGCTTCGACGGCGGCGTTCATCGCGAGGACGCGCGTCTGGAAGGCGATCTTGTCGAGGCCTTCGATGACGCTGTCGATGCCCTTGGCGCTCTCGCTGACGCGGGTCATCGCCTGCACCGCTTCCTCGGCGATCTCGCGGCCGCCCGAGACGGTGGCGATGGCGCCGTCGGCGCGCTCGACAGTGCGGCCCGCGGCGGCGGCGGTCGCCTTGAGGCGGCCGTCCATCTGGCTGACCGCGGCAGTGGTCTGCTCGAGGCTGGAGGCGTTCGCCTCGGTACGGCGGGCAAGATCTTCAGAGGCCGAGGCGATCTCGGCCGAGCCGGTCTGGATCGTCTCGGCGCTCTGCATCACCGAGCCGATCAGGTCGCGCAGCGCGCCCAGCGCGGCGTTGAAATGGTCCTTGAGCTCGGCATAGCCGGCCGGGAAGCTGTCACCGATGTTCGCGGTAAGGTCGCCGCGGCTCAGCTGCTCGAGGCTGGCGCCGAGATGCGAAACGGCGATCGACTGCTCCTCCGCCTGGCGCTGCTGCTCGACCGCGTTGTCGCGGAAGGTGTGCATCGCCTTGGTCATGCGGCCGACGCAATCCTGATAGTTGGTGAACTCGATCGGGCTGTTGAGGTCGCCGGCGGCAAGCGCTTCCATGCGGACCACGGTGGCGACATAGGGATTGGCGATCGCGGCGCGGTAGCGGACGCACTGGATGGCGGCGCCGCCAATCAGCAGCGCGACCAGCGGCAGCGCGACCATCAGCGGCGCGAGGAACGCGACGAGGGCGACCAGCGTCATCACGCCGATCAGCGAACTGAATGCTACGTAGAGCTTGAGACGAATAGGTGCCGTGGCTTCAAACCAATGCATCGAAAGACCTCCTGAAGGTTCCAAAAGGCTCGAAGCCGGGAACCATGTCCCCGCGTGGTGCAAAGTCTGCACGATCGGGCAATGATCCCTTTGTAGAGGACACAATGGCGCAACATTCGTCATTGGCGAATATTTCAATACGTGAAAATACCGTAATAAAACCGCCACGATGGTGCGAACTGGCGGTTTCCGCTACGGAAACTGCGCAAAATTACCCGCAATATGTGATAAATCAGGCGGTTGGGGAGAGTGCCAGACCGGCCGCGCGGCCGCTCGCCCAGGCCCATTGGAAGTTGTAGCCGCCCAGCCACCCCGTAACGTCCACGGCTTCGCCGATCGCGTAGAGGCCGGGCAGCTTGCGGGCCTCCATCGTCTGCGAACTGAGTTCGGCGGTGCTGATCCCGCCGACGGTGACTTCGGCCTTGGCATAGCCTTCGGTGCCGTTCGGGCTGAAGCGCCAGTCGGCGAGGCGGCGGGCGGCGTCGTCGAGCTTGCGATCGGGGGTGTTGGCGAGCTCGGTGGCGAGGGCGAGCTTCTCGGCCAGCGCGTCGGCCAGGCGATCGGGCAGGGCTTCGCCGAGCAGCTTGCGCAGGGTGACGCGCGGGCGCGCACGCTTGGCGGCGAGCAGCCAGCCGGGCTCGGCTTGCGGCAGGAAGTCGATGCCGATGCTCTCGCCGTGGCGCCAGTAGCTGGAGACCTGGAGGATCGCCGGGCCCGAGAGGCCGCGATGGGTGAACAGGGCGGCTTCGCGGAAGGCTGCCTTGCCGGCGCGGGCGACCACCTCGGTCGAGACGCCGGAGAGCTCGCGGAACAGGGCTTCCTCGCCGCTGAGGGTGAGGGGCACGAGGGCGGGGCGGGGCTCGACCACCTTGAGGCCGAAGCGGCGGGCCAGGTCATAGGCGAAGCTGGTCGCGCCGAGCTTGGGGATGGAGGGGCCGCCGGTGGCGATCACCAGCGCGGGCGCCTCGGCGGTGCGCTTGCCGCAGGTGACGCGGAAGCGGGCGTCGGCATGCTCGACCTGGGGCGCGTGGCCAAGCCAGAGCTCGACGCCGCCGCGCTCGCACTCGTCGAGCAGCATGTCGACGATCTGGCGGGCGGAACCGTCGCAGAAGAGCTGGCCGAGGGTCTTTTCGTGCCAGGCGATGCGGTGCGCCTCGACCAGGTCGAGGAAGTCCTGCGCGGTGTAGCGGCCGAGCGCCGACTTCATGAAGTGCGGGTTCTGCGAGAGGTAGCGTGCCGGATCGGTGCCGATATTGGTGAAGTTGCAGCGGCCGCCGCCGGAGATCAGGATCTTCTTGCCCGGCGCCTCGGCATGGTCGACGAGCAGCACGCGCTTGCCCCGCTGGCCGGCGGTGAGCGCGCACATCAGCCCCGCGGCGCCGGCTCCCAGGATGATCGCGTCATACATTGCGCTGCGCCTAGCAGGTGTTCAGGCTGCGGCAAGCCGGGGTGGGGGATGTTCCGGGCCCGGAAGGAGATTGGGGATGCATCTTCTGCTTGGGTTTGCGCTGGTGGCGGCACCCTTGGTCCAGGACGATCCGATCTGTGCGGACCTGCAACGGTTGTCCGCGGCGGTTGCCGATCCGGTGGCGTACAAGGCGCTGTACCGCTCGGACTTTGCGCCGCGGCTGTTGCGGGCGTGCTATCGCAGCCAAGGCTATGCCTGCCACCAGAGCATGCTGCCGCCCGAGATCACCCACGAGACGATGGCCCAGCGGATCGCTGCGTGCCTGCCGGGGGCGGTGGTGACGCCGGGCGCGCCCTGGCCCGGGCTCAAGCGCAGCGTGGTCACCGGGGGCGGGCTGGTGTTCAAGCTCGAGGAGAGCGGTAGCGAGCGCGCCCATGTCGGGCGGATCCTGCACATCGAGATCGGGCCGAAGCCCAAGCTCTAGTGGAGCTTGGCGATGCTCAGCCCGTCGAGCTTGGCGCGCTCCTTCACCGATTCCTCGCTGCGGGTGAGCGCCTTCGCGATCGCCTTCAGGGCCATGCCCTTCTTGGCGAGGGTGTGGAGCTTCTGGATCTCGTCGGCGCGCCAGGGCTGGCGGTGACGCTCGAAACGTTCGGCCATTCTAGTCCTTCCTAAGCAAAGGGGCGGGCTCCGTCCGGAACCCGCCCCAAGCGCTTTCAGCGGCGGGGCATGCGCCCCGGCCCGGCTTACTTGACGTGCTTCGCGATGTGCTTGTTCATCTCGAACATCGTCACCTTGTCGGCGCCGAAGATCGGACGCAGCACGTCGTCAGCGAGGATCTCGCGCTTGTTCGCCGGGTTCTGCAGGTTGTTCTTCTTGATGTACTCCCACAGCTTGCTCACGATCTCGCTGCGCGGGAGGTCCGCAGTACCAACGATCTTGGCCAGCTCGGGCGAAGGGGTCACCGGCTTGGCGATGCCGCCGCGTGCTTTGGTCTCGGCCATAAAGTCTTCTCCTGTTCCTGCCCTGGACGGGCCATGCCTTCGTCTGCGCCAGCGGCTTGTGCGAACCGTTCCGCCGCCTTTTGCGCCTACGATGTTCCGTGGTGAGGGCGTTACTCCTCACCTGACAACCCTTTGATCGTGCCAAATCGCGTCTGTCTAGAGAGCAGATGCGCCGAGACGCCCCCTGAGAGCGACATTTTGGGGATAAGTCGGGTTAAACGGCCGGTAGGAGAGGGGAAACTGCCATGCTAAGGAGCGTTTTCACGGCAAAAGGGGAGAGCGGGATGCGCGTTCTGGTGGTTGGCGGATTGCTGATTCTGGCAGGCTGTGGCGGCAGCGGCACCACCGGCACCAACTATTCCGATCCGCCGCCCATGGCCGAGATCGTCGCCACGCCGAGCCCCAAGGCCAGCGAGACGCCCGAGGCCGATGCCGTGGCGGTCAATGCAGCGGAGGCCATGGGCGAGACCGATGAAGCGACCGCCAATAGCGACGCTACGGCAGTCACAAACGTAATGTGAGTGGACAAGGCGGCGCGGGCTTGTCTAAAGGCATGCCCAACATGATGACCCGCGCACTTCTCGGCCTGCGACTTATCCGCCCTTAGGGGCCGGACGCACATGCGCACGCCCCTAAGGGCACTTCACAATTGAAATCGAAGTCTCCAGCCGAGAGAGAGCTGTCATGTTGCGCGATCCGTCCATCAAGTACCGTCCCTTCCCCCAGGTAAACCTGCCCGGCCGCCAATGGCCGAGCCGGACCATCACCAAGGCGCCCCGCTGGCTGTCGACCGACATGCGCGACGGCAACCAGGCGCTGATCGATCCGATGGACGCCGAGAAGAAGACCCGCTTCTTCGAGCTGCTCTGCAAGGTGGGCGTGAAGGAGATCGAAGTCGGCTTCCCCAGCGCCGGCGCCACCGAGTTCGACTTCATCTCGGGCCTGGTCCAGCAGGACAAGATTCCGGACGACGTGATCGTCCAGGTGCTGACCCAGTCGCGCCAGGACCTGATCGAGACCAGCTTCCAGTCGCTCAAGGGCGCGAAGAAGGCGATCGTCCACCTCTACAACGCCGTATCGCCGGCGTGGCGCCGCATCGTGTTCGGCATGAGCCGCGAGGAGATCAAGCAGATCGCCATCGCCGGCGCCAAGGTGCTGCGCGACGAAGCCGCCAAGCAGCCCGATACCGACTGGCATTTCGAATACAGCCCCGAGACCTTCTCGACCGCCGAGCTCGATTTCTCGGTCGAGGTCTGCGAGGCGGTGATGGACATCCTGCGGCCGACCACCGACAAGCCGTTGATCCTCAACCTGCCGGCGACGGTCGAGGCGGCGACGCCGAACATCTATGCCGACCAGATCGAGTGGTTCTGCCGCAACATCCGCAGCCGCGACACCGTCGTCATCAGCCTGCACACGCATAACGATCGGGGCACCGGTGTCGCCGCGTCGGAGCTGGGCCTGCTCGCCGGCGCGGACCGTGTCGAGGGCTGCCTGTTCGGAAACGGCGAGCGCACCGGCAATGTCGACCTGGTGACGCTGGCCCTCAACATGTACACGCAAGGCGTTGATCCGGGGCTGGATTTCTCGAACATCGACGAGGTGATCCAGACGGTCGAATATTGCAACCAGATCCCCGTCCACCCGCGCCACCCCTATGCCGGCGATCTGGTGTTCACGGCGTTCTCGGGCAGCCACCAGGACGCGATCAAGAAGGGCTTCACGGCGCAGGAAGCGCGCAACGACGAGCTGTGGGACGTGCCCTATCTGCCGATCGACCCCAAGGATCTCGGCCGCGATTACGAGGCCGTGATCCGGGTGAACTCGCAGTCGGGCAAGGGCGGTGTCGCCTGGGTGATCGAGCAGGACAAGGGCCTGAAGCTGCCCAAGCGGATGCAGGCCGATTTCTCGCGCCATGTGCAGGCGCTGGCCGACGAGACCAGCCGCGAGCTCAACGCCGCCGACATCTGGGGCCGGTTCGAGCAGACCTATCTGCCGGGCGACAAGGACCGCTTCGTGCTCGAGGATTATGAGGAGACCGGCGCCGCCGGGCAGCGCGTGTTCGTCGGCCGCATCGCGGTGGACGGCGAGACCCGTTCGATCTCCGGGCGCGGCAACGGCCTGATCTCGGGTGTGATCGACGCGCTTGCCGGCACCACCGGCCCGGCGCTCGACGTGGTCGACTATAGCGAACACGCGATCGGCCACGGCGCCGACGCGCAGGCCGCCGCCTATGTCGAATGCCGCACCGCCGATGGGCGGACGGTGTTCGGCGTCGGCATCGACGCGGACATCGCGACCGCTTCGGTGCGCGCGGTGCTCAGCGCGGCGAACAGGGTCTGAGCGAACTCAGTCCCCTTCGCGGTCCTTGTCTTCCCCGAGAGTGATCAGCGCGATCGCTTCGTCGATCTTGCCCTCGTCGATCAGGGTGATCACTTCTCGCGGGATGTTCCGGTCGCGGCGGCGGTGCGGTGCAAAGGCAATCGGCTGGAGCAGGTCCCGGGCAGTGGCGGCGTCGCGCTCGATAAGCTTCTGCCGCGCCGCCGCGTGGCGGATGTCACGGCTTTCCGGCGCCAGCACCGCCGCGCGTAGCAGCGCATTGACTGCCCCGGCGCTGGGCTTTTCTTTTGCTGCGACGAAGCTCGAATAATAGAGATAGAGGGGCATCACGGCGTTGGGCTCGGCGCGATTGGCCTTGAGGAACCAGCTTCGCGCTGTGCTCCATGCCTTGGCATCGGCGGGCTTGACGCCCGCGGCGCGCTCGCTGGCGATCATGCCCTTACGGACCAGTGCATCGATGCCGTTCGGCTGGATAGCAAGTGCGCGATCCGCGGCTGCGTCGGCTCGATCGAGACGGCCGGCATATTGCTCGATCTCTGCCAGTTGGGTCTGCACCACTGCATCGTCCGGGTAGCGGCTAGCGATCTTCGCCGCAGTCATCGCGGTTCCCAATCGATAATTCCTGGCGATGCCGTCCTTGATGAGAAGATAGCTTGGCAGGATCTCTGCCGCGCCCGGGGAATATGGGGTGATGGTGACGTTTAGCGGGGCAGCCGGCGGCGGAATCCGCAGCGGCGCGGCCAGTGTACCCTTTCGATAGGATTCCAGTTCGTCCCGCAGCGTATCGAGGTTGCCGAAAGCTTGCTGCGCGGCGGCATAGCTGCGAGCGCCTTTGTTCATTGCTGCGAGATAGGTAGCCAACTGGCCCTTACGCTGTGGTCCCAGCATGAGATAGTTGGTGAGCAACCAGCCACGACCGTAAAGAAGGTCCATGTCGTCCGGATAGCCATAGGTATCCGGTTCGAAGAGCTGCTTCATCCCCAGGCCGCCGCTGCGCAGGCCTTCGGCGCGATAGTTGGCGGGATAGCCGATGATCAGCGAGCCGTCCTTCTCGTAGGACGCATTGGCGTTGAACTCGGCAAAGCCTTCCGAATACCAGAAGGGATAGGCGAGCGGGAAATTCGAATACATGAAATGATGGCTGTATTCGTGACGCAGGAGCGTCTGGGTGCTCCATCCGCCGATCTGCGACTTTTGATCCACCTTCGGCACATATTGGGTGAGGATGAACGAGCCTGTCGCGCGAGGGCTGTAATAGGCAAGGGTGAGGCCGCAGCGGCAGGTCTCGGCGAAAAGCTGCTGCGACAGGGCATAGACATGGATCGGCCGCGATCGCCGATCTGGCGTGTCGGTTACGCCGTAAAGCAGTTGCAGCCCCTGATCGAACTGCTCGAGCCGGAGTGCGAAGGCGCGCGCATCTTCCTCGCTGGCGTCGATCGTAAGGACGAAATGGTCAGTACGGGCCTCAAGCCAGGCGGCATTGGCCAGAGCCGGCGCAAGGAGCGACACGGCCAGTGAAAAGATCACAGCAAAGATCCGCATCCAATCCCCCCGAAGCGAACTTCCCGGCGATATCCTCCAATCGCATGGCTTCGCAACTGCTCCCTGCCTTCGCGAAAACTAGCGCAGGAGGGATTGAGGGGGATGGGATGTTATTCGGGAACTACCGGCTCGGGTCGATCAGGTATTTCTCGCCGGTCGCCTTCTTCGCATAGGCCTGGACCACATCCGGATCGAGCGCTTCGGCGAGCGAGATCGTCTGGGTGTAGGTGCTGGCGAAGGTGGTGGTCAGCTCGGCGGCGACGCGGGCGCGCAGGCGCAGCGTGCCTTCGAGGCCGAGCTTCATCAGGAAGGGCGTGACCAGGAAGCCGCTGACGCCCCAGGCGAGGCCATAGCCGCGATCGAGCTCGGTCGGCGCGGTGTCGAGCATGCCGTAGATATAGACCTGCTTCCAGGTCGAAGAGCCGTAGCGGCTATAGGCGGTGGCGGTGCGGTTGGCGGCCGCTTCCATCGCGTGGAGGATCGAGTTGACGATCTTGCCGCCGCCGATCGCGTCGAAGGCGAGGGTGGCGCCGGTCTCGGCGATCGCATCGGTGAGCGCCTCGCGGAAATCGGGGGCGCTGCTGTCGACGATGTACTTCGCGCCGATGTCACGCAGGATCTGCGCCTGGGCTTCGCTGCGCACGATGTTCACCAGCGGCACGCCGTCGGCGATGCAGACGCGGTTGAGCATCTGGCCGAGGTTGGAGGCGGCGGCGGTGTGGACCAGCGCCTTGTGGCCCTCCATCCGCAGCGTCTCGACCATCGACAGGGCGGTCAGCGGATTGACGAACATCGAGGCGCCGTCGGCGGCGGTGGCGCCTTCGGGGAGCGCGATGCAGTCGCGCGCGGCGAGCTTGCGATACTGGGCATACATCGCGCCGCCGAGCATGCCGACCTTCTTGCCGAGCAGATGGGCGACGTTCGTGCCGGCCTCGACCACCGTGCCGGCGCCTTCGTTGCCCACCGCCATCGACTCATCGAGCCGCGGCTTCATCGCGCCCATCCGGCCGGCGAGGATATCGGCGGTGAGGGTGGGGCGGTCCGGCGTGCCGCCGGTGGCGAGCGTCGCCATATCGGCCGGGCCGAGCAGCAGGCCGAGATCGGACGGGTTGATCGGCGCGGCCTCGACCCTGACGATGACTTCGTCGGGGCCGGGGGCTTCCAGCGTCACGGGCTCGAGCGAGAGCGTGAGCTTGCCGTCGCTCGATACCGTGGAGCGAAGTTCGAGGCTGGTCAGCGGGGCCGTCATTGCACTCTCCTGTGATCGATCGCGTCCGATCCGTGTCGGGCCCCAGATATCGATCTTCCCGCTCGCGCGCAAAGCCGGTGCTGCGGGAAAATACGGAGGGCGATAAGGGCCTCGTTAACCCCTTTCCGGCCATGTTCGGGGCTCGGGGGTATCGGGATTGTTCGTCAGCCTATCACTGGTGCATGCGTGCGTCTTTGCGACGCTGGCATTGCTTGTCGGCGCGATCCGGATCGGCATGCGGAGCGAGTCCGCGCTGTCCTGGATGGTGGCGGCGCTGCTGTGCGGCACCACCGAGATGCTGGTGCTCTCGCTGGCGCAACATGGCGAGAGCGAGCTGCTCGCCGCGACCCTGCTCGTGCCGCCGGCCTATCTCTGCTTCAGCCAGGCGGTGCGCATCTCGACCGGGGGAAAGCAGAACTGGCGGGTGATCGGCACGAGCATCGCGCTGGTGATCTGCTCGCTGGCGCTGCTTGCGGTGCGGGCGCCCTTCGTGGTGATGACCATGCCGTTCCAGCTGGCCTGCGCGCTGTCGCTGGGCGACGGGATCGTCCATCTTTCGCGGCGGCCGCGGGGCTGGGTCGATCGTGCGCTGCTCGGCTGCATGGTGGTGATCGCGACGCTGTTCCTGGTGCGCATGCCGCTCTATCCGGCGCTGTTCGGGTTCGAGGTGCAGTATGCCGAGATCATGCCGACTGCGTTCGAGCGCGGGCTGTTGCTCGTGTCGGCGCTGCTGACGCCGCCTTCGGTGTTCCTGCTGCTTGCCAAGATCATCGCCGGGATCATCACCGAATATCGCCTGCGCTCGGAGCGCGACCATTTGACCGGGGTGCTCAATCGCCAGGCGTTCGAGCAGGCGGTGCGGGGCGAGGCGCCGCGCGGCGGCGCGGTGATCTATTGCGACATCGATCATTTCAAGCGGGTCAACGACCGCTACGGCCATCATGTCGGCGATGAAGTGATCCGGCTGTTCGCCGATGTGCTGGCCGCGACCGGCTTCAAGGTCGGACGGCTGGGGGGTGAGGAGTTCGCGATCTTCCTGCCGGGCAACAGCGCGAACGACGCGGCCGGGCTGGCCGAGGTGCTGCGGATGCATTTCCATGCCAGCACGCATGCGGCGATGGCGCCGGACCATCGGCTGAGCGCGAGCTTCGGGGTGGCCGACTACGGCCCCGGTGAGCTGCCGAACGAGGCGCTGATCCGGGCGGATGTGGCGCTCTACCGGGCGAAGGGCGAGGGGCGGAACCGTGTCGCGCTGTTCCATGCCTTCGGGCTGGTGCCGGTGGTGTGGCAGCCGCCCCGGGCAGTGGCGGCCTGATCAGCGCTCCCGGACGATCTCGCAGCCGATGCGGGCGTCGGGATAGATGTCGAGCTTCATCGAGCGGACGGTGACCTTCGCGACGCGCGGGTCCTCGAACGCCAGCGCGGCGACCTGCTCGCACAGGGTTTCCTGCAGCTCGAAATGCTTCGATTCCACCAGCTTGCGGATGCCAGCTCGCAGGAAATCGTAATCGACGACCGCGTCGATCCGGTCTTCGGGCGGGGTGGGGTAGCGGCAGGTCATCGCGACGTGCAGCGTCACCCGCTGGGGCGCGGCGCGTTCCTCGGGGTGGATGCCGAGGCCCATCGCGACCTCGAGGCCGTCGAGCAGGATCGTGTACTCAGCCAATGGGACGCTCCCGGCCTTCGAACATCACGTCGCCGTCGCGTGCAAGGAAGCGCTGGCCGCAATCGACGAAGATGTTCTGCCCGGTGATGCTCGGCGTCGTGAGCAGCATCTCGACCGTGGCGGCGATGTCCGCCAGCGCGACCGGGCGCTGGAGCAGGTTCTGCCGGGCATGCTCGGCGAATTCCTGCGCGGTCTGGTCGAGGCTGGGCAGGGTGAGGCCGGGCGACACGGCGTTGACCCGGATGCGCGGGGCGAGGCCGCGGGCGAGCAGCTCGGTCGCGGTGGCGAGCGCGGCCTTGCTCAGCGTGTAGGTGAGGAAGTCCGGGTTGAGATTGGCGAGCTTCTGGTCGAGCAGGTTGACCACCGCGCCCTGGTCGAGATCGTCCTGCGCGGCGAGGGCCGAGGCGAGCGCGACGGGGGCGCCGCAGTTCACCCGCATATGCTGGTCGAGCAGGGCGAAGTCGGCGAGCGGCAACGCGTCCCAGGCGAATTGCGAGGCGTTGTTGACCAGGCCCTCGATCGGGCCGCCGAGCCCTTCGCGGGCGGCGGCGATCAGGGCGGGAGCAGTGGCGGCTTCCGCCAGCTCGCCGGTCACCACGCAGGCGGCGCCACCCTCGGCCGCGATCTGGGCGCGCAGGGCCTCGGCTTCGTCAGGGGCGTGGTGGTGGTGGATCGCCACCTGGTGGCCGCGCAAGGCGAGCCGGCGGGCGATCGCCGCGCCGATCCTCTTCGCGCCGCCGGTAACCAGTATGCGCATCAATAGCCCATCAGCTTGAGCACTTCCTGGCGGCTGCGCTCGTCGTCGCGGAACACGCCCATCATGCGGCTGGTGACCATGCCGACGCCGGGGGTGCGCACGCCGCGGGCGGTCATGCAGCCATGCGTCGCTTCGATCACCACGGCGACGCCCTGGGGCTGGAGCCGCTCCCAGATGCAGTCGGCAACCTGCGCGGTCAGGCGCTCCTGCACCTGCAGCCGGCGGGCGAAGCCGTGGAGCACGCGGGCGAGCTTGGAGATGCCGACGACGCGGTCCTTGGGTAGATAGGCGATCGAGGCCTTGCCGGTGATCGGCGCCATGTGGTGCTCGCAGTGCGACTGGAAGGGGATGCCGTTCAGCAGGACGATGTCGTCATAGCCGCCGACTTCCTCGAACACCCGGCTGAGATGGTGCGCCGGGTCCTCTTCATAGCCCGCGCAATATTCCTTCCAGGCGCGGGCGACGCGCTGGGGCGTGTCGAGCAGTCCTTCGCGGCCGGGATCGTCTCCGGCCCAGCGGATCAGCGTGCGGATCGCGTCGGCAACTTCCTCGGGGACCGGAATTTTGGGCGGCGATGCGACAATATCGCCATCTTCGGGATCCTCGTGATCATGCACCATTTTCGTCTCTTCCTGACCGCGTTCGGCCTTTACGCTACGGCATCTGCGCTTCTTGCAGAAACCGGGTGTGGCTCAACTGTATCTCCCCGGGAAAAAGGGCCGAAAACCGCAGAGTTCCGACGCTTATCCCCGTTGACGGGCTCAAAAATGCAGCGTTAGTTTCGTCCCCGATAAAAGCAACGTCGCGACCGGTACAAGCCGGCCGGCACCCAGAGGAGGGGGATTGCACCCGATGAAGAAGCTCGACTTGCTCGCGGCGACTGCGCTTACGCTGTTTTTCGCGACGCCCGCCTTTGCCCAGCAGCAGACCACGCCGGCGCCCGCGCCGTCGGACGACAGCCAGGAATATCAGTCCTCGAACGAGATCATCGTGACGGCTACCCGCCGTAACGAGACCGTGCAGGACGTGCCGATCGCGATCACCGCCATCGGTGCGCAGGAACTGCAGAATTCGGGTGTCGACAACGTCCGCGACCTCGAGCAGCTCGCTCCGTCGATCCAGAGCTCGACCGGCCAGTCCTCGGCGACCGGCACCACCATCTATCTGCGCGGCATCACCACCGGCGGCGACAATCCAGGCTTCGAGCCGGCGGTTGGCGTGTTCATCGACGGCGTGTTCCGCGCCCGCGCCGGCGTCGCCATCTCCGAGCTTCCCGAGCTGGAGCGCGTCGAAGTGCTGCGCGGCCCGCAGGGCACGCTGTTCGGCCGCAACACCTCGGCCGGCGCGCTGAGCATCTACACCGCGCTCCCGCAGTTCGAGACGCACGGCTATGTCGAGGGCTCGTACGGCAACTACAACGCCTATGGCGTCAAGGGTGCGATCACCGGGCCGGTGAGCGAGTCCCTCGCGCTGCGCCTCGACGGCAGCTACCGGAAGCGCGACGGCTATATCAAGGACGCCAACAGCAACCGCCGCTTCAACGACGTCGATCGCTGGGCACTGCGTGGCCAGGCGCTGCTCGACAAGGGCGACATCACCTTCCGCCTGATCGCCGACTATTACCAGACCGACGAAGTCTGCTGCGCCACCGTGTCGGTGGTCCGCGGGCCGATGGCACAGGTCATCAACGGCATCGCCGCCTCGCAGGGCCGCACCGGCATCTATACCGGCCCGCCCAGCGACCGCATCCAGGCGGCCTCGCCCAACCGCAACTATGGCGAGAAGGTGAAGGACTGGGGCTTCTCGGGCGAGCTCAACTGGGATCTGGGCGACGTCAAGCTGACCTCGATCACCGCCTATCGTGACTGGCGTGCCCTGCGCAGCCAGGACATCGACTTCTCGGGCATCGATCGCGCCTATCGCGACAATTACCGCACCGAGCTCAAGGACTTCACCCAGGAAATCCGCCTCCAGGGCTCGGCCTTCAACGGCAAGCTCGACTGGCTGGTCGGCGGCTTCTACCTGAACGAGAAGAACGACCTGACCGACACGGTGCGCTTCGGCAACGACGCCAACCTCTATGTCGACTCGGTGTTCAACGCGCTGGCCGGCCCGTCCTTCGGCGGCAAGGTGCAGTTCTACGGTTCGCTCGGCCCGACGGTGCCGACGCCGGGCGCGGTGTTCCTGAACCCGGCGGTGCCGAACTCGCTGGCGGCGCTGACCTCGGTCTATGGCGCGACGCTGGCTCCGCTGGTCGGCTGCTTCCGCGCCCAGGCGGGCACGGCACCGGCCGGGCTCTGCGTGATCCCGGGCTTCCCGTCCACGCCGATCCCGGGCCTGGCGGCGCTCGCCGCCTCGCCGCTGCCGGGCGCTACGCCTGGCCAGGGCAACAATAACGACGTGTTCGGCGTGAAGACCGACGCGATCGCGCTGTTCACCCACAACATCGTCAACGTCACCGACAATCTGTCGCTGACCCTCGGCGCGCGCTGGAATCACGAGCGCAAGACGATGAACGCGTCGATCAACAGCAACACCGGCAGCTGCACCTTCTTCAACAATGTGCGCGCGGGCCAGCCGGCGGCGACCGCCTATGCCAACCTGCTCAAGCAGCTCGGCATCTTCAACAACCTGTACCTGCTGAGCTGCAACCCGGCCGTGAACAGCGAGTTCAACGGCAACTATACCGACAGCTTCACCGACGACGAGATCACCGGCACCGTCAAGCTGGCCTACAAGTTCTCGCCGAAGCTGATGGTCTATGGCAGCTACGATCACGGCTACAAGTCGGGCGGCTACAATCTCGACCAGGCGACCTTCGACTCCGTGCTGCTCGGCGGCAACGGCGCCCAGGGCCGTGACCTGCGCTTCGGCGCGGAGACCAACGACGCCTTCGAAGTCGGCTTCAAGGCGAGCCCGAGCCGTGCGTTCACGCTGAACCTCGCGGCGTTCTACATGAACTTCTACGGGCTGCAGTCGCTGGTCTTCTCGGGCAACAACTTCGTCGTCCAGAATGTCGACAAGAGCATCTCGAAGGGCGTCGAAGTCGAATCGACGATCCGGCCGACGAGCAAGCTGACCTTCCAGCTCGCCTACAGCTATATCGACGCGCAGTACGCCAAGTCGAACAACTTCACCGGCACGCCGCTGCAGGGCCAGGAAGGCCGCCAGTTCCAGAACCAGCCGAAGCACACGGTGACCGGCGCGGTGACCTGGGAGCCGCGGGTTTCGGACAACCTGAAGGGCCTGATCCACCTCGACTTCCGCTACAACAGCGAAGTCAACATCCCGTCGAGCAATCCGGACCCGGCCAGCGGCCGCACCGCGATCCGCAACGAGGGCTATGGCCTGCTCAACGGTGCGATCGGCCTGCAGACCAATGACGGCAAGATCCGCGGCGAGATCTTCGTCGAGAACATCACCAACACCTTCTACTTCATCTCGGGCTTCGCCGTGCCGGAGCAGACCGGCAACTATAACGGCTATCCGGGCTATCCGCGCTTCTACGGCGCGCGGTTGCGCTTCGGCTTCTGATCGAGACGCCTGCGGGCAGGGATGGGGCGCTCCGGGAAACCGGGGCGCCTTTTCTTTTGGGGGGGGGCGCATTTCCCTCTCCCGCTTTTGCGGGAGAGGGAGGGAGCCGCGAAGCGGCGGAAGGGTGAGGGGCAGTGGGAGCGGCAAGCGCCGTATGTGCGTCCAGCACTCACCCTCACCCTGGCTCCCCCGGCATTCGCCGGGAAAGCCGTCCCTCTCCCGCAAAAGCGGGAGAGGGAGATTAGATATCTACCCTCCGAACAGCGCGTCGATCGGGCCCTTGGGGAGGAACCACAGCACTGCGACCAGCGCGGCGCAGGCGAGGCCTGCCCAGGGGCTGGAGAAGGTGAGGGCGATGCCGCTGGCGTAGATGGCCGAGGCGACCAGCCCCTTGCGCAGCGAATGCTGGTGATAGTCCTGCGCCGCCGCGTCCTGCCGACCGGTGCGGCGGATCACGGACTGGAGCCACACATAGGCGAAGCTCGGCAGCATCATCACGCACATATAGACCAGGGTCGCATCATGGCTGAAATGCTGCTCGCCGAGATAGGCCGTGGCGAAAGGGACCAGCGAGAGCGTGAACAGCAGCGCGATGTTCGACCAGAGCAGTGCGTTGGTGATGCGGCTGGCATGGGCGAACAGCCGGTGGTGGTTCACCCAGTAGATCGCGACATAGGCATAGCTGAGCACATAGGCCGTGAAGACCGGCCAGAGCGACCAGAGATGCGCCAGGCCATGTTCCTCCGGTGCCTTCATCTCGAGCACCATGATCGTGATGATGATGGCGATCACGCCGTCGGAGAACGCCTCAACCCGATTGACGCCGCCCCGACCTTCTTCCGTCTCGCTCATTGCCCCTCCGTCGATAATGGAGGGCATGATGCAGCCGAATGCGCGCCGGCTCAACTATTCCGAAGATGAGGGGGGCAGGGTGCCCGCCCAGCCACGCACCGCCGCCGCGCAGAGCCGCAGGATCCTCGCCTTGTCCGCGCATTGCTCGAGGAGCGGCCGGTTGGTTTTCTCATTCTCTCCCCAATAGCTGCCGCCGTCGCGCCAGCTGTCCTGCTGGGCGGGGTAGATGAACAGATATTCCTTGAACAGCTTGGCACCGGCTTCGAGCGGGCCATCCACTTCGTGCCCGCGAATGCGATACTCGTCCGGCCAGTCGTCTTCGAACCAGCTGCCGGACTGCTCCTGCTTGCGCACCAGCTTGTCCAGGCGGACGGTGAGCGCCTGCAATTCCTCGGCTGCGGCCTCCAGTTGCGCGGCCGCCGCCATGGCAGTTCGATAGTCATCGATCATCGAGATGCTCCCGCGGCACCGTATATCATGCGCCACGGGAGCAGTCGATTGGATCGGAAGGGGGTTACTGCGCGGTGAATGCCGCGTTGATCTCGAGCGCGACTTCGTCCGAGACGAAGGGGACATACTTGTCCATGCCGAAATCGCTGCGCTTGATCTTCGCAGTCGCCGAGAAACCGAAGTTGAGCTTCTTGGTCATCGGATTGTCGCCGGCGCCGACGAACTTCGTGTCGAGCACCACCGGGCGGGTGACACCGTGCAGCGTGAGGTTGCCGGTGATCCTGGCGCTGGTGCCCTGAACGGCCACGCTGGTCGAGATGAAGCGGATATCCGGATATTTCGCGGCGTCGAAGAAGTCGGCGGTGCCGAGATGCTCGTCGAGCGCCTTGACGGTGGTGACGATGCCCGAGGCCGGGATGGTCACGTCGAGCTTGGCGTCGGCGGGCTTCTTCGGATCGATGGCGAGCGTGCCGGTGGCCCCGCCGGCCTGGCCGGTGAACTTGCTGAAGCCGAAGTGATCGACGGTGTAGCTGACCTGGGTGTGGCCGCCATCAACGGCATAGGTGCCGGCCGCGATGCGGGCGGTGTCGGGCTGGCCGGGGAGCTGGACCGCCTGCTGGGCGGCGTAGGCGGCGAGCGGGGTGGCGGCAAGCAAGGCAACGGCGATGAGAACGCGCATGGAAACTCCTCTGTGGGGAAGGAGTGCGCTTTGTGGGGATGCCGGCGTGGCGGGAAAATCCCGAAGGCGGCAACGCATGGTTTCCGAAACGGAGCGGGCGGCGCGGGGACAGGGTGAACAGAAGGCTAAAAGCGGGTTCCGGAAGCCTCCCAACCGGGGAGTTCCGCGCTGGCGCCGGCGCCATGCCGGTGAGACGCTGTCCCGACGCTTTCGGGAGATGCGCCATGGGATACTTCTTCCACTTGCCCCAGCCCCGCCATGACAGCACGCAGGCCTGCCTGGCAGCGATTGCCGCACGCATTGCGGCACCGGAGAAAAGGGCCGAGGCCGGCGCGCACCGCCGACCTCGGCAAAGCGATTAGTTCTTGGTCTGATCGACCAGCTTGTTGGCGCCGATCCACGGCATCATCGCGCGCAGCTCGCTGCCGACCTGCTCGATCTGGTGACGCTTGGCGGCGATGCGGCTGGCCTTGAGCTCCGGCTGGCCGGCGCGGTTGTCGAGCACGAAGTCCTTCACGAAGCGGCCCGACTGGATGTCGGCGAGGACGCGCTTCATTTCCTTCTTGGTCTCTTCGGTGATGATGCGCGGGCCGGTCTTGATGTCACCATATTCGGCGGTGTTCGAGATCGAGTAGCGCATGTTGGCGATGCCGCCTTCATACATCAGGTCGACGATCAGCTTGAGCTCGTGGAGGCACTCGAAATAGGCCATTTCGGGCGCGTAGCCGGCCTCGACCAGCGTTTCGAAGCCGGCCTGGACCAGCGCGGTGGCGCCGCCGCAGAGCACAGCCTGCTCGCCGAACAGGTCGGTCTCGCATTCCTCGCGGAAATTGGTCTCGATGATGCCCGAGCGGCCGCCGCCGACGCCCGAGGCATAGGCCAGCGCGATGTCATGCGCGTTGCCCGAGGCGTCCTGGTGGATCGCGATCAGGCAGGGCACGCCGCCGCCGCGGGCATATTCGCTGCGCACGGTGTGGCCGGGGCCCTTGGGGGCGATCATGATCACGTCGACATCCGAGGGCGCCTCGATCAGGCCGAAGTGGATGTTGAGGCCATGGGCGAAGGCGAGGGCGGCGCCGGGGCGCAGGTTGCCCTTGATGTCGTTCTCATAGATCGCGGCCTGGTGCTCGTCCGGCGCGAGGATCATCAGGATGTCGGCCCAGGCGGCGGCTTCCTTGTTCGGCAGCACCTTGAAGCCGGCACCTTCCGCCTTGGCGGCCGAGGGCGAACCCGGGCGCAGCGCGATCGCGACTTCCTTGACGCCGCTGTCGCGCAGGTTCTGCGCATGGGCATGGCCCTGCGAGCCATAGCCGAGGATGGCGATCTTCTTGTTCGAGATCAGGTTCAGATCGGCGTCGCGATCATAGTAAACGCGCATTGATTTTATTCCCTTTTTCGATCTCCGCTCCCCGCTCGTGCAGGGTGGCGGCTAAGATGTTCAGGCCGCTTCCGCGCCTCTCGCAATCGCGACGATGCCGGTGCGGGCGATCTCGACCAGGCCGAGGTCGCGCATCAGCTCGACGAACTTGTCGATCTTCTCGGTACCGCCGGTCACTTCGAAGACGAAGCTGGAGGTAGTCGCATCGACCACCCGGGCGCGATAGACCTCGGCGAGGCGCAGCGCCTCGATCCGGTGTTCACCGGTGCCCGCCACCTTAACCAGCGCCAGCTCGCGCTCGACATGCTGCCCGAAGGCAGTGAGGTCGGTGACCTTGTGCACCGGCACCAGCCGCTCGAGCTGGGCGATGATCTGCTCCATCACCGGCGCCGAGGCGTGGGTGACGATGGTGATCCGGCTGATCAGGTCGTCGTCGGTGATCTCGGACACGGTGAGCGAGGAGATGTTGTAGCCCCGCGCGGTGAACAGGCCCGCGATCCGGGCGAGGATGCCCGGCTCGTTGTCGACGATGACCGCGAGCGTATGCCGCTCGACTGCTTCTTCCTTGATATGCATGGGTTCAGACCAGTGCCTTGGCTTCATCGTCCATCTCGCCCGAGACTTCGGCCGACTGGAGCAGCATTTCGGTATGGGCCGCGCCCGACGGGATCATCGGGAAGCAGTTGGCGAGCTTGGCCACGCGGCAATCGACCACCACCGGCCCATCATAGGCGAGCATCTCGGCGATGCCGGCGTCGAGCTGGTCGCGCGTCTCGATGCGGATGCCCTTCCAGCCATAAGCCTCTGCCAGCCTTACGAAATCCGGGAGGGCGTCCGAGTAGCTCTCCGAATAGCGCGACTGGTAGGTCAGCTCCTGCCACTGGCGGACCATGCCCATATATTCGTTGTTCAGGATGAAGATCTTGACCGGCAGCCGGTACTGGGTCGCGGTGGCCAGCTCCTGGATGTTCATCTGGATCGAGGCTTCGCCGGCGATGTCGATGACCAGCCGGTCCGGGTTGCCGAGCTGGGCGCCGATCGCGGCCGGCAGGCCATAGCCCATCGTGCCCAAACCGCCCGAAGTCAGCCACTTGTTGGGATCATCGAAGTGGAAGTGCTGCGCCGCCCACATCTGGTGCTGGCCGACTTCGGTGGTGATGATCGGGGCCTGGTCCTTGGTCGCCTCCCACAGCGCGCGGATGGCGCGCTGGGGCATGATGACCTGGGGATCGCTCTCCTGGAACTCGAGGCAACCGACCTGGCGCCAGCCATGGATGCGGCTCCACCATTCGGACAGGTCCGGCTTCGGATGTTTGCGAAGGTGCCACGTATCGAGCATCGCCCGCATCGCCGAACCGACGTCCGCCACGATGGGCAGGTCGACGCGAACGTTCTTGTTGATACTCGAACGGTCGATATCGACGTGGATCTTCGCACTGTTCGGCGCGAAGGCATCGAGACGGCCGGTCACCCGGTCGTCGAAACGGGCGCCGAGCGCGATGATGAGGTCGGCCTGGTTCATCGCCAGGTTGGCCTCATAGGTGCCGTGCATCCCCAGCATTCCCAGCCACTTGTCGTCGGAAGCTGGGAAAGCGCCGAGGCCCATCAGCGTCGATGTAACAGGCGCGCCCGTTACATCGGCGAGCTGGCGCAGCAGGCGCGAAGCTTCGGGTCCGGAATTGATGATTCCGCCGCCGGTGTAGAAGATCGGGCGCTCGGCCGCGGCCAGCATGTCGACCGCCTTCTCGATCGAGACCATGTCCGGCTCGGTCTGCGGGCGATAGGTCTTGTGCGAGATCGGCGCATTCTCGCCGCGCCGCGCGGTGGCGACCTGGACGTCCTTGGGGATGTCGATCACGACCGGGCCGGGACGGCCGGACGTGGCGATATAGAAGGCCTCACGGATCGTCGGCTCGAGCCGGGCGGGATCCTTCACCAGGTAATTATGCTTCGAGCAGTGGCGGGTGATGCCGACCGTGTCCGCTTCCTGGAAGGCATCGGTGCCGATCAGCGCCGTCGGCACCTGGCCGGTGATGACGACCATCGGGATCGAATCCATCAGCGCATCGGTGATCCCGGTAACGGCGTTGGTCGCGCCCGGGCCCGAGGTGACGAGGACGACGCCCGGCTTGCCGGTGGCGCGGGCATAGCCCTCCGCCGCGTGCGTCGCCGCCTGCTCATGGCGGACAAGAATATGTTTGATGCGGTCCTGCTTGAAGATCGCATCATAGATCGGAAGCACCGCGCCGCCCGGATAGCCGAACACGACTTCCACACCGAGATCGCTCAGCGTCTCGATCAGGATGTCTGCTCCACTCTTCTCGGTCGTCACATCGGCCTCCGTTTGTTGCGGTGCGGGAAACACCGCCGAAGGGCGCTGCTACCCGCACGAAAACTACGCGTCAAGCCGAATTATAGTAATTTTGTTTCGAATTGCTCGACGAGTCTGTTTGTTTGTGTCTCGTCCGTGCGCTCCCACTCCGGCGGAGGCTGGCGGCGGAACCAGGTGTATTGCCGCTTGGCGTACTGGCGGGTGGCGAGCGAGCCGGCGAAATGTGCTTCGTCCATGTTGCTCTCGCCGGCGAGCGCCAGGCCGATCTCGCGCACCCCGATCGCGCGCAGCACGGGGGCGTCGTCGGGCACGTCGGTGCGGGCGAGCAGCGCCTCGACCTCGCCCTTGGCGACATTGACCATATGGCGGAAGCGGCGATCGATCCGGTCGGCGAGCCAGGTGCGGTCGGGCAGGAGGATCGTCGCGGCGACACGGATCTCGTGGCCGATCCCGCCATGCCGCTCGGCCTGCCACTCGGCGAGCCGCTTGCCCGTGGAGCGGACGACTTCGAGCGCGCGCGAGATGCGCAGCGTGTCGATCGGGCCGAGGCGAGCGGCGGCATCGGGATCGAGCCGCATGAGCTCGGCGCGGGCCTGTTCGACGGTAAGGGCGCGGACCTCGCTGCGGATCAGCGAATCGATCTCGGGCACCGGGGCGATGCCGTCGAGCAGGGTGCGCATGTACATGCCGGTGCCGCCGACCAGGATGGGGAGGCGGCCGGCTGCATGCGCTTCGTGGATCGCAGCCCGCGCCTCCGCTGCCCAGCGCCCGGCCGAATAGGCTTCGGCGCCGTCGACATGGCCGAACAGCAGGTGCGGCGCGCGCTTCTCTTCCTCGACGCTGGGCCGGGCGGTGAGCACGCGCAGATCGGCATAGACCTGCATCGAATCCGCATTGATCACGACGCCGTCATGTTTTTCCGCAAGGGCGAGCGCGAGCGCGGACTTGCCGCTCGCGGTCGGCCCTGCGATGAGCGCCACCATTGGCAGTTCAGGGGATCCGATGTTCATCGCGACGCTTATAGCAGATGGTCTGGCCGCAGGGCAGCTTTCGGAAGCCGCTGATCGGCTGGCTTCGGTGCATTGCGGACCCGGAAGCGTGCGCTGGATCGATGAGGGCCGCGCGGCGGACCTGGAATTCAGGATGCATCCCGATGCGGCGCGAGCGGCGCTGGAGGGGGCGTTTCCCTTCACCGATGTGGCGGTGCAGCCGGCCGAGGGGCGCGCGAAGAAGCTGCTGATCGCCGACATGGATTCGACGATGATCACCGTCGAGTGCATCGACGAGCTGGCCGATTTCGCAGGGATCAAGGCGCAGGTCGCCGAGGTGACCGAGCGGGCGATGCGCGGCGAGCTCGATTTTGCCGAGGCGCTCGATGCGCGGGTGGCGCTTCTGAAGGGACTTTCGGAAAGCGCGATCGAGCAGTGCCTGCGCGAGCGGGTGAAGCTGATGCCGGGCGCCAAGGCGCTGGTGCGGACGATGCGGGCACGGGGCGCGACCTGCGTGCTGGTCTCGGGCGGGTTCACGCGGTTCGCCGAGCCGGTGGGCAGCGAGATCGGGTTCCACCGGATGATCGCCAACAAGCTGGTGATCGCGGATGGCGTGCTGACGGGCGAGGTCGAGAAGCCGATCGTCGACAGCGCGACGAAGCTGGATACGCTGCTGGCGGTGCGGGACGAACTGGGGCTGAGTGCTTCGGACACGCTCGCGGTGGGCGACGGCGCCAACGACCTGGCGATGATCCGCGAGGCGGGGCTGGGGGTTGCGTACCACGCCAAGCCGATCGTCGCGGCGGCGGCAGGGGTTCGGGTGGATCATGGCGACCTGACCGCGCTGCTGTATGCGCAGGGGATTGCGAAGGCGGAGTGGGTGGAGGTTTAGGAAATTCCCCTCCCTGCAAGGGAGGGGTTAGGGGTGGGTTAGAAAAGGTCGGGCTCGATGCCCGGCCTTTTCTATTTCGCGGGCCGGTAGCTCGGCTCGCTGCGCTCGCAACCCCTCCCTTGCAGGAAGGGGAGTAAGCGGGATCAGCTCCAGCGTGGCTTTCTTGTCCTTCCTTCTCTAGAAGGCATGGGTTCCGGATAGACGCCATCCAAACGCTCTGCCGTCCGTTCCAGAATATGCTGAACCGCGCCTTCCGGATTCGACAGCACCTCGGAATTCCAGAGACGGATGATGCGCCAGCCTTCTGCTTCCAGATATGCCGTGCGGCGCTCGTCCTGCTTGGCGTTTGCGATGTGCTGGCTGCCGTCGAACTCGACGCCAAGCTTCGCTTCCCGACAGGCCAGATCGATGATGAAAGGCGCGAGTATATGCTGGCGCGTGAAAGCTGGGCGATAGCGCGAAATCAGGTGCCAGACGGCGAGTTCGGTGAGAGTCGGATTGTTACGCAGCTCCCGGGCGCGGGCGAGCAGCGCTGGATCGATGCGGCGGACCATAGGGCGAGCGTATCAGAAGCGAGCTGTGCTCGCTAACCCACCCCTAGCCCCTCCCTTTCAGGGAGGGGAATCAGGTTGTGCCGCACGAAAGCGGGAGAGGGCTAAGAAGGCAGAAGAGGTTGCTCAGCGCACACCCTTGCCGAAGGTGAAGCTCAGGCCCAGGCCGCCGGAGAACTGGTCGCGGCTGCCATAGGGCTTGGTGGTCAGAGGGCTGTCGGCGCCGTCGCCGGTGAGGCGGTCGTAGCGGGCATAGCCGTAGACGCCCCAGTGGCGGCTGAACTGGCGGGTGGCGGTGCTGCTGACCCCGAGCGCGTGGACCGCGCTGCCGTCTGCCCGGTAGACCGGCAGGCCGGTGCGGGCCGCGACCGCGGGGGTGACGTCGAAATAGGCGCGGCGGTATTTCGCGTCGGACAGGGTGACGCGCGGGCCGATCGCGACCAGCCATTTGTCGCCGTCGCGCATGACATAGTCGAGGCCGGCGCTGCCGATCAGGCCCTTGTGGCCGTTGATACCCTGGCGCAGCTCGGTGTGGAGGCGCAGCGAGCTGGCCAGCCAATATTGAGCATAGCCGCCCAGCTCGACCGTGGTGCCGACCTCGTCGATCTGGGCGCCGGCTTCCTTGCGGTGGCGCGAGCCCTGGAAATTGGCGGCGGGGCCGATCTCGAACCCGCCCGACTTGAACGCCGCGAAGCCGAAGCTGTCATCTGCTGCCTCGAAGGGGAAGGGATCGTCGCCGCGCGCGATCGCGACATCGACCAGCGGGCTTAGCTGGACCTTGTCCGAACCCGGATAATTGGGCGAGAGCTGCGGGCCGAGCGAGACGCGGTAGCGCTTGGGCGGCTTGCTCTCTCCCTCCTGCGCATGGGCGGGAAGGGCGAGGACGAGCAAAGGCGCGAGCGCAAGGAAGCGGATCATGGCGCCCTAACGCCACGATCCGGCTTTTGTTGCAACTGCGATATGACCGAAGCGGTGTGGGTTTGCGGTGGGGCGCACTCTCGAGGGTGTCGTTTCCCAAATCTCCACCGTCATCCCCGCGAAGGCGGGGATCCAGGGTAATGGAGCGATGTTCCTTGCAACTCTGGATCCCCGCCTTCGCGGGGATGACGGAGAATGGAAGGGGCAGGAAGGCCCTAGTTGCTGACCGGCACGCAGGGGCTGATGCCGCGACAGGCACCCGCTGCCTCGGCGCGGCTGGCGAACGGGCCGACCAGCACCTTGGTGAGGCTGCCGGCCTTTACATAGCTGACCGAGCGGCCGGGGAAGCGGTTGCCGACCTGGCTCCACAGCTTGCGGGCATTGCCGGGATCGCCGAACGCGCCGAGCTGGAGGCGCCAGCCGCCGTCGCGGATCGCGGTGGTGGCTGGCGCCGGCTGGGTACGGACCGGCACGGGCACCGGGCTGGGCGTGGCGCGCGGCGGCGTGCGGACCGGGACGGTGCGAGGCGGCTGGGCGCTGGCGACCTCGACCGGCGGGTTGCTGCCGGGCAAGGGCGCGCGATTGGCCTCTTCCTCGTATTTGCGTGCGAGGGCGAGGCCGGCCTGGCGGTCCTGCACGGTCATGTACTTGTCCATCTGGGCGATCGCGCCCGAGGCCTCGGCGAGGCCCGACTGCGAGGAGCGGGTGACCAGCGCATAGGCGCGGATCCAGTCCTTCTGGACGATGTCGCCGTTGAAATACATCGTGCCGAGCACATACTGGGCGCGGGGATCGCCGCGGCCGGCGGCGCGCTGGAGCCACGACGCCGCGGCATCGCGCTTGCCATTGGCGAAGAGGGCGAGGGCATAGCTGGCCTGGGCCTGCTCATGGCCCTGGGCGGCGGCCTTGCCATACCAGGTCTCGGCCTGGTTGAGATCGGCCTTGACGCCGCGGCCGAGCTTATAGGCCTGGCCGAGATTGAACTGCGCGTCGGCATCGCCCTTCATTGCCGGGCCGCGCCAGCGATCGACTGCGGTCTTGTAATCGCCGCGCTCCCAGGCCTCCACGCCCGCCTTGACCGGATTGTCCTGCGCGAGCGCAAGCGGGGTGGCCAGCGCCAGCCCGGCAACAGCGATCAACCCCAGCAGCTTCATGCGACCTTCGACTCCCACCCCGGATGAATGGCTAAATGGCAGTTAACCATCATTTGTGAAAGAAATCCTTAGCCCGTCTTCTCCGGAGAATCCCGGGGCGGAACGCTGTTAACGCATTCTTAGACGACCGCATGGCATCCCCACGCTCGGGTAACTGGTATTTCGAGGGGGTTCATGCGCGTTCTCGCGTTGGCATCGCAGAAAGGCGGATCCGGCAAGACGACCTTGTCGGGCCATCTCGCCGTGCAGGCGGAACGGGCGGGCTGCGGCCCGGTCGTGCTGATCGACATCGACCCCCAGGGCTCGCTGGCCGACTGGTGGAACGAGCGCGAGACGGATCTTCCGGCCTTCGCGCAGACCACGGTCGCGCGGCTCGCCTCGGACCTCGAGATCCTGCGCCAGCAGGGTTTCAAGCTCGCGGTGATCGATACCCCGCCGGCGATCACGATGGCGATCCAGAGCGTGATCGCGGTGGCCGAGCTCATCGTCATCCCGACCCGCCCGTCGCCGCATGACCTACGCGCCGTGGGCGCCACGGTCGACCTGTGCGACCGCGCGGGCAAGCCGCTGATCTTCGTGGTCAACGCCGCGACGCCCAAGGCGCGGATCACCAGCGAGGCCGCCGTCGCGCTGTCGCAGCACGGCACGGTCGCGCCGATCACGCTGCACCACCGCACCGATTTCGCGGCCTCGATGATCGACGGCCGCACCGTGATGGAAGTCGACCCGAACGGGCGCTCGGCCGGCGAGGTCGAGGCGCTGTGGACCTATATCAATGACCGGCTGGAGAAGAACTTCCGCCGCACCGTGTTCGCGGCTCCGACCGCGGTCAACCAGTTCGGCGCGGCGCGCCCGGGTGGCGGCTTTGGCCGCCGGGTGGTGAGCTGATGTTCGGCACCCCGAAACCCACCGCTTCGCTCTCCTCGAGCTTGCTCGCCCGCAAGGGCCAGGCGCGGCCGGCGATGCGCCCGCAGGGCTTTGTCGGGATGAACCCGGCGACCGCCCAGGACGATCTCGGCTGGAACGACATGGGCGACGAGAGCGCCCAGCCGCAGCAGTTCGTGCCCGAGCCGGCGCCGATGCCCGCGCCCAAGCCGCAGGTGCTTCGCCAGATCGAGCAGCTCGACGAGCGGTTCAGCCAGCCGGCCCCGGTCCCCGCACCGGTGCCGGTGACCCGGCCGCGCGTGCCGGCACTGCCGCCGGTGGTGGAGGAGGTCGCCGAGCCGGCTCCGGTCGTGGCTTCGGTTCCCGCTCCGCAGGCTCCTGCGCTGGCTCCGGCCGCTGCCGAGCGGCTCGCCCGCGAAGTGGCCAAGAAATCCAAGGCGGCGTTCACGCTCCGCCTCGACAATGACCGGCATTTGCGACTGCGCCTCGCATCGGCCGTAACCAACCGTTCGGCGCAGCAGATCGTGACCGAGGCGCTCGACGCCTTTCTCGAATCGCTGACCGAGGTCGAGACGCTCGCGCGTCAGGTCGGCCCGGCCGGGAACCGGTAAGGACTGGATGATGAAGATCCGTAGCAAGCTCGTGATCGGCCTTTCGGCGCTGGCCGCCGGCGGTACGCTGGCAGCCGGCATTACGACCCAGGGCTTCGCGCTCTCGGCCTTCGCGACCGACGCGCCCAACGCCAAGAAGGCCGCGCAGGAAGCCGGGGCCGCGCGCAAGGCGATTGCCAAGCGCAAGGCGGGCGATGCCGTCGCCCATGCCGAGGCCGCGGTGGCCAACGACCCGCAGAACGCCGAATATCGCGCGCTGCTGGGCCAGGCCTATCTGCTCGCCGGCCGCTTCGCCTCGGCGAACCAGGCGCTGGCCGACACGCTGACCCTCAACCCGGGCGACGGGCGCGCCGCGCTCAATCTCGTGCTCGCCAAGATCGCCGGTGGCGACTGGCCGGGTGCGCGCGCGATGCTCGACAGCCATGAGGATACGATTCCCGCCGCCGATCGCGGCCTGGCCTATGCGCTGGCCGGCGACCCGGTGAAGGCCGTCGAGATCCTGGGCCCGGCCGCTCGCGCCGAGGACGCCACCGCCAAGACCCGCCAGAACCTGGCGCTCGCGCTTGCGCTTTCGGGCCGCTGGGCCGAGGCCAAGCAGGTCGCGTCGGTCGACGTCGCGCCGGATCAGCTCAACGCGCGGATGATGCAGTGGGTGAACTTCGCCCGCCCGACCAACGCCTATGACCAGGTCGCCGCGCTGCTCAACGTCACGCCGGTGCAGGACCTCGGCCAGCCGGTACGCCTGGCGCTGGCGCAGCAGAATGTGATGCTCGCCGCCGCGACCGTCCAGCCGGTGCAGACCGCGCCGGCGCCGGAAGCGGTCGACACCTATATGCCGGGCGTGCCCGCCAACGCCGAAGCGGTTGCCGCCGAGGCCGGCGTCTCGACCGCGGTTGCTGCGGCGGCTCCTGCCGTGGCGGTGACCGAGGCCAATCCGGTCGCCGGCACCAATGCCGGCGTCGTGTTCGGCCCGCGCGCGGAAGTGGTGCAGTCGGTTCCCGTCGCCGCGGTGCGGGCCTCGGCGCCCAGCGTCGCCGTTGCCGCCAAGGCGCCGCGCCTGATCGAGAAGAGCGCGGTGGCCGCCAAGCCGTCGCGCGGCAATTTCTATGTCCAGCTCGGCGCCTATGTGAGCCCGGCGGTGGCGCGCGATGCGTGGAACCGCATGGACGACCGCGTTCCGGGCCTTGCCGGTCAGACGCCCTATGGCGCCAAGGTCTCGACCAAGGCGGGCAATTTCTATCGCCTGTCGGTGGGCGGCTATGACCGCAGCGGCGCCAACGCGCTGTGCCAGCAGATCAAGTCGAGCGGCCAGACCTGCTTCGTCCGCGCGGGCGCGGGCGATGCGACTGCCGCCTGGGTGAAGCCGGGCACGCGCCTCGCCGCACGCTAACGAATTTTCCCACTCCCATCGGGAAATAGGAAAGGCCGGGGCGGCGACGCTCCGGCCTTTTTCGTTGGGCTTGACGAATGCATAACCCGATGGTTATGAGAAATGCATAGCCGGAAGGTTATGTATTCGAGGGAGGATATGCCATGCTACGTCAGGTCCACCGCTGGAGCGGGTTCATTTTCAGCATCGCCGCGGTCGTGAACATCATCGCGGTGATCCTGCAGGCCAACGCGCAGTGGCTGGGGCTGCTCGCGGTGCTGCCGCTGCTGGTGCTGTTGCCGACGGGGCTCTACATGTTCGCCAAGCCCTATTTCGCGAGGAACGCATGAGCGAGGACAAGACCGCCGCCGAGCAGATCGACGCCCGCATCGCGGCGCTGGACGACTGGCGCGGCGCGACGCTGGCGAAGGTGCGCGCGATCATCCACGCGGCCGATCCGGAGGTGGAGGAGACGTGGAAATGGCGCGGCGTGCCGGTGTGGGAGCATGCCGGGATTATCTGCACCGGCGAGACCTACAAGGCGGCGGTGAAGCTCACCTTCGCCAAGGGCGCTTCGCTCGGCGATCCGAGCGGGCTGTTCAATTCGAGCCTGGACGGGAATGTGCGGCGTGCGATCGACATCCATGAAGGCGAGGCGATCGACGAAGCGGCGCTGACGGCGTTGATCCGCGAGGCGGTGGCGGCGAATCTGGCGAAGCCGGCGCGGGCGAAGAAGTAGGGGAGGCGCTGTTTCTCCTGTTCCCCGGCGAAAGCCGGGGGCCAGAGCCAAGCAGGACATCGCCAGTGACCCTGGGCACCGGCTTTCGCCGGGGAACAGCCAGGCAATCATCGCCGCGCGGCGTCGGCCTCGTCGTACATCGCGCCGATCCGGCGGCGGAAGCCCTTGAAGCCCGCTTCACGCGTGGCGCGGTCGATACAGGCTTTGGCGATCGGCTCTAGGGTGGCGAGATCCTGGCGGGCCAGTGCCAATGCCTGCTTCGCCTCGGGCGTTTCCAGCGTGCGCTCGGGCAGGCGCTGCGTGTACCAGGAATTGCCGACGAAGAACGCGCGCCGCGCCTCGGCGGGGGCATTGGTGCGCTCGGCATTCTGGCCGGCGACGCCCAGCACGACCGCGCAGTGGAGCTTGTTCTTCGGGTTGAGACCGTCGGCTCCCCCGGAGGCGCAGCCCGCAGCGAAAAGCGATCCCGTGAGCAGTGCGGCGGTTTTTATAGGAATAGCCATGACAGGCTGCCTAGGCCGAGGCGATTAATGCATGGTTGCACTGTGCGCCGCCTGATAGGACCAGAGTACAGGTTTACGGGAGTCTTCAGGTGCAGATCGCGGTGCTGACATTCGACGGGTTCAACGAGCTCGACAGCTTCGTCGCGGCGGCGATCCTCAACCGGATGAAGGCCAAGGGCTGGATGGCCCACATCACCTGCCCAAGTGCGCAGGTCACGTCGATGAACGGCGTTACGGTCACCGCGCAGAAGCCGCTGGCGTTCGCGGCCGAAGCGGATGCGGTGCTGATCGGCAGCGGCATCCGCACGCGCGAGATCGCGGCGGATGCGGAGATGCTCGCGCGGATCCGGCTCGATCCGGCGCGCCAGCTGATCGGGGCGCAATGCTCGGGCACGCTGCTGCTCGCGAAGCTCGGGCTGATCGGTTCGCTGCCGGCCTGCACCGACCTTACCACCAAGCCCTGGGTGATCGAAGCGGGCGTCGAGGTGATCGACGCGCCGTTCGTGGCGCATGGCAATGTCGCGACCGCGGGCGGCTGCCTGGCCTCGCAATATCTGGCGAGCTGGATGATCGCGCGCGGTTCCTCGCTCGCCGATGCCGAGGCGGCGATCCATTACGTCGCGCCGGTGGGGGAGAAGGAACTCTACGTCGAGCGGGCGATGGGGGTGATCGCGCCGTTTGTCGAGGCGGGCGAGAGGGTTGCTGCGTAACCGTCATCCCGGCGAAAGCCGGGATCTCGTGCGGCTCTTTCCCCGCGCCTTCGCCTGAGATCCCGGCTTTCGCCGGGATGACGGGGAGGGCCGGGGTCTACGGCTATTGCGTCACTCGATCTCGCGCCCGCCCTTGAACACGCGGTGGACCTTGCCCTGGACGGGCAGCCCGTCGAACGGGGTGTTGCCGGCGCGGGCCTTCATCTTCGTGCCGTCGACCAGCCAGGGGGCGTCCGGGGCGAAGAGGATGAAGTCTGCGGGCTTGCCGGGCTCGAGCGTGCCGGCGTCGAGGCCCAGGATCCGCGCCGGATTGGCGGCGAGCAGTTCGAACAGCCGCTCCATCGTCAGCGTGCCGTCGCGGACGAGGCCGAGCGAGAGGGCGAGCAGGGTCTCGGCGCCGGACATGCCTTCGTCGGCGTCGATGAAGGGCAGGCGCTTGCCTTCCGGCCCGCGCGGGTCATGGCCCGAGGCGATCACGTCGATCGTGCCGTCGGCGAGCGCGGCGAGCACCGCCTGGCGATCGCTTTCGGCGCGCAGCGGCGGCGAGACGCGGGCATAGGTGCGATAGTCGCTGACCGCGATGTCCGACAGCAGCCAGTGCGCCGGGGTGACGCCGCAGGTGACCTTGACGCCGCGGCGCTTGGCCTGGCGGACCAGGTCGAGACCGGCGGCGGTGGTGACCTGGCGGAAATGGATCCGAGCGCCGGTATCCTCGGCGAGCATCGTGTCGCGGGCGATCGCCAGTGCCTCGGCGATGGCGGGGGCGGCCGCCAGGCCCAGGAGCGTGGCGGTGAGACCTTCGGTGGCGACGGCGTCGCCCGCGAGGCCACTATCCTCGGCATGGATGATCACGGTGAGGCCGCAATCCCTGGCATAGGCGAGGACCTTGCGCATCACGCCCGCATTCGCGATCGAGCGGCGGCCGGTGGCGACAGCCTTGGCGCCGGCGCTGGCGTTGATCGCCATTTCGGCAAGGTCGGTGCCCTGGAGCCCGCGCGTGGCGGCGGCGAGGGGGTGGACCCAGAGGTCCGGCTTCCCCATCAGCGCGGCGCGGCGGATGATGCCGGGATCATCGAGGATCGGTGACTGATCGGGCATCAGCCCGACGCGGGTAATGCCGCCGGCGCGGCAGGCGGCGCGATCGACCGCGAACACGCCGAGATCGATGATACCGGGAGCGAGGGTGAGGCCCTTGCCGTCGATGGTCTCGATGCTGTCGGTTGGCGTGGCGATGGTCTCGCCGGAGAAGGCGAAGCTGGTGGCGCCGCCGAGCACGCGGACGTTGTTGAACAGGCGGGTCACGCGGTAATTCCTTCGGCCTTCCAATTACCTTCGTCATCCCCGCGAAGGCGGGGATCCAGGGTCATTGAAGACGTCGCTTTGTTACCCTGAATCCCCGCCTTCGCGGGGATGACGGGGAAGGGGGGCGGGGTGACGGAGGGGAGAAGGATGCAGGTCATGCCCAGCCCTCCACGCCGCGTTCGGCTCGGGTCAGGACGTCGAGGCAGGCCATGCGGACCGCCACGCCCATCTCGACCTGCTCGGTGATCGCGCTGCGATCGGGATCGTCGGCGACCGAGGAGTCGATCTCGACGCCCCGGTTCATCGGGCCGGGGTGCATGACCAGCGCATCGGGCTTGGCGCGGGCGAGGCGCTCGGGCGTCAGGCCGTAGCGGGCGTGGAACTCGCGGGTCGACGGGATGAAGCCGCCGGCCATGCGCTCATTCTGGACGCGGAGCATCATCACGACATCGGCGCCCTCGAGCGCGGCGTCGAAATCGGTGAACGGCGTGACGTAGAGCCCCTCGATCGCCGGGGGCATCAGCGTGGAGGGGGCGACGACGCGGACCTCGGCGCCGAGTGCGGTCAGCGCCAGCATGTTCGAGCGGGCGACGCGGCTGTGGAGCAGGTCGCCACAGATCACCACGCGCTGGCCGGCCACCGAACCGCGACGGCGGCGGATCGTCAGCGCGTCGAGCAGTGCCTGGGTCGGGTGCTCGTGCCAGCCGTCGCCTGCGTTGAGCACCGGGCAATCGACCTTGTCGGCGATCAGCTGCACCGCGCCCGAGGCCATGTGGCGGATGACGATCACGTCGGCGCGCATCGCGTTCAGCGTGACCGCGGTGTCGATCAGCGTCTCGCCCTTCTTCACCGAGCTTTGCGCCGCGTGCATGTTGACCACGTCAGCGCCCAGCCGCTTGCCCGCGATCTCGAAGGAGAGGAGCGTGCGAGTGGAGTTCTCGAAGAACGCGTTGATCTGGGTGAGCCCCTCGAGCCGGCGGTCGCTGCGGGCGCGCGAGCGGTTCGCTTCGATCCATTGTTCCGCTTCGTCGAGCAGGAACATGATCTCATGGGGCTGGAGACCCGCAATGCCGGTGAGGTGCCGGTGCGGGAAGACGGCGCGGCCCTGTATCTGGGCCGCGGGGCGATGATCTGAGGCTTGCATTAAAGCCGTCGCCTAGACCCCCGGACGCGGTGGCGCAAGGAGTCTCGCATCTGCCGCAAATCGCAGATAGGAATGCGCCCGCGTATCGTTTCGGGGGGAGCGTTCGTGCAGGGCTGGTGGGTTTCGTTTCTCGGCTGGATGACGCGCGATCCCGCGTGGTGGGCGGCGTTCCAGGCCGGGGCCTTCTTCTTCGCATTGGGATTGGTGCTGGTGCTTGCGCTGCTGCCCTGGTGGCTGGCGCGGGTCGAGCGGGCGCGCTGGCGGCCGATGCGGCGCATGCTGGCGCTGGCGGCGCTGCAGGCGCACCGCGATTGCGGGGAGAATGTGCTGGCGCTTTCGCGCGAGTTCTTCCGCGAGAATGGCGCCGCGCCGCTCGACCGGCTGGTCCGTGCACGGGCGACGATCGAGCGGCAGGCGGCGGACGGAGCGCGGTTCGGGCGGACGATGGCGGTCTATGCGCCGGCGGTGGATGCCCGGCATGCGGCCCTGCTCGCCGATACCGCGGCGCTGGCGGAGCTGGCCGGGCGTACGCTTGCGGGGCTCACGCGCCTTTATCTGGGGCAGGCGACGGTGCGGGTCGGCGCCAATGCGGTGCATGGCGACGATGCGCTGGGCTATGCGCCGGCGCAGCTGGTGTCGCTGTCCTATGTCGCCGAGATGGAAGCGCTGGCGGACGGCTTTGCCGAAGCGGCGGCCGGGCATCGCATGGGCCTGGAGAAAGTACTGGGGCGGCGGGCGCGCAAGGCGGTGCGGCCGGAGCTGGAGCGGATCGATGCCGATGTCGCGATGCTGAGCGCGGACGTGCAGCGCTTCTGCGGCAGGTTGCAGCCGGTCGATGCGGGGGACGTGACCTACAAGACCCGGGCACAGGGCGAGCGCGGGAACCGTACGCTCGACGCGCTGATCGCCCGGTTCGACCGGCGCTAGACGTTCACCAGCGCGTCGATCGCCGCCTGCAGGATGTGCGCGGCGGCCATGTTGTCGATCATCTCGGCACGGCGGGCGCGGCTGAAATCCTGCTCGATCAGCGTGCGTTCGACCGCGACGGTGGACCAGCGCTCGTCCCACAGCAGGATCGGCATGCCGATATCGTCCATGTTGCGGGCAAAGGCGCGGGTGGACTGGGTGCGCGGACTGTCGGTGCCGTCGAGATTGAGGGGGAGGCCGATCACCAGCCCCTTCACCTGCTGCGCGGTCATCAGCGCCTGGAGCGCCGCCTTGTCCTTGGAGAATTTGGTGCGGCGGACGAGCTCGGCGGGGCTGGCGAAGCTCCAGCCGGCATCGCACAGGGCGGTGCCGATCGTCTTGGTGCCGACGTCGAGGCCGATCAGGCGGCCGCCGGCGGGCAGGGCGGCGCGGAATTCGGCGGAGGCGGTGGTGATCATCGCCCCCCTCTACGCCGCGCCGATCAGAACGGCCAGAACTTGCGCTTGGCCTTGAGCCGCCGCTCGGCATCGGCGCGGACATTGGCCCAGAACAGGCTGTAGTCGAACACATGGTAGTTGTTGCCCGGCAGCACATAGGGGCCGAGGTCCGGCGGGCTGTTGCCGATCATCAGGATGCCGCGGCCCTCGCAGCGGGCGGGGACGAGGTTCTTGCGGAGGACGGCGCTGGTCAGGTCCTTGCTGGGGAGCAGGCCGCCGAGATTGGCCTCCGCGCCGACGCTGTCGTCCGGTTTTCCGGTGAGCGGGTTGGTGCAGAGCATCGGCGTGCCCTTGCGCGGCTGTCCGGTGAAGCCGCTGCTCTGGTCGAAGGTGTCGAGGATCAGCGAGGGATCGGCGGGATCGGAGAAGCTCTGCCAGGAGAGGATGCAGCCGGTCTCGTCCGGGCCGGAGCAGGCGGGGAGGCCGAGCTTCGGCAGGTCCGCGGTCATCGAGACGGGCCAGCCGACGACATAGGCCGCGACGATGCGCTTCGCGAGCGGCTTGCCCGCCACGCGATCGACGAGCAGCCGGGTGAGGTGGAGCGCGCCCTGGCTGTGGCCGGCCAGGATGATCGGGCGGTTGCCGGCTTCCTTGAGGAACTGGTCGAACGCCGCCAGCACGTCGCGATAGGCGAAGTCGAGCGCCTGGTGCGCCTGTTCCTTGCTGGTGAGGAAGGCGCCGAAGGTCGCCTGGCGGTAGCGCGGCGCCCAGACCAGCCCGGCGCCGTTGAAGGCGCTTGCCTGGCCGCGCAGGAACAGCTCGGCGCGGGCGTTGGCGGCCATGTCGCTTAGCGGCGCGTTCCAGGCCGAGCGATCGAGGAACGAAGTCGGGTGGACGAAGAACACCGCGGCGGGCGGGTTCTCGGCGGGTTTGAAGCCTTCGGGCGTCCACAGCGCGGGGTTGCCGGGCTTGTCCGGCCGGGCGAGCCACAGGTCGGGCCTGGTGTAGTCGCCGGGGGCGGAGAGCTGCACGATGTTCGCGCTGGGCACCATGGCCTGGCGGAGCAGTTCGATGCCCCAGAATCGATAGGCGAAGGTGGCGGCCAGTGCGAGCACGATAAGTCCTACGATGACGTAGAGGAATTTACGGGCCAAGCCCCACTCTCCATTGTGCAATGCAGCATAAAGCCATTTTGTTGCAATCGCATTCCCGGCGGGCGCGATTTCGCCCGGCGCAACTGCGCTTGCAGGCACCACCATAAAGCACCGGAAATTCACTTTACCACCCCGCACGGACGGGAGCCGCGCAAGCCAGCGCTTGAAGGCGCGGGGCGCGGCTGTTAGGCGCCTCCCATGTCCGTCGATACCGCAACCGTGAAGAAGGTGGCGAGCCTGGCTCGCATCGCGATCAGCGATGCCGATGCCGAGCGCCTCGCGCCCGAGCTCAACAACATCCTGGGCTGGATCGAGCAGCTCGGCGAGGTCGATACCTCGTCGGTCGAGCCGATGACCGCCGTGATCCCCAACAAGCTGCGCCTCCGCGAGGACGTGGTGACCGAGGGCAACCAGCGCGACGCCGTGCTGCAGAACGCACCGCAGGGCGAGCACGGGTTCTTCACCGTGCCGAAGGTGGTCGAATAATGACCGAGATCACCGATCTGGGCGTAGCCGCCCTGCGCGACGGCGTGCGCGCCGGCACCTTTTCGGCCCGCGAAGTCGCCGATGCCTTCATCGTCAAGGTGAGCAAGGCCAAGGCGCTCAACGCCTTCATCGTCGAAACCCCCGAGCATGCGCTCGCCGCCGCTGCCGCCGCCGACGAGGCGCTGGCCAGGGGCGAGGCGCTCAAGCCGCTCGCCGGCGTGCCGATCGGCATGAAGGACCTGTTCGCTACCAAGGGCGTGCAGACCACCGCCGCCAGCCACATGCTGGAAGGCTTCAAGCCGGTCTATGAATCGACCGTCTCGCAGAAGCTGTGGGACGCGGGTGCCGGCATGCTCGGCAAGCTCAACCTCGATCAGTTCGCGATGGGTTCGTCGAACGAGACTTCGTATTTCGGCAACGTGATCTCGCCCTGGCGGCGTGGCGGCGGCGACAATGCCCCGCTGGCCCCCGGCGGCTCTTCGGGCGGCAGCTCGGCGGCGATCTCGGCGCGGCTGGTGCCGGGTGCCACCGGCACCGACACCGGCGGCTCGATCCGCCAGCCCGCGGCGTTCACCGGCATCAGCGGCATCAAGCCGACCTATGGCCGCTGCTCGCGCTGGGGCGTGGTCGCCTTCGCCTCGTCGCTGGACCAGGCCGGGCCGATGGCGCGCGACGTGAAGGACTGCGCGATCCTGCTTGAGAACATGGTGGGTTTCGATCCCAAGGACTCGACCTCGCTGAACCTGCCGGTGCCGAAGTGGGAAGAGCTGCTTTCGGGCGACCTCAAGGGCAAGAAGATCGGTATTCCCAAGGAATATCGCCTCGACGGCACGCCCGAGGAGATCCTGAAGCTCTGGGACCAGGGCATCGCCTGGGTGAAGGACGCCGGCGCCGAGGTGGTGGAAGTCAGCCTTCCGCACACGAAGTACGCGCTGCCGACCTATTACATCATCGCGCCGGCAGAGGCTTCTTCGAACCTCGCCCGCTATGACGGCGTGCGCTACGGGCTGCGCGAGCTGGCCGATGGCCAGAACCTGCAGGAAATGTACGCGGCGACGCGCGCGGCGGGCTTCGGCCCCGAAGTGCAGCGCCGCATCCTGATCGGCACCTATGTGCTGTCGGCGGGCTTTTACGATGCCTATTTCACTCAGGCATCGAAGGTGCGCACGCTGATCGCGCAGGATTTCGAGAACGCCTTCACGCTGTGCGACCTGCTGCTGACCCCGACGGCGCCGAGCGCGGCGTTCGCGCTGGGCGAGAAGTCGGCCGATCCGCTGGCGATGTACCTCAACGACGTGTTCACCGTGCCCGCCAGCCTGGCCGGCCTGCCGGCGATGAGCGTGCCCGCCGGGCTCGACAGCGCCGGGCTGCCGCTTGGTCTGCAGATCATCGGCAAGCCGCTCGACGAGCAGGGCGTGCTGGGCGCCGGCCTCGCGATCGAGCAGCGCGCCGGGTTCACGGCGCGGCCGGAGCAATGGTGGTAAGATGAGTTGGTTCGCCGACATCCTGATCCAGGAGATCGCCAGCTGGTTCGGCGATCTCGGCAGGAAGCGGCGGGATATGGCGCCGGACCCGGATTTCAGGTCCCGGCACAAGCGAATGAAGCGCTCGCCACGGCGGGCGGAGAAGGTCGGTAAATGAGCGAATCCACGTACCGCATCCAGGGCGAAACCGGCGAATGGGAGGTCGTGATCGGCCTTGAAGTCCACGCCCAGGTCACGTCCAACGCCAAGCTCTTCTCGGGCGCGGCGACGGCGTTCGGCGCAGAGCCGAACAGCCAGGTGAGCCTGATCGACGCGGCGATGCCGGGCATGCTGCCCACGCCGAACCAGGAGTGCATCCGCCAGGCGGTGCGCACCGGCATGGCGATCGGCGCGGTGATCAACAAATGGTCGCGCTTCGACCGCAAGAACTATTTCTACGCCGATCTGCCGCAGGGCTATCAGATCAGCCAGCTCTTCCACCCGCTGGTGGGCGAGGGGCAGATCGAGATCAGCCTGGACGACAAGGATCCCGAGGCCAACGTCAAGACGATCGGCATCGAGCGCATCCATGTCGAGCAGGACGCCGGCAAGCTGATGCACGACCAGCATCCGACGCGCTCGTATGTCGATCTCAACCGCGCCGGCGTGGCGCTGATGGAGATCGTGTCGAAGCCCGACATGCGCTCGCCGCAGGAGGCTGGGGCCTATCTCAGCAAGCTGCGCGCGATCCTGCGCTATGTCGGCTCGTGCGACGGCAACATGGATCAGGGCTCGATGCGCGCCGACGTGAACGTCTCGGTCCGTAAGCCGGGCGCCGAGTTCGGCACCCGCACCGAGACCAAGAACGTCAACTCGGTCCGCTTCGTCATGCAGACGGTGGAGATCGAGGCGCGGCGCCAGGTCGAAGTGCTCGAGGCCGGCGGCAAGATCGTCCAGGAAACCCGGTTGTTCGATCCGGACAAGGGCGAGACCCGGTCGATGCGCTCGAAGGAAGACGCGCACGATTATCGCTACTTCCCCGATCCCGACCTGCTGCCGCTCGAGCTGGACGATGCCTTCCTCGAGGAGTGCCGCGCCAGCCTGCCCGAGCTGCCCGACGCCAAGCGCCGCCGCTATGAGCAGGCGCTGGGGCTGAGCGCGTACAATGCCGCGACGCTGACGGCCGATGCGGACACTGCCCGCTGGTTCGAGGCGCTGCTCGCCGAGGGCGCGCGCATCCAGAAGAAGGGCGAGCAGGAAGTCGCCCGTGCTTCGGCCAACTGGCTGCTGTCGGACCTGTATGGCGCGCTCAACCGCCTGAACAAGGATCTCGACACCTCGCCGGTGAGCCCGGAGCAGGGCGCCGAGCTGCTGGCGCTGGCCGCAGACGGCACGCTGTCGGGCCCGCTCGCCAAGCAGGTGTTCGAGATCATGCTCGAGACCGGCGATGCCGCAGGCAAGATCGTCGAGGAGCGCGGGCTCAAGCAGACCAGTGACACCGGCGCGATCGAGGCGGTGATCGCGGAGATCCTCGCCAAGAACCCCGGCCAGCTCGAGCAGTATCGCGGCGGGAAGGAAGCGCTGTTCGGCTTCTTCGTCGGCCAGACGATGAAGGCGATGGCGGGCAAGGCCAATCCGGCGGTGGTCAACGAGTTGCTCAAGAAGGCGCTCGCGGGCTGAGGTTGCGAAAGGGGAAAGCGATGATCACGATCCTTTCGGCATTGCTTTTCCTTTCTCCCGCGCAGGCGGCGGACTGCAGCTATGACCGCGCGGCACTGATCGCGCTCGATCAGGACCGGTTCGACCAGGACCTGGACGGTGGCTGGCGGGCGCTGGCGAATCGGGGCTGCGAGCATGCGGCGGCCGAGGCGATTCGCGACTGGCGCGAGGCGCACAAGGCGGAGCTCTCGACGCTCTTCTGGCATGAGGGGCAGATGCGCGCCAATGCCGGCGAGACCGATGCAGCGATCGGGCTGTTCCAACGGGCGCGTAAGCGCACCGGCGGGGACCAGGGGGGTGCCTGGGCGCTCTATGTCGATGGCAGCATCGCGTTCCTGCGCGGGGACAAGGACGGGCTGGAGGCGGCACGCGCGAAGCTCGCCGCCACGCCCAAACCTGCCGATTTCGACGAAGTGGCGCGCGACGACAAGGGCAAGCCGATCCTGATGCCGGACGGCAACCCGTGGCGCATCCAGTGGCCGCTCAACCTGAACGTGCTCGATGCCTTGCGCCGCTGCTGGGGCCAGACCTACAAACAGGCCTATGCCTGCCCGCGGGTCGCTGCGACGAAACAGGAGGGATCATGATCCGGACGCTGACCGCCTGCCTGCTGACCCTGTCGGCGCTTCCGGCCATGGCGCAGACCGCGCCGGCCCCGGCTCCCGCGCCAGTGCCGTCGGCGACGCCCGCCAAGCCGCTGCCGCGCGTGGCGCTGACCACCAGTGCCGGGGTGATCACGGTCGAGGTGGACAATGTCCACGCGCCGATCAGCGGGGGCAATTTCCTGCGCTATGTCGACCAGAAGCGGCTCGATGGCGCGCCCTTCTACCGGGTGGTGAAGGTGCAGGACCATTTCGGCTTCGTGCAGTTCGGCGTGAACGGCGCGCCGGGCAAGGTGCTGCCGCCGATCAAGCATGAGCCGACCACGGTTACCGGCATCAAGCATACCGATTTCACGCTTTCGACCCCGCGCCGCGCGCCGGGGACCGCGCGGGGCGACTTCACCATCCTGCTCGGCGACCAGCCCTCGTTCGATGCCGATCCGAGCAAGCCGGGCGACAATCTGGGCTTCGCGGCCTTTGCCCATGTCGTCGACGGCAAGGATGTCGTTCTCAAGATCTTCGACGCGCCCAACTCGCCCACTGCGACACTGACCGGCGGCTATTTCAAGGGCGAGATTCCCGCCGCGCAGGTGAAGATCCTCACTGCGCGGCGGGTGGCAAACTAGACCGCATTCGCCACCAGAAGGCGCAGCCGCCGGCGATCCCTGCTGCGGCATACCAATAGGGCGTTGCGACAAGCGGGTGGCTGGCGAACGGATCGTCTAGCCAGAACATGCCGCCGATTCCGGCGAGCAGCCCTGCCAGCGGCGCTATCCAGCCGCGTTGGATGCCGAATCGGTGGAGCAGCCAGTAGAGCGGCAATGCCACCAGCGCGCCGATCATGGCGGTTGGTAGATAGGCGATCGGGAAGACGACAAGGCCGAACGTCCCGAACGGGATGCTGAGGACGAGCGACGCTGCCAGCGCGGCGAGCAGCACGCCACCAATGACGCGGCCAAGCGGGAAGGATGTTCTCATGCATGCGCCTCCACCAGTTCGGCGCGGGGCGGCAGGCTAGCCGGGGTGCGGATGTCCCAGGCCAAGCCGAGCGTTTCGAGCAGGCGGATGAAGAGGAAGCCGGGATCGCTCTGGCCGGGATAGAGGCCGATCCGCGCCGAGCCGGGAAAGGCGTGGTGGTTGTTATGCCAGGCCTCGCCCATGGTGATGAAACCGGCCCAGGGCACGTCATGCGCCTGTACGCCGGCGCCCTGGACGATCCAGCTCTGCGGGCCGCGCGTATGGGCGAGGTGGCCGACCAGCCAATGGCCGTGGACGCAGATGAACACCCGGGCGCAGACGCCCCAGACCACGAAGCCCCAGCCGCCGGCCCAAAAGAGCACGGCTGTGATCGGAAGCTGCTGGGCCATCCAGCTCGCCTCGAGGAAGCGATAGAAGCGGTCCTGCCCGGCGCGGCCAAGATCGAAACGGGGCGGGTGAGCAAGTTCGAGCCGGCAATGGAGCTGCCACCAGGCGTCGCGGACGATGCCCCCGGCATGACTGAGATAGGGATGGCAGTGCGGCTGGCGCTGGGCCCAGTCGCGCAGGTCGTGGGTGCGGATGATCCAGTGCGGGCCGCTCATCCCGACCGCGGTGCCGAACCAGACCAGCACGCGCTCCAGCCAGAGCGGGCAGGCGAAGCTGCGATGGATCAGGCGGCGGTGGAAGCCGACCGAATGGCCGAGCAGCAGCGTCGCACCGGTAGTGAGGGCGAACGCTGCGAAGGCAGCGGGTGTGAAGGTGAGCGGCCCGAGCACCAGCGCTCCCGCCATCATCCCGCCGTTCCAAAGCGAATGGGCGGGGTCCCAGACCACGCGTCCGTGCTTAGGGTCGGCGTCGGGCGTCTCGATCAAGCTGTTGACGGCATGGGCGTCGCTTCGGGCGGCATCGATTGCGGCTTCGGACATGGAATCACCTTTTAGGTAATTAAGTCACTGCCTAATCGATATCGTGATTCGGCTGGAAAGCAATGAAGAAATCACTTAAATAGTCCGATATGCAACGCGTCTTCGAAGCCCTGTCGTCCACCGTTCGGCGCAAGATCCTCGCCTATCTCAGCCATGCGGAGCTGACCGCGGGCGAGATTGCCGCGCGGTTCGAGATTTCCAAGCCGGCGGTTTCGCAGCATCTGGCGGTGCTGGAGAATGCCGGGCTGGTGACCAGCGAGAAGCGTGGCCAATATGTGCATTACCGGCTGGTGCCGGACAGTCTGGCCAACACGCTCAACTCCTACCTTCAGGAAGTCTGCCCGGTGTCGAAGCCGCTCAAGGGCGAAAGCGCCGAGATCGCGCGCAAGCGGGGCGAGGGCGCCGCCGAAGACTAGACGGGGCATGCCTCCAGGTGTTCCCCGGCATGGGCCGGGGAACGTGGATTCCGATCAGTTCGCCGGCTTGTCGAGATAGAGGTACAGCGCGTCGAACTCGGCGAGTCCTTCCAGCGCACCCCGATCATGGACGGTTACCTTGCCGCCGCGGAAATCGGCCAGTCCGGCTTCGCGCAGCTCGCGCAGCACGCGGTTCACATGGACCCCGGTCAGGCCCAGGCATTCGGCGAACTGGTTCTGGGTGATCGGCAGGCGGAAGCTGTTGCCTTCCGCCGCGCCGACCACGAGCAGGCGCGACTGGAGCTCGCACAGCAGGTGCGCCGCGCGCTCGATCGCGTTGCGCCGGCCCAGCGACACTTCCCATTCACGGTGGATGCTCGCGTCGAGATTGGTCGAGAACCAGAAGGCGCGGGTGAGGCTGGGGAAGCGGTTGGTCAGCTCGAGCACGCGGACGTGCGGGGCGCGGGCGAGGCGGCACGGCGTCAGCGTCATCACATTGTGATCGAGATAGCCGAGCGTATAGCCGTGCAGGTCGGCGAAATCGCCGGGCACGTGGATGTGGGTGATCTGGCGCTGGCCGTCGCTCAGGTCCTTGTACCGCGCGAGCAGACCGTCGAGCAGCAGGATCGAGCTGTTGAGCCGCTCGCCCCGACGCACCACCACGGTTTCCGCAGGGAAGTCGATCGGGCCGATCAGCGCAGCGCGCAGGGCTTCTTCCTCCGGCTCGCCGATTTCGCAGCGCAGCCGAAGCTTTTTCATGTGCTTGTCTATCATGGGCGCCCGGGCGTTACTGCGCGTCCGCGTCTTGGTTCCTGACGTCACCGGCGGTGCCGCCGACTCCGTCCGGGGCTCCGGCATCCGCCAGCGGCGAATGGCCGTCGCCGCCTTCGCCGCGCTTCACGGCGTCAGCGCGCGCCTCGACGATCTGCTGGAGATCGGAGCGCGGGTCGTCACGATTGCTGTTGCTGTCGTTCATCCTCTCTCTCCTTGTTCTAAGCGATGGGCTGCCCCGGCGCCGGGACGGTCGGCGTGGACGGCTGGGGCGAGGGCACGTCGATATCCGGCGCCGGCGGATCGAGTTCCGGTGGCGGGCTGATCGGCTGGCCCGGCTGCGGCGCGGGCGGCTGCTCGGGGGGCGGCACGGTCGGCTGGACAGGGGGCTCAACGGGCACGTTCGGTCTCCTTGTTTCGCCTGACCAACGCTTCGTGTCGCGATGAAGTTTCTTGCGCCCTTGCGATGAAGCCCCTGACTGCTATAGAGCCCGCCGACCGGCGGTGCCCTGTGCGGGCGTGGCGGAACTGGTAGACGCGCCAGATTTAGGTTCTGGTATCGAAAGGTGTGGGGGTTCGAGTCCCTTCGCCCGCACCAGCATCGCCGCTCGTTTGCCCGCGTCACCGGACGCCGCGACTCCTTTTCTTGAAGTTTGGAAGCCTGAGAAAAATGCAGACTGTCGAGACGTTGAACGAGGGCCTGAAGCGCGCCTACACGCTCAAGATCACTGCCAAGGACATCGACAAGAAGGTCGATGCCGAGGTCAAGCGGGTTGCTCCGCAGGTGCGCATGCCGGGCTTCCGCCCGGGCAAGGTGCCGACCAACCTGATCCGCAAGATGCATGGCGAGGCGATTGCCCAGGACGCGCTCAACAGCTCGATCCAGGAAGGCGTGCAGAAGCTGATCGCCGACAACAAGCTGCGCCCGGCCGTGTCGCCGTCGGTGAGCCTGGAAGGCGAGTATGCGCCGGGTGGCGACGCCGAGATCAAGGTCGAGCTGGAAGTCCTTCCGGACGTTCCGACTCCTTCGATCGACGGCCTGAAGCTCGAGCGCCTGACCGTTCCGGTCAGCGACGACGAGGTGAACGAGCAGCTCAAGCAGCTCGCCGGCCAGCAGAAGGCATGGACCGACGCTCCGGCCAAGCACAAGGCCGCCACCGGCGACCAGGTGACCATGGACTTTGTCGGCACCGTCGACGGCGTCGCCTTTGACGGCGGCACCGGCGAGGGCATGTCGGTCGAGATCGGCACCGGCCGCCTGATCCCGGGCTTCGAGGACCAGCTCGTCGGCGTGAAGACCGGCGACGAGAAGACGATCGACGTCACCTTCCCGGCCGATTACGGCGTGGCCGACCTGGCCGACAAGCCGGCGCAGTTCGCGCTCAAGATCACCGCGGTGAAGACCGCCGGCGAGACCGAGATCAACGACGACTTCGCCAAGACGCTCGGCCTGCAGAGCCTCGAGCAGCTCACCGGCCTGCTCAAGGGCCAGCTCGAGCAGCAGCTGGGTGGCCTGACCCGCACCTATATGAAGCGCAAGCTGCTCGACCAGCTGGCCGCCGGCCATGACTTCGAGGTTCCGCCCTCGATGGTTGAGGCCGAGTTCGACCAGATCTGGCACCAGCTCCAGCACGAAGCCGAGCATGAGGCCGATCCGGCCGCTGCCAAGGCCGAGCTGGACGCCGAGCGCGAGGACTATGTGAAGATCGCCGAGCGCCGCGTGCGCCTGGGTCTTCTCCTGTCGGAGATCGGCACCGCCAACGGCGTCGAGGTCACCCCGAACGAGATGAACCAGCTGATCGCCCAGGCCGCTGCCCAGTACAGCCCGAACGATCGCGAGCGCTTCTACCAGTATGTCCGCAACGAGCCGATGGCCGCCGCCCAGCTGCGCGCGCCGCTGTTCGAGGACAAGGTGGTCGACTTCCTGTTCGACAAGGCCGAGATCTCGGATCGCGAAGTGACTCGCGAGGAGCTGGAAGCCGCGATCGAGAGCGATGACGGTTTCGACACCGGCACGCACACCCACGACCACGACAACCACAAGCCGCGCAAGTCGAAGAAGGCTGACGCAGGCGAGAAGGCCGAGAAGAAGCCGGCCAAGGCCAAGAAGGCCGACGCCGAGCCGGCTGCTGAAGCCGAGGCCGAGCCGGCCAAGAAGCCGGGCGCCAAGAAGGCGCCGGCCAAGAAGGCCGAAGCTGCCGAGGGCGAGGCGGAAGCCAAGCCCGCCAAGAAGGCTCCGGCGAAGAAGAAGGCCGACTAAGGCTTTCCGCTTCGGAAAAGTTCAGGCCCTCGCTCCCGGGTGGAGCGGGGGCCTTTTTCTTGCGCCGCAGATTGCTGTCGAAACGCAGCCGTTTCGGCCCTATGGCTGGCGCATGACCATGCCCAAAGTCGCCGTTCTCCTGCCCTGCTACAATGAAGAAGCCGCGATCGCCCAGACGATCGAGGGGTTCCGCAAGGCGCTGCCGGACGCGACCATCTATGTCTATGACAACAACAGCCGCGACCGCACGATCGAAGTCGCGCGGGCGGCGGGCGCGGTGGTGCGCAGCGAGCGGATGCAGGGCAAGGGCAATGTCGTCCGCCGGATGTTCGCCGATGTCGATGCCGACATCTATGTGATGGCCGATGGCGACGCGACCTATGACCCGGCCTCGGCGGCGGCGATGGTCGCGCGGGTGGCGGAAGAGGGGCTCGACATGATCGTCGGCACCCGCGTCCACGAGGCGGCCGAGGCGTATCGCCGCGGGCACGTGCTCGGCAACCGGATGATGACCGGCATCCTGGCCAGCCTGTTCGGCCGCAGCTTCACCGATATCTTCTCGGGCTACCGCGTCTTCTCGCGCCGCTTCGTGAAGAGCTTCCCGGTGCTCTCGGCCGGTTTCGAGATCGAGACCGAGATCAGCGTGCACGCGCTCGAGCTCAAGATGCCGGTGGGGGAGGTGGAGACCCGCTATTTCGCCCGGCTCGAAGGCTCCGAATCGAAGCTCAACACCTATCGCGACGGCTGGCGCATCCTGAAGACGATCGCGGTGCTCTACCGGATCGAGCGGCCGATGCTGTTCTTCGGCTGGATCGCCGCGCTGTTCGCGCTGCTGGCGATCGGGATGAGCATTCCGCTGGCCTTCACCTGGTTCGAGACCGGGCTGGTGCCGCGCTTCCCCACCGCGATCCTGGCGACGGGGCTGATGATCCTGGCGTTCCTCAACCTGTTCACCGGACTGATCCTGGACACGGTGGTGCGCGGACGGCGCGAGGTGCGGCGGCTGGCCTATCTCGCCCAGCCCGGGCCGCTGAAATAACATCCGTCATCCCGGCGAAAGCCGGGATCTCAGGCGATGGCGGGTAAGGAGCCGCATGAGATCCCGGCTTTCGCCGGGATGACGGTTACTGGTTCTGGACCAACCCCAGCTCGATCAGGCTCTTCGCGGACGCCAGGATCGCCTCCTCGTTGCTCCGCGGCTGCCAGCCGAGCAGCTTGCGCGCCTTGGCGTTGCTGGCGTTGGACTGGATGCCGAGGCGCGGTGCCGCCTCGCGGGCCATCGGGTTGAAGATCGCCATGATCCGCACCAGCCAGCTTGGGATCCGGCGGCGGGTGATGCGGGCGCCAGCCGCGCCGAGGTTGGCGCGCAGCACATCCGCCATCTGCGGAATCGACATCGCCGGGCCGGCGACTGCGAGGAAGCGTTCGCCCGAAGCATCGGCATGGGTCATCGCTTCGATCTGCAGGCTCGCGACGTCGCGGACATCGACCACGCCGAACCACAGGTCGGGCAGGCCGGGCATCTTGCCTTCGATCATCGACTTCACCAGCCAGATCGAGGTCGAGAGATCGTCATTCAGCGCCGGGCCGAAGATGCCGACCGGATTGACCACCGCCAGCTCCAGCCCCTTGCCCCCGGCCGCGACAAAGTCCCAGGCGGCACGCTCGGCGAGCGTCTTGGATTTCATATAGGGCTGGACGGCGGGGCCGTTCACATCGGTCCAGTCCGCTTCGCTATAGTCGCCGGAGCGGTTGCCATGGCCATAGCCGATCGCGGCGAAGCTGGAGGTGACGACGGCGCGCTTCACGCCCGCCGCATGGGCGGCGCGCAGGACACGGAGGGTGCCGTCCACCGCCGGGCGGATCAGCTCCTGTTCGTCCTCGGGCTGGCTCTGCGGAAAGGGCGAGGCGACGTGCTGGACATAGTCGCAGCCGGCCACGGCCTCGGCCCAGCCATCGTCCTTCTCCAGATCGGCGGCGAAGAAGCTTAGGCGGCTGGTATCGGCACCTGCCTTTTCGAGCGTGGCGCGGACCTGGGGCTCGCGGGCGAGGTTGCGCACGGTGGTGCGGACATTGTGCCCCGCCGCCAGCAGCTGGAGGATGACATGGCTGCCCACAAAGCCGGAGCCGCCGGTGACCAGGATCGTGTGCGTCGTCATTGCGCCATCATGGGTGTGCGCCCCCGCGCCTGCAAGCGGGCGAAGATTCCGACGAGCAGGCCGGCGGCAAGAAAGGCGAGCAGCGGCCAGACGGCATAGGCGTATCGGGGCACGGGCTGGACCAGCGCATAGGGCAGGCCGGCGACCGCGATGTAGAGCGCGAACAGGCCGTGGAAGCGCCGGCGCCGGATCAGGCCGACGAGCAGGCCGGCCAGCCCCAGCGCGGCGACCAGCCGGATCATGTCGATCCGCGGCGTGGGAAATGCCTCCCAGTTGGTCAGCGCGCCCTGCCAGCGATCGGGGAAGTAGAATTGGCGATAGTGCCGCAGCGCCAGCCGGGCGAAGTCGAGCGGGTTGGCGCGAATCCAGGCGCCGGTTTCCCGGGCAAGTGCGCGCGAATAGGCGGCTTCGCCGCCGGCGGCGCGCAGCCGGGCCTGGGTCGCTTCATTGTCGTTGGGGTGGATCGCCTGCATCCGCGCCTGCGATTCGGCGAGCGGATCGGCGGGATCGAGCGCGCCGGGATAGTTGGCCAGCGCCATTTCCAGCCCGACATTGTCGCGCAGCAGGATCGGGCTGCCCATCACCTGCGCGTTGCGCAGCACCCAGGGCGCGAGGACCAGCGCCAGCGCGGCCGCGGCGGTCGCCGCGAAGGCGAGGGTTCGGCGGAAGGGCAGGCGGCGCAGCGCGAGCCACGCCCAGCAGGCATCGACCGCCAGTCCGGTGGTGGGGCTGACGAAGAAGGTCGCGGCCGACAGCGCGGCGCCAACCAGCAGCGGCTGGCTCGCGATCGTCTCGCGCTGGTCCAGCGTGACGATCAGCCAGAGATTGGCGAGCGCGAGCAGCGTGGCGAGCCCGCCTTCCCAGACACGGAAGTCCGCGGCTTCCTGCACGATATGGCCGGGCAGCAGGCAGAGCAGTGCAAGCCCGCCGATCAGCGCGGCGGGTTGCCAGCCGGCCCGTTCGAACAGCTTGCGGGCAAGCAGCCAGGTCGCGCCGAGCAGGGCGAGGGTCCACAGGCTGAGGATCAGGCTGGCCGCCGCCGAATCGCCGAACACGCGCGCCACCGCGGCGGCGCCGACGATCGTCGTGGGCATCAGATGCGCGGTCGGGCCGGTGCCCGGTCCGAAGGCATCGGCCAGCGTGCCGGTCCGGGCGAGCGCGGTTACCGCGCTGCTTGCCTCGCCCAGGTCGAACGGGGCGAACAGGCCGCGCACCAGCACCAGCCAGGCGAGGCGGATCGCCAGCCCGGCGATCACCAGCCAGATCGCCGCGTCGCGCATCGTCACGCGCGCGCTTCCTGCTTCGTCTCCGCTGATGCCGTGTCTCCCCTGGCCGGTGTCGAACCCGCTTGTCACAGACTAACCATAACCAAGGCTTGAACTCCGCTCGTCAAGCGCCGATGTTGCAGCGGGCAAACAGACATAATGAGACATTCACCCATGCATCCGCTTTCCGGTCAGATGACCATCGACCCCGTCACCGGCGGTCTCGTTCCCATCGTCATCGAGCAGTCGAGCCGCGGTGAGCGCAGCTTCGACATCTATTCGCGCCTGCTGCGCGAGCGAATCGTTTTCGTGACCGGCCCGGTCGAGGACCATATGGCCTCGCTCATCACTGCCCAGCTGCTTTTCCTCGAGTCCGAGAACCCGAAGAAGGACATCTGGATGTACATCAACTCGCCGGGTGGCGTGGTGACCGCCGGCATGGCGATCCACGACACCATGCAGTATATCCGTCCGCGCGTCGGCACGGTCTGCATCGGCCAGGCAGCGTCGATGGGCAGCTTCCTGCTCGCAGCCGGTGAGCCGGGCCTGCGCGTGGCGCTGACCAATGCCCGCATCATGATCCATCAGCCCTCGGGCGGTGCGCAGGGCATGGCGTCGGACATCGAGATCCAGGCCAAGGAAATCCTGCGCATCAAGCGCCGGATGAACGACCTGTACGTGAAGTACACGGGCAAGTCGCTCGATGAGATCGAGCGTGCGATGGACCGTGACACCTTCCTCGAGGCCGACGAGGCCAAGGCTTTCGGCCTGGTCGACGAGGTTTACGAGAAGCGTCCGATGCCGACGGATGGTGAGGCTCCGGCAGCCTGATCCGTCAGTAGGTACTTAAGGAGTCTGGCGTAATAGCCAGATTCCAGTTTGCCGGATAATCTCCCGCGTGTAGGATAGCGGGTGGCGTAACGTGCGCGCGACGCACGAAGGATGGAATTGAATGACCAAGCTTAGCGGCGGAGACTCGAAGAGCACGCTCTATTGCTCGTTCTGCGGCAAGTCGCAGCACGAAGTGCGCAAGCTCATCGCAGGACCCACCGTGTTCATCTGCGACGAGTGCGTGGAGCTCTGTAACGATATCATTCGGGAAGAGACCAAGTCCGCGCTCGTCAGCAAGAAGGACGGCGGGGTTCCGACGCCGCAGGAGATCTGCGACGTCCTCGATGACTATGTGATCGGCCAGAAGCGCGCCAAGCGCGTGCTGTCGGTGGCGGTGCACAACCACTACAAGCGGCTGAACCACGGCGCCAAGGGCGCGGACGTCGAGCTTTCCAAGTCGAACATCCTGCTCGTCGGCCCGACGGGCTGCGGCAAGACGCTGCTGGCCCAGACGCTGGCGCGCATCCTCGACGTGCCCTTCACCATGGCGGATGCCACCACGCTCACCGAAGCCGGCTATGTCGGCGAGGACGTGGAGAACATCATCCTCAAGCTGCTCCAGGCTTCCGACTATAATGTCGAGCGGGCGCAGCGCGGCATTGTCTACATCGACGAGATCGACAAGATCAGCCGCAAGGCCGAGAACCCGTCGATCACGCGCGACGTGTCGGGCGAGGGCGTGCAGCAGGCACTGCTCAAGCTGATGGAAGGCACCACGGCTTCGGTTCCGCCGCAGGGCGGCCGCAAGCACCCGCAGCAGGAATTCCTGCAGGTGGACACGACCAACATCCTGTTCATCTGCGGCGGTGCCTTTTCGGGCCTCGAGAAGATCATCGGCGATCGCCTGCAGGGCAAGTCGATCGGTTTCGGCGCGCATGTCGCCTCGCCGGACGAGCGCCGCACGGGCGAGATGCTCAAGCAGGTCGAGCCGGAGGATCTCCTCAAGTTCGGCCTGATCCCCGAGTTCGTCGGCCGCCTGCCGGTCATCGCGACGCTCGAGGACCTCGATGTCGAGGCGCTGATCAAGATCCTCACCGAGCCGAAGAACGCGCTGGTCAAGCAGTACCAGAAGCTGTTCGACATGGAGGGCGTGAAGCTCGGCTTCAACGACGACGCGCTTACTGCCGTCTCGAAGAAGGCGATCGAGCGCAAGACGGGCGCACGCGGTCTCCGCTCGATCCTGGAGGGCATCCTGCTCGACACGATGTTCGACCTGCCGTCGATGGACGGGGTGGACGAGGTCGTGGTCGACAAGGACGTGGTCGCCGGCACCAAGGAGCCGGTCCGCGTCTATGCCAAGAAGGAAAAGGCGGGCTGAGCGTAGCACGCTAGCTCCGGCTGGAATTTGGAAGGCCCTTTCCGCGAGAGCGGGGAGGGCCTTCTGCTATCTGCCTTCCCGTTCCCCGGCGAAAGCCGGGGCCCAGGGTCACAAGCGAGACGTCGGAGAAACCCTGGCCAGGCTTTCGCCGGGGAACTTGTACTCTTTGTGCGATGCGCCATCATGCTGCCCGATGGCGATCGGGGGCACGCTTTGACCAGCACGGACGCGCATGCCCGGCGCCGCAACGTTCGTTTCTGGCATGCCTTTGTCTGGCTGCTGGTCGGGGCGGTGACCTATGCGGTGGCGCTGGCGGTCGCGGTGCTGCTCTATCCCGATCCCAAGGACGTGCTGGCGCCGGTGATCGGGCCCAGCCTGTATCTCACGCCGTTGTTCGGCATGCCCTATCTGTTCGCCAGCGCCCGGCAGCGCGGCTGGGTGCGAAGGGTGGTCTATTTTTCCGTGGTGCTGACTTGCGCGCATGTCGCGGCCAACTATCTCGCGTGGCGGCATGCGATGCTGAGCTACTCGTTCGAGCCGGGCACCCAGACCTGGGTGCGCGACCTGGGCACCGGGGCAGTGGGTGGCTTTGCCGGCGGTGTGCTGGCGCTGATGCTGCTGGTGTCGTTGCGCCTGGCGCCGTTCACCGCCGCGAGCCGGGCGATCATCCTGTTCGGGATCGCGGCGCTGACGGCTTTGGGGGCGCTGGGCATGGCTGAGGGGCTGCAGCTGACCAATGCGCTCGAATATGAGCTCAGGTCCTCGCGTTTCGTCTTCTGGTTCGAGTGCGTGCATCTGCCCTGGCAGGCCTGTCTGGCGTTTTTCCTCGCCTGGCTGATGCGGCTCGGGCGGCGGGCCTAGTTGGTGTGATAATGATGGAGAAGGAAGCGATTCCACCCGCGTTTCGTCCGGCTCTCCACCGCAAAGTCGAATCCCTCCCCCAAGCCGGGCCAATATGCAAAGCGCGCCAGCCCGGCCGGCATCTCCGCCTCAAAGGCGATGGCGTCGGGATGGATATCGCTGGCGTCGGCGAGCTTTCCCTGGGATCGCTTGCCGTCCGAGGTGAACGACCAGAAGGCAAGGGTGCCGTCACTATCCTTGCCGAACAGCGCCATCTCCTCATAGCCCATGCCGCTCCACTGTGCGTCGAGGCGGATGAAGGCGCCGTTCCAGATCCGCTCGAAACGGCGGGTGCACTTCGCCTGGCTGGCGGGTTCGGGGCCGCCCGGCCGTGCGGTCCAGCTGCCGATCAGCGGCGCGAGGACGCCCAATGCGCCGCGACCCTTTTTCCAGCCGTTCATCCCCGCTTCCGCATCAACAGGGTGTAGATTGCCAGGGCGATCGCCAGGCCGATGAACCAGGCCCAGGTGTAGATCGCCATCCACAGCGCCCCTGCCGAGAAGATCGAAGGCGCGGCGGTGGCCAGGAAGCCGGGCAGGTTGGGCAGCAGGCCGGCCGCGAAGGCGATCAATGCCGCCGGGTTCCAGCCGCCGCGATAGCGATAGGCGCCGTCGGTGCGGTAGAGATCCGGGACCACCAGCTCGGTGCGCCGGATCAGCCAATAGTCGGCGATGAGGATGCCGGCGATCGGGCCGAGCAGCGCCGAATAGCCGGTTAGCCAGACGAAGATATAGCCGCCGCTGGAGGCAAGCAGCTTCCAGGGCATCATCAGGATCGCAATGGTCGCGGTGATCATGCCGCCAGCGCGGTAGTTCACCTTTGACGGCCAGACCGATGAGAAGTCGTAGGAGGCGGAGACAAGGTTCGCGGCGATATTGCACGAGATCGTGTCGATGCTGATCACCAGGAGGCCGAGCAGCACCAAAGGCCCTTCGAATCGGCCGGCGAGCGCAACCGGGTCCCAGATCGCCTCGCCATAGATGGTCACGGTCGCGCTGGTGGTGATGACGCTGGCGAGCGCGATCAGGCCCATCATCGGCGGCAGGCCGATCGACTGGCCGATCAGCTGGTCGCGCTGGGAGCGGGCGAAGCGGGTGAAGTCCGGGATGTTGAGCGCCAGCGTTGCCCAATAGCCGACCATCGCGGTGAGTGCGGGCCAGAACACCGTCCAGAACTGGCCCTGCTTCGCGCCGCCGGGAGCGAAGGCGGAGGGCGCATTGAAGATCGGGCCGAGGCCGCCCGCGGCGTCCACGGCCCACCAGACCAGCGCGATGCAGACCAGGATCTTCACCGGCGCCGTCCAGGTCTCGAGCCGACGGATGGTCAGCAAACCCTTGCGCACGAAGAAAAGCTGGAATGACCAGAAGGCAAGGAAGGCGATCAGCTGGCCGATCCCGATGCCGAGCAGCGGTAGCTGAGCGCCGCGAAGGTCGCTGCCGAGTGCCACGCCGAGCAGGGTGAGCAGCGCCTCGCCACCGATCCAGGTCTGGATGCCGTACCAACCACAGGCAACCAGAGCGCGTGCAAGGGCAGGAAGCCGCGCGCCGGCGGTGCCGAAAGAGGCGCGGACCAGCACCGCATAGGGAATGCCGTGGCGGGCGCCGGCATGCCCGATCAGCAGCATCGGAATGAGGACGACAACATTGCCCAGCAATACGGTTAGCGCGGCCTGGCCTGCGGACATGCCTTGCTCGACGAGCCCGGCTGCGAGCATCCAGGCCGGTACCGCGACGATCATTCCGATCCACAGTGCGGCATAGTGATACCAGGCCCAGCTGCGCTGTTCCGGCCCGGTGGGCGCAAGGTCACTATTCCAGAGCTTCTCGTCCGCCACGCTTCCCCCCGAAATGCTGGCTCCAACGCGCTGGAATGTCGCCCGATCTTCGCTGCGCTGCAAGATCGACTTTTGTTGACGCGACTCAAGATGAGGCGCACCCTCGCTGTATTAGCCGGATAAAGGAGTTGTCCTATGTCTGATGCTGCAATCCTCGCGGACGAAGACCCCCGCGAGTATCATTCGTCGTTCAATCTTGCGCTCGATTCCGCTGCGGGCACGGCTTTCAAATGGCTCGTCCTTGGCCATCTGTTCTTCATAGCGGCGTTGTGCGTGCTCACCTTGGCGAATGTCGCCAACGGAGCGGTGTGGATCACGCCGTTGCTTACCTTGCCCCTCGTCTGGGCCGGGCGAGGCCACAAGCTGGTGATGAAGGTCGCCGTGCTGATCGTCGGGCTCACCTTCGCACATTGGGCAGCCGCCCAATTGGCGAACCAGGTCAGCCTGTCGACCGATCCGATGCGGTTCGGCCTGATCGGCGGCGGTGTCGGCTCCGGGTTGGCGCTGCTGTTCGTACTGGGCAGCGGACTTGGCCGGCCGGGGATCGCCACGGCAATCTTCGCGGTGTTCGGCACTGCGTTGCTTGCGGGCCTCGGTGCGCTGGTCGTCTATCTCTACATGACGACCGTTACGGCAAACCAGGGCTTCCCGGGTGACTGGCTCCAGCTGCTCAAGATCTATGTGCCCTGGCAGATCGCCTTCGGCTTCGTGCTGGCCAAGGTGCTGCGGCCCGACGGCGGACTGATCGAGGAGTAACCTTCCCCCGGGCTCAAAGGAGCCCGGGTACGAAGCGCTTCACGCGCGCGGCATAGGCGTCATAGTCGGCTCCGAACTGCGCGCGCAGAAGCGCTTCTTCGCGCCGCACGCGCATCCAGGTTCCGATCCAGTAGAGCGGCACCGCGATCAGCAGGCCGCGCCAATGGCCGAGTGCCAGCGCCATGACGAGAATCCAGGCGAACAGCGCGACATAGATCGGGTTGCGGATCACCGCGAACGGCCCCCAGGTCACGAGCTGGTGATCGTCGCGGGTGCGCGCGACGATCGCCCAGTTGCGGCCCATCGCTCGCGAAGAGGCGAAGAACAGCGCCAGCACGGCGCCGGCAAGCAGCAGTACCGCGATCACTTCGGCGATCGCGGAGCCGTCCGGCGCCCCGAGGATCAGCTTGAGCGGACCAAATCCCACCGCGAAAAAGGCGAGGCCCTGGACCGCCACGCCCAGCATTGAGCCCGAATCGCGTTCGCTGGTGACCTCGCTGCCCGCCGGGCCGCGCCTGGCCTTCGCAATCAGCAGCATCACGATCCAGACGAGCAGACTGCCGGATAGGATGGCGACCGCATAGACGCTGGTGGGCTCGGGATGGACCAGTCCGATCATCGATTACCTCCGATAGGCGTAACGCTGAAACGCATCGACCGCGGCCGAATATTTGAGGATGCGCGAATCCGGATCGACGATGACATGCGCGCCGGCGGGCACGGTCAGCGTCGCGGTGCCGCCCGGCATCTCGACCTTCTTCACCTTGCCGTCGATCGACACTTCGACCGGCAGCGGGAAGGACTTGTTGTTCTGCACTTCCCATTTGAGCGTCAGCGTGTCGCCCTGGCGCTGCTCGATCAGCTTCGGCAACTCGGCCTGATAGAGATAGACGTCGAAGAACCATTGCAGGTCCTGGCCGGTAATCTGCTTCACATAGCCGATGAACTCGGGCGTGGTCGCGAAGCGCGGCTTGAAGTTGCCCGGCTTGGGATCGGTCCGGCCATAGACGAGCAGGCGCGTGGCATCGAGGAACTTGTCGTCGCCGATCAGGTTGCGCAGCGTGTGGAGGATCCAGGCGCCCTTGACATAGATGTCCTGGCCGGGGCCGCCATTCTCCTCCTCATAGACCTGCTCCTCGGTGCGGATCTGGCCCGAGACGATCGGCGCATGGTTGGTGATTGAGAGACGGAAATCCTCCATCATGATCGCATAGCGCGCCTCGCCCTCGCGCCAGCGGCCATAGAGCGGCTGCATGTACTGGGCGAAGCCCTCGTGGAGCCAGTAATCGTCCCAGTTGCCGGCCGACATCTGGTTGCCGAACCACTCATGGCCGAGTTCGTGCTGGAAGATTTCGTCGAAGCCCGACGGGTATTGCTTGTAGTTGTTGCCGTACGCGTTGATCGTCTGGTGCTCCATGCCGAGATGCGGGGTCTCGGCGACGCCGACCTTCTCGTCGCCCCAGGGATAGGGGCCGATCACGCTCTCGTAGAAGTCGAGCGACGGCGCGAACTCGTCGAACAGCTTCTTGGCCTTCTCGTCGCGGCCCGGCAGATACCAATATTGCATCGGGATCGTATTGCCGAAGCGGCTCTTATAATCCGCCTGGAGCAGCTTGTAGGGTGCGATCTGCAGCGTGACCGAATAGGGATTGGGGCTGCGGGCGGACCAGTTCCAGGTCGAGCGGCCATCGGCAAGCTCGTCCACCTTCACCAGCTTGCCGTTGCCGGCAGCCTTCAGTCCCTTGGGCACGGTGATGTGCAGATCGACCGTGTCCGGCTCGCCGCGCGGGAAATCGAGGCAGGGCCAGAACAGGTCGCAGCCATAGCCTTCGGCGGTGCTGGCGATCCAGGGCTGGCGGTCCGCCCCCGGCGTCTTCGCCCAGACCATGCCGTCATCCCAGGGCGCGCGCACGGCGACGTGCGGCGTGCCGCTATAGGTGATCTTCACGACCGCCTTGCCGCCGGCCTTGAGCGGGTGGGGCAGGGTGATGCTGAGCCGCCCTTCCGGATTGCTCCAGTCCGCGGCGGTCAGCGCCTTGCCGTCCACGCTCACCGCGCTGACCGGCAGGTTCCTGTCGAGATCGATCTGCAGAGCCTTCTGCGCGATCGCGCTGGTGATTGTCAGCGTGCCGGTGCCCTCGATGCGCTGCTTGTCGGGAAACACTTCGATCGCGAGATCGGCATGGTCGAGGTGCAGCGCGGCGCGCTCGGGGCTGATCGGGCCGCCCGATTCCTGGGTAGTCGGGGTGATCGGCGGCTCGCCGGGCTTGATCGTCTGCGCGCCCGCGGAAGTGGCGGCAAGCGCCAGGGCTGAGGCGGCAAGGAACAGGGACGTACGGATGAGAGCCTCCTTCAGGCGAGTTCGACGTCAAAGGCGTCGATCCGGAGATCAAAATCAAATGCTTTTTGCAGCACCTGGATGCGGGCAGGCCACGCGATCCCGGTTGACGAGCGCACGCGACCCTCGAAGATCAGGTTCTCTTCGATCGGCGGGCCTCCGTCGGGAGACACGACCTGGTAGGTGCCCGTGGCAGGGCGGCCGTCGGCGCCCAGCGTGAAGCGGATATCGGGGAAGCCCTCTCTCCGTGCGATCACATCGCTACCCTCGGCGCGTAATCGTGCACCGACGAGAAGCAGATAGCCGTAGATGCCGAACTGCTGCAGCTCGTGCAGCGCCTGAGCAGCGGGCAGGGGTGTCCGCTTTCCCGCCTGTTCCACGAACCCGCCGCTCGGTTCGACCGTCATCGTCCTGGCGGTCCAGGAGCCGTGGAGGGGCAGCCAGCTGCGGGAAATCGCCTGGCTAAAGGGGATGACTCTCGTCTCGACTGCGATTTCCACAGGATTGTCCCGCATGCCAGTGTAGATGGTTGCCCGGCCATCCCACTTTAACATCCTGACTCGGCTCAATAATTTGCGTCCGCCCATTGCTTCGATGGCCTGTTCGGCCAGGTCGGGGGCAGGAAAAATGCTTGCCCGTGCCGCAATGGGAAGCAACACTCCGCATCCTAAGAGCGTTCGCCGATTGATGCGGGCTCCGCGGCCACCATATAATGGAGGATAGGAGCCCTGTACGGGCTCAGGAGTATTCATGAAGCAGTCCTACCCCGTTCTTCCCCTTCGGGACATTGTCGTCTTCCCGCACATGATCGTGCCGCTGTTCGTGGGCCGCGACAAGTCGGTCGCCGCGCTCGAGGCAGCGATGGCCGACGACAAGGAGATTTTCCTCGTCGCGCAGCTCGATCCGGCAGAGGATGATCCCGGCCGCGAAGACCTGTATGATACCGGCGTCTCTGCCGAAGTCCTCCAGCTGCTCAAGCTGCCCGATGGCACCGTGCGTGTGCTCGTCGCCGGCAAGGAGCGCGGCTCGCTCGTCACGATGCAGGAGGGCGGCGCCTTCCTGACCGCCGAGGTCGCGCCGATCGACGACGATGCCGTCGAAGGCAGCGAGATCCAGGCGCTGATGCGCTCGGTCGTCGACCAGTTCGAGAATTACGCCAAGCTCAACCGCAAGCTGCCGGCCGAGACCGCGGTGCAGCTCGGCGAGCTGGATGACGCGTCGCGCCTGGCGGACGCGGTTGCCGCCAATATCGCGGTGAAGGTTTCCGATAAGCAGTCGCTGCTGGTCGAGACCAATCCGATGAAGCGCCTCGAGATGGTGTTCGCCTTCATGGAGGGCGAGCTCGGCGTGCTGCAGGTCGAGAAGAAGATCCGCAGCCGCGTGAAGCGCCAGATGGAGAAGACGCAGCGCGAATATTATCTCAATGAGCAGCTCAAGGCGATCCAGCGCGAGCTGGGCAATGAGGGTGAGGAAGGCGATGGCGACGAAGTCGCCGAGCTGACCCAGAAGATCGCCACGCTCAAGCTGTCGAAGGAAGCGCGCACCAAGGCCCAGTCGGAGCTCAAGAAGCTCAAGACCATGGCGCCGATGAGCGCCGAGGCGACGGTGGTTCGCAACTATCTCGACGTGCTGCTCGGCCTGCCCTGGGGCAAGAAGTCGAAGCTCAAGAAGGACATCGCCGAGGCGCAGGGCGTGCTCGACGAGGACCATTACGCGCTTGAGAAGGTCAAGGACCGGATCGTCGAATATCTCGCGGTCCAGGCGCGCACCAACAAGCTGAAGGGGCCGATCCTGTGCCTCGTCGGTCCGCCGGGCGTCGGCAAGACCTCGCTAGGCAAGAGCATCGCCAAGGCGACCGGGCGCGAGTTCATCCGCCAGTCGCTCGGCGGTGTGCGTGACGAGGCCGAGATCCGCGGCCACCGCCGCACCTATATCGGCTCGCTGCCGGGCAAGATCGTCACCAACCTGAAGAAGGCCGGCACGAGCAACCCGCTGTTCCTGCTCGACGAGATCGACAAGCTCGGCCAGGATTTCCGCGGCGATCCCGCCTCGGCGCTGCTCGAGGTCCTCGATCCGGAGCAGAACAACAAGTTCAACGATCACTATCTGGAGATCGACATCGATCTTTCGGACGTGATGTTCGTGTGCACCGCGAACTCGCTGAACCTGCCCCAGCCGCTGCTCGACCGCATGGAGATCATCCGTCTCGAGGGCTATACCGAGGACGAGAAGGTCGAGATCGCCGAGCGGCACCTGATCGAGAAGCAGATCGAGGCGCATGGTCTCAAGGAAGGCGAGTTCACCCTCACGCCCGAGGGCCTGCGCAAGCTGATCCAGAACTATACCCGCGAGGCGGGCGTGCGTACGCTGGAGCGCGAGATCGCCAAGCTCGCGCGCAAGGCACTGCGCAAGATCCTGGAAGGCAAGGCCGAGAGCGTGACGATCACGCCAGAGAACCTGGCCGAGTTCGCCGGGGTGCAGAAATATCGCCACGACATGGGCGAGGAAGAGAACCAGATCGGTGCGGTCACCGGCCTGGCCTGGACCGAAGTGGGTGGCGAATTGCTGACCATCGAGAGCGTCACCGTGCCCGGCAAGGGGTCGATCAAGACGACCGGCAAGCTGGGCGACGTGATGAAGGAATCGGTCGAGGCCGCGTTCAGCTTCGTCAAGGCGCGTAGCCCGGCCTATGGCATCAAGCCGAGCCTGCTCCAGCGCAAGGACATCCACGTCCACCTGCCGGAAGGCGCGGTGCCGAAGGATGGTCCGTCCGCCGGCATCGGCTTGGTCACCGCGATCGTCTCGACGCTCACCGGCGTGTCGGTGCGCAAGGACATCGCGATGACCGGCGAGGTCACGCTGCGTGGCCGCGTACTGCCGATCGGCGGTCTCAAGGAGAAGCTGCTGGCGGCTCTGCGGGGTGGCATCAAGACCGTGCTGATCCCGGACGAGAACCAGAAGGATCTCGCCGAGATTCCGCAGAACATCCGTGACGGGCTGGAGATCGTCCCGGTCAAGCATGTCGACGAAGTGCTGCGCCTGGCGCTCACCGAGCCGCTCACGCCGATCGACTGGACCGAAGCCGATGAACTGGCCACCCAGCCGCCGGCTGCTCCCACCGGAATGGGGGACCCCCTGCATCATTGATGCAGGGCAACCCCAGCCGTTCGCTGACCGTAACCTTTTCGTCACTTCGAGGGAAAAGCGGGCCGAAACGTTTTGACAGCCCGGGCGGCGGCGTGCTGACGTGATCGCTCGGCCTGCCGCCGCGACTCACGTATTTGTGCGAATTTCATGAGGGGGAAAGTCACGAAATGAACAAGCAAGAGCTGATCGGACAGGTCGCCGATACCTCGGGCCTTGGTAAGGGCGATGCGAGCAAGGCTGTAGAGGCCGTGTTCGATGCCATCCAGGCCGCGCTCAAGAAGGGCGATGAGGTTCGCCTGGTCGGCTTTGGCACCTTCTCGGTCAGCAAGCGCAAGGCGTCGACGGGCCGCAACCCGCGTACGCGCGAGCCGATGACCATCAAGGCGTCGAACCAGCCCAAGTTCAAGGCGGGCAAGGGCCTCAAGGACGCAGTCAACTAAGACTGCACAAAAGCGGGTTTGGGGCTGGACAGCTGGGGCTGTGCCGCCTAAAGGCCCGCTTCCCATTTCGGCCGCAAGGGTTTTCGAACCTGGCCAATGGGCGCGTAGCTCAGTGGTAGAGCACACCCTTCACACGGGTGGGGTCGTAGGTTCAATCCCTACCGCGCCCACCATTACAAGCCCGTTGGTCCCAGTGACCGGCGGGCTTTTTGGTTTGTTCGTGTTTCGGAGTGTTGCGGCTTCGCGTAAGGATATTGCGCAGCCCCTCGCGCCGTGACAACTTGCCCCCAGACGCGCCTAAACGTCTCAATTCGGGGGACCTCCATTGAAGAAATATCTGCTGCTCGCATCGGCCATGGCCGCGCTTGCCGTGCCTGCGATCGGTTTCAGCCAGCAATCCGCCGCGCCTGTTGCTGCGGGTGCCGCCGCTGACGCCGGGGCCACGCGCTATGGCGTCTGGGGCTTCGACCTGACCGGCATGGACAAGAGCGTGAAGCCGGGCGACGATTGGTATCGGTTTGTCAACGGTGCGTGGAACGATCGCACCCAGATCCCTGCCGATCGTTCGTCCTTCGGCGCCTTCGCGGTACTGCGCGACCTGTCCGAAGTGCGCCTGCGCAGCCTGATCTCGGGCTACAGCGCCACCGACACCGCGCATCCGGACCGCATGAAGGCGGCGATCCTCTATAGCGGCTTCATGGACGAGGCGCTGGCCGAGAAGCTCGACGCACAGCCACTCACCGAGCGCCTGGGCGCGATCCGCGCGGTTTCGTCGAAGAGCGAGATGAGCGGGCTGATGGGCCGCTCGCTTGGCGGCTTCGGCGCCAGCTTCTTCGGCGCGGGCGTGAGCGACGATGCCAAGAACCCGGACGTCTATGCGCTCTACCTGCGCCAGTCGGGCCTGGGGCTGGGTGACCGCGACCTCTATCTCGATGCCAAGTTCGCGCCGCAGGTTGCTCGCTACAAGCAATATGTCGCGCAGATGCTCGGCATGGCCGGCTGGGCCGATGCCGATGCGGCGGCCGACAAGGTGGTCGCGCTGGAGACCAGCATCGCCAAGGCGCACTGGACGCGCGTGCAGAGCCGCGACCGTGACAAGACCTACAATCCGGTGTCGCCCTTCGAGCTCAAGGCACAGGCGCCGGGCTTCGATTGGGATGCGTTCTGGGCAGGCGCGGGCCTGTCCAGCGCCGATCGCGTGATCGTTGCGCAGAACACCGCGATCCCGGCGATCGCCAAGGTGTTCGCGGATACCGATCTCGATACGCTCAAGGCGTGGCAGGCCTTCCGCACCGCGGACGATATCTCGCCGCTGCTCTCGAAGCGCTTCGTCGACGCGCAGTTCGACTTCCGCTCGAAGTTCATGAACGGCCAGCCCCAGCAGCGCGATCGCTGGAAGCGCGCGGTGGCGTTCACCGAGCGTGGCATCGGCGAGGGCGTGGGCCGCGACTATGTCGCGCTCTATTTCCCGCCGGCTTCCAAGGCGAAGATGGACACGCTGGTCGCGAACCTGCGCGTCGCGCTTGCCGGGCGGATCAACAACCTCGCCTGGATGAGCCCCGCGACCAAGGAGCAGGCGCAGGCGAAGCTGAAGGGATTCACGGTCAAGATCGGCTATCCCGACAAATGGCGTGATTATTCGGCGTTCGAGGTGAAAGCGGGCGACCTGGTCGGCAATGCCGAGCGTTCCGGCCGCTTCGAATGGGAATATCGCCGCAAACGGCTTGGCGGTCCGGTCGACAAGGCCGAATGGGGCATGACCCCGCAGACCGTGAACGCCTATTACAACTCGGTGAAGAACGAGATCGTCTTCCCGGCGGCGATCCTGCAGGCACCGTTCTTCGACCCGCAGGCGGACGACGCGATCAACTATGGCGGCATCGGCGGCGTGATCGGGCACGAGATCAGCCACGGCTTCGACGACCAGGGCCGCAAGTCCGACGGCAACGGCGTGCTGCGCGACTGGTGGGCGCCGGAAGACGCCGCCAAGTTCGAAGCCCAGGCGGTGCGCTTCGGCGCGCAGTACGAGGCCTATACCTTCGAGGGGCTGCCGGGCGTCCACATCAACGGCCGCGCCTCGATGGGCGAGAATATCGGCGATCTCGGCGGTGTCCTGATCGCGCTCGACGCCTACCACCAGTCGCTGGGCGGCAAGAAGGCCAAGGTGATCGACGGCTTCACCGGCGACCAGCGCTTCTTCCTCGGCTGGGGCCAGGTGTGGCGCACGCTGTTCCGCACCGAGGCGCTGCGCCAGCAACTGGTCGGCGACCCGCACTCGCCGGGCCAGGTCCGCGCGGTGAACCCGCTGCGCAACGTCGATGCCTGGTACGAAGCCTGGAAGATCACGCCCGACCAGAAGCAATATGTCGCGCCGGCCGACCGCGTGCGCATCTGGTGATATGATCGCCTGAAAGGGAATGAGCCCGCCGGTGGGACGACCGGCGGGCTTTTTCATGTCCCGTCGCGTCAATGGACGAGCATGAACGCGGCTTCCTTGCCTTTCTCACCGAGCGAAGCAGCCGGGTATCGCCACGCTGCTGGAACTTGGCCCGAAGCGTCGAGCGGACCTTCGCGCGCTGCTCGATCACGCTGTCGAGTTCGATCCAGGCCATGCAAGGCCGATCATTTGGCCTTGCCCGCCTTCTCGTCGGCTAGGCGCTCCGCTAATGCCTTTGCGGAGCGGGCGGCATAGGCGCGGCAGGCGCCGGGATCGAGATAGGGGTTAGGGCGCACGCCCCTGGCGAAGCGCGCGTACTTCTCGACACCGCCCGAATTGTCGGGATGGGCGCTGAACATGATGTCGCAGGGCATGGCGCGGAACCTGGCATGGGAGGCGCGGAAGCTCGCCACGACCTCGGGGTGCTTCGTGAACCGATAGCCGTTGGCTGCGACCGGATTGATGCTCGAGGCGAACACTATCGTCCTGCATGCACCGCCCTCGCAGCTGCGCCAGGTCCAGCTCATGCTGCCCGGGGTATGACCCGGCGTGGCACGGGCGGTGACGGTGACATTGCCCAGCCGGATCGCCTCGCCATCCTTGACCGCGCGTACCCGCGATACGGCGGGGAAGGGGACCAGCCAGGCGGCCTGGGGATCGTCCGGCGTGCTCATGCCCTGCTTGAGCGCGGTCACCGCCCAGGCTCCCGCCAGCACGGTCGCGCCGCTGTCGCGGGCCAGCGCGGCGAGCCCGCCTGCATGATCGAAATGCGGCTCGGTGCTGAGGATCAGCTTCACGTCCTCGATCCGGAAGCCGAGCTTCCCGAGGTTCGCCTCGACCGAGCGGACCGATTGCGGCACCGCGCCGTCGATCAGGATCAGCCCCTTGCCGGTGTCGATCAGCGCGACGTTCATCCCCGCGAACCCGACCAGATAGGTTTTGCCATGGACGCGGATTGGCGCTTGCGGGCCGATCCACTTGGCGGCGGCCTCGGGCGCGATCGGGCGGGTGAGCGGATCGTCCTGCTGCGGGGCGGCGGCAGTGGTGAGCAGGGCGAGGGCAGCGGGGTGGATCGACTTCATCCGGGGCTCCTTGGTTGGCGCCACATGAAATGATCCATGAGCCGGGATACGCACAAACCACCATTTCTGGGAGGAGCCATTAGCGGGATTGATGGCTCGCGTGGGTCTGCCTAAGCGCGGCTCGGGTATCGATCGGGAGTAAATGCGTGCTCTGGGCAGTGGCGACGGTGGCGGCGGCGGGATTTCAGGTGGGCCGCAATGCGCTCCAGCGGGGCATGATGTCGAACACCGGCCCCTGGGGCGCGACGCTGGTGCGCTTCCTGTTCGGCCTGCCTTTCTCGCTGGTCTTCACCGCGATCGCGTTCGCACTCAGCCCGCATCTCGATCCGCAGTTCGGCTGGGAATTCTGGTGGCCGGCGCTGACCGGCGCGGCGGCACAGGTGATCGCCACCGCCGCGCTGCTGCTCGCCATGCACCACGCCGGCTTCGCAGTGGGCACCGCGCTCCAGCAGAGCTCGGTGCCGCTGGCGGCCACGGTCGGGCTGATTGTGTTCGGCGACAACCTCTCCACGCTCGGCTGGGTGGGCGTTGCCGTGACGACGCTGGGCCTGGCCCTGCTGGTCTGGCCGAAGAAGATCGAAGGCGCGCATCACCCGGTGCTGGGCGTCACCTATGGTGTGATTTCGGGCCTGTTGTTCGGCTTCGCGCTCAACGCCTTCCGCCATGCCGGGCTCCGGCTCGAGCCGCATCATCCCTGGTTCTCGGCAATGGCATGCGTCGCGATCGTCCAGGCGGTGCAGGCGGGCGGCCTCGGGCTCTACCTTGCCATTCGCGATCGCGCCGCGCTGGTCGCCGTGGCGAAGGGCTGGCGCCAGTCGCTGGGCGCGGGCCTGTTCGGTGCGCTGGCCTCGTCGGGCTGGTTCCTGGCGCTCAACCTCGCGCCGGCCGCCGCGGTGCGGGCGCTGGGCGTGATCGAGATGCCGATCGCCGCCGCTGCCGGTCACCGGCTGTTCCGGGAGAAGCTGAGCCTGCGCCAGACCTTGGGTGTGCTGGTGATCGCCACCGGCGTGGCGATGACAGCGATGTATTGAGACGGAGCGGTACCTGTTCGCCGGGGAGCAGAGATGGAACCGGGCTGGTCTAAGGCAGGCGCCTTTGTCAAACTCCGGCGATGACCAAGCTCCGCCGCCTGCTCGCCATCGCCGCGCTTCTCCTGCCCGGCACCGCTCTTGCGCAGAAGGTGCCGGTGCTGCTGGTGCCCGACCGCGTGTTCACCGCGACCGATCGCGTGGTGCACGAGGGCTGGAAGGTGCTGGTTGCCGATGGCCGGATCGTCGCGGTCGGTCCCGACGTCACCGCCCCGGCCGGGGCCGAAACCCGGGTGTTGCCGGGGACCACGCTGCTGCCCGGCCTGATCGACCTTCACGTCCATCTGTTCCTGCATCCCTATAATGAGACGAGCTGGAACGACCAGGTGATGAAGGAGCCGCTGGCGCTCCGTACCGCCCGCGCGGTCGCGCATGCGCGCGCGACGCTGATGGCGGGCTTCACCACGGTGCGCGACCTCGGCACCGAAGGGGCGGGGGACGCCGATGCCGGGCTCAAGATGGCGATCCAGCAGGGCATCGTACCGGGGCCGCGCCTGCTCATCGCCAGCCGTGCGCTGGTCGCCACCGGTGCCTATGGACCCAAGGGCTATGCGTTCGACGTGCCGCAGGGTGCGGAGGAAGTGAGCGGGGAAGGGATCGTCGCCGCCGTCCGCCGCCAGATCGCGCATGGGGCGGACTGGGTGAAATTCTACGCCGATTATCGATGGGGGCCGGGGGAGCCGAGCCGCGCCACCTTCAGCCTCGACGAGCTCAAGGCCGGGGTCGCCGCCGCGCATGACGCCGGGCGCAAGGTCGCGGTGCATGCGAGCACGCCCGAGGGGATGCGGCGCGCCGTGCTGGCCGGGGCCGACACGATCGAGCACGGCAATGACGCGACGGATGCGGTCTTCGCGCTGATGAAGGCGAACAAGGTCGCCTTCTGCCCGACGCTCGCCGCCACCGATGCGATCACCCGCTATGGCGGCTGGAACGGCGCGGCACCCGAACCGGAGGCGATGCGCGCCAAAAGGGCGAGCTATGCCGCCGCGCTCCAGGCCGGCGTGACGATGTGCGTGGGCGGCGATACCGGCGTGTTCGCGCACGGTGCCAATGCCCGCGAGATCGAGCTGATGGCCGGCTGGGGCATGGCCAGGAATGACGCGCTCTGGACCGCTACCGCCGGCAACGCCGCTATATTGGGGATGTCCGACCGCATCGGCAGCATCGCGCCCGGCCGGATCGCCGATCTGGTCGCGGTTGCCGGCGATCCGCTCAAGGATTTGTCGGCGCTCGAAAATGTCCGGCTCGTGATGCAATCGGGCAACATCGTCACCAATCCGTGAACCGTTTCCGTCCCATACGCTGACATTGTCATAATCGAGTCACGCAAGTGTCTCGAAACCTTCTTCGAAGTCGCGCCAACGCGTAACAGACCCCGCCTAGCGCCCCCCTTGCGGCCGACGGGGGACAGCCGAGTCGATCCCGCACCGTAATTCGATGCAACCCGGCGTCCGCCGGAACGGAGATCCTATGGCCAGCTTCAAACGCGTCAGCCTTATCATGATGACTGCCGCTGCATGCACCGCCCTTGCGGCGTGCGACGGCGCGAACGACATCGCCTCGCCGGGCACCGGCGGCAACGTCATCATCAACAACCCGCCGGCGCCGACGCCGACCCCGACCCCGACGCCGACCACGGCGCTCGTGAGCCCGGCCACCGGCTGCCCGACCATCGGTGACCCGAAGGGCCTGACCAACGACGGCACCATCAAGGGCCCGACCGGCGAGTGGCGCGTCTGCACGCTGCCGTCGATCCTGTCGGCCAGCGTCACGCTGCCGAAGATCGCCGGCCTCGTTTATCAGCTCAAGGACCGCGTGAACGTCGGCTGCGACGGCGGCTTCACCGCGCCGACCACCGCTGCGCCGCGCGCCAGCACCACCGTGGGCTGCACCGCTGCGAACGGCTTCACGCTGAACGGCTCGGGTCAGCTGACCGCCGACACCAACGTGACGCTGACGATCGCGCCGGGCGTGATCCTGTTCGGCGGCACCGGCACTTCGTGGCTCGCCGTCAACCGCGGCAACAAGATCGCCGCCAACGGCACCGCGACCGCGCCGATCATCTTCACCAGCCGCGACAACCTGCTCGGCCTCGCCGACGACACCTCGATCGGCCAGTGGGGCGGTGTGGTGCTGATGGGCCGCGCCAAGATCACCGACTGCAACACCGGCAGCACCGGCGCCGGCACCTGCGAGCGTGAGACGGAAGGCGCCTCGGGCACCGGTCCGGCTACCTTCGGCGGAAGCGACGACACCTATAACGCCGGCAGCATCAAGTACACGCAGATCCGCTACTCGGGTTATGTGCTCGGCGCGAACGTCGAGCTCCAGGGCCTGACCACCGAGGGCACCGGCAGCGGCACCACGCTCGACTCGGTCCAGAGCCACAACAGCTCGGACGACGGCGCGGAGTTCTTCGGCGGCACCGTCAAGTTCAAGCACTACATCGCCACCGGCGCCGATGACGACAGCCTCGACATCGACACCGGCCTGCAGGGCTTCTTCCAGTACGTCCTGCTGCTGCAGCGTCCTGGCCAGGGCGACGCCCTGATGGAAGTCGACAGCAACAACAACGAAGGCGACACCCCGCGTCAGGTGACCCGCGTCGCCAACTTCACGGCGATCCAGAGCCAGACCAGCGCGAACAACGAAGCCAATGACCAGGCTTCGATCCTGCTGCGCGGCAACGCCGACCTGACCCTCGTCAACGGCCTGGTCATCAGCCCGGCGAACGAGTGCCTTCGCATGAACAAGTCGGGCGGCGCCAACTCGGCGAGCCTGGTTGCGCGTGCGGTCGCGATGCAGTGCAACACCACCAAGTACATCGGTACCGGCGAAACCGGCTTCACTGCGACCCAGGTCGCGGCGTTCTTCGGCACGGGCGCGAACGGCAACAACGACGCGTTCACGCCGTCGCTGACCAGCCTGTTCATCAACGGTGCGAACGAGACCGCGCTCACTGCGATCGATCCGAAGACGGTGGATGCCACCGGCTTCTTCGAGACGACGACCTATGTCGGCGCGGTCAAGGACGCGAACGACAACTGGTACAAGCAGTGGACCTGCAACTCCGGCTACGCCGCGTTCGACGATGCGACGAACGCCAACCGTCGCTGCACCTCGCTGCCGACGAACTGAGGCTAGCCTGACCTGAGACTGGGGCGGGGCGTAGCCAACCGGCGACGCCCCGCCCTTTCAGGATTTGATTGGGGGTTACCATGACGAAGCCGCTCCGGCTTGCCAGCCTGTTCCTTTTCACTTCTGCGCTTGTTGCGCCTTCCCTTGTCTATGCGCAGACAGCGCCTTCGACGCCGGACACCACCGGCACTCCGTCCGACGCTGCAGCCGTGCCCCAGGACCAGGCTGCACCGCAGGAAGAGCAGGCTCCGGACGTCTCGGTTCCGGGCGGCGACGCCATCGTCGTGACCGGCCGCCGCGTCAACGTCGCGCGTGACACCCCGCAGGTGGTCTCGGTGCTGTCGAGCGCCGATATCGCCCGCACCGGCGAAGGCGATATCGCCGGCGCCCTGAGCCGCGTCACCGGCCTGAGCGTGGTCGGCAACGGCTATGTCTATGTCCGCGGCCTTGGCGACCGCTATTCGCTCGCGCTGCTCAACGGTTCGCCGCTGCCCAGCCCCGAGCCGCTCAAGCGCGTCGTGCCGCTCGACATCTTCCCGACCAACGTGGTCTCGTCCTCGCTGGTGCAGAAGAGCTATTCGACCAACTTCCCCGGCGAGTTCGGCGGCGGCGTCATCAACCTGACGACCAACTCGGTGCCGAAGGAAAGCTTCCTCACCGTCAGCGGCGGCGTGGGCGCGAACCTCGTGACCACGGGCCATGTCGGCTATGTCTATGCCGGCGGCGGCCATGACTGGACCGGCTATGACGACGGCTCGCGCGATCTGCCCCCGGCGCTCGCGGCCTTCTTCGCCAGCGGCGAGAAGATCAGCTCGGGCAATGTCGATACCCAGGCGATCGCGGGCCAGCTCATCAACGCCAACAACGCGCTGGTCCAGCGCCAGTCGCGCATCGGCCCGAACTGGTCGGCGACGCTCTCGGGCGGCACGTCCTTCCCGATCGGCGACGACATGACGCTCGGCGTGGTCGCCACCGGTGGCTACAGCAACAAGTGGACGACGCGCGACGCGATCCAGCAGACCTCGCTCAACAGCGATCTCTCGTCGCTCGAGAACGATTTCCGCCGTGTCTCGACCGACAACCGGATCGTCGCCAACGGGCTGCTCGGCCTCGGCCTCGAATATGGCGACAACAAGATCCGCTGGACCAACCTCTACATCCACGACACGCTGAAGCGTGCGCGTCTCGGCCTCGGCAAGACCAACAACAATGCCGTCACCGACGTCATGCAGCAGGACACCGCCTGGTACGAACGCCAGCTGATCAACACACAGCTGGTCGGCGAGTTCAAGTTCAGCCCCGAGTGGAGCCTCGATCTTCGCGGCAGCTATGCCAATTCGAAGCGCAAGGCCCCGAACGAGCTGACGCTGGAATATGTCCGCACCAACGTGGCCTCGGACCTGTATGGCGCGTACTTCGTCAATCGCCTCAACAACGGCAACAACGGCGACGCGCATATCAGCTATTCGGACCTGAACGAGAATCTCTACTCGGCCGGTGCCGACCTCACGTTCAAGCCGGTCACCGATCTCGCGCTGACCGCCGGCTATGCTTATCTCAAGACCGAGCGTACCAGCTCGCGGCGTGACTTCCAGTTCACGGCGCCGAGCAGCTTCCCGACCGCGGTCGGCATGCTGCGCCCGGACCTGCTGCTCGGTTCGGCGATCATCGACTATTACAACATCGCGCTGATCGACACGAACGAAGGCGCTCCCGCCTTCCGCGCCGAGCTGAAGAACCATGCCGGCTACGGCAAGGTGAACTGGCAGGTCTCGCCCGAGCTCTCGCTCGACTTCGGTGTCCGCTATGAGACGGCGAAGGAAACGGTGGTTCCGGTCCAGGTGTTCAACACGCCCACCGGCAGCACTGCGGCGACCAACCTCGACAACGACTATTGGCTGCCGGCCGCCACGCTGACATGGCAGTTCCGCCCGGACATGCAGGTGCGCCTCAGCTCGTCGAAGACGATCGCCCGCCCGCAGTTCCGCGAGCTGATCTACCAGTTCTATTTCGACCCGGACAGCAACCGCCAGTATCGCGGCAACCCGTTGCTCCAGGACAGCACGCTGGTGAACTCCGAAGCGCGCTACGAATGGTATTTCGCACCGGAGCAGCGCCTGACGGTCGCGGGTTTCTACAAGCGGATCAAGAATCCGATCGAGACCTTCATCACCGGCAGCGATTTCGTCACCAGCTTCGCCAACGCACCGCGCGCCGACCTGTACGGTGCCGAGGTCGAAGCCGTGAAGAAGTTCGCGCTGGCCGACTGGTCGGGCTCGAACTTCTTCGCCGAGCGCTACCTGATCGCGATCGCCAACTACACCTACACCCAGTCGGAGCTGAAGGTGAAGGCAGGCGACCAGACCCGGATGTTCGCGGCGTCGTCGACGCTGGCGACCGACTATTTCCAGGACGGTTCGCCGCTTACCGGACAGTCGGACCATCTGGTCAACTTCCAGTTCGGCATGGAAGACAAGGCCTCGCTCTCGCAGCAGACCTTCATTCTTTCCTATGCCAGCAAGCGCGTCACCAGCCGCGGCCTGGCCAATAGCGGCCAGCCGGACATCTACGAATATCCGGGCCTGAACCTGGACTTCGTGATGCGCCAGGGCGTGAAGATTGCCGGCCGCCAGCTCGATCTGAAGCTGGAAGCCCGCAACATCACGAACCGGAAGCAAAAGGAAACCCAGACGCTGGGCAAGAACACCGTGATCTACAACAACTACTCGGTGGGTCCGACGTTCACCTTCTCGCTCTCGACCACCTTCTGATCGCGAGCATGCGCAACTGAAAAGGGAGCGGCCCGCCTGGCGGTGCCGCTCCCTTTTTCATGTCACCAGGGCAGAGGGGTCACCAGCCCCAGGGGTATTCCCGGTACCACTGCGTGACCACGTACTTCAGTCCCGCGCGCACTTTCATCGCGTGGTGGATGGTCGACGGGTTGGTCGTGCCGTCGGGGCGGAGGTTGTTCCAGGCGACCACCTTGCCCACTTCGGGCTGGATGATCTTGTCGACGGCCTTGAAGCGGGTTGCGCCGCCGGCCTCGACTTCGTTGAGATAGAGCATCACCGTCCAGGTGCGCTGCCCGGCGATGCCGCAATATTTCTGATAGTCGCGGCCCTGCGGCTCGAAATAGTCGGTATGCGCCTTGAACTCCTGGCCGATCTCATAGCGCTGGCCCTGCATCGGTTCGCCATGCGTCGGGTCGAGCCCGGTCAAGAGCGTCATCCGTCGCTTCAGTTCCGCCACGACCGGATCTTCGCCATTGAAATCGCAGGTTTCGCTGGTGCGGAACGCATAATCGTCATTGGCGTCGGCGATGGTCGAAGGGCGGCGCTCCGCATCGATCTTCGCCATCAGCTGCTCGCAGAGCTCCGGCTCCAGGAAGTTCTTGGCGATGAACATCTGGATCTTGGGGTGCGGCACGCGCTGCACGCCCGGCCAGCGCAGGATCTGGTCGACGATCGGTTCGGGAGGGAAGCCGGAGCCGAGAACAGGAAGAGGGGAAGCGGCACTTTGCATGGCGGCGTTCTGCCAAAAGCCATGGCGTGGCGCCAGAGTGACCCGAAATCGTCACAAAACCGCAAGCGGGATGTCACATGATCTGCCTAGCGGATGACACACCGCAACGAGGAACCCGATGGACATGGAAGCCGAGGCGCTGGCGCCGGTTGCCGAAACGTCGCAGCAGCCGTTGCTCTTTTCAGGTTCCCATCCCGATTCGGCGGGCGAGGCGCTGATTGCCGAGGCGCGCCGGCGCCGCGCCTCGCACATCCATCTCGAAATCGGTGCGACGGCCATCGTGGTGCGCATGCGCATCGCCGGCCAGCTCACCGAAGCGCGCCATTATCATGCCGACCCTTCGCTTGCTCGCGACTTCCGCGCGATGGACGGCGCGTCGGTGCTGGAACAGGGGGAGGGCGAGCGCATCGTCCTGCGCCTCGACGGTGGCGAACGGCGTGAGCGCTCCCTTGAGGCGATCGGCATGAGCCGCGTGCTGGTCGACGCGTTGCTTCCTGCGTTGCGGCGGGGCGGGCTGGTGCTGGTCGCGGGGGCCGCGGGATCGGGCCGCAGCACGACCCTTGCGACGCTGCTCAGGCATTTCTCCGGCTCGCCTCGACACATCGCGACGATCGGCACGCTTCCGGTGGAAGGGGCTACTCGTATCGAGGACTGCACCGGTGCCGCTGCGATCCACGCCGCGATCGAGCAGGATCCCGACATCATCGCGCTGGATGGCCTGGAGGGGCGGGAGGCTGCGGCCGCCGCTGCCGAGGCGGCCGAGCGCGGGCATCTCGTCCTGGCCACGATCGACGCGCCGGACGCGGTTTCGGCGATCCGGCGGATGCGCGACTGGCGGGTCGAGCCATTCCGCCTGGCGTCCAACGTCGCCGCGGTGCTTGCCCAGCGGCTGGTGCGGCGGCTCTGTCCCGATTGCCGCCGTCCGGTGCAGGCGCAGGGTTCAGTCTCCGCGCTGCTCGGCTTTGATTCGGGTGCGATCGTCTTCGCCCCGGTCGGCTGCGAGAGTTGCGAAGGCATGGGCTTTGTCGGCCAGACTGGCGTGTTCGAGGCAATCGTTGCCGATGGCGCGATTCGCCGGCTGATCAACGACGGCGGCGACGAAGCGATCCTGGCGCGCCATGCTTTCCTGCGCGCACCCAATCTCGGATCGGCTGCACGGGCGCTTGCGCGAGAGGGTATCACCACGCCGGAGGAGGCTGTGCGAATTTCCCGCGGATAGCGCCAATATTTCTGGCGTAATTATCTTGCCCTTCGCATCGACCCCCGCTAAGCGCGCCTTCTTCACGGCGGTTGTAGCTCAGTTGGTTAGAGCATCGGTTTGTGGTACCGAGGGTCGCGGGTTCAAGTCCCGTCATCCGCCCCATTTCTTCCCCTTGTGACCGCACGCGGCCCACAGACGTGTGGCACTCTCCGCAGGAATGTAGCGCGTGATCACCGACTGGGGTTTCCCTGATTTCGACGACCATGAAGGCGTCCATCTGTTCAGCGACCGCGAATCGGGCCTGAGCGCCATCATCGCAGTCCATTCGTCCAAGCTCGGCCCGGCGGCCGGCGGCGTGCGCTTCTGGCATTATGCCGATCACCGCGCCGCGATCACCGACGCGCTGCGCCTGTCGCGCGGCATGAGCTACAAGAACGCGATGGCCAACCTGCCGCTCGGCGGCGGCAAGGGCGTGATCCTGGCCAGCCAGCCGGGCGCCACCGTCACCACCGAGCAGCTCCAGGCATTCGGCCGCGCGGTCGAATCGCTGGGCGGCAAATATGTGACCGCCGAGGATGTCGGCATGTCCGAGGAGCGGATGAAGGTCGTCGCGACCCAGACCCGCCATGTCTCGGGCCTGCCTGTCGCCGAAGGCGGCGCTGGCGGCGATCCCGGCCCGGTAACGGCGCGTGGCGTTTATCTGGGCGTCAAGGCGGCGGCGAAGCGCGGCCTCGGTGCCGATTCGATGGCCGGTGTGCGCGTCGCGATCCAGGGTGTCGGCTCGGTCGGTGGTGGCGTTGCCCGCCTGCTCGCCAAGGACGGCGCCAGGCTGGTGCTGGCCGACGTCAATGCCGAGCGCGCCAAGGCGCTGGCGGCGGAGCTGGGCGGCGAGGCCGTCGACGCTTCCGAGATCCTCGGCATCGAGACCGATATCCTCAGCCCTAATGCGCTGGGTGCGATCTTCACCGAACAGTCGATCGCCGCATTGAAGACCACCGTCGTCGCCGGCGGCGCCAACAACCAGTTGGCGACCCGCCAGGACGGCCACCGTCTCCACGATCGCGGCATCCTCTACGCGCCCGATTACGTCATCAACGCCGGCGGCATCATCAATGTCGGCCTGGAATATCTCGGCCAGGGCAACATGGCCGAGGTGCAGGCGCGCGTGGACAAGATCCCCGATCGCCTGATCGAAGTGTGGGACGAGAGCGCCCGCACCGGCGATCCCGAGAGCGAAGTCGCCGATCGTATCGCCCAGCGGCTGATTGGCCGGGGCTGATCGGCCGCCCTGTTCCCCGGCGAAAGCCGGGGCCCAGGGAAACAAAGCGAAACAGCAGAGAAACCCTGGGCCCCGGCTTCCGCCGGGGAACAGATAGTATGTGCATCGACTGGCTGAGCCCGGGGCTTGCGCCAGGCATGTGCGCTCAATAGCGTCGCGTATCCTCGCTTCCCCGGAGCCTCATGCGCACTTTCCTTCTCGCCACCGCCGCCCTGCTGATCGCGGCGCCGGCCATCGCCCAGTCGATCGATCCCTCGACCGTGGCTGTCCTTGTCGATCAGGGCACCAGCCATTCGGAGGTGATGACCACCGCCGAATATCTCGCCGACGTGATCGGCCCGCGCATGACCAACTCGCCGGCGATGCGCGAGGCGGAGAAGTGGACGCAGGAGAAGTTCACCGGCTGGGGCCTCACCGACGTCCACAAGGAAGGCTTCGACTTCGGTCGCGGCTGGTGGATCGAGAAGTCGAGCGTCCGCATGGTCGCGCCGCGCCCGGTCCAGCTCACCGCCATTCCGATCGCCTGGACGCCGGCGACCAACGGACCGGTCACCGCGCCGGTGATCGTCGCGCCGCTGCGCAGCCCGGGCGACTTCGCGCAGTGGAAGGGCAAGCTAGCCGGCAAGATCGTGCTGACTTCGGCACCGGGCACCGGCTCCGAGCCCAAGGAAGCCGCCTTCCAGCGGCTGAGCGACGAGGACCTCGCCAAGCTCGACGTCTATGAGGAGCCGACCTGGGATCCCGGCAAGCTCGACCAGTCGCTCGCCCGCGCCAAGTTCGAAGGCCAGCTCGCCAAGTTCCTCGCCGAGGAAGGCGCGGTCGCCTATGTCACCCGCTCACGCAGCGACGGCAAGCTGATCCACGGCGAAGGCTATCTCCACCATGTCGGCGAGACGCCCAAGGTGCCCGGCATCGAGATGGCCGCCGAGGATTATCGCCGCCTCGTCCGCCTGGCCTGGACGGGCAAGGTGCCGACGCTCGAGATCGACAGCAATGTCCATTTCGATGACAGCGACACCAAGGCCTACAACATCCTCGCCGACATCAAGGGGCGCGATCCCAAGGCCGGCTATGTGATGGCCGGCGCGCATCTCGACAGCTGGGTGGCGGGCGACGGTGCCGCCGATAATGGCGCGGGCAGCGCCGTGGTGATGGAAGCCGCGCGGATCATCGCCGCCAGCGGGATCAAGCCGAAGCGCACGATCCGCTTCGCGCTCTGGGCGGGCGAGGAACAGAGCCTCTACGGTTCGATTGCCTATATCGAGCAGCATCTCGCCAAGCGTCCGGCCTGGGATCACGTGCCAAGTGCCGACGAGTTCTACTATAGCTGGGCGACCCGCTTCCCGATCACGCCGTTGGCCGGGCACAAGGAGCTGACCGCCTATTTCAACCTCGACAATGGCTCGGGGAAGATCCGCGGCATCTATGCCGAGAATAACATGGCGGCGGTGCCGATCTTCCGCGAATGGCTCGCGCCCTTCGCTTCGATGGGTGCATCGACGGTGGCGATCCAGAAGACCGAGGGCACCGATCACCAGTTCATGCAGGCGGTCGGCATCCCGGCGTTCCAGTTCATCCAGGATCCGCTCGATTACGAGAGCCGGGTCCATCACACCCAGCTCGACACCTTCGATCACCTGAAGGCGGCGGACATGCGCCAGGCGGCGATCATCCTGGCAGCGTTCCTGCTCGACGCGGCCAACGCCGACAAGCCGCTGCCGCGCCTGCCGATTCCAACCCAGCCGGCGGTGACCGATCCGTTCGCGGCGCCGAAGGGGGAGTAGGGCCTTATCCGTCATCCCCGCGAAGGCGGGGATCCAGAGTCACGCAGGGCATCGCTTTGCCACCCTGGATCCCCGCCTGCGCGGGGATGACGGTGAAAAAAGGGGGAGGGGTTGATAAAAAAACGCTCTCCATGTCACATCCCGCGGCGCCATCTCGTCATGCATGCATCCAACCAAGGAGATGCAAGATGACTGGCCGCCTCGACCTCTTCACCGCCGCCCCCGCCGAGATGAAGGCGTGGTATGAAATGTCGCTCAAAATCGCGCCGAAGCTGGAGCACAGCCTGCTCGAACTGGTGAAGATCCGCGCCTCGCAGATTAATGGCTGCGCCAATTGCCTCAACATGCACACCGCCGATGCCCGCAAGGCCGGCGAGACCGAGCAGCGCATCTATCTGCTCAGCGCGTGGCACGAAGCGCCCTGCTATACGCCGCGCGAGCGCGCAGCGCTGGCATGGACGGACGCGATGACTCTGGTATCCACCGCACGGGCGCCCCAGGCGCTCTATGAGGAACTCGCCTTCGAGTTCACGCCGGAGGAACAGGTGCAGCTCACGCTCATGATCAACGTGATCAACGGCTGGAACCGCTTCGCGGTCGGCTTCGACCTGTTCTACGACGCCAAGCCGGCGGTGGCCGCGGCATGACCGGCGCGGACGCAGCGGCGAGCTTCGACCCGCTGCGTCCGCGGCTGGCGCGCATCGCCTATCGCATGCTCGGCTCGGTCGCGGATGCGGAAGACGTGGTGCAGGATGCGTTCCTGCGCTGGCTCGATACCGATCGCGACCAGATCCGCGAGCCCGAGGCGTTTTTGCGCCGGGTGGTGACGCGGCTCTGCCTCGACCAGCTCAAGTCGGCGCGTGCGCGGCGCGAGACCTATGTCGGCCCCTGGCTGCCCGAGCCGGTGGTCGAGGAGGAGGACGAGGTGGAGGATGTCACGCTTCCGCTGATGATGGCGCTCGAACGCCTGTCGCCGCTCGAACGCGCCGCCTTCCTGCTCCACGACGTGTTCGGAGTGAGCTTCGACGAAGTGGGCGAGACGATCGGCCGCGATCCCGCGGCCGCCCGCCAGCTCGCCAGCCGTGCCCGCAGCCATGTCCGCGCCGCGCGCCCGCGCTACGAGATGCCCAGGGAGAAGGGGCTGGAGATCGCGGCTGCCTTCTTCGCTGCCTCACGCAGCGGCGACATGGGGGCTCTGCGTGGGCTGCTTGCCGGCGATGTCGCAACCTGGTCGGATGGCGGCGGCAAGGTCCATGCCGGCCTGCGCCCGATCCACGGCATCGACGACAATATGAAGCTCTACACGTCGCTCGCGCGCTTCTTTGCCAAGGAGATGTCGCGGATCGTGCGCTACGGCATGATCAACGGCCTGCCGGGCTTCGTCTCGGTCGAGCCGGGCGGGGTGCTCCAGACGACGGCGCTGGCAATCGAGGACGGCAGGATCACAGGCATCTACGTCACCCGCAATCCGGACAAGCTGGGGCACCTTGCTGCAGTGCATTAACTCTCGCCGTTATGAGGCTGGCAACGTCGGTTAATCCAAGGTTCCGCCCATGCGATCCGTGCTTCTGCTCCTCGCCCTATCGGCACTCTCCTCCTGCAACCAGTCCAATGGCAAGGCGGCCGACGGGATTATGGGCCATCGCTGGGCGCGCGCCGCCGCAGATTGCGGGGATACCTATTTCCGCTTCTCGCGCGACATGATCGATTTCGTCGAGAATGGGCAGCCGGTGAACTCGCTGCCGGTGCGCCGTATCGTCAGCCAGGCGTCGGATCCGTCCACGGTGATGTTCGTGATCGAAGTCGACAGCGCGCTCGCCGCCCGGTCCGACGCACCGAACGCCGCTTCCGATGTGGCGATGGCATTCCGGATCGAGGGAGACAGCCTGCGCCTGGTCGGACAGGGCGCGCCGGACAAGCTGCTGCCGGTCTCCCCGGGCACGGCGCGCTTCCCGACCATGGCGCTGCGGCGCTGCCCCAGAGCCTATTGAATCGGGCGGGAGATATCGGGTTCGGGAACTAACGGAACCTGACAACTCTCACGATGGACCGGGGCCCGGAACCTCGCTAGTCGTTACGCGTGCCTGCGCTTCATGCCCTCGCCAATCCTGCGCGTTTCCTTCGAATCGCGCGCCCGCTCACGCCGATCCTGTTCTGGCTCGGCGTGGTGCTGGTGGCGTTCGGTTGCTGGGCCGGGCTGATGCTGACGCCGCCCGACGCGCTGCAGAAGGAAAGCGTGCGCATCCTCTATATCCATGTCCCCAGTGCCTGGTTGGGGATGGGCGGGTGGAGCGGGCTGGCGATCGCCTGCCTGAGCTATCTGATCTGGCGGCACCCACTGGCCAGCGTCGCCGCCCGGGCGATCGCGCCGGCGGGGGCGACCTTCGCGGCGCTCTGCCTGCTCACCGGCTCGATCTGGGGCCGCCCGACCTGGGGCACCTGGTGGGAGTGGGACGGGCGGCTGACGTCGATGCTGCTGCTGTTCTTCGTCTATATCGCCTGGATCGCGCTCGACCGCGCGGATGCCGACCGGTCCGGTGACGGACGGGTGCCGGCGCTATTCGGCGTAGCGGGCAGCGCGCTGCTGCCGATCGTCCATTATTCGGTGATCTGGTGGAACACGCTCCACCAGGGCGAGAGCGTGGTAACGGGCAAGATCGCGCCGTCGATGCTCTGGCCGCTTTTCTTCACGCTGGGGGGCTTCACCCTGTTCTTCGCCGGCGTCGTGCTGATGCGGATGCGGGCGATCCTGGCGAACCAGAAGGTCGAGGCACGGCTGCGGCGGATGGCGGCGGCATGAACCATTGGCCGTTCATCACCGCTGCCTATCTCGTCGTGCTGCTCGGCACGGTGGGGCTGGCCGCGCTCAGCTATGCCGCGATGCGCCGGGCAGAGGCTGCGGCCAATTCGCTCAAGGGCAATCGCGAATGAAGGCCAAGCACCAGCGGCTCGTCCTTGCGCTGCTCGCGTTGGGTGCGATCCTCGGCGCCTCCGCGCTGGCGATGTCGGCGCTCAAGGACCAGGCGGCGTTCTTCTATGCGCCCGCGGACGTGAAGGGGAAGCCGCTGCCGCTCGACCGGCATGTGCGCCTTGGCGGCATGGTCGAGAAGGGGTCGATCCAGCGCCAGCCGGATGGCGTCTCGATCCGCTTCGTGGTGACCGACGGGCAGGCCAAGGTGCCGGTGGCGTTCCGCGGGGTTACGCCGGACCTGTTCAAGGAAGGGTCGGGCGTGGTCGCTGAAGGCAGGTTCCAGCCCGACGGCAGCTTCATCGCCGACAATATCCTGGCGAAGCATGACGAGCGCTACATGCCGCCCCAGGCGGCGGGCAACATGCACGAGACGAAGTCGCTCGAGCAGTGATCGCCGAAGCCGGTCTTGCCGCCCTGTGGCTCGCGACGGGCTTTGCCCTGGTGCAGGTGATGCTCGCCTGGGGCGCGGCACGAGGCGCCGCGCAGGGTACCGGCATCGAGGTGATGACCGCGCTGCGCCTGGTGGCGGTGGTACAGGGCTTGCTCGCGCTGGTGGCGTTCGGCGTGCTGATCGCGCTGTTCGTGGTGTCGGACATGTCGGTCGCGCTGGTCATCGAGAACAGCCACTCGATGAAGCCCTTGCTCTACAAGATCGCCGGGGCCTGGGGGAATCATGAAGGCTCGATGCTGCTCTGGGTCACCGTGCTCGCGGTGTCCGGGGCGGGGGTGGCGCTGTTCGAGAAGCGCTTGCCCCAGGGCACGCTGGCAGCAACCCTGGGCGCGCAGGCGGCGATTGCGATCGGTTTCTACGCTTTCCTGGCCTTTGCCTCCAACCCGTTCGTCCGGGTGGATCCGGCGCCGCTGGACGGGCAGGGGCTGAACCCGCTCCTGCAGGACCCGGGCCTCGCCTTCCATCCGCCGACCCTCTATCTCGGCTATGTCGGCCTCTCGGTCGCCTTCAGCTTCGCGGTCGGCGCGCTGCTGATGCGCGATGTCGGGCCGGCCTTTGCCCGGGCGATGCGGCCCTGGGTGCTCGGGGCCTGGATCTTCCTGACCATCGGCATCACCGCCGGCAGCTATTGGGCCTATTACGAGCTGGGCTGGGGCGGCTGGTGGTTCTGGGATCCGGTCGAGAATGCCTCGCTGATGCCCTGGCTGGCGGCGACCGCGCTGCTCCACTCGGTGACCGTGCTCGCCACCCGCGACGGGCTGCGCGCCTGGACGGTGATGCTCGCGGTGGTAGCATTCTCGATGTCGATGATCGGTACATTCCTGGTGCGTTCGGGCATCCTGATCAGCGTCCACGCCTTTGCCGTCGACCCGACCCGGGGCGGCTTCATCCTGGCGCTGCTCGGCATCTATATCGGCGGCGCGCTGGCGCTGTTCGGGGCGCGGATCGGCACGGTGAAGCAGGGTGCGACCTTCGAGCTGGTCAGCCGCGAGGGCGCGCTGGTGCTCAACAATTTGCTGCTCTCGGTGATCCTCGGTGTCGTCTTCATCGGTACGCTCTATCCGCTGGTGGCGCAGGCCGCCGGGGTACAGCTCTCGATCGGCGCGCCTTTCTTCGAGAAGGCGGCGGCGCCGGTCGGGCTGGCGCTCGTGGCCGCGACCGCTGCCGGGCCGCTGCTCAAATGGCGCCGGGACCAGTGGAATGCGCTGTTCGGCAAGCTGCTGGTGCCGGTGGGCGTCGGCGGGCTGGCCTTCGCGCTCGTCTTCGCCCTGGGCGGGGCGCATTGGGTGCCTTCGCTGGCGCTGGGACTGGCCGCGATGCTCGCCGTCGCCAGCGTCATCCCGCTGATCCGCCGCAACCTGCGCCGCACGCCGCTGCATATCTACGGCATGGTCGTCGCGCATTTCGGCATCGCGGTCAGCATTGCCGGCATGGCCGCGGACGGCGCCTTCAAGACCGAAAGGCTGGCGGCGATCGCGATCGGCCAGAACGTGACCGTCGGACCGTACCGGATCGAACTGGTCAAGGTGCAGCCGGCTGTCGGCCCCAACTGGTCGGCGCTGGAAGCGCATCTCAAGGCAACCCGCAGCGGGGGCGCGCCGTTCGACCTGTTCCCGCAGCAGCGTTTCTTCGCCAACCCGACCACGACCACCAACGAAGCCGCGATCGCCACCGAGCTCGACGGCCAGCTCTACACCGTGATCGGCCCGGGCGACGGGCAGGGGCGCTGGCAGGTGCGGCTGTGGTGGAAGCCGTTCGTCACGCTGATCTGGGCCGGTGGTTTCCTGATCGCCCTGGGCGGGCTGCTCTCGCTGATCGGCCGCATCCGTCGCGAGCGGCGCGATGCGGAGAATGACGCATGAGGCGCCTGCTGATCTGGGCGCCGCTGGCGCTGTTCGCGCTGGTCTTCGCGCTGGTCGCCAGTGGCCTGCTCAAGCCGGGCGACCGCACCATCCATTCGGCGATGGTCGGCAAGCCGGTGCCCGAACTGGCGATGAAGCCGCTGCTGGCCGACCGGCCCGGCGTTGCCAGCGCCGAGCTGCACGGCAAGCCGCGGCTGCTCAACGTCTTCGCCAGCTGGTGCATCCCCTGCATCGCCGAGGCGCCGCAGCTGCTCAAGCTCAAACAGGCCGGGGTGGAGATCGATGCCATCGCCATCCGCGACACGCCTGAGGCTGTGCAGGCCTTCCTGGCGCGCAACGGGGATCCCTATGCCCGGATCGGGGATGACCCCACCGGCAAGGCGCAGATCGCGCTGGGCTCGTCGGGTGTGCCCGAGACCTTCCTGATCGACGCACAGGGCAGGATCATCGACCAGCATATCGGCGATATCCGTGCCGACGACATCCCGGCGATCCTTGCCAAGCTGGAGGCGGCGAAGTGAAGCGGGCCGCGCTTGCACTCCTGCTGCTTGCGGCTGGACCTGCCGTCGCGGATTCCAATCTCCCGCCGGCCCGGCTTGCCTATACCCAGCTGCCCAATGCAGCGCAGGAGGCACAGGCCAAGGCGCTGATGGAGACGCTGCGCTGCCTCGTCTGCCAGGGCCAGTCGATCGCCGACAGCGACGCCGAGATGGCCGGGGACATGCGTGCGCTGGTCCGCGAGCGGATCGCAAGGGGCGAGCAGCCGGCGGCGATCCGGAGCTATCTGATCCAGCGCTATGGCGACTATGTCACCTATGACCCGCCGTTCAGCTGGGTGACCGCGCCGCTGTGGATCACGCCGCTGGTGCTGCTGGCGATCGGGCTGCTGCTCGCGCGGCGGCTGTTCCGCAAGGGAGGCGCGTGATGGGCTGGCTGATGCTTGCCGCAGTCGCACTCCTGGCGGGTCTCGCGCTGGTGCTGCTGCGCTACCCGCGCAAGCTGTGGAGCGTGCCAGCGACCGCGATCATGCTCGGTGCTGCCGGCTATGCCTGGCAGGGGAGCCCGGGCTTGCCCGGCCATCCGATCGAGGCCGATGCCAAGCCGATCAAGGTCGACCAGGAACTGATCGACATGCGTGACGCGATGTTCGGCAAATACGGCACCTATGCCTGGAGCTACGCCAACCTGGCCGACGGTATGCTGCGCCAGGGCGACCGGCCGCGCTCGGTGATGGTGTGGCAGGGGGCGGTGCGCCAGGTGCCGAACGACGCCGCGCTGTGGACGGGCTTTGGCGGCGCGCTGGCGGAATATGACGGCAACCAGATGTCGCCGGCCGCGCAGTTCGCCTTCGACAAGGCGCTGGAGCTGGCGCCGCAGCATCCCGGGCCGCCCTTCTTCTACGGCCTGGCGCTGGTCCGCGCGAACCGCTTTGCCGAGGCCAAGCCCTGGTGGGAGAAGGCGCTGGCGCTGACTCCGGAAAAGGCGAGCTACCGCCAGCAGATCGCGACGCGGCTGCTGATGCTCGACATGTTCCTGCAGGATGCTGCGCAGCGGCAGGGGCCGCAACCGGCCAGGCCCTGATTTCCTACGCCGCTGCGAAGGGCGACTCGCCAAAGTACACAAAGTACAGGCCAAGAGCGTGTTTTCGGGTGCCTTAAGTTGACATGGTTCCCGCGTTGGCCGCGCATCTCGCAATATCCTTACGCGTGCGCGATCCTATCTTTCCTACAAAACAAAGAGCGGCCGGGACCAGGGTCCCGACCGCTCCAGCGAAACATGCGAAATCCTACATTGCAAGGCGCGGCGTTCAGCCCGCCCATGCCTCGTAGGGAAGGTCGAGATCGTCGGCGACGGCCTTGAACGCGATCTTGCCCTTGTAGACGTTGAGGCCGTTGGCGAGGTGCTTGTCGACCTTCATCGCGCCCTCGGCGCCGAGATTGGCCAGCTTGAGCACGAAGGGCAGCGTCGCGTTGTTGAGCGCGAAGGCCGAGGTGCGGGCGACCGCGCCCGGCATGTTGGCGACGCAGTAATGGATCACGCCGTCGACTTCATAGACCGGGTTGTCATGCGTGGTGGCGTGGCTGGTCTCGAAGCAGCCGCCCTGGTCGATCGCGATATCGACCAGCACCGAGCCGCGCATCATCGTCTTGAGCATGTCGCGGGTGACGAGCTTGGGCGCTGCCGCACCCGGCACCAGCACCGCGCCGATCACGACCTGCGAGGTCTTCACCGCCTCGGCGATCGCGGCCTTGGAGGCATAGGCGGTCTTGATCTGGCTGCCGAAATGCATGTCGAGCTCGGCCAGGCGCTCATTGTTGATGTCGTAGATGGTGACGTCGGCGCGCTGGCCGGTGGCCATCTGCGCGGCGTTGATGCCCGAGACGCCGCCGCCGAGGATCGCGACCTTGCACGGTGCCACGCCCGGCACGCCGCCGAGCAGCTCGCCGCGGCCGCCCTGTTCCTTCTCGAGATAGTGCGAGGCGACCTGGACCGACATGCGGCCGGCGACTTCCGACATCGGCTTGAGCAGGGGCAGGGCGCCCGAGTTGGAGGTGACCGTCTCGTACGCGATGCAGGTCGCGCCGGACTTCATCAGGCCTTCGGCCTGCGGCTTGTCAGCGGCGAGGTGGAGATAGGTGAACAGCACATGGCGCGGCTCGAGCAGCGCGATTTCCTGCGCCTGCGGCTCCTTGACCTTCACGATCATGTCCGAGCCGGCGAAGACGGCGGCGGCGTCCGGAGCGATCTTCGCGCCGACGGCGGTGTAGGCCGAATCGTCGAAATCGATGCCCATGCCGGCCTTGGTCTCGACCAGCACTTCGTGGCCGGCATGGACCAGCTCGGCGACCGAAGCGGGGGTCAGGCCGACACGATATTCGTGATTCTTGATTTCCTTGGGAACGCCGATGCGCATGGAAGCCTCTCCGTGAATTGGGTTGGCGCGCACGATATAGCATGGATCGTGGCAAATCCCTGCAAAGATGTGACAGGTGGACCGCGTTCGCGCATGAATTCACTGTATTGAACGTTGAAACCGGCTATTCATGCAGGATGGACAGGATTGACGCAGCTATCCTCAAGTCGCTCGCCGCCGATGCGCGGGCACCGGTGAGCACTATCGCCACCCAGGTGGGGCTTTCGCAGTCTGCCTGCACCAGGCGCATCCAGGCGCTGGAGGCCTCGGGCCATGTCCAGGGCTATGGCGCGCGACTCGGTCATCGCCGGCTGGGCTTCCGCATCACCGCGCTGGTCGACATCACGCTGGGGACGCAGGTGGAGGAAGACCTGGCGCGGTTCGAGGCGGCGGTGGCACAGATCGACGGGGTGGTGGAATGCGCGCTGGTCTCGGGCGGGCAGGATTATCGGCTCAAGATCCTGGCGCGTGACCTGGACGATTATGAACGACTCCACCGCGAGCATCTCGGGCGGCTGCCGGGCGTGGTGACGATCAACTCGAGCTTCGTGCTGCGGTCCATTCCGACGCGGAGCGAAGCGGAGGCGCTATTCGGCGGGCGATAAAGGCGGGTATCGCCCGAAGAAGCGGTTCGGCGGAGAGGCCGCTATGCTCCTTCGGTCGCGCCCATTTCCGCGGCGGCGGCCATCGCGCGAAACGTCGGGACGAGCCAGTCGCGGAACCGGGCGATCTTGCGCGTATGCCTGCGGTTTTCGGCATAGACGAACCAATAGGCGGTGCCTTCATCGGCCATGTCGGCGAAAGGACATACGAGGCGCCCGCTCGCGAGTTCCGGACGCCATAGCATCGGAGTCATCAGCGCGATTCCGTGCCCCGCAAGCGCCGCCTGGCCCTCGGTCGCCTGGGAGTCCATGCGAATGCCGCCGCGCCCGGGATCGTCCCCGATCTCCACGCCGGCACTTCGGAACCATATCGGCCACCACCGATCCTGCGGACTGATCCTCCGCATTTCCAGGGCCTTGCCCGCGTCCAGCGGCAGGTCGCGCCCCTCGAGCAGCGCCGGGCTGCACATCGGGGTGAAGTCGACCTTCGCCAGATGCTCGGATTTCAAACCCGGCCAGTCGCCGCGGCCGGATCTTATGGCGACATCGATGCGGGCTTCCGCAAGGTCGATCACCGTACCGCTGACTTCAAGTTCGATCTCGATATCCGGATGCGCGGCCTGGAAGGCGCCGATATTCCCCGCCAGCCAGTTGTTCGCGAAACTCGCCGTCGTGGCGATGCGCAATACCGTCTCGCTCTCGCCGGTGAGCTCATCGAACGCCATCTCGATCTCATCGAAAGCGGTCGCCAGCCGTGAGGCGACGCGGGCCCCACCGGCAGTCAGTTCGGCGCGTCTTCCCCGCCGGACGAAGAGCGGCTCGCCGACCCGCTCCTCGAGTATCTTGATCTGATAGCTGATCGCGGCCTGGGTCATCCCCAATTCGGAGGCCGCCGCCGTGAACGTGCTCCTGCGCGCGACCGCTTCAAATGCCCGAACTGCGGGAAGCGGGGGGAGCCGTCGCATGGCGCTTGATAAAGCCTGTTGATAAGGCGTGTCGATCCCTTTGTTGGACGCGGCAGCCGAAGATACGCATTTCTTCCGGGCCAGCTTCAAGTCCGGAGGGCAGCCATGATCGATGAGATGTATGATCGCGCCTGGGGTGAACATCGCCAGCGCTTCAGCCAGGATGTTCACGCTCTGCTGCGAAAGGCCGGGCGCGCGTTGCGGCCCGCATTCAGGCGCCGAATGGCTTCGGAGGGGAGGTCGGATATCCCCGGTTCGGCGCGAGGTGGCGAAGAACGCGTTGACGCGGTGGCGCGCTCCGCGGCAGCGGATGTCGGATGAGAGATGGCGAGGCCCGCCACGACGCGCGGCCGGCTCTCGCTATTTCGCCCCGGGCAGCTTGATGCCGAGCAGGACCAGCCGCTCCCCGGTGATGCCGAACCAGTGCGGCACGCCGGCCGGCACCAGGATTACGTCGCCCGGGCCGAGCGTGCGGGGGGTGCCGCCTTCGATCCGGCTGCCATCGACCAAGCCGGGGTTGCGGGTCGTCGGATCGGCGAGGGTCCCTCCCGAGATCAAGGTGCCGGTGCCTTCGAGCACGATCGCATATTCCGCCTCGGCCGGATGGACGGCGGGGCGGCCCGGCTTCTTCCAGATCTCGATCGCGGCCACACGCGCGCCGTCGCGGACCAGCGGGCGCCACATGAAGCCCTGATCGGGCTTCATCTCGGCGAGCATCGCGCGGGTCTGGGCCTGCACGTCCGCGCCGCCGGCGAAGGCGGTGGGATCGGTGGTCGTCTGGGCGTAAGCGGCAGGGATGGCGGACGAGAGCGCGAGTAGCATGAGGGCTTTGCCAAGGGTCTTCACCGTGTCTCTCCTCCTGCCGATCTATCCACGCCAAGACATAAGAAGCGCGACCCCGGGTCAAGCCCGGGATGGAGGGGAGGGGCTACGACCTTAGCCGTGCTTGCGGCGGCGGCGGTTTCGCGCAACGCACGCGGCAGGGAGAGTCGGACGATGCGGATTGCTCATGTGCTTGGCCTGGTGGCGATCGTGCTGGCGCCGCTTCCCGTTGCCGCCCAGTCGCTGGCGACGGTCGAGCGCAACGGCGCCTTTGTCGCGGTCGAGCCCTATGCGCCGAATATCGTGCGGGTGACGATCTCGCTCGACCGGGCGCTGAGCGACGCGGCGCCCGGCCATGGCATCTCGGGCAAGGCTGATGCGAAGGGCTGGACGCACAAGGCGGATGGCAGCGGCGATGTGTTCGCATCGCCCGCGCTGACGCTTACCGTCGATCCGCAGCCCTGGCCCAAGGCGCCGAGCCAGATGGAGCGCTATTTCGTGCCCTCGCTGCCACGGGTCTCGCTGTCGGTCCGCGGCGCGGACGGGCGGCTGCTCACCCGGATGAACGGCTGGGAACTGGCGCCGCACACGGTCAATGGCGAGAAGACGTTCAAGGCCGGGGCGAGCTTCGCCGCGCCGCAGGACGAGCATTATTACGGGCTCGGCCAGAACCAGGAGAGCATTGGCCCGCTCGACCTGCGCGGACGGACGATCGACTGCCGGCATTATTACGACGCGCCGGCGGGCGAGACGGTGTGCATCCCGTTCCTGGTGACCAGCAAGGGCTATGCGGTGGTGTGGGACAACCCTTCCGCCACCATCGTCTCGCCGGGGCTGCACGGCAGCACGCACTGGCAGTCCGAAGTGGGCGAGCGCGTTTCCTTCTTCGTCATCACCGGCACGACCACCGACGAGATCTATGCCGGCTATGCCCGGCTGACCGGCGACACGCCGCTGCCGCCCAAGGCTGCGTTCGGGCTGGTCCAGAGCAAGGCGCGCTACGAGAGCCAGAAGGAGCTGCTGGGCGTGGCCGAGGGCTATCGCAGCCGCGGCTATCCGCTCGACGTGATGGTGCTCGACTGGTTCTACTGGACGCGGATGGGGCAGCTCGACATCGATCGGACCTATTTCCCGGACCCGGTCGCGATGAACAGGCAGCTCCACGAGCAGGGCATGCACAGCATCATCAGCGTGTGGCCGCGCTTCGAGCGGGAATCGCGCTATTTCAACATGCTGAGCGCCAAGGGCTGGCTGCTGAAGGACAAGGACGGCAACACGGTCGACGGGTTGCCGGTGCGCGCGGATAGGGCAGGGTCGCTGCTCGACAGCACCAATCCGGAGGCGCGTTCGTGGTTCTGGGAGAAGATCCGCGACAATATCGCCAGTCAGGGCTTCGACTGGTTCTGGCTCGACGAGACCGAGCCCGACCTGGTGCCCGACGGCAATTTCTATTCGATCGGATCGGGCGATCGCTATCACAACCTCTATCCGCTGGTGCACACGTCGAGCGTGGCGGAGGGATCGGCGCGCGACCGGCCGGATTTCCGCAACCTGATCCTCGCCCGCGCCGCCTATCTCGGCACCCAGCATAGCGGTGCGATCTTCTGGTCGTCGGACGTGCAGGCGACCTGGGAAGCGCTGCGCCGCCAGGTGCCGGCCGGGCTCAACTTCACCGCGAGCGGCCATGCCTATTGGAGCAGCGACACCGGCGGCTGGCAGTGGCCGAACGGCCCGGCGGCGGAGCGGCCGGTGCTGCTCGATCCTGCCGGCGCCACGGCGATGGGCGCGGACTACAAGGATTATCCCGAGCTGTTCACGCGCTGGTTCGCATACAATGTCTTCACTCCGACGCTGCGCATCCACGGCCAGCGCCCGGGAACCGCGATCTGGGAATATGGCGCGGCGGCCGAGCCGGTGCTCGCCAAGTTCCTGCGTCTGCGATACGCGCTGATCCCCTATCTCTATTCGCTCGGATACCGGACCCACGAGACCGGCGCGCCGTTCATGCGCGGGCTGTTCATGGACTTCCCGGACGATCCCAATGTCGCGAACCTGGGCGACGAATATATGTTCGGCCCCGCCTTCCTCGTCGCGCCGGTGACCGAGCAGGGGGTGACCTCGCGCCGCGTGTACCTGCCGGCGGGCACCGACTGGTATGACTACTGGACCGACGAGAAGCATGCGGGCGGCCAGTGGGTGGCCGTGGCGGCGCCGATCGACCGCATCCCGCTGTTTGTCCGCGCCGGATCGATCGTGCCGCTGGGCGCGCAGGTGCCGAACACCGCCGCGCGCCAGCCGCTCGAGAGCATCCGCGTCTATCCGGGCCGTGACGGCAGCTTCACCCTGTTCGACGATGACGGCGTGACCAATGCCTATCGCAAGGGCGCGGGCGCGCGAATCACCTTGCGCTGGGACGATGCGGGCAAGCGGCTTTCCGCGTCGGGCAAGCTTCCGGGCGGGCAGGATATCCAGTCGCTGGTGCGACTCGCGGGGGCCTCGCCGGCGCCCAGGTGACCGGCGGATCTTTTCGTACGGGAACCAGCCGGCCCCCTTGCGCGTCGAGCCCTGCGTAACGACATTCGTTGATTGCCTTTGCTGCGCGTGCTAACGGCCCGCCCGCAATTAGAAGATCGAGAACGCAGGTCGCATGACCAGGTCCGTTTCCTTTCCGACGCGACACCCGCGCCCGTGAACATCCCGAAAGAAGGAGCCGATGAGTCGGCTCCGGCTCATCTCGACGCGCATGCCGCGCATGGCCACAGCCTCGACGGCACGTGGAAGCTTGCGATCGGCGCGATCGGTATCGTCTTCGGCGATATCGGCACGAGCCCGCTCTACGCCTTCCGCGAAACCTTTGCGGGGCACCACAAGCTCGACCTCGACACGCTGCACATCATGGGCGTCATCAGCCTGATGTTCTGGTCGATGATGGTCGTGGTGACGCTGAAATACGTCACGATCATCATGCGGGCGGACAACAAGGGCGAGGGCGGCAGCCTGGCGCTGCTCGCGCTGATCTCGCGCAGCAGCGGCAATGCCAAGCGCTGGACGCAGGGCATCGTGCTGCTCGGCGTGTTCGCGACCGCGCTCTTCTATGGCGACTCGATGATCACGCCGGCGGTGTCGGTGCTGTCGGCCGTCGAGGGCCTGTCGGTCGCGGCGCCCGCCTTCGCCAAGCTGGTCCTGCCGATTGCGGTGGTCATCCTGGTGCTGCTCTTCTCGATCCAGCGGACGGGCACGTCGCGGGTCGGCGCCTTTTTCGGCCCGATCATGCTGTTCTATTTCCTGACGATCGCGACGCTGGGCACGCTGAGCCTGGTGCAGACGCCGACGATCCTCAACGCGCTGCTGCCGCATCACGCGATGATGTTCTTCGCCGCCGATCCGTTCCGCGCCTTCCTCGCGCTCGGCTCGGTCGTGCTGGCGGTCACCGGCGCCGAGGCGCTCTATGCGGACATGGGGCATTTCGGGCGCAAGCCGATCCGCATCTCCTGGCTGTGGTTCGTGCTGCCGGCGCTGATCCTCAACTATATGGGGCAGGGCGCGCTGCTGATGCGCGACCCGTCGGCGCTGCACAGCCCGTTCTACGAGCTGGCACCGGAAGTGCTGCAGTTCCCGCTGGTTATCCTGGCAACGATGGCGGCCGTCATCGCCTCGCAGGCGGTGATCTCGGGTGCCTTCTCGGTCACCCAGCAGGCGATCCAGCTCGGCTTCGTGCCGCGCCTGCGCATCGAGCATACCAGCGCCTCGACCGCCGGGCAGATCTACATCCCGCTCATCAACTGGGCGCTGATGATCATGGTGATCCTGCTCGTCCTCACCTTCCAGACCTCGTCGAACCTCACGGCGGCCTATGGCATCGCGGTTACCGGCGCGATGCTGATCGACAACTGCCTGCTGGCGGTGGTGCTGTTCTCGCTGTGGAAGTGGAAGAAGCGCTATGCGATCCCGCTGCTCGCGCTGTTCTTCACGGTCGACCTGGCCTATTTCGCCGCCAACCTGACCAAGGTGCCCGATGGTGGCTGGTTCCCGCTGTTCATCGGCTTCGTGGTGTTCACCCTGCTGACCACCTGGTCGAAGGGCCGCCAGCTGATGATCAATCGCCTCCGCGAGAGCGCGATGCCGATCAAGATCTTCATCACCTCCGCAGCCACCACCGCCACCCGCGTGCCGGGCACCGCGGTGTTCATGACCTCGACGCCCGAGGGTGTGCCGCACGCGCTGCTGCACAACCTCAAGCACAACAAGGTGCTGCACGACCGCGTCATCCTGCTCACCGTCAAGATCAAGGACGTGCCCTATGTCCCTGACGAGAATCGCATGATGCTCGAGGACCTGGGGCAGGGCTTCCACCGCATGATCCTGGCTTATGGCTTCATGCAGGAAGCGGATGTTCCGGCGGCGCTCAAGTCGGTCAATGCCTGCGGGGCCGAGTTCAAGATGATGGAGACCAGCTTCTTCCTCGCCCGCCAGACGCTGCTGCCCTCGGCCCGGCCGGGGATGATGATCTGGCGCGAGAAGCTGTTCGCCTGGATGCTGCGCAACGCCGAAAGCGCGATGGAGTTCTTCCGCCTGCCGACCAATCGCGTGGTCGAGCTGGGCAGCCAGGTCGAGATCTGAGCGCCTACGCTCCCCTGATCGTCACGGCGCTGTTCGGGCGCCAGGACCAGGCCTGGTTCAACGCCTTGCGCCGCGAGCATTATCCGCCCGAGCGCAACGTGCTCGACGCGCATCTGACGCTGTTCCATCAGCTGCCGCCCTCGGTGGCGGACGAACTCAAGCACCGGCTGTCGGTCGAGACGCGCGGGGTTCGCGCGCCGCGGGCGCGGGTGACCGGACTGATGTCGCTGGGCGGAGGCGTGGCCTACCGGATCGAGGCACCCGAACTGGTGGCGATTCGCGAGGGGCTGGTCGATGCCTTTGCCGGCCTGCTGACCCCGCAGGATGCCGGGCGCTGGCGCCCGCATGTGACCATCCAGAACAAGGTCCGGCCGGTGCTGGCCAAGGCTGTGATGGCCGCATTGGCGCGGGATTTCGTGCCGCGCGAGGTGGAAATCGCCGGCCTGGCGAGCTGGCATTATCGCGGTGGGCCCTGGGAAGCACATTCCCGGCATATGTTCGCTTGACCTCGGGCGAAGCCGGACCTATTGGGCCCCCTCGCTTCGGCGACACCCTGTTTGGGGCGGAGTAGCTCAGTTGGTTAGAGCAGCGGAATCATAATCCGCGTGTCGGGGGTTCAAGTCCCTCCTCCGCTACCATCATTACCCCCGATCATCGTTGATTCCCGCCAGGTGGAGCTGCTCGCGTCTGCTGTCGCGATGCGCCGCGTGGGCGGGTACGTCGTGCTGGGGACCCGGCGCACCCGCCCGTCGCAGCGCGGAGGGGCAGGGCGCTGCGCGTGAGCCCGGCCGGGGGGATGTCCGGGCGCCATGTTCTTGCTGATTTGCGCAGGTTTCACGATCCCCGCACGGGCGCCGATGGGCTCACCCTTTTGGGGAGGCTTGCGCCGACTCGCCTTTGGCGCGCCGCCGGGCATGATGGCGGTTCTGCGAATCGGGGGATCGGGGGATGCTGAGCCGGCGGGAGATCATCGGGCTGCTTGCGGCAGGCATCGCCGCGCCTGCCTTTGCCCTGGATGCACCCACGCAGCCGCGCCTGCCCTGGGCGGCATTCCGCCATGGTCCCGACTATCCGCGCCTGGTGGACGCGGTGCGGCGGATGAAGGCCAATCGCGACGAGAGCGATCCGGCGAGCTGGAGCTTCTGGCCGCTGGTCCACATGCACCACTGCCCGCATGGCAAGCCCTATTTCCTCGCCTGGCATCGCGGCTATCTCCACCTGTTCGAGGCGACGCTGCGCGAGATCTCGGGCTCGCAGACCTTGCGCGTGCCCTATTGGGACTATTTCAGCGACCCGCGCCTGCCCGCGGAGTTCACCAGCGGCAATTCGGCGACCAACCCGTTGTTCGAGCCGCGTATCGGCGGCGAAGTGGGGCAGGCGTTGGGCTTTGCGGCCTTCGCGCCTGAGCTGACCGGCTTCCAGCGCACCGCCGGCGCCGACTGCTTCGAGGCCCAGGTCGAGGCGTTCCACAACAAGGTCCACAACCTGGTCGGCGGGCGGATGGCGAGCATGATCTCGCCTTCGGACATGATCTTCTGGGTGCACCACGCCAATGTCGACCGGCTGTGGAGCGGCTGGACGGCGGCCGGGGAGGGGAGGACCATGCCTGCTGCGGGCGATCCCTATTGGGGTGGCCGTTTCGACTATGCCGATGGGATGGGGCTCGACCGGGCGGTGGCGATCGACGGAGCCGGGCTCGGCTATCGCTATCCTGATCTCAGGCTGCCGGTGCGCGAAGGTGCAGCCGGTGGGGCGATCCGCCCCGGCGCGGTGCGGGTACCGCATCCGCCGGCACCCACGCGTGGTGCACCGACCGCGGCACCGCCGCCGGTCGCCCTGCCGCCCCCTCCGGCAGAGGCTGCGCCCATGGCGATGGCACCACCGCCTGCCGCTGCCGCGCCTGCCCCGGTGCCCTATCGCGGCATCTGGCTGGGTGGCGCCCGCTACCAGCGCGAGCCGCTGCGCCGGATGCGTGACGCTGCCTATGTCCCTGACGAAGTGACGATCGTGCTCGACCAGGTCTCGCTCAGCGGCGCCGGGCAGCTCGGTGGCTATTATTACGACCTCTACCTCGATCTCGACGGGGAGGGACGCACGTTGCCCGAATGCCTGCTCGGCTCGATCGGCCCCTTCCAGATCTCGGCCGCACGGCATCACAGCGAGGACGGCATGGCGCGGATCGAACTGCCGGTGGGCGAGGTGATCCGCCGAGAGGCGCAGGGGCTGGACCTGGCCGATCTTGGCGTCGTCTTCCGCCGGGTGGAGGTTGCCGGGGCCGCGGCGGGCGAGACGATCGCGATCGGATCGATAGAGGTGGCGGGCTAGCAACGCTTGGGCTACCCGAGCAAAAGCTGTTGTCCACAGCCATTGCTGGCCGTGCGACACCACCCATGTTGCCTCAAGCCTTTCCCAGCCCCTAGATGCGGGGCTCAGCCATTTCGGAAGCCATGATGACCGCCACCCATTCGACTCGCATGCTGATCCTCGGTTCCGGCCCCGCCGGCCTCACCGCCGCCATCTATGGCGCGCGTGCGGGCATGGCGCCGATCGTGGTGCAGGGCATCCAGCCCGGCGGCCAGCTGATGACCACCACCGATGTCGAGAACTACCCCGGCTTCCGCGACGTGATACAGGGGCCCTGGCTGATGCAGGAGATGCAGGCCCAGGCCGAGCATGTCGGCGCGCAGATGATGTGGGACACGATCGTCGAGGTCGATGTGACGCAGCGCCCGTTCCGCATGGTCGGCGACAGCGGCACCGTCTATCTGGGTGATGTCCTCGTGATCGCCACGGGTGCCCAGGCCAAGTGGCTCGGCCTCGATTCGGAGCGGCTGCTCCAGGGCAAGGGCGTGAGCGCCTGCGCGACCTGCGACGGCTTCTTCTTCCGCGGCAAGAAGGTCGCGGTGATCGGCGGCGGCAACACCGCGGTGGAAGAGGCGCTCTACCTCACCAACCACAGCCATGACGTGACCGTGATCCACCGCCGCGATTCGTTCCGCGCCGAGAAGATCCTGCAGCAGCGCCTGTTCGCCAATGAGCGGATCAACGTGCTGTGGAACAAGAAGGTCGAGCGTTTCATCGGCGGCGGCGAGCCCGAGGGCCTCGTTGCGATCGAGCTGAAGGACATGGAGACCGGCGAGCTGTCGACGATCGACGTCGATGGCGGCTTCGTCGCGATCGGCCACCACCCGGCGACCGAGCTGTTCCGCGGCCATATCGAGCTGGACGACGACGGGTACATCAAGGTCGAGACCGGCACGACCAAGACCAGCGTGCCCGGCGTGTTCGCCTGCGGCGACGTGATGGACAAGCATTACCGCCAGGCGGTCACCGCCGCCGGCACCGGCTGCATGGCCGCGCTCGACGCCGAGCGCTTCCTGGCCGAGGCGGACTTCGAGACCGTCGTCCAGCACGCAGCGGAATAAGGTCAGGCGAGGCGCTCCAGCACGCGCTGGAGCAGCCAGTCCTTGTCGGCGGCGGCGGCGAAGCTGTGGCTGGCGCTGTCGAGCGTCTCCACCTTTGTCCGCGCGCGGGCGGCCTCCCAAGCGGCGCCCTTGAAGGCGTCGGCGAAGGCGATGGCGGTGTTGTCACCCTTTGCGAGCAGGATCGTCACCGGCACCTGGGCCCCGCCCAGCGCCGTGGCGAGGCGCGCGGTCAGCCCGGCCGGCGCTTCGGATGGCTTCTGCGAGGCCTTGCGCAAACCCCTGAGCAGCTTGGCAATGTTCACACCGCCACGCAGCAGTCGCAGCCATTCCCTCGGGTCGCGCAGCTTGGCGGCATAGTGCGAGCGGATCGCGGCGGCGGGCGGCAGCGCGTCGGTCGGCTCGATCGCCCAGGGATTGGCGAGCAGCAGCGCGTCGATACCCGCACTCGCGTGGAAGAAGGCGAGGGCGGTGGCGGCGTCGCAATTGCCGAAGGCGAGGATCCGCTCGGCGCCCGCGTCGCGCAGGGCCCGGGCGGCGGCGGCGATGTCCTCCGCGCTGCTTTCATAGCCGCCATTCTCGCCGGTCGAATCGCCGATGCCACGGCGATCGAAGCGCAGCACCGGATGGCCTGCCTGGGTGACACGGGCAGCGAGCAGGGCCATGCCGCGATGCGCGCCGATCCGGATTTCGTTGCCGCCCGAGACGATCAGCAGCCCGGTCTTGCCCGCTGCCTCGTCGAGCGTGGCGGCGAGGGTTTCGCCGGCGCAGGGGAAGGAGATCAGCCTTCGCATGCGCGCACCCAGGCGGCGATATCGTCGGCAAGCAGCGCGGCGAGCGCGGGGTCGTTGTCGGGGTCGCTGCGGCGCCAGAGCGGGGCGCCGGGCACCTGGTGGTCGGCGGGCCGGGGATCGCTCTCGAGCCGTACCACCCGGCGCGGCGTGACCGATTCGGCGAAGGGCTGCTTGCCCTCGAGCTCCACCAGCAGGTCGGCGGAGATCAGATTGCCGGCGATCTCGACCCGGGCGGCCGATGCGGGCCAGGGGCTGCCATGGACGCGCTTCAGCTCGCGCAGGAGGTCGCTGCCGTCCTGCGGCGCCAGGTGCCAGCGGCCCGAGGCAAGGGCATGGGCATCGAGCAGCGCGCCGCTGCGGATGCCGAGCGCATAGGCCGCGCGGCCCTCGTCGAGGATATGATCGACCACGCCGCCAAATGCTTCCTGGATCCGCAGAAAACTAAGCGTTTCCAGTGCCATCAGGCTCTCGCCCTGGCCCGGCATGTCCGGCAGCGCGCCTGCCATCCCGCGCTCGGCGAGCAGGCGGAGGAGCGTGACCGCGAAGGTGCGGGTGCGGTTGGCTTCCTCGAACAGCGGCAGCGCCGCGACCACGACCGGGCCGTTCGACGGACCGAAGCGAAGCATCGCCTCCTGTCCCCCGGCCCAGTCGTAGCGATCGATCATCCGAGCGCCTTGGCCGCGGCGAAGCGGGTGAGGGCACCGAAGCTTTCGAGCATCTCGCCATCGACCTCGTCATCCTCGATCAGGATGCCGAGCCGGTCCTCCAGCTCGGTGAGCACGCCCGCCACCGCGAGCGAGTCGAGTTCGGGCAGCGCGCCGAACAACGGCGTGTCCGCACGGAATTCCGCGACTCTGTCGGCACTTAGGCCCAGTACGTCGCGCAGGACTGCGCGGACGGTGTCTTCGACTTGGAGCGACCCATCGGGCTGCAATGATCTTCCCCTGACCGGTTTTTCGCCCCCGTAAGGCTTGGCGCGGGCGCTGCCAAGTATAAGGGTGGATAGGTGATCGTCCTCGACTCGCTTCCCCGGCCGCTCGACACCCTGCCATCGCGGGGCAAACCCGATGCCATTGCCCTGGAAGACAAAGCCGGGACAATGACTTACGCCGACCTGGAGGCGGCCGTTGGACGGATGGCCGCGGCCCTGCGCGATTTGGGGCTGGAACCCGGCGACCGGGTGGCGACCTGGCTGCCCAAGACGCGGACCGCCTGCCTGATGCCGCTGGCGGCGGTCAGGGCGGGGCTGGTGCATGTGCCGGTCAACCCGGTGCTCAAGCGGGCGCAGGTGGCGCATATCCTGGCCGATTCGGGGGCGCGGGCGCTGGTCAGCCAGAGCGTACGCCTGCAGGCACTCGAAGTTGGCGATGTTCGCGCCCAGTGCCGGGTTGTCGAGGAAGCTTCGCTCACCTCGGACCGGACGCTTCCAGCCTCGGATGTTGACACCGACGCCCTTGCGGCGATCCTCTACACCTCGGGATCGACCGGAAAACCCAAGGGCGTGATGCTGAGCCACGCCAATTTATGGTTGGGGGCCATAAGTGTAGCGTATTATCTTGAGATCGAACCCGACGACCGGGTTCTCGGCGTGCTGCCGCTCAGTTTCGATTACGGACAGAACCAGTTGCTGTCGACCTGGGCAGCGGGCGCCCGCGTTGTACCGCTCGACTATCTGACCGCACGCGACGTCATCAAGGCGGTCGAGCGGTTCGACATCACCACGCTCGCCGGCGTGCCGCCGCTCTGGGTGCAGTTGCTCGAAGCCGAGTGGCCAGTTGAGACTGCGTCCAAACTAAAGCGCCTAACCAATTCGGGTGGAGCGCTTACCCCCAGGATGATCCGCGACCTGCGGACGCGTTTCCCCCGGGCCGACCTCTATCCGATGTACGGGCTGACCGAGGCGTTCCGATCGACCTATCTCGATCCCGCGCTGGTGGACAGCCATCCGGACGCGATCGGCAAGGCGATCCCGTTCGCCGAAGTGCTGGTGGTAGGACAGGACGGGGCGGCTGCGGAGCAGGGCGAGCTGGTCCATGCCGGCCCGCTGGTCGCCCAGGGCTATTGGCAGGACCCGGAACGCACCGCCCAGCGCTTCAGACCAGCCCCTGCATACGCGGAAAGTGGCGGCATGGCCGTTTGGTCCGGCGACACGGTGCGGCTGGGTGCGGATGGGCTGCTGCGCTTCGTCGGACGCGACGACGAGATGATCAAGTCCGCCGGCAACCGGATCAGCCCGACCGAGATCGAGGAAGCCGTGCTCTCCGGCGGGGAGACGGGCGAGGCGGCAGCCTTCGGCGTGGCGGACGAACGGCTGGGCCAGGCGATCGTGGTGATCGCGCGCGGCGACGGCAGCGCGGAAGAGGCGCTGCGCAACCGGTTGCGGCGCGACCTGCCGAGCTTCATGCAGCCTGTGCGCTACGATTGGCGTATGGAACTGCCCAGAAACGCCAACGGCAAGCTGGACCGGACGGCGTTGCGGGCGAGCCTGGGGGATAAATGACCGTCACCGCCAAACCCTTTGGCCCGATTCCGCCCGAATTCGCGGAGCTGCGCCAGCTTCCGTGGCTGGATGTGTCCACTCCTGCCTATGTCTATGACTTCGCGGTAATCGAGGCCCGGATCGCGCTGCTGCGGGCGGCGCTGCCCGCGAAGGTGGGCGTGCATTATGCGATCAAGGCCAACCCGTTCCTGGCGCTGCTCGAGCGCATCGCGCCGCTGGTCGATGGAATGGACGTGGCCTCGGCGGGTGAGATGGGCCGGGCGCTCGACGTCATGGCGGCGAACCACATCAGCTTTGCCGGGCCGGGCAAGCGCGATGCCGAGCTGGAAGCGGCGATCCGCGCCGGGGTGACGATCAACCTGGAATCGATCGCCGAGGGGCAGCGTGCCCTGGGGATCGGCAAGGCGCTGGGCGTGACGCCGCGACTGGCGGTGCGGGTCAACCCCGATTTCGAACTGCGCGGCTCGGGCATGAAGATGGGCGGGCGGGCATCCCCCTTTGGAATCGAAAGCGCGCACGTGCCCGAACTGGTGCGGCAGCTGCGCGGCGAGGGCGCCGAGTGGCGCGGGCTGCACATCTTCGCCGGATCGCAGTCGCTCGATACCGAAGCGATCATCGCGACCCAGGCGGCGACGATCGACCTTGCCGCGCGGCTGGCCGACGAGATCGGCGCGGTGCCGCCATTGATCAATCTCGGCGGCGGCTTCGGCATCCCCTATTTTCCGGGCGACACGCCGGTGGACGTCGGCGCGATCGGCGCGGCGCTGGCGGGGGCGGTTTCGCGGCTCGACAGCGAATATGCGATCGAGCTCGGCCGCTGGCTGGTCGGCGAGGCGGGCGTATACCTCGCCCGCGTGGTCGACCGGAAGGAGAGCCAGGGCGAGACGTTCCTGATCGTCGAGGGCGGGCTCAACCACCATCTCGCCGCGACCGGCAATTTCGGCACGGTGGTGCGGCGGAACTACCCGATCGCGGTGGCGCACCGGATACAGGACCCGGCGGAGGAAGTGGTGACGGTGGTCGGGCCGCTCTGCACCCCGCTCGACCGGCTGGCGGACCGCGTGGCGCTGCCGCGCGCCGAAGTGGGCGATGTGATCGCGGTGTTCGCGTCCGGGGCGTACGGCGCGACGGCGAGCCCGAGCGCGTTCCTGGGGCATCCGCCGGCGGGGGAAATGGTGATTTGAAAGAGAAACGGATTTCGATCATCTGAAGCTCGATGGATAGGGGGGTGATGTGTCGAACAATGATGGTCCGAAGGCGAAGGCGGAGCCGATCAATCGCAACGATGCGTTCTGGCTGACGGACCTTTACCCCGACGCCTCTGCGCTTTTCCGGCATCAACAGGCGAGCCTTGCCGATATCAGCAAGAATTGCCTCGTCATTCTCGACGCAAACGTGCTGCTTTGGCCCTTCGAACTGGGCGCTGCATCCGTCGAGGACATCGCCAAGGTGTACAAGAAGCTTGCAGGAGAGGGGCGTCTGCTGGTGCCCGGGCAAGCGGCACGCGAGTTCTACAAGCATAGGAGCCGAAAGGTGGCTGCGCTGACCGAGGTCATTGACGGCGCTATCACCCGAGCGAAGCGACCGCCCCTCGACAGTGACATTCCGCTGCTTTCGAACGATGCCGACTATATCGCGGCGAAAAAGTTTAATGCGCAGATCGTGAATGCCGGAAAGGGGATGGCGAAGCGGCTAGCCGCCGCTAGTCAGAAGCTCAAGGACGAGATCGGCAGCGACAGGGTGTCGCTGATCTACCGAAATGTACTCTCAGACTGTGTGATCGAAATCCCCGATGGTGCGGAGGAGCGTAAGGCGATCATCGACGAGGCTGAGAAGCGCGCGCGGCTGCACATAGCCCCGGGCTACAAGGACCAGCACAAGGAAGATGGTGGACTCGGCGACCTGATCATCTGGATGACAATCCTCCAGGTTGGCAGAGAGCGGAAGCTGGACTGCATTTTTGTCTCGAACGAGGAAAAGGCGGATTGGTGGGTGAAATCGCGCGGCGCATTCCAGCCGCGCCCCGAGCTGATTGAAGAATATCGCCGAAATACTGAGGGGAGATCAATTCACTTCCTTCCCCTGTCGGCACTACTGGCGAACTTTGAAGCTGCCCAAGAAACTGTCAGTGAGGTCCAGAAGCTGGAAGAAGTCCGGCGCGACAACGATCAACCAAACGCTGATGGGGCCACTAAAATACTATCCAATTTTCAAGAAGATTTCCTGCGAAGGCGCAATCGTATAGCGCTTATTCGTCAAGAGTTGAGATTAATAGAGGAGCGAATGTATGAGACTAGATCTCGCATTGACAGTGAGGATATTGCTGATCAGTCCGAGTGGGATGCTCTAAATGATCTAAAAAATAACCATGCATTTCTTTCAGATCAGCTGAAGATGGAAGAGCGGAATAACGAGAATATCATGAGTGGTGTCCGGTATATTAAAGGTCGACGTGCTACTTTCTAGATTTGGGGTTATCGACCACTCAGCAAGAGGCTGCGGATAAGCTCTTATGCTAGTTCAACTGGGTACAGCCCGCTGCACCCCCAGCACCGTGAGGTAGCGATCGGGCCAGAGGATCGACTGGCCGGTGCGCAGGCCGATCAGGGCGGCGCCGACGGGGGTGAGGATCGAGATCCGGCCCCGGGCGATGTCCGCATCCGGCGGGTAGACCAGGGTGACGGTGCGCGGCTTGCCGTTGCTGTCGTCGACGAATTCCACGGTGGAACCCATCGTCACGGTGTCGGGCGAGATGGCGGCGGCGCTGTGCAGGCGGGCGCGCTCGGTCTCGCGCAGCAGCAGGGCGCTGACGGCGGGGAAGCGGCGGGCGACGCTGAGCGCCAGGCCGGCGAGGCGCTCGGCTTCGGAATCGATCATGTCGATCGGCGGCCGGCTGGCCGCCTTGCGGGTCTTGCTCATGTTATGGAACTCCCAGGCAAAGGCGGCGGTGCCGCCGGGGCGCCTAACGACGGCGCGCTGCTTGGCCCCGAGCCTCCCGGGACATGCCTGAGGAGAACCCGGGGCTAGTTGCCTGCCAGGAGCTGTCCCGCATGGACGCGGTATCGCAGCAAGGATGCGCGAGCGGTCATGCGGCGAGGATGGCCGCCGGGGTGCGGCTTGTCAAACCGGGTCAGAGGCTTTCGGCGAGCAGCAGGCAGGCCAGCATCGCCAGCACCAGCGCGATCAGCGCGATGCCGAGCGCGGGCCAGCCCCAGGCGGCGACGACCATGCCGGCGAGCGGCGGGCCGAGCAGCGCGCCGCCGGCGCCGAACTGGGTGATGAGGCCGTTGGCGGCGGCGATGCGGGGATCGTCGGGCGTGGTCGCGCCGGACTGGGCGGGCAGGCGGGCGAACATCAGCGGCGGGACGAGGCCGCTGACCAGCGTGGCGGCGATGGCGAGGGCGGCGCTGGTGGCGAGGCTGGCCCCGCCGGCCTGGTAGAGCCAGAAGACCAGAGGCAGGGTGGCGAGCAGGGCGAGGGTGGAGACCAGCATCATCCGCCGGCTGCTCAGCTGCCCGCCGCGCATCAGCCACATCGCGGCGGCCGAGCCGGGCAGCGCGGCGAGCGAGGCCAGCGCGGTGACCAGCCCGACCTGCTCGATCGGGGCGCCGCTGCGCTCGACCAGGAAGCTCGGCAACAGCATCAACAGCGCGCAGACGAACAGCGTGTAGAGCCCGAAGGCGAAGGTGGCGACCCAGGCGGCGGGGGCGGGCAGGGTGATCCGCCGGCCGCTGGCGCCGGGGAGGGGGAAGCGGGTGAGCAGCACGGTGATGCCGGCAAGCGCCACCGCCCAGGCGAGCATCACTCCGCGTGGCCCGGCGAGGGTGACGAGCGAGGCGGTGACCGCGCTGCCGAGCGCGAGGCCGACGGGAACGAAGGTGCTCCACAAGGCGAGCGCGCGGCCGCGGCTTTCGTCGGTGGCGATGGCGGCGATCGCGGTGGGGCAGACGATGACCATCAGCAGATAGCCGACGCCTTCCACCGCGCGGGCGGCGAACAGGATCGCGGGACTGGGGGCGATGGCCTCGACCAGGCTGGCGGCGGCGAGGGTGGCACCGCCGGCAAGCAGGAAGGCGCGCATGCCGAAGCGGGCGAGGCCGAGGCCGGCGACGAAACCGAACAGCCCGCCGCCGACTTCGAGCAGCGAGATCAGCAGGGCGATCTGGGGAAGCGAGAGGTGGAAGCTCTCGCGCAGGATCGGCGCGATCGCCGAGATCTTGGCGAGCTGCGCGGCGGCGAGGATGCCGACCAGCCAGAGGATCAGGATTCGAGACCATTGGGTAGGCATGCCGCCCTGCTAGGGACGGGCGCCGCCGATGGCCACGAATAGATTATACGGGGTCGGAAGCGATCGTCGTGGTGATACGGCCGATCCGGCCGTCGGCGAGCGGCACCGTCTCCCAGCGCATCAGGCTGGGCAGCACCGCGACCACCGCGCTGCCGTTATGGCCGGTGTGGAATTCGAGCCGCTGGAACGGACGGTCATACCAGCCGCGATCGGCGAGGCTTTCCTCGGCGGCGATGATCTCGGGGCTGGCGAAGGCCCAGAGCGAGCGGTTGAGGAACGCATCGGCGCTGCTTCCCCAGCCCTGGGTCCGGGCGGGCGAGGCGGCGAGCAGGCGGTGGGTGGCGTCGCAGACGAGGTGGACGGGGGCGCTGGAGGTCTCGATCAGGCGCTTGAGCGCGGCGTCGGCATCGTTGCCGGCATTGGCGGCGATCATCGCGAGGATGCGCTCGCGCATCGCCGGCTCGGGTTCGTGCATGCCGCTTTCCCAGCGCGACACGCTGGCCTGGGTCACCGCCAGGTGCTCGGCGACATGGCCCTGTTTGATCCCGTTCAGGACACGGAAGCGGCGGAGAGCCCTGCCCACGGGGAGATCGTGCAGCATGATTGGGAAAATAGGCTGCCGTGCCGGTAGGTCAATGCACGGCCAGGGCAGCCTGCAGCCTGGCGATCATGTCCTGCACCTCGGCACTGCGCAGCTGGTGCGCGGCTTCCAGCGCGGCGAGGTCGCCGCCGCAGAAGTCGCAGGCTTCGTTCTCGATGCGGACGAAATGCTGGCAGCCGCGGCACAGGCGCAGCGGCACGGGGATGCGCCCGGGTTCAGGCATGAACCGGGGCGTCGGCAAGGGCCTCCACGACGATCTCGAACTCGCCATGATCGAAGGAGCGGCCCTCGGCATCCTTCACCTTGACCAGCCGCTCGCGCAGGCCGCGCGACTGGAAGTCGAGCGCGCGGTGGTGGCACATCGGGTTGTTGCCGGCGCGGCCCATCAGCGCGTGCGCGGTCCAGGTGCAGCCGGCCATGCAGGTCTCGGCATAATAGCAGCCGCGGCAATAGCCCCAGAGATCGTCGAGCGTGCGGCGGCGGTTGAACGCCATCGGCTCGGCATTCTCCCAGATGTCGCGCAGGCGGCGCTCGCGGACATTGCCGCCGGCATAGGGGCTGGGCAGGCCGGGGCAGGACTTGATCGTGCCGTCCGCCTCGATCCCCATCACCGTATCGCCGGCGTTGCAGCCGTGGAAATGGATCTCCTCGTTCATCACGTTGCGCAGCGCGCTTTCGTGCGGGCCGAAATAGCCGATATTGCTGGCGGGCTGGAGGAACAGCCCGCGCTCGCGGCCCTTGCGCGCGAGATCGGCGAGCAGCGGCATCACCTCGAGCATCTGCCAGGGCTGGAGCAGCATGTCGGGGTGATCGGCGGCATTGCCCATCGCGGTGGTGATCGCGAGCTGCCAGTTGCGGCAGCCGGCATCGATGATGATGTCCATCAGCTCGGGCAGCTGGGCGAGGGTGAGGGCGTTGATCTGGGTGTTCACCCCGACTTCGAGCCCGTGCGCGCGGACATGGCGCATCGCGGCCAGCGCCATCTCGAACGAGCCGATCACGCCGCGGAGGCGATCGTGCGTGGCGCCGATGCCGTCGATCGAGATGCCGACGGCGTTGAGCCCGGCGGCGGCGGCCTGGGCGACGCGGTCCTCGCTGAGGTTGCGCCCGCCGGTCTGCAGGTCGCACTCCATGCCGGCGGCGCGGATCGCGGCGATGATCTGGAGCCAGTCCTTGCGGAGATAGGCCTCGCCGCCGATCAGCCCGACGCTGCGCGCGCCGAGCTCGGCGATCTGATCGACCAGGTCGAGCGCTTCGGCGGTGGAAAGCTCGTCGCGGCGGCGGCGGCCGGCGCGCGAGCCGCAATGCTGGCAGGCGAGGTCACAAGCCAGCGTGATCTCCCAGACCACGCTGACCGGGATGCGGCCCATTATGTCGTCGAGACCGGAATAGCGGACAGGCAGGGTTTCGCTTGTCCGCGCCCCGGTCACTTGGCGGTAGCCTTTCGCAGCACGCCTTCGGCGGCATGGATGATGCCGTCGAGATCCTTGTACTCGGCCTTCAGCTCCTTGGCGCCGGTGATCAGCGCCTTGAGTTCCGCGGCATTGGCTCTTTCGAGAATGTCGAAGACGACGGGACGGTAATAGACCCGGCCCGGATCAAGCAGAAGATGGAGTCGTTCGAGAGTCAGCGCTTCGCGCTGTATCTTGGGAATTGCCATAAGCCGTCTCCCGTATAACGCGACGTCGAGTCGCAAGGAAAACGTACCGGATTCGCAAGTTATTTGGAAGTGACTACAAGTTTAGTTGAGTTGATGTGCTTTGGTATTGATGATTATAAATCCATTTCGGATTGTATTCGGATTAATTTCAAGAATACCATTATCCGGTGCCGTCGGGGAATTCGTGCGGGCATAGATATTTGCGCGGTGCTCTGCATATCCCCGGGGTGCAGGCGGCACCCCGGGGCAAGGGCGTTCAGAGCGTGATCCGCAGCGAGGCGCGGACGGTGCGCGGGGCGCCGGGGAAGATCCAGACCGGGCTGTACGAGCTTTGCGCGTAGCGGGCGTCGAACAGATTGTCGGCCTCCAGGCGCAGGCCGAGCGCCGGCGAGAAGGCGTATTCGACCGCCGCCTTCGCCTTCACATAGTCGGGCAGGACAAGGCCACTGCCGTCGATCGCGCCGGCGCGGTCGCCCATGTAACTGGCGCCGGCGCTCAGCGAGAGGCCACGGCCCGTCGCATCCTGGAAACGGCCGAGGACGAAGAGCGTGCCGGCATGCTCGGGCACGTCGAGCACGCGATCCGTGGCGAAGCTGGCGTCGTCGGTGCGGGCATGCGTCCAGGCATAGTTGGCGACGATCTGCCAGTGCGGGGCGAGCTTGATCGACGCATCCGCCTCGATCCCGCGGCTGCGCAGGTTGCCGACGGGGGCGAGGAAGTTCGGATCGGTGGGATCGTTGGTGAGGATGCCCTGCTTGCGGATGTCGAACCAGGTGACCGCGACGTCGATCCCGGCCCAGGCGCCGGTGACGCCGAGCTCATAGCCCTTGCCGCGCTCGGGCGCGAAGCCCTGGCCGAAGCGATCGGTGCCGGAATTGAGCAGGAAGCTTTCGCCCCAGTTCGCATGGAGCGCGATACGCTCGTCGAGCTTGTAACGGGCGCCCGCGCGGAAATTGACCGGCTGGTCGACCGCGCGGCCGGTGGCGCCGGTGTTGTTGTTGTGGATGCGCTGGCGATAGGCGTCGAGGCGGACGCCGCCGGTCAGGGTGAGCCTGTCGCTCACCTCCCACATGTCCTGCACATAGAGCGTGCCGGACCAGCGCTTCTCGTGATTGTTGGTGAAGGGGAGCAGCACCGGCGGAGCGCCGCCATAGACGGGGTTGAAGATGTCAATCGCATAGGGCGCGGCCGCCGTCGGGTTCCGGCGCATCCAGCGCTCGGCATAGTCGAGCAGATAGCCCTTGGCGCCGAAGCTGAGGCGATGCGCGCCGATCTGGCCCGACAGCTCGATCCGGGCGGAGAGATCGTCGACGACGAAATCGCGCGAGCGGCGCTGGCGCCACAGCGTGGTGCCGCCGACCAGGCGCGACTGATCGGAGGAGAAGCCCTTGAGCGAGCCGGTGCGCCAGGCGATGCCGGCGTTCAGGCTCCAGCTGTCGCCGAGATCGGCGAGCGCGGTGAGCTGGTGGCGCTCGTTGCGGAAGCGGGTGACGCCGTCATTCGGCTCCCCATAGAAACGGGAGCGGGGCAGGGCGTTGGCATCGCCGTTCAGCGCCGGGATGCCGCGATCGAAGGGCGCGTCGAAGCGGGTGATCTCGCCGACATAGGTGAGGCGGAAAGCGTCGCTCGGGCGCCAGGTGAGCGAGGGCGCGACAGTACGCCGGCTGAGCGTCACATGATCGCGCCAGCCATCGCTGTCTTCCCCGGCGACGACGATGCGGCCCGCAAAGGTGCGCGAGATCGGCATGTTGGCGTCGAGCTCGACCCGGCGGGTGTTGAACGAGCCATAGGTGAGCACCGCGCTGGCCGAAGGGGTGAAACCGGGCGTCTTGCTGACGATGTTGACGCGGCCGCCGGGATCCACGTCGCCGAACAATGCGCCTGCGGGCCCCTTGAGCAGTTCGATCCGCTCGACCGTGGACGGATCGCGGGGCGGGCCCATGCCGCGATTGGCGAGGAAGCCGTCGACATAATATTCGGCGCCGCCGTCCGGCGTGCCGAGAAAGCCGCGGATGGCGAAATTGTCGAGGAAGCCGCCGCGATTGTTCTGGTTGCTGACGCCGCTGACCAGCTCGAGCGCGTCGGACAGGCGATAGGTGCCCGCCGCGACGAGCAGGTCGCGCTCGATCGATCGGCTCGACTGCGACATGCGCTCGGTGACCGGGCCCGAGGACAGGGTCGGATCGGCGCCGGTGCGGCGGGTGCCGAGCACGACGATCTCCTGGCCGTCCTCGACGGCGGGCTCCTCCTTTTCCGGCTCGGCAAAGGCGGGGAAGGTGCAGAAGAGCAGCGGCGAAAGCAGCGCTGCCGCCGGAAGATGTCGGAACAAGGGGCTTGCCTTTCAGGTGATGATGTAACATCGCATGTGGCGAAAGGAAGCCGATGCTGTCAACCCTGAAGCCCGATGCCGAAACATTTTCACATAGCGGCGCGAAGCCCGCGCGGATCGTATCGATCGATGCGCTGCGCGGGCTGGTGATCCTGCTGATGCTGGTCGATCACACCCGGGAGTTCTTCTTCCGCTACGTGCCGGTGAGCGATCCGATGGACGCGGAGGCGACCTCGCCGGCGCTGTTCTTCACCCGGCTCTCGGCGCATCTCTGCGCGCCGATATTCGTGCTGCTGACCGGTGTGGGGGCGTGGCTCTATGCGGCGCCGCGCGGCGGGGCGCGGGCGGCTTCGGACTTCCTGTGGAAGCGCGGGCTGTTCCTGGTGGTGCTGGAGCTGACGGTGGTGAGCTTCGCCTGGAGCTTCGAGCTGCTGCCGGACCGGTTTTTCCTGCAAGTGATCTGGGTGATTGGGCTGTCGATGCTGGCGCTGGCGGCGCTGGCGCATCTGCCGCGCTGGGCGCTGATCGCGATCGGCCTTGTGCTAGTGCTTGGGCATAATCTGCTGGACGGGGTGCATGTCGCGCCGGGCGGGCCGCTGCATGTGCTGTGGGCGGTGCTGCACGAACGCACGCTGCTGCCGCTGCCCTGGGGTGGCGATGTGCGGACCTCCTATCCGCTGCTGCCGTGGATCGGGGTGATCGCGCTCGGCTATGGCATCGGGCCGTGGTTCGCGCGCGGCGTGGAGCAGGGCTGGCGGCTGCGGGCGCTGGTGGTGAGCGGGACGGTGGCGCTGCTCGGGTTTGCCGTGCTGCGGACGGTCAACGTCTATGGTGACCCGACGCCTTGGCAGGTGGGAAGTGACGGACTTCACACCGTCATGGGTTTCCTCAACCTGACCAAATACCCGCCCTCGGCCGACTTCCTGCTGCTGACCTTGGGCGTGGGCGCGCTGCTGCTTGCGGCGCTGGAGAAACTGCCGGCGCGGCCGGTCGCGGTGCTGGCGGTGTTCGGTTCGGCGCCGTTGTTCTTCTACATCCTGCATCTGTATTTGCTGCATGCGATCAACCGGGTCGCGGCGCTGGCGACGGGCGCGGAGGGGCTGGCGACGCTGCCCAATGTTTGGAGCCTGTGGCTGGTGGCGGCGGTGGTGGCGGTGCCGTGCTGGTTCGCCTGCCGGTGGTTCGGCGGGGTGAAGCGGGCGAGCGGGGCGTGGTGGATGCGGTACTTGTAGGGGAGGTCCCTTTTCCTCGTTCTTCGTCATCCCCGCGAAGGCGGGGATCCAGAATTTCTCCGCCGTTTCGCTCGTGACTCTGGATCCCCGCCTTCGCGGGGATGACGGCAGGGCGATGTTTCCCTTCTTACGGTGATGGCCCGTGCGCCGTTACGATGCCGTTCGAGAGGTTTCCGCGCCTAACCAATTGGGCCGAGACTGGGCCCCGGCCTTCGCCGGGGAACAGCCCCGCACAAAAAAAACGGGAGCGGCGTTGCTACCGCTCCCGAGCGCAGGGAAATGCAGTTACCAGTTCAGGCCGATGCGGGCGTAGATGTAGCGTCCGCCGAAGCCGAAGGGCGAGTAATAGGGGAAGCCGACCACGCCGGTGCTGTTGTTCGCGGCGATCGTGTAGTCGGGATATTCGTCGAACAGGTTGTTCACGCCGAGCGCGATCTGGGCGCCCTTGAGCGCCTGGTAGCGCAGCTCGAGGTCGGCGATCGTGTGCTTGCCGGTGTAGATGTCCGCCGCCGGCGTGGTGCCCGGCTGGATGACGTTGCCGTAATAGCTGGCGCGCGCGGTGATCGCGAGCTTGTCCAGCGACCAGTCGATCGTGCCGGTGAGCTTCTCGCCGGGCGTGCCCTGCTCGATCGAGTAGATGCGGCTGCGGGCGAACAGCGTCGGCGCCGGGTTCACCGTACCGGTCGAGGTCGGGATCGAGCTGCGATCGACCTTGGTCTGGTTGAGGTTGCCAGCCAGGGTGAAATCGAAGGTGCCGGCATCGTCGGCGCGCAGCTTGTAGTGCGCGACGACATCGACGCCGCGGACGCGCGAGCGCAGGCCATTGATGAAGAAGCGCGCGGCCGAGACGTTATAGGGCAGCAGCAACGCCGCGACCTGGGGGCTGAAGCTGGATGCGATGTTCTCCGACAGCGCGAGCTGGTTGCGCAGGCGGATCTGATAGGCGTCGACGGTGAGGTCGAACCCGCCCGAGCGGATCACCGTGCCGAGCGACAGGTTGGTCGAGCGCTCCGGCTCGAGCGGCAGGCCGCCAAGTGCGGTGGCGACCGGGCTGACCGACGGGAAGGTGCCGGTGAGGATCGGGTTGCCGTTCTGGATCACCGAGGCGACCGAGGTGAAGTATTGCTGCTGGAGGCTTGGCGCGCGGAAGCCGGTGGAGGCGGTGCCGCGCAGCGCGAACCAGGGCGTGACGTCATAGCGCAGCGAGACCTTGCCGGTGCCGGTGTCGCCGAAATCGGTGTAGTGCTCGGCGCGGCCGGCGAGGCCGACCAGGAACTTGTCGGTGACCTGGGCTTCGAGGTCGACATAGCCCGACACGTTCTTGCGGCCGCGCTCGATCGCATTGGCCGGCGAGAAGCCGCCAAAGCCCTGCGCGCCCGGGGTGCCGGTGGTGACGCCGGTCGGGTAGCCATAGGAGGCCTGCTCGCCCGGGGTGATCTTGAAGCCCTCGCGGCGGCCTTCGACACCGAAGGCGACGTTGAGCGACTGGAACACGTCGAAGCTGCGCGACACGTCGAGGCCGGCGACCCACTGGTCATAGATCAGCGCGCCGTCGTAGAAATTGGTCGGCGAGGCGTTGCCGTAGGCGTAATTGGCCGAGTTGCGGGTGTAATAGGCGATCTTGTTGCGGCCGTATGCGACGTTGAGGTCGACGTTCCAGCCGGCGAGATCGCCCTTGAGGCCGAGCGCGCCGTTGGCGTTGGTCGACTTGGTGTTGATGATCGGCAGGAAGCCGTTCGGGTAGATGCCCGAGACCGCGGTGGCGGCGCTGGCAAGGCGAGGGAAGGCGGCGCTGCGGCTGTCGCGGTCCTGATAGCCGAACCAGCCATAGAGCTTCCAATTGTCGCCGATGCCGGTGCCGGCGTTGATATAGCCGGTATACTGCTCGACCTCGGGATCGCCGAAGCGGCCGGTGACGCGGGTGGGGGTGACGCGCGGATCGAAGTCGGCGCGGTTGGTCGGCTCGCGCTTGGTATATTCGCCCGAGAGGGTGACATAGCCGTCATTGCCGAAGCCGAGGCCCTGCCAGGCCGAAGCGGTGAAGGTCGGCTCGCCGGTGACCGAGCGGCTGCCGCGGGCGGTGTCGATATCGGTGGCGTAGAAGCCATAGGTGGCGGTGACGCCGCCGCCCGAGCGGGCCTCGCGCAGGCGGACGTTGATCACGCCGGCGATCGCATCCGAGCCGTACTGGGCCGAGGCGCCGTCGCGCAGCACTTCGATCCGCTCGAGCGCGGTGGCGGGAATGGTGTTGAGGTCGACGGCGGCCGAGCCGCGGCCGACCGAGCCGTTGATGTTGAGCAGCGCCGAGGCATTGGCGCGCACGCCGTTGATGAGGACCAGCGTCTGGTCCGGCGACAAGCCGCGCAGCGTGGCGGGGCGGATCGCGTCGGTGCCGTCGACTGCCGAGGGGCGCGGGAAGTCGATCGAGGGCGCGACGGTGGACAGCGCCGCGCCGAGCTCGGTGGTGCCCTGGTTGCGCAGCGCGGTGCCGCTCAGCACGTCGACCGGCGAGGCGGTGTCGAGACGCGAACGGCCCTGGGCGCGGGTGCCGGTGACGACGATCTGGGTGTCTTCGGCCGGAGCTGCCGGTTCGGCCTGCGGTTCCGCGGTGGGCGTGGTGTCCTGCGCGAAGGCGGGAGGGGCGGCGACCGCCAGCGTGGTGGCGATGGCGAGGAGCGAGGATGTACGGAAACGCATGTGATGGCCCACCTTTTCTTATGGTGAGCAGAATTCACACCAATTCGATAGGAATTGGTACAAAGGAAAGCTTGGCGAAGGCAAAAGCGGGTTTTCGCGGTGTTGCGTGATAGCAACACACTTGGTCCGATAACGCCGGCCGGCGCGATTGGTTCCGCGACACTGCGGCGCGGCTCTTATGCGTCGGCGATATAGCCGCGCAGGAGGTCGGCGCGATCCTTGGCGGTGAAGCGTCCGGTCTTGATGACTTCCCAGACCACTTCCTGCAGCACCTCGACGCGCTGGCCGTCGCCCTTGAAATCCTTGTCCGCCATGAAGGCGTAGAGTTCGGCAAGGCCGGCATGCTGGCTGACCGGCCCGATCGAATATTGGCCGCCGCCCTCGGGAATTTCGCGGTCCTTGTTGAGGCAATAGACGTGCAGCGGGATATTGACGATGTCGGTCGGCTTGCCCTTCTCGTCGAGCAGGCGGCCGGGGCCGCCATTGGTGGTGGGCGGGATCCTCAGCACCTGCTGCTCGACCAGCAGGCCGTTCTGGAAACCTTCCGATGCGCTGACGATGACCAGGCCGGCGGGGAAGATCACGGTTACGGGGGCGCCGGTGCGGTTGCGGACCGGCACGCAGCGGCGGACCATGAGGCCGCTGCCGACGGTTGCCGTCCGTGCCCTGGGGCAATTGCCGTCGTCATCGGCGGGGAACAGCGGGCCGGCGAGCTCGATGCCGGCCGGCAGCGCGAAGGGAGTTCCCTTCGGTGCGCGCTTGTCGGTGCCGAAGCCCGGCGTGGCGGTCTGGGCATGCGCCGGTTGCCCCTCAAGGGCGGCGAGGGTGATCGCCAGCAATGCGTGGAAAAGCGATTGCCGAATCTTCATGTGGTTCCTCCCGATAATTCGGCGGTGCCGGGCAGGCTCGCGGGCCGCCAGCATGGGGCGACTGGCGATGACCTGGCTGCGACCGGCATCGCTGTCCCGCCCCGGAACGCGTGCGCAATCGGGATGAATCGATTGCACACGCCCGACCCCTAACCCGATATTTACCTCTCAAGCGCATAGCTGACCCTGATCCTGCGCGGGTTGCTGTCGAGACGTCGGCGGCTTCCGGCCCGGCAGGAAAAGGAGCTCGGTATGCGTTTGATCGGTTTCGGCAGGACTGTTCTGGCTCTCGGCATGGCGGCTGCGCTTGCCGCGTGCGGTGGCGGCGGGGGCCGTCCGGAACTGCCGCCCGCGGCCGCGGTGGCGGAGCGCGAGGTGCCGAGCGAGGAATATGTCATCGGCCCGATGGACCAGCTCCAGGTGTTCGTGTGGCGCAACCCCGAGCTGTCCTCGAAGGTGCAGGTGCGCCCCGACGGCCGGATCACCGTGCCGCTGATCAGCGACATGCCGGCGGTGGGCAAGACCCCTGCGATGCTGGCCGACGACCTGAAATACGCGCTCAGCGAGTATATCAAGGATCCGATCGTCTCGGTGATCGTCGAGAATTTCAACGGCACCTACAGCCAGCAGATCCGCGTCGTCGGCGCGACCGAGAAGCCGGCGTCGATCCCGTATCGCGCCAACATGACCGCGCTCGACGCGATGATCGCGGTGGGCGGGCTCAGCGAGTTCGCATCGGGCAATCGTGCGCGGCTGGTGCGCTACGACCGGCAGACCGGCAAGCAGACCGAATACAAGCTGCGCCTTGGTGCCCTGCTGGGCGGCGACATCAAGGCCAACGTCAAGCTCGAGCCGGGCGACGTGATCATCATTCCCAAGAGCATGTTCTGAGGTAGCGCGGGTGGGGAACCTCTACGAAGAACTGCGCGGCGCACTGCACGCGGTCTGGCAACGGCGCTGGATCGCGCTGGCGGTGGCGTGGTGCATCTGCCTGGCCGGCTGGCTGGTCGTGTCGCAGATGCCGAACAAATATGAATCGCGCGCGCGCATCTTCGTGCAGCTGCGCCAGATCATCCCGACCGACGGGACGACCGCGCTCAACCAGCAGAAGGACCTTGACCGGATCCGCCAGACGCTGACCAGCGCGGTGAACCTGGAGAAGGTGGTGCGTGGCACCGACCTGGCGCGGACGGTAGCGACGGACCGCGACGTGGCGGACCGCGTGGCCGGGCTGCAGGCGGCGATCAAGCTGACCGCGCAGCAGGACAATCTGTTCGAGATCACGGTGACGACGCAGAGCGGCAAGCTCGCCAAGCAGATCGCCCAGAAGCTGATCGACATCTTCGTCGAGACCAACCTTTCCGACAATCGCGACCAGTCGAGCCAGTCGCTCGACTTCATGGACCAGCAGCTCGCCGAGCGGCAGAAGCAGCTGCAGGACGCGGACAGCAAGCGTGCGGACTTCCAGGCGAAGTTCCTCGGCTCGCTGCCGGGCACGGGATCGATCGAGGATCGCGTCTCGGCCGCGCGGACGCAGCTGGCGCAGATCCAGGGCGACCTGGCGGCGGCGCAATCGGGGCTCAACGTGGTCAATGCCCAGATGGCGGGCACGCCGGCGAACATCGCGGGCTCGGGCGGCGGCGCGGTCGCCGGGCCGGCACGGGCGCGGCTGCAGGCGATCCAGGGCCAGATCGCCGATGCGCGGGCCAAGGGCTATACCGACAGCCATCCGGACATGATCGCGCTCAAGAACCAGCTGGCAGCGGCGCAGAGCGCCGCGGCGCGCGAGCCGGTGGTGAGCGGCGGTGCGGCGGGGGCTTCCAATCCGGTCTATATCGGCCTGCAATCGATGCGGGCGGACAAGCAGGCGACGGTGGCCGCGCTCGTCCAGCGCAAGGCGCAGATCGAAGGCGACCTGAACGCGCTGAGCGCCAAGATGGCGGAAGCGCCGGGCGTAGCGGCAGAGCAGGGCGAGATCGAGCGCCAGTACCAGGTGCTCAAGACCCAATATGACCAGCTGCTCGCCCAGCGCGAGCAGATGAAGATTTCGAGCCAGGCGCAGAATGTCGCCGATGCCGACAAGTTCAACGTCGTCGATCCGCCGACCCAGCCGCGCGCGCCGACCTCGCCCAATCGTCCGCTGCTGCTGACCGGCGTGCTGATCGCCGGGCTGGGCGCTGGCGTGGCCCTCGCGTTCGCGCTGGGCAAGCTGACCGCGACCTTCCCGACCGCCGCCAAGCTGGAAAAGGCGAGCGGCATGTCGGTGATCGGATCGATCGGCGAAGTGGTCACCGCGACCCAGACCGCGATGCGCCGCAAGAAGCTGACCCTGTTCGCAGGCGGGGTGGCGGCGCTCGGCGTCGCCTATGTCGGGCTGATCGGCGTCGAGTTCCTCCAGCGGGGCATGGGAGCCTGAAATGAACGACCATACGCCCCGCCGCCTGAAGGGATCGCTGCTCGAGCGCGCCGCGCAGGGCTTCCACTATGCGCCCGCGCCGATCGAGGACGTGCCGCCGGCGCCCGTTGCCAAGGCTGCACCGAAGCCTGCGGTGAAGCCGCCTGTCGAGGCGCCGGTTGCTGCGCCTGCGCCGCAGCCGCGCGTCGAGGCTCCTGTTATCGTGCCGGCGCCGATCGTGGCGCCTGCGCCGGTTGCTGCGCCCGTTGTTGTTGCTCCCGAGCCTGTGCCCCAGGCACAGCCGGTCCCCGGCGAAAGCCGGGCCCCAGAGCCCGGCAGCGAGTCGCCCGTGACCCTGGGCCCCGGCCTTCGCCGGGGAGCAGAGATCACCGAGAGCGCGGCCCCCGAGCCGCAGATTTCGACCGCCCGCACACGCGATCGTGTCGCGCCGATCGATCGGGGCGTGCTCGAACAGGGCGGGATGCTCATCCCCGGCGGGGCGATCACCCCGCTGGCGGAGGAATTCCGCATGGTGAAGCGCCAGCTGCTGCTCACCGCGCGCGCGGTCGCCGCCAAGGATACCGTCAAGGCGGCCGATCGCGCCCGGATGATCCTGGTCTGCTCGGCCCAGCCGAACGAGGGCAAGACCTTCTGCGCGATCAACCTCGCGCTCTCGATGGCGACCGAGCGCGACGTCGAGGTGCTGCTGGTCGACGCCGATTTCCCGAAGCCCGACGTGCTGCCGCGGCTCGGCCTGCCGAACGGCCCGGGCCTGCTCGATGTGCTTGCCGGTTCGGTGGCCAATGTCGAGGACTGCATCATCGATACCGATGTGCCGCAGCTTTCGGTGCTGCCGGCTGGTGCCCGCTCGATCAGTGATACCGAGCTGCTGGCCAGCGATCGCGCGCGTGCGGTGATCGACGGGCTGGCCGAGGCCAATCCGCGCCGCATCGTGATCTTCGATTCGCCGCCCGCGCTCGCGGCATCGCCCGCTTCGGTGCTGGCGCTGCATGTCGGGCAGGTGATGCTCGTCGTGCGTGCGGACAAGACCAGCGAGGGCGACCTGCGCCAGGCGGTCAACACGCTCGATGCCTGCGAGCATATCCAGCTCGTGCTCAATTCCGTCTCGTTCCAGCCCGGCGGCCGCCGGTTTGGCAGCTATTACGAATATGGGGAGGAAAGCCGGTGAAGCGGCTTGTCGTTACCGGTGCGGCGCTGCTGGCCGCCACCGCCATCACGCCGGCGAGCGCCCAGCGCGCCCGGATCACGCCCTATGTCGAGGCGAGCCAGGTGGTTGCGGCCGACCTGAACGGCGGCGACGTGCTGACCTACTCGACGCTTGGCGCCGGCATCGATGCGCAGGTGCAGTCCCGCCGCGTCGAGGTGCAGGTGAGCTATCGCTACGAGCATCGGTTCGACTATCAGAACAAGCTCAACAACGATCACACGCATAGCGGCCTCGCGACCGTGAAGGCGGCGGTGGCGCCGGGCCTGTCGATCGAGGCGGGCGGTATTGCCACGCGCACCCGTTCGGACGTCCGCGGTGACGTGCAGACCAGCAATGTCGGCAATTTCAGCAACTCGGCGCAGGTCTTCTCGGCCTATGTCGGCCCGAACCTCGCGACGCATCTGGGGCCGATGTTCGTCAACGGCGCCTACCGCTTCGGCTATACCAAGGTGGAAGCGCCGGGTTCGACCGGATTGGCCGCCGGCCAGCCGCGGCTCGATTACTATGACGATTCCAAGGTGCATGTCGCGACCGCCAGCGTCGGCGTGAAGTCGGGCACGGTGCTGCCCGTCGGCATCACGGTGAGCGGCTCGTACACGCGTGAGGACGCCGGCCAGCTCGACCAGCGCTTCGAAGGGAAGTGGGGCCGCGGCGACGTGGTGCTGCCGATCATGCGCGGCCTCGCCCTGGCAGGCGGCGTCGGCTATGAGCAGATCAAGATCAGCCAGCGCGATGCGCTGCTCAACGGTGCCGGCCAGCCGGTGCTCGACGGGGCAGGGCGCTTCCGCACCGATCCCAACTCGCCGCGCCGCATCGCCTATGACCTGGACGGCGTGTTCTGGGATGCCGGCGTGATCTGGAAGCCGAGCCGCCGCACCTTCTTCGAGGCGCGTGTCGGCCGCCGCTATGGCTCGATGAGCTATACCGGTTCGCTCAGCTACCAGCCGACCCCGGGCAGCGGCATCCAGATCGGCGTTTATGACACGGTGCAGACTTTCGGCCAGCAGCTGAACGGCGGCCTCTCCAACCTGCCGACCAGCATCGCGAGCAGCACCGATCCGTTCGGCAACCAGTTCCAGGGCTGCATCTACGGGACGACCAGCGCGGCGACCGGCGGTTGCATGAACGCGGTGCTCGCTTCCGCCACCACCTCTGCTTACCGGGCGCGCGGCGTGACCGGCGTGGCGGTGATGGGCCGTGGCGGCACCCGCTTCGGCATTGGCGGCGGCTGGGCGAAGCGCGACTTCATCGCGCCGACCGGCGGTACCGGCTTCACCACCAACGGCACCAGCGACACGACCATCTACGGCCAGCTCTTCGCCTCGACCGATGTCGGCGCGAACGGCTCGCTACAGGGCAGCGTGCTGGGCAGCTATTACAACAGCGACATCCCGGGGAATGACGGCATTTACGGTTGGGGAGCGAATGCCGCCTATACCCATCGCTTCGGACGACTCGGTGCCACGCTTTCGACGGGCATCTTCGGGTTCGAACGGGATGGCGAGAGCTCGGCCAGCGCTCAGGCGCTGCTGGGCCTGCGCTACGGCTTCTAAGGGTCGGGACGGGAACATGTACGACGATCACTACGGATTGACCGGCCGGCCCTTCCAGCTGACCCCCGATCCGAAATTCTGGTTCGACACGGCGACGCACCGCAAGGCGATGGCCTATCTCGGCTATGGGCTGAGCCAGGGCGAGGGCTTTGTGGTGATCACCGGCGATCCCGGCGTGGGCAAGACCACGCTGATGGGGCATCTGCTCGGCGAGATCGATCGCGAGCGGCTGAACGTGATCAAGATCGTCTCGACCCAGCTGCGCCCCGAGGACCTGCTGCGCTTCGTCTGCCAGGGGCTGGGGATCGAGAGCTCGGGGCTGAACAAGGCCGAGATGCTGGGCGAGATCGAGCGCGGGCTGCATGCCGTGGCGCGCACCGGACGGCGCACGCTCGTCGTGGTCGACGAGGCGCAGTCGCTGCCGATCGAGAGCCTGGAGGAGCTGCGCATGCTCTCCAATTTCCAGGCCGGCGGCTATCCGCTGCTGCAGATCTTCCTGCTCGGCCAGCCCGAGTTCCGCATGACGCTGAGCGATCCGCGGCTCGAGCAGCTGCGCCAGCGCGTGATCGCGATGCATCATCTCGATCCGATGCAGGCCGACGAAGTCGAGCCCTATCTGATCCACCGCCTGTCCTGTGTCGGCTGGCGCGGCAAGCCGCGCTTCACCAATGACGCGGTGGCGGCGATCCATCGCTGGTCGGGCGGATCGCCGCGCCGGATCAACCAGCTCGCCAGCCGCGTGCTGCTGTTCGGTGCGGTCGAGGAAATGGAGACGTTCGGCGCGAACGAGCTGGCGGCGGTGATCGCCGACCTCAACCAGGATACGCCGCTCTCGACCTATCGCCCGGCGCCGATCGCGACGCCGGCTGCCTTTGCGCCGCCGCCGGTTGCGCCGGTGGCTGAGCCGGAACCCTATGAGCTGACCGATGTCGCGCCGATGGGGATGGGGGCTCCGGTGCCGCCGCCGCATCCGACCGATCCGGTGCCGCTGCGCCCGGTCTTTCCTGCACCGGCTCCGGTGGCGCCGGTTGCCGACGATACGCTCCAGCGCCGGATCACCGACCTAGAGGCGCAGCTGCGCGATCAGGACGAGGCGCTGCGCCGCGTGCTGGGGCTGCTGGTCGACTGGGTCGAGCAGGGCGATGCGCAGGGTCGCCGTCCCGACCTGTCGCCCGTGCGCGGGAACGTGGCCTGATCGCGATGGTGGTCAACGCGCTCTCGGTCGATGTCGAGGACTGGTTCCAGGTCGGCGCCTTCGAGAACACGATCGCGCGCGATGATTGGGATTCGCTCGAGCACCGGGTGGAAGCGAACACCGACAAGGTGCTGGCGCTGTTCGATGCGGGCGGGGTCAAGGCGACCTTCTTCACGCTGGGCTGGGTGGCGGAGCGCTATCCGGCGCTGATTCGCCGCATCGCCGAAGCGGGGCACGAGGTCGCCAGCCATGGCTGGGATCATGCCCGCGTCTTCACCCTCGATCCCGAGCAGTTCCGCGCCGATATCGGCCGGGCGCGCAAGGCATTGGAGGATGCGAGCGGGCAGAAGGTCACCGGGTACCGGGCGCCGAGCTTCTCGATCGATCGCCGCACGCCCTGGGCGCACGAGGTGCTTGCCGAGGAGGGCTATGCCTATTCGTCGAGCGTCGCGCCGGTGAAGCACGATCATTATGGCTGGCATGATGCGCCGCGCGGGGCCTTCTGGCCGGTGCCGGGCGCCGAGCTGATCGAGGTGCCGATCACGCTGGCGATCTTCTTCGGTCGCGAGGTGACCACCGGCGGCGGCTTCTTCCGGTTGTTGCCCGGCGAAGTGACCTATCGCGCGGTGCGCGCCGCCAATGACGCGGCTCGTCCCGCGATCTTCTACTTTCATCCCTGGGAGATCGACCCGGGCCAGCCGCGCGTGCAGGATGCGCCGTTCAAGTCGAAGCTGCGCCATTACAGCCGGTTGGGCGCAATGGCGGGCAAGCTCGAAACGCTGATCGCGGGGCATGAATGGGGCCGGATGGACGCAGTCGCCGCACGCGAGGCGGAGAAGCTGAAGGCGGAGTGCGCCAAGTGAACGCGCCCCTGCTCGCCAAGCCGGTGTCGCTGCGCATCGCCGACCTGGGCGACGAGATCGAGCGCGCGCGGATCGGTGCGTTCGTCCATGATCATCCCGAGGGCACGCCCTTCCATCTGCCTGCCTGGAGCATCGGGGTGGCGCGGGGCTGCGGGCAGAAGAGCCACTATCTCGTCGCCGAGAACGCCAAGGGCGACCTGGCCGGCGTGATGCCGCTGACCGAGATCTATTCGCCGATCTTCGGCAAGGTGCTGGCCTCGGCGGGTTTCGGCGTGGGCGGCGGCATCCTGACGCATGACGCGCGGCTGGTCTCGCAGATGGCGGACGCGGCCTGGACGCTGGCGCAGAAGCTGAAATGCCCGGTGATGGAAGTGCGCGGCGGCCCGCTGCCCGGGCCGGAATGGAGCGTGGACGACACGCGCTACCTGGGTTTCGTACGCGACCTGGCCGCGGACGATGATGCCGAGCTGCTCGCCATCCCGCGCAAGCAGCGCGCCGAGGTGCGCAAGGCGCTGGAGAACGACCTGCAGATCTCGATCGGCTGTAATCCCGACGACATCGCCGCCCATTATGCCGTCTATGCCGAGTCGGTCCGCAACCTCGGCACGCCCGTATTTCCCCGGAGTCTGTTTTCCGAGGTTTTGCGCGAATTTGGCAATTCGGCGGATGTGCTTATTGTCCGCTATGGCGGGGTGGCAGTGTCGAGCGTTTTGAGCCTTTACTGGAAGGGGGCGGTCTACCCCTATTGGGGCGGCGGCACGCGCGCGGCGCGTGGGCTGCGCGCCAATGACCGCATGTATTTCGAGCTGATGCGCCATGCCCGTGAACGCGGCTGCCAGCGTTTCGACTTCGGCCGTTCGAAGACCGGCACCGGACCGGCGGCGTTCAAGAAGAACTGGGGCTTCGAGCCGAAACCGCTGACCTATTACGACCGCATCGCCGAGGGCGCCAAGCCGCGCGATGCGAGCCCGGTGAACCCGAAATATTCGCTGCAGGTGCGCGTCTGGAGCAAGCTGCCCTTGTGGATCGCCAATCGCGCCGGTCCGCTGATCGCGAAGGGCCTTGGCTGATGGGCGATATCCTGTTCCTGGCGCACCGCGTGCCCTATCCCCCCGATCGGGGGGACAAGATCCGCGGCTTCCACGTCCTCAAGTACCTGTCGACGAAGCAGCGGGTGCATCTGATCGCCTTTGCCGACGATCCCGCCGATCTGAAGCAGAAGGGCGGGCTGACCAAATATACGGGCAACCGCTCGATCGTCTGGCGCGCCAAGTCGCAGATGGTCGCGGGCTTCCAGGCGCTGATGCAGCACCGCCCGGTGTCGCTCACGGCGTTCGACAATGATGCGCTGCGCCAGTCGGTGGAGAATATCCTCCAGCGGCACCGGATCGATACGATCTACGTCTTCTCCAGCCAGATGGCGCAGTATCTGCCGCCGCGGCCGCGCCAGCGCGTGATCATGGATTTCGTCGACATGGATTCGGCGAAGTTCGCGGCGTACGCGAAGAGCTCCAAGGGCCCGATGCGCTGGATGCTCGGGCGCGAGGCGCGGATGCTGCTCGCGCATGAAAAGGCGATCGCGCAGCGCGCAGATGCGAATCTGTTCGTGAGCGAGGCGGAGGCGGAGCTGTTCCGCCAGCGCACCGGCGCCGACCGCGTCCATGTGCTCGAGAACGGCATCGACACCGAGTATTTCGACCCCGCATCGACCTTCAAGCGCGTCGATGTGATGGGATCGACGATCGTCTTCACCGGTCAGATGGACTATCGCCCGAACATCGAGGGCGTGACCTGGTTCGTCGAGACGATCCTGCCCCATATCCGCCTGGTCCATCCCGATGCCCGCTTCATCATCGTCGGTCGCAACCCGACCGACGCGGTGAAGGCGCTGGGCAAGCATCCGGGCGTCGCGGTGATCGGCGAAGTGCCGGATGTGCGTGGCTGGCTGGCGCAGGCGGCGGTAGTCGTGGCGCCGCTCAAGCTGGCGCGCGGCATCCAGAACAAGGTGCTGGAAGGCATGGCGATGGCACGGCCGGTGGTGGCCAGCGAGGCGGCCGCGACCGGCATCGACCATGGCGGCACCATCCTGGTCGGCGCCACCGTGGGCGAGATGGCCGAGCATGTGACGCGGCTGCTCTCCAACCGGCGCAAAGCGACCGAACTGGGCGAGGCGGCGCGCCAGCGGGTGATCGATCGATACAGCTGGGAAGCGCGACTGAGCCCGCTCGACGAAGTGCTCGGCCAGCCGCTGCGCCCCGCCAAGGAAGAACGCGTCGCCCGCGTGACCGACGTGCCCAAGAAGCCGCGGCGGGCGGCGTGAGCCCAGAAAAGGGCGCGGCGTTCACTATTTCTCCGTCATCCCCGCGTAGGCGGGGATCCAGGGTACAAAGCGAGTCCTTCGTGGCTCTGGATCCCCGCCTACGCGGGGATGACGAGGTTTGGTTTTGATGGCCGATGTAGCGATCCCCGCGCAGGCTCCCATGCCCGCCACCGCCACCTTCGACGCGCGCTGGAAGCGGCATGCCGCGATCCTGGCCGGCGCCTGGGTGGCGCTGCTGGCGATCTTCCACCGCGACACCGCCGATCTGGCGACGATCTACTGGACCAACACGACCTTCGGGCATTGCCTGTTCATCACCCCGGTGATCGCCTGGCTGGTTTGGCAGCGCCGGGTGGAGCTGAGCGAAGTCGTGCCGCAAGGCTGGTGGCCCGGGCTTGCGATCGTTGCGTGCGGCGGGCTCGGCTGGATGGTCGGCGATGCCGCGGGCGTCGCGCTGTTCCGTCATGCGGGGCTCGTGCTGATGCTGCAGGGGGCGGTGGTGAGCGTGCTGGGGCCGAACGTGTCGCGCGCCGTGCTTTTCCCGCTTTGCTACATGGCGTTCCTGGTGCCGTTCGGCGACTTCATGGAAGGGCCGTTGCAGGACATCACGATCACGATGATCATGCCGATGCTCCATGCATTCGGGGTCCCGGCGAGTGTGGACGGAGTGCTGATCACCACTTCCAACGGCTATTTCGAAGTGGCCGAGGCGTGCTCGGGCGCCAAGTTCGTGATCGCGATGATCGCGTTCGGCGTGCTGGTGGCGAATGTCTGCTACGTCTCGTGGCGCAAGCGCGCGGCGTTCATGGTCGCTGCGATCGTCGTGCCGATCCTGGCGAATGGTTTGCGCGCCTTCGGGACGATCTATGCGGCGTGGTGGACTTCGGTGGAGGCGGCGACCGGCTTCGATCACATCGTCTATGGCTGGGTGTTCTTCGCGCTGGTGATGGCCGCGGTGCTGGCGATCGGCTGGAAATGGTTCGACCGCGACCCCGATGCGCGCTGGTTCGACGCTGGAAAGCTCCAGGCGGTGCCGACGCGCCGTGTAGATGCGCCGATCGCGGGCGTGCTGGTGTTGCTGGTCGCGAGCCTGTTCCTGGGGTGGTCGAGCCTCAACGACGCGCGTGCCTCGAAGCTGCCCGCCCAGATCGCGTTGCCGGAGGTGCCCGGCTGGCACCGCGTCCCACCGGCGACGCGCGCGGCCTGGTCACCCAATTTCCCGGGCGCCGATCACATGCTGATCGGGCGCTATGCCGACGACAATGGCCGCAGCGTCGATCTGGCGGTGGCGGTCTATGCGACCCAGCATGAGGGGCGCGAGCTGGTCGGCTTCGGCATCGGCGCGATCCGTGAGAATGACCGCTGGGTGAAGATCGAGGACCTCGGGCCGGTGCGCCGCGGTGCCGCGCTGCGGATGACCGGGCCAGGGCGCGTCGAGCGAGAAGTCGTCACCTGGTACCGGATCGGCGGCGTGCTGACCGGCAGCGAGAAGCGGGTGAAGCTGGAGACGCTCAAGACCAAGCTGCTCGGCGGCAACCAGTCGGGCGTGGCAGTGCTGCTCTCAGCCGAGCAGGGCAGCGAGAATGGCGCGCATGCCGCGATCCAGGACTTTCTGGGGGCGATGGGACCGGTCGAGGGGCTGACCGATCGCATGACGGGGACGCACTGATCTTGCCAATTCCCGTCATCCCGGCGAAAGCCGGGATCTCAGGCGAGGGTGCGGGAAAAGAGCCGAGCGAGACCCCGGCTTCCGCCGGGGTGACGACTAGAGATTTGGGGGACACTCCGTAGCATGTGCGGCATCGCCGGCCTTTATTATCCCGCGCTGGCCAAGCCGGTGGACCCCGCGCGCATCGTGCAGATGACTGATGCGCTGGTGCATCGTGGGCCGGACGGATCGGGCGTATGGGTCACCGCCGGCGTGGGGCTGGGGCATCGGCGCCTGGCGATCATCGACCTGGAAGGCGGCGTGCAGCCTATGGCGACACCGGACCAGGGCGTGGTCGTCACCTACAATGGCGAAATCTACAACTTCCAGGAGGTCCGCGCCGAGCTGGAGGCCAAGGGCGCGCGCTTCGCCACCGATAGCGATACCGAGGTGCTGCTCCATGGCTGGCGTGCCTGGGGGCCGCGGATGCTCGAGCGGCTGAACGGCATGTTCGCCTTCGCGCTCTATGACGCAAGCAGCCAGAGCCTATTCCTCGCGCGCGATCGCTTCGGGGTGAAGCCGCTCCATTATGCCGAGCTGTCGGACGGGGCGGTGGCGTTCGCCTCGGAGCTGAAGGGGCTGCTGGCGCATCCGCTGTTCCGCCGCACGCCCGATTTCCGCGCGGTCGAGGATTATCTGGGTCTCGGCTATGTGCCCGACGACGCCTCGATCCTGAGCGGTGTGAAAAAGTTGCCCGCAGGGCATTTCCTGCTGCTCGAACGCGGCAAGCCGGTGCCGGCGCCGCAGCGCTGGTGGGACATCGACTTCTCGAAGCGCGCGACGGGCAAGGTCCGCGATCTCGAGGCCGAACTGCTCGACATGATGCGCAGCGCTGTGCGCTCGCGGATGATCGCCGATGTGCCGCTGGGCGCGTTCCTCTCGGGGGGCGTCGACAGCTCGGCGGTGGTCGCGCTGATGGCCGAGGCGAGCAAGGCGGCGGTGAAGACCTGCACGATCGGCTTCGACGAGGCCGATCATGACGAGACCGGCTATGCGCAGATGGTCGCGGAGCGCTTCGCCACCGCGCATCAGGCGCGCAAGGTCGCGTCGGACGATTTCGCGCTGATCGACACGCTGGTCCATGCGTTCGACGAGCCCTTTGCCGATGCCTCGGCGCTGCCGACCTACCGGGTGTGCGAACTGGCGCGCGAGAGCGTGACGGTGGCGCTGTCGGGCGATGGCGCGGATGAGGCGCTGGCCGGATACCGTCGCTACAAGTTCTTCGCGGCTGAGGAGCGGATGCGGGGGCTGCTGCCGCCGGAGCTGCGCACCAGCCTGTTCGGCACGCTGGGGCGGCTCTATCCCAAGGCCGACTGGGCGCCGCGCCCGTTCCGTGCCAAGACCACCTTCCTGGCGCTCGCCGAGAATGGCGAGCAGGCCTATCCCAAGGCAGTGGGTGTTACCGGGCCGGCACTGCGGGCCGCGCTCTACAGCGATGCAATGAAGAAGGCGCTGGCCGGTCACACCGCCGAACAGCGTTATACCGATACGATGCGCCAGGCGCCGGCGCGCGATGGGCTCGACCGGGCGCAATATGCCGATATCCAGCACTGGCTGCCGGGCGACATCCTGACCAAGGTCGATCGCGCCAGCATGGCGGTGAGCCTGGAGGCGCGCGAACCGCTGCTCGATTATCGACTGGTCCAGTTCATGGCGACGTTGCCGCCCTCGCTCCGTATCCGGGCGGGACAGGGCAAGTGGCTGATGAAGAAGGCACTGGAGCCGTATCTGCCCAAGGACGTGCTCTATCGGCCCAAGATGGGCTTCGTGACCCCGATCAGCGCCTGGTTTCGCAAGGCGCTGGCCGATGAAGCCGCGGCGCTGGGGCGCTCGAAGCTGCTCCAGAGCACGGGCTGGTTCGACCTGCACGCGATCGAGCGGCTGGCGGCGGACCACAAGGCAGGCCGTGCCGAGCATGGCCGGACGCTGTGGCAGTTGCTGATGCTCGAGCGCAGCCTGAATAGGCTGTTCGCCTAGTTGTTCCCGTCATCCTGAACCTGTTTCAGCATCCAAGGTGCAACAAGCGACGGTGTTGCCCGAGCAAGGTTGGACCCTGAAACAAGTTCAGGGTGACGGTGGTGACCTGGCCTAGCGATCGTACACGGCCGCCGTCGTCTCGATCGGGGTAGGGGTGGCGTGATCGATCACGATCGCGATGCCGGCGTGCAGCGTTAGCGCCGCCAGCGCGAGCGTCGACAGCAGGAACAGCGCGAAACGGGTCGACACCTTGTTGAAGGTCGCCTGCACCAGGCTGTGGGCGATGCGCAGGATCACATAGGCCCAGGCAAGCCAGAGGTTGATGCCGTCACCCCGATCGAGCAGCGCGAGCGTGAGCGCGATGGCGTAGAACAACGTCGGCTGCTCGTGGAGGTGGTTGTAGTTATGGGCTTTCCACTGCGCTTCGGCGGGCAGGATCTTGTCCGCGTCGGAACCCTTCGAGCCGATCAGCTTGCCGAAATCGACGCCGGCCTTGACCATCGCGGGGATGCGCAGGACCAGCATCCAGGCCAGCATCACCAGGGTCCAGGCGACAAGCGCCACCACCGGCACGAGAATTTCGCTGTGCATTGCAGTCCCCCTCCACCGCGTTGTGCGGGGAAGCTGCCGGAAACCTTTCGGGAGCGCAACTAAACCGGGGCGAGCAGGCTTTCGAACAGCAGGTGCGTGGCGCGGCGGAGCGCCGCCTCGTCCTGCGCGGGCCAGACGGCGTTGCGGCAGAGCACGCCCATCACATGCGCCTGGGCGAGCCAGCCCACTGCTTCCGCATCGGCATCGGGGCGCGCCTTGCCGGCGGCAACCAGGCTGCGTACCGCGGCTTCGATCGCCATGCGCAGGCGCTCGAGATTGGCGGTGTTGCGTTCGCGCAGCCCCAGGTCACCGGCGCTGGCGGCCGTGATCTCTATGCCGAAACGGGCGTTGGCGGGGGGCAGGGCAGGGGCGATCTGGCGCTCGAACACGGAATCGGCGAGCGCGGCGATGCTGCTGTCGTCCACCGGGCCAAGCTCGGCCGAGAGCATGTCGGTCACGGCGTGAATCAGGGCCTCGCGGCTCGGGAAATGGCTGTAGAAGGCGCCCTTGCTGATCCCCGCCTGCGCGCAGACATCATCCACCGAGGTGGCGAGCAGACCGCGTTCGAAAAGGCAGTGCGCGGCGGCCTGGAGGATGTGCATGCGCCGCTTGGCTGCGGTCGCTTCGGTCAGACGGGGCATTCAACTCTCACTGATACGTCAACCATGAGACTGCAACCCGATTGATGCCCGCATGTTGCAGCTTGCGACTTCACAGAAGACCGCATGGTCTCTTTTTCCCGGAGCGGGACAGATTTCGTACCCGCAGCAGAGGGCGAGGCCGCAGCCCTAGGCTGTCGGCGCGCCGAGCCAGCGCTTGATGGCGGGGCTGGGATCGGCTTCCGCCTGCGCCGCGGAACTGGCCCAGGCGACGATGCCGTCAGGCCGGATCAGCATGGCATCGACTCCCAGCCGGTTATCGGCTTCAGCCGCCAGATAGGCCAGTTGCCCCGGCCAGCGATCGGCGATCGCGCGCAGCGCGGCGCGGGCGTTGAAGTCGAGCAACAGGCTGTTTCCGTCATGAAGGTGCCGGTTGAGGCGGGTTGCGTCCGCCAGCGCGAAGTCCGGTGCGCTCCTGCCGACCAGCGGGTGCGCGTCGCCGAGGTCGTAGCGCAGTCCCACGCCCCAGACCCGCCCGGCAAAATAGGTCGCGCCGTCGTGCGTCGCGATCATGTCGCGTACGATCGCCTCGAGCGCGCGCGATGCCGGCTCCGGCCGCATCAGCGCGACCTGCGCGCGCGACCAGTCGAGGATCTGCGCCGCTACGGGCCGGCGCTCGCGTGCATAGCTGTCGAGCAGATCGGCGGGGGCGCGGCCCCGGATGGCAGCGGCGAGCTTCCAGCCCAGGTTCATCGCATCGCCCAGGCCGAGGTTGAGGCCCTGGCCGCCGAGCGGCGAATGGACATGCGCGGCATCGCCGGCGAGCAGCACGCGGCCCTTGCGATAGTCGGCCGCGAGATAGGCGCGGTCGGTCCAGGTGGTGGCGAGTTCGAGGCTGGTCACGGTGACCGGGGCGCCGGAGACCTTGCGCAGCACGGCCTCGACATGCTCGCGCGTCGCCGGGGTCCGATGGCTGGCGCCGCCGTCGAAATCGACCATTGCGATCGTCCCGGGTGCGATGAAGGTGTACATGCCCGTGGCGGTGTAGTGGCGGCCCGGCGCGAGCAGCGCGGGGTCCTCAAGCTCGACCAACGCCGAATAGCCGGTGAACTCGGGCGCGGTGCCGGTGAAGCCGATGCCCATGGCCTTGCGGACCGCGCTGCGGCCGCCGTCGCAGCCGACCAGCCATTGCCCGAGAAAGGCCTGGCCGCCGGCATATACGGTTACGCCCTCGTCCGACTGCGCGACGGCTTCCACCGGGCGGCCCCGGCGGATCTCGACTCCCAGCGCCTCGGCGCGCTCGTACAGTACCGCCTCGATGCTCGCCATGTCGGCTGCGAGCGTTTCGACCGGATCGGGCAGGCGCCATGGCCATTGGCCGGGATCGACCTGGTCGTGGAAGAACTGGATGCCGGCGAAATGCCCGCCGGCGCGGCGGGGCTGTTTCATCCAGTGCGCGGCGCCGGGAATATCCTTGCGGGCGGCGCGGTCCTTCAGCGGCTGGAGGAGCCCGCGGCGGTCGAGGCTTTCGATGGTCGGCACGGAAAGCCCGCGCAGGCCGAAGGGCAGGGCCTTGAGCGGCGCATGCGGATCGGCATCGCGTTCGAGGACCAGGACCGAGCAACCCGCGAGCCGCAGCTCGCAGGCGAGGAACAGGCCGACCGGCCCGGCACCGGCGATCAGGACGTCATGGGAAGGGGAAATCGAAGGCATGGCAAGCTCCACAGTCGAGGGTTCGACCGGAGCGTTCCCCAAGCCTGGGACCACCTGCCGACGAACCGGAGGACGCCATCAGGCGTCCGGCGTTCGTCGTGGGGATCCAGGGCACGAGGCCAAAGACCAGAGCTTCCGTTACCAGAAGGGCTTGGGCTGACCAGACCAAGCCTGCCTTTTCCGACGCGGTCGCTCTAGCGCTTCGATGCCCAAAAGAAAAGGGCGGCCGGGGATGTCCCGGCCGCCCTGTTTCCTTGCGATCCGCGAAGGGATCAGGCGAAGAGCTTCGCCCAGCCGCGCTTCACGCGCTCGCGCCAGTGGCCGCGGTGATAGGCGTCCGATGCCAGCAGCGGCATGACCGAGCCCGCTTCCGCGAACACCATCTGCTCGATGCCGGTGTTGACCTTGCCCCACGAGGCGGCTTCCTGGAGCGTCGAGGACGAGCAGGCGCCGTCGCGCACGTCGGCGACGGTGATCTGCACGGCGTACTTGTGCACCTCGACATCGTCATGGCCGAGGATCTCGGCGCAGACGACGGTGTCCTGGATGAAGTTCTTAGGTACGCCGCCGCCGATCATCAGCAGGCCGGTGGTGCCCGCCTGGATCTTGATCTCGGTCAGCTCGCGGAAGTCGGCGATCGCGTCGAGCAGCAGGTAGGGCTTGCCCTCCTTGGCGCGGTCCACCTGGTGCTTGACCAGGCCGAAGCCAGCCGACGAGTCGACGAATGCCGGGCAGAAGATCGGCACGTCATGCTCATAGGCGAGCTTGACCAGGCTGTTGTCCTTCTTGCCATGCTCGACGAGATACTTGCCCATCTCACGGATGAACGCGCGGCTCGAATAGGCCTTGGGCTCGAGCGTCTCGGCGATCTCGAAGATCGTGTGGTCGACGTTCTGGAGCGCTTCCTCGTCGATGTACGTGTCGTAGATGCGGTCGATGTAGAGCGAGCGCAGCGTGTCGTCGTCGGGGATCTCGAGCGCCTGATAGTGCTTGTGGCCAAGACCCTCGAAGAAATCCATGTCGACGATGGTGGCGCCGGTGGCGACGATCACGTCGACCATGTTGTTGCGCACCAGCTCGGCATAGAGGTCCATGCAGCCGCCGGCCGAAGTCGAGCCGGCGATGACCAGGACGACGGTGCAGTCCTTGTCGGCCAGCATCTCGTTGTAGATCTTGGTCGCGCGGCCGAGGTCGCGGCTGGTGAAGCTCATATCCGCCATCGCGTCGACGATCGGGCGCGCATCGAACGACGTGATGTCGATGTGCTTGACCTGCTTCGACAGCAGTTCCGCCTTGCGGGTGTCGTTGATCGGGGCGTTGGCGCTCGCCTGCTTGTTGAGCGTGTTGGTGTCGGTCATGGGGTTGCTCCCATCTTTCTTGGCCGCCGTCATTTCGAAAAGGGGACGCGGAAACCCAAAGCATTCGTCACCCCGGCCCTGAGCCGGGGTCCCGCCTGTTTGCGCCTGTAGAGGCAGCGGGACCCCGGCTCAAGGCCGGGGTGACGTGGTAGTAGCGTGTGTTGCGTTACAGCTTGACGACGTTCCACGCCGGCTGACGTTCCGCGAGCTCGACATACATCGAGGCCATCGGTTCGTCGGCTACGACGACAGTCGCGTCGGTACCGAAGCCGTTGAACGCGGTGCGCATCGCCGAGCCATAGGCGCCGAGCATGCCGATCTCGAAATAGTCGCCCGAACGGGTGTCGGCCGGCAGAAGGAACGGGCCCTTCATGTAATCGAGATCGTCGCAGGTCGGGCCATAGAAGCTGAACTCGACGTCCTTGGCGTTCGATTCCGGCTCGCGCAGCAGCTCGACCGGGAACTTCCAGTCGATATGCGCGGCGTCGAATAGCGCGCCATAGGCACCGTCGTTGATGTACAGCTCGGCACCGCGGCGGCGCTCCACGCGCACCACGATCGAGCTGTACTCGGCGCACAGCGCACGGCCCGGCTCGGCCCAGAGCTCGGCCGAATAGGAGATCGGCAGGCTCTCGAATGCGCGGTGGATCGTCTCGAAATAGGCTTCGAGCGGCGGCGGGGTCATACCCGGATAGACCGAGGGGAAGCCGCCGCCGACGTCGATCACGTCCACGGTGACTGCCGACTCGATGATAGCGGCGCGCACGCGCTCCATCGCGTTCGAATAGGCTTCGGGCGACATCGCCTGCGACCCGACATGGAAGCAGATGCCCAGCGCGTCGGCGACCTGGCGGGTCTCGAACAGCAGCTTGGCGGCTTCACCCGGGCCGGCACCGAACTTCGACGCGAGGCTGAGCTTCGAATGGTCCGACGAGACGCGCAGGCGCACGCAGAGCGTCAGGTCGCTCGCGGGCACGCCGTCGCGGCTGGTGGCGCGGACTATCTTCTCCAGCTCCTCGAGGCTGTCGAGCGAGAAGGTGCGGACGCCGTGGGTGAAGTACGCCTCTTCGATCGCTTCCTCGGCCTTGACCGGGTGCATGAAGCAGAGCGTGGCTTCGGGCAGCGTGCGGGCGACCAGGCGAACTTCGCCGATCGACGCCACATCATAGGTGGTGATGCCGTTATCCCACAGAATCTGCAGCAGTTCGGGCGAAGGGTTCGCCTTCACGGCATACATTGCCTTGCCCGGGAACTTCTCGACGAAGAACTGGGCGGCCCGTGCCGCAGCATGCGGACGGACGAGCGTGACCGGCTGAACCGGACCCTGCTTAGCGATGTCGATGCCGGTGACGTTGATGCCGGCGGTCGAAAGGGGTGCTAACCCCAGCGCGCGATGATGCTGGTGCAACTCAAGGGACCTCCAAGTGCCTTACGGCGATCGTTGACAATTGCTGCCTTGCGGTTGGAAGTCCCATGGGGCAGCGGGAGAGCGGCACATAAGGACGTTGGTCCGGTGTGTAAAGCGATTCGCGCGTCCGGATTTTTACGGCGGGGGTGAAGTGTGACGATTGTGCGACAGCCAACGCGGGCTGGGGTCCGGGATGCCGCTGCCAAGGTTGCTGCGATCCTGCCGCAAACCCCTTTGTTCGTTCAGGAAATTCGGGGCGTGCCGGTGTGCTTCAAGGCCGAGTGCCTGCAGCCGATCGGCGCGTTCAAGATCCGCGGCGCATGGCATCGGCTTAGTGCATTGGACGATGATGCGCGCGAGAAGGGCGTGGTCGCCTTTTCCTCCGGAAACCATGCCCAGGGAGTCGCCTGGGCGGCGAAGAAGCTGGGTATCCCGGCGGTGATCGTGATGCCGGCCGACGCCCCGAAGGTGAAGCGGGACGCGACGCTGGCGATGGGGGCCGAAGTGGTCTCCTATGACCGGATGACCGAGAGCCGCGAGAAGATCGCCGCGCATCTTGCCCATGCCCGGGGTGCCACCCTTGTGCCGAGCTTCGACGATCCCTGGATCATCGAGGGGCAGGGGAGTGCCGGAATCGAGGCGATGACCCAGATCGTAGAGGCGCGGCTGCCCGATCCCGCCAATGTCATCGTGCCGTGCGGCGGTGGCGGGCTGGCGGCCGGCCTCGCGCTGGCGCTGCCCGATTCCGAGATCATCGTGGTCGAGCCCGAGGGCTGGGACGACATGACCCGCAGCCTGGAGGCGGGCTGGATCGAACCGGTGGGCGACAATCCTCCGCCGACCGCTTGTGACGCGCTGCAGACCACGCGCGTCTCGCCGTTGACCTTCGACGTGCTGTCGCGGCGCGGCGCCACTGGCGTGGCGGTAAGCGAGGCCGAGATCCGGACGGCGCAGCGCTGGGCGGCGGCGAAGCTGCGCGTGGTGGTGGAGCCGGGCGGCGCGGTGGCGCTGGCGGCGTTGCTGGCGGGCAAGATCGATGTGAAGCCGGGCTTGCTCGTGATCCTTTCCGGCGGCAATGCCGATCCCGATGCCTATGCCCAAGTCCTTGCCGGGAAAGACTGACCCCGTGTCCAACCGCTTCGGAGCCGTGATCGCCAATGTGATGAGCGTCGGCGCGCGCGGGCTCGGCTATTTCCTGTGGGGCCTGCTGCGGATCATCTATCGCGGCGACCTGAAGATGATTGCGCTGTTCGGCGGCGTGATCGGGGCGATAGTGCTGGTGATCTGGCTGCTCGTCCGCTGATGCTGAACCCGGCGCTCGAACCGCTCTGGCTGAGTATCGCGGTGATCGCGATGGGCGTTCTCGTATGGGGTGGCTGGAAGCAGTTCCGTGCCGACCGGACCAAGGCGATCCTGATGTGGGTCTGCGCGCTGGTGATCCTGGGCAACCTGCTGATCCTGCGCGCCTGAAATCTCGTGCGGGACCGAAGGGTTTCGCGGGGCTCACCGTTAGACAGGTCGATTTGGTTCGATCCGAGGTGCCCGATGCGCAAGTCCCTGTTCCTGTTCCCCCTGTTGCTGCTCGCCGCTGCGCCTGCGCTTTCGCAATCGGTGCCGGCGCGCGAGATCGCCTATGGCGCGGCCGAGCTGCAGAAGCTCGATTTCTACAAGGGTGCGAAGGCCGATGCGCCGCTGGTGGTGTTCATCCATGGCGGCGGCTGGAAGCGCGGTGACAAGGGTAATGCCACGGGCGCGGAGAAGGTGGCGCATTTCACCGGGCGCGGCTTCGCCTTCGCCAGCATCAACTATCGGCTGGTGCCCGGTGCGACCGTGGAGCAGCAGGCACAGGATGTCGCCGACGGGCTGGCATATCTGGTGCAGCATGCCCGTGCGCTGGGCTTCGATCCCGGCAAGGTGATGGTGATGGGACATAGCGCCGGTGCGCATCTCGCGGCGCTGGTCGCCACCGATCCGCGTTACCTGCAAAAGGCGGGCTGGGGGCTCGACCGGATCGCCGGCGTCGTGCTGCTCGACGGCGCCGCCTATGACGTGCCGCGCCAGATGGACGAGGGTCCGCGGGTGATGGGCAAGACCTACCAGGCGGCGTTCGGCAGCGATCCGGCGCGCCAGCGGGCGCTGTCGCCGACGCTGCAGGCCGCGGCACCCAATGCACGGGACTTCCTGATCCTCCATGTGCAGCGCGAGGATGGCACCCGCCAGTCCGAAGCGCTGGGGCGTGCGCTCAAGGCGGCGGGGGCAAGGGTAACGGTGCAGGGTTTTGAGGGGCGCGGCTTGCGCGGGCATATGCAGATCAACCGGCAGCTTGGTGACCCCGGCTACCCCGCAACCGCGGTGGTGGATCGCTGGATCGACGCGGTACTGGCGCGCTGAGCATTGGCGAGCGGGCCATCACCCCCTAGATGGGTTGCATGTCTCCTATTGCCGAACTCCATTACGACGCGTCCGACTTCGACGTGATCCGCCCAGGCACCCATGTCGTCTGCGCCGTTAGCGGCGAACCGATCCCGCTCGACCGGCTCAAATATTGGAGCGCCGAGTTCCAGGAAGCCTATCGCGGCGCGCATGAGGCCACCGCCGCGATCCTGGCGGGCGGAGCGAAGAACCTCAAGAAGGACTGACGGCCGCCCCGTTTCGGGTTAGCTTCCCGCGAAACAGGGGGAAAAGATGCGGCTGAGCGATCTCAAGTGCGGCGGGCCGGCCTGGCTGTTCGGCTGGGCGACGGCGGTGTTCCTGCCGGGGCTGTTGATCGCATTCGAGCGCCACGGGCTGGACCGGTTGCCGGCAAATGTCTGGAAGATGGGCGACGATATCGGACCGGCGGCCAAGCTGCTGCTCGGGGCGCTGCTGATCCTCTGCTTCTGGCTGGCAACGCGGATCCGGATCGGGCAGCTGAACCTGCGTGCGGCACTGGGCGGGCTGGCGGCGATGCTGCTCACGCTAGGGCTGATCCCGGCGGCATATTCGCGCGGCTTCGGGATCGGGCTGACCGGTGCCCGCTTCGATCTTGCGGTGCTTCCCTGGTATGCCGTGGGAGCGGTGGCGGCCGGACTGGTCTTCGCGCTGTCGCTGGCGCGGTGCCGGGCGCGGAACCCGGCCCCGCGCCCGTAAAACCTCAGCGGATCGGCGAATTGGGGTCGAGCCGCATGTCCAGATACTTGTCCACGCTCTTCATCAGATCGTCCATCTCGTGCTCGAAGAAGTGGTTCGCGCCCGGGATGGTGTCGTGATGGATGGTGATGTGCTTCTGGGTGCGCAGCTTGTCGACCAGCTTCTGGACCGCGCCCGGCGTGACCACCTCGTCATTCTCGCCCTGAATGATGATGCCCGAGGACGGGCAGGGGGCGAGGAAGGTGAAGTCGAACATGTTGGCCGGCGGGGCGACCGAGATGAAGCCGCGGATCTCCGGACGGCGCATCAGCAGCTGCATGCCGATCCAGGCGCCGAAGCCGAAGCCGGCGACCCAGGTCGAGCTGGCTTCCGGGTGGAAGCTCTGCACCCAATCAAGCGCCGAGGCGGCGTCGGACAGTTCGCCGATGCCGTTGTCGAAGGTGCCCTGGCTCTTGCCGACCCCGCGGAAATTGAAGCGGAGCGTCGCGAAGCCCCGGCGCTGGAAGGTCTTGTAGAGTTCCTGGACGATGCGGTTGTTCATCGTGCCGCCCGCATTGGGATGCGGGTGGAGGATCATGGCGACCGGCGCGCGCGGCTTGGGCGCGGGTGCGAAACGGCCTTCGAGGCGTCCTTCGGGGCCGGGGAAAATGACTTCGGGCAAGGCGTGTCCCTGTAGAATTTGAGGCGCGCAGTGGAGCGCGGTGAGTTGGGCGCTATATAGGCACCGCGCCGCTTTACGCAATTATTACGAGAGCAACTTGGCCGAGCGAATCTATCTGGATCATGCCGCGACTACCCCGATGCTGCCCGAGGCAATGGCGGCGGTTGAGGCAGGAATGCGCCATTGGGCCAATCCCAGCTCTCCCCATGCCGAGGGGCGGGCCGCCCGTGCCGCGCTGGAAAAGGCGCGGGCCGAGGTCGCGGCCGCCTATGGCTGGGCGCATGAGCTGGTGTTCACCGGCGGCGCAAGCGAATCGCTGCATATGGCGCTGACGCGGTCGATGGCCGAACGGCGGCTGATCAGCGCGGTCGAGCATGATTCGGTCCTGCGCCATTCGGAAGGCGCGCAGGTGCTGCCGGTGGATGCAAACGGGGTGCTCGATCTCGACGCGCTGCGTGCCGCGCTGGCGGAGGGGCCCCGTGCGCTGGTCGGGGTGCAGCGGACCAACAGCGAGACCGGCGTCATCCAGCCGATCGAGGCGATCGCGGAGATCGTGCACGCGGCGGGCGGGATATTGCTGGTCGATGCGGCCCAGATGCCGGCGCGGGCATCGGCGGCGGTGCTGCGCCATGCCGACCTGGTCGCGGTTTCGGCGCACAAGCGCGGCGGGCCGCCGGGGATCGGGGCATTGCTGGTTCGCGACTTCGGCACGCTGCTGCCGATGGGCGGACAGGAAAAGGGCTATCGCGCCGGGACCGAGAACCTTCCCGGTGCGCTCGGCTATGCGGCCGCGGTGTCCCTGCCCGAGGATCTGGAGCGGATGGCAGCGCTTCGTACCCGGCTGGAGACAGTGATCGTGGCGGAAGGCGGGGAAGTCGTGGGTGCTGCCACCTCGCGTAGCCCGCTGATCGGAGCGTACCGGATGCCGGGTGTCTCCTCCGCGGCGCAGCTGATCCGTTTCGACATGGCCGGCATTTCGGTTTCGGCGGGCAGCGCCTGTTCCTCGGGCAGCATGCGGCCGAGCCATGTGCTCTCGGCGATGGGTTGGGAGGAGCCGGCCCTGCGCGAAGTGGTGCGGGTCAGCTTCGGGCGCGGAACCACCGAGGCCGAGGTCGATGCCTTCACGACGCTCTGGCGTCAGATCGCGATCGAGGCCAGAACCAGAGCTGCATGACCTATCTCGACTATCAGGCGACCACGCCGCTCGCTCCCGAAGCGCTGGCCGCGATGCTCCCGCTGCTGGAAGGCAATTTCGCCAATCCGCATTCCGCGCACGCCCTGGGCCGCGCAGCCAAGGCAGCGGTGGAAGTGGCGCGCGACGATGTCGCCGGGCTGCTGCCGCCGGGCGGGACGGTGAGCTTCACCAGCGGTGCGACCGAGGCGCTCAACTGGGCGATCAAGGGCAGCACCGGCGGGATCGTGACGATCGCCACCGAGCATGCCGCGGTGCTCGATACGGTGGCTGCCGAGGCGCGCCGGGGCCGGGACGTGACCGTGCTGCCGGTGGGGCCGGAAGGGCTGGTCGACCTTGCCGCGGCGCGCGCGGCGATCAAGCCGGGTGTCGGGCTGGTCGCCGCGATGCTGGTCAACAACGAGATCGGCGTGATCCAGCCGATCGAGGAACTGGCGCATCTCGCCCACCAGGCAGGCGCGCTGTTCCTGTGCGACGCGGTGCAGGGCTATGGCCGGGTGCTGATCCCCGATGGCTGCGACCTGATCGCGGTCTCGGCGCACAAGATCCACGGTCCCAAGGGCGTGGGTGCGCTTTGGATCCGTGACGGCGTGACGCTGGAACCGCTGCTGCATGGCGGCGGGCAGGAGCCTGCGGGGCGGTCGGGGACGCTGTCACCGTCACTGTGCGCGGGTTTCGGTGCGGCGGCCCGGGTGGCCAAGCAGCGTTTCGGCGCCGATCACGCGCATGCCGAGCAGCTCTATCGCGCCGCGCTTAGCCGAATCGCTGGCGACTGGACGCTGAATGGCGCGCAGGAGGACCGCTATCCGGGCAATCTCAACCTGCGTCATGACGGGCTCGATGTGGCGCGGCTGATCTCGGACCTGCGCGATATTGCCTTTTCCGCCGGCTCGGCGTGTGCCAGCGGCTCCGGGCGGCCCAGTCATGTGCTGCAGGCGATCGGGCTGAGCGATGCGCAGGCGCGATCGAGCATCCGCATCGGCTATGGCCGCTACACTAGCGAGGATGCGCTGATGGGGGCGATAGACCGGATCGTCGCGGCTGCCCGCGCGCAGAGTCGCGCCGCATGATCCGCGTTACCTTCGTCAGCGCCGATGGCATCGACCGGCATGAGGTCCAGGCCGAGGAGGGGCTGCGCCTGCTCGAAGTCGGGCAGAATGATGGCCAGCCGCTTGAGGGCACCTGCGAGGGGCAGATGGCCTGCTCGACCTGCCATGTGATCGTCGATCCCGAGCATTTCGCCCGGCTGCCCCGTGCCGCCGAAGAGGAAGAGGATATGCTCGACCTCGCGGTGGGCGCGGTGCGAACCAGCCGGCTCGCCTGCCAGATCCTGCTCACGCCCGAGATGGACGGGCTGGTGGTGCGGATGCCCACTGGGCACCGCGACATGCAGGGGCGCTAGAGCGTCAGCGCGTAGAAGCGCGTGTCCACCATCATCCGGGGGAAGGTGGGCGGCAGCAGCGTGTGGTCGATCAGCGCGAAGCCGTTGCGCGCATAGAAGCGATGCGCGGCGAGGAAGCGATCGGTGGTGCCCAGATAGATGCGGGACAGCTTCAGTGCCCGCGCATGCGCCAGCAGCGTGTCGAGCAGTGCCCGGGCCAGGCCGCGCGCGCCACGATGTTCGGGATGGACGAACATCTTGCGCAAGGCAGCCGCGCCGTCGCCGATGTCCCTGAGCGCGATCGTGCCGACCACTTCGCCATCCGGGGCTTCGGCGACCCAGAAATCGCCCGAGTCGCGCTGGTAGAATTCGGGAATCTCCTGGAGGTCGGGCTGGTCCTCGGCGGTGATCGCGATCCCGAACTCCTCATTCTGGATCGATACGATCAGCGTGGCCACGCCGTCCTGGTCGGCGGGTTCGAAGCGCCGGATTTTCACCTTGTCCATCCGCGCCGGCTAGCATCCCGGGGCCGGGGAAGCGACCGTGCAGGGCCCTGTCGCCAGATTTTACACATTCCAGCAATGCGCCAGACATTCAGCCCGGCGCAATCCGTCCTGTTTCAGGATCGCGCATGGAACCGAAACGATCGTTCCGGTTTCCGCCCATGCGGGTTTTCTCCCGCCAGCAGGAGAGAGAAACTATGAAGCTTCTTCCGATCCTTGCGGCCGCTGCCGCCGCGACGCTTGCCATCCCGGCCGCCAGTGCCGCCGCCGCGCCGACCGCTCCCGCGGTCGCGGCACAGCCGGACTTCCAGCACCATCGGCCGCATCATGTCCGCAAGCGCTCCTATTATCGCAGCGTCTGCAAGACCGTGTGGCGCCATGGCCATCGCCAGCGCGTGTGCCGCCGGGTGCGCTATTATCGCTGATTGAACAGGAGCGGGAACGTGCGCCGCGTTCCCGCTCTTGCCTAACCGTCTGACTTTGCCCATATGCGCCGCGGGAGTCGGGCGGACGTAGTCGTCGCCAACCTGGTCAGATCGGGAACGAAGCAGCCACAACGATTTCGCTGCGGGTCGTTCCGGCTCCCACCTTTCCGCACATCGACAGCCTCTTTTAACCGCCTTTGCGGCGTGCATCGCCTTGGACGTGGCGGTTGGAACACGCTAGGAACGGATGGCATGTCCGATTCCTTCCTTGGCCTCGACGAACCCGCGCAGCCGCGTGACAACGCCTATCGGGTGCTCGCGCGCAAATACCGTCCGCAGACCTTCTCCGAGCTGATCGGGCAGGATGCGATGGTCACCACGCTGGGCAACGCGATCAAGCGCGACCGGTTGGCCCATGCCTTCCTGCTCACCGGGGTCCGCGGGGTCGGCAAGACCTCTACCGCACGCCTGATCGCCAAGGCGCTCAACTGCATCGGGCCGGACGGGCAGGGTGGGCCGACGATCGATCCGTGCGGTGTCTGCGAGCCTTGCCGCGCGATCGCCGAGGGCCGTCATATCGACGTGATCGAGATGGACGCCGCGTCGCATACCGGCGTCGACGATGTCCGCGAGATCATCGAGGCGTCGCGCTACTCGGCGGTCTCGGCGCGCTACAAGATCTACATCATCGACGAAGTCCACATGCTGTCGAAGAGCGCGTTCAACGCGCTGCTCAAGACGCTGGAGGAACCGCCGGCGCATGTGAAGTTCCTGTTCGCCACGACCGAAGTGAACAAGGTGCCGGTGACGGTGCTGTCGCGCTGCCAGCGCTTCGACCTGCGCCGCATCCCGGCCGAACTGCTCGCCGAGCATTTCGCCAGGGTGACCCAGGCCGAGGGCTTCGAGGCGGAGCCGGAAGCGCTGGCGCTGATCTCCCGGGCGGCCGAGGGCTCGGCGCGCGACGGCTTGTCGATCCTCGACCAGGCCATCGCCCATGCGGGCCTGGAAGGCGAGGGCGTGAAGGCGGAGGCCGTGCGCCAGATGCTCGGCCTGTCCGATCGCGGCGCGATCCGCACCCTGTTCGGGTTGCTGCTGGAGGGCGACGCGCGGGGCGCTCTGGCTTCGCTGCGCGGCCAGTATGACTTGGGCGTCGATCCGCAGGCCGTGCTGCGCACGCTGCTGGAGACGGTGCATGCGGTGACGCTCGCCAAGCTGGGGACGGATGCCAATTCGGGCCAGTCGGCCGAGGAGCTGAAGTCGCTCGAGCGCTGGGCGGCGGGGCTGAGCTTCCCGGCTTTGCACCGGCTGTGGCAGCTGGTGCTGCGCGGGCATGACGAAGTCGCCAGGGCGGCGCTGCCGATCGAGGCGGCGGAGATGGCGCTGCTGCGCGTCATTCACGCCTCGCAGCTGCCCGATCCGGGTGAACTTGCCCGCCAGATCGCCAGCGGCAGCGTGACCATCTCGGGCGGCGCCGCGACCGCTCCCTCCGGTGCAAATGGCTCGGCGATGCCGACCTCGCTCGGCCAGCTCGCCGATTATCTGGAGGAGAAGAAGCGCTACCAGCTCGCCACCCAGGTGCGCGACTATCTGCGGCCGGTGCGTTTCGAGGGCATGGAAGTCGAGTTCGCCGCTGCGAAGCCGCTGCCGTTCGATTTCATGAAGGAGCTGGGTGCCGCGCTCAAGGAGCTGACCGGCACTAACTGGAAGCTTGCCTGTGTCGATGTGCCGGCGCAGGCGATGACGCTGCGCGAGGAGCAGGCGGCGAGCGAGCAGGCCGAGCGTGATGCGGTACTCGCCTCGCCGCTGGTTGCCGCCGCAATGGAAGCATTTCCCGATGCCGAGCTGATCGGCTGGGCCAAGACTGGAAGCTAGGAAGTATAATGGATCTCGAAAAGATGATGGCCATGGCGCAGAACGTCCAGGCCGAACTCACCAAGGCGCAGGCCGATCTCGACAATATCGAGGTCGAGGGTGTCTCGGGCGGCGGGCTGGTCAAGGTCCAGGCGTCGGCAAAGGGCCGGATCATCGGCCTGAACATCGACGATTCGCTGCTCAACCCGGCCGAAAAGGGCATGCTCGAGGATTTGCTCGCAGCCGCCTTCAACGATGCGCGTGCCAAGGCGGATGCGGCGTCGCAGGAAGCGATGTCGAAGATGACGGCGGGCCTGCCGCTTCCGCCGGGCTTCAAGCTGCCCTTCTGATTTCCGGAACCATTGCAAGGCCTTCTCGGTTGCTGACGGCATAATCGAGGAGGATGCAATGGTGGAACGAGTTACCGAGCGTACCGATGGCGTGACGGCCGAGCGTGTCACCGAGACGGGTGGCGGCGGCACGGTCGTGGTCGAGCGCGGCGGCAGCGGTGCGGGCCTGTTGATCGGGTTCGTGCTGCTGATCGCGGTGGTGATCGGCGCGGTCTATCTGTTCAACCAGAACAATCGCGAGAACGCCAAGACCGATGCGGTGACGCAGGCGGCCAAGGATGTCGGCGGCGCGGCGAAGGACGTGGGCGATGCCGCCCAGGATGCCGCCAAGAAAGTTCAGTAACGCGCGATCAGTTCCAGCGCGATCGGCAGGACATGGGTGCGGGTCATCGGGGCGAGCGGCAAGGCCGCGGCCTCGGCGATCGGCACCCAGCGTGCTTCCGCGATTTCGGCGGCGGCGCTCGGCTCGTGCGGGGCAGTGAGGTGGAACAGTTCCGCCTCGACCACGCGGCCGGGCTCGTTGGCGGCGGGAGACTGGAAGCGGCCGAGCCGGCGCGCTTCGGTGATCGCCAGGCCGATCTCCTCCGCCAGTTCGCGGCGGAGCGCTTCGAGCGGGGTCTCGCCCGGTTCGATCTTGCCGCCGGCCTGCATATAGGCCGAGGTACCTGCCTTGCGGACCAGCAGCATGTTTCCCGCGCCATCGTCGATCAGCGCGGCGGCGATGCGGATCGGCGCCATCAGCGGATGCAGCTATCCAGCCCATCGCCGCGCACTGTGCCGATGCGCGCCGTGATTGCATTGCCATAGCGGCGGGTGAAGCCGCGCGGATCGATGCCGGCCCGCTTCTTGGGCAGCGGCAGCACCGCAGCGACTTGTGCCGCCTCGCGTGGGGAGAGATTCGAAGCGTCGTGCTTGAAGTAGCGTAAAGCGCCGGCATTCACGCCATAGGTGCCGATCCCCGTCTCCGCGACGTTGAGATAGACTTCCATGATTCGGCGCTTGCCCCAGATATTCTCGATCAGCACCGTGAAATACGCCTCGAGCGCCTTGCGGGCATAGCCGCCGCCCTGGAACAGGAAGACGTTCTTCGCGGTCTGCTGGCTGATCGTCGAGCCGCCGCGGATCTTCTTCTTGCCGGTGGCATTGCGGGCATAGGCCTGCTCGATCGCCGTGAAATCGAACCCGTGATGCGAGCAGAAGCGCGCATCCTCGGCGGCGATCGCGGCGCGCGGCATGTTCGGATCGATCCGGTCGATCGACATCCAGCGCTTGGTGACCCCGTGGCCCGAGAAGATGTCGCCGATCTGCGTCCAGGTGATCGGCGGGGGCACGAACTTGTAGATCACCACCATGCCGACCGAGACGGCGATGAAGAGCAGGATCGCCTTGAGGATCCAGAACAGGATGCGGCGGAGCAGCGGCTTGCGCGGGCGCTGCGGCTTGATTTCTTCCTGCGCCGGAATGGGGCGAGGCGCTTCTTCGCGGCGAGACGCAAAGGGATCGGGTTCTTCGCCGAGCGGGCGCAGGTCTGGCATCGGCGAGACGCCAAGTTCCTCCGGCTGCCCGGCCGTGGTCGCGCGCGGCGTCCAGTCGCGCGGGCGCGGCGCAGACGCGGAAGGCGCCGGCGGGATGTCCGCCGACGCCTCAGGCTGGCGCGGAGCCTCCGCGCCGGTATCGCGATCCTGATCCCCCACGTCGTCCGTCAGGCAGTGAGCAGGCGCTTCTCGCCGGCGATGCGCATCATCGCCTTCTGCAGCTTCTCGAACGCGCGCACCTCGATCTGGCGCACGCGCTCGCGGCTGACGTCATAGACCTGCGAGAGTTCCTCGAGGGTCTTGGGATCGTCGGTCAGGCGGCGCTCGGTAAGGATGTGACGCTCACGCTCGTTGAGGTCTTCCATCGCCGACACGAGCATCTCGTGGCGGACATCGGCTTCCTGTGCCTCGGCAACCTGCTCGTCCTGGAGCGCGCTGTCGTCAGCGAGCCAATCCTGCCACTGGCCCTCGCCATCCTCGCGCATCGGCACGTTGAGCGACGTATCGCCGCCCATCGCCATGCGACGGTTCATCGAGGTGACTTCCTCCTCGGTGACGCCGAGATCGGTGGCGATCTTGGTGAGGTGCTCGGGGCTGAGATCGCCGTCCTCGAACGCGTCGAGCTTGGCCTTCATCCGGCGCAGGTTGAAGAACAGCTTCTTCTGCGCGGCGGTGGTGCCCATCTTCACGAGGCTCCACGAACGCAGGATGAATTCCTGGATCGAGGCGCGGATCCACCACATGGCATAGGTCGCCAGGCGGAAACCCCTTTCGGGCTCGAACTTCTTCACGCCCTGCATCAGGCCGATATTGCCTTCCGAGATCAGCTCGGAGACGGGCAGGCCATAGCCGCGATAGCCCATGGCGATCTTCGCCACGAGACGCAGATGCGAGGTGACCAGCTGGGCCGCGGCATCGGTGTCGCCATGCTCCTGGAAGCGCTTGGCGAGCATATATTCCTGCTCGGGGCTCAGGATCGGAAACTTCTTGATCTCGGCCAGATAGCGGTTGAGGCTCTGCTCACCACCAAGAGCGGGGATCGTCGCCGGGACGTTGCTTCCGCTTGCCATGATCATTTCTCCCTTTCACTAAGGCGCACATAGCCGAAGCCAGTGCCGCCTGAAATCATACGATGAGGTTATCGAACAGTTCCTGCATGTCGGCAGGGATTTCGCTTTCGAACGCCAAAGCGATACTATTGATGGGGTGGATGAACCCCAGGTGAGCCGCGTGCAAGGCCTGGCGCCGGAAATTCAGGGTTTCCAAAAGTTCACGGTGCGCCTTGCGCGTGCTGCCATACACCGGATCGCCGACCAGCGGATGACCCAAAGAGGCCATGTGAACCCGCACCTGATGGGTACGGCCCGTCTCCAGCCTGCATTCGACCAGCGCGGCCTCGTACAGATCCCTGACCTTGCGCCAATGGGTGACCGCGCGCTTGCCGTTCTTCACGATCGCAACCTTCTTGCGATTGTGTGGCGAGCGGGCGAGTGGCGCATCGACCGTGCCTTCCAGCAGACGGACCTGCCCCGACACGATAGCCTTGTAGCGCCGATCGATCGAGTGCGCCTTGAACTGGCGGGCCAGCCCTTCATGCGCCCGGTCATGCTTGGCGGCGACCATCAGGCCCGACGTGTCCTTGTCGATCCGGTGGACGATCCCGGGGCGTGCTTCGCCACCGATGCCCGAAAGCGAGCCTTGGCAGTGATGCAGCAGCGCGTTGACCAAAGTCCCGTCGAGGTTGCCGGCGGCGGGATGAACGACCAGCCCGGCCTGCTTGTCGATCACGATCAGATGCTCGTCTTCATAGACGATGTTGAGCGGGATCTCCTGCGCCTCGTTGTGCGCGGGGGTGGGGGCAGGCACCGCGACGCTGAACAGCGCCCCGCCGGCCGCCTTCTTCGCCGGATCGCGGACAAGGCCCTGGGGGCCGGTGACCGCGCCGGACGAGATCAGCACCTTCAGCCGTTCGCGCGACATTGTCGGCACGGCGTCGGCGAGCGCACGATCCAGACGCCAGCCATCGGCTGTGTCCGCGATGCGTGCTTCGATGATGGAAACCCCCGGATTCATGTTTTATCGTAGATGGGCATGAGGATCGAGATTTCAAGATATGTACTGATCGGTATTCGGCAGATTTCCGCGGATGCGGCGCCGAACGAAGCGTGCGGGCTGCTGTTCGGTTCCGAAGATCGGATCGATAGCTTTCAAGCTGTTGAAAATGTTCACGAAGCGCCGGATCGGCATTTCGAGATAGACCCCGCAGCCCTGTTCGCCGCGCTGCGTGCCGAGCGGGCGGGCGGGCCCAGGCTGGTTGGGTACTGGCATTCGCATCCGAGCTGCGATCCCACGCCGTCGCTTGTCGATGCCGAGATGGCGGCGCCCGACGGCAAGCTGTGGCTCATCGACGGGTTCAACGCGATCACCGCCTGGCGTTCCGTGGAGCGGGGTGGGCTCCACGGACGCTTCGATATGATGGTGGTGGAGCTGGTTTAGGGAGCCCGCCATCGCGCTATCCCGTTCCCCGGCGAAAGCCGGGGCCCAGGGTGTCTCTGCCGGCTCGCTTGTGACCCTGGGCCCCGGCTTTCGCCGGGGAAGCAGGTCTGTCGAGCCGGCGGATAGGCAAGCTCAGTTGCCCGGTGCAGGCGCTGCCGGAGCGGGTGCATCGGCGGGCGGGGGCGGCGGCGGGCCCATGCGGTGGTGACCGGGGCCGCCCGGCCCCTCACGGCCGGGACCGAAGCCGGGGCCGCCATGCGGACCGCGCTCGGGGCCGCCGCGACCGCCGCGGTGGAAGCCATGGCCGCGGCCGTGCATGCGGTGCTGTTCGAAGCGGCCGAAGCGGATTTCCTCGCGGGAGAGCTTGCCGTCCTTGCTGACGTCGAACTTCTCGAAGCGGGCGGCGGCGGCCTTCATCCACTCGTCCTTGCTGACGAAGCCGTCCTTGTTGAGGTCCATCGGGTTGTGACGCGGGGCGCGCTGTTCCGCCTTGGGCGGGGTGCGGTCCTGCGGAGCCGCCATCGCGGCGCCGGTGCCGAAGGTGAGGGCGCTGGCTGCGAGCAGCGCGGCGAATTTCAGTTTCATCATGCCTTTTCTCCGCTCCAGTGATGTCTGGATGAGGAAGGATTAGGCCCAGGCTGTCGCGCGGGTTTCTCGGAACGGGGGCGAAATTGTCGCAACTTGTCGGGCGCGGCGCTGCGTTGCCAATAGCGATGATAGCGGTATCATCGCCGCAAAATCGAGCAGGAGAGGGCAATGCGGGACTGGGCGTTCGACAGGCGCGGGGCGATGGGGCTGTTCGCGGTCGCGGGGGCCGCGCTGGCAGTTCCGAGGGCCCGGGCGAAGCGCGCGGCCGCTGCTGCGAACCTGCTCTGGTATGAACAGCCAGCGAAGGAATGGACCGAGGCGCTGCCGATCGGCAATGGCCGGATCGGCGCGATGGTGTTCGGCGGGATCGGCGAGGAGCGGCTGCAGCTCAACGAGGATACGCTCTGGGCCGGTAGCCCCTATGATCCGGTCAATCCGGCGGCGAAGGCGGCACTGCCCGAGGTGCGTCGGCTGATCTTCGAGGGCAGGTTCGCCGAGGCGGAGAAGCTTGCGAACGAGAAGCTGATGGCGACGCCGCTCCGGCAGGCGGCGTATCAGACGATCGGCAGCCTGGGGATCGCGATGCCCGGGCTCGATGCGGCACGGGCGACCGGGTATCGGCGCAGCCTCGACCTCGATGCGGCACTGGCGGAGACGGTGTTCGCGATCGACGGCGTGACCCATCGCCGCCGGGTGATCGCCTCGCCGGTCGACCAGGTGATCGCGGTGGAACTGGGCGCCAGCCGGCCGGGCGCGGTTTCCTGCCGGCTCTCCTTCACCTCGCCCGAGAAGAAATGGACCGTGCGGGCCGAGGGGAACGCGCTGGTATTGAGCGGGCAGAATGATCCGCATGGCGCGATCGCGGGCGCGCTGCGCTTCGAGGCGCGGGTGGAAGTCGAAGCCCGAGGCGGGCGGGTGCGTGCCGAGGGCGATGCGCTGGTGGTCGAGGGTGCGGACGGCGTGACGCTGCGGATCGCGATGGCGACCAGCTACAAGCGCTATGACGATGTGAGTGGCGACCCGGTGGCGATCACCACCCGCCAGATCGCGGCGGCGCGGGGCAAGGGCTTTGCCGCGCTCGCCGCGGCGACGGCGGCCGAGCATCGCCGGCTGTTCCGGCGGGTGACGCTCGACCTGGGCAGCACGCCGGCGGCGGCGCTGCCGACCGACCGGCGCATCCGCGAGTCCGAGAGCAGCGACGACCCGGCGCTGGCGGCGCTCTACTTCCAGTATGCGCGCTATCTGCTGATCTGCGCGTCACGGCCGGGAACGCAGGCGGCGAACCTCCAGGGCATCTGGAACGACAAGCCGAGCCCGCCCTGGGGCAGCAAGTACACGATCAACATCAACACCGAGATGAACTACTGGCCGGCGCACACGACCAACCTGGCCGAGTGCGCGGAGCCGCTGGTCCAGCTGGTCCGCGAGATCGCCGAGACGGGGGCGAAGACGGCACGCGACATGTATGGCGCGCGCGGCTGGGTATGCCATCACAACACCGATCTGTGGCGGGCGACCGCGCCGATCGACGGCGCGAAATACGGGCTGTGGCCGATGGGCGGGGCGTGGCTCTGCACGCATCTCTGGGAGCGCTATGAATACGCGCCGGACCGGGCATATCTGGAGTCGATCTGGCCGATCCTGGCGGGCGCCTGCCGGTTCTTCCTCGATACGCTGCAGGTCGATACCGCGACCGGGCATCTCGTCACCAATCCCTCGCTCTCGCCGGAGAACGGGCATGGCCATGGCTCGTCGCTGATCTTCGCGCCGACGATGGACAGCCAGATATTGCGCGACCTGTTCGACCAGACGATCGCGGCTGCCGGCGTGCTCGGGCGCGACGCGGCGCTGGTACGCGAGATCGAGGCGGCGGGGGGCAAGCTGCCGCCGATGCGGGTGGGCAGGCAGGGCCAGCTGCAGGAATGGCCGTTCGACTGGGACGGCGATGCCGAGGACGTCCACCATCGGCATGTCTCGCACCTCTACGGGCTCTATCCGAGCCACCAGATCGATCCGGAGCGGACGCCCGAACTCGCGGCGGCGGCGAAACGCAGCCTCGAGATACGCGGCGACAAGGCGACCGGCTGGGCGACGGCGTGGCGGATCAACCTGTGGGCCCGGCTGCGCGACGGCGACCATGCGCACGGGATCCTGAAGTTCCTGCTCGGGCCCGAGCGCACCTATCCCAACATGTTCGACGCGCATCCGCCCTTCCAGATCGACGGCAATTTCGGCGGCGCGGCGGGGATCGTCGAGATGCTGGTGCAGAACCGCGGCGCGCGGATCGACCTGCTGCCGGCGCTGCCCGGGGCATGGCCGGAGGGCAGGGTGAGCGGGCTGCGCACGCGCGGTGGCTGCACGATCGATCTCGCCTGGCGGGATGGGAAGCTGGAGCAGGCGCGGCTGCGCGGCACCCTTGCCGGAACGCGGGAGGTCCATCTGGGCGGCAAGGTGCGGTCGGTGCGGATCGTGCCAGGGCGGGAGGTCCGCCTGTCGGCGCGCGACTTCGCCTAGCCTTCGGGCGTGTCGCCGCCCTCGAGCGTCGGCAGGGTGAAGGTGAACACCGCGCCGCCCGCCGGATCATTGGCGGCGGCGAACACGCCGCCATGCAGCTCGACGATGCGCTTCGAGATCGACAGGCCGATGCCCATGCCCTCGCTCGTGCTGTTGGCCGAGAAGCGCTGGAACAGCTGGTTCAGCGTCTCCGGCGGCAGCCCGGGGCCGTTGTCGCGGCACTCGATCTCGATCATCTGGTCGTCCGCGGCGCGGGCGGTGATCCGGATCCGCGGGTCCTCGGTGCCCGCCTTGCGCAGCGCCTCGAGCGCATTGCGCAGCAGGTTGACCAGGACCTGCTGGACCTGGACGCGATCGACAAAGGCGCTGAGATTGTCCGGGTCGACCTGATAGTCGATCTGGGCGGCGAGGCGGCCGGAGCCGACCAGCACAAGCCGCACCGCGTCCTCGATCAGCGGGCGCATCGGCTCGACGCTGCGCTCGGTATCGTTGCGCTCGGTGAAGCTGCGCAGGCGGCGGATGATCTCGCCGGCCTGCATCACCTGCTCGCGGGCGTTGCCGACCAGCTCGGTGCCCGGCCCCTGGGTGCCGCTGACCTTGGCGACCATCGCGGCGGCGGAGAGATAGTTGGCGGCGGCGGTGAGCGGCTGGTTGAGCTCGTGCGCGAGATCGGCGGCGGCCTCGCCCATGGCGCTCTGGCGGGCGAGATGGGCGAGCTCGGCGTTGAGCTGGGCGACCTGGTCGTCGATGCCGAACTGGGTGGACATGTCGCGGATGAAGACGGTCAGGCACTCCTCGTCCCCGGTCTCGACGCGCCCGGCGCGCACTTCGACCGGGAAGGTCGAGCCGTCGCGGCGGAGCCCGACCGCGCTGAGCGGCTCGGCGTCGGCCGGGCGCAGCTCGCGCCCGCGCAGGCCGGCAAGCTCGCCTTCGTAGCGAATGCTGTTGGCGGCGGGGGCGAGCATGGTGACCGGCTGGCCGACGACTTCGTCCGCCGAATAGCCCCACAGCTTCTCGGCCGCCTTGCTGAAATCGAGGATCGTGCCGCTTTCGTTGATCAGCACCACCGCGTCGGGCACCATCGCCAGCACCGCGCTCAGCTTCGCCTCGCGGATGGCGAGCGCGCGGCTCTGCGCCTCGGCATGGCGGACCGCGCGGGCGAGCACCCAGGCGAGGATCACCACGTCGAGCGTGAGAACCAGGAACTGCGCCGCATTGAAGCCGAGCAGCCCGGACTGGACGGTGACGAAGCCGAGCAGGGACGGGATGACCGGAAGGATGATGATCGCGGGTGCCAGCTGCGAAAGCAGCGACCAGCTTCGCTCGCCGGGCTGGCGGCGCATCGCGTAGAGGATCAGCGCGGTGGCGGGGGCGAGCGCCAGCATGGTCGAGATCGCCGAGCGCCCGAGAAACCCGGGCGTGGCGCCGCCCGCGGCGAGCAACGCGGCGGTTGCCAGCAGCGTAAGCGCGATCGTCGCACTGGCGAGGATGACGCCGATGATCTGGTGAATGCGCCGGTTCGAGGTGACGCCCAGCGCAGCCAGCGCACCAGCGGTCTGCATCGCGGCGGTACCGCCGGGAAGAACGCCGTGGTTGCGCACGCCCATCCGCAAGACGGTGTCGTAGAAGAACAGCCGCTCCAGGGCGACCGCGCCGGTCAGATACTGCACCACCGCAAGGCCGAGCAGCAGACCGGCGGGGATCAGGGCGATCCGCGCCAGCCTGGGCTGGCCGATCACCACCAGGAAGGTGGCAAGCGTCACGCTGCAGCCGATGAACGCGACGAGCGGCGCGACCGCATAGTTCGGATCGCCGAAGCCGCGCAGCACCGGAATGCCGAGCAGCCAGCCGATCGTGGGCAGCGACAGGATCAGGCAGCTGATCCCGGCGAGCCAGGAGGGCAGGCGCGACGCGCCGAGAGCCGCCCAGCGGCCCCCGGATAGCGTCTCAGCCTGTCTTTGTGCGGCCCTGCCTACCATGATCCTTCCGGATGCCGGGCCCATGCCCGTCCGGGCCCGTCATAGCAGGAAGCAGCCAAACTGGCGTAATCCGGAAAAACCGCAGGTCGCTGGAACGTTTCGCTCGCGCAACCCGTTGATGGGAAAACCCTAAATGGAGAGCGTGCCGATGCTTTGGACCGTCGTTGTCATCCTGCTGGTCTTGTGGCTGCTGGGCTTCACCTTCCACGTCGCCGGTGGGATCATCCATCTGCTGCTGGTGATCGCCGTCGTGGTCGGCCTGATCCAGCTCTTCACTGGCCGCCGGGTCGTCTAGCCTAGTCTCCGGGCGGTCCCAGATACGCTTCACCGTAGACTGCCTTGCGGAAGTCGCGGTGGAGCGAGACCTGGAAGGGCTTGGTCTGGACGAAGAACACGGCCGCCAGCTTGTTGGCGGGATCGACCCAGAACAGGGTCGAGGCCGCGCCGTCCCAGAAGAACTCGCCGACCGCACCGCGCTGTTCGTCAGGCGTCAGCGGCTGGCCCACGCGCACCGCGAAATCGAAACCGAAGCCGACATTGCCCTTTCCGGGCAGCCAGCTCCGCTCCTTGATCCGCGGATCGAGCTGGTTGGTGGCCATCAGCCGCACGGTGGCGGGCTTGAGGATGCGCACGCCGTCAAGGCTGCCCTGGCCCAGCAACATGCGGGCGAAGCGCATGTAATCGTCGATCGGCGCGACGATTCCGGCACCGCCCATGGTCATCGCCGGCTTGGGGAAATTGCGCTGGCGGGTGATGGAGTCCGCTTCGCGCGTCAGCTTCTTGTCGGCGCCGAGGATATAGGTCGCGGCAAAGCGATCGAGCCGCTCCATCGGCTGCGTCCAGGCCGCTTCCTTGATGCCGAGCGGCTGGAGGATGTGTTCGCGGACATAGTCCTCGAACTTCTGGCCGGAGAGCTTCTCGACGAGCAGCGCCTGCACGTCGACTGCCGAACTATACCGCCATTCGCTGCCGGGTTCGAAGATCAGCGGCGCATGGGCGAGGCGATGGCCGAACTCGGTCAGGTCGTGATCGAGGCCGAGCGGATCGGCGGCGGCAAAGGCCTTTTCCGCAGCGCTCGGGCCATCGCCATAGGCGAATCCGGCGGTGTGGCGCAGCACATCGCGGATCGTCACCGGGCGCTTCGATGCGCGCCATAGCGGCTGGCCGCTCGCATCGGTGCCGTCCTGCACCAGCATCGTCGCGAATTCGGGGAGATAGCGGGAGAGGGGATCGTCGAGCCCGAACCTGCCCTGTTCCCAGAGCTGCATCAGCGCGACGCCGGTGACCGGCTTGGTCATCGAATAAATCTGCACCAGCGTGTTGCGGCTGAACGGCCGGTTCGCCTCGCGATCGGCCAGGCCGGTGGCGCCGAAATAGACTTCGCGCCCGTCCTTCCAGACCAGCGCCTCGACGCCGGTGGCGCGGCCGCTGGCCACCATGTCGGCGAGCGCGCGATCGATGCGCGCCTTGTCGATCCGGAACGTTGCGGTGGCGGCCGGTTTCTCCTGCGCCAGGGCGGGCAGGGGCTGCACGACCAGCAGCGCGGCGAGGATGGGCAGGACCTGTCGCATATGCTCTCCCACATTCTATTTTCCGTCGGTGGTAGCGCTACCCGGGTGGTGCGTACAGCTACGACCTTGGTCGCGTGTCAGGCACGCGCTTGCAGCATGGCGCGCCCTGCGCCAAAGAGGTTCGACCTTGCGGGGAGCCTTCATCTTGAACATCAGCCCGACCGACTTCGCCAGCCTGCTCTGCTCGCGGCTCTGCCACGATTTGCTGAGCCCGGTGGGGGCGCTCAACAATGGGCTGGAGCTGCTCGCCGACGAGCATGATCCCGAGATGCGCGCGCGCTGCCTGGAACTGCTCAACGAGAGCGCCAAGGCGAGTGCCAACAAGCTGAAGTTCTTCCGCCTGGCCTTCGGCGCGGCCGGTGGTTTCGGCGAGACGGTGGACACGCGCGAGGCACAGGCGGCGATCGAAGGGCTGTTCGGCGAGAACCACCGCGTCAATGTCGGCTGGATGGTCGAGGATCCTGTCCTCCCGAAGCAGGCGATCAAGGTGCTGATGAACCTGTCGCTGATCGGCGGCGACGCACTGATCCGTGGCGGTCAGCTCGATATCGGCGCCGAGATCGTCGACGGGAATATCGAGATCGTGGTGCGCGCCGACGGCCCGCGCATCGTGCTCGATCCCGAGCTGCGCAGCGCGCTGGCCGGCGGCAAGGACGATGTGCCGATCACCCCGCGCGCGGCGGCGGCCTATCTTGTCCATGCGCTGGTGACCCAGGGCGGCGGCGTGCTCCAGGTCAGCCCGCCGGATGCAGAGGTGCTGCTGTTCGGGGCGAGCTTCCGCGTTGCCTGAGATGTTCGACTACAGTTGTAGTTGAACGATCCGCATCGCCATGACATGCTTGCGAGGTTCGCGGGCATGGGAGTGGCGTATGCGGGGCTTGAAGATCGCGGGGACGGTGCTGGCGCTTGGCTTGGCGACGCCCTGTACCGCGCAATCCTATCATGACCTGGTCGATGCCAGCGATGGCTTCAACGGCGTCGCGCTGGTCGGCACCGGCAAGCAGGTCCGCTTCGTCGAAGGGATCGGCCGGGCGGATGCCGCGAATGGTGTGCCGATGCTGGCGAGTACGCGGTTCGAGACCGGATCGGTTTCCAAATGGGTCGCTTCGATCGTGATCCTCAAGCTGGTCGATCAGGGCAGGCTCGACCTCGATGCACCGATAACCCGCTACCTGCCCGACTATCGCGCCGATACCGGTGCCCGGCTGACGCTCCGGCGGCTGATGAGCCATTCGAGCGGCGTGCCCAACGATATCCAGGCGGCGCGCAAGGATCCCGCCACGCGCGGCATCGAGATGGAGCAGATGGCGGCCGTACGGCGCTACGCAAGCGGCGACCTGGCTTTCGCGCCCGGCACCGAATGGGACTATTCGCACTCCAACTGGCTGATCGCAAAGGCCGTTGCCGAGCGCATCAGCGGCAAGCCCTATGCCGCCCTGGTCGAGCAGCTGCTGGTCCGGCCGCTGGGGCTGAAGGACAGCGGCGTCTATCGCGGCGATTCCGGCGCGGTGCGGGGCATGGCGCAGGGCTATGCGGCGCTTGTCCCCGAGCCGGTGCGCAAGCCCAACCCGGTGCCCGATTTCATGGCGATGGCTGGCGGTTTCTATACCAGCGCGCCCGATCTGCTGGTGCTGATGAACGCGGTGCTGGACGGCAGATTTCTCAGCCCGGCCTCGCGCAAGGCGCTGACGACCACGCTGATGCCCGACCAGCATTATGCGCTGGGTGGCCGGGTGCGGATCGAGAAGATCGGGGGGAGGGACCGCGAGGCGGCGTGGGAGGATGGCTCGAACGGCGGCTTCCGGATGCTCGCGCGCCGCGTGCTTGCCGACGGGCACACGGTAATCGTCCTCACCAACGCGAGCTATGACTATCAGAAGCTCGGCGACCTCGGCACAGCGCTGCTCGATGCCAGCTATGCGGGTGGCGAAGCCCGTTAGGCCTCGTCGAAGTCAGTTGCCCTCGACCGACCAGATCGTGCAGCGCGCGAGCCAGGTTTCGAGCTGTTCGATCAACTCGGTATAGGACCGCGTTTCGATGCTGTGCATCAGCTTTGCATTGGCGTCGAAAGCGAAAGGGGCATCGTTCTGGCGCCTGCCGCGTGCGTCGCGTGGCCAGGGTTGATATTGCACCGCTAGCTCGAAATGGCCGTCGGGGTTGTGCTCAGGCCGGAATTCCACGTCGATCACGAAGCGCCTGCCGGGGTTCGTGGCGTAGAACACGCTGGAGCCGCCAAAATCGCCGTCCTCCACGCGCTTGTCGCGGTGGAGCTGGTTCCAGCCGATGCTCCAGCCTGCCGGTATCCGCAGCGGAGTCAGCTCGGCATAGTCGGGTGCTTTCTCGCAATTGGCGAATGCTCCGGCTGATTTCGTGAAAGCGCGCGTACCGTCCATGCAGGACAGGGTTCCATGGACGATCGCGGTGCGCAAGCCGGCGTCTTTCGTCGGAGCAGCTAACGCCCTTTTAACCACCCATCCCGCACAAGACCCCCGCAAATTTGCTTTCCGGGGCCCCATGGACGACCTGCTGCAGGAATTCATCGCCGAGACGCGAGAAACGCTCGAAGCGCTTTCGGGCGAGATCGTCGCGTGGGAAGCGCATCCCGCCGATCGCGCGCGCCTCGACGCCATTTTCCGCTTCGTGCACACCGTGAAGGGGAGCTGCGGCTTCCTCGACCTGCCGCGCCTCGGCCGCCTCAGCCATGCCGCCGAGGACGTGCTGGCACAGGTGCGCGATGGCAAGCGCGCGCCGGACCGCGCGCTGGTCAATGCCGTGCTCGCGGTGGTCGACCGGATCGGAGAGCTGGTCGAGGCCATCGAATCGGGCACCGGGCTGGATGACAGCGGCGACGAGCTGCTGGTCGCGGCGCTTGCCGAGGGCGCCGAGGAAATCGCCCATGCCGGCCCGATCGTCAGCCGCGCTCCGGCGCGCAGCGTGCGCCTGAACGTCGACCTGCTCGACCGGATGATGTCCGGCATGTCGGACATGGTGCTTGCCCGCAACGAGCTTGCCCGGCGCCTGCGCCAGGGCGAAGTCGATCCCGCGATCGAGGCCGCGCTCGAGCGCCTGTCGCTCACTGTCGGCGAGATGCGCGACACGGTGACGCGCACCCGCATGCAGAAGATCGACGCGCTGTTCTCCGCGCTGCCGCGCATGGTGCGCGACACGGCGGCGGGGCTGGGCAAGTCGGTGATGCTCCAGGTCGAGGGCTCGGACGTCGAGCTCGACCGCGAGATGATCGAAGTGATGCGTGACCCGCTGGTCCACATCATCCGCAATTCGATCGACCACGGCATCGAGGCGCCGGCCGAGCGCCGCGCCGGGGGCAAGCGCGAGAATGGCCGGCTCTCGGTCTCGGCGCGCCAGTCGGGCAACCAGATCATCATCGAGATCGCCGACGACGGCCGAGGCATCGATACCGAGCGGCTGATCCAGAAGCTGGTCGCGCAGGGGCGCGACGAAGCCAAGCTGCGCAGCCTGTCGAACCGGGCCAAGCTCGACCTGGTCTTCGAGCCGGGCCTGTCGTCCAAGGACGTGGTGAGCGAAGTCTCCGGACGCGGCGTCGGCATGGACGTGGTGCGCGCGGCGATCGAGCAGATCGGCGGTCGCGTCGAGCTCGACAGCAATCCGGGCAAGGGCCTCCGCCTCGCCATCCATGTGCCGCTGACCCTGTCGATCATCTCGACGATCGTGGTCGGCGTCGACGGCCAGCGCTTCGCGATCCCGCGCCAGTCGATCGAGGAGATCGTCACCGAGCGCGGCGATGCGATCCGCGTCGACACGATCGGTGGCTCGCCGGTCGCCACGGTGCGCGAGCGCCGCATGCCGCTGATCCATCTCGCCGACATGCTCGGCCTGCCGGCCACCACTGCGCGCGACGAGGGCGGCCAGATGCTCGCGATAGTCAGCGTGAGCGAGGGCAGCTATGCGCTCGCCGTCGATACGGTGCTCGACAATGAGGAGCTGGTCATCAAGCCGGCTTCGCCCGCCGTCATGTCCACTGGCCTCTATGCCGGCCAGACGCTGCCCGACTCGGGCCTGCCGATGCTGCTGCTCGATTGCGCCGGCATGGCCAAGGCGGCGAGCCTGGATTTCAGCCGCGACAGCCAGCAGCTGTTCGAGGAAGAGGAAGAAGTGGAAGCCGCGCAGGGCCTGCCGGCGCTGCTGTTCCGCGATCTCGACGGCGTGCGCCGTGCGGTGCCGCTCGCGGCGGTCGATCGCGTCGAGCAGGTCGATGCCGCCAATGTCCGCTTCGCCGCCGGCCGCTTCCGCGTGACCATCGACGAGCGCATCCTGCCGCTTGCCGCGCATGGCGATCTGGATGGGCTCGAGCGGATCAATGTGCTGCGCCTCAAGGACGGCACCAACGAAGTCAGCTACGCGATCGACGAAGCCGCCGACATCGTGCTGCTGCCCGAGGAGATCGCGCCCGCCCGCGAGCCGGGGCCGATCGCCGGCGTGGTGCTGGTCGAGGGCGAGCAGATCGAGCTGGTCGACATGCTGTGGATCTTCGACGAGCATGCCGAGCGCGAAGTCGAGGATGCGCCGCCGCTCTGCCTGATCTCGGGCGACAATGACGGCTGGATGGCCTCGTTCGTCAAACCGCTTCTGGAGGCCTCGGGATACCGCGTCGCGCTGCGCCTGGCGCCGGGCGAGACGCCGGCCGTGGTGCTCTCCACCGAGGAGAACCAGGGCGCCATGGGCAGCCCCGCGCCGGTCGTCCGGCTGAGAAAGAAGCGCGCTTCGGGCGGCTCGGGCGACGATAGCGTCTATAGATATGACAGGGCGGGACTGCTTTCCGCGCTCGAAGCCCGGGTTTCCGGCAAGGCAGGTCGCTGATGTCGCATCTCTATCTCATCGCCCAGATTGCCGGGCGTGCCGTGGCGATCGACTCCGAACAGGTCGAGTCGGTGGTGGATATCGGCGAGGTGACGGCGGTGCCGCGCGCCTCGCAGCATGTCCGCGGGCTCGCCGCGCTGCGCAGCCGCGTGGTGACGGTGGTCGATACCCAGTCGGCGCTTGGCATGGCGGGCGGCAGCCCGGCGCGCCGTGCGGTGATCACCCATGTCGAGGGGCATCATTACGCGATGCTGGTCGACGCGCTCGACGATGTCGCGCCGTTCGACCTGCTGCCGCTGGCGCATGGCGTCACGCTCGATCCCGCCTGGCGCGGGGCAGGGCGGGGGATCGTCGAGCGCGACGGCGAACCGATCCTCGCGATCGATCTCGCCAGCCTCGTCCCCGGTCATGCCGGAATCAATTAGTTCGCAAGATTAACGTCGCACTCACATCTTTCGTGCACTGTCCACTCCCAACCTAGACACCTGAAAGCGGGGAACAGGGGAAAATGAAGACTTGTCTGGTAGTCGATGACTCCAAGGTGATCCGGAAGGTCGCCCGGCACATCCTGGAAACGCTCGACTTCGAAGTGCGCGAGGCTGGTGACGGCCGCGAGGCGCTGGACTCCTGCCTCCAGACCCCGCCGGACGTGATCCTGCTCGACTGGAACATGCCCGTGATGAGCGGCATGGACTTCCTGCGCGCGCTCAAGGATTCCGGGCTTCCGCAGCGCCCCAAGGTGGTGTTCTGCACCACCGAGAACGGCATGGCCTATATCCGCGCCGCCATCGAGGCCGGCGCCGACGAATATGTCATGAAGCCGTTCGACCGCGAGACGCTGGAAAGCAAGCTGCAGATCGTCGGCGTCGCGTAAGCGACGCAGCCAAGGAGCCCAAGGTGGCGCACGCAACTCTTGCGGAAACCGGGTTCAGCGGCACCACCGCCGGGCCGGCGCAGGTGCTGATCGTCGACGATTCGGTCGTCGCACGCTCGGTGCTGGGGCGCATGGTGGAAGGCACGCGCCGCTTTCGCGTTGCCGCCGCCTATAGCGACGTGCGGGCCGCGCTCGATTATCTGAAGACCAACAGCGTCGACATCATCCTGCTCGACATCGAGATGCCGGGCATCGACGGCATCACCGCGCTGCCCGACGTGATCGCGGCAGGCAAGGGCGCCAAGGTTCTGATCGTTTCCTCGGCGGCCGAGCAGGGCGCGGCGGTGACCGTGCAGGCGCTGGCGCTCGGCGCGGCGGACACGCTGGTGAAGCCCGGCATCGGTGCGTTCGGCGGCCGCTTCGCCGAAGTGCTGGAGGAGCGGCTTTCGCGCCTGCTCGAAGCCCATGTGCACCCCGTTCCCGAACCCGTGCTCCCCGCGCATGCCGAGCCGGCCGCGGTGGCGCATCACCCGCATTACCAGTTCCCGGTCCAGGCTCCGGACAATTTCGACCTGGTCGCGATCGGCGCCTCCACCGGCGGCATCCACGCGCTCAGCCAGCTGCTCCGCGCGATCCCGGCCAGCTTCCGCGTGCCGATCCTGGTGACCCAGCATCTGCCCGTCTCGTTCATGAGCTATTTCGCGACGCAACTCGCCGTGCTCGGCGGGCGTCCCTGCGAGGTCGCGACCGATCGCATGCGTATCCGGCCTGGCCGGATCATCGTGGCGCCGGGCGATGCGCATATGCGCGTGGTCCGCATGTCCGACGGCGCGGCGATCCGCCTGACCCATGAGAAGGCCTCGAGCGGCTGCATGCCCTCGGTCGACCCGATGTTCGAGAGCGTCGCCGAAGTGTTCGGCGCGCGCGCGCTCGGCGTGGTGCTGAGCGGCATGGGCCGCGACGGCTGCGAAGGCGCCAAGGACCTGATCGACGCCGGCGCCAAGGTGCTGGCGCAGGACCGGGCAAGCTCGGTGGTGTGGGGCATGCCCGGCGCCGTCGCCAATGCCGGCCGGGTCAGCGCGATCCTGCCGCCGGACGAGATCGGCCGGCTGATCGCGCGCGGCGGAGGCGGCGCATGATCCCGGGCAGCACGCCGATCGCATCGGCAGGCGCGATGAACATGATCGCGGCCTTGCTCGAGCAGCGCGCCGGCCAGCAGATCGCAGCGAACCGCACCTGGCGGATCGAGACCGCGCTCAAGCCGATCCTGCGGGAACGCGGCCTGGGCAGCCTCGACGAACTCGTTGCCCAGCTCATTGCGGCGCGGACCGGGGAGCTGGCCGACCAGGTGGTCGATGCGCTGCTCAACCAGGAAACCAGCTTCTTCCGCGACGTGGCGGTGCTCGACATGATCGCCGATGCGGCGCAGGCAATGCAGGCCGAGGCCGGCCATCGCCGCCTGCGCATCTGGTCCGCCGGCTGCTCGACCGGGCAGGAGCCGCTGAGCCTCGCCATGCTCTTTTCCGAGCGGGAAATGCCCGATCCGGAGATCGTGGCGACCGACGTTTCGCCGGCGGCGCTGGCGCGCGCGCGCAGCGGCCGCTTCTCGCAGTTCGAGATCCAGCGCGGCCTGCCGGTGCGGCGGATGATGACCTGGTTCGATTCGGTGAACGCCGATTGGGTCGCCAAGCCCGAACTGGTCCGCAAGCTGCAGTTCCGCCAGCACAATCTTACGCTCGATGCGGCGCCGGCGGGATGCTTCGACATCATCCTGTGCCGCAACGTGATGCTCTATTTCTCGGTCGCGGTGCGGCGCAAGGTGTTCGACACGCTGGCATCGGCGATCCGTCCGGGCGGCCTGCTCGCGCTTGGTGCGGGCGAGACGGTGATCGGCCAGACCGACCATTTCACCCCGTGCGAGAAGTATCGCGGCTTCTATCGCCGGGTCGAGGCGCCCGGGACGTTGCTCGCAACGGCTTGATCGCCATGGCCAAGCAGGGGTAGCGTCGGCGACGATGCATACCGGCCTGGTCTTCCTCGATGCGCCTTCGCCGAATTTCGACGAGCGTGCGCTCCCGGTCACGATGATCGTGCTGCACTATACCGGCATGGAAAGCGCCGAGGCCGCATTGGAGCGGATGCGCGATCCTGCCGCCAAGGTCTCGGCCCACTACATGGTCGACGAGGACGGCAACATCACCCGGCTGGTTCCCGAGGACAAGCGCGCCTGGCATGCCGGCCGCTCGCACTGGCGCGGGATCACCGACGTCAATTCGGCCTCGGTCGGCATCGAGATCGTCAATCCCGGCCATGAACATGGCTATCGTCCCTTTTCGGCCGAGCAGATGGGCTCGGTGATCCCGCTCGTCGCCGAGATCAAGGAGCGCTACGCGATCACCCGCGGCAACGTGGTCGGCCATTCGGACGTCGCGCCGGCGCGCAAGCAGGATCCGGGGGAGCTGTTCAACTGGCACGCGCTGGCCCGGCTGCGCCTGGCGCTGCCGCGGCCGACCAGGAACCTGCTCGATCCGGGCTGGCCCGATGCCGGCTTCATCATGGCGCTCGAACGCTTCGGCTATGACGTGAGCGACGAGACCGCCGCGGTCACGGCCTTCCAGCGCCGCTTCCGTCCCGAGCTGGTCGATGGCGAGATCGACATGGAGTGCCGCTGCCTCCTGCTCGCCTTGCTGCTCCCCAAGCCCCAGGGCGATGACTGAGCCGGATTTGGTTACGCAGGCGTGCACTAAATTCATGCGGAACTCCGCAAGTATAGGATGATCTATAGGAAGGCGGAGGTTTTCGCCTTGAGCAATATCGGTTCGACACCCCTGGGTCCTGTCCAGGCCTATCTTTCCGGCGTGGCGCGCGCCGATGCCAAGGGCGAAGTACCCTCGTCCGTGAACATTCCCACCGTCAGCGAGGCGACCGACGCGGTTCGGCGGATCGCGGAGGTGCGCGGTGCCGACGATGTGGTGGGCATGGGATCGGACTATCGCAGGATCGCGCTGGCGTCCGGGCTGAACGTCACCTGGAAGGTGGAAGTGATGGCCTGGGGCACCGCGATGCGCACCGTCGATCCGGAAGACGGCGCCTGAACGCTTGCAGTTGCGCGCGGCGGCGCTAGACGGGGCACCGCCAGAGGATCGGGCGGCCGCGGGTGCGCAAGCACGCGAGGAAAGTCCGGGCTCCACGGAAACACGGTGCCGGGTAATGCCCGGCGGGGGCGACCCCAGGGAAAGTGCCACAGAGAGCAGACCGCTAAGTCCTTCGGGACCAGCAAGGGTGAAAGGGTGCGGCAAGAGCGCACCGCGCGACCGGTAACGGAAGCGGCATGGTAAACCCCACCGGGAGCAAGACCGAATAGGGGCGGCATATGGGCCTGGTTCCGGCCCGTCGCCCGGGTTGGTTGCTGGAGCGGCGGAGCAATCCGTCGCCTAGAGGAATGGTCGCACATCGCCGAAAGGCGAGGACAGAACCCGGCTTATAGATCCTCTGGCATCATTTTACGGGACGGCGCCAGGCGCGCACCCGCTTGCGCCTGCGGGCCGAGTGTCTATCTGGGCGGGATGGCACGATCGACACGTTCTTCCGACTGGGGCTTTCCGCGCTGGCGCGCCTATGGCGCCGAGCGTGAGGCCGTGCAGGTGCGGATGTGCGATCGCCATGGCTGCGACCAGCCGGGTGACCGGCCCGCGCCCAAATCGCCGAACAGCCGCGAGCGCTGGTATTTCTGCGAGACGCACGCTGCCGAGTACAACCGCAACTGGGACTATTTCGCGGGCCTTACCGCCGAGGAAGCCGCCAAGCGCGAAGCCGATGAGCGCCGCGATGCCTCGGGCTTTGCCGAGGCGAAGTACAACGGCTGGGCCGGCCCCGGCGACGGCAGCCGTTCGCGCGACGAGATCCGCGCCCTGGAAGTGCTCGAGCTCGAGGTCGATAGTGATTTCGAGGCGGTGCGCCTCGCCTGGCGCCGGCTCGCCAAGGTCAATCATCCCGATGTGAAGCCCGGGGATGCCGAGGCCGCCAAGCGCTTCCAGGCGATCCAGGCGGCGTACGACGTGCTCAAGGCCGCCGAGGAGCGGCGCACCTGGAAGGGCGATTGAGCAAGCTTCGCGTCCATTCCAACTGGGAACATACCGTCCTGGTCTGCACCAAATGCTCGAAGAAGCTGGACGGCGGCTTCGGGCCGAAGGGCAAGCAATCGCTTGCCAAGGCATTGCGCAAGCATCTCGGCCTGAAGAAGGGGCGCAAGGCCGAGGCGGGGATCGTCGAGGTGAAATGCATGGGCGTCTGCCCGCGCGGTGCGGTAACGGTGATCGATGCCGGCGGACCGGGCGAATGGCTGCTGGTGCCCAAGGGCGCCGATCTCGACGGCGTAGCCGAAGAGCTGGGGCTCGGGCGCGGCTGAGGCTTCCTACATCGATGGGATGGCGACTCGCGGAAGTACACAAAGTACAGGCCAAGAGCGGGTTTCGGGCGAGCCTATTTTCCCTAATTTCTCGGGAATGCCGCGCATCTCGCAACATGATTGCGCGTGCGTGATCCTATTTTCCGACAGGGTCAAAGAGCGGCTGGCCAAGCGACCGGCTGCGTGAGCCCAGCAGGCGAAATCCTACATTGCAAGGGCAGGGGTGAGGGCGCGGTATCGAGCTTTTCTTTCCCCGGCGAAGGCCGGGGTCCAGCACTTGAAAGTCACGCGCCTTGGCGTGTCTTCGCCGCGCACTGCTTGGTCTGGGTCCCGGCCTTCGCCGGGGAAAGAAAAGGGGCCTCAGCCGGCTACGTAACGCTGCGCCGTCTCGCGAACGAGGGCGATCATGTTGGGGATGCCCTGAGTACGGTTCGAGCTGAGCTGGTTCTTCAGGTCGAACGGGGCGAGGGCGCCTTCGATGTCGCTGGCCAGGATCTCGGCGGGGGCCTTGTCCTGCACCGTGAGCAGCACCAGCGCGATGATGCCCTTGGTGATCGCCGCGTTGGAATCGGCGAGAAAGTGGAGCGAGCCGTCTTCTCGCCTCGTGGGGTAGACCCATACCGAGGCCGAGCAGCCGCGGACCAGGGTAGCATCGGTCTTGAGCGCTTCGGGCATCTCCTCGAGCCCGCGGCCCAGATCGATCAACAGGCGGTAGCGGTCATCGGCTTCGAGGAACGCATATTCGTCCTGCAGGTCGGCGAGGCTGGTCATGCAGGGCGCTATAGCGCTCCTGCGCCGCTCGCCTAGCCCCTCCCCGCCGGGGAGGGGCCTGAGCAAGTCAGAGGTCCACGCCGGCGGCGATGGCTTCGAGCTTGCGGATGCGCTCCTTGAGATCGGCGATCTCGATCCGCGAGGCGGCGGTGGGCATGGCCGCTGCCACTTCGGGGCCGTGATGGGCATCGAGTTCCTGGCGCTTCAGGGCCAGCCAGCCGCGCCAGCCCGAGAGCCCGGCGGTGGTGATCATGGCGATCCCGGCGAGACCGGAGACGGCGAGGGTGAGGTACAGTGTCGGATCTTGGGTCACGTCATGCCTCCCTTGGTCTGACGTCAGTTCTTGTCGCGCAGCGATTCGATCTCGCGGTCGAGACGGACGCTGCCTTCGGTGTCGGTAACCACGCGCTCGAGGACCTGGACGCGCTCCTTGAGCGCACGGACCTCGTCGCGGAGCCGGGCATTCTCGGCGACGGAGGCCGCGTCGGCAGTATTGCCGCGATAGACCTCGTTGCCGTCCTTGTCCTTGTGGATGCCGTAGCGCGCCTTGAGCACGCTGCCGATCGTGACGATCACGATAATCGCGACAACCATCTCGAACGGGTTCATTCCACTACTCCTTCAAACGCGCTTTGATCGATCAGTTCTGCTGGTTGGCCTTGGCCAGCCGCGCGGCGCGGCGAACAGGGCGGTCCCGCATTTCGGCGAGGACAATACCGCCCCCGCACAGTGCCGTCAGCACTGCGAGCATCACGATGGCAATCATTTCGGACTTTCCTCTTACTGGCGGGCCTTGTCGGCGCCGCGTGGGAACTTTCAGTTCAGCGGGGGGGCATCCCGCAGCTGTTCGATCTCGTTGGCGAGATCGACGCCCTTGTCGGTGACGATCCGTTCCAGAACCCGGACCCGCTGTTCGAGCCTCTCGGTCTGGGCGGCATATTGCGCGGCCTTTTCGGCGACCATCTGCGCCTCCAGCTCCATCTTGCGCTGCTGAAGCGCGAACCAGGGCTTGAGGAACACGCCGCCGAAGATGGCGACCAGACCGCAGGAGATACCCAGGATCGGAATGAGCAGGGGACTGATCATCGCTTCAACTCCTCAGTTACGCTGGCCGCGCAGGCTCTCGATCTCGCGATCGAGCATGTGCGAGCTGTCGGTCACGATCCGCTCGACATTGGCGAGTCGGTCCTTGATCGAGCCCAGTTCGGCACGGAGCTGGGCGTTCTCCTGGCTCAGGAGCTTGATCCGCTCCATCGCCGCGTCGTCATTCTTCGGATAGACCGCCTGGCCCCAGGCCCCGTCGAGCGGATAGCCATGCTTGATGCGGAGCCAGGTGATGAAGACCCAGCCGGCCACTGCGAGTACACCGACGACCATGGCGACCGGGGCGAATGCGGTGAAGGGAAAGCTCATCTCGTCACTCCTCAGCGCAGGCTGTCGATTTCGCGGGCCACCCGCTCGGCGGGATCGGTGGCGATCCGCTCGAGCACTGCGATCCGCTCTTCGAGCCGGCTGATCTGGCCGGTCAGGCGCTCATTCTCGGTGGAGAGGAGTTCGATCTTGCGCTCCGCGGCGGGGTCCGCCTTGTGGCTCAAGCCCTTGAACTCGTTCTCCATCGGATAGCCGTGACGGGCGCGGATCCAGTTGTTGATCAGCCATCCCGTGGTGGAGATCGCGATAATCAGCAGGACGAAGATCATACCACCTTCATGCATTGCCGTTTTCCCTCTTAAGTCTGGCCTCTTGTGCCGGGACCGCCCTGCTTAGCGCAGGCTGTCGATCTCGTCGGCGAGGCGCGTGTTGCGGCTCGTATAGTACATCTCGATGTCGGCCAGGCGGCGATCGATGTCGCGGAACTTCGAGCGGACCTCGGCGGTCGAGCGCGTCGGGTTCGAGCGGACACCCTGCCAGAACTTGGCTTCTTCAGGGCCCTGGTAGAGCCCGTAGGGCTTTGCCGGGGCCAGCCAGGCGATCAGCATGTAGGCGATCAGGCCCATCGGGAAGGTGCTGAAGGTGACCAGCACCATGCCGAGGCGAAGCCAGATGACGTCGATGCCGGTGTAGTCGGCCAGCCCCGAGCAGACGCCCAGCCACTTGCCATTTGCCTTGTCGAGGTAGAATTTCGTGCGGCTCGACATGATCAGTTCCTCCGCGAGATGTCGTAGGGGCTCTGTTCCGGACGGGCGTCGCGGACAGGGCGGAAATCGGGGTTGTCGGCGGCGATGATCCGCTCGACGGTGAGCAGGCGCTCTTCAAGCAGGCGTGCAGTATAGTGCAGCTCGTCGAGCAGCTTCTCGTCCTCGTTGGTGATCGTCCCGGACTGCTTCCACTTGGTGATATAGTGCATGATCACCCAGGGCAGCCCGATGAAGAGCATTCCGACGATGACGATCGGAAGGAAGACTTCCTCCATCGCTTAGGCTCCCTTGTTGAGGCGGGCCTTCAGGGCCTCGAGCTCGGCATCCACCTTCTCCGACGAGCGGAGTTCGGCGATTTCCTCGTCGAGCGTCTTGGGCGCGGCGCCCAGGCCGGCTGCTTCCGCGCGACCCTCGGCGAAGTCCACCCGGCGCTCGAGGACATCGAAGCGCGAGAAGGCATCCTGCACCCGCGAGCCGTTGGTGATCTCGCGCAGGCGCACCCGGTTGCTGGCGCTTTCCAGCCGCGTGACGATCGAGTTCTGGCGGGCGCGGGCCTCGCGCAGCTTGGTCTGGAGCTTGTTGATGTCCTCTTCCGAAGCCTTGAGCGCTTCGTCGAGCACTGCAATCTCCTCGTTCAGCTGGTCGCACATGTCGGCGGCCTTCTGCTTTTCGACGAGCGCGGCCTTGGCCAGGTCCTCGCGGCCCTTGGAGAGCGCCAGCTCCGCCTTCTCGGTCCAGCTCTCCTGGAGCTTTTCGAGCTTGGCGATGTGGCGGCGCATTTCCTTCTGGTCCGCGATGGTGCGGGCCGCGGAGGCGCGGACCTCGACCAGCGTTTCCTCCATCTCGAGGATGATCATGCGGATCATCTTCGCGGGATCTTCCGCCTTGTCGAGCAGGTCGGTGACGTTGGCGGCAATGATGTCGCGGGTTCGAGAGAAGATACCCATTTCGTCGTTACTCCTTCGTGTTCTGTTTCCCGGCGGGAGGGGTCTAGGGGGTGACCCCTCCCGTCAGGTTTCCGCTCGCGAGGGGAAGCGAGCGGGGGACCCTGTTCTCAGGCCGTCACCAGGCCGGCCGTGCCGACCATGATGATCAGGCTGGCGGCTACCGAAAGTGCCACCGAGAAGAAGGCGTTGCGGTAGTAGGCGGCGTTGGCGTTCATGTTCCTGTTTCCCTGAACCTTGGTGTTTATCCAGGCCCGTCAGCGGGCTTGCCATATGCATTGCAGGCGGCGTGCCAATTTCAGAAAACCGTAGAAATCTGCCGTTTTTGCCGTTCATAAGGCATTCAGGTGGCGGATTTAACTTGCCAAGTGTTGGGAAAATACACCAAGGATTTGGCATGGAGCGCATAACCCAGGTCATCGGCCAATCCTCGGCATTCCTTGACGCGCTGGAGCGCGCCAGTCGCGCCGCCGCGCTCGATCGCCCGGTACTGGTGATCGGCGAGCGCGGCACCGGCAAGGAGCTGGTCGCGGAGCGTCTCCACCGCCTGTCCCCGCGCTGGGACCAGCCGCTGGTGACGATGAATTGCGCGGCGCTGCCCGAGACGCTGATCGAGGCCGAGCTGTTCGGCCATGAGGCCGGTGCCTTTACCGGTGCGACCAAGGCGCGGATCGGCCGCTTCGAGGAAGCGCATCGCGGCACGCTATTCCTGGACGAATTGGGTACGCTCTCGATGGGCGCGCAGGAACGACTGCTGCGCGCGGTTGAATATGGCGAAATCACCCGGATCGGATCGTCGCGGCCGGTGACGGTCGATGTCCGCATCGTGGCGGCGACCAACGAGCATCTGCCCGAGCGGGTCAACAAGGGTAGTTTCCGCGCGGATCTGCTCGACCGGCTGAGCTTCGAGGTCGTCACCCTGCCGCCGCTTCGCCACCGCGGCGGCGATGTCGAGGTGCTGGCGGATTTCTACGGCCGGCGCATGGCGAGCGAGATCGGCTGGGTCGACTGGCCGGGCTGGGGCCCGCACGCGCTCGACATCCTCACCAATTACGACTGGCCGGGCAATGTCCGCGAGCTGCGCAACGTCGTCGAGCGTGCGGTCTATCGCTGGGAACAGGACGGGCCGATCGACGCGATCGAGATCGACCCCTTCCAGTCGCCCTATCGCCTGCGCGCGATGCAGGGGAGCGCTTCGAGCGCGACAACGCCTATCGCGGCGGCGGCGGCGCCGGTGGTGCTCGAGGAGCAGCCGGCGGCACTTTCGGGCGCAACCGATTTCAAGGGTCGGGTGGCGCGGTTCGAGAAGGAGCTGCTCCAGCGCGCGCTTGCCGATCACCGCTTCAACCAGCGAGCGACGGCGGAGGCGCTGGGGCTCACCTATGACCAGCTGCGCCACGCGCTGAAGCGGCATGAACTGCTGCAGGTGGGCGGCTGATCCCAGCCTCTCCATTTCCTTTTTCGCCGGGATGACGGTGTTTAGCGATGGCGAGAAGAAGCCCAATAATTCCAGGCTATTGATTAGCGTTTGCAATAGTAATTCCGCCAATCGCGCCCGATCGAAATTTTCATTTGCGCGACGCAACGATTTTTCCGCGACAGCGATGAATTTTGCGGGCTAGGGGAGGGACCGCATCGCCCGGCGGTTCGTTGCCCGGGTGACCCCCCTGGTGAACCTGGAGAGACCAAATGGCCTTCGAACTTCCCCCGCTTCCCTTCGACAAGGACGCGCTGGCGCCGCACATGTCGGCCGAAACGCTCGAGTTTCACCACGGCAAGCATCACAAGGCCTATGTCGACAAGACCAACGGCTTCATCGCCGAGAAGGGCCTCGAGGGCCGCAAGCTCAGCGAAGTGATCGCGCACGCCAAGGAAACCGGCGACAAGGGCCTGTTCAACAACTCGGCCCAGATCTGGAACCACAGCTTCTTCTGGCAGGGCCTGACCGGCGAGAAGACCGCGCCGAGCGGCAAGCTCGCCGAGCTGATCGCTTCGCAGTACGGTTCGACCGACGAGCTCGTGAAGAAGCTGGTCGCTGAATCGACCGCGCACTTCTCGAACGGCTGGGGCTGGCTGGTGCTCGACGGCGACCAGCTCAAGGTCACCTCGCTGCACGACGCCGACACGCCGGTGGTCTATGAGGGCATGAAGCCGTTGCTCACGATCGACGTGTGGGAGCATGCCTATTACATCGACTATCGCAACCTGCGTCCGAAGTATCTCGAGACGATCACCGCGAACATCATCAACTGGGACTTCGTGTCGCAGAACCTCGACGGCGCCGGCGTGGGCCGGGCTGACCAGGACAGCTGATCTTTCGCGACAAGCGTTCAGAAAGGGGCGTCCGAGCGATCGGGCGCCCCTTTTGCGTTCTTGCAGTTCCCCGGCGAAAGCCGGGGTCCAGGGTTTCTCTGCCGGCCCGCTTTTGACTCTGGGCCCCGGCTTTCGCCGGGGAACAGTGTACGACCTACATTCAGGAGAGGTTCAACCGGTCGGGGTGAGCTTCCGTTTGGACACTGCTTTGGGGAAAGTCGTGATGCGCCGCTATCTGATCCTTGCACCCGTGCTGCTGCTCGCCGCGCCTGCCTCCGCGCAGATCTGGGGCGGGCCGAGCCTGAAAGGGCCTTCGGGCGGCGCGATGAGCCGAGACCGGAGCGCGGCCGAGACCGCCAAGATCCGCAGCGATATCCGCGATGGGCGCAGCGGCGGCCAGCTTACCCGGCGCGAGGCGAAGCAGCTGCGGCGTGAGGCGTATCAGGTCGATACGCTGGAGGAGCGGTTTGCCGCTGGCGGGCTCAGCCCGTCCGAAGAGGCGGAGCTGTTCGCGCGGCGTGAGGCGCTGCGGAATGATGTGGTGGCCAAGCGCAGTGGCCAACGGAAATAGCCCTCTCTTACCCCGGCGAAGGCCGGGGCCAGCGCAGCCTTAAGGATCGGCCTCAGGCCTCGCCGTACAATTCCCGCTGCGAGCGTTCCAACTCCTCCGCATAGCGTCGGCGAGCATGGCGCTCGGTGATCAGGCCGATGACATTGCCTTCGCGATCGACCACCGCGAGATCGTCGGCCGCGACGCTGTCGAACATCTCCAGCACCTCACCGATCCCCATTTCCGGTGACAGCTTCGCCTGGGGCAAGCGGGCGAGGGAGCCGATCTCGGCGACCGGCTCGACTTCGGGCGACCAGGCGGCGGCGGTCTCGACGATGCCGGCATAGCGGCCCTTCACGTCGAGCAGCACGACGCGCGTGGTAGAGCCGAGCGGGAAGCGCTCGCGAAAGGCGGAGACACTCGAATAGGCGGGTATCTGCGGCACGTCGCGACGCATCATCTGGACGGCGGTGAGCGCGCGCATCCAGCCCACGTCACGGCCGCTGCGCAGCGTCTCGCCGCGCAGGTGGAGGCGCCAGGTGGAGAAATTATAGCCGAAGGTCGAGCGCGCCACGGTCGAGGCGATCAGCGTGGCGGCGAGCGCGACGCCGGTGATGCTGAAATCATGGGTCACCTCGAGGACCAGCAGCGACATGGTCATCGGTCCACCGACCACGGCGACGGCAAGTGCCGCCATGCCGACCACGGTGGCATCGTCGGGCGCCAGCACGTGCAGGCCGGGCACCTGTGCGAGCATCACCTGGTAGAGCCGCCCGACCAGTGAGCCGAGGAACAGCGAGGCGAAGAACAGGCCGCCGCGAAAGCCGAAACCGAGCGATATCGCCGAGGCGAGCATCTTGAGCAGGATCGTCAGGGCGAGCCCGGCGATCGTCACTTCGGCCATCAGGTTGAGGTTGAGCGCGCCGTGGCCCCCGGACAGCGCCTGGGGCGAGATCATCGCCAGTGGCACCAGCAGCAGCCCGCCGACCAGCGGCGCCCAGTGCATCGGCAGCTTCGAGCGATGCACCGCGTGCTCGACCAGCGAGACCAGCCGCATCAGCACGATACCGAGCCCGGCGCAGAGCACGCCCAGCACGCCGTAGAGGATATAGTCGGCGGTCCCGATCGGGTGCATGCCGCCCGCCGCGATCACATAGGGCGTCATGCCAAGCCCTCGTGCCAGCACCGCGGCGGCGAGCGCGGCGAGCATCACCGGGGCGACCATGGCCGGGCTATAGGCACCGAGCACGACTTCGAAGGCGTAGAAGGCGCCGGTGAGCGGTGCGCCGAATGCCGCGCTCACGGCGGCGCCCGCGCCGGCGGCCATCAGCGTGCGCAGGTCGCCGCGGCGCAGCTTCACCTTCTGGCCGAGCAGCGAGGCCAGCCCGCCGCCGGCCTGGGCATAGGCGGCCTCAAGCCCCACCGAGGCGCCGAAGCTGTTGGAGAGCAGCGTCGTGCCGACCACGGTGGCGGTGTCGCGCGCCGGGATGCGGCCGCCGTGCAGCGCATTGGCTTCGACGATGTCGACCGCCTTGCGTCGGCGCAGGAACCAAAGGACCAGCCCGAGCAGCGCGCCGCCGGCGGGCAGGGCGACCAGGCGCCAGGGCTCGATCTGACTGGCGGCGCTCAGATGCTCGCCCTGTGCCAGGCCGAACAGCAGCCGCTGGGTGCCCCGCGCGAGCTGGCCGAGCGCGATCGCGCCGGCGCCCGCGCCGATGCCGACGAGCATCGAGAGCGCAAGGAACCACAGCGAATTGGTGCGCATCTGGCGTCGCAGCCAGTTGGTGGCGCGCACCGCGCGATAGAGGTTGCTCGACACCGCCGCTTACTCCTGCGGCGGGATCGGCGCCTCCTCGGGCTTCTCGAGCTGCAGGCCGTGCTTGAGCAGCAGCGGGATGTTGAGCATTGCGAATACGAGCGTGACCGGAATCATGATCCAGGTCTTGAAGAACACCCACTGGTCCCAGCTGACGAAGTGGCGGACGACTTCGTTGACCACTGCGGCGGCGAGGAAGAACAGCGCCCAGTTGATCGTCAGCAGCCGCCAGCCACGCGCCGAAAGTCCGGGATAGGCTTGTTCGAGCAGCATCTGGAGCAGCGGCTTGTCGGCGATCACGCCATATCCGAGCACCACCGCGAACATCGTATAGATGATCGTCGGCTTGATCTGAATGAAGGTCTGATCGTGGAAATAGAGGGTGAGCCCGCCGAACAGCAATACGAACGCGGCGGTGATCCACAGCATCGGCGAGACATGGCGGGTCTTCCACCAGCTCAGCGCAATCGCGGCCGCCATCGCGACCATAAATGCCACGGTCGCTGCGAACACGCGGGCGAGCACCGGGCCCTGGGCGATCGCATTGACGCCGAAGAACACCGCGAGCGGGCCGTAATCGATCAGCATCCGCACGCCAGGCGAGGCGGCCTGTTTCTCAGCCATTGGTAAGCTCCTCCACGCCCGCGATGATGCGCGCCACTTCCTGCGCATTGAACGGACGCAGATCGTCCACCTTCTCGCCCACGCCGATCGCATGGATCGGCAGGCCGTATTTCTCGGCTGCCGCGACCAGCACGCCGCCGCGCGCGGTACCGTCGAGCTTGGTCATCACCAGCCCGGTGACGCCGGCGACTTCCTTGAACACTTCGATCTGGTTGAGCGCGTTCTGGCCGGTGGTGGCGTCGAGCACCAGCACCACGTCGTGCGGCGCCGCCGGATTGAGGCGACCGAGCACGCGGCGAATCTTGGCCAGCTCGTCCATCAGCTCGGTCTTGTTCTGCAGGCGGCCGGCAGTGTCGACGATCAGCACATCGGTGCCGATCTCGGTCGCCTTCTTCACAGCCTCGAACACGATGCCGGCGGCATCGCCGCCCTCGGCGCCCGATACGATCGGCACGCCAATTCGCTCGGCCCAGGTACGCAGCTGGCCGATCGCGGCGGCGCGGAAGGTGTCGCCGGCCGCGAGCATCACCGAATAGTCCTGCTCCATCAGCAGGTTGGCGAGCTTGGCGATCGTGGTGGTCTTGCCCGATCCGTTGACGCCGATGACCAGGATCACCTGCGGACGCGGGAAGGCCTCGATCTCGAGCTTCTTCGCGACCGGCTCGAGCGCCTTGGCGACTTCGTCGGCCACGATAAGGCGGATGCCCAGCTCCTCCATGTTGCGCTCGAACTGGCCGTCGGCGAGCCGCTGACGCACGCGCGCGGCGGTGGCGGGGCCGAGGTCCGAGGCGATCAGCGCTTCCTCGATCTCGTCGAGCGTCGCATCGTCGAGCCGCGCCAGGCCGAGGCCGGCGAGGTTGCCGATCAGCCGGTCGGAAGTCTTGCGGAAGCCGCCGAGAAGGCGCTCGTGCCAGCTGGGGCCGCTCATGCGATCAGCTTCCCGTCCCGGACATCCACGATCTTGACGCTCACAATCTCTCCGACTTCATGGGGGGCGAGGCGAACCTCGGCGAAATTGCCGGCATGGCCCCGCTCTCCGGGGCGCTCTACCAGCACTTGTTGGGTGCTGCCTACCAGGCTTTGCAGCCAATTGTCCCTGACGCGTGCGGCCTCGGCGCGCAGGCGGGCGGCGCGGGCCTTCACCACTTCGGGCTCGACCAGCGGCATCCTGGCCGCCGGGGTGCCAGCGCGGGGCGAATAGGGGAAGATATGCGCGTGGACGATGTTGCACTCCGCGACCAGCGCGAGGGTGTTCTCGAACATTGCCTCGGTCTCGGTCGGGAAGCCGGCGATCAGGTCGGCGCCGATAGCGATGTCAGGACGCTCGACTGTTAATCGAGTTGCCAGTGCGACCGACTGGGCCCGACTGTGGCGACGCTTCATGCGCTTCAGGATCATGTCGTCGCCCGCCTGCAGCGAGAGATGGACGTGCGGCATCAGGCGCGGCTCCCCGGTGAGCAGGGCAAACAACCGGTCGTCGACTTCGATCCCGTCGAGCGAGGAAAGTCGCAGGCGCTGGAGCCTCGGCACATGCGTCAGGATGCGCTCGACCAGCTGGCCCAGGCTCGGGCTGCCGGGCAGGTCGGGGCCGTAGCTGGTCAGGTCGACCCCGGTCAGCACGACCTCGGCATGGCTCTCGGCGAGCTGGGCGACGCGGTCGATCACGGCCCCCGCCGGAACGGAGCGGCTGTTTCCCCGGCCATAGGGAATCGCGCAGAAGGTGCAGCGATGGTCGCAGCCATTCTGCACCTCGACGAACGCACGGGCATGCGTCGAGAAGCTGGCGGCAAGATGCGGCGCGGTCTCGCGCACCGCCATGATGTCCTGCACCAGCATCGGCTCGGGCCTGGTCCAGGCTTTGCCATCCAGCTTCTCGGCATTGCCGATCACCCGATCGACCTCGGGCATCGCCGCGAAAGCCTGCGGATCGATCTGCGCCGCGCAGCCCGTCACCACCAGCTCGGCGTCCGGCCGCTCGCGGCGCGCGCGGCGGATCGCTTGGCGCGTCTGCTTGACGGCCTCGTTGGTCACCGCGCAACTGTTGATCACGACAGTGTCACGATCCGTCAGCAGCGCGCGGATCGTTTCGCTCTCGGCGAGGTTGAGACGGCAGCCCAGACTGATGACGTGAGGGGATGACATTTGACCGGTGATCTAGGCGCAGCGACCCTGGATGTCCACGCGAAGGCCCGCGAAGTGCTGGGCTTCTGGTTCGCGCTTACGCCGGAGCAGCATTTCGCGCGCTCGGCGAAACTCGATGCGGAGATCAAGGCGCGCTTCGGCCCGTTGCGCGACCTCGTGCTGGGGTCGGGCGCGGCGGGCTGGCGCGACGATCCTGAAACCCTGCTCGCGGCGATCGTCCTGCTCGACCAGTTCAGCCGCAACCTTCACCGCGACAGCGCCGAGGCCTATGCCGCCGATCCGCTCGCCCTGCAGCTGGCGCTGGAGGCGATCGACCGAGGCTGGGAGGTGGCGATGACGGCGGAGGAGCGCCAGTTTCTTTACCTGCCGCTCGAGCATGCCGAGGACCCGATGATGCAGGCGCTGAGCGTCGAGAAGTTCGGATCGCTGGGCGACGCCTACATTCTCGATTTCGCGGAGAAGCATGCCGAGGTGATCCGGCGTTTCGGCCGCTTCCCCAGCCGGAACGCCGCGCTGGGGCGGGAATCGACGGCGGAGGAGGTGGCGTTTCTCAGTGACGAGGGTTCGGGCTGGTAGGCGCCGCAAGTATCAACCGTCACCCTGAAACAAGTTCGGCATGACGAACCAGGCTCAGCCCGCCAGTCTCTGCCCCGAATCCGGGGCTTCGGGAGTAGCCGCGCCTGAGCCCGGGTGGATCAGGCGGCGCTCGGCGAGCAGGCGCCGCACGCCGCTCACCGAGAGCGGCTTGCCGTAATACCAGCCCTGCGCCTTGGCGCAGCCCGCGGCGCGCAGCCGCTCCTCGATCGCGGCGTCCTCCACGCCTTCAGCGGTGATCGGCAGGTTCAGGCTCTCGCCGAGGCTGATGATCGCGTTGACGATCGCCGCCGAATCCGCGCTGGTGTTGAGGGAGATGATGAAGCTCTTGTCGATCTTGATCCGGTCGAAGGGCAGGGCGCGCAGATGCGCCAGCGACGAATAGCCGGTGCCGAAATCGTCGAGCGCCAGCTTGGCGCCCTGGTTCTTCAGGCTGCCGACGATCGACTGGGCGAGCGCCAGATTGTCGAACAGCGAGCTTTCGGTGATTTCCACTTCCAGCCGGCTCGCCGGGAAGCCGGTTTCGGCCAGCACCTTGATGATTTTCTGCGCCAGCCAGGCGTCGCGCAGCTGCCAGGGCGAGATGTTGATCGACAGGGTGAGCGTGGGGTCCCAGTCGCGCGCGGCGATGAACGCCTGGCGCATGATCGACAGCGAGAGATCGGCGATCATGCCGGTCTCCTCCGCGATCGGAATGAACAGCTCGGGGCTGATCAGCCCGCGCTGCGGATGCTCCCAGCGCGCCAGCACTTCGAAGCCGTGCAGGCGGTTGGTGCTCAGGTCGATCTGTTGTTCGAAATAGGGGACGATCTCGCCGCGCGGGATCGCGGTGCGGAGACCATTTTCCAGCTCGTTGCGGATCTGGAGTTCGCGCTCCATCGAATGGTCGAACCAGGCATAGCGGTTGCGGCCCGATTTCTTGGCCGCATACATCGCGATGTCGGCGGAGCGCATCAGCGCATCGATGCTGGCGCAATCGAAGTCCGAGCGGGCGATGCCGAGCGAGCAGGAGATATGCAGACGAAGGCCTTCGGCTTCGAAGGGCTGGGCCATGCGGCTCACCAGCCGTTCGGCAATGCGCTCAACGACGGTGGGCTCGGTGGGATCGAACAGGAAACCGCAGGCGAACTCGTCACCGCCCAGCCGCGCGGTGAGCGCGATCGGCGGCATGACATGCGCGATCTCTGCGGCGACGGCGCGGAGCAGCGCGTCGCCCACGGCATGGCCGTGCATGTCGTTGATCGTCTTGAAGTGATCGAGGTCGAGCATCAGCATCGCCATCGCCTTGCGGCGGCGCTGGGCCCGGACGAACATCGCCGCGCCTTCCTCGGCCAGGCTGCGACGGTTGAGGAAGCCGGTCAGCGGGTCGCGGTTGGCGAGCTGCTGGGCGCGCTCCTCGGCGGCGGTGCGTACCTGCACTTCGAGACTGAGCTCGTTGTGGCGGCGCCAGCCGAACAGGATCAGCGCGACGTTGAGCAGCAGCGCGATCACCAGCGTGCGGTCCGCCGGCTCGCCGCCCTCGAAATAGAATTGCAGGGTCTTGGACAGCACGGCGCTGCCGATGCCGACGAACAAAAGGATCGCGGCAACGCTGATCGCACCCGAAAGCAGGTTCGGGCGCTGGGCGCTTTGCGATACGGCTTGTTCTTCGAAGTCCAGCGGCATGCCGGCGACGATCCCCAACTGTGATCGGGGCGTTTTCTCACGGGCAGGGTATAGAACGGGTTAAGCCCGTGACACCTTCGTGCAATATTTTGCGTCCGTGCCCCGGGCTTGCCTCGCGCGGGCGGATCGGGTAGGGGCCGCCGCGACCGTTCTCTTTGAACGCGAGACATTTGCCACCCCAAGGGGTGACGCCGGCCGACGAGGTTTCGTCCGCCGGCGTGTTTTGCGTTTGGTGATTCGCGGTCGGGAATTGGAGTGTCTGGGTTCATGTTCGAAAGTCTGAGCGAACGGCTGGGTGGCGTATTCGATCGCCTGCGTGGTCGTGGCGCGCTGACCGAAGCCGATGTCCGCACCGCCATGCGCGAAGTGCGGATCGCCCTGCTGGAGGCCGATGTCGCGCTTCCGGTGGCGCGCGACTTCGTCGAGAAGGCGACCGAACAGGCGATCGGCCATGAAGTGCTCCGCTCGGTCACGCCGGGCCAGCAGGTGGTCAAGATCGTCCATGACACGCTCGTGGACATGCTGGGCCCGGACACGGCCGAGCTCAACATCGCGGTCACTCCGCCCGCCGTCATCATGCTCGTGGGTCTCCAGGGCTCGGGCAAGACGACCACCACCGCCAAGCTGTCCAGGCTGCTCAAGAGCCAGGGCAAGAAGGTGATGATGGCGTCGCTGGACGTGAACCGTCCGGCAGCGCAGGAGCAGCTCGCGGTGCTCGGTACCCAGACCGAGGTATCGACGCTTCCGATCGTTGCGGGCCAGCAGCCGGTCGAGATCGCCAGGCGCGCGCTCAATGCCGCCAAGCTGCAGGGCTATGATGTCCTGATGCTCGACACTGCCGGCCGACTGCATGTCGACCAGGCGCTGATGGACGAGATGAAGGCGGTGGCGGACATCGCCACGCCGAACGAGATCCTGCTCGTCGTCGACTCGCTCACCGGCCAGGACGCCGTGAACGTCGCATCGAGCTTCTCCGAGCAGGTGCCGCTCACCGGCGTGATCCTCACCCGCATGGACGGCGATGCCCGTGGCGGCGCCGCGCTGTCGATGCGCGCGGTCACCGGCAAGCCGATCAAGTTCGCCGGCATGGGCGAGAAGCTCGACGCGCTCGAGCCCTTCCATCCCAAGCGCGTTGCCGGCCGTATCCTCGGCATGGGCGATGTCGTCAGCCTCGTCGAGAAGGCGGCGGCTGCGATCCAGGAGGAAGACGCCGAGAAGATGGCGGCGCGGCTGGCCAAGGGCCAGTTCGACATGAACGACCTGCGCAACCAGCTTGCCCAGATGCGCCGCATGGGCGGCCTGGGTGCGCTCGCCGGCATGATGCCGGGCATGAAGAAGGCGCAGGCGGCGGTCGACCAGGTCGGCGGCGACAAGGTGCTGATCCGCATGGACGCGATGATCACTTCGATGACGCCGAAGGAGCGCGCCAAGCCCGACCTGATCAACGCCAAGCGCAAGATCCGCATCGCCAAGGGCTCGGGGACGACCGTGCAGGACGTCAACAAGCTCCTGAAGATGCATATGGAAATGCAGACCGCGATGAAGCGGCTGAAGAAGATGGGCGGCCTGAAGGGCATGCTGGGCATGCTCGGCAAGGGTGGCCCCGGCGGCGGCATGGGCGGCATCGGCAATGCGCTGGGTGGCGCCGGGCTGGGCGACATGATGGGCAAGCTGGATGGCCCCGGTGGCGGGCTTCCGGGCCTTGGTGGCCCCGGTGCGCCGCAGCTCCCGCCCGGTTTCGAGAATTTGCTCAAGAAGAAGTGATTACCCCGCCCAGCCGTCAGGCGGCGGGGCAGCAACCAAAGCAGATCCGGTCGTGGCCGGGCTGACGAATACGAAGAAGGAAGATTGTAATGGCTATTTCCCTGCGTCTGTCGCGCGGCGGCTCGAAGAAGCGTCCGTACTACCGCATCGTCGTTGCGGACGCCCGTTCGCCCCGCGACGGCAAGTTCATCGAGAAGATCGGCACCTACAACCCGCTCCTCGCCAAGGACGATGCCAAGCGCGTCGTGCTCGACGGTGAGCGCGCCAAGTACTGGCTGGGCGTCGGCGCGCAGCCGACCGACCGTGTCGCTCGCTTCCTGGACGCCGCTGGCCTGAAGGAGCGCGCCGCGCGCAGCAACCCGAACAAGGGCAAGCCGGGCGAGAAGGCCGTCGAGCGCGCTGAAGAGCGTGCCGAAAAGGTGAAGGCCGCTGAGGAAGCCGCTGCCGAGGCGAAGGCTGCCGAGGCCGCTGCCGCCGCTGCTCCGGCCGAGGACACGCAGGCTGAGGCCGAAGCCGTGATCGCGGCCGAGGTCGAGGCTGCCACCGAGGAGCCGACCGCGGAAGCCGAGCAGGTCGCCGAGGCGACCGCCGAAGAGACCCCGCCGGCCGAGGCATAAGCCTTGTCGAGCGATCAGCCCGTCACGCTTGCCGTCGTCATTGGTGCGCACGGCGTGACGGGCGAGGTCCGCCTGAAGGTCTTCGCCGAGGACCTGTCTACGCACCGCCAGTTCAATGGCGGTGCGCTGACGCTCAAATCGGTACGCGGCGGGCCCAACGGCACGATCGCGCGCTTCGCAGAGGTTGCCGACCGCAATGCCGCCGAGGCCCTGCGTGGCACCGAGCTGCGCGTGCCGCGCTCGGCACTGCCCCCGCTGGGCGAGGGCGAATATTATCATGTCGACCTGCTGGGCCTCCCTGCCGTCTCCGATGAAGGAGAAGTGCTGGGCAAGGTCGTCGCGATCGACGATTTCGGCGCGGGCGACGTGATCGAGATCGAGCGTCCGGCCGACGAGAATGGCAAGATCAAGCGCTTCATGGTGCCGATGAACGCCGCGGCGGTGCCCGAATGGGATGCTGAGCGGCTGGTGGTGAGCGCCGCCTTCGTCGAATGACGAAGATCGCCGTCCTTTCCGACATTCACGGCAACCTGCCGGCCCTGATCGCGACCGTCGCCGATGCCGAGGCGCGCGGCTGCACGCGCTTCCTCAATCTTGGCGACATATTGTCGGGCCCGCTCTGGCCGGCAGAGACCGCCGCCTGGCTGATGGCGCGCGAGTGGCCGACCATCGCCGGCAATCACGAGCGGCAGGTGCTGACCGACCCGCCTGAGCGGATCAACGCCTCCGACGCCTTCACCCGGGCGGTGCTGGGCCCCGAGGCGCTGGCCTGGATGGCGAACCTGCCCGAAACGTTGGCGCTGGATGGCCTGTTCCTATGCCACGGCACGCCGACGAGCGACGTGACGCCGCTGACCGACACGCTCGAAGGCGACCGGCTGCGCGTCGCCAGCGAGGACGAGCTGGTCGAGCGGCTGGCGGGGCAGGGGGCATCGCTCACCCTGTGCGGGCACACGCATGTCCCGCGCTTGCTGGCGCTCGCCGACGGCCGCCGCGTGCTCAATCCCGGTAGCGTTGGGCTGCAAGCCTATGATGACGATCATCCGCGGCCCTACCGGGTCGAGAATGGCGATCCGCTGGCGCGCTATGCGGTGATCGATGGCGAGGCGATCAGCCTGTTTGCGGTCGCCTACGATCATATGGCCGCCGCACGGAAAGCGGAGGCGGAAGGGCGCTCGGACTGGGCAATCGCACTGGCCAAGGGACGGATGTGCTGAACCCCTGACAGCTCCCCGGCTTTCGCCGGGAACCCGTTCTGCTCAGACGCACGCGTGACGCGGCCCGGTCGGCCGGCTATCCTTCCCGCAGATATCGGGGGAAGCACATGAACTGGTTCGGCACCGCACTTTCCGCAGCCGCATTCTGCAGCCTGGCGGCACCCGCGGCGGCGCAGACGAAGGCTGCTGCGTTGCAGCCGCAGTTCGACGCGATCGATCGCCAGTTCGAGAGCTTCCAGCGCGATACGCCGACGCCCGGGCTGGTCTACGGCATCGTTGCCGAGGGCAAGCTTGTCCATGTCCGTGGCTTCGGCGTGCAGGACCTCGACCACAAGCGATCGGTCACGCCCGATACGCTGTTCCGCATCGCCTCGATGACCAAGGCCTTCACCGCGCTGTCGATCCTGGCGCTGCGCGATGCCGGCAAGCTCTCGCTCGACGATCTCGCTGAGAGATACGTGCCCGAGATGCGTGGCTGGAAATACCCGACCAGTGACAGCCCGCGCATCCGGATCCGCGACCTGCTCTCGCACGTTGCCGGCTTCGTCACCGACGATCCCTGGGGCGATCGCCAGACGCCGATGCCCGAAGCGGAGTTCATCGGGCTCCTCCGGACCGGTGTGCCGTTCAGCCGGGTGCCCGATACGGCGCATGAATATTCGAACTTCGGCTATGCGCTGCTCGGTCACATCGTCGCGAAAGTGTCGGGCATGCCCTATCGCAGCTATGTCGAGCGCACGATCCTCAAGCCACTCGGTATGACCTCGAGTGGCTTCGAAGTGAGCGAATGGCTGATCGAACGCCGTGCGATCGGCTATCGCTTCGAAAAGGGGGCGTGGACGGAAGAGCCGACCATGCGCAACGGCGCCTTCGGTCCGATGGGCGGTCTGCAGGTTAGCGCGAACGACTATGCCAAGTGGATCGCCTTCCTGCTCTCCGCCTGGCCACCGCGCGACGGGCCGGACGCAGGGCCGGTAAAGCGTGCCACGGTGCGCGAGCTGGCGCAGGGGCTGAACTTCGTGCGGATGACGCCGCGCTACGGCGCCACCGCCAAGACCGGCTGCATCCAGGGTACCGCCTATGGCAAGGGCCTGCGGGTTTCGCAGGATTGCGAGCTCGGCATGATGCTGCATCACGGCGGCGGCTATCCCGGCTATGGATCGCACATGCTGCTGGTGCCGGAGGCGGGGGTGGGGATTTTCGTCTTCACCAACCGCACCTATACCGGCGCGGCGGGCATCGCCTGGGATGCGATGTTCGGGCTAGACAAGGCCGGTGCTCTGTCCTTCGCCGAGACCCCGCTCAGCCCCGACCTCGCTGCTGCGCTCGATACCGCACGCGCGATCTATGCCGCCGGAGACGTGACGGTTGCCCGATCGTCGCTGGCGATGAACTTCCTCATGGACCGCTCCGCGGCCGACTGGCGGAGTGACCTCGCCGCACTTCGCACGCAGCTCGGTGCCTGCACCGGCAAGGGCGAGCCGCCACATCCCACCGGCCGGCTCTCCGGCGCGTTCCGCTGGCAGTGCGACAAGGGCATGCTCGACGGCACGCTCCTGCTCGCGCCGACCACGCCGATCACGATCCAGTCTCTGAAGCTCACACCCGTGCCTAAGCCTTGACAAATTAAACCTACTATGTTAGTGGGAATTTAGATGAGCAAGGCCCCCGGTCTGTCTCGACCCCCTGCCGACCACCCGGTCTGGATAGCGCTTTCCCATTATTCCATCGGCCCGGAGGACGCGGAGCTCAGCTTCGCCCAGCGTCTGGCGCGCGAGAACGGCTGGAGCCCTGCCGAGGCGGAACGGGTGATCGAGGAATACCGGCGCTTCTGCTTCCTCGCAGTGACGGCGGAGCATCCGGTCACGCCTTCGGACCAGGTCGATCAGGCCTGGCACCTGCACCTGACCTATACCCGGGATTACTGGGAGCGTTTCTGCCCCCAGGTGCTCGGCCGCGCGCTCCATCACGGCCCCACGGCCGGCGGGCGCGAGGAGGGGCATCGCTACTTCACCCAATATGCCGAGACGCTGCGCAGCTACGAGCGCGTCTTCGGCACGCCGCCCGCGGATCTGTGGCCCGACGCGGGGCGGCGCCTGTTGCAGGACCACAAGGCGCGCCGCGTGCATCCGCGCGACGCATTTATCGTGCCCCGGAGGCCATTCCGGATCGCGCTGCTCGTTGCGTTCGCGGCGCTCTTCCTGCTGGTCCTGTGGGCCTTTCTGAGGAGCTAGGACTTTATGTCGCTCGGACCCTTCGACCTTACCGGCGGGCCGTTTCTCATCCTCTATGGCGCCCTGCTGGTAGTCACCATCATCGCCGGTTTCACCATAGCGCGCTGGCTCCGGCCCGAAGGCCGCACCCCGCGCAACATCGATGCCGACCATCTCGCCTTTCTAGCCGGCGGGAGTACCCGCCTTGCCGAGACCGTCGCCGCCCGATTGCTCGCCAGCCGTCAGCTCGTGATGGACGGCAAGGATCGCTACACGCCAGGCCATCTCGGTGGCTCTACGCCAATGGAGCGCAGCGTATTGGCGCTGCCCGACAGTTCGAACTGGGGCCGGGTCGCCGGGGCGATCGGCAAGCATGCCGACGCCATCCGCCAGCGGCTGATCTCCGACCAGTTGCTGATCGGCACCGGCGAGGCGCTCCAGCTGCGCTTCTTCCAGACCTTGCCCTATTTCCTGCTGCTCGGCTTCGGCTACACCAAGCTGCTGATCGGCGAGGCGCGGGGCAGGCCGGTCGGCTATCTCACGCTCTTCCTGATCCTCACCGCGATCCTGGCCTTCATCCGCTTCGCCGCGCTCGACCGGCGAACCCGCGCCGGGCAGGAAGTCCTTGCCGAAGCGCGCGACCGTCACGAACGTCTCCGCCGGGCACCGGCCAGCGGGGAGGCCGACCTCGGCGTGGCGCTGTTCGGCACGGTGGTGCTGGTCGGCTCGGACTGGGGCGGCTTCCACCAGGCGCGGGCAGCAAGCTCGGGCGGCGATGGCGGGAGTGGCAGCAGTGGCGGCGACGGCGGTGGCAGCAGCGGCTGCGGCGGTGGTGGCTGCGGCGGGTGCGGCAGCTAGCGCCGGATCGGCTTCTGCTCGGCCAGCAGGTTGCGGATGGTGGTGGCGGCGACGCCGGCCTCGCCCATCGCATGGCTGATCTGGTCGAGCCCCCGTGCCACGTCCCCGGCCGCGAACAGGCCGGGGACGCTGGTGCGTTGATGATCGTCCACCTCCAGGCAGCCATTCTCATCCGCCCGCGCCCCGACCTGAATCGCCAGGCCCGAGCGGATAACCGAGCCCAGCGCGGGATAGACGGTGTCGAAATTCAACCGTCCCTCCGCCGTATCGAGCGCCAGCTGCCCATCTTCGATCGCATAGCCGCCGCAAGGCCCATCGACCCGGGCGATGCGGGCATCGTCCAACGTCGCCGCCTCCTCGTCCGACAGCGCATGTGCTTCCGGTGCGATCAGCGTCACCTCCGGGCTGTAACCGCGCAGGAACAGCGCTTCGGCCATACCGTGGCTGCCGGTGCCGATCACGCCGATCCTTTTGTCGGTCACCTCATAGCCGTCGCAGATCGGGCAATAGCGCAGCAGCCCTCGGGCGAGCGCTTCGTCATGGAGCGCCTCTGGCATGGCCGGCCGATTGTTCACCACGCCCGTGGCGAGCAGCACGGTGCGCGCAGCATGCTCCCGCTCGCCGACCCGCACGCCGAAGCCGCCCTCGATCAACCTTAGCCCCTCGACCTCGGCCAGTTCGCGCACTGCGCCATATTTCTCGGCCTGCGCCAGCATCCGCGCGAGCAACTCCTTGCCCGAGATGCCTTCCGGAAACCCGGCATGGTTGCGTGTGCATGGGATCTGCGCCGCCCGGCTCGATCCACAATCGAACAGCCGGATGTCGAGATGGAACCGCGCCAGGTAGATCGCTGCGGTGAGGCCGGCAGGGCCGCCGCCGATGATGATGCAATCGTCCACTTGCCAATCGCGCTCCCGGAGGGGAAAGGCTCCCATGCCTTTCGCCGCAACCGTTCTAACGCTTTACCCCGAGATGTTTCCCGGGCCGCTCGGCATATCGCTCGCCGGCCGTGGGCTTCGCGAAGGGCTGTGGAGCATGGAAGCCGTCCAGATCCGCGACTTCGCGACCGACAAGCATCGCTCGGTCGACGACACGCCGGCCGGGGGCGGAGCCGGGATGGTGATGCGGGTGGACGTGCTCGCCGCCGCGCTCGACAGCGTGGCGCCTGGTCGCCCGATCCTGGCGATGACGCCACGCGGCAAGCCGCTCAGCCAGGACCGCGTCCGGGCTTTGGCAGAGGGGCCTGGCGTGGTCGTGATCTGCGGCCGGTTCGAGGGGATGGACGAGCGCCTGTTCGAGGCGCGCGAGATCGAGCAGGTCTCGATCGGCGACTATATCCTGTCCGGCGGCGAGATGGCGGCGCTCACCATGCTTGACGCTTGCATTCGCCTCATTCCCGGAGTAATGGGCGCGCCTTCCAGCGGCATGGACGAGAGCTTCGAAACGGGGCTGCTCGAATATCCGCAATATACCCGACCTGTTGAATGGGAAGGGCGCACGATCCCCGAAGTGCTGCGATCGGGGGATCATGCGAAGATCGAGGCCTGGCGTAGAAGCCGTGCCGAGACCGACACACGGCTACGGAGGCCGGACCTTTGGGAGCGCCATGAGGGCGCTCGGGTCCAACCTCCCTCTGGCGCGCGGCGACGAAAACAGGACGACAAGAAATGAACCTGATCCAGAAGCTCGAAGCCGAGCAGATCGCCAAGTTCAACGAGGCGAAGAAGATTCCGGAGTTCCGCCCGGGCGACACCCTCAAGGTCGGCGTGAAGGTCGTCGAAGGCGAGCGCACCCGCGTGCAGAACTATGAGGGCGTGTGCATCGCCCGTGCCAACAAGGGCATGGGTTCGAGCTTCACCGTCCGCAAGATTTCGTTCGGTGAGGGCGTCGAGCGCGTCTTCCCGCTCTATTCGCCGAACATCGACAGCATCGAGGTGGTTCGCCGCGGTGTCGTGCGTCGCGCGAAGCTCTATTACCTGCGTGGCCGCACCGGCAAGTCGGCGCGTATCGCCGAGCGCCGCGATCCGCGTCCGACCGAGGTCGCAGCCGCCGAGTAAGCTCTGGCTTCACGGTATTGAAAAGGGCGCGGTGGCGATGGCTACCGTGCCCTTTTTCATTTCCGGCGCCGCGATAGCCAGCGGACAAGCGCCCCGATCGCATCGAACAGCGCGTGCCGATGCTCCACCCATTCGCGGCCGTAGAAATCATCCATCGCCGTCGCCCTGCTCGACGCGGCGCCAGATCGAATAGGCGGTCGTCCCGTTACCCGAGGCGCTGGCCGGCACGGCATAGCGCAGCAGCCCGTCCTGCAGCACATAGTCGCGCACCTGCCGCCGGCCTTCCCAGTTCGGAAAGGAAGCACCCTCGATATCGAAGATGAGCTGCTTCGCGACGGCATCGATCCGGACGCGGCCGAAATGGGTGCTCGATCCCAGCGCTGCGGCGCGGAACTCCTCGGGTGTTCCGCGCGCCTTGTCGCCGGTGGCGAAGGCTGGGCGGTCGCGACGGAAGATCTGCAGGCTGTAGCGGCCGGCAGGATCGACGATCAGCAAGCCCAATGGATGCTCGCCATAATTGGTCACCCGCCGCCCATCGGCGAGGACTTCATAGGCCGAGTCCATCACCCAGGTTCCGGCCAGGCTAGGCTCTCCATCGCTGATATGCGCGTCTCCGCTGCTCGCCGCGGCGACCATGCCGGCGGCGAGGATGAGGTGTTTCACCATCTCTCGTTTCTCCATGTAACCTGTCGAGTCGGTTACAAGAGTGTGTTGCGGCGACGTCAGTAACCTGTCAATGGGGTTTCATGAGCACGCAGGAATTCCAGAACGGCGAGTTGCGCGACGGTTTTCACTTCCGGGGCGGCCATCCCGCACTCGATCTGGTGGCGACGGTAACGGGGCGTCTGAAGCCGGCGCAGCGGGAGCTGCTCGCCGGGCCCGATGATCTGGCGCGTTGGCTGGTCGCGGCGGGTTTCGCCGGATCGCCGCTTGCTGCCACGCCCGGGGATCTGGAGCGGGCGCGAGCACTCCGCGAGGCGATCCATGCGATCGTCGATGCGCGGCTGGCGGGTGGAGAGGGCACTCCGGCCGACATCGACCAGATCAATGCCGCGGCTGCCGGGACGCCGGCTATACCCCAGATCGGAGAGGACGGCCGCGTACGGTTGCAGGGCGGGGCATCCGCGCTGCTCGCCACGCTGGCGGGGGAGGCGGCATTGCTGCTGGGCGGCGATCAGGCCTCGCGCATCCGCCGCTGCGAGGCGGACGGATGCGCGATGCTGTTCCTCGATACTTCACGCGGCGGCGAGCGCCGCTGGTGCTCGATGAAGCGCTGCGGCAACAAGGCCAAGGTCGCCGAGTTTCGCAAGCGGCGGCAGGGAGTAGGGGCCTAGTCCGCTGCCTGCAGCAGGTCCCGCAGCTTCTTCGTCGTGTCGTGTCCGCGCAGCACCGAGGTGTAGCATTCGCGGACCACGCCCATCGCGCCCGGCGACATGCGCTCGTCCGCCAGCACCCGGTCGAACTCCTGCTTCAGATAATCCTCGCCACGCTCGATCTCGCTCAGGATCGCGGCATCGCCACCGCCCAGCACTCGGCGGAAATCCTCCACCCGGCGGTGGATCGTCGCCGCCGTCGAGCCATATTCGGCCGGCGTGCCGCCCAGTTCGCGGCTTTTGGCGGACAGCGCGTCGATAACCCGGCGACGCTCGTCGGCCATGTCCTCGAAGAACTGAACGAAGCGGCCGGCATCGGCGTGCTTGGCTGAATGTTCATAGCCGCGCACACTGTCGATGGTGGTGACGATCAGGTCGTCGAGTTTGGACACGTCATGGTTGGTGGTCACGCGGGCTCTCCTCGTAAACTGGTAGCGAAGAGAACCCCGCGCACCACCCACGGGTTGCCGAAAATGAAGGTTAGCCAGACATTTACGCGTAGCTGACGATCTCGAATTCGGTGCCGTCGTGATCCAGGAAATAGAAACGCCGCCCAGGATCGTAATCGGCATGGGCGAACGGGATCAGCCCGGCCTTCACCACCCGCTGTTCGATCTCGTCGAGATCATCGACCAGGATTCCGACATGGTTGAGCGGTCGGCCCTTCTCGAAGGTCGCCTGGTCGGGCGTCTCGGGCGGGGTGTAGACCGCGAGATAGGTGCGCTCATCGCCGACATGGATGGTGCGCCCGCCGTCGCGCGCCGGGCCTTCCCAGCGGACATGCCAGTCGAACAGGTCGCCAAGCAATTTCGCGGCGCGCTCGGGGCTGCGCACGGTCACGTTCACATGCTCGATATAGGGCTGGGACATGGATTTCCTTTCCTCATTGGATGCCATGCCGCGAGCAGCTACAACCTCAACCTAAGTTGAGGTCAAGCGGGAAATTGCGGTGCGCGGGAACGAGCTTCTGACGATCGGCGAACTGGCAGCGCGGACCGGAATCGCGGTGTCGGCGGTGCGCTTCTACGAGGGGAAGGGGATCGTCCATCCGATCCGCACCAGCGGCAACCAGCGGCGGTTCCTGCGATCGGACATCCGCCGCATCTCCTTCGCGCTGATCGCCCAGCAGCTTGGTCTCACCTTGCCGCAGATCGCCGAGGAACTGGGTAAGTTGCCTGAGGGGCGCACGCCCACCAGCGCGGATTGGGCGCGGATCAGCCGCGGCATTCGCAAGCGGATCGAAGTCCAGATCGCCCAGCTCCAGCGCACGCTCGACGATCTCGATGGCTGCATCGGCTGCGGCTGCCTGAGCCTGAAGAAATGTGCGCTCTACAATCCTGACGACCGCGCTGCGCGCAACGGCGCGGGCCCGCGCTTCATCCTGGTCTCACGCAAGGTGGCGCTCGGCTTGGACTGAGCGCGTGATTTTGTTGCGGGGCAGCGCAAGATTCCTTCGGCCTGCGGCTTTACCCCGCGCCCGTACCCCGCAATAACGCGGCCCCAAGGAGATCGGGGTTTATGCGGAAATACTTGGTTGGGCTTGCAATGATGGGAGCGCCGCTGATGGCGAATGAAGCGCTGGCGCAGAACAAGGACCTCACGCTCGAGCGCGTGTTCGCCAGCCCCGATCTGAACGGGCCGCAGCCGCGCGCCGCCAAGCTCTCGCCCGACGGCAAGTTCCTCACGCTGCTGCGCAACCGCGCCGACGAGAAGGAACGCTTCGACCTGTGGGCGATGGACACCCGCACCGGCGAATGGCGGATGCTCGTCGATTCGAAGAAGTTCGGCAGCGGCGCCGAGATGTCCGAGGCCGAGAAGATGCAGCGTGAACGCGCCCGCATCGCCGGCACCAAGGGCATCGTCGCCTATGACTGGGCGCCCGACGGTAAGTCGGTGCTCGTGCCGCTGGACGGCGAGCTCTACCGCGCCGGGCTCGACGGCAGCGTCGCCAAGCTGCCCGCCAAGGCAGGTCCCAAGCTCAATGCCGAGATCAGCCCCGCGGGCGGTTATGTCTCGTACGTGCAGGACCAGAACCTGGTGGTGATGGGCCTGGCGAACGGCAATCCGAAGCCGATCACCGACGATGGCGCCGGTACCGTCCATTGGGGCGAGGCCGAGTTCGTCGCGCAGGAGGAAATGGCTCGGTTCAAGGGCTATTGGTGGGCCCCGAACGATCGCTATGTCGCGGTCGAGCGCTTCGACGAGGCGCCGGTCGGCGTCGTCACCCGCGCCGCGATCGGTGCCGAGGGCACCCAGCTGTTCCAGCAGCGCTATCCCAAGGCGGGCACGCCCAACGCCAATGTCGAACTCTACGTCATGGACCCGAACGGCGACCACAAGGTCGGCGTCGATCTGGGGACCGACAAGGACATCTACCTTGCCCGCGTCGACTGGTCGAAGGACGGCAAGACGCTCTACGTCCAGCGCGAGAATCGCGAGCAGACCGTGCTCGACCTGCTCCAGGTCGATCCGGCCACCGGCAAGTCGGTCGTGCTGTTCAGCGAAAAGGCGCGTGCCAAGAGCTGGGTGAACCTGTCGACCGCGCTGACCCCGCTCGACGACGGCAGCCTGCTCTGGTGGTCCGAGCGCGATGGCCACGGCCATCTCTATCGCTTCGCCAAGGGCAAGTTCGCCCAGATCACCAAGGGCGACTGGGAAGTGACCCCCGACGTCGTCGGCGTGGACGAGGCGAAGAGCCGCGTCTTCTTCCTCGGCAACAAGGACGGCGTGCTCGAGCGGCACCTCTATTCGGTCGACTACAAGAAGGGTGGGGCGATCACCCGCCTGACCGAGACCGGCTGGTGGAACGAGGCGACGATGGATCCCTCGGGCACCCGCGCGATCGTCAAGCGCTCGAATACCGGACAGCCCGCCCAGACCTATCTGGCCGACGCGACCGGCAAGCGCATCGCCTGGGTGAACGAGAACGCGGTAACCGCCGCCGATCATCCCTATAACGCCTATCTCGCCGGGCATCGCGAGCGGACCTTCGGCACGATCAAGGCGGCCGACGGCTCGACGCTCAACTGGGAGATGATCACGCCCAAGCTGGAGCCGGGCAAGAAGTACCCGGTGTTCTTCCAGCACTATGGCGGCCCGCATTCGCAGACGGTGAGCAAGGCCTGGGGCGGCGCGCTCCAGCAATATCTCGTCTCGCGCGGCTATATCTGGTTCCAGATCGACAATCGCGGCTCGGCCAATCGCGGCGTCGATTTCGAGAGCCAGATCTGGCACGCGATGGGCACCGTCGAGGTCGAGGACCAGGTTGCCGGCGCCAACTATCTGAAGACGCTTCCCTATGTGGATGCCGGCAAGGTCGTCACCTATGGCTGGTCGTACGGCGGCTACATGACGCTGAAGATGCTGGAAAAGGCGCCGGGCGTGTTCGCCGCGGGTGTCGCCGGCGCGCCGGTGACCAAGTGGGAGCTGTACGACACCCATTATACCGAGCGCTACATGGGTGACCCGAACAAGGTGCCCGAGGCGTACAAGGCGTCCGACAATATCGGCGAGGCGGCGAAGATCGCCGATCCGATGCTGCTGATCCACGGCATGGCGGACGATAACGTCGTGTTCGAGAACAGCACCGCGATGGCGGCCACGCTGCAAAAGGCGGAAGTGCCGTTCGAGATGATGTTCTACCCCGGCCACACCCACCGCGTCGGCGGCCCGGGGATCAGCGTCCATCTGTGGAACACGATCCTCGACTTCCTCGATCGCAAGACCAAGGCGAAATAACCGGATATCTGCGTCTCGACGCAGATATCTTGCTGACCTATCCTTCCCCTCGCTTTGGCGGGGGGAAGAGCGATGACGGATGCGACGGGAGCGGCGTTCGCGCCGGTGCACGGCAAGGCACGGATCGACGTGCTCGACATGCTGCGCGGGCTGGCGATCCTCGGCATCTTCTTCATGAACATCCCCTTCATGGGGGCACAGCTTTCCAAGCTGTTCCGTGATCCGCGGCTGATCGGCTGGGATCCGCTCGACCAGGCGAGCTGGTGGGGGATCCAGGTGGTGCTGGAGGGCACCCAGCGCGGGCTACTCGAAATGCTGTTCGGCGCGGGGCTCATGGTCTTCGCCCGGGTGGCGATGACGCCCGACGGGCCAGTCGCGGTCGCCGATCTCTATCTGCGGCGCAACCTCTGGCTGCTCGGCTTCGGCATCTTCGATCTCTTCATCCTGCTCTGGGCCGGGGACATCCTCCACATCTATGCGCTGGCGGCGCTGCTGCTTTTCCCGTTCCGGCGGCTGAGCGCGAAATGGCTGGTGGTGCTCGGCCTGGGCTTCGCGCTCTACACGGCAGGCAATGGCGCGCTGCGCTATGCCGAGCGTGCCGCGCTGGTCGAGCGCGTGCAGGTCGCCGAGCAGAAGCTCGCCGCGCACCAGCCGGTGACGCCTGCCGAGAAGAAGGCGCTCGAGGAGTGGCGCAAGAAGGTCGAGAAACTGCGCACCGGTGGCGATGAGATCAAGGGCATCGCCGAAATGGAGGCCAAGGGGCACGGCGGCAGCTTCCTGGCTTATGCCGGGATGCAGATCGGCTTCTACCAGATGTTCCTCTGGCCCGAGATAGTGAAGAGCGTCGCCGAGGCCTTCTGCATGATGCTGATCGGCATCGCGCTATGGAAATGGGGCGTGATCCAGGGCGAGCGCAGCGCGCGCTTCTACCTGCTGCTGATGCTCGCCTGCTACCTGCCCGGCATGGCGCTGCGTGTGGTGGCGGGCCATGAGTTCCTGTCCAACGTGCCCGGCCCCAAGCTGTTGTGGATGACGCAGGAATTCGCCCGGATGGCGGTGTCGATCGGCCATGTCGCGCTCGTCAACCTGGCGGTGAAGAGCGGGGCGGGGCGGGCGATCTTCGGCCCGTTCAAGGTGGCGGGACGGACGGCCTTCTCGCTCTATTTCCTCCAGCAGATCATCGGGATCTACATCCTCTACGCGCCCTGGGGCCTTGGGCTGTGGGGGCGGCAGAGCTGGTCGGACCTGGCGGGCACGGTGCTGCTGGTGATCGGCGGGCAATTGCTGCTCGCCAATCTCTGGCTGCGCTTCTTCAGCACCGGCCCGCTCGAATGGCTGTGGCGCAGCCTGGCCTATCTGCGCTGGCAACCCTTCCTGCGCCGCGCGAGCCCGGCGGCGGAAGCCTAGCGCCGCCCCACCGCGCCCGGCATCGTCCCGTCGGGCCGCCGGCACACCGCCCGCGTCTCGGTGCCGTCATAATGGCACAGGTCGATCCAGGGCTCTCCACCGGTCGCTCGGTTGCGGCCATAGTCCATCATGCAGCGCATGAATTCGGGGATGAACATCGCCCCGCGCCTGGCTTCCTTGAGCGGGCCGCAGGTGATGCTGCCGTCATAGGTCGGCCGATAGTTGCGATAGCCGTCCGCGCTGACGAACCAGATCGCGCCGCCCGGCCGGCTGAGCCGCAGCGCGGCGATCGAGCCGATTTCGAGCTGGTTGACCATGATCGCCTGCCCGCGCTGGGCGGCGCGCAGTGCGTCGGCCTTCTTGTCGATCTCGGCGGGATAGCCTGGCATCACATCCTGATCGGGCGGTAGCCAGGTGGAGCCGTTGCGGATGACATAGATATCGCCTGGTTTGGCCGGTGCGGCTTCAAGCTGGCGCCCGGTCAATCGCGCGCGCTCCCGGCGGACGATCTCGCTCGCCACCCGCTGCGCATCCGCCACCGAGGCGAGGAACACCGACTGGCGCACGCCCCCGTCATAATAGGTTCTACCGTCGACCCGTACCTGCTGGTAGAAGACCGGCACCGCCGCCGAGGCCAGCGCCGCGCCGGCCAGGCACTGGGTCGCCTTGGTCAGGTCCGCGTCGGAGTTGCCATAGGGCGCGAGCAGCTCCTGCACGTCGACATAGCCGAACTCGCCCGAATTCGCCTCGATCAGCCCGAGCAGCACCTTGCGCGTCTTGCTGTCGCGCAGCGTCTTGACGATGCACACGCCGGCTTGACCCTGCGGCGACTTGGGATCGTAGATCGCCGGGCAGATGCGCTGCTCGAAGCGGCGGCGCAGCGGCTTGAGATTGGCGAGCGCGCCGTTGATCGCCGCCATCGCCTGCAGTCCCTCGCGATCGACGATGTCGCTTTCCTTTACCGGGGAATAGGCGGCGGTCAGCGCCGCGCGGATCGCCGCGCCTTCATCGTCCTGCCGATCGAGCCCCGCGCCAACGAACAGCGATTGCAGTGCGCCGGTACTCACCCCGGTCACCACCCCGAAATCGGGGAACTGCCGGTTCTCGACCAGCTGGTTCATCAGCCCAACGCCGAACGCACCCCATTGCCCACCGCCGGAAAGCAGCAGCACCGGCCGCTCGGGGGCAGGGGGCGCGGCAGGATCGGCGGCCAGCCGCGCGAGCTCGGCGGCCGCGAGCCGGTCGGCCAGCTCGCGCTCGGCCGGCGGCAGTGTCTCCAGGTCGAGCGCGCGGATCTGGCGTTCGAGCGGGGTCAGCTCGATCGGATGGATGAAGCTGGCGAAATTGGCGCAGTCCAGCTTCAGCGCGCCCTTGAAGGCGCAGCTGCCCAGGCTCAGCCCCATCAGCACGATCATCAGGATCCGCCGCATCATCCCCTCCGTCCTTCCCGGCAGGGTAACAAAATTGCGCCAAACGCGTCTTGCGCGAAATCGACAAAAAGCCCAGCCATCGCGCGAAACAAGCAGCGCTTGCTTGCACAGGCGGTGGGATGCGCGTAGCGCGGCCGCAGTTTCCACCCTGGAGTAAGTGATGGGCTACCGTGTCGTCGTCGCAGGCGCCACCGGCAATGTCGGGCGCGAAATGTTGAACATCCTGGCCGAGCGGGAATTCCCGATCGACGACCTGGCCGTGCTGGCCTCGTCGCGCTCGACCGGCGATATTATCGACTTCGGCGAGACAGGGAAAACCTACAAAGTCCAGAACATCGAGCATTTCGATCCGACCGGCTGGGATATCGCCCTGTTCGCGATCGGTTCGGATGGCTCGAAGCTCTATGCTCCGAAGTTCGCCGCCGCCGGCTGCACGGTGATCGACAATGCGTCGCTCTACCGCATGGATCCGGACGTGCCGCTGATCGTGCCGGAAGTGAATCCGGAAGCGATCGACGGCTACAAGGCGCGCAACATCATCGCCAACCCGAACTGCTCGACCGCGCAGATGGTCGTGGCGCTCAAGCCGCTCCATGATGCCGCGAAGATCAAGCGCGTCGTCGTCGCGACCTACCAGTCGGTTTCCGGCGCGGGCAAGGCGGGCATGGACGAGCTGTTCGAGCAGTCGCGCAACATCTTCGTCGGCGACCAGGCCGAGCCGAAGAAGTTCACCAAGCAGATCGCCTTCAACGTGATCCCGCACATCGACAGCTTCCTGGACGACGGCTCGACCAAGGAAGAGTGGAAGATGGTCGTCGAGACCAAGAAGATCCTCGATCCGAAGATCAAGGTGACCGCCACCTGCGTGCGCGTGCCGGTGTTCGTCGGCCATTCGGAAGCGATCAACATCGAGTTCGAGGACGAGATCTCGGCCGAGCAGGCCAAGAACATCCTGCGCGAGGCGCCGGGCATCATGCTCGTCGACAAGCATGAGGACGGCGGATACGTCACGCCGATCGAATGCGTCGGCGAGTATGCCACCTTCATCAGCCGCGTCCGCGAGGATTCGACGGTGGAGAACGGCCTGTCGATCTGGTGCGTCTCGGACAATCTCCGCAAGGGCGCCGCACTCAACGCGGTGCAGATCGCGGAGCTGCTGGGCCGCCGCCACCTGAAGAAAGCGTAACCCGGTGATAGCGGGCGGCTGCCGCTGCGGCGCCGTCCGCTACACCCTGGCGATGGACGACCTGCCGGCCGTCTATTGCTGCCATTGCCGCGACTGCCAGACGGGTTCGGGCAGCGCCTTTGCCGAGCAGGCGCCGGTGCGCGAGGCCGCGCTCGCGATCGTGAAGGGTGCGGTGGTCGACTTCACCCTGCCGACCTCGAACGGCGCGATCTCGCGCCACTTCGCCTGCGGCACCTGCCACACCCGGCTCTACAATGTGAACAGCGGCCGGCCGGGCCTGGCGATCGTGCGTGCGGGCACGCTCGACCGCAGCGATGAGCCCAGCCCGCGCCTGCACATCTGGACCAGCCGCAAGCAGCCCTGGATCGTCATCGCCGACGATGTCCCGCAATGGCCGGAAAGCGCGCCGATGGACGCGTTCGCGGCGTTGTTCTTGCCTGGACAAGCGGCGGAGTAGCGGTTCCCCGGCGAAAGCCGGGGCTCAGGGTTTCTCTGCCGTGTCGCTTGTGGCCCTGGGCCCCGGCTTTCGCCGGGGAACCAGAGATCAGAAGCTCGCCCAGGCCTCGGCGTCGCCGATCGGCTTGGCCGGCACAGGACGGGTGCTAGCCAGTGGCTTGAACCCGCGCGGAGCCGATGCGGCGGCCGGGCGGCGCCCGCCATCGTCGATGCGGAAGGTACCGGCCTGCGCGTCGAGGCGGCTCACCTGGTCGGTCAGCGCACGCGCCGCCGCCGAGGTTTCCTCGACCATCGCCGCATTCTGCTGGGTCGCCTGATCCATCGTGCCGATCGCGGTGCTGATTTCGCCGATCGCGGTCGACTGGGCCTGGTTGTCCGAAGCGATCGTGCCGAGCAGCTGGTGCACTTCGCCCACCGTGTCGACGATCTCCGAAAGCGCGCCATCGACGCGCTCGACGGCGCCCTTCGCAGTCTCGACTTCAGCCTGGGTTACGGTCAGCTGGTCGCGAGCCCGCTTGGCTTCCTCCTCGGCGCGCATGGCGAGGGCGGAGACGAGGTCGGCGACCACCGCGAAGCCGCGGCCCGCCTCGCCGGCACGGCCGGCTTCCACGGCCGCATTCATTGCAAGGACGCGCGTCTGGAAGGCGATCTTGTCCAGGCCTTCGATCACCGAGTCGATGCCCTTGGCGCTCTCGCTGACCCGGCTCATCGCCTGCACCGCCTCGTCGGCGGTCTCGCGGCCCGAGCCGACTACCGCGATCGCCGCATCGGCGCGGGTGACGGTCTGGCTCGCGGCATCGGCGGTGGCGCGCAGGCGCTGGTTCATCTGGGTCACGGCGGCCGACGTCTCTTCGAGGCTTGCGGCATTGCCCTCGGTGCGGCGGGCAAGGTCCTCCGACGCGGCAGCGATTTCCATCGAGCCGGTCTGGATCGCGCCGGTGCTTTCCATCACCGTGCCGATCAGCGCGCGCAGGCTGGAGAGGGCGCCGTTATAGTTGCCGCCGAGCTCGGCATAGTCGCTCGGGAAATCCTTGCCGACATCGGCGGTCAGGTCGCCGCCGGCCACGCGCTCCAGCGCGCCGCCCAGCATTGCCATCGCCTTTTCGCGTTCGATCTCGCCCAGCCGGTGCTTGGCCTCGGCCGCGGCCTTGTCGTTGGCGGCGACGCGGAAGCGCTCGAGCGCGCGCGCCATCTTGCCGATCTCATCCTCGCTGCGGCGATCCGGGATCGTCACGGCGGTGTCGCCGGCCGAGAGATGTTCCATCGCCTCGGTCATCTGGGCGAGCGGGCGGAACATCGCCCGGCCGATCAGGAAGCCGATCGCGGTGACGAGCAGGGTGATCAGCGTCGCGGTGATCGCCATCGACGAGCGGACCGACTGGATGGCCGAGAGCACGTCGCTGCGCGGAATGCCGACATAGAGTACGCCCACCACCTTGCCGCTGGCGTCCTTGATCGGATCATAGGCGGTGAAGAACTGCTTGCCGAGGATCTCTGCGGTGCCGCGATAGGGCTTGCCCTGACCGAGCACCGCGTCCTTGGCAGGACCGGCGGCGAGCGGTGTGCCGACCGCGCGGCTGCCGTCGGGCTTCAGCACATTGGTGGTGATGCGGGTGTCGCCCGCGAACACGGTCGCGGTGCCGCCGACCAGCCGCTTGATCTCGTCCACCGGCTGGGTCCAGCCGTTGAGCTTGTGCTCGCCGACATAGAGATCGGTGCCGTCGGCGCGGAAGGCGCCTTCGTCGTTCAGCACCTTCCAGGCGACGCGCATGTTGGTCTCCTGGCGCTCGGCCGCGACGCGTTCGGCATCGGCGGTCAGCACCCGGTCGCTCAGCACGAAGGTGGCGAGCGCGAGCACCAGCAAGCTGGAGATCGTAATGATCGTGGTCTTGGTGGCGAGGGGGAGGTTGGCAATTCGTTCGCGCATGGAAATCTCGTTTGGCCACGCCAGGACGGCGCCGGAAAAAGCGGAATTTCCATCATTATAGGGCGGTTACACGGTTACATGTTGCGGGTGCGAAGTTACGCAGGTGTAATAATTTGTTGCGCGTGCCGGCGCAGCGGAAATCAGCCGCCGCAGCTATAGTCGGGCGGGTAGATCGAGCGGCCCAGGTCCTTGCGGACGCGGCGGGCGAGGTCGGCCGCTTCGCGGTTGCCGAGCTTCTCGGCACTGTCCAGCACATCGGCGAGCGGGCCCGAGCAGCCGCCGGCCTTGTTGAGCATCGCGACCATCCGCGATGCGCGGATCGCGCCGGCTTCCGGCCCTTCGCGCGCCGGCGGGAACCAGCCAAGTTGGAATGCCGGGCGCGCCTGCTCCTCGTAGCCGAAATCCTTCTTGTCTGTCGGGTCGATCACCTTGGTGCCGAGCAGGATCGCGCCGGCTGCCGCAACCGTGGTTCCCACGCGCGAAGGGCTGGTGGTGATGCGCGGGGGATCGGGCATAGCGAAATAGCTGAGGAGCATCGCGGCGAGCGCACGGGCGCTTTGGCGATCCTCGACCAGCGCGAGCGCGTCGGGATCCACTTCGATGCGGTCCACCCGTGCGCGGGCGAAGGCGCCGCGCTCGTCGGCCGGGATGGTGGCCAGGGTGAAGTCGCCGCCATTGGGGGTGAGTTCGTGCAGCGCCACGTCGAGCTGCTCGATCGGGGCAGGGCGCGGCGGGGCGGCGGCCCCCAGCACGAGCGCGGCGGAAACCATGGCAAGCATCTTGATCCGCATCTGCATTCCCCTCTGTTGCCCGATCCTATCCTGAATCGACGCGCAGGACGAGACGTTGCGGCGGCACGTGAACCGCATCGCGCTTCTTTACCGGGAATTGACTGATCCAGATTAGACCGGTCCCTTCTCTGGGGTGGGTCGCGACGCGTGGTGGAAACGGGCAATGCCGGATTGGCGCCGGTGCGCGGCAAGGCCCGCATCGATGTGCTCGACATGCTGCGCGGGCTGGCGATCCTCGGCATCTTCTACATCAACGTGCCGTACATGGCCGCCAGCGTCTGGACCTTCTCGGCCGATGTCCGGCTGATCGGCTGGACCGCGGCGGACCGCGATGCCTGGTGGGCGGTGAACCTGTTCTTCGCCGGCACCCAGCGCTGCCTGCTCGAATTCCTGTTCGGTGCGGGCATGATGGTGCTGGCGCGCAAGGCGATGGAACCCGACGGGCCGGTCGCGGTCGCCGACCTCTATTATCGCCGCAACCTCTGGCTGCTGGCGTTCGGCCTGTTCGACGTGTTCGTGCTGCTCTGGCCGGGCGATATCCTCCACATCTACGCGCTCGCGGCGCTGTTCCTCTTCCCGTTCCGCACCTTGGGGCCGAAGACGCTGGTCGTGCTGGGGCTGGGCTGGGCGGTGATCACCGGGCTCGGCATCCCCGAATACGGCGCCCGCGAATATGTCGCGCGGACCGAGCTTGTGCAGAAGGTCGAGGCGGGCGATCCGGCCGCGCTGACCGAATGGCGCAAGCTCGAGACCCATGTCCCCGATGCCCAGGCGGTTGCCCGCGAGCATGCGGCGCATCAGGGCGGTTGGCTGCCCTATGCGAAGAACGCCTGGCGCTATTGGAGCTATCTCGCCAGCGAATGGCTGGTCTGGGACGTGCTGGAGGCGTTCTGCACGATGCTGATCGGCGTCGCGCTGTGGAAATGGGGCGTGATCCATGGGCTGCGGAGCGCGCGTTTCTACCTGTGGCTGATGGTGGCCGGCTACGGGTTCGGGCTCACCGCGCGCTGGATCGGGCTGGCCGAGACGCTCAGCTTCTCGCCCGGTCCGCGCAGCTTGTGGATCACCGGCGAGTTCGCCCGGATGGCGATCGGCCTGGGGCATCTTGCCCTGGTCAATCTCGCGGTGAAGGGCCGCACCGGCGCCGCGGTGCTCGGTCTGTTCAAGGCGCCGGGCCGCATGGCCTTCTCGCTCTACTTCCTCCAGCAGATCGTCGGCATGTACATCCTGTTCGCGCCCTGGGGCTTCAACCTCTGGGGGCGGTTTGGCTGGGCCGAGATGGCGGCGATCTCGACGATCGGGATCGTCGCGCTGGTCGCCTTCGCCAATCTATGGATGCGCCACTTCGTCAGCGGCCCGCTAGAATGGGCGTGGCGCAGCCTGGCCTATGTCAAGCCGCAGCCCTTCCGGCGGGCGGAGCTCAGTGCCCCGCCGCAGCCGGATCATTCTCCACTTTCCCGCCCGGCTTCTGCAGCAGCACCACCAGCGGCACGCTGATCGCGGTCACGATCGCCATCAGCCAGAAGTCGTTGAGATAGGCGATCATTGCCGCCTGGCGGTTCACTTCGGCGTCCATCATGCCGGTGATCATCGCGCCCTGCTGGCCCATGCCCTGGATCAGCGAGCCCATGCCGTTCATCGTCGTCGCGGTGACGTGCTCACCCAGATACTGGTGGCTGCGCTGGATGTTCTGCGCCAGGATCGCGCTCACCGCCGAGATGCCCACCGACGCGCCGATATTGCGGGTCAGGTTGAGCAGGCTCGAGCCCTCGGTACGAAAATGCGGGGGGAGGCCGGCAAAGGCCAGGCCGTTGAGCGGCATGAACACCAGGCCGAGGCCCAGGCCCTGGACGAAGCCCGAGACGATGAAGGGCGTGCTGCCCATCTCGATCGTCCAGCCCGACATCTCCCACAGCGAGACCGCCGCGATCGCCAGGCCGATGCCGACGGACCAGCGCGGATCGAGCCAGCCGCGCTGGATCAGCTGCGCACCCGCGAACATCGTGATCACCACGCCCACGCCACGCGGCATCAGCAACAGGCCGGTGTCGAACACCGAATAGCCGTACAGGCTCTGCAGCATCGGCGGCAGCAGCGCCATCGTCGCCATCATCACCAGGCCGATCACCATCATGAAGAAGATGCCGGTGACGAGGTTGCGATGCTTCCACAGCTCGCGCTCGAACATCGGGTTCTTGCCGGTGAACAGGTGCACGAAGAACATCCAGAAGGCGATGATCGACACCAGCATCTCCACCCAGATCTCGGTGGAGGAGAACCAGTCCTGGTCCTGCCCGCGATCGAGCATCAGCTGCAGCGAGGCGATGGCGATGGCGAGCAGCGAGAAGCCGAACGCGTCGAACTGGCGCTTGCGGATCGGCCGCGAGGGGAGGAGCCACCACAGGATCGCGAAGCAGACCACGCCCACCGGCAGGTTGACGTAGAATACCCAGCGCCAGTCGAAATTGTCGGTCAGGTAGCCGCCGATCAGCGGGCCCATGATCGGGCCGACCATGATGCCCATGCCCCAGATCGACATCGCCTTGGGCTGGTCCTCGGGCTTGTTGATGTCGAGCATCACTGTCTGGCTCAGCGGGTTGAGGAACGCCGCGGTGATGCCCTGCAGGATGCGGAAGGCGACCATCTCCTCCAGCGTCTGCGCCGCGCCGCACATCGCGGAGGCGATGACGAAGCCGACGGTGGAGATCAGGAACAGGTTGCGCGAGCCGATCCGGTCGGAAAGCCAGCCGGTGATCGGGATCGCGATGGCCGAGGCGACGATATAGCTCGTCAGCACCCAGTTGATCGTGTCGCGGGTGGCGCCGAGCGACGCCTGCATATGCGGGATGGCGACATTGGCGATGGTCGTGTCGAGGATCTGCATGATCGTCGCCATCATGACGCCGAGCGTGAGAAGGCCCTTGTACTTTACGGGCAGTGCAGCGCCGCCCCCCGACGGGGGAGCGGCTTGCGGGCGGGGAGGCGTAGAGGGAGACGCCTCACCCGCCCTGGTGGCGCGGCCGGGGGCTGCCGACGCCATGTTACTTGCAGGGGCCGTTGAACACGACCTTCACGTCGGCCGAGATGCCGGCGATCAGCGCGCGCGGGCTCTTCTCGTCGATCGCGATGCGTACCGGTACGCGCTGCGTCACCTTCACCCAATTGCCGTTGGCATTCTGGGCCGGGAGGACGGAAAATTCGCTGCCGGTGCCTGCGCCGAGGGATTCGACATGCCCTCGCAGCTCGAGGCCCGGATAGGCATCGAAGCCGACAATCGCGCACTGGCCGACCCGCATCTTGTTGAGATCGGTCTCCTTGAAGTTCGCATCGACCCATGCCGGCTTGTCCGAGACGATCGTCACCGCCGCGAGGCCGGTGATCATCTGCTGGCCGACCTGCAGGCTCTTGGTCTGGCTGACCACGCCGCTGACCGGCGCGACCACCGTGGTGCGCTGCAGGTCGAGCAGCGCCTTGCTCAGCTGCACCCGCGCCGCCGCGATCTGCGGGTTCTCGCCGGGCACCGCCGCGCCGGTGGCGATCTTGGCCCGCGCCTCATTGGCACTGGCCTGGGCATTCTGCAGCTGGGCCCGCGCCTGCTCGAGCGCATGCTGGGCCGACTGGAAGTTCGCCCGCGTCGTGAAGCCCTGCTTCATCAGCGCGTTCTGCCGGTCGTAATTCTCCTGGGCGTTCTGGATCGCGTCCTGCGCCGCCTGGATGTCGGCGCCCTTGCCCTGGAAGCTCACCTGGTCGGTGTTGAGCTGCACCTGCGCCGCGGCGATCGCGGCCTGGGCCTGGGCCACCGCGATCTTGTAGGGCTCGGGATCGATGCGGAACAGCACGTCGCCCGCCTTGACCGCCTGGTTCTCCTTCACCCCGACATAGACGATGCGCCCGGCGACGTCGGTCGAGACCGAGCTCTTGTCCTGCTGCACATAGGCATTGTCGGTCGACACGCTGTGGCCGCCGGTGAAGTAGAAATAGCCCACGATGGCGAGCAGGATCGCCGGCACGCCGAACATCAGCAGCGGACGCAGCAGCCCGCGCTTCGGCTTGGCCGGTGCCTCCGGCGCGGCCGTGCCTTCGCTCTCGATGGTGATCCTGGTCTCTTCGGACTTCTCGATCTTGGGATCTGCGTCAGCCATTTGCGGCCTCTTTGCCCTCTTGAACGTTGCTCAGGTTAGCGCGGATCGCCTGGAGCGATCCGACCAGTTCTTCACGCTGCACGGAGCTCAACCCCTGAAGCGCATCTTCGATCATCACCCCGGCCAGCTCCTGGAGCTCGTCGAGCACCGGATCGGCCTTTTCGGTGAGGTGGATCCGCCAGGCGCGGCGATCGGCGGGATCGCGGCGGCGCTCGACGAAGCCGGCTTCCTCCAGTCGGTCGACCATCCGGCACGCGGTGATCGGCTCGACTTCGAGCTGCTCGGCCAGTTGGCCCTGATTGAGGCCGGGCTGGCGCGAGAGGATCTTGAGCGCGCGCCACTGCGCCACGCTCGCGCCGCTGCTGCGCGCCCGCTCGTCGAAACGGCGGCGCAGCAGGCGAGCGGTATCGCTCAAGAGGAATCCAAGACTCTCGGTCATAGCGCGCACATAATAAGCACACTTATAGATTGCAATCTGCAACCTGAGTGCATTGTGCGTCGCAATAATTGCAAGGAGTGCAACCATGGAAACGCAGATGACCGGCGGCTGCCAGTGCGGCCGGGTGCGCTATTCGGTGACGGTGCGCGATGACGAGGCCTATCTCTGCCATTGCCGCATGTGCCAGCGCGCCACCGGCGGCGTCTCGATCGCGTTCAAGAATGTCGCCAGGACGGATGTACGCTGGGAGCGGGAGCCCGAGCGCTACCCGTCTTCCCCGATCGCCCGGCGCGGCTTCTGCTACCAGTGCGGCACGCCGCTGACCTATGAAGCGCACGGCCATGACCGGCTCGACCTGACGATCGGCAGCTTCGACGATCCGGGCGGTTTCGTCCCCACCGAGCATTCGGGATGCGAAAGCTGGCACCGCGCGTGGCTTGACACGAGCCACCTGCCGGCATCACGGACCGAAGAGAACCCGAGCCTCGTCAAACGCTGGATGGATAAAGTTGGCCGACTTCCCGATTGAAACGCACCGCTTCACCAGCTTCGACGGCGCCGAGCTTGCCTGGCATGTGATGGGCGAGGGCAGGGACGCGGTGCTGGTCCATGGCTACGCCTCCACCGCGGAGATCAACTGGATCAAGTACGGCCATGCCGCCAAGCTCGCGGAGAAGGGCTTCCGGGTGATCATGCCCGATCTGCGCGGGCATGGGATGAGCGCCGCGCCGCACGAAGCCGCCAGCTATCCGCCGGACGTGACCGCGCGCGACGGCCTGGCGCTGGTCGAGCATCTGGGCCTGACCGATTATGACCTGGGCGGCTATTCGCTCGGCGCGCGGACCACGGTGCGGATGATCGTCGACGGCGGCGCCACGCCGCGCAAGGTGATGCTCGCCGGCATGGGGCTTTCGGGCCTCACCGCCGCCTCGCGCACCGGCACCTATTTCCGCCGCGTGCTCACCAATCTCGGGACGTTTGAGCGCGGTTCGAGCGAATGGCTGACCGAAGCCTTCCTCAAGACCTCCAAGGCCGATCCGCTGGCGCTGCTGCCGGTGCTCGATACCTTTGTCGATACCCAGGAAGCGCATCTCGCCCGGCTGACCGAGGAGACCTTGGTCGTCGCCGGCGTGGAGGACGATCATAACGGCTCGGCGCATGAACTTGCGGACCTGCTGCCCAACGCCACCTTCGTCGAGATTCCCGGCAACCACATGAGCGCCGTCACCCGGCCGGAGCTGGGGCGCGCGATCGCCGATTTCTTCGCGGCTTGACCGCCCGGGAACGCATCTCCATCGTCGGCCCCATCCAGATATAAGAGGGGCCTTCCCATGATCCGTACCGGTATTTCGGCGCTCGCGCTTGCGGCCGCCCTAGTCGTCGCGCCCGCCGGCGCGCAGGACAAGACGCCGACCGCTGCCGAGGCCAAGGCGTTCGTCGCCGATGCCGAGGCGAAGCTCGGCGCCCAGGGTGTCGTCGCCGCGCGCGCCGACTGGGTCTACAGCACCTATATCAACCAGGACACCGAGGCGATGACGGCGCGCGAAGGCGCCAAGCTCACCTCGCTGCAGGTCGATCTCGCGCTGGGCGCGGCCAAGTACGCCAATGTGCCGGGCCTCGACTATGATACCAGCCGCAAGCTCGCGATGCTCCGCAACAAGATCGTGCTGCCGGCGCCGACCACCCCGGGCGCGGCGGAGGAGCTGGCCGGCCTCTCGGCCAAGATCACCGGCATCTACGGTGCGGGCAAGGGCACGCTGAACGGCAAGCCGATCAACGGATCGGACATCGAGGCGGCGATGGGCGAGGAGCGCGATCCCGCCAAGCTCAAGGAAATGTGGGTCAGCTGGAACGACAATGTCGGCGCGCCGATGCGCGGCGACTATGCCAAGCTGGTCGGCATCGCCAACAAGGGCGCGACGGGCCTCGGCTATGACGATGTCGGCGCGATGTGGCGTTCGGGCTACGACATGGATCCGGCCGCCTTCGCCGCGACCACCGACAAGATCTGGAACGACCTCAAGCCGCTCTACATCGCGCTGCACACCTATGTGCGCCGCAAGCTCAACGAGAAATATGGCAGCGCCGTCCAGCCCGCCAAGGGCCCGATTCGCGCCGATCTGCTCGGCAACATGTGGGCGCAGGAATGGGGCAATATCTATGACATCGTGGCGCCCGCCGGCGCCGGCAGCGTCGGCTATGACGTGGGCGAGCTGCTCAAGGCCAAGGGCTATGACCATCTCAAGATGGTGAAGGCCGGCGAGGGCTTCTACTCGTCGCTTGGCTTCGCGCCGCTGCCGGGCACCTTCTGGGAGCGCTCGCAGTTCGTGAAGCCGGAGGACCGCGAAGTCGTCTGCCATGCCTCGGCCTGGGACATCGACAATGTCGACGACCTGCGCATCAAGATGTGCATCAAGGTCAATGCCGACGACTTCGTGACCATCCACCACGAGCTCGGCCACAACTATTATCAGCGCGCCTACAACAAGCAGTCGACGCTGTACCTCGACGGCGCCAATGACGGCTTCCACGAGGCGATCGGCGACTTCATCGCGCTGTCGATCACGCCGGACTACCTCGTCCAGATCGGCCTGCTCGACAAGTCGCAGGTGCCGAGCGCGGACAAGGACATCGGCCTGTTGCTGCGCCAGGCGATGGACAAGGTGGCGTTCCTGCCGTTCGGCCTGCTGGTCGACAAGTGGCGCTGGGGCGTGTTCTCGGGCCAGATCCCGACGAACGGCTACCAGGCCGGCTGGGACAAGCTGCGCCTGCAATATCAGGGCATCGTACCGCCGGTGGCGCGCGACGAGACCCGCTTCGATCCGGGCGCCAAGTTCCACATCCCGGCGACCACGCCCTATACGCGCTATTTCCTGGCGCGGGTGCTCCAGTTCCAATTCTACAAGGCGGCGTGCGACCAGGCCGGCTGGAAGGGCCCGCTCCATCGCTGCTCCTTCTACGGCAACAAGGAAGTGGGCGCGAAGCTCGACAAGATGCTGGCGATGGGCGCGTCCAAGCCCTGGCCGGACGCGCTGCAGGAATTCACCGGCTCGCGCGAAATGTCGGGCAAGGCGATGGCGGAATATTTCGCCCCGCTGAAGAAGTGGCTCGACGAGCAGAACAAGGGGCAGCCGCAGGGCTGGTAAGTCGGCTTTGTTCAAGGCCGCTGCCCTGACGCCATGTTAGGGCAGCGTGTCTTAAAGGGGGGATCTAAATGCGAATCAGGATGTTGCGGGCAGCTCTTCTCGCCTTGCCCTTTACTGCCTTCGCGCTGCCGGCGGCAGCGCAGGAAGTGCGCCTCAAGATTGTCGGCGACGGGGTGATCGATCGCCCGGCCAGCGTGATCACCGCCACCGCTACCTTCTGGGGCGAGAATGGCGATCCGAAGGCCATGGAGACCGCGCGCGAAGAGAAGTACCGCGAAATCGTCCGGATCGTGGCCAAGGCAGGCCTGCCCGCGAGTGCGGTGGTGCGCGGAGACTGGCCGCCATTGATGGCCTCGGTGGCTGTTCCGGTAGTTGTGCCGCCCGCACCACCCGCACCACCGCGATCCGCACCCCTGGCGCCGCCGGTCATCACAACGACGCCGAGGGTGCCGCTTCCGCCGGCGCCCCCGCGATATTCGCCGTTGCCGCCACGCCTAGGCGGTTCGGTGATCATCACCTTCACCTCTCCAGCGCAACTCGCCGAGGTGCGTGCCGGACTCCAGCAGATCAATGTCGGGCTGGGCAGCGAGCAGTCGCAGATCGATGACGAGCCGGGCCTGCGACGCGAGGCGAAGACCCGTGCGCTTGCGGCCGCGCGTGCCGATGCCGACGCCTATGCACGTTCGCTCGGCTACAAGACCATAAAGCTGGTGGCGATCGACGAGGCTGGCCAGCTCCTGCCGCCCAGTGTGCAGCGACTGTTCGAGAATGCGCCGTTTGGCCGAGCCAAGCCGGCGCCAAAGCCTGGCCTGGTGCACATTGAGGAGAGCGTGATCGTGGAGTTCGTGCTCACGCCTTGAGCGGGATTCAGGCGGGCGGATCGCTGTCGGGGATCATGCCCTCGTCGGCGATCTGCGCGTCCCATTCGGCCGAGCTGTCGGTGCCGTCGGACTGGTGCGCGTGCGGCGCCTCGGCTTCGGGCTGTTCCTCGGGGTCGATCATGGTGGCTCTCCTCAACAGGGCTGAACGCACCGCCGAGATAGGATGTCCGCCCGGTCCCGTCATCCTACCCGAAGGAAGGATGACGGCGGACAGTCTTAGCGGAACGGCGGCTCGTTGAACGCGCGCAGCTTGCGGGAGTGGAGCTTGGCGCCTTCGCGGCGCAGCTCCTCGCAGGTCTCGATACCGATCTTGAGGTGCTCGGCGATCGCGCGCTCGTAGAACAGGTTCGCCTGGCCCGGCAGCTTGAGCTCGCCGTGGAGCGGCTTGTCCGAGACGCAGAGCAGCGTGCCGTAGGGCACGCGGAAGCGATAGCCTTGCGCTGCGAGCGTGGCAGACTCCATGTCGATGCCGACCGCGCGGCTCAGCGAGAAGCGCAGCGCCGATTGCGAATAGCGCAGCTCCCAGTTGCGATCGTCGGTGGTGACGATCGTGCCGGTGCGCAGCCGCTGCTTGAGCTCGTCGCCCGACTGGCCGGAGATGGTGCCGGCGGCGCGGGCGAGGGCGAGCTGGACTTCGGCGATGGCGGGAATCGGGATCTCCGGCGGCAGCACGTCGTCCATGATGTGATCGTCGCGCAGATAGGCGTGGGCGAGGACATAGTCGCCGATCCGCTGGCTCGGACGCAGGCCGCCGCAATGCCCGATCATCAGCCATGCCTCGGGGCGCAGCACCGCGAGGTGATCGGTGATCGTCTTGGCGTTGGACGGGCCGACGCCGATGTTGACCAGCGTGATGCCCGAGCCGTCCTTCGCCATCAGGTGATAGGCCGGCATCTGGTGGCGCCGCCATGCCGAGGTGTCGTTGAGCAGCCGGTCGGTATCGTCCCCGGCCTCGACCAGGATGCCGCCCGCGCCGGAGACGCCGGTGAAGCGCGACCCTTCGCCGAGCTGGTCGACCGCCCAGCGGACGAACTCGTCGACATAGCGGTGATAGTTGGTGAACAGGATGTACTGCTGGAAATGCTCGACCGGGGTGCCGGTATAGTGGCGCAGGCGGGCGAGCGAGAAATCGGTGCGCAGCCCGTCGAACAGCGCGAGCGGGCGGGTCGAGTCCGAGGACATCCACAGGCCGTCGGCGATCTCGTCGCCGATATGCGCCAGCTCGGTCGCCGGGAAGTGGCGGCCCAGCTCGGTGACCGAGATCTGGTCCATCGCGGCGATGTGGCCCGGATCGAGCACGTACGGGAAGGGGATCTCCTGCCGGCCGGTGACGGCATGGACCTCGACGTCATAATCCTCGATCAGGAAGGTCAGCTGCTCGATCAGGTAGCGGCTGAACATCGCCGGGCGGGTGACCGAGATGCGATACTCGCCTTCCTCGACCAGCCGGCCGAACGAGCGGCGCGGGGTGGGGCGGTTGCGGTCGGTGCCGCCGCGATAGGTTACGCGCAGCTCGGGATAGGCGAAGCTGCCGTCGGTCCGGTCCTCCGGGCTCGGCGGCGTGCCTTCGCTGATATAGCGGTTCAGGGCGGCTTTGAGGCGATCGACCGAGGCGTTGTAGAGGCGCTCGAGATCGGCGACGATGTCGGATGCTTGAGTCATCTTGCAGGGCTAAGCGCCAAAAATGACTCTGGCAAGACCATGGGCCGGGGGAAGCCCCGGCCCAGGCTGGCCCTCCCCATAGGGGAGGAATTTTTTCCGGCTTATTTCTTGGCCGGCTTGGCCGCGGGTTCCTTGTCGCCGCCCAGCTGGGTGGCGGCATAGGCGGCCCCGCCCACTGCCGCCGCGACTCCGGCGGCGATGCCGGCCGCGGCGATCGGATGCTCCTTCACCGCGGCAACGGTCGCGTCGACTGCGTCGCCGATCGCTTCCTGCGCCTGAGCGAGGAAGCTCTTCGCCTCGTCCCTGGCTTCTTCGATCGTTTCGGGAAGTGCGTTGGCAGTTTCGGTATCGGCCATGTCGGTCCCTTTCTGAAAAGCTCGCCAGATCAACTCCGGCGAGCCTTCCAAGGTTCCGTTACGCTGCCGTGTTCAGCTCACAGCTTGCCGAGAAGATACTCGGCCGAGCTCACTTCGAACTGGCCCGGCGCCTCGACGTTGAGCTGCTCGACCACGCCGTCGTTTACCAGCATCGAGAAACGCTGGCCGCGCGTGCCCATGCCGAACTTCGAGCCGTCCATGGTCAGGCCCAGCGCCTTGGGGAAATCGCCATTGCCGTCGGCGAGCATCGTCACCTTGCCCTCGACGCCGCTGGCCTTGCCCCAGGCGCCCATCACGAAGGCGTCGTTGACCGCGGTGCAGGCGATCTCGTCCACGCCCTTCGCCTTGATCTCTTCGGCCTTCTCGACAAAGCCCGGCAGGTGCTTGGCCGAGCAGGTGGGGGTGAAGGCACCCGGCACCGAGAAGATCGCCACCTTGCGGCCGGCGAAATAGTCGTCCGAGGAAATCTGGTCGGGGCCAGCCTCGGTCACCTTGACGAAGGTTACGCTGGGAATGCGGTCGCCAACCTGGATGGTCATTCTTCTCTCCTGGAAATGAGTCGTGCCGCTCCATCGGCTTGTGGCGGGTGATTTTCAAGCGTGCGGAGCCGAAGTGGTGCGGCTACGTTGATCGGGCATGGACTCGACACCTTTCCTTACCGGCCAGTTCCTCCTCGCCATGCCGGGCATCGGCGATCCGCGCTTCGAACGCGCGGTGATCGCGATGTGCGCGCACGACAATGAGGGGGCGCTCGGCATCGGCATCGGCGACACGATCGAGGGGCTGACCCTCCATGACCTGCTCAAGCAGTTCGAGATCGAGCCGGGCGACGCGCCCGACACGCCGGTGCATTTCGGCGGCCCGGTCGAGCCGCGTCGCGGCTTCGTCCTCCATTCGCCCGACTGGGGCGGGCAGGACACGATCGATGTCGATGGCCGCTGGGCGCTGTCGGGCACGATCGACGTGCTGCGGGCGATCGCCGAGGGTACCGGCCCCGCCAAATATCTGGTCGCGCTCGGCTATGCCGGCTGGAGCGAGGGGCAGCTCGACAGCGAGATGGCGCGCCATGGCTGGTTCAACACCACCGGCACGCCCGACCTGATCTATGACATCGACGCCGAGGACCGCTGGGCAGTCGCCTTTGCCGGTGCCGGCATCGATCCCCGCCTGCTCTCGAACAGCGCGGGGACCGCCTGACGCCCTAGTGCGTCGGGTCCGCCGGCGTCTCGTCGTCGCCGCGGACATAGACCTTGCCCTCCAGCACCTTGATCCGCACCACCGTGTCCTGGTGCGGGGTCGAGCAGAAGCTGCCGGTGGTGTTGACGTCCATCCTCTCGTGCGTGTCGCGCTGGCGCAGCACGAAGCGCACCGGCAGCGCACAGGTCTTCGGCCCGCCATTCTTGAAGCGCAGCGTCGCCTTCAGCGGCTCCAGCGCATTGCCCATCTGGTTGTCGCTCCAGCGCGGCGAGCGGCCCGGGCTGGCGGAATCGACATAGAAGCCGACCACGTCGTAATTCGCGGTCTCGTTGATGATGACCATGCAGCCGAGCTTCCAGCAGTTGACCTTCACCTGCTCGGGATAGTTGCGCATCATCGCCGCCCAGGCCCGCGCGTCGCCGCCGGGATCGCCGACATCGCGGATGATGCCGGCGCTGTCCTGCGCAAGGGCGGGCAGGCTGGGGGCGAGCGAAAGGAGCAACGCAGACGCAAGGAACCTGAGCATGGGTGAACTCGCAATGTGGATTGTGACGCGAGCCACGATTTGCCCGGTCCCGCGGCTTTCGTCACCGCCCAAAAATTGGGGTACCACCATTTCCGGCGGAGTTACCGCCCGACCGTACCATGGCCGGGCGGTACCAATCGTCAGGCCGGCTCGGCCACGCGGACGCGCAGCGCCCGTGCCGCCGCGACCATCGCGTCGATCGCCGGCTTCACTTCCTCCCATTTGCGGGTCTTGAGCCCGCAATCGGGGTTCACCCAGAGTTGCTCCGGCGCGAGGTGCGTCTGGGCGAGCCGCATCAGCTCGACCATCTCGTCCTGCGCCGGCACGCGCGGTGCGTGGATGTCGTACACGCCCGGCCCGATCGCGCTCGGATAGCGATAGGCGGCAAAGCCTTCGAGCAGTTCCATCTGCGAGCGTGCCGTCTCGATCGAGATCACATCGGTGTCCATCGCGCCGATCGCCGGCAGGATGTCGTTGAACTCCGAATAGCACATATGCGTGTGGATCTGCGTCGCGTCGGCCACGCCCGCCGCGGTCAGCCGGAAGGCATCGACCGCCCAGTCGAGATAGCCATCCCAGTCGCGCCGCCGGAGCGGCAGGCCCTCGCGCAGCGCCGCCTCGTCGATCTGGATCGCCTTGCAGCCGGCGGCCTCCAGGTCGAGCACTTCGTCGCGGATCGCCAGCGCGATCTGCTGGCACGATGCGGCGCGCGGCTGGTCGTCGCGCACGAAGCTCCAGTTGAGGATCGTCACCGGCCCGGTGAGCATGCCCTTCATCGGCTTGTCTGTCAGCGACTGGGCATAGCGCCACCATTCCACCGTCATCGGCGCGGGCCGCGAGACGTCGCCATAGAGGATCGGCGGCCGCACGCAGCGCGAGCCATAGGACTGGACCCAGCCATTCACGGTGAAGGCGAAGCCGGCGAGCTGCTCGCCGAAATACTGGACCATGTCGTTCCGCTCGAACTCACCGTGCACCAGCATGTCGAGCCCGGCTTCCTCCTGCCAGCGGATCGTCCGCGCGGTCTCCTCGCGCAGGAACCGCTCATATGCGGCGCTGTCGAGATTGCCGCGATTATGCTCGGCCCGGGCATGGCGCACTTCGGCGGTCTGCGGGAAGGAGCCGATCGTGGTGGTGGGGAAGGGCGGCAGGTCGAGCACTTCCGCCTGCACCACGGCGCGTGTGGCATAGGGCGAGGTCCGCTCGCGCATCGCAGCGCTCACCGCCGCCATCCGCGCCGCGACCTTCGGATCGTGGATGCGCGGCGAGATCTTGCGCGCCGCGGCCGCCGCGCCCGACGCGGCCAGCTTCGCGGCCACCCAGTCGCGCCCGCCATTGAGCGCATCCTTGAGCGTCGCCAACTCGTCGATCTTCTGCACGGCAAAGGCGAGCCACTGCTTCACTTCGTCATCGAGCTTCGGCTCCAGCGCCAGGTCCACCGGCACATGAAGCAGCGAGCAGGACGGCGCGATCACCAGGTCCCGGGTCGCCGCGATCGGCTCCAGCCGGTCGAGCAGCCTTTCCAGGTCGGCGCGCCAGATATTGCGCCCGTCGATCACGCCGAGCGAGAGCAGCAGCCCCTTGGGCGCGGCGACCAGTATCTTGTCGAGCTGGTCCGGCGCGCGGACGAGATCCAGGTGCAGCCCGGCCACCGGCAGGTTCACCGCCAGGGTGAGATTATCCTCCAGCGCGCCGAAATAGGTGGCGAGCATGATCTTGAGGCCCAGGCGCGGCAGCTTGGCATAGGCGCGGGTGATCGCGGCGCGCTGCCGCTCGCTCAGGTCGGTGACGAGGATCGGCTCGTCGATCTGCACCCATTCGGCGCCGGCATGCTGGAGCTGGGTCAGCACCGCCGAATAGAGGCCGAGCACTTCGTCGAGATAGTCGAAGGGATCGACGTCGCGGCCCTTGGCCAGGCTCAGCCAGGTGACCGGTCCGAGCAGCACCGGGCGGGTCTCATAGCCGAGCGCCCTGGCCTCGCGATATTCGTCGACGATCTTGGCGGAGGAGAGGGCGAGCTTCTGCCCCGCGACCAGTTCGGGCACCATGTAGTGATAGTTGGTGTCGAACCATTTGGTCATTTCCTGCGCGGTGTGGCCATGGCCGTGCGCGCAGCTCGCGCTTTCACCCGTGGTACCGCGCGCCATCGCGAAATAGGTGCCGAGGTCCGCGGTGCCCGCGGCGACGCCGTAGCGCTCCGGGATCGCACCCAGCATCAGGCTGGTGTCGAGCACATGGTCATAGAAGGAGAAGTCGTTGGACGGCAGCCAGTCGACTCCGATCGCGGCCTGGCGGGCCCAGGCGGCGGCGCGCAGCCCCGCGGCGGAATCGAGCAGTTCGGCTTCGGTGGACTTGCCGCTCCAGAACTTCTCCAGAGCGAATTTCAGCTCGCGCCGCGGGCCGATCCGCGGAAAGCCGAGCGTGGCAACAGTGACGGTCATGGTCTTCATACCCCGATGAAGGGCGGGGGAGACCGGCATGGACACGCACACGCGCCGCGAACGGACGGATAGCCCGGCCGCGGCAAGCAGGCGGCCAGACCGGGCACCCCGCCGGTGGACGTTATCGCGTCAAAGGCAGGTCTCCTGGCTCACGGGTCAGCGCGGACGATCCGTCTTCCCAGGGTTGCCCCCAGTGACATGCTGGACCGCCGCTCGCCGCTTACAGTTGCGGGGGCAGCGCCGGAATCGCACCGGCTTCCCGTCTTAGCTTCCGCGCGGATTTGGCCCGGCGGAAGAACCTCGACCGCTTAAGCATCCGCCTGTCGGGTTGGTTCGTCAAGGGTGATATAAAGAATTCTTTATGTCTTTATATCATGCTCATTGCTAACCCTTCACTGTTCCCCGGCTTTCGCCGGGGAACGGGCAGGACTAGGGCTGGGCTGTTTCCCGCCCAAGCCGGTCCACCCGCAGCCACCGCCCGCCGGCGTACCAGTGATGCTCGCCATCCCCGGTCAGCGTGCAGCCCCTGCAAACCTCGGCGCGTCCCTTCTCGAACGGCATCGCCCCGTCATACCGCCGCGCGATCACCAGGTGCAGGCCGCGGTCGATATAGCCGATCTTGCCGTTCCATTCGGAGCGGGCACGCCCGTCGACGAAGGGATCGGCGCCATTGTCCATCGCCATCACCGGCGCGCTGCGGCCGTCGCGGGCGACATAATGGAAGCTCTTGCCGACATGGACGGTAGCCAGTCCGTCCCGGTCATGGTCGAGCTTCATCCGATGCGCCGGCGCCAGCCGGATCGTGCCGTCGGCGTCCTGCGCCGCGCAGTCCGGGAAGGTGTCGAGCTCGCCGCCGCGCGGAGCGTAGAAGCAGGGGAGGGGGTAGCGCCGCTGTGCCGGTTCGGCGGGTGCCGCGAGCGTCACGAGCGGAAGGATCAGCCAGTGCATGGGGCGAGGCTATCATGACGCTGTGCCCCGCACAAAGACCGGCTCGCCGTGACATATAAAGATATCTTTATATCGGGATTGCGCGGCCAGGGCGAAGCCTGTAGGGCGCCCCAATCGCGGCCGGCGATTCCCGGCGCGCAACTGATTCACATCTGGAGACAGCTCGTGGCTACCGTGCTCGACAAGGACTATGTCATCAAGGACCTCTCGCTTGCCGCCTTTGGCCGCAAGGAGATCGAGATCGCCGAGACCGAAATGCCGGGCCTGATGGCGCTCCGCGCCGAGTTCGGTGCTTCGAAGCCGCTCAAGGGCGCGCGCATCACCGGCTCGCTGCACATGACGATCCAGACCGCCGTGCTGATCGAGACGCTGAAGGAACTCGGCGCCGAGCTGCGTTGGGCGACCTGCAACATCTACTCGACCCAGGACCATGCCGCTGCCGCCATCGCCGAGGCCGGCATCCCCGTCTTCGCCGTCAAGGGCGAGACGCTGGAAGAGTATTGGGACTATGTCATCCGCATCTTCGACTGGGGCCAGGACCAGACCTGCAACATGATCCTCGACGACGGTGGCGACGCCACCATGTTCGCGCTGTGGGGCGCGCGCGTCGAGGCGGGTGAGGAACTGTTCACCCCGTCGAACGAAGAGGAAGAGATCTTCGTCGCCACGCTGAAGCGCTTCCTCGCCGAGCGTCCGGGCTACCTGACCAAGACCGTCGCCACGATCAAGGGCGTGTCGGAAGAGACCACCACCGGCGTGCACCGCCTGTACGAGCTGTCGAAGAAGGGCAAGCTGCCTTTCCCGGCGATCAACGTGAACGACAGCGTCACCAAGTCGAAGTTCGACAACCTCTATGGCTGCAAGGAATCGCTGGTCGACGCGATCCGTCGCGCCACCGACGTGATGCTCGCCGGCAAGGTCGCCTGCGTCGCCGGCTTCGGTGACGTCGGCAAGGGCTCGGCCGCGTCGCTCCGCAACGGCGGCGCCCGCGTTCTGGTCACCGAGATCGACCCGATCTGCGCGCTGCAGGCGGCGATGGAAGGCTATGAAGTCGTGACGATGGAAGAGGCCGCCACCCGCGCCGACATCTTCGTCACCGCCACCGGCAACGAAGCCGTGCTCACCGTCGATCACATGCGCGCGATGAAGAACATGGCGATCGTCTCGAACATCGGCCACTTCGACAGCGAGATCGAGATCGCCGGCCTGGCGAACTTCAAGTGGACCGAGATCAAGCCGCAGGTCGACGAAGTCGAGTTCCCGGACGGCAAGAAGATCATCGTGCTGTCGAAGGGCCGCCTGGTGAACCTCGGCAACGCGACCGGCCACCCGTCGTTCGTGATGTCGTCGTCCTTCACCAACCAGGTCCTCGCCCAGATCGAGCTGTGGACCAAGTCGGACGAGTACAAGAACGACGTGTACGTCCTGCCGAAGCACCTCGACGAGAAGGTCGCGGCGCTGCACCTCGACAAGCTCGGCGTGAAGCTGACCAAGCTGACCCAGAAGCAGGCGGACTATATCGGCGTCACCGTCGAGGGGCCGTTCAAGCCGGATCACTATCGCTACTGATCCTTCGCCGTCAGGCGAATGAAAGGGCCGCGCTTCCCCCGGGAGGCGCGGCCTTTTTCGTTGCAGGGGTGGACTGCTCTACTGTTGTAATCTCGCAACACGCCGCAACAAACTGTTGTCGCAAGGCAACCAAAACCCGCATTTCGGCGTCCTGGCAAAGTCAGGGACAAAAGCCGGCAACAATCGGCCCCGAGGTCGCACGGTCAGTTTATTAAAGGGGATGTATCATGCGTAGCTCTTGTGCGCTCACCCGGCGCGGCCTGTCCTTTACCGCGTCGGTCGCCGTTCTTGCTCTAGCCCAGATCGCCACGCCGGCGGCCGCGCAGACCGCGGACCCGACGCCCGCACCCGCCGAGGCGCAGGCCGCGGTTCCGGAACAGGCCGATCAGGCCGCTCCGCAGGAAGGCGCCATCGTCGTCACCGGCTCGCGCATCCGCCGCCAGGATTTTGAGACGCCGAACCCGGTCGTGACCCTGGGCGCCCAGACGCTCCAGGAATCGGGCACCACCAACCTCACCGACTTCCTCACCGGCTATCCGGCGCTGCAGGGCTCGGCGACTTCGGGCAACAACTCGGGTGACCGCGCCGGCATCGGCTATACCGGCCTCAACCTGCTCGACCTGCGCAATCTCGGCACCCAGCGCACGCTGGTGCTGGTCGACGGCCGCCGCCACGTCTCGGGCGTGCCGGGCACCGCGTCGGTCGACATCAACACCATCCCCAACGACCTGGTCGAGCGCATCGAAGTGCTCACCGGCGGCGCCTCGGCCATCTACGGTGCCGACGGCGTCAGCGGCGTCGTCAACTTCATCATGAAGAAGAACTTCCAGGGCATCAGCGCCCGCGCCCAGGCGGGCATCTCCGAATATGGCGATGCCGGCCAGCGCATGTTCTCGATCACCGCCGGCAAGAACTTCGCCGACGGCCGCGGCAACATCGCCATCGCCTATGAATATGGCGAGGAGGATCGCCTCGATTCGCATGATCGCGAGCGCTACAGCGGCACCAACCAGGTCGGCTTCTATCGCAACCCGAACGGCACCACGCCCACCTATGTGCCGCTCAACGACATCCGCTATTTCGACACCGCGCGCCAGGGCGGCATCGATCTCGATTTCGACGGCCTGCCCGACTATTTCGTCGGCGCCAACGGCCTGACTCCCTATGACCCGGGCAAGTTCGTGCGCACCGCTTTCCAGCAGGGCGGCAGCGGCACGCTGGTCTCCGACTATGGCAACGACCTGCTGCCGGAAGTGAGCCGCCACGTCGTCAATGCGATCGCGCATTTCGACGTCAGCCCGGCCTTCTCGGTCTTCGCCGAGGCGAAGTATGCCCGCACGCACAGCTATTCGCTCGCCCAGCCGACCTTCGACTATTACCTCCTGATCCCGGAGGATAACCCCTATATCCCGGCCGCGCTGCGGCCGCTGATCGCCGCCACCGGCAATGGCGGCGTGCTGATGAACCGCGACAATTTCGATTTCGGCCAGCGCGGTGAGGACATCACCCGTGAGACCTATCGCGGCGTGTTCGGCGTGCGGGGCGACCTGAGCAGCCACCTCAACTACGAAGTGTCGTACACCTATGGCCGCACCGACGTGTCGAGCCGCTACCTGAACGACATCCTCGACGACCGCTTCTATGCCGCGATCGACGTGGTGCAGGGCGCGAACGGCCCCACCTGCCGCGTCAACGTCAACCCGGCCTGGACGCCCGACCAGCCCTATGCGAGCCGCGACGTCTTCTCGCCGACCACCTTCCGTCCGGGCGAGTGCGTGCCGCTCAACCTGTTCGGCGAGGGTGCCGGCAGCCAGGCGGCGTATAACTGGATCAAGGCCGACACGCTCGATCGCGCCCGCATCCAGCAGCATGTCGCCACCGCCTATCTGTCGGGCGATCTCGGCGGCCTGTTCACCATGCCGGGCGGCGGCCAGGTCGGCTTCTCGGTCGGCGCGGAATACCGCAAGGAAAAGAGCAGCTTCACCGCCGATCCGCTGGCGGCGCAGGGCCTGACCTTCGCCAACTCGCTCAGCAATGACGGCGGCCAGTATGACGTGAAGGAAGTGTTCGGCGAGCTCAACGTGCCGCTGCTTACCGACACCATCGTCCACCGCCTCGAAGTGGGTGGCGCGGTGCGCTTCTCCGACTATTCGTCGATCGGCCACACCACCACCTGGAAGCTCGACGGCAAGTTCGCGCCGGTGCGCGACATCACCTTCAACGGCACCTATTCGAAGGCGGTGCGCGCGCCGAACATCGGCGAGCTCTATGCGGGCAACTCGCAGACCTTCGAGTTCATCACCGATCCGTGCCTCCCGGCCGAGATCCAGTTCGGCACCCAGTATCGCGCGGCCAACTGCCAGGCGCTGCTGAGCGGCCTGGGTGCCAACCCGGCGACCTATACCGACTCGCGCTCGACCAACCTGCCGGGCTTCGCGGGCGGCAACCCGAACCTGAAGCAGGAAGAAGCGACGACCTGGACCGCCGGCGTGGTGCTCCAGCCGAGCTTCATCCCGGGCCTGTCGCTGCGTGCCGACTGGTATGACATCAAGCTGAAGAACGCGATCAACCAGGTCACCTCGCAGCAGCTCGCCGAGCTCTGCGTCGACCAGCCCACGCTCAGCAATCCGTTCTGCGCGGGCATCACCCGCCAGAACGGTGCGGCCGGCAATGCCTCGGCGGGCAACATCGTCAGCTTCAACGTCGTGCCGCAGAACGTGGCGCAGTTCCGCACCGCGGGCCTCGACGTGAACTTCAACTACCGCCTGAAGACCGACAATGCCGGCACCTTCAACCTGAGCGTGGTCGGCAACTATCTCGATCGCCTCGAGTTCATCGGCACCCCGGGCGCCGATGTGACCAACTCGCGCGGCCAGACCTATTCGCCGAAGTACACGGTCAACGCCGATCTCACCTGGCAGCTGGGCGGGTTCACCGCGAACTACGGAATCCTGTGGTTCGACAAGACCTCGCGCTACACCAACCAGCAGATGGCCGGCGATCCGACCATCGTGGCGGAGGAGTACAAGTACCTCAAGCAGCGTTGGCAGCACGATATCTACCTGAGCTACGATATCGACCAGCGCTTCCAGATCTATGGCGGCGTGCGCAACCTGTTCGGCCAGATGCCCGAGCTCGGCACCCGCATCTATCCGGTCAACGCCGTCGGCCGCTTCGGCTATGTCGGCGCCAAGGTGAAGCTGCCGAACCTGTTCTGATCGGCGACTTCGCCTCGAAGCGAAAAAAGGAAGGGCCCGGCGGCATGCCGGGCCCTTTTCGTTTGGCGACAAACTGTCCTAAGGGACGGGGATGATCCCCCGGAACGGCGCGCTTTGATCCACATCACGCAATCGGCCGCGGTGCTCGCGGGCGCGGCGCTGGCGTTGCTGGTGATCGGCGGCGTCTGGGCGCTGTTCGCCGGCCTGCGTGCCCGTGCCGACGCGACCTCGATCGCCGAGGCCAATGCCCGGCTCGCCGCGCTGGTCAGCGGTTCGCCGGCCCAGGCGATGCTGGTCCGCGCCGATGGCCGGCTCGAGCTGTCGCGCCGGCTGGGGGACTGGCTCGGCTTCCAGGATCTGCCGCGCGAACTGGACGAACTGACCGGGGCAGGGACGGGACTGCTGCCCGAGGATGCCGATGCCCTCGGCGCGCATGTCGCGGCCGCGCAAAAGGCCGGCAAGCCGTTCAGCCTTTCCGTCCGTGCGCTCGGCTCGGAACGTGCGCTGCTGGTGATCGGCGAGCGTGCGCCGCAGACCGTCAACGCCCCTGGCGGCGTCGTGCTGTGGTTCCTCGACGCGACCGAGAGCCAGGACGAGATCAACCGCCTCCAGCGCGAGGCTACCCGGTTGCGCGCCGCCTTCGACGCGCTCACCGCGCTGATCGAGGCTGCGCCGATGCCGATGTGGTATCGCGGCGGCGACCTTCGCCTGCTCATGGTCAACTCGGCCTATGTCGAAGCCGTGGAGGGCAAGGATTCCGAGGATGTCGTCGAGCGCGGGCTTGAGCTGATCGAAGGCGTCGGCCTGGGCGGGCCGCTCGCCAATGCCGCGATCGCCCGCGACACCGGTGAGCCGCAGACCGCGGCGATGCCCGCGACGATCGGCGGCAAGCGCCGGATGCTGCGCCTCCACGACATGCCCTTGCCCACCGGCGGCGTCGCCGGCTTCGCGGTCGATATCGAGGAGCTGGAGCAGGCGCGCGGCGGTCTCAAGCGTTTCGCCGCTGCCCAGCGTGCGATGCTCGATCGCATCTCCGCCGGCGTCGCCCAGTTCGGTGCCGATCGCAGCCTGATCTTCTCCAACCAGCCGTTCCGCCGGATGTTCGCGATCCGCAACGAGTGGCTGGCCGATCGCCCCGAATTCGATCGCGTGCTCGATCGCATGCGCGAGGCCAATCGCCTGCCCGAGGTGCGCGACTATCCGGCCTGGCGGGCGGAGCGGGCGCACTGGTTCGTGTCGCCCGACGCGGTCGAGGAGACCTGGAGCCTCGGCGCCACCCATATGCGCGTCGTTGCCCAGCCGCTCCCCGAAGGCGGGCTGCTGCTGCTGTTCGAGGACCAGACCCAGCAGTTCGAGCTGCAGCGTGAGCATGGCGAGATGCAGCAGGTGCGCACCGCCACGCTCGAGAGCCTTGCCGAAGCGGTCGCCGTGTTCGGCAAGGGTCGGCTCCAGCTGTGGAACCGCAAGTTCCGCCAGGTCTGGGGTTTCGAGGACAGCTTCCTCGACAGCCATCCGCAGGTGCCGCAGCTGGTCCGCGCCTTCGGGCCGAAGCTGGTCAAGGCGTCGCGCGGCGAGATCATCGGCGACCTGATCCGCATCGCCGCGCAGGAGCGCCAGTCGCGCGGCTCCAGCATCGCCTTCGCCGATGGCCGCCATTTCGACGTGACCGCGGTGCCGTTGCCCGACGGCAATGCGCTGGTGACGATGCTCGATACCACCGATCATCACCGCGCCGAGCGCGCGCTCAGCGCTCGCAACGAAGCGCTGGAAGCGGCGGACCGGGTCAAGACCTCGTTCCTCGCGAACATGAGCTACGAGCTGCGCACCCCGCTGACCTCGATCAAGGGCTTCGCCGAGATGCTGAACGGCGGGTTCGCCGGCCCGCTTTCGGAGAGCGGGCAGGAATATTCGGATGCGATCCTGATTTCGGTCGATCGGCTCGGCACGATGATCGACGAAGTGCTCGATCTCACCCAGAGTGAAGGTTCGCCGCTCGAGAAGGCGCCGGTCGATATCGAGCATGCCGCGCAGAATGCTGCCGAAGCGATCGCGCCGCTGGCCAAGGCCAAGCATATCGAGCTGGTGGTCGAGAATGCCGGCAGCGCTGGCAGCATCACCGGCGATGCGCGTCGCGTCCGCCAGGTGATCGAGCATCTCCTGCGCCACGCCGTCTCGCAGACGCCGGAACAGGGCAGGGTGCTGCTCCATCTCGATGGCAACAGCCGCGTCGCCCGCGTGATCGTCTCGGATAACGGGCCGGGCATGACGCCCGAGCAGGTTGCCACCGCCTTTGATCGCTTCGCCCAGTTTGGCAACGCCCGCGGCAGCCAGCGCTCGCTGGGCCTGGGCCTGCCTTTGGCGAAGCAGTTCGTCGAAGCCCATCGCGGCCGGATCGAGCTGATCTCCGAGCCGGGCGAGGGGACGCTGGTCACGGTGGAGCTGCCGCGGCGATGATCCTCACCAGCCTGGACCAGTCGCTCGAACTCGGCCGCAAGCTGGCGGAGCTCGCCCGTCCCGGCGATGTCATCGCGCTTTCCGGCCCGCTTGGTGCCGGCAAGACCAGCATCGCCCGCGGCCTGCTCGCCGCGCTGGGGCTCGAGGGCGAGGCGCCGTCGCCCAGCTTCGCGATCGTCCAGCCCTATGAGCCGCCCGAGGTCCGTTTCCCGGTGCTCCATGTCGATCTCTACCGGCTCGATGCGCCTGAAGAGGCCGAGGAGCTGGGCCTCGACGATGCCCGCTATGATTCGCTGCTGATCGTCGAATGGCCCGAGCGGCTGGGCGAGGCGGCATGGCACGATGCGCTGTGGTTGTCCCTCGATGTGGCACCGGACGGCGCGCGCGTCTTGACAGCGAAGGTACCGGCGGCATGGAAGGACCGATGGTTTCCGACATGAATCCGCCCGCCGCGGCGCCCGACTTCCTTGTTGCCGCTGGTTGGGGCGGAGCCGAGATCCGCCCGCTCGCCGGCGATGCCTCGTTCCGCCGCTATTTCCGGGTGGTCGAGCATGACCGCACCGCGATCCTGATGGACGCGCCGCCCCCACACGAGGATCCGCGCCCCTTCATCAACATCGCCCGCTGGCTGACCAGCCACGGCTTCGCCGCGCCCGAGATCCTCCACGAGGACCTGACCGAGGGCCTCGTTCTCATCCAGGATTTCGGCGACGCCCGCATGCGCGAGACCGTCGACGCCGCGCCCGAGAGCGAGCTGCGCCTCTACGAGGAGGCGATCGACCTGCTCATCCGCCTGGCCGAATATCCGGCCGCGGACATCCTCAAGCCCTACAGCCTCGCCGAGTACCACCGCGAGGCGGACCTGCTCCCCGAATGGTATTGCCCCGCGGTCGGCCTGGAGGTCGACATCGACGGATACCGCAAGGCCTGGGACGAAGCGCTTGCGCCGGTCCTCGCGGGTCACACGCCTGTCACGGTGCTGCGCGACTACCATGTCGAGAATCTCATGCTGATCGACGGTAGCGCGGAAACCTTGGGCCTGCTCGACTTCCAGGACGCCCTGGCGGGCCATCCCGCCTATGACCTCGTCTCGCTGCTGCAGGACGCCCGCCGCGACGTGCCCGAAAGCCTCGAGACCGCGATGCTCGATCGCTACAAGCGCATCACCGGCGCCGGCGACGCGTTCGACGTCGCCTATCACGTGCTCGGCGCGCAGCGGAACGCCAAGATCGTCGGCATCTTCACCCGGCTGTGGCAGCGCGACGGCAAGCCGCGTTACCCCGGCCTCTGTCCGCGCGTCTGGACCTATCTCAACCGCGACCTCCAGCACCCCGCGCTCAAGCCGGTCGCCGACTGGTTCGCAGCCAATATCCCCGCCGACATGCGCGGCGATCCCCTCGCACTGACCAAGGCATAAGACCGGGGCAATGAAACCCTCCGCCACCTATTCGCTGCGCCCGAACCCGGCCGTGGCCATGCCCGAGACCGCGATGGTGATGGCCGCCGGCCTCGGCAAGCGCATGCGCCCGCTCACCGTGACGCGCCCCAAGCCGCTGGTCGAAGTCGCCGGCAAGCCGCTGCTCGATCACACGATGGATCACCTGCGCGAAGCCGGGATCAAGCGCGCCGTGGTCAACGTCCATTATCTTGCCGACCAGGTCGAGGCGCACCTCAAGGCCCGTGCCGGCGGCATCGACGTGCAGATCTCGGACGAGCGCGCCCAGCTGATGGAGACCGGCGGCGGCATCGTCCAGGCGCGCGACATGCTCGGCGACGCGCCCTTCTTCACGGTGAACAGCGACACGCTCTGGGTCGACGGCCCGATCGGCTCGCTGAACGCGCTCGCCGCCGCCTGGGACGACGAGAAGATGGACGCGCTGCTGCTGCTCGTGCCCCTGGCGCGCGCCTATAGCCACAAGGGCATGGGCGATTTCCGCCTCGACCCGCTCGGCCGCATCACCGAGCGCCGCAAGCCCGGCCGCCTGGCGCCCTTCGTCTATGCCGGCGCCCAGATCATCCACCCCCGCGTGATCCGCGACTGGCCCGAGGGCCCGTTCTCGACCAATTTGTTCTGGAACCGCGCGATGGAGCAGGGGCGGTTGTGGGGCACGGTCCACCAGGGCCTGTGGTTCGATGTCGGCACCCCCGGCGCGGTCAAGGAAGCCGAAGAGATATTGGCGACGGTATAGACCCCGTCATCCCCGCGCAGGCGGGGATCCAGGGTTTCTCTGCCGTATCGCTCGTGACTCTGGATCCCCGCCTGCGCGGGGATGACGGCGTTGGGGCGATACTCTAGGCTTCATCCAAGCAATGCCCCAAGCCCTCCACCTCTACACCATCCCCCCGCACCGCGCCTTCGCGGATGCGCTGGCGAACGGGCTGATCCAGCGCTTCGGCAGCGACCCGATGGGCCTCGCCCGGGGTCTCGTCCTCCTCCCCAACAACCGCGCCAAGAAGGCGATCCAGGACGCCTTCGTCCGCGCCAGCGGTGGCGGCTTGCTGCTGCCCCGCCTCGTCGCGGTCGGCGATCCCGAGCTTGACGAAGCGGTGTTCGATGCCGCCGCCGATCCCGATCCCGTGCCCCCCGCGGTCAACCCGCTCCAGCGCCAGCTCATCCTCGCCCGCCTCATCCAGCAGGCCGAACCCCGCCACGACGCCGCCGAAGCCATCCGCCTCGCCGGCGACCTCGCCGAAACGCTCGACCAGCTGCTGATCGAGGAAGTCCCGCTCACTCGCCTGACCGACCTCAAGTTCGAAGGCGAGCTGCAGAGCCATTGGGACAAGTCGCTCAACCTGTTCCGCATCGTCCTCGAGCGCTGGCCCGGCGAGCTCGCCCGGCTCGGCCGCATCGATCTCGCCGATCGCCGCCGCCGGCTGATCGACAAGGTTGCCGATCGCTGGACCGCCAACCCGCCGCAAGGGTTCGTCTGCGCCGCCGGCATCACCGCCAGCGCGCCCGCCATCGCCCGGCTCCAGCGCGTCGTCGCCGGGCTGCCCCAGGGCATGGTCGTCCTCCCCGATCTCGCCATCGCCATCTCGGAGGCCGAATGGGACATGCTCGGCCCGCACGCGCCCGATCCCGTCACGGGCCGCCGCAAGCGCAACCTCGAGACCCATCCGCAATTCCACCTCAAGCTGCTGCTCGAGCGCATGTCGGTCCACCGCAGCGAGTTCGATCCCTGGATGTTCGCCAGCGAGCATGACGCCGCGCCCTCGCGCAGCAAGGCGATCGCCTCGGCGATGCAGCCGCCCGAACTCACCCATGGCTGGACCACGCTGCCCGAGCATGAGCGCCGGCTCGACGGCGTGCGCGTCCTCGAAGTCGCCACGCCCGCAGAGGAAGCCCAGGCGATTGCGCTAGCCCTGCGGCAGGTGCTGGAAACCCCCGAGCGCACCGCCGCGCTGGTCACGCCCGATCGCGCGCTCGCCCGCCGCGTCGCCGCGCACTGCGCCCGCTGGGGCATCGCCGTCGACGATTCCGCCGGCCAGCCACTGTCGATCCTGCCGCCGGGCACGTTGCTGCTCGCGCTCGCCGACGCTGCTGCCCAGCGCTTCGCCCCGCTGCCGCTGCTAACCCTGCTCAAGCATCCGCTGGTGATGCCCGAGGCGCGCACCGAATGGCTGGAAGGTGCCCGCCTGCTTGACCGCGCGCTCAGAGGCCCGCGCCCGGCGCCTGACCTCGCCGGCATCGATCGCCATCTCGCCGAGCAGGAGGGTAGGGACGGCCCCATTCGCAAGGCCGCCCAGGCCTGGTGGCCCACGGCCAAGGCACTGCTCGCCCCGCTCGAAGCCGCGTTCGGCGCCGGCGCCCAGCCGATCCCCACACTCCTCGCCGCGCTGCGCGAAACCGCCCAGGCGCTCGGCGGCGACGCGCTATGGAGCCGCGCCGAGGGCCGCGCCGCCGCGACCCTGCTCGACGATCTCGAACGCGAAGCGGTGGACGGCCCCCAGCGCGCCGAACCCGACACGCTCGCGCCGATGCTGCGCACCCTGATGGACGGCATCGCGGTGCGCCCGCCCCAGGGCGGCCATCCGCGCCTCGCCATTCTCGGCCAGCTCGAAGCGCGCCTGCAGACCGCCGACCTGATGATCCTGTCGGGCCTCAACGAAGGCGTCTGGCCAAGTCTGCCCGCGCCCGACCCCTGGCTCGCCCCGCGCATCCGCGCCGAGCTCGACCTGCCGGGCCTGGAACGCCGCATCGGCCTCGCCGCGCATGACCTTGCCGGCGCGCTCGGCGCCCCCGAAGTGCTGCTCACCCGCGCCCGTCGCGACGCCACCGCGCCGACGATTGCCTCGCGCTTCTGGCTCCGCCTCGAAGCCTTGTCCGGAGGCCTCGACCGCGCGCCCGATCTCGCCGCCTGGCTCCACGCGATCGACAATCCCGGCGCCCATGAACCCGCCGACCGCCCGGCGCCGCAACCGGCGGTGGAAGCCCGCCCCAAGGCGATCTCGGTCACCGAAGTCGATCGGTTGAAGGCCGATCCCTATGCCTTTTACGCCCGCCGCATGCTCAAGCTCGCGCCGCTCGATCCGGTCGATGCCGATCCCAGCGCCGCGTGGAGGGGCACGGCGGTACATGACGTTCTTCAGAAATGGTTCGAGCTCGATAATTGCGATCCGGCCAGGCTCCGTGCCCGCGCCGAGGCGATGCTGGTCGATGAGCGCACCCATCCGATGATGCGCGCGCTCTGGCAGCCGCGCCTGATGGAAGCGATCGACTGGATCGCCCGCCAGATCGCCGAGAACCCGGACCGCAAGGTGCTCGCGGTCGAACTCGACGGCGATATCGAGTTCGAAGGCGTCAAGCTGCGCGGCAAGTTCGATCGCATCGATCGCCTGCCCGATGGCAGCCTCGCGATCATCGACTACAAGACCGGCCAGCCCCCCAGCACCCGCGCCGTCCGCGCCGGGTTCAGCCTCCAGCTCGGCCTGCTCGGCCTGATCGCCGAGCGGGGCGGGTTCCAGGATATCGAGGGCATCGCCCGCGCCTTCGAATACTGGTCGCTCGCCCGCTCCCCGCGCACCGGCGGCTTCGGCTATGTCGACAGCCCCGTCGATCCGAAGAAGAAGGAGCCGATCCCGGCCGAGGAATTCGTCGACCTCGCCGCACACCATTTCGGCGACGCCGTGCGGCAATGGCTGACGGGCGACGAACCCTTCACCGCCAAGCTCCACCCCGAATACGCGCCATACGCAGAGTATGACCAGCTGATGCGGCTCGACGAATGGTATGGCCGTGAGTGAGGTCAGCGCCCAAGCCCCACACTGCTCCCCGGCGAAAGCCGGGGCCCAGGGCTTCTCTGCCGTGTCGCTTGTGACCCTGGGGCCCGGCCTTCGCCGGGGAGCAGCTGCACCTCAAACCCACACCCTAACCCGTCATCCCCGCGAAGGCGGGGATCCAGGGTTTCTCTGCCCCGCCAGTCCTGCTTGGCTCTGGATCCCCGCCTGCGCGGGGATGACGAGTATAGAAAATGTCTGAAGTCCGTCAGCTTCATCCCCTGAAGGGTAACCAGAGCCGGGCGAGCGACCCGGAGCGCCATATCTGGCTGTCCGCGTCCGCAGGCACCGGCAAGACGCAGGTGCTGGCGGCACGGGTCTGGCGGTTGCTGCTGCACGGTACTGATCCGGGTGCGATCCTCTGCCTCACCTTCACCAAGGCGGGCGCGGCCGAGATGTCGGAACGTATCACGAGCCGCCTCGCTCGATGGGTGCGGATCGATGAGAGTAGCCTGCGTGCCGACCTCGCTTCGCTGGGCGAGACTGCGACAGAGCAGATGATCGGCAAGGCCCGCCAGCTCTTCGCCAAGGTGCTCGATGCGCCCGGCGGCGGCATCCGCATCCAGACGATCCACAGCTTCTGCCAGTCGCTGCTCGCCGCCTTCCCGATGGAAGCCGGCCTCGTCCCCGGCTTTCGTCCGCTCGACCAGCGCGAGGAAGCCGTGCTCTCCCGCGAGGCGCTGGCCGAAATGCTGGTCGATGCCGAGCGCGACGGGCGCGGCTGGATCGTCGATGCAGTCGGCGCGCTGTCGCTGCGGCTGGGCGAGGGCAAGGCCGAGGATTTCCTCAAGGCCTGCGCCCGCGAAGGCGAAGCGCTCGCCGCGCTGCCTCAACCGATCCAGCTCCATCTCCGTAAAGCGCTGAAACTCCCCGAAGGCGACGTGGACGCCGAGATCGCCCGCCGCTGCGCCGACGACAGCTTCGACCTCGCCAGCCTGCGCGCGCTCACCGTGATGAACGCCGATTGGGGCACGGGCAGGGGGCTTGAGCGCGCCGATATCGCCGCTGCCTGGCTCGGCCGCAGCCCGGAAGCCCGCGCCGCCAGCCTGGCCGATCTCCATTCAATCTGGGCCACCGCCAAGGGCGAGCCGCGCTCCTTCGGCAAGGGGCAGGCGCCGCAGGAGTCGGCCTATGCCGATTACGCCATGCGGCTGTTCGAGACCTGCGGCCAGCTGCTCGGCATGAAGACCCAGGCCGCCTATGCCGATCTGCTCGCCCGCGGGCTGGAGGCAGGCCGCGTCTATGCCGAGACCTATGCCCAGGCGAAGCGCCGCCTCGGTGCAGTCGATTTCAACGACCTGATCCACCGCACCGTCGCGCTGCTCGCCGAGCCCGGCATGGGCGAATGGGTGCGCTTCAAGCTCGATACCGCGACCGAGCATGTCCTGATCGACGAGGCGCAGGACACCAATCCCCAGCAATGGGCGATCGTCAGCGCGATCGCGGACGAGTTCTTCGTGGGCGAGGGCGTCCGCGCCACGACGATGCGCACGCTGTTCACCGTCGGCGACTACAAGCAGGCGATCTTCGGCTTCCAGGGCACCGATCCGATCTTCTTCCGCGCCGCCTTCGAGCGCTTCCTCGCGCTGTCGCGGGTCGAGGCCGATCCGGACTATGAATTCGACGAGGACAAGCCCGAGCCCCGCGAAGTCGAGGAGCTGTCGCTCACCCACAGCTTCCGCTCGACCAAGCCGGTGCTCGAATTCGTCGATGCCGCGCTCGGCGCCTTGCCGCTGCCCGGCATGGGCGAGCTGTCGGACAGAGAACTCCACGACAGCCGGGTGCCGGGCCCCGGCAGCGTCACGCTCTGGCCGCCGGTCACCGAGGGCGGCAGCGAGGCCGACGAGGAGGAATGGGTCAGCGACGCCACCCGCGAGCTGGCCGGGCGCATCGCGCGGCAGGTGCGCGACTGGTGGCAGGGCGGCATGATGCTGGAGAGCAAGGGCCGCCCGCTCCAGCCCGAGGATGTGATGATCCTGGTCAAGCGTCGCGGCGAGCTTGCCTCGCTGATCGTCGCGCGGCTCTATGCCGAGGGCGTGCCGGTGGCGGGCGTCGATCGCCTGCGGCTGAACGCGCCTTTGGCGGTGCAGGATCTGCTCGCCGCGATCCGCTTCGCCTTGCAGCCCGAGGACGATCTGTCGCTCGCATCCCTGCTTGTGTCCCCCTTGATAGGCTGGTCGCAGGAGGAGCTAATGGACGCTTCGGTCCGCACCAGTGGCGGACTCTGGCGTCACCTGCGTCGGACGCAGCCCGAGGAGCGTCTGGCGCCGCTCTACGCACTCCTCGCACGCGCTGACATCGCCACCCCCTATCGCTTTCTGGAAGAACTACTTTCCGGTCCTTTGGACGGTCGCCGCAAGCTGTTGCGCCGGTTGGGCGAGGAAGCCCGCGATCCGATCGAAGAACTGCTCAACGCGACGCTTAATTTCGAAAAGGTTGCGACCCCGTCGCTGCAACGCTTCCTCGACTGGTTCGATCGCGGCGATGTCGAGATCGTCCGCGATTCGGCCCAGCCCCAGGCGGCGGTGCGGGTGATGACCGCGCACGGCGCCAAGGGCCTGCAGGCGCCCTTGGTCATCCTGGCGGACGCCACCGTCGATCCCACGCGCTCCCCGCGCGACTTTCTGGGCTGGGAACCGTCTGTTGCGTCCGGAAAGCTGCCGATCTTCCGGCCCCGGTCCTCTGAGCGCGGCGTGCTGGCCGAAGTCATCGAAACGGCCGACGCGCGCGAACTTAGCGAACATTGGCGTCTCTTCTATGTCGCAGCCACCCGCGCCGAGGAGAAGCTGGTCGTCGCCGGGGCTTTGGGGCCGATGGCCAAGGGCGTGCCCCCGGCCAGGAGCTGGTACGCCGCCAGTGCCGCCGCCTTGGATGCCCTCGGTGTGCCCGAGGGAGAAGTACGCGAATTCAGGGGCTTGAACCCCCAGCCACCGGTCGCCGTGAAGCCGCGCCCGGCCGAGGTCGCCGCCGAAGTCGCGGTCCTGCCCGACTGGGCCCGCCGCCCGGCGCCCGAGGAAGCCCGCCCGCCGCGCCCCCTCGCGCCGTCGTCGCTGGGTGACGACGCGGTCGCCGATCCGCCCCCCACGCCGGCGCTGCGCGCAGCCGCCGAACGTGGGCGGCTCCTCCACGCGCTTTTCGAGCGATTGCCGTCGGTTAGCCCTTCGGACCGCCAGGCCGCGGCTGAGCGCTGGCTGGCCGGGGCAGGCGGCGTAGCCGAGGCCGCCCTCAGGGCGGAACTGGTCGCGGCAGCCCTGGGCGTCACCGAAAACCCGGACTTCGCCGCGCTGTTCGGCCCCGATTCCCTCGGCGAGGCTCCGATCGCGGCGGTGGTGGGAGAGGGCGTGGTCGTCTCCGGTACGGTCGATCGGCTGGTGGTCACGCCCGATCACGTCCGGGTGATCGACTTCAAGACCGGCCGCCGTGCACCCGCGACACTGGCCGAGATCCCGCCCTATCACCTGCGCCAGATGGCCGCCTATGTCGCTGCGCTCAGGGTGATTTTCCCCGGCCGCACGGTCGAGGCCGGGTTGCTCTACGCGGCGGGCCCGGTCCTCCATCTGCTGCCCGAGGAATTGCTGGCGGCGCACAAGCCCGGCTTCGTGCCCACGGAGCAAAGCTTGGCCTTGCGCGCTTGACCCTGCGCGGGTCGATCATAGATTAGGCCCCGACATCGTATCAGGAGTTCTTCCATGGCCACCAAGGCTACCACCGACGCCACCTTCGCAACCGACGTTCTTGAGTCCGGCAAGCCCGTGCTCGTCGATTTCTGGGCGGAGTGGTGCGGCCCCTGCAAGATGATCGCCCCCGCGCTCGAGGAACTCGGCGAGGAGCTGGCCGATCAGGTGCAGATCATCAAGATCGACATCGACGAGAATCCCGACGCGCCGACCAAGTACGGCGTGCGCGGCATCCCCACGATGATCCTGTTCAAGGACGGCCAGCCGGCCGCCACCCAGGTCGGCGCGATGCCGAAGAGCGCGATCAAGCAGTGGGTGCAGAGCAAGCTCTGAGCTGATTGCATCCCGGTCCGGCAGTCGCTGGACCGGGGGCCTGCCGGTCAGTTCCGCCAGATCAACTGCGATAGTCGGCGTTGATCGAGATATATCCATGCGTCAGGTCGCAGGTCCACACAGTGGCGCGGCCTTCGCCAAGCCCGAGCTCGACTCCGACTTCGATCTCGCGGCCCTTGAGGTGCTCGGCGACCGGCGCCTCGTCATAGCCCTCCACCGCCAGCCCGTCGCGGGCCACCTGGGTGGCGCCGAAGCGGATCGCGAGGCGGTCGCGCTCGGCGGGCTCGCCGGCCTTGCCCACGGCCATCACCACGCGGCCCCAATTGGCGTCCTCGCCGGCGATCGCGGTCTTCACCAGCGGCGAATTGGCGATCGACATCGCGATTCGGTGCGCGCTGGCATCGCTCTCGGCGCCCTCCACCGTGATCTCGATCAGCTTCTGCGCCCCTTCGCCGTCGCGCACGACGAGCAGCGCCAGCTGGTGACAGAGGTCCTTGAGCGCGGCCCGGAACGCGTCGGCGCCGTCATCCTCGTCGCTCGCCAGCACCGCGTTGCCCGCGCTGCCGGTGGCGAAGGCCAGCACCGTGTCGCTGGTCGAGGTATCGCCGTCCACGGTGATGCACGAGAAGCTCTTGCCGTTGGCGTCGCTCAGCGCGGTCTGCAGGAAGGCAGGATCGACCGCGGCATCGGTGAAGATGAAGCCGAGCATCGTCGCCATGTCCGGCGCGATCATGCCCGATCCCTTGATGATCCCGGCGAGCTGCACGGTCTTGCCGCCCACCACCGCGCGGGTCACCGCGCCCTTGGCGAAGGTGTCGGTGGTCATGATCGTCGCGGCGGCGTCTTCCCAGCCGCACGGCTCGGCGGTGAAGGCATTGTCGAGCCCGGCCTCGGCCTTGTCGATCGGCAGCGGCACGCCGATCACGCCGGTCGAGGCGACGAACACGTCGGAGGGCTGGCAGCCGAGATGCGCGGCGGCGCGGGCGGCGATCGCCTCCACGGCGGCGCGGCCGCGATTGCCGGTGAAGGCGTTGGAGTTGCCGGCATTGACCACCAGCGCGCGGGCAGTGCCCAGCGGCAGCGCCTTGCGGCACCATTCCACTTCGGGCGAGGGGCATTTGCTGCTGGTCAGCACGCCCGCCACCGTCGTGCCCGGCGCCAGCTCGACAAAGGTCAGGTCGCAGCGGTCCCAGTTCTTGTAGCGCGCCCGCGCCACGCGGGTGGTCACGCCGGGGATCACCGGCAGGGCGGGGAAGGGCAGCGCGAGCGGGGAGCGTTCGATGGACATGGGCTAACCTGTTGCTAAGTTGCCGTCCGCTTCGGGCAAGCGGGGGGAAAGATCAATGGTTTTGGGAGCAAGTGTGTCGGTGATCCTGGCGATGGCGTTCGCCGGGCAGGATGCGGGGGCAAGCGCCGAGCCGAGGCCGACGCCGATCACGCCGCTGAGGTGGCTGAGCGATGACGATTATCCCACAAAGGCATTTGCCCAGCACGCCAATGGGACAACGGGCTTCCTGCTCCGCGTGGATGCGACCGGCAAGGTGACGGACTGTCGCGTCGCCGAGACCTCGGGTTTCATAGAGCTGGATCAGACCACCTGCGGGGTCCTGCTGGCACGCAGCAAGTTTCAGCCGGCCCGTGATGCAGGCGGCGTGGCCATCGTCAGTATCTACAAGGGCAGCTTCACCTGGAAGTTCCCCGGCGACAGCGACAAGCGCATCAAGGAAATGCGGCCGGAGCCGCTCGGGATTGAGCTGAACCTCAAGAAGATCCCGACGGGTTATGCGCGCCCCGCCTTGCTGCGCGTGCATTTCACCGCCGAAGGCAAGCCCGATTCATGCCGGGCGGAGGTCAGCAGCGGCAGCATCCCGCTCGACAAGGTCGCGTGCGACCAGGCGATGGCGCAGGCTGTGCGTCCCGATCCCCGTCCGGACGGGCTGCGGCCGGATACCCGCATGGTGCTGGTTTCCGTCGACGTACCCAAGGCCCCCTGACCAATCGCGGTTAAGTGTGCCGAAGGTACGAAGGAGCGCGTAGACAAAGGTCCGGTACCCGTTACCAATGCGCGGGTACCTAGAGAATCGAGAGGAAAAAGATGATCTTCGCTACCCTGCTGGCGCTTGCCGGCCAGACTGCTGTGCCACCGATCATGACGATTACGGTGCAGAAGCTTCCGGCCACCTATACCAAGGCGCCGATTGTCCATCTCGACTTCACCAGCAAGGGCACGGTCTCCACGTGCACGCTCGAGCAGTCGAGCGGCAGCCCGGGCATCGACAAGGTCGCCTGCCAGCAGGTGCAGAGCCTCACCTTGCCGGTCGAGAAGGGCAAGGCGCCGGAATCGCGCTCGGCTGCGGTCGAGTTCGTCACGGGAGCTCCGGCGAAGTAACGCAGAAGTCAGTTCCGTGCGGAAGTCCAATTGGGGGGGCGACGGCAGGGAGAATCTATGCGTACCGAACTTCAGAAGATCGAAGGTGAATTCACGCAGCGTGCCGCGACCGAATCCGATAACGACGCGAAGCTCCACGCCCTGGCCAGGGCGCGCTTTGCCGAGGGCGGATTCGGGCCGCAGTGGAACTATCATTCGATGGTGTTCCTCAAGCGGCAGGTAATCTCGCGGATCCTCTATCAGGACATGCTCTATCGCCAGATCCTCGACGTGCCCGGGGTGATCTGCGAATTTGGGGTGCACTGGGGCGCGACCATGTCGTTGCTCGTCAATCTGCGCGGCATGTATGAGCCGTTCAATCACAGCCGCCGTATCGTCGGCTTCGATACGTTCAGCGGCTTTGTCGATGTCGACGCCAAGGATGGCGGCTTTTCCAATGCGGGCGACTATTCGACGTCGCAGGGATACGAGGCGCAACTGGCCGAGCTGCTCTCGCTGCATGAGAGCTTTTCGCCGATCCCGCAGATCCAGAAGTACGAGCTGGTGAAGGGCGATGTGAGTGCCACGCTGCCGGACTGGCTGGAGAAGAACCCCCAGGCGGTCGTCTCCATGGCGATCTTCGACATGGACGTGTTCAAGCCGACCCGCGACGCGCTCGAGCTGGTGCTGCCACGCCTCACGCGCGGTTCCCTGCTCGTGTTCGACGAACTCAATTGCCCGCATTTCCCCGGGGAAACGCGAGCACTCGATGAGATCGTCGGGCTCGGCAATCTGCGCCTGCGTCGCTTCCCGCATCAGCCCTATTGCGCCTGGGCGGTATGGGGCGAGTGACCCGGCTGCGGCGAGGCGACACGTCCGGCCGAGCTTTTAGTTAGACGAATGCCATAGCAGTCACTATGTCTGTGTTGCGCCCGCCTGGCTGGCGGGCGCTAGTCACGTCACAGAGATTGCTTTGGAACTGCTGCTTCTCCTGACTGCCTTCCTCGCGAGCCTGACCGGCATCGGTCAGGCCGATCGCGGTGGAATCCGGCAGGTCCAGGGCATCGCGGTGGTCCAGGCGGCCCAGTCGGCCCAGGCTGCGGTGCTTCCGGCCCGCCGCGCTGCGCCGGCGCCCGCGGTGCCGCTCCTTCGCCCCGAAAAGGCCAGGCCGCTTGCGGCCGTGCAGACCGCGCTTGCCGCGTCGCACCTGCCTTTCGAGCGCCGGCTCGAATGAGCTTTTTTGCGGCCCGCTGAAACGCGGAGCCGTACTTTTCCGTTTCCGCATCCAAACGGGCGCTGGCCATTGCCTGCGCGCCCGTCCGACCACCTTAAGACATAGACTGGAAAATCCATGCTCGGCGGTTTTGCCAAGACCCTGTTCGGTTCCTCGAACGATCGCTACGTCAAGTCGCTCGACGGTATCGTCAAGAAGATCGCCGGCTTCGAGCCCGCGCTGCAGGCGATGAGCGACGAGGAGCTCTCGAACCAGACCGTGAAGTTCCGCGAGCGCCTCGCCAATGGCGAGAAGCTCGACGCGCTGCTCCCCGAAGCCTTCGCCACGGTGCGCGAGGCTGCCAAGCGCGTGCTCGGCCAGCGCCATTATGACGTGCAGATGGTCGGCGGCATCGTGCTCCACCGCGGCGAGATCGCCGAGATGCGCACCGGCGAGGGCAAGACCCTGGTCGCCACGCTCGCGACCTATCTCAACGCGCTGCCGGGCGATGGCGTGCACGTCGTCACCGTCAACGACTATCTCGCTTCGCGTGACGCGGACTGGATGGGGCGCGTCTATCGTTTCCTCGGGCTCACCACCGGCGTGATCATTCCGAACCTGTCGGATCATGAGCGCCGCGAGGCCTATGCCGCGGACATCACCTACGGCACGAACAACGAATTCGGCTTCGACTACCTTCGCGACAACATGAAATATGATCGCGCGTCGATGACGCAGCGTCCCTTCAACTTCGCGATCGTCGACGAAGTCGACTCGATCCTGATCGACGAGGCGCGCACTCCGCTGATCATCTCGGGCCCGACCGACGACAAGTCCGAGCTCTATATGGGCGTGGACGTGGTCGTGAAGCAGCTCGTGCCCGAGGATTACGAGAAGGACGAGAAGCAGCGCACCATCGTGCTGACCGAGGACGGCACCGAGAAGGTCGAGCGCATGCTCGAGGCCGCCGGTCTGCTCCAGGGTGCCAATCTCTATGACTTCGAGAACACCCAGGTCGTCCACCACCTGAACCAGGCGCTGCGCGCGAACGTGATGTTCAAGCGCGACATCGACTATATCGTGAAGGACGACAAGGTCGTCATCATCGACGAGTTCACCGGCCGCATGATGGACGGCCGCCGCTGGTCGGACGGCCTGCACCAGGCAGTGGAAGCCAAGGAAGGCGTCAACATCGAGCCCGAGAACCAGACGCTCGCCTCGATCACCTTCCAGAACTATTTCCGCATGTACCCGAAGCTGGGCGGCATGACGGGCACCGCGGCGACCGAGGCGCCGGAATTCTTCGACATCTACAAGATGAACGTCGTCACCATCCCGACCAACCTGCCGGTGCAGCGCGTCGACGAGGAGGACGAGTTCTACAAGACGCTCGACGAAAAGTTCGCTGCGATCGCCAAGAAGATCAAGCTGCACTCCGCCAAGGGCCAGCCGGTGCTGGTCGGCACCGTCTCGATCGAGAAGAGCGAGATGCTCTCCGAGTTCCTGGAGAAGGAAGGCGTGGAGCATAGCGTGCTCAACGCCCGCCAGCACGAGCATGAAGCGCATATCGTCGCGCAGGCGGGTCGCCTGGGTGCGGTGACCATCGCCACCAACATGGCCGGCCGCGGTACCGACATCCAGCTGGGCGGCAACCTTGAATTCCGCGTCCATGACGAGCTTTCCGAAATGGAGGAAGGCCCCGCCAAGGAAGCGGCGATCCAGCAGATCAAGGCCGAGATCGATGCCGAGAAGCAGAAGGTGAAGGAAGCCGGCGGCCTGTTCGTGCTCGGTACCGAGCGCCATGAGAGCCGTCGCATCGATAACCAGCTGCGCGGCCGTTCGGGCCGCCAGGGCGATCCGGGCCTGTCGCGATTCTACCTCAGCCTGGACGATGATCTGCTGCGCATCTTCGGTTCGAACACGCTGTTCGCCAAGATGATGCGCAACAATATCGAGGATGGCGAGGCGATCGGCTCGAAGTGGCTGTCCAAGGCGATCGAGACCGCGCAGCGCAAGGTCGAGGCGCGCAACTACGACATCCGCAAGCAGGTCGTCGAATATGATGACGTGATGAACGACCAGCGCAAGGTGATCTACGAGCAGCGCGCGGACATCATGGATGCCGAGACGGTGGGTGACGTCGTCGCGGACATGCGCGCGGAAACGGTCAACGCCATCGTCGGCGAATATTGCCCGCACGGCTCCTACCCCGAGCAGTGGAAGGTCGAGGAGCTCAAGGAGAAGCTGGTCGGCACCCTCAATGTCGAGGCGCCGGTCGATCAGTGGATCCGCGACGAAGCGCAGATCGAGCCGGAAATGGTCGAGGAGCGCATCCGCACCGCAGCCGACCAGCTGGTCGAAGCCAAGGCGGCCGACCTCGAGCCCGAGACCTGGAGCCCGATCGAGAAGTCGATCCTGCTGCAGAATCTCGACCATCACTGGAAGGAGCATCTCGCGATGCTCGATGCGCTCCGTCAGGTCGTCCATCTGCGCGCCTATGCCCAGAAGACGCCGATCAACGAGTACAAGCACGAAGCGTTCGCGATGTTCGAGCGCATGCTCGGCCAAATCCGCGAGGACGTGACGCGCACGCTCGCCTTCGCCCAGTTCCGCATGGAGCCGGCACCCGAGCTGCCGCAGCTGCCCGACTTCCTGACCACGCATATCGACCCGCTGACCGGCGACGACGATACCTATGACTATGACGGCGGTGCTGCCGGCCTGGTCACCACGCGGCTGCCGCAGCTGGGGATTCCCCAGCCGTCGCCTGAGGATCTCGGCACCGATCCGGCGCAGTGGGAAGGGCTGGTCAGCCGCAACGCGCCGTGCCCGTGCGGCTCGGGCCGCAAGTACAAGCATTGCCACGGCCAGGTGGCCTGATCCGGTTGGGGCGGACCTTGGGTCCGCCCTCCCAAATCCCGTCATCCCCGCGCAGGCGGGAATCCAGGGCAAAGAGCGCATCGCCTGTAACCCTGGATTCCCGCCTGTGCGGGGATGGCGATTCCTGGGGGCGCGGCGAATCCGGGAAGCTTGTCAGCTTCAGTGCCGCGGAAACCAGCTCTTGGCGTGTACTTCGTGTACTTTCGCGAGTGGTCCTCGCCGCCGGTGTTGGAACGGGCCCGGTCTCAGGCAAAAGAAAAGGGAGGGCTGACTGGCCCTCCCTCTCGAAGTCCTTCCCGCGCGGGCAGGAAGGGTTTTCGTGCCCGCTTACTTTGCGGTCGGCATCTGGATCGACGGGCCAAGGCGGTTGACCACTTCGTGCGCGTCGAAGGCGCGGACATTGTCGGCCGGCTTCGGACCCTTGCCCATTACTACTTCGGCCATCGCTTCATATTGGGTGACGGTGCGATAGTCCCAGTCGCGATCGCGCCAGAAGGGATCGTCATAGAAGGGATCCCAGCTGCGCCAGCCCCAGCGCGGGCCGCGATAGAAGCGCCAGGACGGGCTCCAATATCCCCAGGGACCGCCGCCCCAGCCGGGGCCGCCCCATGCGCCCGGCGTACGGACGACGTCGGTCTTCTTCTCGGTGTCGCGATCCGCGAGCACGAAATAGTCGAAGCCCTGCTGCAGGGTGAGCTCGGCCGCCCGATAGAGCAGGTAGCGCTCGACCGTCTCGCGCGCCGTCAGGCTGTTGCCCGCGAAGCTGACGCGGAAGCGATTGCTTTCGATCTGGGTGTCCGAATAGCCGTTGCGCGCGGCGGTGCCGTTGCCCGTTGCCGGCTGATAGGGGGTCGCGGTCATACAGGCGGACAGCGAGATGCTGCCGGCGAGGATGAGAGCCAGCGCTGCGATCCGGGGGCGCTTGGGAGTTCTCAACATGCTTCTCTCCGAGGGTTAGGTCTGGTCACTGCTATGACGGAACGAACGCGTGCCGACAGGGATGTGTCCGCGACGGAGCGTGCCATAAGTACGATTGACAGCGCCTGAACGGTCACGGGCAACTCACGCGAGTCGTTCGGGAACTTCCATGGCGTCTTCCGCCAGCGTGTCGCGCGGGGCCATCGCCTCCCAGGGGAAGACGAACCAGTCCTTGTCGATCGAACGGTCGATCCGGCGCGAGCGATAATCGACCTGCTGCGACGAGCGGATATTGTCGAGCAGCACGGCGAAGCGGATGCGGCTGGCGATCGCGCCCTCGGCAGCCAGTTCGGCGCGAAGCTCGCCGATCGTCTTGCCGCTGTCGTTGATGTCCTCGACGAACAGCAGCCGGTCGCCGTCGCGCGTCCGCCGGGCGAGCACCGATACCAGTTCCTCGCCGAACTGGGCGATCTTGGTCGAATAGTCGATCGAGACCAGCGGCAGGCCCATGCGGTGCGACAGGAATACCGCCGGCGTCAGCCCGCCGCGGCCGATGCCGACCAGAAGGGTGGGGTTCCAGGCCTCGGCATCGCCGGCGATGGCGTGGATGCCCGCGACCATCTCCTCGTGGGTGAAATGGGTGAAGACGATGCTCAAGCGTGTTCCTCCGCATAGGCGTCTACCCGGGCGAGGTGGGTGGCGACTTCGTCGTCCGAAAGGAACGAGCCCAGGAAAGAGTTCCGCGCCAGCGTCACCAGGTCGCGGCGGCTGAGATCGCGGCCCTGCGCGATCGCGCGGTAATTATCGGCGACATAGCCGCCGAAATAGGCCGGGTCGTCCGAATTGACTGTCGCGCGCAACCCGAGCTCGAGCATCCGGTCGATCGGATGCACATCGACCGAGGCCACATTGCACAGCTTGACGTTGGAAAGCGGGCAGACGGTCAGCGTCATCGACGAGCGGGCGAGACGGGCGACCAGCGCCGGGTCCTCGAGGCTGCGATTGCCATGGTCGAGCCGGTCGACCGCGAGCAGGTCGAGCGCTTCCTCCACATAGGCGGGTGGGCCTTCCTCGCCGGCATGGGCGACACGCTTGAGGCCCATCGCGGCGGCGGCGGCGAAGACGCGCTCGAACTTGGAGGGCGGATGGCCGACTTCCGAGGAGTCGAGGCCCACGCCGGCGATCCGGTCGATCCAGGGCTGGGCCTGGGTCAGCGTCTTGAAGGCGTCTTCCTCGTCGAGATGGCGCAGGAAGCAGAGGATCAGCTTCGAGGTGATGCCGAGCCGGCTCTCGGCCTCGTCCATGCCGGCGAGCAGGCCGTTGGCGACTACCCCGAAGGGGATGCCGCGGTGCGTGTGGGTCTGCGGATCGAAGAAGATCTCGGCATGGACCACGCCGTCCTTCGCCACGCGCTCGAAATAGGCGAGGGCCAGGTCGCGGAAATCCTCCTCGGTGCGCAGCACGTCGGCGCCGGCATAATAGATGTCGAGGAAGTCCTGCAGGTTCGAGAACTCATAGGCCGCGCGCACTTCCTCCACCGAGGCGAAGGGGATGGCGACGTTGTTGCGCTGGGCAAAGGCGAACATCTGCTCGGGCTCGAGGCTACCTTCGATGTGAAGGTGCAGTTCCGCCTTGGGCAGGCCGGCGATGAAAGTGTCGAGGTCTCGCATCGCGGGAACATCGCAGGCGCGCGAGAGAGTCGCAAGGGGAGGGCGTGTCGGTTGCCCTCAGAGGGGATGTGGCGCGGATAGTCCCTGTTGGCCGGCCCGCCCGGACTCGTCTTCCTCCGGTGGGTCGGCATCCTTGTGATCATCGTTGCTCGAACGTCGCCACGCGCTGGGCGACATGCCGAATTCCGAACTGAACCAGCGGGTGAACGCGGCCGGCGACGTATAGCCCAGCATCTCGCCGACGGTGGCGAGCGAGTGGACATTGTTGAGCAGGTGCCGGACCACCAGCTCCTTGCGGACGGCGTTCAATACCGCGCTGAACCCGGTGCCTTCGGTTTCGAGGCGGCGCTGGAGCGTGCGCGGGGAAACGCTGAGATGGCGCGCCACGCTCTCGATCGAAGCGTTGCCCGAGGCGAGCAGGAGATAGAGCGCCTGGCGGGCGCGGTCCGTCTGGCTCTGTGGCGGGGCCGAAGGGAATTGCGCCTCGAAATAGCTGTTGGCGTAGGCGGCGAGGTTGGCGCGGTAGCTCGGATTGCGCGCCCGCAGCGCCTCGCGGCTGTAGACGATCCCGTTCACATCGCTCCCGAAGACTACCGGGCAGCCGAGTATGCGGTGATGGAATTCCAGCGAGCGGGGGGCGGCATGCATGAAGTGCAGGCAGTCCGGCTTCCACCGTTCGCCGCCGATCTCGGTAAAGGCGCGGGACAGGATCGAGCCTACCGCTTCATGCGCCTGGCGCGGCACGAAGTCGATGTTGCTGATGATCTGGGTCCGCACCAGTGCGCTGTCGCCGCCGAGCTCGAAGTTGAAGGTCAGCAGGTCGCCGAGCAGGTGCTGGTAGCGGACCAGCATGCGGATGGCGTCCTCCAGCGTTTCCTGCTGCTGCAGAACCAGGCTTATCGGGCCGAAGGAGGACAGATCCTGCCGTTCGGCGAGAAGCATCGCGAAATGCGGGCAGTTCCCCTCGATGGCCGAGCGTTCGAGGATCGATGCGATCGCGCCCCGGGGCAGTCTTTCCTCAGGATTGCGAAGTTGTGATGGGCTGACTCCGGTGTCGGCAAGTATGCGATAAGGATCGAGGCCAACGTCCAGGGCGACCGAAACATAGTTCCTCAGTATGGCCGCACGTGCAGACGCCATGCAGGACCCTCCCCATGCCCGGAGTGCATCCGGAACATTACGAATCCTATGCGTGGTGGCGTGAACTGCCAAGTAGCTGGCGCGAAATGCAAAGCAGTCAGGCGCAGGTTGTCGTATTAATATCTGGGACACCGGTTTCCATGGGCAGGAAACCAGGGGCACGGAGAAAAAAATGGGGTTCGATGGGGTTTCGGCCGCCAGGCGTAACGCTGGCGCCGAAGGTAATGGGCTGCCTGAAGCGCCCGAGTCGGTTCGCTTTCCTGCAAATGATTCGCCCCCCGAGCCGTGCTCGCCAAGCGATCCTTCCGCACGTGCGCGCCTTACCGCGATGAGCGCGATGGCGGCGGCAATGGCGCATGAACTCGCCCAGCCGCTCACCGCGGCCAGCAACTATATGCTGGGCTGCGCTTCGGTCATCCGCCAGCGCATCCATGGGCTGGAGGAACTGCTGGGCTTTATCGAGGACGCGGCGGCCCAGACCGCGCGGGCTTCGGATATCGTGCTGCGGATGCGCACCTTCGTGAAGACGGGTCGCGTCGATGTGCGCCCGGAGTGCCTGGTCGAGATGCTTGATGCCGTCAGCGCCCGGCTTTCTTGCCTTGAAGATGTCGAGGTGGTTCGCAGCTTCGATCCGGGATCGACCTGCGTGCTTGCCGATCGCATCCAGATCGAGATGGTGCTCTCCAACCTGTTGCTCAACGCCGCGCAGGCCATGTGGAACAGCCCGGTCCGCAAGATCGAGATTTCGAGCTGGACCGAAGGCGAGCGCGTCCGCATCCGCGTGGCGGACACGGGGCCTGGTATTCCCGTCGGCGTGCGGGAGCATCTGTTCGAGCCGATGGTCAGCACAAAGGTGGACGGCACCGGCCTCGGCCTCGCCATCTCGCAGACGATCGTCGACGCGCATGACGGCACGCTGACCATCGAGCCGGCCGAGCCGGGGGAGGGCGCCGTGTTCGTTCTCGCCCTGCCGCGTGGACCCGAGTTCATCTGAGTTACCCCCCGAGAGGCCCATTCCCCACCGGGCCTCTGAAGCCCCGCCCGTCCCCTCACGGGCGGGGCTTTTTCGTTGGAGTCGGGAAACGATCTCGGGCGTGCGGATACGCGAAACGCCGCATGCGCGATTGCGCTGCGGTTCAAATTTCTTTGTTTTTGAAGAGTTTGTGGTGGCTCCCTGAGTAGGATTCGAACCTACGGCCGCTCGATTAACAGTCGAGAGCTCTACCGCTGAGCTATCAGGGATCACCATCTTTCCGCGCGGTGAACCGCAGCGGAGGCGGCCCTATGCAGCGGGTTTTCGAGGATTGCAAGGGGTCAGGCGACGAATTGTTCCATCGTAATGCGATCATCGAGCGCATGCTCGGGATCGAAGAGCAGGGTGAGGTCGCGGTGATGGTCGATCTCGATGTCCACCCGCGCCACATCGCGCACTTCGCGCTGGTCCGCGACCGCGCTGACCGGGCGCTTGTCGGCCTCCAGCACGCGAATCGTGATTCGCGCCTTGTCGGGCAGGATGGCCCCGCGCCAGCGCCGGGGACGGAAGGGGCTGATCGGCGTCATCGCCAGCATGCCCGAGCCCAGCGGCAGGATCGGCCCCTGGACGGAGAGGTTGTACGCGGTCGAGCCCGCGGGCGTGGCGATCAGCATGCCGTCGCACACCAGCTCGGGCAGCACGACGCGATCGTTGACCGTCACCTCGAGCTTCGCGGTCTGGCGCGTCTCGCGCAGGAACGAGACTTCGTTGATAGCCGGCAGCTCGAATCGCTCACCCGTGGTGTTGACCGCGTGCATCTTGAGCGGGCTGACCTTGAACGGCTTGGCCCGGGCCAGCCGCTCGTCCAGCCCCTCGCGGCGCCAGTCGTTCATCAGGAAGCCGACCGTGCCGAGGTTCATGCCGAACACCGGCAGGTTGCGGCGGCCCTCCAGCAGCGTGTGGAGGGTCTGGAGCATGAAGCCGTCGCCGCCCAGGGCGACGATCGATTCGGCCTGGTCCAGCGGCACCCATTCATAGGCCTCGCGCAACTCGTCTGCGGCGAGCTGGGCGGGTTCGGTGGGGGAAGCGAAAAGCGCGCGCAACTGGCTCATCCGCCGGTGACACTCATGTGGCGACGCGTGGCCGGAGCAGCCCCGGCTGCGATGCGGAAATCATGGCGGGCAGGCTTTCGGCGAAGCGAATCATCTATCGCCGCGTCCAGGGCGAGGGATTCGGAACTGCGGAGGGCGGCTTTCAAATCCACGCCTTCATCGTGGCCCAGGCACATATAGAGCTTTCCGTCGGTGGCGAGGCGGACGCGGTTGCAGCCGTCGCAGAAATTGGCGGTGAGCGGGGTAATCAGGCCCAGCCGCGTATCCGAGCCCGCGACGCGCCAATAGCGCGCGGGGCCGCCGGTGCGATGCGTATCGGGCACGAGATCGAAGCGATCGCGCAGATCGGCGAGCACCCCGCTCAGCGGCAGGAAGCGATCCACCCGATCCTCGTCGATCTGGCCGAGCGGCATCGTCTCGATCAGGGTGAGGTCCATGCCGCGCTCGACCGCCCAGGCGAGCATCGGCGCGACCTCGCCCTCGTTCAGCCCCTTGAGCGCGACCATGTTGAGCTTGACCGCAAGCCCGGCATCCTGCGCCGCGGCAATGCCCGCCAATACCTTCGCCACGTCCCCATGCCGGGTGACATGGCGGAAAACCTCGGGATCCCGGCTGTCGAGACTCACATTGACCCGGCGCACCCCGGCATCGCGCAGCGCCACGGCATGCTCCGCCAGCCGCGTGCCGTTCGTCGTCAACGTGACTTCGTCCAGCCCCTGGCCGAGATGCCGCCCGACGCGACGGACCAGCTCGATCGTGTCGCTGCGCACCAGCGGCTCGCCGCCGGTCAGCCGGATTTTGCGCACGCCGCGGGCAATGAAGCGATCGGCGATCAGCGCCAGCTCATCGAGGCTCAGCAATTCATTTCGGGGCAGGAAGCGCATGTCCTCCGACATGCAGTAGCGGCAACGCAGATCGCAGCGATCCGTCACCGAAATCCGCAAATACTGGATCGCGCGGCCATGGGCATCGATCAAGGCGGACGCGGCTGCCATGTAAAGGCAGGTAAGCATGAAGATAGCGGTGGGCAAGCGTTCGCGTTATCGAGGGCGGAATGTCTGAAGATTTCACAGTCATCGAAGGCGCCAATGCAGACGCTGCACCGGTGTTCGTCCTCAGCTTCCGCCAGCGCGACGAAGTCGCGGCGGCAGCGGCGGGAGGCGGCTGGCGGGTCGTAGCGGCCCGGCGATCGGACGCGCTGGAGCGCCGCTTCCTGGGCAGCGGCGCTGCCGTCGCGGTGATCGACGCGCGCGGCGCGCTTTCCGAGGGACTGGATGCCGCGAAGGTCCTGGGCCCGACGATCGAGGCGCATGGCGCGGCGATGCTGATCCTCGTGTCGCAGAGCGACACGGTGCACATGCGCTATTTCTTCGACGCCGGCGCGACGCATTTCCTGTCGAGCCCGATGTCCTCGGCGGCGATGGCGCATGCGATCCGCTTCGCCCAGCGCCATGTCGAGCGGCTCTCGGGCTGGCATGGCCAGGAAAAGGGGCCCGCCGAGCCGCTCGGCTGGCGCTTCGATCCGGGCATGCGCTCGCTCCAGGTGACGCCGGCGCTGGCGAGCCTGCTCGGCCTGCCCGAGGCACCGGGCACCCGCAGCTTCTTCGCCAAGCTCGACCTTGCCGACCGGGTGCTGGCACGCAGCGCGCTGCGCCGCCTCAATGCCGAGACCCCGTCCACCGCGTTCGCGCATGACCTGGCCGGTGTCGGGCGGGTGGTGCAGCACCTGCAATATGATGCGCAGACCAACCGGCTGCACGCGCTGGTCGAGGCGCTGGGCGTGGCGCCCGACGCCAATGCGGCGGTGCGCGACGCGCTGACCGGCGCACGCGACGGGCCCAGCGCCCGCCGCTGGATCGACCGCCGGCTGGCCGAGGGCGGCAAGGTGGGCATCGTGCTGATCGGGCTGACGCGGTTCGAGACGGTCAACACCGCCTATGGCCGCACCGTGGGCGACGAGCTGCTGCGCAGCGTCTCGCGCCGCGTGGGCGAAGTGGCGCGCGAGGCGCTGGGCAAGGGCGCGATCGTCGCGCGGATCGGCGGTTCGGAATTCCTGGTCGCCAGCGACGATGCGGATGCCGCGCGGATCGGCACCGCTGCTGCGCGGCTGGAGGATGCGCTGGCCCGGCCCTTCGTCGCGGGCGGCGACATCGCCCCGCTGGGCGCGCGGCTGGTGACCGGGGCGAGCCAGGCGGGGGACACCGCCGCCGCGATGCTGCGCCGGGCGAGCGAGGCGCTGCTCGGCGACGTGCCGCTGGAAAAGGGCGCGCCGCCGGTCGATGTGCTGGTCGACAGCCTGCACCGGGCACTGGAGCGCAGCGAGATCGGCGTGCTGTTCCAGCCCCAGGTGGCGATCGCGACCGGGCAGATCATCGGCGTGGAGGCGCTGGCGCGCTGGAACCACCCGGAATTCGGCGAGCTTGGCGCGGAGACCCTGTTCGCGACTGCCGAGCGTGCCGGGCTCGACGCGACCTTGTCGGACCATGTCCAGCGCCGGGCGCTGGCGGCGGCGGCCAACTGGCCGATGTCGCTGAGCAAGTTGCGGCTGTCGATCAACGTCACTGCCGGGGATGTCGCGCGATCGGGGTTCCTCGACGCGCTGCTCGGGCGGATCGATGCGAGCAACTTCCCGCGCAACCGGCTGACGGTGGAGATCACTGAGAGCGGCATCATGTCGGACCTGGGCGAGGCGGCGCGGCTGCTCACCATGCTGCGCGCGGCGGGATGCCGGGTGGCGATCGACGATTTCGGCACGGGCTATTCGAGCCTGGCCTATCTCAAGGCGCTGCCGCTCGACTATCTGAAGATCGACCGCAAGCTGAGCCAGGACATCACGGGATCGGCGCGTGACCGGGTGGTCGTGCGCGGGGTGATCGACATGGCGCGCTCGCTGGGGCTGTCGGTGGTCGCCGAGGGCGTGGAGACGGCCGAGCAGCTCGACCTGCTCGCCAAGGAAGGCTGCCAGTATTTCCAGGGCTATCTGTGTGCCGGTCCGGTGGACGTGCCGGCGCTGGCGCAGCTGGTGAGCCGGGCATGAGCGATCCGCGCGAGATGAGCGGCGTCTGGTATGGCCGCTATGCCAGCACCGGAGGCGACCAGGACAATGGCTTCATCGCCGTGCTCGAGGAAGCGGGCGGGTTGTTCTCCGGATCGATCAGCGAGCCGGACGGGCAGGGCGGCATCCGCAACGCATCGGTTGCCGGGCGGCGGAGCAGCGGGCTGATCCAGTTCGTGAAGCAATATCGCGGCCGGTGGCACCATGCGGTGTTCTACGAGGGCCAGATCGACGGCCAGGGCACCGAGGCGAATGGGCGCTGGCGGCTCGACGAAGGCACCACCGGCGGATTCAGCATGGAGCGGGAGAAATTCTCGGTCGAGGAGCTGGAGGCCGAGGAAGAGGAAGTGCTGGAGGTCCGGTAGGGGCGGTTGGGCTAAGCATCCCTGCTGTTCCCCGGCGAAGGCCGGGGCCCAGTTGCCACGTCTTTCGAGAGGTTCCCGCGCCATCGATGCTGCGCCGAGACTGGGCCCCGGCCTTCGCCGGGGAACTGGTTGGGGTGGGTGTCAGGGACAATTTCAGTGGCGGCTGAACGGCCCCATATCGTCATCCCCGCGCAGGCGGGGATCCAGGGCCAGTTTACCGAGGGCCTGTTGTCCGCGTTGCCATTTCCGGAAAGCACAGGTTCGATTGCGTCGATCACCCCGAACTACCCTGGATCCCCGCCTGCGCGGGGATGACGTGGTGATGGGGAGGGCGCGCGCCGCGAGTCTGGTGGTTCCCGGCGAAGGTCGGGGTCCAGTTGCCACGTCCTTCGAGAGGTTCCCGCGCCATCGATGCTGCGCCGAGCCTGGGCCCCGGCCTTCGCCGGGGAACTGGTTGGGGGCGCTAGGTCCATTCAATCCTCCCCCGGAGGGGGAGGGGGAGGGGGACCGCGTCGCGAAGCGGCGTGGTGGAGGGGGCTTGCCACAAGCGATATCGCCTGTGGCGTTCCCTCTCCACCACCGCCTTCGGCGGCGGTCCCCCTCTCCCTCCGGGAGAGGATTTGGAAGATTGTCACCCCTCCGGGTCGGCGCCGCGGCCTTCGGTTACGCGGTTGAGGGTGACGCCGGCATAGCGTGCCAGGCTGGCGAGCAGGGCGTTGGTCGCCGGATCGGCGGCGCCGGCGTCCTTCCAATAGGCGCCCATCGCCATGCTGGGGCCCATCAGCCCGATCGGATACATCGACATGCTGCGCACGAAGGTGGGGCGATAGGCGTCCACCGGCACCCGATCATCCTCATATATGTCGGGAATGTGGATCGGGCGCGCCTCGAGGATGGCCAGGCCCGAGATGCAATTCTCGATCGGGAAATCCGAGCCCGCCCAGAGCGGGGACATCGCGTCTTCGGCGATATAGGCCACGCGACTGCCGGTGCGACGGATCACGGTGACCCCGTCGCATCGCGCAATGGTGCGCGCGCAATCCCTCAGCACAGTGACCAGCTCGTCAATGGAGCTTGCATGCGACAGCCGGGCCATCGCTTCGGTCAGCAGTCGACGTTGCTCGAAACCATCCGGCTCCCTCAAGCCAAGCTCCTCGCGAGCGGCCCCGTTCAGGGGCGCGCCTGATTCAATCACATCCGTCACGGCCAGATACGCAGCCTTATGATTATCGGTTCAACACGAGACCTGCCAAAACGGGTCGGCTTCAAAACAAAGAAGCCACGCCAAGACCGAACCTCCCCCGAGGTCTGGCCTTTCGCCGAGCGACAGAATCTCACCCTGCATCCTGAACGCAGTTGCAGCATGCGCAATTACGCAAAAATACAGGTCGATCTGCCCTGTCTCAGTTCGGGGCGCGCAGGGCGGAGACCGCCGCCGCCGGCAGGTTGCGCACCACGCCGCTGACGATCGGGTGGCGACCGTTCGCGCGTGCGGGAGCGGCGGCGGCATCCGTGCGGAAGGCGCTGGTGAGCTCGGCCAGGGTTTCGGCTTCCTGTTCGAGCGTGCGGGTGGCGGCGGAGGTTTCCTCGACCATCGCGGCGTTCTGCTGGGTGCCGCGGTCCATCGCACCGATCGCGGTGCTGACTTCGCCGATCGCGACGGCCTGCGCCTTGTTGTCCTGCGCCATGGTGCCGAGCAGGGCGTGGACTTCGCCGACATCGCTCGAGATGTTGGCGAGCGCGCCATCGACCTTCATCACGGCATCGACGGCGGTGACCACTTCGGCCTGGGTGGTGGTGAGCTGGTCGCGGGCGCGGCCGGCCTCTTCCTCGGCGCGCATGGCGAGCGCGCTGACCAGGTCGGCGACCACGGCGAAGCCGCGACCCGCCTCGCCGGCGCGGCCGGCTTCGACGGCGGCGTTCATCGCGAGGACGCGGGTCTGGAAGGCGATCTTGTCGAGACCCTCGATCACCGTGTCGATGCCCTTGGCGCTTTCCGACACGCGGTTCATCGCCTCGACCGCCTGATGGGCGACGCTGCGGCCGTCATCGACAGTGGCGATCGCCTGGTCGGCGCGGGCGACGGTCGACTGGGCGGCGCGGGCGGTGTTGCTCGAGCGGCTGTCCATCTGCGAGACGGCGGCGTTGGTCTCCTCGAGGCTGGCGGCATTGGCCTGGGTGCGGCGGGCGAGATCGTCCGATGCCTGGGCGATCTCGTGGATCGTGCCGTTGATCCGCTGCGAGCCGGCGGTGACCGCGCGGATCATGTCCTGCATCTTGGCGAGCGTGTGGTTGTAGCTGCGCTCGAGCGAGGCATAGGTGGCGGGCATGTTGGCGAGCTGGCGGGTGAGGTCGCCATCGGCGAGCGCGGCCAGCGCCTCGTCGAGCGCCTGCACGGCCTTTTCGCGGGCGACCTGCTCCTCCTCGAGATAGATCGAGATGGAGAGCTCCATGTCGAGCAGCGCGGCCTTGCTGAGCGCGGCGGGCAGGGCGGCGGCGGCGCGGGGGCGGAAGGCGCCCACCAGGCGGCGCCACAGCGGGGTGCGCGCCATCGTGGCTTCGATCAGGTGCTCCAGCACCAGCGCATAGCCGCCGACATACCAGCGCGGCTCGAGCCCGATGCGCGAATGGGTGGCGCCGATGCGGCGGACGCTCTGATAATATTGCTCGTCGAAATTGCCGTCCATGATCCGGCCCCAGTGCTTTTCCTGGGCCGACTGGGCGCCGCGCATGTGATCGGCGTTCGAGAAGAAGCGGGCGGTCTCCGGCGTGGCGCGGACGCGGGTGTAGAAACGATCAAGGGCCTTGCCGATCACCGAGCGGATCAGCGTGCTGTTGGCGGAAAGCGTGGCACGCTGCGCGGGTCCCATCTCCATGTACGCGAGACGGGACGAGAGATGATCGGTCACTTGGGGGATTCTCCTTGGGATGCCCCCCTATTCTAGGAGAGCGAACCCAAGGGCGGTGCCGCCGCGCGCAGGATATTGATCCGGATCAAAAATTTAGCCGGCAGCCTTGGCAAGCCCGCGCGAAAGCTGGAGCGCGCCGTTGAGTCGGGCCTGGGGCGTGGCCCAGGCGCGGGTGATGACCAGCTTCATGTCCGGGCGCAGCTTGGCGGTGCCTTCCAGCTTGTCGACATAGGCGAGCAGGCCCTCGACGTTCGGGAACTTGTCGTCGTGGAAGCTGACCAGCGCGCCCTTGGGACCGACATCGATCTTGGCGATGCAGGCCTTCTTGGCGTTGAGCTTGGTCTCGATCAGGGTGATCAAATTCTCGGTCGCCTCGGGCAGCTTGCCGAAACGGTCGATCAGCTCGGCGGCGAAGGCCTCGATGCCGCCGCGGTCCTCGACGTCGTTGAGGCGGCGGTAGAGGCCCATGCGCAGGTCGAGGTCGGGGACATAGTCCTCGGGGATCATGATCGGCGCGTCGACGGTGATCTGGGGCGACAGGTCGCGCGGGCGCTCGTCGCGCAGGCCGCCGGCCTTGGCGTCCATGATCGCCTCCTCGAGCATCGACTGGTAGAGCTCGTAGCCGACTTCCTTGATATGGCCGGACTGTTCGTCGCCGAGCAGGTTGCCGGCGCCGCGGATGTCGAGATCGTGGCTGGCGAGCTGGAAGCCGGCGCCCAGGCTCTCCAGGTCGGAGAGCACCTTGAGCCGCTTCTCCGCCGCCTCGGTCATCAGCCGCTGGGCGGGGGTGGTCATGTACGCATAGGCACGCGTCTTGGAGCGCCCGACGCGGCCGCGCAGCTGGTAGAGCTGGGCGAGGCCGAACTTGTCGGCGCGGTTGATGATCAACGTGTTGGCCGAGGGGATGTCGATGCCGGACTCGATGATCGTCGTGGAGACGAGCAGGTCGTACTTGCGGTCGTAGAAGGCGGACATGCGCTCCTCGACCTCGGTCGGCGTCATCTGGCCGTGCGCGACGACGTAGGAGATCTCGGGGACGTCGTTGCGGAGGAACTCCTCGATCTCGGGCAGGTCCGAGATGCGCGGGGTGACGAAATAGGCCTGGCCGCCGCGATAATGTTCACGGAGCAAGGCTTCGCGCAGGACGACGGGGTCCCAGGGCATGACATAGGTTCGCACCGCGAGGCGATCGACCGGCGGGGTCTGGATCACCGAAAGCTCGCGCAGGCCGGACATCGCCATCTGCAGCGTGCGGGGGATCGGGGTGGCGGTGAGGGTGAGGACATGGACGTCCGCCTTCATCGCCTTGAGGCGCTCCTTGTGGGTGACGCCGAAGCGCTGCTCCTCATCGACGATGACCAGGCCGAGGCGCTTGAACTCGACATTCTTGGCGAGCACCGCATGGGTGCCGACGACGATGTCGATCGTGCCGTCCGCCGCGCCGTCCTTGGTCGCCTTGGTCTCGGTGGTGCCGACCAGGCGCGAGAGGCGGCCGACCTTGATCGGGAAGCCCTCGAAGCGCTGGGTGAAGTTGTTGAAGTGCTGGCGGGCGAGCAACGTGGTCGGGCAGACCACCGCGACCTGCATCCCGGCCATCGCCGCGACAAAGGCGGCACGCAGCGCGACTTCGGTCTTGCCGAAGCCGACATCGCCGACGATCAGGCGGTCCATCGGGCGGCCGGCCGCGAGATCCTCGAGCACGTCACCGATCGCGCGGTCCTGGTCGTCGGTCTCCTCGTACGGGAAGCGATCGACGAATGCGGGGTAGCCGCCGGCATCGGGCTCGGCGACTTCGGCGGGGCGGGTGGCGCGCTTGGCCGCGGTGGCGATGAGCTCGCCCGCGATCTCGCGGATCCGCTCCTTCATCCGGCTCTTGCGCCGCTGCCACGCCTCGCCGCCGAGCTTGTCGAGCGTAGCGCCCTCTTCGCCCGCGCCGTAGCGGCTCAGGACCTCGAGATTCTCGACCGGCACATAGAGCTTGTCGCCGCCGGCATAGGTGAGCGCGACGCAATCGTGCGGTGCCTTCTGCACCGGGATCTGGGTCAGCCCCTCATAGCGGCCGATGCCGTGATCGACGTGCACGACGAGATCGCCAGGCGAGAGCGTCGCCAGCTCGTTGAGGAACGCGTCGGTCGACTTGCGGCGCTTCGCGCGGCGGACGAGGCGGTCGCCGAGCATGTCCTGCTCGGTCAGCACCGACACGTCGGGCGCGGCGAAGCCGTGATCGAGCGGCAGCACGATCATCGCGACGGCGCTGTCGGCGATGCCCATCGCCTCGTGCCAGCTGTCCGCCTTGCGCGCGGTCTTGAGCCCGTGATCGGCGAGCAGCCCGGTCAGGCGCTCGCGGGCACCGCCCGAATAGCTGGCGAGGATCGGCTTTCTGCCCGATTTGCGCAGCTTGGCGATGTGCTCGACCACCGCCTCATAGACATTGGTGCCGGCGGCGCGCTCGGGCGCGAAGTCGCGCGGGCCGTCGACGTTGAAATCGAGGACGGTCGCGCTTTCGGGCTCGTGGAACGGCGTCGCAACATGTGCCGGCCAGTCTGCCAGCCGCTTTTCCCACTCGCTGGCGACCAGGTAGAGCGCATCGGCGGCAAGCGGGCGATAGCTGCCCGGATCGGCCGACTGGGCGCGGACGCGGTTCGACTGGTAATCGGCGATCGCTTCGAAGCGCGCCTCGGCGGCGCCGGCATCGCCCGCGTCGCGGATCAGGATCGCATCATCGGGGAGATGCTCGAACAGCGTCTCCAGCCGCTCCTCGAACAGCGGCAGCCAATGTTCCATGCCGGCGAGGCGGCGGCCGTCGCTGATCGCCTGGTAGAGCGGATCGCCGGTCGCGGTGGCGCCGAACTTCTCGCGATAGCGGGTGCGGAAGCGCTTGACCGATTCCTCGTCGAGCAGGGCTTCGGAAGCTGGGAGCAGGGTGAAGCCATCGACTCGGCCGGTGGTGCGCTGGTCCGACGGATCGAAGGTGCGGACGGATTCGATCTCGTCACCGAAGAAATCGAGGCGCAGGGCCTGTTCGGCGCCCGAGGGGAACAGATCGACGAGGCCGCCGCGCACCGCGAACTCGCCGCTATCGTTCACCGTGTCGACGCGGACATAGCCGTTCGCCTGGAGCAGCACCGCGAGCTTGTCCAAGCCGATGCGCTCGCCTGGGGCGAGGCGGGCGACGAGCTGGCGGATGCGGAAGGGCGTGAGCGTGCGCTGGGTGACGGCGTTGACGGTGGTGACGAGCAGGCGCGGCTTGTCGCTCTTGCCCTGGAGCGCGTGGAGCGTGGCGAGCCGCTCGGCCATGACGCGCAGCGTGGGGCTGGCGCGGTCATAGGGAAGACAATCCCAGGCGGGGAAGCTCAGGACCTCAAGCTCGGGCGCGAAATAGGGCGCGGTGCCGGCCACGGCGCGCATCGCGGATTCGTCGGGCGCAACGAACACGGCCATCCGCCCGGTGCGCGCCAGATCGGCCAGCATCCAGGGAAGGAAGCCGGCGGGGGCGCCCGAGAGGGTGAGGGGCTTTTGCGCGGAGAGGATGGTCTTGAGGTCGGGCATCTTGGCTCTTGGTTCGTCATCCCGGCGGAAGCCGGGATCTCAGGCGAAGGCACGGGGAAGGAGCCGCACGAGATCCCGGCTTCCGCCGGGATGACGGCTACTCGCTGATCGGCACGTAGTTCAGTTCCTTGAGCGCGGTCATCAACGTGCCGGCAAAGCGTTCGGGCGCGGGCTCAACACCCATTGCCCAGGCCATGATGTCGACGTCCTGCTCCTCGAGCAGTTCCTCGAACAGGTCCATCTCGGCATCGCTCCAGCTGGCGCCATGCTTGTCGAAAAAGCCGCCGATCAGCAGGTCGGCTTCCTTCACGCCGCGGTGCCATGCGCGGAAGTGCAGGCGCTTGAGACGGATTTCGCGGTCCATGCGGGTCCTCAACGGCAAATGGCCGGCAGCGCGAAACGGCGCAGTCGGCGAGGGGAACAGGGATGTGCAGATAGGTCGGTGGGGGGCGAAACGCCAGTCCACAACTTAATCGCGCCATTATCGGGCGATTGCAGCCCGATTGGCCGGCGATCTTCCTATGATGGGGGATACATTGGGTAGGGGTAGTTCCAAATGCGTTTCGTGATGCTGAAGTCGATCAATGGCGATCCGATCCTCGTGAACATCGCCGAGGTTCGTACCGTGGCGACGATCAACATGGCGGGCGACGATGTGGGCGTGCTCTCGTTCGACGGCGCGCATGAAGTGGTGGTCGGCTCGACCGTCAACGAAGTCCATGCCGCGATCGAGGCGGCCGGCCAGGCGATCGCGCCGGCGCGCAACGCGGCCTGAGGCGCTAGATTTTCCATTTCGGTTGCCCGCGAAGGCCGGGGATCAGCTCTGGATTTAAGGCTGGCCATAGAGCCTGCACGAGTCTTCGGAATTACTCCCGTCATCCCCGCGAAGGCGGGGATCCATTGCCGCTGCGGGCAATGGGACTGACTTCGGGCAGCCAGAATGGATCCCCGCCTTCGCGGGGATGACGATAAGAACATGCGTTCCCGACCCAGGTTCGGGCTTTGCATCCCGAATGTCCGGCTGGCTCATATCGCCCCCTAGCGGCGCGCCGTTGCAGCGATTAGGTCGGGGCCAATGCGGCCCGACATTCTCAATCCGCTTTTCGCCGAAGTCACGGCGCTGAAGGGCATTGGCGCCGCGCTCGCCAAGCCGCTGGAGCGGCTTGGGCTGGCGCGGGTGGTCGATGTCGCCTTCCATCTGCCGACAGGTTTCATCGACCGCATCCCGCGCGACGAGCTGATGGCGTCCGATGTCGGCCGGATCATCGCGATCGAGCTGACCGCAGCCAATTATCGCTTCGGCAGCAGCCCGCGCTCGCCCGCCCGGGTGCAGGCGGTCGACACGCATGGCAATTTCGTCAGCCTGGTCTTTTTCGGCGGCAATTCGGGCTGGGCGAAGAAGCTGCTGCCGCTCAACGAGAAGCGCTGGGTGTCCGGCCGGCTCGACCAATATGGCCAGGAATTGCAGATCGTGCACCCCGAGGTCGTCGTGCCCGAAGAGGCCGAGGGCGGCGGGCGCGAGGCGGTCTATCCCTGTTCGGAAGGCATCACCTCGAAGCGTATCGCGGCGATGGCCGCCCAGGCGATCGAGCGCGCGCCCGACCTGACCGAATGGATCGAGCCGAGCCTGAAGGAGCGGCACCAATGGCCGGGCTGGAAGGAAGCGCTGACCCGCATCCATGCCGATCCGGCCGACGCCAAGGCGCGCGAGCGGCTCGCCTATGACGAGGTGTTCGCCAACCAGCTCGCATTGATGCTGGTGCGCGGCGAGGCACGAGCCAAGCGCGGGCGCTCGCTGCAGGGGGACGGGCGGCTGCGCGACAGGCTCCAGCTGCCGTACACGCCGACCGGCGCCCAATCGCGGACGATCCGCGAGATCGAGGGCGACATGGCGCAGAGCCAGCCGATGCTTCGCCTGCTCCAGGGCGATGTCGGCGCGGGCAAGACGCTGGTCGCGACGATGGCGCTGCTGATCGCCGCCGAGGCGGGGGCGCAGGGCGCGATGCTGGCGCCGACCGAGATCCTGGCGCGGCAGCATTACGAGAATCTGTCGCGGATGCTTGCCGGGCTCGATGTGCGGATCGCGATCCTGACCGGACGCGACAAGGGCAAGGCGCGCGAGGCGACGCTGATGGGGCTCGCCGCCGGCGAGATCGACATCCTGGTCGGCACCCATGCGATCTTCCAGCAAGGCGTGACCTATCGCGACCTGGGGCTGGTGGTCGTCGATGAGCAGCATCGCTTCGGCGTGGCCGAGCGGCTGATGCTCCAGGCCAAGGCGCAGGTGCCGCCGCATCTGCTGGTGATGACCGCGACGCCGATCCCGCGTACCCTGCAGCTCGCTTCGCATGGCGAGATGGATGTGAGCCGGCTCGACGAGATGCCGCCGGGCCGCCAGCCGATCCAGACCACGGTGATCGCCGAGGACAAATTGGACGCGGTCGTGGCCGGGCTCGGTCGCCACCTGGAGGCGGGGAAACAGGCCTATTGGGTGTGCCCGCTGGTCGAGGAGAGCGAGAAGACCGATCTCGCCGCGGCCGAGCATCGTGCGGCGACGCTGACCGCGAAGTTCGGCGCCAAGGTGGGGCTGGTCCATGGCCGGATGAAGGGGCCGGAGAAGGACGCGGTGATGGCGCGCTTTGCCAGCGGCGAGCTGGGCGTGCTGGTGGCGACCACGGTGATCGAAGTGGGCGTGGACGTGCCCAATGCGACGCTGATCGTGATCGAGGCGGCGGACCGGTTCGGCCTTGCCCAGCTCCACCAGCTGCGCGGGCGCGTTGGGCGGGGCGGGGGGCAGTCGCACTGCATCCTGCTGCGCGGCGACAAGCTTAGCGAGACGTCCCGCGCGCGGTTGGCGCTGATGCGCGACACGACCGACGGCTTCCTGATCGCCGAGCGTGACCTGGAGCTGCGCGGCGCGGGCGAGATCCTGGGCACGCGCCAATCGGGCGAGCAGACTTTCCGGCTGGCGACGCCGGAGAGCCTGGCGACCTTGATCGCGGCGGCCAATGGCGATGCGCGGCTGCTGGAGGATCAGGACCGGTCGCTGCAATCTGCGCGCGGGCAGGCGGCGCGGGTGGCGCTGTACCTGTTCGAGCGGGATGCTGCGGTGAGCCTGTTGCGGGCGGGGTAGGCGCCAATCGCATGAGATCCCGGCTTTCGCCGGGATGACGACTATTCTTCTACTTCGCCTTCACCATCACCGAGATCAGCTCGTAATAGCTGGCGAGGTCGATCGCGCGCTCGAACTGGCAGCCGATGCGGCCGCCCAGCGCCCAGCGGACTTCCGCCACCACCGTGCCTGCATGCGGCAGGACCACGCGGATGCGGTCGCCGGTCTGGAACTCGTCTTCGCAGCGCGCCATCAGGCCGTGCGGCGAGATGTTGACGATGATGAAGTTCAGCTGCTTCGCGTCGGGACCGAATGCACGCGCGCGGTAGTAGACGTCTTCGCGTCCTTCCCGCCGGGGCTCCGAATAAGCCAGGTTCGATCCAAAACTCACGCAACGCCTCACAAAACGCTTGAGGTACGGTTGCGGTGATACCGTTACCGCGTGAATCTCATTGCAACGAAGCTGCTTAACACCGACTTATCGGAGCATCCGGAAGGTTACGCAGGTACGAGCAGGCCGTGCTTCTTCTTGCCGAAGCTGAGCTTGACCTGGTTCGTCACCGCAATGTCATGGGTCGGGTCGCTTACGACCTGATCGTCGACGCGGATCGCGCCCTCGGCGATCTTGCGGCGGGCCTCGCCCTTGGAGGCGCAGAGCTCGAGCGCGATCAGGGCGTCGACCACGTTGATGCCGGCGCCCTCGACCGCGAAGGTCGGGAGCGAACCGCCGGCCGAGCCTTCCTCGAACACCTTGCGGGCGGTCTCGGCGGCTTCGTTTGCGGCTGCGCGGCCGCGGCACATCGCTGTGGCTTCGTTGGCGAGGACCTTCTTGGCCTCGTTGATCCCGGCGCCCTCGAGTGCCTCGAGGCGGGCGATCTCTTCGAGCGGCAGGTCGGTGAACAGGCGCAGGAAGCGGCCGACATCGCGGTCGTCGGTGTTGCGCCAGAACTGCCAGTAATCGAAGGCCGAGAGCTGGTCGTCGTTGAGCCAGACGGCGCCCGACATGGTCTTGCCCATCTTGCCGCCGTCCGCCGTGGTGATCAGCGGGGTGGTGACACCGTAGACCTCGGTGCCGTCGACGCGGCGGGCAAGCTCGATGCCGTTGACGATGTTGCCCCACTGGTCCGACCCGCCCATCTGCAGGCGGCACGCGGCGCGGCGTGACAGCTCCAGGAAGTCATAGCCCTGGAGGATCATGTAGTTGAACTCGAGGAACGACAGCGACTGCTCGCGGTCGAGGCGCAGCTTGACCGAGTCGAAGCTGAGCATGCGGTTGACCGAGAAATGCCGGCCGATGTCGCGCAGGAACGGGATGTATTCGAGCTTGTCGAGCCACTCGGCATTGTCGACCATCACCGCATCGGTGGGGCCGTCGCCGAAGGTGAGGAACTTCTCGAACACGGTCTTGATCGAGGCGACGTTCTGCTGGATCACCTCGTCGGTCATCAGCTTGCGGGCCTCGTCCTTGAACGAGGGGTCACCGATCTTGCCGGTACCGCCGCCCATCAGGACGATCGGCTTGTGCCCGGCCTGCTGGAGGCGGCGCAGCAGCATGATCTGGACGAGGCTGCCGACATGCAGCGACGGCGCGGTCGGGTCGAAGCCGATATAGCCGGGAACGATCTGCCTGGTCGCAAGGGCGTCGAGCGCCTCCGGGTCGGTGACCTGGTGGATATAGCCACGTTCGGAGAGCAGGCGGAGCAGATCGGACTTGAATTCGGTCATAGTGGCCGCCGCATAGCCGAGCCGAACGGTCCTGTCATGCCTTGGGCGTATCGCAGTCCTTGTTGCCCGCATAGGCATTGAGGATCGCCGCGAGCAGGCCGGGGAAGCGGGCATCGACTTCGCCGCAGCGCGTGGTGTTGCGCATCTCGACGCCCTGGCGCTCCGAATGGATCAGCCCGGCGTCGCGCAGCACCTTGAAATGCTGGGACAGCGAGGACTTGGGGATGTCGCGATCGCCGACCCGGGCGAAGGTCGAGCAGCCCTGGACGCAGCCCTGGCCGGCGACTTCGGCAAAGATCGCCGCACGCGTGGGATCGGACAGCGCGTGGAGGATCGCCTCCACCGACACGTCTTCGATCGAAGGGTGAAACAGGGGTCGCATGAATTTTATCTAGGGGCTCTTGAAGCTTGGTTCAACAGTTCCGAAATCCTGAACTATGGGAATAAGGCAGCCATACCGGCGACCGGCCCATGGAGAATTTTCAGTCATGTCGAAGCTCGCAGACAAGGTCGCGATCGTTACCGGGGCATCCAAGGGCATCGGTGCCGGCATCGCCAAGTCGCTGGCGGCGGAAGGCGCCGCGGTGGTGGTCAATTATGCGTCGAGCAAGGCCGGCGCGGATGCGGTGGTGAAGGACATCACCGATGCCGGCGGCAAGGCGATCGCCGTGCAGGCCGATGTCGCCAAGGCCGACCAGGCGCAGGCGCTGGTCGATGCCGCGATCAAGGAATTCGGCCGGCTCGACGTGCTGGTCAACAATTCGGGCGTCTATGAATTCGCCTCGCTCGATGCGACGACCGAGGAGCTGTACCGCCGCACCTTCGATGTGAACGTGCTCGGCGTGCTGCTCACCACCCAGGCGGCGGCCAAGCATCTCGGCGAGGGCGCCAGCGTCATCAACATCTCGTCGGCGGTCACCAGCCTCTTCCCGGCCGAATCGGCGGTCTACACCGGCACCAAGGGCGCGGTGGACGCGATCACCGGGGTGCTCGCCAATGAGCTTGGCCCGCGCAAGATCCGCGTCAACGCGATCAATCCGGGCGTGGTCGAGACCGAAGGCACGCATGCCGCCGGCTTTGTCGGCTCGGAATTCTTCGACGCGATCATCGGCCAGACCCCGCTCGGCCGGGTCGGCTATCCGGACGACATCGCCTCGATCGCGGTGTTCCTTGCGTCGGACGATGCGCGCTGGCTGACCGGCGAGAAGCTGACCGCCAGCGGCGGCCTGCGCTAGGCGAAACGCGGGATGGGGCGACCCGGCCTCATCCCGCAACCCGCTTCGGCACGGACGGCCGCGTCACCATCCAGATGCCGGCGCAGACCAGCAGCAGCGCGGCGAGATAGCTCCAGTGGAGCAGCGACTCGCCGAGGAAGATCGCCGAGAGCGCGACGCCGAACACCGGGATCAGGAAGTTGAACGCGGCGATCAGGCCGACCGGGTTGTGCTTGAGCAACAGGCTCCACAGCGCGAAAGCGACCGAGGACAGCAGCGCGAGATAGAGCAGCAGCACGCCAGCGGGCAGGCTGGGCGCGGCGATATGACCGCTGCCACCAAGACCGACCGAAGTGAGGATCAGTCCGCCGATGCCGAGCTGCCAGCCGGTCATCACCAGCGGATCCATGTCGCGCGAGATGCGCTTGCCGTAGATCGAGGCGGCGGCGAGGACGAAGGCGGCGATGATGACAAAGCCTTCGCCGAGCAGGCTGAAATCGAAGTCGAGACGGCCGTTGCCGCCCAGGTTGACCACCACCACGCCGAGGAAGCCGACCAGGCAGCCCAGCGCCTTGCGGCTGCTCAGACGGTCGTCGGCATAGAGGAAATGGGCGATCACCACGCTGAAGAACACGCCCGTCGCGTTCATGATCGAGGATTTCACGCCCGACGCATTGGCGAGGCCGACATAGAAGAACACATACTGGATGCCGGTCTGGGTGAGGCCGAGCAGCGCCACCTGGCGCCACTGGCCGGCGCCAAGGGCGAAGACCCGCTTGCCGGTTGCCGCAGCGAAGGCGAGCAGGATCGCACCCGCCAGGACGAAGCGATAGCCGGCGAACAGCAGCTGCGCGGCGGTATCCGCCTTGGCGATGCCCAACAGCGCATAGCCGTTCTTGATCGCGGGATAGGCGCTGCCCCAGAGCACGCAGCAAAGCGTGGCGAGCAGGAAGACACCGGTACGGGACTGGTAGAAAGGACTGGACACGCGCGGCCCGTAACGCATCTTCGCGCGCGTACAAACCGCCGCCAGGTCGCCATGCACCTTCGTGTTCCACTTTACCCGCATCCTGATTTCCCGAGTGCGATCGATCGCATCGCAGTGAAGGTGACGCGCTTTGCCCCGCAGTTGCTGGGCCTGCGCTATTTCGTCTTCGGTCCGCTGGACCAGCTGGTGCTTCCGCCGGCCACGGAGGCGCCGGCGCGGCGGGACGAACTGTGGAAGTCGACCTGCTTTGAAGCGTTCGTGCGCGGGGAGGGCGAGGGGTATCTCGAACTCAATTTCGCGCCCTCGGGCGACTGGGCGGCGTACAGCTTCACCGGCTACCGCGAAGGCATGGCCGATGCTCCGGTTACCAGCCCGCGCGGCACCTGGATGTCCGGCGGCGTGATGGCGGCGGAGGTGGAATTGCCGCTTCAAGGCCCTTGGCAACTGGCGATCACCGCGGTGATCGAGGAGCGCGACGGGACCAAATCCTATTGGTCCTCCGAGCATGGTCCGGGAAAGCCGGACTTCCATGCCGAGGCGGGATTTGTGGTGGAATTGCCGGCACAGGCACAGGCGAGCGCCTTCTGACGGAACGCAGGCGGTGAGACCGGTTGCGCTCTCCCTATAGGATAGCAAGCTAAACCGATGAGGGCGGGCGACGATCCGGCTTGCGTCATGCTCCAACTCCCCGCATCCAGCAGCGCATGAAATTCGGCATCGACCGGCTGCTCGCCGACCCTGAGCTTCGTCGCCCCCTCGAAGGCAAGCGCATCGCGCTGCTCGCGCACCCCGCCTCGGTGACGGAGGATCTGACGCACTCGCTCGATGCGCTGGTTGCGACCGGGCTCAACGTCTCGGCGGTGTTCGGTCCGCAGCACGGCGTGCGCGGCGACCTGCAGGACAATATGATGGAGTCGCCGGACTATACCGACCCGACGTACGGGATGCCGGTGTTCAGCCTCTATGGCGAGGTCCGCCGTCCGACCGGCCAATCGATGGGCACGTTCGACACGATCCTGATCGACCTTCAGGACGTGGGCTGCCGCATCTACACCTTCGTCACCACGCTGCTCTACGTCCTCGAAGCCGCGGCCGAGCATGGCAAGAGCGTGTGGGTGCTCGATCGCCCCAATCCCGCCGGCCGCCCGGTGGAAGGCACGACGCTGCTTCCGGGCTGGGAGAGCTTCGTCGGCGCCGGGCCGATGCCGATGCGGCACGGCATGACGCTGGGCGAGATGGGCCACTGGTTCATCCGGCAGTTCAACCTCGACGTCGATTATCGGGTGATCGAGATGGAAGGCTGGCAGCCCGACGCCGCGCCCGGCTTCGGCTGGCCGATCGAGCGCCCCTGGATCAATCCGAGCCCCAATGCCGCCAACGTCAACATGGCGCGTGCCTATGCCGGCACGGTGATGCTGGAAGGCACATTGCTCTCCGAAGGCCGGGGCACCACGCGCCCGCTCGAGCTGTTCGGCGCACCGGACATCGATGCGAAGAAGCTGATCGTCGCCATGTACACGCTGGCGCCGCAATGGCTGGCGGGCTGCACGCTGCGCGACTTCTGGTTCCAGCCCACCTTCCACAAGCATGTCGGCGCGCTGTGCTCGGGCGTGTTCATCCATGCCGAAGGCGCGGCCTATGACCACCAGGCGTTCCGGCCGTGGCGGCTGCAGGCGCTGGGCTTCAAGGCGATCCGCAAGCTATACGGCGATTACCCGCTGTGGCGCGATTTCCCGTACGAATATGTGTTCGACAAGCTGGCGATCGACGTCATCAACGGCGGCGGCGACCTTCGCGAATGGGTGGACGACGCGGCGGCGGAGCCGGGCGATCTCGACGCGCGGACGCTGCCCGACGAGGCTGCCTGGATCGAGGCACGGCGGCCGCACCTGCTCTATTGAACGAACGGGTTCCGGCGGGCGGGAGGGAGAACACCACCCGCCGGAATTCCGTCAGGCGTCCGCCAGTTCCGCCTTTGCAATCGCCGGGATCAGCCCCAGCGACAGGGTCTGGCCTTCCGCACCGCCGATATAGGCGGTGACGCCGTTGACCTCATATTGCATCGCGAAATACTTGGTGTTCCCGTAGTCGGGGTCGCCGCCAAAGGTTTCGTTGGTGAGCGCGAGCTGGAAGTTGGTCGTGCCCTGGTCGACGATCAGGCCGCCCTGGTTCAGGATCGCCTGGCAGATCGCCGTCACGTCGAAGCCGTTATTGGACGAGCCATAGATCGCGCGCTTCACCTGGAACGGCGTGTTCGCGGACTGCGCCACGCTCGGCTGCGGCGCGGTGTTGAAATAATAGGCCGGATAGCCGGGCGAGGGGATCAGATCGACCGTTGCGTTCTCGACCGCGGCGAGACCGATCGGGTTGCCGCTGTTGAGGCCGGTGGCGGTGTACCAGGCCAGGAAATATTTGGTCGCACCGGAATCGGGATCGCCGAAGCTGCCGTTGTTCACGGCAACGTCGTCATTGCCGCCGGCAACCATGGCCGCCACTTGCGAGGTGACGTCTTCCCCCATGGAATTGGACGCGTAGACGGCGAGAAGGATCGATATGGTCATCGCAAATCTCCATTTTCGAAAAACAAAGCCGTACTTTGCGCTGATATGCGGCGACTTGCTTCATTTCGGACGCAAAATGCCCCAGCGTGGCGATTGTGCGCCGCGACTCGAAAGTTCTGACCAAGCAAATCTGTGAATAGGCTGCGACTTGATTTAAGAAGGTTCAAGTGAATTTGCTTCGCAAATGGCGATGAAATTTATACGTGACTTAATATTGTAAATTACGATGTGATGACAATTTTGTTATATTATAAAATGGATTTGACGTAATCCGAGGCGCCATATGCCCCGCGCGAAACGCGGTGCGTTGCCGCACCCGTCTCGGCATTTGCCTCGCAACGGCAATCCGCCTAACCACCGCATCATGTTGGCGGGGCTGATATTTGCGGTCGAGGAGGCGGAGGGCCGCCCGGGGACTTTGATGGCGACGCTGCCGTTCGGCGGCATGACGCTGCTCGAATATCAGGCGCGGCTGCTGTTCGGCGCCGGTACCGAGCAGGTGCTGGTAGCGGTCGGCAAGATGACCCCGGCGCTGCTTGCGGCGGTCAATCGCGCCGCCAAGCGCCATCCCCGCATCGAGATCGTCCGATCGGCAGAGGAAGCCGCCGAGAAGATCGCGCCTGGCGCGCAGGTGCTGGTGATGGCTGACGGACTGGTCACCACCGATCCGGTGATGGACCGGATGGCCAAGGCGGGCGGCGAGGCGCTGCTCGTCACCGATGACCCGACATCGCCCGCCGCGATCGAGCGGCTCGACATGCGGGACAGCTGGGCGGGGATCGCGCGCATTTCGCTGGAGCAGCTCACCCAGATCGCCCAGATGCCCGAGGACTATGACTTCCAGTCGGCGCTGCTGCGTGTCGCCGCGCAATCGGGCGCCGAGCATGTCGGGTTGACCGCGGGCTGGCTGAAGGGCGGTCATGCCGTCGAGCGCAGCGTCGAGGGGTTGGCTGCGCGCAACACCGGTGTGCTCGCAGCGCTTACCGAGCGCCGCACCGACTGGGCGGATCGTTGGGTGTTCACCCGCGCCGCGCGAATCGTCCTGCCGGAACTGGTCGGGCGGAACGTGCCGGGCTGGGCAGTGAGCGTCGGTGGCGGCGTGGTTTCGGCGATTTCGCTGGTCTGCACCGCGATGGGCTGGGTCGGCGCGGGTAGCGTCGTCGCGCTGCTTGGTACCGCGACGCTCGCCACCGGCGCGGCGATGGCGGTGCTGCGCGGCGAGGAAAAGCGTGCCGGGCTGCTCGAATGGGCGATCTTCGCGCTGTTCGCCCTGATCGTGCTGCTTGGCGGCTGGGTGGAATTCGCTGCGACCGGCAGCACCACGCCGCCGGTGCTCGCGGTGGTTGCCGCGGCTGCGCAATGGCTGGTCGAGCGTGTGCCGAGCCGGCCTAAGCGCTGGTGGTCGAGCCCCTCGGCGCACCTGCTGGTTTTTTCGCCCTTCGCGTTGTCCGGATTCGCGACAATCGGGCTTGCTGCAGTTGCGATATATTCCTTCGCCACGCTCGCTGCGGCAGTTGAGGGTACGCGCGAAAAAGCTTAGTCTCGTCTTAAGGACATTTCCGTTAGCTTGGGGTCGATGTCGGAGAATCCCATCGACATGCGCGATGGCCTGGCTGTCAGCGCCCGGGAGCTGCTCGCACGTGCGGCGGCTGCGGAGTTGCGCGCCTATAAGGGTCTGATGGTCGCCGTTGATGATTTCTTCCTGCCCGAAGAGGCCCGGCTCGACGAGCATAGCCGCGCAGGCCTGGCCGCGCTGTTGCGCGGGCTCGTGGAGACGGTGGAAGGCGAGATTCGCGAGCATGCCGTACGGTTGCTGACCGGGCGCAGCGAGACCCTGCTGGTCGCCAAGCTGATCGAGCCGGGCAATTCGGTGCTCGCACGACTGTGGAATTCCGGGCTGCTGCGCGACGGCGCGCTGATGGGCGAGCTGATCGCGCGGGTGCGCCAGGAGATGCTGGGCGCGGCGTTGCCGATGAGCGCGCCGGACGATCCCGAGCGGCCGAGCCTGATCAACCGATTCGTCCAGCATCCGGACCGGGTGGTCGCGGCGAGCGCGATGGCGGTGCTGATCGCGGAAAGCCGGCGTCGGGGCAGTCCCGAAGTGGGACAATTCCAGACGGAGCTACCCGCCGAGCTGCACCACCGGCTGGTGTGGTGGACGGCGGCGGCGCTTCGGGAACGGGTGGTCGATGCCAGCGAATCGCTCGATCGCGTCTTGTGCGACGCGGCGCAGCGCAGCCTTGCCGCCTATGACGAGGGCGATCGGCTCGAAGCCGCCGCTATGCGCTTTGCCGCCGCGATCGATGCCCAGCCGGGCGAACTCCCGGCCATGCTCGTCGAATCGCTGGGGGACCGGCGGATCGTATTGTTCATCGCGCTGCTCGGGCACGGCATGGGTGTGCCGTACGAGCTGGCGCGCGACCTGGTGCTGGATCCGGCGGCCGACCGGCTGTGGCTGGCGCTGCGGGCGCTGGATATCGGTCGCGAGGGTGTCGCCCAGGTCGGTTACGCGCTGAGCGAAGCCGATCCGCGCCGGGACCTCGAGAAATTCGCCGACACGCTCGATACGATCGCCGCGATCGCCCCGGCCGAGGCGCGCGCCGCGCTGGCGCCGCTCAAGCTCGATCCCGATTATCGCGCCGCGCTGATCGCCCTCCAGCGGGGAGGCGCGAAGTGAACATCATCGATCCCTCGCTGCCGCTGTCGATCGCCCGGCTCGATGCCGAGGGGCGGCTGATCGATGCCGAGGCGCGGCTGTTCGAGCTGAACATGCGCGCCGGCGGCAATATCGGCACGCCGCTGGCCGTGCCGCAGATCGCGACGCTGGCGCGCCTCGCGCAGCGGCTCGGCATCGCCATCTCGCGCAATGTGATCGCCGCGGACGGCGAGGACGATCTGGAGCTTTGGGTGCGGGCCGAGCCCGAACAGGGCGGGGTGCGGCTCGAAGTGAGCGGCTGGCGGCTGCGGCCGGGCTGGCGCGCGCCGGCGAGCGAGCCCGAGCGCGACGGTGATTTCTTCCGTTCGGCGGCCGACTGGCTGTGGGAGACCGACGCGTCGCTGCGCATCACCTTCCTCTCGATCGAGGCCGGCGCGCGCTATGGGTTCGACAGCTCGACCATGCTGGGCCAGCCACTCACCCGGTTGTTCCGGCTGGAGCAGGACGAGGCCGGCGAACTGCCGATCCTGACCGCGGTGGCGGCGCAGGGCCGCTTCGACGGGCAGAAGGCCGAATTGCGCGGGACGGGGCGGATGGTCCGGCTCGCCGCGACGCCGCGCACCGATCCGGGCGGGCGCTTTGCCGGGTTCGTCGGCGCGGCGCATATGCTCGACCAGGTGGGTCCCGCCGCGCCCAAGATGGATGCGCCGGTACCGGCTGCCGCGGTGCCGTTCGGCGGCTTCCCCGATTCCTTCAGCCAGCGACTCGATCGTGCGCTGCGCGGGCCGCTCGGCAAGATCATCGCTAACGCCGATTCGATCAGCGCGCAGACCGAGGGGCCGCTCAAGCCCGACTATGCCGAATATGCCAGCGACATCGCCAATGCCGGGCGGCACCTGCTCGGGCTGGTCGATGACCTGGTCGACCTGCAGGCGATCGAGCGCGACGATTTCGACACGGCGGACGAGGAGATCGACCTGGCGGATGTCGCGCGTCGTGCCGCCGGGTTGCTCGCGGTCCGCGCGGCCCAGGCCGAGGTGCGGATCGACCGGCCGGCGATGGACGAGCACGTGCCCGTGCACGGCGAGTTTCGCCGGGCCCTGCAGGTGCTGGTCAACCTGATCGGCAATGCGGTGCGCTATTCGCCGACGGGGGCGATGGTGTGGATCCGGCTCGAGCGCGACGACAGCCACGGCCATGTGATCGTCGCCGATCAGGGCAAGGGCATCGCCGAGGCGGACCAGGAGAAGATCTTCGAGAAGTTCGGCCGGGTCGATCCGACCGAGCCGGGCGGTTCGGGCCTGGGCCTCTACATTGCCCGCAGGCTTGCCCGGGCGATGGGCGGCGACCTGATGGTCGACAGCGCGCCGGGGCAGGGTGCCCGCTTCGTGTTCAGCTTGCCGATCCGGCAATAGGGCGCCCGCCGGTCCGGCGGACGCCCCATCACTATTCTGGGTTAGCGACGGCAGACCGTTACGCGGTGGCCACGGCGCCACTCGTTCCAGCAGACGCGGCGGCTGTGATAATAGCGGCGGTCATAGCCATAGCCACGACCACGATCCCAGCCGCGGTGGCGGCCGCGATCCCAATGGCGGCGATCATAGTGACGATCCCGATAGCGCTCGCGGTAGCGCCAGTCCTGCGCGGCGGGCGCCGCTGCGGCGAGCGCGATCACGCTGGTGGTCGGTGCCGGCGCGGCGGCGGCCGGTGTGGCGGCGCTGGCGATGCCGACAGTGGCAAGCGCGGCCGCGGCGATCAGCTTGGCAAGGTTCATTGCAACTCTCCATTCCTCTCTTCCCGCATGAGAGAATGATAGAGCGGCGATCGAGTCGCGTTGCTGAACCCGTTGGTAGGCGGAGGTTAAGGTAGATCGCGCTCCGCCCGGCGCGCGGCCCGGCGCTCGGCGCGGGTGGGGACGAGGCGGACGCCACCGACCAGGATCGCGCTGAGCAGCGCGATGATCCCGCCGCGCACCACCCAGGTCTGGCTACCGATCATCGGGCTGGAGATGGGGGCACGCAGCACGCCCAGGCCCTGGAGCATGAACACCACGCCGGCGATGAAGCCGAGGATACCGATCAGGATCAGGAGGTTCTGGCGCATTCGGGCGACTCCGGTGGGATGGTCGCCGATTGGTTAACCGAAAACGCCGCCCCCGCGAAGGCGGAGACGGCGTGATCTCTATATCATCATCCCGGTTTTCGCCGGGGTGACGGTATTTCTTAGCGCTGGCCGACCGGCACGTAATCGCGCTGCACCGGGCCCGTGTAGAGCTGGCGCGGGCGGCCGATCTTCTGCTCGGGATCCGAGATCATCTCGTTCCACTGCGCGACCCAGCCGACGGTGCGGGCAAGGGCGAAGAGCGCAGTGAACATCGTGGTCGGGAAGCCGATCGCCGAGAGGATGACGCCCGAATAGAAGTCGACGTTCGGGAACAGCTTCTTCTCGATGAAGTACGGGTCGTTGAGCGCCATTTCCTCGAGCTGCAGCGCGACCTCGAAGACGGGATCGTTGACCTTGAGCGCGTCGAACACTTCGCGCACGGTCTTCTGCATCACGGTCGCGCGCGGATCGTAGTTCTTGTAGACGCGGTGACCGAAGCCCATCAGGCGGAACGGATCGTTCTTGTCCTTGGCGCGGGCGATATATTCGGGGATGCGCTCCGGACGGCCGATTTCGCGCAGCATGTTGAGCGCCGCTTCGTTGGCGCCGCCATGCGCCGGGCCCCACAGGCAGGCGATGCCGGCCGCGATGCAGGCGAACGGGTTCGCGCCCGACGAACCGGCGAGGCGCACGGTCGAGGTCGAGGCGTTCTGCTCGTGATCGGCATGGAGGATGAAGATGCGGTCCATCGCCTTTTCGATGACCGGGTTCACCTCATATTCTTCCGCCGGCACGCCGAAGGTCATGCGCAGGAAGTTGCCGGTGTAGCTGAGCTTGTTGTCCGGATAGAGGAACGGCTGGCCGACGCTGTACTTGTAGGCCATCGCCGCGATCGTCGGCATCTTCGCGATCAGGCGATGCGACGCGATCATGCGCTGCTTCGGATCGGTGATGTCGGTCGAATCATGGTAGAAGGCCGAGAGCGCGCCGGCGACGCCGCACATCACCGCCATCGGGTGCGCGTCACGGCGGAAGCCGCGATAGAAGGTCGCGAGCTGCTCGTGCAGCATGGTGTGGCGGGTGATCGTGTTCTCGAACGCGGTCAGCTCTTCCTGGTTCGGCAGTTCGCCGTTCAGCAGCAGATAGCTGACTTCCATGAAGCTCGAATGCTCGGCGAGCTGGCCGATCGGATAGCCGCGATGGAGCAGGATGCCCTCGTCGCCATCGATATAGGTCAGGCCCGATTCGCACGACGCGGTCGAAGTGAAGCCGGGGTCATAGGTGAACTTGCCGGTCTGCCCATAGAGCTTGCGGATGTCGATGACGTCCGGTCCGACGCTGCCCGAAAGGATCGGATATTCAACATCCTTCCCCGGAACCTGCAGCTTCGCGGTGTCGCTCATAAACGTCGTCCTATGTTTGGGCCGGGCCTGGGATCAGGCCGGCACGGTCATCTGGTCTGCGATGCGAGCCAGACTCTCTTCGCGTCCAAGCAGCGCTAGGACGTCAAAGATGCCCGGAGATGTCCGACGCCCGGTGAGCGCCGCGCGCAGAGGCTGCGCAGCCGCACCGAGCTTGACACCCGCATCTTCCGCAACGGTGCGTACCGCTGCTTCGAGCGCCTCCGTATCCCAGCTTTCCACGCCGTCAAGCGCGGTATGCAACTGGGCGAGGAGAGCCCGCGCGTCGCCCTCTAGCAGAGCCTTTGCGCCCTCGTCCAATTCCAGTGGGCGAGTGCGAAAAAGGAAACCCGCTCCCTCGGCGAGTTCGAGGAGATTCGCAGCGCGCGGCTTCAGGGCTGCCATGCTGCGGCGCAGAAGATCGGCCTGCGATTCCGAAAGTTCGAAACCGAGTCGCGCGGCAACCAGGCTGGCCAGTCGCGCATCGTCAGACGCGCGGATGTAATGGCCGTTCAGGCTCTCGAGCTTCTTGAGGTCGAAGCGCGACGGGCTGCGGCCGACGCCGGACAGCTCGAACCACTCGATCGCCTGTTCGCGGCTGATGATCTCGTCGTCGCCATGCCCCCAGCCGAGGCGGAGCAGATAGTTTGACAGCGCCTCGGGCAGGATGCCGAGCTGGTCGCGATACTCGTCGACCGCCACCGCGTTCTTCCGCTTCGACATCTTGGTGCCGTCCGGATTGAAGATCAGCGGGATGTGGGCGTATTCGGGCTCTTCCCAGCCCATCGCGCGATAGATCGGCAGCTGGCGGAAGGCGTTGTTCAGGTGATCGTCGCCGCGGATCACATGGGTCACGCCCATGTCGTGATCGTCGACCACCACCGCGAGCATATAGGTCGGCGTGCCGTCCGAACGGAGCAGGACGAGATCGTCGAGCTCGGCATTGTTGACGGTAACCGGGCCCTGGACATGATCCTCGATCGTCACCGCGCCTTCGCGCGGCGCCTTGAGGCGGATGACATAGGGCGCGCCCTCGGGGGCCTCGCTCTCGTCACGGTCGCGCCAGCGGCCGTCATAGCGCAGCGGCTGCTTGTTCGCCTTCTGCTCGGCGCGCATCGCCTCGAGCTCCTCGGCGGTGGCGAAGCACTTATATGCATGACCGTTGGCGAGCATCTCGCGCGCCACTTCGGCGTGCCGCGCAGCGCGGGAGAACTGATAGACTTCCTCGCCGTCCCAATCGAGGTTCAGCCAGCGCATCCCGTCCAGGATCGCCGAGATCGCCTGATCGGTCGAGCGCGCGCGATCGGTATCCTCGATGCGCAGCAGGAACTTGCCGCCATGATGGCGGGCGAACAGCAGGTTGAACAGGGCAGTGCGCGCACCGCCGATGTGAAGGAAACCCGTAGGCGACGGCGCGAACCGCGTGACAACCTGTTTCGCACCCGTATCAGATGTTGCGCCCAACCGAGCTTGCTCCCAAACTGTGTTTCCGATGGCCCATTCAGCCACCGAGGGCGCCCCTAGCACGGGGTTCACCTCCCTTCAAATGGGGGGAGGGGCAGTGTTTCGCCAGATCGGAGCGGCAATCGAGCATTGGCTCGAGGCCGAGCGCGCGCAATTGCCGCTCTGGCTGCCGGTGGCGCTGGGCGGCGGGATCGCCGCCTGGTTCCTGCTGCCGGACGCGCCGCGCTGGATCGGTTTCCTGCTGGCTTCCTGCGCCGTGGCGGTGCTGGGATTGGCGCTGCCGGGGCGCCTGGGACGGGCGTTGCTGCTTGGCGGGCTTGGCATGGCAGCGGGCTGCGCCCTGATCTGGTGGCGCGCGGAGCGGGTGGCGGCGCCGGTGCTGGCGCGTCCCGCGGTGGTGGAGCTCACCGGGCGCGTGGTGCGGGTGGAGCGTATGCCGGCGCGCGAGGTGGTGCGGGTGACGCTGCTGCCCGGGCGCACAGACCTGCCGCCGCGGGTGCGGGTGAACCTCGAGACGCGGGACGTGCCTGCGGGCCTGGCGCCGGATGCGGTGGTTAGGCTGCGTGCCCGGCTGATGCCTCCAGCCGAGGCCTCGGTACCAGGCGGCTATGATTTTGCGCGTACGGCGTGGTTCGCCGGACTTGGCGCTACCGGCAAGGGCTTCGACCCCGTCGAGGTGGTGACGCCGGCGCGGGCGGCGGGCGCCGATCTGCGAGCGTCGCTTTCGGCGCATATCCAGTCGCGAGTCGAAGGCAGCGCGGGCGGAATCGCCAGCGCGCTCGCCACGGGTGACCAGGGGGCGATCGCGGAGGGCGATGTCGAGGCGATGCAGCGGTCGGGCCTCGCGCACCTTCTTTCGGTGAGTGGGCTGCATGTGACTGCGGTGACCGCGGCGGCAATGCTGCTGGTACTCAAGCTGCTCGCCCTGAGCCCGACCCTGGCGCTGCGTTGGCGGCTGCCCCTGGTTGCGGCGGGGGCAGGCGCGCTGGCGGCGATCGGCTATACGCTGCTCACCGGCGCAGAGGTGCCGACGATCCGCTCCTGCGTGGCCGCCTTGCTGGTGCTGCTGGCGTTGAGCCTTGGACGTGAGGCGATCACGCTGCGGCTGGTTGCTGCGGGTGCGGTGATCGTGCTGCTCCTGTGGCCCGAGGCGCTGGCGGGCGCGAGCTTCCAGCTGAGCTTTGCTGCGGTGACGGCGATCGTCGCGCTGCACGAGAGTCCGTTCATGCACCGCTGGTTCGGCAAGCGCGAGGAGGGGCGCGGCGCGGCGTTGCTGCGCGGCATCGGTTCGCTGCTGCTCACCGGGGTGGCGGTGGAGCTCGCGCTGATGCCGATCGGACTGTTCCATTTCCACCAGGCCGGGCTTTACGGCGCGCTCGCCAATATTGTCGCGATCCCGCTTACAACCTTTGTGATCATGCCCCTGGAAGCGCTGGCGCTGCTGCTCGATGTGGCGGGGCTTGGCTGGCCGGCCTGGTGGCTGACCGATCAGGCGCTGCAACTGCTGCTCTGGATAGCAAGGACGACTGCTGCTGCGCCGGGCGCGGTTGCGGCGTTCCCGACCATGCCGGCCGGCGCCTTTGCGCTGATGGTGGCGGGCGGGCTGTGGCTGGCGCTTTGGCGGACGGGCGCGCGTTGGGCGGGGGCGGTGCCGCTTGTCATGGGGTTAGGCTGGATGCTCGCCACGCCGGTGCCGGATCTGATCGTGACCGGCGACGGACGACATCTCGCGATCCGCATGGCCGATGGCAGCATGGCGCTGCTGCGTGACCGGGCGGGTGACTATACCCGCGACATGCTCGCGGAAACCGGCGGCAGCGATGTCGAGCCGGTTGCCTTGTCCGGCCAGCCGGGTGCTGCATGCAACCTCGATTTGTGCCTGATCGAGCATCGCGCCGCGGGGCGGGTGTGGCGGGTTGCAGCGACGCGGAGCGGCTACGCCTTGCCCTGGGCCGAATTCACTACGCTGTGCCGCAAGGTCGATGTGGTGATCAGCGACCGGCGCCTGCCGGCGGGCTGCGCGCCGCGCTGGCTCAAGCTCGATCGGCCGCAGCTGGCCAGGACCGGCGGGCTGGCGATCGCCTTTGCCAGCGGTCGGGTGGCGATGGTGCGTGGCGGAGGGCGGCATCCCTGGCGTCACCCGCCGAAAGTGCAGCCGGTCTATGTGCCGGAGCAGGGACTTGCACCTGTCCGGACACGAAATCGCTGGCGCTGACAGAGGCTTCGGGGTCTCCTCGGAGCATGATCCGGAACCCGAAGAAAAGCGACACGATCGAAGTGCGGCTGCCTCATGCGGTGAAGCGCGCCTTCATGGAGCAATGCCGGGCCGAAGGGCGGACGGCGAGCGATGTAGTGCGCGGCTATGTCGATGCGCATCTCGCCGGCGACGCGCCTGCGCCGGGCCGGTTGCGCCGCTGGTGTCGCCCGCTGGCGGCTGCGGGGATGATCGGGGCGATCGGGCTGGCCATGCCTGCCGCGGTGACTGCCGCACCGGATTTCCGGCCGAGCTATGCCGCGTTCGATCGCAACCATGACGGGGTGCTCACCCCCGACGAATTCGGTCCGAAGCGCGCCGAGCCGCGGATCTGGTGCGGAGAGCATCGGGTGATGGCGCTGCCGCTGCGTCGGGCTTCGATGCCCGATATTCGCGGGCTGCGGCCCTTTGCGATTTCCGCGTCCGACTTCACCTTGGCCAAGGCCGATGCGAACCGGGACGGCAGGGTCAGCTTCGCCGAATTCGCCGCGCACCGCCTCAGAATGTTCCGCGCCGGCTTCGACCTGCTCGATGCCGATCATGACGGCACGCTTTCGCCCGCCGAATATGCCGCCGCCTGGAACCTGTTCCGCTTCCAGGGACAGCAGCCCGATGTCGCACCGTTCCAGGAACTCGACCGCAGTGGCGACGGCAAGGTCGCCTGGAGCGAGTTCCTGGCCTGAGCCTCAGTACTTGCGCAGCAGGCCGGCAAGCCGACCCTGAACGCGGACCTGATCGGGACGGTAGCGCTGCGCGTTGTAGTCGCGATTGGCCGGATCGAGCCGGATCATCGCGCCTTCCTTGCGGAAATACTTCAAGGTCGCCTCGGCATCGTCGATCAGCGCCACGACGATCTCGCCGTCGCGCGCCGTCTCGGTACGGCGGATCAGCGCATAGTCGCCGTCGAGAATGCCGGCCTCGACCATCGAATCGCCGGCCACCTCAAGCGCATAATGTTCCCCCGAGCCCAGCAAGGCCGCCGGAACCGGGAGCATCGACGAGCCTTCCAGCGCCTCGATCGGCGTACCCGCGGCGATGCGGCCGTGGAGCGGAATCTCGATCACATCGTTCGCGGGAGATGGCAGGGGCGTGGAGGGGGAGGGATTCGAAACGGCGACCGTGGGGGCGGCGGACCTGGCCGCAGCGGCCGGCTTCGCATCGCCGCGCTCGGGCATGCGGAGCACTTCGAGCGCGCGGGCGCGGTTCGGCAGGCGGCGAATGAACTCGCGCTCTTCCAGCGCCGAGATCAGCCGATGCACCCCCGACTTCGACTTGAGATCGAGCGCTTCCTTCATTTCCTCGAACGAAGGCGAGACGCCGGTCTCGGCAAGCCGATCGGCAATGAAGCAGATGAGCTCGTGCTGCTTGCGCGTGAGCATCCGGTTTCTCCTGGCGTGGAACAGACTGCGAACGTTTATGCAATGTTCCGCGCGCTTGTCAAGCGATGTCGAGGATTTCCGCCGAGTCGCCCGTTTTCGCCTCCGGCGCCCCGGCCGGGCGCACGATCAGGCAGGTCGCCCGCGCCAGCGTGCGCAGCATCGAGCTGTCCTGGATCGTCGCGGCGAAGGCGCTGCCCCCGACCAGCTCGGCGCGGAGATAATCGGCCCGCGGCCCATTGGCCGGCAGGGGCTCGCCCAGCGGCACCATATGGCTGCGCGGCAAGGGATCGGCGGCGCCCGCGAGATGCGCGACCAGCGGCCGCACGAACAAGGTCGCGGTGGCGAACACCGACACGGGATTGCCCGGCAGGCCGAGCAGCATCGCATCGCCCAGCCGGCCCGCCATCATCGGCTTGCCCGGGCGCAGCGCGATCTTCCAGAAATCGATCTCCGCCCCCGCCGCGAGCAGCGCCGGGCGGACCAGGTCGTGATCGCCGACCGAGGCCCCGCCCGTCGTGACGAGCAGATCGCAATCGAGCGCGCGGAACGCCGCCTCCAGCACGTCCAGGCGATCGGGCAGGATGCCGAGATCGATCAGCTCGACCGGAAGATCGGCGAGCATCGCGGCGAGCAGCAGCCGGTTGGTCTCGGGGATCTGGTCGGGCTCGAGCGGCACGCCCGGCGCGACCAGCTCGTCACCGGTGGAGAGCAACGCCACCCGGACCTTGCGGCGGACGGGCAGGGTCGCGTGGCCGGCCAGCGCGGCAAGCGCGAGGGCGGCGGGGGTGATCCGCGCTCCGGCGCGGAGCAACACATCGCCCTCAACGAAATCGAGCCCGCGCGCGCGGACATTGCCGCCAAGGCGCAGCGGGCCTTCGCCGGCCAGTGCGAGATGATCGCCCTCCCGCGCGGCTTCCTCCTGGACGAGGATGGTATCGGCGCCGGGCGGCAGCGGGGCGCCGGTGAAGATGCGCACGGCCTGGCCCAGGGCGACCGCCCCGGCAAAGCCGCGCCCGGCAGCGCTCTCGCCGATCACCTCCCACGGGCCGGGCAGGTCGGCGAAGCGGATCGCATAGCCGTCCATCGCCGACAGGGCAGAGGCGGGTTGGGTGCGGCGGGCGAGGATGTCCCGAGCGGCCCAGCGCCCGGCGGCCAGGGCGATCGGCACCTCCTCCTCGGCGAGCGGGGCGGCGCGCGCGAACAGGCGCTGCTGGGCTTCGGCGACGGGGAGGAGAGCGGCGGCCATGGTTGGTGCCTAGGGCAAGGGGGCGGGGGTGCCAATGATTGCGTATCGAGAGCGCGCTCGTGGATGGCGCACGCTAGGGTGGAGCGGTAGCTATTTGATGAACTTTGCCATTAGTCCTTGAAGTTCTTGAAGTTTCCTTCTGATTTCTTCTCGATGCAGGCTTGTTTCATCCAAGGAGTATACTTCTAAGGATTCTCGATATGCGGTCTCTGCTAAAATAAAATTCTCAAGAACATCATCGCCTATACTGAGTTCTGCTGAAATTGGTGCGCTTGGCCGAGGTTTGCCATCGTAAGAGCCCATGAAAAGGGAATGTGTTCTCGAGTTCGAACAGCTAATGACGAACGAAAAGAAACTATAGCATCTTGAATGAGGCGCAAACCAGCGTGGCCGCCAAGGCGAGCACCTCGCGTCATCAGGGTTGCGCCTAGATTATTTTGCACCATGGCCCATTCAATCGGTAGTTCTGATCGAGTGTAGACCGAGAATGTTAAGCGATATGCGACGATTGCCTCGGCGAGAAGTCGAGAACCGGTAGGATCGCCGACGCGTTCGCCTGTGGCCCGCAATGCATTTGCCAAATTATTTTGCGCCAGCGCCCAAAGCATAGGTGCGTTCTCGCGCGTGTGTACGCTTAATGCCTCTCGAAAGGCCAGAATACTCTGATTGAGAAGTTCTGGTCCCTTGGGCTGAGACAGTCTTGATCCGGCAGCCTTCAAGGCTGCACCCAATCCGGTTTGGGACATAGCCCATTCGTTTGTGGAAGTATCGCGATCATATATGGATACTGCGATTCGAAAGGCGTCCGCGGAGGAAGTTAAAAAATCTAATCCTGCGTCACCGCCCGTTGATTCGCCGAGTTGCTTAAGAAGGTACCCAATGTTGTGATGGATGGATGCCCAAAGGCCAGGGGTTGATTCCGGAGAGGAATGTGTGAGGGCGCCACGGTACGCTTCCATTGCGCGCTTAAACATTATTCTGCGTTCATCTATTGGGGCTCTGTTGCCGATGGATTTGAGAGCATTTCCAAGATTATTCTGGGCAACTGCCCAGTCGTGCATCAGGCCATTTCGAAAGAAAACGATGGAAGCCGCTTCAAATTTATCCGCCGCTTCCTGAAGCATTTGGGCGCCTTCGGTACCGGCGATCCTTTCGCCAGTCTCGATCAGGGCCGCGCCCAAGCGAACCCTCAGCCGGGCGGCTTCATTACCAGGATCTCCATCGATGGAGTCTGCCGACGCTACGAGAAGCCGCCACCGTCCGATCGCTGCGCGCAGGGCGGCGGTAATTCCAAAAACGCGCCCATGCTCGTGGAGCTTGCTTGCCGCGTCAAAGATCAAATCTTCCGCTGCTGAGGCGTCATAAGGCCCAAGAGCCGCGGTTGCTGCGCGCCAGTTAGAGTCGGCGCTGATCCAGTCGAAAGCCAGCAAATCCGCGTTTGCGACTTCCGCTACCGTGGCGGCATAGTCGTGCGCGGAATCCATTGCGCTTTCTCGCCGCTTGGAAGCTGCCTCAGCCAAATGTTGCCGGGCGCTTCCGAGGTCACCTGCGTCAAGCGCTTCCGCGGCCGCACGTTGAGCACCGCGCACCTGATCATCATCGGAATCGAGTTTCTTGACGCGCTCGCGCATGGCCTCGAATTCGGGGATGAACCTCTCGATTGCATCCACAATGTCCGGAATTGTTGCTTCCGGTCTGAGCAATATGAAACGCGATACAACGCCTCGGAGGGCTTGCTCTGAAAGGCGGCTAAGGCTTTGGTCTATCTTGGTGCCGACCGCTATGAATCCAGCGTCAACTCGGTCTTGCAGCTCGGAAACAGCATCAATGGTTTCACGGATCGCTCGTCCCAGCTCTATGGTCATGTCCAGCGTAAGCAACGTGGCATATTCTGGGTCGTTCATCGCCGCGGTTAGCGCGCGTACTATGACTGCTACAGCGAACTGGCGCTCCAAGCTTGGCGCTGTTCCTGTAATCGTTCGGAACATTGAGTCATGCTTCCCAAGTTCGTCAGCAATTTTGCGAGCGACAAGGGAAGGATAGTGCTCGCCACGATCTGCAGATTCAGTTGCTGTCGCGGCCAATTCGGCGCGTGACATCATGATTCTGGGTAGCAACCGGGACATCGCTGCATCAGCAAGCGTGCGCGCATCGTGCATCTCTGGAGTGTCGTCCCAGCGATCAGCCTCCCGAAGCACCTCCATCTGCATTCTTGCAAACAGGGCTTTGTCGTCGAGATCAGCCCCCTTCATTGCCTCCGAAACACGGGATAGGAGTTGTGCGCCGCCGACTACAGCGCCTCCGATTAAACCGGCCTCCATTCCGGCAAGTGCGCAAGCGCCTATAGCAAATCCAATTGCGCTGAGCGGTTCAAGACAGGCAAGTTTACGCATCGGAAACCAAGATGTCTTGATCACCCAACCTTCGCAAGGTTCATAGTCCCGTCCACTGGGTAAATTGACTGGAATCTACGGAAGCAGTTGTCGGTCAAGATGCGAGAGCAACTACCGAAGGACAGGCCTCTTCGTTCTTATGTACGGAGAATGCGTCCACATTTCATGCCTTTGTCATAGCGGGAGCGGCAGCTAGCGATCCACCGTCCGACAGTGCCGAACGGGGGCGAGCTCGACAACCTTGTCCTGCGATCCGTCCCGAAACCGCACCTTGCGCGGTAGACGGAACCCGCGGAGGCAGCAGTGCTGCTCCCCGGGCTCGACCCCCGACACCGGGGCGCCTCGCGGGCCGGCCGGGACATTGCCCACCCGGCCCGCGCGTCTCTCACGCCGTCAGCAGCTCCACCTTGTCCTCGGGCGTGTCTTCGACCTTCTGCATCGTGTTGATCGAGATGTGCGGCCATATGATCCGGCCGGGCAGGCCGGTGGTCCGGGGATCGAAATCGATCATCACGATCTGGAGATATTGGAGGCGCAGCTTCGGCTTGCCCCGCGCATCCTTCTCGGCGAGTTCCTGGATCCAGAAGGTCGATCGCATCGACGATGCGTTGGCATGCTTGACCACGAAGGGGATGTTGTGGATCCCGCCGGTCTCCGCCTCGGTATCGACGTCGAGGACGGTGGTGCGGACGATGTCGACGCCCTGATTGGCGGCAGTGAGCAGCGCGGCGGGGTGGACCGGATCGAACAGGCCCATGAACGGCTTGTCGTGGAAGTGCCTGTAGGGTGCGAGATAGCGGCCATCGAGGTCCTGCTTCACCTTGAGCGGCAGTCCGCTGACATCGGGAATGACGGGCGGGCCGTCGATCGGCGGGACGCTGCGCCCGAGCGCGAGGACCGCGTCGCCATGCGGCACGGTCGAGAGCCGGGCGATGTCGAAGCCGTCGGTGAACTGATCGAGCATGTTGAGCCACAGGCCGGGCTCGTGGTGGATGGTGTTGCCGGGCGGGCTGGTCGGCCCGAGGACATTGCTGTGGGGAAAGTCCGCCGTCGCGATCTGGTCGGTGACCTGCTCGTAATCGAGCGCCATCAGCGACTGGTCGGCCTGCTTCCCCAGCGCGTTGAGCCCGCGATTGGGGACGCCCTTGTCGACAAGGTCGAAGACGAGCGTCTCGTTATACTGGTTCATCAGCAGGCGATAATCGAGGATCGAGCCGGGCTCGGACTCGAACGGCAGGGCGATCATGTTCCAGCCATGGCCTTCCAGCCCGCCTTCGTTCTTCCAGACTCCCGGCAGCAGGCCGAGCGGGCCGAGAAGGGCTTCGCCCTCCTGTGCCGCGCGGATGACGCGGCCGCCGCCCTTGAGGGCCATGAGCGTCTTCTTGCTGAATGCCATCGCTGTTCCCCTTTTCCCGGATGATCGGATTGGTTGCGGCTAGATGCCTTCGACCAGCAGCCTGGTGTCGGGCAGCTTCTCGAGGCGCGGGATCTCGAGGTCGGGCCGCGCCATGCGGGTGAGCGCGTTGAGCGCCGCGGCGATCGCGCCTTCCTGCCAGCCGGGCAGCGAGGACAGCTGGTCGCCGACGACGAAGAACACCGGATCGGAGAGCTTGCCCTTGGCGTCGTGGATGCCGGTGCCCTGGCTCAGATTGTTGAAATGGTCCGCGGCTTCCCTGGCGGGGCCGACCGACTGCCAATAGGCCCAGCCGCCCTTGATATAGGGCATGTTCTGCCACGCGATGGCGAGGCCGTCGTGCAGGCCGTTGCCGAACTTCACGCCGAATTTCCGTGCGCCCTCGCGCGCCAGGTCGAGCCGGTCGCTGACCGTCATCTTGCCCCATTCATGGGCGACCTGGCCGAAATTATAGGCGCCGGTCAGCACGCCCTTGCGGTCGTGATAGGCGGTCGAGGGATACCAGATCTGGACGATCTCGTGGGACGTCCAGCTGATCCCGCCGAAGATCGGCACGACGCCTTCCTCGGCATCGGGCGCGACCAGGGTGGTGAGCTTGAGGTCGTCGGTGTGCCGGGCGGTGATCAGCTTGCCCTGCCACAGCGTGCGGTCGCCCTGCCAGCCGACCTTGGTGGTCGCGGCGAGGAACTTGTCCTGATACTCGCCCTTGTCGTTGATGCGGGGGCGGGCCTGGGCGGCATAGACCGCCTTGAGCCCCTGCTTGAACGGCACGTCGAAGCCGCTCTTGTCGCCGCCGCCCTGCAGGTCCTTGGACAGCAGCTTCTCGAGGAACGGGATCGCGATGTTCGAGAAGCAATAGTCGGCGCGGTACTCGATCGTCTCCCTGCTGCCGATCCTGGCGACCTGGACGACGAATTCCCTGGTCTTCGCATCCCAGGCAATCGAGGTCACCGGGCTGTTCAGGTGGATCGTCCCGCCCAGCGTCGACACCTGGCGGGCGAAGGCGCGCTGGACCTGGTCCATGCCGCCAACCGGCTGGAAGATCGTCTGCTGCCACAGGAAATCGACGGGCTGGTAGAAGCGGGTCTGCGCCCAATATTCGGACTTCAGCAGGTCCTCGAGCTTGATCGCCTTGGAGATCTCGCCCGCCGCGACGCCGGGAAGCACGTCGAAGCCGGCGCGCGAGATCGCGTTCTCGAAGCCCGGATTGCCCGAGGTGGGCGCATAATTGCCGTTCTCGTCGAGCTCGCCGAAGCTGATCATCAGCGACTTGAGCTTCGCCGCCAGCCCCCGGCGCTCGTTCGTGGGGATATCGAGGCTGGTCGCCTCGAGAAGCTGGGCCGCGTTCTCATGCACCAGCTGCGCGATCCAGCCGCGCAGATTATGGTCGATCTGGCGATAGACGCGGGGCTTTCCCCGCAGCGCGCCCTTGTCCATCTGGACGAGGTTCGACATCGAGTTCATCACATAGACCTCGACCGCGACGCCGAATTCGCGAAGATAGCTGAGCAGCCGCTTGTGCGCCGAGGGGATGCGCCCGGGGCCTGCGTTCAGATAGGGCTCGGCGTCGCCGACCGGCCATTCGAAGCGGACGACCTGCGTCTCGCCCGGCTCGGACCCGAACAGCGCATCGTCCTTGTCCTCGGTCAGCGTGTCGCCGGTGCGCAGCGACATGCAGCGCCCGCCGGTGCGGTTCTGCGCCTCGAGGATGGTGACGTCCATCCCTGTCTTGTGGACCAGCAGCTCATAGGCGGTGGTCAGCCCGCCGACGCCGGCGCCGAGGATCAGCGCGCGCTTGCCCTTGAAGCTGCCTTCGTCCAGCCGGACCGGGCCGGGGGTGATCCGCAGCTGCTCGTTGGTCGCGTCGTCCAGCGCGGCCCATGCGGTGGCATCGGGATGCGATCGCAGAAAATCCGCGCGGCTGATCTTGGTCGACATGTCGCTCTCCCCCAGGATCCGTCGGACAGGATCCGCCAGTGAATTTCAAAATCCCGGGCGGCTGGCGACCAAGGATCACCGCCGGTTCTTGTTGCGCCAGGGGCCAGATACTGGCGGTCCTGCCCAGATCATCTGCTGCGACTCGTTGACCAAGCATGCATTATTGGGAAGAAGACAAAACAGTTTTTGGAACCGATATGCAGTTACACTGTGCCTTTTGGTGCAAAGTGCGGGCGAAATCCGCCTAACTGCTTGCGGCAGAAGCTTTCGATAAAATTCCTGGCCGGTTATTTAGCACGAGGCGTGCGTGCTTCTCGCGCGCCAGGGCCTGCGCTGATGTCGATGCCGATGGCGGGCGCGCGGCATCCCGCTCGCGCAAGCAGCGCGCACGATGAAGATGCCGGCCTTAGGGAAGGGGACTAGGCCCCGATGCGCTGCAGGTCCCCGGCCTTGAGCGGCAGCCGGAATTCGCAGAGGAAGCGGTGGCGGTCGTCGGTTTCGATCACCGAGGCCGGGCCGCCGCCGATATTGGGCAGCGAGATCCACAGCTGCGCGCCATTGGCGAAGGGCGCGCGGCTTTCGAACTCGACGAGCTGGGGGGTGATCCCGCGCAGCTTGACGTTCCACCAGCGCACGCCCTCGCGAACGCGGGCCGGGACGTCGAGGCGGATCGCCTGCTTGTCCGGGATCAGGCCGGTCGGCTCCTGGATCACGGCCATGCGGGTGTGGTGCGACGGGGTCTGCTGGGCCTGGCGCAGCCAGGGCATCAGCACCTGCCAGGGCAGGTCCTCGCCGAAGGCGACGCCGGCAAAGCTGCCCTGCGACCATTTCACCACGCCGTCGAGCGGGCGCAGACCGTCGAAATTGATCTGGACCGGATCGCCTTCCTGCAGCGCGATGTCGGTCTCGAAGCCGCAGCCGCCCTGGGAGAGGTTGCGGCTGCGGGTGAACTCGACCTGGTTGCCGCGGCGCACGCAGATCGTCTGGTGCAGCTCGACGCGCGGCACGCTGCGGCGCTCGGCGGGGAGGCAGGCGAGGTTGCGGGCGAGCGTGCTGACCACGTCGATCGGCGTCTCGAACAGGAAGCCGGCAGCGCCTTGCTCGGTCCAGGCGATGCGGCCCGGCAGCGACTGGCCGTTGGCGAGCGCGAGGTGGAGGCCTTCGGACTCGACGATCTCATCGTCGAGATGGAGCATCGCGCCGGCAGCGCTCAGCTTGCGCAGCGAACAGGGCAGGCGAGTGGTCTCGCCGACCAGCACGGCGGAATCGAAGGCGGCGTGATCGCCCGGCTCCGCAAGCATCTGCGCCCCTGGGGCTTCGCCCGAGAGGCTGAAGATGGTGGAGGACGCAAGTCCCTGTCGCATAAATGTTTTTTCCCGACCCCGCTCGACGGCGATAGTGCGGGGCCGGGTCTGAAGGCGGGGTTAAGCCGCAGGGTTGCGAAATCCCTAATATACCCCCGAAACGATCAGTCGCGATCGGGTGCGCCGAGCGGGAAATAGTGGCGATAGGGGCGGGCATCCTCGACGCAGCGGACGACCGAGGGGCGAGCGAGCAGGCGGGCGCGATAGGCGCGGAGGCTGGCCAGTGCCTCGGGGATCGGGCGGACCCAGTCGGCATAGAAGAGCGAGGGCGCGGCGGCGCAGTCGGCAAGGGTGAAGCTGTCACCGACGGCCCATTCCCGACCGGCGAGATGGGCGTCGAGCCAGGCATAGATCGTGTCGAGCCGGGTCATGGCCTGGTCGAGCGCGATGGGATCGCGGCGCTCCGCCGGCAGCATCGCGTCGATCACGGGCTTCTGCATCATGCCCATGACGTAGTTGTCGAAGATCCGGTCGAGCATCCGCGCCTGGACGGCGAGATCGGGGTCGGCGGGGATCAGCGCGACCGGGCCGGGGTGGTGGACGTGGAGATATTCGATCACCGCGGTCGCCTCGACCACGGTGCGGTCACCCTCGGCGAGGACGGGGAAGAGCTTGAGCGGCCAGCGGGCCTCGAGTTCCTGCGCGGCGCCGGGCTCCTCGAGGTTGCGGAAGGTGAGGGGGATGTCGTTCTCGTAGAAGGCGATCAGCGCCTTCCAGGTGTAGGACGAGAAGGGGTGGCCGAAGAGCTGGAGCGGCATGGCATCCTCTTATAGTTAGGTATTAGACTAAGTATATCGGCGTGGGGGTGCTGTCACGCGAATTTTCGCTGCGGCCCTTCTTTCTCCCCTCCCTGCAAGGGAGGGGCCGGGGGTGGGTTGCGAGCGTAGCGAGCCCAGCGAGCCGGTGGTGACAAAGAAAAGGCCGGGCATCGAGCCCGGCCTTTCCTAACCCACCCCTAACCCCTCCCTTGCAGGGAGGGGAATTTGAAGCCCCTCAGGCCACCCAGTCGCCCGACTTGCCGCCCTTCTTGGAGAGCAGGCGAATCTCGCCGATGGTCATGCCCTTATCGAGCGCCTTGGCCATGTCGTAGAGAGTGAGCAGCGCGGTGGAGACGGCGGTGAGCGCTTCCATCTCGACGCCGGTCTGGGCCTCGGTGGCGGCGGTGGCCGTTACGGTGACGCCGGTTTCGTCGGGGGCGAGGTCTACCGCGACCCTGGTCAGCGGCAGCGGATGGCATAGCGGGATCAGCTCGGCGGTGCGCTTGGCGGCCATGATCCCGGCGATGCGCGCGGTGGCGAGGACGTCGCCCTTCTTCACCGCACCGGCGCGGATCGCGGCGGCGGCTTCGCGCGACATCTCGATCCGGCCGCTGGCGACCGCCTCACGCGCGGTGACGGCCTTTCCCGCGACATCGACCATGCGCGCGGCGCCGGTCTCGTCGAGATGGGTGAGGTCGCTCACCCGACCAGCGCCCGGGTTGCCGCCTCGACATCGTCCTGGCGCATCAGGGACTCGCCGACGAGGAAGCAGCGGATATCGTGCGCGGCCATCGCGTCGAGGTCGGCGCGGCTGTTCAGCCCGCTTTCGGCGACGAAGGTGCAGTCCCTGGGCGCCTGGCCGACCAGGTCATAGGTCTTCTGGACGTCGACCTCGAAGGTCTTGAGGTTGCGGTTGTTCACCCCGATCAGGCGCGAGCGCAGCTTCAGCGCGCGCTCGAGCTCGTCGGCGTCATGCACCTCGACCAGCACGTCCATGCCGAGGCCGAGAGCGGCATCCTCGATCTCGGCCATCTGCGCGTCTTCCAGCGCGGCGACGATGATCAGGATCGCATCGGCGCCGATCGCACGCGATTCGAGTGCCTGCCAGGGATCGACCATGAAGTCCTTGCGGATCACCGGCAGATCACAGGCGGCGCGGGCGGCGATCAGATAGTCCTCATGCCCCTGGAAATATTCCAGGTCGGTCAGCACCGAGAGGCAGGCGGCGCCGCCTGCCTGATAGGCGCGGGCATGGGCCGGGGGATCGAAATCGGCGCGGATCAGCCCCTTGGACGGGCTGGCCTTCTTGATCTCGGCGATGAGGCCATAGCCGCCGGCGGCTGCCTTTGCGTCCAGCGCGGCCTTGAAGCCGCGCGGGGGCGTGCGGGTGAGCGCCAGGGCCTGGAGATCGGCCAGCGAGGTCGCCTTGCGCCGCGTGGCGACTTCGCCGTGCTTGGTGGCGATGATGGTATCGAGGATCGTGGACATCAGAAGGCGATCCAGCAGGCGAGCAGCGCCTTGGCAAGGCCCTTGTCGATCGTCTCGGCAGCTTCCTCGGCACCGGCGCGCAGGTCGCTGGCCTCCCCGGCGATGACAAGGGCGGCGGCGGCGTTGAGCAGCACGGCGTCGCGATAGGGGCCAGGCTCGCCTTCGAGTAGGTGGTGCAGGGCGAGGGCATTATACTCCGGGCCGCCGCCGCGGATCGCGACCAGCGGATGGCGGGGAAGGCCGGCATCCTCCGGGGTGATGCGCTTGGGCAGGCCTGAGCTGCCGATGCTGACCACGACGCTGGCATGCTCGGTGGAGAGTTCGTCCAGCCCTTCCTCGCCCGAGACGATCGCGGCGCTGTCGACGCCGAGCTGCTCGAGTGCCTCGGCATAGATCGGCGCGTAATCGGGGCGGGCGATGCCGATCAGCTGGCGGCGGACATGGGCGGGGTTCGCCAGCGGGCCCATCAGGTTGAAGATGGTGCGGCGTCCGATCCGGCGGCGCAGCGGCCCGATCCGGGCGAGCGAGGGGTGGTGCGCCTGGGCGAAGAGGAAGGCGATGCCGAGCTCGTTGAGCGATTCCTCGGCGCGGGCGCCGGCGCGGTCGAGATCGAGGCCGAGCGCTTCGAGCGTGTCCGCCGCGCCCGACTTGGACGATGCCGCGCGGTTGCCATGCTTGGCGACCGGCACGCCAGCTGCGGCTACGACCAGGCTGACCGCGGTCGATACGTTGAGCGTGTGATGCCCATCGCCGCCGGTGCCGCAGACGTCGATCGCACCTTCGGGTGCCGAGATCGGGATCAGGCGCGCGCGCATCGCCCGGGCGGCCTCGGCGATCTCGATGCTGGTCTCGCCGCGCACCGACAGGTCGATCAGGAAACGCTCGATCTCGGGCTCGGCCACCTTGCCGTCGAGGATGTCGGCAAAGGCCTGGGCGGCGGACTCGCGCGCGAGCGGGGACGCGGGATCGGGGAGGAGGGTGAAATTGGTCACAGGGGCTCTATTGATACCCCAATATGGGATGTCGAGAAATTCCTGCTTTACCGAGCTAACTGCTCCCCGGCGAAAGCCGGGGGCCAGGGTCACAAGCGACACGGCAGAGAAACCCTGGGCCCCGGCCTTCGCCGGGGAACTGGATTGGCTGATGTTGAGGGGGTCACCCCTGCTCGATCAAATGCCGCCCCTCGGGGCTGATCGCCAGGTCGCGCCAGTCGAGCTCTTCCTGGAGCTGCTCGTAGAGATCCTGGCCGATCACATCGGTGTCGCGCAGCTCGTCGAGCTTGTCGCGCTGGGCGGCGACGGCGCAGAGCTGGAGGCGCTGGCGCGCGTCGAACTCGGGGCAGACATTGTCGGCGCCGTTGCGGTCGATCTCGAACTGGCGGCGGGTCTCGTCGGCGACCTTGCCCTGCTCGACTTCCAGTGCGGCGATGGCGGCTTCGGCTAGCTTGCGGCGCGCCTTGTTGAGCAGCTCCTCGCCGTCGCCCTTGCCGGCCAGGCCGAGCAGCTTGATCAGCGGGGCGAGAGTCAGGCCCTGCAGCACCAGCGTCGCCAGCACCACGGCGAAGGCAGAGAGCACGATCAGGTCGCGCTGGGGGAAATCGTGCGGCAGCGCGAAGGCGGTTGCGAGAGTCACCAGCCCGCGCATCCCGCACCAGCCGACCACGACGCTCTGCGCGAAGCTGGGCGGGGGCAGGTTGCCGCGGATCATCGGGAAGGCGCGGACGATAAGGTTATAGGCCAGCGACCAGGCCATGCGGGTGACGATCACGCCGAGTACCACCAGCCCCGCGAAGATCGCGGCCTCGCGCAGGCGATCGGGCTCCATCTCGGCGACGATCTGGCGCGCCTGCATGCCCATCAGCAGGAAAGCGACGACATTGAGGACGAAGACGCCGACGCCCCATACCGCGAAGGACTGGACGCGGTTGCGCGCGCTGATCGTCACGTTGGGCGAATTGGCGACGTACATCGCGCAGGTGACGACGCAGAGCACGGCGGAGAGGCCGAGCCGCTCGGCGAGGATCCAGGCGATCCAGGTGTTGACGAACTCGAACAGATTGCCGCCGAACGAGCCACGGACGAAGGGCATCAGCCTGCCCATCGCCCAGCCGCAGAACAGGCCGAGCGCGATGCCGCCGGGCACCGCGAGGCTCAGCCGGGTGGCGACCATGGCGTCGATCCCGCCATGGCTCTGCACCGCGAGCGCGGCGCCGAAGAGCAGGAGTGCCGTGGCGTCGTTGAGCAGGCTCTCGCCGGTGAGCACCTGGACGGTGCGCCGGGGCAGCGCGGCGGACTGGAGGACGGTGGTGGCGGCGGCGGCGTCGGGCGGGGCGACGATGGCGCCGAGTGCGATCGCGGCGGCGATCGGCAGTCCGGCGAACGCCCAGCCGATCCAGGCGACCACGGCGGTGGAAAGCAGCACCGCGACCACGGCGAGCGAGACGAGCGGGCGCCACAGCCGGCGGATCGCCGCCAGGGGAAAGTCGAAGGCGGCATCGAGCAGGACGGGGGCGATGAACAATGCCATCGCGGTGTGCCCGTCGAGCGCGATATTGGGCGAGCCCGGAATGGTCGCGACGATCACGCCGGCGGCGGCGAGCATCGTCGGATAGGAAATCGGAGTCCGTCGCGAGACCTGCAGCAGCAGGACCGCCAGCGCGAGCAACGCGACGAGGCTCTCGAAGAAGGTCACGGAAGAGAGGCTAGCTCGTTGCGCTCCCGCGTCAAATCCTACTGATGGATGAGCGGCCTTCCGTCACCCCGCACCAGGTTCGGGGTGGCGGAAGCCGGTGGCTCAGTTCGCGTTGCCCGGCTGGGCCTGTGCCGGCGGGGCGGCGGGGGTGGCATCGTCCGGCCCGTCTTCCGGACCATCGAACCCGTGCGGTCCGTGATGGCGGCCATGGCCGCGCGGGGCGGGCGGGATCTCGCCGATGACCAGCTTGCCGTCATGGTTGGTATCGAAGGTGTCGAAGCGGGCGTTCGCCGCCGTGACCCATTCGGCACGGGTGACGACGCCGTCGCCATTGGCATCGGCGCGGGCGAAGGGGCCCATCGGGCCGCGGCCCATGCTTGCCATCGCGATGCCGCCCGCGGCGACCGTGACGAGCACGCCGGCCAGCGTCGCGGCGACCAGCTGCAGCTTGTGGTTCATTTGCACTCTCCATCGGGCCCGGGATCGGGCCATGGTGGAGACAGTGGCGGCGCGACGTCGCGCGGCTATGTCACCGCGCGCCCGAAATTGTCGCAAAGATTTGCAGGTTCAGGCCAGCGCGTGCGCCTCGATCCCGGCGAGCTTGAGGAAGTTGGCCAGCATCGCATGGCCATGCTCGGTGGCGATGCTCTCGGGATGGAACTGCACGCTGTGGATCGGCAGCTCCCTGTGCCGGAAGCCCATGACATGCCCGTCGTCCGAGGTGGCGTTGACCACCAGCTCCTCCGGAATGTCGGTGACGATCAGCGAGTGATAGCGGGTGGCGGTGAAGGGGGAGGGGAGGGATTCGAACAGGCCGGTGCCGTCATGCGTAACCGGGCTGGTCTTGCCGTGCATCAGGCCTCCGCGGACCACAGAGCCGCCGAAATGCTGGCCGATCGCCTGGTGGCCGAGGCAAACGCCCAGAAGCGGTTTCCGGAGATCGGCGCAGGCGGCGACGAGGTCGAGGCTGATCCCCGCTTCATTGGGGGTGCAGGGCCCCGGCGAGATCAGGAACGCCTGGGCATTGCTGGCAACGGCGTCGCGCGCGGTAAGCGCGTCGTTGCGCACCACGTGCACGTCGGTGCCCAGCTCCATCAGATAGTGGACGAGGTTCCAGGTGAAGCTGTCGTAATTGTCGATGACGAGGATCATGATGCCTGCGCTACTGCTTCTGGAGCGCCACGACAATCGGCCCGATGGGCACGCCGCCGTCGAGGCGATCCGATACGGGATCCCAGAGCCGCGAGACGGCGCCGTCGAGATAGAGGGCGTCGGGCGCGGCGAGCTTGTCGCGGAACAGCCGGGCGAAGCGGCCGAACGACACCGGCTCGTTGCTGATCGCGAACCAGGCGCTGCCGTTCAGCCCCACACCGACGGCGTTGCGGATGGTCAGCGACGTGCCGTTGTCCGCCAGCTTCGGATGGAGCTGGCCGTTGATCAGCAGCATCGGCCCCGACTGGGTGGCGAAGCGGACGTGATCGGGCTTGTTCGCGGCGAAATCATCGGTGGTGGCGACGTGCCAGCCTTTGGCATCGCCCCAGAACACGCCGTTGGGCTGCATGTGGAAATTGCCCGGGCCGGGGCGGCGGTTGAGCGGCTTCTGCTCGGCGCCGTCCTCGACATAATAGCCGATCGGCAGGCCGGCGGCGTCGAACATGCCGGCGTTCATCGCAAAGGCGATGCGGGGGTAGCGATCGCCGAGACGGGGCTGGAGGCCGGTGAAGTCGCGCATCGGGCGGCCATCGGCGGCCTTGTCGACCAGCAGCACGTCATGCTTCTGCGGATCGGCGCGGCAGACGGTGAAGCTGGTGCCCTCGAAGCTGATCTTGCGGCAGGCGTCGTCAACGCGTCCACTGGAAGCGCAGGCAGTCAGCGTCAGGAAGGCGCCGGCAACGGCGATCGGCCGGATCATGCGTGCCACTTAGGATGAAATCGCGTTCAGGCAAGCCACGCGCTGCCTTGGGCTTGCCACAGTGCGGCGGCACGTCCAGCGGCGAGGGGCGTTGTTACGCCAGAAGGAGTGTTCATGATCGTTCGTTTGCTCGCCGCCGCCGCGCTGCTCGCGACGCCTGCCATCGCGCAGGATGCCAAGCAGTCGTCGCAGGACAATCAGGGCCCGCCCAAGCGGGTTCGCAGCGTGCTGCTCTATGGGCAGGAACAGTGCCCCAAGCCGCAGAGCGAGGACGAGATCGTGGTCTGCGCCAATGGCGGCGAATCGCCCTATCGCATCCCCAAGGAATTCCGGAACCAGCCGAAGAACGACGCGGCGTCGCAGGCCTGGACCAACCGGGTCGAGATGGTCGAGGACGTCAACCGCGCCGGGCTGCCGAACAGCTGCTCGCCGGTGGGCACCGGCGGCCAGACCGGCTGCACCCGCGCCGCGATCCGGCAGTGGTATCAGGAGCGGCTGGAGCAGAAGGCCAAGAACGCCGCGATTCCTTGAGGCGCTAATTCCTCCCCCAGCAAGCTGGGGGAGGATTTTAGAAGTTACTGCCCGAAGCCCGCTTCGCCGGCCTGCTTCACCGCTTCGCGTGCCGCAGCGAACAGCGCGCCGGCCTTGGCCTCGCATTCGCGCTGCTCATAGGCCGGGTCCGAATCGGCGACGATGCCGGCGCCCGCCTGGACGTGCATCATGCCGTCCTTCACCAGCGCCGTGCGCAATACGATGCAACTGTCCATCGATCCGTCCGGCGAGAAATAGCCGACGCCGCCGGCATAGGGTCCACGCGTCTCGGGCTCGAGTTCGGCGATGATCTCGCAGGCGCGGACCTTGGGCGCGCCGCTGACCGTGCCCGCCGGGAAGCCGGCGAACAGCGCGTCGAGCGCGTCCTTGCCCGGTGCCAGCCTGCCGACCACGTTCGAGACGATGTGCATGACGTGGCTGTAGAACTCGACCGTGTAGCTGTCGGTCACCTTGACGGTGCCCGCGTCCGCCACCCGGCCGACATCGTTGCGGCCGAGATCGAGCAGCATGAGGTGCTCGGCGCACTCCTTGGGATCGGCGAGCAGGCTGGCGCGGTTCTCCTCGTCCTCGGCGGCGGTCTTGCCGCGCGGACGGGTGCCGGCGATCGGGCGGATCGTGACTTCGTTATCGCGCACCCGCACCAGGATCTCCGGGCTCGAACCGGTCAGCGCGAAGCCCGGCAGGTCGAGATGGTAGAGGAAGGGCGAGGGGTTGATCCGACGCAGTGCGCGATACAGCTCGAAGGGCGGCAGCGCGAACGGGGTGGTGAAGCGCTGGGCGAGCACTACCTGGAAGATATCGCCGGCCGAGATGTATTCCTTGGCGGCGGCGACCATCTCGCCATAGCGGCCCGGGCGCAGCACCGGCGTGAGCTGGACTTCCTCCGGCTCGGCGCGGACCGGGGCGGGCAGGGGCGCGCTGGCGAGCTGCGCGGCGACGGTCTCGATCCGCTCGGCGGACAGGTCGACATCGCCGTCGGGCCAGACCGGCGCGACGAGGAACAACGCATCGGCGAGCCGGTCGAACACCAGCACCACCGTGGGGCGGACGAACATCATGTCCGGCACGCCGATCGGGTTCTCGGGCGGGCGGGGCAGCTTCTCGACCAGCCCGACCGTCTCATAGCTGAAATAGCCGACCAGGCAGGCGAGCGCCTTGGGCAGCTCGGGCGGCACCTCGGTGCGGCAGCGCGCGGCGAGCGCGCGCAGCGCGTCGAGCGCGGGCTCGGCGCAGGGCTTGAAGGCGTCCCGGTTGGTCAGCCATTCCGGATTGATCGCGGCTTCGTTGCCGGTGGCGCGGAAGACCAGGTCGGGGGCGAGCCCGATCAGGCTGTGCCGCCCGCGGACCGAGCCACCCTCGACCGATTCCAGCAGGAAATCGCCGCGGCCCGGCTCGATCAGCTTGAGCGCGGCGGCGACCGGCGTTTCGGTATCCGCGATCTGGCGCCGCCAGAGCAGCGCCGGCCGCCCGGCGGCCAGCGCCGCGCGGGCGGCTTCGATCCCCTCGATGCCCTGCGGCACGCCCTTAACGGACGCCCTGGCGGGTCAGGTCCGCGCGGAGGCGGGCGATCGCCGCTTCGTTGCGGGTGATCTTCAGGTCATTGCGGATCGCGCGGATGAACTCGCGGGCATATTCCGCCGGGATCTGCTGCTGCAGACCGCTGCGCATGTTCGCCATCGCCATCGGATCGCCCGAGGCATCATGCGGCTCCACCTTGTCGAGGAGCACGACGTAGAAGCCCTTGCGATCGGGCGCTTCGAGCAGGCGGGCCTTTTTCGGCTGCATGCTGAAGGCCATCTTGATGAACTGTTCCTTGTCCGCGATGTCCTTGCGCTGGAAGTCGAACGGCTTGGGCGGCGGACCCTTGGCACCGGCATCGGCCAGGGCCTTGTCCATCGGCACGCCCTTGTTGAGCGCGGCGACCACGGCATTGGCGGCGACCTTGGCCTTCTCCAGCGCCTTGTCGACCAGATAGTCGGTCTTCACCTTGTCGCGGATGCTGGCGAGCGGGCGCGGCGCGGCCGCCACGATCCGGTCGAGCTTGACGATCGCGAAGCCGCCTTCCGGCGAGACCTGGGCGATCTGGATGTCGTCGTCCGGGTTCTCGAAGGTGAAGCCGCTGCGCATGATCGCCACCATCGCGGGATCGGGCTTGTAGGCTTCATTCTCCGGATCGGTGCCGCCGGCGGCGAGCGCCGGAGTGACCTGCGCGGTCAGCTTGGCATCGCCGAGCAGCTCGGCGAAGTTCTTGCCGTCGCCGACGCCGTCCTCGATCTTCTGGCGGAGATCGGCCAGCGCCTGGGCGGTCTTGCGCTGGGTGACTTCCGAGGCGAGTTCGTCATGCGCCTGGGCGAGCGACTTGGCGGCGATCTTCTCGATCTTCTCGACGACCAGGATATGCCAGCCGAGCTGCGACTTGACCGGGCCGACCAGCGCGCCCTGCGCAGCGGCAAAGGCCGTGTTGGCGATTTCGGCAGTGGTCTGGCGCGCGAGCTCGGGCTTCTCGATGCCTTCGAAATTGGTCGCGTCGAGGCCGGCGGCCTTGGCGGCGTCGGCCAGCGGCTTGCCGCCCTTCACTTCGGCGGCGACCTTGTCGGCAGTCGCCTTGTCGAGCACGACGAGCTGGCGCACGCCGCGCTTCTCGGCGGCGGCATAGCGGGCGCCGGCCTTCTTGTAGGCATCGGCGATCTCGGCTTCGGTCGCGGTCTGCTGGGCGCGGATCTGGTCCGGCATCACCACGGCGTAGCGCACGACGCGGCGCTGCGGCACGAGATAGCGGGCGCGGTGGCTGACATAATAGGCGTTCAGCGCCTTGTCGTCCGGATCGGCGCCCGGATCCATCTGCGCGGTGTTGATCATGCCGACCACGCCGGTGCGGCGCTCGAGCAGCAGCGAGGCATAGGGCGCGACGACACCGTTCGGCACGTCGGTGCCGATGGTGGCGCGGTTGACCAGCCAGTTGCCGTAGCGCTCGCGGATCATGCTGTCGCGGAACAGCGCCGGGGCCAGGCGATTGTCGGCGAGCAGCTTCTCGAAGGTCTGCTGGCTGAACTTACCGTCGATGCCGGCGAACGCCGGGTTGCTGGCGATCTCGGTGTCGATCAGCTTCTTCGACACCGACATGCCCGACTTGCGGCCGAATTCGACCAGCGCGGCCTGGTTGATCATCTCGTCGATCGCGATGTCGAGGCCGCCTTGGGCGAGGAACTGCTCCATCGTCACCGTCTGGCCCTGCTGCTGCAGGTTGCGGATGAAGCGCTCGATCCGGTCCTTCACTTCGGTGTCGGAGATCTTCTCGCCGCCCACCGTGGCCAGCGTGCTGCTCGTCGCGCCACCACCGTTGCGGATGCCGGTGATGTCGCCGGCCGCGAAGGCGATGGCGATCAGGCCGAGGAACAGGAACACCGCAATCAGGCCGTAGCGCGACTTGGTGAAATTGCGGAAGAAGCTGAGCATGAAGTGCCGATCGTTGGAATGGTTTGCGGGTGCTTTAGGGCGGCCCGGCGCAGCCGACAAGCTTGTGCGAACGCCGCCGCCTGCTATCCGCGAACGAAATAAACAAAATTGGAGGTTGGGGTGATGCGGCGCAAGCTGGTGGCGGGGAACTGGAAAATGCACGGGCTGCGGGCGCAGCTGCCGGAGGTCGAGGCGATTGCTTCTGCTGCTGCGGCGAATCCGTCGGTCGATGCCGCGCTCTGCCTGCCCTTTACGCTGATCCATCCCGCCGCCCAGGTGGCGGGCAGCCTGCCGATCGGCGCGCAGGACCTGCACGAGGCCGACAAGGGCGCGCATACCGGCTGTATCTCGGCACCGATGCTGGTGGAGGAAGGGGCGACCCTGACCATCGTCGGCCATAGCGAGCGGCGCGGCGACCAGCATGAGACCAGCCACGACGCCTATATGAAGGCTGCCGCCGCGCACCGGCACGGGCTCAAGGTGATCCTGTGCTGCGGCGAGCTCGAGGCCGAGCGCGCGGCCGGCCGCGCCGAGCGAATCGTCCAGTCGCAGATCGAGAAGTCGCTGCCCGACGATGCCGATCCGAGCTGGCTGACCATCGCCTATGAACCGCGCTGGGCGATCGGCACCGGCAAGACGCCGACGGCGGACGAGATCGCTTCGATGCACGCGATCATCCGCGCCAAGCTGCGCATGATGATCGGCGACGACAAGGCCGACGGCATCCAGATCCTCTATGGCGGGTCGGTGACCGGGGCCAATGCCGCGCAGATCCTGGCACTCGACAATGTCGACGGCGCGCTGGTCGGCGGGGCGAGCCTTACCGCCGAGAAGTTCGTGCCGATCATCGAGGCTGCGGCTTCGGTTTCTTGACTTCCCCAAGAGTGAAAAAGGCCGTCACGCCAGAGAGCGCGGCGGCCGCCGCTCCGACCAGCGCGCCCATGTGGAAGGCGCTGACCAGTCCCGCACCGGCCGATGCGATCACCGCGCCGGCGATGGCGGTGGCGATCAGGCCGCCGGTGCGGGCGATCGCGCTGTTGAAGCCCGAGGCGGTGCCGGTGTGCGTGTCGTCGACCGAGGCGAGCACCGCGGTGGTCAGCGGCGCGGCGACGCTGGCCATGCCGATCGCGATGGCGAGCGCGCCGGGGAAGACCGAGGTCCAATAGGGCGCGTCCTCGTCGACCAGCAGGAGCAGCGCGAAGCCGATCGCGACGATCATCGGCCCGATCGTGAGCGGCCAGCGCGGACCTACCCGGGCGGTGATCCGGCCCATGATGCGGCTGGCGATCCCCATGCCGAGCGGCATCGGCAGCAGCGCGAAGCCGGCGTGCAGCGCCGAATAGCCGCCCGCCTCGATCAGCACATAGGGCAGGAGCAGCAGCACGCCGCCGAGCGCGCCGTAGAGCAGGAAGGTGAGCAGGGTGAGCCCGGCAAAGGCGCGCGAGCCGAACATCGCGACGGGCATCATCGCGCGGCTTCCGCGGTGGTGCTCGATCCAGAGGAACAGGCCGATCGCTGCCAGGCCCGCGGCGAGGCCGATCGCGACGGTGGCGTCGATCGCGTGGTGGCTCGACCAGAGGGTCAGCGCCCAGGTCAGCGCGCCGAGCGCCAGGGTGGCGGTGAGGGCGCCGGGCAGGTCGAGCGGCAAGTCGCCTTCCGAGCTTTCCTCGACATAGAAGAGCGCGATGGCGATCGCCGCGAGGGCCACCGGCACGTTGACGTAGAAGATCGCGCGCCAGCCGATCATATCGACCAGCCAGCCGCCGAGCGGCGGACCCACCGCGCCCGCGATCGCGCCGACGCCCGCCCAGGTGCCGATCGCCTTGCCGCGCGCCTCGCCGGTAAAGGCATGGCCCAGCGTCGCGAGGCTGTTGGGCAGCAGGATCGCGGCGCCGATCCCCTGCAGCGCGCGGGCGGCGAGCAGCAGCGTCAGGTCGGCGGCGACGGCGCAGGCGACCGAGGCGATGGTGAACAGCGCGATGCCGAGCACCAGCAGCTTGCGCCGTCCGAAATGATCGCCGGCCGCGCCGCCGATCAGCAGCAACGCCGAGAGCGGCAGCATGTACGCGTTGATCGTCCATTGCAGCTCGGCCGGGGTGGCGTGCAGGTCGGCGCCGATCGCCGGCAGCGCGACATTGGTCACCGATCCGTCGATGAATGCGAGGCTCGACGCCAGGATGCAGGCGGTGAGGGTCAGGTTCGGGTGCCGGGCCTGCATGACACCGCTCTAGCAGAGCCGGCCGCGGTCCGGGAGGGTGGGCGAACGGAGAGGATGCACCCATCCCGGGGGCTAAGGTAATATACTGAAATTACGCAAATCTTCCGCCGTTCGCAGGCATCGGCTTGCTATATATGGATATGCCGAGGCTCTCGCTTCCCGCCTGGCCTGTCGATGCCGATCGGAATCAGATGATTCTGGTCGAGCAGTTCCGTGCGCTGCGGCGGCAGGTGCCGCTGATGTACCTGATGATGTTCGCGGACTCCGCGTTTCTCGCCTTCACGGCCTATGACACGGTGAGCCCCTGGTGGAGCCTGGGCATGCCGGCGCTGCTGGCCATGCTCTCGGCGGTCCGCGCCGCGTTCTGGCTCAAGCGCCGGGGCGATGTTCCGCGGCCGGAGCTGATCCCCAACTATCTGCGCGGCACGATCCTTGTCGCGGCGACGCTGAGCTTCGCCTTTGGCGGCTGGGGGCTGCTGCTCTATGCGGAGGGCGACCTGATGCGCCGCGCGTGCATCGCGCTCTACATCTTCATCGGTGCGATCAGCTGCTGCTACTGCCTGCAATCGGTGCCGCGCGCTGGCCAGGCGGTGCTGCTGTGCGGCGCCGCGCCGGTGACGGTCTGCCTGATCCTCTCGCCTGACTGGTCGCTGCGCGGGCTGGGCTTCAACATCCTGGTGGCGGGCTTCGTGGCGGTACGGATGATGCGCACCAGCCATGCGGGCTTCGTCGAGATGCTCGCCTCGCGCTCGCACATGGCCGCCGAACAGGCCCGCGCCCAGGGCGCCGAGCAGCGTGCGCACCAGCTTGCCTATCACGACCCGCTGACCGGCCTGCCCAATCGCCGCGCGCTCGCCGAGGCGCTCGAGCGACGGATGGCGCCCGACGGCAGCGGCGCATCGCTGGGGCTGCTGATCATCGATCTCGACCGTTTCAAGTCGATCAACGACGTGCACGGCCATCCCGCCGGCGACCAGCTGCTGCGCGACGTCGCTGCCCGCGTCAGCGCCGTGGTGGGCGAGGAGGGCATTAGCTATCGCCTCGGGGGCGACGAGTTCGCCGTGATCCTTGACGGGGACGGCGAAGGCGCGCGACGCATCGCCCATGCCATCGTCAACGCGGTGATGAAGCCCTTCACCGGATCGGAGCTGGTCCATCATATCGGCGCCAGCGTGGGCATCTCGCTCTATCCGCAGGATGCGCTCGACCTCGACACGCTGATGCGCAAGGCGGACATCGCGCTCTACAAGGCCAAGCATAGCGGGCGGAACCAGCATTGCGCATTCGAGCCGATGCTCGACGCCGAGATCCGCCGCCGCGCCGAGATCGAGCGCGAGATGCGCGAGGCAATGAAGACCGATGCCTTCGTGCCCTATTACCAGGCGATCGTCTGCCTCAAGAGCCATGAAGTGGTCGGCTATGAGCTGCTCGCGCGCTGGCGGCGGGGAGAGGGCGAGGAGATCGGCCCCGAGCAGTTCATCCCGATCGCCGAGGAATGCGGGTTGATCGACACGCTGATGCTGCGCCTGCTCCGTCGCGCCTGCCGCGAGACGCGTGACTGGCAGGTGCCGATCTCGATCAACGTCTCGCCGACCCAGCTCAAGGATCCGTGGTTCAGCCAGAAGCTGCTCGGCGTGCTGATCCGCGAGCGCTTCCCGGCGCGGCGGCTGACGGTGGAGATCACCGAGAATGCGCTGATCGTCGATGCCGGGAGCGCGCAGGAAGCGATCGCCTCGCTGCGCAACCAGGGCATCCAGCTGGCGCTCGACGATTTCGGCACCGGCTATTCCTCGCTCCAGCACCTCCAGATGCTGCCGTTCGACCGGCTCAAGATCGACCGGTCCTTCGTCGCGGCAATGGGCCGCGATCCGCAGGCGATGCGGCTGGTGCTGGCGATCGTCACCCTAGCCAACACGCTCGAGCTGCCGGTGGTGGCGGAGGGCATCGAGAATGCGGCGACGGCCGAGGCGCTGGCCCGGCTCGGCTGCGCGATGGGCCAGGGATTCCATTTCGGCCATCCGATGCCGGTGGAAGGAATCGCGGCGGTCGGCGGCGGAGTCGCGGCCTGAGGCCCAAAAGGAAAAGGCCGGGCCTTGCGCCCGACCTTTCCTCAAACCGTTGCGGGCCCGAAGCGGGCCTTACTTCGCGTAGCGGTCCTTCAGCACCTTCCACACGGCGCGAAGGCTCACCGCCTCGGCGCCCTTGGGGCGACCCGGCTTGTGGCTGCCGTTCCAGCAGAAGATGTCGAGATGCGCCCACTGCGCCTTCTCGGGCACGAACTCCTTGAGGAACAAAGCCGCGGTCAGCGCGCCGCCGAACGGGGCCTCGGCCGCGTTGACCATGTCGGCTACGTCGGACTTCAGCATCTCCTTGTACGGATCGTAGAGCGGCAGGCGCCACATCGGATCCGCCTCGGTCTCGGCCGCGGCCATCAGCTCGCTCGCCAGCGTGTCGTCATTGGCGAACAGCGCCTGGAGGTCGGCGCCCAGCGCGACACGGGCGGCGCCGGTGAGCGTGGCATAGTCGATCACCAGCTCGGGGGTCTTTTCCTCGGCCTTGGTCAGCGCGTCCGCCAGGATCAGGCGACCCTCGGCGTCGGTGTTGCTGTTCTCGACCGTGATGCCCTTGCGCGAGCGCATGATGTCGCCCGGGCGGGTGGCTTCGCCGTTGATCGAGTTCTCGACCGCGGGGACGAGCATGTGCAGCCGTACCGGCAGGCGCGACGACATGATCAGCTCGGCCGTGGCCAGCGCGTGCGCGGCGCCGCCCATGTCCTTCTTCATCAGGCGCATGCCCGAGGCCGGCTTGATGTCGAGACCGCCCGAATCGAAGCAGACGCCCTTGCCGATGATGGCGACGCGGGGATGCTCGGGATTGCCCCATTCGATCTCGATCAGGCGCGGCTCGCGGCCCTTGCCGGCGGCCTTGCCGACTGCCCAGAGCAGGCCATAGCCCTTTTCGACCTCGTCGCCCTTCACGACCGAGAGCTGGCCGCCATAGGCCTTGACCAGATCGGCGGCCGCAGCCTCGAGATCGGCCGGACCCATGTCGTTGGCGCCGGTGTTGATCCGGTCGCGCAGCTTGTAGGTGGCATTGGCGATGCGGACTGCTTCCTCGATCCGCGCGACGTCGGTGGTGAGCAGTACGCGTGCGCCGGTCGGCGCCTTCTCGTCCTTCTTGTAGGTGTCGAACTTGTACTGGGCGACGAGCCAGCCATGGATCGCCTTGCCGGGCTCGACGCCCTCGACGCGGTACGCGCCCTCGGGCAGCGTCTCGGCGAGCTTGGCGAGGCACCAGGGCGACAGCTTCTCGGCATTTGCGACGACCGTCACCACCGACCAGTCCTCGGGCCCGTCGCCCGGCAGGATCGCGCTCGAATAGGCGCTGGGCGCCAGCTTCTGCGCGGCGGCCGCAGTGCGGTGGCGCGGCGGCTGGGCGTTGAGCCAGGCATCGAAACCCTTGGCGTCGATCACATGGATGGTGCGGGCGGACTGGCCCTTGTCGGGCTGAACGAGCGTGTTGGGATCAGGCATGTGCATTGATCTAGGTAATGGGGGCGGCGAGGGCTAGCCCCTTCGCGGCACATGAATTTTCGTTCATGAAGGAACCGTCTCGTTTCGCAACCGGTTTCCCGAAGGTCCGCAAGCACCTCCCGGGAGAGACCGATGACCGACACCCGCTATGAAGGGGAACGCATCCCCTATCTCGAGCCGGTGGAGGAGGCGCCCCGACCGCGCTGGAGCATCGCCGCCATCATCGTCGGTGCGCTGCTCGTCCTGATCGGCCTGCCGATCGCTGCCGGCGGCGCGTACCTGATGACGCTGGGCGGCTCCCTCTACTACTTGATCGCCGGCGCTCTGATGACCTGGTCGGGCGTGTTGCTGATCCGCGGGCGGATGAGTGGCGGCTGGATCTATCTCGCGCTCGTTGTCGCGACGATCCTGTGGGCGTGGTGGGAAGTCGGCGCCAATCCCTGGGCGCAGGTGCCGCGCGTCATCGCGCCGGTGGTGCTCGCCATTCCCGTGATCCTGATCCTGCCGACGCTGACCCGCTCGGCCGGCCGCTGGCGGCTGGCGCTGGGCGGGGTGGTCGTCGCGCTGGTGCTGACCGGCATCAACTTCTGGGTGGCGATCGCCGGCCAGCCCAACCCGGTGCTCGCCGCGCTGCCCGCGCCGGGCACCGCGGGAATGCTCGATCCCTCGGGCCAGCAGACCGGCGCCGACTGGCCCGTCTATGGCGGCACCGCCAGCGCGCGCCGCTACTCGCCGCTCGTCCAGATCACCCCGGCCAATGTCTCGAAGCTCAGGCAGGTGTGGCTGACGCATACGGGTGACCTGCCCAAGTCCAAGATGATCCTGAAGACCTATGGCGCGGAGAACACCCCGCTCAAGGTGGGCGACAGCCTCTATATCTGCACGCCGAAGAACATCCTGCTGGCGCTCGACGCGGCCACGGGCATGGAGAAATGGCGCTACGATCCCAAGGTACCTGACTCGGCGATACCCTACACCGCGGCCTGCCGCGGCGTGGTCTATTATGCCGTGCCGAACGCGCCGGCCGACCAGGCCTGCGCCACCCGGATCATCGAGGGCACGCTCGATGCCCGGCTGGTCGCGGTCGATGCCAGGAACGGCCGGCCCTGCGCCGATTTCGGCACCAATGGCCAGATCGATGCCAAGCAGGGCATGGGCAAGGTTCCCGACGGCTTCGTCTCGATCAACTCGCCGCCCACGCTGGTTCGCGGGGTGCTGGTCACCGGACACCAGGTGCTCGACGGGCAGGATCGCTGGGCGCCTTCGGGCGTGATCCAGGGCTTCGACGCGGTCACCGGCAAGCTGCGCTGGGCGTGGGACATGATGCACCCGAACTGGAACGGCGCGGCGCCGGCGGGCCAGGAATGGGCGCGCGGCACGCCGAACATGTGGACGCTGGCGAGCGGCGACGAGCAGCTTGGGCTGGTCTATCTGCCGATGGGCAATGCCGCGGCCGATTATTACTCGTCGCTGCGCCGGCCCGAGGAGAATTTCTACGCGACCTCGCTGGTCGCGCTCGACGTGACCACCGGCAAGCCGAAATGGCGCTTCCAGGCGGTGCGCAACGATGTGTGGGACTATGATTTCGGCGCGCAGGCGACCTTGGTCGATTACAAGGGCGCGCCAGCGCTGGTGCTGCCGTCCAAGCAGGGTGACATCTACATCCTCGACCGCCGTACCGGCCAGCCGCTTACGCCGGTGGGCGAGATGAAGGTGCCGGGCGGCGGCGTCGAGCCGCAGCAGCGCGCCGCCACCCAGCGCGTCTCGCTCTGGCATACGCTGCGCAAGCCTGACCTGACCGAGCGCGACATGTGGGGCATGTCGCCGATCGACCAGCTGATCTGCCGCATCCAGTTCCGCCGGGCGAGCTACAAGGGCTTCTTCACCCCGCCCGAAAGCGATCGCCGCTCGATCGAATATCCCGGCTACAATGGCGGTACCGACTGGGGGGGCGTCGCGGTCGATCCGCAGCGCGGGGTGATCGTCGCCAACTACAACGACATGCCCAACTATGTGCGGCTCGTGCCGCGTGCCGAGGCGGACAAGAAGGGCTGGGCGCCGCGTGACCAGGCGCGCGGCCAGATCGGCGGCAATGAAGGCGCGGGCGATCCGCAGGCGCACACGCCCTATGCGATCGACGTCAATGCCGGCTGGCGCAACAAGTTCTGGCCGTTCGACGGACCCAAGTCCGAAGGCACCGGCATGCTCTGCAAGCAGCCGCCCTATGGCGGGATCCGCGCGATCGACATGGCGACGGGCAAGACGATCTGGGACCGCCCCCTCGGCGAGGCGCGGACCAACGGGCCGTTCGGCATCCCCTCGCATCTGCCGATCACCATCGGCACGCCGAACAATGGCGGTTCGGTGGTCACCGCGGGCGGGCTGATCTTCGTGGCGGCGGCGACGGACAATCTGATCCGCGCGATCGACCTCAAGACCGGCAAGACGCTCTGGAAGGCGGTGCTTCCCGCCGGCGGCCAGGCGACCCCGATCACCTATGAGGCGAACGGGAAACAGTATCTGGTGATCTATGCCGGCGGGCATCACTTCATGGAGACGCCGGTGGGGGATGAAGTGGTGGCCTACGCGTTGCCTTGAAGTTTGAAAGGAGAACCTGCTCCCCGGCGAAAGCCGGGGCCCAGGGTTTCTCTGCCGTCTCGCCTGTGACCCTGGGCCCCGGCTTTCGCCGGGGAATAGCTTGGGTCAGGAAGGAAGCCCCCTCACATAATCGATGAACGCCCGCAGCGGCGCAGGCACCAGTCGCCGTCCGGGATAATAGAGGAACGGCCCGGGGAAGCTTTCCCACCAGTCTTCCAGCACCGGGACCAGCGCGCCGCTGGCGAAGCTTGGCTTGAGCCAGTCCTCGAACAGGCAGACGATCCCACCATCTGACGCAGCCACGTCGAGCAGCAGGTCGATCGCGCTGCCGACGGTGACGATCAGCGCGGGCGGCGGTTCGACCACCAGGATCTCGCCGTCGCGCTCGAACTCCCAGGGGATGAGTCGCCCGCTCTCGAAGCGGCCGCGCAGGCAGCGGTGCTCCAGCAGGTCACGCGGATGCACGGGCGTGCCGTGCGCGGCGAGATAGGCGGGGGAGGCGGCCGCCGCGAAGCGCTGGACGCGCGGGCCGATCGGCACCGCGATCATGTCCTGCTCCAGCCGCTCGTCATAGCGGATGCCGGCGTCGCAGCCCGCCGCGAGCAGATCGACGAAATTGTCCTGCGCGACGATCTCGACCTGGATGTCGGGATAGGCGGCGAGGAAGCCGGGCAGGATCGCCGGCAGCACGATCCGGGCGGCGCCGATCGGCACGTTGAGCTTCAGCGTGCCGGCGGGCCGATCGCGGAAGATGTTGACCACGTCGAGCGCTGCCTCGACTTCGCCGAGCGCCGGGGCCAGCCTCTCGATCAGCCGCGCGCCCGCCTCGGTCGGCGCGACGCTGCGGGTGGTGCGGTTGAGCAGGCGCACGCCCAGCCGCGCCTCGAGCCGCCGCACTGCCTCGCTGAGTCCCGAGGCGCTGGCGCCGGTGGCGCGGGCGGCATCGCGGAAGCCGCCGGCCCGGGCGACGGAGAGAAAGGCGTTCAATTCGCCGAGGTCGAGATCCATTGTTCGAAATTCCGCACAGCCCGTGCGGATTGTGCCTGATTATCGCGCGATGCCGCAAGGCCTAGATGGACGTTGTGCTTCCAGACGGAGAACAGCGATGACCGACTTCCCGATGACCTATCAGCTTGGCGACCGCGTGGTGAATCGCGTGGGCTATGGCGCGATGCAGCTTGCCGGCCCCGGCGTGTTCGGCCCGCCCAGGGACCATGACCAGGCGATCGCGGTGCTGCGCGAAGCAGTGGCCTCGGGGGTCAACCATATCGACACCAGCGATTTCTATGGCCCGCATGTCACCAATCGGCTGATCCGCGAGGCGCTGCATCCCTATCCGGACGATCTGGTGATCGTCACCAAGGTCGGCGCACGGCGTGGCGACGATGCGTCCTGGCTGCCGGCCTGGACGCCCGACGAGATCGAGGCGGCGATCCACGACAACCTCGCCAATCTCGGGCTCGAGGCGATCGATGTGGTCAACCTGCGCATCATGGGCGACATCCACGCGCCCAGCGAAGGCCCGATCGCCCCGCAGTTCGAGCGGCTGGCACGGCTGCGCGAGCAGGGCTTGATCCGCCACCTGGGCCTGAGCAACGCGACGGCGAAGCAGGTCGAGGAAGCGCGCGGCATCGCGCCGGTGGTTTGCGTGCAGAACCAGTACAACCTCGCCCACCGCGAGGATGAGGCGCTGTTGAAGACGCTGGCCGAGGCGGGCATCGCCTATGTGCCCTTCTTCCCGCTCGGTGGTTTCTCGCCGATCCAGTCGGGCACGCTCGACGACGTGGCGAAGGGGCTGGGCGCCACGCCGATGCAGGTCGCGCTCGCCTGGTTGCTCCAGCGTTCGCCGAACCTGTTGCTGATCCCGGGCACTTCCTCGCTCGGCCATCTGCGCGAGAACCTCGCGGTGCGCGACCTCAAGCTGTCGGCAGAGGCGGTGCGGGTGCTCGATGGGATCGCCGGCTAGCGTCCGACGGACTTCACCTTCGGCGCGCACATCGCGATCGCATGGTCGATCATGAAGCTCAGCCGATCGCGGGCAAGCGCGAGCTCGGCCGGGGCCAGGCCCCGGTCGAGCGTCTCGAAGTTGAGATAGGATAGGCCGTGCAGGACCGCGTAGTTGGACAGCGATCCGTCGCTGGTCACCACGCGCTCCTGCACCACGTTGAAGTCCGCGCCGACCATCGCATCGCGGCAGAAGGCGTCGCTCGGCTGGTTTCGGGCGAGATAGGTGGCGAAGGCGACGGTGTCGTCATCATCGAACGGATAGGCCTTCGACAACGAGGGGCTGGGGTTGAGCGTGTCGTCGCAGAAGCGGATCGAGATCACGCCGCTGCCCTCCGGATCGCCCTTGTTGCAGCGCGACGAGCCGGTCTCGAAGCCCTTGGCATTGGTGTGCAACGCTATGATCGGCCAGGCGCCCTTCGCCAGATCGGCCAGGATGTTATGGGCATAGCCGGGCAGGGCGGTATCGAAGTTGCGGTTGGGATCGATCGGGCGGCCATAGTCCACTGCCCGGTTGTAGCGGATCCCGTCATTGCCGGGGGAAACGCCGGAATCGACCGCGATCAGCACGCCGCCATATTTGCGCAGCGCGACCAGACCCGCTTCGAACCCGGCATTCTCATTGTCGTGGGGGACGAAGAACAGCGGCCCCTTGGGATGCTTCACATTGGCGATCCGCCACAGCCGCCAGGGCGCGCGCTCCTCGCGGAAGGTCAGTTCGGAGACGTGGAGGCCCTTCCACTCCGCCGGATCGCGGTGTCGGGCGAAGTCATCGTCCTGCACGGTGAGCGGATCGACCGGACGCACCGTCACTGCATCGGGGGCGGGCGTGGCGGTGAACAACGCGGCGGCGGCGAGGGCGATCAGGCGCATCAGTCCCTCGGCTGGATCAGGAACTGTTCGAACTTCCCGTTCATCCCGGGCTCCGCATAGGTGATCGCGATCAGCTTCTGCCCATTGGCAAAGGCGATGCTGTAGTTCCGATTGACGAATCCGCCACGCAGCCGCGGCTTGCCGAGTGCCGTGAAGCTTACCGGATCGCCGAGCGGGGCCAGGCTCGTGTGATAGTCCTCGGTTGCCTGGGCGGTGAAATAATAGTTGGCATCCTCGGTCAGCTTCTCGCGGTCGAGCGTGCCGGCGCGAAGCTGGCCAAAGACCAGGCTCGCCAGTGAATCGCGATATTCGTCGAGCGTCATCGGCCGGCTTGGGGGCGGGGCCGCCGGCAGGAGCAGGTCGGTGATGCCGCCGGTGATCGCGTCCTGCGCGCCGCCGAAATCGGCATTGACCAGCGCGACGACGGCGAAGCGCTTCTTGGGGATCACGAAATTGTCGGAAAGAAAGCCCACCGCCTCGCCGCCATGCTCGACGGTGCGGACGCCGTCGCGGCCGCCGAGCGAGACGCCCAGACCGTAGCGGGTATTGCTGCCGTCAGCGAGCAGCACCGGCGTCTCCTGGGTCTGCCAGTCCTCGGGGCTCAGGATCTTGCGGTCGATCCGCGCGATGTCCCACTTCGCGAGGTCGCTGGCAGACATGGCAAGCTCGCCCGCTGCCCAGAGCCAGCCCGGCGCGGCAGGCCTGGCGGCGCGGACCGGGCCGAGTGCGAAACGGTGATTGCCCTGCGGGAAGCCCTTGCCCACCGCGATGTCCTGGTCGATCGCATCGATGCCGAGCGGCTTGAAGATCTTCGCCTTCAGGTAATCGAGCAGCTTCATGCCCGAAGCCTTCTCGATGATCATCCCGGCCACGACATAGCCGGTGTTCGAATATTGCCAGGCCGTGCCGGGGCGGAAGTCGAGCGGCTTCTTCGCCCAGCGATCGAGGATCTGCTGCGGCGTGACCGGCTTCGACATGGCGGCGAAGTCATAATCCTGCGGCCAATAGTCCTGGATGCCGGCGGTATGGCTGAGCAGCTGGCGGATGGTGATCTGGTCGGCGTCGGTGATGTCCGGCACCCATTTCGATACCTTGTCGTCGAGACTGAGCTTGCCGGCATCCTCGAGCAGCAGGATCGCGGCAGCGGTGAATTGCTTGGAGATCGATGCGATCTGGTACTTCGCCGCCGGACTCGTCGCCTTCATGCCCGGCCCCTGGTCGCCATAGGCCCTGGCGAACACGATCTTGCCGTCGCGCACGATTGCGACCGAGGCGGAGGGCGCACCGGAGGATTTCAATGCGTCGGCGACGATAGTGTCCACCTTGGCGGTCTCGTCGGCAGTGAGCTGCTGCGCGGCGGCGGGCGTGGCGATGAGGAGCGTGGCGGCGAGGGCGGAACGGAACATCGGGCCTCCGGAATGGGATGATGCGAGCTTAGGCGGCGGCTAGCCGCCCGTCATCCCCCGGCATCGTCTTCACCTATGCCTCAGGGTTCTGGCTAATCGGCGCCAGAACCTCCCGTCGGAATATTTGGGTAGATGTGGAAACGACTTGGCTGTTGCCATTCAAACAAGAAATGTAACAATTCTTATGCAGGGATGTGCGGAAAAGGGGGAGTAGAAGATGCGCGCAATATTTGTCGGCGCGGTTTGCGCTGTGCTGGCGGCTTGCAATTCGGGCGGCGGTACACCGGCGCCCAGCCCCACCCCTACCGCGACACCCAGTCCCACGCCGACTCCGGCAACGCTGTTGACGCTGACCAGCGATCAGGTCTTCGCCACCGCCTCGGCACGGGTGATGAACCCCTATGGTCCCGACTTCACCTATGTGCCGAGTTCCTCGCTCGACAGCTATGGCAACACGATCACCTTCAATTACGGGGTGACGGGCAACTACGCGATCAACGGCGACGACACCAATCCGCCGGCCTTTCCGGCTTCCAGCCTCGTGGCGGGCAGCGATCCGGTGTTTGCCAGCTACAATGTCAGCCCCACCGGCGATTCAAATCTGCTGACCCTGTTCCGGCCGGGTTCGGCGAATACGCGGCTTGCGCTCAGCTATGCGAGCTACGGCATTCTTGACGATATGCGGTTCTTCAGCTCGCACTATAACCGCCATTACTATCGATCGTTCGCCTATGGCCTCGCCGCGCCGCTGAGTGGGGTGCCGAGCACCGGCAATCTCGCTTTTGCGAGCAGCGTCGATGGCTATTGGGCGCGGCTGCGGACCATCGATCCGATCAACGGCTATATCGCGCTGCGGCTGTCCGGGCCGGTGACGATGTCGGTCGACTATGCGGCGCGCACCGTCAGCCTCTCGATGCAGCTGAGCGGTACCGACAACAATGCCGGTGGCCTGGGGACCGTGGCGCTCGGCACGGTGCAGGGCACGGGCAATTTCTCGGCGACCAGCAACACGATCAGCGGCACGCTCACCGGCGCAGGCTTTACCGGCAGCTTCTCCGGCAGCCTGTTCGGGCCGCAGGCGACCGAGCTTGGCCTGGCCTTCCGCGTCACCAGCACCAGCCCGTCCCAGCAGGACGTGGCCGGCGTGGTCGTCGGCAAGCGCTGACCGAGGCTCAGCCGGCGAGCGGGACCCCGTAGAGGTCATGCTCGTCGGCGTCCTCGATCTCGACCATGACGATGTCGCCCTGGCTGAGATGGCCGGCGTCGCGCAGGAACACCTCGCCGTCGATCTCCGGCGCATCGGCCTGGCTGCGGCCCGTGGCGCCGCCTTCCTCGCCGACCTCGTCGATGATCACTTCGAGCGTGCGGCCGACCTTCGCCTGGAGCTTCGCGGCGGAGATCGCCGCGGTCTTCTCCATGATCCGGGCATAGCGCTCTTCCTTGACCTCTTCCGGCACCGCGCCGGGCAGGTCGTTGGCCGCCGCACCCTCGACCGGTTCGAACCGGAAGGCGCCGACCCGGTCCAATTGAGCCTCGTCGAGCCATTGGAGGAGGTATTCGAAATCCTCTTCGGTCTCGCCGGGAAAACCGACTACGAAGGTCGATCTTATCGTCAAATCGGGCGCGATCTCGCGCCACTTGCGCAGCCGCTCGAGCACCTTGGCTTCGTTGGCCGGGCGCTTCATCGAACGCAGCACCGACGGGCTGGCATGCTGGAACGGGATGTCGAGATAGGGGAGGATCAGCCCCTCGGCCATCAGCGGGATGACCTGGTCGACATGCGGATAGGGATAGACATAGTGGAGGCGCACCCAGGGCGCGATCTTGCCGAGCTCGCGCGCCAGATCGGTCATGTGCGGCACGACCTCGCCGCCCTTCCAGGCGCGCGGCTCCTTGCGGATGTCGACACCGTAGGCCGAGGTGTCCTGGCTGATGACCAGCAGCTCCTTCGTTCCCGCCTCGACCAGCTTCTCCGCCTCGCGCAGGATCGCGTCGGGACGGCGGCTGACCAGGTCGCCGCGCAGCGCCGGGATGATGCAGAAGGAGCAGCGGTGGTTGCAGCCTTCCGAGATCTTCAGATAGCTGTAGTGGCGCGGGGTGAGCTTCAGCCCCGCATCCGGCACCAGGTTGACGAAGGGCGAGGGCGGCATCGGCGCCGCGTCATGCACCGCGCCGACGACTTCCTCATATTGATGCGCGCCGGTGACGGCGAGCACGTTCGGGAAGCGGGCGCGGATGACCTCGGCTTCCTTGCCCATGCAGCCGGTGACGATGACGCGGCCATTCTCCGCGATCGCCTCGCCGATCGCCTCGAGCGATTCTTCCTTCGCCGAGTCGAGAAAGCCGCAGGTGTTGACCAGCACGACGTCGGCCCCGGCATAGTCGGGGGACATCGCATAACCATCGCTGCGCAGCTTGGTGAGGATCCGTTCGCTGTCGACCAGGTTCTTGGGACAGCCGAGCGACACCATGCCCACGCGGGGCGCCTCGGGAAGTTTAGTTGCCATGATTGGCGGGCGACATAGGCTTTTTCGGCGAAAAAGCTAGGCCGGGGCTTTTCCGGGGGCAAGTTTGACCGCCGACAAGGTGCGCGAGGCCGCTTGCGGGCATGGAAGATCGGGCGCCGCGCCCCATATCCGCGGCACCGGTATTTGCGAGGAGGTTTCGATGGCTGCCGAGCTTGCGGAAGAGACGACTCTCACCACGCGTTCGGGCGTGACGCTCGACGTTCGTCCCGCCACCCCAGGCGATGAAGGTGCATTGCGCGACCTGTTCGAGAGCGTCTCGAGCGACGACCGCCGCTTCCGCTTCCTCACCGCCTGCGACCAGCTTTCCAACGCCCAGATCGCGGCGATGACCCAGGTCGACCACTGGCAGACCGACAGTCTGCTGGCCTTTGTCGATGGCGAGCTGGTGGCGAGCGCGGTGCTCGCCTGCGACAAGCCGATGACCAGCGCCGAAGTGGCGATCTCGATCCGATCGGACCGCAAGGCGCAGGGGATCGGCTGGTCGCTGCTCGATTACCTGACCGACGAGGCCGAGCGCCGCGGGGTGAAATCGGTGATGTCGATCGAGAGCCGCGAGAACCACCAGGCGATCTCGCTGGAGCGCGAGATGGGTTTCGAGGCCCGGCCGGTGGAGGGTGATTCCACCCTCGTCCTGCTGGAGCGGCGGTTCTAGACCTTAAACCCTCCCCCTCCGGGGGAGGATTGTTTTGAATATCGCTCCTTTGAGGCGTAGCTTCACACCCCTGCAACTAAACAGGGGAGAGGCAAGATGCAGATTCACTGGCTGGCGATCCTCGCCGCGGCGGTGGCGGGCTTTGTGGTGGGCGGAATCTGGTATGGACCGCTGTTCGGCAAGGCCTGGATGAAGGCGCGCGGGCTGAGCGAGGAGGAGCTCAAGTCCGGCGCGAACATGGGCAAGATCTTCGGCACGACCTTCGTGCTGAACCTGATCGCCGCCTTCGCGCTCGATCACCTGTACAACACCTATGACACGCATGTCGGGCTGCACCATTCGCTGGTGATCGCCGGGATCATCGGGGTGGGCTTCATCGCCACTTCGGTGGGGGTGAACTATCTGTTCTCCCGCTTGCCGCGATCGCTGTTCCTGATCGACGCGGGCTACTGGATCGTGATGTACTTGGTAATGGGCGCGATCTTCGGGGTGATGGTCTAGGGGAAGCTCCGCCTTTCTCCCCTCCCTGCAAGGGAGGGGCGGGGGTGGGTTGCGACCCCGGCGAAGGCCGGGGGAGCCCAGCTGATCGGTGGTGAACTAAGAAAAGACCGGGCATCGAGCCCGGCCTTTTCTAACCCACCCCTAACCCCTCCCTTGCAGGGAGGGGAATTTATGGCGCCTTGAAGATGAACCAGGCGCCGGCCGCGATCAGCGCGAAGCCGATCAGGTGGTTCACCGTGATCTTCTGGCCGAGATAGAGGATCGAGAAGCCGACGAATACGGTGAGGGTGATGACTTCCTGCATCGCCTTGAGCTGCGCCGCCGAATAGACCGCGCTGCCCCAGCGATTGGCCGGCACCGCCAGGCAATATTCGACCAGCGCGATGCTCCAGCTCGCCAGGATCACGAGCAGCAGCGGCGCGCTCTTGAACTTGAGATGCCCGTACCAGGCGATCGTCATGAAGACGTTGGAGCCGATCAGCAGCAGGATCGGCAGAAGGCGGGCGAAGAGCATCTCGGACATGGCGCGACCTTGGCCGGGATGGCATCAAGGTCAAGATGGAGACGATTTCGAAAGAGACGCTGGTCGGCCAGCTGCGGGACCTCGGCGTGCGCGCGGGCGGGGTGCTGCTTGTCCATATGAGCTTCCGCGAGGTCCGGCCGGTCGAGGGCGGGCCCGAAGGGCTGATCGCGGCGCTGGGCGAGGCACTGGGGCCGGAAGGGACACTGGCGATGCCTTCGGCGACGGGCGACGACGAGACCGTCTTCGACCCGGCGACCACCGGCAATCGCGACGATCTGGGGATCGTCGCAGACCTGTTCTGGCGGATGCCGGGGGTGGTACGCAGCCCGCATTTCGATGCGGTCTCCGCGCGCGGGCCCAAGGCGGAATGGATCACCGGCGGGCCGTTCGTGCTGCCGCCGGCGGCGCCGGAAAGCGCGATCGACCGCATCCGGCAGGCGGGTGGGCAGGTGCTGCTGCTCGGCGTGGGGCATCATGCCAACACGATGCTGCACCTCGCCGAGCTGGTCGGCGGCGCGCCTTATCGCAGCGATTTCCACTACATCGATGATGCGGGCCGCGAGGTCCATTATGGCGAGAATGACAGCTGCTGCGAGAAGTTCGAGCTGGCGGACGGCTGGCTGCGCGCCGAGGGGGCATTGCGCGCCGGGCGGGTAGGGCATGCCGAGGCGCGGCTGATGGAGGCGGAGGACCTCGTGCGGATCGCGGCGGCGAAGGTGAAGGCCGATCCGCTGATATTCCTGCACGGCGCCGACGAGGACTGCGAGGAGTGCGACGAGGCTCGGGAGAGCCTTTGAGGCTGACGACTGGGCGCCTTCTTCCTCCCCTCCCTGCAAGGGAGGGGTTGGGGGTGGGTGGCGAGCGTAGCGAGCTCAGCTAATCGGCTTGAGGAAAAGAAAAGGCCGGGCATCGAGCCCGACCTTTTCTAACCCACCCCTTGCCCCTCCCTTGCAGGGAGGGGAATATCCGACCTTCCTAGTTCAGCCCTACCGCGTCACGATCTCCAGGATCGTGTCGCCCGCGAGCAGCGCCTGCGCCTCCGGGGCCTTGTGGCTGTGGGGCAGGCCGTCGCGGTAGATCTGGACGCCCAGGCCGGTGGCGATCGCAGAGAGCGGCTGGCCGATCTCCTCGGGGCGGACCTTGCGCTCGGACAGCTCGACCTGGCCGTGGATCGAGGCGAGGTCCATCAGATAGTCGGAGAGGTGCGGGCCCTGGCAGGAGCTGGCGAGCAACAGTCCGGCGAAGCTCACCGGGTTGACCACGGTGGTGGCCCCGGCGGCGCGGGCGGGGAGCTCATTGTCCTCGTTGCGCACGATCACGCTGATCGGCAGCGCGGGCGCCAGATGGCGGGCGGTCAGGGTGATCAGGATCGAAGTGTCGTCGCGTCCGGCGCAGACGATCATCGACTCGGCGGTGCCGATGCGGACGTCGTTCAGCACCTGGTCGCGGGTGGCGTCAGCCTGGAGGACGATGCAGCCGCATTCCTTGGCGCGGGCGATATTGCCCTCATTCTGGTCGATCACGACGATGCTGCCGGGATCGCGGCCGCGGGCGATCAGCTCGTCGACCGTCTCCGAACCGGTGGTGCCATAGCCCGCCACGATGATGTGGCGCGCAAGGTTCCGCTGGATCACTGCCATATGCCATTTGTCCCAGGTGCGCTTGAGCACGAAATTATAGGCGGTGCCCAGGAAGAGCAGCACCACGAAGACGCGGATCGGGGTGACGACGAACGCATCGAACATCCGCGCCGAATTGCTGACCGGCACGATGTCGCCATAGCCGGTGGTCGTCACCGAGATCGACGTGAAATAGAGGATGTCGAGGAAGCTGACATGGCCGTCGGCCGTGTCCTTGAGCCCGTCGCGCTCGATCCAGTGGACGCCGACGGCAAGCGCCAGCAGCCCGACCACGGCGAGCACGCGCCAGCCGATCGAGGCCCAGACGGGCATGCTCGACTTGCGCTTGAGCGTGGCGGGGGGCTTGAGCGCCATCAGCGGGCGGACGGACCCGGCAGCGGATCGGCGGCAGTGCCGTAAAGCGCGATCATCCGGCCCTTCTCACTGGCTGGCCGCGAACGGCCGGTCAGCGGGACCATACACGGTCATCGGACCGTGGCCATGGCGAATATGGCCGGGAGGGCGCTGCCGCTCCCGGGCCAAGTGGGGACGAGCCGGGCTCGCCCCCGAAATGTGGCTCAGAGGCCGTCGACGCTCTTGCTGACCAGGATGTTCACCGCGACGCGACGGTTCTGGGCCTTGCCCTCCGGCGTGTCGTTGCTGGCCAGCGGATCGGCGGTGGCCATGCCGGTCGGCGTCAGCATGCGGTACGGCTTCCAGCCGCAAGCCTGCTGCAGATAGTTGATGACCTTGGCCGCGCGCTTCTCGCTGAGCGCCTGGTTGAGGTCCTCGCCACCGGTCGAGTCGGTATAGCCGACCACCAGCATCAGCGCGTTCTCGGTCTGGGTGGCCTGGTTGGCGGTGCTGCAGAGCTGCGCCTTGTCCTGCGCCGAGATGTCGGCACGGCCCACATCGAAGTGCACATTGGTGGTGCTCTTGATGTTGTACTTGTCGATATCGCCCATGCGGCCGCGCAGGGCCTCGGTCGCCGCGGCCTGCTCGTCGAAGCGCTGCGAGGTACCGGTCTGGATCATCGTCGCGGTGCGCAGGTCGTTCTTCTTGAGGCTGATCTGGCTGGCGACCAGGTCACCGCCCCCGGGCGACTGCATCGTCTTGACGGTGATCGGCAGGCCGTTGAGCAGCTGGTTCGACGCGAGCTTGTTGCCGCCGCCGAACAGGCCGCCACCGGTCTTGATGCGGGTGGCTTCGGTGATCGCGACGGTGGTGGTGGCGCCGTCGGCCGTGGCGATCTTCACCCGGTCGCCGCTGCGCGCGGCGATGACGCCCTTGATCTCGGGACCCTCGGTCATCGGACCCTGGGCCGCGCCGTTGACGACGATGTCGTCGCGGCTGGTATTCTGGTCCTGCTGCGCGAATGCACTGGGCGCGGCCGAGATGGCCAGCATGGCGACCAGGAAGCGAACCCCGGTTTTTTTGGAAACAACACGCATTGAGGCAACCTCCTCTAAACTGACTGCCCCCGCCGGCTTGCCTCATGCCTGTTCGGGGGAAGCTGTCCCGCAGATGAACGTACCCGGCAAGGGTCGTGCCGGAGCGGGTGGTTCGGGCCTGGGGCGCGACGAATGGAGCCGGCGGAGGGTGTCCGCCGACGCGATTCGCAGTCGGGACGAGGGCTTAGCGGGCGGGAAGCCGGGGCAGCGGGTCGACCGGGGTACGGCCCTGGCGGATCTCGAAATGGAGCTCCGGACGGTCGGCGAAGCCTGAATTTCCGGACAGCGCGATCATCTGGCCCTTCTTCACCGCCTGGCCACGCTGGACGAGCAGCTGGCCGGCATGGCCGTATACGGTCGTCCAGCCGTCGCCATGGCGCAGGATGACGAGGCCGCCGAGCGCCGGGATGTCCGAGCCGACATAGGCGACGACGCCGTCGGCCGAGGCGAGCACGGGGGTGTCGAGCGGCGTGGCGATCTTGATGCCGTCGTTGCGCTCGCCGCTCGCGCCGGGGCCGAAGCGCTTCACGACATTGCCCTTGAGCGGCCATTGGAAGCCGCCGGCGAGTCGCGCGGGTGCGGCGACCGGAGTGGTCGGCGACAATATGCGGGCCGAGGAAGCGGTCGGCGCGGCGGGCTTCGCCTTTTCGGCGATGGCGGGCTGGCCGCCGGTGACGATGTCGTCGACGCCCAGATCGAGATGGAAGCGCGCGGCGCGCTGCTCGATCGTCTCGGGTCGGCCGGAGGGCGGGATCGCGTCGTCCGGGATCAGCAGGCGCTGGCCGGTGCGCAGGATATACGGCTCCTCGAGGTCGTTGACCGCGATGATCCGCGACCAGGCGACGCCGTAGGCCACCGCAATGGCGATGCCGGTCTCGCCGTCGCGGACCAGGTGATAGCGGCCGCCCGGGATGACCAGCTTCTGCCCGACGCGGATGACGAAGGGCGAGGGGATGTTGTTGGCGCGCGCGATCGCTTCCGATCCGGCGCCGGTCTTGCCCGAGATCGAGCGGAGCGAGTCGCCGGGCTGGACGGTGTAGGTGCGCCCCGAGATGACGCGCGAATCCGCCTGGACCTTGCGCGCCTGCCAGGCCGGCGGCGGGGCGGGGAGGCGGCGCACGTCCTGCTCGTTGCCGAGCGCGGGGCGTTCCCAGCGCTCCTGCTGCGGCTGGGGATAGCGATCCTGGCGCGACGGCGGGGCGGGGCGGTAGCCGGGCTCTTCATAGGCAGTGCCGCGCTGTGGAATACAGGCAGCGAGCAACAGCAGCGCCACCGGCGCCATCCGCTTTACCGCCATCGAAACGACCCCCGCATTAACTATACTCCGACGCTCCATAGCGCGCATTTCCGCGCGCGTCAGGTACGTCTGAATGCGGAGGTGTCTCAGTTTGCCGGTGCGAGCACTTCCAGGCCGCCCAGATAGGGCTTGAGCACGTCGGGAACGCGCACCGAACCGTCTTCCTGCTGATAGTTCTCCAGCACCGCGACGAGGGTGCGGCCGACCGCGAGGCCCGAGCCGTTGAGCGTGTGGACGAAGCGCGTGCCCTTCTCGCCGGCCGGGCGGAAGCGCGCGTTCATCCGCCGCGCCTGGAAATCGCCGCAGGTCGAGCAGGACGAGATCTCGCGGTAGCGGGCCTGGCCGGGCAGCCACACTTCGAGATCATAGGTGCGCGCCGCGGTGAAGCCCATGTCGCCGCTGCACAGCTTCATCCGGCGGAAGGGCAGGCCGAGCGCGGTGAGGATGCCCTCCGCGCACTGGGTCATGCGCTCGTGCTCCGCCTCGCTCTGCTCGGGCGTGGTGATCGACACCATCTCGCACTTCTCGAACTGGTGCTGGCGGATGAAGCCGCGCGTGTCGCGGCCCGCCGAGCCGGCTTCCGAGCGGAAACAGGCAGTGAGCGCGGCGAAGCGCAGCGGCAGCTCCTCCTCGGACAGGATCTGCTCGCGGACGATGTTGGTCAGGCTCACTTCGGCGGTGGGGATCAGCCAGCGGCCGTCGGTGGTCTGGAAGCTGTCCTCGGCGAACTTGGGCAGCTGGCCGGTGCCGAACATCGTCTCCTCGCGCACCAGCAGCGGCGGGATCGCCTGCTCATAGCCATGCGCTTCGAGCGTATCGAGCATGAACTGGCCGAGCGCGCGGTGGAGCTTGGCGGCAGCACCGCGGACCAGGGTGAAGCGCGTGCCGGAGAGCCTGGCGCCGGTCTCGAAGTCCAGGCCGAGCGCCGGGCCGAATGCGTCATGCTCCTTGGCTTCGAAGGGGAGGACGGTCGGTTCGCCGACAGTGGCGACCAGCTGGTTGTCTTCCTCGTCGGCGCCCTTGGGGACATCGGCGTAGGGAATGTTGGGGAGCGCGGCGAGCAGCGTGGTCAGCTCCGCGCCGACGGCCTTCTCCTCGGCGTCGATCTGCGGCATCCGCTCCTTGAGCTCGGCGACTTCGGCCATCAGGTCGGTGGGGTCGTCGCGGCGCGCCTTGGCGGCGCCGATCGCCTTGGATGCCTCGTTGCGGCGGGTCTGCGCGGCCTGCGCCTCGGTGATCAGCGCGCGGCGCTTCTCGTCCAGCGCCAGCAGCGCGGCGGACTGCGGTTCCAGCCCGCGGCGAGCAAGGCCGGCGTCAAAGGCTGCGGGGTTCTCACGGATGGCGCGGATATCGTGCATGGCCGGGCGTATGGCTCCGCTCCCGTCGCGGCGCAACCCTGGCGCGCATGGGGGCGTTTACGGAGATATCAAACCAGAGGAGAATCGAGATGCAGGTTCCGCATGACGCAGTCGTGGTGGTGGCGGATGGGCGCAAGATGCTGTTCCTGAGGAACGAGGGCGACGCGCAATATCCGAACCTGCAGGTCGAGAAGAAGGTCGTCGACAAGCACAATCCCGCGCATCACGATCAGGCGACCGACCTAGCCGGCGGCGCGATGGGCACGCGGACCTCGGGCGCGCAATGGGGCGGCGGCAACATGGACGAAGTCGATTTCCACCAGCTGGAGGAGGACCGCTTCGCCGCCGACACCGCCGCGCTGCTCAAGGAGCGGGCGCTTCGCCAGGACTTCGAGTCGCTGATCATCATCGCGCCGCCCAAGACGCTGGGCGAGCTGCGCAAACATTATCACAAGGAAGTGAGCGACCGGCTGGCTGGCGAGCTTGCCAAGGACCTGACCGATCATCCGGTCTCGGAGATCGAGCAGGCGCTGCTCCGGGCGGAGTAACCTCTTTCCGTCATCCCGACGAAAGTCGGGATCTCAGGCCGCAGGCGCCATCGCACGAGATCCCGGCTTTCGCCGGGATGACGGTTGTTTTTGCGGTTATTCGCTGGTCGAGTCGTCCGGCTTCTTCTTGGCGAAGCGCTTGCGGGCGACCAGCGCCGCGGCGGCGCCGCCGAACAGCAGGATCATCGGCGGTGCCGGCACGGGAGCCGGGCCGCCCGAGCTGCTGCCGCCGCAGCCGCGACCGCAGCTGCTGCCGCCCCAGCTGCTCGAGCCGTGATGGCCGCTCGATCCCCAGCCGCTCGAATTGCTCCAGTGGCTGCTGGAACCGTTCGACGAGGACGAGGTCGACGACGAGTTTGACGAGCTGGTCGACGAGGAATTGGACGAGGAGCTCGACACGTCGCCGCTCGATGAGGAGCTGGTGGACGAGCTCGTCGAGGACGAGACATCGCCGCTGGACGACGACGAGGTCGACGAAGACACGTCGCCGCTCGACGACGAGGTCGAGCTCACCTGGCCGCTCGAGGTCGAGCTGGACGAAGTCGAACTGATCTCGCCCGAGGACGAGGTGGAGCTGACCTGGCCGCTCGACGTGGAAGTCGAGGAGCCACCGGTCGACGTCGAAGTCGAGGAACCGCCCGTCGAGGTCGACGAGCCACCGGTGGAGGTGGAAGTCGAGCCGCCCGACGAGGACGAGTTGGACGACGAGATCTCGATATTGATGCCGCTCGAGCCGCCGGAGCTGCCCGACGAGGAAGAACCGCCGAAGAACCCACCGGCGAAGAAGCCGCCCATGAAGCCGCCGCCGCCCGAACCGCCGATCACGGCGCCGGAGGACGAACCGCTGCTGCTCGACGACACGACCGGCATCTCGCCGCCGAAATAGGGCGGGGGCGTCGGGATCGGCGCGCCCTGTGCCGTGACCACGACGACCTGGGGCTGGCCCTGGGTGGTGGTGGTGACCGTGCGCTTGACGACTCGCTTCACGGGGCGTGCCACCGTGCGCTTCACGACTCGCTTCTTCGCGACGGTTACCTGCTTGACGACACGCGGCTGGTGGATGCGTTCGGTGACATAGACGCCACCGCCGCCAATCACCGCGCCCCCGCAAGTGCAGGCGCACAGTTTAGCCAAGGCCATGCGAACCGACATTGTCCCCACTCTTCCTGTTGCTGGCGTGCCGCTCCCCACAGGATCGTCAGCAGCTTCACGCCTCTCAATGCCGGAAAAGTGCAAAACAAACTGTTAAGTGCAACGCGGTAAGTGATGCTTAACCATATTTACGGTCGATTTCGGGGCGGTGGATTTCTTCTGCGATGGTTAATGTTCAACTTCGGTACGATCGAGCAGTTTCCTGCACGGCCAAGTGTGAACATTCATGGTGAATCCCCGCCGGTTTCCCGCGCGGTTCAGCCCCCGGTAATTTCCTTCCATTTACGGGCAATTAGACCTGTGGATTAAAACAACCACACGCTTGTTAACGTCCTCGCGCGAAAGTATAGGGCCGCGCAGGGCAAACGGTCTCCGTACGGCTCGGGCCGAATGGGACCGGAGTGGAGAGTGGGGATGGCTACTGTTTTGGATCGCTTCGACGAACCGGGTAAACGCGTTCCTCCCGCCGCAAATGACGGCGATAACGGCTATCGGCCGAGCAACGACGAACCCTTCATGAACCCGCGTCAGCTGGAATATTTCCGTGACAAGCTGAACGCGTGGAAGGACGATATCTTCCGCGAAGCCGCGGGCACGCTCAATCAGCTCCAGACGGATTCCCTGCGCGAGGCCGATCTCACCGATCGCGCTTCGAGCGAGACCGACTGGTCGATCGAGCTGCGCACCCGCGATCGCCAGCGCAAGCTGATCTCCAAGATCGACGCGGCGCTGCGGCGGATCGAGGACGGCGAATATGGCTATTGCGAGGTGACCGGCGAGCCGATCAGCCTCGGTCGCCTTGAAGCCCGGCCGATCGCGACGATGACGCTCGAGGCACAGGAGCGGCACGAGCGCAACGAGAAGGTATCGCGGGAAGAATAGCAGGGGGCTCACGGCCTCCTTTTTTGTGCCTCCGCGGGACAGCCGTGGGGGCACATTTTCGTCTTTTGTTTACGCTTTCGACAAGGTTTGCGGGTGTATTCTCCGCGCGTAACCCCCTTGCGTTTCGAGCGACACGATGGACCAGTTTTCCTTTGATCCCCTGACGGCGCTGTCGGCGGACGATTTCTCCAGCCAGCGCAGCGGCTCGCGTGACAGCCTGATGCTGGCGGCGCAGTTCCGCGTGGCGGGACGGCCGGTCGAGCAGGTGCGGGTCCGCAACCTCTCCCAGGGCGGGCTGATGGCCGAATACGCCCTGCCGATCGAGCGGGGCGCTACCGTCGAAGTCGAGGTCCGCGGCGTTGGCTGGGTCAGCGGCCGCATCGCCTGGGCAACCGATGGCCGGGTAGGCGTTGCCTTCGATACACCGATCGACCCGATGCTGGCGCGCAAGCCGGTGGGCGGCGGCACGCATACGCCGGCCTTCGTGAAGCCGATCTTCACCCGGCGCTGAGTCGCGCCTGCGGCTTTCGCTGTTCGGGATTTTCCATTCAGGTCGTCATCCCCGCGAAGGCGGGGATCCAGAGCCCGGCGCGATTGACGCAGGGCTCGCTTTGCCGTCTCCGAAGAGGGCGGCGTTCCATTGCTTACCAGGTCCCAAGCTACCCTGGATTCCCGCCTTCGCGGGAATGACGGGTGAAGGGAGCATGGGCGAAGGGGTGGCCCTCACCTTGGAGCGTGCTTTTCCGATGATCTCGCGCCGTCGGGGTGCGGCCTGGCCACACCCCTGTTTGCGCGGCGCTGCCTAGGGGCGCGCCATCTCTTCCTTGAGCCGAAGCTTCTGCTTCTTCAGGGACGCCAGGACCAGATGGTCCGGCTGGGGCCTTTGCGATTCGGCGGCGATTCGCTGGTCGAGCACGGAGTGCTTGGCCGAGAGTGCCGAGAAATGCGCGTTCTGCATGGAAGCAGTCTCCTTCATCGGTGGCCGGAACCTGCGAATAGATCACTTTTCCACAGCTTTGTCGCGGGTGAATCTTGCCGAATCGACGATATGCAAAATTAGCGCGATGATCCGTTGCGGAGCTTTCCGGCGTGGTGCAGGGAGATCTGAGTACGGGGGCGTTCGCGATGGACGAGAAAGAGATTGTGCGTCGGCTCGAAGCGGTGCGGACCGAGCATCGCGATCTGGATGCGGCAATCGATGCACTGCTCGCCACCGGCACCTCCGACCAGCTTCAGGTTGCCCGGCTCAAGAAGCGCAAGCTGATGCTGCGCGATGAAATCGTGCAGCTGGAGGACCAGCTTATCCCCGATATCATCGCCTGATTCGGCCCTGATCCGGATCGGGACGAAATCACTGCGAAATTAAGCATTTCGTTACCATCGAGGCTGTGGCAGCGTTGCCATATGGGGAAACAGGGCACCGCGCAGATTCACCGAAAGCTGATCGACTCGCTCTATGTCGAGGCCATGCTGCTGGCCGACGAGGCCCGCGGCTATTTCGACGAGCTGGGCCGGGACGAGCGCGAGTCACTGGAAGCGCTCAATCGCGTCGCCTTCTCCTGCGAGTCGCTCAAGGTGACCACGCGGCTGATGCACATCATCGCCTGGCTGCTCACCCAGCGCGCGGTCGACGCCGGCGAGATCCAGCCCGGGGACGCGCTGATGCCGTCGCGCCGGCTGGGCGACGCACCGGAGACCGAGGAGGCGCTGCTGGACGCAATGCCGCCGAACGCGGTGGGGATCATCACCACCAGCATCGACCTGTATCGCCGCGTCGCCCGGCTCGACGAGACGCTCGACGAGAATGTCGTGATCGAAAGCCCGGCGCGCAGCATGATGGACCGGCTGGCGGCTGCTTTCTAAATCCGTTTCCCTCCTCTGGGAGGGGTAGAGCGACGTTCGTTTCTTCTCAGTTCCCCGGCGAAGGCCGGGGCCTAGTCTCGGCGCGCTATCGATGGCGCGGTAGCCTCTCGGAGCGCACGGCAATTGGACCCCGGCCTTCGCCGGGGAACCGCTGCCAGAACGCGGCTAGCCGCAGAGCGCAGCCTTGGCCGCGGCGTATTCCGCCTTCATCCGCTCGATCTTCACCGCGGCCGGCTCGATCGCATGGACCGCGCCGATGCCCTGGCCTGAGCCCCAGATGTCCTTCCAGGCCTTGGCGCCGCCGAAGTTCATCGCGCTCGGATCGCTCTCGGGCAGATTGTCGGGATCGAGCCCGGCATTGACGATCGACGCCTTGAGGTAGTTGCCGTGCACGCCGGTGAAGAGGTTCGAATAGACGATGTCGTCGGCGGTGCCGTCGACGATGCCCTGCTTGTAGTCGGGCTGGGCATTGGCCTCGTCGGTCGCGATGAAGGGCGAGCCGATATAGGCGAGGTCGGCGCCCATCGCCTGGGCGGCCAGCACCGAGCGGCCATTGGCGATCGCGCCCGACAGGATCACGGGCCCGTCGAACCATTCGCGCACTTCCTGGACGAGCGCGAAGGGGCTGAGCCGGCCGGCATGGCCGCCGGCGCCGGTGGCGACGAGGATCAGGCCGTCCGCGCCCTTTTCCACGGCCTTGTGGGCGAAGCGATCGTCGATCACGTCGTGCAGGGTGATGCCGCCCCAGCTGTGCACCGCGTCGTTCAGTTCGGGCCGGGCGCCGAGCGAGGTGATGACGATCGGCACCTTCCACTTGGCGCAGGCGGCGACGTCATGCTCGAGCCGCGGGTTGGAGCGGTGGACGATCTGGTTGACCGCGAAGGGCGCGGCCGGGGTGTCCGGATTGTCGCGGTCCCAGGCGGCCAGCTCCTCGGTGATCTGGTGCAGCCATTCGTCGAGCCGGGTGTCCGGCCGGGCGTTCAGCGCCGGGAAGGATCCGACGATCCCCGCCTTGCACTGGGCGATGACCAGCTCGGGCACCGAGATGATGAACAGCGGCGAGCCGATGACCGGGAGCCGGAGGCGATCGAAGAGCGGAGGCAATGCCATGGATCAGTTTTGTAGCGAAACCGGAATGGCCGTCCAGCCCGGTGCAGGCGACGCTACGTAAGCGCGGCTTGCGCGCGCATGCTGCAGTGCAGCGATAGGGCCGACTCGGACCGAATCGCATTGAAGCCTGCCCGAGGCTTCCCCATTTCCAGGGCACGCAACGGTTCCGGGGAGCGCCATGGTCACCAACGAGATCTACATCATCGTCCGCGACGCGATCAAAGCCGCCGGCCAGCAGAGCGGCCAGCTCTACGAGCCGGGGCAGGAGAGCCATTACCAGGCGCTGGCCGCGGTGATGGCGCTGCGCAAGGCGGGCTATGAGGTGACCAAGCGGCTCGACAATTAGTCGAAGGGCCGCTGCCAGACGACGAAGGTATCGACATCGGTCGAGCGGATCGCGGCGGCATACATGTCGTGGTGGAAGTCGGGCAGGGCAGCGATCTTCTCCGCCATCGCGCCTTCGCCGCTCGCGCCGCCGGGCAGGGTGAAGGCGACGTCCTCGTCCGGGCCGTAGAACAGCCACCAGAAATCGTCGCCCAGCGGGCCGGTGTCGCTGGTCTCGATCGCGACCGCGTGGAGATGCGAGAGCGGCAGCGTGTGGCGCTTGCCCTCGGGATCGAGCACCCAGAGCGTTTCGCCTTCGCAGCCGGTGTGCCAGCCGCTCTCCGGCTCGGATGCAGGCACGGGCGGGGTGGGCTCCGCCGCAGCGGTGGCGGGTGCCTTGGCGAAGCGCTTCAACCAGTCGAACAAGCCCATCGCGCACCTCCCGAAACCGAATCCAGGGCTTGGGCTAGACCGGCAATGTGACGGTTGTCGGTAAGCGGCTCAGTCGATCCGCTTCAATCCGGCGGCATATTCGCGCTGCTTGGCGGCGTAGAGGGCGGCGCTGGCCTTGAGCATCGCCTTCTGCATGTCGTCGAGCGGGCGGATCGCCTTGGCGGGGCTGCCGACGATCAGATGGCCTGCGGGGAACTCCTTGCCCTCGGTGACCAGCGCGCCGGCGCCGACCAGGCAATCCTCGCCGATCACCGCGCGGTTGAGGATCGTCGCGCCCATGCCGATCAGCGTGCGGTTTCCGATGGTGCAGCCGTGCAGGATCGCGTGATGGCCGACGGTGACGTCTTCCCCCACGGTGCAGGGGGTGCCGGGATCGGAATGGAGCATCGCGCCGTCCTGGATGTTCGAACGGGCGCCGACCAGGATCGGGGTGTTGTCGGCGCGGATCACGGCGCCGAACCAGACCGAGGCGAGCGCGGCGAGATGGACGTCGCCGATCAGGTCCGCGCTCGGCGCGATCCAGGCATCCTCGGCGACAAGCGGGCGGCGCCCGGCAAATTCGTATAGCGGCATGCCGCTCAGAATAGCGGCGCTTCGAAGCCCTGGGGAAGCGGAATGTTGGCGCCCATCGCCAGTGCCAGCGCAACCGCACCGAGCAGCACCGCCAGCGTCGAGGAGAGCGAGAACAGGCCCCAGCCGACCATCGTCACCACCTGCGAATTGGCACGCTGCTCGCGATGGTTGCGCGCCATCGACTGGATCACGAACATGGCCAGCATTGCATATGCGAAGACGAGAAACTCGGTCATCAACCCACCCCAAAATCCCCGGGGGACTCTAGGGGACGAGGGTTAACGCTTCAATGCCGGGCACCTCCGGTTTATCGCAGTGCAGCAAGGTTTCGCCGCCGCCGAAACGACCTAGTGATGCGCCGTCGCGGGGGCCGATTTGCAGCTGCACGTGCAGGCGCAGGGCACCGGCGTGCAGACATGGCAGGGCTGCGGCGTCACGCAGTAGCAGAGCTGCGCGGCGGCCGGCTTGGGCTCTTCCTTCTTCTTCGGCTTCTCGGGCGGATCGGGCAGCGGCAGCAGATCGCGCGCATTGGCGCCGGCATAGGCGCTGTGCGGGCCACCGCCACAGGCCGGGCAGCCATGGTCGTGCTCCTCGTCAGGATCGTGGCCGGCGCCGCCGAACTTGAAACCGCCGGGCTCTTTCTTCAGCACTTTCTTTGCCGCCTCGCACACGGCGATGGCGTGGTTGCCGAGCGTCGAGACGGTCTGGCCCATCGCGACCTGCTCGGTGGCGTAGAAATGGACGAGCATCGCGTCGCGGTGCGCGTCGACCGGCTCGCGGACAGCCGGATAGCTCAGCATCTGCTGCATGTCGGCGAGCTGCGATTCCATCGCCGCGATCTGCCCGCTCCAGTTGTTGAAGGCGGCGAACAGCTCGTAATCGGGCCAGCTCGCCGGGGCGTGCGGGCGCATCTGCTCGACGAAATTGACCGGACCGGCAATGTCCTCGCGCAGCAGGCGGAGCAGCACGCGCAGCGTCACCACGTCGCGCTGCGGCTGGCGCAGGCGCTGGGCGAAGATGTCGGTGACCGTCGCGGTGTGCTTCCACACCTGTCGGGCCAGCATCCGGGTGAATTCCTCATCGCGCTTCTTCGGCTTGGCGAGCAAGGCGGCCTTGAGCGAGGTGAGGATGCCGATCACCGCGAGCAGCGCGAGCAGCACGCCGCCGACCAGGATCCAGGCCGGCCAGTAGATCGCATCGGCGCTGATCGGCTGGGCGGCGGCGGCCTTGGTCGCGCTCGTCGCCAGGTTGCCGATCGAAGCCAGAATAGTCGCCACGTCATCCCCCCTGAGTCGCGGAGGATATGGTTAACAGAAATGGAGCGGGCGCACAGTCATGACTCGTCCGTTCCGAAACGGGTGAGGCTAATTCAGAGCGTTACGCCGCGCTTCCAGATCGCGATTTCGCGCTCGCCATTGCGCTCGGCGGCGGTTTCCTTGCCTGATGCGATCGCGGCGATCGTATCGAGCAGCGCATCGGCGGCGCTGTCCATGCCGTCTTCGAGCACCTGGCCCGCGTCGAAGTCGATCCAGCCGGGCTTGCGGGTGGCGAGATCATGGTTCGAGGCGATCTTGATCGTCGGCACCGGGAAGCCCAGCGGGGTGCCGCGGCCGGTGGTGAACAGGATCGCGGTCGCGCCCGCGGCGGCCAGCGCGGTCGAGGAGACGGCGTCGTTGCCGGGCGCCTCGAGCAGGGTCAGCCCCTTGCGCCGGACCTGCCCGCCATAGGGGATCACGTCCGTGACAATGGCATGCCCGGCCTTCTGCACCGCACCCAGCGACTTCTCCTCGAGCGTGGTGATGCCGCCGGCGATGTTGCCGGGCGAGGGGTTCTCCGAGACCGGCTCGCCGTTGCGGACGAAATAGTCTTTGAAGTCATTGACCAGGTGGACGATGCCGTCGAACACCGCTTCGTCGCTGGCGCGGGCCATCAGCAGCTGCTCGGCGCCGAAGATCTCGGGGATCTCGGTGAGGATCGCGGTGCCGCCGGCGCCGGTGACCGCATCGGCCATGCGCCCGACCAGCGGATTGGCGGTGAGGCCCGAGAAACCGTCCGAGCCGCCGCACTTCACGCCGAGCACCAGCTCGGAAAGCGGGGCGGGGGTGCGCTCGGCCTGGGCACCGGCGACGAGTTCCTCGACCAGCGCCAGGCCTTCCTCGATCTCGTCGCTTGCCATCTGGGCGCCGAGGGTGCGCAGGTTCGGGTGGTCGATGCCTTCCAGCATCCCCTTGATCTGGTTGTTCTCGCAGCCGAGCCCGACGATCAGCACGCCGCCGGCATTGGGATGGTTGGCAAGCGCCGACAGGATCGCGCGGGTGCCCTGGAGATCATCGCCGAGCTGCGAGCAGCCGAACGGATGCGGGAACGCGTGGACGCCGTCGATCTTGCCGGCGTGCAGCACCGCGGCGCGCTCGGCGATCTTCTGGGCGGTGCGCCCGACACAGCCGACCGTGGGGATCACCCAGATCTCGTTGCGGGTGCCGACCCGGCCATTGGCGCGGCGATAGCCCAGGAAGCCCGGGCCCTCGAAGCCGGCATCGTCGTGCATGGAGGGCGCGAAGACATAGTCGCCGCTGCCCCTGAGCGCGGTCGAGACATTATGCGTGTGGACATGCTCGCCCGGCGCGATGTCGCGGGTGGCGACGCCGATCGGGAAGCCGAACTTGAGCACGGGTTCGCCCGCCGCGATCGGCTTGACCGCAACCTTGTGCCCCTTCGCCACCGGGGCGGCGAGCGTCACGCCCAGCGCCTGCTCGCCGGCTTCGAGGTCGCGCAGCGCCGTGGCGGTGCTGTCATTGGGGGCAATGCGGAACAGGGCGAGCGTCATGTGCGCCGATATAGGTCCGCGCCGGCCGCATGGAAACCGGTTTCCACTACGTAGCGTCAGCCGGCCGCCAGCCAGGCGAAGCGGATCACGAACAGCCCGGCAAGCACCAGCAGCAGCCAGTCTCCGGCAGTAATCTTGCCTCTAATCAAGCGGATGAGCGCATATGCTGTGATCCCGAAGGCCAGCCCGTTGGCGATCGAAAAGGTGAAGGGGATCATCGCGACGGTGAGGAAGGCCGGTATTGCGATTTCGGCATCGTCCCAGTCCACGTCCGCAAGCGGCGCCATCATCAGCCCGCCGACCAGCACCAAGGCCGGCGCGGTCGCCGCCAGCGGCACCAGCTGCGCCCAGGGCGCGACGAACATCGCGAGCAGGAAGAGGATGCCCGTGACCACGGCGGTGAGGCCCGTGCGTCCGCCCGCCTGCACGCCGGCAGCGCTCTCGACATAGGAAGTGACGGTGCTGGTGCCGGCGAGGCTGCCGGCGATGCTCGCCACGGCATCGGTGAACAATATGCGGTTGAGCCGCGGAATGCGCCCCTGTTCGTCGATCAGCCCGGCGCGGCGGGTGACGCCGACCAGCGTGCCGACATTGTCGAAAAGATCGACGAAGAGGAAGACGAACAGGATCTCGAACAGCCCCAGGCCATGGCTGCCCGACAGGCCGAACACGCCGGCAAGGTCGAGATGGAAGGCGACCTGGCCGATCGCGGTTAGGTCATAGGGTTCGGGCTTGAAGGAAACCTGGCCGGTTGCCCATCCGGCCAGCGTGGTGGCGGCGATGCCGATCAGGATCGCGCCGCGTATCTTCCACGCCGCCAGCCCGGCGGTGAGGACCAGCCCGAACAATGCGAGCGCCGCGCCGGGGGCATGGAGGTCGCCCAGCGTCACCGAAGTCGCCGGGCTGGTGACGATGATCCCGGCGTTCTTCAGGCCGATCAGGCCGATGAACAGGCCGATGCCGCCCGCGACCGCCGCGAACAGCTGGGGCGGGATCGCGGCGATGATGAGCTGGCGGATGCCGGCAAAGGTGAGCAGCAGGAAGGCAATGCCGGACAGGAACACGCAACCCAGCGCGACCGGCCAGGGCACCCCCATGCCCTGCACCACGGTGAAGGCGAAATAGGCGTTGAGCCCCATGCCCGGCGCCAGTGCGAGCGGCACATTGGCCGTGAGCCCCATCAGGATGCTGGCAAGCCCGGCGGCAAGGCAGGTCGCGGCGGCGACCGCGGCCACCGGCATGCCCGCCGCGCCGAGGATCGCGGGGTTGACCACGATGATATAGCCCATGGTGAGGAAGGTCGTCCCGCCCGCCAGCACTTCGGTGCGCACCGTGGTGCCGCGCTCGGCCAGCGCGAAGTGGCGCTCGATCCGGCTTTCCGCCATTTTCCGTCCCCCAATAGCCCGGAGACGAGCATAGCGCGGGCGCGCGCATCGGCCTAGGCTGGCGCACATGACCGCACCGCTCTTCCACCTTGCCATTCCCGTCAACGATATCGAGGCGGCGCGCGCCTTCTATGGCGGCACGCTCGGTTGCCCGCAGGGGCGCGAGGACCCGGGCCACTGGATCGACTTCGATTTCCGCGGTCACCAGCTCGTCGTCCACAAGGCTGAAGGAGCCGGGGTGAGGGCGCGGAACGCGGTGGACGGCGATGCCGTGCCGGTGCCGCATTTCGGGCTGGTGCTCGGCTGGGCGGAATGGGAGGCGCTGGCAGAGCGGCTGCGCGCGGCGGGGACCGAGTTCGTGATCGAGCCGCATGTCCGCTTCGTCGGCAAGCCGGGCGAGCAGGCGACAATGTTCTTCTTCGATCCCGCCGGCAATGCGCTGGAGTTCAAGGCGTTCCGGGATCTGGGGCAGCTGTTCGCGGTTTGATGTAGTCACCCAAATGCTCGTCACCCTGAACTTGTTTCAGGGTCCAACCCTCCACTGGCGACGGCTTCGGTTGGGGAGGTTTGGATGCTGAAACAAGTTCAGCATGACGGAGGTAAGGGCGCTCCCCACCTAGCGCTGATACTTGTCCTTCTTGCGCTTGCCGAACAGCATGCCGCGTTCCAGCCGCTGGCACAGCGCGGTGTAATAGGCCTCGAGGAAGGCGTGGTCGCCGCCGCCATCATCTTCCATGCCCAGCCGCTCGCGGATCGTGCGGGCGACGACGATCATCGAATATTCGTCGTTCCGCCGCAGCACTTCCTCCAGCTTCTGCAGCTCGAACTCGCCATAGACGCTGAGCTGGGCGTCGCTGAAGCTGTAGCGCGCCTCCTCGGACACGACGCGCGCTGCGACGCTGTTGCTCAGCGTCCGGCGTGGCATGCGGACCACCCAGGTGCCGGCGATCAGGTCGCCCACGCGCAGCCGGTCGCGGTTGAAGAAGGGGAAGAAGGCGAAGATGCCGGTCCAGAGCAGCCCGAACAGGCCGGTGGCGAAGCTCGCCATGCCCTGCGCGCTCTGATAGCCGAGGAAGGAGAGTGGCAGGAACAGCTCCAGCTCGCGCATCGCGTTGCGGGCGACGATCTGGTGCCCGCGCAGCCGCGCGCCGTCGCGCGACACCACCCGCATCTTCATCAGCCGCTTGCCCGGGGTAGCGGCGCGCGGGCCGAGCTCGAACGCTGCGAAATAGCCGTTCCGGAGCGCGAAGAAGCCGAGCAGCCAGACCATGATCAGCGCCTGGGCAAGCACGGCGCCGGTGCCGGCAAGGATGAACAGCAGCGCGATGGTGAACAGCACCAGCGTCAGCACGATCAGCACCAGGTCCATCATGAACGCGCCGATGCGCTCGCCCACCGTGGCGATGTCGAGCTTCAGGTCCACCCCTTCGGGCGTGACGAAGGTGCGGCGATTCCTGTCCTGGTCGTGCCCCTTGCCGGACGCCGTGCGAACCTCAGCCATCCAGCGCCTCGCCGCGTACGGGGATCAGGTAGAAATAGGCGAGCCAGCCGAGCAATGCCGTGCCGCCGATCGCGACGCGGATCACGTCCGAAGTGATGACCTGGCGCCCGACGCCTTCGAGCACGCCGGCGACGGCGAGCATCAGCACCACGCCGATCATGGCGAAGGCGGCGGTGCGGCCGGCCTTGGCAGTGGCGGCGGTGCGCGAGAGCTTGCCGGGAAAGGCGAGGGCCATGCCGATGCGGATGCCGGCGGCACCGGCGATGGCGATGGCGAACAGTTCGGTGGTGCCATGGATCGCCAGCCAGGCGGAGAGGGGCAGGGCAAGGCCCTTTGACGCGAACACCGCCATGAATGCCCCGAGAATGCAGCCGTTATAGACGAGCAGCAGCAATGTCGGCACGCCGAACGCGAAGCCGAGCGCGAAGCACATCAGCGAGATCTGGGCGTTGTGCGTGAAGAGATAGGTGGCGAAGGCGCCGAGCAGGCCGGAGCCGCCGCCGTCATACAGGCCCTGGCGCAGCTCGGCCGCGCTCGATTGCGGGCCGCGGCCGCCGGCAAGCCCTTCGGGCACGATCGAATGGTACCAGCTCGGATCGCTGGCGACGAGGCAATAGGCGGCGACCGCGCCCAGGGCCATCATCAGCACCGCGATCAGCGTCTCGCGCGCGATCGACCGCATCGCCAGCGGCCAGCCCGAGAGGAAGAAGGCCGCGATGCGCCGGCGGAGCGGCGGCTGGACGCCGTAGAGGACGAAATAGGCGCGGGCGCACAGCGCCTCCAGATAGGCGACCAGATCGGCGTCGAGCGAAGTCTCGCGCGCCACCGAAAGCGAGGAGAGCGCGGCGCGATACAGCACCGGCAGCTCGAGCAAATCCTCGTCCGACAAGGTGCGGGCGCGGCCGCGCTCGATCTCCAGAATGCGCTGCTCCAGCTCCAGCCAGTCGACCGTGCGCTCCTCGCGGAAGCGTGCGCTGGCGAACTGCCTCGATGCGGCGCTGCTCACAGCAGGTTCCTCCGCTTGAAATCGAGATATTGGCGGACCAGCGCGGCGCCGACCTGGTCGTGCTTCGCCTCCAGCACATGGATACCGGCATGGCGCAGCCGCGCGGCGACGATCCGGCGTTCGCGCAGCATCGAAGCGGCGATCACCGCACGCGAGACATCGTCGATCGCTGCCGGCTCGGCGCCGGCCAGGTCTTCCAGCTCGTCATCGGCGAGGATCACGAACAGCACGAGATGGCCGCGCAGCAGGTTGGTCGCGGCGCGGATCATCAGCTCGGCGCCGGTGGGATCGGTGAACTCGGTGAAGATCACCACCAGCGAACGCCGGGTCAGGTCGCCGGCCAGGGTGGCAAGGGCGAGCGTGTAGTTGGTCTCGACACTGCTGTAGTCGAGCTGCCCGGCGAGGCGCTGCATCAGCGGAAAGGCGCGGGTGCCCGAGACTGCGCCCGAGGCGACGCGTGGTTGGGAGTCGAAGCCGAACAGCGCCACCCGGTCGCCGAGCTTGAGCGCGGCATAGGCACCGAGCAATGCGGCGGTGATCGCGCGGTCGACGCGGGGCAGCCCGTCGATCGGCTCGCACATCACCCGGCCGGTATCGATCGCGAAGACGACCTGATTGTTGCGCTCGATCCGGTTCTCGCGCGCGAGCAGCTTGAGGTGGCGGGCGCTGTGGTTCCAGTCGATCGTCCGGCGCTCCATGCCGGATTTCCATTCGGCCAGCGCCTCGAATTCGCTGCCCTCGCCGCGATCCACGCGGGCCATCTCGCCCATCTGGGCGTCGCGGAGCAGCAGGTGCGCCGAGTTGCGCACCGGGCGGATATCGGGCGTGATCACCACCGTCCGGTCGAGCTTCTCGACACGCTGGCGCCAGATCATGCCGAACGGGCCGGTCCAGCGGCTCCACAGCGCCTCGACCTTGTCGGTGCCGCGGCGCACGGGGAGGAAGGCGATCGCCGCGTGGTTCTCGCGCTTGCCCAGGCGGATGCGACCTTCGGCGCGCGGTGCGAGCTTCGGGCCGGTCGCCACGGCGAGCTCCAGCCCGTCGATGGGCCGGTCCGCCACGGTGATCTCGACGATCAGCGGCGCACCGATCTCGATCGAGCCCGGGCAGCTCGTCCTCAGCGCCGGCGCGCGCGGGGCCAGTGCGGCGTCGATCGCGGCGAAGGCGAGGATCATCGGCACCCAGGCCAGCCCGGCAAACCAGAACTGCGGCGCGAACACGCCGACGAGCAGCGCCAGCGGCGCCCCCGCGGCCATCAGCAGCACGCAGCGGATGCTGGGTCGGATCAACGCGGTGCCTCGACCTGCTCGATCAGGCCGGCGATGATCGCATCGGCGGTGCGCCCGTCGATCTCGGCGGCGGGAGAGAGGATCACGCGGTGGCGCAGCGCCGCCGGGGCGAGCTTCTTCACATCGTCGGGCAGCACGAAGTCGCGCCCGTCGAGCGCCGCATGGGCGCGGGCGGCGGCAGCCAGGGTGGCTGCTGCGCGGGGGCTGGCGCCGATCTGCAGGTCGCCGGTCGAGCGGGTGGCGCGGATGAGGCGGACGACATAGTCGACCACTTCATCGGCAAGCCGGGCGCCGGCCACCGCATCCGCCGCGGCGCTGATCGTGGCGTGGTCGGCGACCCGGCTCACGCCCCATTCGTCGGGCTTGGGCATGCCGAAACGCGCGCCTTGCTGGGCGACGATCTTCAATTCCTGCTCCAGGCTCGGATAGCCGACCTCGAACTTGAACAGGAAGCGATCGAGCTGTGCCTCGGGCAGCGGATAGACGCCCTGGCTCTCGATCGGGTTTTGCGTTGCGACCACCATGAACCGGTCGGAGAGCTTGTGGTCGATCCCGTCGATCGTGACGGTGCGCTCCTGCATCGCCTCGAGCAGCGCCGCCTGCGTCTTGGGCGGGGTGCGGTTGATCTCGTCGGCGAGCAGCAGCTCGGTGAAGATCGGGCCGCGGGTCAGCGTGAACTGGCTGGTCTGGAAGTTGAACAGGTTCGAGCCCAGGATGTCGCCAGGCAGCAGGTCCGGCGTGAACTGGATGCGGCCATAGTCGAGCCCCGCCGCGCGGGCGAAGCACTGGGCAAGGAAGGTCTTGGCGGTGCCCGGCGGGCCTTCGAGCAGGATATGGCCCGAGGCGAACAGCGCGACGAGCATCAGCTCGACCGCCTCGTCGAGCCCGACCACGGCCTTGCCCACTTCGGCGCGGATCGCATCGCCCAGCGCCTTCACTTCCTCAATGTTCACGCGTGACGGTCCTTTTCCATTGATAGAGGGCGCGGGCGGCATCGAGCAGCGCGCGCGTGTCCTGGGCATGGCTCGCCCGTTCGGCCATGGCGGTGAAGGGTTCGCCGTCCTTGTCGAGCCGGTCGAGATAGCGGTCGAGCGCCTCGGGCGGCAGGTTGGGCGGCGCGCCGGTGGCGCCGGCGGCACTGTCGCGGATCAGCGCGGCATAGCGGTCGCCCGTGCGGTGGCGGCGGCCGGCGAGGCGGAGCAGCGCCGCGCCGTTCTCGGCGATCGCGCGCTTGCCGAAGGCGACGCCGCGCAGTTCGGGCAAGGCGGGGCCGAAGCGCAGCAGCGCGTGCCAGCCGGCGAGCAGCGCGGCGACCAGCAGGCACAGGGTCAGCGGCAGGAACGGCGCCTCGAAGGCGAGCTTGAGCAGGTTCGGATTGCTGGAGAAGCCGTGCAGGGTGAGGTCGAAGGCGATGCCGCGCTGGCCGTCATCGAACCAGTCGAGCACTTCCATCGCGCGCTTCGCATCCTTGAGCGTCTTCAGCCCCTGATTGTCGAGCAGGTCGGGATCCGCGACGATCAGCGTCGGCTGATCCTTCATGGTGACGACCAGCGCCTTGCCGCTGCTGTCCTCTAGCACCGGCTCCAGCCCTGTGCCGCTGATCGTGCGCAGGTCGTTCGGGGTTTCCGAAATGCTGGCGTCCGCCACCTTGGCGATCTGCTGTGCCACCGTCCGGGTCGGGATCGTGCCGAAGGACGTCACCCAGGCGGGCTTGCCGCGCCGCGGCATGGTCAGCCATTTCGGCAGGACCAGGATCGTCGGCTGGCTCGCGCGGCGCTTGATCAGCTTCTCGACCGTTTCCGGATCGGTGGTCGGCTCCAGCGTGATTACCAGCGTGTCGGAGGTATCGAGAGCTCCGTCGCGCCGCACCATGCGCGCCGATCCATGCACCTGCCGTACCAGTTCCGCCGCGCCGAAGAAGCCGATCGCCGACGTGGCGAGCGCGTGGTTGCCCGGGCGCTGGCTTGGCTGCAGGTCCTCGCCATAGGCGGTCATCAGCAGGAACGACAGGAAGCCGACCACGCCGAGCGCGACCAGCACCAGCACGGTGCGCATCGTGAAGGGCGAGGCGGTGGTGTCCGCGCTCATTTCCAGGCCTTTGGCAGCGCGAATTCGCCATAGGCGGCGCGCGCCTCTTCCCAGTCGCTGCGCACCAGACTGCGGCCGCCGAACAGGCTGCGCTCGACCGGCGCCGCCATCGCGGCGAAGGCCCGGCGGACGATGTCGGGCATCCAGTCCGATCCGGCGATCTCGCGGCTGGTGAGGGCAGGGCGGAGCAGCCGCGGGCGGTGGCGCTGGATATCCTCCAGGCTGCGCTGGAGCAGCAGGTGGACGGCTTCCGCATAGTCGCCGCGCCCGGCCAGCGCCTCGGCCTCGGCCAGCAGCGCGCGGGCCGCCGTCTCGGTCGGGCGCCAGCCCGCGGCGTCCTGCGCCGTCTCGGCCTGGGCATCGCGCGAGGCGCGGCCGCGCACGAAGGTGGTGAACAGCATGAACAGGAAGATCGCGAGGACGAGCAGCAGCACGCCCAGCAGGATCCAGCCCAGATAGGGCGAAACCTCGGCCAGCTGCCGCCCCAGCCAGCGCATCCAGGGCGGAATCTCGGGCGGCTTGGCCGTCGCCATCTCGAACTGGATATCGGATCGCGCCCGCAGCGCCTCATGCGCCCTGGCGACGGACTGTGCAGCCGGTCCCTGTACGCTCACGCCGAATCCCCCACACTCGTAGTGCTACCGGAAGCCTGTGTCGCAGGAAAGCCCGCCGACACTGGACTTTAGAACCGTTTTTGGTCAGCTTTTCTCCGGCGTCGAAGGACTTCGATGAAAGAGGGGAACATGGCTGACTCTGAATTTGGTGAAGCGCGTTTCGAGATTGGCGCGGTCATATCGCGCGCGTTCGAGACGATCGGATCGAATATCGTGCTGTTCTGCGGGCTCGCGCTCGTGCTGGCCGGCATTCCGCAATTCCTGCTGGGCTTCTGGCAGGCGACCAATATCGGCCTGAACGCCAATCTGGTCGATGGCTCCTATTTCTTCACGTCCGCCTATTGGACACCCATCCTGGTCGCCATGCTGGTCGGCGTCGTGGCCAATGCCATCCTCCAGGCCTCGCTCACCCGCGCGACGGTGATGAGCCTGTCGGGGGAAACCCCGCAGTTCGGCCCGTGCCTGGCGGTGGGCATCAGCCTGATCCTGCCGATGATCGGCATTGGCATCCTCATGGGCATCGGCCTGATCGTCGGCTTCGCGCTGCTGATCGTCCCCGGCATCATCCTCTGGCTGGTCTGGAGCGTCGTCACCCCGGCCTATGTCCAGGAGAAGATCGGCGTCTTGGAGGCATTCAGCCGCAGCGCCGCGCTGACCAGCGGGTCGCGCTGGCGGATCTTCCTGACGATGCTGATCGTCCTCGTCCTGATCTGGGTGCTCAGCATCCCGGTGAGCTTCCTCAACGCCGCGATGACCGCGACGGGCAACCTCTTCCTGGTCGCCCTGGTCGGAGGCGCGGTGAATGCGCTCTACAGCATGCTGATGGTGGCGGTGCAGGCCAGCGTCTATGTCGAGCTGCGCCAGCTCAAGGAAGGCATTGCGCCTTCCGATCTCGAGGCGATCTTCGCCTGACCCGTTCGGCGCCGGTGCGGGACCGTCCCGCGCCGGCGCCAACCGGCAAGCCTCAGAACCTGAGGCTCAGCGTGGCGCGGCCGCCATGCTCATGCACGCCCGCTCCCTGCACGCCGCTATAGCCGAGCCGCAGGCTGAGCTTGTCGTTGACATCGACGGTCAGGTTCAGGTTCGCCACCGCGGAGAAGCGATCGATCTCCGCCGAGCGGATGTTGAACGCCAGGCTGGGTGCCGCCGCCAGCGCGATCGCCGGATCGGGCGCGCGGTCGCCGAATGCGGTGCGCAGGCCGATATTGCCGCCCAGTCGCACGCTGCCCTTGTCGCCACCCACCAGCGCGGTCTCGCCGCGCAGGCCCAGCTCGCCGATGCCGAGCACGCTCTTCTGGTCATGGACCAGCAGCGCCACCGGGCCGCTGCTTTCGGCGAACTGCCCGAAGGTCACCCGCGTCGCGCTGCCCGCCAGATAGGGCTCGACGAACGCCTTCCCGCCGGCATCGATGCGGTAGCTGATCTCGGCGAAGCTCTGCAGCATCACGCCGCGCGCCTTGCCGCGCTCGCTGGTGGTCAGGCCGGGCACGGCGATCGCGCGCCGCGCCTTCATGTCGAGCAGCGACAGCGAGGCGCCGGCGCGGATCCGCCAGTTGTTCACCGCGACGCCGGCATAGACACCGCCGCCGGTGCGATCGATCGTCGCGCGGCTGCCGCGCGCGTCGGCGGGCAGGGTGATGCGGGTATAATGGCCCATCACGCCGGCGCGCCACGATCCGGTGTCGGTCTCCGCGCCATTGTCGATGCCCATCATCATGCCGGTGCGATCCACGTCATAGCCGGCGGCATTGCCGTCGCTGTCGACACCACCCCAGCTGCCGATCACCTGGCCCCAGCTGCCCGTGCCGGCGAGCCCAGTATCGGCGGCTTCGCCGAGCCGCCCGAGCACCGCCTCGCGCACCACCCGCTCGTCCTCGAGCGCGGCGCGCGTCGCATCGGCGTAGATCTCGCCGGAGAGTTGGTCGAGCGCGGCGGGGATCGCCGCGGGGGCGAGGCTGTAGAGCGCGCTGAGCGCCGACGGATCATAACCGCCGGAGACGACCGCGGCATCGAGCCGGCTGATCGCGCTCGCCTGGTTGTAGGTCAGCGCCACGCCGGTGCCGAGCACCGCGGAAAGCTGGTTGGCCGCGAGGAACAGCTGCACCTCGTTGGCGGTGTAGATAATCTTCGGGCGGTAGGCGAGGCCGAAGCTGGCCAAGTTGGTCACCGCGAAGGTGCCGCTGACGCCGGCATCGGCATGAAGCAGCACATAGGTGCTGTTGATCGCATAGCTGCCGCCCAGGTTGAGCACCTGCAGTGTGCCGCCGAGCTGGGCGGTGCCCGTCGCCTGCACCTTGTCGGCACCGCTCGCCTGGACTTCGGCCGCGAAGAGCGAGCCGGCCTGGAACAGCACATTGCCCGCGACGTTGAGCGTGCCGACCCCGTTGCCCGGCGCCAGCGTGCCGCCGCTCTGCACCGTGATGCCGCCGACCGTGCCGGTGCCAACCAGCGTGGCGCCGCTGGAGACGGTGACGAGCGAGCGGGTGAGCAGTCCGTTCACCGCCAGCGTGCCGGCCAGCACATTGCTCGCGCCGCTAAAGGTCGCGCTGTTGCCGGTAAGCGTCAGCGTGCCGGTGCCGGTCTTCTCGAACAGCCCCGCGCCGGACAGGCTGCCGGCATAGGTGCCGGCACCGGTCTGGGCGAACTCGAGCGCGCCGTCGATCCGGATCGCGCCCTGGAGCGAGGCGACATCGCCGCGCAGCCGGCCGGCCGAGACGAGCGTGCCGCCGCTATAGCTGTTGGCCCCGGTAAGGGTGGTGGTGCCGCTGCCCGCCTGGACGAAGCCGCCGGTGCCCGACATCACATTGGCCAGCGTCACCGCGTCGCTGCGGCTGATCGCGAGCACGCCGTTGTTGGTGATCGCGCCGGCAAGCGAGCCGGTGGTGCCGCCATTGCCGATCTGCAGCGTGCCGCCCGAGATCGTCGTGCCGCCCGTCTGCGTCGCGGCGCCGGTGAGGACGAGCGTGCCGGTGCCGGTCTTGGCCAGGCTGCCCGCGCCCGCGATCGTGCCGGCGAAGGACGAGTTGCCGTTGCCCGCGCCGATGCTGAGCGTGCCGCTGCCCAGGGTGATCGCGCCCGAACCGGTCAGCGTGCCGACCGATGTGCCAAAGCCGGCCAGGTTGAAGCTGCCCGCGGCGGCCTGCTGCAGCGCCGCGATCGAGGTCGTGCCGCTCAGGCTGATCGTGCCGTTGTTGACGATGCCGGTGCCGATCGTGCCCGTCAGCGTCGCGGTGCCGTTGTTGAGCAGCCCACCGGCGAGTGTGCCGGTGCTGGTCAGGGTGCCGGCGTTGGTGACGAGCCCGGCGACCGTGCCGCTATTGCTGAACGTCGTGTTGTTCTGGACCGCGCCCGATAGCGTGCCGGTGTTGGTCAGTGTGCCCGTATTGGTGACGGCCCCCGCAACGGTGCCGGCGTTGTTGAACGTCGCATTGTTCTGGACCGCCCCGGCCAGCGAACCGCCCGCGGTCAGCATAAGGGTGCCGGCGGAGACGGTGGTGACGCCGGCATAGCTGTTTGCGCCGCCCAGGCTGAGTGTGCCGGTGCCTGTCTTGGTCAGACCGCCCGTACCGGAGATGGTGGCGTTGATCGTGGCGCCGATCCCGGTTGCGACGTCGATCACCGAGAAGCCACCGGTCGTCGCCAGCCCTGCGGCTGCCGTCGCGCCGCTGATCGTATAGCCGCCGGTGGTGAAGCGCAGTTCCTGGAAGACCTGGCTGCCCTGGACAGTGACGGCGCCGCCGGCCGTGCCGCCGAATACCGCGACCTGGCCGTGCCAGCTGTCGTTGACGCCATAGCCGGTCGGCGCGGTCCAGTTGGTGCTGGTGCTGCTCCACACGCCCGCGCCGCCATTGCCTCCGCTCGCGGCGGAGCTGCCGGTCAGGTCGCTGCCATCCCAATATTGGATCGCCTGCGGGCTGCTGGCGAACAGGATGTTCACCTGGCCGCCGATATTGGTGAGCAGCGTGCTGCTATAGCCGCCCGGCAGCGCGCCGAAGAGCAGGCCGTTGTCGGTCAGCGTGCCGCCATAGTTGAACAGTCGGTAATAGCCTTCGCCGAACCCGGTCAGCGCCGCGACGTTAAGCGTGCCGTCGAGCGTCAGGTTGCCGCCGACATTGACCAGGTCGTTATTGGCGCCGCCCACGGTACCGGCTTCGCCCAGCTCGAAGTTGAGGATGGTGCCGGCGCCGAGGGTCAGGTTGCCGGCGATGCTGAGCGTGCCCGGGCTGTTGCCGGGATTCAGCGAGGCGGCTCCCAGGGTCATGTCGCCATGGAAGGTGCCGCCGCCGCCCAGCGTGCCGCCGTTCAGCGTCAGGCTGGCGGTGTTGCCCGTCACGTCGCCGAAATCGCCATTGAGCACCAGTTTGCCGGCATCCACGGAGACCGTGCCGGTGAAGTCGCTGCCCGCCGCGTTCGAGCCGGAGAGAGTTACCGAGGCGCCGCCGGCGGTGTTAACGCCGATATGCCCGTTGCCCGAGATCACGCCGGCATAGCTGTAGTTCGCGCCGTTGGTGAAGTTGATCGTCGCGCTGCTGTCGGCCAGGACGAGGTTGCCGGTGCCGAGCGTCCCGCTGGCCAGGTTCACCGTGGCGCCTGCGCCGATCTGGGTGCCGGCATGGCTGTTGGTACCGGTCAGCGTGAAGCTGGCGCTGCCCGCGCCCGATACCCCGAAGCTGACATTGCCGCCGGTGATCGGCCCGCCCAGTACCGTGCTCGATCCGCCCACACCCTCAAGCGTCGCGGTCCCGGAGACGATGGCGATGCTATTCGCCAGCGTCACGGCGCCCGCCTGGACGTTGCGCAGCGCGGTGCCGTCGGACAATTCGACGCCGCCGCCGCCGAGCGACTGGCCGTTGTTGAAGCCGATCGTACCGCCGAGAACCTGGGTACCGCCGCCATAGGCGCTGGCGCCCGTCAGCGTCACCACGCCACTGTCGTTCTTGGTCAGCTTGCCGGTGCCGGTGATGCTGTTGGCGAAGACGCGGTCGGTCGCCCCGCTGAGGTCCAGCGTGGCATTGTTCGAAATCGCGCCGCTGCCGATCGTGCCCGACAGCGAGAGCGTGCCGCCGCTGATCGACGTCGTGCCGCCATAGTTGCTTGCGCCGCCCAGCGTCAGCGTGCCGGTGCCGGTCTTGGTCAGACCGCCGCTGCCGTTGATCGCGCCTTCGAAGCTCCAGTTGCCGTTGCCGCCGTCCACCGTCAGGCGGCCGCTGCCGAGGTCGATCTCGCCGGTGCCGGCAAGGCCGCCGACCTGGGTATCGATGCCGGCGAGGTCGAAGGTGGCGCTGGTCCCGCCCTCGTAACGGGTGATGCCGGTAACCGCCGCGGTCAGCGTTGCGCTGGCGCCGGTGCCCAGATTGAGCAGCGCTCCGTTCAGCTGGCCTTCGAGCTGCATCGTCCCGAAGTTGCTGAGGTCGCCGTTGATGATGCCGGCGCTGGTGAAGCTGGCGAAGTTCTGGACCGCGCCGTTGATGGTGCCGGTGGCGTAGTTGGTGGCCGTGCCGCCCAGCGAGATCAGCGGACCCATCGTGCCGTAATTGTCGACAGTGCCGAAATTCTGGGTGGTACCGTTGATCGTTCCGACGGCGCCATTGGTCACCGTGCCGAAGTTCTGCAGGGTAGCATGGGCATTGATCATGCCGCTGTTCTCGACCGTCGCGAGGTTCTGGACCTGGTCAACGCCGAAATTGCCGGTGCCGGTGATCTGGAGTGTGCCGGCATTGATCTGGGTGAAGGACTTCAGGGCGCCTCCGCCGTTGCCCAGCGCCACGGTGCCGCTTACGGTCAGCGTGCCGATGCCATTCTTGATGAGGGTGGATTCGCTGCCGTCGGCGCCCGTCATCGTGCCGCTGAAGATGGTCGAGCTGTTGTCGTAGCCCGTCTCGAGCTGGCCGCCGCCTAGCAGGATCGCGCCCGCGCCGGCGATCGATCCGGACTTGGTGTCGAAGCCGGCCAGGTCGAGCGTCGCGCCCGACTGGACGTTGAGCGCGGATTGCTGGGCGATCGCGTTGTTGGCGCCCAGCCGCAGCGTGCCCGCCGCGACATCGGTCGCGCCTTCATAGCTGTTGGCCGCCGAGAGGATCAGCGTGCCGGTGCCGGTCTTGTCGAGGCCCGCATTGCCCTGGATCACCACGCCGATATCGGCGGTGACGCCGCTCGCGACGTCGATGATCGAGAAGCCGCCAGTGGTGTTCAGCCGCGCGCTCGCGTCGGAGGGGCGCAGCACATAGCCGTCGGTGACGAAGCGCAGTTCCTCGAAGGACGGGGTGCCGAAGACGGTGACCGTGCCGCCCGCCGCGCCGCCGAACACGCCGACCTGGCCCTGCCAGGCGTCGTTGATCGCGAAGCCGGTCGGGCCGGTCCAGTTGGTGTTCGCGCCCTTCCAGTCGCCGGTGCCGCCCGCCACGCCGGTGGTCGAGCCCATGTCGGCGCCGTCCCAGTACTGGATGGCCTGTGCCCCGCCCAGGCGGATGTTCACCTGGCCGCCGATATTGGTCAGGAGCTGCGGGGCGAGGCCGCCGGCGATCGTGCCGATGTCCAGCCCCTGGTCGTCCAGGTTGCCGCCATAGTTGAACAGCCGGTAATAGCCCGGCCCATAGCCCGCGCCCCAGGCGGCGACGTTGAGCGTGCCGTCGAGCCGCAGGTTGCCGCCGACGGTGACGAGGTCGTTGCTCGCCCCGCCGACCGTGCCCGGCGCGCCGAGCTCGAAGTTGAGGATCGTGCCCGCGCCGAGCGTCAGATTGCCGGCGATCGCCAGCGTGCCCGGGCTGTTGCCGGGGTTGAGCGCGGCATTGTCGATGTCCACGCTGCCATGGAAGCTGCCGCTGCCCCCCAGCGTGCCGCCGGCGATGCTGAGCGTGGCGCTGTTGCCGACCATGTCGCCGATAGCGCCGTTCAGCACCAGCGTGCCCTGGAGCAGGTTCAGCGTCCCGGTGAAGTTCTCCGCCGCGCTGTTCGAGCCGGTCAGCGTCACCTTCGCCGCCGCGTCCGGATCGATGTCGACGATCCCGCTGCCGACGATCCTGCCGCCGAAGCCATAGTCGCTGCTGTTCTCGAAGCGGACCTTAGCCGGCGAGCCCGGATCCGAAGGCGCCGCGTCGAAGACGAGGTCGCCGGTGCCCAGCGTGCCGCCCGCCAGCACCAGCTCGACATTGGCGCCGATCCGGGTGGCGCCATAGCTGTTCGCGTTGGTCAGCGTGAAGGTGCTCGCGGCGCCCGGGCTGCTGCCCGCGCTGAAGCTGACATCGCCGCCGCTGATCGCGCCGGTCAGGTCGATGTCGCCGCCGTCGCCGCTGATCGTCGCGGTGCCGCCAGGCGCGACCTGGATCGCATTGCCCACCGTCAGCAGCCCGCAGCCGCAGCTCAGCAGCGTCGTGCCGTCGGCCAGCTTGATCGTGCCGGTGCCCGCCGCGAAGTCGCTGCCCAGCCCGAGCGTACCGGCGATGACGTTGATCCCGCCGCTGCCGGTGCCTTCCTCCGGGAAGTCGACGAGCAGCAGCGTGCCCGAGCCGGTCTTGGTCAGCTCGCCCTGGAAATCCACCCCGCCGAACGCCTCGAGCGTATAGGCGCCGGTATCGATCGTGCCACCGCCCGAGAGGATCGCCATGCTGCCGGCATAGCTGTCCTCGAGCAGCTTCACCTGCGCGCCATTGTCGATCTCGAGCAGCTCGCTGGCGCCCAGCGCGAACTGGGTGATCGCCAGCGTGCCGCCCTGGACCGAGACGGTGCCCGCGAACGGCCCGTAGCTGCCGTTGAGATTGTCGCCGCTCAGCGTCAGCGTGTTCGCGCCCAGCTTGGTGATCCGCCCGTCGCCGGCGATCTCCTGCGCGACGGTGATGTCGTCGGAGCGGTTGAACACCAGCTGGCCCATGTTGAAGACCGTGCCGGCGCCCAGCGCGCCGCTGGTGCCGCCATCGCCCACCTGCAGGATGCCGTCGGGATTGAGGATCACCGTGCCGCCGGCATTGCTGTTGTTGCCGGTCAGGATCAGCGTGCCGCTGCCGAACTGGCCGATCAGGCCGTCGCCCGAAACCTCCGCCGCCAGCGTGACCGTGTCCGATCGGTCGAACGCCAGCATCGCCAGGTCCTCGACCGTGATGCTGCCGGTGCCGAGCGTGCCGGTGGTGCCGCCTTCGCCGACGACCAGCGTCGCCAGCGTGCCCACCACGGTGTCGCCATAGCTGTTGTCCGCGGTCAGGGTGATGGTGCCGCCGCCGCTGCTGTCGGCGAAGCGGATACCGCCGCCGGTCAGCGGGCCGTCGAGATAGGTCTGGCCGCCGCCGCTGTCGATCGTCGCCGTGGTGATGACGTTTATGGCATTGGCCAGCGCCAGCCCGCAGCCACAGCTGCCGGCGTTGAGCAGGGTGGTCCCGCTGGCCAGCTCGATCGAGCCGGTGCCCGCCGCGAAGTCGTCGCCCAGGCCCAGCGTGCCGGCGGAGACCAGGGTCGTGCCGGTATAGCTGTTGGCTGCGGTCAGGATCAGCGTGCCCGCGCCGATCTTCTCGAAGCCGCGGCTCTGCAGGTCCTCGTAGATCGCGCCGCTCTGGGTGGCGACATCGGCGCCGAGTACTTCGAACTGGGTGGTGTCGGAGCCGAGCCCGATCGCCGTGCCATTGTCGACGCCGTCGGCATAGCTGATCACCGATCCGGCGGTGAAGATCGTATTGCCGGCGCCGCCGGCCGCGCCGCTTTCGCCGATCACCAGCCGGCCGGCCAGGGTGATGCCGCCGGTCAGTGCGTTGTTGCCGAGCAGCGTCAGCGTGCCGCTCGGGTCGATCGTCAGCATGACATCGGAGTCGATCGAATTGCCCGTGCTGCCGAACGTTACCGTCTGGCCGGCGCCGACATTCAGGCTGCCGGTGCCGGAAGCGGCGATCGTGCCGTTGCCGCTGCCCAGGCGGGCGAGGTTGAAGGCGATATCGCCGACATCGAGCGTGCCGCCGTCGAGCAGGATGCTGCCGTTGCCAAAGGCATTGGCGCTGCCAAGCAGCAGCGTGCCCGCGCTGATCGTGGTGTTGCCGAGATAGTTGCTGTTGCCGCTCAGGGTCAGCATGCCGGCGCCCAGCTTGGTCAGGGTGCCGGTGCCGCCGATAGCGTTGGCGACGGTGATGTCATCGGCCCGGTTGAAGACCAGGTTGCCGGAATTGGAGACATTGCCGGATCCAAGCGAGCCGGTGGTGCCGCCATCGCCGACCTGGAGGGTGCCGCTGGTGATGGTGGTGGTGCCCAGATAGCTGTTGTCGCCGGTCAGGATCGCCGTGCCGCCATTGGTCTTCCGCACGTCTCCGGAACCGCTGATTTCGTTCGAGACGGTCACCGTGTCCGACCGTCCGAATACCAGCAGGCCGTTATTGGTGACGTTGCCGCTGCCCAGCGTTCCCGAAGTCGTGACCCCCACCCGCAGCTGCGAGTTGCTGTCGATCGTGGTCGCGCCGTAGCTGTTGGTGTTGAGCAGCGCGACCAGGCCGGAGATCGTCAGGTCGCCGCCGCCGGTGACCGCGCCGTTGAAAGCGGCGCCGGCGCTTGTGTTGCCGTTGATGGTCGCGCTCTCGCCGGCGTCGATCCGGATCGCATTGGCGTAATAGGGCGTGCCGCTCGTCACCAGATTGCGAAGCGTGGTGCCGTCGCGGAGCCAGATCGTGCCCGTGCCGGCCGCCGTGGCGTTGTTGAGCGCCAGCGTGCCGGCGTCGACGATCGTCCCGCCCGTATAATTGTTCCCGCTGTTGCCGAGCGTCAGCGTGTTCGTGCCGAGCTTGCGCAACTGGCCGTCGCCGGTGATCTGGTGGGCGACGGTGATGTTGTCGGAGCGGTTGAAGGCCAGCTCGGCGCCGCTGGAAATGCTGACCAGCCCGCTGCCGAGCACGCCGGTGGTGCCGCCATTGCCCATCGTCAGCGTGCCGCCGCGGATTTCGGTGCCGCCGGCATAGCTGTTGTTGCCGCTCAGCGTCAGGTTGCCGATGCTGCTCTTGATCAGCTTGCCGACACCGGAAATGTCGTTCGACAGCGTCTGGTTGTTGCCCTGCACGAATTCCAGGCTGGTCCCTGCGATCTCGATGCCGCCGACCAGGCCCCAGCCGCTGGCGAGCGCGATCTGGTTGACCCCGCCCAGTCGCATCGCAAGCGCGCGCGTAACGCCGTTACCATTGAGGCCGCCACTGATCGTGGCATGAAGGACAATGGCCACATCGCTGCCGACCAGGCCGATTCCGCCCGCACCGTTCTGGCCGACCGCGCAGCAGCCGGCGGCCGAGAAGCCACCGCGCACGCCGCCATTGCCGCCGGTGATCGCGCCACTGATCGAGGCGGTGGCGCCGGTGCCGGTGAACACCAGGCCATAGCCGCCATCACCGCCGCTGCCGCCATAGAAATAGCCGCCGCCGCCATCGCCGCCATTGCCGCCGGTGATCGCATAGTTGAAGAATATCGTGCCGGTACCGGTCGCCACCGCGCCATAGCCGCCCGCACCGCCGCCGCCGCCGTCGCCATCGCTCGAGGTGCCGCCCGCGCCGCCCTTGCCGCCGCTCACTGCCGAGCCTGGTGCGCCGGAAAGATAGGCGCCATGCGCGCCGCCGCCGCCGCCGCTCGCGCGGCTTCCGATGCCGCCACCCACGCCGTCGCCGCCCGCTGCGCCGGCGGTGGCGCCGCCTGCGCCACCCAGGCCGCCATCCGAAGCGTTGCCGCCATTTCCGCCGGTCACGCCGGCACCGCCGCCGGCGGCGCCCTCATAGCTTTCGCTGGTGCCTGCGCCGGCACCGCCCGCGCCGGTGCTGCTGCTGGTGCCACCGATTGGTCCAGGCGCGCTGTTGCCCTGGCCGCCGCCGCCGCCGCGCGTATCCTGCGCCATCGCGGGCACCGCGAGGAGGATGGTCGCGGCCAGGCCGCCGGCCAGCGCCGTCGCGCTGCGATAGCGTCCCGGACGGACGCCCTTGTGCGATTTCCGCCCCGCGATGCTCAGGATCCCGGACGACTCGATGCTGCTGGCCATGAAAATTCCCCCTTTCAGGGAGCCATTACCCACGGCGAACAGGAGTCAATACGCCATATGGGGGTGAGTCGAGGGCGCCGTGCCGCACCCATGGCCGGCACGGCGCTCAAGTTATTGGAACCACGCGCACATCTTGGACGGCTTGGCGTCACATTTGCGGTGCGGGTTTTCGCGACGTCCTTGATTTTCCGGGCAGAAGTCAGAGCAGCCCGAGCAGGTGCAGCGCGATGCCCGCCGCCGATGTAGCCGCCAGCGTCACGATGACGCCGGCCCGCAGCACGAACACCGCCACGATCGCCGCACCGGCCAGCACCAGCGCCCACAGATCGATGCTCGCGGCCACGGGTGCGGCGAAGCGGATCGGCCCAAGCTCGACCGGCAGCGTCTGGCGGAACAGCGTGTGGATCGCGAACCAGATGGCAAGGTTGAGCACCACGCCCACCACCGCCGCCGTGATCGCCGAAAGCGCGCCCGATACGGCCGCGTTGCCGCGCAGCCGCTCGATATAGGGCGCCCCCAGGAAGATCCACAGGAAGCAGGGCAGGAAGGTCACCCAGGTCGCGAGCAGCCCGCCCAGCGTGCCGGCGAGCAGCGGAGAGAGCATGCCCGGTGTGCGATAGGCGCCGAGGAAGCCGACGAACTGCAGCACCATGATCAGCGGCCCCGGCGTGGTCTCGGCCATGCCGAGCCCGTCGAGCATCTCGCCCGGGGTGAGCCAGTGATATTCCTCCACTGCCTGCTGCGCGACATAGGCGAGCACCGCATAGGCGCCGCCGAACGTTGCCACCGCCATCTTCGAGAAGAAGATCGCGATGCTGGAGAAGGTGTTGGTCGGCCCGAGCAGCAGCACCAGCGCGGCGACCGGCACCAGCCATAGCAGCAGGCAGGTCACCACCGTTCGCGACGTTTCGCGCCACGAGGCATGGGCGTGTGCCGGCAGTTCCTCGCCCAGCAGGGTATCGGCATCCGCGACCACGGCACCTCCTTTCGGCCCGCCATGCCCGCCGCCCTTGAACGCATTCGAACCGCTGCGCCCGGTCCACCAGCCGATCAGGCCGGCGGCGAGGATGATGAGCGGGAAGGGCACGCCCAGGAAGAAGATCAGGACGAAGGCGGCGGCCGCCAGCGCCCGTGACGCGCCGCTGCGCAGCGCCCGTCCGCCGATCCGGACGACCGCCTGGAGCACCACCGCCAGCACTGCGGCCTTCAATCCGAAGAACAGCGCCGCGACGAAGCCGAGCTTGCCGTACAGGACATAGATCCAGCTCAGCGCCATGATCGAGACCATGCCCGGCAGCACGAAAAGCGTGCCGGCGATCACGCCGCCCTTCGTCTTGTGCAGCAGCCAGCCGATATAGGTGGCGAGCTGCTGCGCCTCGGGGCCGGGCAGCAGCATGCAATAGTTGAGCGCGTGCAGAAATCGCTGCTCGCCGATCCAGCGTTTCTCCTCGACCAGGATGCGGTGCATCACCGCGATCTGCCCGGCCGGTCCGCCAAAGGAGAGCGCTGCGATCCGCAGCCACACCCAGAAGGCCTGACCAAGCGTGACGGGAGCAGGTCGGGCCGGGGCTGCGGCCCCGTCGAGAGCCGCCGCGCTCATGCCTGCACCGCGCGCGGCTTGTGCGAGGTCCAGTCGTGCGTTTCCGATCGCGCGTCGCGGCACCAGCGGTAGAGCGCGTCGTAGATCGGCATGCCGGCCTCGAGCTGCTCCAGGTCGTCGGCATGGACGCGGGAGAGGCCAAGCGAGAGGGCGAGCAGGCCGGCTGCCTCGGGCACGATGTCGGGCCGGGCGGTGTCGGCGCCGCGCACGATCGTCGCCAGATGTTCGAGTGCGGGGAAGGCCGTGAGGCCGAAGGTCTCGACCATCAGGTCGAAGGTGCAGCGCTCGCCGCGATGGCTCCAGAACACGTCGTCATGCGCCACGTCGAAGGCGGCGGCGTCGAAGCGCCGGGCGGTCTCGATCACGTCGCCGGGGGCGACGAACAGGAAGCGTGCGGCGGGGTCGACGAAGCGCCGGATCAGCCAGGGGCAGGCGATGCGGTCGACCTTGGGCCGCGCGCGGGTGACCCAGAGCGTCCGGCCCTGGGCGTCGCGCCCCGGGAGCCGCTCGGTCGCGAGCAGGGGCAGGGTGGCGGCCTGCCAGGCGGCGAAACCGCCCTCCAGGATTTCGGCATCGATCCCGTCGCTGCGCAGCCAGGCGGCCAGGCCGGGCGCGGTGCGCGTGCCGTCCTCGTCGATGATGATTGCGGCGCGGCCGGTCAGGCGGGCGGTCCATTCTCCGATCGCGCCGGCGGGGACGGGGAGGGAGGCGGGTATCAGCGTGGTGCCGCGATCCTCGCGCAGGTCGAGGAGCATTGGGGCGGCGGCGGTGCCGATCAGGCGTGACAGCTTGTCAGCGGCTATGCTGTTGGGCGTGGGCATGGGGCGTCCTTCATTGCGGAACAGGACGCGATGCTTCGGCTGACGCCTCGTGGGGAGATCGCGTTCCCCATGGCTCGAAAAGAGCCCAGCGGGCTGGCGCTGTCAAGCGGCGGCGCGAGGGTTGGGCGGGACGGATCGAGGCGGAGGGGCACGTGTAAGTAAGACTACCAATCGCCATATGTTCGGTGCTCGCCTTAGGCTCGTGTGGCGTATCGGGACCGGTTTGGTGCATTGCCCTGTTCGCCACCTCCCCGAAGGCTGATATGGTAACCGGGCGCGGGAATCGCGCGAAGCCCGTTGCAGTGTCGAACCCGCTAGCTAGGCGCAGGTTGTAATGACGTCGTCGCGGAAGAAGAACATGCCGCCGCTGCTCCTGATCGAGGATGATGCCTCGGTGCGCCGGGGGCTGCAGCTCATGCTCCAGGGCGCGGGATATCAGGTCATCGCCTTCGCCAGCGCCGCCGCCGCGCTCGCCGATCCCGTATCGGTCGAGGCAACACATCTCGTGGTCGATTATTCGATGCCCTACTGTGACGGTATCGAATCCCTCCGCACGCTCCAGGAGAGGGGCTGGGACGGCGTTGCGGTGCTGATCACCGCGCATTTTTCCGAAAGCCTGCGAAGCGAAGCGATCTCCGCCGGTTTCGTCGAAGTGCTGCCCAAGCCGTTTCGCGATGACGTACTGCTCGAGGAACTAGCCCGAGTCGCCGAGCCGATAGTCTAACTGCGTCCCATTTCGCGGCATCGGTCGCGCGATTTGGTGTGTCCGGATGGTTTCCAAACCATTTCCGACCAATTTCTTTCGTGCTATCGACATCCGACCCGCTGAACGAGGGAACCCACTATCGGGTGTGGCTCGGGTGCTTCAGCGGCGGAGATTGCGGTGGCCGGTGCCCCACGCACATCGGCGCGCGACCTCGCTGCCGCCTATGGTCTGGCGGTAGGCTCGGTCGTAGTCGCCACGCTTCTGCGCTGGGCCCTCGAGCCCTGGCTGAGCGGTCACGGACATTATCTGCTCTATGCGGTGGCGGTGCTCGTCACCGGGGCCTTTGCCGGCTCAGGGCCCGCCTTGGCAGCCGCCCTCGCATCGGTGGCGGCGGTTGCCCTGATGGGCTGGGCAAGCGGCGAGGCCGCCATTCTCGAGCGAGTCGTCTTCCTGTTCGCCTGCTCGGTCATCATCCTCGTCGTATCCTATATCATGCGCCTGCAATGGCGGTTGCGCGCCAGCGAGCAGGTGGCGGAACGCCGGGCAAATCGCGCGCATGATCTGGCGGAGACGCTGAACCTGCTGATCGACGGTGCCGAGGGATATGGCATCTACATGCTCGATCCGGATGGGCGGATAACGATCTGGAACAAGGCGGCCGAACGGCTGAAGGGTTGGAGCGAGCGCGAAGTCGTCGGCAGGCACTGTTCGATCTTCTATCCCGACACGGCGCTGGCGCTCGACAAGCCGCAGCATGACCTCGATCGCGCCCGCGCCGAGGGGTGCCTGGAGGAGGAAGACTGGTGCGTTCGCAAGAACGGCTCGGAGTTCCTTGCCCACACCATGCTTACGCCGCTCTATGACGAGCAAGGCGCGCTGCGGGGCTTTGCCAAGGTCGTTCGCGACGTGACCGAGCAACGCGCGGCGGAACGGCATCTCCAGGCGAGCGCGGCGCAGTTCCGCTCCATCCTGGCGGCGGTGCCCGATGCGATGGTGGTGATCAACGAGACGGGCAAGATCCTGTCGTTCAGCGCCGCGGCGGAGAAACTGTTCGGCGTGTGCGAGGCCGATGTCGTCGGTTCCAATGTCAGCCGGCTGATGCCGGCCCCGGACCGCGATCGGCACGACGACTATCTTCGGCGATATCTCGAGACGGGCGAGGCCCGGATGATCGGGGTCGGCGGGATCGTGCTGGGGCAGCGCCACGACGGTACGACCTTCCCGATGGACCTGTCGGTCGGCGAGGCCACGTCCGAGGGCGGCCGCGTCTTCATCGGCTTCATCCGCGACCTTACCGAGAAGGTTGCGGACGAGGAGCGGATCGAGGCGCTGCGTTCCGAGCTGGTCCATGCCGCACGCGTGAGCGCGATGGGTACCATGGCATCCACGCTGGCCCATGAATTGAACCAGCCGATAACCGCCGTGGTCACCTTCGTGCGCGGTGCCCGGAACATGCTGCGTGACGGCAATGCCGAGGACCGGGAGACGATCGAGGAGGGCCTGGACGAAGCGTTCGAGGAAGCGCTTCGGGCCGGCAGCATCGTACGGCGGCTGCGCGAGTTCGTGGCGCGCGGTGAGGTCGAGAAGTCGATCGAGGCGCTTTCCGCGCTGGTCGAGGACGCTTCCGAGCTGGCGCTGATCGGCGCGCGAGAAAGGGGCGTGGAGGCGAGCTTCCGGCTGGACCTGTCGGTGGACAGCGTCCTCGTCGACCGCATCCAGATCCAGCAGGTTCTGATCAATCTCATGCGCAATGCCATCGAGGCGATGATCGGGGCGCCCCGGCGCTCGCTTACCATATCGACCGCGCCCGACGATCCCGGCTTTGTCCGCGTCAGCGTCGCCGATACCGGACCCGGGGTTCCGCCGGGGATCGCCGAGAATCTGTTCCGCGCCTTCCACAGCACCAAGAGCAGTGGAATGGGGCTGGGGCTGTCGATCTGCCGGACGATCGTCGAAGCCAATGGCGGACGCATCTGGCTGGAGCCGGACAGCGGCGACGGCGCCCGTTTTCATTTCACCCTTGTTCATGCCGATGCGGAGTCTCTGGAATGAGCGACAAACCGTTGGTCCATGTCATCGATGACGAAGAAAGCGTGCGCCGCGGCGCCAAGTTCTTCCTGAGCGCCTCCGGCTATGCGGTTCGCGTATGGTCGTCCGGCATCGCCTTCCTGAAAGAGGTTCGCCACGTGGAGCCCGGCTGCATCCTGCTTGATATCCGCATGCCTGAAATGGACGGCATCGAGGTGCAGCAGCAGCTCGGCGCGCGCGGCGTGACGATGCCTGTCATCGTGCTGACCGGCCATGGCGACGTGTCGGTTGCGGTGAAGGCGATGAAGGCGGGCGCAGTCGATTTCCTCGAGAAGCCCTTCGACACCGATGCGCTTCTGGACGCGATCGGCCGGGCTTTCGACCGGATCACGGCAGGCAAGGACATCAGTGCCCGGGTCGCCGAGGCCGGCGTGGTGCTCGGTATCCTGAGCTGCCGCGAGCGCGAGGTGCTCGAGCGGCTGGCGCAGGGGCTGCCCAACAAGACGATCGCGTTCGACCTCGGCATAAGCTGCCGCACCGTCGAGGTGCACCGCGCCAACATCATGGCCAAGCTGCATGCGCGCAGCCTGTCCGAAGCGTTGCGCATTGCCTTCGCGGCCGGAATGGGCCAGGGGCGGCCAGTGCTTTCCGTGGCGCCGAGAGCGTAGCAATCCAGCCACACTCCTCCCGAAACCCGCAGAATTACGCCGTTACGCACCCGATGCGTCGGGTTACGGAGGCCGGGTTTAACCGGACATCAACCGCTTTCGTTGAAGAAAGAACCGTTCTGGCGGGAGTTCTTCAACATGCAGTACAACAACAGCGTTTCTTCCTTCGTGCGCCGGGTTGGCGCAGCGGCCGCTTTCGGCGCACTGATCGCGGCGACGCCGGCGGCCTTTGCCGATCCGTCGCAGGACGGCTACCGGCTGACGGTCAGCGGCTATGTGCCGGTGGTCTGCCGCGCGAACCTCGACAACTCGGTTGCGGCGTCGAACGGCAACCAGGTCGATCTCGGCACGCTGCACGAATTCTGCAACAGCGCGAATGGCTATCAGGTGACGGTCGATCACTCGCCCGAGCTGGCTGGCGCGACCCTGATGATCGACGGCAATGCCGTGCGCCTCTCGGACGCCGGTTCGACGGTCATCTCGGGTGCCGCGCAGCCGGGCATCGCGGCGCACAAGGTGTCGCTGGTCACCGAGAACGGTCAGGCCAACGGCACGCTGTCGATCCGCGTCACGGCGCTCTGATCCAGCCCAGGCTGGATCAGGAGCAGATCGTTCCCGGCGTACCCGCGGCCAGCGGGGAGATGGTGACGGTCAATATGTCCTGATAATTGGGGGCGGGCGTTCGCGTCTGCCCCCCTTGCAGCAGGCGTACATCGACCGGCAGCAGAATGCCCTGGTTCGGCGGCGATCCGGCCAGGCCGGCGCGGGTGCAGGTCCGCGTGATCGGGGTCGTATTGGACGGGTTGCGCGTCTGCCCGACAAAGGTCGCCGAATATCCCATCGACTGGGTCGCATTCGCCGGGTTGCCGCCCGGGAAGGTCAGCCGATACCCATTCTGCGATGTGACATCGATGGAATAGGGACCCGAACTTGCGACCCGGACATAGCCGGTGCGGATGATCGGCGTGCTCGTCACATCGGCATCGGTCTTGTCTCCGACTTCCCCGAAATCGAGCGCGGGGCCCGCGTAGCTTGCCTGCAGCGCACTCAGCACATTGACGTTGATATGGATCGCGCTCGACAGCTTGGTCGGCGTGACCACATCCGCCATGCCGCCGGTGCCGTTGCAGACATAGAGGATGTCGAAGTCGATCGGCAGTCCAGCCGACAGATCGACATTCGCCGGCACCGTGACGACCAGGTTGAACGGCGTCGACTGGTCGGGCTGCGAGGCGCCACCGAAATTGTAGTTGATCTCACCCGCCGACTGCGAGTTGATCGTCGGGTGCCCCATGGTGTTGCCCTCTGTGTAGAGGATGCTCGTGCCATTGTAGAGGATCTGGTAGTTGGGGGTGCCCACCGGCTTGGTCAGCACGAAGTTGACCGTCTGGGTCTTCGCCGCGCCGGTTCCGAAGCGGGTCAGGATCAGCGGGATCGTCACCTGGGTCAGCCCGGTGGGCGAGAAGGGGTCATAGGTGATTGTCGGCGAGGCCAGTGCCTGGCCGGACACACCGCAGGTTCCCTTGCCCTGCGCCCAGGCTGGCGCGGCCCCGGCGACGCTCAGGACGCCGCAGATAGCTGCGAGCAGCGGTATCTTCTTGCTCATGGCTTGGTTCCGTCCTTAGCTGCAGGCGTGAGCTCGCCAAGGCGGACTACGCCTTCGGCCTTCTCCGCAATATCAATGACGTAGCTGCTCTTTTCGGTGTCGAGCATGTCGATCCGCCAGCGCCCGGCGGCGAGGCCGGTGGCGGCGAAGCGTCCCTCCCGGTTGGTGAACACCACCACGGGCTCGCGTTCCGGATGCGCCAGCTCGGTTGCCTTGCCGGTGACCAGCGAAACGGGATCGCCGTTGCGATCGGTCATCCGGCCCATTGCCGTCAGGTTGTAGCCCGAGCCGACTTCCAGCCGATATCCGCTGCGATAGGGCGGGAAGAGGCGATAGGCGCCCTGGCCAAGATCATATCCGGCGGGTGCGTTCGGCGAGTCGATCTTGACCGTGCGCTCCGCATAGGAGCTGAGGCTCGGTTGCAGGGCGGTGCCGAGCGCGCCGGTCGAGGCGGTGTAGCCGAACTCGGTCGGATCGACGCGGATATTGGCGCCCTTCAGGCTCTCATGGCCCTTGACCACCGCGAAGCTGTCATAGATCGGCCGGCCGATGGTGAGCGCGCCGTCGGCGAGCGCGATCGCGGTGCCGAAGCGGAACGAAGTCCGCTGCCCGGTGGAGCGGCCGAAATCGTCGTCGAACGTGCCGAAATGGCTGAAGCCGAGATCGGCGCGGTTGCCCACATAATTGCCGGCGACGCTGACGCCCGCACCATTCCTGTCGCGCTCGATATCGGCCGCGATGTTATAGGAGCCGACGCCCTGGCCGTGCATCATGTTGTACGACAGGCGTGCCCGTTCGGTCCGCGTGTCATAGTCGGCACGGAAGTTGGAATAGCGGCCGAGGCGCAGGGTCAGGCTGAGCAGTCCGCCCAGCCCCTTGCGGACATTGTCGCGCTCGTAGCGCAGGTCGCCGGTCAGGGTCAGGCGATCATTGATCCGCCAGCCCATGGTGGCGCGCGCCGTGTACAGGTCGCGCTGGCTGTCGCGTCCGCGGGAGTACCGCCCGTCGATGCCGCCGTAGAGATAGTCGGTGAAGGTGTGCGAATAACCGCCGCCTGCTTCCCAGCTGAAGGGGTTGCGCGGGATCACCGTGCCGATCGGCCCGAAATTCCTGCTGCGGCTTTCGAAGAAGAGCGTGATCGAGTCCGAGCGGCCATTGGGACGCTGGATCAGCCGCTGGAAGGTTGCCAGCGCGGCGCGGCCGTGGCCGATGCCGTCGATCTGCGACAGCGAGAGGCTGCCGGAGAAGGTGCCGAGCTTCGTGCCCCACACCGCCTCGACGCCGCCCATCACAACCCGGCTGTCCGCCTGGATATTGGCTCCAAGGGTGAGCGCGTCGCTCATGCCGTGCCGGAAGAAGGCGGAGACCGCGGGCTTGCTGGTGTAGTTGGGGCCGTGCGCCTCGAGCGGCGCCATCACGCCCGCATACAGGCCGAACTCGCTCAGGCCCGATGCCAGTTGCGACTGGTCGAGGAAGACGTTGAACCGCAGGATCTCGCTGCGCCCGGCATCGTCGAGGATCGACAGGCGCACGTCGTTCGCGCCCTGGGTGAACGGGAAGTCGCGCAGGTTATAGGTACCCGGGGCGAGCTGGAGCCGCCGGACGAGCTCGCCGTTGACATAGACTTCGACGGTCGACGGGCGGGTGAGCTGGAAGCTGCGATCGCCGCGCGGACGGACGATCTCCTGCGGTTGCAGCACGCTGTACGAGCGGAAGACCGACAGGCCGGCGATATCGGGGACCGACTGGAAGCCGCGCGTGACCGGCTGCAGGTCGCCCAGCGTCCAGCGGACCAGCCGCTTGGGATCGTCATAGACGAGGCGGGTACCGAGCCGCTGGAAGTCGGTGGCGTTGCTGCCCGGCTGCCAGACGGCCTGGCTCTCGAGCACGGCGCCGAGCGCCCGCATTGCGCCGTCCAGGAACAGCACCGGCGATTGCACGCCCTTGTCCGGGCCGCTCCACAGATAATCCACGTTGCCGCGGATATTGAGATAGGCGCTGAATTCGGCGGGTTTGACATAGGTGCCGATCCGATCGCGATCCAGCGGGCTCACCATCACGGTGCGCGTGGCGCGACGCTCGCTGGCGATGTCCAGCGCGATCGCCAGCTGCTGCGGATCGTAGCGGATCTGGATACCGGATGCCTGGAACGCGTCCGGCCCCAGCGCGGTCTTGCCTGCGAAGCTCGCCTGCAGATTGCGCAGCACGTCGGGGTCGAGCACGTTGGAAAGCAGGTCCATCAGCCGCCGCGACGAGAACTCGATCGAGTCATCCGGCTGGATGGTGACGACGATGTCACCAAGATAGACCGGGCCGTCCTTGGCGGCGACCGTCAGCGTTATCGCCTTGCCCGTCGTGTTGATCCGGGCTTGCGGCTCGCCGCTGGTCGCGGGCTTGGGCAGGACGATGTGGCGCTCCTGCTCCTGGCTGGTCTGTTTGGGCCCATCCTCATTGGCGTGGGCCGCCGGTGAGAGGATGATGGGCGCGCAGCCCGCCATCAGGACGATGGCGAACCAGCGCAGGGGGCGCCTAGCCCTCGGGCGTGAATTGGGCATCGATCGTGCCTTCACTGGTGGGGAGCTGGATGGGGATGAGCAGCCGGCGGGTCTGACCCGCGCCGACCAGGCCGAAGCCTACGGTCTGCTGGATCTCGGGCCCGGCGAGCGTGCGACGGAACACTTCCTTGCCGCTGCGATCGCGCTCGACGATCCGCAGCCGGCCCTTGGAGAGATAGCCATGGGCGGGGCTGTCGTTGGTCAGGGTGATCGCGGCGATCGCCTGCCCCTTTTCGTCGAGCGCGACTTCGCTCTTGGCGATCTTGAGTTCGGGCTTGGCGCCGGCCGGCTTCACGCTCACCAGCACCTGGAAGTTGTACAGGATCTGGATGGCGGACTGGCCCTGGGGCAGCTGCACCGGCAGCTGGGCGACGGTGACGTAATAGTGCTTGCTGCGGGCAAGGGCGGGGTCGCCGATATATTGCACGCGGAAGGACTGGGTCTGGCCGGGCTGGATGATCGCCTGGGGCGGGAAGATCAGCAGGTCGCCGGAGTCCTTGCCGGTGCCGTGAAGCCCGGCCTGGTCGAAGGTGAGTTCCTCGACGCGCAGCTCCACCGGAAGCGGCTGGGTGAAGGTGTTCTCCACCGTGATCGTCTGGCTCATTCCGCTGCCGGTGGGCGTCAGGTCGACGACGACCGGTTGCACCGTTTCCGCCTGTACCAGCGGACTGCTCGCGAGCATGGCGGCGGCCAGTGCCGGACCAAGAGCGAGACCACGGACCCATTTCTTCATCTGTTTTCCTCCCGGTATGCGTGGGGTGCGTCAGTCGGCGACCTGGATCTCCAGGACGATCTCGTCGGTGTAGTTGCCCGCCACGAGGGGGGCGCCGCCGCTGGCGAGGGTGAAAAGGACCGCAAGGTCGCCCGAGCGGGCGCTACTTGCGTCGATGGTGATCGGCGTGCCGTCATCGGTGCCGCGCTCGGCCTGGTCGGCGCCCCAGCGGACACCCAGCCGATAGGGCAGCAGCTGGCGGAAGGGGGCGACGCTCGCCACCGCCGCGCCGTCCCGCCGCAGTCCGCCATTGCCGCTGCGCAGCACGATGCGATGGGGCGCGTTGCAGATGACCGGCAGCTCGACCCGGATCGCCGCCGCCAGGGGCGTCGCATCGTTCAGGCTCGCCAGCTGGTCGATCCGGATGCGGCCGGTACCGGACGACACCGGATCGAAGCTGGCATTGGTGCCGCTGGTGCCCGCGGGCGATTTCATCAGGCAGGCGGCCGGCGCTTCACCGATGATGTCGAGGTGGCCGGTGACCGGCTGCGGCTGGTTCTGGGCCAGGGCGGCTGCCGGAAGCATTGCCAGCGCGACGGGGATCAGGATCCTCTTCATTGCTGCGGCTCCAGGGTAATGCGCAGCGTGTCGCCATAGGTGCCGGCGACAAGCGGCGCGTTTGCGCGGTGATTGGTGGCACCGGCATCGATCTCGAGGCGGAGCTGCAGCGTTCCGGTCGCGGTTTCGCTGACGAAGAGGCTGGTCTCGGCCATGCGGCGCAGCCGGGCATCGGCGAACAACGCGAGGGTCTGCGATGCCCAGTAGAGCGTGGCGCGGTAGGGGACCGCGTCGCCGAACCCTTCCGGGGCGTTGCCCACCCGCTCGCTGGTGCGCCAGAGCCCGTTGTTCTGGCTCTCCACCCGCAGCAGGTGCGGGAACGCGCAGACCGCGTCGAAGCTGATCTCGGCCGATGCCGGGCGGGTCGACAATGTCGTCCCGTCGACCAGCTGATCGATCGGCAGGCTGTTGCCGTTGATCCCGCGGAAATTGGCCTGGGCGCCACCCAGCCGCGGAGCGCCGAGCGTGCAGGTGCCTGGCACCTGGCCGGTCACGTCCATTGCCCGGACCTCGCTGATCGTCTGCGCGACGGCGGGGAACGGGAGCAGGACCGCGATCGCGAACAAGGGGTGGCTGCGCATGTCGTGCACTCCCTCAATCGGCCACCGACAGCGTCACCGTGACCGCGCCGCGATACAGCGGATCGGAGACGAGCCGCAGCCCGGTGCCTCCGCCGGTCAGGAAGTTGTCGAGCGTGATGGTGATGTCGCTCTGGAACGCGGTGGCGCGGTTCTGCGAGGCGGCCGGGTTGCTGGCGGCGCCCGTGGTGAAGACCGCGGATGTCGGGGTCCAGCCGCTGGCGGCGGCGCGGTAGTTCACCGTCCGCGAGAAGCCGGCCGGCGGCGTGCCCGTCGCGTTCTGCGACAATAGCGGCGTCGCCTCGACCGAGATCACGCTGCGGGTGCTGCAGAACGCCCCGGTCAGGGTCCGGGTCGGCGCCGGCAGGTCGGTGCGCAGCAATCCGGTCGACGTGTCGATGAGCACGCCGAGATCGATGTTACTGCCGCCCGTCAGCGTCCCGCCGAAGCAGAGCGAGGGTACCGTGCCGGTCACCGTAACCGTACCGCTGGAGGTGGTGCCCGTGGTCTGGGCCCATGCCGGCGCGCAGATGACCATCGAGGCGGTCAGGGCAGCGCGGAAAACCATATGCTTGTTCATGCTAGCCTCCCAATTCGGTCGGGTGAGGTGCCTGGCGGGATCAGTCTCCGCCGCCACTGAAGTTGGGCGTGAGGGTGACGATCACCTGGCCGCCATAATTGCCGGCGACGAGCAGGCCGCTCCCCGGCGTCGAGGACTGGGACAGCGTCACCCGGATGTTGCCCGAGAAGAGCCCGACATTGACGGCGCCGCCCGGACCCGGGCTCGCTGCCAGCGAACTGTCGGTCGTCGAGGTGCTGTTGGCCGCCGCCGTGGCGAGATAGTCGACCCGGGTGTCGAAACCGGAGATGGCGGGGCCGCCATAGTCGAGGTTGAGCAGCGGCTGCGCCTCGACCGTCATGGTCGCCGCGGTGCCGTTGCACCAGCCGACCAGATCGCGGAACTGGTTGTCGACGCGGGCGGTGTCGAGCCTGCCGGCAGCCGCGCCGGTGCCGCTCTGCGAGATCTCCCCGAGCGCGATGACCGCGGAGGGGACGGTGAAGAGGCAGCGATCGGCGACGGATCCGTTCACGTTCACCGTGCCAGTCGACTGCGCCAGCGCCGGAGTCGCGACCAGCGCGGCCGGAACGGCGAGCAGGAAAGAGATGCGCATGGTCGTTCTCCAGCAGAAATGTCTGGACGAGGGAGGAGAGGGGGCGGCCTCCCTCGCCCAGCACGGGTCAGGCGGACGGGCTCACGGTGAGCGCGATCACACCCGAGTAATTTCCGGCCTCCAGCATGTCGGTCGCGGTGGTGGTGTTGCCGTTCGAGACCGTGAGGACGATGTTGTTCGGCGCATTGGCCAGGTGATCGCCGACAAGCGCGGTGGTCGCGCCGGCGACGTTCGAGGTGTCGATCGCCGAGGTCGTGCCCCCGGCCGCTTTCGAGGCGACCATCGTCGCGGTGTAGTGCACCGTGTTGGTATAGCCGGCGGTCGGGGTCACGATCGCGGAGTTGACCAGGGCCGAGGCATCCACCGAGATCTGCGGATTGGCACTCGTGCAGGTGACCGTGAACGACCGGCTCAGGCCACCCACATTCGCCGAGAAGGTCGGATTGACCTTGCCGTCGGCAACGGCGAGTTCGCCCAGGTTGATGCTGCCGTTCAGGCCGCCCGCGGAAGTGCATTTGGCGGCGACCGTGCCGGTCACCGTGACATTGCCCGACACGCTCTGCGCGGCTGCCGGGACCGCCGCCAGCGCCGAACCGGCGAGAAGGGCGGTGAACAGAAGCTTCTTCATAATGCTCTCCTATTTGAAGTCGGGCAGGTCAGGCCGGAGCGGCGCGGCTGCCATTTTTCACTTGGGGTAGAAGCCCGGGGTATCTGGCGCCGGCCGCCGGGCCGAACCGGCAGGTCGCCGTCAGGGCGATGCGCTGAGCGTCACCGTCAGGACGTCGGAATAGGTACCGTTCACCAGCGCCGATGCGCCGGCATAGGGTGGGGCGGATACGCGCAGGTACGAGCCTGCCTGCAGCGTCGATGCGGCGGATAGGCGCAGCCCCTGCGCGGTGCTTGCCGGGCCGAGGAAGCTGCAGGTGGAGCCGGTGGGCAGCGTCGATGCGGCGCAGGTGGCGTCCGCCGTCGTCCCGCCGCCATTGGCGACGAGATGCAGGCTCACATCATAGGGCGCGCGAACGGTATAGCCGGTCGGCGCGGTTCCCGTGGTGAGCAGGCCGCCATTTTGCGACACTACCGCGACGCGCGAAGGGCCGGTGCAATCGAGCACGAAGGCGAAGTCGTGCTGCAGCCCGTTCACGTCGAAATCATTCTGGTTGTAGGAGCCGCTCGGCGTGCCGCCCGTGCCGAAGCCGCATCGGCCGCCGACTGAGGCCGTGACCGGGATCGACAGGACGATCTGATTGGGCGTGCGGCCCGAATCGGGGGAATATGCGGTTGTTTGGGCAGAGGCGGCGGAGACCCACCCCATGCAGACCGCGAATGCCAGATGCGTCCTTGTGCGCATGTCCTCACCCTTCTGGTTCGCGACACTCTCGGCATCGCGCCTTGCTCAGAAGGATGGTGAACAAACCGTTAGGTAGAACTTGTGGTCTTCCACATGTCGGTAATTGCGTATTACATCGATAATACACAGATCAATGATCTGATATCATTCGCTTTATTTTCGTCCGAACTTTCGCCGGCCGCGCATCGTCTCGATTCGGAGCATTGCCGGACCCAGAATCGTCGCGGATCGAGGTGATCCGCATTCTCTGGACGGCCCTTCGGAGGAGAAGGGTCGTCCAGTGCCCGGGCTTGCGAACCGCGCGGATCGTGTCGGTCCTCGGGCTCCCGATAGGGCGATTTTTCCTGAAAAACGTAGGGTAAATGCGTCTCAACGCGGTCGATTTAGATTGCGTTAACACCTTGTGCCGCACCGGGACATCGAACGTTTCACCCATGTCACGAGTGCCTCTCGAACGAACTGTGTGATGGGCGGTCCCCACGATCGTCCCAGTCTTCCCGGCTTGCCGCGGAGGACGCGTTTGCATGTCCGCGTAGCGTCAGGAGGGTAATGATGTTCACGACCGCAGGATCGATCTGCAAGGCCTCGAATGTATCTCCGGCTCGCCGCCGGAAATTGCTCGCGGGTGCCGGCGGCGCGGCGCTGACCCTGGCGCTTTTCCTTCCCTCGGCGGCCTGGGCCGACGACTATGTCGTGACCAGCGAAGCGGAGCTGCAGGCGGCGCTGACCGTCATTGCCGGCAATGCGGACCCCAATCCCCGGATCGTGCTCGGCGCGAGCTTCAGCGTGTCGACCGCGACCTTCACGCTGCCGAACAAGCCGGTCACCATCGATACCCAGGGCTTCGTCCTGACCGGCCCGACCAGTGGGCAGGGCACGCTCATTGCGGGGCCCTCGGGCAGCAATACGCTGGTCCTTGCGGGCAATTTCGGCGGTAATAACGGGATTACCTCGGGCACATTGTCGCTGAACGGCACGGGCACCGTCACCAGTACGGCGACGATCCGTGGCAGCTCGATGGGCAGCGCGGGTCAGGACCCGGGCATCGCTCTCAGCCTGAACGGTACCGGTACCTTCGTGAACAACGGCTCGATCCTGGCCGGCGACTCGATTTCCTATACGCTGACCCCGACCGGCGACAATTCGGGCACGGCCGTATCGATCCTGAGCGGCGGTACGCTGATCAACAACAACCTGATCCAGGGCTCGAATGGCCAGAGCGGCAGCGATGGCTTTGCGGTCTACTCGCGCAACATCGGCCAGACGTCCTTCATCATCAACAACGGGACGATCCGCGGCGGATCGAACAGCGATCCCGCCTTCACCGGCGGCGCGGCGATCCGCGGCTTCGGCTCCTCGCTGCTGACCCTCACCAATGCGGGTACGATCGAAGGCGGCAACGGGGCCGCGGCGATCCAGGCCTTTGACCAGGCCTGGTCGGTCAAGATCATCAATACGGGCACGATCCGGGCAGGCGCCGGCGGTACCGATGCGATCCGCATGGACACCAATGGTGGCACGCGCCTGTACCTCGAGCTGTGGGCGACCTCGAACATCGAAGGGAATGTGGTCGCCAGCGTAAGCGGCACCGAAGTCCTGGGCTTTGGCGGCCCCACCGACGCGAGCTTCGACATCTCCCAGGTCTCGCCCACGGGCAAGTACCGCAACTTCACCAGCACCGATCGGTACGAGAAGAACGGCACCAGCACCTGGACGCTGACCGGCACCAACGCGATGGCGATGGACTGGACCATCAGCCAGGGCACGCTGCGGGTCGGCGATGGCGGTGCCGCCAGCGTGGCGTTCCGCCAGGTGGTCAATGACGGCACGCTGATCTTCAACAGCAGCATCGCGAATTCCGTAAGCGGCGCGCTCAGCGGCACTGGGTCGATCCGCCAGATCGGCACCGGCACGACGACGCTGGTCGGGAATACCAACACCTATAGCGGCGGCACCCTGATCACCGCCGGCACGCTGTCGGTTGCCTCGGATGGCGGCCTTGGCGACGTCTCCGGCGCGCTTACGATCGACGGCGGCGTGCTGCAGTGGACCGGAACCGGCAGCATCGCCCGGACGATCAATTGGGGAACGAATGGCGGCGGCTTCGAAATCACCGCAGGCGCTGGCCTGACGATCGCGCAGCCGCTGCTAGCCGGCGGCGCGCTGGTCAAGTCGGGCAGCGGCGGGCTCACCCTGTTGGGCGACAACACCTATACCGGCGGCACGACGATCGCCGCCGGCGCGCTGAACATCGGCAATGGCGGCACCACCGGGTCGGTCCTGGGCAACATCGTCAATAACGGCGCGCTGAGCTTCAGCCGGTCGGATGATTACAGCTATGCCGGCGCGATCACCGGCACCGGCACCTTGACCAAGAACGGCCTCGGTGGACTGACGCTCACAGGCCAGAGCAGCTATGGTGGCAACACGAGCATCTCGACCGGTCAGTTTCTGGTGGCCGCGGGCGGTACGGTCGTATCCGGTGGCCTGACGGCGATGACCAACAACAGCGCCACCCTTGCCGTCGATGGAACCGGCTCCAGCTTCAGCACCGCGTCGTTGAACGTGGCGGGAAGCAACGCCAGCCGGGTCATGGCCGTCAACCTCAGCAATGGCGGCCATCTCGCGCTGACGGCCGGCGGCCTGACGCTCCGCACCGTGCTCGGCACGGCCCGGCTCAATATCGACGGCGCGGGCTCGCTGTTCGACATGACTGGCGGTCTGAGCCTCGCCACCGCCGCGACCGGCGGCGGCGCGGTGACAATCAGTGGCGGCGGCACGCTTCGCACCGCGAGCGCCAGCACGATGGGTGCGGCGACCGGCAATGTCCAGAATGGCGGCGCCCGCCTGCTCGACGTGACGATCACCGGTGCGGGCTCGAACTGGACGAGCACCAGCTCGCTGCTGGCGACCAATGGCAATTTCACCTTGGCACAGGGCGGTGCCGCGAGCTTCACCAACGCCACCTTCGGTACGGTGTCCTCATCGTCCAGGGCGAAGCTGAGCATCTCGGGCGCCAATTCGAGCTTCACCACCACCAGCGGCGACCTGGTTATCGGCAGCGGCGCGGGCACCGGCGAACTCGTTCTCAGCGATGGCGCCTCGGTGAACCTCGCCGGGTCGCTGGTGCTTGCGGACAGCGCCACGGCGACCGGCGTACTCAGCATCGGCGCGGCCGAGGGTCAGAACGGTGTCGCGGCGGGTGCGTTCACCGCGCCGGCGGTCATCCTGGGCAGCGCCACCTCGCGCCTCAGCTTCAATCACACCGCCGGCGACTATCTGTTCAGCGCCGCGATCTCGGGCGCGGGCGTGATCAACCAGCTGGAGGGCACCACCAACCTCACCGGCAACAGCAGCGCCTTTGCCGGCACCGTGAACGTCTCGAACAGCACCGGCAACGGCAGCACGCTTCGCGTCAACGGCACACTGGGTAATGCGACCAGCCTGGTCAATGTGTCGAATGGCGGCCGGCTGGGCGGCGCCGGAACGATCGGCGGCAATGTCGTCGTCACCGACGGCATCCTGGCCCCGGGCAACAGCCCGGGTACGCTCACCATCGCGGGCGATCTCAGCCTTGGGAACAATTCGCTGCTCGATTACGAGTTCGGCCATTCCGACGTGGTCGGCGGCCCGCTCAACGATCTCACGCAAGTCGGCGGGAACCTGACGCTCGACGGTACCATCGACGTTACCGTCACGCCGGGTGGCGAGTTCGGCATCGGCGTCTACCGGGTGCTGAGCTATGGCGGGTCGCTCACCGACAATGGCCTGAATATCGGCACGGTGCCGGCAGGCGGCATCGTCGTGGCCCAGACCTCGGTCGCCGGGCAGGTCAACCTGGTCAACTATGCCGGTGCCGCGCTCAATTTCTGGGACGGCAACGGTGCGCGCGGCGACAGCGTGATCACCGGCGGCAACGGCGTGTGGCAGGCCGGTGGCGGCAACGACAACTGGACGCTCGATACCGGCGCGGCCAACAGCGCCTATACCGACGGCAATTTCGCGATCTTCATGGCTGCGCCGGGCACGGTGACGGTCGATGCCGGTCTGGGCGCGGTGAACGCGTCGGGCATGCAGTTCGCCAGCAGCGGCTATCTGGTCACCGGCGACGGGATCGGGCTGGTCGCGCCGCAATCGATCGTCCGGGTGGGCGACGGCACTGCGGCGGGGGCGGGCTACACCGCGACGATCGCCAGCGCGCTGGGCGGATCTGGCCAGCTGGTGAAGACGGATCTCGGCACGCTCGTGCTGACCGGGGCCAACAGCTATGCGGGCGGCACCGCGATCAACGGCGGCACGCTGCAGGTGGCGAGCGACGCCAGCCTGGGCGACGCGGCGGGCGGGCTGAGCTTCAGCAACGGCACGCTGCGGGTCGCCGGCGACATGACCTCGAACCGCGGCATGGTGCTGGCGGGGGCGGGGACCGTGACCACCAGTGCGGGATCGGACTGGGTGCTGACCGGCGATGTCGGCGGGGCCGGCGCGCTCACGATCAGCACCGACAACACCGTGACGCTGACCGGGGACGTCGCGCACACCGGCGGCACCACGATCACCGGTACCGGCTCACTGCTCATCGGCAATGGCGGCACCAGCGGCACGATCGCGGGTAGCATCGTCAACAACGCCAATATCCAGTTCAATCGCGCGGATGCCTCCACTTTTGCCGGTTCGATCACCGGTTCGGGCAATTTCAGCAAGCTCGGCGCCGGACAACTGAATCTCTCCAGCAACAGCACCTGGACCGGCTCGGCGCTGATCCAGAACGGCGAGCTTCGGGTTGCCAGTGGCAACAGCGTCACCGCGGCGAACCAGACGGGGATCACCAACGGCGGAACGCTCACCGTTTCCGGTGTCGGATCAACCTTCACGACCGGGTTCGTCAACGTAACGGGTAGCGGCAACGGCGTATCGACCATCAACGTAGAAAATGGCGGCGTGCTGCGGACCACGCTGGGCGGTCTTGCCCTCCGGTCCGGTCCGCCGGCGCCCGCTGCCGCAGCGAACCTCAACATCACTGGCGCTGGCTCGCTGGCCGACCTGCTCGGCCCGCTGACCGTCGCCAGCAGCGCAGGGACGTCGATCGGGAACGTCACGATCAGCGGCGGCGGTGCGCTGCGTTCCACCGGCGCCAACCTGGTAGGCGCAGCGGTGGGCAACGTCATCGTTCCCACGCTCACGATCACCGGCACCGGTTCGAACTGGACCAGCACCGGCACGCTGGCGATGACCAATGGCAACTTCTCGCTGCTCGACGGCGGCGCGGCGAGCTTCACCTCTGCGGTGATCGGATCGGCCACCACGCGGCCGGCCGCGATGCTGGTCTCGGGCCCGGCCTCCGTCTTCACCACGAGCGGCGACCTGACGGTCGGCACCGGGGCGGGTACCGGCGTGCTCACCCTTGCCGATGGCGGCAGCATCGCCGTGGGCGGTACCTTCACCCTGGCCGACAATGCCGGGGCCACCGGCGTGCTCAACATCGGCGGCGGCGAGGGCGCGGCGGCGGCCGCGGTGGGCCTGTTCGGTCCGGGGGCGCTCAACCTGGGCAGCACGACCTCGCGGATCAACTTCAACCATACCGATCCGGCTTATGCCTTCGCCACGTTGCTGAGCGGCACGGGAAGTCTCAACCAGACCGCCGGCACGACGATCCTGAGCGGCGCCAACGGCTATAGCGGCGTCACCAACGTCACTGGCGGCACGTTGCTGATCAACGGCGACCAGTCCGCGGCGACCGGCCTCACCACGGTGGGTGCGGCGGGCACGCTGGGTGGCACCGGCATCATTGGCGGCGGCGTCGACCTGGCCGGCACGCTGGCGGCCGGTTCGAACGGCGTCGGCACGCTGACGATCAACGGCGACCTCAACCTGGCTTCGAGCGCGCACCTCGCCTTCGAGCTGGGCCAGGCCTATACGGTGGGCGGACCGCTCAACGATCTGGTCAATGTCGGCGGCAATTTGGTGCTCGATGGCACGGTCGACGTAGCGACCTCGACGGGCGGAAGCTTCGACGTCGGTATCTACCGTATCCTCAACTATACGGGTTCGCTTACCAACAACGGGCTCGTCATCGGCAGCCAGCCGGCGGGGGCGGACACCTTCGTCCAGACTTCGGTCGCGGGCCAGGTGAACCTGGTCAATATCGGCGGGCTGACGCTGAACTTCTGGGACGGCGCTGCCGGTCCGAAGTTCGACGGCGCGATTGCCGGCGGTAACGGCGTCTGGCAGGCGCATAGTGGCAACGACAACTGGACCGAGCTGAGCGGCGCGCTCAACGCCGGCTTCTCGGACGGCGCGATCGCCATCTTCACCGCAAATGCGGGTACGGTAACGGTTGACAACAGCCAGGGCGCGGTGACCGCCTCGGGCATGCAGTTCGCCACCAACGGCTATGCGATCACCGGCGATGCAGTAACGCTTACCGGCACCCAGGCGGTGATCCGCGTGGGAGACGGCACTGCTGCGGGCGCGAGCTATACTGCGACGATCGCGAGTGCTCTGACCGGCGCGAGCCAGCTCGTGAAGACCGATCTCGGTACGCTCGTGCTGACGGGCGCCAACAACTATGCGGGCGGTACCCGGATCGAGGGCGGCACGCTCCAGATCGGCAATGGCGGCAGCATCACCGGCGACGTGGTGAACAACGCCGCGCTGGCGGTGAACCGCACCGGCACGCTGGCGCTGGACGGGGCGATCTCGGGCAGCGGCACGCTAACCCAATCGGGCGGCGGCACGCTGATCCTGAACGGTGTGAACAGCTATGCCGGCGGCACCACGATCACCGGTTCGAGCATCCTGCAGATCTCGAGCGACGCCAATCTCGGCGCAACCACCGGCCTGCTGGCGCTACAGGGCGGCACGCTACGTGCCGGTGCCTCCTTCACTTCGAACCGTGCGATCACGCTCGGCAGCGGCACTTCCAACCGGATCGATGTCCAAGGCTTCGATGTCACGCTGGGCGGCGTGATCGGCAACGGCGCTGGCAACATGACGGGTAACTTCCTCGACAAGCTGGGCACCGGCACGCTGACGCTCACTGGCGTGAACAGCTATTCGAACCGCACCCTGATCGCGGCGGGCACGCTGGCCCTGTCGGGCGCGGGTACGATCGGCGCGGGCAACCTGATCGTCGGCGCGGGCACCGTGTTCGACATTTCGCAGGCGAACACGGGCGCGCGGGTTATCCAGCTGAACAGCGGTGCGGCGGGCACGATCGCGCTTGGCGCCAAGGTGCTGACGCTTGGTGCCACCCTCTCGTTCAGCGACTGGTCGGGTAGCATCGCCGATGGCGGCATCGCCGGCGGCACGGGCGGCAGCGTGGTGATCCAGGCGCCGAGCGGCGCGGTGCGCTTCTATACGGCGCAGAGCTACTCCGGCGGCACCACTGTCAATGGCGGCACGCTCGCGCTGATCGGCGATGGTGCGCTCTATGCGGGCGGGGCGGTGGCGGTGAACACCGGCGCGGCGTTCGACATCAGCGGCGTCACCGGCCCGGGCACCGTGATCGGCGACCTGTCGGGCGCGGGCGCGATTGCGCTCGGTGGCAACGTGCTGAGCTTCGGCACCGCCAACAGCACCAGCTTCGCCGGTACGATCTCGGGCAGCGGCGGCCTGGTGAAGTCCGGCGGAGGCACCATCACCTTCTCGGGCGCGAACAGCTATACCGGTACCACCAGCGTCACCGGCGGTACGTTGCTGGTCAATGGCAACCAGTCGGCGGCGACCGGCTTCACCAGCATCGGTAGCGGCGCGACGCTGGGTGGCTCGGGCATCCTCGGCGGCGACGTTCTGATAGCGGACGGCGGTACCCTCGCACCGGGCAACAGCCCGGGCACGCTCACCATCAATGGCGGGCTGACCCTGTCGACGGGTTCGACCCTGGCCTATGAGTTCGGTGCGGCCAACGCGGTCGGCAGCCCGCTCAACGACCTGGTCAATGTCGGCGGCAACCTGGTGCTCGATGGCACGATCAACGTGGCGGTTAGCGCGGGCGGCGCGTTCGATATCGGTCTCTACCGGATCGCCAACTATGGTGGCGCGCTGACCGATAACGGCCTCGTCATCGGGACGATTCCGGCGGGCGCCGAGCTCAGCGTGCAGACCGCGATCGCGGGCCAGGTCAACCTGGTCAACACCGGCTCGGCGGTGCTCAACTTCTGGGACGGCGCTGCCGGCCCGAAGTTCGACGGCGTGATCGCCGGCGGCAGCGGCGTGTGGCAGGCGACCGGCGCCGACAACTGGACAGATGTAAGCGGCGCGGTGAACGCGGCGTTCGACAACGGTGCAGTCGCGATCTTCGCCGGCACGGCCGGCACGGTGACTATCGACAATAGCCAGGGCGCGGTGACTGCCGCCGGCCTGCAGTTCGCGGCCACCGGCTCCTATGTCATCCAGGGTGGTGCGATGACCCTCACCGGCCCGCAATCGGTGATCCGCGTCGGCGATGGCAGCGCGGCGGGCAATGGTTTCATTGCCGACATCCAGTCGGTGATCGCCGGCAACACCCAGCTGGTGAAGACCGATATCGGCCGGCTCATCCTGGGCGGCACCAATATCTATACCGGCGGCACCGCGATCAACGGCGGTGTGCTGCAGATTGCCAGCGACGCCAATCTGGGCGCGGCTTCGGGCGGCCTCAGCTTCAATGGCGGCACGCTCAACACCACCACCAATATCAGCTCCGCACGCGCCGTCGCCCTCGCTGGGCAGGGTGTGTTCTCCACCGATGCGGGCACGACGCTGACCTTGACCGGCGCGATTACCGGCACGGGCAACCTCGGCAAGACCGGCACCGGTACGCTGGCGCTTGGCGGCACCGGCAGCTTCACCGGTGGCATCCAGGTCGCGCAGGGAACGTTGCTGGTGAACGGCAACTATGCCGCTGCGACCGGCACTACCAGCATCGCCGCTGGTGTAACACTCGGCGGTACCGGCACGCTCGGCGGTAACGTGACCTTGAACGGCACGCTGACGCCTGGTGCCGGCGGTGCGGGAACCCTGACGATCGGCGGCAACCTGTCGATCGCCCAGGGCGCGACACTTGGCTATGAATTCGGCTCGGCGAATGTCGCAGGCGGCACCCTCAACGATCTGGTCAATGTCGGCGGCAACCTGGTCCTCGACGGCACGATCAACGCAAGCCAGACTGCGGGCGGTCTGTTCAGCGCCGGGGTCTATCGCGTCTTCAACTATGGCGGCACGCTCACCGACAATGGTCTGACGCTCGGCGCGCTGCCGGCCGGCAGCAATGTCGCGGTGCAGACTTCGATTGCCGGCCAGGTCAATCTGGTCAACTTCGCCGGCCTCACGCTGAACTTCTGGGACGGCGCCGCCGGCCCCAAGAACAATGGCGCGATCAACGGCGGCACCGGCACCTGGCAGGGCAGCACCGGCAACGACAACTGGGCCGATGCCTCGGGCGCGGTCAACGCACCCTATAGCAACGGCGCCTTCGCAGTGTTCGGCGGCACCGCCGGTACAGTCACGGTCGACAACGGTCTTGGCCAGGTCGCTGCTTCGGGCATGCAGTTCACGGTGGGCGGCTACACTGTTGCCGGCGGTGCGATCCTGCTCACCGGTGCCCAGGCGGTGATCCGCGTCGGCGACGGCAGCACCGCGGGTGCGGGCTATACCGCGACGATCAATGCTGCGCTCACCGGCGCGAGCCAGTTGGTCAAGACCGATGCGGGTACGCTCGTCCTCGGCGGTACCAACAGCTACACCGGCGGCACGCTGATCACCGGCGGAACCGTGCAGATCGTAAGCGACGCCAATCTGGGCGCGGCTTCGGGTGGCGTCACTCTCGATGGCGGCACCCTTGCCACCAACGCGACGCTCGCCAGTGCCCGCAACCTCGTCCTCCAGGGCGCGGGCACGGTTTCGACAGCCACCGGAACGAGCTTCACCCTGAGCGGCCTGCTTTCGGGCGCGGGCAATCTCACCAAGGCCGGGGCCGGCACGCTGGTTCTGGGCGGCACCAGCACCGGTTATGCAGGCACCACCCGGGTAGCGGCGGGCACACTGGCGGTAACGGGCGCCCTTGGCGGCACCGTCAATGTCGACGCTGCCGGTCGTCTCGAGGGCACCGGCACGGTAGGCGTGGTCACCAATGCGGGCACGATCGCGCCGGGCCTTTCCGGGGTCGGCACGCTCACCCTTACCGGCAACTATACCGGCGCCAATGGCACGCTTGAGATCGAGGCCGAGCTTGGCGGCGACGGCGCGCGGGCTGACCGCCTCGTCGTCGGTGGTGCCACCGCGGGCACCACATTGGTCAAGGTTACCAATCTGGGCGGTACGGGCGCACCTACTGTCGAGGGCATCAAGATCGTCGATGTCGCGGGGGCCTCGAACGGCGTGTTCACGCTCGACGGCGACTATGTCTTCGAGGGTGCCCCGGCGCTGATCGCTGGTGCCTATGGCTATCGGCTCTACCAGAACGGCGTCTCCACGCCGACCGATGGCGACTGGTATCTCCGCTCGAGCCTGCTGAGCCCGGTGGCGCCGCCGGCGACGCCGCTCTACCAGCCGGGCGTTCCCGTCTACGAAGCCTATGGCCAGACGCTGGCGACGCTCAACACTATCGGCACGATGCAGGAACGCGTCGGCAATCGCCGCTGGAGCGCGGGCAGCGATGGTACCTCGGGTATCTGGGGCCGGATGGAGAGCGCTCGCTCGCGCCCCAATGCCGTGCAATCGACCAGCCTCTCCGGCGTGAATGTCGACAGCTGGACGGTTGAGCTCGGTGTCGACAGGACCGTCAGTACCCGCAGCGATGGCTCCACCCTCGTGGTCGGCCTGCTCGGCGGCTATGGCGAAGCGCGGGCGAATATCGCTTCGCCCTTCGGCAACGGCAGCATCAAGACGCAGGGCTACAGCGCCGGTGCGACGCTCAGCTGGTTCGGCCCTGAAGGCTTCTATGTCGACAGCCGGGCGCAGTTCACCTGGTTCGATAGCAAGCTTAAATCGACCGTTCTTGGCAAATTGGCCGATAGTAACAACGGCACCGGCCAGGCTTACAGCGTCGAAGTCGGCAAGCGCTCGCCGCTGTCGGGGAGCCTGTCGGTGACGCCGCAGATCCAGATGGCCTATTCGACCGTCGGGTTCGATCGCTTCACCGATCCGAACGGCGCAACGATCTCGTCGCGCCTCGGCGACAGCTTGAAAACGCGCTGGGGCATCTCGCTCGATCGCCAGGACGCCCGCAGCCACATTTATGGCGTGGTCAACCTCAGCTACGAGTGGCTCGATGGCACCGTGACCGAGGTCTCGGGCACGCCGATCGCGCGCAGCAACGAGCGGCTGTGGAGCGAACTCGGCCTGGGCGGCAGCGTGGCGGTGGGCCGCGTCACCTTGTTCAGCGAGCTCTCCGCCAACACCGCGATCCACGACTTCGCCAAGAGCTACAGTCTCAAGGGCGTTGGCGGGCTTCGCCTGGCATTCTGACCGGGCGGCGGGTCACTTGATCATCACGCGGAAACGCAGGGTGAAATTGCTGCCCGCCGTCTGGTTTCCGGTCGGCTGGACGCGGATATTGGTGACCGCCGCGTCGCAGCCATCGGCGTCGAGCGAGGGGATATAGGTCCAGGTCGCGCCATTGTCCGAGGAGAAGGACAGGCTGTCGGACATGTTCCCGCGGCCGAGAAAGGAATAGGTGAGCCCGGTGCCGGGGACGATGCTGCCCGTGAACACCATCGGGCCACTGTTGTTGCCGTTCAGATCCGCCACATAGAGCTTGGTCTTGGCCGGCACCGCGTCCTTGAAGTCGATCGTCTTCACCGTCGTCAGCGAATTGGCCGCCGGATTGGTGATCGTGATCGTGTAGTCGACCAGCGCACCGGGGATCGCCTTCGGAAAGAGCTGATTGGTCGGATCCGAGACGACGCTCGATGTCTTGGTGATCGTCAGCGGCACTGCGGCGACCAGCAGGACGAGCATGAGGGGCAGGGAGAGAAGGCGCCGCATCACTTGCCTCCGAACAACTGGCCGGCCTGCTCGAACAGGGACTTGTCGAGCCGGACGCGCATGGTGAGATAGGGGCCCTGGCGGGTGTAGCGCGAATCCTCGAAATCGCGGTCGCGATAGCCCGAGACATTGTAGCCCGCGCTGATCCAGGTGTTGCCGCCCGGCGAGAAGCCGAGTGAAGGGCCATAGGAGAAGGTGGCGTTGCCACTCGACCAGCTATGCTGGACGCTGGCGGAAACGCCGATGTCGAGGTTGCGGCGCAGATCCTTGCGAACCTCGACGCCAACCACGTCGATGAACCCGTCGATCGTCTCATCGGCATAGCGACCGCGGACGAATTTCGCACCGTAATAGAGGCTTGCCTCGAAACCATGCGACGCACCCTCAGGTCCGGTGCGGTAGCTGAGCGCGACGTTGTTCACCGCGCGGAGCGTCGACTGGTCGCCGATCGCGAAGGTCGGCACCGCCAGCACGTTGCGCGAGGAGACACCGGCATCGGCCTGTTCGTGGCGGAGCTGGAAGCGCTCGAGCACCGCCCAGCGGCTGTCGGCCGGACGGATGGCGAGGGCGAGGTCGGCGGTGGCGTAGGATACGGTGGCGCCGTTCTTGTCGGTGACGCGATAGGCGTTGACGCTCGATGCGAGCGTGCTGCCTTCGCCGAGCGTGCGCAGCAGGCTGCTGGTGAGACCCACGCGGCGGCTCAGGTCCGAATTGCGATATTCGGCACGGCCGGTCCACGACCAACGATTGCCGCGATAGGTCGCGCCCAGCGTTACCGCGACGAAATCGCCGTCGCGGCTGTCCTGGCCGAGGACGCCGCCAGTGGCACGCGGCTGGAACGGGCTGATCGTCGCCGCGGGATCGATATGCCCCGAAAGCGTGCCGCTGGCATCCAGCGTGGCATCGATCGTCCAGCGCTTGCTCACCGGCAGCGACTGGCTGAGGCCATATTGAGCATAGGTGCGCGTGCCGTTCTCGCCCATTGCCTGCTGGTTGATGCTCGACATCAGCCGGGCGCCGGCCCAGGGCGCCACGTCGAAGCCCAGTCGCGCGGCGTGCGCGGTATAGGTGTCGCCCCTGGCGATCTCGTAGAGACCGAGCAGGCGGATATCCCTGGTGATCTTCCAGGTGGCGCCGATCTGCTGGCGGGCCGGGAAGTCGGTGCTCTCATCCTTGCCGCCCAGCGCGACCTGGCCCTGGCCCTGCAGCTCGACATCGCCGCCGAACAGTTTCTGGGTCGCGCCCACGGTGAACAGCTGCGAGACACGCCGCTTGCCGTCGGTGCCGACGTCCGAAGCGAACTGGCCGCCGACGAAGACGGTGCCGTTGTCGCGGCGATATTCGATACGGCCATCGGCGGCGACACGGCTGGCACCGGTCACCAGGTCGTCCTGGACCCAGGCGGAGAGCGATGCGCTGAGCCGCTCGCCGATGCGCAGCCGGCCGTCGGTGCCGATCTTGCGCGTTCCGGCTTCGCCGAAATTCTGCTGGCCGAGGCCGAAACCGGCATCCTGCTGGTGCATATAGGCGAGGAGATCGAGGCTCTTGCCATGATGCTCGATCTCCGCGGAGAAGGCCTGGCCGGCCTTGAGTCCACCCTTGCCGCCGGTCGCCGCCTCGGCGCGGATCTCGGTGCCCTGGAGCGGGCGGACCTTGAGATCGATCGCGGCAACGGTGGCGCTGCCGATCGTCTCGTCATGCAGGATGGTTGCGCCGAATTCGGCCTTCCCCTTGGCGGCGGTGACCGACGCCCGCGCGCCGCCGACGCGCTTCTTGCCCGGACCATAGGTTTCGTAATCCACCACGATGAACACCGGGTTGAGCGCGCCGTCGCGGCTCAGCACCGGCTCGTGGAACCGGATCGTGCCGGCGATGGGATCGATGTCGTAATCGATATGGCGGGTCAGCGTGGTGCTCTCCAGAACCTGGTCGGGGCGATAGCGGTTGCGCGTCTCGAGCCGCAGCTTGTCGCTGTTGGGCACGATGTCCTGCTGCGACAGGCGATAAGGTCCCGACAGGCCGTTGCCCTGGATCTCGTCCCGGGCATAGCGCTCGTCGACATTGGCGGCGAACACGGTGACGTGTGCGCCGTCCCGGGCATATTCGGCCTTGGCGCCGTTCAGCGTGCGGCTGTAGCGGGCGAGGCGGGTGTCGGTGAAGCCGGTCTCGAAATCGCCGAACAGCGCGTAGAATGCCTTGTGCTCCAGGCGGAGATAGAGCTTGCCGCGGGTGGCGGCGTCATAGCCCTGGGCGGTGCCGTCGCCATAGACGGTGTAGTAGCGGTCCGGGTCGATCTTGCCGAGCAGGCCGCGATCACGATCGAAGCGGTGATCGCTGTCGTAGGCGAGGGTGAGCAGCCAGCTGCCCTTGATCCGGCCCTTGGCATAGAGCGCAAGCTGACCGTCGGTGACGACGTCATGGGTGCGGACCGCCGGATTGCTGTGCTTGCTCAGCGTCTGATAGCCGATCGTGCCCTTGCCGAAGCCGACGATCACCCAGTCGCGCGCCGGCGCCGAGAGCCAGGGGCGGATCTCGGTTACATGCTTCTCGCCGTCCGCACCCTGCAGTGTGACCGCGATGCGGGCCGTGCCGGCCTGGGTGGTCGGCGCGAGCGCAAGCAGGGCGATGCCCTCGTCGCCGGTGACGCGGGCGGTCGCCTCGGCGCGGTCGAACCCGGCCAGCTGGCGCGTCTGTTCGGCGGCGCCGGCCTGGGCAGCGGCATAGGGCTGATCGACGCGGAAAGCGACGATCGCCCCGGCGCGCACGGGCTTGCCGTCGCGATCGGTGACACGGACGGCGATCTGCGGCTGGCGGAGGCCGTCCGCGGCGAGCTGCGAGCGTTCGGCGACATAGGTCAGCTGCACAGGCGTGTTGGCATAGTGGATGGTGCGGTCGAGCGTCGCGACCAGATTGCCCTGGGCATCGAGCACGCGGGCCTGGAGATGATTGTCGCCTTCGATCAGTGGCAGGCCGGTCCAGCGCGAGACCGTGACGCCGCGCGCGACATCCTCGTCGCTGCCGTCATAAGCCAGCGGATCGGTCCGCTGGCCGTTGAGCGTCAGCGCGACTGCCTGGCCCGGCGCATGCTGGATCACGATACGCAGTGCCGGCGAGCGCGGATTGTGGATGGCATCGGGGAACAGCCAGGCAGGTGCGCCGGGTTGCGCGGCTGCAAGCCAGTCGATGCCGCTGCCGGCGGCGGTGGCGTCGTCCAGCACTGCCGGCTGCGTCACCTGGCCGGTATCTGCGGGCGGGGCGATCCGGCGCAGCTGGAAGTCGGCACGTTGCAGGCTGCCGCCCATGCCCTCGACGAATCGCGAGGTGCCGTGGCTGCCGGCGCTGCGCGTGTCGCGGTCGCAAGTCACCGGGGCATAGCCGGGCGGCAGCGCGCCGGTGTCGAGCTGGATGACATGCGTACCCGGGCGGATACCTTCAAAGTGATAAAGGCCATCCTTATCACTGAGTGTGAAGGTTCCGTCCTCCAGCAGCACGCGCACGCCGGCTACGCCCTTGCGATTGCGGTCGGGGTTGCGGCAATCCCCTTCAGTGATGCGGCCGATCAGCGTCATGGCGTCGGTGAACAAGGCCGCGTGGATGCGCACGGCGGCACTCGCCTCGGGACTGCTCACCTGTCCGTCCGTTGCCGAAGCGCGGTTTACTGCCTCGCCCTGCGGCGTGTCGGGACCTACCGAAGTGACATAGGACACCGTGCGTGCGCTATTTGAAGAAATGCTTGCGAGAGTAAATCGCAAGATACTGCCATCACTTGAAATTTGTGGTTCAGATGCCCCTCTGGTGGTGCCCGGGCGATAGCGCAGGCCGCGCGGCAGCACGTCCGTCACGACCGGCGCTTGCGCAGTGGCGCCGCCGACATTCTTGAGTTCGAGCGCATAGGCGATGAAGTCCCCTGCGCTGGCGTCGTTCACCGAAGCCGTCTTGGTCAGTACCAGCTTCGCGGTCACGGCTGCCCGGGCCGGCGGATCGAGCGGCACGTCGATGTGTACGGGTTCCGGATTCGCCAGCAGGAAATCGCCGCCATAGGAAGCGTCGCTGATCCGGTACCTGCCCGGCGGACCGTTGAAATCGGCCAACTCGGCCGGCGTGCGGGCCGAAGGCGCGGTGTAGCCGGCGGGTGGAGTGACCTGCAGCCGGTAGCTGCCAGGGGGGGCCAGCGGGAAGCGGAAATTGCCCGGGGTGAAGGCATAGACGGTGCCCCCCGCATCGGTGACGGTCGAGCCGCTGATCACCGTGTTCGGATAGGCGCTGATGCCGTCGTCGCCATAGACCCTGGCGGCGGCCTTGCCTGTAGCGTTGTCGATCAGCGTGATCGTCGCGCCATCGATCACGGCGCCGGTCTCGGAATCGAAGACATAACCTTCGGGATCGATCAGCAGCGTCGCGTCCGACGGAAAGCTCAAGTCGTCGCCGTCATAGCTGACATAGAGCTTACCGATGCCGGTCAGGCGAATGTTGCAGGCGGCGAGATCCGGACGCGTGCCGGAGGCAGGCACCGCGCCGGCGAACATGCCGGTATCCGCGCCGGTTTCCATCAGGGGCAGGCGCACCGAGGCGGTGCCGATCGTGGCGGTGATCCAGGCCCATTCGCGCACATTGGGATCGCGGTTCTCGGCCTCTGCCTCGAGCGTCACGATCATCGCGTTCTGCACGTCATGCGACTGGAGCTGGGGCGCGGCGGCAAGCTGCGCGGCGGTCACTTCGGCGGGAGTGAACTGAAGGCTGGGGCTCGTCTCGCACTTCATGCCGACGAACTGGTAGCCGGAAGGGAGCTGGCGGAAGCCCAGCACGGTCGGCTTCTTGAGGCGATCCAGCGTCACTTCATTGGATGCGATCGCGCGGGTGCCGGAGCCGTCGGCAAATTGAAGCGTGGCCGTGTTGCGAATCGTCTGCGCCTCCGCATTCCCCAGGAATGCGGAGCCAAGCGCCGCGAGCGCGAGGGCGCCGGTGAACAGGCGCGAGAGACGAGACGGTGGGTTCATTGATCTTCCCGATCCGGTGCGCAGCGCGAAGTTGCGCACCGGTATGGGTTTTCAATCACTTGTACGGATCAGTTGATCGTGACTCGGAACGCGACGGCGTAAGCGCCGAGCGGCGCTACCGACGGGATCGTGCCCCGCACCGTAGTGCCGTCGAACGAACCGCCGTAAAGGTCGGTCTCGTCCGCGCCCGTGTTGTTGTCGTCCTCGGAGGTGCCGACCAGGATGCAGCCGCCACCGCCGGCGGAAGTGCCGACCTGGATCGAGCCCGGTACGAAGGTGGTGTTCGCCGGCACATTGTCGGTCACGGTGAGATTGGTCGCCGTGCCCGGGCCCGCATTGTTGATCGTCATGCAATATTCGATCGTCGCGCCGGGGATGGCATGCGGGTTGGCCAGGAAGTTGATCGGATCGCTGATCACGCGCGAGGTCTTGCCCAGCGTCACCACCGCGGTGGAGATGTGATAGGCGTCGAACGCGCGGGCCTGGCCGTTGCGGGCGAGATCGAGCGCGCCCGAGCCGTCGGCGAAGACGATTTCGACGGTGCCGGCGGAATCCGGCACGAGCGTCGAGCTGGCGATCAGGTCGGCGCCGAGCGCGCCGCCCGTGCCGCCGGTCGCTGCCACGACGTTGAGCGAGACGATTGCGGTATCGATGCCCGGGGTGTTCGGGATGTCGGCGACGATGAACACGGTGACCGAGGCATCCGGCGCGAGCTCGTCGATATAGGTCGCGGTGTCGATACCGGCGTCGTAGGTGCCGTTGCCGTTGCTATCGACATAGGCATGCATGTTGGTGACGTTGAAATTGTCACTGCCGAGCAGCGGGATCGACACGCTCTGCTGGTCCGGATCCAGGCGGAAGTCCTGGGTCGCGTTGGTCAGGTTGGTAACGGTGAAGGTCGTGACCTGGGCGGTGGCGCCGATCGCCGTCTGCGTCACTGCGCCGCCGACTTCGGCGACCGCCAGATTCACTTTCTTGTCGACCACGAAGCTGGCGACGTTCGACGAGACCGACTGGGTCGATCCGCCGACGTCATAGCTGACGCTGGCCTGGTTGTTGACGGTGGTGCCAGACGCGGTCTGCGACTGGGCGAAGGCAGGTGCTGCCAGGGTCGTTGCCGCGAGTGCGCTGCCCCCCAACAATGCCCCCCGCAAAGGATGGATGCTCATGAGAAAATACCTCAATTTCTGATGTTAAATCACTGATATCACTTTAGAAGTGCACGAAATGCGACCTGCTGCGCACCGCCGGCGGGCACCGGCTGGGCCAACCGCCAGCGCACCACGCGCACATCGGCCGCGGTGGCGGGGCGGGCCCGTCCATCGGCGGTGGCGATGCGAAGCGAAGCGAGCTGGCCGAAGCTCTTCCCGTCGACCGACACCTCGGGCGCGGGGGAATTGGCGGCGGGCCCGGCATATTGCATGCCGGCCGGCACCGGATTGGCGATCACCACGCCGCTGGCGGGCTTTGCGCCGCTGTTGGTGACCTTGATCTGGTAGACGACATGGTCGCCGGGCACGACGCGCCTGACCGGCACCAGTCTGACCTGGGTGGTGCCGTTGGCGGCCTCGGCGCGTGTTTCGGCGAGCACGGTCGTGGTGATGTTCACCGGCCCGGAGGGCGCGGCGACGGCGGCGGTCGCAGTCGTCAGCAACAGACTGCCGAGCAACAAGGCATGGCGCATGGTGAAACTCCTCGTCATTGGATGGTGACCTTGAACTGGATGCTGTGGGTGGTGGCCGCTGGGACATCGCCGAGCGCGACCCGGATCCCGGTGCCGTCGAAGCTGCCGGCATCGCCGTCGCTGGCATCGCTGAGCGCGGTGCCGTCGAGCATGAGGCTGCCGGGGAGGTAGCGCGTCCCCGCCGGGATCGGATCGATGACCGCGGCATTGGCGGTGAGGCCGGGGAAAGTGGCGACCAGCGTATAGGTCACCACTGCGCCATGCGCGGGAATGGTCCCGCCCCAGGGATCGAGCACCGACTGGCTCTTGGTGAGCGTCGGGTCGCCGCCGCCCGCCATGGGCTCGATGGTTACGACGGTGGAGACGGGGCCCGTGCCGATGGAGCCGCCGCTGCTGCCCTTGGGATGGGCGATCAGGGTCAGCGTATGGACCGTACCCAGTCTGCTGCGGAAGAACGCGAGGAAGTCGACCGACTGGCCGGGCTCCAGTTCTTCGGTGCAGCCGTCAGGCAGCATCCTGTCATGCGCGGGATCGTAGAGCCCGTCGCTGTCGCCATCGATCGCGAAGCCCTCGACCGTGCCGTCGGGATAGTCGGCGCTGAGGCAGAAGGCCTGGCGGCCATTGCCAATATTGGTCAGGGTGAAGGGCAGGGGCGTGAGGTGGCCCGGTACCACCGCCATGCGCAGCGCGCGCGCGACGATCCGGCTGCCGATGAATTCTGCGACCTGCAACGTCGAGGGGTTGGAGCTGACCTGCTCGGGGGCGCCGTCCATGGAATAGTCAAGGCGCGCGGTATTGGTAATCCAGGTTCCCGCGCGCGTCTGCGCGAAGGCGGGCGTCGTACAGATACAAGAAAGGGCTACCGCGGACAGTAATACTGCCCTGCGCTCCCTTTCATGTCTGACACGAATAACCTGCAAGCAATTTTCCCCCTGAAATCGCAAGGGTAAATTGCGCTCGACGAATTAATTTAGGCTGTAAGTCTATATCGTGGTTAACCCCTAGACGTGATCTTTCTGATAGGTACATCAACATAGAAATTACGTAATTTAATGTAGAAATTACGTAATAACGTCGTGGCTGTCTGTAAATTGTATTCGGATTTATCGCTATTTGCGGAGTGCGGCAGATCGTGCGGATCTGCCCGCTCGTCCGGGATCCTGAGCAGGTTCATGATTGGATAGTGGTTCGCCGAGACCGATATCGGGCGCCGTGCCTGCTTGTCTCGTGCTTTGCGGCGACTTCCGCTTCCCGGCTTTGTTATCTGGCTCAGGCCTGCCGGTAGCGAAGAGCCTCGATGAACAGCCTGAATGCCGGCGACACCAGCCGGCGGCTTGGATAGTAAAGATGATAGCCGTCGAAAGGCGGGCACCAATCCTCAAGTACCCGCACGAGCGATCCTGAGCGCAGTTCTTCAGTCGCCCGGTCTTCCATGACGAACGCGATGCCGTGCTCCGCCACCGCGGCCTTGAGGATCAGCGGAACCCGGTCGAGCACCAGCTGGCCGTCCACTTTCATGCGGAGTTCGCGTCCGTCCTTCTCGAACTCCCAAGCATAGATGCCGCCCGCACTGGTCATGCGCAGATTGATGCAGCGATGCTGAGCGAGATCCTGGGGTGTTGCCGGCATGCCATACGCGGTGAAATAGCCGGGCGCACCGACTGCAATCATCCTGACCTGTGGACCAATGCGGACCGCGATCATGTCCTTGGCGAGCGCTTCGCCGAGCCGGACGCCGGCATCGAAGCGGCCGGCGACGATGTCGGTCAGGCCGGACTCCACGTTCAATTCGATGTTTATGTCCGGATAGGCGCGGGCAAACCGGTCGATCGCGGGCCAGAGGATCGTTTCGGCGGCATGTTCGGACGTCGTGATGCGGACCGTGCCGGCCGGCCGCTCGCGTAGTTGGGTCAGCGAGGCCAGCCGCTGGTCGATTTCCTCCAGGGCCGGGCGGAGCGTGTCGAGGAGGCGTTCGCCCGCTTCGGTGGGGGCCACGCTGCGGGTGGTTCGGGTCAGCAGCCTGAGGCCAAGCCGGGTTTCAAGCCGGCGGACGGTATGGCTGAGTGCGGATTGCGAGATGCCCAGTTTCTTCGCGGCGGCCGTGAAGCTCGCTTCCTCGGCGACTGCCAGGAACATCGTGAGGTCCGCCATGTCCTCGCGTTTCATGCCGCTTCCTCAAAGTTTCATGACTGATATTCATAGGCTCAAGTTCCATTGCCTGTCTAATCGGCAACGGTCCGGAGGCGTAAATGGGCGGTGACCAGGAATGCTGCGGCCGTGGCCGCCGTCCTGCTCGCGAAGGACCGCGACATGACGATGCAAGTAACCTCCCCGTCGATCACGCTCCCGTCGGAGGCGGCAAGTACCGCTCGCAACCCTCTGCGGATACTGGCGGTGCTGGCGACGCTGATGGCGTTCGGTTCGATTTCCACGGACCTGTATCTGCCTGCAATGCCCGCGATGGCGATCGACCTGCATAGCGGCCCGGGCGCGCTGGAGCTGACGGTGTCCACCTATCTGGTCGGCTTCAGCCTTGGCCAGCTCTTCTGGGGCGCGGTTAGCGACCAGATCGGAAGGCGGATACCCGTCGCGATCGGCATCGCGCTCTTCATGATCGGTTCGGCCGGCTGCGCACTTTCCTCAAGCGTTCCCGAAGTGATCGCATGGCGGCTGGTGCAGGCAACCGGTGCTTCGGCCGGCGTCGTTCTTTCCCGCGCGATGGTGCGCGACTTGTTCGCTGGTGACCGGGCGGCGCAAATGCTCTCCACCCTGATCACGATCATGGCGGTGGCGCCCCTGGTCGGCCCGCTGATCGGTGGCCAGCTGTTGTCGATCGGATCCTGGCATCTGATTTTCTGGCTGCTCGTCGGCATTGGGGCGATCACGATGGCGGCACTGTTCACCGTTCCCGAAACGCTCGCATCCGAGCGGCGGGACGCGAACGCGGTCCGCCACGCCCTTTCGCGCTACGTCGCCCTGCTGGGCGACCGGCGGATCCTCGCAGCGGCAGGCGTGGGCGGTTTCTTCTATGCCGGTGCCTTCGCCTATATCGCCGGCTCGCCCGACGCATACATCCGCGTCCACCACGTCTCGCCACAGCTCTATGGCCTGCTGTTCGGCCTGGCGATCCTGGCGATCATGCTGATGAACATGCTCAATGCCCGGCTGGTACCGCGCATCGGCATGGATCGTCTCATCCGTTCGGGGGCGGTGATCGCGGCAATTGCCGGGCTGGCATCGGCGGTAGCGGGCTATACCGGCTTCGGTGGGCTCGCCGGCCTGGCCCTCCCGCTGATCCTGTTCAGTGGCATGAACGGACTGATCGTCGCCAATTCCATCGCAGGCGCGCTGGATGCGTTTCCCGAGCGGGCCGGAGCCGCCTCCGCGCTTATCGGCGCGTTCCAATATGGCGGCGGTATCCTGGGTTCGGCGCTGGTGAGCCTGCTGGCGGATGGAACACCGGGGCCGCTGGGCCTGGTGATGGCGCTCACCGGGGCGGCTTGCCTGCTCTGCACCTGGCTGCTGCCACGCACGGCCCGCACCTGATTTCAAACCGACAAACCGGAGAATTTCGATGAAAACACGTACGCTTGGTCAGGGCCTTCAGGCCTCGGCACTCGGATTTGGCTGCATGGGCCTCGACTTCGGCTACGCGACCCGGGTGAGCAAGGATGAGGGCGTCACCCTGATCCGCCAGGCCGTGGATCGCGGCGTCACCCTCTTCGACACGGCAGAAGTCTATGGTCCCTTCACCAATGAGGTGATGGTCGGCGAGGCCCTGCGGCCGGTGCGGGATCAGGTGGTGATCGCCACCAAGTTCGGGTTCGACATCGATCCGGAAACAGCCGAGAACCGCGGCGTCTCCAGCCGTCCCGAAGCCATCCGTGGCATCGTGGACCGTTCGCTCCAGCGGCTCGGGATCGAGACCATCGACCTGCTCTATCAGCACCGCGTCGATCCCAATGTGCCGATCGAAGATGTCGCAGGCGTCGTTCGCGATCTGATCGCCGAGGGCAAGGTCAAGCATTTCGGGCTTTCCGAGCCCGGCGCGCAGACGCTGCGCCGCGCCCATGCGGTACAGCCGGTGACGGCCGTCCAGAATGAATATTCGCTGTGGTGGCGTGCGCCGGAGACCAATGGCATTCTCGCAGCCTGCGACGAGCTCGGCATCGGTTTCGTGCCGTACAGCCCGCTCGGCAAGGGGTTCCTGACCGGCGCCATGTCGAACCAGGCGCTGCCGCAGGGCGATTTCCGCGCGACGACTCCGCGCTTCCAGCCGGACGCGCTGGCGAAGAACGAGGCATTTGTGGATCTGCTACGGCGCGTCGCCGGCGAGAAGGGCGCTGCGCCTGCCCAGATTGCGCTGGCATGGTTGCTGGCGCAGCGCCCCTATATCGTGCCGATCCCGGGCACGACCAAGCTCCATCGGCTGGAGGAGAATATTGCAGCGGCCGACGTGGCGCTGGGCGACGATGAACTGCGCGATATCAATGATGCCGCATCCCGGATCGAGCCGGCGGGCGAGCGCTACGCACCCGCGCAAATGGCAATGGCCGGCCGCGAGGCACCTGCCAGGCAGGAGGTAGCGGAATGACCGGGCAACCGAAGATCGGCCGCCGCGCCTTGCTGGCCGGAGGCGCGCTCGCCGTGGCTCCGCTGATTGCGCCCGGGACCATTGCGTCGGCGCAGGTCTCCGGCGTCCCCGACGCTTCCGGGGCGGACAGGCGCAGGCTCGGCTCGCTGGAAGTCTCGAGCGTCGGGCTGGGCGTCCAGAACATGAGCCGCACCTACCAGACCACTATCCCCAACCGCCCGGAGATGATCCGCATCATCCGTGCCGCCTATGATCAGGGCGTGACCTTCTTCGATTCCGCCGAGGCCTATGGCCCGTTCGAAGTCGAGCGGATCCTTGGCGAGAGCGCGCAGCCCTTCCGCGACAAGGTCGTCATCGCAACCAAGTTCGGCTGGAATATCGATCCCGAGACAGGCCGCCGGCTGCCCGGTTTGAACAGCCGGCCCGATCATATCAGGACCGTGGTCGATGCGATGCTGAAGCGGCTGCGGACCGATCGCATCGATCTGCTCTACCAGCACCGCGTCGATCCGCAGGTGCCGATCGAGGATGTTGCCGGCACGATCAAGGAGCTGAAGGCGCAGGGCAAGGTGCTGCACTGGGGATTGTGCGAGATGGGGCTGAACACGCTCCGTCGCGCGCATGCCGAACTTCCGGTTGCCGCGGTGCAGAGCGAATATTCGATGCTGTGGCGTGGGCCGGAGGCGGAAGTGCTGCCGCTGTGCGAGCAGCTTGGCATCGGTTTCGTACCGTGGAGCCCGTTGGGGGTCGGCTTCCTGACCGGAGCGATCGATATGCGGACGGCCTATGCGGAGGGCGATATCCGCAAGAACGAGACTCGCTTCTCCGGGGAAAACCTGACGGCCAATCTGGCACTCGTTACGCTGTTGCGGTCCTGGGCGGAGCGGAAGCAGGCCTCTCCCGCGCAGGTCGCCCTTGCGTGGCTGCTCGGTCAGAAGCCTTGGATCGTCCCGATCCCCGGGACCACCCAGATGGCGCACATGCGGGAGAATAGCGGGGCGATGCGCCTGCATTTCACGCCGGATGAACTGAATGCGCTGAACAAGGCGGTGGCGGCGATCGCGATCAAGGGCGATCGCCTGCCACCGGCGGTGCAGGCGTTTTCCGGGGCGGAAGCCCCGATGCGACCGTGAAGGGGAAGGGCGATGCCTTCTCCTGTCGCGCGATGCTTGCCGCGCCGGCGGTCCTCGCGTTCGCGAGCACGGACGCTTGTGCGAAGGAAGGGGGCGCGGCGATGACCGGTTCCAGGGTGCTCGTCGCCTATTTCACACGCTCGGGCAACACGCGCGTCATTGCCGAGACGCTTCACCGGGAGCTCGGCTGCGGACTGTTCGAGATCCGACCGGCCCGCCCGTATCCCGAGGATTATGAGCAGCACGTCGCGCAGGCGACAAGGGAGCGGGATAGCGGCTTCGAGCCCGCGCTGGCGGCGAAGATCGAAAATCTGGCGGATTGCCGGGCGTTGTATCTCGGCTTTCCCATCTGGGGCGAAACCGTGCCTCCACCGATCCGATCGTTCCTGAAGGTACATGATCTGCGGGGGCGCACGATCCGGCCGTTCATCACCCATGGCGGCTACGGCATCGGCAATGCTGCATCGGTGCTTGAGAGCCACGCGCCTGCTGCCCGGATCGAGACGCCTTTCGTGATGGAGGCGGATCAGGAACGGCGAACCCTGAACCAGGTCAGAAGCTGGCTCGGCCAGTTGAAAGGATGACGGCATGAAGATGCGCTTGTTGGGCAACGGCCTTGAGGTCTCGGCGCTGGGGCTCGGCTGCATGGGCATGACCGGTGTCTATGGCTCGCCCGTCGACAAATCGGAGATGATCTCCCTGATCCGCGCGGCGCACGATGAAGGCCTGACCTTCTTCGACACCGCCGAAGCCTATGGGCCCTTCGCGAACGAGGAACTGGCGGGTGAGGCATTGCAGCCGATCCGCGATCAGGTCGTCATCGCGACCAAGTTCGGGTTCGACATCGATCTCGAGACAGGCGCGCGCCGTGGCGGCACCAATAGCCGGCCCGAGCATATCAAGGCGGTGGCGAATGCCGCCCTCAGGCGCCTGAGGACCGATCGTATCGACCTGTTCTACCAGCACCGCGTCGATCCGGACGTGCCGATCGAGGAAGTGGCGGGTGCGCTCAAGGACTTGATCGCCGAGGGCAAGGTGAAGCATTTCGGGATGTCCGAGGCGGGCGTGGCCACGATCCGTCGTGCCCATGCCGTGCAGCCGGTTACGGCAGTGCAGAGTGAATATTCGCTGTTCTGGCGCGGGCCGGAGACCGAGTTGCTTCCGGCGCTGGCGGAGCTGGGCATCGGCTTCGTCCCGTTCAGCCCGCTCGGGGCCGGCTTCCTCACCGGCCAGATCGACGAGAACACGAAGTTCCCCGAGGGCGATTTCCGCAACCTGGTGCCGCGCTTCTCGCTCGAGGCGCGCAAGGCCAATATGGCGCTGGTCGGCATTGTTCGCGCGGTCGCGGAACGCAAGGGCGTGGCCCCGGCACAGGTAGCGCTCGCCTGGTTGCTGGCCCAGCATCCGTGGATCGTGCCGATCCCTGGAACCACGAAGCTGACCCGGCTGCGCGAAAACCTCGGTGCGATCGATCTCGAGCTTACCGCAGCCGATCTCGCCGAGATCGAGGCTGGCACCTCCGCGATCATCGTCGAAGGCGAGCGGTTGCCCGAGGCCGTGCTGAAAATGACCGGGCTCTGAAGGCCTGGCCCTTTGCATCGTCACGGATATTTCGGAGAGCCGGGGGGGGCTCTCCGAAATTCGATAAATCGAGTTTTGTGAGTGCATTAATCCTGAAGTTTCATTTTGGTTGTCAGAACTTCAGCCGCACGCCCGCTGTGTAGTAGCGGCCGCGCGGGTCATCGCCGAGCGCGAAGCCATCGCGCAGCCCCGCCCGCGTGCCGTTGCCGACATAGGCGGCGAGTGGCGGCGTGGCGTCGAACAGGTTCTGCACGTTGACGTAGAACTGATACTGGCCCTTCGATCCCGGCACGTTGAACGCCAGGTTGAGGTTCGTCGTGGCGAAGGGCGCGATCCGGTTGTTCTGGATCACGCCGGTGCCGTCGGCGCCCAGCTTCATCGCATTGCGCCAGCGCTCCATGATATCGACCGAGATGCCCTCGATCGGCTCGACATGGAGATAGCCGGTGAGCCGCACCGTCGGCGTGGCCGAGAAGCCCAGCGCGCCGAAGCCGACGCCGGCCATGTCGATGTCCGCGATGCCCGGCTGGCGGAAGATCAGGTCGGGCTGATAGGCCGCGAGCAGGCGGATGCTCATCGGGCGATCGAACAGGCGGCCGGCATAGTTCGCCTCGACATCGATGCCCCAGGTCTCGACATTCGAGATGTTGAGGTAGCGCGCCGACCAGCTCGTTGCCTGGTTGGCGGCGGTGGTGTTGCCGTTCAGGCCCTGCGGCCGGCTCTGCAGCGCGCAATAGGGCGAGCTGCCGCCGCTGGCATAGCAGGCGAGCTGGATCTCGGCGGTCTGGCCATTGATCTGGGTGATCGCGTCGGAGATCTTGATCCGATAGGCGTCGACCGCGAGGCTGAAGCCGCGGAAGGGCTTGAGCACCACGCCGCCGGTAAGCGTGTTGCCGATCTCCGCCGTCAGGTTCGGGTTCGAGTAGTTCGGGTTCGGAACCGTCGGCGTCGTGTTGGTATAGAGATCGAGCGCGCGCACCTGGACGATCGAGAGCGGCGCGTAGAGATCGAACAGGGTTGGCGCGCGGATGTCGCGCGAGCGCGTGGCGCGCAGGCTGATCCAGTCGTTGAGGTGCCAGTCCGCCCCCAGCTTCCAGGTCACATAGTCGCCGCTGACATTGTACTTGGTGTAGCGCGCGGCCCCGTTGATATTCAGCGACTTGAAGAACGGCACGTCGCGCAGCAGCGGCAGGTCGAACTCGCCGGCGACTTCCCACACCGACAGGCTGTGCCCGGCAAGATCCTGGCCGAAGCTCGATTCATTGACCGTGTTGGTCGCGACGCAATTGTAGCGAAGCCCGGTGCAGCTGACGAAGTCGGCCGGGGTGGAGCTGCTCTTCGAGGAATAGCTCGTCTTGCGCCATTCGCCCGACAGCGCGACCGAGACCGGGCCGGCCCAGGTGCTGAACGGCGAGCCCGAGATTTCGCCCGAGACCGCGTCCATCTGGGTGACCGAGGAGAAATAGACCGTGTCGGTGACGTAATCGATCGCCGCCGCCGACGCTGCGTTGGGGCCGAACACGTTGATCGGCACGCAACCCGGCATCAGGCCGGGATTGGTCACGGTGATGTTGCAGACGATCTGCCCGCCGCTGTTGACCGCGTCGAGCGCGGCGGAGAGCTTCTGCCGGTTGATGACGTTGCTGAGTGCCGTGTCGAGCTCCGAGCGGCCGTGGGTGTAGTTCACTGCCCATTTCGCCCCGCCCAGATTGCCGTCGAGCCCGGCCGCGACGACCCATTGCTTCGAGTCCGCGACCGCGGTGTTGCGCGGGATGTCGCTCATGAACTTCGAGAAGGTGAAGGTCGGCTGGGTGGTCGGGATCAGCGCCTGATAGGCTGCTGGCAGGAACGCGTTGGTGCGGCTGATCGTAACGTTGTTGAGCTGGCTGGTCTCGGCATAGCTGGTGTTGGTCTTGAAGTTGGCCGAGCCCTGGACATAGGCGTGCACGCCGCCGCCGGGCGCGTCATAGTCGAGCCGGCCGAAGAGCTGGTGCCCCTCGAGCTTCGCGATCAGCGATGAGTCCCAATACCCGCCGCTGCCACCGATCTCGATCGACGAGGTGCCGGTCGAGGTGCCGTGCACGAACGGGCTGAGCACGCCGTTGCTGGCGAAGGTCTGGCCGTTGAGTGCGCCGCTGGTGATCAGGCCACCGAACGGGAAGCTGTTCTGGCGCAGGTTGGTCTGCAGCACATAGGGATTGGCGGTGGTGCCCGCGCCGGTCACGCCCACCTGGTTCAGCCAGGGGCGCGACGAGCGGTTATCGATCCCGTCTTCCTTGCGATACTCGTAGCTCAGCTCAAGGTGCAGGCCGCTGGCCAGATTGCCGCCCCAGGCAAGCGCGAGGTCGGTCTTGGCATCGTCGCCATATTCGGAGATGCCGCGGCTCGCCTCGGCCCGGATGCCGTTGAAATTGTGGTTGAGGACATAGTTGACCACGCCCGACATCGCGTCCGAGCCATAGACCGCCGAGACGCCGCCGGTGACGATGTCGACGCGCTGGACGAGCATCTGCGGCACGATGTCGACATCGACCACGCCGTTGAACAGCGTCGGCGGGATGCGCTTGCCGTCCATCAGCACGAGCGTGCGGGTCGCGCCCAGGTTGCGCAGGTTGAGCTGGTTGGCCGAACCGTTGCCGCCCGCGGCGCTACCCACCGTGGTCGGGTTGCTCGACGAGCCGCGCGAGCCGGCAAAGGCGGGCAGGGTGTTGAGCGCGTCGGCCAGGGTGGAGCCGGGATTGGAGGTCAGCACGTCCTCGGTGGAGATGACGGTGACCGGCGACGGGCTGTTGTCGCCGTTGCGGATGACGCGCGAACCGGTGACGATGATCTGCCCCTCGGTGGTGAGCGGCGCGTCTTCGGCCTGGGCGGTGGTGTTGGTCGCGTCGGGCGCGGTCTGCGCCAGCGCCGGCGATGACAGGATCAGCGTGCTCGTGCCTGCGAGCAGCGCGCAAAGGAACTTCGGGCTCAATCTATCCTCCCCAATCATTTTCTATTCGATTTGGGTATTCTCCGCCCCCGCTCTTTTGGCGGGTGGCCGGGCCGACGCTCGATGGGGCCGGCGAGGCTAGCTGTTAGGCGCGGCACGGCGATCGATCCGCATTGGTTTGGCCGGGGCGATGATAGATTTTGCGCTACGGCATGCGTGGCGCCCGAATAGAAATGATCGGGGCATGCGGTTTTGTGATTGGACCGGAAGGCCGCCCCGGCGAAACTCGCCGCCAGGATGACCCGCACCATTGCGGGCGAGCGGGAGAGTTTGGATGCGTCGTCGTGATTTCCTGTGGGCGCTGCCCGGCACCGCGCTGGTCGCGCGCTCGGCGCTGGCAGAAGACTGGGCGGGGCCGGTGACGACGCCGGGCAAGAAGGGCGTGATGCTGATGAACCGCATCGCGCCCTCGGTATCCGAACTCTACATCGCCGGGCTCGATGGCTCGAACGAGCGCAAGCTGCTCGCCGATACGCGCTTCGAATATAACGGCGTGTTCGCCCCGGGCGGCGGGTTCATCTTCACCTCGGAGCGCAATGGCGACGGCCAGTCGGACATTTTCCGCGCCACCGCCGACGGCAAGCTGGTCCAGCCGCTGGTGACCGGTGCCCCGGTGGACGATGCCGGCGTGCTGTCGCCGGATGGGCGGACACTGGCCTTCGTCTCCACTCGCAATGGTTACCGCGCGAACATCTGGCTGATGGACCTGAAGACCGGGCGTACCCGCCAGCTGACGGGGATCAACGACGTGCGGGGCGAGGACGGCAAGCCGGACTGCTATTACCGCCCGGCCTGGTCGCCGGATGGCAAGTGGATCGCCTTTTCGAGCGACCGCAACACCGCCTGGACCGGGCATGACAATGGCCATGGCTGGGAGCACACGCAGGAACTGTCGATCTATGTGATCGGCGTGGACGGCAAGGGCTTCCGCAAGGTGGCGACCAAGCCCGGTTATTGCCTGGGTTCGCCCAAATGGTCGCCCGATGGGCGCCGGATCGTCTTCTACGAGATGACGGTCGAGGCGACCTGGGGCGCGCGGCGCCCCAACTATATCGGCAAGACGCCCAGCAAGATCGTCTCGGTCGATGTCGCGAGCGGCGAGCGGGTCGAGCATCAGGCCGACAATGAGCTGAAGCTGCAGCCGCAGTTCCTGTCGAACAGCGAGATCGGCTACCTGGTCAAGTACGGCCCGAACGAGGGACTGGCCTATACGAGCGACCGGCCGGCGGTGAAGCAGGCGATGATCCGCTCGCCGCACTGGTCGGACGATGGCAAGTCGGTGATCTACGAGAAGGTGAAGTTCCAGCCGGCCCGGCCGGTGTGGAAGCCGCTCTACAGCTGGGACAAGGACTGGGAGTATCGCGAGACCGATGTCTTCCCGCTGATGTCGAAGCAGGGATGGATCGTCTATACCGACAAGCAGACCGGCAACGCCTCGATCATGGTGATGCGGCCGGACGGCAGCCAGAAGCGCAAGGTGTTCGATATAGAAGGGCGCGGGCTCGATCCGGACCTGGTGAAGAAGGGGCTGGCGGGCGCGTTCCAGCCGGCCTGGTCGCCCGATGGCGAGTGGATCAGTTTCGGGCTGGGCGCGTGGTTCTTCCTGCGCGACAAGGCCAATGCGGCGGTGTGGCGGGTGCGCGCGGACGGCACCGGCGCGGAACAATTGACCGACGGCAAGCAGCATTGCGGTTTCCCGAGCTATTCGGGCGACGGCAAGGAGATCGTCTATCGCTTGTGGAGCGACGACGAGAAGGGCCTGCGCATCCTCAATCTCGAGACGCGCCAGACCCGGGTGCTCACTCAGGGCTATGACAATCTCCCCGGCTGGTCGCCCGACGGGAAGAGCATCGTCTTCACTCGCAAGCGCGCCGAGGACGGCAATTTCGACATCTATACGATCAGCCCTGACGGCTCGAACCTGTTCCGCGCGACCACGCACGGATCGAGCGACGGCCATGCGGTGTGGACGGCGGACAACCGCATCTTGTGGAGCGGATCGCAGCACGGTTTCCGTGACGAGGCTGCGCTCTACGACCAGACCTTCCAGCAATATGGCCAGATCTACGTCATGAACCGCGACGGATCGGGCAAGAGGATGCTGACCGACAGCAAGTGGGAAGATTCGATGCCGCTGTATCTGCCCGCGAAGCGCTGAGACGCTGCGCCAAAACTATCGGCGGCTACGGGTTTCTGATCGGACGAAAGCCGCGCCGCCGAAGTAATCATCCTCGTCGAAACTAATAAGGTAGGCGCGATCCGTGGGGCGGATCGGACAGCCATCGACGACAAGCGCCGGCAAGACCGGCGAAAAGGGAGGGAAGTTTGATGAGCTATCGCAACCGCGTGGCGCGAACGGTCGCGCGTACTGCCCTGCTGGCGAGTGCCGCCGCCTGGACCATGCCGGCCTTCGCGCAGGAAACCGCCACGCCGCCGGCGCCTGCCACCACCGACGCCCAGGCAACGGACAATGGGCTGGTCGACATCGTGGTCACCGCCCAGAAGCGCCAGGAAAGCGCGCAGAACGTGCCGATCGCGATCACCGCGCTGAACAGCGAGCAGCTGAGCGCGGCGGGCACCAACGAGACGATGGACCTGAAGGCCAGCGTGCCGGCGCTCAACGTCACCACCGCCACCGGCGGCATCGGCCTGCCGCGCATCCGCGGCGTGGGCGCCACCGGCCAGGGCCCGGGCATCGAGAACCCGGTCGCCGTCTATGTCGACGGCTTCTACTATGGGGCTTCGTTCGGCGTGCTCCAGTCGCTGTTCGACACCGATCAGGTGGCCGTGCTCAAAGGGCCGCAGGGCACGCTGTTCGGCCGCAACGCCACCGGCGGCCTCATCCAGATCAGCACCATGGCGCCGAGCTTCGAGACCAAGGCCAAGGGCCAGATCGGCTTCGGCAATTATTCGACGCTGAACGGCGGCCTGTTCCTGACCGGCGGCATCACCGACACGCTGGCCGCCAGCATCTCGGCCCAGGTCGAGGATCGCGGCAACGGCTTCGGCAAGAACGTGTTCACCGGCAAGGACATCCAGGCCGGCCGCACCTGGGCGGGCCGCGCCAAGCTGCTGTTCCAGCCTGACGCCGACACTTCGGTGCTGCTGAGCGGTGACTTCAACGGCCGCTATGCCTCCGAGCCGGCCTTCCGCAACTTCCGGCTCAACGCGCTCGGCCAGAATGTGCCCAACCAGATCATCGCGGCCGGCGGCGACCCGGACCGCGACATCTATTCGGACATCGATCCGCGGATGACGACGCGGCAATGGGGCACCGGGCTGACGATCAGCCATGATTTCGGCGGCTTCACGCTGAAGAGCATGACCGGCTACCGCAAATCGGACTTCACCTATTATTTCGATCCGGACGGCACCGCGCTGCGCCGCCTGGTGATCGACAACATCCAGTACGACAAGCAGTTCACCCAGGAGATCAACCTGATCTCCGACAGCGCCGGTCCGTTCAAATGGGTGCTGGGCGGCTTCTACATGCATGACAGCGCCGGCAGTGCACAGAGCCGGTCGAGCGGCCTGCTCACCTTTGGCGGCAACGGCTATACCGACCAGGTGAACAACGTGAAGCTCGACTCCTATTCGGGCTTCGCGGAAGGCACCTACACCTTCGGCGAGAGCACGAACTTCACCGCGGGCATCCGCTACACCAGCGACACCCGTTCGCTCACCGCCCAGTCGATTTCGTTCAACGGCGCCACCAATGTGCGCACGGTCACCAATTCGGCCGACGACCATGTCTTCAACAAGCTGACCTGGCGCGCCTCGCTCGATCACCGCTTCTCGCCCGAGCTGCTGGCCTATGCGAGCTACAATCGCGGCTTCCGCAGCGGCACCTATATCGCCCAGGTCTCGCCGATCATCCTGCTCCATCCGGAAGTGGTCGATGCCTATGAACTGGGCATCAAGTCCGACCTGTTCGATCGCCGCGTGCGGCTGAACGTCGCGGGCTATTATTATGACCAGTCGAACATCCAGGTGCAGCAGGTCATCTCGGGCGCCAACAGCATCTACAACGCCGACGGCGCGCATATCTATGGCATCGATGCCGATGTGACGGTGCAGGTGAGCCGCAACTTCAAGCTGTTCGGCGGCGTGAACTACACGCATGCTCGCTATACCAACTTCACCAATGCGATCATCTCGGTGCCGTTCCCGCTGCCTGCGGGCTTCGTGATACCGACCGGGCAGACCTGCCTGGGAACCTTCGGCAGCCCCTTTGCCCAGCTTGGCGGCAACTGCCTGCTGCGCGGCGATGCCTCGGGCAACAAGCTGCAGAACACGCCGGAATTCACCGCAAGCGTGGGTGGCTCGCTCGACATCCCGACGGCGAGTGCCGGCACGTTCACGATCGCCGGCAACTATTACTACAATGACGGCTATGTCGGCACGACCGACGAACGCGTGTTCCAGGGCCATTACAGCCTGCTCGATGCTTCGATCGCCTGGAAGATGCCGGGCGATAAATGGACGATCCGGGTGTGGGGCAAGAACCTGACCGACACGCATTACTGGAGCCAGCTCGGCGCCACCAACAGCGGCGACAACGGCACGAGCAACGCGCCGCGCACCTATGGCGTGTCGCTGGGGTTCAGTTTCTAGCCAGTCCCTCCAGCCTTGAACGGCGCGCCCTGGTGGCGCGCCGTTTTCGTTTCCGGGTCATCCCATCCATTTGCTTACGGGTACGGCCGACTGCTCGAGCGGCTGGCTGATCACATCGACCAGGCTCGGTCCGTCGTGGCGGATCGCCGCGGCGATGACGGCATCGACCTCCGCCGGATCCTCGACGCGCCATGCCTTCAGCCCGAAGGCCTCGGCAATGCGGGCGTGGTCGGATCGGTTGAAGTCGACCGAGAAGAAGCGGCTGCCATAGCCGTCCTTCTGGCTGGCCTTGATCCACCCGTACGACGCGTTGCTGAACACGATCAGCGTGATCGGCAGGCCCTTGCGCACGATCGTCTCGAGCTCGCCGACCGCGAAGCCGAAGCTGCCATCGCCCATCGCCGCGACCACCTTGGCGCCCGGCCGGCCATAGGCCGCACCCAGTGCCGCGGGCAGCGAGAAGCCGAGCGCGCCGTGCGCCCTATTGGTGATGAAGCTGCGGCCGGTGCTGTCGAAGTCGAAATAACCGGAGAAATAGGGGCAGGGAGTGCCCGGATCGGCGACGATGATACCGTCCGCGGGCAGCGCCTTCTGGATTGCCGCGAGCACGCGTTCGGGGCGGATCGGGCGCTCGTTCGAATGGGCCAGCGCCTCGAAGCGCGCGCGCTTCGCGGCGCGCAGGCCGGCGAGGCGACGCGCGGCGTCGGTGTTGCGCGGGCCGTCCACGCGCCGGGTGATTTCGGCGAGCAGCGCGGACAGGCAGAGGCGGGCATCGCCGACCAACCCCGCTTCGACCTGGTAATTCGCGCCGACCACCATCGGATCGATATCGATATGGACGATTGGCACGCCGCGGCCGGGCACGCTGCCATGCTCGGTCGTCGTCGAGCCGGCGCGGCAGCCGATGAAAGCGACCGTGTCGGCGTCCGCCAGCGCCTCGCGGGTCTCGTCGGTGCCGCCGTTTGCACCGACCACGCCGATCGCGAGCGGATGGTTGTCCGGGATCGTGCCATGCCCGCTGACCGTCGATGCCACGGGCGCATCGAGCAGCTCGGCAAGCGCGATCAGTTCCGTGCAGGCGCCCGATAGGATAACCCCGCCGCCGCAGACCAGCACCGGGCGGCGGGCATTGAGCAGCATGCTGGCGGCGGCCTCGACCAGCGTCGGATCGGGCGCGGTGCGATAGGCGGGGAAGCTGCCATGCTCAGCCTGGCCCCACACTTCGGATGTGTCGAGCTGTTGCTTCTGCAGGTCATAGGGCAGGCCGATATGCGCCGCCCCGGGGCGCCCGGTGCTCGCGGCGCGGAAGGCGGTGCGGAACAGCAGCGGGATATGGGTGACATGATCCGCCACGCCGTTCCACTTGGTGAGCGGGGCGAATAGCGCTTTCTGGTCGAGCGCGGTCAGCGGGTACCGGCCGCGTGCCGCCACGGGCACGTCGGAGGTGATCGAGACGAGCCCGACCGAGCTCTCGTTCGCTTCGATCACGCCGGGCAGGATATAGGTGGCGCCGCCGCCGCTCGGCCCTTCGCAGATGCCGATCCGGCCTGTCACCCGGGCATAGGCATCGGCCATATAGGCGGCACTGCGCTCGTCGCGGGTGAGGATATGTTCCATGCCGTGATCGAGCCGCGCGAGCGCGTCGTAAAAGGGCAGGCTGGTGTCGCCGCACAGCCCGAAGATATGCTTCACCCCGTGGAGCTGGAGCATGCGGACGGCGGCCTCGGCGCCGGTGATATGGTTCTCGCTCATGGCTTGAGCCTAGGGGTGGCGCGGCCCCGCGCGGCTATCGATCCGGACCGCAGGGTAATCGGAAAGGCGCACGGACTTTCCGTTCGGTGCGATCATGTTTCCGATGGCTCCGCCGATAGGCCCGAGCGTTAGGCGAGGGGCATGGACCAGCCCAAGCAACCTTTCGCCTATCGCGACTATCGCCTGTTCTGGATCGGCCGGCTAGCCTCCAACCTGGCGCAGAACGCGATGGTCGTGGTGATCGGCTGGCAGGTCTACGACATCGCCCGGCTTACCATGGGAACCAAGGCGGCGGCGCTGCAGCTCGGGCTGATCGGGCTGGCCCAGTTCCTGCCGATCTTCGCGCTGACCCTGATCACCGGCTGGACCGCCGATCGGGTCGACCGGCGGCTGATCGGAAGGATCTGCCTAGGGCTGCAACTCGTCTGCGCAAGCATGCTCGCCTGGGCGACGCTGGCGGATGGGCGTACGCTCGCGCCGCTGTTCGCCGGCGCGGTGCTGCTCGGCATCACGCGTGCCTTCTCGATGCCGGCGCTCAATGCGCTGGCGCCGAACCTGGTGCCGGCCGAAGTGCTGCCCCGCGCGATCGCCACCAATGCGATCGGCAACCGGGTGGGCGGCATCCTTGGGCCCGCGCTGGGCGGATATCTCTATGCGATCTGGGCGCCGCTTCCCTATCTCACCAGTGCGGTGGCGTACGGCGTGGCGCTGGCCTGCCTGATGCTGATCCGCCCGATCGCCAGGACGATGCTCGACGGTTCGCGCAATCCGTGGCGCCAGATGGTCGAGGGGTTGGCCTATGTCCGCGACAACAAGCTGGTGCTCGGCGCGATCTCGCTCGACCTGTTCGCTGTCCTGCTCGGCGGGGCGACGGCGATGCTGCCGATCTTCGCGCGCGACATCCTGCATGTCGGCGCGTCCGGGCTGGGCCATCTGCGCGCCGCGCCGGCAGTGGGCGCGATGGCGGTGGCGCTGTGGTTCAGCTGGCGGCCGCTGCGGCAACATGTCGGCATGAAGATGCTGGCGGCGGTAGCAGTGTTCGGCATTGCGACGATCGGCTTCGGCATGTCGCGCTGGCTGCCGCTGTCGCTCGCCTGCCTCGTCATATTGGGCGGAGCGGATATGCTCTCGGTCTATGTTCGCCAGACCCTGATCCAGCTCTACACGCCGAACGAAATGCGGGGGCGGGTAGGCGCGGTCTCCACCCTGTTCGTATCCGCCTCGAACGAACTGGGCGAGGCGGAGTCCGGCTTCCTCGCGGCACTGATCGGTCCCGTTGCCGCCGTGGTTGCGGGTGGGGCTGGGGCGATCGGCATTACCCTGCTCTGGGCGCATTGGTTCCCGTCGCTCCGCCTCGCCCGGACCTTCGAAGTGAAGCGTTAGAGGAAGGCAAGGCTGGTCGGCTTCTCCACCGCCAGCGACTGGCTTGCCGGGGCGATTACGCCGGTCCCCGGATCGCGTGCATGGACGGTGACGGTCCCCGCGCCTTGATTGGTGGCGAGCAGCCAGCGGCCCCCGGGTGCCAGGGTGAAGCTCCACGGCGTCCTGTCGGTCTTCACGCGCGTGATTTCGCGAAGCTTGCCGTCGGGCGCGATCGCATAGCCCGCGATGCTGTCCTCGACACGGTTCGAGACATAGGCGAAGCGGCCATCCTCGCTGAGGCGCAACTCGGCCCCGCTCGCCTTTTCGAGCGGGGCGGTAAGGGTGGAACGCGTCTCGACCAGCTCAGGCCTGCCGCCGTTCCAGCGATAGACGCGCAGTTCCGGCACCAGCTCGGTGATCAGGAACAGGAACTTGCCGGCGGCATCGAAGGCGAGGTGGCGGGGGCCATGGCCGGCTGGGACTTCGATGGCCGTCGGGTTCGGCGAAAGCGCGCGCGTCTTGCGATCGAAGGCATAGAGGAACACGCGGTCGGCACCGAGATCGGCCACCGCGAGGACCTTGCCCGAAGGATGCAGGGCCGAGCCATGCGCATGTGGGCTCTTCTGGCGCGGGCTGGGGCCCGAGCCGGTGTCGGCCTGGATCGAGGCGACCGCACCGGGTGCGCCGCTCGCGCCGATCGGCAGCGCCGCGATATGGCCGCTGCTGTAATGGGCCGCGAACAACGTGTTGCTCGCCATGTCGAGCGCCAGATGCGTCGGCCCGGCGCCGCCCGAATCCGGGCTGGCAAGCTGGCGAAGCGCGCCAGTGCCATCCACGGCGAAGCCGAACACCTTGCCCTGGCTTGCCCCGACTGCGCCGGTCTCGCTCACTGCATAGAGCAGGGGGCGGGTAGGGTGCGCGAGCACCCAGGTCGGGCGTTCGACCTGCGCAACGGTGTCGAGCGCGGAAAGCGCGCCGGTGCGGCTATCGAAGCGAGCCGAGACGATCGCCTTGCCCTGGGTCCCGATATAGATGCGCGTCCCGCGCTTGGCCGGACGGGCAGCAGCAGGCAGGGCGAGCGTGAGCAGTGCCGCGCCAGCGAAGCGGCGGCGCGTAAGGTCGATGGACATGGGGTTCAGCTGGCTTTCTTGAGCGGATGGACGCCGACTTCCGCCATGTGGCGGCGGAGCAGTTCGATGAAGTCGAGGTGGAGCCGGGTCGGCAGCCAGTCCGCACGCATGGTGATACCGATAGACGGCGCGGGTTCGATCTCGCCGAAATCGATCGGGACCAGCGTGTCGTCCTCATGCTTGAGCTCGTAGGACGTAACGAGGGTAAGCCGGTCGCTTCGTGCAAGCAGATGGCGGATCACCGGCAGCGAACAGGTGGCGATCGATGCCTTGGGGCCGGGGCCACCGGCGAACAATCGCTCGAAACAGGCGCGCCGCGCGGCGCCGGGCGTGCCGACCACCCACTCATATTCGAGCAGGTCGTCCAGCGTGACCTTGCCCTTGCGGGTGAGCTTGTGGCCGCGACGCGCGACGATCGTATAGGGCGTCTTCGCCAGCGCCCGGTTGGTCAGATCCTCGGCAACGGTCTCCTGGACCAGGCCTATGACGAAATCGACATTGCCGGCGCGCAGGCTCTTGAGCATCTCGGGCGCGCTCTCGTTGACGATCTTGACGTCGGCGCGGGGATGCGCGGTGACGAACTCGTCGAGCACCGACGCGAGCAGCACCGAGCCGCCGAACGGCATCGCGCCGATCGCGATTTGGCTGCTGGCATTGCCCAGTGCCGCGTCGATCTCCTTGATGCCCCACTCGATCTCCTGCGTCGCCAGCTTGATCTTGCGGCCGAATTCCACGCCCGCTGGGGTGACCATCACCCCGGCGGCGGTGCGATAATAGAGCGACTTGCGGAGGTTGCCCTCCAGGTCGCGCGCGGCGCGCTGGAGCGAGGCCTGGCTGAGCCCCAGCGCCTCGGCGGCCTGAGCGAAGGAGCCGGTCTCGACGATCGCGATCAGGCTGCGCGCCTGGCTCTTGGAGATGCGACGGGCGATCACCGCAGCGCCGGGCTGGCCGCCGGGCACGGCGAGGTCGACCAGCGCCTGCTCGATCTGGGCGAAGACGCGGGTGACACGGCGATGGAAGATGTCCCCCAGCTCGTTGAGATAGGAGCCGCTGGCGCGCCGCTCGAGCAGGGTAACCCCTACCTGATGCTCGAGCTTGGCGAGCGCCTGGGTAACGGCGGGCTGCGACAGGTTGCACTCTTCCGAGGCGCGGCGGACGCTGTTCAGCCGGCCGACGCTCTCGAAGAGCTTCAATTGCCGAAAACTCAGGGCTTCGGCGCGCGATCCCGGGTCGATGTCTGTCATTGTGGTTCCTCTCCCGAGCGCTTTTCTTATCGCGGATCGGGAGGGGGATAAATCCCCGGCACGGACATGTTTCTTATCGCTCGCTTGGGGCGCTTGCGGCAAAATTACCAGGCTTGGGTGCGGTTCTCGGCGTTGAGTGCTCGATCCTGTCAAGGCTTGGTGTGGATGTAAGTGTATTAGAATAAATGGAAAACATGCAGAGGGTCGTTGCCGGCGCCTGTGGGCCTGATGGCCATGCTGCGTTGCGGCGATCGTAACGCGCAAACATGCAACTTATCGCAACATTCGGCGCAAAACTTATAGGGTGGTGCGGCAAATCTATCGGCCGGAGCGATAGGAAATGATCCCGCCACCCCAAGATTTGGTCCGGGCGCGTTGACCTTGTGCCGGGATGCGCGGCTTCTGGCGGCGAATGGGCATCCCATGCCAGACAGTTTCCAGGAGAGCGAAGAAGTGGCGGGCAAGGTACATCTGAAAATGGCGATCGCGGAGCATCCGCATACCAGCGCCATTCGTGACGGCAGCATCGAGATCGAAGGCGTCGAGGCCGAGATCGTCACGGTCAAGCCGCAGATCGGCGCGTTCCGCCGCATGGTCCGCGACGTCGAGTTCGACGTCTGTGAGCTGGCGCCGACCACCTACATCATTGCCCGCGCTTATGGCGCACCGTTCGTGGCGCTGCCGATCTTCGTGGTTCGCCGCTTCCATCATTCCGGCATGCTCGTCCGTCCCGAACTGGGCATCAAGGTACCCAAGGACCTCGAGGGCAAGCGCGTGGGCGTTCGTGCCTATTCGGTGACCACCGGCGTATGGATCCGCCAGGTATTCATCGACGAATATGGCCTGGACAACTCCAAGGTCACCTGGGTGGTCGACGACGAGGAACATGTCACCCAGCTCAAGCTGCCGTCGAATGTGATTCATGCCCCCGAGGGTACTTCGCTTGCGGAAATGATCGCCAAGGGCGAGCTCGACGCGGGAGTAGAAGCGGCGGCAGGCATCGGCCGCACCGGCGCGCCGACCGGCGGCTGGCAGGAAGTCGAAGCGAACTATCCGGACCTGATGCCGAACGCCGAAGTTGCCGAGGCCGAATATTATGCCCGCACCGGCGTCTATCCGATGCACGGCACGATCGTGGTGAAGGACTCGATCCTGGCCGAGCATCCCTGGGTCGCGCGTTCGCTCAACGACGCCTTCACGCGCGCCAAGGACGAGTGGCTGGCCAGGCTCAACTCGGGCGAGGCGACCGGTGCGGGCGCGGACAAGTATCGCGCGCTGCAGAAGATCGTGGGCCCTGATCCGCTGCCCTATGGCATCGAGGCGAACCGCCCGACGATCGAGGCGCTGGAGAAGACTGCCTTCGAGCAGGGGCTGACGCCCCGCCGCATGTCGATGGACGAGCTGTTCGTCGACCCCGCCAAAGCCCCCGCGCGCCAGGGCGCCTGATCATGATCATCGATTGCCATGGCCATTTCACCACCGTCCCCAAGAGCTTCCGCGAATTCCGCGAGCGCCAGGTGGCGGCTGCCAACGACCCCGTAAACGCGCCGGGCCCGGCCGAAGCGCGCGTCAGCGACGACCAGATCCGCGAGGGTATCGAGGGCGGACAGCTCAAGCTCCAGCAGGAGCGCGGCAGCGACCTCACCCTGTTCTCGCCGATCGCCGGGCTGATGAGCCATCATCTCGGCAACGAGCGCACCAGCCTGGAATGGGCGGCGATCTCGAACGATCTGGTGAAGCGGGTCACCGAGATGTACCCCGATAACTTCGTGCCGGTCGGCATGCTGCCCCAGTCGCCGGGCGCGCCGCCAGCCAACTCGATCCCCGAACTCAGGCGCATCGTCGAGATGGGCTTCGTCGGCGTCAACGTGAACCCGGATCCGACCGGCGGCTACTGGACCGGCAAGCCCTTCACCGACAAGGAATGGTACCCGCTGTTCGAGGCGATGTGCGATCTTGACGTGCCGGGCATGGTGCATGTCGCCGCCTCCTGTAACCCCAATTTCCACGGGACGGGCGCGCATTATCTCAATGCAGACACCAGCGTGTTCATGCAGATCCTCCAATCGGACCTGTTCAAGGACTTCCCGACGCTGCGGCTGGTTATCCCGCATGGCGGCGGTGCGGTGCCCTATCACTGGGGGCGCTATCGCGGCATGAGCCTGGAGATGCGCGACCGGCCGCTCGAGGGGCTGCTCGACAACATCTTCTTCGATACCTGCGTCTATCATTTGCCCGGCGTCGAATTGCTGACCAAGGTGATCCCGGCGGACAATGTGCTGTTCGGATCGGAGATGATTGGCGCGGTGCGCGGGCGCGACCCCAACACCGGCGAATATTTCGACGATACCAAGCGCTATGTCGATGCGCTGCCGTTGAGCGCCGAGGACAAGGCCAAGATCTTCGAGGGCAATGCCCGGCGCGTCTATCCGGCGCTGGACAGGCTGCTGAAGTCGCGGGGGCTCTGATCTGAAACCGTCATCCCGGCGAAAGCCGGGATCTCGCGCGGCGCTTCTCCTGCAAGTCGCCTGAGATCCCGGCTTTCGCCGGGATGACGATTCCGGGAGGCCGCCGGATTGCCCCGTCACCCCTAAACTTATGGCCCACCACGCAGCTTCAACTGTTCCGCGCGCGTGATCGGGTCGATGCATTCTTCCCAGAAAACAGATTTCCGGGAGTGGGCATGTCCCAGTTTATCGATATCCATCCGCACGTCATTTCGGACGATGAGAGCCGCTATCCACCGGCGCCGTTGTTCGGCAAGCGTTCCGACTGGTCGCAGGAGCGGCCGTCCACCGTCGATACGCTGATCGAGCAGATGGACGCGGCCGGCGTGGCCAAGGCGGCGGTGGTGCATTCGTCGACCACCTATGGCTTCGACAATTCCTATGTGGTGGATGCCTGCAATCGCTTTCCCGACCGGCTGATCGCGGTCGGGTCGGTCGATGTGCTGGCACCGGATGCGGTTGCGACGATCAAGGACTGGGTCGCCAGGGGCCTTGCGGGACTGCGGGTTTTCACCGGCGGCTCGACCAAGGAGTTCGATCCCAGCGAGCTCGACGATCCGCGTGCCTATCCGGCCTGGGAGCTGCTCGGCGAGCTGGGACTGACGATGTGCATTCAGACCGGCCCGGTCGGGCTGCCTGCGGTCACCGCGCTGGCGAAGCGCTTCCCGAACGTACCGATCATCCTCGACCATCTCGCTCGCCCCGATGTGACCGACGGCCCGCCCTATGCGGCGGCGGCCGGCCTGTTCGAGCTCGCACCGATCGAGAACATATTCATGAAGCTCACCCCGCGGATCATGGGCGACAGCGCCAAGGGCGCGGCGACGCCCGAGACCTGGTTCCCCAAGCTGATCGAGGTGTTCGGCGCGAAGCGACTGGCCTGGGGTTCCAACTATCCGACCTCGCCGGGCACGCTCGCCGAGATCAAGGCGACAGCCGAGGCGCGGCTGGCGAGTGTCTCAGCCGAGGATCGCGAATGGGTCTTCGCGCGCACCGCGCAGTCGCTGTATCCCCAGTTGCGAGACGTCGGCGCCAGGACGGAAGCGGCATGAGACCGCGGTTTGCCGAGACAGGAGAGTAGAATGGCCCAGGCGATCAATCCGGCCGACGCACCGCCTGCAGCAGCCAGGGCCAGGCCCGTGGCTCTCAATGCCGCGACGCGCTGGTCGATCCTGTTCCTGCTCGCGATCGGCGTACTGATCGCGTTCGTCGATCGCACCAGCATCTCGACCGCGATGGCCGATCCGCCGTTCAAGGCGCATTTCAACCTGAGCGACACCGATCGCGGCATGATCGGCGCGATGTTCTTCTGGTCCTATGGCCTCGTCCAGATCCCGATGGGCTGGCTGGTTGACCGCTACGGGGTGAAGACTCCCTACACGATCTGCTTCGCGCTCTGGTGCGTGGCGACGGCGTTGACCGGGCTGATCAGCACGCTGTTCGCGCTGATCCTGATGCGGATCATCGTGGGCGCGGCCGAGGCGATCGTGATGCCGGCGAGCTATCGATGGATCCGCAACAATTTCAGTGAGGGCGAGAGCGGCACCGCTGTCGGCATCTTCACCATGGGCAACAAGTTCGGTCCCGCCATCGGCGCGCCGCTCGCGTCCTGGCTGATCGTCAACTACGACTGGCGGCTGATGTTCATCCTCACCGGCGCGATCGGGCTGGTCTGGCTGGTGCCCTGGCTGCTGATGGTGAAGAACGACCTGCCCAAAGGCGGCGAGGCCAAGGCGGCGGCGCGCAAGGCGGCATCCTCGGTCAGCTTCGCCTCGATCCTCCGCAGCCCGGTCGTGTGGGGGGCGATGGTCGTCAACTTCTGCTACGGCTATTTCACCTTCTACTGCATGACCTGGATGCCGGCCTATCTGGTCGAGCAGCGCGGGCTGAGCCTGGAGAAATCAGGGCTCTACACCTTCTTCAGCTTCGCCGGGATCGCGATCGTCGCGGTGATCGCGGGCTGGACGGCGGACCGGATCATCGCTCGCGGCGGCAACCCGGTGCTGGTGCGCAAGGCCTTCGTGATCGCCGGGTTCATCGGTGCCTGCACCGTGCTGCTCGGCGCCTGGGCGACATCGCTTGGCTGGGCGCTGTTCTGGAACGTGTTCTCGCTGTCCTTCCTCGGCCTGGCGACTGCCAACAACCTCGCGCTCTGCCGCCTCACCCTGATCCCCAAGCCGGCGATCGGGCTGGTGACCGGCGTACAGCAGGTGGCGACCAGCCTTGCCGGCGGCGTGGCGGCGAGCCTCTCCGGCTGGCTGCTGCATGTGAGCGGCGACTACGAGCTGCCGATGCTGGTGATCTTCGTGTTCCTTCTGATCGGCGCGGCAGCGTGCTGGATTTTGCTGCGGCCCGAATGGGCGCCGCGCGTGACCGAGACTGTGGAGTAATCTCGTGGCGAAGATCGTATTCGGAATGTGCGTGCCGCATAGCGGCATGCTGGGCCAGGCCCCGGAGGACTGGCTCAACAATGGCGAGCGGGACCGCAAGAACCCCGAGCTCTGGTACCGCAACCGCACCTGGAGCTATCCCGAGCTGGAGGCCGAGCGCAAAGCCGCGTTCGAGCCTTTCCTGACCATCGAGGAGCGGACCGAGCGGGCCGGGCGCTGCCGCAAGGCGCTCGACGAGATGGCGGAGGCGTACAAGCGCGCCGCGCCCGACGTGGTAATCGTGCTGGGCAAGGACCAGAAGGAGATCTGGCCCGACCAGTCGCCGTCGATCACCGTCTATACCGGCGAGGAGGTCCATAACGGCCCGCCCCAGCGCCCGGTCTATGCGCCCGACCACCATGTCGTGCACCAGGCCTATCCCCAGCTGGCGACCTATCTGATCGAGACCTTCCAGGAGCAGGGCTTCGACCTGAACGACCTGCAGGCCTGGCCGCAGAACACATGGATGGCCTCGCGCCAGGGCTATGCGCCGGACTATCCGGTCGTGCCCCATGCCTACAGCTTCGTCTATCACCAGATCATGGGCGACCAGGTGCCGCGCCATGTGCCGGTGCTGTTCAATCTCTTCTACCCGCCGACCCAGCCTTCGATGGCGCGGTGCATCCAGTTCGGCCGGGTGTTGCGCGACGCGATCGAGGCCTGGCCCGAGGATGTACGCGTGGCGGTGATCGCCTCGGGCGGGTTGTCGCATTTCGTCAATGACGAGGAGTTCGACCGGCGCGTGATGGGGATGCTCGCCAGCTACGACTATGACGGCCTCGCGGCGATCCCGAACGGCTACTACCAGTCCGGCACCTCCGAGGTGAAGATCTACTCGATCGTGATGATGGCGCTCCAGCACACCGGCGCCGAGATGACCCTGGTCGATTACATCCCCTGCTGGCGCACCGCCGCCGGCACGGGCGAGGGCATGGGCTTCATGTACTGGGACCCGGCGGTCACCGCAGCGAGCAAGAAGGAAGCGGCATAATGGCGGCGGAACGTCTCAATGGAATCATTCGCGCGTTCGAAGCGGGCAAGCCGGCCTTCACCTGCTTCGCCAAGGTCGACAAGCTCACCGCGCAGGAAATGACCGACGCCCCTTATGATGGCGTGGTCTTCGAGATGGAGCACAACCCGTACGACGTGGCGGGGCTGGGCGATGCGCTCCAGTATATGCTCAACCGCAAGAAGATCGCCGAGACCGGATCGATCGCGCCCTCGGTGACGCCGATCGCGCGCATCCCGGCAAACGGCGCCGAGATGAACCAGTTTCAGGCCAAGCAGGTGCTGGATCGCGGCGTGTACGGCGTCATCACCCCGCATGTCTCGACGGTGGAGCAGGCCTACAACATGGTCGCCTCGTGCCGCTATGCCAGGCCGACCGGTGCCGCACTGTACGAGCCCAAGGGCGTGCGCGGCGACGGCCCGGCGACGGCGGCGCGCTACTGGGGCCTGTCGATGCAGGACTATTATGCGCGTGCGGACGTGTGGCCGCTGGCGCCGCATGGCGAGATCCTGGTCGGCATGATGTGCGAGAGCCCGGAGGCGATCGAGAATCTCGACGACATCCTGGCGAACGTGCCCGGCATCGGACTGGTGCTGATCGGCGAGGGCGACCTGAGCCAGGCGCTCGGCTATCCGCGCCAGTATGAGCACCCCGAGGTGGTCAGCGCGATGAACCGGATCGTCGAGGTCTGCCACAAGCACGGCGTCGCGGTCGGCAATCCCCATACCAACGCGAAGAATGTCGAGCGGCTGATCGGGGAGGGCTACAAGTTCCTGATGTCCGCGCCCACGCGGAGCTATGGCGTGGTCGGCCAGGGTCGCGAGCTGGCGGGGTACTAGCCGCCCCAAGCAACCATCGTCATCCCCGCCGTCGCGGGGATGACGGTTTTGGGAGAAGGGACGCGAACTTATCGCCCCCCAATCCATTCCGATTGCGCCGCCTGGGCCCGGAAGTGGCAACCCCGCCAAATGACAGCGGGACCCCGAATGAATGGCGCCGAAGCGCTCGTGAACACGCTTGCCGACCAGGGCGTCGAAGTGTGCTTCGCCAACCCCGGCACATCCGAGATGCACTTCCTGGCGGCGCTCGAGAATCCGCGGATGAAGAGCGTGCTCTGCCTGTTCGAAGGCGTGTGCACCGGCGCGGCGGACGGCTGGTACCGGATGAAGGACAAGCCGGCCTCGACCTTGTTGCACCTCGGGCCGGGGCTGGCGAACGGCCTCGCCAACATCCACAACGCCAAGCGCGCCAGCATCGGCATGGTCAACATCGTCGGCGAGCATTCGGCGAGCCACCTGAAATATGATCCACCGCTGACTTCGGACATCGAGGGGCTAGCCCGACCACTGAGCCACTGGGTCCGCCGTGCCGAGAGCGCACGCTCGATCGCCTGGGACACGGCCACCGCCGTCGCCAAGGCAAGCGAGCATCCCGGCCAGATCGCCACGCTGATCCTCCCCGGCGACACGGCCTGGCAGGATGCGGGCGAGCGTGTGCTCCCCGTCGCTCCGGTGCCGGTACGCCGCGCGCCGGACCAGGCGCGGATTGACGAAGTTGCCAAGGTGTTGCGCTCGGGCGAGCCGGCCTTGCTCATCCTCGCCAACAAGGCGACGCGCGGGCGGGCGCTCGAGCTGGCGGGCAGGATCGCGGCCGGAACCGGATGCCGCCTCGGCAGTCAGTTCTTCACCGCGCGGATCGAGCGCGGGGCAGGGCGCGTGCCGATCGAGCGCATTCCCTATGCGGTCGCACCGGGGAGTGCCTTTCTCAAGGACTTCAAGCATCTGATCACGGCGGAGACGCGGGAGCCGGTCGCCTTCTTCGCCTATCCGGACAAGCCGAGCCTGCTCAAGGCACCCGGCACGCTCGTCCACGGGCTGGTCGATGCCGATGAGGACAGCGAGCTCGCCTTCGAGATGCTGATCGACGCGCTCGGCCTCAGGGACACCGCGCCGCTGATCCAGCAGCGCATCGAAACGCCCGTGCCGCAGGGCGCGCTCAATCCGATCAGCATCGCCCATGCGATCGCGGCGGCGATCCCGGAGAACTGCATCGTCGTCGACGAATCGCTGACCACCGGGCGTGAGTCGATGGGGCTGACCATGGGGGCGCTGCCGCACGACCTGATCAACAATATGGGCGGCTCGATCGGATATGGCACGCCCGTCGCTACCGGCGCCTCGATGGCCTGCCCCGACCGGCGGACCTTCTGCATGGTCGGCGACGGCAGCGCGATGTACACGATCCAGTCGCTCTGGACGCAGGCGCGCGAGCAGCTGCCGGTCACCACGATCATCTACGCCAACCACCAGTACGCGATCCTCAAGGCGGAATACGCGAACATGGGCGCCGGCACCGAGATCGGGCCGCAGGCGATGGCGATGATCGATATCGACAATCCGCGGATCGACTGGGTCGCGATGGGCACCAGCATGGGCGTGCCCAGCAAACGCGTCACCACCGCGGAGGATTTCCACAAGGCACTGACGGATTCGGTTCGCGCGGACGGACCGGTGCTGATCGAAGTGCTGCTGAAGTGAGGGGCCCATGGGGACGACGACCGACGTGCTGAAGCTGAAGACCAACCTGGCCGACTATCCGGTCACCAAGGCGATGCGCGAGGGGCGCGTCACGTCGGATATCGTCGAGCTGGATTTCTGCGGGCCGCCCCAGGCGCATAACGGCTTCAAGGCGATGCTGCGCGAGGGGGCTTATGATTGCGGCGAACTGGCGATCGTCACGCTCCTGCAGGCCAAGATCTACGGCAAGCCCTGGGTCGCGCTGCCGATCCCGGTCAATGGCCGCTTCCAGCACCATTGCGCCGGGTTTAACCGCGACTTCGGCCATCTCGATCCCAGGGACATCGAAGGCAAGCGCGTCGGCGTACGCAGCTATGCGCAGACCACCGGGTTGTGGATCCGCGGCATCCTCCAGCATGAATATGGCGTCGATCTCGACAAGGTGACCTGGTGCAAGGTCGGCGAGGGGCATCTGCTCGAATATAGCGATCCGGCGAATGTCGAGGCTCTGCCCAAGGGATCGGACATCGGCCAGATGATGCTCGACGGCGAGCTGGCGGCGACGCTCCAGGGCGTCGATCTGCCCAAGGATCCGCGCGTCGAATATCTGGTGCCGAACCCGTTCGAGGCGGCGAAGGACTGGTATGCCCGCGAAGGCGTGGTGTGCATCAACCACATGTTCGTGGTGCATGAGAGCCTGTCGCGCGAGCGGCCCGACGTGGTGCGCGAGATCTTCCGTATGCTGGTCGAGAGCCGCGCCGCGACCGAGGGCGGGGTGCCGACCATCTATCCGCCCATCGGGCTGGAGGCGAACCGCAAGGGCATCCAGCTGGCGATCGACTGGGCGCTGGAGCAGAAGATCATCCCGCGCCGGATCGCGGTCGACGAACTGTTCGACGACCTGACGGCATCGCTCGGTACGTGAGATAGCGGTCTTGGGCCGGAAACAGGCCCGACGTCCCGCGCGCCAACCTGTTAAATCAGGCCCCGGGGGGCAGGTTGGGAATCGCCTGCCAGAGGACCTATCTCATACCAGTGATACCACATCCGGTTGGCAAGACCGCTGGACAGGGCTACGCCCGTAACGATGTCGCCCGCCCCTCGAACCGAAACTGCTTCCCGAAGCTATTTCGGCACCTTCTCCGATCCGGACGCGATGGCATCGGCGATCGGGGGGATCAATTCGGGGAGCAGTCCCAATCCGCTGGGCGGCAATGGCCGGAACTTCCATGCGATGCTCGCCCGGGCGGTGTTCGACGGGCTCAATATCGGCATCGGCAAGTTCGCGCGCGGCATCCCGCAGACCGCGGCGATCCCGAATGTCCACACCTTCATGTTCGCCACCGAGCCGGGCATCGTCCGCCAGGTCTCGGGGCGGAAGCTGTTCGGCCGGCGCATCTTCCATTTCCGCCCGGACGAGCGGACCGTCACCGGCTCGCCCGCCGGCATGCCCTGGGCCTTCGGCATCATCGCCATGCCGTTCGACCTGCTCGCCGGCCACGCACCCGACCTGATCGGGGTCGACCATGGCGTGCCGCTCGACGATGATCGGATGTTCCACGCCCCCGAGGCCGCATTGGCCCGCCTTACCGGGCTGATGGCCGACATCGCCAATGTGATCCGCGATACACCGTGGATCGTCGAGGCGCCGCACCCGGCAAGGGCGCTTTCCGGCGCGATCCTCGACAGCTTGCTCGCCTGCCTCGCGCACGGCCGGGTGAGCGCCGACCGCGCCGCGCTCGGCCGCCACCGCGATATCGTCGCCCGGTTCGAGCGCGCGGTGGAGGAGCGGCCGGAAGAAATGCTCTCGCTGGGTGCAATCTGCGCGGCGGTGGGCGTGCCGCAGCGCACGCTAAACCTCGCCTGCCAGGAGTTCCTGGGCGAGAGCGCGATGCACTATGCCCGCAACCGCCGGCTCGACCGGGTGCGCGCGACCTTGCTGGCTTCGGACCCGGCCAGCACGCTGATCACCGGCGTCGCCATGCATTACGGCTTCTGGGAGCTCGGCCGCTTCGCCCAGGCCTATCGGCTGCGCTTCGGCGAGCGCCCCTCCGATACGCTGCGCAGGAACGCGCACTAGGACGTACCGGCATTCCGCTTATTCAGTTCCCCGGCGAAAGCCGGGGAACCGACGGGTTGCGGGTGGTGTCTTCCCCGCCCTCGGGCATTCATGCCGGAATCGCATAGTGAGCCGCCGCACCCGCGTGGCAAGCGCCGGCCGGGCCATCGCCGCCGGTCCGGGGAACCGCGGCGATCTGGCTCCGACCTTCAAAATGCAATTCCGGCCCGGCGAGACGGGTCGCCATCGGGGTGAGCCATGCAGCATCAGTTTCTCAAGGCACGTTCGGCGCGTCTGGTTCGCGGTTCGGCTTCGCTGGCGGCGCTCGCCGTGGCGATCAGCCTCGCGCCGTCGATGGCGCATGCCCAGCGGATCACCCAGGGCGGCGGCAGGGGCGCCTGGATCACCGGCCAAACCATTGGACAGGGCGGCATCGCCGGCGGCGGCGGCGGCGCCAGCAGGGGCACCGGTGGTTCGGCGGCGCAGACCCCGGATGGCACGGCGTCAGCAGGCGGCATCAGCTCGGGCGGGGCCGCGGGCGGCCAGCCCGGCACACCCAACGATATCGCGGCTGGCGGCGGGGGCACGGGCGGCAGTAGCGCCGGGGCGACGGGCGGCGATGGCGGCGCCGGCAATCTGGTCACGGCCACCGGCAACTTCGCCTTCTCGATCGACTATGTGGGCGGTGACGGCGGCATCGGCGCCGGTTCCGGCTCCGGCGCTTCGGCTGGTGGCGGTGGCGCTGGGCTCGTGCTGACCGGCACCAATGTCCAGGTCACGACCCAGGGGTATGACGTGACTGGCGGCAATGGCGGTCGCGGTTCGGGCCAGGGCAGCGGCGGCGGCGGCGGTGCAGCTTTGGTGTTGCTCAATGGCGGCAGCGTCACGGTCGCTGGCGGCGCCGGCGGTGCATTCAGCACGATCACCGGCGGCATCGGGCAGGAATATGGCGGCTCGGGTGCCGGTATATTCCTCTACAACGGCGGCACGCTGACGATCCGGAACGGCAACAAGGTGACGGGCGGCGAAGGCGGCACCTTCACCGCCGACGGTGGCACTGGCGGTGGCGGCGTGCTCAGCAATCTCGGCACGGTGGTCAACGAAGGCGCGATCGCCGGCGGCGAAGGCGGCTATGGCTATTCTCGTGGCGGACGCGCCGGGGACGGCGTGCAGGCCTGGGGTGGCACCATCGAGAACCGCGCGACGGGTACCATCGTCGGCGGCCGCGGCGGCTACAACAACAGCAGCATCGGCAGCAACTATACCGGGAACGGTGGAGCGGGCGTGCGCCTCCTCGATGGCCAGGCCGCCACGCTGACCAATGCCGGCGAGATCAATGGCGGCGCGGGTGGCCCACGCTATGCGTTCGGCACCGGGGTCGGCGCCGGCGGTATGGGCGTGGTGGGCGCCGCGGGTGGCGGCTCCACGATCATCAATTCGGGGATCATCCGGGGCGGTGTGAACGCATCGTCGCAGCGCAATCTCGCGATCGGCCTGTACGGCAGCAACAACCGGCTCGAGCTGCGGGCGGGCTCCTATATGGACGGGGGCGTCGTGGTTGCGCCAGGCGGCACCAACAATGTGTTCGCGCTCGGCGGTAGCACCGATGACAGCTTCGACGTCTCGCAGATCGGCGAGCCCGTCATCTTCATCTACTACAAGGGCTTCGACACCTTCGAGAAATCGGGGACGAGCACCTGGACGCTGACCGGCACCGGCAATCAGGACTGGCGGATCGCCGGCGGCAATCTGGCCGGCGACACCAACAGTCTGGGCGGCAACCTGACCTTCACCTCCGCCCCGCTCACCAGCGTCGTGGCGTTCAACCAGAATTTCGACGGCAGCTATGCCGGCACGATCTCCGGCACCGGCACCATGCTCAAGATGGGCAGCGGCACGGTCACCCTGAACGGCAGCTCCTCGGTCGACTGGGCGATCAACCAGGGCGGCGTGATCGCCGATGCGGGCGGTTTCACCGGCAATGCCAAGATCCTGGCCGGCGCATCGCTGACCTTCAACCAGGCGGGCAACGCCAGCTATGCCGGCACGCTGCTGGACGCAGGCGACCTGCACAAGACCGGCAGCGGACGGCTGACGCTGACCGGCGATTCGTCCTTGTTCACCGGCACGACCTTTGTCGATGCCGGTACGCTGGTGGTGAACGGCCGGCTCGGCGCACTCGGCTCAAGCGTCACCGTGGCGTCCGGCGCCACGGTTGGCGGCTCCGGCACCATCGGCCGCACGACCGTGCAGAGCGGCGGCCATCTCGCCCCGGGCAACTCGATCGGCACGCTCAACGTCGTCGGTGGCCTCACCGTCGCGGCGGGTGGCAATCTCGATTTCGAGCTGGGCCAGCCCGACAATAACGGGCCCACCTTCAGCATCAGCGACCGGATCATCGTCTCGGGTGGCGACCTCGCGCTCGACGGCACGATCAACCTGAGCCAGAGCGGCGACCCGGCCGATGGCGCGGCAGGGATCGGCTATTACCGGCTGATCAGCTATTACGGCGCGCTCACCAGCAACACCGCGGTGCTCGGCACCACGCCTGGGCTCAGCAACGTCAATTACGAGCTGCGGTTCTATGGCGGCGCGGTGGACCTGTTCATCAGCCCGTCGCTGATCGTCGGCGACGATACGCTGCAGCACTGGCAGGGCGGCGACGGTAGCTGGGATGCCGTGACCACCCAGTGGCTCAACCAGGGCGGCACTGCCCCGGCGAGCTGGGCGGGCAATTATGCCGTGTTCAAGGATGACAATGGCTATGCCGGCGGCACGATCACCGTCGCGGGCGCGCAGTCGTTCCTTGGCCTCCAGTTCGTCGACAATGGCTATGTCCTGCAGGGCAGCGGCCAGCTGGTCACCGATCCGGCCGGCAGCGAGATCCGCGTGCTCGCCGACAGCGCCGAGATCGCCAGCCAGATCACCGGCCCCGGCGGCATCGTCAAGACCGAGGCGGGGACGCTGATCCTTACCGGCACCAACAGCTATTCGGGCACCACCATCCAGGCCGGCACGCTGCAGATCGGCAATGGTGGGACGACCGGCTCGATCACCAACAACGTCGTCAACAACGGCACGCTCGCCTTTGCCCGGTCCGACGAGACCAGCTTTGACGGCATCATCTCCGGCACCGGTGCCGTGCGGGTCCTGAGCGGCGACGTCACCCTCACCGGCGACAGCAGCTATTCGGGCGGCACCGGCATCGCCACGGGCGCGACGCTGCGGATCGGCAGCGGCACCAGCGGCTCGATCGGCGGCGACGTCGCCAATGACGGCACGCTCGCCTTCACGCGCTCCGATGCCACCAGCTTCGGCGGCACCATCTCCGGTGCGGGCGCCGTGCAGTTCCTGAGCGGCAGCGTCACGCTCACCGCCAACAATGGCTATACCGGCGGTACCGGCATCGCCAACGGCGCAACCCTGCAGCTGGGTCGCGGCAGCACGACGGGTTCGATCACCGGCAATGTCGCCAATGCCGGCACGCTCGCCTTCGGACGCTCGGACGAGATCGGCTTCGGCGGCGTCATCTCCGGCACCGGCGCGGTGCGCATCCTCAGCGGCGGCGTCGCGCTTACCGCCGACAATGGCTATACCGGCGGCACCAGCATCGCCAACGGCGCGATCCTGCAGATCGGCAATGGCGGGACGACCGGCTCGATCGTCGGTACCGTGGCCAATGACGGCACGCTCGCCTTCGCCCGTTCCGACGCCGGCAGCCTGGGGGGCAGGATCACCGGCTCCGGCGCGGTGCAGGTCCTGAGCGGCAGCCTCACGCTCACCGCCGACAACAGCTATACCGGCGGCACCGGCATCGCCACCGGCGCCACCCTGCAGCTGGGCAGTGGCGGCACCACCGGCTCGATCACCGGCAATGTCGCCAACAGCGGCACGCTCGCCTTCGCCCGTTCCAGCTCCAACAACTTTGCCGGCACGATCACGGGCTCCGGCGCGGTGCGCATCCTGACCGGCAGCGTCACGTTCATCTCGGACAGCAGCTATACCGGCGGCACCAGCATCGCCGCGGGCGCCACCTTGCAGCTCGGCGATGCCGGCACCACCGGCGGGATCACCGGCAATGTCGCCAACGCCGGCACGCTGGCCTTCAACCGCGCGAACAATCTCGTCTTCGCCGGCGTGCTCAGCGGTGCCGGCAGCATCCGCCAGGCGGGCTCGGGCAAGACCGAGCTGACCGGCGATTCGAGCGGCTATACGGGTACGACCAGCGTCGCGGCCGGCACGCTGGCGGTGAACGGCAAGCTTGGCGGCACGCTGACCGTGCTGGCCGCTGGCCGTCTGCAGGGCACCGGCACCGTAGGCAACACCATCGTCTCCGGCACCATCGCGCCGGGCAACTCGATCGGTACGCTGAACGTCGCCGGGAACATCGTGTTCAACACCGGCTCGACCTATGAGGTCGAAGCCGATGCCGCGGGCCTGGCCGACCGCATCGTCGCCACGGGCACCGCCACGCTCAATGGCGGCACCGTGTCGGTGCTGGCCGGCGCCGGCAACTACCGGCCGGAGACCAGCTATCTGATCCTCCACGCCGATGGCGGCATCGCGGGCACCGGCCGGTTTGGCGGCGTCACCTCGAACCTCGCCTTCCTCGATCCCTCGCTCAGCTATGACGGTAACAACGTCTATCTGCGGCTGCGGCGCAACGACATCAGCTTTGCCAGTGTCGGTGCCACGCCGAACCAGGTCGCGACCGGTACCGCGACCCAGGGCCTGGGCTGGAACAGCCCGGTCTTCGCGGCGGTGGCCAATCTTTCGGCCGAGCAGGCACGTGCCGCGTTCGACCAGCTTTCCGGCGAAATCCATGCCTCGGCACGCACCGCGATGATCGAAGACAGCCGCTTCCTGCGCGATGCGGCCACCGATCGCCTGCGCACGGCGGACGCCGGCTTCGCCATCTGGGGCAATGGCTTCGGCTCCTGGGGCCATTGGGCAGGCGACGGCAACGCCGCCCGCCTCAATCGTTCGGTCAACGGCTTCGTGCTCGGCGCCGACGCCCCGGTCCTCGGCAAGGCGCGGCTTGGCCTGGTCGGCAGCTATGACCGTGCCAGCTTCGACACGCGGGCTCATGGTTCGTCCGGCACGCGCGACAGCTACGGGATCGGCATCTATGGCGGCGCGGACCTGGGCGCGGCAGCCGTGCGGATCGGCGTGTCCCATGGCTGGCACAAGCTCGACACGACGCGCCTGGTCGCGTTCCCGGGCTTCACCGACAGCCTCAAGGGCGAGCAGGATGCCCGCACCACCCAGGTCTTCGGGGAGCTCGCCTATCGCATCGCGCTGGGCGCCACGCGCGTCGAGCCCTTCGCCGATTTTGCCCATGTCTGGCTGAACACCGACGGCGCCACCGAAAAGGGCGGGGCGTCCGCGCTCCGGATCGCCTCGGGGGAAAGCGGCACCAGCTTCACCACGCTGGGCCTGCGCGCTGCGCCGTCCGTCTCGCTGGGCAGTGCGAAGTTCACCGCCCGCGGCGCGCTTGGCTGGCGCCATGCGTTCGGCGACGTGACGCCGCTATCGGCGATGCAGTTCGCGAGCGGTGGCGACAGCTTCCGGATCGCCGGCACCCCGATCGCGCGCAATGCCGCCGCGCTCGATGCCGGGATCGATGTCGCACTGACGTCAAGGGCAACGCTCGGCATCGCCTATGGCGGCCAGTTCGGTTCGAGCGCTTCCGACCAGTCGGTGCGCGCCAGCTTCAGGCTGAGGCTTTGAAGGCGTGCGGCTGATGTTGGGGGCTCAGCCGCACGGAATCGCGTAAGGCCGGCAAGCCATTGTGGCTGCGATCGAAAGGAAAGGGGCTGCCGCGCCGCGGCGGCCTCACGGCCCGCTGCGCCCGTTTGCAGCCTCTTGGTGCCAATGGCGCGCTGCTTCGCCTCCCAACCACTTTAGAAATGCAGATAGTATTTGATGGCGGGAGAGGGGGCTGAAAATCGGATGTTCAGCTCGCGTTTATGCGAGCACATTCGGTTCTGAAGCCTTCAAGAACACTCTCCGCCTTCTCGGCAAATGCCACGAGGGCGTCATACGCGGGAAGGTTCAAGAGGGGTGCGCTGCCACGGAAAAATACTCCATAGGAAACCTGCGGATGATCGCTCAGGATCGCGTCACGTGCGCGAAAGACCTCAACCTCTTTCTTTACTGGATCCCAGACTGGACGATTGATGTATAGAAATGGTCGATCGTATCCGAAGTCAACGCGATCGAATTTCACCGTACCTACCTGCACCCGCGGCTCAAATCCAACCGAGTGCTTCGAATTTGCAAGTTTAGCAACTTCGCGGACGATAGTATCTCCGCCGGAGTACCCGGCGCCTGATGGATATGGTTCCTGACGTCTAATCTCGTTCCAAAGCGATTTGGGGATTGTCGGCGTTGGTCGGGTTCCGGCCAGTCTGTGATTCAAATCCGCGCCAGGATTGTCCGCCCAAGGATAGTTGGCTTTCCGGGGTTCGTTGATAGCTTGGCACGCCGCGAACATTGCTTGGTCGAATGAGTTTCGGAGATTGTTCAGCGCTTCGGTCCACCGACGTTCAATGCCGTCGGGAAAGTCCTTCAGTTGCACAACCTTGTAGATGTATGTTCCAGGATCACTGCTCTCAACGATTTGACGGGCAAAGCTACCTTCATCTTTCCCAAATTCTAGAAGCTCCGCCAGCCCTTCATCGATGGCTCGCTTCGCCCATTCAATGCTCTTTCTAGCGGGCTGGAAAGTATCAGGCATGGGGATGGCGCTACGATAGCAGTGCGATTACGATCGAGATCGCCGACAGAGCCGCGGAGGCCATCGCGATCAGGTTAGCTCGCCGGGCGAGCGCGGATCCGCGTCTGGAGACTTCCGCGTCGAGCATCGATTTGAATCCGGTGCTGGTTGGCCCGGAATTGTCGTGCAGCATGACGGATAGATACTCGTGACTTACGCTCTGAAGCAGACGAGCTTCCTGAAATGGGTTCGTCTTTGCGTTCGACGCGTCGCGCCAGCGGATATCGCCCTTGGTGGGTTTGTAATTGCGCATGCCAAATCCCCAATTTGGGGAAACTTGCCCGCGAATCTGATCTGATGCAAATTAGGTAACGGCTGTAGGCTATCGGACTCGTTGGCGGTGGATTGGCGTCCATTGTCGGCTTTTGCCTTGGCAGGGCCGTTCTCTACCCACGACGAATTCCGGAAAGCTGCTGCATGATGCGAACTCGCACCTAGCTTCGGCACTTAAGTGTCAGATTTTATCAAGGGAATGGTGGACGCACTAGGGCTCGAACCTAGGACCCGCTGATTAAGAGTCAGCTGCTCTACCAACTGAGCTATGCGTCCATTCCGGGTTGTTTCGGCGCCCTTGGTGAGTGCGCCTCCGCAGTGGAGGTGGGCCTTTAGCTGCGAGGTTCGCGGCTTGTAAACCCCCTATTTTGAAAAAATCACCAACGCTGCGTGCGGCGGCTGTTGCGGTCGATCGAAAGCAGGATTCCGAAGCAGATCATGAAGGTCATCACGGCGGTGCCGCCGAAGCTGATCAGCGGCAGCGGCACGCCCACCACCGGTGCCAGGCCCATCACCATCGCCATGTTGATCGCGCAGTAGAAGAAGATCGTCGCGGCAAGGCCGGAGGCGGTCAGCCGGGCGAAGCGGCTCTGCGCGCGCATGCTCACGCCGATCGCCCAGCGGATCAGGATGCTGAAGCCGATGATCAGGAAGAAGCCGCCCATCAGGCCCCATTCCTCCATCATCGTCGCCAGTGCGAAGTCGGTATGCCCCTCGGGCAGATAGTCGAGATGGCTCTGCGTACCCTGCAGGAAGCCCTTGCCGAACACGCCGCCCGAACCGATCGCCACCTTGGACTGGCTGATATGATAGCCGGTGCCCAGCGGGTCGCTTTCGGGGTTGAGGAAGATCAGCACGCGGTTGCGCTGATAGTCGTGCAGCACGAAGTTCACCGCGAAGGGGATCGCCAGCGCCAGCGCCAGCGCGCCGCCGATGAACAGGCGCAGTGGCAGGCCGGCCAGGAACATCACCGCGACGCCGCCGAAGCTGATCGCCAGCGCGGTGCCGAGGTCGGGCTGCAGCATCACCAGCGCCGCCGGAATGCCGATCAGCACGCAGCCGGGCCAGAGCGCGCCGAACTTGCGGATCTCGCCGGCGGGCAGGATCTCGTAGAAGCGCGCCATCGCCATGATGATCACCGGCTTCATCAGCTCGGACGGCTGCAATCGTATGAAGCCCAGGTCGAGCCATCGCTGGCTGCCGCCGGCGACGGCGCCGAGCAGCTCCACGCCCACCAGCATCAGCACGACGACGATGTACATGGGGAAGGCGCCCAGCGCCCAGAAGGTCTCCGGCACGCGCGACATGCCGATCGCCATGGCGAGGAACACGAAGAAGCGCAGCCCCTGGTTGAACGCCCAGGGCGTCATGCTGCCGCTCGCCGCCGAATAGAGCACGACCAGCCCGAACATGCCGATCGCCACCACCAGGCCGATGATCCGCCACGGAAGCTGGGCAAGCGGGCCGGGGACGATGCCCGAGGGGCCGAGGCCCGAGGATTGGAGCGTGGACATCAGTCTGCCTCCACGCTGCCGCGTTCGGCCGCGCTGCTGTCGATGGTGTTGCTGGTCGTGGCGTTGGCCGCTTCGGAGGCGACGGTGCTCGCTGCCTCCGCCGCGTCCTCGGGTGCCTCGGGGGGCGGGGCGCTCTGCGCCGCCTTGAAGGATGCGGACTGGGCCGCCATCCGGGTGCGATAGTCGCCGCCCCAGGTCGGCTCCTCGGCGTGCAGCGAGTCCATCGCGCGCTTCCGGTCGAACAGGAAGGTCATGATGTCGCGGCCGATCTGCGGCGTGTCGAGGTTGCGGATCGTGTGGCCGTTATGCTCAAGCACGATGCCCGCGGCATATTTCGGATTGTCGGCCGGCGCGAAGCAGACGAGCAGCGCGTGGTCGCGCAGCTTGAACGGCAGCGAGGCGTTCTTGAGCACGCCCGAGCGGCGCTCGGCCATGGTGATGCGGCGCACCTGGGCGGTGCCGGTCTTGCCCGCCAGCGAGATGCCGGGGACTAGCATGCGCGCCGCGCCACCGGTGCCGCCGCCGTTGATCACGCCGAACATCGCGTCGCGGATGATCGCCAGCTGCTCCGGCGTGGCGGCAAGGGGAGGGGCCTCGATGCGCGGGGCATCGGCGATCAGCCTCGGGATCAGCTCGCGGCCCGAGGCGAGCCGGCTCGCCATCACCGCCAGCTGCAGCGGATTGGCCAGCACATAGCCCTGGCCGATCGATGCGTTGAGCGAATCGGCGACGGTCCATTGCTGCTTGTAGCGCTTCAGCTTCCAGGCGCTGTCCGGCACCGTGCCGAAGCGCTGGGTGGAGAAGGGCAGGTCGAACTTCTGGCCTAGCCCCATGGCGCGGGCCATCGGCGCCACCGCGTCATAACCCACGCGGCGCACCATTTCGTAGAAATAGATGTCGCAGCTCTGCATGATCGCATGCTTGAGGTCGAGCGGGCCATGGCCGCCGCGCTTGTGGCAGTGGAACACGCCATTGCCGACGCGCATCGCGCCCGAGCAGACGACGCGGGCATTGGGATCGACCCCGGCATGCATCAGCGCCAGGCCGTTCATCGGCTTCACGGTGGAGCCCGGCGGATAGAGACCCTGCAGCACCTTGTTCATCAAGGGGACGTGGTCGTCCTCGCTCAGCATCTTCCATTCGTTGCGGCTGATGCCGTCGGAGAAGCTGTTGGGGTCGTAGGCCGGCATCGAGACCATGGCGAGGATGTCGCCATTGCTCACGTCGATCACCACCGCCGAGCCCGAATTGGTGCCCAGCCGCCGCGCGACATATTCCTGGAGCAGCGCGTCGATGGTCAGCTTCACCGTCTCGCCGGGCTGGTCCGGGCGGGTGGCGAGCTCCTTGACCAGCCGTCCGTGCGCGGTGACTTCGACGCGCTTGGCGCCCGGCGTGCCGCGCAGGCGGTCCTCGAGCACCTTCTCCAGCCCGTCCTTGCCCAGCTTGAAGCCGGGGGCGACGAGCAGCGGGTCCTTTTCCTTCTTGTATTGCTCGGCCGAGGCGGTGCCGACATAGCCGACCAGATGCGCGACGCCCGCTGCCAGCGGATAGTTGCGCGAGAAGCCGCGGGTGGGCTGCACGCCCGGCATCTCGGGCACGCGCACGCTCACCGCGGCGAAATGCTCCCAGTCGAGCTTGTCGGAGACCTGCACCGGCTGGAAACCCGACGCGCGCTTCAGGTCGGTGCGGATGCGCGCCATCTCCTCCTCGCCGAGGCTCAGGATCTGCTGGAGCATGCCCAGCGTCTTTTCCTTGTCCTCCATCCGGTCGGGGATCATGTCGACGCGGAACGCGGTGCGGTTGTTGGCGATCGGGATGCCGTTGCGGTCGACGATCCACCCGCGGCGCGGCGGGGTGAGCGTCAGGCGCACGCGGTTGCTCTCGGCGGTCAGCCGGTAGCGCTCGTTCTCGAACACGGCGAGCCAGGTCATCCGCCCGGCCAGCACCAGCGCGGCCGTGCCCTGAAGCCCGCCGAGCACCAGCGCGCGGCGGGAGAAACTATAAGCCTGCGCTGCTTCGGTGATCCGGGCCATTATTGTCGCTTCTTATCCCGATCGAGCCATGCGCAGAACCGGGCAATCACTGGAAAAAGTGCCGCCGAGACGACGATCTGGAGCAGCAGCGCGGTATCGACATGCGCGCTGAACGGCGTCGCCAGCAGCCGCCCGCCGATCAGCACCAGCCCGATCGCCGCCGAGGCGATCAGCCAGTCCTGCCAGAAATCGCGCCACACCAGCCGCGTGTCGAGCACGTCGACCATCAGGATCGCCAGCGTCCACAGCACCATCGCGCTGCCCAGCGGCTGGCCGCTCAGCATGTCGTCGACAAAGCCCAGCGGCACCGGCATCCACACCTTCATCGCATCGCCGCGCACCAGCCGCCAGCCGAGCAGCATCATCAGCCCGAACGGCGGCAGGAACGGCACGGTCGCGATGATCGGCAGCAGCACCGTCATCGATCCCAGCACCACCGAGAGCGGCGCCAGCCAGACGCTGCGCGGGATCTTCTCGCTGCGGCCGAGAGGAATATAGTCGGTCACCGCTATTTCTTCTGCGCCGCCGGCTTCGCGCTGGGCGAGGCGCTCGGCGTAGGCGTAGGCTCGGGCAGGAAGGTCTGCTGGACCAGCGCGAAGTCGAGCGCGTCCGGATTGGCCGAGGGCGCCGCCACCGCGATGTCGCGCGCGGTGCGGATCACCCGCGCCACCGGGATGTTCGGCGGGAAGATGCCGCCGGTGCCCGAGGTGACGAAGCTATCGCCCGGCTGGAAGATCATCGTCGCCACGCTGGCCGAGCGAATGTCGAGCAGTCCGTCGCCGCGGCCCGTGGCGATGCCGGGCAGGCCGTCGCGGGTGCGGCGCACCGGCACGATGCTCTCCGAATCGACGATGAGCAGCACGCGCGCGGTGTTCGGGCTGGTTTCCACCACCTGGCCGATCAGCCCGTCGGGCTGGCGCACGGGCTGGCCCGACTTCACGCCCTGCCAGCCGCCCGCGTTGAGCGTGGCATAGCGGCGGGTGCTGCCGATCGAGCTCGCCACCAGCCGCGCCACCGCCACCGCATCGGTGGAGACGTCGCGCAGCTTGAGCATCTCGCGCAGGTGGCGATTCTCCTGGTTGAGCGTGCGCGCGCGATCGACCAGCAGCGCGTCATCCGCCATCTGCTTCTTCAGCCGCGCGTTCTCGCCGCGCACGTTCCAGTAGCTGGAGACGCCGCCGGGCACCCCGGCCACGCTGGTGCGCACCCAGGTGAGGCCACTGGCGACGGGCGTGGTGATCTCCGAGAAGAAGCCGCGCACCGCCGCGAAGGCCGGCGGGTTGAACGTCGAGAGCAGCAGCAAGGCCACGCCGATCAGCATGCCGCCGACCGCGCCCACATAGCCGAGGAAGAGCCCGTATTGCGCCCGCCGCGAAAAACCCGGGCGCCGGTTGCGTGGCGGCGCCATCTCCCCTTATCCTCGCTTAGACTTGGATGAGCACGCCGCGGAACACCGGATCCTCGAGCGCGCGGCCCGTGCCCAGCGCGACGCAGGTCAGCGGGTCTTCGGCGATCGTCACGGGCAGGCCGGTCTCGTCGCGCAGCACTTCGTCGATGCCCTGCAGCAGCGCGCCGCCGCCGGTGAGCACGATGCCCTGGTCGACGATGTCGGCGGCCAGTTCCGGTGCCGTGTTCTCGAGCGCGATGCGCACGCCTTCGACGATCGTGCCGACGGGCTCGGACAGTGCTTCGGCGATCTGGCCCTGGTTGATCTGGATTTCCTTGGGCACGCCGTTGACCAGGTCGCGACCCTTGATGTGGATCGTCTGGCCGATGCCGTCCGCCGGCGGCTTGGCGATGCCGACTTCCTGCTTGATGCGCTCGGCCGTGGCTTCGCCGATCAGCAGGTTATGGTTGCGGCGCACGTACGAGACGATCGCTTCGTCCATCTTGTCGCCGCCGACGCGGACCGAGGTGGAATAGGCGAGGCCGCGCAGCGAGAGCACGGCGACTTCGGTGGTGCCGCCGCCGATATCGACGACCATCGAGCCGATCGGCTCGGTCACCGGCATGTCGGCGCCGATCGCCGCCGCCATCGGCTCCTCGATCAGCCACACCTGCGAGGCGCCGGCGTTCGAGGCGGCGTCACGGATCGCGCGGCGCTCGACCGAGGTCGAACCCGACGGCACGCAGATCACGATCTGCGGCCAGCGCATGAAGCGCCGCTGGCCATGCACCTTGCGGATGAAGTGCTTGATCATTTCCTCGGCGATGTCGATGTCGGCGATCACGCCGTCGCGCAGCGGGCGGATCGCCTCGATGCTGCCCGGGGTCTTGCCCATCATCAGCTTGGCGTCGTCACCGACCGCCTTCACGCGCTTGACGCCGTTCAGCGTCTCGACCGCCACCACCGACGGCTCGTTGAGGACGACGCCGCGGCCGCGCAGATACACGACGGTGTTCGCGGTGCCGAGGTCGATCGCCATGTCGTGGGACATGAAATTGAACAAGCGGGGAAATGCCATCTATGGTTCCGTCCTGCGGCGCGGGCGCCCGCCGCGCAGCTCTTCAAAAAAATCTAGTCCGGCCCCTTCCGGGACGGACTGAAGAATCCGGCCTGGTGCGGTGCGGTTGGGGTCGCGGGATGCCGTCGCTTGGGCTAGAGCAACGACCATGTCAATACGCCGTCTACCCGAACATCTTGTCAACCGGATTGCTGCAGGCGAAGTGGTCGAACGCCCCGCCAGCGCGCTGAAAGAACTGGTCGAAAACGCCATCGACGCCGGGGCGACCCGGATCGCCGTCAAGCTATCCGGTGGCGGCACCGATCTGATCGAAGTCACCGACGACGGATGCGGCATGTCGCCGCCCGAAATGGCGCTCGCGCTGGAGCGGCACGCCACCTCCAAGCTGCCCGATGACGAGATCGATCAGGTCACGACGTTGGGTTTCCGGGGCGAGGCGTTGCCCTCGATCGCCAGCGTCGCGCGCATGTCGCTCGAAAGCCGGGTGCGCGGCGCCGAGGGGTGGCACCGGATCGTCGATAATGGCGAAGTCGTCTCCGAAGGCCCCGCCGCACTGCCGCCGGGCACCCGGATCCGAGTCGAGAGCCTGTTCGCCCGCGTGCCCGCCCGCCGCAAGTTCCTGCGCTCGCCGCGCGCCGAATATGCCGCCAGCCTCGATGTGATGAAGCGGCTGGCGATGGCGCGGCCCGATATCGCCTTCTCGGTCGAGCATGACGGGCGCAAGGCGTTCCATGTCCAGGGCAATGAGAGCGGCCCCGAGCGCGTCGCCGGCCTGACCGACCGGGCGCTGGCGGAGAACAGCGTCGCGGTGGATTTCGAGCGCGAAGGGCTGGTGCTGGGCGGCGTCGCCGGCCTGCCGACCTTCAATCGCGGCGTCGCCGATCACCAATATCTCTTCGTCAACGGCCGCCCGGTGAAGGATCGCCTGCTGATCGGCGCCCTGCGCGGCGCCTATGCCGAGATGCTGGCGCGCGACCGGCATCCGGTGGTCGCGCTGTTCCTCGACGTCCCGCCCGACCAGGTCGACGTCAACGTCCACCCCGCCAAGACCGAGGTTCGCTTCCGCGATCCGGCACTGGTGCGCGGGATGATCGTCTCGGGCCTGCGCCGTGCGCTCGACGAGGCCGGCCACCGCAGCGTCCAGCGCCCGAGCGAAGCGGCGCTGGGGATGTGGACCAGCGAGGCTCCTGCTAGCCCCTCCCCCTCGGGGGAGGGGTTGGGGTGGGGCAGTGCCGTCTCACCGAGCCCGGCTCTGGATTTGTGGACAGGCCCCACCCCAAACCCCTCCCCTGAAGGGGAGGGGCTTAGATATGGCTATGTCTCCGACCGCCGCCCCAGCTTCAGCGCTCCGCCGCCGCTCGCTCGCGCCGAGCCGGCCATCGCGCCGGTGCCGCAAAGCGTCCAGCATCCGCTCGGCGTCGCGCGTGGCCAGGTCGCCAAGACCTATATCGTCGCCGAAGCCGAGGACGGCCTGGTCCTGGTCGACCAGCACGCCGCGCACGAACGCCTCGTCCTCGAGCGGATGCGCCGGGCGATGTCCGAAGGCGGTGTCGCCAGCCAGGGCCTGCTCGTCCCCGAAGTCGTCGAACTCGACGAACCCGGCTGCGACCGGCTCGAGGCCCGCGCCGGCGAGCTCTCCGACTTCGGCCTCGACATCGAGCGCTTCGGCCCGCACGCCGTGCTGGTCCGCGCCGTCCCTGCCGCGCTCGGCAAGGGCGATGTCCACGCCTTGGTCACCGATCTCGCCGACGAGCTGGCCAGCTTCGATGAAGCGCTCAGCCTCAAGGAAAAGCTCGACCATGTCGCCGCGACCATGGCCTGCCACGGCTCGGTGCGGGCAGGGCGGGTGCTCTCGGTCGCCGAGATGAACGCGCTGCTCCGCGAGATGGAAGTCACCCCGCATTCGGGCCAGTGCAACCACGGCCGCCCGACCTGGGTGAAGCTGGCGCATGGGGATATCGAGAAGCTGTTCGGGCGGAAGTGATGCGGCCGGGCTTCAACCCAGCGCGCCGGAACCGCAACATCGGCACGGCCAGCCAGGGCCATGGGCAGGACAACCGCATGGTCGTGCCCAATCCGGGGCGCCTGATCTCACCGATCGAGCGGATCGGTGCGCATGTCGCGGCCCAGTGGCGCGTCGGATCGGGGGAAATCCGCTTCGTTGTCGAGGAGTTGCGGGCGAACTGGCTGCATCCTTGTACGATCGGCGATGTGATCCGCCTGCTTGAGCGTATCCCGCAGTCCGATTGGGCGGGTATCAGGACGATCGTCTTCCGCCAGCCTAGCCGGAAGCAGAGCCTTCTGAATCCGAGCTGGGGCCGGCTCTTCTACTTCGGAGAGATCGTCACGGCCCGCGGCAGGGTGGTCGCGGACGGCCCTATGCTCCTGCTCGACGCCATCGAGCAGGGCCATCACTTCACTTGGCCAACCGGGCTGGCGCTGGATGACCAGGCCGAGCTGGCTCGTCTCGAGGCGGACGGCCATGGCGTCGAACGGTCGGGCAATCGCTATATCATTCGCGTCACGCCGGAGTCGGCAAGAGCCACCCAGCTCTATCGCACGGTGCCGCACGAGGTCGGGCATTGGTTCGACTGGCTGGAAAAGGTGGAGACGCCGGCGGCACAGGGCGAGGATTTCTCGATGCTGCGGGATCGCTATTTCGCTCGTCCGCGGGGCGAGCGCGAGGCATTCGCCCATCGCTATGCCGATGGCGTGCATGCCTCGCTCACCGCGACTGGTGCAATTCCCTTCGAGCCGCAGAATTGGGCGGCTCCGGATTGATTGCGCCCTACCGCCGCACTTTCCCGAAATGCCAGGCGCAATAGCTGCCCAGCACCAGCCAGCCGGCGATCACCGGCCACACGCCATAGTCGTGCAGCGAGTAGCTGAGCAGCGCCGAGATCCCGATCAGCAGGTTCGCGGTGCCCCAGTAGAAGTTCATCAGCGGCGAGGAGAGTCCCACACCGCGCGGCCGGGCAAAGGGGGTGGGAAAGGGCTCCCCGCGCAGGCCGGCGGCAAGGTGCGGGATCGCGTTGCAGAGCAAGGCGCCGGCGAGGAAAAGCACGAGATACCCCATCGCGCGCGATCCTCACCGATATGGGGGCATCTGGCAATCTACCTTGTTCCCCGGCGAAGGCCGGGGCCGGGTCTGTCATCCTTCAAATTCCCCTCCCTGCAAGGGAGGGGCTAGGGGTGGGTTAGAAAAGGCCGGGCTCGATGCCCGGCCTTTTCTTTTCACGGCTACCGTCTCGCTGGGCGTCCCCGGAAGACCGGGGCCGCAACCCACCCCCAACCCCTCCCTTGCAGGGAGGGGAGCAAAGAGAGGCGATGTCTAAGCTTTTGCGCCCTCAGCGCTTGGTGGTATCCCGCATCCGGAACACCTGCCCGCCGCGCGCCTTGGCCCAGCCCGGCACCACCGGCGAGCCGTCGGCGGTGCCGCTGAAATCGACCACGCAGATATTGCCGAAGCGGCGATGCGTGCCGCAGCCGACGCCGGCGAAGCGGAAGTCCGCCTGGAACAGCAGCGCCCGGTGCCCGCGCGAGCGCACCCCGTCGTCGACGATCAGGCTGCGCACCACCGCGCCGGCGTCGCCGTTGCCGTACCAGATGCCTTCGCCGACATAGATGTCGCCGCCGCGCCGCTTCACCCGGTCGCCCGGGCTCATCCCGTTGCGCGAGACATGGCCGCTCGCGCCGCTCATCCCCTGGTCGTCGGCATGGTCCTGCGCGGCGAGTACCAGCAGGTCGCCGCGGCTGAGCGGGGGCAGGGGTTCCTGGCGCTCGAGGAAGTCGATCGCCTCGTCCACCGCGTCGAGCCCTTCATTGGTGATAACGCCATTGGGATCGCCGGGCAGGAACAGCACGCGGCCGTCGAAATAGCGGCGATAGTCGCGCAGCGTCTCGGCATAGTCCTGCGGATGCTGGCGGGCATAGTTGATCTCGGTGAGCACGTCGCGCTCGAGCCGCGAGACGGTGGTGGCGCGCTCGCCCGCCTGGGCGGTGGCGCCGGCGAAGAACATGGCGCACGCGCCCAGCGCGGCGGTCAGTCGGCCCTTGGCAGTCACGTAGAGCTCCCCCCGGAGCCGGTCCGGGCCCCGCGCCCGTCCGTTGTGTCACCGGTAGCGCATTCCGCTTAACCGGCTGAGAAGGCAAGCGGATATTCGGGAGTTAACCTTAGGGGGCGGTTGATCTGGCAGTTCCCCGGTGAAAGCCGGGGCCCAGGGTTTCTCTGCCGTGCCGCTTGTTACGCCGGGGTCAGGGCTGGCCGTCCGGCTTGCGGCCCAGGTCGGCGACGCACATCGTCCGGTAGCCATTGTGCGGGCCGCAGGCGACGCCGGCATAGCGCATCTCGGCGGCGTAGAGCGTCTTGCGGTGCCCGCGCCCCGGCACGGCGTCGTCGACGATCAGCTGGCGGACCACTTCGCGGGCGCTCGGTGGGCCATAGGTGATGACTTCCGCCACATAGGGGCCGCCGCCGCGCTTCTGCACCCGGTCGCGCGGATCGGCGCCGTCGGCGGAATAATGGCCGGTGCCGCCGCGCGGGCCCTGTTCGCGGACATGGTCGCGCGCGGCGCGGGCGAGCAGCGGGGCGGGGGCGATCGGCTCCAGCGGCGTCTGGCGTTCGAGGAAGCGGATCGCCTCGTCCACGGCGCGGGTGCCTTCCTCGGTGCGCAGCCCGTCGGGGTTGCCCGGGTACCAGACGATCTTGCCCTTGAAGTACTTCCGGTATTCGCGGAGCCGCTCGGCATAGTCGCGGGGGTGGGTGCGCGCGAAGTTGATCTCGGCGAGCACCGCGGCCTCCAGCCCGGCCTGGGGTTGGGCGGGGGCGGGCTCGGGTACGGCCAGCGTCAGGGCGAGGGGCAGGAACGGCAGCATCGCCTGCCTATAGAGCAGGGCGGGATGAATGGTCTCCGAACAAAAGATTAACGCGCGCTGCAACCTTGCTCGACTGGGCTCGTTTCATACCCCGAGCGACAACAAAGGTTCGGGTTGCGATGAACAAGGTTCTGCCAGTGGTATTGGCCCTCATCCCGCTCGCGGCGGTGATCGGCGCCTGTGTATCTTGCCCCTGACCGGGCCGGTTTTCCTCCCCGATGCTGGCGGGGAGCCGCGATTTACTTGGTTTCGGCCGCGAATAGCCTGAAGTTTCGAATCCCTCCCCCAATTCCCCCGGAGGGTCGCACAAGAAAAGGGCCGCCCCGGTATCCCGGAGCGGCCCTTTCACTTAACCGTTGCGAAGGGCTCAGCCCTCGGCGGTCTCGCCTTCGTCGGCGGCCGGAGCCTCCTCGCGGACCTCGGCGGTCGCGCCCGGCTCGGCGTTGGGATCATAATCCTCGACGAAGCCCGTGGTGTCACGGCCTTCCTCGAACATCTGGGCCATCACGTCGACGCCCTGCGCCTGCATGTCGGCCTCTTCCGGCGAACGCGCAACGTTGACCTTGATGGTCACCGACACTTCCGGGTGCAGCTGCACGCGCACTTCGTACACGCCGATCGCCTTGATCGGCTTGTCGAGGACGACCTGCGACTTGGTGACCTTGTGGCCGTCGGCGACGAGCGCCTCGACCAGGTCGCGCACCGCAACCGAACCATAGAGCTGGCCGGTGTTCGAAGCCTGGCGGATCAGGGTGACGGACACGTCGTTGAACGTGCCGGCTTCCTTCTCGGCGTCGGTGCGGCGAGCGGCGTTGTCGGCCTCGATGCGCGCGCGGTTGGCCTCGAAGACCTTGCGGTTGGCGGCGTTCGAGCGGAGCGCCTTCTTGTTCGGGAGCAGGTAGTTGCGGGCGAACCCGTCCTTGACCTTCACCACGTCGCCGATGGCGCCGAGCTTCTCGACGCGCTCAAGCAGAATGACTTCCATGGGTCGAGCCTCCCTTACTTAACGATGTAGGGCAGCAGGCCCAGGTGACGGGCGCGCTTGATGGCCTGGGCCAGCTCGCGCTGCTTCTTGGCGCTCACCGAGGTGATGCGCGACGGGACGATCTTGCCGCGCTCAGAGACGAAGCCCTGGAGCAGACGGACGTCCTTGTAATCGATCCGGGGAGCGTCCTTCGCGGAGAAGGGGCAGCTCTTGCGGCGGCGGAAAAACGGGCGTGCCATGGTCTATATCTCCTTATTCGCCGCCGAAACCGGTGTTGCCGCCGGCTTCGTCGCGATCGCGACGGCCACGGCCACGCTCGCGGTCACCCTTGCGCATCATCACGCTCGGACCCTGCTCCAGCTCATCGACCTTGACGGTCATGTAGCGGATCACGTCTTCGTTGATCTGCGTCTGGCGCTCGAGCTCGGCGACGACACCCGCCGGGGCATCGATTTCGAGCATCACGTAGTGCGCCTTGCGGTTCTTCGCGATACGATAGGCAAGCGAACGAAGACCCCAGGTCTCGGTCTTCACGACCTTGCCGTTGTTGTCCTCGATGATCTTGGTGGCGGCTTCCGCCAGAGCGTCCACCTGCGCCTGTGCCAGATCCTGGCGCGCAAGGAACACGTGCTCGTAAAGAGCCATGCGTCTTTCTCACTGTTGGCCGATCGCTGACGCCACCCCGTGTGACGCCCCTCCGGCTGTCGTCTCAATTCAATGGTCGCGCGAGCGGGAATCGCGTCCCCACTCGAACGAAGGCGGGCCCTTAGCTCAGGGCGGGGCTGCTGGCAAGCCTAGTAGCGATCCCCATTCCCACGCGGACGCGGCACGGGGCGCGTGTCGCTGGGCACGATCGGGGCCGGGCTGCGCGAAAGCCAGCCGCCGTCATCGTCGAGCCTCGGCTTGGGGAAATCCGCCGGCGGGTGGATCGGGCCGCAGGGCTCGTCATCCCATTGGAGGCAGCGCAACCGCTCATTGTAGATCACGCCCCGGATATTGCCGGTGCTGCCGTCAGGCCGGCCATAGCTGCTGTCGAGGTACCATTCGCGGTTCTTCTTGCGCTTGCCCGACTGCACTGGCTCCGAAACCCGCCCCATGTCGATGCCGCGGAAGTGGCGCGAATAGCTGTCGAGTTCGATCGCCGCGCGGAAGCGACCTTCCGCGCCGCCCACGCCATCGAGCTTCTGGGTCAGCCAGTTGATCCGCCGGTCGCGGCGTGCCTCTTCCTCGCCCAGCCGGGTGATCCAGCCGGTGTCGCGCACGAACATGCCGACGGTGGAGAAGGTCACTTCCGACTGTTTGGGGATGCCGCGCACCGAGACGATCTGGCCCTGGAATCCCTTGCTGCCGCAGGTCGTCGCCTGCCACATCGTGCCGTCGGCCTCGTAGAGTTCGCAGCCCACCGGGGTGCGCCGGCCGATCAGCGTGCCTTCGCGCAGTCCATTGGGGCCCTCGAACCCGCCGACCGAATAGTAGAAGCCGGTGATATGCTCGCCATCGAAGCTGAGCACCACCTTCACGCCACCGCCGACGACCTGCTGGTAGCAGCGCTGGTCGGGATAGGGGCAGGGGGTCTGCTCGCGCCGGCGCAGATCGGCGGTGACCGAGGTCTTGCCGGTATAATTGCCGAAATAGGCGACCTGGCCTTCGAAATCCGGAGCCAGGGCGGGATCGTCGCGATCCCGTGGAGTCGGCTGGGCCTGTGCGGCGAACGGCATGAGCATGGCCACGGAAAGGGCCGTAAGGGTTGCCCGGAACATCCTGCACTCCTCCCAGTCGAACGCGTTAACCATAACACTAACGCTAGCGAAACGAGGAGTCGGATTCGTGTTGCAGATGTAAAACGGCAGGGCATGGCCCTGCCGTTTCATGGTGCCTTTCGGCGTTTTGCTTAGCGGATCGCGCCCGCGATCACCGCGGCGATGATGCCGGAGGTGATGCCGACCAGCACCGCGTCATTGCCCGACTGGACATAGCGATAGCCGCGCGGCGGGGCCTTCAGGCCGCGATACTTGCGATAGTCGATCTGGCGGTAGTTGCGCGCCTGGCGGCTGTCGAAGCGCTCGCCCTTGCGCCAGTTGCTGCGATAGGCCTGCTTGGTGACGACCACCTTCTTCTTGGTGACCACCTGGTGCGCCGGCGGGCGGCCATGCTGCTGCGGGGCAGCGGCGAGCACCGGGGTGGCGACCATCGACATGGCGACGGCGGCGAGAATGAACTTCTTCATGATTGCGCTCCTCTTTCTTTCTTCTGGCGCCGGGTTGCTTCGGCGTTGAGGGCAATCTGGGGGCGGCGTGTCGCAGACGTTTGTCTCCGGCATTGCGAAATGGTCGCAATGTTTCGCAATCCTGTCCGGTCCGTTCAGCTTGGCGCTTGCCTCGCGGATGGTGCAGGCCTAACGCGCGGCCCCAATCGCACGCAGCCGCTGACAGGAGACACACATGCGCGCCTTCATCTTCCCCGGCCAGGGCAGCCAGGCCGTCGGCATGGGCAAGGCCCTTGCCGAAGCAAGCGCCACCGCCCGCGAAGTCTTCCAGGAAGTCGATGACGCGCTGGGCCAGAATCTCTTCAAGCTGATGAGCGAAGGCCCCGAGGACGAACTGACCCTCACCGCCAATGCCCAGCCGGCGATCATGGCCAATGCCATCGCGGTGCTGCGCGTGCTCGAGAAGGAAGGCGGCATCCGCCTCGCCGACAAGGCCGATTTCGTCGCCGGCCACAGCCTCGGCGAATATACCGCGCTCTGCGCCGCCGGTGCCTTCGATCTCGCCACCACGGCGAAGCTGCTGCGCATCCGCGGGGACGCGATGCAGGCGGCGGTGCCCGTCGGCGTCGGCGCGATGGCCGCGATTCTCGGCGCCGACCGCGAAAAGGCCCAGGCCATTGCGGACGCCGCGGCAGAGGGCCAGGTCTGCACCGTCGCCAACGACAATGATCCGTCGCAGGTGGTGATCTCGGGCCACCGCGAGGCGATCGAGCGCGCGCTGCCGATCGCCAAGGAAATGGGCGCCAAGCGCGCGCTGCTCCTGCCGGTCTCCGCGCCCTTCCACTGCCCGCTGATGCAGCCCGCTGCCGATGCGATGGCCGAAGCGCTCGCCGCCGTGACGCTCCAGGCGCCGCTGGTGCCGGTCTATGCCAATGTAACCGCTGCCCCGGTCGCCGACCCCGACACGATCCGCGCGCTGCTCGTCGAGCAGGTCACCGGCATGGTCCGTTGGCGCGAATCGGTGCTGGCGATGTTCGCGGCGAGCGTGACCGATTATGTCGAGTTCGGCGGCAAGGTGCTGGGCGGCATGGTCAAGCGCATCACCCCGGACGCGGCCCCGGTCAGCGTGGTGACGATGGACGACATCGAGGCGCTGGCGAAGAGCCTGTAATTTTGGCCGTCATCCCGGCGAAAGCCGGGATCTCGTGCGATGGCACGAGATGGCCTGAGATCCCGGCTTTCGCCGGGATGACGAAATAGGAGAAAGACCATGTTCGACCTCACTGGCATGACTGCCCTCGTCACCGGCGCTTCGGGCGGTATCGGTTCGGCGATCGCCAAGGCGCTGGCCGCCCAGGGTGCGCGGCTCGCCGTATCCGGCAGCAATGTCGAGAAGCTCGAGGCATTCCTTGCCGAGCTCGGCGGCGATCATGTCGCGCTGCCTTGCAACCTGTCCGATCCGGCGCAGGTCGATGCGCTGGTCCCGCAGGCCGTGGAAGCGCTCGGCAAGCTCGATATCCTCGTCAACAATGCCGGTGTCACCCGCGACAACCTCACCATGCGGATGAAGGACGATGAGTGGGATCAGGTGATCTCGGTCAACCTCGAAGCCGCCTTCCGTCTGATCCGTGCTGCCGCCAAGCCGATGATGAAGGCCCGATTCGGCCGCGTGATTTCGATCACCTCCGTCGTTGGCGCGACCGGCAACCCGGGCCAGGCCAATTACGCCGCCTCCAAGGCCGGCCTGGTCGGCATGTCCAAGGCGGTTGCCCAGGAGCTTGCCAGCCGCAACATCACGGTCAACTGCGTCGCTCCCGGCTTCATCCGCTCGGCGATGACCGATGTGCTGCCCGAGGCGCAGAAGACCGCGCTGCTCACCCGCATCCCGGCGGGCGACCTCGGCACGGGCGAGGATATCGGCGCCGCCGTCGTCTATCTCGCCAGCAAGGAAGCCGGCTATGTCACCGGTCAGACCTTGCATGTGAACGGCGGCATGGCGATGCTGTAAACCGTGTCCGGGGGCTGGAGTTTGAATTCTATGCGTATTTTCGGATTCGCGGCCCTTGCGGCCGTAGCGCTCGCGGCCCCGGCACATGCCGCCGACCTCGCCACCATCGATTGCGTGATCGGCAAGCTCAAGCCCGCGCTCCAGGCGCAGATCTCCGGCGATGTCACGCGCAACATGGGGGAGGGCGTCGCCGTGCGTCCCACCTATGATGCGGCGGTGGGCAGCGGCATCTCGATCGCCGCGAAGGAATGCGCGGACGCGAACAAATGGTCCGAAGCGGCGCTGGAGGCCGCCCGGGTCTATACGCTCGCCAAGCTCGGCCTGCCGATCGCGGAAACCTTTGTTTCGGCACAGGGTTTCAACGTCGGCGAGCTGGAATCGCAGTTCGACGCGCTGCCCGAAGATGCCCGCAACCGCCCGCTTACCACTCAGGAAATGCAGCAGCTGGTGATCGCCTCGGTCACCGACGAAGCGAAGCAGACGCGCGCCAACGCCGCGCTGCTCAACAAATATTTCCTGTTTCTCAGCACCGTGCGCTACTCGGTCTGGCAGTTTTCCGAAGCCTGACGTCGAAGCCGGTGCGCGCACCCTCTTGCAACGGCACCATGTGCGATCTAGGTGCGTTCCAACGATATTGAGCCCCTAGCTACAAAGGAAAACAGGGACCATGGCCACTCAGGAAGAGATCACCACCCGCGTGACTGCGCTCGTCGTCGATCACCTCGGTGTCGACGCAGGCGACGTTTCGCCGACGGCGAGCTTCATTGATGACCTGGGCGCCGACAGCCTCGACATCGTCGAGCTGGTGATGGCGTTCGAAGAGGAATTCGGTGTCGAGATCCCCGACGACGCGGCTGAGAAGATCAGCACCGTCGGCGACGCGGTCTCCTACATCTCCGAGCACCAGGCGGGCTGATCGCCCTCCAGGCGATCGTGCCCTTATGGGCCGAGCTTGAGAATCCAGCGGCTCCCCGTCCCGGGCTCGAAAAGAGTTGGGCGGGGAGCCGTTTTGTTTTGGCGGTGAAAACAGGCATTTAGGCTGCTTTCATGCGCGATAGTTTGAAGTTTGACGGAGAAATCGGATGCGCCGTGTAGTCGTCACCGGCCTTGGCCTCGTCACCCCGCTGGGCGCGGACGTCGAGACTGCCTGGAAGAATATCATCGCCGCCAAGTCCGGCGCGGGCACGATCACGCGCTTCGACGCGACCGATTTCCAGAGCAATTACGCCTGCGAAGTGAAGGGTCCGGACCATGAATATGGCTTCGATCCCGGCAAGCGCGTCGATCACAAGATCCAACGCCAGGTCGATCCCTTCATCATCTACGGCATCGATGCCGCCGGCCAGGCGATCGAGGATGCCGGCCTGCTCGACATGGACGAGGCGACCCGATTCCGCGCCGGTTGCTCGATCGGTTCGGGAATCGGCGGCCTGCCGGGCATCGAGAGCGAATCGCTCGTCCTCGCCGAAAAGGGCCCGAAGCGCGTCTCGCCGCACTTCGTCCATGGCCGCCTGATCAACCTGATCTCGGGCCAGGTCAGCATCAAATACGGCCTTATGGGCCCGAACCACGCCGTGGTCACCGCCTGCTCGACCGGCGCCCACTCGATCGGCGACGCCGCGCGCATGATCGCGATGGACGATGCCGACATCATGCTCGCCGGCGGCGCCGAGAGCACGGTCTGCCCGATCGGCATCGCCGGCTTCGGCCAGGCCCGCGCGCTCTCCACCGGTTTCCGCGACGATCCCACCAAGGCCAGCCGCCCCTGGGACCAGGGCCGCGACGGTTTCGTCATGGGCGAAGGCGCCGGCGTGGTGGTGCTCGAGGAATATGAGCATGCCAAGGCTCGCGGCGCGAAGATCTATTGCGAAGTGGTCGGCTATGGCCTGTCGGGCGACGCCTATCACGTGACCGCGCCGCACCCGGAAGGCTCGGGCGCGTTCCGCTCGATGCAGATGGCGGTGAAGAAGTCGGGCCTGGCGCTGTCGGACATCGATTACATCAACGCCCATGGCACCTCGACTCCGCTCGGCGACGAGCTTGAGCTCGGTGCGGTCCGCCGCCTGTTCGGCGACGCGATCGGCGGCCTGTCGATGAGCTCGACCAAGTCGGCGATCGGCCACCTGCTCGGCGGTGCCGGCGCGGTGGAGAGCATCTTCTGCATCCTGGCGCTGCGCGACCAGATCGTGCCGCCGACGCTCAACCTCGACAATCCGAGCGAGAATTGCGCGGGCGTCGATCTCGTCCCGCATGTCGCCAAGGAGCGCAAGGTGAAGGCCGTCCTGAACAACTCGTTCGGCTTCGGCGGCACCAATGCCAGCCTGGTGATGAAGGCTGTCTGAGGACACGCCAACGCCGGCACCTGCCGCGAATCCCGCCCGGAAGCCGCGCAAGCGGCGTCTGGGCGGCTGCGCGCTGCTGGTCGCGATCCTGGTGCTGGTCGCGCTCGGCATGGCCGTGCTCCAGCTCTGGGGCGGGGCGGGGCCGGCGAAGCAGAATGTCTCGGTCCTGATTCCCGAGGGCTCCAGCCTGTCGCGCGCCGCGACCGAGCTGGAAAAGGCCGGCGCGATCGGCTCGGCCCGCCAGTTCCTGATCCTCGCCAAGGTGCTTGGCGGCAGCGATCCGATCAAGGCCGGCGAATATCGCGTGCCGGCGCATCTCAGCCAGTCCGACATCCTCAAGATGATGCAGGGCGGCAAGACGCTCCAGCGCTTCGTGACCATTCCCGAGGGCACGCCTTCGATCCTGGTCTATGAGGCGTTGATGAAGGCGCCGCAGCTCAGTGGCGAGATCCAGGTGCCCGCCGAAGGCTCGGTGCTGCCGGACAGCTATGCCTATAATCGCGGCGACACCCGCCAGTCGGTGCTCGATCGCATGCAGAAGGCGATGACGACCTATCTCGCCAAGGCGTGGGAGGCCCGCAAGCCGGGCATCGCGGTCAACACGCCCGAAGAGGCGATCAACCTGGCCGCGATCGTCGAGAAGGAAACCGGCAAGCCCGACGAGCGCAAGACGGTTGCCGCAGTCTATTCGAACCGCCTGCGCCAGAACATGATGCTCCAGGCGGACCCGACCTTCATCTATCCGATCACCAAGGGGAAGCCGCTGGGCCGTCGTCCGCTGCTCTCCGAAGTGCACGCGAAGAACGAGTACAACACGTACGAGAAGACCGGCCTGCCGGCTGGTCCGATCACCAATCCGGGCCGCGCCAGCATCGACGCGGTGCTCGATCCGGCGACCTCCTCGGCGCTGTATTTCGTCGCGGACGGTACCGGCGGCCATGTGTTCGCCGACACGCTCGAGCAGCACAATGCCAACGTCCAGAAGTGGTACGCTATCCGGAGGGCGCGCGGGGAGATGTGATCCGCTTTCCCTCTCCCGCTTTCGCGGGAGAGGGAGGGAGCCGCGAAGCGGCGGAAGGGTGAGGGCACCTCGGCCACGCATCGCTTGCCGCTCGGTCAGGCCCTCACCCGGCTCGGCTGCGCCTCGCCACCCTCTCCCGCTTTCGCGGGAGAGGGCTCAACATGCTTCCACCCCAGCTTGCCTCCCCCGCAGCCCCATGCGAACCTCGTTTCGCAATCATCACGAAACCGGGGAAATCACCGCATGCGCCGCCTTGTCCTGACCAGCCTTTTGCTCGCCACTGCCGCGCCCGCCTGGGCGCAGGACAAGGCCGAGCAGCCGGCGGGGAAGGGGCAGGGCTATCGCGAGCAGATGAAGGCTGAGGCCGAGGCGGCATGGGCCCGCCCGCCGGTCGAGGAAGCCAGCGCGGTCAGCCACGGGAACGTGACGGTCGGCGGCCAGAACATCGCCTATACCGCCACCGCCGGCACGCTCACAATCCGCGATGACGAGGGCAAGCCGACCGCTTCCTATTTCTACACCGCCTATACCCGCGACGGCGCGAAGGGTGCGCGCCCGGTCACCTATTTCTACAATGGCGGGCCCGGCTCGCCGACGATCTGGCTGCACATGGGGAGCTTCGCGCCGGTGCGCGTGACCACCGCCAATCCCGAATATATCCGCCCCGCACCCTATGGCTTCGGCCCCAATCCCGATTCGCTGATCGACAAGACCGACATGGTGTTCATCGACGCGATCGGCGCAGGCTGGTCGCGGCCGCTCGGCGACAAGACCGGCAAGGACTTCTGGGGCGTCGACCAGGATGCCGATGGCTTTGCCCGCGCGATCCTGCGCTACACCAGCAAGTATAATCGCTGGGCCTCGCCCAAATTCCTGTTCGGCGAAAGCTATGGCACGCTGCGCAACCCGGTGGTCGCGGCCAAGCTGGAATCGGCGGGCCTGAGCCTCAACGGCATCGTCCAGTTCTCGACGATCATGAACTATGGCGTGCGCCAGCCGGGCTATGACCAGAATTTCCTGACGCTGTTCCCGACGATGGCGGCGACGGCCTGGTATCATAACCGGCTGCAGAACCGCCCGGCCGACCTGCGCGCCTTCCTCGACGAAGTCCGCGGCTTCACCAGCGGCGCCTATGCCGCGGCGCTGGCCAAGGGATCGACGATCTCGCCCGAGGAAAAGGCGGCAGTCGCGAAGAAGATGGCCGAATATACCGGCATCAGCGAAGCCTATATCCTGCGCGCCGACCTGCGCCTCACGCTGCCGCGCTTCCAGACCGAGCTGCTGCGCGAACGCCGCGTCGCCGTGGGCCGGCTCGATTCGCGCTATCTGCTGAACGTCACCGATGCCAATGCCGATAGTCCCGAGGATGATCCCTCGTCGACCGCGGTCTCGGGCGCCTTTGTCGCGACGTTCCAGGATTATGCGACCCGCGTGCTCGGCTACAAGACCGACATGCCCTATCGCATGAGCGCGCGGGGGCCCGGCTTCGAGTGGGACTGGAAGCACCGCGCACCGGGCGACGGCACCCATCTCGCACCGGACAGCGCCGTTGATCTCGCCTATACGATGCGCACCAATCCGTACCTCAAGGTGCTGTTCATCAACGGCTATTATGATTTCGCCACGCCCTTTTACGGCGCCGAATTCGATGTCAGCCACATGCTGCTCGACCAGCAGCTCCAGAAGAACATCCGGTTCACTTATTATGACGCCGGGCACATGGTGTATCTGAACCCGGAGACGCTGCCGCAGATGCACCGCGACCTGACGAGCTGGTATGACGATGCCCTGCGCGCTGCGGCCTCGAGCAACCCGCCGGCGCGTCCGGAGGCCAAGGCCGGCAAGAACTGACGCCCCTGCCGTGCAAAGGGCTCAGGCGAAGCCTTCGCCGGGCCCCAGGCCCATCTTGCCGTGATGGTGGATGGCGATGCCGTTGAGGAAGCTGTTCGCGATCATTCGCGCGCGCTCATGGACATGCTCGGCGGCATCCCCGCCGCCGATCTCGGCCAGCGTCGCGCCGAACAGGTCGAGCCAGCGCGCGAACATCGGCTTGTCGAGCCCGGGAATGGCCAGGTGCAGCGGCATCGGCCGCCCCAGATACTCGCCGCTGCTGAACAGGATCGAGCGCCAGAAGCGCTTCATCTGGGCGAGATGCGGCGCCCAGTCCGTGATCCGTTCGCCGAAGACTGGGCCCAGCACCGGATCGGCCTGGATACGCGCATAGAAGCGCTCGACCAGTTCGGAGACGAACGCATCGTCGATCCCCATCTCCGCCGCCGCGCGCCGCTTCTCGTCGCGCATCTGGATGGCATGGGGCGAGGGCGTGTCGGTCTTTTCCATGGCGGCTATCTGGGGATTCCGGTCCGCGATGAGAATGGGACATTCGGTCCCAGCAACAGGCACCGCCAAATGAAGAAAAGGGCGGGCCGTTTGTGACGACCCGCCCCAAATCTCGAACTGAGCTTGGGCTCAGCGCCCCAGCGAAGCCGCTTCGCGTGCCAGCGTCTCGACCTGCTCGTAGCTCGCACCCTTGGGCGTGACCCAGGAGCCGCCGACGCACAGGATCGGGTCGAAGCCCAGCCATTCCGGCGCGGTCGCCGCCGTGATGCCGCCGGTCGGGCAGAAGTTGCACTGGTAGAAGGGCGCGGCGAGCGCCTTCAGGGCCTTCAGGCCGCCCGAGGTCTCGGCCGGGAAGAACTTGAAGTGGGTGAGGCCGAGGTCGAGCCCGCGCATGATGTCACCGGCATTGGCGACGCCGGGGAGGTAGGGCACGCCGCTGCGGGTGATCGCGTCGCCCAGGCGATCGGTCAGGCCCGGCGAGACGATGAATTCGGCATCGGCCTTCATCACCTGTTCGAACTGGTCGGTGTTGACCACCGTGCCGGCGCCGACGATCGCGCCCTCGACCTTCTTCATCTCGGCGATGGCTTCCAGTGCCGCTTCGGTGCGCAAGGTCACCTCGAGCACGCGCAGGCCGCCCTTCACCAGCGCTTCCGCCAGCGGCTTGGCCGTGGCGGCGTCTTCGATCACGAGCACCGGGATCACCGGCGCGGTCTTCATGATGGCTTCGATATTCAAAGGGCATGCTCCTGCGCGAATGCCGCGGCGGCGCCGTAGAGGCCCGGCTGCGGGTGCGTGATGAGCTTCACCGGAATGGAAGACATCAGCCCCTGGAACCGGCCCTTGGCGATGAACCGCTGGCCGAAGCCCGACTGCAACAGATGGTCCTTGAGTCGCAACCCCAGACCGCCGGCAATCACCACGCCCTTGGGGCCGTGGCTCAGCGCCAGGTCGCCCGCAACGGCGCCCAGGCTCAGGCAGAAGCGGTCGAGCGCGGCCACCGCCAGCTCGTCCTTGCCTTCGAGCGCGAGGCCCCAGATCGCCTTGTCGTCGAGTCGGGTGATCGGCTTGCCTTCCAGCTCGGCCAGCGTCTCGTAGAGCGAGACGATCGCCGGGCCGGCGACCACGCGCTCCTTGGAGACGCGGTTGTAGATCTTGCGCAGCCGCTTCACGAGCGCGTCCTCGATCGGGTCGAGCGGCGCGAAGTCGCTATGGCCGCCTTCGGTGGCGATCACGTCATAGCCGGCGCGGTGGCGGAACACCTGCGCGACGCCCAGGCCCGTGCCCGGGCCGCACACGGTGATCGAGCCCCGGTCGGGCAGCGACTGGTCGGGGCCGCACAGGTGCAGGAAATGCTCGTCGCCCATCTGCGCGACCGCGTGGCCGATCGCCTCGAAGTCGTTGACCACTGTCCAGGTGTCGGCGCCCAGTCGATCCGGGATCAGCGCGGGGCGGATGATCCAGGGATTGTTGGTGAGCTTGATGATCTCGCCGCCCACCGGGGAGGCCACCGCCAGCGCCGCCGCCTTGGGCAGCGGCCGGCCGAGTTCCTCGCCATAAGCCTGCCAGGCGAGCTGCAGGCTGGGGTGCTCGGCGACCTTCTGCGTGACCGGCTCGCTGATCGAGACGACGCGGCCCTCCGCTACTTCGGCAACGGCAAAGCGGGCATGCGTGCCCCCGATATCGACCGCGACGACTTCCATTCGGGCTCCTGATCCTCTCATCCGCCTGGGTCTGTCAACGTTGCCATACCCGGCCGCGCCCTTCTTCCCGCGTGCGACGCAGAAGTAAAGGATAACCGTCACCCCGGCCGTGGCCGGGGTGCGGCCGGGGTCTTACAGCCCGGCTTCCGCCAGCATCGCCGACGCGCCCTTTTCGGCTTCGTCGCAGTGGTGGCGGAGCATCGCGAACAGCTCGCGGCCGGTGCCGATCGCCGGCGGCGGCGCGGCGACATGCTCGCGGGCTTCCCATTCGGCGGCATCGACCAGCGCGCTCAGCTCGCCGCTCTCGGCGCACAGCCGCACCACGTCGCCGTCGCGAAGCTTGGCGATCGGGCCGCCACCCAGCGCCTCGGGGCTGAGATGGATCGCGCACGGCACCTTGCCGCTCGCGCCCGACATGCGCCCGTCGGTGACCAGCGCGACCTTGAACCCGCGGTTCTGCAGCACGCCCAGCGGCGGGGTCAGCTTGTGCAGCTCGGGCATGCCATTGGCCTTGGGCCCCTGGAAGCGGACCACCACGATCACGTCGCGCTCCAGCTCGCCGGCCTTGAACGCTTCCTGCACCTCGAGCTGGTCGGCGAAGACCCGGCACGGCGCCTCGATCGTCCAGCGCTCGCGCTCGACCGCCGAGACCTTGATGCACGCCCGGCCCAGATTGCCCTTGAGGATGCGGAAGCCGCCCTCGCTCGAGAAGGGATCGGACGCGGTGCGCACGATCGTGTCGTCGCCGCTCTTCTCGCCATGCTCGGTCCACACCAGCGTGTCGCCGGCCATCTCGGGCTTGCGGCCATAGTCCGCCATGCCACCCTTGCCGACGGTCAGCGTGTCGCCATGCATCAGCCCGGCGCCGAGCAGCTCGCGGATCACGAAGCTCGGCCCGCCGGCATCCTCGAAGCCGTTCACATCGGCCGAGCCGTTCGGATAGACCCGCGTCAGCAGCGGCACGATCCGCGAAAGCCGGTCGAAATCGTCCCAGTCGATCGTGATCCCCGCCGCCCGCGCGAACGCCGGCACATGGATCAGGTGGTTGGTCGAGCCGCCGGTCGCCAGCAGCACGATCGCCGCGTTCACGATCGCCTTTTCATCCACCACATGGCCGATCGGGCGATAGTCGTCGCCGTTCCAGCCGATCTCGGTCAGGCGGTGCACCGCGGCGCGGGTCAGCTCCTGGCGCAGCTTGGTGCCCGGATTGGCAAAGGCCGCGCCCGGCATGTGCAGGCCCATCGCCTCCATCATCATCTGGTTGGAATTGGCGGTGCCGTAGAAGGTGCAGGTGCCCTTCGAATGGTACGCCGCGATCTCGGCATCGAGCAGCTCGTCGCGGCTCACCTTGCCCTCGGCGTAGAGCTCGCGGATCTTGGCCTTTTCCTTGTTGGCCAGGCCCGACTTCATCGGCCCGCCCGGGATCAGCACCATCGGCAGGTGGCCGAAGCGCAGCGCGCCCATCAGCAGCCCCGGCACGATCTTGTCGCAGATGCCGAGCAGCGCCGCGCCCTCGAAGGTACGGTGGGAGAGGGCGACCGCGGTGCTGAGCGCGATCGTGTCGCGGCTGAACAGCGACAGCTCCATGCCCTGGTACCCCTGGGTCACGCCGTCGCACATCGCCGGCACGCCGCCCGCCACCTGCGCGGTGGCACCGGCCTCATGCGCCCAGATCTTCATCTGCTCGGGGTAGCGATAATAGACCGCATGCGCCGAGAGCAGGTCGTTATAGGCGCTGACGATGCCGATGTTCATCGAGCGCCCGGCCTTCATCTGCTCGCGCTGCTCGTCGGTGCCGGCATAGGCATGGGCGAGGTTGGCGCAGCCCAGCTTCGGCCGGTCGTTCCCCGATTCGCGCTCGGCATCGAGCAGCGCGAGATAGGCGCGGCGCCTGGCCTTGGAGCGCTCGATCACCCGGTCGGTGACGGCGGCGATTTCGGGGTGCAGGGTCATATACTCATTCCATTTACACTACCGTTCCCCGGCGAAAGCCGGGGCCCAGGGTTTCTCGGCTGCTTCGCTTGTGACCCTGGCCCCCGGCGTTCACCGGGGAACAGGCAAGCCTCAGTTCGCCCAGTGGATATCCACCGGCAGCTCGACATCGGCGAGCACGCGGCCGACCGGGTAGCTCGACGAGGCACCCTGTTCGATCGCTGCCTCGAGCACGTCCTTCTTCGCCTCGCCGGTGAACGCGATCATCAGCGCGCGGGCCGAGACGATCGCGGCGCGGCTCAGCGTCACGCGAGCAACCGGCGCCTCGGGCGGCAGCGGATCGGGCATCACGCCGAGCGCGCGGCGCTCCTTGGGGCCGTTCAGCGCTTCGTCGTAATCCGGGCCCGGGAAGATCGAGGCGCAGTGCCCGTCGCCGCCCACGCCGAGCAGGCAGAGGTCGAGCGGCCAGTGCACGTCCTGGAGCAGCGCATCGGCCGAGCGGCCGGCGGCCTTGTAGTCGGGTGCCTTGTCGCTCACGAGCGGGAGCACGCGGGCCCCCTTGGGGATGAAGATCTTGCCGATCGCGGTGACGTTCGACAGCGGGTCGCCCAGCGGCACGATGCGGTCGTCGCCGGGGATGATCGTCACGCGCTTCCAGTCGATCTTGGCCTTGGCGAGCTTCTCGTAGATCGGCAGCGGGGTCTTGCCCCCGGCCAGCGCGATCACCGCCGCGCCGCGCGCATCGATCGCGCTCTCGATGATGAAGCCGATATCGCCGGCGACGGCATCGGCCATCTCGTCGGCGCTCTCATAGTCCCACCATTCGATTTCGGTCGTCATGTTCGTTCCTGCTTCTTTCTCCCTCTCCCGCTTTTGCGGGAGAGGGCAGGGGTGAGGGCACTTCTTCTCTAACGCACCGCATAGACAGGAAGGGCCCTCACCCTCCCGCCTTCGGCGGGCCCCTCCCTCTCCCGCGAAAGCGGGAGAGGGGTACAGGCCATCACTCGTTCCACGTCACCCCGTCGCGCTCGGTCAGCGCGATCGCGGCGCTCGGGCCCCAGCTGCCCGAGGCATAGGGCTTGGGCTTCACATTGCCGGTCTTCCAGCCTTCGCGGATCGCGTCGATCCACGCCCATTGCGCCTCCACTTCATCACGGCGGACGAACAGCGTCGGGTCGCCCTCGATCAGGTCGAGGAACAGCCGCTCATAGGCGATGCGGCGGCGGCTGCCGGCGAACTCATGTTCCAGGCTCAGGTTCAGCGGCACTTCCTTCAGGTGGATGCCGTCGCGGTCGAGGCCCGGCTCCTTCGCCATCACCAGCAGCTGGATATATTCCTCGGGCTGCAGGCGGATCACCAGCACGTTGGGCTTCAGCGCGCCACCGCGATCCTCGAAGATCGAGTGCGGCACTGGCTTGAAGGTGATCACGATCTCGCTGCGCCGCTCCGCCAGCCGCTTGCCGGTGCGCAGGTAGAAGGGCACGCCGTGCCAGCGCCAATTGTCGACATGCGCCTTGATCGCGACGAAGGTCTCGGTGTCCGAGCTCTTCTCCAGGTCGGTGTCGTAGGAGCGCACGATCTCGCCCTTCACCGCGCCGCCGCCATATTGGCCGGTCACGGTCAGGTTCGGCACGTCGGCCCCGGCGATCGGGCGGAGCGAGCGCAGCACCTTCACCTTCTCGTCGCGCACCGAAGTGCCGTCGAAGCGGGCTGGGGGCTCCATCGCGATCAGCGCGAGCAGCTGGAGCATATGGTTCTGCACCATGTCGCGCAGCGCGCCGACATCGTCATAATAGCCCGCCCGGCCTTCGAGGCCGACGGTCTCGGAAACGGTGATCTGGACGTTCTCGATGCCCTGGGCGTTCCACACCGGCTCGAACAGCGAATTGCCGAAGCGCAGCGCCAGGATGTTCTGCACCGTCTCCTTGCCGAGATAGTGATCGATCCGGAAGGTACGGTCCTCGGGGAAGGCTTCGGCAACGATATCGTTGACGATCCGGCTCGATGCGAGGTCGACGCCCAGCGGCTTTTCCAGCCCGATGCGGACATTGTCGCCGGTCAGCCCGGCCGATTGCAGCCCCTTGATCGTCGGGCCGAACAGCGAAGGCGCGGTCGACAGGAAGATGGCGAGCCCGTCCGAGATATCGCCCAGCTTCTCGGCCAGCGCGGCGAATCCCTCGGTCTTCGAGGCATCGAGCCGCTGGTAGAAGACCCGCTCCAGGAAGCTGGCGACAGCGCTGTCATCCTTGCGGTCGGCCGGCAGGAATTTTTCGAGCGATTCCCGGGCGAAGCCACGGAAGCCGGCATCGTCATATTCGGAGCGCGCGGTGCAGGTGATCGTCAGGCCGTCGGGCAGCAGCCCATCGGCATGCAGGCCGTAGAGCGAGGGAAGCAGCATCCGCTGGGAAAGGTCGCCGGTGGCGCCGAACAAAAGCAGTTTGCCCGCGGGCTGTCGCATGGATCGCCTCTTAATCGTCGTTTCGGGCCCGCGAGACACCAATGGCGCGCAAAGATCAAGGCCGGGTGGAGCGCTCTAGATAGGGTAACCGGTGGCAGCGGCAAGCGGAGTGGCGGAAGATTGCTCGCGGCGGGGCAGGGAGGAAAGAAATCGTGCGCGCGGACGGTGTGGTGCGCTCGCCGCCGCCCATCGGAAAACCGTCATCCCGGCGAAAGCCGGGATCTCGTGCGGCTCCTCCCCCCCGCTACGGCATGAGATCCCGGCTTTCGCCGGGATGACGAACTTGTCGGGCCGCCAACCCTTCATGTTCCCCGGCGAAAGCCGGGGCCGAGGGTTTCTCTGCTGTGTCGCTCGTGACCCTGGGCCCCGGCTTTCGCCGGGGAACTGCCGGATTGAATGCCGGAAACAAAAAGGCCGGACCAACGGCCCGGCCTCTTCAAAATCAAAAGCCAGACAGGCCCCTCAGAGCACCAGCCCCTCGGTCTGTTCGAACCCGGCCATGATGTTGAGGTTCTGCACCGCGGCACCCGCGGCGCCCTTGCCGAGATTGTCGAGCGTCGCCACCAGTCGTGCCTGGCCGGTCTCGGCATTGCCGAACACCCGTAGCGAAAGCCGGTCAGTGCCCGCGTCCTCCTCGATCGTCACCGCGGAGACGTCGCCCGGCAGCACGCGGACGATCGGCGAATCCTTGTACGCCTCGCGCAGCGCATTCTCGATCGCGTCGAGCGAAGGCCGGCGGGTAAAGGCGTGGAGGGGCAGGGGGATCTCGACCAGCATGCCGCGATAGGTCCGCACCACCGCCGGCTGGAAGATCGGCGGATGCACGATGCGCGCATGCTTGGTCATCTCGGGCACATGCTTGTGGCCAAGGTTGAGCCCGTAGTTGCGGAACGCCGTCTCGGTATAGGTCGCGCCCTTGGCGTCCTCGAATTCGGCGATCATGTTCTTGCCGCCGCCCGAATAGCCCGAGACCGCGTTGACGCTCAGCGGATGGTCGTGCGGCACTAGGCCGGCGCGAATCAGCGGGCGGACGAGCGCAAGGAAGCCGGTCGGATAGCAGCCGGGATTGGAGACGCGCGCCGACTCGGCGATCTGCGCGCTCTGTCCGGGCTCCAGCTCGGGAAAGCCATAGGTCCAGCCATCGGCGACGCGGTGCGCGCTCGATGCGTCGATCACGCGGACCTTGCTGGCCTTGATCATCTCCACCGCTTCGCGGGCGGCGTCGTCGGGCAGGCACAGGATCACGAAGTCCGCCGAATTGAGCGCGTCCTCGCGCTTGGCGGCGTCCTTGCGGTCCTTGTCGTCCAGGATGATCTGCTCGATCCCCGCGCGGCCATCCAGCCGCTCGCGAATCTCCAGGCCCGTGGTGCCCACGGCGCCGTCGATGAACACGCGAATCGTCATGCCGCCGGGCGCTCCAGGACCGCGGCCGGCACATAGCCGACCAGATTATGCCCGGGTGCCACGCCCCAGGCATGATCGCCGGCGAATTCCAGCACTTCGAACGATTCGCCGGCGGCCAGTTCCACCAGCGTGTCCGAATCGGGCTTGGGGCCGGCGCGCAGGGGCACGGCAGAGGCGATCATGCGAGGCATAGGCGCCGCATAATGGGGTGCGAAAACGCGATCCGCCAGACGCACGTCTGCCAGATCACGACGAACCGCATCGACCCTGGGATCGATGGGAACCGAACGGCCCTTCAGCGCGAAACGCTTACGCGCTGGCCCTGCGGGCGACTGGTTCGGCGATGTGCCCCCCAGCGAGGAAATGCCCGAATTCTGCAAGAAACTCTGCCCCTTCCGCGGTCTTGGCGACGAAGATGTTCCGCTTGTCGGTGTCGTCGCGCTGGCGGCGCAGATAGCCGAGCGTGCCCAGTCTATTCAAGGCACGCGTTACAACGGGCTTGGATACGTTCAAAGCCCGGGCCAAACCGCGCACGGTATGGGGGCCAGGTTCCAGATAGACGAGCATAAGCAGGGCCATCTGCCGGTTGGTCAGGTCCGGTTCTCCCGATCGCACATAGTCGATCAGCGTGTTCTTCCACGAAGAAAGCGAGCTGTCGGTCATTGCGTTCACGGCATCTACTCTGTTGTTACGCCCCCGATACGCCAGGGCCACACGTCATAACGCGCGTGAACCGATCCGGTTTCAGTCCGGCTGCGAAATGTTACAGCTTTGTTGATTAACCGAGATGAGTGGATGCCTCTCGAAGGTTGATCGGAGCGGGTTGCTCCCCTATGTGCCGCCTTTCTCCAAGAGGTCCGCACATTTCATGTTCACCTTCCTGCTCATCGTTCAGGCATTCATCGCCGCTGGTCTCGTCGGCGTGATCCTCGTGCAGAAGTCGGAGGGCGGCGGCCTCACTTCGAGCGGCAGCCCGTCGGGCCTGATGTCGGCGCGCAGCGCGGCCGATTTCCTGACGCGCACCACCGCGATTCTCGCGACCGCGTTCATCGCCATGTCGATCCTGCTCGCCTTCCTGGCGGCGAATCGCCACGGCGCGACGATCGACGCCTCGCTCCAGCGTTCGGCTCCGGCCGCGGCGCCCCAGGCGCTGCCGACCAGCGCGCCCGCGGGCGGTGCGGTTCCCTTCGCGCCGGGCAACAGCTCGGCCCCGACTGGTACGGCGCCGGCTCCGGCCGCGCAGGGCAACAGCTCGGTTCCGCTGGCCCAGTAAATCCGCCGGTCCCGGCCTGGTCCGGGTCTGTCCACATAAATTTGTGCCCGGTTGCGTGATTCGCACGCTTCCGGCGCGCGTCCATTCACGTTAGGCGTTTTCTCCCATGGCGCGGTATATCTTCATCACCGGCGGCGTGGTCTCCTCGCTAGGCAAGGGTCTCATGGCAGCGAGCCTCGCGGCTCTGCTCCAGGCGCGTGGCTATCGGGTCCGCATCCGCAAGTTCGATCCCTATCTCAACGTCGATCCCGGCACGATGTCGCCGCACCAGCATGGTGAGGTCTATGTGACCGACGACGGGGCGGAAACCGATCTCGATCTCGGGCATTATGAACGCTTCACGGGTGTCGCCTCGCGGCAGTCGGACAACATCACATCGGGCCGGATCTACAAGACGATCATCGAGCGCGAGCGCCGCGGCGACTATCTCGGCGCCACCGTCCAGGTGATCCCGCACGTGACCGACGCGATCAAGGCGTTCGCCCAGGCGGACACCGAGGATCTCGATTTTGTCCTCTGCGAAATCGGCGGCACCGTAGGCGATATCGAATCCCTCCCCTTCGTCGAGGCGATCAGACAGCTTCGCAACGATCTCGGCCGCAACCAGTCGGTCAGCGTCCACCTCACCCTGGTGCCGTACATCGCGGCCGCCGGCGAGCTGAAGACCAAGCCGACCCAGCACAGCGTGCGCGAGCTTGCCTCGCTCGGCGTCCATGCCGACGTCATCGTCTGCCGCAGCGAAAAGCCGCTGCCGGCGAGCGACCGCGCCAAGATCGCGCTGTTCTGCAATGTGCCCGCCTCGTCGGTCATTCCCGCGCTCGATGCGCAGACCATCTACGGCGTGCCGCTCCAATATCATGCCGAGGGTCTCGACGTCGAAGTGCTCAAGGCATTCGGCATCGACGTCGCCGGTTCGCCCGATCTCACCCGTTGGGAAGAGATCGAGGACCGCGTGCTCAATCCCGAGGGCGAAGTCACGATCGGCGTGGTCGGCAAGTATATGGGCGTGCCCGATGCCTATAAGTCGCTCACCGAAGCGCTCACCCATGGCGGCATCGCCAACCGGGTGAAGGTCAATATCCGCTGGCTCGACGCCGAGCTGTTCGAGCATGACAATGAGGAAGAGATCACCGCGCAGCTCGAACCGCTGCACGGCATCCTCGTCCCCGGCGGCTTCGGCGAGCGCGGCAGCGAGGGCAAGATCGCCGGCGTGAAGTTCGCCCGCGAGCGCAACGTGCCGTTCTTCGGCATCTGCCTCGGCATGCAGATGGCCTGCATCGAAGGCGTCCGCGCCGGCGGTGTTGCCAATGCCTCGACCACCGAGTTCGGCCCGACCGAGGAGCCGGTGGTCGGCATGATCACCGAGTGGATGACCGCCGAGGGCCTGCAGAAGCGGGAAGAGGGCGGCGATCTCGGCGGCACGATGCGCCTCGGCGCCTATACCGCGAAGCTTGGCGGCAATTCGGTCGTCTCGTCGATCTACGGCTCGGACGAGATCAGCGAGCGCCATCGCCACCGCTACGAGGTCAACACCGCCTACAAGCCGGTGCTCGAGCAGGGCGGCCTGGTCTTCTCCGGCATGTCGCCCGACGGCTCGCTGCCCGAGATCGTCGAGCGGCCCGACCATCCCTGGTTCGTCGGCGTGCAGTTCCACCCGGAACTCAAGTCCAAGCCCTTCGAGCCGCACCCGCTGTTCGCCAGCTTCATCGAAGCGGCGGTGCGCCAGAGCCGGCTGGTCTAAGGCCAGAGCCGGCTGGTCTAAGTCAGTAGAGAGGCCGGGCCGCAACGCCCGGCCTTTTCTTTTGCCCGTCCCTCGCGCTAACAGCCGGGCAGGGGGACAAGCCGCATGTCGGATTTCGAGTTCATCTTCGCGCTTTACGGGCTGTTGCTCGGGCTTTCGCTTGCCGAGGTGCTCGGTGGCCTCGCCCGGGCGATCGAAGCCCGTCTGCGTCCCGGCTCGACGATCCGGATCGGCTGGCTCACTCCGCTGCTCGGCGCCTTTGTGATCCTCGACCTGCTCTCCTTCTGGCAGGCGGCCTGGACGGTGCGCGACCTCGTCCTCGTCTCGGGCAAGGCGCTGATGGCGATCACCGTCTTCGCCAGCGCCTATTATCTCGCCGCGCACCTCGTCTTCCCGCGCGAGGTGCAGGAGGAGGCGGGCTTCGACGCGCATTTCTTCCGCGTCCGCCGCATCGTCATCGGGGTGATGCTCGCGCTGCTGATCTGCCAGCTCGGCTTCTACGCCGGCCTGCCCAAGATCGCGCCGCACCTGTTCCGCCCGCTCGCGCTTACGCTCACCGTCATCCTCGCCGCGCTGATGCTCGCCGCGATGTTCGTGCCCAGCAACCGCTGGGCGAGAGTGGTGATGGCCGCCCTCGTCGCGCGGTACGTGGTGGTCTACCTGCTATAGGGCCTGCCCCTTCGCCACGATCAGCCCCCTGAGCTTCGCCGCCACCTCGGCCGTGGCGGGATTATAGACCATCAGGTTCAGCTCCGGCCGCCCCTCCACCGCGAAGGTGGAGAATTCCAGGTCGATCGGCCCGAGCTCGGGATGGAGCAGCCGCTTCACCCCGTCGCCATGCCCGGCGACATCGTTGTTCCGCCACAGCGCGTCGAACTCGGCGCTGGTCCGCGACAGCTCCTCCACCAGCTCGGTGATCTCGGCGGTCGCACCCGCCCGCGCGACATCCGCACGGAATGCGGCCACGACATAGCGCGCCACGCTCTGCCAGTCGGCCTGCGCCGCGCGGGTTGCCGAATCGGAGAACATCCGCCGCAGCACGTTCCGCTCGCTTGCCGGCACCGCGCCATAGTCGGTGAGCGTCACCGCCGCTGCCCGGTTCCAGGCGACGATATCCCAGGTCGCCGTCCGGATGACCGCCGGCACGAACTCCATCGCATCCAATACCCGCTGGAGCCGGGGCGAGATGCCCTCGGTCCCGCGATATCTCGCCTCGGGCGCATGGCCGAAGGCGAGCATGTAGAGGTGCTCGCGCTCCGGTTCGGTCAGCATCATCCCGGATGCGATGCGGTCGAGCACATCGGCGGAGGGCGCGCCGCCACGTCCCTGCTCGAGCCAGGTATACCAGGTAGCGCTGATGTTCGATCGTTGCGCTACCTCCTCGCGCCGGAGGCCCGGCGTGCGCCGACGTCCGCTTCCGAAACCGAAACTGGCCGGATCGAGCCGCGTGCGCCGGTCGCGCAGGAACCTGCCAAGGGGCGTGCCAGTCTCTTCGTGCATAGCCTGTTGATCGTTATACTAGGATAAGATCACTACTTTAACAGGAAATGGCGAGGGCCCACAACTGTTTCCGAACCACCAACGGAGCAGTTCAAATGCGTGTATTCCTCACCGGCGCCACCGGCTTCATCGGCGCGCGGATCGTCCCGGAGCTGATCGCGGCCGGCCATCAGGTGCTCGGTCTCACAAGGTCCGATGCCGGCGCCGCCGCGCTCGAGGCGCAGGGCGCCCGGGCGCATCGCGGCACGCTGGAGGATCCCGCCAGCCTGGCGGCCGGCGCAGACGCTTCGGACGCGGTCATTCACACCGCCTTCGATCACGACTTCTCGAACTTCGTCGCGAACTGCGAGAAGGACCGCCGGGTGATCGAAGCGATGGGGGAGGCGCTCAGGGGCAGCGACCGCCCGCTGCTGATCACCTCGGGCACCGGCATGGGCGGGGTTGGCCATGGCAGGCTCGCCGATGAGGATGTGTTCGACGACAGCCATCCCAATCCGCGCATCCTCTCCGAGCAGACCGGGCAGAGGCTGCTCGATGCCGGCGTCGATGTCCGCGTGGTCCGGCTGCCCCAAGTGCATGACACGCACCGCCAGGGGCTGATCAGCCCCTATGTCCAGATCGCGCGCGAGAAGGGCGTTGCCGCCTGGGTCGGGGATGGAAGCAATCGCTGGCCGGCGGCGCATGTCGACGATGTCGCCCGGCTGTACGTCCTCGCGCTCGACAGGGGTGTGAAGGGCGCGCGGTACCATGCGGTGGATGAGGAGGGTGTCGCCGCCCGTGCGATCGCCGAAGCGGTGGGTGCGGGCCTTGGCGTGCAGACCCGCTCGCTCCCGCCCGAGGAGGCGCAGGCGCATTTCGGCTGGCTCGCGATGTTCATCACGCTCGACATGCCGGCCTCCAGCGCCAGGACCCGGCAGCGCCTGGGCTGGGAGCCGGTCGGCCCCGGCCTGATCGGGGACCTGCGCGCCATGGACTATGCCGCGCCGGCCTGGCCCTGGTGAGGCGACTGGACGCACCAGACGCGTAAGATGGCGTGCCCCACGGATTCCTCTCCCGGCCTGCCGGGGGAGGATTTGCGTTGTCCATCCGCTTTCGACTAGCGGGGAGGGCATGCGTATCCTGGTCGCCGTCCTCGCCCTGTTCCTCACCGCCGCCGCCGGCCCGCAACAGCCTGCCACCGTCCGTGTCCGCCTGGTCACCTCGGCGGGCAACATCGTCCTCGCGCTCGACGCGCGGCGCGCGCCGAAAACGGTGGCCAACTTCATGGCCTATGTCGATGACGGGCGGCTGGATGGCACCCAATTCTATCGCTCGGCCCGCCGCAAGGGAAACCCGGGCCAGGGCTTTGTCCAGGGGGGTATCGGCACCGATGCGCGCCGCATGCTGCCCTCGCCCCCGCTCGAATCGACGCTGCAGACCGGCATCCGCCACCTCGACGCGACGATCTCGATGGCGCACGGCCCCAATCCCGACGGGGCGAACTGCAACTTTTCGATCATGGTGGGGCCCAATCCGGGTCTCGATGCCAAGCCAGGCTATCGCGGCTTCGCGGCCTTCGGGAAGGTCGTCACCGGCATGGACGTGGTCAAGCGCATGCTCGCCATGCCCACCGGCGGCGGCCGCGATGCGATGAAGGGCCAGATGATCCTCAAGCCCGTCCAGATCCTCCGCGCCGAGCGTCTCGACGGCGTCGCCAGGCCCACCGGCTATGTGAAGCCCTGGCTCATCGGTGCACCCAGATAATCGGGCTGTCCTACACGGGCGCGTTCTGCAAATGTTCCTGCGTCCCGCAAGGGCCGCTCCTTGAACCCGTAAGGCAGCAAAGCAAACTTCCGCGCGTGGAAGTATCCACTCGTGCGACCGTTCCGCTCTCAGTGCGGCAGAACGAAACCCGCCGCGTCAAACCGTGGCGGGGCGTAACGGATGCGAACATCCGCGTATCAAACCGTCCGTTCGATGGCGCGCAAACACAAAGGGCGCCCGGACCATCGCCCGAGCGCCCCCCGCTGCGACGTCCAAAGGGAGGAAGACGTCGCTAGCCGTGGTGGTTCAGTTACGCGGCATCGGCCTCGCGATGCTCGATCGGGCTCGGCGTGGAGCCGCCGTTCACCGCGATCTTCTTGGGCTTCATCGCCTCGGGTACTTCGCGGACCAGCTCGATCACCAGCAGGCCGTCGGCAAGGTCGGCGCTCTCGACGCGGACGAAGTCGGCCAGCTCGAAGCGGCGCTCGAAGCTGCGGGTGGCGATGCCCAGGTGCAGGTACGCGCCCTGGTTGTTCTCGTTCTCCTCGCGCTTCTTGCCGGCCACCAGCAGCAGGTTCTGCTGCGCGGTGATGTCGATCTCGTCAGCCTTGAAGCCGGCGACGGCGATCGTGATCCGGTAGCGGTCCTCGGCAACGCGCTCGAGGTTGAACGGGGGATAATTCTCGGATGCCTGCGCGCGGGCACTGGCCTCGAGCAGGTCGAACAGCCGGTCGAACCCGATGGTCGAGCGGCGGAAGGGCGTGAAATCGAACTGGCGCATATCAAGACCTCTATTCTTGAGCGAATTGATGAACTTGCCGGCGCCCGGATGCCCGCGACGCCGCTGTTTCCGCGGCCCGTTACGGCGCCGCTTGATACAGATTGTGTTGGAGATTCCGCCTTTCAAGATGCGGCGAAACGGGCCCCGCAAGCGCCGGCCAACTCAGGCTAGGTATCGCTAAACATCTCCTTGCTCGCTAATATCCCCCAATTGAGTGGAGATTAAGCGCAACACGGCCAGAGGGGATAATCATGAGCCTTGCTTCGCTTTCACTGCTACTCCTAGCCAGTACGGCGCCGGCACCTGCCGGCGTTCTGCGTGACGATCCGGCGCCCGCCGCCGCCAACACCAACGCCAATGCGGATGAGCAGGAAAAGGCGAGGCCTCAGGATGGCGGCGAGATCGTCGTCACGGCCCGTCGGCGCGAGGAAAAGGCGCAGGACGTGCCGATCGCGATCTCGGTGATCGGCGGCGCGACCATCGAGAACACCGGCGCGACCAACCTCAATCGCCTGCAGACCGCGCTGCCCGCGGTGCAGTTCTATTCGAGCAACCCGCGCAATTCCGCGATCAACATCCGCGGCCTGGGCGCACCGTTCGGTCTCACCAATGACGGCATCGAGCAGGGCGTCGGCTTCTATCTCGACCAGGTCTATATCGGCCGCATCGGTGCCTCGACCTTCGATTTCGTCGATGTCGAGCGGGTGGAAGTGCTGCGTGGCCCTCAGGGCACGCTCTACGGCAAGAACACCACGGCCGGCGCGATCAACATCACCACCCGCGCGCCCAGCTTCACGCCGGAGACCAAGGTCGAGCTGAGCGTCGGCAATTACGACCTGATCTCGGCCAAGGCATCGGTCTCGGGTCCGCTCAGCGACAAGCTTGCGATCCGTATCTCCAGCGCGCTCACCAGCCGCGAGGGGACGATCGAGAATGTCCGCACCGGGGAGGATCTCCACAAGCAGCGCACCAGCAGCTTCCGCGGCCAGCTCCTCTGGAAAGTGAACGACGATCTCGATTTCACCCTGGCCGGCGACTGGAACCTCCAGAACCCGCTGTGCTGCGTGCAATATTATGCCCGGGTCGGCGCCACCCAGCGTGCCACCGCGCGCCAGTACACCGCCCTGGCGGCCGCGCTCGGCTACACGCCGCCGAGCACCGATCCGTTCGATCGCAAGGTCGATCTCGATGCCCAGATCAACTCGCGCCAGGAAATCGGCGGCGCCTCGCTGGTCGCCAACTGGAACCTCGGCCCGGCGACGCTGACCTCGGTCTCGGCCTGGCGCTATTGGGATTGGCAGCCGAAGAACGACCGTGATTTCATCGGCTTGCCGGTCACCACCGTCTCGCAGAACCCGTCGCAGCAGAAGCAGTTCAGCCAGGAGCTGCGCCTCGCCTCGAACGGGGACGGCCGGCTCGACTACACGCTCGGCGCCTTCTTCTTCCACCAGACGATCGACACGCAGGGCTCGCAGGTCCAGGGCTCGGCGGCGAGCCGCTGGCTGCTCTCGGGCACCGACGCGCTCAATCCGAACGTGCTGAACGGGCTGACCTCGACCAACACGATCAACTTCGACAACACCAGCTTCGCGCTGTTCGGCAAGCTCAACTGGGAGCCGGTGGACGGCTTCCACATCGCGCCGGGCCTGCGCCTGAACTATGACAAGAAGTCCGGCTTCTACGAGTCCGTCGTCAGCATCGCCAATGCGCAGTACAACTTCACGGCCACCGCGGACAATGTCGCGGCGCTGCTCGCGGCGACCACGGGTGCGGCGCGGACGACCTTCCAGAACCAGATCAACACCCTGGCGCCGCAGCGCTACAGCCCCAAGTTCAGCGACTGGAACGTCTCGGGGGATATCACCCTGTCGTACGACTTCTCGCCGGACGTCCACGCCTATGCGACCTATGCGCGCAGCTTCAAGTCGGGCGGTATCAATCTTTCGGGCCTGCCGCTCAACTCGACCAGCACCGGCGTCGATCTTTCGACCCAGACGGTGAAGCCGGAGAAGGTCGATCACTTCGAGATCGGCCTGAAGACCCAGTTCCTCGACCGCAAGGTGACCTTCAACACCGCTGCCTTCTGGACCGAGATCCGCGACTATCAGGCGACGGTGAACAACAACGCCATCAACGTGATCCGCGGCTATCTGGCCAATGCCGGCAAGGTTCGGGTGAAGGGGTTCGAATGGGATATCTCGGCGCGGCCGAGCCAGAACGCCAATTTCTACTTCAACGGCGCCTATACCGACGCGAAATACGCCGATTTCAAGAACGCGCCGTGCCCGCCCGAGCTTTCCGGCGGCACCGCGACCGCGCCGGGCGGCGTCACCGATCCGGCGGGTACGCCGGGCGGCCGCAGCCCTGCCTATTGCGACATTTCGGGCCAGGTGCTGCCGGGCATCTCGAAATGGTCGCTCAGCTGGGGCGGCGAGATCCGCCAGCCGGCCGGGGATGGCACGGTCTATCTCGGCTATGACGGCAACTGGCGCTCGAAATTCTCGTCCAACCCGTCGCCCTCGGCCTATACCTGGATCGACGCCTATTCGCTGTCGAACGTCCGCCTCGGCTGGCGGCGCGCCGACCTGAACATCTATGGCTGGGTCCGCAACGTGTTCGACAAGCAGTATTTCGAGCTGCTCTCGGTCCAGTCGGGCAGCACCGGACTGATCGTGGGCCAGCCCGGCGACCCGAGGACTTATGGCCTGACGATCAGCAAGAGCTTCTGATCTTCGCGATACTGACCTCCTGCCATGGCCGGGGGAGGTTGGGGAAGGGAGGCGGCGCCCGCACCGCCTCCCTTCTTGTTATCTGTTCATTCCGGAGGATTTGCCGTGTCTTAACCGGAATCGAATAGTACGATCTTCTACATTGAGAAGATCATGCGCGTTTCGCCGAACACCATGCCGAGCTTCAGTGGCGCAGGCCTTCTGGCCGCGCTGGTCGCGGCATGCCAGATCGCCGGCGCGCTGGTCTGGGTGAACTCGCCGGCGTTCACGCCGGGCGGCTATGCCAATATCGCGCTGATCGCCTCGCTCTGCATCTCGGTGCTGGTGCTGTCGCGGCTCACCCTCCCGAGCTTCGTCCGCATCGCGCTGATCCTCGGGATGATCGCGGCGCTGCTCGGCGTGGCGGTGCGCAGCGACGTGTCGGGCGTGAAGCAGGTGGGCGACATGGTGTCCGCCGCGATGGGCGCCCGCCCGAAGGGCGTTGTCCAGCCCGAGGACCAGGCCGCCGACCCGCGCCTGCGCCGTGGGCCGGGAGCGGCGCGTATCGATCTGCGGCCGGGCGAGGGCGGGGACGGCGGCTGGGCCACCCGCCTCAACCAGGCCGCCCTGACCCGCATCGACGACGGTGCGCCCGCGGAGATCCACGGCAATGTCACGCTGGAGGGGCACAACATCGAGCGCCCGCGCATCGGCTGGGCGGTGACCTGGGCGGGAGTCACCCTGTCCTGCGGCCGCCTGACCGGGATGACGCGCCGGCCCGACGAGCTGACCAATCAGGTGGTGGATACGTTCAAGCGCGCCGTGTCGCGCACCGCCGCGCTCAAGCGCCCGTCCTGCTACTAGGCCGCCTCGGTGCCCGGATCGAGCGTGACGATCACCACGGCGCCGCCCACCGCATAGCCGCTGGCGAGCGGCGCGATCGAGATGCGCGCGCCGATCTCCTCGGCGCCCCCGCACAACAGCCTGGTGTCGAAGGCTTCGGCCTCGGAGCGGCCGCTGAGCACCCGTTCGATCGCGTCGCGCGCGATCGCCCGGTCCCGTACCGCCAGCAGATCGACGAAGCGCAGCCCCAGGATCCGGTCCCGCGGCAAGCCGACCAGCCGGGCGAACTCCGGCTCCACCATCGTCACCGTCCCGCGCACGGTGAGCCGGATCACTTCGATCCGCCCATGCGCGGCCCGCGCCTTCTCCAGGGCGGTCTGCTCGGCGAGCCGTGCTTCCTCGTCGCCCTCGTAGCTGACCCGGACGAGCAGGGCGAGGCCTTCCACCCAGGGCACGGCGCGCACGCGCAGCCGGGTGCCGTTCTCCTCGTCGAGCGTCAGCTCGAACTGCGCCTGCTCGCCGCTGCGCAGGACGTGGCGCAGGCTCGAGAGCAGCGTGGAATGCGTCGTCGCGGGCAGCGCATCGGCGACGGGCGTGCCCACCAGCGCCGCGGGAGCCCGTCCCAGGATCATCGCGGCGGCGCTGGACGCGTCGGTGATCTTCAGCTCGGGATCGATCACGAGCAGGCCGCCGTCCATATGCTCCACGAGGAACTGGTATTCGAGATCGCGCTGTGTCGTGTCCCGCTCGACGACTGCCTGTTCGGCATCCCAGCTTTCCGCGGCGAGCAGAACATAGCGGGGGCGGCCATGATAAGTAATGGTCACCGGGCCATGCATGGCCCTGTCCTGCCAATACGCAAAATTGCGGGTAAGTTCAGCGGAGGAAACGGTCTGGGCCGATGGTCGTTGCATAACTGAAAACTCTCGAATGTTTTCGGGCGTCGGCAGTTGTTACGGCTCGGTCGCGACAAGTTCGAGCAATTACGTATTTTGACCAATGTGTTTTCTACGAGGACAATATAGCACCGTTAACGTAAATCAAGCCGTGCTGTGTCGAAAATGGAGCGAAAAATCAAGAGTATCGTTCGAATCCAGGTGCTTTTGGCGCTCCTTGCCTATGTCCGATCTTTACTGAAAATCCGAATATCGCGCTTCGCTGCCTGGGAGCAATTTGGAAGCTACGACATGCGAAAAGATGCGCATGTGCTCGCGTTGGTTCCTTTCCACTTCGAGGGCGGCCTGTTCCGGCCGGCGGTTGTGGGCGGACAGGCGCGGCGCGGCGGCGATCGAGATGGCCTTCTCGCTGCCGATATTGCTTCTGCTGGTCAGCGGCATCGTCACCTATGGCGGCTGGTTCCTTTGCGCCCATAGCGTGCAGCAGGCGGCCAACGAGGCGGCGCGTGCCGCCGTTGGCGGCCTGGATCCCACGGAGCGGGCGGCGCTGGTCCGCACCGCGCTCGACGCCAATATCCGCAAGACCGGGGCGCTCAAGCCGGACCAGATGAACGCGCTTGTCGACGATGACGGCAGGACGGTGACGGTGCGCCTTTCCTACGATGCGTCGAATGACCCGCTGCTTTCGATCAAGCTCGTGCCGCCGCCGAGCAAGGTGATCGAGCGCAGCGCGACGGTCACGCTGTCGGCGCCGTGAGGCTGGCGGTGCGCGCGCCCTTGTTCCTTCGTGCCCTTGCGGGGGATCGCCGCGGCAACATCACCATGTTGTTCGCCGGCGGCTTCGTGATGCTCGCCGGGTCGGCGGCGTTCGCGGTGGATACCGGATCGCTCTATCTTGAGAAGCGGCGGCTCCAGGGCGTGGCGGATGCCGCGGCATTGAGCGCGGCGAACAGCCAGGGAGCGGATGCAGCGGCGCGTTCGGCCATGGCGGCGAATCAGGCCGGCGACGCCAGCATCGAGAAGCTGGAGCAGGGCGCCTATTCGCCCGACAGCGACATCGCGCCCGCCGCGCGTTTCGTCGCCTCGGGAACCGGGGGCAATGCGGTTCGCCTCACCGTCGGGCGCGATGTGCCGCTGTTCTTCGGCAAGTTCCTGACGGGCAGGCCGACCGCCCGGGTATCGGTGACGGCCATGGCCGCGCGTGTCGACCTGGCCTCCTTCTCGATCGGCTCGCGCCTGGCTTCGGTGAGCGGCGGGCTGCCGGGGCAACTCCTGTCGGGGCTGGCCGGGACCGAGCTCAACCTCACCGCGATGGACTCGCAGGGGCTGGTCAACGCCGACATCGATATCCTCGCTTATGCCGATGCGCTGCGCACCCAGGCCAATCTGCAGGGGCTGACCTTCGGGGAAACGCTGGCCACGCAGGTGCCGCTGCCCAAGGCACTGGCCGCGATGGCCGCCGCAACCGGCAATTCAGCGGCGCAAACGGCACTCCGCGCCATCGCGGCGCGCGTTCCGCCGGTCACGGTACAGCTCTCGAAGATCATCAATCTCGGCCCGCTGTCCGGTGAGACGCAGAGTGATCCCGCCCGTCCGATCAAGGCGGATGGCTATGCGCTGGTTCGTGAAATGCTCGAGATCGCGACCGGCAAGCGCCAGGTCGATCTCGATCTGGGAGCGGGTATCCCGGGCGTTGCCTCGACGAAGGTGACGCTCGCGATCGGCGAGCGGGCGGCGCAATCGCCCTGGCTCACCGTTGCGAAGGACCAGAGCGTCAAGCTGCATACCGCGCAGTCGCGGCTGTATGTCGATGCCAAGGTGGGCGGATCGGGATTGCTTTCCGCGACCCAGGTGCACCTGCCGCTGTTCGTCGAGCTCGCCACGGCGGAGGCGTCGCTTCGCAGCGTCTCCTGTCCCACGCCGTCCACCGCCACGGTGAGCCTGAATGTCACCACGGCGGTGGGCCAGGTCGCCATCGGCGACGTCGATGCCGCCGTGCTTGGCAATTTCAACACCCCGGTCGCGCCGCGGCGGGCCACGCTGGTCAAGCTGCTCGGGCTGGGTGAGGTCACGGGCGAATCGAATATCAAACTGGGCGGGGCCAGCCCGCAACAGGTGAGCTTCACCGCCCAGGAGATCGCCGCGGGCAAGACCCGCACCGTATCGACGAACGATCTGGCGGGTGGAGTCGCCGCCTCGCTGGTCCGCGATCTCGATGTGCAGGTCGGCTCGCCGGGGTTCGGCATCAACCTCTCGTTGGTGACCTCGACGGTGGGAACGGTGCTGCAGGGGGCGGCGGCGCCGCTGGATTCGCTTCTGAACGATCTTACCGGCCTGCTCGGCGTGAATGTCGGGCAGGCGGATGTGCGGGTGAACGGCGTGCGGTGCGGCAAGCCGATATTGGTTGGGTGAGGGGAGTGAGCGTGGGGCGTGATGATGCGTGGCGATCGTAGAGGATTGAAGATTACCCAGGGTGTGGACCGGCGCGAGGCGATGCGCTGGCCGGTTTCCGTGCTGATTGCGGTGAAGGAATCGCGCTTCTGCTTCCAGGATGTGCGACTGGTGGAAATCTCGCGACTGGGCTGCCGGATCGAGACAGGCTTTCTGCTTGCGCCGGGGATGGAGACGGTGGTCCGTCTTCCCGGCTTCAAGCCGCTCGCCGCTCGGGTTGTCTGGAGCAATCGCGATGCGGCCGGGCTGCAGTTCCTCGAGCAGCTGCACCCGGGCGTGGTCAACCACATCATTAACCTGCCCACGCCGGAGCAGCAGGCGGAATGGCGTCCGCTTTCGGCGTTGCGATGAATCCGGTGCGGTTCCAGGGGCTCTGAAACGGCAAACGCCCGGACCGTTTCCGATCCGGGCGCCTGCGTGACGAATGCTCGTCAGCCCCCTTTGTCAGGCCCAGCCCACACACTCGTACTTGCCTACGAGCGGGGCTTGGAGCCTCCCCGAACCACGGCCTTTCGCCTGCGTTTCGACAAGAGTTTTGCTAGGCTCCCGGACCGGCTTTGTCACTTGCATTACAAGGGGTAGCCGCAGTTTGGTGTCACCCTGTGTTGAATCGGCAACATGTCGGTTGGCAGTAGGAATTCGCCGCCATCTACCCTAGATCGGCGTCAGAGCTGTTTTACGGGCGAGTTACCAGACCCCCATGCTATTGATTTCACGCTACGAGCGGATGATCGCCCGCCGTTACCTGCTGCCGGGGCGGAGCGAGGCGTTCATCGCCGTCGTCGCCGGGTTCAGCCTTGTCGCCGTCATGCTCGGCGTTGCCGCGCTGATCGTGGTGATGAGCGTCATGAACGGCTTCCGCGCCGAGCTTTTCAACAAGATCACCGGGCTGAACGGCCATGCCGTGATTCAGGGCTATGGCGGCCAGCTGCGCAACTGGCGCGAGGTGCTGGAGGAGGCGCGCAAGACGCCGGGCATCACCAGTGCCACCCCGCTGATCGAGCAGCCGCTTTTCGCCACCTATAATGGCCGGGCCGAGGCCCTCCAGCTGCGCGGCATGCGCATGGAGGAGATCCTCAGCAACCCGACGCTCAAGGGCAAGGAAGTGATCGGCTCGCTCAAGAGCCTGAAGCCGGGCGGCCAGCAGGTCGCGATCGGCTCGCGCCTGGCGGAATCGCTGGGTGCCACGGTGGGCAGCGAGATATCGATCCTCAATCCCGCCGGCGCCGCTACGCCCTTCGGCACGATGCCGCGCATCGTGAAGTACAAGGTGGCGGTGATCTTCGAGGTCGGCGTCTATGATTACGACAAGGTCTTCGCGATCATGCCGATCGAGGATGCGCAGACGCTGTTGCTGCTCGGCGATGGCGTCTCGATGATCGAGCTGGAGACCAGCAACCCGGACAAGGTCGGCGAGATCCTCCAGCCGCTCGTCGACAAGGTCAGCCAGGTCGGCCAGATCACCGACTGGCGGACGATGAATTCGGAGCTGTTCGAGGCGCTGGCGGTGGACCGCACTGTCTCCTTCACCATTCTCTCGATCATCCTGGTGGTGGCGGCGTTCAACATCGTCTCCTCGCTGATCATGCTGGTGCGCGCCAAGACGCGGGATATCGCGGTGCTGCGGACGATGGGCGCGACACGCGGCGGGCTGATGCGGATCTTCGTCACCGTCGGCACGACGATCGGCGCGCTGGGCGTGGCCGCCGGCGGCGTGCTCGGCTTCCTCTTCATCACCTTCCGCGAATCCGTGGTGAAGTTCATCGGGCTGGTGAGCGGCCAGAACATCTGGGACCCGTCGATGCGCTTCCTCACCGAGCTGCCGGCGAAGACCGATCCGTTCCAGACGATCGGCATCTGCGTGATGGCGCTGGTCTTCTGTTTCCTCGCCACGCTCTATCCGGCCTGGAAGGCCGCCAATACCGATCCTGTCCAGGTGCTTCGCTATGAGTAGCTTTGAAGGGGGCGCCGTGAACGGCGCTGGGCCGGTTCTCCAGACGCGCGGCCTCAAGCGCAGCTTCAGCCAGGGCGGCGAGACGATCGAAGTGCTGCGCGGCGTCGATCTCGACGTGCAGCCGGGCGAGATCGTCGCGCTGCTCGGCCCTTCGGGTTCGGGCAAGTCGACCCTGCTCCAGGCCGTCGGCCTGCTCGAAGGCGGGTTCGACGGATCGATCCGCATCGCCGGCAAGGAAGCGGCACAGCTCGACAGCCCGGGCCGCACCGCGGTGCGCCGCGATCATCTGGGCTTCGTCTACCAGTTCCACCACCTGCTGCCGGACTTCAACGCGCTCGAGAATGTCGTGCTGCCGCAGATGATCCACGGGTCGCTGCGCGCCGATGCCGACAAGCGGGCGGAGGAGCTGCTCACCGCATTGGGTCTCGGGCATCGGCTTACCCATCGGCCGAACCAGCTTTCGGGCGGCGAGCAGCAGCGCGTTGCTGTTGCCCGCGCGCTCGCCAACAAGCCGGCGCTGGTGCTGGCGGACGAGCCGACGGGCAATCTCGACGAGCTGACCTCGGACAAGGTGCTCGCCGAGTTCCTCAGCCTGGTTCGCACCCAGGGATCGGCCGCGCTGATCGCCACGCATAACGAGCGGCTCGCTGCTCGGATGGACCGGGTGGTGCGGCTGCACGAAGGGCATCTCGAATGAAGCCGTGGCGGGAAGTGCCGACCCTGGCGGGGCGTCACGTCACGCTGCGGCCGATGGTGCGCGAGGATCGCGCGGGGCTGCTCGATGCCTTTGCGGGGCTTCGGCATCTGTTCCACACCACGGTGCCGAGTGATGCGAGTATCGATGCGTGGATGGACCGGATCGACAATGACGTCGCGGCCGGGCGCGGCCTGCCGTTCACGGTGCTCGATAGTGAGGGGCGGATTGCCGGCGCGACGCGCTTCCTGCGCATGAGCAAGGGGCATCGCCGGGTCGAGATCGGCGGCACGCTCTATGCGCCGCGGGTCCAGCGCACCGGGCTCAATACCGAAGCCAAGTTCATGCTGCTCCGCCACGCCTTCGAGGTGCTGGAGGTCAATTGCGTGCAGATCCGCACCGATTTCCTCAATGTCGCCTCGCGCCGCGCGATCGAGCGGCTGGGTGCGCGGATGGACGGGGTGTTGCGCGGGCATCTGATCCTGAACGGCCATCACCGCGACAGCGTGGTCTATTCGATCCTCGCGCATGAGTGGCCGGGGGTTCGCCGCAACATCGAGCTGCTGATGGCCCGGTACGAGGGAGCGCCCGCATGACCGTGATCACCGATATCCCCGTGACCCGGGCCGATGGGGAGCAGGTCACGCTCGCCGATCATGCGGGCGAGGTATTGCTGATCGTCAACACCGCCTCCAAATGCGGCTTCACGCCGCAATATGCGGGGCTCGAGGCGCTGTATCGCAAGTACAGGGATCGCGGCTTCTCGGTGCTCGCCTTCCCGTGCAACCAGTTCGGCGCGCAGGAACCGGGCGATATGGCGGAGATAGCGAGCTTTTGCGCGCTGACCTATGACGTGACCTTCCCGGTTTACGCCAAGATAGACGTAAACGGCGAAAACGCCGCACCGCTCTTCGAATCCCTAAAGCAAGCCGCCCCGGGCGTTCTGGGCTCCAAGGGGATCAAGTGGAACTTCACCAAGTTCCTGGTCGATCGCTCGGGCCGGAAGGTCGAGCGCTTCGCGCCAACGACTAGCCCCGACGCGATCGGGCCAGAGATCGAGAAGCTTCTCTAGCGGCTGGTGGCGGTGTGGGGCGACGGATTCGATCCACGATGGTGTCGAGCACGAATTGGCCGGTAAGTTCGAGCAAAGCGCTGCGGCGCGGGCGAATGCGGCGCTGACCGCGCCCAACTTCCGCAGAAATGGCGTTGCGGGGCGCGTGCCGGCGCGGGGCAGGGGGCAGCTGCATGCGCGCCGCCACCGCCGAGGCGCTGGAGCCGACATCGCGCCGCCGCCAGTCGATCGCCTCGCCGGCCGGCACCTCCACCCACTCCTCGTCACCGAGCGGGCGCTGCAGGTCCGCGCCGCAACGGACGCACATGGCGAATTCATGCTCGCCGTCGCGAAGCCGCCCGGGCATCGCGGCGTGTTCGAGCAGCCGGCAGCGTAGCGAGCGCATCAATAGCGTGCCGGGCGGGACCGACGCGAGCCGCCGCGCGGCGGGTGGCGCCAGGTGACCGGCGGAAACGCGTATGCACCGGCGCTGACGCCGTTCTGGGCAGCTGCAAGCTGGGGATTCCAGATCTCGAACCGGTCGCCGGCGCCGACGACAAGCGCGACGCTCTCGATTCGGCCATGATGGCGCATCGCCGCGGGAAGGGTGAGACCCTGCGCGCTGCGCGGCGCGACATCGACGATGCCGAGGATGCGGCGCATGCTTGCGTCGCCAACCTGCGCATCCACGCCCGAACGGGTGCGGATTTCCTGCAGATCGGCGCGTGCATAGCCGACCAGGCATTGATCGCGTTCATGCGCGGAAAGGACCAGGGGCTCGTCGGTCGCGGGTAGGCCAAGGGCCTGGGCGGTGCTTTCGGTCAGGAGCAGATTTCCCTCTGCATCAACCTCGCAAAGTGCGCATCCGCGAAACAGCGACCCCATGTTTTACCCCTCTAACGCAACAGGTTACCCCAACTGATCGCGAACTTATCCACAGGGTTAATTCACATCAACCAAAATATCCGGACATGATGGTTAACGCGCGCGGTCCCTGTCGAAACACTTCATTACGTGCCGGGAAGGAGCCAGCCTGTTAAACGCGCGTTCATCGCAAACGCGGCATCGGCTGCGGTGATCGGCTTGAACGGCGCGAGAGGGGCAACTAGAGGTGCCCCGAAAGCCCCCGCTCTTTCCCCGTTTAGGAGAGTTTCGCATGAACTTCGCTTCCAAGCTCGCGCTGGCCGCCGTGCTGTCGCTGGGCACCACTGCGCTCACCGTGGCCCCGGCTGCCGCGCAGAAGAAGGATGATAAAAAGGCCGATCCCAACGCGCTCAAGGTGAGCGACGAGTTCCGCAAGCCGGCCGGCCTCGCCGAGGCTGCGGTGAAGGCCAAGGACTGGGCCACCGCCGAGCCGCAGATCGTTGCTGCCGAAGCCGCCGCGAAGAATGACGACGAGAAATATTATTCGTCGTGGCTGCGCCTCCAGCTCGAGCTGAGCCGCGGCAATGAAGCTGCGCAGATCCCGGCGCTGCAGACGCTGAGCGTCAGCCCGCGCACCAACCCGGACGCCAAGGCCGCCTATGCCGCGCGCCTCAACTTCCTGATGGGCAAGGCAGCCGCGTCGCAGAAGAAGCATGCCGATGTCATCAGCTACATGACCAAGGCGCGCGAAGGTGGCGAGAAGAACGTCGATATTCCGCTGATGATGGCCAACGCCTATGCCGCCACCGGCAAGAACGCCGAAGCCGCCGCGGAAGCGCGCAATGCGATCGAATATGCCAAGTCGACCGGCCAGAAGGCGCCGGAAGCCTGGTACCAGTTCGCGATCCCGAAGGTTGTCGCCACCGGCAACCGCGAGGGCACCTATGACTGGCTGGCCTATTACCTGAAGGACTATCCGACGGTGAAGAACTGGCGCTGGGCGATCGAAGTGCTCGGCCAGGGTGCCAAGGGGACCGACCGTGCCGCCAAGACCGAGCGTATCGATCTCTATCGCCTGCGTCGCATCACCAACTCGCTCGCCGATCGCGGTGACTATGCCGACTATGCCTATGCCGCCCAGTCCTCGGGTCTGCCGTGGGAAGCGATCTCGGTGATCGAGGAAGGCCGCAAGAGCGGCAAGCTGCCGGCGACCGATGCCGACGGCAACCGCACCTACACGGCGGCCCAGGCCGGCGTGAAGAGCAGCCCGGCGCTCGACGCGCTCGCCAAGCAGGGCGGCGCGGGCAACGGCGACGCGCTGCTGGCCGCCGGCGACAACGCCCGCGCGCTCCAGCTCTATGACGCGGCGCTCGCCAAGGGCGGTGCTGACACCAATGAGATCAACCTGCACCGCGGCATCGCGCTCCAGCGCCTCGGCCGCAAGGAAGAGGCGAAGGCGGCGTTCCAGGCGGTGAAGACCGGCCCGTTCGTCAATGTCGCGCTGCTCTGGCAGGTCTCGCTCGATACGCCGCCGCTCAGCTGAGCGCGGCCTTCGGGCCCGAAACAGGAAAGGGGCGGCTTTCGGGCCGCCCCTTTTTGTTTCTCCGCCTGGATGCAGTGGATCAGGCGACCGGCACGCCGGGCAGGGCCTTGGAGGTGCGGATCGTCAGCGAAGTCTTCACATGCTCCACGTTCGGCGCCGGCGTGAGCCGCGTCGTCAGGATATGCTGGAAGCTCTGCAGGTCGGGCGCGACGATCTTGAGGATGAAGTCGATCTCGCCGTTGAGCATGTGGCATTCGCGAACCTCGGGAATGTCCGCCACCATCTGCTCGAAGGCACGCAAATCCGATTCCGCCTGGCTCTTCAGGCTGACCATCGCGAACACGGTGAGATTATAGCCAAGTGCGGCCGGATCGAGAGCGGCATGATAGCCGGTGATGGCCCCCTGTTGCTCAAGCGCACGCACACGGCGCAGGCACGGCGGCGCCGTCAGCCCAACGCGTTCGGCAAGCTCGACATTGGTCATCCGGCCATTATCCTGAAGCAGGCCTAGAATCCGTACGTCGATATCGTCGAATCGCATTTATGTTCCTTCTGTCTTTTGATTCGTTTCCGTGTGTTGCGTTTAGACATAATATTATTACGCCGCAACGCAATTGTCCCACAATGCGACGTGCCGAAATGGACGGTTTCGAACGGGCGGCCGGCGCATTAAGGAATCGTTACGGCCCGCGTCGCGGTGCCGGGTAAAGGGTGAGCACGCGTTGCGCTTCGACGATACATTGGAGACGGTGCTCGCCTCGGACCTGAGCACGCCATATGGCGTCCAGTCCGCATGGCGACAGCTCGTCGACCTGATCGGTCGCCGTCGCGCCGTCGCCGGGCATCGCGCGATGAGCGTGCTGCGCTCGATCCGCGACTCGGTGCCTTTGCCGGTACGCGCTGCCAGTGCGCGTGCACTCGAATTCGCCGATCCCCCGCCGCCGCTCGTTCGCCTGTTCGCGCTTGACGAGCTGCAGGTTGCGCTGCCGGTGCTGCGCAGTGCGCGGATGAATTCCAGCGAATGGATCCAGCTTCTTCCCGAGCTCGCGCCGGCATCGCGCGCGGTTCTCCGCAACCGGCGTGACCTGAGCCCGGTGGTGCGCCGCGCGCTCGAGAGTTTCGGGCCGATCGATTTCGTGCTGCCGGACGAGACGGTCAAGGAAGTGCCCGTCGAGTTGCCGGTGCCTGAGCCGGAAGTGGCGGCGGATCCAGAGCCTGTGCTCGCCGAGGAAGCGGTCAGCGCGATCGCAATCGACTGGTCCGAGGTCGTCGACGCACCGCCGGCCGAAGCGGCTTCGGTTGAAATCGACGACGAACCCCTTGCGGACGCTGTTGAGCAGGTTGAGCAGCTGGTCGAGCCCGAGCTCGAGCAGGCGCCTGAGGAGGCGGAGGCCGAAGACACGGCGCTTGTCTATTGGAGCGCCACTGCCCCGCAGCGCCTTCCGTCGCAGGAGGCGAGCCTTGCCGCCTTGCTGGCGCGCCTGCCCGAGGCGATGCCAGCAGCCGAATCGGTGCCTGCCGCCGTCGAGATCGTCGATGCGGAACTGGCCGAAGCGCCGGAGCCCGTCGCCGAGCAGGTGCTTGAGCCGCTGGTTGAGCCCGAGCCTGTCGTCGCAGGCGGCGAGGATGAAGATTTCTCCTTCATTGCGCTTGCCGGTCTTGCGCCGTCGATGATTGCCGATGCGGCGCAAGCGGTAGAAGCGCCCTCAATTCCGGTCCGTGCGGTCCAATCCGGGACAGACGAGTCACCGCTTCCCGTCGAAGCGATTGCGCCACTGGAAGCCCGGGCGCAGGGTTCGGCGATGGAACATAGCGATGTCCTGGTCGCCGAAGTGCGGCAGATGGCGGCAGAAGCCGCGGGCGAGGATGACGGCACCTTCGAGATTGCCGATGTCGTCGCGAGGATCGATGCGTTCTGGCGCCATCGCGAGGAAGCCGGGCCGCAGGAATTGCCGGCGCTTCGTCCTGCCGATGAATTCCGTTTCGAGACCGACGCCAAGGGCATGATCCGTTGGGTCGATGGTGTCAGCCGTGCACCGCTTGTGGGCGTGTCGCTCGACAGCCAGTCCGTGCCGGGTGGCCCGGAGAGCTCGCGTGTCGATGGCGTTGCCGGCGGTGCTTTCCGCCGCCGCGCCGGGTTCTCCAATGCCCGCCTCTCGGTCGAGGGCGAGTCGGATGCCGCGGGGGATTGGCTGATCTCGGCGATCCCGGTGTTCGATCCCTCCAACGGCCGTTTCACCGGCTATCGCGGCACGGCGCGCCGTCCGCGTGTCGATGAGCGTGCCGAGCCGCTGCGTCCGCTCGCCGGCCCGGCAATGCCCGCCGATTCCCTTCGCCAGCTGGTCCATGAACTGCGCACGCCGACCAACGCGATCGCCGGTTTCGCCGAGATGATCGAGGCCCAGATGCTCGGCCCGGTCGGCGATGCCTATCGCGATCGTGCCCAGGTGATCCGTTCGCAGGCGCGCGAGCTGCTGGGGGCGATCGACGATCTCGATCTCGCCGCCCGTATCGACAGCGCCGCGCTGTCGCTCGTGCCGGGACAGATCGCGCTTCGCCCGGTGCTGGCGATGATCGTCGACGACCTTGCACCCCTTGCCGAATTGCGTGGCTCGGTGGTCGCGCTGCCGATCGCGGATCTCTCGGTCATGGGAGATCGCCGTGCGGTGGAGCGGTTGCTCGCCCGCCTGCTTGCCACGCTCGTCTCGGCGAGCGGGCAGGGCGAGCGGATCGGCGTGCACGTAGCGACCGAGGGCAAGGACATGGTGGCGATCACGATCGATCGTCCGCAGGCGCTTGCCGATTATCCCGGCGATTCGGTGCTCGATATCGATGACGAGCGCGAGGATATCACGCTGCTCGGCACCGGCTTCGCGTTGCGGCTCGCCCGCAATCTCTCCCGCGAACTGGGAGGCGCGCTCGTCATTGGCCGGGAAAGCTTGACTTTGCGGCTTCCGGCCGCCGTAAACGAGCAGGTGGGCCAAGCGCATCTGAGCTGAAATGGGGAACGGGGACCAGCAGGGCAGCGGCTATCGCGTGCCTGCGCCCGGTCCGGATGCGCGCGTGCAGTGGCCGGACGATTTCGGCACCCGCTTCACCATCTTTGTCGACACCGAGGAAGAGTTTGACTGGGGGGCGCCGCTCAGCGCCGATGCGGATGGCACGCGCCATATGGCCGCCCTGCCGCCGGTGCATGCCCGTTTCGCGGCGGCGGGCGCCGCGCTCACCTATCTGATCGACTATCCGATCGTGACCTCGCCGCTCGCGATCGAGGTGTTGCGCGAAGTGATCCGCGACGGCCGTTCCGCGATCGGCACCCAGCTTCATCCCTGGGTCAATCCTCCGCACGAGGAGGCGGTGAACGGGTTCAACAGTTTCGCCGGCAATCTCCCGCTCGAGCTGCAGCGGGCCAAGCTGGTGGCGCTCACCGAAGCCGTGGAACGTGCAGCCGGGCGCCGGCCGCTTGTCTATCGTGCGGGGCGCTATGGGATCGGGCCGGATACGCCGGCGCTTCTGGCCGAGCTTGGCTATCGGATCGATAGCTCGATGCGCTCGGCCTATGATTATTCGGACGAGGGCGGTCCTGATTTCTCGGCGGTGCCGAATGATGCCTTCCGGATCGGTTCGCTGATCGAGCTGCCGTTCACCACGGTGTTCACCGGCCGAATGCGGCGGGGCGGGGCGGCGCTGCACCGCGGGCTGGGGCGGTTGCCGCATGGCATCGGCGTAGCGTCCCGGCTTGGGCTTCTCTCGCGTGTCGCGCTGACGCCCGAGGACATGCCGCTCGGCGAGGCCAAGGAAGCGATACGGGTCGCGGTGGGTGAGGGGCTGCGGCTGCTGAACTTCGCCTTCCATTCTCCATCGGTAGAGCCCGGTCATACGCCTTATGTCCGGACCGAAGCCGATCTGGCGGCGTTCCTGCGGTGGTGGGACGAGGTGCTGGCGCTGCTCGACAGGCTGGGGGTGCGCTCGGCATCTGTGGACGAGATTGTCGCGGCGGCTTGCAGGCCGGCCTGAGGTTCCGCTAGGGCCGTCTTGCTGGGGGCCTGTAGCTCAATTGGTTAGAGCTGGCCGCTCATAACGGCTAGGTTGCGGGTTCAAGTCCTGCCGGGCCCACCAGCAACTGCTTGCGTGCCCGGCCCCAAGGCCCTAGGGCCGCGATCCGCGTCGGGGAGTGGCGCAGTCTGGTAGCGCGCCTGCTTTGGGAGCAGGATGTCGCAGGTTCGAATCCTGTCTCCCCGACCATTTTCCTGGATTTCAGTCCGGATCCGCTTCGGCCGCGACCCGCGCCGGACCGCTGTCCGCTTTGCCGTCGAGTGCGCGTTGCAGCGCGTCGCGGTCGAGCCGTCCCTCCCAGCGCGCCACCGCGATCGTCGCCACGGCGTTACCGATGAAGTTGGTCAGGCTGCGGCATTCGCTCATGAAGCGGTCGACGCCGAGGATCAGCGCCATGCCGGCAACGGGGATCGAGGGCACGACCATCAGCGTCGCCGCCAGCGTCGCGAAGCCGGCGCCGGTGACGCCGGCGGCACCCTTGGAGGTGAGCATCGCGGTGCCGAGCAGGATCAGCTGTTCGCCCAGCGACAGGTGCACGCCCGTGGCCTGGGCGATGAACAGCGCGGCCAGCGTCATGTAGATGTTGGTGCCGTCGAGGTTGAACGAATAGCCGGCGGGCACGACCACGCCGACCACTTCCTTGTCGCAGCCGGCGCGCTCGAGCTTGTCGATCAGCGCGGGCAGGGCGGCTTCGGAGGAGGAGGCGCCGAGGACGAGGAGGAGCTCGGCCTTGAGGTAGCGCAGCAGCTTGAGGATCGAGAAGCCCGCCAGCCAGCCGACAAGGCCCAGGACGACGAGCACGAACAGCGCCGAGGTGGCATAGAAGGTCGCGACCAGGCCGCCGAGGTTCCACAGCGCGCCCAGGCCGTGCTTGCCGATGGTGAAGGCCATGGCGCCGAACGCGCCGACGGGCGCCGCGCGCATCAGGATCGCGACGAGGCGGAACACGACGGTGCCGAGCTGGTCCAGCAGGTCGACCAGCGGGCGGACGCGTTCGCCGAGCCCAGCCAGTGCCACGCCGAACAGGATGGCCACGAACAATACCTGCAGGATCGAGCCGCTCGTCAGCGCGGAGGCGAGGGTGGTGGGGATGATTGCGAGCAGGAAGCCCTGGACCGTCGTCTCGTGCGCCTGTTTCTCGAAGCCAACCACCTTGGCCTCGCTCAGGCTGTGCGGATCGATATGCATGCTCGCGCCGGGCTGGACGAGATGGGCGACAATCAAGCCGAGGATCAGGGCCAGCGTAGAGAAGAACAGGAAATAGGCGAGCGCCTTGATCACCACCCGGCCGAGCGAGCCCAGCTCGCGGGCGCCGGCGATGCCGGTGACCAGGGTAAGGAAGATGACCGGGGCGATGATCATCTTGACCAGGTTTGACGAAGGCGATGCCCAGCCACTCCAGCGACGCGCCGAATGCGGGCCAGATCGCGCCGACCAGCACGCCCGCCGCAATCGCGATCAGCACCTGGACATAGAGCATTTGCCACCAGCGCTGCGGCCTGGCTGGCTGTTCGGCAAAGCTGGTCGTGACTGCGCCCATTCTCAATCCTTCCCCCACATCCGCACCGGCATAGCGGAGCGCGCGATAGGCCCAAACGGAAAAGGACGCCCCCTTGCGGGAGCGTCCTTCTATCTCTCGGTCCGGCCAGAGGCCGGGTGCCGAACAGAGATTAGTGAGCGTTCGTCTCGGCGACGTTGCCTTCGACAACGGCGTTCTCGAGGACGTTCGCCGCTTCCACGTTGGTGGTCTCTTCGGCAACGTTGTCGTACGCAGCTGCGTTCGCGACTTCGGTGGTGTTCTCGGTGGTGTTGGTGGTGGCGCCACCGCAAGCCGCGAGCGACATCAGGCCGGCGGTCGCAGCAACAATGAGGATCTTCTTCATGTGGTGCTCCTAGAGGAACTCAAACGTTTCGCATCCGGCCCGATTAGCCGCCGCGAACCGTTGGCATAGCGGTCGTTGCGTTTGCGTCAATCGCAAATTCACCCACTGGCAAAATTTAGGACATTTTTTTGCCTAAATCTTGCCAGCTAGCGGCCATCAATGGGCAAGGTCGCCCGTCGGTTCCCTTACTCGCCCTCACCCTTGGGGATCGGGCCGATATCCTCGGGAGCGTTAGCGGTCACCGCGAGCATCGCGGTCCAGGCTGCCACATTCTGGCGCAGCTGCACCGGATCGATCTTGTCGAGCGTGTCGTCGGGCGTGTGGTGATAGTCGAAATAGCGCAGGCCCGACTGGGACAGATCGACCACGCCGACACCGGTATTGATCACGGGGCCGACATCGGTGCCGCCATGCGCGGTGCCGCGTCCGCGCGAGATGCCGAGCGGCGCGAGCACGGTGGCGAGGCGATCGGCGATCGGCTTGGCACCCGCGGGCAGGTTGGTTTCGAACTTCCAGACGCGGTCGGCGCCGAAATCCGATTCCTGGGCCAGGACGTGGCGCTCGTTTGCGTGCGCCTTGGCATAGGCTGCGCCGCCGAAGCCACCCGGTTCCTCCGCGCCGAACCAGACGACCCGGATCGTGCGCTTCGGCTGGCCGGCATCCATGATCCGCTTGGCGGCGGCGGTGGTGATCCCCACGCCCGAGGCATCGTCAATGGCGCCGGTGCCGAGGTCCCAGCTGTCGAGATGGCCGCCGATCAGGATGATCCCGGCCGAAGGATCGCTGCCCGGAACATCGGCGATGACGTTGCCCGATTCGGCCTCGCCCTTCATGCCGGCGGTGATCTGCACGCGCAGTTTCACCGGTCCACGCTTGAGCAGCCGCTCGAGCTGATCGGAATCCGGGAGGCTGAGGGCGGCGGCGCCGATGGGATTCACACCTGCGACCCAGCTTGTCACGCCGGTGTGCGGATTCCGGTGATAATCGGTGCCAATCGAGCGGATAAGGATCGCCGCGGCGCCCTTGCTCGCCGCAATGCTCGGACCCGCGCGGCGGGCACCGCCGAAAAAGCCGTATTGCGAGCCATCCTGCGTCGGCGTCATCGAATTGCCGACATAGACGATCTTGCCCTTCACCGCCGCGGCAGGCGCCGCCTGGAGATCGGCGAGCGTCGCAAAGGCGACGACTTCCGCCTCGATCGGCTTCGGACCCGTCGAGCCCGAATTGCCGAGCGCCGCGATGGCGAGCTTCTGCGCGGCGCCGCCCAGCACTTCGGCGGTCTCGATCCCACGCTCCCACAGCGGCATCTTGTACGTCTCGATATGGACGTTCTTGAAGCCGAGCGCCGTGAGCTTCTTCACCGCCCAGGCACGCGCCCGCGCCTCGGCCTCGGTCGCGGCGAGGCGCTGGCCGACTTCGGTGGTAAGCCCCTCGGTGATCTCCCAGGCGAGATTGTCGCTCAAGGCGGCGTCGCGCAGCGCCACGGGATCGTGCGCGGCACTCTGGGCCAGAGCGGGGAAGGGCAGGGCGAGAGCGGCGGCAGCCGCGAGCAGGGTGCGCTTGTTCATGGCCGGCGACGCTAACCGCCCCCGAAACATTCGGCAATGCGCCGACGGTTTCCGGTGCATTTCTGGCCAATGCGACTCCTCGTGATCCGGACTGGCCTTTGCCGCCGCGGCCGCTCGACCAGATCGGACGAAATCCAACATTGCAAGCCGCGCCTCCGAACATGCCGAGCGCGTTGCCATTTGGCCGGGTGATCGCTACATCGCCGCCAAACTTCCTGCATATCCAGACCTGCGAACGGAGACCGCCACGTGGCCGCCCAATACGCCTTCGTCATGAAGGACATGACCAAGACCTTCCCCGGCGCTCCCAAGCCGGTGCTCAACAACATCAACCTGCAATTCTACCAGGGTGCCAAGATCGGCATCGTCGGCCCGAACGGCGCCGGCAAGTCGACCCTGATGAAGATCATGGCAGGCATCGACAAGGACTTCTCGGGCGAGGCGTGGCCGGGTGAGAACATCACCGTCGGCTACCTGCCGCAGGAGCCCGAACTCGATCCGACGAAGAACGTGCTCGAGAACGTCAAGGACGGCGCCCGCGAGGTCGCCGACATGGTCGATCGCTTCAACGCGATCTCGGCCGAGATGGGCGATCCCAAGGACGACACCGATTTCGACGCCCTGATGGAAGAGATGGGCACGCTCCAGGAGAAGATCGACGCGGTCGACGGCTGGACGCTCGACAACCAGCTCGAGATCGCGATGGAAGCGCTGCGCTGCCCGCCGTCGGATTGGGAAGTCGCCAATCTTTCGGGCGGTGAGAAGCGCCGCATCGCGCTTACCCGCCTGCTGATCCAGAAGCCGTCGATCCTGCTGCTCGACGAACCGACCAACCACCTCGACGCCGAGAGCGTCGAGTGGCTGGAAAACCACCTGAAGGAATATGCCGGCGCGGTGCTGATGATCACCCACGACCGCTACTTCCTCGACAATGTCGTCGGCTGGATCCTCGAGATCGACCGCGGCAAGTACTTCCCGTACGAGGGCAACTACTCGACCTATCTCGAGAAGAAGGCCAAGCGCCTCGAGCAGGAGGACCGCGAGGAGTCCGGCCGCCAGAAGGCGATCAAGGACGAGCTCGAGTGGATCCGCCAGGGCCCGAAGGGTCGCCAGACCAAGTCGAAGGCGCGTATCGCCAAGTTCGACCAGCTGGTCGAAGCGCAGCAGAACCGCGCGCCCGGCAAGGCCCAGATCGTCATCCAGGTGCCCGAGCGCCTGGGCGGCAAGGTGATCGAGGTGGAGAACATCTCCAAGGCGTACGGCGACAAGCTGCTGTTCGAGAACCTCTCGTTCACGCTGCCCGCCGGCGGCATCGTCGGCGTGATCGGCCCGAACGGCGCCGGCAAGTCGACGCTGTTCAAGATGATCACCGGCCAGGAAACCCCGGACACCGGCACCATCGAGATGGGCTCGACCGTGCGCCTGGGCTATGTCGACCAGAGCCGCGATCACCTCGATCCGACCAAGAATGTCTGGGAAGAGATCTCGGACGGCCTGGATTACATGAAGGTCAACGGCCACGACGCCTCGACCCGTGCCTATGTCGGTGCCTTCAACTTCAAGGGCGCCGACCAGCAGAAGAATGTCGGCAAGCTGTCGGGCGGTGAGCGCAACCGCGTCAACATCGCCAAGATGCTCAAGAAGGGCGGCAACGTGCTGCTGCTCGACGAACCGACCAACGACCTCGACGTCGAAACGCTGGGCGCGCTGGAAGAGGCTATCGAGAATTTCGCGGGCTGCGCCGTGGTCATCAGCCACGATCGCTTCTTCCTCGATCGTCTCGCCACCCACATCCTGGCGTTCGAAGGCAACAGCCATGTCGAATGGTTCGAGGGCAATTTCGAAGCCTATGAGGAAGACAAGCGCCGTCGCCTGGGCGATGCCGCCGATCGTCCGACCGCGCTGGCCTACAAGAAGCTGACGCGCTGATCGGCGTGCCGATCATTTATGAACGCTTCGAGGGCGCGGTGGCAGATGCCGCCGCGCCCTTGCTGCATCTGTGCCGGGCGGTCTTTCCCGATTTCACCGACAGCTACCTGCTCGACCGGCTGGGGCGGCTGGAGGAGCCGCTGCTCTGGCTGGCGATCGAGGACGGCAGCTGGAAAGGGTTCAAGCTCAGTTACCGGCGCGGCGATGCGTTGCTCTACAGCTGGCTGGGCGGGGTGATGCCCGAATTGCGGGGGCAGGGCGTCGCCTCCGAACTGATGCGGCGCCAGCATGCGGACGCCGCCGCGCTGGGCTATCGTTTCGCCGAGACCCGCACCCGGGCGGCGAACAATCCGATGATCCTGCTCAATCTGCGGCACGGATTCCAGATTTCGGGCTTCGAAAACGACACGAACGGCATGCCGGTAGTGATCCTGCGCAAGCCGTTGGGTTAATACGTAAAATACGGATTTTCGGAGGGGCGTGCCACCGGCGGGGGCACGGATTTCTCGTTTCAGAAATGTTTCGCAACAGAGCCGGGGCCGCAAGAATTCCTATAAATTCCGGGAAACATCTTATTTTCCGGAGTTCAACCATGACGCTGAAGCAGAAGCTGCTTTCCGCCCTGGTGATGTTGGGGGTCGTGCTCGGCGCCGTCATCGCAGGCTTTTCCTGGTCCGCGGCCACCAGCCGCCAGGCGCTGCACACGGTGCTTGCGGACCGCGTGATCCCGCTGAAGGACCTCAAGCTCGTCGCCGACAGCTATGCGGTGCACATCGTCGATGCGGCGCACAAGGCGCGCAACGGCAATATCAGCTACGCGCAGGCTCTGGAGAATATCCAGAAGGGCAAGACCGACCTCGATTCGGCCTGGAAGCGCTATGCGGCGACCGATGCGACGCCCGACGAGGAAGCGCTCGCCAAGCAGGCGGAAGACGCCATGGCCAAGGCCAATGAAGGCATCGGGCGCCTGGAAGCGATGCTGCGCGCCGGCGATCGCGAAGGCGTCGACAAGTTCGTGGCGACCGAAATCTACACCGATGTCGATCCGGTCTCGGATACCGTCGGCAAGCTGGTGACCATGCAGATCAGCATCGCCAGCGACGTGACTACCGATGCGCTGGGTTGGGCGAATGTCGCCACCGGCATCGTGGTCGCGCTCGGCCTGATTGCGCTCGCGGTTCTTGGCGGCGCCTTCTACATGGTCACCCGCAAGGTGGTCGCGCCGATCAAGGGCCTGGCCGAGGTGATCCATGGCATGGCGCGCTCCAGCGGGACGACCCAGGTGCCGCATACTGACCAGGCTGACGAGATCGGCGACATCGCCCGTGCGGTCGATGCCTATCTCGAATCGGTGATCGCCAAGGAGCGCGACGCGGCGGCGGCCGCTGCCGAGACGCAGCGCATCGTTACCACGGCGCTGAGCCAGGGGCTTTCGGCACTGGCCGAAGGCGACCTGACCGAGGAAATCCGCGTGGCCTTCCCGGAGAGCTATGCGACGCTCAAGACCAACTTCAACAGCGCGCTGACCGCGCTGCGCACGCTGATCTCCACGGTCAACGAAGGCGCGGCGGCGATCCAGACCGGCTCGCACGAGATCGCCCAGGCTTCGGAAGACCTGGCGCGACGCACCGAAGGCAATGCGGCGAGCCTCGAGGAGACCTCGGCCGCGCTCAGCCAGATGGACGAACGCCTGCGCGGCACCGCCCGGGCGGCGAACGAGACGGTGCGCAGCGCCGACGAGGCGATCCGCGTGGTCGGCGACGGCCGCTCGCTCGCCGAGCAGGCGGTCACGGCGATGGGCCGGGTGAGCGAAAGCGCCCGCGGCATTGACGACGTGATCGAGGGCCTCGACAAGATCGCGTTCCAGACGCGGGTGCTTGCGATGAACGCGGCGGTGGAAGCCGGGCGCGCGGGCGAGGCCGGTCGTGGCTTCGCGGTGGTCGCCGACCTGGTCTCGGCGCTGGCGATGCGGGCGGAAGAAGAAGCCAAGCGTGCCCGCGAGCAGCTGACGCTGACCCAGGACGAGGTCAGCACCGCGGTCGATGCGGTGCAGCGCATGGATACGGCGCTGGAGGCGATCTCGGGCGGCGTGGGCGCGGTCCACAAGCTGCTCGACGCCATGGCGGCGGACAACCAGGCCCAGTCGACCGCGATCACCCAGATCGTCACCGCGGTGAACGAGATGGATACGTCGACCCAGCAGAATGCGGCGATGGTCGAGGAAACCTCGGCTGCCTCGCGCAACCTGGCCGAGGAAGTCGGCAACCTGGCCGAGCAGGCCGGTCGCTTCCGCACCGGGAGCGGTACGTCGGCTTCCGCGCCGCGCGGCAAGGTGGTCCAGCTCCACAGCGTGGCCGCCTGAGGATCCACCCGGGGGATCGTTCGCCGCCTAGAAGCGGCGGGCGATCCCCATATAGAGTTCGGCATCCGGGCTGGCATGGTTGAGCCCGGCGACGGCGCCGATGTCGAACTGCAGGTTCGAGCGAGGCTGCCAGGCGAAGGACAGGCTGGCAAGCGCCTGGGTGGCGTGTCCGGCGGCGTCCTCGTCTCGGATCGCCTGGAATTCGAGCGCGCTGGTCAGCGACTTGGCGAGCGTGGCGCTGATGCCGGCCGCGCTGCCATAAGCGAGATGGCGGCCATACCGGTCGCTGTCGACCGCGGCATCGACTTCGGGCGTGAGCGACAGGCTCAGCGTGTCGTTCAGGCTGTAGCTGAGCGGCACGACCAGGCCGGCACCCCAATCGCCCGCGCCGATCGTCGCGCCACCGGTCGGCAGGCTGGCATAGGGCATGATCGCGGCGGCGAAGCCCGAACCATCGGGATGCGAGAGATTGTGGCGGACCGCGAGGGTGGTGTCGCCCACGCCGCTGCCATGGGTGACGGTGCCGGCGATACGATCATGCGTGCGCACGGTGCCGAGCGCGGTCCAGCCGAGCTGGACTTCGGTGTTCGAGGTGATGCCGTAGCGGAGCAGCAGTTCGCCGAAGGTGAAACTGTCGGTGCGCTGGCTGGGGTCGCGGTCGAGCGACCAGTCGGCCAGGCCGCTCTCGACGATCAGGTGCCCCTGGTCGACGGTGCAGGCGGGCGTGTCGAGCCCGGGCCGGTCCGGGCAGAGCGGGCGCAGGTCCTGCGCATGGGCGGCAGTGGCGGCGAGCAGGGCCGCGGCTAGACTCATCGGAAGGCGCATGGGAGATCCATAGCGCCTTCCGAGAGAACAGGACACCGGCCGTGGCGATCGCACACGGCCAGTGCCGGACGGGATCAGCCCTTCTTGGCGGTCAGCGCGTCCACGCTCCACGAACCGCCGCCGGCGGCCGCGAAGAACAGGAAGATGAAGCAGTAGAGCATGATCGCCTCGCCGCCGTTCACCGCGGGGAAGAAGCCCTGCGGCGCGTGGACGAGGAAATAGCCGACCGCGCACATGCCCGAGGCGATGAACGCGACCGGACGGGTGAACAGGCCGATCAGCAGCAGCGCGCCGCCGACCAGCTCGATCACGCCGGCCGCAGTGAGCAGGCCGTTGAGCGGATAGGGGAAGGGGGGCACGCCGAAGAACTTGGAAAGGCCATGCTGCAGGAAGCCGAGACCGGCGACGATGCGCAGGACGCTCAGCAGCTTGTCGGACCAGCTTGCGGGAACGGGCATGAGGTTTTCTCCTCGACCGGCGCGCGTCCTTGCGAGCCGTTTCGAGGCTGAAATGTTTCACTTCATGTCCGAACGGTCAACCGACGCCCGGGAAACCATCCGTTTCCGAAGTGGCTCAGGCCGTGAAGCGCTTGGTGAAGCCCTTGGCGTGCTTGTCCTCGGCCGTCTGGAAGGCCTCGACATGGTCGACGACCGCCAGGGGCGGCCCTTCGCGACAGGCTTCGGTAAGCGAGGTCAGCGCCTCGTCATCGCCCTCGGCGAGCAGCTCGACCCGCCCGTCCTTGAGATTGCGGACCCAGCCCTTCACGCCGAGCAGCTTGGCGGTACGCACCGCCCAGTCGCGATAGCCCACGCGCTGCACGCGGCCCGACACATAGATACGCTGTGCCGTCATATATCCCCAGCTCATTATTTTACCCGGCCGCAACCCTTCGGCCTGGCTGCACTTGTATCAACTTGCAGATTCCAGGGAATCCTCGGGCGCGGCGACTCGTCGCGACTTAGGGGTAAGTGATCGCAATCACTTCATATTCGCGCTCGCCGGCGGGCAGGTTGACCCGGCGGAGGTCGCCGATCCCGGCGCCGCGCAGGGCACGGGCGAGCGGAGCGTTCCAGCCGACCAGGCCCTTGGCGGCATCGGCCTCGTCATCGCCGACCAGGGTGAGGGTGCGGTGGTTGTCGTCCTCGTCGGCGATCGTGACGGTGGCGCCGAAATAGGCGCGGCTCTTGTCCTCCTGCTGCGCCGGATCGACGACCTTGGCCGCCTTCATCCGCTTCGACAGCCAGCCGAGCCGGCGATCGATCTCGCGCAGGCGCTTGCGGCCGTAGATATAGTCGCCATTCTCCGAGCGATCGCCATTGCCGGCGGCCCAGCTGATCGTCTCGACCAGGGCGGGCCGCTCCTTGGCGAAGAGGAGCTCATACTCGGCCCGCAGCGTCGCATAGCCGGCGGGGGTGATGTAGTTGGGGCGGTCCATCGTCCGCCCGGACTATCAGCCCGGCTTGTTCTTGCCCAGATACCAGCTGGTGTTCGCCGGGCCCCGCGAGCGCGAGCGCTCGGGGTTGAGCAGATCGTAGACCACGGCGTTCTCGATCACGCGCTGGACGTAGTTCTTCGTCTCGAAGATCGGGATCTGCTCGATCCACTGGACGATGTCGCCGCCGGGCAGGCGGGGGTCGCCATTGGCGCGGATCCACTTGTTCACATTGCCCGGACCGGCATTGTACGCCGCGATCGCCAGCGGATAGCTGCCGTAGAGATTGTACATCCGCTGGAAATAGGTCGAGCCGAGCTGGATGTTGTAGTCGGTATCGGAATTGAGCGTGCCGGGGCTGTAGCTCATGCCCAGCTTGGTCGAGACCTCGCGGGCCGTGCCCGGCATCAGCTGCATCAGCCCGCGCGCACCGGCATGGCTGACCGCGTCGCGGTCGAACTGGCTCTCCTGCCGCGCGATGGCGTGTACGATCGTCCAGTAATCCTGCTGCGAGGCCGGCACCGCCACGGTCGGATAGCCCGCCGCGGTATAGTCGGACAGGCCGTTCTGTAGCGCGCTCTTGCCGACCAGCACGCCCAGGTCCGGACGGCCGATCGCGCGGCTCAGTTCGGCGGCGAGGATGTGATCGCTGTCCGACGTCGCGTCATTGGCGATCTGGCGGATGAACAGGCCCTGGTCCTGGCGATTGCCCATCGTGCCGAGCAGTTGCGCCGCACGGACCGTCTCCTTCTTGAAGAAGGCGTCGCGCACTGCCGGATCGCCGACCCGTGCATTGAAATCGGGCGGGCGCTTGAGCGGATTGCCGAGGCGTTCGGTGGCAAGCTGGCCGTAGAAGACGTCGGGGAAGCCCGCTGCCTGGGTGTAGAACTTCGTCGCACCGGCCTGATCGCCCGAGACTTCGGCGGCGCGACCGGCCCAGTAGAAGCCCTTGGACTGGGTGGTCGGCGTCTTCGAGCCATGCCCATAGCGATCGAACATGCCGACCGCGTCGCGGCTGCGGCCGAGATTGTTGAACGCAACGGTGCCCGCCAGCCAGGTGAGGCTGGTATAATCATCGCGCTCGCCGAGCGGCTGGGCGCTGATGTCGGTGCCCGCCGGGAAGGCGTCATCGACCTGGCTGGCGATCTGATAGGCGAGGCTGAACTGCCCGTCCGACTGGGCGCCGCGCGCAGCGGTGAGCAGCACTTCCATCCACTCCTCGGCATCGCCGGGCGTGGAGGCGAGCTGGCGTGGCTGGGCGAGATAGGCGCGCATCGCCGGGCTCTGGCCGGTATCGCGCAACCACATCGCGCGATCGGCGATGAAGCCGGGATTGGAGCGGCCGAGCGCAAGCGCGTTCGAGCCCTTCACATCGGCGTCCGCCGCCTTGGTGCGGAAGGCGATGCGGGCATCGAACACCGGACGCATCGCCGGCGAGACATAGGCGAGCTGGCGCTGTGCGGCGCTGAGCGAGCCTGCCCAGAGCAGCCGGTCCATCCGCGCATCATGATCCGTCGGGGTGAGCGCGGCGGAGAAGCCGGCGAGCAGCGCGGTTTCGTCGCGCGGGCGCAGCACGCCGTGACGCCAGGCCTGGCGTGCCTGCTGTTCGGCCTCGGCGCGCTTGCCGGAAGCCGCGAGCGCTTCGGCATAGCGGATGCGGCCGGCGGCGGTCAGCGGCGGGAAGCGCTCGAAGAAGCGGATGACCAGGCCAGGAGCCCAGGTGCCGCTTTCCAGCACCGTCTCGGCCGCGGCGCGGCGGCTTTTCTCACCGGGCCAGCCGGGATGCATGAGCAGGAAGTTGGCGTAGTCGGAAAAGGGATAATTGTCCGACTGCTGCAAGCGCTTCCATTCGATCAGCGCGTCGCCGAGCTGATCGGCCTGGATATAGGGCGGGGGCACGCGGGGAACGCCGGCTTCGAGCGCCACCTTGTACCACTGGATCTGTTCCTGCGTGAGCTGCGACGAGACGGCGAGCCCGGAAACGCCCGCGAACAGCAACGCACTTTTGAGCAGCGGAGCAAGCATACTGGACATGATACGCGTGTCGCTCCTATCTGCCAGCCCCGAATTGGGGAATTAGGGAAGATTTTGAGACCATGTTTTCCGGCTCCATTCCCGCGCTTGTGACGCCGTTCCGTAGCGGCATCTTCGCGGATGAAGATTATCGTGCGTTCGTTGAATGGCAGATTGCTGAGGGCTCTGCCGGGCTGGTGCCGTGCGGCACCACCGGCGAGGCCGCGACGATGCCGAAAGACGAGCATTTCGAAGTCGTCCGCGTCTGTGCCGACCAGGCGAAAGGCCGCGTGCCGGTGCTCGCCGGTGCTGGATCGAACGACACGCTGGTCGCGATCGAGAATGTGAAGGCATCGCACGATGCCGGCGCCGATGCGGTGCTGATGGTCCCGCCCTATTACAACCGGCCGAGCCAGGAAGGCATCTTCCAGCATTTCGCGGCGATCGCCGAGAAGGCAGAGCTGCCGATCGTGCTCTACAATGTGCCGGGCCGCACCGTGACCGACATCCAGCCGGCGACGATGGCGCGGATCGTCAAGGCGTTTCCGGGCAAGTTCATCGGCGTGAAGGATGCAACGGGCGCGCTCGCCCGCGTTTCGGAGCAGCGTGCCGGCTGTGGCCACGACTTCACGCAGCTTTCGGGCAATGACGAGACGGCGCTGGCATTCAATGCGATGGGCGGCACCGGCTGCATCTCGGTGACCGCCAATGTCGCGCCGAAACTGTGCGCCGAGTTCCAGGCGGCCTGGGCGGCGGGCGATCACGCGCTGGCACTCGAGCTGCACGACCGGCTCTATCCGCTGCACATCGCGATGTTCACCGATGCCTCGCCCGGCCCGGTGAAGTACGCGATGACCCGCGTGCGTCCGGGCTTCCCCGAGGAACTTCGCCTGCCGATGACGCCGGCGGGGGAAGCGAGCCGCAAGGCCGTGGACGCCGCGCTGGAGTTTGCGGGGCTGGTCTGAGACCATATTCTGGTTCCCCGGCGAAAGCCGGGGCCCAGGGTTTCTCTGCCGGATCGCTTGTGACCCTGGACCCCGGCTTTTGCCGGGGAGCAGGTAAATTCGCAGCTTGGCGCCCTAAGTCCGCTGCTCGCCGCCGGCGTAGTAGGTCGGCACATGGCCGCGGATCCAGGCGTTCTCGCGGAACCACTTGGTCACGATATACTTGGTGCCCTCGAGCACGCGCATGCCCTCGTGCAGCGTGTCATAGTTCGGCGTGCCGTCTTCCATCATGTTGTTCCACATGAGCATCAGCCCCTTCTTCGGGCGGAAGCGGACGCCGGCGCGCGGGAACCAGGTAGCGCCGCCTTCCTCGACATCGTTGAGGTAGATCATCGCGGTCCAGGTGCGCTGCCCGCCGAATTCGAGCATCTTCTCCCAATATTCCGCGCCTTCATGGAAATAGTCGCAGTGGGCGCGGAACTGCTGGCCGGGGGCGTAGCGCTGGCCCTGCAGCGTCTCGGCATTGGCCGGCGGGAGGCCCAGCACATTGGCGATGTGGTCGTCGATCCGCCAGACATCGGCAGCCCAGCGATCGAGGTCGGTGGAGCTGCTCGTGCGGAATTCGGGATCCTCATGCGCCGCGAGCAGCGTGGAGGGCCGGGCGGACTCATCGATCATGCCGACCAGGATGTCGCAGTCCGCGTCGCTGAGGAAATCGGGATAAGTGAAGATCTGCGCGGTCTCCACCTTCGCGCGCTTGACCGCGGGATTGGCTTCCAGCTTCGCCACCACTTCGCGGCCGATGCGCGCGCGATTGGGGGACGGGGTTCCCGAAACTTTGCCGACTTGCTTGCTCACACCGGCCAATTCGCGCCTGCGGGCTGCAAAAGCAAGAGGCCCGGTCCTTGCGGGCCGGGCCTCCTCTGTCTGGCAAGATGCGGGCTGGCTTACCAGAAGATGTCGTAGATCACGTCGACCACTTCGCCGGTGTCCACATCGACCAGAAGGGCGTCGTTGTAGTAGCGCACCCAGCGATAGGGGCCGTACGCGTCCGGCAGGCGGTAATAATAGGGATCGTTGATCCAGTATTGCGACGAGAACAGGATCGAGTTCAGCGTGAAGCCGATCCCGAAGCGACGATAGCCATAGCCCCAGCCCGACGGCGCATAATAACGCGGCAGGCGGTAGAGGCTGCGGTTCGAAGTGCGGTAGCCGCGCCAGTCATAGCGGCGATCGTTGCGCCAGCTGTTGCTCCAGCTCCCGCGATTGCCGCCCCAGCCGCGATTGTTGTCCCAGCCGCGGTTGCGGTCGTTCCAGCCGCGATCGTTGTTGCGGTTCCAGTCGTTGCCGCGGCGATCATTGTTCCAGTTGCGATCACGGTTGCGATCGTTCCAGTTCGGGTTGCCGCGATCCCACTGGCCGCCGCGATTATTGTCGCGGTTCCAGTCGCGCCGGTCATTGCCGCCGCGATTGCCGTCCCAGCGCTGCTGCGGCTGGGCCTGGGGCGGGGCAACCTGCTGGCCGCCGGGCTGGCCGCCGCCACGGTTCCAGCCGCCACGGCCCCAGCCGTTGCCGACATTGCCGCCGCCATTCCAGTCGCGACGCGGCTGCTGCTGGGGTTGCGGTTGCGCCTGCTGCTGCGGCGCCGAGGACTGGCCCCAGCCACCACGGTTGCCGCCGCGATCACCACGATCCCCGCGGCTCCCGCGATCGCCACGATCCTGGGAAGGCTGCGAGGCGCCCGAATTGCCGCCATTACGGTCGCCGCCACCCCAGTGGCGGCCACGGTCCTGCGCCAGTGCCGGCGGGACCAGAGCAGTTGCGGCGATGATCGCCGCGAGCAAGGTCTTCTTCATCTAGTGTCTCCGCTGGACCGGCACACACGCCGGGCTTCGAGGGTAAACACTCTCTAAAGCCCGGTGGCTGACATGACTCTGAATTCATCTGTCAGCTTATTGAAAGCATCTGAAATAGTTCAGGGTTCCGCCGGCTGGTCCTCCTGGGCGGCGGGCGCGGGGCCGGGCTCGGGCGCATCGCCCCGTGCGATGCGGGCGGCGTTCTGGATGGCCTCCATCAGCCGGGGATAGATGCCGCATCGGCAGATGTTCGGGATCGCCTCCTTGATGTCCGACTCGCTGGGATTGCGGTTGGCGCGCAGCAGGACCGAGGCGGCCATCACGACGCCCGGGATGCAATAGCCGCATTGGGGCACGTTGGCGGCGATCAGCGCCTGTTGCACCGGATGGCTGCGATCCTTGGACAGGCCCTCGATCGTGGTGACGAACGTGCCTTCAAGCGCGCCGATCGTCACTTCGCAGGCAAGCCGCGCGGTGCCATCGACATCGACGGTGCAGGCGCCGCAATCGCCGGTGCCGCAGCCATATTTGGTGCCGGTGAGGTTCGACGCGTCGCGCAATGCCCAGAGCAGGGGCGTGCGCGGGTCCATCTTGTAGGCAACCGGCTGGTTGTTGACGGTGAAGCGAGTCATGGGAGGGGTGTAGCGGGAAACCAGCCGTTTCCGAAACCGGCATTGCGCGGGGCCGTGGCGCACGCGACATCCGATGCATGACACTTCCCACGCTCTTCGTGCCCCATGGCGGCGGCCCCTGCTTCTTCATGGACCCCAATGGCGGTCCTCCGGATCCGATGTGGCAGCCGATGCAGGCCTATCTGGCCGGGCTGATCGACTCGCTCCCGGAGGAGCCCAGGGCGATCCTGCTGATCTCGGGCCATTGGGAGGAGGAGCAGGTCACGGTGCATGCCGGCAACGGCCAGCCCCTTCTGTTCGACTATTATGGCTTCCCCGAGCACACCTATCGCCTGCGCTGGGATGCGCCCGGCTCGCCCGATGTGGCGGCGCGCGTGAAGGAACTGCTCGAAGGTGCCGGTTTCCCGGTGGGCGAGGAGCGGGAGCGCGGCTGGGATCACGGCGTGTTCATCCCGATGATGGTCGCGGTGCCGGGGGCGGACATCCCGCTCGTCCAGCTCTCGCTGCGCAAGGACCTGAACCCTGCTGACCACATCGCACTGGGCAAGGCGCTGGCGCCGTTGCGCGACGAAGGCGTGCTGATCGTCGGATCGGGCATGAGCTTCCACAATCTCCGCACGCGCGGGCCGCAGGTGACGCCGGTCGCCGATGAATGGGACGATGCGCTCACCGCCGCGGTGACCGATGCCGATCCGGCGCGCCGGGCCGCGCGCGTCGCCGCCTGGGACCAACTGCCCCACGCCCATTTCGCGCATCCGCGCGAGGAGCATCTCCTCCCGCTGATGGTCGCGCTCGGCGCGGGCGGCGAGGGGCCGGCGGTGCGCGATTACCGTGACCATGTGATGGGATGGACGGTGTCGGGCTACCGGTTCGGCTAGCTCCGACACCCAAGGCGCTACTCCCTCCAGCTCTTGTCCGTCCGGTCGACCAGCCGGACCATCGCCGCGAAGTCCGCCGCGCCCGGGCCGCCGGGAACCTGGGCCATGTGGAGGTCGCGCTGGTGCACCGCGACGACTTCGTCCGGAACGACCAGCGGCTCGCCCATCGAGGCGGTGGCGATCTGGATCTCGCAGGCGCGCTGGAGCGACCAGTGCTTGATGAACGCCTCGGGCACGGTGCGGCCCATTACCAGGATGCCGTGGTTCTTGAGCAGCATCACCCGCTTGTCGCCGAGATGCTCGAGCAGGCGCTCACCTTCCTCGTCACGCACGGTCACGCCCTCGAAGTCGTGATAGGCGATCTGGCCGGCGAAGTTGCAGGCATAGAAATTGGTCGGGCGCAGACCGCCCTCGACGCTGGCGACCGCCATGCCCGCCGTGGTGTGGGTATGCGCGATGCAATGCGCGTCGGGCAAATGCCGATGGAACAGCGCGTGCTGGACGAAGCCGGCGCGGTTCACCGGATAGGGTGAGTCGTCGAGCTTGTTGCCGTCGATGTCGATCTTGATGAGGTTGGAGGCCTTCACCTCGGAGAAGTGGAGCCCGAACGGGTTGATCAGGAACGCGCCTTCCTCGTCCGGCACCTTCAGCGTGATGTGGTTGTAGATCATCTCGGACCAGCCGAGCATGTCGAACACCCGGTAGCAGGCCGCGAGCTGCTGGCGCGCCTCCCATTCGGCTTCGGTCATTACTTTGCTTGCCAGCGCGGTGGCCATGTTACCTCTCCCAAGGCTTTTTCGTGGATCGGGTATGCCACGTCGGGAGGTCTAGCGGAAGGCGTAAGGCACCACGCTGCGCCGGTCCGGATCGATGGCGATGGCGGAAGCAGCGGGCGGGAAGGCGCGCTGGTCGCAATCGGTGCGCGGGCAGATGCGGCAGCTGGCGCCGATTGGTGTGGCCGCGCCGCCGGGCTTGAGGTCGTCGGCATAGACGAAGTCGGCCGCGTGCAGCTCCTCGCAGCCCAGCGCCACCGCATAGCGGCGCGGTGGGCGGGCGTAGCTGCCCGAAGGCTTCACCAGCCCCTTTGCCATCGAGACATAGCGGGTGCCGTCGGGCATCTCGGCGTGCTGGACCAGGATCCGGTCGGGTATCGCGACGGCTTCATGCACCACCCAGAGCGGGCAGGCGCCGCCAAGGGCCGCGAACTGCAGGCGGGTGGCGGAGTGGCGCTTGGTGATGTTGCCGGCCATGTCGACCCGGCAGAAGAAGAAGGGCAGGCCCGCCGCGCCGGGGCGCTGGAGCGTCGAGAGGCGATGACACGCCTGTTCGAAGCTCACCCCGAAGCGCTGGCGCAGGCGATCGATGTCGTGGCGGACGTCGCGCGCGGTATCCCTGAACGCGCCATAGGGCATCAGCAGTGCGCCGGCGGCATAGTTGGCCAGGCCGATGTTGAGCAGCTCGCGAGCAGCGGGCGAGGCCAGGCCCGCATCGTCGACCACCTGACGCATCTCGTTCTCGAACTCGTAGCGGACCAGGCGGTGCGCGAGCAGGAAAGCGCGGCTCTCGGGCGGAAGCGCGCTGTTGACCGCAAGGGTGCGGTCGCGCGGATCGAAACGGCTGAGCTGGCTGCCGTCGCCATCCTCGCCGACCACGCGTACACCGTGCCAGCGCAGGCGATCCTCCAGGCCCCGGGTGGGGCGATCGGGATCGAGGTCGCCGGCGAGCGTCTCAGCCGAGCGATCGACGGCGTCGATATAATTGCCCTCGGCCTGGAACCAGTCGCGCACTTCTTCCCAGGGGAGCGGTGCGGCATCGGTCGAGCCGCTGTCATAACGGTCGTCGAGGACGCGAAGCTGCTCCTGGCTGCGGCGCCACGCTTCGTGGAGTGCGACCATGCGGCGGGCGAGCAGGGGCTGTTGCTCGATCCCGCGGCGCACATCGCTTTCCTCCATCCGCTCGGCGGGGACGCTGGCGTCGGTAGCGGCATCGATCGTGCGGAGCAGGGAGGTGCTGGTCTCGATGTCGCCGAACGCCTCGAGCGGGAATTCGCGGGACAGCGCCACCAGCACGATATCGGTGATCGGCCGGTCGTTGTTCTCGATCTGCGAGAGATAGGAAACCGAGATGCCGAGCCGCGTGGCCATGGCCGCCTGGCTGATCCCCGCGCGCTTACGCAGCTCACGCAGGCGGAAGCCTTCGAAGACGCGACGGCGGGGAGTGCTGCTCATCCGTGCAGTATATCTGCAAACCCGCACGATACAACTTTGCAACATTGCATTTGCGAAGGACGCATGTCCCGATGCAGAGGCAGCCAATTCCAAGGGGAACCGCATGTCGTCGACGATCGAGGAACTGGAACGCCGCCGCGCTGCCGCCCGCCTGGGCGGGGGGCAGAAGCGGATCGACGCGCAGCATGCCAAGGGCAAGCTCACCGCGCGCGAGCGGATCGAAGTGCTGCTCGACCAGGGATCGTTCGAGGAGCTCGACATGTATGTCGAGCACAACTGCGTCGACTTCGGCATGCAGGACCAGATCGTCCCCGGTGACGGCGTCGTCACCGGATCGGGCACGATCAACGGCCGCCTCGTCTTCGTGTTCAGCCAGGACTTCACCGTGTTCGGCGGCTCGCTCAGCGAGCGTCACGCACAGAAGATCTGCAAGATCATGGACATGGCGATGAAGGTTGGCGCGCCCGTGATCGGGCTCAATGACAGCGGCGGCGCGCGCATCCAGGAGGGTGTCGCGTCGCTCGGCGGCTATGCCGAGGTGTTCCAGCGCAACGTGCTGGCATCGGGCGTGGTGCCGCAGCTGAGCCTGATCATGGGCCCGTGCGCCGGCGGCGCGGTCTATTCCCCCGCGATGACCGACTTCATCTTCATGGTGAAGGATTCATCGTACATGTTCGTCACCGGCCCAGATGTAGTGAAGACCGTTACAAACGAGATCGTCACGCAGGAGGAACTGGGTGGTGCGGTGACGCATACCACGAAGTCGGGGGTCGCCGACGTGGCCTTCGATAACGATATCGAGGCGCTGCTCGCGGCCCGCGACTTCGTGGACTTCCTTCCCGCCTCGAACCGTGAAGAGGTGCCCGAGCGGCCGAGCGACGATCCCTGGGATCGCCTCGAGCCGAGCCTCGACAGCCTGATCCCGCCGAGCGCCAACCAGCCCTATGACATGCACGAGCTCATCAAGAAGACGCTCGACGAGGGCGAGTTCTTCGAGTTGCAGCCTAGCCATGCCGGCAACATCCTGATCGGCTTCGGCCGGATCGAGGGACGCACGGTGGGCGTGGTCGCCAACCAGCCGATGGTGCTGGCCGGGTGCCTGGACATCAATTCGTCGAAGAAGGCGGCGCGGTTCGTGCGCTTCTGTGACGCGTTCGAGATCCCGATCGTGACCTTTGTCGATGTGCCGGGCTTCCTGCCGGGGGTCGGCCAGGAGCATAGCGGCATCATCAAGCACGGCGCCAAGCTGCTCTATGCCTATGCCGAGGCAACGGTTCCCAAGATCACCGTGATCACGCGCAAGGCCTATGGCGGCGCCTATGACGTGATGGCCTCAAAGCATCTGCGCGGTGACCTCAACTATGCCTGGCCGACCGCCGAGATCGCGGTGATGGGCGCCAAGGGCGCGGTGGAGATCATCTTCCGCGGCAAGACGCCCGAGGAGATCGCCGAGCGGACCGCCGAATATGAGGCACGCTTCGCCAATCCGTTCGTTGCGGCATCGAAGGGTTTCGTGGACGAGGTCATCATGCCGCATTCCACCCGCCGCCGCATCGCCCTGGGGCTTCGCAAGCTGCGCAACAAGCAGCTCGAGAACCCGTGGAAGAAGCATGACAATATTCCGCTCTAGGCTGAATGCCGCCTGCCGCGTCCTGGGCGTCGCGGCAGGACTTGGCTTCCTTCTGTGTGCGGGAGCCAATTTGGAGGCGCAGGCGCATCTGCTCGGGCGTTCCGACCTCCGACAGCCAGCGCATGCGCGGGCGGCCGAAGTGCATGTGAAGGGCCACAGCTTCTTCGTCGGCCCGGCTTATGGAGGCTGGCTGAATTGGACCGGCTATTTGGCCCTGCCGCTGCTGATCGGCTTATTCCTGTCCGTCGCAGGTGAAACCTATACCCGGGAGGGATCGCGAAAGTGAAACTCGGCCGCCTCAACCATGTCGGCGTCGCGACGCCTTCGATCGAAGCGTCGATCGCCTTTTACCGCGACGTGATGGGCGCGGAGGTGATCCGCGAACCGTTCGACCTGCCGGCGCAGGGCGTGAAGGTCTGCTTCGTCGACACGCCGAACAGCCAGATCGAGTTGATCGAGCCGCTGGGCGAAAGCTCGCCGATCCACGGCTTCCTGGCCAAGAACCCGGCGGGTGGCCAGCACCACCTCTGCTACGAGGTGCCCGACATCCACGAAGCCAAGGCCTGGTTCGAGGCCAAGGGTGCCAAGGTGCTCGGCGAGCCGCGCATCGGCGCGCATGGCACGCCGATCTTCTTCGTCCACCCCAAGGACATGGGCGGGGTGCTCACCGAGATCATGGAGACGCCGAAGGGAGAGGGGCATTGACCTCCTTCTTCGTCATCCCCGCGCAGGCGGGGATCCAGAGCCACGCAGGTCGTCGCTCTGTTACCCTGGATCCCCGCCTTCGCGGGGATGACGGTGAGAATTTACGATGACCGACAAGCCCACCCGCGACCAATGGTCCGCCGCCGCTTCGAAGGAAGTGAAGGGCCGCGACCTGACCTGGCACACGCCGGAGGGGATCGAGGTCAAGCCGCTTTATACGGCCGAGGACGTGGCCGGGATCGATCCCGGCCTGCCGGGCTTCGCACCGTTCACGCGCGGCGTGCGCGCGTCGATGTATGCCGGGCGGCCCTGGACGATCCGCCAATATGCCGGCTTCTCGACCGCGGAGGAATCCAATGCCTTTTACCGCCGCAACCTTGCGGCGGGGCAGAAGGGGCTGAGCGTTGCCTTCGATCTCGCCACCCACCGTGGCTATGACAGCGACCATCCGCGCGTCACAGGCGATGTCGGCAAGGCAGGCGTGGCGATCGACAGCGTCGAGGACATGAAGATCCTGTTCGACGGGATCCCGCTCGATCAGATGTCGGTCAGCATGACGATGAACGGCGCGGTGATCCCGATCCTCGCCTTCTTCATCGTCGCGGGCGAGGAGCAGGGGGTCGACAGGAACCTGCTCGACGGGACCATCCAGAACGACATCCTCAAGGAGTTCATGGTCCGCAACACGTACATCTATCCTCCCGAACCGAGCATGCGCATCATTTCGGACATTTTCGCATATACCAGCGCGAACATGCCGAAATTCAACAGTATTTCGATTTCCGGCTACCATATGCAGGAAGCCGGGGCGACGCAGGTGCAGGAGCTTGCCTTCACCATCGCCGACGGCATGGAATATGTGAAGTACGGCGTCGCCAGCGGCCTGGATATCGACAAGTTTGCAGGGCGTCTGAGCTTCTTCTTCGCAATCGGTATGAACTTCTTCATGGAAGTGTCGAAGTTGCGGGCGGCGCGTGTGCTCTGGCACCGGGTGATGACGAAGCTCGGGGCGCAGGACGAGCGCTCCAAGATGCTGCGCACGCATTGCCAGACCAGTGGCGTTTCGCTGACCGAGCAGGACCCGTACAACAACGTCATCCGCACCACGATCGAGGCGATGGCGGCGATGCTCGGCGGCACGCAGAGCCTGCACACCAACGCACTCGACGAAGCGATCGCGCTGCCGACCGACTTCTCGGCCCGCATCGCGCGCAATACCCAGCTGGTCATTCAGGAGGAGACCGGCATGTGCAATGTCGTCGATCCGCTGGGTGGCTCCTACTATATCGAGAGCCTGACCCAGGAACTGGTCGACAAGGCCTGGGAGATCATCGAACGTGTCGAGGCCGAGGGCGGCATGGCCAAGGCGGTGGCGGCCGGCTGGCCCAAGGCGATGATCGAGGAGGCTGCGGCGGCGACCGCGGCGCGGATCGATCGCGGCGAGCAGGTGATCGTCGGCGTCAACAAGTATCGCAAGGCCGAGGAAGAGCCGATCGACATTCTCGATGTCGACAACCATGCCGTGCGCGAGGCGCAGATCGCGCGGATCAAGCGGGTGAAGGCATCGCGCGACGAAGCCGCCTGCCAGGCGGCGCTGTTCGCGCTGCAGGAAGGCGCGCGGGGCAGCGACAATCTCCTCGCACTGGCAGTCGAGGCAGCGCGTGCGCGTGCCACGCTCGGCGAGATCAGCGCGGCGATGGAGGCGGGCTTCGGGCGCTATGCCACCAAGCCGACGCCGGTGCAGGGCATCTATGGCGGCGCCTATCAGGACGACGTCACCTGGGAGCGCCTCAAGGATGGCGTGAATGCCACCGAACGCCGCCTCGGCCGCAAGCCGCGCATGCTCGTCGCCAAGATGGGCCAGGATGGGCATGACCGGGGCGCGAACCTCGTCTCCTCGGCGTTCGGCGACCTCGGCTTCGAAGTGGTGCCGGGCCCGCTGTTCCAGACCCCGCAGGAAGCCGCGGCGCTGGCGATCGAGAGCGATGTCGATGTCGTCGGTGCCTCCAGCCTCGCCGCGGGGCACAAGACTTTGATCCCCGAGCTGATCCGCGAGCTGCAGGATGCGGGCAGGGCGGACATCAAGGTGATCGCGGGCGGAGTGATCCCCGCGCAGGACTATGAGTTCCTGCGCGAAGCCGGCGTGCAGGCGATCTTCGGGCCGGGTACCAACCTTGTCAAAGCCGCCGAAGAAGTGCTCAGGCTCCTAGGGCACAATATGCCCCCTGTGGAGGAAGCCGCCGAATGAGCGAAATCGAGGAGGAGCTGGTGGAAGCCGGCGACGGCGAGACCCTGCTCTACGACTATTTCAAGCACCTGACCTCGCTGTGCATCGTCTCGCTGGGCGGCGTGCTCGCGCTGGTATCCGGTGGCAAGAACCTGCCGCCCAATGCGGTCATCGCGGTGCTGCTGGTGCTTGCGCTGGCGGGGCTGCTGTCCTTCTCGGGCGCCGGAGAGATCGTCCGCGCGCGCTTCCAGCGCAGGCCAGTGCACAAGAGCCTGAACCTCTGCCGGATCGCCGCACCCGTGCTGCTTTCCGTCGGGGTCGGCATGTTCGTTTATCTTTTTACCCGGACCCTGCAACCATGACCCGTAATGACTGGACCCGCGACGAGATCGCCGCGCTGTTCGACCTGCCGTTCACCGAACTCGTGTTCCGCGCCGCCGAGGTCCACCGCGCCAACCACGCGCCGAACGAAGTGCAGCTCTCGACGCTGCTCTCGATCAAGACCGGCGGCTGCCCGGAGGATTGCGGCTATTGCAGCCAGTCGGTCTCGGCCGAGACGGGCCTGAAGGCGACCAAGCTGATGGACGTGCGCCAGGTGCTGCAGGCTGCGGCCCAGGCCAAGGATCACGGCTCGTCGCGCTTCTGCATGGGCGCCGCCTGGCGCAATCCCAAGGATCGCGACATGCCCGCCATCGTCGAGATGGTGCAGGGCGTCCGCGCGATGGGCATGGAAACCTGCATGACGCTGGGCATGCTCAGCGAGAAGCAGGCCCAGATGCTCGCCGATGCCGGGCTCGATTACTACAACCATAACATCGACACCTCGCCCGAGCGTTATGCCGAAGTGATCACCACCCGGACGTTCGAGGAGCGGCTCGAAACGCTCGAGCATGTCCGCGAGGCGGGGATCAACGTCTGCTGCGGCGGCATTGTCGGCATGGGTGAGACCCGACCGGACCGCGTCGGCTTCATCCATGCGCTGGCGACGTTGCCGGTGCATCCGGGCAGCGTGCCGGTGAACGCGCTGGTGCCGATCAAGGGCACGGTGCTCGGCAACATGCTGGCCGATACGCCGCTCGCCCAGATCGACGATATCGAGTTCGTCCGCACGATCGCGGTGGCGCGGATCACCATGCCCGAGAGCATGGTCCGTCTCTCGGCGGGCCGCGAGAGCATGAGCGACGCCACTCAGGCGCTGTGTTTCCTGGCGGGCGCCAACTCGATCTTCACCGGCGACAAGCTGCTCACCGCGGGCAATGCCGGCGACGACAAGGACTCGGCGCTGTTCGCCAGGCTTGGCGTGGTGCCGATGCAGGCCGAGGTGAAGGTGGAGCTGGAGGCGGCGGAGTGATCCTGACCGCGATCTTCTTCGCGCAGGCGGTGGCGTCAGGGCCGGATTGCGGCAAGGCTGTCGGCATCATCGCGCAGGATCAGTGCCGACTTGCGGAGTCGCTAAAGGTGCGTGGGGTCGATTGCGAGACGCAGAGGACCCAGTCCGAAATGAATATCTGTTCCTACCGGGACTTTCTGAGCGCGGATATCGCGATGAACCAGGCCTGGAGCAGGGCAGCGGGGTTTGCGAAGCGCGGAGCAACCGAGGTTCTGGGCGATCCCAAGGAGCATGGCAGGCTCCTGGTCGCGCAGCGTGCCTGGATCACGTTCCGCGATGCGCATTGTGCGGCGACAACGGGGCCGCGCGAAATCGGCGGATCGATGTGGCCGCTTATGCACAACGGTTGCCTGACCGAACTTACTCAGGAACGAACCAAGCAGCTGCGTGAATACGTGGAGCCAAATAACTGATGTTCAAGAAGATCCTGGTCGCCAATCGCGGCGAGATCGCGTGCCGCGTGATGCGCACCGCCAAGAAGATGGGGATCGCCACCGTGGCGGTCTATTCGGATGCCGATGCCCGTGCCCCGCACGTGCTGATGGCGGATGAGGCGGTACGGCTCGGGCCGGCGCCGGCGGCGGAGAGCTATCTCAAGGCCGAGCTGATCCTGCTCGCCGCGAAGGAGACCGGGGCCGATTGCATCCACCCGGGCTATGGCTTCCTTTCCGAGCGTGAGAGCTTCGCGAAGGCGTGCGCCGAGGCCGGGATCGCTTTTGTCGGCCCGCCGCCGAACGCCATCGCGGCGATGGGCGACAAGATCGAGTCCAAGAAGCTCGCCAAGGCCGCCGGCGTCAACGTCGTGCCCGGTTTCGTCGGGGTGATCGAGGATACCGAGCATGCCGTGCGCATCTCGAACGAGATCGGCTATCCGGTGATGATGAAGGCCTCGGCCGGCGGTGGCGGCAAGGGCATGCGGCTTGCCTGGAGCGAAACGGATGTCCGCGAGGGCTTCGAGGCGACCAAGCGCGAGGGGCTGGCGAGCTTCGGTGATGACCGCGTTTTCATCGAGAAGTTCATCGAGAGCCCGCGCCATATCGAAATCCAGGTGCTGGGCGATCAGCATGGCAACATCGTCTATCTCGGCGAGCGCGAATGCTCGATCCAGCGCCGCCACCAGAAGGTCGTCGAGGAAGCGCCGTCGCCCTTCGTCAGCCCTGAGATGCGCAAAGCGATGGGCGAGCAGGCCGTCGCGCTGTCACGGGCAGTGGGCTATTTCAGCGCCGGCACGGTCGAGCTGATCGTCTCGGGTGCCGACAAGACCGGGCAGGGCTTCTACTTCCTCGAGATGAACACCCGCCTGCAGGTGGAGCATCCGGTGACCGAAGCGGTGACCGGGCTCGATCTGGTCGAGCAGATGATCCGCGTCGCCTATGGCCAGAAGCTCGCCTTCACCCAGGAAGACATCAAGCTGACCGGCTGGGCGATCGAGAACCGCGTCTATGCCGAGGATCCCTATCGCGGCTTCCTGCCGAGCACGGGGCGTCTGGTGCGCTATCGGCCGCCGGCGAGCGAGGAGACGCCCTATGGGGCTCCGGGGACCCGTGGCGACCATGGCTATGTCCGGGTCGATGACGGCGTGACCGAGGGCAGCGAGATCTCGATGTTCTACGACCCGATGATCGCCAAGCTGATCACCTGGGGTGAAACGCGCGACGAGGCGGCTGACCTCCAGGTGGCGGCGCTCGACCGGTTCCGGATCGACGGGATCGGCCACAATATCGATTTCCTCTCGGCGCTGGTCCAGCATCCGCGTTTCCGCGAAGGCGCGCTGACCACCGGGTTCATCGCCGAGGAATATCCCGAGGGCTTCCACGGCGCGCCGGCATCGGACGCGCTGAAGCGCAAGCTGGCGGCGCTGGCGGCCGTGATCGACCTGGAACGCGCCGAGCGCGCTGCGGCGACCTCGGGGCAGCTCAACGGCCCGGTCGACATCGGCGAGGAGCGCGTGGTGCTGATCGGGAGCGATCGCTTCGCGGTCGTGGTGGGCGAGGAAGTCACCGTCGATGGCCAGCCGATTGAGATCGACGGCGAATGGCAGGCGGACAATCTGATCCTGACCGCCAAGGTCGATGGCGCGCCGCTCAGCGTCGGGGTCGCCCGCAAGGGTGCGGCCTGGAAGCTGACTGCGCACGGCGCCTCGCATCTGGTCGAAGTCTATCCGCCGCACATCGCGCAGTTCCGGCATCACATGATCGAGAAGGTCCCGCCGGACATGAGCCGGTTCCTGCTCGCGCCGATGCCGGGTCTGCTCACCCAGCTTCATGTTGCGCCGGGCGACAAGGTCGAGGCCGGCCAGCCGCTCGCGGTGGTCGAAGCGATGAAGATGGAGAACATCCTGCGCGCCGAGAAGGCCGCGGTGGTGAAGGCCGCCAATTTCGGCCCGGGCGACAGCCTGGCGGTGGACGCGGCGATTCTCGAGTTCGAATAAGGGAAGGGCGGCGCCGCGGAACCACACGCGGCGCCGCCCTTTGCCGGGCTGGGAACAATGGCTCCTGCGGGCAAGGCGGGGTCATTTGCCCGTCCGCAGGGTTGCAGCAGCCTTTGCTGAAGGCCCGGACGGACAATCGATGCCGCCGGGGCGCCTTAGCGGCAATGTAGCTGCGACGAGGATGACGAACAGCGCGACGGGCTCGTTGTCGCGACGCCGGATCAACCGGCGTTTGGGCGGGCCGACAAGACGATTTCGCGCTTGATCCTGCTTTCAAGGCCGAGGTTCCATGCTTCGTCGGGAGCGTGGTCGACACGGTGGATCGGATCGACGCGACGAATTCTGCTGCTCGCGGGGCGGAAGCGTTGCTTCGACGCCGGGGATCTAGGCCTGCCGATCCCGCTTCGGCGGCATGGCGCCGACTTGCCGGGCCTGGGGCCGGGCGGAAGAACAAGGCGATGGCGCAGGATCGCACGGCGCTTGCATCGCTTCCGGTGGAAGCTGGTGACCCCTACGAGAATCGAACTCGTGTTTTCGCCGTGAGAGGGCGACGTCCTGACCGCTAGACGAAGGGGCCGTTAGCGCTGCGGAAGCGGGCAATTACGGGTAGGTGGCCGAGCCGTCAAGCACCAAAGCGGAATAATATTTCGCCCTGGCTTTTCGGGGGCGGATCCGGGCGGGCGGCGGCCACGGATGGCAGGCGGAGGAGGTATTTGCGCGGTATCCGCTATTGCCGCCGAGCGCCTCGGTACGGCCGGCGGACTAGCCGGTGACGGGCAGGCGCAGGGTGCCGTCCGGCTCGTAGCCGACCTCGCTATAGGCGGTCACGACATCGAGCGGCAGCGGCGCGTAGAGGTGCGGGAACAGCTGGCCGCCGCGCGATGGCTCCCACTGCACCGCGTCGCCCATCGCCTCCAGGTCGACCGCGGCGAGCCACAGGCCGGTCTGTCCGGCGAAATGCTTGTCCAGCGTCTCCTCGACCTGCGCAGCGGTGGAGAGGTGGATATAGCCGTCAGCCAAGTCGATCGGCGCGCCCGCGAACACACCTTCATGCTCGAGGACGTGCATCTGCTCGGCGGTGAGGATCTTATAGGCGGTGTTGTCGGGCATGGCGCGCCTCCTGGTGTTTCCGGTTCCCCGGCGACGCCAGGGCCCAGGGTTGCTTTGCGATGTCCTGCTCGACCCTGAGTCCCCGGCTTTCGCCGGGGATCCGCTGCCTTACTGCCCATCCTCCGGACCACGGGCGAGATCCTCGCTCGTGGTGGCGTCGGGCGTGGCTTCGCCGACGGTGGGGCCGTCACCCAGCTCCGCCTCGGCATCGCCTTCGCTTTCCTCGATCCGCGCGGCGGAAACGACATGCTCGTTGTCCGCCACGTTGAACAGGCGCACGCCCGCCGATCCGCGGCCGATCACGCGCAGGTCGCCCAGCGACATGCGGATCATCTTGGCCTGGTCGGTGACCAGCATCAGCTGGTGCCCCTTGCTCGCCGGGAAGCTCGCCACCACCGGGCCGTTGCGGCCGATATTGTCGATGTTGGTGATGCCCTGGCCGCCACGGCCGGTGCGCCGATACTCATAGGCCGAGCTCAGCTTGCCATAGCCATTGGCGCAGACGGTGAGGATGAACTGCTCGCGGTCCTTGAGCTCGTCGAAGCGCTCGGGTGCCAGATCGGGCTGGCCTTCCTTCTCGGCCTTCCACGGCGCGAAGCGGAGATAGGCCTCGCGCTCCTCGCTGGTGGTGCCCACGCGATGAAGGATCGACAGCGAGATGACCTCGTCGCCCTCGGCCAGCTTCATGCCGCGCACGCCGGTGGAGTTGCGGCTCTGGAACTCGCGAACGTCATCGGCGGCGAAGCGGATCGCCCGGCCCTGGCGGGTGGCGAGCAGCACGTCGTCGCCTTCCTCCAGCAGCGCCACGCCGATCAGGCGGTCGTCGGCATCCTCGCCTTCGAACTTCATCGCGATCTTGCCGTTCGAGGGCACGTTGTTGAACGCGTCCATCGCATTGCGGCGCGCCGAGCCCTTGGCGGTGGCGAACATCACGTGGAGATTGGCCCACTCGCTCTCATCCTCGGGGAGCGGGAGCACGGTCGAGATGGTCTCGCCTGCCGCCAGCGGCAGGATGTTGATCATCGGCCGTCCGCGCGTGGCCGGGCCGCCTTCGGGCAGCTTCCAGACCTTCATGCGGTAGACCTTGCCGAGGGTCGAGAAGAACAGCACCGGCGTGTGCGTCGAGGTGACGAACAGCTCGGTGACGGCGTCCTCGTCCTTGGTCGCCATGCCGGCGCGGCCCTTGCCGCCGCGGTTCTGGGCGCGGAAGCTGTCCAGGCTGGTGCGCTTGATATAGCCCTGCACGGTCACGGTGACGACCATGTCCTCGCGCTCGATCAGGTCCTCGTCCTCGATGCCGTCGGCGGCGGGGGCGATCTCGGTGCGGCGCGGGGTGGCGTAGAGGGCGCGGACCGTGGTCAGCTCCTCGACCATCACTTCGTAGAGCTTGGCGCGGTTGCCCAGGATCTCGAGCAGCTCGGCGATCGAGTCGGCCAGTTCCTTGAGCTCGTCGCCGATCTCGTCGCGGCCGAGCGCGGTCAGGCGGTGCAGGCGCAGATCGAGGATCGCGCGGACCTGGGCGTCAGACAGGCGATAGATGTCGCCGGTGACTTCGGTTTCGACTGCCTCGACCAGCTTGATGTATTGGGCGATCTCCGCAATCGGCCATTCGCGTGCGAGCAGCTTGTCGCGGGCGTCCGCCGGGCTCGACGAACCGCGGATGATGCGGACGACTTCGTCGAGATTGGTGACCGCGATCACCAGGCCGAGCAAGATGTGCGCGCGCTCGCGGGCCTTGGCCAGCTCGAACTTCGAGCGGCGGGTGATGACCTCCTCGCGGAACTTGACGAAGGCCTCGATGATGTCCTGCAGGTTGAGCAGTTCCGGGCGGCCGCCGCGGATCGCGAGCATGTTGGCCGGGAAGCTCGACTGGGCGGGGGTGTTGCGCCAGACCTGGTTGAGGACGACTTCCGGGGTCGCATCGCGCTTGAGGTCGATGACGATGCGAACGCCTTCGCGCGACGATTCGTCGCGGATGTCGCTCACGCCCTCGATGCGCTTGTCCTTGGCGGCCTCGGCGATCTTCTCGACCAGCGCGTTCTTGCCCTGCTGGTACGGGATCTCGGTGAGCACGATCGAGCGGCGCTCGCCGCGCTGCTCGAACTCGTGGCGCGAGCGGACCATGATCGAGCCGCGGCCGGTCGAATAGGCGTTGCGGCAGCCGGTGCGGCCGAGGATCAGTGCGCCGGTCGGGAAATCCGGACCGGGGACGATCTCCATCAGCTCCTCGAGCGTCAGCAGATCGCGCTGGCCGAGCATCGCCTTGATGTGCTCGAGGCAGGCGTCGATCACTTCGCCGAGATTGTGCGGAGGGATGTTGGTCGCCATGCCGACCGCGATGCCGCCGGCGCCGTTGACCAGCAGATTGGGGAAGCGCGCGGGGAGGACCGCCGGCTCGCTCTCCGACCCGTCATAGTTCGGGACGAAGTCGACCGTGTCCTTCTCGATATCGTCGAGCAGCGCCGAGGCGACCTTGGCAAGGCGCGCTTCCGTGTAACGCATCGCGGCGGGCGGATCGGGATCCATCGAGCCGAAATTGCCCTGGCCGTCGATCAGCGGCACCCGCATCGCCCAGTCCTGGGCCATGCGCGCCATCGCGTCGTAGATCGAGCTGTCGCCGTGCGGGTGGTACTTACCCATCACGTCACCGACCAGGCGGGCCGACTTGCGATAGGCGCGGCCGGCGACATAGCCGCCTTCCTGCGCGGCGTAGAGGATGCGGCGGTGGACGGGCTTCAGGCCATCGCGAACGTCGGGGAGCGCGCGCGCCACGATCACGCTCATCGCGTAATCGAGGTAGCTCGTCTTCATTTCATCGACGATCGAGATCGGCGTGATGTCGGAGGGGTCTTCGGCGAGGATGGTCTCGTCGGTCAAAGTGTTCACCGCTTTCGGGTTCTTGAGTGTGTCTTACGGCTCTAACGCTGCCGACGCATCCTGCCAACCCCGCCCGCGCGCGCGTGCGTACGCGAGGGAAAGCTGGGGATAAGTCGGGAGGTGCTCAGTACGCGAAGGGCATTTGCCTGTCAGTCCGCTGGTTCCAGTATGACGAGCACGCCGTCGCTCGGAGGGCCGTCACGATCCACAACACGCTGGGCAAGTGCCTGGACCTCGTCGACGGCCGCGGATGGTATCTGGTCCGTTAGACTGAGTTGGTTAGGGCTGTAGCTCGAAAGGATCTTGGCCCAGATTCTGGTGGCGAGGTGCAGTTCGAGCGCATCGGCATCAATCGCGCCTTTGAAGACCCAGGTCTTTCCTGCGCTGTGCGGTTCGATCTGTTTAGAGATCCGAACTTCCGGTCGATGATCCATATGCCCTCTCCAATCTTGGACAGGGTCATAGTTGCGCTCGGAATGGGTGCAAGCTTCCCGGCGGACGAACTGGCGTGGGAGTGCCGAGGGATCGATCTAGCATCGGAAACAAGGAGGCCGGTGGCGGGGCGGGAGGAGGTGCACCCCGCCACCGGGTCCGGGACCGCGCGTACTACCGGTACGCTATGCGGATGCGCGGTCCTTAATGGGTCGTGCCGGTGTGCGGCAGGCGGATGACATACTGGCCGCTGGCCTCGATGCCGGAGGTGTCGTCTTCGACATCACTGCCGACCAGCTTGCCGAGATTGGCAAGCGCGCCGACCATGCCGAAACCCGCCGAGAACGGGCGACCGCGCGCATCACGGCGCGGCTTGGGGCGGGCGTTGCGCGCTTCGCGGCGGCGGGGCGGGGGCGCCATGCGGGCCATCCGGTCGGCGACCGAGGCGGCGTCGCCGGTCCGGCCGAATTCGCGCCACACCACCTGGAAGCCCTCGGGCACTTCGCTCCACTCGCCACCGTCGGGGCGGATCAGGTCGCAACCGCAATGGTGGCAGGTCGCGAAATCGAGGCCCTGGTTGTGGTGATGGGTCGTGCCGGCGGTGTGGCCCATCATGTTGCAGCGGATACTCATCTCAATGCACTCCCTTGGACTTGGTGCCGCGCGTCCGCAGCCGGAATTCGGCCAGGGCGCGTAAATGCTCGTCGTCGCTTTCGAGCGCGAGCACGGGGTTCCAGATTTCGAAGCTGTCTCCGGCACCGACGAACAGCGCCAGATCGTCGATGCGGCCGAGATGGCGCATCGCCGCGGGGATGCGCAGGCCCTTGCCTTCGCGCTTCATCCGCTCGGAAAGGCCGAAGGTGCCGCGCATGCGGTGATAGTGGCTGCGGGCTTCCTCGCCCCGGACTTCCTCCGCCAGCCGGCGGCGCTCGGCGCGCTCGGCGAGGGTGGCGAGATGCTCGCGGCCATAGCCGACCAGGCAGCTGTCGCCCTGATGCATGGCGACGATGATCTCGGGACTGGTTTCGGGGGGCAGGGTGGCTTCGAGAAAGGCCGGGATGGCGACGTTTCCGTCCGCATCGACCTCGCAAAGTTCGCTACCATGGTAAAGAGCGTTCATGGGTTTCGACTCGTCAGAAAACGGGGGTTTCGCGCTGGTAAGTCACTGAAACCTCATTAGGTTTCCCTGCTTGCCTTATAGTTGCCATAATAACGCCCAATTCTGATCCGCCGATGAACCGTTCCGTTCCATCGACGAAATGTTTACTGCCATTAACTATGTTCTGAACCAGCTCGGCGCGGGCTTCCATTCAGGAGAGCACCCGTCCGAGTCCGCGCGTAGGGAAGAATCCTGAGCCCAAACGCTTGAAAATTGTGGAAAACGCTCCCCACGGGTAGCGCCACGGAGAGCGGCCCCCTAATATCGGGCGATGCATTCCGGCTTCGTTCCGCTTCGGGTCTTCTCGTCCTTCACCATGCTGGAGGGCGCGATCGAACCCAAGGCGATCCCCAAGCGGGCGAAGGAGCTCGGTTTTCCGGCGATCGCGGTGGCCGATCGCAACGGCCTCTATGCCTCGATGAGCTTCGGCGATGCCGCGATGAAGTCGGGCATCCAGCCGATCATCGGTACGCTGCTTGCGGTCAAGCGCCCGAACATGCCCGACGGAGTCGCGGCGCCGATCGACTGGCTGGCGCTCTATGCGCAGGACGATGCCGGCTATCTCAACCTGTGCGATCTTGTCTCGATGGCGCATCTCGATCGCCCGCTCGAGGAAGAGGCGCATATCCCCTTCGATACGCTCGAGGGGCGCACCGACGGCCTGATCTGCCTGACCGCGGGGCGCGAGGGTGCGCTGGCGCGGCTCTATGCCGAGCAGCAGGACAGCGCGGCGGCCTATTATGCCAGCCGGCTCGAGTCGCTGTTCGGCGACCGGCTCTATATCGAGATCGTCCGGCGCCTGGACGAGATCGAGGGCAGGGCGGAGCCCAAGTTGCTCGACCTGGCCTATGACCGGAACCTGCCGCTGGTCGCGACCAATCCGAGCTGCTTCGCGGAACCAACCTTTCACGAAGCGCATGATGCGATGCTGTGCATCGCCAACAGCTCGTACATCGCGACCGACGATCGCCCGCGTTCCTCGCCCGATGCCTGGATCAAGCCGGCGAACGAGATGAAGAGCCTGTTCTCGGACCTGCCCGAGGCCATCGCGAATACGCTCGTCATCGCCCAGCGCTGTGCCTGCACCGCGCCCAAGCGCAAGCCGATCCTGCCCAGTCTTGCCGGCGACCGTGAGGGCGAGGCTCAGGCATTGCGCGATCTCAGCTGGCAGGGGTTGGAAAAGCGCTTCGAGAAGGCCGGGATCACCGATCCGGAAGAGCGCAAGGCATATAACGAGCGGCTCCAGTTCGAGCTCGACATCATCATCCAGATGGGTTTCCCGGGCTATTTCCTGATCGTTGCCGACTTCATCCAATGGGCGAAGGCGCACGACATTCCGGTGGGCCCTGGCCGCGGCTCGGGCGCGGGTTCGGCGGTCGCCTGGGCGCTGACCATCACCGATCTCGACCCGCTCAAGCTCGGCCTGCTCTTCGAGCGCTTCCTGAACCCGGAACGCGTCTCGATGCCCGACTTCGACATCGATTTCTGCGAAACAAGGCGTGGCGAAGTGATCCGCTACGTCCAGCAGAAATACGGCGCCGATCACGTCGCGCAGATCATCACCTTCGGTACGATGAAGGCGCGCGCGGTGGTCAAGAACGTCGGCCGCGTGCTGCAGATGAGCTATGGCCAGATCGACCGGCTGGCCAAGCAGATCCCGAACCACCCGACCGATCCCTGGACGCTCGAGCGCACGCTGAACGGCGTCGGCGAGTTCCTGGCCGAATATAACAACCACAAAGAGATCAAGTACCTCGTCGATCTCTCGATGCGGCTGGAAGGCCTGCCGAGCCACTCGTCGACGCACGCCGCCGGCGTGGTGATCGGCGACCGCCCGCTGTCACAGCTCGTCCCGCTCTATCGCGATCCGCGCTCGGACATGCCGGTCACCCAGTTCGACATGAAATATGTCGAAGGCGCCGGGCTGGTGAAGTTCGACTTTCTCGGCCTCAAGACGCTGTCGGTGCTCAAGAAAGCAGTCGAGCTGCTTGCCGATCGCGGGCTCGACGTGGATCTCGATGCGCTGCCCTGGGACGACACCGAAGTCTATGATCTGCTCCAGCGCGGCGACACCGTCGGCGTGTTCCAGCTGGAATCGGAAGGCATGCGGCGCACGCTTACTGCAGTGCGTCCGACCAATTTCGGCGACATCATCGCGCTCGTGTCGCTCTATCGTCCGGGCCCGATGGACAACATCCCGAGCTTCGGCCACCGCAAGGCCGGGCGCGAGGAGATCATCTATCCGCACGACCTGCTCGAGCCGATCCTGAACGAGACCTACGGGATCTTCGTCTATCAGGAGCAGGTGATGCAGGCCGCCCAGATCCTGGCCGGCTATTCGCTCGGCGGCGCAGACATGCTGCGTCGCGCGATGGGCAAGAAGATCAAGGCGGAGATGGACGCCCAGCGCGAGACCTTCGTGAAGGGCTGCGCCGAACACAACGGCATCAAGCCGGCCAAGGCCAACGAGCTGTTCGACTTGATCGACAAGTTCGCGGGCTACGGCTTCAACAAGTCGCACGCGGCCGCCTACGCGCTGCTCGCCTACCAGACGGCGTGGCTCAAGGCGCATCATCCGCACGAGTTCTTCGCCGCGTCGATGGCGTACGATATCCACCAGACCGACAAGCTGGCGATCTTCGTCGACGACATGAAGCGGCTCGGGATCAGCTATCTGTCGCCTGACATCAATCGCAGCCAGGCTGATTTCTTCGTCGAGAAGACCGAGGAGGGGCTGGCTGTCCGTTATGCACTCGGCGCGCTCAAGGGCGTGGGCGAGGGCGCAATGGAAGAGCTGGTGCGCGATCGTGAGGAGCGCGGCATCTACAAGTCGCTCGACGACTTCGCGCTGCGCACCAATCCGCAGCTGATCAACAAGCGGCAGCTCGAAACCCTGGCGGCCTCGGGCGCCTTCGACTCGATCAACGACAATCGCGCCGGCGTCTATGGCGCGGCCGAGCTGATCATGGCGGTCTGCCAGCGCTCGCACGGCGAGCGGAACAGCTTCCAGGCGTCGTTCGACATGCTCACCAAGCCGGCCGGGGACGAGATCCGTGTTGCGGACGATGTCTATTGGTCGACGTCCGACCGGACCGGGTATGAACGCGAAGCCTTTGGCTTCTATTTCCAGGCACATCCGCTCGATCGCTTCCAGCATCTCGCCAGAACCTTCGGTGCGATCGATATCGTGTCGCTGAATGAGGTGGATGTGCCGCCCGGCACGCGCGTGGGCGCTACGCTAGCGGTGCTGGTCGAGGATTGCCGCCCCCGCACCTCGGCGCGCGGCAATCGCTATGTGATGGCGTCGATCTCGGACAAGTCGGCCCAGACCATCGCCAGCTGCTTCGAGGACAGCGCCGTTCCCGATCTGGAGCGCTGCGCCCGGGAGGGTGGCTGCGCGGTGCTGACGGTGGAGCTGGACAAGCGGGCTGGCGAGGATACGCCGCGCGTCTCGATCAAGCGCGTCCAGAGCATCGAGAGCCTGGCGAACACCGCGAGGCTGGTGCTCGACGTGACCATCGATGATGTCCAGGCGGTTTCGATCCTGGCGGGCATCATCGGCGATCAGCGCGGCGGGCGCGGCGAGGTGGTCGTCCATGTCGGCATTCCGGGCGGCACGGCGGATATCGTGCTGGGCCGCGACTTCCGGCTCGATGGCGAGCTGCGTCAGAAGATCGAGAATGTCCCGGGCATCCGCTGGGCAACGCTGAAGAGCGCGGCGGCGAAACTGGCCGAGGCGGCTTAGCCCGCCGCAAATCCCGTCATGCTGAACTCGTTTCAGCATCCAAGGTGCGGCAGGCGGTAACGCCTGAGCCTCCTGTCCTTCGTCTGCGGAGAGTTGGACCCTGAAACAAGTTCAGGGTGACGGGGACGCATGTGACGTCGGCTTCTGCCCGAAACCCTTCCTTACACGCCCCGCTCTCGACACCCGCGCCGTCCGCGGGTTACGCTATCGAAAAATCGGTATGGAGAGCCAGGATGCTGGGTGGAATGCAGGATTTCGAGCTGCGCGTTACCACGCTGCTCGATCACGCGGCGCGCGAGCATTGGGGGCGGGAGATCGTCACTCGCTGGGCGGACGGCAGCGAGACGCGGACCACCTGGGCCGGCATCGCCCGGGACAGCCGCAAGCTTGCCCAGGCGCTGGAACGGCTCGGGGTGAAGAAGGGCGACCGCGTCGCCACGCTGGCGATGAACCATGGCCGCCACCTCGTTGCCTGGTATGGCACCGCCGGCATGGGCGGGCTGATCCACACGATCAATCCGCGCCTGTTCGAGGACCAGCTCGCCTTCATCGCCAACCATGCCGAGGACAAGGTGCTGTTCTACGATCGCGCCTTCGCGCCACTGGTCGAGAAGCTGAAGCCGCAATGGACGACGATCGAGCATTATTACTGCTTCGACAGCGACGGTCCGGACGGGTTCGAGGCGCTGCTCGCGGCCGAGGACGGCAATTATGAGTGGGTGAAGGGCGACGAGCGCGAGCCCTGCATGATCTGCTATACCAGCGGCACTACCGGCAATCCCAAGGGCGTGGTCTATACCCACCGCTCCAGCGTGATCCATGCGATCGCCGAGATGCAGCCCGACGTGTTCGACCTGTCGGCGCGGGCCGTGGCGATGCCGATCGTGCCGATGTTTCACGCGGTCGGCTGGGGCCTGCCCTGGGCCGGCGCGGCTGCCGGGATCAAGTTCGTCTTCTCGGCGGTCAACGACCCGCTGGTGCTGTGTGACCTGATGAACCGCGAGAAGGTGACGCACACCGCCGGCGTGCCCACCGTCTGGTTCGCGATGTTCCAGCATATGGACGCGACCGGCGAGGAGCCGAAGCATCTCAAGATCGTCACCATCGGCGGATCGGCCGCGCCGCGCGCGATGATCGAGCGGCTGATGAAGATGGGCATCCGCGTCAATCACGCCTGGGGCATGACCGAGACTTCGCCCATCGGCACGATGGGCGCGCCTTCGTGGAACTGGGACGATCTCAGCTTCGAGGAGCAGGTCGACCAGGTCTGCAAGCAGGGCAAGGTGCCGTACGGCGTCGAGCTGCGCGTGGTCGATGACGAGGGCAATGTGCAGCCGCGCGACGGCAAGAGCTCGGGCCGGCTCCAGGTGCGCGGTCCGTGGATCGTCGAGCGCTATTTCAAGGCGGATGAATCCGCGGTCGATCCCGACAACTGGTTCGACACCGGCGACGTCTCGGTGCTGCACCCGGACGGCACCATGCAGATCACCGATCGCGCCAAGGACGTCATCAAGTCCGGCGGCGAGTGGATCAGCTCGGTCGACCTGGAGAATGCAGCGGTCGGCTGCGCGGGCGTGGCGGAGGCGGCGGCGATCGGGGTCTATCACCCGAAATGGGAGGAGCGGCCGATTCTGCTGGTCGTCCGCAAGCCGGGCAGCGACGTGACCGCCGAGCAAGTGCAGGCGCATCTCGCGAGCCAGGTCGCCAAATGGTGGCTGCCCGACGAAGTCCATTTCGTCGAGAGCCTGCCGCACACCGCCACCGGCAAGCTGCTCAAGACCGCGATCCGGGCGCAGTACAAGGACTTCAAGCTGGCGGCCGCCTGATTTCGGGTGACTCCTTCCATCTGGTGTGGTGTAATAATAACACACCAGGGTGGAGGGGCTTGTGAAGCGTAAGATCCTGCTGGGCATGGCGGGCGCTCTGATCTCGCTCGCGGCCCCTGCGGTTGCGAAACCGGCTATGTATCCGGTCGCCACGGCCAGGGTGGATTTCGACGCGACGCTTACCCGCCAGAAGGATGGCAGCTGGGTTCTCGACTATCGCTTCCGCCGGAAGGCCCCGGCATGGTTCTTCCTGCGCTCCTTCCCCAAGCTCGACGGCACTTCCTGGCGGCTCGACAGCTGGACAGTGGAGACGCCGGGCGTGAAGCTGGAGCGGCAAGGCAATTACGATGTGCTCGCCGCCGGCAAGGGGATGCTGCAGCGCGTTCGCATCCGGATCAGGCCCTATGGCCAGTCGCTCAAGGCCGACTACACGCCCTATCTGCTGTTCTCGGACGGTGGCGTCGCGGTCTATGACGCGCATTACGGGCTGGTGCCGCTCAAGGCGGCGGCCGATGCCGCGGCGCTGCCCTCGGACCTCAACGACCTCAAGATCGAGAACCCGCGCGGCACGCTGGCCATCGCCAATCCGGGCGGGACTTTGCTCTACAAGGGGATGACGACCCCGGGCCAGGCACGGGGCGATTTCGAGGGGGCGGGTGCCTATGCCTATTCGGGCCCGGCCCGGCCGATCGAGACGGCGGCGTTCGCCGGTATCCTCGATCCCGGCCTGCCGGCATGGATCCGGACAGAGCTCAACGATTTCACCCCGCGCCTGTTCGCGCTCTATCGCGACCGTCTCGGCCCCAATGCTTCCGGCCGACCGATGGCGCTGGTTGCCTGGGGTGGCGCGGACATGCCAGGCCAGTCCTATGGCGGCAGCGTGCTTGAAGGCACGGTGGTGATGCGGATCAGCGGGACGAAGACAGCGGATTCCTCGCCCGCCGGCCTGTCCAGGCTGCGCTGGTTCATCGGGCATGAAAGCGCGCATTTCTGGATGGGGCAGACGGTCAGCTATGAGCGCCGCGCCGATGCCTGGATCACCGAAGGCACGGCCGACGTGCTGGCGATCCGCGCGCTGCAGCAGCTGGTGCCCGGCTATGATGCGCGCGGGGAACTGCAGCGCGAAGTCGATGACTGCATCAAGAACAATGGCCCCGGACTGCCGCTGTCGGGGGCTTCGGCACGGGGCGACATGCGCACCAACTATGCCTGCGGGGCGACCCTGTTGCTCGCAGCGGAAGCGGCGGCGCGGAAGCGCGATCCCAATGCCGACGCCTTCACCTGGATCCGCGGGCTGATCGACGCCAACCGGGCGGATGGGAAGGTCAACCAGGCCGACTGGCTGGCGGCCTTCGCGGCGGTAAGCGATCCGGCGCTGACCGCGAAGGTCCGAGACTATCTCGACAAGGGCGTGGACGACCCTGCCGCCTTCCTGGCCAGTCTGTTCGAGACGACGGGTGTAGCCTTCACCCGCAAGGATGGGCGGCTGATATTGGCCTGATCTCCTCCCCGGGGGTGCCCCGGGGAGGAGGCTGGATCGTCACATCCCGGCAAAGGCTGCGGTGACTTCACCCGCCTTGGCGTCCTTGAAGCGGGCGCAGTTGCGGATGCCTTCCACCGCGCGGTCGAGCGACAGCGTGCTGCCGCCCTCCGCCCGCAGCTTGGCGTCGACGGTGTCGGCCGCGGCAAGGCTGCACTGCGACTTGAACATCTGCGCCGAGCGGCCCGAGAAGATGCCGCCGCCGCCGGTGAGCTTCGCGAACTCGTCGAAATGGGCGAGCATATAGTCGAGCGCGGCATCGCGGGTGTCGGCATCGTTCATGAAGGTCGCCGCCGCGAACAGCCGCTCGCGCGGGGTGTAGCGCGCGTCGTTGAACTCGGTGAAATACCATTTCGCGACATCGGCATTGCCCGAAGAGGCGATCGCGCGGAACGCCGCCTGGCGCAGGCCCGGCGTCTTGCCGGCCAGCGCCGTCTCCGCAAGCGTCTTGGCGAAGGGCACGCCGCGATCCTGCACCGTCACCGCCAGCGCGAGCGGTGCGTAATCGCCGTCGAGCGCCTTGGCGTCACCCGCCAGCCGGGCATCGGCGGCGGCGCTCAGCTTCGCGCGCAGCGCCGCGTCATGGCCGTTGTCGGCGACGAAGCCGACCAGCTGCTCGCGCAGCTCGGCGGTGTCGGCATTGTCGCCCTCATGCGCGCCGGCCTTGGGATCGAAGCCGACCTTGGCGAGCATCGGGCCGTAGATATCGACGAACAGCTTGCGATAGGCGGGCTGGGCGGCCGCGCCGATCAGGCCGCGTTCGCGCAGGCCGGCAAGGCGCGCGCCGTTGTCGAGTTGCATCTTGGTCTTGGGATGGGCAGCCATCGCGCGGGCGAGCGACACCAGCTGCGCGGTCTTCGCCTTGCCGGCATAGAAGCTGGCCCACAGGCTGTCGTCGAGCGCCAGCGCCTCGCCGGTCGGCAGCGTCGGCGCGGCGGTGATCAGGGAATCCCAGTCGGCCGGATCGAGGTCGAAGCGATAATAGCCCCACCCGCCGGCATTGGGCACCAGCGTGCCCGTGCCATTGGCGACGATCGGCGCGCTCGGCTTGTCGAGCAGGGTGCAGTTCTTGGTCTCGCCCTGGCGGACGCAGACCGGCACGATCCACTGCTCGGCAGGCGCATTGGTGCCGAAATAGGCGAAACGCTGCTGGCTGGCGGTCAGGATGCCGTTCTGGCGGTGGAAGGTGACCACCGGCACGCCCTGCTGGTCGACGAAGCTCTTGAGCGACGCGAGCACGCGCGGGTCGTGCGCGGCGTCGGCGAGCGAGCCGAAGAACTGCTCGGTGCTGGCATTGCCATATTTGTAGCGCGACATGTGGAGGCGGACGCCAGCCTTGAACTTGTCGTCGCCCATATAGGCGGCGATCATGCCGACGACCTGGCCGCCCTTGCCATAGGTGATCTGGTCGAACGCCGCGTCGATATCGGCGTCATTGGTGATCTTCTGGTGGATCGGGCGACCGGCGACCAGCGCGTCGAGATCCATCGCGTCGAAGCCTTCGGAGATGGCATCGACGCCGATATCGAGGTCCGGGCGCCATTCATTGCCGATCCGGTAGCCCATCCAGTTGGCGAAGCTCTCGTTCAGCCAGATGTCGTCCCACCAGGCCGGCGTGACGAGATCGCCGAACCACTGGTGCGACAGCTCATGCGCCACGACCATGCCGAAGGTCTGCTTGCGCGAGGTGGCGTCGCTCTCGTCGACGAACAGGATGCCGTCGCCATAGATGTCGGCGCCCGCATTCTCCATCGCGCCCGGCATCACCGGCGATCCGATCTGGTCGAGCTTGGGGAAGGGGAAGGGCTGGCCGAAATACTTCTCCAGCAGTGCGACGATCGGGCCCGAATTATCGAGCGCGAACTGCATCTCGTCCTTGTAGGGCTTGGTGCCGACGATGCGCAGCGGCAGCGGGGCCTTGCGCTGGGCGGTGGCGGGCACCTTGCCGGCAAGCGTCTCGAACGGGCCGACGACAAAGGCGACCAGATAGGTCGGCAGCGGCTTGGTGGCGATGAAGCGATGCTTGACCAGCTCGCCGACCTTGGTTGCCTTGCCCGTCTCCGGCGCATTGGTCAGCGCGACGAAGCCCGGCTTGGTGGTGAGCGATACGGTGAAGGGCGTCTTGAACCCCGGTTCGTCAAAGCCCGGGAAGGCCGCGCGGGCGTCGATCGACTCGAACTGGGTCCAGCTGTACCAGTCGCCCGCCACGTTGATGCGATAGGGGCCCGAGGCACCACCGCCGAACGCCGCGTCATAGTCGAACTTCAGCGTGATCTTGCCCGGCTGCACGGTCTTGCCGAAATCGATCTGGGCAAGGCCATAGGGGCTCTTCTGGGTGAAGGTGAGCGGCACTTCCCGGCCGCCGACCAGCGCCACCGCCTTGGTCACGTTCAGGTTGCGGCCGTGCATCCAGACCGTCTGTGCTGCCTTGTTCAGCTTCACATCGATCTCGGTATGGCCGCTGAAACGCGGCTTTTCCGGAATGATGGTGAGGTCGAGCCGATAGGCGAGGGGCGTCACCGTGTCCGGCAGCTTGCCGGTAGGCTGGGCGTCCTGGGCATAGGCGATGGCGGGAAGCGTGAGAGCGAAAGCAAAGGCAAGCGCGCGCATGGGGTATCCTTGTGGTCTGGCGATGGACTAGGCCTGCGGCCGAAGCAGCGCAATCGGCGTGTTAGGTGGTTTCGGTTACTGTATGTTTCCGTAATGTGTCAGTGTGCGAAACAGGGATATTGTCCCTTCAGATCTTCGGATCTCCGGGCGGCGTTGGATCCCTCTTTCCGCCGTCCGGTCTTATCCTTCTCAGGCCACCCGTTGCGGTGGCCGTTTTTTTATCCGCTCTTTCCCGAGAAGATCGCCATTGCGCCTTGGTATGGGGTGGGTATGGTAGCGCTATCATAATAATGGGCTAGGGAGAGGGATATGGGGCTGATCGCGCGCCTTGCGGCGCTGGTCCTGTTGCTGGGCGCCGCGGCGCCGCCGGGCGAGCGCTGGGTAACGGCATGGGCGACGTCCCAGATGATCCCGGGCAACAATGCGCTTCCCGCCGAGGATCTGAAGGACGCGACGCTTCGCCAGATCGTCCGGATCCAGATTGCCGGACAGAAGCTCCGCGTCCGCCTGACCAATGCCTATGGCACCCAGCCGCTGCGAATCGGTGCGGCCACGATAGCGCGGAGCGCTGACCTCGCCTCGGCGCGGATCGATGCCGCCAGCCTAGCCACGCTCAGCTTTGGCGGCGCGAAGAGCGTCACCATCCCGGCAGGCGCCGACTATTGGTCCGATCCGATCGACTTGCCGGTCAAGGCCGGGGCGAATCTCGCGATCACCCTATATTTGCCCGAGGCGCCCACGCAGCAGACCGGCCATCCGGGTTCGCGCGCGACAAGCTATTATGTGCATGGCGACCGCACGCGTGACGCCGATCTCGCGGACGCGAAGAAGGTCGATCGCTGGTTCCAGATCGGCGCGATCGAACTGGCATCGCCCAAGGCTTCGGCGGTGGTGATCCTCGGCGACTCGATCACCGATGGCTATGGCGTACCAGCCAACAGCAACGCGCGCTGGACCGACGCGCTGCAGCTCCGCCTGCGCGCCAACCCGGCACTGGCGGACATGGCGGTGCTCAATGCCGGGATCGGCGGCAACCGGCTGCTCAATGACGGGCTCGGGCCCAATGCGATGGCGCGGTTCGACCGCGAGGTGCTCAGCTATCCGGGCGTCACGCACCTGGTGATCTTCGAGGGCGTCAACGATCTCGGCACGCTGACCCGCGATGCTCCGGCGACGCCCGAGGCGCATGCCGCGCTGGTCGAGGGGATGATCGGCGCCTATCGCCAGATGGTCGCGCGGGCCCGTGCGCACGGGATCAAGGTGATCGGCGCGACGATCACGCCCTATGGCGGTTCGGGTTACTATCACCCCGATGCCCAGAACGAGGCCGATCGCGCCGCGGTCAATGCCTGGATCCGTACCCCCGGCAATTTCGACGGGGTGATCGATTTCGACGCGGCGATGCGCGACCCTGCTGCACCGACGAAGCTCCTCAAGGCCTATGACAATGACGGGCTCCACCCTTCCGTCGCCGGATACCAGGCGATGGCGGATGCGGTGCCCTTGTCACTGCTGTCGGCCAGGGTGACCGACAAGGGGAAGGTGGCCGCCGCGCCTTCCACCCCGGCGCCGATGATCGCCTTCACCTTTGACGACCTCACCGCGCATGCGCCGCTGCCCCAGGGATATACCCGTGTCGGCATTGCCGAGCAGATCATCGCCGCGCTCAAGGCCGGTGGGGCGCCGGCCATCGGGTTCCTCAACGGTATCCAGCTCACCAACGAGCCCGCCTCCGCGCCGGTGCTCGACAAGTGGCGGGCTGCCGGGCTGGCGCTGGGGAACCATGGCTGGAGCCATGCCAATCTGAACGACCTGACCGACCAGCAATTCCTCGCCGAGCTCGAGAAGAACGAGCCGATCCTGAAGGCCAGGGCCGGCACCAGCGACTGGCACTGGTTCCGCTATCCCTTCCTGTCCGAAGCCAGTGCCGATCCGGAACGCCGCGCCCGCATCCGCAAGCTGCTGGCCGGCAAGGGCTACAAGGTCGCCGCGGTGACCATGGATTTCTCGGACTGGGCCTATAACAACGCCTATCCCCGCTGCATCGCCAAGGGCGACAGCGACGCCATCCTCGCCATGGAGCATGCCTGGCTCGGCGCCGCATCGGTCCAGGCCGATCGCTCGCGCGAGCTGGCCCGGAAGCTGTACGGCCGCGACGTGCCCTATGTGCTGCTGATGCACCTGGGTGCGTTCGATGCGCACATGATGCCCAGGCTGATCGCCCTGTACCGCGAGAAGGGCTATCGCTTCGTGTCGATCGAGGAAGCCCAGCGCGATCCCTATTATGCCGCGGACATGAACCCGGCACTGCCGCCGCAACCCCAGAATTTTGAGCAGGTCGCGACAGGCAAGGGATTCGAACTGCCCAAGGCGCCGCAACTGCTTCCGCTCGATACGATGTGCAAATAGCGCTCAGAACAGCTCCCCCTGCGGACCGCTCGGCGGCCTGAACAGGTCGGTCCGCAGCCGCAGCACTTGCTGGTCTAGCCCGTAGCGCCTCGCCGCCATCCGGAACCGCGTGCGCAGCAGCTCGGCCCAGGGGCCGTGGCCGCGGAAGCGGGTGTGGAAATTGGGATCATTGTCCTTGCCGCCGCGGATCGACTGGATCGTCGCCATCACCTTGCCCGCACGATCGGGGAAATGCGCATCAAGCCAGGCGCGGAACAGCGGCGAGACCTCGTGCGGCAGCCGCACCGGCAGGAAGAAGGCCGTCCGCGCCCCCGCCGCCGCCGCCCGCTCCAGGATATGCTCGAGCTCGTGGTCGGTGACGTGCGGGATCACCGGCGACAGCGAGACGAACACCGGCACCCCGGCATCGGCGAGCTGCCGCACCGCCTGCAGGCGCTTCTCCGGATGCGGCGCGCGCGGCTCGACGGTCATCGCGATCCTGGGATCGAGCGAGGTGACCGAGACCATCACCGCCGCCAGCCCCTTCGCCGCCATCGGCGCCAGGATGTCGAGGTCGCGCGTCACCCGGTTGGACTTGGTGGTGATCGTCAGCGGATGGTCATGCTCGGCCAGCACCTCGATGCAGCCGCGCGTGATCCGCCACTCCGCCTCGATCGGCTGATAGGGGTCGGTGTTGGTCCCGAAGGCGATCGGCCGGCAGACATAGCCGCGCTTGCCGAGCTCGGCGCGCAGCAGCGCCGGCGCATCGGGCTTGGCGAACAGCCGGCTCTCGAAATCCAGCCCCGGCGACAGGTCGAGATAGGCGTGGGTCGGCCGGGCGAAGCAATAGATGCAGCCATGCTCGCAGCCGCGATAGGGATTGATCGAGCGATCGAAGGAGATGTCGGGCGACTGGTTGCGGGTGATGATCGTCCGCGCCCGCTCGACCGTTACCGTGGTGCGCAGCGGGGGCGGGGCATCGTCCAGGTCCGCGCGTGCATCGAGCCAGTCCCCGTCCGCCTCGCGCCCGGGGAGGTTGAAGCGGCTGCTCGCCTCGTTGAGGGTGGCGCCGCGCACCGGCCGACTCTTTGCCATTGACAGAAGTTAGGCGCGACATCAGAACATAGCAAGAACATTGGAGGATTTCATGGCACGGATCAGCTATCTCGAACTGCCCTCGAAGAACGTCGCCGGCACCCGCGATTTCTACGCCAGGGCGTTCGACTGGCAGTTCACCGATTTCGGCCCGGACTATGCGGCGACCACGACGGGCGACACCGATCTCGGCATCAACGGCAGCACCGACCATGTGATCGAGCAGCTGCTGCCGATCATCGAGGTGCAGGACCTGGAAGCCGCGCTCGAGGCGGTGAAGGCGGCGGGCGGCGAGATCGTCGTGCCGATCTTCAGCTTCCCCGGCGGCCGCCGCTTCCACTTCCGCGATCCGGCGGGGAACGGGCTGGGCGTGTTCGTGAACGAGCCGGACGCGGAATGATTGCCGAACGCCTGCGCCGTGTTAGGGTGGCTCGATAAAGCCAGGGCGAAGCACATCATTCTTCGCCGACGCAGGGGGGATTGTATGCGTGGGATGTTGATCGCGGCCGCACTGGCGGCCGGCCTGTCGGCGGCACCGGCGATGGCGCAGAAGGGCGATACGGCGCGGCTGGTCGACATCTCGCGGCCCGAGGAAGTGGTGAAGCTGCTCCAGAGCGAAGGCTACAAGGCCGAGCTCAAGAAGCATGAGGACAGCGGCGATCCCTATATCGGCAGCGCCGCCAACGGTTCGCCCTTCACGATCGAGTTCTATGATTGCAGCGCGGCCAAGGGCTGCACCTCGATGCAGTTCTTCTCCTGGTACAAGAAGAAGCCCTGGTACGATGTGGCGATGGCCAATCGCTGGAACGCCAAGAAGCGCTTCCTGCGGATCGTGATCGACAAGGACGGCGACCTGTCGACCTGGATGGACGTCACCACGATCGGCAAGGTCAGCTACGCCAATTTCGCCGACACGATCGACTGGTGGTCGTCGATGACCGGGGACCTGTTCACCTTCATGGACGACGAGGAAAAGGCGTTCACCGAGAAGAAGTGAGGTGGCTGCCCGCGCGTGACGATGCGTGGCGGTCCTGCGGCGGGCATGCTGTCAGCAAGTGCGCGGCGGCGGGTCCGGACCGGAACGATCGGAATGGGAGCAGCGAGGGGGGATCGATGCGCAATTTGATGATCGCGGCGGCAGTGCTGACCGGTGCCTGGACGATGCCGGTCACGGCGCAGACGGCAGGCCAGCCACCTTGCGGCAAGGACCTGGTCTGCGCCAACGCGCCGCAGACCGTGCTCGCGGCGATGGAGAAGGCGGGTTTCAAGCCCAAGATGTCCGCCGACAGGGACGGCGATCCGATGATCGAGGGTCAGGGCATCTTTCGTTTCAACGTCTTCTTCTATGGCTGCGACAAGCAGCACGTGAATTGCGATTCGCTGCGCTTCGAGGCGCTGTTCGTGAAGGCGCCGGAGAACACCCCGGCCTTTGCCAACAAATGGAACGCCGGCAAGCGCTTCCTCCAGGCGTCCGTCCATGCGGATGGGCAGCTGGGCGTCGCCTATGACGTGGCAATGGTCGGTGGGCTCAACCAGCGCAATTTCAGCGATGTGCTCGATTGGTGGAATTCGCAGCTGGAGGAGCTGGCGGCGTTCTTCAAGGCGGAGCTGACGCCGGCGGCGCCGAAGAAATAGGGCTTCGCGAAATTCTCCGGCGCGGCCTGCCTGCTCTCCTCCCTTTCAGGGGGGAGGATCAGTCCCGGTTCCCGTTCCCCGGCGAAGGCCGGGGCCCAGTTGCAACGGAGTTCGAGAGGCTCCCGCGCCATCGATAGTGCACCGAGCCTGGGCCCCGGCTTTCGCCGGGGAAGCGGGAGGGTATTCGCCGGGGGCGCCGGGAGGAAGTGGCGGATGGTCCGATGCCCATTCCTGTCACGCTGGACTTGTTTCAGCATCCAATTTTCCTCCAGCGATATCGCCTGAGGCACCTTGGACCCTGAAACAAGTTCAGGGTGACGATGGGGGTGGGTGGGGGGAGGTCTCTCCCCTCAGCGCTCCTCCAGCCGCGGCAGCAGCTCGACGAAGTTGCAGGGCTTGTGGCGGATGTCGAGCTGGGTGGCGAGGATGCCGTCCCAGGCGTCGGTTACCGCGCCGGTCGAGCCGGGCAGGGCGAAGATATAGGTGCCGCGGGCCACGCCGGCGGTAGCGCGGGACTGGATCGTCGAGGTGCCGATCGACTGGTAGCTGAGCCAGCGGAACAGCTCGCCGAAGCCCGGGATCTCCTTTTCCTGCACGCGGGCCAGCGCCTCGGGCGTGACGTCGCGGCCGGTGACGCCGGTGCCGCCGGTGGTGAGGATCACTTCGACCTGGGGATCGTCGATCCAGCCGGTGAGCCGGGCGGCGATACGGTCAGCATCGTCGGTGATGATCTCGCGGGCGGCGAGGATGTGGCCGGCGGCGGAGAGGCGCTCGACCAGGCGGTCGCCCGAGCGGTCGTCGGCCAGGGTCCGCGTGTCGGAAACCGTGAGCACCGCGATCCGCACCGGGCGGAAGGCGATCGCGTTATCGATTGGCATTGCCGTCCTGGTGGAAGGCGAGCTTGCGCGCGCTGAGCTTGACGGCGGCCGGGCCCTGCATGCCGGGGAATTTCGGCCACATGCCCTGGGCCAGCGCCTCGCGGCTGCTCGACTTGCGGCCCTCCTGGTTCTCGTACATCCAGTAGTTGCGGAGCACGACCATCACATAGCCGCGCGTCTCCCAATAGGGGATGCTCTCGATATAGAGCAGCGGATCACCGCCGTCCTTGATCAGCGCGTTCCAGTTGGCGACCGGGGTGGGGCCGGCATTGTAGGACGCGATTACCTTGGGCAGCAGGCCGCCGGTGAAGGGCTGGTCGCGCAGCTGCTCGAGATAGGACTGGCCGATCTCCATGTTGACCGACGGCTTGGTCAGATCGCTGGCGGCATAGTTGACGCCGTGGCGGCGGCCGATGTCGATCGCGGCGCCCGTCTTGACCTGCATCAGGCCCATCGCGCCGGCGGCGCTGCGGATCTCCGAGTTGAAGCGCGATTCCTGGAGCGTGTGGGCGAAGACCAAAGCCTTGTCGACGCGCCAGCCGCCGGCCGGGGTCCAGTTCGGCGCCGGATAGCGGGCGGCGGTGAGCGGCTGGGTGCCCTGGGGGCAGTTATGGGTGAGCCAGAGCTGGGTGGAGGGCAGGCTCAGCCGGCCGGCGAGGCGGGTGAGCGCGACATGCTCGGAAGGCGAGCCGATCTTGGCCTGGTAGCGCAGCACCTCGTCGGCCAGGCCGTCCTCGTCGATCTCGACCAGGGCGGCGGCGACGCGGACGTTCGGGCGGCGCTCCAGCGCGCGCCAGTCCTCGGCGACGAACTTCTCGGCCTTGGCGGGCTTGTCCTCGATGCCGAGCGCCGACTTGGCGAGCAGGCCGTAGAAAGTCTCGCCATATTGGGTGGCGGCACGCAGCTTGACCTCGACCTTGTCGGGATGGCCGCACGCCATTTCGGCGCGCGAGCCCCAATAGAGGCCGGCGGAGCGCAGCTCGGTATCGGCGGCGCGGGTGGCGACCCGCTCGAAGGCGGCGGTGGCACCGGCGCAATCCTGCTCGCGCCAGGCGGCGAGGCCGGCGACCCAATCGGCCTGCGGAGCCCAGTCGCCCGCGCCGTCCTGCGCCTTGGCGGCGACGCGGCGGGCATTGTTGTCGTCGCCCGCGACATAATAGATCCAGGCGACCTTCTGCTGCCACTCGGTGCGGGCCTCGGGCGTGAGATCGGCTTCGAACCTGCTGACCACGCCTTCGGCCTCGAGGCCCTGGTCCGCCTTCACATAGGGCTGGATGGCGAGCGCGATCTCGGTGGCGGCGGTGTCGCTCTTGATCGAGCGGGCGCGCTGGCGGACCGGGGCGCCGTCATACCAGACGAGGCGGGCGGCGGCGGGAATGGCGGGGGTGGAAAGCGCGCCGCGGGTCTTCGCCATGCGGCTGAGCTGATCGGCCTGGGGCAGCTCGGGCGCGTCGCCGATCAGCTGGAGCAGCGGCGCGAGCTCGACCTTGGGCGAATTCTTGGCGGTGTAGAGCTCGGCGCGGGCGATCGCGTGGAGCGGGCCCGGCTTCATCGAATCGAGCTGGATCTGCGCGTCCTGCCAGCGCTGGGCGCGGATCGCGGCGAATACCTTGCGGTATCCGTCCTTCTGGTCGCTGTCGAGCTGCGAGGGGATGCCGTCGCCTTCGCGCAGGGTAGGGGCGCCGGCGCCGTCCTCGGCGGGCGTGGAATTGGGGTTGGTGCTGCCGCCCGGAAGATCGGCGGGGTTCGCAGTGTCGCCGCCCGAAACATCGGCGGGGCTTGCAGTGTCGCCGCCCGAAACATCGGCGGCGTGGGCCAGCGCCGGCGACACGAGCAGCGCGGCGGCAAGCAGGATACGCATGGTCACAGGCTCCCCCGGGTCAACAGCAACAAATGCTTCCAGGCTTCGCTTTTGGCGGCCGGCCGATCCAGCAGGAAGCGTGGATGCAGGCTCGCAACAGCCTCTGTATGTCCGCCAAAATGGTTAACATCCACTAAACCATTTGCCGGTGGGCCGTCATTCGTCTCGGCTACTGCACGGCTCGCCGTTTGACCCAGAATCAAGAGCTTAGCGGGCTGGAGCAGCTTGAGATGGTGGCGCGTGATCTCGATCAGCCGCGCCTCCTGGTCGGGCGGGATGCGGCCGGCCAGCGGGCGGGCGACGGCGAGCGAGACGAAATAGACCGAATCGCGCGCGACTCCGGCGGCGGTGAGCATGCGCGAGAACAGCTTTCCGGCCGGGCTGTCGCCCAGAAGCGCGTCCTGGTCGTCGCTTTCCGGCATGTCGGTGAGCACGACGAGCGGGGCGTTGAGCGGACCGGTTGGCGCGATTTTCGGGGTGAGCCAGCCAGCCTCGGGCACGGTCTCGCCGGTGCGCCAGGCGGTGAAGGCGGCGAGCGTATCGGGCAGGACCTCGGGCTGAGGCGACGTTACGGCAGCCTGCGCAACCTGCACGGGCGCGGGCCGCGCGAGCCAGTCGCGAGCCTCGTCCTCCTGAAGGGTTTCGACACCCGCATCGCGCCACCATTCGAGTGCGCTCGCGAGGGTACGCCCCCAATCTGCTGTGTATTCGCCTCCCACCGCTCCTAAGAGTCACGGCTTGACGGGCGGGTCAATCTGCCTTCATCGACCAAGGGACAGGACGTTGCCAGCTTGCGACGAGACAGGCGTGCGGCGTGTGCCAGACCAAGATTAGAAGGATGCGATGATGAGCGAACGGGAGTCGATGCCCTATGACGTCGTGATCGTCGGGGCGGGCCCTGCGGGCCTTTCTGCGGCGATCCGGCTGAAGCAGCTGGCCACGGAAGCGGGCAGTGAGCTTTCGGTGTGCATCCTGGAGAAGGGCTCGGAAGTGGGCGCCCATATCCTCTCGGGCGCGGTGATCGATCCCAAGGCGCTCGACGAGCTGCTGCCGAGCTGGCGCGAGGATGGCTGCCCGCTGGCCAGCACGCCGGTGACCGAGAACCACCACTGGGTGCTGAGCGAGAAGGGCAAGTCGGGCTATCCCGAGTTCATCACCCCGCCGTTCCTGCACAACAAGGGCACCTATACCGGCTCGCTGGGCAATCTTTGCCGCTGGCTGGCGGGCAAGGCCGAGGAACTGGGCGTCGAGATCTTCCCGGGCTTCGCCGCGGCGGAGATCCTCTACCACGACAATGGCAGCGTGAAGGGCGTCGCGACCGGCGACATGGGCGTGGCGCGCGACGGCGAGCACAAGGGCGATTACCAGCCCGGGCTCGAGCTGCATGCCAAATACACCTTCTTCGCGGAAGGCTGCCGCGGGCACCTGACCAAGCAGCTGATCCGCAATTTCGAGCTCGACAAGGACAGCCAGCCGCAGATCTATGGCATCGGCATCAAGGAGCTGTGGGACATCGATCCGGCCAACCATGTGCCGGGGCGCGTGATTCACACCCAGGGCTGGCCACTGACCGACGGCGCCAATGGCGGCGGCTTCCTCTATCACCAGGCCGACGGGCAGGTGGCGCTCGGCTTCGTGACCTGGCTCAACTACAAGAACCCGTACCTCTCGCCCTTCCAGGAGATGCAGCGCTGGAAGACGCATCCGGAGATCGCGGCGATCCTCAAGGGCGCCAAGCGCGTTTCCTATGGCGCGCGGGCGATCTCGGATGGCGGCTGGCAGTCGGTGCCCAAGCTGGTCGCGCCGGGCGCGGCGCTGATCGGCGACGCGGCGGGCTTCCTCAACGTGCCGCGGATCAAGGGCACCCACACTTCGATGAAGAGCGGCATGATGGCGGCCGAGGCGGCCTTCGCCGCGGTCGGCGCGGGTCGCGAGGCGGACGAGCTAGCGGCCTATCCCGAGGCGTATGAGAAGAGCTGGGTCTACAAGGAGCTGCGCGGCGTCCGTAATGTCGCGCCCCTGGTCAAGAAGTTCGGCGACACCTGGGGCACGATGCTCGCCGGCGTGGCGATGTGGAGCGAGCTGCTCGGCATCCGCTGGCCGTTCACGATGAAGCACAAGCCCGATAACGAGGGCATGTGGCACGCATCGGTGGCTCCGAAGATCGACTATCCCAAGCCCGACGGCGTGCTGACCTTCGACCGGCTCTCCTCGGTGTTCCTGTCGAACACCAACCATGAGGAGGACCAGCCGGTCCACCTTACGCTGAAAGACCCGGAAATTCCGATCGGCTACAATCTTCCGGTGTACGCCGAGCCTGCCCAGCGCTACTGTCCGGCGGGTGTCTATGAAGTTGTCGGCGAAGGCGACGATCTGCGCTTCCAGATCAACGCGCAGAATTGCGTCCACTGCAAGACGTGCGACATCAAGGACCCTACCCAGAACATCAACTGGGTGGTGCCCGAAGGTGGCGGCGGCCCCAATTACCCGAACATGTAGTCTCGCGCTCGCGCTGCTGCTGGCCCTGCCGGCGGCGGCGCAGCAGCAGCAGGTGGTGCCAGAGATCGACCTGCGCGATTATGCCCGTGCCCGCGCCGCCGATGCGGCGGGGGAGCCGGTGCTGGCCGCGCCCGGCTATGCCCGGGCGCTGTCGGCCGTGCCTGACGACAAGGTTCTGGCGATGCGCGCCTATCGCCAGGGGCTGGCGGCCGGGGACTATGCGCTGGCCAACCGTGCCGCCGCCACGCTGGTAGGCGCCAAGGCAGCGCCCCCCGATACCGATATCCTCGCCTTCGCCATGGCGCTGCACGGCCGCGACCGGCTGGGCGCGGAAAAGGCGCTGGAGCGGATGTCGAAGGCGCAGCTCGACTTCCTGGTGCCGGTGCTCGCGGCATGGCTGGCGATCGACCGGGGCGAGGACCCGCTGCCGTTGCTCGACACCGCGCGCGGCAACCCGCTGGCTGCCCGCTTCACCAATCGCCACCGCGCGCTGCTGCTGATCGCCACCGGCAAGCCCGACCAGGGCCTGTTCGCGCTTGCCGCGGCGCGAGGCACCGAGGACGCCCCCGATGTCCGGATCGACGCGGGCATCGCGCTGCTCCGCACCGGCCGGAAGCGCGAGGCCGACCGCGTGTTCGGCGACTTTGCCGGCGCCACCCAGGCCTGGCGCAAGCGCGAGGCCAAGGCCGGCAAGCCCGATGCCGCGTTCGGCGCCGCCCATGCCTTTCTGAACCTTGCCGGTGACCTGGGCGGCGAGGAAATGGCGCCGCTGTCGATCCTGCTCACCCGCGCCGCGCTGTTGCTCGATCCGCAGGAAGAGCGCGCCCGGCTGCTGCTTGCCGAGGCCCTGTCGAAGAGCGGGGCGACCGACCTGGCGCTGCAGACGCTTGCCGGCATCCGCGCCGACGGTCCCTTCGCCCGCGGTGCCGCGGCCGGCCGGATCTCGGCGCTGAGCCGGGCCGATCGCCTGCCCGAGGCACTGGCCGAGGCCAAGGCGCTGGCGGCGGCGGGCAATGCCAGTGCCCAGGAAGTCACCGTCTATGGCGAGCTGCTGTTCAAGGCGGAGCGCTATGGCGATGCCGCCGAAGCCTTTGGCCGCGCGCTGGGCAAGTCCGACGGCGATGGCGGCTGGGAACTCAATTACCTGCACGGCGCCGCGCTCGACCGGGCCGGCAAATGGGACGCGGCATTGCCCGCGCTCCAGCGCGCGGTGCAGCTGGCCCCCGACGAGCCCGAGGCGCTGACCTGGCTCGGCAATGCCCAGGCCGAGCGCGGCGTCGATCTGCCCGGCGCGCAGGCGCTGCTCGAGCGGGCCCGCAGGCTCAAGCCCGAGGACCCCGAAGTCATCGATTCGCTCGGCCGCGCCTATTATGCCGATGGCGACCTGCAAAAGGCGCTGCCGCTGCTCGAGAAGGCGGTGCAGCTCGATCCCGGCGGGACCAGGCCCAACGAGCATCTGGGCGACCTCTACTGGAAGATCGGCCGCAGGATGGAGGCGCGCTATGCGTGGCGAGCGGCGGAAGTCGCCGCCGAGGCCGAGGATGCCGAGCGGATCAAGGGCAAGCTGGCGAACGGGCTGAACTGATGGTCACCGAAATCGCCAAGGCCAAGCTCAACCTGGCGCTGCACGTCCGCGCGCGGCGCCCCGATGGCTATCACGAGCTGGAGACGTTGTTCGCGTTCGTCGCGGACGGGGACGTGGTGCAGGTCGAGCCCAGCGAGGCCGACAGTTTCACGATCACCGGGCCGTTCGGCGCGCTGCTGAGCGGGGAGGGCGACAACCTCGTCACGCGGGCGGCTTCGGCGTTCCGCGAGCGCTTCGGCGGCGGCGCGCATGCGATCACGCTCGACAAGCGGCTGCCGGTCGCCTCGGGGATTGGCGGCGGTTCGGCCGATGCGGCGGCGACCCTGCGGGCGCTGGGCGTGCTGCACGGAGTCGCGGTGGACGAGATGTTCGACATTGCCGACCGGCTCGGCTCGGACGTGCCCGCCTGCCTGTTCGGCCGCAGCGCGATTGGCCGGGGCAGGGGCGAGCAGCTCGAGCCGGTCGCCGGATTGCCGGGGATGCCGGTGCTGCTGGTCAATCCGGGGGTGGGGGTTTCCACCGCCGAGGTGTTCCGGCGCTGGGACGGTGTCGATCGCGGGCCGCTGCCGGTTGATCCGCGCGCGGGACGCAATGACCTGGAGCCGCCGGCGCGCGCGATCGCGCCGGTGATCGATGACGTGCTGGAGGCCTTGGCTGCGTCGCAAGGGGCCGGGCTGGTGCGGATGTCGGGCTCGGGGGCGACGTGCTTCGCGCTGTTCGAGGATGTGGCGAGCCGGGATGCTGCGGTTGAAGCGTTGGCCGGTCGCGGGTGGTGGATGCTGGCGAGCTATCTCACCTGATTACCCAAGGCGGCTCCCTGGCAGTCAGCAACTCCCCGGCGAAAGCTGAGGAAGTGAATTAACCAGTCTCGCGAACCGCTCCTTCGCAGTTTCCGAAGTACATAGTCCCCAGCGGATCGACTGCCGGGAGCAGAACGTCTGTCGGTGGCGCGGGCGCAAGCCCGCCCCATCCCTCCGCTTTCCCGCCCCCTTAACAGCGCCGCTTCAATCGGGCACAGCCGGGGCATGATCCAGCTCACCCGCAACGGCCCCGTCGCCACGATCGCGCTCAATCGTCCCGAGGCCAGGAACGCGCTGCCTACCGCCGCCTGGCAGGCGCTGGCCGCCGCCGCGCGCGACGTGGGCGATGCGCGGGCGGTGATCCTCAAGTCCGATGTCGCGGGTATCTTCTCCGCTGGTGCCGATGTCCGCGAGTTCGAGCAGCTCCAGGGCGATCCGGCGCTGCGCACCAGGTTCCGCGAGGCGATGCGCGAGGGGATCGAGGCGATCGCCGCGTTGCCGATGCCGGTGATCGCCGCGATCGACGGCGGCTGCTTCGGCGCGGCGGTGGCGCTGATCCTGGCGGCCGACATTCGCATCGCCGGCAAGCTCTCCGAATTCGCGATCACCCCGGCGCGGCTGGGCCTGGGCTATCCGCGCGCGGATGTCGCGCGGCTGGGGGCGCAGGTGGGCAAGGGCATGGCGTCGCTGCTGCTGTTCACCGGCGACAAGCTGCGCCCCGACGAAGTGCACAAGATCGGGCTGGTCGAGCTGAAGACCGGCAAGGCGATCGAGACCGCCACGGCGATGGCGGGCGCGATCGCCGGCAATGCGCCCGAGGCGATCCGGCTGCTCAAGCGGACGCTGCGCGGGGAGCAGACCGACCAGGGTTTCGAGGACGCGTTCGGCGGGGCGGAATTCGCCGAGGGGCTGGCATCGTTCCGCGCGCGGCGGAATCCGGTCTGGTGAGCGTGGCCGAGATCATCCCGGGCAGCGGCCCGGTGCTGCTGCTCGGCGATCATGCCTCCAATGCCGTGCCGGCGGATATCGATCTCGGCGTGGATCCCGCGCTGATGGACAAGCATATCGCGGTGGACATCGGCAGCGCCGCGGTGGCCCGGAGCCTTGCCGCGCGGCTGGGCGCGCCGGCGATCCTGGCCAATGTCTCGCGGCTGGTGATCGACCTCAACCGCGAGCCCGATCATGTCGGGCTGATCCCGCACCGGAGCGACGGGCACCTGATCCCGGGCAACGACACCGTCGATCGCTTCGCGCGCATCGCGCGTTTCCATGCACCCTATCACCGGCTGATCCGCGACCGGATCCGGGCGCAGCGGCCGCGGCTGATCCTTTCGGTGCACAGCTTCACGCCCTGCCTGGAGCATGGCGGCACCGATCGGCCGTGGCAGGTGGGGGTGCTCTACAATCGCGATACCCGTGCCGCATTGCCGACTGTGGACTTCTTTCGGGCGCGCGGCTTCGTCACCGGCGACAACGAGCCCTATTCGGGCCGGCTGCTCAACGCGACGCTCAACCGGCATGGCGAGGGGCAGGGCATTCCCTCGGTCGCGATCGAGATCCGCAACGACCTGATCCGGGAGGAGGCGGGGGCGGAGGAGTGGGCAGGGGTGCTGGCGGAGCTGGTGGGGCAGCTTCTTTAATTCCCCTCCCTTCCAGGGAGGGGAGCGAAAGAGGCTTTGCGCGCCCCGATAATTTCTTTGCGCAATAGTCTTGCGTAAAAGTGCCTTCTGGCGACATAGGCTTGCGCATCATGACCAAGCGATTCGACAAGTCCAAGCTCCCCAGCCGCTACGTTTCCGTCGGCGTCGAGAGCGCCCCGCACCGCAGCTATTATTACGCCATGGGCCTCACCGAGGAGGAGATCGCCCGGCCGTTCGTCGGCATCGCCTCGGCGGGCAATGACAGCGCGCCGTGCAACACCACGCTCGATCAGCAGGCCGACTGGTGCCGCATCGGCGTGAACGAGGCGGGCGGCATGCCGCGCCGCTTCAACACGATCACCGTGACCGACGGCATCGCCATGGGTCACCAGGGCATGAAGTCCTCGCTGGTCAGCCGCGAGGTCATCGCCGACTCGGTCGAGCTTTCGGTGCGCGGCCATTGCTACGATGCGCTCGTCACCTTCGCCGGCTGCGACAAGTCGCTGCCGGGCATGATGATGGCGATGCTGCGCCTCAACGTGCCGTCGATCTTCGTCTATGGCGGCTCGATCCTGCCGGGCCGCTACCAGGAGCGCGACCTCACCGTCATCGACGTGTTCGAGGTGGTCGGCCGCTATGCCGCCGGCAAATGCCCGCTCTCCGAAGTCACCGCGATCGAGAAGGCGGCGTGCCCGGGCCATGGCGCCTGCGGTGGCCAGTATACGGCGAACACCATGGCCTGCGTTGCCGAGGCGATCGGTTTGTCATTGCCGAACAGCAACATGGCACCTGCTCCTTACAAGTCGCGTGAAGAGATCGCGATTGCCGCGGGCCGCCAGGTGATGACGCTGATCGAGAAGCAGATCCGCCCGCGCGACATCTGCACGCGCGAAGCGTTCGAGAATGCCGCGCGCATCGTCGCGGCGACCGGCGGCTCGACCAATGGCGCGCTGCACCTGCCGGCGATGGCGAACGAGTGCGGCATCGATTTCGACCTGTTCGACGTTGCCGAGATCTTCAAGACCACGCCGTACATCGCCGACCTCAAGCCCGGCGGCCGCTATGTCGCGCGCGACATGCACGAGGCCGGCGGCATCTACATGCTGATGAAGACGCTGGCGGCGGAAGGCTTCCTCCACCTCGATTGCCTGACCGTCACCGGCAAGTCGCTGGGCGAGAATATCGAGCAAGTTACCTGGAACCCCGACCAGAAGGTCATCTATGACGCCAAGACGCCGATCACCCCGACGGGCGGCGTGGTCGGGCTGCGCGGCAGCCTGGCGCCCGAGGGGGCGATCGTGAAGGTGGCGGGCATGAAGCGCCTGCAGTTCACCGGCACCGCCAAGGTGTTCGAGCGCGAGGAGGATGCCTTCGCCGCGGTCGAGGCCAATGCGATCACCGAGGGCACGGTCGTCGTCATCCGCTATGAAGGGCCGAAGGGCGGCCCGGGCATGCGCGAGATGCTGTCGACCACTGCGGCGCTCTACGGCCAGGGGCTGGGCGAGAAGGTGGCGCTGATCACCGACGGCCGCTTCTCGGGCGGCACGCGCGGCTTCTGCATCGGCCATGTCGGCCCCGAGGCGGCCGAGGGCGGCCCGATCGCGCTGGTCGAGGACGGCGACGAGATCAGCATCGATGCCGAGGCCGGCACGGTCGACCTCAACGTCCCCGAGGATGTGCTGGCCGAGCGTCGGGCGAAGTGGCAGCCGCGGATGAACGACTATCAGGCGGGCGCGCTGTGGCGCTTCTCGCAAAATGTCGGCCCGGCCTATAAGGGGGCGGTCACGCATCCCGGAGCCAGCGCCGAAACCCATGTCTTTGCCGATATCTGATCAAGTTCGCCCTCTCGGTGGAGAGAGGGCTGGGGAGAGGGGAAGGGCACGACGAGCAACCATGCTCGCGGCCCTTCTTTCCCTGACTGCCTGCAATACCCAGGTCCGCGACAAGGCCGCCGAGGCTCGCAACGAGATCCATGCCGAGAAGATGGAAAAGGCCGAGGGCCGCGTGGAGTGCGCGCCGCCGGGCGCCGAAAGCTTCTCCTATGCCTGCACGATCGACCGCACCCAGTCGCAGGACGGGCTGTTCCTGACCTTGCGCCACCCGGACGGCGGGTTCCGGCGGCTGCTGGTCACTACCGATGGCCGCGGGGTGATCGCCGCTGACGGTGCCGAGAAGGCCGAGGTGACGATCCTCGCGCCCGACCAGATCGAAGTCGCGATCGGCGGTGCGCGCTACCGCTTGCCTGCGACGGTGCGCGGGGCCAAACCGGGCAGATGATCCCGCCCGGCGCACCGATCGTAACCGCTGCCCAGATGCGCGCCGCCGAGGAGGCGGTGTTCCGGCGCGAGCCCCAGGAAGACGTGATGGAGCGCGCGGGTGCCGCCGTTGCGCGCGAAGTATCCCGCTTCGCGCAGGGCGCGCCGATCCTGGTGCTGGCCGGGCCGGGCAATAATGGCGGGGACGCCTATGTCGCCGCGCGCCTGCTGAAGGCAGCCGGCCATGACGTCGCCATTGCCGCCTCGGGCGAGCCGGGCACGGGCGCCGCGCGGGCGATGCATGGCCGCTGGGACGGGGAGGTGGGCTCGCTCTACCAGGCGCGGCCGCGGCCGGTGCTGGTCGACGGGCTGTTCGGCACCGGGCTCAGCCGCCCGCTAGAGCGCGGTATCGCGCCGGTGCTGGCCGAGCTGGTTGCCGCCTCGCGCTTCTCGCTGGCGATCGACCTGCCCTCGGGGCTCGCAACCGACACGGGCGCCGATCTCGGCGCGCCCAGGGGGATCAGCGCGACGCTGGCGCTGGGCGCGCTCAAGCCGGCGCATGTGCTCGACAAGGGGCTGGAGCGCTGCGGGCATGTCCTGCTCGCGGACATCGGCATTCCGGTGGAGAGCCAGTGGCGCAGCGTGGCGCGGCCGCAACTGGCGCCGCCGGGCGCGCGGGCGCACAAATACAGCCGCGGCCTGGTCGTGGTGGTCGAGGGCGACATGCCCGGTGCCGCCCGGCTGGCTGCCCATGCCGCGATGGCGGGCGGGGCGGGCTATACCGTGCTGGCCAGCGCCGGCGATACCGGCGGCGGGCCCGACGCGCTCGTTCGCCAGCGCATCGCGAGCGGGGACGATCTCGCCGATTTCCTCACCGAGACCCGCATAGGCGCGGTGGTGGTCGGCCCGGGCCTTGGGCGGGATCGCCGGGCCGAGGGACTGCTCAAGGCGGCGCTGAACGCCAATCTGCCGCTGATCCTCGACGGCGACGCGCTCACCCTGCTCGGCAAGTCCGCCGCCGCCTGGCTCCAGCGCCGCACCGCTGCGACCTGGCTTACCCCGCATTCGGGCGAATTCGACCGGATGTTCGAGGGGGCCGAAGGCGACAAGATCACCCGCACGCTGATGGCCGCGGCCGAGGCGCGCGTGACCGTGATCCACAAGGGCGCCGACACGGTGATCGCCACCCCGCGCGGCGAAGTGCGGGTGCTGTCGCGCGCTTCGTCCTGGCTCTCGACCGCCGGCACCGGCGACGTGCTCGCCGGCACGCTCGCGGCGCAGGTGGCGGGCGGCAACAAACAGGCCGCCGAAGCCGCCGCCTGGCTGCATGCGCGTGCGGCGGCACTTGCAGGACCGGCCTTCATCGCCGATGCGCTGCCGATGCATCTTCCCCAAGCGATCTCCGAATGTCTGTAAGCGAAGTCCTCCGCGTCGCGGGGCGCGGCGAGGGCGTTACCGCCGATGGCCGCTTCGTGCCCTTCACCGCCCCCGGCGACATGGTCGACGCGCACGGCGCGATCACCCGCGGGCCGCACCACCAGGAGCCACCCTGCCGGCATTTCCCGGAATGCGGCGGCTGCCAGCTCCAGCATCTCGATGACATCGCCTGGAGCGGGTTCATCGTCGATCGCATCGCCGGCGCGCTCGCCCAGCACAAGCTGGTGACCGAGATCCGTCCGCCCGCGCTCTCGCCGCCCCGGACCCGCCGCCGCGCCACGCTCCATGCCGAGCGTCGCGGTCGCCAGGTGCTGCTCGGCTTCACCGGGCAAGGCAGCCATACCCTGATCGACCTGGCGGAGTGCCATGTCCTCGATCCCGAGCTGTTCGCGCTGCTCGCGCCGCTGCGGGGGCTGCTCGCCGCGCTGCTGCCGACCTCGCGGCGGATCAACGTCCATCTCGCCAAGGCCGACCAGGGCGTCGACGTGCTGCTCGATGGCCTCGAGGCCGAGGGACTGGCGGCGGCCGAGGCGATCACCGCCTTCGCCCATCGCCACCAGCTCGCGCGCTTCTCGATGGACGAAGGGCTGGGCCCGACGGCGCGCTGGGAGCCCGATCCCGTCACCATCACGCTGGGTGGGGTGCCGGTGCCGTTCCCCCAGGGCAATTTCCTCCAGGCGACGCCCGAGGGCGAAGCGGCGCTGGTCGCGGCGGTGCGCGAAATCGCCGGGGATGCCGGCACGGTCGCCGATCTGTTCGCAGGGCTTGGCACCTTCACCTTCGCCTTCCCCAAGGCGAAAGTCTATGCGGCCGAGGCGGCGCGGGACTCGATCCTGTCGCTCAAGGCCGCGGCCGGCAGCGCGCGCCGCATGGTCTTCGCCGACCACCGCGACCTGTTCCGCCGCCCGGTGACCGCCGCCGATCTCGACAAGTTCGAGGCGCTGGTGATCGATCCGCCGCGCGCCGGCGCGCGCGAGCAGGCCGCCGAAATGGCGAAGGCCAAGGCGCCGGTTATCGCCTATGTTTCCTGTAATCCCAATACGTTCGCACGGGATGCGGAGATGTTGTGCGAAGGCGGCTATCGGCTCGACTGGATCCAGCCGGTCGGCCAGTTCCGCTGGTCGACGCATGTCGAGCTGGCGGCGAAGTTCAGTCGCTAATTCCTTCTCCCACCTGCGGGAGAGGGCTTTATGCGGCGGGATAGTCCGCCCGCAGGAAGAAAAGCCCATCCGACGGCGCGTTGAGGCCGAGGGCGGCGCGGTCGCGCGTCTCCAGGGCGGTGGTCATGTCGTCGGGCGTCCAGCGGCCCTGGCCGACCAGCACGATGCAGCCGACCATCGAGCGCACCTGGTGATGCAGGAACGAGCGCGCCGAGGCGAAGACGCTGATCCGCTCGCCGTCCGCCACCACCTCGAGCCGGTCGAGCGTGCGCAGCGGGCTGTCGGCCTGGCAATGGGCCGAGCGGAAGGTGGTGAAGTCGTGGCGCCCCAGCAGCCGCGCCGCACCCTCGGCCATCAGCGTGGCATCGAGCGGCGGGATCACCCGCCAGGCAAGGCCCTTCTCCCAGGTGAGTGGCGCTCGCCTTGTTGAGATTCTGTATTCATAATGGCGTGCAACACACGAGAAACGCGCATGCCAATCATCCGGCACTTCGACACAGTCGAGGATCGCCACCGGATTGGGTCGTACCCGCGCATTGAGCGCTTCCATCAGGCGGAAGGCCGTGATCGGCTTCTCGATATCGATATGCGCACGCATGCCGAGGCCGTGGACGCCGGCATCGGTGCGCCCGGCGGCGTGGACCGTGGCGCGCTCGCCGGTCACCGCGAAGGCGGCATCCTCGATCGCCTGCTGGACGCTCGGGCCGTGATCCTGCCGCTGCCAGCCCATGAAGGGCCGGCCGTCGAATTCCACCGTCAGCGCGAACCGGGTCAAAGCCGGGTTCCCTCGGGGATCTTCAGGCCATTGAGCAGCTCGCGTGACGTCATGACGCCACGTCCGGCACGCTGGACGAGGGTGGGACGGATCGCGCCCTCGGCGCAGGCGATGGTGAGTGCCTCGTCAAGGAGCACGCCCGGTGTGCCTGCGGCTTCGACGATCTCGGCTGCGTGGACCCGGAAGCGTTCGCCGGCGAACTCGAAAAATGCGCCGGGCGCCGGATTGAAGGCGCGCACCTGTCGCTCGACCTCCACCGCCGACCGAGTGAAATCGAGCCGTGCCTCGGCCTTGTCGATCTTCGCGGCGTAGGTGACACCTTCTTCGGGCTGCGCCACCGCCGGATGCCCGTTCAGGTCCGCCAGCACCGTAACCATCAGCCGGGCGCCCATCGCGCTCAGCTCGGCGGTGAGTTCGCCCGCGGTCTTGCCGTCGATCGGGGTGCGCTCCTCGAGCCGCACCGGGCCGGTATCGAGCCCGGCCTCCATCTGCATGATGCCGACGCCCGTCTCGGCATCGCCGGCAAGGATCGCCCGCTGGATCGGCGCGGCGCCACGCCATCTCGGCAGCAGCGAGCCATGGACGTTCAGGCAGCCCTGCTTCGGCGCGTCGAGCACCGCCTGGGGCAGGATCAGGCCATAGGCGGCGACCACCGCGACATCGGCGTCCAGCGCCCGCAGGGCCGGCAGCGCCTCGGGATCCTTGCGGAACGACAGCGGGGTGCGGACCTCTATCCCCAATTGCTCGGCCCGTGCGTGTACCGGCGACGGCGTGAGCGCCTTGCCCCGGCGCCCGCCGGCGCGCGGAGGCTGGCTGTAAGCCGCCACGACGTCGTGCCCGGCTTCCACCAGCGCATCGAGCACCGGCACGGCGAATTCGGGCGTTCCCATGAAAATCACTCGCATGGCCGGGTCTCTAACTCCGCAACACCCTCCCGTCATCCCCGCCTGCGCGGGATGACGGAGGAAGGAGCGGGATGACGGCCAGTTTCCTTTTCGTTCCCGGATAGCTACATCCCCTGCATGGCATCTCCCGAGATCGAAGCGCTCACCCAGGCCCTGTCGCGACTGCCCGGCCTCGGGCCCCGCTCTGCCCGGCGCGCGGTGCTCCATCTGCTCAAGAAGCGCGAGACGGCGCTCGATCCCTTGCTCTCGGCGCTGGGAGCGGTGAGCCGCAACCTCGCGACCTGCGGCACCTGCGGCAATGTCGATACCTGCGATCCCTGCCAGATCTGCGCCGATCCGCGCCGCGACGTGCGCTCGCTCTGCGTGGTCGAGGAAGTCGCGGACCTGTGGGCGCTAGATCGCTCGCGGCTGTTCCCGGGGCGTTTCCATGTGCTGGGCGGCCGCCTCTCGGCGCTGGAGGGGGTGCGGCCCGAGGACCTGGGGATCGACAGGCTGGTCGCGCGCATCGCCGCCGGCGGGATCGACGAGGTCGTGCTGGCGATGAACGCCACGCTCGAGGGGCAGACCACCGCGCACTATATCGCGGAGCGGATCGAGACCTATCCGGTGCGCGTAACCCAGCTTGCCCACGGTCTGCCGGTGGGGGGCGAACTCGACTATCTCGATGAGGGCACGCTGGCCCAGGCGCTGCGGGCGCGGCGGCCGGTGGCATAGAGCGGAAGGTGCATTGCTTTCGCTGTTCCCCGGCGAAGGCCGGACCCCAATTGCAACGCAGTTCGTGAGTCTCCCGCGCTATCGGCAGTTCGTCGATACTGGGCCCCGGCCTTCGCCGGGGAACTGAAAGGCGGTAAGCCACACCTAGGGCTTTTCCCCTCTCTTGCCCGAAAAGCCGTACGGGCCTAAATTACCCCCATGGCAATTCTACCCATCGTCGAGATACCCGATCCGCGCCTGCGCCTCATTTCCGAACCCGTTGCGGAGGTGACGGACGAGCTGCGCGACCTGATCGCGGACATGTTCGACACCATGTATGACGCGCCGGGCATCGGCCTTGCGGCGATCCAGGTCGGCGTGCCCAAGCGCCTGATCGTGATGGACCTCCAGGAGCGCGAGGACGAGGAAGGCAAGCCGATCCGCGAGCCGCGCGTCTTCATCAATCCCGAGATCCTCGACCCGGCCGAGGAGCAGTCGGTCTATACCGAAGGCTGCCTGTCGATCCCCGAGCAGTTCGCCGATGTCGAGCGCCCCGCGCGCTGCCGCGTGAAGTGGCTCGACGAGAAGGGCGCCGCGCATGACGAGGTGTTCGAGGGCCTGCTCGCCACCTGCATCCAGCACGAGATGGACCACCTGCAGGGGATCGTCTTCATCGATCACCTTTCGCGCCTGAAGCGCGACATCATCCTCAAGAAGCTCAACAAGGCGCGCAAGGCCGCCGCCTGATCGCGAGGACGAGGGACGCAATCGAGCCGCGGGTGGCAACGCCCGCGGCTTTTGTTTGCGCGGGGCAAATTCGCGCTGTCCTCCCGCGATCGTTCGAGTTATGTTCCGTGCCCGCGGGTGTTGGCGCGCTTTTCTGGATATTGGAGGCTGGGTTTGGATTTGGTGGCGGTTGTGATCGCGGTTGCCGCGCTCGTCATCGGGCTCGGGCTCGGCATGTTCCTGGGTGGGCGCCCGGCGGCGCAGATGCGGGCCGAGCGGGATGCGCGCGAGGCGCAGTTCAAGGCGGCGATCACCGAGCTTGCCGCGGCCGAGGAGCGGGCCAGCCATGTCGAGGCGCTGCGCACCCAGGCCGAGATGCTGCGCGACGAGCGCGACGATGCCCGGCTCCAGCTGACCGAGCTGCGCACCAAGGCGGAAGCCTTCGAGGAGCGGCTCGCCGAGTTCAAGGGCGCGCGCGAGGCGATGGCGGGCCAGTTCCGCGAACTGGCGGGCACGATGCTGACCGAGACGCAGGAAGCGTTCCTCAAGCGAGCCGAGGAGCGGTTCAAGGAGTCCGAGCAGACTTCGGGCCAGAACCTCAAGGCGCTGCTCCAGCCGGTCAACGAGCGGCTCCAGCGCTATGAAGAGGGCGTCGCCAAGGTCGAGGCCGAGCGGCGCGACGCGTTCGGCGACCTCAAGGGCCAGATCGAGCAGATGCGGATCGGGCAGGAGCGGGTGAGCGCCGAGGCGGCCAAGCTGGTCAATTCGCTGCGCAACGCGCCCAAGGCGCGCGGCCGCTGGGGCGAGCAGCAGCTGCGCAACGTACTCGAGACCTGTGGCCTCTCCGAGCACACCGATTTCAACACCGAAGTGAATGTCGCCGGTGAGGATGGCGCCCGGCTGCGGCCCGACGCGATCGTCCAGGTGCCGGGCGGTCGCGCGCTGGTGATCGACGCCAAGGTCTCGCTCAACGCCTATCAGGACGCGTTCGGCGCGGTGGACGAGGAGGAGCGCCGCATCGGCCTCGCCGCGCACGCCGCTTCGATGAAGGCGCATATCAACGGGCTCGGCAACAAGGCGTACTGGACCCAGTTCGAGGAAGCGCCCGACTATGTGATCATGTTCGTGCCGGGCGAGCATTTCCTGTCGGCCGCGCTCGAATATGATCCCGGGCTGTGGGACTTCGCCTTCGAGAAGCGCGTGCTGCTCGCCACCCCGACCAATTTGATCGCGATCGCGCGGACGGTCGCGGCGGTGTGGCGGCAGGAGAAGCTGGCCAAGGAAGCGCGGCAGATCGGCGAGCTCGGCAAGGAGCTGTACGATCGCCTGGCCAAGGCGCTGGGCGACCTGCGCGTGGTCGGCTCGGGGCTCAATACCGCGGTGAAGAACTTCAACACCTTCGCCACCAGCCTGGAGACGCGGGCGCTGGTCTCGGCGCGCAAGCTCAAGGAGCTGAACGTGGAAACCGGTGCGCGCGAGATCGAGGCGGTGCCGCCGGTCGAGCTGCTCGCCAGCCATGCCGGCGAACCGGAGGCGGAGGCCGCCGAATAAGCCGGGCTATGGCGAAGCCGGCAATTGCCGCTAGGCTGGTGCTGGATCGAAACGGAGGGGAATTCGATGAAGCTGGCATTCGCACTCATGCTCGCCGCAGCACCGGTCGGCCCGGCCCTGGCACAGGATGCGGCGGAGACGGCACGCAATGACAAGCTCGGCCAGGCGGTTCGGCTGATCCAGGGCGGCCAGCCGCAGCAGGCGATCGACCTGCTCAATCCGCTGATCGTCGAATATCAGGGCCTGTATCGCGGCGAGAAGCAGAAGCTCTGCCAGGTCGAGGATTATGAGACCGCTGCCTATGCCAGCCTGCCGGGCGGCAAGGACGCGATGCTGGTCGATGGCGGCTGGTGCATCGCGCTATGGGGCAAGGGGTTCGCGATGATCGACCTCAACCAGCTGGACGGCGCGATCCTGTTCCTCGAGCGTGCGGTGACGATGGCGCCGCTCCACCCGCATTACCTCTCCGAGCTCGGCTATGCCTATCAGGCGCAGAAGCAATGGCAGCGCTCCTACGACCTTTATGCGCGTGCCGCCGATGCGGCGAAGCGCGAGAGCGGTGAGCGGCAGAAGAAGTCGCTGCGTCGCGCCTGGTTCGGCATGGCCTATGACCAGATCGAGCTGGGCCGGCTCGACGAGGCGGAGGTGCTGTTCCGCAAATGCCTGGAGCTGACGCCCGACGACCAGAAGATAAAGGACGAGCTGCAGTATATCAGCGAGCAGCGAGCGAAGAAAAAGGCGAGCTGAGGCCGCCGACCGCCGGGTCGGGCGATCGGCGGCGAGGGTTCAGGGTCGGCCGCGGACCAGTGTCATCGTCCGGCCACGAGCGCCGGTCAGCACGAGCCGGTTGCCGCCGCGATTGCCGGTCGACACGACCAGCCGGTCGCCGAGCAGGCCGAGGATCGCCTGTTCCTGCTGGTTCCGCGCGCGATCGACACAGGCCATCCGGGTGCTGGCGACGCGATCGGTGGTCAGGCGCCCGCGCGCGAAGGTGAAGCTGCCGTTGAAGCGGTTGCAGCTGGCATTGCCCGAGACGCGGCCATTGTCGAACGCGATCGTCGGGCTGGTGCCGCGCGCCACCGGGCGGCCGTTCAGCGCCTCGATCCGCCAGCTGCCGTCGATCAGGCTGACCCCCGCGGAGACGGCAGGCTCCCCGCCGCAGCCCTTGTAGGTGCGGCCATCGACGGTGACGGTCACCGTGTCGGGATAGCTACGGTCGCTCATCCCGTCGCTGCACTTGATGTGGTTGGTGTTCACGTTGATCCGGCGGGTCTGCCAGATCTCGCCGGCGAAGCCGTGGATCACCTTCGGCGTCGCCACGCTGACCGGCTGGCGGCCCGGCGCCTCGAAGCGCATCGTCCGCGCGCCGATCGTCAGGCTCCAGAACGGCTCGGTGCCGCTCGCGCGATAGTCTGGCTGTGCCTGGGCCTGGGCGGCGGCGGGCAGGGCAGTCAGCGCGATCAGGCTGGCGGCGGCGATGGTCGAAAGTCGCATTGGATCACTCCCTCTATGCGAGGCACAATGCGCGGCCCGGGCTGAACGCTCCATGGCCGTAACGATTAGCTCCTGTTCAGCTTCGCTGCTGGCCGAGCACCTCATAGGCCATGACCGCGGTGGCGATCGCGGCGTTCAGGCTGTCCGCCTTGCCGAGCATCGGGATCTTCACCAGCAGGTCGCAGGCCTCGGCCATGAAGCCTGGCATGCCCTGCGCCTCGTTGCCGGTGAGCAGGAACGTCGGGGCTTCGTAGTGCGGCGCGCGATAGTCATGCTCGGTATCGAGGCTGAGGCCGACCAGCTGGCCGGGGCCCTTGCGCAGCCAGACGAGGAAATCGCCCCAGCTCGACCGCGCCACCGGCACGGTGAACAGCGCGCCCATGCTGGCCCGCACCGCTTCCACCGAGAACGGGTCGACGCAATCGTCGATCAGGATCAGGCCGCCGGCACCCACTGCATCGGCGGTGCGCAGGATCGTGCCCATGTTGCCGGGATCGCGCAGCCGCTCGGCGACCAGCCAGATGCCCGACCTGCTGCGATCGAGATCGGCCAGGGTGACGGCAAAGTCGGGATAGACGCCGACCACCGCGCCCGGATTGTCCTTGCCCGACAGCTTGGAGAGGATGTCGTTGTTGGTCTCGACCGCCCAGCCGCCCGCGGCCTCGGTGGCGGCGATCAGGGGGCGGACCAGCGCATGGCCGGCCATGTCCTTCGAGAAGAACAGATATTCGGGCACGCGACCCACCTCATGCGCCTCGGTGAGGATGCGGAGCCCCTCGGCGAGGAACAGCCCTTCCTCGCGGCGATGCTTCTTGTCGCGCAGGTTGCGGACGCGCTTGATGAGCGGATTGGAAAAGGCGGTAATTTCGCGAGGCATGCGGCATCCCTGCGCCAGGAACGATACGAAGTCACGACCGGAATGACTTGCCCGGCCGCGTCGGCCATTCCTATGCTTGGGGAGAGATAGGGGGAAGGGCAGTCATGATCGGTGCGATGCTACTAATGTACGTGGCCGCGGCCGCGCCGGATTGTTCATTCCCCAATGGCGACAGGACCAGCGCGAAGGAAATGACCGCCAATATCAGGCGGGAGAAGGGCCTGTGCGGCCTGCCCTGGCGGGCATTGAAGCGCGTGGTCGCCGAGCCGGCGGGCCGCCAGCAGATCGACGCCGCCTATGATGCGCTGGCGAGCGAACATCCGGAGAGAAGCGGTTCCGCCGCTACGCAGAAGGCCTATGTCGCCGCCGCCGCCGGGCATCCCGAGGCGATGCTGTCGATCGCGGACGCCAATGTCCGCGATCACCCCGAGGACAAGAGCCTGGCAAACATGTCGTGCTTCGCCCGCGGCCGCTATGGTTTCGATGTCGACAACGCCATGCCCTATTGCAACGCGGCGGTGGACGGCACCGGCCGGCAAGGCTGGACCCTGGTCAATCGCGGCCGTGTCGAGCTGGCGCTGGGCCTCTACAAGGAAGCGCTGGCGGATTTCAACGAAGCGCTCGGCAACCGGGAAATGCGCGAAATGCAGCACAAGATGCTGGTCGACGCAGCCTATGGCCGCGGCATCGCACGCCTGAAGCTGGGCGACGCGGGTGGCGCGGCGGATACCAGGGCGGCGATCGCCGCGCGGTCAAGCGTGGTGCTGGATTTCGAGGATGCCGGCATCCGCCCCTGAGCGGGGAAGGGCTATTCCTCGTTGAACCGCGCTTCGACGAGCTCGACCAGCGCCTGCACCGCGCCGTCCGCGCCGTCGCCCTCGGCGCTGATCGAGATCGTGTCGCCCTTGGCGGCGCCGAGCATCATCAGGTCGAGGATCGACGTGCCCGAGGCGGTGTTGCCGTCCTTCTCGACGGTGAGTTCCACGGATTGGGCGGTGGCAAGCGTCACGAAAGCCATGCTGGCGCGCGCGTGCAAGCCGCGCTTGTTCTCGATCGTGACGGTTCGGATCGTGCGACTCAAGCGGCAGCCTCTCCCAGGACTTCGGATGCGACGGTGATGTACTTGCGGCCCGCATCGCGCGCCGCGGCCACCGCTTCGGTGACCTTCATCGTCTTGCGCGCGCTGCCCAGGCGAATCAGCATCGGCAGGTTGATCCCGGCGATCACCTCCACCTTGCCTGCTTCCATCAGCGAGATGGCGAGATTCGAAGGCGTGCCACCGAACAGATCGCTCAGCACGATCACGCCGCGGCCCGAATCCACGCCCTTGATCGCCGCGGCGATGTCCGCGCGGCGACCTTCCATGTCATCCTCGGGGCCGATGCAGATCGAGGCGATCTGCTCCTGCTTGCCGACTACATGCTCCATCGCGACTACGAACTCCTCCGCGAGTCGTCCGTGCGTCACGAGCACCAAACCGATCATCTCAAACTCCGCCCCCTGCCACGGTCACCGGTAGCCCCTCCAGCGAGTCCTGCGGCGCGGTCTTGGTATCACGATGCGTCACCGTGGGCGAAAAACCCGCGTCGCGCAACCGGGCGGCCATCCGTTCGGCGACATGCACCGAGCGGTGACGGCCCCCCGTGCATCCGAACGCTATCGTAACATACGCCTTTCCCTCGGCCTGGTAACGCGGGAGCAACAAAAGCAGCAGCGACTCGATCTGCTCCATTGCCGCCGGATAGGCCGGGTCGGCGGCGATATAGGCCGACACATCGGCATCCTTGCCGGTGCCCGGGCGCAGTTCCGGCACCCAGTGCGGGTTCCGGAGGAAGCGCATGTCGAACACCAGGTCCGCGTCGCGCGGCAGGCCGCGGGCGAAGCCGAAGGAAAGGACGGAGATCACCGTCTCGCCCAGGCCCTCGCCCGAGAAGGTCCTGCGAATCTGCTGGGCCAGTTCGTTCGCGCTGAGATCGGTGGTGTCGATCAGCCGGTTCGCCCAGCGGCGCAGTGGGGTGAGCAGCTCGCGCTCATGGGCGATGCCGTCCTGTGCCGGGCGGTCCTGCGCCAGCGGGTGGCGGCGGCGCGTCTCCGAATAGCGTCGCTCGAGCTCGGCGCCCGAACATTCGAGGAAGAGCGTGCCGACATCATGGCCATGCTCCTCGCGCAGCTTCTTGATGCGGCGGACGATGCTCTCGGGATCGAAGCCGCGCGTCGTGCTGCCGATGCCGATCGCCAGCGGGCGGTCGTCATCCGCCTCGGCGGGCGCGGTATCGAGCAGGCGGTTAAGCAGCAGCAGCGGGAGATTGTCGACAGTCTCCCAGCCGAGATCCTCGAGCGTGCGCAGCACCGTCGACTTGCCGGCGCCGGACATGCCGGTGACGAGCAATATCTGTTTCGGCCGCGCCTTGCTCATTTGGCGAGCGCCTTGAGCGCATATTCGACCTTGATCGGCGCGGACGGCTCATTGGGCCCCAGCGCGATCACCGGCACGTCCACCCCGGCGATGCGCCGGGTACGGCGATCCTCGGGCAGGCGCGGGGAGGCATCCAGCACCACCGCGACCAGCGCGACGGGCGCTTCCTCGAGGTTCGGCATCGCCACCGGGCCGATGCCGCGAATCTCGACCTTGCCGCCCAGGCCCGCCGGCACGGTGGCGTAGAGCGCCTTGCCCCGGCGCACGCAGACCGTGCGCGGATCGACCACCAGCGTGGCGCCGCGATCGAGCAGCCGGAGCAGCAGGTCGACGCGCTGCGCATCCTCGCGCGCCTCGATCAGCACGCCGCGCCCATCGATCGCCACGCAGGCGGCCAGGATCGATTCAGAAGACAGCTCTGCCATTAATTGCGTCCCGCCAAAGGCAGTCGCACCACGAAACGCGCCCCGCTCAATCGATCCTCCCTCGATTCGACTGAAATGCTCCCTTGGTGGCCCTCGACGATCGTTCGGGCGATGGCAAGCCCCAGTCCCGAGTGCTGGCCAAAGGCCTCTTGCTGCGGCCGCACCGAGTGGAAGCGGCGGAAGATATTCTCGCGCGCTTCCTGGGGCACGCCGGGCCCCTCATCCTCCACGCGGATGGTCAGGTCCTCCTCGTCGCTCGAGGCGGAGATCGCGATCAGGCCTCCGGTCGGCGAGAAGGAAATCGCGTTCTCGATCAAATTCTCGAACACGCGCTCCAGGCGGGCGCCTTCGCCCAATATGGTGAGCTCGGTCCCCGCCGCGCAATCAAAGGCGATGCGGATGCCGTTCGGGATGCCGCGCGCCTCGCGCTGGTCGAGCAGCGCCCGGATCATCGCCCCGATGTCCACCGGTTCGAAGGTCGCGCGGCTGAGCTGCGCGTCGAGGCGGGAGGCCTCGGAGATATCGGTGATCAGCCGGTCGAGCCGCAGCACGTCGTCGCGGACGATCTCGAGCAGCTGGTCGCGATGTTCCTGCTTCTTCACCGCCGCCAGGCTGTCGACGGCGGAGCGGAGCGAGGCGAGGGGGTTCTTCAGCTCGTGCGTCACGTCCGCTGCGAACGCCTCGGTCGCGTCGATCCGGGCGCGCAGGGCGCCGGTCATGTCCGAAAGCGCGCGGGCGAGCAGGCCGATCTCGTCGCTGCGATCGGGCAGGCGCGGGACCACCACTTCGCGCGCGCGACCCAGCCGCACGCGGATCGCGGCGCGGGCAAGCAGGCGCAGCGGCCGCACGATCGTGCGCGCCAGGAACAGCGAGAGCAGGATCGAGAAGACCGAGACGAACAGCAGCACCATGCCCAGCCGGAAGCGCTCGGCGCGGACGGTCTGGGTGATGTCGCGGGCGTTCACCGTGGTCATCACCACGCCCAGCTCGGTGATCGGCGCGGCAGCGGTGATGACGGGCGTACGATCGGGCGCCCGCCACACCGTCGCCGGTGTGCCATGCGCGGACATGGCAGTGCGCACGTCCGGCCATTCGAGGCCCTGGTCGACCGGGCGCTCGCGATAGAGCGGGGCGCGGTCCGCACCCGCCACCGTGTCGATCACCGCGTCGAGAACGCGCGCTGCCTCGAGCCCCCAGGGATCCTTGTCCGGATCCCGCAGCACCACATTGCGCAGGCCCAGCGCCTTGCTGTCCGCCAGAAGCTTGCCCTTCTCGTCGAACAGGCGGATGCGCGTACCGGTGTCGCGCGCCAGGCTGAGCACCAGCAGGTCGCGGCGCTTCTCGTCCTTGGCGGAGGCGAGCGCCTGGGCGATCAGCTGGACCTCGCGCCCGGCCTGCTCCACCCGGCTGTCAACGATGCGGCTGCGGTACGAATCTAGGTACGAGAAGCCGCCGCCCAGCAGCGCGAGCGCGAAGATGTTCACCGCGAGGATGCGCGGCGTCAGGCTGACGCGATTGGACCATTTGAGCGCGAGGTCGCGCTCGTCCCTATTCGTCCGAGAACCGGTAGCCCGCGCCATAGAGCGTCTCGATAGCATCGAATTCCGAATCGACTTGCCGGAATTTGCGGCGGACGCGCTTGATGTGGCTGTCGATCGTTCGGTCATCGACATAGATGTCGTCCTGATAGGCGGCATCCATCAGCTGGTTGCGGGTCTTCACGATGCCCGGGCGCTGCGCCAGCGTCTCGAGGATCAGGAACTCGGTGACGGTCAGCGTCACGTTGGTGCCGTTCCAGGTCACGCGGTGGCGCGCCGGGTCCATGGTCAGCCGGCCGCGCTCCAGCGCCTCGGCGGTGACTTCCTCGCCCCCCTCGGCGCTCGGCTGCGCGGCTTCGGTGCGGCGCAGGATCGCGCGGATGCGGGCGATCAGCAGGCGCTGGCTGAACGGCTTGGCGATGTAGTCGTCCGCGCCCATCGCCAGGCCTAGTGCCTCGTCGAGCTCGTCGTCCTTGCTGGTCAGGAAGATCACCGGGATCGTGCTCTTCTCGCGCAGCTTCCGCAGCAGCTCGAGCCCGTCCATCTTCGGCATCTTGATGTCGAGCACCGCCAGGTCGGGCGGATTGTCGATCAGCGCCTTCAGCGCACTCTCACCGTCGGAATAGACGCGCGTCAGGAAACCCTCGGTCTGCAGGGCGATCGAGACGGAAGTGAGGATGTTGCGGTCATCATCGACCAGCGCGATCGTAGCGGTCATGCGTTTGCGACACTCGGAACCATTGATTTGACGGCGTAACCGAAACTTCTTCGCCGCTCAATCGGCTGACAACGTTTACTCGGGTTGACCCTCCTTTCGGCAGGGGCTTATGGCCACGCAATAATATTGCACCGGGCGGCAACAGCCCGGGCAGATCACCCAAAGGGTGTTTGGAGACGGAGGCAAATTTGACTGAGCGCACGCCGCGCCACGGTCTCGATGCTATGGGCATCGGGACCGGGGCCGATATTTTCTGGAATCTCGAAACCGCCCAGCTGGTCGAGCAGGCCGTGAGCCGCGGCGAAGGCAAGCTGGCCAAGGACGGCCCGCTGGTCGTCACCACCGGCAAGCACACGGGCCGCAGCGCCAAGGACAAGTTCATCGTCCGCGACGCCACCACCGAGGACAGCGTCTGGTGGGGCAAGGTCAACAAGGACATGAGCCCGGCGCATTTCGCGGCGCTCAAGGCCGATTTCCTCGCCGAGGTCGCCGCGCGCGACACGCTGTTCGTGCAGGACCTGTATGGCGGCTCGCAGCCCGAGCACCGGGTGAACGTCCGCGTGATCAACGAGCTGGCCTGGCACAATTTGTTCATCCGGACGATGCTGGTCCGCCCCGAAGGCGCCGAGCTGGCGGGGTTCACGCCCGAATACACGATCATCGACCTGCCGAGCTTCCGCGCCGATCCCGATCGCCACGGCACGCGCAGCGAGACGGTGATCGCGGTGAACTTCACCGAGAAGCTGATCCTGATCGGCGGCACCGCCTATGCCGGCGAGATGAAGAAGAGCGTCTTCGGGCTGCTCAACTATCTGCTGCCCGTCGACGGCATCATGCCGATGCACTGCTCGGCCAATATCGGGCCCGACGGCGACACCGCGGTGTTCTTCGGCCTGTCGGGCACCGGCAAGACCACGCTCTCGGCCGACGCCAGCCGCACGCTGATCGGCGATGACGAGCATGGCTGGTCGGACACCGCCGTCTTCAATTTCGAGGGCGGCTGCTATGCCAAGATGATCAACCTCTCGGCCGAGGCAGAGCCGGAGATCTTCGCGACCACCAGGCGCTTCGGCACGGTGCTCGAGAATGTGGTGATGGACGAGGCGAGCCGCACGCTCGACCTGGCGGATAACAGCCTCGCGGAGAACAGCCGCGGCGCCTATCCGATCGACTTCATCCCCAACACCTCCGAGCACAATCTCGGCCCGGTGCCGCGCAACATCATCTTCCTGACCGCCGACGCCTTCGGGGTGATGCCGCCGATCGCCAAGCTGACGCCGGACCAGGCGATGTACCACTTCCTCTCGGGCTACACCGCCAAGGTGGCCGGCACCGAGATCGGCGTGACCGAGCCCGAGGCGACCTTCTCCACCTGCTTCGGCGCCGCCTTCATGCCGCGCCACCCGGCGGTGTACGGCAACCTGCTCAAGGAGCGGATCGCAAGGGGCGGAGTCGATTGCTGGCTGGTCAACACCGGCTGGAGCGGCGGCCGCGCCACCGATCCAGGGATCAAGCGCATGCCGATCAAGGTGACGCGCGCGCTGCTCAATGCCGCGCTCGACGGCAGCCTGGCCCAGGCCGAGTTCCGCAAGGACCCGAATTTCGGGTTCATGGTGCCGGTGGCGGTCAACGGGGTGGACAGCGCCATCCTCGATCCGCGCGCGACTTGGAACAACAAGGCGGATTACGACGCCACCGCCGGCCGGCTGGTCGACCAGTTCGTCGAGAATTTCGCCCAATTCGCGGATCACGTCGACCAAGGGGTGCGCGAAGCAGCCCCCAAGGTAACCGCAAACGCCTGACTGGCCCGGTCATCGATCGGGCGATAGGAGCCCGATCGATGACCGAGTTCACGCCAAGACTGTTCGCCACTGACGCCGAGATCGTCCATCTCGGCGAAGGACTGCTCGCCTGTTCGCTCGCGAAGGAGGAGTGGACCCATGAGGCGCATCTCGCCGCCTGCCTGTATCTGGTCGCCGAGCGCCCGGATGTGGACGTGGATGCCGAGATCGCCGGGCTGATCTCGCGCTTCAACGAGAGCGTGGGCGGCGTGAATGACGACAAGGGCGGCTATCACGACACGATCACCCGGGCTTATGTCGCCGGCGTGCGCCTGTTCCTGGCGCAGACCGGCGAGACCGGGCTGGTCGAGCGCGTCAACGGTCTGCTGCGCTCGCGGGTCGGGCGGCGCGACTGGCCGCTCGGTTTCTACAGCCGCGAGCTGCTCTTCTCCGTCCCGGCGCGCCGCGGTTTCGTTCCGCCGGACCGGGCACCATTGCCGTTGGGCGCGGACGAGTCGGCGTGCTAGATACGATGCCGTTCCAATCACCCATCGGGAGGTAATAGTATGAGCATCCTCGACGGCATCCTCGGCCAGGTCACGCAGAATGTGGACATCGCCAATCTCGCGGCGAAGGTCGGGCTCTCGCCCGAGCATGTCGAGCAGGCCGTGCAGGCGCTCGCCAAGTTCCATCCGATGGACACCGACACCGCTGAAGGCGCCGCCGGCGCCACCGGCCTCCCGGTGGAGAAGCTCCAGGAGATCATCGGCCATATCGGCGGCGAAGGCTCGCTCGGCCATTTCGCCAATCTGCTGAAGGGCGACGGCGAAGGCGTGCTCGGCCAGCTCGGCGGGCTCGCCTCGGGCTTCCTCGGCGGCAAGAGCTGATCCGTAGCCGGGGCTCGTCGCGAACCGGCGAGCCCCTGCGCTCAGCGCACCGCGGGCAGGATGTGCTCGGGCGTGTATTTCTCCTGGGGCACGTACATCACCTTGTCCCCGTAATTGCCGCCGAAGATCGCGACGACCAGGTCGAGCTTCGGCACCACGATCACCACCTGGCCGCCATTGCCGGCCGCATAATAGGCCGGCAGCGTCTGGGCCTGCCAGGGCAGGTCGATCCCCCACCAGAGATAGCCGTAATGCAGCCCGCGCAGCTGTCCGCGCGGCGCGGTGGAGCGCTGCACCCAGTCGGCACTCAGGATGCGCTTGCCCTGCCAGGTGCCGCCATTCAGCATCAGCTGGCCGAGCTTCATGAAATCGCGCGGCCGGAACTGCGCGCCGCCGCCCATATAGACCTCGCCCGTCGGCTGGAGGTTGAGTGCATAGGGTCCGAACTGCATCGGCCGCGCGATCAGTCGGTCGAAACTGTCCTCGATCGGCTCGCCGGTCACCTTGGCGAGGACCCCGCCGGCGAGGTTGGGATTGGTGCTGCAATAGACCCGCTCGCCGCCCGGCTGTGCGACCATCGGCAGGTCGAGCGCATAGCGATACCAGTCCGGCTGCGCGTCCTGGCTCTGCATCACGTCTTCATTGCCCGGTGCCTTGGGATCGCGATCGTCGCAGTGGAAGCCCGAGGCCATGCTGAGCAGGTCGCCCAGCGTCATCGCCCGCTTGCGCGGATCGAGATCGGCGGGGAGCGCCTTCTCCAGCGTCGCATAGACCGGCGTCTCCGGCCCGATCCGCGCGCCATCCTGCATCGCTGCGCCGACCAGCACCGATGTGAGGCTCTTCGCCGCCGAGCGCGTGTCGTGCAGCGCATCGCCATCGGTGCCGTGGAGATATTCCTCGAGCACCAGTCTGCCGTGCCGGGCGACGAGCACCGCATGGATCTCCTGCGAATGGACGTTGGCCATCGGCTCGTCGATCAGCATCTGGACGAAGCGCTCGATCGCCGCCCGGTCGATCTTCTCCGCCGCCAGCGTCGAGACCGGCCAGCCATCGCCCTTCGCCAGCGGCGCGCGCCAGGCATAAGGGGCAGGGAGGCCGGGACGCGGATAGAAGTCGCTCAGCGCGTCGGCGGGTTCAAAGTCATAGGTGTTGCCGCGCCCGGGGATGACGATCGAGAGCAGCTTGTTCTCCGCATCGAAGCTGCCGGTGGCGATCTCGACTTCCTCGGCCATGCCGCCGGGCTTGCCGAGCAGTCGCACCCGCCCGTCCTTCAGCTCGATATGCTTCAGGTCGACATTGCGCCCGACATTGCGGTCCGGGTTGCGCATGAACACGCCGAGCCGGCCGTCCGCCTCGCGATCGACTTTCAGATAGAGGGTGAAGCTGTCGTCGAGAGGTCGCACCTCGCCGCGCCATTGCGACGGGCCGGCGGCTTCCAGCACCACCGGCGTCGAGAAGCGCATGCCGCTGGTCGCCATGCGCGGCTGGACCCAATGGCCGCGGATGCGCGTGCCTTCGATCCGCCCGCGAAAGCTGCCGCGCTCGCCGGGCAGGGTGAAGCGCAGCGTGTCGCCCGCCTGCTCGACCGCAGCTTCGCGCCCGGCGATCTCCGCCCGCCATTTCGCGCCGTCGCGCACCAGGGTGAGGGTGCCCCGCACATCGGGGCCGAAGCGCTTCTTCGCGGCCCACAGGCCGACAAGCTCCGGCTTCGCGTCCTGCGCGGCAAGGGAAGTGGGAAGGGTCATCGCGCAGGCGAGCAGGGCGGAGGCAAGGGCTTTACGCATCGAAACGCTTTCATCTGTTGCGTCAGCCGCTCTGCGATGCGGACGCGCCGCCGTCTTGTATCCGCGCAACCTCTCGCCGCCAGCGCGAGGGCGTGGCGCGGAATGCGTCGCGAAAGGCATGGCTGAGATGCGCCTGGTCGACGAACCCGGTGGCATAGGCGACTTCCGCCAGCGAAGCGGTACCGTCCCCCAGCATCGCCGCCGCGCGCTCGAGCCGCCGCCCGCGCAGATGTTCGCCCGGCGTGCAGTGGAGATAGCGGCGGAAGACCCGCGCCAGGTGCACCGGATGCACCCCCGCCTCGGCGGCGAGGTCGGCGACGCTCAGTTCGGGATCGTCGGCGGTGAAGGTCATCTCGAACACGCGTTTCAGCCAGCTCGGCGGCTTGCTGGCGTTGCGGGCCTCGTCCGAGGAGAGCGGCTGCATGGTGGCGACCAGCTGGTGCGCCCGCCCGTCAAAGGCGAGCGGGGAGGGCGCCGATCGGTCGAACTGCGCCGCCACCGCATGCGCGGTCCAGATCGCATAGGGATCGAGCACGCGCACCGCCGGGCCTTCGCCTTGCTCATAGCCGCCCGAAATGGCGAGGAAGCTGCCCTGGCCCTCATGGAAACGGTCGCGGTGGGTGGTGCCGGGCGGATTGAACACCAGCAGCGGCGTGCGCGACACCGCCGGTGCGTCCCTGGCCTAGGATTTGTAGCCGCCCGACAGGACGAGCACGAAATGCGCCTCGTCATGCGTGTGCGTCTCGACTTCATGCTCGGGCGCGGTGGCGGCGAGGCGGTGGTAGGTGAAGCCGCCGATCGCGCGATAGGCGGGGCCGTCGCCCCAGAATTCATGCCGCGCCCGACGCAAAGCCACTGTTGCCGATCCCCGATCCGGTTTCTTGCTGTGTTATCTGGATAACACGCGCTGATCAACCACCAGTGCGATCCCGGCGCCGGCGGCATAGGCCAGGAAGTCGAGCCACTCGAAGCTGCCGCCCAGCACCACGCGGATCACCCGGTTCTGCACCCCGAGCAGGTCGAGCACATGCACGGCCTGCCCGATCTCGATCGCCGCGCCGATCGCGAAAGCGCTCAGCGCGGCGGGCAGGGGCCGGATCGGCAGCACCGCCCGCAGCCCGCAATAGACCAGGATCACCGCCAGCACGTCGCCCAGATAGGGCCGCACGAAGCGATCGCGCACATAGAGCGCGATCGCCACCTCCACCGCGAACAGCAACGCCGCCGCGGCCGCATGGCGCGGGCGCCAGGTCAGGCTTTACGCTCGGCGATATGCCGGTCGATCACATGGCCGAGCACCGTCATCGGCACGTTGCCGCCGAGCACCACCGCATCGTTGAACGCGCGGAAGTCGTAGCGGTCGCCCAGCGCGCCCTTGGCCTTGTCGCGCAGGCGATTGATCTCGCTATGCCCCACCTTGTAGCCGCAGGCTTGGCCCGGCCAGGAGCAATAGCGGTCGACCTCGCCCGAGACTTCCTCGACCGAGGAGCCATTGGCGGTGACGAACCAGTCGATCGCCTTCTGCCGGCTCCAGCGCTTGGCATGCAGCCCGGTATCGACGACCAGGCGGCAGGCGCGGAAGCCCAGCGACTGGAGATAGCCGAGCTTCTCCGCCGGGTTCTCGGCATAGACGCCCAGCTCGTCGGCCAGCTGCTCGGCGTAGAGCGCCCAGCCTTCCGAATAGGCGTTGAACGCCAGGATGCTGCGGATCAGCGGCATCCGGTTGGCATATTCGCCCTGCCAGACATGTCCCGGAATGCCCTCATGATAGGCAAGGTCGGGCAGGCTGAACTTCGTGTGCAGCGCGGTAGTGCGCAGGTTGAGCCAGATCTTGCCCGGCACGGTGCCGTCGATCGAGCCCGCGCCGCCATAGGCGCCGGGTGCGCCGGGCTCCTCTTCCAGCGGCAGGCGGCGGACCTCGAGATTGCCCTTCACCAGCGTGTGGAACGCCTGCGGCATTCGCCCGCGAATGTCGTTCACGCGCTCCTGCATGAACTTGATGATCTCGGCACGGCCGGCGTCATTGTCGGGGAAGGTGAAGCGCGAATCCTTGCCCAAAGCTTCCATCCGCGCGCCGACCGAGCCCTGAGAATAGCCTTCCTTCTTGAGGATCGCGTCCATCTCGGACTGGATCCTGGCCAGCTGGTCGAGGCCCATCTGGTGGACTTCGTCGGGCGTCATCGCCGTGGTGGTGCCGGCGCTCAGCGCCCAGGCGTAATAGGCGTCGCCGTCCCTGGACTTCCACACGCCGGCATCGCTGGTCGCGCGCTTGCGATGCTTCTCCAGCTCCGCGATCTGGCGATCCAGGGCCGGCGTGAGCTTGTCCTTGGCGAGCAGCCAGGCACGCTCGCCGAAATCGCCGTCCATCCCCGCGGTGCGGTTCGCCAGCGAGGTGACCACGCCCCAGCCGGCCGGATCGCCGCTGCGCGCCTGCCTGATCTGCTTCAGGCATTTGTCGAGCAGGAAGTCGGGTGCGATCACGCCCTTGCTGGCGGCGATCTTGAGCCGCTCGGTCTCGCCGTCCAGCTGCTCGGCATAGCTCTCCAGCCGGTCGAGATAGCCCTCCGCATCCTCGGGCACGGCGATCTGGTGGTCGCTGTCGAGCATGCGCGGGGTATCGAGGAAGGCGCCGACATTCTGCACCACCACATAGGGCGAGTTGCGCCAGCTGCCGGTCGCGACATCGCCATAGCCGAAGCCGAAACCCTTGAGCGCGTTGGAGAAGCTCGCCTGGATAACGTCGATATTGGTGCGCATCGCCGGGCTCAGCGCGTTCAGGTCGAGCCTGGCGATGTCCGCCAGCGCCCTTTTCAGGTTCGCGGCGATCTTCGCCTGACCCTTCACCGATCGGTCCATCAGCTGGTGCTTGAGGTTGGCGCGCTTGTCCTTGTCTACGCCGAGCGTGGTCGCCGTCTCGGGATAGTCGCGCAGCATCTGCTCGGCGACCCGGTCGAGCAGCGCCTGGGCAGGGGCGTCATTCTGGGCGGCGAATGCGCGGGCCGTGGCGGGCATGCCGGCGAGCGCGAGAGTCGAGCCTGCGCCGAGCAGCAACTGGCGACGAGTGGTATCCATGCAATTTTCCTCGAAACGAAAGTCTTCAGGCCGGCTCGACGTCGAGCGAGCCGTCGCGGGCGCCGGTGATGCGGACATGCGCGCCGGCGGGGGTGTCCGGGCCATTGGCCGGCCATTCGCCGTCGCCCACCTTCACCCGGCCCTGGCCGGCGGTGATCGGCTCGACCACGGTGACGACCTGGCCGACCAGCCGGGCGACGCGGTCGTTGAGCAGCGGGTCGGCGCTCGGCACCGGGTTGCTGCGATACCAGCCGCGCCCGAGCGCCACCGCCGCCGCCGATGCCGCGGCGAACAGGAACACTTCGAACACCAGGTCGAAGCCCGGCACCAGCAATGTGACGATGCCGGTGATCGCGGCGCCGGCGGCGATGAACACCAGGAAGATGCCCGGCGCCAGCAGCTCGGCGATGGCCAGCAGCGCCGCCAGGATCAGCCAGGCGAGGCCGGTGTTCACGGTGAGCAGCTCCTGCAGGTTCATCTCAACCCTCCTTGGGCTCGAACGGACGCGGGCGCGGCGGGGCGGGCGGTGCCGGCGGGCGCGGGGCGCCGCCATTGCCGCCACCGCCACCAGCCAGCGCATCCTTGGCCAGTTCCCCGATCCCGCCCAGCGTGCCGATCAGCTGGGTCGCCTCGACCGGGAACAGGATCGTCTTGGCATTGGGGCTGGTCGCGAACTTGCCGACCGCCTCGACATATTTCTGCGCGATGAAATAGTTGAGCGACTGGCTCGATCCCGCCTCGATCGCGTCGGACACCAGCTGGGTCGCCTTGGCTTCCGCCTCGGCCGAGCGCTCGCGTGCCTCGGCGTCGCGGAAGGCGGCTTCGCGCCGGCCCTCGGCCTCGAGGATCTTCGACTGCTTCTCGCCCTCGGCGCGCAGGATCGCGCCGGCGCGGCTGCCCTCGGCCTCGAGGATGTTGGCGCGCTTCTCGCGCTCGGCCTTCATCTGGCGGGCCATGGCGTTGACGATGTCGGCCGGCGGGCGGATGTCCTTGATCTCGACGCGGGTGATCTTCACGCCCCAGGGCGTCGTCGCGTGATCGACCACCGAGAGCAGTCGCGCATTGATCTCGTCGCGCTTCGACAAGGTCTCGTCCAGGTCCATCGCGCCCATCACGGTACGCAGGTTGGTCGTCACCAGGTTGAGCAGCGCGATGTAGAGGTCGCTCACCTCATAGGCCGCCTTGGCCGCGTCGAGGACCTGGAAGAACACCACGCCGTCGGTGGAGATCATCGCATTGTCCTTGGTGATGATCTCCTGCCCGGGGATGTCGATCACCTGCTCCATCATGTTCACCCGGCGGCCGACCCGGTAGAAGAAGGCGGGGAAGAAGTTGAAGCCCGGCCCGGCGACGCTGGTGAAGCGGCCGAAATGCTCGATCGTGTACTGATAGCCCTGGCGGACGATGGTCACGCTGGAGAAGAGGTAGAGCACGACGACCACGGCGACCGCGCCCAGGAAAACATTGAGTACGAGCATCCGACTCCCCCTTCACGATTTGCCTCTTGCTAGCATAGAGAGGGGGCATGACCACAGCCCGTCTCGCACCGCGCACCGCCCTGTTCCTGCCGGCCTCGAACCCGCGCGCGATCGAGAAGGCGCGGGGGCTCGGCGCCGATCTGGTGATCCTCGACCTCGAGGATGCGGTGAAGCAGGCCGACAAGGTGAGCGCCCGCGTCGCGGCGGTCGAAGCGGTGGGGCAGGGCTTTGCCGCCAGCCTCTCGGCGATCCGGATCAACGCGATCGACACCGCCGAGCATGGCGAGGATGTCGCGGCGATTGCGGGCTCCAGCGCCAACTTCGCGGTGCTGCCCAAGGCGGAAAGTGCCGAAGAGGTCGCGCAGGTCGCCAGGGCGCTCGGCAAGCCGTTGCTGGTGATGATCGAAACCCCGCGCGGCGTGCTGGGTGCCGCCGAGATCGCCGCGGTGCCGGGCCTGGCCGGGCTCATCATCGGCACCAACGACCTGGCCGCCTCGCTCCGCCTCCCGCCCTCCAGCGGGCGTGCGCAGATGGGCGTATCCCTGCAAAGCGTCGTCCTCGCCGCCCGCGCCGCCGGCGTCTGGGCGCTCGACGGCGTGTTCAACAAGCTCGACGATCCCCAGGGTCTCGCCGCCGAATGCCGCGAGGGCAGGGCGCTCGGCTATGACGGCAAGTCGCTCATCCATCCGAACCAGATCGCCATCGCCGGCCAGGCATTCGGCCCCAGCGAGGCCGAACTGGCCGAAGCCCGCGCCCTCGTTGCCGCGGCGACGGGCGGGGCCGAGCGCTATGACGGCCGGATGATCGAGGCGATGCACGTCGATCAGGCCCGCGCGCTGCTCGATCGTGCGATGGATTATGCCGGATCGGATGATTTCCTTGCCTAGGTAGGACCACCTAGGCCCGGCAGCGTCTATTATAGCTACATGCCCGGACTGCCCAAGCTTCACAGCGATCTGCTCGCCGCGCTCGACGAGCTCGAACATCTCCTCGCGCAGCCCGCGCTGGACCAGCTGCGCCTGTCGCGCGTCCGGCTCTATATCTCCAAGGTGAATGGCGAGCGCCGCAACACCGTCGACCGGCTCTGCGAGGCGCTGGAACGTGAGGCGACCGGCGTCCATGCCCAGCAGATCGCCGCGCTGCGCCAGTCAAACATCGAGAAGCGCATCGAATATACCGTGCACGTCGGCAACTGGGGCCTGCGCGAGGTCGCTGCCGACTGGCCGGGCTATTGCCGTGCCTCGGTCGAGCTTTCGCGCAGCATCCGCCAGCAGGTCATGGTCGAGCAGGCGCTGCTTTGCGACCGACAAGATGACGCCGACCCCCTAGCGCTTTCCGACCCTCGCGGTTACATGGGCCGCCAACTTCCGAATCAGGACATTGGCGCACCCCATGGACATCCCCCTCGGCCTCACCTTCGATGACGTTCTCCTCTATCCGGGGGAATCCGAAGTCCTGCCGAGCATGGCCGACACCCGTACGCGGGTAACCCGCGGCCTCTCGCTCAACATCCCGATCCTCTCCTCGGCGATGGACACCGTCACCGAAGCCGACATGGCGATCGTCATGGCGCAGCTCGGCGGCATCGGCGTCCTCCACCGCAATCTCGACATCGAGGAGCAGGTCGAGGCGGTCCGCGCGGTCAAGCGCTTCGAGAGCGGCATGGTCGTCAACCCGATCACCATGGCGCCCACCGGCACCCTGGCCGAGGCCCGTGCGCTGATGGCCCAGCACCGCATCAGCGGCATCCCGATCGTCGAGGCGTCGGGCAAGCTCGCCGGCATCCTCACCAACCGCGACGTCCGCTTCGCCGAGCGGCTCGACCAGCCGGTCGCCGAGCTGATGACGCACGACAACCTTGCCACCGTCCGTGCGGGCGTCAGCTCGGAAGAGGCGCGCCGCCTGCTCCATTCGCGCCGCATCGAGAAGCTGCTGGTCGTCGACGATGCCTATCGCTGCGTCGGCCTGATCACGGTGAAGGACATCGAGAAGGCGGTGAACTATCCGTCGGCCACCAAGGACGCCGCCGGCCGCCTCTGCGTCGCCGCCGCCACCACCGTGGGCGACAAGGGCTTCGCCCGCACCGAGGCGCTGGTCGACGCCGAGGTCGACCTGATCGTGATCGACACCGCGCACGGCCACAATGTCGAGGTCAGCCGCGCGGTCGAGCGGGTGAAGAAGCTCTCCAACCGCGTCCAGGTGATCGCCGGCAACATCGCCACCGCCGAAGCCGCCAAGGCGCTGATCGGCGCCGGCGCGGACGGCATCAAGGTCGGCATCGGGCCGGGCTCGATCTGCACCACCCGCGTCGTCGCCGGCGTCGGCGTGCCGCAGCTCACCGCGGTGATGGAAGCCGCCAACGAAGCCGCCAAACATGACGTGCCGGTGGTCGCCGATGGCGGCATCCGCACCTCGGGCGACGTCGCCAAGGCGCTCGCCGCCGGTGCCTCCACCGCGATGATCGGCTCGCTGCTTGCCGGCACCGAGGAAGCACCGGGCGAGACCTTCCTCTACCAGGGCCGCGCCTACAAGTCGTACCGCGGCATGGGCTCGGTCGGCGCGATGGCGCGCGGTTCGGCCGACCGCTATTTCCAGCAGGACGTCAAGGACCAGCTCAAGCTCGTCCCCGAGGGCATCGAGGGCCAGGTGGCGTTCAAGGGCCCGGCCAAGGACGTGATCCACCAGCTGGTCGGCGGCGTGAAGGCGTCGATGGGCTATGTCGGTGCCGCGACCATCGACGAGTTCCAGAAGAAGGCCCGCTTCGTCCGCATCACCAATGCCGGCCTGCGCGAGAGCCACGTCCACGACGTGACGATCACCCGCGAGGCGCCGAACTACCCGACGCGCTAAGCGCGACACCGCCGGCCGCGTCGTCCTTCTGGGCGACGCGGCCCGTCGGGCGGTAAAGCTCTGGCAAGACATTTGCGCCATTATGAAGCGATGTCACGGCGCATCGATATTCTCACCCGGCATCATGATCGACTGATCGAGATCATGGCCACTGCCCGCACCCAGATCACCGACTCCGTGAAGGATGCCGATCTGGATGCGCTGCGCCATCTCCGCCGCGAGATGGTCGAGGCGCTGGCCGCCTATCAGCGCTTCGTCCATGAAGAGATTTACGAGCCCGCCCAGCAGGGCATCGGCTCGGCCGAAGCGCAGCGGGACGCGCAGGCGCTCAAGATCGACTGCATCCAGCTCCAGCGCGACTATGACGATTTCGGCCTGCGCTGGGCGCGGCGCCACGTCCTCGAGAACTGGCCGGAATATCGCCTGAGCGCCAATCTCATGATGAAGCGGGTGAACGACCACATCCTGCACGTCTGCGAGCTGCGCAAGGGCTGGAGCGGCGGCCAGGCCGCCTGAGAGCCGTTTTGCCCCAGCCCCGGGGCGGGACGGCGAGCCGTCTTCTATCCGATTGCGCCGGCTTGGTAATTCGCTACGCTCCGCCCGGTGCCAAGTTTCGTTCGTGCCCGGCTCGCGCCAGGCCCCGCCATTTTCCCGACGCTTCCCGATGTAGCGCCCAACCGACCCGCCGGATCTTTCGCCGGCTTCCGGCCCGCGCAGCTGTGGGGCGCGATCGGCCTGAGCATAGCGATCTGCGCGGCGCTGATGTGGAAGGCCGGGCTGCGCATCGATCCGCTGCTGCCATCCAATCTTGCCTATGTCGCGGCGCTGCTCCTGCTCTTCTCCGTCCGTCCGGCTCTGTCCCGCACCAGCCGGCGCTGGGCACCCGGCCTGGCCGATCTCGCCGAGAATGTCGGGCTGTTCATGGCGATGGCGCTCACCGGCGCGGTCGCCACCTATCCGCTGGCGGCGCTGTCGCATGGCTATGCCGACGCCCCCCTCCAGCGGATCGACGAGGCGCTGCATTTCCATTGGCTCGCCTGGTACGAGACGGTCGTCGCGCATCCCAGCCTGCAGAAGCTCGGCGTCGCCGCCTATCAGTGCATCTATGTGACGCCCGCCGCGCTGCTCATCGCCTTCGCGGTTCGCGGCCAGCGGGGCGAGGCGCACCGCTTCCTCGCCAGCTTCTGGCTCGCGGCGATTATCACGCTGACCCTGTACCTGTTCATGCCCGCCGTCGGCCCGCTGACCTATCTCTGGAAGGGCCCGATCCCCTATATGCCGACCAGCGCGATCTGGCAGGAACAGCTCATCCCGGCGCTCCGCGCGCACCAGATCGGCCAGGTAAACCTCAACGAGCTGCGCGGCCTGGTCTCGGCGCCCAGCTTCCACACCGCCTCGGGCGTGGTCTACATCGCCACCGCCTGGCGCTGCGGAAACCTGCGCTGGCCGCTGACCTTCCTCACCCTGGCGATGCTGCTGGCCACCCCGATCGAGGGGACGCACTATCTGTCGGACATGATCATCGGGGCAGCCGTGGCGCTGGTGGCGCTGGTGCTGGCGGCGAAGCTGGTCGGGCGGTTCGGCAGCAACGCGGTGCCCCACGGATAAGGCTCAGCCTTTCACTTTCCATTCCACCGTATATTGGGTCTCGCTCTCGACGGGCGTGCCCATGATGTCCGTCGCCGGATAGAAGCGCGCACCGTCGCGCAATTTCTCGCAGGCCGAAATCCGGTCGGGCACCTTGCCGCGCTGCGCAACCAGGTCGCATTGCTTGACCAGCCCGTCACGGCCCACGGTTACCTGGAACGTTGCGCTGCCAGGGTTCTCGTCGTCCATGTCGAACGGATTGAAGATGAGCGGCCTGGATGCCGCATTGCCCCTGAAATCCATTGCCACCGGCGTTTTGCCGGGTTGGAGCTTGCGCAGCACGTTGCGGCTGGGAAAGCGCGTCATCCCGTCGCGCAGCGAGGCGGGGAGCGCCAGGCACGCGGTCGCGAATTCCTCGGGCGGCAATTGCTTGGGCACGAACTTCACGGTCAGGCGCCGTGTGCCCTTCCACCAGATCTCGAATGCCCGGGAAGGCACCAGAAGGTCGATGAAATCGGCCTCGACGAAGAGCGTAACCGTCGCATCCTTCGGAAGGATGTCGATGCGGTCTCCGACGAACCAGGTCTCGCCGATCTTCGCCAGCGGCGCCTCGCGCATATAGGCCGGCTTCGGATCACCTGTCTTTTCCAGGCGATAGTCTCGCGGATCGGTCTGCCGTGCCGAGATGAAGGACGAGCCTAACTGCGCGGTGCTCGCACTGTGGGACCCCGCAGCGATCATGGGATCGGGCAGGGGGCCGTCGAAGTCGAGCGAAATATCCACACTACCGCCGGCGGAGCTCAGTCTCGCATCCGCGATGCTGTACAGCTTGCCGTCCGGGCCAGTGACTTCATAGCCGAACAGGCATTGGTTGCCTGGCCGGGCTTTCGCCGGTGCCGCCTGCCCAAGCGCCGATGGTGCCGCGACGACAAGGCCCAGCGCGGTAACGGCGCCCAGCATGGATCGGCTATGCATTCCTGATATTCCCCCGAAGACGAGGAAAGTTCTATTTCCTCGTCCGCGAAGGGCAATGCATTTGCACCATTTCGGTGAGATCAGTCCCCGTATCCGATCCGCACCTTGCCAGCCGCCTCGGCCGCTACGCGCCGCGCCGCGTCGGTATCTCCCGCCAGCGCCAGCGCCACGCCCATCCGGCGATACGGCCGCGAATTCGGCTTGCCGAAGATCCGCACATCCACTTCGCCGCCCTCGGTCGCCAGCGCCTCGGCGAGCCCTGCATAGGACAAGGTCTCCGAAGCCCGATCCGCCAGGATCACCGCGCTCGCCGAGGGACCGCGCAGCGCGATCGCCGGGATCGGCAGGCCCATCACCGCGCGGGCGTGCAGGTCGAACTCGCTGAGGTTCTGCGAGATCAGCGTAACCATGCCGGTGTCGTGCGGGCGGGGCGAAAGCTCGGAGAAGATCACTTCCTCGCCCTTCACGAAGAACTCCACGCCGAAGATGCCATAGCCGCCCAGATCGTCGACCACCTTGCGGGCCATGTCCTGCGCGTCGGCGATCGCCTGGGCCGACATCGCGGCGGGCTGCCAGCTCTCCTGATAGTCGCCGCGCTCCTGGCGGTGGCCGATCGGCGGGCAGAACAGCACGCCGTCGCGGGTGCGGATCGTCAGCAGGGTGATCTCGTAATCGAAGTCGACGAATTCCTCGACGATCACCCGCTTGCGGTCGCCGCGCATGTTGGCGACGGCATAGTCCCAGGCGGCCTCCAGCGCGCCGGCGTCACGCACCGTGCTCTGGCCCTTGCCCGAGGAGGACATGACCGGCTTGATCACGCAGGGCAGGCCGGTGTGCTCGGCGCCCGCCAGCACTTCCTCCAGGCTCTCGGCATACCGGTACCGAGACGTACGCAGGCCCAGCTCGACGGCGGCGACTTCGCGGATGCCGTCGCGGTTCATCGTCATCTGGGTGGCGCGGGCGGAGGGAACGATGGTGAAGCCCTCGGCCTCCAGCTCGGCCAGCACTTCGGTGCGGATCGCCTCGACTTCGGGGACGACATAGTCCGGCTGGTGCTTCTCCACCGCGGCGCGCAGCAATTCGCCGTCGAGCATCGAGAACACCTCGAAGCCGTCGGCAACCTGCATCGCGGGCGCACCCTCATAGGCGTCGCAGGCGATCACATAGGCGCCCAGCCGCTTGGCGGAGATCACGAACTCGCGGCCGAGTTCGCCCGAGCCGAGGAGCAGGATCTTCGCCGTGAACGCCATGTGCTTGCCTTCCTGATTGGGTTGGCGCGGCTGTGGCGGGAACGGGCGGGCTTGTCCATTGCTCTGCGGTTGATAAGCGCTTCGAAGGCCAGCCTAAGCTGCTCCCCGGCGAAAGCCGGGGCCCAGGGTTTCTCTGCCGTGTCGCTTTGTTACCCTGGGCCCCGGCTTTCGCCGGGGAACTGGAAGGAAAGGCGGCCACCGCAATTTCCGCTACCAATGTAGGCGATGTTCTGCTTCTGCTCCGGCCATGCCGAGCGCGATTTCCCTGCCTCTTGCTCTCCCGCGCACCCGTGTGGGGATTCAAGGGATTCAACATTTTTCGCCCCGCGTTGTAGGCGCGTCATGAACCCCGCCGCTCGCATCCAGGCCGCAATCGACCTGCTCGACAAGATCACCGCCGCCGCCCGTGACCAGGGTGGATCGGCCGACACGATCATCGCGAAATGGTTCGCCGAGCGTCGCTATGCCGGTTCCAAGGACCGCCGCGCGATCCGCGAGCTGGTCTATGACGCGATCCGCATGCTCGGCGAGCGCCCGGAAACCGGCCGCGCCGCGATGCTGGCGCTGGCCGGGCGCCGCCCGGAACTGGCCGAGTGGTTCGACGGCTCGCCCTATGGCCCGGCACCGATCGCTCCGGGCGAACCAATTGCCGAAGCCGGCGTGCTGCCGCGCTGGCTGGCCGAGGCCTTCGCCGCATCGGGCCTCGACAGCGACGAGCAGGAAGCACTGCTGGAGCGCGCGCCGCTCGATATCCGGGTCAACACGCTCAAGGCCGATCCCGCGGTCATCCAGGCCGAGATCTCTGGCTCGGTGCCGTTGCCGTGCCTTCCCGCCGGCCTGCGCGCGCCTTCGGATGCGCCGATCGAGCAATTGCCGTCGTACAAGGACGGCAAGCTCGAGGTCCAGGATGCCGGCAGCCAGTTCGTCAGCCTCGCGGCGGGTGTCGAGCGCGGCCAGCATGTCATCGACCTGTGCGCCGGCGGCGGCGGCAAGACGCTGGCGCTGGCGGCGGCGATGGCCAATCACGGCAGCATCCTCGCCTGCGATATCGACCGGCCCCGGCTCTCCCGGCTGATGCCGCGCGCCGAGCGGGCAGGGGTGAGCATCGCCGAGACGCGGTTGCTCAATCCGAACCAGGAGCGCGCGATGCTCGCCGACCAGACCGGCCGCGCCGATGTCGTGCTGGTCGATGCGCCCTGTTCGGGCACCGGCACCTGGCGCCGCAATCCGGAGGCGCGCTGGCGGCTCAATCCGCAGCGGCTCGATCGCTATGTCGCGACGCAGGCTGCGTTGCTCGACATCGCCGCCGATCTGGTCCGCCCCGGCGGGGTGCTGGTCCATGTCGTCTGCTCGCTGCTCGATGCCGAAGGGGCGGGGCAGGCCCAGGCGTTCCTGGACCGCAATCCCGGCTGGACCGTCGAACCGCTGGCGCTCGGCGCCGGTACGCCGCGCGGCCCCGGCGTGCGCTTCACCCCGCTAAGGGACTCGACCGACGGCTTTTTTGTCGCGAGGATGCGGCGGCCATGATAGCGACCGGCAAGATTTCGGAGAATGTGATGCGTTTCACTGCGATTGGGGCGGCCGGTGCGTTGCTTCTGCTCTCGGTTTCCACTTCGCTGATGGCGCAGCGTGCCGACGACCAGATCGATCCGCGCTCGGTGGAAATGGTCAAGCAGGGCCGCGCGATGCTCGCCGCGGGCAATGTCCAGGGCGCCGGCGATGTGCTCGAAAGCGCGCTGGCGGTCGATCCCCGCAACCGCGACGCCTATCTCGTCCTCGCCGATATCGCCCGCAAGGTGAACCTGTCCGGCAAGGCGATCCGCCTCTATCGCGAGGCGCTGAGCCTCGAGCCCAACGACACCGCCGCGCTGCGTGGCCAGGGCGAGGCGATGGTCGCCAAGGGCGCGATGGAGCGGGCCAAGGAAAACCTCGCCAAGATCGAGAAGCTCTGCGCCAAGGGCTGCGCCGACGCCACCCAGCTCTCCGCCGCGATCGCCAAGGGCCCGCCGGTGGTCACCGCCCAGGCCGAACCGGCCCCGGCCCCCGCGGCGTCGCCGACGGCCAAGCCCTGATCGGCTTGTAATGTAGGATTTCGTCTGATTGGAAAGGGCGGTCCGGCAAATGCCGGGCCGCTCTTTGACAATCAGGACAGCGCCGAAAACGGGTTCTTGGCGTGTACTTCGTGTACTTTGGACAGCTCAGCCCAGCGTTCGGGCAAGGGCGACGAACTCGGCGACGGTCACCGTCTCGGCACGCCGGGCGGAGTCGATGCCCAGGCTTTCCATCGCCTCCAATGCGCCGGGCACGCCCTTCAGGCTCTGGCGCAGCATCTTGCGGCGCTGGCCGAAGGCGGCGGCGGTCAGGGTCTCCAGCGTCTTGAGCCGCACGCCCTCGGGCGCCTCGGCGGGGACGATATGGACGACGGCCGACATCACCTTGGGCGGCGGCGTGAAGGCCGAGCGGTGGACGTTCATCGCGATCCTGGGCGTGGAACGCCACTGGGAGAGCACGGCGAGCCGGCCATAATGCTCGGTGCCAGCCGCTGCGACGATGCGCTCGGCGACTTCCTTCTGGAACATCAGCGTGAGGCTGGCCCACCACGGCTCCCACTCGGCCGAAAGCCAGCCGACGAGCAGCGCGGTGCCGACATTATAGGGCAGGTTGGCGACGACATGCGGCTTGCCCTCGAACAGCGCTGGGGCATCGACCTCAAGCGCGTCGCCCTCGATGACGCGGAGCTTGCCGGGGAAGAAGCTGCCGAGCTCCTCCAGCGCCGGGATGCAGCGCCGGTCGCGTTCCACCGCGGTTACGCTGGCGCCGCCCTGGAGCAGTGCGCGGGTCAGGCCGCCGGGGCCAGGGCCGACCTCGAAAACCTCGGCGCCGTCGAGCTTGCCCGGCACCTTGGCGATGCGGGCGAGCAGCTGGTGGTCGAACAGGAAATTCTGGCCCAGCGCCTTGCTCGCGCTGAGACCATATTTGCTGATGACGTCCCGGAGAGGTGGAAGCTCGGTCACGCCGCCGCGTCTGCCCTGCGCTGTGCGGCGCTGGCGGCCATCTTGATCGCGGCGATCATCGCGCCGGGATTGGCCTCGTCCTTGCCGGCGATGCCGAACGCGGTGCCGTGGTCGGGCGAGGTGCGGACGATGGGAAGCCCGAGGGTGATGTTCACGCCCTCGTCGAAATGGAGCGTCTTGATCGGGATCAGCGCCTGGTCGTGCGTGGGGCAGAGCGCGGCGTCATAGCCGGCGCGGGCGCGGGGATGGAACATCGCATCGGCGGCGAAGGGCCCGATCGCGTCGATGCCTTCCTCGCGGAGCTGGGCGATGGCCGGCTGGAGGACGTCGATCTCCTCCCGTCCGATCTCGCCGCTCTCCCCGGCATGCGGGTTGAGGCCGGCAAAGGCGAGGCGGGGCCGCTCGATGCCGAAGTTGCGCAACAGCCCGCGGGCTGTCGCCCGTGCCTTGGCCAATACCAGCTCAAGCGTGAGCAGGCCCGGCACGCTGGCGATCGAGACGTGCACGGTGATCGGCACCACGCGCAGCGTCGGGCCGGCGAGCATCATCACGGCGTTCTCCGGCGCGATGCCGCAGCGCTCGGCGACGAACTCGGTCTGGCCGGGATGCCGGAAGCCGATCTTGTAGAGCTGGACCTTGGAGACCGGACCGGTGACCACGCCTCCCGCCGCGCCGGCATTGGACAGGCCGACCGCCAGCTCGAGCGACTGGAGCGCCGCCTTGGCACTGGCCTCGTCGGGGCTCCCCGGCGTCACCGCGCAGGTGTCCCCGACCGGCAGTACCGGCAAGGCAGTGGCAAAGGCAGCCGCGGCCTGGTCGGGATTGGTGATCCGGGCGATCGGCCCGTCCCACACCTTCTCGACCGCATCCGGACAGCCGATGGCGAAGAAGGGCGCAAGCGAATGCAGCTCGCGCGCCTTCCATGCCTTGGCGGTGATTTCCGGGCCGACTCCGGCCGAATCGCCCATCGATATGGCGAGCGGCCGGATCACCTCAGCGATATTCGATCAGCGCGTCGCGGCGGATGTCGCGAAGCATGCGCTGGGCGCGCAGGTTCGTGCGCTGCTCGGCAACCTGGTCCTGGATCTGGTCGCGGGTCGGCAGGCCGGGGGGCGGCGGATCGTCGCGACCGCAGACCACGAGCACGCGGACGCCGTCCTCGATCGTGCCGAAGGGCTGGGTCACCTGGCCGACCTGGAGCGGCAGGATGATCTGCTGCAGCGCAGGCGGCAGGTCGCCGATCACGACGCCGTCCTTCTCCACTACTTCCGCATTCTGCGCGGCGGCGACATTGGCCGCGTCACCGCAGCCCTTGATCGCCTGGGTTGCCTGGGCGAACTGGCCGGCGCGGGCCTGGGCCTGCGCCTCGTTCGTGCCCTTGGGGAAGGTGATGGTGATCTGGCGCAGCGAGAGCTTGGCGCCGCGCGGATCGGCCATGCCGATCTTGCGCTTGTCCGCCAGGTACACGATCGAGAAACCGGTCGACAGCGGGATCGGGCCCGCGACCTGGCCGGCCGACATCTCTTCCACGGCCTTGGCCATCTCGTCGGGCAGGATGCCCGGCGCCAGGCGGACCCAGCCGAGATCGCCGCCCTGACCCTTGGTCGAGCTCTCCGAATAGGTCTTCGCGAGATAATCGAAGGGCGCGCCCTCCTTCATCTGCTGGATGATGCGCTGCATGCCCGCATAGACTTCCTGCTTACGGTCGTCCGTGGCGTTCATGTAGATTTCGTAGACGTGATATTCTTCGCTGCCCTGCGCGGCCTTGAGGCGGGCGATGATGGCATCGGCCTCTTCGTCGCTCACGTTGATGTCGACCTTGCGACGCAGCACGCGACCCCAGGCGACTTCGCCCTCGATCTGCTTGCGGATCGTGCGCTCCGAGGCACCGGACTGGCGCAGGAAGACGCGGAACTGCTCCGGAGTCATCTTCAGGCGGCGGGCGACGCCGCCGAAGCTCTGGTCGATCTCCTTGGGATCGACATTGATCTCGTTGGCCTTGGCCTCCTGGATCTGCAGCGTCTCGTCGATCAGCTGGCGCAGGATCATCATGCGATACTGATCGCGCTCTTCCGGCTTCAGGTTGAGCTTGTTGAGCGCGATGATCAGGTTGAGCCGCTGGTCCACGTCAGTGCCGGTGAGCACCGTGTTGTTCACGATCGCGGTGGGCTTGCGGATGTTGGGATCGGCCTTGCCGAACAGCTTGAGATCAGGCGGAAGATCGAGCTGGGCAGCGAGCGCGGCGGCAGCGTCTTCCTGCTGCGCGGGCGTTGCCTGCTGCTGGGCCGGGGCCGGGGCCGACTGCTGCGGGGCCGGAGCGGCCGGCTTCGGCGCAGGGCTGGTCTGTGCCGTCTGCGCCACAACCCCCGGCGCTACGCTGGAGACGACGAGCGCGAGAACGGACAAGCGGCCTGCGCGGATCGCCTTGCTAACACCAATGTTCACGTGATTCCGTACCCTCAAATCTGCCGGAGAGTGGCGCATAATGTTCAATTGTGCCTGAACTTAGGCTTACCGGCGGTTCCCCTCTAGCGGCGCAGCCTAGCGCCCCAGATTCTTGAACGCCAGCGTCAACAGATAGGAGTTGCCGCGCGAAGCGTCGCCGGTGGTGGCATAGTCGCGCTTCCAGGTCAGGCCCAGCCGCAGGCAATCGTCCTCATAGGTGATGCCCAGGCGGTGACGCACCGGCTCGAACCCGTCGGCGAGCGAGGTCGGATCTTCCTTGCGATCGGTCAGGTCGACCAGCGTCGAGCCCGAGATCGACCAGAAACGGGCGATCTGGACACGGGCGCCGAGGCGAAGCTCCTCGCGGTCCTGCAGGTCTTCCAGCGAAGCGTTGATGTTCCGGTTGAGGCGCAGATAACCGATCTGGGCATAGGTGGAGCGCGAACCGAGCGTCATGTCGACTTCGTTGCGGCGGAAGGCCAGGCTGTCCTTGTCGAGCCGGTAACGGTGCGTGAAGCTGACGAAATCGCGGAAGCGCACGACGGTGCGGCCGACAATGTCCGACACCCGGGCGTTCAGGCCTGTCCCATCCGGGAACAGCGTCGGACGCGAGGAGATGCGGTAGCTCTGGCCGACATTGGCGTCGATCGAGAAGCCCGGCAGATAGAGCGCGTAATCGAGGCCCCAGGTGAAGCGGGTCGAATCCTCGAACCGGTCATAGCCGGGGAAGCGATTGAGCGCGAAGAGGTTGGAATCCTCGAGATCGACTGCGCGCGCGTCTTCGTTCGGCACCTCGAGATTGGCGATCTTGGGCGAGGCAACCATCTGGAAACGCGGGGTAATGCGCTGCGTACCGCCGAACAGGCTGCCGACCAGCGGCCATTTCACGTCCACCGCCAGCGCACCGATGCCGCGCCCGTGGAAGCCTTCCTCGCCGCGATAGCTGGCGATCGTCGTCAGCATCGTGTCCGAAGCATTGTAGACGTCGCCGCGGGCATAGGCGGTGAGGGTGACTTCCTGGCCCCAGTTGGTCAGGCGGCGCAGGTCCCAGCGGGCACTGGCGAAGGCGCGCTGCGAATCCTGGCCGTCGGACCGGCCGATCGCCAGCGTGTTGACCTGGAACTCGAAACGGCCGCCGATGATGCTGTCGTCCATGCGCCGGCGATAATCGATCTCGGGCAGGGCATAGGGCTGGAGGCCCTGGCGCTCGCCGACGCGCAGCGTCTGCACGACCCAAGCGTTTATCGAGAAATAGCTATCTGCATCAATGCGTTCGACGCGGAAGTTATTACGCAGTCGATCGTCGCGCGAGATGTCGTACCGGCGCAGGAAGGTCCGGTCCGTGGTCAGGCGCATCGAGGCGCTGGCGCTCCAGTTCGGATCGAGCTGGAAATTGCCGACCGCATCGAGATAGCCACGGAAGTCGTTCTTCGACGTGGTCGGCGTGACCGGCACGGTGAGATCGTCGGCGCGGCGGCTATAGGTACCATAGGCGCTGACCCGGAAGGCGCCGAGCGAGTTGAGCTCGCGGTAATCCGCCTGCAGCATCGGCAGCACGCTGGAATAGACGCGCGGAGTGACGGTCAGGTCGCGATTGGGCGCGAAGCTGAAATAATAGGGCAGTGCGAACTGCACGCCGTTCGCGCGGTTGTAGCGAAGATCGGGCGCGAGGAAGCCGCTGGCGCTCTGGCCGCCGACCGGGTGCGAGAAGACCGGCAGCGGGATCGTCGCGAAGCCGAATACCGAGATGCGCGCGCCGGTGTAGCGCAGCCGCTTCTTGGCGGGCTCATAGACCACGCGATTGGCGGTGATCTTCCAGCTCGGCTCCTTGGGGCAGCCGTCCGAATTGGTGACCGAGCAGGGGGTGTAGGCGGCGTTCTCGACGGTGAAGCTGCCATCCTCGTGCATCTGGCCCTGCGCCGCGGCGATGCGGCCGCCGGCGTCGAGCACGACCAGCATGTTCTGGACGACGCCTTCCTTCAGCGTGTCGGTCAGCTCGACCTTGTCGCCATAGGCCGAATCGCCCTGCGGATTGACGACGACGACATTGCCCTCGGCGAAGACCTGCCCGCTCTTGCGGTTCCAGGTCACCTTGTCGGCGCGCAGCCGCTCGCTGCGGCGATAGAGGCGGACATCGCCGGTAGCGGTGACCACGTCCTGATTCTCGTCATATTCGAGCTGGTCGGACGTGAACTGGATCTGGTCGTCACCCTCGGGCAGCGCACTCGGCGAAGGCGGCGGCGGCTCGACCGCCGGGGTCTGCAGGTCAGGGCCAGCGGCGGGCGTGGGCGCGGGTGACGGCGCCGGAGTCGCGGGCTGCGGCGCGGTCTGGGCCGGCGCGGTCGTCTGCTGCGCGCGCGCCTCTGCCGACAGGCACAGGCCGACAGCGGCCGACAGCAGCAAGGCCTTGCGCGTCACTTCGATTCCCACCTTTGTTTCTCACTCCCGTGCACGCGGCAATTATTTGCCCTATCGCAGCGGTTGCGGCTCCGCAACGTCACGTGCGTTGGCCCGAACGCACGGAGGCGCTAACAGGAGCCAATGCAGGTCGATTTCTACCATCTGACGCAGCTCCCCCTGGAACGTGCGCTGCCCCGGATCGCCGAACGCGTGGTCGAGACCGGCGGGCGGCTGCTGATCGTCGCCGGCGAGGCGAGCCAGCGGGCCAGGCTGGACCAGCTGCTATGGACCTATACGCCCGAAAGCTTCCTGCCGCACGGCCAGGCGGGCGGGCCGGACGACGACCGCCAGCCGATCCTGATCGCCGGCGAGCCGGGAACGCCGGCCAATGGCGCGCGCAACATCGCGCTGGCCGACGGGGTATGGCGCGAGGAGGCTTTGGGCTTCGACCGGGCCTTCCACTTCTTCGACGAAGACCGCATCGCCGAGGCGCGGGCCGCCTGGAAGGGACTGGCCGGACGCGAGGGGGTGGAGCGCAACTACTGGAAGCAGAACGAGCAGGGGCGCTGGGAGAAGGCGGCCTGAGTGTACGCTTTCGTCCGCGGATGTTGGCGTAGGTTGCGCGTCAGGCGGTTTTCGAAGCCCCTGTTTCGATATGCTTTTGCGTACGCTCCCTTCCCGTGGCGGTGTTGCGCGCGCAGACGGTTCGTACGCGGAAGGTTGCATTGCTCTGTTCGTCGTAACCCCGGCGCAAGGCCGGGGTGACGAACTCAGGATATGCGGAGGCGTTTCCGCGTTTGCGGATTCGGGTTCTCGTTCACGGTTCAAAGAGCATTTCCGAGAACAATAGCGGAACGCCCCCTTGTAGGACAGCACGCCGCGCTTGCATCCGGCGCAACGCGGGACTAGGGAGCCGCGACTTTTCCACAACCATAAAGCAGGAGCCGCACGGCCATGGCCGCGAACCGGACCTTTTCGATCATCAAGCCCGATGCCACCCGCCGCAACATCACCGGCGCCGTCACCAAGATGCTGGAGGAGGCCGGCCTGCGCGTCGTCGCTTCGAAGCGCATCCAGATGACCCGCGAGCAGGCCGAGGGCTTCTACGGCGTCCACAAGGAGCGCCCCTTCTTCAACGACCTGGTCGAGTTTATGATCTCGGGTCCGGTCGTGGTGCAGGTGCTCGAGGGCGAGAACGCCGTGCAGCGCAACCGCGACATCATGGGCGCCACCAACCCGGCCAATGCCGACGCCGGCACCATCCGCAAGGAGCTGGCCGAATCGATCGAGGCGAACTCGGTGCACGGTTCGGACTCGGACGAGAACGCCGCGATCGAGATCGCGTTCTTCTTCAAGCCGGAAGAGATCGTCGGCTAAACGCTGACTTTCTTGCACCGATTTGGATGCGAAGGGCCGGGGCGAAAGCTCCGGCCTTTTTCGTGTCTGGGGGTGCGCGCGAGCTTTGGCGTTCAGAGCGATCGCTGGCGTCTGAATGGGACTGATTACGCAGAACCGTTCCCCGGCCTTCGCTGGGGATCCGCCAAGGCACTGAGGTGAACGCCGGGATCAGCTCCGCGGCAGGGTGATGGTTGCCACCAGCCCGCCGCCTTCACGGTTGGCCAGGCCGATCTCGCCGCTTGCGTCGCGGACGATCGCACGGGCCAGTGCCAGGCCCAGGCCGGCGCCGCCGGTCTCGCGATTGCGGGATTCCTCCAGGCGGGTGAAGGGATCGAAGACTTTCTCGAGCTTTTCCGGGGGGATACCGGGGCCGCGATCGCAGACTTCGATGCGGACATGGCGCTCGTCCGAGCGCAGGCGGACCTCTGTGGCACCGCCGCCATATTTCACCGCATTCTCGATCAGGTTGCGCACCGCGCGGCGCATCAGCGTGGGGCGGAGATGCATGCGCAGGCGCGGCGCTTCCTCGAAGGTGACGTCCTGGTCGAGATCGCGAAAATCCTCGACCACGGCGTCGATCAGGGCGGACAAGTCAACATCGGTGGCTGGTTCGCTCGGACGTCCGAGCCGGGCGAGGCTGAGGATGTCGTCGAGCGTATGGTTCATCTCGTCGATCGTGTCCGCCATGCGGGCGCGATCCTCTTCATCCTCTACCGACTCGATTCGTACGCGAAGTGCAGCAAGCGGCGTGCGCAGGTCGTGGCCGATCGCACCAAGCATGCGATCTTTCTCGTCGAGCATCGCGGTGACGCGGGTGCTGAGCGAATTATACGCGGCGATTACCGCGCGGACGTCGCTGGGGCCGCTCTCCTCGACGGGGTCGGCATCGTCGTTCGGATGGAAGGCACTGGCGGCGGCGGCGAGCTTGCGCAGCGGGCGGGCGATACGGTGGCCGGCCCAGAGCACGGGCACGAGCACGACGATGTAGAGGATCAGCGTCTGGGCGAGCAGTTGCCAGATCAGCGCGCGCTCGGAGCGGGGCCAGGCCGAGCTGAGCGAAAGCCAGCCCTTGCCGGGCAGCTCGACCGCGATCATCAGCTCGGCGCCGAGGCGACGCATGCGATCGGCGCGGGCCGGGTCCATGCGCTTGAGCAACGGGCGGTTTGGATCGATCGGGCGGACCACCGCGATCACCTGGCCGACCTGCACGCCGCCATCGGTGAGGCCGCGGCGCAGGTCGCGCTCGATATCGGCGCGGCGGCCAAGCTCGGCGGGGATCGGATTGGCGGGGACGAAATCGACGCGGCCGCCGCGTGCCTGGCGGCGGCCATCCCGACCATCGCGATCGCGCCCGTCGCGGCGATCGGCGCCGGCGGGGGTGTCGGGGCGCGGGTTGATCGGGGTGCCGAGCCGTTCGGCGGCGTCGATCAGCCGGGTGACGGTGGGCACGATCACCTGGGCGAAGCGGGCATTCTGGCGCTCGCGGACGAGCAGGCCGAAGTTGATCGCCTGGGCGACGAACAGCGCGACCGCGACGAGCAGGGCGATCTGGCCGGTGAGCGAGCGGGGGAAGAGGCGGGTCACTGGAGTTCCCGTCCCTGGAAGGGAGGGGTTAGGGGTGGGTGGAGGCTTGGCGATACTGCGAGTGCGCGCGACTGACGGGCCGTATCGCGGGCAAATACCCACCCCCAGCCCCTCCCTTCCAGGGAGGGGAGCAAGAAGGTACGAGGCCTCAAAGCCGGGTCACTTCGGCGGCCAGGGTGTAGCCGCCGCCCCAGACGGTCTTGATGATCGCGGGGTTCTTCGCATCGACCTCGATCTTCTTGCGCAGCCGGCTGACCTGGTTGTCGATCGCGCGATCGAAGGCGGCGGCTTCGCGGCCCTGGGTGAGGTCGAGCAGCTGGTCGCGGGTGAGCACCGCGCGGGGGCGGGTGACCAGTGCGTGGAGGAGGTTGTACTCGCCGGTCGAGAGCGGGACCGAGACGCCTTCGCGGTCCACCAGCGCGCGCTCGCCGGTCTTGAGCACCCAGCCGGCAAAGGCGAAGCTGCCCGCGTCGGGGGCGTGCTGGCGGGTGCCGCCGGCCTGGAGGCGGCGCAGCACCACCTTGATCCGGGCGGCGAGCTCGCGCGGGGAGAAGGGCTTCACGACATAATCGTCGGCGCCCATCTCGAGGCCGACGATCCGGTCGGTCTCCTCGCCGCGGGCAGTGAGCAGGATCACCGGCGTGTCGCTGGTCTCGCGGATATGGCGGCAGAGCGACAGGCCGTCCTCGCCGGGCATCATGATGTCGAGCACCACCAGATCGATCGCATAGGCGGCCATGCGGGCGCGGGCGCCTTCGGCATCGCCGGCCTGGGTGATGCGGAACCCCTGCTTGGTGAGATATTGCGCGAGCGGTTCGCGGATCGAGCGCTCGTCCTCGACGAGCAGCAGGTGCGGCGTTTCCGACATATCGGGTTCGTAGGTCATGGGCGGGCCGCAAGACAAGAGGGGGTGCCCGGGCAGGCGAGGAGGCAAGTGCCCGCCCGGGCGAGTTTCCGGGGGCTCAGTTGTTTTCCGAGCCGCCCGGCGGGGGACCCTGGCGGTTGCCCATTCGGGCCATCACCGCGTCGATCTCTGCCTTGTCGATCTTGCCGTCGTGATTGGCGTCGATCCGGTCGAAGCGCTGGGCGGCCTGCGCCTGCATCTGGTCGAGCGTGACGTCGCCGGTCATGCTGCGCATGCCCATGCCGCCGCCGCGCCCGGCGGCTTCGCGCTCGGCCTCGCTGACCTTGCCGTCCTTGTTGGTATCGAGCGTGGCGAAGCGCGCGGCGATGCCGGCGTTATATTCTTCCTTGGTGACGATGCCGTCGCCATTGGTGTCGAGCCGGCTGAGCATGCCGCCGCCGCGCTGCGGGGCGTCCTGCGCGAAGGCCGGAGCGGCGATGGCCGATGCGGCGAAGGCGACGAGGAGGAACTTCTTCATCGGGTGCGAACTCCTTGGTCTCGGAGGTCCCAAGCCCCCGACAGGGTTCGCTTTTCAGTGGCAGCTGTCGCACGGGTTTGTCACCCATGCGGGAAACTGTCGCAACTTGTATCAGCCGAAGATGGCGACGCCCTGCATGGCCTCGGCGACGGGCTCGCCCGCGGCATTCCAGATCGACATGCGCTGGGTGGAATAGCCGTCGCGCGCCGTGTCGGCATTGGCGTGGAGCAGCCACCAGCCGTCGGTGGTGGCGGGCGCGGCGGTCTGGAAGTTGATCTGCCAGTTGAGCGAGCTGAGCGGGGTGCGTTTTTCCTCGAGCAGCTTGAAGGCGGCGGGCGGGAGGGCGTCGCCGATCGCCATCAGCTCGACGAAGGGATCGAGGCCAGCATGGTCGCGCAGCCGGGCCCAGCGGAGCCACTCGGCCGGGCCGGTGCCGTCCTTCTCGTCGAAGAAGTTGAAGTTGCCGGTGAAGAAGTCCTCGGGGCCGGTATAGAGTTCGGCCCCGGCCGGCGGGGGCGTTACGGGTGCGCGCTTCGCCGTGTCATGCGCGATGCTCGAGGCGAGCGGGGCCATGAAGACGAAGGTGGCGCGCAGGCCGAGACCGGCTTCCGACGTCACGTCCGACTGGAGGAAAGCGGCGTTGCGGCCGCGGCGCAGCTTCGTGGCGGTGACGGTGATCGGGCCGGCGAGCGGGCCGATGAACGCGACCTGGGCCGAGCGGAGCGGTGGCAGGTCGGGTTCAACCTCGAGCGCCGCCTGGAGCGCGAGCGCGGCGGATAAGCCCCCGTACGCAGTACGCCCCTGCATCCAGTCGGTGTGGACCGTGCTGGTGAAGCCGGATTCGGTGCGGACGGCCTCGGCCAGGATCGTGGCGAGCGGGGTCACGCGGCGATCCGGTCGCGCAGCTCGCGCTTGAGTACCTTGCCGATCGCGCTGCGGGGCAGTTCGTCGAGCTTGTGGATATCGGCGAGGCGCTGGGTCTTGCCGACCTGCGCGTTGAACCATGCCAGCACGTCGGCGGGGGCACCGGGGCCGGTGAAGAAGCCGACCGGGGTTTCGCCCCATTGCTCGGACGGCACGCCGATCACCGCACAGTCGGAGACTTGCGGGTGGGTGATGAGGATCGCCTCGAGGTCCGAGGGGTAGATGTTGAACCCGCCCGAGATGATGAGGTCCTTCTTGCGATCCATCAGGATCAGGAAGCCGTCCTCGTCGAAGCGGCCGACATCGCCGTGGCGGATGTAGCGGTTGCCGTCGCTGTCATGCCAGGTGGCGTCGGCGGTGGCATCGGCGCGGCCGTGATAGCCGGTCATCATCGCGCCCGAGCGGCCGACGACTTCGCCCATCTCGCCCCGGGGAACTTCCTTGCCGTCCTCGTCGATCAGGCGGAGGTCCTGGCCGGGGAGCGGCACGCCGACGGTATGGAGCTTGGTCGGGTTGGCGTTGCACACCAGCACGGTGGTGCCGCCGCCTTCGGTCATGCCGTAATATTCGACCAGCAGGCCGGGCCAGCGGGCGAGGATGTCAGCCTTGAGCACGGCGGAGAAAGGGGCGCTGGTGCAGGTCTTGAGCTGGAAGCTCGACAGGTCGAAGCGGTCGAAATCGGGCAGCGCCATGATCCGCTGGTACTGGACGGGCACGAGCATCGCGTGGGTGGCGCGGTGCTTCGCGGCCTGGACCACGAAGGTGCGGGCGTCGAACTTGCCGAGCAGCACCGCGGTGCCGCCCCAGGCGATCGTCGGGATGAAGCTGACCAGGGTGGTGTTCGAATAGAGCGGCGTGGCGATCATCGTCACCGCGCTGCCGAAGCCGCCGGGGGCGCGTGCGATGTGGATCCAGCGCATCGACTGGGGCTGGACGATGCCCTTGGGCGTGCCGGTGGTGCCCGAGCTGTAGATGATGTTGAAGGGGTCGTCGGGACCGATCGTCACCGGCGCGGGCTTCGCGCCTTGGGGGGCGAGGAAGTCTTCCAACGCCTCGAGGCGGACGGGCTTCGCCGTGACCTGCGCGTCGCCGAGCGCCTTGATGCCGGTCTCGTCGAGGAAGAGGATCCTGGCGCCGCTGTCGGCGACCATTGCGGCGAGCTGGGCGGGCGTGGCCGAAGGCTGGAGCGGCGCGGGGACACCACCGGCGCGCAGGATGGCGAAGAAGGAGGCGCCATATTCGATCGAGGAGGCGGCGAGGATCGCGACCGCATCGCCCTTGCCGACGCCTTCGCGCTGGAGCGCGGCGGCGAGGCGATCGAGCAGGGCGTCGAGTTCCGCATAGGAGATCGACTTGTCCTCGAAGATCATCGCCGGCTTGTCCGGCCGCTCGGCGGCGTGGCCGCGGATCAGGTCGGAGACCGTGGCGAATTCGCCCGCCAGCATTTCCTCGGTACGCATGCATCCTCCCGGTTACCGGCAGGACTAGAAGAGCACCCGCGCGAACGCCATACGCAATTTTCGAAAAATCACTCGGGCGCGGGTTCGGGCTCCGGCGCGCGCAGATGGACGAACAGCGCGATGATGAGGGCGGCGATCGCCATCAGCGCGCCGGCGACGAGGAAGGCGGCGCCGTCGAAGCCGTGATGCGATCCGGCGGCCAGCGCCTGGGTGGCGATCAGCGGGCCGAGGATCGCCGCGACATTGTTCATGCTCGACACGCCACCCTGCAGCGCGCCCTGGTGCGACGGGCCGACCATGTTCGACAGCGTGCCGTTGAGCGCGGGATAGGCGAAGGCCCCGAACGCGCCGATCAGGAAGAAGGCATAGACCTGCCAGCCCTGCTGGATGAAGGCATAGGCGAACAGGGTGAAGGAGGCGCAGCCCAGCGCGATCAGCGCGGCGTTGCGCTCGCCGACGCGCTTGATGACGCGGCCGGTGAGCAGCGCCTGGACCAGCACCGTCAGGAAGCCGACATAGGCAAGCGACCAGCCGATCGCGGTGGCGTCCCAGCCGAAGCGGATCGCCGCCCAGAAGGACCAGGTGGAAGGGTAGACGGTGCCGGCGAGCTGCCAGAAGAACCAGGCGAGCAGCAGCGGGCCGGCATTGCCGGCATGGAAGAGCGGGCGGAAGGCGCCGATGATGTGCGCGTCGGACCAGCGGAACGGGCGGCGGTTTTCCTGGGCGAGCGTCTCGGGCAGGAAGAAGAACATGACGACTGCGTTCAAGGCGGCGCAGATCGCGGCGATCAGGAAGGGTGCGCGCAGGCCGAGCCCGGCGCTGATCCCGCCGAGCGCCGGGCCGAGGATGAAGCCGACGCCGAACGCCGCACCGACGAGGCCGAACACGGCGCTGCGCTTCTCGGGTGGGGTCACGTCGGCGATCACCGCGCTTGCGGGGCCGAAGGTCGCGCCGGCGATACCGGCGATGACGCGGCCGACGAACAGCCAGGCGAGGCTGGGCGCCGCGGCCATCAGCGCATAGTCGATCGCAAAGGCGATCATCGAGAGGATGAGGACCGGGCGGCGGCCGAACCGGTCACCGAGATTGCCGAGCACCGGGCCGGCGAAGAAGCCGGCGATCGCGAAGGCGGCGAGCATCCAGCCGGCGATGCGGGTGGCGTCGTCCAGCCCGACATGGCCGAGCTCGGTGACCAGCGCCGGCAGCACCGGCATGACAATGCCGAAGCCGATCACGTCGATAAGCACGGCGACGAGCACGATCGGCACCGCGCGATGTTCGAACTTCATGATTATCCCCTCTTGGGGGATGCTTAGCAGAGGTTGGGACGACGCGTCATCCCGCTTCCCGCCGTCATCCCCGCCTGCGCGGGGATGACGAGGTTGGGGTGATGGAATGGCTTGACGGCGCCTGAGCCATACCGCAAATTCGAAACAAGCAAGAAGACTATCCCGGGAGAGAGTGATGGCGACGGCCCCCGATATCGATGCGCCGGCGAATCCGCTGGATGCTTTCCGCAATGAAGCGCGCGCGTGGATCGCCGCGAACTTCCCGCCGAGCCTGAAGGGCAAGGACAATGCGATGTCCGCGGTCGAAGGGCCGCACACCAACTCGCCCGAAGAGGATGCCTGGCAGACGGCGATGGGCGAGAAGGGCTGGGGCGTGCCGACCTGGCCGAAGGAATATGGCGGCGGCGGACTTAGCCGGGCCGAGGCACGGGTGCTGCAGGAAGAGATGCAGCGCGCGGGCGCGTGGAACCCGATCGGCGGCATGGGCGTGATGATGTTCGGCCCGACGCTGCTCGAATATGGCACCGAGGAGCAGAAGCGCGAGCATATCCCGGCGATCGCCAAGGGGCTGGTGCGCTGGTGCCAGGGCTATTCGGAACCGGGCGCGGGATCGGACCTGGCTTCGCTCCAGACCTTCGCCGAGGATCATGGCGACCACTATGTCGTCAACGGCCAGAAGACCTGGACCAGCGGCGGGCAATGGGCGGACAAATGCTTCATGCTGGTCCGCACCGACAAGACCAAGAAGCACGAGGGCATCACCTTCGTGCTGTGCGACATGGATACGCCGGGCGTGGAAGTGCGGCCGATCCAGCTGATCTCGGGCAGCTCGCCCTTCTGCGAGACCTTCTTCACCGATGTGAAAGTGCCCAAGAGCAACCGGGTAGGGCAGGAAGGCGAGGGCTGGACGATCGGCAAGCGACTGCTCCAGCACGAGCGATCGAGCCTTTCGGGCGGCGGATCGACGGCGGGGCGGATGTTTGCCGGCGCCTCGCTCGGGCAACTCGCCAAGAAATATGTCGGCGTCGATGCCGAGGGACGGATCGCCGATACGGACCTGCGCTCGCGGATCGCGCGGCACGAGATGGACCTGCGCAGCTTCATGCTGACGCTGCGCCGCACCGCGCTGGAGGCGAAGTCGAACCAGGGGCCGAGCGCGGCGACGTCGATCATGAAGAATGTCGGCGCACGGATCATGCAGGAACGCTCCGAGCTGCTGATCGAGATCCGCGGGCTCGCCGGCCTTGGTTGGGACGGCGAAGGCTTTGAGGAGGACGCGCTGAAGGACGTGCGCAGCTGGCTCTTCGGCAAGGCGGTGTCGATCTATGGCGGCTCCACCGAGATCCAGAACAATGTGATCGCCAAGCGCATCCTGGGGATGCTGGATCATCAATAGTGCCGTCGCCCCGGCGAAAGCCGGGGTCTCTCTCCAATTAGCGTGCGCTCGCGGCACGAGATCCTGGCTTTCGCCGGGATGACGAGGTGAAAATGGCTATCCTGACCGAAGAACAGACGATGCTGCGCGACATGGCGCGGGAGTGGGCGGATAACGAGGCGCCGGTTGGTGCGTTTCGCCGGATGCGCGATGCGGCGCCGGCCGCCGGCTATGATCCCGAGATGTGGCGCGCCCAGGCCGAGATGGGCTGGGCCGGCATCCTGGTGCCCGAGGCGCAGGGCGGGGCGGGCATGGGCTATGTCTCGCTGGGCCTGGTGCTCGAGCAGCTGGGTCGCAATCTGGTCGCGACGCCGCTCGCCAGCACGGCTGCGGCGACCAGTGCGATCCTTCTGGGCGGTTCGGAAGAGCAGAAGGCCGAATGGCTGCCGAAGATTGCGGCGGGCGAAGTGGTTGCGACGCTGGCGATCGACGAGGGGCCGCGCTTCGATCCCGTGAAGATCGCCACGACGGTGAGCGGCGGCAAGTTGAGCGGCGTGAAGGCGTTCGTGCCCGAGGGCGACAGCGCGCAGCTGTTTGTCGTCGCGGCGACCGACGGGCTCTATCTCGTCGTTGGCGATACCGGGGTGACGCGTTCGCCGCGCCACCTGACCGATAGTCGCAGCCATGCACAGGTGACGTTCGACAATGCCCCGGCCGAGGCGCTCGGCGGAGGTGCCGAACTGATCGGCCATGTCGTGGATCGCGCGGCGGCGGCGGCTTCGGCGGAGATGCTCGGCATGGCCGAGAGCGCCTTTGCCCAGACCAACGACTATCTGAAGACGCGCGTCCAGTTCGGCCAGGTGCTGGCAAGCTTCCAGGCGCTGCAGCACCGCATGGCGAAGATGTTCACCGAGCTCGAGCTGTGCCGCTCCGCCGTGGAAGGCGCGCTGGAGGCGATCGACAGCGGGCGGGCCAATGTCGCGCAGGAAGTCAGCCTGGCCAAGGCGGTGGCGAACGAGACGCTGCACCTGGTGAGCCGCGAGATGATCCAGCTGCACGGGGGCATCGGCATGACCGACGAGCATGATGCGGGCTTCTATCTGAAGCGCGCGCGGGTGCTGGAAGCGCAGTGGGGGAATGCGGCCTGGCATCGCGAGCGGTTTGCGCGGTTGAACGGGTATTGAGGAAACAGCGGAGGGGAATCCCTTCGGTCGTCATCCCCGCGAAGGCGGGGATCCAGGGTGGCAGAGGGATGTGCTTTGTGACTCTGGATCCCCGCCTTCGCGGGGATGACGAATTATATGAGCCGCGGATTCTATAAGAGCTGCGAATTCGCTTTTCGAAGATCGATTCGGCCAAGGGCATCGGAAACGCCCCTGCAACATATGACATTTGCGCAACACTGCTAGTTCAGTCCCCTTTTGCAACCTTTGTTCTGCTTGACGTCCCTCGGGGAAGTGTCAGTATTCGAGGATAGGGTATGGAGCCGTAAAGTGCTCTGGCCCGTGGTGGGAGAGATGATGATGATGCGGTTACGCCTTTTGTCGTGCGTTGCTGTTCCGGCGCTTTCGATTGCGCTTGCTGCCCCGGCCTTTGCCCAGAACACCCAGACACCGCCGACGGACGCAACTACCCAGGATCAGGGCGTCTCCGACCCCAATGAGATCGTCGTCACTGCACAGGGCCGCGCCCAGGTGCTGGCCGATGTTCCGCTCGCCGTCTCGGCGGTGACTTCCACGCAGCTCGAGCGCACCGGCGCCAACGACATTCGCGCGCTCAACCAGGTCGCGCCGTCGCTGCTCGTCTCCTCGACCGGCAGCGATGCCAACACCTCGGCCCGTATCCGCGGCGTCGGCACGGTGGGTGACAATCCGGGCCTCGAAAGCTCGGTCGCAACCTTCATCGACGGCGTCTATCGCTCGCGTACCGGCCTCGGCCTCAACGACCTGGGCGAGATCGAGCGGATCGAAGTGCTGCGCGGTCCGCAGGGCACGCTGGGCGGGCGCAACGCCTCGGCCGGCATGCTGAGCGTCACCACCAAGCAGCCCGAGTTCACCTTTGGCGGCATGGCCGAGGCGACCTATGGCAATTACGATGCGTGGCGCCTGCAGGGCGCGGTAACCGGCCCGCTTTCCGAGCAGGTCGCGTTCCGGCTGGACGGGCTCTATTCGAAGCGCGACGGCTTCTACCACGACGTCAATACGGGCCGCGACATCAACAATCGCGACCGTTACCTTGTGCGCGGCCAGCTGCTGTTCCAGCCGAGCTCGGACATCTCGGTTCGCCTGATCGCCGACTATAGCCACCGCAAGGAGGATTGCTGCGCCGCTGTCTATGCGACGGCCGATGTCTCCTCCACCAATGCCGGGCTGATCGCGCCGGGCACGCCGGTGGCGACGGTGCTGACCGGGATCACCGGTACGACCTTCGCGCAGTATTTCCCCGGCTACAACAACGCCTATTCGCGCCGCATCGCGACCAGCGCCAACCGTTCCTATACCGGCAAGACCAAGGACTGGGGCTTCTCGGGCGAAGTGAACTGGAACCTGGGCGACGTCGAGCTGACCTCGATCACCGCCTATCGCGACTATGACAACACCCAGGCGTCGGATGCCGATTACGGCCTGGCCGACATCCTCTATTTCGGCCCGAAGAGCGGCCGCCATTTCAAGACCTTCACCCAGGAACTGCGTTTCCACGGCGATGCGTTCGGCGGCAAGCTCGACTGGCTGGTCGGCGGCTATTACGCGCATGAGGACCTCGACACCAAGAGCGAGCTCAAGTTCGGCAACGACTATGGCCGCTTCGCTGCGTGCCGCGTGGTCTATGGCTCGTTCAGCGCCTTCTATAATCCCAACAATGTCGGCTGCCTGACGCCGACCGGCGTTGCGGTGCTGAGCAACACGCTCGGGCCGCTCGGCGCGGCGGGCTCGGCGATGGTGCAGGGCCTGCAGCGGCTCGACACGGTGCGCAATGTCGGCGACGACACCGCGAACTTCGACCAGACCAGCTCGAACTTCGCGTTCTTCACGCACAATATCGTGCACATCGCCAAGGGCTTCGACCTGACCTTGGGCGCGCGCTACACCAACGAAACCAAGAAGCTGAACGCCAACTTCAACAACACCAACACGGTGTGCCCGGCGCAGCAGGCGGCGCTGCTGCCCTATATGGGCGTCGCGGCGCTGGCGCCGCTGGCGGGCGGCATCATCACGCTGAGCTGCCAGGGCGGATCGTCCTCGGCACTCAACGCGCTGACGCTCAACGACACGCGCAAGGAAGACAAGTTCACCGGCACGGCGATCCTGTCGTACAAGCCGAGCGACGACGTCATGATCTATGCGAGCTACTCGCGCGGCTACAAGGCGGGCGGCTTCAACCTGGACCGCTCGGCCTTCAAGAACCCGAGCGCGGCCCAGCCGCTGCCGATCTTCCCGATCAGCACGGCCAATGCCGGCTACTACGCCGATGTGCTGCAGTTCGACGAGGAAACGGTGAACGCCTATGAGGCGGGCATGAAGTACTCGACGAAGGGCTTCAACCTGAACGTTGCCGGTTTCCGACAGGAATTCAGCAACTTCCAGCTGAATACCTTCAACGGCACGGTCTATCTCGTCCAGAACATCAATGGCTGCAAGACGAGCCTGGGCGGCGGCGATCGCGACCTAAGCGCGACGACGGGCGCCTGCCCGGCGGGCCAGACCAAGCCGGGCGTGGTCTCGACCGGCTTCGAAATCGAAATGGGCCTGTCGCCGGTGCGCGCGCTCAACTTCAACTTCGGCCTGACCTACGCGAAGACCAAATACGCCAACAACCTGGTGGGCTCGAAGACGGGTGCGCCGCTCGACCCGGCGCTGCGCCTGCTGCCGGGGCAGCTGCTCTCGAACGCGCCGGAACTGGTAGCGACCGGTTCGGCGGCCTGGACACCGTCGCTGGGCGGTGGGCTGCGCGGCCTGCTCTATGTCGATAGCCGCCTGGCCGACAACTACAACACCGGCTCGGACCTGTTCCCGCAGAAGATGCAGGACAGCTTCGTGGTGGTGAATGGCCGCATCGGCATCGGCAGCGAGGACCAGAAATGGGCGCTCGAACTGTGGGTGCAGAACGCGACCAAGGCCAATTACATGCAGGTTGGCTTCAACTCGCCGTTCCAGGCGGTGAGCACGACGCCGACCCCGGGCTTCCCGGGCGGTTCGCAGATCTTCTCGGCCTTCCTGGCCGAACCGCGGACTTACGGCATCACGCTGCGCTCGCGCTTCTGATCCTGCAAGGCAGGGGTGTGGAACGGGCTCGCGGGGAAACCCGCGGGCCCGTTTCCGTTCGGGTGTCGCGTGCCCGGGCGGGCGGAGGCGGTGAGAAGCCAGGAGGCTTTCAGACCGCGTTCAGGCGGGCGGAGCGACGAGAAGGCATCGACTTTGGAGATACCCGATGCGTTCGCTGCTTCCTGCCCTTGCCCTGACGATCCTGGCGCTGCCGGCTGCGGCGCATGCCCAGGGCAGCCCCGCGCAGCAATGTGCCGTCAGCGTGCAGTTCGCCAGCTATGCGATGGGGATCGACCGGCCCGCCTTCGACCGGGTGCAGGCGCTGCTGAAGCGCGACCGCGGCGTGCGGAGTGTCGAGGTGCAGCGCTGGGGGCGGGAAGGGGAGACCAATCTCTGCGTGCAGACCCGCAAGCCCAGCGACGTGCGGCGGATCTTCGGGCGGGTGAAGGCAGCGCTGCCGGCCAAGCCGCGCGGCCCGATCATGGTGGAGACACGCGGCGGACTGCGGTTTGAGGCGCCGCGAGCACGCTAAATCGTGTATGATCGTGCGATTTGACTCGCATGATCGTGCACGATAATGCGGATTCATGACTGTTGATCCTCCCAATGCCCGCCGCGACGTGATTGCCGCCCGGCTTGCCGATGGCCATCCGGTGTCGGCCGGCGCACTCGCCACGGAGTTCGAAGTTTCCGAGGATGCGATCCGGCGCGACCTGCGGGCGCTGGCGGCCGAGGGGAGGTGCCGGCGCGTCTATGGCGGTGCGCTGCCGGTCTCGCCGGTTGCCTTGCCGATGGCGGCGCGGATCGAGGGGGATCGGGGGCGGAAGCGGGCGCTGGCCCGTGCGGCGGTGACCACGATCCGGCCGGGCGAATTCCTGTTCCTCGACAGCGGAAGCACCAACCTCGCGCTGGTGGAGTTCCTGCCGGAGGATGCGGACCTGACCATCGCCACCAACTCGGTGGATATCGCCGCGGCGATGCTGCGGCGGCAGGACCTGCGCCTGATCGTGCTGGGCGGGCAGGTCGATCCGATCATCGGCGGTTGCGTGGACGCGGTGGCGATGCAGGCGCTGGTGCAGATGCGCTTCGACCGGGCGTTCATCGGTGCCTGTTCGGCCTCCGACGATGGGGTGGGGGCTTTCCAGCTGGATGATGCCACCTTCAAGCGCGCGGTTATCGCCGGGGCGAAGCGGACCGTGGTGCTGGTTACCGATGACAAGCTGGAGCGCGAAGCGCCGTACCGGGTCGCGGGGCTGGGCCAGATCGACATGCTGGTGGTGGAGGCAAGCGCGACCGACACGCAGCGCGGCGCACTCGATGCCGCGGGTTGCCGCACCATCCTGATCGCCGATCCGGCTTGAGCAGGGGGAGGCATGACGACTTCCGTCGATAGCCCGGCCACGCGGCTGGCCACGCGTCTTTCGTTCCTGGTCGCCGGGTTCGGAATCTCCTGCTGGGCGCCGCTGGTGCCCTTTGCCAAGGAAAGGCTCCAGATCGACAGCGCGATGCTGGGGGTGCTGCTGCTCTGCATCGGTATCGGATCGATCCTGGCGATGCTGGCGACCGGGCCGATCAGCGCCCGCTATGGCGGCAAGCCGGTGATCGTGACGAGCGGCATCGCCCTGGCGCTGATCCTGCCGCTGCTGACCATCGCGGCGACTCCGGTGACACTGGGCGGTGCACTGTTGCTGTTCGGCGCGGCGCTGGGTTCGCTGGATGTGGCGATGAACGTGCACGCGGTGGAAGTGGAGCGGGCGGCACCGGTGCCGCTGATGTCGGGATTCCACGCGCTGTTCAGTATCGGCGGCTTTGCCGGCGCGGCGCTGATGACGATTTTCCTGTCGTTCAAGGTGAGTGCGCTCGGCGGCAGCCTGGTGTGCGCGGCGATCATGCTGGTGGCGATGCTGGTTGCCTGGCCGCGGCTGCTGCCGGCGGTGCGGGTCGAAGAGGGGCCACTGTTCGTGCGGCCGCATGGCGTGGTGGTGTTGCTGGCCGTGCTGGCCATGGCGACCTTCCTGGCCGAAGGGGCGATGCTCGACTGGAGCGCACTGCTCATCACCCAGATGGGGCTGGTGGGCGCGACCCAGGGTGGGCTTGGCTATATCCTGTTCGCGATCGCGATGACGACCGGGCGGTTGTTGGGCGATGGGCTCACTGCGCGGCTGGGGGATTATCGCACCTTGCTCGGTGGCGGCCTTCTTGCGGTCGCGGGCTTCGTGGTGCTGCTGAGTGCCCCGATCGCGCCAGTTGCGCTGGCGGGCTTCCTGCTGATCGGGCTGGGCGCATCGAACATCGTGCCGGTGCTGTTCCGCATCGCCGGGGCACAGACCCATATGCCGCCGGCGCTGGCGATCGGCGCGATCACCACGCTTGGCTATGCCGGCATTCTTGCCGGGCCCGCAGGGATCGGCGTGGTGGCGGAGGCGGTCGGGCTGAGAACCGCGTTCTGGATGCTGGCGGTGTTGCTGCTGCTGGTACCGTTCACTGCCCGGCGGACAACGGCGGCGGCGCAAGCGGGGTGAATGCAGCTATTGCGACTGGCTTGCAATAGCACCCTCCGGCTGCTAGCGGCCCCCTGAACCAGCCGTTGCCCGTGCAGGCGCGGCGCTTACCTCAGGGGTCTCCTTTTCATGTCCGTGCGTTCGCGCCTTTCGCTGCTTTCCCTGCCGTTGCTGGCGCTCACCGTCGCGATGCCGCAGGTCGCATTCGCCCAGCAGGCCGAGCCGCAGAAGGATGCGGAGGACAGCGAGGAGATCGTGGTCACCGCGGCGCGCACGGTGCTGCCGCCCAACGCGCTGCCGCTGACGATCGACGTGATCGACAAGCAGCGGCTCGACCAGCAGATCGCCATCTCGGGCTCGGTGACCGATGCGGTGGCGAACCTGACCCCGTCCTTCTCGCCGACCCGGCAGAAGCTGTCGGGCGCGGGCGAGACGCTGCGCGGACGCTCGCCGCTCTACGCGATCAACGGCATCCCGCAGTCGACTCCGATGCGCGACGGCAGCCGCGACGGCTTCACGATCGACGGCTTCTTCGTCGACCGGGTGGAGCTGATCTACGGTTCGAATGCGCTGCAGGGGATCGGCGGCACCGGCGGCATCGTCAACCAGGTTACGGTGGGCGCACCGAAGACCGAGGGCTTCAGCGGGCGCGTGCTGCTGCAGGGCACGGCGGACAATGACTTCAGCAAGGACGGGCTGGGCGGCAAGGCAGCCGGACTGGTGCAGTGGAAGTCGGGCCGCTTCGATGCGACCTTCGGCGCGGCCTATGAGAAGCGCGGTGTGTTCTATGACGGCGACGGGCGCCGCGTCGGCCTGAACCTGACCCAGGGCGAGACGCAGGATTCCAAGACCGTCTCGCTGTTCTCGCGCATCGGCTATCAGGTGGGGGATACCGGGCGGATCGACCTGATCGCCAGCCGTTTCGAACTGAAGGGCGATGGCGACTATATCGCGGTGGTGGGCAACCGCGCCACCGGCCTGCCGACCAGCGCGACGCGCGGCGACGCCCCGGGCAAGCCGGCTGCGAGCCGCACCGAGAGCGTTGCGCTGACCTATACCGACACGTCGCTGGGCGGCGGCAATTTCGTCGGCCAGATCTTCTTCAACCGCACGCACGACACGTTCGGCGGCGAAATCCTGCCGATCGCGACGTTCCAGGATCCGACGCTCGACCCGACCGAGAAGCTGTTCGACCAGTCCGAGAACCGTTCGCGCAAGCTGGGTGCCAAGCTGAGCTATGAGCGCGCGGTGCCGGGCTTCGAAGCGCTGACCGCGACGATCGGCTTCGACGCGCTGGTCGACAAGACCGAGCAGCGGCTGATCGCGACCAATCGCGTCTGGGTGCCGCCCAGCGATTTCCGCAGCCTCGCGCCGTTTGTGCAAGGCAATCTGAAGCTGTTCGGCGGCAAGCTGCGCCTGGCCGGCGGTGCGCGCTACGAGAATGTCGCGATCAAGATCGACGATTACCACACGCTCGCTTCGACCACCTATGTCGCGCCGAACAAGGCGACCTATGGCGGCGTCGCGGTCGCGGGCGGCAAGCCGAAGTTCGAGGACCTGCTGTTCAACGGCGGCGTGATCGTCGAGCCGGTGACCGGCATCCGCGCCTATGCGAGCTATGCCGAGGGCTTCACCGTGCCCGATATCGGCCGCATCACCCGGGCGATCCGCGTGACGGGCGTCGATCTCGACAATTATCTCGACATCTCGCCGATCGTCTCGAACAACCGCGAGATCGGCGTGGAAGTGAAGCGCGGGCCGCTGGACGGATCGGTCACTTATTTCTGGTCGTCGAGCGACAAGGGGCAGCTGCTGATCGCGCGTGCGGCCGGCATCTTCGACGTGCAGCGCCAGCGGGTGGAGATCCAGGGGCTCGAGGTCAATCTGGGCGTGAAGCTGCCGGTGCCGGGGCTGAAGGCGAGCGTGGGCTATGCGACGCTCCATGGTCGCTATGATGCGGACACGGTGCCGGACGGCAAGGTCGATACCGATCTCGACGGCACCAATATCTCGCCGGACCGCGTCAACCTGGCGGCGGACTATCAGAACGGTCCGTTCAGCGCCCGGGTGCAGACGCAGTTCTACCTGTCGCGCCACTTCAACGGCAAGGCGCGGGCGATCGACGATGCCAACCCGCTGCATCCGCAGAAGCTCTATATGAACGACTTTGGCGGCTATGTGCTGACCGACGCCTATGTCCGCTACCAGACGAAGCTGGGCGGGCTGAGCCTCAGCGTCGCCAACCTGTTCGACAAGATGTACATCGACTACGCGTCTGACACCCGCCTGCCGAACGACAATACGGTGTTCTATGCGGGCCGCGGGCGGACCTTCACCCTGAGCTGGGACTATCGCTTCTGATGCAGCGCGGCGTGATGGGATGGCTGGACCCGGTTCACCGCTGGACCGGCGGCGTGCTCGGGCTGGTGCTGGCGATATTGGGGCTGACCGGCGCGATCCTTGTCCATGAGGATAGCTGGCTGGGCTGGACGTTGCCGCATGCGGCGGACGTGCGCGTGGCCGATCCGAACGTGATCGCGGCGACCACCGCGAAGCTGATGGCGGCCGAACCCAAGGCGCAGGGCATCACCTACGCCAGCGACGGGCTCGGGCTCCACCAGGTGCGGATGGCCAAGGGCGCCGGCGCCTATGCCGACCAGGCGGGCAATGTCGTGACGCGGTGGGACAGCCAGTGGAGCCGGCCCGAGCATTGGCTGTTCGACCTGCACCATCATTTGTTCACTGGCGATTTCGGCGAGACGATTATCGGGATCGCCGGGCTGGCGGGCATCCTGTTCGTGATCACCGGATCGATTCTGTGGTGGCGGACGCGCAAGACCTTCAAGTTCCGGCTTTGGCCCAAGCGGCTGAGCCGGCCGATGATCGTGATGCAGCACCGCGACCTGGGCATTGTGATGGCGCCCTTGCTGCTGCTCTCGGCGGTGACCGGCACGATGATGATCTTCAAGCCGTTCGCGCAGCTGATCACCATGCCCTTCTCGTCGCCCTCGGCCGATGCCGCGGCGATGAAGCCGCCCAAGGTGAAGAGCGGTCCCCTGGCCGCGCATCCGGACTGGCGCGCGATCATCGCCGCCGCCCATGCCCGCTTCCCGGACGCACAGATCCGCATCCTCTCGCTGCCGCGCAAGGCGGGTGACCCGATCCTGGTGCGGATGAAGCGGGCCGGGGAGTGGTTGCCCAATGGCCGCTCCAACATCTGGTTCGATGCCGCGGACGGGCACATGCTCGGCTCGATCGATGCGCTGGCGCTGCCGAAGGGCGCGCAGGTGTTCAACGGCGCCTATCCGCTACACGCCGCCAAGGTAGGTGGGCTGCTCTACCGGCTGGTGATGACTTGCTCGGGCCTGGCGATGCTCCTGCTCGGCAGCCTGGCGGTGTGGACCTTCTGGTTCAAGCGACCGAAGCCGAAGAAGATGCGCCGTTAGCGTCTAGGGCTGGGCGGCGACCATATGTACGATGTCGTCGCCGACCCACTCGATCAGCGGGGCATCGTAATTGCCCAGCGCCACGACGGTGTAGCCGCTTTCCCAGACGATCCGGGCCATGGAGTTGATGCCGGAAAAGGCGCCGCCGCCATTGTGCCCGCGCACCGTCTTGTCGTCGATCTTTCGATGCAGGAAGCCATAGCCATATTGGTTGTAGCCTTTCTGCAGGCCGGTCATCTCCTCGGCCATGGCGGGTGACAGCAGCTTGCCCATGCGCAGCGCCTGCAGGAACCGCGTCATGTCTCCGGCCGTGGTGTAGGAGCCGCCGCAAGAATTGCCGCGATAGCCGCGACCCTGGAAGGTCGAATTGCCGATCCGCGTACCGAAGCCGAGAAAATCGGAGTCCGGAAAGCGATACCCCTCTGCCCGAAGCGGCGAGATTTCGTCGACACGATAATAGATCGTGTTCTTCATGCCGGCGCGATCGAATACGCGGCTCTGCACTGCGTCATAATAGCTCTGTCCGGTCAGTTTCTCGACGATCGCGCCCAGCAGGATGAAGCCCTCGTTGCTGTAGCCGGCCTGTGTCCCCGGGGTGAAATCGAGTGGCTTGGCGGCGAAGCGCGGCAGGAGCTCGCTGACCCGCTCGAAGGGCCGGAAACGGTCGATCTCGGGGTCTCCGAACGAGGACGCGACACCGGACTGGTGGCTGAGGAGATGTCGGATCGTGATGGCCCTGGCGGCATCGGCATTGGGATAATCCGGCAGCACATCGATAACGCGCGTATCGAGCGTCAGCCGGCCCTGCTCGATCAGCTGGCCGATCAGCACCGCGGTGAACATCTTGTCCATCGAACCGGTATGGAAGCGGGTGTCCATGGTATTGGGAACGTTGAAATTCTTGTTCGCTTGGCCGAAGGCGCCGCTGTAGATGAGCTCGTCGTTCCGCATGACCAGCACCGAACCCGAGAATTCGTCGCGTGCCGCAGCGAAGCGCAGGCGTTCGTCGATTGCCTTGCGGAGGATGTCGCGGGACACCGGCTGTGCGATGAGCGGCGTGGGGTAGGTCGAGGGGCGGGCGTAGGCGTTGAACCGGGTTACCCCATTCAAGGGCGACCCGTCGGTATCGAGCAGCAGCTTGCCGGTCTTGCCGTTCGCCGCGCGCAGGTCGATGCGGAGCCAGCCATTCTTGCGATCGTTCCCAGTTGTCGTGACGCCGTGGCTGATCTGCGCGATGTCCTCGAGCATCTTCACAAGGTCGGCTTCGCTATAGGCCCCCTGCCGCTGCGAATGATATTTCGCGGCCCATAGGGCGCGGGCGCGCGCATCCGCGTTGACCGCCGCCACGAGATCGCTGGCCAGCAGCTTGTCCCTTTCGATCGCGGCGGGATCGATTGCGGCCTGCGTGGTCTGCGCAACGGACGCGTCCGGGAGTGTCAGCGCGGCGGCCATCCAGAATGCAAAGTGGATCCGCCGCATCTTGTTCTTCTCCATTCCGGCCATTTCGGATGGATTAGGAACTTGGGCAGGCGGGAATAGCGATATGCGACGAAAGCCGACTACCCCGCCAGCACGCGATCGTCGAACAGGCCGAAGGCGATGGTCGAGGCATAGTACGCCACCGCGCGTTCGCGCGGCATGGTGCTGGCCCATTTGCGCATGTCGAAGGCGGCGTTCTGGAGGGCCATCAGCGTCTGCGAGGCGACCAGCGGGTCGATCGCGCGGATCGAGCCCTGGGCGATGCCGTCGGACAGCATGCCGGCGAAGCGGCGGGCGATGCGGTTCGAACGGTCGATCATCGTCGAGCGGACCTGGGGCGGCAGACCGGAGAGCGCGGTGGTGCGCAGCAGCGGGCCGCGTTCGCTGAACTGATAGTCGAGCAGCGTCGCGATCGTGCTTTCCAGCTGCTCCCAATGGGTGCCGCCGGCATTCTCGGCCAGGCGCTGGGCATCGGTGATGATGTCGAAGCTGCGCTTGTAGCAGGCGATCACCAGATCGTCCTTGGCATCGAGGTGGTGGTAGAAGCTGCCCTTGGTGACGTTGAGCTCGCTGGCGATCTTCTGGACCGAGGCGCCGCGATAGCCGAGCTCGTTGATGAGGCGCGTGGCGGCGAGCAGGAAGGCTTCCCGGCCGGGCTCCGGCTCGTCATGCTCGAGGTCGAGCATATGCGGGGTCCAGGCCTCGCCGGGCGCGGCGATGCCGGTGCGGAACACGTCCATCAGCCGCGCCTCGACGCGGGTATATTCGTCCACCTCGTAGCGGGGCAGCCAGGCGGTCAGCCAGAATGTGTTCTCGAGCAACACATGCGCGCGGGCACCGTGGAGATCGGTCTCGGCGCGCGTGGTCGCGGGCCCCCACAGCGTGCGCGTCTTGCGGAACACGCCCCGCCAGCGATCGAGCAGCTCGCGCTTGATCGGATCTTCCATGGCGCGGAGATCCGAGAGGATCGCGAAGTCGCGTTCCTCGCCCCGGCGGATGCGAGCGAGCCGTTCCATGTTGATGTTGAGATAGCGGGCGACGCGCGCCTCGGGCGTCGGCTCCTTGCCGGCATCGTCGAGCATCGCCTCAAGCCGATCGAGCGTCTGTTCGAAGGCGGCGGCGGCAAGGTCTTCCTTGCGCTTGAAGTAATAGGTGACCGACGTGGTGTTGAGCCCGACGCGGCGGGCCACGTCGGCAAAGGTCATCCCTTTGGCGCTCTGCTCGTTGATCGCGTCCGCGGCCGCGGCGAGGATCGCATCCCGCTTGGCCTGGAAGCGTTTCGTCGCGCTTGCGGTTTCTAGTTTCCCCGGTGCATTCATTGCAACCAGTCTAGCGGATTTGACGGCTAGCCAAAGCGGTTTTTTGAATCGAGGTTGTGCCGATTTTCGCGCCGGCCCGACTTTACCGAATATCCGGTATGCTCTACGCCGATCCGTGAAGCAGAAAACGGAGAGGATGCGCCATGGATTTCACGCTGAGCGAGCGCGAGACCTATTTCCGCGACCGCGTGAAGGCCTTTATCGACACCAGGATCCGGCCCCGCGACGGCGACTATCACGCCCAGCAGAAGGAGGGTGATCGCTGGAAGGTGCTGCCGGTGATCGAGGACGTGAAGGCCGAGGCCAAGGCCGCGGGACTGTGGAATTTCTTCATGCCGCCGCATTCGGGCCAGGCCCATGTCGACGACAGTTTCGAGTTCCAGGGCACGCAGCTGACCAACCTCGAATATGCGCTGTGCGCCGAGGAGATGGGACGGCTGGGCTGGGCTTCGGAGTGCTTCAACTGCTCCGCGCCGGACACGGGCAACATGGAGGTGCTCCACCGCTATGGTACCCGGGCGCAGAAGGACCAGTGGCTCAAGCCGCTGATGCAGGGCGAGATCCGCTCCGCCTTCCTGATGACCGAGCCGGCGGTGGCGAGTTCGGATGCGACCAACATCCAGACCAGCATGGTGCGCGACGGCGATCACTATGTGATCAACGGGCGGAAATGGTGGAGTTCGGGCGTGGGCGACCCGCGCTGCGCTGTCTCGATCGTGATGGGCAAGACCGACACGGGCGCCGCCAAGCACGCCCAGCAGAGCATGATCCTGGTGCCGATGGACGCCCCCGGCGTGAAGATCGAACGGATGCTTTCGGTTTTCGGGTATGATCACGCGCCGCACGGGCACGGGGAAGTGGTTCTCGAGAATGTTCGGGTGCCGGTCGAGAACATGCTGCTCGGCGAGGGACGCGGGTTCGAGATCGCGCAGGGCCGGCTCGGGCCAGGCCGCATCCACCATTGCATGCGCACCATCGGGGTTGCCGAGGAAGCGATCGAGGCGATGGCCAAGCGTCTGGTCAGCCGCGTGGCGTTTGGCAAGCGCCTCTCGGACCATTCGGTCTGGGAGCAGCGCATCGCGCGCGCGCGCATCGATATCGAGATGACGCGGCTGCTCTGCCTCAAGGCGGCGGACATGATGGACAAGGCAGGCAACAAGGCCGCCCAGCTCGAGATCGCGATGATCAAGGTGCAGGCCCCGCAAATGGCGCTGCAGATCATCGACGATGCGATCCAGGCGCATGGCGGCGCAGGCGTGTCGGGCGACTTCCACCTTGCGCATGACTGGGCCGGCATCCGTACGCTGCGGCTCGCCGATGGTCCGGACGAGGTCCATGCCCGGGCGATCGCCCGCAACGAGTTCGGGAAGTATGCCGACTTCAAGGCGGACCGGGCGAGCAGCGGGGATATCGGGGTGAGCCGCTGAGTTTTGGTTCCCCGGCGAAAGCCGGGGAGCGGAGAGGGAGAGTGATGAAAGCAGCCGTTCTCTACGAAGCGGGCAAGCCGCTCGAGATCACCGAGGTTCGTGTTTCCAATCCCGGCCCGCGCGAGGTGCTGATCCGTACCGCGGCGGTGGGGGTATGCCGGTCGGACCTGCACTTCGTCGATGGCGCCTTCCCGCATCCGGTGCCGACCGTGCCGGGGCATGAGGCGGCAGGCGTGATCGAGGCGGTGGGTAGCGATGTCGCGCACCTGAAGGTGGGCGATCATGTCATCACCTTCTTCACCGTCTTCTGCGGCAGCTGCGAGATGTGCGTGACCGGGCGGCCGTCGCTGTGCATCGATCCCTCGACCCGGCGCCCGGCTGATGCGGAACCGCGGCTGTCTCTGCAGGATGGAACCGGGCTGGCGCCGTTCCTCAATCTCTCGGCCTTTGCCGAGCAGATGCTGGTGCATGAGAATGCCTGTGTGGCGATCTCGAAGGAGATGCCGCTGGATCGTGCGGCCTTGCTGGGGTGCGCGGTGATCACCGGGGCAGGGGCGATCTTCAACGACAGCCGGGTGCGGCCGGGCGAGAGCGTCGCGGTGATCGGCGCGGGCGGGATCGGGCTTGCCGCGATCAACGCCGCCAAGATTGCCGGGGCAGGGACGATCCTGGCGATCGACCCGGTGCCCGAAAAGCGGGAGCTGGCGCTCAAGCTGGGCGCAACCCATGCACTCGATGCGATGGCCGACGGGCTCGCCAAGGACGTTCTCAAGCTGACCGGCGGCGGTGTCCATTATGCGATCGAGGCAGTCGGCCGGCCGAACACCGCCGAGCTGGCCTGGAACATCCTGCGTCGCGGTGGCACCGCGACGATCCTCGGGATGATCGCGCCGGGCGGCAATGTCAGCCTGCCCGGGCCGACCTTCCTGACGGGCAAGAAGATCCAGGGCTCGCTGCTGGGCAGCACCCGCTTCCCGATCGACATGCCGCGGCTGGTGCAGATGTATCTCGACGGGCTGCTCGACCTCGACACGATGGTCGCCGAGCGGATCAGGCTGGAGGACGTGAACGATGCACTCGACAAGCTGCGCAAGGGCGACAGCGTGCGCTCGGTGATCGAATTCGCATGAGCGACCTCGACGAAGCGAAACTGGCGGACTGGCTGGCTGCGAATGTGGCGGGCTTTGCCGGCCCGATCGCGGTTACCAAGTTCCCCGGCGGGCAGAGCAACCCGACCTATCGGATCGATGCGGGGAGCGCTTCCTATGTGCTCAGGCGCAAGCCGTTCGGTCCGATCCTGCCCTCGGCCCATGCGGTGGAGCGCGAATATGCGCTGATCGCGGCGCTGCACCCGACGGGCTTCCCGGTCGCGCGACCCTATGGGCTGTGCGAGGACCCGGAAGTGCTGGGCGCGCCCTTCTACATCATGGAGATGGTCGAGGGGCGGACGCTCTGGGATGGCGGGCTGCCCGGCATGACGCCGGCGGAGCGGACGGCGCACTATCATGCGATCATCGACACGCTCGCGGCGCTGCATTCGGTGGACTATACGGCGGTTGGGCTGGGCAGCTACGGCAAGCCGGGTAATTATTTCGCTCGGCAGGTCGAGCGCTGGACGAAGCAGTATCGGGCGAGCGAGACCGATGCGCTGCCCGAGATGGAGCAGCTGATCGCGTTCCTGCCGCGCACCGTGCCCGAGCAGACGCGGACGAGCATCGTCCATGGCGACTTCCGTATCGACAACATGATCTTCGCGCCCGCCGAGCCGCGTATCCTGGCGGTGCTCGACTGGGAGCTGTCGACGCTTGGCGACCCGCTGGCGGACTTCTCCTATTTTCTGATGAGCTGGGCGACCGAGCCCGAGGGGCGTTCGGGGGTGAAGGGGCTCACCGGGCCGGAGACCGGCATTCCGACGATCGAGGATGTCGTGGCGCGCTACTGCGCAGCGACCGGGCGCGACGGTGTGCCCGATCTCAACTGGTACTTCGCCTATAACCTGTTCCGGCTGGCCGGGATCGTCCAGGGGATCAAGAAGCGGATGATCGACGGCAATGCCTCCTCCGCCAATGCTGCCGCGACGGTGGAGCGGTTGCCGGGGCTGGTGGCACAGGCTTGGCATTTCGCGCGGGAGGCGGGAGCATGAGCGGGTTGTTCGACCTGGCCGGCAAGGTGGCGATCGTCACCGGCTCCTCGCGAGGGATCGGCAAGGCTTCGGCCGAGGCGCTGGCGGATGCGGGCGCGAAGGTGGTGATATCGAGCCGCAAGCAGGATGCGTGCGACGAAGTCGCGGCAGAGATCAACGCGAAGCATGGCGAAGGCACTGCGCTGGCGGTGGCGGCGAGCATCTCGGACAAGGAAGCGCTACAGCATCTCGTTGACGAGACGCGGCGGGTGTTCGGGCGCGTGGACGTGCTGGTCTGCAACGCCGCCTCCAACCCCTATTACGGGCCGCTCGAGGGGATAGCGGACGACCAGTTCCGCAAGATCCTCGATAACAACATCCTTTCCAACCACTGGCTGATCCAGATGGTGGCGCCCGAGATGCGCGCGCGGCGCGATGGATCGATCGTGATCATCTCGTCGATCGGGGGCTTGCGTGGATCGCCGGTGATCGGCGCGTACAATGTCTCCAAGGCGGCGGACCTGCAGCTCGCGCGCAACTATGCGGTGGAATTCGGGCCGGACAATGTGCGGGTCAACTGCATCGCGCCGGGGCTGATCAAGACCGATTTCGCCCGTGCGCTGTGGGAGGATCCCGAGCGCGCCAAGGCAACCAACGCGACCACGCCGCTGCGGCGGATCGGGGAGCCGGAGGAGATTGCCGGAGCCGTGGTGTATCTCGCCAGCCGGGCGAGTGCGTTCATGACGGGCCAGGCGATGGTCATCGACGGAGGAGTGACGATCTGATGCAGTTCGCGGGCAAGGTTGTGATCGTTACCGGGGCGGGCTCGGGGATCGGACGCGCGACGGCGCGGGCATTTGCCGATGCAGGCGCCAAGGTGGTCGCCGCCGACCTGAGCGAGGCAGTCGAAGAGACGATCGCCGGGCGCGAGGGCATGATCGCGGTGCACATGGATGCCGGTGACGAGGCCGATGTCGAGCGGGTGGTCGCCACCGCGGTCGATAGCTTTGGCGGGCTCGACATCTTCTACGCCAATGCCGGAATCTCGGGCGGTGCGACGGGCATCTTCGACACGCCGACCGAGCTCTGGGCCGAAGTGTTGCGCGTCAACCTGATTGGGCCGGCGCTGGCGATCAAGCATGCGGGACCGCGAATTGTGGAGCGCGGCGGTGGTGCCATTCTTTGCACCGCCAGCGTAGCCGGGCTGCGTTCGGGCGCTGGCGGCCCGGCCTATTCGGCGAGCAAGGCGGGTGTCATCAACCTGGTCCAGACCGCCGCGCAGCAGTTCGCGGGATCGGGCGTTCGCGTGAACGCGATCTGCCCGGGGCTGATCGAGACCGGCATGACCGAGCGCGCCTTCACCTATGCCCGCGAGACCGGCAAGGAAGACAAGCTCGGCCGGTTGAACCCGCTGCGGCGGGCTGGACAGCCCGAGGAGATCGCGCGGGTGGCGCTGTTCCTGGCCTCCGACCAGGCGAGCTATGTCAACGGCCAGGCCTGGGTGGTGGATGGCGGACTTTCGTCCAGCCATCCGGTGACGCGCCAGGAGTTTGGCAAGCCGGCCTTCTAGAGCGTCACCTCGCCGCGGAACATCGGCACGCAGCGACCGGCGACACTGCTGCGGATGCCGTCGGACGTACGACGGGCAGTGACGGTCAGGTTGCTGGGGCGGCCCATCTCGACGCCCTGGCGGACCTGGAAGCGCGCGGTTTCCGCCTCGCCCAGCGACAGGAGCAGCGCGCCGAGCGTGGCATTGGCGCTGCCGGTGGCTGCGTCTTCCCAGGTGCCGGTGAGCGGCGAGAACATGCGGGCGCGGATGCGCTGTTCCTCGCGGGCATAGAGGAAGATCGACAAGCGCTCGGCCTGATCGCGCTCCGCATCGGCGAGACGGCGATAGGCGGCGATATCCGGCTGGGCGAGGCTCAGCGCTTCCTCGGTCACCTCGACGAAGACGAAGTCGACGCCGGTGGTGGCGCGGGTCGGGAGGTGCGACGCGGTGACCAGGTCGGCGACATCCAGGTTCAGGCAGGCGGCGATGCCTTGGACGGGCAGCGTGCCGAGCAGCTGGAGTGGCTGGGGCGCGTCGATCTCGGCACCAATCGCGGTGCCGGAAGCATCGCGCTCGATGCGGATCTCCACTAGGCCGGCGACCTCCTCGAAGTGGAGCGTGTCGCCTGCTTCGGGGCGCAGCCCGGCAAGGACATAGCCGGTGCCGACATTGGGATGGCCGGCAAAGGGCATCTCGGCAGTGCGGTTGAAGATGCGGACGCGAGCGGTGTTGGCCGGATCGGTGGCAGGCAGGACGAAGGTCGTCTCACTATAGTTCATCTCGGCCGACAGCGCCTGCATCTCGGCGTCGCTCAGCCCGTTCGCATCGGGGAAAACCGCGAGCGGATTGCCGCCGAAACGGGTCTCGGTGAACACGTCGAGCGTGACATAGGCGAAGCGGCGCGGTGCGGTTTCCATTGCGCCGGTCTAGCGGCTGGCGGCTCAGGCGCAATTGGGATCGGCGACCGGATTGCCGGTGGCGCGGTAGAGCCCGTCCTTGCCGGGAGCGACTTCGATCGGCTTCACGCTGAAATAACTGCCGCCGCCAAGCGCGCGATCGAGGATGCAGAGCTTCAGCGCCTTGTCGCTCCGGTCGAGCAGGCTGACGCGGAAGGTCCAGCTCTTGTCGGCCAGCTCGAACACCGCCGAATTGCCGTCGCGGGTCGGGTTGGTGAACCCGTAATCCGCCAGGGTGCGCAGCCCTTCCTTGCGGCGCGGGCCGGTGGAGTTGGGGAAGCTGGTGACGTCCAGCTTGCTGGCGATCTCGACCGGATCGGCTGCGTCGGCGGTGACCGTCGCCAAATCCTGTGAGAACAGTGCCAGCACCGTGGCGATCATCATGGCTGCGAGCTCCCCGCGATATGTCCTGCCCTGCCAACGCGGGGGAAAGCCCGTGCGTTCCTAGTCCTTTACGCGGATCAGCCCTTCCTGGGTGACGCTGGCGACGAGGCGACCGTCGCGGCTGTAGATGCGGCCGCGATTGAAGCCGCGCGAATGGCCGGCCCAGGGGCTGTCGGTGGTGTAGAGCAGCCACTCGTCGAAGCGGAACGGCTCGTGCAGCCAGACTGCGTGATCGAGGCTGGCGGTCTGCACCCCGCCGGTCATCCAGCTGACGCCATGCGGAAGCAGGCAGGTGCCGAGCAGGGTCATGTCGGTGGCGTAGGTGAGCATCGCGCGGTGGAGCGCGGGATCGTCGGGCAGGGGCGCGACGACCCGGAACCAGCTGTGCTGGACGGGCTCCTGCGCCACGGGCCTGAACCAGTTGCGCGGGTTGACCGGGCGGATCTCGATCGGGCGGGCGCGCAGGAAGAAGCGGCGGAATTTCTCCGGTACCTCGTCGCGGATCGCCTCGCGCAGGTCGCGTTCCGAGACCAGGCTGTCCGGATCGGGCACGTCGGGCATGTCGAACTGGTGGTGCAGGCCCTCGGCCGGGAGCTGGAAGCTTGCGGTCATATTGAGGATCGGCTGGCCGCCCTGCATCGCGATGACCCGGCGATTGGCGAAGCTGCGCCCCTCGAAATCGCGGACCACGCGGTAGATGATCGGGTGGTTCTCGTCGCCCGGGCGCATGAAATAGGCGTGGAGCGAGTGGGCGAGCTTGTCGTCCTCGATCGAGCGCTGGGCGGCCTGGAGCGCCTGCGCCACGACCTGGCCGCCGAAGACGCGGCCGACCCCGCCGGGCTGGCGAGGGCCGCGGTAGAGGTCGGTATCGATGCGCTCGACATCGAGCAGCGCGGTGAGCTGGTCGACCAGGCCCTGGGGGTCTTCGGCGCGTTCGGGCGGGGTGGTATCCATCAGTAGCCGGACGCCTCGGCCAGGGCATTGGCGTGGTAGTTGGTGTCGCCGAACATCTCGGCCAGGACGCGGGCGCGCTTCATGAAGAAGCCGATGTCGAACTCGTCGGTCATGCCGATGCCGCCGTGCATCTGCACGCCCTCCTGCACCGCCAGCGTCGTGGCGAGGCCGGTCATCGCCTTGGCGACCGCCACCGCCTCGGCCGCGTCCTGCCCCGCGTCGAGCAGCTGCTGGGCCTTGAGCACGGCGGCGCGGGCGACTTCCATCTCGCTGTAGAGGTGCGCGGCGCGGTGCTGCAGGGCCTGGAAGCTGCCGATGGCGACGCCGAACTGCTTGCGATCCTTGAGGTAATTGACCGTCATGTCCATCGCCCCGCCGCCGACGCCGACCAGCTCGGCCGAGGCGCCGGTGCGGCCTGCCGCGAGCAGGCGACCCAGGGGACTATCGCCCTGGTCGACCTCGCCGAGAACCGTATCGGCATCGACTTCGACATTCGCAAAGGTGACGTGGGAAGCCAGGCTGGAGTCCGCCAGGCGTTCGGTACGGACCTCGATTCCGGCGGTTTTCGGATCGACCACGAAGAGCGTTACGCCCGAACTGGACGCTCCAGCCGCAGAAGTTCGCGCGGCGACGATCATCAGGTCGGCGACATGGGCGTGCGCGACGAAACGCTTGGCGCCCGACAGCCGAAAACCGTTGCCCGCGCGCTCGGCGGCGAGCGAAACCTGACCTGTGAACTTCGGCGTCTCGTCGATCGCCAGCGCCGCCACCGTATCGCCGGCGAGAATGCCGGGGAACCAGCGCGCTGCATGGCCGGTGCCCTTCAATGCCTCGACCGCCGCCACCGCCGTGGCGAGGAAGGGGGAGGGCGACAGGTTGCGGCCGATCTCCTCGAGCACCACGCCCGCTTCGACATGGCCGAGGCCGAGGCCGCCGTCGCCTTCCGGGATCAGGATGCCGGTGAAACCCATTTCAGCGAACTGCTTCCAGAGTTCCTTGCTGAAACCGGTGGGATCGTTCGCGTCGCGCAGCGCGCGCATGTGCGCGACGGGGGCTTCCGCGGCGACGAAGTCCTTCGCGGTGTCGCGGAGCATGGTCTGGTCTTCGTTGAGGTAGAGGGGCATCGGTTCGTTCCGTTTCTGCTCCCCTCCCGCTTTCGCGGGAGGGGCTGGGGGAGGGCCTTCTTCTTCCTTGAGACGAAGTGCCCTCACCCTTCCGCCGCTGCGCGGCTCCCTCCCTCTCCCGCGAAAGCGGGAGAGGGTTGTTCTGGCTCAGCTCGGCAAATCCAGAATCCGCTTGGCGATGATGTTGAGCTGGATCTCGCTGGTGCCGCCCTCGATCGAGTTTGCCTTGGTACGCAGCCATGACCGGGCCGCGGCGCCCTGGTGCGAGTCCTCGCTCTCCCATTCGAGCGCGTCGCTGCCGCCGGCGGCCATCTGGAGCTCGTGGCGGGTCTTGTTCAGCTCGGTGCCGTAATATTTCATCATCGAGGGCTGGGCGGGGTGCGCCTGGCCGGCCTTGAGCTCGTCGATGAACTTCTCGGACATCGCCGCGAACGCCTTGGAGCGGACCTCGAACAGCGCGATCTGGGCGCGCAGGATGGGATCGACGCCCTTGCGCGCGGCCTCGACCAGCGGGTCCTTGCCGGCACCGCCTAGGCCGAAGCCCGAGATCATCTCGCGCTCATGGCCGAGCAGATATTTGGCGACGTCCCAGCCCTTGTTGAGCGTGCCGAGCAAATTGGCCTTGGGTACCTTCACATCGTCGAAGAAGGTCTCGCAGAAGGGCGAGTTGCCGCTGATCAGCAGGATCGGCTTGGTCGATACGCCCGGCGAGGCCATGTCGAACAGCAGGAAGCTGATGCCGGCCTGCTTGACGGTCTTGTCGGTGCGGACGAGGCAGAAGATCCAGTCGGCCTTGTCGGCATAGCTGGTCCAGACCTTCTGGCCGTTGACGACGAAATGATCGCCCGCATCATCCGCGGAAGTTTGCAGGCCCGCCAGATCCGAGCCGGCATTGGGCTCCGAATAGCCCTGGCACCAGCGGATTTCGCCGCGTGCAATCTTCGGGAGATGTTCGAGCTTCTGTTCCTCGGTGCCGTATTTGAGCAGCGCCGGGCCGAGCATCGAGATGCCGAAGCTGTTGAGCGGATTGCGCGCCTTGATGCGCTTCAGCTCCTCGCGGAGGATCTTGGTCTCCGCGGGGGAGAGACCGCCGCCGCCATAGGCGCTGGGCCAATCGGGCACGGTCCAGCCGCGCGCGGCCATGCGATCGAGCCAGACCTTCTGGTCCGGATGCGCATATTCCGGGTTGCGGCCGCCCCAGGTGGTTTCCTTTTCCGACTTGGGCGGGGTGCGCATCTCGGCCGGGCAGTTTGCCTCCAGCCAGGCGCGGGTTTCGGCGCGGAATTGGTCGAGGTCGGTATCAGGCATCTCAACTCTCCAATTCCTCTCCCGCTTTTGCGGGAGAGGCGCGAGACTTGGCAGCTTTGCTGCCTAGTCGCAGCGGTGAGGGCTCTTTCTGGTTCGTCGAAGAAGAAGAAGTGCCCTCACCCAACCCTCTCCCGCGAAAGCGGGAGAGGGCTAGAAGGGTGCTTACTTGTTGAACTTCTCGCCCTTCTCCGCCTTTTCGCGGAGCAGGGGGGCGACTTCGAAGCCGTACTTCTCGAGGCCCTCGACGATCTTCTTGAGACCCTCGGTATCGGCCCAGAACATCGGGCCGCCGCGGTACGGGGGCCAGCCATAGCCGTACACCCAGACGACATCGATGTCTGATGCGCGCTGGGCCATCTTCTCGGCGAGGATCAGCGCGCCTTCGTTGACCATGGTGTAGAGCGTGCGGACGACGATCTCCTCCTCGGTGATCTCGTGCTGCGGGACGCCCAGCTTCTCGCGCCACTCGGCGATCAGCTCGGCGACGCGCGGCGAGTTCGAGGGGGTGCGCTTCTCGTCATAATCGTAGAAGCCGGCGCTCTTCTTCTGGCCCCAGCGGCCCTCGGCGGCGAGCGCGTCGCGGATGTTCTCGATCCGGTTCGGGTCGCGGTGCCAGCCGATGTCGACACCGGCGAGATCGGCCATCTGGAACGGGCCCATCGGCATGCCGAAGGCGACATGGACCTTGTCGATCTGCTCGGGCGTGGCGCCTTCGAGCAGCATCTTGTTGGCCTCGACCTGGCGGGGCATCAGCATGCGGTTGCCGATGAAGCCGTAGCAGACGCCGGCGATGACAGCGACCTTCTTGATCTTCTTCGACACGGCCATGGCGGTGGCGAGCACGTCGTCGGCGGTCTTGGCGCCGCGGACGATCTCGAGCAGCTTCATCACGTTCGCCGGCGAGAAGAAGTGCAGGCCGAGCACGTCCTGCGGACGCGAGGTGGCCGCGGCGATCTCGTCGATATTGAGGTAGCTGGTGTTCGAAGCGAGGATGGCGCCCGGCTTTGCGATCTTGTCGAGCTTACCGAAGATGTCCTTCTTGACGTCCATATTCTCATAGACGGCCTCGATGATCAGGTCGCACTCGCCGAGCGCGTCGAAATCGAGCGTCGGGTTGAGCAGACCCATCGCGCCTTCCACCTGCTCGGCGGTCATGCGGCCCTTGGCGGCGGTCGCTTCGTAATTCTTGCGGATCACGCCGGTGCCGCGATCGAGCGCTTCCTGCGCCATCTCGACGATGGTCACCGGCACGCCGGCCGACAGGAAGTTCATCGAGATGCCGCCGCCCATCGTGCCGGCGCCGATCACGCCGACGCGCTTGATGTCGCGCAGCGCGATGTCCTCGGCGATGCCGTCGATCTTCGCGGCCTTGCGCTCGGCGAAGAAGATGTGGCGGAGCGCGGCGGACTGGGTGCCCATGATAAGCTTCATGAAGCCCATGCGCTCGGCCTGGACGCCCTCTGCATAGGGCTTGCCGGCAGTCTGCTCGATCAGGTCGAGGATCGTGTTCGGCGCGTCCATGCCGCGGAAGCGCTTGGCGTTCTTGGCGCGGAACGCCTCGAACACGGCGGCGTCGACGGTGACCGGGCGCTCGGAGGAGCGCGAGACCGGCTGGCCGATCACTTCCTGGGCGAAGGCGACGGCATCGGCGACGAGATTGCCCTCGGTCGCGAGGCGATCGACCAGGCCGGCGGCCTTGGCCTGCTCGGCCGAGATCGGATCGCCCTTGGTCGCCATTTCGAGCGCGACTTCGACGCCCGCGACGCGCGGCATGCGCTGGGTGCCGCCAGCGCCGGGCAGGATGCCGAGCTTGACTTCGGGCAGGCCGAACTTCGCCGAGGGCACGGCGATGCGATAGTGCGAGGCGAGCGCGACTTCGCAGCCGCCGCCGAGCGCGGTGCCATGGACGGCCGAGATCACCGGCTTGTCGAGCGCTTCGATCTCATCGACCAGCACGGGGAGCGACGGCTCCTGCATCGGCTTGCCGAACTCGGTGATGTCGGCGCCGGCGAAGAAGGTCTTGCCCGCGCAGGTGATGACGACGGCCTTGATGCTGTCGTCGTTTTTCGCTTCCTGGATGCCGGCCTGGATGCCCTGGCGGACCGCCGCGCCGAGCGCGTTCACCGGCGGATTGTCCGAGGCGATGATCAGGACGTCGCCCTGGCGGGTGGTGGTGATGGGGGAGGTCATTTTCGTCTCCAGTTGAATGCCGGCCGTCATCCCCGCGAAAGCGGGGACCCATCTCGTGCGCTAACCGAACAATACGACAGCTGTCGTACCTGCGGCGCGTTCCGGAGATGGGCCCCCGCTTTCGCGGGGGTGACGAAGAAGGGGTGGGCGGCGGCGGTCATCAATCCGCCAATGCCGAATAGATCATCGTCTTCAGCTCGCGCCGGATCGGGTAGAGCATGGACGGCGAAAGCTGCGTCATGAAGACCATCGAGATGCGCTCGACGGGATCGATGAAGAAGGCGGTCGAGAACATGCCGCCCCAGTAGAACTCGCCGGCCGAGCCGGGCATCAGCGTCTTCGCGACATCGGTGGTGATCGCGAAGCCCAGGCCGAAGCCGGTGCCGGCATTGGTCGTCTCGCTGAACAGCGACTTGGACAGGCTGGCGAGATCGCCGCCGGCGGGCAGGTGGTTGGTCGTCATCAGGTCGACCGTCTTGCGGCTGACCAGCCTTGTGCCGTCGAGCTCGCCCTTGTTCAGGAAGAAGGTGCAGAAGCGGTGATAGTCGAGCGCGGTGGAGACGAGGCCGCCGCCGCCCGAGACGAGGCGCGGCGGCTTCGACCAGGCACTCTCGGCGCCGCGATCATACATCACCCGGCCCTTGCCCTGGACCATCGTCCAGCAATCGGCGAGGCGATCGGTCTTGTCCGCCGGCACGGTGAAACCGGTGTCGTGCATGCCGAGGGGCATGAAGATGCGCTGCTCGAAGAAATCGGCGAGGGGCATGCCCGAGACACGCTCGACCACGGCGCCGAGCACGTCGGTGGACACCGAATAGTTCCATTCGGTGCCGGGCGAGAATTCGAGCGGGATCCGCCCCAGCGCCGCGACGAACTCGTCGAGCGTCAGGTTGCCGTGCCAGTTCTCGATCTTGCCCTCGCGATAGGCGGCATCGATGTTGGTGCGGTTCTGGAAGCTGTAGGTAAGGCCCGACGTGTGGCGGAGCAGGTCGACCATCCGCATCGGCTCGCCGGTGGGGGTCGTCTGGAAGGGCACGCCGCCGCCGCCGGCCTTGAACACGCCGAGAGTCTTGAACTCGGGCAGGACGTGGTGGACCGGCGTGTCGAGCGCGACCTTGCCCTCTTCGACCAGCATCATGAAGGCGAGGCTGGTGACCGGCTTGGTCATCGAGGCGATACGGAAGATCGTGGCCTGGTCGACCGCCGCTCCGCCTTCGCGAGCGGCACCCTGGTGCGAGAAATGGACGATCTCGCCGCCCCGGGCGATCAGGATCTGGGCATGGGGCAGCTTGCCCGAGTCGAGGTAGCGCGCCTTCACATAGGCATCGATCCGCGCCAGCCGGGCCGCGTCGAAACCGTGGTTTTCGGGCTTGGCAATCTTCATGCGGCTGGCATACCTCTCATTCGAAAGCGATGACTCGCGTCTTCTCAAGGACACGCTTCCCCTATTGCCTTGAGCGCGCGATGAATCAACACTAACGTTGTTTACGGTACGGCATCCGATGCCAAACCCAACATTCTAGAAACATAACGCACATAGATTTGGAGAGAATCGCCTTGGCCCCCGAACCGATCGTGCCGCTCGACCCCAATTGGCCTGCCATGTCGCTGGAGCAGGTGAAGGGGGCACTGACCGCTCCGGGCCAGCGCTTCGAGATGGACGAAGTGGAAATCCGCGGCGTGCCGACGCGGGTGTGGAAGGGCGCGCCGCCCACCCTGGGCGTGCTGGCGCAGCTGGCGCGGCTCTATGGCGACCGGGTGTTCACCGTCTATGAGGACGAGCGCGTCACCTATGACGCGAACTACCGGGCGGTGTGCCATCTGGCGCAGAAGCTGAGCGAGATGGGCGTGGGGAAGGGCGACCGCGTCGCGCTTGCCATGCGCAACCTGCCCGAATGGCCGACGATCTTCTTCGCCGCGACCAGCCTGGGGGCGATCATCGTGCCGCTCAATGCCTGGTGGACGGGTGGCGAGCTCGAATATGGCATGAAGGATTCGGGCTCGAAGATACTGTTCGTCGATGCCGAGCGGCATGCCCGGCTGAAGGACTGCTATGCCCGTCTGCCCGACCTGGAGCGGGTGGTGGTGAGCCGCTGCGACGAAGAGCTGGACGGCAATGCCAGCCGGCTCGAGGTGCTGATCGGCACGCGGCATGACTGGGCGAGCCTTCCCGATATTCCCTTCCCGCAGGTGGCGGTGACGCCCGAGGACGACGCGACGATCTTTTATACCAGCGGCACGACGGGGAACCCGAAGGGCGCGCTGGGCACGCACCGCAACATCTGCACCAACATCCTGTCGAGCGGGTACAGCGCGGCCAGGGCGATGCTGCGCCGGGGCGAGATTCCGCCGGCGATGATCCCGCACAAGGTGGGGCTGCTGGTCATTCCGCTGTTCCACGTCACCGCGTGCAGCGCGGCGCTGATGGGCGGCATCGCCACGGGGCAGACGGTGGTGTTCATGCGCCGCTGGGACGCCGAGAAGGCGATGGCGATCATCGAGCGCGAGAAGGTGACCTTCACCGGCGGCGTGCCGACGATCGCCTGGCAGCTGCTCGAGCATCCGGCGCGCGAGAAATACGACCTCTCCAGCCTGGAGGCGATCTCCTATGGCGGCGCGCCCTCGGCGCCCGAGCTCGTCAAGCGCATCTATGAGGAGTTCGGCGCGCTCCCCGGCAATGGCTGGGGGATGACCGAGACGATGGCGACGGTGACCCAGCATAGCGGCGAGGATTACCTGACCCGCCCGACCAGCGCCGGCCAGCCGGTCGCGACGGCGGACCTCAAGATCATGACCGTCGAGGGCGATCGCGAACTTCCCATTGGCGAAGTCGGCGAACTCTGGGCCAAGGGGCCGATGATCGTGAAGGGCTATTGGAACAAGCCCGAGGCGACGGCGGAGACCTTTGTCGACGGCTGGGTGCGCACCGGCGACCTGGCGCGGCTCGACGAGGAGGGGTTCCTCTACATCGTCGACCGGGCGAAGGACATCATCATCCGCGGCGGCGAGAACATCTATTCGAGCGAAGTCGAGGACGTGCTCTACGCCTTCCCCGGCGTGATGGACGCCGCGCTGATCGGCGTGCCGCACAAGACGCTGGGCGAGGAGCCGGTGGCGGTGGTCCATCTGGCGCCGGGCACCAATGCGAGCGAGGCGGAGCTGCAGGACTTCGTCCGCGCCCGGCTGGCGGGGTTCAAGGTGCCGGTGCAGGTGCGCTTCGTGGCGGACACCCTGCCGCGCAACGCCAATGGCAAGATCCTGAAGAAGGACCTGCGCGAGCTGTTCGTGGGCGAGGCGGCGGCCTGAGGCGCAATAGCGCTGGCCGAAAGGGCGGAGCACGCTAAGCTCGGCGTCCGAAGGGAGACCTACGGATGCATGTCGACCGCAGGGCGTTTTTCGGTGCCACGGCCGCAGCGCTGACCCTGCCGCAGCTCGCCCGGGCGGCGGGCTGGTGGCAGTCCGCGCCGGCTTTCCCGCCGGTCGATGCGCGCAGTGTCTGGCTGGTCGGCGATTCCGCGCCGCCCGATCCGGTTGCGATATCGGCGCGGCTGACGGAGCTGGCGGGCAGCGGATCGGTGCGCGACGGCTATCTCAACGGCGGTGCGGTCGAGGCACTGGAAAAGGCGTTCGCGGCCCATCTGGGCAAGGAGGCCTGTGCCTTTTTCCCGACCGGAACGCTGGCCAACAATGTCGCGCTGCGGGTGCTGTGCGGCGATGCGCCGCATGCGCTCTGCCAGCAGGACAGCCATCTTTATCGCGACGAAAGCAACATGGCGCAGCGCATGGCCGGCATCAACCTGGTGCCGCTTGGCGCGGGGCGGGTGACGCCGACGCAGGAGGAGCTGGTCGCGGCGTTCGATGCCGCGGAGAAAGGGCCGTACGCGCTCAAGGTCGGCGCGATCTCGCTCGAGAGCCCGGTGCGCCGGCTCGAGGGCGGCCTGATCCCGTCGCAGCGGATCGCCGAGATCGCGGCACTCGCGGCGGCGCATGGCACGCGCATGCATCTCGACGCCGCGCGACTGCTGCTCGCGCCGCCTTCGCTCGACCGCAAGGCCTATGTTGCGCCGTTCGAGACCGTCTATGTCTCGCTCTACAAGTATCTGGGCGCGCCGTTCGGGGCGGTGCTGGCGGGACCGGCGGCGACGATCGCCAGGGCGCGCGAGTGGCGGCATCTCTATGGCGGGCTGATCTACCAGGGATGGGCGCCGGCGTTGCTCGCGCTCGATGGACTGCAGCATTTCCCCGAGCGCATCGCCAAGGCGCACGGCGTTGCGGAGACGCTGTTCGCCGCGCTCGAGCACAGCGGCAAGGTCAAGCGCGTGGCGAACCCAGACGCGTCGAACATCTACCGGCTCGAAATGCCGCAGGCGCTGGCCGAGGCAGCGTTCGAGCGCGGCCGTGCCGCCGGCGTGCGGATCGGGCGATGGGAGAAGGGATCGATCCCGTTCTTCGTCAACGAGACGCTGCTGCGCCGCCCGGTCGAGGACTATGTGAAGCTGTTCCTGGGGTAGGCCACACTATCGTCATCCCCGCGAAAGCGGGGACCCATCTCCTGGGCTATCCCGGAACACGGCCGTGGTATTCGCGGCGTCGGTACGAGATGGGCCCCCGCTTTCGCGGGGGTGACGGATAGGGTTTCTCGGGATGACGGATTGGGTGTCAGCAATTCAGCTCATAGAACAGGTCTCGCCAGTTCGGGTTCGATTCCTCGATCAACGCGATCTTCCATGCCCTACGCCACTTCTTGATGCGCTTCTCGCGGAGGATGGCGTTGTCGATCTCGTCATGGAATTCGACGTAAACGAGGCGATAGAGCCCGTATTTGGCTGCGAACTTGCTTCCGGCGCCATCTCGATGTTCCAAGGCACGGCGGGACATTTCTGAGGTGACACCGGTGTAGAGTGCGCCGTTTTTTCGGTTGGTGATGATGTAGGTGTAGCCCGCCATTTCACCATTCCGCCTGTGGCTAGTTCGGGAGATGGGGCCCCGCTTTCGCGGGAGTGACGACAGAGAGGACGGCCTGGCGCCACCCCGTGAGGCGGGCTTTGCGGCTTTCAGTGTCCAGCTTCGGCTCGAACGTCAGGCCCGCGCCGCGCATCTTCGCGGCGTCTTCCAGCCCGCCGAACATCCCGCAGCCGATGCCGGCCAGCATTGCCGCACCGAGCGCAGTGGTCTCGGCGAAGTCGGGGCGGTCGACGGGGATGGCGAGGATGTCCGCCAGGTCCTGGGCGATCCAGTCGTTGGTGACCATGCCGCCGTCCACGCGCAGGCGCGACCAGTCGGCGCCGTCGGCGGCGAAGGCGGTCTTCAGGTCGTGGCTCTGGTGCGCCATCGCCTCCAGCGCGGCGCGGACTATATGGGCGCGGGTAGCGGCGAAGCTGAGGCCGGAGATCGCCGCACGCGCCTCCGGCTCCCACCAGGGCGCGCCGAGGCCGGACAGGGCCGGAACGAGATAGACGCCGCCATTGTCCTTCACCGAGCGTGCCAGCGGCTCGGTATCCTGCGCTTTCTCGATCAGTTGCACCGAATCGCGCAGCCATTGGACCAGGCTGCCGGCGACGAACACCGAGCCCTCGATCGCATAGGTGCGCCGCCCGCCCAGCTGCCACAGCACGGTGGCGAGGAGGCGGTTCCTGGAGGAGGGCGGGGCGGTGCCGGCATTGGTGAGGACGAAGGCGCCGGTGCCATAGGTCGCCTTGGTATCGCCGCGCTCGAGACAGGCCTGGCCGATCGTCGCGGCCTGCTGGTCGCCGGCAAGGCCGCAGATCGGGATCTCGCCGCCGAACAGCTTCGTCGTGCCGAACTTGCCGGCGCAATCGACGATCTCGGGCAAGGCGTCGCGCGGGGCGGAGAACATCTCGAGCAGGCCATCGCTCCAGCCGCCCGAGCCGAGGCCCATCAGCAAGGTGCGCGAGGCATTGGTGGCGTCGGTGATGTGCAAGCCGCCGATGAGCTTCCAGACCAGCCAGCTTTCGATCGTGCCGATCGCAAGCCGGTCGCCCACGCCCTTGAGCTGGGGCCAGTGCTGCATCGCCCAGGCGATCTTGGTGCCGGAGAAATAGGGATCGAGCAGCAGGCCGGTGCGCGCCTGGACGCCCGGCTCCTCGCCGGCGTCGCGCCACGCACGGCACATCGCGGCGCTGCGCCGGTCCTGCCAGACGATGGCGGGGGCGAGGGGCTCGCCCGTGGTCTTGTCCCAGAAGACGATCGTCTCGCGCTGGTTGGTGATGCCGATCGCGGCGATCCGGTCTGCGCCGCCGGCCTCGCGGACCATGGCATGGGCACATTCCAGGGTGCGCTTCCAGATCTCGTTGGCGTCATGCTCGACCAGGCCGGGGCCGGGATAATGCTGGGTGAGCTCGGCGCTATGGCTGCCCAGGCACTTGCCCGACGGCGCGAACAGCATCGCGCGGGTGGAAGTGGTGCCCTCATCGAGGACCAGGATGTTCTCGCCCATATTCGCAACGCTAGCCGGGATTACATCCAATGCAATCCGCGCTAGGGTTTCCGCGAGCGAGGGAAGGGACGACGTGAGCGAGACGAACGGCATCATCGGCGGGGAAGACGAACGGGACGGCGAGGGACTTCCCTCGGGACCGGCACGGGCGCCGCTGCTTGGGCCGTCCACCCAGGAGAGCATGGGCGACGGGCAGAAGCGCGACCGGCTGATGGCGGCGCTGACGCTGATCGCCGGGCTCGGGCTGGTGCTCGCGCTGCCGTTCGCGCTGCAGGCGGGCGCGGTGTTCTTCCTGCCGCTGACCACCGCGCTGGTGATCGCGATTGCACTCGTGCCGCTGCTCGAATGGCTCGAGCGGCACCGGCTGCCGGCGCCGATCGCGGCGTTCATCTGCGTGCTGCTGTTCCTGATCGCGGCCAATGTCGCGCTGGCCTCGATCGTCGTCCCTGCCTGGCAGTGGATCCGCGACCTGCCCGCCAAGATCCCGCAGATCCAGGAAAACCTGAAGCCGTTGATCGAATTCTACGCCAATCTCGATTCTTTCGTGAACAAGACGGTGATGAACTTCGCCTCGGCGCCGATGAAGCAGCCCGAGGTGATGGCTGCCACGCCGCCGCGTTCGCTGATCGACCTGTTCGCCACCTCGGCGCCGTCGGCGCTGGTCGAGATGTTCTTCGCCATCCTCGTCATCTACTTCTTCCTCTCCGGCTGGACCCGCCTGCGCCGCAACGCGATCACCAGCCGGGCGAGCTTCGGCGGCGCGATGGCGACCGCGCGGGTGATCCAGGACGTGGTCGACGACACCTCGGCCTATCTCGGCACGATCACGGTGATCAACATGACGCTGGGCCTGATCGTCGCCGGCGTGCTGTGGGCGATCGGCATGCCGACCCCGCTGATGTGGGGCGGCATCGTCGCGCTGCTCAACTATATCCCCTATTTCGGCCCGGTATTCGCCGCGCTGCTGCTCGCCATGGGCGGGCTGATGACCTTCCCGGACCTGGGCTGGGCGTTCGTGCCGCCGATCGTGATGATCGCCTGCCACCTGATCGAGGCGAATGTCGTGACCCCGCTGGTCGTCGGTCACCGTCTGACGATCAGCCCGATCATGATCCTGATCTCGCTGAGCTTCTGGGGCTGGGTGTGGGGCACCACCGGCGCACTGCTCGCGGTGCCGCTGCTGATCATCATCCAGACCGTGGTCAACGCCGCGGGCAAGCCGGATATCGCCGGTTTCCTGTTCGAGCACGGCACCTTGGTGAACGATCCTGTGGATAATCGACCGCTGCGGCGAAAAAGTCGCGACCAATCCGGTTGACACCCCCAAAAGTCGCGTCTAGTGCCCGCCTCCTCGCTTCGAGAGAGCGGGTGTAGCTCAGTTGGTTAGAGCGCCGGCCTGTCACGCCGGAGGTCGCGGGTTCGAGCCCCGTCACTCGCGCCATTCCCCATGGTCTGACTGTCAGGGTGCGCCCCGTGCGTGCTTCGACCGGACGATTGGATACGGGGAGCGGTCTTCTCTCATACGCAGATGCGGGTGTAGCTCAGTTGGTTAGAGCGCCGGCCTGTCACGCCGGAGGTCGCGGGTTCGAGCCCCGTCACTCGCGCCATGCATCGCATGGCCACCCCTTCCCAGACGAATCGCTGCTTTCCCGATGCCGAGGCGCGCTGCTCAGGCGCGCCGCCAGCGACCGGTTTCCATCCAGCGCAGCACGCCACCGAGCGGCAGGATCCAGACGATCCCGGTGATGACGTAGATCGGCAGCTGGGCAAGGATGTGCAGCCGGCCGATCCAGCCCGAGAAGCTGGCAACCAGGATCACCCAGGCGAAGACCCAGGCGACGATGCCCAGTGCACCGGCGGGCTTGCGCCAGCTCGGCTCTATGCTTCCGCGTGCCACGTCATGCCTTTCTCGGTGATCACCGCATTCAGCGGCACGTCCCAGATGTCGCTGGGGATGGCAGGCACTTCCTGGACCGACCAGGCCACGCCGACGCGCCAGGCATCGGGATAACGGGCAAAGGCACGGTCGTAATGGGCGGCGCCCTGGCCGAGTCGATTGAGCCGCGCATCGAAGCCGACCAGCGGGGTGAGGATCACGTCCGGAGCGACTTCCGGGCTGTCTGCCTGGGGCTGGCGCAGGCCGAAGGGGCCGTCGACCAAAGGCTCGCCCATCCGCCAGGCGAGGAAGCGCAGCGGCTCGGCGCGGCCGATAACGAAGGGCAAGGCAAGCGTGCAGCCGGCCTGCGCTGCCGCGGCGGCGAGCTGGGTGGGGTCCGCCTCGCTGCCGATCGCGACATAGGTGGCGACCGTCATGCCCGGCTGGAGATGCTCGATGAAATGCTCGGGGGCGAGGATCGCCTCGCTCGCTTCGATGGCGAAGGCGTCACGCTCCGCACGGAGCTGCGCCCGAAGGGCTAGCTTGTCGATCATGCGTCGCCTTTTACGGGAGCGGTGGCGGAACCACCATGGGTCGTTTGCCTGAAGTATCCTCTGACGCCCGTTACGTCAGGTGGGGACCATATGCCGCGGACCAGGATCCGCACAGGGACAGCCCCCATGGATGATGAATAGCCTCAGGGATAATTGCAACGGCTCGTGCCGGGCAGTTCCGCCGCTGATGGATGTAGGGGGTTCGGTGGGGGTTCGCAACGGGTTGCCAGACACTTCTTGTTCCCCGGCGAAGGCCGGGGCCCAGGGTCACGAGCGATGCGGGAGAGAAACCTCGGGCCCCGGCCTTCGCCGGAGAACACGAGGGTTGAAGGGTTACGCTTCGCTGGCGTCTTCCTCGAGCGCGGCAGCCACGGCCTCGAGCCGGTCGGCGATGCGCTCGAGCAGTACCGGCGACACGCCTTCCGGCGGGTTGCGCTCGGTCTCGTCGAGCAGGTCGGCGAGGATCAGCGACAGATAGACCAGAGTGCGCTCGGCATTAAGCCCGCCCGAGGCGCGCAGTGCCGTGTCGGCGTGGCGCTGCAGGATCGACTCGAGGTGCCGGATATGGGCTTCGTCGCCTTCGCGGGTGGCGACCGAATAGCTGCGGCCGGCGACGGAAATATCGATGTCGGCCATCAGTCCTGGTCCGCCTGGGTTTCACGCGCGATCAGCGCATCGAGCGACGATACCGCATCCTCGATGCGGGACCGCAGCTTGGCGTGGCGCTGGGTGATGCGTTCGCAGGCATAGGCCCGCGCTGCAGCGGCTTTCTCGATGCGGACGAGGGCCTGTTCGATACGATCGGCGGGCGTACTTGCCATGGATCAAGCGTTACGCACCCCATCCGAACCTCGCAACCCCTGAATGGCACCGGTTCCATGACGGGTTCGCCGAGCTGATGCGAAGCAGCGCCGGTTCGAGTCCTGCACGGTTTCGCAGTGCCGAGGCGGTTGACGTAGGCCCCCAAGGGCACCAAAGGCGTCCGCGCCAGCATCAGGGGACTCCAAGTGACCGCAAGCTTCACCGACTGCGCCAATGCCATCCGGGCATTGTCGATGGACGCCGTGGAGGCGGCCAATTCGGGGCATCCGGGCATGCCGATGGGCATGGCCGACGTCGCCACCGTGCTGTTCCAGAATTACCTGAAGTACGACCCGGCCGATCCGAAATGGGCGGACCGCGATCGCTTCGTGCTCTCGGCCGGCCATGGCTCGATGCTGCAATATTCGCTGCTCCACCTGACCGGCTATGCCCGCCCGACGCTGCAGGACATTCGCGACTTCCGCCAGATCGGCAGCCCCTGCGCCGGCCACCCCGAGAATTTCGAGCTGGAAGGCGTCGAGTGCACCACCGGCCCGCTCGGCCAGGGCCTGGCGATGGCCGTGGGCTTCGCCGCCGCCGAACGCCACCTCAACGCCGTCTATGGCGACGACCTGGTCGATCACCGCACCTGGGTGATTGCCGGTGACGGCTGCCTGATGGAAGGCATCAACCATGAGGCGGTCGGCCTCGCCGGGCATCTGAAGCTCGGCAAGCTGATCGTGCTGTGGGACGACAACAAGATCACGATCGACGGCGCGGTGTCGCTCTCGTCGAGCGAGGACATCCCGGCACGCTACCGGGCATCGGGCTGGCAGGTCGTCGAGTGCGACGGCCATGACGCCGCGGACATCGCCCGCGCCTTCGACGAGGCGATCGCGAGCGACCTGCCGTCGCTGGTCAAGTGCCGCACGATCATCGGCTTCGGCGCGCCGAACAAGCAGGGCTCGTCCAAGGTGCACGGCTCGCCGCTGGGCGCCGACGAAGTCGCCGCCGCGCGCGTGCAGCTGGGCTGGAATCACCCGGCCTTCGAGATTCCCGGCGATATCCGCGAGACCTGGCTCGAAGCCGGCAAGCGCGGTGCAACGCCGCATGCCGAATGGAAGCAGCGCCTCGCGGAGCATGAGGACCGCGCCGAGTTCGAGCGCCGGATGCGCGGCGAGCTGCCGGCCTGGTTCTCGCTCTCGGATCATATCCAGGGCCTGATCGACGCGCCGCAGAAGGTCGCGACCCGCAAGGCGAGCGAGATGGCGCTCGAAGCGATCAACGCGCAGATCCCCGACACCGTCGGCGGCTCGGCCGACCTGACCGGCTCGAACAATACCCTGACCAAGGGCCTGGGCGCGTTCAACGCCGACAACTACGCCAGCCGCTATGTCTATTACGGCATCCGCGAGTTCGGCATGTCGGCGGCGATGAACGGCATGGCGCTGCACGGCGGCGTGATCCCCTATGGCGGCACCTTCCTGGTGTTCGCGGACTATGCCCGCGCGGCGATCCGCCTGTCGGCGCTGCAACAGGCACGCGTGATCTATGTGATGACGCACGACTCGATCGGCCTGGGCGAGGACGGCCCGACCCACCAGCCGGTGGAGCACCTGACCAGCCTGCGCCTGATCCCCAACCTGGACGTCTATCGCCCGTGCGACGTGGTCGAGACCGCAGAGTGCTGGGAACTGGCGCTCCAGCGCGCGGACGGCCCCGGCCTGCTCGCGCTCAGCCGCCAGAACCTGCCGCAGCTGCGCCTCGAGGCCGGCGAGAACCGCTCGGCGCGCGGTGCCTATGCCATCCGCGAGGCCGAGGCGCCGCGCCAGGTGGTGCTGATCGCCAGCGGCTCGGAAGTCGAGATCGCGGTCGCCGTGCGCGACGAGCTGGAAGCCCAGGGCATCGGTGCCGACGTCGTCTCGATGCCGTGCTGGGAGCGCTTCGATGCGCAGGACGCGCAGTACAAGCGCGACCTGCTGCCGGCGCATGCGCTCAAGGTCTCGATCGAGGCCGGCACGACGCTGGGCTGGGAGCGCTATACCGGCATTGATGGATTGAACTTTGGAGTGGATGGATTTGGCGCCTCGGGCCCCTATCTGAAGCTCTACGAGCATTTCGGGCTCACTGCGGGAGCCATCGTTCCGCAGATCGTCGAAAAGTTGAACGGAGAACAGGCATGACGAAGGTTGCGATCAACGGGTTCGGGCGCATCGGTCGACTGGTCGCGCGCGCGATCCTGGAGCGTCCGGATAGCGGGCTCGAGCTCGTCACGATCAACGACCTGGCCGATGCCAAGTCGAATGCGTGGCTCTTCTCGCGCGACAGCGTGCACGGCAAGTATCCGGGCACCGTCACCGCCGAGGGCGACGACCTGATCATCGACGGCACCCGCATCAAGGTGACCAAGGAGCGTGATCCCGCCAACCTGCCGCACGCCGAGAACGGCGTGGAGCTGGTGCTGGAGTGCACGGGCTTCTTCACCGACCGCGCTTCGGCCCAGAAGCACATCGACGCCGGCGCCAAGAAGGTGCTGATCTCGGCTCCGGGCAAGAATGTCGACCTGACCGTCGTCTACGGCGTGAACCATGACAAGCTGGAGGCCGGCCACACGATCGTCTCCAACGCATCGTGCACCACCAACTGCCTTGCGCCGGTCGCCAAGGTGCTGAACGACACCGTCGGCATCGAGCGCGGCCTGATGACCACGGTCCACGCCTATACCAACGACCAGAAGATCCTCGACCAGATCCACCCGGACCTGCGTCGTGCGCGCGCCGCCGCGATGAGCATCATCCCGACCACCACCGGCGCCGCGCGCGCCGTGGGCGAGGTGCTGCCGGAGCTGAAGGGCAAGCTGGACGGCTCGGCGATCCGCGTTCCGGTTCCGGACGGCAGCCTGGTCGACCTGACCTTCACCCCGAAGCGCGATACCAGCGTCGAGGAAGTGAACGCGATCCTGAAGGCGGCTTCGGAAGAAGGCCCGCTCAAGGGCATCCTGCTCTTCTCGGACGAGCCGCTGGTCTCGATCGACATCGTCCACACCCCGGCTTCGTCGACCGTCGACAGCCTGGAGACCGCGGTGATCGACGGCAAGCTGGTGCGCGTCGTCAGCTGGTACGACAATGAGTGGGGCTTCTCGAACCGCATGGTCGACACGGCCACCGCGATGGCGAAGCTGGGCTGATTTGCGCGTCATCCCGACGAAAGTCGGGATCTCGTGAGGCATAAGGGTCGCTCTATCTCCTGAGATCCCGGCTTGCGCCGGGATGACGGGGATAGGGCGACCGCTCGATTTGTGAGGGACGAAATGGCGCGCAACTTCAAGACGCTCGACGACATGGGCGATATCGCCGGCAAGCGCGTGCTGGTCCGCGAGGACCTCAACGTGCCGATGGCCGATGGCCAGGTGACCGACGACACCCGGCTGCGCGCCGCCGTGCAGACCGTCGCCGAGCTGGCGGACAAGGGCGCCAAGGTTATCGTCCTCGCGCATTTCGGCCGCCCCAAGGGGCAGCGTAACCCCGAGATGAGCCTGTCGCTGGTCACCCAGCCGTTCGCCCATGTGCTGGGCCGCGAAGTCCGCTTCGTCGACACCGATGGCGCGGCCGAGGCGATCGCGGCGATGGGCGAGGGCGATATCGCTCTGCTCGAGAATACTCGCTTCGATCCGGGCGAAGAGAAGAACACGCCCGAGGCGATCGACGCGCTTGCGGCACTCGGCGACCTCTACGTCAACGACGCATTCTCGGCCGCGCACCGCGCCCATGCCTCGACCGAGGGCCTGGCGCACAAGCTGCCTGCCTTCGCCGGCCGCCAGATGGAAGCCGAGCTCGACGCGCTCGACAAGGCGCTCGGCAATCCCGAGCATCCGGTCGCGGCGGTTGTCGGGGGTGCCAAGGTCTCCTCGAAGCTCGACGTGCTGCGCCATCTGGTCGAGAAGGTCGATCACCTGATCATCGGCGGCGGCATGGCCAACACCTTCCTCGCCGCGCGCGGCGTGGATGTGGGCAAGTCGCTGTGCGAGCACGACCTGACCGGCACCGCCGAGGAAATCCTCGACGCGGCCGACCGCGCCAACTGCACCGTGCACCTGCCCTATGACGTGGTCGTGGCGAAGGAGTTCGCGGCGAACCCGCCGAGCCTGCGCACGGTCAACGTCCACGAAGTCGCGGCCGACGAGATGATCCTCGACATCGGCCCGGCGGCGACCGAAGCGCTTGCCGATGTGCTCAAGACCTGCCGCACCCTGGTGTGGAACGGCCCGCTCGGCGCGTTCGAGACCCCGCCGTTCGACACCGCGACGGTGTCGCTGGCGAAGACCGCCGCGGCGCTGACCAAGGAAGGCCAGCTCGTCTCGGTCGCCGGTGGTGGTGACACGGTGGCGGCACTCAACCAGGCCGGCGTCTCGGGGGATTTCACCTTCGTCTCGACCGCGGGCGGTGCCTTCCTCGAATGGATGGAAGGCAAGGAGCTGCCCGGCGTCGCCGCGCTGGCAGGCTGAAACCGGCCCTGGGGGCGCCCTGCGGCGTCCCCGCCCGGGCTATTTCACTTTCTCGTTGAGCAGCGGCACGAGCAGTTCGTTCAGCCGGTCGAGGTCCAGCGCCGCGGCCTTGGCGTAGCGGACGACGCCGTTCCGATCGATGATGATGTTGGTCGGCACGGCGTTCCCCACCACGTCATACGGCCCCTTGATCGAGCGCACCGGATCGATGTGCATCACGTCGAACAGCTTCTTGAGCTGATAGACCGGCAGCGAATCTTCCGTGGCGACGGCGTAGACGCGCAGCCCGGCATCCTTGCGCAGCTCATAATAGCGATCGAGCGTCGGCAGCTCCTTGCGGCAGGGCGCGCACCAGGTCGCCCAGAAGTTCAGGACGATGACGTTGCCGCGGAGCTCGTCGAGCGAGACCTTGTTGCCGCCGCGGATCAACCGGAGCGTGAAGGGCGGGGCGGGCTGGCCGACCTTGACGGCTGCGACCATGGGTGCCGGCGCCGGTGCGGCCCCGAGCAGCGAGAATGGCAGCGCAGCAAGCGCCAGCCGCGTGCAAAGTGCAGAAATCCCCATGGCTTTTCCCCCTCTAGCCGAGGCCATGCTGTCTCCGGCCCACGGCGCCGTCAAGCGCGGGATCGGAACCGCTCATCGTCGCTTGCAGAAAAGCTTGCACGGTGGCAGCGTTGTCAGGCTTTTCGCCTGCAAATCCGGGCGATAGGGGCTCCCCAACACCAGATATGCAAGGGGATACAGATGTCGATCACGCCGGCCGTAAAAGCCATTCTCGCGAACTATGAATCCGACAATCCCGGCGTGAAGGCGAACCTCGCCCGCATCCTGATGCAGGGCAGGCTGGGCGGCACGGGCAAGCTGATCATCCTGCCGGTCGATCAGGGCTTCGAGCATGGCCCGGCGCGCAGCTTCGCGGTGAACCCGGATGCCTATGATCCCCATTACCACTACCAGCTGGCGATCGACGCGGGCCTGAGTGCCTATGCCGCGCCGCTGGGCATGATCGAGGCGGGTGCCGACACCTTTGCCGGCCAGATCCCGACGATCCTCAAGGTCAACAGCTCGAACAGCTGGGCGACCAGCAACAACCAGGCCGTGACGGGCGGCGTGGACGACGCGCTGCGGCTGGGCTGTGCCGCGATCGGCTTCACCATCTATCCGGGCTCGGAAGACGTGTTCGAGATGATCGAGGAGATCAAGGAACTGCGCGCCGAGGCGGCCTCGGTCGGCATCGCGACGGTGATCTGGTCCTATCCGCGCGGCGGCAAGCTGAGCAAGGACGGCGAGCTGGCGCTCGACGTCGGCGCCTATGCCGCGCACATCGCCGCGCTGCTCGGCGCGCACATCATCAAGGTGAAGCTGCCGAGCGCGCATATCGAGCAGAAGGACGCGCAGAAGGTGTATGAAGGCACCGACTGGTCGAGCCAGGCCGACCGGGTGAAGCATGTCGTGAAGAGCTGCTTCAACGGTCGCCGCATCGTGGTCTTCTCGGGCGGCGCGGCCAAGGGCGCCGACGCCGTCTACCAGGACGCGATCGACATCCGTGACGGCGGCGGCAACGGCTCGATCATCGGGCGCAACACCTTCCAGCGCCCGCGTGCGGAAGCGCTGGCGATGCTCGACAAGCTGGTCGGCATCTACAAGGGCGAGCAATAAGCTTGGCCGCGAGCGAACACCCCTATCATCGCAGCCTCGCGCCGATGATGTGGGTGTTCGCCGCGCTTGCCGGGCTGGAGCTGGCGGTCGTCCATTTCCTGCTGGCGCTGTGGGACTGGCGGGTGGCGATGGTCGTCACGCTGGCCAGCCTGGCGGGCGTGGTGTGGCTGGTGCATGCGATCCGCTCCTTTCGGCGGCTGCCCGTGCTGGTGGATGGCGAGCGGCTGGTCCTGCGGGCAGGCCATATCGCCGGGGTCGAGGTTCCGGTGGCGCGCGTCTCGGCGGTACGCACCAGCTGGGAGGGCGCGGAGATCAAGCGGCGCGACGCGCTCAATCTCGGCCTGATCGCCTACCCGAATTTGCTGGTCGAGCTGGACGAACCGATCTTACGGCGGCGCAGGGCGATCCGGGCAGTGGCGCACCGCTTCGACGATCCGGCAGCCTTCATCGCGGCGCTGGAAGCGGCTAGGGTGGCCGCATGACCATTGCCCGCAGACCCGTTTTGGCCGGCTTCGCACTCGCGTTGCTGGGCACGCCCGCCTTGGCCAGGGAGTTCCGGATGGAAGACGCGCTTTACGGGATGATCGGCAAGATCAAGGCCCAGCCGGGCAAGCGCGCCGAGCTGATCGCGCTGCTGAGCGGCGGCGCCGCCGACATGCCCGGCTGCATCGCCTATCTGATTGCCGAGGACCTGGGCGATGCCGACGGCATCTGGATCACCGAGGTGTGGAAGTCGAAGCAGTTCCACGCCGACTCGCTCAAGCTGCCGGCGGTGCGGGACGCGATCGCGAGGGGACGGCCGCTGATCGCCGGGTTCGAGACGCATGTCGAGACGCGACCGGTGAACGGCGCGGCGCGCTGATGGAGCGGCGCTGGGCCGAGGTTGACGGTTATATCGCCGACAGGCTGCTTGGCGACGATCCAGTGCTTGATGCCGCGCTGGCGGCGAATGCTGCGGGCGGGCTGCCGCCGATCGACGTGTCGGCGGCGCAGGGCAGGATGCTCGAGCTGCTGGCGCGGATGTCCGGCGCGCGGCGTATCCTCGAAGTGGGTACGCTGGGCGGCTATTCGACGATCTGGCTGGCGCGGGCCTTGCCCGAGGACGGGCGGCTGTTGACGCTGGAGCTGGAGCCGCATCATGCCGAGGTGGCGCGGACCAATCTTGCCCGGGCGGGCTTTGCCGACCGCTGCGAGGTTCGGGTCGGGCCCGCGGTGGATACGCTGGCGGCGATGGTCGCGGCGGGCGAGGGGCCGTTCGACCTGGTCTTCATCGATGCCGACAAGCCGAGCAATGTCGCCTATCTCGAGGCAGCGCTGGCGCTCACCCGGCCGGGCAGCGTGATCCTGGTCGATAACGTGATCCGCGAGGGAAACATCCTCGATCCCGACAATGCCGACCCGCGGGTGATCGGCGCGCGGGCGCTGTTCGATGCGGTTTCCGTCGAGCCCCGCCTCGACGCCACCGCCATCCAGACGGTCGGCGACAAGGGCTGGGACGGCTTCCTGATGGCGGTGGTGCGCGGCGGCTAGGCCTTGCCCGGCGGGACATGCTCGCGAAGCTCACGCATCTGCCGTTCATAATGTTCGCGCGATTCCCAGCCGAGTGGGTGCGGGCCATAGGCGTTGGGACCGAAGGTGCCGGGCCAGAACAGCAGCGCGAGCCACAGGACGAGCGCAACGACGATGAGGATGCTGAGCCCCGGCAAGGCGGCGAGGCCTGCCAGCGCGACGAAGCCGAGGAGCCACCAGCCCGGCTTGCCGATGTCGTGGAGCCGGGCGATGGCGACGACGATCAGCGCCAGGTTGAACGCTGCCTCCAGCGCGACATACCAGAGCGGAAAGGCCGCCGGATGCGTGAGCGCGCCGGAGCGGAAGCCGAGCTGGATCGCGCCGATGTCGATCTGCTGGAAGGCGAAGAACTTGATCGCCGAGAAGCCCAGGCTGCCGAGCACCAGCCACAGGAACATCGCGCCGCGACCGCAGCGCCCGATCGGCCATTTGAACATGCTGAACATGCGAATCCCCCTTTTTCGCCTGCTAACCGGGGTGATCCTGCCTTGGCGCGGGACGGGCTGTCACGCCCTTTCGATCGAGAGTGGTGCAGTCAGGCGGCTTTCGCTAAGGCAGCCGGGATGACCGACCTTGATGAAGACGGCCTGCCGCCGCTCGACCCGAATTTCGCCGACCAGTTCGTGCGCGACGTGCGCCGGCCGAAGTGCCAGCTCTATCTGATCTCGCCGCTCGATGTGGCGGGCGCCTTCCCGGAGCGCCTCAAGCGCGCGCTCGGCGCGGGGGCGGTCGCCGCCTTCCAGTTCCGGGTGAAGGGTGTCGATCAGCATGAGGCGGCACGGCTTGGCGAGCCGCTGCGCCAGATCTGTGCGGATGCCGACGTGGCGTTCATCGTCAACGACGACGTCAGCCTGGCCAAGCGGCTCGGCGCGGACGGCGTGCATCTGGGGCAGGGCGATGGCGATCCGCGCGAGGCGCGTTCGGTGCTCGGCCCGGAAGTGCAGATCGGCGTGACCTGCCATGACAGCCGCCATCTGGCGATGGAAGCGGGCGAGGCGGGCGCGGACTATGTCGCGTTCGGCGCCTTCTATCCGACCACGACCAAGGAGACCAAGCATCGGCCCGAGCCGGTGATCCTGAGCTGGTGGTCGGCGCTGTTCGAGCTGCCCTGCGTCGCGATCGGCGGGATCACGCCGTACAACGCCGCGCCGCTGGTCAAGGCGGGGGCGGACTTCCTGGCGGTTTCCAACGCCGTGTGGGGCGGGGACGAGGAAGCGGCTATCAAGGCGTTCGCGGCGGTGCTGGCCTAACGAAACCAACCCGGAGTTCCAGCCGTTGTTCTTGCGGAACGTCGTCTGCAGGAGCTTGATTTGGTGCGGAAATTCCTTGGGTTGTCGGCTTGCCTCGCCTTTGCCTCGCTCGGTCCCGGTGCATTCGCGCAGGCGGGAACTTCGGGCAAGCCGCCGATCGACTATACCATCCTCCATGCCCAGGTGATCCTCGATCATCTCGGCTTCTCGCCGGGCATTCTCGATGGGCGGGAGGGGCAGTCGCTCACGGCGGCGCTCAAGGGCTTCCAGACTTCGCGCGGGATGACGCCCAGCGGCAAGCTGGATGCGTCGACGCTCAAGGCGCTGGCACCCTATGCCTCGCTGCGACCCGTGCGAAAGCTGACGCTCGATGCGGAGACCCTGAAGGGGCCGTACGTCAATCCGATCCCTAAGGATCCGGAGAAGCAGGCGAAGCTGCCATCGCTTGGTTACACCCGTCCACTCGAGAAGCTGGCCGAGATGTTCCACACCACGCCGGAGGTGCTGGTGGAGCTGAACCCGGGCGGCAAGGCGATCGGGCCGGGGGCGGAGTTCATCTTCCCCAACGCGCTGCCTGCCTCGCGCGACTATCCGGCGGACATCAAGCCGGAGTGGCGCCAGACGCTCACCATGCTCAATGTCGAGGCCAAGGTGCCGGAGGCGGACCATCTCGTCGTCGACAAGAGCGAGAAGGTGCTCAAGGTGTTCGACAAGCAGGACCGCCTTGTCGCACAGTTCAACGCGACGATGGGCAGCGCGCATGATCCGCTGCCCATCGGTATCTGGAAGATCTATGGGGCGGACACCAACCCCAAGTTCCACTACAACCCCAAGCTGTTCTGGGACGCGAAGAAGGGCAGTGACCCGGCGATGTTGCCGCCGGGACCCAATGGCCCGGTGGGGGTGGTGTGGCTGGACCTGTCGAAGGAGCATTACGGCATCCATGGCACGCCCGAACCGCAGACGATCGGCCGCACCGAAAGCCATGGCTGCATCCGCCTGACCAATTGGGATGCCACCCGGCTCGCGCTGATGGTCAAGCCGGGCACCAAGGCCGTATTCCAGGAATAGGGGCGATGCTGGTCTGGGCGAAACGGATCGGCTGGGGGATGGGTGCGCTGCTGTTGCTGCTTGCGCTGGCCTTTCTCTCGCTGGTCCGGATCACCGTCCAGCCTGCGGCGTCTCCCGCGTCGCAATCGGTCGGAACGGAGCCTGCGTCGGCGCCAGCTGCGGGCAACGGCGACCCGGTCGCCCTGATCATCCCGGTGGAGGGTGTCGCGGCGCGGCAGCTCAGCGACACCTGGGGGCAGAGCCGGGGCGGGGGCACTCGTGAGCATCATGCGATCGACATCATGGCGCCGCACGGTACGCCGGTACTCGCGGCCGCCTCGGGCACGGTCGAAAAGATCTTCGAGAGCGTGAATGGCGGGCATACCCTCTATGTCCGCACCCGCGATCGCACGACGATCCACTATTATGCGCATCTCGATACCTATCTGGTCGCCGAGAAGCAGGTCGTGCGGCAGGGCGAGCAGATCGCGACGGTGGGCAATACCGGCAGCGCGCAGGGCGGGGCACCGCATCTCCATTTCGAGATCAAGCTGATGCAGCCGGGCGAAGGCTGGTGGCAGGGCCGGAACATAAATCCCTATCCGCTGCTGCGGGATGCCGATCGATAGTCCGTCATCGCTGTGAAAGCCGGGATCTCGCGCCGCAAAGGGACAGCGTGCGGCACGAGGCCCCGGCTTTCACCCGCGCGGGATGGCTTGCCGAAGACGCCGCACGCGGCTAAAGGCGCGCGCTCAGCTCTTTCTCAGTTCCATAGGTCTCGACCATGAAGATCAGCGGCGTGGACATCCGTCCCGGCAACATCATCGAATATGAAAACGGCATCTGGCGTGCCGTGAAGATCCAGCACACGCAGCCCGGCAAGGGCGGTGCGTACATGCAGGTCGAGCTCAAGAACCTTCGCGACGGCCGCAAGAACAACGTCCGCTTCCGCTCGGCGGAAACGGTCGAGCGCGTGCGCCTCGACACCAAGGACTTCCAGTTCCTGTATCCGGAAGGCGACACGCTCGTCTTCATGGACAAGGAAACCTATGACCAGACCACGCTGCCGCGCGACCTGCTCGGCGACGCGGCTGCCTTCCTGCAGGACGGCATGGACGTGGTGATGGAACTCTATGACGAAGAAGCCATCAGCGTGCAGCTGCCCGACACGATCGAAGCGACGATCGTCGAGGCCGATGCCGTGGTGAAGGGCCAGACGGCCTCGTCGTCGTACAAGCCGGCCGTGCTCGACAACGGCGTGCGCATCATGGTGCCGCCGCATATCGCTTCGGGCACCCGCATCGTCGTCGACGTGTACGAGCAGGCCTACGTCCGCCGCGCGGATTGATTTGCATTCTTGGCCCTCTCCCGCTTTCGCGGGAGAGGGTTGGGTGAGGGCGTTCTTCTGCCGGCGAAAGCCCGAAGAAGAAGGCTCTCACCCTCCCATCGCTAAGGCGATGGGTCCCTCCCTTTCCCGCAAATGCGGGAGAGGTGTTCGTGTGGAGCATTTGAATTGGTAGCCCATTCCGGCCTCATCACCGTCATGGAGCGCGCCTGCCGCAAGGCCGGCCCGCGCCTGCGTCGCGACTTCAACGAGGTCCAGCACCTCCAGGTCAGCCGCAAGGGTCCGGCCGACTTTGTCAGCATCGCCGACAAGCGCGCCGAGGACACGTTGATCGAAGAGCTGCAGAAGGCGCGTCCTGACTGGGGCTTCCTGGTCGAGGAGCGCGGCGAGATCGCCGGCGATCCGGACAAGCCGCGCTGGATCATCGATCCGCTCGACGGCACCAGCAACTTCCTCCACGGCATCCCGCATTTCTGCATCTCGATCGCGGTCGAGGATCCGCGTGGCGCCCAGGGCAAGCCCGAGGTGACGCACGCCTATATCTACCAGCCGCTGACCGACGAGAGCTTCTGGTCGGAAAAGGGCCGCGGTGCCTGGCTGCAGGACCAGCGCCTGCGCGTTTCGGCCCGTCGTCACCTCGACGAAGCGCTGATCGCGACGGGCATCCCGTTCCTTGGGCACAGTAATTTCGCCGAGTGGAGCCGCATCTTCGGTGCCGTGGCGCCGGAAGTGGCGGGGATTCGCCGGCTTGGCGCGGCCGCGCTCGACCTGGCCTGGGTCGCCGCGGGCCGCTTCGACGGTTTCTGGGAATCGGACCTCAAGCCCTGGGACGTGGCTGCCGGCATGCTGCTGGTGAAGGAAGCCGGCGGGTTCGTAACCGATTACCGTGGCCAGGACCTGGCGCGCGAGCGCAACCAGTATCTCGCGGCCAATGACGTGCTGCACTCCAAGCTGCACAAGCTGGTGGCTGGCGCGCTGCGCTGAGCGCCGCTCCCGTAAAACATCGCATTTCAAAGGATTTACCCGGCCGCGTTGCCGGGTTTTTCCGTTTGGGCTCCGCGCGGACTTATTGCGAGTGATTCTCAGGGGTTAGAACCCTTGCCGCACTCGGCTCATCGTCCTAAAGCCCCCGTCAGATTCCGCAGTCGCGAGAAGAGAAGGCCATTGGTCGACCTGTCACAATATCTGCCGATCCTGTTGTTCCTCGGGGTCGCCCTCGCGCTTTCCAGCGCCTTCGTGTTCCTGCCCATGCTGGTCAGCCGGCTGACGGGCTCGCACAAGCCGACGGAAGCAAAGCTCAGCGAATATGAGTGCGGTTTCCCCGCATTCGAGGATTCGCGCAGCCAGTTCGACGTGCGCTTCTACCTCGTCGCCATCCTGTTCATCATCTTCGATCTCGAAGCTGCGTTCCTGTACCCGTGGGCCGTCTCGGTCTTCTCGCTGGGCTGGACCGCCTGGATCTCGATGATGATCTTCATCGCCGAGCTCACGCTCGGCCTCGTCTACGCCTGGAAGAAGGGAGCGCTCGAATGGGAGTAGAGCTCACCACGACGCCGCCCCCGCCGGGAACCCTCCCGGACGTCGGCTTCCTGAACGACATCAACGCCGAGATCGGCGACAAGGGTTTCCTGGTCACCTCGACCGAGGAGCTGTTCCAGTGGGCCCGTACCGGCTCGCTGTGGTGGATGACCTTCGGTCTCGCCTGCTGCGCGGTCGAGATGATCCACGTCAACATGCCGCGCTACGACATGGAGCGCTTCGGTGCTGCGCCGCGCGCATCGCCGCGCCAGTCGGACGTGATGATCGTCGCCGGTACGCTGTGCAACAAGATGGCTCCGGCCCTCCGCAAGGTCTATGACCAGATGTCGGAGCCGAAGTACGTCATCTCGATGGGCAGCTGCGCCAATGGCGGCGGCTATTACCACTATAGCTACAGCGTCGTGCGCGGCTGCGACCGGATCGTGCCGGTGGACATCTATGTCCCGGGCTGCCCGCCGACCGCCGAAGCGCTGCTGTATGGCATCATGCAGCTGCAGCGTAAGATCCGTCGCGTCGGGACGATCGAACGATGAGCGCCGTGAAGACCGTGGCGCCGCGCTATGCGTCGAACGAAGGCGTGATCGACGCGGCCAAGGCCGCGTTGGGCGACATTCTGGTCCATGCCGAGGACAAGGTCGGCGAAGTGAACCTGACGCTCGACCGCGCCCGCGTGGTCGAGGGCATGACGCTGCTGCGTGACACGCCCGGCCTCGAGTTCCAGCAGCTGATGGAAATCGCCGGTGTCGACTATCCAGAGCGCCCCGAGCGTTTCGAAGTGGTCTATTGCCTGCTCAGCCTGACGCGGAACCACCGCATCAAGGTGAAGGCGATCACCGACGAGGAGCAGGCTGTTCCGTCCGTCACGGGCATCTGGCCGGTCGCCGGCTGGCTCGAGCGCGAAGTCTACGACATGTACGGCGTGCTCTTCTCGGGCAACACCGACCTGCGCCGTATCCTGACCGACTATGGTTTCGTCGGGCACCCGCAGCGCAAGGACTTCCCGCTGACCGGCTTCGTCGAGCTGCGGTACTCCGAGGAAGCGAAGCGCGTGGTCTATGAGCCCGTCACGCTGGCCCAGGACTTCCGCACGTTCGACTTCATGAGCCCGTGGGAAGGCGCCGAATATATCCTGCCGGGCGACGAGAAATATGTCGCGCCGACGCCGCCGGCTCCGCCGCCCGCGCCTGCTGCGAAGCCAGCTCCCGCGCCTGCTCCGGCCGTTGCGCCGCAGCCCGAGGCAAAGGGTGCGCCGACGCCGCTGACCGCCGACGAGATCCGCAAGGCTCCGGCGGCCAAGCCGGCCAGGGCCAAGGTGACCAAGCCGAAGACCAGCGACAGCACCGCCGACACCGGCGCGGGCAAGTCGGGTCCCGAGGCCGGGCCGGAGCCCGCCGAAAAGAAACCCCGCAAGCCGCGCGTCAAGAAGGCGCCGGAGGGTGAAGCGTAATGGCTGATTATCTCGACGAGATCGAAGGCGTCATCGACGGCGGCAAGCCGGAGAAGGGCGACACGGAGATCGCGAACTACACGATCAACTTCGGCCCGCAGCATCCGGCGGCCCACGGCGTGCTGCGCCTGGTGACCGAGCTGGACGGCGAGATCATCGAGCGCGTCGATCCGCACGTCGGTCTGCTCCACCGCGGCACCGAGAAGCTGATCGAGTACAAGACCTACACCCAGGCGCTGCCGTATTTCGATCGCCTCGATTACTGCTCGCCGCTGGGCATGGAATACAGCTATGTGCTGGCGGTTGAGAAGCTGCTCGACCTCGAGGTTCCGCTTCGTGGCCAGTACCTCCGCGTGTTCTTCGCCGAGCTGACCCGCATCTGCAATCACATGCTGAACCTCGGTTCGCACGTGATGGACGTCGGCGCGATGACGCCGAACCTGTGGATGTTCGAGATCCGCGAGGACTGCCTGAACTTCTTCGAGCGTGCTTCGGGCGCGCGCATGCACTCGAACTATTTCCGCGTGGGCGGCGTCCGCCAGGACGTGCCGCTCAAGCTGCTGACCGACATCGCCGAGTGGCTCGACACGCGCCTGCCGCGCCTGTTCGGGGATGCTATCAGCCTGGTGGCCGAGAACCGCATCTTCCTGCAGCGTAACGTCGACATCGCGGTGGTGAGCCGCGAGGACGCGGTGGCCTGGGGCTTCTCGGGCCCGATGATCCGCGGCGCGGGCATTCCGTGGGACCTGCGCAAGTCGCAGCCCTATGACGTGTACGACCGCATGGACTTCGAGGTGCCGGTCGGCACCCGTGGCGACTGCTATGACCGGTTCATGGTTCGCGTCGAGGAAGTCTATCAGTCCGCGCGCATCATGAAGCAGTGCCTCCAGCAGATGCCGGAAGGCCCCGTGCTCACCCTCGATCGCAAGGTCGCGCCGCCCCGTCGTGGCGAGATGAAGCAGTCGATGGAAGCGCTGATCCACCATTTCAAGCTCTTCACCGAAGGCTATCACGTGCCTGCCGGCGAAGTGTATGTCGCGACCGAGAGCCCGAAGGGCGAGTTCGGCGTGTATCTGGTCTCGGACGGCACCAACAAGCCGTATCGCTGCAAGATCCGCCCGACGGCGTTCAGCCACTTGCAGGCGATGGACTTCATGTCGAAGGGCCATATGCTCGCCGACATCACCGCCATCCTGGGTGCGCTCGACATCGTGTTCGGGGAGTGCGACCGGTGAGCGCCGACCGTATCGCCATCACGCATCAGATGATCGCGCACTACAATGCGCAGGACGCTGACGCCTATGTCGAGCTGATGACCGACGGTGCCTGCGAGGCGGGCTATCGCGGCGCGGTGCTGCGCGAGGGCAAGGAAGGTGTGCGCTCGGGGCTCAAGGCGATGTTCGCCGAGTTCCCGCAGAACAGCGCCGAAATCCTGACCAGCTATGCGCTGGGCGACACCGTCGTCCTGCACGAGAAGGTCGCGCGGTCGCCCGAGAGCGATCCGTTCGAAGTTATGTCGATCTATTCCTTTGCCGACGGCAAGGTCGATCGCGTGGAGTTCATTCGTTAATGGCTGACGCACCCCAACTCCCCGATGAAGCGGAGGTCCGCGCGCGCTGGGGCAATTTCCAGTGGACGCCGGAGAATGCCGAGAAGGCACGCGAGATTATGGGCCGCTATCCGGCGGGCCGGCAGATGTCGTGCACCATCCCGTATCTGGATCTCGCCCAGCGCCAGGTCGGCGCCGAGACCAATACCCAGGGCTGGTTGCCGATCCCGGTGATCGAGTTCATCGCGAAGCAGCTCGACATGCCGTATATCCGCGTGTTCGAAGTCGCGACCTTCTACACCATGTTCAATCTGGTGCCGGTCGGCCGCTTCCACGTGCAGGTCTGCGGCACGACGCCGTGCATGCTGCGCGGTTCGGACGACGTGATGGCGGCGTGCAAGGCGCGCGGGCTCAAGAAGGGCCACACCACCGAGGACGGCCTGTTCACGCTGACCGAAGTCGAGTGCATGGGCAATTGCTCGTCCGCGCCGATGGTGCAGATCAACGACGATAACTTCGAAGACCTCACCTATGATCGCACGCTGACGATCCTCGACGCGCTGGCCAAGGGCGAGAGCCCCAAGCCCGGCACGCAGGAGCCCGGCCGCCACACGGTCGAGCCGCTCGGCGCGCCGACCAACCTGGCCGCGATGGAAACCGCGAACCACGATTATCGGGGCGAGTGGTGATGAAGCAGGAGACCAAGAACCTCGTCTTCGTCATCCTCGCGATCATCGGCGGCATCGTCGTGCTCGGCTGGGCGCTCAAGCTTGCGTTCAAGCTGGTCGGCATCGCGATCGTGCTCGGCCTGGCCGTGCTCGCATATATTTTCATTCAGAACATGGTGGGGAAGGGTCGATAGATGCTCGCGGATAAGGACCGCATCTTCACCAATGTCTACGGTTTCCAGCCGTGGAACCTGCCGGCTGCCCAGAAGCGCGGCGATTGGGACAAGACCAAGGATCTGATGTCGATCGGCCAGGACGCCATCATCGACAAGATCAAGGCTTCGGGCCTGCGCGGCCGCGGCGGCGCGGGCTTCCCGACCGGCATGAAGTGGAGCTTCATGCCCAAGGAACCGCGCCCGGACCGGCCGAACTTCCTGGTGATCAACGCCGACGAGTCCGAGCCGGGCTCGTGCAAGGACCGCGAGATCATCCGCCACGATCCGCACAAGCTGATCGAAGGCGCGCTGATCGCCGGCTTCGCGATGCGCGCGCGTGCGGCCTATATCTATATCCGCGGCGAATATATCCGCGAAGCCGAGACGCTCTTCGCGGCCGTGAAGGAGGCATATGACGCCGGCCTGCTCGGCAAGAACGCGTGCAAGTCGGGCTATGACTTCGACGTGTTCGTGCACCGCGGCGCGGGTGCGTACATCTGCGGCGAAGAGACCGCGATGCTCGAGAGCCTCGAGGGCAAGAAGGGCCAGCCCCGCCTGAAGCCGCCGTTCCCGGCGGGTGCGGGCCTGTATGGCTGCCCGACCACGGTGAACAACGTCGAGTCGATCGCGGTTGTCCCGACGATCCTGCGGCGTGGCCCCGAGTGGTTCTCCAGCTTCGGCAACGAGAACAACCGCGGCACCAAGCTCTTCCAGATTTCGGGCCATGTCGAGAAGCCGTGCGTGGTCGAAGAGGCCATGTCGATCCCGTTCCGCGAGCTGATCGAGAAGCATTGCGGCGGTATCCGTGGCGGTTGGGACAACCTGCTCGCGGTGATCCCGGGTGGCTCCTCGGTGCCGCTGGTTCCGGCGGCGCAGATCATGGACTGCCCGATGGACTTTGACGGCCTGCGCGCCCTCGGTTCGGGTCTGGGCACTGCCGCGATCATCGTGATGGACAAGTCGACCGACGTCGTCCGCGCGATCAGCCGCCTGTCGTACTTCTACAAGCATGAGAGCTGCGGCCAGTGCACGCCGTGCCGCGAAGGCACCGGCTGGATGTGGCGCGTGATGGAGCGCCTGCGCACCGGCGACGCCGACATCAGCGAGATCGACACGCTGCAGCAGGTGACCAAGCAGGTGGAAGGCCACACGATCTGCGCGCTCGGCGACGCCGCCGCCTGGCCGATCCAGGGCCTGATCCGGCACTTCCGCCCCGAGCTTGAGCGCCGCATCAACGAGCGCCAGGCCGGCAACGGCATGCAGGAGGCGGCGGAGTGAAGGCCGCACTGGCCTTTATCCTTGCAGCGGGTTGTGCCCTCGGCGCGGTCGCGCCTGCGCATGCGCAGAGCGACGGTGGTGCCGAGGCGCGGAAGAACCGCGACGCCGAACGGAATGCCATCGAGCTGATGGGCTGCCTTGCGCGCAGCGAAAAGCGCCAGGCCGCCGCGGTGATCGGGCTCGAGCCCGGTTCCGAGGCCGAGGGCAAGGCATTCATGGGCCTGTTCGACAGTGCCCGCATGTGCGTACCGCGCGGCAAGAAGGTGAACACGCAGGGTGTGAACCTGCGCGGCGTGCTTGCCGAGGCGCTGTATGTGCGCACCTTCCGTGATGCCGGCCCCGCTTCGGGTGCCGCGCAGCCGGACTGGCTCAAGCAGCCGACGCACGCGGCCTATGCGGTCGTCCAGTGCGCCGCTGAGAAGGATCCGGTTGCGGCCGATCGCCTGCTCCGCACCCAGTGGCATTCGCCCGAGGAAGTCGCGGCCGCGGATGCGCTGCTGCCCACGCTCCAGACCTGTGCCAATGGCCGCCAGGTCAATTTCGATCGCGTCACCCTGCACGGGCTGATCGCGGAAGCATTGTTCAGGGCGCGCGGCGGCTTGTCCGCGTCCGAGGGAAATAGCTGAGATGCCAAAGCTAACCGTCGACGGAATTGAAGTGGAGGTGCCCGCGGGCGCCACCGTGCTCCAGGCCTGCGAGGCCGCGGGCAAGGAAATTCCGCGCTTCTGCTATCATGAGCGCCTGTCGATCGCCGGCAATTGCCGCATGTGCCTCGTCGAGGTGAAGCCCGGGCCGCCCAAGCCCCAGGCTTCGTGTGCGCTGCCCGCCGCCGACAACCAGGAAATCCGCACGGACTCGCCGATGGTGAAGGCCGCACGCGAAGGCGTGATGGAGTTCCTGCTGATCAATCACCCGCTCGACTGCCCGATCTGCGATCAGGGCGGCGAGTGCGACCTGCAGGACCAGTCGGTCGCCTATGGTCGCGGCCACTCGCGCTATACCGAGAACAAGCGCGCGGTGACCGAGAAGTATATGGGTCCGATCATCAAGACGATCATGACCCGCTGCATCCAGTGCACCCGCTGCGTTCGCTTCGGCGAGGAAGTGGCCGGCGTGGAGGATATCGGCGCGATCTATCGCGGCGAGAACATGCAGATCACGACCTATCTCGAGAAGGCGTTCAAGAGCGAGCTCTCGGGCAATGTCGCCGACCTCTGCCCGGTCGGCGCGCTGACCCACAAGCCGGTCGCCTTCGAGTATCGCTCGTGGGAGCTCAAGAAGAACCTCTCGATCGACGTGATGGACGCGGTCGGCACCAACATCCGCCTCGACAGCCGTGGTCGTCAGGTGATGCGCGTGCTTCCGCGGATCAACGAAGACGTCAACGAAGAGTGGGCGCACGACAAGACCCGCTATCACGTTGACGCGCTGGTTCGCCGCCGTCTCGACAAGCCCTATGTCCGCAAGGACGGCAAGGTGGTCGAAGCGAGCTGGGACGAAGCGTTCGATGCGATCGCGGCTGCTGCCAAGGCTGCCGGCTCGAGCGTTGCCGCCGTCGCCGGCGATCTCGTCGATTGCGAGACCATGTTCGCGGCCAAGTCGCTGGTGAAGGCACTGGGTTCGGACCTGCTCGAAGGGCGCCAGACCGGCCTGTCCTATGACGTGTCGAACCTCGGCTCGGTGGCGTTCAACACGACCATCGCCGGGATCGAGGAAGCGGACGCGATCCTGCTGGTCGGCTCGAACCTGCGTTTCGAAGCCCCGCTGATCAACACGCGTATCCGCAAGGCGATCAAGAAGGGCGCGAAGGTCTTCGCGATCGGCGAAGAGACCGACCTGACCTACAAGGTCGAGTGGCTGGGCAACGACCTGGGCCTGCTCGCCAAGCTGCCGGCTTCGGCCGCCGAAGCGATCGACGCGGCCAAGAAGCCCGTCCTGATCGTCGGCCCGGCCGCGCTCAAGGAAGGGCAGGGCGCCACGCTCGCCATGGCTTCGGCCTTCCAGCGTGATGGCTGGAACGGCTTCAACGTCGTCCATACCGCTGCTGCGCGCATGGGCGGGCTGATGCTTGGCTATGCCCAGAAGGGCGGCATCGCGGATATCATCGCGGCTGCGCCTAAGCTCGCTTTCTTCCTCGGTGCCGATGAAGTGAACTTCGAAGGCTTCAAGGACAGCTTCAAGGTCTATGTCGGCCATCACGGCGACAATGGCGCGCATCATGCGGACGTCATCCTGCCGGGGGCGACCTATGCCGAGAAGCCGGGCACCTATGTGAACCTGGAAGGCCGCGTGCAGCGTGCTGACCGTGCCGTGTTCGCGCCGGGCGATGCTCGCGAGGATTGGACGATCCTGCGCGCGCTTTCGGATCGCCTGGGCCACACGCTGCCGTTCGACACGTTCGAGCAGTTGCGCGCCCAGATGGCGAGCGAAGTGCCGGCGCTGGGCCAGGAAGGCCTTGCCGGCTACGCGTTCTCGCCGCCGAAGCTTGCCGCCAAGGCATCGGGCCCGGTCGGCTATGCCGTCGCCGATTTCTATCTCACCAACGCCATCTGCCGTGCTTCGCCGACCATGCAGCGCTGCTCGGCCGAACTGATCCACGGCGAAGACTTCGCAGAGGCCGCAGAATGACGTCCTGGTTTACCTATCTCGGCCTCCCGTTCGGCCTGGCGTGGTTCGTCGCCACGCTGATCGACATCCTGGTCATCGCGCTGCCGCTGATGCTGGCCGTGGCGATGGTCATCTATGTCGACCGCAAGATCTGGGCGGCCATGGCGCTGCGCCGCGGCCCGAACGTGGTCGGCCCGCTCGGCTTGCTCCAGTCGTTCGCGGACGGCCTCAAGGTCTTCCTGCAGGAAACGATCATTCCGTCGGGCGCAAACAAGACGCTGTTCCTGCTCGGCCCGATCATCACCTTCACGGTGGCGCTGATCGTGTGGGCGGTGGTGCCGTTCCAGTTCGGCGTGGTGCTGGCCAACATCAATGTCGGCCTGCTCTACGTGCTCGCGGCCTCGTCGCTCGGCGTCTACGGCATCATCCTGGCCGGCTGGGCGTCGAACTCGAAATACCCGTTCTACTCGGCGATCCGTGCGGCCGCGCAGATGGTGAGCTACGAAGTCTCGATCGGCTTCGTGCTGATCTCGATCGTGCTGTGGACCGGCTCCTTCAACATGACCGACATCGTCGAGCATCAGAAGGGCCATGTCCTCGGCATCTTCAACTTCTATGCGCTGAACCCGCTGCTGTTCCCGATGGCCGTGGTGTTCTTCATCTCGTCGCTCGCCGAGACCCAGCGCGCGCCATTCGACCTTACCGAGGCCGAGAGCGAGCTCGTCGCGGGCTATCAGACCGAATATTCGTCGATGGCCTTCGCGCTGTTCTGGCTCGGTGAGTACGGTAACGTGCTGCTGATGAGCGCGCTCAACGCGACTTTGTTCTGGGGCGGCTACCTGCCGCCGCTGGATATCCCGATCCTCTACTGGATCCCGGGCATCATCTGGCTGCTGCTCAAGATCAGCTTCGGCTTCTTCCTGTTCAGCTGGGTCAAGGCCACGGTGCCCAGGTACCGCTATGACCAGCTGATGCGCCTGGGCTGGAAGATCTTCCTGCCGCTGTCGCTTCTCTTCGTCTTCCTCGTTTCCGGGTACCTCATGCTGACCCGGGTTGGAGTGCCCGCATGAGCACCGTCGCCCATTTCATCAAGACCTGGACTCTCTGGGAGTTCGTGAAGGCGCACGCCCTGACCTTGAAGTATTTCTTCAAGCCCAAGGCGACCATTAACTACCCGTACGAGAAGAACCCGCTCTCGCCCCGCTTCCGCGGCGAGCATGCGCTGCGTCGCTATCCCAATGGCGAAGAGCGCTGCATCGCGTGCAAGCTGTGCGAAGCGGTCTGCCCGGCGCTGGCGATCACGATCGAGGCCGAGCCGCGCGAGGACGGCAGCCGCCGCACCACGCGCTACGACATCGACATGACCAAGTGCATCTATTGCGGCCTGTGCCAGGAAGCATGCCCGGTCGACGCGATCGTCGAAGGGCCGAACTTCGAGTTCGCCACCGAAACCCGTGAGGAGCTGATCTACCAGAAGGAGAAGCTGCTCGCGAACGGTGATCGCTGGGAGCGCGCGATCGCCGCGAACCTTGCCGCCGATGCACCGTATCGTTAAGCGCACGCCAATCTACAGGGGCCATCAGATTCCGTGATCCAGCTTCTAGCCTTTTACCTGTTTGCGGCAGTGGTGTGCGTCTCCGGCGCGCTTACCATCCTGTCCCGCAACCCGGTCCATTCCGTCCTGTGGCTCATCCTGGCGTTCTTCAACGCTGCGGGTCTGATGGTGCTCGCCAATGCCGAGTTCATCGCGATGCTGCTCGTCATCGTCTATGTCGGCGCCGTCGCCGTGCTGTTCCTCTTCGTGGTCATGATGCTCAACATCGACTTCGCGGAGCTGCGCGCGGGCGTGATGAAGTACGCGGCCGTCGGCTTCGCGCTTGCCATCGCGCTGGTCGCCGAGATCCTGATCGCGGTGGGCGCCTATAGCGCCGGCACGCTGCAGCTGGGCCGCCGTATCGCGCCGATCGATACCAAGGTGCCCAACATCGAGGCGATCGGCCAGCTCCTCTATTCCCGCTACCTGTTCGTGTTCGAAGGCGCCGGCCTGGTGCTGCTCGTCGCGATGATCGGCGCGATCGTGCTGACGCTGCGTCCGCGCACCGACGTCAAGCCGCAGAAGATCAGCCGTCAGGTCCAACGCCGCGCCAAGGACGCGACCCGCAACGTGAACCAACCCGTGGGGCAGGGGGTCGAGCTGTGATCACCCTTACGCACTATCTCGTCGTCAGCGCGATCCTGTTCACGCTCGGCGTGCTCGGCATCTTCATGAACCGCAAGAACCTCATCGTCATGCTGATGGCGATCGAGCTGATCCTGCTGTCCGTGAACCTGAACCTCGTCGCGTTCTCGAACGCACTCGGCGACCTGGTCGGCCAGGTCTTCGCGATGTTCGTGCTGACCGTCGCCGCCGGTGAGGCCGCGATCGGCCTCGCCATTCTCGTTATCTACTTCCGCGGCCGCGGCACGATCTCGGTCGAAGACGTCAATCGGATGAAGGGCTGATGTCGGCGATCTATTTCATCGTATTCCTGCCGCTGCTCGCGGCAGCCGTTGCCGGGCTTTCGAACAAGGCCTTCGGCAAGACCTTCCCCAAGGTCGTCACCACGGGCTCGCTCTTCGTGGCGTGCGCCCTGTCGTGGCCGATCTTCATCAGCTATCTCGGCGGCAATGCCGAGCCGAGCGTGTCCCCGGTCTTCACCTGGATGCTCAGCGGCTCGATGCAGGTCGACTGGGCCCTGCGCGTCGACAGCCTGACCGCGGTGATGCTCGTGGTGGTGACCAGCGTCTCGGCGCTCGTCCACCTCTATAGCTGGGGCTATATGTCGGAGGAGCCGGATCAGCCGCGCTTCTTCGCGTACCTCTCGCTCTTCACCTTCGCGATGCTGATGCTCGTGACGGCCAACAACCTGGTCCAGATGTTCTTCGGCTGGGAAGGCGTGGGTCTCGCGTCCTACCTGCTGATCGGCTTCTGGTTCCGCAAGCCGAGCGCAAACGCCGCCGCCATCAAGGCGTTCGTGGTCAACCGCGTCGGCGACCTTGGCTTCATGCTCGGCATCTTCGGCATCTTCCTCGTGTTCGGCACGATCGACATCCCGACGATCCTCGCCGCCGCGCCGAACATGCATGGCTCGACCATCGGCTTCCTCGGCCAGCGCTTCGACACCGTGACGGTGCTCTGCCTGCTGCTGTTCGTCGGCGCGATGGGCAAGTCGGCGCAGCTCGGCCTGCACACCTGGCTTCCGGACGCAATGGAAGGCCCGACCCCGGTGTCGGCGCTGATCCACGCCGCGACCATGGTGACCGCCGGCGTGTTCATGGTCTGCCGCATGTCGCCGCTGTTCGAGCAGAGCGCCGTTGCGATGACCGTGGTCACCGTCGTCGGCGCCGCGACCTGCTTCTTCGCCGCGACCGTCGGCACGACGCAGACCGACATCAAGCGCGTGATCGCCTATTCGACCTGTTCGCAGCTGGGCTACATGTTCTTCGCTGCCGGCGTCGGCGCCTATGGCGCGGCGATGTTCCACCTGTTCACGCACGCCTTCTTCAAGGCGCTGCTGTTCCTCGGTGCTGGCTCGGTCATCCATGCGATGCACCACGAGCAGGACATGCGCTACTATGGCGGCCTGTGGAAGAAGATCCCGGTCACCTACTGGACGATGATGGCGGGCACGCTCGCGATCACCGGCGTGGGCATCCCGGCGCTGTTCGGCAACCCGGTGGCGTTCGGCTTCGCCGGCTTCCACTCGAAGGATGCGATCATCGAGGCGAGCTATGCCGCCGGCCACACCAGCGTGTTCTGGGTGGGCGTGTTCGTGGCGCTGCTCACCAGCTTCTACAGCTGGCGCCTGGTGTTCCTGACCTTCCACGGCAAGCCGCGCTGGGCCGCTTCGGAGCACATCCAGCACGCGGTGCATGACGCGCACGGCCATGGTCATGACGATCATGCGCACGACGCGCACGCTCACGATGCCCATGGCCACGACGACCATCACCACGATCACGCGCATGGCGACGGCACGGCGGGCTATCACCCGCACGAGAGCCCGATCGTGATGCTGATCCCGCTGCTGGTGCTCACCATCGGCGCGATCGCTGCGGGCTTCATCTTCCACGGCGCGTTCATCGAGCCGACGGCAGGTGAGACCTATTGGCACGGCGCCATCGCCTTCAACGAGCATCTGATGCACGCGATGCACGAGGTGCCGGTATGGGTGAAGCTCAGCGCGACGATCGCGATGCTGAGCGGCCTGGCCATTGCGTATGGCGCGTACATCGTGTCGCCGAGCTTCCCCGCGAAGTTCGCCGAGGCGTTCCGCCCGCTGTACCTCTTCTCGCTCAACAAGTGGTATTTCGACGAGCTCTACAACTTCCTGTTCGTGCGCCCGGCCTTCTGGATCGGTCGTCAGTTCTGGAAGAAGGGTGACGAAGCCACGATCGACCGGTTCGGCCCGAATGGCGCCGCTGCGGTCGTCCAGCTCGGCAGCGTCGGCGCTTCCAAGCTGCAATCCGGATATGTCTACGCCTATGCCTTCATCATGCTGATCGGCCTTACTGCCGCACTGACCTGGGTGATCGCGCGATGAGCGGCTTCCCGATCCTAACCGTCATGCTGGCGGTGCCCGCGATTGCCGCAGTCGCCTGCCTGTTCCTCAACGCGCAGGGCGCACGCTGGCTGGCGCTTGCCGCCACCTTCGTGGACCTGGCGCTCGGCATCCTGCTCTGGGCCAACTTCCAGACCGGCGAGGGCGCTGCCCAGTGGCAGTTCGTCGAGCATGTCCGCCTGTTCGGCATCGGCCAGGCCGAGTTCGCCTGGGCGCTGGGCATCGATGGCTTCGCGCTGCTGCTGATCGCACTGTCGGTGTTCCTGATGCCGATCTGCATCGGGGCGAGCTGGCTCTCGGTCACCAAGCGCGTGCCGGAATATATGGCTGCGTTCCTCGCCACCGAAGTGCTGATGATCGGCACCTTCGCGGCGCAGGACCTGATGCTGTTCTACGTCTTCTTCGAAGGCGGCCTGATCCCGATGTTCCTGATCATCGGCATCTGGGGCGGCGCCAACCGCATCTACGCGTCGTACAAGTTCTTCCTGTACACGCTGCTCGGCTCGCTGCTGATGCTGATCGCGATCATCTACATGATCCTGACCACCGGCACGACGTCGATCCCGGCGCTGATGCAGCACGACTTCCCGGCGCATGTGCAGACATGGCTATGGCTGGCCTTCTTCGCTTCGTTCGCGGTGAAGATGCCGATGTGGCCGGTCCACACTTGGCTTCCCGACGCGCACGTCCAGGCGCCGACCGCCGGTTCGGTCATCCTGGCGGGCGTGCTGCTGAAGCTCGGCGGCTACGGTTTCCTGCGCTTCTCGCTGCCGATGTTCCCGGAAGCCTCGGCCCAGTTCCTGTGGCTGGTCTTCGCGCTCTCGGCCGTCGCGGTGGTCTACACCTCGCTCGTCGCGCTCGTGCAGAGCGACATGAAGAAGCTGATCGCCTATTCGTCGGTCGCCCACATGGCGATCGTGACCTTCGGCCTGTTCGCGCTCAACGCGCAGGGCATCGAGGGCGCGATGATGGTGATGCTCGGCCACGGCGTGGTCTCGGGCGCGCTCTTCCTCTGCGTCGGCGTGATCTATGACCGCCTGCACACCCGCGAGATCGACCGCTATGGCGGCCTCGCGATCAACATGCCGCGCTATGCCGTGCTGTTCCTGCTGTTCACCATGGCCTCTGTCGGCCTGCCGGGCACCAGCAACTTCATCGGCGAGTTCCTGAGCCTTGCCGGCCTGTACCAGGTCTCGACGCTCTACGCGCTGCTCGGTACCACCGGCATCATCCTGGGCGCGGCATACATGCTGTACCTCTACCGTCGCGTCGCCTTTGGCGACCTGACCAAGGACGATGTGAAGGCGATGCCGGATCTCGACCTGCGCGAGTTCGCAATGCTCGGCGCGCTGGCCGCGGTGACCCTCTGGATGGGTGTCTATCCGGAGAGCTTCATGAAGCCGATGCGCGGCGACGTGGAGAAGCTGGTTGCCCGCCTCGAGCGTGCCGCGCCTGCCGGTGACTCGGCTCCGACTGCCGGCAAGCCTGCGCCTACCGCTGCTGAACATGGCGAACACGCCGCTGCCCCTGCTGCGCACGGGGAGGCGCACTGATGAACTATTCGCTGCAACTGATGATGGCCCTTCCTGAGCTGGTGCTCAGCGTCGGCGCCATCGCCCTGATGCTGGTAGCTGCATGGGGCGGCCACCAGTCGACCAAGCTGGTCAGCTGGGCCTCGATCGCCGTGCTGATCGGCGCCGGCGTCGCGCTGGCCGGCCCGGCTTCGGCCGGGGGTGAGGCCTTTGGCGGGCTCTATCGCCCGGACATGTTCGCCGCCTTCTCGAAGGCGCTGATCTTCCTGGCCGCCGGCGTCTCGATCCTGATCGCACCGCGCTTCTTCCAGCAGACCTCGGGTGACGATCTGCGTCCGGAATATCCGGTGCTGATCCTGCTCTCGGCCGCCGGCATGGGCATGATGGTTTCGGCGGGCGACCTGATGTCGCTCTATGTCGGCCTTGAGCTGATGAGCCTTGCTTCGTACATCCTCGCCAGCTTCATGCGCCGCGACACGCGCTCGGCGGAAGCGGGCCTGAAGTATTTCGTACTGGGCGCGCTGGCCTCGGGCATCCTGCTCTACGGCATCAGCCTGGTGTACGGCTTCTCGGGCACCACTTTGTTCTCGGGCATCGCCGACGCCTATGCCTCGGGTGACCAGAAGACCGGTCTGCTCTTCGGTCTGGTGTTTGTCTTCGCCGGGCTCGCCTTCAAGATGTCGGCCGTGCCATTCCACATGTGGACGCCGGACGTGTACGAAGGCGCGCCGACCCCGGTCACTGCCTTCTTCGCTTCGGCGCCGAAGGTTGCCGCTATGGCGCTCGCCACTCGCGTCGCCATTGACGCGATGGGTCCGGCGATCGCCGACTGGCGCCAGATCGTGATCTTCGCCTCGCTGGCTTCGATCGTCTTCGGCTCGGTCGCGGCGATCCGCCAGAGCAACATCAAGCGACTGCTCGCTTATTCGTCGATCGCCAATGTCGGCTTCGCGCTGGTCGGCCTCGCCGCTGGTGGGGAAGCAGGCGTGTCGAGCGTGCTCTACTACATGGCGATCTACGTCGTGATGACCGTCGGCAGCTTCCTGATCGTGCTGCAGATGCGCGATGCGGAAGGTCGTCCGGTCGAGACGATCGACAGCCTCGCGGGCATGTCGCGTACCCGCCCGGGTCTCGCGGTGGCGATGGCGATCTTCATGTTCAGCCTTGCCGGCATCCCGCCGCTGCTCGGCTTCTTCTCGAAGTTGCAGGTGTTCCTGGCTGCGGTGCATGCGGGCCTGTACGTCTTCGCCGCGGTTGCTGCCGCTGCCTCGACGATCGGTGCCTATTACTATCTCCGCGTCGTCAAGGTGATGTACTTCGACGAGCCGGCACCGGCCTTCCCGGGCCGCACCGATCCGATCGAGGGGGCGCTGCTCGTGCTCTCGGCGGTGGTGATCTCGCCGCTGGGCTGGCCGCTGCTCGGCTACCTTGAGGTGTGGACCGGCGCCGCCGCGAAGGCGCTGTTCTGATCGCCACCGTACGGACCGTCGCCGAGACGGGATCCACCAATGCCGACATGGCCGAGCTCGCCCGCAGCGGGGCGAGCGAGGGCCTGTGGCTGAGAGCCGAGCGGCAGACCGCGGGCAAGGGCCGACAAGGCCGCGCTTGGCAGTCGCCGCTCGGCAATCTCTACATCTCCACGCTGGTCCGCACGCGGGCAGGGGAACCCAGCCCGGCCACGCTGGCGCTGGTCGCCGCCGTCGCGCTCGACGAGACGGCACGGGTGTTCGGTGTCGAGCCGATGCTCAAATGGCCGAACGACCTGCTGGTGAACGGCGCCAAGCTCTCCGGCATCCTGCTCGAGCGGGTGGGGGATGCGGTGATCCTGGGCTTCGGCGTGAATCTGGCGCACCACCCGCAGGATCTTGATCGCAGGACCACAAGCTTCGCAGCGCACGGTCCGGCGCCTGACCCGCAGATCTTCGCCGAAACGCTGGCCGAAAGCTTCGCCCGCTGGGTTTCCCGCTGGCGGGAAGGGATTGCGCCCATTCGCGAGCGCTGGCTTGCTCGCGCGCACCCGATCGACACCGCGCTCACCGCCCGGCTTGCCGACGGATCGAGCATCGACGGGCTGTTCGGTGGGCTCGACAGCGAAGGCGCGCTCATCCTGCGCTTGGCCGATGGCACCAGCCATGTCATTCACGCCGCAGACGTGTTCCTGCTCTGAGAGGCCCGGAAATGCTGCTCGCCATCGACGCCGGCAACACCAATGTCGTCTTCGCCCTGCTGGAAGGCCAGGACGTGCGCGCGCGCTGGCGCATCGCCACCGATCCGCGCCGCACGGCGGACGAATATGCGGTGTGGCTCAGCCAGCTGCTCAACCTGGAAGGCTATGACCGCGCCGATGTGACCGGCGTGATCATCGGCACCGTGGTGCCCCGCGCGCTGCACAATCTCCAGGTGCTGAGCAGCAAGTACTTCAAGACCGACGCAGTGATCGCCGGGCAGGGCAAGGCCGAATGGGGCTTCCCGCTCGATGTAGAGGAGCCGCAGGGGCTGGGCGCCGATCGCGCGCTCAACATGATCGCCGGCCATGCCCGCCATCCGGGCGACCTGATCATCATCGACTTCGGCACCGCCACCACTTTCGAGGTGGTCGACTATCGCGGTGCCTATAAGGGCGGGATCATCGCGCCGGGCATCAACCTGTCGCTCGACGCGCTGGTGACCGCCGCCGCCAAGCTGCCGCGCATCGCGATCACAGCGCCTGAGATCACCAGCGTCATCGGCCGCAACACCGTCGACCAGATGCATATCGGCATCTATTGGGGCTATGTCGCGATGATCGAAGGGTTGATCGCGCGGATGAAGGCCGAGATCGGTCGTCCCGTCAAAGTGATCGCAACCGGCGGCCTGGCCGTGCTTTTCGAGAAGCACACCCCCATATTCGATGTCATCGAACCCGATTTGACCATTCAAGGGTTGGCGATGCTGTGGGAACGCAGCCGTTGACCGAGGAAACCAAGTGACCCCTGAAAAAGAACTCCTCTTCCTCGCGCTCGGCGGCTCGGGCGAGATCGGCATGAACGTCAATCTCTATGGCTGCCAGGGCAAGTGGCTGATGGTCGATTGCGGCATCACCTTCGGCGATGCCAACTATCCCGGCATCGACGTGATCCTGCCCGACCTGCAGTTCATCGAGGAGCGCCTCGACGACCTGCTCGGCATCGTGCTTACCCATGGCCATGAAGACCATATCGGCGCGCTGCCCTATCTCGCCGGCGAGCTGGGCGTGCCGCTCTATGCCACGCCGTTCACCGCTGGCCTGATCCACGGCAAGCTCGAGGAAGAGGGCATCGAGGAGAAGGTCGAGCTCAACGTCGTCAACGAGGAAGGTCCGTTCAACCTCGGCCCGTTCCGCATCACCTACACGCCGCTTGCCCACTCGATCCCCGAGGGCAACGCCGTACTGATCGAGACGCCCTATGGCAGCGTCTTCCACACCGGCGACTGGAAGCTCGACGAGAGCCCGGCGCTGGGCGGCGCCTCGACCGCGGCGGAGCTGACCGCGATCGGCGACAAGGGCGTGCTCGCGCTGGTCTGCGACAGCACCAATGTGTTCAACCCCGAGGCATCGGGCTCCGAAGGCGCGGTGCGCGCGGGGCTCGACGAGGTGATCGGCGCCGCGAAGGGCCGGGTGCTTGTCACTACCTTTGCCTCCAACGCCGCGCGGCTGCAGACGCTGGGCGAAGTCGCCCGCGATACCGGGCGCGAGCTCTGCGTTGCCGGGCGTTCGCTCGACCGCATCCTGCGCGTTGCCAAGTCGACCGGCTATCTGCGCGACTTCCCCGATACGATCGACTTCGAAGCGGCGATGGACCTGCCGCCGCACAAGGTGCTGATCGTGGCGACGGGCGGGCAGGGCGAGCCCCGCGCCGCACTCAACCGCATTGCCGAGGGCAGCCATGTCCTCAAGGTCACCGAGGGCGATACCGTCGTCTTCTCCTCGCGCCAGATCCCGGGCAACGAGATCGCGATCGGGCGGATCATGAACACGCTGGCCGCCAAGGGCGTCGAGCTCATCACCGACCGCCAGGCCTTTATCCACGTCTCCGGCCATCCGGGTCGCCCCGAGCTGGCGGCGATGTACAAGTGGATCCGCCCCGAGATCGTCGTGCCGGTGCATGGCGAGGTGCGCCACATGTACGAGCAGGCCCGCTTCGCACTGGAGCAGGGTGTTCCCCAGTCGATCCGCCAGGTGAACGGCGACATCATCCGCCTCGCGCCGGGCAAGCCCGAGAAGATCGGGGAGGCGCCGGTCGGACGCCTGGTGCTGGACGGTGACATCATCCTGCCGGCCGACGGCACCACGATCAACGAACGCCGCCGGGTGGCGCTCTACGGCCAGATCAGCGCCGCGGTGGCGATCCGCAACGGCAAGCTCGCCGGCGAGCCGCAGATCCGCCTCCAGGGCATTCCGGTGGAGGAAGACCGCGAGGACTTCATCGCCGAGGCGTCCGACGCTGCGCGCGAAGCCGTGAAGAAGGACGGCAAGGGCGATCTCGAGAAGCTGCGCGAGTCGGTGCGGCTCGCGGTACGCCGGGCGGCGGTGCGCTATACGGGCAAGAAGCCCGTGGTGGACGTGCTGATCATCGAGCAATAGCCGCATTGGCCGTCATCCCGGCGAAAGCCGGGATCTCGTGCCGTATAGCGCCGCCACCTGAGATCCCGGCTTTCGCCGGGATGACGATAATGCATGTGGATGGCGGACTGGTTTCGCGCGTGATCTGGCCCTATCACATTGCCATGCCTTGGAAGTCCGCGCTCGCCATCTATTTCCTGTTCTGGGCCTTTTCGGTGTTCCTCGTCTTGCCGTTCGGCGTGAAGACGAGCGAGGAAGCGGGCGTCGAGCTGGTTCCCGGCCAGGCGCCGAGCGCGCCGCATGAGTTCAACGTGAAGCGCATCGCCGCGCGCACCACGATCGTCGCGACGATCCTGTTCGGACTGTTCTACCTCAATTACGTGAATGGCTGGGTGACCACCGAGATGCTCGACTGGTGGGCGCACATGCACCCCGAAAAGGCGTCGTAGCTTCCTACGGCGTGGGGTGGCTGGCTCGCGAAAGTACACAAAGTACAGGCCAAGAGCGGGTTTTCGCCGCCGGAATTTTGACCCTATCAACGGGAACCAAGCGCATCTCGCAAGGATATTGCGTGGGCGTGATCCTATTTTTCCTACAGGCCAAAGAGCGGCCGGACAGGCGCCGGACCGCGGGAGCCAAGCAGGCGAAATCCTACATTGCAAGATAAGCGACAGGCTCCAGCCAAGCCCGTGCCCTGGCGAAGGCCGGGGCCCAGTTGCCATGTAGTTTGAGAGGCTCGATCGCCACCTTCAGGTTCGTCGAGACTGGCCCCCGGCCTTCGCCGGGGAACCAGGAGGTGCGTGAAGCGGCGTGGCTAGGTCCGCAGCCGCTCGATCGCCTGGGCCAGCGCGACGTACAGCTTGCCCATGTCCGAGGAGAGCAGGGTCACGCTCATCGACGAGCCGTCGCGGAGGGCGAGGATCTGGCGGAGCATGGATTCGAAATCGTGGATGTAGCGGTTGACGTTGTCGCGGAAACCCTCGTCATCCTCGTAGATCCGGTGGATTTCGCGGGTATCCGAGGGATCGAGCAGCCGTACCGCGCGGCGCGTGAAGACGCCGCGATCGCCCTTGAGATAGGCGGCCCAGGCGCTGTCGGTGACATCGGCCGAAAAGGCCTTGGTGATGTCGATCGACGCCGAGTTGAGCGCTTCGATCAGCAGCGAGACGCGGCGCGCGAAATTGTCGCTGTCCGACTCTTCGCGCTCCTTGCGGCCCTCGGCGATGCGCGCCTCGACCTGGGCGGTGGTGTCCGCCAGCGCCACCATCTGCTGGGTCAGGCGCTCCGACGCGCGGGTGGCGGCGACCACGGCCGCCTCGGTCGTCTCGGCAAGGTCGGTGAGCTGGCGGCGGATCGAAGCATCGACCGCCCGGCGCAGCGCATCGCCCGCGGCTTCCTCGATCGCGCGCTCGGCATGCGGCACGATGGCCGACAGCGCCTCGCGGGCATGGCCGGCAGCGGCACTCGAGGTCTCGCGGACACTGAGCAGCGCATCGACCAGCTGCGGCGCGGCGCTTTCGGCGAAGCGGCGGGTGGTGGCGATGGTCTCATCGACGATCGCGCTGAGCTGCTCGGCCTGCTCGCCGCCGGTCGCCAGCGTTTCGAGCAGCGAGGCCTGGGTCTTGGCGAGCGTATCGCGCTGCTGGCCGACCACGTCGGCGATGGCCTCGATCGCGTCGTGCGTGCTCTCCGCGGCGGTGACCAGCGCGAGCAGCTCGGGCTTGGAGGCGGCAACGACCTGGCGGCTCGCCAGGATCCGGGCATCGAGACGCGCCAGTGCCTCGGGCAAGGTCTCGTCGATCTCACGGGCGGAGGCATCGAGCGCGGTGAGCAGCTCCTCGGAGGTGCCGATCACCTTCTGGGCGGTCTCGTCGCCGACGGTCAGCGCGATCGTCATCGCCTCGACCGAGCCGTGGAGCGCGCTCATCGAGGCGGCAAGGTTACGCGTGCGCTCGGTGCCCGCGACATGCAGGTCGTCCATCGCGCGGTCGAGCCGATCGACGCCGCTCGCCAGCCCCTCGAACAGCTTGTCGCCGCGGCCCTGTTCCTCCGAAAGGCGATTGCCGATGCGGCCGATCGCTTCCTCGATCGACGCCATGCGGGCGCCCATCGCCTCGGCACTGTCGCGGCCCGCGCGGTCGAGCGCGGCCTGGTTGGCGGAGAGCATGGCGAGGATCGCCTCGCCCTGGGTAGCGATGCCCTTGCGTGCCTCGTCCACGGCATTGGCGGCGCGATCGAGCACGGCATCGACCTGGGTCGACATCTCGCCGGTGACCTGTTCGAGCCGGGCACTGGCGGTCTCACTGGTCGCTTCCATGCGGGCGATGTGCGCTGCGAGGCGATCGGCGGCGCCCCCGGCGATCTGGTCGGCCTCGCGGCCGCGCTCGGCGAGCGCGGAGAGCTGGGTATCGAGCGCGGCGGCACGCTCGCTGGCGAGCAGCCCGGCGGCATCGACCCGATCGGACAGGCCACGCATTTCCTCATGCGCCTTGGGCAGCGAGGAGAGCACCACGGCTACGCGATGCTCGGCATCGGCGGTGGCCTCGCCGAAATGGCGGGTGCTGGCGTCAATCGAGCGGGCATGCTGGGCGGCGCTGCCCGCGGCGCTTTCGAGCTTCTCCGAGGCACGCTCGCCCATGGCGATCAGGATGTTGGTCTGCTCGGCAAGCGCGGCGCGGTTCTCCTCGATCTTGCGCGAGAGGGTGGCGACCACGCGCTCCAGGCTTGCCGCCTCGGCGCGCATCGCCCGCGCCGTGGCGCCGAAGCGATGGGCCTCGGCCCGGCTCGTGCGCAGGGCGAGGAGGTAGAGGATGCCGATCAGGGCAGGGGGGACGCAGAGCGCGGCGATCAGCTGGACCAGCGCGGCAGGCGCCATGGGGGCGGCAAAGGCGCCGCGGAGCAGCCAGCCCATCGCGCCGAGCCAGCCCAGGACAGCGACGATCGCAAGCACGGGCAGCACCCAGCCGGCGCGCCGGGGCGTGTCCTCTTCTTCCGCAGCCTCGTACCAGGCTTCGGGCTCCGCCGGCGCAGCCACTGCTGCGGCGGTTTCGGACAGGACCAGCTCTTCCGCGTCATTATGCGCGGGCAGCGGTTCGGCAGGTTTTCCCCCAATCATGACGCGCATTTACCACATTTCGGCGCCGGTCCAACAGCGACAAGGAAACGGGGCGTTAACGCTCGTTCGGCTATGGCCCTGAACCATGGCGTATGATCCGGGTGCAATCGATGCGACTCTCGCGGCGGCAGTGGGTGACGAGCCCGCGCTGATCGCAGAACTGCGCGAAGCGTTTCTCGACGGGGTGCAGCGGTGCCTCGAAGCGATGAAATCCGCTGACAATCCGGATGGCTGGGCCGCGGCGGCACTGCGGCTCAAGGGCCTTTCGGCGAGCTTCGGCGCGATCCGCCTGATGGCGCTGGCCAGTGAAGCGGCCAATGGCCAGGCGAATGACGGCGCGATCCTTCGGCGCCTGCACCGGGCGGTCGATCGCCTCTGATCCCCGTAAAATCGGCTTCGTTGCCCCGTGGACTTTCGCCGGCGCCCCGGCGAAGGTCCGGCGGAATATGGGGAATCGACCGATGCACAAGATGGTTACGGGCCTGACTTTCGTGCTGGCGGGGCTGGCGGCGATGCCTGCCCAGGCGCAGGACGCGCCCGCCGGCGGCCATAGTTCCGGCATCGTCGTCGAGGGCCGCAAGCAGGGCCCCCGCAAGGAAACGCGGACCTTTGTCCGTCAGGTTATGACCACGACCAAGGAACAGCTCTCGCGCTTCGAGGATCCGGTGTGCCCGGTCGTGCTCGGGCTCCCGCCGGCCTATGCCAAGGCCGTCGCCAAGCGGTTTATGGAGGTTTCCACCGAAGCAGGCGCGCGGGTCGATCGCGACGAGAAATGCAATCCGAACATCTTCGTGATCGTTGCGGCGGATGCCAGCAAGTTCATCGCCGAGCTGCGCCAGAAATATCACGGCTTCTTCGACGACCTCGCCTATGACGACAAGCGCACGGCGCTCGACGAAGGACCCGTGCGCGCCTGGCGGGTAGCCGAGGAGCTCGACCAGGACGGTCGCCGCGCGCTCGAGAGCAATGGGCCGCGCAGCTTCAACGGCGTTGCCCAGCCTTCGCGCATTTCGCTTTCGACGCAGCAGGCGACCTTTGGCGCGGTGGTGGTGCTCGACGCCAATGCGGTCGACAACAAGTCGGTGGGGCAGATCGCCGATTATGTCGCGATGCGCACCCTGGCCGGTGCGCGGCCGCCAAAGGCGAGCACCAGGCTCGACACGATCCTTTCGCTCTTCGATGCCGAGGGGGACGCCCCGGAAGGCCTGACCGAGGTCGATCGCAGCTTCCTGAAGGGCGTCTACGAGATGCAGGCCAATGGCAGGAGCGGGAGCCAGATCGGCACTATCGCGGACCAGATCCTGCGGGACCGCGACAAGGCCGCGGCGGAGAAGAAGCCCAACTAGCGGTATCGCGGTCGCGCTCGATGGACAGCGGCGACAGGGCGCGATACGCCTTGGTTTCCATCGGGCAGTCGACCGACTCCAAGAAGACGGCGCATGCGGGGTCCCGAAGAATGTGAGGGGATCGATCGTTATGCGCATGCGCTGCTGCCTGAATTCGCTTGTCCTGCTTTCCGCCTTCGCCGCCGTGCCGGTTGCGCACGCGCAGGATGGCGCCACCAGCCCCAGGCCACCCGCCCAGGACGGGGGCATCGTCGTCACCGGCAAGGCGCAGCCGCCGATCAAGAAGGCACAGCGCTATATCCGCCAGGTGCTCGACACCGAGGACGGGCAGCTTGCGCGCTTCGTCGATCCCGTCTGCCCGCTGGTGCTGGGCCTGCCGGCGCGGTTCAAGGGCGCGATCGAGGACCGGGTGCGGATCGTCGGCGCGGCGGCATCGGTCCGCATGGGCAAGGACAAGTGCGAGCCGAACCTGATGATCGTGTTCGCCGACAATGCCGATTCGCTGCTCGACACGATGCGCAAGCAGGGCAATGCGGCCTTCACCAACCTGGACGACAATGCCCTGCGCGATGCCTTCGCGGCGGGGCCGATCCATGCCTGGCGCCTGGTGGTGACCCGTGACGAGGTCGGCCATCTCTCCACCGGCAATGACGATCCCGATTATCCGCCGGTGATGGAGGGCGAGACCCAGGCGGTGACGATCAATGCGGTGGTGGTGATGGACCGCCATGTCGCGCTGGGTAAATCGGTGCGTCAGTTGGGCGACTATGTCGTGATGCGGACGCTGGTCGGCGCGCGGCCACCCGCCAAGGGGTCGATCGCCTCGGCATCGATCCTGTCGCTGTTCGATCCCAATGTCGCGCCGCCGCCCGCCGAGATCACCGACATGGACATCGGGCTGCTCGCCGGCCTCTACCGGATGCGAAATCCCTATGAGCAGGGATCGGATCAGGCCTATCGTATCTCCAGGACCATGGTTGGTGGGAAGCAGCATTGATGCGGATTGCCCTTCTGGCGCTTGCCCTGCTTGCCGGTCCGGCGCTTGCCCAGGACAAGCCGGCGCAGCAAAAGCCGAAGGACGACAGCGATATCGTCGTGGTCGGCGCCAAGGGCGTGCCGCCCAAGGCGGCCAAGCGCTTCGTCCGCCAGATCAGCTCGAGCGTGGAAGGCCAGCTTGCCCGCTTCGCCGAACCGGTCTGCCCGATCGTGGCCGGGCTCGGCCCCGATGCCGCCAAGGCGATCGAAGCGCGGTTGCGGGCTGTGGCGCTCGATGCCGGCGCCACGGTGGGCGAGGCCGGCTGCCGGCCCAATATCGCGCTGATGGTCGCCCATGACGCGGATGATTTCGTGAAGGCGTTGCACAAGCGCTTCCCGGGCTTCTTCGGCAACCTCAAGATGGTCGATCTGCGCAAGGCGCTGCGCGACGGCCCGGTGCACGCGTGGAGCACGATCGAGGTGCGCGACGAGCTGGGCAACCAGGTCGGCGGCAATGATGACGGCATCAAATATGTCGAGCGGTTCAGCGCCTCGGCCATCACTATGGGTACCCAGCAGGTGACGGTGAAGTCGATCGTGGTGATCGACGACAAGGCAGTGATCGGCAAGTCGGTGGTGCAGATCGCGGACTATCTGGCGATGCGCACGCTGGCCGGCGCGCGGCCGCCGCGGGACGGCAGCGCCGTCGACTCGATCATCACGCTGTTCGACCAGGGCTCTACGTTCAGCGATCCCGAACTGACCGCGCTCGACCAGGGCTTCCTCCAGGGGCTCTACAAGAGCCGCGCGGACGTCAATTCGATCAAGCAGTCCGGCGAGATCGCACGGCGGATCGTCAAGAACTCGAAGGACGCGGGCGAGGAGAAGAAGCCCTAGCGCTTGCGGCTGAGCTCGCGCATCGCCTCGTCCAGGCCGCCCAGGGTGAGCGGGTACATGCGGTCGCTCATCAGCTCGCGGATGATCTTCACCGACTGGGTATAGCCCCATTGCTCGCGCGGGATCGGGTTGATCCACACCGCGGCGGGATAGGTGTTGAGCGCGCGCTGCATCCAGGCGGCGCCCGCTTCCTCGTTGAAATGCTCGACCGAGCCGCCGGGATGGGTGATCTCGTACGCGCTCATCGAGGCATCGCCGACGAAGATCAGCTTATAGTCGTGGCCGTATTTGTGGAGGATGTCCCAGGTCGGCGTGCGCTCCTGGAAGCGGCGGCGATTGTCCTTCCACACGCCTTCGTACAGGCAGTTGTGGAAATAGAAGAACTCGAGGTTCTTGAACTCGCTTGTCGCGGCCGAGAACAGCTCCTCGCACAGCTTGATGAACGGATCCATCGAGCCGCCGACATCGAGGAACAGCAGCAGCTTCACCGCATTGTGCCGCTCCGGGCGCATGCGGACGTCGAGCCAGCCCTGCTTGGCGGTGCCTTCGATCGTCGCGTCGATATCGAGCTCGTCGGCGGCGCCTTCGCGGGCGAAGCGGCGCAGGCGCCGCAGCGCGACCTTGATGTTGCGGGTGCCGAGCTCGCGGGTGGAGTCGAGGTTGCGGAACTCGCGCTGGTCCCACACCTTGATCGCGCGCTTGTGCTTGCCTTCGCCACCGATGCGGACCCCCTCGGGGTTGTAGCCGCCATTGCCGTAGGGAGACGTGCCGCCGGTGCCGATCCACTTGCTGCCGCCCTGGTGGCGCTCCTGCTGCTCCTCGAGCCGCTTCTTGAGCGTCTCCATGATCTCTTCCCAGGAGCCGAGCGACTGGATCTTCGCCATCTCCTCGGGGCTGAGATACTTCTCGGCGATCGCACGCAGCCATTCCTCGGGGATCTCGGCGGGCGCCACGCCGTAGCTGGTGGCGATGCCCTTGAAGACCTTGGCGAAGACCTGGTCGAACCGGTCGAGCAGCCCCTCGTCCTTCACGAAGGTGGCGCGGGCGAGATAGTAGAAGGCTTCGGGCGTCTGCTCGATCACGTCGCGGTCGAGCGCTTCGAGCAGGATCAGATGCTCCTTCAGGCTGGCGGGGATGCCCGCGGCGCGCAGCTCGTCGAGGAAGGAGAGGAACATGGCGCCGTTCTAGGGCCGGACGCACGCCAGCGTCCAGTGGCCTCAGCGCGCGGCGTAGGCGTCGATCAGCGAGCCGACATAATCGGGCTGGCGGGAAGTCAGCTCGGCGGAGGGGCGGGCCTTGCGGACGCTGGCGGGGGCATCGCGGGCGGGCGTGCCGTAGATGAAGCCGTGCGCCGGGTAGATCGAGCTGCCCAGCCCCTTGCGGTCGCGGTACCAGACCTTGACCAGGCTCCAGTCGCCGCGCTCGGAGACGTCGAACAGCGTCACGTCCTGCTCGGCATGGCCGCGTTCGCCATCGAAGCGCGACCAGTTGGCATGGGTAATCATCAGCACGCGCTTCTCGACGATGCGGCTGACCACGGCGACATGGCCGAGCCGGAGCTGCGGGCTCTTGGAGAAGGCGAGGACGGCGCCGACCTTCGGCACCTGGCCGCGCTGGTAGCGGCCCCTGGCCTGGTCCCACCAGGTCCAGGCATCGCCATAGATCTGGATGCCCGAAGCCTGGCGCGCAAAGGGCACGCACTCACCGACATATTCGAGAAGCGATTGCGCGCCTGCAGGCACCGCGGCGCAGAGCGCGGTGGCGAGAAGGGCAGGGAACGCAAAACACGAACGCATACTCGGGACCCATACAAGGTCCCCCCCAAGCGAACCGTAGCCATGGGTGGTTTAAGAGGGGTTAACTGCGTTTCGAGTCAGGCTTTGGCCGGCGCGGGCGCCGGGGGCTGGCGCGCGAAGCGTTCCAGCGCGGGATCGATATGCGCCCAGGCGGGGGCGTCGTCGGTCCAGATCGCGACCTGGGGCGCCAGGCCATGCGGCTGGTCGAGAAAGCCGATGCGCATCGTGCGGAACTGCGGGCGCGCCGAGCTCTGCGCCAGCACCGGCGTGCCGCACAGACCGCAAAAGCTCTGGGTCAGCGTGTTGCCGCTCTCCGCGACATAGCTGGTGGTGGTCAGCGTGCCGCTCAGCTCGACATCGTCGGTCGCGAAGATCGCGTTGGTGGTAGGCGAACCTGCGGCGACGCGCTGGCACTGGCGGCACCAGCACTGGCGCACCGCGACCGGCTCGCCGGCGATCGTGGCGGTGACGGCCCCGCAGGCGCAACTTCCGGTGTACGGCATCAGGCCTTGCCCTGCTGGCGGCGGGCCATGAAGGCGAGCCGCTCGAACAGCATCACGTCCTGCTCGTTCTTGAGCAGCGCGCCGTGGAGCGGCGGGATCGCCTTGGTCGGATCCTTGTTCTGCAGCACCTCGAGCGGCATCTCCTCGTGGAGGAGCAGCTTGAGCCAGTCGAGCAGCTCGCTGGTGCTCGGCTTCTTCTTCAGGCCGGGCACTTCGCGGATCTCGTAGAAGATATCCATCGCCTTGCTGACCAGCAGCTTCTGGATGCCGGGAAAGTGCACATCGACGATCGCCTGCATCGTCTCGCGGTCCGGGAACTTGATATAGTGGAAGAAGCAGCGGCGCAGGAACGCGTCGGGCAGCTCCTTCTCGTTGTTCGAGGTGATGACGACGATCGGGCGCTCGATGGCGACAACGGTCTCATGCGTCTCGTAGACATGGAATTCCATCCGATCGAGCTCCTGGAGGAGATCGTTGGGGAACTCGATATCGGCCTTGTCGATCTCGTCGATCAGCAGCACCGGGAGCTGGGGCGCGGTGAACGCCTCCCACAGCTTGCCCTTGCGGATATAGTTGGAGATCTCATGGACGCGCGGATCGCCGAGCTGGCCGTCGCGCAGCCGTGCCACCGCGTCATATTCATACAAGCCCTGCTGTGCCTTGGTCGTCGACTTGACGTTCCACTCGATTAGCGGCGCGCCGACGGCCTTGGCGATCTCGTACGCGAGTACAGTCTTGCCGGTGCCGGGCTCGCCCTTGACGAGGAGGGGACGCCGCAACGTGACGGCGGCATTGACCGCGACCTTCAGGTCCTCGGTCGCGACATAGCTCTGGGTGCCTTCGAAGCGCATGACGTATTCGTAAAGGGGGGCGGGGCCGGGAGGCAACCACTATGTTCCCGTCCGCTTGGAAGGACGGGAGCCGTATCGAGGTTCAGCCTTGCCGGTTCCCCGGCTAGAACAAAGGAAGCAGGGGCAGGTTTACTGCTTGTCGCGGGCCGAAGCGCGGGCCTCGAGCAGGTCCCACAGGCCGCGATGCTGGGCAAAGAGCTGCTGGGCGCCGAACAGCATGGCGCGTTCGAGCGAGCCTTCGCGGACGAGCGTATCGACCACGGTGACGGTTTCCTCGGCGAGCGGCAGCTGCGAGGGCGGCGCCGCGATGCCGAGCCGTTCGGCGGCGGCGTCCAGCGTCTCGCGGATCACGGCCCAGTCCATCGCCATTGCGATCGATGCGCCGGTGGCGCAGCCGGCACGGTCCGACTGGGCGAGCATGTCCACCGCGTGGCGCTGCGCCGCGGTGGCGGCTTCGGTCTCGGCATGGCCCGGGGTGCTGGGCAGCGGGCCGGCAGCGGCGACGATGCGGACCAGATAGGCGCGCTCGATCACGAAGGCGTCGGCGGCGGCTTCCAGCCAGTCGCGCTCGATGCCGAGCCGGGCATGGCCCAGCGCGTGATCGATCACGCCGGGATGGCGGCCGTGAAGCAGGCAAATGTGATGCGCCGCGTCCGAAAGGTCGCGCAGCGGCTCCTCGTTGCGGGCGAGGCGCTGGAGATAGGGATGATTGGCGCTGCCATCGGAGGCGATGAGCGCCCCCATCGAGCCCCAGGCACCGCCCAATCGCGCAACTTGTACGGAATCAAACGGCATAAGCCCCCACATCCTCCAGCCGGCCCCGTGCCGACGGGCAGTGTTTTGCAACTCGGGGATATACCGAAGCACGTAAAGACAAGGTAAATCACAAATTTACTGTGGATAAACCACATGTCGCCGTGTCGTTCCGCTCAACATACGACAATGCGGCGGAAACAAATATCGTCGTCATCGAATAGTATTTACGTGCAGATTTCGAAGTTGCCGCGCGCAATGCATGCCGCAAACGGAAAGAGCGCGGCGGCGAGGCTGAACGCTCCCGCTGGCTTGTTCCCGACCCAGTCGCCATTCAAAGAGCATTTCCAAGAAATGCCCATATCCTTTCCGGAATACCTGCATGGTTAGGTCAAGAAATGGTCCTTGATACCTTAATGGATGGGGATGGATACCCGGAGGAATATGCCGTAAAATGTCAATCCGCGTGAATAGCTCACTACAAGGGGGAGTGATCTATGATCTGGAATATTCTGGTAGGAGATGCCGGGCCAAGGCCAGTCATCAGAAAGCTACTCATCGGCTTTCTTCTGGCGGTGGTCGGTTGCCTGGGAACGCTTGCAACGCAAGGACTTTCCAAGAACATTTACAACCATTTTCGTCCCTCGCCCCACCGATATCTTGAGGGGGCCTATTCCGGATATTGGGTCTGGACGGATCAGAACAATCGCAAGAGCTCGACCAGGGACACGGTATATTTCGAGTCGATCGAGGATGGTAAACTGATTGGCCGCGGGGTCGACCCGGCGCTTGGGAACTACAACTTCAAGGGTAGCGTGAAGACCCTCAGGAACAGGGTGCGGAATGCGCGCATCATCGCTGCCTATCTGAACGATGCGGGGACAGCGCAGCCCGCCCAGTCAGGCAGCTTCGAGCTTGAGGTGGCGCAATCGGATCCCGTGATCCTCAAGGGGAAATGGACGGGATTCCTGGACGGGGCCCGGATTTCAGGCACCGCGGTGTTGACCAAGGAACAGGAGTGAACGCGGGGCGGGCGATCGGCCCGCCCCGCGAAACTGGTCATTACTGGTCGAGGAACGACCGCATCTTGCGGCTGCGGCTCGGGTGCTTGAGCTTGCGCAGCGCCTTCGCTTCGATCTGACGGATGCGCTCGCGGGTAACCGAGAACTGCTGGCCGACTTCCTCGAGCGTGTGATCGGTGTTCATGCCGATGCCGAAGCGCATGCGCAGCACGCGCTCCTCACGCGGGGTGAGCGAGGCAAGGACGCGGGTGACCGTTTCCTTGAGGTTCGCCTGGATCGCGGCATCCACCGGGATCACGGCGTTCTTGTCCTCGATGAAGTCGCCCAGGTGGCTGTCTTCCTCGTCGCCGATCGGCGTTTCGAGCGAGATCGGCTCCTTGGCGATCTTCATCACCTTGCGCACCTTCTCGAGCGGCATGCTCAGGCGCTCGGCCATTTCCTCCGGCGTGGGCTCGCGGCCCTGCTCGTGGAGGAACTGGCGGCTGGTGCGGACCAGCTTGTTGATCGTCTCGATCATGTGGACCGGGATACGGATCGTGCGCGCCTGGTCGGCGATCGAGCGGGTGATCGCCTGGCGGATCCACCAGGTCGCATAGGTGCTGAACTTGTAGCCGCGGCGATATTCGAACTTATCGACCGCCTTCATCAGGCCAATATTGCCCTCCTGGATGAGATCCAGGAACTGCAGGCCGCGATTGGTGTACTTCTTGGCGATCGAGATCACGAGGCGGAGATTGGCCTCGACCATCTCCTTCTTCGCGATGCGTGCCTCGCGCTCGCCCTTCTGCACCATGTTCACGATGCGACGGAACTCGGCGAGCGCCATGCCGGTCGACTGCGAGATCTCCGAGACCTCGACGCGGATGCGATCGACCGAACCGGCCTCATTGGCCGCGAACGCCGCCCACTTCTTGTCGATGCCCTGGACCGACTGCAGCCACTGCTCGTCGAGCTCGTGATCGACATAGCGATCGAGGAAGTCCTTGCGACTGACCTTGTGGCGCTCGGCAAGGCGCAGCATCTGGCCGCCCAGCGCGGTGAGGCGCCGGTTGAAGCTGTAGAGCTGGTCGACGAGATATTCGATCTTCTGCTGGTGGAACTGGACCGACTCGACTTCGGCGGTCAGCTCCTCGCGCAGCTTCTGATACTTCTTCTCCTCCGAAGCGGCGAGTTCGCCGCCGGCAGCCATCGCATCGAGGCGCTGGAGCTGCATCTTGGAGAATTTCTTGTAGATCGACGTGATGTTGGCGAACTTCTCAAGCGCCTGCGGCTTGAGCGTCTCTTCCATCTGGGCGAGGCTGAGGGTGTTGTCCTCTTCCTCGTCGTCCGACTGCCGCGGGGTGCGGCGCTCGGTCATCGAGTCCTCATCGTCCTCGTCCTGGACTTCCTCGACTTCCTCTTCTTCCTTGAAGGAAGTGCCGGCGGTCTTCTCGCTGATCTCGCCCGAATCATCATCCTCGGCGCCTTCGACCTGCTCGGCCGAAGGACCCTTGGAGAGCATGGCGTCAAGATCGAGGATCTCGCGCAGCTGCATCGTGCCTTCGTTGAGCGCGTTCGACCAACCGATGATCGCGTTGAACGTGATCGGCGACTCGCACAGGCCCAGGATCATCGTGTCGCGGCCGGCCTCGATGCGCTTCGCGATCGCGATTTCGCCTTCGCGGCTGAGCAGCTCGACGGCGCCCATCTCGCGCAGGTACATGCGCACCGGATCGTCGGTCCGGTCGACGGTTTCCTTCTTCTTGGTCTCGAAGGCAGGGGCCGAATCGTCGCCGCTGTCGTTCGAATCAGCCTCGTCCTGGCTGTCGTCCTCGGGCTCGGCGTCCTCGCCGGCTTCCTCGTTCTCGACGACGTTGACGCCCATATCGTTGAGCGCCGCCATCACGTCCTCGATCTGCTCCGAGGACATCTGGTCCTGCGGAAGCATCTCGTTGAGCTGATCTACGGTGATGTAACCGCGCTTTTTGGCTCGCGCGACGAGCTTCTTGATCGACCCTTCGTTGAGATCGATCAGCGGCGCATCACCCGCTTCGCCGGTGTCGGTGACGTCCGCCATGTTCGCCTTGGCCATTCAAATCCTCGAAACTTGGATGGCGGCAATTATACGCCGCCCTAATCCTCGAAATCTTCTTCGTCCGCAAGCATCAGATTCGCGAGACGCGTTTCCAGCTCCTGCCGCTCCCGCAGCAACGCCGTCTGCCGCGCGAACGACTCATCGTCGAAACGCTCCAGCATCGCCGCCGTTGCCTCCGCCAGCGCCGCGTCCACCGCGGGCCGTGCCACCATCACTGCGATCGCCTCATTCAGGTCCTCGCGCGCCTTTCTTTCCTCGGCCTGGGGCCGGGTGAAGGAAAAGGGCAGGGTATCGGCCCGGAGCAGCTCGCTCGCCATCTGATCGAAACCGGACTTCGCCAATATGGTGAGTACTTTGCCCTGATCAAGCTGCCGGTCTTCGAGCGCGACGTCGACGACCGCCTCGAACAATTTGCCGAGCGCGCCCGATGCACCGCGAAGACTGCCGAGGACTTCCATGTGGCGGGCGATTTCGGCCGGATGACGGATCAACCCTGCGAGAACCGCCTTGGAGAGGATCGGGTCAAGCCCGCCGGCCTGGACCGCGCGGGTCTGCTGGGTGAGCGGCGGCTCGGGCGGGAGCCAGTTGCCGCGCTTGTCCCGCTTGCCGCGGGCCGGGGCAGGGCCCGCGCCGCCGCTGCGCCGGGGGCCGCTCTCGAAATTGCGCGGGCCGCGGCCGAAATGCGTGTCGGCACGCTCGCGGAACTCGGCGAGATATTCGTGCTTCACATTGGGGTCGCCGATCCCGCCGGCGAGTTCACCCAGGCGCCGCTTGAGGCCCGCGCGCTGCTCCGGCGTGTCGAGCGGCTCGGCGGCGAGTTCGCTTTCCCAGAGAAGATCGACCAGCGGCCGGGCCTTGCCGAGCAGCGCCTCGAACGCCTGCGGACCCTGGGCGCGGACCAGGTCGTCGGGGTCGAGCCCGTCGGGCAGGGTGACGAAGGCGAGGCTGCGGCCCGGCTCGAGCATCGGCATGGCGCGGTGGGCGGCGCGCAGCGCGGCCTTCTGGCCCGCCGAGTCGCCGTCGAAGCAGAGCAGGGGCACGTCGGCGATTCGCCACAGCCGCTCGAGCTGGTGCTCGGTCATCGCGGTGCCGAGCGGCGCCACCGCTTCGCCGAACCCGGCCTGGGCGAGCGCGATCACGTCCATATAGCCCTCGACCGCGATGACCCGCCCGGTCTTGCGCGCGGCCGCCTGAGCGCGGTCGAGATTGTAGAGCGTGCGGCCCTTGTCGAAGAGCGGCGTCTCCGGGGAATTCAGATATTTCGGCTCGCCCTCGCCGATGATCCGCCCGCCAAAGGCGATCGTACGACCACGCACGTCGCGGATCGGGATCATCAGGCGGCCGCGGAAGCGGTCGTACGGATCCTTCTTCTCCACCGAGATCAGCAGCCCGGCCTCGACCAGCATCGCATCGCCGTAGGTCTTCAGCGCTTCCTTCAGCCGCCCGCGCGAATCGGGGGAATAGCCGATGCCGAAGGTGCGCGCGGTCTCGTCGCTGATCCCGCGCTTCTTGAGTACCGCCCGTGCCTCGGCACCCTCGATCGCGCCCAGCTTCTCGACGAAGAACCTGGCCGCGTCCTCCATCGCCTCGTGCAGGCCCTTGGCGCGCTCGGCCTTCTCGGCGCTGCGGCGGTCCTGCTCGGGCATCTCCATGCCGGCGGCCTGGACCAGCTCCTTCACCGCATCGATGAAGGGCAGGCCGCGCTGGTCGGTCATCCAGCGGATCGCGTCGCCATGCGCGCCGCAGCCGAAGCAGTGGTAGAAGCCCTTGTCGTCGTTGACGTAGAAGCTCGGCGTCTTCTCGTTGTGGAACGGGCAGCAGGCGCGGAACTCACGCCCCGCCTTCTGGAGCTTGGTCGTCTTGGCGATCAGCCCGGACAGCAGGGTGCGGGCGCGGAGTTCGTCGAGAAAGGCGGGGGTAAGGGACACCCTGTCCCAATGCGCCCCGCCGCCCCGTCCCGCAAGCCGGGCGGGGTGTGGATAATGTGGGCTATCCCGCCCTCAGCCCAGCGCCGCCTTCACCAGCCCGCTCGCCTTGCTCATGTCGAGCGTCGTCGCGTGGCGCGCCTTGAGCTCGGCCATCACGCGGCCCATGTCCTTCATGCCGCTCGCGCCCAGCTCGGCCTTGATCGCCTCGATCGCCGCGGTCGTCTCTTCGTCGCTCATCTGGGCGGGGAGGAAGCGCTCGATCACCGCGACCTCGGCCTTCTCGTTGTCGGCCAGCTCCTGGCGGCCGCCCTTCTCGAACATCTCGATCGATTCGCGGCGCTGCTTGACCATCTTCTGCAGCACCTCGATCACCAGCGCGTCGTCGTCCATCTGGACCGACTTGGTGCGCTCCTCGATGTCGCGGTTCTTGATCGCGCTCTGGATCAGGCTGATCGCGCCGCGGGTCTCCTTGTCGCCGGCCTTCATGGCGGTGATCTGGGCGGCCTTGATATCGTCTCGGATCATTTCATCTCTCGTGAATCGGAATTTGAACCCGCAATAGACCCGCGAACCGGTTGACGCGAGGGGGGTAGGGGTCTAGCGGGCGGCACTTAGCGACATTGCTGCACCTCAAATGGAGAGCCACCCCTCAATGGCCGACGCCACGCCTACGCCCATGCCTGCCGGAGCTACCGGTGTTCTGGTTTTGGAGTCGGGGGACGTGATCTGGGGCCGTGGCTTTGGCGCCGAAGGCCAGGCCGTCGGCGAAGTGTGCTTCCACACCGCGATGACCGGCTATCAGGAGATCATGACTGATCCGTCGTTCGCGGGCCAGATCATCAACTTCACCTTCCCGCACATCGGCAATGTCGGCGCCAACCCCGACGATATCGAGGCCGACGATCCCCATGCGCTGGGCATGATCGTCCGCGAGGACGTCACCGAGCCGAGCAACTTCCGTTCGACCGAGCATCTCGATGCCTGGATGAAGAAGCATGCCCGCATCGGCCTGTCGGGCATCGACACCCGCGCGCTGACCCGCCGCATCCGCCTCGCCGGCGCGCCCAACGGCGTGATCGCGCATTCGGCCGAGGGCAAGTTCGACATCCCGCTGCTGCTCGAGATGGCGCGCGCCTGGCCGGGCCTTGAGGGCATGGACCTGGCGATCACCGTGACCGCCGAGACCCATTATGGCTGGGAAGGCGGCGTCTGGCGCCTCGGCTTCGGCTATGATGCAGGCGGCCAGGAGGACACGCGTCCGCATGTCGTCGCGCTCGACTATGGCTCGAAGCGCAACATCTTCCGCAACCTGGTCCAGGCCGGCGCCCAGGTGACCGTGCTGCCGGCACAGGCGACCTATGAGCAGATCATGTCGTTCAACCCGGACGGCTTCTTCCTGTCGAACGGCCCGGGCGATCCCGCCGCGACCGGCGAATATGCCGTGCCGGTGATCCGCCAGCTGCTCGAGACCGGCAAGCCGCTGTTCGGCATCTGCCTCGGCCACCAGCTGCTGGGCCTCGCTGTGGGTGCCGAGACCACCAAGATGTTCCAGGGCCATCGCGGCGCCAACCATCCGGTTAAGCGGCTGGAAGACGGCGCCGTGGAGATCACCAGCATGAACCACGGCTTCGCGGTCGAGCGCGAGACGCTGCCCGAGAACGCCCGCGAGACGCATGTGTCGCTGTTCGACGGCTCGAACGCGGGCATCGAGCTGACCGACCGCCCGGCATTCAGCGTGCAGTATCACCCCGAGGCGAGCCCGGGTCCGCAGGACAGCCTGTATCTGTTCGAGCGGTTCGTCGGGATGATCCGGGCGGCGTGATGGTGGGGAAAGCCCTCACCTCGGCCGATCGGTTCTTCATGGAGGCAGTCGACAGCGTCCCCGACGCTGACGGCCAGCGCGTGGATCTCACCACGCTCGCCAGCGAAGAAGGCTTTGGCGAGGTCGAGGCGAGCGCCAGGGCATGGGAAGCCGCGGGCTATGGCCGGCATGAGCGCGAGACCGGTGCCGGGCGCCTGTTCTTCGCCTTTTCCGAGGCCGGCTATGCCAAGGCCCGCAACCAGGCCGACCAGATGCACCAGGGCTCCGTCCGGCGCTGGCGCATGCCGACCATCGACGGCACTTCGGGCTGGCTGGCCGGCGGCGCGTTCCTGATCGCGCTGCTCTACAGCCTGATGACGTTTTTCTGGGGATGAGCTTGGACAGGGCTCTCCACTTCCACCATCACGACACTTCGGTGCCGTGGTGTCCGCAGGGCAGCATCGCTGCGCTTCCGATCCGATCGTTCTTGAAGGCCTGACATGCCAAAACGCACCGACATCTCCTCCATCCTCGTCATCGGTGCCGGTCCGATCGTGATCGGCCAGGCTTGCGAGTTCGACTATTCGGGCACGCAGGCGATCAAGGCGCTCAAGGAAGAGGGCTATCGCATCGTCCTGGTCAATTCGAACCCGGCGACGATCATGACCGATCCCGAGCTGGCCGACGCCACCTATGTCGAGCCGATCACGCCGGCGATCGTCGCCAAGATCATCGAGAAGGAGCGCCCCGATGCGGTGCTCCCCACGATGGGCGGCCAGACCGCGCTCAACACCGCGCTCGCGCTCGCCAATGACGGCACGCTGGAGAAGTTCGGCTGCATCATGATCGGCGCCGATGCCGAGGCGATCGACAAGGCCGAGGACCGGCTGAAGTTCAAGGACGCGATGACCAAGATCGGGCTCGAAAGCGCCCGCAGCCATATCGCGCATACCGAGGCCGAGGCCCTGGCCGGGCTCGAGCATGTCGGCCTGCCGGCGATCATCCGCCCCAGCTTCACCATGGGCGGTTCGGGTGGCGGCATCGCGTACAATCGCGAGGAATTCATCAACATCGTGCGGACCGGCCTCGACCTGTCGCCGACGACCGAGGTGCTGATCGAGGAATCGCTCCTCGGTTGGAAGGAATATGAGATGGAGGTTGTCCGCGATCGCAAGGACAACGCCATCATCGTGTGCAGCATCGAGAATGTCGATGCGATGGGCACGCACACGGGTGACTCGATCACCGTCGCCCCGGCGCTGACGCTGACCGACAAGGAATACCAGATCATGCGCAATGCATCGATCGCGGTTCTCCGGGAAATCGGCGTGGAAACCGGCGGTTCGAACGTGCAGTTCGCAGTGAATCCGAAGGACGGCCGCCTGATCGTCATCGAGATGAACCCGCGCGTATCGCGTTCCTCGGCGCTGGCGTCGAAGGCGACCGGCTTCCCGATCGCCAAGGTCGCGGCCAAGCTGGCGGTCGGCTACACGCTTGACGAGATCGACAACGACATCACCGGCGCCACCCCGGCGTCGTTCGAGCCGACGATCGATTACATTGTCACCAAGATCCCGCGCTTCGCCTTCGAGAAGTTCAAGGGCGCCGAAGCGACGCTCGGCACCGCGATGAAGTCGGTCGGCGAAGTCATGGCGATCGGTCGCAGCATCCACGAATCGATGCAGAAGGCGCTGCGCGGCCTGGAGACCGGTCTTTCGGGCTTCAACAATGTCGACAAGCTCGCCGGCGCGCCGCGCGACGAGATCGAGGCCGCGCTGGCGATCCGTTCGCCCGACCGGCTGCTGATCGCCGCCCAGGCGCTGCGCGAGGGCTTCACCGTGCGCGAAGTCTGCGCGATCGGTCAGTACGACCCGTGGTTCATGGAGCGCCTGGCCGAGATCATCGCGGCCGAGGCCGAAGTGATGGAGCAGGGCCTGCCCCAGGATGTCGCCGGCATGCGCCGCCTCAAGGCGATGGGCTTCAGCGACAAGCGCCTGGCCTTCCTCGCGCTCAAGTCGGCGAACCTGCGCTCGGGCACCGATGCGATGGCGAAGAGCTCGGGCCTGATCGGCGAAGTCGTCAAGGCGATGACCGGCGGCGTGACCGAGAATGATGTGCGCGCTCACCGCCACAAGCTGGGCGTCCGCCCGGTGTTCAAGCGGATCGACACCTGCGCGGCCGAATTCGAGGCGAAGACGCCGTACATGTACTCGACCTATGAGGCGCCGAGCTTCGGCGAGCCCGAGAACGAGGCGGCCCCGAGCGACCGCAAGAAGATCGTGATCCTGGGCGGCGGTCCCAACCGCATCGGCCAGGGCATCGAGTTCGACTATTGCTGCTGCCATGCCTGCTTCGCGCTGGCGGATGCCGGCTATGAGACGATCATGGTCAACTGCAACCCGGAGACGGTGAGCACCGACTATGACACCTCGGACCGCCTCTATTTCGAGCCGCTGACCGCCGAGGACGTGCTGGAGATCCTGCATGTCGAGAAGTCGAAGGGCGAGCTGGTCGGCGTGATCGTCCAGTTCGGCGGCCAGACCCCGCTCAACCTCGCCAAGGCGCTCGAAGATGCCGGGATCCCGATCCTCGGCACCTCGCCCGACGCGATCGACCTCGCCGAGGATCGCGAGCGCTTCGCCGACCTGGTCGAGAAGCTCGGCCTCAAGCAGCCGGCCAACGGCCTTGCCCGCACCCGTGACGAAGCGGTGAAGATCGCCGAGCGGATCGGCTATCCGGTGCTGATGCGCCCGTCCTATGTGCTCGGTGGCCGCGCGATGGAGATCGTCGACTCCACCCAGCAGCTCGACGACTATATCCAGACCGCGGTGCAGGTCTCGGGCGATAGCCCGGTTCTCATCGACCAGTATCTGCGCGACGCCGTCGAGGTGGACGTGGACGCGATCGCCGACGGCACCGATGTGGTCGTCGCGGGCGTGCTCCAGCATATCGAGGAAGCCGGCGTCCATTCGGGCGACAGCGCCTGCTCGATCCCGCCCTACAGCCTGCCGGCCGAGATCATCGCCGAGATCGAGCGCCAGACCGATGCGCTGGCGCGCGCGCTCAAGGTCAAGGGCCTGATGAACATCCAGTTCGCGGTGAAGGACGGCGAGGTCTACCTGATCGAGGTCAACCCGCGCGCCTCGCGCACCGTGCCGTTCGTCGCCAAGGCGATCGGCGCGCCGGTGGCGAAGATCGCGAGCCGCGTCATGGCGGGCGAAAAGCTGGCCGATCTGCCGAAGATCGATCGCGACATCGACTATATCGCGGTCAAGGAAGCCGTCTTCCCGTTCAACAAGTTCCCCGGCGTCGATCCGGTGCTGAGCCCCGAGATGAAGTCGACCGGCGAAGTCATGGGTATCGACCTCGATTTCGCGACCAGCTTCGCCAAGGCGCAGCTGGGGGCGGGGACGGTGCTGCCCAGCACGGGCCGCCTGTTCGTCAGCGTCAAGGATACCGACAAGCCGGTGGTCCTGCCGGGCGTGCAGCTGCTCGCCGCGATGGGCTTCACCATCGTCGCCACCGGCGGCACCGCGGACTATCTCGAGGCCGAGGGCATCGCGGTGGAGCGCGTCAACAAGGTCGCGCAGGGCCGTCCGCACATCGTCGATCGTATCCTCGACGGCGATATCGCGCTGATCTTCAACACCACCGAAGGCTGGCAGTCGCTCAAGGACTCGTCGGACATCCGCCGCTCGGCGCTCAACCTCAAGATCCCGTACTTCACCACGGCGCAGGCAAGCGTCGCGGCGGCGCGGGCAATCGAGGCGCTGTCGAAGCACAGCCTGGACGTGCGGCCGCTGCAGGACTTCTACGCCTCGCGCGGCTGATCGATAATGTTGCTCCCCGGCAGGGTCTGGGGAGCATTATTATCGCAGCTTCCACAGCGACGTAACTTTCCTAGCCTTGCAGTGCGGCATTGGCAGGCTTATTATTCGCGTTCGCACAATTGATCTCCCCCATTCAGTATCCATGTGCGGGCGTCTCCATCCGGAGGCGCTTGTGGGACGGGGCGTTTTGAAGGACTTGGTGGATGGCGACGGTCGATAAGATGCCGATGCTTCAGGAAGGCTATGAGAAGCTGACCGCGGAGCTGAAGCGCCTCAAAATCGAGCGCCCGCTGATCGTGGATGCGATCGAGGAGGCGCGCGCGCATGGCGATCTCTCGGAAAACGCCGAATATCATGCCGCCAAGGAGCAGCAGGGCCAGAACGAGGCCACGATCGCCGATATCGAAGGCAAGCTGAGCCGCGCCCAGATCATCGATCCGAAGGAGCTTTCGGGCGACAAGGTCGTGTTCGGCGCGACGGTGACGCTGCTCGACGAGGACGACAAGCCGCTCAAGTACCAGATCGTCGGCGAGACCGAGGCGGATGTGAACAAGGGCCGCATCTCGTACAACTCGCCGATCGGCCGCGCGCTGATCGGGCGCAAGGTGGACGAGGAAGTCGAGGTCTCGGTGCCCGCCGGCGACCGCTATTATCTGGTGTCCAAGATCGAATTCATCTGAGCGTGAAGTTTCGTGACTTCCCCGCGACGATCCTGATTTCGGCGATCACGGCGCTGGTTGGCGCCGTGATCCTGATCACCGGCAATCTGCAGGAAGCCGCGGTGCTCGGCGGGTTCATCCCGGCGCGGGCCGGTGCGGAGCTGTTCACCCCGGGCACCCCGGCGGTACCCGCGATCCTCACGCCGCTGACGACGCTGTTCATCCATGTCAGCGCGCTGCAGATCTTCTTCAACGTGCTGATCCTGGTGATCACCGGGCAGAAGACCGAGCAGGTGATCGGCTGGCCGCAGTTCCTGCTGCTCTACGTCATCGGCGCCTTCGCGTCGGCCGGGGTCTATTATCTGCTGACCCCCGATGCGCTGTGGCCGCTGCTCGGCATGAACGGCGCGGTGTCGGCGGTGCTGGGTGCCTATGCGCTGCTCTACGGGCAGCCGCGCACTGCGGCGGTGGGCCCGTTCTCGGCAAGGACCGTTCACGTCGCCTGGCTCGCCGCGGCCTGGGCGGTAATCTCGATTTTGACCGGTTTGCTGCAGCCGACGCCCCAGGGCGTCTCTCTCTTCGAATCCCTCGCCTGGAGCGCCGCGGCTCCCATAGGCGGATTCCTGGCGGGGCTGGCAGCTGCGCGCCCGCTGTTCATGTGGCACTGGCGCAAGGCCTGACCCGCCATCCCCGCATCGGCGGGGACAGCGGTCCGGGATAGGCTCAGGCCTCGAGATCGGGCTCGAGCAGGCGGTGGAGATGGACCACCACATAGCGCATCTCGGCATCGTCCACCGTGCGCTGGGCTGCGCTGCGCCAGGCATTTTCCGCCGCGGCATAGTCGGGGAAGATGCCGACCACGTCCAGCTTGGTGGGATCGACGAAATCAAGCGTCATCGGGTCGGTCACGCGACCGCCGAAGACGAGGTGCAGTTTGCTCATTGGGCCTCCGAAAAACACTTTATGGTTTTATAGAGGCCCTTAGGAAGCAGGCGCGCCGGCCTCAAGCCTTTTGCGCTGCATCCCTGGCTGCATCCAGCACATTCCCGAACAGCGCACCGACGCGATTTTTTGCCTCGTCGCGGCCGGGGAGGAGGGATTCGATCTCGGCTCGGCCGGCTTCCTTGACCGCGGCAACCGTGCCCGTAACCCTGCCTGCGAGCTGCTTTCCGGTGGCATCGAGCAGCTCGCGCTCCTTCTGCGAGCGCGGGACCAGCATGCCGATCACCACGCCGAGCGCGATGCCGCCGGCGACCAGCGCATAGGGATTGGACGCAAGGCTCTCGCCGGCGCCCTGCTTCTCGTTCGCGGGATTGGTGCTCATCACGAGGATCCTTCTTTCTTGCCTTTACGCTTCAAACCCGTGGCCGGGTCGCGAGTTTCATGCCTTTTCGCCAGGATGTCGCCGATCCAGCCGCGCGCCATCACCAGCCCAATCGTCGCCACGACGCCCGCAGCGGCCAGAGGACGGCTGCGCACCGCCTCGGCACCCTTGCGCGCCACGCTGGCGACGCCCTGCGCCGCGCTCTCCACCGCATCCTGCGCCAGGTTCGACGGGCTCAGCCGTGACTGGACCTGGCCGAGCGTGCCGAACAAAGCCGCCCGGGCCTCCGCGATCCGAGCCCGCGCCGCCTCGACATCATGCGGGTTCTCGCTCACGGCTTTTCCTTGAAGATACGCTTCACATGCGTCCAGGCGAGCCAGCCCATCAGGCCCGAGATCGCCAGGAACACGCTCACCACGATCAGCGTCGCGAAGCCGGGCCCGACCAGCGGCGCCAGCGTGAGGACCAGCCCCATCACCAGCGCCACCGCAGCGGCGAAGGCCAGCGCGATCGCCACCGCGCCCATCCACAGCATCGAGCGCGCATCGCGCAGCTTGGAACGCAGCAGGGTGCGATAGAAGCCGATCTCGGCATCGGCATAGGCACGGCCGTTATCGACGAGCTGCTGGAGCAACTCGCCGATGCTGGGCTCGCCCGCCGGCGCACCGGGCGGCGGCAGTTCAGGCTTTGGTTCGTCCACCCCCCGTCAGGCCCCTCAGGCCTTGTCGGACGGGGTTTCGGGCGCGTCGCCGGCGTCGGACGCCGCATCGATGCCCGACTTGATGATCCGCGCCAGCACGAAGCCCAGGCCCGCCGCGACGCCGACCGCCACCGCGGGGCTCTTGCGGACGAACGCCGTCACGTCGTCGATCAGATCGTCGACTTCCTTGCCGCGCAGATTGTCGGCGAAGCCGGCGATGCCGTCCGCCGCCGAGCGCGCGTACTTGCCGTACTGCTCGCCGAGTCGTTCATCGACGTCAGCCGCGGCCGACTGCATCATCTTGGCGACCTCATCGAGCGCGCCGGTGGCCTTTTCCTTGCCTTCGCCGGCAAAGGCCCGTGCGCGCTCCGCCGCCTGGGTGCCCAGCTCATTCGCCTTTTCGCGGATCGTATCGCCGGCGTTGCGCTTCGCCTCGGCGGTGGTTTCCGCCGCGCCCTCGATCACTTCGCCCGTCGTTTCGTCAGCCATGCCAAAAACCCTCCATGCCTTTTGCGAAACAACAACGGCCACGTTTGCGAGTTCCATCAGTAGCCGTTAGAGGCCGCGTCGCGCCCTCATTACCCCATATCTAGGGAGACCGTTTCGTGACCGCAATCATCGACGTCCATGCTCGCCAAATCCTCGACAGCCGGGGCAACCCCACCGTCGAAGTCGACGTGATGCTGGAGGACGGCAGCTTCGGCCGCGCCGCAGTTCCCTCGGGCGCCTCGACCGGCGCGCATGAAGCCGTGGAACTGCGCGACGGCGACAAGTCGCGCTGGCTCGGCAAGGGTGTCGACAAGGCAGTCGAGAACGTCAACGGCGAGATCTTCGAGGAAGTCGTCGGCATGGAAGCCGAGGACCAGGCCGATCTCGACACCGCGATGATCGAGCTGGACGGCACCGAGAACAAGGGCCGGCTGGGCGCCAACGCCATCCTGGGCGTGAGCCTTGCCGCAGCCAAGGCCGCAGCCGACGCGCGCGGCCTGCCGCTCTATCGCTATGTCGGCGGCGTCAACGCCCATGTGCTGCCGGTGCCGATGATGAACATCATCAACGGCGGCGAGCATGCCGACAACCCGATCGACTTCCAGGAATTCATGATCGTGCCGGTGGGCGCGGAGAATATCGTCGAGGCCGTGCGCTGCGGCTCGGAGATCTTCCACACGCTCAAGAAGAAGCTGCACGAGAAGGGCCTGGCCACCGGCGTGGGCGACGAGGGCGGCTTCGCGCCGAACATCGCCAGCACCACCGAGGCGCTGGACTTCATCATGAGCTCGATCGAAGCCGCCGGCTACAAGCCGGGCGACGACGTGATGCTCGCGCTCGACTGCGCTGCCACCGAATATTTCAAGGACGGCGCCTACAAGATGGTGGGCGAGGGCAAGACCTTCTCCTCGCTCGAGAACGCCGACTTCCTCGCCGGGCTGGCCGCCAAGTACCCGATCTTCTCGATCGAGGACGGCATGGCCGAGGACGATTGGGAAGGTTGGAAGGCGCTGACCGAGAAGCTGGGCGGCAAGGTCCAGCTGGTGGGCGACGACCTGTTCGTGACCAACCCGAAGCGCCTGGCGCGCGGCATCGAGGGCGGCTACGCCAACTCGCTGCTGGTGAAGGTCAACCAGATCGGCACGCTGACCGAGACGCTGGAAGCGGTGAGCCTGGCGCAGCGCTCGTCCTACACCGCGGTGATGTCGCACCGCTCGGGCGAGACCGAGGACGCGACGATCGCCGACCTGGCGGTCGCCACCAACTGCGGCCAGATCAAGACGGGCTCGCTGGCGCGCTCGGACCGGCTTGCCAAGTACAACCAGCTGATCCGGATTGAGGAGGAGCTGGGCGACGCTGCGGTTTATGCCGGACGGAGCGTGCTGAAGAAGTAAGCCTTGGTTCTGCCCCTCCTGCCTTCGGGCGGGAGGGGTTGAACGCGCTGCCATGCTCAAACGAAACTCTAGGCGAGAGTGTCTCAGTAGACTATATGCGATGTAGGAAACCGAGGATTTTTCGATGTCCAGAAAAGGGCAGCACGTTGTCCCGTCAGCTAGCGGGTGGAGCGTCAAAAAAGCAGGTTCGACACGTGCTTCGAGCAACCATGCGACGCAAAAAGAGGCTGTTGCGGCCGCCACGCAAATTGCGCGCAATCAGCGGACGGAGCTTTACATTCATGGGCGTGATGGACGCATTCGTGAACGGAACTCCTATGGCAACGACCCCCACCCGCCGAAGGGATGACTACCCCACCCTTTGATCGGTCGGTTTTCGTCAACTGCCCGTTCGATGAAGAGTTTGCACCTCTTCTTCAGGCTATTGCCTTTTGCATTACGAATCTTGGATTTTTTCCGCGCCTCGCTCCGGAGAATGCCGACAACGCTGCAAACAGGCTGGATCGGATAGTTGAACTCATCCGCGGGTCGAAGTTCGGTATCCACGACCTGAGTCGGTGCAAGTCCGCTGCTGCGGACGAGTATGCCCGCTTGAACATGCCATTTGAACTGGGCCTCGATCACGCTTGCGCACGGTTTGGCGGTGATCAGATGAGTCAGAAGACGATTCTGATTTTGGAAGAGACGCGATACGACTATCAAAAAAGTCTTTCCGACATTTCAGGATGGGATATCCAAACCCACGAAGCTGACTACGTAAAGATAGTTCGAATTATTTCGAGCTGGCTGATTAGTCACGCCGGAGCCGACCCGATCGGGCCTAGTAAAATTCAGGGAGATTATTTGACCTTCCAAGAATGGTACTGGGAGCGTGAGTTGGATCGGGGTGCTTCCGATGACGACATCAAAGCTTATCCAACCGCGCAATTCATCGCCGCAATGCGTGAGTGGGTAGAGGCGGGTAGACCAGACTAAGGATTGAGTTAGGCCTTCGCATATTCGTCGGCCTCCGCACCAATACGGGCCTTGCGCCCGGGGCGTGGTTAAGCGAAAAACACCATATGCGATCGCGTGCTGCTTCTCCGTTCCAGACCCTTTTGCGCCGGGCCGGGCTGCCGGCGGTGACGCTGATCGCCATCGGCTTTTTCGGCTATAACGCCGTGCTCGGGCCTACCGGCGTGATGCAGACCAAGCTGATCAAGGCCGAGTACGACCAGAAGCAGGCCGATTATGCCGCGCTCGACAAGCAGCGCGCCGCGCTGAAGAACCGCGTCGAGCTGCTCGACCAGAAGCGCGGGGTCGATCCCGACCTGGCCGACGAGCTGGCGCGCAAGCAGCTCAATGTGGTGCGGCCGGACGAGGTGGTCATTCCGCTGCAGAAGCATGGAGCGGGGACTACCGGGCGGTAATCTTTTTTATTCCCCTCCCTGCAAAGCGAGGGGCCAAGGGTGGGTTAGAACAAGGCCGGGCTCGATGCCCGGCCTTTTCTTTTTCGATGCCGTCTCGCTGGGCGCCCCCGGAAGACCAGGGGCGCAACCCACCCCCGACCCCTCCCTTGCAGGGAGGGGAGTAGGAAGGGCGGGAGCCTCTCGAACGACATTGCAGCTGGGCCCCGGCCTTCGCCGGGGAACCAGTTGGGCGAGCGGGTAGGGGCGGGCGAACCGCGCGCTGTGGCCTCCGCTCTCCTACGCCGCAGCGCCCCTAAATCATGCTGCATTGCAACTTTCGCAACTCGCATCTCTGGTTGCAGAGAGTGCAATTGCCGTTGCGTCAGTGGCACGGCACGCGAAACCGCGCGTTGTTGCGCGGCGGGCGAAAACGCGCTTATAGGCACCCGCCTTTCCCCCTCCCCGGACGAGGATTTCCTGTGGCCAAAGCACCGGCACGCAAAACGACTGAACCCGCAAAGACCAACCGCGAGCGGCCCGAAGAGCCCAAGCGGTTCGAGGCTTCGAAGGAGCAGCTGCTCGAATTCTACAAGCAGATGCTGCTGATCCGCCGCTTCGAGGAGAAGGCCGGCCAGCTCTATGGCCTCGGCTTCATCGGCGGCTTCTGCCACCTCTATATCGGCCAGGAAGCCGTTGCGGTCGGCCTGCAGTCCGCGCTCGACGGCGAGAAGGACTCGGTGATCACCGGCTATCGCGACCATGGCCACATGCTCGCATACGGCATCGATCCCAAGGTCATCATGGCCGAGCTGACCGGTCGCGCGGCGGGCATCAGCCGCGGCAAGGGCGGCTCGATGCACATGTTCTCGACCGAGAAGAAGTTCTACGGCGGCCACGGCATCGTCGGCGCGCAGGTCGCGCTCGGCACCGGCCTGGCGTTCGCGCACAAGTATAACGAGGATGGTGGCGTCGCCATGGCCTATTTCGGCGATGGTGCGTCGAACCAGGGCCAGGTCTACGAATCGTTCAACATGGCCGAGCTGTGGAAGCTTCCGATCATCTATGTGATCGAGAACAACCAGTATGCCATGGGCACCTCGGTCAACCGCTCGTCGTCGGAAGATCAGCTCTATCGCCGCGGCGAGAGCTTCCGCATCCCCGGCATCCAGGTGGACGGCATGGACGTGCTCGCCTGCCGCGGTGCCGCCGAGGAAGCGCTGGCCTGGGTCCGCGCGGGCAAGGGCCCGATCATCCTCGAGATGAAGACCTACCGGTACCGTGGTCACTCGATGTCGGATCCCGCCAAGTACCGTTCGCGCGAGGAAGTGCAGTCGGTCCGCGACAAGTCGGATCCGATCGAGCAGGTCAAGCGCGAGCTCGAGGACATGAAGGTCACCGAGGCCGAGCTGAAGGCGATCGAGGCCGAGATCCGCAAGGTGGTGAACGAGTCTGCCGACTTCGCCGAGCAGACGCCCGAGCCCGATGCTTCCGAACTGTATACCGACGTGCTGGTGGAGTCCTACTGAGATGGCGATCGAACTGAAGATGCCGGCGCTGTCGCCCACCATGGAGGAGGGCACGCTCGCCAAGTGGCTCGTCAAGGAAGGCGACACGGTGAAGTCGGGGGACATCCTGGCGGAGATCGAGACCGACAAGGCCACGATGGAGTTCGAGGCGGTCGACGAGGGCACGATCGCCAAGATCTTGGTCGCCGAGGGCACCGACAATGTGAAGGTCGGCACCGTGATCGCGACGATCGCGGGCGAGGGTGAGGATGCCTCCGCGGCTCCGGCTCCTGCCGCTGCACCGGCCCCGACGCCTGCGCCTGCCGCGGCCGAGCCGGCTGCCGGCGAGGATGGCGGCCCGAAAAAGGCCGACAGCGGCACCAAGCAGCTCGCCAGCGAGAAGGCCGCCACGGTCCAGGACCCGGCGATCCCCGAGGGCACCGAGATGGTCAAGGTGACTGTCCGCGAGGCGCTGCGCGACGCGATGGCCGAGGAGATGCGCAAGGATCCGCGTGTCTTCGTGATGGGCGAGGAAGTCGCCGAGTACCAGGGCGCCTACAAGGTGACCCAGGGCCTGCTCGAGGAGTTCGGGCCGAAGCGCGTCATCGACACGCCGATCACCGAGTACGGCTTTGCCGGCCTGGGTGCGGGCGCGGCGATGGGCGGGCTCAAGCCGGTCATCGAGTTCATGACCTTCAACTTCGCGATGCAGGCGATCGACCACATCGTGAACTCGGCGGCCAAGACCAACTACATGTCCGGCGGCCAGATGCGCTGCCCGATCGTGTTCCGTGGTCCGAACGGCGCGGCGAGCCGCGTCGGTGCGCAGCACTCGCAGAACTATGGCCCGTGGTATGCCAGCGTCCCCGGCCTGATCGTGATCGCCCCCTATGACGCGCAGGACGCCAAGGGCCTGCTCAAGGCGGCGATCCGCTCGGAAGACCCGGTCGTGTTCCTCGAGAACGAGCTGATGTACGGCCGTCACTTCGAGATCCCGCAGCTCGACGATTATGTCCTGCCGATCGGCAAGGCGCGTATCGTCCGCTCGGGCAAGGACGTGACGATCGTCAGCTACTCGATCGGCGTGGGCGTTGCCCTGGAAGCCGCCGAGACGCTGGCGGGCGAGGGCATCGACGCCGAAGTGGTCGACCTGCGCACGCTGCGCCCGCTCGACACGGCGACGGTGCTCGAGAGCCTGAAGAAGACCAACCGCCTGGTGGTGGTCGAGGAAGGCTGGCCGGTCTGCTCGATCGCGTCGGAAATCGCCGCGGTCGTGATGGAGCAGGGCTTCGATGACCTCGACGCGCCGGTGCTGCGCGTGACCAACGAGGACGTGCCGCTGCCTTACGCGGCGAACCTCGAGAAGCTGGCGCTGATCACCGCCGACAAGGTGGTCGCGGCAGTGAAGAAGGTCACCTATCGCGGCTGATCCGCTGCGAAACGAACACGGAAAAGGCCGGGGGAGACCCCGGCCTTTTCTTTTGCCTGCCCGGTCGAGGGAGAACGACCGGCAGGCGCGAAGCGGTGATGCCTAGGTTTCGAGATAGGCCTGGCCGGCGGAACACATCGAGGGGCTGACGCCGCTCACCTTGTAGATGCCGCGCGGATGCGTCGCCGCGCTGCCCAGATTGCTGTCGTCGGTGGTATCGCGGCGATCGCGTACCATCATCGAGGCGATCTCGTTCATCTCGCTGGTGGGAGAGAGCGAGGTCTTGATCAGCGGCGTGTACTGGAAGCGCACCTCGACGAACATGGTCACGCCATTGTCCGGCGCGGCGACCTGACGGGTCGAAGGGCCGACCCCCGCGAGGTTCTTGTCGCCCTGTGCGCCATAGGTCGAGCTCAGCGCGGTCTTGCTGCCCTGGCAGCGCTGCCAGCGGATGCGAGACTTGCCGGTGTTGGTGGGATCCGGCTCGATGCTCGAAATGGTCACGCGGCCATTGGTGAGCAGCTTGAGCTCGCCAGACTGCATGTCCGCGCCGGTGAGCAGGTCGTTGATGTCGGCCTCGCTGATCGTCTTGGCCTGGAGCTGGGTGCCCGAGCCAATACGCGCGGCATTGTCCGCCAGGTGGAGCGCGATCTGGCTCACCCGCATCTTGGTGATGATATAGTTGGTGAGCTCCGCCCCGGTGAGGCTGAGCGTCAGCACGATCGGCAGCGAGAAGGCGAATTCGAGCAGCGCAACGCCGCTCTTGTCGTCCCGCAAGCGCCGGAGCAGGGGCAGGCGGCTCATGGACAGTTCCTCACGGTCGGAGCGCCCTGATCGCCATAGGGCTGGTTGCGCAGCACGGTGGAGGCCGTGACCGTGGTCTGGTTCGAGCCGCCGATGATCCGGTAGATCGGGAAGAAGCGCGGATAGCTGACCGACACGGTGTAGACCACGGCATCCTTGGCGCCGCCCGCGCCAGTGTTGCCGCCGCTCGCATCCCATCTGCTGTTGCCGTTATTATCCTCGTACAGTTCACCCGGCGTGCCGCCCGAAGGACCGTCGCAGGTGCCGTTGCCATTGGTATCGGTGAACGGCTCGAACTTCGCCGCGGCGGCATTGCTGAACGTGCGATACCATTTGCGGGTGATCGTCACCGTCCCGTTGTTTGCAAGCGCCTTTGCCTGGCCGGTGACCTTGGCATCGAGCGTTGCCTGGGTGTTGGCGTCGAGGCCGCTTTCCAGCGTGGAGTCGCGGGCGACCTTCTGGACGACGCCTTGCAGCGCCGCGCGCATGTAGAGCGTGTGCGCCACGTCGAAGGCGCCGAGCAGCAGGATGCCCATCACCGGGGCGATCATCGCGAACTCGACGATCGTGGCGCCGCGCTCGTCCCGGACAAGACGGGGAAGGGGACGCCGGATCATTTGGTGAGCCTCAGCTGCGAAATCTGGTCCGCGATCGAGCGGAACTTGGCCTGGAGATCGGCGGAGTCCGTCGCCTTGAAATAGCGGCCGGTGGTGGCGCAGGTCTTCAGCCGGCTCTCGGTGGTGGTGGCGAGGTTGCCGAAGGCGATCACCCACAGCGTGATCTTGCTGTTCTTCACCGCTTCGCAGAGAGCCGTGTAGCGGGCATTGACCTGGGTGGTGAGCGTGCCGGTGTCGGTGCAGCCATCGGTCGGAGCCGACGAAGCGTCGGTGGTACGACGATCGAACCAGGACACGCCATAGGCAGTATAGTTGTCGGTGCCGGTGCAGGTGTCACCGTCGGTCATGAAGATCAGGTGGCGCTCGATCTCGCCGCCCTGCGGGGTATAGGCGTTCTCCGACTTGAAGATGCCGGTGGGCGAGAGCAGCCGGGCGCCCCAGAGCAGGCCGATGTCGTGATAGGTGTTGCCCTCGGGCGTGAGGCTGTCGACATAATCGTCGAAATCGCTCGCGGTCCATGCCTGGAGCTTCTTCGCCACCGTCGGGCAGGCGTAGTAGGAGGTGTTGTTGTAGATCGCGTCGGTGTTGTTCACTGCCGCCAGATCATAGCTGCCGCCGTTGCGCGCGCCGGTCTTGCGCGTGAAGATCATGCCGGGAAGGGCCGGCCCCCAGCGGGTGGCATCGGAATCCGGCACCGCGTCGATATCGAGGTCCTTGGCACCGCTCGGGATCGGCTGATAGCTGGACTGGCGCACGGTGGTGCGCTCCTCGATGCAACCGTCCCAGCTCAGCGTGGTCTGCGCACCGCCCGAGCCGATCGGCAGGGTGAAGCTGGCATTCCAGTTGGTGCCGTTCTTCAGGCCCGAGATCGTCTGGCTGAGCGCGCCATAGTTCCACTTGGCGGCGGTGCCCGACCAGTTGCGGTAGCGATAGGTGCAGTTGCCCCAGCGATCGCGGCTGTCGATCGTGTACTGGCGCGATTCGGTGTCTTCCGGGATGTTGCTGCACGAGGTGGACTGCTGATTGGTCCAGTTGCCCCAGCTGCCCGAGGGCGTGTTGGCGAGCTTGCGCGTCTGGTAGGTCCAGCTGTCCGGCATCCACTCGGTCTTGAGCAGGCGGCCGACATTGACGTTGGTGGCATAGGGCACGAACCCGAAGCGGATCTGCACCTGGTTGCCGGTGCCGCCGCTCGGCGCGCCGCCCGAGCAGGTCGCGTCGGTATCGAGGCGGGCGACGATCTCGTAGAAGCACTTCACCGCCGTCTTCAGGCCGGTGATCTTCTTGGTGCCGGCGCCGTCGTCCTGGTCCATCGAGCCCGTGGTATCGAGCACGAACATCACATCGGTGTTGGGCAGGCGCATTTCGGCGTCGCAGGTGACGCTGAGCGTCTCGGAGGTCTTGCCGAAGATGCGCATCAGCGTCATCGGCAGCACCGCCGACGCGGTGCCGCTCACCTTGCCGGCATTCTCGCTGAACGTCTTGGTGATGGTGCCCGCGCCATAGGCATCCTTGTTGTAGTTCGCGTCGAAATAGTTCTTCGCGGTGACTTCAGGGAAGTTGGCGGTGCCGTTGACGGTCTGCGACCAGGTGCCGCCGCCCATCGTCTTGCGGCCGGCGAGCGCGCCAGCGTCGCATGCATGTTGCAGACGCGTCTTGACGATGTACATGCGGCTGATGTCGATGCCGCCGCCCACCATGCCCGCCAGCGGGATCAGCGCGATTGCCATGATGGCAAGCGTGTTCGCACGCGTATCGCGCGCCAGCGCGCCCAGAAAAGCGCGTATGGAACCACCCGCATTCGGCCGGCCGTCACTCATTTTTGGGCCCCTCATCCCCCAACAACGAGACTGCTTGGCTCAGTTGTCGCTAAATACGTATAAATCCGGAAGGTTAATGCCGGCCTTAAGACCGTTGGGACTCGCGGCATGACGGGGATCGTGGAGCAGCCGGAACGAGATCTGGCGCTGAGCTATGCGCCGGTTGCCGGCAGGCCGGGGCTGGCGGCCTTGCTGGCACTGGACGACGCGCTCGCGCTGTTGCTGCGCACCACCCGCGAGCCGGCGGTGGGCCAGATGCGGCTGGCCTGGTGGCGCGAGGCGCTGGAGAAACTCGATCGCGCGCCGGCGCCCGCGGAGCCGGTGCTGCGCGCGATCGAGGCGGAAGTGCTGCCGCGAGGCGTTACCGGCGCGTCGCTGGTGCCAATCGTCCATGGCTGGGAAGTGCTGATCGAGGAGGAAGTGCTCGACGCCGATGCGATCCGGCGCTTCGGCGAAGGGCGCGGGCACCTGTTCGTGGCTGCGGGATCGCTGCTGGGCGCCAAGGGCGACCCGCTGGCAGCTGCGGGGCAGGGCTGGGCGATCGCCGATCTCGGCCGGAACCTGGATGCGGAGGACGAAAGGGCAACTGCCCGCGATCTCGCGGTTCCGCTGCTCGCCAAGGCCACCGGCACGCGCTGGAGCCGGGCCGGGCGCGCACTGGGTGCGATGGCGCATCTGGCGCGGATGGACCTGGCCGAGGCACCCAAAGCGGCAGGTGCGCCGGGGCGCGTCGGCCGTCTGCTCTGGCACCGGCTGACTGGACGCTGACCCCGCTGCCGCGTTAGCCTCGCTCTTCTCAGAGGGGAGAGCGGAAATGTGGCGCTATCTGGTGGGAGCGGGCGGTGCACTGCTGCTGGTCGTGGCGGGTCTTTTCCTGTTTCGCGGGGCCGCCAGCACCGGAAACAGCCTTCCAAAGGCGCCCGTGGCGGCAATCGCGTCCGAAACGGAGCAGGATGTTCCGGGGGAGCCGCCGAGCGCCGCGGCGAAGACGCGCGAGCAGAAGCGCTTCGACCGGATCGACAAGGACAAGAATGACGGCATCAGCAAGGACGAGTTCTTCGCCCTGCGCCGCAAGCTGTTCGCCCGGCTCGACACCGACCATGACGGGAAGCTGAGCTTCGAGGAATGGTCGGTAAAGGCCGTGGAGCGCTTTGCCGGGGCCGACAAGGACAAGTCAGGCGTGCTGAACCGCGCCGAATTCGCCACCACCGCCGTGAAGCGCAAGCCCAAGCCGCGCTGCGTCTGCGCGCCCGCCGGAGCGAAGGCGCAGACGCCGGTGGCTCAGGACGCGGCGGACGACAGCGAAGGCTGAGCCATCCAGCCGGTCTTCGCCTCCCGGGCGCGATCAGTGTACATCAGCTTGCGATCGGCCTTCTTGGTCTTGCCCGGGATCGGCGGGAACAGGCCGAAATTGACGTTCATCGGCTGATAGGTCTCGGCTTCCGCCTCACCGGTGATGTGCGAGAGCAGCGCGCCCAGCGCCATCTCGCGCGGCGGCGCGGTCAGCGTCTCGCCGGCGAGTTCGGCCGCGGCGAAGCGCCCGGCGAGCAGGCCGATCGCCGAGCTCTCGACATAGCCTTCGCAGCCGGTGATCTGGCCGGCGAAGCGGATATGCGGGGCGCTGCGCAGGCGGAGTTGGCCGTCGAGCAGCTCGGGCGACTTGATGAAGGTATTGCGGTGCAGGCCGCCCAGGCGCGCGAACTCGGCATTCTCGAGCCCCGGGATCGTGCGGAACAGCGCAACTTGCTCGGCATATTTGAGCTTGGTCTGGAAGCCGACCATGTTCCACAGCGTGGCGCTGGCATTGTCCTGGCGGAGCTGGACCACCGCATAGGGCCAGCGGCCGGTCTTCGGGTCATCGAGGCCAACGCCCTTCATCGGCCCGAAGCGCAGCGTTTCCAGGCCTCGCTCGGCCATGACCTCGATCGGCATGCAGCCTTCGAAATAGGGAACATCCTCCCACTCGCGGAACTCGGTCTTCTCGCCGGCCATCAGCGCGGCGTGGAAGGCGTAATATTGCTCCTTGGTCATCGGGCAGTTGATATAGTCCTTGCCCGTGCCGCCCGGGCCGACCTTGTTCCAGCGCGACTGGAACCACGCCACGTCCATGTTGATCGACTCGCGATGCACGATCGGGGCGATCGCGTCGAAGAAGGCGAGCTGGTCCTTGCCGGTGGCGGTGCCGATGCTCTCGGCCAGGCCGGGGGCGGTGAGCGGGCCGGTGGCGATGATCGTCAGCCCGCTCTCGGGCAGCTTGTCGACGCGCTCGCGGACGATCTCGATATTGGGGTGCGCCATCAGCGCGGCGGTGACGCCGTCCGAGAAACGGTCGCGATCGACCGCGAGGGCGGAGCCGGCGGGGACCTTGTGGATGTCGCCCTGCGCCATGATCAGCGAGCCGAGGTCGCGCATTTCCTGGTGGAGCAGGCCGACCGCGTTGCTCTGGGCGTCGTCCGAGCGGAAGCTGTTCGAGCAGACCAGCTCGGCAAGGCCCTCGGTCTGGTGCGCCGGCGTCATCGTGCCGCTGCCGCGCATTTCGGAAAGGCGGACCTTGAAGCCCTTGTTGGCGAGCTGCCATGCGGCTTCCGAGCCGGCCAGGCCGCCGCCGATGATGTGAATGTCGTGCATGGGGACGTCCGGTAGCGCCAAGCTTGGCAATGCGCCAGTCACACGGCATCAAGGGCGAATGGACCGCACCCGTATCGACCCGCTCTTCGCGCTCGCCCTGATCGCCGGCGCTACCTATTACGCCAATGTCTGGCTGGAGGCGGGCGGCACCGCCGCGGTGGTGTGGAAGGGCGCGGGCGTGGCGCTGCTCGCCTTCTGGGCGCGGGGCAAGGCGGCGAGCGGCGATGGCCGGGTGCTCGGCGCGGTGCTGGCGCTGGGCGCGCTGGGCGACGTGCTGCTCGAGCTGCAGGGCATGGCGGCGGGCGGGCTCGCCTTCCTCGCCGGGCACTTCCTCGCTTCCTATCTCTACCTGCGCCACAAGCGCGTGCCCGCCGCCCAGTGGATCGCGCCGCCGGTGGCGATGGCGGCGGCGCTGCTCGCCTGGTGGGTGTTCAAGGGCGGCTATCAGGTCGAGCTGCTCGCCTTCTATGTGTTCGGCCTGTCGCTGATGGCGGCATCGGCGATGCTCAGCCGGCTCGGCACGCTGGTCGCGGCGGGTGCGCTGCTGTTCTTCGTGTCCGACTGGCTGATCTTCCTCAACGAAGGGCGGATGCTGCCGCCGCTGGTTGCGTCGCTGCTGGTGTGGCCGACCTATTTCATCGGCCAGGCACTGATCGCCTGGGGCGGCGTTCATGCCCTGAACCAGGAGGCGCCCAGGCCATGAAGATCTTCACCATCGGCTATGAAGCGACGACGATGGACGAGTTCATCGCGGCGCTGCGCAAGGCCGGGGTGGAGCGGGTGATCGACGTGCGGGCAGTGCCGCTGTCGCGGCGGCCGGGCTTCTCGAAGAACATCCTCGCGGCGAGCCTGAAGGACGCCGGGATCGACTATGTGCTGCTAAAGAACCTCGGCACGCCCAAGCTCGGGCGCGATGCCGCCAAGAAGGGCGATGTGAAGACGCTGCGCGGCGTCTATGCCGGCCAGCTCGAGCTGCCCGAGGCACAGGCGGAAGCAGCGATGATGCGGGCGCTGGCGGCGGAGAAGCCGAGCGCGCTGCTCTGTTTCGAGCGCGATCCGGCGCATTGCCACCGCACCCTGCTGCTCGCCGCGGAAGGCGAGGGTGCCGAGGTGGTGGATCTGTTTCCCTAGGGCCCGGAAAGGCCGGGGCGGCCGTAATGTCAGGGGGAGATTCGGCCGCCCCGTAGGTTTGGGGGACCGGCGTCACAGAGGGGCAAGGCGCCGGCCCGCTCCCCTCTGGGGGCCGGGTCTTGCAGCGGTGTTTCAGTTTGTTGCGCGGTGCCTCAGGCTGTTACGCTGGCCTCGACGCTCGGCAGCGCGAAGCTGAACATCGCGCCGCCCTCGGGCCGGTTCTCCGCCCAGAGCCGCCCGCCATGCGCCTCGACGATGGTCCGGCAGATCGGCAGGCCGAGGCCGGTGCCGCTTTCCTTGGTGGTGCGGAACGGCTCGAACAGATTGTCGAGGATCGCGTCGCTGAGGCCCGGGCCGGAATCGGCGATCCGGACGATCACCTCATGCTCCTCGGTCCGTGCCGTCACGCTCACTTCGCGCAGCGGGCTGTGGCTGGTCGCCTCGACCGCGTTGCGGATCAGGTTGGTCAGCACCTGCTCGATCTGGAGCGCATCGCCGATCAGCTCGGCCTCACCGGTGTCGCAGTCGCACTCGATCGTCACTTCGCGCGAGACCTTGAGCTGGCGCACCGCGGTGCAGGCGGTGCGGATCACGCGATCAAGGTCGAGATGCGCCTGGTTGACCTCACCGGTGACGGTGAAGGAGCGGATCTTGCGGATGATGTCGCCGGCCCGCAGCGCCTGCACCCGGGCCCGGTCCAGCGCATCGAGGATGTCGTGATCCGGATCGCCGCGCGAGCGGGTAAGATAGCGGCAGGCCTCGAGATAGTTGGTGATCGCCGCCAGCGGCTGGTTGAGCTCGTGCGCGAGTGTGGATGCCATTGCACCCATCGCATTCAGGCGGGCGAGGCGGAGCAGCTTCTCATGCGCCTCGCGTAGTTGTGCCTCGGCCTCGATGTCATGCGTGATGTCGATGATGAGGCCGAGCAGCCGCGGCTGGCCATTGTGCGGATCATAGCGCCCCTGCAGCGTCACCCAGCGGATCTCGCCATCGGCCATGGTTAGGCGCAGCGTCATGTCGAGCGGCCCCTGGGCCCGCCGCGCATGGACGATCGCCTTGCGCAGCTCGATGACCTGGTCGATCCCGAGCCGATCAGCGACATCCGCCAGGCGATATTCGCCCTCGTGCCATTCGAGCCCGAACAGGCGCGCGCTTTCCGGCGAATGGCGCGAGCCGCCACGGATCAGATTGATCTCCCAGACCCCCACGCCAGCGGCTTCCTGGGCGAGGCGGAGCAGCTTCTCGCTCTCCTCGAGCGCGCGCTGGGCAGCGATGCGGCGCGACACGTCGAGGATCACCACCGCGATATAATCCGGCGCGCCGTCACCCGCCCGCACCATGTTGGCGGTGCAATGCACCGGACGCAGCTGACCATCGGGCAGCCGCAGCATGCGATCGTCCGAATAGAGCGGGATTTCGCCACGGGCGAGCGCCTGGATGCCTTCCTCGGTCGATGGCCATTGCTCGGCGGTGCCGACCTTGCGGCAATTCTGCCCGAGCAGTTCATTGCGGGGATAGCCGGTCATCTCGCAGATCCGGTCATTCACTTCGAGGAAGACGCCCTCGAGCGAGAGGCGGGCAACGCCGACCCCGGCCTGCTCGAACACGGCGCGATAGCGGCGCTCGGCCTCCTCCAGCCTGCGCCGCGCTTCCATTTCGGCGGTGATGAACTCGCTGGTTATCACGACGCCGGCGATCTGGCTGTCCTCGTCGCGCCACGGGTGGAAGCTCCAGCGGACATAGTCGACGGTGCCGTCCGGATGATGCAAGGCATCGCCATTGCCCGAAAGCGTCTCGCCCGCCAGCACGCGCGCATATTGCTGTCGACGCTCCGGAGCGCAGGTCGGAAAGACCTCGAAGTGGCTGCGCCCCTCTATCGACACGCCCTCGGGCAAGCGGAAATCGGTGATGAAGCGCTTGGACGTGGCGACGAAGTGCAGATTCCGGTCGAGGATCGCCACCGCCGAAGTCGCATCGCGGACCATGTTGGTCAGGTTCAGCCGCGCGATCTCCAGCCGCCGCGCCGCCAGGCTGAGCTTGTCCTCCGCATGGCGCTCATCGGCATAGGCTGCGAGCAGGAATATGGTCGCGCAGGTCACCGCGACGAATATCTGCGCCAGGAGCTGCCGATGGTCGGACGCCGCAGTGGAGAAGGGGCCGGTTTCGATCTCGGTGCTCCACAGCACGATCAACGCGCTGATCGCCACCGACGTCGTCGCGCCCCGCAGGTGCCATCCCAGCGCGGCAAGCACCAGCGGTGGGAAGATCGCCCAGCTCATCGGGCTGCCGGTGGTCGTAAGGAAGGCATGGGCGGCGATGGCGCCGCAGAACAGCATGACCGCAACGAAGCCGACCCAGCGCAAGGGCGACCAGCGCTCGCGCGGCGGCGTCGCCCACACAAGCACCAGCGGCGCGACGAGGATCATGCCAAGCCCTTGCTGGGCGAACCTGTCAATGAAAGTAGCGGGCTGCCCCACCACCGTAGCGCCAAGCGCGACTATCGCGGCAGCAACCAGCGAGCCGGCAACCGCGGCCAGGAAAATCCAGAGGATCGAACGCGGATCGAGCAGTTCGTTCGGGTTGATGCCGCGGCGCTTGATGAGCATCGCGGTGACCAATGCACCGAGCGCCAGCCCTATTGCGCGGAAAAGCTGTTCGATCAGCGGGAAGGGAGACTGGAACAGCCAATAGGTGAGCAGCACCGCCACGGCGAGCAGTGGCCAGAATCGCGTGCTGGTCAGCAGCAATCCACCGACGGAAACGCCGATGGCGAGCCCGATGGGAGGACTATGGCCGGTAGAGCGATGCCAGAGAGCCCAGGCGATGCAGCCGGCCAGCGCACCGACGAACAGCTGCAGCGCCGGGCGCACCGACGCAAACCAGTTCTCTGGCAGACGCTCCCTCACCGTTGCCAAGCAAAACTCCGCGCAAAGCGTAGCCAATCCAGGATGCTGACAGCGATGTAAATCCGTTAATTAACGGAGCGGTTCCGTAATATTCGATCAAGCAGCTGCTTTTCTGCGTTCAGCCATTTCCTCGTTGAGCATTTCCGCAAGCAGGAAAGCGAGCTCCAGGCTCTGTCCCGCATTGAGACGCGGGTCGCAATGCGTGTGGTAACGATCGGCCAGGCCCTGCTCGGTGATGTCGATCGCGCCGCCGGTGCATTCGGTGACATTCTGCCCCGTCATCTCGGCATGGATGCCGCCGGCGAAGGTGCCTTCCGCCCGGTGGACGGCGAAGAAGCCGCGGACTTCGGCAAGGATTCGATCGAACGGGCGGGTCTTGTAGCCATTTGCCGCCTTGATGACGTTTCCGTGCATCGGATCGCAGCTCCACACCACCGGATGGCCCTCGCGCTTCACCGCGCGGACGAGTTTGGGCAGACCCGCCTCGATCTTGTCGTGGCCGTAGCGCGTGATCAGCGTCATCCGCCCCGGCGTGCGGCTGGGGTTGAGCGTGTCGAGCAGGCGCAGCAGCGCGTCCGGCTCGAGGCTGGGCCCGCACTTCATGCCGATCGGATTGCCGATGCCGCGCAGGAACTCGACATGCGCCGAACCCTCGAACCGCGTACGATCGCCGATCCACAGGAAGTGCGCCGAGGTATCGTACCAGTCGCCGGTCAGCGAATCCTGGCGGGTCATCGCTTCCTCATAGGGGAGCAGCAGCGCCTCGTGGCTGGTGTAGAAGCTGGTCGCCTTCAACTGCGGCACGCTGTCCGCATCGATGCCGCAAGCGGCCATGAAGTCGAGCGCCTCGCCGATCCGGTCGGCGACATCGGCGTACTTCTTCGCCCAGGGGCTGCGGCCCATGAAGTCGTGGGTCCATTTATGGACCTGGTGCAGGTTCGCATAGCCGCCCTGCGCGAAGGCACGGAGCAGGTTGAGCGTCGCCGCCGACTGCGAATAGCCCTGGAGCATGCGCTGCGGATCGGGGATGCGCGCCTCGGGGGTGAAGGCGATGTCGTTGACATTGTCGCCGCGGTAGCTGGGCAGCTCGACGCCGTTGATCGTCTCGGTATCGGCCGAGCGCGGCTTGGCGAACTGGCCGGCCATGCGGCCGAGCTTCACCGTCGGCAGCTTCGAGGCGAAGGTGAGCACCACCGCCATCTGGAGCAGCACGCGGAAGGTGTCGCGGATGTTGTTCGGGTGGAACTCGGCGAAGCTCTCGGCGCAATCGCCGCCCTGGAGCAGGAAGGCCTCGCCGCGCGACACCTTGGCCAGCTCGCTGGTCAGCTCGCGCGCCTCGCCCGCGAAGACGAGGGGCGGGAAGGAGGTCAGCTGGTTGGTCGCCGCGTCGAGCGCGCCCTGATCGGGGTAATTGGGCAGCTGGCGCGCCTCGGCGGCCTTCCAGCTCGAGGGGCTCCAGCTTGCATGCATGTCATTCTCCGCGTCGCGCACAGTCACATTCCAGTCGGCATGGCCGGCAATGCCATGCGCGGCGATCAGGTTCGCCACCTTGGCATTGGCGCGCTTGCCATCCTTTTCCCAACCCTGGACCGTCGAGCCCGGGATATCGAACCACGCGCCAAAGGCAGCGCGGGTGAGGGAGCGTTCCTCGCGGAAGCGGCGGATCTTGGTGCCTGCAAGTGTCGTCATAGTGCAGGCGCCTTACCCCTGCTGGGTAAAATCCTGCAAGCGAAAAATTTCCCCGGCAGGGTAATTCATGCGCGCTTGCAGTCGGCGCGGTCTCTGATAGCCTCACCCATGCCGGAATCGCAGGCCGGCAGCGACGCGGCCATGCGTCGCAAGGAACGTACATAGCGGCATGCACCGTCCGACGGCCCCAAAGGGCGCGGACCGGGAAGCGCGCCGCGACGGGAGAGGCAGGAAGCTCAGCGGGAGAGTTTCGTGCCCAAAGTTCTTTTGCGCGTACCCAGTCTCGAAGGAAGTGCCCGGTGACCGCGGTTGCCGGGATAGAAGCGCTCGCGGCCATGCTTGCCGCCGGGCTGGTGGCCGGGTTTGCCGGCGGGCTGTTCGGCATCGGCGGCGGCTTCGTCGTCGTGCCGGCGCTGTTCGCGGTGCTGCCGCTGCTGGGCGGCAGCCCGGACGAACTGGCCCATGTTGCGATCGGCACGTCGCTGGCCACCATCGTCGCGACCTCGATCCGGTCGGTCCACGCCCATGCCAAGCGCGGCGCGGTGGACTTCGACGTGCTGAAAAGCTGGGCGCCGTGGATCGTGCTCGGGGTCGGCGGCGGGGTGTTGCTGGCGGCACGGGTGCCGGGTGCGGGGCTGGCCGCGATCTTTGGCACCGGCGTGCTGATCATGGCCGTGCATTTCCTGTTCCCGCTGCTCTCCGAGCGCCAGCTGGCGACTGCCATGCCGGGTGGCGCCGCGCGGGCGGGGATCGCGGGCGGGCTCGGCGCCTTTTCCTCGCTGCTCGGCATCGGCGGCGGCACCATCGCGATCATCGTGATGACGCTGTGCGGCAAATCGATCCACCGCGCGATCGCCACAGCCTCGGGCATCGGCGCGATCATCGCCATTCCCGGCGTGATCGGCTTCATCGCGATCGGGCTGGGCAAGCCTGGGCTGCCGTTCGGCTCGCTGGGCTTCGTCAACCTGCCGGCGGCGCTGGTCGTCACCTCGACCACGCTGATCTCGGCACCCTGGGGCGTCGCCGCCGCGCATGCGCTCAGTCCGTCGCTGCTGCGTCGGATCTTCGGATTGTACCTCGTGCTGATCGGGATCGTGATGATCCGCAACGGACTCAAATGAAGGAGGCGAAGATGGTCGAGCTTTCGAGAAGGACGCTGATCCGCGGCGGTGCCGCAACCGCGGCCTGTGCCGCATTCCCGCCGCGCCTTGCCTATGCCGCGTCAGGGGCCGAGGCGCCGCTGTTCGGGCCGGCGGCGGATATCGCGCTGCTCTCGCGCAACGAGAACCCCTATGGCCCGGCACCGAGCGCGATCGCGGCGATCGCCGAATGGTCGGCCAAGGGATGCTATTACGCCGACACCGCCGCCAGGAAGCTGACCGCGATGATCGCCGAGCGCTTCGGGGTGACGCCGGATCATGTCGCGCTCGGCAGCGGATCGACCGAAGTGCTGAGCGCGGCGGGGCTCGCGCTGAAAGGCAAGGGTGCGATCCTGTGCCCCGAGCTGTTCTGGGATACGACCGCGCTTTATGCCGAGGCCAAGGGCGCGAAGCTGAAGCGCGTGGCGCTCAAGCCGGACCTGGACATCGATCTTGACGCGATGGCTGCGGCGGTAGGCCCCGATGTCGGGCTCGTCCATATCTGCAACCCGAACAACCCGACCGGGCGGCTGCTCGACGGCGATGCGATGCGCGCCTTTGTCCGCAAGGTCGGCCCGAGCGCGACGGTGCTGGTCGACGAAGCCTATATGGAGCTGACCGACAGGCCCGACTACAGCTCAGTCTCGGCGCTGGTGAAGGAGGGGCACAACCTGCTCGTCTGCCGCACCTTCTCCAAGATCTACGGCATGGCCGGGCTGCGCGTCGGCTTCGCGATCGGCCAGCCCGAGACGATCGCGACGATCCGCAAGTACGAGATGAGCTTCGGCGGCAATACCGCAGGGCTGGCGGCGGCGATCGCCTCGTACAACGACACGGCGTTCACCGGCTTCTCGAAGAACCGGATCCTGGAAGGGCGCGGGCTGATCCTCGACGCGGTGAAGAAGGCGGGGCTGAGCGCCGCGCCGAGCCAGGCGAACTTCGTGTATGTGAAGGTGCCCGATGCCGACGCGGTGCAGAAGGCGATGGCGGCCAAGGGCATCCAGATCCGCGGCGCCTATGGCAAATGGTCGCAATGGTCGCGCGTCTCGACCGGCAGGATCGAGGATGTGAAGCGCTATGCCGCGGCGCTGCCGGAGGTGGTGGGGGCCTGATCGCGGGGAGGGCGGGGCATGCCCGGCTCAGTCGGGCAGCGTCTCGCCCAGCTTGTCGTACTGCAGGCTGATCCCGTGGAAGCGGGAGCCATTATCCTCATAGCCGTCGAGATAGATGCCGTGCTCGGTATGGAGCAGGCGCGTGCCGGCGCCGTCGGGCTGAAGCTCGATCGAACAGAGGCTCACCGAGATCGGCTTGCCGTTGAGCTTCATGCGATAGGCATAGACGATCCGGCTGTCGGGCACGATGTCGTGATAGGAGGCGTCGAAGCGGGTGACCGTGCCGCTCTTCCACTGGCCCTCCAGATGCTCGGTGCCGCCGACCCGGAAGTCGAAATGGCGATCGACCATGTCCCAGAGTTCGTTCGGGCCCGAGAACCAGCGCGCCTTGCCTTCCTCGCTGGCGAAGGCAGCGAAGACCCGGGCCGGGGACTGCTTGAAGCGGCGCTCGATGACGAACTTGTCGTGGACGGCTTCGGCCATGCTCAATTCTCCTGGTCCTCGGCGTCGAGGAATTTGGCGAGGCGATCGTAGCGCGCCTCGGTCGCGCGGCGGCGCTCGATGATCCATTGCTCGACCGCCGCCAGGGCGAGCGGCTCGAGCGTGCAGGTGCGGACGCGGCCTTGCTTCTCGGTACGCACCAGACCCGCGCCCTCGAGCACACGAACATGCTGGAGGAAGCTCGGCATCGCCATGGTGAAGCCCGATGCGAGATCGCTGACGCTGGCCGGGCCATCGCCCAGCCGCTCGACCACCGCCCGGCGGGTGGGATCGGCAAGCGCAGCGAAGGCAGCGTCGATTTGGTTAGGCATGGAGCTAAGTAATATGCGATGTGCCACTGCGGCAAGCGGCAATTGCGCATGCCGCGTTCAACCCATCCTGTTCCCCGGCGAAGGCCGGGGCCCAGCCGCAATGTCGTTGGAGAGGTTGGCCCGTCCTATCGAGCTGCGCCGAAACTGGGCCCCGGCCTTCGCCGGGGAACAAGTGGGGCCACGTCTCCGGTCTAATAGCCCGCCACGAGGTCCACTTCGTTCTTCAGCGGGCGCCCCTCGACGAACGCGTTGATGTTCTCGACGAACAGGGCCGCGGCGCGGAGGAACATGCGTGTCTGGCTGCGGCCCGACAGGTGCATCGAGTGGATGACGTTGGGCGTGGTCCATAGCGGATGCTCGGGCGGCAATGGCTCGGGCGTGACGGTGTCGAGAAAGGCGCCGGCGATGCGCCGCTTGGTGCAGGCCTCGATCAGCGCGTCCTGGTCGATCAGCTCGCCACGGCCGACATTGATGATCCAGGCGCTCGGCTTCATCGCCGCCAGCTCCTCGGCGCCGATCATCGCACGGCTGGCATCGGTGGATGGAGCGGCGAGGAACACCCAGTCGGTCTCGGGCAGCAGCGCGCGCCACGCATCCGGGCCCACGGTGCCTTCGGCGCCTGAACGGGTGACGCCGGTCACTTCGACACCGAAGCCCTGCAGTCGCGCGCCGATCAGCCTGCCGATCGTGCCATAGCCGATCACCAGCGCCTTGCTCTCGAACAGCTCGAGCTTGCCGGGCGCGTCGGTGGGCCATTCCTGGCGATCAGCGGCGCGGACGACCTGGTCGAAGCGCTTGGCGGCGACCAGCGCACCCATCACCGCATATTCGGCGACGGTATGCGCATTGACCCCGCTGCCGTTGGTCACCCGGGTGCCGCGTTCGCGCAGCAGCCCGGTATCGAGCACGTCGAGCCCGGCATAGATGGTCGACAGCCATTGGAGCCGCGTCGCCGCGGCTACATTCTCCGCCCAGACCTGCGGATTGTTGTGATCGAGCCAGGCGATATCGGCGTCGGCGACCGCGACGCGCGCTTCCTCGGGAGTGGCGAACCAGACGATATCGAGGCCCGCCGGCAGATGCGGTTCGACGAGCGGCCGGGCCAATGCGGGCAGGACGGCCTTCATCGGGCGAATCCTACGCTTGCCGGATCGAGCTGCCGTTTCCGCATCACCTTGCTCCTGTTGCTCAGGCCCATATCTGGCGAAAGCAGGCGGAGGGATGCAAGGGCGGAGCTGCAAGAAATCCGGTCGCTCGATGGGGACTATTGCCGGATCACGTAGCTGTTGAAGATGCCGTCGGGCTCGCGTTTCTGCCGCTCATTGGTGGCGCGGGTCAGCTGGGCGCAGGCGCCGAGCGCGATATTGTCACACTTGTTCCCGATGCTCTCCTGCTCCTCGGCGTGCCGCGCATAGGCCGCGTCATAGGCCTGCTTATAGCCGGGCTTCATGTCGAGAAACGGCTGGTGCCAGTGGATCCAGCGGTCGATCTTGTTGCGCGCCTGCTTGGCGGCGAATGCGGCTTGCGCGAGCCCGCGCACGGCCTTGCGATGGCGCTCTTCCGCCACTTTGTAGTTCTTGTAGATCTGCGGCGGGACGAGCGGCGCCAGCAACTTCAGGGCCGACCCAGGGGTCAATTGCGGCGGAACTGCCAGTTCACTCCACCGGAACCGCGAACCGAGAGGGCGCCGCCAGCCAGCGAATAGCGATAGGTCTCGGTGATGGCCGCAACGGTGCCGGTGCCGCTCTTGCCGCAGCTGCTCCGCCAAGCCTCGGTGCCGCTGTTCGTCGCGAAGCTGATCTTGTCGCCCGCGATCGAAACCCGACCGTGTTTTTCCTGCTCTATGGTGCGTGTGCAACGCGCGCCCTCGGGCTGCGTCTTGGTAATGCGCCAGCTATAGCTACCGTCAGGGCGGATCGACAGGCTCATGCGGCGATCGACGCGCATCGGCGTCGCCTCGGTGACGATCGTGGTATTGGTATAGGACCCGGTGCCGACAGTCCCGCCCAGGCTGGTACCGTAATTGGGGGTCATGCTCGGCTGAAGCTTGAACTTCGGCGCGATCACCAGTTCCTGTCCGGTCGAGGCCTGGGACCAGTTTCCGGCGAGCTTCGGCTCGTCGCCATTGGCCCAGACCGTCGCGGCGGCGAAGAGGGCAGGGACGACGAGCAGCGTGACAAGGACAGGGCAGGACTTCATCGGGGCATCTCCGGACACGGGGGATGCCTGTCCGGTGCAGTCATGGCGACCGAAACCCAGCCGGCATCGACCAAGCCGGCCGGCGACGCTGCGAAACCCGCCCGCTGCGATTAAATCGCCGGCTTCCAGTCCCAGCCGAGCGGATCGCCGTCCATCACTTCCACGCCAGCGGCAGTCAGTTCGTCACGGATCATGTCCGAGCGCTGGAAGTCCTTCACCAGCCGCGCTTCCTTGCGCTCGACCAGGCGATCCTCGATCTCCTCGGCGCTGATCGTCGCATTGGCCGGGCGGACGCGGAGTTCCTCGCGGGTCAGCTCAAGCAGGCGCAGGCCGAGCACCGCGTCGAACGCGGCGAGACCGGCGAGGCGGTCGACAGGCGACAGCTTCTTCTCGGCGAGCATCTCGTCCAGTGCGGGCAGCGCCTTGGGCGTGTTGAGATCGTCCGACACCGCCTCGTCCAGCCGCTCCAGCCAGTTGACCGGCACAGTGCCGTCGCCCTCGGCACGCGCCTTGAGCGCGCTCACCGTCATCACCAGCCGCTTGAGGCGGGTGAGGGCGGCGGCGAGGTTCTCGGCCGAGAATTCCAGCTCGCTGCGATACTGGGCGGAAAGGCACATCAGGCGATAGGCCAGCGGATGCACGCCCGCGTCGATCAGCGACTGCAGCGTGGTGAAGCCGCCCTTGGACTTCGACATCTTGCCCTGGCGGTCGACCAGGAAGTTGTTGTGCATCCAGAAATGCGAGCCGGTATCCGAGCAGCCGCAGAACGCCTGGTTTTGCGCGATCTCGTTGGGGTGATGGATCTCGCGGTGATCAATGCCACCGGTGTGGATGTCGAACGGCGCCCCGAGATACTTGATGCTCATCACCGAGCATTCGAGGTGCCAGCCCGGCGCGCCCTTGCCCCAGGGGCTGTCCCATTCCATCTGGCGCTGCTCGCCCTCCGGCGATTTCCGCCAGATCGCGAAGTCCTGCGGATGGCGCTTGCCCGCAACCGGATCGATCCGCCCCTCGGCAGCATCGTCCTGGTTGCCGGCGAGACGGCCGTAATCGGGCACGCTGGTCGTGTCGAAATACAGGCCCGACTCGAGCTCGTAGCAATGTTCCGGCGCGATCTTCTCGGCGAAGTCGATCATCTCGGCGATGTGATCGGTCGCCACCGACCAGCGCGTGGGCTGGCGGATGTTGAGATCGGCGATGTTCTGCTTGAACGCCGCGGTATAGTGCGCGGCGATGTCCCAGATGCTCTTCGCCTGGGCCTTGGCCGCAGCTTCCATCTTGTCGTCGCCGGCATCGGCGTCGCTGGTCAGGTGGCCGACATCGGTGATGTTGATGACATGGGTGAGGGGATAGCCCTTCCAGGTCAGCACACGGCTGAGCGTGTCGGTGAAGACATAGGCGCGCAGATTGCCGAGATGGGCGTAATTGTAGACCGTGGGCCCGCAGGAATAGACGCGTACGCCTTGCTCGGGGTCGAGCGGCTGGAAGGATTCCAAACTGCGGGTGAGCGAGTTGTAAAGCGTGAGCTGGGCGCCGGTCATTCCGGAGGCATTAGCGGCTCGCGCCCCGGCTGCAAGCCTCAGGCGGGTTCGGCCACCGTATCCACCGTCTCCACCGCTTGTTCCAGCGCGGCGCGGACCATCGCGTTCCAGATCAGCGCCGGATCATCTCCCGCTTCGCGCCCGGCCTCGACCATCTCGCGAGTCGGCTCGCGCAGGGTGCGCAGGATCGCCATCGCCCGCTCGACCTCGACCGGCCAGATCCGCTCGACCATGAGCCCGACCGGCTCCGCCGGCTCCTCGAACGCCTCGCCATTGGGGCTCAGCATCTCGGCGGCGATCACGCGCGCGATCCGCTCGACGGGCGAGGTAACGGAAACATCGGTCATAAGCGTTCCTGTTCGCGGAGTTCAGACCCGCGGAAACGCATGAGCAGGCGGGAGGTTCAGGCAGCCAGCGCCGCCTCGCCCTGCCGACGGATGACACCATTGCCGGAACTGCCCCCCGCCATCAGCGGCAATGCCGTCGCGCAGAACGCGCATTCAGCGGTCAACCGGCCGATGACCCAATGAGACCCCCCGCAGCCCGGACAATAATTCTGCTGCTGCGGACGATACGCGACACGATAGCCGGTAAGAGCGTGTCGGATGCCGAAATCGTACATGCCTCGTCTCCCGATAATCGGGAGGTCAACGGCACGGAATCGTGATTTGTTCCGCGTGCGGGTCGGTACGCAGCCGACGGGCCGTGCGAATCCGTAGATGAGTTGCAGGAAAGCCACACCGGCACGGCCAGCAAGGTGACGCGTCATGGTGGAGAAATGGAGTGGAGGCCCGAGCCGGAATCGAACCGGCGTGCAAGGATTTGCAGTCCTCTGCGTCACCACTCCGCCATCGGGCCTCGGAGCGAGGGGCGGCAATGCGCAGGTGCTTGCGGTCCTGTCAACATTGCAGTGCAAAAATAGCTGCGCGCATTGCTTGGCGAAGCCATATGAAGGGGATACAAGCCGCCTACAGAAACAGTGTATTGCACAACTAATACGGTTGTGCCAGATATCCGGAGTGATGATGGCTCTTTCGGTCGATACCGCGCCTGCCGAGGCGAACCGCTTCGAAGTGATGCGCCACGCGATGGTCGCCAGCCAGCTGCGCACCAACGCGGTCAATGATGTTCGCGTGGTCGAGGTGATGGCACGCGTTCCGCGCGAGGACTTCCTGCCGGAAGAGAATCGCGCGATCGCCTATCGCGACACGCTGCTGCCGCTGCCGGGCGGTCGCAGCCAGAACCTGCCGCTGGCGACGGGCCGGCTGCTGACGGTCGCGAATGTCCGCCCGACCGACAAGGTACTGCTGATCGCCGCCGCCGGTGGCTATGCCGCCGCGCTGCTCGCCGATCTCGCTACGTCGGTGGTCGCGGTCGAGGAGGAGCCGGCCCTGGCCGCGCTCGCCCGCACCGCGCTGGCCGGCTATGCCAATGTCGAGCCGATCGAAGGTCCGCTGGCCGCCGGCCACGCCTCGGAAGGCCCGTATGATCTTCTGGTGGTCGATGGTGCGGTCGAGGAGCTTCCCGCCGCGCTGCTCGACCAGCTCAAGCCCGATGGCCGCGTGGTCACCGGTATCGTGGATCGGGGCGTCACCCGCCTCGCCACCGGTCAGCGGACCGAGGGGGGCTTCGGCCTCACCGACTTCGCCGACATCGAATGTGCAGTGCTTCCTGGTTTCGAACGCCTACGAACCTTTAAATTCTGATCTGAAGAAGAGGCTCATGCGAATTTCCTCTCTGTTCCTGGGCGTCAGCCTTGTTGCGATCGCCGTGCCTGCCGCCGCGCAGACCACGACGACGCGTTCGGGCACCAGCACGCCCGTGCGTGTCGAAGTCGGCACTGCGGCTCCGGCCGAGGCCGCGCAACCGACGACGACGCTGCGCGATGCACTGGTTCAGGCGTACAACACCAATCCGGGCCTCCAGTCGGACCGCGCCACCCAGCGCGCGAACGACGAGAATGTCCCGATCGCACGAGCCGCGGGCCGTCCGGGCCTGAACGGCACCGCGTCGGTCACCGACAGCATCTATGACAGCGACGCGCTGTCCGGTCCGTTCGCCGGGCCGACTCGCCAGGGCCGCGCCGGCCTCAGCGTCTCGGTGCCGGTCTATTCGGGCGGCGCTGTGCGCAATTCGGTGCGCGCGGCCGAAACCCGCGTCGATGCCGGCCAGGCCAGCCTGCGCGGTTCGGAAGCCCAGCTCTTCACCGATGCGGTGACGTCCTATGTCGACGTGCTGCGCTTCGAGGCGATCGTTCGCCTCAACCAGCAGAACGTCCATGTGCTGGAGGTCAACCTTCAGGCGACTCGCGACCGGTTCGAGGTCGGCGACCTGACCCGCACCGACGTCGCCCAGTCGGAAGCGCGCCTCGCGCTTGCCCAGAGCCAGCTGCGCACCGCCGAAGCCGGGCTGATCGGTTCGCGCGAAAATTATATCCGCATCATCGGCGCGCCTCCGGGCGTGCTCGCCCAGCCGCCGGCACTGCCGAACCTGCCGGGCGACGTGCAGGACGCCGAACAGGCAGCGATCGCGAGCAATCCGGATCTTGAGGCGGCGCAGAAGCAGCGCGATGCCACCGCGTTCGACGTGCGTGCCGCCAGGGCGACGCGCTCGCCCCAGGTCGCGCTGACCGCGAGCAGCAACTATTATAATTATCTCGGCTCGCTGAGCGACCAGCTGCACGCCGCGAACGGCATCAACGCCAACGGCATCGCGAACAGCGTCGGCGCCCAGGTGACGCTGCCGATCTTCCAGGGCGGTCGCCCGGCCGCGCAGGTCCGCCAGGCCCAGGCGCGTCGCGCCGCGGCGATGGAGACCGTCACGCTCACCGAGCGCGGCGTGATCGCCCAGGTCCGCTCGGCCTATGCCAACTACCAGTCCTCGCTGCGGGTGATCGAATCGACCCGCATCGCGGTCGATGCCAACAAGCTCAGCCTCGAGGGCGTCCGCGCCGAGAACAGCGTCGGCACCCGCACGATCCTCGACATCCTGAACGCGGAGCAGGAACTGCTCAACAGCCAGGTCAATTATGTCACGGCGGAGCGCGACGCCTATGTCGCCGGCTTCCAGCTGCTGGCGGCGATGGGCCGGGCCGAGGCACGCGACCTTAACCTTGATGGCGGGCCGCTCTACGACCCCGAGATCAACTACAAGCGCGTGAAGAATCGCTGGTCGGACCGCAACGACGATCCCGAGCCGCAGACGGTGGGCACCCGCACCAACCAGACGCCGGTGCAGACGCCGGACGTCAGCGGCACGTCGCTCGACCCGGTGCTCCAGCGCAGCGACACCACGCGGCCTGTTGACATTAACCGTAAAAAGCCGTGATTACCCCACCCCGGGGCTTGCAGGAGTAGCCGGTTGATGGGGGACATCAGTAGCGAACCGTCGATGGAGGAGATTCTTTCCTCCATCAAGCGCATCATCGCCGAGGAAGGCGATGCTGCCATCGCGACGCGTACGCGTCGTGCCGGTCGCGCGACGACGACGGTGGCGGACAAGTCCGCCACGGTTGACGAGATACTTGAGCTGAGCCAACCGGTCGAAGAAGACAGACTGGAGACGCCGACGCCGATGTCGATGGGTTCCCCTACGCAGCCCGAAGCTCCCGCCAAGAAGGCGGCCGCGCCCGCAGCCGCGGCACCGGCAGAGCAGCCCGCCGATCCGATCGTGTCGGAGAGCGCCGTCCAGGCGACTCGCGGCCCGCTCGAGGCGCTTTCCCGGATGGTGGTGAAGCCCGAGGTGACCGGTTCGGACACGCTCGAGGGCATGGTCCGCGAAATGCTCAAGCCGATGCTGCGCGACTGGCTGGACGCCAATCTGCCGCGCCTGGTCGAGGACATGGTCGCGAAGGAAATCTCGCGGATCACCGGGCGGTAATAGCGAAATCCCGTTCCCGTCATCCCGGCGAAAGCCGGGATCTTGTACGGCTCTTTTCCCGCCTTCGCCTGAGATCCCGGCTTTCGCCGGGATGACGATATTTTGTTGCGCGCGACAGATTGTAACGCCCGCAACCTTCCGGCTATCCTCGTGGCCATGAAGCACATCCTGCTCGCGAGCGTTGCGCTCGCCGCCACCACCGCGCCCGCGCTGGCGCGTGACCTCACCATCCAGGACGTCGCCACCTTGTCGCGCGTCGGTGCGCCGGCGGTATCGCCCGACGGCCACTGGCTCGTCTGGCAGCAGCGCGAGACCGATCTCGCCGCCAACAAGGGACGCTACGACCTGTGGCGCCTCGACCTGACGGTGAAGGGCGCCAAGCCCGAGAAGCTCGTGGCGGAAGCGGACGTCAACGAGACCAGCCCGCAATTCTCGGCCGACGGCAAGACCGTGTGGTTCCAGTCGGACAAGGGCGGCGACGATGCCGTGTGGGGCGTGGCCGTCACCGGCGGTGCGCCGACCCAGCTCACCCATATCCCGGGCGGGTTCAGCGGCTTCAAGGTTTCGCCCGACGGCTCGAAGCTGCTCGTCTGGGCCGATCGCAAGCCCGGCGCGCCCAGCCTCGAGCCCGCGATGGTCAAGAAGGACCCCAATGCCGGTTCGGGCCGCACCTATGACCAGCTGTTCGTGCGCCACTGGGATACGTGGTCGAACGGCGAACGCTCGCAGCTGTTCGTGCTGCCCTTCGGCCCGAACGGCGCCACCGGCAACGGCACCCCGATCATCGGCAGCCTGATCGGCGACACGCCTTCCAAGCCGTCCGGCGGCGGCGAGGAAGTATCGTGGAGCGCGGACGGCAAGACCGTCTACTTCGCGCTGCGCGAGGCGGGGCGGATCGAGTCCAAGTCGACCAATCTCGACATCTTCGCGGCGCCCGCCGACGGCAGCTCGGCGCCGGTGAACCTGACCAAGGCGAATGAGGGGATGGACAATCTCCCGACCGTTTCGCCGGACGGCAAGTGGCTCGCCTATTTCTCGATGGCGCGGGCAACCTATGAGGCCGATCGCCAGGTGCTCCAGCTGCGCAACCTCGCCACCGGCGAAGTGAAGGCGCTGACCCAGGCCTGGGACCGCTCGGTCGGCTCGATCGCCTGGGCGCCGGACTCCAGGACGATCTACGTCACCGCCGAGGATACGCAGGAGAACCCGATCTGGTCGGTCGATCCGAAGACCGGCAAGGTCACCCGGCTCACCCAGCTCGGCAATGTCTCGGCGATCGTGCCGACCAAGGGCGGCATCGTCTATTCGATGAACAGCCTCACCGCGCCGGACGATTTCTACGCGCTCAAGGGCAAGGCCAGCACGCGGCTGACCTCGGTCAATGCCGAGAAGCTTGCCGGCATCGACCTGCCCAAGGTCGAGCGGTTCAGCTTCACCGGTGCGAACAACGACACCGTCTGGGGCTATTCGGTGCGCCCGGCCAGCCTGGCCGAGGGCAAGAAGGCGCCGATCGCCTTCATCGTCCATGGCGGCCCGCAGGGTTCGAGCAACAACAGCTGGTCCTATCGCTGGAACCCGGCCGTGTTCGCCGGCGCCGGCTATGCGGTGGTCGCGGTCGATTTCCACGGCTCGACCGGCTATGGCCAGGCCTTCACCGACGCGATCCGCAACAATTGGGGCGGCTGGCCGCTCGAGGACCTGCAGAAGGGCCTCAAGGCCGCGACGGACAAGTTCGCATACCTCGATGCCGACAATGCCTGCGCGCTCGGCGCTTCGTATGGCGGCTACATGATGAACTGGATCGAGGGGCAGTGGCCCGACCGGTTCAAGTGCATCGTCCAGCATGACGGCGTGTTCGACGCCCGCGCCATGGCCTATGAGACCGAGGAGCTGTGGTTCGACGAGTGGGAACATGGCGGCAAGGCCTATTTCGAGGACCCCGCCGCGTTCGAGAAGTGGAACCCGGTCAATCATGTCGACAAGTGGAAGACCCCGCAGCTGGTGATCACCAGCGAGAAGGACTTCCGCATCCCCTATACCCAGGGCCTGGCCGCGTTCACCGCGCTCCAGCGCCGCGAGATCCCGTCCAAGCTGCTGGTGTTCCCGGACGAGAACCACTGGGTGCTCAAGCCGAAGAACTCGATGCAGTGGTATGGCAATGTGCTCGGCTGGCTGGACCAGTATACCCGCAAGGCCGCGCAGTAACTTCGCTCGGAAATGGCTTGAAGTCCGTTAGCTAGCGGGCTGCGTATCGGGTAGTTGGTCCCCCTTGTCTTTGGGGGAGACACTTGATGCGCAGCCTGCTCGCCATTCTGTTCCTGCTGTCCACCAATCTGGTCGTCGGGCCAGCGCTGGCGCAGGACGGTGTCCTTGTCGCCAACGAACAGGACGGCGTATTCGTCGCCAACGAGACAGCCGCGCCGGCGGATACGGCCGCGCCGCAAGCCGCCGTTCCACCCCAGGCGAACCAGGCCGGCGCCGATGCGGGGGATCCGGAAGCGCCGCAGGTGATCACCGAATCGGGCAAGGCGCTGATCGTGCTGTTCGTGCTCGCGGCGATCCTCGAATCCGCGCTGGCATGGTTCTTCAACCTCGGCTTCGTCGCGGCCTTCTTCAACGGGCGGAACATCAAGCCGATCCTCTCCTGCCTGTTCGCGCTGGCGGTGACCTTCGGCTTCCAGTCGGTGCTGCTGATCGAGCTGTTCGCGAACTATGGCTATGACACCGGCGGTGCCGATGCGCATTTCCTCTGCCGGCTCATCGAATCGCTGGTGCTCGCGGGCGGCAGCGCGGGGGTGAACCGCCTGCTGCGCAACTTGGGCATCCGCCCCGTCGACCCGGTTGCCGAGCGCAACCCGGTGCCGCAGCCGCTGGATGCCTGGATCGCGGTGGAGCATCGCCGCATCGACGCCAGCGGTCCGGTGGACGTCGAGATCGGCACGGCGGGGGAGGGCGGCGCCACCAGCTGGATGATCGCCGGCCAGATCACCGGCGCAAGACCGCTCACCGGCTTCGCGAAATGGCTGCTGCGCGACCGCAGCCGCTTCCCGGCGAGCGGGGGCTATGTCGTGACGCCGGGCGTTCCGATCAGCGTGCGCCTGGCCTGGACCAAGGCCGACGGCACGATCGTCCACTCGCCGGTCTGGGGGCCGAACGCGCTGGCCGACCGCGCCATCGTCGACATCGATCTCGCACTCTAGCGGCGGGGCGCCTACCCCAGGAGGGTGTTCGCCCCGATGCCGAGTGCCAGCGACGGCCACAGCATCATCAGGATGCCGGCCAGGCTGGCCAGGAACACGATCGTCCGCAGCACCGGGACACCCGCGGCGTACAGCGGCAGGTAGACGATCCGCCCGCCCAGCCAGAGCAGAGCGCCGAGCTGAGTCCAGAAGGTCTGCGTTCCGGTGATGCTGAGCGCGACCACCGCGATGATCGCCAGCGGGAAGGTCTCGAAGAAATTGGCCTGGGCGCGGCTCATCCGCCCGACGATCGGGGCGGGGGGCGGCAGTTCCTCGTCACGGGCGCCCATGTTCCATTTGGTGCCATATTGCCGGGTCTTCACCTGCGCGGCACCGAAGATGTGCACCAGCGCCAACAGGCAGCTCCACACCAGCACGGTCATTTCCAGACGCATCATCGCCTCCCTCCTCGGCTTGGTCGTTACGCATTTGTATCAACAACCTGCATTATCCGCGAGTTTTGTATCGACCCGGGGCCCGGCTCGCCGCTAAAGCCGCTCGATCATGAGCGAACTCCCCAAGACCTTCGACCCCGCCGAACTCGAATCCCGCTGGTACCAGCATTGGGAAGCCAATGGCCTGTTCCGCCCCGAGCGGGACGGCGCCGATCCCTGGACGCTGGTAAACCCGCCGCCCAACGTGACGGGCAGCCTGCATATCGGCCATGCGCTCGACAACACGCTGCAGGACATCCTGGTCCGCCATGCCCGGCTGAAGGGCAAGGACGCGCGCTGGGTGGTCGGCACCGACCATGCCGGCATCGCGACCCAGATGGTCGTCGAGCGCCAGATGAACCTCAAGCAGCAGAAGCGCACCGACTTCACGCGCGAGGAATTCGTCGCGAAGGTCTGGGAGTGGAAGGAAGAGAGCGGCGGCGAGATCACGCAGCAGCTCCGCCGGCTCGGCTGCTCGATGGACTGGTCCGAAGAGCGCTTCACCATGGACGAGGGCTTCTCCAAGGCCGTCCTCAAGGTGTTCGTCGAGCTGCACCGACAGAAGCTGCTTTATCGTGACAAGCGCCTGGTGAACTGGGATCCGGGCCTCGGCACCGCGATCAGCGACCTCGAGGTCGAGACCAAGGACGTCAAGGGCAGCTTCTGGCACTTGAAATACCCGCTCGCCGACGGATCGGGCTTCATCGAGGTCGCGACCACCCGCCCCGAGACGATGCTGGCCGACATGGCCGTGGCGGTGAACGCCGAGGACACGCGCTATACCGCGCTGGTCGGCAAGATGGTCAAGCTGCCGATCACCGGCCGCCTGATCCCGATCATCACCGACGAGCATGCCGATCCCGAACTCGGCTCGGGCGCGGTCAAGATCACCCCGGGGCATGACTTCAACGACTTCGAAGTCGGCCGCCGCGCCGGGATCGAGGCGCGCGACATGCTCAACATGCTCGACGCCAAGGCCCGCATCACCCAGACCTCCGACGGGCTGATCCCCGCCGAACTGCTCGGCATCGATCGGTTCGAGGCACGCAAGCTCGTCGTCGCGCGGCTGAAGGAAGAGGGCTTCCTGATCCCGCATGTCGACAAGGACGGCGAGGAGCATGACGCCGAGCCGCGCACGATCGCGACGCCGTTCGGCGATCGCTCGGGCGACGTGATCGAGCCCTGGCTGACCGATCAATGGTATGTCGATGCCGCGACGCTCGCCAAGCCGGCGATCGAGGCAGTCCGCTCGGGTGCGACCAAGATCGTGCCGAAGAGCTGGGAAAAGACCTATTTCAACTGGATGGAGAACATCCAGCCCTGGTGCGTCTCGCGTCAGCTCTGGTGGGGCCACCAGATCCCGGCCTGGTTCGACGCAGACGGCACCGCCTATGTCGCCGAGACCGAGGCGGAAGCCCAGGCGCAGGCGGGCGAGGGCGTTGCGCTCACCCGTGATCCGGACGTCCTCGACACCTGGTTCTCCTCGGCGCTCTGGCCCTTCGCGACGATGGGTTGGCCGGAGAACCCCGATCCCACGCTCGGCGGGCGCTATCCCAATGACGTGCTGATCTCGGGATTCGACATCCTGTTCTTCTGGGATGCCCGCATGATGATGCAGGGTTTGCACTTCATGAAGGCAGTGCCCTTCAAGACCTTGTATCTCCACGGCCTTGTCCGCGCGGCGGACGGGGGGAAGATGTCCAAGTCGAAGGGCAATGTCGTCAATCCGCTCGGGCTGATCGACGATTACGGCGCCGATGCGCTGCGCTTCTTCATGGCGGCGATGGAAAGCCAGGGCCGCGACATCAAGATGGATGAGAAGCGGATCGAAGGCTATCGCAACTTCGCGACCAAGCTGTGGAACGCCGCGCGCTTCGCCCAGTCGAACGGCATCTCGGCCTCGACCACGATCGAGGCGCCCGAGGCGAACCTGGCGGTCAATCGCTGGATCATCGCCGAGACGGTCGCCACCGTGCAGGCGCTCGACCTGGCGCTGGCCGATCTGCGCTTCGACGAAGCCGCGAACACGATCTACCAGTTCGTCTGGAGCCGCTTCTGCGACTGGTATCTCGAGCTGATCAAGCCGGTGCTGCAGGGCGAGGGCGCCGAGGGCGCAGAGGAGACCCGTGCGGTCGCCGGCTGGGTGCTCGACCAGATCCTGGTCATGCTCCACCCGTTCATGCCCTTCATCACCGAAGAGCTGTGGTCGAAGATGGGCCCGCGCGATCATGAGCTGATCGTCGCCAAGTGGCCGATGGCCGATGCCCGCGCGCTCGATCCCTCGGCCGCGCAGGAGATCGACTGGCTGATCCGGCTGGTCAGCGAGATCCGCGCCGCCCGCACCGAGCTCAACGTGCCACCGGGCGCGCGCCTGCCGATCTTCGTGCGCGATGCTTCGGCAGAGACCACCGCGCGCCTCGGTCGCCAGGACGCGGCGCTGGCGCGTCTCGCCCGTGTCGACCAGGCTTCGGGCGAAGTGCCCGCCGGCGGTTCGCTGCAGATCGTCGTCGACGAGGCGACCTTCGTGGTGCCGCTCGGCGACGTGGTCGACATCGAAGCCGAGAAGACCCGCCTCGCCAAGGCGATCGCCGCGGCGGAGAAGGAGCGGGACGGGCTTGCCGGTCGCCTCAACAACCCGAGCTTCGTCGAGAAGGCCAAGCCCGAGGCAGTCGAGAAGGCCCGCGCCGACCATGCCGAAAAGGCCGCCGAGGCCGAGCGCTTGAGCGCGGCGCTGGCCCGTCTAGGCTAATCTCTGTTACGTCATCCCCGCCTTCGCGGGGATGACGATGTTTGGGTTGGGATGACAGTCTGGGTCGGGGATGAGTGTCGTTTCGTTGCTGCTCCCGATACGGGACGCCGTTAACCAAGCTTCGCAATTTCCCTGCTGCGGTGCAGCGTCTTTAACCAACTTCGAGTCGTACCCCCCTCGGAGTTCTCCATGAGCCGCTTCCTGATGTCCGCCGGCGTCGCTGCCGTGGCGCTGTTCGCCGCTGCACCCGCTTCCGCCCAGTCCGTTGCCGGGCTTGATGCACTGCGGACCTGGAACCTGGTGGTGCTCGGCGACCTGACCTCGTCGTCGGAAGTCGAGGGGCGCACCTTTGTCGGCGGCAACCTCAACGGCAATTCGTCCAACTACCAGATCGCCAATCCGACCCCGAGCCCGCTCGGTATTCCCGGCCTCACCGTGGTCGGCGACGTCAACGGATCGACCAAGAACCTCAACAACGGTTCGGGCGCGGTGATCGGCGGCAACGTCAACAGCGGCTTCAACCTGAACGGCGCGGCGCAGACGGTGAAGGTCGGCGGCACGATCGCCAACACCAACGTCAACCAGAACACGGTCCAGTCCGGCCTGGCGGCGAGCGACCCCAGCTTCTCGGTAAACCTCAAGCAGCAGGGCAGCCTCCTAAGCTCAAGCCTGACCGATCTTTCGAAGACGCTGGGCGGCCTCGACGCGAACAGCAACCTGGTGATCGCCGGCAATCGCGGCACGTTCAACGCCGTGCCGAACGCCGACGGCGTCGCGGTGTTCAACATCAGCGCGGCCGATCTCGACAAGATCGGCGAGATCCAGTTCAATCTGAACGGCGCCGACACCGCGATCGTCAATGTCAGCGGCGCGAACATCAACCTGAACGACAATTTCCTCGGGGGCACCCAGGGGCTGGGCGAGCATGTCATCTGGAACTTCCCCGACGCCACGACGCTGAACGCCAGCACGGCCTGGGGCGGCTCGGTCCTCGCGCCCACGGCCGCGGCGACCACGGGCAATTACATCCAGGGTTCGGCGGTGTTCGGCAGCCTCACCCAGAATGGCGAGTTCCACCTCGGCACCTATACCGGCACCTACAACCCGCCCAGCACCGGCAACCCGGGCGGCGGCGGCCCGAGCCCGATCCCGGGCGAGGCAGTCGGCCTGTTCGCTCTCGGCGCGATCGGGCTCTGGGCTACCCGCCGCCGGCGCACTCGGGTAGCTTGACCTGATCGCTGGCCAGTGCTGGTGAAGGGCAGGCGGGAAGGCATGCTTCCCGCCCAAGTGAAGCGAGCATCATGGCCGGCCCTCCTCCCAGACACGACCTGACCCAGGGCCCGATCGGCCGCACCCTGCTTCTGTTCGCGCTGCCGACGCTCGGCTCGAACATCCTCCAATCGCTCAACGGCTCGATCAACACGATCTGGGTCGGCCGCTTCCTCGGCGAGCAGGCGCTGGCCGCGACGGCCAATGCCAACATCATCATGTTCCTGATGTTCTCGGCGGTGTTCGGCTTCGGCATGGCCGCGACGATCCTGATCGGCCAGTCGATGGGCCGCCGCGACGTGGAGGCCGCGCGCCGGGCCTTCGGCTCCGCGATCGGACTGGTGATGGGCGGTGCCTGCCTGATCGCGATCATCGGCTGGGTCTTCGCGCCGCAGATCCTCCGCCTGCTCGCCACGCCGGGCGAAGCGCAGCAGATGGCGCTGGCCTATCTGCGCGTGATCTTCCTCGGCCTGCCATTCTCGATGCTCGGCGTGCTGATCCAGATGAGCCTGCGCGGCACCGGCGACTCGGTCACCCCGCTCTGGTTCATGGTGCTGAGCGTGATCATCGATGCGGGGCTCAACCCGCTGCTGATCGACGGGATCGGACCATTCCCGCGCATGGGCATCGCCGGCTCGGCCACCGCCACGCTGATCGCGGGCGTGGTCTCCAGCCTCGGCCTGCTCGCCTATGTCTATTGGCGCGACCTGCCAGTGCGGCTGCGCGGCCCCGAGCTGCGCTACCTGATCCCCGAAGGCGCGCTGGTCCGCACGATCGTCGCCAAGGGCCTGCCGATGGGTGCGCAGATGCTGGTGATGTCCACCGCCGGCCTCACCATGGTCGGGCTGGTCAACCGGCTCGGCGTCGATACCGCCGCGGCGTACGGCGTCTCGCAGCAGCTCTGGACCTATATCCAGATGCCGGCGATGGCGATCGGCGTCGCGGTGTCGGGCATGGCCGCGCAGAATATCGGTGCGGGCAAATGGGACCGCGTCGGCGCGATCACCCGATCGGGCCTGGTCTTCAACACCATCGTCACGCTGATCGTGATCGTCGCGATCATCCTGTTCGATCGTCCGGTAATGGCGCTGTTCGTCGGCTCGGAGAGCCCGGCCATCCCCATTGCCCGCCATATCCAGCTGCTTGCCAGTTGGACCTTCCTGATGTTCGGCGCGACGATGGTGCTGTTCTCCACCGTGCGCGCCAATGGCGCCACCGTGCCGCCGCTCGTCATCCTGGCGTTCACGCTGTTCCCGATCCGCTTCGGCTTCGCGTTCTTCGGCCAGCGCTGGTTCGGCACCGATGCGCTGTGGCTTTCCTTCCCGATCGGATCGGCCTTCTCGCTGCTCTTCGCCGCGCTCTACTATCGCTATGGTCGCTGGCGCTCGCAGGTGCTGGAGGTGCCGCCCGAGCCGGAAAAGGTCGAGGAAGAGACGCTGGCGACCACCGAACCCGCCGGGCGCTTGCAACCCAATTGCTGAGGGCGCATCAGCCCCAGCATGAGTCAGTATCCCGCACTCCGCCTCCGCCGCACCCGCGCCTCCGAATGGAGCCGCCGGATGCATGCGGAAACCGTGCTCACCCCGGCCAACCTGATCTGGCCGCTCTTCGTCACCGAAGGGGAAGGGGAGGAGCCGATCGCCTCGCTGCCCGGCGTCTCGCGCTGGGGGCTGAACGGCATCGCGGACCGCGCTCGCGAAGCGCGCGACCTGGGCATTCCCTGCCTGGCGCTGTTCCCGAACACGCCGCGCGAACTGCGCACCGATGACGGGCGCGAGGCGCTCAACCCCGACAACCTGATGTGCCGGGCGATCAAGACGATCAAGGACGCGGTGCCCGATATCGGCGTGCTTACCGATGTCGCGCTCGATCCCTATACCGCGCACGGCCATGACGGCATCGTCGATGCGAACGGCTATGTCCTCAACGACGAGACCAGTGCGGTGCTGGTCGACCAGGCGCTGGTCCAGGCCGAGGCGGGGGCCGACATCGTCGCCCCGTCGGACATGATGGACGGCCGTGTCGGCGCGATCCGCGCGGCGCTGGAGGCGAACGGCCACGTCAACGTCCAGATCATGGCCTATGCCGCGAAATATGCCTCGGCCTTTTACGGCCCGTTCCGCGACGCGGTCGGCTCGCGCGGGCTGCTCAAGGGCGACAAGAAGACCTATCAGATGGACCCGGCCAATGCCGAGGAAGCGTTGCGCGAAGTCGCGCTCGACATCGCCGAGGGTGCCGACAGCGTGATGGTCAAGCCGGGCCTGCCCTATCTCGACATCATCCTGCGGGTGAAGAGCGAGTTCCAGGTGCCGGTCTTCGCCTATCAGGTGAGCGGTGAGTATGCGATGATCGAGGCCGCGGCAACAGCAGGCGCCGGCGAGCGCGAGGCGCTGGTGCTCGAGACGCTGATGGCCTTCCGCCGCGCCGGCTGCTCGGGCGTGCTCACCTATCACGCGCCGCTGGCGGCGAAGCTGCTCGCCCGGTGATCGAGACCGCCCGCCTGCGCCTTCGCCCCTGGGTCGAGGCCGACAAGCCGGTGTTCCATGCCCTCGCCAATACGCCGGCGATGATGGAGCATTTCGGCGGCCCGGTGCCCCAGGCCAAGCATGACGCGATCATCGACAAGATGATCGACCAGCAGGCGCGCCACGGCCATTGCATGTGGCTGGTCGAGATCCGCGAGACCGGCGAGATGGCGGGGGTCTGCGGCGTCCGCATCGGCGGGCATCCGAACACGCCGGTATCCGACGAGCTCGAGATCGGCTGGCGGATCGGCGAGAAATTCTGGGGACAGGGTATCGCGCGCGAGGCGGCCGAGGCCAGCATCGCCTGGGGCTGGGCCAATACCGATCGCTCGCGCATCGCCGCCTGGACGGTGATCGGCAACACGCGCAGCTGGGGACTGATGGAGCGGCTCGGCATGCGCCGCCGCACCGATCTCGACTTCCGCCACCCCGATTTCGCGCCCGAGGACCCCTTCGGCGCGATGATCGTCTACGCGATCGACCGCCCGGCATGATCGAGACGGAGCGTCTCCGCCTGCGGCCCTGGAGGCCGGAGGACCGCCCGGCGTTCGATGCGATGCTCAATACCGGGCCGATGATGCGGCACCTGGGTGGGATCCAGCCCCCGGCGAAGATGGACGCGATGTTCGAGCGCCGGCTGAACGATCATGCCCATTTCGGCCATTGCTACTGGGCCACCGAATTGCGCGAGACCGGCGAGCTGATCGGCAGCTGCGGCATCCGCATCGCATCGGACTATCCCCCGGGTGCGCTGGTCGCCGGCATGCCGGAGATCGGCTGGCGGATCGCGGAGCCGCATTGGGGCAGGGGCTATGCCCGCGAGGCGATCGAGGCGAGCATCGCCTGGGGCTGGGCCAATCTCGATGCGCGGGCAATCGGGGCCTGGACCACGATCGAAAACCAGGCGAGCTGGGGCCTGATGGAGCGGCTGGGCATGACCCGCCGGCCCGATCTCGATTTCCACCACCAGGGCTATCCGCCCGAAGATCCCGTCGGCGCGCAGATCGTCTATATCCTGACGCGCCCCGGAACGACCGATCAGGACGCATGATGATCGAAACCACCCGCCTGATCCTCCGCCGCTGGCAGGACAGCGATCGCCCTGCCTGGCACGCCATGGGCCGGGATCCGGCAGTGATGGAATTCCTCGGCCCGCCGCTCAGTGCCGAGGATGCCGATGCCGCAATGGCGCGCCAGAACGCCTTCCTCGACACGCATGGTCATTGCTTCTGGGCGATCGAGCGCAAGGAAGACGGTGCCTTTCTCGGCTTTTGCGGGCTCAAGCCAGGGCCCGAGGGCACGCCATTGTTCGGGCAGATCGAGATCGGCTGGCGCCTCGCCGCCGCCGGCTGGGGCAAGGGCTATGCCCGCGAAGCCGCGCAGGCCAGCCTGGACTGGGCATGGGCAAATCTCGATACGCCGCAAGTCGCGGCGATGACGGTGCTGGGCAACACTCGCAGCTGGGGCCTGATGGAGCGCCTTGGCATGGCCCGCGCGCACGACGAGGACTTCATCCACCCCAATGCGCCCGACTGGCTCAACCCGCACATCACCTATCGGATCGCGCGCCCGGCGGACTGATGGCGCGGCGCAAAAGGTAGCGGAAACATCCTGGCCCTTTACTAGCGGGGCGTCCTCTGCTTGCCTCCGCGGCATGTTCGTTACGTATCCTGCACAATCCTTCCCCCAACCTCGGTTCAGCGATCGGCAAGCCGAATCGGCCCAGAGCGGCACGGGGCGCTGACGGGATGGAGGGCAGCATCGAAGACGTGACGCCACAGGCCGGATCGCGCACCACGCGCTGGCTGTTCGTGGCAGCGATCCTCACCGGATCCTTCCTGCTCTTCCTCGTCCAGCCCATGGTCGCGCGCATGGCACTGCCGCGGCTCGGCGGCGCGCCGGCGGTGTGGAACAGCGCGATGCTGGTCTACCAGGCGCTGCTGCTCGGCGGCTATGCCTATGCGCACTGGCTCGGCCGTGTGCCGCCGCGCATGCAGGCGAGCATCCATATCGGCGTACTGATCGTCGCCGCGCTCTGGTTGCCGATCGGCGTGAGCGCCACCGAGTTGCCGGGCGACGCCGAGCCCGCGATCTGGGTGCCCTGGCTGCTCATCGCCTCAATCGGCCCGCTCTTCTTCGCCATCTCGGCCCAGGCGCCCTTGCTCCAGCGCTGGTACAGCCTGGCCAGCCATGGCCGGGATCCGTACGCGCTCTACGCAGCGTCCAATATCGGCAGCTTCGGCGGGCTGATCGCCTATCCGCTGATCGTCGAGCCGACATTGGCGCTCAAGGGGCAGAGCTGGCTGTGGACCGCCGGCTATGTCCTGGTGCTCGCACTGGTCGCCACCTGCGCCGCCCGCCTGCCGCGCCAGGCCGAGGGCGAGCCACATGTCGCGCATCACACGCCCGCGCCGCCGCGCCGCCGGGTGCTGCACTGGATCATTCTGGCCTTTGTCCCTTCGGGACTGATGCTGGCCACCACCACCTTCCTCACCACCGATATCGTCGCGGTGCCGATGCTGTGGGTGCTGCCGCTCGGCCTCTACCTGCTCAGCTTCTCCGTCGCCTTCGGCGACAATGCGGTGCTGCCCGACATCCTCACCCGCTTCGCGCCGGTGATCATCCTGATGTTCGGTGCCACGCTGATCGCCGGGCACCAGCAGCTTGCCTATCTCAATGCGCTCATCGGCCTGCTGCTGCTGTTCACCGTCTCGGTGACGCTGCATGCACGCATGTATGCCCTGCGCCCGGCACCGGACCGGCTGACCGGCTTCTACCTCGCCATGTCGTTCGGCGGCGTGCTGGGCGGCGTGTTCGCGGGTCTGCTTGCACCGATCCTGTTCGACTGGACCTATGAATATCCGCTGCTGGTGTTCGCCGCCGGCGTCCTCAGCCCGCAGATCTTCCTGCTGCCGGTGATCCGCGATTTCTGGCGGCACGGTGCCAGCGGCAAGACGATCCTGGTCGGCGCACTGGTGGCGCTGCTGGTCTGGATCGGCATCGCCAATCCGGGGCAGCTGCTCGGCGAGATGCATGAGCAGATCGCCTTTGTGCTGGTCGCCGTGCTCGGGCTGGTCGCGGTGGGGCGGCGTCCGGCCTATCTGGCGGCACTGGCGGGCGGGCTGATCCTGTTCGGCGGCTATCGCTCGATCCAGCTCTCGCTCTCCGACGCGCGCACCCGCAGCTATTTCGGTGTCTATACGGTCACCGAATACCGGAACGAGAACCAGCTGGCGCACGGCACCACGTTGCACGGCATCCAGCTCAAGGGCGCGCAGTCGACCCAGCCCACCACCTATTATGTTCCCGGATCAGGCGTGGGGCAGGCGATGCAGGCGCTGCCCGAGCTTTACGGGCCGGCGGCCCGTGTCGGCGTGGTCGGCCTCGGGACTGGCACGCTCGCCTGCTATGCCAAGCCCGGCCAGGCGTGGCGCTTCTTCGAGATCGACCCGGCGATCGTCCAGCTCGCCCGCGATTCGGGGAAGTTCACCTTCCTGCGCCAATGTGCGCCGCAGACCCGGATATCGATCGGCGACGCCCGGGTGCGCCTTACCGAATCGCAGACCGCCAGCCTCGATCTGCTCGCGCTCGACGCCTTTTCGTCCGATTCGGTGCCGATGCACCTGCTCACCCGCCAGGCTTTCGCCACCTATAGCCGGGTGCTGGCGCCGAACGGGTTGCTGCTGGTCCATATCTCGAACCGCTTCATGGCGCTGGCACCGGTGGTGTCCGCGGCGGCGCGTGACGGAGGATGGAAAGCGATTCGCCTCTCCTATGAACCTGCGCCGCATTTCATCGCCACGCCGCTGCCGGGCGGAGGCACCAAGGTGGATCAGGTCGAGCCAAGAGCCGAATCGGCTTCGGAATGGATTGCGCTCAGCCACGATCCCGCGGTGCTGCAGCGGCTGGCGGCACGGGGCGGGGGTTGGCGGCAGCTCAAGAGCTGGCCGGAGTTCCAGCCCTGGACCGATGACTATGCGTCGGTGATCCCGGTGCTGCGCGTGCTGCACCCGGATCTGACGGAAGACTGACCCCTAGTTGCCGGTGCCGCCCAGCGCGGCTTCGAGCGAATCGATTCGGTTCTGCTGCTGGGTGGCCGCCTGGTCGGCTTCCGCGACCGCTGCATCGAGCGCGGGGTAGGGCGGCAAGCCGTCCACACCGCGCTGCGTCGCCAGTTCCTCCAGCTCGGAGAGCACCGAGACCGCCGGGCGGCGCAACTCGGCTAGCGACCCCATCGCCACCTGCGCCTGTAGCCATGCCTCGGAGCCCTGCGGGAGCCCGCGCGAGACCGCGATCTTGGCCTCCGCATCCTGGGCGCCGGCGGTGAATGCCTTGATGCCCTCGGCCAGCGTCCCGCGAATCTCGGCGATTCGCTTGTCGAGTGCCGCGTCGGGCGTTGCCACCACGGCCGGGCGCTCGGGCTCGGCCAGGCTGGTCGATTCAATCGGCCGGGGCAGCAACGAGGGGTAGCGCCCCGTGGATTCGGTGCATCCGGCGAGGGCGGTAAGGCTGAGCAGCAGAATAAATCGCATGAAAGTGCCTTATGCCTGTGGAAAAGTGCACGCAACGGCTTGCGCGATCCAAAAAGCGCTTCTAAAGGCTCCCCTCCACAGCGCACCCGTAGCTCAGCTGGATAGAGCATCAGACTACGAATCTGAGGGTCGGACGTTCGAATCGTTCCGGGTGCGCCAATTAAAACCCCGCTAGGCCAATGGCTTAGCGGGGTTTTTCTGTTTTGGGCTTCTGGCGCCCCTGCGGCGCCTACCAGGCCTCCCGGAAGCCCGCGCAACGAGAAAGCCCCGCCAGACCGGGGTCGGACGGGGCTGGTGTCTGTCGGCCTCTACAGGGCAAATCAGGCGGTAGGCGGGTTGCCTGGGAGGATCACCGTCACGCGCAGGCCGCCGATCGGCGAGCGGCTCGCTTCGATCCGCCCATGGTGCGCCTCAACGATCGCACGCGCCGTCGCCAGGCCAAGGCCGGAGGCGGCCGATTCGTCCGAACGGTCCGAGCTGCGATAAAAGGGCTCGAACAGCCGCTGGGCGAGCATCACGTCGACGCCCGGGGCATTGTCGTCGATGATCAGACGCCAGGCATCGCGCGAGCTCTCCAGGCCAAGCACGATTCGGCCGTTCTTCGGCGTGTAGCGCAACGAATTGTCGATCAGCGCGCCGAACAGCTGCTCGATGCGCGCGCCGTCCCATTTCACGATCACGGTATATTCGGGCAGCGTGCTGGTCTCCAGGCGAACGCCCTGCGCCTCGGCGCGCTTCCTGTCGGCATAGATGGCGTTGTGGATCAGCGCGCGCGGATCGACCTGGGCGAAGCTGACCGGCAGGCGACCGAGATCGGCCAGCGCCACTGCGTTCAGGTCCTCGGCCATGTGGATCAGCCGGCGGGTATCCTCCTCGATCGCGCCGATCAGCTCGGGCGGGAGCGGGGGATCCACCTCGCACAGCTTGATGAAATGCTCGCCCATATTCTCGGTCGGCGTCTTCAGCTCGCCCGAGATCGACACCAGCCAGGTGCGGCGCGCGGTCTCCAGGCGGCTGAACTGGCTGGCGATGCGGCGCAGGTTGCGCATCGTCGCCACCACTTCGGCCGGGCCTTCCTCGTCGAAATAGAGGTCGAGATCGCCGTTCACCACATCGCGGCTCATCCGGTAGAGCTGGAGCTGCGGCTTCGTCCAGCGCCGGGCGAAGACATAGGCCATCACCAGGAGCAGCACGAACAGCACCAGCACGATCGCCGCCACGCCGATATATTGGGTGGCGAGCACCCGGCGATCCTGGTCGTTGAGCTCCGGCGGACGGACGATCTTGGCGGTCGCCACGGTGCGGCCATCGACCTGGACCGGGCGTTCGGCACGCGTGGCGAGGCTGGTGGTCGGGCCGGCGATGGCCTGGCCCTGCGGATCGACGAGCAGCACGCGCCCGGAAAGCGGCCCGGGGAGCTGCGCCACCTGGTCGAGCGGGCGCCCGGCGCGCGCTGCTTCCGCGGCGGTCTGCACGAACGCATCGAGCCGCTCGCGATCACGCTGGGCCAGTTCGGCCTGCTGGCTCTCGTGCATCACGAACACCATCAGGCCGCCCGGCACTACGGCGGCGAGCAGCGCCTGCGCTGCGAGAGAAGAAAATATACCCCGGAACAAACGCACGCGCTCAAAACCTCCCCACAGGCCAGCCCGACGGCCGCTAAACCCCGATCGTTACAGAAACAATTCGCTGGTCAATCCGGAACATCGAAGCTGTCCAGGATCTTGGCGCCTGCCATGAATACAGCAATCGGGCAGAGTGCGAAGAGCATCCAGCCCTCCCACCCGGGAAACTTGCCGAGATAGTGCACGCCGCGCTCCGTCGCGCCGCAGGCAAGGCCGTAGATTACGAGGAACGCCTCGAACTTGGACTTGATCGTGAACAGGCGGCCGATGCGGTAGAACATGCCAGGGGTTAAGCAAGCCCCGGGCCAAGCGCGAAAACGCGTAGTTTCGCGTTAAATTAAGTGGTTACCTGTAAGTAAATCCGACAGGTCCAGCGCTTCCAGCAACGCAGCCCGCGCCGCTTCCACCTGGGCGATCAGCGCGGGATCGGCGATCGAGCCGTACGGGATCGCCTCCGGCCAATGCGCCTCGATCACCGATGCGATGCGATCAAGCTTATCGTCATCGACCAGGAAGCGCGGATCGACCGTCGACGGATCGCAGACCACGCGCAGGCGCAGGCAGGCCGGGCCGCCGCCATTGGCCATGGACTGGCGGACATCTACCACCTCGAGCCGCCGGATCGGGCCATTGCCCGCGACATGCTCCTGCAGCCAGTTCCACACGCTCGGCGTCGCCTGTGCCTCACCGGGCAGCACCAGCGCCATCTCGCCCGAGGGCAGCGTCACCAGCTGTGCGTTGAACAGGTACGACTTGATCGCATCGGCCAGGCTGACCTTCGCCGCGGGCACCTCTACGATCTCGACCTCGGGCAGCATCGCGCGGAGGTCGGCGTAGAAGCGGTCCTTGTCGGCAAAGGCCTGCTCATGCGCAAACAGCACCCGTCCGTTCGCCACTGCGACCACATCGTTGTGGAACGCGCCGGCGGCGATCGCCTCCTCGGACTGCTGGACGAACAGCACGCGTTCCAACCGGTGCTTGCGCGCCACCGCCGCGCTGGCATCGGGATGCTGGCGTGCAGGGAAGGGGCCGCCCGAGATGCCGTAGACGAACACCTCGACACCCGGTGCGCCATGCTCGACGGCAAGCCGCATGTGATTGGCTGCGCCCTCATCCCCGAACGGCGCCGGCACCGGACCGTGCACCGCGAAGGCCGAGTTCGCAAAGGCGAGGCGGAGCTGGGCCAGCGTCTCGGGCCATTCGTGGCTGCGATGCGGCATCGTCACCAGGTTGGCGACGCTCAGATGGCATTTCCCGTCGCCGGTATCGGGCGCCGGCGAGACGGTCGCGGCGTTGGCGGCCCACATCGGCGAAGCGGAGAGCGCCTGTGCCTGGGTGTGCGGCGGCGCGTCCTCGAAACGGGTGCCGAGGCTGGCCAGCCAGCGGTGATCGGGCCGGGCATGGGGGAGGAGGATGCCCTGGGTCAGCCCCAGCGCGATATTCGCGCGCATCTTGGCAATGCCCTGCAGCGCCGCGGCGCGCGGGAACGAGGTCTCGCCCCGGTTGCGCGTCGCCGCCAGGTTGCCATGGCTCAGCCCCGCATAATTATGGCTGGGGCCGATGATCCCGTCGAAATTGATCTCGGTAAGCATCAGCGACCCACATGCATGACTTCGTCGCCCACGCCGACCCCGAGCAGCTCGGAAGTGCGCGGATCGATGACGACGCCGTCACCCTGCGCAGTTACCCGCCCCTGCGTCACCCGGAACCCGGTGAGCCGCCCGGTCGCGACCAGTGCCGCCTCACCGCCCGCCTCGATCGCCGACACCCTGGCGGTCCTGGCATCGCGCACCGTGTTCACCTGGTCGGTCCGCGCGGTCATCGTCGGGCCGCCGTCGAAGATGTCGACATAGCGTTCCCAGGCGAAGCCTTCGCTCTCCAGCATCCGCATCGCGGCCCGGCCCGAGGGGTGCGGCAGGCCGATCACCCCGCGCGCGCTTTCGGAAAGCATCGCGGTATAGATCGGGTGCTTGGGCATCAGGTCGGCGATGAACTGGTTGCCATGGATCGCATTGAAGCTGTCCGCTTCCTGGAAGTTCATCCCGAAGAAGCGCCCGGCGACACCGTCCCAGAAGGGCGAACCGCCTGCCTCGTCGATCACCCCGCGCAGTTCGGCCAGGATCCGCTCGGCGAAGCGCGCGCGGTGGCGGGCGATGAACATGTAGCGGCTACGCGCCAGCAGCATGCCCAGCCCGCCGGCGCGCTCGCCCGGATGCAGGAACAGTCCGCCGACCTCGGAGCAGCCCTCCAGGTCGTTGACCAGGCTCAGCGTCTCGGCACGGAAAGTGCGGCCCAGCTCTTCGCTATGCTTGGTCTCGGTGGCGAGGCGATAGGAATAGAAGGGCCAGCGCTGCCCGACTGCAGTGAAGATCTGGCAGGTGCCGCGCACTTCGCCGGTATCGACATTCTCGAGCACCAGCACGAACACGTCGTCGCCGCTCTCGTCCTCGGCGCGATCGAACGCCGCGTGGCTGCGCGCGAGCTTGGCGCGCAGCACATCCTTCTCGGGCTGCAGATTGGTGAAGCCGCCGCCGGTCAGCTTCGCCATCTCGTAGAGCGCCTGCAGATCTTCGTCGCGGGCGGCACGGATCACGAAACTCATAACTTCCCCTTTTCGGCGATACGCAACATGGTGACAGCGGAAAGCGCGGCGCGCTCGGCCAGGCTTTCCGGGATCAGGAATTCGTCCGGGCTGTGGATCAGGCCGCCGCGCGCGCCCATCGTGTCGACCACCGGCACCCCGCAGGCGGCGATGTTGTTGCCGTCGCACACCCCGCCGGAGAATTTCCAGGCGACCGGAATGCCCAGGTCGGCGCCGGATGCGCGCACAAGTTCGAACAATTTCTCAGCGCCAGCATCCAGCGGCTTGGGCGGGCGGTTGAAACTGCCATGCACATGGATGCGTACGTCATGCTTCACGGAAACGATCGCCACGGCCTGGTCGATGGCGATCCGGGCGCGAGTGATTGCCTCGGCATCCTTGGGCCGGAAATTGACCCGCAGGATCGCCAGTTCTGGCACGACATTGTTGGGGCCGCCCCCGTCGATCTTCGCCGGGTTCACCGCAAGCCCGGGAGCCTTGGCGTCATTGAGCCGCATCGCCAGGTCCGCGGCGGCGACCAGCGCGTTGCGCCCCTCATCGGGGTTACGCCCGGCATGGGCGGACTTGCCGTGGACCACGATCGAGAAATTGCCGGTGCCCCCGCGCGCGCCCGCCAGCGTGCCATCGGGCAGGGCAGGCTCATAGGTGAGCGCGGCAATCTTGCCCTTGGCCGCGCCGGCGATCAGCCCGGCCGACGAGAAGGAGCCGGTCTCCTCGTCCGAATTGATCAGCACCTCATAGCCGATATGCGAGGCGAGCGCACTGCCCTCCACCGCCTCCAGCGCCGCGAGCATCAGGGCGAGCCCGCCCTTCATGTCGGCGGCACCCGGTGCATTGAGGTTGCCATCGGGCAGCCAGGTGTTCGCCTGGAACGGATGATCGGCGCCATAGACCGTGTCCATATGGCCGGTCAGCAGGATCTGCGCCGGCGCGTCGGGACGCACCGCGAGGTGAAGATGATGGCCATGGGCGAGCGGCAGCACCTGGCCGTCAGCGGTCACGCTGTCGGCGGGTTCGGGCTCCACCAGCGTAACTGGGCCGGGCAGGACGGAGAAGGCGTCGGCCAGCGCATCGGCCATGCGGGCGAGCCCCACGATGTTGCGGGTGCCGCTGTTGATCGCCGTCCAGGCCTCCGTCCGCGCCAGCATCGGCGAGACCGCGGCCCTCTCCACTGCCGCGCGTTCTATCTTGGAAAGCTCGGTCATCCACTGGACCTAGCGCGAAATATTATTGCCGTCAGCCCCGCCCAGCAGGGAAAGCCATGCAATTCGGGCATATCGTTCCCCGGCGAAGGCCGGGGCCCAGGGTTTCTCTGCCGGATCGCTTCATGACCCTGGGCCCCGGCTTTCGCCAGCGAACACGCAGGGAAGCAGCCGGCCGAACCCTCAGGTCAGAAATCGACGACCAGTGCCGCGCGGCTGGTGGAGTCGGTGCTCTTGCGCCCGATCGCCGGGGTGCTTTCATATTGCAGCGAGTAGCTGAACTGCGCCGAGAGCGGCCCGAACAGCTTGGTGAGCAGCGCCGACTTGGACGAGACGGTGCTGTTGGCATTCTGCAGATAGGCCGAGGCATTCTGCGTCACCGAGATGCCCTTGGTGATCTTCCAGCCGAAATCCACGCTTCCGCGCGCCGCGGCATTGCTTTCGGCCGGCTGGTCGATGAAGCGGGTGTACCGGAACGCCGGACCCACTTCGAGGTCGAGCTTCACCGCCGGCGACTTGACCGCGCTATAGCCGATCCCGCTCGACAGCGAGACGCGGTCGGAAAAGCCCGAGAAGCGATCACTCTCATATTGCGCGGCGCCGTAGAGATAGGCGCGGTCGTCGAACTTCCAGTTGGGTTCGTACGCTGCGAGATAGCGTTCGCGCGTGGTGATCCCCAGGCTCTCCTGGTAGTCGCCCTGGATACGCAGCTTGTGGCGCCATTCCAGCCCGTCGCGCTTCAGCTCCATCGCCGCCGCGATGCCGACATTCTCGGTATTGCCGGTGGTCACATAGCCGCCAAGCTCGGCATGGCCCTTCACCAGCGCGAAGAAATCGGCGCTGCGGATCTTGGCCTGCGCCTTCTTCGTCCGGGAATCGCGCCAATCGGCCGCGATCCTCACCAGCTGGTCGGCGCCGTCCGGTGCCGCCGTCCGCGCATATTTCACGATCACGGCAACGTCATTCTCGTTGCCCGATTCCATCGCCGCCTCGAGCATCAGCTTGAGTGCCTGCGGAACATTCGCCGTGGCGAGCGCCGCGGCGACACCGTCATCATCGTCATCCAGTGGCATGGCCATCGCCGGCAGGGCAGCAAACAGCAATGGCAGGGCAAGGAGCGAGGCGCGCATGACAGGGTCCGTATCGCCGTTATGGGAGCGAAACTAGGGCAGGATCAGACGAGATGTTGTCCAAAGACGGTCAACAGTTCCTTATATAGCGCCCGCTTGAACGGCACGATCAGCTCGGGGAGATCTTTCGGCTCGGCCCAGCGCCAGGCGCGGAACTCGGGCTCGGCGGTCTGGATGTTGACGTCGCCGTCCTCGCCGAGGAAGCGGAACAGGAACCAGCGCTGGCGCTGGCCGCGCCACTTGCCCTTCCAGATCCGACCGGCGAGGTCCTCGGGAAGGTCATAGAACAGCTCGTCCGGGGCCTCGGCCACCAGCTCGGCAAGCTCGCGGGCCACGCCCGTCTCTTCCCACAGTTCGCGCCAGGCTGCCTCGAGTGCATCCTCGCCAGGATCGATCCCGCCCTGCGGCATCTGCCAGGCCTCGACCACGGAATCGAGCCGCTGCCCGACGAACACCTGGCCATGGCGATTGAGCAGCATCGCGCCCGCGCAGGGGCGATAGGGAAGAGAGGCGATATCGGTCATGGGCGCGCATTACCCCTATCGTCATCCCGGCGGAAGCCGGGATCTCGTGCGGCTCTTTTCCCGCGCCTCCGCCTGAGATCCCGGCTTTCGCCGGGATGACGCGATACTTACGTTGGACAAGTGATCCACATCGTCCACCACCCCGACTATGTCGCGCCGGCACCTGCCCGCAGCCAGTATCAATGGAACAAGAACGGCCTGGTCCGCGACCTGCTGCGCGAGGAAGGCGCCGCCTTCACCTGGCACCAGCCCGACCCGATGCCGCGTGGCTGGCTGGAGGCGGTCCACGACCCTGACTATGTCGAGGAAGTGCTCAGCGCCGCGGTGCCGCCCGAGAAGGAACGCCGCATCGGCTTCCCGGTCACGCCCGAAGTCGCTCGCCGATCCCAGGCCGTTCCCGGCGGCACCTGGCTCGCCGCCCGGCTCGCACTCGAACATGGCTTCGCCGCGAACACCGCCGGTGGCAGCCACCACGCGCTCGCCAATACCGGCGCGGGCTTCTGCGTGTTCAACGATCTCGCCATCGCCGGCGTGCGCCTGGCGGAGGAGGGGCATCGCGTCCTGATCGTCGACTGCGACGTCCATCAGGGCGACGGCACCGCCGCGCTGACCGCGGGGCGCCCGGAGATCGCAACCTATTCGATCCATGCCGAGAAGAACTTCCCCGTCCGCAAGGCGCGCTCCACACTCGATGTGCCCTTGGCCGACGGGGTGGGCGATACGGAATATCTGGAAGCGCTCGAGCGCACCCTCATCCCGCTGCTCGAAAGTTTCGCACCCGATCTGGTTCTATATCAGGCGGGTGTCGATCCGCTCGCCGGCGACCGGCTTGGCCGCCTCGGGCTCAGCTACGAAGGGCTGATCGAGCGCGACCGGTGGATTTCCGGCGCCATGACGTCACGTGGCATCCCCTTCGCCAGCGCATTGGGCGGCGGCTATGGCGAGGATGCGCTCGAAGTCTCGCGCCGCCACGTCGCCTCGATCCTGGCGCTGGGGGAGGGCGTGTCCCGGCGCTGATCCGCATTTTCCGCTTTGGGTTGAGGGAGATTGGAGCGTAGACATCTGCACAACGATATAAAATTGCAGGAGACAGGCTGTGGCGACTGCCGCGCATACGCTCACGCCCGAAGAGGCGTCGGCGCATCCCGCACCTGAAGCGATCGTGGTTCGTTTCGCCGGCGACTCCGGCGATGGCATGCAGCTCACCGGCGGCCAGTTCACCCTCTCCACCGCGCTGGCCGGCAACGACCTCGCCACGTTCCCCGATTTCCCCGCGGAGATCCGCGCGCCCCAGGGCACGTTGTTCGGTGTCTCCGCCTTCCAGATCAACTTCGGCTCGGCCCGGATCGATACGGCGGGCGACCAGCCCGACGTGCTCGTCGCGATGAACCCGGCGGCGCTCAAGACCAATGTCGAGGCGCTCAAGCCCGGTGGCCTGATCATCGCGGACGAGGGCGAGTTCGGCCAGCGCAACCTCGACAAGGCGAAATATCCCGCGAACCCGCTCGAGGATGGCAGCCTCGCCAAGTGGCAGCTGCTCCGGCTCGATATCTCGCAGCTCACTCTCGACGCGGTGAAGCCCTTCGGCCTGGGCAACAAGGAGGCGCTGCGCTGCAAGAACATGTGGACGCTGGGGCTGGCGCTCTGGATGTTCGACCGCGATCGCCAGCCCTTGGTCGACTGGCTCAAGGCCAAGTTCGCCAAGGCCCCCGATCTGGCGGATGCCAATATCGCCGCGCTGAACGCCGGCCATGCCTATGGCGAGACCGCCGAGCTCGGCGCGATGGGGATCAGCCAGCGCCAGGTCGCCGCCGCGCCTGCCGAGCCGGGCCTGTACCGAACCGTCACCGGCGCGGAGTCGATCTCGCTGGGTCTGGTCGCGGGGGCCCAGCTCGCGAACCTGCCGATGTTCTTCGGCGGCTATCCGATCACCCCGGCCAGCGCGATCCTGCACACGCTGTCGCGCTACAAGGAATACAACGTCACCACCTTCCAGGCCGAGGATGAGATCGCCGCGGTCGCCTCGGCGCTGGGCAGCGCCTATGCCGGCAGCCTTGGCGTCACCTGTTCCTCGGGGCCGGGCATCGCGCTCAAGACCGAGGCGATCGGCCTGGCGATCATGACCGAATTGCCGCTGGTCATCGTCAACGCCCAGCGCGGCGGTCCCTCGACCGGACTTCCCACAAAAACTGAGCAGTCCGACCTATATCAGGCTGTCTACGGCAGAAATGGTGACGCGCCGGTGCCGGTGCTCGCCGCCCGCTCGGCCGCCGACTGCTTCGACGTCGCGATCGAGGCGGTGCGCATCGCCACCCAGTATATGACCCCGGTGATGCTGCTCACCGACGGCTATCTCCAGAACGCCGCCGAGCCCTGGAAGGTGCCGGACATGAGCAGCTACGAGCCATTTCCGGTGGCGTTCCACACCCAGGTCCCGCCGGAGGGCGAGAAGTTCCAGCCCTATGCCCGCAACGACAAGCGCGCACGGCCCTGGGTGAAGCCGGGCACGCCGGGCCTGCTCCACCGCATCGGCGGCATCGAGAAGGCACAGGGCACCGGCAATATCGACTATTCGCCCGCCAACCATCAGGCGATGACCGACATGCGCCGCGACAAGGTGATGGGCATCGACGTGCCCGACCAGCCGGTCGAGCAGGGGCAGGCGGGTGGCAAGCTCGTCGTCGTCGGCTGGGGCTCAACCTATGGGCCGATCGCCCAAGCCGTACGGCGGGCGCGGTCAAAGGGGCATGACGTCAGCCATGTCCATATCCGCCACATCTGGCCGCTTCCGAAGAATCTTGGTTCGCTGCTAAAGAGTTATGAGCATGTCCTCGTGCCGGAAATGAACACCGGCCAGCTCAAGACGCTGCTGCGCGATCAGTACCTCGTCGATGCCAAGTCGCTCACCAAGGTCTCGGGCCAGCCCTTCCGCATCGCCGAGATCGAAAAGGCCATCGCCCGGCATATCGGCGTGGACTTCGACGAGGAACTCCCGCCCAGCAATAGCCAGCTCCCGAGCCCGGAGGCGGTGAACCCGTGATCCGCGCGACGAGTTTGCTGATCGGGCTACTGCTCACGGCCTCTCCCGCTGCGGCGCAGAGGACCGTGATGTCCCCGAACGTGGTGGCCCATATCAAGGCGTTGCCCACGCAGCTGGCTGGACTCTCGCCCGATTACGGCGACAGCAGCAGCGGATATGGAGGCCCGATGCGGGCCTATCGGGGCAACACCCCCCTCGATCCGGTCATCGCCGTCGTCCTTGCCGACGCTCCGCGGATGAGCGACTGGCACGCCTTGGCCGAGGATGGCCGCGCCGGCCCGCGCCAGGCCGGAGTGATCGACACGCTGTTCGAGGGCAAGTTCAGCCTCGACGGCCGCCCGCCTGGCCGCAACTTCTTCGGCGACTATCTGACGAAGCAGGGCATCAAGCAGAGCTGGATCGCCGATGTCGATGGCGTCCGCGTCACCGTGCTCGCCACCATCTACCGCGCCGAAGACCGCCGCCGGGTGTTCGACGCCATCCGCCGCGACCTGCTCGGCGGCGTGACGATGGAGAAGCTCTCCATCGCCGAAGCGAATTGAGGGAGATCGCATGAACGAGATCACGGCCATCCGCCCCAGCACCCCCAAGGACTGGGAGACCGACCAGGAGGTCCGCTGGTGCCCCGGCTGCGGCGACTATGCGATCCTCAAGGCGGTGCAGCGCACCATGCCCGAACTGGGCGTCGCGCCCGAGAACACCGTGTTCGTCAGCGGCATCGGCTGCTCGTCGCGCTTTCCCTATTACATGGAGACCTATGGCTTCCATACCATCCACGGCCGCGCGCCGGCGGTGGCGACCGGGGTCAAGCTCGCCAACCCCGATCTCGACGTGTGGATCATCACCGGCGACGGCGACGCGCTGTCGATCGGCGGCAACCACACGATGCACCTGCTCCGGCGCAACCTGAACTGCCAGTTCCTGCTGTTCAACAACGAGATCTACGGCCTCACCAAGGGCCAATATTCCCCGACCAGCCGCGAAGGCACCCGCAGCCCGTCCACGCCCTTCGGCTCGGTCGACCACCCCGCCAAGCCCTGCGCCTTCGCGCTCGGGGCAGGGGCGCGCTTCGTCGCCCGCGGGATCGACGTCCACAAGAACCTGCCCAGCGTGCTCAAGGCCGCCCATGCGCACCAGGGCGCGGCGTTCGTCGAGATCTTCCAGAACTGCATCGTCTACAATGACGAGGTCTTCGAGCCCTTCACCGCCAAGCCCAATGCCGCGGCCAACCAGCTCTGGGCCGAGCATGGCCAGCCCTTGCTCTTCGCCGGCGGCACCCGCGGCCTGGCGCTCGATCCCGAACGGCTCGTCCTCAAGGTCGTCGAAGTGACCGATGGCGACTGGCAGGGGGCAGGGGTGATCGTCCACAACGTCACCAACCGGGCGATCGCGCACATGCTGGTCGAGATGCCCTTCGGCCCGTTCCCCATGGCGCTCGGCGTGCTCTACGACGATCCCGCGCCGACCTTCGAGAGCGCCGTCATCGCCCAGAACAGGGCGGCGAGCGAAGGCAAGGCCGCCGATCTCCAGAAGCTGGTGTCGAAAGGCCAGACCTGGATGGTCGACAAGGAGCCGCACAAGCTCTGACTGTTATCGCTATCGGCTTGCATTGGCGGCGAACTGGCCTATCGCCCCGTTCATGTTGACCCGCGCATCCGCCGGCCTTTTTCCGCGTGAACTTGCGCCGGCGACAAGCGTCTTGTCCCGATGACCCCAGGCGACGGCACCTTCCGCACCCCCGCCGAGCGCGCCCGCCGCCACGACCTCGACGCGCTGCGGGCTGTGTTCCTGCTGTTCGGCATCCCGTACCACGCCTCGCTCACCGCGCGCCCGGGGCCGTGGATCGCCAATTTCCACGATCGCTCGATCGATTTCATCTACCTGGCGGACTATCTCCACCTGTTCCGCATGCCGGGCTTCTACATGATCGCCGGCTATTTCGCCGCGATGCTGCTCCAGAAGCGCCCGGTGGCGAGCTATCTGCCCTCGCGCCTCCACCGGCTCGTCCCGCCCTTCCTGGCCGGCACCTTCCTGCTCGTGCCGCTCATGCATTTCCTGCTGCTGTGCATCACCGGCAATCCCGACCCGCTCGGCCGCTGGTGGGAAATCATGACGATGACCGAGCGCAACCCGTTCGAGCATCTCTGGTTCGTCCAGGTGCTGCTCTACTGCACCGCCGGGCTTGCCGCTTTGGTCTGGATCTTCCCCGCGCTCGCCCATGCCGAGCTCAAGGGCGAGCAGCGCAACCTGGTCCGCTGGTTCATTCCGCTCACCCTCGCCACCGGCCTGGTACTCGGCCTGTGCGGCCTGGGCGCGCTCCAGCTCGAGCGCTATCGCTACCTGAACAATTTCGCGGTCAACTTCCTCTCGGCCCGCTACGCGCTCGACTATCTGCCCTGGTTCCTGCTCGGTGCGATCCTCCAGCGCATCCCGGCACTCGACCGGCGCTTTGCCCGCTTCTCCTGGATCCTGTTCCTCACCGGCCTGGCCGCGAGCATCATCGTCGCCTTCTATCCGCGCACGGTGCCGTTCCTCTGGCGTCCGGTACTCACCGGCGTCGCCGCGCTCTGCCTCACCCAGGCCTCGCTCGGCGCGCTGGCGCACTTCATCCATGGCGAGCGCCGCTGGGTGAAGGCACTCGTCTCCGCCTCCTTCGTGATCTACCTGTTCCACGAGCCGCTGATCGTGCTGGTCACGCCGGTGCTCGACCAGCTGCCGATCCCGCTCTGGCCGCGCTTCATCCTGCTCTGCCTGACCGCCTTTTTCGGCTCCTACGGCATCTGGAAGCTGATCAAGCTGAGCCCGGCACTGCGCTACCTGTTCAACGGCGAGCGCCCGAAGAAGCGTAGCAAAAGCTAGCTTGCCCGACTCACCGGCGCGTGCATTGTGCGCGACGCAATGCACGCGCCCCTGAGCCAGCCCAATCCCGACAAGCCGCGCCACTGGTCCGCACGCGCGCTCGCCCCCTTGTTCCGTGGCCAGCTCGACAAGATCGACGCCGGTATCGCCCGGGGCAGCCTGTCGCTCGGCCTGCCCGACGGCACTGCCCGCCTGCTCGGCGGCCGCGCAGAGGGACCCGCCGCGATCGTCGACCTGCGCAGCTGGCGCGCGCTGCTCCGCCTGGCGATCGGCGGCTCGATCGGCTGGTACCAGGCCTGGGCGCTCGGCGAATGGGCCAGCCCCGATCCGGTCCAGCTCTTCGCGCTGTTCGGCCTCAACCGCGCCGAACTCGCCCGACAGGCCCGCGCCACTGGCTTCTCCAAGGCGATCAAACGCCTGCTCCACTGGCGCAACCGCAACCATCGCGGCGGCTCGCGGCGCAACATCCAGTTCCATTACGACCTGGGCAACGACTTCTACCGGCTCTGGCTCGATCCCGGCATGACCTATTCGAGCGCGCTGTTCACCGCGCCCGGCCAGACGCTCGAACAGGCCCAGTACGAAAAGCTCGCGGCGATCCTGGCACGCACCAACACCAGCCCCGGCGACGAGATCCTCGAGATCGGCTGCGGCTGGGGCAGCTTCGCCGAACTGGCGGTGGCGCAGGGGCGCAAGGTCCACGGCATCACCCTGTCCACCGAGCAAAAGGCCTGGGCCGAAGCGCGGGTGCCGTACGATGCCCGCTTCACCCTGACCGACTATCGCGATGTCGCCGGCAACTATGACGCGGTCGCCAGCATCGAGATGGCCGAGGCGGTGGGCCAGGCCTATTGGCCCGCTTATCTCGATGCCGTTGCCGGCGCGCTCAAGCCCGGCGGCCATGCGGCGCTGCAGGTCATCACCTTCGATGACGCGTTCTTCGAGGACTATGCCGCGAACGTCGACTTCATCCAGGCCTATGTCTTCCCAGGCGGCCTGCTGCTGTCCGAGCAGCGCTTCGCCGCCCTCGCGGCCGCGCGCGGCCTGCGCACCCAGGACCGCACCGGTTTCGGCCTCGACTATGCCGAGACGCTGCGCCTGTGGCGCGAGCGCTTCGATACGGCGGTCGTGGCGGGCACGCTGCCTGCCCAATTCGACAGCAAGTTCATAGACTTGTGGCGCTATTATCTGATGTATTGCGAAGGTGGGTTCAGAGGCGGCGGTATCGACGTCGTCCAGCTCACCTTGGTGAAGGAGGAGGGGATATGAGGAAGTTGCTGCTGGCCGGCGCGCTCGCGCTCGGAACATTCGCGGGGCAGGGGGCGATCGCCCAGGCGGTCCAGTCGTCCGACGTGAAGCTGCAGACGGGCGACAATTCGGGCCTGCGCAAGGTCGGCGCCGAAGTGCTGTTCTGGAGCCAGGCCCAGCGCGACGCCAATTTCCCGCACATGGAACGGCTCTTCCCGGGCCATATCGTCAAGGCCGGCACCAGGGTCCGCGCGCTCCCCGCCGGCAAGCCGCTGGCGTTCCCCGATGCCGATCTCGACGCCTTCATCGCCCAGCAGAACATCGCCGGGCTGATCGTGCTCAAGGACGGCAAGATCATCCTCGAGCGCTATGCCCGCGGCTATTCGCGGGAGGGCCGCTGGACCAGCTTCTCGGTCGCCAAGTCGTTCACTTCGTCGCTGGTCGGCGCCGCGATCAAGGACGGCTATATCAAGTCGGTCGACGAGCCGGTGACCAAATACATCCCCGAGCTCGCCGGCAGCGGCTATGACGGCGTGACCATCGCGCAGCTGCTCACCATGACCTCGGGCGTGAAGTGGAACGAGGATTATACCGACGCCAGGTCCGACGTCGCCCGCATGTTCCTCGAGCCGGTTCCGGCGGGGGAGGACCCCACCGTCTGGTACATGAAGAAGCTCCCCCGCGAGTTCGCCCCGGGTGCGAAGTGGGTCTACAAGACCGGCGAGACCAACCTGATCGGCGTGCTGGTGATGCGCGCGACGAAGAAGCCGCTCGCCACCTATCTCAGCGAGAAGATCTGGCAGCCCTATGGCATGGAGCAGGACGCGTTCTGGATGGTCGATCCGTCCGGGCACGAGGTCAGCGGCTGCTGCCTGTCGGTGTCCCTGCGCGACTATGCCAGGCTCGGCCAGTTCGCGCTCGAGGGCGGGAAGGGCGTCGTCCCCGCCGACTGGTATCGCCAGTCGACCACCGCCCATGCCGATATCGGCGTGCCCGGCTACGGCTATGGCTATCAGTGGTGGACCTATCCCGAGGGCCGCTTCGGCGCCCAGGGGATCTTCGGCCAGACGATCCGCGTCGATCCGAGATCGAAGGTGGTGATCGCGGTCTCGGCGGCAGCGCCCAAGGCCAGCGACAGCGATTATGGCAAGGCGCGCACCGCGTTCCTCAACCGGCTGTTCGAGGCTGCGGCGAGATAGCGCGGGCCTGGCAAGTTAAACTGCTTCCCGGCGAAAGCCGGGGAGCAGGGTTTCTCTGCCATGTCGCTTGTTACTCTGGGCCCCGGCTTTCGCCAGGGAGCAGGAAGAGCCGAGAGCTCTCAGCCCTCGACCCGCTCGAAATGCCCAGCCTCGAACCCCGAGGCAGCCAGCGCTGCGATCCGCTCCGCCACAACCTCGGGCGCCTTCACCGTCGCCGGATCCTCGCCGGGGAAGGCGCGGGCGCGCATCTTGGTGCGGGTGGCACCGGGATCGAGGATGCCAACGCGGATACCGCTGATATGGGCGACTTCCTCGCCATAGGTCAGCAACAGGTTCTCGAACGCCGCCTTGGACGAGCCGTATACGCCCCAATAGGCGCGCGCGGTGCGGCCGACGCTGGAGGTCACCCCGATCACCCGCGCGCCGCTCGATGCCTTGAGCATCGGGTCGAACGCCGCGAGCATCGCCGCCTGGGCGGTGACGTTGAGCGTCAGGATCTTGGCATATTCCTTGAAATCGATTGCCGGCACCGCGCTCAGCGTGCCGAGCTGGGCGGCGTTGAGCACGAGCACGTCCAGCGCCGTCCAGCGGCTCAAGATCGCCTCGGCGAGCCGGGCGATGCTGTCATTCTCGGTCAGGTCCAGCGGGGCGATCGTTGCCGAGCCGCCCGCGGCGAAGATCGCTTCCTCGACTTCCTCGAGCCCGCCCGCGGTGCGCGCGGTCAGGATGACATGCGCGCCCTGGCTGCCCAGTGCGATCGCGGTCGCCGCGCCGATGCCCCGGCTCGCGCCGGTGACGAGCGCGGTGCGCCCCGAAAGTGCCCCCTCGCTCATCCCGGTCTTAGCCCACGCGCTCGTGAAGCAGCGCGAACTGGTCGGTCGGCGGGCCGTTCTCGTCCTGGTCGGTCAGCGTCGTCGGATATTCGCCGGTGAAGCAGGCATCGCAGTATTTCGGATGGATATCCGCGCGGTGCGCCTCGCCCAGCGCCTTGTACAGGCCGTCGATCGAGATGAAGGCCAGGCTGTCGGCATGGATGAAGTCGGTCATCCCGCCCACGTCCAGCTTGGCCGCGAGCAGCTTGGCGCGCTCCGGCGTGTCGACGCCGTAGAAGCAGCTGTGCCGGGTCGGCGGGCTGGCGATGCGCATGTGCACTTCGGCAGCACCCGCTTCGCGCATCATCTGCACGATCTTGAGGCTGGTGGTGCCGCGGACGATCGAATCGTCGATCAGCACCACGCGCTTGCCCTTGATCAGCTCGCGATTGGCGTTGTGCTTCAGCTTCACGCCCAGGTGGCGGATCTGGTCGCCGGGCTGGATGAAGGTACGGCCGACATAGTGCGAGCGGATGATGCCAAGCTCGAACGGGATGCCGCTCTGCTGGGCATAGCCGATCGCCGCCGGCACGCCGGAGTCTGGGACGGGGACGACCAGGTCGGCCTCGACCGGTGCCTCGATCGCCAGCTGCGCGCCGATCGCCTTGCGCACCGAATAGACCGAGCGGTTGTCGCTGATCGAATCCGGACGGGAGAAATAGACATACTCGAAGATGCAGGGACGGGCGCCGACGGGCGCGAACGGCTTGTGCGAGCTGATCTCGCCGCCCTTCACGATCACCAGCTCACCCGGCTCGACGTCGCGGACATAGTCGGCGCCGACCACGTCGAGCGCCACCGTCTCCGAGGCGAAGACGATCGTGTCGTCGAGCTTGCCCATCACCAGCGGGCGGATGCCCAGCGGGTCACGGCAGGCGATCATGCCCTCGGGGGTCATGACGATCAGCGAATAGGCGCCCTCGACCTGCTTGAGCGCGTCGATGAAGCGGTCGATCAGCGTGCGGAACTGCGAGGTCGCGACGAGGTGGATGATCACTTCGGTGTCGCTGGTCGACTGGAAGATCGCGCCGCGGCGGATCAGGTCGCGGCGCAGGCGCATCGCGTTCGAGATGTTGCCGTTATGCGCGATCGCGAAGCCGCCGCTGGCCAGCTCGGCATAGAGCGGCTGGACGTTGCGCAGCGAGGTCTCGCCGGTGGTCGAGTAGCGGACATGGCCGCAGGCGGTGTCGCCGTGCAGCCCGCGGATCACGTCGTCGCGGTCGAAATTGCCGGCGACATGGCCCATTGCGCGGTGGATGTGGAACTGGCGGCCGTCGAAGCTGGTGATGCCCGCCGCCTCCTGTCCACGGTGCTGCAGCGCATGCAGGCCAAGCGCGACCGCGGCGGCAGCGCCGTCCATGCCGGAAACGCCGAAAATGCCGCACTCTTCGCGCAGCTTGTCGTCATCGAACGGGTTTGTGGTAAGCATCAGCCCTCAAGGGGTTTTGAACTATCGAGCGGGCATATAGGCGCTTCGTCCCGGTTTGTCGCCCGCTTGTCACAAAGAAATGAACTTGCTGGCTTTTCCGGTGGTTTTTCAGGGCGAAAGGAGCCGTTCCCATGCCCGGACACGACCATGGACCCCAGATCAAGAACGACGAACTCTACGAGAAACTCCGCGATGAGGGGAACTCGAAGGAGAAGTCGGCGCGAATCGCCAATGCCCAGGCGGCAGGCACGCTCGACCATCCCGGCGGCACGCTCGAGAGCCGCTCGAAGGACCAGCTCTATGACGAGGCGCAGGAGATCGGCATCGAGGGCCGCTCCAAGATGGACAAGGACAAGCTGATCGAGGCCATCCGCGATCATTGAGGCCCGGCCCGCGCCGCGCTAGACAGCGCGCGTGGACAACGAACGCGAAACGGGCCTCGTGCTCGACCCGAAATATGACGCCGCCGGCCTGATCACCGCGGTCTGCACCGCACCCGACGGCACGGTGCTGATGCTCGCGCACATGAACGGCGAGGCGCTCCAGGCCACGCTCGACACCGGCGAGGCGACCTTCTGGTCGCGCAGCCGCGGCAAGCTCTGGAAGAAGGGCGAGACCTCGGGCCATATCCTCAAGGTCCTCGAGGCCCGGATCGACTGCGACCAGGACGCGGTCTGGCTCAAGGTCGAGCCGCACGGCCCCGCCTGCCACACCGGCGCGCCGAGCTGCTTCTACCGCATCGTCGAGGGCGGAAAGCTGGTCCGCGGATGAAGCGCGCCGGGCCGCTCCTCGCGCTGCTGCTCGCCGCCTGCTCCTCGGGCACGGCGCAGGAAAACAAGGCCCAGCCGCCCCAGGACCTGGAAAAGGCCGCCATCGAGCGCGGCCTCGTCCGCAACCCGGCGGACACCGACATCGCCGGCCTCTACGCCCGCGACACCGACCGCGTCTGCATCGTCCCCGACGCCGAGCTCGGCTACCGGATCGGCGCGTTCGTCGACTATGGCGACCGCATCACCTGCAGCGGCACCGGGCGGGCGAGCCGGGTAGGGGAGTCGCTCCATGTCGAGTTCGGCGAGGACGGCAGCTGCTCGTTCGATGCCAAATATGATGGCGACAAGATCGCCTTCCCCGGCGCGCTGCCGGACGGCTGCAACAAATATTGCGCAAAGCGCGCGTCCTATGCCGGCCTCGAAGTGACCCGGCTCAGCGAGTCGGCCGCCGAGGCCGCCGCGATGCGCGATGCGAACGGCAAGAGGCTCTGCGGCGGCGGCAACTAAGCATCATCCCGGCGAAAGCCGGGATCTCAGGCGAAGGCGCGGGACGGGCGCCGCACAAGCGCCCGGCTTTCGCCGGGATGACGGAAAGGTCGATTTCGGCCGCGCAAGCAATTGACGTTCACGTAAGGGGAAAGTATTTTATGCCCATGAACGCACCAGCTTTCCCGCTCGAAGCCCTGGCGCCGATCGAGCCGCGACCGGACCGCGACAGCTTCACCATCTCGGACCTGTGCGCCGAATTCTCGGTCACGCCCCGCGCGCTTCGCTTCTATGAGGACGAGGGCCTGATCGCCCCCGAGCGCCGCGGCACCGCCCGCATCTATTCGCACCGCGACCGCGCCCGGCTCGCCTGGATCCTGCGCGGCAAGCGCGTCGGCTTCAGCCTCGCCGAGATCCGCGAGATGATAGACCTCTACGATGTCGGCGACGATCGCAGCACCCAGAAGCAGGTCACGCTCGAGCGCTGCCTCGAACGCATCGACCTGCTCGAGAACCAGAAGCGCGACATCGACGCGCACATCGCCGAACTCCAGCAATTCGTCGAACTGCTCAAGAGCAGCGACTAACCCCGAGGAACCCTGAAATGCCCCAGTACACTCCGCCGGTGCGCGACACCCGCTTCATCCTCGAGCAGGTGATCGGCCTCGATCGCTACGCCAATCTTCCCGGTTTCGAGAACGCCACCCCGGATACGGTCGACGCCGTGCTCGAGCAGGGCGGCCAGTTCGTCGCCGAGGTCCTGTTCCCGATCAACCATTCGGGCGACCAGGAAGGCTGCAAGCGCCATGACGACGGCAGCGTCACCACGCCCGCCGGCTACAAGGAAGCGTACAATCAGTTCGTCGAGAGCGGCTGGGGCACGCTCAGCTTCCCCGAGGCGTTCGGTGGCCAGGGCATGCCGCACGTCATCTCCACCGCGTTCCAGGAGTTCATGATCTCCTCGAACATGGCCTTCGCCATGTATCCGGGCCTCACCCACGGCGCGGTCGCGGCCTTGCTGGTCAAGGGCTCGCCCGAGCAGCAGGAGAAGTACGTCCCCAAGATGGTCGCCGGCACCTGGGGCGGCACGATGAACCTCACCGAGCCGCAGTGCGGCACCGATCTCGGCCTGATCCGCACCCGCGCCGAGCCGAATGCCGATGGCAGCTATTCGATCACCGGCACCAAGATCTTCATCTCGTCGGGCGAGCATGACCTGACCGAGAACATCATCCATCTCGTCCTCGCCAAGACGCCGGGCGCGCCGGAGAGCAGCAAGGGCATCTCGCTGTTCGTCGTCCCCAAGTTCCTCGTCAACGACGACGGCTCGCTGGGCGATCGCAACGCCGTCACCTGCGGCTCGATCGAGCACAAGATGGGCATCCACGCCAACTCGACCTGCGTGATGAACTATGACGGCGCCACCGGCTGGCTCGTTGGCGAGGAGATGAAGGGCCTCGCCGCGATGTTCATCATGATGAACGCCGCGCGTCTCGGCGTCGGCCTCCAGGGCCTCGGCGTCGGCGAAGTCGCGCTGCAGAACGCTGTCCAGTACGCGCATGACCGCCGCCAGGGCCGTGCGCTCACTGGCCCGCAGGAGCCGAACGAAAAGGCCGATACGCTGTTCGTCCACCCGGACGTCCGCCGCATGCTGATGGAAGCCAAGGCGCAGACCGAGGGCATGCGCGCGCTCTGCCTCTGGGGTGCGCTCCAGGTCGATCTCGAGCATGCCGCCGCCACCGAGGAGGAGCGCCAGCTCGCCGCGGACCTGATCGGCCTGCTCACGCCTGTCATCAAGGGCGTCGGCACCGATATCGGCTACAAGGTCGCGACCGACAGCCAGCAGGTCTATGGCGGTCATGGCTACATCGCCGAATGGGGCATGGAGCAGTACGTCCGCGATGCCCGCATCTCGATGATCTATGAGGGCACCAACGGCGTTCAGGCGATGGACCTGGTCGGCCGCAAGCTCGCCATGAACGGCGGCCGCGCGGTCCAGGCCTTCTTCAAGCTGGTCGCCGAGGAAGCCGCCGCCGCCAAGGGCGACGAGAAGCTCGCCGCGCTGGCCGAAGGACTGGAGAAGACCCTCGGCCATCTCCAGGGCGCGACGATGTGGCTCGCCCAGAACGGCTTCAAGAACCCCAACGACGTCGGCGCCGGCGCCTATCCGTACATGCAGCTCACCGGCACGGTGGCGCTCGGCCTGATGTGGCTCCGCATGGCCAAGGCCGCCGCCGCCGCGCTGGCCACGGGCGAGGGCGACACCAAATTCTACGAAGCCAAGCTGGTCACCGCCCGCTTCTTCGCCGAACGCTTCTTCCCGGACGCCAGCGGCCTGCGCCGCAAGATCGAAGCCGGCAGCGAGACAGTGATGGCGCTCGACCCGGACCTGTTCCGGGCGGCCTAACGTCTCCAGCTCCCCTCCCTGGAAGGAGGGGAGCAGAATAGCGTTGAAGCGCTGAACGACGCCTTCAATCGTCATGCTGAACTTGTTTCAGCATCCAAACCACCACACAGGATATCGCCCGAGGCGCGTTGGACCTGAAACAAGTTCAGGGAGACGGTGGAAGCGAGGCCACCGAACCCCAAGGCAGCGTTGCGTCTACCCTCCAGCTTCCCCGGCGAAAGCCGGGGCCCAGGGTTTCTCCGCCGATCCGCTTGCGACCCTGGGCCCCGGCTTTCGCCGGGGAGCAGCAAGAACGCGCTGCGCTCGCGATCCACTGCCAATTCCTCCGGCCTCCGCCGGGAAATGGGAGTGGCAACAATGATCCCATCACCGCCGCTATGGTGCAGTAATACACTTGAGCCATACCCCGGGGAAGGCGATAGTGTTTTCATGACCTTGGCCATCGTACCGCTCACGCCGCTCGAGCGTGGGCAGCTTCACGTGATCCGCCTGCGCGCGCTGCGCAATGCGATCGTCCTGCTGGTGGCAGCCGGGGCGGCCGAGTGGTTCGTGCCGAACCTCCCCATGCCGGGCCTGTTCCTCGCCCCGGTCATCCTTCTCGCGCTGTGGATGGTCGTGCTCGCGCCGCCGCGCCGCTGGCGGCGCTGGGGCTATGCCTTCACCGGCACCGAGCTCCATGTCGAGCATGGCCTGTTCACCCGGGTCCACACGATCGTGCCGGTGCTGCGCGTCCAGCATATCGACGTCCAGCAGGATGTGCTGGAGCGGCTGTTCAAGGTCGCCACGCTTGTCCTCCACACCGCCGGCACCGACGACAATGTCGTGATCCTGCCCGGCGTCGCCCGCGCCACCGCCGAGGCAATCCGTGATGCGATCCGCGAGCGCATCGGCAGCGCCGCGCATGACTGAGGCCGAAGCGCGGCCCCAGCGCCTGCACGTCCTCACCGTGATCCTGCGCTTCATCAAGCGCGCGCCCTCGACGCTCGTCGTCCCGCCGCTGGCGCTGGGCTTTGCCGGCAAGGAATTCCATCCGGTACTGGCCTTCGGGGCCTTTGGCGCGATCGCGGCCGCCGTGATCCTGATGACCTTTCTCGACTGGTGGTGCTTCACCTACCGGATCGGCGCGGAGGAAGTGCTGATCCAGCAGGGCGTATTGCGCCGCAGCCGTCGCTCGATCCCGCGTGCGCGCATCCAGGACGTCTCGATCGAGCGCGGCCCGTTCGCCCGGATCGTCGGCCTGGCGCTGGTCAAGCTCGAGACCGGCGGGGGCGAGAAGGAGGAGGCCCATCTCGACAGCGTCTCGCTGGCCGAAGCCGAGCGGCTGCGCGCCTTGCTCCGCAGCCATTCGCCCGCCGCCGTGGCGCAGGCCGGCGATGCCGCCGCGCCGGAACCTGCCCCGGAGCGCCGCACGATCTTCGCCATGTCGCTCGGCCGCGTGCTGATCGAGGGGGTATTCGGCTTCTCGCTCGTCTGGATCGCCGCGATCTATGGCGGTCTCCATTATCTCGGCGAGATCCTCCAGCTCGATTGGGAGGAGCTGTTCGGCGAAGCCCAGCGCGTCGCCGTCGCGCGGTTCAGCATCGTCGCGCTGGTGCTGGTCGCCGGGCTTGCGCTGCTGGTCAGCCTGGTCGCCGGCATCGTCCGCACCCTGTTGCGCGACTATGGCTTCACGCTCACCCATGAAGCCGGGCGCTTCCGCCGGGTGCGCGGCCTGCTCACCCGCTCCGAAGTCGTGATCGCCGATCGCCGCATCCAGCTCGGCCTCGTCCATCGCGGCATGATCTCCGGGCGGCTGGGCTGGAACAGCGTCGAGGTGCAGACGCTCGGCGGCAGCACCGATCCCTCGGGCCGCCAGGGGCTCGCGCCCTTCGCCACGAAGGAGGAAGCGGCGGAGGTGCTCGCCGCCACGCCGCTGCCGACCTTCGAGCGCGTCGGGCTGCGCCCGGTGGCCCCGGCCCATATCCTTCGCTCGGCGCTGCGCCACGGCATGCCGGTCGCGCTGGTCTTCGCCATCGCGGGCTGGTTCCTGCCGCTGCTCTGGTGGGGGCTGCTGCTCGTGCCGGTCCCCGTGATCGTCGCGCTCTTCCAGCGCGCGCATCACCGCTATGCGCTGCGCGACACCAGCCTGCAGGTGATGCGCGGCGTGCTGTCCCAGCGCGACTGGGTGGTGCCCTTCGACTCGATCCAGACGCTTACCGTGCGCCAGGGCCTGCTCCAGCGCTGGCTCGGCGTGGCGACAGTCTCGGTCGATACCGCGGGCGCCAGCGGCTGGCACCGCCCCAATGTCAGCGACGCCCCGCTGGACGCCGCGCTGGCGCTGGCCGAGGCGCTGGCGGCGAAGGTGGACTAGCAGCAATCCCTCCCTCGATTCCCCTCTCTTCCAAGGAGGGGAGCAAAAGGGGCACGCCCCCTTGCAATGTAGGATTTCAGATGTTCCCCTGACCGGGCCGGCTTCTCGCCGGCCGCTCTTTCAACCGGTCAGGGAACGGGCGTCGGCCGCGGGGTCGGCGAGGGCCGGGGCACCGGCAGGCTGAAGCTCACCGCGCCCTTGCCCTGCGCGGGGACATTGGCGGGCGCGGTCGCCGGCGGGGCAACCGCGTCGACCTTGCGGCGCACGCCGGCCAGCGGCGCGGGCGCGCTCAGCGGGCCGGTGCCGGGCAGCGGCGTCGCGGCGGGCGCGGGGGCCGCCTCCGGAGCGGCGGCGATCTGGGCGCGCATGCACTGGACCGGGCTCGGGCGGCGGAACTGCTGGCAGTTCCACAGCGCCTTGGCGAAGCCCTGCGCCTCGTCGCGCAGGTAGCTGAACGACATGGTCGACACCTGGCTGCTGCCGAGCGGCAGCTTTGCCGGGGTCTGCTTGGGGTCGGCCCAGGCCATGAACTTGCAATAAGGGCGCTCGCCGCAGGTGCGGATCGCGAGCGCGGCAAAGGCGTCGGGGTTCATGCCGGCGGGCAGGGTGAGCATGAAGTTGTTCGATTCGCCGCCGCCTTCGACCGCCATCGGCGCGGGGATCGCGCTGGTCGGGATCGATGCGGGGTCGATGAACGCGCCGTCGCCGCCCGCCGCGCCGGGCAGCAATGCGTCGAGGGCCGGGTCGCTCTTGAAGTTGGCGGGGGACAGGCGGGCCATCAGGCCGATGTTCGGTTCGACGCCGGCATAGGTCCGGTTGAAGGCGGGCGGGGTGCCCCACCAGCCGCTCCAGCGGAAGAACAGGTGGGTATGGACCTCGGTGATCTTCTCCAGGCTGGCGCTCCAATAGGGGACGACCCAGTCGGTGTGGTAGTGGGTGGCGTGGCCGACGGGCTTGTACACCGATCCGGTCAATGCGCTGCGGGCGACATAGCGCGCGCGCTCCCAGGCCGCGGTTGTCGGCGTATAGCGCAGCATCGCCCCGTCACAGGTGAAAGTGAACTGGCAGCCGGTCGAGCGTTCGAATCCCTGGAACACGACGCCGCAGATGGTTTTCGGGAAAGCGGGATGCCTCGCGCGGTTGATGATCACCTGCGCCACGGCCCTTTCCCCCACGGCATCGTCGCCGGCCTCGTAATAGACCGCGGCAGCCAGGCAATCGACCGCACGTTCGCGACTGTCCTCGGTGCCGAAGATGTTGAACGGCCGGGCGGCGGGGTTGGGCAGGGTGGAGAAGGGGACCGAGGCGTTCCAGGCCCGCGCGTCATCCGGCGTGACGACCTGCAGCTCGACCGGTTCCACGGCCGGCAGCTCGTCCTTGGGCACCACCCGGTGCGAGACCTTCACCGGCGCCTTGGTCTTGCCGATGACGGTTCGGGGCGTGTGCGCGACGAGCCAGACCGGCCCCGCGATCGCCAGGAGCATGACAAGCCCGAGCACCGCCACGATCACGGGCGAGACGGGGCGCGAAGAGCCTGCAAAGCTGCGAGGAAAGGAAAGGGTCGCCATGGGGTCGCCGCCCATAACGCAGAAGCAGGCAGGTTGGAACCATTGCGGCGCCGAAACGCCGCAGGCTTCGGCTCAGCGCGGGACGGCGGGGTTCAGTCCGGCCAGAAGCCGGTGGCCTCGCACATGTCCCAATGGTCCGCCGCACCCAGCTTGCAGGCCGCCGCGGTGCTCTCGCCGATGCAGAGCTTCACTTCGCGCTGGTAGCGCTTGTAGCAGCTCTCCGGACGAGCCGGTGCCGCGGCCGCCAGCGCCACCGGCTTGTGCTTGATGGTGGAGACTGGGGCGGCCGCCACACCGCGCGCTTCGGCCGGCGTTTCCAGCCCGCGCTGCTTCCCCCCGAAAGCCAGCGGCCACCCCAGATAAATGGCAAGCATCACGCTCACCAGGATCATTGCATTGCGCACGACGAATTCCCCCCGGAAACGACGTTTTCCCCGACTCGGGAAAACTAGCGTTAATCGGGAGTTAATTCCAGTGCCTCAGCTCTCCGGAAGGAAGTCTGGAACGCTCAAATAGCGCTCACCTGTATCATAATTGAACCCGAGCACCCGGACGCCCTCCGGAAGATCGGGCAATTTCTGCAGAATCGCAGCCAGAGTCGCCCCCGAAGAGATGCCAACCAGCATGCCTTCCTCGCGTGCTGCACGACGCGCCATGTCCTTGGCGACACCGGCATCGACCTTGATCACGCCGTCGATCGCATCGGTGTGGAGGTTGCGCGGAACGAAGCCCGCGCCGATGCCCTGGATCGGGTGCGGGCCGGGCTGGCCGCCCGAGATCACCGGCGAAAGCTCAGGCTCGACCGCATAGACCTTCACCTTCGGCCACGCCTTCTTGAGCGTCTCGGCAACCCCGGTGATGTGGCCGCCGGTGCCGACGCCGGTGATCACCACGTCGATCGGGGTGTCGGCGAAGTCGTTGAGGATCTCCTGCGCCGTGGTGCGGTGATGCACGTCGATGTTCGCCGGGTTCTCGAACTGCTGCGGCATCCAGGCGCCCGGAGTCGTCTCGACGATCTCCATCGCACGCTCGATCGCGCCCTTCATGCCCTTTTCGCGCGGCGTCAGGTCGAAGGTCGCGCCATAGGCGAGCATCAGGCGGCGGCGCTCGAGGCTCATGCTCTCGGGCATCACGAGGATCAGCTTGTAGCCCTTCACCGCCGCGACCATCGCCAGGCCGACGCCGGTGTTGCCGCTGGTCGGCTCCACGATCGTGCCGCCCGGCTGCAGGCTGCCGTCCTTCTCGGCTGCCTCGATCATCGCCAGCGCGATGCGGTCCTTGATCGAGCCGCCCGGGTTGGTGCGCTCGGACTTGATCCAGACTTCCGCGTCCGGGAACAGCTTGCCTACCCGGATGTGCGGCGTGTTGCCGATCGTTTCGAGGATCGTATTGGCCTTCATGTCGTCATCTCCTTAGGAGGAATCTCAAGATTGGCCGGAGGATCGAAGGTTCGAGCCCGCCTCAACTCCGGAAATAGCTTGGCCCAGGCGATCGTGACAAGGATCGCGCCGATGCCGCCGCCAACCACAGCGGCGACCGGACCGATGAGCGCGGCGAGGAAACCCGATTCGGCCTCGCCCAGCTCGTTCGAGCCGGAAATGAACAAGGTGGACACCGCACCGACCCGGCCTCGCATCTCGTCCGGCGTATAGAGCTGGATCAGCGACTGGCGGACATAGACCGAGACCATGTCGGCTGCGCCGAGCACGAACAGCGCGAACAAGGCGATCAATACCGCCGGCGCGGTATCATGTCCGATCGCGCTCGGCCCCAGCACCGGTACCAGCAAGGGCGCAGAGAGGCCGAAGATCACCGTTGCGAAGCCGAACAGCGCCACCGCGAGCAGCATCTTCACGCCCACATCGCTCCTGAGCGGCCGCCAGGAGAAGAACACCGCCGTCAGCACCGCGCCCACCGCCGGCGCCGCGCGCAGATGCCCGAGCCCGGCCGAGCCGACCTCGAGGATGTCGCGGGCATAGACTGGCAGCATCGCCGTCGCGCCGCCGAGAAGCACCGCGAACAGGTCGAGCGAGATCGCGCCAAGCACGAGCCGGTTCCGCCGGACATAGTGCAACCCGTCGACCATCTGCGCCCAGGGGCTGCCGCTGAACTTGCGCGCGGTACGCGGCACGGGTCCGATCAGCATGAGCATGACCAGGGACAGCAGGAACAATCCCCCCGCCACCGCGTAGGAGAGCCAGTCCGCCGCCGCATAGAGATAACCGCCCATCGCCGGCCCGATCACGGTGCCGATCTGCCACGAGAGCGAGCTCAGCGCGATCGCGGTCGGCAGGATCGCCTTGGGCACGAGGTTGGGCGAGAGCGCGCTCAGTGCCGGGCTGGCAAAGGCACGCGCGACGCCGAGCAGCGCGGCAATGCCGAACAGGGCCGGCAGGCTGATCGTGTCGGTATAGGTCAGCACACCCAGGCTGATCGCGCAGAATGCTTCGAGCGCCACCGAGGCACGAGCGATCCAGCGCCGGTCGAGCCGGTCCGCGACCCAGCCGGCGAACAGCGATAGGAAGAGCAGGGGCAGGAACTGTGCGACGCCGATCAGCCCGAGCTGAAAGGCCGCTTCCTTCACCGTCATCGTCCGCCGGGCGATGTCATAGACCTGCCAGCCGATCACGATCACCATCGCCATCTGCCCGAGCGTGGCCGAGAGGCGCGCCAGGAAATAATAGCGGAAGTTGGGAACGGCGAATGGATGCGTTGCTTCGGCGGCCATGGAAGCGCCTCTAGGCCTTTCCGCGACGGAACCGCAACGAACGATTGCAGGCACGGCCGCCAATCACATCAAGATATGTTCGATCAGCGCAGCTTTGCCGGCTGGACGTCCTCGGTCTCGGCACTGCGGGGGTTGCGGATCGCTGGGCGCAGCCGCGCGAAGCTGCACAGCCCGGCAATGGTCGCCAGCCCGGCCGCGACGAGTGCGGGCACCGTCCCGCCGCCAATGCTCAGCGCCAGCAGCGCAGCCACCAGCGTCGCGCCCGTCGCCTGCCCCACCATCCGCGTCGTGGAGACCAGCCCGCCTGCCGCCGCCGCCCGATCAATCGGCGCCGAGCCGATGATCAGCCGGGCATTGGGCGACAGGAACATGCCGAAGCCGGCACCCGTGAGCGACATCCGCCAGGCGACGTCGAACCAGCTTGGGTCCGCAGGCAGGAATGCGAGGAAGATCAACCCGGCCACCGCGATCACCATGCCGATCGCGCCGAGCGCGCCCGCCGGATAGCGATCGGACAGCGAGCCGGCGAGCGGCGCGACGATCATCGTTGTGAGCGGCCAGGGCGCGATCACCGCGCCGACTTCGGAAGGCGCGAAGCCATAGCCGTGCTGGAGCCGGAAGGGCAGGGATAGCAGCAGCGTCATCGTCGCGATGAACGCGGTGAAGGCCCCGACCACCGACAAGGCGAGCACCGGACGCGCCAGCAGATCGACCGGCAGGATCGGCTTGGGCTCGCGCAATTCCCGCCGGACGAACAGCAGGCCGATCGTCGCGCCCGCAATCACCACCGCGCCCGAGACCACCGGGCTGTCGCCATGCACGGCGCTTTCCAGCCCACCGATCACCAGCCCAAACATGCCGGCACAGAGCAGCGCGCCCAGCACGTCGAACGGCTCGTCGCGCGGCTCGCTCCCAGGCAGGGCACGCCCGAACAACAGGCTGGCGATGGCGAAAGGTACGGCGGAGGCAAACACCCAGGGCCAGGGACCTATGGCCAGCACGAGCCCGCCAAGGGTGGGCGCGAGCGCGGCCGAACTGGAAACCACCACCGAGTTGATGCCCAGCCCGCGTCCGAGATGCTTGGCCGGATAGATCTGGCGGATCAGCGCCGAAGATACGCTGAGCGCTGCCGCCGCACCCGCCGCCTGCGCGGCGCGGACAATGAGCAGGAAGGGCAGGCTCTTGGCGAAGAAGCAAAGGACCGTCGCAACGGTGAAGACGAGCTGCCCGATCTGGTACATCCGCTTCAGGCCGATCCGCTCGCCTAGTCCGGCGAGCGGCAGCAGCAGCATGACCAGCACGAGCTGGTAGACCGTCACGATCGAGACCGCGGCAGAGCTCTCGATGTGCAGGTCGCGGGCGATGGTGGGCAGAGCCACGGTTGCGATGGCCCCGTCGATCACCACCAACGCCGATCCGAACGAAACGGCAGCGATCGCCAGGGTGCGGCGGGGCTGGGGGAGGCCATCGGTCATCGCCGTTCAGTGCAGCAACAACGCGTCGGGTTCCAGCGGGAACTCTTCCTTACCCAAATGGGTTGTTTCGCAATCTAAACCAAAGACTTGGAGAGAGTGATGGGCAAGGGCATCCTGTTGTGGCTGCTGGGCATTCCGATCCCGATCATCCTGCTTATCCTGCTGTTCTGGCACTAGGCCTATCAGGCCGGGTCGGTCTTGCTCCGTCCCGCACCATTCTCGATGACAAGATTGTTGCCGGTGAAGATCAGCTCACGGATCTCCCACGCATCGGCGACATAGCGATGATCCGGCTTGCCGGGGCACGCGCCTTCGTCGTTCGTCGGAAGCTGGTGCATCAGGGGCAGGATATCGGCGGCCTCACGCTCGATTCGCTCGCGGATGCGCCCCATCAGCCAGCGGATCGAGCGCGCATAGGTTTCCCACTGCGCCTCGCTGGGCAAACCGTGCCAGCGGGTGACATGCTCGCGGAAATCGGCGACCAGTGCGGCCGTTTCCGCGCTCGCCTGGCTGGCCGCTTGCGCAACTTCGCCGCCAAGGCCGTCCATCAGGGGGCCATATACCTGGCCCTCCATCTTCGCGAAGTGCATCAGAAGGTCGCGGGTGAACATCCAGCGGCGGAATCCCAGCCCGTCGACACTGGCAGGCCGCGGCCCGGAAACCATCGTCTCCAGCGCATCGGCATTGGCAAGAATGTGGCTGTGCTGTCTCAGCACACGCTCCACGGGCATTACGCGACTCCTCATTCCCCCATTTTGGCGCAGTATGCCTGTCCAGGGGTGAAATCGCGGCTCAGGAGCTAACCCTATTGGGGAAGCTACGGAGGCCCCGGCGCAGTCGCGACAGGGCCTCCGGAACCGTTAGCGGCAGCGAACCTGGTCGCGGTCCACCGAGCTGCCGAGCGCGCCGCCGGCGATCGCGCCGAGCAGCGTACCGACGGTCTTGGAACGGCCGCCGGCAATCACGTTGCCGAACAGGCCACCGGCGGCGGCACCGACGATAAGGCCGGTCGTGCCGTCCGAGCGTTTGCAATAGTATTTGCCGTCATTGCCGCGATAGATGCGGTCGTCCTGGGTCAGGACGCGCTCCTGGTAACCCGGGGGCGGTGCGCGATAGTCACGCGACGCGTCATAATATTCCTCGTCGCGCGGATCGTAGCTCGAATAGCCGCCGCGGGGCGGCGGCGGTGCCACCGGGCGCTGCTTGTAGGCGCGATACCGCTCGAGCGCCTGCTGGAACTGGTCATATTCCCGCTCGAAGCGCTGCTGCGCCGCATCGAAACGCGCTTCCTCGTCCTGCGCGTAGACGGGCGCGCGCTGTGCCATCGCCGGCGTCGCGACCGCCAGGCTGGCCGCTGCGACTGCGGCGAGGGTTACCAGATGCTTCATGTTATTCTCCTTCCCGAAGGCCCATACGGCCGGGGGCGCTGAAACGTTCCGGACATCCGCGTGAAGCCGGGCTGAACGGACGGTGCAGATACGACGGAACCGTAATGAAGTGCGGCAGGACGCACCAGCGCGAAACCCGATCGGCCTTTGATAGTTGGCACGGAACCGATAGGCTCAACGACCGATTTGAAGCCGGAAAGCCTGCACTGAACGCCAAAAGCTTGCTGCGGCGCAGCAAGAGTTGCCATAAGGCCCCATGCTGTTGAGTAATGAAACCGATTCCACCGCCGCTCCCGCCCCGACCACGCCGATGGTGCTGGAAGGGATCGTGCGCCAGAAATGCCTGTCCGTGACGTATAACCGCACGGCGATGATCCTGGCGCCGCACATCCTCTACACCCGCCATGACGCGCTGCATGTCGATGGCGTGGTGGTGCTCAAGGAAGGCGCGCCGCCGCGCGAGGAGAAGATCGGCACCTTCAAGCTCGACGGATTGACCGGGATGACCGTGACCGACCGGGATTTCGTCAAGAGCGCGCTGTTCGATCCCGGCCTGGAGAAATATCAGGGCGAGACCCTGATGGCGGTGGCCTGATCCCCGGGGCTGTGCTGAAACGGCCCCATGAACTTCATGCAGTTCCTCAAGTCGCTCGACGACCTGCTGTACGAGATCATCACCTGGCTGGTCTTCTATCCGATCACCTTGTGGCGAACGATCCGGCAGCCGTTCGTGATGATGGCCTATGCCGACAGCGAATTGGAGGACACGGCCGAGCAGCAATATCCGGATGTGCTCAGCCCGCCGATCTTCCTGCTGCTCACGCTGCTGCTAAGCCACACGATCGAACTGGCGCTTGTCGGGCAAAGTTCGATCGTGGCGGATAGGCGCGGGCTGGCGGGACTGATCAGCGACGATACCAGCCTGCTGTTGATGCGGCTGCTCTTCTTCGCGATCTTTCCGCTGATCATGGCCGTCGCGCTGCTGCGCCGGCGGAAAGAGCCGCTGACCCGGGACAGCCTCAAGCCGCTATTCTATGCGCAATGCTATCCCGCCGGCGTGTTCGCGCTGGTGCTCGGGATCGGCTCGCTAGCGACGCAGATGCAGGGAGGCCCGGCCTTCCGCAGCGCCGGGCTCGCGATCATCCTTGCCGCCTTCCTCTGGTATGGCTCGCTGCAGACGCTGTGGTTCGCGCGCACCCTGGCCGTCTCGAAGCTTCGCGGCTTCGGTATTGCCACGATGACGATGGTGGAGTGTGTGATCCTGTTCGTGCTGCTCGCCGCCCTGCTGGCCTAGAAGCCGCCGCCGCCGCGCCAGTCCCCGGCATCGCAGCGCCCCGTGAAGTTGGTTGCGGCCCGGATGCGAATGATGCCGCTACGACGATCGATCTCGAACTTCGGCTTGTTCAACCCGTTCATGCGATACTCGCCGGTGATCCGGTCGGGTGTGACGACCAGGTTCTGGATGTCCCACCAGCCATTGTCGCCGCCGCTGTGGATCGGCGAGACCAGCTTGCCCTCGGGCCGGATGCGGCCGCGGCCATGCCAGATCTCGATCTGCAGGTCGGACGCGAAACCCTCGCGGCCGAGCGTGGTGCCATATTGCGGCTCGAAGCGGTGGCTGCGCGAATTATAGACATAGCCTGACTGATATTGCGCGGACGGGGCACTGCCACCGCCGAAACAGACCAACGTGATCGAGGGGCCATAGCGGTCGCCACCACCCGGCCCATTGCCATAGTCCGGGCGCGGCGGGCCATAGTCGGGACGCTGGGGCTGGCCGCCGCCCTGGCAGTTCGCGTCGGGCAGCCGCTGGATCGCCGAATAGCGCCCCTCACTGGTCGCCACCTGGATGCACTGGCGCTGGCGATCGCTCCACCATAGCGACCATTTCGTGTCGCGGACGGTATTCACGGTGACGAAGGCATAGCCTCGCGCTTGAAGCTGCGTCTCGCCACCCGCCGCGCGGGCGCCAACCAGATCGGCGACATCCGAAGGAGAGGATTGCGCGAAGGCAGGCGCGGCAAGCGTCGTGGTGGCGAGCAGGGCGGTCAGCATCAAACGCATGCGTCCAGGTCCTTCCGGAGTTGTTTCGGCCTCATTCTTACGCCGCATCAATGCACTCGCCCACGCCGATTTACATCCGCGAGCGAGTTTTCCGGGCCCCCGCCTTCACACAACCTAAAGGGTCCACGCGTAGGAACCCATCCGGATTGGTGTAAATCTCGGGCGAGGCGGAATGAGCGGTACGGGTGTCGGGACGGCGAGGGCGATCGGGAACGGCACGGCCATCCCGTTCATGCGCCGGAATGGCCCGGACCCGCTGGCCGCCGAACATCTCCGCCTGTTCCGCAACTACGAGGCCATGAACCTCGGCTGGTTCTGGGCAACCGATGCCGAAGGCCGGATCACCTATATCAGCGAGGGCGCCGCGCGTTCGCTTGGCCAGACCGGCGATGCGCTGATCGGCCAGGATCTGGTGTCGCTGTTCAAGAACCCGAACGACGAAGCGGACGCCGAGCGCCGTCGCACCATGCCCTTCCAGATGGCCCGCCAGGCCCGTTTCGACGCGATCCCGCTGCTGGTCGACATTGTCGGCGAGGAGCGCTGGTGGGCGCTTTCCGGCCAGCCGGCCCGTGACAGCCGCGGGGGATTCTCCGGCTATCTCGGCCACGGCGTCGATGTGACCAAGGAACAGCGCGCCACCCGCGAGAGCATCCGGCTCGCCATGTACGATCCGCTCACCGGCCTGCCCAACCGGCGCCGGATGGGCAATTTGCTCGACAGCACCATCGCCGCCTTCCGCAGCCAGGAGCGCGCCTGTGCCCTGATGCTGATCGACCTCGACCGATTCAAGGCGATCAACGACAGCCTTGGCCATCCAGTGGGCGACGCGCTGCTCAAGCAGGTCGCCGAGCGGCTTGCGACCATCGTCGGCAATCCCGAGCAGATCGCCCGGATGGGCGGCGACGAGTTCCAGGTGATCCTGCCCGATGCGCATAACCGGGTCGGCATCTCCGATCTCGCCAACCGCATCATCGAGTCGCTGTCCCACCCCTACACGATCAACGGCAGCCGCTGCCTGATCGGTGCCTCGATCGGCATCGCGGTGAGCCCGTTCGACGCCAGCACCAGCGACGAGCTGGTCCGCAATGCCGACCTCGCGCTCTATGCCGCCAAGGGGGGCGGGCGCGGTCGGGCACGCTTCTTTTCGTCCGACCTGCTCCAGGTCGCCGAGGATCGCCGCCAGCTCGAGCAGGACCTTATCGACGCGCTCTCCAATGGCGAGCTCGCGGTGCACTACCAGCCGATCCTCAGCGCCGGCAGCGAGGACGTCACCGGCTTCGAGGCGCTGCTGCGCTGGAACCACCCCAAGCGCGGCCGGATCTCGCCGGCGATCTTCATTCCGATCGCCGAGGATGCCAACCTGATCCCGCAGCTCGGCGAATGGACCTTGCGCCAGGCCTGCATGGACGCCGCCAAATGGCCCGGCGAGCTGCGCGTCGCGGTCAACGTCTCGCCGATCCAGTTCGCCAGCGAGGCGCTGCCCGCCATCGTGATGAGCGCGCTCGCCAATTCCGGGCTCAAGGCCGAGCGGCTCGAGCTGGAGATCACCGAAAGCGTGTTCCTCGGCGAAACCGCCGAGACCGACGCCCGCTTCGCCGCGCTCAAGCGGCTCGGCGTCCGGCTGGCGCTCGACGATTTCGGTACCGGTTATTCCTCGCTCGGCTATCTGAAGAGCGCGCCGTTCGACAAGATCAAGATCGACCAGAGCTTCGTCCGCGGCACCACCGAGGAAGGCGCCCGCAACCAGGCGATCATCGCCGCCATCGTCGCGCTGGCCAATGCGCTGGGCATGGAGACCACGGCCGAGGGCATCGAGAGCTTCGACCAGCTCGAGACCATGCGCCGCCTCAACGTCAGCCATATCCAGGGCTTCCTCTATAGCGGCGCTGTGTCCGCCGCCGACCTCGACAAGCACCTCGAGAACGGCAAGTGGGTACTCAAGCCCCAGGGGCCCGCCCGCCAGCGCCACATCCGCCACACCACCTTCCGCAAGGTCGGCGTGATCCACGACAATCACTACTATCCCGCCGTTCTCAAGAACGTCTCCGCCTCGGGCGCACTGATCGAGGGTATCGTCGACGTGCCGGAGGGCACCCAGTTCGTCGTCGACCTTGGCGAGGGCCAGATGGTCGTCGCCATCGTCCGCCGCGCCCTGCAGCACCAGCAGGGCATCGAGTTCGAGCAGCCGCTGGTCGAGGACAGCAACGGCGCGCTCACTACCCGGCACCGGGTCTCTCCCAAGGTGCTCGGCGAGGCCGGGCTGCAGCAGCAGGGCCACAACCTCGTCGCCAAGACGGGGGAGGGGCTGGCGCTCCCCGCCTTCCACACCACCACCGAGTGGAACGGGATCGAGGTCTAGCGCCGCACCGGCTTTACTCCCCCTTGGTTCCCCGGCGAAAGCCGGGGGCCCGGCTTTCGCCGGGGAACACAGATCGCCTGGCCCACCGCCTCAGGGCTGTTTCTGCAGCTTCTCCAGCACCTCCCTGCCATTGTCGTTGCCCGGATTGAGCTCGAGCGAGCGGCGATATTCCGCGATCGCGCCCGGCTTGTCGCCCGCCTCGGCCAGCGCTTCCGCCAGGCTGTCATGCGCGTTCCAGCTGTCGGGATAGGCCGACACGTTCCAGGCGAAGATGCCCCGCGCCGCCGCCGGGCGCTTGTCGCGCAGCAGGCGATAGCCCCAGGCGTTCACGAAATCCTCGTTGAGGTGCAGCTCCGGGAAGCGGGCCTTTGTCAACGCGATCGTGCCGGGCACATCGGCATAGTCGCTCTTCTCGAGCGCGGCCTCGAGCGCCACCAGCCCCTTGGGTGCGCCGAAAAGCGCTGCATGGATCGCATCGGCAAGCCCCTGCGCGGTGCTCTGCGCGCCGGAGCTGTTGGCGAGCACGACCACGCCGTAGCGCTGGGCGGGATAGAAGTCGCAATAGCTGGAGAAGCCGAGCGTGCCCCCGGAATGGCGCAGATAGGTCTGGCTGTCCGCCGTCTTGCCGATCACCCAGTGGAAGCCGATCCGCGCGGCATCGGCCGCGCCGAACAGGGGCTGGTGGGTGAGGGCGATGGCGGGATCGGTCGCGGCGATCTGGCCCGCGAGATAGCGCGCCATGTCCGCCGCCGAATAATGGAGCCCGCCCGCCGCACGGATCACCGGCATCGCCAGCGTCGGCCGCTCGGTGCCGTCCGTCGCATAGCCGATGGCGAACAGCGCGGGGGGCACCGACGCCCCGCCGGCGCGCATGCCCAGCGGCTTCTCGACGAAGCGGGCGAGCAGCGCGTCATAGGGAGCGCCATAGATCCGCTCGGCGACCACGCCCTGGAGCTGCGAGGCGACATTGCTGTGGCGCGGCAGGTGCCCGGGCACATCGACCAGCAGCGCGCCCTTGAGATCGGCGAGGAACTGCGGCTGGTCATAGCCGTCGAGCAGCTTCGCCACCGCGAAGGCCAGCTCGTTCGGCGGTAGCTTGCTGAAGCGGGCCATCCAGTCGGGCACATTGTCGGGCAAAGCGGAAGTGGTGGTGACCATGTCCGCCAGCCGCACCGGGCGGCCGTCGCGCACCAGATTGTCATAGCCCGCCGGAAGATATTTGCGGACATCGTCGTCGAGACTGGCCCGGCCCTCGCGGATCGCATGGGCTAGGATCAGCGAAGTGAAGGTCTTGGAGATCGAGCCGATCTCATAGACCATATGCTCGCTGGCCGGCGCACCGGTGGCGCGATTGGCGATGCCGGCATTGTGAAAGCGGGTGCGCCCGTCCCGGATCACCGCGACCGACACGCTGGGCGCCTTGCCGCTCTTCACGAATTCGTCGACCAGCGCCTGCACCGGATCGGCGGAGGTCGTGGCACGGGCGAGCGAGGGCAGGAGCGCGGCGCCGGCGGTAGCAGGCATCAGCGCGAGGAGCTGACGGCGGTTGAGACGGGGTCGGGTGGCGTTGTGCTGCATGGTTTGATCCCTTTCGCCTGCGAGGCTACATTTGTAGCGCGGCATGCGTCAAGGGTGTAATGATTGTGTAATACACATTGGTGTCGTGCGGGCCGCGAGAAGTTGACATAGTTCCCGCAAACGCTCTTCATCTCGTAACATTCTTGCGCAGTTGCGGAGGGACGGGCGGCATGCCGTTGAGCGCTGCCATGGCAAGGCGCCAATCGATCCGATGACGCGTGCCGACCTGCTTGCCCTTGTAAAAGCGCGGCGTCGTGATGCCGACCGTCGCGCGTTCGAGCGCGCGATCGAAGGCATCGCAATAGCCCATCGAGAGCGCGACATCCCAGGCTTCGGCGAAGCTTTCGGCCCCGGGCCGATCGCGAAGCTTGTACGCCGATTGCCGGGTCTTGCCGACGGCGCGGCAGGCGTGACGCACCGAGCCCATCGCGAGGAGAGCCTTGACGAAGTCGCGCTGTCGCTGCTCCGTCCAGCCGTCATGGCGAACATTGGCCAGCGGTACGGGAATGAAGTCGAGCCGGCTGGGCCCGTCATCAGGCGGATTGTCGAGAGTGTCGTCCATCTACGAGGGTAGATCAGACGATTTCCTACATTGGAAGGGTTTTTAGATCCGCTCGACGGGGATTCCGAGCTGCAGGGCGGCGTCGGCCATGCGGGTGTCGAACGTAACGAGCCGCAATCCGGCACTCTCGGCAATGGCGATATGAAGCGCATCTCCCGCGCGCAGGCCGAGATCAGGGCGGTCAAGGAAGCGCGCGGCGGTTTCGAAATGGTCAGGCGCGACGGAGATTTCCGCGAGATTGTCCTGCCGGAAGCGCCGCCAGTTGTTCCAGGCGGTAACCCGGTCTTCCATCGTATAGGCGCCGGTGCGGACCTTGATCGAAAGCGCGCTGGCAACTTCGGTTGCGGTCCAGCCGCTGCACAGGATCGGTTCGGCGGCATGCTCACCGAGCCACCCCCAGATCGCTTCGCTATGCGTCTCCTGCGCAATCGCGGCGACGGCGGCGGAAGCGTCCAGGTAGAACATCAGTAACCGCTGTCGCGCATCTTGCGGATCACCTCGGTCCCGCTCTCATGCTGATAGGGGACTTTGCTGGCAGCAACCCGGAGCGCCGCTACATCGACGGGCTTCTTCTCAGGCAGGGGTGGCACGAGCCGCGCAGCGGGCTTGCCGCGCCGGACGATCTCGATGCTCTCACCCGCCTCGACCCGATCGACGATCTCGCTGAGGCGCGCCTTAGCGTCGGCAAGGTTGATGCGTTCCATGGCAGCTGCGGGCTCCTGACTAGGTTGGTGACTATATCAAACCTAGAGAAGATGAGCAACCTTGGGTTGAGTACATATTGGGAACATGATATTCGGCGGAGCTAAATTGTGAGGGCGACATGTCATCATTTGATCAGAGTCGGCTTAACAGCATCAATCGAGAAATTGCTGACCTTCATCGTAAAATAGCTGACGAATCTAAGCGAGAAGCGGACCTCACTAAGAGGGGTCTGCAAGCACAGGGTCAGGCCTCTCGGGCTACCAGCATCTCCTCCGCCAAGTCGTATCTTTCCGCCGCTGAAAGATACATGGCTGATGCGCAGAAGGCCCGCGAGAGGCGGGCGGATTATACCCAAAAGTTAGCAAGAAAGACGGAGGAAGCTTCGAACCTTCAGCAGCGTATTCTCAAATCAGATTTGGAGAATAGGCAAAAGCAATTTTCGCAGGATCAAAAGAGACAAAGAGAAGCGGAGCGTCGGATTCAGGAATTGGAGAATCAGCTCGCCGAAAAGATTGCCACCGGTGTACCGATAGGGCGATTGGTAGCTGAAGGCGAGGCCGAAACATATGACGTCTTCATCTCGCACGCCTCTGAGGACAAGACTGATTTTGTTGCCTCCCTTGCCGAGCAAGCCAGATCGAAGGGGCTGCGGGTATGGTACGATGAGTTTTCGCTGAGTTGGGGCGATAAACTTCGAAGATCCATCGATCGTGGCCTCTCGGGATCTTATTTTGGTGTTGTCGTACTATCTGAGAATTTCTTTAAGAAGGAATGGCCTCAGATTGAACTGGACGCACTCTTGGAAAAAGAAGTTTCTGGAACGGGAAGAATATTGCCCATTTGGCACAAGCTTACTCGAGATGAGATCGCAAAGTACGCTCCAACGCTCTCGGGTACGCTCGCTCTTAGAACCGCTGATCTTTCCACCGAAGAAATCGCGGAACGTTTAGCTGAAATGGTTGCTAGAGTGAGAAGAGGCAGAGCTGAGATGGCGTAGAACTCACCCCACCGTCACAAAACTATCCATAACCCGCTTCCGCCCGGCCTGCTCGAAATCGATCTCCAGCTTGTTGCCTTCGATCTCGGCGATCACGCCATAGCCGAACTTCTGGTGGAACACGCGCATGCCCAGCGACAGGTCGTCGCGGGCCTTGGCGCCGAAGCTCACCGCCGAGGCGCGGCTCTCCACCACGCGGGCCGGCTCGCGGCTGAAGGTGCGGGAAGTGAAGGCGCCGCCGGGGTTCTTCATGTCGACGCCCGCGGCGCGCTGCCAGCCAGGTCCTCGGCCGGTCCCGCGCGAGACGTCGGCGAAGGGGTCGCTGCGTTCGCTCCAGTTCGCCTGCCACAGGCTCGCACCGCCGGTCATCGTGCTTTCGCTGTCGATATGCGCCTCGGGCAGCTCGGCGACGAAGCGGCTCGGGATCGACGAGTTCCACTGGCCGTAGATGCGGCGATTGGCAGCGTGGAGAATGAAGGCCTTCCGCCGCGCGCGGGTGATCGCGACATAGGCCAGGCGGCGTTCCTCCTCCAGCGACGCCAGGCCGCCTTCGTCGAGCGCGCGCTGCGAGGGGAAGATGCCCTCTTCCCAGCCGACCAGGAACACGGTGTCGAACTCCAGGCCCTTGGCGGCGTGGATCGTCATGATCGTCACCTTGGGCTCGTCGGCATTGGTCTCGTTGTCCATGACGAGCGAGACGTGCTCGAGGAAGGCGCCAAGCGTCTCATACTCCTCCATCGCGCGGACGAGCTCGTTGAGGTTCTCGAGGCGGCCTGCGGCCTCGGCGGTGCGGTCGGCCTGCCACATCGCGGTATAGCCACTCTCGTCCAGGACGATGCGGGCGAGGTCCGGGTGCTGAAGGTCGTTGCCCATGCTGCGCCAGCGCGCCATGTCGCCGACCAGATTGCCGAGCGCGCGGCGGGCCTGGGGCGTCAGCTCGTCGGTGTCGAGGATGCGTGCCGCCGCCACGGTGAGCGGCACCTGCGCCGCGCGGGCATATTGGTGGACCTTCGCCAGCGCCTTGTCGCCCAAGCCGCGCTTGGGCGTGTTGACGATGCGCTCGAAGGCGAGGTCGTCGGCCGGCTGGGCGATGACGCGGAGATAGGCGACGGCGTCGCGGATCTCCATGCGCTCGTAGAAGCGCTGGCCGCCCAGGATGCGGTGGGGCAGGCCGATCGCGATGAACCGGTCTTCGAACTCGCGGGTCTGGTGCTGGGCGCGGACGAGGATCGCCATGTCGTCGAACGACTTGCCGCCGCGGTTGAGGCCTTCCATCTCCTCGCCGACGCGCCGCGCTTCCTCGGGCCCGTCCCATACGCCGAGCACCTTGACCTTCTCGCCCTCGTCCTTGTCGGTCCACAAGGTCTTGCCGAGGCGGCCGCTATTGTTGGCGATCACGCCACTGGCCGCCGCGAGGATGTGCGGGGTCGAGCGGTAATTCTGCTCAAGCTTGATCACCTTGGCGCCGGGGAAGTCCTTCTCGAACTTCAGGATGTTCTCGACCAGCGCGCCACGCCAGGAATAGATCGACTGGTCGTCGTCGCCGACGCAGCAGATGTTCTTGCGCTCCTGGGCGAGCAGCCGCAGCCAGAGATACTGGACGGCGTTGGTGTCCTGGTACTCGTCGACCAGGATGTAGCGGAAGCGCTGCTGATAGCTTTCCAGCACATCGCGGTGGGTCCTTAGGATCACCAGCATGTGGAGCAGCAGGTCGCCGAAGTCGCAGGCGTTGAGCGCCTTCAGCCGCTCCTGGTAAAGAAAGTAGAGCGCGGCGCCGCGGCCACCCCCATAGCGCTCGGACTCGCCGGCACCGATCTCGGCGGGCGTCAGGCCCTTGTTCTTCCATTCGTCGATCAGCCCGGCGAGCTGGCGGGCGGGCCAGCGCTTCTCGTCCAGATCGGCGGCGAGGATCAGCTGCTTGATCAGGCGCAGCTGGTCGTCGGTGTCGAGGATGGTGAAGTTCGATTGCAGCCCGACCAGCTCGGCATGGCGGCGCAGCATCTTGGCGCCGATCGCATGGAAGGTGCCGAGCCAGGGCATGCCCTCGACCGCGGCGCCGACCAGGCGCCCGACGCGCTCCTTCATCTCGCGCGCCGCCTTGTTGGTGAAGGTGACCGCCAGGATCTCGGACGGGAAGGCACGGCGCGTCCAGAGCAGATGGGCGAGGCGGGCGGTGAGCGCCGCGGTCTTGCCCGTGCCGGCACCGGCGAGGACGAGCACCGGCCCCTCGGAGGTGAGCACCGCCTCGCGCTGGGGCGGGTTCAGGCCGCTCAGATAGGGGGCGTTGTTGTCGGTCTCTACGGGCAGGGTCATGGCGAACAACTAGGGAACGCTTTGGGCGGCCGCAAGCTCCGCGCGCGGGAGCAGTTATGCACAGGCATCGGAAATACAGTCGCAACAATGCACTAGCGCCTGCAACAAACCCGCAATAATACCTAATTGCCGTCAACCATCGGTTGGCGGCCAAATCCCGCAGCTGGGGAGCTGGGATAATGATGATTCGGGGGGCGGGTCTGATTGTGGCGGCGGGGGCGGTTTTCGCCTGTGCGCCGGCATGTGCTCAGGCGATTGCGGCGGCGCAGACCGCCTATCTGGTACTACGGCCGGAAATCCGGGTGAAGAACGAGGAGCATGTCTCCGGCCTGTGGCTGCGGACCAGCGCGACAGTGCGCGAGCCGAGCGAAGCCTGGCGGGCGGACGAGACCAAGGCCTCTTATGGCTTCTCCGTGCAGAAGGAAGTGCTGGGGCACACCTGGCTGGGGCTGAGCGCCGTGGCGCAGACGCCGCGCTTCGACGCGGATCGCGGCATGGTGCGCGATGCCCGCCATTATGCCGGCGCGCGGCTGAGCTTCGAGGCGTCGGACAAGGTCGAGCTGGGCTTCGCCTGGCTGCGGCGGCTGCGCGGGCGGGGCTTCATGAGCGCGCCGGGCGGCAATCGCGGGATCAAGCCAGGGCCCAAGGCCTATATGCAGCTGCGCTTCTGAACCTGATGGACACGCCGCGCTGACGGCGGCGGATGGAGACGGTTGCGCGATCCCGCCCAACCGTCTCGCCAGGAGCGGATCTAGACGTAGATCTCGCGGAGCGCGACCGCGTCGACCCGTGCGAAGGCACTGGGCGGAATCGGCGGCGGGGGCGGCGGATTGTCGGTGCCGCCTTCCTCGGGATTGCCGACCTCGTCGCAATTATCCTCGGGGTTCGGCGGCGGCGCGTCCGGGGTCAGCTCAGGCAGGCAGTTCGGATTGGTCTGCGCCATGGCTTGCGAAGAGGGAAGCATCGCGGAGCCCATCAGGGCAAGCGTTGCACAGGCGGCGAGCAATGAAAGTTCCTTCATTCTTGTCTCCTTGCCAACATCAGGCGCTCCGGTTGTCCGACGCCGCGCGGGTTTTGGCAAAGTGAGTTGGGCCCCTTTCGGTGCTAATCCGCCCCCGGCCGCGCGTGCCCATGATCGCGTGCCGAAATGACGCAAAACAGCCGATCCATGGCCCTGTCATGCGTTTGTCATATGGCTGTCACACCCTCCGGCCAGAGGCGCGCACATCATGGCATCACTCGCTCTGGACCAAGCCGCACCGGTTGACCAACCGCAGCCCGGCCCCCGATTCGACTACAAGACGCATCCCCTCGCCAAATTGCTGTTCGCGGCGATCATGGTGGGCGGGCTGGCCTTTGCCGGCTGGAGCGTTTTGACCGACACCAAGGGGGTAGGGGAGGAGCTGGCCACCGGCGTGTTCCTCTTCCTCGGCCTGGCGCTGCTGATCGCGCTCGGCTTCGAGTTCGTGAACGGCTTCCACGATACCGCCAACGCCGTCGCGACGGTGATCTACACCAATTCGATGCCTGCCCATTTCGCCGTCGTCTGGTCGGGCTTCTGGAACTTCCTGGGCGTGATGCTGTCGTCGGGCGCGGTCGCCTATTCGATCATCACGCTGCTGCCGGTCGAGCTGATCCTCAACGTGGGATCCTCGGGCGGGTTCGCGATGATCTTCGCGCTGCTGCTCGCGGCAGTGCTGTGGAACCTCGGCACCTGGTATATCGGCCTGCCCAACTCGTCGTCGCACACGCTGATCGGCTCGGTGCTCGGCGTCGGCTTCGCCAACCAGCTGATCAACGCCGGCTCGCGCGGCGGCACCGCGGGTGTCGACTGGAGCCAGGCGACCAAGATCCTCACCGGCCTGTGGATGGCGCCGCTGATCGGCTTCTTCGCCGCGATCGCGCTGCTGCTGGTGATGCGCGTCTTCCTGCGCAACCAGAAGCTCTACACCTCGCCGATGCCGAACACCGCGCCGCCGATCGGCATCCGCAGCGCGCTGATCTTCACCTGCACCGCGGTCTCGTTCAGCCACGGCTCGAACGACGGCCAGAAGGGCATGGGCCTGATCATGCTGATCCTGATCGGCTGTGCGCCCACCGCCTATGCGCTCAACCGCACCCAGTCGGCGAGCGCCACGCCCGCCTATGTCCAGACCGCCAATATCGCCGAGGCCGTGTTCGACGCGCGCAGCGGCGGCCTGCCGGACATGGCGCCGGCCCAGGCCCGCACCGTGCTCACCACCGCGCTCCAGCAGCGCAAGGCCGAGACGCCCGAGGTGTTCGCCGCGCTCGAGGGCCTGTCGAAGGACCTTACCGGCCGCGTCCAGGGCTATGGCGCGCTGAGCAAGGTGCCGGCGGAAGCCACCGGCAATGTCCGCAACGACATGTACCTGGTGCTCGACACCACCAAGCTCGCGACCAAGAAGCCCGAGGGCTACAAGGCCGAGGAGCTGACCGCGCTGGGCGACTATCAGAAGAAGCTGGAAGCCGGCACGCGCTTCATCCCGCTCTGGGTGAAGATCGTCGTCGCGCTCGCGCTCGGCCTCGGCACGATGATCGGCTGGAAGCGGATCGTCGTCACCGTCGGCGAGAAGATCGGCAAGCAGCACATGACCTATGCGATGGGCGCCTCGGCCGAGCTGGTCGCGGCCGGCACGATCCTGGCGGCCGATCGCTTCGGCCTGCCGGTGTCGACCACGCACATCCTGTCCTCGGGCGTCGCCGGCGCATCGGTGGCAAGCGGCGCGGGCCTGCAGGGCCGCACGGTGCGCAACCTGGCGCTCGCCTGGCTGCTCACCCTGCCTGCGGCGATGGCGCTCTCGGGCTGCCTCTACTGGGCGATGCTCAACGGCGTGAAGGTGCTGGGGCTCTAAGCCTCAACGCCGCGCGAACTTCTGCACGCGCTGGCCGGCGATATCGACGACATAGATATTGCCGGCCCGGTCCGCGGCGATGTCATGGGCGATCCAGAACTGGCCGTCCTGGTTGCCCATCCGCCCGAAATGCTCGACCTGACGGCCATCGAGACCGGCGATCGTCACGCCGTCATGATCGGGCACCTTGTCCGGGTTCGATCCCCCGTCGAGTATCGCCATCCGGTTGCCGGGAAGCAGCGCCAGGCCGAAGGGGCGGCCGATCGCCGGCGACTTCCATTCGGTTAGATAGCGGCCCCTGGGGTCGAAGACCTGGACGCGGTCGTTCACCCGGTCGGCGACATAGACGCGGCCCGATCGATCCACTGCCAGTGCATGCGGGATATTGAACTGGCCCGTCCCGGTACCGCGCGTGCCCCATTGGAACAGCAGCTTCCCATCAGCGGCGAACCGCGCGACGCGCGAATTGCCATAGCCGTCCGCGATGTAGAAGCTCCCGTCCGCCATCGGCGCGACATCGGTGGGGCGATCGAAATGCGTTGCATCCGCACCCGGCACACCCCGCTCGCCCAGCGTGCGGAGCAAGGTGCCGTCGGGGGCGAACTCGAAGACCTGGCTGGTACCGGTATCGGTGATCCAGACATGATCGCCGGGGCCCACGCTGATCCCATGCGGCACGACGAACAGCCCGGCGCCCCATTCGCGCTTGAGCTTGCCGGTCACCGCGTCGAACACTTCGACCACCGGCTCCTTCACCGGCACCAGCCCCTTGGCATCGGTACCGCGATTGCCCCGGTGGAGGACCAGCACTTCGCCCTTGCTGGTCACCGCGACGCCCGAACAGGGACCGAGCACGCGCCCCTCGGGCAGGCTCGGCCAGCCATGGACGACGGCGTAATGCGGTGCCGGGGCAGCGGAAGCGAGGAGGAGCGGGGCGAATGCCGCCAGGCCGGTGATGCGCATATTGTCCTCTCGATTTTCTGCGAGCCTATCGCCATCCCCTTATCGCGGCGAAGAGGATAAGGCTCGCCGATGTGCAACCTCCCTGTTCCCCGGGAAGGCCGGGGCCCAGTTGCAATGTCGCTCGAGAGGTTTGCCCGCCCTGTCCAGATACGCCGAAACCGGGCCCCGGCCTTCGCCGGGGAACAGTTGGACATGGGGTTTCTAATGTCGGTGTTGCTTAAAGCCGTTTTGCGCCCAGTTCGAGCAAATGGCTCGCCAGCTCGATGCTGAACTTGAATCCCTGGCCATCAGCCCGCAGATCCGCCTTGAAATGCTCGATCGGGTTCCAGAAGGCGACGAGCAGCCCGGCCAGGATTGCGAACAGCGTGGCATAAGCCAGCCGCCTGCCTGCCGATTCGCGCATCGCCCGTCTCCCTGACTTCCGGTCGCTGAGGATTTTCCGGTACGCGGGCGAAACTGTCCGGCCGATGAACGGGCTTCCCCTTTGCGGTCAATCGATCCAAGGAGAGGATCAAAGGGGAGAGGGCATGACCAAAGCCGCCGCATCGCACCGCCGCATCCTGTTCGCCAGCCTGGTGGGCACCTCGGTCGAATTCTACGATTTCTACATCTATGCGACCGCGGCGGCGCTGGTGTTCCCCGACCTGTTCTTTCCCGCCAGCGAGCCCTGGATCGCCCAGCTCGCCAGCTATGCCAGCTTCTCGGTCGCCTTCTTCGCGCGACCGCTCGGCGGGGTGCTGTTCGGTCATTTCGGCGACCGGCTGGGCCGCAAGTCGACGCTGGTCGCCTCACTGATGCTGATGGGCATCTCGACCGTGCTGATCGGCTTCCTGCCCGGCTATGCGCTGGTCGGCGTCACCGCACCGATCCTGCTGTGCCTGCTGCGCTTCGGCCAGGGGCTCGGGCTCGGTGGCGAATGGGGCGGGGCCAGCCTGCTTGCGGTGGAGAACGCGCCGCCGGGCTGGGCGAACCGCTATGGCAGCTTCCCGCCGATGGGCGCGCCGGTGGGCTTCATCTTCGCCAATGGCTTCTTCCTGGTGCTGGGCGCGTTGATGGACGAGGCGACCTTCCGCGAATGGGGCTGGCGCCTGCCGTTCCTGGCGAGCGCGGTACTGGTATTCCTCGGCCTGTGGGTACGCCTCAAGATCACCGAGACGCCCGAATATGTCGCGGCGACCGAGAAGGAAGCGCCGCCCGCCGTGCCGATCGGCGAGCTGTTCCGCACCAGCGCGCTCGCCGCTTTCGCCGGCACCGTAGGCACGATCGCCTGCTTCGCGCTGTTCTACATCTCGACCGTGTTCATCATCGGCTACGGCACCAAGACGCTCGGCTATGACCGCGAGACGTTCCTGGGGATCGAGCTGATCGCCATCCTGTTCATGGCTGCGGGCATCGCCGTCGCCGGGATCAGCGCGGACAAGCGCACCGCCAACAGCGTGCTGATGCTAGGCTGCCTGTTCACCGTGCCGGTGGGTCTGACGATGACCCTCATGCTCGGGCCGGACTCGCTGCCCAGCGTCGCGATCTGGCTCGCCTTCGCGCTGTTCGTGATGGGGTTCGTCTATGGCCCGCTCGGCGCCTGGCTGCCGAGCCTGTTCCCGGCGCGCGTGCGCTATACCGGCGTGTCGGTGACCTTCAACCTGGGCGGCATCCTCGGCGGCGGCCTCACCCCGCTGATCGCGGCCTGGCTGGTCCAGCAGGGCGGGTTGGAACTGGTCGGCTATTATCTCGCCGGGGCCGGGATGCTGAGCCTGGTCGGGCTGCTGCTCGTGCAGAAGCGCCGGCTTGCAATGTAGGATTTAGCCTGCTGGGCTCGCGCAGCCAGCCTTCGGGCCGGCTGCTCTTTGACGCGGTTGGCGAAAATAGGATCACGCGCACGCAATCATATTGCGCGGCACGCGACGCCAGCCTCGAATTGGGGTGATCGAGCGGCACTAAAACCGCATCTTGGCCTGTACTTTGTGTACTTTGGCGAGTCGCGGTCCAGGCACTGTAGGAAGTCGGCTCGTCAGTTCCCCGGCAAAGGCCGGGGAACGGTGGAGATGAGCGGTCAGGCCATCCGCAGCAAGGTGAGCCGCGCCTTGCCGTGGGTGCGGCTGACATCGACGGTGAAGCCCGCGATATCGGGCACTTCGTCCTTCGCCGTTTCGATGCTGATCCAGGTGGCCGGGCCGGCCCAGCCGAGACGGCCGAGCTTGTCGAGCGCGACGCTGCCCGCGCCGGTGCCATAGGGCGGGTCCATCAGGATCAGGTCGAGCGGCGCCCGCGCCGGGCCAAGCGCCATCACCGACCCGGCGCGCACCTCGGCACCCTTGGCGCCCAGCTTGGCGATATTGGCGCGCAAGGCATCGAGCGCTGCCTTGTCCTGCTCGACGAAAAGACAGGTCGCCGCGCCGCGGGAGAGGGATTCGAGACCCAGGGCGCCCGAACCCGCAAACAGGTCCGCAACCGCGAGTTCCTCGAAGCTGCCGAGGCGGCTGGCGAGCATCGAGAACAAGGCCTCGCGCGAACGGTCGGCAGTGGGGCGGGTGGTGTCCCCCTTGGGCGCGACGAGCGGGCGGCCGCGCCATTCTCCGGCGATGATCCGCATTACTTGCGCGTCCTTGGCGGGCGGGCGGGCTTGCCCGGTTTCCCACGACCGCCGGCAGGCCCGCGATCCGGGCGACGCGGCCCCTTGGGCCGATCGACGAAATCACCGGTCTGCGGCTCACGCGCCTCGCGGTGCGCACGCGCGCGGGCGGCGCGAGCCGGATTGGCCGGCGCTTCCTCGCGCGGCTTGCGCGGGCCGGGCTTGCCGGGACCGCGCGACCGCTCGCCGGGAGCCTCGTCGCGATTGCGGGCGAAACCCGGCTTGCCCGGGCCCCGCGGCCGCTGCTCGGCGCGGTCGCCACGCGGAGCGAAGCCGGGCTTGCCGGGCGCACGCGGACGCTCCTGGGCCTCGTCGCCGCGCTTCGCCTCAGGCGTGATGCGTGCGGTGAATACCGGCTTCTTCGGCGCCGCCACCGGCTTGGCGACCTTGCGGCGCCCCTCCGGCTCGACGCCGCCGGTCGGCACCGGCTTGGGGCGCGGCGCCGGCTCGACGACGCGCGAGCGCACCGCGAACTGCAGGTTCGAGGCCGCCTTGCCGCCGCCGGGCTTGGACATCACGGTGCGGAAGGTGATGAGATCGGCCTTGCGGATCTCGTCGACATCGCCCGGAGGCATGTCGCCAAGGTAGAAGGGGCCGTAGCGGGTGCGGATCAGCCGGTTCACCTCGAGCCCGAGATATTCGAGCACACGGCGCACTTCGCGGTTCTTGCCCTCGGTCAGGGTCATCTCGATCCAGACATTGGCGCCGGTGCGCCGCTCGATATTGGCGTTGATCGAGCCATAGCGGATGCCCTCGATCTCGACGCCGAGCATCAGCGATTCGAGCTGGGCCTGGGTGACGTTGCCATAGGCGCGGGCGCGGTAGCTGCGCTCGACACCGGTAGCGGGCAGTTCCAGCTCGCGCTTGAGCTCGCCATCTGTGGTGAGCAGCAGCAGCCCCTCGGTGCTGAGGTCGAGTCGGCCGACCGGCATCACCCGGGGCAGCCCCTCGGGGAGATTGTCATAGATGGTCGGGCGGCCCTTGGGGTCGCGCTCGGTGGTGAGCAGGCCGGCGGGCTTGTGATAGCGGAACAGGCGGGCGGGAGCGGGCGCGGCGACGGGCTTGCCGTCGACGGTGACGCCGCGCAGCGAGGTCAGCAGCGTGGCCGGCGTATCGAGCACCTTGCCGTCCAGGGCGATTCGCCCGTCGGTGATCATGCGCTCGATATCGCGACGGGACGCGATTCCTGCACGGGCCAGCAGCTTCGCGATGCGCTGCGCTTCTTTGGGATTGGATGGAGACACAGGGGCGATATAGCGATTGTCGCGGTCGCTTCAAAAATTATTGCGCCCTCGAAAGGGATTCGCGCGTTAGCGCAGTGGGTTCAGAGACTTGGCGGGCTTCAGGCGGCATGTTGTTCGGACGGAAAAAGCGGCGGATTGCGCGACTCCTGGTGGTGGAGGACGAACCGCTGCTCGCATTCGATACCGAGCATTTCCTGAGCGGTGAGGGTTTCGCGGTTGCCGCGACGGTCGATACCGTGGCCGAGGCGCTCCGCGTGCTCGCGGCGGACAAGGATCTCGACCTGGTGCTCGCAGATGTGCGGCTGGCCGATGGCAGCGGCATCGAAGTCGCGCGCGCCGCGCAGGGGCGGGGCCTTCCGGTGCTGTTCGTGACGGGAAGCTTCCCCGAGGAAGCCAAGGTGCTGGCGGCTGGATGCCTGGCCAAGCCCTATCCGCAGCGGGACCTGCTGGCGGCGATCGATGCGATCGAGGCGGTGCTGGAGGGAGCAAAGGCGCCGCGGCGGCTGCCGGGCAGTTTCAGCCTGTTCCTGAGCCCGGCTTAGGCGGCCGAGCCCGAATTGGAGCTCAGTGGCGCAGCAGCACCAGTGCGGCCGCGACGATGATCGCCCAGCTCACCGCGCCGATACCGAAGGCAATCATCAGGCCGGTGCCGCGCGGCAGGCGGTCTTCCTCGTTGACGTCCAGGAACTCGCGGGGTGGCAGCGGAAGCGGCATGGGATGATCCTCTCGAATACCCAATTTAGGTACGCCCGCGCGGGAACGGAGGATATACAGAGGAATTACCCTCAGGGCTCTACCGGAGATGTGCATTAACCGCATCGTGGAAGTGCCGGATGCCCAGCTCGAGCGTGCCCAGAGTGACCCGTTCGACCGCCCCCGAGGACAGGCCCTGCTGGCCGAGTTCGCAGGCACGGAAATCCTCCGATGCGAAGACGCCGCCGTCGAGCAGCTCCCAGCTCTTCTCCCAATGGGCGAGAGCCTTTTCGGTGCTGGGCAGCTCGGGGATTAGCATGAAATCCTCGACCAGCACCCGGCCTTCGGACTGGGGCATGAGCACCATGAGGTTGATGTAGTCGGGGCTGACCACCAGCACCGTGCCAGGGAACATCTGGTAAGTGTAGGTGATCGCCGCGCGCAGCGTCGCCCAGTCGCTGGAGGAGAGCGCCGCCAGCGCTGCCTCGCGCCCGACCGCCGAACGCTGATGCGCGCCGATCGTGTCGGCGGTCGACACGCCATCCTGGAAGAAGGGCGCGATCGTCGCGGCGTGGAGGCGCTGGACGTGGTACGCCTCGAGAAAGGCGTCCATGATCAGCTTCCAGTTGGCGTTGACGCTGTGGGTGCGCCGGCGGAACAGATGCTGGGCGGACAGGTCGAACGCCTCGAAGTCGCGGGCGAGCAGGTCGGCCTCGGCGAAATCGGCGTCCTCGGCGAAGGAGAACCAGATCAGCCCGCCGGCCTCGTGCGTGGGCAGGCGCCTGAGGCCGTACTCGCCCTTGTCGAGGCCGGGAAAGGTATCGGGGCGGGGCAGGCCGATCAGCCGCCCGTCAAAATTATAGGTCCAGGCATGATAAGGGCAGACCAGGCGACCGCCCTTTACCGCATCGCAGCCCTCTACCAGCCTGGTGCCGCGGTGCCGGCAGACGTTGAGGAAGACATGCGCCTGGCCCGCCTTGTCGCGGGTGATGAGCAGCGGCTTGCCGAAGCCGTCATGCGGGATCGCCATGTTCGCTTCGGGCAGCAGCGCGGAGGGCGCGATGACCAGCGGGACCCGCGAGAAGATACAGGCCTGTTCGTCGGCGAAGCGTTCCGGGCTGGTATAGACCGAGGCCGCGACATGGGCGATTTCGCCTTCGCCCTTCGATCCACCCCGCGCCAGCGCTCCGGCCAGCGCCAATTGCCCCTCGGTCGGCGCATTCATGGCATTCCTCCCTATGGCCTTCCTGGTATTTTTGGCTAGTTTCGCGCCGGAAGTACGTGGGGGCAAGAAGGAATGGAGCAGGTGAAGCGGCCGCAATGGACTTATCCGGCGGCGCAGCTGGCATTGGCGGTGGCCTTGGCGCTGCTCGCCTTGCCCTGGCTGACCGTGGCGACGCCGGGTTCGGCGCCGCTGGCGGTGCATGGCTATGACTTCCTGCTCGGCGTGGATGCGTTCAAGCCGTCGATGACCTTCGTGCTCGGCATGCTGGTCGTGGTCGCCAGCCTGGTGCTGAGCTTCGTATGGCGCCAGCGTGGCGGCGCGAGCCTGATGGTCGGCGGCGCCGCGGTGGGTGGCCTGCTGGTGATCCTGGCGGTGCTGTTCGCCGCCTTCTCCCCGCCCAAGGCGCTGGCGACGAGCGCGATCCAGCCCGCGATCGGCTATTGGCTGGCCCTTGTCGCCCTGCTCGCGGCCTTCTTCGCCGGGCGCAAGGCAGCCCCCGAGGACTGGCGCGCCGACCTGCCCGAGGGCGTGCGCCCCTATTTCGAGAATGCACCGCTCGCCTCCTTCGCGCTGGGGCTGAGCTCGGGCTTCCCCTTCGCGATGATCGGCGCGACGCTGACCAGCCGGCTGAAGCAGGACGGGATCGACAAGGCGACGATCACGGCGTTCGCGCTCGCCATCCTGGTCTACAACCTGAAGTTCCTCTGGGCCTGGATCATCGACGGCGTGAAGCTGCCGATCCTCGGCCGGCTGGGGCAGCGCGTGTCCTGGCTGATCGTCGCCGGCATCCTGGTGGTCGCCGCCGTCGCCAACATGGCGTTCACCCAGGCCGATCCGAACAATATCTGGCCGATGGTGACCGCCGCGGTGCTCGTCGGCCTGGCCGGCGCGACCTATGACATCGTCATCGACGGCTACCGGATCGAGATCCTCGAGCCGCGCCAGCTCGGCTATGGCTCGGGCATGTCGCAATATGGCTGGCGGATCGGCTCCGCCGGTGCCGGCGCGGTCGCGCTGGTCGTCGCGGCGCGGTTCGGCTGGGAAGCGGCCTATCTGGTCTGCGCGCTGTTCGCATTGCCCGCGATCATCGCCGGCCTGATCCTCGGCGAACCCGAGCGCCACCGCCCGCCCGCCGAACGCAAGGGCCTGGCGACCGTGCTCAAGTCGATCTGGGGACCGTTCGTCGAGTTCTTCCAGCGCCAGGGCGCGTGGATCGTGCTGATCTTCATCCTGGTCCACAAGATCGGCGACACGCTGGCGAACCTGACCTTCCGCCTGCTGTTCGACGATCTCGGCTTCACCAATGACGAGATCGCCTTCTACGACGTGGCGCTGGGCTTCTTCGCCTATATGATCGGCGTGTTCATCGGCGGCATGCTCTATGCGCGGATGGGGATGAAGCGTTCGGTGCTGCTCAGCCTGGTGCTGATGGCGATCTCGAACCTGAGCTTCGCGGCGCTCGCGGCGGCGGGCCATTCCAACCTGGGCATGGCCGGCGCGATCGGCTTCGAGAACATCGCCAGCGGCTTTGGTGGCGTGGTCGTCATCGCCTATTTCTCGGCGCTTACCGACCTGCGTTTCACCGCCGCGCAATATGCGCTGATCTCGGCGGGCGCGAGCATCCTCGGCCGCTTCCTGACCGGCACGACGGCGGGCAGCCTGATCGAGGCGATGGGCTATGTGAACTTCTACCTGCTGACCACGCTGATCGCGCTGCCGGGCGTGTTCATCTACTGGTGGATGATGCGCACGGGCCTTGTCGACCGCTCGATCGGCACGGCAGGCACCGAAGGCGAAGGCGGGGAAGCGAAGGCCTCCTGATGCCCTATCTCCTCGTAATCGCGCTGCAGGTGGCGTGCATCGTCCACCTGATGCGGCGGGGCGGAAACCCGCTATGGGTTACCGCGTTGATCTTCCTGCCCGTGGTCAGCGCCATCGCCTATTTCTTCGTCGAGATCCTCCCCGGCCTGGGGCAGAACCGGCATGTCCGCACCGCGCGGGCCAAGGCGGTGGCCGCGCTCGATCCCGAGCGCGAGCTGCGCGCCGCCCGGAGCGCGCTCGACCTCGCCGACACCGCCGGCAACCGGCTGCGCGTCGCCGATGCGCTGGCCGCGCTGGGCCGGCATGACGAGGCCGAGCCGCTCTATCGCGAGTCCCTGCGGATGACGGTGGGCGATCCCGACGTGCGGACGCAGGGCAAGCTTGCCAACACGCTGTACGAGGTCGGCAAGGGCGCGGAGGCATTGGCGCTGCTCGACGAGGTGCCCGCGCCGATGGGCCAGAGCGAACGCGATCGCCAGGCGCTGCTGCGCGCCAAGATCCTCGAGCACCTGGACCGCAAGGACGAGGCGCTGGACGTCTATGCCGATATCGTCACCCGCATGCCGGGCGAGGAAGCGCGCTGCCGCTATGCCGCGCTGCTGATCGACCAGGGCTGGGATCGCAAGGCGCTGGTGGTGCTTGAAGAGGTCGAGAAACGGATGAAGCGGATGGATCGCCAGCAACGCGCGGCGGAAGCGGACATGTATCGCTGGGCGACCGAGACGCTGGCCGGGCTGCGCTCGCGAGGCGTGACCGCGTGAGGAAGCGCTGGATCCTCGTCCTGCTGGTGGTGGCCGTGCTCGGCGCGGGCGGCTGGCTATGGGGTTCGCCCTATTACACGCTGTGGCAGATGAAGCGGGCGGCCGAGGCGCGGGATATCGATGCGCTGGCCAGCCATGTCGATTTCGACGCGGTGCGCGGCAGCGTGAAGAACCAGATCGCCGCGCATCTGCCGGGCGAGGGCGGCGGCGTGCTGGGCGCGCTGGTGCGCTCGGGGATCGGCGATACGGTGGTCGATGCCGCGGTCTCGCCCGAGGGGATGCGCTTCATCTTCGCCGCCGCGCCGCTGGCCGAGACCGAGCGCCCGGGGACGATCAAGCTCAAGGCGAACGAGATGCGCTACCACCGGATCTCGCTCAATCGCTTCGAGCTGACCCGGAGCGACGGGGCGGCACTGCAGTTCCGGATGCGGGGGATGGCGTGGAAGCTGGAGGCGATCCAGCTGCCGCCGGACGTGTTCTAGCCCGGCGCGACTTGCCGGCGAACAGCCAGGCCAGCACGGCCTTTTGAAATCGGTACAAGCTAGTCCTCGGCGTCGAGCGCCAGCCCCATGTCGGCGAAGCTGTTGGCGAGTGCATGGGCGGTGATCAGCACGCCGGTGGCGTCGCGCACGCCGAGCATGTCGGCGAGCAGCACCGCGGAGAGCTGGGGCTGGGTGCGGACGCGGCCGAGCACCTGGAGCAGCGCGGCTTCCGCGCCGGTCATCCGGGCGCAGCACCAGGGCGCGATCTGGATCGGCCCGGCGGAGAGCGCCGACATCTCCTGCATCAGCGCGCGCAGCAGCACCAGCGGGCGCTGGAAGCTCTTGCCGAAGGCGGTGACGAAGGCATGCGCGGTGCAGGCGTCATGGATGCCGTGCGCGCCCATCTGGCGGACGCCGAACAGCAGCAGCCGCGCGCCGGGATCCTCGGGCTGGAGTTCGGGCAGGGCGGTGAGGGTTGCGCTGACGGTCATGGGGACTCCGATCACTATGACCGGAAATCTTGCGCATCCGCTATTGATAGTCAATCGCATTAGCAAAGAATGCGGGATGCGACTGGTCGTGTTTGCTGAACCGTTCCCCGGCGAAAACCGGGAGCAGGATCAGCTGGGCAGCTCCTCGTTCGCCGCGAGCACGGTGCCGGCGAGGTAGAGCGAGCCGAGCACCAGCACGAGCGGTGCACCACCCTCGCGGGCGATCGCGGTGAGCGCGCGGGGCACGTCGGGCGCGACCGAGGCATGGGGGATGCCGAGCGCCTGCGCGACTTCGGCGAGCCGGGCGGGGGCGTGGTGCTCATGGCCGGGCACCGGTACCGCGTGCAGCCCGGAAGCCAGCTTCGCGAAGGGCGCGAGCAGGCCCTGCGCATCCTTGTTGGCGAGCATGCCGAGCACGAGCTGCACCGGGCGGCCCTGCGCGACCTGGGCGAGCGTGGCACTCACCGCGGCGGCGGCGGCTTCATTGTGCCCGCCGTCGAGCCACAGCTCGCTGCCCGGGGGCAAGAGGTGGAGGAGGGGGCCGTCGCCGAGCTTCTGCATGCGCGCGGGCCAGCGTGTGCCGCTCGCCGTGGCGGCGAAGGCGGCGTCCGGTACGTCCAACGCCTGCTGGTGGCGCAACATCGCGATGGCGAGCGAGAGGTTGGCGGGCTGGTGCGGCCCGGCCATGGCGGGAAGGGGTGTTTCCACCTCCCCGCGGGTATCGCGGTAGACGAGCCGGTCATCGCGCGTCTCGAAGTCCCAGGCGGTCCCTTGCGCGAACACCGGCGCGCCGGCAGCGGCGACGATCTCGGCGATATGCGGGGCATAGCGCATCGTCACCAGCGGCACGCCGGGCTTGGCGATACCGGCCTTCTCCGCCGCGATCTTCTCCAGCGTGTCGCCGAGGAAGAACTGGTGGTCGATGCCGAGCTGGGCGATGCCGGTCACTGCCGGCTGATCGATCACATTGGTCGCATCGAGCCGCCCGCCCAGGCCAACTTCGAGGATCAGCGCATCCGCCGGCACCCGGGCAAAGGCGAGGAAGGCGGCGGCGGTGGTCACTTCGAAGAAGCTCGCGCCGATATCGCCGCCCGCGTCGAGCACTTCCTCCAGCAACGGCGCCAGGATCGCATCGGCGATCAGCTCGCCCGACAGGCGGATACGCTCGTTGAAGCGGACGAGATGCGGGCTCGAATAGACATGCGCGCGCATGCCCGAAGCCTCGATCGCACCGCGCAGGAAGGCACAGGTCGAGCCCTTGCCGTTGGTGCCGGCGACGTGGAGCACCGGCGGCAGTGCAAGCTGCGGGCTGCCGACGCGCTCGAGCAGCCGGGTGATCCGGTCGAGCCCGAGAATATCGGCACCCGGCGAGAGCGCGGTCAGCCGGTCGAGCTGGCGCTGGACGTGCGGATCGGAGGAGACGGCGTGGTCGGCCACTTAAAGCCCCTCCCTTTCAAGGGAGGGGACGGGGGTGGGTGCGCGCGTCTGCGCGCTCAAAAGACTCATTGCCGCCATCCCGAAAAGCGATGGTCGAGGCATCGAGCCTCGCCCCTCGCAAACCCACCCCTCGCCCCTCCCTTGAAAGGGAGGGGTTAATTAGGATCACGCTGCCTTCTTGCCCTCGCAGAGCAGCCCGATCAGCTGGCCAAGCGTCTCGCGCAGGTCCTTGCGGTGGGTGACCATGTCGATCAGGCCGTGCTCGCGATAATATTCCGAGGTCTGGAAATCGTCGGGCAGCTTCTCGCGGATCGTGTTCTCGATCACGCGGCGGCCGGTAAAGGCCAGGGTGGCGCGCGGCTCGGCGATCTGGACGTCGCCCAGCATCGCATAGGCGGCCATCACGCCGCCCGAAGTCGGATCGGTCAGAACGACAATATAGGGCAGGCCGGCATCGTGGAGCATCTCGATCGCCACGGTGGTGCGCGGCATCTGCATCAGCGACAGGATGCCCTCCTGCATGCGCGCGCCGCCCGAGGCGGTGAAGGCGATGAACGGCGCGCGAGCCGCGATCGCCGCCTCGACGCCCTGGATGAACGCCTCGCCCACGGCCTGGCCCATCGAGCCGCCCATGAAGGCGAAGTCCTGCACGCCGATCACGGCCTTGCGGCCAAGGATCTTGCCCGAAGCGTTGATGAACGCGTCCTGCTCGCCGGTGCTGGTCCGCGCGGCCTTGAGGCGCGCAGGGTAGGGCTTCTGGTCGCGGAACTTGAGCGGGTCCTCGGCTACCTTCGGCGTGGCGAGCACGGTGTAGCTGCCCTCGTCGAACAGATAGGCGAAGCGCTCGGCCGGGCCGATGCGATCGTGATGATCGCAATGCGGGCAAACATGCTGGTTGGCTTCCAGCTCCTTCATGAAGGTCATCTGCCCGCAACCCTTGCACTTGTGCCAGAGATTGTCGGGGGTGTCCTTCTTGGGCGTGAAGGCCAGGACGTTGCGGACGCGATCGATCCAGCTCATGCGACTTCTTTCCTTGCGGCCTCCACGGCCGTCTTGAGGGAGTGGATATAGGCGCGGATAGCTTCCGGCGCATCCTTCCCGTGTTTTCCGACAAGTTCAACGATTGCGGAGCCGACGACGACACCGTCGGCCACGCGTGCGATCGCCTCGGCCTGTTCCGGCGTGCGGACGCCGAAACCGACCGCGACGGGGATATCGGTAGCGGCCTTGAGGCGCGCCACGGCATCCTCGATCGATCCCTGGGCAGCCTGTTGCAGCCCGGTGATCCCGGCGACCGAGACATAATAGAGAAAGCCCGACGCACCCTCGAGCACCGCCGGCAGGCGCCCGGCATTGGTGGTGGGGGTAGCAAGGCGGATCACGTCGATGCCGTTCGCCGTGAAGGGCGCGACTTCGGGTGCTTCCTCGGGCGGGATATCGACGATGATGACGCCGTCCGCACCGGCCTCGGCCGCCTTGGCGGCAAAGGCTTCGGGCGTGGGCCGGGTCATCGTGTTGGCATAGCCCATCAGCACCAGCGGCACGTTCGGGTGACGCGCGCGGAACCCGCTGGCGATGGCGAGCACATCGGCGGTGCGCGTGCCGGCACCGAGCGCGCGCAGGTTCGCCGCCTGGATCGCCGGACCATCGGCCATCGGATCGGTGAAGGGCATGCCCAGCTCGATCACGTCCGCACCGCTCGCGACCAGCGCGTCGAGATTGGCGGCGGTGTCGCCGTCACCCGCGGTGATGAAGGTGACCAACGCGGCGCGGTCAGCCGGGAAGGCGTTGGCGAGGCGGCTCATTTGGCGGCTCCGGCGCAGGGGAAAAGACGATCAAACATCGTTCCTGCCGTCAGCAGGGCCGCTGTGCCAAGCACGGCGCCCATGCCGCCTCCCCAACCGAGGAGCGGCAAGCCGATCACGATGCCAAGTACAATGCCCATGGCGACAAGGGTTATGATGAAGGCGATCCGAGCGACGCGACGGCTCACAGCGCCACCCCCAGCGCTTCCGCGACGGTAAAGATGTCCTTGTCGCCACGGCCCGAGACGTTGACCACGATGATCTTGTCCGGTCCCATTTCGCGCGCCTTGGTCTCCAAGGCGGCGAGGGCGTGCGAGCTTTCCAGCGCCGGGATGATCCCCTCGAGCTTGCAGCAGAGCTGGAAGGCGTCGAGCGCCTGCTGGTCGGTGATCGGGAGGTAGTCCACCCGGCCGCTCTCGTGCAGCCAGCTATGCTCGGGGCCGATGCCAGGATAGTCGAGGCCCGCCGAGATCGAGTGCGCCTCGGTGATCTGGCCGTCCTCGTCCTGGAGCAGATAGGTGCGGTTGCCGTGGAGGATGCCCGGGGAGCCGCCCTTCAGCGAGGCGGCGTGCTGGCCGGTCTCGATGCCGTGACCCGCCGCTTCCACGCCAATCATCGCGACATCCTTGTCGTCGAGGAAGGGATGGAACAGCCCGATCGCGTTCGATCCGCCGCCCACCGCGGCGATCAGCAGGTCGGGCAGGCGGCCTTCGGCCTTCTGGATCTGCGCGCGCGCCTCGATGCCGATCACGCTCTGGAAGTCGCGGACCAGCTCGGGATAGGGGTGTGGGCCCGCCGCGGTGCCGATGATGTAGAAGGTGTCGTGGACGTTGGCGACCCAGTCGCGCAGCGCCTCGTTCATCGCGTCCTTGAGCGTCTCGGCGCCTGAAGTGACGGGGTGCACTTCGGCCCCGAGCAGCTTCATCCGGAAGACATTCGGCTTCTGCCGTTCGACATCCTTCGCGCCCATGAAGATCACGCATGGCAGGCCGAAGCGCGCGGCAACCGTCGCGGTGGCGACGCCGTGCTGGCCCGCGCCGGTCTCGGCGATGATCCGCGTCTTGCCCATGCGGCGGGCGAGCAGGATCTGGCCGATGCAGTTGTTGATCTTGTGCGCGCCGGTGTGGTTCAGCTCCTCGCGCTTGAAGTAGATCTTGGCACCGCCGTAATACTCCGTCAGCCGCTCGGCGAAGTAGAGCGGGCTCGGACGGCCGACATAATGTTCGAGCAGGTCGTCGAACTCGGCCTTGAACGCGGGATCCGCCTTGGCCGCGCGATATTCGCGTTCCAGGTCGAGGATCAGCGGCATCAACGTCTCGGCGACGAAGCGGCCGCCGAACTGGCCGAAATGGCCATGCTCATCAGGCAGGTTGCGCAGGGAATTGGGCAGGGTTGCAGGGTCGGTCATTGCGTCTCTCATGATTTCGGATGGCGGGCGCTGGCGTGGGAGCGAGCGATCAACGCCATCGAAACTCGATGCGGACAGGGACAAACGGCCTCAACATTGCGCGACCGCTTTAAGGAATGCAGCGATCTTGGCAACATCCTTGACGCCCGGCGCGCTTTCCACGCCCGAGGAGACATCGACCAGTCTGGCGCCGGTCATCTGGATGGCCGGGATCACGTTCTGCGGATCGAGCCCACCGGCCAGCATCCACGGGCCGGGATGGCGATAGCCGCTCAGCATCGTCCAGTCGAAGCGCAGCCCCATGCCGCCCGGCAGCAGCGCATCGTCGGGCGTCTTGGCATCGTACACGATGCGGTCGACCGGGATGGCCGCGAAGCGCGCGGATTCGTCCAGGTCGGATGCGCGCTTCACCGAAATCGCCGGCCAGACATGGTGGCCGCGACCGTCCAGCTCGGCGACGCGCTCGAACGCGGTCTTGTGGAGCTGCAGCGTGCGGATGCCGGTCGCTGCCGTCACGGCGTCGATCAGCGCATCGTCGGGATCGACGAACACGCCCACCTTCGTGACGTGATCCGGCACCCGGGCCGCCAGCGCCCGCGCCTGCTCGATCCCGACATTGCGCGGGGAAGGCGGGAAGAAGACGAAGCCGACATGGCTCGCGCCGCCCTGCACCGCCGCATCGAGCGTATCGGGCGTGGACAGGCCACAGATCTTGGCGGTGACCGGCATCAGAGATCCTTGACCAGCACGACCATGAACAGGGGCGGATCGAGCGGCACCGGGAAATCGCGCTTCTCGCCCGAATTGCGATAGCCGCGGCGCTCGTAGAAGGCGATCAGCTCGGCACGCTTGTCGATCACCGTCATCTCCATCACGCTGGCGCCGAATGCCTCGCGCGCGCAATCCTCGGCGGCGGTGACGAGTTGCTTGCCGAGCCCGGCCGACTGGAGCGTCGGATCGACGCAGAGCAGGCCGAGATAGGCGAGGCCATCGCCCTTGCTGGTCACCTGGACGCAGCCGAGCAGGCCAGCGCCGCTATCCGCGATCAGCAGGCGCTGGGCCGGGTCGTCGACGATGGCGGCGAGCGTCGCGATATCGGTGCGCGGGCTGTCGATGATGAGGTCCGCCTCATGCGTCCATCCGGCGCGCGCGGTCTCGCCGCGATAGGCGCGTTCGATGATCGGGTGGATCGCGGGCAGGTCGTCGCGCGTGGCGGGGCGGATGGTCGGTTCGGGCATGGCGCTCCTGTCGGACGACAGGCCGTGTTTGGCAAGTACACCTAATCTGTTCCCCGGCGAAGGCCGGGGCCCAGTCTCGGCGCACTATCGATGGCGCGGGGGCCTCTCGAACGACGTGGCAACTGGGCCCCGGCCTTCGCCGGGGAACGGATTTCAGTCGATGGCGCGCGCGTCGAAGGCTTCACGCGAGCTCTCGATCCGCTCCAGGTTGCGCGCCGCCCAGACCCAGACGCCGCAGAACGCCTCGGCCAAGCTGCCGCCCAGCTCGGTGAGGCGATATTCCACACGCGGCGGGATCACCGGGTGGACGGTGCGGACCAGCAGCCCGTCGCGCTCCATCGCGCGCACCGTCTGGGTGAGCATCTTCTGGCTGATCCCGCCGCATTCGGCGCGCAGCTTCGAGAAGCGCAGCTCACCATGCTCGGTCAGCGCCTCGAGCACGATCATCGTCCATTTGTCGGCGACGCGGCCGATGATCTCGGTGACGAGCGCCTCCACCCGCGGGTCGAGATCGGGATAGTCGTGATGGGGATTGGTCGCCATGGTTTCCAAAAGGTGTGTATGAATATTTTGGGTGCCTACTCCCCAATGGGTACCATGCTACGATATCCGGCGTCCAGACATTCGAAAGGAGCTCGACCATGGACATCACCGGCAACACCATCCTGATCACCGGCGGCGGCACCGGCATCGGCCGCGCCCTCGCCGAGGCGCTGCATGCGCGGGGCAACAAGGTGATCGTCTCGGGTCGCCGCGCGAGCGCGCTCGAGGAAGTCGCCGCCGCCAATCCTGGCATCGCCACCGCGACGCTCGACGTCGCCGATGCTGCGGACATCGCCCGCTTCGCCCGCGAGATCGTCGCGGTGCATCCCGCGCTCAACGTCGTGATCCACAATGCCGGGATCATGCAGGCCGAGACGCTGATCGCCCCGGGGTCTGACCTGGCCATCGCCGAGGCGACGATCGCCACCAACCTGCTCGGGCCGATCCGCCTCAACGCCGCGTTGCTGCCACACCTGCTGGCCCAGCCCAAGGCGACAGTCGCCACCGTGAGCTCGGGCCTGGCCTTTGTCCCGCTCACCGCCACGCCCACCTATTCGGCGACCAAGGCGGCGATCCACAGCTGGAGCCAGTCGCTGCGCCACCAGCTCAAGGGCACCAGCGTCGAAGTGATCGAGATCGCCCCGCCGGCGGTGGCGACCGACCTGATGCCGGGCCACGCCCAGAACCCCAATTCGATGCCGCTCGCCGACTATATCGCCGAGACGATGGCGCAGTTCGAGGCGGGTGCCGCCGAGAACCTGACGGAGCGGGTCAAGTTCCTCCGCTTCGCCGAGGCGCGCGGGGACTATGCGCAGGTGTTCGCCATCCTCAACGACGGCACGCACTGATTGCCCTCGCCGGGGAGCCGGTAGTTTCGGGGGACCACCCTTATTGATTGCTGGCGACCCAGTTGTTGGCCGGCGTGAAATTGTCGCTCAGCACCTGGTTTGCCTTGCAGTAGCGCTTGCAACCGGGCGAGGCGACGGCCGCGATCTCGGTGACATGACCGGTCTTGTCGCGCTCCAGCGTGAAGTCGATCCGACAGGTGCCGGCGCTCCAGCTCGCCTTGTCCGGCGTGGTGAAGCGGGCGATCGCGCCCGCCTCGCCATCGTCGGCGGGGAGCTTGCACAGGATCTGGCCGTCGAGATCGCGGGTCAGGGTGAAGTCGAACTGCCTGGCATCGACATGGGTGATCGCGAGCCGCTCGATATCGGCGGTCTTGTAGCTCGCCTCCCACGTCTCCTCGTTGAAGCCGCGCAGCGAATTGCGCTGGACGGTATAGTCCGCCTCCACCGAAGCTGCATCGCACTTCCCGGCGCAGCGAGTGCGCAGGATCTGCTGCCAGTCGCGCTGCTGGCCGCGGAAGCCCTGCTTGTCGAACAGCAGGGCGAGCTTCGCCTTGTAGAGCGCCGCAACCTCGCCATCGAGCGCACGCAGCTTCGGACTGGCGCAGATCGTCTTTTCGAGCGGGTGGCTGGCCTTGGCGCAATCGAAACTCGCCTGTTGCGGCGGTGGTGGCGCGGCGGCGTGAAGGCCGAAGAATGCGAGGAAAAGGGCGAAGAGTCCGAAAGCCGCAATCCGCATCATCACTGCCTCCCGCGTCTATGGTCCTGGTCTTGCTCCCGAATGCATCGCGCTCAGGCGATGCTGCCGTTGAAGGCGAGATCGGTGATCCGGTCCTTCTCGACATCATATTCCAGCCCGAAAAAGACCGGGCCGCCATCGCAGACGATCATCGGCTCGGTCCGCCACTCGCCCCAGTCGCCATGCTTCGCGGGCAGGAAATTGCCGTAGATGAAGCGCTTTCCGCCGCGCACGATGCCGACATATTGGCGAAGCCAACCCTTCGGCGCGTCCTTGAGCTCGCTGCGGGACTTCGCGTCCCAGCTCGTCAGCTCCGCGGCCAGGGCGAGGAACCCGGGGATTCGCGCCTCCAGCCGGGCGATGTCGTCCTTGCCGGGCGTCCAGCCGCTCTCGCCGGGCTTGGGTGTGGCGCGGGAGCATTGCTTCAGCAGCCCGGCCGCCATGTCCGGCGGCAGGACCGTATAGTCTTCGGATTGCGGCGGGGCCGCTCCTATCAGCAGCGCCAGCAGGAGTGCGGCGCTGCCCATCGGCTCAGAGCGTCGCCTCGATCTCGCGCGCGGCGAGATCCGGGTCGGCGGCCTGGGTGATCGGGCGGCCGACCACCAGGATCGAGGCGCCGGCATCGAGCGCGGCGCGCGGGGTGACCACGCGCTTCTGGTCGCCGATCACGCCATTCGCCGGGCGGACGCCGGGAATGACGAAGAAGCCATCGTGCCAGATCTTCTTGGCCGCCGCGACTTCGTTGCCCGAACAGACGATGCCGTCGACGCCCGAGGACTTGGCCAGTTCGGTCAGCCGCATCACCTGCTCATGCGGATCGGGCTTGAGGCCGATCGAGGTCAGGTCACTGTCGTCGAGGCTGGTGAGCATCGTCACCGCGACGACCTTGGTGCCGGTCGGTGCCGCGGCCTTGGCGTCCTCCAGCATCGCGCGGCCGCCGGCTGCGTGCACGGTCAGGATCGCCGGCTCGAGCGGGCGAAGCGCCTGGATCGCCTTGGCGACGGTGTTGGGGATGTCGTGGAACTTGAGGTCGAGGAAGATCGGCAGGCCGATGTCATGCATCTCGTGCACGCCGGCGCGACCATTCGCCATGAAGAATTCGAGGCCGAGCTTGATGCCCCCAACATGCGCCTTCACGCGCTGTGCAATGGTTTTCGCGCGCTCCAGGTCGGGCGTGTCGATCGCGACATAGATCGGGCTCATCATGCGTCTCCCAGCGGCAGGCCGCCCTGGGGCGAAGCAGGAAGGGCAGGTACGGGCTCGGGCGTTACCGGCGCGGGCTCGGGCATCGCATTGATCGCACGCACATCGTTCAGCGCGCGCTCCAGCCCGGTGATCCGCTGGCGCATCCGCCAGCGCAGCGCATGATAGGCAAGCAGCACCGGCAGCAACCCGGCGAGGAAGACGAGGATCAGGAGCAGCGGCAGGCTGAAATCGGCGATCAACCCGCTCCACAGGTGCACGTTCACGCGCTCGTCGCCATTGTAGATCACGAAGCCTGCGACAAGGCCGCCCAGCAACAGCCAGAACAGCACCTTCAGAAACCGCATCCGTCTCCCTTCCCGCGTTAGGTGGTGATGGTTCTATGTCGGGAACGCCGGTTTGGCCAGCCTAGCAATCCCTGTCCCGCTTTTGCGCGAGGGGGAAAGGGAGCTACCCGATCTCCGCCCGCAGCTCCGCGAACAGCCCTGGGATCCTGGTCAGCCGCGGTTCCTCCTCGTCGAGGATCGCATGGAACATCCGCCGCTTGATCGCCGCCGTCCGCTCCTCCGACAGCCGCACCGCGGGGTCGAGGGTGGAGAGGACGATGTCGATCAGCCGGTCCGCGCCGTGCAGGCGCCCCCACAGATAGTCGTTCTCGCGGTATGCACGGCTGAAGAACGCGCCGAAGCTGTTGAACTGGATGCCCTTGAGTGTCGCCTCGGCGCCGCCGGTGCGGATCGCGGTAGCGTCATCGGGGGCGATGCGGTCCACCCGGATCGGGTCGAACTCGTCGACGCCCTCGCCCTGGAGCAGGGGCAACGTTGCGATGTCGTAGAAGGGGAAGCCGAGATGCGCGAGCAGCATCGGGCGGCGCAGCTCCTTCGACAAGGTGCTCAGCCCCTCGGCCAACCGCGCATCGGTCTCGCCGTCGAGCTTCTTGAGCTGCATCCGCTCCGCCAGCCGATCGAGGATCGGACCGGCATCGTCGGTCATCATCCGTATCTCGTCGCGCAGATCGGCGAAGGTGTCGGCGCGCTTGAGCTCGAGATAGCTGGCCAGCGAATCATAGATCGCCTCGCGCATCGGCTTCAGCTCGCCATGGCTGGTCGGCAAGTCGATCTCGGTCAGGCGGCGCGCGAGCAGCCGGAGCCGGCGAATGCGGAAGCCGAGGTCGTGCGCGCGCAGGAACTCCAGCGTCTCGGGCGAAGCGCCATTGGAATGCATCGCGCCGAACCGGTCCGCCCCGCGCGACTGGACCGCGGCGGCCAGCGCTTCGCGGATCTCGTGCAGTCGCTCGGGACCGTGCTGCTCGCCGACCGTATAGAGCAGCCGCGCGGTGCGATCGATCGCGCCCTCCACCTTGAGCAGACCATAGGCCGTGTGCCCATAGCCCGCCTTGGCCGCCGCCGAGACCTGGGCGCGCTTGCGCCAGGCGGCGAGCCGCTTTGGGTTGGGATAGTCGAGCCACAGCGTGTAGCCGAACAGCGCCTCGACCTGGGTTTCGACATCGGCGCGGATCTCGGCCAGGATGCCCAGCATCCGCTCGATCCGGTGCGAGCGCCGCGCGATCTCGTCGAGATTGTCGCGGATCGGCTGCTCGCGCGGCAGCTCGGACAGCGCGCCGATGATCGTCGCGAAGAAGCCGGGCGTCCCTTCGTCCCCACCGTAGAAATCGAAGCGGAAATTGGGGAAGGGGTCGACGAAGACGAAGCGCCGATCGACCTGGCGGCGGGCGGGGCGCTCCTTCAGCGCTTCCATCGCCGGGCGGAAGGGCGCGTTGGCGAGCACCGACCCGTCGATCAGCACCGCCTTCTCGGCCTTGTTCTCCGCCCATTGGCGCGGCAGCACCCGCTCAAGGAACGCGTTGCGCTGCGGCCAGGCCTGTTTCCGTTCGGCGAGCAGGTCGTCCATCTCGGCCAGGGTCATCGGCGGGAAGGCGCCCGGGAAGCTCGACGTGGCGCGCGCGGCGAAGGTCAGGCTGGGCGCGTCGGCGAACTTCTCGTCCGGATAGCCGCGATCGGTGAAGGAGAAGACCAGCCGGTGCTCATTCTCCATCACGCTGGCCGGCGAATTGAGCCGCAGCGCCTCGGGATGGCCGCGGAAATCGGTGACGGTGACGAACAGGTCGAGCGGCTGCCCCTCGGGCAGCAGGCGCTTCTCCTTCGGCCCCTTGGCCATCGCGCCAAAGGCGTCGAGGATCGTGTTGGCCAGCCGCTTGCCACCAAAGGGCGGCTCGAACCAGCGCGAGCGGACGAAGTGCTCAAGCTTGGTGCGCACTTCCTCACGCGCGCCGGCTTCCACTGTCTCGTCGACCGTCTTGGAGCGATTGGCGACCAGCCAGGCGATCGGCACCGCCCAGAGCTTGGCGAAGCGGTGCGACGGGCGCTGGCGCGGCTCCAGCAGAGCCTCGACATCCGCATTGTCCATCCACAGATCGGTCAGCGGATCGAGCGACTGGCCGGTGGCGATCGCCTGGGCCAGGAAAACCGTGTTGATCCCGCCGGCGCTGGCGCCGGCGAGGATATCGACCAGCACGCGCAGGTTCACCCCGCAGCTCTCGCGGATCTCCTCGAGCAATTCGCGATAGACATCGGGCCCGCCATTGGCGCCGTCGCGCTCGGCGCAGCTTGCTCGGGCGAGGCGCCAGATCTCCTTGGTGATGCCGTGCATGTACACGGCCAGGCTGATCCCGCCGTAGCAGACCAGTGCGAGCCGCAGTTCCTTGTCGCGCGTTTCGGCCATTAGACCTTTATAGTCGCCCAGATGGGCAGGTGGTCGGACGCGGTGCGCGCCTGCAGGCTGTCGTGCACCCCGGCATCGGTTATGGTCAACTCCGGACTGGCCATGATCCGGTCGAGCCGCGCCATCGGGCGGCGGGCATGGAAGCTCTTGCCGGTGCTGGCGAAGGCATAGTGGCTGGAGAAATCGCGCAGGCAGCCGGACTGGGCGCTCCATTCGTTCAGGTCGCCCATCAGGATCGTCGGATACTGGTGGGTGCTCGCCTGGAGATGCGTGATGATCGCATGCGCCTGGCGCCGCCGCCACAGGCCGGACAGGTCGAGATGCATGCCGACCACCCGCACCACCGTTCCGCCGGCGAGGCGCACATCGGCCATCACCGCGCCGCGCGGCTCCAACGCGGGCAAATGGATCGCTTCGCAATCGAGGACCGTCGCGTCCTTGCGGACCAGCAGCGCATTGCCGTGCCAGCCCATCGAGCGCGCCTTGGTGCCGAAGGGCACGGGCTTGTAGTCGCTATGCTCGGAGAGAAGGTGCTGGGTAAGCACCGCCGAACGCTCGCCGAAACGACGATCGGCTTCCTGGAGCGCGACGATGTCGGCGCCGATCTCGCAAAGCACCTGCAGCGTGCGCTCCGGGCGTCGACGACGGTCGGTGCCGATCGACTTGCGCATATTGTAGCTGGCGACCTTGATCATCGGCGCCCCTTATCGCGGGCGCGGGGGCAGGGGGTCAACATGGACGGCGACATGGGCTCAGCTCGGATGCGCCTCTGCGCTGCCCTGGCTGGCTGCTTCCTGCGCCGCCGCGACCAGCCGGCGGCCGGTTTCTTCCGCCGCCTGGGGCGTCATCGCGATGGCGACGCCGTTCGGTCCGTCGAGCAGCACCACGCCTTGCTCCGCGGTGGCTACGCCGGCCACTTCTTCCGGCTCCGCGGGCGAGATCTTCTGTCCCATGTTTCTTCCTTGTCCGCCGTTCCCGGCACAGGAGCGATGAATGGGGAAGTAACTCGGATGAACGGGAAAATATCCAAGATTTCCGGAGATTTCAGCGGCCGCCCGCCTCGAGCAGCCGGCGCGGCGCGGCGAGCTCCCAGCTCCGTGCGATCCGGTCGCCGACAAAGTCCCAGTCTATATCGGGCCCGCCGAGCGCGATGCCGACCCAGCCCACACCGAAATAGGCGACCTTCGAATAGGTCTCCGGCGCGATCCCGATCAGGTTCGGCCCTTCCTCGTCATCGGCGGTCTTCACCGCGACGATGGTGCGGCCGTCGCCATGATGATCGTGGCGGAACTGGGCGAACTGCTTGCCGGCAACGAAGAAGGTCGGCTGGCCATGGCTGGGCCGCTCCTCGCTTTCGGGAAGCTCCAGCGCGATCGCGCGGACCTGGGTAAGGGCGACGGCCGGATCGGGGCTCAACGGCATATGCGCTCCTTCATTCGGGGATTTGCCAGTTGATGGGCGCCCTGACGGAACTGGCAACGGGGTCGCCATATTCGTCCCGTGCCGGTTCGAACTGGGCACGCTGCAGGATGATCGCACAGCTATGGGCATCGAGATCGGGATAGCCCGTGCTCTGGGCGATCTCGCACCCGGTCGCCTGCCCGGAGGCGGAGATCTGGACGACGGCAATGACGCGGCCCTGCGCACCGGCACGAATAAGGGAGACGGGATAATCATCCGGCCCGATCGCCAGCCCAAGCAGGCGCGGCGAGATCGGTTCCTTCAGCGGACGCTTGGCGCGCTTGCGCGCCGCCGGCATGGGCACCGCCGGGCGCGCGGTCGGCGCCGTGACAAAGCCCCCGGGCCGGTTAGCGTCCCCGGTAGTGCGGGGCGGGGCGGTCTGGGCAGAAGCGACCGCCGGCGCGATCAGCGCGCAGGCAAGGCCAGCGATGGCGGAGATCAGGATCGAGTTTCGGTTCAGCGGCATAGGAACTCGGCGACTACCCTCGGGTAGAGCCGATGTTCCTCCTTCAGCACGCGCTGCGCAAGGCTTTCCACCGTGTCGCCGGGCAGGATCGCCACTTCGGCCTGGCCGAGCACTTCGCCGGCATCGAGCTCCTCGGTGACGATGTGCACCGATGCGCCGCCATGGCTGTCCCCCGCCGCGATCGCCCGGGCATGGGTATCGAGGCCCTTGTACTTGGGCAGCAGCGAGGGGTGGATGTTGAGGATCCGGCCACGCCAGCGCGCAACGAAATCGTCGGTGAGCAGGCGCATGTATCCGGCAAGCGCGATCGCCTCGACGCCGGCCTCGCGCAGCGCCGCGTCGATCTTCGCCTCATATTCGGCCTTGGCCATGCCCTTGGGGCTCTGCGCGAAGGTCGCGACGCCCTGCGCCGCCGCCCAGGCAAGCCCCTCGGCGGCCGGCTTGTCGCTGGCGACGAGCGCGACTTCGTACGGGCAGTCGGCAGCCTTGGCGGCCTCGACGAGCGCGGCCATGTTCGATCCGCGCCCGGAAATCAGGATACCGAGCTTCTTACGCATTGTGGGTGGCGGACCACTCCCCGCGCGCGCTCCAGGTCTCGCCGTCACCGAACACGGTGCAGCCGCGCTCGCCTTCGACGACTTCGCCGATCACGAACACTTCCTCGCCCGCATCGTAGAGTTCCGTCTTCACCGCTTCCGCCACGTCGGGCGAGACCACCGCGACCATGCCGATGCCGCAGTTGAAGGTGCGCGCCATTTCCTCGGGCTCGATATTTCCCTGTGCCTGGAGGAAGGCCATCAGGCGCGGCAGCGGCCAGGAACCGGCATCGATCTTCGCATGGCAGCCCTCGGGCAGCACGCGCGGGACATTCTCAAGCAGGCCGCCGCCGGTGATGTGCGCCAGGCCGTGGATCGTGCCCTTGCGAAGTTGCGGAAGCAGGCTTTGCACATAGATGCGGGTCGGTGCCATCAGCGCATCGAGCAGGATCACTTCCTGGTCGAACAGCGCGGGGCGATCCATCTTCCAGCCCTTGTCGGCGGCAAGGCGGCGGACCAGCGAGAAGCCGTTCGAGTGCACGCCGGTCGAGCCCAGGCCGAGCAGCACGTCGCCGGGGCGGATCTTGCTGCCGTCGAGCAGCTGGCTGCGCTCCACCGCGCCGACGCAGAAGCCGGCCAGGTCATAGTCCTCATCGGCGTACATGCCCGGCATCTCGGCGGTCTCGCCGCCGATCAGCGCGCAGCCGGCCTGGCGGCAGCCCTCGGCGATGCTGGCGATCACGCGCTCGGCGGTCTCTGGCACCAGCTTGCCGCTGGCATAATAGTCGAGGAAGAACAAAGGCTCGGCGCCCTGGACGATCAGATCGTTGGCGCACATCGCGACCAGGTCGACGCCGACGCCGTCATGCGCGTTGTAATCGATCGCGAGCTTGAGCTTGGTGCCCACGCCGTCATTCGCCGCGACCAGCAGCGGATCGGTGAACCCCGCCGCCTTCAGGTCGAACACGCCGCCGAACCCGCCGAGATCGGCATCGGCGCCGGCGCGGCGCGTGGACTTGGCGAGCGGGCCGATCGCCCGGACCAGCGCGTTGCCGGCCGCGATCGAGACACCCGCCTGGGCGTAGGTATAGTTCTTCTGGTCGCTCATGGCGCGCGCTTAGCGCCAACTTCGCCCCGCGTCACCCCGGCAGTGCCGCAACCGCCACCCAATAAGCGTCATCCCCGCGAAGGCGGGGATCCAGAGCCAGGCAGCGCAGACCTTTGTGACCCTGGATCCCCGCCTTCGCGGGGATGACGGGAAAGGCGTGTTGCGCTGCGCTCTGCACATCATGCTTGGATTTCCCCGCGCCCTTCGCCAAAAGGGCCGTCGCATGACCCTTGCCCGCAAATCCCTCACCATCGGCATTGCCTCCGCGCTCGCGCTTGCGGGGCTCGGCGCCGTGCTCGCCGAAGGGGAAAAGGCCGCGGGCGGCAGCGCCGTGCCGATCGACGCCTCGGGCAGCTTCGAAGTCTCGGGCGTCGATGTCGACGTCAAGGGCAAGGATGCCGATGCCGCGCGCTATGGCGGCTGGCGGCTCGCCCAGCGCAAGGGCTGGGAGATGCTGTCGCGCAAGCTGACCGGCAAGCCTTCCAGCATGTCCGATTCGGCGCTCGATTCGCTGGTAACCGGCATCGTCGTCGAGAAGGAGCAGATCGGCCCGACGCGCTATATCGCGCGCCTCAGCGTGCTGTTCGATCGCAACAAGGCGGGCAGCATCCTCGGCGTGTCGGTCGCGGTGAACCAATCGCCGCCGATGCTGATCGTCCCGCTCGAATATTCGGGCGGATCGGGCCTCGTCTTCGAGCGCGAGACCGCCTGGGCCAAGGCATGGAACCGCTTCAAGAGCGGCGGCAGCACGGTCGACTATGTCCGCGTGCAGGGCAACGGCCCCGATTCGATGCTGCTCAACGCCGGCCAGGTGCTGCGCCGCGGCCGCAACTGGTGGCGTTCGGTGCTCGACCAATATGGCGCCGCCGACGTGCTCATCGCCGAAGTGCAGATCCGCCGCGAATATCCGGGCGGGCCGATCATCGGCATCTTCTCCGCCACCCATGGTCCCGATCGCCAGAAGATCGCGGACTTCGCGCTCCGCGTCGACAATGGCGATTCGCTCGACACGCTGATGGACGCGGGCGTGCAGCGGCTCGACAAGGCCTATCAGCAGGCGCTGGCGCTCGGCCTGCTCCATACCGACCGGCTGCTCTCGACCCGTCCGCCTGCGCCCAAGACCGAGGAAGAGAAGCCCGAGGACGAGGCGACCGACATCGCGACGCCCACGCCCGATGCCGGCGCGATCAACACCGCCAGCACCAGCGGTGTGAACATCCAGTTCGACACGCCCAATGTCGGCGCGGTCAATGCCGGCGAGGCGGCGCTCCGCGGCATTCCGGGCGTGCGCTCGGCGGTCACTTCCAGCCTTGCGCTGGGCGGAATCTCGGTGATGCGCGTCTCGTTCGACGGCCAGATCGCCTCGCTGCGCGCCCAGCTCGAGGCACGCGGATGGAGCGTCCAGGAAGGGGTAGGGGTCCTCCGCATCCGCCGCCCGGGCAATAGCGGGGGCGGGGCAGGGCAACAGCCGATACCGGCCCCCACCGGCACCGGCACACCAGCTCCGAACGGCGGATGACGCAGCTTCGCCTGCCGCTTGGACTGCCGGAGGCGCGCGAGACGGAATTCCTGGTCAGCGACTCCAACGCCCGCGCGGTCCATCAGCTCGAACATTGGGGCACCTGGCCCGTCATGTCGGCGCTGCTCGTGGGGCCGCGCAAGTCCGGCCGCAGCCTGCTCGCGCGCATCTTCGCGGCGAAGACGGGCGCGCGCATCTTCGACGATGCCGATCTCGGCAAGGAAGCGGAAGTGTTCCACGCCTGGAACCAGGCCCAGGCCGATCATCGCCCGCTGCTGATCATCGCCCAGGCCGCGCCGCCGGCATGGGCGGTCAAGCTGCCCGATCTCAGGTCGCGCCTCGCCGCCTCGCCGCTGCTCGAGATCGGCCCACCGGACGACGAACTCATCCCCCAGCTGCTCGAACGCGCCTTCGAGCGGCACCTGCTCCACGCCAAGCCCGACGTGATCGCCTGGATCGCGAAGCGCATCGAGCGCAGCCATATCGCGATCCTGCGCGTTGCCGATGCGCTGGAGCTGGAGGAAAGCCGGCGCTTGTCGATCCCGAGCGTGCGCGCCACATTGATCGAAGCTGGTCTCATAACCGCAACGGAGGGCGACTAACGGCATGGTCAAGGCAGCGAAACAGCGTGCCGATGAAGGGGTTTCGATGACCGAATTGCCGGACACTTCCGTACGTTACTTCAATCGCGAGCTGAGCTGGCTGGCCTTCAACCGCCGGGTGATGGAAGAAGCGACCAACCCCGCCCATCCGCTGCTCGAGCGGCTGCGCTTCCTGTCGATCTCCGGCTCGAACTTCGACGAATTCTTCATGGTCCGCGTCGCCGGCCTGATGGGCCAGCAGCTGCAGAAGGTGGAGACCCGCTCGGTCGACGGCCTGACGCCCGGCCAGCAGCTCGATGCCATCTCGGCCGAGGCCGAGGCGCTGGCCGACAACCAGCAGGCGGTGTGGACGAGCATCCGCGCCGATCTGCTCGAGACCGATATCCATGTCCTCGATGCCAATGCGATCGAAGGCGAGACCGAGGCCTGGCTGGAAACCCATTTCCGCGACCAGATCTTCCCGATCCTGACGCCCCAGGCGCTCGACCCGGCCCACCCGTTCCCGTTCATCCCGAACCAGGGATCGAGCGTGATCTTCGATCTCGTCCGCAAGTCGGATCGCGAGCCGGTGCGCGAGCTGGTCCTGCTGCCCACCGCGATCAAGCGCTTCGTCCGGCTTCCCGGCAACCCGGCGCGCTATGTCGCGGTCGAGGCTGTGCTCAAGCATTTCTCGCACCTGCTCTTCCCGGGCTACACCTCGCTCGGCGCCGCCGCCTTCCGCGTGCTGCGCGACAGCGACATCGAGATCGAGGAAGAGGCCGAGGACCTGGTCCTGACCTTCCGCTCGGCGATCAAGCGCCGCCGCCGCGGCCGGGTGATCCGTCTCGAGATGGAGGAGAGCATCTCGCCCGAGCTGGAGGCGGTGCTCAAGGAGGAACTTGGCGGCAGCGAAGCGCTGCTCACCGAGACCGGTGGCTTCCTCGGCATCGGCGACCTGGCGATGCTGGTCGACGAGGACCGGCCCGACCTGAAGTTCACTCCCTATACGCCGCGCTTCCCCGAGCGGATCCGCGAATATGGCGGCGACTGCTTCGCGGCGATCAAGGCCAAGGACATCGTCGTCCACCACCCCTATGAGAGCTTCGACGTCGTCATCTCGTTCCTGCAGCAGGCGGCGTCGGATCCCGACGTGGTGGCGATCAAGCAGACGCTCTACCGCGCCGGCAAGCAGCCCGCCGTCATCAACGCGCTGATCGCCGCGGCCGAGGCCGGCAAGTCGGTCACCGCGGTGGTCGAGCTCAAGGCCCGCTTCGACGAGGAGCAGAACCTCTATTGGGCGACGGCGCTGGAGCGGGCGGGCGTCCAGGTCGTCTATGGCTTCATCGACTGGAAGACCCATGCCAAGGTCTCGATGGTCGTGCGCCGCGAGGGCAATGGCTATCGCACCTATTGCCACTTCGGCACCGGCAACTACCACCCGATCACGGCCCGCATCTACACCGACATCAGCTTCTTCACCGCCGATCCGCGGGTGGGCCGCGATGCCGCGCAGATCTTCAACTATGTCACCGGCTATGTGGAGCCGCACGGGCTGGAGCTGATCGGCATCTCCCCGCGCGACCTGCGCAACCGGCTGGTCGGGCTGATCGATGACGAGATCGCCCATGCCCGCGCCGGCCGGCCGGGCCAGCTCTGGGCCAAGATGAACTCGCTGGTCGATCCCGCGGTGATCGAGAAGCTCTACGAGGCGAGCAATGCCGGAGTGGAGATCGAGCTGGTGATCCGCGGCATCTGCTGCCTGCGCCCCGGCGTTCCCGGCATGTCCGAGAACATCAAGGTCAAGTCGATCGTCGGCCGCTTCCTCGAGCACAGCCGCATCTGGGCGTTCGGCAACGGCAAGGCCCTGCCCAATGACGGCGCCAAGGTCTACATCTCCTCGGCCGACTGGATGCAGCGCAACTTCGATCGCCGGGTGGAATTCATGCTCCCGATCCTCAACAAGACGGTGCACGATCAGGTGCTCGATCAGGTGATGGTGGCGAACCTGCTGGACAATGAGCAGAGCTGGGTGCTCCGCAGCGACGGGCACTATACCCGCATCGCCCCCGGCGAGGATGCGAGCTTCAACCTGCACCGCTATTTCATGACCAACCCATCGCTTTCGGGCCGCGGCGCCGCGCTCGACGCGCGCAAGCCAGTTCCCAAGCTCCAGCTGAAGCGCAAGGCGAGGACCAGGGCCAAGGCATGACGACATTGCCGTTCCGCAAGGCGCGCACGAAGCCATCCGTTGTCGACGATCGTACCGCGATCATCGATATCGGCTCCAACTCGGTGCGCCTCGTGGTCTATCAGGGCTCCGCGCGCCTGCCGGCGACGCTGTTCAACGAGAAGGTGATGGCCGGCCTCGGCCGCGGCCTGGCCGAGACCGGGGCGATCGAGCCCGCCAGCATGGCGGCCGCCCGCGGCGCGTTGTCGCGCTTCTCGGCGCTCGCCCGCGAGATGCAGGTCGGCGAGCTTCGCACCGTCGCCACCGCCGCCGTCCGCGATGCTTCCAACGGACGCGAGCTGATCGAGACGGCGCGCAACCTCGGGCTCGAGGTCGAGACGCTGTCGGGCGAGGAAGAGGCGATGGCCGCCGGCCTCGGCGTGCTCTCGGGCATTCCCGAGGCGGACGGCATCGTCGGCGATCTCGGTGGCGGCTCGCTCGAGCTGGTCCGGGTCGTTGCCGGCACGGTTACCGATCGCGTGTCCTTCCCGCTCGGCGTCCTGCGCCTCGGGGCGATCCGCGCGGAGGGCAAGGCCGCGCTGGAGCGCAAGGTCGCGAAGCTGCTCGGCGATGCCGGGTGGAAGGGGCGGGGGAAGGGGCTGCCCTTCTATCTGGTCGGCGGCTCGTGGCGCAGCCTGGCCCGGCTCGACATGCATCTTAAGCATTATCCGCTGCCGATCGCGCACCAATACCCGATGGCCGTGGCGCGAATTGGCGAGCTTGCGAGCTCGATTGCGGCCATGCCCAAGGCGGACCTCAAGGCAATTCCGAATCTCTCCAGCGCCCGCGCCGGCTCGCTGGAGGACGCCGCTCTGCTCCTGTCCCAGGTGCTCAAGCAGCTTGGCAGCAAGGGGACCATCGTCTCAGCCTATGGTCTGCGCGAGGGGCTGCTCTACCAGCGCCTGTCGCCCGAGTTGCGCCAGCAGGACCCGCTGATCGCCGCTACCCGCGACGAAGGCGAACGGCTCGGCCGTTTCCCCGAGCATGGCGACCTGCTCGACCAGTGGATCGCCCCGCTCTTCGCCGGAGAGCCGCCCGAGATGGCCCGGCTGCGCCATGCCGCCTGCCAGCTCGTCGATGTCGGCTGGCACGCCAACCCCGAATTCCGCGCCGAACGCGGCCTTGATGCCGCGCTGCACGGCAATTGGGTGGCGATCGACTCGATGGGCCGCGCCGCGCTCGGCCAGGCGCTCTACACCGCGCTCGGCGGCGGGCTCGACACGCCGGCACCGCTGCCCCAGCTCGCCGATGACGACACGCTGTGGCGCGCCAAGCTCTGGGGCCTGGCGATCCGCCTCGGCCAGCGCCTGTCGGGCGGCGTCGCCGCGCCGATCAAGCGCTCGGAACTGCACATCGACGAGGAGACGCTGGCGCTCTGCCTGGATCCCGAGGACGAGGCGCTTTACGGTGAAGCGGTCGAGAAGCGCCACAAGGCGTTGGCCGCTGCCTTCGGCAAGGAGCCGATCCTCGAGGTCTAGTAACATGGCGTTCATGTCGCCCCCGCAATGAATTCGCCCAGGTAAAGGCGTAGGGAGGGATGATCGGATGCTGATCGATAGACGCGCGCTGCTGCAGGGTGGCGCGGCCATGGGAATGACCGCGCTGGCACCGCTGCCGGCCTGGGCCAAGGGCCATCCGGACGATGCGAAGATCGACGCCTTCGTGAAGGCCAATGGCTTTGCCGGCACGATCCTCCGCGCCAAGGCCGGCAAGCAAGTCTATGTCCGCAATTTCGGGCTGGCGAACATCGCCACCAAGGCACCGGTCACCACCGACACGGTCTACGGCATCGCCTCGATCTCGAAGTTCCTCACCACGGTGACGATCCTCAAGCTCGCCGAGGCCGGCAAGCTCGCGCTCGACGCGCCGATCGCGACGCTGTTGCCCGGCTACCGCCCTGACACCGGGGGCAAGGTCCAGCTCGCGCATCTGCTGTCGAACACCAGCGGCATCCCCAACGGCTTCATGCCCGAGCTCAAGCTGGAACCCGACCTGGTCACCCGTGACATCGGCACCGCGGAATCAGTCCGCCGCTTCTGCTCGGGCGACCTGATCTTCGAGCCTGGAGCCAAGTTCGATTACCTGCTGACCAACTGGTTCATCGTCGTCGCGATCGTCGAGGCGGTGACCGGCAAGCCCTTCCAGCAGGCGATGCGCGAGATCACGCTCGATCCGCTGGGCCTCGCGCACACCACCGCTGCGATCGGTACCGAGAACCAGACCGGCTCGGCGCTGTCCTATCGCACCGTCGACCCGGTGGTCGAATGGCCCAATCCGCGCACGCCGGTGATGGCGGCCTCGGGCGGCTATTTCAGCAATGCGGGCGACCTGCTCCGCGTCGGGCATGCGGTGTTCGACAAGGGATTCGTATCGCCCACCTCGCTCAAGGCGCTGCGGACGGTGCGCGTCACCGAACAGGACTATTCACTCGGCGGACGCGTGCGGACGATGACGATCGCCGGCAAACCGGTCGAAGCGGCATGGGAAACCGGCCGCACCGCCGGCTATCGCAGCCTGCTCGCGCACCGCTACGACACGCAGGAAAGCATCGTCCTGCTCAACAACACCGGCATCTCGCAAAAGGCGATCGACCTGTTCGCCGACGACCTGTTCGGCGCCGCGCCCAGGGCCTGAGCGCCGCTAGACGCAGCGCAGCCCGCTGATCCGCCCGCGCTGGTTGACGTCCACCGTCAGCCGGTCGCGGCGGAAGTCCATCGTCACGGCCTCGCCTGGACGCACCACGCGGACGCTCGAGGCACCGCTGCGTGCCCGCAGCCGTGGCTGGAGCTGCGGCGACATCGGCGCGCCGATAAAGCGCTGCACCGCACCGGCATTGCAGATGCGCGGTCCCGGCATCGGCGTGGGCCTGCCGTCGTTCATGCAGCCGGCAACCAGCAGGGCAGTCGCGATCGTTCCGATGGCGCGCATGTCTCTCTCCTCGGTCGCCCCCCGGCACCGCGGCTTATAGCCCGGATGCGTAACGAAGGGGAGGGCGCGAGGTGCTTAACCCGGTGCTTACCCGCAGCGGGCCGAGCCGATCTTGCCGTCGGTGCCGAGATGCAGGTTCAGCCGGTCGGGCCGGAAATCCATCGTCATCATCGATTCCGGCGTCAGCCAGCGCACCGTCTTCGCGCCCGACAGCTTGCGCGCCTCGGCCTCGACTTCGGGGCTGCGCGTCTTGCCGACCAGGTCGCCCAGCTTCGACGCATTGCACTCCACGCCCGGGATCGCCTCGGGCGGCGTCTTCGGGGTGCAGGCACCGGTCATCACCAGGGCAACAGCGGCAGGCAGGACGAGGCGAATCATGCAGCAGGTTCCTCGGTACGGGTCATCTTGAGCTTACCATTCTTGACGGTGAACCCCAGCTGACCCTCGACCAGGTTGAGCGCGTCGCGGCCGAACTGCTCGTAGCGCCAGCCCTCCAGGATCGCGAGACCGTCGCGTACCCCGGCCGCCAGCGACTCGAGATCGTCCGAGCGCGCGAGCAGGCGCGGCGCCACGTTGATCTCCTTGGCACGGATCTTGAGCAGCAGCTTGAGCAGGTCCGCGACCAGCGCGCCGTCCTTGCCGAGCGAGGGCTTGCGATCATCGCGCGGCGGCATCTCGGCGGTCGACATCGGCTCGGAACCGTCGAGCGCCGCCATCAGCCGCCCGCCGATGTCGTTGCCCGCCCAGGCAGCCGAAAGCCCGCGTACCTTGCCCAGGTCGCTCTGCTTGCGCGGCGGGTTGCCGGCGAGGTCGGCCAGCGTCTCGTCCTTGACGATGCGGCCGCGCGGCAGGTCCTTGCCCTGCGCCTCGAGCTCGCGCCAGCGGGCGAGTGCCTTCAGGCGGCCCAGCACCTCGGGCTTGCGGCTGGAGACGCGCACGCGCTGCCACGCCTCGTCCGGGTCGTTATGATAGTTCTCGGGGTCGGCGAGCCGCTCCATCTCCTGGTCCAGCCAGGCGCCGCGACCGGTTTTCTTCAGCTTCTCCAGCATCTTGGGGAAGATCTTGGAGAGATGGGTCACGTCGGCGATGGCGTAGTCGATCTGGCGCTTGTCGAGCGGGCGGCGGCTCCAGTCGGTGAAGCGGGCGCCCTTGTCGATCGTGAAGCCCAGATAGGTGTCGACCAGGTTGGAATAGCCGATCTGCTCGCCGAGCCCGAGCGCCATCGCGGCAACCTGGGTGTCGAACAGCGGGTGCGGCGTCTTGCCGGTGAGGTTGTAGACGATCTCGATGTCCTGGCCGCCGGCATGGAAGACCTTCAGCACCTCCTCATTGTCGACCATCAGGTCGAGCAGGGGGGTGAGATCGATTCCCGGTGCCATGGGATCGATCGCCGCGGCTTCTTCGTCGTCGGCGATCTGGATCAGGCAGAGTTCGGGCCAATAGCTGTTTTCGCGCATGAACTCGGTGTCCACACACACGTAGGGCTTGTTGGCGAGGCGGGCGCAGAGGTTGGCGAGAGTCGCGCTGTCTTCAATCAGACCATGGATATGCATCCTAGGCCCATAGACCGGTCTTCGGGTTGACAAAAGTGGGGTCTGCAAGGAATGCGCGCCCACGCTAATTTATTCGTCATCCCCGCGCAGGCGGGGATCCAGAGCCCAAGGCAACATCGCTCGTGACCCTGGACCCCCGCCTTCGCGGGGGTGACGAGCAAGGGAAAGACCGGAAATGCACGCCTATCGCACGCACACCTGCGCCCAGCTCCGCGCCGAACATGTCGGCCAGGAAGTCCGCCTTTCGGGCTGGGTCCATCGCAAGCGCGACCATGGCGACCTGGTCTTTATCGACCTGCGCGACCATTATGGCATCACCCAGATCGTCACCGAAGTGGACGGTCCGGCCTTCCAGGTGATCGAGTCGCTGCGCAGCGAATCGGTGGTGACGATGACCGGCAAGGTCGTCGCCCGCTCGGCCGAGGCAGTGAACCCGAACCTGCCGACCGGCGAAGTCGAGATCCGCGTAACCGAGGCGAAGATCCAGAGCCAGGCGCAGGAACTGCCGCTGCCGGTGTTCGGCGATGCCGAGTACCCCGAGGAAATCCGCCTGCGGAACCGCTTCCTCGATCTGCGCCGCGAGAAGGTCCACAAGAACATCATGCTGCGCTCGAGCGTCATCGCCTCGCTGCGCCGCCGGATGATCGACCAGGGCTTCACCGAGTTCCAGACGCCGATCCTCACCGCGTCGTCGCCCGAAGGCGCCCGCGACTATCTCGTTCCGTCGCGCGTCCACCCGGGCAAGTTCTACGCGCTCCCGCAGGCGCCGCAGATGTTCAAGCAGCTGCTGATGGTCGCCGGCTTCGACAAGTATTTCCAGATCGCGCCGTGCTTCCGCGACGAGGACGCGCGCGCCGATCGTTCGCCGGGCGAGTTCTACCAGCTCGATTTCGAGATGAGCTACGTCACCCAGGACGACGTGTTCGCCGCGATCGAGCCGGTGCTGCACGGCGTGTTCGAGGAATTCGCCGATTGGGAAGGCATGGGCCGCAGTGTTTCCGCTCTGCCGTTCAAGCGTATCCCGTACCGCGAATCGATGCTGAAGTACGGCAACGACAAGCCCGATCTGCGCAACCCGCTGCTGATCACCGACGTCAGCGAGTTCTTCAAGGGCTCGGGCTTCGGTCGCTTCGCCTCGATCGTCGAGGGCGGCGATGTCGTCCGCGCGGTCCCGGCACCCAACACGCATGAGAAGAGCCGCAAGTTCTTCGACGACATGAACAGCTGGGCCCAGTCGGAAGGCTTCCCGGGCCTCGGCTACGCCACCCAGAAGGACGGCGTGTTCGGCGGCCCGATCGCCAACAACCACGGCCAGGAAGGCATGCAGGCCATTGCGCAGGCGATGGGCCTCGGCCCGAACGACGGCATCTTCTTCGCCGCTGGCAAGGAAGCCCAGGCCGCCAAGCTCGCCGGCCTCGCGCGCACCCGCGCCGCCGAGCAGCTCGAGCTGATCGACAAGAAGCGCTTCGAGTTCTGCTGGATCGTCGACTTCCCGATGTTCGAGTATGACGAGGACGCCAAGAAGGTCGACTTCAGCCACAACCCGTTCTCGATGCCGCAGGGCGAACTCGAAGCGCTGGAGACCAAGGACCCGCTCGACATCCTCGCCTATCAGTACGACATCGTCTGCAACGGCATCGAGCTGTCGTCGGGCGCGATCCGGAACCACCGTCCGGAGATCATGTACAAGGCGTTTGAGATCGCCGGCTACACCCAGGCCGATGTCGACACCAATTTCGCCGGCATGATCAACGCCTTCAAGTTCGGCGCCCCGCCGCACGGCGGCTCGGCCCCGGGCGTCGATCGCATCGTGATGCTGCTCGCCGACGAGCCGAACATCCGCGAAGTCATCGTCTTCCCGATGACGCAGAAGGCCGAGGACCTGATGATGCAGGCCCCGTCCTATGTCAGCGAGAAGCAGCTCAAGGAACTCAACATCCGCCTGGCACCGCAGGTCGCGGCGGACCTCGCCAAGAAGGGCACCGACGGCATCGTCGATCCCGCGGCGGGCTGAGTTTCGCGGTCGCGCAACCGCCCGCTCTGTTCCCTGGCGAAAGCCGGGGTCCAGGGTTTCTTTTCCGTGTCGCTTGTGACCCTGGGCCCCGGCTTTCGCCGGGGAACAGAATAGCCAGAGGCCTCTCGCCCGCTTGAAGTTATAAAACTTCAACGTACAGACATAAAACTACAACCAAGATCAGCAATCCGGCCGCCAGAGTCGGGACGCAGGAGTAGCAATGTCTGAAGACAACACCGCGCGGGCGCGTGCCCGGGCGGAGGCGACGATTGGGCTCGCCGACCTGTTCACCATCGGTATCGGCCCGTCGAGCTCGCACACTGTCGGCCCGATGCGCGCCGCCGCTTCCTTCGCGGAGCAGGCGCTGGACAAGGGCACGCCGACTGCCGTCTCCTGCGAGCTGTTCGGCTCGCTCGCGCTCACCGGGCGCGGCCACGCCACGGATATCGCGACGATCCTCGGCCTTGCCGGCTACCAGCCCGAGAGCGTCGATCCCGATGCGGTGAACACCATCGTCGAGACGATCCGCGCCGAGCAGCAGCTGGCGCTGGGCGGCCATGTCGTGGTGCCGTTCGTCGAGGGTCGCCACCTGATCTTCCGCGACGACAAGTTCCTGCCGGCGCACCCGAACGGCATGCGCTTCGTCGCCCATTATCCCGAGGGCGAGCCCTGGGAGACCTTCTATTATTCGATCGGCGGCGGCGCGATCGTCGAAGGTGGCTGCGAGCCGCCCCAGACCAACGTCAAATTGCCCTTCGCCTTCACCTCCGGCGCCGAGCTGCTCGCCGTGGCGGCGGCGCAGGACGCCAGCATCGCCGATATCGTCCGGGCCAATGAAGCCGCCTGGCGCGACGATGCCGAGACCGACGCCTTCCTCGACAGCCTGCGCGCCGCCATGTCGGCCTGTATCGATCGCGGCATGCGCGGGGAGGGGGAGCTGCCCGGCGGCCTCAAGGTCAAGCGCCGCGCCCGCGACCTGCACCAGCGGCTGATGGCACGCGGGCCCCGCAGCGATCCGTCGCTCGTGTTCGACTGGGTCAGCCTGTGGGCGCTCGCGGTGAACGAGGAGAATGCCGCCGGCGGCCGCGTCGTCACCGCGCCGACCAATGGCGCGGCGGGGGTGATCCCGGCGGTGCTGCGCTATTACGAGACCTTCTGCGCCAACCCCACGCCCGCGGGTTCGCGGACTTTCCTGCTGACCACCGCGGCGATCGGTTTCCTCTACAAGAAGCGCGCCTCGATCTCGGCAGCCGAGATGGGCTGCCAGGGCGAAGTCGGCGTCGCCTGCTCGATGGCCGCCGCCGGCCTGGCCGCGGCGCTCGGCGCAACCAACGCCCAGATCGAGAACGCCGCCGAGATCGGCATGGAGCATAATCTCGGCCTCACCTGCGATCCGATCGGCGGCCTCGTCCAGATCCCCTGTATCGAGCGCAACACGATGGGCGCGATCAAGGCGATCAACGCCGCCTATCTCGCCATGCATGGCGACGGCAGCCATGTCGTCAGCCTCGACGCGGTGATCGAGACGATGCGCCAGACCGGCGAGGACATGCGCTCCAAGTACAAGGAGACGGCCCAGGGCGGCCTGGCGGTGAACGTCGTCGCCTGCTGAGGCCGCTCAGTTCGGCCGGGGCGAGACGCGCAGCACGCGCCCGGTGCCGGTATCCTCGAGCACCCAGATCGCCCCGTCCGAGCCTTCGCGGACATCGCGGATGCGCGCGTGGAGCGGCAACCGGGCGACTTCGGCCGCGCTCGTCCCGTTGAACTTGACGAACACCAGCCCCTGCGACTGCAGGCCGCCCATGATCGCATAGCCGGCCCATTGCCGGAACATCTTGCCCGAATAGATGATCATGCCCGCCGGCGCGATCACCGGGTCCCAATAGGTCACCGGCGCCACATAGCCGTCGCCGGTCGCCGGCTTGGGGATCAGCCCGCCGTCATAGTTGTTGCCCCAGGAGACTTTCGGCCAGCCATAATTGCCGCCGGGAACGATCAGGTTGAGCTCGTCGCCGCCCTTGGGACCCATTTCGTGCTGCCACTGGCGCCCGGCGGCATCGAACGCGATGCCATAGGGATTGCGATGCCCGAGCGTCCAGATCTCCGGCATCGCACCGGGCGTCTTCACAAAGGGATTGTCCGGCGGGATCGTGCCGTCGGCGAACAGCCGGATCGTCTTGCCCAGCGTATTGGACAGGTCCTGCGCCGGATCGAAGGTCGCGCGCTCGCCGGTGGTGATGAACAGATATTTGCCGTCCGGCGAGAAGGCGAGCTTGCCGCCGAACTGGCCGGCAGTGGTCGTCTTGGTCTGCCTCCAGATGGTCTTGAAATTCTCGAAGCGCGGCTCGCCATCGGTCGGCAACACGAGCTCGGCCGTCGCCACGGCGAGCCCTTCCGCTCCGTTGGTACCCGGCTCGTCGAAGCTGATGACCACCTTGTGCGACGTGGCGTAATCGGCGCTCAGTATGATGTCGAACGCGCGGAAACCCTTGGGCAGGCCGGCAAGCGGCGCGGAATAGGACCCGTTCTGGGCAACCAGCCGGATCCCGTCAAAGGCCTGGGTCACCAGGAGGCGCCCGTCGGGAATGAAGTTGATCGCCCAAGGATATTCGAAGGCAGCGATCGGCGCGATGTCGACGGTCACGCCGTCGCTGGTGGTCGCGGTTTCCTTGGGCACCGGCGTGGGCGTGGGGGTGGGAGTCGGCGTCGGGCTGACCGTCGGCGCCGGGGTCGGGCCGGCAACGCCGCCGCTGGGTCCGGAGCCGGTGCCGCCACCGCCGCTGCAGGCGGCAAGCGCCATCACGCACGCGCAAGGGCCTGCGCCCAGACGCCACATCGAACCGATTTTCATGAAATCCCCCAAGAACGCTGAAACCCGGAGCGCAGCTCCGCAGCGAAAAAAGCATATAATTCAGCTATTATTCAAGGGAAGTTGCGACGATTTTCATTCGTCACGCGCCCAATTTCATCCGAAATGGTGTGGTTGACGCATGATAGGGCGCATGTCCGGGCACCACTGGCCGCCGCCGGGCCGCTGCGGTATCCGAAATGGCCGGCACATCCGGCGGGAGACATGCATGCGTATCGCGGTGTTCAACACCAAGTCCTATGACCGCCGCTTCCTGACCGAAGCGAACGCGGCATTCGGCCATGACCTGCATTTCCTCGAGCCCCGCCTCGAGCCCGCCACCGCATCGCTCGCCGCCGGGCACCAGGCGGTGTGCGTCTTCGTCAACGATGTCGTCGATGCCGAGGTGCTGGAAGTGCTGGCCGGGCAGGGGACGCGGCTGGTCGCGCTACGCTGTGCCGGGTTCAACAATGTCGATCTCGCCGCCGCGCATCGGCTCGGGATCGCCGTGGTCCGCGTGCCCGCCTATTCCCCCCATGCCGTTGCCGAGTTCACCATCGGGCTCCTGCTTGCGGTAGATCGCCATATCCCGCGCGCCTGGGCGCGGGTGCGCGACAATAATTTCGCGCTCGACGGCCTGATCGGCCGCAATCTCCACGGGCGCACCGTCGGCGTGATCGGCACCGGCAAGATCGGCGCGCTGGTCGCCCGCGGCCTCAGGCTCGGCTTTGGCTGCGAGGTGCTGGCCGCGGACCTCTATCCCGATCCCGAGCTGGAGCGCATCGGCGTCCGCTACGTCCCCCGCGACGAACTGCTGCGCACCGCCGAGATCATCACCCTCCATTGCCCGCTCACCCCGGACACCCGCCACCTGATCGATACCGCGACGATCGACGCCGCCCGTGACGGCCTGATGATCGTCAACACCAGCCGCGGCGCACTGATCGACACCGCCGCGCTGATCGAGGGGCTCAAGTCCCGCAAGATCGGCGCCGTCGCGCTCGACGTCTATGAGCAGGAAGCCGATTTGTTCTTCGAGGACCTGTCGAACGAGATCGTCTCCGACGACCTGTTCCAGCGCCTGCTGACCTTCCCCAACGTGCTGGTCACCGGCCACCAGGCCTTCCTTACCGAGGAAGCGCTGGCCGCCATCGCCGAGACGACGCTGCGCAGCGCCGCCGATGCCGAGGCGGGCAAGATGCTCCAGAACCGCGTCGATGCCGATCGGATCGCGACTTCGAAGTAAGCAGATCGACTTTCATCGCATAGCCATTCCCGGCACGTTCCCGACCCGGCTAGCCCGATTTCGGGCAGTCTTGCTCGTGTCGGGAGAGTTGGATGCGTTACCTGGCTGGTGTGGCCGCCATGGCCCTGTTCGCAGCGTCGCCCGCAGGCGCCGATGCCGTCGATGACTATGTCCGCACCCAGATGGAGGCCGGGCACATCCCCGGCATCGCCGTCGCCGTGGTCCGCAAGGGCAAGGTCGAGACGGTGCGCAGCTACGGGCTCGCCAATCTCGAATGGAATGCACCCGTCGGGCCGGATACGCGCTTCCAGACCGCGTCCGCCACCAAGATCTTCACCGGCATCGCGCTGATGCGGCTGGTCGAGGCCGGCAAGCTCCGCCTCGACGACACGCTCGATCGCTTCTTCCCGGATGCGCCCGCCAGCTGGCGCGAGATCACGATCCTCAACCTCGCGAGCCACAGCTCCGGCCTGTCCGAGAAGCTGCCCGAGCATAAGGACAATGTCGCCGACACGCTCGCCGCCGCGATGCAGGCCCCGCTCGCCTATGCGCCGGGCACCGAGAGCCGCTATGGCTTCACCGATTTCGTCGTGCTGCGCGCGGTGATGGAGAAGGTGGCGGGCAAGGACATCGCCGCGATCTTCCGCGACGAGATCTGCACGCCGCTCGGCCTGAAGGACACCGGCTTCAACTTCGAGCGCCAGGGCGGTCCCTTCCGTTCGTCGCTGCCGCTCCCGCACCGCGCCGCCATCCATGCCTGGCGCGACGGCGAGCAGCGGATGAGCAGCTTCGTCTATGGCGAGACCGGCTATGCCGCCGGCGGCCTGCACAGCTCGGCGCGCGATTTCGCCGCCCTGTTCGCCGCGCTCGATCGCGGCGAACTGCTCAGGCCCGAGAGCCAGAAGCTGCTCGAGACGCCCCCCTTGCTCAAGACCGGCAAGCCCGCCGGCTTCGGTGTGGGCTGGACCGTCGGCACCTATCATGGCGTCAAGGTAGTCGGGCACAGCGGCGGCCCCGCGCTCGCCGACATCCTCCATGCCGATGCCGAAGGGCTGACGGTGATCGTCCTCACCAACCAGCAGCGTTACTATCCGCTGCTGGCGCGCGGCATCGCCGATTTCTACCTGCCCAGGCCGGCCGCCCCCAAGGCGGTGCCGGATACGAAGCCCGAACTCACCGCGCTGATGCGCGAGGCGATGGCCGAAGCGGCAGCGGGCAAGCTCGATCGCAAGCGCTATGCCGAAAGCGCACTCACGGGGCCGGTGCCGTTCCTCGAGGATTACGGCCAGCCGCTGCTCGCCGCGCTCGGCCCGGTCCGGCGCGTCACCCTGGTCGCGGATACGCCCGGCAAGGACGACCATGTCCGCCTCTATGCGATCGCCTTCCAGAACCAGTCGATGACCTGGCGCTTCGGCGTCGACGCCGCCGGCAGGATCACCGACCTCCACCCACCTTCGGACGACTGACCGGGAGCCCTGCCATGAAGCGTCACCCCCGCATGCTTGCCCTAACCGCCGCCGCCCTGCTGCTCGCCCAGGCCAACGCCGCCGCGCAGGAGGTGCCCGCGCCGGCCACGCCGCCTGGCGCGCCGGGGGAGGATCCGGTCTGCACCAAGCTGCGCGCCGAAGTCGCCCAGGCCGAACGCGACATGCAGGCCGAGAGCATCGGCATGACCAAGATGGCCGAGGACATGCGCAAGAAGATGCAGGCGCGATCCAAGGCTGCGCGTACCGGCGGGCTGCTCTCCAGCCTGGCGGGACTTATCCCCGGCGTCGGCACGGCGGTGTCGATGGGTGGCTCGCTGATGTCGAGCGCGGCAACCGCCGGCATGGGCAGCAACGGCATGCCGAAGGAGATGGATCAGGCGATGGACCGCCAGTTCGCGCTCAGCGAGCGGATGCTCACCGCGTCGCAGGCACTGCACAACCGCTGCGGCGACAGCGGCTCCGGTCCGGACGCGCCGATGTCGCTCGAGGAACTCAAGGCCCTGCGCGCCGAGACCGCGAAGGTCGCGGCCGAAAACCCCGACTGAGGCGGTTGGCGCAGCCTTATCGTGCCTCTATCGTTCCCCCACTGAATGGAGGAACGGCGTGACGATCGATCTGTCGGACTATGAGAAGGGCGAGAAGCTCCACGGCGATTATGACAAGGCGCTGGCCAAGGTCCAGAAACGGCTGAGCCACATCCACTACGCGCACATCGTCCACCGCCGCCGCGCGATCGTCGCGTTCGAGGGGTGGGACGCGGCGGGGAAGGGCGGCATCATCCAGCGCCTCACCGCCGAATGGGACCCGCGCTATTACGAGGTCTGGCCGATCTCCGCGCCCACCCAGGAAGAGCTTGCCCATCATTTCCTCTGGCGCTTCTGGCGCCGGCTGCCCGCCCAGCACAATATCGCGATCTTCGACCGTACCTGGTACGGTCGCGTCCTGGTCGAGCGGGTCGAGGGCTTTGCCGGCAAGGCCGAGTGGGAACGCGGCTATGACGAGATCAACGATTTCGAGGCCCAGCAGGTCACGGCCGGCACCACCCTGGTGAAGGTCTTCGTCCACGTCACCCAGAAGACCCAGGACAAGCGGCTCAAGGACCGGCTCGAACACCCCTGGAAGCGCTGGAAGACCGGGCTCGACGATTATCGCAATCGGGCGAAGCGCCCCGAATATCTCGACGCGATGCACGAGATGTTCAAGCGCACCAATACCGAGCACGCGCCCTGGATCGTGATCGACGGCAACGACAAGAAGTCCGCCCGCATCGCTGCGCTCACCGCGATCGCCGATGCGCTGGAGAAGCATGTGCCGATGACCCCGCCCGAGCTCGATCCCGAGGTGGAGAAGGTCGCAAAAAAGGCACTCGGCCTTTGATCTGGTCGCGGCAAAGTTGAGTTTCGTCGCAAGGAAATCGCGTTCCGCGCCGAAGTGGTTTGTTCAAGCAACACACTTCACAGGTTCGGAACCCCGATGCGCTCCCTTGCCGCCGCTGCCCTGCTTCTGCTCGCCGCTCCCGTCTCGGCGGCACCCGATGACCTGACACCGGCCGCCGCTACCCGCGCGGTCGATGCATTGATCGCCGGGCTCGATACCTATTCCTATCCGGATGTCGGCACGCGCATCCAGGCGCTGCTCCGCAAGGAGCGCGGCCGCCTGATCGCGCTCCGCGACCGGGAGGCCCTGGTCACCCAGGTCAACGCGCTGCTCGCCGAGAGCCATGACCTGCATCTCAAGATCAGGATCAACACGATCACGCCGGATCGCACGCCGGTCCCGAATGAAGCCGCACTGCTCGAGAAGCATATCGCCCACGGGCTGATGGGCGTGCGCCGCCTGCCGGGCAATATCGGCTATCTCAAGCTGCGCTACTTCGCCCAGGACGCCGATGGCGCGGTGATGATCGATCGCGCGATGGAGATGCTCCGCGACACCAACGCCCTGATCATCGACCTGCGCGAGAATACCGGCGGCGGCGGCACCACCGATTCACGCCTGCTCGGCCATCTCTCGGCCACCCCGATCCCGATGGCGAAGATCACCTGGCGCAACCGGGACGGCACCACCGAAGTCGAGCAGCGCCATGCCGATATCCCGGCCACCGGATCGCTCTATCTCGACAAGCCGGTGTTCGTGCTCACCGCCAACCGCACCTTCTCGGCGGCGGAAGGCTTCGCCTATGACGTCCAGGCCGCGCACCGCGCCGTACTGGTCGGCGAGCCCACCCGCGGCGGCGCCAATCCGCAGAACCGCCCGGTCGAGCTCGGTGCCGGCATGAGCGCCTTCGTCCCCAATGGCCGGGTCGAGCATCCGACCACTCATGACAATTGGGAAGGCAAGGGCGTCCAGCCCGATATCCGCACCGAGCCGCGCGCCGCGCTGGTCGAGGCCTATCGCCGCGCGCTCGCCGCCGCGAAGCCGCTGGTCGCCACGCCCAGGTCCGAGCAGGAGCGCGCCGACGCGATCGCCGATCCGGAAGGCACGCTGAAGACCGACGCCGGGCTCTGATCGCCCGGGCCATTTGACCCTGCGCAAGGCGAAGCGGGAGAGGGCGGGGCAGGATCATGCCATGACCCGCATCCTCCTGCTCGATGGCCATCCGGACCCCGATCCCGCCCGCTACGGCCATGCGCTGGTCGATGCCTATGTCGAGGGAGCGGTTGGGGCGGGGCACGAAGTCCGCCGCGTCCGCATCGCCGATCTCGATTTCCCGATCCTGCGCACCCAGGCCGAATATCGCGAGGAGCCGGTCCTTCCGGTGATCGAGGCGATCCAGCGCGACCTGCTCTGGTCGGAGCATGTCGCGATCTTCTACCCGCTCTGGCTCGGCGACGTGCCGGCGTGGTTCAAGGCGTTCCTCGAGCAGCTTCTCCGCCCCGATTTCGCGTTCCGCTATGTGAAGCAGGGCTTTCCCGAGCCGTTGCTCCAGGGCCGCTCGGCGCGCGTCGTGGTGACGATGCAGACGCCCGCGCCGGTCTATAGCTGGCTCTACCGCGCCCACAGCCTCAAGAGCCTGGAGCGCAACATCCTGCGCTTCTGCGGGCTCGGCCCGGTCCGCCACAAGATCATCGGCAGCGTCGATGGCGGCTGGACCCCGCGCAAACGCTATCTGGAGGAAGTCGCCGACCTCGGCGCGGCGGCGCGTTAGCCGCTCAGGCCGGCGCGAACTCGCCGTCGTCGCCCATCACGTGCAGCACGCCGTCCGCGATCGCGAAATAGGCGCCGTGGATCTTCAGCCGCCCCTCGGCCAGCCGCTTGCTGACGAAGGGGAAGGTGGTGAGGTTGGTCAGTGAGACGCGCACCGTCTCCAGCTCGAGCGCACGCACCGCCTCGGGGCCGGTGCCATATTTGGCGACGACCTGCTCGCGCGCCGCGTCGAGCATGTCGACCCAGTGGGCGATGAACCCGCCTTCGCCGTTCGCCGCGCCCTTGAAGCGCTGCGACAGCGCCGCGCCGACACCGCCGCACGCGCCATGGCCGAGCACCAGGATCTCCGGCACCTCGAGCTGGTTCACCGCGAACTCCAGCGCGGCGGACACGCCGTGCCGGCTCGCATCGTCCTCGAACGGCGGCACCAGGTTGGCGACGTTGCGCACCACGAAAATCTCGCCCGGCACGGTATCGAAGATCTGCGCCGGATCGACCCGGCTGTCCGAGCAGGCGATCACCATCACCCGCGGGCTCTGGCCCTCGCTCAGCCCCGACCAGCGGTCGCGATGCCGCCGATATTCGCTGGTCCGGAAACGCTGATAGCCGTCGAGCAGGTCGGTGAAGTCGGTCATGACGGATGCCCTAGCGTCCGCTTTTCCGACTGCCAAGGTTTGTATCGAAGTGTTGCGGAGGCCACAGCTTGACGAAAGTGCAACCAGGGCTGGAAACGCCGGCCCAGCCGCTCTATCTGGCCCCCATGAACGATCTCTCCGCAGCACCACGCCCGGAACGCCAGCGCAAGCCCGACTGGATCCGCGTAAAGGCCCCGACCTCGGAAGGTTTCGCCAAGACCCGGGCGCTGATGCGCTCGAAGAACCTCGTCACCGTCTGCGAGGAAGCGGCCTGTCCGAACATCGGCGAGTGCTGGACGAAGAAACACGCCACGGTGATGATCCTGGGCGACGTCTGCACGCGCGCCTGCCGCTTCTGCAACGTCAAGACCGGCATGCCGCGCAAGGTCGATCCGCTGGAGCCGCAGCACGTCGCCGAGGCCGCCGCGCAGATGGGCCTCGAGCACATCGTCATCACCTCGGTCGATCGTGACGATCTGCCCGACGGCGGCGCCAGCCAGTTCGTCAAGGTGATCGAGGAGATCCGCAAGGCCAACCCGACCACCACGATCGAGATCCTGACCCCGGACTTCCGCAACAAGCATGAAGCCGCGATCGAAGCGATCGTCGCCGCCCGCCCGGACGTCTACAACCACAATCTCGAGACCGTCCCCAGGCTCTACCCGACGATCCGCCCGGGCGCGCGCTACTATGCGTCGCTGCGCCTGCTGGAGACGGTGAAGCGCCTCGATCCGACGATCTTCACCAAGTCGGGCATCATGCTCGGCCTGGGCGAGCAGCGCCTGGAAGTCCATCAGGTGATGGACGACATGCGCTCGGCCGACATCGATTTCCTGACGATGGGCCAGTATCTCCAGCCGACCCCGCGCCACGCCAAGGTCGAGGAGTTCGTCACCCCCGCCGCCTTCCAGGCATATGGCGCGATCGGCCGGGCCAAGGGCTTCCTCCAGGTCGCCTCGTCGCCGCTGACCCGCTCGAGCTATCACGCCGGCGAGGACTTCGCCGAGATGAAGGCCGCGCGCGAAGCGAAGCTGGCGAAGGCCGGAAAATGATACCCGTCATCCCGGCGAAAGCCGGGATCTCATGCGGCTCTTTCCCCGCATCATCTCCTGGGATCCCGGCTTTCGCCGGGATGACGAATTGATACGATGCCCAAGCATTCCGAAACCCGCCCGCTGCCCTATACGCCGGAGCAGATGTTCGACCTGGTGGCCGACGTCGCCAGATATCCGGAATTCCTGCCCTGGGTCAGCGCGATCCGCGTCCGCTCGAACAGCGACACGCAGATGCTCGCGGACATGATCGTCGGCTTCAAGGGCCTGCGCGAGACCTTCACCTCGCGTGTCACCAAGGCACGCCCGGCCAGCCTGCACATCGAATATGTCGATGGCCCGCTCAAGCACCTCAACAATGACTGGGGCTTCCGCAGCGACGGGCAGGGGGGCTGCCTGGTCGACTTCACCGTCGACTTCGCGTTCAAGAACCGCGTGTTCGAGATGCTCGCCGGCCAGATGTTCGACCGGGCACTGCGCAAGATGATCAACGCGTTCGAGGAACGCGCCGCCCGCCTCTACGGCGATTCGACGTCGGCTTCGTCCGCCTCGGGGGCCGCGGCACCGGGCATCAGCAGCTCGAGCGCGCACAACGCCGCCTGAAGGCGGATGCCGGCGCGGCCGTTATTCTCGAAATGGCGGGCGTCCGCGACGATGTGATCGGGATCGGCGTTGCGCACCGCCTGGGCGAACACCACCGTGCCCACCGGCTTCTTCTCGCTGCCGCCATCGGGACCGGCGATCCCGGTGATCGCCACCGCGACATCGGCATGGGTCCGCGCCAGCGCGCCCTGCGCCATGCTCCAGGCCACGGCGATCGAGACCGAGCCGAACGTCTCCAGCACGTCGCTGCCGACCTTGAGCACATCGTGCTTGGCTTCGTTCGAATAGGTGACGAACCCGGCGTCGAAGACGTCGGACGAGCCGGGGATCTCGGTGAGCGCGGCCGAGACGAGGCCGCCCGTGCAGCTCTCGGCCACGGCGACGCGGCGCCCGGCTGCGCGATTGGCTTCAAGCACCTTGCGCGCTGCGGCGACCAGCTCCGGCGGGAGAATCGTGTCCATAGGGCGGGGCATGTGCCACCGTAATGTTGCCGACGCGAGTCAGTTCGTTCCCTGAGGCGGTGGGGAGGGTGTCCCGCGCGCCGACACCCTGGGCCCCGGCTTTCGCCGGGGAACCGCAAGACATCACTCAGGCCGGCACCCGCACCGTCGCCACCGCTTGCGCAGCCATGCCCTCGCCGCGGCCGGTGAACCCCAGCCGCTCGGTGGTCGTCGCCTTCACGCTCACTTCGGAAACCCGCAGCCCCAGGATCGCGGCAATGCTCGCCCGGATCGCCTCACGGTGCGGGCCCACCTTGGGCGCCTCGCAGATGATCGTCACGTCGATGAAATCGATCACACCGCCCTCGGCTGCCACCAGCGAGGCCGCATGCTGCAGGAACTGCGCCGAGGCCGCGCCGCGCCATTTCGGGTCGCTTGGCGGGAAGTGCATGCCGATATCGCCCGCGCCGATCGTGCCGAGCAGCGCATCGGTGATCGCATGCAGCACCACATCCGCGTCGCTATGCCCCGAGAGCCCGCGCGAATGGGGCACCCTGATCCCACCCAGCCAGAGCTCCTCGCCCTCGGCAAAGCGGTGCACGTCATAGCCGGTGGCGGTCCGCACCCGCATCGACGCTCCGAACCGCGCCTCGGCGGCGGCGAAATCACTGGGGTGGGTGATCTTCTCGAGCATCGCGCTCCCTTCCACGACTGCAACCGTCTTGCCGAGCGCGCGCACCATCTGCGCGTCATCGGTCGCTTCCTGATCCGCCGGCCACGCAGCATGCGCCTCGGCGATATCGGCACCACGGAACGCCTGCGGCGTCTGCACCCGCACCAGCCCCTCGCGCGAAACAGACGCTCCGGACGCGGAAACAAGCGTATCCGCCACCGGCAGCCCCGGAATGGCCCCGACATGATCGCCCAGCGCCGCCAGCAGTCGGTCGATAACGGCGTGCGATAGGAAGGGGCGGGCGGCATCGTGGATCAGCACGCGGTCCGCATCCCCGGCCAGCACCAGTCCGTTCTTTACGCTCTCCCGCCGCGTCGCCCCACCGATCGCGAAGGGCACGTCGCCCAGCGCCGCGTGCAGCGCCGTTTCCTGGCCTTCGCCAACTACCACGACAACAGCGTCCACTTCGGGATGAGAGGTCAAGGCATCGAAGCTGTGCTGGAGCATCGGCTTGCCGGCCAGCGGCGCGAACTGCTTGGGCACGCTCCCCCCGGCCCGGGTGCCGCTCCCGGCGGCGACGATAATGGCGACAGTCCTCATCGCCAGTCGCCTAGCCTATGCCCCGTAGCGCTGCCACCATTTGATTTCCCCGACTGCACGCATAGTATCTGCCGGCATTGGAGGCCCGCATGCTCATCCTCACAGTGCTCGCACTCCTCGCCCAACAGGATGTCCCCGAGCAGGACTATGGGCGAAGCGAGATGATCTCGACCGGCGCGAGCCCCCTTCATCCCGAAAGCTGGATCACCGATCACGACTATCCAGCGGAAATCCGCCGAAAGCTCGGGCGCCGAAGCGTCAAGGTTGCCCTGGCTGTCGGCGAGCAGGGGCAGGTGGGGGGATGCAAGGTGGTCAGGTCCAGCGGATCGCGATGGCTCGATCGCGAGACCTGCAGGCTGCTGCTGAAGCGCGCCGAGTTCACCCCAGCCATCACGCCGATGGGCAATCTTGCCACGGAGTTTCGCATGATCCTCCATTGGCCGCCAAAAGCCCGCGAGCCTGAATAGGAGCCGGAAGGATCATGCGCCGACAGTTCTCGTTGCTGGCCATCGCCACGCTCGCCGCGCCGCTGCCCGGGCTTGCCCAGACCGTAACCGCTGCGCCCGATGTCGCCCCGGCCTCCGGCCTCGTCATCCGCGCCAGCCCCCGGATCGACCCGTCGCTCTGGTTCGCGGATGGCGATTATCCGCTGGCCGCCATGCGTGCCGAGCAGGAAGGGCATGCCGGCGTGCTGCTCGATATCGCCAGCGATGGGCGCGTCGATGCCTGCACCCAGCTCTCCAGCGAATATGAGTGGCTGGGCCGAGCCAGCTGCCGCATCCTGATCCGCCGCGCCCGCTTCACGCCGGCGCTGGGCCGCGACCGCAAGCCTGCGCCGGATCGCTGGAACGTCAGCATCGACTGGAAACTGCCGCCCTTTCCGCCGCGCCGGGAAGATCCGACCGTCCATCATGGCGTGTACGGCGATGTGCCGGTCATTGCGACGGAGCATCTCTCTGCGCCCGAGGCGCTTGGCGATCCCGATCTGTGGCTCCAGCCGGCCGATTATCCGCCGGAGCTGCTGAAGCGGGGCGGCAAGATCGAAGTGACCCTCAAGGTCGCGAAGAACGGGTTGGTCCGCTCGTGCCGGATCGATGTCTCGAGCAGCGTACGCAGATGGGATCGCCAGGTCTGCGCGCTCCTCCGCCGCCGCGCCCGCTTCCAGCCCGAGAAGCAGGCCGAAGAAAAATGGCGCAGCAATGAGTGGTGGCATCGCTATTCCTGGGGTCCCGCGACCGCACAATAGGCTTCCAATGTAGGAACTGCCCTGACAACCTCGAAGCTCAGCCGGTTCCCGCCGGCCGCTCTTTGAACTGTCGATACGCCGAAGCGAGCGCCGGATTTCCCGCGCCCGCGCAACCGCTTGCCGCAACGCTACGAGGGCACCGTGCCAACATCCGCGTTCAAGGCGTCAGGCAATGCGCGCATCGACTCCGCGGAAACCCGCGTGTTTCCGCCCTTCCTGGCCGTTTTCCATTCCCCGGAACGCCACCGCGCAACCCGCCTGGCGCGCAACCAACGCGAACTTCCGTGTCCGGAACCGTCCACTTGCCAATATCTGCTTGTACCTGTAGGTGCGCCTGCCTATTTTTCAGGCATAGTTATGAGCGAACTCGCCCCCATCCAGATCGGCCCGGTGACGGTCGAAGACCCGGTCATCCTCGCGCCGATGACCGGCGTGACCGACTTGCCGTTCCGCCGCGCCGTGCGCCGTTACGGCTCGGGTCTCAACGTCACCGAGATGATCGCCAGCGCCGCCGCCATCCGCGACACGCGCCAGTCGATCCAGAAGGCCGCCTGGGATCCGATCGAGGAGCCGGTATCGATGCAGCTCGTCGGCTGCTCGCCCGCCGAGATGGCGGAGGCCGCCAAGCTCAACGAGGATCGCGGCGCCGCTATCATCGACATCAACATGGGCTGCCCGGTCCGCAAGGTCACCAACGGCGATGCCGGCTCGGCGCTGATGCGCGACCTCAAGCACGCCGCCTCGCTGATCGATGCCTGCGTCAAGGCTGTCGACGTGCCGGTCACGCTCAAGATGCGCATGGGCTGGTGCCACGACAGCCTCAACGCGCCCGAGCTGGCCCGCATCGCCGAGGATCTCGGGGTGAAGATGGTCACGGTGCATGGCCGCACCCGCAACCAGATGTATCGCGGCTCGGCCGACTGGGCGTTCGTCCGCACGGTCAAGGACGCGGTGAAGATCCCGGTGATCGTCAACGGCGACATCTGCACGGTCGAGGATGCCCGCGAGGCGCTGCGCCAGTCGGGCGCGGATGGGGTGATGATCGGCCGCGGCGCGTACGGCAAGCCCTGGGTGCTGCGCCAGGTGATGGACACGCTGACCGGCAAGGGCGAGCGCGCCGATCCGAGCATTGACGAACAATATCGTGTGATTATCGAGCATTACGTCGATAGTCTCGAACATTATGGTGAGATGACCGGCGTCAACATGATGCGCAAGCATCTCGGCTGGTACACCAAGGGCCTCACCGGCTCGGCGGAATTCCGCAACAAGGTCAATCAGATAGCCGACGCCAAGACCGTGCTGGCGATGCTCGACGAATTCTACGCGCCGTGGCGTTCCCGCGCGGCGGCCTGAGGCGGCTGCGGCCTGCGCCGCCCGCCACCGGCCCCAGCTTCGCGGAGATGTTCGCCGCGCTCCCCGTCGCGGTCCTCGTCATCGATCCCGACGGCCGCATCGCCCATGCCAATGCCGCGTGCGAGGCGATGCTCAACCATGCCGAGACCACGATGATCGGCCAGCCCTATGACGCGGTGCTCAGCCCGCCCGACGGCTATGTCGATCGGCGTGACGGACACGGCTTCGCCGCCTTCGACATCGAGATCGAGGCGATCCGCGGCCCCCGCATCCGGGTCGATTTCGTCGAGACGATGGTCGCCGATCATCCGGGCTGGCGCATCGTCACCCTCCATCACGCGCCGCAGTCCCGGCGGGTGGCGCAGGGCGCCGACCGCAGCGCCGGCGCCCGTGCCGCGGTGGGTGCCGCCGCGATGCTGGCGCATGAGATCAAGAACCCGCTCTCGGGCATCCGCGGCGCCGCGCAGCTGCTCGCCAGCTCGGGCGAGGACCGTGAGCTCACCGGCCTGATCACCACCGAAGTCGACCGCATCGTCGCGCTGATCGACCGGATGCAGGACTTCACCGACACGCGGCCGCTCAAGCTCGAGCCGACCAATGTCTATCCGCTGCTCGATCATGCCCGCCGCGTTGCGTTGGCCGGCTTTGCCCGCGGCATGGTGATCGAGGAGCGCTTCGATCCCTCGCTACCGCAGGTGCTGATCGATCCCGATGCCTTCCAGCAGGTGATGATGAACCTGCTCAAGAATGCCGCCGAAGCGCTGGGCGGGCTCGCCCAGCCGCGCATCGTGCTGACCACCGCCTATCGCCACGGCATGTCGGTCAGCACCGGCGCCGGTCGCCCGCGCGTGCCGCTGCCGATCGAGATCTGCGTCATGGACAATGGCCCCGGCGCGCCCGAGGACATTGCCGAGCACCTGTTCGAGCCCTTCGTATCGGGCAAGCCGGAGGGGAAGGGGCTTGGCCTCCCGCTCGTCGAGAAGCTGGTCCGCGACATGGGCGGGATCATCCAATATGCCCGGGAACGCCCCCCTGAAATGACTGTCTTCCGCATTCTTCTCCCAAGGGCCAGGGCATGACCGGCTCGGTCCTCGTCGTCGACGACGACAGCGCGATCCGCACCGTGGTCGCAGCCGCCCTACGCCGCGAAGGCCATGCCGTCACGACGGCAGCCAGCCTCGCCGAACTACGCCGCGCTATCGGTGCCGCGCTACCCGACGTGCTGGTCACCGACGTGGTGCTGCCCGACGGCAATGGCCTCGATGAAGTCGCCAGGCTCACCGCCGAGCATCCCGCGCTCCCGGTGATCGTCTTCTCGGCGCAGAACACCTTGGCCACGGCAGTCCGCGCCACCGAGGTCGGCGCCTTCGACTACCTCCCCAAGCCCTTCGATCTCGACGTGCTCGGCCAGGCGGTGCGCAGCGCGATCGCCCGCGGCCGCCATGCCCCCGCCGAGCAGCCCGATGAAGAGCTGAGCGGCGGGTCCTCGCTGATCGGCCGCTCGCCGGCGATGCAGGAGGTCTACCGGGTCATCGCCCGCGTCGTCTCCAACGACCTTACCGTGCTGATCTCCGGCGAGTCGGGCACCGGCAAGGAGCTGGTCGCCAAGGCGATCCACGATCTCGGCCCGCGCCGCCGTGCGCCCTTCGTCGCGCTCAACATGGCCGCGATCCCGCGCGAACTGATCGAGGCGGAGCTGTTCGGCCATGAGCGCGGCGCCTTCACCGGCGCAGCCGCCCGCGTCGCCGGCAAGTTCGAGCAGGCGGCGGGCGGCACTTTGTTCCTCGACGAGATCGGCGACATGCCGATGGACGCGCAGACCCGCCTCCTCCGCGTCCTCCAGCAGGGCGAGTTCACCACCGTCGGCGGTGCCCGCGCGATCAAGGCCGATGTCCGCATCGTCGCGGCGACCAACAAGGACCTGGCGGCGCTCGTCCAGGCCGGGCAGTTCCGCGAGGACCTGTTCTACCGCCTCAACGTCGTCCCCATCGCGCTGCCCTCGCTGCGCGAGCGCCGCGACGACGTGCCCTTGCTCGCCCGCCACTTCCTCGACCGCGCTGCCGAGGACGGCCTGCCGCGCAAGAGCCTGGCCACCGACGCGGTGCGGGTGCTGGAAACCTATGACTGGCCCGGCAATGTCCGCCAGCTCGAGAACCTCATGCGCCGCATTGCCGCGCTCAGCCGCGACGAGGTCATCGACGGCGATGCCCTGCGTCGCGCCCTGGGCGAGGCCAGTGCCGCACCGGTCCAGGCGACTCGCGACGAAGGCATCGAGGCCGCTGTCCGCGCCCGCCTCGAGCGCATCGCCATCGAGGATCCCCGCGCGCTCGACGACGGCACGCTCTACGATCGCATCATCGGCGAGGTCGAGCGGCCGCTGATCGAGGCGATGCTCGCGCGCCACGGCGGCAACCAGCTCCGCGCCGCCCGCGCGCTGGGGATCAACCGGAATACGCTGCGGAAACGGCTCGATACGCTCGGCATCGATGTCGGCCCCAATCGCCCGGATGGTGCCGAATAGCGACAGACTGCGCACGATTATGTGTTCTTTTTGCCACAATCTCGATCTAGCTTGGCCACGATGGATGCCGTCACCGCCGATTCCCTGATCGAGGTAACGCCGAAAGGGCGGCAGTTGGCGCCTATCCGGCTGCTGGAGATCGTGGTGCTGGCGCTGGCCGTGGCCACGCCGGTCGCCACATTCCTGTTCGTCCGCAATTTCTCGCACCAGGTCTTCAATCCCGGCGTCGCCGCATCGCTGCTGCTGGCGAACCTGCTCCCCTATGTCGCGCTGATCGTGCTGATCGGTCGCCGCATCGCCATCCACCGCGCCGCCAAGTCGGCGCTGGCGGGGGGAGGGCGCCTCCATGTCCGCCTCGTCGCGGTGTTCACCCTGATGGCGAGCATCCCGATTGTGCTGACCGTGATCGCGGCATCGGTGATGTTCCAGTCGGGCGTCCAGCTCTGGGGCTCGGAGCGCGCGCGCAACGCCTTCGACGCGACGACGGACCTCGCCAAGGAGGGTCGCGGCCTCGTCGCCCAGCGCTGGGCCACCGAAGCGCGCACCATGGTCGATGACCTCACCGGCGATTTCCCCAAGATCCCGGTCAATTCGCAGGCGTTCCAGAGCAGCCTGCTCCAGCAGCTCTATTACCGCTCGTTCGACCAGGCGGTCGTGTTCCGCGTCGTCGGCGGCAAGCAGGTCGAGGCGATGTACGCCTGGGAAGCGCCTCCCGCGAAGACCTTCGCCGCGCGTGTCTCGGGCCAGGTCCTCAACCTGCTCAAGGACGAGCAGAGCTACACCAATTTCGACGCCGAGAAGCAGTGGGTCGTCACCCCGCTCGATCGCTCGCAGAACATCTTCCTCTACGTCGCGAACAGCGTGAACGTGGACTTCATGAACCGGCAGAATTCGGGCGCGGACCGGATCGTCGCCGAGTTCAACGCCCTGCAGGCGCGCTCGCGGGCACTCCAGCTCCAGTTCAACGCCGTCCTGTTCGGCGTGGCATTGCTGATCGTCAGCATCGCTACCTGGATCGCGCTTGCCGTGGCCGATCGGCTGGTCAAGCCGGTCGAGCAGCTCGTCACCGCGGCCCGCCGCGTTGCCGGCGGCGACCTCGCCGCGCGCGTCGACATCCCGCAGACCGGCGACGAGATCAGCACCTTGGGCGACGCCTTCAACGGCATGACCGAGCGTCTCGAGCAGCAGACCGGGGCATTGCGCACCGCCAACGCCCAGCTCGAAAGCCGCCGCGTCCTGATCGAAGCGGTGATGTCCGGCGTCTCGGCGGGCGTCATCTCGATCGACGCCCAGCGCAACGTCCGCCTGATCAACGAATCCGCGATCGAGCTGCTCCACCAGGGCGAACAGGAGCTGGTCGGCCACCCGTTGGCCGAGCTGGCGCCCGAGCTCAACGACCTGCTCGACACTGGCGACCGCGAGGCGGTGATCCAGCTCGGCACCGGCGGCGATGCGCGCACGCTCGCCGTGAAGGTCACCAGCGACGAGGCGGGCCAGGTCCTCACCTTCGACGACATCACCCAGCAGCTCAACGACCAGCGCCGTGCCGCCTGGTCCGATGTCGCGCGCCGCATCGCGCATGAGATCAAGAACCCGCTCACCCCGATCCAGCTCGCCGCCGAGCGCCTCAAGCGCCGCTATGGCAAGAAGATCGAGCCCGAGGACGGCACCTTCGCCCAGCTGACCGACACGATCGTCCGCCAGGTCGGAGACCTGCGCCGCATGGTCGACGAATTCTCCTCCTTCGCGCGCATGCCCAAGCCGATGTTCCGCCAGGAATCTCTGCTCGACATCGCGCGCCAGGCGATGTTCCTCCACGAAGTCGCCCATCCCACGGTCCATTTCGAGATGCACGCGCCCGATCCGGCCCCCGGCCTGATCTGCGATCGCCGCCAGATCGGCCAGGCCTTCACCAATATCGTCAAGAACGCCGTCGAGGCGATCGAGGCGCGCGGGGAAGGGGAGGCGCTGCCCCAGGGCCAGGTCGTCATGACGATCAGCCCGGAGGAAGGCGGCAGGATCACCCTGACGCTGGCCGACAACGGCATCGGCCTGCCGGTCGAGCGTGACCGGATCGTCGAGCCCTACATGACGACGCGCAGCCGGGGCACCGGCCTCGGCCTCGCGATCGTGAAGAAGATCGTCGAGGAGCATTTCGGCACCATCGCCTTCTCGGATCGTCCGGGCGGCGGCACGCTGGTGACGATCTGCTTCGATACCGATCAGCTCGCCGAAATGGTGAGCGCTCCTGAAGGCGAGGGCGGCGAAGAACCGCGTCCCGCCGTGCTTACGCGTAGTGGAAGTGGGAAGGCATGAGTCTCGATATCCTGGTCGTCGACGATGAGCGCGACATCCGTGAACTGGTCGCCGGCGTGCTGGAGGACGAGGGCTATTCGACGCGCGGCGCCGCCAACAGCGACGAGGCGCTGGAAGCGATCGCCGAGCGGCGGCCCAGCCTGGTGCTGCTCGACGTGTGGCTGCACGGCTCCCGGCTCGACGGGCTCGAGATCCTCGACGAGATCAAGCGCCGCGATCCCTCGATCCCGGTGCTGGTGATCTCGGGCCATGGCAACCTCGACACCGCCGTCGCCGCGATCCGTCGCGGCGCCTCGGATTTCATCGAAAAGCCGTTCGAGGCCGAGCGCCTGCTGTTCCTCGTCGAACGCGCGACCGAAACCGAGCGGCTCAAGCGCGAAGTCGCCTCGCTGCGCGCCTCGGCCGGCCGCGAGGAGGACCTGACCGGCCAGTCGGGCTCGATCAACACCGTTCGCGCCACGCTCAAGCGCGTCGCCTCCACCGGCAGCCGCGTGCTGATCACCGGCGGCGCCGGCACGGGCAAGGAAGTCGCCGCCCGGCTGCTCCACGGCTGGAGCCAGCGCGCCACCGCGCCCTTCGTCATCGTCAGCGCCGCACGCATGCAGCCCGAACGCGTCGAGGAGGAGCTGTTCGGCGTCGAGGAGGGCGGGGACCTGGTCCGCACCGGCCTGCTCGAACAGGCGCATGGCGGCACGCTGTTCCTCGACGAGATCGCCGACATGCCGGTCGCCACCCAGGCGCGCATCCTGCGCGTGCTGACCGACCAGAGCTTCACGCGCGTCGGTGGCACCCGGGTGGTCAAGGTCGATGTCCGTGTCGTCTCGGCGACCGCGCGCGACCTGATGAGCGAGATCGCCGAGGGCCGCTTCCGCGAGGACCTCTATTATCGGCTCAACGTCGTGCCGGTGACGATCCCGCCGCTTACCGATCGTCGCGAGGACATCCCGGTCCTGGTCGAGCATTTCGTCGCGCACTATGCGAACGAGCGCCGCGTACCGACGCCGGAAATCGCGCCCGATGCGATGGTCGCGCTGCAGAGCTATGAATGGCCGGGCAATGTCCGCCAGCTCCGCAACGTCGTCGAGCGCACCGTGATCCTGGCTCCGGGCGATCGTATCGGCCGCATCGACATCGACCTTTTGCCCCCCGAAGTGCTCGGCCGCCCGGCCGATACCAGCGGCGGCATGGGCACCAGCGCGATCATGGGTGCCCCGCTCAAGGAAGCGCGCGAAAGCTTCGAGCGCGAATATCTGCGCGTCCAGATCCGCCGCTTCTCGGGCAACATCTCGCGCACGGCGAGCTTCATCGGCATGGAGCGCTCGGCGCTGCACCGGAAGCTCAAGCTGCTCGGGATCACCGACAGCCGGGAAGAATAGGGCGGGGCCACGGCTCCAACCAACGTCTGAAGCATTCCCCGGCTGGACGATTCGGCCGCCAACGCATAAAAGGACGCCGCTGCGCACCACACGGGTGCGCGGACCCGACGCCGGAGAACGGCGCCAAGCGGGAAACTCCCGCCAACAAAGAGAGTCACATACGATGGCCGAAAAGCAGACCTCGCTTCAGGATCTGTTCCTCAACTCGCTGCGCCGGTCGAAGACCCCGGTCACGATGTTCCTCGTGAAGGGCGTCAAGCTCCAGGGCATTGTCACCTGGTTCGACAATTTTTCGGTGCTGCTCCGCCGCGACGGCCAGTCGCAGCTCATCTACAAGCACGCGATCTCCACGATCATGCCCTCGGGCCCGGTCGATCTTGCACCGCTCCTCGAAGCGGTGGGAGAATATCAGTCCAAGAACCCGGTATTGCAGGAGATTTTCCTGAACGCGGTCCGCCGCCAGCAGGAAAATGTCACGATGTTCCTGGTCAATGGCGTGATGCTCCAGGGCCAGATCGCGGCCTTTGACCTGTTCTGCATGCTGCTCCAGCGCGAGGGCATGGCCCAGCTGGTCTACAAGCATGCTGTCTCGACGATCCAGCCGGCGCACCCGCTGAACCTCGCCGAGGAACAGAATAGCGACGACTGAGCGATACTATGACTACCGGTTTCGAGCGCGACCCCGATGAATTCACCCGGGGCGCGCGAGCGGTCGTGGTCTATCCGGACCTCGGCGGCAGCTCGCGTGACGCGGACGCGCGTCTGGAGGAAACTGCAGGCCTTGCCGCCGCGATCGGCGTCGAGGTGGTCGAGCGGGTGCACTTGCGCATCCGCGCGCCCAAGCCCGGCACGCTGATCGGCTCGGGCCAGGTGGAAGCCCTGGCCGAGACGGTCCGTGACAGCGAACTGACGCTCGCGGTGTTCGACGCCAGCCTCACGCCCGTCCAGCAGCGCAACCTCGAAACCGGGCTCGGCTGCAAGGTGATCGACCGCACCGGCCTGATCCTCGAGATCTTCGGCGAGCGCGCACGCACCGCCGAGGGCCGGCTCCAGGTCGAGCTCGCGCACCTCGACTACCAGGCGGGTCGTCTCGTCCGCAGCTGGACTCACCTCGAGCGCCAGCGCGGCGGCTTCGGCTTCCTTGGCGGCCCGGGCGAAACCCAGATCGAGGCCGACCGCCGGCTGATCCGCGACCGCATGGCGCGCCTGCGTCGCGAGCTGGATTCGGTCAGCCGCACCCGCACGCTCCACCGCGACCGGCGCCAGCGCGCGCCCTGGCCGGTGATTGCGCTGGTCGGCTATACCAACGCCGGAAAGTCCACGCTTTTCAATCGCCTGACCGGAAGTGACGTCATGGCGGAGAATCTTCTCTTCGCCACGCTCGATCCGACCTTGCGCCAGATCTCGCTGCCCGGCATCGACAAGGCGATCCTCTCGGACACGGTGGGCTTCGTCTCCGAGCTGCCGACCCAGCTCGTCGCCGCCTTCAAGGCGACGCTGGAAGAGGTGGTCTCGGCCGACCTGCTGATTCATGTCCGCGACATCGCGCACCCGGACAGCGAGGCGCAGAAGGACGATGTCGAGGCCGTGCTCGCCGATATCGGCGTTGCGGAGACCACGCCGCGCTTCGAAGCCTGGAACAAGGTCGATCTGCTCGACGACGAGCACCGTGAGGCGCTGCTCGCCGAGGCCGCGAAGCGCGAGGACGTGATGCCGGTCTCGGCCGTGACCGGGGAAGGGGTAGACGCCCTCATCACCGCGGTCGCCGCCCGCCTCACCGAAGGCCACCGTCGCTACACTCTCCACCTCGACCCCGCCGACGGCGCCGCCGCTGCCTGGCTGCACCAGCATGGCGAAGTGATCGAGCAGGGGATGGACGGCGATCAAGCAGTCTACGAGGTGCGCATGGCACCGCGGGACTATGAGCGGTTCCTGACGCGGAGCTGAGGCTCAGGCGGGCGGCAGGTAGCGCGCCATCCGCGCGCGCAGCAGTGCGATCAGCTCGGGATCCATGAACGCATATTCGTCGGGAATGTCGAGAACGACGATGTTCTTGCCGTTCAGCGCCGACCGATAGCGCTTCCGGATCTTGCTGCGATGCTCGCGTTCCATCGCGAAGATCAAATCCGCCCATTCGATCAGTTCGGCATCGAGTGGATTCTCGGCGTCGTTGTTGGTCCCGGCGGAACTCGTCTCTATCGCCGGATGATCGGCGAAGATCTGCTCCGCCGTCGGGCTTCGCAGCTTGTTCTGGCTACAAACGAACAGAACATTCTTCATCGTGTGGTGATCTTTGCTCTCACCCAGAGTTCTTCCTTGGCATCGAGGCTCAGTCCTTCGAACGCATCCCCAGCTTCATCCTCCATGGCCTTGAAACGCTTCTCGAATTTCTTGTTAGCACCACGCAATGCAGCCTCGGGATCGACACCCAGCTTGCGTGCCCAGTTGACCACCGCGAACAGCAGGTCACCGACCTCTTCCTCGACCTCTGCCGGGGTGACCGCAGCCTCGACCTCGGCCAGCTCCTCGTCGACCTTGGCGCGGGCGCCACTGGGGTCTGGCCAGTCGAAGCCAGTGCGGGCGGCGCGCTTCTGGAGCTTTTCGGCGCGGAGCAGGGCGGGGAGGCCGATCGCCACACCGTCCAGCGCGCTTTCATGGCCCTTTTCGCCCCGCTCCGCGGCCTTGATTTGTTCCCAAAGGTGATGGCCGCCCTCGGCCGCGCCCAGGAAGATGTGCGGGTGGCGGCGCTCCATCTTGTCGCTGATCGCGTTGGCGACATCGGCCAGGACGAAGTCGCCGGCTTCCTCGGCCATGCGGCTGTGGAACACGACCTGGAGCAACAGGTCGCCAAGCTCGTCCTTCAGATCCGCCATGTCGCCGCGCGCGATCGCATCGGCAACTTCATAGGCTTCCTCGATCGTATAGGGCGCGATCGTGGCGAAGGTCTGGACCGTATCCCATTCGCAGCCTGTCTTCGGGTCGCGCAACCGCGCCATGATGGCGACGAGGCGGTCGATGGCGGGAGCAGGGTTGGTCAATTGGTCCTCCAGGAAATGCTCCGCGACCCTAGGCAGGCGGTCACGCGAAGGAAAGGCTCAGGGTCGATTGCGCCGGGGCGCGGCATTCTCATTGGGCACATTGGGCGAAGAACGCCGGAAAACCGCGGCGGGGGCCTCGGAGAGAGGTCCGGAACGCTCTCCGCGCTAGATCGATAATATGCATTATGTAAAATGTTGGCGGCTCTGCGGGCGCGATACTGGCCCCTCGGCCTATTCCCGGTCTCGCGAACGCGGGATCACCAGCTGGGCTTCGGCTTGCTTGCGCGGCTCGAGGATCAGCGTGCGATCCTCGACGCGCCACGACTTCAGCCGCGACAGGAAGTTCATGCCGAGCACGTCGAGGTCGCCAAAGCTCTCGCCCACCACCAGTGGCAGGTCCTGGGTCGAAAGCGGCCCGATCGCGACTTCCTCGGCACGCGCCGACTGCGCCTGGACCGTGCCATTGGCAGTCTCGATCAGCACGGGTGGTGCCAATGCGGGTTTGACGTCGGCGGCCTCGGCCGTGTCGCGCGAGATCGCGGTGATCGTGGCACCGCTGTCGACCAGCATGCGTCGCTCAACGCCATTGATCTGCACGCGCGCCCAGAAATGCCCGTCCGGACTCATCTTGATGCGCACCGTATCGCCGACGACGCTCTGCTGCTCATAGCCGAGCTTTTCGGACGCGCGAGCCAGCAGGCCGCCCAGTTCCTGGCGATGATAGAGCACGATCACCATGGTGACGCCGATGATGCCCCAAAGCAGCACTGTCTGGAGCAACCCGCGCAGGCTGATCCGCTGCGCTGACAGCGCCCGGAGCGCCAGCATCAGCGCGCCGAGCAGCAAGATCAGCTGGATGATGCGATCATCGGTCACAACGCGACCTCCATGCCGTCATAGCCCGGCGCCACGCCCTCGGGCAGCGTCGCGACGAGCGTGGCATAATCCATCGAATTGTCCATGTGCGACAACAGGGTCCGGCGTGGGCGGAGGTCGCTCACCCATTGCAGCACCTCGCCCAGATGCGCGTGCGTGGGGTGCGGTTCGCGACGGAGGCAATCCACCACCCACAGATCCAGACCCTGATATAGATTACGCATATTACTCGTCATCTCATTGAAATCTATAGCATAAGCTATTGATTTTCCGTTAGCGTCGAAGCGTAATCCGGCTGAGGTTATGCCGCCGTGCGGCTGATCGACTACCCTGATGTGGATATCGCCGATCGTGATTGCATCGGGCAGCGGCTCGATTGCGATCGTCGGCCGGTAGAGTGCGCGGCCGTGAAAGGCGTAGGAGAAGCGAAGGTCGAGCTGCTCGAGGGTGAATGGGCGGGCGAGGCCCCTTACCGGCTCGCCGTTTCTCGCGTGCATGATCTGGCGGAGGTCGTCGATGCCGTGGCAGTGATCGGCGTGGTCATGGGTCCAGATGACCGCATCGAGGTCGCTGAACCCGGCCGCGAGGGCCTGCTCGCGGAAATCCGGGCTGGTGTCGACCAGGATCCGGGTCGTTTCGGTCGAGACCAGGACCGAGGCCCTGGTCCGCCGGTTCCTGGGCTCGAGCGGATCGCAATCACCCCAGTCGTTTCCGATCCTTGGCACGCCGGAGGAGGTTCCGCAGCCCAGGATCCGGATTTTCATGCGCGGGTCTTGGCGAACAACGCGTGAAAATTGGCCTGGGTGGCCAAGGCGAGGGATTCGAAACTCTCTCCGCGCAGCCCCGCAAGAAAGCGGCAGGTGTCCGCGACAAAGGCCGGCTCGCCGGTCTTCCCGCGATGCGGCACCGGTGCCAGGAACGGCGCGTCGGTCTCGATCAGCAGCCGGTCCAGCGGCAGCTGCGCCGCAGTATCCTGCAGATCCTTCGCGTTCTTGAAGGTCACGATCCCCGAGATGGAGATGTAGAAGCCCAGATCAAGCGCGATCTCCGAAAATTCCCGGCTCGCGGTGAAACAGTGGATGACGCCCGGAAAGGCCCCCTTCCCCATCTCGTCGCGCAGGATCTCGGCGGTATCCGCCTCGGCATCGCGGGTGTGGACGATCAAGGGCAGCTGGGTCTCGCGCGACGCCGCGATATGCGCCCGGAAGCTCGCCCGCTGGCGATCGCGGTCGCTGTGATCGTAATAATAGTCGAGCCCGGTCTCGCCGATGCCGACGACGCGCGGATGCCGCGCCTTCTCGATCAGCCTGGCCGCGCCGATATCGGGATGCTCGTCCGCCTCATGCGGATGGATGCCGACCGAGGCCCAGACATCGGGCTCGCGCTCGGCGACCGCGATCACCTCGTCCCATTCGCGCTCGCGCGTCGAGATGTTGAGCATCGCCGCGACCCCGGCCGCACGCGCACGCGCCAGCACCTCGGGCTGCTGCTCGCCCAGCCCCTTGTAGATCAGATGGCAGTGACTGTCGGCGAGATTCACGCTTCCTCCTTGAGCTCCAGCCGCGGGAAGATGGGGGTCGGCGGCGCGATCCGGAAGTCCGCATCGCCTTCCGGCCCGAGCTGCGCGAGCAGCTTCTCGGCCGAACCCGGCACCACCGGCGCGATCGTGACGGCAAGACGCCGGATCGCGCGGAGCAGCGTGTTCAGCACCGCATGCATCCGCTCGGGATCGGTCTTGCGCAGGCCCCAGGGCGCCTGGGCATCGATATAGGCGTTGCAGGCGAACACGCCGGCCATCCACAGCTCGACGCCCTGGCTCAGCGCCAGATCCTCGAACGCACGGATGAACCCGCCACAGGCATTCTCGACCTCGGCGATCAGCACGCCATCGGCTTCCTCGACGCGCCCGGCCTCGACATGCCCCTCGCAATTCTTGGCGATGAAGGCGAGCGTGCGCTGGGCGAGGTTGCCGAAACTGTTCGACAGATCGGCGTTCGCGCGGGTGACGATCGCCTCGTCGCTGAACGTCCCGTCATTGCCGAAGCTGACATCGCGCAGCAGGAAATAGCGCAGCGCGTCGACGCCGTAATAATCGGCCAGCGCCATCGGATCGACGACATTGCCGACCGACTTGGACATCTTCTCCCCGCGGTTGAGCAGGAAGCCGTGCCCGAACACCTGCCTGGGCAGCGCGATCTTCGCCGACATCAGGAAAGCCGGCCAATAGACGGTGTGGAAGCGGACAATGTCCTTGCCGATCAGGTGGATATCCGCCGGCCAGTAACGCGCCAGCCTTTCCTGATCGTCGGGATAGCCCGCTCCGGTCAGGTAATTGGTCAGCGCATCGACCCAGACATACATCACATGGCCGGGCGAACCCGGCACCGGCACGCCCCAGTCGAAGCTGGTGCGCGAGACCGACAGGTCGGCGAGCCCGCCCTCGACGAAGCGCAGGATCTCGTTGCGGCGCGATTCCGGACGGATGAAGTCCGGGTTGGCGGCGTAGAAGTCGAGCAGCGGCTTCTCGTACTTGGAGAGCTTGAAGAACCAGGTCTCCTCGGCGGTCCACTCGACCGGCGTGCCCTGGGGCGAGAGCTTCACGCCCCCTTCCCCCTCGACCAGTTCCTTCTCTTCGTAAAAGGCCTCGTCGCGCACCGAATACCAGCCCTCATAGCGATCGAGGTACAGGTCGCCGGCATCGGCCATCGCCTGCCAGATCGCCTGGCTGGCCTTGTAGTGATCGGCTTCGGAGGTGCGGATGAAACGGTCGCACGAAATATCAAGCTTCTCGGCCATTTCACTGAAATAGCTCGACATCTCGTCAGCAAGCTCGCGCGCGGTCATGTCGCGGTCGCGCGCCGTCTTGACCATCTTGAGGCCATGCTCGTCGGTGCCGGTCTGGAAGAAGACGTCGCGGCCCTGCTGGCGCTGGAAACGGGCGATCGCGTCGGCGGCGATCATCTCATAGGCATGCCCGATATGCGGGCGGCCATTGGGATAGTGGATCGCGGTGGTGATGTAGAAGGGGTCGGCCATTTGGGGCCTTTAGGCGATCCGTTTCGCTGCGTCACCCCGGCTGTATCGTTGGCTTTGCCCCTCCCCAATCCATCGCCGCTCCCCGGCGAACGCCGGGGCCTAGGGTCACAAGCGACACGGCGGAGAAACCCTGGGCCCCGGCTTTCGCCGGGGAAGCGAGGCGCCTACGCCATCCCCGCCTTCGCGGCATTGCCGGAATGGGGTATGAAAGGGCCTGAAACAGGGAGACGAACCCATGCGGATCCGGGCACTCGCGGCACTGCTGATCGCCACGCCGGCGGCGGCGCAGACGGCTTCACCGGTCAGCGACGAGGCGATCAGGAGCTTCCTCGAAAAGGGCGAGGAAGTCGAAAGCCGCACCGATGGCGACCTGAACGGCGACGGCCAGCCCGATACGGTGCTGATCGGCCGGGGCGACGATACGCGCACGCTGAAGGTGCTGCTGCTCGCCAGAGGCGAGTTCGACATCGACCTGACGCCGGTGGGCACGCTCAAGCTCGACAGCTATCCGCTCGGCGCCGCCGAGGTCAGCATCGCCAAGGGCGTGCTCAAGATCACCGACCTGACCGGCGGCACCACCGCGGTGAATGCGGTCTATCGCTACCGGCTGGTCCCCGGCCCCAAGCCGCGCATGCGGCTGATCGGGATCGACGCGACGCTCTACAGCCGCACCTATGCCCATGACGGCGCGGAGATCAGCTGGAACCTGCTCACCGGCGACTACATCAGCCGCGAGATGAAGCTCAACAAGAAGGGCGGCAATGCCGCCTATGACCCGATCCTCGAGAAGAAGAGCAAGAAGCCGAGCAAGGTCGTGCTGATGGAGGATACGCCCGATCCCAACGAACTGCTGGGCTGGGGGGATAAATAGGGGGTTCTGGTCTGGTCCCTTTCCTGGAACTGAGCAGTTCCCCGGCGAACGCCGGGGCCCAGGGTCACAAGCGGATCGGCAGAGAAACCCTGGGCCCCGGCGTTCGCCGGGGAGCGCTTCTGGATTGGCGAACCGCCTGGGAGCGGATCAGCCGAACAGCTTTTCCGTCGGCACCGGGGAGTCGGGCATTGCGACGCCGGTCTTGCGTTCGTGGACCTTGCGCACCGCCTCGGCGATTTCCTTGTCGATCGCTTCCTTCTCCTTGGGCGGGAGCTTCTTGTAGTCCTCCTCGGAGAGATCGTGCTTCTTGAGCACCGCGTCGCGGGCGCGCTGTTCCGGGGTTTCGCTGGCGGCTTTCTTGAACGCCTCCAGGATCGCGTCGAAATTGAGGTCGCTGGAGCCGTTGGTCTCGGCGGCCTGCGTGGTGGCGCCGGCGCCGATGCCGGAAATGCCGGTGATCGCGGTCATGGTATCTCCCCTGTTTCGGGGGCGGAATAAGCTTTGTCGGCTAAAGCCTGGTTAAAATCTTGTTCGTCATCCCCGCGCAGGCGGGGATCCAGAGCCAAGCAGGACCGACTGGGCAGAGTAACCCTGGATCCCCGCCTGCGCGGGGATGACGGAGAGAAAGGTCGGGGACATGGTCCCGAATTCCGGTCAGGAGCGCCCGAGCCGGGCGAGGATGCCGCTCATCTCGAATACCGTGCCCGCGGCATCGAGCGACAGGCCGGTCGCGGCGCCGCCGAGCTCGCGGGCGGCGCCATAGGCGTCGAGCGCGGTGCGCAGCTCATCGCCCGACAGCAGCCTGGCGCGCTCGGCGATGAAGCTGGGCGCGCGCTCGAGAAAGGCTTCGTAGCGCGGCTGCGCGGCCTTGGTACCGAGCAGCTTGGCGAGACGCGCGCGGACCTGGTTGGAAGGGTCGCCGGTTTCGACCAGCGCCGCCATGTCGCTATCCAGCGCGGCGATATCGAGCCCGGCAAAGCCCAGCGCGCGGCCCGGCGAGCCCTCGCCCGCCCTGACCAGCGCCGCGATCTCGCTGCCGGTCGCATCGGGCAGCTGCTGGTGCAGGACCTCGGTCACATCGGCATCGGGCAGCGCCTCGAAGCGGAGCAGCCGGCAGCGCGAGCGGATCGTCGGCAGCAGCCGGCCGGGGGCGTGGCTGACCAGCAGGAAGATGGTGCCGGCCGGCGGCTCCTCGAGGTTCTTGAGCAGCGCGTTGGCACCGCCACGCTCGAGATCGTCGATCGCGTCGATCACGATGACCCGGCGCGAGGAGAAGCTCGGCTTTGTCGCGAACAGCGGCTGGAGCGAGCGGACCTGGGCGATCGTGATCGAGCGGGCCAGCGCCTCGTCGGGCTTGTCCGGATCCTTGGGCAGGCGGACCAGCTCGCGATAGTCCGGATGCGCGCCCGCATCGACCAGATGGACGGTCTGGCTTTCGGCGGGAACGTCCCAGCCGGGGGCGAGGTGATCGCGCCCGGCCGCCTCGGCAAGCAGGCGCAGCGCCGCCTGGCGGGCGAACATGCCCTTCCCCACCCCCTCGGGCCCGGCGATCAGCCAGGCATGGTGCAGGTTTCCGCCATGCATGGCGGCGGCGAGTGCCTCGCGGGCGGAGTCGTTGCCGATCAGGGGCATGGCTTCTCTTATTCCCCTCCCTGCAAGGGAGGGGCAAGGGGTGGGTTAGAAAAGGTCGGGCTCGATGCCCGGCCTTTTCTCTTCTCACAGGCCGGTAGCTGGGCGCCCCCGGAAGGCCGGGGGCGCAACCCACCCCCTACCCCTCCCTTGCAGGGAGGGGAGTTCAGTCTCAGGCTCCGAACAGCGACCAGAAGCCGCGCCAGGCGCGGCCGAAGAAGCCGGCTTCGGCGACGTCCTTCTCGGCGACCAGCGGCACGGTCTGCGACGGCAGGCCGGGCGAGTCGATGATCAGGTCGGCGATATGGTCGCCTGCCTTGAAGCCGGCCGGGACCGGGCCGTTATAGACGATGCGGCCCTGCATCTCGGGCGCGGTGCCTGCCGGAACGGTGGCGCTCAGGTCGCGCGGGGCGATCACGCCGACGCTGCCCGAGGTGCCGCCCTGGACCTGGACCTCGCCGACCTTGCGGCCCTTCTTGACCAGCGCCTTGGCCTGCCAGGCGCGGAAGCCCCAGTTCATGAACTTCACCGACTCATCGGCGCGGCCATTGTACGAGGTGAGCCCGGCGACGACCATGACGAGGCGGCGGCCATTCTGCTCGGCCGAGCCGGTGAAGCCATAGCCGGCCTCGTCGGTGTGGCCGGTCTTGAGGCCGTCGGCGCCCTGGACGCGGCCGAGCAGCGGATCACGGTTGGACTGGCTGATGTCGGCGCCGGCGCCGAGCGTCTTGCCCCAGGTGAAGCTGGGGAGCGAGTAGAACTGCTTGTAGAGGTCCGGATGGTCGAGGATCGTCGCCTTGGCGAGGTGCGCGAGGTCGCGCGCGGTCACATAGGTGCGGCCCTCGTCCGGCCAGCCGTTCGACGTGCCGAAATGGCTGTTGCTGAGGCCGAGCTTCTTCGCCGCCTCGTTCATCCGCTGGACAAAGGCTTCCTCGCTGCCGGAAATGCCCTCGGCAAGGACGACGCAGGCATCGTTGCCCGACAGCGTGACGATGCCCTTGAGCAGGTCGGACACGGTCGGCTTCTCGCCCACCGCGAGGAACATGGTCGAGCCCTGGCTGTGCCACTTCCGCCAGGTCTCGGGCTGCACCTCGATCTGCTTGTCGAGCTTGAGCTCGCCCTTCTTGATCAGGTCGAACGCGACATAGACCGTCATCATCTTGGCCATCGAAGCCGGCGGCATGCGCCGGTCGGCATCCTTGGCATAGAGCACCGCGCCCGAGGACAGGTCCTCCATATAGGCGACGGGCGCCGGGGTGTCGAAAGGCGGCGGGCCGGCGGCGTTCGTCGACTGGGCGGCGGCAAGCGCCAGGAACGATGCGGCGAGCAGCAACTTCTTCATGTGATTCGTCCGGCCTTTCAGTTGGCTTGGACGCGTGCATCTCCATAGCCCGCGCCCGCGGCGCGCCGCCGTGCCGCGTCGGCCTCGCCCGCCGTGGCGAAGGGACCGAGCTGGACACGGTGGAGCCCGCCACCCGGCTTTACGAACCCACCAAGGCTTTGGGCAAGCGCTTGTGCGCGCTGCGCGTTAGAAAGTGCGGCGACCTGGACGATAAACCTGCCGTTCGCGGCGGGCCGGGCCGGCGGCGGGGCGGTGCGTGCGGGGGCCGGGCGCGGCGCGGCGGTGCGCGGCGGGGTGTAGGCGGGCGGCGCGTAGCTCGGTGCCGCGGCATAGCTCGGGCGGTTCGGCAGGCGCTTGCGCAGCGCGGTGAGCAGCACCTGGGGCGCGTCGGCGCGGTCGCCGGCGGGGCGGCCGGCCTGGAGCGCGGCCTTGTCCATCGCGGGTGGGTTCACGCTGCGCAGGCGGACGCCGATCGTGTCGCCACTGGCGCCGAGCAGGCGGGCGGCGCCGGCGGAGAGGTCGATCGGGTGGTCGGCGCCGGGATCGGTGCCGGTGACCAGCACCAGGATCGTCCTGCCGGTGTCGAGCGAGGTGACCTCGACATAGGAGTTGGCGGGCAGCGCGCGGTGGACGGCGACCACGGCCTGGTCGGCCGCGCCGCTGACCGGGCGGATGCCGGCATAGCCGATCTCGTCATAGCGCGGCGTCTCGCCCGGGGCGGGCTGCGACGAGCCGCTCGGGCCCTGCGCGCCCGCTGTGGGGTCGGCATAGTCGGCGGGCGCCTGCTGCTGCTGGACCGGGGGCTGGTATTGCGGCTGGCGCTGGACCGGCGCGGACCGGGTGCCGGGCACGGCATAGGACGCGCCGGGCGTGCTCGCCTGCGGGGCGGGCTCGCTCCATTGCGGCTGGGGCTCGGGCTCCGGCGCGGCCGGCCGAGGCGGTGCGGGGCGCGAGCGCAGCGTGCCGTCGGCCGCGCGCCAGGTCTCGCCCGACTGGGCGTCCTGCGCGCCGCCATAGGCTTGCGCGGCGACGGAACCCCGCTGCTGCAGGGCATGGGCATGGCTCGGGGCTACGGCGACAACCGTCAGCGTGAGCGCGAAGATGCTAGCGTTCGACCTCATCGGCGAGCAGGCCTACCGACAAAGCGTAAAAATTCGAGCAATTATAGTCGAGGATCACACGATAATTGCCGGTGAGCAGGTAGCCGGTCTTCCCCGGGCCGTCCGGCTCGAGCAGGGTCGCCTGGACATTGTCGGCCGGCCAGGCGCGGGTCTGCGGCACCACGCCGAGCGCCCGCCACTCCGCCATCGTCTTCCAGCGGCTGTGCCGGTCGAACACGCGCGGGCAGCGCGGCGCGACGGTCCTGTTGGCGATCGCGGCGCGGTCGAGACTGGCCGGCACGCTCACCGCGAAGCCCCAGGGCTGGCCCTTGCGCCAGCCGGCATTGACGAAATAATTGGCGATCGAGGTCAGCGTGTCCGCCTCGCTCGTCCAGATATCGGCCATGCCGTCGCCGTCGCCGTCGCGCGCCAGGCGGAGATAGACCGAGGGCAGGAACTGCGGGCCGCCGAACGCCCCCGCCCAGCTGCCGATCAGCTTCTCGCGCGGCACGCCGCGGTCGATCATCTTGAGCGTGGCGATGAACTCGCCGGCGAACAGGTCGCGCCGGCGTCCTTCATAGGCGAGGCTGGCAAGCGCGCGGGGCAGGTCGAAATTGCCCATCACCCGACCGTAATTGGTCTCATGCCCCCAGATCGCGACCATGATCGATTCCGGAACGCCGGTCTCCGCCTCGATCCGCTGCAGGCGCGGGCGCTGGCGCTGATAGGCCGCCCGCCCCTGCCCGATCCGCGCGGCATCGACATGGCTGCGGCGATAGGGCTCGAAGTTCGAGATCGGCGCGTTGGGCGCGGTCTCCGGCTGCTGCCTGTCGAGCTGCACCACCCGGGCGTTATAGGTGAGCGTCGGGATCACCAGGTCGATCGTCCGCCGGCTCGCGCCCTGCGCCGCCGCCTGGCGCGACAGCTCGCCCAGATAGGTCTGGAACCCACTTTCATCCTGCGCGATCGCAGGCGCACCGACGGGCGCCGCCGCGATCACGGCAACACCCAGCGCCAACAGGCTACGCATCACACCACTCGATCCCCGCATGCGCCTTTTGTGCCACAGGGAGACTCGATCCTGAACCCCCCAGCGGCGGTTTTCGTCAACAAATTGTGGCGGATCGTCGCCAATCCGGATAGCGCGAGTCGCAACGCGGAAAGGTGGCCGAGTGGTTTAAGGCAGCGGTCTTGAAAACCGCCGTGCGTGGAAGCGCACCGTGGGTTCGAATCCCACCCTTTCCGCCATATTCTTCAAGGGGGTATGGGCATGCGTGGATATTTGGTCGCAACTGTCGCCGCCATCGCGTTGCTTTCGCCCGCCGCCGCCCTGGCCGGGTCCTGCGAGGACAAGGCGGCCTTCGCCGCCCGGGTCCAGCCCGATATCGACAAGGCGTTCGCGCTGATGAAGGCGCAGGACAAGCCGGGTTTCACCGCCCTGCTTCCCGCGCTGCAGAAGCATTATGCCACCCTGCCCGCCGCGATGCCCGCGGCCGAACGCTGCGGCGCCGAGGTGCGCGTCTATGACGAGCACCAGTATCTCGCCTATGACGCCGCGAAGAAGGCCGGCAAGGCGATCGACGGCTTCCCGGCCGACTCCAACTTCGTGCTGACCAACCTCCACTATGCCGAGCTCGCCTATGCGGTCGGCTGGATCCAGTATGAGATGCAGGACTTCGCCGGCGCCAAGGCAAGCTACGCCAAGGGGCTCGCCATCTCCCCCAACCAGCATGACCTGACCAAGGAATATGTCGCGACGCTGCTGAGCCTGTCCGCCTATGGCGAGATGCCGCCCTTCGTCGACCGGTTCCTGGCCAGCGACAAGGACCTGGCCGGCGCCGAGCGCGCCAACCTGATCGCCGCGAAGGGCATCGCCCTGGTCGCGCAGAACGACATGGCCGGCGCAACCAACGCCGCGAACCAGGCAAAGGCGCTGGACGCAAATAACGAATATGCCGAGCTGGTGCGCAAGCTCGTCGCGCAACGCCAGACCAAGCCGAACTAAGACGAGCTTCGGTTACTGTGGTTCCGGCGCAACACCCGCCGAAGAACCGCGACCCGTACACACCCTGTATTGGAAGAAAGCCTTGCTTCTCAGAGTCATGCTCTGATTTGTCAGATAATATAAATTTTGCGTAGTCTGACCGCGCTTCTCCCGACCCGACTATATTAACCGATGGGCCCACCGGCCCGCTGAGGGGGAAAGGAGCGCAGCGGTACAAGAGCCTCGCAAGAGGCCAGGGAAGTTCTGGCGGCCACGGCAGCGTTTCTGCCGTTCGGCGCATCGATGCGGAAAGCTCCGGGAGGGGGGCGGCTCCGCGAACGCATCACCCGCAATCATCTCGCCACCGGCTGCGCGATCCCGTCGCGTCGGGCCGAGAGCCTGCGCGTGCCCGACGTTCGCAAGCCATCGCCGGTCGATGCCCTCGGGTGCAGCCCCAGGCCGGAACCATCCAGACCGCAGAAATTCCGCTTCGTCCGCATGGCTGGCCCGGTCCCGCGCAACGGGGGCCCGCCATCGCCGAGGCAGCACCGGCAGCGCCGGTTTCCAGGGAAGGAACGACCCCGCCGAGGGTCACAAAATTTTCAAAGGTGGATCGTCTAATCATGAAGAAGCATTTCCTGTTGATCACTGCCGCGCCGTTCGCACTCGTCGCCCCTGCCATGGCGTCGGAGACCGCGCCGGCCGCTCCGGCGACCAGCAACACCGCACCGAAGCCCGAGGGCGAGGCCCAGAAGACCCCGGCCGCCAAGAAGACCGAGGAAGTCTTCTCGACCGGCGTCGCCAAGGGCCGCGACCGCCTGGACAGCGCCACCTCGACCAGCGCGCTGCGCGCCGCCGAGATCGACAAGATCGGCGCCCGCTCGATCTCCGAGATCCTGCGCGACATCCCGGGCATCCGCTCGGAAGCGTCGACCGGTGAAGGCAGCGCCAACATCACCATCCGCGGCCTGCCGATCGCCTCGACCGGCGCCAAGTTCCTGCAGCTGCAGGAAGACGGCCTGCCCGTGCTCGAATTCGGCGACATCGCCTTCGCCACCGCCGACACCTTCCTGCGCGCCGACCTGAACCTGGCGGCGGTGGAAGCGATCCGTGGCGGATCGGCCTCGACCTTCGCGTCGAACTCGCCCGGCGGCATCGTCAACTTCATCTCGAAGACCGGCGACACCGAAGGCGGCGCCGTGCAGCTCTCGGCCGGCCTCGACTATGGCATGCGCCGCATCGACTTCGACTATGGCGCGAAGATCACCCCGACGCTGCGCTTCCATGTCGGCGGCTTCTACCGCGACGGCGAAGGCCCGCGCGCGACCGGCTTCACCTCGACCCGCGGCGGCCAGATCAAGCTGAACGTCACCAAGGAGTTCGACGGCGGCTATATCCGCTTCTACGCCAAGTATCTGGATGACCGCACGCCCGCGTACGACATCACCCCGATCGCGGTGAGCGGCACCAACGCCGATCCGAAGTACAAGAACATCGCCGGCTATGACGTGCGTCATGACTCGCTGTTCTCGAAGTTCTACCAGACCCAGCTGACCCTGGACGGCAACAACCAGCCGGTGCGCGACGACGTGACCGCCGGCCAGCACCCGATCCAGAAGTCCGTGGGCCTCGAGGCGAAGTTCGACATCGCCGGCTGGGACGTGACCGAGAAGTTCCGCTACTCGAACATGACCAACCATTACATGGGCATCTACTACACCCAGTTCGTGCCCGCTGCGGCGATGCCGGCGGCGTTCGGCGCCCCGGGCGGCACGCTGCGCTATGCCAGCGGCCCGAACACCGGCACCGCGGTCACCAACCCGACCACGCTCAACGGCAATGGCCTCGGCGCGCTGATGATGCTCGCGGATACCGACCTGAACGACCTGAGCAACGTCACCAACGACATCCGCGCCAGCAAGGTGTGGAAGCTCGGCGGCCATGACCTGACGACCACCGTCGGCCTCTACAGCTCGCACCAGAACATCGATTCCGACTGGAACTGGGCGACCGTGCTCAGCGGCATCTCGGACAATGGCGATGCCCAGCTGCTCGACGTCGCCACCGCCGGTGGCGTGAAGGTCACCCAGGACGGCACGCTGCGCTATGGCGCGCCGACCCCGGGCCAGTTCCGCCGCGGCTACAAGCTCGGCTACACCACCAACGCGCCGTTCGCCTCGGTCAACCTCAAGGTCGGCGGCGTCTCGATCGGCGGTTCGCTGCGCTATGACTTCGGCAAGGCCGAAGGCACCGTGTTCGGCGCCGATCTGGGCGGTGGCCGCGTCGGCGTCGCCCCGCGCGACGTCAATGGCGACGGCGTGATCTCGGTTCCGGAAATGGCCGTGGCGATCACCCCGGCCACCCCGGGCGTGGTCGACTATACCTATGGCTATCTGAGCTATTCGGCCGGCATCAACTGGCGCATCGCCGAACCGCTCGCGGTGTTCGCGCGCTACAGCCGTGGCGGCCGCGCCAATGGCGACCGCATCCAGTTCAGCCCGCTGGTCAACCCGAACACCGGCAAGATGGTCGACAAGGACAATGCGGTCGACGTCGTCCACCAGGCCGAGGCGGGCGTGAAGTACCGCAACGACAAGCTGACCCTCAACCTGACCGGCTTCTGGGCCAAGGCCGAGGACAGCAACCTCGACTCGACCACCGGCCTGCCGCTGCTGCGCGACTACAAGGCGATCGGCGCCGAGTTCGAGGGCAGCTACCGCATGGGCATCTTCAGCCTGACCGCGGGTGCGACCTATACCGACGCGGAGATCACGAACGACGTGTTCACCCCGGCGAACAGCGGCAACACGCCGCAGCACCAGGCGAAGCTGATCTACCAGGTGACCCCGCAGATCACGACCGAGAAGTTCAGCGTCGGCGCCGTCGTCATCGGCACCACCGGCAGCTGGGCCACGGCCGCGAACACGCTGAAGGTGCCGGGCTACACGACGACCAACGCGTTCGTGCAGTTCCGTCCGCTCGACCGCGTGACGCTGTCGGTCAACGCCGCGAACCTGTTCGACGTCATCGCGATCACCGCGATCGACGACGCAGTGATCCCGGCGGTGGGCGTGGCGCGTGCGCATGTGCTCAACGGCCGCACCATCTCGGCGGCGGTCCGCTTCGACTTCTGATCCGGCGCAGGGTCCGGGCCATGCCGGGGGGCATGGTCCGGGCCCCGCTCCGTATCGGAAGCACCCCTGAGGTGGCGGCGCCCTGCGGCCGCAGGCGCCACCATCCCGATCAAGGCTAGGAAATATGTTCAAGGCCATGAAGATCCCCAGGAAGCTGGGCCTGTCGTTCCTGACGATCTGCGCGACGGCGGCGATCGTGATGCTGGTGTTCTACTCCAGCATCTCGTCGATTCGCGGCTCGACCGACGCCAACAATCTCAGCCAGTCGATCTACGCCAAGGCGCAGGCGCTGGAGACCGCGCTGCTGCGCCAGAACAGCCAGATGCGCGGCTTCCTCGTCACCGCCGACGAGACCTATCTCAAGTCGTACAACGAGGGGCGGGACGACTATGACAAGACCTCGGCCGAGCTGGAGACCCTGCTGAAGGATCCCAAGCTGAAGGACGCGCTGGTCAAGTCGCGCGAGGAAACGCTCAAGTGGCGCAAGGACTGGAGCGATCGCCTGATCGCCAAGGTCAAGGCCGGCCAGCGTGACGCGGCCGAGGCCGATGTCCGCGCCGCCGGCAAGGCCGTGCTGACCAGCGCCGCCGTGCTGCCGCTGCGCGAGATCAAGGACGCACAGACCGCCGCGATCGAGCAGAACGGCGCCCGCCAGGAATCGGCGATCGGCACCGCCCTGTTCGTGCTGGTGATCGGTGCGATCGCGCTGATCGGCATCGCGATCACCCTCGCCGTCGTGCTCACCCGGCTGATCGCCAGCCCGATCTCGGGCCTCACCCGTACCATGGCGGACCTTGCGGCCGGCCGGAACGACATCGCCGTGCCCGACGCGGATCGCCGCGACGAGCTGGGCGACATGGCCCGCGCCGTGCTGGTGTTCCGCGACGCCGCGGTGGCCAAGCAGGCCGCCGACGCCGCCAATGCCAAGGCCGAGGCCGCGCAGAAGATGGTCGTCGAGACCGTATCGGCGCAGCTCTCCGAACTGGCCGGCGGCAACCTCACCGCCGAGATCAGCCAGGCCTTCCCGGGCGAATATGAAGCGGTGAAGACCAACTTCAACGCGGCCGTGACCGAGCTGCGCACGCTGATCGCATCGGTGATGGAATCGACCGCGGCGATCAACACCGGCTCGAACGAGATCGCCCAGGCCTCCGAGGACCTGGCGCGTCGGACCGAAGCCAATGCCGCCAGCCTCGAGGAGACGGCCGCCGCGGTGACGCAGATGAACGGCCGCCTGCGCGCGACCGCCGATGCCGCGAACCGCACGGTCGCCCGCGCCGACGAGACGATCGCCACCGTCACCGACGGTCGCGAGACCGCCGACGAGGCGATGCAGGCGATGACCCGCGTCGCCGACAGCGCCAAGGGCATCGACTCGGTCATCGAGGGCCTCGACAAGATCGCCTTCCAGACCCGGGTCCTCGCGATGAACGCGGCGGTGGAAGCTGGCCGCGCCGGCGAGGCGGGCCGCGGCTTCGCGGTCGTCGCCGACCTGGTCTCGGCGCTGGCGATGCGCGCGGAAGAGGAAGCGGGCCGTGCCCGCGACCAGCTCACCGCGACGCAGACCGACATCGTCTCGGCCGTCGATGCGGTGCAGAAGGTCGATGGCGCGCTGGCCAACATCTCGACCGGCGTCGGCGAGGTCCACTCGCTGCTCGGCGAGATGGCGAGCGACAACCAGGCCCAGGCGACCGCGATCAGCGAAGTCAGCACCGCGATCGGCGCGATGGACCAGTCGACCCAGCAGAATGCCGCGATGGTCGAGCAGACCTCGGCCGCCGCGCGTCACCTGGCGAGCGAAGTGACCACGCTCTCCGAACAGGCGCGCCGCTTCAAGGTCGGCGAGACCGGTCGGGCGACGCCGCGTGCGGCTGCGCGGGGCGGGTTCGACATCTCGGCCAAGCCGCTGCCGGCGGCCGCGGTGACGGCGCTGACCCGTCCGGCCAACGGCGCCGCGCTCGACGACTGGCAGTCCTTCTGAGGCGCACCGGCCCGGCGGCGTCATGCCGTCGGGCCGGGCCCCGGGATGCCCGCATGTCTCCGCCTTCGGGTGGCAAGGAAAACAGAATGCGCATGATGGTGCCCACGCCGGTGGGCGAGCTCCACCGCCAGTCCCGGGTCGCCCGCAAGCTCGGCTCGCCCTTCGTCGCGGCGGTGCTCGAGGCGGGGCATCGCCAGCTCTATCTCGCGCCGCGGACCGCCGAGCTGATCGCCGGCTGGCCGCGCGACCCCTCCGCCTCGGCCCTGGCGATGCGCTTCAACGCCGCGCTCCACGCACTCGCCCGCCGCGGCGAGCCCGAGGCGCTGCGCGCGCTCTATCGCCGCGAGCATGACGATTATGACGGCGCGATCGGCGCCGCGCTTGCCGCCTCCGACAGCTTCATCGCGCGCTGGATGGAGGATACGCCGCAGACCAACGAAGTCGGCCGGGCCGCCGCGATCGGCGCCGCGCTGATGGTCGCGCGGCGCCGGTTCGGGCTGCCCTTCGAGCTGCTCGAGCTGGGATCGAGCTGCGGACTCAATCTCAATCTTGCCCACTATGGCTATGACCTAGGGGGCATTTCCGCCGGACAGGTCGATTCGCCGGTGCAGGTGGTGCCCCTATGGACCGGGCCGGAGCCCCTGCCCGCCCCGATCGAGGTCGCCTCGGCGCGCGGTGTGGATCTCAACCCGCTCGACCCGGGCGACGCGGAGACGCGCGAGCGGCTGCTGTCCTATGTCTGGGCCGACCAGCCCGGCCGCGCCCGCCGGCTCGAGCGCGCGCTCGACCTGGCGCTGCGCCACCCGCCGCGGATCGACCGGCAGGACGCCGCCTCCTGGCTGGTCGAGCGGCTCGCCGAGCCGCAGCTGGCCGGGCGGTGCCGCGTCGTCTTCCACTCGATGGTGCTGCAATATTTCACCGGCGAGGACCGCGCGACGGTGCTCAACGCGATCCACGGCGCCGGTGCCCGCGCCACGGCCGAGCGGCCGCTCGCCTGGATCGGCTTCGAATGGACGCCGACGCGCAGCGAAGTGCAGCTCACGCTGACCTGCTGGCCGAGCGGCGAGACGCGCAGGCTCGCGACCTGCCACGCCTATGGCAACTGGATCGACTGGCTGGGCTGAAACGGGCGCCGGGGGCTCAATCCCCCGGCATCGCCTTCCACAGGGCGGATGCGACACCGCCGCCGCCGACGCTGACCGGCGATGTGTTTTCCTTCCCGTCGATCTTGAGCACCAGCATGGTGCTCAGCGCCGAGCGGCGGAAGCGCGGTTTGCGATGATCGGAGAGCGTATCGTACACGGCCCAGCTGCCGCCACGGGCGCTGGTGGTGTTCTGGCTGTTCTCCACCACCGACAGATGCCAGTCCCGCGCCGACTTGAGCTCGGCAACGGAGGTGGCGGACTGCAACCGCACCGGCGGCTGCGAAACGGTCGTGGTCGAGAGATCGGCACGTTCGAGACCGCGATAGGCGATCGGCACGAAGCCGGCAGGCCGCGCCACCGCGGCCTTGCGGCCCGGCACATTGCGCGCAGCCCCATCGGCGGCGAGCATCGCCTTCAGGTTCGGAACGATCGGCAGGTCCTTATCGCCTGCCAGTACCGTCGTGGGCGCGGCACATGCCGCCGCGCAAAGCAGCAGACCCTTGAGCATCACCAGTTTCCCCAGCAGGTGAAGTTCGTGGAGGATGTCTTAGTTTGCGCCCATGCGCAATCACCCCGTGCATCCTTTCGGCGCACAGGGCCATCATTATGCCGTAAGTATCTCGAACGCTTCGGGCGTGAGCGAAGTCTGGAACTCGAGGCCGGCCTCGAAATCGTCCGACCAGACGACGCGAGCGGCGACATGCCCGATCCTGGGCAGCGCCAGCCAGATCATGGAGTTGGCCTTCACCACCGAATAGGTATGGATGCGGGCACCGTGGAGCGAAACGTCCACCACCTTGCAGAGCGCGCGGTCAAGGCCACCCCGCCCGATCTTCGCATCGAGCGAGACCGGTGCGCGCATGGACCTGCGCCGGCCAAGTTCCTCGGCCGGTTCGAATTCCGCTGCGAATGCTCGTGCTGCGCTTGCCATGCCGGGCAAGCTAGACCTTGGTGGCTAACGGCGCGTTAACAACGTAACGCGCCGAAAGCCCACAAGATTACTTCTTGCCGAGGTTGAGGCCGCCGAAGCGCTTGTTGAAGCGCGCGACCTGGCCACCCTGGTCAAGCAGACGGCCCTGCCCGCCGGTCCAGGCCGGGTGCGCCAGCGGATCGATGTCGAGCGTCATCAGATCGCCTTCCTTGCCCCAGGTGGAGCGAGTCTCGAAGACGGTGCCGTCGGTCATCTGGACCTTGATCATGTGGTAATCGGGATGCGTATTGGTCTTCACATCGAATTCCTTGGAAAGCCGCCGGTTTCCGACCGGCAGCGGAAGGCGCGCGCCTAGCAGAGACGTGGCCGCTAGGCAACGGCCAGCTCACATTATAGGCTGCGGGCGCAAACAAGGGAGAGAAGCCCCGTGGATGGTTTTCCCAGGATCAGTCGCCCCTGCCCCGTTGCCGATCGCCTGGACGAAGTGATGGACGGCGATTTCTGCCGGCAATGCAGCAAGCGCGTGCTCGATCTGGACCGGCTCGGCGCGCCGCAACGGCTGCGCATGCTTGCCGGCGCGCGGGAAGAGCTTTGCGTCAGCTACCGCCGTCCGGTGGCGAAGGCGGCGATCGTGGCGGCAGCCCTGGCAGCCGGTGTCGCCGCGCTCCCCGCCGCAGCCCAGGAGGCACCGGCAACCCAGGCCGCACCAGCGGATGCTTCGATGGACGAGATCGTTGTCGGCGGCATTCCGATCCTCACCCCCGCACAACGGGCGCGCGCGGAACGCGAGGCGCGCAGGATCGAGCGGCAGGAAAAGGCCGCCGCGCGGCGCGCGGAGCGGGAGAAGAAGCAGGCGGAGGGCCCGGCGGGCTAAGACATCTCCAGTTCCCCGGCAAAGGCCGGGGAACCAAAGGGGCTGAAACACCCCGAAGCCCATCGATCCAGCCAGACAGCGAAACGCCGGCCAGACAGGTTGCCCTGCCCGCCGGCGCTCCAAAATCCATGGCCGTGAAGCTCAATCCGAAGGCGGATCCGCGATCATCGCGGTGAATTCGCATTCGGTGGCGACTTCGCCGTTCAGCAGTGCCTTGCCCGCGAACTTGCAGACGCGGCTACGCTTCTGGATGAACTCGACCTCGAGGCGGAGCAGCACGCCGGGTTCGACCGGCTTGCGGAACTTCACCCCGTCGATCGACATGAAATAGACGAGCTTGCCCGAACCGGCGAGGCCGAGGCTCTCGACCGCGAGCACGCCCGCCGCCTGCGCCAGTGCCTCCACCTGGAGGACGCCGGGCATGATCGGCCTTCCGGGGAAATGCCCCTGGAAGAATTCCTCGTTCATCGAGACCGCCTTGATCGCGGCGATGCGCTGGTCCGGGACCAGCTCCTCGACGCGATCGACAAGCAGCATCGGGTAGCGATGCGGCAGCGCCGCCATCACCCGCTTGATATCAAGCGGGCCGATGTCGGCGCGTGCCGTTACTTCCTCGCTCACCGCGGCTCAGCAGGCTTCTTGCCGCCAGCCGGAGCGGCGGGCGCCGGAGCTGCCGGAGCCGGAGCGGCACCCTGGGCAGCGCGCTGCTGCTGGGCAGCGGCCTGATAGGCGCGGATCTGCTCGAGCTGGGCCAGCTGCTGCTGCATCGCCAGCGTCTCGCGGGCGGGCTGCCACTCAGCCGGCGGCTGGATGCTGACGGTCGGGGTGGTCTTGTCGAGCTCGGCGGTGATCGCGTCGCTGATGTCGGCCGAATCCGGCGCGTACATGAACACTTCCGGCGACAGGATCACGCCGATCTTGCGGGCGGTGACGACGCGCAGCTGGGCGGCGTCATACTGGCGCAGGATCGATTCGATCGCGAACAGCTCGGCGCGGGCGGCCGGGTTGCTCAGCTTCTGGACGTCCGCATTGGCGGTGTTCTGCAGCGCGGCGATCTTGTCGAGGACCGGGTTCTTGGCAGCCTGGGCAGCCTTGAGCTCGGCGTCGTCGACCTTCTTGTCCTTGTTGGTGTCGAGCTGGGCGAGAAGCGGCTCGGCTTCCTTCTGCGCGGCCTGGCGGCGTGCGTTGATCTGCTCGAAGGCCGACTTGTAGGTCGTCTGGATCTGCTGCTGGGCAGCGGTGAACGCCTTGGACGAATCGACGACGCGAACCGGGCTCGCGGTAGCAATGCTGCCGCTCACCTGCGCTTGTGCCGGAGCAGCAACTGCGAGCGCGGCAGGCGCCGCGAGCAGCGCGGCGAGAATGCGCTTCTTGGTAATCATCAGAATTGAGTCCCTACGTTGAAGGTTACAAGCTTGGTGTCGTCGCCCTTGGCGTGGAGCAACGTCTTGGCCACGTCGATACGCAGCGGGCCGAAGGGCGAATTCCAGTTCACACCGAAGCCGACCGACAGGCGCGGCGACGGGCTGTCGCCCACATAGCGCTCGTAGAAGGGCGTGATCGGCGAATTGGCGATGGCGTTGATCGAGGTACCCGAGCAGGCCGTGGTCGCGCTCGCCGAGTAACCGACCTTACAGGTGGTGTAATAACCCGAATAGGTCGGATCGGACGCGCTCACGATGTAGAGCTGGTTGCCCGACGAATCCTTGAGGAAATTGTCCTTCGGGAGCAGCGACGGCGAACCGTCGGCGTTGAACAGCAGCTTGCCGCCGCTGTCGCGCGCCTGCTCGAACTCGATCGTCTTGCCCGGGCGGGTGATGTTGAACAGGCTGCCCGCCATCACGAAGATCGACGGACGCAGGCCCATTTCGGCAGCGCCGGCACCCAGCGGGATCTCGAGCTCGGCCTTGGTCAGGTAATAGGCCTTGCCGCCGATCGCGTCGTCGACGATCTGGTCGCGATCGGTGACCAGCAGCTGGTCGCCGGTCGCCACCGAGCCGGTATAGCTGATGCGCTGCACGCGCGGACCGACGCCGCGGATGTCGAAGCCGCGGAACTGCGGCTCACCCAGATAGAAGCGATCGGTGATGCGCACCGGATCGATGCCCGAACCGCGGCTCTTCTCGAGGCTGTGGATATAGCCGCCCTCGACCGAGACCGAGGCGATGAAGCCGCTGCCGACGTTCCAGTATTTGTCGCCATCGAAGCGCGCGCGCAGATAGCGCACGTCGCCGCCGACACCGGCGAAGTCGCCGCTCAGCGACAGGCGCTGGCCACGCGACGGACGCAGGCGGCTGTTCAGGCTGTCATAGGTCAGCGTCACGCCGACCAGCGAGGTGATGCGGTTGCCCACGGCCTCGCAATAATAGCGACCGGCCTTGAGCGGATCGCAGACGCCGTCGGTGTAGAAGCTCGACTTGTCGAGCGTCACGTCGTCCTGCGCGAGATAGTAGCGGCCCGACAGCGTCCAGTACTCGGTCAGCGGCACGCCGGCGACGACCTGGAAGCCGGTCGAGACCTGGCTGTAGGTGGTCGAGCGATCCGAGCCGATATAGTTGAACGCGTTATAGTCGCGGCGGAAGATCGTGCCGCCCAGCGCGATGTTCTTGTCGAACAGATAAGGCTCGGTGAAGCCCAGCTCGACCGACTTCGAGTAGCTCGAATAGTCGACCGAGGCCGACACGGTCTGGCCCATGCCGCGGAAGTTGCGCTGGCGGATCGAGGCCTGGAGGATGAACTGCTCGAGGCTCGAGAAGCCCGCCGACAGGGTCAGTTCGCCGTTGGCGCGCTCTTCGACGTTCGCCTTGAGGACGATGCGGTCCGGCGCCGAACCCTCGACACGCTCGATCTCGAACTTGTCCTGGAAATAGCCCAGCGAGTTGATGCGGTCCTGCGAGCGCTTGACCAGGAAGGTGTTGAAGGCGTCGCCCTCGGCCACGCGGAACTCGCGGCGGATCACCTTGTCCTGGGTCTGGCGGTTGCCGGTGATGTCGATGCGCTCGATATAGGTGCGGTTCGCTTCGGCGATGTGGAAATTCATCCCCATCGTCAGCGCTTCCTTGTCGCGCTGGAAGTCCGGGCGGACATCGGCAAAGGCGTAGCCGGCGATGCCGGCGGTCTCGCTCAGCTGCTCGACCGTGTCTTCCACGGCCTTCGCATTGTACCAGTCGCCTTCCTTGATGCTCAGCGCGCTGGCGAGCTTCTTGTCGTCGAAATCGCGGATCGCGCTGTCGACGGTGACCGGACCGAACTTATAGCGGGGGCCTTCCTCCACCACATAGGTGATGATGAAGTCCTTCTTGTCCGGCGTCAGCTCGGCCACGGCCGAGATCACGCGGAAATCGGCATAGCCATTGGTCAGGTAGAACTGGCGCAGCTTCTGCTGGTCATAGGCCAGGCGGTCCTGATCGTACGACGTGTTCGAGCTCATCAGGTGGGCGAGGCTCGCCACCTTGGTCGCCATCTCGCCGCGCAGCTTGCCGTCGGAGAACACCTCGTTGCCGATGATGTTGATCTGGCGGACCTTCGACTTCGGGCCCTCATGGACCTCGAAGATCACGTCGACGCGGTTCTGGTCGAGGCTGACCATCTTCGGCTCGACCACGGCGGCGAAGCGGCCCTGGCGGCGATAGAGCTCGATGATGCGCGCGACGTCGGCGCGCACCGCGGTACGGGTGAAGATCTGGCGCGGGGCCAGCTTCACTTCCTTCTTGATCTTGTCTTCCTTGAGCCGCTTGTTGCCCTCGTAGATCACGCGGTTGATCACGGGGTTCTCGCGGATGCGGATCACCAGCTCGCCGGTCTCGGCGCCTTCGATCGACACATCGGCGAGCAGCTCGGACGCGAGCAGGTCCTTGATCGCCTGGTCGAGCGTCTCGTTGGTATAGGCGTCACCCACGCGCAGGCGGGTGTAGCTCATCACCGTTTCCGGCTCGATGCGCTGCGAACCCTGGACGCGGATCGACTTGATCGTGCGCGTCACCGGGGCCGGCAGGCCGGGAACAGGCGTGGCCTGGGCCGCCGCGGGAGCGGGCGCAGGGGTCGCCTGGGGCGCGGTCTGCGCGAACGCAGCTCCCGAGAGCACCGTGCCCGCGAGGAGGGTCGCCGTGGCGCGCGCGCCGATTTTCGTTGCCTTGATCGCAGTCACCATCCCACCCCAGTCGGAATCAAAATACCCGGCCGTCAGCCACGCGGCTTGCACCGCCCTGCACGAACCACATCAGCCGATCAACCCGGCCAGATTTCTCCACACGCCGAACGTGCCGAGGTCGTTGAACGTAACGAACAGCATGAGCGCGAGAATTGCGACCAAACCGCCACGATAAGCCCATTCCATAACCTGCGGCTCCACCGGGCGGCGACGAACGGCTTCCACTGCGTAGAACAGGAGATGGCCGCCATCCAGCACGGGGACTGGCAACAGGTTGATGAATCCCAGATTAATGGAGATCAGCGCGATCAGATAGACCAATTGGACCGGCCCCATGGCGAGAAATTCGCCGGAGACCTTGGCGATCTTGAGCGGACCGCCCAGCTCGCTCACCGGGATACGTCCCAGAATGATCCGCTGGAGCCCCTCGATCGTGGTCTTCACGATCCCGACCGTCTGCCTGATCCCCTCGCCCGGCGCTTCCCAGAGCGCGACGGGGCGGATCTCCGACGCGACCCGGCCGATGCCGAGCACGCCGCGATGCGTGATGTTGCCGAACCGGTCCTTCTCGGTCAGCGAGCCGATCGTCGCGCTGGCCTGCGCGGTCTGGCCGCCACGCTGATATTCGATGTTCACCGCCTCGCCCGAGCGGATCATCGCGAAGACGCCGATATCGACGAAATCCTCGACCTGGCGTCCGTTGAGCGACAGGATCCGGTCGCCCGGCTTGAGCCCGGCGCTCTCGGCCGCGCTCTTGGGGGCGATGCTGCCGATCACCGGCGGGGTCACGACCTTGCCATAGGCGACCGCGAAGGCGCCGAGGATCGCGATCGCGACCAGGAAATTCATGATGGGGCCCGCGGCGACGATGATCGCGCGCTGCCACAGCGGCTTGGCCTGGAAGGTCTGCGCCCGCTCCCTGGGCGGCAGCGAGAGCCATTCCGGCGAGGGCTGGCTGGCGGGGTTCATGTCACCGGCGAAGCGGACATAGCCGCCGAGCGGCAGCCAGCCGAACTTCCAGCGGGTGCCGCGCTTGTCGGTGAAGCCGGCGATCTCGCGGCCGAAGCCGATCGAGAACTCGTCGGCCTTCACGCCGAACCAGCGCCCGGCGAGGTAATGACCCAGCTCGTGCAGGAACACGAGCGGCCCGAGCACCAGCGCGAACGCCAGGATGGTGACCAGGATGCCGGGAGATTGAATCAAGCGACGCCGTCCTTCACACGCTCGCCCGCGATCCGCCTAGCCTCGGCGTCGATTGCCCAAACGGCTTCGAGGCTTTCCGGAGCGACCGGGTCATAGCGGTCAAGCGTATCGGCAGAGATTGCGGCAATTTCAAGAAAGTTGAGACGGCCCGCAAGGAAGGCCGCGACAGCCACTTCATTGGCCGCGTTGAGGATCGCCGGACGAGCGCCCCCGGCCTCCAGCGCCTCGCGGGCCAGCCGCAAGGCGGGGAACCGCACCGCGTCGGGCGCCTCGAAGTCCAGCCTTGCCATTGCCACAAAGTCGAGCGGTGGCATCGGCGTCGCCATCCGGTCGGGCCAGGCGAGCGTGTGCGCGATCGGCACCCGCATGTCCGAAGGGCCCATCTGGGCCAGCACCGATCCATCGACATATTCCACCATCGAGTGGATAACTGATTGGCGATGCACCAATATTTCAAGTGCGTCATTTGCGACCGGGAACAGCCGCGCCGCCTCGATCAGCTCGAGGCCCTTGTTCATCATCGTCGCCGAATCGACCGAGATCTTGGCGCCCATCGACCAGTTGGGATGCGCGCAGGCCTGGGACGGCGTGACGCCGCGCATCGCTTCGAGGTCCCAATCGCGGAACGGACCGCCACTCGCGGTCAGGATGATCCGCCGCACGCGTTCCGGGCGCTCGAAATCGAAGCACTGGAAAATCGCATTATGCTCCGAATCGGCGGGAAGGAGCGTGGCGCCGTGACGTCGTGCCGCCGCGGTGACCAGGTCGCCGGCCGATACCAGCGGCTCCTTGTTGGCGAGCACCACCGTGCCGCCCCGCTCGATCGCTGCCATTGCCGAGCCCAGCCCGGCCAGGCCGACAATCGCCGCCATCGTCCAGTCCGCGCCCATCCGCGCCGCGTCGCAAACGGCTTCCGCGCCGCCGGCGCAGGGGATGCCCGTGCCGGCAAGCCTGTCACGCAGCGCCGGGAGGCAGCTCTCGTCCGCAACCACCGCATGGCGCGCACCGGTGCGGATCGCAGCCGCGGCAAGCTTCTCGACATCGCTGTTGGCAGTCAGCGCGATCACTTCGAAGCGATCGGGTTCGCGCTCGATCAGGTCGAGCGTCGAGCCGCCTACCGATCCGGTGGCGCCCAGGATCGTGACACTGCGTTTCATCGGGCCAGCCAGAGCACCAGCAGCGCCGCCACCGGCGCGACCGTGACCAGCCCGTCGAGCCGATCGAGCACGCCGCCATGGCCGGGAAGCAGGTTCCCCGAATCCTTCACGCCGGCGCAGCGCTTGAGATGGCTCTCGAACAAATCACCGAGCTGGGACAGCACACCGAGCACCGGCGTCGCCCAGGCCAGCGCGACCGGCAGGTGGAACAGCCAGACCAGCACAAAGGCGAACAGCGTCGCCCCCGCAACGCCGCCGAGGAACCCCGCCCAGGTCTTGTTCGGGCTGATCGCCGGGGCAAGCTTGGGTCCGCCGATCGCCCGGCCGGCGAAATAGGCGGCACTGTCGCACGCCCAGACCAGCGCCATCGCCCAGAAGGTAAGCAGCAGGCCCTGTTGCGGCTGCTCGCGGAGCAGCACCAGCGCCAGGATCGGCAGACCGACATAGAAGGCGCCGAGCGCCAGCTGCAGCCCGCGGGTGATGATCATCAGGAAGAAGAAGGCGCCCAGGATCAGGCCCAGCGCCAGGAAGCCCGGCCCGGCCGCGAGACCCGGAGCCATCGCCGCCAGCGGCACCGAGATCGCATATTGCGCGAGCCGCTTGCCCTTGTCGCTGGCACCGGCGAGCAACGCCCATTCGCCCATCATCAGCACGCCGGCGACGCTGACCACCACCCAGAAGCCCAGGCCGCCGGAATAGAGCGCGGCAAAGGCCAGGCCGATCAGGATGAAGGCGACACCCAGCCGGGTGGCGAGTTCGGAACCGTTCTTGCTCACAGGCCCCCGAAACGGCGCTGACGGCGGCCATATTGGTCGAGCGCGGCGGCCAGCGCCTTCTCGTCGAAGTCCGGCCACAGCGTGTCGACGAACAGGAATTCGGCATAGGCCGCCTGCCAGAGCAGGAAGTTCGACAGGCGCTGCTCACCCGAGGTACGGATCAGCAGGTCGAGCGGCGGCAGGTCGCCCGTGTCGAGCGCGGCCTCGAACGCCGCCTCGTCGATCGAGGCGGGATCGATCTCCCCTGCCCGCGCCTTCTCGGCCAGCGCGCGCGCGGCGTCGGCCAGCTCGGCCTGGGCGCCGTAGTTGAGCGCGATCACCAGGGTCGGACCGGGATTGTTCGCGGTGCGTGCCATCGCGCCTTCGATCATCGCGACCAGATCGGGCGAGAGCTTGCGCCACGCACCGATCACCCGAAGCTTGACGCCTTCGGAAACCAGCTCGTCGAGCTCGCTCGCTAGGAAGTGGCGGAGCAGGCCCATCAGGTCCCGCACTTCCTCTTCCGGACGCCGCCAGTTCTCCGAAGAGAAGGCGTAGAGCGTCAGCACCTCGATGCCGAGCGTACGTGCCGCGCGGCTGATCCGCCGCACGGCCTCCACGCCCTGCTTGTGCCCGGCGATGCGCGGCAGGAACCGCTTCTTCGCCCAGCGGCCATTGCCGTCCATGATGATGGCGACATGGCGCGGGGGCGTGGCGCCCTCCGCCTCGGGAACGGGCTTAGCAGCCATCGAACGCACCGCTGACGTCATTCCGGCAAGAAACAGGCAGGGCGCGCGACGACGTCACTTGCCCAGGATTTCCTTTTCCTTGGCAGCGGCCGCCGCGTCGATATCGGCGATCGTGGCATCGGTGAGCTTCTGCACCTCGGTCTCGTGGCGCTTGCGCTCGTCTTCCGAGAAAACGCCCTTCTTCTCGTCGGCCTTCAGGCTGTCATTGCCGTCACGGCGCACGTTGCGCACGGCGATGCGGGCTGCTTCGGCATATTTGCTGGCGAGCTTGGCGAGCTCCTTGCGGCGCTCCTCGGTCAGGTCCGGGATCGGCAGGCGCAGCGTCTGGCCGTCGGTGATCGGGTTGAGGCCGAGGCCGGCCGAGCGGATCGCCTTCTCGACGGGCCCGACGTTCGACTTGTCCCACACGGTGACCGAGAGCAGGCGCGGCTCGGGCGCCGCAACCGTCGCCACCTGGGCGAGCGGCATATGTGCGCCGTAGACCTCGACGGTCACCGGCTCGAGCAGCGTGGTGCTCGCGCGGCCCGTGCGCAGGCCCTGCAGGTCATGCTTCAGCGACTCCACCGCGCCGTTCATGCGGCGCTCGAGGTCGGCCTTGTCGTAAGCGGCCATTATCGGCTCCTTCTTATGCGGATTGGGTTTCGTTCTGGACGATGGTCGAGGTGCCCTCGCCCACCAGCACCTTGGTCAGGTTGCCGGCATCGCGGATGTTGAACACGACGATCGGGATATTGTTGTCGCGGCACAGGGCGACCGCGGAGGCGTCCATCACCTTCAGATTGTCTGCGAGGACGCGGTTGAAACTCAGCGTATCGTAACGCTTTGCCGTCGGCACCTTCTTCGGATCGGCATCATAGACGCCGTCGACGCTGGTGCCCTTGAACAGCGCGTCGCACTGCATCTCGGCCGCGCGCAGCGCCGCCGTGGTGTCGGTGGTGAAGAACGGCAGGCCGGTGCCGGCGGCGAACAGGACGACGCGGCCCTTCTCCATGTGGCGCTCGGCACGACGGCGGATATAGGGCTCGCAAACCGACGCCATCGGGATCGCCGACTGGACGCGGGTATCGACGCCCACCTTCTCCAGCGCGTTCTGCATCGCCAGCGCGTTCATCACGGTCGCCAGCATGCCCATGTAATCGGCCGAGGCGCGGTCGATGCCCTGCGCCGCGCCGGCCAGGCCGCGGAAGATGTTGCCGCCGCCGACGACCATGCAGATCTCGAGCCCGCTCTCCTTGGCAGCCTTCACTTCGAGCGCCACGCGCTCGCAGGTCTCCGGATCGATGCCGAACTGCCCCTGCCCCATCAGGACCTCGCCCGACAGTTTGAGGAGGATGCGCTTGAATCGAGGAGCGGTCATGAAAGCCTTTTGGTTACGCCGGATACGGGAAGCGGCGCGGACCCTAGAGGAGCGCGCCCAAAGGGACAAGCGGGCGCACGGCCTATTTGCCATGCGCCCGCTCGTGACAACGGTAACAGCTGTGGACGATGCCGGTTCCGGCGCGATCAGTCCTTCGGCGAAGGCGCCGGAGCGAGGTAGATCAGGCCCGGCGCATCGCTGATGAAGCTGTCGAGCACGCCGTCCGACACCTTCACCGGCCCTTCGAAGCGGGTGGCGCCGGGGATCGAGCGAATCGCCGAGGCCTTCTTGGTCAGCTCCGTCGCCTCGGCGAAATAGCGCGCGGCGCCCGACTGACCGGCGCGGGCGGCGACCAGACCATCCACGGTCAGGCGCAGCGCGCGGCCCCAGAGCTGCGCGGCATCGAGCCACGGCCCGGTCTCGCGCACGAAGCCGGGCACCACCACACCGGCACGGATCCGGTCCGGCGCCGCCGCCAGCGCGTCCGCCGCCTCGCCCAGGTCGGTGAGCGCCGTGGCGATCGCCTGCGGATCGTTATCGGCCAGCGCGTCGCGCGCGGTGTCGATCAGCGCCTTGAGCTTCGGTGCCTGGGGCTGCCAGGGCAGATGGCCAAAGGTCGGCGCGACGTGCTGGGTATCGAAGAAGGCGAGCAGCGCATCGGCGGTCCCGGCATCGCCGCCGGCAAGGTCGAGCGCCGCCGCGCGCCAGGTGCGCTGGACGTTGTAGTCGCGGTCGTTCCACGAGAAGGCCAGCAGCCCCGCCACCGCGGGGCGGCTCGCCACTTCCTGGTTCATCGGATTGGAGACGATGCCGCTCAGCTCGGCCGAAAGCCCCGCTTGGCGGCGGTCATAGGGTGCCATCAGCAGCCGCCCGGTGGTCTCGCCGAAATCGTTCACCGGGTAATTGTCCCAGAGCAGCGTCTTGCGGCCGAATGCCTTGGTGGCGTTCTTCGCATCGGACACCGAGATCGAGGCGGGCACGACATCGGTGCCGGTCCACTGCACCACCACGCGCGGATCGAGCGCCTTGCGCAGCTCCGCTTTGTAGGGCGATTCCGTGGTGTTGTAATATTCGGTGGGCACCATGGTCAGCGAGCCATGGCCTGCAGCCGCCAGGTCCGCCTGCACGGCGTTGAGCAGCTTTGCCTGCGCGGCCGCGGCAGCCTTCTGGCCGGGCGCGCCGAACGCCGCCTCGTCGGCCGGGCAGTTCCACTTGGTATATTCGATGTCGTCGAGCGCGACATAGAAGCTGCGCACGCCCAGCCCGCGCAGCGCGGCGAACTTGCGACGCACTGCCTCCAGGTCGGCAGCGTCGCTGTAGCAGATCGAGGGCCCCGGCGAGATCGCATAGACGAAGTTGACATGCTCGCGATTGGCGACGTCGACGACCTTGCCCAGCGCGCCCAGCGTGTCGGCCGGATAGGGATCGCGCCACTTGTCGCGGGCGAACACATCGTCCTTCGGGCTGTAGATATAGGTGTTAGCCTTGAACCGGGCGAGGAAGGCGATGTGGTCCTCGCGCTCGGCCATCGACCAGGGCTTGCCGTAGAAGCCTTCGATCGAGCCGCGCACCGGCATCGCCGGATAGTCGGAGACGACCACCGAGGATACGCGCCCGCGCGCCACGATCTGCCGCAGGCTCTGCGCGGCATGGTAGAGGCCGTCGCCATCCCTGCCCGCCAGCACGATCAGCGCGCCGTCGCCCTGCGCGGCACTGGCCAGCGCATAGCCCTCGGCCTTGGCCGGCACTTCGCCGCCGGTCCGCGCCAATGCGTCGCGCACCGCCGCGCCTCCGGCTCCGCCGATCACGACATGGGTGAGATAGAGCCGCTTCGGCAGCACCGTCTCGACCCGGATGTTCTTCACGCCGGCTTCGGTCAGGACCGCGCGCACCAGCTTCTCGGTCGCCGCATCCGCCCCCGCCTCGCGCACCAGCACCACCGCATCGCCCAGCGCGACGCTCGGGCCCGACAGGCGCAGCGACACCGGCGCGGGGAAGATCGCGGGCGCGGTGGAGACCTGGGCCAATGCCGGCATCGCGCTTCCCATCGCCAGGGCCAGAACAGCAGCACGAAGGGAACGGGATTCTCGCATTGAACAGGCTCCTGCCGGTGAAAGGTATTAGATTGGTAGGAAACCAAGCGCACAATGTCGAGAGATTGCGGCAGCACCCCGCTCCTACGCAACAATGTGAAACGCAAAGGGCCGCCACCGATCGGGAGCGGCCCGCTCAGGACGCGCGCTTGCCTACCACCGGAAAGAAATAGGATTGAACGGTCTTCGTGTTGGCAACCTGAATGAGGATGCCGGCTTCCGTCGCGGATGGACCAAACAGCCAGCCCGCAAAGGATCCCGTCGGCATCGACGCATCATTCGTCACGTCACCGGACAGGCTCAGATCCGCCGCATTGAGCGTTCCGGAGATGGTCAGGTGCACCGCCGGTCCGCCGCTCAGGGAAGGAACGGTTATCGTACCGCCGACGGCCCTGGTCGCCATGTTCACGATCAGGCTGCCCGAAGGATACAGGAGCGTCTCGACGCCCGAGCTGCCCAGCGTCTTGTAGCTGTCCGGAGCAATGGGATAGGTCAGTGTGGCGGCCGCGGGCGCGTCTCCCGGCAGGGTTCGGGCGCCCAGGAGCATTCTCTCGAAATATCCCCCCGCTCCGGCGACCGGCTTGTTCCCCTCGCCCGTCGCGGCGTACTGGATGCCGGCGACTGGAAAAATGACAACCGCACGGCGCGAATAGGGGCCGGTATTGGTATCCGCGCGCAGGATATCGGCTCGAGAATTATACAGAACGCCGTTGTACGGATTTGCCCGGTAGAAGAAGCGGAAATCTCCCAGGGACATTCCCACAGCGCCATATCCATATCCTATCTCGACCGTTCCGGCGGCAAGATCCTGGGTGAAATGGAAATCATCCACGATATAGGGCTGCGGCTTCTTGCCGACCTCATACTCGAAGCCCTGGGGATAATTGAAAAACAACATCGGAATGGTGCGATTCCGCGAGAAATCGAACGCGGTCTCATAGGCTACTGGCGTGGGAGTCGGCGTGGGACTGGGGGTAGGTGTTGGCGCCGGCGTCGTGGTGGGCGTCGGTGTCGGCGCGGGAAAAGATGCGCTCCCGCCACCGTCGCAGCCGGCAAGTACCGTGGCGACAAGAACCGCGCCCAACCCCACCCGCATTGCCGAACACTCCGCGTTACGCAACGGTAATTGAAGTGTTTTACTACCCGCAACCGATGACGCAACGTCGACAGATGCGTTGCAGTTCTGGTCACGCCCCCTGCCGCGGATGACCAATATTCGCCGAAACGCAAACGGGCGCCGTCACCCTGGGGTGACAGCGCCCGCGCATCAGGTCCGGGAAGACCTTAGTTGGTGAGACCGGCGGTCGCAGCCACTTCGGCAGCGAAGTCGCTCTCTTCCTTCTCGATGCCTTCGCCGAGCTGGAAGCGGACATAGTCCTTCAGCACGATCGAAGCGCCGGCGTCCTTGGCTGCCTTGGCGATCACGTCCTGAACCGGGGTCTTGCCGTCCATCACGAAAAGCTGGGTCAGGAGAGCGTTCTCCTTCTTGAACTTCTCGATCGGGCCGTTGAGGATCTTCTCAGCGACTTCGGCCGACTTGCCGACGATCTTCTCGGCGTTCTTCTCGCGCAGGATCGCGGCTTCGCGCTCGACGACTTCCGGATCGAGGTCGTCGACCGACAGCGCCAGCGGGAAGGCAGCCGCGACGTGCATCGCGATCTGCTTGCCGAGCGGCTCGAGCACATCGACGCCGGCATCGCTCTCGAGCGCGACGAGCACGCCGATCTTGCCCAGGCCCGGGGCCTGCGCGTTGTGGACGTACGGGATCACCGCGCCCTGCGAGACCTGCACCTGCTTGGCGCGGCGCAGAACCTGGTTCTCGCCGATGGTCGAGATGTTGTTGGTCAGCACTTCCTCGACAGTCCCGGCCGGCAGCGGCGCTGCCTTGATGGTGTCGATGTTGTCGCCCAGCTCGAGCGCAACCGCAGTCACGTCACGAACGAAGGTCTGGAAGATCTCGTTCTTGGCAACGAAGTCGGTCTGCGAGTTGACTTCGACGGCAACGCCCTTGGTGCCGGCAACGGCCAGGCCGACCAGGCCCTCGGCGGCGGTGCGGCTCGACTTCTTGGCGGCGGCGGCGAGGCCCTTGGTGCGCAGCCAGTCGACTGCGGCTTCCATGTCGCCATTGTTCTCGGACAGCGCCTTCTTGCAGTCCATCATGCCCGCGCCGCTCTTCTCGCGGAGTTCCTTCACGGCTGCTGCGGTGATCTCGGCCATGTTTCTTTCCTCTTGGTTAGGCCGCGCCGGGGCACGGCCGATAAATCAATCCCCGTTCGCCCTGTGCTTGTCGAAGGGCCGCCTTCTTTGGCCCGGCACGGGAGAAGAAGTACGGGGCTTCGACACGCGCAGCCCGAACGGGGATGGGATGACGCTCCGAACTGACCGGGCGCCTAATGCGCGCCTATGTCAGTTCGGAGACAATCAGTTGCAAGCTTTACGCGTCGATCTGACGCTCGCCCTCGACTGCCTGCTCGGCGGTCTCGGTCAGCGCCGGCTCGACCGGAGCGACTTCCTGGGCGCCCAGGTCGACGCCGAAGCTCGCCTGGCGGTCCTGGTTGCCGCGGGTCGCCGCGATGGCGATCGCTTCGCAGTACAGGCGGATGGCGCGCGAGGCGTCGTCGTTCGCCGGAACCGGGAAGGCGATGCCGTCCGGGCTCACGTTCGAGTCGAGGATCGCAACAACCGGGATACCCAGGGTGTTGGCTTCCTTGATCGCCAGCTCTTCCTTGTTCGCGTCGATCACGAACATCACGTCGGGCAGGCCGCCCATGTCGCGGATGCCGCCGAGCGAGAGCTCGAGCTTGTCGCGCTCACGGGTGAGCTGCAGCACTTCCTTCTTGGTCAGGCCGTGCGTGTCGCCCGAAAGCTGCTCTTCGAGCGTCTTGAGGCGCTTGATCGACTGCGAGATCGTCTTCCAGTTGGTGAGCATGCCGCCCAGCCAGCGGTGGTTGACGAAGTGCTGGCCGGCGCGGCGAGCTGCCTCGGCGATCGGCTCCTGGGCCTGGCGCTTGGTGCCGACGAACAGCACCTTGCCGCCGGCGGCGACGGTCGAGTTCACGAACTCAAGCGCGCGCGCGAAGAGCGGCACGGTCTGCGAGAGGTCAATGATGTGAACGCCGTTGCGCTCGCCGAAGATGTAAGGCTTCATCTTCGGGTTCCAGCGGTGGGTCTGGTGACCGAAGTGCGCGCCCGATTCGAGCAGCTGCTGCAGAGAGACGACAGGTGCCGCCATAGGGATAACTCCTTCCGGTTGTTCCTCTGGGAAGCGAGTGACCGAACGGCGTTCGGCACCGGGTTATGATGCTTCCCATGCGGGGTTGAGGCGGCGCCCCTACGCGAAAGCGCGCAGGAACGCAACCAGGCTGTTCATATAGGAAGGAATCAGATCAATAGAAGCAGATCAGATAGCGTCCGTCCGGCTCGCCTTCCTTCACGAACCGCCCCTCGAAAGTCGAGAAGTCGAGGCTGTAGAGTCCCCAGGCGCGCTTGTCGTTCATGCGGATATAGCAGCCCTTGTCGGGTTCGTCGCAATTGACGCGCGCCGCATCAGCCGCATGCGCTGCGCGCACCACCGCCGCATAGGCAGACGGTCCGCGCGGCAGGCGGATATGGAGCCAGCCCGTATCCCGGTTGGTGTACAGGCCCTGCACCGGATCGCCCTGGAAACGCAGGTTGCTGGTATCGAAGGAGATCGTGCCGCCCGGCGCCTCCCCATTCTGCTTGAGTTTCGAGATCAGCGCGCTCGCCTCGAGCTTGGTCGCCGGGCAGCTCTGCAGGTTGATCGCCTGCGCCGCGGCGGCATCGACATATAGCGCCGTCACGGCCGCCATCGCGGCCAGGATCTTCAGTCGCATGAAATGTCCCTCCCTATTGCCACGATGCTATCGGCAAGCCGGACATGCTGGCAAGCAGGAGGTTGCGCGACATCGGAACAAGCAAAGAACATGCGCTTGACAATGGAACGTTAACGGAACATAACAGGCTCACAACGCGGACAGGGAACGTCAGCGGGCGCCAATAGGTTGGAATCGCAGGGTTCTCGCCAGGTCAGGCGCGTTTTGGGAGCCAAGTGATGACTGCATTGCTTACCGTTCTGCTGTTCGCCGCCGCGTTCGCCGTTGCCGGCTGGACGATCGTCTCCTCGATCGTCGCCGCCCTTCCCCGCATGCGCGAGCTGATCGGCGGCAATCTCGTCCAGCCGCTGCCCGAGCTGGTGCCGAGCCGCGTCACTGTCCGCTATGCTACTCCGGTGCGCCGCTCCGCGGCATTCCCGCTGCGCGAAGCTGCCTGATCCGGCGATAGCTCCGGATGCTGAACGGGATCGAGAGCAGGTAGAGGACCGCGATCCCCGCCAGCGTCGGCCAGGGTGCGGCGACCAGCGCCGCAACCAGTACCACCAGCACGGCGATCGCCTCGAAGCGGATGCGCTGCTTGAGCCGGATATGCGGCGCGAAGGTCGCTACGCTCGAGATCATCAGCACCGCGATGAAAGCCGTCCACGGCGCCACCACCACCGGCATCCGCAGATGCGGCTCGTCGGTGAACAGCCAGAGATAGATCGGCAGCAGGGTCAGCACCGCCCCGGCCGGCGCCGGCACCCCGGTCAGGAATCCGGCGGACTTGTGCGGCTGTTCCTCGGCGTCGATCTGCGCGTTGAACCGGGCGAGGCGCAGCGCGCAGAACAGAGCGTGGATCAGCGCGATCATCCAGCCGAACCGGCCCAGCGTCTGCAGCGACCACAGATACAGGATCAGCGCCGGCGCGACGCCGAACGAGATCGCGTCGGACAGGCTGTCCAGCTCGGCACCGAACCGGCTCTCGCCGCGCACCATCCGGGCGATCTTGCCGTCGATCCCGTCCAGCAGGCCGGCGATGAGGACCATCAGCACCGCCAGCTCCCACTTGCCGTCGATGGCGAAGCGGATCGCGGTCAGGCCCGAGCAGAGCGCCAGCGCAGTGACGGTATTGGGCGCGATGGCGCGCAGCGGGATGCCGCGCACCGGCCGCATCCGCCGCATGCGACGGGGCCGGAGCGTACGCGGGAACCGTGTGTCGCCGCGCCGGTCGCTCACTGCGAGATGCCGGTGACGGCCGCGCCGCCCTTCTTCGCGATGATCGTCTCGCCGGCGATGGTGCGCTGGCCGAGCGTGACCTGCGCCACATAATCCTCGGGCAGGAACACGTCGACGCGGCTGCCGAAGCGGATCAGGCCGACACGCTGGCCGGCCACGACCATGTCGCCCGGCTTGGTGAAGCTGACGATGCGCCGCGCGACCAGGCCGGCGATCTGGGTGAAGCCGATGCGCAGCCCGTTCTTGTCCTCGACGATGAAGTGCTGGCGCTCATTCTCCTCGCTCGCCTTGTCGAGGTCGGCGTTGAGGAAACGGCCCGAGATATAGATGACGTGGCGGATCGTGCCGGTGATCGGCGTGCGGTTCACATGGACGTCGAACACGCTCATGAAGATCGACACGCGCACCATCGGCGCCTCGCCCAGCGCCTGCGCACCCTTGAGCTCGGGCGGCAGCTCCACCCGCTGGATCATCGTGATGAGGCCGTCCGCCGGCGCGACCAGCACGCCCTCGGCCTGCGGCGTCACCCGGATCGGATCGCGGAAGAATGCCGCGACCCCGAAGGTGAGGAACACCAGGGGCCAGGTGATGAAATCGAACACGAAGAGGCTGAGCAGCGCGATCGCCGCCGCGATCGCCACATATTTGCGGCCCTCGGGGTGGATGTCGGGAAAACGCCACTTGATCGTGGGAGTGCCGAGCGGGGGCTTGTCCATGGATGCCATCGGCAGGCTCTAGCTCCCTGTTGCAGCGAACACAACGCACCTGACAAAACGCGCATCCCGTCGCCTATTTCCCGGAAAATATGCCGCGTATCGATGCGGCAAGCCCGACTAGTCCTGGAGCGCCGCGATCACTGCCGGCAGGCAGTAGAGCCGCTGCCCCACGCCGATCCCCATTGGCACGGCAAGCGCCTTGGAGACGCCGCCCGCAGCCTCGCAGCCCGGCCCGGCGCGCAGGTTGTAGCGGATGATTCGCTTCGTATAGTCGGGGCAGACGTCCGAGCAGACATAGCTCGCCACCACCTGCACGCCCCGGTGCAGGCCCACGGCCAGCCCCCATTTGCGCCGATCGCTCTTCGGATCGAACGGTGTCTTCGCCAGCGCCACCAGCGCGGCATCGCCGATCGGCGCGAACCTGTCCGCGCTGCTGATCAGCTCGGGCGCGGCGACGCTCTGCCCGGCCAGCCACAACATCATCGCCGATCCGATCAAGCCACCCTCCCTCGTTACGCCTCCATCGTGCCGAACCGGGACTTGCCCACAGCTGAACGTCTGCGGATGCGGTGAAATGCAGTCGCTGCGCTTGCATGTTCGCTCGAATTGCCCAAATGCGGGCGACTGTCCTGAAATTGTAATAAGGTCGCCCATGCCCGCTTCCACCGCCGCGAAGGCCCGTACGCGTAACCGCCGCCCCGCCGGCACGCCGTCGCCCTGGGGCATGTTCTTCCGCGGTTTCCTGAAGCGCCCGGTGATGGTCGGCGCGGTCGCGCCCTCGTCGCGCTTCACGATCAACAAGATGCTCGCGCCGGTCGACTGGGAGAACACCAAGCTGTTCGTCGAGTACGGCCCCGGCGTCGGCACCTTCACCCGCCCGATCCTCGACAAGCTGTCGGCCGACGGCAAGCTGATCGTGATCGACACCAATCCCGATTTCATCCGCTATCTGAAGCAGAGCATCCCCGATCCGCGCCTGATCGCGGTCCAGGGCTCGGCCGCCGACGTGAAGCAGATCATCGCCGAGCATGGCTTCGAGCATGCCGACTATATCGCCTCGGGCCTGCCCTTCTCGACCCTGCCCCCGGGCGTGGGCGACGCGATCGCCAAGGCGACCCGCGAAGTGATCCGCAAGGGCGGCGCCTTCCTCGTCTACCAGTACAATCCGCGCGTGAAGAACTTCCTCACCCCGCACTGGTCGCACATCGACCATGCGATGGAGTGGATCAACATTCCGCCTGCCCAGCTCTGGTGGGCCTGGAACGACTGATACCGGTTGCAGGGGCGGGCTTGATCCCCCCGCCCCATCCTCCTAGACGCTCGCCAAACCCTTAAAAGGAACAGCGAGCAATGGCGAAGATCAAGGTTGCAACGCCCGTCGTGGAGATCGACGGCGACGAAATGACGCGGATCATCTGGGAATGGATCCGTGAGCGCCTGATCAAGCCCTATCTCGACATCGACCTGAAGTATTACGATCTCTCGGTCGAGAATCGCGACGCGACGGACGACCAGGTCACGATCGATTCCGCCAAGGCGATCCAGCAGTACGGCGTCGGCGTGAAGTGCGCCACGATCACCCCGGACGAGGCCCGCGTCGAGGAATTCGGCCTCAAGAAGATGTGGAAGTCGCCGAACGGCACGATCCGCAACATCCTGGGCGGCGTCGTGTTCCGCGAGCCGATCGTGATCAAGAACGTTCCCCGGCTGGTTCCGGGCTGGACCGACCCGATCGTCGTCGGCCGCCACGCGTTCGGCGACCAGTATCGCGCGACCGATTTCAAGGTCCCCGGCGCCGGCAAGCTCACGATGAAGTGGGTCGGCACCAATGGCGACGAGCTCGAATATGAAGTGTTCGACTTCCCGAGCGCCGGCGTTGCCATGGGCATGTACAACCTCGACGAGTCGATCCGCGACTTCGCCAAGGCGAGCATGAACTATGCGCTCGACCGCGGCTGGCCGCTGTATCTCTCGACCAAGAACACGATCCTCAAGGCCTATGACGGCCGCTTCAAGGACCTGTTCCAGGAGACCTTCGACGCCGAGTTCGCCGACAAGTTCAAGGCCGCCGGCATCGTCTACGAGCATCGCCTGATCGACGACATGGTCGCCTCGGCGCTCAAGTGGTCGGGCAAGTTCGTCTGGGCCTGCAAGAACTATGACGGCGACGTCCAGTCGGACACCGTCGCGCAGGGCTTCGGTTCGCTCGGCCTGATGACCTCGGTGCTGATGTCGCCGGACGGCAAGACGATCGAGGCGGAAGCCGCCCACGGCACCGTCACCCGTCACTACCGTATGCACCAGCAGGGCAAGGCGACCTCGACCAACCCGATCGCGTCGATCTTCGCCTGGACCCAGGGCCTGTCGTTCCGCGGCAAGTTCGACAACACCCCGGACGTCACCAAGTTCGCCGAGACCCTCGAGGCCGTCTGCATCGAGACCGTCGAGAGCGGCAAGATGACCAAGGATCTCGCGATCCTGATCGGCCCGGACCAGCCCTGGATGACCACCGAGCAGTTCTTCGAGGCGATCCGCGAGAACCTCGAAGCCAAGATGGCCGCCTGGGCATAAGCCTTCGGCACCACCGGAAATGCGAAGGGGGAGCGGCAACGCTCCCCCTTTTCTTTTGCCTGCTGTTATTCCCTAGCTGTTCCCCGAAGCCCTATTGCTCCCCGGCGAAAGCCGGGGCCCAGGGTTTCTCTGCCGTCTTGCTCTGTTACCCTGGGCCCCGGCTTTCGCCGGGGAACGGAAAGCTCAACGCACCGCCGGCACCCGGCTCGCCACCACCTGCCGGGCCTTGCGCTCGATCGACCAGAGCGTGCGCGGCTGCACCGGGTCCCAGGTCACCGCCTGGCCATTGGTCGGGATCGGCACCGTCGCCACCCATTCCAGCAGCGTGCCCGCCTCGGGCAGCTTCACCGCATAAAGCTCCGGCCGGTCGTGCCCGGTCAAATAGAGCAGCCCGTCCTTGCCCCAGGAACCGCCCGAGCTGCTCATCGGTGCGAAGCGGGCGAGCAGCTCCGGCGGGAAATGCCAGGAGCGGAGCGGCTGGAATTGCGCATCCAGCTCCATCAGCACCGTCCAGCGATGGTCGCGCCCCCCCTCGCCGCCGCGCTCGGCGGGATAGTTGGCGAACATCGCCCACCATTTGTCGCCCTTGCGCTCGATCCAGGTGAGCGAGCCCGGGAACGGCGCCAGCGCGACGCTCTTCACATGCTGCATCGTGCGCGTGTCGAAGAACTCGACCGCGCTCGCCATCGGCACGGCGGGATAGTTGGACGCGGCGCACACCAGCATCGCGGCATCGATCACGCAGGAATTCATGTGCGGGTAGAGCCGCTTGTCGCCCTCCCAGCGGGCGATGCGCTTGCCCGTCTTCTTGTCGTACTTGCCGATCAGATTGTTGCTGATCGCGTAGAAATGCCGGGCATCGGCGACAACGCCCTGCTTGGCTTCCTCGGCATCCCAGCGCGCGGTGACTTCGGCCGGCGCGAGCACGAGGGCTTCGCGCGCCGGCGGCGATGCGTCCTGGCCGCCGGGTGCGGCGGCCAGGAGCAGGATCGAGGCGATCAGCATCAGAACTTCGCCGACACGCCCATGTAGAACGTCCGCCCATAGCGCTCGTTCTGGATGATCCAGTTGGTGTTGCCACCCTGATACTGGCGGGTCGGCTCGTCGGTGAGGTTCTGCGCCTCGGCGAAGATGCGCACGCCCTTGAGGATCGCGACGCTGGCCTTGGCGTCCAGGCGGCGCAGATCGTCATTATACTGGTCGTTGTAGCTGGGATCGCCGACGGCGAGCAGCGCATGGCCGGTATTGTGATAGGCGATCGACGCTTCCACCGGACCGCGCTGGTAGAACAGCTCCGCGCCGTAGAGGTAGCGCGACTGGCTCGGGAAGGTCGAGGTCCGGCCGTTCGGCAGCTTCAGGTTGGAGTCCGTCAGCGTGCCGGTCAGCTGCACGCCCAGGCCCGAAAGCAGGCCCGGCAGGAAGGTGAACTGCTGCTGGTACTGCGCCTCGATGCCGATGATGTCGCCGCGATCGGCGTTGAACGGCTGGCTGACGCTGATCGTCGGATAGGTCACGCCCAGGATCGTCGCGTTGGTCAGTACCGTCGCCTTGCTGAAGATCGGGTTCTTGATGAACTTGGCGAAGGCGCCGACGCTGAACAGCCCGCCCGGGGCGAAATACCATTCGGCCGTCGCGTCGAGATTGTCGGCGCGATAGGGCTTCAGGTCCGGATTGCCGAACGAAGCGCTGTTGTCCGTGCCGAGCGCGCTGATCGAGCCGCCGGGATTGAGGCTGGAATATTCCGGCCGGCCGAGGCTGCGCGAATAGGCCAGGCGGACGATCACCTGGTTCGACGGCGCGATCTTGACGATCAGCGACGGCAGGAAGTCGTCATAGCTGTTGTTCACCGTCACCGGCACGATCGCGGTGCCGCCGCGCAGCGCGTTGCCGCGATCATCCAGGCTGGTGCGCTCGTAGCGCACGCCCGGCGTCACGGTGACAGCGCCGAAGGTGAGATTGGCCATCACATAGCCCGCCCACACCTTCTCCTTCAGGCGGAAGTCGGACAGGCTGTTGTTGGCGAGCGTGGTCGCGGCGTCGAGCGGCATCAGCGCGTCGCCGAGATGCTGGGCGGTGAACGCCTGCAGCGCTGGGATGTCGAAGGTCGGGCCGTTACTGAAGCAGCGGCCGGCATTGTCGGGATAGACGCACACCGCCGCGCCGCCCAGGTTGTACTGGCCCAGCGTCCAGCGGTTCGCCGTCGCCGAGGCGCGCACCCAGGTCGGCGTGTCCTGGTCGAACTTGCGGTCGGTATTGCGGTACTTCGCGCCGAACTTGACGAAGCCGATGTCGCTTACATCGATCGTGCCGTCGACCTTGCCCTGCCAGATCGTCTCGTCGTTGAGCTGGTGCGAATATTGGTACTGGCGGAACTGCAGCTGGTTGGCGGTGCACTCGGCGTCGGGCTTCGCCACGTACAGCGGCTCGCTGAAATCGAAGGTCACCCGGCCCGGATTGCAGCGGAACTGCCAGATCGGGAACTGGTCGAGCGTCTGGTTGCGGCTGTAGCCGCCCTCATAGGCGAGCTTGAAGCCGCCGAAATCGGTCGTGCCGCCGACCATGCCGCTGGCCAGCCACTTGGCCTTGTAGTCGAGGCGCAGGTCTTCGCGGCGCTCCGGGCCCGAACCCGGCGTGCCGGTGGCGCTGCTCGCCACGCCGTTGGCGAAGCCGGTCAGGCCGTCGGGATTGACGGTGAAGGCCGTGGTGGCGAAGTCCAGCCGGTAGCGCGGGCGGATCTCGTCCTCGGTGAACTTCGAATAGAAGCCGCGGACATAGAAGGTCTGGCGGTCGCTGGGGTGCCAGTCGAACGATCCGGTGCCGCCCAGGCGACGGCGGGCCAGCGAATATTCGGTGTACTTGATGTTGTCGGGCGTGCCGCCGCGCGCGAACCGCGCATCGGGCTTCCAGTTGTCCGGGTAGAAGCCTTCGCTGTTGAAGTCGCGATAGGAATAGCTGACGCCCAGCACCAGGCCGAACTGCTCGTCCGCGCCGAAGCGCGCCGCGATGCTGGCGTCGCCCTGCACCGGCACCTTCTTGTTCAGCTCCTGATAGCCCGCCTTGGCGCTGGCGGAGAGGGCGAAGCGCTCCTTGAAGTCGAACGCGGTCTGCGAGACCAGGTTGATCGTGCCGCCGATGCCCTGCCCGTCCATGTCGGCGGTCTTGACCTTGGCGACCTCGACCCGGTTGAGCAGCTGGCCCGAGACGATGTCGAGCGGCAGCGAGCGGGTGGTGCCGTCAGGGTTGCCGATCTCCATGCCGTTCAGCGTGTAGCCGTTCAGGTTCGACGGCACGCCGCGGATCGCGACATAGCGGCCCTCGCCCTGGTCATAGGTGACGCCCACCGCGGGGAGGTGCTCGACGACTTCGGAGACGTTGCGGTCCGGCAGGCGGCCCATCTCGTCGGCGGCGGCGACGTCGAGGATGCCGATCGCGTCGCGCTTGGCCTCGATCGCGCGCTTCTGGCTGGCCCGCTGGCCGGTGACGACGATCTCTTCCCCGTCACTTCCCTCGCTCACCGCGCTCTGCGCGTGCGCCGCGTTGGCGATGGTGAAGGAAAGCAGCGAAATGCCGAGCATTCCCAGCGTGCGTACCGTATGCATTTTGTCGATCCCCAATCCTTGGCAGGCGCCAGATGGCGCATGCGGCGGGGGCTTCGCAGTTGCAGCAAGCCCCCGGGCGCGCCCATCGGGGACGGCGATGACGATGGCGTTGCGGAAACACGACAGTTCCGCGACGCAGCAATAGTTTATGCGCGGGTGACATTGCCCATTGCGCATGGCGGCGCGGGACCGGAAAAGAGTTCCGGGCACATATCGGTTTCGAAAAGGGGGACAGGGCTTGAACTTCGCAATGGCACGCATCGCAAGGTTTCGCGCGTGAACCTCGGCAATAGCGGCCTTTCCGACGCGCTCGTCATCCTCGGTGCCGCCGGGCTGGTGATCCCCGCCTTCGCGCGCTTCCGGATCAGCCCGGTGATCGGCTTCATCCTGGTCGGCGCGCTGGTCGGCCCGTTCGGCCTCGGCAGCCTCGTGCCCCGCAACCCCTGGCTCTACCACATCACCATCTCGGACGCGCATTCGATCGAGCCGTTCGCCGAGTTCGGCATCATCCTGCTGCTGTTCTCGATCGGCCTCGAGCTGTCGTTCAAGCGCCTCTGGTCGATGCGCACGCTCGTCTTCGGCGTCGGCGCGGCGGAGCTGCTCGGCGCCGGCCTGATCCTCGCCGCGGTGCTCTACCTCACCGGCCTCAGCACCGGCGGGGCGATCGGCCTCGGCCTGGCGCTCGCGCTCTCCTCCACCGCGATCGTGCTGCCGATCGCCGGCACCACCAGCGCGGTCGGCCGCTCGGCCTTCGCCATGCTGCTGTTCGAGGACCTCGCGCTCGTCCCGATCATCTTCCTGCTCGGCGCGCTGGCCCCGGCGGCGGGCGGCGAGGACGGCTGGATCAAGCTCGCCCAGACGCTCGGCTTCGGCATCGTCACCGTCGCGATCCTGTTCGTCGGCGGCCGCATCCTCCTGCCCCGCATGTTCGCCCAGGCGGCGCGCACCAAGAGCCCCGAGCTCTTCCTCGCCGCCAGCCTGCTCGTCGTCATCGCCGCCAGCCTCGCGACCAGCGCGGCCGGCCTCTCGCCGATCGTCGGCGCGCTGATCGCCGGCCTGCTCATCGCCGAGACCGAATATCACGGCGAGGTCGAAGCGATCACCGCGCCGTTCAAGGGCCTCGCGCTCGGTGTGTTCCTGATCACCGTCGGCATGCGGCTCGACCTCAGCTTCATCGTCCACAACTGGGCACCGCTGCTCGGCGCCTCGCTGGTCGTGATGCTGGTCAAGGCGGCGGTCACCACCGGCCTGCTCAAGCTCTCCGGCGCGCGCACCGGCACCGCGACCGAGGCCGGCGTGCTGATGGCCAGCCCGTCCGAGACCACGCTGATCGTGCTCGGCGTCGCCGGCGCGGCGGGGCTGATCAGCCCGAGCACCGGCGCCTTCTGGACCACCGTCACCGCGATCGGCCTCACCGCCACCCCGGTGCTCGCCAAGGCCGGGCGGATGATCGCCCAGCTGATCGAGCGCACCAAGGGCGAAGAGGCGCCGGACGCCGACCTCGCCCATGTCCAGGCTGGCACGGTGGTGATCGGCTTCGGCCGCGTCGGCCGCACCGTGGCGGACATGCTGCGCCGCCACGGCCTGCCCTATATCGGCGTCGACGCCGATATCGACAACGTCAACGCCGCCCGCCGCGGCGGCTACAACGTCCTGTTCGGCGACGTCACCCGCTCGGAGCTGGTCGACAAGCTCAACCTCGGCCATGCCAAGGCGCTGGTGCTGACGATGGACGATCCCGTCCTCACCGTCCGCCTCACCCGCCGGGTGCGCGGCTGGGTCCCCGGCCTGCCGATCATCGCCCGCGCCCGCGACACCGCGCACGCCGCCGAGCTCTACCGCGCCGGCGCCAGCGAAGCGGTGCCCGAGGCGCTCGAAAGCTCGCTCCAGCTTTCCGAAGTGGTGCTGGTCGATCTCGGCATGGCCGTCGGCCCGGTGATCGCCTCGATCCACGAGAAGCGCGACGAGATGCGCAAGAAGATCAAGGACGTCGCCGGGCTAGACCGCGAACCGCGCTTCCGCCGGGTCAAGCTCGACCGGAACGGTGCCGACGAGGACGCCGACGCGCCGGCCTGACGAGCAGGAACCGTCTGGAAATACGCATTTCCAAACAGACTCCGCTTGCCCGCCGCGCAGCCCCGGCGCATCTCAGGGGTCACATCCTGTTCGGGAGTTTCGATGATGTTGACCAGCCTGCTTCTCCTCGCCGCCGCTGCCGCCGGAGGGCAGGCCGACGATCCGGTCGCGCCCGCCCGGGCGGGCAAGACGCAGTGCGTCATGCCGGATCAGGCGAAGAAGACCTGCGTCGGCACGACGAGCTACAAGATCAGCGGCAACAGCTATGAGGCGACCACCCGGCTGTTCCTCGCGGCCACGCCGCTGATCACCATGGAGATCCGCACCCGGGGCACGGTCAGCGACGGCCAGCTCTGCGAGACGATCAAGCTGGCCGATTTCCAGGCAGGCACCGTCTACATGAACGGCAAGCCGGCCGAGGACGCCACCGCCAACGCCGTGAAGAGCCAGCTCACCGCGGCGGTCGCGCCGCTCGACGGCAAGAACACCTGCACCACGATCAAGCCGGCCGAGAACGGCCTGCTGCTCAACGAGCTCAGCGTCGATGGCGCGGTGCGCCCCGATCTCAGCCAGAAATTCGTCTGGGTGAGCGACAAGGACGGCTACAAGCTGGGGAACTGACGATGATCGCCACTCTGCTCCTCCTCGCCACCGCGGCGCCGCAGCCGGCGCCTGCCCCCGATCTGCTCGACCCGGCCCGGACCGGCAAGATCCGCTGCGTCAGCCCGGACACGCGCCAGCGCACCTGCACCACCATGGTCCGCTACACCGTCCATGAGAACGGGACCTTCGAAGCGACCGTCACCGGCGTGGTCTCCACCGAGCCGACGATCCTGCTCGAATATCATATGTCGGGCCAGATCGAGGACGGCGCCGCCTGCTCCACCGTCCGCCCGATCGACTTCAGCTCGGGCAAGCTCACCAAGGACGGCGCCCCGCTCGCCACCGCGGTCGAGACTTCGGTCCGCCAGCGCCTGATGCTCGCGCTCCAGCCGCTCGCCGGCAGGAAGCGCTGCTACCGCGACAAGGCGGACGGCGAAGGCATCATCTCGGACGTCACGATCGACGGCCTGGTCCGCAGCGACATGACCCAGCGCGCGCTCTGGGTCTCGCCGGAGGACGGCTGGGCACCGGGGATGTGATCCCTAAAACTCCTCCCCGTTCCGGGGAGGGGGACCATCACGCAGCGATGGTGGAGGGGCCGCTCCAGAGGCGCGGTCAGCGGGTTTGGAAGCACCGCTCAAAATAGCTGCTCCCCGGCGAAAGCCGGGGCCCAGGGTTTCTCTGCCGTGTCGCTTTGTTACCCTGGGCCCCGGCTTTCGCCGGGGAGCAGTGGGATCAATCGCCCCTACCCCAGCAAGCTGGAGGAGGAACTGGGAAGCTCAAACCCCCGCCAGCGCTTCCGCCAGCGCGGCCTTCACCGCCTCGAGCGCCTCGGCGCCCTTGTCGCCATCCGGGCCGCCGCCCTGGGCCATGTCGGGACGGCCACCGCCGCCCTGCCCGCCCAGCACCGCCACGGCGACCTTGACCAGGTCGACCGCGCTCGCCGCCACGCCGGCAGTCACGCCGACCGCGACCGAAGCGCGCCCGTCATTGACCGCGACCAGCGCGACCACGCCGGCGCCAACCCGCTGCTTGGCCTCGTCGACCGCGCCGCGCAGTTCCTTGGGCTCCAGCCCGTCGATCACCTGGCCGATGAAGTTGATGCCCGCGACCCGTTCCGGACCGGCCGCCTGCGCGGCACCGCCGCCGCCCAGCGCCAGCGCCTTCTTCGCCTCGGCCAGCTCGCGCTCGAGCTTGCGCCGCTCCTCGACCAGCGCAGCCACACGGCCCACGACTTCATCGGGCGACGTCTTGAGCGCCGCCGCCGCCTCGCGCAGCTGCGCGTCGCGGCCGTTGAGCCACAGCCGCGCGCCTTCGCCGGTCAGCGCCTCGATCCGGCGCACGCCGCTCGACACGGCGCTTTCCGAGACGATCTTGAAGATCGCGATGTCGCCGGTGGCGTTCACGTGCGTGCCGCCGCACAGCTCGACCGAATAGGACGCATCCTCGCCCAGCCCCATCGACAGCACGCGGACTTCGTCGCCGTACTTCTCGCCGAACAGCGCCATCGCGCCGGCGGCGATCGCGTCGTCCGGAGTCATCAGCCGGGTCTCGACCGAACCATTATGGCGGATCTGCGCGTTCACATCGGCCTCGATGTCCGCGATCTCCTCGGCCGACAGCGCCGAGGGGTGCGAGAAGTCGAAGCGCAGGCGATCGGGCGCCACCAGGCTGCCCTTCTGCGTCACATGCCCGCCCAGCCGCTTGCGCAGCGCCGCGTGCAGCAGATGCGTCGCCGAGTGGTTGGCGCGCACGCGATCGCGGTGATCGGCATCGACGGTGAGCTGCACCGCGTCGCCGACCGCGACTTCGCCGGTCTCGATCTTGGCATGATGCGCGTGAAGCCGCCCAAGCGGCTTGGAGGTGTCGTTCACCGCCGCGCTCAGCTTGTCGTTCGAGATCACGCCAACATCGCCCATCTGGCCGCCGCTCTCGGCGTAGAAGGGGGTCTGGTTGGTCAGGATCGTCACGCTGTCGCCGGCGGCCGCCTTGTCGACCTTGGCGCCGTCCTTGACGATCGCCACCACCTGGCCTTCGCCCTGGGTGCCGGCATAGCCGGTGAACTCGGTGCCGCCCAGCTCGTCGGCCAGGTCGTACCACAGCTCTTCCGAAGCCTTCTCGCCCGAGCCCTTCCAGGCGGCGCGCGCGGCAGCCTTCTGCGCGGCCATCGCGGTGTCGAAGCCGGCGCGATCGACGTTGATCTCCTGGGCGCGCAGGGCGTCCTCGGTCAGGTCATAGGGGAAGCCGAACGTGTCGTAGAGCTTGAACGCGGTCTCGCCGGGCAGCGTGTCGCCCGCCGCCATGCCGACAGTCGCCTCGTCGAGCAGCCGCAGGCCATTGGCCAGCGTCTGGCGGAAGCGCGTCTCTTCCTGCAGCAGCGTCGCTTCGATCAGCGGCTGCGCGCGGACCAGCTCGGGGAACGCGGCGCCCATCTCGGCGACCAGCGACGGCACCATGCGGTGCATCAGCGGATCCTTGGCGCCGAGCAGATGGGCGTGGCGCATCGCGCGGCGCATGATGCGGCGGAGCACATAGCCGCGGCCTTCATTGGCCGGCAGCACGCCGTCGGCGACGAGGAAGCCGGCCGAGCGCAGGTGATCGGCGATCACGCGGTGGCTCGCCTGGTTCTCGCCGGTGGTCGAGGCGCCGGTCAGCGCGCCCGAGGCGGCGATCAGCGCCTTGAACGTGTCGGTATCGTAATTGTCATGGACGCCCTGCAGCACCGCCGCGACGCGCTCCAGGCCCATGCCGGTATCGATCGAGGGACGCGGCAGGTCGCCGATGATCTCGTCATTCTCCTGCAGGAACTGCATGAAGACGAGGTTCCAGATCTCGACGAAGCGGTCGCCATCTTCTTCCGGCGATCCCGGCGGTCCGCCCCAGATATGGTCGCCGTGATCGTAGAAGATCTCCGAGCACGGCCCGCACGGACCGTCCGAACCCATCGCCCAGAAATTGTCCTTGGTCGGGATGCGGATGATCCGCTCCTCGGGGAGCCCCGCGATCTTCTTCCACAGCTCGAACGCCTGGTCGTCGGTGTGATAGACGGTGGCGGTCAGCTTCGACGCCGGGATGCCCCATTCCTTGGTCAGCAGCGTCCACGCGTGCGTGATCGCCTGTTCCTTGAAATAGTCGCCGAACGAGAAGTTGCCGAGCATCTCGAAGAAGGTGTGGTGGCGCGCGGTATAGCCGACATTGTCCAGGTCGTTATGCTTGCCGCCAGCGCGGACGCACTTCTGCGAGCTGGTCGCGGTCGAGTAAGGGCGATTCTCCAGGCCGGTGAACACGTTCTTGAACGGCACCATGCCCGCGTTCACGAACATCAGGGTCGGGTCGTTGTGCGGCACCAGCGGAGCGCTGGGAACGCGGGCATGTCCCTGGCCCTCGAAATAGTCGAGGAACGAACGGCGGATATCGTTGGTCGAAGTCATAAGCCGCCGACTTAGTTGCGGACAGGCTTTCGCTCAAGCGAAACACTTCGATCAGGGTAAAAGGTCCGCTATCTCACCGATTTGTTGCGGGCGCCGGCGCGCAGGCCTTGCAGGATATGATGGCCGTCACTGCCCTTGAACGGCACGAGATTGGCGATTCCCATCCCCGCCGAGAGTAAGGCGAGCGCGCCGAGCAGCGCGCCGGCCAGAGTCGCGCTGCCGATCAGGGCCGCGCCGGTGCCGGCCAGCAGCGCGAGCAGCAGGTTCGCGATCGGCCCGGCGGCGGCGATCATCATGTGCTTGCGGCGCGCATCGATCCGGTCGAGCACATAGGACACATAGCCGCCCAGGTCGCCCATTCCTGCCCGCCATTTCAGCCGCAGCCGGCGCTGCCGCATGCTGTATTCGAAGGGCAGCACCACGATCGAACGGATATCGGCGCCCAGCCGGTGCGCCGCGGCGGCATGGCCCAGCTCGTGCACCAGCACCGCGATGAAGCAGAGCAGCGCGTCGACGATCAACCGCGCGGGCAGTCCGGCATCGCCCCGGAAATGCTCGCTCAGCACCCCCATCACGCCAAAGGCGGTCAGGAAGAAGATCACTATCGCCAGCGCCCGCATCGTCCCGTCCCCTGCTGCAGGTACCCTGTCAGCACCGGCCCGGATTGCAATGTAGGATTTCACCTGCTTCGCTCGCGCCGCCGGGTTTCATTCCCGCCGCTCTTTGATCCGTAGGAAGGAGAACAGGTTCTCGCCGGCGCGGGAAGCTCAGCCCATCGGCGCGTCGATCGAGCGGGGCGGCTCGCTGAACCATTTCGGCCCGCTCTCGGTCATGTGGAAACAGTCCTCCAGCCGCACGCCGAAGCTGCCGGGGATGTAGATGCCCGGCTCGTTCGAGAAGCACATGCCCGGCGCCAGCTTCGTCGCCTCGCCGCGCACCAGGTTGACCGGCTCGTGCCCGTCCAGGCCGATGCCGTGTCCGGTGCGATGCGACAGGCCCGGCAGCTTGTAGTCCGGTCCCCAGCCGAGCGAGGCGTAGTAGCGGCGCACCGCGTCGTCGACGCTGCCCGCGGTCGCGCCGAGCCTGGCGGCGGCAAAGGCGGTCTGCTGGCCCTTGGCGACCTGGTCCCAGACCTTGCGCTGCTCGGCATTGGCGCTGCCATGCACCCAGGTCCGCGACACGTCGGACTGGTAGCCCTGCACCGTGCACCCGCAGTCCATCAGGACGATTCGGCCATCGGCAACCGGCGACGGGGTCTTGGTGCCGTGCGGATAGGCCGCGCCCTCGCCGACCAGCACCATGCTGAACTCGGGGCTGCCGCCCAGCTTCTTGGTGGCGGCGTCCATCAGCGCCGAGACGTCGCGCTGGCTCATCCCCTTCTCGACGCGCGGCTGGACCCAGCGATAGGCGGCGATGGTCACGTCGGTCGCGAGCTGCATCAGTGCGATTTCCGGGGCCGTCTTGATCATCCGGCAGCCCCGAACCACGGGATTGGCGGAGACGACTTCGAATCCCTCCTTCTGCAGCCCCCCGACTGCAAAATATCGAACGGTTTCCTCGATTCCGACCGGCAGATGCGCCAGCTTGCGGTCCTTCAGGAAACCGGCAACGGTCTTGAGCGGGTTCTCATCCTCGTTCCAAACGCGGATTTCCGCCGGGATCGCCAGCCCCTCGCGGGTGCGTGCCTCCTCGAAGAATGGGGTGACGATGCACGGCGCGCCCTCGGCCGGCAGCACGACCGCGGTAAGCCGCTCGCTGCGCCCCCAGCGCAACCCGGTGAAATAGACGAGCGACGATCCACCCTCGATCAGCACCGCGCCGATGCCGTTCGCCTGCATCAGCTTCTGCGCCCGGGCAAGCCGCGCGGCGCGCTCTTCATTGCCGATCGGCACCGCGCCCGTGGTGATGTCCTGCAGCGCCGAAAGGTCCGGCTCGGCGGCGCGCAGCACGCCCGGCAGGGCGAGCAAAGGCGCGGCAGCGGCAGCGCGGACAAGGGTACGGCGGTCGAGGCGCATCGGCATTCTCCGGACAGGACGGCGCATGCGATACGGCCGCTTTCCCAGTCGCTGCAATACCCCCTGTGCATAGGGCAGCGCGCATCGGCTGGCCGCGCAGGGCTTGACCCGGGGCCCGCAATCCCCTTTGCCTGCGCCAAAGGATTTTAGGGGGACCCTGTTTTGGGCAAGCGACTTACCTGGTTCATTCTGGCAGCACTGCTGCTCGGCGGCATATTGGGCTATGTGCTCAACGTCTCGCTCTCGGGCACGCCGGAAGGGGCGAAGGCGATCGAGAACTGGGCGTACGGGCTCGACATCCCGACCCAGATGTTCCTCCACCTCATCAAGATGATCATCGCGCCGCTGGTGGTTTCCACCCTGGTGGTGGGCATCGCGCATATGGGCGGCGGCGGCGCCATTGGCCGCGTCGGCCTGAAGGCATTCTTCTGGTTCGTCTGCGCCAGCCTCGTCTCGCTCACCCTTGGCCTGATCTTCGTCAACCTGCTCCAGCCCGGCGTCGGCCTCAACCTGCCGATCCCGGCGGCCTCGGCTTCGAGCGGCGTCGATCGCTCGAGCTTCGATGTCGCCAAGTTCTTCATCCACATCATCCCCACCAGCGGGATCGATGCGATGGCGAGCAACGACATCCTCCAGCTCGTGATCTTCTCGCTGTTCTTCGGCGTCGGCCTCGCCGCGATCGGCGAAAAGGGCGAGCCCCTGGTGAAGGGGCTCGAGGCGCTGGTCCAGGTGATGCTCACCGTCACCGGCTATGTCATGCTGTTCGCTCCCGTCGCCGTGTTCTGCGCGGTGGCCAAGGCGCTCGCGACCAAGGGCATCGGCGTGGTCGGCGACCTCGCCTTCTTCATGGGCAGCTTCTACCTCGGCCTGTTCGCGCTCTGGGCGGTCCTGCTCGGCGCCTGCTTCCTGATCGTCGGCCCGCGCACCGGCACGCTGCTGCGCTACCTGCGCGATCCGATCCTGCTCGGCTTCTCGACCGCTTCGTCCGAAGCCGCCTATCCGCGCACGCTCGACGCGCTCGACCGGTTCGGCGTGCCGCCGCGCATCGCCAGCTTCGTGCTGCCGCTCGGCTATTCGTTCAATCTCGACGGCTCGATGATGTACATGACGTTCGCGTCGATCTTCATCGCCCAGGCGTACGGCATCCATCTCGACTGGATGACGATGATCCAGATGCTGCTGATCCTGATGGTCACCAGCAAGGGCATCGCCGGCGTGCCGCGCGCCAGCCTGGTCGTCATCACCGGCACGCTCAGCCACTTCAACATCCCCGAGGCTGGCATCCTGCTGATCCTCGCCGTCGACCATTTCCTCGACATGGGCCGCACCGCGACCAACGTGATCGGCAATGCCGTCGCCAGCGTCGTCGTCGCGCGCTGGGAAGGCAAGCTCGACGCGCCGGGCGATCCCGAGCCGGCGGTCCTGCCGATGCACGGCACCACCACCAAGACCGACAGCTTCGAGGATTATGGCCAGTCCTGATCCCGCGGCAGTGCCCGGCGCGGACCTGCCCGTCCGCGTCGCCGCACTCTACCAGTTCACGCGCTTTCCCGATGTCGAGAGCCTGAAGGCCCCGCTCCTCGCCTTGTGCGAGGGGCTGGGCATCAAGGGCACGCTGCTGCTCGCCAAGGAAGGGCTGAACGGCACGATTGCCGGCAGCGACGCCGCGATCGCGCAACTGCTCGACCATGTCCGCGCCCTGCCCGGCTGCGCTGGGCTCGACGTGAAATATTCGCGCGCTGCCGCGATGCCGTTCGACCGGATGAAGGTCCGGCTCAAGCGCGAGATCGTGACGATGGGCGAGCCGGACATCGATCCGCTCACCGATGTCGGCCATTATGTCGCGCCGCAGGACTGGAATGCGCTGATCGACGCGCCGGACACGATCGTGATCGACACGCGCAACGCCTATGAAGTCGCGCTGGGAACGTTCGACGGCGCGATCGATCCGCATACGCGCAGCTTCCGCGAGTTCCCCGAGTGGTTCCGCAAGTTCCGCGCCGCGCGCGAGGCCGATGGCCCGATGCCGCGCGTCGCGATGTTCTGCACCGGCGGCATACGCTGCGAGAAGTCGACCGCCTTCCTCAAGGCGGAGGGCATCGACGAGGTCTATCACCTCAAGGGCGGCATTCTCGCATATCTCGAGCAGGTCCCGCCCGAGCAGAGCCGCTGGCAGGGCGAGTGCTTCGTGTTCGACCAGCGCGTCACCGTCGACCATGCCCTCCAGCCGCGCAACCGCAGCCTCTGCCCGCGCTGCCAGGGCCTCATCGCCGGCGAGGACGCGCCCTGCCCGGCGTGCGACGACCTCGCGTTCCGGGATCACGCGTAGAGGTTCCGACCTATAGCGCCAGCAACTTTCGCCCGATGCGTTCAAACCAGCCTTCCGGGCCCATCAGCCTGACGACCTGTTTCTCGGAAATGCCGATCAATTCGCCGATTTCCGCTTCGCTGATGCCGGGCCGTTCCTTTCGCAGGTCTTCGATTATCGGCAGAAGACCGGAGCGGGGATCGAGGAAGCGGAACGCCCTGCTGTTCCTTTGCCCGAAGCGGAGCACGGCCTCGTAGCACAGGAAGTCGTCTGGCCAGAGGTCCCTTGCCATGATCGCGCCTGCCTCATCCGGAGTCAGCCGCTTGAGGTAGTGATCGTCATAGATCCGTTCTTCCTGGGCGATCATCCAGTCCTGCCCACAAGCCGTGCATCGCGAAAGCTTGGGCCACCACAGCAGGTCGCCATGCCAGCGAACGACATCGATGGTAGCGAAGACACGCTCGTCATGCCCATCGCCACCTATATGGACCACTGCCATGTCATCCAGCGTCGCGCAGATGCACGGCGCTGCTTCACGCATAGGCATAGGGTCCGCCGGCAGCGAGCGCAGCCCGATAGGCCGGGCGGGCATGGATCTTCGCGATCCAGCCGGCGATGTGCGGGCGGCCCTCCGTCGCATTGGCACGGCTGACCGCGGCTTCCAGCGGGAAGCTCATCATCACGTCCGCAGCGGTGAATTCGGCCCCGGCGAACCAGGGCCGCGCGGCCAGCTCGCGCTCGACATAGTCGAGATGGACGTCGATCATCGGCTGGAACTTCTTCTGCGCCATCTTGCCGAACAAGGGCACGCGGCTCAGCACCAGCTTGGTAAAGAGGGGCGGCATCAGCGAGCCCTCGGCATAGTGCAGGAAATGCCGCCAGCGCAGCGCGTCCTCGCGGTGTCCCGGCGCGCCCAGTTTCCCGTCGCCCAGCGCGACCAGATATTCGACAATCGCCCCGGTCTCCGCAATCGCCTGGCCGCCATGCTCGATCACCGGCGACTTGCCGAGCGGGTGAACGTGCCGGAGCTCGGGCGGCGCCAGCATCGTCGCCTTGTTCCGCTCGTAGCGCCGCACCTCATAGGGAAGGCCGAGTTCCTCGAGCAGCCAGAGCACGCGCTGCGAACGGGAATTCTCGAGATGGTGGACGATTACGGTCATGCAGCTTCCCCTGGACGGCGCGGGCGTTGCCGGGCCGAGATCGACTTGACGATGGTCCGCCCACCCTCGGGCGGCAAAGGGCGCTTCGCGCGATCGAGCGCGGCGTCGATCAGCGCGATGATCGCCGGTTCGTCGAGCAGCGCCACATCCTTGAGGCAAACATAGCGCCCCACCTTGCCTTCGCCCTGCAGCAACCCTTCCGGATCGGGCAGGCCGACACCTGGGAGGAAATAGAGCAGGACGTTGCGGGGATAGATGGCGAGGCTGAACACGGCCTCTGACGTCTTCTCTCCGGGGCCGTAGCCGATCGCCAGCGCGTTGTAATTGTCGTAGACCAACTCGGTGGCGCCGGGCAGCCGGCTCCGCAACACCGTCCGGGCGACGCGAACACGGTCGGCAATCTCTGACGCGAAGCGGTCGATGAAGATCTCGACCTGGGCCGCGGTCGCGGCCGAATCCCCAGGGTCGGCGGGCGTCATGCCCCATCCCCGACTGCTTCGAACTGGAGCGCGCGCTTCGCCGGGTCGGCATCGACCAGCTTCACCTGCAACGCGGTGCCGGGCGCCGCGCCGGGAGCATCGATCCGGGTGACCACCGGCAGGTCAGAGAGCTGCATCCGCGCGCCGCGCATGTCGACATCGGTGACGACGGCGGCGAAGGTCTCCCCTTCGCGGCCATCGAGGATCACGGCTTCGGCGAGGTCGATCACCGCGCGGTCGATCTGGCCGCTCAGGGCATCTGCCCGGCCCATAACCTTGGGCAGGCGGGCAAAGGCGTCGCTGACGGCATCCGGCACCGGCCGGCCGTTCATCACCGCGAGCGTGGCACGGATCACATAGCGATCGGCGAGCCGGCGAAGCGGCGCGGTGGCATGGACATAGGGCGCGGCGACCGCGGCATGCCAGGGCGCCGCATCGGCGCTCCATGGCGCGTAGCTCGCGCCCTGCCCTGCCCGGCGGATCGCGAGCATCAGCGCCGCCTGATGTGGATCGGCCGCATCCAGGCCGTCGCGGAAGCGCTCGAGCGGCAGAGCCTCGGGCCATGCGATGCCGAACGCCCGGGCGCTGTTGCGCAGCCTGGCGACCGCCGCGGCATCAGGCTCGGCCATTACCCGGAACAGGCCCGTGTGATGGGCCTGCAGCACCTCTGCTATGGCAAGGTTCGCCGCAAGGGACAGGGCAGCATTCTGGTCCTCGGACGGATGCCGGGCACGGAAGGCCAGCGCATAGCCGCCATCGGCGCGGCGGGCGACTTCCTGCTCGGGCGGATCGACCCGCGACGCGCCGCGCGCGGCTTCGGCCAGCGCGATACGGCGTGCCAGTTCGGCGAACTGGGGCGGCAGCTCGCTGTCAACCACCGTTTCATAGGCGAGCTTGGCGCGGCTGCGGACCAGCGCGCGCTCCGCTTCCTCGAGCTTCACCGCGCCATCGGGAGCGACGCGGACGGTGAAGATCACGGCGGGACGGGGACCATCGGGAAGCAGGCTGGCGGCGCCCTCGCTCAGTATCGGCGGATAGAGGCTGGCCTTGCCGTCCGGCAGGTAGAGCGTCGTGCCCCGGCGCCAGGCCTCGGCGTCGATCGGATCGCCGTCGGTGACGAACCATGCCACGTCGGCGATGGCGTAGCGGAGCAGCAGGTCATTGCCGCTGGCCTCGATCGCCAGTGCCTGGTCGAGGTCGGTGGCGCTGGCGGGGTCCAGGGTGACGAAAGGGATATCGGTGCGGTCGACATGCTCGCCTGGTATCCGCCTGGCGGCGATTTCGGCGGCTTCCAGTACCGGCTGCGGAAAGGCAGGCGGCACCTGATACTGGCTGCGAATCGCGGCAAGGCCATGGGCCAGCACGCAATCGGGATCGAGAACGGCCTTCATGCCCGCATCTTAGCGTGCCCAGCGCCGGTGCACAGTTCTCAAAATTCGCCGCTCGGCGCGACAGGGGAAGGATTCGAACCGCCCTCCCCGCAAACGCGAAAGACCCGGCGCGGGGCAACGCGCCGGGTCTTCCGATGGGGCTGAGCCCGTGACCGCTGCCACACGCGTCGCACGCGGGCGCGGCCTGATATTCCATTATAGGTCGTCGTCACCGTCATCGGCGTCGGGACCCGCCATAAGTCCCTCGGCGACCTTCTCGGTGCGCGCGCGGATCGCCTTTTCGAGACGCTCGCGCAGCTCGGGATTGTCGCGCAGGAAGTTCTTCGAATTCTCGCGGCCCTGGCCGATCCGGACGCTGTCATAGCTGAACCAGGCGCCCGACTTCTCGACCAGCCCGGCCTTGACGCCGAGATCGAGGATCTCGCCGATCTTCGAGATGCCCTCGCCATACATGATGTCGAACTCGACCTGCTTGAACGGCGGGGCGACCTTGTTCTTCACCACCTTCACGCGGGTGGTGTTGCCGATGATGTCCTCGCGGTCCTTGATCTGGCCGGTGCGGCGGATGTCGAGGCGGACCGAGGCGTAGAACTTGAGCGCATTGCCGCCGGTCGTCGTCTCCGGATTGCCGTACATCACGCCGATCTTCATGCGCAGCTGGTTGATGAAGATCACCATGCAGCGCGAGCGGCTGATCGAGCCGGTGAGCTTGCGCAGCGACTGCGACATCAGGCGGGCCTGGAGACCGACATGGCTGTCGCCCATCTCGCCCTCGATTTCGGCGCGCGGCACCAGCGCGGCGACCGAATCGACCACCAGCACATCGATCGCGTTCGAGCGGACCAAGGTGTCGACGATCTCGAGCGCCTGCTCGCCGGTATCCGGCTGCGAGACGATCAGCTCGTCGATATTCACCCCGAGCTTCTTGGCATAGACCGGGTCGAGCGCGTGCTCCGCGTCGACGAACGCGGCGACGCCGCCGGTCTTCTGCGCCTCGGCGATCACATGGAGCGCCAGCGTGGTCTTGCCCGAGCTTTCCGGACCATAGACTTCGATCACGCGGCCGCGCGGCAGGCCGCCGACGCCGAGCGCGATGTCGAGCCCGAGCGAGCCGGTCGAGATCGCCTCGACCTGCATCGCCTCCTTGGAGCCGAGCTTCATTGCCGAGCCCTTGCCGAAGGCGCGGTCGATCTGCGCCATTGCGGCGTCGAGCGCCTTCTGCTTGTCCGAAGAAATCGCCATGTTGCCGTCAATCACCTTGAGCGAAGCTGCCATTGGAAGTCCCCGTCGCTAGAAGGTTTAGCGTGCTGCATCAACCTGTGTTGGAACGCCGTGTATCGCCTTTGTTCCACAAGAACAAGAGCGGAACGAAGATTTTTGTTCCATAATCGTTCCACCCGAGGGGAACGCGGCGATTGCCCTTCCCCGCGCACACCGTTAGCCCGGCGCAATGACCCGCATCCTCGGCCATGTCAGCGCGCTCAATCGCTATCCGGTCAAGTCGATGGCCGGCGAGCGGCTGGCCACGGCCGAACTCGACTGGCAGGGGATCGAGGGCGACCGGCAATATGCGTTCGTCCGCGCCGCCAACGGCACGCGCTTCCCTTGGCTGACCGCGCGCGAGGTGCCGGCGATGGTGCTGCACCGGGCGCGGTTCGAGGAGCCAGGCAAGCCCAAGACCAGCGCGGTAACGGTGGACACGCCCGATGGCGCGACGCTGGGGCTGCGCGATCCGCTACTGATGGCGCGGCTGGAGGAAGCGGCGGGCGAGCCCGCCGCGCTGATCCAGGTGGCGCGCGGCGTCTATGATTCGATGCCGGTATCGATCCAGACCAGCGCCGGCCATGCCGCGCTGGAAGCGGCGCATGGTGAAACGCTCGCGATCGACCGCTTCCGGATCAACGTGATCGTGGAGAGCGATGCCCTGCCCGGCGATTGGCAAGGCAAGCGGCTGGCGTTCGGCGACGGCGATACCGGCGCGGTGGTGCAATGCGCGGACCCGATCCAGCGCTGCGTGATCGTGACGATCGATCCGGTGACCGGCGCGAAGGAACCGCGGGTGCTGCGGACGGTCGCCCGGGAATTCGGGGCTTGCTACGGGATCTATGCTGGGCCTGCGCGGCCGGGGGTGATCCGGGTCGGGGATGCGGTGCGGGTGGTGGATTAGGGCGTGAAAGACCGCTTTCAGCGCAAGAGCTGAACGGCCGATATTGGGTGGTTAGCTGCCTGACAGCTTTCAGCGTGAACTTTGAGAATGCGGACACGAGAGCATCGCTTAAGCAGAATCGCGGACGTCTAGAAACTAGCCGTTGACACGACGCTAACAGGCGGCTGTGCCGGCTCAGGAGTTTTGGGGGGTATAATGATCCGCAAGCACTTTTGGGGAGCGCTGGTCGTTGCGAGCCTTTGCGCGAGTTCGCCGATACAAGCGCAGTCTTCCGAGGATACGTTCGCGCGGTTCAGATACGTCTTCGCGTTGATCCGTGACAATTATGTCGAGCCGCTTGACATGGCCCCACTAGCCGGCGCTGCAATCGATATGATCCGCGGCAAGGCCCCGCTGGACGAGGAGGCTTGGTCCCGCTGCATGGGCGAGCGGTCCTCCCTCGGATCCGATGAAGTAGCCAAGGCAATGCGTTGTGCGGGCTTTGATCAGCCGGGATCCGAGGCGGACAAAATCATGGATGCGGCTATCGAGGCGATGATCGCGAAGCTCGATACTCACAGCCGGTGGGTTACATTCACGGCGCCCGCCAAACTGCTCGGCCAACCAGCCGCACGGGCATCTACCGGTCTGACCCTCAGGGAAAGCAATCGTCACTATACCGTCCTTGCCACCGGTTTCACCTCTGCGGCTGAAAGAGCCGGCATTCGCAAAGGTGACGAACTGATAGCAATTGATGGAACCGTCACGGCCGAGCTGTCCTTTGACGATGTTATCCAGAAGCTTCGTGGGCCGGAGGGCAGCCCCACTACGCTGACGATGCGTCGCTCCGACGGCAGTACCGCAGACTTTCCGCTAAATCGAACGATCGTCGATCGGATCGACACTGAATTGCAAATTGAGCGGCGTGGATCTGTGCTGATTGTACGACTCTCCGGCCTGCCATCCGGCGCCACACAGGGGGTCAGTTCTGCTCTGTCGCAGAATGGCGACGTGTCCGCGCTGGTTGTCGATCTTCAAGATAACCAAGGTGGGTTATTATCTGAAGCCGTTGCTCTCGCCGATCTCTTCCTCGACAAGGGCGTCATCGTCACGTTGAAAGGGCGCGACAAGCGCGACGTCGAGACATATCGCGCAGTTAAGAAGCAGCTGGTGCAGGGCATCCCGATTCTCGTGCTGGTGAACGAGAATACGGCGGCTGGCGCGGAGATTCTTGCCGCTGCGCTTCAAGACAATAGGCGTGCGACCGTTTTCGGGCGCTCGACTCAGGGTGCTGGCAGCGTCCAGTCGATCATTCCGGTTGGATCGCAGCGCGCACTGCGGCTGACGACTTCCCACGAGTATCGCGCCGATGGCCGCAAGCTTTCAGAAGCTCCTGTCATTCCTAATTGCTCAAGTAACCTCGACACCTCAACGCTGCTCAATCGGTCAGTAGTCATTGCCGCAACAGACCCTGGATCGTGTCTCGTCAACTAGGAACAATGCGTCAGAAGGGGCTTTCTTTAATTTCAAACCGAACGGCCGCTTTGGCGCTCGTCGGCGATCGGTATCAACGGCAGCGACTGGGGCGTTTGCAGCCCGGCAGCCGTTGAATCGCCCGTCTCTCCGCTGAGCGACTACTAGTAGCTGGAAGCGGCCATTGGCTCACTGAGCTACGATTTGCCGATCGCTTCGATCAACTGGATGATGGCGCCAATGCAGATGAGGCCGACGGCGAATATGTTGAAGGCCATCAGCCAACGGTAGCGCTTTGGCTGGGCATCCCTCGAAAAAGAGAAGCCTCGCGCTGACGCGACCCCTCGGCGAAGATCGCGCCTGATGAACCAGATGCCATAAACCCCGAGAGCAAAAATTGCGGCGGTGAAAAGGATGCTGGCTGCCATCGCCGGATCATATGCCGGTCAGAGGGGGACGCAATGTCCGCAATCGGGGCACTTGCAGTCGGCCTGCTTCCATGAGGCTGTCGCCCGGTTTGCGGCAGCTCCGTGCGGAGCGGTATCGGCGATGGTGGCTGGCCTGATGGTTTCCCGGCGGAAGTCGGGGGCCAGGGTAACAGGCGATCCAGCAGAGAAACCCTGGGCCCCGGCTTTCGCCGGGGAGCTGGATGGGAGCGGCGCTTCCCCCATGTCGTCATCCCGGCGGACGCCGGGATCTCAGACTAAGGCGCGGGAAGGAACCGCATGCCCCAGGAGCGGATTTGCCGAATGTCGGTAATCTCTGCGGTGCCCCGGCGAAGGCCGGGGTCCAGTTGCAACGTCATTCGAGAGGATAGTCCACCCCAACCCACTGCGCCGAAACTGGGCCCCGGCCTTCGCCGGGGAACGGGATGGCTATGGGAAAGGCTGGAGGAAGCTCAGTCCGCCGCGACGAGGCTGTCGAGGACCTTCTCGACGCTGTCCATGGTGAAGGGCTTGGAGAGCACCGGACGGTTGCGATAGTCCTCGCGGATCATGTCCCCTGCCCCGCCGGTGGCGAGGACGAAGGGGATGCCGCGCGCGGCGAGCGCGTCGGCGATCGGCCAGCTGGTCTCGCCGCCGCGCAGGTTCACGTCCATGATCGCGGCGTCGATGCCGCCGGCTTCGACCAGCGCCAGCCCGGAGGCGACGCTGTCCGCCGTACCCGCGACGACGCGATCAAGCGCGTCGAGGAAATCCTCGAGCATCATCGCGATGAGCGGCTCGTCTTCGACGATCAATACTTTCTGGGGCCCCGACATATGCGCGTTCAATCGCAAAAAAGTTCCGGGACGCCAAGAGCTTATTTCGGACCAAGCACATCGCGGGCGGCTTCGGCAAGTTGCTGGACCGAAAAGGGTTTCGGCAGGAATGCAACTTGCTCCAGATCAATCGACTTGCGGAGCTGTTCTTCGGCATAGCCCGACATGAACAGGATCGGCAGGTCCGGATATTTGGCGCGGATGCGGCGCGCCATGCTCGGCCCGTCCATCACCGGCATGACCACGTCGGAGATCAGCAGATCGGGCCGGTCGATCGTCTCGATCAGCTCGAGCGCGGCCTCGCCATTGTCGGCGGTGACCACGGTATAGCCCTGGCGGGTGAGCGCGCGCTCGGCGATGGCGCGGACCATGTCCTCGTCCTCGACGACCAGGATCGTGCCGGTGCCCCAGGTGTCGGCGGGCTTTTCCTTGATGCCCGGCACCAGCGCGGCCACCGGCGCCTCGGTCGCGGCATGGACCGGAAGGTAGATGGTGAACTCGGCGCCGCCATGCGACCCGTTGTCAGCGAAGATGAAGCCGCCCGACTGCTTGATGATGCCGTAGACGGTAGAGAGGCCGAGCCCGGTGCCCTTGCCGACTTCCTTGGTGGTGAAGAAGGGCTCCCAGATCTTGGCGAGGATCTCGGGCGGGATGCCGGTGCCGGTGTCGGAGACGCGCACGGCGGTATAGTCGCCGACGGGCAGGACATCGTCGTCCATCTGGCGGACTTCGGATGCGGGCACCGCCATCGTCTCGATCGTGAGCGTGCCGCCACCATTGGGGCTCTTCGACAGCATCGCGTCGCGGGCATTGACCGCGAGGTTGACCACGACCTGCTCGAGCTGGCCGGGATCGGCGCGGACCGGGCCGAGATTGCGGCCGTGCTTGACCTCGAGGCGGACGGTCTCGCCGAGCAGGCGCTTGAGCAGGTTCGAGACCTCGGAGATCACGTCGGGCAGCTGGAGCAGCTGCGGGCGCAGCGTCTGCTGGCGCGAGAAGGCGAGCAGCTGGCGGGTCAGCGAGGCGGCGCGGTTCGAGTTGGCGCGGATCTGCTGGATGTCGTCATAATCGCTGTCGCCGGGCGAATGGCGCATCAGCATCAGGTCGCAATGCCCGATGATCGCGGTGAGGATGTTGTTGAAGTCGTGCGCGACACCGCCGGCAAGCTGGCCGACCGCCTGCATCTTGGTCGCCTGGGCGACCTGGCGCTTGAGCTTGGACTCCTCGCCCGAATCCTTGAGGCTGATCAGGACCGCGGCGTCGCCGAGGCCGCGCGCGCCGGCGATGCCGATCGAGACGGGCTCGTCGGGGGCGTCGGACATGCGGACGGTCATCTCGGCCGATTGCGGCGCGCCACCGGCGAAGCGGCGGACCGCGTCGGCCAGCGCCGACTTGTCCTCGCGCACGACCAGGTCGCCCGGGTAGAGCGGCGGCGCGGCGGCGTTGACCCGGGTGGCGCGGACGAACGCGTCGTTCATGCTGACGAAGCGGCCGTCGCGGTCGACCAGCGCCAGGCCGAGCGGCAGCAGCGCGATCAGCGAGCGGACATGCGCGCCGGCGCTGGCGCCGATCGCGGGGGTCGGCGCATGGCCCTGCTCCTCCTCGTCGAGCAGGGCGACGAGCAAGGGCGCATCCTCGCCGTCGAGGAACGGGATCTGCAGGACGCGGAGCGGATTGCCCTCCAGCCCCTCGCGCTCGAAGCGGACCAGGCCGAGGCTGTCGGTGATCAGGAAGCGGGCGAAGTCCCTGCCCTCCACCGCCGCCTCGCCGCTGCCCATGGCGCGCAGGCGAAACACGCGGTTGGCGGCGCGGACCCGCCCCTCGGGCGAGACCATCGCGGTCATGATGCCGGAGGACCCGAGCCGATCGCCGGTATGGCCGTCGATCAGCGCCCGGACCTGGCTGGCGAGGTCGAGCGCCTGGACGCCGATGAAGCGCCAGACCAGCGACTCGTCGCCGACGCGCTGGACGCGGACGGAGACGGGGGCGCCGAACACCTGGATGCCGTCCTCGCGCGCCTCGCCATCGCGCCAGGCGGTGCGGGCGGCGGTGCCGAGCGCGGCGACCGCGGCGTCGCTGATCGGCAGGTTGGGCGGGGTCGGCCAGCCGGCGAACAGCGCCTCGAACCGGTTGTTGGCGCAGACCAGGCGGCCGGCGCGATCGGTGACGGCGAGCGCATCGTCGCTGGCGGCGGCGAGCGCCTGGGCGACCGACCAGTCGACCGGCTGCTCGGCGGCGGTGTCGCTATGGAAGAGCCTGCGCGCGCCGAGCAGCACGCCGGCGGCCAGCACGCCCGCCGCGACGAAGCCGACCGCGACGGCGCGGTCGTTCAGCGTCAGCAGGATCACCGCGCCCGCCAGGATGCCGGCCAGGATCGCGCCGGCATAGGGCAGCCAGCGGCGGGACGGCGATACGGGGGTGTGAACGGGCAGCGTGGCCATGCGCCCGTGTGAGGCGGCGCCGCTTGCGGGTCAAGCGGCGCCGTACGTCACTTTACCAGATCCGGACGCGCTTTTCGGGCGTCAGGAACAGCTTGGTGGTCGGATCGGGGTTGTAGGCGCCGTACCAGGGATCGAGGTTGCGCACGACCCAGGCGCGCTGCTGCGACGGCGAGTGCGGATCGGTGAGCAGGCGCTGGCGCAGATTGGCCTCGCGATAGTTGCGGCGCCACACCTGGGCCCAGCCCTGGTAGAAGCGCTGGTCGCCGGTGAAGCCGTCGAGCACCGGCGCGGCCTGGCCGTTCAGCGAATGCTTGTAGGCGTCATAGGCGACGGTGAGGCCGGCCAGGTCGGCGACATTCTCGCCGAGCGTCAGCGCGCCCTTCACATGCATGCCCGGCAGCGGCTCATACTGGTCATACTGGGCGACCAGCGCATCGGTGCGATCCTTGAACGCCTTGACGTCCGCCGGCGTCCACCAGTCGGTCAGGCGGCCTTCCTTGTCGTACTTGGCGCCCTGGTCGTCGAAATGGTGGCTCAGCTCATGGCCGATCACCGCGCCGATGCCACCGTAATTGACCGCCGGATCGGCGTTCGGGTCGAAGAAGGGCGGCTGCAGGATCGCGGCCGGGAAGACGATCTCGACCATGCCGAAATTGGCATAGGCGTTCACCGTCATCGGGGTCATCCCCCACTCCCAGCGGCGGATCGGCTGGCCGAGCTTCGAGACATTGTCGTCATACTGCCAGTTGTTGGCGCGGACATTGTTGCCGAACGCGTCGCCAGCGGTGATCGTCAGCGCCGAATAGTCCTGCCAGCGGTCCGGATAGCCGATCTTCGGGGTGAAGGCGGCGAGCTTGGCATGCGCCTTGACCTTGGTCTCGGGCGCCATCCAGTCGAGCTGATCGATGCGGCGGTCCATCGCGGCGATGACGTTCTTGACCAGCTGGTCGGCCGCCTTCTTCGTCTCGGGCGGGAAATACTTGGCGACATAGAGCTGCGACAGGTCATCGGACAGCGCGCCGGTGGTGAAGTCGGTCGCGCGCTTCCAGCGGGCTTCCTGCTCGGGCGTGCCCGACAGGGTGGTGCCGTAGAAAGCGAACTGCTCCTTGTCGAAGGCGCTGGGCAGCACATCGGCGAAGCCGTCGAGCGTGCGGACCAGCAGCTGGTCCTTGAGCACCGCGAGCGGCGCCTGCTGGATCGCCTTCGCGATGCCGGTGAAGGCGCTCGGCTGCGCGACGATGACGGTGTCGACGTTCATCTTGCCGGCGGCGAGCATCGCCTTGAAGTCGAAGCCCGGGGCCAGCTTCTGCAGCTGGGCGACGGTCATCTTGTTATAGGTCTTGTTGCTGTCGCGGCTCTCGACCCGGGTCCACTGGACCGCGGCGATCCTGGTCTCGAACTCGACGATCGCCTTGGCGCGGGCGGCGGCATTGGGCTCGCCGGCATTGGTCAGCTGGGTGGCGAGATGCTTTTCGTACGCAGCCTTGGTCTCGACGAACTTGGCGTCCTTCGAGAGGTAATAGTCGCGGTCCGGCATGCCGAGGCCCGACTGGGACAGGTTCACCGCATAGACTTCGGGGTTCTTGTCGTCCTGGCCGATAAAGGCGGCGAACGGGCCGCCGACGCCGTTGCGGCGGGCGGCGGCGGTGAGCGCCGGATAGCCGGCCTTGGTGCTCAGCCCCTTGATCTGGCCGATCCAGGCCTGGGCGGGTGCCAGCCCCTTGGCGTCGATCGCCGCGGTATCGAGATAGGTCGAATAGGCGGTGCCGATCTTCGACGACGGATCGTTCTTCACGCCCTCGAGGATTTCCTGAGTCTGCTTCTGGGCGTTGTCGGCGAGGATGTTGAACGCGCCGTAGTTCGACTTGTCCGACGGGATCGGCGTGTTCTTCGCCCAGGTGCCGTTGGCGTAGCTGTAGAAATCGTCGCCCGGCTTGATCGCGCTGTCCATGCCGGCGATGTCGAAGCCATAGCTGCCATAGACGGGCTTGGGCTTTTCGGGCGGCGCAACCTCGGCCTCGGTGACCGGCGCGGCTTCGACCGGGGCGGTCGGCAGCGGCTGGTTGTGCGCGCAGCCGGCGAGCAGCACGGGCGCGGCGAGGAAGGTCGTGGTCAGAAGCGACAGGCGCATGGGGAACCTCTGGGTCGGTTGGATGCGCGCTGTCTTATACCGTCGATACGCCTCGTCAATCGATTGGGCGCAACATTGTTACGTTGTGGGGACTGATTGTGTTTCCGGGGTGTGTGCCTGCTGGCAGGTGCGCCATTCTTACCGCTCCCCGGCGAAAGCCTGGGCCCAGAGTCACAAGCGACACGGCAGAGAAACCCTGGGCCCCGGCTTTCGCCGGGGAGCAGAGGAGCCAAAAACCTAAGCCCCTGCCCGCGCCGCCTGGCGGCGCTTCCACTTTCGCGCGATCCATAGCCGCCACGCCAGCGCCGTGCCGAAATAGCCGATCAGCGCGAGGATGAAAGTGATCGTGATCAGCCCGGTCAGCGTCGCGGGACCGGCCTGGTGGACCAGCCAGTCGCTCCAGCTCTGCTCGATCACCTGCGCCTTGGCCACCACCTCGCCCGGACCGATCATCCAGCTGCCGAGCCAATAGGCCGCCACCCAGAGCGGCGGCGTGGTGAAGGGATTGGTGACGAAGGTGGTCGCGGCGGCGGCCGGGATATTGGCGCGCAGCGGCAGCGCGAGCACGGCCGAGGCCGGGATCTGCCCCATCGGTACCAGCACGCCGGTGACCATGCCGAGCGCGACGCCGCGCGGCACCGACCGGCGGGTGAAGCGCCACAGCGACGAATGCATCACCCGGTTCGCGACCGGGCGCAGCCAGCGATTATTCTCGACCGACTCGCGGCTGGGCATCGCCTTGTCGAGCCAGCGGCGGAAGCGCGAGGTGTGCGCCGCGGGCGCGGGATCAGTCACGGCCGCCGCGGAGCAGGCGCCCCTGCTCGCGCTTCCAGTCCCGCTCCTTGATCGACTCGCGCTTGTCATGCGTCTTCTTGCCCTTTGCCAGCGCGAGCTCGACCTTCGCGCGGCCCCGTCCGTTGAAATAGATGGACAGCGGCACCAGGGTCATGCCCTCGCGCGCCACCGCGCCATGGAGCTTGTTTATCTCCCGCTCATGAAGGAGCAATTTACGGGGACGCTTGGGCTCATGGTTGAAGCGGTTGCCATGGCTGAATTCGGGGATGTTCGAATTGACCAGCCAAACGCCGCTGTCCGTCACTTCGGCATAGGCTTCGGCGATCGAGCCCTCGCCGAAACGCAGCGACTTCACCTCGGTGCCGGTCAGCGCGATGCCGGCTTCATAGGTGTGCTCGATGAAGTAATCGAACCGCGCGCGCCGGTTCTCGGCGACGGTCTTCACTTTTTCCTGGGCGGGACGTGGGCGGGCCATAAGAGGCGCGATGTAGGCGCGGAACGCACGAAGCGCCAGCCCGGTCCGGCACGAAGCGACAGCGTGCCGTAAATGCGGTGAAGCGAAGTCCTTGCTTGATCCAGATTGTCGCGAAAAATGGCGGATACGCATATATACGGAGGCATTGGCGCCTTCCCTGAAATCGAGCACGGCGCCGAATGACAGCAACTGGAGAGCTGCCGCTTGAAGCCGGAGCTTTTCGATATGCATCCGCCGAATGATCGAGAATATCTCGAACGCCGCCAGCGCATGAGCGAGGAAAAGGCGCGTACCGCAAGCGACCCGGGCATTGCCCGGATCCATGGCGAGTTCGCCGCGGCCTATGCCCGCCGGCTCGCGCAGCAGGCTGCGCCTGTGGCCGAGTAGGGCGTGGCGCGCGATGGACAGGGCCCCTGCCCTGTTCCATAGCTGTTCCGATGTCCGTCGTACTCAATATCCAGCGTTCGATCACCGGCCAGCCCTGGCACTGGCGGGGCCTTGCCGGCGACTCGCGCGGCGGGCTGGTGCCCGACGACCTGGTGACGCAGCTGCTGCTGGCGCGCGGCGTGGCGCGCGAGGATCTCGACATGCACAAGGCGCCGAGCATCCGCGCCTTCATGCCCGATCCCTCGATCTTCCGCGACATGGACAAGGCCGCCGAGCGCCTCGCCGACGCCGTGGAGAAGCGCGAACAGGTCGCGATCTTCGGCGATTATGACGTCGATGGCGCGACTTCCGCCGCGCTGCTGATCCTGCTCCTGCGCGACCTGGGCCTCGAGGCGCGGCCCTATATCCCCGATCGCCTGATGGAAGGCTATGGCCCCTCGGGCGAGGCGCTGGTGCGATTGAAGGGCGAAGGCGCCAGCCTGATCGTCACCGTCGATTGCGGCGCGCAGGCTTTCGAGGCGCTGGAGATGGCGCGCGACGCCGGCGCCGAAGTGATCGTGGTCGACCACCATAAATGCACTACCGAGCTGCCGGTCGCGCTGGCGCTGGTGAACCCCAACCGGCTCGACGAGGACGAAGGCGCGGCGCACGGCCATCTGGCGGCGGTCGGCGTCGCCTGGCTGCTCGGCGCGGCACTGGTCCGCGTGCTGCGCGCGCGCGACTGGTTCGCCAGCCGGCCGGAACCCAAGCTGCTCGACCTGCTCGACATCGTCGCGCTCGGCACCGTGGCCGATGTCGCGGCGCTGCGCGGGCTCAACCGGGCATTCGTTGCCCAGGGCCTGAAGGTGATGGCGCAGCGCCGGAACATCGGGCTCAACGCGCTGATCGAGGCCTCTCGCCTCACCCGGGCGCCGACCTGCACCGATCTCGGCTTCGCGCTGGGGCCTCGGATCAATGCCGGCGGTCGCGTCGGGCGTTCGGACCTGGGTGTGCGCCTGCTCACGACGCGTGACCCGCAGGAGGCGCGCGAGATCGCCGAGGAGCTCAATCTCCTCAACGAGGAACGCCGCGCGATCGAGGCGAGCGTGCAGGCCGAGGCCGAGGAAATCAGCCTGCTCAAGGCCAATCATTCGGTCGCGGTGATCGCGAGCAAGGGCTGGCACGCGGGCGTGATCGGCATCGTCGCCGGGCGGCTCAAGGAGAAGCTCGGCCGGCCGGCGATCGTGATCGCGCTCGACGAGGACGGCATCGGCAAGGGATCGGGCCGCTCGATCCCGGGCGTCGACCTGGGCGCGGCGGTGCTCGCGGCCAAGGATGCCGGCCTGCTCAAGGCGGGCGGCGGCCATGCCATGGCCTGCGGCGTGACGATCGAGGCGGACAAGCTCGACGCGTTCGCCGAGTTCCTCGAGGAGCGGCTCTCGGAACGCGTGACCCAGGCGATGGGCGAGCGTGCGCTGCTGCTCGACGCCGTGGTGGCGCCCGGCGGCGTCTGCCCCGACCTGGTCAATGCGATGGAGGCCGGCGGCCCCTATGGCATGGGCTGGCCCGCCCCGCGGGTGGCGGCCGGGCCGGTTACGGTGATCAAGGCCGATGTGGTGGGCAGCGGCGGCCATGTCCGCCTGATCGTGGCTGGGCCGGACGGGCGCAGCATCAAGGCGGTAGCCTTCCGCCAGGCCGATACCGAGCTCGGCCAGGCCCTGCTTTCCGCCCCGCGTCACCGCAAGCTGTGGCTCGCCGGGCGGGCCAGGATCGACGACTGGGGCTCGCGTCCCGCCGCCGAATTGCATGTCGAGGATGCGGCCTGGGCGGATTGAACAAATAATCGGGAAATGGTGCGATGAAGCGCTTGACCGCGTGCCGATCCTTCCCTAACTGGCCGCCTCCACGCTTCGGCATGGCCCCTTCGTCTAGCGGTTAGGACGCGGCCCTTTCACGGCTGAAACACGGGTTCGATTCCCGTAGGGGTCACCATCCTCGGTCTGTCGGCGACCAGGGTGGCGTTCGGGCGCGTTGTCTCTCAGTATATTCTCACATTATTGGCAGCGACGATCGCTGGCGGGGCCCCTTTGCACGTTGCGCTTGATGAAGCCGGACATGCGATCGCGACGCGCGCGAACGATTCGACGCGCCGGAGCGATCCCGCATCCAGGATCCTGGCGGCGGCAGTGTCGCTTCACGGGTTTTCAACCAACGCCGTGCGTCATTGCTACCGAATGGCACTTCACCGCCGCGTTCAACTTAGACATCAAGGATGGCCAACGCTAAGGCCCGTGTCGTGATGCACGGCCAGGGTGGCGGTGTCGCCGGAGGATCACATAGAAGCATGACGGCCTGTACCACGCTCTGGATAGGCCCCTCCCTTTCCCCGCTGGAAAGGGCGTGCTTCCGGTCGGTGATGCGCGCCGGTCATCCGCTGATCCTGTATTGCTATGACGAGCCGGCGGGAATTCCGGAGGGCGTGGAGGTACGCGACGCCGCGACGATCCTGCCGCGCGAAAGCATCATCCGGCATCGGACCGGCAGCGTGTCGCTCTTCTCGAACTGGTTCCGCTACGAGCTCCAGCGCCAGGGCGCCGGGATCTGGATCGATTCGGACATCTACCTGCTGCGTCCGATCACCGAGAACCGCAGCTTCCTGTTCGGCTTCGAGGATGTCGGCATCATCAATACGGCGATCCTCCGGCTGCCGCCGGACTCTTCGCTGCTGAAGCGCCTGCTCAAGATATTCGAGGAGGACAGCGTCCCGGCCTGGCTTCCGCGCCGCCCCCGGCTAAACGCCTGGTGGCGCCTCAAGACGCAGGGACGCACCGGCCTTTCGGAGATGCCGTGGGGCGTGACCGGCCCGCGCGCGCTGACCGCGCTGGCGGCCGAGGAAGGCGTGACTCATTGGGCGCTGCCCCCGCACATCTTCTATCCACTCCACTACACCCAGGCCGACCGGATACTGGATCCCGCATTCTCGCTGGCGGACATGACTGCCAGCGACAGCGTCGCGATCCATCTCTGGAACGAGAATATCAAGCATTTCAAGGACAAGCCGGCACCGCCCGGATCGTTCCTGGCCCAGCTGCAGGCAGAGGGCGCCTAGCCGATGCCCGGCGCCAAGCCTCTGCCGGACGAGACCTTCTTCGCCATTGCCCGGCGCCTGTGGCAAACCATGAACCAGCGCCGCCGGCGGCAGTTCTCGCGCACGCTGGGCCTGATGGCGATCGCCAGTGTCGCCGAGCTGGTCACCATCGGCTCGCTGCTGCCGTTCCTGGCGCTGCTCGTCGCCCCTGAACGGGCCGGCCGCATGGCGGGCGTCCGTTTCTTCGAGCGCCTTGCCGGCCAGGGAAACCTGCTCGACGCCGCGATCATCTGCCTCGTCGTCGCCAGCGTGGCGGGGGGCGTGATCCGCCTTGCCCTGCTCCGGGCCACCAGCAAGCTGACCTTCGGCCTGGCCCATGACGTGGGATCGGAGATTTTCCGCCGGACCCTGCTCCAGCCCTATCTGTTGTTCGCGTCGCGCAATCCCAGCGAGGTCGTCGCCGGCATCGACAAGGTGAACGTGCTCGCCAATTCGGCCTTCCAGCCGGTGATGCAGGGCCTGGTCGCCGTGTTCCTGACCTCGACGATCCTGCTCGCCCTGGTGCTGGTGGCACCGCTGGCGACGCTGGGCGCGGCGGGCCTGGTCATCGCGGCCTATATCCTGTTCAGCGTCACGGTGGGCGGCCGGCTTCGCGGCAACTCGGCCACGGTGGCACGGACGGCAACCGCCCGCATGAAGGCGCTCCGCGAAGGCATGGGCGCGCTGCGCGACGTGCTGATGTGCCAGGCACAGGGGGAATTCCAGGCGCGGTTCGACAAGCTGGACATCGCATTGCGCGAAGCCCAGGCGCAGAACACCTTCGTCACCTCGGCGCCGCGCGTGGTGGTGGAGAGCTCCGCCGTGGCGATCCTCGGGCTCAGCGCGCTCTATTTCAGCACGGTCGAGGGCGGGATCACCGCCGCGCTGCCCACCCTCGGCGCGCTCGGCTTCGGCGCGATCCGCATCCTGCCGCTGGTCAACAGCTCGTTCGTCGGCTGGAGCATGTTCACCAGCAACAAGCGGGTCTTCCTCGACGTGCTGGCGCTTTCGCAGACCCCGGTGATCGCCCAGCACGACGCACCCGCCGTGCCGCTGCCGCTGCAGGAGGGGCTGACCTTCGAAGCGGTGGGCCTCGAATATCCTGGTCGCGGCCAGGTGCTGCACGATATCGGCTTCCATATCCCCTATGGCACCTGGACGGCGCTGGTCGGCCCGACCGGAAGCGGCAAGAGCAGCCTGCTCGACCTGATCGCCGGACTGGTCGAGCCGAGCTCGGGATCGATCACGGTCGGCCGGCAGATCCTGGATGCGAGCACCCGCTCGGCATGGCAGGCGACCGTGGCCTATGTCCCGCAGCAGATATTCCTCTCCGATGGGCCGATCGCCGAGAACATCGCCTTCGGCACCGCCCGGGAGAATATCGACATGGACCGGCTGCACGCCGTCGCCGAGCGCGCGCAGCTGACCCAGTTCATCGCCGGCCTTCCCCACGGGATGGAGACCCCGGTCGGCGACGCGGGCATCCGCCTCTCCGGCGGGCAGCGCCAGCGCATCGCCATCGCCCGCGCTTTGTATCGCGAGGCCCGGCTGATCATCCTGGACGAAGCCACCGGCCAGCTCGACCGCGGCACCGAGCAGGCCGTCATCGAAGGCCTGCGCGCGAGCATCGGCAGCACGGCGAGCGTGCTGGTCGTCACCCATAATCCGGCGGTGGCCGCGGTGTGCGACCAGGTGCTCACCATGACCATGGGCAGGGTGACCAGCGAAACGCCGCCCGCAGCGGCGCAAGCCGGCCGGAACGGCAGCGCCGGCTAGCGCAGCGCGCGCAGCACCGACCTTGCGATCCCGGGCAGCGACCCGTCCTCGAGCTCCGCGATCCGGTCGACGGGACCGGCTTCGGCCAGGTAGCGCTGCTTCCATTCGGCGCTGAGCTCGTCGCGCATGACGCGCCCCGACACCTTGGACCAATCGATCTGCACGTCCGAGACGCCGACCAGATCGGCGATGCGCGTCACCACGTCCTGCGGCTTGTCCACGATCTCGTCATAGGAAATGCTGAGCGGCCGGATGCCATGGGTCGCGAACCAGACGCTCCAGCGCGCCTGCCCCCGTGCGATGTCCTTGAGGGTCGCGGTGATCTGCGCGCGATCATAGGCGGCCGGGCGGGCTTCGCCGGCGCTGCTCTCGTATCGCGAGGTCTGGGCAGCGCGCGCGAGCGATATCGCCTGATCCAGCAGGTCGGCGCGGGTGATATGCACGAACGACAGGTTCGGCAGGTCGCTCACCCAGCGCCACCGGTCAGCCACCCGGGCGTGCACCGAGAAGATCTTGAGGCCGTAGACGCCGTTGTCGCTGGATGCGCGGGCCATCATCATGTCGAGCAGGCTCTCGCCCTTGCCGAGCTGCGCCTCGAAGCGGGGATGGAACCATTCGAACGGATGGCCGAGCACGCCGGTGGACGCGATGGCCTGCTTGAGGAACGTGGTTCCCGACCGTGGTTCGCCACATAACGCATAGCCCCGCATTGCATTCTCCGCTCGATCAGCTCGCGCGCCTATCGCGAAAAAACGACAATGTCAGTCGATTAACGCGCCGCATCCCGGCGACGGAACGATTTTCCCGAAAGGGCGAGCGCCACCCGGAAACCGCATTGACACGGAATTTCCGTGGCCTAACCGGGATCCCAATTCCGTGGTTTTTGGGGGAACCGTCAATGCGGTTTGGGGATCAAGCGGCCAGTACTGCCATGTCTGTCCGCGCTGTGGCGTGCGTTCCGAACCGTGCCGGCAAGGCCGGGTGGGCGCAAGCGTGACGACCGCGAACGAACCGGCGACGGCGCCTTCCCCGGCAACGGGCACCGCCGGCGACGGGACCGGGATCTTCGATCCCCGGCCGGTCGCCCTGCCCGACCGCAGCGACGCCGGCGCGCCGGCCTGCTCGGTGGTGATGACCGCCTATAACGACTTCCGTTTCCTCGACGAAGCAGTCGACAGCGTCCTCGGCCAGGATTTCCAGGACTTCGAGCTGATCGTGATCGACGACGGCTCGGACGATCCCGAGCCGGTCAAGGCGCTCGCGGCCCGCGACCCGCGCATCCGGGTGCTGCTGAACGAGACCAATGTGGGCACCGCAGTGTCCGCCAACCGCGCAATCGCGCAGGCGCGCGGCGACATCATCGTTCGCCTGGATTCCGACGACGTCTCCGAACCCTCGCGGATCGGCAAGCTGGTCGAGGCGCTGCGCGCCGATCCCGAGCTCGGCCTGGTCGGCAGCGCGGTTACCCTGATCGACGAGGCCGGCCGTGCCCATCGTGTCGAGATCATGCCCGAAACCGATCTCGCCATCCGCTGGACGCTGCTGTTCCACAATCCCTTCTACCATTCCGCGACGGCCTTCCGCCGTGCGGCGTTCGAGGCTGCGGGCGGTTACCGTGAAGACGAGCCGGTCTCGCAGGACCATTATCTCTGGTTCGACATCCTGCCGCACACCCGCGCACGCAACCTGGCCGAGCCCCTTACCCGCTACCGCGTGAACTCGCAGGGGCTGACCGCGACCCATCCCACCCACAGCCGGAAGCGCACCGATCCGATCCGCGAGGCGATCTGGCGCGACCTCGGCCTGACCTATGACCCGCACAAGGTGCAATTGGGCAGCGATGCCAGCAATTTCCTGCGGGGCGTGGATATCCGCGAGCCGGAGCGCCGCGACGCGGCCGAAGCCCATATCCTGAAGATGCTCGATCACCTGCTGGCCGAACGCCCGGCGCTGGCCCGGCCCAATGAGCGGCTGGCGATCGACCGGTTCATCACCAAACTCCGGCAGCGCTTTGCCGCGGGGCGCCGCTCCACCCTTGTCCCGCACCGGCTCCGCCGGGCGTGGCAGCTCTCGCGCACCATCGGCGTGGCATCCACCGCGCGCCTGGTGATCGACCGCCTCTCGCGAAAGGCCGCCCCTGCCGCGCCGCGATCCGTTCGCCTGACCAATGTCGGCGAGATGGATCCGGTGACCGCATTGTTCCACCAGGTCTCCCCCTATGAGGGGTTCGATCCCAGCGTCTGGCCCGCCGATGTGCAGGGCTGGGGCTCGGAAGACCCGGTGTTTCTCGAGGTCATGTCGAAGGTGAAGCCGAAGCTGGTCGTCGAGGTCGGCAGCTGGAAGGGCGCCTCCGCGATCCACATGGCCCGGATGGCGAAGGCGCTGCGCCTGGACTGCCGGATCATCTGCGTCGACACCTGGCTGGGTTCGGCCGAACACGCCCTGGGGCAGCGACCCGAATGGCGTGAATCGCTGCAATTCAGGCACGGCTTCCCGCAGCTCTATTTCACCTTCCTGGCCAATGTCGTGCGCGCCGGCGTCGCCGACCGGATCGTGCCGCTGGCGAACAGCTCGGACAATGCCGCGCTGATCCTCGCCGCCAGGAACGTCGCCCCCGATCTCATCTATATCGACGGCGCGCATGAGGAGGATCCCGTCTATCGCGACCTCCACAATTATTGGCGCCTGCTGGCTCCCGGCGGCGCGCTGATCGGCGACGATTTCGGATGGGAGGGCGTGCGGCGCGCCGCCGAACGCTTCGCGGCGGAAACCGGCCTTGAGATCGACGCGCGCGGCGAGAAGTTCATCCTGTGGCAGGCGCAAGGCGAATGAGCGGGAATATCGAACGTGTCCTCGTGACCGGGGGCGCCGGGTTCATCGGTTCGCATCTTGTCGATCGGCTGATCGATCGCGGCGCCCATGTCATCTGCCTGGACAATCTGCTGACCGGCGCGATGGGCAATGTCGCGCATCTTGCCCGGCATCCGCGCTTCGAGTTCCTGCAGCGCGATGTCTGCGAGCCGCTCGATCTCCAGGTCGACGCGATCTACAACCTCGCCTGCCCCGCATCGCCGGTTCAGTACCAGCGCGATCCGGTGCGGACGACCAAGACCGCGGTGCTCGGCGCGCTCAACATGCTGGAACTGGCCAGGCGGAACACCTGCCCCATTCTCCAGGCCTCGACGAGCGAGGTCTATGGCGATCCGCTCGTCCATCCCCAGGACGAAAGCTATAGCGGCAATGTGAACTGCACTGGGCCCCGTTCCTGCTACGACGAAGGCAAGCGGTGCGCGGAGACGCTGTTCTTCGACTATCGCCGGCAATATGGCCTGGCCGTCAAGGTCGCGCGGATCTTCAACACCTATGGTCCGCGGATGCAGCGCGACGATGGCCGCGTGGTCAGCAACTTCATCACCCAGGCGCTCGTGGGCGCGCCGATCCAGCTCTATGGCAATGGCAGCCAGACCCGGTCCTTCTGCTATGTCGACGATCTGGTGGAAGGCCTGTTGCGGCTGATGGCGACGCCCGAAGAGTTCACCGGGCCGGTCAATCTCGGCAATGCCGCCGAGATCTCGATCAGCGCGCTGGCGGAGCGGGTCTTGTCCCTGACCGGCTCTGCGTCGCCGCTGCAGAACTCGCCCCTGCCGACGGATGATCCGCGCCGGCGCATGCCGAACCTCGCGCTTGCCGAGCAGGCGCTCGGATGGCGGGCGGCCATGCCGCTCGACAAGGGCCTGATGCACACCATCGACTATTTCTCGCGCCAGCCCGTGGCGTGATCGAAGCGCGATCGGGACCGGCGCAGCCGCGTCGGTCCCGGTTCACGCCCCCTCGGCACCGAGGCCTAGCCGGGCGAGCACCGCCTTCCCGTAGCTGGGGCCCACCTGCACCTGCGCGCCGTCCCGCATCTCGAGCGCGATCAGTCCCTTGCCCAGCCGCTGGACGCCGCTGACAAGCGCCGGGCGGATGAAGGTCGAACGGTGTACGCGCATGAGCCCGCTCGAGATCAGCAGGGAGTCGAGCACCTTCATCGAGATGCGGTGGATGAAGCTGCGCGTCGCGGTGTGGAGGATGACATAGTCCTTGGCGGCCTCCACCCACTCGATCTGGTCATGGGGCAGCCGCAGCTGGCCGTTCGCCACCTGCACCCAGATCGCCGCGTCGCACGCATCAGGCACGGGAGCGGGCAATGCGGCGAACCGGTCCGCCGCCTCGCGCTGCGCTTGCCGGCGCCGCGCCCGCTCGACCGCCTGGCGCAGGCGATGGAAGCGCACCGGCTTAAGCAGATAGTCGGCAGCCTCGACCTCGAACGCGTCGGGCGCATATTGTTCGAATGCGGTGACGAAGACGATTTCCGGCCTGGCTTCGGCCGGCAGATCCGCCGCGACGCGAAGCCCGCTCTTCCCCGGCATCGAGATGTCGAGCATCACCAGGTCCGGCGTCGTAGCCGCGATCCGCGCCTCCGCCTCGCCGCCGGTGGCCGCGGTGCCGACCAGCTCGACGCCGTCGATATCGGCAAACAGCGCCGCCAGCCGCTTCAGTGCCAGCGGTTCGTCATCGACGAGCAGAACGCGCAACGGCTTCACGCAGCCTCTCCCTGTTGCGGCTGGTGGGTCAGCGGCAGGCGAAGGGTGGAGAGAAAGCCCGGGCTCCGCCGCGCGGTCTCCAGCGATCCCTGGTCGCCATAGAGCGCCTCGAGCCGCTGCCGGACATTGGCGAGGCCCACGCCCGTACCCGGCTTGGCGGCGCCACCGGTGCCGTCGTCCTCCACGGTTATCACGAGATGGCTCCCCTCGGCCCTGGCCTCGACCCGGATCGTCACCGGCGCCGCGCTCGTCGCCACCGCGTATTTGATCGAATTCTCGACCAGCGGCTGCAGCGTGAAGCCGGGCAGCAGCGCGTCCTCGAGCTCGGGCGGGCAGACGAACTCCACCGCCAGCCGATCCCCGAACCGGACGCTCTCGATCTCGAGATAATGCTGCAGCGTCGCCAGCTCGTCTTCCAGCGCGATCACCGCGTCGGGGTCCACCGCAAGCGTGGCGCGCAGGAACTCGGAAAGCTCGGCCAGCATCGCATCGGCCGGCTTGTAGTCGCGGGTCACGATCAGCGAGGAGATCGCGTTCAGCGTGTTGAACAGGAAATGCGGATTGAGCTGGTAGCGCAATGCGGCAAGGCGCGCGGCGGTGGCGGCTGCCTCCGCCCGGCTCGCCGCCTCCCGCACGGCCGCAAGCTCCCGCTCGCGCAGACGGGCAAGGTTGTTCGCCTCGATCACCGTGAACGCGGCGCCGAGCAGCGCGAACTGCCAGACCAGGGCGACGAAATTGGTGAGCGCCCGGATGCCGAACGGCGCGGGCGGCTGGGTCGACGCCATCAGCCGCGCGATCCACTGGCTGGTCACGCCGTCGGTCACCGCCAGCATCGCCGAGGCCAGCACGACGGCGCCGCCGGCAACGGCGAAGCGAAGCACCGGCCGCCGCCCCCGGGCACCGCGCACCGCCAGATACACGCCCCCCGAAAGCAGCGCGCCCAGCAGGCAGATCAGGATGACCGAGACCAGGACATAGGCGGAGAGGCCGGTGAACACCTGATAGGGGATCAGGTAGAGCACGCCCGACAATATCCAGGTGAGCGCAACCAGATAGGCGGCCTGCCGTATCTCGGGTACCAGCTTCATCGCGTCTCGAGCCCCCTTCCGCCCGCCCCATAAGCTATCGCAGGGGCGCTGACGTCCACCTTCGTCTCATCCTTGTCCGCTTTTGTCGCATGCCCCCGTTCGCGCCGCCAGAGCGCCGGGTCCGGTCGCGGCGTCGAAGCACCACGCGCCCGCGCGCGCTAACGCGGGGCCGGGCGTCCGGAGATGATGATGAACAACCGAAGCTTGCCGCGAAGCATCGCCCTGCTCGCCGCCTGCGCCAGCACCGCGCCGGCACTGGCGACCGAGCTGCCCCAGTCCACCGCCTGCACCGCCCCGCCCCGCGCGGCGGAGAAGCGCTCGGCGGCCAGCCATGCCAGCCTGCTCGATGAAGCCCGGCGCACCGGCGCGGGCAATTTCCTCGGACGCGGCCTGATCCCGACCGCGCCCGGCGACGCGCGTGCCGGCAAGCCCTCGGCAAAGGCCGCGCCGGCCGCGGCGCCGGCCAGTCGCCCTGGTACCTGCCCGCCCTCTCCCGAGCGCTAGGTGAACCGCCCCGCCGGCACCGGCTCCTTCGCCAGCCCGTCCGCCGCCAGCTTCACATCGGCCGGGGTGAAGAAGGGCCTGAGCGGCGGCAGCGTGGCACCGCGGCGATGCGGCAGGTTGAGCCTGGGGAAGAGCAGCTCCGCCACGCGATAGGCTTCCTCGAGATGCGGATAGCCCGAGCCGATGATCGTATCGATACCGATATCGGCATATTCCTGCAGCCGCTCGGCCACCGTATCCGGATCGCCGACCAGCGCGGTGCCCGCGCCGGTGCGCACCAGCCCGATGCCGGCCCACAGGTTGGGCGCGATCTCCAGGTTCGCGCGGCTGCCCTTGTGCAGCGCCTGCATCCGCGATTGCCCCACGGAATCGCTGCCCTTGGTGAGGAAGGACTGGAACAGCGCGATCTGCTCGTCGGTGACGTGGCGGATCAGGTCGTTGGCGGCATCCCAGGCCTCCGCCTCGGTCTCGCGGACGATGAAGTGGATGCGCAGCCCGAAGCGGATCGTGCGCCCGCGCTTCGCCGCGCGCTCGCGGACATCGTCGATGATCTCCTTGAGCTGCGACGGCGGCTCGCCCCAGGCGAGATAGACGTCGACATGCTCGGCGGCGATCTCGCGCGCGATCTCCGAGGATCCGCCGAACCAGATCGGCGCGTGCGGCTCCTGGACGAAGGGGAAGATCAGCCGCCCGTCCTCGATGCTGAGATACTCGCCCTGCTGCGTCACCGTCTCGCCGCGCGCGAGCTTGCGCCAGATGTCGAGGAACTCGGCGGTCTGCTCGTAGCGCTGGGTATGGTCGAGGAAGATGCCGTCCTGCGCCAGCGCCTTGGGGCTGCCGCCGGTGACGACGTTGAGCAGCGCGCGGCCGTTCGACAGCCGGTCGAGCGCCGCCGCCTGGCGTACCGCCTCGGCCGGCGCGGTCAGGCCCGGGCGCAGCGCTACCAGCAGCTTGAGGTTCTCGGTGAAGGGCGCGATCGAGGCGGCGGTGATCCACGCATCCGCGCACATCGCGCCGGTGGGCATCAGCACGCCGTAATAGCCGAGCCTGTCCGCCGCCACCGCCACCTGGCGCAGATATTCAGGATCGGGCGCGCGCTCCCCCTCGGGCCAGGCGAGCCGGCGATTGTCACCGCCCGACGGGATGAACCAGAGGAAATTGAGCGGACTGCGCTCCGCCGCGCCTGCACCGATGAAACCCGCCATGGCCGTCACTCCTGCCCTTGGGATGGAGCGCACAGACCAGCCTTTCCGCCGCCGATCGGCAAAGCAGGATTAATTGTCTACATTATAAGTAGAGTTTAGTGCCTCGGGCAGCGGATTGGCCAGGGTGACGCCGTCGAGGATGCGCGCGGTCTCGTCGCGCAGATAGAGCATGAGGTGGTGCAGCCGGCATTCCTCCTCGGCCACGCAATTGTCGCACTTCTCATAGGCGAAGCGGCTCGCACAGGGCACCAGCGCCAGCGAGCCATGCGTCTTGCGGACCAGGTCGCCGATGCGGACCTGCTCGGGCGGCTGCGCGAGCATATAGCCGCCGTCCCTGCCCCGCTGCGAATTGACCAGCCCCTCGCGGTTCATCTCGGAGAGGATGACCGTCAGGAACTTGCCGGGGATGTTCTGCTTCTCGACGATCTCGGCCAGCGGCACCGGGCCCTGGCCATAGCGATCGGCGAGATGCTGGAGCGCGCGGATGGTATAGCGGGTCTTCTGCGAGAGCATGGCGCCGCTCTATGCGCGAGCGGCCCGCCCGATACAATCCGATCGCCCAGCATTCGGATATCCCCGGAGAGCCGCAAGGGCTCCCCGGGGATGCCGCATCAGAAGCGGAAGTCCACGCCCGCATAGAGCAGGCGGCCATAGAGGTCGTAGGTGGTCGCGGAAGTCTGGGTACCCGGGAAGGTCACCAGGCTCGTGTCGCTGAAGATCGGCGGCTTCTTGTCGAACACATTGTCCACGCCGAGATAGAAGGCGTAGCGCGTGCCCAGCGGCTCGAAGCGCACCTGCGCGTCATGGTACCAGAAATCGCCGGTCCGCCGCGGCGTCGCCGAGGTCAGGTCATCGACCACCGACGACAGGTAATTGACCCGCCAGTTGACCGACACGCCGTCGAAGCCGAGCGTCGCCGACGCGTTCACCTTGTCCCGGAAGCCGGTGCCCAGGCGGCCGCAGGCATAGCAGTCGAGCTGGCCGAGTTCGTCCTGGGTCGGCCCGCCCGGATAGGAGGTCTGCTCCTGCTTGAGCAGGTGCGTCCAGCGCAGGTTGAAGTCGATCTTCGCGAACGGCAGCTTGGTCGAATATTGCGCCTGGGTGTCGATGCCCGAGACTTCGAACGAGCCGGTGTTCAGGTTGATCGCGTTGACGCTGGTCAGGTGGCCGGTGTTGTCGCGGACGATGTTGTTGCAGAAGATCGCCTCGCCGCCGCCGGTGTAGCACTCGTCGAGCGAGGTCTGCTGGCCGATGATGCCGATCGCGTTCTCGACCTTGATCTGGTAATAATCGACCGACAGGCTGAAGCCGCGCGCGAAGCGGGGCTGGAAGACGCCGCCCAGGGTGAGCGTCTTGGCGGTTTCCTCGCGCAGGTTCGGATTGCCGCCGGTGAAGCCGTTGATCGTCTGGATCTGCGCGGTCGAGTAGACGAAGCCGCCGCCAGCCGCCGCCGCGGCGATCGCCGGGACCGCGCGGCACGCCGCCGACAGGTTGGTCACCGATATCGGCGCGCCGTCACCATTGCCCGCGCGCTGGTCGCACGGATCGATCACCGCCGGGAACGTCTCGTTCTGCGCCGAATAGAGCTCCGAGATGTTCGGCGCGCGCGTCGCCTGCGAATAGACGCCACGGAAGCGGATGTCGGGGATCGGCGCCCATTCCGCGCCGGCCTTCCAGCTCCACACGCCGCCGACCGTCGAATAGTCGGCATAGCGCGCAGCACCTTCGATGCTCAGGCTGTGGAAGAAGGGCTTGTCCTTCAGGATCGGCGCGTTGAGCTCGATAAAGGCTTCCTTGACGTTGTACGAACCGCGCGTGTCGCTCAGCTGGTTGCCCAGCGTCAGGCCCAGGTTGGTCGCCTCGTCGAAATCCTCGGTGCTCTTCTCATGGCGATACTCGCCGCCGATCGCGAAGCCGAGCGGGCCGCCCGGCAGGCGGAACAGATCGCCCGAGACCGTCGCCGAGACGACGTCCTGCTTCACCCGAGCCTCGTAGCGGGTCTGCTCGCCATTGCGCGTCACATAGGCCGCGGCGGCGGCCGAGACGGTGTTGAAGCCGAAGATGTTGATCGGCACGCAGGCCGCGTCGTTGTTGTTCGGATTGGCATCCGCGTTGATCGCGCAGACCGGCCCGTTCGGGCCCGCCACGGCGTTCAGCGCATTGGCGTAGTTCGGGCCATAGACGGTGCCCGACTGGGTGACGTCGCGGGTCTCGCCATGCGTGTAGTAGACGTCATAGTGCAGCGTCGGCGAGAGGTCGCCGCGGATGCCGGCGACGCCGCGCCAGGTCTCACGATCATTGCGGTTGCTGCGGTCGAAGATGTCGTTCGAACGGCGGCGGAACGGCAGCGCGGTAACCCCGGCAGTGACCATCGCGTTGCGGATCTGGGTGGGGATCAGCGGGTTGGTGATCGGGATGCCGGCAAAGGCCGAACCGTCGGCATAGACCAGGTCGGTCGAGGCCACGGCCTGCGGCTCGAGCGAGCTCTGCGACTTGGACTTGGCGTACTGGAACTCGCCATAGACGGTTGCCGCCGGCGCGATCTCGAACTTGGCGAGCGCCGAGCCGAGATAGCGTTCCACCGGCAGCGCCAGATAGCGATCGAAGTTACGGTTATAGCCGTCGATGTTCGCGCTCTGATACTGCTTGAGGTTGTTCAGCGCGTCATAGGTGAAGGTACCCGCGCCCGGCGCGAAGGTGCCGCTCGGGCTGAACAGGCCCTGTGCCGAGAAGGAGCTGCGATTGGGATTGTCCGTCGCGGAGAAGCTGCGGTCGCGCGAGCGCAGGCCATGGTCGAAATCATAGCTGCCCGACAGCACGATATGGCCGCGGCCATCGGCGAAGCTGGCGCCGGCCACGGCCGAGACCAGCTGCCGGGGCGCATCGCCCTTGTCGCTGACCGTCCCCTGCCCGTGCAGGCGCAGGCCGACGAACTCGTCGTCCAGGATGAAGTTGACCACGCCCGCGATCGCTTCCGAGCCATAGACGGCCGAGGCGCCGCCGGTCACGACGTCCACCCGCTTGATCAGGTCGGTGGGGATCGTGTTCAGGTCGACGATCGACGTGCCCGGAATACCGGCGACGTAGCGACGGCCGTTCACCAGCACCAGGGTGCGCGACGAACCGAGGCTGCGCAGGTTCACCGATGCCTGGCCGTTGCCCGTGGTCGAGAAGTTGGTCGAGGTGCGGCTGATGTTCTGGCCCACGGCCGGCAGGTCCGCGAGCACATCCTGGATGTTGGCGGCGCCGGTGCGCGCGATATCCGCGCTGCTCACCACGGCTACCGGAACCGACGCTGCAAGATCGGAACGCGCGATGCGCGAGCCGGTCACGACGATGTCACCCTGTGATTCCTGGGCATCCGCAGGTGCGGTGGGACCATCGGCCTGCTGTGCATGGGCAACGCCGCCCGCGCATAGCGCAAGCGCGGTCGCCACGGGCGAGACCGCCCGGAACAGAGCCTGTCGATTAGGAAATTGACGCATGTTTCCTCCTGTTGATGCCATTACCCGAAACCCCGCGCGCACGGCTCCGACACACCGTGGTAACGCGGTTGAAACAAGGCTAGGTCAAATCCCACTGGATTAATATGGTATTTTGTGAACGATTGTTTTCGGGTTCGAAACAATTGATTGCTGCCCGCTCGCAGCCGCTTGCGCATCCTTGCGCCGGTCCGGCGATATCGAGTCGGCCAGTTCCTCGGGAGAAAAATGCATGGTGACGCGGCGCGGCGCAGTGATCGGAATGGCGACGACGGCTCTGGCGGCGCCCATGGTCGCCCGGGCATCGCGGGCGCCCCGGCTGTTCTTCGACTCGCTCAGCTTCCTGCCCGAAGACCTGAACGAGATCACCGCCGCCGGGCTGGGTGGGATGATCGCCGACGTCTCCGACCTGATCGAGGTACGCGGCGCGGACGGCGTGCCGCGCTACAGCCGCAACTTCGCGGCGAACGATCCGGCGATCGACCGTGCCGTCGCGAAGCTCAAGGACTCCAAGGTCGCCTGGCTGGCGCGCAAGGGCAGCGAGATCGGCACCCGCCCCGGCTGCGCGGTCTTCCTGCAATTCCAGTCGACCGAGATGATGGGCGACGATCTCGCGCGCATCGCCCATTTCCACGACAAGGGCCTGCGCGTCCTCCAGTTCACCCATCACAACAACACGCAATATGCCGGCGGCGCGCTGGAAACGGTGCAGACCGGGCTCACCCCGCTCGGGATCGAGGGGCTGGAGGAGATGAACCGCCTGCGCATCCTGCCCGATGTATCGCACGGATCGGTGCCGACGATGCTCGAGGCGGCGCGCCGCTCGAAGACCCCGATCGCGCTCAGCCACGGCTCCGCGCGCGCCATCGTCGATCACCCGCGCTGCGCGCCCGATGAAGCGATCCGCGCGATCGCCGAGCGCGGCGGCGTGATGGGCATCTTCATGATGAGCTTCTGGCTCACCCGCAACAAGGTGCCGACCGTCGCCGACTATGTCGCGCAGATCCGCCATGTCGCGCGCGTCGGCGGGATCGACGCGGTCGGCGTGGCCAACGACTTCCCGATGGCCGGCCAGACCAACCTGATCAAGCTGAACAACGACAATGCCAGGGGCGTCGAGGAATATCTCGAATGGTGGCGCGCGTTGCGCCGCCAGGGTGTGCCCGGCTTCGAATGGACGCCCGAGCATGTCGTCATCCCCGAGCTCAACCGCATCGACCGCATGCAGCGCATCGCCGCAGCCCTCACCGCCTCGGGCTTCCGCGCACGCGAAGTCGACAAGATCATGGGCGGCAACTGGCGCCGGTTGCTCACCGACGTGCTCGGCTGAGCTACTCGCCGCACGGCATGTGGATATTATGCCCGCATCCCGCAAAAACTTCGCGAAACCCGATTTTCGTCACATCCCTTGCACATAGCGCGCCTAGGCGCGACCAAGTCTCGCCGGCACGCCGCCGGGCCGGGACCAATGCGTACGGGAGTAGTCATGCCGATCGATCGCCGCACCTTCATCCTCGGCGCCTCGGGCGTTGCCGCCGCCGAGACGGGCGCCGCGACCGGCCTTGCCCGCGCGGCGAAGGGCCGGAAGGGCTCGATCCAGGATATCGAGCATGTCGTGATCCTGATGCAGGAGAACCGCTCCTTCGATCATTATTTCGGTACGCTGCGCGGCGTCCGCGGCTTCGGCGATCCGCGCCCGATCGCGCTGCCCGGCGGCAAGTCCGTCTGGGCGCAGCGCCGCGCCGATCGCGACGGCGGCCAGGTCGCCTGGCCCTTCCGCCTCGACTATAACGGCAGCAACGCCCGCTGCTTCACCGGGCTCGACCACAGCTGGAAGGACAGCCAGGCGCGCTGGCGCAACTGGGACGTCTGGGCCGACCAGAAGGGCCCGCTGACCATGGCCCACCTCACCCGCGAGGACATCCCTTACTATTACGCGCTCGCCGACCAGTTCACGATCTGCGACAGCTATCACTGCTCGCTCCAGGGGCCGACCGGCCCCAACCGCCTCTATCATTTCAGCGGGACCAACGGCCTGAGCGTCGGCCAGGAAGGCGAATATTGCGTCACCAATGGCGGCACCGATCCCAATCCGGGCGCCGACATGGCGAAGGACGACGCGAGCGAGGGCCTGCCCTGGCGCAGCTATGCCGGCCGGCTCGAGGAAGCCAGCATCTCCTGGAAGCTCTATCAGGAGATCGCAAATTATTCGGACAACCCGCTGGGTTACTTCAAGGAATTCCGTAAGCTCGACCGCGCCTCGTCGCTCTACAAGCGCGGCCGCGCCTATGTCGACTGGGTCGACGGCATCGCGCCGAAGAACCCGGAGAAGACCCGTGCGAAGCACCTGATCGCCGCCTTCGCCGCCGATGTCGCCGCGGACCGGCTTCCCGCCGTCTCCTGGATCGTCCCGATGATGGAGATGAGCGAGCATCCCGACGCGCCCGTCCCCTTCGGCGAAGTGCTGATCTCCAGCCTGGTCGCCGCGCTCGCCGCCAATCCCAAGGTCTGGGCCAAGACCGCCTTCATCCTCAACTATGACGAGAATGACGGCTTTTTCGACCATGTCCCCGCCCCGATGCCGGCGATCGCCCCGCAATATGGCGCGAGCAATGTCGATGTCCGCAGCGAGACCTACCAGGGCGAGCCGGTCGGCCTCGGCCCGCGCGTGCCGATGATGGTGATCTCGCCCTGGACGCGCGGCGGCTGGGTCAACTCGCAGTTGTTCGACCACACTTCGGTGCTGCGCTTCCTCGAGAAGCGCTTCGGCGTCGCCGAGCCCAACATCTCGCCCTGGCGCCGCGCGATCTGCGGCGACCTCACCTCGATGTTCGATTTCGATGTGACCGAGCGCCAGCGCCTCGACACGCGCTGGGCCGCCGCCCTGCCCTCGGTCGCCAGCTATTTCGAGGAGACCGAGAAGCTCTGCAAGACCGCCCCGCCCCCGAAGATCGCGACGGGCAAGGGCGTCCCGGCCCAGGAACCCGGCACCCGCCCCGCCCGCGCCTTGCCCTATCGCTTCACCGTCGAGCCGGCCTGGTCCGAAAGCGGCCTGACCCTGCGCTTCGTCAATGACGGACCCGAAGGCGTGGTGTTCGGCGTGCAGGACGAGACCGCCTTCCCCGGCTGGCGCTATTTCACCGTCGCCGCAAATTCACGGCTGGAGGAGCAATGGCCGCTTCGCCGCGACCGGGCGCATGCGCTGGTCGTGCAGGGCCCGAACGGCTTCCACCGCGAATATCGCGCGAACGGCGCCGCCCGGATCGAAGCGACGATCGCCTGGCAGGGCAGCACCGGTACGCTCCACCTCGCCAATCGCGGCACCGCGCCGGTGACGCTCGCCAGCCACTGCGCCCATAGCGACGCGCGGGCGAGCCACGCCCTCGCGCCCGGCGCCGAGATCCAGGCGCCGGTGCCACTTGCCGAGCATCATTGGTACGACCTGCTGCTCACCGGCGCAGACGGCACCCGCCTGCGCCTCGCCGGCCATGTCGAGACCGGCAACCCCGGCACCAGCGAACCGGCCGCTGCCTTCCCACATCGAGTTTAATACCCTTCAGTTCCCCGGCGAAAGCCGGGGCCCAGGGTTTCTCTGCCGTCCCGCCTGTTACCCTGGGCCCCGGCGTCCGCCGGGGAACAGCTAGTACACGCGGCAGCCCCTCCACGATCGCCCACTGTCATAACCCTGTTGCGAACCGCCCCTAGCAGCACCGCCGGACAAAGGCGGACGCAATGGAATCGGGCGCTGCAACGGACAAACTGCTGAGCCCCCGCTTCCTCGTCCTCGCGGCGATGGAGTTCTGGGAGCGCTTCGCCATGTCCGGCATGAAGTCGCTGCTCGTGCTGATCCTGGTCGATCACGTCCTCGCCGGCGACCTCTCCCGCATCCTCGGCGCAGCCGCGGTCCGCGACGCCAGCACCGCGCTGTTCGGCCCGGTCTCGACCACCGGGCTCGCCTCCCAGCTCTATGGCTATGCCAATGCGCTGATTTATCTCTCGATCCCGCTCGGCGGACTGGTCGGCGACCTGGTCGGCGGCCGCCGCCGCATGGTGGCAAGCGGCGGCGCGCTGATGCTGCTCGGGCTGATGCTGATGCTGAGCAACCAGAGCTTCCTGATCGGCCTGGTCCCCTTCGCGATCGGCACCGGTCTGCTCAAGGGCAACCTCTCCGCCCAGGTCGGCCTGTTGTTCGAGGACGAGGCCCAGCGCCGCCGCGGCTATGCGCTCTATCTCGGCTTCCTCAACGCCGGGATCATCTGCGGGCCGCTGGTCTGCGGCACGCTCGCCGCCCTTGCCGGCCCAGCCTATGCGATCGGCGCGGCGGCACTGGCGCTGCTGGTCGGCCTGGTCTTCTACGCCCGCAACGGCACCGAGCCCGCGCGCAGCAAGGCCCATGCCGCCACCAGCGCAAACACCAGCCCGCTCGCCGCCACCGCGCTGCTGATCGTCGCCCTCGCCGCGATCTATCTCTGCTATTCGGCCTATGAGCAGCTCAGCAACATCTTCCTGGTCTGGTCCCGCGCGCATCTCGACCTCAGGCTCGGCAACTGGGCCATGCCGGTCGCCTGGTTCCTGTCGCTCGACGGCGCCTTCACCCTCGTGCTGATCGCGGTCTCACAACTGGCGATGCGCGCGCTCGAACGCCGCGGCATCACGATCAGCGCCGCCACCCAGATCCTCATCGGCTGCCTGTTCTGCGCGGCGGGCTATCTCGTCCTCGCGCTCGGCACCACGCTCACCAGCGGCGCGCTGCCTTTGGCCTGGGCGCTCGCCTATCTGCTGCTGATCGACATGGCGATCGTGCTGATCTGGCCCTCGGGCCTCAGCCTGATCGCTGGGATCGCGCCAGGCCGGCTGGTCGGGCTATGGATGGGGCTCTTCTACCTCCACGGCTTCTTCGCCAGCCTGTGGGTGGGGTTCAGCGGCGTGTTCTACGAGCGGATGCCGGCCGGCCAGTTCTGGCTGCTCCATGCCGGCGTCGCGGCGGCCGGGGCGCTGCTCATGCTCGCCGCCGGCCTGCCGCTGCTGCGCGCCGTCCGCGCGCGTCAGGCGATCACCACCTCGGCATGCGCGAAGGCCTTGGCATAGTCGCTGTCGAGCGGCTGGTCGGTCACCAGGATGTCGACATCGGTCAGCGCCGCCGTCTGCACCAGCGCATAGCGCCCGAACTTCGACGAATCCGCCGCCAGCAGCACGCGCTTCGAGGTAGCATAGGCGATCCGGCTCATCTCTGCCTCGCCCGGATGGAAGTCCATCAGCCCGCGCTCGATGCTGATCCCGCCGACCGACAGGATCGAGAGATGTGGCGAGAAGCCGCGCACATAGTCCTGCGCACTGTGATCGGAGAAGGCGCGATAGTCATAGTCCATCTGCCCCCCGGCCAGGAACAGCCGGTTGTTGTTGATCCCGCCCAGGTCGTTCGCCACGCGCAGCGAATTGGTGATGACCGTCAGCGAGCGCCGCTCGACCAGCTGGCGCGCGATGAAGCAGCTCGTCGTGCCGGAATCGATGAACACGATCCCGCCATCGGGCACGAACTCCGCCGCGACCGCCGCGATGCGCTGCTTGGCATCGGCATTCTCCTCCATCCGCTGGTGGAGCGGCCCTTCGAGCACCGGCGCGGCGATGCGCGCGCCGCCATGTTCGCGGATGATGACGCCCTGATCCTCGAGCGCACGCAGCTCGCGGCGGATCGTCTCGTCCGAAACCGCGAGATCCGTCGCCAGCGCCGTCACCGACAGCGTTCGTCCGCTGCGCAGCCGCGAGATGATCTCGCGCTGGCGCTGTGACCTCTTCTCTATCGCTCCCTCCATCGCTGTCTCCGCTGGTTGCGCGGAGAGACATGCTGGGCACCCGGTAATTTGCAAGCAGGAATGCCGGGGCCGGCACGAAACCGGCCCCGGCCTGCGCGCCTCAGAAGCCGAGGCGGGCGGTCAGCCGCATCGAGCGCGGCGCCTGGTAGTTCACCGGCGAACGGTAATCGGGGTTGGTCGAGCCATCCCCCTGCTCGCCGAAATTGTTGTACGACGTCACCGACTTGCTGTTCAGCAGGTTGAAGATGTCGACGCGGATCGACGCATCCACGCTGTACGGCAGCGGCAGGCGGAGCGACGCGCTGACGTCGATCTGGGTGCGCCAGTCGCCGTTGAACGCCGTACCGCGCGGGATCAGCTTGCCCTGGCAGTAATAGCCGTAGCCGCGATAGGTGTTGGCATAGGCGTCGACGCTCAGCGGCACCGCGCCGATGCAGCTGTAATGCTGCGGCGACTGGACCACGGCATTGGCGCCCACGTCGAGCATGTCGTTCAACCGGTAGCTGCCATAGGCCTTGAAGTTGTGCCGGCGGTCGCTGGGCAGATAGCCATAGGCGCCGTTGACGAAGCCCGGCGAGTCGAAGTCCGCGGTGCGGTTGATCGCGAGCTGGCCGTTCTCCGAGCGGACACCGCCCTCGTAATTACCCTTGTTGAACGCGAGCGTGTACGAGGCCGAGAGGCTCCACTTCTGGTCGAAGGTGCGATCGAAGGTGAGCGTCACCGCGTCATAGTTGCGGCTCGGCTTGGGATAGCCGAGGTCCGATGCCTTCAGCGTTACCACCGGGGTCGAGCCGTCGGGCAGCGAAGCGAGCTGCACGGTCACGTCGCGACCCGGATTGGCGATAACGAACTGGCGGCCGCCCGGGAACGACGCCTGGCACTGCGCCGCGGTGAAGCCCTTGGTCATGCAATAGGCGCGGGCGCCGATGTCGACCGAGATATCCTCGATCACGTCCTTGAGCCGGCGATGGGTGAAATAGGCACCGATGCGGACATGGTCGGCGAACTGGTGCTCGGCGCCGAAGATGAACTCATTGTCCGACTGCGGCTTGATGTTGCTGGCGATCGCGCCCGAGGGGTTGAACGCCGAACCGTCGGCCGAGACTTCGCAATTCTTCACCTTGGTGTCCGGGCAGGCAGTGGTGTTGGCCACCGTCAGGATCGCCGCACCCGCATTGGGCACGTTGCCCGCGCCGCTGGTGCCGGTGAACAAATTGTAGCGGGTATAGGTGATCAGGCTGCCCGCGACGTTCAGATTGAGGTCGCCGGCCATCGGCAGGTAGTACTGCGCATAGGATCCGAAGATCTTGGTGCGCCCGTCGCCCAGCGGATCGAACGAGGCGCCGACGCGCGGTGCCCAGAGGTTGCCCGATTCGAAGAACGACTTGCCGTTCACGCCCTGGTTGCTGAAGCGGTCGTTGCGCAGGCCGAGGTCGAGCCGCAGCCGGTTGTCGAACAGCGACCACTGGTCCTGGATGTAGAAGGCTTCGTTGCGCACGTGCGCGGTGCCGTTCTGCGCATAGACGCGGGTGGTGTAATATTGCGTGCCGACCGCCTGGCCGATGCGCGCCGCCGATTCCGCGGTGACGGTGTAGATCTTGTACGCGCCGCCGCCGATCGTCTCGAAGGTCTGTTCCTGCGTGTCCTTCTCATGGTCATAGCCGATGCGGACATGGTGGCTGCCGAGCAGGTGGAACTGCAGGTCGACATCGCCGCGATAGAATTCGCGCTCATTGTCGGTCTTGCTGTAGGCGTCGGTCACCTTGTTGGCGCCGATCTGGATGCCGGCCGGATCGGTCCGGTAGTCGGTCACCTGCGGGTTGGTGATGTCGAGCGGGACGTTGCCCGAGCGCAGCTTGTTGACGCCGTAGGCGCCCGAAACGGTCAGCCAGGGCGTGATCGTGCCGGTGTAGCGGCCGACATAGTTGGCGCCGCCCGAGCGGGCATCGGTGCCGCCGGTCTTTCCACCCAGCGTGAAATTGGTGCGATCCCAGTTCTGGCTGCGGTTGCGGGTGTCGTTGGTGGTGTCGAAATAGGTGAATTCGAGGTGGTGGTCGCCGGTGATGTACGCGTCGACCTTGCCGCCCCAGAACGGGCTGGTGTTGACCACGCTGGTCGCGTTGTTCTGGTTCGCCGACGGGGTCATCGAGCGGATGTTGCGGAAATTGTAGAGGCCGTAGACGAACAGGTGATCCTTGATGATCGGGCCGCTCGCCTGGAAGATCAGCTCCTGCCGGCTCGCCGTCGCATGGCGATAATCGGTGGTGCGGGTCGAGGGCGAGGTGCTGCGCAGGTCGTTCGGCTCCCAGATGCCGGTCACGCTGGCATGATACTGGTTCGAGCCCGACTTGGTGGTGGCGACGACATAGCCGCCGGTCGCGCGGCCGAACTCGGCCGGGGCGCCGCCGGTCTTCACTTCGACGGTCTCGTAGAAGTCGAACGGCACTTCGGTCGGCTGGCCGCCCGAGACGAAGTCGGTGACGTTCAGGCCGTTGATGAAGAAGGCATTCTCGGTGAACGCCGCGCCGGCGATCGAGACCTGGTTGGCGAAGCCGCCGTTCGAGGGCGAGCTGCCCTGCACCGTGCCGGGGGTCAGCAGCATCACGTCGCGCAGCGAGCGGCCGATCGGCACGCGCTGGGTGAGCGAGGCGAGGTTGATCGTCGCGCCGACGGTGGTGTCCTGGAAGTCGGCGGTGCGCTGGCGCGAACCGTTGACCACGATCTCGTTGCCGTCTTGGGCAGCGGGGGCAAGGCGGAAGCTGTTGGCGCCGCCGGTCTCGCGGGTCAGCGCGATCGCGCTCTCGGTATAGGTCGCATAGCCCTGGGCGGTGACGGTGAAGTCATAGTTGCCCGGGGTGAGCTGCGGGAAAGTATAGGCACCCGCGCTGTCGGTGGTGACCGTGCGGCTCACGCCCTTGTCCGACGAGGTGATCTTCACTTCGGCGCCGGCCAGCGGCGTGCCGTCCTCGGCCGTCACCCGGCCCGATGCGGCGATGTTGGTATAGTCCTGCGCATGGGCGGAGGGAGCGGCGAGGATCACGGCCGGAGCCGTGGTGCTGAGCATCAACAGCGCGCGCAGGACTGCGCGCGACGAAAGTCGCGTATGGGCGAGCATGGGACCCCCAATGGTGATCGAAATTGCTGCGACCGGCGGGTTACCGTGCCGCAGCCGGGGCACTAGGCGCGCTGCGTGGATATTTTGTGACAATCGGGCATTAAACGCACAAAAATCCCACAAGCCGGTATTTGGGTGCGCCGGGCCTCCTCAGAACCAGGCCCGCACCCCGGCCACGAAGCTCACCCCGCCCGTGCCGTCGCCGCGCGCCCGCGCATAGTCGGCGGTCCGCCCGAAGCTCCGCTCCCAGCTCACGCCCACATAAGGTGCGAACTCGCGCACCCGCTCGTAGCGCAGCCGCAGCCCCAGCTCGGCGCTCGACAGCCCCGCGCCCACGCCGTTCGCGGGCATGTCCTGCGCCGACAGGTTGAGCTCCGCGCGCGGCTGGAGGATCAGGCTCTGGGTGATCCGCTGGTCATAGCTCCCCTCGATCCGCGCGCGCACATCGCCCTTGCCGGAGAGGAACACCGATCCTTCGAGGTCGAACCAATAGGGCGCCAGTCCCTCGACAGCGAGCACCGCCCAGGTCCGCCGCGGCCCGCGCCCGAGATCCTGCCGCACGCCGGCCTGCAGGTTCCAGTAGGGATCGATCGCCCGGCCATAGAGCGCCTGCACCTCGGCACTATCGATCCCCTTGCGGAACACGCCCTCGCCCTGCGACTTGATCCACAGCCGGTGGATGTCGCCGCCCCACCAGCCCTCGCCCTGCCAGCGATAGCCGGTCTCGCCGCTGCGCAGCTGCACCTCGGCCAGATCGAGCATCACCTTGCTCAGCGCCATCCCGCCATGTTCCATCCGCACCGCGCGCTGGGCATCGGCCATCGCCTCCGCCCCCCAGAAGCGATCCGCCGCGCGGCCCGGCACCGGCGCCGGCGCGGTCGCATTGCCCGCCGGCAGGTCGGTCCCGGACTTCTCCCCCGCGCCCGCCATGTCGTGCCCGGCATGCGGATCGGCCGGCACAGGCGTGGGAGAAGGCGCCGGCATCGGCATCGCCGACATGTCATGCCCGGCATGCCCCGAATGGTCCTGCGCCATCGCCGGCACCGCCAGCACCAGCGCCGCCGCGCCGCTCAGCCACCGCGCCTTCATGCCGCATCTCCGGCAAGCGGGCGGACCTGGACGGTCTGCATCATCCCGGCATGCATGTGGTAGAGCAGATGGCAGTGGAACGCCCAGTCGCCCGGCTCGGCGGTGACGTCCCAGCTCACCTTGCCCCCCGGCGCGACATTGACCGTGTGTTTGCGCGGCGCATGGTCGCCATGCCCGGTCACCAGCTCGAAGAAATGGCCGTGCAGATGGATCGGATGCGCCATCATTGTGTCGTTGATCAGCGTCACCCGCACGCGCTCGCCGGTCTCGAACGCCAGCGGCACCTTCGCGTCGGAGAATTTCACCCCGTCGAACGCCCACATGAAGCGCTCCATATTGCCGGTCAGGTGCACCTCCATCTCGCGCCCCGGCGCCCGCACATCGGGATTGCGCTCGAGCGCCACCAGATCGCGATAGGTCAGCACCTTGTGCCCGACATCGCCCAGCCCCTGCCCCGGCTCGCCGGTGCGGTCGACCGGCATCGGCGCGATCGTCTGCACGCCCGGCCCCATCACCACCTGCGGCGCATTGGCCGGATCGCGCATCTTCATGCGCATCGACCCGTGATCCATGCCCGGCATGTCGGCCATGCCGCCCATCGCGCCGTGGTCCATGCCGGACATGTCCATCCCCATGTCCTTCATCGTCGCGATCGGCCGCGCCCGCAGCGCCGGCACTTCGGCGACCATCCCGGCGCGCGGCGCCAGCGTCGCCCGGCCCATGCCCGAGCGATCGACCGCCTCGGAAACCAGCGTGTACGCCCGGTCCTCGGGCTCGACGATCACATCATAGGTCTCGGCCACGGTGATCTGGAACTCGTCCACCGTCACCGGCCGCACGTTCATCCCGTCCGCCGCCACGATCGTCAGCTTCAGCCCCGGGATGCGCACGTTGAAGATCGTCATCGCCGAGGCATTGATGATCCGCAGCCGCACCCGCTCGCCGGGGCGGAACAGCGCCGTCCAATTGTCCTTCGGCCCATGCCCGTTGACCAGGTAACTATAGGTCGATCCGGTCACGTCGGAGATGTCGGTCGGGTCCATCCGCATCCCGCCCCAGTCGAGCCGGTCCTTCGCCGTCTGCCCCCCGGCGCTGGTGAGCGTCTGTTTCTGCCGGTTGAAATAGCCCGGCTGCTGCTTGAGCTTGCGGAAGATCGCATGCGGATGCAGCGGACTATGGTCGGACAGCATCACGACATGCTCGCGATCGAAGCGCACCGGATCGGCGTCGCGCGGCTCGATCACGATCGGCCCGAACAGCCCGACCTGTTCCTGCAGCCCCGAATGGCTGTGATACCAATAGGTCCCCGCCTGCACGATCGGGAACTCATAGGTGAAGCTCGACCGCGGCTTGATCCCGGGAAAGGAAATCCCCGGCACACCGTCCATCTGGAAGGGCAGCAGCAGCCCGTGCCAATGGATCGAGCTGTCCTCGTCGAGCGCATTCTCGACATGCACGCGCAGATTCTGCCCCTCGCGCAGCCGCAGCAGCGGACCCGGCACGGTGCCGTTGATCCCGATCGCATGGCTCTCGCGGCCATCGACCTTCAGCATCTGATGGGCGATGCGCAGATGCAGGTCCTCGCCGGAGACCTCGGGCAGTGCCCCCGCCGTATTGGACTGCGCCCAGGCCGGGAACCAAGCCCCCAGCGCCACCCCGCCCCCGGCCATCAACACCTGCCGCCGATCCAACACGCTAGTCTCCTCAGCGCGAGAACCGCGCTTATGGGAGTTACGCGGGGGAGCGGGGTTGCCCTCCCCAAAATTCGTCATCCCCGCGCAGGCGGGGATCCAGAGTCACAAAGGACCTCGCTCTGCCACCCTGGATCCCCGCCTGCGCGGGGATGACGGAATAAGGCGGGAATGACGGCGAAAAACTGTTCCCCGGCGAAAGCCGGGGCCCAGGGTCACAAGCGAGACAGAAGAGAACCCCTGGACCCGGGCTTTCGCCGGGGAGCAGAAAGCGTTGAAGGCGCCCCCATCGAGCAAGTGAGCGCCTAGCCCCCCAAAACCTCCCCCAGCCGCAGCCTTGCCCGCCGCAACCTTGTCTCCACCGCCTTCTCGCTGACCTCCAGCGCCGCCGCCGTCTCGGCCTGCGACAGCCCCTCGATCGTCCGCAGCACGATCACCTCGCGCAGTGCGGAAGGCAGCCCCGCGATCGCCCGCGACGTCCGCGCCAGCGCCTCGCGATCGGCGACCTCCACATCATGCCCCGGCCGGTCCTCGGCGACCCGCTCCGCCGCATCGTCGATCGGCAGCGCAAGGGCGATCCACCGCCGCACCGCGCGCCGCCGGCCCCAGTCGCGGCACTTGTTGATCGCGATCGTGGTCAGCCAGGCCCGCATCGGCCGCGCCGGATCATAGCGGCGCAGCGCGCCATGCGCCGCGAGGAAGGTCTCCTGCACCAGGTCGAGCGCCTCGTCGGGATCGCCGATCGACCCGACGACGATCCGGTAGATCGCCTCGCGGTGCCGCTGCAATATCTCGGCGAACGCCGCCGTCCGCCCGGCAAGGCTCAGCGCGGCCAGCTCGCCGTCGCTCAGGTCTTTGAAATCGAGGCTCACCGGCTCTCGGCGGTCAGCGCCTTCACCACCGCCTTGTCGAACTTCGCCGCCTGGTCGGCACGCAGCACCGCGCGCATCGCGAAGATATGCGCCAGCGTCTCCTTCTGCATCTCGCCCATCGTCACATGGATATGGTCGACCGCGGCGCGCACGTCCGGCCCGGCCGAATGCTCGCTCTCGATCGCCGCGGCCAGTCGGGCATTGTCGGCGCGCTGCGCCATCTCCAGCGCCTGCTTGCGCAGCGCGAACTGCCGCTCCAGCGTCTCGATCTTCGCATGCTGCGCGGCATCGAGGTCGAGCCCCGAATGGAGCAGCGCATGCAGCTCGCCCCCGGGCGGTTGCGCCGCCGGCCACAGGAACCGTCCGGCCGCCACGCCACCCAGCGCCGCCACGAACGCGATCAGCGCGATCAGCAATACCCGCCGCGCACCCATCAGCTGCCGCCCAGCAGGGTCGAGGGCGCCAGCGCCAGGCTGCTGTCGAAGGTCGCGACCTTGTGCGCGGGCGCCTGCATCGCCCAGCTGCCGCCCAGGCCCATGCCCACCGCCAGCACCGCCGCCAGCGCGCCGGTCACCGCGAAGCGGTCCTGCCGTGGCCGAGGCGCGGCGATCCGGTCGAGCACCGACGCCGACATATCCTCCAGCCCCGGATGCACCGGCCGCGCCGCCAGCCGCCCGAGCATGTCATCGAGATCGTCACGCATGGTCTTCTCCCCAGCCCCTTACGCACTGCGCGCCGCCTGCCCTCAAAGCAAAGCGAAATTTTCGCCCATCCAATTCCCCTCCCTGCAAGGGAGGGGCTAGGGGTGGGTCAGGGATTGCCGGGCTCGATGCCCGGCAATCCCTTTATTCCCCAGCGACTGGCTGAGCTCGCTACGCTCGCAACCCACCCCCAACCCCTCCCTTGCAGGGAGGGGAGTGAAACGCGCACCCGAAACCAAACCACCCCTTGACCCTGACATGATGTCAACCTCTACATAGCCCGGCATCGGAGGAACGTCATGCCAAGCCACACCCACCACGATGCCAGCCACGACCACCAGCACCACGCCTGTTGCGGCAGCGCCCACGCCCAGCCCGACAGCGTGAAGGACCCGGTCTGCGGCATGACCGTCGATCCCGAAACCACCCCGCACCACGCCTTTCACCACGACGCGGAATTCCACTTCTGCAGCGCCGGCTGCCGATCGAAATTCCTCGCCGATCCCGAGCGCTACCTCTCCCCCCAGCCACAGCCCGAAGCCCCGGCCGGCACGATCTACACCTGCCCGATGCACCCCGAGATCCGCCAGATCGGCCCCGGCTCCTGCCCGATCTGCGGCATGGCGCTCGAGCCCGAGACGATCACGCTCGACAGCGGCCCCAATCCCGAACTGGCCGACATGACCCGCCGCTTCTGGTTCGGCCTCGCCCTCGCCCTGCCCGTCTTCATCCTCGAAATGGGCGGCCATTTGTTCGGCCTCACCATGGCGATCGGCCAGCAGCTGTCCAACTGGATCCAGTTCGCCCTCGCTACCCCGGTCGTCCTCTGGGCGGGCTGGCCGTTCTTCGAGCGCGGCTGGGCTTCGCTCCGCACGCGCAACCTCAACATGTTCACCCTGATCGCGATGGGGGTGAGCGTCGCCTATACCTATAGCCTGGTCGCAGTGCTCGCCCCCCGCATCTTCCCCGCCGCCTTTCGCGGGCATGATGGCGCCGTCCCGGTCTATTTCGAGGCCGCCGCGGTCATCACCGTCCTCGTCCTGCTCGGCCAGGTGCTGGAACTGCGCGCCCGCGACCGCACCTCGGGCGCGATCAAGGCTTTGCTCGATCTCGCCCCGCGCACCGCGCGCCGCATCCGCGAGGATGGCAGCGACGAGGAAGTCACGCTCGACCTGATCCAGGTCGGCGACCGGCTCCGCGTCCGCCCCGGCGAGAAGGTCCCGGTCGATGGCGAACTGCTCGAAGGCCGCGTCGCGATCGATGAATCGCTGGTCACCGGCGAGTCGATGCCCGTCACCAAGGAGCCCGGCGCCAGCGTGATCGCCGGCTCGCTCAACACCACCGGCGCCTTCGTCATGCGCGCCGACAAGGTCGGTGCCGACACCCTCCTCGCCCGCATCGTCCAGATGGTCGCCGAGGCGCAGCGCAGCCGCGCGCCGATCCAGCGCATGGCCGACAAGGTCTCGGCCTGGTTCGTCCCCACCGTCATCGCCGTAGCCCTCGCCGCCGCGCTCGCCTGGGGGCTGGTCGGCCCCGAGCCGCGCTTCGCCTATGCGCTGGTCGCCGCCGTCTCGGTCCTCATCATCGCCTGCCCCTGCGCGCTCGGTCTCGCCACGCCGATGTCGATCATGGTCGGCGTCGGTCGCGGCGCCCAGGCCGGCGTACTCATCAAGAATGCCGAAGCGCTGGAGCGGTTCGAGAAGATCGACACGCTGATCGTCGACAAGACCGGCACCCTCACCGAAGGCCGCCCGGCAGTCACGCTGGTCCGCCCCGCCCCCGGCCAGGACGAAGCCGAGCTGCTCCGCCTCGCCGCCAGTGTCGAGCGCGCCAGCCAGCATCCGCTCGGCGAAGCGATCGTCCGCGCCGCAACCGATCGTGGCCTCCCCCTCGCCGAAGTCACCGATTTCGACGCCCCGATCGGTCGCGGCGTAACCGGCACGATCGAGGGCCACGCGCTCCTGCTCGGCGGCCCCCGTCTGATGCGCGAGAACGGCATCGATCTCGCCAGTCTCGCCGATCCGGCCGAGGCGCTGCGCGGCGAAGGCGGCACCGCGATCTTCGTCGTGATCGACGGCGCGCTCGCCGGCCTCATCGGCGTCTCCGATCCGATCAAGGCCAGCACCCCCGAAGCGGTCCGCGCCCTCAAGGCCGAGGGCATCCGCGTCGTCATGCTGACCGGCGACAACCGCACCACCGCGCTGGCGGTCGCCGCGAAGATCGGCATCGACGAGGTCGAAGCCGAAGTCCTGCCCGAGGACAAGGCGGCAGTCGTCCAGAAGCTGCGGGCGGAAGGCCGCGCCGTGGCGATGGCCGGCGACGGCGTGAACGACGCCCCCGCGCTCGCCGCCGCCGAAGTCGGCGTGGCGATGGGCGCAGGTTCGGACGTCGCGATCGAGAGCGCGGGGGTTACCCTGCTTCAGGGCGACCTGAACGGTCTGGTCCGCGCCCGCCGCCTGTCGCGCGCGGTGATGCGCAACATCCGCCAGAACCTCGTGTTCGCGTTCGCGTACAATGTCGCGGGCGTGCCGATCGCGGCGGGGCTGCTCTATCCGTTCACCGGCATCCTGCTTTCCCCGGCGATCGCGGCACTGGCGATGGCGCTGTCTTCGGTGAGCGTGATCAGCAACGCGCTCCGTCTCCGTCTGGTCCATTTGTGATGCGAAGGATTGTACGATGAACATCGGACAGGCCGCACAGGCGAGCGGCGTCTCCCAGCGGATGATCCGCCACTATGAGAAGATCGGCCTGATCCCGGTCGCATCGCGCCGGGAAAGCGGCTATCGGGACTATTCGGACGCCGATGTTCACAGGCTCCGTTTCATCGCCAATGCCCGCGATCTCGGCTTCCCGATCGACGAGATCGGAAAGCTGCTCGACCTGTGGAACGATCGCGCCCGCTCGAGCGCCGAGGTCAAGGCGCTGGCCACCGCCCGGGCGGAAGAGCTCCGCCGCAAGGCCGAGGCGCTGGAGGCGATGCGCCGCACATTGCTGGATCTCGCGGGCCGCTGCCACGGCGACGCGCGGCCCGATTGCCCGATCCTGGAGTCGCTGGCGAAGGGGTAAGTGCGACTATCCGAGGCCGGAAGGATCAACTGTGCCAAGCCAGGCAACGATCAGCAGTATGGAAGCCCCGATCCCGGCCTCGATCGCCAGGCTGGCCCGCAACCGCCCCAATACCCTCCCGGAATCGCCCTCGGCCATGGCGGTCTCGAACCCCGGCACCAGCCGCCAGCGATTGGCCGCGGCCAGCCCCAGCATGAGGCCGAACAGCGTAACCTTAGCGACGATCAGCGTACCATAGAGAGCGCCCGGAAGCGCCCCTCCCGTCACCGCGATCAGGTTGACGATCCCGGTCAGGATCAGCACCCCGACCACCGCCGTTCCGGTACTCGAAAAGCCCCGCAACACCCTGTGCAGGCGCCATAAATCGGCCTGTTCCCTGGGTCGCCCCGCCAGCCACACCATGGCGATCAACGCGCCGATCCAGATGCCGGCGGCCAGCAGATGCGCGATGTCGGCACCCAGCTGCAGCCAGCTCCCCGCCGCCCCGTGCCCGCCCCAGGCCAGGCTCGCCAGCGCGACCGCGCCGAAGGGCAAGCCACCCCGTCCGAGCATGAGGTCCAGGGCCAGCACGGCCACCCGCACCAGCCAGGCCGTCCCCCCGCTCATCCCGAACAGCACCGCCTCCAGCACCTCGCGGTCCGGAGCCAGCAGGCCGGTGCCCCCAAGGCTCGCCACCAGCCCCGCCAGCCCCAGCAGGGAGAGCCCCAGCCCCAGCCCGGCGGTCAGCCGGAACAGCGCCTTGAACGGCAGTACCGCCCCCGAAACCCGCTCGTCCCGGCGCAGGGCGTGGAGGCCGAAGGCCCCCAGCCCGAACAGCGCCATCAGGTCGAGATAGAGCAGGAAGCGAACCGAGATGGCGAGCGCTTCCAAGAGCTTAGCGAACCTTGAATTCGATCGCGCCTTCCACCTTGTGGGTGTCGGCGGAGACGACCTGGTAGCTCAGCCTGTAGCTCCCCGCCGCCAGCGGCCGCGCGAAGGTGACGACCAGGCTCTTGCCGTCCGGCCCGATCGCCACCCGGCCCTGCATCGGCATCGCCGGGTGGTCGGCCATGCCCGGCATCCCGGTCATCACCAGCTGCGCGGTCGAGAGCCGCGCCACCAGCGCCTCGGAGAAGGACAGCTCCACCTTGGCCAGCGGCTTGACCGTGGCATTGGCCGCCGGGGTCGAGGCGAGCAGCTTGGGATGGGCAAGCGCCGGCGCCGCGACGATCAGGGTGGTGGTGGCAAGGGCGGAAATCAGGCTACGCATTCTGGGGGTCTCCAGCCAGCGGCACCAGCGCCGCCACGATCCCTTACGCAGCCCGGCCGCCGCCCCCTCATGTCGCCTCGCTCGCCCCTGGTTTCCCGAAGCGCGCATAGAGCGTCGGCAGCACGAACAGGGTGAGCAACGTCGCCGAGATCAGCCCGCCGATCACCACCGTCGCGACCGGCTTCTGCACTTCGGCTCCGGCCCCGTGCCCCAGCGCCATCGGCACGAAACCCAGGCTGGCGACCAGCGCGGTCATCACCACCGGTCGCAGTCGCTGCATCGCCCCGGCCCGCGCCGCCTCGACCCGGTCCATGCCCGAGCGGACGAGGTCCTGGATCGACGAGACCATCACCAGCCCGTTGAGCACGGCGATGCCCGACAGCGCGATGAACCCCACCGCCGCCGAGATCGAGAAGTCCATACCCCGCAGCGCCAGCGCGAGCGCACCCCCGACCAGCGCCAGCGGCACGCCGGTGAACACGATAGCGGCATCCCGGATCGACCCCAGCGCCCCGTAGAGCAGCAGCAGGATCAGCGCGAAACAGGCGGGCACCACCAGCGCCAGCCTCTGGCTCGCGGCGGCAAGGTTCTCGAATTGCCCGCCCCATTCCAGATAGTTGCCCGGCGGCAACCGCACCTCTCGGGCCACCGCCGCCTGCGCGTCGGCGACCACGCCGCCCACGTCGCGCCCGCGCACATTGGCCTGCACCACCACCCGGCGCTTGCCATTCTCGCGGCTGATCTGGTTGGGCCCGTCGACCACCGCCAGCTCGGCCACGCTGGAGAGCGGCACGAACCCGCCGGCGGCCACCGGCACAGGCACCTGCCGCAGTGCCTCGAAGTCGCCGCGCTGCGCTTCGGACAGGCGCAGCACCACCGGGAAGCGACGATCGCCCTCGAAGATCATCCCCGCCACGCGCCCGCCCAGCGTCGCTTCGATCGTGTCCTGCACGTCCTGCGCGGTGACGCCGAGCCGGGCCATCGCATCGCGGTTCACCCTTATGTCGAGCATGGGCAGCCCGCCGGTCTGCTCCACCTTCACATCCGTCGCCCCGCGCGTCTCGCGCAGGATCGCCGCGATGCGCTCGGCGGTCGCGTTCATCGCCGAGAAGTCGTCGCCGAACACCTTCACCGCGATGTCGCCGCGCACGCCGGCGATCAGCTCGTTGAAGCGCATCTGGATCGGCTGGGTGATCTCATAGGCATTGCCCGGGATCTTCGCGAGCTGCCCCTCCAGCCGCTCGACCAGCGCTTCCTTGGACAGGCCCGGGTCGGGCCACTGGTCGCGTGGCTTGAGGATCACGAACATGTCGGTGGCGTTGGGCGGCATCGGATCGGAGGCCAGCTCCGCCGTGCCGGTCTTGGAGAAGGCGAACTTCACTTCGGGCTGGCGCGCGGCCAGCCGCTCGATCGGCACCTGCATCGCCTGACTCTGCTGCACCGACGTCGCCGGGATGCGCAGGGCCTGGATCAGCAGGTCGCCTTCGTCCAGCTGCGGCAGGAACACCTGGCCGAGCGATACGAAGGCCAGCGCCGCCACGCCCAGGCTGGCCAGCGCCGCGCCCAGGGTGATTCGGGGATGTGCCATCGCCCGGCCGAGCCCCGGCTGGTAGCGTCGCCGCAGCCAGCCCAGGATCCGCCCTTCCTTCTCCTCCACCCGCTTCGACAGCCAGATCGCGATCGCAGCCGGCACGAAGGTGAGCGACAGGATGAAGGCGCAGGCGAGCGCGATCAGCACGGTCAGCGCCATCGGGACAAAGGTCTTGCCCTCCACCCCGCTCAGGGTGAGCAACGGCACATAGACGAGCATGATGATCGCCTGGCCATAGACCGAGGGCCGGATCATCTCGCGCGCCGCCTCGGACACGGTCTCGAGCCGCTCGCTCTCGGATAGCGGCCGCCCCGCCGCGTGCTGGCGCTCGGCCAGCCGCCGCAGCGCATTCTCGACGATGATCACCGCGCCATCGACGATCAGGCCGAAGTCGAGCGCCCCCAGGCTCATCAGGTTGGCCGACACGCCAACGCGCAGCATGCCGAAGCCGGTCAGCATCATCGTCACCGGAATCACCGCCGCCGCGATCAGCGCCGCGCGGAAATTGCCCAGCAGCAGGAACAGCACCGCGATGACCAGCAGTGCGCCCTCGCCCAGGTTGCGTCCCACCGTCTGGATCGTCGCGTTGACCAGCGCGGTGCGGTCCAGCACCGGCTGGACGACGACATCGGGCGGCAGCGAGGCGTTGATCGACTTGAGCTTGTCCGCCACCGCCGTCGCCACGGTACGGCTGTTCTCGCCGATCCGCATGATCGCGGTGCCAACCACGACCTCGGTACCGTTCTCGGACGCCGACCCCATCCGCACCGCCTGCCCGGTACGCACCGTCGCTACCTGGTCGAGCGTGATCGGCACGCCGCCACGGCTCGCGACCACGACACGGGCAAGCTCCGCCGCGTTGCGGATCCGGGCATCGGCGCGCACCGCCAGCCCCTCGCCATTCCGGTCGATCGAGCCGCCGCCGCTGCTGAGGTTGTTGCGCTCGATCGCGGTGGCGAGATCGGTCAGCGTCAGCCCGAGCGAGGCGAGCTTGGCCACGTCCGGCACCACCAGATATTGCCGGGCATAACCACCGATCGAGTCGATGCCCGCCAGCCCCGGTACGTTCTTGAGCAGGGGCGCCACGATCCAGTCCTGCGCGGTACGCAGATAGGTCGCCTTCTCGGTCTCGCTGGCCAGCCGCTCGCCCTCGGGGGTGATGTAGCTGCCATCGGGCTGCATGCCGGGCTCGCCGGGCTTGTGCGTGTCTTCCTTGCGATGGTCGAGCCGGACGGTCCACATATAGACTTCGCCCAGCCCGGTCGCGATCGGCCCCATCTCGGGCCGCACGCCGGGCGGCAAGGCATCGTCGATCCCGCCCAGCCGCTCGTTCACCTGGGCGCGGGCGAAATAGATGTCGGTCGCGTCGGAGAAGACCGCGGTGACCTGGGCGAAGCCGTTGCGGTTGAGCGAGCGGGTATATTCAAGGCCGGGAATCCCGGCCAGCGCCGTCTCGATCGGGAAGGCGACCTGCTTCTCGACCAGCTCGGTGGAGAGCGCGGGCGCGCGGACGTTGATCTGGACCTGGTTGTTGGTGATGTCCGGCACCGCGTCGATCGGCAGCCGGTACAGGGCGGCGGCGCCGACGATCGCGGCGATGGCGGAGAGCAGGACGACAAGCCAGCGCTTGTCGACCGCCCAGCTGGTGATGCGGGCGATCATGCTCAGTCCTCGTGGCTCGCTTCGCCCTTGCCGAGTTCGGCCTTGAGCGTGAAGGTATTGGTCGTCGCGACCTGGTCGTCGCCGGAGATCCCCGAGAGGATCGCGACCATCGCTCCGTCACGGGCACCCAGCGTGACCGGCACCACCCGGAAGCCCTGCGCGGTCCGGACGAACAGCACCGGCCGGTTCTCCAGCGTCTGCACCGCGGTGGCGGGGACCATCAGCGGCGCGTTGCCCGCTCCGCCGATCGCAATGCGCGCCTGCACCGGCTCGCCGACACGCCACTGGCCGCGCCGGTTGTCGAGATCGGCGATCACACGCACCAGCCGCGTCTGCGGATCGAGCGCCGGCGAGACGAGCCGCACCCGCGCCACCGCCATCCGCCCCGCGCCGGTCACTTCCATCGTGTCGCCCGCGCGAACGCGCGCCGCATCGGCGGCGGCGATCGACAGGGCCACGTTCAGGCGATCGAGCGCCGCGATGCGGAACAGCTCGGTCTCGGCCGCGTCGGCGGCGAATACCTGTCCCAGCGAGGCAGTGCGAGCCACCACCCGGCCCGAGATCGGCGCGGTGATGACGATGCGGTTGAGCGAACCGCCGCGCACCCCCGAGGCGGAAACGCGCTGGCGGGCAAGCCGCAGGTCGGTCGCCGCCTGCTCATGCGCGGCCTTCGATATCTCGACTTCGCGCAGCGGGCGGAAGCCGCGCGCATACAGCGCCTCGTCGCGCGCCAGCGTGGCACTGGCCAGGGTCAGGCGGCTGCGTGCCTTCTCCACCTCTGCCTGCAGGTTCGCCGCCTCGCGGCTCTCGATCACCGCGAGCACGTCGCCGCGCCGCACCGGATCGCCGATGTTACGGGTGAGCGAGACGACGCGCCCCTCGAGCGGTGCCGCCACAACGCGCGTGGCATCGGGATCGCTCTCGATCAGCGCGGGCGCTTCGATCGCCGCACCGGCGCCTGCGCGACCGGGCCGGGCAAGCGTGATGTTGGCCGCTGCGATCTGTTCGGCGGTGAGCGTGATCGCGCCATCGCCATGCGCCTCGGCGGCTTCCTTCTCGGGCTCGGGCGCGGGCTTGCCGCAACCGACAACGAGCGTCGCGACGCAAAGCGCCGCTGCAATTCGGTTCATTCTTGAAAACTCCTGACAGGGACAGACGCGCCGCACAGGCGCGGGCAGTCGCTGTCAGGCGATGGGTGGCCGAAGCGGCGTATCGGTCATCCGCGCGACCAGCACGGCGGTCACAGCCGGGCGCAGCATTCCCAACGGGCGGTACGCAACCGGCGCCGCTGGCACCTTCGCGGAGGCCGCAAGGTCATGACCGTGGCAGATCGAATGGTGGTGCGGCGTATCCTTGTCCGGATCGCCCTGCACTTCGTCGGCATCCCCCGGCGCGTGCCAGGCGGCCATTTCCGCCGTCGACACGCCACCGTCCGGTGCCTCGGTCGCATGCGCGATCGAGGTCAGGCTGGTGAGCACCAGCATCAGACAGGCAAGGAAGGGCAGCAACGCACGCATCGCCGCTCCCTTAACACATCACGGCACCGGCGTAAGGCCCGATCAGGGCTCGCGCGGCTCGACCGCGACTGCACCGGGATTGGCGACCAGATCGCGGATCGCGGCGGTGTCGCCCTGGTTGATCACGCCATAGACGCGCACCGATCCCGCCTTGGGATCGGCCAGTACCAGCCGGTCGCGCGAATAGCGGTTCACTTCCTCGATCACTTCGCTCAGCGGCTCGCCCTGGAAGACCAGCCGCCCGCGCGTCCAGGCAACCGCGCTGTCCGCATCGATGTCGGCTGCCTGGCGGATGAAGCCGGTATCGCCGCTCGTGCCCTTGGCGATACCGAAGGACAGGCGCTCACCCTTGTGCGCCAGTTTCTCGATCGGCTCCGCAGCGCCCGGCCGGCCGGGTTCGGACAGGGCAACCCGCACCACGCCCTCGACCACCGTCACCTCGGCTTCGCGCCTGCCGACGCTGACGTCGAACATCGTGCCGACCGCGATCACTTCGCCGTGCCGGGTCTCGACCACGAAAGGGCGGCTCTTGTCATGCGCGACCTTGAACAGCGCCTCGCCCGCGACCAGCCGCAAGCGGCGTTCCTTCGCGACATAGGCGACGTCCACCCGGCTGTCGGCCGCGAGCGTCACCACCGACCCGTCGCTGAAAGCAATGCGGCGACGCTCGGCATGGCCGGTCGCGATGCTCTGCACCGTCTCATGGGTGGGCTGCGGATGCGTCATCCAGAGCGTTCCGCCGAACGCGAGCAGCACCGCGACGCTCGCCGCGATGGCCCGGCCGATCCACACCGGCCGCTGGCGTATCGGCACGGGCACCGGGCCGGGCCGTTCGAACTCGCCAAGCCAGTTCCAGAATTCCGATGCTTCGGCGCGATCCGCCGGATGAAGGTCACCTTCGCGCCCATCCAGGAACGCCTCGAACACTGCGGGCGCGCGCTTGCCGAGATCGCGCTCGCTCATGCTCCGCGCTCCATGAGATGCGCAAGCCGATCGTAGAGATGCGCGACCGCGTGGTTGAGGTGCTTCTGCACCATGCGCGGCGAGATGCCGAGCTCGCGCGCGATCTCGCCGGTGCCGCGCTCGTCGAAGCGGCGCATCACGAACACCTCGCGGCAACGCGGCGACAATTCCGCCAGCGCCCCCTCGAGCGCGGACTGGAGATCGGCCACCCGGCGGCGATCTTCCTGCACCGGACGCACCGGCGGGTGGATCTCCGGCCCCAGCGGCACCACCGGCAGCGCGCGGCGGTGGCGATCGGCGATCAGGTTCGCGGCGATGCGGAACAGATAGGCCTGCGGCTCGTCGACCGTCCGCTCACGCGCGCTGGCGACCAGCCGGGCGCAGGCTTCCTGCACCAGGTCGTCGACCTCGGAAGGGTTGTCGATCCGCCGCGCGACGAATGCCCGCAACGCGGCACGATAGGCGTCGAACGCGCCTTCCTCGCCCTGCGGCACCCGCTGCATTTCCGATCGTCCGGCGGACAATTCCGCGCCTCCCCCAATTGCGCGAATGCGCGCTTTCCTCCTGCCATGACGCGCCATTATCGCAAAGGCGAACCGTGCAAGCGCGCAACACTCGAAAAAAATTGATCCGTTCCGGTTCGCGTGTGTGTCGCACCAGCGTCATAAACCGTGATTGCCGCGTCCAGGCATCGATTCAGGGGGGTCGATAATCATGAACACACGCCAGTTGCTTCTCGCCACCGTCGCCGTCTTCGCCGCGGTTCCCGCCGGCGCCCAGGCCCGCGAGACGCTGCGCCACGAAATCCATTTCGCCGGCGGCCGCCTTGATACCGCGCTGATGCAGGTCGCGCAGCAGACCGGCGTGCAGCTGGTCTTCACCGATCCGGCGATCGCCCGCCTCAAGGCGCCGCGCCTCGATGGCCGCTACACGGTGGGTGACGCGCTCGAGCTGCTGCTCGCCAACAGCCGCTACACCTATCGCTTCACCGGCCCCAACAGCGTCCGGGTGATGCCGCGCAGCGACGTGCCCGCCACCGCCCGCCCGGTCGCGCTCTACCAGGACGCGCCCACCCCTACGCCGAGCGGGGACCAGCAGGCCTCGGCCGAGACCAGCGCGGTTGAGCAGGCCGTCAATGGCGACGGTCCTCCCCCGGCCGAGATCGTCGTGGTCGGCTCGCAGATCCGCGGCAGCAAGGTGACCGCCGCCCTCCCCGTCACTGTGGTCGACGAAGCCCAGATCGGCGCGACCGGCGCCACCTCGGGCGACGAGCTGTTCCGCTCGATCCCGCAGCTCGGCGACGTCAGCTTCAACAGCTCCTACCTGCCGAACAGCTCGAACTCGGCGCGCGGTGACGTCGGCTCGATCAACCTGCGCAACCTCGGCGTCGGCAACACGCTGGTGCTGCTCAACGGCCGCCGCGTCGTGAACCACCCGACCAGCCGCGCCGACGACAATCTCGTGCCGGTGCTCACCGTCAACACCAATGCCATCCCGGTCTTCGGCCTGGAGCGCATGGAAGTGCTGCGCGACGGCGCCGCCGCCATCTACGGCTCGGACGCGGTCGCCGGCGTGGTCAACACCGTGCTCAAGACCGACTATAACGGCGTCGAACTCGAAGGTCAGGTCGGCTGGGGCGAAGGTTCGCAACTGTTCGAGACCAACACCCACCTGCTCGCCGGGCGCAACCTGGGCGATCGCGGCAACATCACCCTGTTCGCCAGCTACGACAAGCGCCAGGGCGTGATGGCGAACGACTTCGACTATACCCGCACCAACGACCTGCGCGCGCTGTTCGCCGACACGCGCTTCGCCGGCTCGACCTCGCTCGACGGTCGCTCGACGATCACGCCCTGGGGCTCGTTCCAGACCGTCGGCAACGTCGTCGTCCGCCAGGGCACGACCGCGCTCACCAACACCTCGGGCCAGTTCCACATCCAGCCGACCAGCTTCACCGGCTGCCCGGCGGGCAATGCCGGCATCATCAACGGCACCAACTGCGTCGCCACCGGCACCAGCTCGACGGCCGGCATCCGCGAGCTGCGCTTCGACGCGCCGCTCGCCTTCAACACCAACGTCACGCCGAACATCCGCCGCATCAACCTGTTCATGAACGGGCATTACGAGCTGGGCGGCGGTGTCGAGCTGTTCGGCGAGGCCGGCTATTACAACGGCAAGAGCAACAGCACCCAGGCCTCGACCGGCACGCTGTCCTCCGGCCCGCTGACTATCGCCGCCAACGCCTATTACAATCCCTTCGGCCCCACCGGCAGCGCCAACCGCCTGCCCGGCATCAACGCCGCCGCCGCGGGCCAGGCGATCACCCTGTCGAGCTACAATTTCGCCGATGTCGGCCCGAACCATGTCGATGTGCTCAACACCCAGTTCCGCCTGCTCGGCGGCGTGCGCTTCAACGTGCTGGGCCTGCAGTGGGAAAGCGCGGCGGTCTATTCGGAAGCACGGGTGCGGGACACCTCCGACGGCATCAGCCAGACCCTGCTCCAGCGGCAGATCAACCTGACCACGCCGGACGCGTACAACCCGTTCAACGGCAGCGGCCTCACCCCGCCGAGTGGTTCGGACAATGTGCCGAGCAGCCTGGCCGCGATCAACGCGGTCAAGGTGAAGACCACCCGCATCAGCAAGTCGACGCTGGCGATGTGGGATATCAAGGGCTCGACCACCAACCTGATCAGCCTGCCCGGCGGCAATGTCGGCATGGCGATCGGCGGCGAAGTACGCCGCGAGACCCAGAATGACGACCGCGACGGGCGTGTCGACGGCACGATCCAGTTCACGGACTCGATCACCGGCGCGGTCAACGGCTCCGACCTGATCGGCACCAGCCCCTCGCCCGACACGAGCGGCCGTCGCACCGTCGCCGCGGCCTATATGGAACTGGCGGTGCCGGTGATCTCGCCGGACATGCATATCCCGCTGATCCGCAACATCGAGCTCCAGCTCGCCGGCCGCTTCGAGCATTATTCGGACGTCGGCTCGGTCGCCAAGCCGAAGATCGCCGCGGCCTGGGACATCGTCCGCGGCATCCGCGTGCGCGGCTCCTATGCCGAGGGCTTCAAGGCGCCGAACCTCGAGCAGATCAACGCCACCCTGGTCACCCGCTCGAACACCCGCACCGACTATGTCCGCTGCGAGGCGCAGCTGCGCACCGGCGCGATCTCAAGCTTCGCCAATTGCTCGCAGGGCTTCGCCACCACCGCGCGGCGTTCGGGCAATCCGGACCTGAAGCCCGAACAGTCCAAGACCTGGACGGCGGGCATCGTGCTGGAGCCGCACTTCCTCGATTCCACGATCGGCCGGATCACCTTCACCGCCGATTACTGGCATGTCGACCAGAAGGGCATTGTCGGCCTGTTCGGTGAGGGCAATGCGCTGATCAACGACTATCTGCTGCGCGTGCAGGGATCGAGCGATCCCAACGTCATCCGCGCCGCGCCCACTGCCGAGGACAACGCGCTGTTCGCCGGCTCGGGTCTGACCCCGGTGGGCCGCGTGCTCTACGTCAACGACAAGTACGTCAACCTGCTGCCGCAGGAAGCGGCCGGCGTCGACCTCAGCATGAACTGGCGCCTGCCCGATTTCGGCGCCGGCAAGATCACGCTCAACGCCAATGCCGCCTATCTCGACAAGTTCTTCCTCGAGCCTTCGCCGCCGATCCAGAACCTGATCGCCGCGCGTACCGCGGGGACGATCAACGCCGGCACCAACATCGCCGATGCCGGCGATCTCGTCCGCCAGAACGGCAAGCCGCGCTGGAAGGTCACCGGCTCGATCACCTGGGAGAAGGGTCCGTTCCAGATCGGCGGCTTCACCCAGTACACCAGCGACGTGGATGACACCGGCCTGCTCGATTCCGCCGGCGCCGCCTGGCTGATCGAGGACCGGATGACCTTCAACCTCTATGGCCAGGTCACGGTGGGCAAGCGCAGCGACGGCGGCCGCTACCGGCTGCGCATCGGCGTGCGCAACCTCACCAACGAAGCGCCGCCGCTCAGCTCGGGCGGCTTCCTCGGCTCGCTCTACAGCCCCTATGGCCGCTACTGGTATGCCAACATGCGGGCGAGCTTCTGATGCGGATCGCCCTGATCCTCGCGCTGGCGTCGCTCGCGACGCCGGCCTTCGCCCAGGAAGCCCCGGAGGCGCCCGCCACGCAGCGCGTCTCCGGCGGCGACATCGTCGCCTATGACCAGATCCACAAGCCCGTGATCGGGCGCGGCGGCATGGTCGTCAGCCAGAACAGGATCGCGGCCGATATCGGCGCGGCGATCCTGCGCAAGGGCGGCAATGCGGTCGATGCCGCGGTCGCCACTGCCTTCGCACTCGCCGTCACGCTGCCGCGCGCCGGCAATGTCGGCGGCGGCGGCTATATGCTGATCCACATGGCACCGAAGGACGGCAAGCCCGCCCAGACGATCGCGATCGACTATTATGGCCAGGCGTCGCGCAACACGACGCCCGACCTGCTGCTCGGCGCCAACGGCAAGTTCGATGCCGCCAAGGGCTACTCGATGAAGGGCGTGGCGATCCCCGGCACCGTCGCCGGGCTGTGGGAAGCGCACAAGCGCTTCGGCGCGCTGCCCTGGGGTACGCTGATCGCCCCGGCCATCGCCATGGCCCGCGACGGCGTGATCCTGTCGGACGACGAAGCGCAGGCGAACGCCGACCAGAAGAAGGCGATGCATGACGATGCGGCCGCCCTCGCCGTCTTCTTCAAGCCCGACGGCAGCGCCTATGCCCCCGGCGAGCGCTGGAAGCAGCCCGAGCTCGCCGCAACGCTGCAGCTGATCGCCGCCAAGGGGCGCGATGGCTTCTACACCGGCGCGATCGCCCGGAAGATCGCCGCGGGCATGAAGGCCGGCGGCGGCGTGATCGACGAGCAGGATCTCGCCGCCTACCAGCCGGTGATCTCCGAGCCGATCTGGTCGAGCTACCGCGGCATGCCGATCGCATACATGCCGCCCACCGCCTCGGGCGTGAGCGTCGCCGAGGCAATGAACATCCTCGAGCGCTTCCCGGTGCGCGAGCAGCGTTGGGGCAGCGTCGCCAACCTCCATCTCCTTGCCGAGACGCTCAAGATCGTCTGGGCGGACCGCAAGCTGATCGGCGGCGGCCCGGACTGGCGGACGCCCGCCAAGGGCCTGGCGAGCAAGGAATACGCCGCCGAGCGCGCGAAGCTGATCCAGGCCGCCTCGTCGCTCGACGCGAAGACCCTGCCCGACGGCAATCCCTATCCGTGGGAAAGCAAGGACACGACGCACTTCTCCGTGGTGGACGCGGCCGGCAATGCGGTGAGCAACACCTACACGCTCTCCGCCTCCTATGGCGCGCATGTCGTCGCGCCTGGCACCGGCATCCTGCTCAACAACTCGCTCGGCAACCTAGCCTGGGGCCGCAGCGGCCCGGACAGCAAGGCGACCCAGCCGGTTCCCGGCAAGCGCGTCGGCTCGACGATCACCCCGATGATCGTGTTCAAGGACGACAAGCCCTGGCTGGTCACCGGCACGCCGGGCGGCGGCTACATCATCGCGACGATGGTGCAGATGCTGTCCAACGTCATCGACCACCGCCTCAACGTCGCCGAAGCCGCCGAGCGCCCGCGCATCAACCAGTCGGGGGGCGACGGCCCGATCGAGCTGGAGGAAGGCTTCTCGCCGGACATCATTCCCCTGCTCGAGGCAAAGGGGCACAAGGTACGCAGCTCGAACACCATGGGATCGGTCCAGTCGATCATGGTCGAAGGTGACAAGTTCCTGGGGTCGGCCGACACGCGCCGTCCCGATGCCGCGGCTGTCGGCGCGAAATAAGGGGAGAATGCAGGATATGAAGATCAGGACCGCGCTGCTGCTGGCGAGCATGTTCGCGCCGCTTTCCGCCCACGCCCAGGCCGTGCCCGAGGCGCAGCGCGGCGCGATCCTGTCGGGCATCGACAAGCGCGCACCCGAACTGGAGAGCACCGCCAGGGCGATCTGGGGCTGGTCCGAAGTCGGCTATCAGGAGAGCAAGTCCTCCGCCCTGCTCCAGGCCCGGCTCAAGAAGGCGGGTTTCGCGGTCACGCCGGGCGTCGCCGGCATGCCCACCGCCTTCGTCGCGAGCTTCAAGCAGGGCAACGGCCCGGTGATCGGCATCCTCGCCGAATATGACGCCCTGCCCGGCCTCGCCCAGACCAATGCCCCCACCAAGACCGCGATTGCCGGCAAGGCCGCCGGCCATGGCTGCGGCCATAACCTGTTCGGCGCCGCCAGCGTCGAGGCCGCGATTGCGATTCGGGAATGGATGATCGCCAACAAGGTCCAGGGCGAGCTGCGCGTCTATGGCTCGCCGGCCGAGGAAGGCGGCTCGGGCAAGGTCTATCTCGTCCGCGCCGGGCTGTTCGACGATGTCTCCGCCGTGCTCCACTGGCACCCCGGCGACGCCAATGGCGTCTCCACCGGCAAGAGCATGGCCAACATCTCGGGCAAGTTCCGCTTCCACGGCGTCAGCGCCCATGCCGCCGCCTCGCCCGACAAGGGCCGCTCGGCGCTCGACGGCGTCGAAGTGATGGACGTCGCGGTCAACTTCATGCGCGAGCACATCCCGTCCTCGACGCGCATCCACAACATCATCACCGCCGGCGGCGAAGCCCCGAACGTCGTGCCCGACTTCGCCGAGAGCTATTACTATGTCCGCAACGTCGATCCGCTGATCGTCCGCGACGTATGGGGCCGCGTGGTCAAGGCGGCCGAGGGCTCGGCGATGGCAACCGGCACCACGGTCGACTACGAGATCACCGGCGGCGTCTATTCGATGCTCGCCAGCGAGACGCTCGCCAAGGTCATGAGCAGCAACCTCAACGCGGTCGGCGGCGAGACCTGGACGCCCGAGGAAATCGCCTGGGCGACCGAGCTGCAAAAGAGCCTGCCGACGCAGAAGTCGCTCGACAGCGTCAGGCAGACCAGCTCGCGCGAACGCGGCCCGGACGGCGGCGGCTCGACCGACGTCTCCGACATCAGCTGGACCGTGCCGACGATCGGCCTCAGCACCGCGACCTGGGTGCCCGGCACCCCGGCGCACAGCTGGCAGGCGGTCGCCGCCTCGGGCTCGTCGATCGGCATCAAGGGCGCCACCGTCGCCGCCAAGACGATCGCGCTGACCGGCGCGGACCTGTTCCTCTCGCCCGAGGTCCTGAAGGAAGCCCGCGCCGAGCTCGACAAGGCGCGGGGCCCGGACTTCAAGTACAACGCGCTGCTCGGCACCCGCACGCCGGCGCTCGACTATCGCAAGCCGACCCCGGCCTGGGAGGGGTCGACCAAGTCGAAATAGCAGCGCGCTTCGAGAAAGCTGCTCCCCGGCGAAGGCCGGGGCCCAGTTGCAGTGCCATAGGAGAGGCTCCTGAGCCCAACCAGGTGCGCCGAAGCTGGACCCCGGCCTTCGCCGGGGAACAGCGACACCTTGTCTCACAAACTCTGAGCAGGCCTCAGGCCAGCTTGCAGACGTCCACCCAGCGTTGCGAGACCAGCCCGGCCAGCCGCTCGGGCTCGACTTCCACCGATGCCGTGCGCGACCCCGCCGCCGGGAACACCGTGACGAAGCCGCGGATCGACACATCGCAATAGACCGGCAGCGGCGTCGCCAGCCCGAAGGGGCAGACGCCGCCCACCGGATGCCCGGTCAGCGCTTCCGCCGCCTCCGCGCCGAGCATCGATGCCCGGCCACCGAACGCCGCCTTGGTCCTGGCATTGTCGAGCCGGGCATCGCCGCGGGCGACGACGAGCAACACCGCATCGCCCACCCGCAGCGCCAGCGTCTTGGCGATGCGCCCGGGCTCCACCCCGAGCGTCGCCGCCGCTTCCGCCACCGTCGCGGTGCTTGCCGATTGCTCGATCAGCTTGAGATCGGGCGCATGTTCGGCAAGCCACGCGCGAACGGTTTCTACCGTCAATCCTCGATCTTCTTCTTGAAGGTCTCGGGGAGCAGCAACAGGCCGAGGATGAAGGTGCAGGCCGCGGCCACCACCGGATACCAGAGCCCGTAATAGATATCCCCGGTCGCCGCGACCATCGCGAAGGCGGTCGCCGGCAGGAAGCCGCCGAACCAGCCATTGCCCAGATGATAGGGTAGCGACATCGAGGTGTAGCGGATCCGGCTCGGGAACAGCTCGACGAGCATGCCGGCGATCGGGCCATAGACCATGGTCACCAGCAGCACGAGCGCGAACAGGATCGCGATCACCAGCGGCTTGTTGATCCGGGCATCATCCGCCTTGGCGGGATATCCGGCCTCGCTGAACGCAGCCTTCATCGCGTCCTGGAAGTCGGCGATCGCGATGCCGTGCGCGGCCTTGTCGGCCACCGGATCCTTGCGCGGATCATAGGCCGTGATCGCCTTGTCACCGATCTGCACCACCGCGGTGCTGCCTGCCGGCGCTGCCTTGTTATGATAGTTCACACCAGCCTTCGCCAGCCAGGCCTTGGCGATGTCGCAACCCGAACCGTCGAACTTGTTCTTGCCGACGGGGTCGAACTGGAACGAGCATTCGGCGGGATCGGCGGTGACCGTGATCGGTGCCTTCGCCTGCGCCTCGGCCAGGGCCGGGTTGGCGGCCTGGGTCAGCGCGTGGAACAGCGGGAAATAGCTGATCGAGGCGAGCAGGCAGCCCGCCAGGATGATCGGCTTGCGCCCGATCTTGTCCGAGAGCCAGCCGAAGAACACGAAGAACGGCGTGCCCAATGCCAGCGCGACGGCGATCAGCACGTTCGCCGTCATCCCGTCGACCTTGAGCGTCTTCTCGAGGAAGAACAGCGCGTAGAACTGCCCCGTGTACCAGACCACCGCCTGGCCGACGACCGCACCGAACAGCGCGATCAGCACGATGCGCAGATTGCCCCAGCGCAGGAACGCCTCGGTCAGCGGCGCCTTGGAGACGTTGCCGGTTGCCTTCATCCGGGCATAGACCGGGCTCTCGTTGAGCTGCAGCCGCACCCAGAGCGATACGCCGAGCAGCAGGATCGAGGCCAGGAACGGCACGCGCCAGCCCCAGCTGGCAAAGGCTTCCTCGCCCAGCGCCGAGCGCGTCCCGATCACCACCAGCAGCGAGGCGAACAAGCCCAGCGTCGCGGTGGTCTGGATCCAGCTCGTATAGAGCCCGCGCTTATGGTTGGGCGCATGCTCGGCGACATAGGTGGCCGCACCGCCATATTGGCCGCCCAGCGCCAGCCCCTGCAGCACGCGCAGCGTCACCAGCAGGATCGGCGCGGCGACGCCGGCGGTCGCGAAATTGGGGAGCAGGCCCACCGCGAAGGTCGATCCGCCCATGATGCCCATCGTCACCAGGAAGGTATTCTTGCGCCCGACCAGGTCGCCGATCCGCCCGAACACCAGCGCGCCGAACGGCCGCACCGCGAACCCGGCGGCGAAGGCGGCGAGCGCGAAGATGAAGGCGGTGGTGTCGTTCACCCCGGCGAAGAACTGCGCCGAGATCGTCGTCGCCAGCAGGCCGTAGAGGTAGAAGTCGTACCACTCGAACACGGTGCCCAGCGACGATGCCGCGATCACCATCTTCTCGTTCTTCGTGGCTGTGTGATGATCGCCCTCGGGCGCCGACGGGGTGTCGGACGTCAGATCCTGGCTCAAGCTATCTTCCCCTTATATTGTTAGCGCTAACCAACCACAGTCCTGCCGCAGTTGGAACCCCCGTCGCTTCGCGCGCTCTCCGGCACGCCTCGCCGACAGGTTCGGCGATGCCGCGCACCACGGCAAGCTCTTTCCGCCCAAAGCCCAGCTTGGGATCGCAAAAGCTGTACTTCACAGCTTCGCCGCAGCGCGGTAGAGTCCGCCCCATGTTCGAGCGCTTTTTCCTCTCCCACCCGCGCGCCGTCGGCGAGACCTATGGCGAGCATGCCGCAACCGCCGCGCGATTCGGCTTCACCATGATCGTCGGTGGCGCTGCCTGCGTCGTCCATTCGATCTTTCCCTCGCTGTTCGCCCGCACCGCCAGCGACGCCGTGAAGCGCCTCTATGCGCAGATGATGGCGCGCCAGCCGGGCATGAACGCCAAGCCGCTCGCGCATCAGCAGCCCGAGTGGCAGATCGAATACGAAATCTGAGCGGGGGGACCGCCTGACATGATCGAGCACGTCGCCATTATCGGCGCGGGCTTTTCGGGTACGTTGCAGGCGATCAACCTGCTCCGCCACGAAGGCCCCCGCGCAACCCTGATCGAACGCGCACCGGTGGCCGGCCTCGGCCTCGCCTATGGCGCCGCGCATCCCAGCCATGTGCTGAACGTCCGCGCCGCCAATATGAGCGCCTTTCCGGACGATCCCTCGCACTTCGTCCGCTGGCTCGAAGCGCGCGGCGTGGAGAATGCGGCGACCGCCTTCATCCCCCGCGTCACGTACGGCGAATATCTGCGCGAGCTGCTCGACGCTGCGCTGCTCGACCATCCCGACCGGCTCAGGCTGGTGCGCGACGAAGTCGAGGACCTGGAGTTCGCCGATGGCGTGACCGTGCGCCTCAAGGGCCAGACGATCGAAGCCGATGCCGCCGTGCTCGCGGTCGGCAACCTGCCGCCGCACGATCCGCCCGGCCTCGATCCCGAGGCGCTGTCGGGCAGCCGCTACAAGGGTAATCCCTGGGACGCGAGCGTGCCGGAGGGTCTCGGCCCCGACGATACCGTGCTGGTGATCGGCACCGGCCTGACGATGATCGACGTCGTGCTGCTGCTCGATGCGCGCGGCTTCCAGGGCAAGATCGTCGCCCTCTCCCGCCGTGGCCTGCTGCCGCGCAGCCACGCCCCGGGCAGCGATTGGAAGAAGCTGCAGGAACGCCCCGCCACCAACGCCTCGCGCCTGCTCCAGGCCGTCCGCAACCGCGGCGAGGAGATCGGCTGGCGCAACGCGGTCGACGAGCTGCGTCCCTTCACCCAGGCGATGTGGGGCAATGCCAGCGAAGCTGAGCGCGGCCGCTTCCTGCGCCATCTCCGTCCCTGGTGGGACGTGCATCGCCACCGCCTTGCCCCCGAGGTTTATGCCCGGCTGATGGCGGTGATCGAGCGCGGCCAGCTCGAGGTGATCGCCGGCAAGACGCTCGGCTTCGAGGAAAAGCCCGAGGGCATCGAGGTCACGCTGCGCCGCCGCGGTGCCGATGCGGCCGAGACCATGACGGTCCAGCGCATCATCAACTGCACCGGCCCGCTGGGCGATCTCAACCGCACCGAGGAGCCGCTGCTCCAGAAGCTCGCGGCGCGCGGCATGATCCGCCCGGATGCGGCGCATCTCGGCATCGATGTCGACAACCAGGGCCAGACAATCAACGCCGCTGGCGGCCCCAACGGCAATCTCTACGCGCTCGGCCCGATGACCCGCGGCGCCTTCTGGGAAATCGTCGCGGTGCCCGATATCCGCACCCAGACCTGGAGCGTCGCCCGGCGGCTCTCCAACGCACACTGGGTCGGCGGCGAAGGGCTTTAGGCCCAGCCACCATCGCAACACCCACCGTCACCCTGAACTTGTTTCAGGGTCCAACGCGCCACAGCGGATATCGCCTGGGGAGCGTTGGATGCTGAAACAAGTTCAGCATGACGGATACGGAACTCGACCCAACTAGTATCAATTGACACTACCTCCGCATCGGACTAGCGCACGCCCATAATCTTGGAGCGTGCCCCATGACCGATCCCGCAAATCCGCTCGGCCTCAACGGCTTCGAATTCGTCGAATTCACCTCGCCCGATCCCGAGGCGATGGGGAAGCAGTTCGAGCAGCTCGGCTTCGTGCCGACGCATCGGCATCCGACCAAGAACATCACCCGCTACAAGCAGGGCCGCATCAACCTGATGCTCAACCGCGACGAGGCCGGCCGCGTGGCGGCGTTCCGCGGCGAGCACGGCCCCTCGGCCAGCGCGATGGCCTTCCGCGTCGCCGATCCGGCCAAGGCGATGGAATGGGCGCTCGCGCACGGCGCCAAGCCGACCGAGGAAGACGACACCGTCATCCAGGGCATTGGCGGCTCGTATCTCTATTTCATCCAGGACGGCACCGATCTCTATGCCGACTGGGCGGCGTTCGACGGCTGGGAAGCCGCCGAGGCCGAGAACAATGTCGGGCTCGACCTGCTCGACCACCTCACCCACAATGTCCGCCGCGGCCAGATGCGGGTGTGGTCGGAGTTCTACAAGACGCTCTTCGCCTTCGAGGAGCAGAAGTATTTCGACATCAAGGGCCAGGCTACGGGCTTGTTCAGCCAGGCGATGATCGCGCCCGACAAGGCGATCCGCATCCCGCTGAACGAGAGCCAGGACGACAAGAGCCAGATCGAGGAGTTCATCCGCGAGTATAAGGGCGAAGGCATCCAGCACCTCGCGCTGACCACCCCGGACATCTTCGACACGGTCGAGCGGCTGCGCGCCCGCGGGGTCAAGCTGCAGGACACGATCGAGACCTATTACGAGCTGGTCGACAAGCGCGTCCCCGGGCACGGCGAGGATCTCGAGCGCCTGCGCAAGAACCGCATCCTGATCGACGGCAATGTCGGCGACGAGGGTATTCTGCTGCAGATCTTCACCGAGAACATGTTCGGCCCGATCTTCTTCGAGATCATCCAGCGCAAGGGCAATGAAGGCTTCGGCAACGGCAACTTCCAGGCGCTGTTCGAATCCATCGAGCTAGACCAGATCCGCCGCGGCGTGATCAAGGTCGACGCCTGAACGCTTTCTTCACACAGGCACGCGAAAACGGCCACGATTGCGCGGCCACATTCCGTAGCGTAATGCGCCGGCCTGAGTGAACCATTTCATTCCACCCGCGTTAGGGTGGACGGAAGTTTGGAGAGGGAGACCGGGGGGAGTGACGCTTGTAGCGTAACGCGCTGCTCCACCCCGGCCACAACCTTCAGGCAAAGGCGGGCTCGCCCCGCATTTCTTCCCCGGCCCCTTCCCGGAACCGCGCCTCGTCGAGCAGCCCTTCGCGCTTGGCGACGATCACCGGCACCAGCATCTGCCCCGCCACATTGGTCGCGGTCCGGCCCATGTCGAGGATCGGGTCGATCGCCAGCAACAGCCCGACACCGTCCAGCGGCAGGCCCAAAGTCGACAGGGTCAGTGTCAGCATCACCGTGGCGCCGGTCAGCCCCGCGGTCGCGGCCGAGCCCAGCACCGATACGATCGCGATCAGCGCATAATGCTCCAGCCCGAGCGGGATACCGTAGAATTGCGCGACGAATATCGCCGAGATCGCCGGATAGATCGCCGCGCAGCCATCCATCTTGGTCGTAGCACCCAGCGGCACCGCGAAGGCGGCATAGGCCCGCGGCACGCCCAGCGCACGCTCGGTGATCTCCTCGGTCACCGGCAGCGTGCCGACCGAGGAGCGCGAGACGAAGCCGAGCTGGATCGCCGGCCACGCCGAAGCGAAGAAGCGCAGCGGGCTCAGCCCATGCGCCGCGAGCAGCACCGGATAGACGACCAGCAGCACCAGGGCGAGACCGAGATAGACCGCGCCCGCATAGGTGCCGAGCGCCGCCAGCGACTCCCAGCCATAGCGGACCACCGCGTCGCCGATCAGCGCGGCGGTGCCGATCGGAGTCAGCCGGATCACCCAGCGCAGCAGCAACCGGAAGACGGAAAGCGCCGAAGCGTTGAAGTCGAGGAAGCGATGCCCCGCCTCGCCTGCCTTCACCGCCGCCGCGCCGATCGCGACGGCCAGCACGATGATCTGCAGCACGTTGAACGAGAGCCCGGTGGTGGCGCCGCCGTCATTCAGCTTGGTCGAGGCCGCGATGCCGAGGAAATTGGCCGGCACCAGCCCCTTGAGGAAGTCCAGCCAGCTGCCCGTGCTCGAAGGCACCGCAGCGGCCGCAGCCGCTACCGCGCTATGATGCCCCGGCTGCAACACCAGCCCCAGCGTGATGCCGATCGCCACCGCGATGCCCGCCGTGATCGCGAACCACAGCAGCGTGCGCACCACCAGCCGCGCGGCATTGTTCAGGTCTCGCAGCGCCGCGATCGACGCGACGATCGCCGTGAACACCAAAGGCGGCACCAGCACCTTGAGCAGCTGCACGAAGATCTGCCCGATCGTCTGCAGCGCCTGGGCCAGCCCATTGGCCGTCTCGCCATCGCTGCCGAGCGAGCGCGCCGCAAGACCCAGCGCGAGACCCGCAACCATGCCGATCGCGACCTGCACGCCGAAGCTCGGTAGGCGCCGCGACGGTGCGGCTGCGCTGGTGGTGGCCATTGGTTACGACTCCGGAATTAAACCCACTAAAGAAGTAGGAATTAACCCGACGGCCCCCAACAAAGTTTAGGTTCGCACCCCTAAAGCTCGCCCTCCGCAAGATAGTATCATTTGACACTTTATGTGCGCCGCTACAGAGAGTCCGGCATGGAGAGGATGCGATGACCGACTATTTCCCCGGCTTCGGCAACCATGTTTCGACCGAGGCAGTCCCCGGCGCACTGCCGGTCGGGCGCAACAGTCCGCAAAAGCCTGCCTATGGCCTCTATGCCGAGCAGCTTTCGGGTACTGCGTTCACGGCGCCGCGCCATGAGAACCGCCGGTCCTGGCTCTATCGCCTGCGCCCCACCGCCGAGCATCCGCCCTTCACCCGCTATCAGGGCGCACGCCATTTCGCCGTCGACCTGCTGGGCGAGCCCCTGCCCCCCAATCGCCTGCGTTGGAACCCGGTCGAGGCACCGCCCCCCGGCACCGATCTGGTCGATGGCATGGTCACCATGCTCGCCAACCGCGATCCCGCTGATCTCGAAGGCGTGGCGGTCCATGTCTATGCCGCCAACAAGGACATGGAGACCCGCGTCTTCTTCGACGCCGACGGGGAACTCCTGTTCATCCCGCAGGCCGGCCGCCTGACCCTGCTCACCGAGCTCGGCCGCATCGATATCGCTCCCGGCCAGGTCGCCCTGGTCCCGCGCGGCGTGCGCTTCCGCGCGCTGCTGCCCGATGGCAGCGCCACCGGCTATGTCGCGGAGAATCACGGCGCGCTGTTCCGCCTGCCCGATCTCGGCCCGATCGGCGCGAACGGCCTCGCCAATCCGCGCGACTTCGAAACGCCTGCGGCCTGGTTCGAGGATCGCGACGGGCCGTTCGAAGTGATCCAGAAGCATCTCGGTCACCTGTGGACCACCACCCTGCCCCACAGCCCGCTCGACGTGGTCGCCTGGCACGGCAATCTCGCGCCCTGGCGCTATGACCTCTCTCGGTTCAACACGATGAACACGGTGAGCTTCGACCACCCGGACCCCTCGATCTTCACGGTGCTGACCTCGCCCTCGGACGTGCCGGGCCGGGCCAATGCGGACTTCGTGATCTTCCCGCCGCGCTGGATGGTCGCCGAAGATACGTTCCGCCCGCCCTGGTTCCACCGCAACATCATGAGCGAGGCGATGGGCCTGATCACCGGTGCCTATGACGCCAAGGCCGAAGGCTTCGCACCCGGCGGCCTGTCGCTGCACAATCTGATGGCCGGCCACGGCCCCGATGTGACCAGCTGGCAGGGCGCGACCAACGCCGACCTCAAGCCGCACAAGATCGCCGGCACCATGGCGTTCATGGTCGAGACCTGCTGGCCGTACAAACCGACCCGCTACGCCCTCGACCGCGCTCAGCCCGATTATGACGCGGCGTGGGAGGGTTTTCCGAAGGCGCAGCTTCCGAAGTGAGTGAGCGCCTCACCGAAACTCCGCCCAACGTCACCCTCGGCCCGCTCGACCTCATCGCCGAAGGCAAGGCGCGCAACTTCGTGCTCGAGATGCGCGCCGGCCGTTTCCACGGCTTCGTCGTCCGCCAGGGCGACACCGTGCGCGGCTATCTCGACCTTTGCGCCCATATGGCGCTGCCGCTGTCGAACAAGCTCGACGACTACCTCACCCCCGATGGCAGCCATATCCAGTGCAGTTGGCACGGCGCGCTCTACCGGATCGAGGACGGCGTCTGCGTGGGCGGACCGTGCACCGGCGCCAGGCTCCGCCCCTGGCCAGTGGCCGTGATCGACGGCAAGATCGTCACTGCCTGATCGTCCTTGCGCGCGCTCGCGAAATGCGGGATTAGAGACGATAATAAGTCAGCAATACTGACCATATTTGGAGAGTGGCCATGACCCCCGATTTCGATTTCGGCCTGGGCGAAACCGCGGACATGATCCGCGAGACGACGCAGCGCTTCGCCAAGGAGCGGATCGAGCCGCTCGCCGCCAGGATCGATGCCGAGGACTGGTTCCCGCGCGACGAACTCTGGCCCGCCATGGGCGAGCTCGGCCTGCACGGCATCACCGTCGAAGAAGAGTTTGGCGGCCTCGGCCTCGGCTATCTCGAGCATGTCATCGCGCAGGAAGAAATCGCCCGCGCCTCGGCCTCGATCGGCCTCAGCTACGGCGCCCACTCCAATCTCTGCATCAACCAGATCCGCCGCTGGGCCAATCCGGAGCAGAAGGCCAAGTATCTCCCCAAGCTGATCTCGGGCGAGCATGTCGGCAGCCTCGCCATGTCCGAGGCCGGTGCCGGCTCGGACGTCGTCTCGATGAAGCTGCGCGCCGAGAAGACCGCCAACGGCTACGTCCTCAACGGCACCAAGTTCTGGATCACCAATGCGGCCTATGCCGACACGCTGGTGGTCTATGCCAAGACCGGCGAGGGCTCGCGGGGCATCACCACCTTCCTGATCGAGAAGGACATGCCCGGTTTCTCGATCGGCCAGAAGATCGACAAGATGGGCATGCGCGGCTCGCCTACCGCCGAGCTGGTGTTCAACGATTGCGAAGTGCCCGAAGAGAACGTCATGGGCCCGCTCAACGGCGGCGTCGGCGTGCTGATGTCGGGCCTCGACTATGAGCGAACCGTGCTCTCGGGCATCCAGCTCGGCATCATGCAGGCCTGTCTCGACGTGGTGTTGCCCTATATCCGCGAGCGCAAGCAGTTCGGCCAGGCGATCGGCCATTTCCAGCTGATGCAGGCCAAGGTGGCGGACATGTACGTCGCGCTCAACTCGGCTCGCGCCTATGTCTATGCCGTGGCGAAGAGCTGCGACGCGGGCAAGACCACCCGCTTCGACGCCGCCGGCGCGATCCTGCTCGCATCCGAGAGCGCGGTGAAGGTCTCGCTCGAGGCGATCCAGGCGCTGGGCGGCGCCGGCTACACCAAGGACTGGCCGGTCGAGCGCTTCGCCCGCGACGCCAAGCTGCTCGACATCGGCGCGGGCACCAACGAGATCCGCCGCATGCTGATCGGGCGGGAGCTGATCGGCGCGTGAAGGCGCTCCGCATCCTGGGGCTGATCGGCGCAATCCTGCTGATGGCGGGCGAAGGCTATCGCTCCTGGGGTGCCGGCCGCCCGGCGGTGTTCTGGATGGACGACATGCTGGCGGGCGCGATGATGATCGCCGCGGTGATCCTGGTCCGCCGCCAGACCTTCGCCACGCGCAGCCTTTTCGCCGCGAGCTGGGGCGTCGCGGTCGGCATGCTTTACGGCAGCTTCTTCGGAAAGCTCTACGATCCGGCGAGCAGCAATCCCGGCAATTTCTCGATCGGCCTGCTGACCTGGCTGGTCGGCGCCGCCTTCGTCATCGCGATCGGCGGGCTGATCGCAAGCATCGCGCTGCCAGGCCCGCGCCGGTAGAACCTCCCCGAGCGCCGCCCCGGGGAGGTCGCACCGATCACCAGATCTTCACGCGCTTCTCGGGCGCCAGATACAGCTTGTCGTTCGGCTGCACGTTGAACGCCGGATACCATGCGTCGAGATTGCGCACGGTGAAGGCGCGCCAGCGGCCCGGTGCGTGCGCATCCGTCGCCACTTCGGCCCGCAGCGCCTGGTCGCGCTGCTTCTCGCGCCAGCTCTGGGCAAAGGCGAGGAAGAAGCGCTGGTCGCCGGTCAGCCCGTTGATCACCGGCGCTTCCTTGCCCTTTAGCGAAGCGTGATACGCCTCATAGGCCGCGGTCAGCCCCGCCACATCGGCGATGTTCTCGGCCAGCACCTGCTTGCCGTTGAGAAACAGCCCGGGCAGCACCTCATACGCGCTGTACTGCGCCGCCAGCGCCGCGCTCGCCTGCTCGAAATGCTTCAGGTCCTCGGGCGTCCACCAGTTGCGCAGCTTGCCGGCGCTGTCGAAGCTCGATCCGGTGTTGTCAAAGCTGTGGCTGATCTCATGCCCGATCGTCGCGCCGATCGAGCCATAGTTCGCCGCCGCATCCGACTTGGGGTCATAGAAAGGCGCCTGCAGGATCGCCGCCGGGAAGTTGAGCGCATTCTGCAGTGGCAGGTTCACGGCGTTGACGGTCTGCGGCGTCATCCACCACTCGCCCTTGTCGACCGGCTTGCCGATCTTGGCGAGCTGGTGCGCCGTCTCGGCCTTGTCCGCTCGGATCAGGTTGCCGACCGGATCGTCCGCCTTCACGTCGAGCGACCCATAGCTGCGCCACGTCTCGGGATAGCCGACGCCGACGCGCATCGTCTCGATCTTCTTGCGCGCCTCGGCCTTGGTCGCTTCGTCCATCCAGCTGAGCCCGGCAACGCGCTTGTCGAACGCCGCCTTGATGTTGGTCACCATGTTCTGGATGTCGGCCTTGGACGAGGCCGGGAAATAGTCCTTCACATAGAGCTGGCCAACCGCGTCGCCGAGATTGTTGTTCACGCTCGCGATCGCGCGCTTGTCGCGCGGGCGCATCGCCTGCTGGCCGCGCAGCTGCTTCGCGAAGAAGTCGAAGCTCGCCTGGTCGAACCGGCTCGGCAAAACCGAGGTGACCTGGTTGATCTGGTGGAAGGCCAGCCAGTCCTGCCACGCCTCGACCGGCTCGCTCTCGACCAGCTTGGCCAGCTTCACCGTGGTCTCGGGCTGCCAGACGATGAATTCCTGCTGCGAGCCGAGGCCCGCCGCGGCCCAGAAGCCGTCCCAGTCGATCCCCGGTGCCTTGGCGGCAAAGTCGGCCTTCTTCCACCAATTGTCGGCCTTCTTCACGTCCTGGCTGGCGACCAGGTCCGTATGCGCGTTGGCGATCTTGGTCTCCAGGTCGAACACCCGCCCGGCCCGCGCCGCCGGATCGCTCATGCCGGCAAGCGTGAAGATCTTGACCAGATACGCCTTGTAGCCCTCGCGCGCCTTCTTCATCTCCTCGGTCTGCGAGAGATAATAGTCGCGGTCCTCAAGCCCCAGCCCGCCCTGCAGCACGTACGGCACCGTCACATCAGGCTTGTCGAGTGCCTGGCTCACCCACAGGCCGAACAGATTCTCGGTGTGGAAATTGGTCGCGTTGAGCGGATCGACATCGGCGCGGACATTGCCGCCGAGCATCGCCGACAGCGCCTTCTTGTCCTTCACCGCCGCGATCGCATCCAGGGTCGGCTTGAGCGGCGTGATCCCCCGCGCCTCGATCGCGCCGGTATCGGTATAGGCATTGTACCAGTCGGCGATCCGCCGCGTGTCGGTGCCCGCCGCGGCATTGGCCTTCAGCGCGGCGTCGATGATCGCCTTGTTGTTCGCCTCGGCCTTGTTGAACACGTCGAGGAACATGCCGGTCGCGGTGCGGTCGGCCGGGATCTCGGTCTTCGCGCGCCAGCCGCCATTGGCATATTCCTCGAAATCGTCGCCCGGCTTCACCTGCTTGTCGAGCCCGGCCAGATCGACGCCGACGCCGGTGCCGGCCGAAACGCTGGTGCCCGCACCGTTGCCCGAGGGCGTGCATGCGGTGGTCGCGAGCAATGCCGCGACGAGGAGTCCATAGGTCTTCAAGGCGACTCTCCTGTATTGCTGTATGGCAGGGGTGCTACTCCTGCGTTTCCCTTTGCGCCAGCACCTTCCCATGCCAGTCTCACCGGTGTAGGGAGAAGAAAACTAGGACAGGAAGGATGCCCTATCTATGAGCGCCCCGGTGCTCGATTCGAGGGTTGCGGCGGACAGCGCGGAGTTCCGCGCCCGTGCCGCGCATAACCGCGCGCTGATCGATCAGCTGCGCGCCGATGTCGCCCAGGCGGCGCTCGGCGGCAGCGAGGCTTCGCGCACCCGTCACACCAGTCGCGGCAAGCTGCTGCCCCGCGAACGCGTCGAGCGGCTGCTCGATCCGGGCGCGCCGTTCCTCGAGATCGGCCAGCTCGCCGCGTGCGACATGTATGAAGGTGAGGTCCCCGGCGCCGGCATGATCGCCGGTGTCGGCCGCGTCTCGGGCCGCACCGTGATGATCGTCTGCAACGACGCCACGGTGAAGGGCGGCACCTATTATCCGATGACGGTGAAGAAGCATCTCCGCGCCCAGGAGATCGCCGAGCAGAACCGTCTGCCCTGCATCTACCTGGTCGATTCGGGCGGCGCCAACCTGCCCCACCAGGCCGAGGTCTTCCCCGATCGCGAGCATTTCGGCCGCATCTTCTTCAACCAAGCGAACATGTCGGCCAAGGGCATCCCCCAGATCGCCTGCGTGATGGGCAGCTGCACCGCCGGCGGCGCATACGTCCCCGCCATGTCCGACGAGACGGTGATCGTCCGCGAGCAGGGCACGATCTTCCTCGCCGGGCCGCCGCTGGTGAAGGCCGCCACCGGCGAAGTCATCTCCGCAGAGGATCTCGGCGGCGGCGACCTGCACGCGCGCAAGTCGGGCGTGGTCGATCATCTCGCCGAGAATGACGAGCATGCGCTGACCATCGTCCGCGACATCGTCAGCCACCTCCCCGCCGATCGCACCCCGGACCTCGCCCTGCTCGATCCCCGCGCGCCCAAATACGCACCGGAAGAACTGTACGGCATCATCCCCGAGGATGTCCGCGCGCCATACGACGTGCATGAGGTGATCGCCCGGATCACCGACAATAGCGAGTTCCACGAGTTCAAGGCGCTCTACGGCAGCTCGCTGGTCTGCGGCTTCGCGCATATCTGGGGCATGCCGGTCGGCATCATCGCCAACAACGGCGTGCTGTTCAGCGAGAGCGCGCAGAAGGGCGCGCATTTCATCGAGCTGTGCTGCCAGCGCCGCATCCCCCTGCTCTTCCTCCAGAACATCTCCGGCTTCATGGTCGGCGGCAAGTATGAGGCAGAAGGCATTGCAAAACATGGCGCAAAACTGGTCACCGCCGTCGCCACCGCAACGGTGCCCAAGATCACAGTGCTGATCGGCGGCAGCTTCGGCGCCGGCAATTACGGCATGTGCGGCCGCGCCTATTCGCCCCGTTTCCTGTTCACCTGGCCCAACAGCCGCATCTCGGTGATGGGCGGCGAGCAGGCCGCTTCGGTACTCGCCACCGTCCACCGCGACGCCGACAAATGGACGCCAGAGGAGACCGAAGCCTTCAAGGCCCCGATCCGCCAGCGCTACGAGGACGAAGGCAATCCGTGGCACGCCACCGCACGGCTATGGGACGACGGCATCATCGACCCGGCCCAGACCCGCGACGTCCTCGGCATCGCGCTGGCGGCAACGCTCAACGCGCCGATCTCGGAACGGCCCGCGTTCGGCGTGTTCCGGATGTGATGGCGGAGGGATTCCCTTCATCATTCCTCCCCGAGCTTGTCTCGGGGAGGGGGACCGCCCGGCGCAGCCGGGTGGTGGTGGGGCAAGCGCGCAAGCGCTTCCGCAACGATCCCCCGCAAGACAGCATCCAGGTCACGCAACACCTCGAACGCGGGAATCCGCAACGTCGCGATCCCGCAACCGGCCAACCAGGCGTCCCGTCGCGCGTCCCGCATCGGCCGCTCGCCAAACCCATGCGCGTCGCCATCCACCTCGATCGCAAGCCGCGCATCGCTGCAATAGAAGTCGAGACTGAACGCGCCTGTCGCATGTTCATGTCGAAACTTGAGCCCGGCTGGTCCCTTGCGCAGTTCCCGCCACAACAACCCCTCAGGCAGACTCATCTCGCGACGCCGTGCCCGCGCTCGCTGCACGGCCTGTTTGCTCCCCTTCGGCGCATGATCCTTGAACATCGCACCTGCCCCTCCACCATGCTTCGCATGGTCCCCCTCCCCGAGACTAGCTCGGGGAGGAATTGAAAGGTCCGCTATGAAGCTTGTTGTCGCAGCCGCCCTCCTCCTCGCTCCGCTCCCCGCGCTGGCGCAGACCACCCCCACGCCCAAGCTCCCCCCGGCCAATCCGCTCCCCTATGAGGACGCCGAAGCCGCCGCGGTGCTCGCCCCGATCAACGCGATGTTCGCCGGGCTCGCCGCGCATGACGGCGCCGCGATCCTCGCCCAGACGCGCCCCGAAGGCGGCGCCACCGTCGCGGTCGAGAAGCCCGACGGCAGCCGCGTGATCCGCCACCTCAGCTGGGCCGATTTCGCCGGCGGCATCAAGCCGGGGCCGGAAAAGCTCGAGGAGCGCATCTCCACTCCCGCGATCGAAGTCGATGGCGACATCGCCATGGTCTGGGCGCCCTATGTCTTCCTGATCGACGGCAAGGCGCATCATTGCGGCATCAACCATTTCGACCTGCTTCGCGAGAATGGCAGCTGGAAGGTGCTCAACGTCACCTGGTCGCAGCGCACCACCGGTTGCACCGCGCAATGAGCCGCGACACGCTCTTCCTGCTCGATCCCGACTGGGCGGACCCAGCCCATGGCGGCGAGCGGCATTTCTACTGCAAGGAATGCATGATCGTGGAGGGCCTGCTCGCCACCTTCCCCGAGCGCGCGAAGAATATCGACGTCGTCCGCGTCGCCTGGCCGCGCCCGCGCGCCGCGGTGGTCGAAGCGATCGGCGAGGACAACCAGAACCTACCGGCCCTGGTCTGGGACGAGGAAGACGGAAGCGCCGGCTTCGCCAACGACATCGAGGCGCTGCTCGCCGCCCTCGCCACCCGCCACGGCTTCCCGGAGCGTCACCCGTGATCCAGTCCCTGCTCATCGCCAATCGCGGCGAGATCGCCTGCCGCATCATCCGCACCGCGCGTGCGATGGGCATCCGCACCGTCGCGGTCTTCTCCGACGCCGACGCGAAGGCGCTCCATGTTCGCCAGGCCGATGAAGCCGTGCATATCGGCCCCTCGCCTGCCCGCGAGAGCTATCTGGTCGGCGAGAAGATCATCGCAGCTGCCAAGGCGACTGGGGCAGAGGCGATCCACCCCGGCTATGGCTTCCTCTCGGAGAATGCAGATTTCGCCGAAGCGGTGATCGCCGCCGGGCTCGTCTGGGTCGGGCCGAAGCCTGACAGCATCCGCGCCATGGGCCTGAAGGATGCCGCCAAGGCGCGGATGATCGCCGCCGGCGTGCCCGTTACCCCGGGCTATCTCGGCGAGGACCAGTCTCCCGAGCGGCTCCAGGCAGAGGCGGACGCGATCGGCTATCCCGTCCTCATCAAGGCCGTGGCCGGCGGCGGCGGCAAGGGCATGCGGCTGGTCGAGGCTGCGGGGGATTTCCTCGACGCCCTCGCTTCCTGCAAGCGCGAGGCCGCCAGCTCGTTCGGCGACGATCGGGTGCTGCTCGAGAAGTACATCCTCTCGCCGCGCCATATCGAAGTGCAGGTGTTCGGCGACACGCACGGCAATGTGGTCCACCTGTTCGAGCGCGACTGCTCGCTCCAGCGCCGCCACCAGAAGGTGATCGAGGAAGCCCCCGCGCCGGGCATGACCGAGTTCACCCGCGCCGCCGTCTGCTCCGCCGCAGTCCGCGCGGCCAAGGCGGTCGACTATGTCGGCGCCGGCACGATCGAGTTCATTGCCGATGGATCGGGTCATCTCGATCCGGATCGCATCTGGTTCATGGAGATGAACACGCGTCTCCAGGTCGAGCATCCGGTGACCGAGGAGATCACGGGCGTCGACCTGGTGGAATGGCAGCTCCGTGTTGCGAGCGGCGAGCCACTTCCGCTCCAGCAGTACGAATTGTCGATCAACGGCCATGCCATGGAAGCGCGACTATATGCGGAGGACCCGGCCAAGGGCTTCCTGCCGAGCATCGGACAGCTCGATACGTTCGCGCTGCCCTACGGCATCCGCATCGAGACCGGCGTGATCGGCGGCGGCGCGGTCAGTTCCTTCTACGATCCGATGATCGCCAAGCTCGTCGTGCACGGGAGCGACCGCGAGGAAGCGCGCGTGCGGCTATACGATGCGTGTCGCGAGGTTCGCATCCAGCCGGTGCACACCAATGCGGAGTTCATGGCCAAGCTGCTGGCAACGCACGAATTCGCTACGGGCAACGTCGATACCGGCCTGATCGAGCGCAGGCTCGACAGCCTGGTGGAACGGGAGGTGCCGGACGCGCGCATTCTCTCGGCCGGGGCATTGCTGCTGCTGGCCCATCCGGACAAGCGGCTTGCCGAGCAGCCCGTTCTTTCGAGCGACGGCGGCCGCGAATGGGTGGCGTCCGCTTCGACGTCCTGGAATCCGCTGTTCGGCTTCCGGCTGAACGCTGCCGCCAATCATACCGTCAGGCTCGCGGTCGATGGGCAGACAATGGACATCGACCTGGATGCGACCGGACCGCTCGAGCCTGACCATTATGACATCGAAAGGGACGCTGTCTGGGTGCAGGCGGAGGATGGCCTGGCAGCGCATCGCTTCACCTGGCCGTCGTCGAATGTCGCCCAGGACAGTGCCTCGGCTGGCGACGGCGCGATCCTCGCCCCGATGCCGGGCCGCGTGACGTCTGTCGAAGTCGCGGCGGGCGATCCGGTTACCAAGGGCCAGCGCCTCGTCACGCTGGAGGCGATGAAGATGGAGCATGGCCTCGCCGCCCCGTTCGACGGTATCGTTACCGAACTTGACGTGACGCAAGGCATGCAGGTGAGCGAAGGCACGCTGCTGGTAAAGGTCGAGAAGGCGGAATAACCCCAACCGTCACCCTGAAAACCTTCCACGGGCGATACCGCTTGCGGTGCCTTGGATGCTGAAACAAGTTCAGCATGACGAAGAAGAAAGCGGATCGAATGGCAGGCAGGTATTTCGACGAATGGCAGGTCGGCGACACCGTCGCCCACGAACTCCGCCGCACGGTGACGGAGACCGACAACCTCCTGTTCTCGACGATGACCCACAACACCCAGCCGCTCCATCTCGATGCCGAGGCGGCGAAGGCGAGCGAGTTCGGCCAGATCCTCGTCAACGGGACCTTCACGTTCAGCCTGATGGTCGGCATCACCGTGGGCGACACCACCGCCGGCACGCTGGTCGCCAATCTCGGCTATGACCAGTTGCGCATGCCCAAGCCCGTCTTCATCGGCGACACGCTGCGCGCCGAGAGCGAAGTGATCGAGCTCCGCCCCAGCAAGTCGCGCCCCGGCCAGGGCATCGTCACCTGGCAGCACCGCATGCTCAACCAGCGCGGCGAGCTGGTATGCGAATGCCTGCGCTCGGCCCTGCTCAAGAGCCGGCCGGCGGCATGAAGGACAGCGCCGACATCGTCGTTATCGGCGGCGGTGCGGCGGGCGTCGGCGCGCTGCGCACCCTCGCCGATGCCGGCAGGGACGCACTACTGCTCGAGGCGCAGGACCGGCTCGGCGGCCGCGCCCATACCGTCCATATCGCCGGCATGCCGATCGACATGGGCGCGGGCTGGCTCCATTCGGCCCCCAAGAACCCCTGGGTCGGCATCGCCGAGGCGCGCGGCTTCACCGTCTATCGCGCCCCGGCCCGCTGGGGCGAGCAATGGCGCGAACTCGGCGCGAGCAAGGCCGAGCAGCAGGCGCTGTGGCACGCCTTCGAAGCCTTCATGGAGGCGATGCGCACCCCACCCCCCAGCGACTGCGCCGCCGACCTGCTGCCGCCCGACGGCGAATGGAACCCCGCGCTCGACGCGCTCTCAGGCTATATCAACGGCGCCCCCATGCGCGAGATGTCGGCGATCGACTGGCAGGCCTATGAAGACGAATCGATCGACGTGAACTGGCGCGTCGAGCAGGGCTATGGCGCGCTGGTCTCCTCGCACGCTGCCTGGCTGCCGGTAGTGCTCGGCACCCCGGTCACCGCGATCGACACTTCGGGCAAGCAGCTCCGCATCGAGACGCCGCGCGGGAGCATCACCGCCAATTCCGCGATCATTACCGTCTCGAGCAACGTCCTCGCCAGCGGTGCGATCCGCCTGCCCGGTCATGACGCGATCCTCCACGCCGCCGCCCAGCTCCCGCTCGGCCTGGCCGACAAGCTGTTCTTCACGCTGGACGACGCGGGCGATGTCGATGACAACGCCCATCTCCTCGGCAATCCGCGCAGCGCGCTCACCGGCACCTACACGCTCAAGCCGCTGGGCCGCCCGCTGGTCGAGTGCATGCTCGGCGGCGAAGGCGCGCGGGCGATGGAGAAGGAAGGGCTGAACGGCGCCGCCGATTTCGCGATCGGCGAGCTGGTCCACCTGCTCGGCAGCGACTGGCGCAGGAAGCTCCGGTTCGTCGCCGGCTCGGCCTGGGGCCGCGAGACCTATGTCCTGGGCGGCTACAGCCATGCCCGACCAGGCCAGCACGCCGCCCGCGCGGTGCTGCGCGCCGGCGCCGACCCGCGCATCCGCTTCGCCGGCGAAGCGACCTCGGACGGGGAATTCTCGACCGCGCACGGGGCGTACAACACTGGCGTCGCGGCTGCGAAGGCGTTGCTCTAAGCCGCCTTCCCGACCTTCCCCACCGGATTGGAAAACTCCATCTCCTGGTCGATCCCGCCGAACTTGAGCGCCATCACGTCCCGCGCATAATTCTGGTTCAGCCGCCACGGCTTGCGCGAGCCCTGGCGCGGGAGCTTGGCGTTGGCGCGCTGGACATAGCCCGAGGTGAAGTCGAGGAACGGCACTTCCTCCACCGGCGCGGCGATCCGCGGGGTCACCTGGCGCATGCCCCGCTTCTTCATCGCATTGAGCAGCCGCGTCACATAGTTGGCGGTCAGGTCGCTCTTCAGCGTCCAGCTCGCATTGGTATAGCCGAACGAGATCGCGAAATTGGGCACGTCCGCGAACATCATGCCCTTGTAGGTCATCGCCTTGCCCGGATCGAAGGCCTTGCCGTCCACGCTGATCGGCATCCCGCTGAACAGCTGGATCTCCAGCCCCGTCGCGGTCACCACAAGGTCGGCCGCGATCTCCTTGCCCGAGCCGAGCTTGAGCCCGTCCGCCGTGAAGTGATCGATCGTGTCGGTCACCACCTCGGCCTTGCCGCTCTTGATCGACGCGAACAGGTCCGCGTCGGGGACCAGGCAGACGCGCTGGTCCCAGGGATTGTAGCGCGGGGTGAAGTGCGTCCCCACGTCATAGTCCGGTCCCAGCTCGTCCTGGACCATCTGGACGATCCGCTCCTTGGCTTTGTCCGGGTTCTTGCGTGCCAGCCCGTAGAAGAATTGCTGGAGCAGCACATTCTTCCACCGCGTGATGCCATAGGCGGTCTTCGCCGGCATCCAGCTGCGCATCCAGTTCGCCACCGCATCCTGCGAGGGCCGCGAGACGATATAGGTCGGCGAGCGCTGCAGCATCGTCACATGCGCCGCCTGTTTCGCCAGCTCGGGCACCAGGGTCACCGCGGTCGCGCCGCTGCCGATCACGACGACGCGCTTGTCCTTGTAATCGATATCCTCGGTCCAGAATTGCGGATGGACCACCCGCCCCTTGAAGTCCGCCACCCCGGCAAAGTCGGGCGTGTAGCCTCGTGCGTAATTATAATAGCCGGTGCACAGGAACAGGAAGGCGCAGGTGAAAGTCACCGCTTCCCCGCCCCGCTCGGCGGTGACCGTCCACAGCGCATCGGCGCTCGACCAGCTCGCCCCGGTCACCCGCGTCGAATAGCGGATATGCTCGTCGATCCCGTAGTCCTTCACGGCCTCGTCGAGATAGTTGAGGATCGAGGGGCCGTCGGCGATCGCCTTGCTCTCCGTCCAGGGCCGGAAGGAGAAGCCGAGCGTGAACATGTCCGAGTCCGATCGGATGCCCGGATAGCGGAACAGGTCCCAGGTCCCGCCCAGCCGTTCGCGCCCTTCGAGCACGACATAACTGCGGTCCGGGCTGTTCTTCTGCAGGTGCCAGGCCGCGCCGACGCCGGAGATACCGGCGCCCACGATCACCACGTCGAAATGCTCGGCCATGTCCTCTCCCGACCTTCTGTTTACATCACTGTAAGCAGAGAAACCGGCAGGCTCAATAATCCCGCGAATATTTGAGGCTGACGCTCGATCCGCCGAACGATCCGGCCTGCGAGAGCAGGCTCAGCGTGCGGCTAAGCGAGATCTCGAGCTGCGTGGCGGTGAAGCCCCGCGCATCGGTGATGATCTCCACATAGATGTCGTCGGTCAGGTACTTGCCCGCCGCCAGTGCCATGCCGCGTCCGGTCACGTCATCGGCGCCCAGGATGCGCAGCCGGTCGATGCCCGTGGCCGATTTGAGCTGCCCCAGCGGATTGAGCCCGCCGCCGGTGCTGCTCAACGACTGGAGCGCCGCCGCCAGCTGGATTGCCTCGGTCGCCGACAGGTTCGTCACGTTCGTCCCGAAGAACAGCCGCGCCAGCACTTCCTCCTGCGGCAGCGTCGGCGTCGAGCTGAACGCGATCTGCGGCTGCTGCGCGGTGCCGGATACGGTGAGGATCGCCGTGATCCCCTCCGCCGTCGTGCTCGCCTGGATATCGACCGACGGGTTGGTCAGCGTCGATCCCTGGAAACGGATCGTGCCGCGGCTGATGTCGAAGCGCCGGCTGGCGAAGCTGTAGGTGCCGCGCACGATCTCCATCGTGCCGCGCACATCGGGCGCCAGCGTCGTCCCGCGCACGGTCACCTGCGCGCGCCACTCGCTCTCCAGCCCCATGCCGTTCACGAACAGCCGGTTGTCGGCGTTGATACGCAGGTTGAGGTCGAAATCGCCGAAGGAGCGGCGGATCACCTGTGCCGGCGTATCCTCCTGTCCATTGGGGTTCTTGCGGCGCACGCCGGTCAGCTCGGGCACTTCCGCGGCGCCCTGGCGGATGATCTGGTAATGCGCCTCGGGCACGGTCAGCCGTCCGTCGATCCGCGAGACCTGCGGGTTTTTGGTGATCGTGATCCTGCCCGTCGCGGTCGCGCCAAGCGCATCGCTGCGCGCCAGCCGGGCATTGTCGAGATCGGCGGTGATCGCGATCGGATAGCCGTTCGCCGAAGACAGGCTCACCTTGCCCTGCGCCTTCACCGTCCCCTCACCGGCCCTGGCGGTCAGCGAATTGAGGAGGAACTCGTCGTTCGAGAAGGTGCCGTCGATCTGCATGCCCGTAAGCCGGGTGCCGAAATTCTCGTTCTCGTAGGTGAGGTTGCTGGCCCGCACGACACCGGCAAGCTGCGGCGCCTCGACCTTGCCCGAGAAGTCCGCCGCGATCCCGATCGGCCCGTCGAGCTGCTGGCCCGAAAGCCCCGCCAGCGAGAAAGGCACTGCCGCCGGCCCGTTATACCGGATGCCACCCGAGAGCGGCGCGGCGAACATCCGCTCGGTCCAACTGCCCGCGTCGGGCCCGAGCGGGCTCAGCGTCGCGATCACGCGGCCGATCGTCGTGTTGCCCCGGCGGATCAGCGCCCGCGCGTCGCCGCCATTGGGCAGCAGCTTGCCGACGAAGCTGACATTCACCGGCGTCGACACGCTGGCCAGGCTCGCCCGGGTGAAGTCGCTGATCTCCAGCCGCGCATCGGCGCTCGGAAAAGCCTCGGGCGAAGCCTGGGCGAAATCCAGGCTGCCGGTCGCGGTGCCACCGATACCGAGATCGGGAACGAAGGCATTGACCACCGAAATGTCGAGACTGTCGAGCCGCGCCTGCAGCACCATGCCCTTGCCATAGCTGCCGGCGATGCGCGCGCTGCCCTTGTCGAAATCCAGCTTGGTCGGCAGCAGGTGATAGACGCCGTCGCGCCGCTCGATCCGCGCCGGCTGGGCCGTCCTGAAGCCGATCCCGCTGCCCTGCCCCTGCACCGCCACCAGCCAGTTGTCCGGCGCCAGCTTCGCGTTCGCGGCGATCTGGAACGGCACGCCGGTCGAACCATTGGCGAAGAGCTGCGCGGTGCCGTTGCCGCCGGCATAGGCGATCTTGGCCCGCCCGGTCTTGAGCACGAAATTGCCCTGGCGCAGGTTCGCCAGCTGCACATCGGCGTTGATCTCCGGCGTATCGGCCAGCACGATATTGGCGTCGATCAGCGCGCGCCCGATCGTCAGCCCCGCTTGGCCCGGTATCTTGGCGTTCGAGGCCGTCGCCTTCACGTCCGCCCGCTGCAGCTTGCCCTGCGCCGAAAGCGCCGCGCGCCCGACCACACCCGATCCGTTGAACGCCAGCTCGCCCTCGAACGGCCCGGCCGCGGTCTGCGCGATCTTGCCGGTGATATCCATGCCGGCGAAGCGGCCCGAATTGACGTCGATCGCCAGCCGGTTGCCGGTGCGCACCAGCACATCGGCGTTGAACGGCCCGTAATCGGTATCGCCCTTGGCCAGCACCGCCCAGGCGTTGCCGCGCCCGCGCACCTGCGCCTCGAGATTGGCGAGCCCGATGCCCAGCCCCGGCTTGGCCGCCTTCAACAGCACCACCGGCGCGTTCAGGGTACCGGTCACCCGCGCGGTCAGCGGTCCATAGTCGTCGGAAACCGCATCGGCGTTGATCAGGATCGGCCCCGCCGGGTCATAGCGCCCCGATCCGCGCAGCACGCGGAACTTCGGCGCCTTCATCTTGACGTCGCTGATGCTGATCACGCCCTTGGGATCGAGCATCAGCCGCGCCGAAGCCACTGCATTGCCGCCCAGGAACTCGCGCGCGCCATCGTTGAAGATCTTGCGCGAATTGCCGGCGATATGGCCCTTGATGCCCCAGCCGCCGCCCGGCGCGGCATAGAGTTCCGCGTCGGTCTTCAGATCGACGATACCGACCCCGTCGATCTGATAGTCGTTCACCCGCCCCTTGAGCGCGCCGGTATAGCGCCCCTTGCCGATATCGGCGGCGATGATCGCGGTCGCATCGATCTTTTCCGATCGGATGCGCAGATTGTCGGAAAGCACCTGCTGGCCCGAGATCGCCAGGTCGCCGTTCACCGTCAGGTTGGTCACCAGCCCGCCCGCCGCGGCATTCAGCCCGGAGACCCGCTTCGCCCGCGCCCGCACCGGCACGAGGATGCGGTTTGCGTCCACCTGCGCCCGGCCCTCGGCATAGAGCTGCTCGGCCACCGTCTCGCCGAAGCCGATCGCGCCCGCGCTCAGCTTGTAGTCGACCACCGGCCGGTTGAACGCCCCGTCCAGCGCCAGCGACGCACGAACCGACCGCCCGACCAGGTTCGGCGCGATCGCCCCGGCCTTGAGCAGGATCGCGTCCACCTTGAGATCGTCGAACTGGTTGTTGCCCAGGTCGATCTTGCCCTTGGCCTCCACCGACAGCGCACCGGAGTGGAGCTTGACCACGCCGTCCGCCACGCGGTCGGCCCATTTGGCGTCAAGATCGAGATCGAGCTGCGGTGAGGCCAGCCGCTCGACCGGCCCCTTGAGCCACACGCCCGGATGCAGCGGCCCGCGCAGCTGGAAGCGGCCATTGGTCGCAATCAGGTCGAGATTGGCGAGCTGCGCGCCGCCGAGAGTACCCAGCGCCTTGCCCTGCCAGCGCGCCCAGTCGCCCTTGCCCTGCACCGCAAGCGCCAGCGGCGCCTCCAGGCCGGCCAGCCCGGCAACCAGCCCCTTGGCCGGCGCATCGAGCTTCAGGTCGATGTCGAACCGGTTCTTGTCCGGCGTCGCGTCGAGGGTGAGCGCCAGCTTGTCGCCGCCCGCGATGCTCGGCCCGGTCAGCGTTGCGCCGTCGAGCACCAGCTGCGCGCGGCCATCTGCCAAATGCGCCTTGCCGGCCAGCCGCCCGAGATAGCGCGCCCGGCCATCCACTTCCTTGGCGATGTCGATCCGAGCCACGTCGAGCCGGCCGATATCGATGTTGAGGTCGGGCAGCAGCGGCGCGTTGGGGTCGCCCGAAGCCTTGAGCGCCGGCATGCGCAGCAGCTTCACCTCGGGGCTGGTAAGGCTGCGGATATCCACGCGGTTATTGAGATAGGCGAAGGGCCGCCAGTCCATCCGGATCTCGCGGGTCGTAGCGAAGACACCCTTGGTGTCGCGCACCTGCACGTCGCGCAGGATCATCGCGCCATACAGCGATCCGTCGATCCGCCCGATCCTGAAATTGAGCCCCGATCCCAGCGTCAGCCCGGCGATCTGGTCGGCAACGAAGCGCCGGCCGGGCTGGGTATTGATCCCCAGCACGAGCGCGCCCACCGCAAGCGCCAGCCCGGCGAGAGCGATGCCCGTCCATTTTACCACGCGCTGCCACAACGGCCGCTTCACCACCACCACTTCCGGTTCAGCCGGCGTCACGGCCTCGGGCGTTTCCTCGGCCATCAAAAGGCCTGCCCGATCGAGATGTAGAGCGAGATCTTGGATTCACCCGGCTTGCGCTTGATCGGCGTCGCAACGTCGACTCGGATCGGGCCGAAATTGGTGTAGAGCCGCCCGCCGATGCCCGCGCCGAAGCGGATGTTCTGCCCCGTCGGGTAGATGCCCTCATAGACCTGGCCGGCATCGATGAACGGCACGATGCCGTAATTGCCGAAGCGGTACCGCGCCTCGATCGCGAACTCGTTGAAGCTCCGCCCGCCCACCGGCTTGCCGTCGGGCGATCGCGGGCCGAGCTCCTGGTAGCCGAAGCCGCGCACCGATCCGCCACCGCCGGCATAATAGCGCCGCGAGGGCGGCAGGTCGTCGCGCGCGATGCCCACGATCGAGCCGACGCGTGCCCGCCCGGCGACCACGATGTTGGTCGATACCGGCTGGTAGTAGGTGCCCTCGAGCATGAACCGCGCATAGGGCCTCGCCGCGCCGCGCACCGAGGTCTCGGGGCTGGCATTGCCCTTGATCCGGAAGCCGCGTGTCGGGTTCAGCAGATTGTCGGAGCTGTCATAGCCCAGGAACAACGGCGCGGCGGCGATCAGCCAGGTGCCGCGGTCGCGCTGGTTGCTGTTGTAGTTCCAGCGATCCTCGTTCGAGCCGACCAGCTCGGCGCCGTAATAATAGGTCCAGCGCTTCTGCCAGATCGGCGTGGAGTCGCGCGAATAGCGGAACGAGAGCGTGCCGGTGTAGCTCTCATACGCGTCATAATCCTGGTGGTTGAGCTGCGCGGCGATCTGGAAGGTCCTGTCACGCTGCCCGGCGTTGGAGCGGCGGAAGGTGGTGGTCAGCCCCTGTTCCTGCGTGCCGAGCACGCCCGCGACGATCAGCGCGCCTTCGGGCGGGAACAGGTTGCGGTGCGTCCAGCTGCCGGTCAGGCGGATGCCCTGCCCGGTCGAATAGCCCAGCTCCGCCGCCAGCGTCCGCGCCGGGCCCGGATTCTGGCGCACCAGCAGGTCGACCACTTCGGTCCCGTCCGGTCCCGCCTTGTCGGTCCGCACCGGCTCGACCGAGACGGTGGAGAACAGGCTGGTCGCGATCATCGCCTCGCGCAAATCGTCCACCGCGCGCACGTCGTACAGGTCGCCCGGCTTGTAGCGGCGCAACACCTCGATGTGCTTCGTGTCGAACACCACCTTGCGCGCCCGGCGCTGGCGCCGCTGCCGCCGCTCCGTATTCGCCCCGCTGCCGTCCCCGCGCTGCGCCCGCCGCTCGGCCTGCTCGGCCAGCGTGCCGGTGCCCACTTCGGTGCGGATGTCGCCGAACACCGCCCGCGGCCCCAGCGACACCGGCAGCACATAGTCGCCGATATGGCTTTCCTCATCGAGCAGGATGTCGCGCTGCCCGACCTTAACGAAGGGATAGCCCTGCTGCGGCAGCCGCAGCGCCACATTGGCCTCGGCGCCCTGCACGCGCTCCGCCTCGATCGGATCGCCCGGATTGAGGTTCAGCTCGCGCAGCAGCAGCCCCGGCGGCATGGTCGGGTCGCTCTGCACCTTCACGTCGCCCAGCCGGTAGAGCGGCCCCGGCGTCACGCTGATCGTCGCGGTCACGGTGCCCGGGGTCTTCGGGTTCTGGTCGATCGTCGAGAGCGCGGTCGCGTCATAATAGCCGCGCGAATTGAGCAGCCTTATCGCCAGCCTTTCGTCCTCGCGCGCCCGCGCCGCGACCATCGCGGTGTTCGCCGCTCGCCCGCCGCCATTCTCCAGCGCCGACAGGTCCTCGAACAGCCCCTCGAGCCCGACCGCCGACAGCCCTTCCTCGCGCGTCACATAGCGGATCGTCACCGACTTCTTGTCGGCGACCTTGTCCTCGGGCGCGGGCTCGACCTTGAACTCGGCAAGCGGCGGCAGCGGCTTCGCGAATTCGGGATCCTCGGCCGGCGCCGCCGCGAACGTCTCCTCGGCCTGCTGCTGGATCTGCTGGGTAGCCTGACCCTGCGTCGTCGGCACCGGCTTGGCCTCTCCCCCGGTCGGCGAGGGCATCGCTTCCAGGGGCGCGTTGATATCGCCCTCGATCTTGGGCATCGCCGCCTCGAAATCGGCATCGGGCACGATCGGGCTCTCGTCCACCGGCGCGACGACGACCACACCGCCCTGCCCGGGAGTCGGCGCAGGCGTCGGGCTTGCCGAAGGCGCAGGCGCGGGGCCGGAGGGCGGCGCGCCCTGGCCCGGCTTCGGATCGGAGATCTGCGCATGCGCAAGCCCCGGCACGAATGCCGTACCGGCGAGCGCCGCCAGCCAAATCCGCTTCACCCCTCTACGCACGCGCTCCCTTTCGAGCCGCGTTCCTACCCCGGCCCTCTCGCAAGCGTAACGACCCAAATGCGCTTTGGGTCCCCCTTTTTGCGAATAGCGAGCGATTTCAGCGCGCTACAGCCTTCGCTTCGGCGCGAAACCTGTGGAGAAGTGGTTCGGTATAGCCGTTCGGCTGTTCCAGCCCCTCGAAGACCAGTGCCCGCGCCGCCTGGAAGGCAAGGCTGGTATCCTCGTTCCCCGCCATTGGCAGGTAGAGCGGATCGCCCGCATTCTGCGCGTCGACCTTGGCCGCCATCCGGCTGAGCGCCGCATCGACATCCGCCGCCTGCGCCACCCCGTGGAGCAGCCAGTTGGCCATGTGCTGCGAGGAGATGCGCAGCGTCGCGCGGTCCTCCATCAGCCCGACGTCATGGATGTCGGGCACCTTGGAACACCCCACCCCCTGGTCGATCCAGCGCACGACATAGCCAAGGATGCCCTGGGCATTGTTGTCGAGCTCCTGCGTCACTTCCTCGGCCTGCCAGTTGCGCCCCTCGGCCAGCGGCACGCTGAGCAGCGGCGCCAGCGGCGGGATCGCCTCGCCGGCAATCGCCTCCTGCCGGGCGAAGACATCGACCTGGTGATAGTGGAGCGCATGCAGGGTCGCCGCGGTCGGGCTCGGCACCCAGGCGGTGTTGGCGCCGCTCATCGGATGCGCGATCTTCTGCGCGAGCATGTCGGCCATCCGGTCCGGCGCCGCCCACATCCCCTTGCCGATCTGCGCCTTGCCGCTCAGCCCGCAGGCGAGGCCGATGCGGACATTGCGGTCCTCATAGGCCTTGATCCAGTCCGCCCCCTTCATCTCGCCCTTGGGGATCATCGGCCCGGCGCGCATGCTGGTGTGGATCTCGTCGCCGGTGCGATCGAGGAAGCCGGTGTTGATGAAGACGATCCGGTCCCTCACCGCATGGATGCACGCGGCGAGATTGGCCGAGGTCCGCCGCTCCTCGTCCATCACGCCCACCTTGATCGTGTGGCGCGGCAGCACGAGCAGATCCTCCACCGCGTCGAACAGGTCGTTGGTGAAACCGCATTCCTCGGGCCCGTGCATCTTGGGCTTCACGATGTAGATCGAGCCCGTCCGGCTGTTGCGGTATCGGCCCATGCCGCGAATGTCGTAGAGCGCGATCGTGCTGGTCAGGATCGCGTCGAGCACGCCCTCGGGCGCCTGGCTGCCATCGGCCAGATGCAGCGCCGGCGTGGTCATCAGATGCCCGACATTGCGGACGAACAGCAGCGCGCGGCCGGGCAGCGCGCCACGGTCCGGATTGAGCCTCCGGGTCAGCGTCCGCCCCCCCTTGTCGAAGCTTTCCTCCAGGTCGCCGCGCATCAGCCCCAGCCAATTGGCATAGGCGGCAGCCTTGTCCTCGGCATCGACCGCGGCGATCGAATCCTCCAGGTCGACGATCGCGGTCAGCGCACTTTCCAGCACGACATCGGCGATGCCGGCGGGATCGTCACGCCCGATCGGATGCGCCCGGTCGATCACCACTTCGATGTGCAGGCCATTGTGCCGGAACAGCCAGGGCCCGACCTGCTGCAACGGATCGGCCAGTACCGGCTCCCCGCTCAGTTCGGCCCAGCTCCCGCTCGCCAGCGGCACCGCCCTGTCGAGAAACGCCTTGGCATAGGCGATCACCTGGCTCCCGCGCGCCGCATCATAGCCGCCCGGCTTCGCCGCGCCCGGCAGCGCATCCGTCCCGTACAGCGCGTCATACAGGCTGCCCCAACGCGCATTGGCCGCATTGAGCACGAAGCGCGCGTTGAGCGCCGGCACCACCAGCTGCGGCCCGGCCATGGTCGCGATCTCGGGATCGACATTGCGCGTGCCGATCTCGAACGGCGCCGGTTCGTCGACCAGATAGCCGATCTCGCGCAGGAACTTCCCGTCGCCCGACAAGGTCGGATTGACGTCGATCATCGCCTGCAGCGCATCGCGCTTGGCCAGCAGCGCCCGGTTCTCCGGCGCGAACCGCGCGAAGATCTCCGCCACGCCGGCCCACCACCCCTCGGCCGCGATGTCGAGCCCGGGCAGCACCTGCTCCTCGACGAAGCGCGCGAGCGGCTCGGCGACGGACAGGCCGGAACGAATGACGGTCATGAAAATCCTCCTGCGACACGATACTCAAGTGTTCGCCTGGGGAGGGCTCGCCCGGCTTAGGCGATAGCTGTCCCCGGGATCAAGCCTTATGCTCCAGATCCTGCACCGCGCCCTCGATCCGGTCCAGCATCGCGCGCAGCAGCACGCGCTCCTCGGCGGTAAACCCGGCGAACACCTGCTTCTCCAGCTCGATCGCCTTGGGCGCCACTTCCTCGTACAGTTCCCAGCCCGCCTTGCTCAGCGTCAGCAGGTGCGAGCGCTGGTCGCCCGGATTGCTCGCCCGGCTGATCAGCCCGCGCTCGGACAGCGCGATCGCCGCCCGGCTCACCGTCACCTTGTCCATCCGCGTCCGGCCGCACAAAGCCTGCTGGCTCATCGCCCCGCCCTCGGCCAGGATCGTCACGAGTCGCCACTCGGGAATCTTGAGCCCGAACAGCGCGCGATAGGCGCTGGCCACCGCGTCCGACACCGCGTTCGATGCGATCGACAAGCGATAGGGCAGGAAATCGTCCAGCTTAAGCACGGTCATGGCGTACACTCATTTATCGTATTTCTGCTTTCGCAACTGACAACGTTGGCCAATTGCATTTTTTGCAATGCTACCGGTAACATTACGCACTTGCGATATGAACCGCTGCGATGCACAAAGATCGGGCCTTTCAGGCATCCTCTCCTAAGACTTTCACGGCCGTCCTTCGGGGCGGCCTTTTTTTGCGCGTAACCGGCGGGCATATTCCCCTCCCTGCAAGGGAGGGGCAAGGGGTGGGTTAGAAAAGGCCGGGCTCGATGCCCGGCCTTTTCTGTTTCACCACGCGCCCCGTTGGGCTCGCTACGCTCGCAACCCACCCCCAGCCCCTCCCTTGCAGGGAGGGGAGCGAAGAGGCTCCACCGAGCTAACTTACTTCATCTGCCGCGCGATCGCCGCCCGCGTCTTCTTGCCATAAGGCGGCTTGAGCCCCGCCAGCCCGGCCACATCCAGCTTCGGCTGGCTGTACACCGCCTTGGCATGGCTGAACGTCCGGAAGCCGATCTCACCGTGATAGGCACCCATCCCCGACGGGCCGATGCCGCCGAAGGGCAGCTCTTCCTGGCTGACATGGAAGATCACGTCGTTGATCGTCGCTCCGCCCGAGATCGTCCGGTCGAGCACCGTGCGCTTCTCGCCCTCGTCCTTGCCGAAATAATAGAGCGCCAGCGGCCGGTCGCGCCGGTTCACTTCGCCGATCGCGTCCTCGAGCTTGCCATAGCGCCGCACCGGCAGCACGGGGCCGAAGATCTCCTCCTGCATCACCGTCATGTCGTCGGTCGGGTTGCGGATGATGTGGAGCGGCAACTTGCGCGAATTGGAGCTGCCCAGATCCTCGTTCGCCGGATTGACCGCGATCACCTCGGCACCCTTGGCCCGCGCATCCTCGATCCAGCCGGTCAGCCGCTCATAATGCCGGTCGTTGATGACCGCGGTATAGTCGGGGTTGGAGAGCAAAGTCGGATACATGCGCGTGGCCGCGGCGACGAGCCCGTCGACCACTTCGGCTTCCTTCTCCTCGGGCACCAGCATGTAATCGGGCGCCAGGCAGATCTGGCCGGCGTTGAGCATCTTGCCCAGCGCCACCCGCTCGGTCGTCTGGGCGATGTCGGCGGAGCGGCTCACCACCACCGGCGACTTGCCGCCCAGCTCGAGCGTCACCGGCACGAGGTTATCCGCCGCCGCGTGCAGGATGTGCTTGGCGATGCCCGTAGCGCCGGTGAACAGCAGGTGGTCGAAGGGCAGCTCGGCAAAGGCCTTGCCCGCCTCGGGCCCGCCGCTGACGAAGGCCAGCTCGGTCGCGTCGAAATAGCGCCCCGCCAGCTCGGCCATCACTTCGCTGGTCACGGGCGTGTATTCGCTGGTCTTCACCATCGCCCGGTTGCCCGCGGCGAACACGCCGGCCAGCGGGCTCACCACCAGCTGCACCGGGAAGTTCCACGGCGCGATGATCCCCACCACGCCCTTGGGCTGGTACTCGATATGCCCGCGCCCGCCGAGCAGCCCGAGCGGGAACAGCACCGGCTTGCGTGCCGGCTTCGCCCAGCGCGCGAGATGCTTGAGCGCATGCTTGAGCGGCCCGACCGAGGCGGCGATGTCGGTGATCATCGATTGCTCGCGGCTGCGATGCCCGAAATCCTCGCTTAGCGCGTCGCAGAGCTTGTCGGCATTGTCGGAGACCATCGCGATCGCGCGCTTCAGCCGGTCGCGCCGGCTGTCGAGCGAAACGGGCAGTTCGGCCATGAAGGCCGCACGCTGGGCGTCAAGCAGGTCGCGCATGCTCATCGTACCACCTCGAAGGTTAGGACCAGCCGGGCGCTGGTCTCGACGGATTTGGGCGTGATCGCAATCGGCACCGGCTCGGGCGCAGGTGCATTCGGAAGGCCGCCGATGCTCTCGCTGACGATGGCGTCGACACGCACCACGCTCGCATCGCCATCGACCGCGCGGATCAACCGCCCGAGCTTGACGTGCGACGCCGCCGCGATCGCCTCGGCTTCCGCAGTCCCGTTGGCCACCGCAGCCGCCATCGCTCGCTTGCGCGCAGCGCGCGCATCGAGGATTTCGAAGCCCTGCAGGCCCACATCGCTTCCGCCTGCCCGCGCTGCGAGCCCGGTGAGCGTGCCCGCCTTGTCCACCGGCGAGACCCTCGCCGCGACCGTCATCTCCGCGATATAGCCCTCGATCGCGCAGGCGCCGGTGGAAAGGCGTGCCGTCGCGTCATAGCGGTTGTCACCGCAATCCTTGCCGCGCACTTCTCGGATGGTGAGCGTGCCGGTGGTGATCCGCAGCTTCGTCCCGGCGACGCTGGCCAGCGCCTTCTCGACCGCCGCCTTGCCGGCGACCAGCGCGCGGCTGGCATCGTCGGGCAGCTTGCCCTCCCCGCGCAGGCTGTAGCTTATCGTGGCAACTTCAGGCGGCGTCTCGACCGATCCCGTCGCGAGCACCTGGATCGTCTCGGCGTCCCGGTCCTGCGCCGCGGCGTCTTGTCCGATCGTCAGTCCGAGCAGGATCCCCGCCCCCAGCATCACGCTTCGCATGCCCTTCTCCCTCTTTTTGGGCCCGAGCCTAAACCGGCATCGGTCCGATCGCCATTCCAAGCCACACCGCGAATGCGGCCGCCGCGAGCATCACGCCGAAGGGCAGCCGGTCGGTCGCGGTGATCCTGCGCCCGCCCAGCATCAGTCCGAGCACGCCCGCCAGTCCGATCAAACAGGCCGCAAGCAACACCAAAGGTAGCGCCTGCCATCCGAGCCAAAGCCCGATGCCGCCGAACAATTTGGGGTCGCCGCCGCCCAGTCCCTGCCGTCCGCGCAGCCTCCGGTAGCTCCAGGCGACGATCCACAGCACCCCGAAGCCCGCTGCGCCGCCGATCAGCCGGTCCTGTAACGCCGGCTGTAACCCGATGATTCCCGTGGCCAATCCGGCGATCGCCAGCGTCGCGGTCAACTTGTTGGGCAGCCAGAGCGCCTCGATGTCGAGCGCGGCGAGCGTCAGCAGCAGCCAGCCGAACACGGCACCGGCTGCCCCCGCCGGATCGGGCGAGGCGATGGCGGCCGCGATGCCGATTGCGCCCCCCACCATCTCGGTCAGGACATGCTGTACGCGGATATGCGCACCGCACCCCCGGCAGCGCCCGCGCTGGAGCAGATAGCTCAGAACCGGGATCAATTCGCCCGCGCGCAAGCCCTTGGCGCAAACATCGCAGGCGGAGCGTCCGCTACTGATCGCTTTTCCGGCCGGCCAGCGTATCGCCAGCGTCGCGATGAAGCTGCCGAAGACCAGCCCCAGCACCCCCAGCAAAACCGCCCATCCCCAGACCGGGTCAATCGTCATCTGGCACCCCGATCTGCTCCATGCCCCCGTCATGCCGCAGCGTGTCACTTTTGCAAACGATCACTTCCGATACTAGATGGTCCCAAACCAATGAGAGGATCCCAAATGTCCGCCGACGACGTCGTCATCGCTTCCTATGCCCGCACCCCGATGGGGAGCTTCCAGGGCGCGCTGGCAGAGGCTTCCGCCACCGATCTCGGTGCCGCCGCGGTGGGCGCCGCGGTCCAGCGCGCGGGGCTGAAGGGCGAGGCGATCGAGCGGATCTACATGGGCTGTGTCCTCCCCGCCGGCCTCGGCCAGGCCCCGGCGCGCCAGGCCGCGCTCAAGGCCGGCCTGCCCAATCACATCGAGGCCACCACGGTGAACAAGATGTGCGGCTCGGGCATGCAGGCGGCGATCATGGCCGCCGAGGCGCTTGCCGCCGGCTCGGTCGACATGCTGATCGCGGGCGGCATGGAGAGCATGACCAACGCGCCCTATCTCTCGCTCCGCCACCGCGCCGGCGCCCGGATCGGCCATGACGTGCTCAAGGACCACATGTACCTGGACGGGCTCGAGGATGCCTATGAGCCCGGCAAGCTGATGGGCAATTTCGCCGAGGAAGTGGCGCAGGAATATCAGTTCACCCGTCAGGCGCAGGACGATTTCGCCATCGCTTCGCTGGAACGCGCCAAGGCCGCCCAGGCGAGCGGCGCCTTCGACCGCGAGATCGTGCCGGTCGAGGTGAAGACCCGCAAGGGCGTGGTCCAGGTCGCCGCCGACGAGCAGCCCGCCAAGGGCGATCCGGCCAAGATCCCCACGCTCAAGCCCGCCTTCTCGAAGGACGGCACGATCACCGCCGCCAACGCCTCGTCGATCTCGGACGGCGCCGCTGCGCTGGTGATGACCCGGCTGAGCGTCGCCGAAAAGCTCGGTCTCACCCCCGTCGCCCGCGTCGTCGCGCATGCCGCCCATGCCCATGCCCCGGCCCGCTTCACCACCGCCCCGGTCTTCGCGATGAAGAAGGCGCTGGCAAAGGCCGGCTGGGCGGTCGGCGATGTCGACCTGTTCGAAGTCAACGAGGCGTTCGCGGCGGTCGCGATGATCGCGATGAAGGAACTGAGCCTCGATCACGCCGTGCTCAACGTGAACGGCGGCGCCTGCGCGCTCGGCCATCCGATCGGCGCGAGCGGCGCGCGCGTCCTCGCCACGCTCCTCTCCGCGCTGGAGACGCGCGGCGCGCGTCGCGGCCTCGCCTCGCTCTGCATCGGTGGCGGCGAAGCGACCGCGATGGCAGTGGAACTGCTGGACTAAATCCAAACTGCACCCCGGCGGAAGCCGGGGCCCAGGGTCACAAGCGACATCGTTCCTGGCTCTGGGCCCCGGCTTCCGCCGGGAACTGGAGGAAAGATGGTCTTCGATCTTCGAGGCGCACTACTCAAAAAGGCCGAGGTCGAATCGGCGCGCCTCGACGATTTCGAATTCCGCCTGCGCGCCCGCACGATGCGCCTGCTCGCGCCCTTGCTCGGCGTCGAGCCCGATCAACTGGTCGCCCGCATCGCGGTCGAACCCGATGAGGCAATCCTGGCCTCGCTCCCCGGGCCCGCTCGCGCCTGGTACGACGAAGCGCGCACTGAAGCCCGCCGCCAGCTGATCGCGGAACGCGGCGATCCCAGGCCGTACAAACTGGCGTGATTTAGCCTCTTCCAATGTAGGATTTCGCCTGACACGGTCGCCAGGCTCTTTCTCATCGCGAAGACAGAATCGTCATCCCGGGCGATGGCACCCGCCGGAGGCCGACTGGACGCTTGCGAGCGCCAATTTCCAAATTCCCCGAGCGCCCGGCAGCAACCCTAGCGAACTTCCACGTCGCAAAGGGACTGGTTCAGTTCACCGCTTCGCCCGGATCGGTGCCCCAGATATGGCTCTGCTCGATATAACCGCCGCGCCCGGCGACATCGAACCAGCACCAGCCGCTGGCGCAGCGGCTCACCCGGCCGACCACCCCCGGCGCCGCGCGCCAGCTTACCCGGGCATTGAAGCGCGGTGCGTCGCGCATCTCGCTCACCGTGCCGATCACCATCGCGGTGCGCACATCGTCGAGCAGGTTCGCCAGCATCCAGCCTTGGGTGCCGTCGGGATCCTCGACCTTGCGCCACTCGCCATAGATGTCGATCACCTTCAGCGGCAGCCCGCGGCGCTGGTAGAGCCAGTTCGACGGATAGTTGCGCCCCGGCCCGGTGCGCATCCGCGCCTTCTCGGCCTTGATCGAGACGAAATAGGGCGTCTTGCGCTGTGCGAATGCAGGAACGGCCAGCCCAAGCGCGACGACGCCGAGCACGACCCATTTCCCGAAACGCATGCGACCCCCATGAATATTGTGTGTGGGAACCGTTTACCCTGAGCAGCCCCTCGCCATCAACCGTTGACTGGCGCCCCTGCACCGGCCAAGCCGCCTTTTATGGCACAAGGCCCGCGCCCTTCCCGCCCCCGGGTGATCGTCACCCGCGCGCTGCCCGAGAGCATCGAGGCGCGCATGGCCGAATTGTTCGATGCCGCGACCAATCCCGGTGACGTGGCGCTAACCCGCGATCAGCTAGCCGCCGCGATGGCCGATTGCGACGTATTCGTCCCCACCGTCACCGACCGGATCGATGCCGCGCTGATCCAGGCCGCACCCGATCGCCTTCGCCTGATCGCCAATTACGGCGCCGGGGTCGGCCATATCGATCTCAAGGCCGCCCGCGAGCGCGGGATCACCGTCACCAACACTCCGGGCGTGCTGACCGAGGACACTGCCGACATGGCGCTGGCGCTGATCCTCGCCGTGCCGCGCCGGCTGGTCGAAGGCGATGAACTGGTCCGCCAGGGCGCGTGGAAAGGCTGGGCACCCACGTCGATGCGCGGCCACCGGATCGGCGGCAAGAAGCTCGGTATCCTCGGCATGGGCCGGATCGGCCAGGCCGTCGCGCTCCGCGCCCGGGCCTTCGGCCTGCAGATCCACTACCATAACCGCCACCGCCTGCCCCAGGTGCTGGAGGCCCAGCTCGGCGCCACCTGGCACGGCGAACTCGATTCGATGCTCGAGGCGTCGGACATCCTGACGATCCACACGCCGCACACCGGTACCACCAGCGGCCTGATCGACGCCCGCCGGCTCGATCTGCTCGGCCCCAAGGGGTGGCTGATCAACACCGCCCGCGGCGAAATCGTCGATAATGAAGCAATGATCGCCGCGCTGACCGAAGGCCGCATCGCCGGCGCCGGGCTCGACGTCTATGTGGGCGAGCCCGCCGTCGACCCGCGCCTGATCGCGCTCGATAATGTCGTGCTGCTTCCGCACCTCGGCTCGGCCACTTTCGAGGGCCGCGAGGATATGGGCGTGAAGGTGATCGCCAATATCCGCGCCTGGTCCGACGGACACCGCCCACCTGACCAAGTACTCGATGGCTGGGTGTAGTTTATCTTATAAATACTTTGGATTATTTGGAACAATAGCTCCAATCCGGAGCATCTTCCGCCCAATTAACCAAGGTCAGCAAGTCCTCGGTAAACGCATTTCCACGTAGTTATACCCTACGCAAAGCCACCTATAGGGTGCACCGCAAGGGGGACTTGAATGCAACCGAGAGAATCGAGGCGGGAGGTCGTCATTCCCGCCCAGATGCGCAGCAAGCGAGGATGGTCTGACGTAACCATCCGCAACATCTCGCCGCATGGCATGATGTTGCTGGCGCCGTTCCCGCCCAGGCCGGGAACCTATGTCGAGGTCCGCCGGGCCTCGCTGGCGATGGTTGGCCGGGTCGTGTGGGTGAAGGGCAAGACGCTCGGCATCCAGCTGATCGAGCGGCTGAACTTCAACGCCCTGCTGCGCGCCGCCAACGAGACCTTGGCCATCACCAGCAACCGCACGGCGCGGAACAGCGAGCCGCAGGCACCCGCCCCGACGCTGCCGGCCGATACCTCACCAAGCATCTTCCAGAGCTGGCTACGCGCCGGCATCGACCTTATCCGCGGCCAGAGCCGCCGCGACACCGCCACGGCGGATCTTACCGAAGCTTCCTGACGACTTTCCAAGACGTGGCCGAAGCCACGCAGGAAACCCCTCGATCGCCCTTAGTCGCCCGTCAGGATCCGGTCCACCAGCTGCTTCACCGTCGGCACGAAACCGTTCGAATAGAACGGGTCCCGCTTGAAGTGATAGGCAGCGTGCCCAGCGAACATCAGATTCTCGTCGGTCGGACCGCCATGCGCGATGTCCTGCAGCGTCTTCTGGATGCAGAAGCTGCGCGGGTCCGCCAGACGCCCGGTCGAGTTGGTCTCGGTATCCGCCCAGGACGAGAAGGCGCACTGGCTCAGGCAGCCCATGCAGTCCTTCTGGTCGGTGCGGATGATCTGCTGCTCTTCCGGCGTGACGAACACGAGCGTGTTGTCCGGCGTCTTGAGCGCGGCGGTGAAGCCGTTGCCGAACCACTGGCGCGCGCGCAGCAGATCGTTGCGCGTCACCCAGAAATTCTTGCCCTTCACGCCCACATCGAGCTGGAAGGTGTGGTCGCCCGCCTCTTCCGTCGAATAGGGGATCTGGCGCTCCGAGCGCGCCTCGAGGTTGCGCAGGAACGGGTTGCGCACGGCGCTCGAATAGAAGCCGGTCGGCGAGAAGCGGTGCAGCAGCACTTCGCCTTCCTCGATCTCGGTCAGCTTGGCCTTCCAGCCCTGCGGGATCGGGCTTTCCTGGGTCAGCAGCGGGCGCGTGCCAAACTGGAAGGCGATCTTGCCGAGCTCGGGATTGTCGATCCAGTCGTTCCAGTCGCGCAGGAACCAGACGCCGCCGGCCATCACGATCGGCACATCGTCCGAGATGCCGCCCTCGCGCATCACCGCGCGCAGTTCCTTGACGCGCGGATACGGGTCCTGCGGCTGCAACGGATCCTCGGCGTTCGACAGGCCGTTATGGCCGCCGGCAAGCCAGGGATCCTCATAGACCACCGCCGCCAGCCACTCGCTCGCCTTGGAATAGGCGCGCTTCCACAGTGCGCGGAAAGCACGGCCCGAGCTGACGATCGGCAGATAGTTGACGTTGTACGACGCCGCGATCTCGCTGAGCTTATAGGGCATGCCCGCGCCGCAGGTGACGCCGGCCACCATGCCGCGGGTACGCTCGAGCACACCGTGCAGCACGCGCTGCGCGCCGCCCATCTCCCACAGCACGTTGATGTTGATCGCACCCTTGCCGCCGGCGATCTCGAAGGCCTTCTTGACCTGCTGGACGGCGCCCTCGATCGCGTACTGGATCAGCTCCTCATGGCGCTCGCGGCGCGTGAGTGCGTTGTAGATCTGCGGGATGATCTTGCCGTCGGCATCATAGCTGTCGGCATTGACCGCGGAGACCGTGCCGATGCCGCCCGCGGCGGCCCAGGCGCCTGCGCTGGCGTGGTTGGTGGCAGCCACACCCTTGCCCCCCTCGACGATCGGCCAGACCTCGCGGCCGTTGTACAGGATGGGCGACAGACCCTTGAACACAGAACCTCCAGACTAAAAATTCGGGCGACGCTAGACGCATTGGACGCAACAAGCGAGCAACATTCGTTATTGCAGTGCGTCAGGCCGTCCCATTGCGGCGCCATAGAGCCGCGCATAGGCGGCGATCATTTCGCTCTCATCGTAGAACGCACGGGCGCGCGCGCGGTTCTCCTCGCCGACGAGCCTGCGCTCCTCGGGATGCTTCACGAACATGTCGATCCGGTCGCGCAGCACCACTTCGCTGCGCTCGGGGGGCAGGAAGTGGCGGTTGCGGTCTCCCACCATCGCGGGAATGTCGCCTACCATCGGCGCCACCACCGGCAGCCCGGCGGCCATCGCCTCGAGCACCGAGAGCGGCGCCTGCTCGCTCTTCGAGGAGAGCGCGAACACGTCGAACAACCCCATATAGCGGTGCGGCTCGCGCAGGAATCCGGGCAGGATCACGTCATCCTCGATCGCCATCGCCTCGGCGGCATCGAGGATGGCCTGGCGTTCGGGGCCCTCGCCCACGATCACCAGCTTGAAGCGCGTGTTGAGCCCGGCGACGGCGCGGACCAGCATCGGCAGGTCCTTGACCGGCCGCAGCCCCGCCACCGCGCCGACCACCAGCGTACCGGGCCTCTTCTTCTTGAGCTCCGGGATCAGCTCGACATCGGGCTTGCCGGCGAACTGCATCGTCGGGATGCCGTTGGCGATGCGGAACAGCCGGTCGGCGGGCTGGCGCCAGTGCTTCAGCGCGATCCGCTCGAGCACTTCGGAGGGCACCACCAGCGCATTGGCGGCGGGCAGCGCGATCCGGCGATACATGTTGCGCACCGGGCTGAGCCGCTCGGCCTCGTCCTGGTTGAACCCGTCCTCGTGGTGGATCACCGGCGGCAGGCCCTTGCCGAACACCCGCGCCGCCATCACCCCGTCGATCGCCCCCCAGTTGTAGGTCAGCACCAGGTCGAACCGGCGCATGTAGCGCGCGATCGCCTCATAGCGCTTGGCCGAGGGCTTGCCGGAGAGCGGTGGCGGATCCAGCGCGATCTCGTACTTGATCCCCTGGGCGATCATCGCCCGCGCCTCGAGCTGGTCGGGCATCGCCGACACGATCGTGTGCCGCGCCTTGTCGCCGAACGCATTCATCAGCCGCACGGCGCGCGCTTCCTTGCCGCCGAGGTTGAAGGTCGAATGGAGATGAAGGATGTGGATGGGCATCGTTGGAAAGGCTCGATAGTCAATCCGTCATCCCGGCGAAAGCCAGGATATCGCGTGGCAAGAGTTCGACACGTGCCACGGGATCCCGGCCCGCGCCGTGACGGCGATCAAATCTTCGCCAGCAGCCGCTCGATCCCCGCCACCGCCTCGGGCTCCTCCAGCGTCGGGGCATGGCCGATGCCTGGCACCGTCACCAGCTCGGCACCCTGCACCCGCGCCACCATCCGCTCGGCGGTGTCCTCGCTCAGGATGTCCGAGCGCTCGCCGCGCACGATCAGCAGCGGGCGGCCGTTCATCGCATCGATCGTCGGCCACATGTCCGGCCCGGTCTCGTTGCCCGGCACGCGGAACGGCTCGGCGATCTTCATGTCATAGTCCAGCACGATCCGCCCCGAGCTGTTCACCCGGTAGAGCCGCTTGGCCATGCGCAGCCAGTCCTCGATCCCATAGTCCGGATAGACATCGGCATTGCCCTCGGCGACGCCGCGCGCGGCGTGCATCCAGGTCGGGTACCACACCGCCTTGCCGACATAGGTGCGGATCCGCGCCAGCCCGGCCGGATTGATCTCGGGCCCCACATCGTTGAGCACCACGCCCGCCAGCTTGTCGCGCTCGGTGGCGGCGAGCAGCATCGTCACCAGCCCGCCCAGCGAGGTGCCGACCGCGACGAACCGGTCGACCTTCAGCTCCTCGAGCAGCGCTTCGACGTCCTGGAAATAGGTGAGCGGCACATAGGACATCGGGTCCTTGGCATAGCCGCTCTCGCCGCGCCCGCGGAACTCGACGCACAGCACGCGCCACTGCCCCGCCAGCCGCTCGGCCAGCGCCTCATAGTCGCGTGCATTGCGGGTCAGCCCGGGGAAGCACAGCACCGGTGGCTTGTCCGCCGGGCCTGCATATTCGCGATAGTGGAGACGAATCCCGTCCCGCGACCACCAGAAACCGTCGGAATAGTTGCGTCGCTCGGCCATCCTTCCCCATATCGCTGCATGGACTTCACTCCGCAACAGGCGATCCTCGAACTCGGCGACAGCTTCTACGATCCCGTAGCAGCCGCGCGCTTTCCCCAGACAATCCTGCGCTTCCGCAACGATCGCGCGGCGGCGCAGGTCGGGCTGGAGGGCCTGTCCGACGAACAATGGATCGCCCATTTCGGCCGGTTCGAGCCGCTGAAAGGCAGCCTCCCGACTCCGCTGGCGCTGCGCTATCACGGCCACCAGTTCCGCGTGTACAATCCCGAGATCGGCGACGGCCGCGGCTTCCTGTTCGCCCAGATGCGTGATGACAAGGGCCGGCTGATCGACCTCGGCACCAAGGGATCGGGCCAGACGCCGTACAGCCGCTTCGGCGACGGCCGACTCACCTTGAAGGGCGGCGTCCGCGAGATCCTCGCCACCGAGATGCTCGAGGCGCTGAATGTCGAGACCAGCCGCACCTTCTCGCTGATTGAGACCGGCGAGGAACTGTACCGCGGCGACGAGCCCTCGCCCACCCGCTCCTCGGTGCTCGTCCGGATGAGCCACGGCCATATCCGCATCGGCACCTTCCAGCGCCTCGCCCATTTCCAGGAGACGGAGGCGATGGAACGCCTCGTCGCCTATGTGCTGCGCCAGTTTTATGGCGAGGAACCCGGCGAGGATGCCCCCGCCCGGCTGCTCGCCCATGTCGCCGAGCGCACCGCGACCATGGCCGCGCGCTTCATGGCCGCCGGCTTCGTCCACGGCGTGCTCAACAGCGACAATATCAACGTCACCGGCGAAAGCTTCGATTACGGCCCCTGGCGCTTCGCTCCCTTCTGGGAATCGGGCTTCACCGCCGCCTATTTCGACCATGCCGGGCTCTATGCCTTCGGCCGCCAGCCCGAGGCGATCTACTGGGACGTGATGCAGCTCGCCATAGCGCTGCGCCAGATCGCCGCCGAGGAACCGCTGATCGCGGCGATGGAGGGCTTTGCCGACGTCTATCAGCGCGAAGTGACCGCCGCGCTGCTCTGGCGCCTCGGCGTCGCCCCGCGCAGCGCGGAGGCCGACCGGGTGCTCGCCGGCGTGCTCGAAAAGGCACTGGCGGAGACGCTCACCCCGATCGACCAGTTCTTCTTCGATGCGTTCGGCGGCACGCTGCCCGAGGAATATGGCGAAGCATTCGACGATCTGCGCGGCCAGCTCGCCTTCTACCAGCCCCGCAAGGCCCGCGATCACGGCTATTGGAGCGGCGCACCCTGCTCGATGCTGATCGACGAAGTCGAGACGATCTGGGCATCGATCGCCGAGTCGGACGATTGGGAGCCTCTCCACGCCAAGGTGGCGGCGATCCGCCGGATGGCGGAGGCCCTTGGGGGTTCCGATAAGGCATAGCCATCGTCAGAAACGTGCCGGGGCCTGGCACTGGCCTCGCCGCGAAAATTGGTGCAAGAGCGCCTGAACCTTCCTGAAAGACCAAGTTCCCCTACATCGATGCCCGGCACGGAAATCATCTCGACCGAACCCGCAACCGGCGCCGTGCTGTGGCGCCAGATGAGCGGAGACGCCGACAAGGAAGTCGCCCTTGCGCGCGCCAGCTGGGCCGCCTGGGCCGCCCATCCCCTTGCCTATCGGATCGAGGCGCTGCGCCGCTTCGCGAACGTGGTGCGGCAGAAGGCGGATGCCTTCACCGACCTGCTCGCGCGGGAGACCGGCAAGCCGCTCTGGGAAGCACGCACCGAAGTCGAGACGGTGATCGCCAAGGTCGATATCTCGATCACCGCCTATTCGGAGCGCACCGGCCAGCGCCGCATCGATGCGCCGATGAACACCCGGCTGGCGCTGCGCCACAAGCCGCACGGCGTGCTGGCGGTGCTCGGGCCTTACAATTTCCCGGTCCACCTGCCCAACGGCCATATCGTCCCCGCGCTGCTCGCGGGCAACGCGGTGGTGTTCAAGCCATCGGAGAAGACCCCGGCCTCGGGCGCCTTTCTGGTCGATTGCTATCACGCCGCCGGCATTCCGGAGGGCTGTGTCCGCCTGCTGATCGGCGGTCCGGACGAGGGCAAGGCGCTTGCCGGCCATCCGGACATCGATGGCCTGCTGTTCACCGGCTCGGCCAATACCGGCATCGCGCTCAACCGCCAGTTCGCCACCCGGCCCGAGAAGATCCTCGCGCTCGAGATGGGCGGCAACAATCCGATCGTCGTGTGGGACACGCCCGATCTCTATTCGGCCGCCGTGCTCGTCGTGCAGTCCGCCTTCACCACCGCCGGCCAGCGCTGCACCGCCGGCCGCCGCCTGATCGTCGACGAGAAGCTCTACGATCCGCTGATGGCCGAGCTCAACAAGCTGATCGGCCGCCTCATCATCGGCGAGCCGCACGCTGATCCCGCCCCGTTCATGGGCCCGGTGATCGACAATGACGCCGCCGACATGCTCACCGAGAGCTTCCTCGCCCTCTCCACCATGGGCGGCTGGCCGCTGCGCCACATGGAGCGCCCGATCGAGGGCCGTCCGTTCCTCACCCCCGGCATGATCGACATGACCGAGGCGAAGGAGAAGGTCGATGTCGAGCTGTTCGGCCCGATCCTCCAGGTCTTCCGGGTGGACAGCTTCGAACAGGCGATCGTCGAGGCGAACGACACGCGCTACGGCCTGTCCGCCAGCCTGGTCTCGCAGGATCCCAAGCTCTACGACCAGTTCTGGGCGAATATCCGCGCCGGCATCGTCAACTGGAACCGCCCGACCAACGGCGCCTCCTCGGCGGCGCCGTTCGGCGGCGTGGGCTGGTCGGGCAACCACCGTCCCAGCGCCTATTACGCCGCAGACTATTGCGCCTATCCGGTGGTCTCCTCGGAGAGCGAATCGTCCCGCGCCTCGATGGGCGTCGGCCTGCGCGACGGCTGACCTGGCCATGGGGTACGATCTCCACATCACGCGTCGAGAAGACTGGTCCGATGAGGGCCATGATATTTCGTTCGAAGAGTGGCAGGCCTATGTCGCCGGCGATCCGCAGATGCGTATCGACGGTTTTGCCGAAACGGTGTCGGGCTCGGGAGAGACCATACGGATCGAGGCACCAGGGCTGACCCTTTGGACCCGCCCGTCCGCCGATAACGATCCGCGATGGTTCCATCATTTCCGCGGACGCATTGACGTCAAGAATCCGGACGCCGAACTGTTTCCGAAAATGTGGCATATCGCACAGCACTTCGGCGCGCGGGTGCAGGGTGACGAGGGCGAATGCTACGACGGGAACGGCAACATCATCAGCTGACCGCACCAGCAACACTTTGTTACCGTCGCGTCGTTGAAGCGGCCATAACCGCCCCCTAGATTATCCCTTGCGGACCGGGCCCCTCTGGCGAGGGCTTTCAAAGCCCTCGTGATGTCGGACCGCATCGAGCGCGCTCGGTGCAGGTTTGGACGGTACTCCCCCTTCCCTCCCCACCAAGCCTGAGCCGGGTGCCGCTCGATCGAACTTGCTTCGATTGGAGTTTTCGCACGTGAACCCTCTTTACCAGATCCCCCGCACCGGCGCTGCCGCGGCGCGCTTTGACGAGGGACTGCGCCAGCACATGCTGGGCATCTATCGCAACATGGGGATCGGTCTGGCGATCACCGGCCTCGTCGCGCTCGCCGTGGCGAACACGCCGGCGCTGGTCGCGCTGATCTTCGGCACGCCGCTCAAGTGGGTGGCGATGTTCGCGCCCCTCGCCTTCATCTTCTTCTTCCAGTTCCGCATCGAGCGGATGAGCACCGCCGGCGCCCGCACCGCCTTCTTCGCCTTTGCCGGCGTGATGGGCGTGTCGATGGCAAGCATCTTCCTGGTCTTCACCGGGCAGAGCATCGCCATGGCCTTCTTCGCCGCCGCCGCGATGTTCCTGGCGCTGAGCCTGTTCGGCTACACCACCAAGCGTGACCTGACCGGCATGGGCACCTTCCTGTTCGTCGGCCTGATCGCGGTGGTGCTGGTGAGCATCGTCAACGTCTTCATCGGCTCGACGATGCTGCAGACCCTGCTCTCGATCGTAGGTATCGGCGTATTCGCCGGCCTCACCGCCTGGGACACGCAGCGTCTGAAGAGCGAATATGCCTATTACGGCCGCAGCGAAGCCGCCGACAAGCTGGCGATCATGGGCGCGCTGTCGCTCTACCTGAACCTGATCAACATGTTCCAGCTGCTGCTGAACCTGGTGGGCGAGAAGGAGTAACCGGCATGGCCAGCTTCACCTGCCCCGTCGACGGCACCGTGCTGGTGCCGGTCGAGCGCTCGGGGATCGAGATCGACCATTGCCCCAGCTGCCGCGGCGTATGGCTCGATCGCGGCGAGCTCGACAAGATCATCGAGCGGAGTGCCGTTTCGGCGGCGCCCGTTCAGGCCCAGGCGCCGCAGCCGCAATATCGCGAAGAGCGCCCGCGCTACGATGATCGTGGCGGCTACGGCCATGGCGGCGGGAAATATCCGCCGAAGCGCCGCAAGTCGTTCCTCGAGGAACTGTTCGACTGATCCTTTCCCAGCCCGTGTGCACGGCGCAGTCACACGGGCGGACGGGAGCGCGGCCCTTCCACCCCCTCACCTGCGAGGGTCGCGCCCCGTCCAACCCCACTTCCTCCCCGCGCCACACTGGCTATCATGTGATCGCTAACAGGGGAGGAAGACCATGATTACCCGCAGGTCCGTGCTCGGATCGACCGCCGCCGCGCTTGGCGCCGCCGCACTCCCCCTTCCCGCCACCGCAAGCGCCCCCGGCGACTTCGTCACCCGCAAGGGCACCGGCCTGTTCCTCAGAGGCAAGCCCTATCGCTTTGCCGGCAGCAACATGTGGTACGCCGCCTGGCTGGGTGCCGACGCGCCCTGGGGCAATCGCGACCGCCTCCGCCGCGAGCTCGACACGCTGGCCGGCATCGGCGTGCGCAACCTCCGCGTCGCCGCCTCGGCCGAGGATTCGCCGCTCAAAAACTCGGTGAAGCCCGCCTTCCGCACCAGGGGTAGCGCCTGGAACCCGGCGCTGGTCGATGGCCTAGCCTATGCGCTCGCTGAGATGGGCAAGCGCGACATCAAGGCCGTGCTCTACCTCACCAATTTCTGGGAATGGTCGGGCGGGATGATGACCTACCTGTCCTGGGTGAATGGCGGGAAGTATCTCGACATGAACGACCCCGCGCATCCCTGGCCGGAATTCCCGGACATGACCGCGCAGTTCTATGCGAGCAGCGAAGCCGTCGCCCTGTTCCACGACTATGTCCGCGCCACCGTGAAGCGCCATGCCGGCGACCCCACGATCATGGCCTGGCAGCTCGCCAACGAACCGCGCCCGTGCGGCAGCCCCAAATCCGCCGAGCCTTTCCTCGCTGCATATAATGGCTGGATCCAGGGCACCGCGAAGCTCATCAAGTCGCTCTCGCCCAAGCACATGGTCTCCACCGGCAGCGAGGGACTCAAGGGCTCGGTCGAGCGCGCCGATGTCTACAAGGCCGCGCATGCCTTCCCCGAGATCGACTATCTCACCGCGCATATCTGGCCGCTCAACTGGGGCTGGGTCGATGCGAAGAACATTGCCGGCACCAACGACGCCAGCTTCGCCAGGGTGCGCGACTATATCGCCCAGCACATCGCCCTCGCCACCGACATGGGCAAGCCGCTGGTGATCGAGGAATTCGGCTATCCCCGCGACGGCGGCGGCTATGATCCGGAGAGCGCGACCAGTTTCAAGGACGGCTATTACAAGCTGATCTACGACGCGGTGGAGGCCAATCCGGGGATCATCGCCGGCTCGAACTTCTGGGCCTGGAACGGCGAAGGCCGCCCGGTCCACGGCGACCACCGCTTCCGCCCAGGCGACACCGCCTGGCTCGGCGACCCGCCGCACGAGCCCCAGGGCTGGTACGGCGTGTTCGACAGCGACGCGAGCACGCGGGCGGTGGTGGCCGCCCATGCGAAAGCCCTTGCCGCGGTATAGTTTGGCTAGGCCACGGCCAAGCAAGCGTCAGTTGAAGCAAAGGGTGGCGGGGCGCATCTGCCACTGATGGCGACCCTTCTCGATCCCACCGCGCGCGGGCGCGTGATTCTCGTTGGTGCCGGCCCGGGCGATCCGGGCCTGCTCACCGTGCGTGCCGTCGAGGCGCTCAGGCAGGCGGACGTGCTCGTCCATGACGGCCTCGTCGATCCCCGCGTCCTCGATCTCGCCCCCCAGGCGCACCGCATCTCGGTCGCCAAGTCGCGCTCGAAGCACACCGTGCCGCAGGACGCGATCAACGCGCTGATCGTCGCGCATGTGAAGACCGGCGCGATCGTCGTGCGTCTCAAGGGTGGCGACCCGTTCATCTTCGGCCGCGGCGGCGAGGAAGTCGAAGCCGTGCGCGCCGCCGGGCTTCCCGTGGAAGTCATCCCCGGCATCTCCGCCGCGCTCGGCGCCGCCGCCGAGGTCAACCTGCCGCTCACCCACCGCGACTGGTCGAGCGCGGTCAGCTTCGTCGCCGGCCAGTGCAAGGGCCTGTCCGAGCAGGACTGGTCCGGCCTCGCCGGCAAGGGTCGCACGCTGGTGATCTACATGGGCGTCGCCACCTGCCCGGACATCAGCGAGAAGCTGATGAACGACGGCGTCTCGCCCGACATGCCCGTCGCCGTGCTCGAGCGCGGCACGCTCGAGGGCAGCCGCGCGCTGCGCACCATCCTCGCCGACCTTGGGCCCATGGTGAGCCGCGAGAAGGTCAAGAGCCCCGCGATCATCATCGTCGGCGAAGTCGTCATGCTGGCCGACGCCCAGGACAAGCTCGCCAACTGGGCCAAGGCGGCGGAGAGCCTGGAAGGACTTGGGGCATGAAACTCCTCACCGGCAACGACCTCGCCAGCGGCGACGTCACCTGGTGGACCGGCGCCGGCTGGTCGCGCCATGTCGAGGACGCCGTCGATGTCGGCGACCAGGGCGAGGCGATCGCCCATGCCGAGGAAGGTGCGCGCCGCGTCAACGGCCCCTATGTGATCGACGCGACCCTTACGCCGGAGGGCCCGCGCCCCGCGCACATCAAGGACCGCATCCGCGCGCTCGGCCCCACCGTCCGCCCGGACCTGACCCTCAAGCCCGCCGACCCGAACGCCGGCAGCTGGGTGATCTGACATGTACAAATACGACGAATATGACCATTCCATCGTCGCCGCGCGCGTCGAGGAATTCCGCGACCAGGTGAACCGCCGCCTTGCCGGCCAGATCACCGAGGACCAGTTCAAGCCGCTGCGGCTGATGAACGGCCTCTATCTCCAGCTCCATGCGTACATGCTGCGCGTCGCGGTGCCCTATGGCACGCTCGACAGCCGCCAGATGCACATGCTGGCGCACATCGCCCGCAAGTACGATCGCGGCTATGGCCATTTCACCACCCGCCAGAACCTCCAGTATAACTGGATCAAGCTCGAGGACGCGCCCGACATCCTCGCCGAGCTGGCCACGGTCGAGATGCATGCCATCCAGACCAGCGGCAACTGCATCCGCAACATCTCGTCGGACCAGTTCGCCGGCGCCGCCGCCGACGAGCTGACCGATCCGCGCCCCTGGGCCGAGCTGCTGCGCCAGTGGAGCACCTTCCATCCCGAGTTCAGCTACCTGCCGCGCAAGTTCAAGATCTGCGTGATCGCCGCCGAGGAAGACCGCGCGGCGATGCGCCTGCACGACATCGGCATCCAGATCGTCGAGAAGGACGGCCAGCTCGGTGCCGCGATCTATGTCGGCGGCGGCATGGGCCGCACCCCGATGATCGCCCCGCTGATCAAGGACTTCGTGCCCTTCGACGATTTCGTCAGCTATCTCGAGGCCTGCCTGCGCGTCTACAATCGCTACGGTCGCCGCGACAACATGTACAAGGCGCGGATCAAGATCCTGATCCACGAGCTCGGCGCGGACAAATACGCCGCCGAGGTCGAGGAGGAGTTCGCCGCGGTCAAGGCGCTCGGCATCGATCCGCCCAGGGCAGAGTTCGACCGCATCGCCGCCCATTTCGCCCCGCCCGCCTATGACGCGGACGCGCCCGACACACTCGATCGCAGCGATCCCGATTTCGCCGTCTGGCTCGACCAGAATGTCTCGGCGCACAAGCAGCCGGGCTATGCGGTCGTCACGATCAGCCTGAAGCCGATCGGCGGCATTCCCGGCGACGCCACCGCCGACCAGATCGACCTGATGGCCGATCTCGCCAAGGCCCACAGCTTCGACGAGCTGCGCGTCACCCACGCCCAGAACATCGTGCTGCCGCATGTCCGCAAGGCCGATCTCTACGCGCTCTGGCAGCAGCTGCGCGACGCCGGGCTGGCCGAGGCCAATCTCGACCTGATCAGCGACATCATCGCCTGCCCGGGCCTCGACTATTGCAGCCTGGCAAACGCCCGCTCGATCCCGCTCGCGCAGAAGATCGCAACGCGCTTCTCGGACATCGGCCGCCAGCGCGAGCTCGGCGAACTGAAGCTCAAGATCAGCGGCTGCATCAATGCCTGCGGCCACCACCATGCCGGTCACATCGGCATCCTCGGTGTCGATCGTAAGGGCGTCGAGAACTACCAGCTGCTGCTCGGCGGCTCGGGTGCGGAGGACGTGTCGCTCGGCACGATCACCGGCCCCGGCTTCAGCGAGGACGGCATCGTCGACGCGATCGAGAAGGCCACCAACGTCTATCTCGCCCAGCGCGAGGACGGCGAGCGCTTCCTCGACACCTATCGCCGCCTCGGCATGGCCCCGTTCAAGGAGGCGATTTATGGGTGATCTGCTGCGCTACCGCGACGACGAGGCGCATGAGGAGCCCGCGGTCACGCTCGACGCGTTCCTCGGCCAGTCCAACGCCACCGCCGTCCGCATCGAGAGCGGCGAGGACGCCCGCGTCCTCCTTCCCTATCTCGATCGCATCGCGCTGGTCGAAGTGAGCTTCCCCAAGTTCCGCGACGGCCGCGGCTATTCCACCGGCCGCATCCTGCGCGAGGCGGGCTATCAGGGCGAGCTGCGCGCCCAGGGCGATGTGCTGGTCGACCAGATCCCGCTGATGCGCCGCTGCGGCTTCGACAGCTTCGCGCCCGAGGCGCCGGTCGATGAAGCCGTGCTCGCCGCCAGCCTCGCCCGCTACGAGTTCCATTACCAGGCCGCCGCCGATCCGGCGGTGCCGGTATGGAAACGCCGGCATGGCTGAGGCCGCGCGCAAGGTGGACCGGGAGATCGACCGTATCGATGTCGCCCCGCGCTGGACGGCGGCCGACGCGATCCGCCTGAACAACCTGTTCCGTGGCACCGACACGCCCGAGATGCTGCGCGAGGTGCTGGGCAACCACATGCTCGGCGACGTCGCGCTCGTCTCGTCCTTCGGCGCCGAAAGCGCGGCCCTGCTCCATCTCGTCGCCCAGGCCGATCCCAACACCCCGGTCATCTTCCTCGATACCGGCAAGCATTTCCCCGAGACGCTGGCCTATGTGCAGCAGCTCGCGGACTTCATCGGCCTGAAGAACCTCCAGATCATCGCGCCCGATGCCGAGACGATCGAGAAGCGCGACGCCACCGGCCTGCGCTGGTCCTATGATCCGGACGGCTGCTGCGAGATCCGCAAGGTGATCCCGCTCGAGAAGGCGCTGGCCGGCTTCGATGCCAGCATCACCGGCCGCAAGGCGTTCCAGGCCTCCACCCGCAACGCCCTGCCCCGCTTCGAGCTCGACGGGGACCGGATGAAGTTCAATCCGCTGGCCAGCTGGACCAAGCAGGACATCGAGGCCTATTTCGAGGCGCACGACCTGCCCCGCCATCCGCTGGAGGCGCAGGGCTATCTCTCGATCGGCTGCGCGCCCTGCACCAGCGTGGTCAAGCCGGGCGAAGACCCCCGCTCGGGCCGCTGGCGCGGCTGGGACAAGACCGAGTGCGGCATCCACACGCCGGTGGAAGACGGCGACCCCAACCAGCCGAGCTTCTGATAGGGTCGGGCCGATAGGGGCCGGCGACATTCAGCCCTTTCCGCTCCCCGGCGAAAGCCGGGGCCCAGGGTTTCTCTGCCGTATCGCTCGTGGCCCTGGGCCCCGGCTTTCGCCGGGGAACGACTAGGTCAGCAGCTTATCCTTGATGCAGAAATACCCCTAGCAGCCAGGAGAGGCAGACACCGTCCACCCTTTGTCCAGCGCGCGCAGCGCCACATCATACGCAGCATCCTTCGTCACCCGCACCTCGCCTATCCGCGGCGGAACCAGGCATTGCGGCCACAGCCCATGATTTTCCGGGCTCTCCTTCCAGGTGAAGCGGAAGGCGAGCAGCGGGATGCCGATCTCCATCCCCGAATTGGGCAGGGTGATCTCCCATTTATAGCCGCTGGTGTTGCCGCCATGCGTGCCGCCCACTTCCTCGCCTACGAACAGCCCGCGATTGGTCGCGCGCAGCATCGATGCCAGCTCCGCCCCGCCCGAGAAGGTATACCCACCCGCCAGCACCGCCAGCTGCCCCTTGTAGACCGGGCTGGCCTTTTCCCAGCGCGTCATCAGCCCCTCGGGCGGCGCGTTGGTGCGCAGCAGGTCGCCGTTGGGCGCCGCCGCCACGGTCTTCAGCTCGTCCGCGTCGTAGATTTCCTGCTCGAACACCTTGCCTGACAGGCTGGTCACCCGAAGCTTGTTCGGCCGCGAGCGGACCGACGCGTATTTCTGGAACGGCTCCTCCACCAGATAGGAGAAGAGGATGCTCTCGTTCGGCTCCGATCCGCCGCCATTGTCGCGCAGGTCGAGGATCAGCTTCTTCGCGCCGTGCGCGGCAAGCTGCTCGAAGATCGCCTGGATCGTCTTGCGATAGTCCGCTCCCGCCGCCCGGTAGCGCTTGTTGCTGAACGTCGGGACGTAGAGATAGGCGGTATCGGCATTGACCCAGCTCAGCGTCGCCACCGGATCGGGATCCGCCGGCGGCGCCGGGCGGGCGCTGACCGGCACCGGCTTCAGCCGCCGCGTCATCATCTTGCCGTCGGGCAGTTTGAGCTCCACCAGATAGTCGGGCTCGTTGCCGCGCAGCCACCACCGCGCCACCGCATAGCCGCGCCCCTCCCGGTCGCGCATCACGCCGGTGCGGATGTCGCCGTCGTGCGGACTGACGGTCATCATCTCGCTGACCATGTCATGGTCCGAGGCACCGTTCAGCCACCGCAGCTCGGTGCCCGGCGGGATGTCCGCCGCCTCGCCATAGCCGGCGATCACCGAGGGATTGTACTCGCCCCAGAACAGGTCGAGCGGAAACAGCCGCGCGGACTCGCGGTAGCGACAGTTCATCCCCTCGCTGCGCGCGACCGAGAGATGGCCTTCGCCGATCCCGCGCAACAACGGGCTGAGCGCCCGAAACAGTTCTTCCTCGTTCGTCGCTTTGGCCGCTTCCGCGCGCGCCACCGCCTTGCGCCGCGCCCAGTCCTCGGGCCTTTGCCGCCAATAGATGTCGGGAAGCCCCGCCTCGGCCGCGGAGATCGCCAGTTCGAGATCCTCCCGCGCCTGTTCGGGCGTGAGCTGGCCCGCCGGGCAGGCGGCCGCAAGAGCAAGTGCGAGGAACATGACCGTTTGATACGCCGGCGTATCGAACCGCGTCGACAGAATATCTCAACTCAAGGCAGATCTTCGCCGACTTAGTTCCCCGGCGAAGGCCGGGGCCCAGTCCCGGCGCAGTGGGTTGGAGCGGCCAAACCTCTCGAACGACGTCGCAACAGTCCTGGCCGCGGCAGAACGCGACGCGCCTATGCCCGTCTAGCGCTCGCGCATGATCCGCTCGACCCGGTTGGTCAGGTCGTCCACTGCGAAGGGCTTGGTCAGCACTTCCATGCCATGCTCGATATGGCCGTGGTTGAGTACGGCATTCTCGGCATAGCCGGTGACGAACAGCACCTTGAGTTCCGGCCGCGCCACCCGCGCCGCGTCGGCCACCTGGCGGCCGTTGAGCCCGCCCGGCAGGCCGACATCGGTGATCATCAGGTCGATCCGCTCCGCCCCCTCCAGCAGCCGCAGCCCCGCCGGTCCGTCGGCGGCCTCGATGCAGGAATAGCCGAGCTCGCCCAGCGCATCGACGATCAGCATCCGCACGGTCGGCTCGTCGTCGACCACCAGCACGGTCTCGCCGGCATGGCTGCGCGCCACCGCGCCGCCGCCCAGTTCGGGCGCGGGCGCATCTTCCTCGCCCAGGTGGCGCGGCAGGTAGATGCACACCATCGTACCCTGGTCGAGTTCGGAATAGATCCGCACATGGCCATGGCTCTGCCGCGCGAAGCCATAGACCATCGACAGGCCCAGCCCCGTGCCCTCGCCCAGCGGCTTGGTGGTGAAGAAGGGATCGAACACCCGGTCGAGGATGTCGCGCGGGATGCCGACGCCGGTGTCGCTCACGCACACCGTCACATATTGCCCCGGATCGAGCCCGCGCTCGCGCGCGGTGCGGTGGTCGAGCCACTTGTTGCCCGTCTCGATCGTGATCTTGCCGCCGCCCGGCATCGCGTCGCGCGCGTTGATGCACAGGTTGAGGATCGCATTCTCGAGCTGGTTCGCATCGACCAGGGTCGGCCACAGCCCGCCCGCCGCGATCGTCTCGACTTCGATCGCCGGGCCCACCGTGCGCTGGACCAGCTCGACCAGGTCGGCGAGCAGCCGGTTGATCACCACGGCCTTGGGCGACAGCGTCTGCCGGCGCGAGAATGCCAGCAACCGATGCGTCAGCGCCGCCGCGCGCCGCGTCGCGCCCTGGCCGGCGGTCAGGTATTTGTCGACGTCGCGGCTGCGCCCTTGCGACAGCCGCGTCCCGATCATCTCGAACGCGCCCGAGATGCCGGCGAGCAGGTTGTTGAAGTCGTGCGCGATCCCGCCGGTCAGCTGGCCGACCGCTTCCATCTTCTGCGCCTGGCGCAGCGCTTCCTCGGCATTGCGCAGCCGGGTCTGTTCCTGCAGCCGGTCGGTCACGTCATAGGCGAACTGATAGGCGCCGATCTGCTTGCCCGCGGCATCGTGCAGCGGGCTGAAGCGCACTTCGTAGAAATGCTCCTCGTCGCTGCCCTGCCCGGTCTCGACGATCTCGGTGAAGCTCTCGCCCGCCAGCGCCCGCGACCAGAGCGCATCGACCGATGCGCGCAGCGCGGCATGGTTGACCACCAGGTCGGCCATCCGGTCGCCCACCCGCGAGTAGACGCCGAACACCGCCTCGAACTCGCGCGCCGCCGCGCCGTTGATCGCCACCCAGCGCCGGTCCATGTCGACCACCTGGATGAACGCCGCGGTGCCCTCGACCACGTCCGCGAGCACCCGCCGCTCGGCCAGCGCATCGGCGACGCGGGCCTCCAGCGTCTCGTTGAGCCGCTGGAGATCGATCTCGGCCCGCCGCCGCTCGGTCACGTCCTCGAACAGCACCGCCACCTGCTTGCGGCTCGCCGGCTCGATCCGGAAGGCGGAGAGCGACAGATAGCGCCGCGTCGCCTCCAGCTCGCGCTCGAAGCGGATCGGCTCGCCGCTGCGCAGCACCTCGCCGTAGCGCGCCACCCAGTCGCCCGCCTCGTCGGGCACCATCTCGCGCACCTTCTGCCCCACGACATTGGGGATGCCGGCGTGGCGCGCATAGGCGGCGTTGGCCTCGACATGGACATAGTCGCTCAGCGGCCCGTGCGGCCCGTCGAGGAACTCGATGACGCAGAAGCCCTCGTCCATCGAATCGAACAGCGTGCGGTAGCGCAGATCCGCCTCATCGCGCCGCCGGAGCTCCCGCCGCGCATCGAGCTGCGCCATCACCTGGCGCGCCAGCACCTTCAGCGTGCGCTGCTGCAGCTCGCTCAGCTGCTTCGGCACGGTATCGAGCACGCAGAGCGTCCCGATCGGCCAGCCTTCCGCCGACTTGAGCAGCGCCCCCGCATAGAAGCGCAGATGCGCCTCCCCGGTCACCAGCGGATTGCAGTCGAACCGCCCGTCCCGCGTCGCGTCCGGCACCTCGAGGAAATCCGCCTCCAGGATCGCATGCGCGCAGAAGCTGGTCTCGAGCGGCGTCTCGCGCACGCCCAGCCCCACTTCGGCCTTGAAGAACTGCCGCCCCTCGCCGACCAGGTTCACCACCGCGATCGGCGTGCCGCAAATGTCCGCCGCCAGGCGCGCGATCTCGTCGAACGCCGCCTCGGGCTCGGTATCCAATATGTCATAGGCCGCGAGCGCCTCGAGCCTTTGCCGCTCGCGCCCTTCCGGCATGTTTTCTGTCATCGACCCGGGGAAACCGCTCTCTCCACCACGCCGCGGGACGCGCGGCGCTAGCTGCTAGACGCTTGGCGCGCGATTTGGTTTCGATGCGCTGCCGAAACCATCAATACCCGCCCGGCGCCAGGTCGCTGAACTTGGTGAACTGGCGGTCGAAGCGCAGGTCGACCGTGCCGGTCGCGCCGTGACGCTGCTTGGCGATGATCACGCTCGCCTTGTTCGCCACCTGCAGCTGGTGGTCCTGCCAGGCCTGGTATTTCGCGATCTCGTCCGGCGTCGAATTGCCGTCGGGCACCTTGGGCGCCTTGAAGTCGTGATAATATTCGTCGCGGTACACGAACAGCACGATATCGGCGTCCTGCTCGATCGAGCCCGATTCACGAAGGTCGGAGAGCTGCGGGCGCTTGTCCTCGCGGCTTTCCACCGCGCGGCTGAGCTGCGACAGCGCCAGCACCGGTACATGAAGTTCCTTCGCCAAAGTCTTGAGACCACGGCTGATTTCCGAAATTTCCTGCACGCGTCCATCGCCCGAGGCCTTGGCCGAGCCGGTGAGCAGCTGGAGATAGTCGACCACGACGAAGCCGATCTTGTACTGGCGCTTCAGACGCCGCGCACGCGTACGCAGCGCCGCGATCGTCAGGCCCGGCGTATCGTCGATATAGAGCGGCAGCCGCTCGAGATCGCCCGCCGCCCGCGCGAACTTCATGAACTCAGGCCCGGAGATATTGCCGGTACGCAGCTTCTCCGACGACACTTCGGACTGTTCGGAGAGGATACGCAGCGCCAGCTGGTCGGCCGACATTTCGAGGCTGAAGAACGCCACCGGCGCGCCGATCGACTTCTCCTCGGGGATCCCGGCCTCGATATCGTCGAGGTACCGCTTGGCCGCGTTGAACGCCATGTTGGTGGCGAGCGAGGTCTTGCCCATGCCCGGTCGACCGGCAAGGATCAGAAGGTCGGAGCGGTTGAGACCGCCGGTCATCGCGTTGAAGTCGGTAAGGCCCGAGGTGATGCCCGAGACGCTGCCGCCCGAGTTCATCGCCCGCTCGGTATGCCGCACCGCCGTGACCGCGGCGCGGTTGAAACTCTTGGCGCCCGTATCCTCGCCGCCCTTTTCCGCGACTTCGTAAAGCTTTAGCTCGGCCTGTTCGATCTGCTTGGCAGGATTGATCTCCTGGCTGGTGTCGAGCGCATTGTCGACCAGGTGGCGCCCCACGCCCACCAGCGCGCGCAGCACCGCCAGGTCATAGACCTGGTCGGCGAACGCGCGCGCGCCGATCAGGCTGGCCGGGTTGCCGGTCAGCTGCGCGAGATAGGCCGGGCCGCCCAGCTCCTTCATCGCCGGGTCTGCCGCGAACAGCGGCTTGAGCGTCACCGGCGTCGCCAGCCGGTTGTCGCCCACCATCGTCGCGATCGCGTCATAGATCCGCCCGTGCAGCGGCTCGAAGAAATGCTCCGGGCGCAGCTTCTGCAGCACGTCTTCCGCGACTCGGTTGTCGATCATCATCGCGCCGAGCAGCGCCGCTTCCGCCTCCACGTTCGCGGGCAGGCTCAGGCCTTCGGGAGAATCGGGAATCGGAAGGGGGATCGGTTGCGCCATCCTCATCCTATGCGCACCGCCCGGCGTTTCCGGCAACCGCACAGCTTGTGGAAAACGGTAATAGGTCCCAAAGCAGGGCCGATATGGCCGCCGATCCGCGCATCATCGACGTCACGCTCGACGAGCGCACGATATTGTGGCGCTCGGCCGATATCGAGCAGGAGCGCCGGATCGCGATCTTCGATCTGCTCGAGGACAATCACTTCGCTCCCCAGCGCCACCAGGCGGACGGCTATGCCGGCCCCTACAAGCTCCACCTCGCGGTGCAGGAGGGCCGGCTCGCGCTGGAGATCAAGCGCGAGGACGGGTCCCAACAGGAGACGCTTGTCCTCGGTCTCGCCGCATTCCGCCGCCCGATCCGCGATTACTTCGCGATCTGCGACAGCTATTATGCCGCGATTCGCAACGCCACGCCCGCCCAGATCGAAACCGTCGACATGGCACGGCGCGGCATACACAATGATGCGGCGTCGCTGCTCAAGGAACGGCTGGAAGGCAAGATCGACGTGGATTTCGACACTGCCCGCCGCCTGTTCACGCTGATCTGCGTACTCCACATAAAAGGTTAGGGTCGGTGCATATTCGCGTTCTGGCGCGCCGGCTCCGCTTCGTCGTGCCGGCGCTTCTGCTTTTGGCCCTGCTCGGCTGGAGCGCCTGGCTGTTCGCCTCGCGCTGGCGGCCCTCGCCCACCGATTTCCCCGTCCAGGGCGTCGACGTGTCGGAGGAAACCGGCCCGATCGAATGGTGGACCGCCAAGAAGGCCGGCATCGACTTCGCCTATATCCGCGCGACCAGCGGCGCCCAGGCACGCGACCTGCGCTTCCCGGAGAATTGGCGCTGGACCTTCGAGGCCGGCATCCGCCGCGGCGCGCTCCACGTCTATTCGCTCTGCCAGCTCGCCGCCGACCAGTCGGGCAATTTCATGAGCACGGTGCCGCGCTCGGACGATCAGCTGCCGCCTGCGGTGGAGATCGATTTCCAGGCCGAATGCCGCGCCCGACCCGAGCGTCAGGTGGTGATCGGCGAGCTCGGCCGCTTCCTGCATGACGTCGAGACGCATATCGGCAAGCCGGCGATCCTGCTGGTTTCGAGCCGCTTCGAAGATCAATATCGCCTTAGCGACGCCTTCCCGCGCCTGCTCTGGGCCCGCCAGGGCTTCTTCCCCCCCTCGTATTTCGCGCGGCCATGGTCGATATGGCAGGCAAACCGCCACCGCCGGATCGAGGGCGTGGGCAAACCGGTCAATTGGGATGTGATGGCGAAATGAGCGAAGTGAACCCCAGGGCGCTGATCGAGGCCGCGCGCGAAGCCTCGAAGAACGCCTATGCCCCCTATTCGAACTTCGCGGTCGGCGCCGCCGTGCTGCTGTCGGACGGCAGCGTCGTCACCGGCGCCAATTTCGAGAATGCGAGCTACGGCCTGTCGCTCTGCGCGGAAACGGTGGCACTGGCCAGGACCAGCAGCGAGGGCCGCCTCAAGGACGTCGTCGCGATCGGCGTGATCGGCGGCCGGATGGGCCATGCCGACACCGCACCGGTCAGCCCCTGCGGCCGCTGCCGCCAGATCATCAACGAAGCCGCCCAGCTCGGCGGCCGCGACCTGCCGGTATTCTGCGGCGGCGCGACCGGCGACGAGATCGCCGAATACACGCTCTCCCAGCTGCTCCCGGCTGCGTTCGGCCCGCGCGACCTCGGCATGGCCTAGGCTGCGTTCCACATTCGGCCCTTTCTTGGTTCCCCGGCAAGCGATTGGTCACCGGCTGCTCCCAGTCGAGTAGGCGGCGGGTTGGCCCGCCTCCTTCCCCGTCATCCCCGCGCAGGCGGGGATCCAGAGTAGCTCGGGATGCGGGATGAAATCGGGCGCATGCGTGCCGGAGAGTGCAAGGCAAGCTCTTCGTTCCCCATCCCTGGCTCTGGATCCCCGCCTGCGCGGGGATGACGAGAGGTAACGCGGGAAAATGACGTGCGGCCCTGAGCACCCTTTGAATGTCGATACAGCCTACCAGGCCGGCTCCCACTCCGGCTCCGGTTCCGGCCTGCCCCCACTCAGCATCTCCGCGGCCCGGATCGGCAGCCAGGCGATCTCGTCCCGGGGCAGGTCCTCGAACATGGTTCCCCCGTTTCGGATGGCAATCATGCCGAGCACGACGGTCGAGATATCGAGCAGCGCTGCGGGGGAAAGCAGGCGGTCCCAATGGAAACGATCGGCCTGCATCGCTTCCACCTGCTCGAGCCGATGCGCGATCAATCGGCTCAGATCATCCGGATGCGGGTCCTCATAGCCCCAGCCCTCCGTACCTTCGAGCCGATCGAGCAGCCGCAGATACACGGAGATGGGCAATCCGCTCGGGCCGGCCGGCTGTGGAACAAGCGCATCCCGCTCGCGCAAACTCGCGGCAAGCTCCAGCCCGTTCTGCTCCTTGTCGAAGGATAGCGCCTGTATCAGCGCCAGGCGCTGCACTGGCACCTGCAGCGCGGGCGGCAATTGGATCTCGGCCTGATCCGCCGCTTGCCCCCGGTGCAGCGCCCATCCCGCATCGAACCGGGCTTTGGCTAGCGCCTCGCCACCCTCTTCCCCGGCGAGCAACCGAAGGAGATGACCGTGCGGGATGCCCAGCGCCTCGAACATTGCGCCCGCCTGTCCGAACAGTCCGCGGGCTTTCTCCACATCTCCTGCGATCAGCGCAACGGCAGCGGCATCGCGCAGCAGCGTTGCCGCATATCCCTGCGTTCTCGGCTCCCCCCTGCCCAGCTCCTGATGCGCCCTGGCGCGGCTGGTAAGGAAGCTTATCCTGCGTTCGAGAAACTCGGGCTCGAAGCCATAGGTTTCCATCAGAACCAGGTCCTCAGGTTGAGCACGCCGTCCGGAGGCACATAGCGCGTATTCTGGAAGGTGTCGGCCGGCCGCATCATGCTGATGCCCCCGTCCCACCAGTCGACATGCGAGATTTGCGACGCCGGGATATGAACCTTGGCGGTGAGCTCGCCTTCGAGCTGATAGTCCGACCATCTGCGATAGGTGAGCAGGTCCCGTACCGCCTCTGCGACGAATTCCACTTCGACCGAGGGGTTGAGCGCCACCGGCACCCAGCAATGGAATATCGCGCCCGGCTGTTGCCAGTTGTTCGTGGCAAACAGCAGCGCGGTATCGAGTGCGCTATAGTCGTGGTTCCTGCGCGCCAGTAAGTCTCGCGACACGGCTCCGGCGGTGAGCGAAATGAAGGGCGTCTCGTCGCCGTAATTCTCATAATCGTGCAGGTGGCGATCGAGATTATCCTCGCTGAGGATATCTGCTTTCTCCTGGACGGTTATGGTCCCCTTCCCGCGCCACCAGTTTGATGTGATGCCGTGCCGGCCGGAGAGCCTGATCTTGGCCTCGTCCCAGCTCATCCCGGCGTGCCCATTTCCTTCCCCGGCAATTCCCTTCAGGCAATGCTGGATATACATCAGCTCCGCTCCCGGCTCAGCGCATCGATCACCAGATGCATGAGTTCGATCGGCTCGACGGTGCAGCCAAATGCGCCCTCCGGGCAGGGGCGCTCCATTCCGACATAGAAGATCAGTCGCGGTGACCGGCGCCGTGCTCGGACCAGGTCGAGCAGCTTCAGGCCTGCAGTGGGATCCTCTCCCCGCGTCATGTCCGAAACGATGAGGTCGATCCGGGTGGCATCGAGCCAGCGCACGGCCTCCTCCGTCGAAACCGCGGTGAGAATGTCCACGCCAGCGCGCCGCAGCACATCGGCTTCGAGATCATTATTGGACGGCTCGTCATCGACCCAGAGCAGCCGGGCGTTCTTCAACACTGGTTCGGCCGCCAACAAACGGCGCGCTATCAGGTTCGACTCCGTCGTCGGCGCGCCAGTGCCCTTCGCCGCCTCGGCGGCCTCGATGCCCTCCCGGAATTCCAGCTCGATCCCAAAGGCGCCAACCTTGCTGATCCGCCGCACGATATTCTCAAGCTTGGGGCGGCCGAGCAGCACCCACAGCAGCGCGATGCCGAGGATCCACATCAATGCCGGCACGCCCGCGGAAATCAGATCGGGCCAGAAGGAGGAATCGGGCTCCTTCCCAAACAGGACAGTAATATTCACAGGCGCCCCCTTCACGCACGAGACCGGGTCTCGATGCATGCCTTGTCATGCTTTACGCGAAGGGTCGGGGATGCAATCGCAACTTGGTCCGGAAGGGTGCATGTCCAGCCCTTGGGCAAACCGACCTCACCTGGGAAAGCACTGGAATGTCGACTCTCGCCACCACCACGATCCGCCCCTTCGTCCCCGGCGGCAAGGATTTCGCCCTCTCCAAGCGCTTCTACCAGGCACTCGGCTTCGAGCTGACCTTCGAAGCGGGCGGCGTCGCCGGCTTCGCCTGCGATTCCGGCAGCTTCCTGCTCCAGGACTATTATCATCAGGGCTGGGGCGACAATTTCATGATGCAGCTCATCGTCAAGGATCTCGACGCCTGGTGGGCGCATATCCAGTCGCTCGACCTGCCCGGCCAGTTCGGCGTCGCCGAGCCCAAGCCTCCCGCGCTGATGCCCTGGGGCCTCACCCTCGCCTATGTGTTCGGCCCCTGTGGCGAGCTGTGGCACGTGGTGCAGGGGTAAGGCCGCGATCCTGCGTGCCGGGAAAGCAGGTCCTCGACTGCCGGCGCCCTCCGACACGCAACGCTTCAGTTCCCCGGCGAAGGCCGGGGCCCAGCCTCGGCGCACCGTCGATGGCGCCGGAACCGCACGAACGACATGGCAGCTGGGCACGGCCCGCCCCACTCCGTCACCCCCGCAGAATCCACCAATACGGCACTCTTGAAATGTAGGATGTCACCTGCTTGGTTCACGTAGTCCACGTGCAACCGCGGCCGCTCCTTGACTTCGTTGGCGAACCTCACCGCCCGCCCAGATAGCTCCCCGGCAGCTCGCCGGTGCCCACCACGATCCGCTGGAGCACGACATTGTCGTCGATCCGCCAGACCTTGAGCACATGCCTGCCCGCGGCGACGCCCGGGAAGCGCACGGTGAGCGTACGGGCATTGTCCTCCACCGCGCGGTTCCAGTCGCGCTTGGGCTGGCTGTCGGCGGCGTTGGGCGCCGGGGTGAGCAGGTCGCTCAGCAGCTGCACCGGGCCATCGTCGATCGACACGCCGATGCGCAGCTTGCCGTCCGCGCCGGTGCCGAGCGTCGGCACCAGGATCAGTTGCACCGCCAGCGGGCCCGGCTGGCGGGCGGTGACGGCATATTCCAGCCGCACGCCGTCCGCTGGCGTCGTTGCCGGCTGGCCCTGGGGCAGCGCCAGCACCGCGCCCCTGGTGCGTCCCAGATGCGGGATCGTGCGCCAGGCCAGCCCCTTGCCGCCGATTGCGCGGGCATAGTCGCCCGCCTCGATCACGGCGGCATCGGTCTCGACCTTGTGCAGGTCGATCGCGGTGATGCGCGGGCCGCCGGTCACCCGCTTCACTTCGGGCATCACCTGCTTCTCGGGCTGCTGCCAGTTGGTGTAGCCGATATGGGTCTGGAGCATCATCCCGTCCCATTTGCCGCCGGCGATCGCGTGGTAGCGGTCGCTCAGCTGCTGGTCGCGGGCGAAGAATTGCTCGGCCTGGTCGGCGAAGCCGTTGGCGCGCGGGTCGTTGGCGGCGGCGAGGCTGCGGTTGCGGGCAACCGCGTGGTAGAGCCGGTACAGGTTCGCCATGGCCGCGATCGGGTGTTCGACCAGCTGGAAGTACGAATCCCTCCCCTGCGGCGCGACGCGCGATTTCTCGGCCAGCATCGCGGCTTCAAGCTGGTCCCATTCGGCAATCATCGCCGCGAATTCCGCCGGTCCAAAGCTCCCGGCATCGATCAGCTCCGGCTTCCGCCGCGCGGCCAGCTGGGAATAGCGGGTCAGCAACGCCCCGATCGCCTTGCCCCGCCCCGCCCCGAACTGCTCCGCGGCCCATTGCGCGGGATAGGCGGCCAGCGCCTCCGGGGTCATCGCTTCGGGGTTCCAGGCCTGCTTCATGAAGAAGCTCAACGGATATTCCATCGGCTTCAGATCGCCGACATTGACGATCCACAACGCCCTGGCCCCACGCTGCCAGGCCAGGTCCATCTGCTGCCAGCTCTTCTCGATCTGATTGGTGTTCAGCCACTTGTAGTTGCGGGGACCACCTACATAGTCGAAGTGGTAATAGACCCCGTACCCACCCTTGCGCGGGGCGCTGCCGGGATCGGGAAGCCGACGCACCTGCCCCCAATTGTCGTCGGCGAACAGCAGGATGACATCGTCGGGCACCTGCATGCCATGGTCGTAATAATCCTGCACTTCCTTGTAGAGAGCCCAGACCTGCGGCGTCTTGTCGGCCGGCTTGCCGGTCACCTCGGCGATGATCCCGCGCTGGTCGGCGACGATGCCCTCCAGCAGCCTGGTCGCAGTGCCCTCGGCCATCGGCTCGTCGCCATCGCCGCGCATGCCGACGGTCACCAGGCTCTCATAACCCTTGCCGTCCCCCTTCGACATCATCCGCTCGATCCCGCCCCGCCAGAAGGCGCGCAGATTGGCGGCGTTGGTCGTGTAGTCCCACTTCCCCCCGGTCACCCCGCCGGCGGTGTTCCGGTGCCACTCGTCCTGCGCGCGCGTCATCGGCTCGTGGTGCGAGGTGCCCATGACGATGCCCATCTCGTCGGCGAGGATCTTGTTTTGCGGATCATCGTCGTTGAAGGCGCGCGGTGCCCACATCGCCGGCCAGAGATAGTTGCCCTTCAGCCTGAGTTCGAGCTCGAAGATATGGGCATAAGCCTTTGCATTCGCACCGCCAAATTTCTTCTGCGCCCAGGTGGAGAAGGCCGGCGCCTCGTCGTTGATGAAGAAGCCGCGATAACGCACCCGGGGCTGGTCGCGCCGTGCTCCGGCGGTCAGCCAGACATTGGCCCGCCTGGCGACCGGCACATCGGCGAACCAGTGCCAGGGCGACACGCCGATCTTCTCGGACAGGTCATAGGCGCCATAGACCGCGCCACGACGATCCGAGCCGACAATCACCAACGCGCGCGGCACGCCCGGCGCGGGATTGTCGACCACGATCTGGCGGAATGCCTCCCACTCGCCGGCAATGTCCTGCGCCTTGATCCTGCCGTCGCGGACCAGCGCATCGATCATCGGGCTCTGCCCGAGCACACCGATCATCACCACCGCGCCGGCTGCACCAGCCTCTCCCAGCCGCGGTGCGACCCTGGTGCCGCTCACACGCGCGAGATCGCCGGCGAACCCCTTCGCGGCATGGCGCACCGCCGGGTCTGCGGCCGGATCGACCAGCACGGTCGCGGGCTTGCCGTCCGCGATCAACGCAAAGCTCGTCCCGGCAGCCGTCGGGCAAACCGTCACCGCGCCTTCGCAGGCCAGCGCCGGCATCGAAGCCACCGTCGCAGCCAGTGCAGCCGCCACCAATCCGCGCATACCCTCTCCCGTATCTATTTGTCTGCGTTATGCGCACCCGATCGCAATCGGGCAACAGGGACTTGCCCCGCCGCCCGCTTCCGGCAAAACCGGGCCCATGATCCTTTCAGACCGCTGGATTCGCGAACAGGCCCAAACCACCGGGATGATCGAGCCCTTTGTCGAGGCGCAGCGCCGCGAGGGCTGCATCAGCTACGGCCTCTCTTCCTATGGCTATGACGCGCGCGTCGCCGACGAATTCAAGATTTTCACCAATGTCGATTCGGCGGTGGTGGACCCCAAGGACTTCGCGGCGAACAGCTTCGTCGACCGCAAGACCGACGTCTGCATCATCCCGCCCAACAGCTTCGCGCTGGCCCGGACGGTGGAGTATTTCCGCATCCCACGCGACACGCTGGTGATTTGCCTGGGCAAATCGACCTATGCCCGCTGCGGGATCATCGTGAACGTCACCCCGCTCGAGCCCGAATGGGAAGGCCATGTGACGCTCGAATTCTCGAACACGACGCCGCTGCCCGCCAAGATCTATGCGAACGAAGGCGCCTGCCAGTTCCTGTTCCTCAAGGGCGATCAGCCCTGCGAGACCAGCTATGCCGATCGTGCAGGCAAATATATGGGCCAGCGCGGCGTCACTCTGCCCCGGCTCTAAGCTTCTGACCTGAAATGGAGAAGGCGCCGGGATGGGCCGGCGCCTGTCAGCCCCTTGGGCTGCCGCCGTCGACCGCGCGAGAGGGATGCGCGGCCGCCGACCCTGGTTCGCGCCTTAGCGCGAAGTCAACTGGAGCGCATTGACGCGCTGGAGACCCTTGTTGGCGACGGCATAGGACGTCGACTGCCGGTCACCGGGCAGGTCCATCTCGAAATTCCGCTGCGCGAGCACCTGGCGATAGAGATCGCGGGCTTCGGTGGCGCGGCCGGTCTCGGCATAGATGGCGGCAAGGTTGAGCAGAAGCTCCGGCGCGCCGGGATTCTGGCGCAGCTGGGCGGTGAGCTGGCGCTCCGCCTGGGCATATTGGCCATGCTGGATGGCAGTACTTGCTACGGGGTCCCCGTCCGGGCGCTGGGCCTGCGCGGGCAGCGCGGCGAGCGCGAACGGGGCGGCTGCAAGGACAATGAGCGCGATGCGCATAACTCCTACTCCTTCTGTTACGCCATGGAGACACTTCCATGACTCTTTGAAGACAATAGTGTTACACTTCCATGACTGCCCTGCAAGCGCATTTGCGTGGATCCGTAGATATACGGGCAAAAGAAAAGGCGGCCCCGAAGGACCGCCTTTCCTGTTTCCGGATCCAGGCCCCGAAGGGCGGCGGATCAGAAGTCGTTGCGATACTGCTCGTTGCCGACGAAGCCGAGCTTGGTCACATTCGCGCGCTTGATGATCGCGAGAATGCGGTCGACAACGTCGTACGGCGTCTGCGGATCGGGCTGGAAGTGCAGCTCCGGCTCCGGCGACATCTGCAGCGACTGGTCGAGATACTGACGCAGCGTCACGTCATCGACCGGCATGCTGTTCCAGAACACCTGGCCCTGCGCGTCGATATAGACCTTGTTCTTGGTCGCTTCGACGATCGGCGCCGTGTTGTTGCTGTTCTGCGGAAGGTCGACCTTCACGGCATGCGTCTGAATCGGGATCGTCATGATGATCATGATGAGGAGCACCAACATGACGTCGATCAGCGGCGTCGTGTTGATTTCCATCATCGGGCCGTCGTCACCGCCGCCGCCCACGCTCATACCCATAGTCTAAACTCCTTTGAGCCGGCCGTCAGAGACGAACCGTGGCCGAACCGGCGGGCGGTTCAGAGATGAAGCCGACCTTGGCGAACCCGGCCATCTGCATGGCATAGATCGTGCCACCGATGCAGCGGTACGGCGTGTTCACGTCGCCGCGGATGTGCACTTCGGGGAGCTCGAGGCCGGCAGCGTTGATGCCGCCCTGCTTGTCGATCTCGGCCCGCAGCTTCTTCGCGCCACGCTCGACCAGCTCCTGGCTGGTCACCGGGGTCATGTTCCAGAACACTTCACACTTGCCGCCATTGGCCGTGACCGAGAGCGAGACGTTCTCGGGCTTGGTGGTCGTCGGCTCGAACTGGACCTTCGGCAGCTCCAGCTTCACCGTCTGGATCACGACCGGAACCGTGATCAGGAAGATGATGAGGAGCACCAGCATCACGTCGACGAGCGGCGTGGTATTGATGTCCGACATGGGGGCGTCATCACCGCCACCCCCTCCTACGCTCATCGCCATTGCGCGCTATCCTATTCTTCTAATCCAATCCCCTGCCCCGAGGGGCTGGAGAGGGCCGCGCATCCGGGAAGGAGCGCGGCCCGTATATTCCAGATCGCTTAGGCGCGCGGCGCGGTGCTGGTGGTCGCGGCCGGAGCGGCCTTGGCCGGAGCAGCCTTGGCAGCGGTCGGGCGCACGCGGCCGTCCGAAGCCAGGTAGCCGAGCAGATCGTTCGAGAACGCGTTCAGGCTCTCGTTGATCTTCTTGTTGCGAGCCTGCAGCCAGTTGAAGGCGAGCACGGCCGGAACGGCGACGGCGAGACCGACGGCGGTCATGATCAGCGCTTCACCGACCGGACCGGCGACCGCGTCGATCGACGCCTGGCCAGCCGCACCGATCTTCACGAGTGCGCGGATGATGCCGATAACGGTACCGAACAGACCGATGAACGGAGCAGTCGAACCCACGGTAGCGAGGAACGACAGGCCGCTCTTCAGCTGCGAGTTGATCAGGTCTTCCGAGCGGGCGAGCGAACCGTGCAGCCAGTCATGGGCTTCGACCGGATCGGTCAGCTTCGAGTGCTGCTCCTGAGCGGCCAGGCCGTCGTCGACCAGCTGGCGATAGGCCGAGTTCTTCTCGAGCTTCGCAGCGCCTTCGCGCAGGCTGTTGGCGTTCCAGAAGCCGGCGCGGACGCGCTTCGCCTGGTTGAGGATCTTCTGCTGCTCGAACAGCTTGGTGAACAGGATGTAGAGCGAGAAGAAGAGCATCAGCACGAGGATGCCGAACACCGTCTGCGAGATCAGGCCGCCCTCACGGAGCGCGGGAATCAGGCCGTACGGATTTTCCTTGGGCGCCGCAGCGGCGAGAATGGTGGTGAGCATTGTCGGTTCTTTCCTCTAACTAAATAGCGCTTTTTGTTTCCAAATCCGGCGCGCACCGGATCGGCGCGCGCCATCCAAATCACACGGCCTAGCTCGGAATCTTCCAGGTGAAGCTGCCGTTATACGGTGCCGGGATCTTGTTGCCACCCTCGTCCTCGGCCGGGTTGAACCGGGCGCGGCGCTTGAGGAGATTGCAGGCCGTGCTGTCGAGGACGGACACGCCGCTCGAGCCGGTGACGGTGCAATTGGTAACCTTGCCCGAAGCGTCCACGTCGAGACGGAAACGCACGGTACCGGCCTGCTCGGCGCGCAGCGCGGAGGCAGGATAGTCATCGTCCGTAACCCAGCTCTGCGGCGAACCGCGCGGGGACAGCTTCTTTGCGATCCGCGGCGGAGCCGGCGGCTGCGGCGGAGCCGGCTGCGCGGGCGGAGCCGGCGGCGTGATCGGCGGAGGCGGCGGAATAACCGACGTCGTCGGAATCGGCGGCGCCTGAGTCGGCACCGGAACCTGAGCCGGCGGCACCACGATCTGGGTGGGCGGCGGCGGAACGGGCGTGTCTGGCGGCGGCGGCGGCGGCGGCACTTCCTCCGGCGGGGGCGGCGGCTCCTGCACGTCGAACGTGTTCAGCTTCTCCGCCTGCTTCTTGATGTACTGATATGCTAGGCCAGTGACGAAGGCATATCCCATGCCAGCCACGATGACCGCGACCATGACGATCGCGATTACACGGCTGCCACTTGTATTACGGTCAGCGTAAGCCATTCGGCAACGTCACTCCTCTAATCCCTGACATGCAGTCCTGTGCGGCGGATTTGCGACCCGTGCACATGCCTGCCCGCCGTGCGCTATATGCGTCCTAGTCGGCAGCGGGCGAGTCTCTATCGCGCGCACCCGGAGGACGCAAACCCTTTGTCGGACAATCGGGGCGTACAATCGCCCAATGACAGAATTATTTCTGTATAGCCGAGCTACAATCCGGTAACCCGAACGGCATGAACCGAACCTTTCCCGCCATATTTTATTGCGCGATTGCGCTGACCGCATCCTTAGGTGCAGCTGCTAAACCCCAGCAAATGCAGGCACAAACCGGCCCTGTTTTACCCAGCTATGCCACCTTGGCGCGGCAGGTTACCAGTGCTCCGCTGATCATTGATGCGCGCATCCGCAAGGCGGATCGCCTCAAGGCCGAGGAATCGCCCGGCCTGGCCCCCGGGATGACCCGATTCCTTGTCGAAGCCGACGTTTCCGCCCTGATTCGGGGCACTCAGGCCATGGCGTCACGCATTACCTATACCGCGGACGTGCCCCTCAACGCCAAGGGCAAGCCGCCCAAGCTCGCCAAGCAGCGCGTGCTGCTCTTCGCCCGCACCGTGCCGGGCCGCCCGGCGATGGTGCAGCTCACGGGATTGCAGAGCCAGATGAACTGGCTGCCCGAGCTTGATGCGCAGGTTCGCGCGATCACCAGGGACGCGCTGGCCGCCGATGCACCGCCTGCCATCACCGGGGTCGGCAATGCCTTCCACGTGCCCGGGAGCCTTCCCGGCGAGGGCGAGACCCAGGTCTTCCTGCAGACCGCCAGCGGTGCGCCGGTGTCGCTCCAGATTCTCCGCCGCCCGGGCGAGACGACGCGCTGGAGTGTTTCATTGGGGGACATTGTCGACGAATCGGCCGGCGCGCCGCGGGCGAATACCTTCCTCTGGTATCGCCTGGCCTGCGGCCTACCGCGCACCCTGCCGGCGGAAGCAGTCGAGTCGGACGACGCCCAGAACGCCGCCAAGGCACGCGAGGACTATCAGTTCGTCCTGCGCTCGCTGGGACAATGCGCTTGATGTAGCGGCACCCCGGCGAAAGCCGGGGTCTCGTGCGGCAGGCGCACGTTGAAGGCCTGAGATCCCGGCTTTCGCCGGGATGACGGTTATTTCCGCCCGCGCACCAGCGTGATCCCGATCGATTCGCCCTGCTCGGCGATCGCCAGCTTGATGATTCGCACCTCGACCCGGCGCACGCGCGGGTCGCCGACGAACAGCGTGTCGCAGATGTGCTCGGCCACCGCTTCCACCAGCGTGAAGTGCACGTCCTTGGGCAGCCCGTCGGTCGCCGCGTGCTTCACGTCCATATAGTTCTTGGACGCCTTTAGCGGCGTATCCGGCTCGAAGCGCTCGGGCATGTCGATGTCCACGGTCACCGAGATGCGCAGCGGCTGCGGCAGATGCGTCTCTTCCGAATAGACGCCGGTGAGGACTTCGACTTCCAGGTCGTGCACCTGGAGCTGCAGGGAATCGGACAAGTGGCCTGGGCCTTTTCAGGGGAAACAGGCCGCGGCCCATAGCAGATGCACGCGCTCGCGAAACCCCGCCCCTCCTGCGGCGGGAGCGGCTGCGTTATATTCAGTATTGCGAAAGCGCTGATCGTCGCTATCTCGCGCGGCCCCGAGCCCGTGCTCGGGGCGTTATGAAAGGAATGTATGAAGTGATCGCATTGCTGCCGCTCGGAACCGTGGATCCTCAGGCCGTCGAGACCTTGCTCGACCGTGCTTTTGGTCCGGGCCGACGTGCACGCACTGCCTACAAGGTTCGACTTGGCACTTCCGAGATTCCCGAGCTCAGCTTCGCCGCGGTCGGCGACGACGGCAGCCTGCTCGGTTCGATCCAGGCATGGCCGGTCGCGCTCGAGTGCGATGGCGGCGGCAGCGTGCCGATGGTGATGGTCGGCCCCGTCGCCGTGCAGCCCGATCGCCAGCAGGGTGGCATCGGCCGGATGCTGATGGAGCGCATGCTGGAAGCGGCCGAGGCTTCGTCGCTGCCGGGCGCCGACGCGCTGATGCTGATCGGCGACCCCGAATATTATGGCCGCTTCTTCGATTTCACCGCGGAGAAGACGCCTGGCTGGCGCCTACCCGGCCCGTTCGAGCCGCGTCGCCTCCTGGCGAGAGGTGCTGGCGTCCCCACCGGCCCTGGCCTGCTCGGGGCCCGTCTTCGACGGGCGGCCTGAACATCGATCCTAGATGAAGCTGTTCCCCGGCGAAGGCTGGGGAACGGTTAGGCTTCCAATGTTGGATTTTGTCTGCTTGGGTCGCCGGCATGGCCGATCGCACGCAGCCTTTCCCTCGCCTCCTTCGTTCGCAGAACCGTTCGAGGCCGGGAAGCCGGGCCGCCCGTAGCGTATGTTTCGTAAACTTCCGCGGCCCCCGCCGCGCTGCCGATTGAGGCGAATCGATGCCCTCTCCGCCCCCGCCCGACTTCGCCAGCCTCTCGCTCGCTGAGATCGCGCGCCTGGCCGAGGAGAATCGCCTGCCCCCGGTCGAGAGCTGGAACCCCAGCCATTGCGGGCACAGCGACATGCGCATCGCGCGCAACGGCACCTGGTTCCACCAGGGCTCGCCGATCGGCCGCATGCCGATGGTCCGGCTGTTCTCGACGATCCTGCGGCATGAGCCTGACGGGCGGTTCGTGCTGGTCACCCCGGTCGAGAAGCTCGACATCGATGTCGAGGACGCGCCCTTCGTTGCCGTGGAGATGAAGCGCGAGGGCGAAGGCGAAGCGATGAAGCTCGCCTTCCGACTCAACACCGGCGACCTGGTAACCGCCGGTCCCGAGCATGGCCTGCGCTTCGAGGAGCGCGAGGACGGCCCCCGGCCCTATCTCCATGTCCGTCGCGGCCTGGAAGCGCTGGTCGCGCGCACCGTCTATTACGAGCTTGCCGAGATCGCGCTCGCCAATGGCAGCACGCCGCCGGGCGTGTGGAGCAACGGCAGCTTCTTCCCGCTGGAGCCGGCTGCGTGAGCCTGGCCGATCGCCTCCGCCTGGCGCTCGCGGCCGATCATTCGCCGCTGCTGCTGCCAGGTGACCACTACGACTTCGATCCCGAAGTGCGCGGCAATCCGGCAGCGGTGCTGATCGCGGTGACGGATCGCCCTTCGCCGGGCGTGATCCTCACCCAGCGCACCGAGACGCTGCGCCGCCATGCGGGCCAGGTGGCCTTTCCGGGCGGCCGCATCGACCCCGGCGATGACGGCCCGATCGGCGCGGCGCTGCGCGAGGCGCAGGAAGAGATCGCGCTGCCACCCGCCCTGGTCGAAGTGGTCGGCACCACCGACGATTATCGCACCGTCACCAACTATGTCGTCACCCCGGTGATCGGCGTCGTCCCGCCCGATCTCCTCCTCACCCCTTCCGAGGCCGAGGTCGCCAGCGTGTTCGAGGTGCCGTTCGATTTCCTGCTCGACAGCGCCAATCAACGCCAGCAGGTGACGCAATATCAGGGCCGGGACCGGCATTATTACGAGATACTCTGGCAGGATCGCCGGATCTGGGGAGCAACGGCGGCGATGCTGGTAAATTTGTCGAGGCGGCTGAAATGGGCGGCATGATCCTGCCCGATGCCGAATGGCGCCACCGCGAGGGGCTGGACCGGCTGATCGACGTGCTGGGCGACGCCCGTTTCGTCGGCGGTTCGGTGCGCGACACCCTGCTTGGCCTGCCCGTCTCCGATCTCGACGTCGCGACTCCCCTGTCGCCCCAGCGCGTGATCGAACTGCTGAAGGCCGCGGGCATCCGCGTCGTGCCCACCGGAATCGATCACGGAACGGTCACCGTGGTGCTGGAGAGCGGCCCGGTCGAAGTCACCACGCTGCGTCGGGACGTCTCCACCGACGGCCGCCGCGCCACGGTCGCCTTCACCGATGACTGGCGCGAGGACGCCGCCCGGCGCGATTTCACGATGAACGCGCTTTATGCCGATCCCGCCACCGGCGCGATCTTCGACTATTTCGGCGGGCTGGCGGACCTCGAGGCACGCCATGTCCGCTTCATCGGCGATCCGCTCCAGCGCATCGCCGAGGATCATCTACGCATCCTGCGCTTCTTCCGCTTCCTCGCGCGCTTCGGCGACATCGCCGACCCGGCCGGGCTGGAGGCCTGCACTGATCGCGCCAACGACCTGATGGCGCTCAGCCGCGAACGCATCGCCGATGAGCTGCTCAAGCTGCTCGTCGCCAGGGACGCGGTCCATGTCGTGGCGCTGATGATCGAGCGCGGCATCTTCCTGTCGGTGCTGCCGGAAATCACGTCCGCCGATCGCTTCGCGCACCTCGCCGCGCGCGAGAGCGAGGCTGGCGTCACGCCAAGCGCGATCCGCCGCCTGGCATCGCTGATCCCGGCCGATCCCGCGCTTGCCGAACTGATCGCGGCCCGGCTCAAGCTCTCCAACGTCCAGCGCAAGCGCCTGGCCGCGGCGGTGATTGCGCCAGAGGGCGAGCCCCGCCCCCTCGCCTATCGCGCCGGCGTCGAGACGGCGCTCGACCAGCTGCTGCTGTCCGATCGTCCTCTCGCCGATGCGCTGGAGATCCGCGACTGGCAGCCGCCCCGTTTCCCGCTGGGTGGTGGTGCGATCGTCTCGCGGGGGGTGAAAGCCGGGCCGGAAGTGGCGCGGCTGATGAAGGAAGTCGAGCGGAGCTGGATCGAAGAGGGCTTTCCGGGCGACGAGCGCGTATCGGCACTGGCCGATCAAGCCGTGGCTCAGGCGTTGCGCTCGGTCAGCAACTGATAGGCATCGTCGCGCTCGAGCGCGCGCGAATAGAGGAAGCCCTGGCCATAGGTGCAGCCCAGCGCCGCCAGCGTCTGGGCCAGCTCGTTGGTCTCGATGCCCTCAGCGGTGGTCTGCATGCCCAGCGCCTGGGCGAGGCTGAGGATGGCGCGGACGATGGCGACCTTGTCGCGGTCGGCCAGCATCCCGGAGACGAAGCTGCGGTCGATCTTGAGCAGGTCGATCGGCAGCTTCTGGAGATAGGCGAGGTTCGAATAGCCGGTGCCGAAATCGTCCATCGCCAGCGTGGCACCAAGGTCCTTCAGCGCATTCATCGTCTGGGCGATGCGGTCCGGATCGGTGACGATCGCGCTCTCGGTAAGCTCCAGCGTCAGACGCCTGCCGTCGACGCCGTGCCGGTCGAGCGCGTTCTTGACCATTGCCGGGATGTGATCGCGCTGGAGCTGGATCGCCGACAGGTTGACCGCGACCTTGACGCCGCAATCGCCGCCCGCGGTACGGTCCCAGGCCGCGATGGTCTGCGCCGCCTCTTCCATCGCCCAGCGGCCGAGCGGGATGATCAGGCCGGACTCTTCGGCGACGGGGATGAAATCATTGGGCGACAGGCGGACGCCGTCCTCGGTTGTCCAGCGAGCCAGCGCCTCGAACGAGGTGATCCGGCCGCTCGCGAGGTCGCAGATCGGCTGGTAGCACAGCGTCATCTGCCCGTTCTCGATCGCTCGGCGCAGTTCGGTCTCGATGCCGAACTGCTCGCGGGCGATGTCGAACGTGTGGGTCTGATAGATCTCGGTGCGGCCGCTCTTCTTGGCGCGCTTCACCGCGAACTGGGCGTTGCGCACCAGATCCTCGGGGTCGCCGTCATTGTCGGCGCCGAGCGCGATGCCGATCGAGCAATCGACCCGGATCTCGAAGTCGGAGAGGCGGAACGGGTTGGCCAGCGCCGCCTGGATGCGCTTGGCAACATGGAGCGCGTCGCCCGGCCCCTCGTCGAGGGTCAGCAGCACGCCGAACTCGTCGCCGCCCATCCGGGCCAGCGTGTCGCGGCTGCGCAGCGCGCCCTTGACCCGGCGCGCCACGGTGATGAGCAGTTCGTCGCCGGCCAGGCCGCCCATGCAGGCATTGACGCGGCTGAACCGGTCGAGATTGACCACCAGCACCGCGAAATCCCGGGCATTCTCCGGCGTGATCGCATGCTCGAGCGCATCGGAGAAGCCGGCACGGTTGGGCAAGCCGGTCAGGCTGTCCGTCGCCATCTCGCGGCGCAGGCTGTATTCGGTGCGGAGCTCCGAAGTGTGGTCGATCAGCGTGACCATGCATCGCGGCGCGGTGCGGCGATCGGCACGCTTGGCCATGATAACCCGGAAATGGCGGGCATCGACTTCGTCGCCGAACTGCCAGCCGATCTCGCACTGCATCTCGTTTGATTCGACGAACTTCTTGAGCCGCGGCCCGAGCAGCCGAATCAGGGGTGATTCGCTGGCGATGGTGCCGAGCCCGGCGAGGCGGAACGGCCGGTTGACCGCGTCGAAGACGAAGCCGTCTTCCTGCAATTCGATGATCGCCGCGGGCACCGGCAGCATGTCCAGCATCATCGCGGAGACGCCCGGGCCGAAGACAAGCGGGTCCGCCGGCTGCGGCGGGGGCAGCGGTGCCTCGACTCGTTTCTTCTTTGCTCTGGCGAACACCATCGTGACCGGCCTAGCCCCGATTGGTTAAAACCACCTGAAACAACAGACTTTTATCCGCGGGTCAGAAACGATTGTCCCGCGGGAAGCCATTGGGTGCCATCCGCCCCGCCGCGCCGCGCGTCGCGCGCCAGGGCGAGAGGTCGCTTTCCGTCCGCGTCCGGCCGCTCTCGCCGCCCATCGCCCAGCTCAGGCCATCGACCATCCTGAACGTCCGCACGTCGCTCAGGCCACCGTCCCGGTAGCGCTGCAACTGAACGCCCTGGCCGCGCCCAAGCTCCGCCACTTCGGAGAGCGGGAATACCAGAAGCTTGCGATTGTCGCCAACCGCCGCCACCGCATCGTCCTCGCCCCCGATCGGCCGGACCAGCTTGAGATGCGCGCCGGCGCGCGGCGTCACCACCTGCTTGCCCTTGCGGGTCTCGGCGATCACATCCTCGACCTTCACGACGAAGCCACGCCCGTCATCGGCCGCGACCAGCAGCTTCGGGGCCTGGCTCGACGGCAGCAGCGCGACGATGTTCCGTTCGCCTTCGAGGTCGATCATCAGCCGCACCGGCTCGCCGAACCCGCGCCCGCCGGGCAGCTTGTCCGCCCCCAGCGTGTAGAAACGGCCATTGTCGGCGGCGAGGAGCAGCTTGTCGGTGGTCTGGGCGTGGAAGGCGAGATAGGCGGCATCGCCTTCCTTGAACTTCAGCGCGTCGCCCGACAGATCCTCGACATGCCCCTTCATCGCGCGGATCCAGCCGCGCGCCGACAGGATCACCGTGATCGGCTCGCGCTCGATCATCGCTTCCAGCGGGATCTCGCGCGCCGGGGCAGCTTCCTCGACCACGGTGCGGCGCTTGCCGAGCACCGTCTCCGGCCCGTAGCGCTCGATCATCTTGGCAAGGTCGCGCTTCATCCGGGTGCGCTGGCGCGCGTCGGACGAGAGCAGCAGCTCCAGATCGGCCTTTTCCTTTTCCAGCGCGTCGCGCTCGCGCTTGAGTTCCATCTCCTCGAGCTTGCGCAAGGAGCGCAGCCGCATGTTGAGGATCGCTTCGGCCTGGCGGTCGGTCAGCTCGAACTCGGCCATCATCACCGGCTTGGGCTCATCCTCGGTGCGGATGATCTCGATCACCCGGTCGAGGTTGAGGAAGGCAATGATATAGCCGCCGACCAGCTCCAGCCGGTCGGTGATCTTCGCGACGCGGTGCTCGGACTTGCGGCGCAGCACCACGAACTGGTGCTCGATCCAGCCGAGCAAGGCTTCCTGCAGGCTCATCACCCGCGGGGTGCGATGCTTGTCGAGCACGTTGAGGTTGAGCGGCACGCGCGTCTCGAGGTCCGAGAGGCGGTAGAGGCTGTTGATCAGGTCCTCGGCCACCACCGTGCGGCTGCGCGGCTCGAGCACGATGCGGATATCCTCGGCGCTCTCGTCGCGGACATCGCCGAGGATCGGCAGCTTCTTCTCGTTGATGAGATCGGCGATCCCCTCGATCAGCTTGCCCTTCTGGACGCCGTAGGGAATCTCCGAGACGACGAGGTGCCAGCCCCCGCCCTTCTCGGTGACCTTCTCGATCTTCGCCCGCACCCGGAAGCCGCCGCGCCCGGTATTATAGGCCTCGGCGATTGCGGCGGGACTGTCGACGATGATGCCGCCGGTCGGGAAATCCGGACCCTGGACATAGTCGAGGACGTTCGCCTGGGGATTGTCGATCAGCGCCACCGCGGCGTTCATCAGCTCGGCGGCGTTGTGCGGCGGGATGCTCGTCGCCATGCCCACCGCGATGCCGGCCGCGCCATTGGCGAGCAGGTTCGGGAACAGGCCCGGGAAAAGCTCCGGCTCCTCGTCTTCCCCGTTGTAGGTGGGGCGGAAATCGACGGCATTCTCGTCGAGCCCGTCCATCAGGTCGATGGCGACCTGGGTGAGCCGTGCCTCGGTATAGCGATAGGCCGCCGCGTTATCGCCGTCGATATTGCCGAAATTACCCTGGCCGTCGACCAGCGGGTATCTGAGCGCAAAGGTCTGGGCGAGGCGGACCATCGCGTCATAGACCGACTGATCGCCATGCGGATGGTATTTACCGATCACGTCGCCGACGACGCGGGCGCACTTCTTGTAGCCGCTCGCGGGATCGAGCCGCAGCAGCCGCATCGCCCAGAGCAGGCGGCGGTGGACCGGCTTCAGCCCGTCGCGGACATCGGGCAGCGAGCGCGCAGTGATCGTCGAGAGCGCATAGACCAGGTAGCGCTCGGAAAGCGCGCTGTCGAAGGGGACATCGGAAGGCGCGCCGGGGTCTTGGAGATCGGTGTCTAGGCTCATTTCCCACCCCGGATAGCAGCAGCAAAGCCAAAGCGCCAAGCCGGGTGGCGGCGACATTCAACCATGTCGTCGGGCATTTCGATGCTCAACCGATCGGCTGAATCCCTAAGCCACGCATTTTCCACGCTTTTACTGAATCCCTCGCCAGAAAATGTTGAATCCCTTGAATCCCCACGCACACGCGTGGACGGCAATGCGGCCGATGATCGAAGCCAGGGTTCGGAACGGAAAGCCATTCCGGAACCAAAGCAGAACATTTCCAACTTTGCCAGCCCGCGGCGCACTCTATTTCGCTCCGCATCCCCAAGGCGCGTGCGGTCCCGATCGCATGCCGGTCGGCCCTGGTCGCAGGTTCCTGCGGGCGGCCGGAACCACCTCCGTGTCCGGGCCAGACGCGTGACGTCGTTCCAGAACAAGGATATCCCATGCGCAAGTCGCTGCTGCTTACCGCCCTCGCCCTCACTGCCTTCGGCGCCTCCGCCGCTGCCGCGCAGGACAGCGCCGAACCCCGGGACACCGGCCGGAATCCCTTCACCGGGCCCCGCATCGAAGCCACGATCGGCTATGACCAGACCAATGAGGAAGATCTCGGGATGGATAGCCGGGGTGCGCGCGTCGGCGGCGCCATCGGCTATGACTTCGCGATCGGCAAAACCCTGACGCTTGGCGTCGAGGCCGGCATCGGCTGGGGCGTGGCGGCCGGGAAGGAGCGGATGGGGTACAGCTTTCCCAATGGCCATATCTACGAATTCCAGCTGAGCGCCGGACGCGATATCGACGCTTCTGTCCGCCTCGGCGCCAGGATCGGCAAGGGGACGCTGGTCTATGGCAAGGCCGGCTGGGCCGATGCGGTCTATCGCTACATCGTCTATTCGCCGATCCCTGCGACCGGCCATGGCAGTACCGACAACGGCTTTCGCCTTGGCGCTGGCGTCGAGCAGATGCTGGGCAAGCACATCTACGCCAAGGCCGAATATCGCTACTCTCGCTATGACCCGCTGGGCGACGCATCGGGCACGAGCCGCCACCAGCTGCTCACCGGCCTGGGCGTCCGCTTCTAGCGCAATACCCGGCGGAGGGCGCTGCATAAATCGCCCTCCGCCGCATCAATAAAAAAGGCAAATCCGCCATAAAATCCGGAATCCGCCACAATAGAGTCAGTATTAAAACAAGAACTCTGCCGCATTCCGCATTTTCTCGCGAAATCTCACCAAAGCATTACAATTCTTCGCGGATCATTGCGGGATAATCATCGTCGTTCCGTCTCCGAAACACAGGGGAATTTGAACGAAAGTGAGCAACATGCGTAACTCGATCCTGATACTCGCCGCCGCGACTTGCCTCGCCGGCGCGAACACTGCCTTTGCTCAGGAAACCGAACAGGCGCCTGCCAAGGCCTTTGCCGGCCCGCGCGTCGAAGCGACCATCGGCCTCGACCAGAGCGGCGACGACGCTATTGCCGGCCAGGAACTGACCGGCATGCGCGCCGGGGGCGCCGCAGGCTTCGACGTCGCCGTCGGCAAGCGCGTCACGCTCGGCGTGGAAGCCGGTATCGGCTGGATGGTCGCCGGCAACGCCAAGGTCGGCCCGTTCCCGCCGAGCGATCCGAACAGCTACAAGGTCAGCGCCGGGCGTGACATCGATGTCTCCGGGCGCCTCGGCTATGCGCTGAGCTCCAAGACGCTGATCTACGGCAAGGTCGGCTGGGCGAGCCAGAGCTACAATATCGCGAGCAGCGCCGGCCCGTCCTTCGACAGAAAGTCCGATGGCCTGCGGCTGGGCGCCGGCCTCGAGCAGAAGCTCACCTCGAACGTCTATGCCAAGGCCGAATATCGCTACACCAGCTACAGCGATGTCGGGAACCTCAAGAACGATCGCCACCAGCTGCTCACCGGCATCGGCGTGCGCTTCTAGGGCGTGACGCCGGCAGGGGGACGGCTTGTCCCCGTCCCCCTGCTCCGCCGCTGGGTTGGAGCATCACACCCGAAATTCCCCTCCCTGCAAGGGAGGGGCTAGGGGTGGGTTAGAGAAGGCCGGGCTCGATGCCCGGCCTTCTCTTTTCGCGATGCCGTCTCGCTGGGCGTCCCCGGAAGACCGGGGCCGCAACCCACCCCCAACCCCTCCCTTGCAGGGAGGGGAGAAAAATCCCGCTACGCCTCGGGCGGCACACCCGCCCCCCAGCGATCGTCGCGCAGCGAGAGCTTCACTTCCGCGAGCAGCCAGTCGCGAAAGGCGCGGATCTTGGGCTGGTTGCGCTTGCTCTCGGCATACATCAGCCAGAAGGCGTTGCGGTAATGCGCCACCTGCGGCAGCGGCTGGACGAGCTGGCCGGCATCGATCGCCGGCTGCCATAAAGGCGGGCTGAGGATCGCGAAGCCATGCCCGGCGATCGCGGCATTGCCGTCGAGGATCTGCGAATCGAAGCGCAGCCCGGGCATCTGGCTGGTGTCGGGCGCCTCGCCCAGCGCGGCCGCGAACCACAAGTCCCACCAATCGTCGCGATAGGTAAGCCGCGGCAGCTCAAGCAGGTCCTGCGGCGTGCGCACCGGCGGATGCTTGGCCAGGAAGGCCGGGCTGGCCATCGGCGTGACCGGCATGCGCATCAGGAAATGGCAGCAATGGCCCGGCATCGGCCCGGGCGCGCCGCGCAGCGCGATATCCGCTTCCCCGGCCAGCAGGTCGATCATCTCGTCGCCGACATGGAGGCGCACCGCCAGGTCGGGCCGGGCGAGCTGGAACGAGCCCAGGCGGCTCGCCAGCCAGTTGGTGGCGAGCGTGCGCGGCGCGGTGATGCTGATCACGCTCTCGGTCTCGGCATGGATCGATGCGAAGGCCTTGCCCATCGCATCGAACGCGCCGGTGAGCTGGGGCGCGATCCGCTGCCCGACCTCGGTGAGCGCGATGCCGCGGCCGCTGCGCGCGAACAGCGCCACGCCCAGCCGCTCCTCGAGCAGCTTCATCTGATAGCTCACCGCTGCCTGGGTCATGCCCAGTTCCTCGGCGGCACGCGTGTAATTGCCGTGGCGCGCGGCGGCTTCGAACACGCGAACGGCGGCGAGAGGCGGAAGGCGGCGCATTTCCATATACAAGCACAGCTTATGCCTTTTGGCCAAGGATTAGTTGGTCCCGGCGCGGCTTCGGGCGCAGATGGAGGGGGTGCCGAACATGGCGCGCATCCAAAGGAACCAAGCCATGCTGAAGATGCTCATCCCCCTCGCCCTGATCCTTTCCCCGGCGCTGATCCCGCTGGCCGCGAAGGCGCAGGACCGCACCAATATCGCGCGTGTCAGCTACGCCGATCTCGACCTTTCCCGCGCCGCCGATCGCAAGGCGCTCGACCGCCGGCTTGCCCGCGCACTCGACGAAGTCTGCGGCAAGGTGCGCCCCGGCTTCATCAATCCCGCGCCGGAATCGCTGCGCTGCCAGGCCGAGGCCCGGCGCGCGGTCGCCACGGCACGCGAGCAGGCGGTGGCGCGCAGCGCGGCGCCGGTCCGGATCTCCGCTGTTCCCTGATTGGTCCCTCGGAACACGAAGAGGCGGGCGGCAGTGCAACGCCGCCCGCCACCCATAAGCATTGCTGATATCGATCGGCGCGATCCCGAAAAGGGATGACCGGCGCGATCCAGGCGGGTTGGGCCTGTCACGAAATTATGGTTACTCCTTCGTGAAGGAACAGGGAGGAACCCATGCGATTCGTTTGGGCACTGGCGGCGTTCGCGCTGCTCGCGGGCTGCGATGACATCAATCGCTCCGCGGACGGCAAGGACAAGTCGGACTTCGCATCGTCCGCCAATGCCGAGGCATTCGCCTCCACCGGCACCGGCTTCGACTATCGCTATGCGTATCGCCTGCCCGGCGCCAAGGTGAAGGGCGTCCTCCAGTCCAATGCCGATGCCTGCGACCGGATCGGCCCGGCGCGCTGCCGCATCCTGGCGATGCGCTACCGGGTGGACGACGGGAACAAGACCCGCGCGGTGCTCACCGTACGCATCGATCCCTCGATCGCGCGCCAGTTCGGCGATGCGGTCACCAAGAATGTCGCCGCTTCCTATGGCGTGCTGACCGATACCGAGATCACCGGCGCCGATTCGACCGCGACCGCGCGCAGCGTCGCGGTGGTCAAGCGGCTGCAGGACCAGCTCCAGAATGCCCGCGCCAGCACCACGCCCGACGCCCAGGCGCGCACGGCCCGGCTGCAGAACGCGCTGTCGGTGATCGCCGAGGTCGAGGCCAGCCAGGGCCAGACCCTCGCCAATGTGCCGATGCTCTTCACCTATGAATCGAGCGGCGCGCTGAGCGGGCTCGGCTCGTCCGAGGCGAATTTCCAGACCGCGGGGCAGACGCTCGAGAATTCGGTCGCCCAGCTCGTCCAGCTGCTCGCCAGCATCGGGCCCTGGTGCCTGCTGATGCTCGCGGTCGTGCTGGTGCTGCGCTGGATCATCCATGGCCGCGCGATCGGCTCCGATCCCGAACCGCGCCGGGCGGAAGGCTATGACGACGGCTATCATGACGGCCATGACGGGCACGACACCCGCCCCCGCGCCGACAATCGCAACCTGATCCAGCGCTGGTTCTCCCGCGACGAAGAGGATCACCACGCCTAGGGGAAGCTTGGCTTCCCCTTTCGGCACCCCTCCCTTCCTGTTCCCCGGCGAAAGCCGGGGCCTAGGGTTTCTCTGCCCTTCCGCTTGTGACCCTGGGCCCCGGCTTTCGCCGGGGAGCAGCGGATTTCGAATTTCCGCCCGAATGCCACAGGCTCCAAGGTTCAGCGCAAGCCCTTCCCCTTCCCCGCCATCCCCGCCTGCACGGGGATGACGAAGGGGCGTGCCTGCACGCCTTCGCTCCAGTGCCGCAACCCACGCCGACGCAGCCTTCTGCGCATCACCCGCCACAATCATGCCGTAATTAAGGCGAAATTGTGTCTTGACATAAATCCCACCTCTATGATGGATTATGGCCATATTGTGGCAAGGAGGGATTATGAAACGTCTTGTCCCCTGTTTCTGGCAGCTTGCGCGCTGGCGGGATGCTCCGCCGCAGAGAACACCCAGACCACCCGGGCCGACGACAGCGCCGCCCAGCTGCTCGAATCCACCGACGCGCCGGCAAGCGAGGCCAAGGGCGCCGACAAGCAGGGCCCGGCCGAGAAGGTGAAGGTCAGCCTGCCCCAGCTCGCCTATAGCTATTCGCTCGGCTACCTCCTGCCTGGCGACCGGCTCGCCTCGGTGCAGGACGCGCATCGCCGGCTGTGCGAGGACATGGGTCCGGCGCGCTGCCAGCTGCTCGCTTTCGAGCGCGACGACAGCGAGGACAAGTCCGGCGACGCCTTCACCAAGCTGCGCGTCGTCACCAGCGAGGCGCACCGCTTCTCCGACGCACTCGGCAAGGTCGCGGGCGATGCCGGCGGCCGCGCGACGGGGACCAAGGTCGCTACCGACGACGTCTCCAAGCAGATCGTCGACACCAAGGCGCGGATCGCCCAGCGCGAGCTGCTCGTGGCCCGGCTGACCGAAGTGCTGCGCACCCGCTCGGGCAAGGTCTCCGAACTTGTCGAGGCCGAGCGCAGCGTCGCCTCGGCGCAGGAGGAGCTCGACCAGGCCAAGGGCTGGCTGAGCGAGCTGCAGGGCCGGGTCGCGATGTCGGACTTCGAGATCCGCTATTCGGCGATCGCTCCGGCAACCAACTCCGGCAGCGTCGCCGGGCAGCTCACCGAGGCGGGCCAGGGCTCCTTCGCCAGCTTCCTGATCGGCGTCCGCGCGCTGTTGACGCTGGCGATCTATCTGCTCCCCTGGGTGCTGCTCGCCATTCCGGTAGTGCTGCTGGTTCGCCGCAAGCGCGCCAAGCCCGCCGAAGCGGCCTGACGCGGCCCGACCCGGCGGAAACGGCCGGTTCTCAACCGGCAAGGCTCGACCGAACCGCCAGGTCTCGACACGGTTTCTAGGGAGGCAAGCGGGGCAGCGAAAACTGCCCCGCTTGTTTTTGCTCTGATTATGTGATGTTATATCATTTAACAACAGAGGGGAGATGCAATGCTCAGGCCGAAGCGGCGGGTCCTTATCGTGAGCGGCGGACTGGCCGCGCTGCTGGTGGCGATCACCTGCGCGATATTGTTCAGCACGACGCAGCGAAACTATATCCACAAGAACGCCGAGCCGTCGCTGCTGGCGACCTATGAAAACCCGGGCGCCCCTGCCCCTGCGGCCCGACCGGACAGCGACAGCGTCGGCACCACCGCGATTCCCGTCGCGGTGCCGCAGATCGCCTACAGCTTCACCCTGGGCTACCGCCTCCCCGCCGCCGCGATCGCCGGCGCGCAGCAGGCGCATATCGACCTGTGCAACCGGCTCGGGCCACGCTGCCAGCTCGTCGCGATGCAGCGCGCGAGCGGCGATGACGGCACCCAGAGCGCCCATCTCAAACTGCGCGTCGCCAGTACGATCGCCCAGCAGGTCTCGACCGACCTGACCGCGGCGGTGGGCAAGGCCGGCGGCCGCGCGGTCGACACCCAGATCTCGGCCGAGGATGTGTCGAAGGACCTGGTCGATACCGACGCACGCCTGCGCCAGCGCGAGATCCTGGTCGCGCGACTCACCGACATGCTGCGCGGCCGCCAGGGCAAGGTCGGCGAGCTGGTCGAGGCCGAGCGCAGCGTCGCCCAGGCGCAGGAGGAGCTCGACCAGGCCAAGGGCTGGCTCGGCGAGCTGCGCCGCCGCGTCGCCTATTCGGACTTCTCGATCAGCTATTCCCCAGTCACCGCACCGGTGGCGGCGCCGACGCGCCAGGGCTTTTTCGGCCAGCTGGGCGACGCGGTCGCGCAATCCGGCGCCACGGTGACGGGCACGGCGCGCACGTTGCTGCTGCTCGTCATCTACCTCGCGCCCTGGGCCCTGATCGCCGCGCTGGCGCTGTTCGCCGCCCGCCCGCTGCTGCGCCGCTGGCGCCATGCCGGATTGGGTCCCGTTAACGAGGATGCGTGATTGCGCGCGCACCCCCGTTTCGTTATAGGCCGCCTCTCGCCCCGGCAGGCTCGCGGATTCCCCGCGCCGCCGGGGCAATGACTTTCCAGGGGAAAACGCACCCGATGGCACGCCGCCGGCAGATCTACGAAGGTAAGGCCAAGATCCTTTACGAGGGTCCCGAACCCGGCACGCTGATCCAGTATTTCAAGGACGACGCGACCGCCTTCAACGCCCAGAAAAAGGGCACGATCAACGGCAAGGGCGTCCTCAACAACCGGATCTCCGAGCACGTCTTCACGCTGCTCGCCGGCATCGGCATCCCGACTCACTTCATCCGCCGCCTCAACATGCGCGAGCAGCTGATCCGCCAGGTCGAGATCGTCCCGATCGAGGTCGTGGTGCGCAACGTCGTCGCCGGTTCGCTGGCGAAGAAGCTCGGGATCGAGGAAGGCACCCCGCTGCCCCGCACGATCATCGAATATTACTACAAGGACGACGCGCTCGGCGATCCGCTGGTCACCGACGAGCATATCCTCTGCTTCGGCTGGGCGAGCCAGGAAGAGCTGCACGACATGGCCGACATGGCCATCCGCGTGAACGACTTCCTCTCGGGCCTGTTCGCCGGCATCGGCATCCGCCTGGTCGACTTCAAGCTCGAGTTCGGCCGGATCTGGGACAACGACTATTCGCGCATCATCCTGGCCGACGAGATCAGCCCGGACGGTTGCCGCCTGTGGGACATGACCACCGGCGAGAAGCTCGACAAGGATCGCTTCCGCCGCGATCTGGGCGGCGAAGTCGAAGCTTATCAGGAAGTCGCACGCCGCCTGGGCCTGTTCCCGGAAGGCGAGGACTCGGCGGTGCTCGACCTCGAAAGCCACCGGAAGCGCCGGGGCAAGTAAGCTCCAACCGCTTACAAGGCATATCGTCATCCCGGCGAAAGCCGGGATCTCATGCGGCTCTTTCCGAGCGCCTTCGCCTGAGATCCCGGCTTTCGCCGGGATGACGCGTATTTAGGCGCGGAAAATCACGCGCTTTGGGTTGCAGCCCGGCGCACTCCGCGCCATAGGCGCTGCCCATGAAGCTCCGCATCATCGTCACCTTGAAGAACGGCGTGCTCGACCCCCAGGGCAAGGCCATCCAGCACGCTCTTGGCGGCCTCGGCTTTGACGGCGTCGAAGACGTCCGCGCCGGCAAGATCTTCGAGCTCGTGCTCGCAGACGGCACCAGCGACGAGGCCATCGACGAGATGTGCCGCAAGCTGCTCGCCAACACCGTCATCGAAAACTACCGGGTGGAAAAGCTGTGAAGACCGCGGTCATCGTCTTTCCGGGCTCCAACTGCGATCGCGACATCGCAGTCGCGCTGGAAGCGGTGACGGGCGTGAAGCCCGCCATGGTGTGGCACGGCGAGACCGAGCTTCCCTCCGGGCTAGGCCTGATCGCCCTGCCCGGCGGCTTTTCCTATGGCGACTATCTCCGCTGCGGCGCCATCGCCGCGCGCTCGCCGGTGGTGAAGGCCGTGATCGAGGCAGCCGACAAGGGCATGCCGGTGATCGGCATCTGCAACGGCTTCCAGGTTCTCACCGAGACCGGGCTGCTGCCCGGCGCGCTGATGCGCAACTCGGGCCTCAACTTCGTCTGCCGCGACGTGCCGCTGACGGTCGACAATTCGCAGTCGATCTTCACTTCAGGCTATCGCTCGGGCGAGCAGATCACGATCCCCGTGGCGCATCACGACGGCAACTATTTCGCCGACGCCGAGACGCTCGACCGGATCGAGGGCGAAGGCCGAGTCGCCTTCCGCTATGCCGCCGACATTAACGGTTCGGCCCGCAACATCGCCGGAGTGCTCAACAAGGCCGGCAATGTGCTCGGCATGATGCCGCACCCCGAGCGCCGCATCGAAGCCGCGCATGGCGGCACCGACGGCCGCCGCCTGTTCGAGGGCCTGCTCGAGGCGGTGGCGTAAGCCACACCTTCGGGCCTCCATTCCGGACAAAACCCTGCTCCCCGGCGAAAGCCGGGGCCCGGGGTTCTTGCGCCTGCCCCCTGGGCCTTCCCGGTCCCGATCGGTGCGGGCTTGCAGAGCTGTTCCGCCGCCGCGCACCAGGCGGCAAGATCAGCCATCGAATAACCGCATCCCGCCATTGCTGCCCGTGCGCGCGCGGACCATAGTGCGACAGTCACGGCCCGAATCTGATGGCGGGCAATCGATGTCGTTTCTTTGGCGACCGCGAACGAGAACATTGAAAGGGGTGGACGGGGTGCAGCCGACAATCCTGGTTTCATGGGCCCGGCGCAGTGCATTGGCGATAGCCGGCGGTCTGTCCTTGTGCCTGGCTGGCGGCTGCACGCGCGGGCCGCAGGGCATCGAGGCGCTGACCACCGCACCGAACCCCATCGTCCGCAGCCTCGCCAACGCCGCCAACAGCGGCGACAAGCAGTCGCAACTCGCACTCGGCGTCCTTCTCGAGGAGGGCGTTGCCACCCCCCGCGACTGGCCGACGGCCCTGTACCTGTACCGCCAGGCCGGGCAGTCGCGCGGCGGCACGCTGTGGATCTACACGCCGAATGTCGGGTCCAAGGGCGGCCAGGTCATGCCCTATGATTCCGGCCCGGCGGAACCCGGGCTGCCCGAAGCGCGGGAACGCTATCGGGCGCTGCGCAAGCGGATGCGGTAATGCACCCAGCCACAAACGAAGGAGGCGGCCACGGATAGCCCCCGTGGCCGCCTCACCCCGTGACGAACTGTGATGCCGCCCCGCGCCCAATCGCGGGGTCGCGAATCAGTTGTACGCATGCTCCCCGGCCAGCGCGTCCGACGAGGCGGCAAGCCCCCGCGCCGGGAAGGAGATCGGGCGCCCGCCCGAGGCCGTGACCGGCGCGGCACCGGTAGTGCGGAAGCGCGAGGCCTGCTCGGCCAGCGCCGAGATCTCGACGGTCAGGTTACGCGCCGCGGCCGAGGTTTCCTCGACCATCGCGGCGTTCTGCTGGGTCGACTGGTCCATCGTGCCGATCGCCGAGCTGATCTCGCTGATCACCGTCGACTGGGCGCGATTGTCGGTCGCCATCTGGTTGAGCAGCTCGTGCACGCCGCTGACATCCTCGGCGATATGCGCCAGCGCGCCATCGACCTTCTCGACCATCGCCACCGCGGCGACGATGTCGACCTGGGTCGCGGTAAGCTGCTCGCGGGCGCGGCCCGCCTCTTCCTCGGCACGCATGGCAAGCGCGGAAACGAGATCGGCGACCACCGCGAAACCACGGCCGGCCTCGCCGGCGCGGCCGGCCTCGACCGCGGCGTTCATCGCCAGCACGCGGGTCTGGAAGGCGATCTTGTCGAGGCCTTCGATCACGCTGTCGATGCCCTTGGCGCTGTCATTGACGCGGTTCATCGCCTGCACCGCCTCGTCGACGACCTGGCGGCCGTCCGAGACCGTCGCGGTCGCGCCATCGGCGCGCTCCACGGTGCGGTTGGCGGCTTCGGCGGTGCCCCTAAGGCGCTGGTCCATCTGGCTGATCGCGGCCGTGGTCTGCTCCAGGCTGGCGGCATTCGCTTCGGTGCGGCGGGCCAGGCTCTCCGAGGCCTGGGCGATCTCGCCCGAGCCGGTGCGGATCGCGATGGTGCTTTCGGTCACCGTGCCAAGCAGCGCGCGCAGCGATGCGAGCGCCGCGTTGAAATTGTCGCGCAGCTTCGCATAGGTCGCCGGATATTCCTCGACGATGTCCGCGGTCAGGTCGCCCTGGGCGAGCCGCTCGAGATTGCTGGTCATGCCACGCACGATCTCGCCGTGACGCTCGGCTTCCTCGTTCTGGCGGATCTGCGCCGCGGCGGCATCGCGGAAGGTGAACATCGCCTTGGTCAGGCGGCCCACGCAGTCCCGATACTCGGTGAACTGGATCGGGCTGGCGAGATCGCCGGCGGCAAGCGCCTCCATGCGCACCACGGTGGTGACATAGGGATCGGCGATCGCCTTGCGATACCAGACGCTCATGGCCGCGGCAGCCACGATGGTGGCGATGCCGACGGCCAGGGCCAGGGTGGGAAACAGCAACAGCGTCAGCGGCGTAAGCGCGACGAGCGCGGTCATGGAGCCGAACGCTACTAGCAGCTTACGGCGGATGGGCGCGTTAGCGACGAACCAGTGCATGGGCATTCTCTCAGATCATGCAACAAAATGTTGCTACCTCGAGCATTATAGAGTGCCCAATCACGGGAAACGCCGCTTCGGCAATATACGTAACAATAATTTTTGCCTTTGCGTACAAACACATAAATTACGCAAAGTTGATCGTTACGTTCGCGCTTCAACCCATTCCAGGATATCCGCCATCACGCTTTCCTTGCCAAGATCGGCAAGCAAGTCGTGGTAATGGCCTTGATAGATCTTGAGCGTCTTGTCGCTCGATCCAACATGTTCATAGAAGAACTCGCTGCCGTGGCAGACCGTGGCATGGTCCTCGGTGCCGTGCAGGATCATCACGGGAATCGTGATAGTGTCGAATTCCTTGCGCATCCGCTCATCGGCGCGGACCAGCGCAGCCACGGTCGCGGCGGGCTGGACCTCGTCCTTGATGTACGGATCGGCGTTGAGCTTCGCGACCCATTCGGGATCGCGCGAGAAATCCTCGTTCTTCAGCTTGAGCACGCCGAGATGCGGCGCGACATGGCTCAGCCCCTTGATCGCGGCAAGCGCGAAGCCGGGCGCCGGCACCTGGAAGGCGAAGCTTTCGCAGATGAAGCCGGCCAGCTCCTCCTGGTTGTCGAGCGTATAGGTGCAGGAGGTGACGCCGCCGGCGCTATGGCCGAGCAGGAAGACCTTCTTCCCCGGATGGCGCGACTTGGCGATGGCGATCGTGCCGGCGACATCGTCGACATAGTCGGCGACCTTCTCGACATAGAAGCGCTCGCCGTCCGAACGGCCGCGGCCGCGCAGGTCGAGCGCATAGGCGGCATAGCCCTTCTCGACGAAGCGCTGCGCGGTCCATTCATGCTGGCCGCCATGCGAGTTCACCCCGTGGCAGATCACCACCACCGCCCGCGGCTCGCCCTCGGGCAGCCAGGAGCGGAAGAAGATGTTGATATGGCCGGTGCTGCCGAACGTTTCTTCCGTGGTCGCGGTCATGCTCTGCCCTCCTCAGAGAATTACGCGCGGAGGATGCCAGCGTTGTCGGAGCGAGTCACCCACTCCTTCGGGTATTCGCAGATGTCGCGAAGATCCCCGTGGTGCGGGCGAGGAGCAGCAGCATCGTGGGCCAGAACATCGTGTTCCAGATGTCGTGCCAGTTGCCCCACAGGTCGATGCGCGTGCGGTAGATCAGGCTGTCGCGCAGGTCCCATGCCTCGCCCAGCAATGCGGCGGCGAACACCACGGCCAGCGGCTTCCAGCTCCGCAGCGGCCAGCGAAATGCCAGTGCCGCGCCCAGGAACAGCGTGAGCCCGACATAGATGTGGAGCGCATCCTTGGCGAGCCCGACATGCTGGATCAGCCAGAACTTGGCCGATTGCAGCGGGCTCATCGCCTCACACCCGGGTGGCGAAGGGGGTGAAGTCGGTGCCTTCGTCGAACACGTCGACGCCCTCGCGGCGCTTGAGGAAGCCGACGACGAGATAGGTCACCGGGGTGAGGATCACTTCCCAGGCGACCTTGAGCGCCCATTGGGTGAAGAGCACCTGGATGACGAGGGCGGTGGTCCAGCCCTCGGCGCCGAGGAAGGCGAGCGGGTAGAAGATCAGGCTGTCGATCCCCTCGCCCGCGATCGTCGAGCCGATCGTGCGGCTCCACAGCATCCTGCCGCCGGTCCAGATCTTCATGCGGGCGAGGACATAGGAGTTGACGAACTCGCCGGCCCAGAAGGCGCAGACCGAGGCGAGGACGATGCGCGGCACCTGGCCGAAGATCGTCTCGTATGCGGCCTGGTTGCCCCAGCTCGGCGCCGGCGGAAGTGCCACGACCACCCAGGACATCAGCGCCATGAACAGCACCGCGCCGGTGCCCGCCCAGATCACCCGGCGGGCGCGGGCATAGCCATAGACCTCGGTCAGCACGTCGCCGATCACATAGGAGACGGGGAAGAACAGGATGCCCGCGCCGAACGGCCAATAGTCGTTGTAGAGCGGCAGCCAGATCTGCGAGACCTTGCCCGCGCCGAGCACGTTCGACAGCAGGATGATCGCGACGAACGCGGCCATCACGAAGTCGTAATAGCGGAAATGCCCGCCGCGCAGCGTGTTTGCGGCGACCTGCGCCGGCTTCCCTTCCCCCTGGCTCATGCAGGCGTTTATGATCCCGGTTCCGCTGCCGCGCAATCCACGCTAGGGAGCCCCGGCGCGCGTCCGTAGCTCAGTTGGATAGAGCACGTGCCTTCTAAGCTCGTGGTCGCTGGTTCGAATCCAGCCGGGCGCGCCAATTTCCGTTCTTCGCCCGTTCTCCGGAAGGCTTCATGCTCGAAATCTGCATCGACACGCTCGCCGGGATCGACGCCGCCATCGAAGGCGGGGCGGACCGGCTCGAACTGTGCGCGGCGCTGGCCGTGGGCGGGCTCACCCCGCCCCGCTCGCTGGTCGAGCGCGCCGCCGCCGCGCCGATCCCGTCGCACCTGCTGTGCCGCCCGCGCGACGGCGGTTTCCGCTACGGGCCGGGCGAGGCCGCGATGGTCGCGGACGATATCCGCCTCGCCGCCGAGGCCGGGCTGGCCGGCGTGGTGATCGGCGCCAGCGCCGCCGACTACCGACTCGATGCCGGACTGCTCGCCGCCTGGGTCGCCCATGCCCGCGCCGAGGGAGAGAAGGCCGGGCGCACGCTAAGTCTCACCCTCCACCGCGCCTTCGATCTCGTCCCCGATCCGCTCGCGGCGCTGGAGACCGCGATGGAGCTGGGTTTCGACCGGATCCTCACCTCGGGCTGCGCGCCCCGCGCCGCCGATGCGCTCGACACGCTCGCCGCGCTCGCCCGCCAGGCCGATGGCCGCATCATCATCCTCGCCGGCAGCGGTATTGACGTGACCAATGCCGGTGCCATCCTCGCCACCGGCGTGCCCGAGATCCACGCCTCGTGCCGCAGCCCCGGCGGCACGCCCGGCGAGGCCGAGCAGCGCTTCGGCTTCCAGACCGGTCCCAGCCTGCGCACCGACCCCGATAACGTCGCCGCGCTGCGCCGCATCATTGCCGACTATAGAACCTTGAACAGTACCAATATATGACTTATCACTGCCCGCTTCGATAGTAAGCGGGGGTATGATGGCGGCTGACGAACACCTGACGACGACCGTCACGCTGATGGAGTCCGAAGCGGCCGAGGCGCCCGAGGCCGTGCGCCGGCTGGTCGCGGCGAACCAGGCAAGCTTCGCCGTGCTGGCCGAGCGGCTGCGGGCCAACCCGCCCGCGCGCATCGTCACCTGCGCCCGCGGCTCGTCCGACCATGCCGCCAGCTATGGCAAATATCTGATCGAGACGCTGATCGGCATCCCCGTCGCCTCCGCCGCGCCGTCGGTCGCCTCGGTGTTCGCCGCACCGGTCACGCCCGGCTCGGCGCTGTGCATCGCGATCTCGCAGAGCGGCCGCAGCCCCGACCTGCTCGCCACGGTCCGCGCCCACCAGCAGGCCGGCGCGCATGTCGTCGCCTTCGTCAACGACGAGACCTCGCCGCTCGCCGAGATGGCCGACACGCTGATCGGCCTCAAGGCCGGTCCCGAGCGCTCGGTCGCCGCGACCAAGTCCTACATCACCGCGCTCGCCGCCTTTGTCGGGCTGGTCGCCGCCTGGTCGCAGGACGAGGCGCTGACCGCCGCGCTCGACACCCTGCCCGCCCAGCTCGAGATCGCCCGCGACCTCGACTGGAGCGACGCCGTCCAGGCGTTCCGCGACGCGACCAACCTGTTCGTCATCGGCCGCGGCTACAGCTTCGGCATCGCCCAGGAAGCCGCGCTCAAGTTCAAGGAGACCTGCGGCCTCCACGCCGAGGCGTTCAGCGCCGCCGAGGTCCGCCACGGCCCGATGGCCATCGTCGGCCCGGGCTTCCCGATCCTCGCCTTCGCCACCTCGGACACCGCCGGCGACAGCGTCCGCGAAGCCGCCACCGAGTTCGCCTCGCGCGGCGCCCGCATCTGCCTGGCCGATGCCAAGGCGAGCGGCAGCCTGCCCGGCATCCCCGGCCATCCCGCGATCGAGCCGATCCTGATGGTCCAGAGCTTCTATCCGATGGCCAATGCGCTCTCGCTGGCACGCGGCCATGATCCCGATCGCCCGCTCTACCTCAAGAAGGTGACCGAGACGCGATGACCGTGTTCGCCTTCACCAACGGGCATATCGTCACGCCCGGCGGCATTTTGGAACAGGCAGCGATCGAGGTCATCGACGGCCGCATCGCCAGCATCGCGCCCGATGCCGCGGCCGATACCGCGATCAACCTCGACGGCGGCTGGATCGTCCCCGGCTTCATCGACACCCAGGTCAATGGCGGTGCCGGCGTGCTGTTCAACGATTCGCCCGATGTCGAAGGCATCGCGGCGATCGGCCGCGCGCATGCGCGCTACGGCACCACCGCCTTCCTGCCGACGCTGATCAGCGACACGCCCGAGATCGTCGCCCGCGCGCTCGACGCGACCGACGCGGCGATCGAGGCCGGGGTGCCCGGCGTCATCGGCGTCCATATCGAAGGCCCGGTCATCAGCGTCACCCGCAAGGGCATCCACGACGCCGACAAGTTCCGCCGCCTCGACGACGACTTCCTGGCGCTGCTCACCCGCCCGCGCCGCGGCAAGGTGATGCTCACGCTCGCGCCCGAGATGGTCTCGCTCGAGGATATCGCCACGCTCCACAAGGCCGGCGTGATCCTCAGCATCGGCCATAGCGACGCGGATTACGAAACGGCCAAGGCGGCGATCGCCGCGGGCATGACCGGCGTCACCCATCTCTACAACGCGATGTCGCCGCTGCTCCACCGCGCGCCCGGCGTGGTCGGCGCCTCGATCGAGGACCAGGCCATCTATTGCGGCCTGATCCTCGACGGCTTCCACGTCCATGACGCGCCCGTCCGCATCGCGATGCGCGCGCGTCCGCTCGACCGGTTCCTGCTGGTCACCGACGCGATGCCCTGCGTCGGCGCGGACGTCGCCGAGTTCGACCTGCACGGCCGCCGCATCCTGGTCGAAGGCGGGCGCTGCCTGGGCGAGGACGGCACGCTTGCCGGTTCGTCGCTCGACATGGCCGGCGCCTTCCGCAATGCTGTCAACCGCATCGGCCTGTCGCATGCCGATGCCGCGATGATGGCCGCGACCAGTCCTGCCGCCTTCCTGGGCCTGGGTGACGAGCGCGGGGCACTTGCCCCCGGCCTCGCCGCCGACTGGGTCCAGCTCACCAGCGATCTGATGCCGGCCGGCACCTGGATCGCTGGCAACCGCATCGCCTGATCTCCGGGAGACAAGCCCTGCCCACGCACTCGCCGCCGCCGCTCGACGAAACTCTCGCGGGGCGCATCGCCATCGTGTCTCCGCTGGCCGGATGGCTGTCCGGCCTGGACGAGGTTCCCGATCCCGTCTTCGCCCAGCGCATGCTGGGGGACGGCGTCGCGATCGATCCCACCGGTGATTGCCTCCACGCCCCGTGCGGCGGCGAAGTCACGGTGCTGCAGCCCAGCGGCCATGCCGTGACGATCCGCACCGCCCAGGGTGCCGAGATCCTCATGCATATCGGCCTCGACACCGTCGCGCTGAAGGGCGAGGGCTTCGCCCCCTGCGTCGCCGTCGGGGACCATGTCGCTGCCGGCGCGCCGCTGATCCGCTTCGATCTCGATGCGATCGCCTGCGCCGCCCCGTCGACGATCACCCCGGTGCTGCTGCTCGAGACCCCCGGCTTCGCGCTGGTCCGCAGCCGCGAGGACGGCCCGGTCCAGGTCGGCGACGCGATCTTCGCGCTCGAGCCCCAGGCTGGCGCTACCGCCGAAACCGTCCAGGTCACCGGCGAGACCGTCGAGCGCACGATCATCGTGCCGCTCGCGCACGGCATCCACGCTCGCCCCGCCGCGCGCATCCGCGATCTGCTCGGCGAGCATGCCGCCGACGTCACGATCACCAGGCAGCAGCGCAGCGCCAATGCGCGCAGCCCGGTCGGCCTGCTCACGCTGGCGATCGGCTATGGCGACGAGATCCAGATCCTCGCCACCGGCCCCGATGCCGCCGCCACGGTCGAAACCCTCGCCGCCCTGATCGAAAGCGGCATGGGCGAGAAGGGCCATGGCCCCGCCCCCGTCGCCGCGCCGGCGGCGCCCGTCGTACAGGCTCCCGCCACCCTCCCCGCCGACGGCATCCTCACCGGCGTCACCGCCGCTCCCGGCCTCGCCGTGGGCCAGGCCCGCCGCTTCCGCCTGCCCGAGATCCAGGTCGACGCGACCAGCAAGGGCGCGGCCGAGGAACAGGCCCGGCTCGACGCCGCCTGCGCCAGCCTCACCGCGCGTCTCGATGCCGAGATCGGCCATGCCGCCGGCCCGCAGCGCGCGATCATCGAAGCGCACCGCGCGATGCTCGGCGATGCCGACCTTCGCGCCAGCGCCGCCAAGGCGATCCAGGATGGCGCCAGCGCCGGCATCGCCTGGCGCGCCGCGATCGCGCCCCAGGCCGAGGCGCTTGTCGCATCGGGCGACGCCCGCCTCGCCGAGCGCGCCGACGATCTGCGCGATCTCGAGCGCCGCGTGCTGCTGATCCTGGCCGGTGCCGAGGAAGCGCCGCTCGCCTTCCCGGCCAACACCATCCTGATCGCCGACGACCTGCTGCCGTCGCAGGTCACCGCGATCGATCCGCGCCAGGTGATCGGCCTGTGCGTCGAGCGTGGCGGCCCCACCTCGCACGCTGCGATCCTCGCCGCGAATATCGGCCTGCCGATGCTCGTCTCGCTCGGCCCGGTGCTGCGCCAGATCGCGGAGGACACGCCGCTGATCCTCGATGCCGGCCTCGCCCGGCTCCAGGTCGGCCCGAGCGTGGAGACGCTTGACGAAGCGCGCCGCGAAGTCGCCGAACGTGCCGCGCGCCGTGCCGTGGCGCTCGCCGCCGCCGCCCGGCCCTGCCACATGGCCGACGGCACCCGCATCGAAGTGTTCGCCAATCTCGGCTCGCAGGCCGATGCCCGGATCGCCATCGCCAATGGTGCCGAGGGTTCGGGGCTGCTGCGCACCGAATTCCTGTTCCTCGATCGCGAAACCGCACCCAGCGTCGATGAACAGGCCGCCGACTATCAGGCGATCGCCGATACGCTTGCCGGCCGCCCGCTGATCGTCCGCCTGCTCGATGTCGGCGGCGACAAGCCCGCGCCCTATCTGCCGATCCCGGCGGAGGAGAACCCGGCGCTCGGCCTGCGCGGCATCCGCGTCGGCTTCGCCCATCCGCAGCTGCTGGAAGACCAGATCCGCGCGATCCTGCGCGTCCGGCCGATCGGCCAGTGCCGGATCATGATTCCGATGATCGCCGGGGTTGATGAGCTGCGCCGCGTCCGCGAAATCCTCGATCGGGTGCGCGCCGAGCTCGGTATCACCGAAAAGGTCGAACTCGGCGTGATGGTCGAGACCCCGGCAGCGGCGGTCACCGCCGATCTGCTCGCCGCCGAGGCGGATTTCCTCTCGATCGGCACCAACGATCTCACCCAATATGCCCTGGCGATGGATCGCGGCAATGCGAGCGTGGCGAGCGCGATCGACGGGCTCCATCCCGCCGTGCTGCGCCTGATCGCCGACACCTGCAAGGGTGCCGCAAGCCGGGGCCGCTGGACCGGCGTGTGCGGCGGGCTCGCTTCCGATCCGCTGGCGGTGCCGATCCTGATCGGCCTGGGCGTGACCGAGCTTTCGGCCACCGCCGCCATCGTCCCCGAGATCAAGGCGCTGGTGTCCGAGCTCAAGCTCGACGCCGTCCGCGCCCATGCCCAGGCCGCGCTTGCCTGCGCGACCGCCGCCGATGTCCGCGCTCTTGCCCGGGAGTTCACCGCATGAAGTCGATCCTCGAACTCCTCCAGCCGCTCGGTCGCGCGCTGATGCTGCCGATCGCGGTGCTGCCGGTCGCCGGCCTGCTGCTGCGCCTCGGCCAGCCCGACCTGCTCGACATCGCGTTCATCAGCGCCGCCGGCGATGCCCTGTTCTCGCATCTCGGCCTGCTCTTCGCGATCGGCGTCGCCACCGGCTATGCCCGCGACGGCAACGGCGCCGCGCCGCTGGCCGGCATCACCTGCTTCCTGGTCGCCACCGAAGCCGCCAAGGTGCTGCTCACCGTCCCGGCCGACGTCACCGCCGGCATGGACGGCCCGCTGCTCGAACTGACCACCGCCGCGTGGAAGGCCAAGGCGATCACCCGCCTCGACGTGCCGATCGGCATCCTGTCGGGCCTGATCGGCGGCAATTTCTACAACCGCTTCTCCACGATCAAGCTGCCGGAATATCTCGCCTTTTTCGGCGGGCGCCGGTTCGTGCCGATCGTCAGCGGCTTTGCCGGCGTCCTCATCGCCGGCCTGATCGGCCTGTGCTTCGCGCAGCTGAGCGCCGGGATCGATGGGCTGGGCCATGGCATCACCGGCGCGGGCGAGATCGGCCTGTTCCTGTTCGGCCTGATCAACCGCCTGCTGCTCGTCACTGGCCTCCACCACATCTTCAACAACGTGTTCTGGTTCGTGCAGGGTGATTTCCACGGCGCGAACGGCGATCTGCGCCGCTTCTTCGCCGGGGATCCGACCGCCGGATCGTTCATGGCCGGCTTCTTCCCGGTGATGATGTTCGGCCTGCCCGCCGCCTGCCTCGCCATGTACCGCGCGGCGCGTCCGGAGCGGCGCAAGGCCGTCGGCGGCATGCTGTTCAGCCTCGCGCTCACTTCGGCGCTCACCGGCGTTACCGAGCCGATCGAGTTCAGCTTCATGTTCCTCGCGCCGGCGCTGTTCGCGGTGCATGCGGTGCTCACCGGCATCGCGATGGTGGTGATGGACCTGCTGAACGTGAAGCTCGGCTTCGGCTTCTCGGCCGGTCTGTTCGATTACGTGCTGAACTTCGGCAAGGCGACCAACCCGTTGCTGCTGATCCCGGTCGGCATCGTCTATTTCGCGCTCTACTACGGCATCTTCAGCTTCGTGATCCGGCGCTTCAACCTGCAGACGCCGGGCCGCGAGCCCGAGGCTGCGGTGGCGTCGGTGTCCACGGCCAGCACCGGTGTGCGCGGCGCCGACTTCGCCCGCGCGCTGGGCGGCGGCGCGAACATCACCAGCGTCGATGCCTGCACCACCCGCCTGCGCCTGATGGTCAAGGACCAGGACCAGGTCGATGAGGCCGCGCTCAAGGCGCTCGGCGCGCGCGGCGTGATCCGTCCCTCGGCCAATGCGCTCCAGGTCGTGCTCGGCCCGATCGCGGACTCGGTCGCGGTCGAGATCCGCGATGCGCTGGCGATGGGCGGTGTCGTCACCGCTGCCGCGCCGGTCGCGGCGCTGTCCGGGCAGACCGTGCTTACCCCGGCCGCGCTGGCGGCGCTGGGCGGTGCGGACAATGTCCTCGGCGCCCGCCTGCTCGGCTCGCGCCTGCGCGTCGAGCTGTGCGAACCGGCCAAGGCCGGCGAGCCCGCGCTGGCGGCACTCGGCGTCCGCTCGGTCGCGCATCCGTCGGAAGGCGTGGTCCACCTGCTCCTCGCCCCCGATGGCGCGAAGGCGCTGGTGGCGGCGTAGAACCCCTCCGTTCCCCGGCGAAAGCCGGGGCCCAGGGTTTCCCTGTCCTACAGCTATCGAATCTGCGTACATGGAGCGGCCGGCATCAAAACCGGCCGCTCTTTGATTCAGTCGGAAGCCTCAGCGCGGCGTGATCGCCACCGCGCCCAGCAGCCCGGAAGGCGCATTCGCGGCACCTTCGACGAGCAGCGCCGCGATCCGCGCGCCCTGCCCGGCCGGCAGCGTCGCGTTCAGCGGGCCCGGCGCGGATCCGGCCTTGGTCGCCAGCAGCTTGCCGTCGACCCAGAGCTCGGCCTTGCCGCCGATGTTCTCGAACGCGATCGTCCCGCCTTCGCCGGCAACCCGCTTCCACGGCGTGAAGCGGGTGCGATAGACCCGCCAGCCCGGCTGCTCGGCCGGGGTCGGCACGCCGCTGCGGACAAAGTCCCAGCTGTTATTGTCCCCGTCCGCCGGCGCCAGCGAGGGCTCGGGCCGCGTGGCCAGCAGCGGCGAGCGCCGCCACTCGCGCAGGTCCTGCACCTGGCGCACCACAGCCACCTGCGGACGCGGCTTTACATCGGTTCTCGCGATGATCAGCGAGGCGGGTTCGAATCCCTCCGCTTCCGCGCGCAGGGCAATTTTCCCGGGTCCGCTACCGGCCCGGATCAGGATCTGGGCCAGCCCGTTGAACAGGGATCGCGATCCCGAGTTCGGCTGTACCTGCTCCGCCTCATGGCTGTTGGGATCGCCATTGCCGACGCCAAGGATCGTGGCACCCTGGACGGTGAACCGGGTCATCAAATTGGCGGTCGGCACATGCCGTCCCCTGGAATCCACGGCATCGATCGTGATCGCCTGGCATTCCTCGTCGTCCCCGGCCATCAGGCTGCGGGCAGGCGTAAGCCGCAGGGCAACGGCCTTCCCCGCGGTTTCCTTGACGGCCCGGGCAACAACCTTGCCGCCCCGCATGGCGATCGCCTCGATCCGGCCGGGCGCATAGGGCACGCTCCATTCATTGCCCATGATCCGGTCGACCTTCTGCACCCCCAGCTCCCGCCCGTTCAGCCGCAATGCGATAGTCTCGGCATTGCAGCTGACGAACACCTTGATCGCCTCGCCTTCGCGACCAGGCCAGGTCCAGTGCGGCGCGATCCCGACGACATCCTGGTCGTCGATCCAATGGGCACGGTGGATGTCGAACGCGGTCTTGGGAAAGCCGCACAGGTCGAGGATGCCGAAGAAGCTGGCGATCGTCGGCCAGGCATAGGGGGTCGGCTCGCCATGATAGTCAAACCCGGTCCACACGAACCCGCCGGCAACGAAGGGCCGCTCGGCGATGTTCTTCCAGGTGTCGCGATGCGTAGCCCCCCAGCTCGTCGCCTCGGTATCGTAGGAGGTGATGACGTGCCTGGCCGGATCGCTGGCAAAGGCACCGCGCGTCTCATAGGCGCTGGTGTCTTCCGAGCTGGTGATCGGCTGGTTCGGGTGGAGCTTGTGGTATTTGTCGTAATCGGCCTGGTAATAGTTGAAGCCCATCACGTCGAACTCGCCGGCGACGCTGACCTCGTTGTAGAACGACCCGTTCATCGCCCCGGTCACCGGTCGGCTGTCGTCCAGCCTCTTCACCGCCGCGATCATCCGCCGGACCATCTCGACACCGGCGCCGGTGCCCTGCATCGGCTCCTCGTTGAACACCGACCAGAGGATCACGCTCGGGTGATTGCGGTCGCGCCGCACCAGCCATTCGAGCTGGGCCATATAGTCGGGCGCGGGGTTGAACAGGCGGTTCTCGTCCATGACGAGGAAGCCCGTACGGTCGCACCAGTCGAGCAGCTCGGCGGTGGGTGCGTTGTGCGACATGCGGATCGCGTTGCAGCCCATTTCCTTGAGCCGTTCGAGCCGCCAGCGATGCAGCGCATCCGGCACCGCGACGCCGACGCCGGCATGGTCCTGATGCAGGCACACGCCCTTCAGCTTGACGTGCCTGTCGTTGACGAACAGCCCCTGGTTCGCATCGAAGCGGATCGTGCGGAAACCGATCGCGACGCGCCGCTCATCGATCGCAGCACCGTCCCGCAGCACCCGGGTGCGCACGGTGTAGAGCGTCGGTTCCTCGACCGACCATAGCCGCGGCGACCCGGCGTCAAGCCGCAGCACGGCGTCGACGCTGTCGAGCACCGGTACGGTAACCTGCACTTCGCCCCGAGCAACTTCGCGACCGTCGGGATCGAACAGGATCGCCTCGACCGTGACCGCCGCCGCCGAACGAGCAACATTGGCCAGGGTCACGGTCACCGGCACCTGCCAGCGACCGTCCACCAGGCGCGGATCGCAGTGCACGCCGTCGCTGACGATCGCCACCGGCGGGCGCCGTACCAGCCAGGCATGGCGATAGAGCCCCGCGCCTTCGTACCACCAGCCTTCCTTGGCATCGGCATCGACGCGGATCGCGATCACATTGGTCTCTTCGCCGAAGCGCGCGAAGGGCGTCAGATCGACATAGACGCTGTTGTAGCTCGACCAGTTGTGCGCGACGGTGCTGCCGTTGATCCAGATCGTCGCATTGCTCGCAATGCCGTCGAAATGCAGCTCGAGCGTCTTGCCCTTGTCCGCCGGATCGAGGCGCAGCGTGCGGCGATACCAGCCGATCCCGCGCGGACGATAGCCCTGCGAGACATTGGCGGTCTCGACAAAAGGCTGGGCCGCCGCCCAGTCATGCGGCAATCGCACTTCGCGCCAGTCGCTGTCGTCATAGCCGGTCGCCGCCGCGCCCAGCGCATTGCCCGCCTTGACGCTGAGATAGGTCTCGTGATGCCCCTGCGGCTCGGGCGTGGGGATATCGCCTTCATGGAAGCGCCAACCGAGCTCGAGCAAAGTGCGCGAGGGGTCGCCCTCGGCCAGGCGCGGCGCCACGCTGTTCAGCGGGCGCGGCATCGGGAAGCCGTCGCCTTCCCCCTTTGCCGCGGCAACCGGCGCCGCTCCGGCTTCCGCCATGGGAACCGCCAGCAGAGCGCCGACGCCGACGCTCCCTTGCAGGAGTTGACGACGATCCATGGCGATACTCCGACTGAGGCCGCTGCACCGCGCGGCCCGAATGGCAAGGAAATAAGGGCTAGATGTCGCTCAGCTCAGCCACGAAATCATAGGCGTCACCGCGATAATAGGAGCGGGTGACTTCGGCCGGACGACCGTCGCGCAGGAAGGCGCGGCGCTCGATCAGCAGGCCGGCATGGCCCGCATCGACGCCCAGCATCTTGGCATGCTCGGCCCCGAACGGCACCGCGCGCAGCCGCTGGAGCGCGCGCACCGGGCGGTTACCCACCTTGTCCAGCGCGCTGTAGAGCGAGTCCTCGACGGCATCGACGGACGGCAGGCAATAGCCGGCGATCGTCGAGAATTCGAGCGCCATCGGCTCGTCATCGGCGTAGCGGATGCGCGCGAAACGCAGCACCGGCGCGCCCGGCGACAGCCCCAGCATCATCGCTTCTTCCGGATTTACCTGGCCTGGCGCGCGCGAAACCCAGCTGCTGCTGGCCTTGCGGCCGCGCGCCGCCATATCCTCGGTAAAGGACGAAAGCTTGGAGAAGCTCTTCTCGACGCGCCCGGCGACGAACGTGCCGGCGCCCCGACGCCGGGTGAGCAGCCCTTCCTCGACCAGCCCGCCGATCGCCTTGCGCACGGTGATGCGCGACACGTCATATTCGGTGGCAAGATCGCGCTCGGGCGGGATCGCGTCCCCCTGGTTGAGCACGTTTGATCCGATGCCTTCGCGAATGAGCTGCTGCAGCTGGAGGTAGAGCGGGGACGGGTTGTCCTCACGAAAACGCCCTAACTGTTCCGAAAATCCCATCAATCCTCCCCGGGCGTGCCCCCTGCGCACTCCGTTGGCCATGAAGCTAACGCACCAGCCCTGCCTCGGCAACGGCATGCTGTGGATTTATATTGGTAACCCCTACAATATCAATATTTCGCGCGCTTGTCTGTGAGCGCAATGCCCTTGCAAGGGAAAGCAGGGACATGACCCTATTGTGCCACAGGACTTATATTGGTTACACCGGCCGCTCAGCCAATGTCATGAGCGGAGGAATGCATGGGCAAATCTGGAGTTCGGCGGGCACGACATCTGGCCTGGGCAGCGCTGCTGGCGAGCCCGGCATCGTTTGCGCAGGAACTTCCGATCACGCCCCTTCCCGCTTCGGTCACGCTCGGCACCGGCGGATACACGGTGCGCGACGGCGCCGCGATCGGATTTCCGGAAGGGGATCCCGGCGCCGCCGCTGCCGCGAAGCTTCTCGCTGCGCATGTGAAGATCGAGCGCGGCATCACGCTCGCGCCGCAGCCGAACACCGCCGCGATCCAGCTGGTCCGCGACGACGCCGTGGCGGGTGAGGAAGCCTATCGCCTCACCGTCGATGCCAAGGGCATCCGCATCTCAGCCTCCGGCGATCACGGCCTGCTCTATGGCGCGATGACGCTTTCCCAGTTGCTCAGCCCGGATCGCGCCTTCGGCAAGTCCGTCCTGGTTCGCAGCGCGGCCATCGAGGATGCGCCGCGCTTCCGCTGGCGCGGGCTGCTGATGGACGTCGCACGCCATTTCCAGCCGATCGAGGAAGTATACAAGATCGTCGACCAGATGGCGTCGGTGAAGCTCAACACGCTGCACCTGCACCTTACCGACGACCAGGGCTGGCGTTTCGAGGTCAAGCGCTACCCGAAGCTCACCGAAATCGGTGGCTGGCGCACGCCGCCGTCGAGCGGCGGTCCGGTCGGCCCGAAGCATGGCGGCTTCTACACCCAGGAGCAGCTCAAGGCGCTGGTCGCCTATGCCGCCGAGCGCGGCGTGACGATCGTCCCCGAGATCGACCTGCCCGGCCATGCCCAGGCACTCGCGGCCGCCTATCCCGAATTCAGCGTCTTCGCCGATGCGCCGGAGGTTGGGCACGACTGGGGCGTGATGCCCTATCTGTTCAACCCGGCGCCCGAAGGCATCGCGTTCATCAAGAACGTGATCGACGAGCTGATCGAGGTGTTCCCGAGCACCTATATCCATCTTGGCGGCGACGAGGCGATCAAGGACCAGTGGGAACGCTCGCCCAAGGTGCAGGCGCAGATCAAGGCGCTTGGCCTCAAGACCGAGAACCAGTTGCAGAGCTGGATGATCGAGCAGTTCGGCACCTATCTCGCCGGCAAGGGCCGCCGCCTGATCGGCTGGGACGAGATCCTGGAGGGCGGGCTGCCTGCTTCCGCCTCGGTGATGTCGTGGCGCGGCGAAAAGGGCGCGGTGGAAGCCGCCAACCAGGGCCATGACGTGGTGCTGAGCCCGGCCCCCCTCCTCTATCTCGACCAGCTGCAGAGCAATCTTCCCGACGAGCTGAACGGCCGGTTGGCGGTGCAGTCACTCGAGAAGATCTATCGCTATGAGCCGGTTCCGGCCGGGATCGATGCCGAAAAGGCCAAGCATGTGCTCGGCGCGCAGGGCAATGCCTGGAGCGAGTATATGATCACGCCGCAACAGGTGCAGCACGCCTATTTCCCGCGCGCCGCGGCGATCGCCGAGATGACCTGGTCAGCGAAGGACCGCCGCGATTTCGCCGGCTTCCTCGATCGCGTCCAGCCGCAGATCGCGCGCTGGCGTCGCTCGGGCATGGAAGTGGCCGATGGCGCCTTCGCGGTCGGCTACCAGCTCCAGGGCAGTCGCGGCGATGCGCTGCGCGCGAACAAGGCGACCGTCGCGCTGGCGACCCAGGCGCCGTACGGCACGATCCATTATACGCTCGACGGCCGCGAACCGACCGCCAAGTCGCCGGCCTATAAGGTGCCGCTTTCGGTCAAGCCGGGCGTCACGATCCGGGCTGCGGCGTTCGACAGGAATGGCAACGCCACTGCCGCGCCCCGTGCCTTCGACACCAGCCGCGCCGCGCTGCTGACACGCACCACCTCCGAAATGGCGGCGTGCCCGGGGGGCTCGCTCTATCTGCGCATTCCGCTCACGCCGGATTCACCCGCCAACACGCCGGTCTACAATGTCGACCTGTTCAATACCTGCACGGCCTATCCGGCTGCGCCGCTCGACATCGCCCGGGGCTTCACGGTCAGCGTGGCGCGGCTGGCGCGGCATTGGGGGCTGGCGCACGACACCAGCCGGCGCCGCGATCCCTATCCGGCGACGATGCATGGCGAGTTGGTGATCACCGCCCGCTGCACCGCTGCCGCCGCCGACAAGAGCATCAAGCCGATCGTGATCGGCAGCTTCGCGCTGCCCGATCCCGAAAAGGCACCCAACCAGTTCAGCTTCTCGGGCACGATTCCCGAGATGCAGGGAGAGGACGACCTTTGCTTCCAGTTTACTTCGCCGGCATCCGCCCCCTTCTACACGGTCGAGAAGGTCGTGCTGACCGAGGGGGCAGCCAAGTGAAGCGCGCACTGCTCCTGCCACTGCTCCTCGCCAGCACCGCCGCCTGGGCCGATCCGCGCGACACGGTGTCACTCGACGGCGCCTGGGAAGTGCGCATCGATCCGGCCGATGCCGAAGCGGCGAAGACCCATCCCAAAGAAGCGAGCTGGTTCACCGCGAAGGTGCCCGGCAGCGTCCAGCAGGACCTGATCGCCTCGGGGCGCGCGCCCGATCCGTTCAAGGGTATCAACCAGGCGCCGATCCAGTGGGCGGGCCTCACCAACTGGCAATTCCGCAAGGTGATCGAAGTCACTCCGGAAATGCTCAAGCGCGATCATGTCGACCTGGTGTTCGACGGGCTCGATACCTTCGCCACGGTATCGCTCAACGGCCAGAAGCTGCTCACCACCGCCAATGCGCATCGCCGCTGGCGGATCGATGCCAAGTCGGTGCTCAAGCTCGGCCGCAACGAGCTGGTGATCGCGATCGCCTCGCCGATCCGCACGCTCCAGCCGATGGTGCTCGCCCAGACCAATACGCTGCCCGGCGAATATGATTCCGAGTTCGGCGACGAGCCCAAGGGCAAGCAGACCTCGCCTTACATCCGCAAGCCCAAATACCAGTATAGCTGGGACTGGGGTCCCCGCCTGGTCAATATCGGCATCTGGCGCCCCGCGCGGATCGAGACATGGGACAATGCCCGGATCGACAATCTGCGTGTCGACCAGGAAGCACTGAACGATGCCGAGGCGCGTCTGGTCGCCCGCTACCGGATCGTCGCCGGTGCCAGCACCAAACTGACCCTGCGCACCACCCTCACCGGCCCGGACGGCAAGAAGCAGACGGTGTCGCGCAGCTTCACCGTGGCCCCTGGCATCAACGAAGTCAGTGTGCCGCTCACTATCGCCTCGCCGCGGCGCTGGTGGCCGGTCGGCTACGGCGCGCAGACGATGTACGACGTGTCGGGCCAGCTCTCCGATCATGACGGCAAGGCGGACAGCGTCAGCCACAAGACCGGGCTGCGCACCGTCGAGCTGATCCGCAAGGACGGCAGCTTCGGCTTCAAGGTCAACGGCATCCCGATCTTCGCCAAGGGCGCGAACCTGATCCCGTTCGACAATTTCCCCAGCCGTGTGCCGCGCGCCCAGATGCAGCAGGTGCTGCAGAGCGCGCGCGAGTCCAACATGAACATGATCCGCGTCTGGGGCGGCGGCTATTATCTCGACGACGCTTTCTACGAGATCGCCGACGAGCTCGGCCTGATGATCTGGCAGGACTTCATGTTCGGCGGATCGGTCACGCCGCCCGATGCCGAGTTCCGCGACAATGTCCGCGTCGAGGCCGAGGAGCAGGTCGAGCGGCTCCAGCCGCATCCTTCGGTGATCGCCTGGTCGGGCGGCAACGAGATCCTGGCCGGCTGGGAGAACTGGTCCGACCGCAAGGCGTTCAAGAAGCGTGTCGGTGCAGACGAGCAGGAGCGGATCGGTGTCGGCATGGCCGTGCTGTTCGATCGCGTTCTGCGCGATGCCGTGATCACGCGCGCGCCCGGCACGCCCTATTGGAACAACTCGCCGGCCACCGACTATGAGGCGCCGACGGACACCGACAAGGATGGCGACCGCCATTTCTGGGATGTGTGGTCCGGCTCCAAGCCGGTCGAGCGCTATCTCGACAGCTGCCCGCGCTTCATGTCCGAATATGGCTTCCAGAGCATGCCGGGCCTGTCGACGATCCGCGACTTCGCGGGCGACGGCCCGTTCACGCTGGAAAGCCCGGTGCTCAAGGCGCACCAGCGCTTCCTGTCGGGCGAAGGCAATGCGCGGCTCCAGCTCTATCTCGACCAGCGGCTCCGCCCGGCGAAGGATTTCGCCGACACGGTGTACCTGACCCAGGTCAACCAGATGCAGGCGATCGACATGGCCGCGCGCCATCACCGCGCCTGCCGCCCGGTGACCTTGGGCTCGCTCTACTGGCAGCTCAACGACACCTGGCCCGCCATTTCCTGGGCGAGCATCAGCTATGACGGTCAGTGGAAACTGCTGCAGTACGCCGCCAAGCGCTTCTTCGCGCCCCAGGCGATCGTGACCGAGCACAAGGACGGCACCACGCGCGTCGCGCTGGTCTCCGATGCGACCGCGCCGATCGCCGCCGAATGGCGAATCCGCGCCTTCGACATGACGGGCAAGAAGCTGGGCGAGCGCGGCGCCAAGGTTTCGCTCACCCCGCTCGGCGCGCAGGAAGCCGCCAGCATCGCCGATGCGGACCTGTTCGCCGGCGCCGCCCCGGAAGCGAGCTATGCTGTCGCCGAGCTGCTGATCGACGGCCGCACCGTGTCGCGCACCATCCTTGAGCGCGCGCTGCCCAAGGACATGGCCTATCCCGCCCCCGGCCTCAGCACGCGCTGGGACGGCAAGCGGGTGACGATCACCGCCGGCGCGCTCGCCCGCGCCATCATGCTCGATTTCGGCACCATCGCCGCGCATCCGAGCGATGACGGCTTCGACCTGTTGCCCGGCGAAAGCGTCACGATTGAAGTGCGATCCGATGCCTCTGCCGAGGCGCTGCAGAATGCCCTCACCCTGCGTACCCTGGGGACCAAGTAAATGATTCCGTTCCTGCTGCTTGCCGCTGCCGAGCCCGATCCGGATGCCGATGCGCTCGCCCGCGCCATCGCGACGATGACGATCGAGGAAAAGGCCGCCCAGCTCCAGAGCACCGCGCCTGCCGATGCCGAAGCGGACCTGCCCGCCTATGACTGGTGGAACGAGGGCCTGCACGGCCTCGCCCGCAATGGCTATGCCACCGTCTTCCCCCAGGCGATCGGCCTTGCCGCGACCTGGGACGTCGATCTGATGCACCAGGTCGGCGACGTCGTCTCGACCGAGGCGCGCGCCAAGTTCAACGCCAAGCCGCTGGGCGCCAACCGCCGCATCTATGAGGGGCTGACGATCTGGTCGCCCAACATCAACATCTTCCGCGATCCGCGCTGGGGTCGTGGCCAGGAAACCTATGGCGAGGACCCGTACCTCACCGGCCATCTCGGCGTCGCCTTCATCCAGGGACTGCAGGGCCCGGACCCCAAATATCCCAAGGTGATCGCCACCCCAAAGCATTTCGCGGTGCATAGCGGACCGGAAGCAGGGCGCGACGGCTTCGATGTCGATCCGAGCCCGCAGGATCTGGAATCGACCTATCTCCCGGCGTTCCGCCTCGCCGTGACCGAGGGCAAGGCGCGCTCGCTAATGTGCGCGTACAACTCGATCCTCGGCACCCCGGCCTGCGCCCTGTCCGACCTGATGAACACCCGGCTGCGCAAGGACTGGGGCTTCAACGGCTTCACCGTGTCGGACTGCGACGCCGTCGCCAACATCCACATGTTCCACCACTACAAGCTGGATGCAGCGGCGGCTTCGGCCGCGGCGATCAAGGGCGGCAACGATTTCAACTGCGGCACCACCTATGCCGCGCTGCCCCAGGCGGTGAAGCGCGGGCTGGTGACCGAGGCCGAGATCGACACGGCGCTGACGCGCTCGCTGTCGGCCCGCCAAGCACTCGGCACGATCTTCGGCGCGACCAGCCCGTGGAACCGGATCAAGCCCAGCGAAGTCGGCACGCCCGCCCACCGCGCGCTGGCGCTCGATGCCGCGCGCAAGGCGATCGTGCTGCTCAAGAACGATGCTGATCGCCTGCCGCTCAAGCCCGGCAGCCGCATCGCGGTGATCGGCGCGGATGCCGATGATCTCGGCGTGCTCGAGGGCAATTACCACGGCACCGCGCAGAACCCGGTCACGCCGCTCGACGGCATCCGCCGTCAGTTCGGTGCGGCCAATGTCGTTTATGCCCAGGGCTCGGTGCTCGCCGACGGAGCGCCGGTGGTGATGCCGGAGACCGCGTTCGCCGCCGATGGCAAGCCCGGCCTCAAGGCCGAGTATTTCGCCAGCCCGACCGTGACCGGCACGCCCGTCGCCACACGCCAGGATCGCCGGATCGACTTCAACTATACCCGCGTTGCCCCGCTGCCGCAGCTCGATCCCAAGGGCTTCGCCGTCCGCTGGTCGGGCGAGATCGTGCCGCCGGGCCCGGGCCGCTACACGCTGGCGATCGACATCCCCGCCTGCTGGAAGGACTGCAAGACGCATGACAGCGTGCGGCTGTGGGTCGACGGCAAGCCGCTGCATGAGGGGCTGCTCGGCAAGGGCCGGGTGGAACTGCCCTTCACCAGCGACGGCAAGCGCCACGCCTTCCGCATGGAGATCGACCATGCCGGCGAGGACGAGGGCCTGCGCCTGATGTGGCTCCCGCCCGCCGAGCCGCTGCTCGCCCAGGCAGTGAACGCCGCGAAGGACTCCGACGTGGTCGTCGCGGTGCTCGGCCTGTCGCCCGACCTCGAAGGCGAAGCGCTGCAGGTGACCGTGCCCGGTTTCGTCGGCGGTGACCGTACCGAGATCACCCTGCCCTTCGCGCAACAACGCTTGCTTCAGGCGCTGCGCGACACCGGCAAGCCGGTGGTGGTGGTGCTGACCAGCGGCAGCGCGGTCTCGATCGATCCGTCGCTGGCCGACGCGATCCTCGCTGCCTGGTATCCGGGCGAGAGCGGCGGCACGGCGATCGCCGAGACGCTGGCCGGGCTCAACAACCCGTCGGGGCGCCTGCCGGTAACTTTCTACAAGTCGGCGTCCGATCTGCCGGCGTTCATCGACTATGGCATGAAGGAGCGCACCTATCGCTTCTTCACCGGCACGCCGCTCTGGGGCTTCGGCCACGGGCTGAGCTACACCAGCTTCGCCTATGACCAGCTCGCCGCCAAGTCCGGCAGCACCAGCGCCCCGGTCGAAGTCACCGTGCAGGTGCGCAACAGCGGTGCGCGGCCGGGCGAGGAAGTGGTCCAGGCCTATCTGGTGCCGCCGGCGAGCAAGTCGCGCGGCAACGGCATGACCACCCCGGTGCTCCAGCGCGAGCTGGTCGGCTTCCAGCGCGTGTCGCTCAAGCCGGGCAAGGCGGGCACGCTGCGCTTCCGCCTTGATCCGCGCAGCATCAGTTCGGTGTCGCGCGACGGCACCCGCCAGGTGGTTCCGGGCGCCTATCGCCTGTGGGTCGGCGGTGGCCAGCCCGGCACTGCGCCGGGGCTATGGACCGACTTCACCCTGACCGGCGAAGCACAGGAGCTGCCCAAGTGAAGATGGACCGCCGCACCGTGATCGGCGCGGGGCTCGCGCTCACTGCCACGCCTGTCTTCGCCCAGAAGGCGACCGGCTTCACCAGCCATCGCCCCGCCCCTGCGGACCGCAAGTTCGTCAGCAAGTCGGTCGAGCGCGAGATCGTCCGTGTCTCGAAGAAGATCGGCGATCCGAAGCTGCGCTGGATGTTCGGCAATTGCTATCCGAACACGCTCGACACCACCGTGGCGATGCGCACGATCGACGGCGCGCCCGATGCATTCGTGCGCACCGGCGACATCAATGCGTTGTGGCTGCGCGACAGCTCGGCGCAGGTGAAGCCGTATCTGCATCTCGCGAAGCAGGATGCCGATCTGCGCCGCCTCTATCATGGCCTGATCGCCCGCCAGTCGCGCTCGATCCTGATCGATCCGTACGCCAATGCGTATATGGAAGATCCGACCGCGACGACCAATCTGAGCTGGTCGCTCGACGATCGCTTCCCGCTCAAGCCCGGCGTGGCCGAGCGGAAGTGGGAGATCGACTCGCTCTGCTATGCGATGCGCCTCGCGCACGGTTATTGGCAGGCGACCGGCGACAAGACCCCGTTCGACGCCCGCTGGGCCGAAGCCGCACGCCTGAGCATCGCGACCTTCCGCGAGCAGCAGCGCAAGCATGGCAAGGGCCCGTACCGCTTCCAGCGCAAAAGCCCGATCCCGACCGAGAGCCTGATGCTCGATGGCTATGGCGCGCCGACCAAGCCGGTCGGACTGATCCACTCAGGCTTCCGCCCCTCGGACGATGCCTGTGTCTATCCCTTCCTGATCCCGTCCAACTATTTCGCGGTGACGGCGCTGCGCGAACTCGCCGTGGTCGCCAATGCCGCGCGCAGCGATGCGGCGCTGGCCAATGATGCCGTCGCGCTGGCCGATGAAGTCGATGCGGCGCTGCGCAAATATGCCCGGATGCGCCTGCCCGATGGCAGCGAAGTGATCCCGTTTGAAGTCGATGGCTTCGGCAACACGATCTTCATGGACGACGCCAATGTGCCGTCGCTCTCGGCGCTCGCCTATCTCGGCTGCCTGAAGGCGGACGATCCTCTCTTCCAGCGCACTGCAGCAGCGGCGTGGAGCGAAAACAACCCCTATTGGTCGCGCGGCAAGGTCGTCGAAGGCATTGGCGGGCCGCATGTCGGGCTCGGCCAGGTCTGGCCGATGTCGCTGGTGATGCGCGCGCTCACCTCGTCGGACGACGCGACGATCCGCCAGTGCCTGCGCATGATCCGCGACAGCGATGGCGGCACCGGCTTCATCCATGAGGCGGTTGACCAGGACGATCCCGCCAAGTTCACCCGCGAGTGGTTCGCCTGGGCCAATGGCCTGTTCGGCGAACTCATCGTCCACCTCGCCGATACCCGTCCTAATTTGCTGGCAGAAACGCTGTGAACCCTACGCGTCGTCAACTCCTCGCTTCCACCGGCCTCGGTCTTGCCGCCACCGCCACGCTTCCCGCTCACGCCCGCCTTCCCGTTGCCGGGACCAAGCCGAACCTGTTCATCGGCACCGGCGGCACCGGTCACACCTATCCCGGCGCCACCCTGCCCTTCGGCATGGTCCAGCTGAGCCCGGACACCGGTGTCGAGCGCTGGGAGACCTGCTCGGGCTATTACAAGACCGACACCTCGATCCTCGGCTTCTCGCACACCCATCTCTCGGGCACTGGCATTGGCGACATGCTCGACGTGCTGGTGGTGCCTTCGGCCGGGCCGGTGCAGCTCCAGCCGGGCACGCTCGAAAACCCCGACGCGGGCTATCGCCAGCGCTTCTCGGGCGAGCATGCCGAGCCGGGCTATTACCGGGTCGCACTGGAAACCGGCGTCCAGGCCGAGCTGACCGTCACCGAGCGCACCGGCTGGCACCGCTATCGTTTCCCCGCGGGCAAGGGCCATGTGCTGATCGACCTGTCGCACCTGATCCTCGACAAGTCGGACTCGCCGCCGCTGGTGGACGAGGCCCTGCTGGAGCTCGCCGCCGACGGCACGCTCAGCGGCACGCGCCGCGTGTTCCGCTGGGCCAAGGGCCGGCGGATCTTCTTCGCGATGCAGCTGTCGCGGAAGCCCGATCGCATCACTTTCATCGGCGACGGCGATACTGAGCAGCCGGCGGGTGCAACCCGCGTCGCGGGCAAGCGGCTCAAGGCCGTGCTCCAGTTTGACGATGCCGGCAGTGCGCCCCTGGTCATCCGGTGCGGCATCTCCGCCGTCGATGCCGATGGCGCCCGCGCCAATCTCGCCGCCGAGGCGAAGCACTGGGACTTCGATCGGGTCCGCCGCGAGGCTGCGGCCCTGTGGAGCAAGTCGCTCGACAGCGTGAAGGTCGAGGGCGGCACGGCCGACCAGCGCACGATCCTGTCCTCCGCGCTGTACCACGCCCAGCTTGCACCTACGCTCGTCTCGGACGTCGATGGCCGCTATCCGGGCATGGACGGCAAGACGCAGACCGTGCCCGCGGGCGGCGCGGCGTTCAGCACCTATTCGCTATGGGACACCTATCGCTCCCTGCATCCGCTGCTCACCCTGGTTGCGCCCGAGCAGACCAAGAAGCTGGTCGACGACATGATCCGCCAGACGGCGCAGTCGCGCTTCGGCCCGCTGGTCTGGCCGCTGCAGGGCAAGGAAACCGGCACGATGATCGGCTGGCACGGCGTCGTCCCGCTTGCCGAGGCACATGCCAAGGGCATCCCCGCCGACTATGCCGCCGCCTGGCCGGCAATCCGCAAGCGCAGCTTCGATTTCACGGCGCCGGACAAGGACAACAGCCTGGGCCGAGACCTGTACGACAAGCTCGGCTATGTGCCGGCCGACAAGGTGTTCGAGAGCGTCAGTCGGACGCAGGAATATGCCTATGACGACTGGGCCTCGTCGCACCTCGCCCGCGTGGCCGGCGCGACCGAGGATGCCGAGCGGCTGCACAAGCGCTCGGGCAACTGGCGCAACGTCATCGACGGCAAGATCGGCTTCGCCCGCCCTCGCTTCGAAAATGGCCAGTGGTGGAAGGACTATGATCCCGTCCAGCTCGGCCACATGCCCAAGCCGTGGTGGCGCGACTATACCGAGGCCAATGGCTGGCAGGCGACCTTCCTCAACCAGCACGACATCTATGGCATGATCGCGCATATGGGCGGCGATGCGGCGTACGAGGCAAAGCTCGACGCACTGTTCACCGCGCCTTCGACCCTGCCCGACAACGCGCCGCCGGACATCTCGGGACTGGTCGGGCAATATGCCCATGGCAATGAGCCGGATCAGCACGCCGCGTACCTCTACAGCTATGTCGGCGCGCCGTGGAAAACGCAGGCGATGGTCCGTCGCCTCTGTGTCGAGATGTACAAGAACGATCCTGACGGCATCATCGGCAATGACGATTGCGGTCAGATGAGCGCGTGGTTCGTGCTGTCCGCGCTCGGCTTCTATCCAGTCGATCCGGTCGAAGCCGTCTATGTCTTCGGCTCGCCGCTGTTCGCGCGCGCCGAGATGCAGCTGGGCAAGGGCCGCAAGCTGGTGGTCGAGGCGCCGGGCAACCGTGCCGACACCCCCTATGTCGCCGCCGTGACCTGGAACGGCCGCCCGTGGCGCAAGAGCTGGATCTCGCACCGCGACCTGGCTGCCGGCGGTACGCTGCGCTTCACCATGTCCGCCACCCCGAACCGCGCCTTTGGCCGCGCGCTTGCTGATCGGCCGCCGTCCTTCGGCCGCAGCCCCGCCTGATCCTGGAGAGATTGATGACCGAACTGTCCCGGCGCACCCTGATCGCCACCGGCCTTGCCGCTGGCGCGCTGCCTGCCGTTCCTGCGCAGGCCGGTGCAGCGCCTGCCAACACCCCCAAGCCCTTCGGCGCCACGCCCAGCCCACGCCAGTGGCGGTGGCATGGCCGCGAGCAGTACGCCTTCGTCCATTTCTCGATCAACACCTTCACCGACAAGGAATGGGGTTTCGGCGACGAGAGCCCGAAGCTGTTCAACCCGAGCGACTTCGACGCCGACCAGATCGTCGCCGCGGTCAAGGCAGGCGGGCTCGAGGGACTGATCCTCACCGCCAAGCATCATGACGGCTTCTGCCTGTGGCCGACGCTGCTCACCGAGCATTGCATCCGCAACAGCCCCTATAAGGACGGCAAGGGCGACATCGTCCGCGAGATGGCCGATGCCTGCAAGCGCGCTAAGCTGCCCTTCGGCCTGTATCTGTCGCCCTGGGACCGCAACCATGCCGAATATGGCCGCCCGGCCTATGTCACCTATTACCGCGCCCAGCTGACCGAGCTGTGCACCCGCTATGGCGACCTGTTCGAAGTGTGGTTCGACGGCGCCAATGGGGGCGACGGTTATTATGGCGGCGCGCGCGAGGCGCGGAAGATCGATGCGCCGCGCTATTATGACTGGCCGTCGATCGTCGCGCTGGTCCACAAGCTCCAGCCCAATGCCTGCACCTTCGATCCGCTCGGCGCGGACATCCGCTGGGTCGGTAATGAGGACGGCGTCGCCGGCGATCCCTGCTGGCCGACCATGCCCAACGAGCCCTATGACCAGAAGAACGGCAATGCCGGCGTGCGCGGCGGCGCGATCTGGTGGCCGGCGGAGACCGACGTCTCGATCCGCCCGGGCTGGTTCTACCATTCGGACGAGGACTCCAAGGTGAAGAGCCCCGAGCGGCTGATCCGTCTCTATGACGAGTCGGTGGGCCGTGGGACCAATCTGAACCTCAATGTGCCGCCCGATCGCCGCGGCCGGATTCCCGACCAGGATTTCAAGATCCTCAAATCCTATGGCGACGCGATACGCGCGACCTTCGCCAAGGATCTGGCCAAGGGCGCGGTGGCGCATGCCAGCACCAGCCGCCCGGGCTTCGCGGCGGCGCGCGTGCTCGACGGCAATCGCGAGACCTATTGGACCACGCCCGACCAGGCAGCCACGCCGACCCTGACGCTCGACCTGAAGCCCGGCACCCGCTTCGACGTGATCCGGCTGCGCGAATACCTGCCGCTCGGCGTGCGCGTGACGCGCTTCGCAGTCGATGCCGAAATCAACGGCAGCTGGCAGACGCTGGCGGAACACGAGTGCATCTCGGCCCAGCGCGTGATCCGCCTGCCTGCCCCGATCGCGCCGCGTCGCGTGCGCCTGCGCATCCTCGAAGCGCCAGCCTGCCCGGCGATCAGCGAGTTCGCGCTGTTCGCCTCGGTCGCGCCGGTTCCGGTGTCCGCGATCGTCTCGACCGACCCGACGGTGCTCGATGTGACCAAATGGCGCGTCGTCGATGCCAGCGCCCCCAATGCCGAGCGACTGCTCGACAATGAGGCGGGCACGATCTGGGTCCAGTCGAGTCCCAAGCCGGGCGCTCCGGCGCACGTCACCGTCGACCTGGGCGGATCGACCGATCTCGCCGGCTTCAGCCTCACGCCTTCGCGCCAGGTGATGACCGGCGCGGCACCGCCGCGCGGTTACGTTGCGGAAACCAGCGCGGATGGTACCAATTGGGAACCGGCAGCATCCGGCGAGTTCTCCAACATCGCCTATGCGCTATCCACCCAGCGCATCAATTTCGCCCGTGCACGCGCCGCGCGCTATCTGCGCCTGACCTTTGCCGAGACCGCTGTTCCGGCCGGCCGCCTGGCAATCGCCGGAATCGGCGGATTCCTGCCCACTCGCTGAGCGCGCCCACTTCCTCCCGGGCTATGCGCCCGGGAGGAAAATCCCCATCGGAATTAGCTGGTTAGCCTGTCATCTCTCGCGGTTCGTGACGGCGAGTGACGCAATTTTGCAACGGCGGTATGCTATTTATCGGATCGATAGCACCAAAGTCGATTTTGGTATTGAAGTGATATTCCACCTATGACAACCATACGACAAGGCTAGGACGTCCTGGTGACGATCCGAACCATTCGCGGCCGCATGTTAGCGCTCGCATTCAGGGTTGGCATCGATGGAAACTACGCGTCGGAGAGCAATGGCATTGGGTATCGGCGGCGCTACGCTCGCCGCGACCGCACCTGTCGTCGCCAAGCCTGGCAACCGCGCCCTCATCGTTTCGACCTGGGATTTCGGCGCGGCCGCCAATGCCGCAGCCTTCGCCCAGTGGAAGAAGACCAACAGCCTGCTCGACGCGGTCGAAGCCGGCGCCCGCGTCCCTGAAGCGGACCCCGAGAATCACTCCGTCGGCTTTGGCGGCTATCCCGATCGCGACGGCCACGTCACGCTCGACGCGATCCTGATGGACGATCGCGGCAATCTCGGCGCGGTCGCCGCGCTCGAGGATTTCATGCATCCGATCTCGGTCGCGCGCCGGGTGATGGAAAAGACTCCGCACACTTTCCTGGTCGGCGAAGGCGCACGCCAGTTCGCCATTGCCGAGGGGTTTGAGCGCACCAAGCTGCTCACCCCGGAAGCCGAGGCCGCGTGGCGCGAATGGCTCAAGACGGCGAAGTACAAGCCGGTCGCCAATAGCGAGAACATGCGCGGTACCGCGCTGGATCACGACACGATCGGCATCGTCGCCTGCGGTCCCGATGGCCGGCTTGCCGGTGCCTGCACCACCTCGGGCATGGCGTTCAAGCTTCGCGGCCGCGTCGGCGATTCGCCGCAGTGCGGCTCGGGCCTGTTCGTCGAGGCCGGCGTCGGCGCCGCGACCGCGACGGGTGTCGGCGAGGAAGTTACTCGGATCGCCGGCTCGGCCCGCGTGGTCGCGTCGATGCGCGCCGGCATGTCGCCCCAGGCGGCGTGCCGCGAAGCCGTGCTCCATATTGCCAAGCTCCGCGGTGACGCGGTGCGCGACGCCCAGGTCGGCTTCCTGGCGATCAACGACCGCGGCGAGATCGGCGCCTTCGCGCTGCAGCCCGGCTTCACCTTCGCAGTAACCGACCTTGAGGGACGAACCCAAGTGCGGCCCGCTGAGAGCTTAAAAAAGCCCGCGGCCACCAAATAACCCGAACCTATTTCCTGATTCCTAGGGGGATGTAATGAAGAAATTGAATGCCCTGTTGCTGAGTTCAACTTGTTTCGCGGTCCTGCTCGCCGCGCCTGCCATGGCGCAGGATGCACAGCAGGACACCAGCTCGGCCTCGACCGCCGACACACAGGACAGCGGCGCCATCGTCGTCACGGGCAGCCGCATCACGCGTCCGAACGCCGCCGCAGCGTCGCCGATCACCTCGGTCACCTCGGAAGCGATCCGCGCCCAGGCAGCCGTGAACATCGAAGAAGTGCTGAACCGCATTCCGTCGGTCGCGCCGGACAGCCAGCAGAACTATCAGGACTCGGACGGCCGCCAGCGCATCAAGCTGCGTAACCTCGGCTTCGAGCGCACCCTCATCCTGGTCGACGGCAAGCGCCTCGGCACGATGAACGGCCTCGACGCCAACATGATCCCGACCGCGCTCGTCTCGCGCGTCGACGTGCTGACCGGCGGCGCTTCGGCCGTCTACGGTTCGGACGCAGTCGCCGGCGTGGTCAACTTCATCCTGGACAACAATTTCGAAGGCATCCAGGCGAACGCGAACTACAATTTCTACGCGCACGACAACAAGCCGGGCCTCGTCTCGCAGGTTGCCAAGAACTACGGCTTCGCCCAGCCCGCGCAGGGCCTGAGCACCGACGGCGGCCGCGTCGACCTGTCGCTCACCGCCGGCAAGAAGTTCTTCGACGATCGCATGCACGTGTCGGCCTATGTCGATTACCGCAAGGCGAACCTGGTTCCCTATGGCGCACGTGAGACCTCGGGCTGCCAGCTCGTCGAAGGCACCAAGGACGGCCCGCTGAGCTGCTCGATCTCGAGCTACACCGGCTATGGCTATGTCTCGCCGCAGAGCGGCCCGAACGCCGGCAACGCCTATCTGAACAACCCGAACGGCACGCGCACCTTCGTGCCCTATTCGTCGGCCCTGGCCGCGAACCCGTATGACGGCTACTCGTTCCAGCGCAAGAACGAGCGCTGGAATGCCGGCGGCTTCGCTTCGTTCAAGATCTCGGACGCGGCGGAAGTCTATGCCAACGCGATGTGGTTCCGCGACAAGTCGGCGAACGTCTATCCGGCCCGCGTCTACAGCTCGACCGCCTATGCGGACGGCCCCTACCAGGTCCGCTGCAACAACCCGTACATGTCGGCCGCTCAGGCGACCGCGATCTGCGGCACCGCGGCAGGCACCAGCACCTTCGTGCCGATCGAACTGCGCTACCGCATGACCAGCGTTCCCGATCTCGAGGACCGCTACACCAATGAAGGCCTGCGCATCACCGGCGGCGTCCGCGGCGAGTTCGCCAAAGGCTGGAGCTACGATGTCGGCGGCGTCTATGCGCGCAACCAGATGGACACCAGCTGGGCCGGCCCGCTCTATGCGCGCGTCAACAACGCCCTGAACGTCGTCAACAACAACGGCACGATCAGCTGCGTCAACGACGTCGCCAATGGCTGCGTGCCCTTCGATCCGTTCAGCGCCAACTCGGCGACGAACAACACCGCGCTGTACAACTATCTGATCGCGGGCACCTACGGCACCTCGACCACGACCAACACGCTCTACAACGGCATCGCCACCATCCAGGGCGATCTCGGCACCTACGGCATCAAGAGCCCGTGGGCGGATGAAGGCGTGGCGATCGCGTTCGGCGCCGAATATCGCGAAGACCAGCTCAAGAGCCACGCTGATGCGATCTGGCGCGAGTCGGTCAGCGACGACGCGGACCGCTATCTCGCCCAGCACGTCTGGGAAGGTAACGTCGAGCTCCAGGTTCCGATCGCCCAGCACAAGGCTTTCGCCGACCTGCTCCAGGTGAACGGTGCGTATCGTCTGTCGAAGTACAGCAGCAACCCGGACACCTTCTCGACCTGGAAGGCCGAGGCGATCTGGGCTCCCGTCGAGGACATCACGTTCCGCGCCTCGATCAATCGCGCCCAGCGCGCTCCGACGGTGGTGGAGTCCTTCCAGGGCTCGAACACCAGCTATGGCCGGATCACCACCGCCTATAACGACATCTGCGCGCCGACCGTCGTCAGCACGTCGATCGATCCGGTCACGGGTCGCCCGGTCAATGTCTATGGCGCCCCGACGGCATCGCGCGAAGCGTGCCGCGCAACCGGCCTGGCCGACAACCTCTACGGCAGCGCCACCCTGCTCTGCCCGACCGATGTTGGCTGCACCTATCGCGCCGGCGGGTTCACCGTGGATCCGGAAACCGCCTACACCAAGACCTTCGGTGTGGTGCTGAAGCCGCGCTTCCTTCCGGGCCTGGTGGTTTCGGCCGATCGCTTCCTGATCGATCTGAACCAGTCGATCGGTTATAACGACTACGCCTACTTCTCGCAGGGCTGCCAGCAGACCGCCGATCCGTTCTTCTGCAGCATGTTCGTGCGTAACGCGGACGGCACGCTGTCGAGCAACCCGACGACCAACCCGACCACTGGCTTCATCCGCCAGGGCACGACCAACTACTACAAGAGCAAGTCGCATGGCTGGGACTTCCAGGGCCAGTATGCGCTGCCGCTCGGTGGCAATATCGGTCGCCTGGACTTCGACTTCGCCGGCACGCTGACCACGCTGGCCGGCGCGCAGGACGCGTCGTTCCTCGCAGAGCGTAACTGCGTGGGCTATTATGGCGGCGCCGGCTGCGGCCAGTTCATCGCCAAGTGGACGCACAACCTGCGTGGCACCTACACCACGCCGGACCAGTTCTTCAGCATGTCGCTGAACTGGCGCCACCTGGGTCCGCTGACGCGTACCTCGAACTCGGGCGAGGCCAGCCTCGGCGCGGATGCGAGCACGGTCCGCAAGACCTTCTACCGGATCGACGCGTATGACTACTTCGATCTGTCGCTGAACTTCCGCGTCGAGAAGAGCTTCTCGTTCCGGATCGCGGCGAACAACATCCTCGACAAGACGCCGCCGGTCATGCCGAACTCGTATGACATCGGCCTGTCGCGCGCGAACACGATCTCGGCCCGGTACGACTCGCTCGGCCGCCAGATCGCCTTCAGCACGACGGTCAACTTCTAAACTAGCCCTTCGCTAGAACCTCTGGGCCCGCCTTCTCCGGAAGGCGGGCCTTTTTATTTGCCCGTCACGCGTCGCCCGCCCGGGGCGACGCGCATCCACCGAAAAATTTGTCCGGATATCGCCGATACTCCGTCTTCCCTTCGAGGGCCGATGTGCGCCCGCGCGGAGCATTCATTCCAGCAAGGGTAAAACGGCGAATAATATCGTTACCAATAATTCAATTCCGACATTGAAATATTAGTTTCACAGTATCGCGCAAATTAAATAATGCGCGATTCGTTTTAAATACAGATAAATGTAATTCGTAACTTAGATTACGAAGGCGATTTGGCGCAACTTCACTCCATATTTTCTTGCATTGGGAGATTGTATGAAGAGCCAATTCAAAACACTGGCCGTTGTCGCCCTTGGCACACTAACGATCCTGCTGCCCGAAGCCGCCCAGGCCCAGGGCTGGCCCGCCCCGGTGGCGCCGCTGCCCGAGCTGGCGACCGCGCTCGACAAGCGCTTCCAGCCGGCGATCGATTTCGACACCGACGTCTGCTTCAACGTGCCGGCGGTCAATTCGTCGGGCGCGATCAGCGCCGGCGCCTCGACCTATGCCACGCTGCCCCCGGCCTCGTGCCGCAACGCGAGCTACCGCACGACGAGCAATGTCTACGTCCGCGCCCGCTGCAACAACGGCTATTGCGCCCGCGTCTACAGCTATTTCTGGCAGTCGGACTTCTCGCACGCCTATGACTGGGAATCGGTGATCGTGTGGACCACCGACCAGGGCACCAACAGCACCGTGGTCGGCGTGACCCGCGGCAACCATGGCGGCTGGGAAACCCGCGCGACCAGCGGCGGTCAGTTGCGCTTTCAGAGCGATTCGAACGGCCAGCACGTGAAGATGGTCTATCACTACGAAACCTGGGGTTTCTCGCACCTTTGGCGCTTCTCGAAGACCGACAATGGCGACGAGCCGCCCGAAAACGGCACCGGCCAGTGGCTGATCCAGCCGCTCGTCAGCTGGAACGGCTATCCGTCGGCCAGCGTCCGCAACGCCATCTCGAACTATAATTTCGGCAGCGGCAATTTCGACCTGAAGGACTCGCGCTTCTCGGGCGTCCTCGCCGCGACGGTGAACTCGAGCATCACGCCGGGCTTCGATCCGAACACCGATTCGGGCGCGAACTCGCCGGGCTGCCCGACCGGCTCGACCATCTGCTGACCCTGCGCCGCCCCGTGCCACCGGCATGGGGCGGACCTTCCGGCGAGATACAAATGGCTTCGAAATATCTGCCGCTGCTCGGCGGCACGGCGCTGGTCGTCGCGATAGGCGGCTTCTGGTTTACCCAGCGGGGCGCCGAGAGCACCCCGATGCCCAGCACGGGCGCGGTGGTGGTCACCGCCCCCGCCGCAACAGAAAGCCCCTCCCCCGCACCTGCTCCCCCGACGAACCTGCCGACCGCGCCGGACAAGGTGATCGCGCATGTCCGCCAGGCCTATCCGCTGCTCGAGAAGGTGGACTTCTCCTGCGACACGAAGGGCTGCGCCGTCACCGCGACGATACCGCCGCCTACCGGCGACGAGTTCCTCAGGGTGCGGCAGGAAATGCTGCTGGGCGGGCTGGCCAGGCTGGTCGAGGCGGACGGGTATCGCATGCCCGGCCCGGTCCATATGGACGAGATCGAGAGCAACCTGTTCCATATCCGCGCGGATGTCGTCCCCGCGCAGCCGCCAGTTTCCTAGCGCGCCAGGACGGACGCCCCGCAAGCGAGGCGTCCGTCAGGCACCGGGTTGGGCGTCGATCCGCACCGGCACAGGGATGTATGCCGCCCAACTGTCGGGTTCAGGTCGAAACGGCATGCAGGGGATGTGGCCGGACACGCGCTTCCGGGCGAGCCGGGTGCGACGGAGACCGAAGATTGCGCGACGAAGCCGTTTCGTCGCGCGGAGATTATTTCTTGCCGCCGCGCCAGTAGAGCAGGCCCGCGACGATCGCGGCCGAGCCGATGCCGATCGCGGCGCCCATGCCGATCTGCTTGGCGTCGGGCTTCCAGCGCTTCTTGGCTTCGGCAAGGTCCTTCACCGCCTGGAGCGCCTCGCTGCCCTCGTCATGATGATCGTGCGGCGCTTCCTCGATCGGATAGGGCGGCTTTGCTTCCTGCGGCTTGGGCGGGGTCTTGGTCATGATCTTCCCTTATTGGCGCTAGGCTGAACGCGAGGCTAATGCGGCGGTTGCACCCAAAGATGCAAGCGGCCACAAGCTCGGGCCATGAACCCGCTCTACGCCCAGCTCGGCACCACCATCTTCGAAGCCATGTCCGCTCGCGCACGTGAGACGGGGGCGATCAACCTGGGCCAGGGCTTTGCCGACGGACGCGGGCCGGAAGCGGTTCTCGAAGCCGCGGCCAGGGCGGTGGTCGACAAGTCGAACCAATACCCACCGATGATCGGCCTGCCCGAGCTGCGCGGCGCCGTGGCGGATCATTATGCGCGCCACCAGGGGCTCAACCTGGCAGCGGAGGAAGTGGTGGTAACCTCGGGCGCGACCGAGGCGCTGGCGGCGGCGATCTTCGCCTGCGTCTCGCCCGGCGACGAGGTTATCTGCTTCCAGCCGCTCTACGACGCCTATGTCCCGCTGATCCGCCAGGCCGGCGGCGTGCCGAAGTTCGTGCGGCTGAGCCCGCCCGAATGGAAGATCGACAAGGCGGCACTGGAAGCCGCCGTCTCCAGCAAGACGCGCGTGCTGATCCTCAACAACCCGCTCAACCCCGCCGCGACGATGTGCAGCGCCGACGAGCTGGCGATGCTGGCGGACTTCTGCGTGAGCCATGACCTGATCACGATCTGCGACGAGGTCTGGGAGCATGTGACCTTCGACGGCGCGCGCCACCTGCCGCTGATCGGCTTCCCCGGCATGCGCGAGCGTACCGTGAAGATCGGTTCGGCCGGCAAGATCTTCGCGCTGACAGGCTTCAAGGTCGGCTGGATGTGCGCCGCGCCGGCGATCGCGCGCGTCCTGTCCAAGGCGCACCAGTTCCTCACCTTCACCACCCCGCCTAACCTGCAATGGGCGGTTGCCGAAGGCCTCGCCACCCAGGACGCCTGGCTGCAGGAGGCCCGCCACCGCTTCCAGGCCGGGCGCGACCGGTTGCGCACCGGGCTGGAGGGCGCAGGCTTCGCCGTGTTGCCGAGCGCGGCGACCTATTTCCTGTCGGTGGACCTCACTGCCTCGGGCATCGCACTCGACGATGTGAGCTTCGCCAACAAGCTGATCGACGAGGCCGGCGTCGCCTCGATCCCGGTCTCGGCTTTCTATGCCGAGGATGCCGTCACCAACGTGCTGCGCTTCTGTTTCGTCAAGGACGACGCGACGCTCGACGCGGCCATCGCCCGCATCGCCGAGGCACGCGACCGGCTGGCCTGACGACTCGGCGCACCTTCGCTTCATCGGCGGAAGCACCCGCTTCACCGTGACGCGCGCAACTCGCCGCGTTTCCGGCACGTTCGCCGGGCCGCGGGACAAGTGGAGTTGTATCATGCGTAACATGAAGTTCCTGATGCGCGGCGCTGCGGTTGCCGCGATCCTGATCGCGACGCCGTCGCTGGCCCAGAGCCGGATCGACCGCGCGCGCACCGCCGTGGCCGAAGCGACGGCCAAGGTGGAAGCCGCCCAGACCGCCGGCGCCGACAAATATGCCCCGGACGCTTATGCGCGCGCTGAAGAATCGCTGCGCACCGCCAAGGACCAGCTGGCACGCGACCACCGCGATTCGACGATCAACGAGGCACGCCGCGCTTCCGGCCTGGCCGATGCGGCGCTGGCCGAATCCGAACGCAACAAGGGCGCCCAGATCGCCGCCGAGCAGGATGCGCGCCGCGATGCACAGGCCGCAGCCGCCAATGCCTCGGCCGATGCCGCCGCGGAAGCCAGCCAGCGCGCTGCCGCGCAGGATGCGGCACTGACCGCGCAGAGTGACGCGGCTGCGGCGAATGCGCGCGCCGAGGCGGCCGCGGTCGCGGCCCAGTCGGCTGCGGCGGATGCGGCAGCAGCGCGTGCCGCGGCGGCCCAGCCGGTCGCCACGACGATCGAGACCACGACCACCCAGCCGGCGCGCACCTATTCCTCGTCGCGCACGACGACGCGCAAGGTCGTGAAGAAGCCGGTCCGCAAGACGACGACCACCGTCACCCGTCCGGCAGCTTCGACGACCACTACGACGACGGTGAAGACCGAGCCGCGTTAAACGCGCCCGGCGGATACCAAGGGGGACAGGGTCAGATCCTGTCCAGCACCCCGCGCTCGGTGATGTAACCCGTCACCAGGCGCGCGGGAGTCACATCGAATGCTGGATTGGCGGCGGGGGAATCGGTTACCCGGACAGTGCCGATTTCCCCGTTTGCCAGCGGCCCGCTGAGCCGGGTCAGCTCCTCGGCGCTGCGCTCCTCGATCGGGATATCGGCGCCGCTTTCGGTATTCGGATCGAAGGTCGTGTAGGGCAGCGCGACATAGAAGGGCACGTCATTGTCGTGCGCCGCGAGCGCCTTCAGATAGGTGCCGATCTTGTTGCAGACATCGCCGTTGCGGGTGACGCGGTCGGTGCCGACCACCACCGCATCCACCTGCCCCTTCATCATCAGCAGCCCGCCGGCATTGTCGGCGATCACCGTGTGCGGCACGCCGTGGTTGCGCAGCTCGAACGCGGTGAGCAACGCGCCCTGGTTGCGCGGGCGGGTCTCGTCGACCCAGACATGGACCGGGATTCCCGCATCATGCGCGAGATAGATCGGCGCGGTGGCGGTGCCGTAATCGACGGTCGCCAGCCAGCCGGCATTGCAATGGGTCAGGATATTGAGCGGGCGATCCGGGTTCTTCGCGTGCAGCTGCTTGAACAGCTCAAGCCCATGCTCGCCGATCGAGCGGCAAAGCTCGGCATCCTCGTCGCAAATCTCGTCGGCGCGCGCGAAAGCCGCCTGCGCACGCTCACTCTCGGGCAGGTCCGCCACCGCCGCGCGCACCGCATCGAGCGCCCAGCGCAGGTTGATCGCGGTCGGCCGCGTCTCGAACAGCTTGTCATAGGCAGCGGCCAGGCTGGCATCGCCCGGATCGACCGCCAGCGCCATCGCATAGCCATAGGCGGCGGTCGCACCGATCATCGGCGCGCCGCGCGTCCACATCTCGCGGATCGCCACCGCCGCGGCGTCGACATCGCGCAGCTCGACCCATTTGATCTCCCAGGGCAGCTTGCGCTGGTCGAGGATCACCGCGCCCTTGCCGTCTTCGGTGCGACGGATCGAGCGGGTCGGACGGCCTTCGAGGATCATGGGAGCACTTCCGCGAGAGAATGGACATCGGCCGCGCCACCGGCGCGATCGATCAGCAATGCTTGGAGCCCCGCCTCATGCGCGGCATCGACCTCCGCCACCATGTCGGAGACGAACAGCAGCTCCGACGGCGCGAGATCGAGGGCGTCGATGATCTTCGTATAGGAATCGCTGTCGCGCTTGGGGCCGGTGGTGGTGTCGAAATAGCTGCTCAGGAACGGTGTCAGGTCCCCGGCGACCGAATGGCCGAAGATCAGCTTCTGCGCCGCGATCGAGCCCGAGGAATAGATGTTCACCTTGATCCCCGCCTCGGTCCAGCGGCGCAGCGCCTCGGGCGTATCGGGATAGACATGGCCCTTGAGCTCGCCATCGGCATAGCCCTGCGCCCAGATCAGGCCCTGGAGCGTCTTGAGCGGTGTTTCCTTGCGGTCCTCGTCGATCCACTGGAACAGGGTCGCGACCGGATCGTCCCCCGGCACCTGCGCCAGGATCGGCGCGACGACTTCGGGATTCGCTTCAACAAATGCCGCCAAATGCTTACGCGCATAGGGAAAAAGCTCGTCGGCAACGAAGCTGATGCTGCTCGTCGTGCCTTCGATATCGAGGAGGATGGCTTTGGGCGGGGTGTGGTTGGTCATTCAACTCTCGTCATCCCGGCGAAAGCCGGGATCTCAGGCGAAGGCGCATATGGCACGAGATCCCGGCTTTCGCCGGGATGACGGTTATGCCTCGGCCGGCTCGTGCCGTGGAAAGCGGTCCGCGATCGCGTCGCCGGTGAAGTTGGCGATCCAGCCATCGGCATTGGTGAACAGGCGGATCGCGGTGAACCGAGGCGAAGGCCCCATGTCGAACCAGTGGCGCGTGCCGGCCGGAACCGAGATCAGGTCCCCCTCCTCGCACAGCACGGCGTAGATGCGCTCGCCCTCGCGCAGGGTGAACAGCCCCTCGCCTTCCACGAAGAAGCGGACCTCATCCTCCGAATGGCGATGCTCGGAGAGGAACTTGGTGCGCAGGTTCGCCTTTTCGGGGTGGTCGGGAACCATGCGGATCACGTCGACCGACTGATAGCCATTCTCGGCCTTGAGCCGCTCGACCTCGGGCGCGAAGGCCTCGAGTACCTCGTCCTGCCCGGCATCGGCGGCTAGCGGGCGCGAAGGCCATTGCTCGAAGCGCACCCCGATCGGAGCGAGCGCGTCGGCGATGGCAACGGCGTCGCGGGTATCGGTCAGCGGGGCGCCGCCCGCTTCGTCGAAGATGCGGAGATGGGTCATCGTTTCCATGCCCTTTCGGCCAGTTCGGCGGCGATCAGCCATTCGGTGCCTTCCAGCACGCGCTCGGCTTCGGCCAGGTCCTTGCCCCAGGCATAGAGCCCGTGGCTGCGGATAAGATAGGCGGGCGCGGCGTTCGGCGCCAGCAAGGCGGGGCGGATCGCTTCCTCGATCACCGCCATGTCCTGGCTGTTGTCGACGATCGGCAGGCGGATCTCGGCCTCATGCGTGGTGTTGCCCGGAAAGACCTTGAGCATCTCGTGCCCGGCGAACACCCATTCGCCGGCATCGGCGGCGGCCCGGCTCATGCCCACGGCCTCGGGCGAATGGCCGTGCAGCACGGCGCCGACATGGGGGAACAGCCGGTAGATCGCCAAATGCAGGTCGGTCTCGGCCGAGGGTTTACCCGGGGTGAGCGGGGTGCCGTCGAGATCGACGCGCATCACGCCCTCGGGCGTCAGCCGCCCCTTGTGCCAGCCGGACACGGTGACGGCGATGCTGCCGTCGTCGAGCCGCACCGAGTAATTGCCGGCCGTGGCGGGCGCCCAGCCGCGTGCGTCGAGCCGGCGGCCGACCTCGACCAGGCCTGTCGCGGCATCTTCGAAGGACATCGTCATGGAATCGCGCTTAGCCGATCCAAGGCTACGCGCGCATTACAGAATTTATTTCGAGCCGCGTCGCCCGATCGGCTGGACGATCTCGCGCGCCGGGCCGGTGACGAAGGTCGCGGGCTGCGGGCGCGGCGCCGGCCCCGACATCGTCACCATGTTGAACGCCTCGCCGCCCAGGTTGCGGGCATCGGCCATCAGCAGCGGGGTGGCGGGGCCGGAGCGCTCGGGCGTGATCACCGGCTCGTCGGTGACCATGACGTCGCCGCCCAGCTCGGTCAGCGCGTAGAGCTGCTTGGCGAAGGCCGCGGGGAAGCGGATGCAGCCATGCGAGGCCGGATAACCCGGCAAGCGGCCGGCATGGAGCGCGATCCCGTCCCAGGTCAGCCGCTGCATGTAGGGCATCGGGGCGTTCGAATAGAGGTTCGAACGGTGAAACACCTTCTTCTGCAGGATGGTGAAGGCGCCGGTCGGCGTCTCGTGCCCGTCCGATCCGGTCGAGACGGTGCTGGCGCCGACCAGCTTGCCGCCGCGATAGACATAGGCCCGCTGGTCCGGGATGCTGACCACGATCGAGACGGGATCCCAGTCATTGGTGCTCGCCTTGATCAGCTGCGGCTCCTCGTACCAGGCCCATTGCCCGTTGCGCAGCGTATCGGGGGCCAGCTGCATCGTGTCCGACGCGGCGACCTGCGCGGTAGCGGGAATGGCGGGAAGGATCGTGGCACTGGCCAGCAGCAGGACGGCAAGGGCGCCGGAACGCATCAAACAGCTCTCCGAATCCGGTGAGCCAGGACGGCTCAGGGCGATTCCTTAACGAAATTAACCTAATTTCGCTCCGCTGCCGAATCGCGGATATTTCACCCGGGCAAATCGCTGGCAATGTTCCGGATTTTCGCGCCGCTTCGGCGAACCGGGCATGCGTTGCGGCGAGCCGCGCAACTTGGGACAGATGTTAAGCGCCCCGCTTACCATCTGTCTGATATAGATTCCCCCAAGGGGTAAAGCAGCGGGTTCTTTGGATAGTGATGGATAGCCTCGATACGATTCAGACGCGTCGCGCCTTGCTGAAGGCTGCGATGGTGATGACCAGCGGCGCGGTGGTCTCGGCCTGCGCCTCGCGCACGATCAACACCGCGATGGCACCGGCGCCGGTGCCGGTCCCCGCCTCGGTCCCGCCAACCCCCAAGGCACCCGAGCTGGCCACCGTCGCCAAGGTGCCGGGCGTGCCGGCCGGCATCCGCCCCGAATTGTTCAAGAAGGCGGTCGCCGCGCTCAACCGCCATTCGATGCGCATCGCCTCGCATGACCGCATCGCGATCGCCGATTTCGCCACCTCGTCGAACAATCCGCGCTTCCACGTCGTCAACCTCGGCACCGGCCAGGTCGAGCGCTTCCTCGTCGCGCACGGCATCGGCTCGGATCCGAACCATAGCGGTATGCTCCAGCGCTTCTCGAACGAAGTGAATTCGGAAGCGACCTGCGAAGGCGCGTTCCTCACCGCCGATTATTATGTCGGCAAGCATGGCGACTCGCAGCGCCTGCTCGGCCTCGACCCGACCAACAACAACGCGCTCGACCGCGCGATCGTCGTCCACTCGGCCTGGTATGCCAATGCCGACATGATCGGCAAGCATGGCAAGCTCGGTCGCAGCCAGGGCTGCTTCGCGGTGGGCGAGAACGAGCTGGCCAAGCTGTTCGAGCGCCTCGGCCCGGGCCGGATGATCTACGCGGCCAAGGTCTGAGCGCATGTTGCCGGGACGCCCCCGCCCCGTTGCAATGTAGGATTTCGCATGTTTCGCTGGAGCGGTCGGGACCCTGGTCCCGGCCGCTCTTTGCTTTGTAGGAAAGATAGGATCGGTCGCGCGCAAGGATCGTGCGAGATGCGGCGGGTTCCCGTGAAAAAGGTCAAATTTGCAGACCGGAAAACCCGCTCTTGGCCTGTACTTTGTGTACTTTCGCGTGTCACCCCAACTTCGATGTTGGATGCCGGTACCGCCTAGTTCTTCGGCAACCCCGGCCCCGGCCCGGTCCCGCACGGGAAGGGCGGCGCCCAGCATGGATAGCCGAAGGTGAGCTTCGTCGCGTAGCGCGCGATCGGCTTTTGCGGCCAGCTGCCGGGCAGCACCACCTCCGCCTTGCCGCTGCCTTTGGGCCAGGTCGCGACGCTGGCAGGCGTGACGCCATACCAGAGCGTATCCCCCTCGAACCGGCGCTTGAAGGCGATGGCCATCACCCGGTCGCCCATCGGCAGCTGGTGATAGTCGGCCGGGCTGCGCTGGGCGCCCTTCGCATCGACCACCGCCGAGCGGGCGAAATAGATGTCCTGCCAGGGCGCCTGCGGCGCGGCGAAGGCGATCGCCTTGGCCGGCTCCCGCGGCTCGGCCGGGCGCGGGACGATGCGGAAGCTGGCGAGCAGCACCAGCGCCACCACCACCGCGATCCCGCGCGCATCGCGCCAGGTGACCAGCAGCCAGGTGAACAGCGCCGCCATCGGGAACAGCCATTTGAAGTAATGCGCGTTGAAGAAGCGCCACATGCCGCTGGGAACCAGATCGACATAGGCGAGCATCATCGTCGTGTAGATCAGGGCGACCAGTACCATGCAGAGCGTCAGCCAGCGCGTCGGCCCCTGGAGGCGCATCACGCCGAGGATCAGGCCCGCCGTGCCGGTGAGCAGCCAGGGCAGCTCGCGCAGCAGCCCGGTCTCGCCGGGGAACCAGGGCGAGGGATCGACGAGCAGGATGCTCGCCTTCCAGCCGAGATCGGCAAAGGCGAAGCCGTAATCGCCTGACAGGATCGTATACTCGGTGAGGCGTGGGCCATAAATGGCGAGATAGAGCAGCAGATAGGGCAGCAGCGCCGCGCCCGCCCCACCCAGCCCCCTCGCCAGATCGCCCCAGCGCTTCTCGATCAGCACCGGACGCCACAGCGCGAAGCCGCCGATCACTGCGCTGACCACCACATCGGCCGGGCGGACCAGCGCGATCGCCATCAGCAGCGCGCCGAGCCGCCAGGGCCGGCGGCGCTCGCCGAACATCATGTCGGCAGCCTCGGCAAAGGCCAGCCAGATGAAGGCGGCCGACATGGTCGTCGTCCAGGGCTCGAGCCAGAATTTGGAGATGCGCAGGTCGCCGATCGTCGCGGCGAGGAACAGCAGGCCCGCCGCAAGGCTCCCCACCCCGAAGCGCGCGCAGATGCGGTGGAAGCCGATAAAGGCGCCCGCATAGCAAAGCAGGTTGATCGGCACGAACGGCGTCGGCGCCCAGGCGAAGGGCGCGCCGGCAAGCGGATAGAGCAAGGGATACCAATGCTGGTCCGGGCTCAGGTCGAAATGCAGGAACGCCTTTGCCGACTTCAGATATTGCATCTGATCGTGCCAGCCCCGCCACCACGGCCCCGCCGGCGCGAAGAACTTCAGGTTGATCTTGAAGACGGTATAGGCCGCGAAGATCACCATGACCGCGCGCACCGGATGCGCATCGAACTGGCGACGGATCCAGTGGAGCATGGCCTGCGGGTAGAGCCTGAGCGGGACTGGCACAAGCGGAGCCGAGCGACTAGGGGATGCAACAGATCGAAACATGTCGCTGCAAGACGGAGACGATGGCCCAGTCCCACCCTTTTTATTCGATCCACCGCCAGGGAATGATCCGGGCGGGCGTATGCACCCCGATCACCACGGTGGCCGCCCCTGTCGCCAATGCCGAGGCGGCGATCGCGCTGGCGCGGCAGGGCGACGAGATGGGTGCGGACCTCCTCGTCTTTCCCGAGCTCAACATCACTTCCTACGCGATCGACGATCTGCACCTGCAGGACGTGATCTGCGACGCGACCGAAGCGGGTATCGCCGCGATCGTGACGGCCAGCACCGAGCTGAAGCCGGTGCTGCTGGTCGGCGCGGCGCTGCGGCGGAGCGGGCGGCTCTACAATTGCGCGGTGGTGATCGCGCGCGGGCGCATCCTGGGCGTGGTGCCCAAGAGCTACCTGCCCAATTACCGCGAATATTATGAGAAGCGCTGGTTCGCGCTCGGCGCCGGGCTTGCCGGGCTGGAGATCGACGTAGCCGGGCAGACCGTGCCCTTCGGCACCGATCTGATCTTCGCCGCCGAGGAACTGCCCGATTTCGTCTTCCACGCCGAGATCTGCGAGGATTACTGGGCGCCCCTGCCCCCCTCCACCAAGGGGGCGCTGGCCGGTGCGCTGGTGCTGTGCAACCTTTCCGCCTCGAACATCACCGTCGGCAAGGCCCGCGAACGGGCGCTGCTCTGCGCCGCGCAATCGGCACGTGCGGTAGCGGCCTATGTCTATTCCGCATCGGGTCCCGGCGAGAGCACCACCGACCTTGCCTGGGACGGCCAGGGCATGATCCACGAACTGGGTGAGCAGATCGCCAGCACCGAGCGTTTCGAGCTGACCACCGAAGTCGTCTGCGCGGACATCGATCTGGAGCGCATCCGGCTCGAGCGGATGCGGATGGGCACGTTCAACGACTGCGCCGCCGCCAATGGCGATCCCGAGACGCGCTTCCGCCGGATCGGCTTCCAGCACCGGCCCGACTATGCCGACAAGGGCCTGCTGCGGAAGCTGCGCCGCTTCCCCTTCGTGCCCAACACCCCGTCGAAGCTAGAAGAGGATTGCTACGAGGCGTTCAACATCCAGGTGGAGGGCCTGCGCAAGCGGCTCGAATCCACCGGTGCGAAGCATATCGTCATCGGCGTGTCGGGCGGGCTCGACTCCACCCATGCGCTGATCGTCGCCGCCAAGGCGATGGACCGGCTCGGCCGTCCGCGCACCGACATCCTGGGCTTCACCATGCCCGGCTTCGCGACCAGCGAGGGTACCAAGTCGAACGCCTGGGCGCTGATGAACGCATTGGGCGTGACCGGCGCCGAGATCGACATCCGCCCGGCGGCGAAGACGATGCTGGAAGGGATCGGCCACCCCTATGCCAAGGGCGAGCCGGTCTATGACGTGACCTTCGAGAACGTCCAGGCCGGCCTGCGCACCGATTATCTCTTCCGCCTCGCCAACCAGCGCCAGGGCTTCGTGCTGGGCACAGGGGATCTCAGCGAACTGGCGCTCGGCTGGTGCACCTATGGCGTCGGTGACCAGATGAGCCATTACGGCGTAAATGCCGGCGTGCCCAAGACGCTGATCCAGTATCTGATCCGCTGGACCGTGCAGACCGGCCAGTTCACCGGCGAAGCGGCTGACGTGCTGACCGCGATCCTCGATACCGAGATCTCTCCCGAACTGGTGCCCGCCGATGCCGACGGCAGGATGCAGAGCACGCAGGATCGGATCGGCCCCTATGAGCTGCACGACTTCTTCCTCCACTACACGATCCGCTTCGGGCTGAAGCCCAGCAAGATCGCCTTCCTCGCCTGGCATGCCTGGCAGGACGCAAGCGCCGGGCAATGGCCGATCGGCTTCCCCGAGGATGCCCGCAACCGCTATGATCTGGAGACGATCGCGAAGTGGCTGCGCGAATTCCTGTTCCGCTTCTTCCAGACCAGCCAGTTCAAGCGCTCGGCGCTGCCCAATGGCCCCAAGGTCTCGGCCGGCGGCGCGCTGAGCCCGCGCGGCGACTGGCGCGCCCCTTCGGACAGCGTGGCGCGGGCGTGGATCGAGGAGTTGAAGGCGAATTTGCCCTAGCCGACCGTCACCATCCTGCTGAACTTGTTTCAGCATGACCGGGGAAGGTGCTGCGGCGGTCTCCTACGACCACGGATTGATAGCGTTACCAGCGCTTGACCTGTATAGCCTTCCCGACAACGCTGACAAAAAGTCGGAGAGGGAATCATGAAGATGCGCCGCCACGCCGTTGCAGGTTCGTTGATCGCGCTGGGCATCGCCCTGGCCGCCGCGGCGCCCGCCGCCGCGCAAGACCAGCCGCGGCCGTGGCTCGACGCCAAGCGCGCGCCGGACGAGCGGGTGAAGGCCGTGCTCGCCCAGATGACCGAGGACGAGAAGCTGACCCTGGTCTTCGGCTATTTCGGCACCGATTTCGCGCCCAAGAACGGCTACAAGGCACCGGCCGAGGCGCGGCCCGGATCGGCCGGCTATATCCCCGGCATCCCGCGGCTGGGCATCCCGCCGCAGTGGCAGACCGATGCCGGCGTCGGCGTCGCCACCCAGGGCGGCGCCCCCAAGAAGCGCGGCCGGACCGCCCTGCCCTCGGGCCTTGCCACCACCGCGAGCTGGGATGTCGACCTGGCGCATGCCGGCGGCGCGATGATCGGCGCGGAGGCGCGCGCATCGGGCTTCAACGTGATGCTCGCCGGCGGCGTCAACCTGATGCGCGAGCCGCGCAACGGGCGGAACTTCGAATATGGCGGCGAGGATCCGCTGCTTGCGGGCACGATGGTCGGCGCGCAGATCGCCGGCATCCAGTCGAACCATATCGTCTCGACCGTGAAGCATTATGCGATCAACGATCAGGAAACCGATCGCGACACCGGCAACTCGATCATCGACCAGGCGGCGGCGCGGACCAGCGACCTGCTCGCCTTCCAGTTCGCGATCGAGAAGGGCGATCCCGGCTCGGTGATGTGCTCGTACAACCGGGTGAACGGCACCCATGCCTGCGAGAACGCGTGGCTGCTAAACGACGTGTTGCGCCGCGACTGGGGGTACAAGGGCTATGTGATGTCGGACTGGGGCGCGACCCATTCGACCGCGCCCGCCGCCAATGCCGGGCTTGATCAGGATTCGGGCTTCCCGTTCGACAAGGAGCCCTATTTCGGCGCGCCGCTGAAGGCCGCGGTGACCAAGGGTGACGTCCCGGCCGCACGCCTCGACGCCATGGCCGGCGCGATCCTCCACGCGATGTTCGCCAACGGGCTGGTTGACCAGCCGGTGACCGAGGCGCCGATGGATCTGGCGCCGGCGATGCTCGCCGATCACGGCGAAGTGACTCGCAAGGATGCCGAGGGCGGCGCGGTGCTGCTCCAGAACAAGGGCGCGATCCTGCCGCTGTCGCCCGCCACAAAGAAGATCGTCGTGATCGGCGGGCGCGCCGACAAGGGCGTGCTGGCCGGCAGCGGCTCCTCGCTGGTCTATCCGGTGGCAGGCAATGCGGTGCCCGGGCTCAAGCCGACCAGCTGGCCGGGGCCGGTGATGTATTATCCCGACGCGCCGCTCGCCGCGATCAAGGCACAGGCGCCCAATGCCGAAGTGGTGTTCGCCGATGGCGGCAATGTCGGCAGCGCGGCGAAGCTGGCCAAGGGCGCGGACGTGGCGATCGTCTTCGCCACGCAATGGGCCGGCGAAGCGTTCGACGTGTCGCTCACGCTCGAGGACGATCAGGACAAGCTGATCGCCGCCGTCGCCAAGGCCAATCCGCGCACGGTGGTGGTGCTCGAGACCGGCGGACCGGTGCTGACGCCGTGGCGCGGCCAGGTCGCCGGCATCCTCGCCGCCTGGTATCCGGGCACCCAGGGCGGCGGCGCGATCGCCAACCTGCTGTTCGGCAAGGTCAATCCCTCGGGCCATTTGCCCGCCACCTTCCCCGCCAGCATCGACCAGCTGCCCAAGCCGTCGACCCCGAACAAGGGCGACACGACCTATAGCGAAGGCGCGACGGTCGGCTACAAATGGTATGACGCCAAGGGACTGACCCCGGCTTTCCCGTTCGGCCACGGCCTCAGCTTTACCGAGTTCGGCTATTCGGGGCTGAGTGCGCGCGCCGATGACGGCAGCATTTCCGCCAGCTTCACCGTGCGCAACACCGGCAAGGTGAAGGGCAAGGCGGTGCCGCAGCTCTATGTCGCCGGCGCGGGCTGGGAAGCCCCGAAGCGCCTGGGTGCGTTCGACAAGGTCGAGCTGGCGCCGGGCGAGGCGAAGAAGATCTCGCTCAAGGTCGATCCGCGCCTGCTCGCAACCTGGGACGCGGCGAGCAGCAGCTGGAAGATCGCGGGCGGCGGCTACAAGGTGCTGCTCGGCACCTCGGCGAAGGACATCGTCGCGACCGTGCCGGTAACGCTCTCGCCACGGACGATCGCGGTGGGCTGGCGGCCCTGATCGAGGCGAGAAACTGATCCCCGGCGAAGGCCGGGGCCCAGGGTTACGGAGCGACGTTCTGCCTTGGCTCTGGGCCCCGGCGTTCGCCGGGGAACCGTTAGAGCGCGAGCCGCCGACCCGTCTTCGCACTCTCCCGCGCGAGCTCGGCAATGCGCAGGCCCAGCACCGCGTCCTCGCCGCGTACCGGCGCGGAGCCGCCCTCGGCGATGGCGCGCGCGATACCGGCATAGAAACCGCGATAGTCGCCCGTCTCGGTTGCCACGATCTCGCTGCGCCCGTCGGCATGGGTGAGTGTGCCGTGGAACTGCGCGTCCTCGTCGCCGACGCCGGGATCGGTGTAACGCGCGCCGTCCTTCACCCGTGGCTCTTGCGGGTCGAGGCCATGCTTGGCGAAGTCCGCCTTGGTGCCGTGCAGCCAGAAGCGCGGACGCGGCGTGACGAACAGGCGCCCGGCGGAGAGCGTCACGCGGCGTTCGCCATAGAAGAGCGTGATCTCGAAATAATCGTCGGTCCGTCCGCCTTCGCGCTGGACGGCGATGTCGCCGCAGACCGCCTCGGGCGCGCCGAACAGCTGGAGCGCCTGGTCGATCAGGTGCGGGCCGAGATCGGCAAGGATGCCCGCACCGGCCTCGGGATCTTCCTTCCAGGCCTGGGCGAGTGCGGGGCGGAACCGGTCCCAGCGCAGCTCCGCCAGCATCACCTCGCCCAGCACGCCGCTGTCGAGCAGCTTGCGCACGGTGAGGAAGTCGCCGTCCCAGCGGCGGTTGTGGAAGGCGCTGGCGATCAGGCCCTTCTCCCGGGCGAGCGCGACCAGCCCCTCGCCGTCTGCGACATTGGTGGCGAAGGGTTTGTCGATCACGACATGCTTGCCCGCCTCCAGCGCCCGGCGCGCGAGCGGCACATGCGTGTCGTTAGGCGTGGTGACGACGACCAGCTCGATCGACGGATCGGCGAGCAGCGCATCGGCATTGGTCACCGTCACATCCGGATAGCGTTCATGCACCTGGTCGGCGCGAGAGGTAGCGATCGCCGCCAGTTCCAGCTCGGGCACCGCGTCCACCAGCGGCGCGTGGAAGGCGAGCCCGCCCAGGCCATAGCCGATAACTCCGGTGCGGATCATGCGCTGCTCCTTCTCTATGCGATACCGCCCCGCCCCTAGCCCCGCCGGGCGACAAGAAAAAGCGTGATCCCGACCCTCGGGCCAGGATCACGGAGGGGAGCCGTTCAGATCGCGTATTTCGCCCGTTGCGGCCGGCTGAGCATCGCGTTCGCCGCATCGTCCCCGATGAACGTCTCGGCCACGGGGTCCCATTTCAGGCGGCGGCCGGTCTTCATCGCGACATGGTGGAGCAGGCAGGTCGAGCAGGCACGGTGGCCGATCTCGGCGGGTGCGCTGACCGGAACGCCCTTGAGGATCGCATCGAGCCAGTTCCGGTGCTGCTCGGGCGCCTTGTAGAGCTGGATCTCGTTCGGGCCGATCACGCTGGCGAGGATCTTCGCATCGCTCGCGGTCAGCGGCACCTCGGCCGGCTTGGAAGGATCGGACGAGGAGACCGCGCCGGTGCGCTGGACGAACACCCAGCCCCTGTCGCCGATGAACTTCACGCCGTTGGGCAGCGCGCCCGAGATCGTCATCGTCACGCCATTGGCATAGCGCGCATGCGTCTCGAACGGGCCGTGCACATCCCACAGGCCGGACTTGGGGAATTCGGCGCTGCCCCAGATCTCGACGGGCCCCGAATGCTCCATGTCCATGCCCCAATGGGCGATGTCGACATGATGCGCGCCCCAGCCGGTGATCATCCCGGCGCCGAACTGCTCCATGCGCAGCCAGCCGGGGCGATCCTCGAAGCTGTTCTGCGGGTGGACGCGGATCTCGGTATAATATTGCTCGGGCGTGGTCCCCAGCCAGGCGTCGTAGTTGAGGTTCGAGGGGATCGGCATCTGCGCCGCCGCAGGTCCCGAAGGGTCGCCGGGCAGGCCGATCTCGACATGCTTGAGCTTGCCGACCCGCCCGTTGCGGACCAGCTCGCAGGCGCGGTGGAATTGCGGCCAGGGGTCCTGCCCGCGCTGCTGCGAACCGATCTGCAGGATCCTGCCGGACTTCTTCACTTCGTCCGCCATCCGCCGCCCCTCGGCGATGGTCAGCGAGGCCGGCTTCTGCAGATAGACATGCTTGCCCGCCTGCACCGCATGCACGGCGAGCGGCGCGTGCTGGTGGTCGGGGGTCGAGACCAGCACCGCGTCGATGTCCGTGGCGGCAAGCAGCTCGCGATAGTCGGCATAGCCGCGCGTGCCCGAATAGGGCTTGCCCGCGCTGGCCGCATAGCGATCGTCGACCAGTTGCATGCCGGCGCCGAGCCGCTTGGTATCGACATCGCACACCGCCACGATCTGGGCATCGGCGTGCTTGTGGATCTCCTTCATGTCGTGGACGCGGCTGATCCGGCCGACGCCGATCGCGCCCACGGTCACGCGGTTGGAGGGAGCATTCTGCCCGAACACGCTGGACGGCACGATCATCGGCGCCGCTACCGCTCCGATCGCCTGACGTCTGGAAAGCCGCATGCCCCTCTCCTCCTCTGTTATAGGGTTCAGGCCGTCACTGGCCTCGTCGCGTTCTTCTGTGCGGTGAGCACCAGCTCGGCGGCGAGCAGGGCCTGTTCCTGGTCCTGCGCCACGCTCGAGCGCTCGACGATGTCGGTGATGAATTGCGGGCCGAAGGGCAGCGGCATCTTCGAGCAATCGATATAGCGTACGCCCTGCTTGTCGCAGATCAGCAGGTGGTTGCCGCCCGGGCGCCCGGCGATGTCCACATATTTGCGCAGCTCGATATAGCCCTCGGTGCCGAGGATGAAGAGCCGGCCGTCGCCCCAGGTCGGCAGCCCGTCGGGGGTGAACCAGTCGACCCGGACATAGCCGGTGCCGCCGTCGCCGGTCAGCATCATGTCGCCGAAATCCTCGAAGCCCGGCTTGTCCGGCCATTTGAGGTTGCCGGTTTGCGCGGCGACGACATGCGCGGTCTTCGATCCAGTGTAGAACAGGAACTGCTCGGCCTGGTGGCTGCCGATATCGGTGAGGATGCCGCCATAGCGGGTCTTGTCCCAGAACCAGTCCGGCCGGCCGACGCCGACGCGGTGCGGCGCGAGGTTCACCGTCTGAATCACCTTGCCGATCCGCCCCTGCTGGACGAGCTCGCCGGCATGGACGGCGGCGCGCACCTCGAGCCGCTCGGAATACATGATCGCGAACTTGCACTTCGTCTCCGCGATCGCCTTGCGCACTTCGGCAAGCTGCTCGAGGCTGGTGATCGCCGGCTTGTCGCCCAGATAGTCCTTGCCAGCGCGCATTGCCCGGATGCCCAGCGGCGCGCGCAGATCGGGGATCGGCGCGCCAACGATCAGCCTGATCGCCTTGTCGCCCAGGATTTCGTCCTCGCTGCGGGCGAGCTTCACGGCATTGCCATAGCGCTTGCGGAAGGTGTCGACCTGCTTCGGATCGGCCGAGAAAAAGGCCCTGAGCACGCCGCCGCCGCGGATCATCGCGTCGGTCATCGAATAGATATGCGCATGGTCGAGCCCGATCACGCCGAAATCGACGCGGTGCTTCACCCCAGGCTCCGGCCCGGTAGGCGCGGCATTCTCGGAGGGTGCATTGCCCGAGCTCTGCGACTGGGCGAGGACTTCGGGGGGCAGCATCGCGGCAATGCCGGCCATGCCGAGGATCGAACGACGGTCCATATCACGCACTCCTGTCATTTCGCCCCACGTCACTTCGTCGGCGTTGCGGCGGTCTTCCAGTTGATAACGTGATAGGTTGCCGGGGTCCCGCCCGCATTGCGCAACGCATGTGGCGCATTCGACGCATTGAAGATCACCGAACCCGGCCCAAGCCGCTCCCATTTGCCGCCCGACAGCGTCTCGACGGTGCCGGTGTCGATGATCACCAGCTCCTCATTCGGATGGGTGTGCGGCGGGTGCGAGGACAGGCCCGGGTTGAGCGTGGTGACATGCATCTCCAGCTCGGACAGCGTCGCGGTCGGCTGGCGAACGAGATTGCGGATCTCGCCGACATCGGTCTTCTGGACCGCCAGCTTGTTCCAGTCCCACACCGCCGGACCGAGCAGGTCATGCCGCTGGGCAACGGCGCTGGCGCCCCATCCGCAGACCAACGCCGCACCCGCGACGAACACATCCCTTTGCGTGATTCGCATCACCACTCTCCTCGTCCGCGCGGTCGTTCGCCGCTTGGGACGAGGAAGTGATAACCGCAATTGTCCGAGTTTTGAACTCTATTTTTCGAACATGGCCACTGCACCGCCATGTGCGGCGAGATCGAGCGTCAGCGTCTCTCCGCTGGCCACGCGCTTCTCGGTGAGGACCGGCGCATCCGGTTGGGCGTCGTCCGCCCAGAGCCGCATCGCCCCACCCCGAGGCCCGAGGAAATCGAGCGATACGGGAACCTTGCGCGCCGTCTCGCTGTTCATCGCGCCGAGATACCAGGTCCGGCCCTTGCGGCGGGCAAGCACGATATACTCCCCCGTCTCGCCCGCCAGGTAGCGTGTCTCGTCCCAGCTCGCCGGCACCGCCTTGATGAAATCGAACCCCGCGGGGCTCGCGGCATAGGTGTCCGGACTGTCCGCCACCGCGGCGACCGGCGACAGGAACACCACATACATCGCCAGTCCATGCGCCCGGGTCGTCTGGACGAACGGCAGGTCGTTCCGGATGCGGAAGGCCTCGGGCGTCACGTTGCGAAAGCCCCCCGGCGTATAGTCCATCGGGCCGATCAGCCCGCGGGTGAAGGCGAGCATGACATTGTGCCGCGAGGTCGCCCGCTTGCTCCACTTGTTGTACTCGGCCCCCATCACGCCTTCCTGCGTCATGAAGTTCGGCCAGGTGCGTGCCAGCCCGCGCGGCGGAAAGGCGCCGTGGAGATCGACCATCAGGTGATGCCGCGCCGCCGCGCCAAGCAGCTTGGTGTACCAGTTGACCATCCACTGGTCGTCCCGGTCCATGAAATCGACCTTGATGCCGGCAACGCCCATCTTCTCGTAGAGCGCGAGCGCATCCTCCATCTGCTCGTCGAGCGCCTGCCAGTGCATCCACAGCCACAGCCGCACCTTCTTCGACTTCGCATAGTCGGCGACTTCCTGGAGGTTCAGCGCATCTGCCCATTTGGTGATGTCCACACCCGGGCGGCGCACCCCGCCCCCGCCGGCGCCGGCATACCAGCCCTCGTCGATCATCGTGTAGGGCAGGCCATTGGCGGCAGCGAAGTCGATCAGCGCCTTGGCAACCGCGGTGGTGCTGCGCTGGCCGGGCAGCGACGCGATCACCGGCCCGCTCCACCAGTCCCAGCTGGTCAGGCCGGGCTTGATCCAGCTGGTATCCTCGATCCGGCTCGGGCTGGAGAGGTTGCTGACCAGATTGCTCTCGTTGAGCTTGCCGAGCTGGTCGGCGAGCATGACCACGCGCCACGGCGTGACGATCGGGCTGCCGACACGGCTGTGCACCGCGATCCGGTAGTCGTCGAGCGACGGCGAGAGCTTCACCTGCAACCCCGGCCCGCCGTCCCCGCGCCCGGTTAAATACATGCCGGCAAAGTCGATCAGGTCCGCCTCGGTGATCGCGAAGGCGGCCTTGCCGGTCTCGCAGGCAAAGGGGAGATCGAACAGATTATGGTCGCGCAGATGCGGCACGTCGACAGGGTCGAACTCGCCCTCATGGCTCGATCCGAACTTGCCGACATTGAAGCCCCAGCATTTGTAGCCGGGCGGGAAATAGAAGCCGGTGCGATCATAGCGGACGATCGCCGCCGCGGTCTGTGGCTGGACGGGAACGACAGTGCGGAACGCGACGCCGTCGTCATAGGCGCGCAGCACGATGTCGAGCTTGCGCTTCGCCCCGGCCTTCTCCTGGAAGTGCACGGTGAGCTGGTTGTAATGGTCGCGCCCCTCCGAGGCGGTACCCGCGACGATCGGATAGCGCGCATCGGCGCTCGCCGTTTCCGATCCCGTAACCGCGAGGTTATAACCCAGCGTATCCGCATCGAGATCGAGCAGGATCGGCGACGGCGCGATCACGATATTGCCGGCACGCGAGATCGCATAGACCGGCGTGCCCGAACCGCTGAGCTGGATCGAGATGCGGTTGCTGCCGTCGGGCGAGACGGCGGTGAGCAGCTGTTGCGCGGAAGCGGGCGTGATCGAGAATAGCGCCGCGATTGCAAGCAAAGCTCCCCTCCCTGGAAGGGAGGGGCTGGGGGTGGGTGAATGCCCGCGATACGTACCGGTCAGGTCCGCCGAAGCAGTATCGCCATGACGCGACCCACCCCTAACCCCTCCCTTCCAGGGAGGGGAATTGCGGACGCGCCTCACGCCTTGTGCGCCTTCAGCACCGGCGCGAGCACGGTCTCCATCGCGGCGTAGCCCTGTTCGGTCGGGTGGACGCCGTCATAGGCCATGCCCGGCTTCATCGCGCCCTCCTCGGTCGCCAGCACGCTGGTATAGTCGACATAGGTGGCGCGGGCGCGGCGGGCATAGTCCGCCAGCCAGGCGTTGATCTTCCGGATCGGCTGCACCGTCTCGAGACCCTGGCGCCACGGGAAATGATCCGCCGGCGGCACCGAGGCGAGCAGCACCTTGATGCCGTTGGCCTGGGCCAGCTCGGTCATCATGCGGAGATTGTCGCAGCTCTGCTGGACGGTCATCTTGCCGGTGTTGCCGGCGATGTCGTTGGTGCCGGCCATGATGTGGATCAGGCGCGGCTTGAGCGCGATCACGTCGGCCATCATCCGCAGCACCATCTGCGGCGTGGTCTGCCCGCTGATCCCGCGGCAGATACGGCCCGGCGTGAAGAAGGCCGGATGCTTGCTCTGCCAGCCCTCGGTGATCGAATCGCCCATGAAGACGATATCGACCTTGCGGCCCGAGGCGATCAGCGTCGTGTTGTCGGCGGCGTAGCGGCCGAGCCAGGGCCAGTCTTCCTTGAGCTGGCGCTGATGCTTGTCCTCCCAGCTCTCCTGCGCCTGGGCGGCCTTGGCAGCGGCGGGGAGCAGGAATGCTCCGGCAAGGAAACCACGGCGGACGATCGGCATCTCGGCACTCTCCGGCATCGGCAGATACCGGTAACACTAGCGTCGGCCGGGTGCGCAAGGAAGCGCCCGATGCAGGATCGGGCGCTCCGAAGAAAGCTACGCAAGTTCTGGCGAAACGGGCCGTTTAATGGATCGGCCCGGTGTTGTGCGCGGATATCGGCGTCGGGTCGGACAGCGTAACGCGCACCAGTTCGTTTCCTTGCCGCCGGAGGGGAGTATCCGGGGTCCGGCGGCAAGTGAACGAAGCTTCTCCGATCAGTGGATCGAAGCAGTCTCGCCTTCGGCATTGACCACCGGCGCACGGCCGGCGGCGATCGCGAAGCCGCACAGCGCGACATAGCAGAGCGCCGGGACGATCAGCGCGAAGCTGTAGCCGTGCGAGCCCGAGACCAGGCCCACCAGCAGCGGCAGGATCGCGCCGCCGACGATCGCGGTGCAGAGCAGGCCCGAGGTCGATTCGGCGCTCGCGGTCGAACGCTCCAGGGTCAGCGTGAAGATCACCGGGAACATGATCGAGTTGAACAGGCCGATCGCCAGCGCGACGAAGCCGGCGGTGACGCCGCCCACCGCGAAGACATAGAGGCACATCGCCGCGGCGATCGCCGTGAACAGCGCGAGCAGCTTGTGTGCCTTCACCACGGTGAGCAGGCCCGAGCCGATCGCGCGGCCGACCATCGCGCCGAGCCAGTAGAAGGCGACCGCCTTGCCGGCTTCCTGCAGCGAGACGCCGGCAATGCCGTCGCTACCCATCGCATAGCCGAGCAGCGGCACGCTGAACGCGGCGTCGGACTGGCCCCAGATCGCGTTCGAGTTGAGGAACAGCGCCATCTGGGTGCCGATCGACACTTCGGCGCCGACATAGAGGAAGATGGCGAGGCCGCCGAACAGCGCCCATTTCGACGAGAAGGCGGCGAACAGGCCGTCGCTGGTCGTCGCCGGGGCCGGAGCCGCCTCGGTGACGACGCGGCGGCTGAGGAAGAAGAACACCGCCAGCGCAGCGATCAGGCCACAGATCCAGAAATAGGCGGAGTCGATACCGTGCAGCGCCTGCGCGCGGATTTCCGGCGTGATCGTCGTGCCTTCCTTCACCTCGACGCCCTGCAGGAACAGGTGCGCGCCGAGCAGCGGGCCCAGGAAGGTACCGAAGGAATTGAAGGTCTGGCTGAGCACCAGACGGAAATGGCTGCCCTTGGGGTCACCCAGCGCGGCGGCGAGCGGGTTGGCCGCCACCTGCAGCACCGTGATGCCGCTGGCCATCACGAACAGACCGAGCAGCACCAGCCAGTAATTGGCGGCGTTGGCGGCGGTCAGCATGATCAGGCAGCCGGCGATCATCGTGACCAGCGCGGCGAGGATCGAGGGCACCGCCTTCAGCCGCGAAACGAGGGCCGAGGCCGGGATCGAGACGAAGAAATAGGCCAGGAAGAACGCAAAGGCGCTGGTCTGGGCCTGGAAATCAGTGAGCGTGAAGATGCCCTTCACCGCGGCGACCAGCGGGTCGACCAGCGAGGTGATGAACCCCCAGGCAAAGAACAGGGTTGTGACGGCGGCGAACGCCAGCGTCGTCTGTGTTGAACGTGTAGATGCCAAGAAACCTCTCCCTGCGGACGTCGCCCGCTCCTTGCCACGGCGGGCGTTTGAGGGAAACTGGTCCGACAACGTTGCCACTGTCAAGGCGCGTCGTCGCAAAGTATAAATTCGACGCTCGCCACGCGCGCCCGCTTTGGCTTAATAGCAGGTGGCGATTCAGGTCGCCCGGCCTCAGGGCGGCCGCGAAGGAGATTGCGAGTGACCAAAGTGTTTTCGGGCCGGGTGGCCCGCCGTGCCGCATGGACAGCGGTACTTGCCGGAATCGCGGCGCCTGTCGTCGCGCAACAGGTTGCCCCCGCGCCGCAGACAAACCCCTCGCAGACGCTGCCCGTCGTACCCGTGCCGCCGTTCGTTCCGAACGCGCCGGTGGTGCTGCCGGTGCTGAGCCCCGCGCAGGCCGCCGAGCTCGCGCCGGTCCTCACCGAGGCCGGCTTCGCCCAGGGCCTGCGCCGCGCCGGCGATCCGACGCCGAGCTTCAAGGACAACCAGGCGCTGGTCCGCGCCGCGCTCGATTATGCCCGCGCCGTCCATTCGGGCCGCCTTGCGGAGGCCGATTTCGACCCGAACTGGGGCCTGCGCCCCACCGCCTATGATCCCCTGCCCGCCTTTGCCGAGGCGGTGAAGCAGAACCGCGTCGGCGCCTGGCTGCGCGACCTGCCGCCGCCCTGGGCCGGCTATGACGCGTTGCAGGCCGGTCTCGCCACCTATCGCCAGATCGTCGCCAAGGGCGGCTGGCAGAAGCTCGCGGCGGGTCCGGACCTGGCCGTCGGCGCCAGCGGCGCGCGCGTCGCGGCGCTACGCAAGCGCCTGTCGGTCGAGGACAGCCAGGTCACCGCCACCGGCGACAAGTTCGATGCCGACCTCAAGGAAGCCGTCGTCCGCGCCCAGCGCCGGTACGGCCTCAACCCCACCGGCGTGGTCTCGTCGGGCACCCTCGCCGCGCTCAACGTGCCGGCCGAGGACCGCGTCGGCCAGATCATGGCGAACATGGAGCGCTGGCGCTGGCTGCCGAGCGAACTGCCCGCCAAGCGCATCCAGGTGAACATCGCCGCCGCCGTGCTCACCGTGTTCGAGGGCGACTCCCCGATCGCGTCGATGAAGGCCGTCACCGGCCGTCCCGGCAACGAGACGCCGATGCTCCAGTCGAAGATCCACTCGATCGTGCTCAACCCGCCCTGGAACGTACCGACCGGCATCGCCCAGAAGGAGCTGTGGCCGAAGGGCGAGGCCGCGCTGAAGGCGCAGGGCTACAAGATCATCGGCACCGGCGCGAACCGCCGCCTGCAGCAGCAGCCCGGCCCGAAGAGCGCGCTCGGCCGCTACAAGTTCGACTTCCCGAACAATTATGCCGTGTACCTGCACGACACGCCGTCGCAGTCGACCTTCGCCAGCTTCAGCCGGCTCGCCTCGCATGGCTGCGTCCGCCTGGAGAAACCCGGCCCACTCGCCCAGCTGCTGCTGCGCAACGATCCGAACTGGCAGCCCGAGCAGATCAACGCCGCGCTCGCCAAGGGCGACACGCTGCGCGTGAGCCTGCAGGACCAGGACCAGGTCTCGGTCTACCTGCTCTACTGGACCGCCTTCGCCAACGCGAACGGCACGATGAACTTCCGCGGCGATCCCTATGGCTGGGACAAGGATCTCGCGGCAAAGATCGAGAAGCGCTCGGCGATCACCGCCGCCGCCGTTTCCGCACGTTGATAACAAGGGGAATGAACCAGATGAAGATCCGCACCCTCGCCCTGATCGCCACCGCCGGCCTGGCGCTCGCCGCCTGCTCGGGCGGCAAGCCCGACGAGACCGCGAACGAGACCATCGTCGCGAACATCGGCGAACCGGAGAGCTTCTCCAACGTCACGATCGACGAGCCGGTCGCCACCCCGGCCGTGACCAACGCGACCACGGCGGACACCGCCCCCTCGGCACCGAGCCTCGCGCCGGACGAGCAGACCCAGGACGACGCCGACGCCACCGGCATGACCGCCAAGGTCGACCGCAATTCGAGCGCCGGCGAGCCGGTGCATTGAGTTCAAGCGCGGGCGGGTACCGCAGGTACTCGCCCGCTCCCATCCTGTCGCCAGTCAGGATGGGACAGCTGACTTGGCAGTTCCCCGGCCTTCGCCGGGGAAGCTGGGCAGCTCATTTTCGACAGACCTAATCCTGCGTCCGGATGCAGAGCGACACCGCGCCGCCGGCCAGCGTGCCGCCCGCCAGGATCAGCAGCCAGATCATGTAGCCGGTCTTCTCCGGCGCCAGCGCCAGCGCGAGCAGCGGCGCGACCATTGCCGGCAGGGTATTGGTCAGGTTGAGCACGCCCAGGTCGCGGCCGCGATGCTCCGGGTTGGGCAGCAGCTGCATCGCGATCGCCGAGTGGATCGCCAGGAACACGCTGAGCCCCGACAGCGCCAGCGCGTGCCCCGCCGCTGCCATGCCCCAGCTCCTGGCGAACGCCATCACCGCCAGCCCCGCCGCCATGCCCACCGCCCCCGCCGCCAGGAACGGCTTGCGCCGCATCATCCTGTCCGAGAAGCGCCCCGCCAGCACCGTCAGCAGCACCGCGATGATCGTCGACGCCGTCATCGTCGCGACGATCGGATTGGCCTCGACGCTGGTCTTGCTGATGTCCTCGCGGTCGAGCACCGACAGGAAATAATAGAAGCCATAGGTCGACAGGCCATTGCCCGCGACCTGGAACAGGATGCGCGAGGTCCAGGCGAGGATGAAGTCGAACCGGCGCAGCTCGCGTTGCGGCGCGGGCGGCGGCGCGGGCAGCGCGGCGCCTTCGCGGGCGAGCAGCAGGAAGGGCGCGGTCAGCGCGATGAACAGCAGGCAGAGCAAGGCATAGCGGGTCAGGTCGCTGCCCAGCCCCGGTAGCGTGACCAGCACCGCCGACATCGCGCCGATCGGATGCGCGATGCCGGTAAGCCCCGCCACCACGCCCTTCTGGTCGTCGGGTATCTCGTCCGCCATCACCGCGGCGATCGGCGCGAACATCATGTTGATGCCGATCTGGATGCAGAACACCGCGAGCAGCAGGCTCACCGGATCGGCGGAGACCAGCAGCACGCCATAAGCGGCGCAGAGCACGCCCAGCCCCACCGTGACCCAGGGCCTGCGCGTGCCGTGGCGCAGGCGCGTGCGGTCGCTCAGCGCGCCGAACAGGATGTTGGTGATGCTCGCCACCGCCGCGCCGCCCAGCGCACCTGCGCTGAGCAGCTGCACCGCATGCTCGCCCCCGGCCTGCGCCGCCTTGAGCGGCAGCAGCACCATGACGAACGGCATGAAGCTGACGAACATGCCCGAATAGGCCAGGGCGTAGAGGAAGATGAAGCCGCGGCCGGGCGAGACGAAGCGTGGCATGGGCGGCGGACAATCGACGCCCCCCGCGCCCAAGTCAACGCCGCGGCGGCGCGGTCGAGACACGTTCGACGAAATCGAAGGGCAGCAGGTGCCGCGCATAGTCGGGCGCCCCGCCCCGCGCCTTGCCCTCGATCAGCAGCTCGGCCGCGCGCGCGGTCATCGCCGCGATCGGCTGGCGGATCGCGGTCAGCGCGGGCACGCTCATCCGCACCGTCGGCGTGTCGTCGAAGCTGACCACCGACAGGTCGCCCGGCACCGACAGCCCCAGCGGCCCGGCCGCGTGCAGCACGCCCAGCGCCATCTCGTCGCTGCTCGCCAGCACCGCGGTCGGCGGCACGTCGAGCGACGCGAGCGTGTTCAGCGCATCGACGCCCGCCTCATAGGTGAAGTCGCCCGGCTGCAGATAGGCGGGCTCGACCTTGAGACCCCGCGTCTCGATCGCGCTGGTGAAGCCGCGCAGCCGGTCCGGGCTCATCGCATATTCGGGATGGCCCTGGACATAGGCGATGCGGGTGTGCCCCAGGTCGAGCAGATGCTCGGTCGCCCGCCGCGCCGCCGCCTCGTCGTCCATATAGACCGCGAAGCCGGGGCCCTCCTGGTGCGAGCCGAGCCGCGCGAAGATCAGCCCGTTGCGGTGGAGCAGCTCGGTGATCCGCGGATCGTCGCTGTGCGGCGGCGTCAGGATCACCCCGTCGGGATGCAGCGCCGAGAGCGCGGCCTGCACCTGGGCTTCCAGTTGGTCCGAATGCGAATCCACCAGCTCGAACAGCATGCGATAGCCATGCTCGGCGCATTTGAGCATGCCGCCGAACAGCATCTGGTCGACCCAGTCATTGCCGCGCCGCGACTGCCAGCCCTCGAGCGTCGGCCGCTCGTCGTTGAACGCCAGGATCAGATAGGAGCGCGATCCCCCCAGCCGCCGTGCCGCCAGGCTCGGCACATAGCCCAGCTTGTCGATCGCCGCCTGCACCCGCGCCTGCACGCCGGCGGTGACGTTCGGCCCCTTGTTGATGACGCGGCTCACCGTCTGCAGCGAGACTCCCGCCTCGGCCGCAACATCCTTGATCGTGATCGCGCGCTTCTTCTGCATCAAACCCCGGCAGACATGGCAGCTTGGGCCGGCCGGCCTAGATCGACCTTCTCCGCGCGGCAATGCGCATCGATGAACTGCTGCTGGGTCGGCAGCTGCTGCATAAAGCCCGCGAGCTGGTCGCGCGCCTGCGCCAGACCGGCATAGAGCCCGGCCTCGTCGATCCGGTCGACCAGCGGATGATAGGTGCGCGGCAGCTCGCCCATCCCGTCGAGCACGGAGAACCAGCTGACCGATCGGAACAGCTCGTCCAGCCCTTCGCGCAGCGTGCCGTTCGCGCGGAACAGCTCCACCCGCTCCTTCAAACTGTCCGGCCATTCCATGTCGCGGCACTTGCGCCAGAACGGCGTGTCGTCGCGCGCGGTGGTGCAATAGTGGAGCACGATGAAGTCGCGGATCTCGGTATAGTCCGCGATCATCCGCCGGTTATATTCCTCCGCCAGCGCCGGGTCGCAGTGGCGATCGGGCAGGAAGCGGAAGAAGAAGTCCATGCCGCGATAGATCAGGTGGATCGCGGTGCTCTCCAGCGGCTCGATGAAGCCGGAAGCGAGCCCGATCGCCAGCACATTCTTGTGCCAGATCTGCTGGCGCACGCCGGTCTTGAACGGCACCACCATCGGCCCGGCGACCACCTCGCCCTCCACCTTGTCGAGCAGGATCCGCGTCGCCTCGTCGTCGCTCATGAATTCGGACGCGAAGACATGGCCGTTGCCGGTGCGGTGCTGCAGCGGGATGCGCCAGCGCCAGCCGGCATCCTGCGCCTCGGCCAGCGTATAGGGTTTGGGCGGGCCGACATTCTCGGTCTGCGCGGCGATGGCGCGGTCGCAGAACAGATAGTTGGACCAGTCGGTATAGCCGGTGCCCAGCGCCTTCTCGATCAGCAGTGCGCGGAAGCCCGAGCAATCGATGAAGAAGTCCGCGTCGATGGTCCGCCCGTCCTTGAGCGTCAGCGTCGAGACGAAGCCGCGATCGTCGAGCGCGACATCGGTGACGATGCCTTCGGTCCGCTTCACCCCGCGCGCCTCGGCATGGCCGCGCAGATACTGGGCGACGCGCTTGGCATCGACGTGGAGCGCATAGGAAGCGCCGGCGATCGGCGTGCCCCGCGCCTTGAACGGCAGCATGAACTTGCCCGCATGCGCCATCACCGTGGCCGGCGCGAAATCCTGCAGCGCGAAGTCATGGCCGTTGAGCTTCGCCTTGCGCCACACCTGGTAGAAGTCGCTCAGCTCGATCCGCTGGCCGACATCGCCGAACGGGTGGAAATAGGTCTCGCCCTGCTTCCACCAGTCCTTGAACTCGATCCCCAGCTTGAAGCTGGCCTGCACCTCGCGGATGAATTCCTGCTCGTTGATGTCGAGCTTGGCGATCAGCTCGAGGAAGGGCGGGATCGTGCTCTCCCCCACCCCGATCGTGCCGATGTCGTCGCTCTCGACCAGCTCGATCTCGAAGAGCCTGCCCTTCATGTGGTGCGCCATCACCGCGGCGGCGATCCAGCCGGCGGTGCCGCCACCAACGATGCAGACTTTGCGCAGCGCGTCCGGGTTGTTCATGCGGGCGTCCTTAGCGACTGGTTCCGGGGCTCGGCAGCGGCGCCGTCCACCGTCGCGAGAAACTCTTCATGCGTCGGCGTGTCGGAGACGGTGCGGGCAACCGCCGCCCGCATCTGCTCCAGCGCCGGCGCCAGTTCGGCAACGCTCACCGCGGCGACGCCGGGATCGATCCGCTCGGGCAGGTGCTCGAACCCGCCATAGATGGCCAGCCAGGATGCCGGGTGGAACATCTCCCAGCGATAGCGGATGAACGCGCCCCGCGCCCGCCACAGTTCCATCTTGGCGGCCAGCGTGTCGGGCAGGCGCATCTCGCGGCACGCCTGCCAGAACGGCCCTTCGCGGGTGCTGAGAGTGTAGTGGAGGATGATGAAGTCGCGGACGCGCTCCATCTCCTCGGCGCACTGGATATTGTATTCGGCGATCACCGCCGGATCGAAGCCCTTGTCCGGGAACAGCTGCTTCAGCCGCTCGATCCCCGTCTCGATCAGCGCGATGCTGGTCGATTCCAGCGGCTCGAGGAAACCCGATGCCAGGCCCAGCGACACGCAATTCTTCGCCCAGGCAACGTCGCGGCGGCCCGGCGTGAAGCGCAGTCGGCGCGGCTCCATCGTCGGCTTGCCCGGCACATGGGCGAGCAGCTCGGCGCGCGCCTCGTCATCGCTCTGGAAACTGCTCGAAAAGACGATGCCATTGCCCTCGCGGCTGCGCAGCGGGATGCGCCATTGCCAGCCGGCGGTGCGCGCGGTGACGGTGGTGCAGCTCGGGGGCAAGCCCACTCGCTCGCTCTGCACCGCAAAGGCGCCGTCGCAGAGTAGCCAGTGCGACCAGTCCTGGTAGCCGACGCCCAGCGCCTCGCCGATCAGCAGACCACGGAAGCCCGAGCAATCGATGAACAGGTCGCCCTCGATCCGCTCGCCGCTGCCCAGCGTCACGGCCTCGATGAAGCCGGTCTCGCCATCCAGCGACACGTCGGTGATCTTCGCGTCGATCCGCGTGACGCCGCTGCGCTCGGCGAAGCTGCGCATGTGCGCGGCAAACAGCGCGGCGTCGAAATGCAGCGCCCAGTCGAAGATCGAGAGCTGACTCGGCGGATTGGGCAAGGGCACGCTGGCATGGCCTTCGCGGGCGAGCATCGCGCCCAGCGAATATTCCTCCAGCGGCGCGGCCTGGCCGGCGGCGCGGGCCTTTGCCCAGAAATGGTGGAAGTCGATGCCGCGCAGGTCCTGCCCGAAGCGGCCAAAGGGGTGGACGAAACTGGTGCCGGGCTTCCAGTCGACGAAGCGGATGCCCAGCTTGGCGGTCGCCTCGCAGGCGCGCATCACTTCGGCGTCGGTCATGCCGAGGCTGGCGTAGAAGCGCCGGATGGTCGGGATCGTCGCCTCGCCGACGCCGATCGTGCCGATTTCCGAACTTTCGATCAGGGTGATCCGGGTGCCCGTCCCCGCCAGGTATGAACCCAGGGCTGCCGCCGCCATCCAGCCAGCGGTGCCCCCGCCGACGATGACGACACGCTCGATCGCGCCGCTGGCCATTCCCCCATCCTTCATGATGTCATCTGATAGTCTTGGTAACGGTATCGCAAGCGAAACCGCCTGCCTTCGCTCCTGAAAAATGGGCCGGCAGTCCATGGGAACTGCCGGCCCAGGAGGGTTGGCTCGTTAGAAGCGGACGCGCACGCCGCCCGAGAAGCGCGGCTCGAACCGGTTCTGCGAGTGGTACTGCTTCGAGTCGTCGTCGAACTGGAAGTAGTAGCGCTCGCGCTCGCCGAAGATGTTCGAGCCGTTCACGTAGACCGCGAAGGCGTCGTTGATGTTGTAGGTCACGTTGGCGTCCACATACTGCGCGGTATCCTGGTAGATGCCGATGCCGCCGAAGGTGGAGGCCAGGCGCGGCGTGCGGTAGTTGTACGCCACGCGCAGCTGCAGGTGATCGTCCTGGTACCAGCCGACCAGGTTGACCTGGCTCTTCGAGTTATCCGGGAACGGGAAGCGCGAACCGTCGAGTGCACGGCCGTTCTGCTTGCTGTCCGAATAGGTGTAGTTGGCGTCGATACCGAAGTTGCGGAAGAAACCGCTGCCGATCAGGTCACTGAAGGCAAGCTTCGCCCCCACTTCGAATCCCTGCAACGACCCACCCGTCCCCTGCTCCGGCTGCGTCACCGGAACCGCGCGACGGATCACGCCGTCACCGTCGGCGAAGCGGCCCGCGCCCGGCGTGGTGCGGCTCTGGACGAAGCTGTTGATGTCCAGCTTGAACGCACCGACGTTGAACATCGAGGCGCGACCCAGATAATATTCCAGGCTCACGTCATAGTTGTTCGAACGCCACGGGTTGAGGTTCGGGTTGCCGCTCGAGCTGGCGCCGGTGACCTGGCGCACGCCGCACGGCGCGTCCGTCGGCCCCGGCGTGCCCGAGCAGGGCGAGTCCGCGGTCGAGATGGTCAGGCCGCCGCCATAATTGCCCAGATCCAGCGGGATCATCGTCTTGGCGAAGGCCGCACGGACCCGCAGCTGGCGCGTGAAGTCGTACGACAGCGTGACGGTGGGCAGCCAGTCGAGATACGAGCGGCGCGAAACCACGTCGCCGGTATCAAGGTTGGTGTCACCATAGGCGCGCGTGTCGCCGGTGAGGTTCTGCTTCACGGTCAGCTTGGTGTTGATCACGCGCAGGCCGAGATTGGCCTTGAACCCGCCGGTGGAGAAGGCGGTGTTCAGGTACGCGCTCTCCTCGACCAGGTCGACGTCATAGGTGTTGCCCGGGATGGTGACTTCGGTCGACGGACCGAACACCTTGTCCTGGAACGCCTTCACGTCGTCGAACGCCTTGGGATCGGCGACCCACAGGCCCGGCATGCCGTTGACCACGCCGCCCCAGTTGGTCTGGAAATAGACCGGGGTATAGGCGTTGAGCTTGGTCGGACGGTTGACGGTATAGCCCTGGAAGCAGGTCGGCGTGTTGGCCACCGTGGCCGCGGTGCAGTTCGACGGCGCGGTCGCCGCCGGCAGTGCCGCATTGTACCCCGGGTTGGAAACGAACTCGCCCGCCGAACACTGGGCGTTGTCCATCACCACGTCGATCGCCTTCCACTGCGCAAGGCAGCCTTCCGGAACCGCGGCGCCGTTGCCGCCGTAGAAGTTCGAGAAGAGGTGGAAGTTGCGGATCTGGGTCTGGCGGTCCGAACGACGGACGCCGACATCGACGCGGTTGAGCAGGCCGAACAGGCCGCCTTCGTCGAAATCATAGCTGCCATCGGCGCGGAACACGCCCAGGCTCGCATGGTTCTCCTGGTTGCCCTCGGACGAGAAGGCCGCGACAGCATAGCTGTCGAGATTGGCCATATAGTCCTTGAGCGTCTTGCCGGCGCCCAGGCCGCCCGAGATGGCGGTGTCGAAGCCGCTGATCGCCGGGTTCGAGCCGCGCAGGTCGAGATGGAGCTGCGGGTCCTGGCCATAGCCGAGCGGATTCGGGTTGATGTAGCGCCCGCCGCGCGAACCGACCACGCCGTTCGAATATTGCGACGCGGGATACTGCGACGCGATGTTCGCCGGGTAGAACGGGCCACGGGTGCGGTCGGCGGCGTTGCGGAACAGCGTGAAGGCGCGGCCCGGCGCGTACTGCCAGTTGCTCAGATCGCCCTGCACCTGGCCGTTCATGCTGCGCATGTTGGCGTTGGACTTCAGCGCGCGGGCGCTGAACTTGAAGTTGTCCTTGTCGTAGTCGATCTGGAAATTGTAGTTGGTCGAGTGCTCGCGCGCGGTGCGGTTGACCGAGAACGAGTTGAACCACCAGACATTGAGATCATACTGGTTCACGTCCAGCCAGGGCTGGCCGTTGCCGGCGGTCTGGCCCGAGGGCGTGCTGTCGGTCGGCGTGGTCCAGCCAAGGCCGTTCCAGCGGTTCGAGATGTTGATGCCGGCGGCGCGGTTGTGCTCGACCAGCTCGGTGTGGAAGACTTCGCCGGTGACGGTCCAGTCGTCGTCGATCTTGAACTGGACGGCGCCGTTGATGCCGAAGCGCTGGCGCTCGACTTCGCGGTTGAAGAATTCATAGCCGTGCGGCGAGATCCAGTTGTTGCCGGAGCCGCCCCAGTCGTTGTTGCCGAACACGCCGCCGCCGATGCCGGCATAGCTGTTGCCCAGGCGGTTGCGGCTATAGGTCGCGCCGACCATCGCGCCGAAGCGGTCGCTGCGCCAGCTGGCCAGGCCGCTGAACAGATAGTCGTTATGCTTGGTGTTCGAGCCCCGGGCATATTCGCCCTGCCCCGAGAACACGAAGCCTTCCTTCATGTCGAACGGACGGCGGGTGCGCAGGTCGATCGTGCCGGAGATGCCCGACAGCGCGTTGCGCGTGTCCTGCGACTTGTAGACGACCACGGCGTTCATCAGCTGCGCCGGGATGTCATTGAGGTTCGGCTGCGCGGTGCCGAGGTTGCCCGGGCTCAGATACTGCTCGCCATTGAGCAGCGTGATCACCTGCGGCAGGCCGCGGATGTTGACCGTCGAGCCTTCGCCGGCGCTGCGCTGGATCTGGACGCCCGAGATGCGCTGCAGCGCATCGACGATCGTCACGTCCGGCAGCTTACCGATGTCTTCCGACGAGATCGCATCGACGATCGCCGTCTCGTTGCGCTTGATATCGACCGACTTGGCCTGCGACGCACGGATGCCGGTGACGACGATCTCTTCACCCGCGTCCTGCGTGTCCTGCGGCACCACAGCCGTATCCTGGGCCCATGCCGGCGCGACCATCGCGGTCGTCGCCAGCAAGCCGGCCATCAAACTGGATATTCCCTTCATTCCCTTCGTCCTCCCACTCTGTTCCGCACCTCGACGCATCTACGCGCGCCTCACCCGGTGCTGTCCCGTCAGGGCGCCAGCCGGCGCTCCTGCAAATCCGCCGCGCCCGTGAGCACCGGTTGTCCGGCATCCCGCGAGATCGCGACGCGATAGGTTCCCGCCGCGACGTGCCAGCCCGGCTGGGCGGTGTCGTAGTCCGCGACGATGCGCGGCTCGGCGGTGAGCGTGATCCGGCGGGTCTCGCCGGGCTTGAGCGTCACCCGCTCGAAGCCCGCGAGGCGCAGCGGGCGGGTGCCCGTGGCCGGAGTCACGTAAAGCTGGGGCACATCGGCGCCTTCGCGCCTGCCGCGATTGGTGACGTCGAAGCTCACCGTCAGCGCGGCACCGCCCTCCACCTTGAGGTTGGCATAGGCGAACTGGGTGTAGCTGAGCCCGTAGCCGAACGGGAAAGCCGGACGCTGGCCCTGCTTGGCGTACCAGCGATAGCCGACGTCCGAGCCTTCCTTGTAATCGATCACGAACGGCTTGATCGCCCGCGCGTCCTGCCCGCGATCGGGCGATGCCTTGACCTGGTCGAAGCCCGGCACCGTGGGGCGCGGCGCCTGGTCGATCGATGCCGGGAAAGTGATCGGCAAGCGGCCCGAGGGGTTCACCTCGCCGAACAGCACTCGCGCCACCGCCTCGCCGCCGCGCTGGCCGGGATACCAGGCGGCAAGCACCGCCGGCACCTGCTTGAGCCAGGGCATCAGCACCGGTCCGCCGGTATTGAGCACCACGGCCGTCTTCGGATTGGCGGCGGCAACCGCAGCGATCACCGCATTCTGGTTGCCCTCCAGGTCGATCGTCTCGGGATCCTCGGCCTCGGTGGTCCACTGGGTGGCCCAGACGATCGCCAGGTCCGCGTTCCTCGCCGCCGCGGCGGCAGCTTCGGGGTTGCTGCCATCGACGAAATCGACGCGCGCCTTGGGGGCCAGCGCACGGATTGCCGCGAGCGGCGAGGACGCGTGCCAGGTCACGCGCACGAAGGACGCGGCCGGGCCGTTCTTGAGCGGGATCTCCAGCGGAATGCCGCCGGTCGAGCGGACCTGCGACGAGCCGCCGCCCGAGAGCACGCCGATATCGGCATGGCCGCCGATCAGCACGATCCGCTTGGCGGTCTTCGCCAGCGGCAGGATGTTCTTCTCGTTCTTGAGCAGCACGATGCCCGCTTCGGCCGCGCGCTGGGCGACGTCGGCGTTCTTCGCGGTATCGATCGGCTGCGGCGTCTCGACCACCGGCGCGTCCATCACGCCCGCCGAGAACATGCCATTGAGGATGCGCCGCGCCATGTCGTCGAGCCGCGCCATCGGCAGCGCGCCGCTCTCCACCGCCTTGCGCAGATCGGCGCGGAAGAAGGGATGCGTGTCGAGCTCGCCGCCCGATTGCTGGTCGAGCCCGTTGCGCGCCGCCTTCACCGTCGAATGCACCGCCCCCCAGTCGGACATCACAAAGCCCGGATAGGCCCAGTCCTGCTTGAGCACGGTGTTGAGCAGGAACGCGTTCTCGCAGGCGAAGTCGCCATTGACCGACATGTAGGCGCACATCACCGAGCCCGGCTTGCCGCGCTCGATCGCCAGCTCGAAGGCGAGCAGGTCGCTTTCCCGGAACGCCGCCTCGCCGATCTTCGCATCGCTGACGAAGCGGCCGGTCTCCTGCGCGTTCAGCGCGAAATGCTTGATCGTCGAGATGATGCGGTTCGACTGGATGCCCTTGATCGACTCGCCCGCAAGCGTGCCGGCGAGCAGCGGATCCTCGCCCAGATATTCGAAGTTGCGGCCGCCCCAGGGGTCGCGGGTCAGGTTGATCCCGCCGGCGAGCATCACGTTGAAGCGCTTGGCCCGCGCCTCCCCACCGATCATCGCGCCGCTCTCATAGGCGAGCTTGGGATCGAAGCTGGCGGCGAGCGCCAGGCCCGAAGGGAGCGCGGTGGCGGTATCGCCCTTGCGCTGCTCGACCTGGTTGGCGACGCCGAGGCTGGCATCGGTCTCGCGCAGCGCCGGGATGCCCAGGCGCGGGATCGCCGGCTGCTGGCCGGCCGAGGGGATCAGGTCGGTCGGCGCGTCGGGCCCCTTCGCGAAGGGCGGGAACCAAGTGTAGACGAGCGCCAGCTTCTCCTCGAGCGTCATCGCCGCGAGGAGCATCTCCACGCGGGCAGCCGCGGGAAGCTTGGGATCGGCCCAGGGGCGGGCGGAAGGATCGGCTTGAGCCGGTGACGCGGCGGGTGCGACCTGCGCGTGCGCGGTCATCGTCCCGGCAAGCGCGGTGGTGGCAAGCAACGCCATGGAGCGCGCCACGTGCCGCAGGCTGAACAACATTCACCTCTCCCCTTCGGCGCATGCAACAGCGCCGCGCACGCCCGGGGGCGTGCCTGTTTATCCGATCCAACCTGGGGGAGGCCTATTCCGACAACGCTGTCGGATTCAGCGACAAACTAAGCCGACGACACCTCGTGGCGCGCACGGCAGCCTGTTCCAACACCCCTCTATCGTTCGCGGAGTCTTGCGCTCCAATGAGGTGCTTAGAGCATAAATTGAGAGCGTTCTCAAGAACGTTCTCAATTTTGTTACAGCCATAGTGGCAGCTTACAGTCAAAGTGTTGTAAGAAAGCGATATTCCGGCAGGTTTTCGGCTATTTTCCGGCGTAGCGGACCGCTATTTCGCCGGCTCGAACAAGCTCGTCGCGCACCGATTTTTCGCGATTTTTGGAAGCGCTTTCAATCGACTGACCCGGCGATTCCCCGGCCGGCACGGCGGCACCCAGCCGTGCGATGCCCGCCGGAACAGGCCGGACAGCGGCAACCTCGATACGCGGCGCGCCCGCAGGCTCAATCCGCTCGCGGCGGATCGGGCGGGTGCGCAACACCAGCATCCTGCCGCCGCGGGTGGTGCGCAGGCGTGGCCCCTGCCCCGCGTCATCCGACACCGCAAGCGTCGCGCCGTCGCGATTGACCGACCAGATCACCCGGTAGCGCGCCGCCAGTTCGGCAGCAGCCACCGGCGCGGCAAACTTGTTGTCGAGCACCCAGCTTTGCCCGTCCGCCTCGACGAACAGCACCGCATGCTGCTCGGCATCCCGATTGTCCCACACGATCGCCAGCCGCATCGCGGACTCGGCAAGCCCCAGCTCGCGCAATGCGAAATATTTGGTGAGCGCGAAATCCTCGCAGTCGCCACCGCGCGCGAACATCTCGGCGGGTGTTTCCCAGCGATCCGCCATGCCCCAATTGGCGAGATCCGGAACATAGGGCAGCTTGTTGACCACCGCCTGGACGCCGGCGACCCGATCGGCAACCGGCTTTCCCTGCAGCCCGGCAAAGGCGGCACGCCAGCCCGAGGGACCGCATTCGGCCGGCAGCTCATCGGCGGGCATCATGCAATGAAGCGGGTTTCGAGCGGCCGGATCGCGTGCGGCGCGGGCAAGCACATCGGTCCAGCGCGGCGCATCCGCCAGGCGAAGCGCAACCACGCCCTCGCCCGCCGAATCACCCGCGGCCGCCATCGCGGCGGACACGGACTGCCCCCAGGCCAGTGCCGCACAGGCAAGCACCAGCCGCGATGAAGATACGCGACGCAAAGCCCCAAACCCCCGGTTCTACGGAGGCTGGGATACGCCCGGGCGCCCTAAGGTCGGGCTAACAAACCCCTAAGTATAAGCCACTGAGAATGGTTATTATTTATGGTTACGCATTGGTTTAACCCGCAGAACGCACAGTGAACGGAATCTATGACTCATGATCTATCCAGAAACAAAGCAGACATAAACAAATAGTCCCGTTGTGGATCAGTGCATTATTGCAAATATTGGCCAGTTAACGCTGACTCCATCTTCCTGAGTCCCACAAAGCCATTGTAAGACCCGACTCTAATGCAACCGATTCGGGGCATCGTTTCCGGCTGCGCAAATCTCGGAGGGGGGACCGGGGCTATGGGACTTAACCGTCGCTGGTTGTTTATTATTGCTGCGGCCGCGATCGTGCCGATCGAGGCGGCGCACGCCCAGCAGACCGTAAATCCCGGACGACTCGACGAGCGGCTGCGCCCGGCGGACAAGGTCCCCGATGCCCGCTCGGTCGATGTGCCCGAGCTTCCCCGCCAGCAGGGCACGCCCGAGTCCGCCGTGCAGGTCCGCTTGACCGCGGTGCGCTTCGAGGGCGTGACCGCCGTGCCGGTCGCCGCGCTCGATGCGATCGCCGCACCCTATCTCAACCGCGACATGCCGCTCGCCGAGCTGTTCAAGCTCGCCGAGGAAGTCACCGCCGAATATCGCCGCCGTGGCTTCGTGCTGTCGCGCGCGGTGGTCGGCCCGCAGCGCATCGAGAATGGCGTGCTGACGATCCAGGTGGTCGAGGGCCATATCGGCGCGACAAAGATCGAGGGCGAGGCCGGCGGCTATGCGCCCTATCTGCGCGGCTATCTGGCCAGCGTCGCCGCCGAGCGCCCCACCTCGGGCGCATCGCTTACCCGGGCGCTGCTGCTCGCCCGTGACCTGCAGGGCGTCGATGTCCGCGCAGTGCTCACCCCCTCCCCCAGCGAAGTCGGCGCCGCCGACCTGACGCTGGCGGTCGAGCGCAAGGGGATCGAGGGCTTTGTCGCCGCCGACAATCGCGGCTCGCGCTGGCTGGGCCCGGTCCAGATCTATGGCGGCCTGTCGTTCAACGACATGCTCGGCGCGGGCGAGCGCATCTCGATCACCGCGGTCAGCGCGCCGGCCCACAGGGAACTGGGTTTCCTGTCGCTCAGCTATGACCAGCCGATCGGCAGTTCGGGCCTGCGCCTCACCGCGTTCGGCAGCTATGCCGCTACCCATCCGGGCGACGAGCTCCGCCTGCTCGATCTGCGCGGCCGCAGCGCCACCTATGGCGTCGCGCTGCGCTATCCGTTCGTACGCAGCCGCGAGACCAATCTGTTCGGCCGGCTGGTGTTCACCGGCCGCGACAGCAGCTCGCGCAACGTCGTCATCGATCCGATCTTCGACGATGCCACCCGCACCGTGCAGGCCGAGCTCTACGGCAATTATGCCGCGCCCTGGGGCGGGATCCTGAACGTGCGTGCCTCGGTCACCCAGGGGTTCGACGCGCTGGGTGCGACGGTGCGCGGCGATGCGAACAAGTCGCGCGCGACCGGCTCGGGCGTGTTCACCCGGCTGAACGCCGAAGTCTCCTTTGCCTATGGCGTGGGCGGCGGCCTCTATTTCCAGGCGAGCGGCACGGTCCAGTATAGCGGCCAGAGCCTGCTCGCGAGCGAGGAGTTCGGGCTGGGCGGCGAGCAGTTCGCCCATGCCTATGATCCGTCCGAAGTGACCGGCGACAAGGGCGCCGCCGGCCGGATCGAGGTCTTCTACGCCGGCAATTTCCAGGGCGGCACGGTCCAGCCCTATGGCTTCTACGAAGCCGGCAAGGTCGCGCAGAACCACCCGCTGCCGGGCGAGCCGCTCACCGCCTCGCTGGAATCGGCGGGCGGCGGCATCCGTATCGGGCTGCGGCCCGGCATCAACGGCTCGGTCGAGTATGCCAAGCCGATCAACCGGCCCGTCGCCTCGCGCGGCGACAAGGATGGCCGGGTCTTCTTCTCGCTGAGCATGTCGTTCTGATCGGCTCTGCCGATCGCGTGCGTACCTGACTGAGAATTGCGGGCTGGCCACCCCGAAGCGGCCGAACAGGGATGAGGGATATGAGCAAGCTGCACCGCGCCAAGGCCGCTATTGCCTCGAGCCAGGCCTCGCGCCGTCTGAAACGATCGAGCCTGCTGGTCTCGGCGGCGGTCGCGGCGATCATGCTCGCCAATCCGGCGCATGCCCAGCTCGCTTCCAATGCCCTGCCCACCGGCGGCGACGTCGTGGCAGGATCGGCGACGATCGGTACCCCCACCCCGTCGAGCATGACGATCAACCAGAACACCGATCGCGCGGTGATCAACTGGAACACGTTCGACATCGGATCGGGCGCGAGCGTCACCTTCGTCCAGCCCTCCACCACTTCGATCGCGGTCAACCGCGTGATCAGCGGCGCCGCGCCGTCGGAGATCGCCGGCCAGCTCAATGCGAACGGCCGGGTGGCGATCCTCAACCCGAACGGCGTGCTGTTCTCGGGCACCGCCAACGTCAATGTCGGCAGCCTGATCGCCTCGACCGGCGACATCGACCAGACCGCCTTCATGTCGGGCGGCAATCTCGACATCACCGGTGCCACCGGCGGCGAGATCGTCGTCAACGGCAACATCAACATCACCGCCGGCAATCTCGGCCTCGCCGCCTTTGTCGCGCCGACGGTGCGCAACAGCGGCGTGATCACCGCCACCGCCGGCCGTGTCCAGCTGGGCGGCGGCACCGCCTTCACGCTCGACCTCGCCGGCGACGGCCTGCTCAGCATCGGCGTGCCCGCGAGCAGCGCGCTGGTCGAGAATAACGGCCAGATCTTCGCCGAGGGCGGCCGCATCCAGATGTCGGCGAAGAGCGCCGGCGCTGCGGTCGACAATCTCGTCAACACCGGCACGCTCAGCGTCGATTCCGCCACGATCGACAATGGCACGATCGTGCTCGAGGCGGTGGGCGGCAGCGCGAACCTGCGCGGCACGGTCGCGGCGAACGATCGCGCCAGCATCAGCCAGAACATCCTGATCAGCTCCGATCAGGCCGTGAACATCTCGGGCAACCTCAGCGGAGCCTCGGGCACGGTCAACATCACCGCGCCGCACATCTATGGCGCGGGCAAGGTCAGCACCGCCACCGCGCTGAAGCTCAACCTGAGCAACAACGGCACCGACACCACCGGCCTCGGCAACTACATCAACGATGCGCTGGGCGTGATCGGCACCACCGGTTTCGGCACCACGATCCGGCTCGGCGCCGGCGTCTACCGGTCGGGCGTCCGCATCGACGCGAGCGACGTGACGATCGACGGCCAGGGCGTCGCGAAGATCGGCTGGACCAGCGGGATCGAGAACGCGATCGACATCTGGGGCGATTACGTCACGATCAAGAACCTGGAGATCTCGGGTCCGGCAACGAGCGGCTATACCAGCTATGCCTGGGGCAGCACCGTTTCGCGCGGCATCTTCGTCAATCGCTATGCCGACACCGTCCAGCTGCTGAACAACAACATCCACGACATCCGCACCGGCATCATCGTCGATGGGCGGAACACGAACACCTATCTGCTCAACAACACGATCGACAACACCAAGTCGGCGATCTCGATCCAGTATACCGACGGATCGAACGTCACGATGACGGGCAATCACGGCTCCACCTATGGCAATGAGTGGGGCATCAACCTCCACCTGAACGGCATCCTGCAGGCGGATGGCGTCACCATCCTGCCTTCGCAGGGTTCGCTCGGCGCCAGCACCCCGCTCGCCGAGCAGCAGCGCCTGCTCGCGCTGCGCGCCGCCAATGGCGGCATGGAAGTACAGAACCAGGCGTATTCGGCGTCGAACCGCACCGCTGTCTATGTCTCTACCACCGGCAGCGACAGCAACCAGGGCAGCCGCCTCGGCACGCTCGCCAGCGTCCAGGCCGGCGTCAACGCCGTGGTCACCGGCGGTACCGTCAACGTCGCCGACGGTACCTACAACCTGTCGAACACGCTGTTCATCCAGAAGAGCCTGACGCTGCTCGGCGCGAGCGAGGCGGGCACGATCTTCGACGCCTCGGGCCTCGGCGTCTACGGCATGCGCGTCCATGCCGATAACGTGTCGGTCGGCAACTTCACCCTGCTCGCTCCCAGCGCGTCGAGCAGCTCGACCTATGGCATGAAGGTCGAGGTCGGCGCGGGCGATGCCAACGGCAATGCCCGGATCGACAATTTCGCGATCAGCAACGTCTCGATCAGCGGCTCGCGCAAGACCGGGCTCGACCTGAACTCGGTGATCGGCGCGACGATCGACAACGTCAATGTGACGGGCGCGCTCGCCGGCAACGGCATCTCGATCACCGACAGCGCCGATATCCTCGTCAGGAACTCCACCACCTCGAACAACGCCTGGGGCGGCCTTGCGCTGTACCTGGCCAACCGCCCGACCGGCAGCGACCAGCAGCTCACCGGCATCACGATCGAGGGCAATAACAGCTTTGGCGAAGCCAATGGCCTGTACCTGCAGGACAGCTCGACGCTCCACAATGCGGGAGCGCTGAGCATCGCGGGCTTCGACAGCATCGTCCGCAACGGCGAGTACATCTTCTTCCGCACCGGCCTGGGCAACGCGACCAGCTATGCCGCCGCGCTGGGCGCCAGCGCCTCGGTCGAAGGCTGGGCGGGCACCGGCGGCGACAACAGCTTCACCGTGATCGCCGGCATGAGCATCGGCGCGGCGGCGCGCGATGTCCGCGCGGGCGGCAGCATCAATGTCGGCGCCGGCACCTATGCCGAGAACGTCGTGATCAACAAGGCGGGCGTCAGCCTGCTCGGCGCCGGCCGCGACGTGACCACGATCAACGGCATCTCGGGCGTCGGCGCGCTCGGCACGGTGACGCTGGCGGCGGGCTCGAGCAATACGACGCTCAGCGGCTTCACGATCAACGGCATCGAGAACGGCAACCCGGGCAGCGAGACCGCCGCGGTCTATCTCCAGCAGACCAACACCGGCTCGCGGATCACCGGCAACCGCATCGTCGCCGCGGGCGATCTCGGCCTCGTCTCCGAATGGGGCTATGCGATCACCGGGCTGGTCGTCGACGGCAACATCATCACCGGCAAGACCTATGTCGGCGCGGCCCCCGCGACCGGCGACCAGTTCACCGTGCCCAACGTCTCGCGCCAGCTCGTAGCACTCGGCGGCGGCGGCGTGGGCGGCGGGATCAGCTTCACCAACAATGTGGTCAACGGCGATTCCGGTCTGAACACCGGCGTGACGATCGACTCCGCCGGCTCGACGATCACCGGCAACAGCTTCGCCACCACCACCGGCGGCTTCGGCGCGATGCTGCGCGTGCGCGGCGCGGGCGCGACCCTCACCGGCAACGCCTTCGACATGGCCGGCGTCGCCTATACCGCCAACGGCCTCTATATCAGCGACGCCGCGCTGGGCACGGCCAGCTTCGCCGACCTGCTCGCCGCCAACACGCTGACCGGCGCCGGCGCCTGGTCGGACCTTTCGGCGACCGGCTATCACACGTTCAGCCGCAACATCCAGGCGGCGGTCAACGAAGCCGCCCCCGGCGCCATCGTCACCATCCGCCCGGGCGACTATCTCGAAGGCGTCACCGGCGTCGGCTACTACGGCGATGCCGGCGCGCAGAGCTTCGGCTTGTACCTCTACAAGGACAACATCACCCTGCGCGGCGTCGATGCCGCCGGCAACGCGATCACCGACGCCGACGACGTCGCCGCCTTCATCACCGCCCGCTACCAGGCCGGTTTCGGCGCGCAGCACTTCATCTCGGGCAACGGCATCACCATCGAGGGCCTGGGCTTCAAGCCCGCCGCCGCCGGCGACAACAAGACCGTCGAGGTGATCGGCAACGCCTTCACCCTGCGCAACTCGGTGATCGACAACAGCGGCAACCAGACCGCCGCCAACCTCTATATCGACGACTTCAACGATCCGGCCCGCACCCGGCTCGAGAGCTTCACGATCACCGGCAACAAGTTCCTCGGCGGCACCTATGCCAGCGCGATGGTCGTCGTCGCCGCGGGCGCCGGCCGCACCACAGACGCCTCGAACCGGGTCTTCGCCAACAACAGCCTGACCAGCAGCCTCACCGGCATGCGCGGCTTCCAGATCCAGGGCTATATGCCCAACACGCCGTGGCAGCAGCTCTACGCCGGCGCGGTGACGGTGACCGGCAACAGCTTCGACGTCGATATCCCCGTGCGCACCGTCGGCCTGCTGAGCAGCGCCTTCGCCTGGGACGATGTGTTCCGCAACAACGGCAACAGCTTCCTGCGCGGTGGCGTGCTCGCCTATGAGGGCAGCTCGACCAGCGCTCGTGCCACGATCACGGCAGGCGGCGATCCCGACATCCGCATCACCAGCACGATCGACGCCTCGATCGCCCGCGCCCAGGCCGGCGACACGGTGCGTATCCTCGACGGCACCTATGTGCTCGGCGCGCAGCTCAAGATCGATCGCGGCATCGCGCTGATCGGCCAGTCGCAGGCCGGCACGATCCTCGACGGCCGCACCGTCAACAATGGCGGCGGTCTCGGCACGATCGGCGTCTATGCCGACAACACCAGTCTCGCCAACTTCACCCTGCTCGGCAGCACGCTCTCGGGCGGCAATTACGGCATCAAGGTCCAGCCCAACCCGGTCAGCTACGCGCCGAGCCAGCGCATCAGCAACGTCACGATCAGCGACGTGACGGTGAAGGGCTCGCGCCGCGCCGAGCTCGACATCAACGGCGCCGTCGGCGTCACGATCACCAACTTCACCGCCGACGGCCAGAACACCGAGGGCGCCGGCGTCCAGATCACCGACAGCGCGAACGTCACGCTGAACGGCGTCCACACGCTGAACAACAACTGGGGCGGCGTCGCGCTCTATCAGACCAACCGCGCGGGTGGCTATGACGGCCAGACCACCAACATCAGCATCGACGCCGCGCAGAACAATTTCGAGGAATTCAACGGGCTGTTCTCGCAGCTGGAATCGACGACGCAGGGCTTCGGCCAGCTCAACCTGACCGGCTATGGCTATGCCCTGCGCAACACCGATCACCGCGCCAATGGCGGCCAGTTCACCTATTTCCGCACGACGCTTCAGGATGCCACGACGTTCGGGCTCAGCCTCGGCTTCGGCTACAGCACCTCGCTCGAAAACTATACCGGCACCGGCTTCAGCAACATCTTCACCGTCGTCCCCGGGCTGACGATCAGCGCGGCCGCGCGTGACGTCCGCACGGGCGGCACGATCAACGTCGCCGCCGGCACCTATGGCGCGAACGCGTCGATCACCACCAACGGCGTATCGCTGATCGGCGCGGCCGGCGCGAAGATCGACGCCAGCACCAGCGGCAGCAACGGCATCACGATCAACGCCGACGGCGTCACCGTCTCCGGCTTCGAGATCTTCGGCCCGGCCGACCAGAGCTATGTCACCTATGTCTGGCCGACGATCACCCGCGGCATCGTCGTCGCCAATGGCGCCGACAATGTCACCGTCACCGGCAACACCATCACCGGGGTGCGCAACGGCATCCTGATCGACGGCCGCAACACCGGCACGTCGCTGACCAACAACGTCATCGACAACACCAAGAGCGCGATCTCGGTCCAGTATACCGACGGCTCGAACCTCAACATCGCCGGCAACAGCGAAGGCGCGTTCGGCAATGAATGGGGCATCATCACCTATCTGAACGGCATCTGGAACGGCACGACGATCACGCCTTCGGCCGGCGCGCTCGGCCCGAACACGCCGCTCAGCGAGCAGGCCCGCCTGCTCGCCCTCGCCGCGGCCAATGGCGGCATGGCGGTCTACAACCAGGGTTACAGCGCGGCGAACCGCACCCGCGCCTATGTCACCACTAGTGGCACCGCCGGCGCCCAGGGCAGCCAGCGCACCCTGCTCAACCTCCAGGGCGGCCTCGATGCCGTGGTCTCGGGCGGCACCGTCTATATCGGCGGCGGGACCTATAACGAGAATGTGACGCTCGACGCGCCGCGCGTGCTGAACATGACCAGCCCGATCACCGTCAACAGCCTGAGCTTCGGCGCGGGCGCCGCCGGCACCAATATCGGCACCAGCATCACCGCCACCGGCGACATGAACATCGCAAGCGGCATGGTGCTGACCGGCGACACGACGCTGCTCGCGGGCGGCGCGCTGAACCTCGGCTCGGTCCTCTCGCCCTATAACCTCACGCTGACCGGCAACACGGTCTCGCTCGGCCAGTCGGTGCTGAACAGCCTGTCCGTGACCGGGACGAGCATCGTCGCCGCCCCTGTCTACACGGTCGGGTCGCAGCAATATGACGGCGCGACCACGCTGAACGGCACCTATTATGCCGGCGACTGGTTCACCGTTTCGGGCCAGGCCACGCTGGCCGGCGACACCTCGATCATCATGACCGAGGGCGATATCGGCATCGCGAGCCTCACCGGCGCCCATGCGTTCAGCGCCTCCGCCGGCACGCGCGACGTCAGCCTGGGCCAGGCGACCGGCCTGGCCTCGATCGCGATCAGCGCGGACGAAATCGTCACGGCGGGCGCTTCGACCAGCGGCGCCCAGAGCTATACCGGCGCGACCACGCTGAACGGCACCTACACCGCGGGTGGCGCCTTCACCGTGAACGGCGCGACGACGCTCGCCGGCGTCACGCAAGTCGATACCAGCACGGGCAATGCCAATATCGCGCTCGGCGCGATCACCGGCGCGACCGACCTCACGCTCCGCGCGGGCAGCGGCAACGTCGTCATCGGCCTCGCCAGCGGCCTCGCCAACCTGTCCGTCTACGGCACCAGCATCACGACCGTGGGCGCCACCACCAGCGGCGCGCAGCTCTACAGCGGCAGCCTCATCTCGCTGGGCGGAAACTTCGCTGCCGGCAGCAGCCTGACCTTCGGCGGCGCGACCCAGCTGACCGCCGACGCCAATGTCGACGGCAATGGCAGCGACACCGGCTTCAACGTCGACTTCGGCACGATCGCCGGCAACGGCCACAATCTCGTCGCCACCGCGCATGGCGGCCAGCTGCGCTTCGGCACCGTCTCCAATGTCGGCACGCTCACCGGCACCGGCGGCATGATCCTCTCGCAGGGCGCCAGCACCAATGGCGCGCAGACCTATAATGGCGGCGGCTCGTTCTCGGGCACCTATGCCACCAATGGCGGCGCATTCACGCTCAACGGCTCGGCCACGCTCGTCGGCACCTACAGCACCGGCGGCGGCGCCTTCGCGATCAACGGCACCTCGATGCTCGGCGGCGCGATGACGGTCACCACGGCGGGCGGCAATGCCAGCTTCGGCAATTTCGCCAGCTTCGGCTTCTCCAGCCCGCTCACCGTGAACGCGGGCACCGGCAACGTCGTCCTCGGCACGGCTACCGGCATCAGCACCTTCACCGCCACCGGCGCGACGATCGCCACCGCGGGCATGACCAGCACCGGCGCGCAGACCTACACCGGCGCGACGACGCTGGCCGGCACCTACACCGCGGGTGGCGCCTTCACCGTGAACGGCGCGACGACGATCGGCGCGAACACCAGCGTCACCGCGGGCGGCAATGCCGGCTTCGGCACCATCGGCGGCACGGGCACCCTGGCGATCGATGGAGGCGCCAACGCCGTCACGCTGGGCGCGGTGACCGGCCTTGCCTCGCTCTCCGCAACCGGCGCGACGATCGCCACCTCCGGCGCCTCGACCAGCGGCGCGCAGAGCTATACCGGCGCGACCACGCTGAACGGCAGCTACGCAACCAACGGCGGCGCCTTCACCGTCACCGGCGCGGCAACCACGGTCAACGCGGTCAGCGTCGCCACCTCGGGCGGCAATGCGAGCCTTGGCACCGTCGGCGGTGCGGGCGGCCTCAGCGTCAACGCCGGCTCCGGCAATGTGACGCTCGGCGCGGTCAGCGGCATCGCCTCGCTCTCGGCGACCGGTGCGAACATCGCCACGGCCGGTGCCACCACTATCGGGGCACAGAGCTACACCGGCGCGACCACCCTCGCGGGCAGCTACGCGACCAACGGCAGCAGCTTCGCAGTCAACGGGGCAAGCACGCTCGGCGGCAACACCAGCATCGCCACGTCGGGCGGCAGCGCCACGCTGGGCACGGTCGGCGCCACCGGTACCGGCAACAGCCTCTCGGTCAACACCGGCATCGGCAGCCTGACCCTGGGCGCCGTCTCGGGCCTCGGGACGCTGACCGCGAGCGGCGGGTCGATCACCACCGCGGGCGCAGTCACGTCCGGCGCGCAGAGCTACACCGGCTCGACCAACCTCAACGGCACCTACGCCGCCGGCGGCGCCTTCACCGTCAACGGCGCGACGACGCTTGGCGGCAACGCCAGCGTCACGGCAGGCGGCAATGCCGTCTTCGGTACGATCGGCGGCGCGCGCGCGCTCGCCCTGGCGGCAACCGGCAGCGTCACGCTCGGCGCGGTCAATGGCCTGACCTCGCTCTCGGTGACCGGCACCGGCATCGCCACCAACGGCGCTGTCACCAGCGGCGCGCAGAGCTACACCGGCGCGACCCTGCTGCGCGGCAACTACACCACCAATGGCGGCACCTTCACCGTCACCGGCACTTCGACTCTCGCCCTCGGCGCCACCAACGTGACGACGCAGGGCGGCAACGCCAGCTTCCGTGCCATCGTCGGCCCGAACAGCGCGCTGAACCTCAACGCCGGCACAGGCAATGTGACGCTGGGCGCGGTCAACGGCATCACGTCGCTCACCGTCACCGGCGCGACGATCACCACGGCCGGCGCCTCGACGGTCGGTGGCCAGACCTATTTCGGCGAGACCCGGTTCGGCGGCAATTACAGCGCGAGCAACTTCAGTGTGCTCGGCAATGCGATCCTCACCGGCTCGACCGTGATGAACACCAATATCGATGGCAGCATCGCCATGGGTTCGGTGATCGGCAACGGCAGCACCAGCTTCTCGGCCAATGCCGGCGGCGACGGCACCGTGCTCGTCCGCTCGGTGACCGGCGTCACCGATCTCTCGCTCACCGGCCGCGTCGTGAACAATTATGGCGCGGTGACCAGCGGGTCGCAGAGCTATACCGGCTCGGTCAGCCTCGCCGGCGAGCACAGCGCGGGCGGTGACTTCACCGTCAACGGCGCGACCGACCTGGCGGAGGACACCAGCGTCACCGCTGGCGGCAATGCCAGCTTCGGCGGCGCGATCACCGGCGCCCAGGCGCTCACGGTCGGCGCGGGCGGCAACGTGACGCTGGGTGCCGTGAGCGGCCTCACCGCGCTCTCGGCAACCGGCAGCTCGATCGCCACGGCCGGCGCCTCGACCAGCGGCGCGCAGAGCTATACCGGCGATACCGTGCTGAACGGCAGCTATGACGCCGCCAGCTTCAGCGCGGGTGCCGCGACGCTGGCCGGTGCGACCAGCGTCACCACCACCGGCGATGCTGCGCTCGGCACGATCGCGGGCGGCGGCAATGCGCTTGCCGTGACCGGCGGCAGCGTCTCGCTCGGCGCCGCTTCGGGCCTGGCTTCGCTCACCGCCACCGGCACGACGATCGCCACCTCGGGCGTGAGCAGCACCGGCGCGCAGAGCTACACCGGCGCAACCAGCCTCAACGGCGCGTACAACACCGGCGGCGGCGCCTTCACGGTCAACGGCGCGGCGGGCACGGTGAATGCCGTGAGCGTCGCCACCGCGGGCGGCAGTGCAAGCTTCGGCACGGTCGGCGGCGCGGGCGGCCTCACCGTCAATGCCGGCACCGGCAGCGTCACCCTCGGCGCGGTGAACGGCATTGCTTCTCTGGCGGTTACCGGCGCGAACATCGCCACCACCGGAGCCGCTACCCTCGGCGCACAGAACTATACGGGTGCGACCAGTCTGAACGGAGTGTACGCCAGCAGTGGCGGATTCACCGTCAGCGGCGCCGTCACGCTGGCCGGCGCCACCACGGTTACCACCCAGGGCGGCAACGCCGTGCTCGGCGCAACCAGCGGTCTGAACGCTCTGGTCGTCAATGTTGGCACGGGCAATGTCACGCTCGGCGCGGCGTCGGGCCTCGCCTCGCTGTCGGTCACCGGCGGCACGATCGTCACTGCCGGTGCTTCGACCAGCGGCGCGCAGAGCTACACCGGCGCCACCGTGCTGGGCGGCGCCTATGCTGCCGGCAGCTTCGCGGTGAACGGCGCCACCAGCCTGGCCGGCGCTACTACCGTGACCACCACCGGCGGCAATGTCTCGCTGGGCAATGTCAGCGGCAGTGCGAACTTCGGCGTGAACACGGGTACGGGGACTGTCTCCGTCGGAGCAGTCACGGGGCTGGCCAGCCTGACCCTTTCCGGCGCAACCATTGCAACAAACGGCGTCTCAACCGTCGGTTCCCAGAGCTACACCGGCGCGACCAGCCTGAATGGCGCCTACACGACCGCCGGCGGCGCTTTCACGGTCGCCGGCGCGACCAACCTGGCGGGCAACACCAGCGTGACCACCGTCAATGGCGCGATCACGCTGGGCACGGTCGATGCGGCGGTGGCCGGCAGCCAGGGCCTCGCGCTCAACGCCGGCTCCGGCTCGGTGGCGCTGGGCAACAGCGGCGCCACCCGCCGCCTCGGCGCGACCACGGTCAATGCCGGCAGCACCGTGCTCAATGGCGGCACCTATGCGGCGAACAGCCTGGCCTTCACCGGCGGCACCGGCGCGACCGTCCGCCTGACCCAGGGCAGCACGACCTTCAACACCACCCTGCCCGGCGGCGCCGGCGGTGCGATCAGCATCCAGCCGGATCTCGTCGGCACGGTGAACGCGCAGCAGAACGTGACCTTCACCGCCGGCAACGGCCTGACCGCGAACAGCGGCGACGTGACGATCGGCAATGCCGGCACCGACGCGATCCGCCTCGGCACGATGAGCGTGACCGGCCACGACTTCACGGGTGCCACCGTGAAGCTCGCCGGCACCTTCACCTCGGTCCTCAGCGGCTCGCAGGCGTTCAGCGCCAACACGCTGGACACGCTGGGCAATGTCAACGCACGCGTGGCCGGCAATGAGAGCGGACCGATCCGCGCCGGCGGCTCGGTGACGATCAACGCAGGCGGTACGGGCAGCGGCTCGATCATCGCAGGCGGCCCGGTCGACCTCGACTATGGCAGCTCGGTCAGCCGCGCGATCACCGCGCAGAGCAACGTCTCGGTGAGCAGCAGCGGCGGCTCGATCACCGGCCCGGTCACCGCAACCGGCGCGGTCGAACTGGTGACCACCACCGGCGCGATCAGCGGCAGCGTCAACGCCGGCGGCGCGGTCACCGCCAGCACGACCAGCGGCAGCATCACAGGCCCGATCACCGCGGGTGGCGCGGTATCGCTCGCCACGGCCAGCGGCGCGATCTCCTCGACCGTCACCAGCGGCGGCTCGGCCTCGCTGACCTCGCAGAGCGGCGCGGTGGGTGCCACCGTTACCGGCACTGGCGGCGTCTCGGTCGCCACCAACGGCAACCTCACGGGCAGCTACACCAGCCCGGGCGCGATCACGCTGACTTCGCTCCGCCCGATCGACGTCACGGTGAACGGCGCGGTGGTGACGGTGACGGCACCCAGCGGCACGGTGACCGGCGTGTTCAGCGAGATCCACACCAACAACACCGGCACGCTGTTCGTGAACGACCAGCCGGTGATCGGCACCGGCACCACCGATGCCCGCCAGATCATCATCGATACCTTCGTGATCCCGGCGGGCGGCAGGGTCGCGGCCAATGGCGAGATCCAGCTGCCGACCGGCCTCGCCCTCGGCCTGATCGCTCCGGCCGGCGACGGCAGGAGCAACCAGCGCCCGCCGGTGGTGGTCAACAGCGTCAGCCGACTCGGCGAGCTGCTGCGCGTCGGCTACACCGCGATCATCATCCAGCTCGACGACAGCAACCTCGAGGTCGAGGAAGAGCTGGCCGGGCAGTAATCCGTCACGTCCCATCGTGTACGAAGGAGGCCGGGGGGAAACTCCCGGCCTTTTCGTCACCTGCGCCCGCCCGGAACGGAGCAAAGCTTTGCGGTCCTCGTTCAGGAGGTCTAGGATCAGTCGCGTCGGGATCGCCAGTCGCAGGGAGCAAGGGCCAAGATGCATGGACCGGGTGAATTCGAACTGTCGCGGCGCGGCATATTGGTCGGCGGCGCGGCGTCCGTGGCGATGACCGCCGCACCACCCATCGCCGAAGCGCAGGAGGCGGCATCCGCCGGCGCCGGTGCGCCGGTGCTGGCCAGGGTCACGCTCAAGGTGAACGGCAAGCCGCACACGCTCGAGCTCGACACCCGCACCACCCTGCTCGACGCGCTGCGCGAGCATCTCCAGTTCACCGGCACCAAGAAGGGCTGCGACCACGGCCAGTGCGGCGCCTGCACCGTGATCGTCGACGGGCGGCGGATCAACTCCTGCCTCAGCCTGGCGGTGATGCACGAGGGCGACAGCGTCACCACGATCGAAGGCCTGGGCACGGCCGAGAAGCTCCACCCGATGCAGGCCGCCTTCGTGAAGCATGACGGCTATCAGTGCGGCTATTGCACCCCCGGCCAGATCTGCTCGGCCGTGGCGGTACTCGACGAGATCCGTGCCGGCATCCCCAGCCACGTCACCGGCGACGTCGCGGGCAAGCCGGCGATGAGCGCCGAGGAAATCCGTGAGCGGATGAGCGGCAACATCTGCCGCTGCGGTGCCTATTCGAACATCGTCGAGGCGATCAGCGAAGTCGCTGCCCGGAGGAAGGCATGAAGGCTTTCACCTATGAGCGCGCGGGCTCGCCCGCCGAGGCCGCCGCGATCGTCGGCCGCACCCAGGGCGCGCGCTTCATCGCGGGCGGCACCAACCTGCTCGACCTGATGAAGCTGCAGATCGAGACGCCGACCCACCTGGTCGATGTCAACCATCTCGGGCTCGACCGGATCGAGGCGACGCCGGAAGGCGGCCTCAGGATCGGCGCGCTGGTCCGCAACACCGATCTCGCCGCCGACAAGCGCGTCCGCAAGGATTACGCCCTGCTCTCCCGCGCGCTCGTCGCGGGTGCCTCGGGCCAGTTGCGCAACAAGGCGACGACCGCGGGCAACCTGCTCCAGCGCACCCGCTGCCCCTATTTCTACGACACCAACCAGCCCTGCAACAAGCGCAAGCCCGGCAGCGGCTGCGCGGCGATCGGCGGGATCAACCGCAGCATGGCGGTGATCGGCGCCAGCGATGCCTGTATCGCCACCCATCCCAGCGACATGGCGATTGCGATGCGCGCGCTCGACGCGGTGGTGGAAACGGTCCGCGCGGACGGCGCGACGCGGGCCATCCCGATCGCCGAGTTCCACACCCTGCCCGGCGACACGCCGAACGTCGAGAACACGCTGGCAGCCGGCGAGTTGATCACTGCGGTGACGTTGCCGAAGCCGATCGGCGGCACGCATATCTACCACAAGGTCCGTGACCGGGCCTCCTATGCCTTCGCACTCGTCTCGGTCGGCGCGATCCTGCAGAAGGACGGCAGCGGCCGCGTCGCGTTCGGCGGCGTCGCGCACAAACCGTGGCGGGTCGAGGCCGCGGAAGCCGCCCTGGCACAGGGCGCGAAGGCGGCAACTGCCCTCGCCTTTGCCGGTGCCAAGCCCACCGAGCAGAACAAGTTCAAGCTGGTGCTTGCCGAGCGCACGCTCGCCGCCGCCATTGCCGAAGCGAGGGCCTGAGCCATGAAGTTCACCACGCCCGCCGGCACCAATCCGATCGACCAGGGCAAGATCGTCGGCAAGCCCACGCCGCGCATCGACGGCCCGCTCAAGACCAGTGGCGGCGCCCGCTATGCCTATGAGCATAACGAAGCCGTCAAGAACCCCGCTTATGGCTATGTCGTCGGCTCGGCGATCGCCAAGGGGCGCATCTCCGCGATCGACCTGCGCGACGCCAAGGCCGCGCCCGGCGTGCTGGCGATCATCACCGCCGACAATGCCGGCAAGCTGACCAAGGGCAGCTTCAACACCGCGATGCTGCTCGGCGGGCCGGAAATCGAGCATTACCACCAGGCCGTCGCGGTGGTAGTCGCCGAGACGTTCGAGCAGGCCCGCGCCGCCGCGGCCTTGGTCCGCGTCGACTATGCCCGCGAAAAGGGCGCCTATGATCTCGCCGCCTCGGTGGACAGCGCGGTCAAGGCGGGCGGCAACAACGCCAAGGTCGGCGATTTCGACGGCGCCTTCGCCGCCGCGCCGGTGCAGTTCGACCAGCGATACACCACGCCGGATCACGCCCATGCGATGATGGAGCCCCACGCTTCGATCGCCGCCTGGGACGGCGACAAGCTGCAGATCTGGACCGCCAACCAGATGATCGCCTGGGGCAGGGGCGATGTCGCCAAGACGCTCGGCATTCCCAAGGAGAATGTCCGGCTGATCTCGCCTTTCATCGGCGGTGGCTTTGGCGGCAAGCTGTTCGTCCGCGCCGATGCGATCCTCGCCGCGCTGGGGGCGAAGGCGGCGGGCCGACCGGTCAAGGTCGCCCTGCCCCGCCCGCTGATGTTCAACAACACCACGCACCGGCCGGCGACGATCCAGCGGATCCGCATCGGCGCCGGTCGCGACGGCAAGATCAGCGCGATCGCGCATGAGGAATGGTGCGGCGACCTGCCCGGCGGCGGCGGCGAGAATTCGGTCGCGCAGACCCGCCTGCTCTATGCAGGCGCGAACCGGCTGATCGGCCAGAAGCTCGCGGTGCTCAACCTGCCCGAGGCGAACGCGATGCGCGCACCGGGCGAGGCGCCCGGGATGATGGCGCTCGAGATCGCGATGGACGAGCTCGCCGAGAAGCTCGGCATCGATCCGATCGAACTGCGCGTGATCAACGATACCCAGGTCGATCCCGAAAAGCCCGAACGCCCCTTCTCGCAGCGCCGGCTGATCGAGTGCATGCGCACCGGCGCCGACAAGTTCGGCTGGGCGAAGCGCAATCCGAAGCCGGGCCAGGTCCGTGACGGGCGCTGGCTGGTCGGCATCGGCATGGCCGCGGCCTTCCGCAACAACATCAACATGAAGTCGGCCGCACGCGTCCGCCTCGACGGCTCCGGCATCGTCACGGTCGAGACCGACATGACTGATATCGGAACCGGCACCTACACGATCGTCGCGCAGACCGCGGCCGAGATGATGGGCGTGCCGCTCGACAAGGTGAAGGTGAAGCTCGGCGATTCCAGCTTCCCGGTCTCGGCCGGCTCGGGCGGGCAATGGGGCGCGAACAGCGCCACCGCCGGCGTTTACGCCGCCTGCGTGAAGCTGCGCGAGGCCGTGGCACAGAAGCTCGGTTTCAACTCGGACGATGCGGTGTTCGCCGGGGGCAAGGTCCGCGCCGGCAAGCGCAGCGTGCCGCTCGCCGATGCCGCCAAGGCCGGCGAGATCGTCGCCGAGGATGTGATGGAATATGGCGATCTGGGTCGCAAGTTCCAGCAATCCACCTTCGGCGCGCATTTCGTCGAGGTCGGCGTCGATATCGCCACCGCCGAGATCCGCATCCGCCGCATGCTCGCGGTGTGCGCGGCGGGCCGCATCCTCAATCCGGTCTCGGCGCGCAGCCAGGTGATCGGCGCGATGACCATGGGCGCGGGTGCCGCGCTGATGGAGGAGCTGGTGGTCGACAAGCGCTTCGGCTTCTTCGTCAACCACGACCTCGCCGGGTACGAAGTCCCGGTCCATGCCGACATCCCGCACCAGGAAGTGATCTTCCTCGAGGAGACCGATCCCACCACCTCGCCGATGAAGGCCAAGGGCGTGGGCGAACTCGGCATCTGCGGCGTCGGCGCGGCGGTCGCCAATGCGATCCACAACGCCACCGGCGTGCGCGTGCGCGACTATCCGGTCACGCTCGACAAGCTGCTCGAGGGCATGCCCGAGTTCGCCTGAACCCGGCTTGCAATGTAGGATTTCGCATGATTGCCTCTGGCGGTCGGGCGCGCAGCCCGGCCGCTCCTTGAGGCTGTTGGTGAAATAGGATCACGCGCTCGCAACAATGTTGCGAGATGCGACGCGTTTCCGTTGAAAAGGTCAAAATTCGAAGGCGAAAAACAGCTCTTGGCCTCTACTTCGTGTACTTTGGCGCGTCGGCCCCGCCCCGGCTGTAGGATCAGCGCCCCGCCGCCGTCCGCGCCCAGGAAAGCGCCCGGTCGGCGACTTCCTCCCAGCCATCCTCGTTGCACAGCCAGTGCGAGCGACCGGGGAATTCGTGGAACACGGTGTCGACCGGCGAGCGCAAATGCTTGCGGTAATTGGCTCGCACCATCGGCGCGGGCACGGTGCGGTCCTTCGCGCCGGCGATCAGCATCAGCGGCGGCCGGTCGGGATTGTCCCAGCGCACCCGGGCGCCGATGCCCAGCACCGCCTGGAAGAACACGCGCCCCGGCGTAGGCACGATGAACTTCTCCCAGGCATAGGGCTTCTCGGCCGCCGGCAGCGTCTGGGCGAAGCCGCTGGCGAATTCGCGCTCGCTCATCCGCAACGCCCGGTTCCAGCCGTTGAACGCCGTGAACACGCAGAGGGAGGTCCATACCGCGAGCGGATGGGCCGGCACGCCAAAGGGCGGCGTTGGGTCGATCGCCACGGCGGCGGCGCCCAGCCCGCGATCGGCGAGCAGCTGGACGATCAGCCCGCCAAAGCTGTGCCCCATCAGGATCGGCGGATGCGGCATCGCTTCGATCAGCGTGGCATAGTGATCGGTGATCTGCCGCAGACCAAGCTTGCCCAGCCGCGGATCGGGCGCCCGGCGGAGCTCGTCCACCGGGCGATCGAGATAGGGCCAGGGCGGCGCCACCACGCTCACGCCCGCCGCCTCGAAGCGCTGGCGGAAGCGGTCCCACGAGCTTGGCGTAAGCCAGGCACCGTGGATGAGCATGACCGTGGGGGCCATCCGATACTCCGAACTGGGAACCGGCCTGGCCGGTCAGCCCTTGATGAAGGCGAGCAGGTCCGGGTTGATCACATCGGCATGGGTGGTCGCCATGCCGTGCGGGAAGCCCTTGTAGGTCTTGAGCGTGGCATTCTTGAGCAGCTTGGCCGAAAGCGGGCCCGAGTCCGCATAGGGCACGACCTGGTCGTCATCGCCGTGCATCACCAGCGAGGGCACGGTGATCTTCTTGAGGTCCTCGGTGAAGTCGGTCTCGCTGAACGCCTTGATGCAGTCGTAATGGGCTTTGATCCCGCCCATCATGCCCTGGCGATACCAGTTGTCGATGATGCCCTGGCTGATCTTAGCGCCCGGCCGGTTGAAGCCGTAGAACGGGCCGGTCGGGAAATCGATGTAGAGCTGGGCGCGGTTGGCGAGCACGCCGGCGCGGATGCCGTCGAAAACCTCGATCGGCAGGCCGCCGGGGTTCTTCTCGCTCTTCACCATCACCGGCGGCACCGCGCCGATCAGGACCATCTTGGAGACGCGGCCCGGCTTGGCGCGGGCGACATAGTGCGCCACTTCGCCGCCGCCGGTCGAATGGCCGACATGGATCGCGCCCTTCAGGTCGAGATGGTCGGTCAGCGCCGCGACATCGGCGGCATAGGTGTCCATCTCGTTGCCGGTATCGGTCTGGGTCGAGCGGCCATGGCCCCGGCGGTCATGCGCGATGACGCGGTAGCCCTGCATCAGGAAGTACATCATCTGGCTGTCCCAGTCGTCCGCCGACAGCGGCCAGCCGTGGTGGAACACGATCGGCGTGGCGGTCTTGGGACCCCAGTCCTTGTAGAAGATCTCCGTGCCGTCGGCGGTCTTGATCGTCGCCATGGTCTTTTCTCCTGCGTGGGATGCCGCCCCGGCCAGGGCGGGAATAGGTAGTGCGGTCACCGCGGCGATCGCGGCAGCGCCTGCCACGAACTCGCGGCGCGTGGTTTCGAGACGCTCGCCCATGCTTTCCTCCTGCCGAACCTGCCCGTCCGGACTTCCACGGGAGGGCAGCGGAAGAAATCCCGACCCGGTGCCTCGCCAAACTCTTTCGGGCTACTCCCGCCCGGCCATGGTTTCGTGCTACCGTGCGCGCTTTCGGAAGCGTCGCGTGAGAAGGGGATCGTCTTGCGACTAGCCTTGCTCATCGCCGGGTTCATCGCGCTGTGCTTCGGAGGCACGGCGACGGCCGACGCGCCCGGCCGGGGCATCGGCCGCTATCTCCACGCCACCTGGACCAGCAAGGACGGCGTGCCCGCCATGGTCCAGGCACTCGCCCAGGGACCGGACGGCTATATCTGGGTGGGCACCGGCAACGGTCTGTTCCGGTTCGACGGGGTGACCTTCGAATATGTCCCCCCCGCCCCCGACCATCCCCGCGGCGCGATCCCGATCAGCGCGCTGCTCGTCACCCGACGTGGCGAGCTCTGGGCCGCCTATGTCGGTGGTGGCGGGGTCGAGATCTATCGCGGCGGGCGCATGGTCGGCACCGGCATGCACGATGCCGCCGGCGAGATCACCGAGCTTCGCGAGGACAAGGACGGTGCGATCTGGGCCGTGGGCGGGCGTACCCGCAAGGCGCTCAAGCGCTACCGGAACGGTGCCTGGGAGACGATCGACCAGCGCTGGGGCCTGCCCGACAAGGACTACGTCTCAAGCCTAGCGACCGGCCGCGACGGATCGATCTGGGTCGCCACCGACAAGCAACTTTACCTGCTGCGCCATGGCAACCGGCGGTTCGAGGCGGTGGGCGTGGAGCTCGGCTTCGGTGCCAATCTCGCGCTCGATCCCGAGGGCAATATGTGGCTGTCCGACGCCCATGGCACCCGCATGCTGCCCGATTATCCGGCCGGCGCCCGCGAGCCGAAGAACCCCGTGGTCTTTCCCTTTTCAGGGCCGGTCCGGCGCACCGCGATCCTGTTCGACCGGGACGGCAATCTCTGGGGTTCGAGCTTCACCAGCGGCATCTTCCAGATCGAGCGGGCCGCGGACAAGGCAAGCGCCGAGGGCAACATCTCGCTCTACCGCACCGAGAACGGGCTGACCTCCAATCAGGCCGTGTCGCTGCTGCAGGACCGTGAGGGCAATATCTGGGTGGGCACCGAGCTGGGGCTCGACCAGTTCCGCCCCGCCAACCTGTTCCGCGTCGAACCGCCGGCCGACGGGGCGGCGGAGGGCTATATGGTCACTGCCGATGATGCCGGCACGATCTGGCTGGCGAGCGGCCCGTCGCTCTATCGCGCCCTGCCCGGCCAGGACCCCAGCCTCTTCTCCACCCAACCGGGCGACATCCAGGCGCTGTGCCGCGGCGGCAACGGCTCGGTCTGGCTCAGCACCGCGCGGCGCATGGTCCGGATGCGCGGCGGCCAGGTAGCCGAGACGATCGACCTCCCCGGCGCCGGAGAGACCTATGGCTGCGCGGAAGATGGGCTGGGCCGGCTTTGGGTAGCGCGGTTCCAGCACGGCGCGCTCGTCCGCCGCGGCAATGGCTGGCACCAGGCCAACCTCCCCTTGCCTGGCCGGCCGCAGGACATCGTCATCGACCGGGACGGCAACCCGGTGATCATCCTGGATCGCAAGGGCATCGTTCGCGTCGTCGGCACCACGGCGCGCGGTTGGACCAACGACCAGATCGGCGTCTCCGGGCTCACCGGCGTCTATGCAGGGCGCGACGGCATGCTGGTGGCAGGCGGTGAAGGCCTGGCCCTGTGGCGAAACGGCCGGTTCGACCGGCTGTCGATCGCCGACCACCCCTGGCTGCGCGGCGTGCGTGGCCTGGTCCAGACGGCGTCGGGCGAGACCTGGATGGTCAACAATATCGGCCTGCTGAGGATTCACACCGTCGATCTCGATCGCGCCTTCTCGCATCCCCGCGCGCCGATTCCCCACGACCTGTTCGACGAGCAGGACGGCTTTGCCAGCCGCACCCAGCGCGCGGACGGCCCGCAGATCGCGGCGGGCGGCGATGGGCGGTTGTGGTTCCTGACCCGGCAGAGCGTGATGCGGATCGACCCGGGCAGGCTTTCCCGCAACGCCGTCGTGCCGCCGGTGGCGATCCGCGCGCTGGTCGTGGACGGCAAGCGCTTCGTCGATCCGTCACGGATCACCCTGCCCCGCGGTGAATCCAACCTGTCGATCGAATATACCGGGCTCAGCTTCTCGGTGCCGAGCCGGGTCCGTTTCCGCTATATGCTGGAGGGCGTGGATCGCACCTGGGTCGATCCCGGTACGCGCCGCCAGGCATTCTACACCAATCTCGAGCCGGGTTCCTATCGCTTCCGGGTGATCGCCTCGAACAATGACGGGATCTGGAACCCCACTCCGACCACATTGGAGTTCACGCTACCGCCGACCTTCTTCCAGAGCAGGTGGTTCACACTTCTCTGTATCCTGGGGGCGATCGGCCTGTTCTGGCTGTTCTACCAGGTGAAGGTCCGTGCCCTGGCCGCGCAGATGCGCGATCGCATGCGCGAGCGACTTGGCGAGCGCGAGCGGATCGCGCGCGAATTGCACGACACGCTGCTGCAGGGCGTGCAGGCGCTGGTCCTCCGCTTCCAGCTCGTCGCTGACGATATCTCGCCGGAGAACCCGGCACGCCGCGAGCTCGAGGAAGCGCTCGACCGCGCCGACAATGTCCTTGCCGAGGGGCGCGACCGGGTGCGCGACCTGCGCCTGATCGGCGGCGCCGATGATATCGAGCACATGATCCTGGAGATCGCCCGCAAGCAGGTCTTCTCGCCCTCCACCCAGATCTCGGTGGTGAGCGAGGGCGAGCCCCGGCCGCTCGACCCGCTGGTGTGGGATGAAGTGGCACGGATCGCCAACGAGGCGCTCTTCAACATCTGGCGCCACGCCCATGCGCGCCAGATTGCGATCCGCATCGGTTTCCAGCCCGATTGCTTCAGTGTCCGCTTCCGCGACGATGGCGTGGGGATTACCGACGACGTATTGCGCGACGGCAAGCGCGACGGACACTTCGGCCTGCCGGGCATGCGCGAGCGTGCAGCCAAGATTCAGTCGCGCCTTGTGGTGCAAAGGCCGCCCGCTGGCGGTACCGAAATCATCCTGATCGTCCCTGCGGCGATCGCTTATTCGAATATGCGGCGTCGCAAGTGGCGCGCACTGGTCACGGGAGGCCGAATTGGTTGAGGCAGCATTGGCGACGCGCGCGAAGACCGTCCGGGTAATGGTGGTCGATGATCACCCGATGCTGCGCGAAGGCATCGTCGCAGTGGTCGAGCGCCAGGCGGACATGGAGATCGTCGCGGAAGCCCAGGGCGGTGCCGAGGCGGTGGAGCGGTATCGCGAGATCCAGCCCGACGTGACGCTGATGGACATCCAGATGCCCGGCATGGACGGCGTGGAAACGATCGAGGCGATCCGCCGCGAATTCCCCGCCGCCCAGTTCGTGGTGCTCACCACCTATCCCGGCGACACCCACGCGCTGCGGGCGCTACGCGCTGGGGCGACCGGCTATCTGCTGAAGAGCTGCATCCGCAAGGACCTGCTCGACACGATCCGTGCCGTGCATGAGGGGCGCCGCGCGATCGCCGCCGATGTCGCCCAGGAAATCGCCCTTCACGCGTTCGACGACCGGTTGAGCGAACGCGAGACGGACATCCTCCGCCTGGTCGCGGAGGGCCATCCCAACAAGCAGATCGCCTGGCGCCTGTCGCTCTCCACCGACACGGTGAAGGCGCATCTCAAGAACATCTTCGCCAAGCTCGACGTAGCTGATCGCACCCACGCCGTGATCATCGCGGCACGGCGCGGCTTCATCGAGATCTGAAGCCACGCCGCACACTATCCGGGTCTAGATCACCCCGTCCTCGGTTTCCGAGCGGAACTCGTGCCACAGGCCGTTGAGGATGCCGAAGCCGACGGCGAGGCCGACACCCAGGATCCAGGCAAAATACCACATGGGAACTGCTCCTCAGTAGAAGTCGGGGTTGGTGCGCACATCCTGCTCGGTCACGCGGCCGAACATGATGCGATAGGCCCAGGCCGTGTAGGCGAGGACGATCGGCAGGAAGATCGCGGTGACGATCAGCATGGTGAACAGCGTGCCGTGGCTCGACGAAGCATTCCACACCGTCAGGCTCGACAGCGGATCGATCGAGCTCGGCAGGATGTACGGGAACATCGACAGGCCGACAGTGGAGATGATCCCGACATTGGCGAGCGACGAGCCCGCGAACACCAGCACGTCATTGCGGCCGCGGATGCCGAGCAGCGCCAGCACCGGGCCGACAAAGCCGAGCAAGGGGGCGATCAGCATCCAGGGATACGCGCCGTAATTGGCCAGCCAGGCACCGCCTTCCGCAACCGTGGTCGAGAAGCGCGGATTGGACGGACCGCCGGCGTCGACCAAGCCATCCAGCCGGTAGCCGATACCGCCATAGGCGACGAACAGGCCGCCGACCGCGAACAACAGGATCGCCAGCACCGCCGCCACCTGTCCGAAGCGGCGGGCACGCTCGCGCACCACGCCTTCGGACTTGAGGCTCAGCCAGCCCGCGCCGTGGAGCACCAGCATCGCCACCGAAAGCAGGCCGGTGACCAGCGTGAACGGAGTGAAGAGGCCAAGCAGCGATCCTTCGTAGAAGGCGCGCAGGTCGCCATCGAAGCGGAAGGGAATGCCCTTGAGCACATTGCCCACCGCGACACCGAAGACGAGCGCCGGCACGAAGCCGCCGACGAACAACGCCCAGTCCCAGCGATAACGCCATTTCAGGTCCGGGTGCTTCGAGCGGTACTTGAACCCCACCGGCCGCAATATCAGCGCCGATAGCACCAGGAACATCGCCAGGTAGAAGCCGGAGAAGCTCACGGCATAAACGAAGGGCCAGGCAGCGAAGATGGCGCCGCCGCCGAGGATGAACCACACCTGGTTGCCTTCCCAGGTGGCACCGATGGTGTTGATCACCATTCGGCGTTCCTCATCGGTCTTCCCCACGAACGGGAGCAGTGCGCCCGTCCCGAGGTCGAAGCCGTCAGTCAGTGCGAAGCCGATCAGCAGCACACCGAGCAGCAGCCACCAGATGATGCGTAGCGTTTCAAAATCGAGAGGGATGGACATGGTCTGTCTCCAAAACCCTGGTTCGGCTCATTCGGCCGGAACGGCGTGAAAATCGGGGCCCGCAGGTGCAGGCGCGGTGGCCGGGCGATATTCCTCCGGCCCCTTCCTGATCGATGCGAGCATCAGCCGCACCTCGATCACCGCCAGCGTGCCATAAAGCGCGGTGAAGCCGATGATCGTCAGCCACAGCTCGGGCACGGTCGGGCTCGACGGTGCCAGGAAGGTCGGCAGCACGCCTTCCACCGCCCAGGGCTGGCGGCCGACCTCGGCCACGGCCCAGCCCACTTCCGCGGCGATCCACGGCAGCGGCATCACGATCAGCGCCAGCCGCAGGAACCAGCGGGCGTCGAACTTGCGGACGGTCGAATAGTAGAAGGCCACCGCAAAGAAGGCGATCATGCCGAAGCCGATCCCGGCCATGATCCGGAACATCCAGAAGATCGCCGGGACGTTCGGCACGGTGCTCCACGCCGCCTTGTCGATCGTCGCCGCATCCGCGGTGCGCGGATCGGCCACGAACCGCTTGAGCAGCAGCGCATAGCCGAGGTCGTTCTTGGTCTTCTCGAATGCCTCGCGCGCGACCAGATCGTTGCGGTCGACCTTGAGCTTCTCCACCGCATCATAAGCGGTCAGGCCGTTGACGATGCGCACCTTCGCCTTGGCGACCAGCGGGAAGATGCCGTTGACCTCACCGGTCAGGCTGCGCGTGGAGATCAGGCCCAGCACATAGGGGATCTTCACCTCGTACTTGGTCTCGCGGCCGCTGTTCGAAGGGATGCCGAAGATCGCGAGGCCGGCAGGAGCAGGCTCGGTGTGCCACATGCCCTCGATCGCGGCGAGCTTCATCTGCTGGTTCTCGGTCAGCGCATAACCGCTCTCGTCACCCAGCACGACAACCGACAGCGACGAGGCAAGGCCGAAGGCAGCCGCCACGGTGAAGCTGCGCTTCGCCAGCTCCAGATGCTTGCCCTTGAGCAGGTAGAAGGCCGAGACGCCGAGCACGAACACGCTGGCCATCACATAGCCGGCGCTGACGGTGTGGACGAACTTCGCCTGGGCGACCGGATTGAAGATCACCGCCGCGAAGTCGGTGACTTCCATGCGCATCGTCTCGGGGTTGAACACCGAACCCGTGGGATGCTGCATCCAGCCATTGGCGACGAGGATCCACAGCGCCGACAGGTTGGAGCCCAGCGCCACCATGAAAGTGGTGAACAGGTGCGCCTGTTTCGACATGCGATCCCAGCCGAAGAACATCAGCCCGACGAACGTCGCTTCCAGGAAGAAGGCCATCAGGCCCTCGATCGCGAGCGGGGCGCCGAAGATGTCGCCCACATAGTGCGAGTAATAGGACCAGTTGGTGCCGAACTGGAACTCCATGGTGAGGCCGGTGGCCACGCCGAGGACGAAGTTGATGCCGAACAGCTTTGCCCAAAAACGGGTGATATCCCGCCAGATCGGGCGGTTGGTCATCACGTACACGCTCTCCATGATGACGAGCATGAACGAGAGGCCGAGCGTCAACGGCACGAACAGGAAGTGGTAAAGCGCAGTCAGCGCGAATTGGAGCCTCGATAGCTCCACGACTGCCATGCTGATCATCGCAGGAAATCCCCCTACGCAAGAGTCTGCGCCCAACGGGTTTGGTCGCGTCCTCATTGTCCCTAGAAGCGGTCCCCGAAGGCGACTTTGACCATGAACAAATACGTGGCGAACGCAACTCGGGCTAAAGGATGATATGATCTGGCTCCTGGATGTACCCGGTGCCGCGCTTTTCGCAGGGGGCATCGCGCTGGCGGTGAGCGCCCTGGCCGGGGGTGACGGCATCTCCCTGCTCGCTGCCTGCATGATCCTGGCAGGCGGGCTGATCCGCGGCGGGGCAGCGTTGCTGGTCCATGCCAGCGCGATCCGCACCGCCCAGCGCGTGGTTAGGGCATGGCGTGCCCATCTGTTCCCACTCCTGCTCGCCGGCCGCCTCGCTCGCCCGCTCCTGGCCGGTGAGAGTGCGGCCCTGGCCATCGACCATATGGCGACGATCGAAGCCTATCAGTCACGCTTCAGGCCCGCGCGTGCCGCCTCTGCCGCAACGCCGCTGCTGGTTGCCGCAATAGTCGCCTTCGCGAGCTGGGTGTCGGCGGCGATCCTGGTCATCACACTGATCCCCTTCGCACTCGGCATGATCCTGGCCGGTACCGCGGCGCGTCGAGCCTCTGAGCGCCAGCTGGCCGCGCTCGCCCAGCTTTCCGGCCTGTTCGTCGACCGCGTCCGCACCCTGCCCGTCATCCGCCATTTCGGCGCCGAGGACCGGATCACCCGCCAGGTCGGCATCGCCACCCGCGAAGTCGCCGAGCGCACCGTGGCGGTGCTGCGAGTCGCTTTCCTTTCCGGCGCGGTCCTGGAGTTCTTCGCGGCACTCTCAGTCGCGCTGGTCGCGGTCTATTGCGGGTTCAGCCTGTTGGGGCTGCTCCCCTTCCCCGCGCCCGAAAAGCTGACACTTGGCCAGGCCTTCTTCGCGCTGGCGATGGCGCCGGAATTCTACCTGCCGATGCGCCGCTTGGCCGCAGCCTATCACGAGAAGCAGCTGGGCGACGCAGCGAGCGCTGCTTTGACCGCAGTCGAGGCCGAGACGCCTGAGCCGCCCACCTCGGCGCGCTTCGACGGGCTGCAGGTGACCGGTCTCGTGATCCAATGGCCGAACCTGCATATCGGCCCGGTCAGCTTCGCGCTGGCACCGGCCGATATGGTTGCGCTGACCGGACCGACCGGCAGCGGCAAATCGAGCCTGCTCGCCTCGATTGCCGGGCAGATCATCCCGTCTGCCGGCGCGGTGCGCACCGCCGGCGGTGGCGTGCTCGATCCCGGCGACATCGCCTGGGCAGCCCAGACTCCGCTGCTGCTACCCGGCACCCTTGCCGAGAACATCGCCCTTGCCCGCCCGGATGCGGGCACTGACGAGATCGCCCGGGTAGCGTCGCAGGTTGGGCTGGACGCGCTGCTCGCAGCGCGCGGCGGGCTGGCGCTGGCGCTCGACCATCGCGGCTCCGGCCTGTCGGGCGGCGAGCGGCGGCGGATTGGACTGGCGCGGGCTATCCTTTCGGGTCGTCCGCTGCTGCTCTGCGACGAGCCCACTGCCGATCTCGACGCCGAAAGCGGTGCCGAGATCGTCGATCTGCTCAAAGCGCTTGCCCGCGACCGCGCGGTTCTGGTCGTGACCCATGATCCAGCCCTCGCCGCCGCGGCACGCCTGGAGGTGGCGCTGTGAACGTCTTCACCCTCGACCCGGCAGGGTGCCGCTGGCTCCGACGCGCGAGCATCGCCGCGGTCGCTGCCGCGCTGGCCGGCATATTGCTGCTGGCCGTGTCGGGCTGGTTCCTGACCAGCGCGGCGCTGGCGGGAGCAGCCGGGCCGGTCGTCGCGCTCGGCTTCAACTATCTGATTCCCAGCGCCGGCATCCGGTTGCTGGCGATCCTGCGTACCGTGTCGCGCTACGGCGAACGGCTGTTCTCGCACCAGGCGGCGCTGGGCGCGATGGCCGGGATGCGCGGCAGCCTGTTCGGCAAGCTCGCAGCACAGGACGCCCGGACCGGCTCCGATCTTTCCGGCGGCGACGCCAGCGCCCGGCTGATCGGCGATATCGACGCGCTTGAAGACCTGATCGTCCGCAAGCCCGCCCGACCCGCCAGCCTGGTCGCGGCGGGCATCGGGGTGCTGCTCGCCGCGTTCGCCGGCTGGGCATCGGCGGTTGCGCTACTCCTTCTTCTCATCGCCCTGCCCCTGCTGCTCGATCGTGCCGCCCGTCGACTGACGAAGCAGCCTGCCCATGACGCAGCCGAGGCGCTGGGCGCGCTGCGCACCCGCTATGTCGAATATGCCGCCGCCCGCGCCGAAATCGCCGCCTATGGGCTGGCCGACCGGGTGACGCAGGACCTGGCGCCGCTCACCCAGGCGCTCGACACCGCCCGGGCGCGGCTGCACCGGGGCGAAGGAGCGATCGCGGCACTGCTCGCCGGCTATACCGGGCTGGCCGTGGCGATCGTGCTGCTGTTCTCCAGCGGCCCCGCCCCGCAGGTCGCGCTGGCACTGCTCGCCACCGCCGGGGCGATCGAGGCGATGGCCGGGCTGGCCCGCACTGCCTTCCGCCAGGCCAGTGTCAGCGAGGGCCTGCGCCGGCTTGAGGCATTGCTGGCCCTGCCCGAACCTGCGGCCACCCAGGCGGGTGGCAAGCCGCTGCCGCTTCGGCTCGGCGCGCTGCGGCTCGAGCCCGGCAGCCGGGTTGCCGTGACCGGGCGCTCGGGATCGGGCAAGACGCTGCTGCTCGAAGCACTGGCCGGGATGCGCGCCGTTGAGGTCGATGCCGCGATCGGCGAGCAACCGCCCATCGCCCAACCGGGCACGCTGCTGCGCAGCCAGTTCGCGCTGTCGCCGCAGGATGCCGCGCTGATCGCCGGGACGATCGGCGACAATCTCCGCCTTGCCCGCCCGGGCCTGGACAATGCCGCGATGTGGGCCGCGCTCAAGACCGTCGTGCTCGACGAGCGCATCGGCGCGATGCCGGCCGGGCTCGACACCAGGCTGGGCGAGGCCGGTGGCACCTTGTCCGGCGGCGAGCGCAAGCGGCTGTCGCTGGCGCGGGCGCTGCTTGCCGGGCGGCCCTGGCTGCTGCTCGACGAGCCGACCGAGGGGCTGGATGCGGCCACCGAACGCAAACTGGTCGTGCAGCTCGACCAGTGGCTGCGCGAGACCGGGACCGGGCTGGTGCTTGTCTCACACCGGGCCGCGCCGCTCTCGCTTGTGGGGAGCAGCGTGGCGATCGAGCGGCTGGCGCCACGGCCGGTCTAGGCTCGGCTCGGCTCCTCACTTCCGGTTCCCCGGCGAAAGCCGGGGTCCAGGGTCATAGGCGATCTGGAAGAGGAACCCTGGGCCCCGGCTTTCGCCGGGGATCAGTGTGGGTTTCGGCGCGGCTCAATCCTACAGCCCCACCAAGCCGACTCGCGAAAGTACACAAAGTACACACCAAGAGCGGGTTTTGCGGGCAGCTATTTTCCCTATGTCCTCGGATACGCATCGCGTCTCGCAACAATCTTGCGCGGGCGTGATCCTATTTCACCAACAGCCTGAAAGAGCGGCCGGAACCGGGTCCGACCGCCCGAGGCAAGCAGGCAAAATCCTACATTGCAAGGCCGCGTAAAAAGGGCCGGCATCGCTGCCGGCCCCTTCCCCCATCAGCGGCTATGCGGGATCAGAGGCGCACCCCAAGGCCCACGCCGAACACCAGCGGGTTGACCTTCACATGGGTGCGCTGCGTACCGATCGCGGTGGTATCGAGCCGGGCATTCGTGGTGATGTCGATGTACTTCACATCGAGGTTCAGGAAGACCTTCCTGGTCAGGTCGACGTCGATGCCGGCCTGCGCTGCCCAGCCGAAGCTGTCCGACATGCGCACTTTGGTCTTGCCCACCGCACCCTGCAGGCCACTCGATGCCTTCTCGTCCCAGAAGATCGTGTAGTTCACCCCGGCACCGACATAGGGGCGGACCTTGCCGCGCGAATTGAAGTGATATTGCGCGGTCAAGGTAGGCGGCAGCACCCAGGTCGAGCCGAGCTTGCCGATCGAACCGGTGGTGCCGCTGGTACCCCCGAAATTGTGCTTGGTGGTCGAGGCGATCAGCTCGAAGCCGATATTGTCGGTGACCATGTAGGTCGCATCGATTTCCGGCATCACGGCATTGTCCAGGCTCACCTTCTCGGCGGGGAAAGCCGGCTTGATACCGTTCGACTTCTCGTTCGGGGCCACCACGATCGTACGCAGGCGAACCAGCACGTCGCCGGCGCGTATACCGGTCTCGTCGCTCGTCTGGGCGCTGGCGGGGACGGCGACCATCAGGCCGGCTGCGGCCAGAGCGATCAGGGTCTTCATTGTTACCTCCACTGTTGACCCCATCGCCAATGGACGCCGCCAAACCCCGCCGCATTGCAGCAACGCAAACGGGGATTTGACTGGTGTCAAAGCCGCCCGGAGCCCCTGCCCGCAGACAGGATGGCATGTGGACCTATCACCCTGAGCTGCTCGCCACGCCGGTGCCCCGCTACACCAGCTTCCCCACCGCGGCGGAGTTCGGCGACGATGTCGGCCCGGCCGACATGGAGCACGCGCTGGCACGGGTGCGCGAGGACGAGCCGATCTCGCTCTATCTTCACGTCCCCTATTGCCATGAGATCTGCTGGTATTGCGGCTGCAACACCGGCGCCGCCAACCGCACCAGCCGGGTCGCCGCCTATGTCCAGCGCCTGGGTGAGGAGATCGACCTGATCGCCCGACGGCTCGACGGGCGCGGCAAAGTCGCCCGGATCGCCTGGGGCGGAGGCAGCCCCAATGCGCTGGCGCCGTCGCAGTTCGATGCACTGATGCACCGGGTCCGCGCCGCCTTTGCCTGCAGCGAGGCAACCGTATCGGTCGAGCTTGATCCGCGCGGCTTCGACTGGGGCTGGGCCGATTGCTTCGGCCGCAACAAGGTGACGCGCGCCAGCCTGGGTGTGCAGACCTTCGCCCCGCACATCCAGCGCGCGATCGGCCGCATCCAGCCGACCGAGGAGATCGCCTGCACGGTCGGCCGCCTGCGCGCCGCCCGGGTGGAATCGATCAATTTCGACCTGATGTATGGCCTGCCCGGCCAGTTTGCCGAGGATCTCGACGAGACGCTGCGCATCGCGCTGTCGATGCGGCCGGAGCGGTTCGCGGTGTTCGGCTATGCGCATGTGCCGCACCTGCTGCCGCGCCAGCGCCGGATCGATGCGACCCGCCTGCCGGGCGCAGCAATCCGGTTCGCGATGGCGCAGCAGGCACATCGCTTGCTGCGCGGCGCCGGCTATGACGCGATCGGCTTCGATCACTTCGCGATGCCACACGATGCCATTGCCCGCGCGGCGCGCAGCAAGGCGCTGCGCCGCAACTTCCAGGGCTTTACCGAGGACCCGTCCGATGTGCTGATCGGCCTGGGCGCCTCCTCGATCAGCGCCTTCCCCGGCGCGCTGCTGCAGAACGAGAAGAATGCCGGCCGTTACCACCTGCGCATCGGCAACGGCCAGCTTGCCACCGCGCGCGGAATCCGCCGCGGCGCCAGCGACCGGCGGCGCGGCGCGATCATCGAGGCCTTGCTTTGCCGTAATGAAGCGGAGTGCACCGGTCTGCCGGACCTGGCCGATATCCGCGAGCGGCTGGCGCCGTTCGAGGAATACGGGCTGATCGCCTGGGCCGGCACGCGCCTCCTGCTAGACCGGGGCGCACTGCCCTATGCCCGCAGCATCGCCGCGACCTTCGATCCCTGGCGCGCCGCCAGCACCACGCGCTTCAGCAGCGCCGTCTGACCCCTCCAGCCGAAAGCGTCTCATCATGCTCACCGACGCCCTGCTTCTCGATCGCACGCCCACCGTTCCCGGTTGCGCGCCTGCCCGCTGCCAGGCGTGCAAGGCGCGCGGCAATTCGCTGTGCGCGGCGATGGGCGATGGCGAGATTTCGGCGCTGCACGCGATCGGCCGCCGGCGCAGCCTGCCTGCGGGCCAGGTGTTCAACTGGGCGGGCGACCAGAACAACCACTGCGCGACGGTAGTCGAGGGGATGCTCAAGGTGACAGCCTCGACCGAGGACGGGCGCGAGCAGATCGTCGGGCTGCTGTTCCCGGGCGATTTCGTCGGCGAGCTGTTCGAGGAGGACGCGACGCTGACCGTCTCCACCCTGTGCGACACCGACCTCTGCACCTATCCGCGCGCGGCGTTCGAGCGGACACTCGAGGATCATCCGCGCATGGAGCGCATGCTGCTCCGCCGGACGCTGGCAGCCCTGGGCGACGCGCGCAGCCGGATGCTGGCGCTCGGCCGCCGCAACGCGAAGGAGCGGATCGCCGGCTTCCTGCTCGACCTGGTCGAGCGCACGGGGCAGCCGGCCGGCAATGGTGGGGTGCGGATCGCGATCCCGATCAGCCGCGGCGAGATGGCCGATTATCTGGGGCTTACGATCGAGACGGTCAGCCGCCAGCTCTCGCAGCTCAAGGCGTCGGGCATCCTAGCCTTCGCCAAGGGCGATCGCGGTTGCACCGTGCTGGGCGAGGAACGGCTGCGGGCGATCCTCAACCCGGCATGAGCCCGCGCCGGGCGATCTCGATCCCGCTCTCCTTGAGCGCGATCGCCCGGCGGCAGCCATCGAAGAAGCAGCGTAGCATGTAGGAGAGCTTGCCGACGTCACGCTCGCCTTCCGGCTCGATACTGTGCCACAGCTCGCTGGCCAGATCCTCGCCGTGCATCCGATCGAACTGGTGCATTTCGTGCAGCGCCGAGAGGAAGGCGGGCCCGGGACGGTGCGCGAGCGGCAGATCCGCGAACAGCCGCTCGGCGCGGTTGAAGTGCGTGGCGGTCACCCGCTGGATCGACTTGCACAGCCGCAATATCTCGTCCGCCGCCGGCAGGCTTGGCAGGCGATCGGCGACGATCTCCAGCTCGTGGCACAGGCTGCGCTGCACGACGTGATCGTCTTCCAGTATCTCGAACGTCGAAATGTTCATCGGCACATCGAAGGGCGAAGGAGGAACCGTCATGATGTGATCTTTCGCATCTGGCCCGATCTAGCCCGTCGCCGGCGATCGCAACTTGACGGGCGTCAAAAGGCTCCGGACGCGCATCGCAACCAGCGCTCGCCTGGCGCCGCGGGTGGTGATAGCGAGCCCCTGCCCAGCCCCAGTGAGGTCCAGATGAAGCGCTTCCGATTTGCCGCCGGCACCGCCCTTGCCCTGCTCGCTTCCACGACGGCGATGGCCCAGCCCAAGTGCGGCCAGTTCACGATCGCGATGATCCCCGACACGCAGAACTATACCGACTACACCCACCAGAAGGCGGCGGGCTATCCGCTCGATGGGGTCGAGCTGTTCTATGAGCAGATGCGCTGGATCGCCGCGAATGCGCGCAGCGCCGGCGGCGACATCGTCTTCGCCACCCAGGTCGGCGATGTCTGGCAGCATTATTCGGAATGGACCGACCCGGAACATGAGGCGCGCGGCTTCAAGGCCATGCCCAATTCGGGAAGCTCGGAAGTCGCCGAGGGGCCGCGCAAGGAAACACGCGCATTCGAGATTCCGGCGGCGATCAGGGGCTTCGAGATCCTCAAGGGCAAGCTCCCCTTCTCGGTGGTGCCCGGCAACCACGACTATGACGCGCTGTGGACCGATCCCGCCTATCCGCCGCAGCCCGAGCGCAAGGATTCGCTGAGGATCGGACTGCGTCACCTGGGTGGGCTGGACGGATTCCGCTCGGCCTTTTCGGATCAGTCCGAGTTCTTCAAGGGCCAGCCCTGGTATGTCGATGCGCATGACGGCGGCGCGGACAGTGCGCAGCTCTTCACCGTCGGCAAGTGCCGTTTCCTGCATATCGGCCTGCAGTTCGATGCGCCCGATGCCTCGCTGGCCTGGGCGAAGCGCGTGCTGCACCGCTTCCCCGGCGTGCCGACGATCGTCAGCACCCACAAATATCTCGATCGCGACGGATCGCATGCCGATACGCCGGCGCTCGACCAGAGCATCCTCGATCACCGCGACAACAACCCGCAGATGGTGTGGGACAAGCTGATCAGCGAGAACGACCAGATCTTCCTGGTGCTGAGCGGCCATATCGGCGGCCAGGGCTATAGCGTCGACCGCAACCTGGCCGGACACGAGGTGCATCAGATGCTCGCCGATTATCAGGGGCGCTGGCAGGTTGCGAAGGAGCTGGGCTGGAAGAACGCCAACGCCACCCTGGGCGACGGCTGGATGCGTTTGCTGACCTTCCGGCTCGACGGGTCGAAGCCGAGCGTGCGGGTGCGTACCTGGTCGACCTTCTACAAGAAGTTCAGCACCGAGCTGCCCGACTATGCCGCCTGGTACAAGGCGCATGAGGGCATGGCGAAGCTCAGCGACGCCGAATATCTGAAGCGCGACGATTTCAGCTTTGAACTGCCCGACTACCAGGCGCGGTTCGGGCGGAAGTAACGCCCCTTCCCCATTCGGAACGACAAGAAAGAGCGCGACGGGAAAACCCGCCGCGCTCTTTCCCTATCAGGGCAGCGGCACCGAGGCCGGCGGCAGCGTCGGCGCCGGCTGGCCGTAATTGAACGTGCCGGTGCCGATGCTGATCTTGGTCGTGTCGTTGAAGCCGTTGGCGTCGTCGAGCTCGCTGGCGATGGCGCTGGCCGTGGCCTGGCCCTGGGTGACGTTGATCGTGCCGCCGCCGCTGGCGGAGAGGCGCAGATACTGGCCGTTGCCCGCCTGGCCGGCGATGCCCGAGAAGCTGTTGCCCGAAATGCTGACATTCACCGTCGGGAAGCCACCGGTGTTCTGGTTGTTGTTGACCACGAGCCCGCGGCTGCCGTTGATATTGCGGATCGTGTTGTTGGTGATCGTGACGTTGGTGGTCAGGTTGCCGGTGGCCTGGCCGACCAGGCCGACATTGACCACGATACCCTGCGACGTCTGGATCTGCTGGATCGTGTTGCCGTTGATATAATAGTTGGCGTTCACCCCGCCTTCGTTCGCAATGCTGATGCCGGCACCGACATTCGAACCCGAATTGGTCACGGCGTTGTTGCCGATGATGTTGTTGGTGATCCGGCCATTGACCGTCCGGGTGAACGGCGCGTTGCCGTTCTGGAAGTCGTTGATCGCGGTCGAACGGGTACCGACGAAGGTGTTGTTGTCGATATTGTAGGTCAGCGTCGTCGAGCCCGGGCCAGTCGAGACGTTGATGCCGTTATTGGTGTTGGTGAAGGCCGAGCCGCTGACCTGTACGGTCATGCTGGTACCCGAGCTGTCGGCGAACAGGCCGCTGCCGACGATCGTGGTCGGCGGACTCGCCGCGTTCCAGTTGCCGGTGAAGTTGCTGCCCGAGACGCTGATCCCCATCGCCGACGTGCCGGTGCCGAGGAAGTTGAAGATATTGCCGTGCGGGCTGGTGCCGTTGCCGTTGATGCCGACACCGTTCGACGCGAAGGTCGAGTTGACCACCTGGAAGTTGGTCAGCGTGCCGGTCGAGTTGGTGATCTGCACCTCGAACTCGTTGTTGTTCTGGATCGTCGAGTTGAAGATGCCGGTCGGCCGCGCGCCGCCCGAGGCGGTGCCGGTCAGCTCCGCGATGTTGATGCCCGATTCATCGGTACCGGAGTCGGTGCCATTGCCGCTGATCAGCATGTTGTCGATCAGGAAGCCGTTGATGTTCGAGCCGCCGATGCCGTCACCCAGGTTGTTGGTGACGTTCATATAGGCCAGGCGGACATTCTCGGTGCTGGTCAGGCTGATGCCGTCGCCGCTCGCGTTCTGGATCGTGCCGCCCGAACCTGCCGCGCCGGTGCCGGTGACGTTGATGCCGCCCGACGAGCCGGTGTTGTTCAGGATGATTCCGCTCGACGCCCCGTTCGACGAGATGCTCTGGAAGCGCAGGCCCGACGAACCGATCGTGGTGTTGACGACGTTGAGCGCAGTGCCCGCGCCCGAGCTGATCGTGTTGCCGCTGCCCGCCGTGCTCACAGTGCCGCCGCCGGTGGCGCTGAAGCCCGTGCCGGTGGTGGTGGTGATCGCCAGGCCGCCGTTCGGGAAGCTGATCGTGCCGCCCGTGTTGTTCAGCAGGTTCAGCGCGGTGTTCGCGCCGGTGCTCAGCGTGGTGTTGCCCAGGAAGCTGATCGTGCCCGAATTGACGTTCTGGACGACGATGCCGTTGTTGAGGCCGCCCGTGGCGCTGATCGCGCCCGAGAAGCTGATGTTGCCCGTCTCGTGGTTGTCGACGAACACCACGCTGTTGCCGGTGGTCTTGGTGATCGACGATGCGATGCTGATCCCGCCGGTGCCGTTCAGGATGTAGACGCCGAAGCCGGTCGGATCGTTGGTGGCACCGATCGCGCCAGCCGCCAGGTTCACGGTGTTGGTAGAGCCGTTGATCTCGACGCCGTTGCCGGCAGTGTTGTTGATCGTGACGCTGCCGGCGGTGAACGTACCGTTGCCCGCACCGTTGATCTCGATGCCTTCGTCGCCGGTATTGGCGATCGTCACGGTGCCGAGATTGACGTTCATCGCCGATCCGCCGCCGTAGAAGATACCGTCCGCCGTCGCGCCGGTGGTGCCGGCAATCGAAACGGTGGTGGCGCTCAGCGTGCCGGTGCCATCGACATTGCTGATGTTGATCGCGCTGCCGTTGGTCGAACCGGTGCTGGTCAGCGAGTCGAAGACCAGGCCGAGCGAGCCGACACTGCCGTTCACCAGGTTGAGGATCTGGCCGGTGGCGGTCTGGATCGAATTGCCGGTGCTGTAGACGATCAGGCTGCCGCCGCCGGTGAAGTCGATACCGTTGCCGGTGCCCGACGCGGTGATGTCGACGCCATTGCCGCCCGCCGCCGAGGAGAAGGTGATGTTGGTGCCAGTGTTGCTGGCCAGCGTGACCGCATTGGCGTTCGCCACGGTGTTGAGCGTGATGCTCTGCCCAGTGAAGTTGATCGAGCCGCCGCTGTTGTTGGCTATGTTGATGCCCAGCGCATTGTCGGTGAGGTTGCCCGGAACCGAGATGGCCCCACCGGTGATGTTGGTCACCTCGACCGAGCGACCAGTGACGCCGCTGGTGGCGACGCTGCCGGCATAGTCGAGCGACAGAGTGCCGCCATCGACATCGATGCCGCGCGAGGTGGCGGTGATCGAACCCGCATTGACGGTGACGCTGCCGGTGAGCGTGCCCGCCGTCCGGCTGATCAGGATACCGTTGGTGCCCAGCGTGTTGCTGGCGCTCGTGAAGGTCATGCCCAGCGTCGTCGTGACCGCCGAAGCGTTGCTGATGTCGAAGATCGTACCCGAGCCGGTTGTGATCGTGCTGTTCGGTCCGGTCGCGTTGATCGTGCCACCGCCCGAGATCGTGAAGGCGGTGCCGCTGGTGGTGGTGATGCCCAGCGTCGAGCCGACCGAGCTGAACGCGATGGTGCTGCCCGCATTCGCGCTCAGCGTGACGGCGTTGTTGGCCTGGGTCGACAGCGTGGTGGTGCCGTTGAAGTTGACCGTTCCGCCATTGCTGTTGGTCAAGCTCAGGCCCAGCGCGTTGGCACCGCTCGAGGTGATCGCGCTGGTACCGCCGAACGTCACCGTGCCGGCATCGTGATTGTCGATGCGGACGGCATAGCCGTTGCTGTCGCTTACGCTGCCCGCATAGGTCAGGTTGCTGTTGCTGTCGGTGAGGACGAAGGCGTCGCCCGCTGCGGCATGGGTGATCGACGTACCCGCGCCGAAGCCATAGGTGCCATCCGAACCGTTGACGATGTCGATGCCGGCATCTCCGCCGTTCAGCGTCGTCGTGCCGGTGAAGTTGTAGGTGCCATCGGCGTTGTTGAACTGCAGGCCGGTACCGTTGGTGGCGCTCAGCGTGCCGGTCTGGAAGGTCAGCGTCCCGGCCGAATGGTTGAGGACGTTGACCAGCGCTGCGTTGTTCGCCTGGGTGATGTTGCCGCTATAGGTGACGGCGGCGGTGCTGCCCGAGACGTTGAACGCCGTGCCCGTCGGGCTGGTGATCGACGTACCGGTGCTGAAGTTGAAGGTGCCTCCCGAACCGTTGAGCACGTCGATACCGGCATCGCCACCGTTCAGCGTCGTCGTGCCGTTGAAGTTGTAGGTCGCGTCGGCATTGTCGAACTGCAGGCCGGTGCCGTTGGTGGCGCCCAGCGTGCCGGTCTGGAAGGTGACCGTACCGCCCGAATGGTTGAGGAACGAGACCAGCGCGGCGTTATTCGCCTGGGTGATGCTGCCGCTATAGGTGATCGCGGCGGTGCTGCCCGAGACGTTGAACGCAGTGCCCGTCGGGCTGGTGATCGTAGTGTTCGTGCCGAAGCTGAAGGTGCCGCCCGAGCCGTTTAGGATGTCGATGCCGGCATCGCCGCCGGCCAGCGTCGTGGTGCCGGTGAAGTTGTAGGTGCCGTCGGCATTGTCGAACTGCAGGCCGTTGCCGTTCGAAGCGGTGATCGTGCCGGCATAGGCCAGCGTGCCGGTGACATGGCCGCCGTTGACGCCGAGCGCCGCGCCGGCGCCTGCCTGGCTGATCGAGCTGGTGGAGTCGAAGTTGAACGACCCCGTGCCGCCGGCGATGGTCAGGCCCGCACCGTTGGTGACACCGATATCGACGTTGGTGGCGTTGATCGTGCCGCCCGAGGCACTGAACAGGATACCTGCCGAAGCGCTGTTGATGTTCACGTTGGTGAGCGTCGTCGTGCCGGTGGTGTTGACCAGCGTCATCGACGTGCCCGTGGCGCCATTGCTGGTGACGTTGGTGATCACCGTGCCAGCGGCGTTGAAGAACAGATCCGACGGGTTGTTCGCGAAGACGACATTGTCGACCGTCGTGTTCGTCGACGGGGTGATCTCGATGCCGCGCGTCACGAAGTTGCGGATCGTCATATAGTCGATCAGCGTGTTCGTCGCACCCGCGCCATTGTCCTTGATGCCGCGGTTCGCGGTCGACAGGCCGTCGAGGATGAAGCCGGACAGGTGGTTGTTCGACGCACCCAGCGTGATCACGTTGCTGCCCGCCGCACTGGTGAGCGTCGCCGCGCCATTGCCCGTCGGGTCCGCGATGTTGAACGAGGTGCCGCCCGACAGCAGGATCGTCGAAGGCACCGTGAGCGTGATGTTGATCGGCGCGCTGCCGGTGCCGGCACCACCACCCACGCCGTCGCCGAAGCCGCGAACCTGGACGTCGGATGCCAGCACCAGCGAGTCATTGCCGTTCGAACCGGCCGCGCTGATCGCGCTGCCATTGTTGATCAGGACGATCATGTCCTGCGCCGCCGCGGCCAGCTCGGCCGCTGCCAGCGTCATCGGGTTGGTACCGTCCGCACCGCTGCCATTGCCGCCGCCGGTCGCGCCGTCCGCATCGACGAAGTAGATCTTGTTGAGACCGAAGCCCGCACCCGGGCTGCCCGAGAAGGACACGTCGCGGAAGTCGTAGGTGCCGACGGTCGGCGCGTTGGTGGCGTCGATCGCCGTGGTCGCGGAGATGGTCGAGCCGGTATCGGTGCCAGATTCACCGTCACCATAGGTGAACAGCGCGTTGGTCGAGGCGTTGAGGTAGATGCCGGTGCCGACGCCGGCGATCGAGCTCGAAGCGCCCGACTGGCCGCCCAGCAGGATGCTGGCGCCGCCAAGCGTATTGCGCAGGTCGACACCGATGCTGGTGCCCGCGCCGCCCGAATTGGTGACGTCGAAGTCGCCGATGACGATCGGCGCGGAGAGCGTGGCGCCGTTGAGGTCGAATGCGACCGCGCTGTTGCTGTTCAGGCCGATGTCGAGATCGGTGATCGTCAGGCCGGCACCCAGGATGCCGGTGACGTCGATGCCGCGCGAGGTGATGCCCTGCAGGTTGACCGTACCAAGGCTCAGCGCCGGTGCCGACGTGCCGACACCGTTGAGCAGGATGCCGACCGTCGCGCCATTGGCGGTCACGCTGTCGAAGGTGAAGCCGTTGGCGCCGATGGTCACGTTCTGCAGGCTGAGCGCCGTACCGGTGCCGGTGGTGCTGATCGAGTTGCCGACGCCGCGCACGATGATCGTGCCGCCCGAGCCGGCGCTGAAGCCCGTACCGGTGCTGACGATGTCGAGGCCGTTTCCGCCCGCGCCCATGTTGAAGTCGATCGTGCCGCCGCTGTTCCCGGCCAGCGTGACGCCGGTGCCGGTGGCGTTCAGCGCCAGCGTCTGGCCGGTGAAGGTGATCAGGCCCGAATTGACGTTGGTGACCGAGATGCCACTCACGGTCGACGCCATGTTGCCGCTGAAGGTGACGGTGCCGGTCTCGTGATCGACGACCTGGACGAGGTTGGTGCCGTCAAGTGCCGAGCCGATGGTGACATCGCCCGTGCCGCCGGTGAGCGAGACCGCATAATTGGCCGCGCCGGTGGCGGTGATCGTGCCGGTGCCCAGCGTGACCGGGCCGGTCGAGCCGGCGATGACCACGGTGCTGCCGTTCGCGCCCGAAAGGTCCATCGTGCCGAAGGTCACCGCCGAACCGCTGTTGAGCAGCTCGATGGCGTTGCTGCCGGCAGTACCGATCGTGGTCGCGCCGAAGGTGATCGCGGCGGTGCCGGTGGCCACCTTGATGCCGTCATTGGCCGCACCGCTGGTACCGCCGATATTGACCGTGCCACCATTGAAGGCCGCGCCGGTGAGATTGCTCAGCAGGATGCCGTTATTGGCGACCGTGCCGGTGGCGGTGAGCGCATCGAAGGTGATGCCGCCCGAGCCGCTGGTCACGCCGGTCAGGCCGAGGATCTGGCCGGTGGCGGTGGTGATCGTGTTGCCCGTGCCTTGGACAGCAACCGTGCCGGCGGTCGCGCTGAGGCCGGTGCCGCTGGTGGTGGTGATACCGAGCCCGCCGCCGAGCAGCGACAGCGTGCCGCTGCCGGCCATGCTGAACGCGGTGTTGGTGCCCGTGCTGAAGGTCTTGCTCGCGTTGAGGAAGCTGACATTGCCGGTGCTGGCCGCGTCGACGACCACGCCCGCGCCGCCGGTATGGCTGACCGAACCGGACATGGTGTAGATACCGCCGGCATTGGTGAAGCTGAACGCGGTACCCGACGTGGCCGAGGTGATCGCACCGGCGAGGTTCGCCAGCATGCTGCTGCTGAACACGGACAGCGCCGAGCCGGCGGTCGCATTGATCGTGCCGCCATAGTTCAGCGTGACGCCGGAGCTGGCAGCGATACCGATCGCGGCGGTGGTCGAGCTGGTGGTGCCGCCGATCGAAGCAGCGCCACCGCTAGCGATGGTCGCGACATTGACCGTGCCGCTGGTGACGCCGTTGAGGCGGATGCCGGTCGAGGCACCGTCGATCGTCAGCGACGAGCCCGCCACATTGGCGATGTTGACGGTACCCACCGCGCCCGAAAGGTTGAAGCCGACACCGGTGGTGTCGAGATCGAGTGTGCCGGTGAAGTTGACGCCACCGGTGCCGCTCAGGCCGGACAGCGACACGGCGTTACCGATGCCATCAATGTCCAGGCCGCCGATGTTGAGCGCGCCGGTGAGCGTCACGCCGGTCGCGCTGACCGCAATGCCCGCCGTCGGTGCGGCGGTGATCTGGGCGAAATTCAGCCCCCCCGAACCGATCGTGCCGCCGCTCAGCGACAGAGCCGAGGCATCGCCGGTGTAGATGCCGTTGAAGGCGCCCGTTACGCTGAGCGTCCCGCCACCACTGGTCGTGAGGCCCGCGCCCGTCGCGGTGTAGATCCCCAGGCTGCCGGTGAATTCCACCGTCGCGCCGCTGTTGTTGGTCAGCGAGACGCCCGCACCGGTCGTGAGCGCGCTGTCGAGGATGGTCCCGCCCTGGAAATGGACGTCCAGCGGATCGGCCTGCGCGGTGTTGTTGCGGATAGCGATCGAGGTGTTGATCGCCCCGTTGATGCCGACCGAACCGGTAACCGTGAAGTCGCCCTCCACCTGGTCGAGCAGGATGCCATAGGCGCCGCCAGTCGAGCGAACCGAGCCGAGCACCATGTGAATCGTCAGCGGATCGAGGTTGATCGCGGTGCCGTTGGTGGTGTCGATCGCCCCGCCGGTGGTGCCGAGGAGGAAGTCGTTCGCCTTGGAATTGGCAACGGTCAGGCCGGTGCCGGCATTGTTGGCGATGTTGAGATCGGTGAAGTTCAGCGTGCCGGTGACGTTGGTCAGGCTGAGGCCATCGCCGGTGATGCGCGAAGCCGTGGTGCCGAGCGTCAAGGCGCCGGCGGACACGGCCTGGAGGCCGGCGGCAACCGTGTTGGAATCGAAGGTCAGGTCGTTGAAGATGAACCCGCCGGTCTCCGTCGTGTGCAAGACATTGAGATTGGCCAGCTCGGTAACCGTGAAGGTACCGGTGCCGCTGCCGTCGAGGTTCAGGATGTTGCCGCCGTTCGCGGCAAGCGTGAGGTTGCTCAGCGCCAGCGTGACGTTCGCGGTGTTGTCGTAGATGCGCAGCGCTCCCGCCGCGCCACCCGAGATGCTGCTGTTGCGGATGACGATGGGCGCCGCGGCACCGTTGCCGAGCACGCCCGCGCCAGTGCCCGAATTGGTGATGACGACGCCGTCGATCGTGTTGCCGCCACCCAGCGTGACGGTGGCGTTGGCGCCGCTCGCGGTGAGCGTGGGGGCGCCGGAGCCGGCGAAGGGATTCGAGATCAGGCCGGCCTGGACGTCGAACAGGAGCACATTGCCCGGTGCGCCGCCGTCAACCATGAAGCTGTCGGTGTCGCGGAAGCCGAGCAGCGACTGGCCGCCCGCGAGATCGAGCGAACCGCCTGCCCCCGCCGTGGCGTCGAGCGTATCGCTGCCCCCGGTCGGATCGTTGAGCAGCACGATATAGGTCGCGCCCGACGCCTCCGCACCCGCCAGCGAGCCCGGGTCGGTCAAGGTACCGATGCCGGTCGCGCCCTCGAGCACGAAATAGGCCGAGACGGACAGATTCGTGGTGTCGCCGGTCAGCTTGACGTCGGCGAAATTGTAGGTGCCGGTGCCGCCGTTGAGGCCGGCAATGACGAGCGGGGTGACCGCGGTGATCGCCGAAGCCGCGCCATTGGCGTCGGTGTTCGAGCCGTCGCCGTAGCGGAAGGTGCCGGTGATCGCCGCATTGGTGAGATCGACGCCGATGTTCACGCCGGTGATCGTGCTGCTGCCGCTGATGATGACGTTGCTGGCAGTCGTGCTGCCGGTCATGTCGATGCCGCGGGTGCCGGTGTTCGAGGCACCGGTGATGTCGAGCGTGGCGAAGGTGACGTTGCCGGTCGCGCCGGTCAGGTTCACCGCCGTGGTGTTCGCCGCGAGGCCGGTGATGTCGACATTGCCGAAGGTGAAGGTGCCGGCCGAGCCGCCCAGGATCGCCAGGCGCGCACCGCCGGAGAGGATCAGGTCGCCGAAGCTGTAGGTGCCGTCCGCATCGAAGAAGGAGATGCCGGTGCCGCCGGTGATGTTGAACGTCGCGCCAGTGAAGTCGATCGTCCCGCCGGAATGCGTCCCGATGTCGACTGCGGCAAGGGCGGCAAGCGACTGGCTGATCTGGCCCGAATAGGTGAGGTTGGCGGTCGAATTGCTGACGAACAGCCCCGCCCCCGCCGCGTTGGTGACGCTGGTGCCCGACCCGAAGGTGAAGGTACCCGCCGAGCCGTTGGTGATGCCGATCTGTGCGCCGCCGGTCAGCGTTGCGCTGCCGAAGGTATACGTGCCGTCGGCATTGTCGAACAGGATGCCGTCGCCGCCGCTGACATTGAGCGTGGCGCCGCTGAAGTTCAGCGTGCCGGTCGCATGTGCCGCAACGTTCAGCGCCGCGCCCACCGACTGGTTGACCGTGCCGAGATAGGTCACGCCCGCCGTCGAGCTGGCGACGTTGATCGCCGCGCCGCTCGGGTTGGTGATCGTGGTGCCCGCACCGAAGGTGAAGGTGCCGGCCGAGCCGCCCAGGATGTCGATGCCCGCATCGCCACCGTTCAGCGTGGTCGTGCCGTTGAAGGCATAGGTGCCGTCGGCATTGCTGAAGTTCAGCCCAGTGCCGTTGGTAGCACTGAGATTGCTGGTGCCGGTGAAGGTCACGGTACCCGCGGCATGGCCGCTCACGTCGAGCAGGGCAGACGCACCCGTGACGCTGACGCTGCCGGCATAGGTGAAGTTAAGCGGGCCGGTGGTGGTGCCGATCGTGATCGCCGCGCCAGTCGTGCCGCTGATGCTCGAAGCTGCACCGAAGGCGAAGCTGCCGGTCGTCGTTCCGCCGATGGATATGCCGTTGCCAGCGCCGGTGATGGTAAGGTTGGCCACGTCAAGCGCGCGGCCGCCGATGCCTGCGCCGGTCACATTGAGCGCGGTGATGCCATTGCCGGTGCCCGCATGCGTCACGCCGTCCAGCACCAGATCGATGCTCGTGTCGGTCAGCGAGAGCGCTGCGCCGTTGAGCGTATCGATCGTGCCGGCCGCACTGGTCAGCGTCAGGCCGGTGCCCGTGGCAAGAATGCCGGCGCCGCTCTGATTGTAGATCGCCAGATCGGTAAAGTTGAGTGCGCCCAGCGCGTTCGAGAGATTGACGGCATTGCCGGTGAGCCGCTGGCTGGCGCTTCCCAGGAACAGCGATGCGTCGACGGTCTGATAGCCCGCCGTGGCGAGATCCGCGTCGAACGTCGCGCCGTACAGGTAGGCACCCTGCGACCCGACACCCTGGGTGATCGTGATGTTCGTGAGCTGGGTAACGGTCATGCTGCCGCCGCCCAGGGCGTACAACGCCAGCGGAATCGAATTGCCGGTGGTGGTCAGCACGAGGTTGCTCAGCGCCGCGCTGGCAGCACTGACGCCGCTGGCCAGCTCGATCGCGCTGTCACCACCGGAGATGATGCTGTTGCGGATCGTGACGTTCGCCGCGCCGGTACCATAGATGCCGGTGCCCGCGCCGGTGATCCGCACCCCGTCGATCAGATTGTTGCCGGTGACGCGCACCGTATCGGCGCCGCCACCCTGGGTGGTGGTCAACGTCGGCGCGCCCGATCCCGCGAAGGGATTGGTCACAACGCCCTGGGCAATATTGTAGAGGACGACGTTCGCCGGCGCCCCACCCGGCAGCGAGATCGTGTCGCCGTTGAGGAAGCCGAGCAGCTGCTGGTTGGCGCTGAGGACGACGGTGCCCGTATACGCACCCTTGGTCACGCCTAGCGCGTCGATGGTGTCGTTGCCGCCCGTCGGGTTGTTGAGCAGGATGATGACGTCGCGGTTCGCGTCCAACGCACCCTGCAGGCTGCCCGGGTTGTTGCGCGAGCCGTCGCCGGTACCATTCTCCACAACCCAATAGACCGTAGCCGAGGTCGAGAGCGTGCTGGTGTCGCCCGTCAGGTTCACATCGGCGAAATTATAGGTGCCGATCGCCGCGTTCAGGCCGGTGATCGCGATCGGCACGCCGGTGCTGCTAAGGCTGATCGTCGAGCCCGCGCCGTTCGCGTCGGTGTTCGAGCCGTCGCCGAAGCGGAAGGTGCCGGTGATCGCAGCGTTGGTCAGGTTGACGCCGGTGCCGACGCCGGTGATCGCGCTGCTATCGGTGACGAGCAGGTTGCTGGCGAAGGTCGCGCCGGTCAGATCGATGCCGATCGATGCGGAGTCACCGGTGCCCGCGATGTCGAGCGTGGTGAAGCGGACATCGCCCAGAACATTGCGCGCGTCGAGGCCGGTGCCCGCGCCCAAGCCGGTGATATCGACATTGGCGAACTCGATCGTGCCGCTGCTGCCCGCACCGAGCAGGATGCCGGTACCGGTCGGGTTGGCGATCGTCGCGGTGTTCATGAAGATCACCTGACCGTCGATGTCGGTCAGTTCGATGCCCGTGGCGCTGTTGGCGATCGTGCCGCCGAGCGTCGCGAACCCGCCCGTCAGGCCATTGATGCGCAGGCCCGCACCGTTCGCGCCGGTGATGTTGAAGTTGGCGAGCAGGACGATGCCGGCATTGCCGAGGATCTCGATGCCGTCGCCTGCGGTGCTGGTCGTGGTGACCGAGCCCAGGCTGATCTGCGCGCTGTTGCCGCTCAGCGAGACGCCCGCCCCCCCGGCGGTGGTGCCGCCGATGTTGATGCTCGTGAAGCCCAGGTTGCCGGTGCCGCCGATATTGGCGAGCGAGACGCCCGAACCATCCGAATTCTGCACCGTGACGGTGCCGAAGCTGAGGTTGCTGCCCAGCGTGACGGTATCGATCGCCAGGGCGCGCGCATCGCCGGTCGCGGCAAGGTTCAGCCCGGAGCCGCCCAGCGTCAGCGATCCGCCGCCGACACCGGACAAGTTGAGCACCGCCGCGCCCGTCGTGGAGGTCGAGGAAAGCGTCAGGTTGCTCAGCGTTGCCGAGGCGGCAACACCACCCGAAAGCAGGCTGATCGCACCACCGTTGCCAGCGATGATCGAGTTGGTGATCGAGACATTGGACACGCCGATGCCCGACACGCCGATGCCCGAGCCGCCGATGCGCAGGCCATCAAGCGCCGAGCCGCTGGACAGCGTGACCGTCGCGCCCGCGCCCGTGTTGGTCAGCAGCGCGGCGCCCGAACCCAGATAGGGATTGGTGACGATGCCCGGCGTGATGCCGTAGAGGAACAAATTGGCCGGCGTGCCGCCGCCCACCGCCTGGGTGTCGCCGTTGAGGAAGCCGACCAGGTGCTGGTTGGCGCCAAGCGTCAGCGTGCCTAGGGCGGCGACATCGAGCACGTCCTGCCCGCCCGTCGGGTTGTTGAGCAGCACGATATAGTTCGCGCCCGAAGCCGCGGCCGCCGCCAGGCTGCCCGGATCGGTCTTGGTGCCCGCGCCGGTGGCGTCCTTCTCGACGAAGAAGACGGTGACCGGATTGATCGCCAGGTTGGTGATGTCACCGACCAGATTGACGTCGGAGAAATTGTAGCTGCCGACGGTCTGGTTGAGGCCGCCAATCGCGATCGGCGTGATCGCGTTGATCGTCGAAGCGGCGCCGTCCGCGTCGGTGTTCGAGCCGTCGCCATAGCGGAAGCTGCCGGTGATCGCGGCATTGGTGAGATCCACGCCGGTGCCGACGCCAGTGATCGTGCTGCTGTTGCTGACCGTCAGGCTGCCGGCGAAGGTCGCACCGGTCAGGTCGATGCCGCGCGTACCGGTGGTGGAAACGCCGGTGATATCGAGCGTGGCGAAGGTTACGGTGCCGCCGCTGCTGCGCGCATCGACGCCGGTCTGGTTCGCGCCCAGCCCGGTGATGTCGGTATCGCCGAAGCTGATCGTACCGGTGCTGCCCGCACCCAGCTCGATGCCCGTGCTGTTCGCGATCGTGGTGGCGCCGAAGTTCAGCGTGCCGCCCACGCCGTTGACGAGGATGCCGACGCCGGTGCTGTTCGCGATGCTCGTCGCGCCGACCGTCAGGCTGCCCGAAAGGTTGGAGACTTCAATGCCGTCGGCGGCACCGCTGATCGACGCGCTGCCGATGGTGGCGTTGCCGGTCGTGTTCGAGACACGGATGCCCGAGCCGCCCGCATTGTTCGAGGTCACCGCGCCCACGGTGACGTTGCCGCTGTTGCCGGTGAGGCGCAGGCCGTCCGAGCCGGTGTTCGATACGGTGACTGCACCGAGCGTGACATTGCCGGTGTTGCCCGACACGACGACGCCGACGCCGGCGGTGTTCGTCGCGGTCACCGCGCCGACGGTCACCGTCGCCGAGTTGTTCGCCACGCCCAGGCCGACACCCGCCGTGGCGCCGCCCACAGCGACGTTGCCGATGTTCACCGTACCGCCGGCGACCTGCGTCACCTGCACCGCGGCGATGCCGCCCGCCGCGCCGGTGCTCACCGAGCCGATGCTGAGCGTGCCGACCGTCACGTCATTGGCGACCAGGCCCTGCGCCGTGCCCGTGCCGACGATATTGATGCCGGTACCCGACACGTTGAGCGTCCCCGCCCCCGCGCCGCTCAGGTTCAGCACCGTGCCGCCGCTTGCCGACAGGTTGAGATTGGTGAGCGTGGCCGAAGCCGCGGTGCCGCCGTCGATCAGGCTGATCGCGCCGCCATTGCCCGAAACGGTCGAATTGCGGATGATGACGTTGGACACGCCCGAACCGACGATGCCCACGCCGAGCGCGTCATTATGGATGATCACGCCGTCGACGCGGCTGTCATTCGCCAGGTTGAGCGTCGAGGTGCCGGTGGTGCTCGTCAGGATCGCCGCGCCCGAGCCGGCATAGGTGTTGACGATGCCCGTCGGCCCGAGGTTCGAGACGATCAGGTTCGCCGGCACGGTCGCGCCGGTCACCGCGAAGAAATCAGTGTTGAGGAAGCTGACAATCGACTGGCCGGCCGTCAGGTTCAGCGCGCCGCCGACCAGGACCGAGGTGTCGATGACGTCCTGCCCGCCATTCGGGTTGTTGAGCAGCACGATATACTGCGCGCCCGAGGCTGCTGCCCCCGAGATGCTGCCCGGATCGCTCGCCGTGCCCGCGCCGGTCGCGCCGGCAAGGACGTAATAGGCAGTGAAGCTGCCGCCGGTGATGTTGTTGGTGTTGCCGTCGAGCTGGACGTCGGCGAAATTATAGGTGCCTTGCGTCGCGTTCATGCCCGCGACGACGATCACCGTGTTGGCGGTGATCCGGCTTTCCAGGCCGTCGGCCGCATTGGCGTCGCCGAAGCGGAAGCTGCCGGTGATGTTCGCGTTGGTCAGGTTCACGCCGATGTCGACGCCCTGGATCACGCTCGGATTGCTGATGGTGATCGCGCCCGTATTGGTCGCGCCGGTCAGGTCGATACCGGTCGAGCCGGCGGCGCCGGTACCGGTGATGTCGAGCGTGCCGAAGGTGACGTTGCCCTGCGTGCCGGTCAGGTTGAGGCCGGTGGCGGCGCCGAGGCCGGTGATGTCGACATCGCCGAAGGTCACCCCGCCCGGCACATTGCCGATGACGATGCCGGTACCCGCCGGGCTGGCGATGGTGAGCAGGCCCGAGAAGGTCGTGCTGCCCGCCAGGTTGTTGAGCGACAGCGCCGGCGAGGTCGAGCCGGTGATGGTGGTCGCGCCGGCGAAGGTCACGCTGGAGCCGGCGAGCGAGCCGTTGATCGTGATCGGCCCGGCGCCGCTGATCGCGCCGGTGAAGCGGATCGCGCCGCCGACGTTGAACAGCGAGACGAGCGGGCCTGCGCCCGCATCGGTGATGGTCGCACCGAAGTTGAGCCCGATCGTGCCGCCGCTGCCGGCCACGCCGGACTGGCCGACCTGCACCGAGGCGCCGCCGCTATTGGTGATCGCGCCGCCGCCGATCGTCACCAGGCCGGTCGAGCCGCCGGTGATGTAGAGGCCCTGCTGGCCGCTGTTGGTGATGGTCAGCGTGCCGATGGTCAGCGCGTTGCCGCCGGTGCCCGAGCCCTGGACGTTGCTCAGGATGATGCCCGCGCCCGCCGCGCCGATCGAGCGCACGGACGAGAAGGTCAGGTCGATGAACAGCGGGTCGAGGTTGAGCGCGGTGCCGGCGGTGGTGTCGACCGTGCCCGCGGCGTTGCTGAGCGTGAAGGTGCCGGACTTGGTGTTGGCGACCGTCAGGCCGGTGCCGCCGTTGTTGGCGATGTTGAGGCTGGTGAAGCTGAGCGCGCCATCGACTTCGGTCAGCGTGACGCCGGCGCCGCCGACGCGCGCGGTGGTGGTGCCCACCTGCATGGCACCGGCATTGACTGCCTGGACGCCCGCCGCGGTGCTGGAATCGAACGTGACATAGCGCGCCGCGAAGCCGCCGGTCTCGCCATTGCCGCCGGCGATGTTGATGCCGGAGAGCCCGGCCACGGTGACGGTACCCGCACCCGAGCCGTCGATGTCGAGCACCGTGCCGCCGGTCGCCGATAGGGTCAGGCTCGACAGGGTGGTGGTCAGGTTGCCGCCGGCATCGTTGATGTCGATCGCGCCCGCGCCGCCGCCGATGGTCGAGTTGCGCAGGGTGACGTTGCTGCCGCCGTTGACGACGACGCCCGCGCCGGCACCGCCCCGGATGGTGATGCCGTCGATCACCACCGCGCCGGTGGTGTTGTTGAGCGTGAGGCCGGCCGCGCCGGTATTCTCGATGGTCACGCGCTCGAGTGCGAAGCCGCCGACTCCGTTCGCGAGGATGCCCGAGCCGCTGCCGCGGACGGTGACGTCGCGCACCACCGAGCCCTGGCCGAGCGTCACCGCCGCGCCGCCGGCGTTGCTGCCGACGATCACGCCGTTGGTGCCGCCGAAGTTGAAGGCGCTGACCGAACCGTCCGAATGGCGCACGCTGACGCTGCTGGCGCCGCCGACGAGATACTGGTTGGTCGCGAGCGTGACGCCGGTGCTGGCGATGTTGCCGGCATTGCCGAGCGCGACGACGATGCCGTTCGCGCCCGCCCGCGTAACCGCGTCGCTCAGCGTTGTGGTGGCGGTGCTGGTGCCCGCTGCACCGGCCGTGCCCGAGCCGCTGGTGAAATAGACGCCGCCGAACGCCACGCCGGTGCGCGCATCGACTGCGAAGCTGGTGCTGGTGAGATCGGTGTAACGCGTGCCCGACGGCGTCACATAATCGCGACGCAGCCGTTCGCCCATCTGGCGATCGAGGCCGCTGTTACCGGCGCTGCGATCGCGCGAACCGCGCCCGAGCGGGATCGACAGCCGCACGGTACCGCGCGCCTGGGTGCCCCAGCGATTGTCGTTCTGCAGCTCCGCGCCCAGCGAGAAGCGCCCGCCGGTGCCCAGCGGATCCTCGATGCCGAGCTCGAGCCCGCCGCGGACGCCGCGATAGGCCTTGCTCGCCGCGTCGGCGCGATAGTCGAAACCGGCGCCGGACGCGCGCACGCTGAGCCGCTTGCCGAGCGGCAGCGTCGCGCCGATCTCGGCATTGGCGCCGGCAAGCGGCACTTCCTCGAGACGCCAGCCGCTCTTGCGCTCGATCAGCCGGTTGTTCTCGATCGAGAGCACGCCGGCCGGGCTGGCATTGGGATCGACATAGCCGATCGTGCGGCGACGATTGACCGGCAGGCGATAATTGACATGCAGGTCGAACACCGAGGTGAAGCCCTCGAGCCCGAACGACACCGCGGTCTGGTCACGCGAAGTGATGTCGGTCTTGTAGAAGTCGACGCCGGCATTGACGCCGATCGCCACATCCTCGCCGATCTTGCCGCGTCCGCCGATCGTTATCGATCCGTTGCGGTCATAGCGCTCGTCGGTGCCAATACGCCCGGCGACGAACAGCAGGTTCGAGTCGTTCTGCGCAACCGGCGTGAAAAGCTCGAAGGAGACCTGGCTGCTGCCGTCGGCCGCGCGGGCATCGACTTCCGCCCGCGGCTGCCAATTCGGGGTCTTGTCCTGCGCCTGCGCTTGCACGCCAGGTGCCCAGGCCAGCGCTACACCACTAAGGCAAGTGGACAGCAGCAGGCGGCCACGGTTCAGCTTCTGCACGGACAATCTCCCCCGATCGGCGTGCAAACCCTGACATCGGCGTTCGTGCCAATGACTCGACGAATGGATTGTGACGCCTGGTTAACGGCTACCATTCCAGGCTTCAGGTCTCAAGCTATCTAATACGTAGTGTTCCGGAAGACATCGCGTCATTGCGGGGCAGTGCCGCACCAAGCCCTATGGTCAGGCTCTTTCGTTTCGGTTAGGTCTTGATCCGGGATGTTCGGGGGAGACTAGCGTTGGCAGAGCCATTTATGTCGGAAATCCGGCTGATGTCGTTCAGCTTTGCACCCAAGAACTGGGCGCTTTGCAACGGCCAGTTCTTGCCGATCAATCAGAATCAGGCGCTGTTCTCGCTGCTAGGCACAACCTATGGCGGCAATGGCCAGACGACCTTCGCCCTGCCGGACCTGCGCGGGCGCGTGCCGATCCATGTCGGCAACGGCCATTTCCTGGGTGATCGCGCCGGCGAGGAAGCGCACACGCTGAGCATCAGCGAGATTCCGACCCATGTGCACTTTCTCCAGGCGTCGAATGCCAACGGCAACGCGGTGAACCCAAATTTCGGCGGCACCGGCTATGTGCTCTCGGCCGAGCCGGGCAACGCCTATGCGACGGGCTTCACGCCAAGTGCGGTCGCGCTGAACGCCGGCACCGTCGCCAATAACGGCGGCAGCCAGGCGCATCAGAACATGCAGCCGTTCCTGACGCTCAGCTACTGCATCGCCCTTTCGGGCATCTTCCCGTCCCCGAACTGAGGAAAGCTCCATGGCACAGCCTTATGTCGGCGAGCTCCGCATCTTCGCCGGAAACTTCGCTCCCGCAGGATGGATGTTCTGTGAAGGACAGCTCTTGCCGATCTCCGAGAACGAGACGCTGTTCAACCTGATCGGCACCACCTATGGCGGCGACGGGCAGAGCACCTTCGCCCTGCCCGATCTGCGCGGACGCCTGGCGATCCATCAGGGCACCGGCAGCAGCGGCACCAGCTACTTGCTCGCCGAGACCGGCGGCGCCGAGGAAGTGACCCTGTCGATCAACCAGATTCCCGCGCACAGCCATCCCATGCTGGGCGCATCCGGCAACGGAACGCAGGCCAATCCGAAGAACAACGTTCTCGCCAGCTCCACGCTGGTGAAACTCTACTCGGGCGAGGCCGCGGACACGGCGATGTCCGCCTCCTCGATCACATCGATCGGCAGCAGTCAGCCGCACACCAATTTCCAGCCCTATCTCTGCCTGAACTACATCATCTCGCTGTTCGGCATCTTCCCGAGCCAGAACTGAGAGGAACGCACCATGGCCGATCCCTTTGTCGCCGAGATCCGTATCTTCCCGTTCAACTTCGCGCCCAGGGGCTGGGCGTGGTGCGACGGGCAGCTGCTGCCGCTCTCGCAGAACACCGCGCTCTTCTCGCTGCTGGGCACCACCTATGGCGGCAACGGCAAGAGCACCTTCGCGCTGCCCGACATGCAGGGCCGCGCGCCGATGCATCCCGGACAGGGTCCCGGTCTCTCCTTGCACGATCTGGGCGAGACCAGCGGCTCGGAAACGGTGACGCTGCTCGAATCCGAGATCCCGAACCACTCGCATACCCTGCGCGCCTCGGTAGAGGATGCGACCCAGGGGACGCTTGCGAACGGCGTTTCGCTTTCCACCAGCAACGGTGGCTCGCTCTACCAGACCACGACCAACACCAACCTGGTCACGATGTCACCCCAGGCGCTTTCGGCAGCCGGTGGCAGCGCGCCGCACAACAACATGCAGCCCTATCTGACCTTCTATTTCTGCATCGCGATGCAGGGCGTGTTCCCGCCGCGCTCCTGACCGTACGCACGCGATCATGCCCCCGCCCCTCCGCGCCGCCGCGCGTTTCGATCTGTCGTATCGGCCGTTCGTGGAGGGCGATTTCGGTTTTGTCGAAGCGCTCTATTTCTCCACGCGGGAAGAAGAGCTGGCGCTGAGCGACTGGCCGGCGGAACAGAAGCGCGCGTTCCTGACCCAGCAGCACAGCGCCCAGCACCATCACTACGTCACCTATTATCCGAACGCCGAGCGGCTGATCCTCGAGCGGGATGGTGCGGCGATCGGCCGGCTCTATGTCGATGCGTGGACACACGAGCTACGCATCGTCGACATTTCGCTGATGCCCGCGGCGCGCGGCCACGGCCTGGGCGAAGCGATATTGCGCGACCTGATCGAATGGGCCGCCGGCCAGGGCAAGGGCGTCTCGATCCATGTCGAGAAATTCAATCCCGCGCGGCGCCTCTATCAGCGGCTCGGCTTCGTCGTCACCGAGGACAAGGGCATTTACGAGCTGATGGAACTCGGCACGCCGCGTGCCGCCGTACCGGCCTAGAAGAAGACTGCCTCGTACCGGATGCCGCCCGCCGGATCGAACCCGATCGGCACAATGAAGATGTCGTGCATCGCATCCCCGACCGGGAAGGCGTAGATTGCCTGGGGGAGCCGCGGTTCGGACGGTCCGAGGAACTCCAGACGGAAACCGCCCTCTTCGCGCGCCGCCTGGGGCAATTCCTGCACCTTCGCGAGTGCGAGCTGCTGCGCGCCGACTTCCGTTTCGATGACGAAAGCCTCGCCGATCCGGTCCGCGAAATCGGCCAGCGTGAGCGGCGCGGAGGTCCCCGGCGAAGCGGCATCGAACGTCATGTCGTCAATCCTCCCAAGCCGCATGCGCGCGACATTTCCTGCTATAGGCAGGCCATGCCGGTCTGGCCAATCCCGCGTTGGGCCGGTGCCCCATAATTCACGGGTGCAGTATCCGCACCGAAATGGTAGGAAGGCCGCTCGGGGGAAAGGTCCGTGCAGAGCGTCGCACTCGGGCCTGGCCGCAAGAAAAGCGGAAACAATGACTTACAGCTCGCGTCGAAGCTTCGTGGTTGGGGGTGTGATTGCAGCCGGGGCCGGAGTCGCCGGATGCAGCGGTGGCGGTGGCAGTTCCAGCACTGGCAGCGTCGTCACGCCTGTCGCCGAGGCAACGCCCAGCGGGCCGGTGCTGACCGCATCCGAGATGAGCGACTGGCAGAAGCTGCTCGGTTCCTCCTTCGTGATCACTACTAGCAGCGGCAAGGTTACCGCCACGCTCGCCAGCCTGGAGCAGATCGTGGATGCCTCGCGTCCCGCCAATCTGGCACGGCACCTGGGCTTCTTCGCGACCTTCCAGATGGCGCTCGGCCAGGTACCCGCCGGCCAGAAGACCTACCAGCTGTCGCACGCGACCAAGGGCAGTTTCGATCTGTTCCTTGGCATGCCCGGACAGAGCAATGGCCAGGGCGTCATCACCGCCCTGCTCAACTAGCCCAGAGAAACTATCGGCTTGGCCGCATGGGCGATGGCCCACCAGCGGAGAAAAAGGGCGCGCCCGATTGCGGACGCGCCCTTTTTCCTGCCTCGATACTGGCGGGTCAGAAACGGAAGCCGACGCCCCCCAGGACCTGATTGCGCGAGAAGCCGCCGGAATAATTTGAGTAGCGATACTCGCTGGTCAGGAAGAACTGCCGGGTAACATCATATTCGACGCCGGCGCCGAGGCGGAAGCCCGAGCGATCATCATGGCTTTCGATGGCGGTCGCGGCACCCGCGTTGGTGCTGGTGAGACGATCGCCGAAACGGGCATTGGTGTAGCCCGCCTTGCCATAGACCAGCACCCGTGGCGCCGCGACATAGCCGATGCGGCCGCCTACATAGAAATCGCGGTCGCCACGCTCGCACAGCCGGCCACTGGCCTGGGTGAAGCACGACTTCTGGGTGGTGCCGGTCACTTCGGCTTCGGGTGCCAGGCGCAGGTCACCCACCGCCACGTCATAGCCGGCGGTGCCGCCATAGACGAAACCCGAACCATCCTCGCCGCGGTGATCGACGCGGTCCCAGCCACCGGTGACGGCAACGCGGGCGCCGGTGAACGGAGCGCTGTCCTGCGCCATTGCGGGCGCCGCGACTGCGACGGATGCCAGCACAATGGCGGGAGCGATGAACTTCTTGAACATATGAGCCTCCTTTTCAATCCGATCAGCCGGTGATCGATGGAGGCGAGCTAGGGACGAAATCCCGGGAGCATCAGGCTACAAAAGTATTAGATACCCTTAGTAACACTCGGATTATCCGAAGGTATTATCCAGAAAGAGAGCCAAGTGCCGCAGCTCGGCGAGCCGAACATGGGCAGATGCATATCATCGTATAATGGCGGGAGCACATGATCCGGGCGAAGCTCTCCCTCGCCCTCCCCCGGGCATCCTCTCCTGAACTTGCGGGCGGTTCCATTGGAACCGCCCTTCCTTTGCGCCGGTCATTCAGTGAAGTCGAACGATCCCCGGCCAACCGCAATCAGCGCCTCCATGTCCGCCATATGGGCGATCGCAGGCGCCGCCTCGGGCAGCGCCTCGGCGGTGCGCACCCGCGCGCCTTCGGTGAGCGTGCGGTGCACGGGGCAGCGGTCGGCGATCTCCAGCAGCCGGCCACGCTGCTCCGGCGTGATCTCGCCTTCGAACTTGATCCGACGAGAGAAGACGTCCGGCGGGTTCTGCCCTTCCTCGCGGCGATGCCCGACCGCCGTGCAATGCACGCGCACCGGCCAGCCCTTGCGATCGGCGTAGAGCTGAAGCGTCATCGTCGTGCAGGCAGCAAGCGCGGCGGCGAGCAGCTGGTAGGGCGTGGGGCCGGTGCCAAGGCCGCCAACCTCGACCGGTTCGTCCGCCGTGAAATGCGCGCCACCGGCCGATATTTCCAGCTGGAACCGCCCGGCCCCGCTCTTGGTGGCGACAGCCTCGTCGAGCGTCTCGTTCGTCTGCATCCACTTCACCTCGTTGTTGCGGCCCGGCAGCGGGATCCCTTCCGACAGGCGTGGCTAATCCTGGCGCCGGGCCCGGCGCCAGGTAACCACCAGCACGTCCCGGCAAGCGGAAAGGGCCGGGTCCAGCGCGTGGATCGCGGTAACGCCGTGCCGGATCCGGCGATCATCAAGCAATACTGCCTCGCCCGGGGTAACCAGCGTAAAGCTGTCCCGCCGGCCCGCCTCGTCGATGATATGGGTGGTGCCGGCCTCGACATTGCGCCGGTCGACCAGCATGACGAGCACCCAGTCCACCCCGTCGCGGTGCATGCCCTCGGGCGTCGGCTGCCCCGCCTCTCCGCCCAGCGCCTCGATCCGGAACTGGTGGAATTCGCCGTCCCAGCGCTGTTCAGGATCGCCATCAAGCGCCGAGAATAGCGGCGTGCACAGGGCAAACAGGTTGCGCGTGATCGGAAGCTCGACCAGCGCATCGGTCGCAGGCGCGAACCAGCGCTGGGTGTCGCCGTTCAGCGGGTTATAGTCGATGCTCTGGAAATGCGGCTGGTGCGGCTTGCGCACCGCCCGCGCGCCCTGGAAGGTGAACGCAGCATAGCGCCGACGACGATAGCGGCCGCCGTCCGCCATATACTCGTCCTGGGCGAGATCGTCCCAACTCGCCGCGAAGCGCGCGAATTCCGCCGGGTCGGCGGCATGCGCCATCGCGCGGAAATCCGCGGCATCGACATGCACATAGCCCTTGTCGGCAAGCTGCTGCGCCAGCCCGGCGCCTGGTCCCGCAATTGCGCTGAAATCCATGCCTCGTCCCGTTCGTGCGGCTTCCATGCGCCCATGCCCGGCGCACCGCAAGCCAGACTTCGGTCACAGGGATCGCCCCACCCGACCAGCGCCGCGAAAATGCCGCCCGGGCCGCATGCCGTCAGCACATTCGCTGGTCATCGCAAGGCGCGGACCTCATCGTCCTTGCCCGTCATTTCCCAGCGGATCAGCGAGATCGGGATCGAACCGGCAGCACGGAAGCGATCATGGAACGACTTGATGTCGAACCTGTCGCCTTCCTGCATCGCGACATCGGCGAGCAGCTTCTCCAGCTCGACCTTGCCCATATAATAGCCGATGCCATAGCCGGGCTGGCGCAAATAGAGTTCGATATCGAACTGGGCGACCGCGTCCCCCGGAGCCATCCATTTGGGGGTGCGCGAGACCAGCGAGGCGTTGGCCTGCTGCCAGGTCCATTCGTTCGCCTGCATCTTCAACTCGGGCAGGATGCGCGCGGCACGCTTGGCGCCGAGGATATAGTCGATCTCGCGCGCCTTGGGGCGATCCTCGAGCATGCCCGACTGGATCAGGAACTCCTCGAGGTAGAAGGCCCAGCCTTCGTTGCGCAGGCCGTTGACGAAGAACAGCCGAGACTGGCCGCGCACCGGCCGCGTGTCGCGCGCCGCCTGCAGCGCGTCAAAGGCATGGCCCGGCAGGTTGTGCGCGCGCAGCGGACGGCCGTCGCGGAACTCGGCCTGGAAGAAGAAGTGGAGATGCTGCGGCGGATCGAACAGGCCCGGCTTGGACGGATCCTTTTCAAAGGGGAACTGGTACGGCCCCTCCTCCGGGTCATGCTTCACATAGTCCGGGATCGTCACCCACTGGCCATCGCGCAGGAACCTGAGCAGGTCCTCGTCCTCTTGCCTGCGCTTGGAGTCGAACTCGGCGCGGGTCTTGACCGGCTCGGGCATCGGGATCGCCCGGTTGCGATGTTCCTCGATCTTCAGGAACGCGAGCTGCCGCTGATATTCGCGCTCGCCGATCACCCGGATTTCGTCGGGCGTATAGGGCAGCAGCAGCACATGCTTGAGATACCAGGCATAGTTCTCAGCGCCGACACCGCCATAAGCGGGCAGCCCGGCCTCGATGCCCTCGAGCCAGGCCTTGAACTCGGCCGCCGCGGCCTGGGCGCGCTTCGCCGGCGCGACGAGCGAAGGCTGGAGCTTCGCCGCCTGGGCGGCCAGCTCGCCATAGACGTTCACCTCGACCTGCTTCTGGACGATCGCCAGCCTTGCGAGATCGCCCCGCGCATCGGTGAGGTTTGCGCGCGCCTGGCGCAGGGCTTCCGGCACCGCGTCGAGCTTCGCCGCCAACACCTCGGCCTTGTCCCTGGCGATCGGCAGTTTCGGAATGGCTATGGCGCCGTGCATCTTCGGACCGAAGCCGAGATTGGTGGTGCTGTAGAAGGCGGGGTCGCGCTTCCAGGGCTGCATCACCCGGTGCTGGAACTCGAGCCCGCGCATCTCGACGAGCACGACCATGTAATCGACGCGCTGCGGGACCGGCCATTTGCTGTCGTCGATCGCTGCCAGCCGCGCCTCGAAGCGCTGCAACTCGGCATAGTGGCGGGCCATCGTCGCGGGCGAATAGTCGGGCACCCCCTTGACCATCGGCGGCGGCACGAAGGCGCGGAATTCGTTGTAGAGCGCGACCAGCGCGCCATAGCCCTGTGCAGCGGGGGTTTCCGCCTGGGCATGTGCGGGCGGCGCGATAGGGATCGGAAGCGCCGGCAAGGCCAGTAAGACGGCGGCAAGACCCAGACGCTTCTTCATCCTATTTTCTCCCCGAATTGAAACCTGTCGTCACCCCGGTCTCGAGCCGGGGGCCCGCTCTTTCTCGCGACCGGAGGCAGCGGGACCCCGGCTCAAGGCCGGGATGACGAGGAAATGCGCCTCATAGCGTGTTGAAGAACCGCCCCAGCCGCTCCATCGCCTCGGCCACCCGCGCCTCGGACTCCGATCCGAAGCAGACGCGCAGATGCCCTTCCCCGCCCGGCCCGTAGAAGCTGCCGGACTCGACCACGACATGCGCTTCCTTGAGGATCGCCATGGCGAGGTCCTGAGAGGAGCGGCCGGTGCCGCTGATGTCCGGAAAGGCATAGATCGTGCCCTCGGGCTCGGCGCAGGTGACGCCGGGCATCTGATTCAGCGCCTGGACGACGATGTCGCGCTTGCGGCGATCGGCCTCGACCATCGCCAGCATCGCATCCTGCGGTCCCTCGACCGCTGCACGCGCGCCCTCCTGGATGAAGACGTTCACATGGGTCACGTCGGTCATCGTGATGCGCATGATCGCGGGCATCAGCTTCGCATCAGCGGTCAGATACCCGATCCGCCAGCCGTCCATCGAATAGGCCTTGGTGAAGGCGAAGCAGGTGATCGTCCGCTCGCGCATGCCGGGCAGGCTGGCGATGCTGACATGCTCCGCCTTGCCATAGGTGATGTACTCGTAAACCTCGTCGGACAGCACCAGCAGGTCATGCTCGATCGCCAGATCGGCGACATGCTGCAGCTCCTCGCGGCTATAGACCCGGCCCGTCGGGTTGGCCGGATTGACCAGTACGATCATCCGCGTGCGATCGGTGATCTTCGCTTCGATCTTCTCTTTCGAGATCGCGAAATTGTCCGCCTTGTCGAGCCCGGCGATCACCACCTTGCCGCCCGCCAGCTCTGTCTTGCCGATATGCTGGGGATAATAGGGATCGAGCAGGATCACTTCGTCGCCCGGATCGATCGCGGCCATGAAGGCGGCGAAGGAAGCATGGGTGAGCCCGTTGCACACCAGTACCTCGTCGACGCCGTAGTCGAGCTTGTTGAACTCGGTGAGCTTCTTCACCAGCGCCTGGCGGAAGGAGAGCGTGCCGCGGAAATCGCCATAATGGACGATGCCGGCATCGAGCGCCGCCTTGGCGGCCTCCTTGATGTGCAGCGGCGTATCCGCGTGCGGCCGGCCGAACTCGAGATGGATCAGATCCACCCCCGCCGCATCCAGCTTGGACGCTTCGTCATACATGCCGAAGCTCTTCTTCGATCCGCCCGTAAGGCGCTGTGCCGGCCACTTCATTCTCGACCCCTTCGCGACTCTGATAACCGTGAATAATTGCGTGATATATGATATTTCAAGCTTGAAATTTCATACTTGAAGCATTTAGCCTGGCGGCGTTAGATTGAGACGGACTGGAGTCGCGGCGATGGAGTTTGCTCGATGAAGATCGCATGCGTGGGCGGCGGGCCGGCGGGGCTCTATTTCGCCATCTCGATGAAGGTGCGCGACAGCGACCACGAGGTGCATGTGTTCGAGCGCAACCGGGCCGACGACACGTTCGGCTGGGGCGTGGTCTTCTCCGACCAGACGGTCGAGAACCTGATGGCCAACGATCCCGTCAGCGGCGATACGATCCGTGGCGAGTTCGCGCATTGGGACGATATCGACGTCCATATCCATGGCGAGTGCATCCGGTCCTCGGGGCACGGCTTCATCGGTATTGGCCGCAAGCGGCTGCTGTCGATCCTGCAGGAGCGCGCCCGCGATCTCGGCGTGCAGCTCCATTTCGAGCATGAGGCGAGCGACGACCTGGCAGATTGGGCGGACTATGACCTGGTCATCGTCGCCGACGGCGCCAACAGCCGTATCCGCGACCGCTATGCCGAGCATTTCGACATCGACATCCAGCCGCGCCGCAACAAATATATCTGGCTCGGTACCCACAAGGTGTTCGACGCCTTCACCTTCGCCTTCGAGCAGCTGCCGGAAGGGTGGGTGTGGGCGCATGCCTATCGCTTCGACGACAGCCTCTCGACCTTCATCGTCGAGATGGCGCCGGAGACCTGGCAGGGGCTCGGCCTCGACCAGGCGGGCCAGGACGACGCAATCGCGTTCAGCGAGCGCGTGTTCGGCAAATATCTGGACGGCAATGCGCTGATGTCCAACGCCGGCCATCTGCGCGGATCGGCGGCCTGGCTCAACTTCCGCCGGATCGTCACCGGGCGCTGGTCGTACGACAAGCTGATCCTGCTCGGCGACGCGGCGCATACTGCGCATTTCTCGATCGGATCGGGCACCAAGCTGGCGCTGGAGGACGCGATCAAGCTGGCCGAGGTGCTCAACCGCCCCGGGCTCGGCCGCGAACAGGCGCTCGCCGAATACCAGGCCGAACGCAGCGTCGAGGTGCTCAAGCTGCAGAACAGCGCGCGCAACTCGACCGAATGGTTCGAGACGCTCGACCGCTACCTGCCCTTCGCGCCGATCCAGTTCGCCTATTCGCTGCTCACCCGCTCGCAGCGTGTGAGCCACGAGAATTTGCGAATGCGCGATCCCGAATGGCTGGAAGGCGTCGAGCGCTGGTTCCAGGCGCAGGCGCCGGGCGGCAAGGGCGACAAGCCGGTGCCGCCGATGTTCGCCCCGTACAGGCTGCGCGAGATGGTGCTGGACAACCGCGTCGTCGTCTCGCCGATGGCGATGTACTCGGCGGTGGACGGCACGCCGACCGACTTCCACCTCGTCCATTACGGCACGCGTGCGCAGGGCGGCGCCGGGCTGGTCTATACCGAGATGACCTGTGTCTCGCCCGAGGGACGGATCACGCCGGGCTGTCCGGGCATGTACGCGCCCGAACATGTCGCTGCGTGGCGGCGGGTCACCGATTTCGTCCATGCGAACAGCGGCGCGAAGATCTGCCTCCAGCTCGGCCATTCGGGCGCCAAGGGCTCGACGAAGATCGGCTGGGAAGGCATGGACCAGCCGCTCGACAGCGGAAACTGGCCGCTGATCGCCGCCTCCGACGTGGCGTGGAGTGCGGGCAACGCGACGCCCCGGCCGATGACCCGCGCCGACATGGATAGGGTGCGCGACCAGTTCGTCGCCGCGGCGCGGATGGCGGTGGACGCCGGCTTCGACATGATCGAGCTGCACGCCGCGCACGGATATCTGCTCTCGAGCTTCATCACCCCGCTCCAGAACACCCGCACCGACGACTATGGCGGCAGTCTGGAGAACCGCCTGCGCTATCCGCTCGAGATATTCGCGGCGATGCGCGCCGCCTGGCCTGCCGAGCGACCGATGTCGGTGCGCATCTCGGCAACCGACTGGATGGGCGACCAGGGCGTCACGCCCGAGGAAGCGGTGGAGATCGCCCGCGCTTTCAGCGAAGCGGGCGCAGACCTGATCGACGTATCCGCCGGCCAGACCTGGGCCGAGTGCAAGCCGGTCTATGGCCGCATGTTCCAGACGCCCTTTGCCGACAAGATCCGCAACGAGGCGCGCGTCTCGACCATGGCGGTGGGCAATATCTTCGAGACCGACCACGCCAATTCGATCCTCGCCGCCGGCCGCGCCGACTTGGTCGCGATCGGACGGCCGCACATGGTCGATCCGATGTGGACGCTGCGCGCCGCCGCCCAGCACGGCTATCGCGGGGTGCGCGTGCCGCCCCAATATCTCGGTGGGATGAGCCAGCTCGCCCGCAACCTGCAACGCGCCGCCGAGACCGACGCGGCCCTCCGGAGCTGATGGCGATGCGCCTCAAGGATATCCATGCGGTCGTTACCGGCGGCGGATCGGGGATCGGTGCGGCGATAGCCCGCGCGCTGGCCGAAGAAGGTGCCCGACTGACATTGCTCGGGCGTAGGCTCGATGCACTGGAAGCGGTCGCCGCGACCATACCCGGCGCGATCACCGTGCCCGCCGACGTGACCGACCGCGCCTCGATCGACGCCGCGTTCGATGCCGCCCGGGCGGCGCACGGCCCGATCGGCATCCTGGTCAACAATGCCGGCATCGCCCCGAGCGCGCCCTTCGCAAGGGTTACGGCAGAGGCCTGGCGCACGACGATGGCGACCAATCTCGATGCGCTGTTCGATTGCTGCCAGGCCGCCCTGCCCGACCTGCTCGCGGCGCCGGCCGGGCGGATCGTCACCGTGGCCTCCACCGCCGGCCTCAAGGGCTATGGCTATACCGCGCCCTATGTCGCCTCCAAGCATGGTGCGATCGGGCTGATGCGCGCGCTCGCCGCCGAATTCGCCGCGACGCCGCTCACCGCCAACGCCCTCTGCCCCGGCTTCACCGATACCGACATCGTGGCGAAGGCGGTCGAGACGATCACCAGCCGCACCGGCCGCAGCGAAGCCGAGGCGCTGGCCGAGTTGACCAAGCATAATCCCCAGAAGCGGCTCATCACGCCCGAGGAAGTGGCGGCGGCGGCGGTGTGGCTGTGCCTGCCGGCCAGTGCGTCGGTGACCGGCCAGGCGATCCCGATCGCCGGTGGAGAAGTGATGTGAGCCGCGCCGCCTCGCTGCGCGAGAAGCATGACGGCGCGCTCGACGATCGCGGCAGCGTGCGGCTGTGGTTGCGGCTGCTGACCTGCACCACGGTGATCGAGAAGCGCCTCAAGCGCCGCTTTGCCGACCAATATGGCGTCACCCTGCCCCGCTTCGACGTGATGGCCGCGCTCGACCGGCATCCCGAGGGGATGACGATGGGCCAGCTTTCGCAGGCGTTGCTCGTCTCGAACGGCAATGTCACCGGCGTCGTCCAGGTGCTGGTGCGCGATCGCTATGTGAGCCTGGCGCCCTCGCCTACCGACGGCCGCTCTTCGGTCGCGCGGCTCACCCAGCTCGGGCGCGAATGCTTCGCGGGCCTGGCCGAGGCGCATCACGAATGGATCGAAGCGATGCTGGCCGGGCTGGACCGCGAGGAACGCGGCCAGCTTCACCAGCTTCTGGGCGTGCTCAAGGACTCGCTCGCCGCCGAAGGAGGAGAGGAATGACCATGGATCCGACCAGCTTCGCACCGGAGCATTTCGGCTGGGCCTTCAGCGAGGGGGTGGCGACCGTTACGCTCAACCGGCCCGAACGGAAGAACCCGCTGACCTTCGAAAGCTATGCCGAGCTGCGCGATACCTTCCGCGACCTCGTCTACACGCCGCAGGTCAAGGCCGTGGTCGTCACCGGCGCGGGGGGCAATTTCTCCTCTGGCGGCGACGTGCACGAGATCATCGGGCCGCTGACCGAGATGGCGATGCCCGAGCTGCTCGCTTTCACCCGGATGACCGGCGATCTGGTCAAGGCGATGCGTGCCTGCCCGCAGCCGATCGTCGCGGCGATCGACGGAATCTGCGTCGGTGCCGGGGCGATCATGGCGATGGCATCGGACCTGCGCCTCGCCACGCCGGCGGCGAAGACCGCCTTCCTGTTCACCCGGGTTGGCCTCGCCGGCTGCGACATGGGCGCCTGCGCGATCCTGCCGCGGATCATCGGCCAGGGCCGCGCCTCCGACCTGCTCTACACCGGCCGGATGATGTCCGCCGACGAAGGCGAGCGCTGGGGCTTCCACAACCGGCTGGTACCAGCCGAGAGCCTGCTCGACGAAGCGCTGGCGCTGGCCCGCAGCATCGCCGCCGGCCCGACCTTCGCGCACGGCATCACCAAGACCCAGTTGAACGTGGAATGGGCGGTAAGCGTCGAAACTGCGATCGAAATGGAAGCGCAAGCCCAGGCAATCTGCATGGCAACAAAGGACTTCCGTCGCGCCTTCGAAGCGTTCGCGGATAAGCGTACTCCGGCGTTCGAGGGCGACTGATGGCCGACCGCAGCTTCCTCGATTGGCCCTTCCTCGACGACGGGCATCGCAAGCTGGCCGATGCGCTGGAGACCTGGTGCACCGCCAACCTCTCCGATCACCACGGCGCGGACGTCGACGCCGAATGCCGCCGGCTGGTCCGTGCGCTCGGCGACGGCGGCTGGCTGCGCTACTGCGTGCCGGCTGCCTGGGGCGGCGTGCACGACACGCTCGACATCCGCTCGCTGGCGCTGATCCGCGAGACGCTGGCGCGGCATTCGGGGCTGGCCGACTTCGCCTTTGCCATGCAGGGGCTGGGTTCGGGCACGATCTCGCTGTTCGGCACCGAGGCGCAGAAGGCCGTCTATCTCCCCGCCGTGGCGCGGGGCGAGAAGATCGCCGCCTTCGCGCTGACCGAGCCGGGCTCGGGCTCCGACGTCGCCTCGATGGAGACGCTGGCCGAACGCGCCGCCGACGGCTGGCGGGTCAACGGCGCCAAGACCTATATCTCGAATGGCGGCATCGCGGACTACTACGTCCTCTTCGCCCGCACCGGCGAGGCGCCGGGGGCCAAGGGCATTTCCGCCTTTGTCGTCGATGCGGATACGGCCGGCCTGCGCGTCACCGAGCGGATCGAAGTGATCGCGCCGCACCCGCTCGCCACGCTCGAATTCACCGATATGGCGCTGCCCGCCGACGCACTGCTCGGTGAAGCCGGGCGCGGCTTCGCGGCGGCGATGGCGACGCTCGACATCTTCCGCACCACCGTGGGCGCGGCGGCGCTGGGCTTTGCCCGGCGCGCGCTCGACGAGGCGACGGCGCGGGCCCGCAGCCGCAAGCTGGGCGACGGCACGCTGGCCGACAATCCGGTGACCCAGTCGAAGCTCGCCGAGATGGTGCTCGACATCGATACCGCCGCACTGCTGATCTACCGCGCCGGCTGGCTGCGCGACGTGCAGGGGCAGCGCAACACCCGCGAGGCGGCGCTGGCCAAGCTCCACGCCACCGACAGCGCCCAGCAGGTGATCGACAAGGCGGTGCAGATCTTCGGCGGCCTGGGCGTCACCGTCGGCGCGCCGGTGGAGGCGCTGTACCGGGAGGTACGGGCACTGCGCATCTATGAGGGCGCATCCGAGGTGCAGAAGATCGTCATCGCCCGCCAGCACCTCGCCCAGAGCGCGGGCTGATGTTCCGCGTCTCCTACCCCCTGCGCTTCGCGCACTGCGACCCGGCGGGGATCGCCTTCTACCCGCGCTGCCTCGAGCTGTGCGACGCCGCGGTGGAAGACTGGACACCGGCGGTGCTCGGCGACGACCGGCAGGCGATGCACATGGGCCGCGGACTCGGCCTGCCTACCGTCAGCCTCGCCTCCACCTTCACCGCGCCGAGCAAGCTGGGCGACCGGCTCGATTTCGCGGTGCAGCTCACCCGGGTCGGCAACAGCTCGATCGACCTCGAGATCGAGGTTACCTGCGAGGGCGCGCCGCGCTTCAGCGTCCGCCTGACCCAGGTGCTGATCGCGCTTGCCGGCGGCAAGTCCCAGCCCTGGCCTCCCGAATATCGCCAACGCCTTGAAACGGAATGCCAATGACCGCCCATCAGAGCCTGCTCCCTCCCGGCTGGAAGCGCCCGCGCGGCTATGCCAACGGCATCGCAGCCAATGGCCGGATGGTGTTCACCGCCGGCGTGGTCGGCTGGGACGAGGAGGAGCGCTTCGTCGCCTCCGATCTCGCCGGGCAGTTCCGCCAGGTACTGGTCAACACGCTGGCGATCCTCGCCGAGGGTGGCGCCGGCCCGGAGCATATCGTCCGGATGACCTGGTACGTCACCAGCCGCGACGAGTATCTCGCCCAGATCGCCGAGATCGGCGCCGCCTATCGCGAGCTGATCGGCCGCAACTATCCGGCGATGGCCGTGGTCCAGGTCGCCGCGCTGGTCGAAGCCCAAGCCAAGGTCGAGATCGAGACGATCGCGGTCGTCCCCACCGCCTGAGGAAAGCCTGACATGCAGAAATTCGACTGGGCCGATCCCCTGCTGCTCGATGCGCAGCTGGAGGATGAGGAGCGGATGATCCGCGACACCGCGCGCGACTATGCCCAGGCACGGCTCGCGCCGCGAGCAATCGAGGCGTTCGACCGGGAAGTCACCGATCCGGCCATCTTCCGCGAGATGGGCGAACTCGGGCTGCTCGGGCCGACCATCCCCGAAGCCTATGGCGGCGTCGGCGCATCCTATGTCGCCTATGGCCTGATCGCCCGCGAGGTCGAGCGGGTGGACTCGGGCTACCGCTCGATGATGAGCGTGCAGTCGAGCCTGGTCATGTACCCGATCCATGCCTTCGGCTCCGAGGAACAGCGGCTGCGCTACCTGCCCAGGCTGGCCAGCGGCGAGTGGATCGGCTGCTTCGGCCTGACCGAACCCGATGCCGGCTCCGACCCCGGCGGCATGCGGACGCGCGCCACCAGGATCGACGGCGGCTACCGGCTGAACGGCGCCAAGACCTGGATCTCCAACGCCCCGATCGCCGACGTCTTCGTCGTCTGGGCGAAGTCCGACGCGCACGGCGGGGCGATCCGCGGCTTCGTGCTCGACAAGGGGCTCAAGGGCCTGTCCGCGCCCAAGATCGAGGGCAAGCTGAGCCTGCGCGCCTCGATCACCGGGATGATCCAGCTCGACGATGTCGAGGTGCCCGAGGACGCGCTGCTGCCCGGGGTCGAGGGGCTCAAGGGCCCCTTCTCCTGCCTCAACCGCGCCCGCTACGGGATCAGCTGGGGCGCGCTGGGCGCCGCCGAGTTCTGCTTCCACGCTGCCCGGCAATATGGGCTGGACCGCCACCAGTTCGGTCGCCCGCTCGCCGCGACCCAGCTTTTCCAGAAGAAGCTGGCCGACATGGAGACCGAGATCACGCTCGGCCTGCAGGCCTCGCTGCGCGTCGGGCGGCTGATCGACGCCGGCCAGTTCGCGCCGGAGATGATCTCGATCGTAAAGCGCAACAATGTCGGCAAGGCGCTCGACATCGCCCGGGCCGCGCGGGACATGCATGGCGGCAACGGCATCTCGGGCGAGTTCCAGGTGATGCGCCACGCGATGAACCTGGAAACGGTCAACACCTATGAAGGCACGCACGACGTGCATGCGCTGATCCTCGGCCGTGCTATCACCGGGATCGCCGCCTTCTGATCTTGCCCGGCCCGCTTCCTACAGCGGGCCGGCGGCCGACTCGCCAAAGTACACGAAGTACAGGGCAAGAGCGGGTTTTTCGGCACCTCAAGTTGACATAGTTCCCGCAAGCGCGCCGGATCTCGCAACATCCTTGCGCGTGGATGATCCTATCTTTCCAACAAGACAAAGAGCGGCCGGCCCCTGAGGTCCGGCCGCCCGAGCCGAGCAGGTGAAATCCTACATTGCAAGCCTACTTCACCAGCAGGATGCGGCTGTTGGGCGGATAGGCCCATTCGAAGCCGCGATCGGTGACCACGCCATTGTCCTCAAGCGGGATCTTGATCTTGCGCGGGCCCCATTCGGGCACCTGCGTATAGAGGAACAGCTCGATCGACAGGAAGTTGGTCGGCCGCAGCTGATAGGTCATGCGCAGCGGGTTGAAGTCGGCGATCGACGGACCCGAGCCATGGCCCCAATCGCCCACCGAATGGCTGCCGATCACCACGTCGGAGACCTTCATGTCCTTGCTCGGATCATCATAGCGGCCGAGCACCAGCCCCGGCGTTTCCGCCACGCGCTTGTTGACCGCCGCCAGCGCATCGCCCGCGGTGACGCCGGGGCGGATGACGTCGAGGATCATCCGGCGGATGTCCTGCGCCTTGTCATAGGCACGCTGCACCCCGGCCGGCGCCGCGTTCTCGCCAGGCTTGAGCACATAGGCCATGCGCTTCATGTCGGTATAGTAGAACAGGTAATTCACGCCCCAGTCGACCGTGATCAGGTCCCCCGGCTGGATGACATGATCGCCCGAGACCGGCCCGCGCTCGCCGGGGCCGAGGATGTAGATGCTCGGCAAGCCGAAGCTGCTGCCCAGTCCCTCCTTGTGGAGTTGCTCCATCATCCACCAGGCGACATCACCGGTGGTGGTGTGGCCAGGCACGATCACCTCGTTGGAAAGCGCGCGCTCCAGGATGGTGCGCGAATACTCCCCGGCTTTGGTGAAGGCGGCGATCTCATTGACGGAGTGACGGGCGCGGAAATCGGAAACCAGCTTCTCGGCCGGGACCAGCCGCCCGACCAGCACCGGGCCGAGCGTCTCGACCAGCTTTGCATGCAGCGAATGGCTGAGCCCGTCCGCAGTGCCGATCTCGGAGGCGACATTGATGCCGATCCGCTTCGGATCGCGCGCCTCGACGAACTTGCGCAGCTCGGCGGGCGATACCTTCAGATCATAGATCGGGCATTGATCGAACCCTGCCCCGCCGATCCCCATCGCCGTGCGCTCGATCCGGCCGCTGCCGGTGCGATCGGCGAAGACATAATAGCCGATATCCCCGACATAGCCGCCGCCGAGCAGCGCGGCATTGGGATCGTCATGCCCCTCACGCGAGGCGACGATCCACATGTCGATCCGGTTCTCGCGCATCACCTCGGGCAGGATCAGGTCGAGCTTGTCCTTGCGGATCTGGCACATCTGGTCCCAGCGGCGCTTTGCTTCCTGGCCCTGCGCGGGCAGCGCGGCGAGCAGCGGCAGGATCGCGAGCGGCAGGGCCAGCCGGCGCAAAGGCTTGAACGACAAGGTGGTTCTCCCATGATTTCCTCTTGAGGAACGTGACAGGACCGCAACGGAAATGGAACAATAATCACGCGATTATCGTTGATATTTTGCCGATCGATCGGCATGGGGCGCTCCGAAAAGGATCAGGATCGAATCCCGCCACCGTCCTGCCTGCAAGGCCGGGCGGGCAAGCCGCTACCGGCCCGTTCGGGCGGGAATGCATATTGATAGGTGCAAATGCATATGTTTTCGACTAACCCGTCTGCATGCACCGTCCGGCCCGGCGCAACGTCTTGATCCTGCGGAAAGATTGAGGGAAACATGGCCACGAGTGCGCTGAAGAGAACCACAAGAGCGGCAGAGGACCTGATGGACAATCGCACCGTCTACGACCCGAGCAGTCCCAATTTTCGCCTGGAAAACTCGCCATTCTACCTGATGGCGCACGCCGACTTCAAATATCACGAGGACATGGACATCGTGCTGCACAAGCATGGCGTGTCCAAGCCGATCTACCGGGTGATGACCGTGCTGCGCGAGCGCCAGCCGGCCAGCATCGGCGCGATTGCCGAGGCGGCGCTGACCAAGCGCTCGACGATCAGCCGGATCATCGACCGGATGGTCGAGCAGGGCCTCGTCACCACCGAACCGAACCCCGAGGACAACCGCATCACCGAAGTGACGCTGACCCCGGCAGGCCAGCAGACGCTGCGCAAGCTGACGCCAATCGTCGGCCGCCAGTTCACCCGCGCGATGGACGGGGTGAGCGACCGCGACATCGCCCATCTGCTCCGCACGCTGCAGAAGATCAGTGCGAATTTGAGCAAGCTGCCGATCGAGTGAGAAGAAGCCCGGCTCGAGCGAGCCGGGTTCGGGACCTTCCGTCCCGCACCACCTGAATTCCGTCATCCCCGCGAAGGCGGGGATCCAGAGCCGCGGGCAAGAAGCGTGCGGCTGGCCGAGCAAGGCTCCGGCGGCCATCCGCTCAATTGCTTCTATATCCCGAACTACCCTGGATCCCCGCCTTCGCGGGGATGACGGGACTGATGCGCGGGATGACGATCTAGTGTGCGCCGATGACGGGATAGTAACGTGCCTCGGGCTACCGAGCCCTGCCCTCCACCACCAACTTGCCGTCCGCGATGACATAGCGGACGTCACGGAGATTCTTCAGCGAATCGAGCGGGTTGGCACCGACGATCAGGATATCGGCGATCTTGCCGGGCTCGATCGTGCCGAGCTTGTCGCCCATGCGCAGGATCTTCGCGCCGACGCTGGTGGCCGAAGCCAGGACATCGGCATTGGTCATCCCCGCCTGGTGGAGATAATCGAGCTCGCGGAAATAGGCGTCCGGATAGCGCCATTCATTCTCGAACGGGATATCGGTGCCCACCCCGATCGGCACGCCGGCGCGATACGCTTCGTTCACCCGCTTGAGGTGATCCTGCTGGTTGATCACGAAGCGGCGCGAATGGGTGTAGTAGAAGCCGCCGCTCGGGATGCCTGCGGTCGGGTATCCGCCCTCCAGCAGATTGTCGAAGGCGCCGATCGTCGGGACGAAGGCCGTGCCGTGCTTCTTCATCAGCGGCACGGCCTTGTCGCTGAGCAGCAGCGGATGCTCGAGTGTGTCGACGCCCGCCTCGATCGCCCAGTCGGTATATTGGCCATAGCTGTCGATCGCGACCGGGACGCCGAGCGAATGGGCTTCCTCGATCGCGGCGGCGAGCTCTTCCTTGTCGGCGGGCGCGCTGATCTTGATCCAGTCGGACAGGCGGCGGACCTGCTCGCGCACGGCCTTGCGCCATTCCCAGGGGCCGTCGACGCCGTGCGGGTCGCCGCCGAGATTGGGCTTTTCACGCCCGGTGGCGGTGGAGGTGACTTCGTCGCCATGCCCGCCGGTGCTGGCGATCAGCTTGCCGCTCCATAGCACGCGGGGGCCGCGGATCATGCCGCGATCGACCGCTTCCTTGATGCGCAGCGCCACGTCATCCATCGTGCCGACGTCGCGCGCGGCGGTGATGCCGGCGGTGACCATCTGATCGGCCAGGATCGTGCCGCGGATCGCGGCGGCAGCCGGACTGTCCGAATAGCGCCCCATGTCGGTGCCGCGCTGCTGGGTGAAGTGGATGTGCAGGTCGATCAGGCCGGGCAGGATCCACAGGCCGCTGGCATCGATCGTGCGCGCCGCATTGGCGGGCACCGGCGTGCCGGCCGGTCCGGCAGCGACGATCCGGTCACCCTGCAGCACGACCACGGCATTGGCGATCGGTGCGCCGCCCCGCCCGTCGAGCAACGTACCGCCGGTGAGCACGACGACCGGCTCCTTGCTGCGATCGATCGGCGGGATCGGCACGCGGCGGACATCGTCGCTGGTCTCGGGGATCGGGCGCTGCTGGGCATGCGCGACATGCGGGGCGATCGCCCCGATCAGGAAGGCGGCGGAGAGCGCCGCTCCCTGCAGCAAATGCTTGCGCGTGACCCGCAGCGTCCCCGTCTCAACCATGGCGCGACCCCTATTATTCCCAATTACACATGATTTAAAGCGTGATTCTCTTGACGAGGCAAGGGTCATTTGCAAGCTTGCTCCTCAGCGGCCCCGCTTGGGAGGGGCCGTGCGGGGAATCGCGCGGATGAAGCAGACAAGGCTGGAAGGAGGCCCGGCATCGCCGGCAGGGCAGCACGGCCTTGGCGCGGGCGCGCTGGGCGAAGCGCTGCAGCATGCGATGGGATTGGCACGCGGCGGGCAGCCGGAGCCGGCCGAGACGATCCTGCTGCGCGTGCTCGACCTTGCCCCCGAGAACCCCGACGCGCTCCAGCTGCTCGGGATGATCGCTCGGCAGGCCGGGAGAAATGCCGATGCCGCTGCGCTGCTCCGCCGTTCGCTCGCCGCCAATCCGGCCCAGCCGCACGTGCACAACAATCTCGGCAACTGCCTGCTCGACCTGGCCGATCCGGCGGGCGCGGCCCTCGCCTATCGCGAGGCGCTGCGGCTTGCACCGGGCTATGACGAAGCGCGGGTGAACCTGGCGATCGCGCTGCTCGGATCGGACGACGCGGCAGGTGCCTGCGACACGCTCGCCCCGCTGCTCCGCCGCGATCCGCGCAACGCCCGTGCCTGGGCGACGCTCGGCCAGGCACGGCGCGCGGCGGGCGAGCTCGACCATGCGATCACTGCCTTCCGCACCGCGCTGGCGCTGCGGCCAGACCATGTGCCGACGCTGCACAATCTGGGCGTCGCGCTGCGGCTTGCCGGCTGGCGGGACGAGGCACTGGTCCTGCTCGCCCGCGCGGCGGAGCGCGACCCGGCCAGCCCGGAGATCGCCTATGCTCTCGGCCATTGCCTGCAGGATATCGGGCGGATCGATGCGGCGATCGTCGCCTATGAGCGCGCGATCACGTTGCGCCCGACCGACCGTGCTGCACATGAATCGCTCAACGGATTGCTCTGGCGGCAGGGGCGCGGCGATGCCTGGTTGGCCAGCTATCGACTAGCATTAGCAATGTATCCGGACGACGAGGGACTGCTCTGCGACCTTGCCGATCGCCTGTTGCTGGCCGGGGATGCGGCTGGTGCCGCGGCATTGCTCGACCCCCATGCCGATCGGGGCGGGCCGGAACTGCAGCATCAGCTGGGCCGGGCACGCTGGTCGCTCGGAGAAGCCGACACCGCGCTGGCGCAGTTCGACACGGCCGGCGATTTCGCACCGGCGATTCGCGAGGCGGCGCGGGCCTGCATCATCCTCGATCGCCCGGCCGAGGCCTTGGAGCGGCTCGAGCCGCTGCTCGCCGCCGATCGCTTCGATCAGCAGGGGCTGGCGCTGCAGGGGCTGGGCTGGCGCTTCACCGGCGACCCGCGCGAGACATGGCTCAACGATGATGAGCGGCTGGTCTCGGCCAGCCTGCTGCCCCAGCCGGACGCCGGCTTCAACGCGCGGCTCGATGCCGCGCTCACTGCCTGGCACCGCGACCGGCAGCACCCGCTCGACCAGACGCTGCGCGGCGGCACCCAGACCAGCGACGACCTGTTCGCCCTGCCCGATCCGATGATCGCCACAGTGCGGGGGATGATCGAGACGCGGGTGCGTGCGTGGATCGCCGGCCTGCCCCGCGATGCCGATCATCCCTTCCTCAGCCGCAACACCGGCCGCTTCGCCTTTTCCGGCTCCTGGTCGGTGCGGCTGCGCAGTTCGGGGTTCCATGAGAACCATATCCATCCCGAGGGCTGGATCAGCGCCTGTTACTATGTCGCCCTGCCCGATGCGGTGACCCGCCATCGCCAGGGCTGGCTGAAGTTCGGGGAGACCGGGCTGCGGCTCGGGGAACGCGAACGGATCACCCGGATGATCCGGCCCGAGCCGGGGCTGCTCGTGCTGTTCCCCTCCTATTTCTACCACGGGACGGTGCCGTTCGAGGATGCCGGCCACCGCACCACCATCGCCTTCGACATCGTGCCGGCATGACCCGGCACGCACGCAACAGTGCCGGCATGACCGCGCACACCCACCAAAGGGAGGACAGACCATGACCAGCCAGACGCTCGAGATCTTCGCGGCGGGCATCGCATCGGGCGAGATCCGCACGATCGACCTGACCCAGACGCTGTCGCCCGACACGCCCACGCTCGTCCTGCCGCCCGAGTTCGGCCAGTGCGCCGGGTTCAGCCAGGAGGAAATCTCGCGCTACGACGAGCGCGGCGTCGCCTGGTACTGGAACAACTTCACCGTCAGCGAGCATACCGGCACGCATTTCGATGCGCCGATCCACTGGATCACCGGCAAGGACCTGCCCAACAACGCGGTCGATACCGTGCCGCCGGCCGACTTCATCGCCACTGCCGTGGTGATCGACATCTCGGCCAGGTCGGCGGAGAATCCGGACTATCTGCTCACCGTCGCGGATATCGAGGCATGGGAAGCCGAGCATGGCCGCATCCCGCCGCGCAGCTGGATTATGCTGCGCACCGACTGGTCGAAGCGCGATGTCGATGCCTATACCAATCGCCGCGAGGACGGCGCGCATACGCCCGGGCCCTCGGCCGAGGCGGTGCAGTTCCTGATCGACGCGCGCGACGCGCATGGCCTGGGCGTCGAGACGATCGGCACCGATGCAGGCCAGGCGCATCTGCTCAGCCCAGCCTATCCGGCGCACACGCTGTTCCATGCGGCGGGGCGCTATGGGCTCCAGTGCCTGGAGAATCTCGACCTGCTGCCGCCGACCGGCGCGGTGATCCTGGCCACCCCGCTCAAGATCAAGGGCGGATCGGGCAGTCCGCTGCGCGTGCTGGCGCTGGTCGCGGGCTGAGCGCATGGCCGAGCGTTCGTTCAAGGCGGAAGTCGAGCAACTGCGGCTGGGAGACGGCGAGACCTTCCACGGCGAGGGCATCCTCGCCGTCACCAAGGCACTGCTCCAGGCCGGGGTGGCCTATGTCGGCGGCTATCAGGGATCGCCGATCAGCCATCTGATGGACGTGTTCGCCGATGCGAACGAGCTGATGGGCGAGCTCGGCGTCCATTTCGAGAGCTCGGCGAGCGAGGCGACGGCGGCGGCGATGCTGGCGGCTTCGGTGAACTATCCGCTGCGCGGCGCGGTGGCGTGGAAATCGGTAGTGGGGACCAATGTCGCCTCGGACGCGCTGTCCAACGTCGCTTCGGGCGGGGTTACCGGCGGGGCGCTGGTGATCCTGGGCGAGGATTATGGCGAAGGCTCCTCGATCATGCAGGAGCGTACCCATGCCTTCGCGATGAAATCGCAGATGTGGCTGCTCGATCCGCGGCCGAGCCTGCCGGTGATCGTCGACATGGTCGAGAAGGGCTTCGAGCTGTCCGAAGCCTCGAACACTCCGGTGATGCTCGAGCTGCGGGTGCGGGCCTGCCATGTGACGGGGAGCTTCGTCGCGAAGGACAACCAGCGCCCGAAGCTCACCGTGGCCGAGGCCGCCGAGGCGCCGGTGCGCGATACCGACAGGATCGTGCTGCCGCCGGCCAATTTCCTGCATGAGGTGGAGAAGATCGAGCAGCGCTGGCCCGCCGCGATCCGTTTCGCGCAGGAACGCAGGCTCAACGAGCATTTCGGTCCCGAAAGCGACGAGATCGGCATCATCGTGCAGGGCGGGCTGTTCAACTCGCTCAACCGCGCGCTGGAGCTGCTCGACCTTTCCGACGCCTACGGCAACACCGCGATCCCGGTCTATGTGCTCAACGTCACCTATCCGCTGATCCCCGACGAGGTGCGCGACTTCTGCGCCGGCAAGCGCGCGGTGCTGGTGGTCGAGGAAGGCCAGCCCGAGTTCATCGAGCATGAGCTGAACACTTTGGTGCGCCGCGCCGGGCTCGATACAAGGATCATCGGCAAGGACGTGCTCCCGCGCGCCGGCGAATATGGCGGCGCGGTGATCCGTGACGGTGTGGCGAAGTTCCTGCGCGAGCATGCCCCCGAACGCGCGCCGGCGGAGGTGGACAATCCCGCCCCTGCCCTGCCGCCCAGCGCGGTGCCGCAACGGCCGGCGGGCTTCTGCACCGGCTGTCCCGAGCGGCCGATCTTCTCGGCGATGAAGCTGGTGCAGAAGGAGATGGGCGCCTTCCACGTCTCCGCCGATATCGGCTGCCACCTCTTCTCGATCCTGCCCCCCTTCCATATCGGCAACACCACAATGGGATACGGCCTGGGCACCGCCGGCGCCTCCGCGTTCAAGCCGCGCGACAAGCGAGCGATCGCGATCATGGGCGATGGCGGCTTCTGGCATAACGGGCTGACCTCGGGGATCGGCAACGCGGTCTTCAACCAGGACGACAACCTGACGATCATCGTCGACAATGGCTATTCGGCCGCCACGGGAGGCCAGGACATCCTCTCCTCGCGCGCCAAGCCGCCGAACCGCAAGACCAACAATCCGATCGAGAAGGCGGTGCGCGGGGTCGGCATCGGCTGGGCGCGGACGATGACGCGGACCTATGACGTGGCCGGGATGCGCGATGCAATCCGCGAGGCACTGACGAGCAAGGAAAAGGGCCCCAAGGTCCTCGTCGCCCAGTCCGAATGCCAGCTCAACCGCCAGCGCCGGGTGAAGCCGCAACTTGCCAAGGCGATGAAGGCCGGGCAGCGGGTGGTGCGCGAGCGCTTCGGGGTCGATCCCGATACCTGCACCGGCGACCATAGCTGCATCCGCTTGTCCGGCTGCCCTTCGCTGACGATCAGGCCCAATCCCGATCCGTTGCGGCAGGATCCCGTCGCCCATGTCGAGAACAGCTGTGTCGGCTGCGGCGTGTGCGGCGAGGTGAGCCACGCCGCGGTGCTCTGCCCCTCCTTCTACAAGGCCCATGTCATCGCCAATCCAGACCGCCGCGACCGCCTCCGCCAGCGCCTGCGCGGCTGGCTCATCGGCGCGCTGCAGAAGCGTGGGGCCCAAGCTATTGCCGCGAGGGCCTTCTGATGCCCGATCGCAAGCGGATCACCATTGCGGTGCTGGGTCTTGGTGGCCAGGGCGGCGGCGTGCTGGCCGACTGGATCGTCCAGTTGGGCGAGCGGAACGGCTATGTCGCGCAGGGGACTTCGGTGCCCGGCGTCGCCCAGCGGACGGGCGCAACCATCTATTATATCGAGATGATTCCGGCGGGCACGGCCGCGCCGGTGCTGGCGTTGACGCCGGTGCCGGGGGATGTCGATGTCGTGGTCGCCTCCGAGCTGATGGAGGCCGGGCGCGCGATCCTGCGCGGGTTCGTGACGAAGCGGACCGAACTGATCGGCTCCACCCACCGCGTCTATGCGATATCCGAGAAGTCGGCGATGGGCGATGGCCGGGCGAGCGCGGAGCGGATTCTGGCCGCCGCCGGAGAGCGCTCGAAGCGCTTCATCGGGTTCGACATGGAAGCGGTAGCCGAGCGCACCGGCAGCGTGATCAGCTCGGTGCTGTTCGGGGCGCTGGCGGGGAGCGGCGCCCTGCCCTTCCCACGCTCGGCTTTCGAGGAGGCGATCCGGGCCGGGGGCAAGGCGGTGGAAGCGAATTTGCGGGGCTTTGCCGCCGGGTTCGATGCCGCGCAGGGCAACGGTGCCGACGCAAAGGCCGAGGAATCGCAGGCAGTTGTGCCGACCACCGCGGCCGGGCGTGCGCTGGCCGCGCGGATCGAGGCGGACTTGCCGCATCCGGCGCAGTTCTTCGCGCTGGAAGGCGTACGGCGGCTGATGGACTATCAGGACGCGGCCTATGCCGGCCTCTATCTCGACCGGCTCGACAGCCTGGGCGGCAATCCGGCGCTGCTGACCGAGGCGGCGCGGCACCTGGCGCTGTGGATGTCGTACGAGGACACGATCCGGGTGGCCGACCTGAAGGTGCGGGCCAGCCGCTTCGCTCGGGTACGCGGCGAGGTGAAGGCGAAGGATGACCAGATCGTCCGGCTGACCGAGTATATGCACCCGCGGCTGGAGGAAGTCTGCGAGACGCTGCCGGCCGGTATCGGACGGCGCATCCTGGCGAGCGAGGGCTGGTCGCGGCGGCTCAAGCCCTTGTTCACCAAGGGAAGACATGTCGAGACCACCAGCCTGCGCTGGTTCCTCATGCTGTCGATGCTGGCCGGCTGGCGGCGCTGGCGGCGGGGCACCCTGCGCTTCCAGATCGAGCAAGCGCGGATCGAGGAATGGCTGACTTTGGTGCGCACCAGCGACGCCGATGTCGCGATCGAGCTGGTGCGCTGCCAGCGGCTGATCAAGGGCTATGGCGAGACGTTCGAGCGGGGCTTGGGGAACTATCGGCGGATCGTCGATCGGTATCGGGCTGGAGGACTGGATGCGGCGGGCATCCGGCAGCTGCGCGAGGCGGCGCTGGCGGATGAGGATGGGGTGGCGCTGGGCGAGGCTCTGGCTTCTTAGGTTGGCTATCCTCAGTTCGGCATTCAGTCGAACGCTTCCTTACTCCCCTCCCTGCAAGGGAGGGGTCGGGGGTGGGTTGCGACCCCGGCGAAGGCCGGGGGAGCCCAACGAGCCGTTGGCCTTGAACAGAAAAGACCGGGCATCGAGCCCGATCTTTTCTAACCCACCCCTAACCCCTCCCTTGCAGGGAGGGAGGGGAATTTCGGCGGCTATTTCTGCTTGGCGATCCAGTCGTTTACCACCGCCTCCAGCAGCGTCATCGGCAGCTGGCCCTGGGCCAGGATCAGGTCGTGGAAGGCGCGGATGTCGAAGCGGTCGCCCAGGGCCTTTTCGGCGCGGTGGCGCAACTCCAGGATCTTGAGCTCGCCGACCTTGTACGCCACCGCCCCGCCCGGCGCGCCGATATAGCGGGCGAGCTCGGTGTCGATGTTGATGTCGGCCAGCGCGGTATTCTCGGTGAAGCAGGCGCGGGCCTGTTCCCAGCTCCAGCCCATCACATGGATTCCGGTGTCCACCACCATCCGGCAGGCGCGCCACATCTCGTTGGAAAGGCTGCCGAACTTCTCATAGGGATCGCGGTACACCCCCATCTCGTGCCCCAGCCGCTCGGCATAGAGCGCCCAGCCCTCGCGGAAGGCGAGCAGGTCGCGCTGGCGGCGGAAGCTCGGCCATTCGGGGTGTTCCTGGGCGATCGCGGCATGGGTGTGATGGCCCGGCGCCGCCTCGTGCAGGGTGAGCGCGGGCACCTCGTAGAGGGGGCGCTGGTCGAGGTGCGAGGTGTTGACGATGAAGCGGCCGGGAAAGCCCCTGGAGAAGTCACCGCCGCCGGAGCGGGCGGTGGTGTAGCCCTCCTCCAGGTCCAAGGGCACGGGTTCGACGGTGAAGGGCTGGCGCGGCAGGGTGCCGAACCATTTGGGGAGGACACCGTCGATGCGCTTGGCGGCGGCACTGTACTTCTCGATCAGCTGCTCGCGACTGGTCGCATAGAAACGCGGATCGGTGCGAAGGTGATGCAACCAGGCCGAAAAGCCGCCCTGGAAGCCGGATTCGGCGATGACCCGGTCCATCTCGCCCCGGATGCGCTTTACCTCCGAGAGGCCGAGGGCATGGACCTGTTCGGCGGTGAGGTCCGTGGTCGTGTAGTAGCGCAGAAGATAGCTGTAATAGTCCCTTCCGCCGCGGATGTTCGCAATGCCGAGCCCCTTGCGGGCATGCGCGCGGTAGCGGCCGTCGATATAGGCCAGCATTGCGCGCTGCGCCGGGCGGATCTCGCGCTCCAGCACAGTGCGCGCTTCGGCGACCAGTGCGTCTCTTCCGTCCAGAGGCGCAAGCAGCGGATCCTCGGCGACCGGCCGCTCGACCTGCTTGCGGAGCACCGAAACGGCGACGTCGACCACCCGCACCGGCTGGGTCCAGCCCGTGGCGATGCCGCGTTCGAGATTGGCGCGCTGCTGCGCGAAATAGCCGGGCACCCCGCGCAGCCGGGCGATCCAGGCCCGGCCATCGGCCTCACTGCGCACTTCGACGCCTCGAGCGGTATAGTAGGGCGTGTTGTAAAAGCCCTCATGCGCGACGAACGCGAAGCGGCGCTCGTCGAAATCAATGCCCTGCACGCGCCAGGCGATGATCTGGCGGAGGAAATCCCGGTTCCTTCCATCCTCCGAAGCGCGCACATCCCCCGGCAGCGCGGCGAGCGCCTTATCGATCGCCAGCAGCTCCGCCTTGCGCGCGGCCATGGCGGCGGGCGTCTCGTCCGGCCAACCCTCGGGCGAATGCGAGGGATCGGAGCGCCCCGCCTCCATCGGGAAGCGCTCGGTGAACGCCTCGTACCGGGCGATCAGCGCATCGAGATCGGGAGAACCGGGCGACGCCGCCCCGAGCAGCAGCGCGCCGCCGAGCGGCAGGAGCAACAGACGCAGGGTGCGGATCATGTGCATTCTCCCTTGAGGGCCGGCCGGTTCTCGACACCAATCCTCCCCCGGAGGGGGAGGGGGACCAGCCGCAGGCTGGTGGAGGGGGCTTGCCACGAGCGGGATCGCTTGTGGCGTTCCCTCTCCACCACCGCCTTCGGCGGCGATCCCCCTCTCCCTCCGGGAGAGGATTTGAAGGGCGACACGCCCTAGTTCGACATCCGGGCCATCGACATCAGCAGCTTGGGCAGCAAGGTCGCGCCGGCGTGGAGCCGGATCGGGTGCGGCGTGCGCGGCACGACCGAGAGCTGCTCGCGGCTGTTGGTGGCGATCGCGGTGGCGACTTCGATGCCGAGCTGGGTGTTGATGCCGATGCCGCGGCCATTGTCGGCCTGGATCGCCAGCGCGCCGTCGCCGAGGTCATAGAGCTCGGGCAGGAAGGACGAGTTCACCTGAGCGAGGCCGTGCCAGATATAGTCGATCCGCGGATCGGGCATCGCGGCGAAATGCTGCTTCAGCCGGCGCTCCGCCTCGCGCAGATGCGCCTTGCCGCCGGTGACGAGGAACGACATCGGGAAGGCCGAGATCAGATGGCCCTGCGCATCGAGCCGCGCGGTGAAGAGATAGGGCACCTTGTCGGTGAAGGCGCCGCCTTCGGGCAGGATCGTCTCGCGCTGGCTGGCGCTGAGCGGCGCGGTGGCGAACTGGATGACGTTGAGCGGTAGCACGGTGCGCTTGAGCGCGGGGTGGAGCGCGGCATTGCCGCCATTGGCCGCCAGCACGACGCGCCGGGCCGAGACCGCGCCGCCGGGCGTGCGGGCGATCCAGCGGCCGCCTTCGAAGGCCAGCGCCTCGACCGGGCTCTGCGCGAACAGGCGCGCGCCCTGGCCGAGCGCGGCACGGGCGATGCCGCGGACATAGCCGAGCGGATTGATGCTGCCGCCCTCGCCGAAGCGCAGCGCGCCGCAATAGCGCTCGACGCCGAAGCGATGCCGGGCATCGCGCGCCTCGACGAAGCTGACGTCATAGCCGCGCGACTGCCATTGATTGGCGTAGCTGCGCTGGTTCTGGGCGAGGTGCTCGGTATGGGCGGGCGTGTAGAAACCGTCCTGCCGGGCATCGCAGTCGATACCGTGGCGGGCGATCAGGTCGAACACCGCGCGGGCCGAGCCGCCGATCATCCGGGTAAGCCGCTCGCCGCGCAGCCGGCCGAGCACCGGGCCGATCGTCTCGGGCGTGTGGCGGATATAGTCGGGGGCGATCAGGCCCCCGCTCCAGCCGGTCGCCTGGTCGCCGGGCTGGCCAGCTTCGAGCAGCACCGTGTCGACGCCTGCCTCGGCCAGATGGAGCGCCGTCGTCATGCCGGCGATGCCGCCGCCGATGACCAGCACCTCCGCCTCGACCTCGGTTGCCAGCGGCGCGAGATCGGGGCCCGGCGCCGCGGTGGCGACCCAGACCGGCGCCAGCGACGGCCCATCGCCTTCGCGACGGGAAATGGGCTGATGCTCCATCACCACGCCTTTCCAGGGGCGAAGCCGGGGGCCGGCGCGAAGGGCAAAAGCTCCCCCGCGACGTCCGTGATACGGGACGTTTGCATGTAATCCTGAACTCTCTGTTCGCTCCGGCAAGGGAGCGGTGTCTCTCTGCCCCGCAAAGGGGCGGTGTCTGTTGATCTCGGTCAGGCGATGGCGGGCGCGGCCCTCCCCACCCGCTCGGTGCGGCGGGCGATGGCGACGAAGGCGAGCACGAAGCAGAGCGCGACTGGCGTGTTCATGATCATCGGCAGCGACATCTGGTTGTTGCCGACGATGCTGACCGCGATGAAGATCGCGGTGCCTTCCTGGCGCATCAGATGCTCGATCCCGATCGCGATATTCTCGCGCCGGGTGAAACCGGCGAAGCGCACGATCGTCATCACCACGCAGACCATGATCAGGTTGAGCGCGACGGTGATCCAGAACAGCGCGCCGAGATTCTCGCGGAGCACCGGCACCTGATCGAACAGGATCAGGCCGAAGGCGCTGAACAGCACGACCATCGCGATGTTCTTGAGGTATTTCTTGAAGGCGATCGCGAAGGCCGGGCGCAGCGCGCGCAGGGTGAAGCCGGCGGCGGCGGGCAGCACGGTGATCGAGAAGATGTCCCAGAAGAAGGACGCCAGCGGCACCTTCACATCCGCCTCCAGCCCCATGAAATGGGCGAGCGCGAAATGCGCATAGAAGGGCACGGCGAAGATGTAGATCATGCTGAGCAGCAGCGTCATCGACATCGACAGCGCCAGGTCGCCCTTCGCCATGTCGGTGAACAGGTTGGAGAGCATGCCGCCCGGCGTGGTGGCGAGCAGCACGAAGCCGACTGCCAGCGCCGGCGTGGGCGCCACGGTGAGCGCGAGGGTGAGCCCGATCGCGGGCGGGACGATCAGCATCGAGCAGACGCCGAAGATCAGCGCGCGCTTGTTGCGGAACACCTGGCGGAAATCCTCGGCGGTGAGCGACAGGCCCATCGAGGCCATGATCGCGATCAGCGAGCCGGGAAGCACCCAGTGGCCCAGGAAGGACATCAGATCGGCATAGGTCATATCCCGCTCCCCCTCAGGCCGGTTCGACAGTGATGGTGCAGGCGCCGCCCCGGCGGATCGTGCGGCAATCGGCCACGGCCTTTTCCAGATCCTCGTCGAGGATGCGGGCGCAGACATTGGCCTGGATCCAGCCGAACGGCATCAGCAGCCGGCCACCGGCACCGTAGAAGATGCCGATGTCGTAGAAGGGCCCTGGCGGCAGGCCCTGGGTGCTGCCGGGAGCAAGGTACGCGAGCACAATGTCGCCGGCGCCGGGATAGGAAGTCGCGTTCTCGGCCGGGATCGGCGGCTGGGCCATGCCTTCGGGCAGCGATGCCGAGGGCATCGGGATCGAGATTTCCGGGCCGGTCCAGATCGCGTGCAGTGCCTCGAATGAAGCGCGGCGCGTGGCGAGATCGCGGAGGAAATCGCAGGATTGTGGCGCCGCCTGGGGCAGCAGCCGGCAGCGCGCCGACAGCCCCGATTTCGGCTCCGTGAACTTTACCAGATCCATCGAAAGCATGCCCCTTACTTGCCCGTCGCCATCGACAGATATTCTTCCCGTTGCAGCGCGATCGGCACATTGCCGTTGGTCCAGAGATAATCGTGGAAGCGCTTGAGATCGAAGGACTTGCCTTCGCGTATCCGGGCTTCCGCGAGGAACTCGGTCGTCTGCATCTTGCCGATCTGGTAGCTGATCGCCTGGCCCGGCGCGGCGGCGAAGAAGGTCGCTTCCTCGTGCGCGGTGGCCGGGTCCATCGGGACCGTCTTTTCCAGATAGTCGGCGGCCTGGGCGATGGTGAATTCACCTAGCGCCAGCTTCACGTCCACTTCGACCCGAAGGGCACGCAATCTCGCAAAATTGTAGATGATCTCGCGCGTCTTGGGCGCATCGGCCCAGAAGCCGGCCTGGAGCATCATCTCCTCGGCATAGAAGCCGGTGCCTTCATTGGCGCCGCTGTCATAATAGCGGCGGCGCAGCGGATCGGGGTTCCGCCAGCTCAGGCTGAGCTGGAAGAAATGGCCGGGCACGCCTTCATGGACGATGATCGGCCGCGGATCGCGCGCGATCGAGAGGTTGAAATAGCCGAGCTTGGGCGAAGGATCGGGGAGATAGACGGTCGCGTCCTGCCCGGTCCGGTCGATGCTGGTGAAATCGAAGGTGCGCCCCAGCCAGCCGATCGGTGCGAGATAGGCGGGGAAAGGCTGGGCCTTGTAATGCCCCACCCAATCCGGAACCGTCAGCAGCTTCTTGTCGGTGAGGAATTGGCGGACCTTGAGCTCGTCGGCATCGAGCTGCGCCGTGACCGCGCCAATCGAGGCGCCGATCGGCAGCTCGGGGAGCCCGGCATTGCGGTTGCGCTCAAGCGTTTCGAACAGCACCGAGCGCGCCCATTCCTGGCGGCCCATCGCGACGAGCTGCTCGGGCGAATAGGGATAGATGCCGACATTGCCGAGGAAATAGAGATAGGATTCGCGGCCCACCGCGGTCTGCTCGGGCAGGCCGGCGCGCTTCGATTTCAGGAACTCGGCATAGCCGGCGAAGGCGGTGATCGCCTTTTCGACGGCGGCGCTGAGGCGCTTCTTCTGGCCGGCATCGGCATAGGGAGCGAGGCCGGCGGCCATGCCGCGCAGGCTCTCCGGCACTTCGGCGATCTGGCTGAGCGCGACATCGACGAACGGCCCGCGCATGTCGTCCAGGTTGGCGCGGCCGGCGGCGAGGATCGCGGGCGCGTTGCCGAGCAGGTGGATCACTTCGTCCAGCCGAGCATGCGAGACCGGCGGCTTGGGCAGCAGCAGCTCGAACACCGGGTTGAGCGCCTGTGCGGTGTAGAAATGCGGCTGGCGGCGCCAGGCGGCGACATGGTCCATTTCCCAGTGGACGCGGGCCAGCGCCGAGCCGACCAGCCGGTAGTCGACCTTCTCGCTGATGCTTTGCGGGGCGCTCTCCAGCGCCTTCCAGCGCGCCTCGAACGCGGCGAGCTGCTTGCGCTGGGCTGCGATAGCGGCGGGCGACCAGTCGGGCAGCCAGCCGGCGGGGCGGACGATGCGCGGGATATCGTCGCTGCTCGCGGGTTGGGTGGTGCCGCGCCATGCCCAGAAATCGGCGCCGAGCTGCTGGACGGCCGGCTGGGCAGCCGCCGCTTGTGCCACCAGCAGGGTGGCGCCTCCGATCAGAACCGCGATGCCCCGACGCAGCATGTTATTTCCGGTTCTTCACGTTGCGATCGAAGAACTCGACCATCTTCTTGAACGAGAAGCGGGTCTGCGGGATGTTCTCGGCGTCCCAGGGATGGTTGGCGCCCGGCAGCGTCACCAGCTCGAACATCTGCTCGCGCTGGATCATCTGCTCGGCCAGCGCCATCGTGTCCGAATAGAGCACGACGGAATCGCGGGTGCCGTGGATGATCATCAGCGGGTCCTTGATCCCCTTGGCCTGGTAGAGCGCCGACTGCGCTTCGTAGCGCCTGGGCATGTCGGGTCCCTCGGGCGGGCCCATGATCCACATCTGCGCCGGGAAGGCATGCCAGACATTGGTGGCGGGCGCGCCGGCGATGCCCGCGGCATAGAGGCCGGGCTTCTTCGACAGCGACATGATCGTCATGAGGCCGCCATAGCTCGAGCCCCAGATGCCGATGCGCCTGGGATCGGCATAGCCCTGGGCGATCAGATAGCGGACGCCGCTCTCGAGATCGTTGATATCGGTCTCGCCATAGCTTTCGTACTGCGTCTGGTTGTGGTCGCGGCCCTGGCCCCAGGAGCCGCGGATGTTGACGGTCAGGACGATATAGCCCTGCGCGACGAAATACTGGTCGAGCCCCCAGGTCGGGTGGGCACGGCGGCCGCCCCACTGGTTGTGGACCGCGTCCGAATAGACCGAGCCGACGATGACCGGGTATTTCTTGGCGGGATCGAAATTGGCGGGGACACTCACGCGACCCAGCAGGTTCATCCCGTCGACATGGCTGGGGAACTGAACGTAACGCGTCTTCGCCCAGGTCTGGCCGTAGAACTCCGGCTGGGGCGATTTGGTGACCTGCGCCGCCTTGCCGGGCTTGGCGGTATCGATGACGAACAGCTCGGGCGGCAGGTCGTCATTGCTGTACCAGTCGGCGATGCGGCTGAAATCGGGGGAATAGACCGGCTCGTGCGTGCCGCCGGCGGGGCCGCTCATCTGCTCGATCTTTCCGCCCGCTACGGGAACGCGGTAGAGCTGGCGATCCTGCAGGGCGGACTTGTTGGCGGTGAAATAGAGCTGCTTGTTCTTGTCGTCGACTTCGAACGACGCGATTTCCCATTTGCCGCTGGTGATCTGGCGCGGGGCCTCGCCGGCCTTTTTCTGGTGATAGAGCTGGAGCCAGCCGTCGCGATCGGTGAGGATGATCAGGCCGTCATCGCCCGGGGCCCAGGCGACTTCCCAGTCGGGGCGGAGATGCTTCGCTTCACGCAGCTGGTAGAAGGTCTCGCGCGCGCCGGTGGCGGCGTCGTAGAGATAGATGGTGTGTTCCTTGGCCTCCATGTCGGCGCTGCTGACGAACAGCTTCTTGCCGTCATGCGACAGGCCATAGCCCCAGACATCGTGCTTGGCATCGGGGCGCTCGAACAGGCGGGGCTGGCCGCCGGCGAGGCTGACGAGACCCACGGTCGTCTTGCTGGTCTCTTCGCCCGGGAAGGCGCGGATCACGCGGTTGTTCTGGAGCTTGCCCTTGGCGTCGTAATAGATGTCGCGCTCGGGCATGGCGCGGTCGTCGGCCTGCTGGAAGGCGATCGCCTTGCCGCTGTCGGCCCATTTGAAGTCCTCGATATAGAGCTTGGGGTCGTCGCTGCCCGCAAGGCGGGTGGCGGTGGCGCCCTCCCCCGCCTTGGTGTCGCGGACCCAGAGCTGGCCGCCGCCCGCGACGGGCGTGCCGGTGGGTGCGGCGGCAATGAAGGCGAGCTTGCTGCCGTCGGGCGAGACGGTGAGCTTGCGGATGCCGCGCTTGTCGGCCTCGGCCTTGACGACCGTGCCGTCGGCCTCGCGGATGTGGAGCTGGCCGCCCAGCGTGAAGGCGATGCGGCCGTTGGCGAGGAACACCGCCTGGGCGATGCCCCTGGCCTCGGCTTCGGGCTTGGAGTCCTTGCCGAGGAAGGTCAGGCGGGTCTTCTGGCCGGTCTTCGGCGACCAGGACCAGATGTCGCGGAACGAATAGCCTTCGTCGTTCCACAGGAAGAGGACCGCGCTGCTGTCCGCCGCCCAGCTGTATCCCAGCGGCTCGAGACCGACGAGGCTCTTGTAGCGATAGAGCTCGTCGAGCGAGAAGCTGGTGCCCGCCACCGCCTGGGACTGTTGCTGCTGGGCCGATGCGGAAGGCGCCGCATTCAGCGATGCGATCGCCAGGGCCACCGACATCGCATGGACGGAAACGCGGAACTTCATCATCTTCCCGACACCTTCACTCATATTCGTCACGCCGGCCCGAAGGCCGGTTGCCGGCGACGACGGCCCGCCCGCCGCCGCCGGACTAGGGGCCTCAGAACCGCTTGCGGAAACCGACCGTGAAGCGGCGGCCGATCGCGTCATAGGTATCCCGCTCGTAGAGCTGGAACGGCGGGTTGTGATCGCCGAGATTGTCGATCGTGCCATAGATGCTGAGCGACTTGTCGATGTCGTAGGACGCGCTCAGATCGAAATAGCTGATCTGGCCGGTCTCCGGCACCGCGAGCAGCGGCATCGCCGCGCCCGAAGCCTTGGCCGCCGCGATGCGCCCGTCCTTCACCGAGCCGATGAACCGGTGGCGCAGCGAGACCTGGAAGGCATCGGTCACGTCCCAGGTCAGGCGCTGGGTGAAGCGCCACTTGGGGTTGGCGTTGCCGCAGCTGCCGCCGCCGATATAGCCCGCGCAATCGACCGCCGCGACGATCGGGCTGCTCTGGACCACGCTCTTGATGAGGTAGCTGCCGGCCAGATAATAGCTGAGGCTGCCGAACGAGCCGGTGTCGTACTTGTAGTCGAGCCGGAAATCGACGCCCGACGTCTCCATCGAGGCGATGTTCGCGTTGAGCAGCGGCACGTCATAGAGCTGGCCGTCCGACGAGCGGTGGTTGAGCGGCTGGCAGAAGACGTTGCTCATCGACAGGTTGGCGCGGCAGGCAGTGATGACCGACTGGAGGCCGCCGCCGAACGCCGCGATCGCGCCGTCGATCTTGATGTTGTAATAGTCGACGGTGAGCTGGAGGTTCGGCACGAAGTCCGGACGGAAGACCGCACCGAGCGACCAGGTGTCCGAGGTTTCCTCCTGCAGGTTCGGATTGCCGCCGGTGATCGCGCGGATCTGGACATTCTCCTGCTGGAACACGTCGATCACGCTCGACGGCACGCCCAGCGAACTGACGCAGAAGGTCCGCTCGGCCGCAGTGCGGTTGGCACCGGTGGCGTTGCAGAAGTCGGTCGCCTGCGGCGCGGTGTTGGTGGCACCCGAATAGAGCTCGACAACGTTCGGCGCACGCACCGCGCGCTGATAGAGGCCGCGGATCTTGAGGCCCTTGACCGGCGAATACTCGCCGCCGGCCTTCCACGAGGTCACGCCGCCTGCGGTCGAATAGTCCGAATAGCGGATGCCGCCCTCGAACGAGAGCATGTGGACCAGCGGCATGTCGGCCAGGATCGGCACGACGAGCTCGCCATAGACTTCCTTGACGTCGAAGCTGCCGCCGGTCGCCTGGATGCCCGCCGAGCGCGAGAGCGCCTTGCCCTGGATGTAGAGCTGGTCGGGCGTGAAGGTGGAGCTTTCCTTGCGATATTCGGCACCAACCGAGATGCCGACATTGCCCGCCGGCAGCTTGAACAGCGTGCCGGTGATGCTGGCGCCGGCCTGCTTCTGATCGAGGACGGTGATGTTGGTGAGGTTGGTGTAGATGTAATCGATCATCGGCTTGGTCATCGACATCAACCCGAACGGGTTGATCGTGACGCAGCGCGTGTCGGTGGTGAGGCAATCATAGGGATTGCTGGGGTTGGTCAGGAACGCGTTGGCGAAATTGTCGATCAGGACGCCGCCGCCCTGGACTTCGGTGATCCGGACATGGCCCTGGTTGTAGAAGGCTTCCCAGTTCAGCTTGTCGGTGAGCGCGCCGCGCAGCCCGACGACATAGCGCGAGAATTCGCGGGTCTGGTCATCGGTACGCGAGCCGAAATCGAGCAGGCGGCGATTGATGTTGAGCGAGACCAGATTGTCGCCATCGGCATCGAGATTGGTGCGCAGGAACTCGCGCAGCGAGGACGAGAGATAGGGATTGCGCAGGTCGAACTGGAAGTTCGGCAGGAAGCCCGAGCTGCTCATCGGCACCGCGCCCAGCGTCGAGTTGATCTCGCTGCGGACGTAATTGCCTTCCCAGAAGGCAGTGATGTTGTCGGTCACGTCATAGTGACCGGTCAGCGCGCCCGACCAGCGCTTCATCGGCATCTGGAGGTTGGTGTAGGGGCGATCGTTGAAACCGTCGCTGGTCTTGTAGGCGCGCCAGCCTTCGGGCGCGAAGAAGATGCCGGCGGTGCCGATCGTGTTGCCGTACGGATCGACCTTGCCGACCAGCGCCGGGGTGAAGATCGTACCCTGCGGCGTGACGCCGTTGCCGCCGGGGACGAGCACGCCCTTCCCGCCCTGCACCGCATCGACCAGGTAGAGCGAGGCATGCGCGCGGGCCGAGCCCTTGACGATGCCGCGGTCATAATAGCTGCCGTTGAACACGATGTTGCCGCGGCCATCGTCGAAATTGCCGCCGACGGTGAAGTCGATGTTGTAGCGATCGGCATCGCCGCGATCGGTGAGGCCGTACTGGCCGCTGACCTCGAGGCCTTCGAAATTCGTCTTGGTGACGAAGTTGACCACGCCGGCCATCGCGTCCGAGCCGTACACGGCGGAGGCGCCGCCGGTGACGACTTCGATCCGCTCGATCATCGAGGGCGGGATCATGTTGATGTCGACGACGCCGTCCTGGCTGGCGCCGACGATGCGGCGGCCATTCTGCAGCACCAGGGTGCGCGCGGCGCCGAGGTTACGCAGGTTGACCGTGGCCGAGCCGTTGCCGGCGTTCGACTGGGCACCCGAGCCGGCGACCGCCTGGGGCAGCGCGTTGAGCAGCTGCTCGGTCTCGGCAGTGGCGGTCTGCTTGATTTCCTCGCTGCCGATGACGTTGACCGGGCTGTTCGAGTCGACGTCCGGACGCGGAATGCGCGAACCGGTGACGACGATCGCCTCGCTCGTTTCACCTTCCGGCTCGGCGGTCTGCGCGAACGCCGTGCCCATCATCATCATCGTGGCGAGCAGCGCGGAACCGCCCCGCAATCCCGCCCGCATCACCGCTACCCGCTTACTGCCCATGATCGTGTCTCCCCGAATGGATATGCCCGCCTGCCTCGTTACGTCCGGACGTCGTTGGCCGCGTCCATTTCTGTGAACAAGTGCGTGATTTTGAGCATATCGATTGATTGGGGTCAATTCGGGGTAGCGAAAAAATGTGAAAAGTGTCGCTTTCCGGTAACAAAGATGCCGTGAAGCCCGCGATTGCGCACGGTTTTTTCCCGGCATCCAACCGGCTCGATCCGGCCCGACCGCACCGATCGAACCGCCAGGAAAGCAGCGAATATGGAAGAGGAATCCGCAGTTTTCTGCCGATTCGCACCACTTCGGACCGGTCGACTGCACCCCACATGCCTCGGAGATAACACCGATTCGGTGCCTCTTGACCAGTGCGCATTCGCCGAGCATCGTATTACAAATCACGTGTTTTTCGTTTTATATGAACGGAGCGCGGCCGAACGGGCGCCGCGCGGCGAACCATCGCGAGGGAGGCTGACATGCGCGCAAGGACATTGGGGATCGCTCTGCTCCTGGCCGGGAGCGCCTTGCCGGCGGGGCTCGGCATCGCCCCGGCGATCGCGCAGCAGGCAGCGCCGCAGCCCAACGGCCCGCCCCGGGGCAAGGGCAGCCATGCCGATCTCGTCGCGCTGTTCACGGCCTTCGATGCGTGGAGCAAGCCCAGGGCGGTGAACGGCGTGGTCGACTACAGCCCCGCCGCGGTGGAGAAGCGCCGCGCCGAGCTCCGCGACTTCCAGGCCAGGCTGCCCGATTTCGCGGTGGCGAGCTGGGACCGGCATCAGCAGGTCGATTATCTCGCGGTGCGCGCGCAGATGGACCTGCAGGATTTCAGCCTGAACATCCTCAAGCCCTGGGCACGCGATCCGGGCATGTATGTCGATGAGCTGCAGCGGCTGGCCTATACCGAGCTGCCGCTCAAGGGCGAGGCGCTGGCGAGTTTCCAGGCGCGGCTGAAGGCGATCCCGGCCTATCTGGCGCAGGCGAAGGTCAATCTCGACTCGGTTGCCGCCGACTATGCCGATCTCGCGCTGCACAGCCTGTCGCATGGCGACGGCGTGGGGCACGGCATGCCCTATCGCGCGGTCGAGCCCGAGGGGCTGATCGGCTGGTTCGCCGATCTGCACGGCCGGGCGCAGAAGCAGCAGCCCGCGCTGCTCGGCGACATCAAGGCGGCCGAGGCCGCGATCAAGGGGTTCCGCGACTGGCTGGCGGCCGGGCGCCCGGCGATGACCGCGCATGCCGGGGTCGGCAAGCCGGCCTATGACTGGTTCCTCACCAATGTCCGGCTGATGCCCTACACCTCCGACGAGGTGGTGACCTTGGCCGAGCGCGAGCTCACCCGCTTCTGGGCCGACTACACCACGGAACGGCACCGCAACCGCAAGCTGCCCGAGCTGGAACTGCCCAAATCGGGCGCGGAATATGAGGCGCAGCTCGCGGGCACCGACGCCAAGATCCGCAAGTGGCTGAAGGATGAGGAGATCGTCACGATCCCCGACTATATCCCGGGCACCTATCAGGAAGTGGGCTTCAACGCGCCGTGGATCGTGCGGCCGACAGGGCCGATGTTCTGGGAGCAGATCCAGTTCCGCGACGCTTCCCCCGATCATCTCCACGCCACCTTCCCCGGCCACCGCTTCGACGGGATGACCGGCAAGCGGGTTACCGGTCCGATCCGCAGCAAGGTGAGCGACAGCGGGCGCACCGAGGGCTGGGGCTTCTACCTGGAGGAGAGCGCGCTGCAGCTCGGCCTGTTCGACGACCGGCCGCGCACCCGCGAGCTGATCTACATCTTCGGCCTGTTCCGCGCGGCGCGGACGATCGGCGACGTGAAGATGCAGCGCAACGAGATGACCGTGCCGCAGACCATGGCCTTCTGGAAGGAATGGACGCCGTATCTCGACGACAATGTCGCGCGCACCGATGCCGGCATCTATATCCGCCGCCCGCCGGGCTATGGCATGACCTATACGATCGGGGCGATGCAGCTGCAGAAGCTGCTGGTCGATCGCCGCCGCCAGCTCGGCGACAAATTCTCGCTGCGCGACTATCACGATTATCTGATGAACACCGGGCGGCTGCCGGTGTCACTGCTGCGCTACGACCTGACCGGCTATGACGACGAGGTACGCGGCTTCTGGCGGCACGTGCCGCTGTCGGCGGTGATGCGGTAGGACAAATCACCGTCATCCCCGCGAAGGCGGGGATCCAGGGTAGCTCGGGACAAATCGTGCAATCGAGCGCTCGCTAACCGGGGACGCCACCGCGGTCCCCTGCGCGCTCTGCTCGTGACTCTGGATCCCCGCCTTCGCGGGGATGACGGAGAAAGAGGCGGCGCGGGATGATCTTGAATTGTTGCCGTAAGCCCGCCAGCCAACTGGTATCACCCGTTACCGGATTGACGAAAGCCGCCGGCTCTCCAATCATCCGGGCATGACGGAACCCCTCCCCGCCTTCCCCGATTCCTTCAACATGGCGGACTATTTCGTGTTCGCGAATGTGGAGGCCGGGCGCGGGGGGAAGACCGCCCTGCTCTTCGAAGACCGGGCGATCAGCTATGCCGAGGTGGCGGCCAACGTGACGCGGGTGGCCGAGCGGCTGCTCGCCGGCGGGCTGCTGCCCGAGCAGCGGGTGCTGCTGTGCATGCGCGACTGCCCGGAATTCGTCTATGCCTGGTTCGGCGCGATCAAGGCGGGCGCGGTGGTCACCCAGATCAACCCGATGCTGCCGGCGAGCGACTATGCTTACTATCTCGGCTATGTGAAGCCGCAGTTCGCGTTCATCGACGAGACCAGCATGGCGGCGTTCGAGGCGGCACGGGAGGGCGCGCGGCATTGCCAGGATCCGGGATCGGTCATCCTGGTCGGCGAGGCGCCCGGGCTGCCGGGGTTCGACCGCTGGATCGCCGCGACCGAGCCCCCTGCCCCGCCGCCCTGGCCGACGCGCAAGGATGATCCCGCCGTGTGGCTGTTCACCAGCGGCACCACCGGGCAGAGCAAGGGCGCGGTCCATTGCCATTTCCACTTCGCGTACAACACCGAAGTCTATGCGAAGCGCTTCATCGGCATGGCGGAGAGCGACATCACTTTGTCCGGCCCGCGGCTCTATTTCGGCTATGCGACGGGCACCAATTTGATGTTCCCCTTCGCGGTGGGCGCGACCGCGATCCTGGCGCGCGAGCAGCCGACGCCGGAGAACCTGTTCGCGCTGGTCGCGCGGCATCGACCGACCGTGCTCACCAATGTGCCGACGCTGATCAACAAGATGCTCGAGGCCGAGGCGCAGGCGCCCGACCTGTCGAGCATCCGGATGATGTGGAGCGCCGGCGAGGCGCTGCCGCGCGAGCTGCACGCGCGCTGGAACGCGCGCTTCGGCGTGCCGATCATCGACGGGATCGGCAGCGCGGAGAGCTTCCACATCTATATCAGCAACCGGCCCGGCGACATCCGGCCGGGGAGCCTGGGCAAGCTGGTGCCCGGCTATGAGGCGGACCTGCTCGACGAGGCCAGCATGCCGATCGCCGGCGGCGAGATCGGCGTGCTGCGCATCCGCGGGGATAGCGCCGCGCTCTATTATCACGGCGACTATGCCAAATCGAAGCGCCACCTGGGCGGCGGCGCGATCGTCAGCGGCGACCTGTTCCGCCGCGATGCCGAGGGATATTGGTATTATGAGGGCCGCGGCGACGACATGATCAAGAGCGGCGGCATCTATGTCAGCCCGCTCGAGGTCGAGGGGTGCCTGAGCGAGCATCCCGCTGTGCTCGAATGCTGCGTGTTCGGCCGGGCCGATGCCAACGGGCTGGAGAAGCCGGTGGTGGTGATCGTGCCGCGCGAGGCCGCCGGGGAAGCGCTGGGTGCCGAAGTGCTGGAATTCGCCCGCGGCCGGCTGGCGCGCTACAAGGTGCCGCACCAGGTCTATCTGTCCGAAGTGCCGCTGCCGCGGAACGATCGCGACAAGATCGATCGCAAGAAGCTGCGGGAGATCTATCGATGATGCTCGGCGATCTGCCCTGGACGCAGGTGCAGGCGGCGCTGGCGAGCGGCCGGCCGGTGGTGGCGATCCTGCCGCTCGGCGCGGTCGAGGCGCATGGGCCGCATCTGCCGCTGTGCACCGACGTGATCATTTCCGAAGGCATGGCCCGGCGCGCGGCGGCGCTGCTCGAAGCGCAGGGCATGCACGGCTTCGTGCTGCCCGCCCTTGCCTATGCCCCGGCGCATTATGCCGAGGAGTTCGCCGGCACGATCTCGATCGGCGAGGCGACCGCGCGGGCGATCATCCTCGACATCGCCGCCAGCCTGAAGGCGCAGGGCTTTGCCTGCCTGGCGCTGGCGAACAGCCATTTCGATCCGGCCAATGTCGCGATGCTGCGAAGCCTGGTCCCCGCGGTGGAAGCGCTCGGGCTACCCCTTGCCTTTCCGGATTTCACCCGGCGGGCGCTCGCGGCCGAGCTGACGGCGGAATTCGTGTCCGGTGCCTGCCATGCCGGCCAGTTCGAAACCAGCCTCGTGCTCGCCGACCGGCCCGACCTGGTCGATGCGGCGACCTGCCGGAACCTTCGCCACAACCCGTCCAGCCTGGTCACCGCCTTCGCGGCGGGCGCAAGGACCTTCACCGAGGCAGGCGGCCCCGAGGCCTATTTCGGCCATCCCGCGCACGCCACCGCGGAGGAAGGCGAACGGACATCCGCGATCATGGCGGAAGCGCTGGTTCGCGCGATCGGCGCCGCGGGTGTGCCGGGCATGGCGGATCGAAGCGCGCGCGGCTGAAAATCGCCCGAATTCGGGCCTGGAAGAAGCCGGGAAATCCGCTCCGGGCCGCTGAGAGCAGATAAAACAAAACCCCGCCAAGTCGCTGGACTTGCGGGGTTTTTGTTATTGGCACGTTGGTTGCGGGAGCAGGATTTGAACCTGCGACCTTCAGGTTATGAGCCTGACGAGCTACCGGGCTGCTCCATCCCGCGCCAAACGGGTGGACGA
>NZ_JACHLN010000001.1 GCF_014204495.1 Sphingomonas kyeonggiensis | reverse complement strand
ACAGCCATCTGTAACTTTCTGTCTTTTTTTCGAAACAGGAACCACAAACCACTCAATATCAACACTTTAGCACCATTTTGAAGGTCCGCAAACCCTCGCCTCAAACCCCGAATCATCCCCAAACCATCCGAATCACGACCCAGAATCAGCGGGAATCAGGCGCCTTGAGCCGCCCAAACAGGCCCTCCGGCGGTCGAACCTGCGCGATTCATCGATCCGGGCCTCGATTCCCGACTCGAACGGCTGCTCGGTTGCATAGCCATGCACGCAAATGCGGCCTTCTCGACGGTTTACGCGGCATAAAGGCGAACGGGCGCATAGCGCGCGTATGAGCGAACCCGTGCTGGCCACTTCCGAGACCCAAGGCACCAGCCTGCGCCAGCAGGTACGCAGCGCCGTCATCTGGCGTTCGGGCACCCAGATCTTCGGGCAGCTGCTCACCTGGGCCTCGACCTTCATCGTCATCCGGCTGCTCGGCCCTTCGGCCTATGGCCTGTTCGCGATGACCCAGGTGATCCTGGTGCTGCTCAACATGCTCAATGGCTACGGTCTCGCCAGCGCATTGATCCAGCGCGAGGACGCGGGGCGCCACGCCCAGCGCCAGCTGTTCGGCATGTTGATCCTGCTCAACTTCGCCCTGGGCGGCCTGCAATACCTCGCCGCGCCTGCCGCCGCCGCCTATTATCGCCAGCCGATGGTCGCCGACCTGCTCCGGGTTCAGGCGCTTCTATATATAGCGACGCCGTTCATCGCCCTGCCCCAAGCACTGCTCTCGCGGGAGATGGACTTCCGCAGGCAGGCGCTGGTCAACTTCGTCTCGGCGCTCGCAGGAGCCATCACCGCGCTCGCCGGCGCACTCGCCGGCATGGGCGTCTGGACGCTGGTCGCCGCGCCGATCGCGCTGTTCGCCACTCGTGCCATCGGCATGACCATCGCCGCGCGCTCCTATATGTGGCCGAGCTTCGACTTTCGCGGCGCCGGCGACATCGCCCGTTATGGTGGCGTGATGGCCACCGGCCAGATCTTCTGGTTCGCGCAGAGTCAGGCCGATGTGTTCATCGCCGGCCGCCTGTTCGATCCGCACATGCTGGGCATCTATACGACCAGCCTGTTCCTCACCCAGATCTTCGTCTCGAAATTCGTGCCACCGCTCAACGAAGTCGCCTTCTCCGCCTATGCCCGATTGAAGGACGACAAGGCCGCAGTTGGCGCCGCCTTCACCAAGTCGGTCCGGCTGGTGATGCTGGTCGCCATGCCCTTCTATCTCGGCATGGCTGCCACGGCCGAGCCGCTGGTCGCGGTCGCGCTCGGCCCGAAATGGATGGAAGCGGTGCCGGTGGTGCACTGGCTCGCGCTCGCCATGCCGATGATGACGCTGCAGGTACTCTTCGCCCCGGCCAGCGATGCCTGTGGGCGCCCCGGGATCAGCGCGCAGAATTCCATGACGGGCGCGCTCTGCCTGCCGATCGCCTTCCTGATCGGCGTGCACTGGGGAGTGATGGGGCTCGTCGCCGCCTGGTTCGCCGCCTACCCGCTCTATCTCGCGCTCTCGACCTGGCGGACGCTGCCGGTGATCGGCGTAAAATTCGGCACACTGGTCGAGGCGATCGCGCCGTCGGCGCTCGCCGCCGGGGCAATGGCATTGATTGTCACCGGCCTCGACGCCTTGCTCCCTCCGGTGCCCGAACTTCTCCGTCTGGCGCTGCTGGTCGCCGCCGGCGGGCTCGCCTATGCCGGGCTGCTGTTCCTGTTCGCCCGGCGGATGCTGGTCGACTCGATCAACCTCGTCCGCAACCGCGGCGCCTAGACCGCCTGGATATAGGCGCGCATCGCATCGGCTTCGGATTCGATCCGCTCGATCCGGTACTTCACCAGGTCGCCGATCGAAATGAAGCCAATACAGGTGCCACCCTCGACCACCGGCAGATGGCGGATGCGCCTGCGCGTCATCAGCGCCAGTGCGGCAAGCACGCCCTCGTCCGGCGAAACGGTGATCGCCGGGGCGGTCATCACTTCGCTGACCTTGCGGGCGAGCGCCGCCGCGCCGTCGCGTTCGAGGCAGTAGATCACGTCACGTTCGGAGAAGATGCCGGCCACGGCATTGCCGACCATCACGGGCACGGCGCCAATGCGCTTGCCCGCAAGCAGCGAAACGGCATCGGCTACGGTGCTGTCACCATCGACCGAGACAACGTCACGCCCTTTGCCACCCAGGATTGCCGCGATTGTCATCGCTCGACTCCTCGTTCGGGTTGAGGCGCTTGTGTGTCCCACGAATCGTCCCCAATTGCAAAAGATGGAAGCGCCCCGGGGCCTGGACGATCCGGAATATGCTGCCTTCGCCTGGGGGCGCTATCGCCGCGTCCTGGCGCGGATGGCACTGGTTGCCGCCGCGGTGGCGGTGCTTTCGGTGCTGATCCTCTGGCACTGGCTGGGCTGGCTGAACTTCACCCTGGCCCTGGCCACCGCACTCGGCGTGTTCTTCACGATCCTGCTCGGCGCCGCGCTGATGGGACTGATGTTCCTCAGCTCCGGGACCGGGCATGACGCGCAGGTGGAGGACTTGCTGCGCGACCAAATCGAAATCGGCGACTGAGCCCGAGCCCAGCCGCCGATTTCGGTATCACCAATCAGGCCGTCGCTTCGGCGTCCTTGCGGGCGCGGGGGCGGCGCGGCTTCTTGGCCGGCTCTTCCGCGGCCTCGGCCGGGGCCGCATCGCTTACGCCGAGCGCGGGCGGGAGCACCGCGGCGTCGATCGCATGGCTTTCCTCGGCCTGGGCTTCCTCGCGGCGCGGGCGACGCGCACGACGCGGAGCCTGCTCCTCGCGGGGCGCCTGGGCTTCGACCGCCTCGGCGGCGTCGCCCTCACCCTCGGCACCATGGCCATTGGCATAGCCATTGCCGTTGGCGTGACCGTTGCGCTGCTCGCGCTCGCGGCGGGGCTGACGCTCCGACCGCTCCTGGCGACCCTCGCGATCACCGCGGCCTTCACGCTCGCGACGCGGCTGCTGCTGGGCACGCTGCTCGGGCTGGTCGTCGCCATCCTCGGCGCGGTTGCCATCGGCCTCGACGTCGAAATCCTCGTCGTCGCTGTCGAAATCATCGCGGTTGCGGCGCTGCTGCTGGTTCTGCTCCTCGAAGCGCGACCGGCTCTCGCTCAGCACGCGGAAATAGTGATCCGCGAACTGGAGATAATATTCGGTGTTGACCCGATCGCCCTGCATCTGAGCGTCGCGCGCCAGATTCTTGTACTTCTCGAGCAGCTGGGCGGCGTTGCCGCGCGCACGGTTGTCGATGCGATTCCCGTTACCCTGGCCGGGGTTGCCACCCTGGCGCTGCTGCTGCCCGCCACGACCACGACGGCGGCCGGCCTGACGATTGTTCATCAAGGTCTGTATGTCCTGTCTTGTTTACGCTGTCCGTCGGTCCAATTCCTGGGTCCCGGATGCAGTTTACAAATGCGCGTCAACGCCTCGGGAGGCGCAACTCGCCTGCCATGGCCACCGGACTGCAGCGGCTATCATGACCTGAATCGGGGCTGTGCGTTCTTCACGGCCCAAGCTTCAACTTCTTGGTTGAAAGTGCCCTACCCCGTCGCTGTCTTAGCCGGTGCAGCACTAATGTCCAAGCAGAAATATGTGTCGTTTTCGCGTCGTTTCAAGTCAGCAGCAACGCCCGCGGACGCCCGCCAAGATCCTTGTACAGCGTCACCGCGAAACCGCACTTCCGGGCAATCGCGGATACGGGTTCGGCCTGAGTCCAGCCGATCTCCAGCACCGCCGCGCCGCCCGGCGCCAGCAGCCGGCGCAGATCGGGGATGATCCGCAGATAATCGTCGAGCCCTTCCGCACCCGCGAACAAGGCCGAGCCCGGCTCATAGCGGCGGACCTGCTCGGGCAGATCCTCCACGGTGCCGATATAGGGGGGATTCGCCAGGACCAGGTCGAATCGCGCCTCCAGCCCCTGCGCCCAGTCGCCGCGCTGGAAGCCGGCGCGATCGGCCAGCCCCAGCGCATCGGCATTGCGCTGGGCATAGTCGAGCGCGACCTCGGACGCGTCCACGCCCAGCCCCTGCGCCTCGGGCCATTCGGCCAGCGCCGCCAGCAGCAAGGTGCCCGGCCCGGTACCCAGGTCGAGGATGCGCGCCGGCGACCGCGCCCCGAAATATTCGAGCGCCGCCTCGAGCAGCGTTTCGCTGTCCGGACGCGGGATCAATACCCCCGGCCCCACCGCCAGCTCGATCGTCCAGAAGGCCCGGCTGCCGGTGATATAGGCGACGGGTTCATGTGCCAGGCGGCGTTGGAGGAGGGATTCGAACCCTCCAGGGACCGGATCGCCGATATGGCGCAGGATCATCGCTTCCCGGGTCACGCCGAGCGCATGCGCCATCAGCAGTTCGGCATCGAGCCGGGGCGAATCGGAGACGGGCTCCAGCGTGCGGGCGGCTTCGTTGAGGCCGACGCGCACGCTCCTGCCATTTGCCGCCGACGGCGCCTCGGGTCGGGGATCAGGAGAGGGCATGCCGCGCCTCCCGCTTAGAGCCGGCAACCGGAAAATGTTGAATCCCTTGATACGCCACGCGGGTGCGGGAGGGACGCTGGGGCAAGGGATCGATCCGGATTTTCGCGGCGCGGGTCATGCCGGGACCGAAGCAGAAGATTTCCTACATTGCCAGAGGGGTGACGCGCCGAGAGCATCCCCCCTCGCTCAACAATAGCGTCATCCCCGCGCAGGCGGGGATCCAGAGCCAAGGGGCGATGGCGGTGCGGCTCGCCTTGCGATCTCCGGCAAGCGGAGGTCCGATTTCCGCGTTTATCCCGAGCTACCCTGGATCCCCGCCTGCGCGGGGATGACGGGGTTGGGGACCGGAATGACGATCAAGAAGGTCGCGCCGGAACAGAAAAGGCCGGGCATCGAGCCCGGCCTTTTCCAACCCACCCCCGCCCCTCCCTTGCAGGGAGGGGAGTTGAGAGGATTACCCGTCGAGCTGGGCCAGTCGATCCGCTTCGTCCTGGGCGATCAGCGCGCCGATCAGTTCGTCGAGCTCGCCTTCCATCACTTCGGGCAGGCGGTGAAGGGTCAGGTTGATGCGGTGATCGGTGACCCGCCCCTGGGGGAAATTATACGTGCGGATGCGCTCCGAGCGATCGCCCGAGCCGACCATCGAGGCACGCGCGCCCGAGCGCTCCGAGGCCAGCCGATCGCGCTCGCGCTCGTAGAGGCGGGTGCGCAGCACCTTCATCGCCTTGGCCTTGTTCTTGATCTGCGAGCGCTCGTCCTGCTGGATGACGATCGTGCCGGTGGGCAAGTGCGTGATGCGCACCGCCGAATCGGTGGTGTTGACGCCCTGCCCGCCCGGCCCCGAGGCCCGGAAGATGTCGATGCGCAAATCCTTGTCGTCGATCTTGATGTCGGCGTCCTCGGCCTCGGGCAGCACCGCCACCGTCGCCGCCGAGGTGTGGATGCGCCCGCCCGCTTCGGTCGCCGGCACGCGCTGGACGCGGTGGACGCCGCTTTCGAACTTGAGCTTGGCGAACACGCCGGTGCCGGTGACGCTGAGCACGACTTCCTTGTAGCCGCCGAACTCCGAATCGGAGGCGGAGATCAGCTCGATCTTCCAGCCCATGCGATCGGCATAGCGCTGGTACATGCGCAGCAGGTCGCCAGCGAACAAAGCCGCTTCGTCGCCGCCGACGCCGGCTCGGATTTCGAGCATCGCCGGGCGGGCATCGGCCGCATCGCGCGGCAGCAGCGACAGCGCGAGCCCGCGCTCGGCCGCGGCCAGCGCGGTTTCGTTGGCACGCAGCTCTTCCGCCGCGAGCGCACGCATTTCCTCATCGGGCTCCTGCGCCATCAGCGCGAGCGATTCGGCTTCGGAGCGCAGGCGGCGGACTTCGCCGGCGGCGAGCGCCACCGGCTCGATCTCGGCATATTCCTTCGACACCGCGACGAACTTGTCGCCGGAGAGATCGCCGGTCGCCATCTGCGCCTGCAACTCGTCGCGCCGCGCCTCGATCGCGGCAATCCGGTCGGCGGGAATCTTCACCGCGCGGTGCTTTCTTCAATCAGCGCCAGCAACTTCTCTTCTAGTTCAGGCGCATCTGCTTCAAGCACCTTGAGACGACGGACTATTTTCCCATCCACCAATCGAACTGACTCGATAGCCCTCGGCTTCTCTTTAACGGCCTTATCAAAGCGCTTGCGCGGCGAACCTGCGGCAACCAGACTCGCAGACCAACCACGCTTTCGCAGTCTAGTTATTGCAGCAAGTGCGGCCGGAATTGCGTCATCCTCTTCCGCAACGACTATAACGTCGGGTCGCTCTGCCGCCGGCTCGGGGATCATCATCCCCAGCCGTTCGATGCCGGCCGCCCAGCCCACGCCCGGAGTCTCGGGACCGCCCAGGCTGCCGACCAGCCCGTCATAGCGGCCGCCGGCCAGCACCGTGCCCTGCGCGCCGAGCTTGTTGGTGACGAACTCGAAGGCGGTGTGGCGATAATAGTCGAGCCCGCGCACAAGACGCGAGTTGCGCGTCCACCGCACGCCCGCCGCGTCGAGCCCGTCGGTCACTGCCTTGAAGAAGGCGGCGGCGCTCTCGGTCAGATAGGCGTCGATATCCGGCGCGCTGTCGGCGATCGGGCGATCGCGCGGATCCTTCGAATCGAGGATGCGCATCGGGTTCTTCTCGAGCCGGACAAGGCTGTCCTCGCTGAGCTGATCCCTGTGCTGCTCGAAATGCGCGACCAGCGCGGTGCGCCAGGCTTCACGCGTCTCGGCATCGCCCAGCGTGTTGAGCTGAAGCGTCACGTCCTCGATGCCGAGCGCGCGCAGCAGCTGGTCGGCGAGCACGAGCAGTTCGACATCGGCCGAGGGCTCGGCAACACCCAGCACTTCGGCGTCGATCTGGTGAAACTGGCGGTAGCGGCCCTTTTGCGGGCGCTCGCGACGGAACGCCGCGCCGCTGGTCACCAGCTTGAGCGGGGTGTGCTGCTGCCAGCCATTGGTGATGAAGGCGCGGCAGATGCCGGCGGTGAACTCAGGGCGCATCGTCACCGTGCCGTCCTCGTCCTCGCCGGGCGCGAAGGTATACATCTCCTTGGAGACGACATCGCTGGTCTCGCCCATCGAGCGCGAGAAAACCGCAGTCGATTCGAGCACCGGCATTTCGACGCGCTGGAAACAGTAAAGACGACGGATGCGATCGAACGTATCGACGACATGCGCGAACCGGCGCTGATCCTCGCCGAAGATATCCTGGAAGCCGCGGATGCGGGCGGGCGTTTCGATGCGTGCCATATTGGCGCGCGCCAATAGGCCGGTTGCGGGTTTGCCGCAACGGGGGAGGCCTTCCATGCCCTCTACCGCTTTTGCGGGAGAGGGAGTTCGACACCCACGCCCCACGGAACGCTACGGCATCCCGAGGATTGTTGCGCGCGGTAATCATATCGTGGAAACGTATCCAGCGGCGGGACATAGTTTCGCGTTTCCCGCATATTTCTTGTGTTGCGCCTGCACAGGCCGCTGCCCAAGAGAATTTCCGCATAGAACCGCGCCCCGAGTCGGCGCCTTGATCCGGGTTGAACACTTGCACCGAATCACTGCTGGCGGATCCCGCCTTCCTGCCTTTGCCCTGCTTTCCGCCACGCTGATTCTCGCCTCGTGCGGGAGCGGCAGCCAGTCCGCGCAGAAGAAGGGCGCGGGCGGGCCGCCCCAGGTCGGCTTCGTGGTGGTGCAGCCCGGCGAAGTGCCGGTCGTCGCCGAGCTGACCGGCCGGGTGAACCCCTATCAGGTCTCCGAAGTGCGTCCGCAGGTGGCGGGCATCATCCTCAAGCGCCTGTTCAAGGAAGGCACGATCGTCCGCCAGGGCGAGACACTCTACCAGATCGATCCGCGCCTCTATGCCGCCAGCGTGGCCGAGGCTTCGGCCAGCCTGCAGAACGCCCGCGCCAATGCCGAGGCGGCGCGGACCAAGGCCGATCGCTACAAGCCGCTGGCCGAGGCCGAGGCGGTCTCGAAGCAGGATTATACCGACGCGCTGGCCGCGTCGCGCCAGGCGAGCGCGCAGATCGCCCAGAGCGGCGCCCAGCTGCAGACCGCGAAGATCAACCTGCACTTCACCCGGGTGCCGGCGCCGATCACCGGCCGCATCGGCCGCTCGCTGTTCACCGAAGGCGCGCTGGTCACCAGCAACCAGGCCGATCCGCTGGCGGTGATCCAGCGGCTCGACCCGATCTTCGTCGACATCCAGCAATCGAGCACCGAGCTGCTCGCGCTGCGCCGCTCGCTCCAGCAGCAGGGCGTGATGCCCGGCAGCGCCAGCGTACGCGTGAAGCTGGAGGACGGCAGCGAATATGGCCGCACCGGCACCGTCGAATTCTCCGAAGTGATGGTCGACCAGAATACCGGCACGGTCACGCTGCGCGCCCGCTTCGACAATCCCGAGGGCATATTGCTGCCCGGCATGTTCGTCCGCGCGGTGTTCACCCAGGCGGTCGACACCCGCGCCTATCTGGTGCCGCAGCAGGCGGTGTCGCGCGACGCCAAGGGCAGCGCCCAGCTCTGGGTGGTCGGCGCCGACAACAAGGCGGTGCGCCGCGACGTGACCGCCGACCGCACCCAGGGCGCCTTCTGGGTCATCACCAAGGGGCTCAACCCCGGCGACAAGGTGATCACCCAGGGCATCGCCAACCTGAAGCCCAATGCCGATATCCGCCCGGTCCCGGCCGACACGCCGCAGAAGATCGAGACGCCCCGCAAGGGCCAGGGCACCGGCGCCTCCAAGTCGAAGGGCGGCTAAGCCACTATGTCCCGCGTATTCATCGATCGCCCGATCTTCGCCTGGGTGATCGCGATCATCACGATGCTGATGGGCCTGGGCGCGGTCTTCTCGCTGCCGATCGCGCAATATCCGGACATCGCGCCGCCCCAGGTCAATATCCGCGCCACCTATCCGGGCGCGTCGGCCGAGACGGTGCAGAATTCGGTGACGCAGATCATCGAGCAGAACCTGACCGGCATCGACGGGCTGCTCTATTTCAGCTCGTCCTCGACCTCGCGCGGGCAGGTGACGATCAGCGCGACCTTCGACAAGGGCACCGATCCCGACATCGCCCAGGTGCAGGTGCAGAACCAGGTGCAGCAGGCGCTGTCCCGCCTGCCCAACCAGGTGCAGCAGCAGGGCGTGCGCGTCACCAAGTCGAACCCCGACACGCTGCTGCTCGTCGGCGTCTATGACGAGACCGACAAGCGCACCAATCGCGACGTTTCCGACTGGCTCTCGTCCAACCTGCAGGACACGCTGTCGCGCCTGCCGGGCGTGGGCGACGTCAATGTGTTCGGCTCGCCCTATGCGATGCGGATCTGGCTCAACCCCTCGGCGCTGGCCAGCTACAGCCTGATGCCGAGCGACGTGGTGACCGCGATCACCAACCAGAATACCGAGATCGCGGCAGGCGAGATCGGCGGCCAGCCGATGCCGAGTTCGCAGATGCTGAACGCGACGGTGACCGCGCAATCGCGGCTGCAGACGCCCGAGCAGTTCGCCAAGATCATCCTCAAGACCCAGACCAACGGCGCGCATGTGCTGCTGAAGGACGTGGCGCGGATCGAGCTGGGCGCGGAGAACTACAACGCGGTCAGCCGGGTGAACGGCCATCCGGGCTCGGGCATCGCGATCAGCACCGCGCCGGGCGCCGACGCGCTCAAGACCGCCGAGCTGGTCAAGTCGACCGTGGCGGAAGCGGCGAAGGAGTTCCCCGAGGGCTTCAACTACGCCTATGCCAACGACACCACCGAGTTCATCAAGCTCTCGATCCACGAAGTGGTGATGACGCTGATCGAGGCGATCGTGCTGGTCGTCATCGTGATGTTCGTGTTCCTGCAGAGCTGGCGCGCCACCCTGGTACCGATGATCGCGGTGCCGGTGGTGCTGCTCGGCACCTTCGCGGTGTTCTATGCGCTGGGCTATTCGATCAACACGCTGACCCTGTTCGGGCTGGTGCTGGTGATCGGCCTGCTCGTCGACGACGCGATCGTGGTGGTCGAGAATGTCGAGCGCCTGATGGAGGAGGATCCCGACCTCACCCCGCGCGAGGCGACGATCAAGTCGATGGACCAGATCCAGATCGCGCTCGTCGCGATCGCCCTGGTGCTGTCGGCGGTGTTCCTGCCGATGGCGTTCTTCGGCGGATCGACCGGCGTGATCTATCGCCAGTTCTCGGTGACGATCGTCTCGGCGATGATCCTGTCGGTGCTGGTCGCGCTGATCCTGAGCCCGGCGCTGACCGCGACCGTGCTCAAGCGCAAGAAGGACATGGCCGAGCCGGGCAGCGGCTGGCTGTCGCGCCGGGTGCCGTTCCTCGGCAACGCGTTCCGCACGAGTACCGAGAAGTTCAACCAGGGCTTCGAATGGACGATCGATCGCTACACGCGGACGATCTCCTATGTCGTCGATCGCAAGTGGATCTTCCTGCTGATCTACCTGCTGGTCTGCGCGGTGCTGGTGCTGATGTTCTACCGCCTGCCGACCGGCTTCCTGCCGACCGAGGACCAGGGCGCGGCGAGCGTCCAGTTCCGCCTGCCCGCGGGTGCGACGCAGAGCCGCACCCAGGAAGTGCAGCTGGCGATCGAGAAATACCTGACCCAGCAGGAAGGCAAGAACGTCAAGACCACCTTCACCGTGACCGGCGGCGGCGGCGGCGGCGGCGCGAGCGGCCAGAATACCGGCCAGGGCTTCGTGAACTTCGTCCCCTGGGACGATCGCCCGGGCAAGGACAATGCGGCGGACGCGATCGTCCAGCGCGCGGCGGGTGCCTTCCGCAACTTCCGCGATGCCCAGGTCTTCGCGCTGGTGCCGCCGGCGATCCGCGGGCTCGGCCAGTCGAACGGCTTCACGCTCGAGCTGCAGAATTCGAGTGGCATGTCGCGCGAGGACTTCGTCGCGGCGCGCGACAAGCTGCTCGCCGCGGCCAATGCCGATCCGGACCTGCAGGCGGTGCGCCTGTCGGACCTGCCCGACGTGTCGACGCTCAACATCCAGATCGACCAGGAGAAGCTGGCGGCGCTCGGGCTGACCCAGGCCGACGTCAACAACACGCTGTCGACCGCCTGGGGCGGGCGCTACGTCAACGACTTCATCGACCGCGGCCGCGTGAAGCGCGTCTATGTCCAGGGCGACGCGCCCTATCGCGCCGATCCGCAGAACCTGAGCGAATGGTTCGTGCGCGGCAGCAACGGGCAGATGGCGCCCTTCTCCGCCTTCGCGACGATCGGCTGGGCGACCGCGCCGACCACGGTGTCGCGCTTCCAGGGCATCTCGTCCTTCGAGTTCCAGGGCCAGCCGGCCCCGGGCAAGAGCTCGGGCGACGCGATGAACCGGATGGAGCAGCTCGCATCGCAGATCCCGGGCACCAGCGTCGCCTGGGCGGGCCTCTCCTATCAGGAGCGGCTGGCGGGCGGGCAGGCGCCGCTGCTGTACGGCGTGTCGCTGCTGATCGTGTTCCTGTGCCTGGCCGCGCTGTACGAGAGCTGGTCGATCCCGGTCGCCGCGATGCTGGTGGTGCCGCTCGGCCTGATCGGCGCGGTGTTCGCGGTGAGCCTGCGCGGCCTGCAGAACGACGTTTACCTGCAGATCGGCCTGCTCACCACGATGGGCCTGGCGGTGAAGAACGCGATCCTGATGATCGAGTTCGCCGAGCGCGCCGAGAAGGAAGGCAAAAGGGTGATCGAGGCAGCGCTGGAGGCGGCACGCATCCGCTTCCGCCCGATCGTGATGACCAGCCTCGCCTTCATGTTCGGCGTGCTGCCGCTGGCGATCTCGACCGGCGCCGGCGCCAACAGCCGCATCGCGATCGGCACCGCGGTGATCGGCGGCATGCTGACCGCGCTGGTGCTGGCGATCTTCTACATCCCGCTGTTCTTCGTGCTCGTCCGCCGCGGTGTGCGCGATTCGCTCAAGGCGGTGCGCGGGCGAATGGGCCGCAACAAGCCGGAGGCGCAGGCATGAAGCGCATCGTCCTCACCCTGATGCTGGGCAGCGCGCTGGCCGGCTGCTCGATGGACCCCAAGCTCGAGACCCCGGCCGCGCCGGTGCCGCCGGGCTGGCCGGTGGGCGACGCCTATCTCAAGGCCAACGAGGCCGCGCTGCCGACGGTGACGTACCAGGAGATCTTCCGCGATCCGCGCCTGCAGAAGCTGATCGAGACGGCGCTGGCCAATAATCGCGACCTGCGCATCGCCGCGGCCAACATCACCGCCGCCCGCGCGCAATACCGCATCCAGCGCGCCGACCGGATCCCGGGCCTCGACGCAGGGGCCGGCGCCACCGTCTCCAAGGCGGATGGCAGCGACCGCCAGACCAGCTTCACCGGCAGTGTGAGCATCCCGGCATTCGAGCTCGACCTGTTCGGCCGCGTCGCCTCGCTCACCCGCGCCGAGCAGAATCGCTGGTTCGCGACCGAAGCGGCCGCGCGCGCCACGCGGCTGACCCTGATCGGCGACATCGCCTCGGCCTGGCTCAACCATGCCGCCGATGCCAGCCTGCTCAAGATCGCGCAGGACACGGCGGCCAATGCCGAGCGCTCGGTGAAGCTCACCGACATGCGGCTGAAGGGCGGCATCGCCCCGCGCACCGACCTGGCCCAGGCGCAGCAGACGCTGGCCAGCGCCCAGTCCGACGTCGCATCGCAGACCACCGCGCTGGCACAGGACGTCAACGCGCTGCGCCTGCTCGTCGGCGCCGAGATCGACCCCGCCCTGCTCTCCTCGGCGATCGAGGAAGCCGCGCCCACCGTCGCCGAGCTGCCCGCCGGCGTCGATTCGGGCGTGCTGCTTCGCCGCCCGGACGTGGTGCAGGCCGAGTACACGCTGCGCGCCGCCAATGCCGAGATCGGCGCGGCGCGCGCCGCGCTGTTCCCGCGCATCTCGCTCACCGGACTGCTCGGCCTTGCCAGCAACGCGCTGAGCGGGCTGTTCTCGGGCGAGGGCTTCCACTGGTCGGGCGGCGCGAGCGGCAGCTATTCGATCTTCAACGCCGGCGCCGGGCGCGCGGGCGTGCAGGCGAGCCAGGCGCAGCGTGACGCCGCGCTCGCCAGCTATGAGAAGTCGATCCAGACCGCCTTCCGCGAAGTCGCCGATGCGCTGGCCCGGCGCGGCACGATCGCCGACCAGCTCAAGGCCGACACCGCCAATTTGACGGCGGCGCAGGACAGCTACCGCCTGTCCGAAGCGCGCTATCGCGGCGGCATCGACAATTTCCTGGCGAACCTGGTCGCGCAGCGCTCCTATTACACCGCGCAGCGCGGGCTGGTGAACACGCGGCTGGTCGAGGCGACCAACCTGGTGACGCTGTATCGCACGCTGGGCGGGGATTCGCTGCTGACGACGACGGCGAACGGGCCGGAGGCGGTAGCGCCTCAGAACTGAGCGAGGCCATTCCCAATCCTCCCCCTCCGGGGGAGGATTGATTGCGAGTGATTCGGCACAGAAACCCTGGGCCCCGGCTTTCGCCGGGGAGCAGCCCAGGGAACAGGCCCCGCTGCCCTAGCGGAAAATCACCCCCGCTTTTCCGCCCCTCCCTTCCCCGCTATCGGTTGCGAAGAGAAACGGGAGTGGAAGCATGGCCTACGAGACGATCCTGACCGCGCGCGCCGGCGATGTGCTGGTGCTCACGCTCAACCGGCCCGATCGCCTCAATGCCGCGCCGCCCCAGATGTTCGACGAGATCCGCGACGCGCTCGCCAATCTGGACGGCGCCCGCGCGGTGCTGCTCCAGGGCGCCGGCCGCGCCTTTTGCTCGGGCGCCGATGTCGCAAGCGGGGCGCTGGCGTCGGCCGATCCCGGCAATGCCACCCATGCGGCGCTGACCGACCATTACAACCCGACGATCCTGGCGGTGACGCGGCTTGGCGTACCGGTGGTGAGCGCGGTGCGCGGTGCCGCCGCCGGCATCGGCTGCAGCCTGGCGCTGGCCGCCGATTTCTGCGTGGCGAGTGACACCGGCTATTTCCTCCAGGCCTTCGTCAATATCGGCCTGGTGCCCGATGGCGGCGCGACCTGGCTGCTGCCCCGGCTGGTCGGCCGCGCCCGCGCCGCCGAGATGATGATGCTCGGCGAGAAGCTGCCGGCGGCGAAGGCACGCGAATGGGGGCTGGTGCACAGCGTCGTCTCGGACGAGCAGCTGGAGCATGAGGCGCTGGCGCTGGCCACCCGGCTGGCCGCGGGGCCGACCCAGGCGCTGGGCATGATCCGGCGCGGACTGGGCCAGGCGCTGGAACTGACGCTGGAAGAGACGCTCGCGATGGAAGCCAATCACCAGCGTGCGGCGCGCGGGACGGCGGATTCGATGGAGGGCGGGCTGGCGTTCCTGCAGAAGCGGAAGGCGAATTTCACGGGGAAGTGAGCGGGGTGACATTTGGTTTAGCAGTTCCCCGGCGAAGGCCGGGGCCCAGTTGCCACGTCGTTCGAGAGGTTTGACCGCCCTAACCACCTGCGCCGAAACTGGGCCCCGGCCTTCGCCGGGGAACTGGCGGTTTGAAGGGACAGCGCCCCTCCAAGATTCTTCGTCATCCCCGCGAAGGCGGGGATCCAGAGCCAAAAGCGATGCGCGGAGTAACCCTGGATCCCCGCCTTCGCGGGGATGACGAGGGAGAGAGCGGGGAGGACGAGAGAGGGAGCGCGGTAACGTTACGCGTTGTAGCCCCCGCCCTAATGCGCCGCTCCCGGCCCCACGGCCCGCGTGGGGCGCGGCGTCAGCCAGATGATCATCGCCGCCGCGACGAAGACGATCGCCGAGAGCAGGAAGATGTGGCTCGTCGCCAGCGCAAAGGCTTCCTTATCGACCAGCTGGGCGATGGTGGCGCGCGCCTGATCGAGCGAGAAGCCCTGCGCGGTCAGGGCATTGACCGTCCCGTCGCTGTTGAGCTTCGAGGTAAGCTCGCTGCGCGCGACGCGGGCGCTGTCGTCCCAGGCGGTGGTGGCGATCGAGGTGCCGATCGCGCCCGCCATCGTGCGCAGGAAGCTCATCACGCCCGCCGCCGATGCCGTCTCCTCCGGCCGCACCGAACCCAGCGCGAGCGTGGTCAGCGGGATGAAGAAGAAGGGCATGCCGATGCCCTGGAGCATCTGCGGGAAGGCGAGGCTCCAGAAATCGGCCTGGCTGTTCCAGTGGACGCGGAGCAGCGAGGTGAAGCCGAGCCACAGGATGCCGAAGCAGACCAGCGCACGCGGATCCGCCTTGGTGCTTAGCTTGGCGACAATCGGCGACATGATGACCGCCGCCACGCCGGTGAAGGCCGTGGCATAGCCGGCATAGGTCGCGGTGTAGCCCATGCTGGTCTGCAGCCATTGCGGGATGATCACCGCCGAGGCGAAGAAGGTCGCGAAGGCGAAGGACAAGGATGCCACCGCCACGGTGAAGCCGCGATGACGGAACACGCGCAGATCGACGATCGGCTGGTCCTCGGTCCCTTCCCAGGCGAGGAACACCAGGAAGCCGATCAGCGCGGTGACGCCGAGCATCACGATCGTGGTGTCGTTGAACCAGTCATGCTCGCGGCCGAGATCGAGCATGATCTGCAGCGCGCCGATCCACAGCAGCATCAGCATCAGGCCGACGCGATCGACGCGCAGCTTGCTCGTCGGGGTCTCGACCTTCGACAGCAGGCGCATCGCACCGAAGGCGCAGAGCGCGGCGACGGGGATGTTGATGAAGAAGATCCAGTGCCACGACCAGCTATCCGAGATGGTGCCACCGAGGATCGGGCCGAGGATCGGCGCGACGACGGTGGTCATCGCCCAGACGCCCATCGCCTGGGCGCGCTGCTGGGGCGGGAAGATGCGCATCAGCAAGGTCTGGCTGAGCGGCATCAGCGGGCCGCCGCACAGGCCCTGGCCGATACGGCAGGCGACGAGCATGCCGAGCGTGGTCGACAGGCCGCACAGCACCGAGAAGACGCCGAAGCCGATCATGCCGAAGGTGAAGGTGCGCACCGTGCCGAAGCGGCCGGCGAGCCAGCCGGTGAGCGGCACGCAGACGGCCTCCGCCACGGCATAGGAGGTGATGATCCACGTCCCCTGGCTGCCCGAGATGCCCAAGCTGCCGGCGATGTGCGGCACGGAGACGTTGGCGATGGTGGTGTCGAGCACCACCATGAAGTTGGTGAGTGCGAGCACCACGCCCGCCAGGATCAGCGACACGCCCTTCAGCGGCGCCATTTCCTCGGCCTTGCCGTTCATGGCCTGGGTCCTCAGTTCTTCGAGACGTCGATCTCGGCGTCCATGGAAAGGCCGACGCGCAGCGGGTGCTCGGCGAGCTCCTTCGGGTCGAGCTGGACGCGCACCGGCAGGCGCTGGACCACCTTGATCCAGTTGCCCGTGGCGTTCTGCGCCGGGATCAGCGCGAAGGACGAACCGGTGCCGCCCGACAGGCCGACGACCTTGCCGTGATATTCGACATTGCCGCCGTACAGGTCCGACTTGAGCGTGACCGGCTGGCCGACCTTGACGCGGGTCAGCTGGCCTTCCTTGAAGTTCGCATCGACATAGAGCTGGTTGATCGGAACGATCAGCATCAGCTGCGCGCCGGGGGCGACACGCTGGCCGACCTGGACGGCGCGGCGGGTGACCACGCCGTCGACCGGCGCACGGATCACGGTGCGCTGCAGGTCGAGCCGGGCCTGATCGACCCTGGCCTGGGCCGCCAGCACTTCGGGTGCCGAATTGGCGGTGGTGCCGCTGATCAGCGCGTTGTTCGCGGCCAGCTCGCCCGTGGCGGCGCCGCGGGTCGAATTGGCCTGGGCCACCCCGGCGCGCGCCAGCTCCAGATTGGCCTTGGCCGAGGAGAAGGCGTTGGTCGCGGAGGTAAGCTCCTCACCCGACACCGCACCATTGGGGGCGAGGCGCTGGCGCCGGGCGAGGTCCACCCGCGCCTTCTCGTAATCCGCCTCGGCGGCGACGAGCTGGGCACGGGCACGGGAAATATCGGCGCTGCGGGCCTGGACCTGCGCGGCGAGCGCCGCGCTGGTGGCCGAGGTCTGGCCGTACTGGCGGCGGGCCTTGGCGAGATCCGCCTCGGCCTGGGCGAGCGCGATCCGCGCGTCGCTGTCGTCAAGCTGGACGAGCACGTCGCCCTTCCTGACCTGCTGGGTGTCGGACACCGCGACGCCGGCGACCTGCGCGGCGACCATCGGAGTCACGCTGGCGGTGTCGGCGCCGACATAGGCGTTGTCGGTGCTGATATAGTGGCTTCCGACCAGCGCGTACCAGCCACCATAGCCGACGCCCGCGATCAGCACCGCGCCGGCGATGCCGGTGAGCAGGCGCTTGCGCAGGCTGGGCTTGGCGGGCGCCTCCGGTGCGGTGGTGTTCGCGACATGGAGATTGGGTTCGGCGTCAGCCATGGGTCGAGTCCTTGGTGGCGGCAGCGGCCGCGGTGTTGGTGGAAAAGCCGCCGCCCAGCGCGCGGACCAGCTGGACGTCGAGCGTGAAGGCCCGGGCCTGGAGGTCGGCGACGATCTGGCGGTTCTGCAGCACGGCCTGCTCGGCGGTCAGCACGTCGAGGAAGGTGGAGAGCCCGCCCTCGTAGCGCTGGCGGGCGATCGAATAGGCGGCCTCGGAATCGGCGAGCGCCTGGCGGCTCTCGGAGAGGCGGGTGACGAGCGCGTTCTTGCTGGTCACCGCGTCGGCGACTTCCTTGAAGGCAGTCGTGACGGTCGAGTCATAGGTCGCGACCGCTTCGTCATAGCCGGCGCGGGCGCCCTTGTACTGGCCGGCGAGCGCGCCGCCGCGGAAGATCGGCAGGCTGACCGCCGGGCCGACCGAGCCATAGGTCGATCCGCTCTTGAACAGATTGTCGAGGCCGAAGGACTGGAAGCCGATCAGCGCGCTCAGGTTGATCGAAGGGTAGAAGTCGGCACGCGCCACCTTGATGCGGCTGGCGGCAGCCTCGACCCGGGCGCGGGCGGCGGCGATGTCAGGCCGGCGGCCGATCAAATCGGTGGTGACGCCTGCGGGCAGGCCATGGCTCTCGGCCGGGCCGGCGGGGAGCGTGATGGTCAGGCCGCGGTCCGGGCCCTTGCCGAGCAAAGCGGCGATGCGGTTGCGAGTGAGGCCGATCGCCTCGTCGGTCGCGGCGAGATCGGCGCGGGCGGCGGGGACGGCGGCATCGGCCTGCTTGAGCTCCGCGCGGGTATCGAGGCCGTTGGTGACGCGGTCGCCGACCAGCTTCTGGGTCTGGCTGCGCAGCTCGAGCGCCTTGGCCTGGACTTCGCGCTGGGCGGCGAGGCGGGCGAGATCGGCATAGGCGCCGGCGATGTTGGTCGACAGGACGAGGCGCGACTGCTCGAGCTCGATCCGCGCGGCCTCGGCGTCCGAGGTGGCGGCGGCGAGCGAGGCGCGGTTCTTGCCCCACAGGTCGAGATCGAAGCTGAGGTTGGCGGCGACCTGGCCGCTGTCGTTCCAGCCCTTGGGCACGAAGGCCGCGGGGATGCCGTTGTTGTAGCTCTGCTTGCCCTCGGTCGCGCCCGCCTGGACGCCGACCGACGGGAGCAAAGCCGCGCCGGCCTGCTGGGCATAGCCCTGGGCCGAGCGGAGGCGCGCGGCGGCGGCGGCGAGATCGGGCGAATCGGCAAGGCCCTCGGCGATCAGGCTGGTGAGCTGGCTGTCGCCATAGGCGCTCCACCAGTCATTGGCCGGCCAGTTGGCGGCGTCACCCTTGAGCGACTGGTCCGCGGCATAGGCGGTCGCGGCGCGCACTTCGGGGCGGGCGCCGAGGTTCGGCACCGGCGCGCAGGCGGAAAGGAGTGCGGTCCCGGCGGTCGCGGTGAGCAGCAGCGGGCGGAGAAAGAATCGGGTCATGATTTAAATACCGTACTGTCTGGTACGACGATGCAAATGGGTGCAGTGCAGCATCTTGTCAACCGAAAAATCGTACCCCATAGTACGGTAATGACAAAAATAGTGGAGAAGGCGCCCGGCAAGCGTGAGGCACGCAAGGAGGAACGCCGCGAGGCGATCCTGGCGATCGCCAAGCGCGTATTCCTCGACCAGGGCTATTCGGGCGCGTCGATGTCGGCGATCTCGGCCGAGCTGGGCGGGTCCAAGGGCACGCTGTGGAGCTATTTCCCGTCCAAGGAAGAGCTGTTCGCCGCGGTGCTCGACGATGCGACCAAGGATTATCGCGCGCAGCTCGCCGATGTGCTCAAGCCGGGCGAGGACGTGAGCGCGGCGGTGCGCCAGTTCTGCAAGGGCTTCATCGCCAAGGTCTCCTCGCCCGACGGACTGCGGCTGCACCGGCTGATCGCCTCCGAAGTCGCGCGCTTCCCCGAGATCGGCGAGATCTTCTATCGCCGCGCACCGCTGCCGACCCAGCAGATGCTCGCGGCGTTCTTCGAGCGGGCGATGGATGCGGGGCAGCTGCGCCGCGAGGATCCGCTGTTCGCGGCGCGGGTGCTCGCCTCGCTGTGCCTGGGCGTGCAGCAGCGGATGATCTGGGGATTTGAGCTGTCGGTTGCCGAGCGCGACCACGAGGCCGCGCAGATGGCCGATATCTTCCTGCGGGCGTTCGCGCCTTAGACTAGAGCGGCACCCCGTCGAGCGCGACCGCCTCGACCCCGATGCAGCGGAGCATCTTCTCCGCGACGATCACGCCGGGCGGACCGTCCAGCTCGAGATCGAGCCGCACGGCCATGCCGTCTTCGGTCACCCGCACCTCCATCTCGGGCGCGACCAGGTCGTGCTGCGCGGCCAGGCCGACCAGCCGGCACAGCAGGGCGGCGCTCGATTCGCCGACAATATCGAGGCGCATGACTCAGGCGGCTTCGCGTACCGGCGCGAGCGGAGCGGCGGTGATCCGGGCACGAGCCAGCGCATCGGCGGCGCGGTGCGGCGCCAGCCCCTCGCGCCCGGCATAAGCGAGCACGGCACCGAGCCGGAGCCCGGTGGCATGGACGCGCGCCGCGACTTCATCGACACTCCAGCCGAGATATTCGCCGGCGACGCTGATGATCCCGCCGGCATTCACGACATAATCGGGCGCATAGAGGATGCCGCGATCGGCCAGCCGGTCGCCATCTTCGGGCGTGGCCAGCACATTGTTGGCGGCACCGCAGACGATCCGGGCGCGCAACCGGGCGACGGCGTCTCCGTCGATCACTCCGCCCAGCGCACAGGGGGCGAAGATCTGGCAGCGGGCATCGAGGATGCTGTCGCGGCCCATGATCTCCGCGTCGCAACGACAGGCGACCTCGGCCGCGACGCCGGGACGCGGCTCGGCGACGATCAGCCGCGCGCCCGCTTCGTGCAACATCCCGCACAGCGCCGAGCCGACATGGCCCAGCCCCTGCACCGCGACGCGCAGCCCCTTGAGCTCGCTGCCGAGCTGGCGCCGGGCAGCTTCCTCCATCGCCAGGAACACGCCGCGTGCGGTCCAAGGCGAGGGATCGCCACCGGGCCGCCCGTCGCGCGGCGGCAGGCCGGCGACATGGCGGGTCTCGCCGCGCACCGCTTCCATGTCCGCGACGCTGGTGCCGACATCCTCGGCCGTGACGTAATTGCCGTCGAGCCGCGCGACTGCCCGGCCGAACGCCGCGAACAATTTGCGCCGGTCGAAATCGCCCTGGGGCAGGTTGAGCACCGCCTTGCCGCCGCCGAGCGGCAGATCGGCCATCGCATTCTTGTAGGTCATGCCCTCGGCCAGCCGCATCGCATCGCCGACCAAGGCGGCATGATCGCCATAGCGCCACAGCCGGCACCCGCCAGCCGCCAGCCCGCGCCGGCTCGAATGGAGGACGATGACCCCGTCCAGCCCGCTCTCCTCGTCGCGCAGCACATGCACGCTCTCGGGCGGGGTGGCGGTTACTTGCGGGGCATCGACCATGAAAGGGCTCCTGAAATCCTGAGATGACTCTTCCATGGATTTGCGGGAGAATGTGGCCTTCTTTGCATAGTTGAATGCCATATGGGCAATATCTCACCCCATATCGGCATTTTGGAGAACAGATTTGCCCGCCGAACTCGATCCGTTCGAACGCAGGATCCTCCAGGTGCTCCAGGAGGACGCGTCGATGCCCACCGCCAAGCTGGGCGAGATGGTCGGCCTGTCGAGCTCGCCCTGCTGGCGCCGGGTGGACCGGATGGAGAAGGAAGGGATCATCACGAAGCGCGTGGCGCTGGTCGATCGGCAGAAGGTGGGGCTCAACGCGCACATCTTCGCCCAGATCAAGCTCAACGCGCATGGCCGCGCCAATCTCGACGAGTTCGCGGCGGCGATCCGCTCCTTCCCCGAGGTGCTCGAAGCCTATGTGCTGATGGGCGTGTTCGACTTCATGCTGCGCATCGTCGCCGCCGATATCGATGCCTATGAGCGCTTCTTCTTCACCAAGCTTTCCAAGCTGCCGGGGGTGCAGGAAATCAATTCCACGGTGGCGCTGTCGCAGGTGAAGGCGACGACGGCGCTGCCGATTCCGTGATTCGAGATGCCCTCCCCGCTTATCTGCTCCCCGGCGAAAACCGGGCCCCAGGGTCACGGGCGATTCGGCAGAGAAACCCTGGGCCCCGGCTTTCGCCGGGGAAACAAAGAAGGTTTCGATCCGACCCAGCGCTGTTGACCGCACGCCCATGCTTGTGGCAGGCGGCGCTTGGCTCGCGGGTATAGCACAATGGTAGTGCAGCAGCCTTCCAAGCTGAATACACGGGTTCGATTCCCGTTACCCGCTCCAAGCCCCACATTTTCGATGACCGACACCTCCGCCCCTCTAGCACTGTATGTGCACTGGCCGTTCTGCGTGTCGAAATGCCCCTATTGCGACTTCAACAGCCATGTCCGCGAGAGCGTCGACCAGGCGCTGTGGCGCTCGGCGATGCTCGTCGATCTGCAGCATGAGGCCGCGGTGCTGCCCGGGCGGCGGCTGGGTTCGATCTTCTTCGGCGGCGGCACCCCGTCGCTGATGCCGCCCGAGACAGTCGCCGCGGTGATCGAGGCGGCGGAGCGGCATTGGGGCTTCGAGCCCGGCATCGAGATCACGCTGGAAGCCAACCCCTCTTCGGTGGAAGCCGCGCGCTTCGCCGATATCGCCTCGGCAGGCGTGAACCGGGTGTCGCTGGGGCTGCAGGCGCTCGACGACAAGGATCTCCGGTTCCTTGGCCGCGCGCATGGCGTGGACGAGGGACTCGCCGCGCTGGAGACCGCGCAGCGCGCCTTCGCCCGGGTGAGCTTCGACCTGATCTATGCCCGGCCCGGCCAGACGCTCGCCGGCTGGGAAGCCGAGCTGAGCCGGGCGCTGGCCTATGGCACCGAGCATCTATCGCTCTACCAGCTGACCATCGAGCCCGGCACGCGCTTCGCCACGCTGTTCGAGAAAGGCGAGCTTGCCGCCTATGATCCGGACGAGGCCGCCGACCTGTTCGACGCGACGCGTGCGATCACCGCCGCCGCCGGGCTGCCGGCCTATGAGATATCCAACCATGCCCGGCCGGGCGCGGAGAGCCGGCACAACCTGACCTATTGGCGCTATGGCGACTATGCCGGGGTCGGCCCCGGCGCGCATGGCCGGCGCGGCGGCGTCGCGACGCTGCGGCGCAAGAAGCCCGAGAACTGGCTGAGCGCGATCGAGCGCAACGGGCATGGCATCGAACGCGAGGACCCGCTTGATCCGCAGGATCGCGGCGTGGAGGCCCTGCTGATGGGGCTGCGGCTGGCCGAAGGCGTGGACCTGTCACGCATCCCGGACGCACCGCTGGATGCGAAGGCGCTGGCGGGGATGGAAGCGCAGGGGCTGATTCGGCGGGAAGGCACGCTGCTGATCGTGACCGATGCCGGGATGCCGGTGCTCGAGGCGATCCTGCGCGAGTTGGTGGTTACCTAGGAACGCCTGACCCTGCACCCAAGCTGTTCCCCGGCAAAGGCCGGGGTCCAGCATCGGCGCAGTTGGTCAGGCGGTCGAACCTCTCGAACGACATTGCAACTGGGCCCCGGCCTTCGCCGGGGAACCCAAGGATATGCCTATCCCGCACGGGAGGGGAGTAGAGGTCTAGTTCCCGAACCCAGTCGGTGCCGGCGAGATCGTCACCGTCGTCCCCGCCTTCACTTCCTGGACCTCGAGCGCGCGCTCGGCGATGCCGTCGCGGCCGAAGCGGAAGGCACCGTCAAGGCCGCCGAATCCATCCGGAGCCGTCAGGCGGCGTTCGGGGAAGATGTCGCCCGGGCGCCATTCGCGGGCGATGCGCACGGTGAGCAGCACCGCGTCATAGCCGAGCGTCGAGAGGCGATAGGGCGCCGCGCCGAAGCGGGTACGGTATTTGGTGGCATAGGTGCGATAGTAATTGTCGGGCACGCTGGCGAACCAGGCGCCGTTGAGCACCGCATTCGCGCCGATCGCCGAATCGGTATTCCACAGCTCGGTGCCGAGGATGCGGGCGGTCTTGCCGCCCGCCGACTTGCGGATCAGCGGCGCCGCCGTCACCCCGCTCGCGCCCGAGCCGGCGATCAGGATCGCCTGATAGGGCGAGCGCGACAGCTTGGTGATCGCGGTCGTCATCGAGCCGGGACGACCGTCATAGGTCTCCATCGCCAGCACCTTGCCGCCCTGATCCTCGACGGCGCGCAGAAAATTGGTCGCGGCGCGCTCGCCATAGACGCCCGAGGTCATCAGGCCGACGAAATTGGTGATCCCCTGCCCCTTGGCATAATCGACCACGCGCTCGATCGACTGCGCCGGCGAATAGCCGAGCAGATAGGTGCCGCCGCCGGCGACCGAGGTGTCGTTCGAGAAGCTGAGCACCGGCACGCGCGCGGCGCGGGCGATCGGGGCGACTTCACGCGCTTCCTCGGCGAGCAGCGGACCGAGGATCAGCTTGTTGCCGTCAGCGATCGCCTGGCGCGCGGCATTGGCGGCGCCACCGGCGGTGTCGTAGGTGGTGATGCGCAGCACATCCGACCTGGTGTCGAGGATGGCGAGCTGCGTCGCATTGGCCAGCGACTTGCCGACGCCGGCGTTCGGGCCGGTCATCGGCACCAGCAACGCGACGCGGTGGCGCTCGACGTCCTGGGGCAGGCCCGGCGAGATCGGCCGAGTCGAGGGCCGCTCGCGCGGCGCCTCGGTCGTCGGCGCGGGGCGGGTTTCGGGGATTACACGAGGTCCGCTGGCGCAGGCCGCGAGGAGCGCAGCGAGCCCCAAAGCGGCCCAGCGGAGGATGCCCCGTTGCGGTGTTAGGGTCGCGTCTGCCATTTACTCTCCCCGATGAACGCTCTTCTTACGCCCGGCCTCTATATCGTCGCCACGCCGATCGGCAATCTCGGCGACCTCTCCCCGCGCGCTTCGGAAATACTCCTGAACGCCGATCTGGTTGCCGTTGAGGACAGCCGTGTGACAGCGGGACTGTTTCGGCACCTCGGCCAGAAGGGGAAAATGCTCCCCTATCACGACCATAATGCCGATGCGGTGCGCCCCGGCCTGGTGGCGCGGATGGCGACCGAGGCGATCGCCCTGGTCTCCGATGCGGGGACGCCGCTGATCTCCGATCCCGGCTTCAAGCTGGTGCGCGACGCGCGCGAGGCGGGCCACACGGTGACCACGATTCCCGGGCCCTGCGCGGCGATCGCGGCGCTGACCCTGGCGGGGCTGCCGACCGATCGCTTCCTGTTCCTGGGGTTCCTGCCCTCGAAGCAACAGGCGCGCGCCGAATCGATCGCCGAGATCGCCGCCGTGCGCGCGACCCTGGTGCTCTACGAATCGGGGCCGCGACTCTCCGCCTGCCTGGCCGCGCTGGCCGAGGGGCTGGGCGACCGCGAGGCGGCGGTGGCGCGCGAGATCACCAAGAAGTTCGAGGAATGCGTGACCGGCTCGCTCACCCAGCTGGCCGAACGCTATGCCGAGGCGCCGCCCAAGGGCGAGATCGTGGTGGTGGTCGCCCCGCCGGGCGCCCCTGCCCCGGCTACGGCCGATGACGCCGACGCCGCGCTGGCCGAGGCACTGACCCGGCTGCCGACAAGCAAAGCGGCGGGCGAAGTCGCGAAGAAGCTGGGGCTCGATCGCAAGGCGCTTTACGCGCGAGCGATGGAGATGAAGGGGAGCGACTAGGCGCGGAGGCACCCCGATGCTTCACCCCGTCAAACAGGAGCGGAGCCGAAGCCTTCAGGCGAATTCCTGCTCGAGCATGCGCAGCTCGTCCGCGCCGGTAAGCTCGGCAAGGCGCCTGAGATAGGTCTCGGCAAGCTGGCGACGGCGAAGGGCCGCGGCCTCGGTCATCGCCCGCTTGGCGGCTGCGAGTTCCTGAGCGGCGCGACGCCGATAATAGCGTTCGTTCGATTCCATCAGATGCGACCCCCCGGAAGCACCGATAAACCCGGTTCGGTGCGACTCGGTCTGGCCATGGTAACCAAAGTTATCCACAGCTGCGAGTCGTGAGGGGCCGCAGGACAACGGATCGCCGCGCTGCGGAAACGCGTGGCCGCGAAGGCGAGCGCCGGGCGGCCTGGTGGCTATGGCTCAAGGGCTGGAAAATCCTCGATTCGCGGGTCCGCACCCCGGCCGGCGAAGTCGATCTGATTGTGCGGCGCGGCAACCTTGTCGCCTTTGTCGAGGTCAAGACCCGCGCGACTGCCACCGACCTGGATTTCGCGATCGACGAGCGCCGGCTGGCCAGGGTCGCGGCCGCGGCCGAGTATCTGATGCCCCGCTATGCCGGCCCGACCGACGATATCCGGGTCGACGTAATCCTCATTGCTCCGCGCACCCTGCCTCGCCATATCGAAAACGCCTGGATGGGGTGACTTATCCAGATAAGTCACCTAAAGCGTTTTCACCAAGGAGGCCCAATGTCGCTCAACGTCGCCGTGCAGATGGACCCGCTCGACGCGATCAACATCGCCGGAGATTCGACGTTCGCGCTGATGCTCTCGGCGCAGGCGCGCGGGCACAAGCTGTTCCACTATGCCGCCGAGGACCTGAACTATTCGGCCGGACGCGTCTGGGCGAAGGCGCATCCGGTGACGGTGCAGCGGGTGGCGGGCAACCATTTCGAGTTCGGCGAGCCGGTGCAGCTCGACCTGGGCGAGGAAGCCGATGTGGTGCTGATGCGCCAGGATCCGCCCTTCGACCTGGGCTATATCACCGCGACGCACCTGCTCGAGCGGATCTCGGACAGGACGCTGGTGGTCAATGACCCGGCCAGCGTGCGCAACGCGCCCGAGAAGATCTTCGTCCTCGACTATCCGCAGTTCATGCCGCCGACGCTGGTGACGCGCAGCCTGGAGGAAGCCCGCGCCTTCCTCGCGGTGCATGGCGAGATCGTCATCAAGCCGCTGCACGGCAATGGCGGCAAGGCGATCTTCAAGGTGGGCAGCGACGGCGCCAACCTCTCCTCGCTGATCGAAGTGTTCAACACCGCCTATCGCGAGCCGCACATGGTGCAGGCGTTCCTTCCCTCGGTGGCGGCGGGCGACAAGCGCATCGTGCTGGTCGATGGCGACGTGGCCGGCGCCATCAACCGCATCCCCGGCGAGGGCGAGATCCGCTCGAACCTGGCAGTGGGCGGAAGTGCGGCCAAGACCGAACTGACGGCGCGCGAGGAAGAGATCTGCGCGGTGCTCGGGCCCGAGCTGAAGAAGCGCGGGCTGCTGTTCGTCGGCATCGACGTGATCGGCGGCGAGTGGCTGACCGAGATCAACGTCACCTCCCCCACCGGCATCGTCGCGATCGACAAGTTCAACGGCAGCGATACCGGCGCGGTGATCTGGCAGGCGATCGAGCGCCGCGTGGCGGAGCGCCGCTGACGCAATGGTCGACTGGCTCGATTGGGGGTATTTCGGCGTCTTCCTGCTGATGGTGCTGGAAAACGTCATTCCTCCCGTCCCTTCCGAACTGATCATGAGCGTTGCCGGCATCGCCGCCGGCCAGGGCAAGATGGACTTCGCGCTGCTGGTGCTCACCGGCACGGCGGGCTGCGCCATCGGCAACCTGTTCTGGTGGGAGATCGGGCGGCGCTTCGGCTACAAGCGGCTCGAGCCGCTGGTACGCCGCTGGGGCCGCTGGCTGACGCTGGAATGGGAAGACATCGAGAAGCTGCGCCACTTCTTCGATCGCTGGGGCGGGATCACCGTGCTGGTGTTCCGCTTCATGCCGATCGGGCGCACGGTGATCTCGATCCCGGCCGGACTGATGCACATGCCGCTGGGCCGCTTCCTGGTCTACACGACGATCGGCAGCGCGATCTGGAACACGATCCTGGTCGGCGTGGGCTATTGGCTGGGCACCAATTTCGAGACGGTCGACCATTGGATCGCCCCGGTCTCGATCGCGGCGATCGCGGCGGTGGCGGTGCTCTATCTGTGGCGGGTGTTCACCTGGAAGCCGCGAGGCTGAGCACTACGCGCGAGGGTGCGCGTTTCGGTACACATCCAGCAAATGCGCGGCGTCGACCGCGGTGTAGATCTGCGTCGAGCTGAGGCTGGCATGGCCGAGCAGTTCCTGCAGCGCGCGCAGATCGGCCCCGCGGCCGAGCAGGTGCGTCGCGAAGCTGTGGCGCAGCGCATGCGGCGTGGTGCGGTCCGACAGGCCGAGCGCGGTGCGGGCCGCCCGGATCGACTTGCGGATCACCCCCGGCGGCATCGGCCCGCCCTTGGCACCGCGGAACAGCGGCGCGTCGCGCGAGACGCCATAGGGGCATTGCCTCGCATAAGCCTCGATCGCGTCGCGGACCTGGGGGAGCAGCGGCACGATCCGTGTCTTGTCGCGCTTGCCGGTGACTGCCATCGTCGCGCCGAGCGGGAGGACCGCGCCAGTGAGGCCCACGGCCTCGCCGATGCGCAGGCCGGCGCCGTAGAGGAGCAGCAGCACCGCCCAGTCACGCGCCGCCAGCCACGGTTCGCGCGCTTCCTCGGATACGGTTTCGGCCAGTGCGACCGCTTCGTGCGGGGCGATCGGGCGGGGCACGCCCTTCTTGACGCGCGGCCCCTTGAGGCGCGGCAGCTCCGCATCCTCGCCGACAGCGAATTTCAGGAAGCCACGCACGGCGGAAAGCTCGCGCGCGGCGGACGCATTGGTGAGCCCGTCCTCACGGCGATGCGCGAGATAGGCGCGCAGATCGGCGGCACTCGCCTTGCCGAGCGCGTCGCGGGTGACCGGGCCACCCCAATGCTTCTGGAGAAAGGCGACCAGCCGCTCGGCCGTGGCGCCATAAGCCCGCACCGTATGCGCCGATCGCCGCCGGTCGCGGGCGAGATGCTGCGCGTAGAGGAGCGGAAGGGCGGGCTGGTTCACCGGCCCACCCTAGCCCCTGTCGTCACCCCGGCGAAAGCCGGGATCTCAGGCGATCCGAGCGAACGGCCTGCGGCACGAGACCCGGCCCCGGCCTTCGCCGGGGCGGGGCGACGCGGAATCAGCCGATCTTCTGGCCGGTCTTGGCCCAGTCCGCCATGAACGACGCGATGCCGGCATCGGTCAGCGGGTGCTTGACCAGCTGGCGGATCACCGCCGGCGGGGCGGTCATCACGTCGGCGCCGATCTTGGCAGCCTCGAGCACATGGATCGGGTTGCGCACCGACGCGACCAGAATCTCGGTGTCGAAGGCGTAATTGTCATAGATCGTGCGGATGTCGGCGATCAGGTCCATGCCCGGATAGCCGATATCGTCGTGACGGCCGACGAAGGGCGAGATGAAGGTCGCGCCGGCCTTTGCGGCGAGCAGCGCCTGGTTGGCCGAGAAGCAGAGCGTGACGTTGACCATCGTGCCGTCGCTGGTGAGCGCCTTGCACGCCTTGAGGCCGTCGATCGTCAGCGGCACCTTGACCGCGACATTGTCGGCTACCTTACGGACGATCTCCGCCTCGCGCATCATGCCCTCGAAATCGAGCGCGACGACTTCGGCCGAAACCGGCATGCCCGGCACGATCCCGCAGATCTCCTTGACGACTTCGAGGAAGTCGCGGCCGGCCTTGTGGATCAGCGAGGGATTGGTGGTGACGCCGTCGAGCAGGCCGGTATCGGCCAGGTCGCGGATGTCTGCGGTATCGGCAGTGTCGGCGAAGAACTTCATGAGCAATCCTTGTCAGTCGTGCGTGAGCATGAGCTTTGCGCGACCGCCCTTAAGCCGATTCACCGTGACGCGATAGGTGCCCGGACGCATCCGGTAGGTGAGGATCTTGTGGATCGTCGAGCAGCGCGGCCCCCGGCGTTCCGACGCCATGCGCAGCGGGCGCCTGCCGGTCGCCGGGAAGGCATCGATCCAGCCCTCGCGATCGATCGCGATCCCAACCAGCCCCGCCTTGCGGATGGTGATTCGCGTCTCCAGCGTGCCGTTCCGCACGGGAAGCGTCACCGCATGCCGCGTGTCGAGCCCCTTGCCGTCCCGGGTCCAGCCGGCGAGCGGACGCGGAAGCCGGGTATCGAGCGCGGTACAGCGGTCCTGGATCGCCGCGGCCAGGGCGAGTGCCGTGAGAATCATTGTCATCCCCCTTGCTGATCGGCGGGATGTTCCATGAATGTTCCGACACCAGCAACAAAAGCTTGCACCGAAATGAAGACGATGCGTTTAGGCGCGATGCGCTTGTTTCTCGCTTTGCTTCCGTTGTTCGCCGCCACGCCCGTGCTGGCGCAGCGGACCGACGACCAGCTGTGGCTTCAGGCAAGCGGGATCGTGCGGGTGGGCGAGCATGAGGAAGCGACGGTGGAGAGCATCGTCCGCTTCGGCGATCGCGCCAAAGGGCTGGCACACACCGAGATCGGCGGCCTGTTCGCCCGGAAGATCGGCAAGGTCGAGCTCGGAATCGGCTTTCGCCATGTCGAGGATTTCGTTGGTGACCGGGTGTTGCCCAATGAGGAGCGGATTCGCCAGCATGTGATCGTGCCGCTCGGCGCGGGCTTCGCGGCGCGCGTCCGGCTTGAACAGCGATTCAACAGCTCCGGGCCGGAGATCGGCCACCGGATACGCGGGCAGTTGCGGTTCAACCGCCAGATCACGCGAGGCGGGCTGGGCATGTTCGCCACGCACGAGACCTTCCTCAACTTCAACACCACCGGCTGGGGCCAACGCAGCGGGATTGAGCGGGTGCGCGCCAATATCGGGCTGGGCGTGCCGATCGGTCGCCAGCTGCGCGGCGAGATCGGCTATCTCAACCAGTATCGCTTCGGTCGCATGGGCGCGCGCGACCAGATGGATCATGCGATGACGATCGGGCTGACGCTGCGGCCTTAGTCGCGCATTCGCGAGGAAATCCCGAACCAGTTCCCCGGCGAACGCCGGGGCCCAGAGTCACAAGCGATTCGGCGAAGAAACCCTTGGCCCCGGCGTTCGCCGGGGAACAATCTGCCAAATAGCCGCCCTGATTACTCGCCACTCACCAGCATCGCCTTCACCTTCGCGCCCGGCAGGCCGGAGACGTAGAGCCGGTAAAGGCCCGGCTTGAGATCGAAGCGGACGATCTTGCGGATCGTCGAGCATTCGGGGCCATGGCCATGCTTCACCGAAGTGAGCGCAGCGCCGCCCTCGGTGCCCGGCAGCACGTCGATCCAGCCGCCCTGGTCGAGCGCGACGCCGTAGACGCCGGCGGTCTCGACCTTGAACCCGATCATCGCCGCCTTGCCCGGCTTGGTGCCGGCCGGCAGCCCCTTGAGCGCCGCGGCATCGATCGTGTCGAGCTCGACGGCCTTGCCGGGGACGAATTCGTCGCCCGGCTTCACCCAGCCGAGCAGCGCGGTGGGCAGGCTGGCATCCGTCGCCTTGCACGCCGTGGTCTGGGCGGCAGGCGCGGGCGCGGTCTGGAGCAGCAGCAGGGCAGCGGCGAGCAACATCGGGGGGGATCTCCTTCGTCGGCCGGAATAGGGGGATTCCGTTTCGCGCGCAAAACCCCATATGAGGGGCCGCATGTCGCGCGCCCGCGTTCTCGTCCTCCATCCCGCGCTTGGCCCCCTCGACTATCGCGTGCCCGCCGGCATGCGGGTCGCGCCGGGGTCGATCGTCGTCGTGCCGATCGGCCCGCGCCAATATGCCGGCGTGGTCTGGGAAGCCGAGCGGCTGCCGACCGAGGAGATCGGCGACAACCGGCTGCGCAACATCATGGCGGTGGCCGACGCGCCGCCGATCCCGGCGCCGGTGCGCCGGCTCGTCGAGTGGACGGCGGACTATTATCTGAGCCCGCCCTCGGCCGTGCTGGCAATGGCGCTGCGCACCTCTGCCGCCTTTGAGAGCGCGCCGACGATCACCGAATATCGCGCGACCGGCCAGGTGCCCGAGCGACTGACCCCACAGCGCGCCCAGGCGCTGGAGCGGATCGGCGAGCGCCAGGGGCTGGTCAAGGAACTGGCGCTGGTCGCCGACGTGTCCGACGCGGTGATCCGCGGGCTGGTCAAGGTCGGCGCGATCGAGCCGGTGGTGGTCGATACCGACACGCCCTATCCGATGCCCGATCCGAGCTTCGCGCCGCCCGAGCTCAACCCGCTCCAGGCCGATGCCGCATCGATCCTGCGCCAGGCGGTGGGCGCGGAGGCCTTCCAGCCGTTCCTGCTCGACGGGGTGACCGGATCGGGCAAGACCGAAGTCTATTTCGAAGCGGTCGCCGCCGCGATCGCCGCCGGCAAGCAGACGCTGGTGCTGCTGCCCGAGATCGCGCTGACCGAGCCGTTCCTCACCCGCTTCGAGAAGCGCTTCGGCTGCGATCCGGTCGCCTGGCACTCGGGCCTGCGCACCTCGCAGCGCCGCCGCGCCTGGCGCGCGATCGCCAGCGGCGAGGCGATGGTGACGGTGGGCGCGCGCTCGGCGCTGTTCCTGCCCTATCCGAACCTGGGGCTGATCGTGGTCGACGAGGCGCACGAGACCAGCTTCAAACAGGAAGACGGCGTCCACTACCACGCCCGGGACGTCGCCGTGATGCGCGGACGGTTCGAGGAATGCCCGGTGATCCTCGCCTCCGCCACCCCGGCGATCGAGACGCGGCACCAGGTCGAGCTCGGCCGTTACGAGGAGCTCAAGCTGCCCGGCCGCTACGGGCTGGCGGAGATGCCCGAGATCGTCCCCATCGATCTGATCCAGGAGCCGCCCGAGCGCGGCCGCTGGATCGCGCCGCCGCTGGTCAAGGCGATCGACGAGACGCTGGCCAGGGGCGAGCAGTCGCTCTTGTTCCTCAACCGGCGCGGCTATGCCCCGCTGACGCTGTGCCGGCATTGCGGCCACCGCTTCCAGTGCCCGAACTGCACCGCCTGGATGGTCGAGCACCGGCTGCTGCGCCGCCTGTCCTGCCATCATTGCGGGCACACGGTGCCGGCGCCCGAGATCTGCCCGGAGTGCAAGAGCGAGGATACGCTGGTCGCCTGCGGCCCCGGCGTCGAGCGGATCGCCGACGAAGTGGCGGCACTGTGGCCCGAAGCCAGAACGGCTATCGTCACCTCGGACACGCTGTGGTCGCCCGCCAAGGCCGCCGAGTTCGTTGCCCGCATGGAGCATGGCGCGATCGACATCGTCGTCGGCACCCAGCTGGTCACCAAGGGCTATCACTTCCCCAACCTCACCCTGGTCGGCGTGATCGACGCCGATCTCGGGCTCGACGGCGGCGACCTGCGCGCCTCCGAGCGCACCTTCCAGCAGATCATGCAGGTGTCGGGGCGCGCCGGGCGCGGCGAGAAGCCCGGCACCGTCTATATCCAGACGCATGCCCCCGACGCGCCGGTGATGCAGGCGCTGATCACCGGCGATGCCGAGAGCTTCTATGCGGCGGAGACCGAGGCGCGGCGCGACGCCGATGCCCCGCCCTTCGGCCGCTATGCCGCGATCATCGTCAGCTCGGAGGACCGCGCCGCCGCCGAGGAGACCGCGCGGATGATCGGCCGCACCGCGCCCGAGATCGGCGAGGACATGCACGTCTACGGCCCTGCCCCCGCCCCGCTGGCGATGCTGCGCGGACGGCACCGCTACCGGCTGCTCGTCCATGCCCGGCGCAGCTTCGACGTGCAGCAGGTGCTGCGCGACTGGCTGGGCAGCCTGGCCTGGAGCCAGAAGGTGCGCGTGGCGGTGGACGTGGATCCTTATAGTTTCGTCTGAATCGGTCGGTTTTCCGCTATCGGGAGCCTGCCCCGCCGGTTAGCATCGCGATGGAATCGGGGGGATTTCCATCATGTTGCGTGTGTTTCTCGCGCTAATGCTGCTTGCCATGCCTGCAGTCGCGCGGGCCGACTGGTATGAGGCGAGCACGCCGCATTTCGTCGTTTATGCCGAGGGCAATCCCGACAGACTGGAAGCCTTCGCCACGCGGCTGGAAAGGCTGGATCGCGCGATCCGGCTGATGGTGGGCCAGAAGGATACCGAGATCGCCCGGGCAAGCCGGGTCACCGTGTTCATGGTCGATGACGTGGCTGCGGTGGAAAAACTCTCCCGGTCGGGCCTTGCCGGCTTCTTCAGTGCTCGGGCCAGCGGGTCCTTCGCGGTCGTCACACAGGAACGCGCCGGCAGCGGCGACACGGCACTCAAGCCGATGCAGGTGCTGCTCCACGAATATGGCCATCACCTCATGTGGAGTCTCGATCCCGACACGGCCTATCCGGGCTGGCTGATCGAGGGCTTTGCCGAGTTCAACGCCACCGCCCGCTTCGGCACGGACGGATCGGTGACGCTCGGCGAGCCACCGCTGTATCGCGGTATCGCGATCCTGGGCGAGACCATGCCGATCGAGAAGCTGCTCACCGCCGACGCCAGGTCGCTGAGCGAGGAGGAGATGAGCGCGTTCTACGGGCGCGCCTGGCTGCTCACCCATTATCTGCGGATCGGCGCGCAGCAGCGCAGCACCCAGCTCGGCGCCTATATTGCCGCGCTCAAGGCCGGCGAGCCGTCACTCGAGGCGGCCAGAGCCGCGTTCGGCGACCTGAAGCGGCTGGATGGCGAGCTGGACGTCTACAAGAAGCGGCACCTGCCGATCTCGACCATTCCGGGCGATCGGCTGGCGATCGGTCCGGTGACCTTGCGCAAGCTTCCCGCCGGCGCCGCCGCGATCATGGACGTGCGGATTCGCTCGCGGGTGGCCGTGACCGCCGCGAACGCGGCCGACATCTATGCCGATGCCCGGCACGCCGCCGCGCCCTGGCCCAACGATGCCGATGCGCAGCTGGTGCTGGCCGGTGCCGCGCTCGACGCAAGCGACTATGCCGGCGCCACGGCCGCGGCGGACAGAGCGCTGGCGGCCGATCCGAAGCTGCTCCGCGCACTGACGTTCAAGGCAACCGCGCGGATGGTCGCTGCCCGCAAGGCGAGCGACGCCCGAGCGGAAACCTGGAACGGCGTACGCAGCCTTCTCTCCTCCGCCAATCGCCTCGATCCGCGCGACCCGCTCCCGCTCTGGCTCTATTATCGCAGCTTCGCCGAGCAGGGCGCGGCACCGCCGGAGATCGCGAAGGACGGACTCGCAACGGCCTTCCAGCTCGCGCCCTATGACAAGAGCCTGCGCTTCGACACGGCCGCCATGTACCTTCAAGAGCGCAATGGTGGCGCGGCGCGGACCTTGCTCGCCCCCCTCGCCTATGATCCGCATGGCCGCGCCACGGCGAAGATCGCCACTGCCCTGATCGCGAAGATAGATGCGGGCGACATCGAGGGCGCAATCGAGATGCTGGAGAAACCGGCCGACGAGAGGAGCGGGAAATGACGGCTGACAACTGGAAAAAACCCGGCTGAGGAAGACCGGCACGAACGACGGATCGTGCCGCCTTGCCGAGCCGCCAAGTCATTCCTAAGCTCCCGCATTGTTGGGGGACAAGATCATGTTCAAACGCCTGTTCATCACTGCCACGCTTCTGCTGGCACCATCGCTCGCGCATGCCGATTGGTATGAGGCGAGCTCGAAGCATTTCGTCGTCTATTCGGACGAGAATCCGGAAAAGCTCAAAGCCTATACCGAGAAGCTGGAGCGGTTCGACCAGACGCTGCGCTTCCTGACCGGCACGCCGGACAAGCCGCTGAGCCCGATGATGCGGGTGCACGTGTTCGTCGTCGCCAATGTCGGCGAGATCCAGCGCCTGTACGGCGGCAGCGGTCCGGCCGGCTTCTTCGATGCGCGGGCCACCGGGCCGGTGGCCTTCGTGCCCAGGGACGATGGCGGCAATTCGCTCAACGCGCAGACGATCCTGCAGCACGAATATGGCCACAGCTTCATGTTCTCGAGCTGGCCGAGCGTGGTCTTCCCGAAATGGTTCGTGGAGGGCTTCGCCGAATTCGTCGGCACCGCCTTCTACCGCGGGGGTGACGATACGCTGGTGATCGGCAAGGCGCCCGAATATCGCGCCTATGGCATCAACCGCACCGCGCAGATGCCGGCCGAGCGGCTGCTCAAGCTCGATCCCAAGGACAAGGAGCTGGACACCCAGACGCTCTATGGGCGCGGCTGGCTGCTCACCCATTATTCCGTCCTCGGCGGCCATGCCAAGGAACTGGGCGCCTATATCCAGGCGCTCAACGAGGGCAAGTCGGTGGAGGAGGCGAACAAGGCTTTCGGCAGCCTGGGCCAGCTCGACGCCAAGCTCAACGCCTATGGCGCGCGCGGTGCGCTGCCGACGATCGCGGTGCCGGCCGGCAAGGTCCAGGTGGGCGAAGTCACGATGCGCCGCCTGAGCGCGGGCGAGGCCGCGACGATGAAGGCGCGGATCTATTCCACCCGCGGCGTCAACGAGGAGCGCGCCAAGATGGTGGTCGAATGGGCACGCCAGGCGGCCGCCCCCTATGCCAATGATCCGGGCGCGCAGAACGAACTGGCCGAAGCCGAGTTCGACGCGAAGAACTATGCCGCGGCGGAAGCGGCAGCGGATCGCGCGCTGGCGGCCGATCCGAACTCGATCCACGCGCTGCTCTACAAGGGCATGGCCCAGCAGGCGATCGCCAAGGACGCCAAGGTGACCGATGCGGCCCGCTGGAAGGCGATCCGCAGCTGGTTCATCAAGGCCAACAAGCTCGACCCCACCTATCCGCAGCCGCTGGTGCTCTTCTACCAGAGCTACGAGGCGGCGGGGCAGCCGGTGCCCAAGATGGCGCAGGACGGGCTGGTCGGTGCCTATACCTATGCGCCGTTCGACGACGGGCTGCGCTTCCAGGTGGGCAGGGTGCTGCTCGAGCAGGGCAACATCCCCGGCGCGAAGATCGCGTTCGAGAAGATCGCCTATGGTCCGCACCAGAGTGGCGAGAATGTCTCCCTGAAGGTGCTGGATGCGCTCGACAAGGACGGCAAGGAGGCCGCGCTCAAGGTGATCGCGGATGCCGAGGCCAAGGCCAAGAAGGCCGAGGAAGACGCCAAGAACAAGAAGAAGGCGGGATGATGCCCGCAGCGGCGCGGTTCGGCACACGGACCGCGCCGCCTGCCGCTTGAACCCGCGCCGCTTTTGCCCGAAAGCTGCCGGCCAGAAACAAAGGGTTCGGGTTCGATGATGCGTCGGTTGCTTCTGGTCGTGGCGCTGCTCTTCGCATGGGCGGGCCCCGCGCATGCCGACGACATCTCCGCCTCGGCGCGCGGCGTGGTGCGCATCGTTACCATCGCGGTGGTCGATGACGAGGTGGTCGGCTTCGGCCATGGCAGCGGCTTCGCGGTGGCGCCCAACCGGGTGGTCACCAATGCGCATGTCGTCGAGCTTGCCTCGCGCTATCCCGACAATGTCGTGATCGGCGTCGTCCCTTCCGAGGGCGACAAGTCCTACCAGGGCAAGGTGATCAAGGTCGACCAGGCGCGTGACCTGGCGCTGATCGAGTTCACCGGGGTGCGCCTGCCGCCGCTCACCCTGTTCACCGGCAAGATCGCCGATGGCGACGCGCTGGTCGCGCTCGGCTATCCGGGCAATGTCGATGTCGCCACCGCGCGGTCGGCCGCCGACTTCATCAAGCCGCAATCGCCGGTGCGCTCGCAGGGCGGATTCGCGGGACTGCGCCAGTTGAGCGGCGTGAGCGTGCTGCTCCACACCGCCAGCATCGCGCGCGGCAATTCGGGCGGTCCGCTGCTCGACCGCTGCGGCCGCGTGCTCGGCGTCAATTCGGCGATCACGCATAATGACGAAGGCGATTCGACCTTTGCCTTCGCCATCGCGGACAGCGAGCTTGCCGCTTTCCTGGCGGAGGCGAAGCAGCCGGTAGCGACCATCGAAATGCCCTGCACCTCGGTCGAGGAGCAGATGGCGCAGGAGCGCAGCGCCGACGACAAGGCGCGGCTGGCAGCCGACGAGACCTCGCGCGCCGATGCCGCCCGGGCCGAGGCGGAACGGGACGATGCGATCGCCCGGGCACGCAACCGCGCCGAGACCACGCGTGAGAACTACATGGCCGGTGCCGCGGTGCTGCTCGTTCTCGGCGCGCTTGCCGTGGGCGGCGCCGGATTGCTGCTCTCGCGCGAGCGCAAGCGCGAGGCGATCTGGGTCGCGGCGGGCGGCGGCGTGCTGATGCTCGGCGCGGTCGCGCTGTTCCTCAGCCGGCCGGGCTTCGACGAAGCGTCGGTGGTGCCGGTGCCCAAGGCGGCAGCCGCGGCCGGAGCGGCAACCGCGGCGGCGCAAGGCAAGCTGGTCTGCACCCTGGTGCCCGAACGCAGCCGCGTGATCGTCTCCGCCACCGACAATGTCGATCTCGATGTCGGCAAGGACGGCTGCATCAACAGCCGGACCCAATATGCCGAAGCCGGCACGCACTGGCAGCGCATCCTGGTGCCGGACCAGGAAGCCAATGTCTCGGTGCTCGACTTCGATCCCGCCACGGGCACCTATACCAACACCCGTTACCTGCTCTCCTCCGAGCAGATGAAGCAGGCGCGGGCGCTGCGTAAGGGCGTGCCGCTGAAGGAATGCTCGTCCGACCAGGCCAAGCGCGCCGAACTGGCGACGCAGCAGCAGAACATCCGCACCGCGCTGCCTGCGGTCTATAACGAGAAGCTGGTATACAAATGCTCGGCCTCGGCCGGGGCCCCGGCTGCCGTGGCGACGCCGGCTGCGGCCAAATAGACGTCATCCCGGGTTTCGCCGGGATGACGGATCAACCCCTGTCCACCCGCGCCGCGAAGCAGCCGCGCTTCGCATTGTGGACATGGAGATACGCCACCGCCGGATCGGCGAACATCCGCGCCATCAGCGGCTCGAGCGCATTGCCCTCGACCACATCGGCATCGGTCATCATCCCCGCGCCGTCGAACGCGCGGACCGAGAGCAGGCGGATCGCCAGCGGCTCGGGTATCCGGTTCTCGAACCGGGCCGGCACCTCTGCACCTTCGCGCACGAAGATCGCATGCGCGCTGCGATAGGGTGAGGCGATGGGCAGGTGCACGTGGTTGACCAGCAGCACAGCCTCGCCCGGATCGACATCGACCAACTCGACCCGGCACGGCGCATCGGGCTTCTTCTCGACCGTGAAGCGCACCACCTGCTCGGCGGCAAGCGCCTCGTCCGTCATGCCGTACAGCCGGCGGAAGGGCGCAGGGTCGATCCCCTGGATCACATAGCTCATTCGTCGCCTCCCTCGCGCCGGAGCAGCGCGCGCTTGCGATCGACGCCGTACGCATAGCCGCCCATGCTGCCATCCGAGCGCAGCGCGCGGTGGCAGGGGATGATCACCGGCACATGGTTCGCGCCGCAGGCCGTGCCCGCCGCGCGCACCGCGCCGGGGCTGCCGGCCGCCGCCGCGAGCTGGGCATAGCTGCGCGTCTCGCCCGGCGGGATCGCCCGCAGCGCCTGCCACACCGCTTCCTGGAAAGCCGTGCCCTGCACGTCGAGCGGCAGGTCGGTGTCGCGCCCCGGGCTCTCGACCTCGGCGACCACCCGCGCTGCCAGCGCCGAGAGCGCGGCGCCGCCCTGGACGATCTCTGCCGCCGGGAATCGCGTCGCGAGATCGAGCGCATTCTCCTCGAACGCGACGCGGCACAGCCCCTTGTCGGTCGCCGCGATCAGCAGCGGCCCCAGGCTGGTCTCGGCGAGTGCCCAGCGGATCGTCACGCCGGCGCCACCGCGCTTCCAGACGCTGGGCGACATGCCGAGCCGGGCATTGGCGGTCTCGTAGAAGCGGCTCGGCGCCGAATAGCCGGCCTCGTAGATCGCCTCGGTGACGCTGCCTTCGTCCAGCGCCGCGGCCGCCCGCTTCGCCTTGAGGCCGCGGGCATAGGCAGCCGGAGTCACGCCGGTGGCGCGCTTGAACAGACGGTGGAAATGATGCGGCGCATAGCCGACCGCCGTCGCGATCGCGTCGAGCGAGACATTCTCCTCTGCCGCCTCGATCAGCGCGACGGCGCGCGCCACCGCCACCCGGTCGCGCCCCACTTCATCGGGCTTGCAGCGCAGGCAGGCGCGATAGCCGGCCGCCCGCGCGGCCTCGGCATCGTCGAAGAACTCGACATGCTCGCGCTTCGGCCGCCGCGCCGGGCAGGTCGGCTTGCAATAGATGCGGGTGGTGGTGACCGCGACGATCAGCCGCCCCTCGAATGCGCGGTCGCGCGCTTCGAAGGCGGCCCAGGCCGCGTCTTCGGGAAGGGAGAGATGGTGGGTCATGGGAGCGATATAGGCTTCTATCCCCTGCCCCACATCCCGGCGTTTGCGGTCAAAGCGGCCCTGCCGTCATCCCGGCGAAAGCCGGGATCTCAGGCGAAGGCGCGGGGAAGGAGCCGCACGAGATCCCGGCTTTCGCCGGGATGACGGACGCCAGACAATAACTCATACAATAAGCCTCTTGCCCTGCCCGGCCAAACCCGCCACCGTTAGCGCTAACGGGCGCGACCCCGACGCCCGCATGGGAGAGGCCATGTCCTTCTGGCAACGCACGCGCGCCTTGCGCTGGTGGATCATCGCGATCGTGATGCTGGGCACGATCGTCAACTATCTCACCCGGTCGACCCTGGCGGTCGCGGCGCCCGTGTTCATGCCCGATCTCGGCATCGACGAGCATCAGTATAGCTGGATCACCGCCGCCTTTCAGGCCGGCGTCATGCTGCAGCCGGTGGTGGGATACATCCTCGACACGATCGGGCTGCGCACCGGGCTCGCCATCTTCGCGAGCTGCTGGGGGCTGCTCACCATGGCACACGGCCTCGCCTTCAACTGGCAGATGCTGTTCGGGCTGCGCGGCGCGCTGGGCTTCGCCGAGGGCACTTCGCACACTGGCGGGCTCAAGGTCGTCTCGGAATGGTTTCCGGCGAAGGAGCGCGGGCTGGCCGGCGGCGTCTACAATCTCGGCGCCTCGGCCGGATCCGCGCTCGCCGCGCCGCTGGTCGCCTGGTCGATCTGGATGTGGAACTGGCGCGCGGCCTTTGTGATCGCCGGTGCGATGGCGCTGCTCTGGGTGCTGTTGTGGCTGCGCTTCTACCGTGGCCCCGCCGAGCATCCCGACATCAGCGAGGAGGAACGCGCCCATATCCTCGCCGGCCAGGAAGCCCATATCCAGGCCGCAGGCGCGCGCCCGTCGATCGGATCGATCCTGCGCCAGCGCAACTTCTGGGGCATCGCCATCCCGCGCTTCCTCGCCGATCCGACCTGGGGCACGCTCACCTTCTGGCTGCCGCTCTATCTGGTGAAGATCCGTCACTTCGATCTGGCCGAGATCGCGCTGAGCGCCTTCCTGCCCTTCGTCGCCGCTGATCTCGGCTGCCTGTTCGGCCCCACCCTGGTGCTGTGGCTCCAGCGGCGTGGAGTGAACCTGATCGACGCGCGCCGCTGGACCTTCACGCTGGGCGCGGTGCTGATGACCGGGATGATGTTCGTAGGCTTTGTCGAGAATGCCTGGGCGGCGGTCGCTTTGCTCTGCCTCGGCGGCTTCGCGCACCAGACCCTGTCGGTCACCGTCATCACCATGGCCAGCGACCTGTTCCGCCGCGACGAGCTGGGCACCGTGGCGGGCATGGCCGGCACCTGCGCCAATGCCTCGATCCTGATCTTCTCGCTGCTGATGGGGAGCCTCGTCGCCTCGATCGGCTATAACCCCTTCTTCATCGCGCTCGGCCTGCTCGACCTGATCGCCGCCGCCGTGCTCTGGACGCTCGTACGAAAGCCCGCATGACCCGCAATCCCATCCTGCCCGGCTTCAATCCCGATCCCTCGATCGTCCGCGTCGGCGAGGATTACTACATCGCCACGTCCACCTTCGAGTGGTTCCCCGGCGTGCAGATCCACCACAGCCGCGACCTCGCCAACTGGACTTTGGTCGCTCGGCCGCTCAACCGCGCGAGCCAGCTCGACATGCGCGGCGATCCGGACAGCTGCGGCGTCTGGGCGCCGTGCCTTTCGCACGACGGCGAGCGCTTCCACCTGATCTACACCGATGTGAAGCGCTATGGCCGCACCACGGTCGGCGGTGCATCGGGCGCGTCCCTGCGCGACTTCCACAATTACCTCGTCACCTGCGAGACCATCGACGGCGACTGGTCCGATCCGATCCATCTCAACAGCAGCGGCTTCGATCCCTCGCTCTTCCACGACGAAGACGGCCGCAAGTGGCTGCTCAACATGCTCTGGGACCACCGACCGGGCCGCAACCGCTTTGCCGGAATCGTCGCGCAGGAATATTCGCCGGCCGAACGCAGGCTGATCGGCGAGCGGGTCAACATCTTCCCCGGCACGCCACTCGGCCTCACCGAGGCGCCGCATCTCTACCGGCGCGACGGCTGGTACTACCTCCTCACCGCCGAGGGCGGCACCAGCTGGAACCATGCCGTGACCATGGCGCGCTCGCGCAGCCTTACCGGCCCCTACGAGCTCCATCCCGACACCTATATCCTGAGCAGCCGCACCCGCCCCGATGCACCGCTCCAGCGCGCCGGCCATGCCGATCTGGTCGAGACGCCCGAGGGCGAGCCCTGGCTGGTCTATCTCTGCGGCCGGCCGCTCCCCAATCGCGGGCGCTGCGTGCTGGGCCGCGAGACCGCGATCCAGCCGATGCGCTGGGCCGAGGACGGCTGGCTCTACACCATTGGCGATCCCGGCATGCCGATGCTCGAAGTCCCCGGCCCGGAAGGCAGAGCGCTGGTCGATATCCGCGACGATTTCGACAGCACGGCTCTGCCGATCGACTTCCAATGGCTGCGCACGCCCGAGCCCGAGGCGATCTTCAGCCTCACCGCCCGGCCGGGCCGTCTCCGGCTATATGGCCGCGAGACGATCGGCAGCCTGTTCACCCAGGCGCTGGTCGCGCGGCGACAACAGGCCTTCTGCTATTCGGCTTCCTGCGCGCTCGATTATGCCCCGCGCCATTTCCAGCAAGCCGCCGGGCTGGTCGCCTGGTACAACGCGTCCAAATTCCACTACCTCCACATCAGCCAGGACGAGGAAGTCGGCCGCCACATCCGGGTGATGTCGGCGCTGCCCGATTCGCCCCAGGCCGATGCGTTCACCGCGCCGATCGCGATTCCCGAAGGGCCGGTCGAGCTGCGCGTCGACGTCGATTATGAGCGGCTGCGCTTCGCCTGGCGCGCGCCCGGCGGCGCGTGGAACTGGCTCCCGGAACAGTTCGACGCCTCGATCCTCTCGGACGAAGCGAGCGCGCCGGGCATGGCGAACTTCACCGGCGCCTTTGTCGGCATGGCGTGCCAGGACATGTCCGGCGCGGGGCTCCACGCGGACTTCGACTGGTTCGCCTATCGGGAGCGGGAGTTCAGTCCTCGCGGACCGGACGGCGCATAAGCCGGCGCAGCGGCGGGATCGTCGGCTTCTGGCCCGGCTTGCCGGTGCCGAAGCGGGCGGCGAGCGCGGCCGAGAGATCGGCCAGGATATGCTCCTGCCCGCGGAACGCGTGCGCGATCTCTTCCTCGGTCAGCGCCTTCATGAACGCGCAGCCATAGGTGTTGCCCGAACGGCGCACGATCTTGGCGGCGCGCGATCCGGCACCCGACAGGCCGAGCGAGACGAGCGTGCCCACCGGCAGGTCGAGCTCGGAGCCGAAGCGGAAGCCCGTGCGCGAGAAATCCTCGACCTGCACATCGATCGGCGCGCCATCGGGGGTGCGCAGGGTCGAGGGCGAATCCGCATCGAAACGGATCGCGCCGCGGCGGTCGATATCTCCGAGGATCTCAAGCTTGGCGACGAGCAATTTGGGGCTCCATGATTGGCGCCCCGAACCTAGCCGGAGAGGCGTTAACGAGTGCTTTGCATATCCGGCGATCCGGGCCGATTCCGCCATCAAGCAGGGATGTTTCTGCTTCGAAACACGATCGTTACAACTGAAACGGTGAGTTAGTATAGCAATACACTTATGGACGCGGCCATGTCCGCACCCACTCTCCTGTCCCGCCCCCGGCGCCCGGCTTCGCGCAGCGCGCTCTTCCTCTTCCCTCTTGCCCTGGCCGCATGCGGTGGAAGCGCGGAAGCCCCCGCACCCTCCCCGACACCGACGGCCACTCCCAGCCCGGTGCCCACGCCGACACCCAGCCCCACGCCGACCTCCACTCCGATCCCGCAGCCGCCCCGGGGCCCGCTCGCCGAGCGCATCACCGCCGCGCGCGCCGAGATGCAGGCGGACACCTGTTTCCAGGGCGGCGTCACCACCGGGTGCAGCTTCACCGAGCAGCCCTATCGCCCAGGCGACTTCGCCATGGACCCGAACAGCAACGAAGCCGTGCTGGTCATCGACGACTTCCCGCGCCTGCCCGGTGCGGCGATCCGCTTCCGCAAGCGGATCAAGAACTATTACCGGTTTGGCACCGCCGGCGCGCTGGCCAACGCTACCTCCACCTGGCGCGTGCCGACTTCGCTTTGGAAGGCACTCGATCGCTTCGCCTATCCGGAATATGACCCCACCGAGCAGCTGCGCGCCGTCGCCGAGATGGCCTATCGCATGTATCCGGGACTCAACCTCGACAATGTCGGGCATGGCGCCACCGTCTTCCGCCTGATCGCCGACACCAATCCGGCCCAGCCGCTGGTGCTGCTCGACAAGATCGACCTCGTCGATGTCGCCCGAGCCGATTATTGCGACATCTCGGGCAGTGCCGCGGTGCAGACGCGCCTCACCGCCGCCGCGCAGACCACCGCGGACAATCTCGTCGCGATGATGCGCGCCAACAATGTCCGCTACGTCAATTACAGCGCGGGCCACAGCTACGAGGTGATCCGCGACAGCTGGGCCACCGATTGCGGCGCCGCCGCGCCTGCGGAAGCCGTGCTGCGCGACAAGCTCGCCGCCTATGCGCCGATCTACGCCGCGCTGTTCGGCACGCCCGGCGTGATGACCGCCCATGCGGCGGTGGAGAATGACGGGCTCGTCAACGCGCCCTATGACCAGAAGGTCGCGCAATATTACAACCGCCTGCGCGCGGGCTATTTCGCAGTGCTCGATTCGAACCTCGACGAGGTCGGGCGCGGCGGGATCGGCGGCTTCCCGATCTGGCCGGCGCGAGCCGATGCGGACGTGTTCCTCAACACTGGCGTCGAGCCCCAGCGCCCCTTCCAGTGGAACACCACCCCGCTGCTCCAGCTCGACGGCTTCGGCCTGGCGCTCGAGCCGATCACCACACCCACCACCTCCTGGGTCACCCCGTTGCTGCTCGCCCGGCTGATCAACATCCGCTTCGGCACTTTCCCCAGCCGAAGCTTCGACGATGCGCTGATCGCCGACATCTTCGACAAGGTGATCCCGACAAGCTGCCCGACCCAGATGAACGGCCGCTGCGCCTATCAGGATCCCGCGCTCCACGGCCAGCTCGAGGCCGTCCGCCTCGGCTATCGCCCGCGCGAATATCCGGGACCGGTGATCGGGAACTGACCCTTCCGATCACCCGGCACGGGCGGCGTGCCCCGACGCCGTCCGTGCCACTTCCTTGACGGAAACCGATTTCATCGCCATATGCACGGCCAACGAGGCGTTATGGCAGCGTGATCGGGCATGCGGGGAAACCCCAAGGGCCCAGGCTCCGCCTCGATTGTTTCCACGGCTTCCCTAGTCACGCGGGTCGTCATTTTTGACCCCGCCTTCGCACCTGGAGTCCGTCCGGCGTGCGCCGGCCGTATGCACAGGATATTCAATGCAGTTCAACGAACTCGGTCTCTCGGAGACCGTTCTCGCCGCGCTTGCCGCCAAGGGCTATAGCGAGGCGACGCCGATCCAGGCCAAGTCGATCCCGTCGCTGCTCGAAGGGCGCGACCTGCTCGGCATCGCCCAGACCGGCACCGGCAAGACCGCCGCTTTCATGCTTCCCTCGATCGACCGTCTGGTCGCCAGCGGCAAGCGCGCCCAGCCGCGCGGCTGCCGCATGCTCGTGCTCGCCCCCACCCGCGAGCTCGCCAGCCAGATCGCCGATCAGGCCCGCCATTATTCGAAGGGCACCCGCCTTTCGGTCGCCACCATCTTTGGCGGCACTTCGATCCACAAGAACAAGACCGACCTTGCCAAGGGCGTCGATATCCTCGTCGCCACGCCGGGCCGCCTCGTCGACCTGATGGACCAGTGCTACGCGATCCTGATGGGCCTCGAGATCTTCGTGCTCGACGAAGCCGACCAGATGATGGACCTGGGCTTCATCCACGCACTCAAGCGCATCGTCCGCGAGCTGCCGGCAAAGCGCCAGTCGCTGTTCTTCTCGGCGACCATGCCGAAGACGATCCGCGAGCTCGCCGGCCAGTTCATCAAGGAACCGGTCGAGGTCAAGGTCACCCCCGAGGCGACCACCGCCGAGCGCGTCGACCAGAGCGTGACCTTCGTCCAGCAGGCGGAGAAGCAGGCGCTGCTCACCATGATGCTGCGCGATACCGAGATCGATCGCGCGCTGGTGTTCACCCGCACCAAGCATGGCGCCGACCGCGTCGTCCGTCTGCTCGCGGGCAACGGCATCGCCGCCAACGCGATCCATGGCAACAAGAGCCAGCCGCAGCGCGAGCGCGCGCTCGGCGAGTTCCGTGCCGGCAAGGTGAAGATCCTGGTCGCCACCGACATCGCCGCGCGCGGCATCGACGTGTCGGGCGTCAGCCATGTCTTCAACTTCGAGCTGCCGAACGTGGCGGACCAGTATGTCCACCGCATCGGCCGCACCGCGCGCGCCGGCAATGACGGCGAGGCGATCAGCTTCTGCGCCGATGACGAGCGCCCCTATCTGCGCGACATCGAGCGGCTGATCCGCCAGAAGCTCAGCGTCGTGCCGCTGCCCGAGGGCTTCGTCGCCGCCGCCGACAAGATCAAGTCGAGCCGCGTCAACGTCGCGCCGAGCCGCGACGAGCAGAATGGCCGCAACGGCCGCGCGATGCAGCGCGACGGTCGCCGCCCGGGTGGCCCGCCACAGCGCGGCCGCCCCGGTGGTGGCCAGCGTGACGATCGTGCACGTGGCGACCAGCCGCGCCGCGACGGCCACGCCCCGCGTCCGGAAGCCGCCGGTGCCGCGGCAGGCGAGCCGCGGCCGCGCCGCTTCGATGCGCAGCCGCAGGGCGAGCAGCCCCGCAACTATGCCCGCCCCAAGCGCAAGTGGCAGCCCCGCCCGACCGGTAGCGGCGGTGGCCAGCGCTCGGGTGGCCAGGGCGGCGGCGGTCGCCAGGGCGGCCAGGGTGGCAATCGCGGCCGCTAAGCGTCGTTGAATTCCCCTCCCCGCAAGGGAGGGGAAATTGCCAGCACGGATAGAAACGGCGAATCCTACCAGCCAACTTCGGCGACCAGGAGCAAAAGAGCCGCGTCCGGGGCAAGGATCTATTTGACTGACAACGATAAGTTCCTGACCTCAGCCAGCGCGCTTACTGCCTTTTCGACATCCAGGACCGGCATGAATCGCGTGAATTGCGTGACCCGATTGGCGACAACGCTCGTACAAGTAAAGAAAGCAACCTTCGGAACCTTCGAGCCTGCTGGAGCCGACATAATATAAACCGAATATATACAGCGTTCGTCCGATCCGATTTTTTGGCCTCCGCCAAATGCAGGGACGCTATTCCCGGCTATCCAGTCCTCAATTGCCCGGCGCATTTTCGATGCGTTTTCAATGACGGATGCCGAACTTCCGCTTTCGCCCATACGCGCGAACAGTGTTTCCAAAGTCAGCTTGGGAAGCTGATGCATCGTTTGCACCGTGTAATAGTCGTAGCTCTGCGGATCGCTCTCCCCGCAACGGAACAGGGCAAGATCCGCAGATGGAAGCGAACGCCCTCGCTGCCGCTTGTCATATTCGATTGCCGCCTCGGTATTGGCGCAATAACCCTGCGGAACAGATAGGCTGACCAAGGTTTCGTCGACTTGCCAGGCCGCCCTATCCGGCGGGTTCGCCAAGCCCAACTGCGCACCGCTCACCAGCGCAATCACGAACCCAAGCACACTCATCGCCGCCGCTCCCGGATCGCAGCATCCTCTCTGCCCGCGATCAGCCGCATCGCCCGGTCGGCACCCACGCCACCCTCTGCCGCGCCCGCGCGCTGGGCGTCATGATAGAGCTGCAGCGCGCGCGGATAGTCACCCGCCTGCTCCGCGCAGAGGCCGCGGTTGAAGGTGAGCGAGGCATTGCCGGGCAGCTCACCGGCCATCGCCTCCCAGCCGTCGCACGCCCCGCGCACGTCGCGCTTGGTGAGCTTCACCAGGTCCTTGAAGCGCTTCGCCTGGTCCTTGCTCATCCCCTTGTCGCTCTCGCGCACCCGGATGTCATAGGTCGAAATGGTCGGCGCGATATCCTCGCGCACCGCCTGGCCCAGGTTGCGCACGCCATCGGCGATCACGTCCTCCACCGGCGCCGGGCGGTCGTTCTTGCCCTCGCACCAGCTGCTTTCCTGGCTGAACGGCTTGGTCGCCGAATAGACGATGCGGCCGTCGCGGTTGCGCACGATGCGCAGATCGGCCTTCACGCTGACGATCCGGCGACGGCAGCGCAGCTCGACCTCTTCCTCGCGGATGCACTTCTTCTGGTCGGCGCTGTCCTTCTCGACGCAGCGCTTCTCGCGCCGCTTGAAGGGCTGCTCGTCCACGCCGGTGGTGATCCCGCCGGTCAGCGAGCCCTCGGCATTGCCCTGGCCGGCATAGCCGCCCATCAGGTCGAAATGCGTGCCCGACAGGCCCTGCTCGATCGCGCGCGCCAGCGCCGAACCGTCCTGGCCGCCGATCCGGTCGATCGAAAGCGAGCGCAGCAGGCTTGCCTCGCGGCTAGGCGCGGCAAACTCACCGGTGATCTTCAGGACTTCGGCATGCGCGATGCCCGCGACGAGAGCGGCGAGCACGACCCCGCCAAGAATCCGCTTGTTCATTTCCCCAACCCTTCCCCCAAAAGGATGATGGGGCCATCGTTTACCATATGAAACGATTCGGTCCACGCGCGCTTTTGCCGCCGGCGGGAGAGTCTTCCACGAGAGCGAATCGGACTCGGGTTGCATCCCCGTGACACCGATGCTAACCGCGCCGCGACCCATAGGGGGCCGTATGGGGTTGCCACCGGAGTAATACTTTGGTGGAGCCGGAAATCGGCCCCCAATTCATATGGGCAGTAACCCGAACCTCCGAGAGGAACCGAAACGCGTGGAGAATTCCGCCGGTATCCAGGCAAGCCTAAGCGGACGCTACGCTACCGCCCTGTTCGAGCTCGCGCGTGATTCGAAGGCCCTGGCCAAGGTCGAGGACAGCCTCGCCACCGTCGCCAAGGCGCTTGCCGAATCGGCCGACTTCAAGGCGCTGACCGCCAGCCCGTTGATCTCGCGCGGCGATGCCGCCAAGGCCGTTGCCGCCGTCGCCAAGAGCCTGAAGCTCGACGGCACCACCGCGAACTTCCTGGGCGTGCTCGCCGAGAATCGTCGCCTGGGCCAGCTCCCGGCGATCATCCGGGCCTTCCGCCAGCTCGCAGCCGCGCATCGCGGCGAGACGACCGCGCTGGTCACCTCCGCCCATCCGCTTTCCGCCGATCAGGTCAGCGCGCTCAAGCAGCAGCTGCGCACCCGTATCGGCCGGGAAGTGGCCGTCGACCTTTCGGTCGATCCCTCGCTCCTTGGCGGGCTGGTCGTGAAGATCGGCAGCCAGATGATCGATAGCTCGATCAAGACCCGACTGAACTCCCTCGCGCACGCGATGAAAGGCTGAAGGCTAAGACAATGGATATCCGCGCCGCAGAAATCTCGAAGGTCATCAAGGACCAGATCGCCAATTTCGGCACCGAGGCCCAGGTTTCGGAAACCGGCCAGGTGCTCAGCGTCGGTGACGGCATCGCGCGCATCCACGGTCTGGACAATGTCCAGGCCGGCGAGATGGTCGAGTTCGCCAATGGCGTGCAGGGCATGGCGCTCAACCTCGAAGCCGACAATGTCGGCGTCGTGATCTTCGGCTCGGACGCCGAAATCCGCGAGGGCGACACCGTCAAGCGCACCGGCACCATCGTGGACGTGCCCGTCGGCAAGGGCCTGCTCGGCCGCGTCGTCGATGGCCTCGGCAACCCGATCGACGGCAAGGGCCCGATCGTCGCCGACCAGCGCTCGCGCGTCGAAGTGAAGGCGCCGGGCATCATTCCGCGCAAGTCGGTGCACGAGCCGGTGCAGACCGGCCTCAAGGCGATCGACGCGCTCGTCCCCGTCGGCCGTGGCCAGCGCGAGCTGATCATCGGTGACCGCCAGACCGGCAAGTCGGCCGTCGCGATCGACACCTTCATCAACCAGAAGACCGTCAACGCCGGCACCGACGAGAGCAAGAAGCTCTACTGCGTGTACGTCGCCGTCGGCCAGAAGCGCTCGACCGTCGCGCAGCTGGTGCGCACGCTCGAAGAGAATGGCGCGATGGAATATTCCATCGTCGTCGCCGCGACCGCTTCGGACCCCGCCCCGCTGCAGTTCCTCGCGCCGTACACCGGCACCGCGATGGGCGAGTATTTCCGTGACAACGGCATGCACGCGCTGATCGTGTTCGACGATCTGTCGAAGCAGGCCGTCGCCTATCGCCAGATGTCGCTGCTGCTCCGCCGTCCGCCGGGCCGCGAAGCCTATCCGGGCGACGTGTTCTATCTCCACAGCCGCCTGCTCGAGCGCGCTGCCAAGCTCAATGACGCCAATGGCAACGGCTCGCTCACCGCGCTGCCGATCATCGAGACCCAGGCGGGCGACGTGTCGGCCTATATCCCGACCAACGTGATCTCGATCACCGACGGCCAGATCTTCCTCGAGACCGACCTGTTCTTCGCGGGCATCCGCCCCGCGATCAACGTGGGTCTGTCGGTGTCGCGCGTCGGCTCGTCGGCGCAGACCAAGGCGATGAAGAAGGTCGCCGGCTCGATCAAGCTCGAGCTCGCCCAGTATCGCGAGATGGCTGCGTTCGCGCAGTTCGGCTCGGACCTCGACGCCTCGACCCAGAAGCTGCTCAACCGTGGTGCGCGCCTGACCGAGCTGCTGAAGCAGCCGCAGTTCTCGCCGCTGCCGTTCGAGGAGCAGACCGCGTCGATCTACGCCGGCACCCAGGGCTTCCTGGACGCCGTCGCGGTGCAGGACGTGGTGCGCTACGAAGCGGCGATGCTCGCCGACCTTCGCGCGAACCATGCCGATGTCCTCACCACGATCCGCGACACCAAGGATCTGGGCGACGAAGTGAAGGCGAAGCTGAAGGCCGCGCTCGAAGCGTTCGCCAAGACCTTCGCCTGATCCGCAGTCGATGGCCGACCACTCCCTCCTCGCGTGGACGCTGCTGAGCGTCGGCCTTGTGCTGACGCCCGGCCCGGACACGATGCTCGTCGCGGGTCACGCGGCGCGCGGAGGCGTGCGGGCCGGCCTGGCAGCAGTGTCCGGGGTTGCCCTGGGCGGGCTGTGGTACATGGCGCTGTGCGGCTTCGGCTTCCTCGCCGTGCTCACGGTCTTCCCGGCGCTGTTCACGGTGGTGAAGACCGCCGGCGCGATCTACCTCGCCTGGCTCGGCTACAAGCTGATCCGCGGCGCGGTGCGCCCGGCACCGGCCGCCACCACTGCGGCGCCGGCGCTTGGCAAGCCCTTCTGGCAGGGCCTGCTCACCACCGCGCTCAACCCCAAGGTCGCCTTGTTCTTCCTCGCGATCCTGCCGCAGTTCGTCGGCACCGGTCCGGAGGCGCCGCTCAAGGGCGCGCTGCTGATCGCGGTGCCCTATGTGCTCGGCGCCTTCTGGCTCGCCGGTGTCGCATTCGTCGCTGCCCGCGCGGGCCGTGCCGCCAAGCAGAGCAGCGCGATGCGCTGGATCGAAGGCGTTCTCGGCGTCGCATTTGTTGGTCTCGCGGGCCGTCTGGCCCTTGCTCGGAATACCTAAATGGCAAGCCTCAAGGCACTCAAGATCCGGATCAACTCGGTCAAGTCGACCCAGAAGATCACCAAGGCGATGAAGATGGTCGCCGCCGCCAAGCTGCGCCGCGCGCAGGAAGCGGCCGAGGCCGGGCGCCCCTATGCCCAGCGTCTCGAAGGCGTCGTCGCCAGCCTCGCCTCGAAGGTGACGCTGAGCGAGAGCTCGCCCAAGCTGCTCGCCGGCACCGGCAAGGACGATGTCCACCTGCTCGTCGTCGCCACCAGCGACAAGGGCCTGGCCGGCGCGTTCAACACCAACATCGCCCGCCTCGCCCGCCGTCATGCCGAAAGCCTGATCGCGCAGGGCAAGACGGTGAAGATCTACACGATCGGCCGCAAGGGCCGCGCGCCGCTCAACCGCCTGTTCCCGAAGCACATCGTGCATTCGGTCGAGCCGGGCGATCTCGGCAAGCTGACCTTCGCCGATGCGCGCGCCTTCGCCAACGACATCATCGCCCGCTACGAGGCCGGTGAGTTCGACGTGGCGACGCTCTTCTATTCGAACTTCAAGTCGGTGCTTACCCAGGAGCCGACCGCGCAGCAGATCGTGCCGGTCGCGATCCCGCAGGGCGAGGCCCAGGCCGTGTCGAGCGGCGCCGCCGTCACCTATGAGCCGGACGAGGAATCGATCCTCGCCGACCTGCTGCCGCGCAACGTCGCGATCCAGCTTTACCGCGCGATCCGCGAGAACGCCGCGTCGGAGCAGGGTTCGAAGATGACCGCGATGGACAACGCCACGCGCAACGCCGGCGACCTGATCAAGCGCCTGAACACCCAGTATAACCGCCAGCGCCAGGCTGCGATCACCACCGAGCTGGTCGAGATCATCTCGGGCGCCGAAGCCCTCTGATGCGCTTCGCGGCTCCCCTCCTGCTGATCGTGGCTGCGGCCCCGCTCGCGGGCTGCGGGGCTGCGCATGATCCGGCGCTCAACGAGCAGCAGGCCGCGGCCGCGCAGAATCGCGCGCCCGACCGCGACAAGGTGATGGCCGATCGCTGGAACGGCATCTTCACCAACCCGGCCGCCGTGGTCGCCGCCGCCAACGATTTCGGCTTCAAGGCCGAAGGCTATAAGGCATCGGGCAAGGGCTATGCCGCCACCGGCAAGGTCACCTGGCCCGAAAAGTCCAACGGCATCGCCGTCGAGAGCGTCTTCGACGCCACCGGCCCCGCGGCCGACAGGATCGAGACCGTCCGCTTCACCTTCGACGTGAAGCATGACGCGAAGCCCGAGGAGCGCGCCCGCGATTCCTACGGCTATGTCCGCCGCATCGTGCTCGGCTTCCTGTCGCGCTTCGAAGTCGGCCCGGGCGACACGATCAACGGCGCGCTCCAGCGCCGCGAATCGGCGAAGGACGTTCAGCACGGCGTCTCGATCGTCGTCGATGCCAACCCGATCAGCGGCGGCAACGCCAAGGATCGCCACATCACCGTGACTTTCACCCGCGTCGGGGCTAGTGCCCCCGCCAATCAGACCCAAGGAAAGTAAGATGGCCACCGCAGCCCCGACCGCAGAGAAGCCCGCGCGCAAGCCGCGCGCCGCGAAGCCCAAGGCCGACGCTCCGGCCACTGCGCCGACGACGACCAACAATGTTGGCCGCATCAGCCAGGTGATCGGCGCCGTCGTCGACGTCGCCTTCGAAGGCGAGCTGCCGGCGATCCTTTCGGCGCTCGAGACCGACAACAACGGCAACAAGCTCGTCCTCGAGGTTGCGCAGCACCTCGGCGAGAACACCGTCCGCACGATCGCCATGGACGCGACCGAGGGCCTGACCCGCGGCCAGACCGTGGTCGACACCGGCGCGCAGATCTCCGTGCCGGTCGGCCCGGCGACGCTCGGCCGCATCCTCAACGTCGTCGGCGAGCCGATCGACGAGCGTGGCCCGGTCGCCACCGACCTGCGCGCGCCGATCCACGCCGAGGCTCCCCTCTTCGTCGACCAGTCGACCGAGAGCGCGATCCTCGTCACCGGCATCAAGGTCATCGACCTGCTCGCGCCCTACGCGAAGGGCGGCAAGATCGGCCTGTTCGGCGGCGCCGGCGTTGGCAAGACCGTGCTCATCCAGGAGCTGATCAACAACATCGCCAAGGGCCATGGCGGCACCTCGGTGTTCGCCGGCGTGGGCGAGCGTACCCGTGAGGGCAACGATCTCTATCACGAGTTCCTCGACGCGAACGTGATCGCCAAGGACGCCGACGGCAACGCCATCTCGGAAGGCTCCAAGGTCGCCCTGGTTTATGGCCAGATGAACGAGCCGCCGGGCGCCCGTGCCCGCGTCGCGCTTTCGGGCCTGACGATCGCCGAATATTTCCGCGACGTCGAAGGCCAGGACGTGCTGTTCTTCGTCGACAACATCTTCCGCTTCACCCAGGCGGGCGCCGAAGTGTCGGCACTGCTCGGCCGTATTCCTTCGGCCGTGGGCTATCAGCCGACCCTGTCGACCGACATGGGCGCGCTGCAGGAGCGCATCACCTCGACCAACAAGGGCTCGATCACTTCGGTGCAGGCCGTGTACGTCCCCGCGGACGATCTTACCGACCCGGCGCCGGCAACCTCGTTCGCCCACCTCGACGCGACGACCGTGCTCAATCGCGCGATCTCGGAGCTCGGCATCTATCCGGCGGTGGATCCGCTGGACTCGACCAGCCGCGTTCTCGAACCGCGCGTCGTCGGCCAGGAGCATTACGAGACCGCCCGTGCGGTCCAGTCGATCCTGCAGAAGTACAAGTCGCTCCAGGACATCATCGCCATCCTCGGCATGGACGAGCTGAGCGAAGAAGATAAGCTGACCGTCTCGCGCGCCCGCAAGATCCAGCGCTTCCTCTCGCAGCCCTTCCACGTCGCCGAAGTGTTCACCGGCATCCCCGGCGCCTTCGTGCAGATCGAGGACACGATCCGCTCGTTCAAGGCGGTGGTGAACGGCGAATATGACCACCTGCCGGAAGCAGCCTTCTACATGGTCGGCGGCATCGACGACGCCATCGCCAAGGGCAAGAAGCTGGCCGAAGAGGCGTAATTGACGCCGGTCGGGATCCTGGTCGCAGCCTTCGCGTCGGCGCTTGCCGGCGCGCAGGCGACGACTCCGGATCACCGTGCCGACATCAAGCGCGCAGTGTTCGAGCTGTGCCCGAAGATTTACGCCGGTGAGGTCGGACTGACCGACCCGGCGCAGCTCTCCGAGATCGGCTATACGGCAACGGCGCCGCGCAAGGTCGCGAACGGGACGGTCCCGCGCGCGGAGATGGGCGAAGGCGCAGCCAAGATCGTCCTCGCCGGCCAGGCCGGCACCGAGCCCAGCTGCACCATCTGGTTCGGCGGGTCGGACACAAACGAGCAGCTCGGCTATATGCTGACCGACGCCAGCGCGAGCGGCTTCTCGATCAGCGACCCGATGTCGCTCGGGGACGGCACGATGCTGTTGAAGGCCGTGCGCAAGCAGGGCGCCTACAAGACCATGGTCGTCATTGTGGGTGATGCAGGCGGCGAGTTCGGCTCGAACCCTGCGGCGACCGTCATTTTGATGAAATAGAGAGCATAGCAACCATGTCCCTCCACTTCGAACTCGTGACCCCCGAAAAGCTCCTCCGCTCGGAGGAAGTGCACATGGTCGTCGTTCCCGGCACCGAGGGCGATTTCGGCGTGCTCGAAGGCCATGCCCCGCTGATGTCGACCATCCGCGACGGCAATCTCGAGATCTACAAGGCCGGCGCGACCACGCAGGAGACGATCCGCATCGAAGGCGGCTTCGCCGAAGTAAACGAGAAGGGCCTGACGGTCCTCGCCGAAAAGGCCGGCTAAGGCCGCACTGAGAATCGCCCGCCCGAATAGGCAGGGCTGGACAAGGCCGGGCGCAATGCCCGGCCTTTTCTGTTTCCGGGGTCCGCCGGACCGCATGCGCTGAACCAGAACCTCGGATCCTGCCTTCGCCGCCCGATATGCTCCCCCTGTCCATCCCCCTCCCCCTCCGGTAACCATTTCTTCTCGCATGGCCGCTAGCCCGGCATCCGGGGGAGGAACGATGGCAACATCCGCAGCGCCGCAGGCAGCTTTGCCCACCGGATCGGCCCGCCTCGGCGACCGCACCGTTGCTCCAGGCATATTGGTCGTGCTGCTCGGCGGGTGGCTCGCCTTCGACAATATCCTGCTCTGGCGCTTCCTCGGCCTGATCTCGACCGGGGTCACCGCGTTGCTGGCCCTGCTCATCGCCGGTCTGGTCGCCTGGATCGCAAGGCGGGTGCCCGATCGTGGCGACGGCCCGACCCTGCGCCTGCTCGCCCTCTGCGCCGGCATCGCGCTGGTCGTCTTCCTCCTCGGCGGCGAGGGGCGCTTCTTCTACGCGACCACCGACTGGCAGGTGCGCGGCGCGGTGCTGCGCGACATGGCGCTCAATCCCTGGCCCTTCGTCTATGATGTCGCCCCCACGCCGCAGATACTGCGCGCGCCGCTCGGCATGTATCTGGCGCCCGCGGCGGTCGGCCGGGTCGGCGGCCAATATGCCGCGGAGCTGGCGCTGCTCGTCCAGAACAGCCTGATCCTCGCCGCGATCCTCGCGCTCGGCGCCACGCTCTTCTCCACCACCCGCGCCCGCGTCATCGCGCTGGCGATCCTGATCGGCTTCAGCGGGCTCGACGCGATGGGCCAGGTCCTGGCCGGCCAGCCGATCAGCTGGAATGCCGAGCGCTGGAGCGTCGCGGTCTATTCCTCGCACATCAGCCAGTTGTTCTGGACGCCGCCGCACTGCCTGGCCGGCTGGATCGGCGCGCTGCTCTACCTGCTCTGGCTCGACAACCGGCTCACGCTCGCCGGCTTCCTCACGCCGCTGCCCTTGCTCGCGCTGTGGTCGCCACTGTCGCTGATCGGCCTGATGCCGTTCGCCGCCCATGCCGGAATGGAGGCGCTTCGGCACCGCAGTCTGTCCCCGGCAGCGGTGCTATCCCCCGCTGCGGCCACGCTCATAGCGATCCCCGCCCTGCTCTATCTGGCCACGGGGAGCGACGCGGTCGGCGGCAGCGCGGCGGCGCTGCCACTCCACCAATATATCGTGTTCGAGATCTGCGAGGTCGGCCTCTATCTGCTGCCGCTCTGGTTCATCGGCCGCGATGCCCGTTTCGGCGGGGTGACGCTGGCGATCGTCACGCTGGTGCTGCTGGCCGTCCCCTATGGCCAGGTCGGCCAGTCGAACGACTTCACCATGCGCGCGTCGATCCCCGCCCTGGTGGTGCTTGCGTTCGCGGTCGCCGACCAGCTGGTCAAGGCGCCGCCCCCCGGCAAGCGGCTGTGGTGGAACCTGCTGGTCGCATCGCTGGCGATCGGCGCGATCACCCCTGCCTTCGAGATCTGGCGCGCCGTCACCCTGCCGCGCGCGCCGCATATCCGTTGCAGTTATTTCGGCGTCGTGCCCGGCGGCTACATGACCTATGTCGCGCCGCTCTCCCGCGCACCGTCGCTGATCGCCCCGCGCGATCCGGCAAGGTTCCGCCCGGATGACCGCCAGCCCTGCTGGGACGGCCCCTGGCCCGGCCCGCAGCTGTTCATCGCGCCCGAGCGGCACTGATCGCTATTTGGTGACCCGGCGATACGCCCAGCGCATCGGCTTGCTGCCATCGGCCAGCGAGATCTCCGCCATCAGCATCTCGCCCTCGCGCCAGTAGCGGACGCGCTGGGGGTAATCATGCGCGGTATCGAGGAACTCCACGCTCTGTGCCCCGATCCCGCCGGGCTTGACCTTGAAATCGGCCGGTGCCTGACCCGCCGGCTCGGCATGGAACACCAGTGCGTCGCCCGTCCCGCCGATCCGCATGGTCTCGCGCTGCTCGCCCTTGGGCGAGGTGATGACCGTCTCGCCGTGCAGCACGCCGTCGGCGTCGCCAGGCTGCCAGGTCTCGCAGGTCATCCGGCCGTTCCGCGGCTCGGTGCACCATTTCCCGACCAGCCAGTCGAACGACTCCGGAGACAGGCCGATGCCCGCAAGCAGCATGAGGTTGGCAATCATCGTCGATCCTCCCGTTTGCACAGCCGATAGCCCCACGCGCCGACACTGGCTTGAACCGACACGACATGCGAGGCTGGCGCGATGGACTATGCCGAGCTGCCCCTGCCGCCCGCGCTGGACGGACTGGTCGCCTCTGTCTGGACGCTGGCCGCCAGCGAGCCCGGCTGGGTCGAGCATGAGGCAACGCCCGATGGCTGCATCGAGCTGATCCGCCGCCACGCCGGCCGCTCGACCTGGCGGCGCGACCAGCCCGAATATTTCGCCACCGGCCTTTCGCCGCATCCGATCCGCTTCGGTTTCAGCGGCGATGCCCGCTTCACCGCGATCAAGCTCTGGCCCTGGGCCTGGCACGCGCTGGGCGGCTCGCCCTGCCCCGGCTTCGCCGATGACTGGATCGCGCTTGCGCCGGGTTCGGCGCTCGCCGCCTTGCTGGAAGGCGACCCGGCCGCCAATCTTGCCCGGGCGCTGGCCGGCAGAACGCCGCCGCCGCTCGCCCAGGCGATCCTTGCATCGCACAGCGTCGGCGAGATCACCGCCCGCGCCGGCCTGCCCCCGCGCCAGCTCCAGCGCGTCTTCGCGCGCGAATTGGGCATGGCCCCGCGCACCTATCTGCGCCTTCTCCGCTTCCGCGAAGCCTTGCGCGACGTCCAGCAGGCCGGGGACAATCTCGCCGATACCGCCGCCGCGCGCGGCTATGCCGACCAGGCGCACATGGCCCGCGACTTCCGCGAACTCGCCGGCGTGCCGCCCAGCGGCGCCCGCACCCGCGCCCGGGGACCATTCCTTTAACCCCGCACGTTTACCCGCAGGAACAATCCGTAACTGCGCGGCGGTGATCGGGTTAGGTAAATATCAAGCCTTGGCCGGTAACACTCTGCCGTCGAGGGGACATTGGGTTCTGATGAGCGCTTTCGGACGACGCAGCGGATTGGGTGGTGGACCGGCAGGCCGGCCGGCGTTCGGCGTTGCGCGCCCGATGCAGGGCGGCGGACCGCTGCCCCGCCCGGTCGATCCCGCCCCGCTGGGCGGCGAACAGTTCCCGCCGATCAATTCGGTGCCGCTGCCCGGCCAGGGGCCCGCGCCCGACTCCTTCGAGCAGCGTGACCCCAACGGCCCGAGCGTAGCCAGCGCCGAGGCGCTGCAGCGCCTTGCCGATCGCCAGGCCGCCTCGGGCGATGCCGGCAATTCGCGCGTCGAGGGATTCGAGGCGTCGATCCACCGCATCAAGGAACAGGTGCTTCCGCGCCTGCTGGAGCGCGTCGATCCCGAAGCCGCCGCCACGCTCAGCAAGGACGAGCTGGCCGAGGAGTTCCGCCCGATCATCGGCGAAGTCCTCGCCGAGCTGAAGCTCACGCTGAACCGCCGCGAGCAGTTCGCGCTCGAGAAGGTGCTGGTCGACGAGCTGCTCGGCCTCGGGCCGCTCGAGGAGCTGCTGGCCGATCCGGCCATCTCGGACATCATGGTCAACGGCCCCGAGCAGACCTTTGTCGAGCGCAAGGGCAAGCTCGAACTCGCCAACATCCAGTTCCGCGACGAGGAGCATCTGTTCCAGATCGCGCAGCGCATCTGTAATTCCGTCGGCCGCCGTGTCGACCAGACCACGCCGCTCGCCGACGCCCGTCTCAAGGACGGCAGCCGCGTCAACGTGATCGTGCCGCCGCTGTCGCTGCGCGGCACCGCGATCTCGATTCGTAAGTTCTCGGCCAAGCCGATCACGCTCGACATGATGGCCCAGGGCGGATCGATGTCGCAGAAGATGGCAACCGCGCTCAAGATCGCCGGCGCCAGCCGCTTCAACATCGTCATCTCGGGCGGTACCGGCTCGGGCAAGACGACGATGCTCAACGCCCTGTCGAAGATGATCGACCCGGGCGAGCGCGTGCTGACGATCGAGGACGCGGCCGAACTCCGCCTGCAGCAGCCGCACTGGCTGCCGCTCGAAACCCGCCCGCCCAACCTTGAGGGCCAGGGCGAGATCACGATCCGCGACCTGGTGAAGAACGCGCTGCGTATGCGCCCGGACCGCATCATCCTGGGCGAAATCCGCGGCAGCGAGTGCTTCGACATGCTCGCCGCCATGAATACCGGCCATGACGGCTCGATGTGTACGCTCCACTCCAACTCTCCGCGCGAGGCGCTCGCCCGTATGGAGAACATGGTGATGATGTCGGACATCAAGGTGCCGAAGGAGGCGATCAGCCGCCAGATCGCCGATTCGGTCGATCTCATCATCCAGGTGAAGCGCCTGCGCGATGGCTCGCGCCGCGTGACCAACGTCACCGAGGTGATCGGCATGGAAGGCCCGGTGATCGTCACGCAGGAGCTGTTCAAGTTCGAATATCTGGACGAGAGCGCCGACGGCAAGATCATCGGCGAGTATCGCTCGATGGGCCTGCGCCCCTACACGCTCGACAAGGCCAAGCAGTACGGCTTCGACCAGGCGCTGCTCGAGGCGTGCCTCTGATCGCCTGACCGGCTAGTCTGTGTCGGTGCTGTCTTTTCTCCTGCCCCTGGCGCTCGCCGCTTCTCCCGTTTCCGCGCCCGCCGACGAGCCGAGGGACGGCATCGTCCTCGCGCCCGACAGCGAGGCGCGCTGGATCGCGTTCGACCTGACGCCCTCCAACCAGATCCGCTTCGAGGCGGTGCTGAACGGCCGCCCGGTCCGCGCGATCCTCGATACCGGCCTCACCAACACGCTCGCCACCCGCGACTTCGCCACCCGCGCCCGGCTTGCCCTGGGCCGTAGCCAGCGCGCGCTGGCGATCGGCGGCGGCGTCGAGGTCGCCTGGGCGCCCGGCGGCACGCTGGTCATGGGCGGGCTCACCCGGCGCGGCGGCCGCATCGCCGTGCCTGATGCACCGGGCCAGGACCGGTTCGGCGCCGATTTGCTAATCGGCAGCGACATATTGAGCTGCTGCGCGCTCGATATCGATTATGCTGCCCGCCGCTTCCGCATCCTGCCCAGCGGCCGCATGCCCTTTACCGGCCAGACCGCGCCGCTTGCGCTCCAGCGGGGCTCCGAAGTCCCGGTCACCGAAATACGACTGGCCGGCGCGCGGCTGCGCCCGATGATCGTCGATACCGGCGACGGCGCCGCGATCACGCTCAGCCATGCGGCCTGGACCTCGGCCGGCTATCGCGGCGCCACCCTCACCACCACGCTGGGCTGGGGCATCGGCGGCGCCCTGGTCAGCGAAGCCGCGGTGATCCAGGGCTTCGCGCTCGGTGGCACCCTCCTGTCCGAAACCGAAGTCCGCATCGAAGGCGAGGGCGGCTATTCCGCCAGTGCCGGCGCGGCCGGGCGGATCGGCACCGGCCTGTTGCTGCGTTACCGCGTCCTGCTCGATCCGCGCGCCGGCCGCATGGTCCTCCAGCCGGGCCTGGCGCCGCCACCGGTGCTGCGCTCGACCAGCGGACTGCTGCTCGGCGCCGAGGGCACGCACCTGCGTGTGCTTCACGTCATGCGCGGTTCGCCGGCCGCCGAGACCGGCTGGCACGAAGGCGACACGATCTGCACCGCCGATGGCACGCCGGTCGCTGGCAGGCCGATCGAATGGAGCGCCGGGGTGCCGGGGCGGGTGGTGGCACTGGGCCTGTGCGACGGCACCGAACGCCGGCTGACGCTGCGGAAATTCTATTAGGCTCGCACGATCATTGACGCCAATCCGCGCAAGTGTATTATGATAATAATACACAACGTTTGGGGGCAAACATGAATTGGAAGGCTGGAACCGCCGCAATTGCCGGCCTGATCGCGGGCATGGCGCCGGCGCAGCCCTCCATGGCGGCAGCGCCTTCGTCCCCATGCTCGCTGGTGGATACAGCGCGGAGCGATGCGGTGCTGAGCGTTCCGTTTCGCGTCATCGATGGCCGCATCTATATCGACGTGCGCGTCGACGGCAAAGGGCCGTTCCCCTTCGCCGTCGATACCGGCGCCAGCGGCATGGGCCGTGCCGATGCCAGCCTCGTCTCGAAGCTGAACCTGCCCGTCACGGGAAGCTCGGAGACTTCGGACGCCTTAGCCACCGCGCGCGTGGAGACAGTGACGCTCGCCTCGGTCGAGCTTGGCGGCCTGGTCCGCCGCGACGTCAGGGTCATGACCCGCGACTATAGCAGCAGGATGGCGCCCGAAGCGGCATTCGCCGGAATCCTCGGCCGCGAGTTCTTCGCCGACGGGCTGCTGGTGATCGACTATCCGCGGCAAAGGCTCACCTTCACGCGCAACCTCGCGCTCAAGCCAGGCGAACCGGGTGTACTGGGCTATACGCGCGCCTTCCGCGTGCCGGTGACGATCGGCGGCGTCGCCACCGAAGGCAATCTGGATACCGGCGCCAATGTCGCGTTCGTGTTGCCGCAGGCGCTGTTCGATCGGGTTGGCGGCGGTGCGATCGAGGCGGCCGGCGAGGGCAAGCTGACCAACACGACCGTGAAGACGGGCAGCGCGACGCTGCATGGCCCCTTCCGCATCGGCGCAGCGACGCTCGCCGATGTAAGGGTGCGGGTGTCGGAGAAATATCCCGAGCTTCTGGTCGGCGCGCATGCCCTGCAGCATTTCGCGCTGCTGATCGACCAGCGATCCGCAGGCGTCGCCCTGTGCCCACCCGAGGCGAAATAGGCGCGCCCTAGCGCAAATTCAGCGCCACGCTCGCCAGGATCACTGCGCCCAGCATCGCCATCACCTGGACGAATTGCCAGGGCACGAAACCGACATCGTCGATCCGCTTGCGCTTGCGCCGGCGATGCTCGCCCAGGCCGCTGACCACCGCGATCACTGCCGCGCCCGCCGCGCCGAGCCATAATTGTAGTTGCATCGTCACAAAAACCCCCCAAAGGCGAGCGCGACATCTAGGGAGCAATTTCGCATGCGCCAGACCCTGTCCGTGCTCGCCGTGCTCACCACTGCCGCCGCGGTGGCAAGCGTCGCCACCGGCGCGCCGCGCACGCAGCGTTCCGCCATCGCCGAAGCAGTCTCCTCGCCCAGCCGCACGCCGGCGAACGTGGCGCGCGACCAATATCGCCACCCGGTCGACACGCTGACCTTCTTCGGCGTGAAGCCCGGCAACACCGTGGTCGAGATCTGGCCGGGCGGTGGCTGGTATACCGAGATCCTCGCCCCGCTCACCCGGGCGAAGGGCAATTACTATGCCGCGGTCGGCCCCGATTTCCCGAACGGCGGCAAGGCGGTCGAAGCCTTCAAGGCGAAGGACCCGGCGCTGTACGGGCACGCCAAGCTCGTCGCCTTCCCGGCCGAGGCCGGCCAGCCCAGGGTGCCGGACGGCACCGCCGACGTCGTGCTGACCTTCCGCAACGTCCATAACTGGCGGATGGGTTACAAGCGGAACGACCAGGATTATTCGCCCGAAGCCTTCAAGCAGATGTTCGCGATGCTCAAGAAGGGCGGCACGCTCGGCATCGAGGACCACCGCCTGCCCGAAAGCGCCAGCGCCGAGCGCGAGAAATCGAGCGGCTATATCAAGGTCTCGACCGTGCGCCGCCTCGCCGAGCAGGCCGGCTTCGTGTTCGCCGGCGCATCGGAAGTGAACGCAAATCCGCGCGATACGGCGGATTGGCCCGATGGCGTGTGGACGCTGCCGCCGAGCTACAGGTTGAAGGATGTCGACCGCGCCAAATACGCGGCGATCGGCGAAAGCGACCGAATGACGCTCAAATTCCGCAAGCCCTGATTTTATCGTGCTAAACTAGGCATTAACTGACGTGTCTTATGACCGTCATGTGCCACGCAGAATTCGAACCCTTCTGTCGGTCCTCCGCGAGGAAGTAGACAGCTACGCCGCGACGAGCGAGGAGATCGCTGCGCGTACCAATCTGCTCGCCCTGAACGCGGCGATCGAGGCTGCCCGGTCGGGCGAGGCCGGTCGCGGCTTCTCGGTGGTGGCGCAGGAAGTGAAGGCGCTGGCGCAGCAGGCGCGCGGCGCCTCGATCGAATTCCGCTCCGAAGTGCGCGAACGCCTGGCAATGGGCGCCGGCATTGCCGACGAGATGGTCAGCGAGATCGAGGGCACCCGCCTTGTCGAGCTCGCCCAGGCGCTGATCCAGAACGTCACGCGCCATCTCTATGGCCGCAGCGTCGACCTCCGCGTGATGGCCTCGGACGCCGAGGTGATCGCTGCGCTCACCGATCCCTCGCCCGAGACGATCGCCGCGGCCGATGCCCGGCTGGCGATGCTTACTTCGATTTCACCCTATTATCTCAATACCTTCCTCGCCAACGATGCCGGGCAGGTGATCGCCGCTTCGGATCCGCATGCGCGCGTGCGCGGCGTCGATCTGTCGAGCGCGCCGCAATATCTCAACGCGATGCGCAGCCACCGGCGCGACGAATGGTTCACCGACGAAGTCTGGCTGAACCCCTATTCGGACCATCGCGCGGTGCTCGTCTTCGTCACCGGCGTGCGCCCGCGCGGCCATGACGGCCGCCCGCTAGGCGCGCTCTATGTCGAGTTCGACTGGGAAGGCCATATCCCGACGATCATCTCGGACAGGTCGCTGTTCGGCGAGCGCGACTGGAGCCGCACCAGTATCTCGATCGTCGACGAGCAGGATCGCATCGTCGCCAGTTCCTCGGGCAAGCGCTATGGCGAGCATGTCGCGCTTCCCGCCAATGCGGTGCGCGGCGCCGAAGTGCGCGGGGACAACACGATCGCCTTCGCCAGCGCCACCGATTATCACGGCTTTGGCGGCCTCGGCCTGCGCTGCGTGATCGAGCAGAAGATGCCGACGCTGGAGGAAATCCGCGCGGCGCTGGGCGGATTGAACGCGCGGGCGTAACCGTCATCCCGGCGAAAGCCGGGATCTCAGGAGAATTGAGCGCGCGCTTGCGGCACGAGATCCCGGCCTTTGCCGGGATGACGAACCGGCGCTAGCGCGCTCGCTTCGTCACTTCGCCAGCTTCTCGATCTTGTCCTGCAGCCGGGCCAGCTCAGCCTTGAGCGCGGAGACATCGTCCTCGCCAGAGGCGGCCGGAGCAGCTGCCGGCGTGGCCCCCGCGGCGGCGCCGGGCGCACCGGGGGTCGCGCCCGGCTTGAACGCCTGGGTCGCCGCCTCGAAGATCTCCATGTTGCGCTTGGCCATCTCGGCGAAAGGCGAGTTGGCGAACGCACCCTCGACCGCCGACTTGAACTGCTGCTGGTTGCGGCGGAAGCTTTCCATCGACGCTTCGAGATAGCCCGGCACCATCGCCTGCATCGAATCGCCGTACAGCGCGATCAGCTGGCGCAGGAAGTTGACCGGCAGCATCGTCTGGCCGCGCTGCTCCTCTTCCATGATGATCTGGGTGAGGACATTATGGGTGATGTCCTCCTCGGTCTTGGCATCGACGACCTTGAAGTCGCGCCCCTCGCGCGTCATCGCCGCCAGATGGTCGAGCGTGATGTAGGACGAGGTTTCGGTGTTGTAGAGGCGCCGGTTCGCGTACTTCTTGATGATGACCGGCCCAGTGCCCGCAGCGCTTTTCTTCATCTAGGATCCCCGCGTGAGTGAAACATATCTATCATCGTTTCATTCTGCGGCGCAACACGGGCCGCGACCGCTTCCGCTATTCCTTTCGCTGTTGCGCAGCGAAACTGCAACATCGCCTGAAAGAAGAGCCGCCGCGCTTGCCGGATTGAAGGCCTATCAGGAGGCGGAACGGCCCGCCGAACGCGCGCCGAAGCCCGCCATCGCCACCGCCGGACGGGCATCCCTGCGCGACTATGGCGGCAGTGGCATGCCGGTGGTGTTCGTGCCCTCGCTGATCAATCCGCCCTTCATCCTCGATCTGGCGCCCGGCAATTCGCTGCTCGAATGGCTGGCGACTCAAGGGGTTCGACCGCTTCTTGTAGACTGGGGCTCCCCCGGCCCCGCGGATCGCGACCAGGGCATCGACCACCACATCGCCGAACTGCTGCTTCCGCTGCTCGATGCGCTGGAGGAGCCTCCGATCCTTGCCGGCTACTGCCTGGGCGGCACGTTGGCGATGGCCGCGGCGATGCTCCGCCCGGTGCGCGGGCTGGTGACGATCGCGGCGCCCTGGCGCTTCCGCCGCTATGGCGATTTCGCGCGCGCAGCCATTGCGGCGCAATGGGACGCCGCCCAGCCGGCCTGCGAACAGCTCGGCCTCGTGCCCATGGAAGTGCTCCAGTCCGGCTTCTGGCAGCTCGATCCCGCCCGCACGATCGCCAAGTTCGAGCGTTTCGCGCGGCTGGAACCGGGCAGCGAACAGGCCCGCGCCTTCCTGGCGCTGGAGGATTGGGCCAATGCCGGTGCGCCGCTTACCTATGCGGCCGGCTCGGAGATGTTCGAGCGTTTCTTCCGCGCCGATCGTCCAGGCAGCGGACGCTGGTGGGTGAACGGCACGCGTATACTGCCCTCCCGCCTCGCCTGCCCGGCGCTGGAGCTGCTCTCGACCACCGACCGGATCGTCCCCGCCGCCACCGCAGCGGGTCTGGCCGAGCGGCAAAGCCTCGCACTTGGCCATGTCGGCATGATCGTCGGCGGCCGGGCACGCGAAATGGTTTGGGAGCCGTTGCGCGACTGGCTTCTTGCCGCAGCGCACACTAAATAGCCGCCAAACGACAAAGACCACCGCAGGAGTCCTCTCATGACCAGCCCGACCGACGTCGTCATCATCGCCGCCAAGCGCACCCCCGTCGGCGCCTTTCTCGGCGCATTCGGCAGCACCCCCGCGCATGAGCTGGGTCGCGTCGCGATCGAGGCCGCGCTCGAGCAGGCCGGCGTGAAGGGCGAGGAAGTCAGCGAAGTCATCCTCGGCCAGGTGCTCACCGCCGCCCAGGGTCAGAACCCCGCCCGCCAGGCCTCGATGGCCGCCGGCGTGCCCAGGGAAGTGCCGGCCTGGAGCGTGCAGCAGGTCTGCGGCTCGGGCCTGCGCGCCGTGGCGCTCGCCGCCCAGGCGATCCAGACCGGCGATTCGACCATCGTCGTCGCCGGCGGCCAGGAGAGCATGTCGCTCGCCAACCACGCCCAGGCGCTGCGTGCCGGTGCGAAGATGGGCGACGTCACCCTGGTCGACACGATGATCAAGGACGGCCTGACCGACGTGTTCAACGGCTATCACATGGGCATCACCGCCGAGAACCTGGCCGAGCAGTTCCAGGTCACCCGCCTCGAGCAGGACGAGTTCGCCGTCGCCAGCCAGAACAAGGCCGAGAAGGCGCGCGCCGAGGGCCGCTTCAAGGACGAGATCGCGCCGGTCACGATCAAGGGCCGCAAGGGCGACACCGTCGTCGCCGATGACGAATATATCCGCGCCGGCGCGACGCTCGACAGCGTCTCCGGCCTGCGCCCGGCCTTCAAGAAGGACGGCACCGTCACCGCCGCCAACGCATCGGGCCTCAACGACGGCGCCGCCGCCCTCGTCCTGATGAGCCGCGCCGAAGCCGAGAAGCGCGGCGCCCCGATCCTCGCCACGGTGAAGAGCTGGGCCAGCGCCGGCGTCGATCCGTCGGTCATGGGCATCGGCCCGGTCCCGGCGTCGAAGAAGGCGCTGGAAAAGGCCGGCTGGACGATCGCCGAGCTCGACCTGATCGAAGCCAATGAAGCCTTCGCCGCCCAGGCGCTGTCGGTCGGCAAGGAGCTGGGCTGGGACGCTTCGAAGGTCAACGTCAATGGCGGCGCGATCGCCATCGGCCACCCGATCGGCGCGTCTGGCGCCCGCGTGCTGACCACGCTGATCTACGAAATGGGCAAGCGCGACGCCAAGAAGGGCCTGGCAACTCTGTGCATCGGCGGCGGCATGGGAATCGCCATGTGCGTCGAGCGCTGAGCGGGCTTTATCGCTTGCTCGACTGTTTTCATCGTGTGACGAAATATTTCCAGTGAATGGGGCCTTAGCGTATTGAAGCGCTAAGGCACATTCTGAATGTTGCATTAATGTCGTTGCTATTGAAATTTATCGCGTGTAACAGTCGCATTTCTGCAACAGTGCCTGCCTAATTGCGCGGCCCCTTATTTCCATATCTTGCGATGCGGAAACATGTCCGGCTTCTTTGCACCCTCGGACATCCAGTCCGAAGGGGCAAAAGAACCAATGAAAATCTCTCACTTGCTGAGCGCGACGGCGCTCGCCGGGTCGCTCCTGTGGTCCTCAGCAGCATATGCTCAGGATACGCAGGCGCCGACCGCGCCCGCCACCAGCGATGCCGAGAAGGCGCCGGATGAGGAAATCGTTGTAACCGGTTCGCGCATTCGCATCCGGAACACGATCGACGCCGCAGTTCCCGTCCAGACGATCTCCGCGACCCAGCTGCTGGGCACCCGCGGCGACGTTTCGGTCGGCGACGCGCTCAACCAGCTTCCGCAGTTCCGCTCGACCTTCAGCCAGGCCAACTCGACCGGCTCGATCGGCACCGCCGGCCTCAGCCTGCTCGATCTGCGCGGCCTCGGCACTGCGCGCACGCTGACCCTGATCAACGGCCGTCGCGTCGTCTCGGCAGTCCCGGGCAGCTACACGCCCGACGTCAGCACCATTCCGTACGACCTGATCGACCGCGTCGAGACCGTGACCGGCGGCCAGTCGGCCATCTATGGTTCGGACGCCATCGCGGGCGTCGCCAACTTCGTCCTGCGTCGTGACTATGAGGGCCTGCGCGTCCGCGCACAGGGCGGCGTCAGCACCTATGGCGATCGCGGCACCTATCTGGTCAGCGCGCTTGCCGGCAAGAACCTGATGGACGGCCGTCTGAACATCACCGCGTCGGCCGAATACACCCACGCGAACGAGCTCTACTACGCCGATCGCGACTATCTGGGTGCCTATGGCGGCACGCCGGGCTTCATCACCACGCAGATCACCACTGCGCCGAACCGCAACTTCGACGGCATTCCGAACACCGGCTTCGTTCCGCGCGGCGTCGTGTTCGGCAACCGCTCGATCGGCGGTACCGTCGTGACCACCTGCCCGGCGACCGCGACCGCGGCCAATGCGGCCCAGCGCGCCGCGATCTGCACCGGCCAGAACTCGCCGACCGGCAGCCCGCTCGCCTATTTCTACATGTTCGAGCCGGACGGCTCGCTGGTGAAGGACTCGCCGGCCACCACCGGCATGACCGACAACCGCGCGATCGGCGGCGGCATCCTGTTCGGCAAGTCGGCTTCGGGCGTCGAAGGCGCCATGCTCATGCCGAGCCAGGACCGCTATGTCGCGAACCTGCTCATCAACGGTGACTTCTCGAGCGCGTTCAAGCCGTTCGCCGAGCTCACCTATGCGCAGGTGAAGGTCCACCAGCAGTCGGTGCAGCCGAGCTTCACCGGCGGCACGCTGACCTCGACCTTCAGCGTCAACAACCCGTTCCTGACCACGGCCGCCCGCAACACGCTGACGACCATCCTGGCTCCGGGCGCGACGAGCTTCTCGCTCAACCGCTTCAACAACGATCTCGGCACCCGCGCCGAGTTCCACGATCGCAAGACCTATCGCGGCGTGATCGGCGTCGCCGGTGACCTGAGCAGCTCGGGCAACCTGCGCTACGAAGTCGCAGCCAACTATGGCCGCACCGAGAACTTCTACCGCACCGGCGGCAACGTGCTGGTCACCCAGTTCAACCGCGCAGCCAATGCGGTGCTCGCACCGACCGGCTATGCGGGCTCGAACTTCGTGCTCAACAGCGCCGGCCAGAAGGTCGTCTGCGGCGTCAACGCCGATGCCAGCACGACCAATGACGACGCGGCCTGCTACCCGATCAACCTGTTCGGCGAGAACCGCTACGATCAGAACGCGCTGAACTACATCCTGCACACCTCGACCCGCAACCAGTGGGCAGAGCAGCTGGACTTCACTGCGTTCCTGTCGGGCGACACCAGCGGCTTCTTCAGCCTGCCGGGCGGCCCGGTCGGCTTCGCGATCGGCGGCGAATATCGCCGTGAAGACGCGCGCTCGAGCCAGGACGCGATCACCTCGTCGGGCCAGACCTTCCTCAACCCGGCAGCGACCTTCGATCCGCCGGCGGTGAAGGTGAAGGAAGCATATGGCGAACTGCGCATCCCGCTGCTCGCCAAGCTGCCGCTCATCCGCGAGCTGACCTTCGAAGGCGCCGCGCGCGTCTCCGATTACGGCGGCACGACGGGTTCGGTCTGGGCGTGGAATGCGGGCGCGATCTGGGCGCCGATCCGCGACCTGCGCTTCCGCGGCACCTTCTCGAAGTCGGTCCGCGCGCCGAACCTGAGCAACCTCTATGCGACGGCGGCGACCACCTTCCAGAACGGCTTCACCGATCCGTGCGACCAGCCCGGTGGCACCAACTCGGCGAACAACATCAATGCCAACCCGAACCGCGCGAAGAACTGCGCCGCGGCCGGTGTTCCGACGACGATCACCTATACCGATCCGACTTCGGGCGCCGTGCTGACCCGTGCCTGGACCAACCAGACCACGGCCGGCCTGGCGGGCATCAACTCGGGCAACCCGAACCTGCTGCCGGAAACCGGCTACAGCTTCACGGTCGGCTCGGTGTTCACGCCCAGCTTCGTCCCGGGCCTGACGATCTCGGTCGACTACTACAATGTGCGCGTGAAGAACGTCATCTCGGGCCTTACCGGCCAGGCGATCATCAATCGCTGCTATGACGATCCCTCGGGCATCAACAACATCTTCTGCGCCGCGGTCTTCCGTCGCACCAGCACGAATGCGGTTGAGAACCTCACGTTCAACGGCCAGTCGACCCGTCAGATCGATCAGTCGACCTTCAACCTGGCGCTGGCCGGCAACGGCAACAGCTTCATCAACCAGCCGTACAACTTCGCCAAGCTGGCGACCCGCGGCATCGACATCGACGTCGGCTACGAGAAGAAGTTCAACGACGACTTCGCGATCAGCCTGCGCACGGTGGTCAGCTATGTGATGGATCGTCTGTCCTACAGCTACATCACGGAGCCGAACCGCTACGATCGTATCGACAGCACGCTGGGCGATCCGAAGTGGCAGGGCCAGTTCACCGCGAACATCAAGCTCGGCCAGTTCGACGTGAACTACAACGCGCGCTACGTCGGCAAGCAGATCGTCTCGAGCCTCACCTACGAGACCTTCTTCCCGTCGCAGGGCCGTGCGGCGCTCAATCCCGATGCGCGTCCGTTCGTGTTCTACGATCCGATCGTCTACCAGAACATCCGTCTGGGCGTGAACGTGTCGAAGGACTACCGCCTGTACTTCGGCGTGGACAACGTCACCAACGAGCTGCCGCCGTATGACGCGACCGGCACCGGCAACGACGCGATCTACCCGAACATGGGCCGCTTCTTCTACGCGGGCGCCCAGGTTCGCTTCTGATCCGAAGCACCTGACAAACGGAAAGGGCCGCTCGAAAGAGCGGCCCTTTTCTTATGCCCAGATCCTGTCGTAGCGCGGGCCGAGCCCGGTCAGCAGCTCATATTGCGACAGCCCGCTCAGCGCCGCCGTCTCGGGCAGCGCATAGGACATCGTCACCCAGTCGCCTTCCCCGAGCGAAGGCAGCGCGCTCACGTCCAGCGCGGTCAGGTCCATCGAGACGCGCCCGATCAGCGGCAGCGTCACTCCGTCCGCCGATGCCAGGCCCTTGCTCGAGAAGCAGCGCAGATAGCCATCGGCATAGCCCAGGTTGAGCGTCGCCACCTCGGTGTCGCGCTCGGCGATCCAGGTGGCGTTGTAGCCCACGCTCTCGCCCGCCCGCACCAGCCGCCGCTGGAGGATCTGCGCCTCGGGTGTCGCCACCTGGCGGATCGCGTCATGCCCGCTGCGCTGCCAGCCGCCATAGAGCGCGATGCCCGGCCGGGTCAGATCGAAATGATAGTCGGCGCCCAGCGCGATGCCCGCCGAATTGGCCAGGCTCATCCGCTTCGCCTGGGTCCGCCCCTTGAGCGCGCCGAACGCTGCGAGCTGCTTTGCGTTGAGCGGCACATCCTCGTCGGCCGAGACGAGATGGCTGAGCAGGTTCTCGATCGCCAGTCCGTCGAGCAGCCCCGCGCCGACTTCCTCCGCCGAGACGCCGAGCCGATTCATGCCGGTATCGACCATCACGTCGCACGGCCGCCCGGTCGGCTTCCAGCGCCGGACCTGCTCGGGCGTGGCCAGCACCGGCCGGGCATAGGTCGCGTCGACTGGGTCCTCGGCGCGCAGCCCGTGCAGCACCGACACGCCCAGTCCCAGATCGGCGAGCGCCTCCGCCTCGGCCCAGGTGGCGACGAAGAAGTCGCGACACCCCGCCCCGGCCAGCCGCTCGGCCACCCCGCGCGATCCGAGCCCATAGCCATTGGCCTTGATCGCGGCGCCGCAAGCGGCACTGCCGCTCAGCTTCGCCATGTGCCGCCAGTTGGAAACGAGCGCGGCGCTGTCCAGCCGCAGGCGCAGGGGTGCAGTCATGTTTCCAGCGGTTAGGCCCTGCGCCCCACCCCCGCAATGGCCGTTGCGGGGGGAGGCTATGCCCTCAGTGCCTTGCGTGCCCGTGCTTCTTCGGCTGCACCGTCTCGGTCAGCCCCAGGGCGGTGACCAGCAGCGCCATCGCCACCACCGCCATCGTGTACCACAGCCCGGCATAGGGATCGCCGGTGCGCGCGACGATATACTGGCTGATAAAGGGCAGGAATCCGCCGAAATAGCCGGTGCCGAGATGATAGGGGATCGACATCGACGAATAGCGGATCCGGCTCGGGAACATCTCGCTGAGCAGTGCCGCCACCGGGCCATAGGTCGCGCCGGCCAGCGCCATCAGCCCCAGCATCGCCAGGACGATCACCGCGACATTGCCGATCGAGGGCCTGACCCGCTCGAGCCGGTAGCCCGCCTCGGCCAGCGCCGCGTCGAGCCCCGCCGGGCTGGCATCGGCTACCGGCACGCTGTCCACCGTCACCACCACCGCATCGGCACGCTGGGTCTTGTAGGGCACGCCCTTCTTCGAAAGATGGTCGAGCACCTGCGCGCAGGGATCGGTCTGCTTCGCGGCGAAGGGATCATATTTGCAATTGGGCCCGCGCACGATCACCGGCGCGTGCCGGGCCGAGTCCGCCAGTCCCGGATTGGCTGCGTTGCCGATCACCCAGAACAGCGGGAACAGCAGCACCAGCGTCAGCGCATAACCGATCACGATCGGCTTCTTGCGCCCGATCCGGTCGGACAGATGCCCGAACAGGATGAAGAACCCGCAGCCGACCAGTGCCGACCCACCGCAGATCAGCTGCGCCGTGGTCGGGTCCATCCGCATCGGCCCGGTGAGGAACGACAGCACCGAGAACATCGAAGTGTACCAGATCACCGTCAATCCCGCCGCGATGCCGAACAGCGCGACGAACAGGCGGGGCAGGTTGCCCGGATAGGTGAAGCTCTCGAGGAACGGGTTGCTCGCCGTCTCGCCGGCTTCCTTCATCGCCTTGAACACCGGGCTCTCGGAGAGCTTGAGGCGCATGTAGAGCGACACCGCGAGCAGCAGGATCGAGAAGAGGAAGGGCAGACGCCAGCCCCAGGCCTCCCAGGTCGCGGCGGGCATCGGGGTCTTGAACGCGAGCACCACCGCCAGGCTCAGGATGAAGCCGCCGACCACGCTCGCCTGGATGAAGCTGGTATGGAAGCCGGCGCGTCCGCCCGGCGAATGCTCGGCGACATAGATTGCCGCGCCGCCATATTCGCCGCCCAGCGCCAGCCCCTGCGCCACCCGCATGATCAGGATCAGCACCGGCGCCGCCACGCCGATCGCGGCATAGCCCGGCACCAGCCCGATGCCCGCGGTCGCCAGCCCCATCACGGTGATGGTGACGAGGAAGGTGTATTTCCGCCCCATCTTGTCGCCGAGATAGCCGAACAACACCGCGCCCAGCGGACGGAAGCCGAAGCCGACTGCAAACGCCGCCCAGGCGAGCAGGCTCGCCAGCACATCGTTGCCCGCGGGGAAGAAGGTATGCTGCAGGATGCCGGTGGCGGTCAGCGTGCCCCAGATGAAGAAGTCATACCATTCGAAGATGGTGCCCAGCGACGATGCGCCGATCACCAGCCGGATATCCTTGCCGCTCGGCTCGCCTGCGCCCTCTGCCATATGCCCCCTCACCTGCCCTTTGGGTGAAGCTTAGCGGCTCGCGGCTTTATTGCCAGACCAGCATCGCCACCGCCGCCGCGCCCATCACGATCGTCGCCGCCCAGCCGAACACCAGCAGCGGGCCATGGATGCGGAAGTCGCCCATCACGCTGCGCCGGGTGGCGATCACCATCATCACCGCCATGATCGGGACGGCCGCGAAGCCGTTGACCACCGCGCTCCAGAACAAGGCCTGCATCGGCGGGATGCCGGACCAGTCGAGGAAGATGCCGAGCAGGATCGCCAGTGCGATCACGCCGTAGAAGCCCGGCGCATCCTTGACCTTGTGCTCCAGCCCGCAGCGCCAGCCGCGCGCATTGCTCACCGCGAAGCCGGCCGACCCGGCGAGCACCGGCACCGCGAGCAGCCCGGTGCCGATGATCCCCACCGCGAACAGCGCGAAGGCGAAATTGCCGGCGACCGGCTTCAATGCCTGGGCGGCATCGGTCGCCGTGTTGATCTGGGTGATCCCCTGCACATGCAGCGTCGCGGCGGTCGCGGTGATGATCGCCAGCGCGATCAGGTTGGAAAAGGCCATGCCGACGAACGTATCGACCCGCATCCGCCGGATCTCGTCCGGCGCCTGTTCGGGCGCCTCGACCAGCGGGCGGGCGCCGTCATGGTCCTCGACTTCCTCCACTTCCTGCGCCGCCTGCCAGAAGAAGAGATAGGGGCTGATCGTCGTGCCGAAGAGCGCCACGATCGTCGCGATGGCATCGGGCCCATCGATGCGCGGCACTACCAGCCCGCGCGCCGCCGCGGCCCAGTCGACATGCACCGCGAGCACCACCGCGACATAGGCGAACAGCGACAGGGTCAGCCATTTCAGCACCCGCGCATAGCGGTGATAGGGCACGAACGCCTGCAGGAGCAGGCTGGCCAGCGCGAAGAAGATCGTGAACCAATGGTCGCCCCAGCCGGCCACCATCTGCGCGGCATCGCCCATCGCGGCGATGTCGGCACCGATGTTGATCGTGTTGGCGATGAACAGGATGGTGACGAGCAGGTTCAGCAGCCAGCCCGGCAGGAAGCCGCGCATGTTCGATGCCAGCCCCTGCCCGGTCACCCGGCCGATATGCGCGCTCACCAGCTGCACCGCCGACATCAGCGGATAGGTGAGCACCATCGTCCACATCAGCCCATAGCCGAACTGCGCGCCGGCCTGGGAATAGGTTGCGATGCCGCTGGGATCATCATCGGCCGCACCGGTGATCAATCCCGGGCCGAGCTGCTTTGCTACCGAGGTTTTTTGATTGTTCTTCTCGGTCATGCAGGCTCCGGGGATCGTGACGATCGCACAACCTTATCGATTGCCGGGCGTTCCGGGATCAACCCAGATTAAAGTGTCCCCGGCCCGCGCCGCACCGATCCGGACCGAATGCCGGTTGCCCCGGCTCAGGCGAAAAGGGAGCCTCCCGCCGCGCGCCCTCGAGGCGTGCAGCAAAGAGGGGGAACTCCAATGGCCGATAACCCAAGCTTTCCAGTGAGCACCTGCGCGATCAGCTGGTTCGACAGCAACCACGCGCTGCATATCCGCGTCTATTCGAGCGACAACTACACGATCACCGAGCGCTGCAACGACGGCAATGGCTGGGTCACCGGCGCCAGCTTCCCGGGCCAGCAGGCCTCGGCCATCACCTGGGCGGATTCGGCCGGGCAGCACATCCGCCTCTATGTGACCGGCAACGACCTCACGACCGAATATTGCTCCGATCCCGGCAGCTCGGGCTGGACCAAGGGGCAGTACACGCAGCCCTAAGGCCAATAACAAGCCTGTTCCCCGGCGAAAGCCGGGGAACAGGGTTTCTCTGCCTTATCGCTTGTTACCCTGGACCCCGGCTTTCGCCGGGGAACGGGAATCAGATCAATCCAGGTTCGGCCGCAGGTAGCGCGTCGCCAGGTCGAGATCGATGCCGCGCCGCGCAGCATAGTCCTGCACCTGGTCCTGGCCGATCCGGGCCACGCCGAAATATTCGGCCTGGGGATGCCCGAAATAGAAGCCCGAGACCGCCGCGGTCGGCAGCATCGCGAAGCTCTCGGTCAACGAGATGCCGGTCCGGTGATGCGCGTCGAGCATCTTGAACAGGATCGGCTTCAGGCTGTGCTCGGGGCAGGCCGGATAGCCCGGCGCCGGGCGGATGCCGCGATATTCTTCCTTGATCAGCGCGGCATTGTCGAGCTGCTCGCCCTCGGCATAGCCCCACAGCGACGTGCGGGTGAACTGGTGCAGTCGCTCCGCGAAGGCCTCGGCCAGACGATCGGCCAGCGCCTTCAGAAGGATGTCCGAATAATCGTCGATCGCGTTCTTGAAGCGCGCGAGATGCGGCTCGATGCCATGGATCGAGACCGCGAAGCCGCCGATCCAGTCGCCCTGGGTGTCGATGAAGTCGGCCAGGCACATGTTCGCGCGGCCTTCCCGTTTCGCAATCTGCTGGCGCAGCATCGGCAGCGTGACATGCTCCTCGTCGCCGACATGGACGATGATGTCGTCGCCCTTGCGGCGGCACGGCCACAGCCCGGCGACGCCGCGCGCGGTCAGCCACTTCTCGGCGATGATCGTGTCGAGCATCTTCTGCGCGTCGGCGAACAGGCTGCTCGCGCTCTCGCCGACCACTTCGTCGGTCAGGATCGCCGGATAATTGCCCGCCAGCTCCCAGGCGCGGAAGAAGGGCGTCCAGTCGATATACTCGCGCAGGTCCTTTAGGTCCCAGTCGTCGAAGCTGTGGACGCCCGGCATGCGCGGCTTGCCCGGCTTGAGGGTCATGTCCGCCTCGAAGGCGTTGTCGCGCGCCTTCTCCAGCGGCAGCAGCTCGCTCTGCCCGCGCCCGGCGCGTGCCTGGCGCACCTGCTCATATTCGGCCGCGACCTTGGCGACATAGTCGTCGCGCTGCGTCTCGGAGACGAGCGCCGTCGCCACGCCCACCGCACGCGACGCGTCGAGCACATGCACCACCGGGCCCGTATAGGCCGGCTCGATGCGCAGCGCGGTATGGACGCGCGAAGTGGTCGCGCCGCCGATCAGCAGCGGCATCGTCATCTGCGCGCGCTGCATCTCCTCGGCGACGGTCACCATCTCGTCGAGCGACGGCGTGATCAGGCCGCTGAGGCCGATCATGTCCGCGTCATTCTCGTTCGCGGCCTTTAGGATGTCCGACCAGGGCACCATCACGCCCATGTCGATCACTTCGAAGCCGTTACACTGCAGGACGACGCCGACGATGTTCTTGCCGATATCGTGCACGTCGCCCTTCACGGTCGCCATGATCACGCGGCCCTTGGCCTTGGAGCCGGCTTCCTTCTCCGCTTCGATGAACGGCATCAGGTGCGCCACCGCCTTCTTCATCACGCGCGCCGACTTCACCACCTGGGGCAGGAACATCTTGCCCGATCCGAACAGGTCGCCGACCACGTTCATGCCGTCCATCAGCGGGCCCTCGATCACCTGGATCGGGCGGCCGCCGCTGCCCATCAGCGCGGCGCGGCATTCCTCGGTATCCTCGACGACATGCGCGTCGATGCCCTTGACCAGCGCATGCTCCAGCCGCTTCTCGACCGGCCAGCCGCGCCATTCCGCCGCCTGCTTCTCCGCCGCCGCGTCGGTGCCGCGGAACTTCTCGGCGAGCGCGACGAGCCGGTCGCCCGCCTCGGGATCGCGGTTGAGGATCACGTCCTCGCAGGCGGTGCGCAGCTCCGGCTCGATCTGGTCATAGACGTCGAGCTGGCCAGCATTGACGATCGCCATGTCCATGCCCGCGGGGATCGCGTGGTAGAGGAACACCGAGTGCATCGCCTTGCGCACCGGCTCGTTGCCGCGGAACGAGAAGCTCAGGTTCGAGAGGCCGCCCGAGATATGGCAATGCGGGCAGCGCGCCTTGATCTCGCGGCATGCCTCGATGAAGTCGACGCCGTAATTGTTATGCTCCTCGATGCCCGTCGCCACCGCGAACACATTCGGATCGAAGATGATGTCCTCGGGCGGGAAGCCGATCCCGACGAGCAGCTTGTAGGCGCGCTCGCAGATCTCGACCTTGCGCGCCTGGGTGTCGGCCTGGCCGGTCTCGTCGAACGCCATCACGACCACGGCCGCGCCATATTGCATGCACTTGCGGGCATGCTCGAGGAACTGCGCCTCGCCTTCCTTCATGCTGATCGAGTTGACGATCGGCTTGCCGGAGACACACTTCAGGCCCGCCTCGATCACGTCCCACTTGGAGCTGTCGACCATCACCGGGATGCGCGCGATGTCGGGCTCGGCGGCGATCAGCTTGAGGAAGGTGGTCATCGCCTCGAACGCGTCGAGCAGGCCCTCGTCCATGTTGACGTCGAGCACCTGCGCGCCGGCTTCCACCTGCTGCAGCGCCACTTCCACGGCGGCGGCATAGTCGCCGGCCATGATCAGCTTCTTGAACCGCGCCGATCCAGTGACGTTGGTGCGCTCGCCGATATTGACGAAGTTGGTGGAGGAGGCGGTGGTCATTCTGTTCTTCCAATCGTCATCCCGGCGAAAGCCGGGATCTCGTGCCGCATGCGCACGCTACAAAACTGCGAGACCCCGGCGTTCGCCGGGGTGACGGCTAAGCCGCCGCCATCGTGAACGGCTCGAGCCCGGCCAGCCGGGTGCGCACCGCGACTTCGGGGATCGGCCGCGCCGGCAGCCCGGCCACGGCATCGGCAATCGCCTTGATGTGCGCCGGCGTCGAGCCGCAGCAGCCGCCCAGCACATTGACCTGGCCGGCATCGGCCCATTCCTTAACCAGTCCGGCGGTGGTCACCGGCGCCTCGTCATAGGCACCCAGCTCGTTGGGCAGGCCGGCGTTCGGATAGACCATGATCAGCGTGTCGCAGATGCCCGACAGCGTCTTCACATGCGGGCGCAGCTGCTCGGCGCCGAACGAGCAGTTGAGCCCGATCGTCAGCGGCTTCGCGTGCCGCACAGCATGCCAGAACGCCTCGACGGTGTGCCCCGACAGGTTGCGGCCCGAAAGATCGGTCAGCGTCATCGACAGCATGATCGGCAGGTCGCGACCCAGGTCGTTCGCCGCTTCGATCGCCGCCATCACGCCCGCCTTGGCGTTGAGCGTGTCGAACACCGTCTCGATCAGGATGAAGTCCACCCCGCCTTCGACCAGCGCGTCGATCTGCTCGCGGTACACGTCCTTGAGGTAATCGAAGTCGATCTCGCGATAGCCGGGATCGTTGACGTCCGGGCTCAGCGACAGCGTCTTGTTGGTCGGCCCCAGCGCGCCGGCGACGAAGCGCGGGCGGCCATCCCTGGCCTCGAACTCGTCGGCGATGCTGCGGGCGAGCTTGGCGCTCTCGACATTGATCTCGCGCACCAGATGCTCGGCGCCGTAATCGGCCTGGCTGATCCGGTTGGCCGAGAAGGTGTTGGTCTCGGCAATGTCCGCCCCCGCCTCGAAATAGGCGCGGTGGATGCTCGCCGGCACCTCGGGCTTGGTCAGCGCGAGGATGTCGTTGTTGCCCTTCTGGTCATGGCTCAGCCCCAGGTCGCCGGCATAGGCGGCTTCGTCGAGCTTCCAGTTCTGGATCTCGGTGCCGAACGCGCCGTCGGTGATCAGGATGCGCTTGGCGGCTTCGGCCAGCAGTTTCTCGCGTGCAGTCATATTCAGTCCTCAAAAGCCTCTCCCCCTCGGGAGAGGGGCTAATTGATTTTACGCCCCCACCAGTGCCGGCACCTTCGGCCGCACGCCCAGCAGATGGCAGATCGCGTAGCTCAGCTCGGCGCGGTTCAGCGTGTAGAAGTGGAACTGGCGCACCCCGCCGGCATAGAGCTTGCGGCACAGCTCCGCCGCCAGCGTCGCCGAGACGAGCTGGCGCGCGCCCGGATGCTCGTCGAGCCCCTCGAACAGCCGCTCCATCCAGCCGGGCACTTCGGTGCCGCACATCGCCGCCATGCGCACCACGCTGGCGAAGCTCATCACCGGCATGATGCCCGGCACGATCTCGGCGTCGATCCCCGCCTTGGCCGCATCGTCGCGGAAGCGGAAGAAGGTGTCCGGCTCGAAGAAGAACTGGGTGATCGCGCGGTTGGCGCCGGCGTCGATCTTGCGCTTGAGGTTCTCGATGTCCGCCGTCGGATTGGGCGAATCCGGATGGCATTCGGGATAGGCCGCGACCGAGATTTCGAACGGATGCAGCTTGCGCAGCCCCGCCACCAGGTCCGCCGCATTCTCATAGCCGCCCGGATGGGTCTGGTACTTCTCGCCGGCGCGGGGCGGATCGCCGCGCAGCGCCACGATGTGGCGCACGCCCGCCGCCCAATATTCCTGCGCGACCTGGTCGATCTCTTCCTTCGTCGCTTCCACGCAGGTGAGGTGCGCCGCCGCCGGGATGCCGGTCTCGCGCGCGATCCGCGCCACCGTATTGTGGGTGCGCTCGCGGGTGGTGCCGCCGGCGCCATAGGTCACGCTGACGAAACGCGGCCCAAGCGGGCTCAGCGTCTCGATCGACTCCCACAACGTCTCCTCCATCTTCTCCGTCTTGGGCGGGAAGAATTCGAAGCTCACATCGATATCGCCCGCCACATCCGCGAAGAGCGGCGCCGCCAGCGGGTCCAGAATAGTCATGCGGCCCTCACCTTTTCATTCACCTGCCCGGTCTTGCGACCGAGCCACAATTTCACCGTCAGCTCGCCGCCCACCAGCGTTTCCACCTGGATCGGGGCGAGCCCATGCGCCTCGAACCAGCCGAGCACCTGCTCGTCCGAGAAACCGAGGCGCGTATGCGCGTCCTTGCTGCGCAGTTCCTCGCGCTCATGCGGCGCGAAATCGGCGATCAGCAGCCGGCCGCCGGGGGCCAGCACACGCGCCGCCTCGCCGATCGCGGCACCGGGCTGCTGCGCGAAGTGGAGCACATGATGCAATATAGCGAGATCCGCGCCGCCATCCTGGATCGGCAGCGCATAGAGATCGGCCTGGCGCAGCTCGGCATTGGCCAGCCCCTGCTCGGAAAGCTTGGCGCGGGCAAGCCGCAGCATCTCGGAGGAGCGGTCGATGCCCAGCGCCCGCTCGGCACGCGGCGCGAACAGCTCGAGCATCCGCCCGGTGCCGGTGCCGATATCGACCAGATAGCCGATCTCGCCGTCTCCCAGCGCCCGGGCCATCGCCGCCTCGACTTCGCTCTCCGCGACATGGAGCGAGCGGATCGCGTCCCATTCGCCGGCATTGCTCTCGAACCATTCGGCCGCCGCGCTCGCCCGGTCGGCGCGCACCGCCGCAAGGCGTGCCTCGTCGGCGACCATCCAGTGATCGGCTTCGCTCCACTGGTCGAGCGCGGCCAGCACCGGCGCCACCTTGGCATCCGCGCCCAGGCCGACGAACACCCAGCTGCCTTCCTTGCGCCGCTCGAGCAGCCCGGCGTCGCACAGGATCTTCACATGCCGGCTGACGCGCGGCTGGCTTTGCCCGAGCACCTGCGCCAGCTCGCCCACGCTGAGCTCCATCGAGCGGACGAGCGCAAGGATGCGCAGCCGCGTCGAATCGGCAAGGGCACGGAAGATGGCGAGGGCCTGTTGCATGGCAGTTAGACATATAAAGATATCTTTATATGGGGTCAACGCATCGCATGCGCCTTGCACGCGAGTCCGGCCCCCGTTAGCCCTTGGCCCGAGCAATTTTCCGGCAAAAGGGTCCCCGTCATGCGCAAGATCTTCCTCCCGCTCGCGGCGGTCGCGCTGCTCGGCCTGTCGGCCTGCGGCAAGAGCGCGAAGAACGAAGCCGCCGAAGCCAATGAATCGGTCGCGGGCGACAGCAACACGATGGGCGAAGCGGTCGGCGACGTGAACGCCGCGGAGAATGCCGCTTTTGGCGCTGCGGAGAGCAATTACGACCAGGCCGTGCCGGTCGGCAACGCCGCGGGTGCCACCGGTTCGGGCGACGAAGGCTCGGGCGACGAATAGGCCATGCGTCTCGCCCCGCTCCTCCTGCTCCTCGCGCTCGCGGCCTGCGGCAGCGGCGGCGGCTCCGATGACGGCAATGGCGGGCTGAGCCCCAGCCAGTCGCGCGACCTCGATGCGGCGGCGGCCGCAACCGACATCAACGCCAGCACCGGAAACCAGCAATGACGAACCTTCGCGACCTCGGCGCCAGCGGGATCCAGACGCCTTCGCTGATCCTCGGCGGCAACGTCTTCGGCTGGACCGCAGACAAGGCGACGAGCTTCGCGATCCTCGACCGGTTCGCCGAGGCCGGCGGCACGCTGGTCGACACCGCCGATGTCTATTCCGCCTGGGTCCCCGGCCATCAGGGCGGCGAGTCCGAGGCGATCATCGGCGAGTGGCTGAAGGGCTCGGGCAAGCAGGGCAAGATCAAGGTCGCCACCAAGGTCGGCATGCTCGATGGCGAGGGCGGCACCAAGCTCGCCCCGGCGCGCATCGCCGCCGCCTGCGACGCCAGCCTCAAGCGGCTCGGCGTCGAGACGATCGACCTCTATTTCGCGCACCAGGACGATGAGGACGTGCCGCAGGAGGAAGTCCTCGCCGCGTTCGACACGCTCATCAAGGCCGGCAAGGTCCAGGCGATCGCCGCGTCGAACTTCCACGCGATGCGCCTCAAGTCCGCGCTCGACATCGCCACGCGCGAGGGGCTGCCGCATTACCGCGCGCTGCAGAACGAATATCATCTGCTCAGCCGCCACAAATACGAAGGCGAGCTGCAGGACCTGTGCGTCGAGTATAATATTGGCTGCGTGCCCTATTACGGGCTCGCCTCGGGCTATCTCACCGGCAAGTACCGTTCCGAGGCCGATCTCGGCAAATCGGTGCGCGGCGGCCGGATGACCGCGTTCATGGAGGGCAAGGGCCCGGCCATGCTCGCCGCACTGGACGAAATCGCCGCCGAGACCGGTGCCACCCTCGCCCAGATCGCCCTGGCCTGGCTCGCCGCCCAGCCCGGCGTCACCGCCCCGATCGCCAGCGCCACTTCGGTCGCCCAGGCCGAGGAGCTGGTCGGCAGCTGGAACGTCACGCTCGGCAAGGCGCAGCTCGACAGGCTCACCGCCGCCGGCGCCTGACCACCCGGACAATTCGTCCCATGGGAACCGGGCGCGAGAGCCCTTAGCGCCGCGCCATGTTCGTGCGCGTCGCTTCCACCTGTGCCCTGATCGCCACAGCCCTCCTCGCCGGATGCTCGGGCGACCAGCATGACGCGCGGCTGCAAAAGGCCGGGCCCAACCCGTCGCTCGAGGCGCTGCTCAAGGTAGCGGATGCCGAGATCGGCGCGCGCAAGTTCGGCCGATGCGCGGCCTGCCACCGGATCAACCCGGGTGCGCCCGATCTCGGCGGCCCCAATCTCTACGGCATCTATGGCCGGCCGATGGGGCGGAACAGCCCGCGCTTCGGCTATTCGGCCGCCCTGCGCGACGCCGGCGGCACCTGGGATGCGCCCACGCTCGATGCCTGGATCGCCGACCCCGCCCGGCGGGTGCCCGGCACGACGATGATGTTCTCCGGCGTGTCCGATCCGCTCGATCGCGCGGACATCATCGCCTATCTGCAGAGCCGGCCAGGGCCAGCCCGCTAGCGCACCTGCTCCATCTGGCGCACGATCGCGCCCCAGTCCGCCATGAAGCTCGCGGCTGCCAGCCGCCCGTTCTGCGACGTCGGGGCCTGGCGATCCCGCCAGCCGCTGGCGGCATGGAACCAGAGCATCTGCAGCTCGCCCGCCGGCCGGCTCGGATCGAGATATTTGGGATTGAGCACGTTCCCGTTCCGGCCCGGGACCAGCAGCTGCCGATCCGCCCTGGCGATCAGCCCGGCATAGCCGCCGGCCATCGGCAGGATCTTGACCCCGTCCTGCTCACCCCAGATGGCAAGCCGGTCCGAATAGCGCTGGTCGAACGGCGCATTGTACCAGACGTTCAGCGAAGGCCCATCGCCGCCCGGCGTCGAATAACGCCCCGCATCCACCCGGGTCGCCGGATCGTTGAGGTTGATCGCATAGGCCTTGATGTTCAGCAGCCCCTGTACCTGGCCGTACTGGCCACGGCTGACCGTGATCGCCGCCATCACATAGGATCCATGCACGTCGCGCAGCGGCTCCAGCGCGAGCAGCGCATCGCAGGCGATGGTGAGCTTGCGGATGACGACAGCCGCATCGGCCTTGGACACATTGCCCAGCACGGCGACTCCCGGCTTGGCGAAGATCCGCCCCGGCGCGCGCTCGTTCGGTGTTTCCCCCATCGCCTGGTCGCCATTGGCTTCCCAGAAGCGGATCAGGTTCATGAAGGGAAAGACCCGGCCGTCACTGAACTGGATCGTCGGCCGCCGCGTCTGCGCCTGCGCCGCCCCGGGCTGCGCCAGCAGCGTCAGCGCAAGTGCGGCAAGGCCCAGGCCAAATCGAAAGAGCATCCGTCCTCCACCCATCTTTCCCGCGCCCGTGCGCGGCATCGACGCGGTTCATGGGCAAGCGAGGCGGGCCGGCAAGCCTCGCTGCGACGGAACCGGACCTGATTGAGACGCTGGCGCGCACCCTGCATCGCCGCGCTCCGCTTTCATCGCTTATCCCTGTCCGCCTCGTCGCCGCGGAGGCAGCGTCCCGGACAAATCCTCAGCGACGAGAGCAAGCATGTATCATCCGGGTTTCATTCGAGGCGCTTCGGTCTCCATCGCGGCGATCGCCTGCATGCTGGCGGTCGACGCCGCGGCGCAGGAAGACACTTATATGCAGGGCCGCGTCACCGACGAGAACGGCCAGGGCATCCCGAATGCCGAGGTGTCAGCCTACTACACGTCCGACGGCGGCGGCACGAACAACCAGAGCAACAAGGCAACCACGACCGACGCAAACGGCTATTACCGCGTTGCCGTCACCCAGCCGAAGGGCAAGTGGTCCGGCTACGCCTATACCGTCTACCGCGGCTGGCGGTTCGAGCTGTTGCCCGATACCAAGGAGGAGTTCAGCAGCGCCACGGGTGCGACCCGCAACTTCCAGCTGCGCTTCGTCGAGCTGCGGGGGAACCCCGATCCGCTGAGCGACTATGGCCTGGGCGGCGTGATCAACGTCATCGCCCAGACCTATGAAACGTTGGACCTGTCCAAGGCCGTCGTCACGGCGAAGCCCGTTGGCGGCGGCACCGCGATCACGCGCACGGCACGCTACACGGGCGGCGAAGGCCATGTAATAAGCGGCCTGCGGCCCGACAAATACGAAATCAGCGCGACCTATAACGGCCGGGCGCTGCTGGTGAGCGCGGAGGTCACGCCGCGGCAATGGGCAAGCAGCTACACAAGCGAGTTCCAGGCAGACCACGGCCTTCCCCGCATACGGCTTCTGGTGAAGGAGGCTGGCGGCGGCTCCAACAATCCGGGGCCAGGATCGGACCCGAACCCGACGCCGGCCCCGCCACCCGAGGCCACGCTTGCCGGCTTCACCCTCGCCAGCGCGCAGCCGCAGACGCTCGGCAGATGGCTGCTGCGCAAGGCCGGCGTCTACTATAGCCCGGAAGACGACGGGAAGACCCCGAACGTCATCGTCGCCATCGCCGCGAAGAACGCTTCGCCCCTGCCGCAGACCGCCAGCGGTTCGTTCCAGCTCAGCCTGAACGGCGCGAGCAGCTATGAGGCGACGGGCCTGAGCTACGACATCCTGTCCGCCGGCACTCCGCGTCCGCCTTCCACCGGCAACCCCCTGGCCGATTATACGCGGACGACTATGCCCGGGCCGCTCGTTCCCCCATCGGTCAAGACTGGCGAGGAAGTGGCCGTCTACGCTTCCTTCCGCGTGCCAGCAGCGGACCGGGCCAAGGTCAAATCGGTCAAGGTAACCACGCTCGACAAGATCAAGGGCCCGCTGTTCCCCGCCAGCCAAGCGAGCACCGTGGTCGAATTGCCGGCCCCACCGGGCGCGACCCCAACGCCGACACAGACCCCTCCGCCGGCCAGCGCTCCGCCAGCCGATACCAGCGGCGATCCGATCAAGTTCACCGAGCCGGGGTTCGTCAGCCTCGGCCGCTGGAAGGTGCGGATGACCGAGCTGCACTACAAGACGCCCACCAGCATGACGGTCAGCATCACCGCGACCAACAAGACGGTGGTGGCGCTGTCGGCGCAATCGGCGTTCGAGTTCACGCTGAACAGCGGCACCGGCGCCGCGACCAAGACAGTCGCCAAGCAGATCGCCTACGCGCCGAGCCCCTCTGTCGGCGTGCTCAAGGACGTCGTCATCACCACGTCGTTCGACCTGCCGCGCGCCCAGCAGGAAACGGTCAGCTCGATCACGGTCAAGGAGCTGGCCCAGCCCAAGCAGGGGCTGCTGCTCAAGGCGCAGGCCGCGAACAGCACCGACTTCCCCCTGGCGTCGCGGCGAAAGGCGCCGGAGCCGGCGACGACAGGAAAGACGAGCACGTCGACCGCGAAGGACACACCGACGCCCGCCCCGACGCCAACACCGGCTCCAACGCCAACGCCTGCTCCCACGCCGACGCCCGCCCCGGCCGCGACCTCGGCAACCGTCGCCGGCGATTTCCGCAACACCGGCTATTTCTTCACCCGGCTCGACGCGGTCCGCCGCCAGCGCTCGGGCGCAGTCGAAGTGACGCTGATGATGCGCAACGACCAGACCATCCGGCGCAGCATCTGGAACAACTACAACAGCTGGACCGTCCTCGGCTCGGACGGCATGACCTACAAGCATGACGGCAATGGCTATGGCCGCGACGGCTCGGACCGGATGGTCACCAGCGTCTATCTGGAGAAGAACGGCACCGCGCCGCTGACCTATGTCTATCCGATGCCGTTCGACGTGAAGCCCGTGCGCCTGGTCGTCCGCGACTATTACGGCAAGCCGGTCACCGAATTCGACCTGTCCTCGGCGCTGGGCAAACCCTGAGGGTCGCGCGAAGGCGGCAGCCGGCGCGCCACCGGCTGCCGCAACCCTCAGGCCTCAGTCCTTGAAGCCATATTCCCAGGCATAGGGCACGCCGGTATCCCCCAGCGCCGCCTTCACCAGCTTCGGGAACGCCTTCTCGATCCGCACGTCATTGCCGAGGATCAGCACGCAGCGCTGGCCCTTCTCCAGGCAGACCAGCGTATTCGCGGTCACTTCATTGTGCCCGCCCTTCAGCCAGCCCGCGCCCTGCGGCCCGGTAAAGGCGATCACGCCCAGCGCCGCCTTCGCGCTTGTTCCCTCGCCCGGCCTGGCCGGGTTGTTCAGCGTCGGGAACTGCGTCCGGCTCGGGATCTTCTGGGTGCCGCGCACATATTCGGCGCGCCACTTGGGCGACAGGCCCTGGCCGCGCACCATCGCCGCCGCCAGGATCGCCAGGTCGTGGATCGTCGTGTCCATCGATCCCGCCGCGCGCACCCGGCTGCGATCGTCATGCGGCTCGGTCTTGCCGTTCTCGTCCCAGCCGTCCGCCAGGTTGGTGCCGAAGCTGTCCTGCCAGATCAGGCTGGTCCGGGTCATGCCCAGCGGCTGGAAGAAGCGGCGCTGCAGCTCGGCTTCCACGCTCAGCCCCAGCCCCTTCTCCACTCCGAACTGGAGCAGCGAGATGCCCTCGCCCGAATAGCCGTAATTGCTGCCCGGATCGAAATGGAAGCGCAGCTTGCCGTCGGGCTCGAGCACCGCGAAATTGGCGAAGCCGGTGGCGTGGTTGAGCACATGGCGCGGCGTGATCTTCCGCCAGCGTTCGTCACCGGCCAGGTCGCCCCAATGGCCATAGGCATCGAGATTGCCATAGTCGGGGATCGGCTTCGGCAGCATCGCCGCGATCGGCGCGTCGAGATCGAGCTTCTTCTCTTCCGCCAGCTGGGTGACCAGATAGCCGAACACCGCCTTGGTCAGCGATGCGCCGTACAGGATCGTGTCGGGCGTCAGCGGATCGCCCTTGGCGTTGCGGTCGCCATAGGTCTTGACCGAGACGACCTTGCCCTTGTCGATCAGCGCAACCGCGACGCCCTTCGCCCCGGTCTCGGCCATCGCCGCCTTCACCGCGGCATCCATGTCCGGCCCCTTGGCCGCGGCTGGCGCGACGACCCCCAATGCCAGCAGCCCGGCCATCCCGAATCGCACCACTCGACGCATGAACACCCTCCCTGTTTGAGCGGCATCCTGCATGTTCATGGTCCTGCAGCAACAAAAACCGGTGGTTGGCGGCGCTTGCTCAGAAGATCACCGGCGCCGCGGACCGCTACGGATTGTTGCCATTTGGCAACGCAACATGGCCAACCGCCCCGCGTCATCAAACTGTCTCGCTCCCGTAACGCTACCGTCCCCAACCCTGCCTAGCCGCCCGGGTCGAGGGCGACCGGCCGGTCGCCGGGATGGGAAAGATCACATGACCGAATTTTCGCGCCGCCGGCTGCGCCATGGCCACGCCTATGCCTTTCTGATGGCCTCGGCCGCGCTGGTTTCGCTCGCGCCCGCCGCGCATGCCCAGACCGCCGACAGCACCACCGCCGTCGCCGATGAGGATAGCAGCAGCGACGCCACCATCGTCGTGATCGGCAGCGGCCAGACCCGCTCGGTCTCCACCCTGCTCCCCTCGAACCTCGAGACGCTGCCGCCGGGCACCAGCGTGCAGAAGGCGCTCAACTTCCTGCCGGGCGTCAGCGCCCAGTCGATCGACGCGCTCGGCACCAACGAGCAGTCGCTCACCCTCCAGGTCCGCGGCTTCAACACCACGCATCTCGGCTACACGCTCGACGGCATGCCGCTCGGCGACGGCGCCTATAACAATTACAACGGCCTCACGATCAGCCGCGCGCTGATCTCGGAGAATCTCGGCCGCGCCGATCTCGCCACCGGCATCGCCGGCCTCGCCATTCCCTCGACCAGCAACCTGGGTGGCGCGCTGACCTATTTCAGCAGCGATCCGAAGAAGGAAATGGGCGTCTCGGCCAGCATCACCGCCGGTAGCGAGAAGAGCCGTCGCGGCTTCGTCCGCTTCGACACCGGCGAGCATGGCGGCTTCTCGGCCTATGTCTCGGCGCAATATGTCGAGCAGGACCTGTTCGTGAACCAGGGCGCCTATAACTGGTCGAACGGCAAGCAGCTCAACGCCAAGCTCCAGTACCAGGCCGAGGGCATCAGGATCACCGCCTTCGCCGACGTCTCGCGCACCAACCAGGCCGACGATCCCTATCTGTCGAAGGACATGCTGAACCGGCTCGGCTGGGACTGGGCCGGCTATGCGCCCGACTGGAACCGCTATCTCGGCGTCGCCGCCTGCACGGTGACCACCACCCCGATCAAGTGCGCCGCCGCCCCTTCGCCGCAGAAGAACTCGGACGTCACCTTCACCAACGGCCAGATCCTGCGCAACGACAACCTGTTCTACCTGGCCGGCGACTTCGACCTGACTGGCAACCTCAGCGTCCGCACCCAGGTCTATCATCACAATGACAAGGGCGCGGGCAACAACTGGATCGCCGGCCTGTCGAACCAGGGCACCACGTCGACCGCGGATGACCTGCCCGTCCAGATCCGCGACACCCGCTACACGATCGACCGCACCGGCGTGGTCGGCAGCCTGACCTGGAAGCTCGGCTTCAACGAACTCCAGGCCGGCCTGTGGGTCGAGCAGAACACCAGCAGCGCCGCGCGCTATATCTGGACCAACGTCACCGGCGTGTTCAGCCTCGCCCAGTTCCTCGGCGGCGTGCCCAACACCGCCCAGTGGGTGCAGGAGACCCGCTGGAAGACCCACCAGTTCTTCGTGCAGGACACGGTGCGCCTGTTCGACGACGCGCTGACTGTCGATTTCGGCTTCAAGAGCACCTATTCGCGCTCGAACGCCTATGCGATCCGCGGCATCGCCGCCTCGGCCCCGCCCGCCTCGAGCCAGTTCGCCACCGGCTCGCTAGTCGCCAAGGACAATTTCCTCCCCGAGGTCGGCGTCCACTGGAACGTCGCGCCCGGCCATGAGCTGTTCGCCAGCTATGCCGAAAACATGGCCATGTACCAGGGCGGCTTCAAGCTCGGGCCGCAGTCGGTCTCGCAGACCGTGTGGAACCAGCAGGGCCAGTATCTCAAGCCCGAAACCTCGAAGAGCGTCGAGGGCGGCTATCGCTATGTCGGCGGCCCGCTCCAGGTCGCGCTCAGCGGCTATTACGTCAAGTTCGAGAACCGCCTGCTGCAGTACAACCCCTGCCCGACCAACCAGCAGCAGAACCCGGGCTGCGGCAACAGCTTCCACAATGCCGGCGGCGTCACCAGCAAGGGTGTCGAGCTCGGCGTGCTGTGGAAGGCGACGCCCTGGCTGAGCTGGTACAATTCGGCTTCGTACAACAAGTCGACCTATGACGAGAATCTCAACTGGTGCACCACCACCTGCGTGGTGAAGATGACCGCCGGCAAGCAGCAGGTGGACACGCCCAAGGAGATGCTCGCCAGCGTGCTGACCCTCCACACCGGCGGCTTCTCCGCCTCGGTGCAGGGCAAGTATACCGGCCGCCGCTACTATACCTACACCAACGACCAGAGCTTCGGCGGTTACACCACCGTCGATCTCGGCATTGGCTATGATTTCGGCGATCTCGCCGGGCTCAAGAGCCTCAAGCTGTCGCTCAACGTCACCAACCTGACCGACAAGCGCTACGCGTCGAACTTCGACAGCAGCGTCTTCGCGCCGGACGACGCGGCGGGCAGCATCGTGGTGTTCCACTCCTCGGCCCCGCGCCAGGTGTTCGGCACGCTCAGCACGTCCTTCTGATCGCCGGGTCCACGCAAAAGGAAAGGCCGGGGTTCGCGCCCCGGCCTTTCGCATTTTCCACGGCGCCGCCGCACCCGGCCTCAGGGATTGAACGCGTCGTTCATCCAGGTCTCGGTGCAGCTCTTCGGGCGCCGGTTGACGGTCAGTTCCTTGACCACGTCGTCGGTCCCCGCTCCGCGCCGCCCGATCAGGATCGTCGAGATCTTCGCATTCCCGCCCTCGAGCACCGGATCGAAGCCGAACGAGAAGATGAAGGGCCGCGGCGTGGCTTCCCTCGACAGCACCAGCGCCGCCGCCGCCCGGCCATTGGTCGGGAGCGGGAAGAAGTTCGGGCGCAGGGGCAGCATCAGCGTATCGCTTCCCAGGCGGGGCGCGAAGCAGCCGATATTGGAGAAATTCTGGTTGAGCAGCGTCAGCGCCTCGTCGCGCGAACGCTCGAAGCTGATCTCGGATTGCGGCATCAGCGCCTGCGCTGCATCGTCGGCGAGGACGATCTTGATCTTCTCGGCGAAGCGCACCGTCAGGTCGGGATTGAGCGGCGTCCCCGGGGGCGCCTGCACGATGCCGCCGAAGCTGGTCATCGCGGCGTGCATCGCCGAAAGGGTCGCCTGCGTCGTGGGCGGCTGCACCACCTCATCGGTGACGACCACGCCCAGCTTGGCAAGGTTGGCGCGCCCCTCGATACCGAAACAGGCCAGCTTGCCGAGATGGTCGCGCACCGCGGCATGGCTGGACCTGGCCGCGACCGCCCACAGGAACGCATCGATATCCACCTCGGACAGGTCGAGCGCCTTGAGCGCCGGGCGAGCGGTCGAACAGGCCCCGTCGAAGCCCGCGGTCGAGGTGGCGTTGTTCAGGCCGTCGAACACGCCGGTCGCCAGCGCCTGGCGCACCGTGCGCAAAGTGCCGCCCGCGGCTTCGGCCGGGATCGGCGTCGCATTGAGCACCTCATTGGCCTTGATCGGATTGGTCTGGGTGAAGGTCGTCGAATAATATTGCCCCTTGCGGAACAGCGACGCCTGGTAGTTGAGCGAGATCGTCATGCCGCCCGTGAGCGTCGCGGGGAGCGTCCTGGGCAGCGGCGGGAACCCCAGATAGACGAACACCCGGTTCGCCCGGGTGCCCAGGCCGGGATCGGCCTCGAAGCTGGCCGGCGCTTCCGTCTCGACATCCGTCGTCAGCAGCTTCGCCGTCTCGGTCTTCCCGAGCGGAGTCGCCGCGCCGACGATGGGGCCGAGCCCCGCCGAGATCGTGGTGGCGAACAGGTTGATCCCGGCCCAGAGCTGGTCGAGCCGCTGGCTGTTGGGCTCCAGCTTGTAGACCGACTTGAACGCGACCGTGAGCCGGTCCTCGTAGATCGTGGCGGTCGGGTCGAACGGCACCAGCAGCGAAGCCGCGTCCAGTGCGTCGTCATCGCCCTGCTGGCTGCCGGCGATCTTCAGCTTGCAGTTCTTCTCCTCGGGATTCTCGACCGCGATCAGGCGCAGCTCGCGCGACGCCCGCTCGCTTCCCTTCGCGCGCAGGCCCACCCGCGCGGTGAGGCTCCAGACGCCCTTCTTGTCGAAGATCTGCTGGTAGAGCCCGCCCTCGTCGCTCCGCCATTTCTCGAACTCGTTGCTGGACTTGAACGCGGCGCGCGGACAGATCGCCGCGTCGGCGATGCTGGTCTGCTCGAAGCGCAGGCGATAATAGCCGGCATCGATCTTGTTGGCCGAATCGCGCTGCGGATCGACACCCTGCGCGCGCTGCTCGACGATCCGCCCCTTCAGGCCGTTCCGGAAACCGGAAACCGCTTCCGCGCCCTGCGCCAGAACAGGCAGCGGCGCGCACGCCGCCACCAGAGTGAATACCGTCAGATGCGAACGAAATATCATGCTACCCCCCAGCTCATGATTACCCGAACAAAGGAAATAGTAACCATGAACAGCGGAAGCGCAAGTTACTCCGCGCCGACATCCGCAATCGGATAATTGTCCTCCTCAATAAATCCGCCGCCTATTGGCCGCGAAGAACTCCGGCGCGTCCGCCGGGCTCTTTCCTACAGGATCGCCTTCTCCTCGGCTTCCTGCCACCAGGCGTCGTGCAGACCGTCGGCATAGCGGACCGGCGCCGCCTCCAGCTCAGCCAGCGGCACATCGTCGAGGCACAGGACCTGCACCGAGACGAAGTCCCCGCCGATCGCCTCGACATGCCCGTCGCCGAACGGCGCGATCCCGCAATAGACGCAGAAGCGGTGATGCCCGCTCTTCGTGCCGAACTGATATTCGCCCAGCGCGTCGCGGCCCGAGAGCAGGCGGAACTGGTCAGGCTTGAGCACCACGCCCCAGTTGCGGCGCTTGCGGCAATAGCTGCAATTGCACTTCCCGGTGCCCGCCTCGAGGTCGATATCCGCCTCGAAGGTCACCGCGCGGCAATGGCAGCTGCCCTGATAGGTCTTCATCGTCATGTCCCGAACTCCCGTTTGTCTGTGTCGGGACTCGACCTACTGCCACACTGCTGCCAGCATGGTGTCAGCAGTGTGGCAGTAGGGTTCTGAAATGCGCAAGGCCGACCGTCTTTTCCAGATCGTCCAGATTCTCCGCCGCTCGTCGCGCCCGGTGACCGCCGACGCGATCGCCGCCGAGCTCGAGACGTCGAAGCGCTCGGTCTATCGCGACATCGCCGCGCTGATCGGCCAGCGCGTGCCGATCCGCGGCGAGGCGGGGATCGGCTATGTCCTCGAAAGCGGCTTCGACCTGCCGCCGCTGATGCTTACCGCCGACGAGATCGACGCGGTCGCGCTCGGCGCCACCTGGGTCGCCGGCCATGCCGATGAGAACCTCGCCCGCGCCGCCAGCGACCTGCTCGCCAAGATCGCCGCGGTGCTGCCCGAGGAGATGCGCCCGTTCCTCGGCAATCCCGCCGCCCGCGCGGTGCCGGCCTTCGATCGCCCGGTCGACGGCATCGACGCCACCCAGCTACGCGCCTGGATCCGCGCCGGCCGCAAGCTGCGCCTCGATTATGCCGACGAGCAGGGCCGGGCGACCCGCCGCACGGTCTGGCCGCTGATGATCGGCTATGCCGACGCCACCCGCATGGTCCTCGCCTGGTGCGAGCTGCGCGCCGATTTCCGCACCTTCCGGCTCGACCGGATCCTGGCGGCGGAGTTCCTCGACGCCCCGATCCCCGGCAGCGCCGCCCAGCTCCGCGCCCGCTGGCTCAAGGAAATGCGGGAGCGGGGCTGAGGCGGGCCAGGCGCCATTGCTTCCCCCGGCGGCGCCCCCCTATGGTCCGCGGCATCGGGGGAAACATGAAGCGCACCTGGTCCGTCCGGCTTGGCCGACACTGTAAATCGATCGTCCTGGCCGTGCAGGTCGTCGGGATGGCGTTCGTCTATCAGCAGATCTGGGAGTGGCGGCCCGACTATTTCCGCGTCGAGAGCAAGCTCAACGACTTGCCGCTCGATCTCTATCTCGCCGCGCGTTCCTACAGCGTCACCTCGGGCCGCCCGCTGCCGCAATTCACCGATCCCGATGTCGATGCCGCCGTCGCCCGGATCCGCGGCGCCTATCGCGAACTTCAGGCGCGCACCGCCGTGATCGACGGCGAACGCCGGGCGCTCGACGCACGGCGCAAGGCCGAGCAGCAGGACAATGTGCCGTTCCAGGCCAGCATGTGGCGTCAGGCCGAGGCCTATCGCAAGTCCAGGACCGCGCCGTTCGACAGCCAGCTCGCCGCGATCGCCAGGCAGCAGCAGGACATCCTCGACGCCTATCACGCCAGGACCAACGAGGAGCTGCCAGCGGGCCCCGATGCGATCAAGCATGCGGACCTGGCGATCCAGGCGGCGGAGCTCAAGGTCAAGGCGATCCAGGCGGACATCGATGCCAGCGATCACATCCTCAAGAATCTGAACGCGTTCCTGCGCGAGCCCGCCCAGCAGGCCTATCTGGCCCGGCTCAGGGAGACCGCCGCGCTCGAGAAGCGCCTGTCGGACCACCAGCTCTCGATCTACGATCTCAACGGCAGGCTGTACGATGCGTTCGCCGCCTATCTCACCGCGGCGAAGGCGAAGCTCGGCTATTTCGACTTTCTCTATTTCAGCCTGGGCGGGGCGACCACCGCGAACTTCGGGGACATCGCACCCAATCACCGCACCGTGCGCATCCTGTACTCCGCGCAGATCGTCATCAGCATGGTTCTCGTCGCCTCGTGGATCAACGATTTCGTCAGCGGGAAACCCCGCCGCCGGCGTCGGCGCAGGAAACCCGCCGCCTCGTCCGCCGAGCCGGCCTGAGATCACGCCTCGAACGTAACCACCACGCTCTCCGCCGAAACCTCGGCCGGCCCGTGATACACCGCTTCGATATTGTTGCCGTCGGGGTCGATCAGGAAGGCGCCGTAATAGCCGGGATGATAGGGTCGCTCGCCCGGGGCGCCATTGTCGGTGCCGCCCGCCGCCAGCCCCTCGGCATGGAAGCGGTCGACCATCGCCCGGTCCCTGGCCTGGAAGGCGATATGGTGCCTGCCGGTCAGCTTGCCCGCCGCCGCTTCGCTGTCCGCGGTCGAGATGAACAGCTCGTCTGCCCAGAAAAACTCCTCGCCCTCGCCCGCGATCGGCACGCCGATCACCTCGAACACCTTGCCGTAGAAGCGCCGGCTGGCGCCCAGGTCGCGCACGACCAGCTGGATATGATCGATCAACCGCCCGCGATGCAGCTGCATGGTTTCCATGGGGATGCTCCTCTCTCGCCAGGGGCAACCGGCAGCGGCGGCCGGCGGTTCCCTGCGCTTGCGTGCAAATCCGCGATAGGCTAACACTGAACCATATGGTTCAGTTTTCAGCCACCGCGCGCCTCGACGCTTCCTTCGCCGCCTTGTCGGACGCCACGCGCCGCGGCGTGCTCGAGCAACTCGCCCGCGCAGAAGCGTCGATCACCGATCTTGCCGCGCGCTTCCACATGACCCTCACCGGCATGAAGAAGCATATCCAGGTCCTCGAGCGCGCCGGGCTGGTCGTCACCGAGAAGATCGGCCGGGTGCGCACCTGCCGGCTCGGCGCGCAGGGCCTTGCCGACGAGGCGGCCTGGATCGCCGGCTATCACCAACTCTGGAACGCGCGCTTCGACGCGCTCGACCAGGTCATCGCGGAACTCAAAGCCCAGGAGAATTTGGATGAGCCTGAACGCCACTGAACTCGGCGCCACCAAGGTGACGCGCACCTCGGACACCGAAGTCGAGGCCACCCGCCTGTTCGACGCCCCGCCCCACCTCGTCTGGCGCGCCTGGACCACGGCGGAACTGTTCCAGCGCTGGTGGGTCCCCGCCTCGCTCGGCGCGCCGATGCATGTCCGCCAGCTCGATGTCCGGGTCGGCGGCGGCTACCGCATCGAGTTCGACGGCGAGGGCGGCCAGGTCTGGGCGTTCTTCGGCAAATATCTCGAAGTGGTCCCCAACCAGCGCATCGTCTGGACCAACGAGGAGAGCGAGGACGGCCCGATCTCCACCGTCACCTTCGAGGAGCGGGACGGCAAGACCCTGCTCACCTTCCACGAACGCCACCCCTCCAAGGAAGCGCTCGACGCCAATATCGGCGGCAGCGAAGGCCTGCCGGAGCAGTTCGCCCAGCTGGCGGAACTGCTGGCCGAACAGGGCTGAGGCCCAACCAGCATCCTAAACTGCTCCCCGGCGAAAGCCGGGGCCCAGGGTTTCTCTGCCCGACCGCTGAATTACCCTGGGCCCTGGCCTTCGCCGGGGAACCGCAAGGCTAGTTCGCAAACCCGTTGAGCGTGATCGGATCGCCCGACATCACCGTCTGCGTCTGCAGCCCGCTGAACGTCGGCCAGGTCACCGTGACGGTGCCGGCGAAATTGGTGATCTCGATCACCGGCGCGCCGCCGGGAGCATTCACCGGCACCATAACGCTCGCGGTGAAGCTGGTCCCGCTCTCGACATTGAAGTTGATCGCACCCGAAGTGATGTAGAGCGACGAGAACGAGATCGTGCCGGACATCGACAGGGCGCTCGTCGTATCGAGCGCGAAATTCCCGTTCTGGATAAGGATCTGCGACGTCGTCGTCGTCAGCGTCGTATTCTGGAAATTGATCGTGATCATGCTCATCGCCATCGCTCGTCCCCCTGGAATTGCGCACCCTTCCTATCCGGTCGCCCACCCTCTGCGTTAGCGCGATTGCCGCGCTTCCGGTGCTATCCCCCGCAAAGCCGTACCCATGTGGCACGCCTCGAAACACCTCATGGCGAACGCTATCGCGTAGCCCCCAGCCAGGCGGTCCCGCACAACAATGCGAGCGCAATTGCGAGGTAGTTGCCCCATCTGGTTCTGCCCGCGCCAACAAGCACGAAGCTGGCAAGCACCAGTGCGCCGACCGCCGCCAATTCGGCGATACTGGCAGTCCCCAAGCTGCATCCCTGCTCCGGGCGGCACCCCTGCGCCGCATACCAGCCGGCCTGATATTGCTCTTCAAGCGCCAAGCCCATGTAGAGCACGGCCGAGACGGCTGGCAGGATCAACGCCGCGCCGAAGCGAAGGATTGGCTTGAAGCGGCGGGTCATGACGCGATCAGGCTAGCCCGCCGAAAGCCTGGCTTCCATCCCCCTGCTCCCCGGCAAAGCCGAACGGCGTAACCCCGCCCTCGCGCCCGCTCACCGGTGACGGCAAGCTATTGCCAGCTGAGCACCGTCCAGATGACACCCGTCACCTGCAGGATCAGGACGACGCCGACGCCGGTGCCCAGCCACGCCCAGACCCATGCATTCAACCGCTGGTTGCGCAGCAGATAGGCGATCGCGAAAACAGGCAGCAGCCCGATCAGCGCCGCGAAGAAGAAAAGCAGATAGATCATCAGCAGGCCGGGCATGTTGGAATTCTACCGATGAAGTAGGCCTCCACAAGTGGGATGCCTGCCATGCCTTTGCGGCCTAATCCCCCGCAAATCCGAACGGCGTAACCCCGCTCTCGCGCTCGCTCGCCAGCGCCGCGCGCCCCGCCGGTGCGGCGCTGCGCTGCGCACAATCGGGCCGGGTGCAGGCCCTGCACCCCAGCCCCACCGGCACCGCCTCGCCCGCCAGGTCGACGCCCCGCGCCACGGACAGCGCCCGCGCCTCGGCCGCCGCCAGCCCTATGCCGATCGCGAAGCGCGCCTTCACCCCGCGCGCGCCCTGCGGGGTCCGCGCCTGGGCCAGCGTGAACCAGCGCGCGCCGTCCTCGGTCTCGACCAGCTGGCGCAGCGTCTCGTCGGCCTGGCCGAACGCTTCGGTGAGGTTCCATAACGGGCACAGGCCGGGACCTTCCACCAGCGCCGATCCGCTGGCGCCGGCAAAGCGCTTGGAGACCTGCCCCGCCCGGTCGATCCGCATCAGGAAGAAGGGCAGCCCGCGCGCGCCCACCCGCTGCAGCGTGGTCAGCCGGTGCGCCACCTGCTCGAAGCTCGCCCCGAAGCGCCGCTGCAGCACTTCCATGTCATAGCCGCTCTGCTCGCACGCGCGCAGGAACCGGCCATAGGGCATCACCAGCGCCGCCGCGAAATAGCCGACCAGGTGCCGCGTGTAGAGCCGCTCGCCCGCGCGATCGAGCCCGGCGCCGCGCACCAGCGCCTCGATCTCGCCCCGCGCCTCCTGCGAGAGCCGCTCGGCCAGCGCGAAGGTCCGCCCCGGCACATCGAGCAGCTCGGAGAGCTGCACCTGCCGCGCATGCAGGTCGAGCCGCTTGAGCAGCCCCGGCATCACATCCGCCGGCAGAATGCGCACGGAGAGCTGGTGCTTCACCCGCAGCCGCTCGGCCATCGCGCCATAGGGATCGCCGGCGGTCTGGCGCAGCTCGTCGGCCAGCGCCTCGGCCACCGCGTCGAGATCGGCGAAATGGTTGCGCCAGCGCTCGACCTCGCGGCGCACCTGCCGCCCGGGATCACCCGCGCCCGCGTCCGTCACCGGCCCGCCGCCGCCCAGCCGGTCATAGGCGCGGGCGAACGCCTCCGCCCCGCCCGGCGCGCCCGCCAGCCATTCCTCCATCTGCTGCCGGTCGATCTCGAGATCGGCGAACAACGGATCGGCCAACCGCCGCCGCAGCGCCTCCATCCCCCCACCCGGCTCGGCCGCCGCCAGCTTGCGCGGATCGAAGTCATAGACTTCGGCCAGCCGCAGCATCAGCGTCGCCGACACCGGCCGCTGGTTGCGCTCGACGAGGTTGAGATAGCTGGCCGACACCCCCAGCGCCTCAGCCATCGCCGCCTGGGTCAGCAGCAACTGCCGCCGCAGCCGGCGGACGGCATGACCTGCAAAGAGCTTCTGTTCGGCCATCCGCACCTCCTCTCTAACCGTCATCCCCGCGAAGGCGGGGATCCAGAGTCACACAGGGCATCGCTCTGCCACCGTGGATCCCCGCCTTCGCGGGGATGACGATTGATACTGTCCTACACTAAATGTTCCCGATACGTTCACATCGAACGAGTCGATCCCGATTGTAAATAATTTACAACCTTTCAAGCCAAAGGAAAGCCGCCACAACATCCAGACCCTCACAAACGCACAGACTGACTGCCAAGAGACTCAAAAAATATCCATACAGACTGGGCAACCTAGTCAAGGAACACACAATGTCGACGCGCTTCGAAGACCTGATCCCCGCCCCCACCGGCCGGTTCGACGGCATCGTGCGTCCGTACACGCCGGAGGATGTCGAGCGGCTGCGCGGCTCGCTCCCGATCGAGCACACGCTCGCTCGCCGCGGCGCGCTCAAGCTCTGGGAGCTGCTACAGACCGAGGATTACATCAACGCCCTCGGCGCGCTCAGCGGCAACCAGGCGATGCAGATGGTCCGCGCCGGGCTGAAGGCGATCTACCTCTCCGGGTGGCAGGTCGCGGCCGACGCCAACACCGCCGGCCAGATGTACCCCGACCAGTCGCTCTACCCCGCCAATGCCGGCCCCGAGCTGGCCAAGCGGATCAACGCCACGCTCCAGCGCGCCGACCAGATCGAGCATATGGAAGGCGGCGCAAAGCGTGACTGGTTCATGCCGATCGTCGCCGATGCCGAGGCCGGCTTCGGCGGTCCGCTCAACTGCTTCGAGATCATGAAGGCCTATATCGCCGCCGGCGCCGCGGGCGTGCATTATGAGGACCAGCTCGCCTCGGAGAAGAAGTGCGGCCATCTGGGCGGCAAGGTGCTGATCCCCACCCAGGCGCATGTCCGCAACCTCGATGCGGCGCGCCTGGCCGCGGACGTCGCCGGCGTGCCGACGGTGATCTGCGCCCGCACCGATGCCGAGAGCGCGCGCCTGATCACTTCGGATGTCGACGAGCGCGACCGCGAGTTCCTCACCGGCGAGCGGACCCCGGAAGGATTCTTCCGCCTCAAGGAAGGCACCGGCGTCGATCATTGCATCAAGCGCGGCCTGGCGTTCGCCGAGCATGCCGACCTGCTGTGGTGGGAGACGAGCAAGCCCAACATGGACGATGCCCGCCGCTTCGCCGAGGCGATCAAGAAGGAGTTCCCGAACAAGATGCTGGCGTACAATTGCTCGCCCAGCTTCAACTGGGAGAAGAATCTCGACAAGGACGACATCGCCCGCTTCCAGCGCGAGATCGGCGCGATGGGCTACAAGTTCCAGTTCGTCACCCTGGCGGGCTTCCACCAGCTCAACTACGGCATGTTCGAGCTGGCCCGGGGCTACAAGGATCGCGGCATGGCCGCGTACTCGGAGCTGCAGCAGGCCGAGTTCGCCGCCGAGGCGAACGGCTACACCGCGACCCGCCACCAGCGCGAAGTCGGCACCGGCTATTTCGATGCGATCGCCACCACGCTGGCGGGCGGATCGAGCAGCACCACGGCGCTGGCCGAGAGCACCGAAGCCGCCCAGTTCGTCACCACCGAAGCCGCCTGAAACCTGAGAAAGGAGTGATTGCCATGACCGAACCCCAGCGCAGCCGCGCCGTCTTCTCGACCGAGGATTTCCGCCTCATCCGCGATGCGGTGGCGACCCATCTCGAGAAGGTGAAGGACGCGCCCGAGAGCGTGAAATACGCCAACCTCTATCACCGCCTGGGCCGCGTGGCCTGAGCCTGACGACTTGCCCTCTCCCCCCGCGCCATCCCTGCCCTGGCGGGGATGGCGGAAGGGGATGAGGAACGCCTTTCCTGGGGAGGAAAGGATGTCCGCCGAGGGGTCAGCCCTCGGCGGACATTTCCGCGTTTCGGCCGGCAAGCACGGCCACCCGGGCCTCGTGCTCGGCCTTGCCGAAGGGGAAGAAGCGGTAGAAGCCCGCCGCCGCCAGGGCGAGCACGGTGTAGAGCACGGAGAAGAGGATGGTCAGCCGATCCACTGCCGCCGGGGCGACCTGCCCCACCTTGGCCACCGCCGGGAAGTCGACCAGGTCGAGCAGCATGCCGGTCGCCCAGATGCCCAGGCCGCTGCAGCATTTCTGCACGAAAAAGGCGCCGGCGAAGAACACGCCCTCGTTGCGCCGCCCGGTCTCGATCTCGGACTGCTCGACGACATCGGCCATCATCGAGGCGCCCAGGATCGTCGCCGAGATGCTGCACGTCACATTGAGGACGTAGATGACGAACAGCGAAGGCAGCATCCACGGCGTGCCGGGTTCGGGGAACAGCCCGGCAAGGCGCAGGACATAGGGCAGGGCCACCCAGAAGGCGGCCGCCATCATCAGCCACATCGCCGCCCTGGGCTTGCCCAGCCGGCGCGAGACGCGGGGCGCGACAAGGAACGCGAAATAGGCACCGACCAGCAGCGAGAAGGCGATGATCGTGAAGTCCTGGTTCTGGAAGCGCCAGACATGGGCGTAGATGTAGCTCGACAGCGCGAAGCTGACGCCCTGTGCGCAATAATAGCAGAGCCCCGCCGCCATCAGGATCAGGAAGGCGCGGTTCCGCACCGTCCGGCCCAGCTCGCCGAAATGCGCACCGAGCGACTGGCGCGCGCCCTCGGCACGGGGCAGCCGCTTGATCTCGCCATGCGTACCCCAGGCCGAAACCAGGATCGCGAACACCATCAGCCCGGCACTCACCAGCGAGAAGCCCGGGTAGTTCTCCCGAACCAGCTGGCCGTTGGGATGCCCCGGCGACGGCCCGAGCAGCCAGGAATAGGCAAGGATCATCATCACCAGCCCGCCGGCCCAGCCGAACAGGAAGCGATAGGACATGATCCGGGTCCGCTCCTCGTAATCGGCGGAAAGCTCCGGGGTCAGTGCCTGGCTCGGCACTTCGTACGCCGACACCGCGGTGCGGACGAGCACCGACATGGCGAAGACCCAGAGCAGCATGTTGCCATGGGAAAGCGAGGGCGGGTTCCACAGCAGGATCCAGCCCACCGCGATCGGGATGGCGGAAGCATACATCCAGGGATGGCGCCGCCCCCAGCGGCTCCGCGTCCGGTCCGACAGGAACCCGATCGCCGGATCGGCCACCGCATCGAGCAGCAGCGCGCACATGATCGCGAAACCCACCTCGGTCGCCGGCAGGCCAAGCACCTGGTTGAAGAAGAACAACAGGAAGGTCGAGAAGCAGAAATCCTTCACGCCATACGCCACCGTGCCGAAGCCATAGGCGAGCATGATCGGGGTGCGGATTCGCCGTGTCGGGGGCACTGCCGCCTGGTTGGTGTCCATGCCCTTGCGTTCCCTCTCGACCCGTTTGCCGCGCAGCATAGGTGCCGCACCCGGAGGGTCAACCGGAACAGATTGGAACATCGGGTATGGCTTGCCCAAGCCCGTGCTGGCGGTATAGCGTCCCGCTTCGAACCTGAGGAACGTGAAGCAATGGCGCTCGACCCCGAAGTCTTCGATACGCTGATCGACACTATCCGCCGCTTCGTCAGCGAGCGCCTCCGCCCGCTGGAGGGCGAGGTCGAGGCCGCCGACGCCATCCCCGCCCAGGTCATCGACGAGATGAAGGCGCTAGGCCTGTTCGGCCTGTCGATCTCGGAGGACTATGGCGGCCTGGGGCTGACGATGCTGGAGGAGTGCAAGGTCGCCATCGAGCTCGGCCGCACCACCCCGGCCTTCCGCTCGAGCTTCGGCACCAATGTCGGCATCGGCTCGCAGGGCCTCGTCATGGCCGGCACCCCCGAGCAGAAGGCACTATGGCTGCCCAGGATCGCCAGCGGCGAGATCGTCACCAGCTTCGCCCTGACCGAGCCCGATGTCGGATCGGACAGCGGCGCGGTGAAGACCCGGGCAGTGAAGGACGGCGATGTCTACCGCCTCACCGGCACCAAGCGCTTCATCACCAATGCCGACAAGGCCGAGCTGTTCACGGTGATGGCCCGCACCGGCGGCGAGCCTGGCGGCCGCGGCGTCTCCGCCTTCCTGGTGCCGCGCGACCTGCCCGGCGTCAGCGTCGGCGAGCCCGAGAAGAAGATGGGCCAGAAAGGCGCAAGGGTGGCCGATGTGGTGTTCGACGACACCCCCGTCCCCGCCGCCAACCGGCTCGGCGCCGAGGGCGAAGGCTTCAGGATCGCCATGCAGGTGCTCGACCGGGGCCGGCTCCACATCTCGGCGGTTTGCGTCGGCGTGGCCGAGCGGCTGATCGCCGACTGCGTCGCCTATGCCAGCGAGCGCAGGCAGTTCGGCAAGCCGATCGCCGAGCACCAGCTGATCCAGGCGATGCTCGCCGATTCCAAGACCGAGGTGCTGGCGGCAAAGGCGCTGGTGCTGGAGACCGCCGCCGCCAAGGACGCGGGCCAGAACACCACGATGGAAGCCGCCGCCGCGAAGTATTTCGCCAGCGAGATGGTCGGCCGGGTGGCGGACCGCGCCGTGCAGATCTTCGGCGGTGCCGGCTATATCGCCGATTACGGCATCGAGCGGCTCTACCGCGACGTGCGCCTGTTCCGGATCTATGAAGGCACCAGCCAGATCCAGCAGCTGATCATTGCCCGCGAGACGCTGAAGCGGGGCGGGTAGAAAGAAAGAAACCGTCATCCCGGCGAAAGCCGGGATCTCGTGCGGCTCTTTTCCCGCCATCGCCGGGATGACGAATTTTGGAGAGGACAAAAATGGACACCAGCACGCTCTTCCGCCTCGACGGCCGGATCGCACTCGTCACCGGCGGTTCCCGGGGCATCGGCAAAATGATTGCCGAGGGGTACATCGCCCAGGGCGCCAAGGTCTATGTCTCGTCCCGCAAGGCCGAGGCCTGCGAGGAAACCGCCGCCGCGCTCGGCCCCAACTGCATCGCCCTGCCGATGGATGTGTCGACCGTCGAAGGCTGCAAGGCGCTCGCCGCTGCGCTTGCCGAGCGCGAGGAACGGCTCGACATCCTGGTCAACAATGCCGGCGCCGCCTGGGGCGAGCCTTTTGAGAACTTCCCCGAAAAGGGCTGGGACAAGGTGATGGACCTCAATGTGAAGTCCCCCTTCTTCCTCACCCAGGCATTGTTCGACCTGCTCAAGGCCGGCGGCTCGGCGGAGCGCCCGGCCAAGGTGATCAACATCACCTCGATCGACGGCCAGCGGCTCAATCCCTGGGAGACCTACAGCTATCACGCCTCCAAGTCGGCGCTGATCTATTTGACCAAGCGCATGGCCGCCCGGCTGATCCGCGACCATATCAACGTCACCTCGATCGCCCCCGGCGCCTTTGCCAGCGACATGAACAAGGCGGCGCGCGACCATGGCGGCGAAGTCGCCAAGGCGATCCCGGCGAAGCGCATCGGCTATGACGAGGACATGGCCGGCGCCGCGATCTTCCTGGCCAGCCGCGCCGGCGACTATGTCGTGGGCGACACGATCACCGTCGATGGCGGGCTGGTCAACGCTTCGCTGGGGATCAGCATCGACGGCTGACGCCGCTTGCAATGTAGGATTTCACCTGCTGGGCTGGAGCAGCCGGCGCCCGCGCCGGCCGCTCCTTGAAGCCGTTGGGGAAATAGGATCACGCGCCCGCAAGATTGTTGCGAGATGCGCGGCGTTGGCGGGAATTGCATCAATTTGAGGCGCCCCAAACCCCGCGCTTGGCCTGTACTTCGTGTACTTCCGCGAGTCGCCGCCGGATCGATGTTGGAGACCCTAGCGCCGGTAATAGGCGCGGCGCACCGGCTCGGGCATGGCGTCGGCCATCGACTGGCGCAGCGTGTCGAGGCAATAGCCCGTCTCGTTGCGGATCAGCTGCGGGGTGACGGTATCGCCATGCGCCCGGCAAAAGGCGCGCACCGCGGTCTCCACCCGGGCACGCAGCGCGTCGCGCCCCGCCGGGGTGTCGAGGGCAAGGTCGGCATAGGCGAGCCGGGCCGAGGGCTCGGGCCGCTGCACGAGCTCGGGCTCGCGGGCCGCGCAGGTGCCGGCCATGATCAGGGACAGGAACAGGATCGAACGCATCGTCATTCTCCCTTCAGTTCGCCGGGCAAGCCGGCCCCGTGGCGCGAAAGCCGCGCTTTGATTCGGTGCTGGTGGGTCAGCGAAGGGCTAAAGGACGCCCTTTATCTGCTCTGCCTGCTTGTTGAGTTTCCAGGCCTCGACCCGCAGTGTCTCGGCGGCGTTGCGGTAGCCCTGGCGGATACCGAGCGATAGGCTGGGGTCCTGTGCCTTTTCGCGATATTCCTTTGCCGCCGCGCGCAACTGCCCGGCCGCCTGGATCAGCTGCGCCACCTGGGCCTTCACATCCGGCCCGGTTTTCCAGGACAGCTTGGGCGGCGCACTCGCTTCCGGCTTGGTCGCCTCCAGCGACGCCTTGACCATGCTGCGCGCCTTGGCGCCGCTCAGATACACCTCCTCCATGCCGGGCACGGGCGGCTTTGCCGGCACAGGCTTCGGGTCGAGAGGCGCATGCTCCTGGTTGGCGGGACGCGGCGTGACAAGCCGGGCATGCTCCTGTCGGGGGCCAGCCGGGGCGACGAGCAGGGGCCGCTCCGGCCCAACGGCGCGTGGCGCGCGCACCGGCCGGCGCTCCTGCGTGACGGGTGCCGCCGCCCGGAACCGAAGCGCGCCCGGCGCCGGGTTCGGCTGCGCCTCGAGCTTGGCCAATGCTGCCCGCAGGTCGCCCCGTGCACCCGGCACCTGGACATAGGGTTTCTCGACCAGCTGCATCGCCGCCAGCGGCGCGATGCCCAGCGGGATGCTGCCGATCAGCGCGGCGCAGAGCAGCCCGCTCGCCGGCTTGCGCGGCGCCGCGTCGAGCACCAGCCGGATTCGCCGGCCCAGCGCGCTGCGCGTCACTGCCATCCCGCACGCCGAATGCGCGCCGCAGCCACCGGCCACCGCCAGCAGCGTCTGCGCATAATCGGCCCGTGCCACCCGCGTCACCGCGTCCTCGTCCGCCGCCAGCTCGGTTTGGCGGGCAAGCTCGGTAACCAGCAGCCAGGCGAGCGGATTGAACCAGAACAGTGCGAGCGCGACCCGTGCGGCGAGCATCACCGGCCAGTCGAAGCGGCGGACATGCGCCATCTCATGGGCGACCACCGCGGCGGCGCGGTCCGGGGAACGCTCGATATCGGGCCCGATCAGGATCGTCGCCGGCGTCACGCCCAGGCTCAGCGGCGAGGGCACGCGCGGCGAGACGAGCAGTCGCACGGGCCGCCTCAAGGGTTCGGCGGCCCGTGCGATCGCCTCCATCCACACGGGATCGGAGACGGGCACCGCATGGCGGGTCCAACGGTGCAGCATGAACAGGCCGAGCGCGAGGCGAAGCAGGATGAGCGTGCCACCCATCATGTAGGCAAGGGCGATCCAGTCGATCTCGGGCGCAGGCGCCGCCGTCGCCACGGGCAGGATGGCGGCAGCCGCCGCCTCCGGCAGTGCCGGCATCGGCGCGCTCGCGGGCAACACCGCGATCTCGAGCGCCGGCACGGTGAGGATCAGCAGCGGCAGCAACAGCAGCGCCACAACCCCGGCACGCAGCATCGCGACCCGCTGCGCCGCCGGCCGGCCGCGCAACGCATGGCTCGCGAACAATGCAACCGCGCAAGCCAGCGAGGATTTCCAGCCAAGCTCGATCAGCAGGTCGAAGCTCATTTCACTTCTCCCCGTGCTTCGTCGATCGCGCGCTGGAGCTCGTCGATCTCGTCCCGGGTCAGCCGGGTCTCCATGCCGAGCAGCGCCGTGGCGGCGCGTGCCGCGGAACCCTGGAAGAAGGTCTGCACCAGCCGCTGCAGCGCGGTCTCCGCCACCGCATCGGCCTGCGGCACCGGGGCATAGACATAGGCCTGGTTGACGGTGCGGTGGCCGATCAGCTCCTTGGCCACGAGCCGGCCGAGCAGGGTGCGCACCGCGGAGTCGCTGGGCGGATCGGCCATCGCCCCGCGCACGGCGGCGGCGGTGCCCTCCCCCAGGCTGCACAATGCCTCGAATACCTCGCGCTCGCGGCGCGGCAGCGATTCGATCACGACTCGACCTCCCTCAACCTGTTACATTTGTAGCATGCTACAAATGTAACAGGCAAGGGGTGTTTTATCGTGCTATATCAGCGGGCAATCCCGCCCGCAGCCAGCACCGCCAGCGTCACCAGCTCGCTGGCCGTGGCGGTCATCGGCGCGATCTGGACCGGCTTCTCCATGCCGATCAGCATCGGGCCGATGGTCGAATCGCCACCCAGCTCGCGAAGCAGCTTGGCCGAGATGTTGGCCGACTGCAGGCCGGGCATGATCAGCACATTGGCCGGGCCCGAGATCCGCGCGAAGGGATAGTTGGCGAGCTGGCGCTCGTTGAGCGCGACGTCCGGCGACATCTCGCCCTCATATTCGAACTCGACCGCGCGCCCGTCGAGGATCTTGATCGCGCCGCGGACATTGTCGAGCCACTGCCCTTCGGGATTGCCGAAGTTGGAGTAGCTGAGGAAGGCGACGCGCGGCTCATGGCCCATGCGGCGGGCAACCGTCGCGGCGCCCTCCGCGATATCGGCCAGTTCCTCGGCGCTGGGCCGCTCGTTCACCGTGGTGTCGGCGATGAACACGGTGTGCGACTGGCCGACCAGCACGTGCATGCCGAACGGCGTCTGGCCCGGACGATGGTCGATCACGCGCTTCACCTGGCGCATCGATTCGGCCCAGGTGCGCGTCACGCCGGTGATCATCGCATCGGCATGGCCGAGCTGGAGCAGCAGGCCGCCGAAGATGTTGCGGTCGCGATTGACCATCCGCTCCGCGTCGCGGCGGAGATAACCGCGGCGCTGCAGGCGGGCATAGAGGAACTCGACCATCTCCGGCACCAGCGGCGAATTGACGCTGTTGTGGACCTCGAAATCGTCGGGATTGACGCCAAGCACCCGCAGCCGGTCATGCACGCTCTCGCGGCCGACCAGCACCGGCGTGCCGTAACCGCCATCCTTGAAGGCGATCGCCGCGCGCAGCACGACTTCCTCTTCGGCTTCCGCGAAGATCACGCGCTTCGGATTGGCCTTGGCGCCCTCATAGGCGAGGCTGAGCACCGACGTCGTCGGGTTCAGGCGCGCGCGCAACGTCTGGCGATAGGCGTTCATGTCGGTGATCGGCTTGGTCGCCACGCCCGAGTCCATCGCCGCCTGGGCGACGGCGGCGGGCACCAGCTCCATCAGGCGCGGATCGAACGGCGCCGGGATGATATAGTCGGGGCCGAAGCTGTGCTGCGTGCCATAGGCCGCGGCGACTTCCTCGGGCACCTGCTGGCGAGCGAGCTCGGCGATGGCCTGCGCCGCGGCGACCTTCATCGCGTCGTTGATCGTCGTCGCGCGCACATCGAGCGCGCCGCGGAAGATGAACGGGAAGCCGAGCACGTTGTTGACCTGGTTCGGATAGTCCGAACGACCGGTGGCGATGATCACATCCGGACGGGCACGCTTGGCTTCCGGCGGCGTGATCTCGGGATCGGGATTGGCCATCGCGAAGATGATCGGCTTGAGCGCCATGTGATTGAGCAGCTCGGCGGGCAGCGCGCCCGCGGCCGAGAGGCCCAGGAAGACATCGGCGCCTTCCAGCGCATCGGCCAGGGTGCGGCGCTCGGTGGAGACGGCATGCGCCGACTGCCACTGGTTGATGCCTTCGCGGCCCTGATAGATCACGCCGGTGCGATCGAGCATCAGCAGATTGTCGTGCGGCAGGCCCATCGCCTTGATCAGCTCGGCACAGGCGATCGCGGCCGCGCCGGCGCCGTTCACCACCACCCGCGTCGTCCTGATGTCGCGGCCAGTCAGGTGGAGCGCGTTGATCAGACCGGCGGCGGCGATGATCGCGGTGCCGTGCTGGTCGTCATGGAACACCGGAATGTTCATCCGCTCGCGCAGGGTCTGCTCGATCACGAAGCATTCGGGGGACTTGATGTCCTCCAGGTTGATGCCGCCAAAGGTCGGCTCCATCAGCTCCACCGCGTCGATGAAGCGATCGACGTCCTCGGTCTTCAGCTCGATGTCGATCGAATCGACGTCGGCGAAGCGCTTGAAGAGCACGGCCTTGCCTTCCATCACCGGCTTGGAAGCCAGCGCGCCGAGATTGCCGAGGCCCAGGATCGCGGTGCCGTTGGAGATCACGGCGACCAGATTGCCCTTGGCGGTATAGTCATAGGCGGTCGCCGGGTCCTCGGCGATCGCGCGCACCGGCACGGCGACGCCGGGCGAATAGGCCAGCGCGAGGTCGCGCTGCGTCGCCATCGGCGTGGATGCGATGATCTCGATCTTACCCGGACGTCCTTCCGAATGGTAAAGCAGTGCCTCGCGCTCGGAAAACTGGACGTTCGATTCCTCAGACATTTCTCTCTCCCGGATTACCCCTCCTTTAGGGGGGCGTTTCCGAGGTCGCAATGCGCGGAATCCTCCAAATGACGCTAGGTTTGCCGTGTTCCTGGTCTGATAATTTCGCACAACCGTGCGGAAAACCGCACATCTCGCTTTTCCCCAGAAAAGCGACGAGCGGGTGTTGATCGGCGGGGACGTTCGGCTAGTCCGGAACGGACATGTCCTCCACCGCTCCCACTCCGATGATGGCGCAATATCTGGCGCTCAAGGCCGAGGCCGAGGATTGCCTGCTCTTCTACCGGATGGGCGACTTCTTCGAGCTGTTCTTCGAGGACGCCAAGATCGCCAGCGCGGTGCTGGACATCGCGCTGACCGCGCGCGGCGAGCATGACGGCGAGCGCATCCCGATGTGCGGCGTGCCGGTGCATGCGATGGAGGGCTATCTCGCCCGCCTGATCAAGGCCGGCCACCGCGTCGCCATCGCCAACCAGACCGAGACGCCGGAGGAAGCGCGCAAGCGCATGGGCTCCAAGGCGCTGGTCAACCGCGCGATCGTCCGCGTCGTCACCGCCGGCACGCTGACCGAGGAATCGCTGCTCGACAGCCGTACCGCCAACTGGTGCGCGGCGATCGGCGAGGCCGGTGGCAGCGTCGCCATTGCCTGCGCCGACATCTCCACCGGCCGCTTCGAGATCATCGAGACGACGGCCGACCGCGCCGGCGCCGAGATCGCCCGCCTTTCGCCCGCCGAAACGGTGGTCGGCGACGGATCGTCGTTCGACGAGCTCGCCACGGTCGCGCGCCCGCGCATCGACTTCGACAGCGCCGCCGGCGAGGATCGGCTCAAGCGGCTGTTCGGCGTGGCGACGCTCGATGGCTTCGGCCAGTTCTCCCGCGCCGCGCTGGCCGCGGCGGGCGGCCTCACGGCTTATCTCGAGCATAATGCCAAGGGCGCACTGCCCTTTCTGCGCCCGCCCCGCGTCACCCGCACCGAAGCGGCGATGGCGATCGACGCGGCAACGCGCGAGAGCCTGGAACTCACCGTCAGCTCGGCGGGCACCCGCAAGGGCAGCTTGCTCGACAGCGTCGATCGCACCGTTACCGGCGCCGGCGCGCGCCTGCTCGGCAGCGACATCGCCGCACCGCTGATGGACCGCCCGGGCGTCGAGGCACGGCTCGATCTCGTCACCCATTTCCATGACGACGCCCTGCTGCGCGACATGGTGCGCGGCGCATTGCGGGCGATGCCCGACATCGGCCGCGCGCTCGGTCGCCTCGCCGCCGGACGCGGCTCCCCGCGCGATCTCGGCCAGCTGCGCGACGGCCTCGACGGCGCCTGGCGCCTCGCCGAACGGCTCGAGGCGACCGGCATTCCGCCCCTGCTCGCCGACCTGATTCCGCAGATGCGCGGCCACGGCGCGCTGATCGACCTGCTCAGCCGCGCGCTCGTCCCCGAGCCGCCGGTCGATGCCGCGAATGGCGGCTATATCGCCGAGGGCTATGACGCCGCGCTCGACGACCTGCGCGACGCCGGCGCCGGCGGCCGCCGCGCCATCGCCGCGCTCGAGGCCGAGTATCGCACCCGCACCGGCATCGGCTCGCTCAAGATCCGCCATAACGGCGTGCTCGGCTATCATATCGAAGTACCGGCCAAGAACGCCGACCCGCTGATGGCGCAGGACAGCGGCTTCACCCATCGCCAGACGCTGGCCGGCGTGGTCCGCTTCAACGCGCCCGAGCTCCACGACGTCGCGGTCAAGGTCACCCAGGCCGGCGCCCATGCGCTCGCCGCCGAGGCCGCGCATCTCGAGGACCTCACCACCCGCGCCCTCTCGGCGCGCGAACCAATCGCCCGCACCGCCGATGCGCTTGCCCGGATCGACGTCTCCGCCGGCCTCGCCGAACGCGCCGCCGAGGGCGGCTGGGCCCGCCCGCATCTCGTCGAGCATGCCTGTTTCGAGATCGAGGGCGGCCGCCATCCGGTGGTCGAGGAAGCCGTGGCCAAGTCGGGGGGCCGCTTCGTCGCCAATGATTGCAACCTGTCCGAGAGCAGCCGGCTCTGGCTGGTCACCGGCCCGAACATGGGCGGCAAGTCGACCTTCCTGCGCCAGAACGCGCTGATCGCGGTGCTGGCCCAGGCTGGCAGCTACGTTCCCGCCGCCCGCGCGACGCTCGGCATGGTCGACCGGCTGTTCAGCCGCGTCGGCGCTTCGGACAATCTCGCGCGGGGCCGCTCGACCTTCATGGTCGAGATGGTCGAGACCGCCGCGATCCTGGCGCAAGCGACCCCGCGCAGCTTCGTCATCCTCGACGAGGTCGGCCGCGGCACCTCGACCTATGACGGCCTGGCGATCGCCTGGTCGGTGGTCGAGGCGATCCATGAGGACAACCGGTGCAGGTGCCTGTTCGCCACGCACTATCATGAGCTGACCCGGCTGGCCGAGCGCTGCGACGCGCTGACCCTCCATCATGTCCGCGCGCGCGAGTGGAAGGGCGATCTCGTCCTGCTCCACGAAGTCGCCGAGGGCCCGGCCGACCGCAGCTACGGCCTTGCCGTCGCCCGACTCGCCGGCCTGCCGCCGATCACGATCAAGCGCGCCAAGGCCGTGCTCGACAAGCTCGAGGCAGGGCGCGCCCAGACCGGCGGCCTCGCGGCGGGGCTGGACGACCTGCCGCTGTTCGCCGCCACCGCGGTGGAAGAGGAAGAAGCAGTCGACGTGCTGCGCACCGAACTCGGCGCGCTCGACATCGACAGCCTGAGCCCGCGCGAGGCGCTGGAGATGCTCTACCGGCTCAAGGGCCTGGCGGCGGAAGGCGCATGAACGCGCTCGATCTCACCGACCAGTTCCTTGCCATCCTGCTGCGCGAAGTGGGCGGCACCCGGCGGCGCTGGCGCAACGTCATCGGCCCGGTGAAGCGCTACAGCGCCGAGACGCACCCCCACTGCAACTGGTCGATCACCCCCGGCGGCGAGGCGGACGAGAATGACGCGATCGAGCGCATCGCCGATCGCCTGCGCGACAAGCACCCGATCATCGATTGATCCGAATCGGAAGTACACGAAGTACAGGCCAATAGCCGCCTTCCGACGCCATCCCATCGACAATTGTGATCGCTCTCAACCGCGCTTCGCGCTAGGCTCCTCCAAAACCGAACAGAGAGGACCGCCCGAAATGAAGAAGCTCGCGCTCGCCCTGCTTGCCTGCATGACAACGTTGCCAGCATCGGCGCAGACCTTCCTGCGCGCCGATGGGCCGCGCATCGTCGATGAGAGCGGCGACCCGGTGCTGCTACGCGGCATGGGGCTGGGCGGCTGGATGCTGCAGGAAGGCTATATGCTCCAGCTCGGCCAGCTTGGCTCGGGCCAGCAATATCGCATCCGCGCCGCCATCGCCGAGCTGATCGGCGAAGAGAAGGCGGCGGAGTTCTACCAGGCCTGGCTCGACAACCACACGCGCAAGGCGGACATCGACATGATGGCGCGCTGGGGCATGAACTCGGTCCGCCTGCCGCTCCACTACAACCTGCTCACGCTGCCGATCGAGAAGGAACCCGTCGCCGGCAAGGACACCTGGCTGGAGGACGGCTTCAAGCGCATCGACGCGCTGCTCGCCTGGACCAAGGCGAACGGCATGTACCTGATCCTCGACCTGCACGCGGCGCCCGGCGGCCAGGGCAACGACCTGCCGATCGCCGACCGTGATCCCGACAAGCCCTCGCTGTGGCAGAGCGAAGAGAACCGCCGCAAGACGATCGCGCTGTGGCGCGAGCTCGCCCGGCGCTATGCCGACGAGCCCGGCATCGGCGCCTATGACGTGCTCAACGAGCCCAATTGGGACTTCACCGCGCCCGGCGGCGACCATGGCTGCAAGGAGACGAGCAACGCCCCGCTCAAGCAGCTCTATACCGATATCGCCGCCGCGATCCGCCAGGTCGACAAGCGCCACATGATCATCATCGAGGGCAATTGCTGGGGGAACAATTACCAGGGCCTGCTGCCCTTCGCCGACAAGAACACCGCGCTCAGCTTCCACAAATACTGGAACACCAACGACGAAGCCTCGATCGCCGGCGTGCTCAAGCTGCGCGAGACCTACGCCATGCCGCTCTGGCTGGGTGAATCGGGCGAGAATTCCAATGTCTGGTTCCGCGACGCGATCGGCCTGGTCGAGAAGCACGATATCGGCTGGGCCTTCTGGCCGCTCAAGAAGATCGGCTTCAACAACCCGCTGGAGATCGCCCCCAATCCCGGCTGGGCGAAGCTGGTCGCCTATTGGACCGCCAAGGGCCCGCGCCCGACCGCCGACGAGGCCTATGCCACGCTGATGCAACTCGCCCGGCACGACATCCGGCACGAGAACAATGTCTTCCATCCCGACGTGGTCGACGCGATGCTGCGCCAGCCGCACGATCCCAGTCCCCGCTCCTTCGCGCCGCTTGGGGTGGGTCCCGAAGGCGCGGAGATCGGCGCCACCGATTATGATCTCGGCCCGGACGGCGTCGCCTATCACGACAGCGACAACGCCAACTACCATGTCTCCACCGGCAAGGCGCGCGCGCTGTGGAACAACGGACGGACCTGGCGCAACGACGGGGTCGACATCGCGCGCGGCGACGGCGAGAGCCTGTATGTCAGCGATTTCGTGCCCGGCGAATGGATGCGCTACACGCTGGTGGCCGAGGGCGGCGGCCGCTTCGCGGTGGAGATCGAAGTGAAATCCGATACCGGCGGCCCGCTGACGATCACGCTCAACGGTGGCGCGCCGGCCACCCTCGCGGTACCCGGCAGGCCCGGCTGGCAGAAGCTTCGCCTTGCCGCGCCGCTCTCGCTGCTCGATGGCAACAACATGCTGCGGCTCGGCTCGGCGGGGTTCGCCGGCAATGTGCGCCTGCTGCGCCTCCTGCCCGCCCGCTGACTCCGATCGGGTATCGAAACGGCTCGCTCCGGAGCGGTGCAAAGACCCCATCGCGGCGTTGGACGCCGCAATCGCTTGCGATACAAGGGCCGCACTTTGTTCAACGAGGTACCCGTGCTGAAACTGTCTCAAGCAATCGGCGCGGCGGCGCTGCTCCTCGCCACCCCGGCCTTCGCGCAGGATCGCGCCGATTCCGACGGCCAATCGACGATCATCGTCCGCGGCAAGGTGCTCGATGCCAAGGAGCAGGCTCGGGCGCTGGTCGGGCGGATGTCGGTGCCGGTGGCGGGGCAGCTCGCGCGCTACGGCGACGAGGTCTGTCCCTTCGTCTCGGGCTTTACCGATGTCTATGCCCAGAAGGTCGCCGCGCGCATCCGCAAGGTGGCGACCGAGGCGGGAGCAAAGCTCGGCGACGCCAAGTGCCGGCCCAATCTGGTGGTGGTGATCGTCGATGACGGCCGCGAATTCACCCGCGAGCTCTACCGCCTCTATCCCACCCAGTTCACCGACATGGACCCCAGCAAGCGCAAGCGCCTGCTCGCCTCCACGGCAGCGGCGCGCAGCTGGACCGTCACGCGCATCCATAACGAGGATGGCCAGATGATCGGCGAATCCCGTTCGAGCGACAGCGACACCAGCATGAACGGCACGCGGATCACCATCGGCAACGGCAAGCCGGTGCTGCGCATCCCCCAGGCATCGATCATCAACCAGTCCACCCAGCAGCAGATCGAGCTCGCCTATGTCGTGATCGAGACGCGTGCGACGCTCGGCAAGAACCTGATGCAGGTGGCCGATTATGCGGCGATGCGCGGCCTAATGCAGAGCCGCCCCGAAAAGCTGGCGGCCGATGACGACACCATCCTGCGCCTGTTCGAGCCTGGCGCGCTGCCGGGCCCGACGACCCTGACCGCCAGCGACCGCGCCTATCTGAGCGGCCTCTATTATGGCCGCGGCAACCGCAGCGCGGCCTCGCAGATGGGGCAGATCAGTTCCGGCGTCGCCAGGAGCGGCGGCGAGCCGGCAAACCCCTAGGCGGGCACGACGGGGAGCCGGCGGCGATTTCGGCGCGAGGATTTGCGTTCGCGCCGGCGCCGTCTAGCAAGAGCGAATGGAAAGCCTGTCGCGGATCGTTGCCGATATCGCCGCCGAGATGGCCGCGGCGCCCGATCGCGGCACACCGGCCCAATATATCCCGCCCCTCGCCGCCGTGGATCCGGCGCATTTCGGCATCGCCATCACCCTGGCGGATGGCAGCGAATATGCCGCCGGCGATGCGGATCTGCCCTTCTCGATCCAGTCGGTCTCCAAGGTGTTCGCGCTCACCCAGGCGCTGGGCGCGGTGGGGGACCAGCTCTGGCAGCGCGTCGGCCGCGAGCCTTCGGGAAGCGCGTTCAACTCGATCGTCCAGCTCGAGACCGAGCACGGCATCCCGCGCAACCCCTTCGTCAACGCCGGCGCGATCGTGGTCGATGATGTCCTGCTCGGCCGCGGCGCGCCGCGCGAGGTGATCGGCGAGATGCTGCGCTTCGTGCGCGGGCTGGCCGGCGACGAGGCGATCCATGTCGACGAAACCGTCGCGCGGGCGGAGCAGGACACCGGCTTCCGCAACTTCGCGCTGGCCCAATATATGCGCGCCTTCGGCAACCTGCACCGCCCGGCCGAGGAAGTGCTCGGCGTCTATTTCCACCAATGCGCGATCGCGATGAGCTGCCGCCAGCTCGCCCGCGCCGGCCGCTTCCTGATGGCGGGCGGGGTCCAGCCCGATACCGGGCTCAGCATCGTCTCGCCGCGCCGCGCCCGCCGCATCAACGCACTGATGCTGACCTGCGGCCATTATGACGGATCGGGCGAATTCGCCTTCCGCGTCGGCCTGCCGGGCAAGTCGGGAGTGGGCGGCGGCATCCTGGCCGTGGCCCCGGGTATCGCTTCGATCGCGGTCTGGTCGCCGGGGCTCAACGAGCGCGGCAATTCACAGCTTGGCACGCTGGCGCTCGAGCGGCTGGTCCATCACACCGGCTGGTCGATCTTCGACCCGCGCTGAGCCGCCGGATCAACCCACGCCGTTGCAGGCGGTGCTGAGGATCCTGTTCCGCGAGATGCTGTACTCGATCGTCACGACGGTGCAGCCGCCATCATCGACAAGGGGGAGGCTGGACGCCTTGGCGTACCAGCGCCGCTGCCCCGCCCGCGCCTGCCCGGCAATGGCGGCATTCTCCTCCCGCGCCATTTCCGCGATTTCCGCGCGGGAGCAGGGCCGCGAGCGGTCTCCCGGCAGGACGACCGTGCATGCGGTGCTCGTGCTCGGCGACGGCGGCACGATATAAACCGCGCGGACCGTGTCGGGTGCGGCAAGCGCATAGTTGCGGCCATAACGGGCGAAGGGTTGCGCACCTTTCGGCAGGACGAGCATGCGCTCGATCCGGTCCATCAACCGGGCCTGCCTGGCACCGTCCTGCGGCGGCGCGGCGCCGACAAGAAGCAGGACCAGACCGGCGATGCGCAATGCGATTGCCATGTGCATCTCCCCAAAATGAAAGAGGTCGCCGGGGCGTCTCCCGACGACCCGGCGACCTCCGACATGGTCAGCGGCCGGAAGCTCCAGCCCGGGAGACCATGCGGACCGCTTTGCTTCGGACTGACGCCGTTGATTGGAGGAGAATACCTCCCGGCGCCGTACGATCGGAGGGCTTCCGATCGCGCCTGAAGCTTAGCGGTGCGTCTCCCGAACGAACTGAACCGACCCCATTGCTGAACCATGAGACATCGGATCACCTCCTTTCGCTAGTTGAAGAAGCCTGTGCACTCGAAGGGCACGCCAACTATTTGAATCACCGCGAGTCGCAGAACAAGTCTTGTATAAAATCTTTTTCTGAGCGATTCTGGAATTCTGGGCCGGAAGCTGGCCAGAACCCCTCCCCGCATCGCTGAAGCAAGCCCAATGCCTAGCCGCGGCAATCCTCGGCGACGCGCAGGATCTCGGCATAGGCGGGCACCACCAGGGTCGGCAGCCCGTTGCCCTCCACCAGGAAACGCCCGCGGCTATAGCCCATCGCGTCGAGGACGGAATCGCGCGCGCCCAGATCGGCGGCCAGCCAGGGCGTGGCGCCGGCAGGCAGCGGCTGGACGGGAAGCTGGCGCAGCGTGCTGGTGGTCCGCACCGTCAGGTTCGCCGTACCGTCACCGCGGCGCGACAGCACCACCCGGCCGCGCGCATTGTCGCAGCGCAGGATCAGCTCCGCCTCGGCCCCGGCCACGCCATAGAGCGCGACCGAGCCGCGCCCGTCCTGCCTGTACGCCCAGGTCCCGGGCGTCAGCGGCCAGTCACGCCAGTCCGCAGCCAGCGTCGGGGTCGGCGTGGGCGCGGGTGCCGGAGCGGGCGTCGGCACCGGAACCGGCCGGGGCGCCGGCGGCGGCACGATCGGCGGGGTTTCCGAACAGCCCGCAATGGCAAGCGCGGAGGCGAAGACGAGCAATTGGCGGCGCATGCCCGGCCTTATGGGGGAAGTACCGGGACGGCTCAACCGCTGCGGCGACGAAACGGCCCAGCGGCGCGTGGCGACGTGCCTAGCGTTTCCCGCCCCACTTCTTCTGCACCTTCCCATAGCGCGTCTTGCGCGTGCCCGGCTTGCCTTCGTTCGACCGCCCCATGACCGGCGCCTTGCGCTGGTCCTCGGGCAGGCCGAGTTCCTCGGCCTCGAGCGCGCGGATCTCGTCGCGCAGGCGCCCGGCTTCCTCGAATTCGAGGTTCGCCGCCGCGTCGCGCATCTTCTTCTCGAGCTCCTCGATATACGCGCGCAGGTTGTGGCCGACCATGTGCGGGCGATCGGCGTCGATCTCGACCGTCACCTGGTCCTTCGAGGCGACATGGGCGATGATGTCGCCGATATTGCGCTTGATCGTCGCCGGCGTGATGCCGTGCTCGCGGTTATATTCCTCCTGCTTCTCGCGGCGGCGGCCGGTCTCGGCGAGCGCGCGTTCCATGCTGCCGGTCATGCGATCGGCATAGAGGATCACCCGCCCCTCGACGTTGCGCGCCGCGCGGCCGATCGTCTGGATCAGCGAGGTCTCGCTGCGCAGAAAGCCTTCCTTGTCGGCATCGAGGATCGCGACGAGGCCGCATTCCGGGATGTCGAGGCCCTCGCGCAGCAGGTTGATGCCGACCAGCACGTCGTACACGCCCATCCGCAGGTCGCGGATCAGCTCGATGCGCTCCAGCGTCTCGGTGTCCGAGTGCATGTAGCGGACCTTCACGCCCGCCTCGTGCATATATTCGGTCAGGTCCTCGGCCATGCGCTTGGTGAGCGTGGTCACCAGCGTGCGATAGCCCTTGGCCGTGGTCGCCTTGCATTCCTGGATCAGGTCCTGGACCTGCTCCTCGACCGGCTTGATCTCGACCGGCGGATCGATGAGGCCGGTGGGGCGGATCACCTGCTCGACGAACACGCCGCCGGTCTGCTCCATCTCCCAGCCGCCCGGGGTGGCCGAGACATAGACGGTCTGGGGACGCATCGCCTCCCATTCGTTGAAGCGCAGCGGCCGGTTGTCGATCGCGCTGGGCAGGCGGAAGCCATACTCGGCCAGCGTCACCTTGCGGCGATGGTCGCCGCGCGACATGCCGTTGATCTGGCCGATCGTCTGGTGGCTTTCGTCCACGAACAGCAGGGCATTCTCCGGCAGATACTCGAACAGCGTGGGCGGCGGCTCGCCGGGCAGGCGTCCGGTGAGGAAGCGCGAGTAATTCTCGATGCCCGCGCAGCTGCCCGTCGCGGCGATCATCTCGAGGTCGAAATTGGTGCGCTGCTCCAGCCGCTGGTGCTCGAGCAGCTTGCCCTCCGCCTCCAGCTCCTTGAGCCGCTCGCTCAGCTCGTGGCGGATGCCCTCCATCGCCTGCTTCATCGTCGGCCCGGGCGTCACATAGTGCGAATTGGCGAAGACGCGGACATAGTCGAGGCTCGCCACCTTCGCGCCGGTCAGCGGGTCGAACTCGGTGATCTCCTCGATATCGTCGCCGAAGAAGGAGATGCGCCAGGCGCTGTCCTCATAGTGCGACGGGAATATTTCCAGGCTGTCGCCGCGCACCCGGAAGGCGCCGCGCCCGAAGGCGGCGTCGTTGCGCTTGTACTGGAGCGCGACCAGCTTGCGGATCACCTCGCGCTGGTCGACCGACTGGCCCTTCTTCAGGTCGAAGATCATCGCCGAATAGGTCTCGACCGAGCCGATACCATAGAGGCACGACACCGACGCGACGATGATGACGTCGTCGCGCTCGAGCAGCGAACGCGTCGCCGAGTGGCGCATCCGGTCGATCGCCTCGTTCACCGAGCTTTCCTTCTCGATGTAGGTGTCCGACCGCGGAACGTACGCCTCGGGCTGGTAGTAGTCGTAATAGCTGACGAAATACTCGACCGCGTTCTCCGGAAAGAACGACTTCATCTCGCCATAGAGCTGCGCGGCCAGGATCTTGTTCGGCGCGAGCACCAGCGCCGGGCGCTGCAGCGTCTCGATCACCTTGGCCATGGTATAGGTCTTGCCCGAACCCGTCACGCCGAGCAGCACCTGGTCGCGCTCCCCCTGCCGCGCCTGCTCGACCAGCTCGGGGATCGCAAAGCGCTGGTCGCCCGAGGGCTCATACTCGCTGACGAGCTTGAACGGCCGCCCGCCCTCGAGCTTGTCAGGGCGCTGCGGGCGGTGGGGGACAAAGCTCTGCCCGGTCTCGGGCTCGGCCAGGCTGGTGCGAATCTGGATTGCCATCGCGGGGAATATGGGGTGTGGCTGCCCCGCACGCCAACCCCAGGGGAACATGATGCGTCTGACGATTCTCGCCGCCGGAGCGCTGCTCCCGCTCGCCGCCTGCAACCAGGGGCCCTCGACCGAGGAGAGCGCGCGTCAGACCGGGGTGATCCAGCTGGAGAATGCCAGCATGGAGGAAGTCGCCAAGCAGAGCGCGGCGGCCGAGACCAAGGCGCCCGGCCAGTCGGCGGGCCAGTGGGAGGAAGGCGAGCAGCTGGTTGCGCTCGAGGCCGGCGGCGCGCCCGAGGAGAAGGTCGCCCCGCTCAAGGCCGAGATCGGCAAGCCGCCGCGGATGCGCAGCGGTTGCCGCACCGCGCAGGACGTCAAGCCGTTCGACGTCACGCAATTCCCGGCGATGCAGAGCATCTGCCGCTTCCCCAAATTCGCTTCGAAGGCGGGCAAGGTCGATGCGGTGATGGAATGCACCACGCCGGCGGGCCCGTCGCGCGTGTCGATCAGCGGCACCCAGGGCCCCAACGCCTATGACCTGACGATGAAGCGCAGCATGACCATGCCCGGCCAGGCCAAGGAATCGTCGATGACGATCCGCCTGACCGGCAAGCGCCTGGGCGCGTGCAAGGCGTGACCCGCCACGGCGCATGCCGCACGGGCATGCGCCGATCAGCCGGCGTCAATATTCGCGGCGATAGGCGATGCGCCACATCAGCGTGGCGGTCGCGGCAGCGAACAGGGCCAGGATACCGCTGGTCGCCAGCGCGCTGAGCCAGCGCAGCACGAGCGCGCGATTGTCCATCGGCGGCATCTCGAACAGCCCGAAGCCATAGGTCTGCGCGCCGATGAAGATGGCGAGCGCGGTGAGCGCACCGACCAGCGCGGCATGGCGCGCACGGCGCAGCCCGGCGACATGCATCGCCACCCAGACCGGCCCGCCCACCGCGGTGATCGCGATGCCGGCGATCAGGCTGCCGATCATCCAGCCGCCGACCAGGCTGAGCGGGTCGCGCTTGCCGCCGAGCAGCAGCAGCCCGAGCACGATCAGCCCGGCAAACATACTGCCCACGCCCAGCGCCAGGCCGGCGCGGTCGATGGTCGTGTCATAGCTTCGCACGGCGCTGGCGGCGCGGTCGTTCACTTGGGACCCCCTCCCGGATTCGCGGGAAGATAAACCCGGGCGCCGAGTCCCTTCAAGCACCTGAAAGATACGGAGGCCGGCCGAAACGGAACGGCCCCCGCGGCGCTCGGCGCTCAGTTGACGATGGTGAAGCCGGGCACCGGCCGCGTCTCGCCGCCGTCATGGTACATGTCGATATGGACATCGACCGCGGCCTTGCCGGGGCAGGTCACCTTGTAGAGATCGACGATGAAGCCATAGGGGCCCTCGCCGACATTGCCGGCGCGCTCGAATTTCGGCGCGGCGCCATCCTCGCAGCGCAGCTTGCGCAGATAGGCGACTTCACCCTCGGGCATGTTCTCGCGCACCGGATTGGCCTTGCTGCCGATCGGCGACTTCTCCGCCTCCAGGATTGCCTTAGCGAGCTTCTTGCCCTTCATCCCCGCGCCCATCGACAGCATCATGTCGCGGCCCTTGTTGGGCACCTTGCCTTCCTGCTTCTCCTGGATCGGCGCGGCGGCGATTCCCATTGCCGCGATCACGGCCAGGGCAATGAACTTGCGCATCTGTCTCTCCCCCTTCGAGAGGCCGCAGCCTAGCGCATCCGCGCCAAAGCGGAAGTCAGCGCAGCGCGTCGAAATTCCCGTTTCGGATGCAGCGATCGAGCCCGGCATAATCGGGCGCGCGCGGCGCGGCACCCATGGGCGGCACTTCGAAGCCCTGCCCGATCGCATGGGGGGCGAAGCGCGCCGGATCCTCGCCCGCGCATTGCATCATGCCGCGCAGCATCCTGGGCGGAGTCGCATAGCCTTCGCGCGACAGGCGGAAGGTGCCCCAATGCACCGCCAGCGAAGGCGGGCGACCGAGACCGTCCCACACCTTTATCGCGTCCTTCGGCCCGATATGGCTGCCGCTTTCCATCTGCCCCTCGTCGAAGCGGAAGGCGCCGATCGGGATCGCGGCGAAGCGGATGCCGAAGCTCGATACCTGCGCGGCGGCTTCCGCCGGCCATTTGCCGTCGCCAAGGCCGGTATCGCCGGCGAAGAAGAAGGAGCCGTAGGGCAGTGCGACCACGAAGCTCGACCAGAGCGCCCGGTTGCGATCGGCGAACCAGCGGCTGTCCCAATGGTGGCTGCGCGTCACATGGACGACCGCCGGCCGCGCATCGCGGAATGGCTTGCCCTTCTCGGGCTCCTCGAAGCGGATCGCGATCGTTTCCTCGCCCCAGTCGCGGGCGACGACGCCCGGGCAATCGCCGCAATGATACATGCCGCGCGACGGAATCCCGGCCTGGTGCAGCAACGTGTCGTTGCCCAGGCTGGTGACGATGATCGGGTGGTCGCGGTCCCAGAGCCGCTTGAGCGTCGCCAGGTCCATATGGTCGTAGTGATTGTGGCTGACGAGGACGATGTCGATCTTCGGCAGATCCTCGAAGCGCACCCCCGGCTCGGCCACCCGCTTCGGGCCGAAGCCATAGGGGCCGACCGTCTCGCTCCACACCGGATCGGTGAGGATGTTGAGCCCGCTCGCCTGCACCAGCACGCTGGCATGGCCGATCCAGGTCACGCGCATCCGTTCGCCCTCCACGCTGGCGGGCGGCTTGGAGGGCGTCACCGCAACCTTGTCGGGCCAGGCCGGCCGCGTCGGATCGCCGAATATCTGCTGCCAGAGCAGCTTGTTGCGGCGCGTGGCGGAAATATCGAGCGCATCGCCATCCGGATTGAAGAAGCGCTTGCCGTCGAAATGCCCGGTGACCGGCCCGGTATAATAGATGCGATCCAGGAAGAAGGGCGCGGCCGTGGCGATCAGGCAGAACGCCACCACGATCCAGAGCAGCGAAGCGAGAGCAATCCGGATCAGGCGCATTCCCCACTTTATCGTTACGCCTCCGCACGTCTTCAAGCTTGATCGTGGCGGGCCCGCCAGCCTAACCCCGGCGCCATGGATCCGCTGCCCCAGACCCCGCAGGAAGCCGCCGCCGAGCTCGAGAAGCTCGCCGCCGAAATCGCGCACCACAACCGGCTCTATCATGCCGAAGACGCGCCCGAGATCAGCGATGCCGAATATGACGCGCTGATGCGGCGCAACACCGCGATCGAGGCGGCCTTCCCCGATCTGGTCCGCCCCGATTCGCCGTCGAAGCTGGTCGGCGCGGCGCCGTCGGGCGCCTTGTCCAAGATCGCCCATGCCCGGCCGATGTTCAGCCTCGACAACGGCTTCAACGACGAGGAGGTCGCCGACTTCCTCGGCCGCGTCCGCCGCTTCCTCAACCTGAGCGATGCCGAGCCGGTCGCGCTGACCGCGGAGCCCAAGATCGACGGGCTGTCCTGCTCGCTGCGCTATGTGAACGGCAAGCTGGTCCAGGCGCTCACCCGCGGCGACGGCCAGATCGGCGAGGACGTGACCGCCAATGCGCGCACGATCCGGGACATCCCGCACGAGATCGCCGGCGCGCCCGAGGTCTTCGAGGTGCGCGGCGAAGTCTATATGGCGAAGGAGGATTTCGCCGCCCTGAATGCACGGCTGCTCGCCGAGGCCGAGGCGAGCGGCAAGGAAGCCCGCCAGTTCGCCAATCCGCGCAACGCCGCCGCCGGCTCGCTGCGCCAGAAGGATGCGGCCGTCACCGCCTCGCGCCCCCTGCGCTTCTGGGCCTGGGGCTGGGGCGAAGTCACGGCGCTGCCGGGCGAGACCCAGGTCGCGGTGATCCGCGCGATCGAAGCGATGGGCTTCCCGGTCTCGGACCTGTTCATCGGACCTGTCGATCTCGATGCGGCGCTGGCGCAGTACAGGAAGATCGAGGCGGTGCGCGCCGACCTGCCCTTCGACATCGACGGCGTGGTCTACAAGGTCGATCGGCTCGACTGGCAGACCCGGCTCGGTTTCGTCGGCCGCTTCCCGCGCTGGGGCCTGGCGCACAAATTCCCCGCCGAGCGCGCCCAGACGATCCTGCGCGCGATCGACATCCAGGTCGGCCGCACCGGCAAGCTCACGCCCGTGGCGCGGCTCGAGCCCGTCACCGTCGGCGGTGTCGTCGTCACCAACGCCACGCTGCACAATGCCGACGAGATCGCGCGGCTCGGCGTGCGCCCCGGCGACCGCGTCGTCCTGCAGCGCGCCGGCGACGTGATCCCGCAGATCGTCGAGAACCTCACCCGCGACGAAGCGCGCGAGCCCTGGGCCTTCCCGGTCCATTGCCCGATCTGCAATTCCGAAGCGGTGGCGGAGGAAGGCGAAGTCGATATCCGCTGCACCGGCGGGCTGATCTGTCCGGCCCAGCGGCTCGAGCGGCTCAAGCATTTCGTCAGCCGCGGCGCGCTCGACATCGAGGGGCTGGGCGAGAAGACGCTGGTCGAGTTCCTCGATCTCGGCTGGATCGCCGAGCCGGCGGACATCTTCCGCCTTGCCGCGCACCGCGAGGAGCTGCTCGGGCGCGAAGGCTGGCAGGAGAAGTCGGCCGATGCGCTGATGGCCGCGATCGAGGCCAAGCGCGCGCCCGACGCGGCGCGGCTGCTGTTCGGCCTGGGCATCCGCCATATCGGCGCGATCACCGCGCGCGACCTGCTCAAGCGCTACACCACCCTGCCCGCGCTGCAGGCGCTGGCCGACGAGGTCATCGCGCTGCGCGATGCGACGCCGCCGCAGATCGGCGAGACCGAGGCCAAGCATCGCGCCCGGCTCGACAAGGCCATCGCCGAGCATATCGGCGTCGAGAATGTCGGCGGTGCGGTCGGCCAGGCGCTGGCCGACTTCTTCCATGAGCCGCACAATCGCGCGGTATGGGACGACCTGCTGCGCGAAGTGATACCGCCGCCCTATATCGTCGAAACCCGTGACTCCGCGGTCTCGGGCAAGACGCTGGTTTTCACCGGCACGCTGGAGGCGCTGAGTCGCGACGAAGCCAAGGCCCAGGCCGAATCGCTGGGCGCCCGAGTCGCCGGATCGGTGTCCAAAAAGACCGACTTGGTCATTGTTGGCGCGAACGCCGGCTCGAAGCGCAAAAAGGCGGAAGACCTCGGAATTCGCGTCATTTCCGAGAGCGAATGGCTGCAAATCGTCGCCACGGTGGCGTGACTTTTTTGCAACGCAACAATCCTGAATTACAGATTAACAGCCCGCCCCAGCATGACTCGGATTGACTGTCACAGGACCGACATAAAACAATAGCATGGGCGGCGACGACGGTGAACCGCACCGCGTTCAGTGCACACGATAAGCACACACCGAAAGGGAAACACCTCTAATGCGCACCAAGCTTTTTGCGGGCGTGGCTTTTGCCGCGCTGCTGATCCCGGGGGCCGCCTTCGCGCAGTCGACCGGTTCCGCGGACTTCGAGGGCGAGGAAATCGTCGTCACCGGTTCGCGTGTGAACACGGGTCAGATCACCATCCCCGATGAGCCGAAGACGCGCGTCACGGTGGGCGCCGAGACGATCTCGCGCCAGCGCCCCGGCCAGACGGTCAACGAAATCATCAACCTGGTTCCGGGCGTCAGCTTCCAGAACAACGATGCGACGGGCGCCGCGGGCGGCACCTTCACGATCCGCGGCTTCGACAGCTCGCGCATCTCGCAGACGCTGGACGGCATTCCGCTGAACGACACCGGCAACTATGCGATCTACACCAACCAGCAGCAGGATCCGGAAACGCTCGAATCGGTGAGCGTGAACCTGGGCACCACCGACGTGGACAGCCCCACGGCATCGGCCGTCGGCGGCACCGTCAACATCCGCACCCGCGTTCCCTCGGAGCAGTTCGGCGCGATGCTGTCGGGCACCTATGGTGACTATATCGGCATCGGCAACAACATGAGCCGCCCGATGTTCCGCATGTTCGGCATGGTCGACACCGGCGACATCGCCCACACCGGCGTTCGCGCCTTCTTCTCGGCTTCGAACCTCGAAGCCCGCCAGCCGTTCAACAACTACGGCCGCCTGAAGAAGCAGCAGTATAACGGCCGCATCTACAAGAGCCTGGGCGACAATGGCGACTTCGTCTCGCTCGCCGGCCAGTACAACGAGAACCGCAACAACTTCTTCGGCTCGGTTCCGCTGCGCACCGATCGCTATGCGAGCTACACCCTCGTTCCGGCGACCCCGACCACCCCGGCCTTCATCCAGGGCCTGGGCACCCGCATCACCGGTCCGAACAGCGCCAACCGCTTCCCGTGGAACCGCGACGAGCGCTACTACAACATCAACTATCCGTGCACGATCAACACCGCGGCACGTCCGGGTCTCGCCGACACGCCGTCGGCCGCTCCGGCTGCCCCGACCGCCGGCGCCAGCTGCGGCCAGGAATTCGATCGTCGCTACAACCCGTCGAACACGGGCAGCCTGCGCTTCGGTTCGCGCTTCTCGCTGACCGACAGCCTCGTCTTCACGCTCGACGCCAGCTACCAGTACACCAAGGCCAATGGCGGCGGCACGGTCAGCCTGCTCGAGGGCTGCGGCACCCAGGGCAGCACCACGCTGCGCACCTGCGGCACGGGCACCTACACCGGCGTGATCAACACCACCGGCAACACCGGCAACGGTTCGCCGGGCGGCTTCGGCTATTATGTCGGCCGCGACCTGAACGGTGACGGCGACATCCTCGACACGATCCTCGCGATCGCGCCGAGCCAGACCCAGACCCGCCGCTTCGGCGCAGTCGCCAACCTGATCTACGACCTGAACGACAACAACCGCGTTCGCCTGACCTACACGTTCGACTATGGTCGTCACCGTCAGACCGGCGAAGCCGGCCTGGTCGGCACCGACGGCGAGCCGTTCGACGTGTTCCCGGTCAACAACGGGATCCTGGACTCGAAGGGCGCCCTGATCGAGAAGCGTGACCGCAAGTCGATCGCGATGCTCAACCAGGTGTCGGGCGAATATCGCGGCCAGTTCATGGACGAGAAGCTGATCGTCAAGGTCGGCGTCCGTGCACCGTTCTTCGAGCGTCGTCTCGATCAGCGCTGCTTCACCGTGCAGGGCAACGGCAACGTCTCGTGCATCTCGCCGAGCCAGGTTGCCGCCTATGCGGCCGCCAACCCCTACACCTACTTCGCGCCGGGCGTGACCACGGTCGGCACGGTCGTCCGTCCGACCACCGGTTCGTGCGCCATCACCACCCGCGCCTGCGTCGTCGGCTTCGCCCCGCCGCAGAAGCGCACCTTCAACTACAACCGCGCGCTTCCGAACGTCGGCGTCACCTACAAGTTCGGTGATGGCTACAGCGTCTATGCCAGCTATGCGAAGGGCCTCTCGGTCCCGGGCACCGACAACCTGTACAACTCGTTCTACTATGCGGCCGGTTCGCCCCAGGCGAAGCCGGTGCCGGAAACCACGGACAGCTTCGAAGGTGGCTTCCGCTACAACACCGGCAGCATCCAGGCGCAGCTGTCGGGCTGGTACACCAAGTTCCAGAACCGCACCGTCTCGGTCTACGACATCGAGAGCGACACCAGCGTGTATCGCAACCTCGGCGCCGTCGATAAGTATGGCTTCGAAGCGTCGATCGCCTATCGTCCGGTCCGCGACCTGACGGTCTATGCCTTCACTTCGTACCTGCACTCGAAGATCAAGGACAACATCGAGGCCGGCGTGACCTCGACCGGCACCGTCAACTACTTCCAGACGGCCGGCAAGCGTGAAGGCGGCTCGCCCGACTGGACTGTCGGTGGCCGCGTCCAGGGCACCATCGGCCTGTTCGACATCGGTGTGCAGTCGAAGTACACCGGCCCGCGCTTCGTCAACGACGAGAACCTGCCGGTCTATGGTTGCGCTGGCACCATCAGCGGCGGCCTCTGCCCGAGCGCGCAGCAGTACGTGATCTACTATGCGAAGATCCCGGCCTATGCGGTTGTCGACCTTGACGTCCGCTTCAACCTGGGCAAGCTGCTCGACAACCAGAAGACCTACTTCCAGCTCAACGTCAGCAACCTGTTCGACCGGTTCTACGTTGGCGGTCTGTCGGGCTCGTCGGGCTTCGTCGGCCTGCCGAACCGCTACTCGGTCGGCAACGCCATCATCGGCACGCCGCGCTCGATCACCGGCTCGCTGGTCGTCGCTTTCTAAGCGACCAGCCTGACGGCAACGAATTCCGCCGCTCCGGGCAACCGGGGCGGCGGTTTTCGTTTCGGGCACTCACGGTTTTGCCCTCGCGCCGCGCCGATGGTAGAGGCGGGTTCGTGGCGACCCTCGACCCAAGCTCTCCGTTCTTCGCGCAGCCGGTAAAGCCTCCGGTCGCGCTGTCGCGTCCGTTCTTCGAGGACAAGAACCGCGCCTTCTGGATGCTCCAGGCAGGCGGCTGGACCGGCTATCTGCTGCTGCGCACCGTGGTGTCGCTGTCCAACGGCTTCAGCGTCGAAGGCGTGATCGCGGTGATCATCGAGGCGATCATCGGCTATTGCCTCACGCTGCTGCTCTCGACGCTGTATGGCACGTACCGCCGCCTGCCGCGCATCCCCGCCATCCTGCTGACGCTGGCGACGCTCGGCACCGCCACCGTGATCTACGCGGTGCTCGATGCCTTCATCTATTCCTTCATCAAGATGCCGGAGCCGAGCATCTCGATCAATCTCGTCGTCGGCACGGTGTTCATCAACTTCACCGTGCTGGCCGGCTGGTCGGCGCTCTATTTCGCGGTGAACTTCTACCTGGTGGTCGAGCGCCAGATCGATCAGATGCAGGCGCTCGAGATGCAGGCCAGCCAGGCCCAGCTGGCGATGCTGCGCTACCAGCTCAACCCGCATTTCCTGTTCAACACGCTGAACTCGATCTCGACGCTGGTGCTGCTCAAGCAGACCGAGCGGGCGAACATCATGCTCAGCCGCCTCTCCTCCTTCCTGCGCTACACGCTCGCCAACGAGCCGACCGCGCATGTCACGCTCGCCCAGGAGGCCGAGACGCTGAAGCTCTATCTCGAGATCGAGAAGATGCGCTTCGACGATCGCCTGCGCCCGGTGTTCGAGATCGACGAGCGCGTCGCCAAGGCGCGGCTGCCGTCGCTGCTGCTCCAGCCCTTGGTCGAGAACGCGATCAAATATGCGGTGACCCCGCAGGAAGAGGGCGCCGAAATCACCGTCTCCGCTCGGCTCGCCGGAGAACGGGTGCAGATCACCGTATCCGACACGGGTCCGGGATTGATCGAAGCCAAGCAGCGGCCGACTCTTTCAACCGGCGTGGGGCTCGCCAATATCAAGGAGCGGTTGGCCCAGGCTTTCGGGCCTGACCATCGATTTGAAGCGCGTTCGGACCCAGGGAAGGGGTTCAGCGTTGAGATCGAGATACCGTTCCAGATCGAGGAACCTAATCGAGAGGCCGCATGACCATTCGGACCATCCTGGTAGACGACGAATCCCTGGCAATTCAGGGGCTCGAGCTCCGGCTCCAGGAACATGAAGATGTCGAGATCATCGACAAATGCTCGAACGGGCGCGAAGCGATCCGTTCGATCAAGACGCACAAGCCAGACCTTGTCTTCCTCGACATCCAGATGCCCGGCTTCGACGGGTTCTCCGTCGTCCAGGGCCTGATGGAAGTCGAACCGCCGCTGTTCGTGTTCGTGACCGCCTATAGCGATCATGCCATCCGCGCCTTCGAGGCGCAGGCGATGGATTACCTCATGAAGCCGGTCGAACCCGCCCGGCTCGCCGACACGATCGAGCGGGTGCGCCAGCGCCTGAGCGAGAAGCGCGGCGTCGAGGAGATCGAGAAGCTCAAGGAAGTGCTCGCCGAAGTCGCGCCCGATGCGGCCGACGAGATCGCCGCCTCCGCCGTCGAGGGCGAGATGGCGTCGAGCCGCTTCGAGAAGCTGATCAACATCAAGGATCGCGGCCAGATCTTCCGCGTCGACGTCGACACGATCGAACGGATCGACGCGGCCGGCGATTACATGTGCATCTATACCGGCGACAACACGCTGATCCTGCGCGAGACGATGAAGGATCTGGAGAAGCGGCTCGATCCGCGCCGCTTCCAGCGCGTCCACCGCTCGACCATCGTCAATCTCGACCTGGTCCGCCAGGTCAAGCCGCACACCAATGGCGAGTGTTTCCTGGTGCTCGATTCGGGCGCGCAGGTGAAGGTGAGCCGCAGCTACCGCGACGTCGTCGCCCGCTTTGTCCACTAGGCGCCGCACGCCAGGAAAAATCCGCAGTCGCGGGCGTGACCGGACCGGCACGCCCGCGATTTTTCTATAATGGAGGGTGCACCAGCGCCCCATCCTTCCGGCCACCGCCGCGCCGCGTAGCCGCCTGTCCCTCGCACTCGCGTGGCAGGCGATGCTGCTGCTCGCCCCCGGCCTGCTGATCTTCGCGCCGCCCGTGAACGGCACGATGCTGCTCGTGCCGCTCTATCCGGCCAGCGCCGTCACGGTCGAGGATGCCGCCCTTGCGGCGGGCGGGACCGTGGGCGCCGTCGGCCCCCTGCCGCGCTCGCGCTTCGTCGAGGGCGATCGTGCCCGCCTGCTCCCCGCCGCGCTGCGCCGGGGCATGATATTAGTCAGCGTATCGCCGCGCATCTGCGGCGAATTCCAGATGGAACCCCAGCAATGACCGAACTCTCCCTCGACGCGATGCGCCGCATGGGCATGAAGCTGCTCGCCGCCCTGATGGGCGTGATGGCCCTCGCCACCGTCGTCGGCACCTTCTTCACCAGCGTCGGCAATGAAGCCATCGCCCTGTTCCTCGCGCTGGCGCTGCCCGCCTGGCCGATCTGGCTGGCGCTGAGCGGCCGTACCGACGCGCAGGCCCGCATGGCCGTCACCATGACGATGGTCGCCCAGCCCGCGGTGATGCTGTTCGTCTTCCAGGGCCAGCCCTGGCAGGTCGACCTCCACATGCTGTTCTTCGCCTCGCTCGCCACCACCGCGATGCTGGTCGACTGGCGCGCGATCGTCGCCGGCGCCGCCGTGGTCGCGCTCCACCATCTCGGCCTCGGCATGCTGGTGCCCGACTGGGTGTTCCTGAACGGCGGTGGCCTCGGCCGCATCCTGCTCCACGCGGTGATCCTGATCGCCGAGACCGGCGCGCTCGTCTTCCTCTCCGCCCAGCTCGCCGGGCTGATCGACGCGCTCAACACCGAGACCCGCCAGCGCGCCGAGATCGAGGCGCGCACCGCCGCCGAACGCGCCCGCCACGAGGCCGAGCTCACCACCGTCATCGAGACGGTCAGCGCCAGCCTCTCCGCGCTCGCCAAGGGCGATCTGCGCAGCGGCATCGCCGGAAACCTGCCCGCCGCCTATGCCGCGCTCGAGGCGGACTTCACCCAAGCGGTGGAAAGCCTGAGCAAGCTGATCGGCTCGGTCGGCATGGGTACCGAGGCGATCCGCCTCGCCTCGAGCGAGATCGCCGCCGCGTCGGAAGACCTTGCCCGCCGCACCGAAAGCACCGCCGCCAGCCTCGAGCAGACCAGCGAGGCGATCGGCCAGATGGACCACCGGCTCAAGGCGATCGCGATCAGCGCCGACGGCGTCGTCGCCCGCGCCGACGAAGCGATCCTCACCGTGCGCGAGAGCCGCACCGTCGCCGACGAAGTCGTCGGCGCAATGGGCCGCGTGTCGGACAGCGCCAAGGGCATCGACGATGTGATCGAGGGCCTCGACAAGATCGCCTTCCAGACCCGCGTCCTCGCGATGAACGCCGCGGTCGAGGCCGGCCGCGCCGGCGAGGCGGGCCGCGGCTTCGCCGTGGTCGCCGATCTCGTCTCGGCGCTGGCGATGCGCGCGGAAGAGGAAGCCAAGCGCGCCCGCGAGCAGCTGACCGTCACCCAGGAAGACATCCAGAACGCCGTCGGCGCGGTCGGGAAGGTCGATGGCGCGCTCGGCAGCATCTCGGAGCATGTCGCCCAGGTCCACCAGCTGCTCGGCGCCATGGCCGAGGACAACCAGACCCAGGCCGCCGCGATCGGCCGGATCAGCAGCGCGATCGGCACGATGGACGCCACCACCCGCCAGAACGCCGCGATGGTCGAGGAAACCTCCGCCACCGCGCGCAAGCTCAGCGACGAGGTGGAAGTGCTGGCCGACAGCGCCGCGCAGTTCCAGGTGGCGGAGGCACCGGCGAATCCGGTCCGCCGCAACGCCCCGGCAAGCACCCGCCTGCACTGAGCCGCCTGCGCTTCCATCTTGCACCGCCACCCCGGCACGCGCCGGGGTGGTAGCGCGAACACACGGCACCTGTCGCGAAACCCGCACCAGCTAACGCCACCCAACACAAAAGGACGCTACGGACTCTTGCGGTTGTTCTGATGTCGATCTAGAACAATAAGAGAACAAGAGGGGTTCCCAAATGTCCGCAAAGTTCCAGAGCTTCGCCGCGCTGCACGTGCCCGGCGACCCGGTGATCCTGTTCAACGTGTGGGACGCGGGCAGCGCCCGGGTCGCCGAGCGCGCCGGAGCGAAGGCGATCGCCACCGGCAGCGCCTCGGTCTCGACCGCGCATGGCTTTGACGATGCCGAGGCGCTGCCGCTCGAACTCGCGCTCGCCAATGCCCGGCGCACTGTCGGCGCGGTGGCGCTGCCGGTCAGCGTCGATTTCGAGGGCGGCTATGCGGTCGATCCCGATGCGGTCGCCGCCAATGTCGAGAAGCTTGCCGCCACCGGTGCGATCGGCTGCAATTTCGAAGACCAGGTCGTCGCCAGCAACGGCACTGCGACACGGGTGATGCACAGCGCCGCGGAGCAGTCCTCGCGCATCGCGGCGATCCGCTGGACGGTGGGCCCGAACTTCTTCCTCAACGCCCGCACCGATATCTTCCTGATCGCGCCGGGCGACACGCATGACGCGGCGATGGCCGATGCGGCGATCGAGCGGGGCAAGGCCTATGCCGATGCCGGCGCCAGCGGCTTCTTCGTCCCCGGCCTGGCCGACCTGGCGCTGCTCGAGAGCGTGGCCAAGGCCGTGCCGCTCCCGGTCAACTTCATGGCCTTCCCCGGCGCGCCCGAGGCGAAGGCCGTGGCGGAAACCGGCGTGGCAAGGATCAGCCACGGCCCCTTCCCCCACATGGCCGCGCTCAAGGCCTTCGAGGATGCGGCAAGGGCGGCGTTTTCCTAGGGCAAATCGCCACTTAATTCTCTCAGTTCCCCGGCGAAGGCCGGGGCCCAGTCTCGGCACGCTATCGATGGCGCCGGAAACTCTCGGACGACATTGCAACTGGGCCCCGGCTTTCACCGGGGAACTGTCAGCCCAAACCAGCCCAGCCCCTCCCTTCCAGGGAGGGGAGCAAAGAGCTTCCAATGTAGGATTTCACCTGCCACCCCCGACAGGCTCTTTCTCATCGTCGAACACACACCCGAGGCACACGAAACCGTGCCCCCGCGCGCATGCGTGGGAGTATCAAGAGATTCAATGAATCGCTCAACCAGAGGGTTGAAGATCAGCCCTCGGCGTTCTCTTCCGCTTCGCCGGCGGCCGGGCGCTCGAACCAGGCTTCCACCGGGCCGTTCAGCTTGATGGTCAGCGGGTTGCCCTTGCGGTCGACCTTGTTGCCGAGCGCGGCGCGGATCCAGCCCTCGGAAATGCAATATTCCTCGACGTCGCGGCGCTCGACGCCCTTGAAGCGGATGCCGATGCCGCGCTCCAGCAGTTCGCGCTGGAAAAAGGGGCTGTTCTGGTTGACCGACAGGCGGTCCGGAGGCGTATCACTCATGGCCGTGCCCTTTGCCGCTATTGGCGCAGGCTTTCAAGATAACGGTGGATCGACGAGACCACCACCGATCCCTCGCCCACCCCGGAAGCGACCCGCTTCACCGATCCCGAGCGGACGTCGCCGACCGCGAAGATGCCCGGCTTCGACGAGCAGAAGAAGGTCTCGCCGCTGCCCGTCCGCACGAAGCCGGCCGGATCGAGCGCCAGGCAGTCCTCCAGCCAGTCGGTCGAGGGCACCGCGCCGATCATGACGAACAGCGCGCCCACCCGGCGACGGCTGGTCTCGCCGGTCTTGCGGTCGGTCCAGCTCAGCCCTTCCAGATGCCGCTCGCCCTCCAGCTCGGTCACTTCGGTGAAGGGGTGGAGCGTGATCCGGTCCGATGCCTCGATCCGGTCGATCAGGTAGCGCGACATGGTCTCGGCCAGGCCCTTGCCGCGGACCAGGATATGGACGTGCCCGGCGCTGCGCGCGAGGTAGATCGCCGCCTGCCCCGCCGAATTGCCGCCGCCGACGACCACCACTTCCTGTCCGGCGCACAGCCCGGCCTCCATGTTGGTCGCTGCGTAATAGATGCCATTGCCTTCCAGCGCGGCATAGTTGGGCAGGTCGAGCTTGCGGTAGCGCGCGCCGGTGGCGACCACGACGGCACGGGCCTTGATCTCGGTATCGTCGTCGAGCCGCACGGTGAACGGGGTCTGCGAGCAATCGAGCCCCACCGCGCCGCGCGAGATCAGCAGCCGCGCCCCGAATTTCTGCGCCTGCACCTGCGCCCGCCCCGCCAGCGCCTGGCCCGAGATGCCGGTCGGGAAGCCCAGATAGTTCTCGATCTTGGAGCTGGTCCCCGCCTGTCCGCCCGGCGCGATCGACTCGATGACGATGGTGTCGAGCCCTTCCGAGGCGGCATAGACCGCCGAGGCGAGCCCCGCCGGTCCGCCGCCGACCACGGCAACGTCATGGACATGGCTCGGGTCGAGCTCGACGGTGAGGCCCAGCGCATCGGCGACCTGGCCGTTGCTCGGCCGGCGCAGCGTCTGGCCGCGGACCACCACCACCGGCAGATCCTCGGGGCTGAGCTGGAAACATTCGAGGAAGCCGCCGGCATCGGCATCGGTCTCGGTGTCGATCTGGCGATGCGGCAGGCCGTTGCGGCGCAGGAAGCTCTCGATCCGCGAGGTGGCGGCGCCGTGCGCGGGCCCGATCAGCGCGATGCCCGCCTCGCCATGGAGCATCATCCCCACCCGGCGCAGGATGAAGGCGCGCATCACCACTTCGCCGATGTCCGGCTCGGATGCGATCAGCCGGCGAAAGTCCAGCCGCTCGACCCGGGCGACCCTGGTGCCCGGTCGTGCCCGGGCGGAGACGAGGATCTTGCGGTCGTTGAACAGGTCGAGCTCGCCGGTGAACTGGCGCGGCCCATGGACATGGACGACATGCTCGCAGCCCTTGGCATTCGCATCGAGCACTTCGACCGCGCCTTCGAGGACCAGGAAGAAGTCGACGCTGCGCTCGCCCCGCTCGAACAGCATGCCGCCATCCGGCCAGTCCTCGACGCTGCCGAACGCGGCGACGCGCCCGGCCATGTCGTCATTGAGTTCCGGAAAGGTCTGGGCCTCCCGCCGATAGGGATCGGAAGGATCGGCGGCGAGCTGCGGCTGCAGGTGCGAATCGGTGCCCATGGCCGCAGCGTAACAAGGGGGTGGCCGGTGACCACCCCCCTGAAAGTGTTAGCGGCAGTAACGCACCCGGACCGGGCGATCGAGATACGGATCCCAGACGCGGCGGGTCTCGCACCAGCCGCGATAGGAGCGGTAGTGGTTGCGGTAGTAATAGCCGTCGGTCGGGTAATAGCCGTGATCGCGATAATAGCCGCGATCATAGTCGTAGCGGCGATCATTGTTGTTGGCGATCGCGGCGCCGATGGCCAGGCCGGCAATGCCCGCGACGATCGCGGTGCCGGTATCGTCATGGCCGCGATAATGGTGGCGGTCGCCATAATAGCCGCCGCGATAGCGCTGCGCCTCGGCCGACGGTGCGAAGGCGGTGAGTGCCGCGGCACCCATGGCGAAGCCGAGCACCACCCTCTGCGTGAACTTGAACATCATATCCTCCTCAACTGATGGCGCCTCCGGCTGCCCGAGGAGGGACGAGTCGCGGCGCTGAGGTTATGGAGATAACGCCCGGTGGCTGAACTGGTTCGGAATCGGTTGTTAAGCGGCGGTTTAGGCGGCTAAGCCCCGGGCATGCGATACTGGCTGCTGCGCTCCGAACCCGATGTCTATGGCTGGGATGACCTGATCAAGGAGGGCGCCACCGAGTGGAACGGCGTGCGCAACTACACCGCGCGCAACTTCCTCAAGGAGATGGAGCCGGGCGACCTGGCGCTGTTCTACCATTCGAACACGGAGAAGGCCGCGGTCGGGATCATGGAGATCACCCGCGCCTGGCAGCCGGATGGCGACGACGGCAAATGGGCGAGCGTGGCGGTGAAGCCGGTGCGCAAGCTTGCCAAGCCTGTCACCCTTGCGATGCTCAAGGCCGAGCCCCGGCTCGCCAAGCTCGAAGTGCTGCGCCAGTCCCGCCTGTCGGTGACGCCGGTGCGCGAGGACGAGTGGGCCGTGATCCTCGAACTGGGCGACGCCTGACCCGAAAAAGCCGCGAAGGGTTTTGCACGGCGGGCCGTTAAGCCCCTGCAGTGCAGGATAGTCTATGCCGGTCGGGTGTTGATGCAGAGTGGCGATGACGACGCGATGATGGCCCGGATCGCACGGCGCGATGCGGTGGCCTTCTCGCATGTCGTCGATCTGCATGCCGAGCGGCTGCATCGCATCGCCTGGCGGATGATCGGCGATGCCGCGGAGGCCGAGGACGTGGCGCAGGAAGCATTGTTGCGGCTGTGGAGCCAGGCGGGCGGGTGGAAGACCGGTCGCTCGGGGATCGCGGCCTGGCTGACGCGGGTGGCGATGAACCTGTGCCTCGATCGCCTCCGCCGCCGACGCTTCGCCAGCGACGAGCCCGTGCCCGAGCGTGCCGACGAAAGCCCCGCCGCCGACGCGCTGCTCGATGCCGAACGGCTACGGGCGCAGGCGGTGGCGGCACTCGGTGCATTGAGCGAGCGCCACCGCGCGGCGATCGTGCTGACCTATTATGAGGAGCTGCCGAACCATGCGGCGGCAACGGCGATGGACATGAACCTCAAGGCCTTCGAGTCGCTGTTGCTTCGAGCCCGTACTGCCATGCGCGAAGCACTGGCGGCACGCGGGCTGGTATCGCTGGAGCACGCGGCATGAGCGGCGAACCCTTTACCGCAACCGAGCGTGCCGCGCTCGACCGGGCAAGCCCGCCGCCATTACGCGCCGGCTTCGGCAGGGACGTGACGGCGGTGGCGCTGGCCGGCCAATTGCCTCCACCGCGACGGACGCTGCGGGGAAGCATCCGCCGCCACCGCGCGCTCTTCACCGGAGCGGGCGTGCTGCTGCTGACCAGCGCCGCGGCGGCGGCCTCGGGTGTGCTCAGCAAGCTGCCCGATCCGCTGCCCGCCATCGCCGCTGTCTTCTCGCCCGCGCCCAAGCCTGCGCCCGTGGTACATGCCCCGCGACCCAAGGTGGCAAAACCCGCGCCGCAAGCGACACCGTCAACTGTTCCGGAGGAGGCCAACCCCATCCTCGTCCGCCGGCTGGAGCGGCGCGCGGCGATCCGCGCCCATATCCAGGCGATGCCGCCCGAGCAGCGGGAGGCGCTGCGTCGCCGCGTCGCCGAACGGCATCCCGAGATCGCCGCCCGCGCCCGGCAATTGCGCGACGAAGGCGATCCGCATCCGATCGCTCGTGCCATTTCCGAGAGCCCGCGGGCCCAGGCGATCCGCGAACGCTTCGAACGCCGCCGCGCATGGCGGGAACGACACCGGATCGAAATGGACCGCGAAGGGAATCTTCCGATCGACCGTTAGGGGAGCAGCAACCCACGGAGAAAGCCATGAAGCGCCTGTTGTTTATCGCCCCCCTGGCCCTGATCGCCCTGCCCGCCCATGCCCAGTCATCGCACTCGACCACGGTCGACCGGCCCAATTACCAGGGCTCGCGCACCGTCACGCGGGATGGCCAGGGCAATGTCAGCCGCGGCACCAGCGTCGTCCGCAAGTCCGACGGGGCGATCGCCTCGCACAACTACAGCCGAATCCGCACCGATGGCGGCTGGAACACCAGCCAGACCTCGACCGGATTCGGCGGCCGCTCCATCGCACGGAGCCGAATCTTCCGCCGCCACTGAGCTCTCGTCCGGCGGCCCGCAATCCCGCGGGCCGCCGAAACCCTCAGGGCACCAGCAGCGGGCGCATTTTCGGCACTGCCACCGCGAGTTCGTCCGCAACCATCTTGGAGAAGAAATCGGCACCGACCGGCCCGAGATGGGTATAGTCGAAGGCCAGCTTGGCATCACCAAGCGGCTCCACCGCGGCGTTGTTCTGCGGCGCCGCCGGCGAGGCGGCAGCGGCGGTGGGGTTCGCGATCGTTGTCCCGGTCAGCGCGGCTGCCGAGACTTCCCGCACCGGCGGCACCTGGGCAAAGCGGTTCGCCATGGAGGGCCCCAGTGCTTCGACAGCGTCTGCGCTGCGCTTGTTCAAATCGACCAGCGGAACATTCAACTCAGCAGCGACCTTGCGGATCGACGCCGACCAGGGCTCGAGATCGCGGTCCAGCTTTCCGTCCTTGAACTGCCTTCGCGTGAGCGGTGTGAGCAATATCGGCTCGGCACCCGCCGACCGCGCTTCCGCCACATAGCGCCGCAAGTTCGCGGGGAACTCGGTAGCGAGATCGGTCGAGCGGCCCGGCTTGCCCGGCTGGTCATTATGACCGAACTGGATGAGCACATAGGTCTTCACGAAGCCCGGCGTCTTCATCTCGGCCAGCGCCAGATCCCAGCTGCCCTCCGCCCGATAACTATAGGTACTCCGCCCGCCCCGCGCCAGGTTCACGCACGCCGCGAAGCTGGTGACGTGATAGGCACAGAAACTGCCGCCCCAGCCCGACAGCACCTGGGTAGTCGAATCGCCGACCAGGATGATCTTCGACGCCTTGATCGGCGCCGCCGCCGGACGATCGGCAGGTGTGGCTTGCGAGGTCGTCCGCGGTGCCGTCTGGGCATGGCCCATGCCGGCCGAAAGCACCAGGCCAAGCCCGGCGAGCATCCATTTCGACATCCATATCCTCCTGAATCTTCTTTGCCGCGAGGCTAGATGACACCGGTGCCAACGGTCAAGGAAGGGGCAGCTGGATGTCCAGGTCGCGCAGTCCCGCGGGCTCGGGAGGCGGGAGGTTGTTCAGGTCGATCGCGACGCGGCCGGACTTGTCGGGCTTCTTCCGGAACGCCCGTCCGACCCCGCCGATCGCATCGCCGACCAGGTTGACCGGATTGGTGGACTCGCCGGGCTCCTCGCAGCAGCTGTCCGGGTCGACGATCTTGCCGATGCCGCGGATCAGCGCGGTGCCCATGCCGAAGATGTTGATCCCGGTGGTGCAGCCCTCCGACCTGGTCGCGCAGGGCGCGATCGAGGCGTTGAGCGCACCGATGCCGGTGACATCCGGGTTGCTGGGCATCGGCCGGTCGGGCGGCCCGCGCTCGTCGGGCAAGGGCAGGCGCGGCACAGAATCGGCGCCCTGGCCGCAGACCAGGATCTCGTTCTGCTTGCGCGGCGGGCCGCTGGTGCATGGATCGTTGAGGATCGACCAGCTCTGCTTGCCGTCAGCCGCCTGTTTCGGCTGGTTGACCGTACCCGGCGTATCCTGCGCGGCAATCAGGGCCAGCACCACAAGCAGCATCAAAAACTCCGCCCATCCACCGGGGACTAGACGGAGCTAACCATGGATAGCCGCCTGTAGGAAAGCCCTTGGGGTGGAGAAATCACTCGAAGGCGGCACAAGCGCGCCGGGGAATCAGCCCAGCCTATCCATCGCGCGTACCCGGGCAAGCTCCTGACGAACCCGCACAAGATCGCGCGCAAAGCCTGGATGATCGGGCCACCGCTCCGCCAGCTGCACAACTACAGCCTCGGCAGCTTCGAACCCAGCGATCGCCTCCGCCGTATCGCCCTCTGCTTCAACAAGCTGTGCCAGCTTAGCCTTGCTGACGAACAGGTCGCGTTGCCACTCGCTGTTCCCCGGCTCCCGCGCCGCCAGCCGCTCGGCAATGGCGAGATCCGCCTCGAACCGCTCGCGTGCCGCACCCAGATTGCCCGACGCCACCTCGACTTCGCCAAGCTGATTATAGCTTACCGACAAGTCGCGCTGCCACTCGCTGTTCCCGGGCTCCCGCGCCGCCAGCCGCTCGCGAATGGCAAGCCCCGCCTCGAACCGTTCGCGCGCCGCGCCGAGATTGCCCGTAGCCACCTCGAGTTCGCCAAGCTTGTTGTAGCTCACCGACAGATCACGCTGCCACGCGCCGTTCCCCGGCTCCAGCACCGCCAGCCGCTCGGCAATGACCAGATCCGCCTCGAACCGTTCGCGCGCTGCATCCAGATTGCCCGTAGCCGCTTCGACATTGCCGAGCTGATTGTAGCTCACCGACAAGTCACGCTGCCACGCGCTGTTCCCCGGCTCCCGCGCCGCCAACCGCTCTCGAATGGCAAGCCCCGCCTCGAACCGTTCGCGCGCCATGTCCAGATTGCCCGACGCCACCTCGACGTCGCCGAGTCTTTCATAGCTCACGGACAGGTCGCGTTGCCACGCGCTGTTCCCCGGCTCCCGCCCCGCCAGCCGCTCGCGAATGGCAAGCCCTGCCTCGTATCGTTCGCGCGCCGCGCCCAGATTGCCCGAAGCCACCTCGACTTCGCCAAGCTTGTTGTAGCTTACCGACAGATCGCGCTGCCATGCGTTGTTCGCAGGCTCCTGCGCCGCCAGCCGCTCGGAAATCGCAAGTCCCGCCTCGAACCGTTCACGCGCCGCACCCAGATTGCCCGTCGCCACCTCGACATCGCCAAGTCTGTCATAGCTTACGGACAGGCCGCGCTGCTGCTCGCTGCTCTGCTCCTGCGCCGCCAGCTGTTCACGAATGGCAAGCCCCGCCTCGAACCGCTCGCGCGCGGCACCCAGATCGCCCGTCGCCACCTCGATATCGCCGAGATTGTTGTAGCTCACCGACAGGTCGCGCCACCACAGACTGTTGCCCGGCTCCTGCGCCGCCAGTCTCTCTCGAATGGCAAGTCCCGCTTCGAACCGCTCGCGCGCTGCACCCAGATTGCCCGACGCCACCTCGACGTTACCAAGCCTGTTGTTGCTCACCGTCAGGTCGTGCTGCCACAGAATGTTTCCTTGATCCTGCGCCGCCAGTCGCTCGGAAATCGCAAACCCGGTTTCGAACTCCGCCCGGGCGAGACGCAATTCCCCTTCAGCGATCAGGATGTCGCCGAACTCATTGTGCAGGACGCTGCGGTTCCTTTCGTCCTGAACGCGCTGCAGCGCCGCCAGGAAACAGGCGCGGGCTTCCGCAAGCGAGGTGTAGGCCACTTCAAGGCGGCCCAGTTCGATCCAGCCCCATACATCCTCGGGATCGAGCTCGACCGCGGATCGATAGGCGTCACGCGCCTTGCTGGGAGAGAACGGTGCGATAAGGCGCGCGGCCTGGCGGAACCGTTCGGCGTTGCGCCGCTTGCCGGCCTCGGCCTCGGCAACCAGCGCCCGGTAGGCGCCTTCCGGATCGCCGCTGGTCGCCTCGTTCGCGATCTCGCGGTCACGGGCGGATTCCGATTCCGCGAGTTGCTGGACGGTACGCGCCGCGGTCTCGAGCTGCTGCCCGCCGACACCGCCCTGTTGCTTCAGGATCGCAAGGATCTCATCCAGCTGCCCGGACATCCCCGCATCACGCTGCTCCGATTCCGCACCCTGCAACGCCGTGTTGGCAAGCGTCTCCTCGGCCAACGCCCGCGTTCGGTCCCCGTCGTTGGTGACGATGGTGAGGGCTTCCTTCGCCGTCACCGGCTTGGGGCCCAGCAATTGCGCGACCGTCGCGACGAAACTCAGAATTGCGGCCAGGCTCCCCAGCAGGGGAAGCACCGGCGTAAAGGCGGCGGCACCGGCTTCCCACCAACCGGCGCCGGGCACATCCTTGATCTTGTCATAGGCGCCACCGATCGCGACGAGCCCGCCGACAAGGAACGCGCCGCCCGAAACAAGTATCGCCCTAACTGATCCCCACCAACCCGGCATCGCCCCCTCCGCCTTGCCAGGAAGATGGCAAAGGGAGCGCTGAAATCAAGCGAAGTTAACGCGCAAATGACCCATTTCCGCTCGTGCGGATCAACGCATCACTTGCGTTGGGCACCCGGGAGAGGGCTGCGGCCCTGCCGCGAGGAAGCTCCCCCCAAAGCAAAAGGCGCCGGGGTTTTCCCGGCGCCTTTCGTGTCTTCGAGCCTCAGGCCGCGTTCTTCGCGCGGCTGGCGCGCTTGCGCTCGTGCGGATCGAGGTGGCGCTTGCGGAGGCGGATCTTGGTCGGGGTGACTTCGACCATCTCGTCGTCGTCGATATAGGCGATCGCCTGCTCGAGCGTCATCTTCTTCGGCGGGGTGAGGCGGACGGCGTCGTCCTTGCCGCCCGAGGCGCGGAAGTTGGTGAGCTGCTTCGCCTTCATCGGGTTGACCTCAAGGTCTTCCGTCTTGGCGTTCTCGCCGACGATCATGCCCTCGTACAGGGCTTCGCCGTGACCGACGAACAGGATGCCGCGCTCTTCGAGCGGGCCCAGGGCGTAGCTCTGCGCTTCGCCATTGCCGTTCGAGATCAGCACGCCGTTCTTGCGGCCTTCGATCTGGCCCTTGTGGGGGCCGTACTTCTCGAACAGGCGGTTCATGATGCCGGTACCGCGGGTGTCCGACAGGAACTCGCCATGATAGCCGATCAGGCCGCGCGACGGCGCCGAGAAGGTGATGCGGGTCTTGCCGCCGCCCGAGGGACGCATGTCGGTCATCTCGGCCTTGCGCTGGTTCATCTTGTCGACGACCGTGCCCGAGAATTCATCGTCCACGTCGATCACGACGGTTTCGTACGGCTCGGTCTTCTTGCCGTTCTCGTCCTCGCCGAACAGCACGCGCGGACGGCTGATGCCGAGCTCGAAGCCCTCGCGGCGCATCGTCTCGATCAGCACGCCGAGCTGAAGCTCGCCGCGGCCGGCGACTTCGAACGAGTCCTTGTCCTCGCTCTCGGTGACCTTGATCGCGACGTTGCTCTCGGCTTCGCGCTCGAGACGGTCGCGGATCATGCGGCTGGTGACCTTCGAGCCTTCACGGCCCGCCATCGGCGAATCGTTGACGGCGAAGCGCATCGACAGCGTCGGCGGATCGATCGGCTGCGCCTGGATCGGCGTCGACACCGAGGTGTCGGCGATGGTGTTCGACACGGTGGCGACGGTGAGGCCAGCCAGCGAGATGATGTCGCCCGCCTTGGCTTCGTCGGTCGGCACGCGCTCCAGGCCCTGGAAGGTCATGATCTTCGAGGCGCGGCCGGTCTCGATCACCTTGCCGTCGGCGTCGAGCGCATGGATCGGCTGGTTGAGCTTGACCGTGCCCGACTGGACGCGGCCGGTGAGGATACGGCCGAGGAAGTTGTCGCGATCGAGCAGCGTCACGAGGAAGCTGAACGGCGCGTCCTGGTCGAGCGCGGGCGGCGGCACATGCTCGACGATCTTCTCGAACAGCGGCTGCAGCGTGCCTTCGCGCGCATCGGCATCGTCCGAGGCATAGCCGTTGCGGCCCGAGGCGTAGAGCACCGGGAAGTCGAGCTGGTCGTCATTGGCCTCAAGCGTGACGAACAGGTCGAACACTTCGTCGAGCACTTCCTGCACGCGCGCGTCCGAACGGTCGATCTTGTTGACGACCACGATCGGGCGCAGGCCGAGCTTGAGCGCCTTGCCGGTGACGAACTTGGTCTGCGGCATCGCGCCTTCCGACGAGTCGACCAGCAGGATCACGCCGTCGACCATCGAGAGGATGCGCTCCACCTCGCCGCCGAAGTCCGCGTGACCCGGGGTGTCGACGATGTTGATGCGAACCGGCTCGCCGCCACCCGGAGGCGCCCACTCGACCGAGGTCGGCTTCGCCAGAATGGTGATGCCGCGCTCCTTTTCGAGGTCGTTCGAGTCCATCGCGCGCTCTTCGACGCGCTGGTTGTCGCGGAAGGTGCCGGACTGACGGAAGAGCTGGTCGACGAGCGTGGTCTTGCCGTGGTCGACGTGCGCGATGATCGCCACGTTGCGGAGGTTCATGATGCTATCCTGGAAGTAAGTTGGCGGGCCCGTACAGCAATTTGTGCGTTGCGGGAAGCCCGGTGATTCGCCGCGGCTTTCAACGCCCGCCGCCGCGAAAATGTTGAATCCCTTGAATCACCACGCATGCCCGCAGGGTGCCTCTGCGGCGAAGATGGGCAGACGCCTTGCCGGCGGCAAGGGGAGCCGGGTTCACCAAAAGGGGGGATTGGAGCAAGTGCGCGCATCGGACATTCTGAACCACAAGAGCGCCGTGTAGGACAGCGCGAACCGCATGAAGGGAAGACCATGGCCGAGCCGCTCAAGATCCTCGTCATCCTGGGGAGCATCCGCGAGGGGCGGATGGCCGAGCCGGTGGGCAAATGGGTGGTCGAGGGCGCGGCGGCGCGGCCGGAGCTCGATCCCGAGCTGATCGACCTGAAGGACTGGAACCTGCCCTTCTATGCCTTTGCCAGGGCACCGGCGATGGGGGACTATCAGGACCCGCTGCAGATCCGCTGGGCGGAGAAGATCGCGAGCGCCGACGGCTATATCCTGATCTGCCCGGAGTATAATCACGGGCTGCCGGCCGTGCTCAAGAACGCGCTCGATTTCGTCTATGCCGAATGGCACCGCAAGCCAGTGGCCTTTGTCGGCTATGGCGGCAATGGCGCGGCGCGATCGATCGAGCAGGCGACGATGGTGGCGCGCGAGCTGCGCATGGCGCCGCTGGAAGCGTCGGTCCACATCATGAGCGTGTGGAGCAAGGTGGCCGGCGGCAGCTTCACGCCGGACGACAAGGACGCGCGCTGGACCCAGCACCTCTATGACGAGCTGGCCTGGTGGGGGCGGGCGCTCCGGGCCGGGCGGGAGGCGGGCTGAGCCCGCGTGCTTCCTTGGCCCGACGGTTTCGGGGTGACGGGAAGCTGGTGTGGTATATAGCTATATCACAAGCGCGGCTGCCGGGTGCGGCACACAAGGGAGTAAGGGAATGAACAAGGGAATGGCGCTGCTCGCGCTGGCGCTGCTGGCGGGCTGCTCGGGCGCGACGACCGCCGAGAAGCAGAACGTGAACCTGGTGCTCGATGCCGATTTCACCACCGGCACGCTGCTGCTGACCTGCCGCGATTCGAGCAGCGGCAGCTGCCATGTGCTGGTCGCCGGATCGGGCGAGCCGGTTCGGCTGAGCGCGGAGAAGGGCAAGACCGCGGAATCGGCGACCGGCGCGGCCGAGGGCGCACGCTTCTGCGCCGGCGAGGCAGAGCCGCAGAACGGCTGCAGCCTCACCCCGCTGCGCGACGGCGAGCAGATCTATCGCTCGAGCCGGGTGAAGACCGAGAGCAAATAGGCTGCCCCTTGGCTTGGCCTGTTGGTGTATTATATAAACGACACAGTTGGACTGTTGTCCGGATGACCCTATGCTTAGGCCGGACAGTTTGGAGACGCGAGAATGGCAAGCGAGACCTTGGTGGCCGAACAGGATCTGGTGCTGACCCCGCCCGAGCCGGTGAAGGTCGTCGCGCCGGAAAAGGCAGCCGGGCTGGTGCCGGTGGACGATACCAAGAAGACCGAGCTGGAGACCCGCGTCGACAGCTTCATCGAGGATCTCGTCGCGCAGGACGTCAACAGCCCCGAGTTCGGCAAGCGCGTCGATGCGATCGCGGCGATGGGGCAGAAGGAGATCCGCGACGCGGCGGGCCAGTCCAACCGCTTCCTCGATCGCCCGGTCAAGGCGATGGGCAATGACGGCGTCGGCGCCGACCTGCTCGCGCTGCGCAAGAAGGTGGAGGAGCTCGATCCCAGCCAGAACGGCAAGCTGATCGGCGGCAGCCAGGGCTTCCTGTCGAAGCTGTTCGGCGGCGGGATGCAGCAATATTTCCGCAAGTACCAGTCGTCGCAGACGCACATCAACGGCATCCTCAAGAGCCTGGCCAACGGCAAGGACGAGCTGCTGATGGACAATGCCGCGATCGACACCGAGCGGCAGAATCTCTGGGCCTCGATGGGGCGGCTCGAGCAGATGATCTATCTGTCCAAGGCGATGGACGCGAAGATCGAGGACAAGGCCAACGAGCTCGATCACACCGACCCGGCCAAGGCCAAGGCGCTGCGCGAGACCGCGCTCTTCTATGTCCGCCAGCGCACCACCGACCTGCTCACCCAGATGGCGGTGACGGTGCAGGGCTATCTTGCGCTCGACCTGGTCAAGAAGAACAATGTCGAGCTGGTGAAGGGCGTCGATCGCGCTTCGACGACGACGGTTTCGGCGCTGCGCACCGCGGTTACCGTGGCCCAGGCGCTGACCAACCAGAAGCTGGTGCTCGACCAGATCACCGCGCTCAACTCGACCACCGCAGGGCTGATCGATTCGACCGGCGCGCTGCTCAAGAGCCAGTCGGCGGCGATCCACGAGCAGGCGGCGAACTCGACGATCCCCGTGGAGACGCTGCAGCGTGCCTTCCAGAACATCTATGACACGATGGACGCGATCGACACGTTCAAGCTCAAGGCGCTCGACAACATGAAGGTGACGGTCAACACGCTGTCGAACGAAGTCGAGAAGTCGAAGGGCTATATCGCCCGCGCCGAGGGGGCTTCGCAGAACCAGGTCTCGGGCGGGGCGGAGACGTTCAAGCTGGAGGCGATGTAAGCCGTGCCCACCGATGTCGATCGCGAACTGAACCGGATCGGGAGCACGCTGGATCGCGTGCGCAGCCGCACCGATCTGGCCGTATCGAGCCGCAACCGCCAGCACCGCGAGGCCGAAGTGGTCCGCCGGCTCGGGCGGATCGCGGCGGCGGACGGCGCGATCCTCGTCGGCGCGATCGCCTTTGCGCTGATCGTGGCGCCGCTGGGCATCATGGGCGCGATGCTGGTGGCGGTGCTGATGATCGCGGCGACCATGCTCTTCGCGGTGATGCCGGCGAGCGCGCCGGTGAATGTCGAGAAGCTGGCGGAGATTCCGCTCAAGGCGCTGCCCCGCTCGACCGAGCGCTGGCTGGAGACTCAGCGCCCGGCTTTGCCCTCGCCGGTGCGCGGGCTGGTCGATTCGATCGGCGTGAAGCTGGAGACGCTGGCGCCGCAGCTGGCGACGCTCGACGAGAACAGCCCGGCGGCGGTGGAAGTGCGCAAGCTGGTCGGCGAGCAGCTGCCCGAGCTGGTCAAGGGATATGGCCGCGTGCCCGAGCCGCTGCGCCGGGTGGAGCGCAACGGCCTGACCCCGGACCAGCAGCTGGCGCAGGGCCTGCAACTGATCGACGACGAGATCGCCGAGATGACCACGCAGCTGGCGCAGGGCGACCTCGACAATCTCGCGACGCGCGGGCGGTTCCTGCAGATCAAATATCAAGGCGAAGAGGGCTAGGCGTTCGTCACCATTCCGGACGTACCGTGCTTCCAGCTGCTCCCCGGCGAAGGCCGGGGCCCAGAGTTTCTCTGCCGTTCCGCTTGTGACCCTGGGCCCCGGCCTTCGCCGGGGAACTAAAGAAGTATGTCCGCAGGATCTAGTGCGGCCAGCCACCCGCCACGCAGCGTGCATCGAAGCTGCGGGCCAGTTCGGCGAGGCTCACCGCGCCCAGCCGCGCCACCAGTAAAGCCTCCGCTTCGCGCAGCGCATCGTCCAGCGCTTCGTTGACCGCCTGCTCGACCGCGCAGGCGGGGTTCGCATGCTCGCTGCCGATCGCGAACAGGGTCGGCCCGCCGACGGCGCGGTGGATGTCGAGCAACGAGACCTTGTCGAGATCAGCGGCGATAGCCCAGCCGCCGCCATGGCCCTTTTCCGAGCGGACATAACCGGCGTCGCGCAGCCCGGCCATCGTGCGGCGGACCACCACCGGATTGGTCTGGAGCATCTGGGCGATGTGCTCCGAGGTCATCGGCCCGTCATGCCGCGCCATGTGGAGCAGCACATGGAGCATCCGGGATAGGCGGCTGTCCTTTCGCATCCTGATCTTCCTCGGGCGCGCCGGGCCGGTTGGCAAGCGCGCTCTTTCACGATACTTGTATTGTTACATGATTCGCGAAAGGCCGCAAATGACCGAGAAGAAGCACGAGAACCCGGCGCATTGGGACGAGACCGCTGCCAATTACGAAGCAACCGCCCACCCGTTCACGTCGCAATTCGCCGAGGATGCGCTGGCCCGGGTGACGCTGACGCCCGGCATGCAGGTGCTCGACGTGGCGGCGGGGACCGGCGCGCTGACGCTGGCTGCCGCACGGAGCGGCGCCTATGTGCTCGCCACCGATTTCTCGGCCGGGATGGTCGCGCGGATCGCCGCCGCGAAGCTGCCCAATGTCGATGCGGAGGTGATGGACGGGCAGGCGCTCCACCTGCCGGACGCGAGCTTCGATGTCAGCTTCTCGATATTCGGGGTGATCATGTTCCCCGACTGGCGCAGGGGGCTGGCCGAGATGGCGCGGGTGACCAAACCCGGCGGGCTGGGCGTGCTCGCCACCTGGCAGAGCGAGGGCGCGGCGACCTTCCTGCTGCTCTCGCAGATCCGCCGTCGGCTGTTCCCCAGGCTCGACGGCAAGACCAGGCTGCCCGAGGGCGCGGTGGCGCTGGGCGATCCCGAATGGCTGTCGGCGGCGATGGTCGATGCCGGGTTCGCGGCGCCCGAGATCGAGCAGGTCACGCATGATTTCGTGCTGGACGTGTCGCAGCTCGACCGGCCGGAGACTTTGTTCGGGATGAGCCCGGACTGGGTGGCGCTGGATGCGGAGCAGCAGGCGGCGGTGGTCGAGGAGGTGCGGCTTATGGCGGATGGGCGGTCGGTGTTGCCGGTACCCTCGACGGCATTGATTGCGGTGGCGGGGCGGTAAGCCGGTACGGTGCGGGCCCTCTTATCTGTACCCCGGCGAAAGCCGGGGCCCAGAGTCACAAGCGACACGGCAGAGAAACCCTGGGCCCCGGCTTTCGCCGGGGTACAAGGGGGGAGATGGCTTAGCTTTCCAGTGCTTCCCGCGCACGATGGGCCAACCGCTCGACCGCGGCATCGTGGATGCCGGGCGCGCTTACGAGCAGACCGAACGCCTTGGCGCTCGGCGTGTTGAAGACGAGCTCCTGCCCCAGCACATCGGTAATCACCCCACCTGCCTCGCGCACGAGCAGCACCGCGGCGGCGACGTCCCATTCATTGCCCCAGCGGATCGTAGCCAGCAGGTCCGCCTCGCCCGCCGCGACCATCGCGATACGCAGCGCGATCGAATTGGGCTTGTCGACGATCACCAGGTCGCCATCGACCTTGGGCAGGTGGTCGGTTGGCATGCGCGATCCGGCCAGCTGGTCGCGCGGGGTTACATGGAGCTGCACGCCATTGCGCGCGGCGCCCCTGCCCGCCTCGGCGATCCAGCGCTCGCCGCGCGCCGGGGCATCGAGCACACCGATCACCGGCGCGCCGTCCTCGACCAGCGCGACCGAGACCGACCAGCCGGGACGGTGGCGAAGATAGTCGCGGGTGCCGTCGATCGGATCGACCACCCAGATGCGCCGCGCGTCGAGCCGGGCGCGGCTGTCGGCGGTCTCCTCGGACAACCAGCCGGCTTCGGGAAGCAGCGCGGTCAGCCGATCGCGGAGCAGCGCATCGAGTTCGAGATCGACGTCGCAGACCGGGCTGCCGGGGACTTTCTCCCAGCGCTTGAACTCGGTCTCCCAGCGCGTCATGGCGAGGCGGCCCGCCTCCGCGGCGATCGCCGCGACTTCGGAGGCGAGGCCGGCTTCAGGCACCGGCGATCGTCATCCCGTCGATGCGGATGGTCGGTGCGTTGATCCCGTAGCGGAACTCCAGGTCGTTCGCCGGGGTCAGCGCGAGGAACATGTCCTTCAAGTTGCTCGCGATCGTGATCTCGGAGACCGGGCGGGTGATCTCGCCCCTCTCGATCAGGAAGCCGGCGGCGCCGCGGCTATAATCGCCGGTGACGCCGTTGACGCCCTGCCCGATCAGCTCGGTGACGAGGATGCCGTACTCGATCTCGCCGACCAGGGTCTCGGCGGGGATATGGCCGGCTTCCATATAGAGGTTGGACGGCGCCACGCCGGGCGCGCCGCCGATGCCGCGCGAAGCATGGCCGGTCGGCTCGAGCCCGAGCTGCCGCGCCGAGGCGCTTTCGAGCAGCCAGGTCTCCAGCATGCCGCCGTCGACCAGCTTGACCGGCTGGACCGGCAGCCCCTCGCCATCGAAGGGGCGCGAGCGCAGCCCGCGCGGGCGGTGCGGATCGTCGCGGATCGTCACCCCCTTGGCGAAGACCTGCTGGCCGAGTCGATCGAGCAGGAAGCTGGTCTTGCGGGTGATCGCGGCACCCGAGATCGCGCCGAGGAAATGGCCGATCAGCCCGGCCGAGACGCGGCGATCGAAGACGACCGGCATCGCGCCGCTGGGGATCTTGGCCGGATCGAGCCGGGCGACCGCGCGCTCGCCGGCGAGCGCACCGATCGCCTCGGGCGCCTCGAGCTGGGCGGCGTGGCGGGCCGAATGATGCGCATAGTCGCGCTGCATGTTGCCGCCGGCCCCGGCGAGGACGCTGGCCGAGATGCCGTGGCTGGTCTGGGCATAGCCGCCGGTGAAACCGTGGCTGGTCGCGAGCGTCATCACCGAGCGCGAGGCGCCGGCGCTGGCGCCTTCACTGTTGGTGACGCCCTCGACGCCGCGCGCGGCCTGCTCGGCGCGCTCGGCCAGGGCCTTGAGGCTCTGCGGGTCGACATGCGCGCCATCGTCGAGATCGAGCTGGGGCGGGGCGCCGTGGAGCAGCCGGTCCTGCGGGGCGAGGCCGGCCCATTTGTCCTCGGGCGCTTCCTTGGCCATCGCGACGACGCGCTCGACCAGCATGTCGAGCGCGGCCGAGCTCAGGTCCGAGGTGGAGACGCTGGCCGAGCGCTGGCCGATGAAGACGCGCAGGCCGAGCTCCTCGCTCTCCGAACGCTCGACATCCTCGAGCGCGCCCATGCGGACGGAGACGGACTGCGAGCTGTCGGCGGCGAAAACGGCATCGGCGGCATCGGCGCCCGCCCGGCGCGCCCGCGCGACGACATCGGCGGCGCGTTCACAGGCTTCGGAAATGGTCAGCATCGCGCCGACTTAGGTATGCCGGGGCCGAAGGTCAAAGTGTCTGGCCCACGACGAAGCAGGCGGCGAACATCAGCAGGCCGGCATTGCGGTTCGACCGGAAGCGGGCGAGCGCATTGGCGCCGTCGGCGGTGTCGAGCGTCGCGACCTGCCAGAGCAGGTGCAGCGCCATCGGCAGCAGGGCAAGCAGCGCGAGCCAATCGGGGCGGAGCTGCCAGATCGCGGCACCCCAGCAGGCGATGGCGACAAGGTAGAACGCCGTCACGCCGCCCCGGATATGCGCGCCCATCGCGCGGGCAGAGGAGCGGACGCCGACCAGCGCGTCGTCCTCGATATCCTGGATCGCGTAGATGGTGTCGTAGCCGATCACCCAGGCGATGCAGCCGGCATAGAGCAAGGCGAGCGGGAGCAAGGGCTGGGTGCCGATCTCGGCCCAGCCGACCAGAGCCGCCCAGGAGAAGACCATGCCGAGCCAGGCCTGGGGCCACCAGGTGATCCGCTTCATGAAGGGATAGGCGGCAACCGGCGCGATGCTGGCGAGCGCCACCAGCCGCGCGGGCCAGTGGAGCTGGAACCACACGACCAGCCCGACCAGGCAGAGCAGACCGAGCCAGAGCAGGGCGGCCTTTACCGACACCGCGCCGCTCGCCACCGGGCGGCTGCGAGTGCGGGCGACCTGGCGATCGAGGTCGCGGTCGACGATGTCGTTGAACACGCAGCCGGCACCGCGCATCGCGATGCTGCCGAGCAGGAGCCAGAGGATCAGATCCCAGCGCTCGACCGCGCCGCCCGACAGCGCGACCGCCCAGGCGCCGGGCCAGAACAGCAGCCACCAGCCGATCGGCCGGTCGAACCGGGCAAGCAAGGCATAGGGTCGCGCGGCGACGGGGAGCAGGCCCACCAGTCCGCGATGCTCGGTATCGGGTACGATCTGCTGCGCTTCGGCCATGGCCGTCCCTCCGCCCCCACGCGTGAAAGATCAAGCCCGCAACATTCTGGCATACTCCTGCGACAAAGCGGGCGCAGGCGCGGGGTGCCTATATTTCACCCGGGAAACAGTCGATGCGCCTTGTCCTCGCCAGCCTTACGCTCGCCGCTGTCGCCACCCCTGCCCTGGCCGATGATGCGCCGAGCTTCTTCATCAGTCCGATGGGCGAGCCCTTCCGCGGGCCGGACGCGCCCAACATCTGGTTCGACAAGGCCGATGCCAATCATGACGGCGTGCTGACGGAAGCCGAGATGGAAGCCGATGCGGCGCGCTTCTTCGCCACGCTCGACAAGAACAAGGACGGCGAGCTCGATCCCGAGGAGATCGAGAATTACGAGACGGTCGTGGCGCCGATGATCAGCGTCGGCGGCTATATGGGCGACCAGCCGGAGAGCACCGAAGGCGATGGCGACGGCCAGAAGCGCGCACCCGCCTATGTCGCACAGGGCGCGGCCCGCTTCGGCTATTTCGATTATCCCGAACCGGTGGTGGTGGCCGACACCAACTTCGACCGGGGCGTGGATGCGCGCGAGTTCCGCGTCGCCGCCGACAAGCGCTTCGCGCTGCTCGACAAGAACGGCGACGGCAAGCTGGAGAAGTCCGAGCTGCCCAAGATCGAGAAGGCGAGCTTCAGGCCCGGCAAGCGCGGCGGCGGTGGGCGCGGTCGCGGTGGACGTGGCGGCGGTGGGCGTCGCGGTGGCGGCGGCTATGGCGGTGGCGGCATGGGCTCGGGCGGCGGCATGGGTGGCATTGGCGAATGAGGCTGGACCGAATGAACCTGGGGGAGTGACGGCGCCCCGGCTCGACGGCTAGAGCAGTGCCATGCCCGCTACGCCCGCCTGGCCGCCCCAATCCGCCCCGCGCCTGTTCGTCGAGACCGAGCTTTCGCCCGGCGAGATCAAGATCGACGGCCCGCAGGCGCATTATCTGATCTCGGTGATGCGGATAAAGATCGGCGAGGCGATCAAGCTGTTCGACGATCGCACCGGCGAATGGGCCGGGGTCGCGCGCTCGATCGGCAAGCGCGACCTGATCCTGGAGGTGACCGACCAGCTCCGCGAGCGTGAGCCGGTGCCGGACCTGTGGCTGTGCGCGGCGCCGATCAAGAAGGGCCGGATCGACTGGATCGCCGAAAAGGCCTGCGAACTGGGCGTCGACCGGCTGGTGCCGGTGCTCACCCGGCGCGCGGTGGTCGACAAGCTCAACCTGGAGCGGCTGCGCACGCACATGATCGAGGCAGCCGAGCAGTGCGGACGCACTGCCCTGCCCCGGCTCGACGAGATGGTGAAGCTGCCCGCGCTGCTGCGCGACTGGCCCGAGGAGCGCGTGCTGTTCTTCGCCGACGAGACCGGCGGCGTGCCGGCGGTGGATGCGATGCGGGCCAATCCGGGGCCGGCGGCGATCCTGATCGGGCCCGAGGGCGGGTTCGACGAGAGCGAGCGCGAGGCGATCAAGGCGCATCCCAGGGCGATCGGGATCGCGCTGGGGCCGCGGATCCTGCGGGCGGAGACAGCGGCGGCGGCGGCGGTGGCGCTGTGGATGGGCGCTGCCGGGGATTGGTAGGCTCTAACAACCGTCATCCCCGCGAAGGCGGGGATCCAGAGTCACAGGCGAAACGGCAGAGAAACCCTGGATCCCCGCCTTCGCGGGGATGACGGATGAGAGGGCATGAAGGAGGCGTTAGGCAGCCCTTAGCTTGCCCCCAACCCAGGCGAAGAAGCGCGGCACCGGGGCATTCCGCTGCATCCAGGCGCTGTATTCCTGGTACGCCGGATCGGCGCCGAGATGCATCTCCTCGGTGCGGGCGCGCCAGTAATAGATGCCGCTGACAACGGCCATGATCGCCGCGTTGCGCAGCCCCTCGACCCAGTTGGTAGTGGCGAGGAAGGGCAGGCCCGAAAGCCACCAGAACAGGTTCTTCGACAGATAGGCCGGGTGGCGGCTCCACGCATAGGGCCCATGGGTCAGGATGCCGCGGTGCGTGAGGTTGGAGAAGCGCAGGCCGAAGGCGATCGTCGCCCAGGCATAGATGCCGGTCAGCACCACCAGCACCGCGCCGAGCCCGCCCAGAATCCAGGGATGGTTGGCGAACCAGTAAGTCCAGTCGGCGCTGCCCGGATGATAATCCAGCACGCCGCCTTCGTTCATCAGCACGAAGGGCGGGTAGCAGATCAGCGCCGCGGTCCAGCCCGCCGCATAGGGCGTGGCGCTGCGGATGTGCGAATCGAGCGGCCGCATCGTCAGGATGTAGCCGGCAGTGGCGAAGGCCACGTCGATCACGAACATGAAGCTGATGCAGTAGTTGGCGATCACCGCCGGGCTGTCGAACATGCGGCTGAAGTTCCAGCCGACGAAATCGCCGAAATTGGGCGGCACGATCGAGAGCATGAAGGCGAGGAAGAAGCCCTTGATCGCCCAGCTGCGCAGATGGTTCTGGATCGCCGGGATATCGATCGGCTCCTTGATCCCCATCAGCCAGGCGCCGAGATGCCAGGCGCCGTCCTTCGGCTGCACCAGCTTGCGATCGAGCCACAGGACATAGGGGATCGAGAGCAGGAACAGCGCCGGCGCCGCCATCTCGATGCACCAGATCGACCAGCCGAAATTGGCGTAGCGGCCCGTCCACCAGAAGCGGAAGGTGGCATAGATCAGCGCGATCCCGCCCCAGGTCAGCCACAAGCCGGTGAGCTTGGTGATCGAGATGTCGAGCGTATCCCTGAGCGTGCGCTTCGAGGACCAGTCGATGCCGGTGCTGGGGTTCAGGTGCACCTTGTCGACGAAGATCGACCAGAGCACCATCGGCACGGCGCAGGCGACGACATTGACCAGCGCCGAATAGGGCCCGTCCATGCCGTAAAAGGTGGCGATCCCGGTCCACAGGCTCATGCCGGCCAGGCCAGCCATGCCGACGCCGGTACTCACCGCCGAGCGGGGCCGTGGATCGGCCCGGGTTTCCGCCGTCAGCTTGGGATCGTGATACATGGTGGAAACGAGTAGCGCGCAATGGTTAGCGTCCCGTGAAGGATTGCACTTGCGCGCAGGCCTTTACGCCTCTGCCCGCAGGGTCCTATGACCCGTCGCTTCAAAATGAGAGGTCGCTTCCACCGATGATCCGTGCGCTTGCCACAGCTGCCCTGCTCGCCTCCGTCTCCGCTCCCGCCATCGCTCAGACCTCGGTGGTCCAGTCGGCGCCGGCGCAGACCGCGCCCTATCCGAACACCATCCCCGATGCGCGGGACGTCGCCTATCCCGGCACGCTGACGCTCGATATCGACGCGACCGACATCACGCGCGGGATCTTCAACGTGAAGGAGACGATCCCGGTCGCGAAGAGCGGGCACATGGTGCTGCTCTATCCGAAGTGGATCCCCGGCAAGCACGGTCCGCGCGGCGAGATCGAGAAGGTCGGCGGCCTGGTCATCAAGGCGAACGGCAAGGTGATCCCGTGGAAGCGCGATCCCGTTGATGTCTATGCCTTCCATATCGACGTGCCGGCGGGCGCGAAGAAGCTCGACGTGAGCTTCAACTTCGTCTCGGCCACCGTGGGCGACCAGGGCCGCATCGTGATGACACCCAACCTGATGAGCCTGCAGTTCTTCTCGCTCAGCCTCTACCCGGCCGGCTATTTCGTCCGCCGCGTGCCCATCCAGGCCAAGGTGACCTATCCCCAGGGCTGGACCGCGAGCTCGGCGGTGGACGCCAAGGTGGCCGGCAATGTCTACAGCTATGACAAGACCAGCTACGACATCCTGATGGACTCGCCGGTGCTCGCCGGCCGCTATTACCGCCAGCTCAAGCTGAGCGACCGCGTGACCATCGAGACCTATGCCGACAGTGCCGAGGAGCTGGCCGCCAAGCCCGAGCAGATCGCGGCGCATGCCAAGCTGGTCGACCAGGCGGTGAAGACCTTCGGCGTCGAGCACTATGATCACTACCGCTTCCTGCTCTCGATCAGCGAGGAACTGGGCGGGATCGGCGTGGAGCATCACCGCAGCTCGGAGAACGGCACGGGCCTGGGCTATTTCACCAAGTGGGACGAGAAGGCGACTAGCCGCAACCTGCTGCCGCACGAATACACCCATAGCTGGGACGGCAAGTTCCGCCGCGGCGCCGATTTGTGGACGCCGGACTATCGCGTGCCGATGCGCGGCTCGCTGCTCTGGGTCTATGAGGGCCAGACCCAGTTCTGGGGCTATGTGTTCCAGGCGCGCTCGGGGCTGGTGAGCAAGGCCGATACCCTGGATGCCTACGCCAATATCGCCGCCAACCTCGACAACCGCCAGGGCCGCACCTGGCGCCCGATGGGAGACACCACCAACGATCCGGTGATCACCCCGCGTTCGCCCAAGGGCTGGGTGAGCTGGCAGCGCAGCGAGGACTATTACAACGAAGGCCTGCTGATCTGGATGGAAGTCGATTCGATCCTGCGCGAGAAGTCGGGCGGCACCAAGTCGATCGACGATTTCGCGCATATCTTCTTCGGCGGACGCGACGGCGATTTCGGCGAGCTGGCCTACACGTTCGACGACGTGGTCGCGACGCTCAACCAGGTCCTGCCCTATGACTGGCGCACGCTGCTCAAGGAGCGCGTCAACGACGTGTCGGAGCATGCGCCGCTCAGCGGGTTCGAGCGCAACGGCTACAAGCTGGTCTACAACGACACCCCCAACAAGGTGACGCCCAAGACCGCCACCGACCTGTCCTATTCGATCGGCCTGTCGATCGGGCCCAAGGGCATCACGGGCGTGATGTGGGGCAGCCCGGCATTCGACGCCGGCATCACCCTGGCCGACGAGATCGTCGCGGTGAACGGCGCGGTGTTCAGCGGCGACAAGCTGCGGGACGCGGTGAAGGCCGCCAAGGGCAGCAAGGAGCCGATCAAGCTCACCGTGAAGCGCGGCTCGCGCTACCGCGACGTGGCCATCGACTATCATGACGGGCTGCGCTATCCGCACCTCGAAAAAACAAGCGAAGGAGAGGCTGGCCTGGACAAACTCCTCCAGCCCAAGTGAGGCCGGAGGGGCGCAACCGCCCAGCTAAGGGATAACAGCAGCGTGCGTATTGATCTTATTCCGGTGGGTGATGATCCGCCGAACAGCCTGAACGTCATCATCGAAGTGCCGGTCGGCGGCGAGCCGGTGAAGTATGAGTTCGACAAGGAGAGCGGTGCGCTCTTCGTCGATCGCATCCTGCACACCCCGATGCGCTATCCGGCGAATTACGGCTTCGTGCCGCACACCCTGTCGCCGGACGGCGATCCGCTCGATGCGCTCGTCATCGCGCGCTCGCCCTTCGTGCCGGGCTGCGTCGTGCGTGCCCGCCCGATCGGCGTGCTCAAGCTCGAGGACGAGGCCGGCGGCGACGAGAAGCTGATCTGCGTGCCGGTCGACTCGACCTTCCCGTACTATTCGGACATCGGCGAGCGGCAGGACCTGCCCTCGATCGTGCTCCAGCAGATCGAGCACTTCTTCAAGCACTACAAGGACCTCGAGTCCGAGAAGTGGGTGCGCATCGGCCAGTGGGGCGATGCGGAAGAGGCCCGCAAGATCGTGCTCGAAGCGATCGAAGCCGCGAAGAAGGCCAAGGAGGCCGCCGCGGCTTGAACGGTGCGCTGGCCTGGCGACTGTGCGCAGTGGCCGGGCTGGCGACGCTGGCAGCGTCGATGGGGTTTGGGCGCATCCCGGACCTCGTCGCCTGCGGCCCCACACATGGTGCCGGGCCGATCATCGCGCTTGAGCTGGTCCGCAATCCCGCCGAGCTTGCCGAGTTGTTCGGCGCCCCACCCTGTTCCGAGAAGTTCCGCATCGCGCAGCTCAGCGCGAGCTGGTGGGACGCACTCGTCTTCATCCCCGCTTATGCGACCTTCCTGGTCCTCGGCGCCTGGGCGCTGCGCCACGATGCGCGCAGGCTGGGCCTCGCCGCGATGGGCGTGCTGTTCGCCGCCGCGCTGTTCGACCAGGTCGAGGGCGTGATCCTGCTCCAGATCCTGCCGGTCGGCCCAGATGCGCAGAGCCTGTTCGACATGTTGTTCGTCGTGGTGCGCACCAAGTTCGCGCTGCTCGGCATCGGCGAGCTGATGCTGTCGCTGCTGGCCTGGCGCGGGACCCTGGTCGCCAAGCTCACCGCCGTGCCGCTGGCGGCAGGCGGGCTGGTCTCGCTCTGGTTCCTGCTGAGCGCGCCGCACCACCCCTGGATGATGCAGGCCCACAGCTATGGCTGGATGGCCTTGCTCGCGCTTGCCGCGGTGGGCGCGATCAACCCGCGCTGGGTGCGCCGGGCATGAGCGCGCCGCATCGCCGCGGCATCGGCAATGTCGTGGCGCCGCCGCGCTTCCTGCTGTTCGTCGGCGCGACCCTGGCGTCGGGCTGGATCCTGTTGCCCGCGGTCGGCCTGCATTTCGGCGTGATGCTGGCCTTCGACATCGGCGCGGCCGCCTTCCTGATTTCGACGATCCCGCTGCTGAGCCACCGCGCCAGCGGGATGCGCGAGAGCGCCTGCCGCAACGATGCCAACCGGCCGATGCTTCTGCTGATCACGGTGATGGTGGGCGCAGCGGTGTTCACCTCGATCGCCGCCGAAGTGCTGAGCGGGATCAAGTCCAACCCCTGGGCGCTGCCGGCGATCCTCGGCACGCTGGCGCTGAGCTGGACGTTCAGCAACACCATCTACGCGCTGCACTATGCGCATATCTTCTACACGGCGGCACGGAACGGCGCAGATTCGGGCGGACTGGAATTCCCGGATACCAAGGAGCCCGATTACTGGGACTTCCTCTATTTCGCGGTCTGCCTGGGCATGACCTTCCAGACCAGCGACGTGACCATCTCCAGCCGGCGCCTGCGCCGCGTGGTGACCGCGCACTGCCTGGCGGCGTTCGTGTTCAACCTGGGCATCCTGGCGTTCACGATCAACGTGCTGGGCGGCGGCTAGGCCTTCTTCTTCCTTGGTTTCTTCGGCGGTGCGCGACGGGCAGCATCAAGCGCGAGCAGCGCCCAGCGGCGCAGTTCGTCGGCATCGTCATAGGTCTCGTCGGGCGCGCGGCGATAGTTGAGCGACTGGACCTTGCCGTCCTCGCGCGTGACCGAGAAGCGCTCGGCATCGCCCCATTCGGCATCGCTCTCCGCATCCGCCTTGAGCCACAGCGCGTCGAAGGCGAGGATCGCGAAGGCCAGCCCGTCACAATAAAGCGCCGCGCCGCCGAACAGCCGCTTCGAGGTTACCGTGCCGACCGGCTCCATCGCCTCCGCCACCCAATCGACCAGGCCCTGGTCGATCGCCATCAGGCGCGTCCGGCCAGTTTGCGCAGTGCATCGCCCGAGACGCGCTGCACGGTCCATTCTTCCATCGCCTCGGCACCCATCGCCCGGTAGAAATCGATCGCCGGCGTGTTCCAGTCGAGCACCGACCATTCGAAACGGCCGCAGTCCCGATCGAGCGCGATGCCGGCCAGATACCGGAGCAGCGCCTTGCCCGCGCCAGACCCGCGCGCATCGGGTGTGACATACAGGTCTTCGAGATAGATGCCGGGCTTGCCTGTCCAGGTCGAGAAATTGTGGAAGAACAGCGCGAAGCCCACGGGCTTGCCGTCCAGCTCGGCGACCAGGCTCTCCGCGACATGGGTCTCGAACAGTGCCTTGTGCAGCATCGCCTCGGTCGCGACCACCGCGTCGGGCTCACGCTCGTAGACGGCAAGCTCGCGGACCAGGCCGAGGATCAGCGCGACGTCGTCGGGGGTGGCGGTGCGGATGGCGATCATGAAAGGGCGGGCTCCACTTCGGGCTCGGCGATGCCGGGCTTGCTGCGCGCCGCCATCACGCATCCGGCGACGATCAGCAAGGTGCCGCCGATCGTCAGCAGGGTCAGCGGCTCGCGGAAGAACAGCCAGCCCATGAGCGCAGCCCAGACGAAGGCGGTGTACTCGACGGTGAGCAGCACCTGGGCTTCCGCCCTGGCATAGGCCCAGGACAGCAGCAGCAGCGAGACGATCGCCAGCCCGGCGGCCAGCACCACCAGCCACCATTGGCCGGGTGCCGGCATCACCAGCAGCCAGGGCGCCGGCAACGCGAACAGGCCGAGGATGATCCAGTTCTGGAAGAAGGCGATCTCGATCGGCCCGGCCTGCTGCGCCTGGTGCCGCGCGATGACGAGATTGACCGCGTAGAACACCGCCGAGGTGAGTATCGCGACCATGCCCAGCGCCGAATCGGGCCGGTGCGGCACGCCCAGTTGCCCGGCCAGGATGATGCCGACCCCGGCCAGGCCGAGCAGCGAGCCGAGGATCGAGCGGGTGCCGATCTTCTCGTGCAGGAAGACCGCGGCAAGCACGAGCGCGATCAGCGGGGCGATGAAGGTGAGCGCGATCGCCTCGGCCAGCGGCACGCGGACGATGCCCCAGAAGAAGGCGATCGCCATCACCGCGATCACCACGCTGCGGATCGCATGGATGCGGAGCACCCGGGCCGACGGCAGGCGCTGCCCGGAAAAGGCGAACAGCGGCGTCATGATCGCCGCGCCCGCCACCAGCCGCCAGAAGATCGCGGCATAGGCGCCGATGACGAGGCTGATCCCCTTCATCACCGCGTCCATGATCGAATAGAGCGCAATGCCCGCGCAGGCGGCGAGCAGCGCCGCGATGATCGTCCGATGCATGCCGCGCCGCTAGCGCTTATCGATCGCGCGCACGACCATCTGCGGAAGTGGCCCGTCGACCATCTCGACGCGGAGGCTCTTGCCGCTCCGACCGGGTACCGGCGCCTCGACCAGCCGGATCGCTCCGCTGGTCATGATCCGGTCGACCGAGACCATGGGCTTCTTGCCGTCCCAGGCGTGCACGGTGAGCTGGGCGCCGAGCAGCTCGACCCTCGCCGGCAGCCGCGCGGGATCGACGATCACCGGCCGGCTGATCCGCGCGCTCGAATTGCCCGCGATCGACGCATAGAAATCCAGCTGCCCGTCGGGACGGTGATCATAGGCGATGGTGACGCCGAAATATTGGGTTCGCCCGAGCTGCCGGAGATGTTGTAGGGCGCGGGTTCGATCGGCGTGAAGACGATCCCTCCGGGGACCACTTCGCCCTTCGCCTCGACCCGGCCATCGTCATCCGCGTCGCGCAGGCAGAGGCGATAGCGCTTGCCGTCGCGGTCGCAGAACAGGAACCCACGGTGGACCAGTGGGGCATAGGGGTCGCGCGGCTGGACCAGCCATTCCGCGACTTCCCAGCTGCCGATCACGCCTATGCCGGTCCGCGCCTTGAACGCCTTCGCCTCCGCGCCCGAAAGCGCGAGGATCATGTCGCCCGCCGGCTCCACGCGCTGCTGGAAGATCGGCAGTTCCGGAAACTGGCGATGCGGCTTGCTGTCGACGTCCCAGCGCTGGAGAACCTGGGCGCGCAGCAGGGTGCCGGGCTCGGTCGACGGCGCGGGCGGGATCACCACCTGCGCGACGATCGCTGCCAGGATCATTCGGCGGCTTGGGCCGCGGCCTCGCTGGCCGCCTCGATCTCCGCCGCCTTGGCCTCGACCAGCTTGACGATGTGATCGAGCATGTCGGCATCGTTCACCGTGTGATCGGTGACGCCCGACAGATAGACCATGTGCTTGCCATTGCCGCCCCCCGTGAGCCCGATATCGGTCTCGCGCGCTTCGCCGGGGCCGTTGACCACGCAACCGAGCACCGAGAGCGACAGCGGCGTGCGGATGTGCTGGAGCCGGTCCTCGAGCGCCTGCACCGTGCGGATCACGTCGAAGCCCTGGCGCGCGCAGCTCGGGCAGCTGACGACGCGGACACCCCTATTGCGGATGCCGAGCGCCTTGAGGATCTCGAAGCCGACGCGGACTTCCTCTTCAGGCTCGGCCGAGAGGCTGACCCGGATCGTGTCGCCGATACCGAACCAAAGCAGCGAACCGATACCGATCGCGCTCTTCACCGTGCCGCCGACGAAACCGCCCGCCTCGGTGATGCCGAGGTGCAGCGGACAATCGACTGCGTCGGCCAGCTGCTGGTACGCGGCGACGGCCAGGAACACGTCCGATGCCTTCACCGCGACCTTGAACTCGTGGAAGTCGCGGTCCTGGAGCAGCTTGATGTGATCGAGCGCCGATTCGACCAGCGCCTCGGGGCACGGCTCGCCATATTTCTCGAGAAGATCCTTCTCGAGGCTGCCGGCATTCACGCCGATGCGGATCGCGCAGCCATTGGCCTTGGCGGCGTTGACCACTTCGTTCACGCGGTCGGCGCTGCCGATATTGCCCGGATTGATGCGCAGGCATGCGGCGCCGGCATCGGCGGCTTCGAGCGCGCGCTTGTAGTGGAAATGGATGTCCGCGACGATCGGCACCCGGCTGGCACGGACGATCTGCTTGAGCGCGGCGGTCGATTCGACGTCCGGGCAGGAGACGCGGATGATATCCACGCCGGCATCCTCGCAGCGGCGGATCTGGTCGATCGTCGCGCGCGCGTCTGAGGTGGCAGTGTTGGTCATGGTCTGCACCGTCACCGGCGCATCGCCGCCAACGGGCACATTACCCACCATGATCTGACGGCTGGGCCGCCGGACGATATCGCGCCAGGGACGTACGGACATGGCGGCCATATAGGCGCTTTGGCCCCGGGGGGCCAGCCGCCAGAATATCGAGATTCCGTGCAGATGCGGGGCCTGGCTTTACGCGATGCTAAGCAACCCGGGTTAAGCTTGCAGGCTGTTCGATTATCCCGAGGCCTGATGCGGCACGATCCTGTTCCCGTAGCTGCACCGCGAACCAGCCAGCGCCATTACGGCATGGACTGGCTGCGGATCGCTGCGTTCGGGCTGCTGATCCTCTATCACATCGCCATGGCCTTCTCGCCCTGGGACTGGGTGATCAAGACCGGCTACGCCTTCCAGTGGCTGATCCCGCCCATGGCGCTGCTCACCCCCTGGCGGCTGCCGTTGCTGTTCGCCGTCTCCGGCTATGCCTCGCGCAAGCTCTATGACCGCGCGCCCGGCGACTTCGCGCGGAGCCGTGCGCTGCGGCTGCTCATCCCGCTGGCCTTCGGCATGGCGGTGCTGGTGCCGCTCGAGATGTGGGTGCGGGTGATGGAGAATGGTTATCCGCACGGATATCTCCATTTCTGGGCGCTCGATTACTGGCGCAGCGGCATCTTCTGGGGCCGCGAGTTCCCGAGCTGGGAGCATCTCTGGTTCGTCGCCTATCTCGCCGCCTACACATTGCTGCTCGCGCTGGTGCTGGCGCGCGACGGCGGGCGGACGCTGCGCGCGATCGGCACGGCGGCGGAATGGCTCACCCAGGGTCGCCGCCTGCTCTGGGTGCCGGTGGCGGCACTGGCGGTAGCGCGGCTGGCGCTGCTGTTCGTGGCGCCCGAACGCCAGGGGCTGCTGCGCGACTGGGGCGGGCATGCGCAATATGTGCCGATCTTCCTGTTCGGCTTCGCGCTGGCGGGATCGCCCAGGCTATGGACGGCGATCGCGCGCAACTGGAAGCCGGGCGCGGCGATGGCGGCGCTGGCCGGCGCGGTGGTCGTCGCGGTCGAGCTGACCTGGCCGGGCGCCAGCGTGCCGCCGCATGAAGTGATGGCGCTCGATCGCGCCGCCCGCACCGCCATGGCCTGGGGCATGATCCTCGCCCTGTTCCACATCGCCGAGACGCGCTGGAACCACGATCATCGCTTGCGCAGGCCGCTCGCCGAGGCGGTGTTCCCCTTCTACATCGTCCACCACCCGGCGATCGTGCTGATCGCCTGGTATTCGCTACCGCTGCACCTGAGCGCCCCGCTCGACTTCGCGCTGCTGCTCGGCGGCACGGCGAGCGTCTGTGCCGCGACCTATCTGATCGGCCGGCGGATCGGCTGGCTGCGCCCGCTCATCGGACTCAACCGGCTGGCGAAGCCCGAACATCCTGCTAGGGAGACAGCGCCTGCCTCTGGAGTAGTCTGATGCGCTTTCTCGTGATCCTCGCGGCCCTGATCGGCTTTGCCGCGCCCGCCAACGCCTATTGGGAATATGGCCACCAGACGGTCGCCGCGATCGCCTGGCGCAACGTCACCCCGGCCACCCGCGCGAAGATCACCCAGCTGCTCCGCCACACCGACCTGCTCAAGACCGAGGGCTGCCCGGCGACCAATATCGAAGAGGCTTCGGTATGGGCCGATTGCATCAAGAAGCTGGGCAATGACTGGCGCTACGCCTCGGTCTGGCACTATCAGGACGCCGACGTCTGCAAGCCGTTCGACGTGACCGCCGAATGCAAGGACGGCAATTGCGTCTCCGCCCAGATCGAGCGCGACGTGAAGCTCCTCAAGGACCGCAAGGCGCCGCAGGTCGAGCGGGTGAAGGCGCTGCTCTTCCTCGTCCATTTCGTCGGGGATATCGGCCAGCCGCTGCACGGCGCCGAACATGACCATGACGCCGGCGGCAACAAGGCGCAGGTCAGCTATGGCATCTACACCACCGACCGGCTGAACCTCCATTCGGTGTGGGACGGGCTGCTCGCCGAGCGCGCGATCACCTCGGGCCCGAACATCGTGCGCACCTATAGCCGCAAGGACCGCGCCGAACTGGGCGGCGGCACCGTGCAGGACTGGGGCAAGGACAGCTGGGAGCTGGCCAAGACCGTCTATGCCGACCTCAATGGCGGCGAAACCTGCAAGCCGATCACCACCCGCATCGCGATCACCGAGCCGATGATCGAGAAGTGGGTGCCCGAGGCACGCACCCAGGTCATCAAGGGCGGCCTGCGCCTTGCCCGCCTGCTTGACGAGGCCTTGGCCTAACGCTTCTCAACGAACCCGGCGATGGCATCGACCAGCGCCGGGGCGACGGGCAGCGACGCATCGCCATAGGTCGCGATGCTCGCCATCCGCTCCTCGCTCGCGGCGATGCGCAACGCATGCGTCATGCCCGGCACGATCGCGAGCCCGGTACCCGACCTCGCACCGGCAAGCGCCCGGGCGTCCGACACTCCGATCTGGATGTCGCGATCGCCCTGGGTGACGAGTAGCGACACCTTCAGCGACGCCGCGAGCTTCACGGGATCGTAGCGGAACTGGTCGATCAGGAAGTCCTGCACCGCATCCGGAAACAAGGCGGGCAGCGGCGGCGGCATCGCGGCGGTGTCGGCATGCTTGCCGCTCTCCAGCGTATCGACGAGCGACAGCAGCGGCTCAAGCAAGGGCGCATTGGCCGGATTGGCGCGAAACTGCGCGCGCATGATCGCGGCAAGCGGCCGCCCGGCGGCGGCGACCAGCACCACGCCACAGACCCCTTCGGGCTGCTGCGCGGCCGCGAGCACGACCAGCCCGCCTTCGCTATGCCCGCCCAGCCAGATGCAGGAACGACCGGTGCGTTTGCGCGCGATCTCGATCCAGGCGCGGACATCCGCCGCATAGTCCGCGATCGTCACATGATTGCCGTCCGCAACCGCCGCCCTGCTGCCGAACATGCCGCGCTTGTCGATACGCAGCGTGGCGACGCCGCGCTTCGCCAGCCCCTCGGCGAGCTGGCGATAGGGTCCGCCGGCGACGCCATAGCGATTGTTGCCGTCGCGATCAGTGGGACCCGAGCCGGGTACGATCAGCACCAGCGGTGCGCCGGGATCGGGATCGAGCAGCGTACCGGCGAGGCTCCCCTGCGGGCCCGGCGCGGTGATCTCGATGCCTGCGGGCGCTTCCTGCGCCAGTGCCGGGAACGCGATGGCGAGCGCGGCGAGCGCGAGGCTCCGGCGGATCACTGGTCACCGCCCCAGCGGAAACGCCAGTCGCCATCGGTCTTGCTTGCGATCAGCCATAGATAGGCGCCGACCACGGGCAGGAGCAGCACCAGCCACAGCCGATCGCGGTGCGTCGCGAAATTGACGATCAGGCCGACGATCGCAGCAAAGGCAAAGGTCGCCGCCCAGCCCTGCCAGGTCACCGGCACCGCGCCCAGGCCGAAGCGCTTGGGACGGAACCAGTAGCCGGGGCGAACCGAGCCCTGCTCACGGAAGCGGGCGCCCATCATTGGAACAGCGCCAAGGCGATGCCGGCGGCCAGCGCGAGCCCGGCGATACCGAGCACATAGGGCAGATGCGCACGGCGGATATGCGTGGCGAGCAACATCGCGAAAGCCTTTCAGTCGGCCTTGCCGTCGTCCGCGGCAGGCGAGGATGTGCGCCAGGCGACGACCAGGAACAGCGCCGTCGCGGCAAGGAACAGGATCAGCCAGGCGGCTACCCGCACCGGTTCGGGCGGAAGGATCACCGGGGTAAGCGCCATGCTGAACAGCACATAGGCGATGGTGACCGCCCAGCCCTGCCGCGCGCACGGCGTGATGTTGACCTTGGCGCCCCGGCGGACCCGGACGAACCATGCATCGGGACGTCGGGGCCGGGTCATGCTTCGTCTTCCCTTGCCTTGGGCGGGCGGCCGCGCCGGGCGCGCACCGGCTCGGCCAGCTTCACGCCCCGGCGCCCCAGCGCCTCGCGCAGCAGGCATTCGACCTGGGCATTGACGCTGCGAAGGTCGGCCGCCGCCGACCGCTCGATCGCCGCATAGAGCGCGGGATCGAGCCGGAGCGGGAAGGCTTTCTTCTGGGGCGGTTCGGACACGGGGTACGCCTTGATACTTACTGGTAGAGCGAGCCCGTGTTGACCACCGGCTGGGTATCGCGCTCGCCGCACAGCACGACCATCAGGTTCGAGACCATGGCGGCGCGGCGCTCGTCGTCGAGATGCACCACGTCCTTGGCAGAAAGCTGGGCCAGCGCCATCTCGACCATGCCGACCGCACCCTCGACCAGCGTCTGGCGGGCAGCGACCACGGCCTGGGCCTGCTGGCGGCGGAGCATCGCACCGGCAATCTCCTGGGCATAGGCCAGATGGGTGAAGCCGCACTCGTCGACGGTGATGCCGGCGACGCGCAGACGCTCGATCAGCTCGCCGCGCAGCTCGGTGCCGACCTGGTCGTGATTGCCGCGCAGCGTGACTTCCTGATGCTCGAAATCGTCATAGGGGTAGCGCGAGCCGATGGTGCGCACCGCCGCTTCGATCTGGACGTTCACGAACGCCTTGTAGTCGTCGACGTCGAACAGCGCCTGCGCCGTGTCGGTCACGCGCCACACCACCTGCGCCGCCATCTCGATCGGGTTGCCGCGCAGGTCGTTCACCTTGATGCGCTCCGAAATGATGTTGTTGGCGCGCACCGAGACCTTCTTCTTGATCAGCCACGGCATGGCCCAGCGCAGACCGGTGGTGCGATCGGTGCCCTGATAGTCGCCGAACAGCGTGATCACCGCCGCCTGGTTGGGCTGGAGCAGATAGAAGCCGCACAGCACGAACAGCTCGACGACGATCGCGACCAGGAGCGTGGTGATCACGATCCAGTCGGCGATGCGGTCGATCTGCGAGAGCGCCACGCCCGCCGCGACAATCGCGAGCAGCGCCACGAGCAGCATGCCATAGCCGCTTGCCGTGGTTGCAGTCTTCTCGCTGCTCTGGCGCAGTGCCGGCGCGGCGCTACGAACGTCAGTCATCATTACCTCCCAAAATTATGATATCGTATTTATATCGAGTCGAAACGCCCCGCAAGCGGAATCGGAACGCGGTTCATGCCCGGCTCATCCGCATTCGAGAGAGTGTCCGCCGTTCGAGAGGGGGAATCGATGCGGCCTTTTCTGCCTGCCATGCTCTGCACCGTGATGCTGGCGACGCCGGCATGGGCCCAGCCCTCCCCCGCGATGATCGCCCCCGATGCCGATTCGGCGATGGCCGCGGCAATCGATCCGAAGGGGTCGGGCGCGGTGGTGCTGATCGCACGGGGCGACACGGTGCTCTACCGCAAGGCGCGCGGCATGGCGGAGGTAGAGCTGGGCGTGCCGCTGTCACCCGACCAGCTGTTCCGCATCGCCTCGATCACCAAGAGCTTCACCGGTGCGCTGCTCGTCCAGATGGGGGCACGCGGCGAAGTCTCGCTCGATGCACCGGCGGTGCGCTATCTACCCGACGTCCCGCTGGATCCGCGGATCACGCTGCGCCAGCTGCTCAGCCACACCGCCGGCGTCAGCGAGACCGATACGGTGGCGCAGCCGCCCTTCGGCAATGGCGAAGTACCGATCGCCGAGCAGGTGCGGCGGATCGCCGCGCGACCGCTCGCCTTCGAGCCCGGCACCGCGCAGCGCTATTCGAACGCCGGTTATATCCTGCTCGCGGCAGTGATCGAGAAAGTGACCGGGCAAAGCTGGGATGAGGCGATGCGGACGCGCCTGCTCGTGCCGCTGGGACTGGCCAACACCGCCTATGACCGCCCGGACGACATCGTGCCCGGCCGGACGAGCGGCTATTCCAGTGACAAGGGCGTGCTGCGCAATGCCGCGCCGTTCAATGTCTCGATCCCCAAGACCGCCGGATCGCTGCGCTCGACCGCGGCCGACCTGCTGCGCTGGATGCGCGCATTGTCGCAAGGCCGGGTGGTCGGCACAGCTGGCTTTGCCGAGATGAGCAAGCCTGCGCTGGCGAGCGTCGGTGTGCAGGAGCGCTATGGGCTGGGCCTCTATCGCTGGCAGATTCGCGGTCAGGATGCGATCGGGCATACCGGCCAGATCAACGGCTTCACCTCGGCGCTGTTCTACCTGCCCGCCGAAGACGCGACGGTGGTGGTGCTCGCCAACAGCGACAGCTTCGACGCGCAGACGCTTGCCCGGCGGATGGCGGCGATCGTGATCGGCAAGCCCTATCCGCTCCAACGCGCCAGCGCCGTTCCAGCCGGATCGCTGGCGCCGCTTGCCGGCAGCTATGGCAGCGATCCGGCAACGTCCCGCACCATCGCGGTGCAGGACGGCGGGCTGGTGATCAGCCGCCCCAATCGCAGCGGCACCCCGGCGATGCTCGGCAGCGACGGCGCGATCCGCTTCATGCCCGACGAGCTCAGCTATTTCCTGCCCGTACGCGATGCGCACGGCGCGGTGATCCGGCTCGACTATTTCGCCCGCGGCGAAGGACCTGCCCTGCCGCTGAACCGCCAGCCCTGACCACGAAAAAGGCCGCCGGAATTGCTCCCGGCGGCCCGTGTCCTGTCTGGCGAAACGCCTTAGCTGATGACGATCGTCACCGCACGACGGTTCTGCGCCCAGCTGGCATCGTCCGAGCCGAGCGCGATCGGGCGCTCCTTGCCGTAGCTGATCGTAGTGATCCGCGCCGGCGAGATGCCGCGCGAAGCGAGGTAGTTCTTCGCGGCATTGGCGCGGCGATCGCCCAGGCCGAGATTGTACTCGCGGGTGCCGCGCTCGTCGCAGTGCCCCTCGATCGTGATGCGCGTGTTCGGGTGGCTGGTCAGCCACTGCGCCTGGCTGTCCAGGATCGCGCGCGCTTCCGGATCGATGTCATACTGGTCGAACGAGAAGTGGATCGTGTCGCTCGCCACTTCGCGGCGGAACTGCTCGTTGATCGGCGCCGCAACCGTATCGCTGTCGCCCTCGCCGGCATTGACCGGACCGGTATCCGACGGCGCGGGCGGAATGTCGGCGACATTGCGCTTCTTGGTGCAACCCGCAGTGGCGATCAGCGCGATGCCGAGCACCAGGCCAGTCGTGATCTTGGACATGGTCTTTCCTCCTTCTCTGGTCGCATCTCGTCCGCTTGCCCGGACGCTAGCACAGATGCGGTAACGTTTCAGGGGCGAATCGGTCCCCAGCTGGGATCCGATCCGTCGAGCGGCGTGGGAATACGCCGCGCATTGGTGCCGGTGAGGTCCACCGACCAAAGGTCCGGCCGGCCCGAACCCTGGGCCGAACGGAAGAACATCAGCACGCGGCCGTTGGGCGACCAGCTCGGCGCCTCGTCGCCCCAGCTGTTGGTGAGCAGCTTCTCGCCGCCGCCCGAAGGGTTCATCACGCCGATCCGGAACGCGCCGCCGCCGGTGCGGGTGAAGGCGATCAGGTCGCCGCGCGGGCTCCACACCGGCGTGGCATAGCGGCCACCGCCGAAGCTGATCCGGTGCTGGTTCGAGCCATCGGCGCCCATCACATAGAGCTGCTGGGTGCCGCCGCGGTCGCTCTCGAACACGATCTTCGAGCCGTCGGGCGAGTAGCTGCCGCCGGTATCGATGCCCGGCGAGTTGGTGAGCCGCTGCGATTCGCCGCCCGCCGCCGCGATGCGATAGATATCGGTGTTGCCGGCCTGCGACATCGAGAACAGCACCCAGCGGCCGTCCGGCGAGAAGCGCGGCGCGAAGCTGAGGCTGACATTGGATACGAGCAGCCGGTTCGAGCGCGCCGCCATGTCATAGACATAGATGGACGGCTTGCGCTGGGTGTAGCTCATGTACACGATCGCGTTCTGCTTCGGCGACATGCGCGGCGTCAGCACGATCGACTGGCCGTTGGTGAGGAAGCGGTGGTTGGCGCCGTCCTGGTCCATGATCGCCAGCTGCTTGCGGCGCTTGTTCTTGGGGCCGGTCTCCGCGACGTAGACCACCTGGCTGTCGAAATAGGGGCCTTCGCCGGTCAGCTTCGAATAGACAGCGTCGGCACACTTGTGCGCCGCGCGACGCCAGTCCCCCGGCGAGACGACGAAACCCTGGCGGACCAGCTCGCTCTGTAGCAGCACGTCGTAGAGATAGCAGCCGACGGTCAGCGAGCCGTTGCCATTGGCGCGAACATAGCCCTGGATGATCGCCTGGTTGCCGTTCCAGCTGCCGTAATTGGGCGCGGCCACTTCGCTGTACGCGATCCCGCGGCTGGCCGAGGGCCCGCGCGTCTTGAACAAGCCGGTGTTGCGCAGATCGTCCTCGACCACCTGGGCGAGCTTGGCACCGAGCTGGTCGGTAGGGCCCGCCGGCGTGTCGACGGACTGCGAGGTCGGCATCGCCGGGATCGCGATGACCAGGTCCTTGGCGGCGGTATTGCTCACGTCGACGCTGAGCGGCGTGTCCTGGTCCGGGGTCGGGATCGGTGCGGGCGCCGGCACTTCCTGCGCCTGCGCGACGGTGGCCGCGGTGCTCGCCAGCAGGGCCGCGATCGTCAGATGGGCAAATTTCATCTTCACAGGTCCTCGTACAAAACCGGGGCTATGACTCGCCACGCGCTGTAGAATTGCGGCGGCAGCTTGAAAGGGGCCGCCAGCTTCACCGCTCGGATCGCGCGGTCCCGGGCGAGATCGGCCTGGGCGCGATTGCTGTCGGTGATGCCGGTCTGCGCCGTGACGCGCGGCTCGCCCGCAAGCGAGCCGTCCTCGTTGAGGCGCACCGTCACCGTCGTGCGCAGCTTGTCCGAATCGGCACCGCTGGGCGGGGCCCAGTGGGGGCGGATCTGGCGGATGATCGCGGCGCTGAGCGCAGCCTTCTGCTCCGGCCCGACCGTGGCGGCGGGCGGCGTGACCGAGGTGCTCTTTGCCGGCTTGTCGTTGATGCCGTTGAGCAGGCCGTCGAGCCGACCCGTCGGTGCAACCGGGCGGTTGGACGGGCGCGACGGCGCCTGGGCCGGGGCTGCCTTGGGCGGTGTCTTCGGCGCGGGCTTTACCGCATCGGGCGCCGGTGCCGGCTTGGGCGGCGCGGGCTGCGGCTTGGCGATAGGCTGCGGGTTGGGCGCGGGCTCGGGCGGCGCACTGTCCGGCTCGATCGGCGCTTCCACCGGCGAGAGCTTGGCGGCCGGTTCTTCGCTGGTCGGCGTCGGCGAGGTGCTTTCCAGTGCGACCTGGTCGACCAGCGCGACTTCGATCGGCGTCGGCTTCAGCTTCATCGGATTGGGAGTGGCGAGGAAACCGACCGACAGCACCCCGAACAGGGCGAGATGCCCGATCAGCGCAACGGTCAGCCCTGCTCCCTCGGTCCGGTTCACGGCTTGGCGCTCGCGTCGGTGATCAGCGAAACGCGGTTGAGCCCGGCATGGTTGAGCTCGCCCATCACCTTCATGACCTTGCCATAGCCCAGGCCCTGGTCGGCGCGCAGGAACACCGCCGCCGGCTTGCCGTCCGGACCCGGCGCACGGCCGGCGATCTCCTCGAGCTTGGCGGGCAGCGCCGTGTCGGCGGTCAGCTCGTTGTCGACGAACACCTGGCCCTTGTCGTCGATCGAGATCTGGACGGGCTTCTGGTCCTGGTCGACCGGCTTGGCGCGGCTCTCGGGCAGGTTCACCGGCACGCCGGCGGTGAGCAGCGGCGCGGTGACCATGAAGATGATCAGCAGCACCAGCATCACGTCGACCAGCGGGGTGACGTTGATGTCGGCCATCGGCGCGCGGCGGCCGCGCCCCTTGTTCGAAGGAAGGTGCATCGACACCGGCTTAGGCCTCCATCTCCAGGCGACGGCTGAGCGTCGCGTGGAAGCCGTCGGCGAAGCGGTTGAGCCGCGCCTCGACGCGGTTCACGGCATGCGAATAGCGGTTGTACGCGATCAGCGCCGGGATGGCGGCGAACAGGCCGATCGCGGTGGCGAACAGTGCCTCGGCGATGCCCGGCGCGACCACGGCAAGCGAGGAGCTCTGCTCCTTGGCGATCCCGGTGAAGCTGCGCATGATGCCCCACACCGTGCCGAACAGGCCGATGAACGGCGCTGCCGAGGCGATGGTGGCGAGGAAGTTCAGCCGGTCGGCCAGCTTGTCGATCTCGTTCGCGATCGTCGCGCCCATCGCGGTGGCCAGGCGCTCGCGCGTGCCTTCGCGGTCGATGGCCTTGCCCGATGTCGAACGGCGCCATTCGGTAACGCCGGCGGCAAAGACCCGGGCAATCGGCTGCTCGCGGCCGGCGGCGCGGCGGTGGAACTCGTCGATGTCATCGGCTTCGCGATATTCGCTTTCGAACCTGTCGATCGCCTTGCGCACCGAGCCGACCCGGAAGCCGAAGCTCAGAATGATCGTCCAGGTCCAGAGCGACGCGAGCAGCAGGCCGATCATCACGGCGCGCACCACCCAGTCCGCCTGCAGGAACAGGCCGATCGGCGACATGGTTGCGGCGTCGGTGCTGATAAATTCCATGATCGGTTCAGTTCCCCTTCCAGACCAGCGGCGCGAATCGATCCATCCATTCCGCCGGCTGCCGGCGGGGCCGCCCGGACGGGGAGACGAACACCGCCTCGACTTCCGCTTCGGCCACTATGGTAACGTCGCGCATGACTCGTTGATGAATATCCACTGCGGCGGGGCGCAGCTGGACCAGCCTGCTGACCACCACCAGTTCGTCGCCCAAGCGCGCCGGCGCCCGGAATCGAATGTTCGCCTCGCGCAGCGCATAGGCGCCGGTGCCGGCCTCATGGACGGCGCGCTGGTCGACGCCGGCCAGGGCCAGCATATCCGAGCGGGCCCGCTCCATGAACCTGAGATAGTTGGCGTGATAGACCACGCCACTCAGGTCGGTGTCCTCGAAATAGACACGCAGGACGAAATGATGCTCGAGGCCCTCGAAGCGGCCAGGGGCAAAGGCGGCATGCATTCCCGGCCCCTAACCCGGCAATTCCGCGGGGGAAACCCCCAGCCTCAGTCGAACAGCCCTTCCTGCGCGGTGGACGGAGGATTGAGCCCGAGATGCTTCCAGCCGGCGGCGTTGAGGCAGCGTCCACGCGCCGTCCGCGCGATCATCCCGATCTGGATCAGATAGGGCTCGATCACTTCCTCGATCGTGTCGCGCGGCTCGCTGAGCCCCGCCGCCAGCGTCTCCACGCCGACCGGGCCGCCCTTGTAGATATCGGCGATCATCATGAGATAGCGCCGGTCCATCGCATCGAGGCCGAGCGCATCGACCTCGAGCCGGGTCAGCGACTGGTCGGCCACCCGGGCATGCACCACATCCTCGCCCAGCACATTGGCGAAATCGCGCACCCGGCGCAGCAGGCGGCCGGCGATGCGCGGCGTGCCCCGCGAACGCCGCGCGATCTCATGCGCGCCATCGGGGGCGACATGCAGGTCGAGCAGCGAGGCGGCGCGGGTGACGACCTTTTCCAGCTCGTCCACCCCATAGAAATTGAGGCGCACCGGAATACCGAAGCGATCCCGGAGCGGCTGGGTGAGCAGCCCCTGGCGGGTGGTGGCGCCGACCAGGGTGAAGCGCGGCAGGTCGATCCGCACGCTGCGCGCCGAGGGTCCCTCGCCGATCATCAAATCGAGCGCGCGGTCCTCCATCGCCGGATAAAGGACTTCCTCGACCGCGGGATTCAGCCGGTGGATCTCGTCGATGAACAGGACGTCGCCATCCTCGAGATTGGTGAGCAGCGCGGCGAGGTCGCCCGACTTGGCGATGACGGGACCCGAGGTGGAGCGGAAGCCGACGCCCATCTCGCGGGCGATGATCTGGGCGAGCGTGGTCTTGCCCAGCCCCGGGGGGCCGAAGAACAGGACATGGTCCAGCGCATCGCCCCGCGACTTGGCGGCATCGATGAACACCCGGAGATTCTCGCGCGCCGCCCGCTGGCCGACGAATTCGTCGAGGCTCTTCGGGCGCAGTGCGGCGTCCACGTCATCGGCGCGTCGGCCGGAGGAAAGGAGGCGATCGGTGTCGGTCACGCGGCATTCCCATAATCGGGCTGACCGAAATATTCCCGCAATTCCTCAAGCATTCCGAGTGCCGCGCCTTTCAACTTCCGCCGCGCAAGGCGCTGTGCCTGGGGAGTATCGTTGAACAATTCTATCGCGCCCGTTCCAAGGATCTGACGTTCCTCCTCAGTCCCATGACTCGCCAAGCTATTGAAATAATTAAAAACCTGATCCTCTTCCGACGCGAACAGCCGGTGTTCGATCAGCAGGCCGGCAGTTCCACCGAATACGATTGTCGCCAGATCGAGAATATCCGGATCCGTGATGTGAGCGCGGAGAAATGGACAGGCTTCGAACAGCCGCTCGACATGTGGGTTGCTCACCCCAGCACCCCGCTCAGCAGCGCCGGGTGGAAACCCCAGCCGAGGAACCCGCACAGCCCCATGAACAGGCCGAAGGCGCCAAAGGCCCAGCCGGCCCAGAGCAGCCATCCGCTCTCGACCAAAGCCGCCACCGCCGCGATCGAGATGGCGGTGGAGACCGCCGCATCGCTGGCGTCGAACTGGTCGTCATGGACGTTGAGCGCGTCATACTGGTCGCTCTGCGCCTTCGCATCGGCGGCGAGGCGGGGGGCTTCGGCCTTGTACTTGGCGATCTCCGCATCGAGCCCGGCAAGCACCGGCGCGGCGCGCTTCGGGTCGGCGAGCGCGGCGATCTGGACGCGGCTGGCCTCGGCGACATGCTGCTTGGTCTTGGTCGCCTGATATTCGTTCCACGTGTCGACCGAGGCCGACTGGGCCTGTTGCATCGCCTGGACGATATTGCCGTCCTTGATCCCGCACAGGCCCATGAACACCGACAGCACGACCACGGTGATCGCCACCTTGCGGTTGAGCGACTTGTCCTTGGCCTCGGCGCTGACTTCGATTTCCATCGCGCTGCCCTATCCTGCCTGCACCCCAGGAGCTAGTGCCCGACCATGCCCCGCCCCGACCTGTTGCTGATCTCGAACGTCCCCGCCCCGCTCCGCGCGGCGCTGGCCGAGCGCTTCACCCTGCATGAAGGCGCGCCGGTGCCCGGCATCCGCGCCGTGGTGGGCGGCGGCATGGCGAAGCTGGATACGGCGCTGCTGGAGCAGCTGCCCGACCTCGAGATCGTCGCGATCCACGGCATCGGCCATGACGGCATCGATACGGCGGCGCTGCGGGCCCGCGGCATTCCGCTGACGCTGACCCCGGACGTGCTGACCGAGGATGTCGCCGACCTTGCCATCGCGCTGATGCTCGCCGTCCACCGGCGCATCGCGGCGAACGACGCGCTGGTGCGCGCCGGCGGCTGGAGCGCGCCGCTGGGCAGGCGCGCGAGCGGACGGCGCATCGGCATTTTCGGGCTGGGCCGGATCGGCCATGCCATCGCCCTTCGCGCCGCGCCCTTTGCCGGCGAGCTGCTCTACACCGCCCGCAGCGAGAAAGCGGTACCGTGGCGCTTCGTGCCCGACATCGCCGCGCTGGCCGAGACGAGCGACGTGCTGGTCCTCGCCGCCCCCGGTGGGAGCGACACGCAGAATATCGTCGATGCCGAGATACTCGACCGGCTGGGGCCGGACGGTGTGCTGGTCAATATCGCCCGGGGCAGCCTGGTCGACGAGGATGCGCTGGTGGCCGCGCTGGCCGAGGGCCGCATCGCCGGCGCCGGGCTCGACGTGTTCGCCCATGAGCCGCAGGTGCCGGAGGCGCTCAAGGCGATGAACCAGGTCGTCCTCGCCCCGCACCAGGGCAGCGCCACCGAGGAAAGCCGCACCGAGATGCGCAACCTGGTGCTCGCCAATCTCGACGCGCATTTCGCGGGGAAGCCGCTGCTCACACCGCTGGGCTGAGCGCTCAGTCATAATGCTCGACCACGCCGGTGATGCTCAGCCAGGCGCATTGCCGCTCCTCGAACACCGAGATGCTCGGCGCCGGGAAGGCGGGATCGGCGAAATGGCCGACAGGGATGGCGATGGTGTCGGCGATACCGCCGCCGCTGTACCAGACATTGCCGCCGCAGACCGGGCAGAAATGGAAGCTGGCCGGCGGACCACCGCTTTCCGAAGGGGCAAGCCATTCGGTCGACTGGCCCGTGATCGTTACCTGGTCCGTGGGAAAACGCGCCTGCACGGCAAAGGCCGATCCGCTGCGCTGCTTGCAGTTGAGACAGTGGCAGACCGAGATGCGCACCGGCTCGCCGGTGCATTCGGCGCGGAGCTGGCCACAGCGGCACGAGGCGGTGCGGGTGGTCACTTGGCGGCCTTGCGCAGCGCGAGGCGGACGAGCGCGTCGAGCGTGGCACCGCTGCCCAGCTCATCGGCGGCGGCATTGACCGCGGCGCTTGCCTCGGCCGGCTTGAAGCCGAGGTTGAGCATCGCCGAAACCGCGTCCTGCGCCGCGCCGCTCGCCGGGGCCGCGCCGCCGGCGCTGGCACCGAGCGCGACGCCGCCGGCCTTGTCCTTGAGTTCGTTGACGATGCGCTGGGCGAGCTTCGGCCCCACGCCGTTGGCGCGGGCGATCATCGCCGCATCTGCGCGGGCGACGGCGGTCTGCACTTCCTCAGGGGACAGGATCGAGAGGATCGCCAGCGCCACCTTGGCGCCGACGCCCTGCACGCTGGTCAGATGGCGGAACCAGTCCCGCTCCGCCGCCGTGGCGAAGCCCATCAGCCGGATCGAATCCTCGCTGACCAGCATCTCGGTATGCAGCGTCGCGAACTCGCCGACCGCGCCGAGCGCCGCCAACGTCCGGGCCGAGGCGCCGGCGAGATAGCCGACGCCGTTGACGTCGATCACGACGCTGTCGATCCCGGTCGCTTCGATGCGGCCCTTGAGATGCGCGATCATGCCGTTCTCCCCTGCGCGGCAACCCGGCGGACGGGCAAAAATGTTGAATCTCTTGAGTCCCCACGCATGCGCGCATGAAGCGGGATCGATGGACAAGGGAGAGCCTGGCGCATGGCTGGTACATAAGCGGAACAACGCTGCGTAGGAAAGCGAAATCACCCTGCCGGCGCTGGCGGCCTGAGCGACCCGCTATTCGACTTTTCTGCTCCCCGGCTTTCGCCGGGGGCGGCCAGTTCCGCTGCCGGGGAATTAGCGCAGCCCCAGCCGCGCGCTAGCGAGATGGTGCGCGTGACAGATCGCCACGGCGAGCGCGTCCGCCGCATCCGGCCCGTCGATCTTCACGCCGGGCAGCAGGCGCGAGACCATGGCGTGGACCTGCTCCTTCTCGGCATTGCCGACGCCGACCACCGATTTCTTGACCGTGCTCGGCTTGTACTCGCCGACATCGATGCCGGTCCGCGCGGCGGCGCACAGCACCACGCCCCGCGCCTGGCCGAGCTTGAGCGTCGACTGGGCATTGGAATTGACGAACACTTCCTCGACCGCCGCCGCCTGGGGCGCGTGATCGGCGATCAGCGCGGCGAGCATGGCATCGAGATGCGCGAGACGCCGGGGCAGCGGCGCCTTGGTATCGGTCTTCAACTTGCCGTTGGCGAGGTGCGACAAGCGATTGCCCTCGGCACGGATCAGGCCCCAGCCGGTGGTGCCGAGGCCGGGATCGAGGCCGAGGATGATCACCTTAGCCCAGCTTCTCCATCACGGCGTCCGAGACTTCGTAATTGCCCCAGACGGTCTGGACGTCGTCATCGTCGTCGAGCGCGTCGATCAGCTTGAACAGCTTGGTCGCGTCGTCCTCGTTCACATCGACCATGGTCTGCGGGCGCCAGGCGAGCTTCGCGCCCTCGGCCTCGCCGAGCACCGGCTCGAGCGCCTTGGCGACTTCGTGGAGCGCGTCCTGCGCGGTCCAGATCTCATGGCCGTCCTCGGACGAGGTGACGTCCTCGGCCCCGGCTTCGAGCGCGGCCTCGAACACCTTCTCGGCGTCGCCGGCGCTGACCGGATAGTTGATCAGGCCCATCCGGTCGAAGCCGTGGCTCACCGAGCCGGCGGTGCCGAGATTGCCGCCATTCTTCGAGACCGCGGTGCGCACATTGGTGGCGGTGCGGTTGCGATTGTCGGTCAGCGCCTCGATGATCAGCGAGACGCCGCCCGGGCCGAAGCCTTCGTAGCGGATCTCTTCGTAATTCTCCGCGTCGCCCTTGCTCGCCTTGTCGATCGAGCGCTGGATATTGTCCTTGGGCATCGACTGCGCCTTGGCCGCGGCGATCGCGGCGCGCAGGCGCGGATTCATGTCGGGATCGGGCATCCCCATCTTCGCCGCGACAGTGATTTCGCGGCTGAGCTTGGAGAACATGCTCGAGCGCTTCTTATCCTGCGCGCCCTTGCGGTGCATGATGTTCTTGAACTTGGAATGGCCTGCCATTGCGCTCTCGTATGGAAAATCGTGGCGCGTCTCTAGGCCAGGCAAGGGCCAATGGGCAATGCCCGGCCCGAGATCGCCGCCCCGCCCCGGACCCGGTCCGGAGCGGGATAACGGAAATCGATCAGATACCGAGCGCCTGCTTGTAGGTCTCGAGCAGCATCTCCGCCTCGTCGCGGTGATGCTTCTCCATCTTCCGCAGGCGGACGATGTTGCGCATCGTCTTCACGTCGAAACCGGTCGACTTGGCTTCGGCATAGACATCCTTGATGTCGTCGGCGATGCCCTTCTTCTCTTCCTCGAGGCGCTCGATCCGCTCGATGAAAAGGCGCAGCTGCTCGGCGGAAATCGAATCGGACAAGGGAAAGCTCCTGGAAGAATAGAATCTGGAAAGGGGCGCGATTATCGGAGCCGGCGGCGCCGCTCAACCCCCAAGCGCTTGCCGCCCCATGCAGACGCACCAGTCGATTGCCCCGGCGGGCACCTGCCGCTATCGCATGCCCATGCCGCTTTTCCGCCGAATCCCGCTTCTCGCCGCCCTGACGCTTGTCCTGCAGCCCGCCACCGCCCTGGCGCAGACCAAACCGGCAGCGCCGGTGCTGCTGCCGCCGACGATGCGCGTGCCGGCTCCGATCCGCCCCGCCCCGATCCCGGTCGAGAAGCAGCCCTTCGCCGCCGAGATCGCCGCGTTCGAGGCGCGCGACGCGGTTGCCAGGCCGGCGAAAGGCGGCGTGCTGTTCCTCGGCAGCTCGAGCATCCGGATGTGGACCGACCTGGCGAAGGATTTCCCGGGCCACAATGTCATCAACCGCGGCTTCGGCGGCTCCACGATCCCGGACAGCGTGCGCTATGTCGACCGCATCGTCACGCCCTATGCGCCGAAGACGGTGGTCTTCTACGCCGGCGACAACGACCTGGAGGCGGGCCACACCCCCGACGAGGTCTTCGCCGATTTCCAGGCGCTGGTGGCCAGGATCCGGGCGAAGCTGCCCGGCACGCGCATCCTGTTCCTGTCGATCAAGCCGAGTATCTCACGCTGGCGGCTGATCGACGGCATCCGCGCGACCAACGCGCTGGTGCGCGAATACACCGCGACCGATCCGCTGCTCGGCTATGTCGACATCGTGCCGCAGATGCTGGGGCCGGACGGCAGGCCGCGCCCGGAGCTGTTCCTCGGCGACGGGCTGCACATGACCCGTACCGGCTATGACATCTGGCGCGCGGCGGTGGGCAAGGCGATGAAGTGGAAGCTGGCGCCCCTGCCCCCGCGCGCGCTGCCCAAGCCACCGGCACACGGCGCGGGCAAGCCGCCGGCCAGGCCGGTCAGCGGCCCGGTTCGGTCATCGAAGGCGGGTCGCTAGCCGGGAAGCTCTCGTCAAGCGCTTCGTCCAGCTCCTCGTCGCGGACTTCGTTCTTCCTGAGGCTCTCTTCCATCCGGGCGATCTGCTCGGGGGTTGCCTCGCCCTGGTGCTGCGCCTTCCACTCCGAGAAGGGCATGTCGTAGATGATGCGGCGCGCCTCGTCCTTCGCGATTCCCGGGTCCGCCTCGGTGATCCAGTCGGCCAGGCAGTTGCGGCAGAAGCCGGCAAGGCCCATCAGGTCGATATTCTGCGCATCGGTGCGATGGCGGAGGTGGCGGACAAGCGTGCGGAACGCCTTGGCGGCGGTAGCGTCATCCAGATGATCGAGTTCGTCCATTTTCCACCTCGGCGGTTGATCCTGTGCGATATGAGGTTAGAGGCACCGAGGCACAAGCCGAGGATATGACAACGATGACAAAGGCAATCAGCCCCCGCACCCGCAAGGTTCGCATCCTCGCGACGCTCGGCCCCGCCAGCGCGTCCCCGGAGATGATCGCCAAGCTGTTCGAAGCCGGCGCCGACGCGTTCCGCATCAACATGAGCCATGGCGACCAGGCATCGAAGGTGCCGCTGTTCGAGGCGATCCGCGGCCTGGAGAAGAAGTTCGGCCGGCCGACCACGATCCTGGCCGACCTTCAGGGGCCGAAGCTGCGTGTCGGCAAGTTCGCCGACGGCAAGGTGCAGCTGGTCACCGGCCACGAATTCATCCTCGACCGCGACAAGACCCCGGGCGACGCCACCCGCGTCGAGCTGCCGCACCGCGAGATCTTCGAGGCGGCGCACGAGAATGCCCGCCTGCTGCTCGATGACGGCAAGCTGGTGCTGCGCGTGCTCTCGGTCGCGCCCGACCGGCTGACCACGATCGTCGAGGTCGGTGGCCCGCTGTCGAACAACAAGGGCCTGAACGTGCCCGACATGGTGCTGCCGCTCGCGGCACTCACCGAGAAGGACCGCAGCGACCTGGCCTTCGCGGTCGAGCAGGGCGCCGACTGGATCGCGCTCAGCTTCGTCCAGCGCCCCGAGGACCTGATGGAAGCCCGCCGCCTGATCGGCGGCAAGGCGGCGCTGCTCGCCAAGATCGAGAAGCCCTCGGCGATCGCGCGCCTCGACGAGATCGTCGAGCAGTGCGACGGCGTGATGGTCGCCCGCGGCGACCTGGGCGTCGAGCTGCCGCCGCAGACCGTGCCGCCGCTGCAGAAGCGCATCGTCGAGACCGCCCGCCGCATGGGCCGCCCGGTGATCGTCGCCACCCAGATGCTCGAATCGATGATCGAGAGCCCGTCGCCGACCCGCGCCGAGGTCTCGGACGTCGCCACCGCCGTGTATGACGGTGCGGACGCGATCATGCTCTCGGCCGAGAGCGCCGCGGGCAAGTGGCCGGTCGAATCGGTGGCGATGATGAACTCGATCGCCGATGCGGTGGAGCGCGACCCCGCGCATGGCGACCGCGTCCACTTCACCGTGCTGCGCCCCGATCCCACCACTGCCGACGCGCTCGCCGAAGCGGCGAAGAACATCGCCAAGACGGTGTCGGCATCGGGCATCGCCTGCTTTACCAGCTCGGGCTCGACCGCGCGCCGCATCGCCCGCGAGCGTCCGGCGGTGCCGATCCTGGTGCTGACCCCGCATATCGACACGGCGCGCCGGCTCGGCCTGCTGTGGGGCGTGCACGCGGTGCACACCCGCGACGTCGATTCGTTCGAGGAGATGGTCGCCAAGTCGAAGCGGATGGCGTTGCGCCATCACATCGCCGCATCGGGCGACCGCGTGGTGCTGTGCGCCGGCGTGCCGTTCAAGACGCCGGGCTCGACCAACGTGCTGCACGTGGTGACGCTGGTCGGCGACGAGCTGAAGAACCACCCGGGCAAGGAAGGCCCTGACGCGATCTGATTCGCTGCGATCCCCCTCCCTGCAAGGGAGGGGTTAGGGGTGGGTTAGAATAAGGTCGGGCTCGATGCCCGGCCTTTTTCTTTATCTCCGCAGCCTCGGTTGGCTCGCTGCGCTGCGCTTGCGGCAGGCATAGGCTGATCCCCGGCGAAGGCCGGGGCCCAGTTGCAATGTGGTTCGAGAGGTGCGTGCGCCTCACAAAATTCACCGATACTGGACCCCGGCCTTCGCCGGGGATCAGGAAGGCAGTGAATGGTGAGAGTTTACAACAGCCCCAGCGCGGCGAGATCCGCGCGCAGCTTGTCCGCGCCGGTGAACAGCAGGCCATGGATGCCCGCGTCGAACGCCGCGGCGACATTGTCCTCGCGATCGTCGACGAACACCGCATCCGATCCCGCCAGCCCGAATCGGGCAAGCGCCAGCGCGTAGATCGCAGGATCGGGCTTCACCAGCTTCTCGTCGCCCGAGACGACGATGCCCCGGAAGCGATCGAACAATGCCGATTCGCGGTTGCGGAAAGGCGGCCAGAACTCGCCCGAGAAATTGGTGATCGCGAAGAGCGGCACGCCCGATTCGTCGAGCTCCGTGACCAGCTCCTTCATGCCCGGCAGCGCATGCGGGATCTGCTCGTCGAATCGCGGACCCCAGAGCGCGATCATCTCGGCGAACTCGGGGTGCGCGGCGGCCAGCTCTGCCGAGGTCTCGGCAAAGGGGCGGCCAGCGTCATGCTGGAAATGCCACGCCTTGGTGGCAACATTGGCCAGAAACGCGTCGAGCGCCCGATCGTCACCGATCAGGCGCTCGTACAAGTACCGCGGATTCCAGTCGTAGAGGACGTTGCCGACGTCGAAGATGACGGCCGACGGGGCCTCCACGCGCAGGATCAGCCCTGGCGGGCCTTGAACCGCTTCTGGGTCTTGTTGATGACGTAGATGCGCCCACGACGACGGATCACGCGGTTGTCGCGATGCCGATCCTTGAGCGACTTCAATGAATTCACGATCTTCATGACCGATTCGCTTCTCAAATTATGGAATGCCGGAAAGAGGGGCTCGCCTAGTGTCCGATGCCGGGCAAGTCAAGGCGGGAGTCGCCCTGTCGCCGTGCGGAACCGACTCGACCTGATCCGTGTTGGAGGGCAAACGGGGACGTTCCGTTCGCGAAACAGGAGTTCGTCGCGTGAAGAAGCCGCTCAGCATCGCCTTGCTCGTCGCGCTGGGGGCCTGCGCTCCCACCTATCGTCCCCAGCCGATCGATGTGACCCGCTATCATCTGGGCGCACCGCTGGAGCGCACCACGGTGGCGGTCGAGCCGATGGCCAATACCGATACGTTCGGGCCCGAATACCAGGCCTATTCGGACGCGGTGCGCGCCGAGCTGGAGCGGCTGGGCTATGTCCAGTCGGTGAGCAGCACGCCCTCGGGCTATATCGCCGCGGTCGCCTTCCGCCGCACGAGCAAGGGCGCCTTCAAGGAGCCGCCGCCCGTCACCATCGGCGTCGGCGGCGGCAGCTATAGCGGCGGGCGCCGCGGCGGCGTAGGCGTTGGCGGCGATGTCGGATTCGGCATCGGCGGCAAGGTGCGCGAGCTCTACCAGACCGAGCTGTGGGTGCAGCTGCGCCGGCGCAGCGACAACACCACCGTGTGGGAAGGCCGCGCCCAGAGCGGCAGCGTGAGCGGCACCGATCCCGACCAGCCGGCGGTTGCGGCCGCCCGCATGGCCCGGGCATTGTTCAAGGACTTCCCCGGCGAGTCCGGCATCACTATCACGGTGAAATGACCATCCAGATCAATTCCGGCTTCGATTCCGGCAACATCCGCCTCGTCGGCATCGAGGGCGACCGCGTCGACCTCGAGATCGTCACCGATCACCTGTCCGACTTCTACCAGTGGTTCCATTTCCGCGTGGCGGGCGCGAAGGGGCGCAAGCTCACCTTCCGCCTGCTGAACGCAGGGAATGCGGCCTATGCGTTTGGCTGGCCGGGCTACAAGGCACGCTGGTCGACCGACCGCGAGGCGTGGCGCACCGCCGATTCGTCCTATGCCGACGGCGTGCTGACCTTCACCAAGCAGATCGACACCGATCTCGTCTGGTTCGCCTATTTCGCGCCCTATTCGATGGAACGCCACCACGACCTGGTCAGCCGCATGGCGCTGATGCCCGGCGTGTCGCACCGCGAGCTCGGCAAGACGCTCGACGGCCAGCCGATGGACCTGCTGACGCTGGGCACCGGCCCCAAGACCGTGTGGCTCTATGCTCGCCAGCATCCGGGCGAGACCATGGCCGAGTGGTGGATGGAAGGGGCGCTCGAGTTCCTGACCGATCCGACCAACCCGACCGCGCTCGCCCTGCGCGAAAAGGCCGTGTTCCACATCGTGCCGAACATGAACCCGGACGGCTCGCGCCGCGGCCATCTGCGCACCAACGCGGCGGGCATCAACCTCAACCGCGAATGGCATGCGCCGACGATGGAGAAGAGCCCCGAGGTGTTCCTCGTCAAGACGGCGATGGACGAGACCGGCGTCGACTTCGCGATGGACATCCATGGCGACGAGGCGATCCCGGCCAACTTCCTGGCCGGCTATGAAGGCATCGCGTCCTGGACCGACGAACATGGCGAGAAATTCTACGAATATGCCCGCCGCCTCGCCAGGCAGACCCCCGATTTCCAGCTCGACCTGGGCTATGAGAAGTCGGCGCCGGGCCAGGCCAATCTCTCGATGTCGACCAACCAGCTCGCCGAGCGCTTCGGCGCGGTCTCGATGACGCTGGAGATGCCGTTCAAGGACCATGAAGTGAACGCGGATCCCGAGTTCGCCTGGTCGCCGGCGCGCTGCAAGACGCTGGCGCATTCGTGCCTTGAGACTTTGGCAGGATTTATCGACGAGATCTGAGCCCAAGGAAAACAACAAGGGGGAGCAGGAAATGGAAATCCGCGAGGACGGGCTCGACGATTCGCGAGTCCGCGGGCTGCTGGAGCAGCATTTCGCCGGCATGCTGGCCAATTCGCCCAAGGACAGCTGCCATTTCCTCGACCTCTCCGGCCTCGCCGCGCCCGACGTGACCTTCTGGACGGTGTGGGACGGCGGGGACCTGCTCGGCTGCGGGGCGCTGCGTCAGCTCGATTCGGAGCATGGCGAGATCAAGTCGATGCGCACCGCTTCCGAGCATCTGCGCCGCGGCACCGGCGCCAAGCTGGTCGGGCACATCCTGGGCACGGCGCGCTCGCGCGGATACAAAAGGGTGAGCCTGGAGACCGGATCGGGCGAGGCGTTCGACGCCGCCCATGCGCTCTACCGCCAGTTCGGCTTCACCGAATGCGGCCCCTTCGGCGACTATCGCGAGGATCCGTTCAGCCGGTTCCTGTCGCGGGTGGTGTAAGCAAGACCGCCATATCCCAACGCAGTACCCCGGCGAAAGCCGGGGCCCAGGGTTTCTCTACCGTATCGCTTGTGACCCTGGGCCCCGGCTTTCGCCGGGGTACTGAACGGTCTGCGATCAGTGCATCACCAGCTGCATCACCGGCAGGGCCGGGGTGATGTACGAGCGGCGTTCGGCTTCGATCGCCTCGACATGGGCCAGGCGGTTGTGGAGCGCGCTGGGATCGGGGAGCAGCGAGACCTTGGCGGCGGCAACCGCGGCGCTGCGGCGCGGGCGGGCCGGCGGCATGGCGCGGCGCGCATCCTCGGCCATCACGGCGAAGCGGGGCTGCTCGGTGGCGATCTCGACCAGCGCCTTGGTAGCGCGCTTGGTGATCTGGCGGATGCGCTCCTTGGTGACGCCGGTGTCGTTCGAAATCTCATCGAGCGTGGCGGTCTCGAAGATGCGGCGCTCGACGATCTCGCGGTCGCGCTGCAGCTTGGCCTCGAGCTTCTCCATCTCGACCGGATCGACCGTCTTGAACGGGCCCGAGCGGCGGACCGGGGCGTCGGCGCCCTTGGCGCGGGGGCGGCGGCGGAGCGCCTCGACACCCACCTTGCGGAGCTGGTCGACATAGGCGTCGATCAGATCGGAAACCGCGCCCTCGGCGAGATAGTCCGACGCGCCGGCCTCGGTGCGGCCCAATGCGTCCTCGTCCTCGATCATCGCCTCGGGCGAGATCTCGTCACCGTCAGGCGAGGTTGCAAGGGCGGAGAGCGAAATCGTCGTGGCCTCGACCTTCTTCGCCGAGGGGCGCTGGTCGGTCATCAGGCGGAAGCGCAGGCTCTGCAGCTCGCCGCGGATCTGCCAGTTCACGAAAGTGGTGAACTGCGCCTTGGTGGGGTCGTAGCTCTCGATCGCGCGGTGCACGGCGATGGCGCAGCACTGCTCGGCATCTTCCCAATGGGCGGTCAGGCCGTACTGGCGGACGAAGTGGCGGATGCGCGGGGCGATCAGCTTGAGGATCTGGGCGAAGGCACGATCGACATAGACGCGCTGGCGGTTGGTCTGCGGCGCATCCTTGGGAGTGTTCTCAAGGACGGTGGCAACGGCGGCTTCAAGCGCGATCGTGGTCTTCGACATGGTCTGCAATCCCCTGCTTCTGCAACCGTTCGGCTGCTGTCGTGAGGGGTTTATGAACGGCGACTCGGACGCCGAATATTCGGCGGGAACCCTTATGGTAGTCGCACCTTACGGATGAATCCTAGTTGCTGCTGGAGGCATTTCGTTAACCATCCGGGGCGACTCGCCGGTTTCCTTAGATATCGCCGGGTCCGTCGCTGTTTGACTGTCGCGCTACTTGCCGGCGCGGCGCGATCCCGTGCCAGGCGAGCAGCACTGGCTCGAGCACCGCGAAGCCGATCAGCACCCCGGCGAGTCGCATCAGGGCCGGGCCGATCTCGGCATCGGCATAGCTGTCCGGCACCAGCACGATGAGAATCGCCAGCGCGAACTGGGTGCCGACATAGCGATGGGCATGGTCGCCATTCTCGAGATGCTTGCCGATCACCACGCCGATCACGGTGCCGAGGACCAGCAGGGGCGCCGATCCGTGCGCGACGAACAGGAAGAGCGCGGCGAGCGCGGCACCGGCCAGGCAGCCGAGGAAGCGCTGCACCAGCCGGCGGCTGACCGGCAGCAGCCCGCTCGCCCCGATCGAATCGGCGGGGACCAGCATCACCGCCATGATCCCGATCGCCGCCTGGGACAGCGCCGGGACATGCAGCCAGGCGGACAGGCCGACGAGCAGCGCCAGCGCCGTCGCCCCCTGGAGCGCATGCCGCGCGGCTTCGGGATGCCAGCCGAGCCCGGCGGGGCGCGGCGCGGGCGTTGCCGGCCAGCGCCGGCGCAGGGTGAGCGTCGAGGCGAGGCTGACCGCGACACAGGCGAGCGTGCCCGCCACCGTCTCCAGCACCCGGGTCTCGACGAAGCTGGCGAGCGCGACATGCGGATGGGCGAGCTTGTCGAGCACGACCATCGCGAAGGTGAGCCCGAAGAACAGCCAGGCATAGGAGCGCCTGGCGGTGATGGCGGCATAGAGCGCGCCGCCGCCGACGAGGAACAGGGCCGCGGCCGCCGCCGGCCACCAGCCGAGGAACGGCGCGGCGGCGAGCGCGAGCAGGCCGCCCGCGCCGGTGCCGGTGATGCGCAGCAGCCCGCGCACCAACGTCTCGCCGGCATGGCCGCGCATCACCATGTAGCCGGCAAAGGCCGCCCAATAGACGTTCGCGGCGCCCAGCCAGTGCGCCACCGCGATCGCCAGCAGCACCGAGGCGACGACTTCCACCTCGTCGATCGTGCGGGACGTGATGCGGTCCAGCAGCTTGGGGCGGGGTGGCTTCACCTCTCCCAAATCCCGACTCGATCAGCGGTGCGGATCAAAGGATCGACCTTTCGGTGCTCGGTTCCCCGGCGAAAGCCGGGGCCCAGGGCCACAAGCGGCTCGGAAGAGAAACCCTGGGCCCCGGCTTTCGCCGAGGAACAGCGAAGGAAAGCGCGGAAATCCCGCCGCTCAGGCGAACACCTCTTCGAGGAAGTTGGTCATCGCCTGCCAGCTGCGCCGGTCCGCCTTCGGCTCATAGACCACGCCGGGCACGGTCGAGGTCTTGCGATCCTGGTCGGTAAAGGCGTGGCCGGCATGGCCATAGGCGTGGATCTGCCAGTCGGCGCCCGATTCGGTCAGCTCCTGCGCCAGCGCCACGGTCTTCTCGGGCGGCGCGATCGGGTCTTCCCAGCCATGGCAGACCAGCAGCTTCGCCTTGATCGGCGAGACCGTGAAATAGTCCGGCTGGTCATAGACGCCGTGGAAGGAGACGCCGCCGAGGATCGGCAGCCCGCTGCGCGCCATGTCGAGCACGCATTTGCCGCCGAAGCAGAAGCCGATCGCCGCCAGCTTGCCGGGATCGACATTGCCGAAGCTGGCCAGCGCCTCGAGCGATGCCTCCAGCCGGTCGCGCAGCAGCGCGCGATCGGCATTGAGCTGGTTCATGTAGATGCCGGCATCGGGGCCGTGCTGCGTCCGCTTGCCCTGGCCATAGACGTCGGCCGCCAGCGCGACATAGCCGAGCTTGGCGAGATTCTCGGCATGGACGTTGTCGGCTTCCTTCTGGCCGAGCACGTTCGGCAGCACGAGCACGCCGGGGCGCGCCGTTGTCACTTCGTCCTCATAGGCGATCACGCCTTCGAACGGGCCGCCGGAGCCTTGATACACCAGAGTTTGCCGAACGATCGCCATCTTGCGACTCCCTTGCGCTTGTCCCTGTCGCTGCTGCCGCTAAGAGCGCCCTCAACCGGTTGCAAGGAGTTCCCCGATGCCCACGCTTGTCCTGATCCGCCACGGCCAGTCGGCCTGGAACCTCGAGAACCGCTTCACCGGCTGGTGGGACGTCGACCTGACCGAGCAGGGCGTCGCCGAGGCGACCGCCGCCGGCGTGCTGATGAAGGAGAAGGGGCTCGACTTCGACCTGTGCTTCACCAGCTTCCAGAGCCGCGCGATCAAGACGCTGCACCTCGCCCTGGAAGCGATGGGCCGGCTGTGGCTGCCCGAGGAGAAGAGCTGGAAGCTCAACGAGCGCCATTATGGCGGCCTGACCGGGCTCAACAAGGCCGAGACCGCGGCCAAGCATGGCGATGAGCAGGTGAAGATCTGGCGCCGCAGCTTCGACGTGCCGCCGCCGCTGCCGGAGGAAGGCTCGCCCTGGGACCTCGCCAAGGACGAGCGCTATCACGGCGTGCCGATCCCGCAGACCGAATCGCTCAAGGACACGATCGCGCGCGTGCTGCCCTATTGGGAAGAAACGATCGCGCCGGAGCTGAAGGCCGGCAAGCGCGTGCTGATCGCGGCACACGGCAATTCGCTGCGCGCGCTGGTGAAGCACCTGTCGGGCATTCCCGACGAGGAGATCGTCAGCCTCGAGATCCCGACCGGCGCGCCGATCGTCTATGAGCTGGACGACCAGCTGAACGCGGTGGATCGCTATTATCTGAGCGAGCGGTGATCGATCTTGAGCCCCTCCCCCTCGGGGGAGGGGTTTGGGGTGGGGCAGAGTCTCATGGAGACCTGTGCTTGCGGAGAGTCCCCCTCCCCAACCCCTCCCCTGAAGGAGAGGGGCTTTAAGTATGTTGCCCTCCCCGGCCCTTCGCTCTAGTCAGCGCGCTTCCAACAGCTTGGGGCAAGACGTGGCACCTCTGGTCGGCATCATCATGGGCAGCACCTCCGATTGGGAGACGATGCACCACGCCGCCAAAGTGCTCGAGAAGCTCGGCGTGGCGCACGAGACCAAGGTGGTCAGCGCGCACCGCACCCCGCAGCGGCTCTATGACTACGCCACCGGCGCGGCCGATCGCGGGCTCAAGGTGATCATCGCCGGCGCCGGCGGCGCGGCGCACCTGCCGGGCATGGCCGCTTCGATGACGCACCTGCCGGTGCTCGGCGTGCCGGTCGAATCCAAGGCGCTGAAGGGCATGGACAGCCTGCTCTCGATTGCCCAGATGCCCGGCGGCATCCCCGTCGGCACGCTGGCGATTGGCAAGGCGGGCGCGATCAATGCCGGCCTGCTCGCCGCGGCGATCCTGGCGACGTCGGACGAGGCGCTGAGCGAGCGCCTCCAGGCGTGGCGCGCGGCGCAGACCGAGAGCGTGGCGATCGACCCCGAATGACCGCGCCCCTGCCCCCCGGCTCGACCATCGGCATCCTGGGCGGCGGCCAGCTCGGCCGCATGCTCGCGGTCGCCGCAGCCCAGCTCGGCTATCGTACCCATGTGCTGGCGCCCGACGAGGAGAGCGTCGCCGCGCAGACCGCGTCCAGCTACACCCGCGCCGATTATCACAGCCGCATCGTCCTCGATGAGCTCGCCGCCCAGTGCGACGTGATCACCTATGAGTTCGAGAATATCGCGGTCGGCCCGGTCGAGTTCCTCGCCGGCAAGGTGCCGGTGCGCCCCGGTGCGCAGAGCCTGTCGATCGCGCAGGACCGCGCGCGGGAAAAGGCGTTCGTCGCCGCGCTCGGCGGCCGCACCGCGCCCTGGGCGCTGGTCGAGACGCGCGAGCAGCTCGAGGCGGCGATCGCCGAGATCGGCGCACCCTCGATCCTGAAGACGCTGCGGCTCGGCTATGACGGCAAGGGCCAGGTGCGCATCCGCGACGTCGCCGAGGCGGCGAGCGCCTGGGAAGAGATCGGCGAGCGTCCGGCGATCCTCGAGGGCTTCGTCACCTTCAGCCACGAATTCTCGATCATCACGGTGCGCGGCGTCGATGGCTCGCTGGCGAGCTATCCACCGCCCTGGAACGAGCACAAGGACGGCATCCTCGACAAGTCGACCGTGCCCGCTCCCGCCGAGATCGCCCGCCACTGGACCGAAGCGGCGACGCTGGCCGGCCGCGTCGCCGAGGCGCTGGGCCATGTCGGCGTGCTGACGCTCGAATTCTTCGCGACCGACGAAGGCCCCGTGTTCAACGAGATGGCGCCGCGCGTGCACAACTCCGGGCACTGGACGATCGAAGGCGCCGAATGCTCGCAGTTCGAGAACCATATCCGCGCGATCTGCGGCCTGCCGCTCGGCTCGACCGGACTTACCGGTACCGCGATCGAGATGGAGAACCTGATCGGCGAGGACGCCCATCGCTGGGCCGAGCTGCTCGCCGAGCCGGGCACGCATTTGCACCTCTACGGCAAGGGCGATGTGCGCCCGGGGCGCAAGATGGGGCATGTCACGCGGGTGAAGCGGGGCTGAGGCCCTCGCTCTGCTGATCCCCGGCGAAAGCCGGGGTCCAGGGCCACAAGCGACACTGCAGAGAAACCCTGGGCCCCGGCTTTCGCCGGGGAACCATTAATGGGCTGCTGCCGCCTTCTTCTTCGGTACCAGGTGCAGCAGCCCGGCGATCACCGCGCCGACGATCAGCCCGCAGATGCCCGCGCCGATCGCGCCGACCAGCCACTCCACGAAACCCTGGGCGAAGGGCACGGCATGGCCGGCGACTTCGGCGATGTGATGGACGAAGTGCGGGATCGCGCCGAGGTGGAATACCTCGAGCCCGTGCAGCAGGATGCCGCCGCCAACCCAGACCATCGCGGCGACACCGATATGCGACAGCGCGGTGAGCAGCACCGGCATCGCCTTGACCAGCCCGGCACCAAGCTGGCGCGCGCCGGCCGACGGCTTGCGGCTGAGGTGCAGGCCGATGTCATCCATCTTCACGATCAGCGCGACCACGCCGTAGACGCCGACGGTGATCGCCACCGCCACCGCCGCCAGCGCCGCCGCGCGCATCGGCAGCGAGGCGTCGGGCAGCTCGGCCAGCGCGATCGCCATGATCTCGGCCGAGAGGATGAAATCGGTGCGGACCGCGCCGCTGACCTGGCGCTTCTCGAGCTCCTCCGGGCTGGCGATCTCGGCGACTTCCTCTTCGGCATGATGGCCGGCCAGCGCCTCGATGATCTTCTCGGCCGCCTCGAAGCAGAGGTACGATCCGCCGAGCATCAGCAGCGGGGTGACCGCCCAGGGCGCGAAGGCGCTGAGCAGCAGCGCGACCGGCAGGATGAAGAGCAGCTTGTTGCGCAGCGAGCCGAGCGTGATCTTCCAGATGATCGGCAGCTCGCGGTCCGGGGTGAGGCCGACGACGTAGCGCGGGGTGACCGCGGCATCGTCGATCACCACGCCCGCCGCCTTGGTGCCCGCGCGGCCCGCGGCGCCCGCGACATCGTCGAGCGAGGCCGCCGCCAGCTTGGCTATCGCCGCCACGTCATCCAGCAATGCGACCAGACCGCCCGCCATGTCATCCCCTTTTGTGAACCCGGGTTCAGCCCATAGCGGAGTGCGTGGCCTATGAAAGCCCCTCCCCTGAAGGGGAGGGCTTGAGAAGCCCAAAAGCAAGGCGCCCGCCCCGCGGGTGCGGGACGGGCGCCTCGTTTTGCCTTGCGGCCGCGTGCTTAGGCGCGCGAGCCGGTGAGCGGGAAAGCGCCGAACGCGCCGGCAGTGACGGTGCCGGTGATCGTATCGCCGTCCACGGTCGCTTCGCCGGTCAGCGTCATCGGCATGGGAACCGAGACGTCCATCGACCAGGTCAGGGTGTCACCGCTCACCTTGCCGTCCTTGGCTTCGGCATTGCCCATCGCGCCCGCGAAGGTGCCGGTGAAGGTATCGCCGTTGCTGGTCACGGTGAACACCGCCGCCTGGTCACCGAGCGGCGACTTCACGACCGTGTTCCAGCTGCCATCCACATTCGCCATGAGAGCTCTCCTGATTAGTTGCCCGCCGGCTTGGTGCTCGCCAGCGACGCTGCCGGAACCACCTCGACGGGGAGGCCGATGCTGTCAAGCTGCGGCCGGACCTTGGAAGCGTCGCCCACGACCACGTAGACGAACTTGTTCGGGTCGAGAGCCGCGCGTGCCGCAGCGTCAAGCTGCGGAATGGTGAGCGCGCGATATTTTTGCGCGATGGTGCTGAAATAGTCGTCCGGACGGCGCCGGATGTCGTTCTGCTGCATCGCGTTGAGCACCGCGTCCGAGGTTTCGAAGCGGCCGGGCAGTTCGCGAGTCGAGCCATTGACTTCGCGGGTCAGCTCCTCGGGCGTGACGCCCTTGGTGGTGAGGAAGTCCTTCACCTGCTGCTGGATCGCCTTGATCGAATCGCCCGTCTTGTCGGCCTGGACCGGGGCGCTGATCGTGTAGGGGACCGCGTGCTCCATGAAGTTGAAGCCGCCGCCGGCGCCGTAGGACCAGTGCTTGGCCTCGCGCAGGTCCATGTTGATGCGCGACAGGAAGCCCGAGCCGAGCGCCTGGTTGGCCGTCGCCACCGCGAGCGTGTCGGCGAAGGGATCGACCGGGGTGAGCTGCGCCGCGACGATCAGCGACTGGGGCGAGTTCGGCCGGTCGATCAGGATGATCTTGGGCGTCACCGCCTGGCTGGCGGCGGCGAACGCCTTGGTGCCCGCCGGGCCATCGACCTTCCAGCCGCCGAAGCGTGCCTCGAGCGCCGCCTTGATCTCGGCGAGCGGACGATCGCTGACGACGAAGATCTTGGCCTTGTCCGGGCGGATCCACGCCTTGTGCCAGGCGACGAGGTCGTCACGGGTGATCGTCTTGACCACGGCCGGGTCGCCCGAGCCGGCGCCCAGCTTCGCATAGGGGCTGGCGGCCGGGTAGAGCACACGCGGCGTCATGCGGCTGGCGAGGCTCTGCGGCGTGGTCAGCTCCTGGGCGATGCCGGTGAGCGACTGGCCGCGCACGCGCTCCAGCTCGGCCGGGGCGAAGGCCGGGTGCTCGACGACATCGGCGAACAGATCGAGCGCGCCCGCCAGGTTCGGGCTCGGCGCATCGACGCTGAGATAGGTGCGGTCCGCCGAGCTGCCCGAGCTGATGCCCGCGCCGAGGCGCTCACGCGCTTCGGCCAGCGCCGTCGAATCGAGGCTGGTGGTACCCTCGTCCATCATGTTGAGCGTCAGGCGCTGGGTGCCCAGCTTCTCCGACGGATCGGCGGCAACGCCCGCGTCGAAGCTCATCTCGACCTGGGTGACCGGCACCGCGGTGCGGTTCGCGTAGATCAGCTCGATGCCGTTCGAGAGCTTGGTGCGCTCCACCTTCGGGAAGACGAGGTCGCCGATCGGCGACACCGCCGGCAGCGCACCGCGCGTGCCCTTGACCGGCTCGGCCTTGGCGCCTTCCGCAGCCGGCTTGGCGGCGACGGCGGTCGCTTCCTGATAGGCCTCGCGCTGGCCGGGCACGACCATCACGGTGAGCGCCGGGCGGTTGAGCCACTTGTTCGCCGCCGCCTTCACTTCGGCCGGCGTGACCTTCGCGGTCGCCTCCAGCTCCTTCTTGAAGAACAGCGGATCGTTCGAATAGAGCTCGCCCGAAGCCAGCGCCACGGCCTTGCCGCCGAAGCCGCCGACCGATTCCAGCCCCGAGATGCGGCCCGAGACCTTGGTGGTGGCGACGCGGGTCACTTCGTCCGCGGTCGGGCCGCTCTTGAGCAGATCGGCGAGGATCTCGTCGAGCCGCTTGGAGACCACCGCCGGATCGACGCCGGGCTTCACCACGGCCTGGACCGTGAAGATGCCGAGCTGCGCCATCGACTGGATGCCGGACGAGACCTGCACCGCGGTCTTGTCCTTGCGGACCAGCTCATTGTCGAGCCGCGAGCTGGCGAGGCCGCCGAGCACCGAGGCGAAGACGCTGAGCGGCACCGCATCCTTGTCGTTGAGGCCGGGCACCGCCCAGCTGCGCAGGATCAGCGTGGCGGCCACGCTGTCCTTGATCGTAACCGTCTTGGCCGCAGGCAGCGTCGGCACGGTCACCTTGGGCAGCACGCTCTTGGGGCCGGCCGGGATCGCCCCGAAATACTTCTCGACGAGCGGCTTGGCTTCCTTCGCGTCGATATCGCCGGCGAGCACCAGGATCGCGTTGTTCGGGCCGTAGTGCGAGCGGAACCAGTTCTTGACGTCGTCGAGGCTGGCGGCATCGAGATCGGCCATCGAGCCGATGACGTTATGGCCATAGGGGGTGGTGCCGAGCAGTTCCTCGAGCACCTTGTAATAGACCAGGCCGTAAGGCTGGTTGTCGCCCTGACGCTTCTCGTTCTGGACGACGCCGCGCTGCTCGTCGAGCACGTCCTGGGTGATCGCGCCGAGCAGATAGCCCATGCGGTCGCTCTCGAGGAACAGCGCGCGATCGAGCGCCGGGCGCGGCACGGTCTCGAAATAATTGGTGCGATCGAAGCTGGTGGTGCCGTTGAAATCGGTGGCGCCGACCTGCTTGAGCGGCTCGAAGAAATCGCCGGGGGCGTTTTCCGAGCCGTTGAACATCAGATGCTCGAACAGATGGGCGAAACCGGTCTTGCCCGCGGGCTCATGCTTCGAGCCGACATCGTACCAGGTCGAGACCGCGACGATCGGCGCCTTGCGATCGGTGTGGACGAGCACGCGCAGGCCGTTCTTGAGCGTGAAGCTCTCATACGGGATGTCGACCTTCTTCACGAGCTCGGCGACCGGCACCGGCTTGGCCTCAGCCTTGGCCGGCGCGGCGGCGGGTGCCTGCTGCGCAGCGGCCGGCATCGCGGCGCCGATCGCCAGCGCACAGCTGGCCGCGCTGCAAAGCATCAGGAACGATTTCATCTGTCTTGATTCCCCCGAACGGTCTGGATGGGGTCGAGCATAACGCGGTGTATGACCTCCGCAAGTCAGTTGCGCCGCCTTTCATTTCCTCTAGCCTGCGGAAAAATCGCGCCATTCCGGGAGTATCCATGCGCCTGAAGCCCCTTATCGCCGCGCTGTCGCTCGGCCTCGCGCCCGCTGTCGCCTGGGCGCAAAGCGAGCCGGTGTTCAGCCCGGACGAAGTGCGCGCGCATGTCGAGTTCCTGGCCGACGACCTGCTCGGCGGACGCGACAACGGCACCGAAGGCTTCGACATCGCGGCGCGCTATGTCTCCAGCCGCTTCGACGCGATGGGCTTCAAGCCGGGCGGCACCCAGGGCTGGTACCAGCCGGTCAACATCGCGGACTATGTGCTCGATGCCGAGAAACCGGCCTCGGCGACGATCGGCACGAAGAAATTCGCGGGTGGCGAGGACGTGCTGTTCGGGCCGAGCCCGCTTTATGGCGACGAAACCCAGACCCTCACCGCCGACGCCGTGTTCGTCGGCCATGGCCGCGAAGAGGATTATGCCGGGCTCGACGTGACCGGCAAGTTCGTGGTCACGTTGCTCGGCAACCCACCGGGCGCGGCACCGGGCAAGATCGACAAGCCGGGCATCGCCGGCAAGCACGGCGCGCTCGGCATGATCTACCTGGTCACACCGGAGAATCTGAAGGGCGCATTCCCCTGGGCGCAGGCGATCAGCTATTTCCAGATGCCGCAGAGCAACTGGCTCGACGCCAGGGGCTTTCCCAAGGGCGAGGATCCGGGGCTCAAGATCGGCGCCTATGTGAAGGGCCTCGCCGCGGATGCGCTGTTCAAGGGCGCGCCGACCAGCGCGGCGCAGCTCTATGCAACGCTCGCCAAGCCGGATGCGGCGCCGGCAAGCTTCGCGCTCAAGCAGAAGGTCACGCTGCAGCGGACCAGCGTCGTCACGCTGAAGAAGAGCAACAACGTGATCGGCATCCTGCCGGGATCGGACCCTAAGCTCGCCAATGAATATGTCGTGCTCTCCGCGCATCTCGACCACGAGGGCACCCAGCTCGACGTGGAAGGCGAGGACAAGATCTTCAACGGCGCAATGGACAATGCCGCCGGCGTCGCCTCGATGCTGGAAGCCGCCCGCGCCTTCACCCAGAGCGGCAAACGGCCGCGCCGCTCGATCCTGTTCGTCGCGCTGACCGCCGAGGAGGATGGACTGATCGGCTCCGAATATCTTGCCCGCTATCCGGTGGTCGGCAGCGGCAAGGTGGTGGCCGACGTCAATCTCGACATGCCGATCCTGCTCTACGACTTCCAGGACGTGGTCGCCTTCGGCGCCGAGCATTCGACGCTGGGCCCGATCGTCGAGCGCGCGGCGGCGAAGATGGGCGTGACGCTGTCGCCCGATCCGATGCCCGAGGAGCAGCTGTTCCTGCGCTCGGATCACTACAGCTTCGTCAAGGCGGGCGTGCCCTCGGTGTTCCTCGTCACCGGCTTCAAGAACGGCGGCGAGAAGGCGTTCCGCGACTTCCTGAAGACCAACTACCACAAGGTGAGCGACGATATCCGCCAGCCCTTCGACTGGAAGGCCGGCGCCAAGTTCGCGAAGATCAACTACCTGATCGCGCGCGAGATCGCCGATGCCGACCAGGAACCGCGCTGGTATGTCGGCAACAGCTTCGGCGAGCGCTTCGCCAAGGATGCGCCCAAGGCGCCGCGGCCCGCAGGTGCGCCGGCTGCAGCCCCGGCACGGTCGCCGGCGGTGATCACCATCCCGGTGCCCGCGCCGAAGAAGAACTGATCCGCTCGGGATCACAGCATTTCTGTTCCCCGGCGAAAGCCGGGGCCCAGGGTCACAAGCGACACGGCAGAGAAACCCTGGGCCCCGGCTTTCGCCGGGGAGCGAATTGGATCTGACGAAACCCCGGAACGGAAAAGGCCGGAGCTTTCGCCCCGGCCCTTCCCTTCCCTCCCTGCTGTCCGGGAGAGAGAAGCCGCCTAGAACCCGGCCTTCAGCGTCACGAAGAACTGCTGCGGCGCGCCGACCATCAGCGTCATGTTGTCGCCCGAATTGCCGAAGCCGTTCGTGCCGATCGTCGAGATGTACTTCTTGTCGAACAGGTTGGTGGCGTTCGCCTGGATCTCGAGCTGGCGGCCGGCCAGGTCGAACTTGTAGCCGAGCGTGGCATCGACCACGACGCGGCCCTCGACCGACTGGTCGTTGGTGTAGGTGAAGTAGCGCTTGCTCATATAGTTGGCGCCGACCCGGGCATTGAAGCCGCCCAGGTCATAGGTCAGCTCGCCCTTGAGCAGGTGCTTCGGGGCATCGACCACGGTCTTGCCCTTGGTCGCGGCGAGCAGCGTGCCGGCGGCGTTGCGGACATCGTCGCGATAGGTCGAGTCATTGTAGCTGTACGACACGAAAGCGCCGAAGCCGCTGCCCAGGCGCAGATCGCCGGTCGCCTCGAAGCCGAGCGAGCGGACGTCGCCGACATTCTGCAGCGTCACCGGATTGCCGACGATGCCGGCGCCGGTGGTCACGCCGAGCAGGCGGTTGCGGAAGTTGACATAATAGCCGGCTAGCGAGCCGGTGAACGGGCCCGAGCGCAGGCGGCCGCCCAGCTCATAGGTATCCGACTGTTCGGGCTTGAGCTTGGTCGAGCCCGAGAGCAGCGCGTTGAAGCCGGCCTGGGTGGTGGCGAACGGGCCGGTAGTGGCCGAGGCGGTGAAGGCGCGGGTCACCTGGCTGAAGCCGCCGAACAGCTCGGCGCCGCTGCCGAGGCGGAAGTTGAAGCCCGCGGTCGGCTGGAACCAGTCGGTCACCTTGATCTCGCCCGAGGCGAGGCTGCCGGCGACGTTCGGATCGGCCTGGTTCTTCACGCTGAAGCCCTTCCAGCCCAGGTTCAGCGTCAGCGCGCCGAGCGTCAGCTTGTCCTGGACATAATATTGGAAGGTGTCGGTGGTGTAGTCATAGTCCCACTGGGTCGCGAACGGGTTCGACTGGAAGTCGAGGCTGTCGCGGGTCACTTCGGTGCGGCTGCTCAGCGCGTAGAAGCGGCGGGCCTGCTGGAAGGCGTTGTTCTCGTACCAGGCGCCGACGGTCAGCGCGTTGTTGCCGCCGATCTCGCCGGTGAGGTGGCCGAACACGCCCTTGCGGTCCATGTCATATTCGGTGGTGCGGATCGAGATCGGCGAAGCGCCGGCACCCGGGCTCGGGACGTACGGCGTGTACCACAGGCCCTGGCCGTGATTGTTGTGGTAATAGCCCTTGAGCGCGAAGTTCAGCCCGCCGGTATCGCCCTCGACCCCGAACGAACCCAGCCAGTCGCGGCGCAGGCCGGCGGCATCGAAATAGGCATCGTCGACCGAGGTGATCGGCGCCGGATAGACGGTGCCGGCGGCCGCGTTCGACACGGGGGCGCCGGTGTCGCCGCGATTGTTGGCGATGTCGGCGATGCGCACCGCCAGGGCATAGTTGTTCGAGATATTGTCCCAGTCATAGCCGAGGCGCTGGATCATGCCGAGCGACAGGTCCTGATAGTCGTTCTCGCGGCGATCCGAGTAGCTGATCGTGCCGACCAGGCGGATGCCGGCCGCCACCGGGGCGACGATCTTGCCGTTGGCCTGGTTGGTGCGCTGCGAACCCCAGCCCTTCCACTTGTCCATGTCCGAATAGACATAGGAGGCATAGGCCTTCACGCCGCCGCCCAGGTCGCCGCTCTCGATACGGCCGAACAGGCGCACCGTGTTCTCGCTGCCATAGGTCCCCTCGGCGTGGAGGCCGAAGCTGTTCGACGGATCGCGCGAGAAGAACTCCAGCGTGCCGCCGAGATTGTTGGTCGCCTGGGTGCCGATCGAGCCGGCGCCCTGCGAGACGCGCACTTCGCCGACATTCTCGCTGCTGATTGCACGGCTGATGTGCAGGCCGTTGACATTGCCGTAGCTGGCGTCGCCGAGCGGGATGCCGTCGAGCGTGAAGCCGAGCTGGTTCTGGTTGAAGCCGCGGATCGAGACGCGCTGCGCCCATTCATAGGCGCCGAACGGATCCGCGGACTGGAAGTTGACGCTGGGCAGCTTCTCGATCGCCTTGAGCGGGCTGGTGCCGGCCGCGAGCTCGGCGATGTCGCTCGCCGAGATCTGCTGGACCTGGCGGGTTTCGCCGCGCCCGATCACGACGATCTGGCCCTCTTCACCGCCCTCGTCGGCGGCCGAGGCCGGCGCGACCGGCTGGACGTCCTGCGCCATCGCCGTGCCGGAAATCAGAATCGAAGTACCGGCGAGCAGCCAGATTGCAGCCTTGCGCATGCATGTTTCCCTGAAAATATTGGCAGGGCCCCAATGACCCGCTGCAGGGGCGCTAGGGATTGTGCGTTGCAACATCGGGTAGCCCGCATGTCATTTGCGCGACGGTGCGGTGACAGGTTTCAGACAAGCAACAAAGCCCAGCGCACGCCGTGACTTGGCGGGGGCGGCTGTGTCACTACATGTTACGACTAGCGCAGGAAGCGCCCCTTGTGTTGCATCTTTGCAACACTATCTCGCGGGGCAGGAACCAACAGGGACGAGCATGAACCTCGAGAAATTCACCGACCGCGCCAAGGGCTTCCTCCAGTCGGCGCAGACCGTTGCGATCCGGATGAGCCATCAGCGGATCTCGCCGGAGCATATCCTGAAGGCGCTGCTCGAAGACGAGCAGGGCATGGCCAGCGGCTTGATCAACGCCGCCGGCGGCGACGCGAAGCGTGCACTGAGCGAGACCGACCTGGCGCTGTCGAAGATCCCCGCCGTATCGGGCGGCGGCGCGCAGCAGACGCCGGGGCTCGACAACGACACGGTGCGGGTGCTCGACCAGGCCGAGCAGATCGCCCAGAAGGCCGGCGACAGCTTCGTCACGGTCGAGCGGCTGCTCGTAGCACTGGCGCTGTCGCTGAACACCGCGGCGGGCAAGGCGCTGCAGGCGGCCGGTGCACGCCCCGAGGCGCTCAACGCCGCGATCAACCAGCTGCGCGGCGGCCGGACCGCCGACACCGCTGGCGCCGAGGACCGCTATGACGCGCTCAAGAAGTTCGCGCGCGACCTGACCGAGGCGGCGCGGGCCGGCAAGCTCGATCCGGTGATCGGCCGCGACGAGGAGATCCGCCGCACCATCCAGATCCTGGCGCGCCGCACCAAGAACAATCCGGTGCTGATCGGCGAGCCAGGCGTCGGCAAGACCGCGATCGCGGAAGGCCTCGCCCTGCGCATCGCCAATGGCGACGTGCCCGATACGCTCAAGGACCGTGCGCTCATGTCGCTCGACATGGGCTCGCTGATCGCCGGCGCGAAGTATCGCGGCGAGTTCGAGGAGCGACTCAAGGGCGTCCTCGACGAGGTCAAGGCCGCGGAAGGGCATATCATCCTGTTCATCGACGAGATGCACACGCTGATCGGCGCGGGCAAGACCGAGGGCGCGATGGATGCGGGCAACCTGCTCAAGCCGGCGCTCGCGCGCGGCGAACTGCACTGCATCGGCGCGACCACGCTCGACGAGTATCGGAAATATGTCGAGAAGGACCCCGCGCTGCAGCGGCGCTTCCAGCCGGTGTTCGTCGGCGAGCCGACGGTCGAGGATACCATCTCGATCCTGCGCGGGATCAAGGAGAAGTACGACCTGCACCATGGCGTGCGGATCAGCGACGGCGCGATCGTCGCGGCGGCGACGCTGTCGAACCGCTACATCACCGACCGCTTCCTGCCCGACAAGGCGATCGACTTGATGGACGAGGCGGCTTCGCGCATCCGCATGGAAGTCGAGTCCAAGCCCGAGGAGATCGAGAACCTCGATCGCCGGATCATGCAGCTCGAGATCGAGCGCGAGGCGCTGAAGAAGGAGAGCGATGCCGCGTCCAGGGACCGGCTCGCCTCGCTCGAGAGCGAACTCGCGAACCTCAAGCAGCAGTCGGCCGAGCTGACCACCCGCTGGCAGGGGGAAAAGGACAAGATCAACGCCGAGGCCCAGATCAAGGCGCAGATCGATGCCGCGCGCGGGGAGCTCGACCAGGCGCAGCGCGCGGGCGACCTCGCGAAGATGGCCGAGCTCAGCTACGGCGCGATCCCTGCGCTGGAGAAGCAGCTCGCGGAGGCCCGGAACACTAGCCGCGGCGCGATGCTGCGCGAGGAAGTGACCGCCGAGGACATCGCCGCGGTGGTCGCGCGCTGGACGGGCATCCCGGTCGACAAGATGATGGAAGGCGAGCGCGAGAAGCTCCTCAACATGGAGGAGCAGCTCGGCAAGCGCGTCATCGGCCAGGCCGATGCGGTGAAGGCCGTGTCGACCGCGGTGCGCCGTTCGCGTGCCGGCCTGCAGGACCCGAACCGGCCGCTGGGCAGCTTCCTGTTCCTCGGCCCGACGGGCGTCGGCAAGACCGAGCTGACCAAGGCGCTCGCCGAATTCCTGTTCGACGATCCCAACGCGATGGTGCGCATCGACATGAGCGAGTTCATGGAGAAGCACGCGGTCGCACGGCTGATCGGCGCCCCTCCCGGCTATGTCGGCTATGAGGAAGGCGGCGTGCTGACCGAGGCGGTCCGGCGGCGGCCCTATCAGGTCGTGCTGTTCGACGAGGTCGAGAAGGCGCATGGCGACGTGTTCAACGTCCTGCTGCAGGTGCTCGACGACGGGCGCCTGACCGACGGCCAGGGCCGCACGGTCGACTTCTCGAACACGATCGTGATCCTGACCTCGAACCTGGGCAGCCAGTTCCTCACCAATCTCGGCGAGGGGCAGTCGGTCGACAGTGTCGAGCCGCAGGTGATGGAGATCGTCCGCGCGCATTTCCGCCCGGAGTTCCTCAACCGGCTGGACGAGATCATCCTGTTCCACCGGCTGGCGGCCGAGCACATGGCGCCGATCGTCGACATCCAGGTGAACCGCGTCGCGAAGCTGCTCAAGGATCGCAAGATCGGGCTGGACCTGACCGATGCCGCCCGCGCCTGGCTGGGTCGGGTGGGCTATGATCCGGTCTATGGCGCGCGGCCGCTCAAGCGGGCCGTGCAGCGCTACCTCCAGGATCCGCTGGCCGACATGATCCTGCGCGGTGACGTGAAGGACGGATCGACGGTGAAGATCGACGAAGGCGACGGAGCGCTGGCGCTGTCGGTCGCCTGACCTTCCGCCGTTCCGGCGCGTGCCGGGGCGGCGCGCATCGCCAATATCGCAGGCAAAAGAAAGGGGCGGCTCCCGAAGGAGCCGCCCCGATTTTTTGCCGTCAGGTGGACTTAGAAGTTCACCCGGACGCCGGCCTTCAGATAGCGGCCGAGGATGCCCTGACCACCCTGAACCGGGTTGTAGTTGTTGGCACCATAGGTGACCGGATCGATCGGAGGCATGCGGTCGAAGACGTTGTTCATGACACCGTAGATCGAGAACTTGTCGTTGACCTTGTAGCGCACGCTCATGTCGAAGGTGACGTAGCTGCTGACGTCGCACGGCGTGATGCCGAGGCTCGATCCGCAGTCCTTATAGTCGTCGCCCTGGTCCATCGCGGACAGGTTGTACCCGCCGAAATAGTTGACAGTGCCGTTCAGCTGCAGGCTGCCGAAGTCGAACGTGGTCAGCCAGCTGCCATGCCACTTCGGGGTGCCCGAACCCGCCGTCAGGTTGAAGTTGCCGAGCGTGCCGTCATAGCGCTCCTCGTGGCCCGCCACGATCGTCGACAGCTTCAGGATGTAGCTGGCTTCGAGCGAGGTCGAGATACGGAAGCCCTCGGTGACCTTGACGTCGGCGCTGGCGGTGAAGTCCAGGCCTTCCGAGTTGATGGTGTCGGCGTTGATCAGGGTCGATTCGATGAACGCGACACGCGGCTTGGCGGTCGGATTGTTGATGTCCGGCGCGTCCGCGATCACGCGGATCGTCGGATCGATCGCGGTGCCGGCATAGTAAGCCTGCAGCGCCGAGCCGGTATCCGGCGAGGTGATCGCACCGGTCTTCTTGATGTTGTAGTAGTCGACCGTGAACGAGATGCCGCGCATCGGCTCGAAGATCGCGCCGGCGGTGAAGCTGCGCGACTTTTCAGGCTTCAGGTTCGGGCTGGCCAGCGTGGTCAGACCGTAGCTCTGCTTCACATAGGCCGGGCAGCCTGCTGCGAAGTTGGCGACGGTGCAGGCCGCGCCGTACTGGGCCAGATAGGCGTTGGTGAACGCGCTCGACGACGGCGTGACATAGCCAGTGGTCGGGAGAGCGTTGGCTTCGCCGAACGACGGGATACGGAAGCCGCGCGAGTAGGTGCCGCGCAGCACCAGCTGCTTGATCGGGGTGACCTTCAGGCCGACCTTCGGCGAGAAGGCGTCCTGGCCGCTCGAGTAACGGTCATAGCGACCCGAAGCGTTCAGGCCGATCCATTCGGTGATCGGCGCATCGAGTTCGGCGAAGGCCGAGCTGATGGTACGATTACCGCTGGTGCCGAAGGCGTTCAGCGTGAAGTAGCGCTGGGTCGGGCCGTTGATGTCCGAGTTGCCCGAGGGAGCATCGACGCCCTCGTAGCGGATCGAGCCACCGACACCGATCTGCAGCGGGCCACCCGGAAGGTCGACCACGGCAGCGCTCAGGCTCGCCTGGAACTGGAACTGCTCCGAGCTGGCGTTCACGACGTTGACCGGGGTCAGATAGTCGCGGACCGACTGCGGCGTCGCCGACGGGTTGCGGAAGTTGTAGGTGCCGTCCGCGATCACATCGAGCAGGTGCTGGATGTAGACATAGCCGTCCTGCGTGCGACGCAGGTCGGTGTGCATCGCCGTCGCACCGACATTGAAGGTGATGTTGTCGGAGAGGTTGCCGGTGATGCCGAGAGCGCCACGATACGCACGGTTGCGGGTCGCGTTATAGGTGACCTCGCTGGTGTCCATGCCGATCAGGCGAGCGACCTGACCAGCCGCCGCGAACGGGTTGTTCGGGTTCAGCGTGCCATTGGCCGCGGTGCAGCCCGGAACCGTCGGGACGCCGTTGACCATCGTTGCCGAAGCGCCGTTGGCGCGCGGGCAGACATAGACCGGAAGCGCCAGGATGCCCGAGCCGGCCGCGCGCGGCGGAACGGTGTTCGAGCTGGTCGAGAAGGTCGGACCGTAGATGCCGGTCGGCGCAGTGCCGTAGATGGTCGCCGGGAAGCCGGTGTAGTCCACGCTGCTCTGCATGAAGTTGACTTCGGCATACGCCTCGATCGTGTCGCCCAGGCGAGCGGTCACGCGGCCCGAAACGCCGAAGCGCTCGATGTTCGGCGTGATGGTGCCCCACAGGTTGGTCGCGTCATACTGACAGACCGACGACGGCGAGGTCGCGGTCTGCTGCGCGGCCGTCAGGTTGACCAGCGTGCCGATGCCGCAACCGCTCAGGTTCTGGTAGCGGCTGCCTGCCGGCGTGGTGGTGTTGGTGATGTCGTACGGGCGGACCATGAAGTTCGCGCCGGTGCTGAGCACCACCTGGCCGGTCGACGGGCTGATGTTGTTGCGAACCGCAGTACCACCGCAGTGACCTTCGAAGCAGATGCCGGTCTGGTCGTCCGAGTTGTACGGATAGGCGCGATCCTTGTTCATCAGCGCTTCGGACTTGTACCAGAAGCCCGAGAGATAGGCGTTGTAGCCGTCCTCATCGAGATCGCCGGTGCCGGCCGAGGCCGTCAGACGATAGCTCGGAGCATCGCCACGATCGGAAATGCCTGCTTCGGCGCGTGCGCTGAAGCCCTTCACTTCCTTCTTGGTGATGATGTTGACCACGCCCGCGATCGCGTCTGCGCCGTAGGTCGACGACGCGCCGTCGCGCAGCACTTCGATGCGCTCGATGATGTCGTCGGGAATGGTGTTCAGGTCGACGAAGTTACGCGAACCGTCGTCGGCGAGCGGGTAGTAAGCCGCGCGCAGGCCGTCGAACAGCACGAGGGTCGAGTTGGTCGAAAGGCCGCGCAGCGACACGGCCGATGCGCCGGCCGCGAACGCGCCGTTAGCCGAGAAGCTGTTGGTCAGCGCCGGGCCGTTGTTCGAAGCGAGCGACTGGATGGCGTCCTGCACCGTCGAGATGCCGCGCTTGTCGAGATTCTCGGCGGTCACGACGGTGACCGGCGACGGGGTCGCTGCACCGGCGGCGCTCTGGAACATCGAGCCGGTGACGACGATCGTGCCTTCGTCCTGGCTGCTGTTGTCCTGAGTGGCCGGGACGGTCGTCGACGGCGTCGGCGTCGGCGTGGTCTGGGCAAAAGCCGGCGTAGCCGCCGTCGCGCCCGCGAGTACGAGCGCAAACAGCGCCGTGCTACCGCGCAGGGTGATCTGCGAGTTCTTCATGATGATCCCTCTGTTGTCCGGCTGTTTTACAGCCGGATTGTCTCCCCGCTTCACCATCCATTCGTGTGCAACTCACGTGTCGGGATGGCGAAGCTTGAACGGATCGTGAATGTGGACCCCCTCCCTGTAAACTGGGAAGGCCATGCTGCGCGCGCTTTCAACAAACCTGTAGCCAAAATGCCACAACAACGGGCAGAATATTGCGCAACAACCTCGTTTTGTGTTGCTTTATGTTGCAGCGCGACACATTCGCGCCTCAATCGATAACAGGCATCGACCCCGCGACAAGCAGCGGATCGATCCGCGCGTCACGCCACTTGAGACTCCAGTGGAGGTGCGGCCCCGTCGCGCGCCCAGTCATCCCCACGGCGCCGATGGGCTGGCCCCGACGGACATGCTCGCCCAGCTTCACGTCGATTCTCGACAAGTGCATGAAGGCGCTGTTGAGCCCCGCGCCATGATCGATCATCAGCAAATTCCCCTCCAATGTGAAGGGCTTGGCGGCAGCAAGGATGACCACGCCATCGGCCGGCGCGAGCACCACCGTGCCGGTAGGCCGGGCGATGTCGATCCCGGAATGATAGGACCCCGGCTCACCGCGATAGATACGCTGCGAGCCGAACAGCGTGGAGATGCGTCCAACCGCCGGCCAGAAGAAGGGCATCTGCCGCCAGCCGGTCGCATCGGTCTGCATTTTCCGCGCCGCATTGATCTGCGCGAGTTCGGCCGGGCGCACCCGCTCGAACTCCGGGCGCGGCACCGGATATTTCGGAAGTGTATCCAAACGTGAAATATCCCAGGCACGCGGCGCGATCGCCAGCACCTGGCGCTGCTGGCTGCCGTCGCCCATCGTCGCCACCAGCGTCGCGCTCGGGCCATGGTCGCGATCAAAGGCGATCAGGAACTTGCGATCCGGCGTTACCGGCACCGGCTCCCCGTCGAGCGTGAGCATGCTGGCGCCCTTGGGCGCGGTGCCGATCACGGCGCCGCCCTGGATCAGCTGGCCCTGGAAGATGAAGGGCCCGGCGACATTGGGAGCGGCGGGAATCGGCGCGGCGATCGCCTCCGCGACCGGGGAGCCCGGCAGGGCAGGAAGCTGGGCACTGCCGAGCAGCACGAAGCCCAGAACGGCGGCGGGCAGTCGCGCGGCGAGCCCCATCAGCCGTGCATCGCCTGCATCGCCAGCGCGGCGGAGGCATAGGGCTCCTGCCGGGCGACGCTCCAGTAGCGCAGCATCTGCAGCGGCACCTTCTCGCCGCTGACCGCGCAGACGACGTGATCGCCCGGGGTCAGCACGCGAAAGCCATTGGCCATGAAGTGGAGGCGGGCCGCGCGGGCGACGGGGTTCGACATCAGCATGGGCGCGGCATCCTCGAAATGGCTCTTCTCTTACAACAGGCTGGGCTGTTCGGGCTTGGGCGCATCATAGGATTTGGCGCCCGGGCGCTCAACCCGCGCGTCGACGGCCCCGTCGATGAAGTGGAGCGTCACGGCGCCGGCACCGCGCGCGGCTTCGGCAGTACCGATCACCTTGCTGGTCCCGCGCGCCTCGACCCAGGCATAGCCCTTCTCGAGCGGGCGATTGGGATGGACCAGATCGAGGTGCCGGCCGATCCCCTCCAGCCGCTGGCGCGCCGCGGACAGCTTCTGGTCGAGCATCGCCGGGCGCAGCGCGCCGGCCGAGCGATCGAGCACGCCCCGCGCCACGGTGACCCGGCGCTCCAGCGCGCGATCGAGCCGGCCGCCGAGATCGTCCATCTTCTGGCGCTGCGGCCCAAGCAGCGCGTCGCGGCGCGGCAGCACGCGGACCAAAGCCGCCAGCCGCTCGCCGGCGCGCTCATGATAGCGACGCACGCAACGCTCGGTCCGGTGCGCCAGCGTCGCGATGGTATGGCGCACGTCCGCCAGCACCGGCACCGCGATCTCCGCCGCCGCGGTTGGCGTCGGCGCGCGCAGGTCCGCGGCATAGTCACAGAGACTCGTGTCGGTCTCATGCCCCACCGCCGAGATCACCGGGATCCGGCAATCGGCAACCGCGCGGACCACGACTTCCTCGTTGAACGCCCAGAGATCCTCGATCGAGCCGCCGCCACGCGCGACGATCAGCAGGTCGGGCCGCGGCACCGCGCCGCCTTCCGCCAGCGCATCGAAGCCGCGGATCGCATTGGCGACTTCCTGCGCCGCGCCGTCGCCCTGCACCTTGACCGGCCAGACCAGCACATGGCTGGGGAAACGATCGGCGAGCCGGTGCAGGATGTCGCGGATCACCGCACCGGTCGGCGACGTCACCACGCCGATCACCCTGGGCATGTACGGCAGCGGCTGCTTGCGCGCACGATCGAACAGCCCCTCGCCCGCGAGCTTGGCCTTCAATTTCTCGAACAGCGCCATCAGCGCGCCTTCGCCGGCCAGCTCCATCCGCTCGATGACGATCTGGTATTTGGAGCGCCCCGGATAGATGGTCAGCTTGCCGGTGACGATCACTTCCAGCCCGTCCTGCGGTGCGAACGGGATCGCGCTGGCGGCACCGCGCCAGATCACCCCGTCGATCACCGCATCGGCGTCCTTGAGCGCCAGATAGGCATGGCCCGAAGCCGCCCGCTTCCAGCCCGAGATTTCGCCGCGCAGGCGGACATGGCCGAACTCGCCTTCGACCATCCGTTTGAGCGCCGAAGATAATTCGCTGACCGATAGCGCCGGTGCGTTGTCGCCCGCCACCTGCTCGGCTACGAGCCGCGCTGGTGTATCGAAGAAGGGGTCGCTCATGAATGTCCTGTTGCTCGGCTCGGGCGGCCGCGAACATGCTCTTGCATGGAAGCTCGCACAATCGCCGCTGCTCGAACGGCTCTACGCCGCCCCGGGCAATCCGGGAATAGCCGAGCATGCCGAAATCGTGGACATCGCGGTGAACGACCATCGCGGCGTGATCGATTTCTGCCTTCGCCATTCGATCGGCTTCGTCGTGATCGGGCCCGAGGCGCCGCTGGTCGCGGGTCTCGGCGACAATCTGCGCACCATGGGCATCGCGGTGTTCGGGCCGAACAAGCTGCCCGCCCAGCTCGAAGGCTCGAAGGGCTTCACCAAGGACCTGTGCGCCCGCGAGAAGATCCCGACCGCCGGCTATGTCCGCTGCGAGAGCCGCGACGGCGCGCTCGCTTCGCTCGAGGATTTCGGCCTGCCGGTCGTCATCAAGGCCGATGGCCTGGCCGCGGGCAAGGGCGTCACCGTCGCCTTCACCCATGAGGAAGCGGAAGGCGCGGTCCGCGCGATCTTCGCCGATGCCGGCGCCAGCGTGGTGATCGAGGAATTCCTGGAAGGCGAGGAAGCCAGCCTGTTCGTGCTGACCGACGGCGAGACGCTCGTCTCCTTCGGATCGGCGCAGGACCACAAGCGCGTCGGTGACGGCGATACCGGCCCGAACACCGGCGGCATGGGCGCATACAGCCCCGCCCCGGTGCTCACCCCGGCGCTGGAGACCCAGGCGATCGACGAGATCGTCCGCCCCACGGTCGAGGCGCTGGCACGGATGGGCGCACCCTATTCGGGCGTGCTCTATGCCGGGCTGATGCTGACCGCGACCGGCCCCAAGCTGATCGAGTACAATGCCCGCTTCGGCGACCCCGAATGCCAGGTGCTGATGCTGCGCTTCACCGGCGATCTGCTCGCGCTGATGCTGGCCGTGGCCAAGGGCGAGCTCGCCAGCCAGCCGGCGCCGACCTTCGCGGCCAGGACCGCGCTCACCGTGGTGATGGCCGCCAACGGCTATCCCGGCACGCCCGAAACCGGCGGCGCGATCGCCGGCATCGACAAGGCGGAGGCAACCGGCGCCAAGGTGTTCCATGCCGGCACCCGGATGGACGGCGACACGCTGGTCTCCAGCGGTGGTCGCGTGCTCAACGTCACCGCGCTGGGCGATACGGTGAAGGACGCGCAGGCTGCCGCCTATGCCGCAGTCGACGCGATCGACTTCCCCACCGGCTTCAGCCGCCGCGACATCGGCTGGCGCGAGATCGCCCGCGAAGGCTAGCGCTGCGAATCCGGCAGCGCGTTATGGCCTTCGGAAAGCAGGCGGACCGCGGCATCCCAGTCGGAAAAGCCCCAGTCCGCCGGGTTTTCCAGCCCGACCACGACTTCCTTCATCCCGCGGAAGATATCCTCGAGCGGGATCATCCGGCGGTGCTCGGCCGAGTAGAATAGGCGGACCATGCTGCGCAGGCCCTGCCCGCCATCGGGCAGCACCACGCCGAGCCGGCCAGAGGCCATCCGCACCAGCAGCCCGGTCGGCGCCACGCCGATGCTGCGGCAGAACTGGAACATCAGTTCCGGATCGAAATGCCCGGTCCAGCCGAACATCTCGGTGACCGCGCGCAACGGGGTCCAGCGGTCCTTATAGGCACGGTCGGAGGTCAGCGCGTCGAACACGTCGCAGATCGCGCCCATCCGCGCGGCCAGGCTGATCTCCGCGCCCTTGAGGCCGAACGGATAGCCGCTGCCGTCCATCTTCTCATGATGCATCAGGCAGACGTCCAGCGCCTCCTGGTTGATCCCCTCGGCGCCGCGCAGCATCGCATGCCCGGCCTCGGGGTGCCGCTTGATCATCGCGAACTCGGCATCGTCGAGCCGGCCCGGCTTGTTGAGCACCGTGGCCGGCACGCTGGTCTTGCCGACATCGTGGAGCAGCCCGGCCAGCCCCATTGCGCGCATCGCCGCTTCGTCGAGCCCGATCTGGCGGGCCAGATTGACCATCAGCCCGCAGACCGAGACCGAGTGGAGATAGGTATATTCGTCCTTGGACTTGAGCCGCGCCATGTCGACGAACATGCCGGGATTGCGGGCGACGCAATCGGCAATCTCGGCCACCACCGCGGTCGCCTCGCGCGCGTCGATCGGCCGCCCCTGCCCGGCATTCTCATAGATGCCCCGCGCCACGCCGTGCGCGCGTGCGATCGTCCGCCGGGCATAGTCGCGATCGGCCTTCACCGCCTCGGCCAGCGGCTCGGGAAGGAACATCGGCGCGGGCGGGGGCGGAGGCGGCGCGGATGGATCGGGACCGACGCCGCGGCTGAGATCGATCACCACCGCGGTCACGTCGCAGGTCCGCAGCAGCGCCAGGTCGGCCGGCCGCTCCAGCAGGAATCGCGAGCGCCAGAAGGGATGCTTCAGCCACGAGCCTTCGAAGCCGTGGATGAACATTCCAAGTTTTACCTGGCTGGGCGATATCCGTTGAAGCAATTCGGTCTCACATTCTTCCTCCTATCTTAGGAGATTTGCCCGCCGCACGGGCCGCGACACCCGATTCAATCCGGCAAATCCGCGCAAATTACACAAATTGAAATGATACATAATAACATCTCGTTCATCTGGCGCTCATCTCGAAAACGCGACATTCCATCCCTGGGCGCGCAGCGACTCGCGCGCCGCACTCTGAAGGGGAGAGTTGCCATGTCGCGTTCCGCACTGTTGATCGGTTGTTCCGCCCTGCTCACCACCTCCGCCGCGCCGCCGCCCTTGCCCAAGGCCGGTCCGGTCGCCGCCAGCCAGGACCGCCATTCGCCGGTCCGCTGCGTGCGCGAAGACAATGATAGCGCGCGCGACCGCGGCCGCCGCATGCCGCGGCCGCTGGGCTATGCTCCGCCGCCCATGCCGACGGTAATGCCCACGCCCGAGCCGATGCCGGCTCCGCCTCCCCCGCCGTCCGCGCCAATGGCCGAAGCGCTGAGCGTAACCGCCCAGAAGCGCGTCGCGAACGGCTATGCCGCCAGCGCGCCCGTGGTGACCGGCAGCCGGATCACGGGGCCCCAGCCCTATGGCGCGCCAGGCAATACCGAGCGCTATGACGGCAAGGCCGTCGCCTCGATCCAGGCGGTTGCCGAGCAGCCCGTCTCCACCTTCTCGGTCGATGTCGATACCGGCGCCTATTCCAATGTCCGCCGCTTCCTGACCCAGGGGCAGGACGTGCCCGCCGACGCGGTGCGCACCGAGGAAATGATCAACTATTTCCGCTACGATTATCCGCGCCCGACCTCGCAGGACGTGCCGTTCAGCGTGACCACCGACGTCTCGACCACGCCGTGGAACGCCGAGACGAGGCTGCTGCGCATCGGCCTGCGCGGCTATGACGTCGATGCCAAGGGGCGGCCGCCGGCCAATCTCGTCTTCCTGGTCGATGTCTCGGGATCGATGGAGGACGCCGACAAGCTTCCGCTGGTCAAGAAGGCGCTCACCCAGCTCGCCGACGGACTGACCGCGAAGGACCGCGTCTCGATCGTCGTCTATGCGGGCGCGGCGGGCGTGGTGCTCGAGCCGACCTACAAGAAGGAATATGTGAAGGCCGCGCTCGACTGCCTCTCGGCCGGCGGTTCCACCGCGGGCGGCGAGGGCATCCAGCTCGCCTATTCGGTGGCGCGGGCCAACTACATGAAGGGCGGTATCAACCGCATCTTCCTGGCCACGGATGGCGACTTCAACGTCGGCATCAACGACAAGAAGGCGCTCGAGGCGCTGGTGAAGAAGAACCGCGACGACGGCATCACGCTCACCACGCTCGGCTTCGGCCAGGGCAATTACAACGAAGCGATGATGGAGCGCATCGCCGATGTCGGCAACGGCAACTATGCCTATATCGACAGCGCGATGGAGGCGAGCAAGGTGCTCGACGACGAGCTATCCGCCACGCTCTTCACCATCGCCAAGGACGTGAAGGTCCAGGTCGAGTTCAACCCCAGCCAGGTGAAGCAGTACCGCCTGATCGGCTATGAGAACCGCGCGCTGGCCGAGGAGGACTTCAACAACGATACCGTCGATGCCGGCGATATCGGCGCGGGGCATCAGGTGACCGCGCTCTATGAAGTCGTCCCCGCCAATGCCCAAGGATGGACGCCGGATCGGCGCTACGATGCCAATCGCCCGGCCACGGCTGCCTCGACCGGCAGCGAGATGGCCTTTGTCAAACTGCGCTACAAGGCGCCCGGCAGCGAGACCTCGAAGCTGATCGAGCGCCCGGTGCCGGCCAGCCTGATGCAGGGCGCCCGTGCGCCCAGCGGCGACATGGCCTTCGTCACCTCGGTCGCCGCGTTCGGCCAGCATCTGCGCGGCGACAAATACCTCAACGGCTACAGCTACACCCAGATCGGCGCCCTCGCGCCGGCCTCCAGCAACTACTGGCGGGCCGAGTTCACCCGGCTGGTGAAGCTTGCCGATTCGGGACACTCCAAGCCGGGGTCGAGCGACTAGCTTGTCGCGCTGCGCCGCACCACGTTATGCAGGTGCCCGGAATCGCAAACTTGCATGACGGGGAAAGCGCAGATGGACAGCACGCAACCGCTCTTTGACGGAGCCCCGGTCTGGCTGACCCTCCCGTTCGCGGCAATCGCGGCGGGAGTGGTCTTCGCGCTGTTCATCCTGATCTTCGGGGCCCGCCTCGCCTCTCGCCGCAACAAGGCGCGCGAGGAGATCGAGGAGTATAACGAGGAATATCGCGAGGACACGGCCGCCCGGCCGATCACCCCGCCGGTCGCCCCGCCGCCGCCGCCTCTCGCCGAGGCACCTCTCGCTCCGCCGGCACCCGAGCCGGTTGCCGAGGCTCCCGCTGCGGTTGTGGAACCAGAACCTGTAGCCCCGGCGCCTGCCCCGGTTGCGGAGCCGGAGCCTGTCGCCGCACCCGAGCCTGTCGCCGAGATCGTCCCGGCGCCGTTACCGCCCGTCGTCGAGGAAGCGCCTGTCGCAGAGCCGCTCGCCGACGAACCGATCGCCGCTGCCGCGCCGCTCGAGGCATCGCCCGCTTCGCTCGCGGCGGACATCGCCGAACCTGCGCATGCCGAGCCCGCGCCAGCGCCCGAGCCTGTCAGCGCAGCACCCGAGCCTGCGCCCGCGCCTGCCGCACCGACGGCGGACGACCTCACCCGCATGAAGGGCGTCGGCCCGCGCCTGGGCGAAAAGCTCAACAGCGTCGGCATCACCAGCTTCGCCCAGCTCGCGGCGCTCACCCCCGAGGAAGCCGATGCGCTCGACGCCAAGCTCGGCGACTTCCAGGGCCGCATCCACCGCGATCGCTGGATCGAGCAGGCGAGCTTCCTGGCAAAGGAAGACATTGCCGGCTTCGAGGGCGTGTTCGGGAAGCTCTGACACTGCCGTTCCTCGGTTCCCCGGCGAAAGCCGGGGAGCGGCTCTGCCGCGCTTGCAATGTAGGATTTCCTCTGCCTGGCTTGCGCGGCCAGCCCCCAAGCCGGTCATCCTTTGACCCGGTTGGAAAAATAGGATCACGCCCGCGCAAGAAAGTTACGCGATGTGCGGCGTTCCGGGGAAAACAGGGCGCATAGCGCACCGAGAAACCCGCTCTTGGCCTGTACTTTGTGTACTTTCGCGAGTCGCCACCCACGCGCTGTTGGAAGCCCTGAGCGCGGGTTACTTCTCCGCCCGGTCCACCAGCAGCTTGTCGATCTTGCGGCCGTCCATGTCGACGATTTCGAAGCGCCAACCCTGTTCGACAAAGCTCTCGCCCTCGGTCGGCAGGTGCTTGAGCACCGCCAGCGCCAGGCCGGCAACCGTGGCGTAGTCGCGATCCTCGTCGAGATCGAGGCCGAGCTTCTCCGCCAGCAGGTCCGCCGGCATCTGGCCGGAGACCAGCAGCGAGCCGTCCTCGCGGGTCACGATATTGGGGTTGTCGCCCGGCTCGACGTCCGATGCCAGCTCGCCGGCGATCGCCGCGAGCAGGTTGGCCGGCGTCACGATGCCTTCGAAATGGCCATATTCGTCATGCACCAGCCCCATCGGCACCTCCGCACGGCGCAGCGCGCCCAGCGCGTCCATCGCATCGACCGTGTCGGGCAGGATCGGCGCCTCGCGCATCAGCTTGCGCAGGTCGAGCGCCTCGCCGCGGAACAGCGCGGCGGCGATGTCGCGGGCCTGGACCACGCCGATCACCGTGTCGACCGAGCCCTCGGCCACCGGCAGGCGGGTGTGCGGGGTGAGCAGCAGCGCCTCGCGGATGCCGTCGGCGTCGAGGTTCACATCGACCCAGTCGACATCGGTGCGCGGCGTCATCACTTCGCGCACCGGCCGGTCGGCAAGGCGGACGACGCTGGAGATGATCGAGCGCTCATGCTCCTCGATCACGCCCGACTTGCTGGCTTCGGCCACGAGCAGGTGCAGCTCCTCGGCAGTGACCCTGTTCTCCGATTCGCGGTCGAGCCCGATCAGGCGGAAGATCAGCTTGGTGGTCGAATCGAGCAGCCAGACCAGCGGCGCGGTCAGGCGGCTGATCCACAGCAGCGGCACCGACACGAGCACCGCGATCGGCTCGGGCGAACGCAGCGCGAACTGCTTGGGCACCAGTTCGCCCGCGACCAGCGAGCCGAAGGTGGTGAGGCCGATGACGATCGCGATGCCGAGCGTATGCGCCAGCTCGTCACTGACCCCCAGCAGCGCGATTCGCTGCGCGGTCGGCTCGCCCAGGCTGGCGCCCGAATAGGCACCGGCGATGATGCCGATCAGCGTGATGCCGATCTGCACGGTGGAGAGGAACTTGCCCGGATCGGCGGCGAGCTGGATCGCGGTACGGGCGCCCGCACCGCTGCGACCAGCCCGGGCCATGGCCTCCAGCCGCGCGGTGCGCGACGAGACGATCGCCAGCTCGGACATCGAAAAAAGGCCGTTGAGAACGATCAGCGCGAAGATGATCGCTACGTCTATCCAGGGGAAAGGCGCTAACATGGTGCGGCGCCTTCATATCCGCACAGGGGGCCACGCGGCAACCGGTGTTGCATCCGCGCAATGAAATGACAGCTTAGCCGCGCCGTTCGCGGAAGAAATCGCGCAGGATCTCGCCGGCTTCCGCCTCGCCGATGCCGGGGTAGAGCTCCGGGCGGTGATGGCAGGTGGGCTGGGTAAAGAAGCGGGGACCATGCTCCACCGCGCCGCCCTTGGGATCGCCGGCACCATAATAGACCCGCGCGATCCGGGCATGGGCGATCGCGCCGGCGCACATCGCGCAGGGCTCGAGCGTCACCCAAAGGTCGCAGTCCTCGAGACGCTCGCGGCCCAGCCGCTCGGCGGCGGCGCGAATCACCCGCATCTCGGCATGGGCGGTGGGGTCGCGGAGCGTGCGCGGCGCATTGGCCGCGGTGGCGATCACCTTGCCGTCCTGCACCAGCACCGCGCCCACCGGCACCTCGCCGGCCTCGGCGGCCGCGCGGGCTGCATCGAGCGCCAGGCGCATGGGTTCGGGGAGCGGGAACATGGAGAGGTGCGTAGCGTGGAAGGCTTGCGTCGTCACCAGAACTGTTCCCCGGTGAAGGCCGGGGAACAGCCAAGACATCAAGCTGTCGCGGGTTCGGCCGACCTAACCTCCGAATCGCGCAACACGCTCCACAGCGCGAACGCGACACCGGGCAGGAACCCGAGCGCCGTCAGTCCGCAAGTAATCCAGAAGTCGCGCCCCGCCCCCCTTGCCAAGTAGGTGCCCAGCGGCGGCAGCAGGATCGCCGCCGCGATGGGTCCGGGGCTCGCTGCCATCACTTCGCGGCGGGCGTCGGCGTCGGAGTGGCGCCGGCCTGCTTCACTTCGATGGTGGGCAAGGTGACCGTGGTGTTCTTCATCTCTACCGTCGGTACTGCAACGGTCGTGTTGGTGGTTCCGATCCCCACCGATCCCGTTTCGGCCTTGAATTTGGGCAGCTGGCCGCCCTTTGCGTCGAAGGTGATCGTGGGCATGGTCGCGCCCTGCTGCTGCTCGATCCGCAGCATGCCGACCGACATCAGCACCACGACGGCAAGCGCGATCAGTCCGATAAGCACGAGAATTCCACGCATCGCTTCATCTCCCCAATTGAATCGTTTGCGTAATCAACGCCGCATCAACCATGGCGGTTGCATGGGTACAAGGCGTTTCTTCGAGCGAATCGGTTGACGCTCCGTCCCATTACGGTTATTCGCGCCGCCTTTCCGGCCGTGGTTCGCCAGGGCTCAAACCAGGATATCAAGCGATGTCGCGCATTTGCGAGCTGACCGGCAAGGGCCGGCAGGTGGGTAACAACGTTTCCCACGCCAACAACAAGACCAAGCGTACGTTCCTGCCGAACCTGCAGAACGTCACGCTGATCAGCGATTCGCTGGGCCGCAGCGTGCGCCTGCGCGTTTCGACGCACGGCCTGCGTTCGGTCGAGCACAATGGCGGCCTCGACAACTGGCTGCTCAAGACCAGCGACGACGATCTGTCGCTGCGTGCCCGTCGCCTGAAGCGCGAAGTGCGCAAGGCGTCGGCCGAGAAGACCGCGGCCTAACAGCCCGTTCCTTCGACGGCTCAATGCGAGCCCGTTCTCCAAGCGGAGGGCGGGCTTTTCGCATGTGTGGATTCCGCCGCTATGGCTGTCAGTATGGACGCGGGAACACGCCTCGCCAGAACCACAGCACCGCGGCTCCGGTGAGGAAGAGAAATAGGAACGCGTAGATCGACGTCGCGAGCCAGAACCAGAGCGGCTCCTCCACGCGCCGGTAGGTGACGCTCCTCGCGGTCACCGCGCCTCCGGTGAGCGCCTTCAGGACGAGCCAGCCCATCCAGGCCCCCAAGACGCCAGGTATGATGAACATTGCCCCTCCCATTCCTATGGTCTGGGCAATATTCTGGAGCATCCTCCGACCGATGGGAAGTATTTCGCGGCAGGCAACCCCGCTCAGCGCTTCGCGAACTCGATCCGGAACTTGAGCAGCAGCGACCATTCCCAGAATTGCTGGTTGTCGTCCGACGCGATCCACAGGATCGTGTCGTCGCCTTCGCGGGTCACCGCCAGCGCCTCGTAATTGTCGTGGAGCAGCGGCGCGGCCAGTGTGGCGATCTCGGCCCCGCGCAGCACCGCTCCAGGGCGGATCGCGCGCGGATCGATCAGGGTAAGCTTGGCGGTGAACAGCCCGGGCACCGAGAAGCGCCGGTTGAGCACGATCAGCCGGCCATCCGGCAACTGCACCGCGTCGCTGGGGTCGTACAGCTCATTGGGCGGCATGTAGACGAAGCGGACCGGCTTGATGCCCGGAATGGTCGGGTCACCGGGAAACAACAGCCCCTCGCGTCCGATCCGGCTGCCCTTGGGCCGCGAAGTCTCGCCGAGCACGACGAAGCGGCCATCATGCAGGCGCACCAGTGATTCGGGCCCGCCATTGTCCGACCAGTCGCGCATCGCCGGCGGGCGGGCACTGCGCTCGGCACGGGTGAGGTCCGCGTCATAGCGCCAGATCGCGTTATATTGCTCGAAGCCGACCCAGACCTGCCCGGTGGCCGGATCGCTGGTCATCGATTCCGAATCGCGATCCGCCTTGAGCCAGCCGCTTCTCGGGCCATCCGGCAGATCGCCGAACCGCACGTCGCGCGGCGCCCAGTCCTTGCCCATGCGGAAGCGGATGAAGGTGCCCCCATCGCTGAGCAGGGTGAAGTCATCGCCCTTGATCCGCATCGAGGAGAAGCCGCCGAACGCCCGTTCCGGGCTCCTGAGCCTGATACCGCCAAGATAGGTGAGCGCCCCCACCCGAGTACGCGCGGGATCGTGCAGGTCGAGCGGCACCCGCTCCACCGTCATCCGCGGCGTCCTGCCGAACAGGTCACGGCCTTCGCGGCCCGACGCCGACAGCAGCAGGATGAAAGCCAGCGAGAACAGGGCGATTGCGGAGCGGAGCAGCATCACGCTCGCTCATAGCGACTGGGCGCCCGAGGACCAGTGCCGGAAAGATGAACGCCAGATGACCAGCGCGTTCAGGAGAAAATAAAGGGAACTGCGCTAGGACAAGGGTGTTGTTACGGCAGAACCGTTTTTTCCCTCGCGTAGCGTATCGAGGGCTGAGGGCCGCCCCAAGGGGCGGCCCTCGTCATATCAGTACATGTGCTGGCCGCCGTTGATCGACAGCGTCGATCCGGTGACGAAGCCGGCCTCGTCCGAGCAGAGGAACGCTACGCCGCGCGCGATCTCGTGCGCCTGGCCGAGGCGGCCGACCGGGATCTTGGCGACGATCTTCTCGAGCACTTCGGGCGGCACCGCGGCGACCATGTCGGTGTCGATATAGCCCGGCGCGATCGCGTTCACGGTCACGCCGAAACGCGCGCCCTCCTGCGACAGTGCCTTGGTGAAGCCGTGGATGCCGGACTTGGCGGCGGCATAATTGACCTGGCCGTATTGGCCGGCCTGGCCGTTGATCGAGCCGATATTGACGATGCGGCCCCACTTCCGGTCCCGCATGCCCGGGAACACCGCATGCGCCATGTTGAAGCAGCCGCCCAGGTTGATGCGGATCACATCCTCCCACATGTCGCGGCTCATCTTGAGGATGGTGCCGTCGCGGGTGATGCCGGCATTGTTGACCACCACATCGACCGGGCCGAGCTCGGCCTCGACCTGCTTCACGCCCGCATGGCAGGCGTCATAATCGCCCACATCCCATTTGTACGAAGCGATGCCGGTGCGCTCGGTGAAGGCCTTGGCCTTCTCCTCATTGCCGGCATAGTTGGCGGCGACGATCATCCCGGCGTCCTTGAGGGCAACGCTGATCGCCTCGCCAATGCCGCGGGTGCCGCCCGTCACGATCGCTACGCGTGCCATGCCTTATCCTCTCCAATTACCGGGGTTTCGCGAAACGCTAGGCAGGCTGGCTCCAGCCCGCAAGCTCCTCGCTCAAAATTGTACGCAACATCGCCATGCCGCCTTCGCTGTCGTTGAGACAGGGGAGATAGGCGAAACGGGTGCCACCCGCGCCGAGGAACGTCTCGCGCCCGCGGATCGCCAGCTCCTCCAGCGTTTCCAGACAGTCCGCCGAAAAGCCGGGCGCGACGATCGCCACCTTCTTCACACCCTTGCCCGGCAGCGCCGCCAGCGTCGCATCGGTCGCCGGCTCAAGCCATTTCGCCCGGCCGAAGCGCGACTGGAAGGTGATGACCAGTTCGCGGCCCAGCGCCTGGCTCAGCAGCCGCGCCGTCTTCTGGCAGTGGCAATGATAGGGATCGCCCAATTCCAGCGTGCGCGCCGGCATGCCGTGGAAACTGGCCAGGATCGCATCGGGCTCGAAATCAAGCTTCGCGAGGCTCGCCTCCACCGAAGCCTTCAACGCGGCGATATAGGCCGGGTGGTCATGATAGGGCGGCAGCGTGCGGATCGCCGGCTGCCAGCGCATGGCTGCCAGCGCCTCGAACGCCTTGTCATTGGCGGTCGCCGTCGTCGCCCCGCAATATTGCGGGTAGAGCGGTGCAAGCAGGATGCGCTCGGCACCCTGCGCCTTGAGCGCGGCGATCCGCCCGCCGATCGCGGGCGAGCCATAGCGCATCGCGTAATCGACCAGCACCTGCTCGCCCCACGCGCCCTGGAGCGCCCGGGCCTGGGCCCTGGTGATCGCGGCGAGCGGCGAACCGTCCTCGCGCCAGACCTGCTGATAGGCATGCGCCGACTTCTTCGGGCGGGTGCGCAGGATGATGCCGCGCAGGATCGGCTGCCAGAGCAGCGGCGGAATCTCGACGACGCGCCGATCGGACAGGAACTCGCCGAGATAACGCCGCACCGACGGCGCGTCCGGCGCATCGGGCGTGCCGAGGTTGACCAGCAGTACGCCGATCTTCGGCGCGGCAACCGGCGGGTGATCGGCGGGCAGGGTCATTCGGCGTCCGAGAGCAGCGGCAGCACGCGGAAGCGCACCCCGCTTGCCGATTGCAGCGCGTTGGCGATGGCGGGCGCGACCGGCGGTACCGCCAGCTCGCTGACCCCGCCGGGATCGGCGCCGTTACGCAGGATCTCGACGGTGATGTCCGGCGCGTCCGCCAGCGTCGGAAGGCCAAGCTCGGAGAGCTCGCGTACGTCCGCGACATTCTCGGTGAAGCTGGTCGAACCCGCGAGCGCCGCCGCCATGCCGAACAGCAGCCCGCCTTCGATCTGCTGGGTGACCAGGTCCGGATTGACCACTCGCCCACAGTCCACGGCCGCTACCAGCCGCTCGACCTTGACCTTGCGCCCTTCGAGCCGCGCTTCGGCCATCACCGCGATATAGGAGCCGCGAAACGCATGGCAGGCGATGCCCTGGCCGCTGCCGGGCTGCCCGCCTTGCCAGCCGCCGAGCTGGGCCGCGGTCTGCAGGCATCGGGCAAGCCGCGTCTCGCCGCCAAGCATCGCCATGCGGAACGAGACCGCATCCTGCTCGGCGACATGCGCCAGCTCGTCCATGAAACTCTCGGTGAAGAAGCAGGTGTAGCTATGCGCACCCGAGCGCCAGTATCCGGTCGGCACACCGATCGCGGCCGGATGATGGTCCACCGCATAATTGGCGATGCCATAGGCCGGTTGCGCACCCGCCACCGCAGAGGGATCGCCCTTGCCCGGCAGCGCGAGCGACGCCTGCACCACCGGATCGCCGCCGAGCAGCCGCGTCGCCAGCTCGCGCCCCGTCTCCGGCGTGGAGATCTTGGCAAGCAGGCCGGTCACTTGTCCCTGCGGATTGAGCTTGCCGGTCATCCGCCCGATCGCCGGCGGGCGATAGCGGTCGTGCCGCATGTCCTCGCCGCGCGGCCAGGTGAGCTGCACCGGCCGGCCGACGCTCTGGCTGAGCAGGGCCGCCTGCGCCGCCACTTCATGCTCGAGCTTGGCGCCGAACGAGCCGCCCGCCATCGTTGCGTGCACCGTCACCGCGCCTTCCGAGATGCCGACCGCCCGCGCCGCCGCGGCGCGCGCCAGCCCGGGTGCCTGGGTCGGCAGCCAGATCGAGAGCAGCCCGTCATGATAATGCGCGGTGCAGGTCATCGGCTCGAGTGCGGCATGGAGCGCTACATCGACGCGATATTCGGCCGACACCACCTTGGCGCCACGGAAATCGGCGGCGAGGTTCCCCGCCTCATGAACACGTGCGCCGTCGGCATCGAACGCGGCGTTCAGCGCATCGGCGATCGAATCATTGTTGATCACCTCCTCGGGCGTCTTGAAGCGCGGACGCATCGCGTCGATCGCCTTCTCCGCCGCCCAGCCATTATTGGCGATCGTCGCGACCCAGTCCTTCGTGGTCACGATCGAGAGCATGCCGGGGATCCTGTTGGCCGCCGCCCGATCCAGCTTCACCAGCTCTGTCTCGCCGATCGGCCCCATCCGGATCGAGGCGAACACCATGTTCGGCAGACGGACATCGGCGGCATAGACCAGGCTGCCATCAACCTTGGCCGGCGCGTCGAGCCGCGGCAGCGGCTGGCCGAAAAGCCGGTTGGTCTCGCCGGTACGCAGCGGCACGTCGCCGGGCACGCTTTCCGCCGCGGCTTCCGCCGCCAATGCGCCGAAGCCAAGCTTCGAATTGCCGTGGATCACCTGGCCGGCGGCGGTGTCGCAGCTCTGCCATTCCGTCCCCCAGCGGCGCGCGGCCGCCTTGCACAGCAGCACCCGCGCAGTGGCGCCGGCATGGCGCAGCTGATCCTCGAAGCTGCGGATCGACGTCGAGCAACCGGTGAGCATCAGCCCGGTGCGGGCGGCATGGGTGCGGCGCAGCTGCTCGGGCAGGCCGCCCAGCGCCAGCTCGAACAATTCCTCGGCCGCCAGCGGATTGGCGTAGAGCGGATTGAGCGGCGCCGGTTCGACGCCGACCAGCTTCCAGTCCGCGCCCAGCTCGTCGGCGATGATCTGCGGCATGGCGGTGAACACGCCCTGCCCTTCCTCGCATTGCGGCACCGCGACCGAGACATGCCCGTCGGTACCGATCTTGATCCAGGCGCCAAACAGGCTCTCGCCCGGCGCCGCGGTGAGATTGGGGAGATAGGTCCGCGGCCATACCGCCCAGGCGACCACCAGCCCCACGCCCACGCCGCCGCCGATCAGCAGCGTGCGCCGATCCAGCTTCTGGAGCTTGCCGACATCGACCTTCATCCCGCCCGCTCTATCCTGCGGCCCTTGATGTGTCATCCCCGCCCCAGTTGAAGATGCACTTGGGTTTGCACCGAGCCTGTTCTATCGGGGCGCTACACCCGGAGGGACCGACAGTGCTGCTTTCCACCCTGGCTGCCGCGGCGGCCGATCATATCCACTTCCAGGATCTCGGCCTGAACAAGGTCGCGCTCGATCTCGGCTTCTTCCAGATCAAATGGTATTCGCTGGCCTATATCGCCGGCATCCTGGTCGGCTGGTGGTATCTGCTTCGCATGATCCGCCAACCCGGCGCCCCGATGAGCAAGAAGCACGCCGACGACCTCGTCTTCTACGCGACGCTCGGCATCATCCTGGGTGGACGCCTTGGCTATGTGATCTTCTACGCGCCGGAAATGTTCCTCGAGCCACTGCGCATCCTGCGGCTGTGGGACGGCGGCATGTCCTTCCATGGCGGCGTGATCGGCACCACGCTGGCGATCATCCTGATGTGCCGCCAGCAGGGGCTGAACTGGCTGCGCGTCCATGACTATGTCGCCTGCTGCGCGCCCTTCGGCCTGTTCTTCGGCCGCCTGGCGAACTTCGTGAACGGGGAGCTGTGGGGCAAGCCGGCGGAACTGCCCTGGGCGATCGTCTTCCCCGGCGCCGGCCCGCTCGCCCGCCATCCGAGCCAGCTCTACGAGGCCCTGCTCGAAGGCGCGCTGCTGTTCGCCATCCTCGCCTATGCCTTCTGGCGCACCAAGGCGCGCTACGAGCCCGGCAAGCTCGTCGGCATCTTCCTGCTCGGCTATGGCTGCTTCCGCTTCTTCGTCGAATATTTCCGCGAGCCGGATTCGCAGTTCGCGGGCACGATCTTCGAGCATGTCATCCATATGGGCCAGGTGCTGTGCCTGCCGATGATCGTCGGCGGCATCTATCTGATCGTCACCGCCAAGGGCCGCCGCCAGCGCGTCGAGCCCACGCTTGGCACGGAGAGCGTAGCCTGAGCGAGAACCCTCTCGACGCCCCGGCAGGGGAACGCGCGTCCAATGCCGCCGAGCCCCTGCTTGCCGAGCGGCTGGCCCGCGCCATCACCATGGCCGGGCCCATCCCGCTCTCGCAGTTCATGGGCGCCGCCAACGCGCATTATTACGGCACCCGCGATCCGCTGGGCGCACGCGGCGACTTCACCACCGCGCCCGAGGTCAGCCAGATGTTCGGCGAACTGATCGGCCTGTGGATCGCCGATATCTGGCAGCGCGCCGGGCAGCCGCCGATCCGCTATGTCGAGCTGGGCCCGGGCCGCGGCACGCTGGCTGCCGACGCGCTGCGGGCAATGTCGCGCATCGACCTCACCCCGCCGGTCGATCTCGTCGAGACCAGCCCGACGCTCCGCACGGCCCAGGCCGAGCGCGTGCCGGGTGCCGAATTCCATCTCGACCTGGTCGGCCTGCCCGACGACGCTCCGCTGGTCTTCGTCGCCAACGAGTTCTTCGACGCGCTGCCGATCCGCCAGCTCATCGCCACCCAGGAAGGCTGGCGCGAGCGGCTCATCGCCTGCCAGGACACATTGTTCCTGCCGATCGCCGGTGACCGCAGCTTCGACATGATCATCCCGCGCGACTACAAGGATGCCGCGCCCGGCTCGATCATGGAGACCTCGCCGGCGAGTGTCGCGGTGCTGCGCCAGCTTGCCAAGCGGCTGAACGACCAGGGGGGTGCGGCGCTGGTCATCGACTATGGCTATATGGGCCCGGCCCTTGGCGACACGCTGCAGGCGGTCAGGGGTCATGCCTATGCCAATCCGTTCGACGAACCCGGCGAGGCGGACCTCACCGCGCATGTCGATTTCGCCACTTTGGGCGAGGCCGCGCGCGCCGAGGGGCTGGTCGTCCATGGCCCGGTCACCCAGGGCGAGTTCCTCACCCGCCTCGGCATCACCGAGCGTACCGCCAGCCTGTCGCTCGCCTCACCCGATCGCGCCGGCCAGCTGGCCGTGGATCGTGAGCGGCTGACCGATCCCGAGCAGATGGGCGAGCTGTTCAAGGTGATCGCCTTCACTGCACCGGGCTGGCCGGTGCCGGCAGGATTCAGCGAATGATCTACCGCGATGCCACGCCCGCCGATCTGCCCGCGATCGACACGCTGTTCCGGGTCAGCTTCACCGCGACCTTCGGCCATCTCTACGCGCCGGAGAATCTCGCCGCTTTCTTCGCGGGATTCACGCCCGAGGCCTGGGCGGAGGAGTTCGCCCAGCCCGACCTGCGCTTCCGCATCGCCGAGGACGAACAGGGGCTGGCCGGCTTCGCCAAGACCAGCGCGCTCACCTTGCCGGCGACGGTGACTTCGCGCCCCCACGAACTCCGCCAGCTCTATCTCGACGAGCGCGCCAAGGGCAGCGGCGCCGCCCAGGCGCTGCTCGATTGGGCGGTGGAAGAGGGCCGCGCGCGCGGCGCCGACGAGCTCTGGCTGTCGGTCTATATCGACAACCACCGGGCGAAGCGCTTCTACGAGAAGAACGGGTTCGAGGATCGCGGCCCCTATATCTTCCTGGTCGGCGAGCATGAGGATGAAGACCGGCTGATGCGCCGCGCATTGTGAGTGATGGCATGACGAGTGAAGTCGAAGTTTTCCGCGCCCGCGCGCTGGACGGGATCGCGCACGGCTTTCTCGGCCGCAAGGGCGGCGTCTCCACCGGCGCGATGGCCAGCCTCAATGTCGGGCTCGGTTCCACCGACGATCCCGCGCTGATCGCCGAGAATCGCCACCGCGCGACCGAGGCGGTGTTGCCCGGCGGCCGGCTGGTTTCACTCTACCAGGTCCATTCGGCCGATTGCGTCACCGTCGCCGAGCCCTGGGAAGAGCGGCTGCGCCCGCATGCCGACGCGCTGGTCACCGATCGCCCCGGCCTGGCGCTCGGCATCCTCACCGCCGATTGCGCGCCGGTGTTGTTCGCCGACAAACAGGCTGGCGTGATCGGCGCTGCTCATGCCGGGTGGAAGGGCGCGGTCGGCGGCGTCACCGATTCGACCATCGCCGCGATGGAAGCGCTCGGCGCCAGCCGCGAGCGCATCGTCGCCGCGATCGGCCCGTGCATCGCCCGCGCCTCCTATGAAGTCGATCTCGCCTTCCTCCAGCGCTTCGCCGATGCCGATCCCGACAATGAGCGCTTCTTCACCGAAGGCCGGCGTGAGGATCACTGGCAGTTCGACCTCGAAGCCTATGTCGCCGCGCGCCTCGCCGCCGCCGGGCTGCGCACCATCGAGATGCTGGGGCAGGACACCTATGCGCGAGAAGCGCATTTCTACAGCTTCCGCCGCGCGACGCACCGGCAGGAGCCTGACTATGGCCGGCAGATCAGCCTGATCGGGCTCTAAAGAGCGCATCGATCTCCAGTACAGCGGTTGCTTTGGCAGCTCCCCGGCAAAAGCCGGGGAACGGGGAAGGCTGCATATCGATTGAGCCAAGCCCCACTCCTTTGGGTGCGAGCAAAAATGCGCCGCACCTTTTCCGCCTTCCAACGCGTTTCAGGCTCCCCAATCCCACTCGGATCGTTACAGTTGAAACAAAATAACCCGAGTCCGGAGAGCCTGAATGACTGACGAAACCGAAGCCGATCTGACCGGCGGTACCCCGCGTCGCCGCCCCAAGCCGTCGGCGGACAAGATCGGCAGCCGCCAGCTCAAGCCCAGCACGATGATGATGGGCCATGGCTATGACCCGATGCTCTCGGAAGGCTCGCTCAAGCCGCCGATCTTCCTCACCTCGACCTTCGTCTTCCCCAATGCCGCGGCCGGCAAGCGCCACTTCGAAGGCGTCACCGGCAAGCGCCCGGGCGGGGCGGATGGCCTGGTCTATTCACGCTTCAACGGCCCGAACCAGGAGATCCTCGAGGATCGCCTCGGCATCTGGGAAGGCGCCGAGGACGCGCTGGCCTTCTCCTCGGGCATGTCGGCGATCGCCACCCTGTTCCTGTCGATGGTCAAGCCGGGCGACACGATCGTCCATTCGGGCCCGCTCTATGCAGCGACCGAGACGCTGATCGCCCGCATCCTCGGCCGCTTCGGCGTCCACTGGCTCGACTTCCCTGCCGGCGCCACCCGCGAGGAGATCGACGCGGTGCTGAGCAAGGCCGCCTCGGGCAATGTCGCGCTGATCTATCTGGAGAGCCCGGCCAACCCGACCAACGCGCTGGTCGATGTCGAGGCCGTACGCACCAGCCGCGACGCGATCTTCACGGGTGCCAACAAGCCGCCGATCGCGATCGACAACACCTTCCTCGGGCCGCTGTGGGCCCAGCCGCTCAAGCAGGGCGCCGACATCGTCGTCTACTCGCTGACCAAGTACGCGGGCGGCCATTCGGACCTGGTGGCGGGCGGCGTGCTCGGCTCGAAGGAGCACATCAACACGATCCGGCTGATGCGCAACACGATCGGCACGATCTGCGATCCCAACACCGCCTGGATGCTGCTGCGCTCGCTGGAGACGCTGGAGCTGCGCATGTCGCGCGCCGGCGAGAATGCGGTGAAGGTCTGCGAGTTCCTGCGCAACCATCCCAAGGTCGAGCATGTCGGCTATCTCGGCTTCCTCGAGGAAGGGTCGCGCCAGGCGGACATCTACAAGCGCCACTGCACCGGCGCCGGCTCCACCTTCTCGCTCTATCTGAAGGGCGGCGAGAAGGAGGCCTTCGCCTTCCTCGACGCGCTCAAGATCGCCAAGCTCGCCGTGTCGCTCGGCGGCACCGAGACTTTGGCCAGCCACCCCGCCGGCATGACGCATTTGTCGGTGCCGGACGCGCGCAAACAGGCACTGGGCATCACCGACAATCTCGTCCGCATCTCGATCGGCGTCGAGGATGCCGACGACCTGATCGCGGACTTCGAGGAGGCGCTGAAAGCCGTTTAGGGCTTGATTGAGGTTAGAGCGCGAAAGGCGTATCCTGCCGTCCCGAGGAGGACTCGGCCATGATCCGTCTTTCGCGCTTTCTCACGCTGCTCGCCGCATCGCTGCTGGCGCTACCCGCCGCCGCCCAGACCAATGACATGGCCGGCATGCACGCCGGCCACGGCTTCCCGCAGACGCTCGCCGATTGGTCCGCGGGCGCCCAGCTCTTCCCCGATCTCGGCAGCTTTCACCGCGATGCCGGTACCACGGTCCCCGCCGCCCAGGCCTATTTCGACCAGGGCATGCGCCTGCTCTGGGCGTTCAACCACGACGAGGCCGCGCGGAGCTTCGCCAGGGCCGCCAAGGCCGATCCCAAATGCGGCATCTGCTATTGGGGCGTCGCACTGACCCTCGGCCCCAATTACAACATGCCGATGATGGCCGAGGCCCGCGCCCGCGTCGCCTGGGACGCGCTCAAGAAGGCCGAAGCCTTGGCACCGGCCGCCACCCCGGCGAACCGCGCGCTGATCGTCGCGCTGGCGAAGCGCTACACCGGCCCCCAGCCGGTCGATCCGACGAACAGCGCACCCCTGCTCGCCGCGTTCGGCGACGCGATGCGCGATGCCGCCAGGGCCTTCCCCAAGGATGACGACATCCTGACGCTGTTCGCCGAAGCGCAGATGAACCGTACGCCGTGGAAGCTGTGGAACGCCGACGGCACCCCGGCCAGGGATACGCCCGAGATCGTGACGACGCTGGAGACGGTGCTCGCCCGCAACCCGCATCACCCCGGCGCCAATCATTATTACATCCACGCCGTCGAAGCCTCGACCGCGCCGGGCAAGGCGATCGACTCCGCCGAGCGGCTCAAGGCGATGATGCCGGGCGCCGGCCATGTCGTGCACATGCCTTCGCACATCCTCCAGCGCGTCGGCCGCTACGAGGAATCGGCCGAGGCCAATCGCCTCGCCGATGCGGCGGACAAGGCCTATTACGCGAAGACCGCGGCGATCGATTACTACCCGATGTATTCGGCGCACAATCTCCAGTTCCTCGCCGCCGCCGCCTCGATGGAGGGCCGCAGCGCCGAGACGATCAAGGCGCTGCGCGACGTCCGCAAGGTATTCACCGACGATCAGGCCGCCGCCATGCCCGGCATGGATTGGGGCATCGGCTATCTCTACGAAGCGCTGATCCGCTTTGGCCGCTGGCAGGAGATGCTCGCCGAGCCGCAGCCCGATGCCCGGTTGCTCGATCTCACCGTCAACTGGCTCTCCGCCCGCACCATCGCGCTCGCCGCCACGGGCAAGCGCGATGAGGCAAAAGCAGAGCTGGCGAAGCTCAAGGCGAAGATCGCCGGTGCTCCCGCCGATGCGCTGGCCGGCATGAACATGGCCGCCCCGCTGTTCCGCATCGCCGAACTGCGCGCGGAAGCGCGGATCGCCTGGGACAGCGGCGACAAGCCGGCCGCGCTCACCGCGCTACGCGAAGCCGTGAAGGTCGAGGATACGCTCTCGTACAACGAGCCTTCGGACGCGTTCTTCCCGAGCCGCCACTTGCTCGGCGCAGCCCTGCTCGGCAGCAACACGCCGACGGAAGCCGAGGCAGTGTATCGCGAGGACCTCAAGCGCAATCCGCACAACGGCTGGGCGCTGTTCGGCCTCGCCCAGGCATTGAAGGCGCAAGGCAAGGATGCAGGCACGGCGGAAAAGGACTTCGCCGCCGCCTGGGTCCGCGCCGATGTGAAGCTCAGCGCTTCGGCGTTCTGAGCGTCGCGGCGAGCAGGTCCGCCATCACCCGGTGATCCTTGAGCGACGGGTGCCAGTTGCACCCTGTCATTTCGAGCGCCGGCACCTTCACCGGGGTTGCCCCCGTCGCGGCGGCGACGGCGGCGACATCGGCGTAGAAATTCTCGGCGCCCATCAGGAGGATGCGCGCACCAGGCTGCGCCGCCTGTCGGGCCCGGACGAATGCGATGTATTTGGCCCGATAGTCCGCCCGAAGCGCCGCTTCATCCGCCCAGGCCTCACCGGCATGGACCGGCGTCGAGAAGTCGTTGGTACCGAGGTTGATGACGATCACGCCCGGCCGCCAGCCCTTGTCCGGCGCGGCGGCCCCGGCCTCGCCCGGGATGGCACGCGGATAGAGATAGGGCAGGTTCTCGCCCGGGAACTTGCCCGCATAGTTGCGGACGACGCCGTAGCCCGAATAGGCGATCACCCGATAGTCCGCGCCCAGCCGCTTCGCCAGGACCGGCCCGAACGCCGCGCTGGTATCGGTCGTGTCGTGCACCTGCTGCGACTTGCAGTCGCGCGTCGGCGAGGTGTTGCCATAGCCGACGCTGTGCGAATCGCCGATGAACTCGATCTGGTTGCGCAGCGCCGGCGCTGCCATCGGCGTGCCGCTGGTGAAGAAGCCCAGGAAGATGCCGCCGCCCGACTGGCTTTCGGTCAGCTTCTCCAGCCGGACCGTGTGCACACCAGGCTTGAGCCCCTTCACCCGCAACTCGGTCCGCTCCGGCTTGGTCAAGGTCTGGAAGACCTTGCCGTCGACCAGCACGCGATAGAAATCGGTCTTGGTGTCGAAGGCCACGGTCACGTCGGTGCCGCGGAAGCGCCCTTCGAAATAGGTGCCCGGCCAGCCGAAGCGCAGCGCCTTCCCCTCGGCCACGGCGCGGCCGCCGATATGCACCGGCAGGCGCTTGCCCTGCTCGGGCGCGGGAACCGAAAGGGCGACGGGCAGCAGCAGTGCGGCGATCTTCATGCCGCCAGCCTAGAGCGCCCGCCGCGCCGCGTCAGCCCCCGTGCTCGCCTCGCGCGTGCAGCATGCGAAACCTGCATTCGTGCATGCATCCGCCGTGCGCTAGCGAGCGGGCGACATCGCCCGAGAGGATGCCCATGACTTCGCGTATCGCCCATCCCGGACTTGCCGCCAAGGTCACCAGCGCCGAGCAGGCCGCCAGCTTCATCGACGATCACATGACCGTCGGCATGAGCGGTTTCACCGGATCGGGCTATCCCAAGGCGGTGCCGATGGCGCTCGCGAAGCGGATCGCCGACGAGCGCAAGGCAGGGCGCAACCTGCGGGTGAAGGTGTGGACCGGCGCCTCGACCGGCCCCGAGCTCGACGGCGCGCTCGCCGCGGCTGACGGCATCGAACTGCGCCTGCCCTATAACTCCGACCCCACCGCGCGCGAGCGGATCAACAAGGGCGAGATGGAATATCTCGACATGCATCTGAGCCAGGTCGCGCCCATGGCCTGGGAAGGGTTTCTGGGGCCGCTCGACATCGCGGTGATCGAAGTCGCCGGCATCAACGCGGACGGCTCGCTGATCCCTTCCTCCTCGGTCGGCAACAACAAGACCTGGCTCGATCGCGCCCATGCCGTGATCCTCGAGGTCAACAGCTGGCAGAACCCCGCGCTCGATGGCATGCACGACATCTATTACGGCACCGCGCTGCCGCCCAACCGCGTGCCGATCCCGCTGGTCCGCCCCGACGATCGCTTTGGCCAGCCGAGCTTCCGCTGCGACCCCGACAAGGTGATCGCCGTGGTCGAAACCGATGCGCCCGATCGCAACCTGCCCTTCGCCAAGCCCGACGATACCGCACTGGCGATCGCCGGCCACATCATCGAGTTCTTCAAGCACGAAGTCGGCAAGGGCCGCCTGCCCGCGAACCTGTTGCCGCTCCAGTCGGGCGTCGGCAACATCGCCAATGCCGTTCTCGCCGGGCTGCTCGATGCGCCCTTCACCGACATGACTGCCTATACCGAGGTGCTGCAGGACGGGATGCTCGACCTGCTGGCCTCGGGCAAGCTGCGCATGGCATCGTGCACCGCCTTCTCGCTCAGCCCGGATGCGGCGGCGCGGCTCAACAGCGAGATGGAGCAGTTCCGCGATCGCATCATCCTGCGCCCGCAGGAGATGAGCAACCATCCCGAGATCGTCCGCCGCCTGGGCTGCCTGGCGATGAACGGGCTGATCGAGGCGGACATCTACGGCAACGTCAACTCGACCCATATCATGGGCTCGCGCATCCAGAACGGCATCGGCGGCTCGGGCGATTTCGCGCGCAACGCCTATCTCTCGATCTTCATGACCCCGTCCACCGCCAAGGGCGGCAAGATCTCGTCGATCGTGCCGCACGTCAGCCATGTCGATCATATCGCGCAGGATGTGCAGGTGATCGTCACCGAGCAGGGCCTGGCCGACCTGCGCGGCCTCGCCCCGCGCCGCCGCGCCGAAGTGGTGATCGAGAAGTGCGCGCATCCCGATTACCGCGAGATGCTGCGCGACTATTACGAGCGTGCACTCAAGGGCAGCTATGGCCTGCAGACGCCGATGCTCTGTGGAGAGGCGCTGTCCTGGCATCAACGGTTCGTCGATACCGGCACGATGAAGCTCTGATCGCGCTTGGACGCGGGCGCGGGCCATGCTCTAACCCGCGCCCATGAACGCCCCGCTCCGTACCGGCCTCGCCGCGCTCGCCCTGTCGCTCACCTTCGCGCCGGCATGGGCGCAGACCAGTCCGGATGCCGGCAGCGCATCACAGGGCGAACCGGTGCCGCCGCCCTGGTTCGAAGCGCCGCTGGTCGGCACCGGCGGCGAAGGACACACCTTCCCCGGCGCGGTCGCGCCCTTCGGCATGATCCAGCTCAGCCCGGACACCGATACCGGCTGCAAGATCCGCGAATGCTATGCGCACGCCGCCGGCTATCGCTACGAAGACCCGACGATCCAGGGCTTCTCGCTGACCCATTTCTCGGGCGCCGGCCATTCGGACCTGGGCGACTTCCTGATGATGCCTGTCGCGGGCGACACGGTGCCGCTCGAGCCGGGTGACCCCAAGCAGCCGGGGTCGGGCTATCGCTCGCGCTTCAGCCACAGCCGCGAGATGGCGCGGCCGGGCCTTTATTCGGTGGTGCTCGACGATTCGGGCATCGGCGCCCGGCTGACCGCCGGCACCCGCGTCGGCGTCCAGCAATATGTCTTCCCCAAGGGCAAGGCCGCACATCTGGTGCTCGACCTGCGCAGCTCGCTCTACAATTATCCGGGCAAGACGCTCTGGTCGTCGATCCGCATCCGCGCGGACGGCACGATCACCGGCTCGCGCGAGACCCGCGGCTGGGCGCCGGCGCGCAAGCTGTTCTTCGCGATCCGTCCTTCGGCGCCGCTGACCGGCCATGCCTTCCTGAACAAGGAGGAGAAGGTCGAATATAAGGGCTTCCAGGGCCCGAGCCGCGGCGCGGACGATGCCGCCCAGCTCGCCGGCCGCGCGCTGGTGGCGCAGCTCGACTTCGGCATGCTCGACCAGCCGCTCGAAGTGAAGGTCGCGATCTCCTCGGTCGACGAGGATGGCGCGATCGCCAATCTGGATAGCGAGCCGGGCGGCTTCCGGGAAATCTCGAACAAGACGACCGCCGACTGGGACAAGGCGCTGGGTGCGATCCCCGTCCAGGGCTCGCCGGCGATGGTGAAGACCTTCTACGCGGCGCTCTATCACACGATGATCGCCCCCAGCGTCTTCTCCGACGCCGACGGCCGCTGGCGCGGGCCGGACGATCAGGTCCATGCTGCCAAGGGCTTCACCTTCCACTCCACCTTCTCGCTCTGGGATACGTTCCGCGCCGAACATCCGCTGCTGCTTCTTACCCAGGGCGAGCAGAAGAACGCCGATTTCGTCAATTCGCTGATCGCCAGCCAGCAGGTCAGCCCTTTCGGCATCCTGCCGGTCTGGCAATTCCATGGCCGCGAGACCTGGACGATGATCGGCTATCATGCCGTACCGGTGATCGCCGATGCCTATCTCAAGGGCATCAAGGGCTTCGATCCGAACGCCGCGCTCGACGCGATGGTGAAGAGCGCCACCTACGGCCCCTATGGCGGCCTCGATCAGCATATGAAGCTCGGCTATGTCCCGATCGACAAGGAGCCGGAAGCGGCCTCCAAGACGGTCGAATATGCCTATGACGACTGGACCATCGCCCGCATGGCGAGCGCGATGGGCAAGGCTGACATCGCCGCGACCTTCGAGAAGCGCGCCGGCAACTGGCGCAACAGCTTCGACGCGAAGACCGGATTCCTGCGCGCCCGCAAGTCGGACGGCAGCTACCGCACCCCCTTCGACCCCACGGCGATCAACTATGGATCGGACTATACCGAGGGCAATGCGTGGCAATATTCCTGGTTCGTGCCCCAGGATCAGGCCGGCATGTTCAAGCTGCTCGGCAGCGACGCCGCGGTGGTGAAGAAGCTCGATGCGATGTTCGACTTCGACAATTCGAAGATCGACTACAGCCATGCCGAGGACATTGCCGGACTGATCGGCCAGTATATCCATGGCAACGAGCCGAGCCACCACGTGGCCTATCTCTACAGCTATGCCGGCCAGCCCTGGCGCACCCAGGAGCGGCTGAAGCAGATTGTCGAGAGCCAGTACAAGCCGACGCCGGATGGCCTGTCGGGCAATGACGATCTCGGCCAGATGTCGGCCTGGCTCGTCTTCACCGCGCTCGGCTTCTATCCCGTCGCGCCCGGCTCGAACCAGTATGTGATCGGCCGGCCCTTCCTCGATCGCGCCGCGCTCAACCTGCCGAACGGCAAGCGCTTCACCGTGGTCGCCGAGGGCCTGTCGGACGCCAACAAATATGTCGGCAAGGTCACGCTCAACGGCAAGCCGCTGGCGCGCGGCTATCTGACCCATGACGAGATCGTCGCCGGCGGCGAACTGAAGTTCACCATGTCGGCCACCCCGAACAAGAGCTGGGCGACCGGCAAGGCCGCCCGCCCCTATTCGATGAGCACCGCCACCCGCTGAGCACACCCCATCCGAGATCGCCCTATAATGAGTGGGTATGCCCGTTCGAGCGGGTGCTCTCGGATGGGTGAAGATGAACTCGAAGTCCTCCCAAGCGCTTGACCGGCTGATGCGCGTCGTGCCGGCGGCGCTTGCCGGTTCGGTCGTCCTGATGATGGTCGCGCGCGGCACGAGCATGTTCGTGCAGGGCGAGCTCGGCCAGTTCATCGCCTATGCGGTAGAGATGCTGGCCGGCAGCATCGCCCTGGCGATCCTGGTGTTCGCCACGCCGCGCAACAACGAAGGCCTGGAGCAGCGCCGCCTCGCCGCGGTCGAAGCCGAGGCGGAGCGGCGCCGCGTCCAGCGCCTGCTCCAGATGACCGACATGCTGCAGAGCGCCAATGGCTATGCCGACGCCAACGCCGTGCTGCGCGCCACGGTCGAGACCCTGCTCGCCGGCTTTTGCGGCGCGCTCTACATCTTCAACAATTCGCGCGACCGGCTCGAGCTGTCGACCAGCTGGAACTGGCCGGAGGACGAGCGGCTGCTCAAGACGCTGTCGCCCTCGCTTTGCTGGGCGCTCAAGCGCGGCAAGGCGCATATCAACGGCAACGGCCCTGGCATGCTCCGCTGCGAGCATCACGCATCGGGCCTGACCGTGCTCGAAGTCCCGATGATGGCGCATGGCGAGATCCAGGGCATGCTCAAGGTCGCCACCGGCGCGGAAGACGCCACCGCGCGCCTCGCCGAGATCCGCCCGCTCGCCGAAGCGGTCGCCGATGCGATGTCGCTCGCCGTCTCCAACATCGCGCTGCGCGAGAAGCTGCGCACCCAGGCGCTGCGCGATCCGCTGACCGGGCTCTACAATCGCCGCTACATGGAAGATGCGCTGGAGCGTTACGCCAGCCTTGCCGAGCGCAGCGGCACGCCGCTCTCGGCGATCATGATCGACCTCGATCATTTCAAGAAGCTCAACGACGAGCATGGCCATGCGATGGGCGACGCCGTGCTGCGCGCGGTCGCCGGCGCGATCATCGGCGCACTGCGCCCCTCCGATGTCGCCTGCCGCTATGGCGGCGAGGAGCTGGTGGTGATCCTGCCCGAATGCGACCATGCCGATGCGATGCATATCGGCGAGATGCTGCGCACCCGCATCGAGGCGCTGTCGGCGATCCACGATGCCAGGATCTCGGCTTCGTTCGGCGTCGCCTCGATCCCCGAGACCACCCGCACCGCCGGCGACCTGCTCACCATGGCCGATGCGGCGCTGTACCAGGCCAAGGAGAACGGCCGGAACCAGGTCGCCTCGGCCCACCGCAAGGACCCGCCGCCGATCGCAATCGCGGCGGAATAGCCGCTAGGGCGCTCCGATCGTTCCGCGCAGGAAACCGCTCACCCGCCGGGCCCATTCGGCATCGTGCAGGTTGCTGACCTCGCCGTGGCTCAGCCCCGGCACCAGCCACAGCCCCTTGCGGCTCGGCGCCGCCTCGAACAGCGCGCGGGTTTCCGTCGGCGGCGTGTAGCGGTCCGACGCCCCGCCGATCACCAGCACCGGCGCGGTGAAATCGCGGATCGTCGCGATCGGCGCGATGCGCCCGGGCCAGACGCCGTAGCGCGGCAGCGACTGGAAGCTGAGCAGCGGCTCGGCGATCGTCCCGCCCACCGGCGTCAGCACCGAAGCCATGCGGTTGTAGATGGCGTGGCGGATGTCCGGGAACACGGCGACCAGCACCAGCGCGTCGGCCGGCACCGGACCGTCGCGCCCGATCAGCGCCGCCGCCCCGCCCAGCGAGACGCCGATCACCGCCACCTTGCCGCGATGCTGCCGGGCCTTCAGCCAGTCGAACGCGGCGCGTGCGTCCAGCCCCTCGTCGAGACCATAGCTGTGATCGGTGATCGTCGATGCGCCATGCCCGCGCAGATCGATCGCCAGCGCCGCATAGCCCTGCGCGACCAGCGCCTCGGCCATCGGCGCGGTCTGGTTGCGCGAGGCGCCGACGCCGTGGAGCAGCAGCACCGCCGGCGCGTTCGCCGTTCGGCCCGGCCAATAGGTGCCGGCGATCGCGACGCCGTCTCGTGCCGTCAGCTTCACCTGCTCGGCCGGCGCCGCTGCCGGCGTAACTACCGATGCATGGCCGGCGGCGATCTTGGAGGCGAGGAACCAGCTTGCGGCAAGCACAAGGGCCGGCAGCAGCGCCGCCGATCCCATCGCCAGCCTGATGCCCCGCCCCCGCGGCATCCTAACCGTCGCCGACGCGCTCGATATCGGCGCCCACGGCCTGCAGCTTCTCCTCGAGCCGCTCATAGCCGCGGTCGAGATGATAGACGCGATTGACCTGGGTCTCGCCCTCGGCGGCCAGGCCGGCAAGGATCAGGCTCATCGAGGCCCGCAGGTCGGTTGCCATCACCTGGGCACCGACCAGCCTGGTCGGCCCGTGCACCACGGCGGTGCGGCCGCGCACGTCGATATGCGCGCCCATGCGGGCGAGCTCGGGCACGTGCATGTAGCGGTTCTCGAAGATCGTCTCGGTGAACACGCTGGCGCCCTCGGCAACCAGCTGCATCGCCATGAACTGCGCCTGCATGTCGGTCGCGAAGCCCGGGAAGGGCGCGGTCGACAGCGTCAGCGGCTTGAGCGGGCCATTGGCCGCGACGCGGATGCCGCCCTTGGTCTCCTCGACCGTGACGCCGGCCTGCACGAGTGCATCGAGAGTCGCGCGCATGTCGTTCGCCTCGGCGCCGACCAGCTCGACGTCACCGCCGGTGATCGCGGCGGCGCACGCATAGCTGCCCGCCTCGATCCGGTCGGGCATCACCGCATAGGTCGCCCCGTGCAGACGATCGACGCCTTCGATCTCCAGCCGCTCGGTGCCGATGCCGCTGATCTGCGCGCCCATCGCGACGAGCAGGTTGCACAGGTCGACGATCTCCGGCTCGCGCGCCGCGTTGTCGAGCACGGTGGTACCCTTGCAGGTCACCGCCGCCATCAGCGCATTCTCGGTGGCGCCGACCGAAACCACCGGGAAGCTGAAGCGCCCGCCCTTGAGTCGCCCGCCCGGCGCGCTTGCCTTCACATAGCCGGCAGCGATCTCGATCTCAGCGCCCATCGCCTCGAGCGCCTTCAGGTGCAGGTCGATCGGGCGGTTGCCGATCGCGCAGCCGCCGGGCAGCGAGACGGTCGCCTCGCCGGCACGGCCGAGCAGCGGACCCAGCACCAGGATCGAAGCGCGCATCTTCCGCACGATGTCATAGGGCGCGACCGTCGAGGTCAGCTTGCCCGCGCGCACCGTCATCACCCGCCCGAAATCGGTCGGCCGCGTGCCCTCGATCGCCGTCGAGGCGCCCAGCTCGTTGAGCAGGTGGCCGAAGCTGTCGACGTCGGCCAGGCGGGGCAGGTTGCGCAGCGTCAGCGGCTCGTCGGTGAGCAGCGCGCAGGGCATCAGCGTGAGCGCGGCGTTCTTGGCGCCGGAGACGGGAATCTTGCCGGAGAGGCGATTGCCGCCACGAATGAGAATACGGTCCATGCCGGGCTTCTAGTCGCTCGCCCGCTGCACGCAAGTCTGAGGGGGCGCTCCGCTCGGGTGCAGGCGTTTTTTGCGCCCTTGATCGATTTTAATGCATTGATTCAATTGCACTGCTTTGCATCGGCGCGTGGGGGGAAGCCATCGCGTGTCCGGCAGTTGTTTTGCGGAAAAGCTGAGCGAGCTGATCGATCTGACCGAGATCGAGCAGAATGCGCTCGAAAAACTGGAGGAACGCCAGCGGCATGTGCGTCGCGGGGCGGTGCTCCAGCGTGAGAATGAGGGCTGCAGCGAGCTCTACATCCTGCGCAAGGGCCTGATGATGAGCTATGTGCTGCTCGACGACGGCAGCCGCCAGATCCTGCGCTTCATGTTCCCGGGGGACATGCTCGGCGTCTCCAGCGCCGTCTATCAGGAAGCCCCCGAGACACTCGCCGCGCTTTCGGACTGCGTCGTATGCCCGTTCGATCGCGGCGTGCTGTCGGATCTGATGCTCGCCCATCCCCGCCTCTCGGCGATGGTGTTCGTCTATTCGCAGATCGAGCGGGTGGCGCTCACCGACCGGCTCGCCGCGCTCGGCCGCACCAGCGCCAAGGCGCGCGTCGCCGCGCTGCTGCTCGAGCTGCGCAATCGCCTGCGCGCCACCGACAAGAGCCTGGCCAATGTCTTCTCGCTGGGACTGACGCAGGAGGAAGTGGGGGACGCCACCGGGTTGACCGCCGTGCACGTCAACCGGATGCTGCGCCAGCTCGAGGAGGAGCATTTGATCGCGCGCGAAGGCGGTCGCGTCACCTTGCTCGACGAACGCGCGCTCGCCCGCGCCGCCAATTACGTCAATCGCTATGAAGGGCTCGATCTCAGCTGGCTCCCCAGGGCGCGCTGAGCGGCATCCATCGATTCTCGGAAAAAGTCGGGCCGGACGTCAGCGGTGACAAGTCGCGCCGTCCGGCCCTGCGTTCCCGCCCAAACCCCCCCGGTTCCCAGGAACTGAGGGCCTTTTACCGATTCGCGCCGAACCTGTGTCGCCCGGAAAAACGCCTACGAGGACAAGCCCTTAGGCAGGGGTGTAACGACATTAACCGCGACCGCGGCCGCAACCATGCACTAACACCGGTTCCCCGGCGAAAGCCGGGGCCCAGGGTCGCAAACGAGGCGGCAGAGAAACCCTGGGCCCCGGCTTTCGCCGGGGAACGGCCATGCGGGAAACGCCGCAACGACAGTCAGGAAAGGATCAGGCCTTTTCCAGCGTGCACTGGAGCGGATGCTGATTCTGCCGGGCGAACTCGATCACCTGGCTCACCTTGGTCTCGGCGACTTCATAGCTGAACACCCCGCACACGCCCACGCCGCGCTGGTGGACGTGGAGCATCACCCGAGTCGCCTCTTCCATGTCCATCCGGAAGAAGCGCTGCAGGCACAGCACGACGAACTCCATCGGCGTGTAATCGTCGTTGAGCATCAGCACCCGATAGGGCGTCGGCTTCTTGGTGCGCGTGCGAGTACGCGTGGCGAGGCCGATCGAGGGGTTGTTGCCCCGATCGTCGTCATTGCCGTCCTCGGCCATGCGCAGCGGCATGTTGGTGTCGAATGTCACGGGATCTGTCACGCCGCGGAAAATATGGGCTCGCGTCCCCAAGGGCAAGGCCGCGCCGCACGCGTAAACCCTGATTGAGAACAGCCGGGTGCTTTTCGCAAAAGGAAAGGGCGGCCCTCCCCGAAGGAAAGGCCGCCCTGATCCTGTGTCTTCCGGCGCCGATTTGTCCGGCTTGCGCCGGTTGGCGGGAAGCGCCGGCTTACGCCGCGGTCTTCACCTTCTCGGCGGCGACGGCAACGCGGTTCGACAGCGGCTGGGCCGCGTCGCTGGCGAGCTTGATCAGCGCCTCGGTGTTCTTCGAAGCCTCGGCGACGTACGAGTCGAACGCGCCGCGGAAATAGTCGCTCTGCAGCTTGAAGAAGTCGGCCGGCGTCTTGGCCGACGAGAAGCTCTTCAGCGCGGCGGTCGCGCTTTCGAAGCTCTTGCGGCTATACTCGGCGGCGTCCTGGCCAAGGCCTTCAAAGCCCTTGGCGGCGATGCGGCCCGACTCGACGAGTGCCTCAACATTGCCCTTGGCGAAGTCATTGGCTTCCTCGACCAGCTTGGTCGACTTCTCGACAGCGGCCTTGGTGCGGTCGTTCCACTCGGCGAACAGAGCCTGGGCCTTGCCGGTGGCGTTCTCGATGGTGGTCATCACTTTTTCCTTCACTGCCGGCGCGGCGACCGTCTCTTCGACGATCTCCACGGCGGTGGTTGCGGTTTCCGTGACGGCCTCGACGATCGGCTCGACCACGGCTTCAACAGTTTCAGTCACTTCCTGCGTTGCGTCCGCAAGGACCGGTGCCGGCTCGGCGACGGGGGCTTTCACGATCGTCTCGACGATCGGTTTGGCAACCTTCTCCTGCACGGGCGTCTCAGCCTTGGGCGCAGCAACCTTCGCCGGCGCGGCCTTGGCGCGCGCCGCAGGCTTCGGAGCGGCTGGCTTGCCGGTCTTCGGTCCCTTGGTGGCCATGATATGCCTTCCCTAAAAGCTATTGCTGCGATGCAACATGTAGGCTTTTCCGGCAGGCATTGCAAGCATTATTGTGCAGTGCACAAAAATACACAAAGCGTTCAAATTAGATGATAAATCAGCGCGTACGCACGTAGCTGCCGGGCGCATCTTCCAGCGCCGCAAGCTTCCCCTTGCCGGGCACGCGAGCGCCCTTTGGCGGCACCTTTTCCGAATCGATTGCTGCAAGCCATTCGATCCAGTCGGGCCACCAGCTCCCCTTAGTCTCTTTTGCGCCCGCAAAGAACTCCGCGAGCGTCTCAACCTTGTCCGAATTGGTCCAATACTGGTATTTTTGCGCCGAAGGGGGGTTCACCACCCCCGCGATATGGCCGGAGCCCGCCAGCACGAACTTGAGCGGCCCCTTGAAGTAATGGGTCATCTTCCAGACGCTCTGCGCCGGCGCGATATGGTCCTCGCGCCCGGCCTGGACATAGGTCGGCGTCAGCACCTTGGAGAGGTCGAGCGGCGTCCCGTTGATCGTCAGCGCGCCGGGCTGGACCAGCTTGTTGTCGCGGTACAGGTCGGTCAGGTAGCTCATGTGCCAGCGTGCCGGCAGGTTGGTCACGTCCGAGTTCCAGTGGAGCAGGTCGAACGGGGCATAGTCCTTGCCCATCAGGTAGTTGTTGGTGACGTAGTTCCAGATCAGGTCGCGGCCGCGCAGCAGGTTGAACGTCGCCGCCATGTAGCGCCCGTCGAGAAAGCCGTCGGCGCTCAGGTTGCGGATCATCGCCAGCTGGTCGTCATCGACGAACATGCCGAGCTCGCCGGCCTCGGAGAAATCGACCTGCGCGGTGAAGAAGGTCGCGCTCGCCACCTTCCTTGCCTCGCCCCGCGCATGCAGCACCGCCAGGGTCGCCGCGAGCGTGGTGCCGGCGACGCAATAGCCGATCGTGTGCACGCCCTCGACGCCGAGCAGATCGCGGACCGTGTCGATCGCGTCGATCTGCCCGCCTTCGACGAAATCGTCCCACACCACGTCCTTCATCGTGGCATCGGCGGACTTCCACGAGACGACGAACACGGTCAGCCCTTGCTCCACCGCCCAGCGGATGAAGCTCTTCTCGGGGTTGAGATCGAGGATGTAGAAGCGGTTGATCCAGGGTGGGAAGATCAGCAGCGGGGTGGCGTAGACCTGCTTGGCGCCCTCGGCCGGCGCATACTGGATCAGCTCGTAGAGCGGCGTGCGCTTGACCACCTTGCCCGGCGTCATCGCCAGGTTGCGGCCCAGCTCATAGGCGCCTTCCGCCGTCTGGGTCATCTGGCCCTTGGCCATGTCGCCCATCATGTTGGACAGGCCCTTGAGCAGACTCTCGCCCTTGGTCTCGACGATCTTCTCGAGCACTTCGGGATTGGTCGCCGGGAAGTTGGTCGGGCTCAGTGCATCGATGAATCCCCTGGTCGCGAAGCGCACCTGCTCCTTCTGTTTCGAATCCATCCCCTCCATCGCATCGACCCCGCGCAACATATGGTCGGCGATGACGAAATAGCTCTGGCGCAGGAAATCGAACACCGGCTCCTCGCGCCATTGCGGCGCCTTGAAGCGCTTGTCGCGCGCCTGCTCGGGCGATTCCTCGAAGGGTTCGGCATGCGTCGGATCCAGGAAGCGCTGCCACAGCTTCATCGTGTCCGACCAGAAATCGGTGCTCGCCTTCACCGCCGCGGTCGGATCGAGCAGCGCGCCGAACGGCGGCGCCGCCGGCATGTGCTCGACCCAGTCGAAGCCATGTTCCAGCATCATCTGCTGGGCCCGGCCCAGCACCCAGGTCCAGTGCTGCAGGTCTTCCAGGTCGGGAATCGGCGGGGTCGTCGTCTCGGCCATGCGCATCCTCTTCAAGCGCTGCTTTAGCGCACCACATCCAACTCGTCATTCCCGCAGACGCGAACATGGCGTAGGGGAACCGAACGGTACAGCGTCGTGCCGCGCTCCAACCCCTGAGAGATGAGGAAATGTCCGAAGAATTCTACCGCATGAAGCGCCTGCCCCCGTATGTCATCGCCGAAGTGAACGCGATGCGGGCAGCGGCGCGTGCGGCGGGAGAGGACATCATCGATCTCGGCATGGGCAACCCCGACCTGCCGCCGCCGCCGCACGTGATCGAGAAGCTGGTCGAAGTCGCGCAGAAGCCTGACGCGCACGGCTATTCCCAGTCGCGCGGCATCCCCGGCCTGCGCCGCGCCCAGGCCAATTATTATGCCCGCCGCTTCGGCGTCGAGATCGACCCCGAGACCGAAGTCGTGGTGACGATGGGCTCGAAGGAAGGCCTGGCCAGCCTCGCCACCGCGATCACCGCGCCGGGCGACGTCGTGCTGGCACCCAACCCCAGCTACCCGATCCATACCTTCGGCTTCATCCTCGCGGGTGCCACGATCCGCGCGGTGCCGACCACGCCGGACGAGCATTATTTCGAGAGCCTCGAGCGCGCGATCGCCTTCACCGTGCCGCGCCCCTCGATCCTGGTGGTCAACTATCCGTCGAACCCGACGGCGGAGACGGTCGACCTCGCCTTCTACGAGCGGCTGGTCGCCTGGGCGCGAGAGAACAAGGTGTGGATCCTCTCCGACCTCGCCTATTCGGAGCTCTATTTCGACGGCAAGCCGACCGTCTCGATCCTGCAGGTCAAGGGCGCCAAGGACGTGGCGATCGAGTTCACCTCGCTCTCCAAGACCTATTCGATGGCCGGTTGGCGCATGGGCTTCGCGGTCGGCAACAAGAAGCTGATCGCGGCGATGACGCGCGTGAAGTCATATCTCGACTACGGCGCCTTCACGCCGATCCAGGCCGCCGCCTGCGCCGCGCTCAACGGCCCGCAGGACATCGTCGAGGCGAACCGCCAGCTCTACCACAAGCGCCGTGACGTGCTGGTCGAGAGCTTCGGCCGCGCCGGCTGGGATATCCCCAGCCCGCCCGCCTCGATGTTCGCCTGGGCACCCTTGCCCCCGGCGCTCGCGCATCTCGGCAGCCTCGAATTCTCCAAGCAGCTGCTCACCCATGCCAAGGTCGCGGTCGCACCCGGCGTCGGGTACGGCGAGAATGGCGAGGGCTTTGTGCGCATCGCGATGGTCGAGAACGAGCAGCGCCTGCGCCAGGCGGCGCGCAACGTGAAGCAGTATCTCAAGTCGATGGGCGTCAACACCCCGGCAAAGGCAGGCTGAGCCCGGTCCAGTGCTGCATATCGACCTGCTTTATTCGCTGGCCGGGATTCTGGTCGGCCTGCTTGTCGGGCTGACCGGGGTTGGCGGCGGATCGCTGATGACGCCGCTGCTCGTCCTCGCCTTCGGCTTCCACCCGGCCACCGCGGTCGGCACCGACCTGCTCTATGCCTCGGGCACCAAGGCGGTCGGCACCGCCGTCCATGGCTGGCGCGGCTCGGTCGATTGGCGAGTGGTCCGCCGGCTGGCGACCGGCAGCGTGCCGGCGACGATCCTCACCTTGCTCTACCTCGCCGCCGCCCACCGCGACGCCAAGGATACCGGGCACCTGATCTCCGTCATTCTCGGTGCCACGCTGGTCTTCACCGCCGTTGCAGTGCTGTTCCGTGTCCAGATCGTCCGCGCCGCGGGCCGGCGCTTCGCCAAGCTCGACGAGCAGGTGGTGGCCGCGCTCACCGTGCTGCTCGGCGTGGCGCTCGGCGTGCTGGTCTCGCTCACCTCGGTCGGCGCGGGCGCGCTGGGCATGACCGCGCTGCTCGTCCTCTATCCCGGCTCGCCGGTCGCCCGGCTGGTCGGCTCGGATATCGCCCACGCCGTGCCGCTCACCTTCATCGCCGGACTCGGCCACTGGTCGATGGGCTCGGTCGATCTCAACCTGCTGGTCGCGCTACTGCTCGGTTCGATCCCCGGCATCGTCGTCGGCAGCCTGATCGCGACCCGCGTGTCAGACCGGGTACTCACGCCGATCCTGGCGACGGTGCTCGCGATCGTCGGCGTCAAGCTGCTGACCTAGTTTCCCTCCTCCCGCTCCCCGGCTTCGCCGGGGAGCTACCCAGGTTGACCTGACGCTCACACCGCGCCAACCCACCGCCATGCGCCCAGGCTTCCAATTCTCCACCCGCTTCCGCGTCCGCTATTCCGAGATTGACGGGCAGAAGATCGTCTTCAACTCGCGCTATCTCGAATATGCCGACGTCACCCTCGGCGAATTCTGGCGCTGGGCGGATCTGGGCGATATCGGCCCCGACTGGCTCGACGCCGAGTTCAACGTCGTCAGCGCGCGCGTGGACTACAGGAAGCCCTTCGCCTTCGACGACATGGTGGAAGGCTTCGCCCGCGTCGAGCGGGTCGGCACATCGAGCATGACGATGCGCATCGAGCTCTGCCACGCCGACACCGGCGAGCTGCACACCGAGATCGAGATGGTCAGCGTCCATGTCGACCTGGAGACCCGAAAGTCGAAGCCGATCCCGGAGAATGTGCGGGGGCGGCTGGCGGGGCTGGGCGGCTGACTTCCAAATCCTCCCCCCGCCAGAGGGGAGGAAGAAGAGACTATTCCGCCGCCTTCACCTCGGCCAGTTCCTCGTCGCGCACCACATCCTCGGGCAGCGCCCAGAGCAGGTCGCCCTTGCCCAGCGCCCGTCCGTCATGGCTCAGCACCTGCACCGGCCGGATCGGCCGGCTGTCGCGGGCATCGACCAGCACCGGATAGGCAGGCGTGCCGGTCTCCCAGCGCTCGCCCCATTGCCTGAGCGCGATCATCGCCGGCAGCAGCGCATAGCCCTTGTCGGTCAGGCGATATTCGATCTTGCGGCGATCGTCGGCGCAGGGCTCGCGGACCAGGATGCCCTTGTCGACCAGGCGCGCCAGCCGATTGGCGAGGATGTTGCGCGCGATGCCCAGCTCGGACTGGAATTCCTCGAAATGGTGCAGCCCGTTGAACGAGCCGCGCAGGATCAGGAACGACCAGCGCTCGCCCATCGCTTCCAGTGCCGCCGGAAGGCTGCAGTCATTCGCCAGCTGGCGCAGGGACTCTCGAATGGCACCACCCATGACTTGTCACCCTATCGCAATTTATGACGCTACGGAATGCCGTAACTTCTTGCATTGCAGCAATAGTTTCTCGTTGCAACTTACCTTTGTGTCAATTAGATATTGAGTCGCAACACCCGTTGCAGTGTGATTCGACCCCAGGAGGTTTCCATGACCCGCTTCTTCGCCGCAGCGGCCGCGGCCACGCTGGCCCTCGTCCCCGCCGCCGGCATCGCGCAGGGTGCCCCGAACGGCTATTACGCCGCCACTCCGGTGAGCGCGCCGGCCAAGGCCAGCCTCGTCACCCGCTCGACCCTCTGGAAGTGCAATGGCGGCACCTGCACCGCCGCCAAGGCCAATGCCCGCGACGGCATCGTCTGCGAGCTCGTCGCCCGTGAAGTCGGCAAGCTTTCGGCCTTCCGCGCCAATGGCACCGATTTCGACGCCGCGAGCCTCGAGAAGTGCAACGCCAAGGCGCACTGAGCCTATGGCGCCGGCGCCACACCAGTTCGGCTAAAGTGATTGAGCGCGGTCCGAAATTCCCGGATCGCGCTCAATTTCATTGCAAAGCAGCAGCGCCGCGCCCCATTTAGATATCGTGCTGCGTCAATATGAACTTGTAGACCGGGTCCTCAGCTACGACCCCGATGCCGATGAAGCCATGCTCAACCGGGCCTATGTCTTCTCGGTGAACGCGCACGGCACCCAGAAGCGCGCCTCGGGCGACCCCTATTTCAGCCACCCGATCGAAGTGGCCGGCATCCTCACCGACCTGCACCTCGATGACGAGACGATCGTCACGGCGATCCTGCACGACACGGTGGAAGACACGGTCGCCACGCCCGAGGACATCCAGCGCCTGTTCGGCGACAATGTCGCGCGCATGGTCGACGGCGTCACCAAGCTCTCCAAGATCGAAGCGCAGACCGAGAGCGAGCGCGCCGCCGAGAACCTGCGGAAATTCCTGCTCGCCATGTCGGACGATGTCCGCGTGCTGCTGGTCAAGCTGGCCGACCGGCTGCACAACATGCGCACGCTGGTCCACATCAAGAACCCGGACAAGCGCAAGCGCATCGCCCGCGAGACGATGGAGATCTACGCGCCGCTCGCCGAGCGGATCGGCATGTACGAGTTCATGAAGGAGATGCAGACGCTCGCCTTCCGGGAAATCGAGCCCGAAGCCTATGAATCGATCTCGAAGCGGCTCGACAGCCTGAAGGTCGAAGGCGAGGACCGGATCGCCAAGATCTCCTCGGGCCTGAAACTGCTCCTCTCGCGCGGCGGCATCGACGCCGAGATCACCGGCCGCGAGAAGCACCCCTATTCGATCTGGAAGAAGATGTCGGAGCGGCACGTGTCGCTCGAGCAGCTTTCGGACATCATGGCATTCCGCGCGATCGTCGATACCGAAGAGGAATGCTATCGCGCGCTCGGCGTGATCCACCGCCGCTGGCCGATGGTGCCGGGCCGGTTCAAGGATTACATCTCCACGCCGAAGCGCAACGGCTATCGCTCGCTCCATACCACGATCATGCATGCCGGCGACACGCGCATCGAGATCCAGATCCGCACGCGCGACATGCACGCCCAGGCCGAGTACGGCCTCGCCGCCCACTGGGCCTACAAGACCAGCAATGTCCGGCCGGACACCCAGGTCAGCTGGATCAAGGACCTTATCGAGATCCTGGAACATGCCGACAGCCCCGAGGAGCTGCTCGAGCATACCCGGATGGCGATGTACCAGGACCGGATCTTCGCCTTCACGCCGAAGGGCGAGCTGATCCAGCTGCCCAAGGGCGCGACGCCGATCGACTTCGCCTATGCGGTGCACTCGAACCTGGGTGACCAGGCTGTGGGCGCCAAGATCAATGGCCGCGTCGTGCCGCTGCGCACCGAGATCGAGCAGGGCGACCAGGTCCAGATCCTGCGGTCCAAGGCGCAGGAGCCCCAGGCCAACTGGCTCAACTTCGCGATCACCGGCAAGGCGCGCGCGGCGATCCGCCGCCATATCCGGCTGAAGGAACGCGAGGAGACGATCGCGCTCGGCCGCAAGCTCTATGACGAGATCGTCGAGCGCCTGCCGACGCCCCCGGGCGAAAGCGCGATCCCCGACGCGCTCAAGCGCCTCAAGGTGCAGGACGAGGCGACGCTGATGGAAGCGATCGCGCGTCGCCAGTTCACCGATTTCCAGGTGATGGAAGCCCTCATGCCCGGCTCGACCGAGGGCGAGGACGAGCATGACCTGCCGCCGCAGCAGCACGCGATCGAGATCAAGGGGCTGACGCCCGGCGTGGCCTTCCACTTCTCGCCCGATTGCCGCCCGGTGCCCGGCGACCGCATCGTCGGCATCCGCCGTCCGGGTGAGCCGATCGAGGTCCACCGAATCGATTGCCCGAGCCTGGCCGACACGATCGAGGAGGATTGGGTCGACCTCACCTGGGGCGACAAGGCCGAGGGCGGCATCGCCCAGATCGAGATCACGCTGAAGAACGAGCCCGGCGCGCTCGGCGCGGTCGCCACGCTGATCGGCCAGCAAAAGGCGAACATCCTCGGCCTGCGCATGGATAATCGCGACACCACCTTCCACACCAACACGATGGACCTGGAAGTGCGCAACGCCGCCCACCTGATGCGCCTGCTCGCGGCGCTGCGCGCGGCGGACGTGGTGAGCTCGGCCGAGCGGGCCTAGGCCGGGTTGCGCCCCGCGCACCTGCCGCAGAGCCCGGGCACCTCGACCACGCTGCGCACGTCGCGCATCCCCGCGGCAGTCGCCCCCGCCTCCAGCCGCGCGAACAGTTCGGGACACGCCACCGCGTGCACCGCTCCGCAGCCGCGGCACCAGAACAACATCGCCGGCACCGGACCGGCCGGCACATAGCCGCCCGCGACCAGCACCTTGCACGCCTCGCCCGCGTCGATCAGCCGCTTGAGCGCACGATAGACCTGGCTCGGCGGCACCACCTCGCCCGTGTCGAGCAGCATCTCGACCAGCTCGAGCCCGGTGAGCGGCCGCGGGTAGCGTAGCTCAAGAAGCCGTAGCACCCGCTCGTGCAGGAAGCCGGCGCCGCGCTTCCTACCCGCCATGCGGCCGCCCGCCGTGGCGCCGCCGCCAGTTGCCGACATGCGCGGCGACCAGGCTGATGCTCCCGGCAATCGTCGCCAGCGTCTCGTATCGCCCGCCCTCCAGCAGCAGCGCGCCGACGGCCAGCAGGGCCAGGCCGATCGTGCCGGCAAGGACCGGCCACACCGCCCGATGTTGGCGAAAGCCGAAGAACAATGCCGATCCCGAAGCCGGTACCGCAAAGGCGAGCAGCCACAGATGCAGGCTCTCGGGGAGCGCGAGCACACGCGACAATGCCGGCAGCGCCGCCAGCAGGAGTGGCAGCCCGGCGCAATGGATCAGGCACAGGATCGACGCACTCGCCGCCGCCCGCTCGAACCAGTCGAGCAGCGACACGCCCCTGTCCTGCTGTACGCAACGCATGGGTCTCTCCCACAGCGTGCCGCCGCCGCGAAGCCGTCACGGCGGCGGCATCGCGGCTCAGAAGGTGGCGACGCGCAGCACGAAGCGGACGGTCCGCCCGGGCATCACGACATCTTCCTTGTTGAAGGCCGATGCGTTGCGGATCACGTCGTTGGTCAGGTTCTGGCCGACGATCGCCAGCTCGATCCCCGGCTGGCTCTTGAACGGCCGCACCACCAGATTGGCGCTGAGGTTGTTGTAGCCATCGGTCGGAGTGTCGAAGACGCCGAACTTGTCCTGCTCGCCGACATGCATCCACAGGAAGCCGGCATCGAACCGGTCGCTCTTCCAGTTGAGCCCGCCACCGATCCGGTAGGGCGGGATGCGCGGAACGTTGTTGCCGTCGTCGAGCTTGGCGCGGGTATAGTCGCCCAGCACATGCGCCTCGAGTCCGCCCGCCTGGGTCTTGAACAACTGGTAGCGCAGGTCGCCTTCCAGCCCCCAGAAATGCGCGCCCTGCTGGCCGTAGTTGAGCTCCTTCAACTCCTCGCCGTCGCCGACCACGCACGCGCCGTCATCGTCGCAGGTCCGCCCGGTCAGGTCGCCATAGATGTAATTGTGGAACCAGGTGCCATAGACGCTGCCTTCGAAGCGGAACGGCCCGGAGTTCACCCGGATCGTGCCTTCGAGCGAATTGGCCCGCTCTATCTTGAGCGACGGATCTCCGGTCTCGAAGGTCTGCGGCCCGTCATGCCCGCCGCGCGCGAACAGCTCGGTCAGCGCCGGCGCGCGGCCGGTGCTCGAGAAGGTCACGCCCAGCTTCACCGCCGGGGTCACGTCGAGCAATGCGCCGATCGCCCCGCTCAGCGGCGTATAGTCGCGCTTGGTGAACACGTCCGATGCCGGCGTGCCCTCGATATGCACCGTTTCCACCCGCCCGCTCGCCTGGATATGCAGCGCGCTGCCGATGGGCACCTCGGTGAACAGGTAAGCCGCTTCGCTCTGCGAGGTCGCCGGCGACAGGTACGAGCTGTCCTCGCCGATCGCCGAGAAGTCGCGATGCCCCACCTGGATGCCGATCGCGGTCTTGGAGAGGAAGCCGATCTGGCCGAGCAGCAGCTCGGCACGGCTGTCGAACTCCTTGTTCTTGAAGGTGGTGTTGACCGAGCCGTCCGGGTTCTTCTCCTGGTGCTGGTAATCGCCATAGCTGGCATCGACATCGAGCGACTTGAGCAGCCCGTCGCCCAGCTCGAACGAGGAGCGGCCGATCACCTTGGTCTGGCGCATGTCGATCCAGGCGGTGTCGGCCGGGATGCCGTACTCGCTGTCGTAATGGATCACCGCGGCGCCGATATGGCTACCCTTGTCCGGCCCGAAGAATACCGAGCCGCCGAGCGACCCGCCCCAGCCGCGCACAAAGCTGTTCTCCTGCGTACCGAGCGGCGTCTCATAATCGCCGGCATGGCGGTAGAAGCCGTCGGCATGGAGCGCGAGGTCGCCCGCCTTGGCATCGACCAGCCCGGCGGTCTGCCAGGTATCGGCATTGGTCGCGTAGCTGCCGCTCAGCTCGCCCGACAGGTCGCGGGTCGGCAGCTCGGTCGGCACGCGGTTGTTGAGCACATTGACCACGCCGCCGATCGCCTGGCTGCCATAGCGCAAGGTCGCGGCACCGCGCACCACCTCGATGCGCTGGGCCGAGAGCGGATCGATCGGCACGCCGTGATCGGGGCCGATATCGGAGACGTCGGACGCGCTGCTGCCATCCTCGAGCATGCGCACACGCGTCGCGTCCATGCCGCGGATGATCGGCCGGCTGGCGCCCGAGGCAAAGCCGGTGCCGGCGATGCCGGGCACCTGGCTGAGCGCATCGGCGATATTGCCGCCGCCGGTCTGGACGATCGTGTCGCGATCGACGGTGGCGACGATCGTCGGCGTCTGCGAGCCGAGCGGCGAACCGGTGACAACGATCGTGTTGCTGTCGGGCTTGGCGGGGGCCGCCGGCGCGTCCTGTGCGGAAGCGATGGACGGGATCAGGGCAGCGGAAGCCGCGCCCAGCAGGAAGAGATAACGCATGTAGACAAACTCCAAGGACCTTGGCGCCGGGCGCGCAGCAGCGGTCCGGCGGGGTGCGAGGGCACGACCTGCCCTTCGCGACTATGTGGGTTCAGGCCTTGGAGCGGAGGGGCGGCGCGCGGCTGCGCCAGGCGTGCGATTGCTGGCGCAGCGCCAGCGCGAGCAGCAGGGTGACGGCAAACCAGGCGGCAAGCGCCGCCGGTGGCTGGAAGGCGATCGGCGCGGGCAGCAGATAGGCGCCGCCATGCGCGATTTCCTGGCAGATCGGGCAATTGTCCGGCGTATCGGCCGGCGCCTGCCCACCCTTCTCGACCCGGGTTCCGCCCAGCTGCTGGACGGACAGCCCAAGCGAGACGCCAGCCTGCCCGAAATGCCGGTGGGTCTGGGTGGCGAAGCTCTGCCAGCCAAAGGCGAGCAGCGTAAGCAGCAGCATCGCCGCCCAGAGCGCGCGCAGGCCGGCAAGCCGATCTCCGCCACGCGCCCAGGCGCTCCGCTGATACCGCAAGCTCATATCGCCAACACGACCATAGCGCGCCGCCGCACATGCCGCAGCGCAAAAATCACTGTTATGTTGTACTATTACATTGGTCAAGCCCATTGCCGCGTCATCCGCCGGCCCCGCGCCCTCGATTCCGGCGCTTGCAATGTAGGATTCCGAACAAGAACATAATGGGAACATCGATTCGCAACCAAAGGAGATCGCGATGTCCCTGCCTTCCTTCCCCACCACTCCGACCACGATCACCACACCGATCGTCATCAAGGGCGACCTCGGCGGCCCCGCCGCGCTGGACGCCGGCAACGTCAAGATTACGTCCACGCAGGATGGGCCGGCGCTGAAGCTGGGCGACCTGAGCGACCCGGCTCCGGAGTATCGGCTGAACCTCCGGCTCCATAACCTCAATCTCACCGGCCCGGACCGCAGCACGACGACCAACTCGGTCGGCATCGCCGTCAACGACACCGCCGATGTCTATGTCCAGGACGGCCTGATCTCGAGCTATGACTATGCCCTGAAAACCACCGGCGGCCTGATCAGCGACTTTTACGGCCTGACGCTTCGCGACAGCGGCTTCGGCTTTCACCTGAGCGAGACCGCAAGTTTCGCCCCCAACAGCCTGGGCTTTTTCGGACTTCGCGCGATCAACAATGATCGCGGCGGCTATTCGCATGCCAATCCGAACGGCATCGTCAATTTCTTCAATTCCGAGATCGAAGGCAACAACCAGCTCGGAACCGACAGCGACGGGATCAAGGTCACCGAGCATGACGATGCCGGCAACATCAACTATTTCGGCTCGCACTTCGAAGCCAATCCCGGCCAGTACAACCTCTACTACAACGGCGCCGACACGACGAAGAACCTGCTTATGGCAGGGTGCCAGGTCGTCGCCGGCGCCGCCCGGCAGGTCCATGTCGAGCGCGGCCGCGCCACCCTGATCGCATCCCGCATCGCCACCGGCGGAAAGCTCGGCACCTATTTCGGTGCCAACGCTTCGGGCACGCTGATCGACGTCGAGGGCGATATCAATGGTACGTTGTCCGGCGTGGTCTGCATCCGCTCGGGCCGCATCGGCTTCGGCATCAACCCGACACCGAGCGATCCCTGCATCAATATCCAGTCCGCCAGCATCGTCGCGGCATCGAACATCGCGGCGAACTTCCGATCGGATGTCGTCCAGCTTCGTTTCGAAAGGACGAACGGCACCCGGGTCGGCTATTTCCAGACCTCGGCCACCAGCGATCACTATCTCACCAACGACAATGCGGCCGGCGGCATCGCCCTGGGCGGCCATGGCGTGACGCTGCTATTCGTCGGCCGCGGCGGCAACAACGCGATCGAGCCCGGTGCCGACAATGTGACCACCAATGGCTCCGGGCCGCTGCGCTGGTCGACCGTCTATGCCGCCAGCGGCACGATCTCCACGTCCGACGCCAATGCCAAGGAGCAGATCCGCGATCTCGACGCGGCGGAACGCGCGGCCGCCATCCGCTGCAAGGCCCTGGTCCGCGCCTACAAGTTCAGGGATGCCGTCGCGGGCAAGGGCGACGATGCCCGGTGGCATTTCGGCGTCATCGCGCAGGAAGTGCGGGACGCCTTTGCCCAGGAAGGCCTGGACGCCCACACCTATGGCCTGTTCTGCCACGACATGTGGGAGGAACAGCCGGAGCTTCTGGATGACGACAACAACATCCTCCGGCCCTTCGTGCCGGGCGGGGAGCGCTACAGCCTGCGCTACGAGGAATTGCTGACCTTCATGATCGCCGCGCTGTAACGCGGATAAAAAAGGGGGTGCGCAAGGGCTTGGGAACCGTGCGCACCCCCGACCCGCTCCGACCAAGGAAAGCGGGCCTTTTCCCGAGGGGGAACTCTAGTTGGCGGCCCTGGTCGCCTGGTCCATCAGCGCCTTGGCGGTCTTGATGCCGTCGGCCTCGCTGGTCTTGCCCTGCTGGATCTCGTCGGCGATCTCGAGCACGCGCCCGGCGATCACCGTGCCGTGATCGGCTTCCTCGGTGATGCGGATGCCCTTTTTCGTCGCGGCGATCCGATCCCATTCACCGCGGATTGCAGCCCAATAGCCCTTGGTCGCCGCCCAGTAATCGTCCGCCGCCTTCACGTCGAAGTCGCCGAACCGGGTATAGCTGTTGAGGACATATTCCTGGACGACCGGCGTGGTGGCCCCGTCCATCTTCAGATTGTCCTGCCAGTGGATCCAGCCGGCCGGCGAGACGGCATGGCGGTTGACGCCCAGATAGCGGTCATAGACCGGCCCGCGCACCGCATCGCGCCGGGCGAGCGGCCGCCAGCTGCGGTTCGATTCCCAGCGCCGCACTCCGCCGATATCGGTCCACTTGCCCCAGCCGCCATAACGCGGCGAGTCATCCACCTGGTAGACGGTCTGCGACCAGGCGCCCTTGCGCTCGGCGGCGGGCACCTCGGTCCAGGTCCACGCATCGCGGTCCGAATAGACCAGCACCTTCGCCGGCTCATACTGCCAGTCCTGGCGCCAATGCTTGATCACCATCTTCTTGCCCTCGCCCATGTCGACGACAAGCAGGTGCTGGAGGCGGATGGTCTTGCCGCTGTCCTCGATCACCCGGACGACTTCGTTGCCGCCCGACACCTTCACCGGGATCGGGGTATAGTCGGTGCGCCAGGAGGTGCTCTCCTGCATGTCGAACTTCACCTTGTAGGTGCCGGCCATCGCCAGGATGTCGGCCCGGTCCGCCTCGAAGGCGGACTTGGCCACCGGCGCGGAAGCCGTGGTCTGGGCGAGCGCCGGCATCGGCGCGAGCAGCGAAAGGGCAATCGGGAGCAGCAGCTTCATGATCTTGGTCCTCAGAAGCGGTTAGAAACGATAGCTGATCGAGACCGAGCCGTTGCGGCCCGGCTGGGTATAGGCGTCGCGCACCGCGGAGCTCGCGGCGAGGCCGCGAATGTCCTGCCACAGCCAGTATTTGCGGTCGGTCAGGTTGAACACGCCGCCGCGCACCGTCACCGCGTCGGTGACACGAACATAGGCGGTGACGTCGAAGGTGACGAAGTCGGTGCCGGTGAAGCAGCCCGGGACCGTGCCGGTATAGCAACTCGATCCGCGCGTCCGGGCGATCTCCTTCTGCCCGCCATAGGTGGCCATCAGCCGCCCGCCGAAGCGCCGGTCGGCCGCGTCATAGCCGATGCCGCCCACCACCTTGAGCGGATCGATCGACTGGAGCGGCAGCTTGGCGCCATTGGTGCCGATCGTGTCGCCATGCGAGTAGGACAGCGCCAGCGTACCGGTCACGCCCTTCGCCGGGCGCACTTCGGTACGCGCCTCGAAGCCGCGGATCTTCACGCCGCCCAGGTTCCGCCACTGGTAGATCCACGGGTTGGCCGGCGACGGGAATGGGCGCCCGGTCGTCTCCACCTGGTCGATGAAGTCGTGATAGCGGGCATAGAAGCCGGTCAGGTCGAACGAAACGAAATCGTTGAAATAGCGCAGGCCGCCTTCGAAGCTCTCGCTGGTCTCGGGCTTCAGGTTCGGGTTCGAGATGCTGGTGTAGCCGACCGGCGGATTGGCGAAGAAGTTGTTCACCTGGCTCGGCTCGGGCGCCTTGAAGCCCTGGGCATAGTTGGCGAACAGCCGCACGCCTTCGGTCAGCTTCACGACCGCGCCCACCTTGGGCGAGACGCGCGATCCGTCCTGGCCCGATGCGACGAAGGTCGGCAGCAGCGGATCCTTCTCGGGCGTCAGCTTGTACGCATCGAAGCGCAGAGCGGGATAGAGCGTCAGCGGCCCGAAGCTGACTTCCGCAGCGGCGACGAGGCCCGCCAGCATATAGTCGGTCTCGGGGAAGGCGCGGGTCGGGAAGGTCTCGCCCGCCGGCGGGGTCACGCCGTCGCGCAGGCCCTTCTGGTTGGTCCAGCTGATGTCACCCGCCAGCGTCAGCTTGGCGCGCAGCCCTTCTTCCGAGCCAAAGCCGAAGCGCACTTCGCCCGAGGCGCCATAGACGCGGTTCTCGAAGGTGTTGAGCCGCTCGCGATCGGCGACCGGGCTGCGGTCCTCGTCGGTGAACTGGCGATCCTTGCTGTTCTGCCAATAGCCACTCAGCCGGGCGAACTCGAGCGTGCCCTCGCCGTTCCAGGTCCAGTCGCCGGCGATGCGGCCGCGCTTGCTGGTGTCGCGCGCCTGCAGCAGGTCAATGGTAGTGCCGGTGGCCGGCAGCGGCGTCAGCCCGGTCAGCACATTGGTGGCAAGCCGGCTGTCGACATATTCGCCGGTGATCCGGAAGCGGTTATGCGCGTCGGGCTCGTAGACAAGCCGGCCGAGCGCGGCATTGGAATGGCCGTCCTGCGGATTGGGCTCGGTGCGGGCGGTGCCGATGCCGCCGGTCGTGCCCTTGTTGTCGAGCTCATGATAGTCGCGGCGGGTATAGGCGACCATCGCGGACAGGTCGCCGAAGCGGCCGGCGATCACGCCGGTTTCGGAGAATTCGTCATCCGCCGAGCTGTAGGCGGCGCGCGCCAGCCCGCCGACCTTCTTGCCGTCCTTCAGGAAGTCCGCAGGGTCGCTGGTGGTGAAGCTCACCGCGCCGGCCAAGCCGTCGCTGCCGTACAGCGCCGAGGCCGGGCCGCGCAGGATCTCGACCGACTTGACCAGGCCCAGGTCGACATAGTCGCCGCGCCCGGTCGATTGCGCGCCAAAGGCGAAGCCGTCAGGCACGCGCACGCCGTCCACCTGGATCAGCACGCGGTTGCCGCCGATGCCGCGGATGACGAAGCCTTCATTGCCCGCGCGGCCGGTGGTGCCCTGCGCCGCGCCGAAGCGGGTCGGGCCGCGCGGCACGCTGATGCCCGGCTCGTAGCGGACCAGGTCCTTGATGTCGGTGGTCAGTTCGTCGGCCATCCGCCGTTCGTCGATCACGGTGACCGTGGCGGGGACTTCCTTGACGTCGGCCGGGATGCGGGTGGCGGTGACGGTGATCGTCGAATCCTGCTGCGCGTCATCCTTCTTGTCCTGCGCATTGGCGGGCAACGCGACCGCCAGAGCCCAAAGACTGATCCCCACCCCCAAAACCCCGCGCATGCCCTGAAACCTTTCTGCTAATGCAAGTGACTCTCAATTGCGGTTTGGTTAGGCGCGGGTGCGGGAAGCGTCAACCCCGTAACGAGGCCACCGGGCGAAAGGCCTGTCCTACACGGCCTTGTTCCGCTAATGTTCTTGCAGCCTCAGGGCCGCTCTTTGACTCAGTGGATCCCAAGCGCAGCACTGCACCAGCGCCCGGAAATGCGCGGGTTTCCCGGCATGCGCGGCGGAGCCGTGCAACCTTTCACGGCAGGAAGCGTCTGCTCGCGTGACCCCGCCAATCTCGCGAACGATATCGTTTCGCAGCACCGCGGAAGTGCGACTCGAGCGACCTACGCCAACTTCCGCGTCCACAACCGTATGCAACGGGCCGCTCGACGTCGGCCCGTCGCAGCGTTAGAGCGTCCGGTCATGCAAAAGCGTCCCAAGCTCTCCGTCGTCATCCCCTGCTACAATGAAGAGCAGTGCCTCGAGATGCTGCACAGCCGCGTCTCCGGCGCGGCAAGGGCAGCGGTGGGCGACGATTACGAGATCGTGCTGATCAACGACGGTTCGCGCGACAAGAGCTGGGAAGTCATGCAGCGCCTCTCGGCCGGCGATCCCCGCCTCGTCGCGATCAACCTGTCGCGCAACCACGGCCACCAGCTCGCACTCACCGCCGGGCTCGACCTGTGCTCGGGCGACGAGATCCTGATCATCGACGCCGATCTCCAGGATCCGCCCGAACTGCTGACCGACATGCGCGCCGCGATGCGCTCGCAGGGTGCCGACGTGGTCTATGCGGTGCGCCGCAAGCGCGACGGCGAGACGATCTTCAAGAAGATCACCGCCGCCTTCTTCTATCGCATGCTCGACAAGATCACCGACACGCCGATCCCGCTCGACACCGGCGACTTCCGCCTGATGACGCGGCGCGCGCTCGATGCCTTCCTGTCGCTGCCCGAACAGGCGCGCTTCATCCGCGGCATGGTCGCCTGGGTGGGCTTCAAGCAGGTGCCCTTCCCCTATGACCGGCACGAGCGCCATGCCGGCGAGACCAAATACCCGCTCGGCAAGATGATCCGCTTTGCCCTCGACGCGATCACCGGCTTCTCGACTGCGCCGCTCCGCTTCGCCAGCCATGTCGGCCTGATCCTCACGGGCCTGTCCGCGCTGCTGGTGCTCTATATCGTCGCCGGCTGGCTGATGGGCGCGGCGATCCCCGGCTGGACCTCGCTGATGCTGGTCGTGGTGGTGCTGGGCGCGGTGCAGATGTTCGTGCTCGGCATGATCGGCGAATATCTCGGCCGCCTCTATGTCGAATCCAAGCGCCGCCCGCTCTACATCGTCGCCGACGTCGCCGGCCCGGTGATGGGCCATGCCTCGCTCGGCTATCGCTATGCCGATTCGGGCGAAGTCAGCGTCTCGCCGGTGACGCCGCGGCCGGCGGACTGATCGTCACCCCGGCGAAAGCCGGGATGACGGTTACTTCTTCGGCTCCGCCAGCACGATGATCGACAGGCCCGGCGGCATCGGCAGCCGGCCGAGCAGGTGACGCTCCAACCCGAACACTGCCTCGAACGCGGCGTTGAGCGGCTTGGGCGGCGGCGAATCGTCGCTGTCGTCCTTGCCCGTCAGCTTGCCGACGAAGCGCGCGGCCACCGCCACCGGGAACAGCAGCGAGTTGAACCAGCGCAGCTTGCGCCAGCCCAGCCCGGCCTTTTGCAGCGAAGCGATCAGCGTGCCCTTGGAATAGCGGCGCTTGTGGTGGTTCACCACGTCGTGTGCGCTCCACATCCACTGGTGCGCCGGCACGGTGATCAGGATCTTGCCGCCGGGCTTGAGCACGCGCGCGATCGCCTTGAGCGCCGCGACATCGTCCTCGACATGCTCGACCACGTCGAGCACCGCGACCAGGTCGTAGCTGCCATCGGCCACGCCGGTCAGCTCGGGCAGCGGCGAGGAGCCGACCTGCTTGCCCAGCCGCTCGCTCGCCTTGGCGGCGGCGGTCTCGTCGATCTCGATCGCGTCGATCTCGCCGAACTGGGCGAGCATCGGCAGGTTGTGGCCGGTGCCGCAGCCGATCTCGAGGATGCGCGCGCCGTCGGGAAGCGCGCCGTAGCGCGTCAGGTAGTCGGAAAGAATCTCGCGGCGGGCGCGGTACCACCAATGGGTGGTGTCATGCGCGGCCATGCGCTCGTAGACGATGCGGTCCATCTTATTTGAACACCAGATAACGGTTGAGCGCGAAGGTAACGACAGGGGTCACGAAGACCACGGGCAGCAGCGGAACCCAGGTCGGCTGATGCAGCGGGCCGGTGCAGATCCAGGTGAAGGTAGCGTTCATCGCCATGCCGACCGACTGGACCGCGACGAATTTGGACTGGGTGCCGACGCCGCCTTCGGCCTCGTGCCCCTTGAAGCTCCAGCGGCTGTGGAAGACATAGCCGAACACGACCGCGACCAGGAAACCCGCGATCGAGGCGAGCACCGGCGGGATCGCGTAGGTGGCGAGCGGCCAGTAGACCAGGGCATAGACGAAGGTCGATGCCAGTCCGACAATGCCGAAGCGGACGAGCTGCCCCAGCACGCCATTCGCCCACATCTCTTCAAATCGCTTGAGTACTGCTGTCACTATCGCTTGCCCAGTGCCGAGCGCCGGCCCTAATGCCTGCATCAATGCGAGGGAAGCGATTTTGAAGCCGGACGTACTGGGCGGGTTCCGCCTCGATCGAGAATTGGACCGCAACTGGCTGCGCTGGATGGCGCTCTTCTGGCTCTGCGTCGTCGCCTGGTTCCTCCACGATCGCCAGGGCAACATCTATTGGCTGCTGCTCGGCGACACCGACGACAATATGCGGCTGATGCAGGTCCGCGCCTGGCTGGCCGGCCAGGGCTGGTACGACCTTCGCCAGTATCGCCTCGATCCGGCGCTGGGCGGGGCCGACATCCACTGGTCGCGACTTGTCGATCTGCCGCTCGCCGGGCTGATCCTCGCCTTCAAGCCGTTCGTCGGCATCGCGACGGCAGAGCGCTGGGCGTGCGGACTCGCGCCGTTGCTCCCCCTGTCGGTGGCAATGGCCGGGCTGTCGCTCGCGGTGCGCCGGCTGATCGCGCCCTGGGCCTGGCCGGTGGCGCTGGTCGTGCTGATGGGCTGCACCTCGACCATGTCGATGTATGCACCGATGCGGATCGACCATCATGGCTGGCAGCTCGCCTTCCTCGCGCTCACCGTCGCGGGCCTCGCCGATCCGAAGCGCGCGCGCGGCGGCGCCACGGTCGGCCTGGCCAGCGCCGCCTCGCTCACCATAGGGCTCGAGATGCTGCCCTATTGCGCGATGGCCGGCGCGATCATCGCGCTGCGCTGGATCTGGGACCGCGCAGATGTCCGCCGCATGCAGGTCTATGCGCTGACGCTCGGCGGCGGTTCGGCCTTTGGCTTCGCGGTCTTCGCTTCCAACGCCAACCAGGTGCTGCGCTGCGACGCGCTCACCCCGGTCTGGCTCACCGTCATGATCGCCGCCGGCGCGCTGCTGTTCGGGCTGTCGCTGCTCAACCCGGCCAATCGCTGGGTCCGCCTCGCCCTTGCCGCGGCCGCCGGCGCAGCGATCGTCGCAGGCTTCGCCCTGCTCTTCCCGCAATGCCTGGGCCGGCCCGAACAGGTTTCGGACGAGCTGGCCAATACCTGGCTCAACAATGTCCGCGAGGCGCGGCCGATCTACAAGCATGCCTTCAAGACCGCCTTCCCGATGGCGGTGCTGCCGGTGATCGGCGTGATCGGCGCGCTGTTCGCCACCTGGCGCGCACGCCGCAGCGAGGCGCTGGTCGGCTGGGCGGCGGTTGCACTGTTCACGGCCTTCGCCAGCGCGATGCTGCTCTGGCAGGTCCGCGCCGCCCCGGCCGCGCAGCTGCTCGCCGTGCCCGGCTCGGTCGCGCTGCTCGTGGTGATCGTGCCCTGGTTCCTCGGCATCCGCGAGCCCTTCGCCCGTTGGATCGGCGCAGTGCCCGCGCGCATCCTCGGCGTGCTGATCCGGGTGTTCGGCACCGTCCTCGCCTTCCTGCTGCTGTCGGGCCTCTGGGCCGGGCTGGTCGTGCCCTTCTTCTCGGCCGACAAGGGCGCGAAGCCAGGCAAGCCTGCCGCACCGGACAAGATCGTCGCCGCCAATGCCGCCTGCGCCCGGCTGAGCAACCTGCGCATGCTCAACGACATCCCGGCCGCGACGATCTTCACCCATGTCGATCTCGGGCCGCGCCTGATCGTCACCACGCACCACAGCGCGATCGCCGGACCCTATCACCGCAACGGCCGCGCGATCCTTGACGTCCACCACGCCTTCACCTGGCCGACGCCGAACTTCCGCCCGATCGCCAAGGCGCATGGCGCGCAGTATCTGCTGATCTGCCCGAACATGTCCGAAACGACGCTCTACCGCGCCCGCGGCCCCAACGGCTTCTATTCGCAGCTGATCAAGGGCCAGGTGCCGAACTGGCTCGAACCGGTGACGCTGCGCGAAGTCCGTCCGGGCACGCCACTGCCCTTCCAGCTGTGGAAGATCCGCTACGACTTGCCGGATGCACCGGCGAAGGCCGCTGCTCGCTAACCGACACCGTCACCCCGGCCTGGAGCCGGGGTGACGGTGTGTTGGCTGCCAAAGAAGAAGCGGGACCCCGGCTCAAGGCCGGGATGACGAACCTAGTGCCCCGTGACCGCCCGCCCGGCGACCAGCGCGGCGCTGATCCCGTCGATCACGAACTGCACCGCCAGCGCGCCGAGCAGCACGCCGAGCAGCCGCGACACCACCGCCTCGATCTTGGCGCCGACCACACGCATCAACGGGCCAGCGGCCAGCAGCGCAAGCAGGGTGAGCACCAGAATCGCCGCCATAGCCGCCAGCACCACGGCGGTGCGTTCGATGCCGTTGTTCTGCGACATCAGCAGCATGGTCGAGGCGATCGAACCCGGCCCCGCGATCATCGGCATCGCCATCGGGAAGATCGAGATGTCGGTCGGTTCCTCGGCCTTGATCTTCTCGGCCCGGTCCTCGCGTCGCTCGGTACGCTTCTCGAACACCATCTCGAGCGCGATCAGGAACAGCATGATGCCACCAGCGATCTTGAAGGCGTTCAGGCTGATGCCCAGCGCGCGCAGCAGCGCCTCGCCGAACAGCGCGAAGCCGAACAGGATGATCGCCGCGACCACCACCGCGCGCAGCGCCATGGCGCGGCGATGCGCCACGCTGGTACCCGCGGTCAGCCCCGCGAAGATCGGCGCGCAGCCCGGCGGATCGATCACCACGAAGAAGGTGATGAAGGTGGAGATGAAGAGTTCGATCATTTGGAAGGCGCCGCGATCACATCATCGATGACAGGGACATGCTCCGTACCATTCCACAGGAACACCTGGAACCTCCGGGAGCCATCCGGCAAGCGCATCGGCATCACCGTCAGCGTATCGTCAAAGTCGAAAAGGTTAGCACGGGATTGTCCGGGGGGCAGAGTTGCACGCGGAAAACGCGGCGGCAATTTCGCGCATTCGGCCTTGCGTACCGCTGGTTGCTCGACTCGCGCCCTCGGCACATCGAGCCGCGCACCATAATCGAGCGTCCATTTCCACGAGCCGTCGGGCTGCCGCATCCAGAGCGTGGTGAAATAACCGGATGATCCGTCGGGCCATTTCGATCCGCCGGTGTTCACGGCAAGCTTGCCGTCGCACGACACATAGCTCGCGATCGGCCACCATTCGACCGACTTGGGCGGATCCTTGCGATCCCCGAGCCATTCCCGCGCGTTCACCCGTTGCGGCACATACATCGCCGCATCGGGGGCGGCGAATTCCCGGAACGCCGTCCATTGGCCCCTGGCCTGTGCCGCCGCGTTGAAGGCGCGCTCGGCATCCACCGCGCTCTGCGGCGCCGCCGCCTGCAGGACCAGCGCGGCAAGGAGCATCAGATCACGCCCTTCTCGAGCGCCACGCCGGCATTGCGGTGCGCCGCCACCAGCGTGTTGCGCAGCAGGCAGGCGATGGTCATCGGACCGACGCCGCCCGGCACCGGCGTGATCGCGCCCGCCACGCTCGCCGCGCTGTCGAAATCGACATCGCCGACCAGGCCCGCATCGGTGCGGTTGATACCTACGTCGATCACGGTCGCGCCCGGCTTCAGCCACTCGCCCTTGACGAAGTGCGCCCGGCCGACCGCCGCCACGACGATATCGGCGTGCTTGAGATAGTGCGGCAGGTTGCGCGTCCGCGAATGGACGATCGTCACCGTCGCGCTTGCCCGGGTCAGCAGCGCCGCCATCGGCTTGCCGACGATGTTCGAGCGACCGATCACCACCGCGTCGAGGCCGGTCAGGTCGCCCAGCCGGTCCTCGAGCAGCATCAGGCAGCCGAGCGGCGTGCAGGGCACGAAGCCATGCAGGCCCGTCGCCAGGCGCCCGGCATTGACCGGGTGGAAGCCGTCCACGTCCTTGTCCGGGTTGATCCGCAGCAGCACCGCCTGCTCGTCGATATGCTTCGGCAGCGGCAGCTGGACGAGGATGCCGTCCACCGCCGGATCGGCATTGAGCTGATCGACCAGCGCGATCAGTGCTTCCTGCGTCGTCTCGGCGGGCAGCTTGTGCTCGAAGCTCTCCATGCCGCATTCGCGGGTCTGCTTGCCCTTGGAGCGGACATAGACCGCGCTCGCCGGATCCTCGCCGACCAGCACCACGGCCAGGCCGGGCACGCGCCCTGCCGCCGCCTGGAATGCGGGAACCAGTTCGGCCACGCGGGCGCGAAGTCCCGCGGCGAACGCCTTGCCGTCGATGATGTCAGCCGTCATGCGCCCCGCCATAGAGACGTTGCGCCACTTCTTCCAGCGCCCTGGGATCGCCTTCGACACGAAGCCGCTTGAGCCGCGCGGTATCGCCCGCGATCAGCGTCACGTTCCGCCTGGCCACGCCGAACGCCTTGGCGACCAGCGGCGCCAGCGCGGCATTGGCCGCGCCCTCCACCGGTGGCGCGGCAAGCCGCGCGGCGAAATGCTCCTCGGTGCCGGCAAGGAAAGCGTCGCGCGAGGCGCGCGGCGTCACGCGGACCGCGATCTCGATCCCGTCCGCGATGCGCCGCCAGGCCGGCACCGGCCGATCAGTAGACGGCCGGAGCGAGCTGGGCGATCGCCCAGTTCAGCACATAGTCCTTGAGGATGATGATCAGCAGCAGGGCGACCAGCGGGCTCAGGTCGAGCGCGCCGAAATCGGGCATGATCCGCCGGATCGGCCGATAGATCGGCCGGGTGATCGCCTCGAGCGTCTGCCACACCGAGCGGACGAAGTCGTTGTAGGTGTTGATCACGTTGAACACGATCAGCCAGGACAGGATCGCCTGGACGATGATGATCCAGCTGAGCACCCACAGCAGATACTGCGCGACCTGCAGGAGCATGATGAGAAAGGACAAGGCGATCTCCGAGAATGGTTGGGCGGGAACTTAGGCAAGGCCGCGCCCCGCAACAACCCCGGCGCTTGCCGGATCAGGCGTGGACCAGCGTTCCCGCGCCCTGGCGGGTGAAGATCTCGAGCAGCATCGCGTGCGGAATGCGCCCGTCCAGGATCACCGCCGCGTCGACGCCCGACCTCACCGCGTTGACGCAGGTTTCGACCTTCGGGATCATCCCGCCCTTGATCGTGCCATCGGCCTTGAGCGCATCGACGCGTGCCGGATCGAGATCGGTCAGCAGTTCGCCCTGCTTGTCGAGCACGCCGGCGACATCGGTCAGCAGGAAGAAGCGCGACGCACCGCAGGCGCTGGCGATCGCGCCGGCCATCGTGTCGGCATTGATGTTGTAGGTGTGACCGTCCGCGCCCAGCGCGATCGGCGCGACCACCGGGATGAAGCCCTGCGCCGCCAGCGAATGCAGGATCGCCGGATTGACGCCGGTCGGCTCGCCGACAAAACCCAGGTCGACATGGCGCTCGATGCCCTGGAGCGGATCGGCCTCGCGGCCGGTGACCTTCTCGGCAGTGACCAGGCCGGCATCCTTGCCCGAGATGCCGACGGCGCGGCCGCCCGCGGCGCCGATCCAGCTGACGATTTCCTTGTTGATCGAGCCGGCAAGGACCATCTCCGCGATGCGCGCGGTCTCGGCATCGGTGACGCGCAGGCCGCCGACAAAGTTCGATTCGACACCGAGGCGCTTGAGCATGGCGCCGATCTGCGGGCCGCCGCCATGGACGACGATCGGGTTGATACCCACCGCCTTGAGCAACACCACGTCCTCGGCAAAGTCGCGCTGCAGCTCCGGATCACCCATCGCGTGGCCGCCATATTTCACGACGAAAGTCGCGCCGGCATAGCGCTGCAGATAGGGCAGCGCCTCGGTGAGCGTTTCGGCCTTGGCAAGCAGTGCGGGGTCGGGGGCGTTGGTCATCCCGGCCCCATAGGGCCAGTGGGACGCGCCCGCAACTTTCAGCGGAAGACCGCCGTCGCACGGTAGGTGATCAGCCAATTGGTCGAGCCGCGGCACTCGCCCATCGAGCGTGCCTCGATCAGCCGGAAGCGCCGTCCATCCCACACATAGACTTCGGCATTGCCGCAATCCCCGACGCCGCGCCCCTTGTTGTAGCTGGAGAGGCGGCCGTTGCCGAAGCCGGCATTGACCAGCATGCCGTCGCTGCCGTCGAACACGGCGCGCACCGCCTTGCCGCTCGCGACGATGAAGGCAATGCTGCTGAAATTATAGGCCCCCGCGCCGCAGGGCAGCAGCGCCAGCGTCTTGCCGCCGCCCAGCGCGAAGGTCTCGACCTCGGGCACGCTGTCAGCGCCGTCATAGAGCCCGCCGCACTCGCTCTGCTTTTCCATGCCTGCGCGCATCGCCTTGGTCACGACGGCCGGCGTGCCCGCAGGGCGAATCCCCACGACCCGCTCGGCCACCGGGGCAGCAGGCACGATGCCGGCCGGCTTGGCGCCCCTGGCCACCACTGCGGTCACGGTGCCGGCTCGGCCCTGATTGGCATCGATATGCCGCAGGGAGGCAGCGGAGCCGGCAAGCGAGATGCGCGCGGCAACCTTGCCGTCTGCGCCCATCACCACCAGTGCCTTGCCATTGGGCATGGCGGCGGCGATCCGGGCCGCGTCGGCGCCGGTGAAGGTCACGCTCTCATCCTTGGCGAGCGCAGTGGCGAGCGCGGCATCGTCGATCTTGAGCGTGACCTTGCCGCCCAGCTTGCCGGAGGCCCAGACCTCGACAGTGAAACCGCCGGCCGGGCCGGCAGCGCGAGTGACCGACATGCTCGCGTCCCAGGCCGAATCGTCCTCGGGCACCGGCTGGTCGCCCGGCTGGAGCGAAGTCATCTCGCAGCCATGCAGATTGTCGCAGGCCACCACCCAGTCGCCATAGAGCTTTTCGGGATCGTCTTGCGGGGCCGGGGCGGCAAGAAGGAGAGCGAGCAGCAGCATGCGCCAAGCCTAGCCGATTCGACTCCGAATCGATAGGAGCGGCCCAAAGGAGAGACGGCATGAAGACGGTTGGCGTTATCGGTGCAGGGCAGATGGGCGCGGGCATCGCGCAGGTTTCGGCCCAGGCGGGCTATGCCGTGCTGCTCTCGGACGTCGATCAGGCGCGCGCCGAAGCGGGCAAGGCCGGAATCGCCAAGCAGCTTGCCCGCGCGGTCGAGAAGGAAAAGATCAGCGCCGCCGATGCCGAGGCGGCGCTGGCGAACATAACCTGTGTCGGTGGCACCGATGCCTTCGCCCCCTGCGACCTGGTGATCGAGGCGGCGACCGAGCGGGAAGCGATCAAGCGCCAGATCTTCGAGGCGGTGGGCAAGGTGCTCGGCGCCGACGCGATCCTGGCGAGCAACACCTCGTCGATCCCGATCACCCGCCTCGCCCAGGCATCGCCCGATCCGGCGCGCTTCATGGGCGTGCACTTCTTCAATCCGGTGCCGGTGATGGGCCTGATCGAGCTGATCCGCGGCCTCGCCACCTCGGACGCCACCGTCGCCGCAGTCGAGAAGTTCGGCCAGTCGCTCGGCAAGCGCATCGTCCATGCGAACGACGCGCCGGGCTTCATCGTCAATCGCGTGCTGATGCCGATGCTCAACGAGGCGTGCTTCGCGCTGGGCGAAGGCGTGGCCACGATCCCCGATATCGACGCCGCTTGCCAGCTCGGCCTCAACCATCCGATGGGGCCGTTCACCCTGGCCGACTTCATCGGCCTCGACACCTGCCTCGAGATCACCCGCGTGCTGTTCGAGGGCACCGGCGATCCCAAGTTCCGCCCGGCGCCGCTGCTGGTGAAGTACGTCGAAGCCGGCTGGTATGGCCGCAAGACCAGGCGCGGCTTCTATGACTATTCGGGCGCGGAGCCGGTGCCGACGCGCTAGGCGCCGCCGGCTTCCGCCAGCTCGGCCTGGCGGTCGAGTGCCCATTTGGCGAGCGTGTCGAACGGGATCGCCGCAAGGAAGGCGATCCCCGCGCGACCGTCATGCGCCCAGCGCACGATGCCGCGGCGGCCCTCAAGCCCATGCACGCCGACGACGACTTCGTCGCCCTCGCGCAGGAAATCGGCTTCCACCTTCACTCCGCCCTGCGACACGTCGATCAGGGTGACGCTCACCCGCATGCCCTCGGCCACCAGGCTCACCGGGCACGCGATGTGCAGCCGCGGCATGCGCTGGACGAGGCCTGACTCGCCGTGCACCGGCGCATGCAGCACCTCGAGCACGTCGATCTTCTCGTCGAACTGCACGCCGACCATGCCGTCAGCCGACCAGGCGACGCGGCCCGCGATATGGTTTCCCGACCGGATTTCCACCGTCACCGGCTCGTCGGGCGGCAGGCTGGTGTGGAGCTTGCCCATCAGCCCACCCGGCGAGATGTTGCGGATCAGGCACAGCGCCTCATAGCCATCCCATCGCAGCATCGCCGATCGATAGACCGAGATTTTCGAACGGTCGTCGGTTCTGCGGTCCATGGTCGGCACTTCGGGCTGGAAGGAGATTTCGGTGCGGATGTCGGCCTCCGACGGCGTGATTGTTGTGACCCGCGGAGAATATGCTTCCGTCAGATGTCTGGAACGTTTCGTGGTCGCAACGAGGCGTGGTAAATGCCGCGGGGCATGCGGACCGGCGGCGGTGGCGGGTTCAAAGGCCAGTGCCAGGCAGTCCCGAACCCGCGCCAGCGCCTCCTCGCCGGGTGTGGGCGGCGGTCGCCGCAGGATGCGGAGCGGACGGGCATCCGGACCGGTGGCAATGAAATTGGTCACGCTTTACTCCAGATACTGAGGTGCTGGAGAGCGCACATCCGACGCCAGGCCGCGGAGCATCCACGGCGCGTACGTTCGATGGCGCGCGACCCGCTCTCCATCCGATGTCGGTTGTTCTTGGCAGGTACAGCGCGCCCCCGGCGCAGCGTTGTGCCTGCGAATATACGTAATTTTACGAGGTGCCGGTATCCAAAAGGTTAACGCCGGCACCCCGCAAGGGATCAGGGCAGCAGCAGGCCCGCCAGCGCCGCGCTCATCAGATTGGCGAGGCTGCCCGCGAGCAGCGCGCGGATGCCGAGCTTGGCGATCATCGGCCGCTGGTTGGGCGCCAGGCTGCCGGTGGCGGCCATCTGGATCGCGATCGAGCTGAAATTGGCGAAGCCGCACAGTGCGAAGGTGATGATCGCGCGGGTGCGCGGCGCCAGATCGGTCATCCCACCCAGGTCGATAAAAGCGACGAACTCGTTGAGCACCACCTTGGTGCCGAACAGGCCACCCGCCGCGGTCGCCTCGTGCCAGGAGATGCCGAGCAGGTACATGACCGGAGCGAAGATCGTGCCGATGATCTTCTGGAAGCTGAGATTCTGGAGGAAGCCCGCCCAGGCGGCATGGCCGGTCAGGTCGTAGATCCAGTTGCCGGCGCCGGCGAGCAGGCCATTGGCCAGCGCGACCAGCGCGACAAAGGCCAGCACCATCGCACCGACCGCGACGGCGATCTTCACGCCGGTCGAGGCACCCGAGGCGGCGGCCATGATGATGTTGGCGGCGCGCTCTTCCTCGATGTCATGCTCGGCGACCTTGATCGCCGCGTCCTCGGCATCGTCGCCGAGCGGAAGCTCGCCCGCCTTCACCGGCTCGTCGGGCATGATGATCTTGGCCATCAGCAGGCCGCCCGGGGCCGCCATGAACGACGCGGCGAGCAGATAGGGCAGCGAGGCCGGCCCAAGCAGGCTGGCATAGGCGGCCAGGATCGTGCCGGCGACGCCCGCCATGCCGACGCTCATCACCGCGAACAGCTGCGACGGGGTGAGCCGCGCCAGATAGGGGCGGATCACCAGCGGCGATTCGCTCTGGCCGACGAAGATGTTCGCGGCGGCGCACAGGGACTCGACCTTGGTGGTACCGACCACCTTCTCGATCGCGCCGCCGATCCAGCGGACGACGAACTGCATCACGCCCAGATGGTAGAGGATCGACACCAGAGCCGCGAAGAAGATGATCACCGGCAGTGCGGCGATCGCGAAGCTCTGGCCGCCCAGCTCGGGCTTGGCGAGCGGGCCGAACAGGAAGCTGGTGCCGGCGCCGGCATAGCCGAGCAGCGCCGAGACGCCGTTCGACAGGCCGTGCAGCGCCGCCTGGCCCCAGCTGGTCCGCAGCACCAGCGCCGCGATGCCCGCCTGGAGGACGAAGGCCGCGCCGACCACGCGCAGATTGATCGCGCGCTTGTTCGACGAGAACAGGAAAGCGATCCCGAGGATCGCGACCACGCCGAAGATGCCGATCGGAAACTGATTCAACTGCTTATTCCCCCAGGCGAACGCCCAAGCCTCCAACCATACACGCTCGTGGCGGCATGGCCAGAGCCCAGCCGCTCCATTCCCCGCAGAAGCGGACACATCCATACGCCGAAATTGGCACAGGTTGCGGGGGGAGGCCCCCGCGGGGCCGCGCCAAACGATATGGAAACCGACGGAAAGCGGCCAGAATCCCGCGGAGTCGATGGTTGCATCCAGACGCCAGCGCGCGCGGAAGTTGGCGGACCATGACCTCAGCCCATAGCCAGGGCATTGATTCGGCGCCGGAACTTCGCAGCGAATGTCGGCGTATCGACGGTTCAAAGAGCGGCGCGGCCCCGAAGGGCCGCAACCCGGGAACAGTGCAGGAACATTCCCTACATTGAAAGCCCGGGGCCGATCAGCCGGGCCTTGCGCTTCCCCACCAAGGCAAGGCCCCGGGGCTTGCGGCGCGGGCATTTCTCGCTAGCGTCCGCCCATGGACACCATTCGCATCCCGCGTTCGCTCTTCTTCCTGTCGATCTTCTATGGCGGCATGGTCTGCATTGCCGGCGTGCTGGGCAACAAGCAGGTCTCGCTCGGTCCGATCTCGCAGATCGGCAACTGGGTGGGCGTCGGCCCGCTCGCGGTGGAAGCCGGCATCTTCGCCTTCCTGCTGCTCGTCTCGGTCTCGAGCGCCGTCGCCGAGCTGCACGGGCCGGATACCGCCCGTCGCCTCGTGCTGATCGGCTTCGTCCCGCTGGTCACTTCCGTACTGCTCTCGATGCTGGTGCTGGCACTCCCCGCCTCGCCGAGCATGGAGCCCGACCGGCTGCACGCCTTCGAGATGATGATGAGCGGCACTCCGCGCATCTGGCTGGGCGGCATCATCGCCTATGGCATCTCGCAGATCCTCAACGTCACCATCTTCTCCGCGCTCAAGAGCGGCGGCGGCAAGCTGCTCTGGCTGCGCGCCGCGATCGCATCGGTGCTGAGCCAGATCGCCGACACGCTGATCTTCATCACCGTCGCCTTCTACGGCGTGTTCCCGATCGGCGAGCTGCTGGTCGGCCAGATGCTGAGCAAGGTGGTGCTGAGCATCGTGCTGGTGCCGGCGGCGATCTACCTGTTCGTCGCGTTCGGCCGCAGCCTGGACCGGCGCCGGGCGCTGAATTGAAGACTTAGGCACTCAGCCATTTCCGCTCCCCGGCTCTCGCCGGGGAACACGGAGCCTCGCCACGCAGTGCCCGTTCCAATCACGGCGCCACCCGCAGCGGCTGGGCTTCGCAGAGGATCAGCGCGAACCAGTCATTGTCGTCCGTCCATTCCCGGATCGGGGTCCAGCCGCCGGCACGCAGCAGCATGCGGGCGCCGTTGCGGCCATATTTGTGGCTGTTCTCGGTGTGGATCGTCTCGCCCGCCGCCATCTCGAACGGCCGGCCCTCGACAGTGAACGCCATGTCGCGCACCGCTTCGAGATGCATCTCGATCCGCGCGGCATCGTCGTTCCACAGCGCGACGTGCCGGAAGGCCTCGACCGGGATCGTCCCGTCCAGCTCGCGGTTGATCCGCTCAAGCAGGTTCAGGTTGAACGCCGCGGTGATGCCCTGGGCATCGTCATAGGCGGGCACCAGCACATCGGGCGACTTGACCCGGTCCATCCCGATCAGCAGCCGCGCGCCGTCGCCCAGCCATTCGCGCATCGCCCGCAGCAGGTTGACCGCGTGCCAGGCCTGCATGTTGCCGATCGTCGAGCCGGGGAAGAAGCCGAGCTTGGGCATGCCCGTCACCTGCTCGGGCAGCGGCACGGGGCGGAGGAAATTGGCCTCGACCGGATAGACCGGCAGGCCCGGAAAGGCCTGGCCCAGCTCGGCGGCGGACTGGCGGAGGAAATCGCCCGAAATGTCGATCGGCACATAGGCGGCGGGATCGATCGCCCGCAGCAGCAACGGCGTCTTCACCGAGGAGCCCGAGCCGAACTCGACCACCGCCGCGCCGCGCGCCGCCAATGCGCCGAGCTCGGGGCCGGTCTGGCGGAGCAGCTCGGTCTCGGTACGGGTGGGATAATATTCGGGAAGCCGGGTGATCTCCTCGAACAGTTCGGAGCCCCGGCGATCATAGAACCAGCGCGCCGGGATCGCCCGCGGCCGCGCTTCCAGGCCGCTCAGCACATCGGCGCGGAAATGCGGATCGGCCAGGCTGGCCTGGCCGTCTTCGAGTTCCTGCTTGAGCATCACAGATCCTTTGCGAGGCGCACGCCGGTGAACTGCCAGCGCTGATGGGGGTAGAAGAAGTTGCGGTAGCTGGCGCGCGAATGGCCGCGCGGGGTGGCGCAGGAGGAACCGCGCAGCACGAACTGCCCGCTCATGAACTTGCCATTATACTCGCCGACCGCGCCCTCGACCGGACGGAAGCCGGGATAGGGGCGGAAGGCGCTGCCGGTCCATTCCCAGACATCGCCGAAGAAAGCCGGACCGCCGGTGGACGGGCGCGGCTCAACCGGGCCGGCGGCATCGAGCTGGTTACCGCTCGCGGGATCGAAGGCGGATGCCGCCGCTTCCCATTCGAACTCGCTCGGCAGGCGCGCGCCGGCCCAGCTGGCATAGGCATCGGCCTCGAAGAAGCTGACATGGGTGACCGGCGCGGCGGGATCGACCGGGCGGCGGCCGTCGAGCCCGAAGCGCGTCCAGACATCGCCGTCGCGCCGCCAGTAGAGCGGGGCTTCGATGCCTTCCGACTTCACCCAGGCCCAGCCGTCCGACAGCCAGTGGCGCGGGTCGCGATAGCCGCCATCGGCGATGAACGCCGCCCATTCGCCATTGGTGACGGTGCGGTCCGCAATCGCATGCGGGGTGAGCAGCGCCTGGTGCCGCGGCCCCTCGCAATCGAACGAAAATGTTGAATCGCTTGGTACACCCACCTGCACGAGGCCGGCCCGTCCCTCGATCCAGCCGACCGGGCCCGGCATCGCCACCGGCACCTTGGGCGCGCCCTGCCAGACGGCGGGCTCGAGCGGGTTGACCGAGAAATGGTGGAGGATGTCGGTCAGCAGCAGCTCCTGGTGCTGCTCTTCGTGATTGCAGCCGAGCAGGACCAGCGCCTGCGCCGCCGGCGGCAGATCGGGGAGCACATCGGCCAGCGCGGCATCGACATATGCGCGGTACGCGAGCACCTCGTCGAGGCTGGGGCGCGAGAGCATGCCGCGACGCGGGCGGGCGTGGCGCTGGCCCTCGGCTTCGTAATAGCTGTTGAACAGGAACGGCCAGCGATCGTCGTGCAGCGCATAGCCCGGCACATGATCGCGCAATACGAAGGTCTCGAAGAACCAGGTCGTGTGTGCGAGGTGCCATTTGGCCGGCGAGGCATCGTCCATCGACTGGATCGTGGCATCGGCATCGGAGAGCGGCCGGACCAGCGCTTCGCTGAGCGCCCGGGTGCGGAGGAACTTCGCGCCAAGCGCGCTGGAAGCCGGAGCGGATCCCGTTTCCGTTCGCATTATGTTCTCCTAGCGGCGCGCGCAATCGCCGTCAACCGGCGAGATATAGGTGTCCGGATTGCCCCCGGTAGTCGAGTCAACGAAGCGGCCCGTACTTTTGTTCACGCACAAGGGGATAGCGGACGGACGCGCCGCGCGAAGCCATGCCAAGGTATCGCTTGTTGATGGATCCGGGTGATCCGCCCGGCCGGAAATGCTCAGCGCGACGCGCCGGGTACCCAGAGCACGTCGCCCGCCTCGCTCTGGTTGACCGCGCGGGCGGCGACGAACAGCAGGTCGGACAGGCGGTTGAGATAGGCGAGCGGCTGCACCCCGGCGCCGGCGGCGACGGCGGTGCGCTCGGCCCGGCGGGTGACGGCGCGGGCGAGATGCAGCTCGGGCGCGCCGGGGGCGCCGGCCGGAAGGACGAAGCTGGTCAGCGGCTCGAGCGCCGAGTTGATATGGTCGATCCGCTCCTCGAGCCAGGTGACCTGGCCGGGCGTGATGCGCAGCGCGCCTTCGATACCCTCGGGCGTGGCGAGATCGGCGCCCATGTCGAACAGGTCGTTCTGGATGTGCGCGAGCATGCCGCCGAACGCATGATGGCCGAGCGTCGCGCGGGCGACGCCGATCGTGCAGTTCGCCTCGTCGACATCGCCGATCGCGGCCATGATCAGGCTGGCCTTGGAGACGCGCGAGCCGTCGACCAGCCCGGTGGTGCCGTCATCGCCGGTGCGCGTGTAGATCTTGTTGAGCTTGACCATCGCCCGGGACTCTACGCCCCGGGCGATGACGGGGGAAGCCGGATCAGGCGGCCCGGGCGATATCCGCGCGGCGCGGCGGCAGGAAATGCTCCATCCCCAGCGCGGGATGGGGATAGAGGAACTGGTTGGCCGCCATCGGCAGCACCACCCCCTCGGCTACGCCGGGCATGAAGTAATTGCCCTGGAAGCGGTTGGGCCGGGTCATCTCGGTATCGCCGTGATAGGCGGCACCGATCGAGGCATAGTTCAGCTCGGTGCCGAACACCGCGTAGAGCGCCAGATCGACGAAGTTCATCTCCTCGAGCGTGCCGCGCAGATGCGTGTCCTGCGCGATCAGCGCGACCAGATCCTCCCTGGCGAAGGACAAGGCGGAGAAGTCCTTCACCACCTGGTTGAAATCATGCGCGCCGTCGTGATGGACGATGTTTCGGTGGCCGCGCTCCTCGAGCATGACATGGCGGACATAGCTGGGCACGTCGCCATGGAAGAGGCGGATACGGCGCGCTGCTTCCGGGAACATGCGGCGGACGCGCTCATAGGTGAAGAGCAGGAATTCGGAGCGGAAATCGACCAGGTCGAGATCGAAGTCGAACGCATCGATGCAGCCGGCGAGATAGGCGGTGGAGCCGCCCATATAGACGCCGACTTCGACCAGCCGATCGAACTGGCCGTTGAAGTCGCGCAGGGTGCGGACGATGTCGTAATAATATTGGGGCGAGCACTGGTCCTCATAGGCGAGGCTGAGCAGGCGGACCCGTTCGGCGATCGAATCGAAGATGCGGTTCTGGCCGAGCAGCTCCGATATCTGGTGGCGCGTCTGATAGCCCGAGAGGATCGGCACGCCGAGCTTGGCGGCAGGATCCGGAACGTCGTGAAGCGTGGTGTCAGGTGCGATGAAAGTTCCGAAGGTCATGGGGCATCCTCCTGTTTACCCCCAACTTATAGGAATCGCCGCGGACTCAGTTGTGCCGGAAACGTAACAGCAACACACCAAAGCCGATGAAGATCGAGCCGGTAAGTCTATTGAACCATTTCTTGAGCGAGGGCCGCTCGAGATGGCGGGCAAGGCCGCGGCCGCCCAGCGCATAGACCAGGTACCAGAAGCACTCGACCACCGCGAAGGTGAGCACCAGGATCGCGAACTGCGGCGGCTTGGGCGCGGCGGCGCTGACGAACTGGGGGAAGAAGGCGGCGGCGAACAGCAGTGCCTTGGGATTGGAGATGCTGATCGCAAAGCCGCCGCGGAACAGCTGGGCGGGGGTCAGCCGCTTGTCGGCCAGCGCGGCATCGTCGCCGACATCGAGCGGCGTCGGGTCGGCACGCCAGGCCTTGATGCCGAGCCAGACCAGATAGGCGGTGCCGAGCCAGCGCAGCACTTCGAACGCGCCGGGAATGGCAAGCAGCAGCGCGGTGAGGCCGGCGGCGGAGGCGGCAAGGATCGTCACCAGCCCGGCAAGGCAGCCGGCCATCGCCGCGACGGTGCGGCGCAGGCCGAACTCTACGCTGCGCTGGAGGATGTGGAGCATGTTCGGCCCCGGCGTTCCCGACAGCAGGAACACGGCCATGACGAACAGCCACCAGGTCTGGAGAGTCATTGCGGCAACCTTGGAGGCTTGAAGAAGGGCCGAGCGGGCCCGGCGCGTCAGCCCTTGGCCGACATCATGATCAGGATCAGCGCGATCACCGCGATCGCGATCGCCTGGAACAGGATGCGTTGCTGCATCAGCTTCTGCGACTTGAGCGCGCGCGGGCTCGGGCCGTCGCCGGTGCCCTCCAGGTCCTGGCTGGTCGTCTGCGCCATGTTCACCAGCCCCTTGATGAGGATGAACAGGGTGGCGAACATCGCCGCGAGCAGCAGGAAGGCCAGGAAGATCATGGACCGACCCTACGCCTGTGCCGCGGCGATGCCAACTGGCAGTTGTCCGTTGCGCAATCGCTCGGCCAGCGCGCGGCCATCCTCGCCGGCCAGCCGCATCGCCTCGAGGCTGGGGGCGCCGTGGCGCTTGGCGAGGCGGGTGCCGTCGGGGCCGAGGAGCAGCGGGTGGTGGCGATACTCCGGCGTCGGCAGGCCGAGCAGCGCCTGGAGCAGGCGGTGGACATGGGTGGCGGCGAACAGGTCCACCCCGCGCACGACATGGGTGACGCCCTGTGCGGCGTCGTCGACCGTGACCGCGAGGTGATAGCTGGCCGGCGCATCCTTGCGGGCGAGGACGACGTCGCCCGCCGAAGCGGGGTCGGCGCGGACCTGGCCGGCAAAGGCGTCGTGCCACAGGAGTTCGGGATCGCCGAGCGACGCCAGCGCCTTCGCCACATCCAGCCGCCAGCAATGGGGCTTGCTGAGGTCCGGCGCATCGAGCCCGCGGCAGGTGCCCGGATAGAGCGGGCCTTCCGGCCCGTGCGGCGCGGTCAGGCTGGCGGCGATGTCGGCGCGGGTGCAGAAACAGGGGTAGAGCAGCCCGCGGGCGCGCAGATCGTCGAGAGCGGCTTCGTAAAGGGCAAGCCGCCGAGACTGGAAGGTCACTTCCCCGTCCCAGCCTAGCCCCAGCCACTCCAGATCGCGCAGGATCGCCTCGACATGTTCGGGGCGCGAGCGGGTGCCGTCGATGTCCTCGATACGCAGGGTAAACGCCCCGCCGTTCGCCCGCGCGAAGTCGTGCGCCTGGAGCGCCGACCAGGCATGGCCGAGGTGGAGGCGCCCCGTCGGGCTCGGTGCGAATCTGGTGTGGACAACCATCAGAACGGCCCTTGACCACGAGTCGCGGCATATGCTGTCATCACCGCGTCACGCTTCTCGGCGAGATGCGTGCCACCACGAACTGGGCGAGGGAGCGCATGTATCATCCCGATCTGATCCGCCATCCGGACAGCTGCCCTGCCCTTGTGCTCAACGCCGATTATACGCCCCTGAGCTATTATCCGCTGAGCATCTGGCCCTGGCAGACGGCGGTCAAGGCGCTGTTCCTCGACCGGGTGGACGTAGTTTCCTACTACGAACGCGAGGTGCGAAGTCCCAGCGCGAGGCTGAAGCTTCCTTCGGTCATCGCGCTCAAGCAATATGTCAGACCTTCGCAATTCCCCGCCTTTACCCGGTTCAACCTGTTCCTTCGCGACAAGTTCGCCTGCCAATATTGCGGCAGCCACCGCGACCTCACCTTCGACCATGTCATTCCCCGCGCCCAGGGCGGGCGCACCACCTGGGAAAATGTCGCCACCGCCTGCGCGCCCTGCAACCTGAAAAAGGGCGGGCGCACTCCCCAGCAGGCCGCGATGCCCCTCTACCTCCAGCCGATACGGCCGACCAGCTGGCAGCTCCAGGAGCATGGCCGGCGCTACCCCCCCAATTATCTCCACGATACCTGGCGCGACTGGCTCTACTGGGATGTGGAGCTGCTGGCCTGATCTGCTAGCATTGCCCGATAACGACCTGTTTCGGGGGATGTAGGCATGAGCGGTTTCACCATCGACCGGCGCACCGCGCTGGCGCTTTCGCTGGGCGGCGCGGCGACGGTCGCGTTTCCGCGCCTCGCGCTGGCGGCGGCGCTCGACGAAGCGGCGATCGATGCGATCGTCGCGCCTTTCCTCACCGCGTTCGAGACGCCCGGCGTCGCCGTCGCGATCGTCCGCCCCGGCATGCCCGCCTTCACCAAGGGCTACGGCGTGCGCACCCTCGGCAAGCCCGGCGCGGTCGATGCGCATACCCGCTTCGGCATCGCCTCGCATTCCAAGGCGTTCACCGCCGCCGCGCTCGCCTTGCTCGTCGACGAGGGCAAGCTCGGCTGGGAAGACCCGGTCATCAAGCACCTGCCCGACTTCCGCATGTCCGACCCCGGCGTCACCCAGATGATGACGGTGCGCGACCTGCTGGTCCACCGCTCGGGGCTCCCCTTGGGCGCGGGCGACCTGATGTTCTTCCCGGCGGGCACGCATGTCGCCGCCGACGTGCTGAAGGCGCTGCCGTACCTGAAGCCCGCGCGCGGCTTCCGCGCCGGCTATGATTACGACAACATCCTCTACATCGTCGCCGGCCTGCTGATCGAACGTGTCTCGGGCACGCCCTGGGACAAGTTCGTCGAGACGCGGATCTTCGCGCCGCTCGGCATGGCGGACGCGGTCGGCTCGCGCCTTTCGCTCAAGACCGACAATGTCGCCGGCCGCCATGCGCGCCTGGGCCCGCCGGTGCGCGGGATCGGCAAGCAGGAAGTGGTGCAGCCCGACGAAGGCGAGATGGTCGACGCCGCCGGCGGCATCAACGCCAGCGTGAGCGACATGGCCAAGTGGCTGCAGGTCCAGCTCGCCCAGGGCAAGCTGCCCGACGGCAAGCAGCTCTGGTCGACCGCCCAGGCCAAGGAGATGTGGAAGCCGCAGACGATCACGTCGGCGAGTGACGGCCCGACCGACACCAATCCGGCGCGCCCGGTGCTTGCTGCCTATGCACTCGGCTGGTTCGTCCAGGATTATCGCGGCATGCGGCTGGTACAGCATAGCGGCGGTCTTTCCGGCCAGGTCACGTACAGCGGCATGCTCCCGTCGCGCGGCATCGGCGTGTCGGTGCTGAGCAATGTCGAGGAGAGCGTCTCCGCCGCGATCCGCAACGCGATTCTCGACCGGCTGATCGACGCGCCGGCGTTCGACTGGGTGGCGAGCTACCGCACGCGCAGCAAGGCCGCGCAGGACGAAGCGCTGGCCAGCGTCGAGGGCGGCATCGACAAGGCGCCGGCAGGCGCGCCCTCGCTGCCGCTGGCCGCCTATGCCGGGCGCTACCGCGATCCCTGGTATGGCGACGTGGTCGTCAGCCAGAAGGGCGGCAAGCTGTGGATCGACTTCACGCCGACCCCGGTGTTCAAGAGCGTGCTCGAGCCCTGGGGCCCCGACACCTTCCGCACCCGCTTCGCCAAGGATGCCGGCGAGGACGCGATCGTCCGCTTCCAGGTCAAGGACGGCAGGATCACCGGCATCACCATGGAGGCGCTCTCGCCGCTCGCCGATTTCAGCTATGACTATCAGCACCTGGCGTTCGTGCCGGTCTCGTAATCAACTGTATTATTGTAGTAATACAGATGCTGCGCTAGAAGGGCGCCATGCACGCGGCGGATTCGATGAGTAATGGCTGACGGCAACGATCCCCGGAACGTGCGCTTCCCGCTGCGCCGGGGCAGCGACGATGCCGAGCCGACGCCCGCACCGGCGCCGAAACCCGAGCCGCGCGCCTGGCGCCCGCCCTCGATCGACAAGATCGGCGCGGGCATCGGCGAAGCGATCAAGCGCGTGACCCCGCAAAGGCCCGAGCCGCCGCTCGAGCTTTCGGGCGGCATGCCCGCGCCCGAGGACTATGCCCCACGCTGGCGCCGCGCCGCGACTCCGCCGCCGCCTCCCCCGCCACCGCCGATCCAGCCCGGCCTGGCCGCGCCGCTGCCGGCCGGCGGCTACACCACCAACCTGCCGGTGGTGCTCAAGAAGCGCAGCTGGCTGCGCTATGCGAGCTGGGCGATCGCCGGGCTGCTGGTGCTGTTCTTCCTCGCGGTCGGCTGGCTGGCACTGACCGCGCCGCTCTCCAAGTCGCTGCAGCCGCCGGCGCCGCCCTCGATCACCTTGCTCTCCGCCGAGGGCAAGCCGATCGCCCGGCGCGGCGCGGTGATCGCCGCCCCGGTCGATGCGACCAAGCTGCCCGATTATGTGCGCAACGCGTTCGTCGGCATCGAGGACCGGCGCTTCTACGGCCATTGGGGCGTCGATCCGCGCGGCATCATGCGCGCCTTCGTCCACAATGTGACCAGCGACGGCGGCTCGCAGGGCGGCAGCACGATCACCCAGCAGCTCGCCAAGAACGCCTTCCTCAACTCGCAGCGCACCTTCGGGCGCAAGGCGCAGGAAGTGCTGATCGCCTTCTGGCTGGAGGCCTGGCTGAGCAAGGACGAGATCCTCTCGCGCTATCTCTCCAACGTCTATTTCGGCGACAACGTCTACGGCCTGCGTGCCGCCGCCCGCCATTATTTCAGCGTCGAGCCCGAGGGCCTCAGCCTGAGCCAGGCGACGCTGCTCGCCGGCCTCGTCCAGGCGCCGAGCCGCCTCGCGCCGACCGGCAACCTCAAGGGCGCGCGCGACCGGCAGAAGCTGGTGATCGCCTCGATGGTCGATGCCGGGCTGCTGACCAAGGCGAAGGCGGACGCGATCCGCCCGGCGGTGCTCAACGTCACCAAGTCCGAGGACGACCTGCCCAACGGCACCTATTTCGCCGACTGGGTGCTGCCCCAGGCGCGTGACCGCGCCGGCGGCGTCGGCACCGAGCAGACCGTGCAGACCACGCTCGAGCTGAGCGCGCAGCAGGCCGCCGAGCGCGCGGTGCGCGGCGCCGGGCTCAACAAGTCGCAGATCGCGATCGTGGCGATGCATCCCGATGGCCGGGTGATCGCGATGGTCGGCGGCCGCAACTATCGCGAGAGCCCGTTCAACCGCGCGACCCAGGCGCGGCGCCAGCCGGGCTCGACCTTCAAGCTGTTCGTCTATCTCGCGGCCCTGCGCGGCGGGATGGAGCCCGACAGCATGGTCGATGACAGCCCCGTCCAGATCGGCGACTGGAAGCCCGAAAACTCCCACGGCGATTACGCCGGCGAGATCACGCTGCGCCGCGCCTTTGCCCGCTCGTCCAACGTCGTGGCGGCGCGGCTGACCCAGAAGTTCGGCGTGCGCGCGGTGACCCAGGCGGCGCGCGACCTCGGCATCTCCACCCCGATCGGCGACGATGCCTCGATCGCGCTCGGCACCTCCACCGTCTCGCTGCTCGAGCTGACCGCCGCCTATGCCTCGGTCGCCAACGGCTCCTATCCGGTGCGGCCACAGGGGCTGAGCGAGGATGAGGCGGCGAGCGACTGGCTGGCCCGGCGGCTGGGCGGGCCGACCCGGTTCAACGGCCGCCAGCTCGACGATTTGCGCAGCCTGCTCGGCACCGTGGTCGAGGCCGGCACCGGACGCGGCGCGGCGCTGCCGATCCCGACCTATGGCAAGACCGGCACCACCCAGGACAATCGCGACGCGCTGTTCATCGGCTATGCGGGCGGCATCGTCTGCGGCGTGTGGCTGGGCAATGACGACAATTCGCCCAATCCCGGCCTGTCGGGCAGCGGACTGCCGGCACGGGTATGGCGCGACTTCATGACCCGCGCGCTCGACCTGCGCATCCCGCCGCCCGAGCCGACGGTGGAGCCGGACGGCAATGACACGACACTCGACGATGTGCTGAACGGCGTCGGCGAATTCATCCAGGGCTCGGGCATCGAGACCCAGGTGGTGCCGCAGGGCGTCGATCCCGACGAGCAGGGCGAAGCGCCGATCGACGCGCGGCCGGCGGAGGATCGCAGGCCGCGGCGGGACCGCGCGCCGGATGCGCCAGGCCCGCAGGACCGCGCCCGGCTGGATGACCGCCGGGGCGAGGAACGCTAGGTTTCAGGTCGAGCCCCTGCATCTCCCCGGCGAAGGCCGGGGAACCGAGAGAACTGAAAGCTGATACCGCCCGGGTTTTGGGGGCCCTGCCCCTCCCCGTTCAGGTTGGCAGCAGCAAGGGCGGCGGCGGACGAACGGCAATGGATGGATATTGCGCGCACGCATAGCGCATCCGACCTGGGGAAAGCGCACCGATGATGAGAGACACCAGAGTCCGATCCTTGAAACTCGCGGCATTGTGCCTTGAAGTTTTAGCCGCATCGTCCAGCGGCGCGTCCCCGCAATCCCGGGAACGCGCGGCCACATCCGCAAGGAGCATGTCGCTCGACAAAGCGGAGATCACTGCAGTCGGTGTCGATGCTTCCCGCGTGACGTATCGAGGTTCGCGCGCGCTTCGCCTGGAGGTGGTTCGGGCCGGCCCCGCAAGCGATGCCACCTTCGCACGCCTCGATGGGGTTCGGGCCAGGGATTTCACGATCGACCTGGTGCTGGCCGGGCAACCGGTGAAAGGCGATACGGATGCCAGGGGTTTCGTTGGAATCGCCTTCCGGATTTCGGAGGATTCGAAGAAATTCGAGGCCATCTACATCCGCCCGACCAATGGCAGGGCCACCGACCAGCTGCGGCGCAATCACAGCACCCAATATATCTCCCATCCCGACTATCCTTGGCATCGGCTGCGGAAGGAACATCCGGGACAATATGAATCCTATGCCGATCTGGAATCCGGCGCATGGACCAGGCTCAAGCTCGTGGTCCGCGGCACCACCGCGCAGCTCTACGTCAATGGCGCCGGCCAGCCGAGCCTGATCGTCAACGATCTGAAGCTCCCCGCGGAGGAAGGGGGCATCGGCCTGTGGGTGGGGCCGGGGTCCGAGGGCTATTTCAAGTCGATGACCATAAGGAAGCGCCAGCCCTAGCAGGTATAGGCATTCGGCCTTTGCCAGGGAGTTGGGAGACTGACAGCGGCCCCCGAATGTCGATACAGGGCGCCACCGGATTTGGGCGCAGCGTTGTTGACCTTACGCCTGCCCCCCCGCATGGACCTCCCCATGCGCTTCTTCTCCGACAACGCCGCCGCCGTCTGCCCCGAGGTCTTCGCCGCGCTCGGCAAGGTGAACCAGCTCGACACCGCCTATGACGGCGACAAATGGTCGAAGTCGCTCGACGGCGCGTTCTCGGACCTGTTCGGCACGCAGGTGCGCGCGCTGTGGGTGCCGACCGGCACGGCGGCGAACAGCCTTGCGCTTGCCGCGCTCTGCCCGCCCTATGGCGGCGTGGTCTGCCACCGCGACGCGCATATCAATGTCGACGAGTGCGGCGCGCCTGAATTCTACACGCATGGCGCCAAGCTGCTGGTCGGCGAGGGCGAAGGATCGAAGCTGACGCCGGACGCGATCCGCGCGGTGATCGATCCGATCCGCCCGGACGTCCATCAGGTCCAGCCGCATGCGATCTCGATCACCAACGCCACCGAATATGGCCTGGCCTATACGCCCGACGAAGTCGCGGCGATCGGCGCGCTGGCGAAGGCGCGCAAGCTCGGGCTGCACATGGACGGCGCACGCTTCGCCAATGCCGTGGCGCATCTCGGCTGCCATCCGGGCGACGTCACCTGGCGCGCGGGCGTAGACGCGCTGAGCTTCGGCTTCGTCAAGAATGGCGGGATGAGCGCCGAAGCGCTGATATTCTTCAAGCCCGAGCTGGCCGAGGCGACGCTCTATCGCCGCAAGCGCGCGGGGCTGCTCTTCTCCAAGGGCCGCTATCTGGCGGCGCAGATTCTGGCACTGCTCGAGGACGATCTGTGGCTCCGCAACGGCCGCGCGGCCAATGCCGGCGCGGCGCTGCTCGCGCAGGCGGCGGGCGATCGGCTCGTCCATCCGGTGCAGGCCAATGAAGTGTTCCTCAAGGTGAGCCCGGCGGAAGCGGCGTCGCTGCGCGCGCTCGGCTTCGACTTCTATGACTGGGCCGAGGGCGAAGTGCGGCTGGTGACCAGCTGGGACCAGAGCGCGGATGCGATCCGGCCGCTGGCCGACGCCATCGCGGCGCTGTGACCGCGGAGCCCGCCCCCCAATCCACCCGCCTCAGCGTCCTGATCCCCTTCGCGATCGTCACGCTGATCTGGGGATCGACCTGGATCGTGATCCGCGACCAGCTGCTGGTGGTGCCGCCGAGCTGGTCGGTGACCTATCGCTTCACCGTGGCGGGCGTGACGATGCTCGGCTGGGCGCTGCTGCGTGGCGAAAGCCTGAAGATGGATGCGCGCGGCGTCGGCTTCGCGGTGCTGCTCGGGCTCGCCCAGTTCGTGCTCAACTTCAACCTCGTCTACCGCTCCGAGCAGTACATCACCTCGGGCGTGGTCGCGGTGGTCTATGCGTTGCTGCTGGTGCCCAATGCGGTGCTGGCGCGGGTCTTCCTCGGCCAGAAGATGGGGCGGCAGCTGGTGATCGGCTCGGCCATCGCGGTGGCCGGCGTCGCGCTGCTGTTCGTCCATGAGGCGCGGCTGAGCCTGGTGGGCCCGCATGCCGCGCTGCTCGGCATCACTATCGCGCTCGGCGGGGTGATGTGCGCGTCGGTAGCGAACGTGATGCAGGCGACCAGCACTGCCAAGGCCTATCCGATGGCGACGATGCTCGGCTGGGCGATGCTGAGCGGCGCGGCGCTCGATGGGCTGTTCGCGCTCGCCACGGTCGGCGCGCCGGTGTTCGACTGGCGGCCCAGCTATGCCGGGGGCATCCTCTATCTCGGCGTGCTGGGATCGGCGGTGAGCTTCAGCCTCTATTTCCGGCTGATCCGCACGATCGGCCCGGCCAAGGCGGCCTATACCGGGGTGCTGATCCCGGTGATCGCGATGCTCTTCTCGACCCTGTTCGAGGGCTATCGCTGGTCGTGGCTGGCGGCGGGCGGCGCGGTGCTGGTGGTCGCCGGGTTGGTCGTGGCGCTCAAGGCACGCAGGCCCAACCGGTAGTCCGGATAGCCCGGGCGCCAGCCGAGGATGCGCTTCGCCTTGCCGTTCGCGACGCGCCGGTTCTCGGCGTAGAAGGCGCGGGCCTGGGGGCTGAGGTTCGCCTGTTCGAGCGGCACCAGCGGCGGAACCGGCAGGCCCAACAGCGCGCAGCCATGGGCGATGACCTCGCTCTGCGGCGCGGGGCGATCGTCGGCGAGGTTATAGGCGCCGGGCGGCCCGTCGAAGCCCGCGATCACGCCGCCCACGATATCGTCGACATGCACCCGGCTGAACACCTGCCCCGGCACGTCGATCCGCCTGGCCTCGCCGGCGCGGATGCGGTCGAGCGGGGAGCGGCCGGGGCCGTAGATACCGGGCAGGCGGAAGACCCGGGCACCGAGCGCCAGCCAGGCGGCATCGGCCTCGCTACGCGCGGTGCGGCGGCCGGTGCCGATGGGCGCGGTCTCGTCCACCCAGGCGCCGCCCGTGTCGCCATAGACGCCGGTCGAGGAGAGATAGCCGATCCACGCGCCCGAGGCGGCGATCTCCCGGCCATATGCCGCGAGAACCGGGTCGTCCGCGCCCGGCGGGACGGTGGAGAGGATATGCGTGGCGCCCGCGATCTCGCCCGCGCGGCCCACGAAGGTCTCGCGGGTGACGGTGGCGATCTCCGCCCGCCCCGCCAGCCACGCGATCAGGCGGCTGGCGCTATAGCCCGGACCGAACACCAGCAGCCGCATGCCGCTTTACTCCGCCCCATAGCCCCCGAACTGGACCCCGAAGAAATCGCCCTTGTTCCAGCGCGGCCGCTCGGGCGCGTCGGTGAGGGTGCGGGCGATCGCATAGTTCAGCCGCATATACTTGGCGGCCGAGTTCCAGTCGAACGGCAGGTCGATCTGGTCGGAGGGCTTGTGGTAATTCTCGGCGAGGAACTTCTTCTGCGCCTCGGCGCCCTGCCCGCCCGGCCCGGTATCGAGCGACACGGCGGGGATGCCGGCCTTGACGAAGCTGTAGTGGTCCGAGCGGACGAAGAACATCTCCTCCGGGCTCGGATCGGGCACGACCTTCAGTCCCTCGCTCGCCGCCGCCGCCGCGATCACCGGCCCCAGGCTCGAGCGCTCGCCGCCCAGCGCCACCACATCGACCAGCGGATAGGTAAGGATCGGCATGTCCATGTTGACGTCGGCGACGAGCTTGTCCTTCGGCACCGGCGGGTAATGCGCGAAATAGTCGGAGCCGAGCAGCCCCTTCTCCTCCCCCGCCAGCGCCACGAACAGCATCGAGCGCTTCGGCTTCTCGCCGGAAGCCACGAACTTGCGCGCCACCTCGAGCATCGTCGCGACGCCCACCGCATTGTCCATCGCGCCGTTATAGATGCGGTCGCCATTCACCGCGTCGCCCACCCCGACATGGTCGAGGTGCGCGGAGAGCACGACATATTCCCCCTTGAGCGCAGGATCGCTGCCCGGGATCATCCCGACGACGTTGCGCGTCGACTGGGTCACCAGCCGCGTCTTGCTCGCCACCTTGAGCGTGCCGACCAGCGGGCCGGTCGGGATCTTCGTGCCCTTGCGCTCAGCGGCCAGCACCTCGGACCATTTGATCTTCGCGCCCTGGAACAGCTTCTCGGCGCCGGTGCCGCCGACATAGCCGACCGGCGGCGCCCCCGCAGCGATGGCGAAGGCGGTGCCGTCCGGCCGCGCCCAGCTATTCCGCTCATAGTCGTAATAGGGAACGATCGCCTCGAACGGGAACTGCTCGCGCTGCGCCACCGATTCGAGCACGACCACCGCCACCGCGCCCCTGGCCTGCGCGATCGCCGCCTTCGCCTCGTCGTCGCCGAAATGCGCCTCGACTTCGTTGGGCAGCCCCTTGGGCACGCCGGGGAGGATCGCGACGATCTTCCCCTTCACGTCGAGCCCCTTGTAATCGTCGCGCTTCCCCTCGGGATAGACGATGCCGTAGCCGGCGAAGACCATCCCGCCCTCGGCCTTGAAGTCCGGGGTGGCCGGCGCCGGGGTGTTGACGAAATCGATGCCGAACTGGAGCGGGATCTCGCTGTTCCCGCGCACCAGGCTCCACTTCGCCTTCTCGGCCGGCTTGAACGCCACCAGCTTGAGCGGCTGGAACCAGCTGCCCTCCACCCCCGGCTGCAGCCCGATCGCGAGCATCTGCGCCGCGACATATTCGGCCGCGATCTCATAGTCGCGCGTTCCCGCCTCGCGCCCGCGCATCGCATCCGAGGCGAGGAACTGGACATGCCCCTTCAACGCCGCCTGTTCGGGCGGCAGCGGCTGGGGCGCCGTCTGCGCATGCGCAAGCGGTGCCGCGAGCAGCGCGGCGGCGAGGAGGAAACGGCGCAGGATCATTTCGCCATCGGGCCCTTGTACAGCGTACCGAAGAAGTCGCCCTTGTTCCAAACCGGCTTGTCCGCGCCGTCGGCGATGGCGCGGGCGATCGCATAGTTGAGCCCGACGAAGCGCAGCCCCTGCTTCCAGTTGATCAGTTCGACCTGATCCGAAGGCTGGTGGTAATGCTTGTCGAGGAACTCCTTGGTCGCGGCAGCCCCCTCGCCGCCCGGCCCGAGATCGAGCGAGACCGCGGGGATGCCCGCCTTGACGAAGCTGTAGTGATCCGAGCGGACGAAGCTTGCTTCCTCGGGCGTGGGATCGGGCACCAGCTTGACGCCCTCGGCCGCCGCCGCCTGCTCGACGATCTTGCCCACCGTGCTGCGATCCGCGCCATACGCGACCAGATCGACGAAATTGTAGGTCAGGATCGGCATGTCGAGATTGACGTCGGCGACGATCGATCCCTTGGGCACGGTCGGGTTGGCGGCGAAATATTCGGAGCCGACCAGCCCCTTCTCCTCCGCCGTCACCGCAACGAACAGGATCGAGCGGCTCGGCGCCTTGCCCGATGCCTGGAAGCGCCGGGCGACCTCGAGCATCGAGGCGGTGCCCACGGCATTGTCCATCGCGCCGTTATAGATGGTGTCGCCCTTCGCATCGGGCTTGCCGACGCCGACATGATCGAGATGGGCGGAGATCACCACATATTCGCCCGCCTTGTCGGTGCCCGGCAACAGGCCGGCGACATTGTTGGCGCTGAGCTTGCGGATCGCGGTGTTGGCGGTGCCGGTGATCGTCACGCCGATCGCGCCGGTGGGCAGCTTCTTGTCCGCCTTGTCGGCGGCGAGCACGGCGTCCCACTTGATCTTCGAACCGGCGAACAGCTTCGCCGCGCCATCAAAGCCCAGATAGGCGAAGGGCGGCGCGCCGCCGCCGGCATCCGATCCGGCCCAGGTCATCGCCTCGCTCTGCGCATAGCCGACGCTGACCGCGAACGGGAAGATCGCGTGGCGGGCATTGCCCTCGAGCAGGATCACGCCGACCGCGCCGTGCCGGGCGGCAACCGCAGCCTGCTGGTCGGGCTGCGACGAATGCGCGCGGATGTCGCTCGGCAGGTCATGCGGTGAATCGCGCAGCACCGCGACGATCGCGCCCTTGGCGTTCAGCCCCTTATATTCGGCCTCGCTGCCATAGCCGGCGAAGACCACCGGGCCGGCCACCGCGACCTTGGGGTTGGACGGCACCGCGCGAGCGACATAGTCCTTGCCCCATTCGAGCGGGGTCTGGACCCCGCCGCGGGTCATGACGAGCGTGCCGTGATCGGCCGACTTGTAGGCGACCAGCGGCACCGGCTGGAACCAGGTCCCGTCCACGCCCGCCGGCTTGAGCCCGGCCGCGAGCATCTGCGCCGCGACATATTGCTCGGCGATGGTCAGCTCCGGCGAACCGGTATCGCGGCCCTTCATCGCATCGGAGGCGAGGAACTGGACATGCGCCTTGAGCGCCGCCTCGTCCTTGCTGAGGTCCTGGGCGAAAGCGGGAGTCGCCGCGAGCAGGGTCGCGGCGAGCAGGAGTGCGCGCTTCATCATCACTTGGCGCCCGCGCCTTCATAGGTGAGGCCGAAGAAATCGCCCTTGTTCCACACCGGCTTCTGGTCGCCATCGGCGATCTCGCGGGCGATGCGATAGTTCACATCGACGAAGCGCACCCCCGATTCCCAGTCGATCGCCGGCAGCTGGCCGACTTCGTCCGAGGGCTGGTGGTAGTGGTTCTTCATGAAGTGATCGATCGCCGCGCGGCCCGGGCCGCCGGCACCCGGCCACAGGAAGACCGAGGGCACGCCCTTGCGGACGAAATTATAATGGTCCGAACGGACGAAGATGTTCTCACCGGGCAGCGGATCGTCGGACAGCGGCACGCCGATCGCCTTGCCGGCGCGCTCGACGATCGGGCCGAGCGTCGAGTGGCTGGCGCCGTACACCACGATGTCCTGGAACTTGTAGGTGATGATCGGCATGTCGAGGTTCACATCGGCGACGATGCTCGACAGCGGCACGGTGGGGTTGTTGGCGAAATAGTCCGAGCCGACCAGGCCCTTCTCCTCGGCGGTGACCGCGAGGAACAGGATCGAGCGGCGCGGCTTGGTGCCCGCCGTCTTGAAGCGCTTGGCTTCCTCGATCAGCGAGGCGATGCCGACCGCGTCGTCGAGCGCGCCGTTGTTGATCGTGTCGCCGGTCTTGTCCGGGCGGCCGACACCGATGTGATCGAGATGCGCGGAAAGGACCACGACTTCCTTCGACAGGGTCGGATCGCTGCCCGGCAGCATGCCGGCGACGTTATAGCTCTGGACGGGCGTGAGCGCGGTCTTGGCGGCGACGGTGATGCTCACCGGCAGCGCCTCGGCCTTGAACTTCGCGTCATCGGCTTCGGCCGCCTTGGCGATATCGGCCCATTTCTGCTTGGCCCCGGCGAACAGCTTCTCGGCGCCGACCAGGCTGACCGTGCCGGCCGAAGGCGTGCCCGGCGCGGCGATATGGCCGGTGCCGTTGGCGTTGCCCCAGGTGAAGCGCGCCCGCGCCACCGCGCCGGCATAGACGCTGAACGGGCGCGTCTTGGCGGTGCGCGGCGATTCGAGCGTGATCGTGGCGACCGCGCCATGCTTGGCGGCGATCTCCGACTTGGATGCCGGGTTGGAGAAATGCGCGGCGACTTCGCCGGGGAAGCTCTCGGGCGCGCCACCGAAATAGGCGACGATCTTACCCTTCACATTGACGCCCTTATAGTCGTCGCGGCCCTGGCCGACGATGCCGTAGCCGACGAACACCACCGGCGCGGTGACGGTGTAGTCGGGCGTCTCCGGATTGGCCGAGGAGACGAAGTCCTTGCCGAATTCGAGCGCGACCGGCGTGCCGCCCTTGCGCGTGAGCGAGAAGGTGCCGGGACCGTCGAGCTTGGCACTGATCAGCGGCACATTCTGCAGATAGCCGCCGTCATCGCCGGCCGGCTTGAGGCCCGCCGAATAGAATTGCGACGCGACATATTGCGCGGCGATGTTGAACTCGTTGCTGCCCGCCTCGCGGCCCTTGAGCGCGTCCGAGGCGAGGAACATCACATGGCTCTTGAGCGCGGCCTGGTCGGCCGGCAGCTCGGCATTGATGATCGCGTTGCGCTCGGCGGCGGTCGGCGCGGGTGCCGGGGCCGGTGCGGGGGCGTTCTGGGCATAGGCGGGCATCGCCAGCAACAGCGCAAGGGCGAGCGGCGTGGTGTTACGGATCATTTCGGGGGGAACCTCTCGGGCGTAACTCGGTATATCGCTTCGGTAGCACGGCTTGGCGCAGGCGCAAGTCGGCAGATATCGTTACGGCGCGCCGGGATCGCGGCTCCCGCGAAGCGAACGAATAGCCGTTATGAAAAATAGCCGGGATCCCGACCAAATTAGGTGTCCCCAATCCAATAGTTGCCCCTATATCCGAGGGATCATGGCAGACGCACGCATCGCACCGCAGACCCCGCAGATCATTCGCCGCGAAGACTATCGCGCGCCGGACTGGTTTGTTCCCGAGATCGCGCTCGACTTCGATCTCGATCCCACCGCGACCCGGGTGCAGGCGACGCTCAAGGTCGAGCGTAACGGCGCGCATGATCGCCCGCTGGTGCTCAACGGCGATGCGCTGGCGGCGGAATCGGTGCTGGTCGACGGCGTCGAGGCGCAGGGCTGGACGATGGACGGCCCCGACCTGGTGATCCCGCTGACCGGCGAAAGCCACACGATCGAGACGGTCGTGACGATCGCGCCGGAGCGCAATACCCAGCTGCAGGGGCTCTATGCCTCGTCGGGCATGCTCTGCACCCAGTGCGAGGCCGAGGGCTTCCGCCGCATCACCTTCTTCCCGGACCGCCCCGACGTGCTGTCGAAGTACAAGGTCCGGATGACCGGCGACAAGGCGCGCTTCCCGGTGCTGCTCGCCAATGGCGATCCGATTGCGCAAGGCGATTGTGAGGGGGGCGATGCCGGCGACGGCCGCCACTGGGCGGAATGGCACGATCCCTTCCCCAAGCCGAGCTATCTGTTCGCGCTGGTCGCCGGCGACCTGGTGGCCAACAAGGGGCATTTCACCACGATGAGCGGCCGCAAGGTCGATCTCGGCATCTGGGTGCGCGAAGCCGATCTGCCCAAGACCGATCACGCGCTGCACGCGCTCAAGCTCTCCATGGCCTGGGACGAAAGCGTCTATGGCCGCGAGTACGACCTCGACGTGTTCAACATCGTCGCGGTGGACGATTTCAATTTCGGCGCGATGGAGAACAAGGGGCTGAACGTTTTCAACAGCCGCTACATCCTCGCCGATCCCGACACCGCCACCGACTATGACTATGACGCGATCGCCGCGGTGGTCGCGCACGAATATTTCCACAACTGGTCGGGCAACCGCGTCACCTGCCGCGACTGGTTCCAGCTGAGCCTCAAGGAAGGCTTCACCGTGTTCCGCGACCAGAGCTTCTCGGGCGACCAGGGCTCGAAGGCGGTCAAGCGGATCGAGGATGTGCGCGGGCTTCGCGCCTCGCAATTCCCCGAGGATTCCGGTCCGCTCGCGCATCCGGTGCGCCCGGACGAATATATCGAGATCTCGAACTTCTACACGGCGACCATTTACAACAAGGGCGCCGAAGTGATCCGGATGATGTCGACCATCCTCGGCCCGCAGAAGTTCCGCGCGGCGACCGATCTCTATTTCGACAGGTTCGACGGCACGGCGGCGACCTGCGAGGATTTCGTGCGCTGCATGGAAGAGGCCGGTGGCGTCGACCTCACCCAGTTCCGCCGCTGGTACAGCCAGGCGGGCACGCCGCGCGTCTCGGCCAACCTGACCCAGGAAGGCGGCAAGGCGCGGTTGAAGCTCGCCCAGAGCGTGCCGCCGACGCCGGGCCAGCCGGTCAAGGAGCCGATGGTGCTGCCGCTCAAGCTCAAGCTGTTCGGCGGCGTGACCGGGCGGCCGATGTGCGACGAGCAGCTGGTGCTGCTCAAGGACGCGGCGCAGGAGATCGTCTTCGAGAACCTCTCCGAGACGCCGGTGCTGTCGATCAATCGCGGCTTCTCGGCGCCGGTGATCGTCGAGACCAACCGGACGGCGAAGGACCTCGCCTTCCTCTCGGCGCATGATGACGATCCCTTTGCCCGCTACGAGGCGATGCAGCAGCTGATGCTCGATACGCTGGTCGCCGCGGTGACCAGCGGCAAGGGCGAGCATGGCGCGGTGATCGAGGCGGTGCGCAACACGCTGACCGACGCGTCGCTCGACCAGGCGTTCATCGCCGAGGCGGTGCTGCTGCCGTCGGACAGCTTCATCGGCGACCAGATGGGCGTGGTCGATCCCGACGCGATCTTCGCGGCGCGCGAGGCGCTGCGCGGCGATCTCGGCAAGGCGCTCAATGCGGAGTGGCGCGCGGCCTATGACGGGGCGCAGGCCAATCGCTTCGAATATTCGCCTGCGGCCAAGGGCGCGCGCCGGGTGAAGACGGTGGCGCTCGGCTATATCGCCGCCAGCGGCGCGGCGGACGCGGCAGAGCTCGCTTTTGGCCAGTTTGAGGCGGCGGACAACATGACCGACCGCCAGGGCGCGCTTACCACCCTGGTAAACGGCAATTCGGAAAAGCGCACAGAGGCGCTCGAATCCTTCTACCAACGCTACCAGAGCAATTTTCTGGTCCTCGACAAGTGGTTCCAGACCCAGGCGCTGTCCTCGCGCGACGATACGGCGCAGGCCGTGGAGGCGCTGGCGAACCACAAGGACTTCACCCTCGCCAATCCGAACCGCGCCCGTGCGCTGATCGGTGCGTTCAGCGTCAACCAGCGGGCGTTCCACGACGTGTCCGGCCGCGGCTATCGCTTCGTGGCCGACCAGCTGATCGCGCTCGATCGCCTCAACCCGCAGACCGCCGCCAAGCTGGTCCCGCCGCTCGGCCGCTGGAAGCGCTTCGACGCGGGCCGCGCCGCCAAGATGCGCGCCGAGCTGGAACGCATCGTCGCGACGCCGGGGCTGAGCAAGGACATGTTCGAGCAGGCCAGCAAGTCGCTCGACTGACGCTTTGGTGGCAAGCGCCGGGAAGCGATCCTTTCCGGCGCAGGCCATATCGGCAGGGTAAGGAGACCAACCATGACCCTGTCGAGCAAGACGATCCCCTCGCCGGTCGGCGACCTCACCCTGGTCGCCAGCGACAAGGGGTTGGTGGCGATCCTGTGGGAGAATGACTCCCCCGATCGCGTGAAGCTGGGTACGGTTGCCGAGAGCGGGAATCATCCCGTGCTAACCGCCACCGAAACCCAGCTTAAGGAATATTTCGCCGGCAGCCGAACCCGCTTCGACCTGCCGCTCGATTTCCACGGTACCGATTTCCAGAAATCGGTCTGGGCCGAGCTGCTCGCCATCCCGTTCGGCGAGACGCGTTCCTATGGCGAGATCGCGATGAAGCTCGGCCGGCCCAAGGCATCCCGTGCCGTCGGTGCCGCCAATGGCCGCAACCCGATCTCGATCGTCGCGCCCTGCCACCGGGTGATCGGATCGACCGGCAAGCTCACCGGCTTCGCCGGCGGGTTGGATGCGAAAGACTATCTGCTGAAGCTCGAGGGCCGCGCCGGCTAGGGAGCGTTCGCCCGGCACCCGCGTTGGCGGGACATGATCAAGCTGATTGCCGCCACCGCCCGAGACCAGCACCGCGTGCGCGAGATCGCCGGCGTCGCCACCCGCTTCGGGCTCGGCGTACTGCTTGCCCGCCTGGGCTTCGCCGGCGAAGGGGACGAACCCGATGGCGGCGTGCCGCTGCCCCGTCGCACCCGGCTGGCGCTGGAGGCGCTGGGGCCGAGCTTCGTCAAGATCGGCCAGATCCTCGCGACGCGCGGCGACCTGCTCCCGCCCGAATGGATCGCCGAGCTGGAGCAACTCCACAGCGACGCGCCGACGCTCGATTTCGAAACGATCCGGGCGGCAGTTGAAGAGGCCCTGGGCGAGCCGCCCGAGGCCGCATTCGCCCGCTTCGACCCCATACCGCTTGCCGCCGCATCGATGGCCCAGGTCCACCGCGCGCAACTGATGGACGGGCGCGAAGTGGTGCTCAAGGTCCGGCGGCCTGGCATCCGCAAGGCGATGGAAGCGGACATGCGGCTGATCGCCGAACTCGCCGCCCTGGCCGAGCGGAGCAGCGCCGAGGCGCGGCGCTTCGAACCCGTCGCGCTCGCCCGGCAGCTGCGCCAGGCGATGCTCGAGGAGCTCGACTTCACCCAGGAAGGGCGCAACGCCGATCGCATCCGGGCCGACCTGACCGGTCAGCCCGGCGCGGTGGTGCCCGAGATCCATTGGGAGTGGACCAGCGAGACGCTGCTGGTGATGGACTATATCGAAGGGGTGAAGCCGCTCTCGGCGGAAGCACTGCAGGAACGCGGGATCGATCCGCGCGCGATCGCCGAGCTCGGCGCCGATCTCGTCATCGAGATGGTGCTGATCCATGGCCGCTTCCACGGCGATCCGCATCCCGGCAACCTGCTCTGCCTGCCCGGCAACCGACTGGCACTGCTCGACCTGGGATCGATCGGCCATGTCGGGCCGGGGCGGCGCGAGGAATTCCTGGGCTTCGTGATGTCGCTCGCCTCGGGCAATCCGCGCGCACTGGCCGAGACGCTGGCGCTGTGGTCCGAAGGGCATGGCGTGCCCCGTCGCACGATCGACCGCGCCGCCGAGCAGATCGTCCAGCGCCATGGCGGTGGGCGGATCGTGATGGCCGAGATGGTGCCCGATTTCCTGCGATTGCTGCGCGAGGAAGGGCTGGTGATGCCGCCCGACCCGCTGCTGGTGTTCAAGGCATTCATGACGATGGACGGCGTGCTGGCACGGATCGCGCCGGGCTTCGACCTGTCGGGCGCGATCCGGCGGGCGCAGGCGCGCCTGATTGCGGAACGCTTCGCGCCGGGCCGGCTGGCGGCAAGCGGCGGGATGCTCGCCTGGACGCTGGCGGGGCTCGGCGACGATGCGCCCCGGCTGGTGCGCGCGGCGATCCGGCGGATCGAGGCGGAGCCGATCGGGGATGCCGCGACGGCGGCGGCGATCCGGACGGGTGCGGGATGGATCGCAGGCGCGCTGATCGGCGGGGCAGTGATTTTGGCTTCTGCCCTCGCACTAGCCTGAAGTCCGTCATCCCCGCCCAGGCGAGGATGACGGAATAGGGTGTCAGGCCATCACGTTGCGGCCACGCGTCACGGTTGCGGTGTGGCCGACGCTCGCCTTGGTGGTGCGCTGGAGGATGGTGTCCATGAACACCCAGTCGTTGGTCGCCTTTTCCGGCGTGAGCGTCAGCGCCATGTAGCCGCGACGGCTGGTGTCACACCATTTCAGCTCGGGATTGGTGGCGACAAGCGCGGCCGCAATGATCCTGGGATCGGTGCTGCTGCCATTCTCATAGCCGGGCGAGGTGACGCTGTGGCCGGCGAACTCGACGCCGGCGGGCTTGCCGTCCTGGCCGAGGTCGAATGCCCAGGCATTGTGGCTGTCGCCGCAGAGCACCAGCAGATTGGCGCCGGCAGCCTGGGCCGACTTGAGGAAGCGCGCACGCGCCGCCGGGAAGCCGCCCCAATTGTCGAGGTCCGACGGCAGGCCGAGCTTGCTCGCGGTCACGCCGGCCTGGACATAGGCCTTGGTGCCGGCGCCGGCATCGGCCTTGATCCAGTCCATCGCATTCTCGGGCATGCGCTGCTTGCCCATGATCGTGCCGAAGCCGACGACCTGCCACTTCTGGCCCGAACGCACCGACTTCTTCATCGCATGGCCGAGCCAGGCTTCCTGCTCGGTGCCGAGCATGGTGCGCGCCGGATCCTGGAGCGCACCGTCGCGGAATTCGATCAGCGCCTTTTGCGCATCGGCCGATCGGAACAGCGGGCCGAGTTCGGGCTCGTCGCTGCGATAGAGCAGCCGGCTCTCGGTGCGGAACAGGGTGGCGAGGCCGCCGATGTCATAGCTGCTCCAGGGCGTTTCCGAGACCGGCATCCATTCCTTGAACGCCTGGAGCGCCGCCGCCTTGCGATCGTTCCAGTCGGCCTCGCCCGGCTGGTTGTTCTGCGCGCTCATCTCGCGGCTGTTGTTGGCCGATTCGTGGTCGTCCATCTGGACAAGCATCGGCTTGACGCGGTGCAGCTCCTGCAGGTCCGGATCGGAGCGATAGCTGGCATAGCGCAGGCGATAATCGGCGAGCAGGATGATCTCACCGGCCGGCTCGGGCGAGCGCCCGCCGACAGGGCCGTCCTTCGGGCCATAGCCGCCCGCCTTATACTCGTAGAGATAGTCGCCGAGATGGACCCACAGGTCGATGTCCTTGCGCGCGGCGGCATGGCCATAGGCGTTGAAATAGCCGAAGGGCAGGTTCGAGCAGGAGAAGATGCCGATGCCGAACCTGGCCGTGTTGCCCACCGGTAGCGTCTTGGTGCGGCCGACCGGCGAGAAGCCGCCGTCCGGCGCCACGAAGCGGTAGAAATAGTCGGTGCCGGGCTCGAGCCCCTGGACGGTGATCTTGGCGGTGTGATCGCGCCACGGGCCGGTGATCTGCTCACCGCCGGAGACGACGTGCGCGAAATCCTCGGTCTTCGAGATCTCGGCCTTGAGCTTCACCGGGCCGCCGCTGACCGGGACATAGCGCGTCCACAGCAGCATCGTGTCCGGCCCCGGTTCGCCGCTGGCGACCGAATGGGTGAAGCCACGCGCCAGGCTCTGCGCCAGCGCGAAGCCCGGGATGGCCAGCGCGCCAAGGCCGAGCGTGCCGGTGAGGATGAGCGAGCGGCGATCAATGCGCAGTGTCATTTTGAGGCGTTCCCAAGCTATTTCGTCGCAAGCCTTGCCGGGCCTGCGTGTCGAGTTCGTGACAGCGTGCGCCATGGACGCTAAGCACAGCGCACGTCGCAAGCAACAAGGCCCTGACCCAACTCCATGCAGCATCACCTCCCGCCCGGGGCTTCGCGCTCCTGATGGCAAGCAAGTCCGAAGTGCTGGGGAGCCGGACGACTCGCCTGACCGACCTCACCACAGGGTTCGCCCAGCTGCCGCGCTGGTCCATCCTGTTGCTCGCTGCCGTCGTGGTGCGCGCGCTGACCTTCGGGAACCCGGTGGTCCATGTCGATGAGGAATTCTACTTCGTCACGGCGCAGCAGATGCTGCACGGCGCGGTGCCCTTTGTCGATGTGTGGGACCGCAAGCCCGTCGGCCTGTTCCTGATCTACCTGCTGCCCGCCGCCTTCGGCGTGCCGGCAGGGATCTGGGTATATCAGGCGATGGCGCTGGCCTGCGTGGTGGGCACCGCCATGCTGATCGCGCGGCTTGCCGAAAAGGCCGGCTGGGAACGCGGTGCGCTGATCGCCGCCCTGCTCTATCTGTTCATGATCAACTTCGCCGACGGCCAGGGTGGCCAGGCACCGGTCTTCTACAATTTGCTGATGGCCTGGGCCTTCCTGCTGGTGGTGCCCAAGCCCGAGGACCAGAGCGGCGACCGCCGTCGCATCCATCGCGGCACGCTGGCCATGCTGATCGTCGGCGTGGCGATGCAGGTGAAATATTCGGTGGTGTTCGAGGCGATGTTCCTCGGCATCTGGCTGATGTGGCGCGAGATGCGGCTTGGCACCAGCATCGCCCATATCCTGCGTCGCGGTTGCCTGTGGGCGGCGGCGGTGTGGCTGCCGACGCTGATCGTCTGGGCCGTGTTCATCCTGATGGGGCATGGCGAGGCCTGGTTCTACGCCAATTTCGGTTCGATCGTAGACCGGCTGAGCGATCCGCCCCTGGTGCTGCTGCGCGCCTTCCTGAAGATCGCGCTGATCCTGGGGCTGTTGCTGATCATCTCGGGCCTGTCGCGCCACGTGCCGGTAAAGGACCCGAGCGAGCATCCGGTGCGCGGGCTTTTCTTCGGCTGGCTGATCGCCGCCGTCATCGGGCTGCTCGTGTTCGGCAGCTGGTTCAACCATTATGCCCTGCCGGTGCTGGTACCGGCCAGCCTGTGCTGTGCCGGCTATCTGGGCGGCACCGAATTCGGCCGGAAGTGGGTGGCGCCCGTGATGCTGCTCGCAGCGGGCCTGGGCGGCGAATATACCGCCTGGAGCGCCAAGTGGCACCGCGGCAATGCCGAGCAGCTTGAAGCGCTGGCCGATGGTATCGGCAAGGGCAGCGGCTGCATGTATGTCTATTCGGGCAACGCCATCCTCTACAGCTATACCGATCGCTGCACGGTGACGCCGTGGATCTTCCCCAGCCACTTGTCGCGCGAGCGCGAGAATGGCGCGCTGGGCGTCGACCAGCTCGAGGAGATCAACCGGATCTTCGCCAACCCGCCCGAGATCGTGGTGATGCGCCCGGCCTATTATGGCGAGCGCGCGGAATCGCACCAGCTGACGGTGAAGCGGATGGACGAGCTGGGCTATCGCCTGCGCGGCCGCTGGCCGCTCGGCGATCTCTACATCTCGGTCTACGAGTTGCCCGAGGCCCGCAAGTCGACGCCGCCCCGCCTGGCTTCAAGCAAGCCGGCATAATAGGTCATGAGCTCGGCGGCGTGATCGGCGTCGCTGCGCACCTTGCCGGCAGCGATGCGCGCGGCATTGCGCAGGATCGTCTGCTCGCGGCCGAACATGCGGCGAATCGCATCGGCCGCCGAATAGGCATCGCGCGCGCGATAGGTTTCGGCGAACAGCGGATCGGCGATCTCGGCAAAACCGCCCTCGTCCGGCCCGATCAGCGGCAGGCCCGAGGCAAGCGCTTCCGAGGCGACAAGCCCGAACGGCTCGGCATCCGAACCGTGGATCAGCGCATCGCAGCTCGCCATGATCCGCGAGAAGCGCACCCGGTCATAGACCGGGCGGAAGATCTTGATGTGCGGGCTGCCGGCGATCCGCTCCTCGAGCTGGCGCCGCTGCGGGCCGTCGCCGATCAGCATCAGGCCGACGGGCAGGTCGTTCGCCGCCGCCTCGACCGCGTCGATCACCAGCGGCCAGCGCTTTTCCTTGTGGTGCCGGCCGAGCCCGAGCAGCAGATGCCCCTCGGGCGGCAGGCCGAGTTGGGCGAGCAGCGCCACGCGCAGCTTCTCGTCGCGCAGATCGGGCGAGAACCATTGCCGCTCGATCCCCAGCGGCATCGACGCATCGACATGCATGCCGCGCCGGCGGAAGCGCTTGGCGAGCGCCGGGCCGTTGGTGACGAACGCGTCATAGTGCTGGAGGAAGCGGTTCATGTACCGCGTGTACCAGGCAAAGGCCTGCTCGACCTGGATCGGCGTCGCCACGCTGTCGAGCCAGCGCTGCGGATAGGCGCCGATATTGTCGCCATGCGCGAAGAACACCTTCACCGCATCGCCCTGCCACCGTGCCACGGTCCAGCCGGGCAGCCAGGGCGAGCTGGTCTCGACGATGTCGGGCTTCAGCTCGTCGAGCAGGTTCCAGACCGGCTCGTCCTTGACGAAGATGCCGTAGTTGCGATCGAGGATCAGCGGCGGCGCCTTCACCCAGATCACCCGGCCGCCGCCGGGCCGCTCCTCGACGCTCGACTCGAGCGCGGGCGCGATCACGGTCAGCTCATGGCCCATATCGGCCATGATCCCCATCTTGCGATCGAGATAGGTCCGCACCCCACCGCCGGTGGGGGAGTAGAACTCGTTGACGTCGACGATGCGCATCGGCCGCACCTTCCCTAGTCGTCGAGCGGACCGAAACCGCCCAGGCCCCGCAGATATTGGGCCTTGATCGTGATCTGTCCACCAGCCGGGCCGACATTGACCAGCGCCTGGCGCACCTTGGGCCGGCTGCGGCCGAGCTTCTGGTTGCTGGCGAAGCCGGCGCCGTCCTCCCAGAAGTTGAACTTGTTCTTGCCGTCGCGGTCATGCGTGAACAGCACCGCCCAGGTGCCGGCCTGGGGCGCGCGGATGCAGATGCGCACCGGACCCGACTGCGGCACCGACGCCCAGACGCGGCGGAACGGCTTGCCTTCCTTCTTGAGCGAGGTGTCGTCGCGCAGGAAGTCTTCCTCGTTCGGCGGATAGAGCTCGACCTTGAGCCGGCCGGTCCGGTCCTTGAGGCCGGTGACGTTGACATAGAGCCGCGCACCGCCGGGGATCGCGCAGGTGCCGTCGACCGGATCCTGCTGCGCGGCGGCCGGGCTCGCGGCGAAGGCGAGCAGGGCGGCGGTGCTGGCGGTCAGGACGCGGATCATTGCTGCTTGTTCCTCATGAGCAGGGCCTGGACGCTGAACCCTCCGATCAGCGTGACATGGGCGAGAAGGGTGAGTCCGGCGATCAGCGCCATCAGCTCGGACATCGCCGAGCCCTGGCCGATCACCACCCCGGTGATCGCGGCGAAGGCGGCTTCCTTGCTCGGCACCAGCGGAAGGCGCCAGACGAGCAGGCGGCCGGCGGCCATCATCAGCCACACGCCGATCGACACGTTCGGCATCGCCAGATGCCAGGCGATGGCGACGAGCAGCGATCCGGTGAGGATACGGATGCAGTGGACCATGAACACCCACCACAGCTCGCGGCGGGGCAGCGAGAAGACGCGCTTGGAGAAGAGCAGGAACGGCAGCGACATCAGCGCCAGCACCCCGACCGAGCCGATCACCGCCAGCTTCCACTGCGGCGGCACCAGCCCCAGATAGAGCGGCAGGCCGAGGATCATCATCACAAAGGTGATCGCGTTGCCCGCGATCGCCGACAGGATCATCACGTCCTTCACCGCGCCGAAGGGCGCCGCGACCATCTGGGTGCGCTGGCGGGCCCAGGCGTAGAAATAGGCTTCGCCCGAATAGCCGAACAGCACCTCGTTCGAGATGCGCTTCTTGTGGAGCGCGGCGAGTCCGGCGAGCGGAATCTGCCACAGCCGCTTGAAGATGATATAGTCGAAGGTCGGCGGCCCCACATAATAGAGCGCGAAGACCAGATAGAAGAGCGGGTTGGTCGGCAGCGTGCGGTACAGGCCCGCAAGGCCCGAGCCGAACAGCTCGCGGCCAAGCGCCACGATCATCAGCAGCGTCAGCGCACCGCCAACGAGCGCCGGCCAGCGACGCTTGATCTTTTCGACGGGCTCAAGACCCGCAAGGTCGGGCGCGCCCGGAAGGGGGACGGCCTCGACAACGCTCGTGTTCACCGAAGCCTCCAAACTGGGTTCGTTCACTGATTCGTATCCGCTGCCTAAATAACCGGCATATTACAGTACTTTACCGGCGCCATGCGGCTTTGCAGCCCCCAGTTCACACGACGCGAAATTGGCTGGTGACAGCAGAATGCGGTTTATTGCGGGGGCGATTTGGGCGTAAGAGTGGCAATTCGCAAGGTCTATGTTGCACTGCACCCATCCTGAAACCGCGCACCATATCCTCACCTATGCCCAGCGATTGCAGGGTGGCGGGGTGGAACGCGCGATGCTGCGCATGGCGCGCGGATGGCTCGATTCGGGGCGTCGGGTGACCCTGGTGCTGGGCAGCCGCGAGGGACCGCTGGCCGCCGAGATCCCCGACGGCATCGACCTGATCGAGCTCGGCGACCCGCGCTATTCGGCGCTGCTCTCGCTGCCGCAGCACGTTCGCACGATGCAACCCGACCTGATTTTCTGTGCCGGCAACCACTATAGCGGGATCGCCGCCGCGACCCGGCTGCGGCTGGGACGGAAGAGCCCGCCGATCGTCGGCAAGGTCTCCAATGCACTGGTGCGCCCGGAGCTCTCGTCGGGCGCGGCGTGGCGCTATCGGCAATGGCTGAGGCTGCACCCACGCTTCCTCGACCATGTCGTGGCGATGACCCCGGCAATGGCGGCGGAAGCGATCGCCGAGATGGGCATGCCCGCCGCGCGGGTAAGCGTGATCGCCAATCCACCCGCCGCGACGATCGCCGGGGCCATGCCGGTGGCGCTGCCCGAGGGACGTTACCTGATCGGCGTCGGCCGGCTCGAGCCGCAGAAGCGCTGGGACCGGCTGCTCACCGCCCTGCCCCGGCTGGCGGACCAGCAGGTAAAGCTCCTCCTGCTCGGCGAAGGTGGCGCGCGGGCGGCGCTCGAAGCGCAGGTGTCGGCATTGGGGCTTGGCGACCGGGTGACGATGCCCGGCCATGCCGGCGATCCTCTGCCCGCGCTGAAAGGCGCGGCAGTGGCGGTGCTGACTTCGGACTATGAAGGCGTTCCCGGCGTGCTGCGCGAGGCACTGTCGGTGGGGACGCCGGTGGTCTCGACCGAATCGAGCGTTGCGGTGCGCGAGATCGTCCATGCGCCCGAACTGGGAACGGTGATCGACCGCGAGGATGCAGAGGGGCTGGTCGCGGCGCTGGACCACTGGCTGGGTGCAGGTGCGGTGCGGCCCGCGCCGGTCGCGGTGGGCGGCGATCCGATCGCGGACTATCTCGCGCTGTTCGATCGGCTGGTTGGGGAGAAATAGCCGTCATCCCGGCGAAAGCCGGGATGACGAAGATCGATCACCGCAGCCTGATCTTCGCCCCCAGCCACAAGGTCCGCGGCAGGGCGCGTTCGATCACGCCGGGCCCGCTGATCCCGGCCTGGACCTCGGCGTCGAAGATATTCTCCGCCCGCGCCTGGAGCGTGAAACTGCGCGTGAGCGGCAGCACGGCACCGGCGTCGAGCGTGAAGGCGCCCTTCAAGGTTCGCGTGTTCTGGTCGTCCTCGAACTGCGGCCCGGCATAGCGCGCGGTCAGCGAGGCGCCGGCATCGTCCCGGCTCCAACCGAGAGTCGCGCTCGCCTGGTGGCGCGCGGTCTGGGCCGGGCGAAGCCCGTCGAGCGGCGCGGACACGCCCGAGGCGGAAACCCGCGAATCGGTATAGGCATAGGAAGCGCCCAGGCTGAGATCGCCCGAGGTCCAGCGGCCGTCGAGTTCGACGCCCTTCGCCGTCACCGCGTCGAGATTGCGGCGCTGGCGATAGAAACCCGCCGCCGAGACGAAACCCACTCCGGGGAAGGTGCCGGGCCCTTGGGCAATCGTGACATTGGCGATCGCTCTGTCGAGCCGGTTCCAATAGCCGGTCGCACGGAAGCTGAGCGTGCGGGTCGGCTGCCAGTCGGCACCGATCTCCGCACCGGTCAGCCGCTCGGGATCGAGCGCGGCGTTCGCCGCGGTCGCGTCGGCGCCGGCCCGGAAGGGACGGTAGAGTTCGTTGAGCGTCGGCAGACGCCAGCCGCGATAGCCCGCCGCTCGCAGGGTCACTCTCCCCAGGCGATAAGCCGCACCGGCGCGGCCCGTGGCTTCCCAGCCGTGACGATCGGAGAAGTGGCTGTCGGTGAGCACCGGCCCCGGTGCCAGCGACGTCTCGCGCAGCGACCCGCCCGTAATGTCCCAATGATCGAGGCGACCGCCCAGGCTGAGCGTCAGCGGACCGCTTTCGTAGCTGGCATCGGCAAAGCCACCGACGGTCAGGCTCTCGCCGCCCGCGACGCGGCGGCGCGTCGGCAGGCCCGAAACATAGGTGTAGAGTTCCTCGGTTTGCCCCGAAACGCGGCGCAGATCGCTGCCCAATCGCAGGGTCACACCGCCGCCGACGGGCGGTGCGATCTCGACGCGCGCGCCCAGGCCGGTGGCGGGCACGGCATATTGATCGAGCGTGGCGGTGGCAGCGGTGCGCGTGTCATTGACGCTGGCGAATCCCGAAGCAAAGCCGCGCGTCTGGAGATAGGCGAGCGCCGACCAGCCCCAGGTGCCGCGACCGACCAGCCGGATGCTGGCGTCGGCGCCTTCGCTCTTCACCTGGGTGAAGTCGACGCCGCGATCGCGGTGGTCGGCAAAGGCGGAGAGATTGGCCTGCAGCTCGACATTGCCGCCAAGATCGGTGACCGCACGGAGCGCCGCCGCCGCCTGCTCATAAGGCGCCGGGCGATCCGCCGGGCCGCGATCCTCCGCAACAATCGGCGTGAAACCGTCGCCCCGGGCATATTGGCCGGCAAGCGTGATGAAGCCGCGCCCCAGGGCCGCCGCGCCGACGCCCGAAACGTCGACGCTGTCGCGGCTGCCATAGAGCGCATCGAGGCTGAGGGCGCCGAGCTGTGCGGGGCTGCTGCTCTCCAGTTCGATCGTGCCGGCCAGCGCGCCCGGCCCGGCATAGCCGCTGCCGCCACCCCGGACGATGCGGGCGCCGGCGAGACGATTCGGGAGATAGGCCGGGAAGGCGACCCAGCCGCCGAACGGATCGGCCTGGGGCACGCCGTCCAGCAGCAGCAGCGCCCGGCTCGAGGCATTGCCGCCCAGGCCGCGCAGGGTGATGCCCTGCGAGGTCGGATGCGCCGAGCGCGAATCGGAGCGGCGGAACTGGGCGAGCCCGGCAGCATCGCGCAGCGCGTCCTCGAGCCGGCCGCTGGCGGTCCCGGCGATCCGCGCGCGGTCGATCGTCACGACATCATAGGCAGCATCGCCCGGAGGCGCCTCCAGCCCGCGCCCGGTGACGACGATCTCATCGGGGTCACGGTCCTGGGCAAAGGCCGGCGCGGCGAGCAGCAAGCCCGCCGCGATCCCAAGGCACCTCACTTCGGCGCCACGGCGTCGGGATGGGCAGCGGCGAAGGCGGGCAGCGCGGTACAGGCCGCGTCGATCGCGACGAGCCGGGGAAAGGCGGCGAGCGGCGTGTCGAAGCGCCGGGCGTTGTACATCTGCGGCACCAGGAACAGGTCCGCCACGCCGGGCGCGTCGCCGCCAAGGAACGGGCTCTCGCCCGCCATCGCTTCCAGTGCCGTGAAACCCTCGGCGATCCAGTGGCGCGTCCAGTCGTTCCGCCCCGCCTCGTCCACGCCCATGTCCTTGAGCCGGCGCATGACGCGGAGATTGTTGAGCGGATGCGTGTCCGCCGCGATCACCAGCGCCCGCGCCAGTGCGGCAGCACGGGCATCGGGATCGGCGGGGATCAGTCGCGGCTCGGGATAACGCGCGTCGAGCCAGTCGAGGATCGCCAGGCTCTGGGTAATGACATGACCGTCATCCGCCTCCAGCGCCGGCACGAAGCCCTGCGGATTGCGCGCGAGATGCTCGGGGCTGCGCTGCTGGTTCTCGAGCAGCATGACGTCGCGCCGCTCGACCGCCACGCCCTTGAGGTTCAGCGCGATACGGACGCGGTAGGACGCGGAGGAGCGGAAATAATCGTAGAGGATCATGCCGCGCTCGTCGGTGGCTCGAGCGGCGTGGGTGCATCCTGGTCATAGCCCTTGCGCAGCCGCACCCGCCACTTGACCCGCGAGCCATGCTCATTGGCGGCTCGGGCGGCGCGCTCCGCCTCGCTCTCCAGCGCGACCTTGATCATCGCCACGATCGGATCGGCCAGCGCCAGGCCGAGCACGCCGAACAGGGTGGAGGCAAGGATCTGCGACGACAGGGTGAGCGCCGGCGGCATGTCGACCGTGCGGCGCGCGACCAGCGGCAGCACGACATAGCCGTCGAAATTCTGCACGCCGAAATAGATGATGATCGCCCAGATGCCCGTCTCGGTACCGGCGCTGAAGCCGACCGAGACCATCATCACGCCCGAGATGAAGGCGCCGATATTGGGGATGAAGGCGAGCACGCCGGTGATGATGCCGAGCAGCAGCGCCATCGGCACCCCGGCGAACCACAGCAGGATCGCGGTGAGCACGCCTTCGAAGAGCATGCCGAGCAGGCGCCCGGCGAGCAGGCGGCGCATCGTCGTCGCCATGCGGCTGATCGTGACGGCGAAGGCGTCGCGCGCATCGCTCGGCACCAGCCATTGCAGCCCGCGCTCATAGATGCGCGGCTCCAGCGCCACGAACAGGCCGATGATCACGATCATCAGGAAGGAGGAAACCGCGCCGAACACCGAGCCGACCGCCGAGGTCAGCTTGCCGACGCTGCCCAGCGCTTCCTTGGCCAAGCCGGTCAGGTCCGAGCGCCCCGGCATCAGCCCGAGCTCGGCCACCCATTGCGCCACCTTGTTGGCCTGCACTTCCAGCGTGGTGCGCAGCTGCTCCGCCTGGGCGGCGATCTGCATCCCGGTCAGGTAGAAGATGCCGCCGAAAAAGGCGATCACCAGCAGGATGACGATGACGATCCGGAGCGTGCGCGGGATCGGCAGGATGCGGCCGAGCAGGCGCGCGCCGCCGTCGAGCATCGAGGCGAAGACCAGGCCGCCGAAGATGATCAGGATCGGCTGGACCAGGAGCACGAACAGCGCCACCGCGATGCCGAGGCCGAACCAGACGCTCGCCTTTTTCAGCTCGGCGCGGACCACGGGATCGCGCAGCTCGTTGGGCCCCGGCTCCTGGACGACGTGGACCTTCGCGGATTCGAGCGCATCACTCATCACTGGTTATCCCGTTGGGGGTGGAGCGTGGTGCCGGCACGGCCGGGACGGAAGGACTTGGGCCAGGTCAGCGGGTTCCAGCTGGCGCTGCCATCGAGGCTGAAGGTTATGAATTCGGCGCGACCACCGATATTCTCCCAGGGCACCGGCCCGCCCAGCCCGTTCTGCGAGAGCGGGAAGCGGCTGTCGGCCGAATTGTCGCGATTGTCGCCCATCAGGAACACCTTGCCCTGGGGCACCCGGATCTCGGGGTAATTGTCGCCACGTCCCACGCGGAAGCCCAGGTCGACCGTGTCGTAGGACCGGCCATTGGGCAGGGTCTCGCGGAAGATCGGCAGGCGGCAGAACTGCTTGCCGCCGCGCGTGACGAGGAAGCCGTGATAATGGTCGTCGTCGCAGCGGGTGTTGGTATCGACCGGAATGTAGCGGTCGCCCATCGCGCGGCGGGGCACTGCCTTGCCGTTCAGATAGACGATGCCGCCGCGCACCCCGATCATGTCGCCGGGCAGGCCGATCACCCGCTTGATATAGTCGGTATTGGTGCCGGGCGGGGTGACGATCACCACGTCGCCGCGCTCGGGCAGGCGCCCCAGGATGCGGCCGGGCATGTGCGGCAGCACATGGAAGGTCGGCGTCACCCAGCTATAGCCATAGGGATATTTGGTGACGACCAGCCGGTCGCCCACCAGCAGCCCGGGCAGCATCGATTCGCTGGGAATGAAGAACGGCTTGGCGATCAGGCTGTGGAAGCCGAGCACCGCGACCACGAGCCACAGGATGCCGCGCGCCTCCGCCCACCAGTCGGTGTGCGGTCGGGCTTCGGCCTCTTCCTCGAACGCTTCGTGACTCAACGCGAGCTCGTCCGCCCCCATCAACCTTCCTTCACCGCCTCGATCATCACCATGGCGAACGCCCAGGGATGATCGTCCGTCAGCGTCAGATGCACCTTGGCGACGTGACCCGGAGGGGTGATCGCGTCAAGCCTCGCCTTCGCGCCTCCGGTCAATGCCAGCGTAGGGGCGCCGGAGGGCGCGTTGACGACACCGATGTCCTTCATGAACACGCCCGCCTTGAACCCGGTTCCCACCGCCTTGGAGAAAGCCTCCTTGGCGGCGAAGCGCTTGGCGAGCGTCGCGGCATAGTTGTGCGGGCGGGTCTTCGCCTTGGCGATCTCGCGATCGGTGAAGCTGCGCTGCTCGAAGCGTGTACCGAAACGATCCAGCGACTTCTGGATGCGCTCGATATTGCAGAGGTCGGAGCCGAGGCCGAGGATCATAGGGTAAGCGCCAGAATGAGGTGAGCAGCTACAAAGGCGACAACCGGAGAGGCCAGGAGCAACGCCATGGCAATCCGTGGACGGCGATCCGCGACCATCAGGCCCGTCGCCCCGACCAACAGCGCTATCGCCACTGCCGGCATCGACTGTTGCCAGAAGGCCCAATCGACGATCCGCTCCTCCACGCCGAGCTTGGCAAACGCGAACCAGACCGGGTGAAGACCCAGCACCGTCGCGGTGCCGATCGCGCCAACCGCGAACACCGCGAAGAGGGCGCGTCTCACCGCGCCGCGTCCATCAGCGCGCGCATGTGGCGGATCACCGGCGCCAGCCCGTCGAAGATCGCCTCGCCGATCAGGAAATGCCCGATGTTCAGCTCCATGATCTGCGGGATCGCCGCGATCGGGATCACATTGTCGAAGGTCAGGCCGTGGCCGGCATGCGGCTCCAGCCCCGCCTTCACCGCCAGCGCGGCGGCATCGGCGATGCGCTTGAGCTCGGCCTCGCGCGCATCTTCCTCCAGCTCGCAATAGCGGCCGGTGTGCAGCTCGACGACCGGGGCGCCGAGGCGCAGCGCCGCGTCGATCTGGCGCGCGTCGGGCTCGATGAACAGCGAGACGCGGCTGCCATTGGCACGCAGCTTCTCGACCATCGGCGCGAGATGGTTGTGCAGCCCGGCAGCGTCGAGCCCGCCCTCGGTGGTCCGCTCCTCGCGCTTCTCCGGCACGATGCACACCGCATGCGGACGCGCGCGCAGGGCGATCGCCAGCATCTCCTCGGTCGCCGCCATCTCGAGGTTGAGCGGCACGGTCAGCTGGTCGACCAGCCGGGCGATATCGTCATCGGTGATGTGGCGGCGATCCTCGCGCAGGTGCGCGGTGATGCCGTCGGCGCCCGCCTCGACCGCGAGCAGCGCCGCGCGCACCGGATCGGGATAGCCCGAGCCGCGCGCGTTGCGCACGGTCGCGACGTGATCGATGTTCACGCCGAGGCGGAGCTTTCCGCCCATCTCAGGCAATCGCGCGGCTGCCCGGCTTGGTCGCGGGGATCGCGGCCAGTTCGGGGGGCAGCTGGTCGGCGGGATAGGCGGGCACGTCCATCTTGAGCAGCGAGACGAGCGGCACGCCGACATCGGCGGTGCCGTTCGAGCGATCGACGATGCAGGCGGCGCCGAGCAGGTTGCCCGGATGCTTGCGGATCGCGGCGATGCATTCGCGCGAGCTGAGCCCGGTGGTGACGATGTCCTCGACCATCACGATCCGCGCGCCCTCGGGAATCTCGAAACCGCGACGCAGCTGGAATTCGCCCTCTTCGCGCTCGACGAACACGGCCTTGCAGCCGAGTGCCCGCGCCGTCTCATAGCCGGGAATGATTCCGCCGATCGCGGGCGAGACGACCATGTCGACTTCGCCGAACGACTCGCGAATCAACTTTCCTAGTGCACTGCACACACGCTCGGTTCGCGCAGGGTCCTCGAAAATACGCATCTTTTGCAGGAAGATGGGCGAACGAAGCCCGGAAGACAGGATGAAATGACCTTCGAGCAACGCACCTGCAGCACGAAACTCATCCAGAACTGCGTTGCCTTCCAATGCTCACTCCATCATTCCCGGGATTGTCGATTTCCCTTAGGACCAGCCTCTATCGACCGCAACGGCCGATCAAAAAGGGTTGAGAATGGATGCATGACTCGTATACCCCGATTGCACTGGGGGTAATCCTTTCCCAGCCCGGGGCTCTTGCGGAACAGGGTGAAGATAGACGATGCGCATGCTTGGGTTGACTTCGATCCTCCTGGCGGCGGGGATGGCGTTCGCCACGCCCGCATCCGCCCAGGAGCCTGCCGCAAATGCCGCGGCACCGGTCGCCAACACCGCCGCTCCGGCGGCTGTCGCGACCCCCGCTATTGCTGATCCCACACTCGATGCCACCGGCAAGCCGCTGACCAAGGCGGCTCCGGGCATCGGCCAGCCGACCGCCGACGCGATCTCGCTGCAGCCGCAGGTGACGCCGACCGGACGCGAAGCGCACTGGTTCCACAATGTGGTGCTGCTGCCGCTGATCACGATCATCTCGATCTTCGTGCTGATCCTGCTGCTCTGGGTGATCGTCCGCTATCGCCGCGCCGCCAATCCGACGCCGAGCCGGACCGCGCACAACACGCCGATCGAGATCGTCTGGACGCTGGTGCCGGTGCTGATCCTGATCGCGATCGCCGTGCCCTCGATCCGCCTGCTCGCCGCGCAGTTCAAGCCGGCGCCGAAGGATGCGATCACCCTCAAGGCGATCGGCAACCAGTGGTTCTGGAGCTATGAATATCCGGACAATGGCGGCATCCAGCTGACCGCGAACATGCTCAAGGAGCAAAGCCAGGTCGGCAAGGGCGAGCGCTTCCGCACCGATGCCGACGGCCCCCGCCTGCTGGCGACCGACACGCGCGTCGTGCTGCCGGTCGGCGTGCCGATCCGCCTGGTCACCACCGCGCAGGACGTGATCCACAGCTGGGCGGTCCCCGCCTTCTGGATCAAGCTCGACGCGGTGCCGGGCAAGCTCAACGAGACCAGCTTCATCATCGAGAAGCCCGGCCTCTATTTCGGCCAGTGCTCCGAACTGTGCGGCGCGCGCCATGCCTATATGCCGATCGCGGTCGAGGCCGTGTCGCCGGCCGAATTCGCCCAGTGGGTGAAGGCAAAGGGCGGCACCATGCCGAACGAGGTCGCCGCGGCTGCTGCCGCCGAGGCCGCGCAGAACGCCGCCGCGCCGGCCGCCGAGACCAACGCCGCCGCCGAACCGGCCGCCACCAACGAGACCGCGCCGGCCGCCAATGCCGCCGCCGGCAACACGACGGGCAACTGAGATGACCGACACCGCCATCCACGCGCATGATCACGGGCACGACCATGCCCATGATCACCACGATGCCGATCACAAGCCGGGCTTCTTCGCCCGCTGGTTCATGTCGACGAACCACAAGGACATCGGCACGCTCTACCTGATCTTCGCGATCGTCGCGGGCATCATCGGCGGCTCGATCTCGGGCCTGATGCGCTGGGAGCTCGCCGAGCCGGGCATCCAGCACCTGCCGACCTGGATCGGCTATCTGCACCACGAGGCGAAGTTCGACGACGCCATGCACTTCTGGAACGTGCTGATCACCGCGCACGGCCTGATCATGGTGTTCTTCATGGTCATGCCGGCGATGATCGGCGGCTTCGGCAACTGGTTCGTGCCGATCATGATCGGCGCGCCGGACATGGCGTTCCCGCGCATGAACAACATCTCGTTCTGGCTGCTGATCCCGGCCTTCCTGCTGCTGCTCGCCTCGCCCTTCGTCGGCATCGGCGCGGGCACGGGCTGGACGGTCTATGCCCCGCTCTCCACCTATGGCGAGCCCGGGCCGTCGGTCGACATGGCGATCCTGTCGCTCCACCTTGCCGGCGCCAGCTCGATCCTGGGCGCGATCAACTTCATCACCACCATCTTCAACATGCGCGCGCCGGGCATGACCCTGCACAAGATGCCGCTGTTCGTGTGGTCGGTGCTGATCACCGCCTTCCTGCTGCTGCTGGCGCTGCCGGTGCTCGCCGCCGCGATCACCATGCTGCTGACCGACCGCAACTTCGGCACCGCCTTCTACGACCCGCAATATGGCGGCGACCCGATCCTGTACCAGCACCTGTTCTGGTTCTTCGGCCACCCCGAAGTGTACATCATGATCCTGCCGGGCTTCGGCATCGTCAGCCACATCATCGCGACGTTCAGCCGCAAGCCGGTGTTCGGCTATCTCGGCATGGCCTATGCCATGGTCGCGATCGGCCTGGTCGGCTTCGTGGTGTGGGCGCACCACATGTTCACCACCGGCATGTCGGTGACGATCAAGATGTACTTCACCGCCGCCACCATGGTGATCGCGGTGCCCACCGGCGTGAAGATCTTCTCGTGGATCGCGACGATGTGGGGCGGCTCGATCAGCTTCAAGACCCCGATGGTCTGGGCGATCGGCTTCATCTTCATGTTCACCGTGGGCGGCGTCACCGGCGTGGTGCTCGCGAACGGCGGCGTCGACGACTATATGCAGGACACCTACTATGTCGTCGCGCACTTCCACTATGTGCTGTCGCTCGGCGCGGTGTTCTCGCTGTTCGCCGGCTTCTACTACTGGTTCCCGAAGATGTCGGGCCGGATGTACAGCGAGTTCCTCGGCCAGCTGCACTTCTGGGTGTTCTTCATCGGCGTGAACGTGATGTTCTTCCCGATGCACTTCCTGGGCCTGCAGGGCATGCCGCGCCGCTATCCGGATTATCCGGATGCCTATGCGCTGTGGAACAAGGTCGCCTCGTTCGGCTATCTGATCATGGCCCTGTCGATGGTGATCTTCTTCTGGAACGTGATCCAGTCGCTGCTCGCCGGCCGCAAGGCAGAGGGCAATCCCTGGGGCGAAGGTGCGACGACGCTGGAATGGACGCTGTCCAGCCCGCCGCCGTTCCACCAGTTCGAAACGCTGCCGGTGATCGACGATCACGGACACCATTGAGCAGCGCCGAAAGGCTGGAATTGAAGACGCCCCGGAAGGAAACTTCCGGGGCGCTTTCGTTTCGCCCCCGTCGCATGGGCAGCGGATCTGGTCGCGACGCGGCCGCAAGTTCATCGCCGCGAAAGATGCGACATCGAAACGATGCCCGGGACCACAGGGAGACAGACAATGAAGTTCCTGCCCGCCGCCTTCGCGCTGCTGCTTGCCGCCATCCCCACCGCCGAAGCGCAGCAGGCTCCCACGGCGCCCGACGCAGTCATCCAGATGAAGCCCTGGCGCACCCGCTGGGCAATCGAAGCCGAGGTTGGCGGCAGGAAGGGGCTCTACCTGCTCGACACCGGTGCGGGGATCACCCTTGTTTCGCCGGAAAGCGCAAAGCGCGCGGGATGCGAACCCTGGGGCCGGCTGACCGGTTACAACATGATGGGCACCCGTCATGACGGACCGCATTGCGGCGAGACCGTGCCGGTCATCGTGGCCGGGATCACGCTCACGCCGCCGATCCTCGGCCTTATCGACATGGGCAAGCTCAACCCCAGGGACGTCGATCTCGACGGGATCATCGGGCTCAACCTGTTCGAGGGCCGTACCGTGACCTTCGACTTCGCAGCGGGCGTGATGACGCTCGAATCGGAGGCAAGCCGTGCCGCGCGAATCGCGAAGATGCGCCCGCTGCGCATCCGGCTGAAGCGCGAGATCGATGGCGGCGCGCTGGCGGTGATGGCCGCGGTGCCGTCGAAGAAGGGCACGCTCTGGTTCGAGCTCGATTCGGGCAATGGCGGCACCGTGCTCGCTTCGAAGCCGATCGCTAGGCTGGTGGGCATGGACCCCGCGCTGGAAGACAAGCAGCCGGCCGATTTCGAAGTGCTGGGCGACATCCGCGCGACAACCGGCGATGCGTTCACCCCGGACATGATCATGGACGGCAATCTCGGCATGCCGTTCCTGCGCAACTGGGTGGTGACGCTGGACCTTGCCCACGGCCTCGCCTGGATCGGTAAGCCGCCGGTGCCGCCCAAGCCCGCCGCGCCGCTCGACACCAGGGTGAAGCACTGATCGGCCCGGCGCGGGTCAAATCGTCCACTTTGCCGCCGGCTCGCGCTGTCCTATAGCCGGTGGCACGACCATGAGCACTTCCGCCGCCACCGTTTCGCTTCCCGCCGACTGGCGTGACTTCCTCGCGCTGACCAAGCCGCGGGTGATGACCCTTGTCGTCTTCACCGGGCTCTGCGGCATGCTTGCCGCGCCGGCGCATATCCACCCGATCCTGGGCTTCACCGCGATCCTGTGCATCGCGCTGGGCGCGGGCGCGGCGGGGGCGCTCAACCAGTGGTATGAGGCCGATCTCGACGCCAAGATGAAGCGGACGCAGAAGCGCCCGCTGCCGGCGGGACGGATGGATCGCCAGTCGGCGCTGCACTTCGGCGTGGGGCTGGCCTGTTTCAGCCTCGTGCTGATGTATTTCGCGATCAACCTGGCGGCGACCCTGATCCTCGCCGCCTCGATCCTGTTCTACGTCTTCGTCTACACGATCTGGCTCAAGCGCCGGACGCCGCAGAACATCGTGATCGGCGGTGCCGCCGGCGCCTTTCCGCCGATGATCGGCTGGGCGGCGGCGACCGGGGACGTCAGCACCATGCCGGTGCTGCTGTTCGCGCTGATCTTCCTGTGGACCCCGCCGCATTTCTGGGCGCTCGCGCTGTTCGTGAAGACCGACTACGCCAATGCCGGCGTGCCGATGCTGCCGGTGGTGGCGGGCGAGCGCACGACGCGCATCCAGATCGGGCTCTACACGATCCCGATGATCCTGTGCGCCGCCGCCCCCTGGCCGCTCGGCTTCACCGGCGCGATCTACGGGATCACCGCCGCGGTGATGTCCGGCCTGTTCCTCGCCATGGCGGTGCAGGTGGCGATCCGCCGCACCGGGCCGGATGACGACATGGCGCCCGAGAAGCGGCTGTTCAAATTCTCGATCCTCTATCTGTTCGTCGTTTTCGGCGCGCTCGTTATCGACAGGTGGTTCGCATGACCGATGATCTGATCCAGACCCCCGCGACTCCGTTCGAGGAGGCCGAACTGGTCCGCGCCCGCCAGCGCAGCCGCGCCGTGGTGATGGCGGTGCTGCTCGGGCTGTTCGTGGTGCTCGTGTTCGCCATCTCGATCGTGAAGATCCAGCTGGGCCACGCCGTATGAAGTGGCCGAGCCGCAACCTGCGCGTCGCCATCCTCGCCGGCATCGGCGTGTGTTCGATGACCGGGCTCGGCTTCGCGGCGGTGCCGCTCTACCGGATGTTCTGCGAGGCGACCGGCCTGAACGGCACCACCCAGCGCGGCCTGCGCGCGCCGGGCAGCGTCGGCCAGAAGATCACCGTCGCCTTCGATTCGAACGTGGCGAAGGGCATTCCCTGGAAGTTCCAGCCCGAACGCCGATCGGACACGATCGATATCGGCGGGCGCGACATGGCGTTCTTCACCGCCACCAACACCGGCGACCATGAAGTGACCGGCACGGCGACGTTCAACGTCACCCCCACTTTCGTCGGCAAATATTTCACCAAGATCCAGTGCTTCTGCTTCACCCAGCAGACGCTCAAGCCCGGCGAGACGGTGCGCATGCCGGTGATCTTCTATGTCGATCCCAAGATCCTCGACGATCCGGATGCGCGCGACGTGCAGGAAATCACCCTGTCCTACACTTTCTACCCGTCCGAATCGCCTGCGGTGAAGGCAGCGGCGGCCACCGCGCACGGATCCTGAATCGACCCGACACGAGGGTTGTTGCGGGAAGCGAATTCGCGCCCTAAGCTCCGAGCAAAAGCTTAGGACAGGGAAGATCGATGGCCGGGGCAAAGAATCACCAATACCATATCCTGCCACCCAGCATCTGGCCGCTCTTCGGTGCATTTGCTGCCTTTGTGCTCGCCATCGGCGGCATCATGGTGATGCACAGCTATCCGAGCGCCTATCTGGTCTTCTTCTCGGGCCTCGCGCTCGTGGCGATCACCATGTTCGGCTGGTGGGCCAAGGTGATCCAGGAAGCGCATGCCGGCGATCACACGCCGATCGTGCAGCTCCATCTGCGCTACGGCATGATCCTGTTCATCGCTTCCGAAGTGATGTTCTTCGTCGGCTGGTTCTGGGCCTGGTTCGACTTTTCGCTCTTCCCCTCGCATGTCGAGGCGGTCGGCGGGCAGTGGCCGCCCAAGGGCATGGAAGTGCTCAACGCCTGGCAGTTCCCGCTGCTCAACACGCTGATCCTGCTCTGCTCGGGCTGCACCGTGACCTGGGCGCACCACGCGCTGATCAACGGCGATCGCGAGGGGCTGAAGAAGGGCCTGTGGCTGACGGTGCTGCTCGGCATCTCGTTCAGCTTCTTCCAGGCCTATGAGTATATGGAGGCCCCCTTCCCCTTCAAGGCGGCGAGCGAGGGCGGCTCGAGCTATGGCGGCGCCTTCTTCATGGCGACCGGCTTCCACGGCTTCCACGTCATCGTCGGCACGATCTTCCTGATCGTGAACCTGGTGCGCGCGTACAAGGGCGATTTCACCCCGAAGCAGCATTTCGGCTTCGAGGCGGCGGCCTGGTACTGGCACTTCGTCGACGTGGTGTGGCTGTTCCTCTTCGCCTCCATCTATGTCTGGGGCGGCTGGGGCGCGCCGGTCCACGGCTGACGTGACCGACACGACCAACGATAATCCAGGGGGAGGCGGCCCGGTGTCGCCTCCCCCTATCCTTTCGGGGACCAAGGGCGCCTGCCCGCGCTGCGGGGCGGCCACGCTGTTCCGCAGCTTCGCCGGCTTTGCCGACAAATGCGGTGCCTGCGACCTCGACTTCACCCGGTTCAACGTGGGTGATGGGCCGGTGGTGTTCCTCACCCTCGGCATCGGCGCGCTGGTCACCGGCCTCGCGCTCTGGGTCGAATTCACCTTCCAGCCCGGCCTGCTGATCCATGCGCTGCTGTGGATTCCGATCACCGCCGCGCTGGTGATCCTCTCGCTGCGCTTCTCCAAGGGGCTGCTGCTCGCGCTCGAATATCGCAACCGCGCGGGCGAAGGGCGCGTTCGGAGCGAATGATGCCACGCTTTCCGCTGATCCCGACGATCATCGTCGCCCTTGCCGTCGCCCTGATGATCGGCCTGGGCGTCTGGCAGCTCGAGCGCCGCGGCGAGAAGCTCGACGCGCTCAAGCTGTATGCGCAGAATCTCGGCAAGCCGAAAATGGCCTTTCCGCGTCTGCCGGTGGGCGACGAGAATCTCTTCCGCCGCGCCGATGCCTTCTGCCTCGAAGTGATCGACTGGCGCCCCCAAGGCGGACGCTCGATCAAGGGCACCAATGGCTATCGCCATATCGCCCAGTGCCGCACGGGCGCGGAGGGCCCGCTACTGCTGGTCGATATGGGCGTGGCGGCTAATCCGACATTCTTTCCCACATGGAGCGGTGGCAAGGTGACGGGCACGATCACCCATGCCCCCGATCACCGCCCGCTGCTTGCCGGCTTGTTCGACAGCGAACCCAAGCATCTGATGCTGATCTCGGAAAACGCCGCGCCGGGGCTCGAACCGACCGCGAAACCCGACCTGTCGAGCGTGCCGAACAACCATCTCTCCTATGCGGTGCAATGGTTCCTGTTCGCGCTTATCGCCTCGGTGATCTACGTCCTCGCACTACGCTGGCGGCAGAAGCCCAAACCATAATCGTCATCCCCGCGCAGGCGGGGATCCAGGGTTACCGAAGACGTCGCTTTGCCACTCTGGATCCCCGCCTGCGCGGGGATGACGGAGTGGGGAATGACGCCACCTAAACATAGCCTATCTTGTCCCCCTCCCCGCTCCCCGCTAGGCCCCGCCCTCATGCAATATCAGAGCACCCGAGGCGCTGCGCCGCTGCTTGGCTTCCGTGACGTGACCCTTGCCGGCCTGGCGAGCGACGGCGGCCTGTATGTTCCGACCAGCTGGCCGAGCTTCAGCCGCGAGCAGATCGAGGGCCTCAAGGGCCTGTCCTATGTCGAGACCGCGGTCCGCGTGATGCTGCCCTTCACCGGCGACGACCTCGGCGAGGACGAGCTCCGCGCGCTCTGCGAGCAGGCCTATGGCCGCTTCTCCCAGGCTGCGGTCACCCCGCTCGTCCAGCTCGATCATCGCCACTTCCTGCTCGAGCTGTTCCACGGGCCTACGCTGGCCTTCAAGGACGTCGCGCTCCAGCTGCTCGGCCTGCTCTTCGAGAAGTTCCTGACCGGCAGCAGCGAGCCGCTGACCATCGTCGGCGCGACCTCGGGCGACACCGGCAGCGCCGCGATCGACGCGGTTGCCGGGCGGCACGGCGTCGACATCTTCATGCTGCACCCCAAGGGCCGCGTCTCCGACGTGCAGCGCCGCCAGATGACCACGGTGCTGGCACCCAACGTCCATAACATCGCGATCGAGGGCAGCTTCGACGACGCGCAGGCGATGGTGAAGGCGCTGTTCAACGACCGCGACTTCACCGGCCGCTTCCGCCTGAGCGCGGTCAACTCGATCAACTGGGCCCGGCTGATGGCGCAGGTGGTCTATTATTTCTACGCCGCCGTCCGCCTCGGCGCGCCGGCGCAGAAGGTCGCCTTCGCGGTGCCGACCGGCAATTTCGGCGACGTCTTCGCCGGCTATGTCGCAGCGCGCATGGGCCTGCCGGTCGAGCGGCTGGTCGTCGCCACCAACGTCAACGACATCCTCCATCGCGCGCTGTCGAGCGGCGACTATTCGGCGGGCACCGTCACGCCGACCGCCGCGCCGAGCATGGACATCCAGGTCAGCTCCAACTTCGAGCGTCTGCTCTCCGATCTCGCCGGCGGCAGCGTCGCCGAGCAGATGGCCGGCTTCGAATCGAGCAAGGCGATGCGCCTGACCAATGCCCAGACCGAAGGCGCCGCGAAGATCTTCGCGAGCGATCGGATCACCCCCGACGAAATGAACGCCGCGATGCGCTGGGCCTCGGCCGAGGCGGCGCAGGTGATCGACCCGCATACCGCGATCGGCCTCGCCGCCGCGCGCCGCGCGGACATCCCCGCCGATGTTCCGGTCGTCACCCTGGCGACCGCGCACCCGGCCAAGTTCGCCGACGCCGTCGAGCGCGCCACCGGCATCCGTCCCTCGCTGCCGGCACGCGTGGGCGACCTGTTCGAGCGGCAGGAGCGCTACGACGTGCTGCCCGGCACGCTCGACGCGGTGCGCGATTACATCGCCGAGCGCGCCAAGCCGCGCACTTAAATCCTCCCCCGGAGGGGGAGGAATTGGGAGGGATGACGGGCGTTTTGTTGCGCTCTAAAGACCCCCCATGGACCTCATCACTCTCACCGGCGAGCCTTGGGCCGATTACGGGCTGGTCGACAGCGGCCATGGCCGCAAGCTCGAGCGCTACGGCAAATATCGCTTCATCCGCCCCGAGCCGCAGGCAATGTGGGCGCCCGCCTCCGAAAACTGGGATGCGCATGGCGAGTTCGTGCCCGGCGCGGACGAGGATGGCGGCGGCCGCTGGAACTTCACCAAGCCGGTGCCGAGCGAAGGCTGGCCGCTGCGCTGGGAGGAAGTGCGCTTCACCGCGCAGAACACCCCCTTTCGCCACCTCGCCTTCTTCCCCGACATGTCGCCGGTCTGGCACTGGATGCGGTCGCAGATCGACGGGATGGACGCGCCCGAGTTCATGAACCTGTTCGGCTATACCGGGGTCGGCAGCCTGGCGATGGCGGCCAAGGGGGCGAAGGTCACCCATGTCGATGCCTCGAAGAAGTCGGTCGCGGAAGGCAAGGCCAATGCCGCGCTGTCGGGCATGGAAGACCTGCCGATCCGCTGGATGATCGACGACGCCGCCAAGTTCACCGCGCGCGAAGTGCGGCGCGGACGGCGCTATGACGGAATCATCCTCGATCCGCCGAAATGGGGCCGTGGGCCGAACGGCGAAGTGTGGAAGCTGGAGGAGGGCCTGCCCGGCCTGATCGCCGACACGACGAAGCTGCTCGACGCCAATTCGCGCTTCCTGTTCCTCACCGTCTATGCCGTGCGCATGTCGGCGCTGGCGATCGGCGAGCTGCTGCGCCAGCACGTGTCGCATTTGCCGGGCAAGGTGGAATGCGGCGAGCTGGCGGTGCGCGAGGAAGCGCGCGGGCTCGAGCTGCCGACCGCGATCTTCGCGCGCTGGAGTCGCGGCTGATGGGCCTCTCGGTATTCCTGGCGACCGCGGTGGCGGACACCGTCGAGGGCCGCCGCCCCGGCGGGCGCCACGCCATGCTGATCTATGTCTCGGCGGACAGCTTCGAAGAGGCGCAGGCCAAGGCCGCCGGTGTCGCGCTCGGCACCGGCTGGATGCTGGTCCGGCTGGAAAAGGGCATGGAAGTCGCCGATCCGGGCGCGACCGAGGACCCGGTCCTGCGCGCCGCCGCCGCCGATGCGCTGGCGGAGGGCTCGGCAATGGTCGTCTATGGCGACGAGCTGCCGCCCGAGGCCTGAGCTAGCGACATTTACCTAAACCGCTCCCCGCAGGACGGCACCCTCCGCCAATATTGACCGCCAGGCGCTCCGACCGGTTGGAAAAATAGGGCGCCACCAAGGGCGCAATCCGACACGCGCGCCTGCTGGAGAATAAGGACCGCAAAAAACCGCGCTTGGCCTGTACTTCGTGTACTTCCAAAACGGATCTAGTTCCGCCCCATTCGTACCGCCGCCCCCGCCACGAACGGGCAGCCCGCCACCAGCAACAGGCTCACTGCCCCGAGCAGCTTGAGCGCGCCCGGCTGCTCGGCGGTGGCACCGAAGATCAGCAGCGGCACGGCGAAGGGCAGCATCACCAGCCCCGCCAGCGCCCCCGCCCCACGCAGCCCGGCAACCAGCGCGGCGGTGGCGACACCCAGCGCGGCCAGCCCCGGCGTGCCGATCAGCAGCGCAAGCAGCAGCGGCACCAGCGCTTCGCCGGGCAACTGGAGCAAGCCCGAGGCGATCACCGTCGCGACGAGCAGCGCCGGGGCAAAGCCCAGCCAGTGCCCGGCGACCTTGGCGGCAGCGACCCCGGCATCGGGCAGCCCGCGCACCGCCAGTTGATCCAGCACCCCGCTCTCCACGTCCGGCGCGACCAGCCGCTCGACCGGGAGCAGCGCGGCGAGCAGCGCCGCCGCCCAGATCACCCCCGGCGCGATGCGGGCGAGCAGCTTCGCATCGGGGCCCACAGCGAAGGGGAAAAGGATCGCGACGAGCAGGAAAAAGACGACCGGCAGCGCCAGTCCGCCGATGCTCCACGCCCGTCGCAGCTCGCGCCAGACGATCGCGGCATAGGCGCTCACAGCGCAACCTCGCGCGCATCGGGCAGCGCGATCGGCAGGTGCGTGGCGACCAGCGCGATGCCGCCCGCCGCCCGGTGCCCGGCGATCAGCCCTTCGAGCAGCGCCACCGATGCCACGTCCAGCCCGTTGGCGGGCTCGTCGAGCAGCCAGATCGGCGCCCCGCTCGCCACCACCCGTGCGAGCGCGGCACGCCGCCGCTGGCCGGTCGAGAGCATGCGGACGGGCACCCGGGCGATATCGGCGAGCCCGACCGCGGCCAGCGCGTCCGGCACCGCGCCCCGCCGGCCGTCGAGACCGGCCCAGAAGCCCAGCGCATTGCCCAGCGGCAGTTCGGGATCGAGCGCCGGCGCCTCGGCCATCAGCGCGATCTCGCCCTCGACTTCGATCTTGCCCGCGGCCGGCGAGAGCAGGCCGGCGGCGATGCGGATCAGGCTCGACTTGCCGACGCCGTTGGGCCCGCTGACCAGCGCCGCCTCGCCCGGCGCGAGCGCCAGGTCCAGCCCCTCGAACAGCAGCCGCCCGCCGCGCAGGCAGGCCACGCCTTCAAGGGCAAGGCGCGTCACTCGGCCGAGTCTTCCAGCGCGTGCATGTCGTCGTCGGACAGGCCGAAATGATGCCCGACCTCATGGACCACGACATGGTTGACCAGCGATTCGAGCGTCACGCTGGTGTGCACCCATTCGTCGAGCAGCGGCCGGCGATAGAGGTGGATCTCGTCGGGCATGGTCACCCCGTCCCAGGCCGATTTCTCGCCGACGGGGCGCCCGCGATACAGGCCGGTCAGGTCGAACGGATCCTCGATGCCCATGGCGTCGAGCGTCTCGTCATCGGCGAAGTCCTCGATCACCAGCACGATGTCGGCGAGATAGCCCTGGAAAGGCTCGGGGATGCGCGCAAGGGCGGCGCGGGCGAGGCGCTCGATAATGGCGGCGTCTGGGGCTTGCCCGGTCATGTCGCCCGGAATAGGCCGGGGAACGGAGCTACGGCAAGGAGGCAGTGATGGTTGCGCGGCTGACGGATGGACTTCGCGAGGAATCGCTCGCCGCGCTGCCCGGCTGGACCTGGGACGCGGAGCGCGACGCGATCACCCGCAAGTTCGAGTTCCGGGACTTCAACCAGGCCTTCGGCTTCATGACCCGCGTGGCGCTGATCGCCGAGAAGGCCGATCATCACCCCGAATGGTCGAATGTGTGGAACAAGGTCGAGATCCTGCTGACCACCCATGACGCGGACGGGCTCTCCACCCGCGACATCCAGATGGCGCAGCAGATCGACGCGCTGCTGGCCTAGCCGAACTTCGCGCGCATCTGCTTGCGCAGCGCGCCGGGCATCCAGCGCTGGGCAAAGGCCATCTGCTTCGCGGTCTTGCCGACGATGACATGGACCTTTTCCTGGCTCGGCGCATCCCACACGGCCTTGGCGACGATGTCGAGCGGCGTGAATTCCAGGCCGCGGCCGCGCACCACTTCGCGCGCCGTCTGGTTGCTGCCCTGCGCCATCGAATCGAGCAGCGGCGTGTCGATGAAGCTCGGCATCAGCACGCGGACCTTGATCCCGTCCGGATACCATTCGCCGTCCAGCGCCTCGGAGAAGCCGCGCACCGCGAACTTGACTGCGGCATAGAGCGACAGCCCGGCTCCACCATAGATCGCCGCGGCGCTGGCGGTGTTGACCAGGCACGAGCTCGGCGTCGCCTTGAGATAGGGATAGGCGGCGCGCGCGCCGTTGATCACGCCGACCAGGTTGATCCCTACGATATTGTCGACCTCCTGGTCGGTGTTGTTGGCAAGCAGGCCGCCCACCGCGATGCCGGCATTGTTGAACAGGAAATCGAGCCGGCCGCCGCTCGCCTTGGTGAATTCGGCGAGTGCGCTCGCCCAGGCGGCGCGGTCGCGCACGTCCATCACATGGGTGGTGGCCATGCCGGCGGGAAGCATCGCCCGGGTCTCCTCGAGGCCGGCGGCATTGACGTCCGCCAGCCCGACGAGCCAGCCCTGCGCGGCGAAATGCTTCGCGACTGCCTGCCCGATGCCCGATCCGCCGCCGGTGATGAAGATTGCCTTCGCTGCCATGTCCCCGCCTCTCCTGTTGTTTTGACCTTTGCCATTTCATCTCGCACAACGCTGCGCGATGCCAGAGCAAAGCCGCTCCGTTACCTTCAAAAATGTCAGCAAGGTCTGGCCGGGGGGCGTGAAGGCCGTCGATGAGGTGTCTCTGGAAGTCGCGGCGGGCAGCTTCGTCGCGCTGGTCGGCGCCTCGGGCTCGGGCAAGTCGACTCTGCTCAAGATGGTCAACCGGCTGATCGAACCGAGCGAAGGCGCGGTGCTGGTCGGCGGCGAGCCGGTGGATACCGGCCCCGCGCCGGAGCTGCGGCGACGTATCGGCTATGTCTTCCAGAATGTCGGGCTGTTCCCGCACATGCGGGTGGGGGAGAATGTCGCGATCGGCCTCAGGCTGGCCGGCGGGAAGGATAGCGCGGGGCGCGTGACCGAGCTGCTGGGACTCGTCGAGCTGCCTGCCGACATGGCCACGCGGATGCCGGATGAACTTTCGGGCGGGCAGCGCCAGCGCGTCGGCGTGGCACGGGCGCTGGCGACGGGGCCGGGCATATTGCTGATGGACGAGCCGTTCGGCGCGCTCGATCCGGTGACGCGCGACGGACTCGGCAAGGCGATCCGCGCGCTGCACGACCGGATGGGGCTCACCACGATCCTGGTCACCCACGACATGGCCGAGGCGCTGCTGCTCGCCGACCGCGTGCTGGTGATGGAGAAGGGCTGCATCGTTGCCGACGCCACCCCGCGCGACCTGCTCGCCGGCAAGGGCGGCGCCGCAGCGGACGCACTGGTCGCGGTACCCCGCGCGCAGGCGCACCGGCTGGCGGAGCTGGAGCCGTGAGCGGCGCACTCGCCCGGGTACCCGAGCTGCTTGCCCAGCATCTGCTGCTGGCGCTGGCGGCGCTGCTGCTGGGCCTGGTGATCGCACTGCCCCTGGCCGTGCTCTCCGCGCGCAACCGCGTCGTGGGACGGATCGCTCTGGGGTTCGCCAGTCTGGTCCAGACGATCCCGAGCCTGGCGCTGCTCGCGTTGTTCTACCCGATCCTGCTTTCGCTCTCCTCGCTGGTGGGCGGCGGGATACCGGCACTGGGCTTCCTGCCCTCGCTGCTCGCGCTGTCGCTCTATGCGCTGCTGCCGATCCTGCGGAACGGCGTGACCGGACTTGCCACTATCGACCCGGCGGTGATCGAGGCGGCGGACGGCGTGGGCATGACCGCGGCGCAGAAGCTGTGGCTGGTCGAGGCGCCGCTGGTGCTGCCAGTGCTGATGGCCGGCATCCGCACCGCTGCGGTGTGGACGATCGGCGCGGCGACGCTTTCCACCACCGTCGGCCAGCCGAGCCTGGGCGACCTGATCTTCGCCGGGCTGCAGACCCAGAACTGGTCGCTGGTCCTGACGGGCTGCATCGCCGCCGCCTGCCTGGCGCTGGCGGTCGACGGGCTGCTGGGGCTGGCCGAATATGGCATCGCCAGGCGCAGGCGGATGCTTGCCTGGGCGAGCCTCGGCACCCTGCTGGTCGCGGTTGCCGTAGCGCTTGTCCCGGCCCTGCCCTCGTCGCGGGGCACCATCACAGTCGGCGCCAAGGGCTTTTCCGAACAGTATATCCTCGCCCGGCTGATCGGGCACCGGCTGGAGGCGGCGGGCTACAAGGTCCGCTACCGCGAAGGGCTGGGATCGGCGGTAGCGTTCAGCGCGCTCGCGGGCGGCGATGTCGATGTCTATGTCGACTATTCGGGTACGATCTGGACCAATGAGATGCGGCGCGACGACGTGCCGCCGCGCGACGCGATCGTCGCCGGTGTCGCTAAATGGGCGCGCGACAAGCACAGGGTCACGCTGCTCGGTTCGCTCGGCTTCGAGAACGCCTATGCCTTCGCGATGCGCGGCGACGATGCCAGGAAGCGCGGGATCACCAGCATCGCCGATCTCGCGCCGGTCGCCGGCAGCCTCAGCCTCGCCACCGATGTCGAGTTCCTCGAGCGGCCCGAATGGGCGGCGGTGAAGAAGGCCTATGGCCTGAGCTTCAAGTCCGCCCATCCCTATCAGCCGACCTTCATGTACCGCGCGCTGGCGAGCGGCACCGCGGACGTGATCCCGGCCTTCTCCTCCGACGGCCGCATCGCCGCCGACAAGCTGGCGGTGCTCGCCGATCCCAAGGGCGCCATTCCCGGCTATGACGCGATCCTGCTGCTCGCCCCGAAACGCGCCGACGATGTCCGTTTCCAGGCGGCGCTCCGCCCGCTGATCGGCGCGATCCCGGTCGAGCGGATGCGCGAGGCCAATTACATGGTCGATCGCGACAGTAACAAATCAAGTCCCGACGAAGCCGCGCGCTGGCTGGAGCGTGGACTCGCCCGATGAACTTCTGTTATCGCTACCAGATACAAGAAAAGAGGAGAGTGAAATGCGGCCTGGCCTGAAGCTGTTGCTGTCGACCACCATGATCTGGGCCGCATCGCCCGCTTTTGCGCAGCACGCGCCGACAACGCTGTCTGGCCAGCAGGTCGCCAATCCCGCCAAATGGCCGACCGCCGGCTCGCAGGGCCTGGTCGATCCCGCGACCGAGAAGTTCATCACCGATCTGATGGCGCAGATGACGCTGGAGGAAAAAGTCGGCCAGATGATCCAGGCCGATATCGGCGCGATGAAGCCCGAGGAGCTGCGCCAGTATCCGCTCGGCTCGATCCTGGCAGGCGGCAGCTCGCCGCCGCTCGGCGCGCCCGACCGTTCGCCGCAGATGCCCTGGGTGGAGACCGCCAAGGCCTTCCGCGCCGTCGCGATGGAGCCGCGCGGCAAGCATGCCCCGATCCCGCTGATCTTCGGCATCGACGCGGTGCACGGCAACAACAACGTGATCGGCGCGACGATCTTCCCGCACAATGTCGGGCTCGGCGCGATGCACGATCCCGCGCTGATCCGCCGCATCGGCAAGGCGACGGCGGAAGAAACCGCCGCGACCGGGCCCGACTGGGCGTTCGGCCCGACCCTCGCCGTGCCGCAGGATGATCGCTGGGGCCGCAGCTATGAAGGCTATTCGGAAGACCCCGCGGTCGTCCGCTCCTATGCCGCCGACATGATCCTCGGCCTGCAGGGCGAGCCCGGCACCAAGGATCGTATCCAGAAGGGGCTGGTCGCGGCTTCGGCCAAGCACTTCCTCGGCGATGGTGGCACCTTCGAGGGCGTCGACCAGGGCGACACCCGCGTCTCCGAGGACGAGCTGATCAGGACGCATGCGCAGGGCTATGTCCCGGCGATCCAGGCGGGCACGCTCACCGTGATGGCCAGCTATTCGAGCTGGAACGGCGCCAAGATGCACGGCAACAAGTCGCTGCTCACCGATGTGCTCAAGGGCCGGATGGGCTTTGAGGGCTTTGTCGTCGGCGACTGGAACGGCCATGGCCAGGTGCCGGGCTGCACCAAGGAGGATTGCGCCCAGACCTTCAATGCCGGGCTCGACATGGCGATGGCGCCGGACAGCTGGAAGGGCCTGTTCGAGAGCACGGTGCGCCATGCCAAGGACGGCACCATCCCGATGGCGCGCATCGACGATGCGGTGCGCCGCATCCTGCGCGTCAAGGCGAAGCTCGGCCTGTTCGATCCGGCCCGCCCCTATGAAGGCAAGGCCGGGGTGCTGGGCAATGCCGAGCACCGCGCGGTGGCGCGCGAGGCGGTGGCCAAGTCGCTGGTGCTGCTCAAGAACACGGGCGTGCTGCCGGTAAAGGCCTCCGCCAACGTGCTGGTCGCCGGGCCGGGCGCCGATTCGATGGCGCAGCAGACCGGCGGCTGGACCTTGAGCTGGCAGGGCGACGGCAACGACAATTCGATGTTCCCCAACGGCCAGACGATCTTCTCGGGCATTGCCGAAGCGGTGAAGGCCGGCGGCGGCACCGCGACGCTTTCGGCGGACGGCAGCTTCACCGCCAAGCCCGATGTCGCGATCGTCGTGTTCGGCGAGCAGCCCTATGCCGAAATGCGCGGCGATATCCCGACGCTGGAATTCCAGCCCGGCGACAAGCAGGCGCTGGCCCTGCTCAAGAAGCTCAAGGCCGCCGGCGTGCCGACTGTTTCGGTGTTCCTCTCGGGCCGGCCGCTCTGGGTGAACCCGGAGATCAACGCCTCGGACGCGTTCGTTGCCGCCTGGCTGCCGGGCAGCGAAGGCGCGGGCGTGGCCGACGTGATTATCGGCGACAAGGCCGGCAAGCCGCGCAAGGACTTCAACGGCACGCTGTCGTTCAGCTGGCCCAAGACCGCCGGCCAGTTCACCCTCAACAAGGGCAAGCCGGGCTATGACCCGCTGTTCGCGCTCGGCTATGGCCTGAGCTACGCCAAGCCGGGCAAGGTCGCCGTGCTGGGCGAGGATCCGGGCTTCGATGCCTCGTCGCTCAACACCAGCGTCTATTTCGCCAAGGGCGTTACGCCCAAGCCCTTCTCCTTCGCCACCGAATCGAAGATCACCCGCGCGCCGATCGACGGTCCGCAGACCCAGGAAGGCGCGCAGCAGCTGAGCTGGACCGGCGGAACGGCGCGACTGAGCATCGGCGGCGGCGCGCCGATCAACCTTGGCCGCGAAGCCAATGGCGACCTGTCGCTCGCCCTCACCTATCGCCTCGATCGCGCGGCGGGCGGGCCGGTGACGCTCGGCATGGGCAATGGCAAGGGGCTGGATGCCACCAGCCTGTTCACCGGTGAGACCGGCACGTGGCGCACGGTGAAGATCCTGCTCAAATGCTACCAGCAGAACGGCACCGACATGAACGCGGTGTCGGCACCGGTGGTGGTGACCGCCTCCGATCCGCTGGTGTTCAGCCTGTCCGACGCGCGGATCGTCTCGGATCCCGCCAACTCGATCTGCCCGGGTATGCCGAAGTGACGACGGTCGCGGGCGATCCGATCGAGACGGTCGCGATTGCCTGCGGCCGCTATCGCGCCGAGCTGCTCACGCTCGGCGCGGCACTGCGCACGCTGGAAGTGCCCGATCGGCACGGCAATCCGGCAAATGTCGTGCTCGGCTTCGCGGATATCGAGGAATATCGCGGCCATCCGCGCTTCTACGGCGCGATCGCCGGCCGCTATGCCAACCGGATCGGCGGCGCGCGCTTCACGCTCGACGGCGTCGAGCACCGCGTCACGGCGAATGACGGCGCCAACAGCCTCCATTCGGGGCCGTTCGGGCTCGACCAGCAGATCTGGAAAGTCAACGCGCAGTCGGCGGAGTCGGTCACCTTCCGCCATGTCAGCCCGGCCGGGCATAACGGCTTTCCGGGCACGCTGGCAGTGGAAGCGCGCTATACGATGGAAGAGGACGGGCTCGCCATCGCGCTGACCGCGACCACCGATGCGCCGACGGTGGTGAACCTGACCCACCACGCCTATTTCAACCTGGCCGGCGAAGCGAGCGGCGCGACGATCCTCGATCACCTGCTGCGGATATCCTCCAGCCGCACCACCCCGGTCGGCCCCGGACTGATCCCGACGGGCGCGTTCGCCGAAGTCACCGGCACGCCCTTCGATTTCCGGGTTCCGCGGCGGGTCGGCGAACGGATAGGCGCGGACGATGCCCAGCTGACGCTCGGCCATGGCTATGACCATAATTTCGTGATCGATGGTGCCCCGCGCTGCGTCGCGACCTTGTTCGATCCCGGCTCGGGCCGGGTGCTCGATCTCCATTCCGGCGAGCCCGGGCTGCAATTCTATTCGGGCAACCACCTTGCGGGCGGCGCGCCGGGCACTAGCGGGAAGGTCTATGTCACCCGGCAGGGGCTATGCCTGGAACCGCAGAAATTCCCCGACAGCCCGAACCGGCCGGAATTCCCCTCGGCACGGCTCGATCCGGGTGAGACCTACCGCCACGACATCGCTTTCCGCTTCCGTACTGCGGGAAGCGTCGAGCAGGCCTTTGGCTAGTTCGTAGACTGATAAAGCTGCCTGGCGGCAAGCGCCCCGATTGCAGACATTAGCAGAGCAGTGCATCATCCCTGCATGGAGGACCTTGCCCCCGCTTTCCCGGTGAAGGTCTTGGCCATCTCATTGTGCCTGATCTTCACGAGCTGCGCCGCGAAACCGGAGTGGCAGTCAGATGCGGTGGTGCTGTTTGGGGACGAGGGCACATTCTCGTTGGGGAAATACATTCAAACCGACGGCTCGCGCGTGATCGAAGGGTCGTTAATGGAGGACTTGAGGAGATGCGGGGTCACACGGTTTGAGGTTTTCAATTATTCGGGTCGCTTGACGGACACGGATGGTTTTCATGTGATCGCGCCACGCAGGGAAGTTCAGGCATCGCTCCGCTGCCTGCGTGGGAAGCTGCCAACCGACACTCAGATCAGGCCGTATCTGCGGTCTGAATGGCCCGAAGGTTGGTCACGAGCAGGATGAGGTCAACGACCGCAATCCACCCAATGTCAGCCGTTCAGCCACTCTCGCCAGAAGCGGCCATTTGTGGGTTCACGCCCTAGTTCGCCTTGCGTTCGGCCTGGAAGATCTTGTTGACGATCCGCCACTCGCCATCGGCCTTCACCAGCGAAAGATAATCGACGAAGCGAACGCTCGGATAATCGAGCACGACCTTGGCCATGCCGACATTGCCGGTGACGTCGAGGCTCTCGATCGAGCGCTTGCGCTGCGCTTCATCCGCGGCAGGCTTGCCGGGTGCGCCGGCGATGTACTCGGCGCTGGTCCGCTCGGCAAAGGCGCCGTCGCGGTTCCAGTAGAGCATCGCCTTGGGGTGGAAGGCGGCGGAGAACTCGGCCGCGCTGCCGGTCGCGTGGCCGGCGAGATAATGGTTCACCGCGGCGCGGGCGCCCGCCTCGTCCTTTTCCTGCGCGTGCGCAGGCAGGGCGGCGAAGCTGAGAGCGGTGGCGATAAGCAGGAAACGCATGGAGATCCTCCGTTGCGGGAAGGTCTCCATGCTAGCATCCGGTGAGCGGACATGCACCCGCTCCGGGCCGAACGTCCCGCGGGTGGGACGAACAACCCATACTCCCCTCCCTGGAAGGGAGGGGAAGTGGACCCTTACAGCGTCGGCTTGCCGTCGATGCGGCGCGGGATGCCCGCATCGCCGTCGCGCAGGTCCGCGGGCAGCAGCGCCGCCGGCAGGTCCTGATAGGCGACCGGGCGCAGGAAGCGGTCGATCGCCAGCGTGCCGACCGAAGTGCTGCGGCCATCCGCGGTCGACGGGAACGGGCCGCCATGGACCTGCGCGTCGGTCACTTCGACGCCGGTCGGCCAGCCATTGGCGAGGATGCGCCCGGCGAGCCGCTCGAGCAGCGGCAGCAGCTGGGCCGCCACTTCGGTATCGGCATCGTCGAGGTGCAGCGTCGCGGTGAGCTGGCCTTCGAGCAGCGACACGACCTTGAGTAGCTCCTCGATCGTGGCGCAGCGCACCAGCAGCGAAGCGGCGCCGAAGACTTCCTCGGCATGGCTCGGATCGGCGATGAAGTCCGCGCCGGTCATCGTGAACAGCGCGGCGCGGCCGCAGCTTGCCGAGCCTTCCTGGCCCTGCGCGACCTGGTTCAGCCCCGGTGCGGCGGCCCAGCGGGCAACGCCCTGCTCATAGGCCTTGAGGATGCCCGGGGTGAGCATGGTCTGTGCTGCCGCACCCGACACCGCTTCGGTCGCAGCGGCGAGGAAGCGGTCGAGCGCCGGGCTTTCCAGCGCGAGCACCAGGCCCGGGTTGGTGCAGAACTGGCCGGCACCCATGGTCAGGCTGCCGATATAGGCCTTGCCCAGTGCCTCGGCGCGCGACTCGAGCGCGGCGGGGAGCAGGAAGACCGGGTTGATGCTGCTCATCTCCGCATAGACCGGGATCGGCACCGGACGGCTCGCGGCAAGCTTCATCAGCGCCGTTCCGCCGCCGCGCGAGCCGGTGAAGCCCACTGCCTTGACCACCGGGTGGCTGACCAGCGCCGAGCCGACTTCGTTGCCCGCGCCGTTGATCAGCGAGAACACGCCAGCGGGCATGCCGGTCCGGGCAACCGCGCGCTCGATCGCACCGGCGACCAGCTCCGAGGTGCCGGGGTGGGCCGAATGGCCCTTCACGATCACCGGGCAGCCCGCGGCGAGCGCCGAGGCGGTGTCACCGCCGGCAACCGAGAAAGCGAGCGGGAAGTTGGAGGCGCCGAAGACGACAACCGGGCCGACCGGGATCATGCGCAGGCGCAGGTCCGGCTTGGGGGCGGGCTGGCGATCGGGGATGGCGTGATCGATGCGCGCGCGCAGATATTCGCCCAGGCGCAGTTCCTTGGCGAACAGGCGCAGCTGCCCCGAGGTACGGCCGCGCTCGCCGGTGAGACGGGCGTGCGGCAGGCCGCTTTCCTGCATCGCGCGCTCGGTGAGCGTCTCGCCCAGCGCGTCGATCTCTTCGGCGATCGCCTCGAGGAACTCGGCGCGCTTCTCGCGCGGCAGGTTGGAATAGATCGGGAAGGCAGCCTCGGCGGCGGCGGTCGCGGCTTCGACGTCTTCCTTGGTCGCCACGCTGAAGCTCGGCTCCAGCGGCGCGCCGGTCGACGCGGCTACGGCCTGGAAGCCCGGTCCGTCACGGTGAACGCGCTTCGATGCAATGAACAAATCGCCGGTCAGCGCCATGCCTGCTCTCCTGTCTTTCGAATTAAGTTAGCGGTAACATCGCTCGCGCGGGACTTAGGCAGCGCTATGGCAAAATGCAAATGCGCTTGTCAGCACGGTTGTTGCGGCGGGCGATAGAAAAGCTGTCGCGTATCAGCAGGCGCGGCGACGGCCGACGGCGTTGTTGGCGGGATCGCGCGCTTCCATCGTGTCCTGGAAGCCGCGCTCGACCAGCCGCGCCATCGCGTCATGCGCCCGGTCGGCGTCCTGCGCCTCGATCGCCTCGAGCACCGCGAGGTGGACGGGAAGCGCGTCGTGCGGGGCGGGAAGGTGCTGCTGCTTGAACGCCGTGGTCAGCTCGATCGCGGCAGCGACGCCGCTGGTGAGCGACATGATGAAATCATTGCCGGAAGCCTCAAGTAATGCCGAATGAAAGGCCTCATCGCAGCATCGCCCCTCCTCCGAATCGAATCCATGCCTGCCGACCCCCGCCAACCCTTCCTGCATGCGGGCGAGTTGCTCGGGCGTGCGGCGCAGCGCGGCGAGGCGGGCAGCGTCGGGCTCGACGATTCGGCGCAGCTCGAACAGGCTCTCGATCAGCGAATCATCGGGCTCGCCGGCGAAGATCCAGCTGAGCACATCGGGATCGAGCAGATGCCATTCGCGGCGCGGGCTGACCTGGGTGCCGATCTTGGGACGGGAGTGCACCAGCCCCTTCGCCGCGAGAATGCGGATCGCCTCGCGATAGGCGGTGCGGGAGACCTTGAACTGCTCGCTCGCGGCGATCTCGCCCTCGAGGATCTCGCCCGGCGTGATCTGGCCGGAGACGATCCGGATGCCGAGAGTGCGCGCAACGGTGCCGTGCAGGCGCAGCGACCGGGGCCGCGGCTTGCGGGTGCGGGATTTTTTCTCTGTGCGCGGGATCGACGCTTTGGGCTGCCAGCTGGGCATATCCCTGCCTAAGCGCTTTGGCGGCGGCTGCCAAGACCTGCGAATCGGGCCGGCTGGGCCGGGGTCACATTAGAAATATAAGTAATATCAGCGCATTACCAGGGTGGCGGAGACGGAGGGATTCGAACCCTCGATACGGTTTCCCGTATGACGCTTTAGCAAAGCGTTGGTTTCAGCCACTCACCCACGTCTCCGGATAACGGCTCGAAGGCAGGGCCTATAGCGACGGGTTTCGCAGCAATCAACGCCCAGCTTGACGTGAAATCGACTCAATTTGCCGCTCGTTCATTGCCGCGACAGCCCCGCCCCCTACAAAAGGGCCAATCTGATGAGCTGGGGTAATTCCGCGATGAACGTTCGTGCACTGGTGTTGATGGCTGCGACGGCCGCATTCGCGATGACGGCCATGCCCGCCGCCGCCCAGCAGCAGATGACCACGATCGATCCCAACACCGCGATCGATTCGGACATAAACACGCCCCCACCCGCGCAGGACCCGTACAACCGGCCGGCGCAGCAGCAGGACGTCCCCGCCCCGCCGCCGCAGGATCCCTATCCCCAGCAGCAGGGCCCGGCCGGCCAGCAGCAGCCCGCCCCCTCCGCCCAGCAGGGCGGCACCTCGCGCGACCAGGCCACCACCTACCAGCAGGACGAGCTCGTCGGCGCCGCCGAGGGCGTGTTCGGCAAGGGCGCATCGGGCCTGGCCAAGCTGATCGAGGACATCCTCAAGGACCAGGGCCAGCCCAACGGCTATATCGCCGGCAGCGAAGCCTCGGGCGCGATCGGCGTCGGCCTGCGATATGGTTCGGGCATGCTGTTCCACAAGGTCGAGGGCCAGCGGAAAGTCTATTGGACCGGCCCGTCGATCGGCTTCGACCTGGGCGGCGACGCCAACAAGGTGTTCGTGCTGGTCTACAACCTCTACGACACCCAGGACCTCTACAAGCGCTTCCCCCAGGGCGAGGGCCGCGCCTATTTCGTCGGCGGCCTCTCCGCCTCCTATATGCGCCGCGGCGACGTGGTGCTGATCCCGGTGCGCCTGGGCGTCGGCTGGCGGCTGGGCGTCAACGCCGGCTATATGAAGTTCAGCGAAAAGGCGCGCTGGCTGCCCTTCTGAGGCTGCGTCTCAAGATTCAGCTCCTTCGGTTCCCCGGCGAAAGCCGGGGCCAGGGTCACGAGCGATCCGGCAGAGAAGCCCTGGGCCCCGGCTTTCGCCGGGGAACTGGTGGGCCAACCGCACCTTTGAATCCTCCCCTTCCCCTCCCACGAACCGGAAATCGCACGCCCCAACGAACCATATAGGCACTTTTCTCTTGACATCGTCACGCTGATCTGGCACAAATCAGGAACGCTGAAGAATTGCGAGTCGGGCCGGGGCGGCAACGCCATCCGGCCCTTTTCTTTTTCGGGAGAAGCGCCGTGGAGAAGAAGCGACGGCACTGGGTGCGCTGGTCCAAGACCAAGCGCGAAGCATTCCTCGATCACCTGGCGGGCACCGCCAATGTCCGCGCCTCGGCCGATGTCGCCGGGGTGACGCCGCCGAGCGTCTATCATTTGCGGCGCAAGGACGAGGAATTCGCCGAGGAATGGCGCAAGGCGCTGGCGCTTGGCTATGACATGCTGGAGACCGAGCTGCTCGGCCATATCCTGGCCGGCGGCGGCAGGACGATCGCTTGCGCGGACGGGCGCGAGATCGATGTGCAGGAGGCGATCCGCCTGCTCGGCCTGCACCGCAACAGCCTGCAGGGCAAATGGAAGGGTGGCCCGCGGCTCAAGCGGGCACGGCCCGAGGATACCGATGCGGCGATCATGCGGAAGCTCGACGCGATCGATCGCGCCCGGGCCCGCGAAGCCGCGGAACAGGCGGAGAAGCAGGATGGCCAATGACGCCTTCGAGCGGCTGCTCACCTATCCGCCCGACAAGCGGGCCGACGCGATCCGCGCGCTGAGCACGCCGCAGAAGCGCGAATATGGCGAGCGCTGGTGGCAATGGGCGCATCGTGGGCAGGCCGAGCCCGAAGGCGACTGGCGGATCTGGCTGATCCGCGCCGGACGCGGCTTCGGCAAGACGCGCGCGGGCGCCGAATGGGTGCTCGCTCGCGCACGCGCGCATCCCGAGGCGCGTATCGCACTGGTCGGCGCCAATGAAGCCGATGTGCAGCGGGTGATGGTGGAAGGCGAAGGCGGGCTGCTTGCCGCCGCCCGGGTGGACGAGGAACTGGTGTGGCACCGGACCACCGGCACGCTGCGCTTCCCCAATGGCGCACAGGCCCAGGTCTATTCGGCGGCGGCGCCGGACGGGCTGCGCGGGCCCGAACATCATTTCGCCTGGTGCGACGAGCTCGCCAAATGGGGGCGCGGCGGCCAGGCGGCCTGGGACAATCTGGCGATGACGCTGCGGGTGGGGGAGATGCCGCAGACCGTGGTGACCACCACCCCGCGCCCGGGCAAGCTGATGCGGATGGTGATGGCACTGCCCGGCGTGCACGAGACCCTGGGCAAGACCCGCGACAATCCCTGGCTGCCGGCGAGCTTCGTCGAGGCGATGACCGCGCAATATGCGGGCAGCAGGCTCGGCCGGCAGGAGCTGGACGGCGAGATGCTCGACCAGGTGGAAGGCGCGCTGTGGACGCGCGACCTGCTCGATGCCTGCCGGGCGGGCGAACTGCCCGAGCTGGCGCGCCGGATCATCGGCGTCGACCCGCCGGCGGGGATCGGCGGCGACAGCTGCGGGATCGTGGCGGCGGCGCTGGGGCGCGACGGCAAGGCCTATGTGCTCGAGGATGCCAGCGTGCACGGGGTGTCGCCCGAGCGCTGGGCGCATGCGGTGGCGGCCTGTGCCGCACGGCACGATGCCGACCGGGTGGTGGCGGAGAAGAACCAGGGCGGCGCGATGGTGAAGGCCGTGCTGCTCGGCGCCGACAGCAACCTGCCGGTGACCCTGGTGCATGCCAGCCAGGGCAAGGCGGCACGCGCCGAGCCGGTGAGCCTGCTCTATGAAGGCGGCAAGGTGCTGCATGCCGGCGCCTTCCCGGCGCTGGAGGACGAATTGTGCGGGCTGGTGATGGGCGGCGGCTATGAAGGCCCCGGCCGATCGCCGGACCGCGCGGACGCGCTGGTCTGGGCGCTGCACGAGCTGATGCTCGGGCGCAGGGGCAAGGCGGCGATCCGGGTTTTGTGAGTTCCCCCTCCCTGGAAGGGAGGGGAGTTTCAAGTGGGAGAAAACAAATGACGGGACCGATCCGGGCCCGGCGGGCAGGTGCACTTGCCGGAATGCTGATGCTGTGCGGGTGCGCGATCGGGCGGGCCGCGCTGGATGTGGGAAGCGCGGCGCTGGTGGCGCGCTTCGATGCGGACCGCGATGGCGGGCTGGACCGGGCGGAGGTTGCCGCGATGGTCTCGGCCGCGATGCCGGGGAGCGGGCCGACGATCGAGGCGGCGCGCGCCGGGCTGGCGGCGGGATACTGGACGCGGGATTGCGACCGCGACGGGAAGCTGACTGCCGGCGAGCTGGCGGCGGGTGGCAGATGCGGGGGTTGAGAACATAGCTGTTCCTCCTCCGGGAGAGGAATGGGCGCAGCCTACGCCACCTTGTCGTTCCCCGGCGAAAGCCGGGGCCCAGGGTCACGAGCGATACGGCCAGGAAACCCTGGGCCCCGGCTTTCGCCGGGGATCAGTTTGCCGCCCGGGGCACATCGCGAGAATTTGCAGCGAGTTTCAGGAGCAACGCATGAAATGGTTCGGGCGAAAGTCCGTGCGCGAAGGCGCGCGGCCGGCTTTGTCGCGCGCGGGCAGCTTCGCCGGCAGCATGGGCGAATGGCCGCGCAGCTACGAGGCGCAGGTGCGCGACGCCTATTGCCACAATCCGGTGGCGCAGCGGGCGGTGAAGCTGGTGGCCGAAGGCGCGGGCAGCGCGGCCCTGAAGGCCAGCGATCCGGCGCTGCTCGCGCTGGTGACCGCGCGCAGCGGCGGCCAGCCGCTGATCGAGACGCTGGCGGCGCAGCTGCTGCTGCACGGCAATGGCTATGTCCAGGTGCTGGCCGATGACGGCGGCGCGGTGCGCGAGCTCTATGCGTTGCGCCCCGAGCGGGTGAGCGTGGAACCCGATGCGCGGGGCTGGCCGGTCGCCTATCGCTACAAGGTGGGCGAGCGGGTGGCGCGGCTGGCGGCCGAGGATGGCGGCGGGCGGCCGGCGGTGATCCACCTGCGCAATTTCTCGCCGATCGACGATCATTATGGCCTAGGCTGCCTGGGCGCGGCTTCGGGCGCCGTCGCGATCCACAATGAAGCGGCGCGCTGGAACAAGGCGCTGCTCGACAATGCGGCGCGGCCTTCGGGCGCGCTGGTCCATGATCCGGGCGACGGCAGCGCGATGCCGGCCGACCAGTTCACCCGGCTCGCTCAGCTTCGAAGTGGAGGCCGATGCCGCCCCGGTGCCGGCCGGCGACATCGCCGTGGCGCTGGGCGCGCTGAACCGAACCGATCCGAGCGTGGCGCTGGCAGGCTTCGCGGCACAGGGCGCGAGCCTGGCCGGCGTAGTCGAACTGCTGGGCCAGGCCGCGGGCGGCTGGTTCGGCGAGGGACCGGTGCTGCACTGCGGCACCGGCGAGGCGATCACGATCGAGGACAGCGGCGTCGGCGGGCATGGTCGCGGGAATCGCAGCGTCGCATCGGCGACCCGGGTGCCGCGCACGCTGAGCCTCAGCCATTACGACCCGGCCCGCGACTGGCAGATCGGCGTGCAGCGCGCCGGCGGTACCGGGCCGGCCAGCCGGGACATGCGAATCGAGCTGCCCGCCGCGATAGATGCCGGGACCGCGCGGACGCTGGCCGAGGCCGCGCTGCTCCGCACGGACACCGAACGCACTCGCCGCACGGTGCATCTGGGCTGGGAAGCACTTGCCATCCCGCCCGGCAGCCGGGTGCGCATCGCGGGCACGCCGGGCATCTGGCGTGTCGATGGCTGGAAGTTCGAGGGAATGTCGGTGTCCCTGGACTGCGTGGCCCTGGCCCCCGAAGTCGCCCCCCTGCCAGGCAGCGGAGGCCGTGCGCTTGGCGCCGAGGACGTGGCCATCGGACGTACGATCCTGCACGCCTTCGAGCTCCCGCCGATCGACGACGTCCCCGCAACAACCCCGAGAATAGCGATCGCCGCCGCCGGCGAGGCCGAGGGATGGCGCCGGGCGGCGGTGCTGCTCAGCATCGACGGCGGCACGGCGTGGCAGGAAATCGGCGGCACGCAGGGCATCGCCGTGCTCGGCCGGATCCTCACGCCGCCCGGACGCGCAGCGCCGCAGATCGAGGACCGGCGAAACCATGTCGTCGTCGAACTCGCCAATCCCGCAATACTGCTCGACCATGCGGACGACATGGCGCTCGACGCGGGAGCGAATCTCGCGATGCTGGGCGACGAACTGATCCAGTTCAGGCGCGCCGAGCGGCTCGATGCACGACAATGGCGCCTTTCCGGCCTGTGGCGCGGCCGGCGTGGCACCGAAAATGCGATCGGGAGCCAGGTCGAGGGCGACCGCTTAGTGCTGCTCGACAGCCGAACGGTCGCCACGGCCGACCTGCCACGCGGCGCAATCGGCACCGAGGTGCGGCTGCTGGCCGAGGGTGCGGGAGACATCGGCGAAGCCGCACAGGCTTCCGCTGTCATCAACGGCATCTCTTGGCTGCCGCTCCCTCCCGTTCATCTAGTCGCCCACAGGCTAACGGACGGTGCAGCACGCCTGACCTGGGTACGCCGCAGCCGTTCGGACTGGGAGTGGGAGGACGGGCGCGACCTGGCTCCGGAGCCCGGCGGCGAGCGCTACCGCGTAACCCTGATTCCGAACGACGGCATCGGATGGGCCGTGGAGACGCGGGCACCCGAAATGACGCTGGGGGCCGCCGCCATCGCCGGAGGCGCGAGAATCGAGGTGCGTCAGCTCGGCACCGCCGGCGCCTCCCCGCCCGCAACGCTGACCCTGCCCGATCAAGGAGAACCCGCATGACCGAGATCACCAGCCGACTCGCCCTGCCGCTGCTCGACGCCGGGCAGGCGCAGAAGGAAATCCATCACAATGAAGCGCTTGTCCGGCTCGACCTGCTGGTCCAGGCGACGGCCGAGGCAATGGACCTGAACATCGCTCCGGAAACCCCCGCTCCCGGCCAGTGCTGGATCGTGGGTACCGCGCCGATGGGGGCCTGGTCAGGTCATGGCGGTGACGTCGCCGGCTGGACGGAGGGCGGCTGGCGCTTCGCAACTCCGCGCGAAGGCATGCGCCTATGGCTTGGCCACGGTGCCGGATATGCCCTATTCCGCAACGGCGAATGGCACCAAGGCGAAGCGCATGGTCGGCTTGTCGTCGAAGGGCAACAGGTGGTCGGCGCGCAAATGCCGGAAATTGCGGAACCAGAAGGCGGGACGGTGGTTGATGCGCCAGCGCGGGCCGCAATTTCTGCGGTGATCGTTGCATTGCGTGCGCATGGCCTGATCCATTCCGGCTGACTGTGACGTTCCTGCAACAGTCCCCGGATTTGTGCGCTTGCGCAGAAACTTTCGTTTCGGTACTGAGTTTTTCGCTGTCCGTAGTGACAATCATGAAAGGGGATTAAGATGCGGAAGCTTGCCGTAATTCTGGCACTTGCGACCACCGCGCTGAGCACGCCCGCCCTCGCCCGCGACGATGCGTGGTATGTGGGTGTCGAAGGCGGCGCTATGCTCGTCGAAGACATCAAGTTCGACATCGGCGCTGCCAAGGATGTCGTGACTGCGCACCACAAGGCTGGCTGGGACGCTGACGCAACCGTCGGTTACGACTTCGGTCCGTTCCGTGCGGAAGCCGAAGTTGGCTATCGCGAGGCTTCGGTCAATCGTATCGTCAGCACCGTGACGATGCCGGTCCGCACCGCTGCCGGCGCTGCCGTCAACGCCGCTCCGGGCAACTACGCCTATGCCGGTGGCCGCACTTCGGCCCTGAGCTTCATGGTGAACGGCCTGCTCGACTTCGGTGACGATGATGGCGTTCAGGGCTTCGTCGGCGCTGGTGTCGGTGTCGCGCGCGTCAAGAGCAAGCTCGCTCTGAACAGCTATCAGGACTCGCTGAACGATTCGGACACCGTGTTCGCGTGGCAGGCTCTCGCCGGCATTCGCGCTCCGCTGTCGGACTCGATCGACGTGTCGCTGAAGTATCGCTTCTTCAACAGCTCGACCACCGCGCTGGTGGATGCTTCGGGCCGCACCCTCAACGGTCGGTTCCGTTCGCACTCGATCCTCGGCGGTCTGACCTTCAACTTCGGTGCGCCGGCTCCCGAGCCGACCCCGACGCCGACGCCGGAGCCCACTCCGACGCCGACCTGGACCCCGACTCCGGAACCGACCCCGACGCCGACCGTCGTCTGCACCCCGGGACCGTACATCGTGTTCTTCGACTGGGATAAGTCGGACATCACGCCGGAAGCCGCGAGCATCCTCGACAACGCCATCAGCAACTACCAGAACTGCGGTAACGCGCAGGTCATGCTGGCCGGCCACGCCGACCGCTCGGGCTCGGCCAGCTACAACGTTGGCCTGTCGCAGCGTCGCGCTGATTCGGTGAAGGCTTACCTGACCGCTCGTGGCATCGGTGCCGGTGCGATCTCGACCGAAGCATTCGGTGAGAGCAAGCCGCGCGTCGAGACCGCCGACGGCGTTCGCGAGCTGCAGAACCGTCGCGTGGAAGTCACCTACGGTCCGGGTTCGGGCTACTAAGCCAGACCGGTCCCAAGGGACTGACAGAATTGGGGAGGTCGGGAAACCGGCCTCCCTTTTTCTTTGGGCGGTTGCGCCCCGGGCATGAGGCGCACTAGCTCGATCCAGATGATCGATTCGGCGATGCCCCTTTCCCTGGAGCGCGATGGCGCCGAGCATTTGCGCGGTGCGGCGCTGGCGGCACGAGACAGAATCGAAGCCGCGCTCGCCGGCCTGCCCGTCGATCGCCCCGGGCTACGCCTTCGCGAGATCACGGACCTGCCAGACCTGCTTGAAGCGCAAGGCACAATCGGGCGAATCGCCGCGAGATGGCTCGGCCCGGATACCCAGCCTGTTCGCGCTATCCTGTTCGACAAGAATGACCGCACCAACTGGGCCCTGGGCTGGCATCAGGACCGCACCATCGCCGTCACCGCACGCTGCGATGTCCCCGGCTTCGGCCCGTGGACGATCAAGCACGGCATGCACCATGTCGCGCCACCATTCGCATTGCTTGCCGGAATGCTGACGCTGCGCGTCCACCTGGATCCGGTACCGCTCGACAATGCTCCCTTGCTGGTCGCGCCCGGATCGCATCGAACCCTGGTTGCGGAGAGCGACATCGAGCGCATGGTGGCAGCCCATGGCATCCATGCCTGCGTGGCTGAACCGGGCGATATCTGGGCGTATGCGACGCCGATTCTCCATGCCTCGAATGCCGCCACGCGACCGAAACGCCGCCGCGTGCTGCAGGTCGACTACGCCGCAACGGCTCTCCCCGGTGGGCTGTCCTGGCTGGGAATCTAGCTCGCGTCCGCCTGCAGCGCTGCCGCCAGCCACTGCGGCATCAGCGCATCGCCAAGCGACTCCACCCGGCGCAATTCCACCATCAGGCCAAGATCCGGATAGGCGATACGCGTCCGGTCGCCCGGCTCGCCCAGCGGCGTGACCACAAGCCGGCGATTGACCTTGGCGCGATAATGCATGCGCGCAGTGTTCTCCTGGCCGACATAACAGCCCTTGGTGAAGCTGACGCCGCCGAGCTCGCCGGCATTGCATTCGAGCCAGAGCGTCTTGTCCTGGCCCAGTTCCTCGACCCCTTCGGTGACACCGAGGCGCAGGCGATGCTCCCGCCAACCACTAGCTTCATCACCCTCCACCGAGCCCAGCCAGCGATAACCAAGCGCCGCGAGGCGCGGATCGGGGACGCCTTGCCCGGCCTTCGGCGACCAATGCACCCCACCCTCCACCGGCTCGATCGTTATCGGGCGGCGCAGCCGGTAGATGCTCAACCGGCGTACCAGCGCCTCGCGCTGCGTCGCTTCGCAATCGACCAGGATCGAATCTCTGTCCGCCCAGAGGATGAAATCGAACAGCGCCTTGCCCTGCGGCGTCAGCAAGGCTGCCCATTGCGGTGTCTCCGGCGTGACGCCCGCCATGTCCTGCGTCACCAGCCCCTGGAGGAATCCACGAACATCCTCACCCGAAATGCGGATCAGGGCGCGGTCGGCTAGTCTGGTGCTGGTATCGGTCATGCCGAACAGGTAGGGGGTGGCCGGGGGCGACGGAAGAGGCGCGGAATATGATTGTCGATCTGAAGCTCAAGGGCGGTCGCGTGCACCTGCCCGGTGGTCCTGCCGAAACCGATGTGGGTGTGAAGGACGGCCGCATCGTCGCGATCGGCGGCGTGCTGGAAGCCGGCGAGACGATCGACTGTACCGGCCTCGACGTGCTGCCCGGCGTGATCGACAGCCAGGTCCATTTCCGCGAACCGGGCCTCGAGGCCAAGGAAGACCTGGAAAGCGGCGCGCGCGCGGCAGTGCTCGGCGGCGTGACCGCAGTGTTCGAGATGCCGAACACCAAGCCCAACACCGATTCGGCCGAGGCGGTGCAGGACAAGCTCGCCCGGGCGAAGGATCGCATGTGGTGCGACCACGCCTTCTATGTCGGCGCGACCAACAACAATGCCGAGCATCTCGCCGAGCTCGAGCGCCTGCCCGGCACGGCAGGCGTGAAGATCTTCATGGGCGCCTCGACCGGCGACCTGCTCGTGTCGGACGACGCCAATCTCGCGCGCGTGCTCGCCTCGGGCCATCGCCGCGTCGCGATCCATGCCGAGGACGAGTTCCGCATGCAGGATCGCCTCGGCGAGCGCGTCCCCGGCGATCCTTCCAGCCATCCGGTGTGGCGCGACGACGAGAGCGCGATGCTCGCCACCCGCCGCATCCTCGGCCTTGCCCGCGCGGCGCGGCGGCGGATCCACGTCCTCCACGTGACGACTCCGGCCGAGCTGGAGCTGCTGGGCCAGCACAAGGACATCGCCACCTGCGAAGTCACCCCGCAGCACCTGACGCTGGCGGGCGAGGAAGCCTATCCCACGATCGGCACCTTCGCGCAGATGAACCCGCCGATCCGCTCGGCGGCGCACCGCGACGGGCTGTGGCACTGGCTCAACCAGGGCGTGCCCGATGTGCTGGGCTCGGATCACGCGCCGCACACCCGCGAGGAAAAGGCCAAGCCCTATCCCGACAGCCCCAGCGGCATGCCCGGCGTGCAGACGCTGCTGCCGCTGATGCTCAACCATGTCGCCGAGGGCCGCACTACGCTGCAGCGGGTGATCGACCTGACCAGCGCCGGTCCGCAGCGCATCTTCGGCATCGCCGGCAAGGGCCGCATCGCGGTCGGCTATGACGCCGATTTCACCGTGGTCGACCTCAAGGCACGCTGGACGATCGAGGAAAGCTGGCTCGCCTCGCGCTGCGGCTGGTCCCCCTTCACCGGCAAGCAGCTGACCGGCAAGCCGATCGGCACGATCGTGCGCGGCCACCGGGTGATGTGGGAAGCCGAGCTCGCCAACCGGGCGATCGGCCGGCCGGTGCGCTTCGAGGCCGTGGAGTTCGGGTGAGGACGGTCTCGCGCACCGATCGCGCTTCCCGGCTGATCAAGGCGCCGGCCAGCCGGATCTGGCGCGCCTTCATCGATCCCGCGGAGCTGGTGCGCTGGCTCCCGCCCGAAGGGATGACCGGCGAGATGCTGGCATTCGATGCGCGGCCGGGCGGCGGCTATCGCATGGCGCTGTCCTATGACGATCCCGAACAGGACGCACCGGGCAAGACCTCCGAAAATGCCGATGTCGTCGAGGTGCGCTTCACCGCGCTGAACCCGGGCCGGAGCATCGTCCAGGCGGCGGTGTTCGATTCGGAAGACCCGGCCTTTGCCGGCACCATGCGCATGACCTGGACGCTGGAGCCTGCCGACGGCGGCACCCGCGTCGCGATCACCTGCGAGGATGTTCCGCAGGGGATCGGCAAGCAGGATCATGTCCAGGGACTGAAATCCTCGCTCGCCAACCTGGCGGGGTTCGTCGAAGCCTAGGCCGGGATCGCCGCGGCCCAGGCAGCGGCTTCGTCCTCGCGCCGGGCATGGACCAGCGGCGTCTCCGCAATGCCCGCCGCCGGATCGACGGTGATCGTCGCGTCGTAGAGGAAGGTCGCGTTGCCGCGGATGGTGACCATGCCGTCCGCATCGGACGATCCCATCACCAGCCCGCCCTTGTTGAACACCTTCATCACGGTGCCGAACGGCACCCGCCCGGTGCGGCCCGCGGCATAGACCGAAGACGCCATCGCGCTGCCGCAGCTGTCGGTCAGCCCGACGCCGCGCTCATAGGTGCGCACGAACAGGTCCTGCCCGCGCACTTCGACGAAGGAGACATTCGCGCGGGCCGGGATCAGTTCGGGCCCCGCCTCGCACCAGTCGCCGAGCGCGACCAGCTCGGCTTCATCAACCGATTCAACAAATGTGACCAGATGCGGGTTGGGCATCGCGATCGCGGTGAAGGCGCGCGCGCTCGGCAGCCCGGGGATCGGCGCGTCGATGATCTCCGCCGCCGCCACCCGCAGCCCGACATCGGCGGTGCGCGTCGACGCCGGCCCGGCGGTCTCGCGGATCGTCACCACGCCGGGCGCCAGCGGCTCGGCGCGCGCGACCTCCGCGCTGCTCGTCTTCAGCCGCACCCGGGCATGGTCGAGCCCGAGCAGCTCGAAGCCCAGCCGCGCGGTGCAGCGCAGCCCGTTGAGGCAGGTCTCCGCCTCCGATCCGTCCGAATTGAACATGCGCATGCCGAAATCATGCCCGGCATCGTCGCCCGCGGTGAGCAGCAGCAGCCCGTCGCCGCCCACCGGCCCGGCACGATCGGCGAGCGCACGCGCCACGCCCGCCCAGTCCGCGTCGGACAGGGTGAGCGCGCGTGCGTCGATCAGGGGAAAGTCGTTCCCCGAGCCATGGCATTTGATGAAGGCGAACCGCATGGCGCCCAGATAGGCGCGCCGCGCGACGCTGGCTAGGTCCAACCCTAGCCGGCAACCGCCTCGCGCGGCACGGGCCCGCCCATTGCGTCGACCATGGCGCGGTCGCGCGTAATGATCGCCGCGAAGCTCGGCCGGGCATGCATCGAGGCAACCCAGGCGGCGAGCCGCGGATAGCGTGCCGAATCGACCGTCACGCCGATACAGCCCAGCGTCGCCAGCGGGCTGGCCACGGCGATGTCCGCCAGCGTCAGCCGATCGTCGACCAGGAACCCGCTCGCGGGGATCGCGCCCTCCAGATAGGCCAGGATCGGCGGCATCAGGTCGCGCTCGGCGGCGTCGGCCGCCTCATGGTCGCATTCCATCTTGAGCACGCGCGGGCGTACGAAGCGCTGGCCGAAGATCGCGCTCCCGGCCGCCATCATGATCGTGTCGGCGAGTTCGTCGAACCAGATCGTGCGGGCGCGGGCCCGCGGCTCGGCGGGGATCAGGCTGGGCTCGGGATATTTGGCATCGAGATAGGCGACGATCGCCGAACTGTCCGAGATCAGGAAATCGCCGTCCTTGAAGCCCGGCATCTTGCCGAACGGGCTGGCGGCCATGAATTCCGGGCTCCCGCGCCCCATTCCGGCGGGCTGCAACTCGAGTTCCAGGCCCTTCTCAGCACCGAACACCATGACCTTGCGCACATAGGGCGAAAGCGTCGAACCAAACACGATCATGCCAACCTCTCCCAGGCTTTTGGCAAAAGGCCTATCCGATCGGTTGCACGGGGCAACCGGGTTGTGCGCGACAGGTGCGCTCCACTGTGCAAGGATCGGGTGAGTGATTGGTCTCACCCTTCTCCTCGCGCTGGGCGCGGCTGCGGCCTTTTATATCGTGCTGCGGCGCATGGCCTTTCTGGAACAAGAACTGCGCCGTGTCGAATCGCGGATCGTTGCGCTCGAGGAAGGCGCGGGCGAGCCGCCCGTCCGCCCGGCCTCGCCCGCGGCGGCACGTCATCGAACGGCCGAAGCGCCGGTCATGGTCGCCGAGCCGGCGCCGGAGCGTGCCGCCAGATCCGGGCCCGAGCCTCAGCGGCCCGCTTCCGAATCCCGCCCCCTCCCGCAGTTCAGCCTGGAGACGCTGATCGGTGGCAAGCTGCCGATCTGGATCGGCGGCGCGGCACTGGTGCTCGCGGGCTTCTTCCTGGTCCGCTACTCGATCGAGAGCGGCTTGCTCGGCCCCTCGACACGGACGTTGCTCGCCGCCCTGTTCGGCCTCGCCTTGATCGCGGGCAGCGAAGCGACCCGGCGGCTGCCCGCCACCGCGGACGATCCGCGCGTTGCCCAGGCGCTGGCCGGGGCCGGCATCGCCAGCCTCTACGGCACGCTCTACATGGCGGCCGCGCTCTACCACCTGATCACACCGCTCACTGCCTTCCTGCTGGTCCTGCTGGTCACCGGAGGCGCGCTCGCGCTGGCCCTGCGCCATGGCCCGCCAACCGCGGTGATGGCGCTGGTCGGCGGCTTCGCGGCCCCGATGGTCGCCGGCTTCGACGCCGCGGGGATCGGGCCGCTGCTCGTCTATCTTGGACTGTTCACCGCCGCGCTGTTCGGCCTCGCCATCCATCGCGGCTGGGCCTGGCTGGCGCTTGCCGCCTGCGTTGCGGGCTTTGCCTGGATCAACTTCCTGATCGCGATGCTGGTGACCCGCAGCGACGATCTCTCCGCGGTCGGCGGCTTCACCATGCTGCTCGCCATCGGCGCGAGCGCCGCGCTACCGGCCACCGGTGCCGGCAATCGCTGGCTCCGCCTCGCGCCGCTCGTGGCCGGCTGCCTGCAGCTCGCGATCCTCGCCCCGGCGCTCGATTTCGGCTGGCTGGCCTGGAGCTTCTACCTCGTCCTGGCCGGCGCGGCGCTGATCCTCGCCTGGCGGGACGCCGTCTATCTGCCCGGCGCGCTCGCCGCCCTTGCCCTGCTGCTCGTGCTGGAGATGCTGGCGATCGGGCTGCCCGACCGCGGCTTCACCCCCATCGCGGCAATCCTGGCTACCGCGCTCTTCGCGTTTCCAGGCCATATCCTCGCGCGCCGCCATCCGATCTGGGCGGCGATCGCGCTGCTCGGTACCGCCGGACCGCTCCTTCTCGCCCATCTGCGCGCACCCGTGCTGCTTCCCGCCGAGGCCTGGGGCATTGTCGAGCTGCTCGCCGCAATCGCGACGTTCAGCCTCGCCTGGCGGACCCGATCGGAGACCGGCAATCCGATGCTGGTCGCGGCCACCGCTGTGGCGGCATTCCTGGCCGGGCTCGGGCTGGGCCAGTTCGTCCCAGGCGACTGGTTGTCGCTACCGCTCACCCTGGTCGCCGCCGCACTGGCCTGGTGGGCGCGCAAGATCCGTGCACCCCGCCTCAATGCGCTGCCCGCCTATCCGCTTGCCGCGGCACTGGTCGCCGCCGCGCTGCCGCTCGGTGCGCTCAGCGAGCTGGTCCTCGCTTCGCTTTCCGGCGAACGGCTAACCTATCCGCTGCTGCCGTCGCTGGCCGAGCTTCTGCGCGAGCTCGCCTTGCCCGTCGCGCTGGCCATCGCCCTGCTGTTCGATCCCGCCCTCTTCGGCCGCCTCCGCCGCACCGTGTCGATCGCGGCAATCGCGCTGGGCGTGCTCCTCCTCTATGCAGTCGCCAAGCAGCCTCTCGCCATCGCGACGCTGCCGCGCTTCCTCGCCTGGGGCTTTGTCGAGCGCGCGGTGCTGAGCCAGGCGAGCCTCGCCGCCGGCTGGTGGCTGCTCCGCCAAGGCAAGGCCCCGGCGATCGGCCATGCGCTGCTCGCACTCGGCCTGTTCCGCATCGCCTGGTTCGACCTGTTCCTGCTGAGCCCCTTGTTCGAGCCGCAATCCGTCGGCCCGCTGCCGCTCCTCAATGCCGCCGTGCTGCATCTCGGGCTGGCGAGCTTCTGGCTATGGACCTTGCCGGCACGCTGGCGACCGGGCGCGGCGCTGCTCGCGCTCCTCGCCCTGCTCGCCGCAGTGCGCCAGGCGGCGCATGGCACCCTGCTCACCGGCGCGATCGGCACGGCCGAGAATGGCGGCTACAGCGCGGCGATGCTGGCGCTGGCGCTGTTCTGGCTGTGGCGCGGCATTGCCGGCGGCAGCCGCGACCTGCGCATCTTCGGCCTCGCCTTGCTCACCGCCACCACCTTCAAGGTTTTCCTGGTCGATGCCGCCGCGCTCGACGGGGTGCTGCGCATCCTCTCCTTCCTCGGCCTGGGCCTGGCGCTGATCGGGATCGGCTGGGCCTATGGCCGGTTCGTCGGCAAGGGCGCCGCCGAGCCCGAACCCGCTATTTGAGCCCGTAGAAATCGGCGACGCGGTCGAGCGCGAAGCAGAGCACCAGCTTGCCCGCGCGGCTCGGCCAGCCCAGCGCCTTCTCCGCCGGACCGATACCTTCGCCGGCGCAGACGACGCGCCACAGGATGTCGGCCAGCCCTGGCCCCGCTGCCTCCACTGCGCCATCGAAACGACGCCGCGCCGAGATCTGCGCCAGCGTCGGATCCAGCCGCTCGGCGACGCCACCCGGGGTACGGCCCACCGGCGCCGGATCCCAGCGCATCGTCACGCGCGGGCCCAGTGCCGCCATCTCGTAATCGCTCCGCAGCCGCTCCCCCGCCTCGAGCTGCCGTGTGCTGACATGGCCGCGCGACGCCAGCCAGGCGAGCGGCGACTCCGCCAGGTTGACGGTGACACGACGCTTCAGCCCCGCAGTATCCTCGACCACGCGCTCCACCAGTTCCCGCATGATGATCTCCTTTTGTTGCGATTCGTTTCTCTTGCCATGCAGGATCGATTGTAGGAAAGGCAGAAACCGATTTGGTTATCTGGAGGCTGCGATGATTACCGCCATCCGCGAAGTGCGCCGGGCAAAGGGGCTCACGCTGGAGGAAGTCGCGGCGCGCTGCGTGCCGCCGACCACGGCGCAGACCGTGGGTCGGCTCGAGATGGGCACCCGCACCGTCTCGGTCGGCTGGCTCAATCGCATTGCCGCCGCGCTGGGCGTCGATGCCGCCGATCTGGTCAAGCTGCCCGAGCGTCCGGAGATTCCCGTGGCCGCGCTGCTGGAGGCCGGGGGCGCCCAGGCACCGCGCAGGACCGCCACGATCGTGCCGCCGCATGCCGAGCCCGGGATGGTCGCGGTGGTGGTGACCGCCGGGGTTGGCGACTATCGTACCGGTGACGAGATCTGGTGCCGCACGCTCGCGCCGGAGGGGTTTGGCGGCGCGCTCAACCGCGATGTGCTGGTGCCGCGGCCCGCCGGCCGCTTCCTGTTCGCGCGGCTGATCGGGCGCGAGGGCGAGCGGCTGCATCTCCTCCCGTTCGGCGCCGGCGCGCGCCAGCAGGTGGTCGCCGATCCGCCCTGGATCGCCGAGGCGATCCGGCTGGTCCGCCCTCTCTGAAATCTCCTTGCGGAGCGCTTCGGACAGGCGCATTTTGCCGGAAAAGCAGGAGGGGCATGTCATGCTGAAACTGAGTCTTGCGGCAATCGCCGCGCTCTCGATCGCCGCGCCGGCAATGGCGGACGATTGGGATTTCGTGCTGATCAACAATAGCGGCAAGGCGATCAAGACGGTCGAGATCGCGCCGACCGGCACCACCACCTGGCAGCCCAACAAGGTCGATCCCGATTTCAAGAAGGAAGACGCCACGGTGAAGCCGGGTGCGCGGATGACCGTGCATTTCGACAAGGGTGCCGGCTGCAAATACGACGTGAAGCTCAACTTCGCCGACAGCAGCAGCGGCGTGTGGACCGGCATCAACGTGTGCGACAACAGCTATGTCACGGTGAAGTACAGCGCGGCCGGCGCACCGACCTTCACCGCGAACTGAGTTCGTACGCATCGAAACCCGCATGGCGGGGAGCCCATCCGGCTCTCCGCCATTTGCCTGTCCGGCATGGCGCGGACGGAGATTGATCCAAATCAGGTCCGGATCGGTGGTGTCTATTCGAGTCGAGCGGTTTCGACTCGCCAATTCCCGCACAGTCTAAAAGTAGACGAAACGTCCACCATTAAATGGAGTCGACTGTCCGGTCTGTTAAAGTTATCCACAGGCCCGTCGAGTCGCCTTAGATATCATGGCCGCCATTCGATCGCGGCCGCCTCACAAGTACATGACGATTTCCGAAACAGGCGCATCACGCGCTTTTTCGTGTTCACGTGACGCAACTGCTCCGGATCCTCCGGAGCGGGCGCGGGATGCTGTCGGGTGAGCGGGTGGACGATCTCGAGACCAGGCTTCTGGGCGACAGTGACGCGATGGTGCGGCTGCGCACCCTTGTGCCCAAGATCGCGCGCAGCGATGCGCCCACGCTGATCACCGGCTCCACCGGCACCGGCAAGGAGCATTGCGCCCGCACCATCCACGCGCTCAGCGAACGCCACGACGGCCCCTTCGTGGCGATCAATTGCGGCGCGGTGCCCGACAATCTGTTCGAAGCGGAGCTGTTCGGCTTCGAGCGGGGCAGCTTCACCGGCGCTGTGCGCAGCCAGACCGGCAAGGCAGTGATCGCCGGCGCCGGCGGCACCCTGTTCCTCGACGAGGTCGGCGAGCTCTCGCCGTTCAGCCAGGTCAAGCTGCTGCGGCTGCTCGAGGAGAAGGAAGTCCAGCCGATCGGGCGCGAGAAGCCGGTCAAGGTCGACCTGCGCGTGATCGCGGCAACCAACCGCGACGTCGAGCAGCAGGTGGAGGAGGGCAGCTTCCGCCCCGACCTCTATTACCGCCTCAACGTCGCCCGCCTCACCCTGCCCGACCTGTCCGAGCGCGCCGAGGACATCGCCCTCTACATCCGCCACTTCATCGAGGGCTTCAATCGCCGCTGCGGCTGCCAGGTCTCCGCGCCCGACGACGAGCTGCTCGACGTGCTGCTCCACTATGACTGGCCGGGCAACATCCGCGAGGTGCGCAACTTCGTCGAGGCGATCTTCATCGATCCGCCGCGCGGCGCGATCCGGCTCGACCATATCCCCGACGCCTTCGTCCGGCTGCAGCGCAGCTTCGACTGTTCGGGCAAGGACGAGCGCGCCCTCATCCGCGCCGCGCTCGACCGCACCGACTGGAACCGCGCCGAGGCCGCCCGCTCGCTCAGCTGGTCGCGCATGACGCTCTATCGCAAGATGACCAAGTACGAGATGACCCGCGGCGGCCCCGAGGGCCCGGAAGGCGGCCCCACCCTGTAACAACCGCGCGTAACACCGATACGCCCGTGCCGCCGCAATGTTACGTACTATCCCGTAGCCCGATCACCCAACCTGCTGATTTGCAAGCTTTTCACAAGCTGGCACAGCGCTTGCTCCTCTGTCCGGCAGGAGGCGTGCCGGATGAGTCAGGGCAGCTTGGCAGATGTGGAGACCGACATGGCGATGCGCGACGCCAGCCGCGCGCCCGCCAGCTACGTCAACTATTTCGAGCTCGGCCAGAACCCCTTCGAATTCCTCATCGACCTCGGCCAATATTATCCCAGCGGCCATGAGGGCGTCGGCACGATCGGCATCCACACCCGCCTGGTGCTCACCCCGTCCTACGCCAAGATGCTCTCCGAGCTGCTCTCGCGCTCGGTGCATGAGCATGAGCGCGAGAACGGCCCGATCGCCCAGATCGGCCAGGACAGCTCCCCCTTCGACATCGTCCTCTCCTCGCTCGGCGATTTCGAGGAGCGCGCCCGCGCGCTGCGCGCCGCCCGCACCCGACCCGATTCCGCCCCCGGCAGCGACGATGCCGGCCGCAACTCCCCTTCCAGCAACGACAGGTGATCCATGACTGCTCAGATCCGTCCCAACCGCATGGAGGTCAGCGATCGGTTCCCGATGCTGGGGTTCGCCGTCCGCGTCGACCAGCCCAATGTCGAGGCACAGGTGGTGCTGGCGACCGACGTCACCCTGTTCGACGGAGCGAACAAGCCGCGCCGCACCGCCGCCAATTTCTACTGCAGTGACGAGCAGGGCCGCCTCAGCGTGCCGCGCGGCGACGGCGTGTTCGTCGTGCCGCCCGAAGTGCTCGCCCGCTTCATCGGCGCGCAGAAGCTCTATTTCGGGCTGGCGACCGGCGTGGGCGGGCTGAGCGTCGACGCCCTGCCGCGCGAGGGCAGCCCCTATGTCGCGCTCAACAGCTTCACCGGCCGCAGCCTGCGCCGCAGCTATACCGCATCGCGCACCGCGCCGGTGCTCGAATGGGCCGGCGACGTGCCGACTCCCGGCAGCCGGCCGGCCACCCCCGCGGCCCCCGCCCCGGTCACCACGCCCCCCGCGCCGGGCGGCGGCGGTACCTATGACGACGGCTTCGGCCCGATGCCCGATATCCCCGCAAAGGCCGCCGGCCTTGCCCGCTCAGGCCCGATGTCGGCCGGATCGCGCGGCCAGGTCGCGCTCAACATGAGCTCGGGCCTGAGCGCGAACGACGCACTCGCCTGGCTGATGGAAAAGGTCCGCGGCGCCGCGGCGGCAGCGGGCAGCGACGTCAATCCGCCGAGCCTCTATCGCTTCGGCGCGGCGAGCAGCACCTTCGTCGCCGCCTGGCAGGCCGGGTTCGGGATCACCGGGCTGATCAACCCGCTCAACGCCTTCCTCGCCGCCCTGCCCCAGCTCGCCGCGCGCAGCGGCGTGACCATCTCGGTCGGCCCGGCGCTCGATACGCCGGTGTTCGGCGCCGGTATCGGCGCGGTCTTCGCGCCCGACGGCCAGGCCGCCCTGTTCGGTACCGCCGATTCGAGCTTCGATGCCCAGGGCATCAGCGACTTCATCGAGCATCTCAAGCTCGCGCTCCAGGCGAAGTTCAAGCTCGGCTATAACAGGCTCGGGATCGACGGCTTCGCCAGCCTGCGCAAGGTCGCCGCGATCAATGCCGGCGAGGAGCTGGTGGTCGGCGCCGAGCTGTGGCTCGACGGCGCCGATCAGGGGCTGGGCGGCGCCGTGTCGATCGGCGCGGGCTTCGCGCTGCAGTTCGGCCAGGAAGCGGCCGCCTATGTGCCGCCCAGCCTGCCCGGCACCGGCGCGCGCGATCGCGCCACCCGCATCGGCGGCCAGTTCGCCACCCGCATCGGCGAAGCGCTCGACCTCGGCCTGGCCGAGACCACGCTCACCCCGCTGTTCGAGAAGCTCGAGGGCAGCGCGCGGCCGGCGCCAATGGCCTATGCCCGCGCCCAGGCGGCAAGCCGCAGCATCAACTGGGACGGCGTCGACTGGATCGCCCAGCCGACCGACAATGGCTGCTGGGCAACCACGCTGGCGATGCTGATCGGCTGGAAGGACCAGCAATGCTATGAACCGGCCGGCATTGCCCAGCGCTGCGGACGCGACATCAACCAGGGCCTGCCCTGGGACCAGCGCGCCACCGTCGCCGCCGCGCTCGGCCTGGGGACGCTGCAGCCGCAATGCTACACGCCCGAGGGCTTCTTCAGCCTGATCGAGCGCCACGGCCCGCTCTATGTCGGCAAGATGGCCAGCTCGACCAACCTGTCGGGCCATGCCGTGCTCGTCGTCGGCATGTATGAGGATGGCGGCCAATATTATGTCCGCGTCGTCGATCCCTGGGATCGCTCGGTCGGCACGCCGGGCGCGCCCGGCGCCTATGCCAGCACCCATGATCGCGGCAGCCGCTACATCCTGCGCTACGAGGATTTCGCCCAGGAATATGAAATGGCGGCGGACGGCACCCCCGCCTATGTCCAGATCATCTATGCCGGCATCCCCGCCGGCCGCCAGCCCAACACCGGCACCAGCGCGCCGGCCGGCTTCGCGATGGCGGCGCCGCGCACCAGCAGCGCAATGTCCGCGCCCGACTGGTCGATCAACTGGGACGGCGTCCAGCTGGTCGCCCAGCCGACCGACAATGGCTGCTGGGCAACGACCATCGCGATGATGCTCGGCTGGCGCGACGAGCGCAGCATCACCCCGCAATCGATCGCGCAGCGCGCCGGCCATGATATCGAGCAGGGCCTGCCCTGGGACGATCATGCCTCCACCGCGGCTCGGCTCGGCCTAACCGCCCATCCGCCGCAATGCTATTCGACCGACGGCTTCGCTCAGCTGATCCAGAACCACGGCCCGCTCTATGTCAGCAAGATGGCCACCGCGAGCGGCCTGTCGGGCCATGCCGTGCTCGTCGTCGGCATGTATTCGAGCGGTGGCCAGTATTTCGTCCGCATCGCCGATCCCTGGGATCGCCCGGTCGGCACCCCGGGCAAGCCCGGCGCCTATCCGGACAGCCACGATCACGGCAGCCGCTACATCATGCGCTACGAAGCGTTCCAGGCCGAATATGAGATGGCCGCATCGGGCAGCAATCCGGTGAACGTCCAGATCCTGAGCGCCGGCGTGCCCGCGGGCCGCCAGATCAACAGCGGCACCACGCCGCCGGCCGGCTATGCGATGGCCGCGCCGCGTACCAGCAGCGCGATGTCGGCACCCGACTGGTCGATCAATTGGGACAATGTCCAGCTGGTCGCGCAGCCCACCGACAATGGCTGCTGGGCGACGACGATCGCGATGATGCTAGGCTGGCGCAACCAGCAGAGCATCACCCCGGAATCGATCGGCGCGCGCTGCGGCAGGAACATCGAGAATATCCTGCCCTGGGTCGATCACGCCGCCACCGCGGTCCAGCTCGGCCTCACCGCCCATGCTCCGCAATGCTATTCGACCGACGGCTTCGCCCAGCTGATCGAGAACCACGGCCCGCTCTATGTCGGCAAGATGGCCAGCTCGGCCGATCGCTCGGGCCATGCGGTGCTCGTCGTCGGCATGTATTCGAGCGGCGGCCAATATTATGTCCGCGTCGCCGATCCCTGGGACCGGCCGGTCGGCACGCCGGGCAATCCCGGCCGCCACACCGCGACGCACGATCATGGCAGCCGCTACATCCTGCGCTACGAGGATTTCCAGACCGAGTACGAGATGGCGGCGACGGGCAATCCGGCGAACGTCCAGATCTTCAGCGCCGGCGTGCCCGCCGGCCGCCAGATCAACCGGACCACCACCGCGCCGGCCGGCTTCGCCATGGCCGCGCCGCGCACCCTGCCCGAGCCACCGGTCGCCCGCAGCCGCGCGCTGGACATCGGCGCCGCCGCCACGATCGCCGGCACGGCAGTGCAGATCATCGCCCAGAACAGCGGCGACATTCACACCAACCTGGCGAGCTGGGGCGGGATCAAGCATCCGAACGACCGCGCACCGTCCCGCTCCGCCGCCTTCCTCGATGGCGCGATAGAACTGCGCGACTGGCCGGTGGTCGGCGGCACCTTCGGGATGGACGACATCTATTGCTGGCTGCGGATCCGCTGGCAGTATAACGGCACCTCGCTCGGCCATATCTATATCGACGATATCGGCCATGATGACGCCGCCGGCTGGGGCCTCACCGTCAACGCAACGATCGAGGACGATGCCCGCCTCTATGCGCGCAGCTCGCATGCCAGCGCGCCCGGGGCGGCGCAGGTGCCGGCGCTCCACATCAACATCACCTATACGTTCGACGAAGTGATCGCCGACGATCAGGTCGCCAACTCCCGCATCACGCTCTACGCCGACGGCACTCACGATATCGAGAGCCGCTGGGTGCAGCATTCGCGGCCCGGGGGCGGCAACCCGACCAACGCACCCCGCCCGCTCGCTCTGGCGTGATCGATGTCGGGTGATCGCTACCTTCCGCCGCCCCCGGCGGCCACCTCGCGCCAGGCGAGCCATGCCGTGCCATCGCACGCGATGGCGGGCTCTTTCTGGGGCAGTGAGGGCGCGCAGCAACAGCCTGCCCAGCAGGACGAGCTGACCGCGCCGGGTGCCGGTTCGGGTGCGTCGGGCGGCAAGGCGCCGCCCGCCACCGAGACGATCGGCCGGCGTGCCGGCGCACTTTCGGATGAACTGAACTTTCCCGATTTTGTGGCTTCGCTGATTCATGGAACCTGGGATGCGATGGTCGATTCGTCGATCCGCCAGATGGACAGCTATGCCGATCTGGTCGCCGCGATCTCCAAGCCGCTCTCCCAGTTCCGCGACGAGAATGTCACCGCCAACCAGGCGCGCGACTGGCTGATGGCGCAATATCCCGGCGATATCGGGCTGGCGCGCGGCGAGAGCGAAGGCACGCTGGTGCCGCGCGGGGGCAGTGGCAGCGCTGGCGGCGATTCCGGGGAGAGCAACTCGCCGACCTGGCTCTCCGACTATGGTCTTGGCGGGCAGGAGCTGACCTCCGAGCTGATCGAGGAGCAGCTCGTTCCCGCCGCGCGCGACCGGCTCGCCGGAGACCGGATGCAGACGCTGGCGACGCTGGTGATGATGGGCATGAACCGGATCGTCGTGAAGGACGGCTCGATCACCGCCCGGCTGCGCTTCCGCGCCGCGGCGTCCGACAAGACCGCGGTCGATTATGCGGTGAGCGACGATCCCGGCAACGCCACGCCCTCGGGCAGCTGGTCGACGCGAGGCAGCACCTCCTATCAGGCGCCGGTCACCAAGGTGTCGACCGTCGGGGTCAACGCCCAGACCGACAGCCAGCTCAATGCCGAGCTGTTCGGCGAAGTGAAGATCAACTTCGCCAGCGAGACGCTGCCGCTCGACCGGTTCGTCGACGATGCCCGGCGCACGTTGCTCGAACGCGCCGCGCGCCCGGCCCAGATGCCGGCACGGGCGCCGGCCCCCGCCGCCCTGCCCGCCCCGGTCCCCGCCGTCGCCGCACCTGCATCGCCGGCGGCACCCGCCTCGCCCGCGCCGCTGCCGGTTCCGCCCGGAGGTGCTGCATGACCGACGCCGCCCGCCGCCCGCTCGAGGACCTGATCGGCGAATTGCTCGACGGCGTCACCGCGCTGCCGGCGGCGGGGCTGCGCGCGACCAGCGTCGCGTTCGACCTGCCGATCGAGGCGACGGTCGAGGCCGGTCCCACCGGGCCGATGGTCCGCGCCGATGTCCCGCGCACGCGCACCCGCACCTGGTTCGACCGGCCGGTCGGCCGCCTCTCGCTCAACATCGGCACGCTGCCGGTGGAGGAGGTGCAATGAACGGCGATACCGGCGAAGCGGTGGCGCTCGAGGACTTCATCCAGGCGGTGCAGTCGCAGCTCGATACGGCCCAGGCGCGCATGACGCTGAAGGCGCAGAACGACCGGCTGCCGCTCACCTTCGCGATCCGGGACATCTCGATGGATTTGAAGGCGCATCTCGAGCTCAACCAGGGCGAGTTGCGCATCCGTCCGGCCGGACCGAGCGACAAGGACCCCACCGTCCTCCACCTCGTCTTCACCGCGATCACCAAGCCGATGATCGAGGAGAATGCGGTTCCCATGTCGATCGACGACAAGAACGAGGTGCCGCTCTCCGCGCTGGGCGACGAGTTCGATCCCGCCGAGCGCCGCCGGCTCGAGGGGATCGGCGTGCGCACCGTCGAGAAGCTCAACGAGATGGAGCGGCGCGGCATTTCGGGCTCGGTCGGCCGGATCACCCGGCTGGCGCCCGACAAGCTCGAGCAGGTCCTCGCCCGCGCCTCGCGCCCGATGGTCGACGATGTCAGCCGCGACGGCACCGATGAGGGCGACCAGACCGACGAGCTGCGCCAGCGGCTGCGGGTCAAGGGCCGCAACCTGCTGCGCGGCGGGATGCCGCCCCAGGTGATGATCGCCGGCCGGCCGGTCAATGTCGTCCAGGCGCATGACAATGAGCTCGTGCTGGCGCCCGATCACGACCAGCTCGCCGGGCAGATGAGCCTGACGCACGATCCCCGTGCGCCGACCGAATTGTGGTTCGACCAGCAGCCGCGCCGGCCCTTGCCCGCGACGCCGGTCAACGGCTTCGACGGAGCCCAGCCATGACCGCCCGGCTCGGCCGCCTCGTCCAGCCCTGGGCGCACCGCGCCGGCGCCTATGCCGCGCCGGGCAGCCTGCTCGTCCGCTTGAAGCTCGGCGAGGTGCCCGCCGGCATCCCCGCCGCGCTCGATATCCGCCGCAAGGCCGCGACGCCGGCGGAGACCACGCAGCACCAGATCCTCGACCGGGTGGTGAAGTCCTTTGGCGGCGCCGTCCGCGTCTCGCGCCTCCACGCCGCCGCTCAGGCGCTCCACACGATCGGCGCGCGCAACCGGGGGTATAGCGAGGCCGAGGAGATCAGCGGCATCGCCCGGGTGCTGCGCTTCGACGTCGAGCCCGACACCCATATCGGCTCGCTCGCCGTGTCGCTGATGCAGCTCGACATCGTCGAGTCCGCCATGCCCAACTATCTCTGCACGATCGGGCTGGACGGCCCGGACCGGCATCCCCGCCGCGACGAGGATGACGACAATGCGGGCTGGGACCCGCGCGACATGGTCAATGCCCGCCGCGCGCTGTCCTATTGCGCCGGCGATGGCGGGGTGATCGTCGCGGTGGTCGACAGCGGCATCAACCTGCGCCACCCCGAATTCTCCAGCCAGGCGCTCGATACCGGCGACCGGCTGCGGCGCGGCTACGACACCGTCCAGCTCAGCGAAGGCCAGCTCGCGACCGGCATCCGGCTGCTCGGCGACAATCGCGGCGCCGATACCGACCCGACCGACCGCTATGTCGGCCACGGCACCGCCTGCGCCGCGATCATCGGCGGCAGCGGCGCCGGCATCCCGCCCGGCCTCGCCGGCGCCTGCCGCCTGCTGCCGATCCGCTCGCTCGGCGCCGCCCAGCCGCCCGACCACAAGCCCGTCGGCATCGGCGCGATCAGCGACCTCGACATGGGGCTGGTCATGGCCGCCCAGCTCGGCGCGCACGTCATCAACTGCAGCTTCGGCACCGATGACGAGGCGATCGAGCCCGGCATGCCCAAGCCGCACAGCGAAGCCGTCGCCTATGCCACCGAGCGCGGCTGCACCCTGGTCGCCGCCTCGGGCAACAGCGGCGACAGGCGCGTCTACTGGCCCGCCGCCTTCCCCCAGGTCGTCGCGGTCGGTGCCGTCGATGCCGATCGCCGCATGGCCGGCTTCTCGACCAGCGGCGACCATGTCGCGCTCTGCGCCCCCGGCGTGAACATCCGCACCGCCGACCTCGACGGCTATCAGCGCGCCACCGGCACCAGCTTCGCCGCGCCCTTCGTCGCCGGCGCCGCCGCTTTGCTCGTCGCCCGCGCCCAGGAGCGCGCCGCCGCGGTCGACCCGGAGACGATCAAGAAGCTCCTGATCGCCAGCGCCCAGCCGCACCGCCCCGATCTCGCCGCCGGCAATGGCGCCGGCATCCTGGACGCCGCCCGCGCGCTCGAACTGCTCGATCGCGCGATCGACGCCGACGACACCACCGAACTGGGAGGCGCCGATGACGGCTAGAGCCCGCCCCGCTCCCTAAGGCGCCCCGCGCCCTCCCCGAGATGGACCAAGATTTTCGAAAGGAACCCTCAAATGGCCGACATCCTGATCCCGACCATCCGCTTCGTCGACATCGCCGCCCGTGAAAAGGCCGCCCGCGAAGCGATCACCAGCAGCTTTGACAACCTCACCGCGCGCCTCGCCAAGCTGGGCCAGCTCAGCCAGACCGACGCCGCCGAGCTCGCCCGCGTCCGCGAGCTCAAGGCGCTGATCGACAGCGACAAGGGCAAATTCTACTTCGACCCGCTCTTCGCCACCGCCCGCGCCGCGCTCAAGTCCGCCGAGAGCGGCCTGCGCCCGCGCGCCGTCGAGCATGAGCAGGGCGTGCTGCAATTCCCCGAGATGGCGGGCGACAAGGCCACCGAGGCCGAGCGCGACGCCGAAGTCGCCCGCGTCGGCCTGATCCTCGGCCTGCTCCAGTATAACGGCACCGCGCTGCCCCGGCTGGTCGTCTCGGGCAAGACCCCGCAGCCCGATCCCGAGGATCCGAACACCGCCGAGTTCGGCGAGGGCCTGTTCCGCGCCGTCGGCCGCATCGCCGGCCGCACCGAGCTGGCCGAGCGCACCCTCAAGCAGGTCGGCGCCGCGGTGAACATCCAGGGCGACCGCAAGGAGCCCGGCGTCTCCAGCGCCGAATATGCCAAGGTGTTCGAGGGGCTGGTCGGCCGCGGCGTCACCGCCCATGACGTCAACCTCAAGCGGCTGGTCGAGGACCAGTTCGACAAGGTCCAGGCGCTCGGCGACGACCAGGCGATGCACGACGTGCTGATCGACCTGCCCGATCTCGAGGCGACCACCGCCTTCGAAGTCGTCGCCAGCCATTGCAAGCTGATGGGCTCGTTCATCTTCGCCTCGGCCTTCGAGGAGCTGAAGGCCTTCCAGGTCGTCGACAAGCTGGTCGAGATGTCGCAGCGCGGCGACCTCGCGCTGATCAAGGGACCGGCCGGCACCCAGCTCTACAATTACTGGCGCGAGGCGCCGAACCGGATGAGCGAGAGCGAGCGCCAGGGCTTCTACGCGATGATGCTCGGCCTGCCGACCGGCCAGCCCGGCGTGAAGGTCAATGTCGAGTTCCAGGACCTGTGGCTGCGCTTCGTCTCCTCGGTCTCCACCCTGGTGCGCGAGGCCCGGGTCGATGCGCTGATCCGCGCTGCCACCCCGATGGCGGTCAACCAGCAGCAGGTGAAGAAGGCCGCGCGCGACCTCGCCACCAACATGTCGCTGCACGGCTATGGCATGGCCTTCTATGCCGCCGCGGACCTGCAGAAGCAGATCAACGACATGATCAGCCTGCTCCAGGACAAGGAGCTGCTCCTCGCGATCGGGCAGAAGGACATGTGGGGCGTGATCGACCAGGTCGCCCAGACCGAGCTTGGCGGCGCGCGCAACAGCTCCAAATACCGGATGCTCGCCACCAGCGGCGCGATCATCAGCAGCTGGATCGCCAACAACAACGATCGGCTGCGCGATCCCACCTCGCCGATGATCGATCTTGGCGTGGTCAGCAATCCGCCCACCCGGCCGCGCGGCCAGTCGGCGGTGTCGCACCCCAACGACTATGACCTGGTCAATGCCTGCGAGATGTGGCTCGCCGATTCGGCGATGGACGAGGGCCGCATCGAGCAGATGTCGCAGCCGCGCGAAGCCCCGAACATGACGAGCCGGCCGATCCAGATCCCGTCGATCGCGCGCGACCTGCTCGACAGCGCCGGGCTCGGCATGGGCATGGGCTATGCCCAGGCACCCCAGTCCAACGGCCATGCCCGCAACGGCTATGGCTATTGACCCCCGGGCGGAAGGAGCATCGCCATGGGCTATGAGCCACTGAGCACGCAGGTGAAGGGGCGGCTGTTCAGCGCCTCGCGCACCTTGCGCACCGCCAACCCCCTGAGCTTCGTCGGGCGCATGCTCGAGGACAGCTTCGATCTGCCGATGGGCGATCCGCGCTATGCCGCCAACGCGCTGGTTCCCGGCGCGGCGCCGATCGAGCCGGTGTTCGGATCGAACCAGAGCCGCGCGCTCGCCTTCCACATGGAACCGCTCGGTCCCGAGGCGTCGGGCTGCGAGCGGCGCGACATGGCCAGCCGCGAGATGCGGCGGCTGGTCGGCGACAATTTCGGCCGCGAGGCGCTGCACTGGTTCGACGGCGCGAGCGAGAGCCAGCGCGGCCTCACCCGCGCCGGCGGCCTGCGCTACGGCGCCTTTTTCGGATCGAGCTTCGATCAGGGCGGGCTGGAAAGCGCCACCGTCACCTATGAGGGCGGCAACGGCAATCCGATGAACGAGGTCAATCCCGCGCTCGCCCGGCTGATCGGCCAGGCGATGGCGGCGATGCCCGGCCTGCGTCCGGTGTTCACCACGCTGGTGGCGGGGCGCGACTATGGCAGCCAATGGGTGACCTTCCTGCTCACCAACCGCTTCCGCATCACCGACATGCGGCCGATGCTCGACGAGCTTGGGCTGGGCGCGCGGCTGGGCAGCATCCTCCAGATCGTCGGCGTCGCGCTCGGCGGCCGCTTCGACGTGCCCGACGGCGCGGCCTTGGTCGCGTTCGGGCGCAGTCCCCAGGGCGTCGAGCTCGATCTGCAGATCATGCTCGATGCGATCCCGGATGTGCCGCCCAACTTCCTCCAGCTGCTGACGATGAACCTGCGCGAGCGGCCGCGCGAGCTGGCGGCACTCGAGCGCTTCCTCGAAGCCTTCACCCCGGCCGACGATGTCTGGCCCGGGCGCTTCACCATCCTGGGCATCCGCATCGGCCCCAGCGGCCCGCCCAAGGTGAAGCTCTATCTCCGCCCGGTGGAGTTCGAGATCAGCCCGGCGGCGTCGCTGGTCGGCGCGCCGATGCCCGCCGCTGCCTGAGACAGGAGGTGCCGGCTGCGGCCGGCCAGTCGAGGATCGAAGAGATGAACGCTCCCGCTATTGTCGCCCCGGAGGCGACGCCCCGGCCCGAGGTGCGCGCCAAGGTGCGCGAGATGCTCGCCGCCACCCCGTCCTTCCACCAGCTGCCGGCGGACACGCAGATGCAGGTGGCGCGGGATACCGCGCTGATCGCCGATGCGCTGGTCGGCCAGGCCGAGGCCGGCACTCAGTCGGTCACCGCGCAGCCGATGGCGGAAAAGAGCCAGTGGGAATCGAACAAGCAGGCGGTCGACGATATCGGCAAGGAGGAATTCTCCGCCGGATCGCTGATGGCGGGTGCCCAGGCCGCCGGCGAATTCATGCGGCAAGTGAATTTTGTCGAGTTTGTTTCGGGACTTATCGACGGAGTCTTCAACTCGATCATCACCTCGAACATCCAGCAGATGGAGGCCTATTCGAAGATGGTCTCCGACGTGTCCAAGTCGCTCAACCAGTTCCGCGACGACAACACCACCTCGGATGACGGCAAGGACCAGCTCTGCGAGCAGTTCCCCGACCTGTTCGATATCGGCGCCGACGCTTTCTCCGGGGGCGGCGCCGCGCAGCTGCGCATCAAGGACGGCGCCGATCTCGATGCCGGGCTCCAGCGCGTCCGCGACACGCTGGGCAGCCATGCCGACAAGGAGATCGATTCGATCGACGTCACCGATCCCGAAGTGCAGGAAACGCTGATCAAGGCGGCGCGCGGCCAGATCGCCACGTCGCGCCAGCAGCTGCTCGCCACCATGGTGATGATGGGCCTGTCGCGCATCGTCGTCACCAACGGCAAGATCCAGGCGAAGATCCTCTACGATTTCAACGCGTCGAGCCAGCGAACCCTGTCGCGCACCGCCATGGCCCGCGACTATGCCCGCGACGCCTCGGGCAACCTCGCCGTCACCACCGACGGCGAAGGCGAGAGCGAGCGCGGCGGCACCAGCAAGGGCGATTACAGCGGCAGCTATCAGAGCGGGAAGTCGAGCTACAGCGGCAACTATGATTCCGATTACTACACCAAGGGCAAATACAAATATTCGCAGAAGCCGGTGATGACCGCCCAGGCGGTGGCAAGCGACCAGAGCACCGACCAGATCAGCGCCAAGGCCAGCCTGGCCGGCCTGGTCGATGTCAACTTCAAGTCGGACTATCTGCCGCTCGAGAAGATGGCGACGCCCGAGATGATCGCGGCGATCCAGATGCGCTCCAAGCCGGTCGATCACAACAAGCCGCAATATACGCCGGGACCGGCCCCGGCGCCGGCGGCGCCCGCTCCCGCCGCCACGCCGGCGCCCGCACCGGCGCACGCCTGAGCCATGGCACAGGCCCTCGCCTCCGAGCCCGATCCGCAGGCGCCGGCGCTGTACGGCGGCCCTGGCGGCATGACGCCCGCCGCGATCGCCCGGGTCCGCCCCAAGGTGCAGGCGATGCTCACCGGCATCCCGGCCTTCGCGATGCTGAGCAGCCTCGAACAGGCCAAGCTCGCCAACGACATGGTCAAGGTGCTTGCCTATATCGACGATCCCGCCGGGGTGGTCGAGGACACGGCGCTGGGGGCCCCGCCACCTGCGGCAGGTGCGATGGCCGCGCCCGCGCGCGGGCTCGCCGACGCGAACGAGCAGACCCGCCAGAACCTCTCCAAATCCCCCGGCTTCGCGGGCAAGGACTTCGTCGCCGGTGCCGCCGCGCAGGGCACCGAACAGTTCACAAATCTCGTCCATAATGTTGATTTTCCTGCATTTGTTGGCGGGCTCATCAACAATGTCTTCAAGTCGATCGTCGAAACGACGATCGAGCAGATGCGCGCCTATGCCGAGCTGATCTCCGCCGTCGCCAAGACCGCGGAGGAATATATGGCCGAGAATATCGGCATGGGTCAGGGCCGCGATTACATGGTCGATCGCTTCCCCGACCTGCTCGCGCTCGACGTCGACGAGGATAGCGGCAAGTCGAAGCTGCGCGTCACCGGCGAGGACGAGGAAGCCGCGCTGAGCGAGATCCACGCGACGCTCGGCATGAGCGGCCCGGCCCCGTCCGACCTGAGCGAGGAGGAGACCGAGATCGGCTTCGTCAATGCCGCGCGCATCGTCATGGCCAAGTCGCGCCAGCAGCTGCTCGCCTCGATGGTGATGCTGGGGATCAACCGGATCGTGGTGACCGACGGCTCGATCACCGCCAAGGTGAAGTTCGACATGCGCGCGACCGACCAGGCCAAGCGCGACTATCGCGCCTCGGCCTATGACCGCCAGTCGAGCCGCAACCGCAATGTCAGCGCGTTCGGCGGCAGCTTCCTCGGCTTTGGCGGCGGCTCGGTGAACGTCAACGAGCAGTCGCATGTCGCCACCGTCAGCACCGCGGTCAACGAGACGAGCGAATCGCAGCTCGAGCTTGCCGCCAAGATGCAGGGCGAGGTGCGGGTCAACTTCAAGTCGGACTATCTGCCGCTCGAGAAGATGGCGACGCCCGAGATGATCGGCGCGATCCAGGGCAATTCGATCCCGCCGCCGCCACGTGGCGGTGCCGCCCGCCCGCCCGCGCCTGGTGCCGCCGCGCCCGCGCCCACCCCCGCCCCGGCAGGACCCTGAGCGATGCTGCACACCAATGCCCTTGCCCTGGCGCTCGAAGCCGAGACCTCGGTGCCGCTCGGCCTGGTCCGCGCGGTCGACGATGCCGAGCGGCTGCTGCTCTCGGCCCATGCCCATGCGACGATGCTCGCCGAGCTCGGCGATATCGAGCTGCCGCCGGCCGCGCGCGCCGATGCGACGCAGATCCGCGCGATCGCCAGCCTCTATCTCGCTTCGACGCTGGAGATGGCGGGACTGATCCAGGCGGCGGACGACTTCACCCGGCTGATGCGCACCGGCGCGCTCGACGGCGAGATCGGCGATGCCGCGCCGGCGGTCGAGCGCTTCTGGCAGAGCCGCGACGAGCGGCCGAACGAGGCCGAGCGGCTGTCGCTGTTCGGCCGGCTGTTCGGGGCGCCGACGGGTCCGGAGGATGCCAGCGCGCGGGCCAATGGCGAGTTCGAGGAGCTGCTGCTCAACCTGTGCGACGCGATCATGAAGGCCGCGGACGGCGGCAGCCAGGGGCGCGCGCGCCAGGCGGTGATCCAGGTCGCCGAGAATGTCTCGGGCGCGGCCAGCGGCATGGTGCTGATGCTCGCCCGCCAGATCCTCGACACATTGTCTCAGGCGATCGCGATCCTAAATAACGGGCAGGTGCGCACGCTGCTGCATGCGCGGACGCTTTGGGACGCGGTGGGGGCGATCGATCGCAAGTTCCGCCGCACGCCGCGGCCGACGCTCACCCTGCTGCGGCGCGGCCGTGCCGGAATGGCGGTGCTGGCCTGGCTGGCCGAGCATGTCGACACGATCGAGACGGCGGGCGGGGCGTTGGTCCAGCCCAATGATCCGGTGGTCGATTCGGCGGTCGACTGGGTCGACGAGACGCTGTCGATCGTGCGGGGGCAGAATGGGGCGGCACCTCCGTCCGCCAGCTGGCGCGACCTGGGGAATTGAGCGGTGGTGGCGCTGGCCGATCCACCGCCGGAAGTACGCGGCGCGGTCCGCGATTCGCTGGTCGGCGCCGAGGGTTTCGAATCCCTCCCCACCGCCGACCAGCGCGAAATCGCGAACGCGCTGGTGCGGATCGCCCATGCCGCCCAGCTCTTCGAAGCCGAGGCGGCGCCGAGAAAAGGGGGACCGGCGGTCGCCGCCGGCATGAGTGCCGGCGAACATTATTCCGGCACCGCGGTAGCCGGCGTGGCGGGCACCACCCACGCCGTTCTGCGGGCCATCAGCTTCCCGCGATTCGTCGCGGAACTGGTGAACGGAATCTTCCGCGCGATGGTCGACACCAACCAGCAGCAGCTCCAGCAATATATCGAGCTGGTCCGCGGCGTCTCCCAGTCCCTCGACGGCTTCGCCTCCACCGGCGGCTCAAGCGACGACCCCGCCAAGCGCTGGATCGCCGACCAGTTCCCCCAGAGCTTCCGCATCGAGGAACCCGAAGCCCCCGACCCCCGCGACATCCCCGACCCCGAGGACACCCCCGATCCGGTCCGCCTGATCCCGGTCGGCGCCCCGCCCACGGTCGATGCGGTGCGCGCAGCCCTCAACCTCGAGCCCGATACCGCGATCCCCGGCACCGATGCCCAGCAGCTGATCCCGTTCGTGCGCAGCAGCCTGGCCCGCAACCGCCAGCAGATGCTGGCGACGATGGTGCAGATGGGCATGCAGCGGATCGTGATCGATTCGGGCCGCATCGCCGCCTCGATGCGCTTCCACATCGACGCGCAATCCGCCGCGCGCGAACAGGAGCACAGCGGCTTCGACACCCGCACCACGGTGGGCGCAAGCGCTTCGGGCGGGTTCGGCTTCTGGAGCGCATCGGCATCGGTCAACTCGACGATCGGCTATGTCCGCACCGACGACGTCACCACCAACGAGAGCACCAATGTCTCGGCCGATCTCGACAGTTCGGTGGAACTGCATTTCCGCACCGATCAGGTGCCGCTCGACCGGATCGCCTCGCAGAACACCGTGGAGCGGCTGCGGCTCAACACGCTCAATCCGGAGCGCGAGGCGGCCATCGCGGCGGAGACCGATCGCGCCCGCATCACCGCCAATGGCGCCGCCAACCCGCCGACACCGACGCCCACGGGCGGGGCATCGAGCCTCGCCCCCTCCCAGACAGTGACGCCGCCCGCGCTCGCGCCGATTACGCCACGCGGAACCGGAACCACAGGCGGCGGCACATCGACGCCACCCCCGCCGGCATCCGGCACCGCACCGCCGCCGACGAGCGGATCGGGAACCGGTACCGGCTCAGGAACTGCAACAGGCACCGCCACGCCCCCGGTCACCACAGGCTCGGGCACTGCTCCCGCGCCGGTACATTGAACCGCGCATCGGCTGCGATATCGGGGGATGGTGGGCGCTGACGGGCTCGAACCGCCGACCCTCTCGGTGTAAACGAGATGCTCTACCAACTGAGCTAAGCGCCCGGGCATGATGCCGGTGGCGCCCCGATGCCAAAGCCCGCGCCTCGGGGCAAGCCCCCACTGGCGCGCTAGACCAGACCGAGCCCCGCGCGGCGCACCGCGCCGACATAGGCGCGCATGCCCGCAAGCGCCTTTTCGCTCAGCACGATATAGGCACGGCGGCGATCGCCTGGATCCGCCTCGCGGCCGAACAAGCCGGCCTCGTGCATGGTGCCGATCCAGCGCAACGCCGTGGTCGGCGGCACCGCGGCCGCGATGCACAGGCTGGAAACGGATACGCGCCGACGCTCGAGACTGGCCGCGAACAGGTCGAGCAGCATGTCCCAGGCCGGGTCGGCGAACAGCTCCGCTTCGAAATATTGTCCGCGCAGACGGCGTGACCGGATCACCGCCCGAATCTCCGCCGAGGCGATATCGGGCACCGGCTCATCCGGCCCGCGATAGCCCAGGTCCGGCGCGCGGACGCCTGTCCGTCGTTCGATCTCGTCTTCTTCGGCCAGCTCGCCCCGCGTCAGCCGTGCCAGCGCATCGGCGATCCGCGCGACTTCCTCGTTGAGCCGGCGCAGGCGCGCGGTCTCCGAATCGCGAGTGACATCATTCCACGAAGCATGCGGCGTCGCTTCGCCCTGCGCACGCGCCAGCACCAGCGCGGCGAGCAGCTCGGATGCGCTCGGGTCACAAAGAAGCTGGGTGCGCGAGACCCCGAGCAATGGGCCGGCAAGGTCGATCCGATCAGCCGAGAAGATCGCGACGAGCGCCGGTCCGGCCTGGCCATCGCGCGCCGCCAGGGTATCGAGCAGCGATAGCAACGGGGCTTCCGCCACCGCGCGCGCATCGAGCAGGACAAGATCGAGCCGGGCCGCATCGAGCAACGGCCCGGCATGGCTGGGATCGACCATGTCGCGGATCCGGATCCCCGCCATGGTCGCGGCCTCCACCACCTCGGCACTGCCCGCGCCCGTAACGAGCAGCGCGTTGAACGCCTGCGCCAGCGTGTCGCGGTTCGGGAGGGGGGCCGCGGGAAAATTCGCCATCGCCTGCTCGGCTAGAATGTCCCGGAGAGGCCCAGCCTCCGGAACGGATTGCTCTATCCGCTCCGTTTCGGAGCTTGTGGCGCGACCCGGACAGGCGGCCGAATCATTGCCTGTCCGTTCCGGATCAGTCCACGACTGATCCGTCGGATTCGGCTGCAAATACCGAAGCTTCGCTCTCATCGCCGAGAAGTTCGCGCGTGGCGCTGGCAAGCAGGCCAGGGCCCAGCGCCAGGCCCGCTGCAAAGAATATCGCCCCTACCACGCCGAACAGGATCTGGTTGACCAGCGGCATGGCGAATTGCCGTGCGGCAAATGCTTCGGCGGCAGCACGCATCTGCTCCTGATCGCCATTGGCGGCAATCAGCGCAGCGAAGTAATCGCCCATTACGAAGGACACCACGATGCCGATCGCAACGGCAAAGATCAGCGTGATCAGGAAATAGCAGGCGAACAGCATCCAGAAGCGGCCGCGGGTCAGCTCCCAGGCAGCATCGACGCTGATCCGCCGGCGATGGAAGGTAAGCGGGAAGATCAGCGAGATGCGCACCTCCGCCCAGACCACCGCGCAGACAAAGGCGAGGAACAGCAGGAACGAGATCGCCCCCGTGATCATGCTCGTGCCCAGCGCGAAGCCGAGCACCGTGATGACCAGAAGCAGCAGCAGCTCACCCACCAGGATCGCGGCAAACGCCGCGACGCAGACCATGATGACCAGCCCGAACATGCGGAACTCGTCCATCCCGATCCGCATGAAGGCAAAGCCACCCTCCTGCGGGCGCAGCATCACGCGGAACACCGCGTTCATCAGCACCACGACGAGGAATAGCAGCAACAGGTTCATGAGCAGCATGAGGCTGAACATCGGCCCTGCCCATACCGACATCGCCGTGCTGGGATCCGCGGATATGGGCATGACCGTGCCGGCCACCACGAAGCCCATCACCAGCGAGATCGCCAGCGCGCCGACACAATAAGTCACCGCCCAGATCGCCACCGAGCCGGGGCGTTCGCGCAGCAGCCCGAACGCACCACCCAGAATCGAACCCACGCTCGCCATGCCAAGTCCCCCCATTCGTTCCAGGCATCCGCGTCAGTCGAGGCTCTTAACGATCTCCTCGACCATCTTCTTCGCGTCGGCCAGCAGCATCATCGTGTTGTCGCGATAGAACAGCTCATTGTCCACACCGGCATAGCCGACGCCGCCCATCGAGCGCTTGATGAAAAGCACCGTCTTGGCTTTTTCGACATCGAGCACGGGCATGCCGTAGATCGGCGACGACTTGTCGGTCTTGGCGGCCGGGTTGGTCACGTCATTGGCGCCAATCACGAAGGCGACGTCGGTCTGGGCGAACTCGCTGTTGATGTCCTCCAGCTCGAACACTTCGTCATAGGGCACGTTCGCTTCGGCGAGCAGCACGTTCATATGGCCCGGCATGCGCCCCGCGACCGGATGGATCGCGTATTTCACGCGGACACCGTGCTCCTTGAGCTTGTCGCCCATCTCCCGCAGCGCATGCTGTGCCTGGGCGACCGCCATGCCGTAGCCGGGCACGATGATGACCTGCTCGGCCTGGCTCATCAGGAAGGCCGCGTCCTCCGCGGAGCCGCGCTTCCACGGCCGGTCGATCGCCGCACCGCCGCCGCTCGTATCGGCGACCGCACCGAAGCCGCCGGCGATCACGCTGATGAAGCTGCGGTTCATCGCGCGACACATGATGTAGCTGAGGATCGCGCCCGACGAGCCGACCAGCGCTCCGGTGATGATCATCGCGCTGTTGTGCAGCGTGAAGCCCATCGCGGCGGCGGCCCAGCCCGAATAGCTGTTGAGCATCGACACCACGACCGGCATGTCCGCGCCGCCGATCGGCACGATCAGCAGGAAGCCGATGACGAAGCTGAGCGCGGTGACCGTCCAGAACACCCAGGGGCTCTGGTCGGTGACGAAATAGCCGACCAGGCCGAGAATGCCGGCCAGCACGGCCAGGTTGATGACATGGCGCCCCGGCAGCAGGATCGGCTTGCCCGACATGTTGCCGTTGAGCTTGAGGAAGGCGATCACCGAACCCGAGAAGGTGATCGCGCCGATTGCCACGCCCAGACCCATCTCGACCCGGCTGACGCTGAGGATCTCGCCGTCCGCACCCAGGATGCCGAAGGCACCCGGATTGAGGAAGGCAGCCGCGGCGACCAGCACCGCCGCCATGCCGACCAGCGAGTGGAAGGCGGCAACGAGCTGCGGCATCGCGGTCATCGCGATCCGCCGCGCGGTTACGAAGCCGATCACGCCGCCGATCGCGATCGCCGCGCCCAGCTCGATCGGGCTGGCGATCTCGTGCGTGATCAGCGTGGTGACCACGGCGATGCCCATGCCGAGCATGCCGAGCCGGTTGCCCCGCCGGCTGCTCGCCGGGCTGGAAAGCCCGCGCAGCGCGAGAATGAAACAGATGCCCGCCACCAGATAGGCGAAGGCGACCCAGGGATTGATTGCTGCCCCCTCGTGCATCGGCTCAGCCCTTCTTCTTGTACATGGCGAGCATGCGCTCGGTGACGGCGAAGCCGCCGAAGATGTTCACGGATGCCAGCGCCACGGCGACAAGGCCGAGCCACTTGGCAACCTCCGAACCGGTCGCAGCCGACGCGATCAGCGCGCCGACGATGATCACAGAGGAAATCGCATTGGTCACCGCCATCAACGGCGTGTGCAGGGCCGGCGTGACCGACCAGACCACGTAATAGCCGACGAAGCAGGCCAGTACGAAGATCGACAGGATCGAGATGAAGTCCATGTTATTTCCCCAGTTGCCCCAGCCTCAGTCCAAGACTGATCCGATGGCTGGCGGCACGAATGAGATATGCACGCTATCTGCGTCCAAGCTGGTGAGAGTCAGCTGGAGGCCGAAATACTTGGTCGATGCCGGTAGTTGGGCGATATCGATCCTGAACGGATCCATGCACAACTCGTCAATCCTTCCAACCGGCGCAGTGCAGAGGCGAAAGGTGCTATTGCGCTTACCATTGCCGATAAGATCGAGCTCCATGGTCACCACCGGCCCATCCGCATCCTCGAAGATCGACAGCGCCAAAGGCCCAGGAAGCGCGTGATGGTTCCACGGATCGAACTTGCCGAGCATATACTCGTACTTGACCGTAGACCCCGCATAATATTCCCGCGCGAAGGTCGATGAATAATTGTCCAGGACACGATCGCCATCGGTGTCCTCGAGGCATTTGAAGAAATCCTGCTTCGGACGCCGGGACACTTCGCAATAGATTAGGCCGGGCAGGACCGAAGGAGCCATGATCGTGCCGACTGGAATCAGGACGTTCCCGTCCACAATCACATCCCGGTTCAATCGTACGGCACCAGCGGGCGCGATTTTGACGAGACCAACCCGCTGCTTCTTGCCCACGATCAGTTCCGACCCATCAGGAATCGTTGCCGCCATCTTCCACGCGAAGCGAACCGACTTAACCTGAGCGAAAGCCGTCGCGGGAAGTAGCATCAGAACACTCGCCGCTAAAAGCACGGCGGACCTCACCCGAGCAGCCTCTCGTTCACTACCTTGCCGCCCTGAGTCAGGCGGATGGCGTTGCCGATTTCCTCGTCGAGGACCGGCTTGCCCTGCTCCTTGTCCCAGAAGGCGGAGAGGAAGTTGAACAGGTTGCGCGCGAACAGCGCCGAGCTGTCGGCGGCGAGACGCGACGGCACGTTCCTGTGCCCGACGATCTTCACGCCGTGGATCGTCACGATCTCGCCGGCGACCGCGCCTTCGACATTGCCGCCGGCCTCGACCGCGAGGTCGACGATCACACTGCCCGGTTTCATCGTGGCGATCTGCGCATCGCTGATCAGCCGCGGCGCGGGGCGTCCCGGGATCAGCGCGGTGGTGATGACGATGTCCTGCTTGGCGATATGCGAAGAGACGAGCTCGGCCTGGGCGGCCTTGTATTCGTCGCTCATCTCGGTGGCATAGCCGCCGGTGCCTTCGCCCTCGATGCCCTTCATCGCCTCGACGAAGATCGGCTTGGCGCCGAGCGACAGGATCTGCTCCTTGGTCGCCGCGCGCACGTCGGTCGCGGAGACCTGGGCACCGAGGCGGCGCGCGGTGGCGATCGCCTGGAGCCCGGCAACGCCCACGCCCATGACGAAGACCTTGGCGGCCGAAACGGTGCCCGCCGCGGTCATCATCATCGGGAAGGCGCGGCCATATTCGGCCGCAGCATCGAGCACTGCCTTGTAGCCCGACAGGTTCGACTGCGAGGAGAGGATGTCCATCGACTGCGCGCGCGTGATGCGCGGCATGAACTCCATCGCCAGCGCCTCGAATCCGGCCGAGGCATAGGCATCGACCCGGGCGCGTTCGCCGAATGGATTGAGCCCCGCGACGATCCAGGCACCAGGCTTCGCGCCGGCAAGGTTGGCCGGATCCGGTCCCTGCACGCCGAGCACGATATCCGCATCCTTGAGCGTTGCGGTCCGCGCGCCGACGGTGGCGCCAGCATCGGCATAGGCCTGGTCGGCGATCGATGCATCCGCGCCCGCACCGGCCTCGACCGACACTTCGGCGCCGAGGCCGACGAACTTCTTCACCGTTTCCGGAGTCGCGGAAACACGCCGCTCGCCGGCGGCGGCTTCCTTCAGGACCGCGATCTTCACTTGGCGGAGATCAGGAAGACGACGAGTGCAGCGATCAGGGCAACACCGACCGTGCCCCAGGTCATCATCGCCTTGAAACCATTCCACGTCTGCTCGTGCGCCTTGAGCTGCGCGGCATTGTCACCGGTGTCAGCCATTCGTCTCTCCCCTGAAACTTTATGCAGCGACTGTAGCCACCAGCGCCGGCTCCCTCAACCCCGCCGCAGCTTCAGCAAGCTTAAGCCCGCCTTTACCCATCTGCTTTATCACGGTCGGCCTGAAACGGGACAGTAGGGACATGGAAGAGCGATGACGCGCAACGGCCAGCGCCTCCTGATGCTGATCGACGATGAGCCGGCCCAGCGCCGCCTCGTCGCAGCAATTGCCGCGCGCCGCGGCTGGAAGACGATCTTCGCGAGCGAGGCCGAGACCGGCATCGCCACGCTGGGCACACCCGACGGGATGGCGCTCGACGCGATCATCCTCGACCACGCCTCGCCCGACGCCGACGCGGCGGCGCTGATCGCCGAGCTGCGCGAGCGCCGGCCCCAGCTGCCGATCCTGATGCTCACCGCCAATGGTTCGGTCGCCAACGCCGTCAACGCAATGCGCGCCGGCGCGACCGACTTCCTGGTCAAGCCGCTCGCCGCCGAGCGCCTGCTGGCCGCGCTGGAAGCGGCCGTCGGCGGCAAGACCGCGGGCGAACTGCGCCCGCTCACCGAAAAGCTCTCCGCGCCGCTCGCCTTCGACGAGATCGTCGGCAGCGCGCCGCAGTTCCGCGCGGCGCTGGCCATCGCGGCCAAGGCTGCCCGCGCCCGCGTGCCCGTGCTGATCGAGGGAGAAAGCGGCGTCGGCAAGGAAGTGGTGGCCGAGGCGATCCACGCCGCTTCGCCGCGCAACAAGAAGGAAATGATCTCGATCAACTGCGGGGCGATCCCCGCCAATCTGGTCGAGAGCGAGCTGTTCGGGCACGAGAAGGGCGCCTTTACCGGCGCCTTCGAGCGCAAGATCGGCCGATTCGCCGATGCCGATGGCGGCACCATCTTCCTCGACGAGATCGGCGAGATGCCGCTCGACGCGCAGGTCAAGCTGCTGCGCGTGCTCCAGTCGGGCGAGATCCAGCCGATCGGCGCGCGCCATGCCCGCGAAGTCGATGTCCGGGTGATCGCCGCGACCAACAAGACGCTGCAGGCCGAAGTCGAGGCCGGACGCTTCCGCGAGGACCTGTATTACCGGCTCAATGTCGTCCAGGTGACGATCCCGCCACTGCGCGAACGCACCGGCGACATCCCGGCGCTTGCCCGCCACCTGCTCGCCCGCATCGCCGACCAGCCGGGCCTGCGCGAGCTGGGCATCACCGACGACGCGCTCCAGCTGCTGGGCAGCTATGACTGGCCGGGCAATGTCCGCCAGCTCCAGAACGCCCTGTTCCGCGCCTCGGTGCTTTGCGACAATGACGGGCTGACCCGCGCGGATTTCCCGCAGATCGCCCAGCTCGCCGCCGGCCGCCCCATGGGCAATGGCCATCAGGCCCCAGGCGCGAACAATGCCGGCGTCACCCTGTTCCGCCCCGACGGCAACCTGCGTGCATTGGACGAGATCGAGGCCGATGTGATCCGCCTGGCGATCGGCCATTATCGCGGACGGATGACCGAGGTGGCCCGCCGGCTCGGCATCGGGCGCTCGACGCTCTACCGCAAGCTCGGCGAGCTGGGGATCGACCAGAGCGCTGCCTGAGCCTAGCCTGCGGCCATGCTGGCCGACGCGCTCCACCTGCTCGAACAGGCCGCCGAACCGGGCGTGGCCGAAGGCATGCCGCGCTTCGGCATCACCACGGCGGACCGCGTGATCGGCATCAAGGTCGGCACCATCCGCGGCATCGCCAGGGCGTTCGGCCGGGACCAGGCACTCGCCGAGCAGCTCTGGGATGCCGGGATTTACGAAGCACGGCTGCTCGCCTGCTTCGTCGGCGAGCCCAGCGCCCTCACTGCCAAAGGCATGGACCGCTGGGCAGCGGGTTTCGACAATTGGGCGACCTGCGACACTGCCTGTTTCGACCTGTTCGACAAGAGCCCGCTGGCCTGGGACGCCGTGTCCCGCTGGGCAGGCGACGAGCGCGAATTCGTCCGCCGCGGCGCCTTCGCGCTGCTCGCCGGGCTGGCGTTGCACGCGAAGAAGCTGCCGGACCAACCCTTCCTTGCGACACTGCCCCTGATCGAGGCCCATGCCGGCGACGACCGCAACTTCGTCAAGAAGGGGGTGAGCTGGGCGCTGCGGGCCATCGGCATGCGCAACCCCACCCTGCACCACTCGGCCAGCGAGCTCGCCGAGCGGCTCTCCGCCGTACCGCTTCCCGCCGCACGCTGGATCGGGCGGGACGCGGCGCGCGACCTGGCGAGGCCGGCGGCCAGGCGGAAGGCCGGGCTCGGCTAGAGCATCAGCCAGTTCCACAGCAGCCGGCCGGGCAGGAAGGCGAACAGGCCCGGCAGCAGCAGCCCGGCGCCGTAGAGCGTCCACATCAGGCGCTTGTGCACGGCGATCCGGCCCATCCGGGCGGCACGGATGGCGCGGAACAGGGCTAGGAAGACCAGCGGGACGAACAGGTGGATCGGGCTGAACTGGCCATGATTGATCGTCCGGATGAAGATCGCCGAGCCTGCGGCCACCAGCATCAGCACCGCCCAGATCCGCCCGAGCAGCTTGTGCGTGGCATCGCCCTTGCGCGCCAGCAACACCCACAGGCCGAGCGGAATCGCCGGCAGCACGCTCGACAGGTGGATCAGCACCGCGACCTGCCTGGCTTCATAGGTGGACGGCGCCACGCCCATCAGCACCCGCGCCACCGCGACCATCGTCGCTCCGGCCAGTATCGCGGCGACCGCGAGCATCGCCCCCTTGGCAAGGCGCGACAGATCCTTCGTCCCGCCCATAACTTCTTCCCGAACCCCTGCATGACTGGCCATTGCTTGCCTCCCGACGCTATTGGCGGGACCAGCATGGCCGGTGGCGGCAGTCGGACAATCGCGTCTGCGCCGCCGGGCCGATTGCTGCGTGGGCGGGCAGGCGCGCGCCGGGCGCTGCCATTTGGCGAAGCGCGAACGGGACGGGGGACGAACGAAGTTGGGCAGTGCGCGGCGAATCCTGATCGACTGCACGATCATCTTCGGCGTGGGCCTGGTGCTGGCGCTGATCGGCCCGTTCGGCAGCTTCGCGGCGCCGTTCGGCCTCAGGCTGCTCTACTGGCTGGCGATGAGCTATGCTGGCTACTTCCTCTATTTCCCGGCGATGACCGCCGCGAACCATTTCGCCCCGAAGCTCGACCTGCCCGAATGGTCGCTATGGGCCGCCGCCAGCGTGCTCGTCAGCCTGCCGATGAGCGTGGTGGTCTGGGCCGCCAACCTGATCTGGCACCCGGCGCGCTGGCCGACGCTCGAGCAATGGATCGCCCATTATTTCAACGTCGCCGTGCTCGGCGGACTGGTCTGCGCGCTGTTCTGGTTCACCCGGAAGCGGCGTATGGCCGGTGCCGAACCGGGCCCCGTACAGACCGCACCCACCGGCGAGCCTGGACTGCCCCGGCTGGTCGAGCGCCTGCCCCCGCACCTGCGCGCGGCACCGATCGCGCTGGAGATGGAGGACCATTATGTCCGCGTCCACACGCAGCACGGCTCGACCCTGCTGCTGATGCGGATGCGCGATGCCGTGGCCGAGCTGGACGGCATGCCGGGCGCGCTGGTCCATCGTAGCTGGTGGGTGGCGCGCGAAGCAGTGACCGGCACCCGGCGCGACGGACGCAATGTCCGGCTGCTACTGACCGGCGGGATCGAGGCGCCGGTGGCGCGCGCGCAGGCACCGGGGCTGGAAGCCGCGGGCTGGTTCTAGGCGCTCCAACACGGCGGAGGCCGCGACTCGCGAAAGTACACAAAGTACAGGCCAAGAGCCGGTTTTACGGCCCGCTATCTTCCCTGTTTTCCTGGGTTAGCCGCGCATCCCGCAATATTGTTGCGCGCGCGTGATCCTATTTTCCTGCAGCGTCAAAGAGCGGCCGGCCAGGAACCGGCCGCCCGAGACAAGCAGGCGAAATCCTACATTGCAAGCCGGCTCAGCGTACCGCGACCAGCTTCGCTTTCGACAAATGCCAGTTCACATCGGCCGGGTTGGCGCTCACCCCGGCAACAACGCGATGGAGCGTATAGCTGCCGCGGAAATGCTGGCGCTTGCCGTTCTTGAGCGTGGCATAGACATCGACCGGCACGGTGATCCAGCGCTGGCTCATGCCCGCATCGGCGTTGATCGGATTGCGCGTCTCGACCCGGCTGTGCGCCGTCGCGGCGAAGCCCTGGCGGAACGCGGCGAAGCTCTTGCCGCTGGCCTGGCCACCGCGATCCCACAGACCATAAGCGGTGCGGAAATCGCCGCGTTCGATCGCAGCGTAATAGGCCTGGACCGTATCGCGGGCATCCTGCGGGCCCGGCTCCCGGGCAAGTGCCGGCATCGGCGCGGCGACCAGGGCGAGGGCAAGGGCGAGACGCATGGTTCTTCTCCGTTTCTCTAGCGGGCGATCAGCGCCGAATCGCGCAGGCCACGCCAGACCCTCAACGCCTGAACCGTCTCGAATACATCATGAACACGGATGAGTTGCGCCCCGGCATCGGCACCCTTGAGCGCAAGCGTCAGGCTGCCGCCGAGCCGCTGATCCGCCGGCGCCTCGTTCGACAGCGCGCCGATCATCCGCTTGCGGCTGGCGCCGAGCAGCAGCCCGCAACCGATCCCGTGGAACAGCGCGAGGCCGTTCATCAGCACGAGATTGTCCTGCAGCGACTTGCCGAAGCCGATGCCCGGATCGACCAGGATCTTCGCCCGATCGACACCGGCCGCGGCCACGTCCTCGACCCGCTTCTCCAGCCAGTCATAGACGTCGAGCAGCACGTCCCCATAGCCATCGCCGCCGTGCGGGCCCCTTTCCGGCTCGGGCGAATGCATCAGCACGACCGGGCAACCGGCATTCACGACCACTTCCAGCGCCTGGGGATCGTAGAGCAGCGCCGCGACATCGTTGACGATATGCGCCCCGGCCTGAAGCGCCGCCGCCATCACCGCGGCGCGGCGGGTATCGACGGAGATCGCGGCACCACCGGCGGCAAGCTTGCGGATCACGGGAACGACGCGCTCGATCTCCTCGCCCTCCCACACCTCGGCGGCGCCGGGCCGGGTCGATTCGCCGCCGATGTCGAGGATCGCAGCGCCCGCCGCGGCCATGTCGACGCCCACGCCGGCGGCCGCATCGACATCCTCGCTGAGCGCGCGCGAATCGGAGAAGCTGTCGGGCGTGCGGTTGAGGATCGCCATCACCTGGGGCTGGTCGAGCCGGACGACGCGCTCGCCAAGCTTCAGCGACGCGCGCGGGGCGGTGATGCGCTGGAGGATCGCGGCGACGCGGGGATCGTCCGGCAGATCGGCGACCGCGATCGTACGCTGGAACACGCGCTTGCCGCCTTCCCGCGCGATCAGCTCGAAGGCCGAGCACCAGCTGAGCCCGCCGGCGAGGCGGACGACTTCGCCGTCGCGTCTGACCGGCGAATCGGCGAACTGGACGGGGCGGAGATAGAGCCGCGCGGCTGCGGGGAGATCGAAGGTCATGCGGCGACCGTTCCAGAGGCGATCCCGCATGGGAAGGGGAAAGTGCATCGGTGCGCATGCCGCCAAGCCTGCCTGTTCCCCGGCGAAGGCCGGGGTCCAGTCTCGACGCATTATCGAAGGCGCGGGAACCTCTCTGACGACGTTGCAACTGGGCCCCGGCCTTCGCCGGGGAACAGAGCAATTACCGTCCCGCGCCTTCGCAAGCGTGGCTTACGGCTGGGTCGCCAGCAGGTAGTTCTGGCGGATCGCGTCGATCGGCTTGAGGCCGTCGGCGGCTTCATAGTTCCAGAAGGTCCAGCCATTGCACGACGGGGCGTTCTGCAGCGTCGCGCCGAGCTTGTGGATCGAGCCGGCCTGGCCGTCGCAGCTGAGCGAGCCGTCCGCGCCGACCACGGCCTTCCAGCGGCGCTTGCCGTCGGTCAGCACGGTGCCGGGCTTCAGGAAGCCGTTCTCGACCAGCTGGCCGAAGGCGACGCGCGGCTGGCTCTTGGGCGCCTGCATCGTCTTGAGCGCCGATTCGTCGAGCGGCAGCGCCGCTTCGATGCGCTCCCTGGCGGCTTCGACATAGGCGGTCTCGCGCTCGATGCCGATCCAGCGGCGGCCAAGCCGCTTGGCGACCGCGCCGGTGGTGCCGGTGCCGAAGAAGGGATCGAGCACGACGTCGCCCGGCTTGGTGCTGGCGAGCATGATCCGATAGAGCAATGCTTCGGGCTTCTGGGTCGGGTGGACCTTGGTGCCGCCCTTCTTGAGACGCTCCTGGCCGCCGCAGATCGGGAATTCCCAATCCGAGCGCATCTGGATCTCGTCGTTGAGCGTCTTCATCGAGCGATAGTTGAAGGTGTATTTCGCCTTCTCGCCGGTGCTCGCCCAGATCAGCGTCTCGTGCGCGTTGGTGAACCGGGTGCCCTTGAAATTGGGCATCGGGTTGGCCTTGCGCCAGATGATGTCGTTGAGGATCCAGAAGCCGAGGTCCTGGATCGCCGAGCCGACCTTGAAGATGTTGTGATAGCTGCCGATCACCCAGATCGTGCCGTCGTCCTTCAGGATGCGGCGCGCCTCGGCCAGCCATTCGCGGGTGAACGCGTCATAGGCGGCCAGGCTGTCGAACTTGTCCCATTCGTCGGTGACCGCGTCGACGGCGCTGCCGTCCGGACGGTTCAGGTCGCCACCGAGCTGCAGATTATAGGGCGGATCGGCGAAGATGCAGTCGACCGACTTTGCGGGCAAAGCGCGCATCGCCTCGATGCAGTCCTGCTGCAGGATCGTATCGTAGGGCAACACATCGACCCATGAACGCACCGTTGCCGGCTTGAGTCTGCCCTTTTCGAGAACCCCCATTAACCTCTTTCCCCTTGTTGGAGAGGCGGTTTCTGTCGGCGAATGGCCTCGCGTCAAGCGCTGATTGGTTAACGAAAAAACCTGCGATTCCGTTAACTTGTAGAACGCTCCACGAACTTATCCACATGCTGAGTCGCAAAGTTATCCACAGGCACAAGATATGGGGTGTGGCGAAAAAGACTCATTTCGCCTGTCGTGCGCTCGCCGGAACCGGAAGCGGATGACGGCGCGGCGGAAGGACCGGGATCGCCCGAATCAATGATTCGGCCAGCGCCGCCCCAAGGCATAGCGGGCTGGAGATCGCCGAATCATTCGGCGGCCGGGATCCCGAAGTCGAAATGCGCCTGGGCGACCGGCGCGAAGCTCCTGCGGTGGTGCGGCGTCGGGCCGAGGATGCGCAGCGCTTCCTGGTGGACCTTCGCGCCATAGCCCTTGTTGCTCGCCCAGCCATAGCCGGGGTGGAGCGCGTCGAGCTCTATCATCATCGTGTCGCGGCGATGCTTGGCGACGATCGAGGCGGCGGCGATCGACAGGCAGAGCGCGTCGCCGCCGACCACGGCATGGCTCCGGTGCGTCCAGTCCGGGCAGCGATTGCCGTCGACCAGCACGAAGGCGGGCGCCGGGCCGAGCGCCTCGACCGCGCGGGTCATCGCCAGCATCGTCGCCCAGAAGATGTTGAGGCTGTCGATCTCCTCGACCGTGGCGATGCCGAGGCCGACCTGGGCGCAGGCGAGGATCTCGGCGCAGAGCCGCTCGCGCTTGAGCGCGGTCAGCGCCTTGGAATCGTCGACGCCCTCGGGAATGCACTTGGGATCGAGGATGACCGCGGCGGCGACCACCGGGCCGGCGAGCGGGCCGCGGCCGGCCTCGTCCACCCCGGCAACCGGGCCGCCGTGCAGCTTTCCATATTTCCGCTCGAACTTGAGATCAGGCATCCTGGACCCGCCATGGCGGATAGCGGCGCATCTCGCCAGCCTGGTAGAGACGAACCGAATTGCCGGCCGGATCGCGCAGCCGGGCTTCGCGCCAGCCCCAATTCTCGTCCTTGGGATCCTGCTCGAAGACGATTCCCTGCTGCTGGAGATAGGCGACGGTGACGTCGAGGTCGCCGCATTCGAAATAGACGACCGGGGCGGTGTAGCTGGGATCGGTGGCGATGCTGAAGGTGGCGCCGCCCTCGGTCTCGAACCGGGCATAGCGCGGGCTCGCGCGGACGACCTGGCGCAGGCCGAGCAGCCGGTAGAAGCGCTCGCTCGCCGCAAGATCGGCGGCGGGCACGGTCACCTGGTTCAGCATCGGCTCGAAGAAGCTCATGTTGAGGTCGAGCCGCACCGCCTGCTGCCCCATCGGGCCATGGCCGCGGCCGAGCCCGGGCGCCTCGCGCATCGCGATGCGGACGAAGCGGCGGGCGCGGCGGATCGCCTCGGGCAGGTCCCATTCGACCGCGAGCCCGCAGGCGATGGCGGAGGACAGGGTACAACCGGTGCCATGGGTGTTGTCGCTGTCGATGCGCGGATTGCTCCACTCGATCTCGGGCGGATCCTCGGGATCGGCGGAATAGAGCCGATCGGTGACCACGGGCCCCTCGACATGCCCGCCCTTGACCAGCACGGCGCAGCGATGCGCCTCGACCAGCGCGCGGGCATCGCCGCCCAGCGCCGCCAGCTCGGGGATATTGGGGGTGACGACGGTGGCGCGGTCCATCAGCCGCTCGAACGCGGCGATGGTCGTGTCATCGGCCAGGGTGGCGCCGCTCGAAGCGATCATCACCGGATCGAACACCACCGGGATGCCGGGCAGCTCGGCGAGCTTCCCGGCCACCGCCAGCGCGGTGCGGGCGGAGCCGATCATGCCGATCTTGATCGCGTCTACGCCGATATCGGCGACACAGGCATCGATCTGCGCCAGCACCATCTCGGTCGGCACCGGATGCACGCCGGTGACGCCCAAGGTGTTCTGCGCGGTGATCGCGGTGATCGCGGTCATCGCATGGCCGCCGAGCATGGTGACGGTCTTGATGTCCGCCTGGATGCCGGCGCCGCCGCCGGAATCCGAGCCGGCGATGATGAGTATCCGGGGAGTCATACCTCTATTCCTTTGTCACCCTGAACTTGTTTCAGGGTCCAACGCGCCTCAAGCGATACCGCTGGTGGATAATTGGATGCTGAAACAAATTCAGCATGACGGAAGAAGAATAGCGGCATGCCTCAGCCCCTGGGTTTCAACCCTTGTACCGGCGCTCCGTGCTCGCCGGATTGTTCGCCAGCGCCTTACCGACACGCGCCGGCCGGTCCAACAGTTCGCCGCCGCAATTGGGGCAGCGTTCGTCGAGTGCATCGGTGCAATCGGCGCAGAAGGTGCACTCGAACGAGCAGATGAAGGCGCCGCCCTCGTCCGCCGGCAGATCGGCGCCGCAGCGCTCGCAATCGGGGCGCATCTCGAGCATCAGGCGGCAGCCTCGCGCACCACGTCGCAGATGCGGTCGACCACCGCTTCCACCTGCGCCTTGTCGTCGCCCTCGGCCATCACCCGGATCACCGGCTCGGTGCCCGACGCGCGGATGACGAGGCGGCCCTTGCCGTCCAGCTCCGCTTCGGCCGCGGCGATCACGTCCTTCACGCGCGAATCCTCCAGCGGCTTGCCGCCCTTGAAGCGGACATTCTTGAGCAGCTGGGGCAGCGGATCGAAGCGATGGAGCACTTCGCTGGCCGGCGCGCCGGCGCGAACCAGCTCGGCCAGCACCTGGAGCGCGGCGACCAGACCATCGCCCGTCGTGGCATAGTCGGACAGGATGATGTGCCCCGACTGCTCGCCGCCGACATTATAGCCCGACGAACGCATCTTCTCGAGGACGTAGCGATCGCCCACCGAGGTGCGGATCAGACCGAGGCCCTGCGCCGAGAGGTGCCGCTCGAGCCCGAGGTTCGACATGACGGTGGCGACCAGGCCGCCCCCGGCAAGCCGGCCCTGCCGCGCCCAGCCGCCGGCGATCGTCGCCATCAGCTGGTCGCCATCGACCACCTTGCCCTGCTCGTCGACCACGATGAGGCGATCCGCATCGCCATCGAGCGCGATGCCGATATGCGCGCCGGAGCCGACCACGGTCTCGCACAGCGTGTCGGGCGCGGTCGAGCCGACGCCGTCATTGATGTTCTTGCCGTTGGGGGTGACGCCGATCGCGATCACTTCGGCGCCGAGCTCCCACAGCGCCGAGGGCGCGACCTGGTATGCCGCGCCATTGGCGCAATCGACGACGATCTTGAGCCCGTCGAGCGTCAGCTCCTCGGGGAAAGTCGACTTGGCGAAGTGGATGTAGCGGCCGCGCGCATCCTCGACGCGCCGGGCACGACCGATATCGGCCGAAGCCGCGAGCGGCACCTCCCCGTCGATCAGCGCCTCGATCGCCAGCTCGTCCTCGTCCGAAAGCTTGAAGCCGTCGGGCCCGAACAGCTTGATGCCGTTGTCGGCATAGGGATTGTGGCTCGCCGAGATCATCACGCCCATGTCGGCGCGCATCGAATGGGTGAGCATCGCCACCGCCGGAGTCGGCATCGGCCCGAGCAGCACCACGTCCATGCCGACGCTCGTGAAGCCGGCGACCAGCGCGTTCTCGAGCATGTAGCCCGAAAGCCGCGTGTCCTTGCCGATCACCACCCGGTGGCGGTGATCGCCGCGCCGGAAGTGCGCGCCTGCCGCCATGCCGACCTTCATCGCCATCGCCGCGGTCATCGGCGACAGGTTCGTCGCCCCCCGGATTCCGTCCGTCCCGAAATATTTTCTTGCCATGTGCCGTTTTCTCGCGACCTTGCAGGCCCTCAACCGCCACCGGATTAGCGCGGAAACTCCAAAAGGGCGAGCATGTCGCAACCAACTCGTATTCTATTGTCGCTTATTGCCGGACTGGTCGTCGGCGCGCTGCTCGCCGCGTACGCGCCGTCCGGTGCGACGATCGCGGCCGACTGGGCCCAGCCGATCGGCCAGGCCTGGCTCAACGGCCTGCAGATGACGATCGTGCCGCTGGTCGTGGCGCTGTTGATCACCGGCGTCGCCGCCACCGCCGAGGCCGCCCAGGCCGGGCGGCTGGCTGCCCGCGCCATCGCGCTATACGTCATCGTGCTGGCGCTGTCGGCGACCGCCGCCGCGATCCTGACCCCGCTGTTCCTCCATTTCGCCCCGCTGCCGCACGAATCCGCCACCGCGCTGCGCGGCGCGCTGGCCGGCGCCGAGAAGATCGGCCCGGTGCCGCCGATCGGCGATTTCCTGGCGGCGATCATCCCGGCCAACATCGTCAAGGCCGCGGCCGAGAACGCGTTCCTGTCGCTGATCATCTTCTCGCTGATCTTCGCCTTCGCAATGACCCGGGTGGGCGGCGAGGCGCAGAAGCTGCTCACCGACTTCTTCAAGGCACTCCGCGACGTGATGCTGGTGGTGATCGACTGGGTGCTGTGGGTCGGACCGGTCGGCGTGTTCGCGCTGGCACTGGTTGTCGGCGCCAAGGCCGGCACCGGCGCGTTCGGCGCGCTGATCCATTACATCCTGATCGTCGCGGGCGTCGGCCTGGCGGTGACGATCTTCGCCTATCCGGTCGCGGTGTTCGGCGGGCGGGTGCGCCTGGGCGCCTATACCCGCGCCGCGCTGCCCAGCCAGGCGGTGGCGCTGAGCACCCAGAGCTCGCTGGCGACGCTGCCGGTGATGATCGAGGGCTCGGGCAAGCTCGGCGTGCCGGTGGCCGTATCGGGCGTGACGCTGCCGCTCGCCGTGGCGATTTTCCGCGCGACCGGCCCGGCGATGAACTTCGCGGTGGCCATCTATGTCGCCGAATGGTTCGGCGTGCCGCTCAGCCCCGCCACGCTGGCGGTGGGCGTGGTCGTCGCCACCCTCACTTCGCTCGGCTCGGTCAGCCTGCCCGGCACGGTCAGCTATGTCAGCGCGATCGCCCCGGTGGCGGCGACGATCGGCGCGCCGGTGAGCCCGCTCGGCCTGCTCGTCGCGGTCGAGACGCTGCCCGACATCATGCGTACCGTCGGCAACGTCACCTGGGACATCGCCGCGACGACCTGGCTGTCGCGCCGCGCCGGCAAGGTGCCGCTGGACGAGGCTGACGCGATCCTCGCCCACGACAGTTGAGCGGGCGCCAGGCGGGGGCATGGCTCGGCCTGCTCGCGGCTTCGGCGGTGGGCACGGCGATCCTGGAATGGATCGGGCTTTCGGCGGGGCTGCTGCTCGGGCCGATGCTGGCGGTGATCGGCTGCCTGATCGCCGGCACGCTCGATGTCGGTGCCTTTTCGCGGGTGATGGCTGAGTGGCCGCTGTTCCTGGGCGTGACCGCGGTTACGCTCGGCGCGAGCAGCCTGCTCGGCTATCTGCTCAGCCGCTGGCAGGTGTTGCCCGGCAGCACCGCGATCTGGGGATCGATGCCGGGTGCCGCCTCGGCCATGGTGGTGATGGCCGATGCGTTCGGCGCGGACGCGCGGCTGGTGGCGTTCATGACCTATACCCGCGTCGTATCGGTCGCCGCGGTGGCCTCGATCCTCGCGGCGGCGCTCGGCGCGCATCATGGCGGCGACTGGCTGGTGACGATGCTGGCCCCGGCCCCGCTGATCCCTTCACTGGCTACCTTGTCGGTTGCAGGGATCGGCGCGCTCATCGGCCTGAAGCTGCGCATCCCGGCCGGGGCGCTGCTGGTGCCGATGGCGGCGGGGATCACGCTGCACGCGCTCGGCATGTTGCGGATGACCCTGCCCGAGCCGGTGCTGGCGGTAAGCTATGCGCTGGTCGGCTGGCGGATCGGCCTGGCCTTTACCCGCGAGACGCTTGCCGTGGCTGGCCGGGCACTGCCGCGCGTGCTGCTCGCCACCTTCACCCTGATCGGCTTTTCCGCCGCGCTGTCGCTGGTTTTGTCGAAGGTCACCGGGATCGACCCGGTGAGCGCTTATCTGGCGGTGAGCCCCGGTGGGCTCGATTCGGTGGCGATCATCGCGACCTCGGTGCCGGTGGACCAGCCTTTCGTGATGGCGATGCAGGCGCTGCGGTTCCTCGCGGTGCTGGCGCTGGGGCCGACGCTGGCGCGGGCGGCGGCGGGGCGGTTCGCCAAGTCCACCGCAGAGGAATCGCCCAGTCCCACCCGCCCTGCGGGGGAGTGAGCGGCGAAGGCTGCCCCGCAGCCTTCGGTTCGCGCCTTCGGCACGAACTTCCCGATCACTTCATCAGCACGAGCTCTTCCGACATGGTCGGGTGCAGCGCCACGGTCTGGTCGAAGGCATCCTTGGTCAGCCCGGCCTTCACCGCCACCGCCGCCGCCTGGAGGATCTCCGGCGCGTCCGGCCCGATCATGTGGAGGCCGACGACCCGGCCGGTCGTGCCGTCGCAGATCATCTTGTAGAGAGAACGCTCATTGCGATCGGCGAGGACATTCTTCATCGCGCGGAAATCGCTCTGATAGACCGCGATCGAGCCGAGCTTGTTGCGCGCCTCGCTTTCGGTCATGCCGACGCCGGCCATCGGCGGGTGGCTGAACACGGCGCTCGGGATGCAGGAATAATCGACCTGGTGCGGCTTGCCGCCGAAGATCGTGTCGGCGAACGCCTGGCCCTCGCGGATCGCGATCGGCGTGAGCTGCACCCGGTTGGTCACGTCGCCCACCGCATAGATCGAATCGACCGACGACATGTTGTCGGCGTCGACCTGCACCGCGCCCTTGCCGTCGAGCTGCACGCCGACATCCTCGAGGCCAAGTCCCGTCGTATTGGGCACGCGGCCGGTAGCGAAGATCACGCAATCGACTTCGATCGGCTCGTGCTTGCTCAGCGTCACCTTGAGCGCGCCGCTCTCCAGCTTCTCGATCGACTTGAACTCGCAGTGGAAGCGGAAATCGATGCCCTTCATCAGCGAGATCTGGAGCAGCCGGTCACGCATCGAATGGTCATAGCCGCGCAGGATGACATCGGTGCGGTTGACCAGGGTCACATGGCTGCCGAACTCGTTGAAGATGCCGGCGAACTCGTTGGCGATATAGCCGCCGCCGGCGATCAGCACGCGCTTGGGCAGCTTGTCGAGGTGGAAGACCTCGTTCGAGGTGATGCCGAGATCGCTGCCCGGGAATTCCGGCACATGCGGATGCGCGCCGGTGGCGACGAGGATATATTTGGCGGTGACCTTGCGCCCGCTCGCCAGCATCACTTCGTGCGGGCCGGTGACGGTGGCGCGCTCGAGGAAGGTCTCGACCTGGTTGTTGTGCAGCGTCTGGGTGTAGAGGCCGTTGAGGCGATCGACATCAGCCAGCACATTGTCGCGCAGCACCGCCCAGTCGAAATCGCATTCGGGCACGTTCCAGCCGAAGCGGCGCGCGTCCTTCAGGTCCTCGGCGAAATGCGCGCCGTAGACGAGCAGCTTCTTGGGCACGCAGCCGCGGATCACACAGGTGCCGCCGATGCGATATTCCTCGGCCACCGCGACCCTGGCGCCATAGGCCGCCGAGACGCGCGAGGCGCGGACGCCGCCTGAACCTGCACCGATCACGAAGAGATCATAATCGTATTCGGCCACGCGCTAATCCTTCCCGCTCAATTCGAGGCCGGGAGATAGGGCGTGGCGCCGCCAATGCCAATGCGGGGCGCTGCTAGGGCATCGCCTGGTGCGCATAGCTGAGGATACGCGCCACCCGCCAGCCGTCCGCCCCCCTCTTCCACAGCTGGACGAAATGCGCCTTGCCGACCAGCTTCTCCGGCCCGTCGCCCTGGCGCTCGTAGAAGACATGATCGCCCTCCTCGATCGCGCCGAAGCCCGGCACCGGATCGACCCGCAACGTCTCGGGCAGCAGCGCGCGTCGGCTGCGCCAGGCATCGGGTGCCTTCTTCGCCTCGCACCCCTTTGCATAGAGCGCGACGAAAGCGTCCCCGCTGGTCGCCACCACGCCGTCCTTGTCGTGGTACATCTCGAAATCGGGCGTCACCTGCGCGGCGAGCCGCGCGGGATCGCAGCGCTCGAAGAAGGTCTCGAACAGCGCCGCATCCGCCGCCTTCACTTCGGCGAGGAGCGCCGGATCAGGCGCGGACTGCAGCAGGGCGATCGAAAGCGCGGCGGCCAGGAACATGCGGGTCTCCGATGTGTGTTATTTACATAATACACATCGGCACGGGTCCGGCAACCGCCTGTCAGGCGGGCACCAGTTCCGCCCGCTCGGTCTCGGCGATCCAGCCGCCGCCGAGCACGCGCTCGCCGGCATAGAGCACCGCGGCCTGGCCGGGGGCGACGCCATATTCCGGCGTCTCGAACACCACGCGGCCATCCTCGAGCCGTGCGGGTACCGGCTTGGCGAGGCTGCGCACCTTGGCGGTCATCGGCCCCGAATAGCTGCCGCCCAGCCAGTTGATCCCCTCGATCCGCGCCGCGCGCACCGCCAGCGCTCGCTTGGGGCCGACGATCACCTGCTTGGTCGCGGGATCGAGCCGCAGCACATAATAGGGCTCGGGCGCGCCGCCGATCTCGAGCCCGCGGCGCTGGCCGACGGTGAAGTGGATCAACCCCTTGTGGCGGCCGAGCAGCTTGCCCGATTCGTCGACGATCTCGCCCTGGGTCCCCGCCTCGGGGCGCAGCTTCTTGACCAGCGCGGCATAGTCGCCGTCGGGCACGAAGCAGATGTCCTGGCTGTCGGGCTTGCCCGCCACGGCCAGCCCGAGCTGCGTGGCCAGTTCGCGCACTTGCGGCTTGGGCATGCCGCCCAGCGGGAAGCGCAGGAAATCGAGCTGGGCCGCAGTGGTGGCGAACAGGAAATAGCTCTGGTCGCGCGCCGGGTCGTACGCACGGTGCAACTCGGCGCCTTCTGCCCCCATCACCCGCTGGACATAATGGCCGGTCGCCAGGCAATCGGCACCCAGGTCGCGGGCGAGCGCGAACAGATCGGTGAATTTCGGCCCCATGTTGCACTTCACGCAGGGAATCGGCGTGCGCCCGGCGAGATATTCGTCGGCGAAATCGTCGATCACTTCGCTTTTGAAGCTCGACGCATGGTCGAAGACATAATGCGCGATGCCGAGCTTGTCGCAGACCGCGCGGGCGTCACGGATGTCGCGCCCGGCACAGCACGAGCCGGCGCGGCCCACCGCCTCGCCATGATCGTAGAGCTGCAGCGTCACGCCGATCGTCTCGGCGCCGGTAGCCGCGGCAAGCCCGGCCACGACCGAGGAATCGACCCCGCCCGACATGGCGACGACGATGCGGCGCGCCTTCAACGGCGCCTCGAGCTGGAAGTCTCCTGCGATCATGATCGCGCGCATTTAGGCACTCGTAGTTCCCCGCGCCACCCCGGTTGGATTCCGGTAACGCTGGTTAAGCGCTCGTTTTCACCTGCTTTACGGACCCTTCAAGACTTTTGGGTAGAAAGCCCAAATCCGAGTTCAACTTGTCGGATGGGTAGAAGAGCGCGTGGACCTGAGTTTTGCCAGACTGGAACGCGACGTGGCGATCACCGCCATGCCGACCGAACTGGCGGTACTGCTGGTCGGCGTGGCGGCGCGCCAGGCGGCGAGTCCCACGGCACGCGCGCAGGCCCGGTTGGCGCTGGTCGCGCCGGTCGAGCAGCTTCTCGCACCTGCGCATGGGGCGTTCCATCGCCTTGCCGCGCGAGCGCTAACCCGTCGTCAGGAAGAATGAAGAGCGAATTTACCGAGGCGTTTTAGCCGATGTTCAAAGAGCGACGAATATCGGTGGGCGTGTTCAGTTTGCGTAGCGGGGGCCCCCCGCCCCGAAAGGCGAGTAGATGATTGAGAACCAGAAGATCCGTCCCGCGAAAGTGATCGGCCCGCTCGGCGAGCCGCTTACCCTCGAGACGCTGCCGCCGGCGGACACCACCCGCTGGGTGGTCCGCCGCAAGGCCGAGGTGGTCGCCGCCGTCAATGGCGGGCTGCTCAGTGTCGACGAGGTTTGCGAGCGCTATGGCCTCACCGTCGAGGAATTCGCGGGCTGGCAGCGCGCGATCGACCGTTCGGGCATGCCGGGCCTGCGCGTCACGCGCATCCAGCATTATCGCTCGCTCTACGAGCGCCAGCAGAAATACTGATCTCTTCCCTCGAAGAGCAGGCATCGGCCCGCCCCGGCACGACCGGGGCGGGCCTTTTTCTTTATGGCTCTCGGGAAAAGTTCCCGTTTCCGTGCAAAATATCGGTACGGAACCAACACGAGCGCCCGCTCATTTTTCCTTCGTCGCCCGGTCCGCGGGCCTAGATAACGGAGGGACTTATGGTGAGCCTTATCGTTTGGCTGGTCATCGGCGGCGTCGTCGGCTGGCTTGCCAGCATCGTGATGCGTACCGATGCCCAGCAGGGCATTTTCCTGAACGTGATTGTCGGCATTGTCGGCGCCTTTATCGGCGGCTGGCTGTTCGGCAGCGGTGACATCAACAGCGGCGTGATCAATCCGACGACGTTCCTGGTGTCGCTGGTCGGCGCGATCGTTCTGCTCGCGCTGGTCAATCTGGTCCGTCGCGGTTCGCTGCGCTAACCGGGTCCAGGATCAAAAAGGGGCCGCCCCGCGAGGGACGGCCCCTTTTTCATGCGCGGATTACTTGAGCAGGAAGCGCACCGAGACGGTGACGTTCAGTTCGCGCTCGCCCGCCACGACCTCGAGCTTGTCGGCAACCATGCCGGCGCTGGCGCGCATCGCCATCATCGGCACCGGCGGCATCGGCAGCGATCCGCCCTCGGAAATCGCCAGGATGCGATCGACCTTGAGCCCCGCCGCCTGCGCATAGAGCTCGGCCCGCGCCCGCGCCTTCTTGATCGCATCGGTCCGCGCCTCGTCGAGCGCGCCCTCGGGCTTGTCGACCGTCAGGTTCGGGCCGGAAATGTTGTTGGCGCCCTCGCGGACCAGCGTGTCGAGGATCGTCCCGCTCTTCGCGATGTCGCGGAAGCGAATCGAGACCTGGTTCGATGCCTGGTAGCCGGTGATCACCGGCGGCTCGTTCTGGGCATAGCGATATTGCGGGCTGAGGTTGATCGTCGCGGTCTGGATGTCGCGCTCGGCCACGCCCGACTTGCGCAGCGCGGCCAGGACCTTGGTCATCTGCGCATTGTTCTGCTGCATCGCCACCGCGGCGGTGCTCGCCTGGCTGACCACGCCCGCCTCGATCACCGCGAGATCGGGCACGCGCGTGCTGGTGCCGGTCGCGCTCACATCGAGCACGGTGCCGTCGATGAGCACCGGGCGCGCGTCGCTCTGCGCGGCAGCGGGAAGCGCCGCGACGGTAATCGCGGCGGCAGAAGCGGCAAGAGCCAGTCGAATCATCATTCACTCCAACATGATTGTCCCGCACACAGCCATGCCGCGCGCGGGACAAATGGAAGCTGAACGGAAATCGGGCACGGGCCGGCGCAGGCCCCCGTCCCGAAGAACTTACGCCCGGCGCACCATGATCAGCCGGTAGAGCGCCAGCAGCACCACCGAACCGGCGGTGGCGGCGGCATAGGCCTGCCAGGTGCTGTCGCGCACTTCGAGACCCAGCATCGGCGTCAGGTAAAAGGCCAGCAGCGCCCCCGCGATGCCCAGCAGGATCGTCACGATCACGCCGCCCGGATCCTTGCCCGGCATGATCAGCTTGCCCAGCACACCGGCCACCAGGCCGATGAGCAGCCACCCAATAATCCCGTGCGGCATGAATTCCCTCCTCGATTCGGCCCGTCTCCCCCGAGCCGCGCGGAAGGTCGCGCTAGTGCGACTTCATTGCAACTGTTTCTTGACGGAAACGGTTCTGGAAACATCCCGGATACTTGCGGAAAATGGCCGGAACGGGCATTTGGCCGGCCACGCGAAACGGCTCTTGTAGCCGGTGCCTTATTCATCTAATACAGTGCGATCAACTTGGGGGCAGCGGCCGATTTCGGCCGGATCGGAATGTCGCACATGAATTACGAGGCAGGGATGTTCGGACGACAGGAGCGGCTGGAATATAGTGGGGATGCGCCGAAGTCGCGGCGGTGGCTTTGGATTACGCTGATCGTCCTCGCGATCGCCGTTGCCGGCTTCTTCACCATGGGCAAGTTCATGGGCGGCAAGCAGGACGGCGCCGCCAACAAGGCCGCGGGCAAGTCCAACAACCCGTCGCAGATGCCGACCGTCACGGTCACCACGCCTGGCCGCCAGGCCGTGCAGACCGTGATCAGCGGCACCGGCAGCCTTGCCGCCAAGCGCGAGATGCCGGTCGGCGTCGTCGGCGAGGGTGGCCTGGTCACCCGCGTCCTGGTCGAGCCGGGCACCTGGGTCGGCAAGGGGCAGGTCCTCGCCACCGTCGATCGCTCGGTCCAGGTCCAGACCGCCGATTCGCTCGCCGCGTCGGTGCGCGTCGCCGAAGCGGATGCCAAGCTCGCCCAGGCCAATCTCGACCGTGCGCAGAGCCTCGTTTCGAACGGCTTCGTGTCCAAGGCCGATATCGACCGGCTGACCGCCGCGCGCGACCAGGCGTCGGCTCGCGTCCGCGTCGCCCGCGCCCAGCTCGCCGAGACCCAGGCGCGCAACCACCGCCTCGACATCCGCGCGCCGGAAGCCGGCCTGGTGCTCACCCGCCAGGTCGAGCCGGGCCAGATCGTCAGCGGCGGCTCGGGCGTGCTGTTCCGCATGGCGATGGGCGGCCAGATGGAGCTGCGCGCGCAGCTCGCCGAAGCAGACCTCCTGCGCACCCGTGTGGGCTCGACCGCGCAGATCACGCCGACCGGCAGCACCCAGGTGTTCAGCGGCACGGTGTGGCAGGTCTCGCCGGTGATCGATCCGAACACCCGCCAGGGCATTGCCCGCATCCAGCTCGCCTATAACCCGGCGCTCCGCCCGGGCGGCTTCGCCAGCGCGCAGATCATCACCGGCGCCGAGAACGCCGTGATCCTGCCCCAGTCGGCGATCCAGAGCGATGCGCAGGGCAATTATGTCTACACGCTCGACCGCGACAACAAGGCGGTCCGCACGCCCGTCGTCACCGGCGCGGTGACCGATTCGGGCGTCTCGGTGACGCAGGGCCTGACCGGCAATGAGCGCGTGGTGATGACCGCCGGCGCGTTCCTGAACCCGGGCCAGAAGGTCATCCCCCAGCTCCTGAAGAAGTGAGATCCAAGCGATGAGCTTCCGGAATATCTCGGCCTGGTCGATCCGGAATCCGATTCCGCCGATCGTCCTGTTCCTGTTCCTCACGGTTGCGGGCCTGATGAGCTTCAACCGGATGGACGTGAACAACAATCCGGACATCGATTTCCCGATCGTCTGGATCGCGATCAGCCAGCCGGGCGCCGCGCCCAGCGAACTCGAGACGCAGATCACCCAGCAGGTGGAAAGCGCCGTGCGCAGCCTGCAGGGCATCGACGAGATCAACTCGACGGTGACCGAGGGCCAGTCGCAGACCGTCGTCCAGCTCGCGATCGGCACCCCGATCGATCGCGCGGTGGAGGACGTGCGCAGCGCGGTCCAGCAGATCCGCGGCAATTTGCCCGACGGCATTCTCGAGCCGCAGATCGGCCGCGTCGATTCGGCGAGCGACAACGACATCGCCAGCTTCACCGCGATCGCGCCCGACATGACCGTCGAGCAGCTGAGCTGGTATATCGACAATACGGTGGCGAAGAGCCTGCTCTCGATCACCGGCATGTCGGCGGTGAACCGCAATGGTGGCGTCAACCGCGAGATCCGCGTCCAGATCGATCCCGCCAGGCTCCAGTCCTATGGCCTTACCGCCAGCCAGGTGAACCAGCAGCTGCGCGCGGTGAACATGAACGCCGCCGGCGGCCGCGCCGAGATCTCGGGCTATGAACAGTCGGTCCGCGTGCTCGGCAACGCCAAGAACGCCTATGCGCTCGGCCAGACCCAGATCTCGACCGGCAATGGCCGCACCGTGCGCCTCGCCGATATCGCGACGGTGACCGACAGCTATGCCGAGCTGCGCAGCGCCGCGCGCTTCAACGGCCATGCAGTGATCTCGTTCGACATCCAGCGCGCCAAGGGCGCGTCGGACGTCGCGATCTTCCATGAAGCGGAAAAGACGCTCCAGAAGCTCGAGAAGAACAACGCCAAGGTCCATTTCGAGCTGCTCTCGAACTGGTCCAAATATGCCGAGCAGCAATATCACTCGGCGATGGAAGCGATGATCGAGGGCGCCGTGCTCGCGGTCATCGTGGTGCTGATCTTCCTGCGCGACTGGCGCGCCACGTTCATCTCGGCGCTGGCGATCCCGCTTTCGGCGATCCCCAGCTTCTGGTTCATGGACATGCTGGGCTTCACGCTCAACCAGATGACGCTGCTCGCGCTCAGCCTGGTCGCCGGCGTGCTGGTCGACGACGCGATCGTGGAGATCGAGAACATCGTCCGGCACATGCGCATGGGCAAATCGGCCTATCAGGCATCGATCGACGCGGCCGACGAGATCGGTATCGCGGTGCTCGCCACCACGATGTCGATCGTCGCGGTGTTCCTGCCCGTCGGCCTGATGCCGGGCGTGTCGGGCCAGTTCTTCAAGAATTTCGGCCTCACCGTCGTCGCCTCGGTGCTGATGAGCCTTGCCGTGGCACGTCTCGTCACCCCGATGATCGCGGCCTATTTCCTCAAGGCGCACGGCCATGTCTCGCACGGCGAAGGCCGGATCATGGACGCCTATGTGAAGCTGCTGCGCTGGACGCTGCACCATCGCTGGTCGGCGATCGCCGGCTTCGTCGCGTCGCTGGCGCTCACGGTGGTGTTCTTCGCGATGCTGCCGATGACCTTCCAGCCGACCCAGGACGAGGACCAGGTCACCGCCAATGTCGAGATGGTGCCGGGCACCACGCTCGAGCAGACCGACGCCGTGGTTCGCCGCGTGGCGGCCCGCCTGCGCCAGGAGCCCGACGTCCAGAACGTCTATGAGCGTGCGTTCGTCGGCAGCGGCCGCGTGACCGCGATGCTCAAGGACGATCGCAAGGAGACCAGCGACGAATTCACCCGGCGGATCACGCCGGACCTGCTCGCCATCCCCGATGCCCGTGTCGGCTTCCGCGCACAGGGCGGCTGGGGCTCGAGCGGCCGCGCGCTGACCGTGACGCTGGGCGGCGAGGATCCCGAGCTGCTCACCAAGACCGCGCTCACCCTGGTCGACCAGATGCAGAAGATGCCCGAAGTGGTGGCTCCGCGCATCGCCGGCGACCTCAACCGCCCAGAGATCGTGATCAAGCCGCGTCTCGACCTCGCGGCGAACCTGGGCGTGACCACGGCGGCACTGTCGAACGCGATCCGCATCGCGACGCTGGGCGACATCGATCAGAACAGCGCGAAATTCTCGCTGTCCGATCGTCAGATCCCGATCCGCGTGGCGCTGCAGGAAGATGCGCGCGCCAAGCTGTCGACGATCCAGAACCTGCCGGTGCAGACCCAGACCGGCGGCTCGGTGCCGCTCGACGTCGTCGCCGATATCGGCTTCGGCACGGGCCCGACCAAGATCGAGCGCCTGAACCTCCAGCGCCGCGTCGTCATCGGCGCGGACCTGGCGACCGATCCGAAGACCGGCAAGGCGATCGTCTCGGGCCTGGCGCTGCAGAAGATCCACCAGCTGCCGATCATGAAGAACCTGCCGATCGGCGTGGCGGAAATGACCGTCGGCAACGCCAAGTGGCAGGCGGAGATGCTCAACAACTTCTTCATCGCGCTGGCGACGGGCATCTTCCTCGTCTTCGCGGTGCTGGTGCTGCTGTATCGCCGCTTCATGTCGCCGCTGGTGAACATGGGTTCGCTGCTCAACGCGCCGCTGGGCGGGCTGATCGCGCTGTGGATCGCCGGCCAGCCGCTGTCGCTCCCGGTGTTCATCGGCATGCTGATGCTGTTCGGCATCGTCGCGAAGAACTCGATCCTGCTGGTCGACTTCGCGCTGGAGGAGATGGCCAAGGGCGTCGACAAGTTCACCGCGATCGTCGATGCCGGGCACAAGCGCGCCCAGCCCATCGTGATGACCACGGTGGCAATGGTCGCCGGCATGGTGCCGACCGCGCTGTCGCTCAACGGCGACGGATCGTGGCGCGCGCCGATGGGCATGACCGTGATCGGCGGCCTGATCCTGTCGACGGTGCTCACCCTGGTGATGGTCCCCGCATTGTTCAGCCTCGCGGTCGGCCTCGAGCACTGGCTCGGACCGAAGCTGTCGCGCCGCCTGCTCACCTTCCGGCCGGGCGATGATGGCAGCCGCGTGATCGGCCATGGCCATGGCGGCGGCACGATCGAGCACAAGCCCGGGGACGATGCACCGCAACCGGCGGAGTGAACTTGATCGCGTCTGATGTATTGGGGAGCGTGTGACGAAGTTGCGCGCTCCCCTTTCTTCATCCGAGGCCGTGCCGGCGCCGCTGCGCCGGATGCGGCTGGTCGCCACCGGACTGCTCGTGGCGATGGCGGCGATCTTCCTGCTCGCCCGTGCCTTCGATCATCTGCACCCGGCGCTGGGCTATGTGCGCGCCTTTGCCGAGGCGGCGATGGTTGGCGGCCTCGCCGACTGGTTCGCGGTGACGGCGCTGTTCCGCCACCCGCTCCACCTTCCCATCCCCCACACCGCGATCATCCCGCGCAACAAGGACCGGATCGCCTCCACCCTCGCCCAGTTCCTGCGCGACAATTTCCTGACCCCCAAGGTCGTCGCCCGGCGCATGCAGCGCCTCGACATCGCCGCTGCCGCCGGCCGCTGGCTCGCCAATCCGGTGCATGGCGACGGCCGGATCGGCCGCGGCGCCAGCCGGCTCGCCGCCGACTTCCTCGAATCGCTCGACCAGGAGCGCCTCGGCGGCATGGCCAAGGGCGCGATCGCCGCCCGGCTGCGCGCGATCGACATCGCCCCGCTGCTCGGCCAGGCGCTCGGCGCCGCGATCGCCAAGGACCGCCACCTTCCCCTGCTCGATGGCATGACCCGCTGGGCCGCCCGCGCGCTCGACGCCAACGAGCATCTGATCCGCGAGATGGTCCATAGCCGCGCCGGCAGCATCATGCGCTGGACCGGGCTCGACGAGACGCTGGCCAACAAGATCATCGAGGGGCTGGAGAAGCTGCTCGTCGAAATGAACGAGGACCCCGGCCACCCCCTGCGCCTCAAGGCCGAGGAAGGGCTCGAGCGGCTCGCATACGACCTCCAGCACAAGCCCGAGCTGCGCGAACGCGTCGAAGCCTTCAAGCTCGAGATGCTCGAGAACCAGGCTTTCCAGCGCTGGATCGACGGGCTGTGGGAAACCAGCCGCGCCGCCCTGCTCCGCCTCGCCCGCGACCCCGGCAAGGCGCTCGGCGGCAAGATGGGCGAGACGCTCAGGCAGTTCGGCGTCACCCTGCAGGAGGACCGCAAGCTCGCCGACACGATCAACCGTTTCGCCCGCCGCAGCGCGGTGGGTGCGGCGACCGATTATGGCGACGGCATTGTCCGGCTGGTCTCGGACACGATCAAGGGCTGGGACGCGCAGACCATCACCGGCCGGCTGGAGAATGCCGTGGGCCGCGACCTGCAATATATCCGCATCAACGGCACGCTGGTCGGCGGCCTGGTCGGCGTGCTGATCCACACGGTGGATACGCTGCTGTAGTTTAGCGTCATCCCGGCGAAAGCCGGGATCTCAGGCGAAGGCGCGATACCGCACGGGATCCCGGCTTTCGCCGGGATGACGATGATGGATGGCTAGACAGCAACCCCTTCCAGCACGATCTCGCCCTGGTCCTCGCCGTCCCAGTAATGCGCCCGGACGCCGTGCACCTTGATCAGCACCAGTCCCGGCGTATCGACACCTTCCTTGAACCAGAGCGAAAGCCCCTTGGTCCAATGGTCCTCGAACGCCGCCTTGTCGTGGATCAGCTCGGCGACGCCCTCGACATGGACGAACACCGGCTTCATGCCGAGCAGCCCGCCCTTGCCGTGAAAGGCCAGGCCGACCTGCGCATTCGCCTTCAGGTCCGCGATCAGCCGCGTGTCCTCGCAGGCGAAGAACCAGTTGTCGCCGTCATAGTCGACGTCGCGATTGTTGCTCATCGGGCGGGCTGCGATGGTGCCGCCTTCGCTATGCGTCGAGAGCATCGCGAAATCGACGTCCTTCATCATTTCCGCCAGTTGTTCCAGCGTCTTGGCCATGATCCTCTCCGCATCTTGTGTGCGAAGGGAAGAACGAACGCCGTGGCGATTATCTCCAGTCGAGGATTGGCCAGCCCTTCTCCGCGGCGAGCCTGCGCAGCGGGCCATGCGCGTTGACCGCATAGCCCTCGTCCGCCCAGTCGAGCATCGGCGCGTCGGAGACATGGTCCGAATAGGCGCGGACATGGGCGCTGCCCCGCGGAATCGCCTGCCCCGCCATCCAGCTCTCGATTCTATGGAGCTTTACGGGCCCGTAACAGTTATCGCCTTCAATCAGTGAGAGAATTCGGCCTTGCCCATCGCGCTTAGCCTCGGTTGCGATCACGTCCTCGATGCCCAGGCGCCGGGCGATCGCCGCGGCGTAATAGCCGTGCGAGGCCGTCGCCATGACGATCCGGTAGCCCTCGGCCCGGTCCGCCGCGATCCGTTCGCGCGCGCCGTGGAGCACACCGTGGGCAACTTCGTGCTCGGCAAAGGCTTCCGCGACCTTCGCCATCTCCTCCGGAGTCAGCGCGCCGCCCAGCAGCAGCCGCTGCGAGAATTGCTTGAGGCCCGACCGATCGACCTGCTTGAGCAGATAGCCGATCCCGGCCACGCCCACCGCCGGGAACAGCGCCAGCCGCCACGGCGCGCGCGCCTTTGCCGCCGCCACCAGGAAGCGCGTCCAGGTCGGTGCCGCGGTGATGGTCTTGTCCATGTCGTAGATTGCGAGACAGTGCATTGATGCATCTACGAGCGGAGGCGCTTGCCGATCCAGCCCGAATCGCCGAAAGGTGCGCGCGATGAGCGCCTTGGCCGATTTCGAACGGGTTGATTCCGGCAGCGGCGGCGCAGTCCTCCGCTTCACCGGCAATTTGTCGCTCGCCAGCCTGGGCGACCTGCCCGACCGGCTCGATGCGGTCGAGGGCGATGTCAGCCGCATCGACCTGTCGCAGGTCGAGCGGATCGACACGGTCGGCGCCTGGGTGGTCCATCGCTTCGCACGCGACAAGGAAGCGCCGGTCGAGGGGCTGCAACCGGCAAGCCAGCATCTGTTCGACCAGGTCGTCGCCGCCGAGCATCCGATCGAGCTGCCGCGCAAGCCGGCCAGCCCCTTCGTCCACCTGCTCTCCGAAGTCGGCGATGCGGTGCTCACCGCCTTCCACACGCTCTACGGCCTGCTCGGCTTCTTCGGCGCGACGCTGATCGCCTTCTGGAACGTAGCCAGGCATCCCAGCCGTTTCCGCTTCAACGCCACCGTCCACCGCTTCGAAGTGGTTGGCGTCTCGGCGCTCGGCATCATCGGGCTGATGAGCTTCCTGATCGGCATCGTCATCGCCCAGCAGGGCGCGGTGCAGCTCCGCCAGTTCGGCGCGGAAGTCTATACGATCAACCTGCTCGGCCGCATCACGCTGCGCGAACTGGGCATCCTGATGACGGCGATCATGGTCGCCGGACGTTCCGGTTCGGCTTTCGCCGCGCAGATCGGCACGATGAAGCTCACCGAGGAGATCGATGCGATGCGCACGATCGGCGTCTCGCCGATGGAAGCGCTGGTCGTTCCGCGCGTGCTGGCGGTGGTTATGATGCTGCCGCTGCTCGGCTTCTATTCGGCGTTGATCGGAATCATCGGCGGCGGGCTGCTGTGCTGGGTTCAGCTCGACATTCCGCCCGTCACCTTTGTCCAGCGCATCCGCGAAGTCGTGCCGCTCACCGATCTCTGGGTCGGGCTGGTCAAGGCGCCGGTATTCGGCGCGATCATTGCGATCGCCGGTTGTTTCCAGGGCATGCAGGTGGAGGCGGATGCCGAACAGGTCGGTCGCCGCACCACCATCGCCGTCGTCCAGGCGATCTTCCTGGTGATCGTGCTCGATGCCTTTTTCGCGGTGTTCTTCACCCAGGTCGGCTGGATATGACCGCGCCCACTCTTTCCCATGACGACGATGTCGTCATCTGCGTCCGCGGCCTCAAGAACGGGTTCGGCGAGCAGATCGTGCACGAGGATCTCGATCTCGACGTGCGCCGCGGCGAGATCCTCGGCGTGGTCGGCGGCTCGGGCACCGGCAAATCGGTGCTGATGCGCTCGATCATCGGCCTGCAGACCCCGATCGAAGGCGAGATCGAAGTGTTCGGCGAGAACACGATCGGCCGCGACGAGACCGAGGCGACCGAGATCCGCAAGCGCTGGGGCATCCTGTTCCAGGGCGGCGCGCTCTTCTCCACGCTCACCGTGTCGGAGAATGTCCAGGTTCCGCTCAAGGAATATTACCCCAAGCTCGACCAGGCGCTGCTCGAGGAGATCGCCGCGTACAAGGTGGTGATGACCGGCCTGCCGCCCGAGGCCGCGCCCAAATTCCCCGCCGAGCTTTCGGGCGGCATGAAGAAGCGCGCCGGGCTCGCCCGTGCGCTCGCGCTCGATCCCGAGCTGCTGTTCCTCGACGAGCCCACCGCCGGGCTCGATCCGATCGGCGCCGCGGCGTTCGACGAGCTCACCGCCTCGCTCCAGAAGACGCTGGGGCTGACCGTGTTCCTGATCACCCATGATCTCGACACGCTCTATGCGATCTGTGATCGCGTCGCGGTGCTGGCGGACAGGAAGGTCATCGCAGTGGGAACGATTCCCGAGCTGCTCGCCTTGGACCATCCGTGGATCCAGGAATATTTCAACGGACCGCGCGGACGCGCCGCGGTCAGCAGCGTCAAGGCAAATGCCGGGCACGCGACTGAGGACAGGGGCTGATGGAAACGCGTTCGAATCACGTGCTGGTGGGCGCCGTCGTGCTGATCCTGCTCGCGGTGCTGGCCCTGTTCATCGTCTGGCTCGCCCGCCTCTCCGGCGGCAATGAGCGCGAATACGACATCTTCTTCCGCCAGGCCGTCGATGGGCTCAACCCGGGCTCGGCCGTGGCCTTCTCCGGCGTGCCCTCGGGCCAGGTGAAGGCGATCGAATTCTGGAAGCCCGATCCCCAGCTGGTCCGCGTGCGCATCACCGTGAAGGACGAGGTGCCGATCCTCGAAGGCACCACCGCGACGATCCAGAGCAGCTTCACCGGCCCGAGCACGATCCAGCTCGAAGGCGCGGTGAAGGGCGCGCCCGAGATCAAGTGCCCGCACGAGAACCCCAAGGCGGCCTGCCCGCTCGGCGTTCCGGTGATCCCGACCAAGCCCGGCGGCCTCGGCGCGATCTTCTCCTCGGCGCCGAAGTTGCTCGAGCGGCTGACCACGCTCACCGAGCGGCTGACCGAGCTGATGAGCGACAAGAACCAGGCCTCGATCGCCGGCATCCTGGCGAACACCAACCGCCTGACCGATGCCCTCGCCGATCGCGGACCGGAGATCGCCGCGACGCTCGCAGAGACGCGGGTCGCCATCCAGAAGTTCGGCGTCGCCACCGAGCAGATCGGCCAGCTGGCACAGACCGCCAATGGCGTCGTCGCCGATGACGTGAAGCCGACGATCGCCAATCTCAACAAAACCATCGCCTCGGCCAAGAAGAGCATGGATGCGCTCGAGGCGATGCTGAGCGACGCACGGCCGGGCGTGCAGGCCTTCTCCAAGAAGACCGTGCCCGAGATCGGCCAGCTGATCCAGGATCTGCGGATCATGGCGCAGTCGCTCTCCTCGGTCTCCGAGAAGCTCGACCAGGGCGGCGCGTCCAGCCTGGTCGGCAGCCCCAAGCTCCCCGACTACAAGCCCAAGAAGTGAGAGACGCGATGAAGAAGCTCGCCCCGCTCCTGCTGGCCGCCCCGCTCGCCGCGATGCTCTCCGGCTGCATCTCGTTCGGCGGCAAGCCGCCCAAGGTGCCGTTCATGACCATCCGCGCCGCCGAGCAGGTCAAGCCCGGCGACGTGCAGACGCCGGCCTCGGGTTCGACGGTGACCGTGCTGTTCCCGGTGGTCCCGCACGAGCTCGCGACGACGCGTGTGCCCGTCCATCAGGGCGGCAATGCCGTCGCCTATGTGAAGGATGCGCAGTGGGTGGAGGCGCCGCCGCGCCTGTTCGCCCGCCTGCTCGGCGACACCATCTCGGCGCGCACCGGTCGACCGGTGCTGAGCTATCGCCAGTCGCAGGTCGATCCCGGCGCCACCCTGTCGGGCGAGCTGCGCAGCTTCGGCGTCGATGCCGATACCAACGAGGCGGTGGTGATCTATGACGCGCTGCTGGTGCAAGGCGACGATGCCACCAAGTTCCAGAAGCGCCGCTTCGAAGCGCGCGCGCCGCTCGCAGAAGTGAAACCCGAGCTGGTCGCGGAGGCGCTCAACAAGGCCGCCAACCAGGTCGCGGTCGAAGTCTCGGACTGGGTGGGCAAGTAACCGCGCCGCATTCCGCGGCCTTTTCCCCGGCGAAGGCCGGGGCCCAGGGTTTCTCTGCCGACTCGCTCGCCACCCTGGACCCCGGCTTTCGCCGGGGAACGGTCATACCGAACTCTATTGCGCCCGCCGCACCGCCGGCAGCGCGTTGCACACGTCCACCCCGCCCATCGGCACGGTGAAGAACGCCCCGTCGCGATTCTCGCGTGCCTTGATCCAGGCGGCGAAGCGCGGGTTGTCGGTGCCGCGATACTGGAAGTGCGGGCGCTCGTCCTCGGGCAGCTGGCTGGCGAGGCGGACCGAGAGGATCGGCGTGGGCACCTGGTCCTTGGCATAGACGCCCAGCTGCGCGGTGCCGCGCGGCAGGCTAGAGAGCCATTGCATGCCCTCGATCACCCGGCCGACGATCGCGATGTTGCGGTCGAGCGGGCGCGGGGCGTGGCCGATCACGGTGTAGAGCTCGGCGCCGCTGCCGGTCGATGGCGCCAGGTCGCGCGCGACGCCGACCATCGAGTAGCAATGGGTGAGCGAGCTGACCGCGCCGTAATTGGCGAGCGGCCAGCCATCGGCGCTGAGGCCGGTCTTGGCCGCATAGCTGTCCGGCTTGGCGAAGGTGACGTTCTTCACCGCGTCGAAGCCCGGCCATTCATATTCCGCAGGCGGATTCTCGATGACGCCGGGCGGGAGCGCGGTCTTGTCGTCGCCGCCGCCCCATTGGGTGACGTAATTGTCCTGCACCCGGTAGACGCTGGTGGCGTCCCACCAATGCGCCTCGGCGAGCTTGCGGATATTGGCGACGTGCGCGGGGGCGTAGCGCGGGGCGAGGCGGATATAGACCTGATGGCCGCCCTGCAGCGTCATCACCAGGATCTCGTTGTCGGGAATCGCCTTCCAGTCCTCGGGCGCCGGATCGGCCGGCGACGGCGCGGTCTGGGCTGTTGCGGTCGGAATGGCGGCGAGCGCGGCAAGCGCGAGGAAGGGCTTCAGCATGGCGCAAGACTGCTGCTTGCCTCCGCCCCCGTCAATCGTTAGGGCACGCAACTTCCGGGACATGCGGAGCGGTGGCCGAGTGGTCGAAGGCGCTCGCCTGGAAAGTGAGTATACGGCAAAACCGTATCGAGGGTTCGAATCCCTCCCGCTCCGCCATTATTTCAATAATATCAATTACTTAATATGGATAGACCGGCCGAGTGGCCGTGGCTGTCGGCCTTTATCGCCCTACAAGGCGATGATGCCGCGGCGCAGGGCGACGGTAACTGCCTGGGTGCGGTCGTTGACGTCGAGCTTGGAATAAACGCTGCGCAGGTGCGCCTTCACCGTTTCCTCGGACAGCGACAGTTCCCAGGCGATCACCTTGTTCGGCTTGCCCGCCGCCACGTGCTGGAGGATCGCCACCTCGCGAACGCTGAGCGGCTCTTCAGCCGAATGGATGGCGATCTGCTGCGCCAGCGCGGCGGGGACGTAGCGGCCGCCGGCGTGGACGATGCGGATCGTCTCGAGCAATTCCTTGCGGAGCGAGCTCTTCAGCAGATAGCCGCAGGCGCCGGCCTTGAGCGCGCGCACGGCCTGAACGTCGCCGTCATAGGTGGTGAGCACGACGATGCGTGCCGCGGGGGCCTGCGCCCGGATCTCGGCGATCGCCTGCATGCCGCTGCGCACCGGCATCTGGAGGTCCATCAGCGTGACGTCAGGGCGCAGATTCTGGAACGCATCGACAGCCTCGACGCCATTGGTCGCCTCGCCGACCAGGACCATGTCCGGCTCAGGGGCGAGGATGGCGGCGATGCCGTCGCGGAACACCGCATGATCGTCGACCGCCAGCACACGGATGGGATTGCCCGCGGTCACGCGTCCCGCACTCCCCCAAGGATCGCCTGCAGCCAGCCGGCAACACGACGGCGCCCGGCATAGGCGGCGCGTGCGGGCACGCGCAGCACGACCTCCGTCCCGTCGCCTTTCCTGCCCACGATATCGAGCCTCCCACCGATCCGGCTAGCACGCTCGCGCATGCCGATCAGGCCATAATGCCCCGAACGGCTGCCTGCGGCGAGTATCTCTTCGGGAATGCCGACGCCTGTATCGCGGATGCTCAGGACGAACTGCCGGCGGCCATATTCCAGCCCGACCGAGATCGATTGCGCCGCCGCATGATGCAGGGCGTTGCGGAGCGCCTCCTCGACGATGCGCAGCGCCTCGGTGGTCACTAGCGCACGCAGCGAACGCTGCCCGCCGCTGACCGACAGGCGGATCCGCGGGCCGTCCCCCTCGACCATCGATTCCACCAGCGAATCGATCTTGTGCCCGAGTTCTCCCGCTTCCGGCACACAGCGCAGGTCTCGCACCCGCTCGCGCCCCTCGATCACCACCGCATCGGCGCTATCCAGCGCGCGGTCGAGCGATTGCCGGGTGACGGGATCGGTGATCCGGTCGGCCACCACCTGGAAGCGCATCATCAGCCCCTGGATGCCTTGAAGCAGCGTGTCGTGCAGCTCGCGGGCGATGCGCTCGCGCTCGGCCATCCGGTCCGCCATGCGCAGCTGGATGCGGTTGGCGACGGCACGCAGGCGCAACGCGTAAGCGAGCCAGAGCAGGCCGAGCAGAAGGATCGCGCAGAGCAGCTTGAACGGCCAGCCCTGCACGAAGGTCGGCTTGATGACGATGTCGAGCATCGCGCCCGGATCGCTCCAGTCCTGCCGATTGTCCGAAGCGATGACGCGGAAGCGATACGAACCGGGGCCGAGATTGGCGTAGGACGCCAGGCGCCGGCTACCGGCATCGACCCAGTCGGCATCGACACCCTCCAGGCGATAGCGGAACCGCAGCCGCTCGGGATGGGCATAGGAGAGCGCGGTATAGTCGATATCGAAGGCATGGGTCCCCGGCGAAAGGACCAGCGCCGCCGGATCGCGGTGGACGGCGCCGGCACTCGTCAGCGCCCGGATCGTGACAGGCGGGCGGACCGCCCTTCGCAGAAGCTGCGCCGGATCGATGAACGCGACGCCATTGTTGTTGAGCTGCCATACCCGGCCATCGGCCCCGAACGCCATTTGGGGACCGGCAAAGGCAAGGTTCTGGGAAATCCGGACACCGTCCCGCAGGTCGAGCGCAACCCGCTCCAGCGCTGCGCCAGGATCGCCAAAGGCGCGTTCGAGGTCCCGGGTGGAGACCCGGGAGATGACGTCGCGGCGCATCAGCCATGTGTCGCCCGCCGGCGTCTGCAGCAGATCCCGCAGCTGCACGGCCCAGGGCACGCGCCGCCAGTCCAGGCGATCGATCCTGTTTCCGCGTATCCGCAACAGGCCGTTGCTTCCGCTCAAAAACAAGGCATCCAGGCCAGCCGACAAATGGGTAATCACCCCCGGGTCATGCTTGCCAAGCGGCGTGATGCTGACCTTTTCGCCAATCACCTGCACCAGCTCCTTGCCGGTCGTATAGGCCAGGTCCCCGGCCGCGGTGATCACAAGATCCGCGGATTGCGGCCTGGGGAGCTGCCGCCCCGGCACGTGCCAGCCGCGCGCATCATGCCATCTGAGTTCATTCCCGACGGTACCGACCCAGAGGCGGCCGAAGCGATCCTCGGCACAGACGGAGGTCAGGTTCTGGCCCGAAGGCCGGGGGATCACGTGCTCGCGCCCCTCCTGGAGCCGCACGATCCGCGTTCCGTAGATCAGCCAGAGACCCTTACCGCGCGCAGGGCACTGCCCGTCCGGCCAATCGCGCACAAGCTTGCGCGGCTCGCCCGGGGAAAGCTGGAATACCCCCTGGTCGGAGCTGACATAGACCTCCGAACCGCTCTGGCTCATGGCGAGGCCATAGGAAAAATTGCCCGTGACGAACGGCTCGCGCACCGCGGTGGCGCGGCGGAACCGGTCGAGCCCCAATTGCGTGGCAACCCAGATGTTGCCGTCGCGATCGATGAAGAGATCGGCGGTGCTTTCCGAGGTAAGCCCGTCGGCGACCGAGAACAGTCCTGCCCGATTGCTGGCCCCGCGCCCGGCTTCCGGCACGCCGGGCGCGTAATAGACGCCCTTGCGCAATACCAGACCCCACAGGCCGCCATCGGCGCCTATGCTCCGCAAGATCGGCGGTGCGGCCGCGGCTTCCCGCAGGCCCGGCGGGCGATCGAGCAGCTTGCCGTCCCGCCCGGCCAGCATCACCAGCTGTTTGCCGGGGACCCATAGCCGGCCCCATCGATCCGCGAAGCAGCGGGACCCGGTGAGCGGAAATGAACTGGCCTCAAACCGCTTCGCACCGGGGCGGAGAAACAGGAGTATCGATCTTCGGGTATCGGAGCGGGTGAGCCACATCGTTCCGTCCGCCGTGACGCACGGCTCGCTCAGATAGCCCTCCGCCACCCCGTACCGCGCTTCGGCATTCTCCCAGCGGCCACCGGCGAAGCGGAACAGCCGCTCGCGGGCGAAGTTGCGATAGCCGGCCACCGCCCAGATTGCCCCGTCCGGGGTTTGCGCCAGATAGCTGATCGTCGCCGGCGGGCTGGGCATCGGCACATGGCGGAGTTTGCCGCCACGATAGACCGCAACGCCGGCACTCTGGCCATAGCCGACCCATAGCTCCCCCGAGCGGGCCACCAGCAGCGGCCCGGCGGAGGCACGCTCCAGGGGCGAGCCCATTTCCACCGGGATCCGCTCGAAGGTGAGTCCATCGAAGCGGAACAGGCCCTCGGCGGCGGATATCCATATCCAGCCATCCGGCGTCTGCGCGATCCGGGCCATGCCGGCGGGCGCGCCTTCATAGGTCATCCAGCGATCGTGCCGGAACTGCTCGAGACGGGGTGGAATTTCCTGGCCGGCGGCGGGGGCGGCACAGAAGGCGGCGACCGCGAGAAGCGCGGCGAGCAATCCCCGGCAAGCGGCAATCAGCATGCGCACCGGCGTTCCCCCCTCGCCTTCGTCATCCCAGGCCTGTCGCGGCATGCCGAGCCTGTCGGCACCAAAGGGCGTAGCAGCTTTTCCCCCGTTTGAGGATCAGCCCCGAAAAGCGGCCATTTCGCGCCCCGGCCGGGTGCCTCGCTCCGTTCCGGCTTCCCTCGAAAGTGTGGCTGCGGGCTACCCCGTACGACATCGAAGCGCGGCGCCGCGTCCGCCAGACAGCGATCAGGACATCGTCGAGCAGGAGCGATCGCCATGCGGCTTACAGGGAAAGTTGCCCTCGTCACCGGCGCCGCCAGCGGCATCGGCCAGGCCATATCCGACCTGTTCGTTCGCGAAGGCGCCGTGGTGTTCGCCGCCGATATCGTGCCGCCGGCCCGGCCCTATCCGGACGGGGTCACGCCATTGACGCTCGACGTGACGAGCGAAGGCGACTGGGCCCGCGCGGTGGATCATGTGGTCGAACAGGCGGGCGGGCTGGACATACTGGTCAACAATGCCGGGGTCATCGCGTACGAGCCGCTGCACGCGCTCGGCCTGGAAGCCTGGCTCAGGATGATCGCGGTCGACCAGACCGGCGTGTTCCTGGGCATGCGTGAAGCGGTGCGGGTGATGCGGGCCCAGCAGGCCGGATCAATCGTCAACATCGCCTCGATCTGGGGTACCGCCGCGGTTGCCGGCGCACACAGCTATCACGCGGCCAAGGGCGCGGTGCTCCAGATGACCAGGAACGCAGCGATCACCTATGTCGGGGACGGCATTCGCGTGAACGCGGTGCTGCCCGGCTTCATCCGTACGCCGCTCACCGATGCACAGGATGCAGCGCTCAACGAGGCGGTTATCGACGCGACGCCGATGCGGCGCGGCGGCCAGCCGAGCGAGGTCGCCTATGGCTGCCTGTACCTGGCCAGCGACGAGGCCAGCTACGTCACCGGCACCGAGCTCGCGATCGACGGCGGATATCTGGCGCAATGAACGCCAGACAGGAACGGCGCTCCCCCGGACAGCCCCTCCCCCCATGGCGGAGCGCCGTTCCACGCGATTTCACCTGAAACGGCCGGCGCGTGGCCGGCGATGACATCGAACGAAGGAGACAGGCGATGACCGACAAGATGGAACGCTCCGGAATCGATCGGCGCGAGCTGCTGCAGACGAGTGGCGGCGCCGCGATGGCGGGCTTGCTGGCAACCGGCGGGATCGTGCCCGCCAGCGCCGAAGAAGCGGGCGCCAGTGCGCTCGGCATGCGGCTGCAGGGCGTCCAGCATTTCGGGCTGACGGTCCAGAACATGGAACGCGCCTTCACCTTCTACACCGAAGTGCTCGGCGGCACCGAAGTGATGCGCGACGGCGATTTCCAGGGTGAGCGCATCCACAACACGCTGCTGACCGACCAGGAGATCGAGGCGCGGGTGCGCGGCGTCAATCCGCGGACGATGGGCGTGCCCGATCTCAAGGGCGGTTCCCAGCGGCTCGACGTGCGCTTCATCCAGTTCGACAATGTCGTGCTCGAGCTGCTCCAATATCGCGACGCCGACCAGCCACTGGGCGGACCGCGCAGCTTCGCCGAGCCGCTCGACCATATGAGCCCGGCCTTTCCGCGGATGATGCATATCTGCTTCCACATCCGCGACGATGTCGACTTCAACCAGTTCATCCATGACCTGGAAGCGGAATCGGCCCGGCGCGGCATGGTCCAGGTCCGCGCCAATCGCGTGCTGACCGTCACCACCGAGGCCCAGCGCCAGGCAGCGCCGCTGCAGGCCAATTCCAATCCGATCACCGAAGGCAAGTCGAATGGCTGGCGGCTGATCTACTGCAAGGGTCCCGAAGGCGAGCAGCTCGAGTTCGTCCAGGCGCTCGGACCGGTCAAGCAGGTCTTCGACAATGCCCGCGCCGCACGGCAGCGCCTGGTGGCGCGCGCCTAATCCTCCATCGCGAAGGATCAGCCCATGTTCGGTTCGCTACTCGGGCGCCGTCCCGCCACCGCGCAGGACACGCCCTACATCACCGGCGTAAACACCCCGATGCGCGAGGAGCTGACGATCGAAGACCTCGAGGTCTTCGGCACGATCCCCCCGGCACTCCGCGGACGCTACCTGCGCATGGGCCCCAATCCGATGCACCCCAATCCGGGCAAGCATCACTGGTTCGCCGGCGACGGCATGATCCATGGCATCCGCATCGAGGATGGCCGGGCGCTCTGGTACCGCAATCGCTGGATCCGCTCCAACGCGGTGAGCGACGCGCTCGGCGAGGAACGGACGCCGGGGCCGCGCCATCTGTTCGACACGGTCAACACCAATGTGATCGGCTATGGCGGCGAGACCTTCGGGCTGATCGAAGCGGGCAGCACACCGGTGGTGATCGGCGAGACGCTGGAGACCGAGCGCTACACCGATTTCGCCGGCACGCTGCACGGCGGGCTCAGCGCGCATCCGCATGTCGACCCGCTGACCGGCGAGATGCTCGCGGTCAGCTATGACGCGGCGAAATGGAGCGCGATCCGCTACCTGGCGATCGGCCCCGAGGGCGAGGTACGGCGCGAAGTGAAGGTGCCGGTGCGCCACGGCCCGATGATTCACGACTTCGCCTTTACCGGCCGGTTCGCGATCCTGTTCGACCTGCCGGTCACCTTCTCGCTCACCGCGGCGATCGCGGGCTATCAATTCCCCTATCGCTGGAATGCCGGCCACAAGCCGCGCATCGGCCTGCTGCCGCGTGACGGCGATACCGGCGACGTGATCTGGTGCCCGGTCGATCCCTGCTTCGTCTTCCACGCCGCCAACGCGCATGACGCTGCGGACGGGAGCGTGATCCTCGACCTGGTCGTCCATGACCGGATGTTCTGGCGGCGAACCTCGGGCCCCGATTCCGAGCGTTGCAGCCTGGAGCGCTGGACGCTCGATCCGGTGGCGCAAACGGTACGGCGCACCACGCTCGATCCGGCACCGCAGGAGTTTCCGCGTTGCGACGAGCGGCGGCTCGGCCAGACCTATCGCTATGCCTATACCATGGCGATGGTCGATCCGTTTCTCGGCACCGGCCTGTTCAAGCACGACCTCGCCACCGGCACCCGCCAGACGCACGACTTCGGTCCGGACCGTCATCCCTGCGAATTCATCTTCGTGCCGGCGCACCCGGGCGCGGAAGAGGATGAAGGCTGGCTGATGGGCTTCGTGATCGACGCGGCCGCCGGGACCACCGACCTGGCGATCCTCGATGCCCGGGATTTCGAGGCACCGCCCCTCGCCCGCATCCGCGTGCCCCACATCGTCCCGCCCGGCTTTCACGGCAATTGGGTCGCCGACTGACCCCATTCTTTCAGAGGAGATGCAAGATGCGCCTTTCCACCCGCTTCGCGCTCGCCATGCTGATCGGTACGGCAGCCCCCGCCGTACCGGCGCTGGCACAGGATCATGCCGGCATCCGCTATGCCGAAATCCCCGCCACCGCCTATGCCGTGGTCGCCGAGATCCAGGCCAGGCCCGGCAAGGAGGACGCGCTGCGCCAGGCGACGTTGCCGCTCGTCGCCAAGGTCCGCGCCGAGCCCAACAACCTGCTCTATTTCCTCCACGAGGATCGCGAGCGGCCCGGCCATTTCATCTTCTACGAGATCTTCGCCACCCAGGCGGATTTCGAAGCGCACAACCGCACGCCGCACGTCCAGGCCTGGTTCGCGCGCCTGCCCGAGCTCGCCAACGGCCCGGTCAAGGCGACGCGGATGCAGATCCTCAACAACCGCCCCTGATCCCCCCGAAATCGGAGATACCCAGATGAACAAGACAATCGCAGCGCTCGCCTCCGCGAGCCTCGCCACCAGCGCCGCCCCCGCCCTAGCTAGCGATGATGCCGGGCACCCGACCATCGTCCTCATCCACGGCGCCTTCGTCGACGGCTCGGGCTGGGCGGGCGTGTACAATATCCTGCGCAAGGACGGCTATGAGGTGGTCGTCCTGCAGAACCCGACCACCTCGCTCGAGGACGATGTCGCCGCCACCCGGCGCGCGCTCGCGACGATCAAGGGCAAGGTGGTGCTGGTCGGCCATAGCTATGGCGGCGTGATCATCACCGAAGCCGGATCGGATCCCAAGGTCACCGCGCTCGTCTATGTCGCCGCCTTCGCGCCCGACCAGGGAGAGTCGGTTTCCTCGATCGTCGCCAGCGCCCCGCCGGGCGCACCCGCGCTGCCGATCATTCCGAGCCCCGACGGCACGCTGACGCTCGACAAGGCGCAGTTCCCCGCGCTCTTCGCCGGCGACGTGGCGCCGGAGACGGCACGGTTCATGGCGGACTCGCAGCAGCCCTGGGGTGCGAAGGCGCTGGAGGGCAAGATCACCGTGCCGGCCTGGAAGACCAGGCCAAGCTGGTTCGTCGTGCCGAAGGACGATCACATCATCCCGCCCGCCGGCCAGCGCGGCATGGCGCAGCGCGCCCGGGCGACGCTCCGCGAAGTCCCCGGCAGCCACGCGGTCTTCGTGTCGAAGCCCGAGGCGATCGCCGCGGTTATCGAGGAAGCGGCGCAGGGCGGCGCGGCCAAGCGAGGGCAATGAAGCCATGGCACTCCATGACATCATCGGCAGCAGGCTCGGCTTCGGCGCGGCTCCGCTCGGCAACATGTTCCGTGACATCCCCGAAGACGAGGCGCTGGCCACCGTCGAGGCGGCGTGGAACGACGGCATACGCTATTATGACAACGCCCCCTTCTACGGCGCCGGCCTGGCCGAGCTCCGCATGGGCGCGGCGCTGCAGGGCAAGCCGCGCGATCATTATGTGATCAGCACCAAGGTCGGGCGCGTCGTGCTCGAAGCGCTGGAGGACGGCCCGCGCGACAATGGCGAGAAAGGCGCCGTCTTCGCGCATGGCCGCCCGAACAAGGTGATCAACGACTATTCGGCCGACGCCACGCTCCGCTCGATCGAGGACAGCCTGAAGCGCCTGCGGACCGACCGCATCGACATCGTCTGGGTGCACGACATCGCCCAGGACTTTTACGGCGACGAATGGCTGGCGATGTTCGAGACCGCGCGGACCGGCGCGTTCAGGGTGCTCGACCGGCTGCGCGACGAGGGCGTGATCAAGGCCTGGGGCCTGGGCGTCAATCGCGTCGAGCCGATCGAGCTGCTGCTCGATCTCGACGGCCCCCGCCCAGACGGCTCGCTGCTCGCCGGCCGCTACACGTTGCTCGACCATGGCCGCGCGCTGCAGCGCCTGATGCCCAGGGTGGCGGAGCGCGGGCTCGGCATCGTCGTCGGCGGGCCGTACAGTTCCGGCGCGCTCGTCGGCGGGCCGAATTTCGAATATGCCCCGGCCACGCCCGCCATCCTCGACAAGGTGGCGCGGATCAAGGCGCTCGCCGATCGCCACGGCATCAGCGTGAAGGCGGCCGGACTGCAGTTCGCGCTCGCCAATCCCGCCGTCGCCGCGGTGATCCCGGGCGCGAGCCGCCCCGGGCGGATCGCCGAGGACCGCGCCGCGCTTGAGGAAAGCATTCCCGCCGATTTCTGGCGCGATCTGCGCGCGGCCGGCCTGGTCGATCCCGCCGCACCGCTGCCGATCCCGGCCTGAAATCCAGCCATCGGAGTCGATCAATGCCCTTGCTGACGCTTGCCCTTGCGCTATCGGCGCCTTCCACCAGCTTCGATGCCCAGGCACGCGCTGCCTGCGCTGCCTCTGCCGGCACGCGCCTGCAACTGCAGGGGATCGAGGTCGAGGCGATCGCCGCGCGCGGCGGCGACCTTCCCTATCTGCGCATCACCGATCGCGAGAGCGGCGGCCGCATGAACGCCTATTACGATCCCGCCGCGCAACCGGCCGCCTGGGCACGGGCGGCCTGCCTGGGTGCCCAGATCCGGTTGCTCCATGCCGAGACCGGCAGGGTCTGGCGCAATGCCCACTGGTCCTCCGTGGTCTTCACGCCCCACGCCGACTATATTCCGCCGCGCGATACCTCCGAGAAGCGCTGGACGATCGCCACCGCGCCGGACGGCACGCTTACCCCCGCCGGGCAGAAGATGGCGGTCGTGGTCATGCCGCACGAGCAGGTCCATGCCTTCCAGCAACGCGCCGGCGCGCAGACGCCGCGCTGGTTCCATGAGGGGCACGCCGTATGGATCAGCCGCAAGGTCGTCGCGGTCCTGGCGCCCGCCGAAGCCCGCGCGGACGCACTTGAGGGCGCCCGGGCGCTCCAGGTCTCGACCGAGCCGGTAGCGCTTGCCCGCTGGGGCGGCATGCAGGTGAAGCCCGAGGCGATCCTGCGCCAGGTCAGCGCCGAGGAGCGGGAGAAGATCAAGGCCGACCCGCACTATGCGCCCGCCGGCCCGTTCAGCTTCAAGCCGGACGACATGGTCAGCGACGAAAGCAACACCGCCGCACGCTATGAAGCGGCATGGCGTGTCTTCGCCGGCCTGGAGGCGGCCCATGGCACGTCGCGGGTCGGGGCCTGGGTGCGGGACCTCACGGCGGCGGCAGGGCCCGTGACCCCTGAACGGCTACTGGAGACCGGGCGGACGGCCTTCCGGGAAGACCTGAACCCGCGTCTGCAATAGCAGCCGTTCAGCGGCTGCCCGCCAACCCCTCGGCAACGTCGAGCCGCGCCGCGAAGGGATCGCGGGTCATCCGCACCTGGCCGTCCGCCGCCAGGTCCATCAGTACCTTGTCCCCGGCCCGGAACGGTGCCCATGCCGGACGGCCCGCCCCGTTGGGATTCCCGGTCCGCGCGAAATTCTCGACATAGGCGTGGAAGGCATCCGACAGCTGGACGTCGCGCGGGGCGAGCTTGTCGCCGTAGCGCGCCGCCACCGTGCCGAACATGTACGGCACGTCGCTCGCATGTCGCGCGCCGGGCGACGGCAGCAGCGACTGGGCGACATAGGAGAAGCGGTAGAACCAGACCGGCTGGCCCGTTCGTGCGACCGAAGTCGCGATGAAGCGCGACGGCTCGAGGAACGCCCGGTCGCGTGCCATCGCCCGGCGCACCATATCGGCATCGCGCGCGCCGTCGGGATCATAGGCCGCCCGCGCCGCCGCCTGGTTCGCGCCGAAAACAGCGAACAGCGCGTCCTTGTCGCCCGGCCGTGCGCCGATCGGGGCGTCGTCGGAGGTGGCGCCGACGATCAGCGGGACCCTGGCCTGTTTGCCGGCGCGGAAGATGTCCTCGGTCGCGCCGGTGATCACGGTGCCGTCGATCATGCCGCCACCGACATAGGTGTCGCCGCCCGGCACCTTGCCGATCGCCATGAACACGCCTTCGGACACCGTCGCCGCCGGCAAGGCCCGCAGCTGCGCCAGGGCTTCCGGGCCCGAGGCGGAAATACCTGAACTCCGGGCGAAATTCTCGCCGAAGCGCTCGGCCTCGGGCAGCGTCCTGGGCGCGAGCAGGTTGCGCCCGCCGCCCGACATCACCACCGCGCGGGCGAACAGCCCCTTGGCCGCGGGCGAGCCCATCAGCGTCAGGATCGAGATGCCGCCGGCCGACTCGCCGACCACGGTTACCTGTTTGGGATCGCCGCCGAATTTGGCGATATTGGCCTGCACCCACTTCAGCGCGGCGATCTGGTCCATGAAGCCGAAATTGCCGGTTGGCCCCTCCTTGGCCGCCGTCAGGGCCGGGTGGGCGAAGAAGCCGAAGCGGCCGAGGCGGTAGTTCAGCGTAACAGTGACGAAGCCGTTGTTGGCAAAGGTTGCGCCGTCGAAGATCCTGGAGGCGCTGCCGCCGTTCATCAGGCCGCCGCCATGGATCCAGACCACCACCGGCCGCAGCCTGGCCGAAACAGACACAGGCTTCCATATGTTCACGAACAGACAGTCTTCGGACGCGGAAGTTGACTGCGGCTCGTCCATCGGGATCATCTGCTGCATGCAGATCGGCGCGAATTCCTTCGTTTCCCGCACCTGCGTCCAGGGCGAAACCGGCTGCGGGGCACGCCAGCGAAGATCCGCGACCGGAGCGGTAGCATAGGGAATGCCGCGGAACGCAATCACCTTGCCCTCGACGCTGCCCTCGATCGGCCCCGAGGCAATGGTGACGCGCGCGGGGTCGTTCGGCGCGGCGGCAGCCGACAACGTTGCCATGAGCGGGAGCGCGAAAAGGCGAACGGGCTTGGTCATCATCGGCCTCACTTGTCGAGAATGGCGTTCGCGGCGGCGGCATCGCCCCTGGGGGCGAGCGGCGCGGTGAAATTGGGGACGTCGCGGCTGTTGCGCAGATCAGCGGGCACGCCGGTGGTGTTGATGTACCAGTCGAGCAGCCGCCGCTCGAGCGCGTCCTGCACCTTGGCGTGGCTGCGCCGGCCGATCAGGTTGTTCAGTTCCCGCGGATCGGCCTGGCGATCATAGAGTTCGCTCAGCCCCTGCGGCCGCTGGACGAAGGTGTAGCGCTGGGTGCGCACCGAGGCTGCGCGGCCGACCAAGACCGGCTGCTCCGCCGCCAGCTCGGACTTGCGCGCATAGAGCCCGCCCGAGGGCGAATCGAAGGCCTGGGGCTCATAGATGTTCATCCCCGCCTCGGTGAAGGCGGCGCGATCGGGATCACCCTGCCCACCACGCAGCTGCGGCATCATCGAGCGGGCGAAATTGGTGTGGGTGGAGGACAGGCGGGCGAGATCGAGGAAGGTCGGCAGCACGTCGTACAGCTCGGTCATGCCGGTGGCGACATGGCCGGCCACGCCGCCGGGCACGCGCCCGATCATCGGCACATGGGTGAGGCAGGTCTCGAGCCCGCCATGCCATTTCTCGACCAGCCCGTAATCGCCGGCATAATCGCCGTGATCCGAGCTGACGAGCAGCGCGGTATCCTTGTCGCGGCCGGTGCGCTCGAGCGCTTCCATCAGCTCGCCGAGCAGCCAGTCGGTGTACGAGACCTGGCCGTAATAGGTGGCGCGCACCTGGCGCAGCACCGCATCGTCGACTTCATTCAGACGGTATTTGTCGCGGATCGCCGCATGATAGGCCGGCCGGCCCCTGGTGCCCGGCGGGATCAGCGGCGGCAGGTCGCCCGGCTTGTACATGTCCTGGAAGCCGTCGGGCGCATGATAGGGCGGATGCGGCTGGAAGACCGGGAGGAACAGGCAGAAGGGCCGGTCCTGCTCGCGGCGCTCGATCACCTGGATCGCGCGGCGAAGGATGCCGTAATCGCTGGTCGCGCGGCGATCGCCGGTGGCGGGCAGCAGCATCGTCGTCGGCCCGTCGAGCTTGCCGCGCCGCGCGCCGGGCGCATGATCGCCCGGCGCCGCGCCAGGAGCCGGCGGATCGGCCCAGTCGGTCAGGCTGCGCGCGAAGGTCTCGGGCGCCAGCACATCGTTCTTGCCGAAGAAATAGGTGTCGTAGCCGCCCTCGCGCAGCGTGCGGAACAAATTGGGCTCGTCGGGCTGGAGCAGATAGCCGAAACCGCGATGCCCGGTCGCGCCGGTCGGCAGCCCGGTGAGCATCGAACAGCGCGAGGCTGCACATATCGGCGTCTGGACATGACAATTGGCGAAGCGCGTACCCTGCTTCGCCAGCAGGTCGAACGCCGGGGTGCGGGTGACCGGATTGCCGTAGCAGGCCAGCGAATCCGCCCGCATCTCATCGGGGAAGAACAGGATCAGATTGGGCCGGGAGCCGCCCGGCACACGTGCGCGGGCGGCGAGGCTCGCCAGGAAAGTCGATCCGGCCGCGCCGATCAGGGCGCGGCGGTTCAGCGGAAATCCGGTCATCCTGTCCTCCTTGTATCCGCCCGTATTCGGGTCGGCTCATTCTGCGTCGGGCTGGTTCTCCGGCGCCGCCTTGGCAAACGCATCGAGCGCCAGGCAGGCGCGCTCGATCTCGAGCAGTTTCGGCCAGCGCTGCAGATCCACACCAAAACGCCGCGCATTGACCAGCTGCGGCACCAGGAACAGGTCCGCCAGCGTCACGCTGTCCCCGAAGCAATAGGTGCCGGAGCGGCCCTCGATCAGCGCGCTGCACGCGTCGAGCCCGTCCTCGATCACCTTGGCCGCCCAGCCATTGATCTGCGCCTCGTCGAGCCCGAGCGCGCGCAGATTGGCGAGCACCTTGAGGTTCTGCACCGGATGCGTGTCGCAGGCGATCACCTGGGCAAAGGCGCGGACCTTGGCGCGGGCGATCGGCTCCGCGGGAAGCAGCGCCGGTTCCGGATGCACTTCATCCAGATATTCGCAGATCGCCAGGCTCTGGGTGAGCACCGCCCCGTCGATCTCCAGCGCGGGCAGCAGTCCTTGCGGATTGATCGCGCGATATGCCGGCGCGTTCTGCTCGCCCTTGCGCAGATGGTGGAAGGCATCGGCATAGGCGATGCCCTTCAGGTTGAGCGCGATGCGCACCCGATAGGATGCGCCCGAGCGGAAATAGCCGTGCAGGGTCACCGCATCAGTCACGCGCCGGCGCTCCCACCTTGATCACGCAATCGCTGAGGCCGGCGATCGACACGACGACCTCGTCCCCCTCGACTACCGCGCCGACGCCCGCCGGGGTGCCGGTATAGATCAGGTCGCCCGGCTCCAGCCGGTAGAAGCGCGAGACATAGGCGATCACATCGGGCACGTCCCAGATCAACTCGTTGAGATCGGCATCCTGCTTCACCACGCCGTTCACCGTCAGCTTGATGCTGCCGCTGTCGAACGTGCCGGTCTCGCTGGCCGGATGGATCAGGCCGAGCGGCGAGGACTGCTCGACATTCTTGCCGGTGCTCCACGGACGGCCCTTTTCGCGCGCTTCGAGCTGCAAGTCGCGGCGCGTCATGTCGAGACCGGTGGCATAGCCATAGACATGCTCCAGCGCATCGGCGGCGGCGATGTTGCGCCCGCCCTTGCCGATCGCGAGCACCAGCTCGGCTTCATAATGGAAATTGGCCGTCTCGCTGGGATAGGCCACGGTCGTGCCGGTCGGCACCACGGTCTCGGCCCACTTCGTGAAGAAGAAGGGTGGCTCGCGGTCCGGATCGCGGCCCATCTCGCGGGCATGGGCGGCATAGTTGCGGCCGATGCAGAAGACGCGGCGGACGGGAAACTGGTTGCCGTCGCTGGTCGCGGCGAGCACCGGATCCTTGGGGGCGAAGAGGGTCGTCACGAATTCTGCTCCTTGTAGAGGTTCAGCTTCTCCTGCGCGGCCTTGTCCGAATAGCCGAACAGCACCAGCGTGCTCCCGGCCTGCAGGCGAAGCTCGTGCCACGACGGCACGGTGAAGATGTCACGCGGATTGAGCGCGATTTCCTTGCCCTCGATCACCGCGGTGCCGCTGCCTTCGACCACGACGAACACGGTGCCGTCGGTGCTGCGGCGCGGCCGCGTTTCGAAACCGGCGGGCAGCAGGCGGACATGCGCGGCGATAGTCGACATCACCGGGCCGCCATTGGCCGGATTGAGGAACTCCAGTGCATGGCCAAGATGCGGATCGATCTCGGCCGAGGCCGCCATCGCATCGAGTGCGGGGCGCCACTCGGCATAGGGATAGTGAAACAGCGGCTGGTGCGACGGGCGGCGATCGGCCAGCGATCCGCGCAGCGGCCGCATGTTGTGGCCATAGCGCGCCAGCGTGTCGCCGGGCTTCACCGTCTCGGGATAGACCTTCTCCTCGCCCTTCTCGGCGAAGCTCGCATCGAAATGGCGGACGGTCGGGATGTCGAGCCCGTCGAGCCAGATCATCGGCTTGTCGGTGGGGTTGCCATGGTCGTGCCATTGCCAGCCGGGGGTCAGCACCAGATCGAACGGGCGCATGATGGCCTTCTCGCCGTCGACCGCGGTGAAGGCGCCGTCGCCTTCCATCACGAAGCGCAGTGCCGACTGGGCGTGGCGGTGCGCGGGGGCGACTTCGCCCGGCAGGATCAGCTGCAGCCCGGCATAGAGGCTCGGCACGATCGCCGACTGGCCTTCCAGCCCGGGGTTCTCGAGGATCAGCACGCGGCGCTCGGCCTGTTCGGCGGAGATCAGGTCGCCGGCACGCAGCAGATAGTCGCGCGCTTCGGCATAGGACCAACGATGCACCTGCGCGGGCGACTTGGGCTGCGGGCGGACCAGCTCGGCGAGCGATTCCCACAGCGGCGTCAGGTGCGCGGGCGCCATCTCCTCGTACAGCGCTTCAAGCTGGGTCCGCTGGTCGTTGGCGAGAGTCATGCCCGATACTCACGAAATGGGGTGTGCGGCGCAGAGTAGGGGGCGCCGCACCCGTTATCCATCGGGCAATTGATTGTCCTATGTCAAATGAATTATCCGCTCCAGCCGAGCCTTTCGCTGACCTCGCGACAGGAAGCGGCGAGCTTGTCGAGCACCGCGCCGCTGTCGTCCGCCTTGTACGCACCGGGCACCAGCGCGGTGGCGCTCAGGATCGCGCGGCCCTGCATGTCGAAGATCGGGAAGGCGGCGGCGCGCAGGCCGGGGATCACCGTGCCCTCGACATAGGCACGGCCATCGGCGCGGACGCGCTTGCGGATCGCCGCGACATCGGCGGCGGTCATCTCGCTGTCGGCAAGCTCACGCTCGAGCAGCGGATCGGTCTCAACCTCGGGCACGAAGCTCAGGAAAATGTGCCCGGTGGCGGAATAGAGGAGCGGCAGCACCGCGCCGACGCCGAACGAAGTCATCACCGCCGGACGGCCCATGTGCCAGCGCACCACCGTCGGCCCCTGCGGCCCCAAGGCGGCGACCTGCACGGTGCGCCCGGTCTCGCGGACGAACGCCTCGATCGCGGTATCGGCGACGCGGAAGGCATCGGTGCGGGCGAGCGCACTCAGCCCGAGCTTGAGCGCGGCCGGCCCCAGGTCGTAGCGGCCGGTGGTGCGGTCCTGCTGGGTCATCCCCGCCGCGGTCAGGCTGGCGAGGTAGCGGTGCGTCTGCGGGCCCGACAGGCCGCTCGCCTGGGCGATCGCGCCCAGCGTCGAAGCCTCGCCCAGCGCGGCCAGCGCCTCGAGCACCCCCAGCCCGATCTCGACCGATTGAATCCCCCGCCGACGCTTGTCGGCCTCGCCCTCTGTGCTTTCCGTCATCGGGGCACTCTAGGGGCGGCAATCAGCGATCGAAAGCCGTCGATTCGCGCTCGATCACATCGAAGGGCATGCGGATCGACCGGGTGTCGCCGAAATCGTCGCGCCCGGTGACGCGGGCGACGAGCAGCTCGGTCGCGCGCTCGCCGATCAGCTCGACCGGCTGGCGGACGGTGGAGAGCGACGGCCAGATCTTCACCGCGATCGGCGCATCGTCGAAGCCGGCTACCGCGATATCCTCGGGAATGCGCAGCCCGCGGCGATGAACCACCGCGGAGACGCCCGAGGCCATGTCGTCGTTCGAGGCGAAGATCGCGGTCGGCGGCCTGGACAGCGCGAGCAGCGCCTCGCCCGCCTCCAGCCCGGATTCGAAGGTGAAGCGCCCCTGCTGGACCAGGCCCTCCTCCCAGGGCAGCCCCGCCGCGGCCACCGCATCGCGGAAGCCGGCGAGGCGCAACGGGCTCGAATCATGGCTGGGCGGACCGGTGACGAAGCCGATCCGGCGATGCCCGCGCGCGATCAGCCGCTCGGCCATCGCCCTTGTGGCGGCGCGGTCGTCGACGCCGATCGTCGCCATGTCGGGCAGCTCGCCGCCATGCGCCACCGCCGCGACCGGCACGCCGAGCTCGGCGATCAGGCCGGACCCGCTGACCAGCTCGCCATAGGGCGGCGCCAGCAGGATCGCATTCGCCCCGCCGCGCACCAGCAGGCGCATCGCCGCTTCGGTATTCGCCATCACCGGCGCCTCGACCTTGCCGATCATCAGCTCGGCGCCCAACCGCGAGGTGGCGTTGAGCGCGCCGACCAGCATCGCGCTGAGGAACGCGTTCTGCGAATTCTGGTAGACGATCCCGATCCGGCAGGTGGCGGCGCTGGCCAGCGAGCGTGCCGCGACATTGGGCTGGTAGCCCAGCGCGCGCACCGATTCGAGCACGCTCTCGCGCGTCGCCGCGCTTACCCGCCCGGTGCCGTTGACGACATAGGACACCGTCATCGCCGATACGCCGGCATGCTCGGCTACCGTCTGGATGGTGACGCCCGTCCCCTTGCGTCGTGCCCGTGCCATCTACCCCCTGCTCGCTCCCTTATCCGGCGTCCCGCCCCGTCTGCGCGCGATAGCACCGCATGCCAAGCCACAGGGCAAGCACCGAAAGCGGCGAAGCCACGCCGGCGACCAATGCGATCGCCTCCGGCAGCTTCTGCGGATCGGCGAACCAGTAATCGGTGCACAGTGCAATCGCCGTGGGACCAAGCGCCGCGCCGATCAGGTTGATCGTGAGCATGTAGAAGGCCGAGACCAGTGCCCGCATCCGGTTGGGCGTCATCTCGAGCAGCGTGGCGAGACCGCCGCCGAAGTTGAACCCCGCGAAGAAGTTCATCAGCCCGATCAGCGCCAGCGCGCCGGTGGCGGTCGGCATCAGCGGGAAGGCGATGGTGATCGGCACCAGCGCGACGAAGCCGAACAGCGACGCCTTGAGGCTCGCCCCCGAGCGCCCCGCCGCGCGCAGCTTCGACGCGACGAACCCGCCGACCAGCGCACCGCTGGTGCCGCACAGGAACACGATCGGCCCGTAATGGCTGCCGACCTGCGCGGTGGTCCAGCCGAAGGTCCGCTGGAGGAAGGCCGGGATCCACACCGAAGTGCCGTTGCCGATGAAGATCATCAGCGCGAAGCCCAGGGTGATGCCGATATAGGCGCCCTTGCGCGCGCCGATATGGGCGAACAGCTCGGACAGCGGCACCTTCTCCTGCGCCACTGCAGCACCCCGGCGCAGCGGCTCGCGCACCGTCAGCATCAGGCCGGTAAGCACGATGCCGGGCAGGCCAAGCAGCAGGAAGACGATCTGCCAGCCCTTCATCGCGCCGAAGACCGGCACGATCACCGTCGAGGAAGGCGGGATCGCGGTCGAGATCAGCCCGCCGATGATCAGCGCCGAGGCGCCGCCAAGGTACAGGCCGATCTGATAGACCCCCATCGCCGCCGGCAGCTTCTCCTTGGGGAAATAGTCGGAGAGCAGCGAATAGGCCGCCGGCGTCAGCCCGCCCTCGCCCGCGCCGACCATCACCCGCGCGGCGAACAGCCCGGCGAAGGAGCGCGCCAGCCCGCACAGGCTGGTCGCCACGCTCCACACGAAGATCGCCCCGGCGATGATGTTGCGCCGGTTCGAGCGATCCGCGATCCGCGCGATCGGGATGCCGACCGCGACATAGAAGAGCGTGAAGCTGAGCCCATAGAGCAGGCTGATCGCGGTATCGTTGATCTGCAGGTCGGCCTTGATGGGCTGCACCAGCAGCGCCATCGCCTGGCGATCGACAAAGGCCAGCGTGTTCGCCAGCATCAGCAGGATCGCGACATACCAGGCGGTGGTCCTCGCCGGCCAGGGCGTGGTGTCGGCGGCGGCGGTGGCTGCGGTCATGGTCATTCCGGCTTCTGGGGGAAATAGGGCTTGCCCGCCTCCGTCGCCTTGGTCTTGGCGGGGCTGTCGGGGAAGATGTCGTTCATCTTGGTCGGCAGGTCGGCGGGCTTGTACCAGCCGGCCGGGAAGTCCGCGGCGTGCGTGCCGCCCTCGACCCGATAGACCACGCCGGGGCTGGTCTTCTCGGTATAGGGCACGGCGTGCTGGCCCCTGGCGTTCGCGAGCTGGGCGAACAGCGCCTTGCGCAGCGAGACCTTGGCATCGAAATAGGCCGGGTCGTCGATCAGGTTGCGGCGCTCCTCGGGGTCTTTGGCGAGGTCGTACAGCTCCTCGGTGTCCCATACCCCGTGATACTGGATGTACTTCACCCGATCGCGCTCGATCGCGAAGGTCGTCGGCGTCTGGGGGAAGGTCCATTCCCAATAATATTCGTAGATGAAGTCGCTGGGCTTCCAGTCGGCGAGCGTCACCTTGCCCTCGGCCAGGCCGAGGAAGCTCGAACCCTCCATCTGCCCGGGCTTCGCGACATGCGCGACGTCGAGGAAGGTCGGCGCAAGATCGAGGTTGCGGACCAGCGCGGGGTTGGTCGCTCCCTTCGCCACACCAAGCCCCGGCGCGTACACCACCATCGGCACGCGCACCGAGGGCTCATAGGCGTTGCGCTTGTCGATCAGGCCATGGTCGCCGATCAGGAAGCCATTGTCCGAATAGAACACGATCATCGTGTTCTTCTCGAGCCGGTTCTTCTTCAGATAGGCGAGGATACGCCCGAGGCTGTCATCCACCGGCGAGAGCGTCCGGTAGATGTCGCGCACCCGCTCCTTGAGGTCGGGCTTGCCGGTATAGGGATTGTCGGCCCCGTGCCAGCTGTTGCGCTGGTTCTGCACCCAGAGCGGCTTGCCTGCATTGTTCTCCGGCGTGTTCGCCAGCGTATCGGGCAGCCGGATGTCGAGATCCTTGTACTGGTCCCTGTAGCGCTCGGGCGGCAGCGCGTCGGAATGCACCGCCTTGTGGCTGAGATAGACGAAGAAGGGTTTCGACTTGTCCCGGCCCTTCTCCAGCCAGTCCATCGTGTAATCGGTCAGCTCGTCGGTGATATAGCCGGTCCGCTTCACTTCGCGGCCGTCGACATTGAGCATCTGGCGCTCGCCGGCGGCACGCTGCGCCGGACTCAGCCGCTCGGTCGGGAAATAGGTGCCCTGCCCCTTGAAGCTCACCCATTTGTCGAAGCCGGGCCGCGGGGCATCGGTGTCGAAGCCCATATGCCATTTGCCGAAGAAGGCGGTCTGGTAGCCGGCCTTCTGGAGGTAGGACGGGAAGAAGATCAGCCCGTCTTCCGAGCTGTTGTTGTTGTCGACCACGCCGTGGTTGCGCGCGGTCTGGCCGGTCAGGATCGTCGCCCGGCTCGGGCTGCACAGCGAGGACGTGACCACCGCATTGGGGAAATAGGTGCCGTTCCTGGCCAGGAAATCGATGTTCGGCGTCTTCAGCCCCGGGTTGAGGAAGCCCATCATGTCGAAGCGCAGATCGTCGACCAGCACGAAGATGATGTTAGGCTGCTGCGCTTCCTGTGCCTGCGCGGCAGGCGTACTGGTAGGCCCCGAGATCGCCGGCGTCGCCAGCGCCACGCTCGCCATGGCGGCGCAGCCGGACAGGATGATGCGGCGGAGCTTGCTCATGTCAGTCCTTCAGGAACGCGTCGCGGTAACGGTCGAGCTTGCGGACATAGTCCGGCCCCTCGGACAGCGGGAGGGCGCCGTACCGGCTGGCCTCCCGCTGCCATATCGCCTTGAGCTCCGAGACCTTGTTCGGATTGCGACCCGAGAGGTCTTCTGCTTCGGCGAAATCAGCTTCCGTGTCGTAGAGCGCCCAGTGATCCTGCTCGAACGGGGTGCCGAGCTTGTGGATCGCCACCGCGCGCCACTTGCCCGCGCGCACCGCGCGGTTGCCGCGCAGCTCGAAGAACTGCACCGGCCGCGGATCGGGCGCGCTCGCGGAGAACAGCGCGCTGCGGAACGAGGCACCGGCGACCGGGAGCATCGGCTTGCCGCCCACCACCGCATCGAAGTGCGCCCCGGCCAGCGCGACCAGGGTCGGCGCGATATCGACCGCGTCGATGCGCTGGCGGCGGATCGCGCCCTTGTTCGGCAGATGCCCCGGCCAGCTGATGATCAGCGGCGTGCGCACCCCGCCGGCATTGGGCCACGACTTGTAGCGACGGAACGGCGTGTTGCTCGCCATCCCCCAGGGCCGCTGCATGCCGATCTGCGCGGTGCCGATATCCTGCATGTGCGTAACCAGCTCGGCGGCATCGAGATGGACCGGCGGATAGAGCTGGCCGATCGATCCGGTCTGGCCATGCTCGGCGCTCGCACCATTGTCGGAGAGCAGCACGAACACGGTATTGTCATAGTCGCCGCTCGCCTTGAGCGCGGCGACCAGCCGGCCGATCTGCTCGTCGGTATGCGTCAGGAAGCCGGCATAGGCTTCCATGAACCGGGCATAGACCCGCTTCTTGACCGGATCGAGCGGTTCCCAGGCGTCGTCGCCGGCATTGGGCGGCGGCAGCTTCGTGCCCGGCGGCACGATCCCCATCGCCTTTTGCCGGGCGAAGCGATCGGCGCGGATCGCGTCCCAGCCCTTGTCATACTGGCCGGCATAGGCGTCGATATAGGGCTTGGGCACCTGGATCGGCGCATGGGTGGCGCCATAGGCGAGATAGAGGAAGCGCGGCTTGTCGGGCACCGCCGCCTTGCTCTCGGCCAGCCTGGCGATCGCGCGATCGGTGATGTCGGCGGAGAAATGATAGTTCGGGTCGGACGGCTTGCCGATCTTCTTGTTGTTCTCGACCAGATCGGGGCGGAGCTGGTCAGCCCAGCCGCTGACGAAGCCGTAATAATAGTCGAACCCGCGCTGGCGCGGCCAGGAGGCGTTGTTACCGGGGCTGCCGTCCTGGAATTCGGTAGCGAGGTGCCATTTGCCGATCGCCATCGTCGCATAGCCGCGTGCGCGCAGTGCCTCGGGCAGCAGCTGGACATTGGAGGCGAGATCGCCGGCATCCTTGCCTGTGCCGGGCGGCTGGAACTTGCCCGAGGGCAGGTCCGCGAGACCCAGTGTGTGGTTGTTGCGCCCGGTGAGCAGCGCCGCCCGCGTCGCGGTGCAGATCGCCTTGCTCTCGAAATGGTTGAAGCGCTGGCCGTCGGCGGCGAGCGCGTCGATGTTCGGGGTGCGGATCTCCGAACCGAAGCAGCCGAAATCCGAATAGCCCGTGTCGTCGAGCACGATCAGCACGATGTTCGGCGGCTTGCGGGTCTTGGCAGCCGTGGGCGTGGCGGCGGCGAGCGCGCTGGTTGCGAGCAGGGCGCCGATCAGCTGGCGGCGGGACGAGTTCATTGCGGCGAGACCTCCACGATGACGCGGCGATAGCGAGTGATCGGCGGGGCGCCCCGGTCACGCACTTCGAGGATCATATGCAGCGCGGTCGGCGCCTTTACCGTCGGCGCTACGAAGCTGGCGCGCGGTGCCCCGGCATCGGCGATCTCGACCGCCGGCTGGCCGGGAATGCCGCCGACTTCGCGATATTGCCACCAGCGAGTGTCGAGCGCGTCGCCATCGGGATCGCTGGTGCCGGCGGCATCGAGCGTCACCGTCTCGCCCGCCTTTGCCTTGATCCGCACCGGCGCGAGCCCGGCGACGCCCTGCGCCACCACGACCGGCGCATGGTTCGCCTTGGCATCGACGCTCCACGCCATCCGCGCGGCAAAGTCGTTCTGGAAGGCAGCACGCCAGCGATAGACCGAGGCCTGGTTGCCCGACCAGGTCCGCCCGTCGCGGGTGAAGACGTCCTTCACATCGGCGAACGGCCCGGCGCCGTCGGGCCCGGCATGCATATAGCGCCCGCCCCAGCCGCCCTGTTCGGGATGCTCGGGATCGTTCAGGCCGTTGGGGATGAGGTGGAGGAAGGAGGGCGTGTCGCCTTCCATGATGAACTCGGGCAGCGGATAGAGCGCGCCAAGCGGCCCGCGCCGGATATGCTGCGACAGCCAGCCATCGGTGACCATCTCGCGATCGGGGAATTGCTCGGCATTGCGCCGGTCGCTCGAGATGCCGGCCCAGGTCGCCATGTTGTACTGGCCCCAGCCATGGATGCTGGCGATCCAGAACAGCGACGGGAAATTCTGCCGTGCCCAGGGGCCGGCATCGTCCTGGTCGGAGATCGAATGGACGCGCAGCTTCTTGAGGAACGCCTGCACCTGCGCCGGGCCGCGGGTGGCGCGGACATGCCAGAGCGCCTGGGCGAGATCGACCGCCCCACCCCACACCAGCACCCAGACCGGGCGCTTGTCGGCGCGGTCCACGGCGTGGACGATCAGCTTCGAGGCTTCGCTGTCCTTGCCCTTGCCGACCCCGGCCATGCCGTAGCTCGGCTGGCCCGAGCGGAGCACGGCGCGCAGGGCATCGGCGGTGGGATAAGTCGGCGAGTGGCGCAGCAGGTTGGGCCGCACGGTTTCATACGCATCGATCCGCTCGCGCATCAGCTGCGGCTGGACCTTGTCGCGCTGCCAGACCGAAGTGGTGGCGACCAGTCCCTCGACATCGAAACTGTCGGTGTAGAGCAGGAAGCGGACGAGCGACTCCGAATCGTCGGGCTCGTTGCCGATGTCGCTGAGCACGATCACGCGCGGGCGCTCGGCGGGGGCGGCCGCGGCGGGGATCGCCGGCGCCGCCTGGGCGGAAAGCAGGAGGAGGGCGAAGGGAAGCATCGGCCAGTCCTCGGTCACGCGGGTAGAAACAAAAGGGTGGGCGGACCGGAGGGACGGTCCGCCCGATAGGAGGGGCTCCTAGAAGCGGGCGCTGAAGGTCGCGCCGAAGTAGCGGTCGGCGTCCTTGCTGACATTCGCCCACAGGTCATAGGGGTTCGCGGCATTGGCCAGGATCGTCCCATGATTCAGCTGGGTGTAATAGGTCTGGTCGAACAGGTTCCGGACGAACACCGTCAGCCCGTACTTGTTGTCGCTGGTGTGGATGCCGACGCTGGCGTCGACGATCGCATAGCCCTGCTGGGTGAGCAGCGGATCCTGGTTGAGCGCGAACCCGGTCTTGCTCTGATAGTTCAGGCTGATCTGGGCGAAGGTCGCGACCGAACCAAAGTCATGCTCGTAGCGCGGCGTGATGCCGACACGGTAGCGCGGGGTGGCGGGCAGGTTGCCGCCGACTACGTCGATGATCGCGCTCGACAGCGTCGTGGTGCCGTTCACCGTGGTGCTGCGGACATAGCATTGGTTGGACGGGAAGTTCGACGCATAGGTGCCGGTCGACACCGTCTGGATCGGGCAGCTCTGCCCCGGCACGTCGATCGTGGCATCGACCAAAGTGAAGTTCGCGGCGATCGAAAGCTCGCTCGAAGGATGGAAGTTCGCCTCGACTTCGAAGCCCTGCGACCGCGACTTGCCGGCGTTGCCGAGCACGGTGATGAACGTGCCCGCGGCCGGATCGCTCACCAGCGACTGGATCTGCAGGTTGGTGAAGTCCGAGCGGAACAGCGCTGCGTTGACGTCGAACTTGCCGCCCGGCGCGATCCACTTGGCGCCGAGTTCATAGGCATCGACATGCTCCGGCGCGATGCCGTTCTGGGTGTCGAACCGGGTCTGCGCGTCGATGTCGAGCGCGAAGGCCTTATAGCCGCGGGTATAGCTGCCATAGACCTGCAGGTTGCGGTTGAACTCGTAGCGCAGGCCGGCCTTGCCGGTGAACGCGGTATCGTCCCGCGAGCGGGTGCCGCTGTTGACGGTGATGCCCGGGAACAGCGCGTCGCCGGCGACCAGCGGGCCGAAGACGCGGCCGGTGACGGTCTGCTTCTCATACTGGCCACGCAGGCCGGCGATCACGTGCAGGCCGCCCGCCACGCGCCAGTCGACCTGGCCGAACAGCGCATAGTTGTCGCTCTTGAAATTGCCCTCGAAGCCCGAGGAGTCGGCGCTGGTCTGGGTGCAGGGCTGGCCCAGCGTGCCGGCGGCGCAGCGCAGGCGGCGGCGCGCCAGCGAACGGTCGAGATCGAGATGGTTGTAGAAGGCGCCGACGACATAGGTGAAGTCGCGGCTGCCGTTCGAGCCGAGGCGCAGCTCCTGCGAATAGTTGTTGTAGCCCAGGTGCGTGGAGTTGTTGTTCCACTGCGAATAGGGGAAGGCGCCGACATAGCGCACCGGGTTCGACGCGATCTGGTCGGGCTCGAACTGGTCGTTCTGGCGATAATATTGCCAGGCGGTGATCGAGGTGACGGTACCGAAGCCGAGGTCCCAGTCGCCCTGCAGCGACACGGTCGACGACTTGGTGTGGTAATAGCTGAGATTGTCGTTCGAGATGGTGCGGTTCTCGGGGGAAGCGACCACCGAGGTGCCGAGCAGCGTCTTCATCGCCGGGGTGACGATCGAGACCGGCACGCGCGAGCAGCACTCCGCATTGTTCTCGCGATAGTCGCCGGTCAGCAGGAAGGTGAGGTTCGAAGCGGCATCCCATTCGAGCTTGCCGCGCGCGCCCCAGCTTTCGTTGCCGTTGACCATCTTGTCCTGGGCGGCGTTGTAGATGTAGCCGCCGATGTGATTGTAGAAGCCGCTCACCCGGGCGCGCAGCGTGTCGCTGATCGGGCCGCTGATCGATCCCTTCACGCGATACTCGTTATGCTCGGCGATCGTCGCCTCGACATTGCCGCCAAAGGTCTTGGACGGGCGCGCGGTGATGATGTTGATCACGCCGGCGGTCGCGTTCTTGCCGAACAGCGTGCCCTGCGGGCCGCGCAGCACTTCGACGCGCTCGAGATCGGCGAGGTCGCTGAAGCCCTGGGCCTGGCGCGGCGCCACCACGCCGTCGACCACGACGCCCACCGCCGACTCGACGCCGAGGCTGAACAGCTGGGTGCCGACGCCGCGGATGCGGAAGCCGCTGTTGCCCGGGTTGTTGCCTTGCTGGAACTGGAGCGACGGCACCGCGCGGGTGAGGCTGGCGGTGTCGTTGATCTGCGCGCTCGACAGCGTGTCGGCGCTGACCGCGGTGACGGCGACCGGCACTTCGACCAGGCGCTCGCTGCGCTTGTTCGCGGTAACGATGATCTCGCCTTCCGAAGAGATGTCGGCGGCGGGCGCTTCCTGCGTGGCCTCGGCCGATGCGGCAGCGTCCTGCGCGAACGCCGTGCCCGGCAGCAGCATGGCCGCCGCGACCAGGGCCGTAGCGCTGATGCCGCACTTAAGCTTCATGTTAGAGACGCTCATCAGTTCCTCCCACAGCAGCGACCGCTATGCGGCTCGCCTTGTTCTCCTAAGGAGCGACGCGACCGTGCGACCAAGCTCCCGTTCAGTCGCTTCGGCAAGTTGCCTTAGCGCTAAATCTAGCCTGTGCTGAAACTTTCCGACGTCATTGTCAATGGTGGAATGCATTGCCCAATGCGGATTGGGCATTCACCGTCCGGATTGTGCCATTTTGGCCGCATCCCTGCTCCGGGCGCGGCAGCCTGGGCCTAGTCGCGATCCGGAAGAAAGCCCGTAGTTCCCCGCTCGACCAGCGTGAAATCGACCAGCACATCGTCGTCGCCGGCCGAGTCGCCGCCCGCGAGTCGCGTGACCAGCGCAAGCGTCGCCCGCTCGGCCATGTCGGCGATCGGCTGGCGGATCGTGGTCAGCGGCGGCCAGGACTTCACCGCGATCGGCGTATCGTCGAACCCGGCAATGGCCAGCTTCTCGGGAATGCGCAGGCCACGCCGGTGCGCGAGCGAGATGACTGCGGCGGCCATGTCGTCATTCGCCGCGAAGATCGCGCTCGGCGGGTTGGGAAGCTCGAGCAGCTGCTCGCCGGCATCCAATGCCGATTCGAACGTGAAGTCGCCATCGACCATCAGCTCGGCCTCTTCGGCCAGCCCGTGCGTGCGCAGCGCATCGCGATAGCCCTGGCGTCGCCCTGCCGTGGAGCCATGGCTCTCGGGGCCGCCGATAAAGCCGATCCGGCGATGCCCCTGCTCGATCAGCAAATTGGTCATCGCCTCCGCCGCGGCCCGATCATCGACCCGCACCGTGACCATGCCCGGCATCGGCCGACCGGCCGCCACCACCGCGACCGGCACGCCAAGCTCGGCGAGGATCGGCCGCCCCACGACGACTTCCGAATAGGGGGGTGGCAGCAGCAGCGCATTGGCGCCGCTCCGCACCAGGGCGCGCAGCGCTTCGGCCAGCGTCTCATAGTCGGCGCTCTTGCCGCCGTGCTGGACCATCAACTGCGCGCCGCGCGTTGCCGCAGCATGCAGCGTGCCGACCAGCATCGCGCTGAGGAACGCATTCTGGGGATTGGCATAGACCAGCCCGATCCGCGCCGCGCCCGAACTCGCCAGCGCGCGCGCCGCCGCATTGGGCTTGTAGCCGAGCGCCTCGACCGCCTCGCGCACCCGTTCCCGCGTCGCATCACCCATCTTGCCGGTGCCGTTGAGGAAATTCGACACCGTCATCGTCGAGGTGCCGGCACGTTCCGCCACCGCCTGGATTGTTACGCCTGTACTACCGCGCCGCCGCGCCATCCTGCCCGTTCCTGATTCCCGGTTGGCATCGCGACCTGTTTGCGAACCCTCTAGCACAACAAACAACGCCTACGGTTGACAATCTTTCCTAGATTAGTTTAGCGCTAAACTAAATCAGAACACAGATATGGGAGAGTCGCGTGATGGCGAAGATCAGGCTGGGCATGGTGGGCGGCGGCATCGGCTCGTTCATCGGGCCGATGCATCAGCTGGGCGCGCAGCTGAGCGGGCGGTTCGAGCTGGTCGCCGGCGCCTTTTCCAGCGACCCCGAACGCGCGCGGGATGCGGGGGCGAATTACGGCGTGGCGCCCGATCGCTGCTATGCCGGCCACGCCGAGATGATCGCCGCCGAGAAGGCCCGTCCCGACGGCATCCAGGTGCTGGCGATCGCCACCCCCAACCATCTCCATCTGCCCGCCGCGCTGGCCGCGATCGAGGCCGGGCTCCATGTGATGTCGGACAAGCCCGCCACCGCCACGCTCGCCGAAGCCGAGCAGCTGCGCGACGCGCTCGCCGCCGGCACCAGCCTCTACGCGCTCACCTTCACCTATTCGGGCTTCCCGATCATCCGCGAGGCCCGCGCTCGCATTGCCGCAGGCATGATCGGCGCGGTGCGCAAGGTCGTCGTCACCTTCAACCAGGGCTGGCTGGCGAACGCGCTGGAGCAGGCCGGCAATCCCCGCGCCGCCTGGCGGATGGATCCGTCGCGCTCGGGCGTGGGCGGCTGCATCTCGGACATCGGCACCCATGCCTTCCACCTTGCCGAATATGTCACCGGCGACACGGTCAGCGAGATCGTCGCCGATGTGCGCACGCACGTCCCCGGCCGCGCGCTCGACGATGACGCCAATATCCTGATGCGCTTCGCCGGCGGTGCCTCGGGCGTGCTGGCTTCGTCGCAGGTCGCGGTCGGCGAGCGCCTCGGCTTCACGCTGCAGGTGTTCGGCGAGAAGGGCGCGCTGCACTGGCATGCCGAGGCGCCCGAGACTTTGCGTTTCATCGCCGCCGACGGCGCCGTCTCGCTGCTCAGCCCGATGTCGCCCGGCCTGCTCGTCCGCGAGCCGCTGCCGCCCGGCTTTGGCGGCTCGATCCTTGCCGGCTTCGCGGTCCAGTATCGCGACTTCGCCAAGGCGATCGACGGCGACGCCGCGCTGATCGGCACCGTCCTGCCCGGCATCGAAGACGGCGTGCGCACGATGCGTTTCGTCGAGACGGCGGTGCAGGCCAGCGCCGAGCGCGCCGGCTGGACGGCGCTCGCATGAGCGCGCCGCTGACCATCGGCTTCCTCGGCGCCGGCCCGGTCACCCAGGCGATCCACCTGCCGACACTGGCGCAGATGCCCGAGCTATGGCGCGTGGGCAAAGTGATGGACGTCAACGCAGAGGTGGCAGACATCGTCGCCGCGCGCTGCGGCGCTACCGGCGTCACCGATGCCGCGTCGGTGATCGAGGATCCGTCGATCGACGTGGTCGCGATCTGCAGCCCGCATGTCTTCCATGCCGAGCAGCTCGTCGCCGCCGCCCGCGCCGGCAAGCGCGCCGCTCTGGTCGAGAAGCCGCTGGCGGTCAGCCGCGAACAGGCGGAGCAGATCGGCCGCGTCGTCGCCGAGACGGGCATGACCGTGCTGGTCGGCACGATGCACTGGTATGATCCGGGCTTCCGCGCCGGGCTTGCCGCCTGGGAAGCTGAGGGCCAGCGTGCCACTCGCATCCGTTCGGCGATCTTCGTGCCGCCCAACGCCCAGTTCGTGAACGCGGCGACCGAGGAGGCCTTCCCCTCCCCGCCGCCGCCCGCACCACCCGCCGAACAGCCGCCCGAATTCCAGCGCGACCGCCTGCGCCAGACCATCCTTGGCCTCGCCATCCACCATGTCCCGCTGATCCGCCGGCTCTATCCGCAGCTCGGCCAAGTGGTCGAAGCGCGCCGCCACCCGCCCTTCGGCTATTCGGTGCTGATGCGGAATGGCGACCAGATCGCCGAGCTGCTCGCAGTGATGCCCGGCCAATGGCCACCGTCCTGGAGCTTCGAGGCATCGAATGCCGAGCGCCGGCTCCATGTCGATTTCGGCCCGTCCTATATCTCCGCCGGCTCGGGCCGCGCGACACTGAGCGATGCGCGTGGCAGCTATGGATTCAGCCATCCCGATAACGGTTATGCGGCGCAGTGGCGCCACCTGCATGACGTCGTGACGCGCGGCGTGCCGCTCGACACCCCGTTCGACGTCGCGGTCGAGGACCTCGCCTTCGCGCTCGACCTTGCCGATGCCGCTGCCGACGTGATGGAGATCGTCGCATGAACCGGCTGCATGTGATGCCCGCCGACCAGCAGGCCGTGCTCGCCACCCTGCCCAATCGCTTCGTTATCGATGCGGCGGGCGCGGACGTCCAAACCCTGCGCGGCGACGCGCTCGCCGATGCCGCCGCCGGCGCGGTGATGATCGTCGAACCGGGCCTCGCCTCGGCACAAGCGCTGCGCAGCCTCGTCGCCACCGGCCGCCCGATCGGCCTGGCGCTGGCCGCATCCGCCGCGCTGCCCGAAGCGGCGCTGGAGAGCATCCGCGCCCAGGCCAGTGACGTGCCGCTGATCGTCGATGCCGCCGCCGAGACCGCCGGCTCGCTGCGCGCCGCGCTGTTCGAGCTGCTGATGCTGCTCGACACGCTCGGCTGCCGTGCCGAGGGCCTGCGCCTGCTTGCAACCACGCCGAACGAGATCGCGCTGGTGATCGACAGCGCCGACAGCTGGAACGGCACCCGGGTCAGCGCCCGGCGCAGCTTCCGCACCCGCTATGCGCTGGAGACCGTCTCGCGCACCCTGCGCCGCGAGATCGTCATCAACGACATCGCCGTCTCCACCCCGGCCGAAGTCCGCCTGTTCGACGCCACCGGCACCCGCACCGCACTGCCGCGCTACGAAGGCGGCCTGCGCGCCTCGTGGCGGGCGCTGCATGTGCGGCTCACCGAAGGCGCCGGGGATGGCGGGCAGATCGACACGGCGATCCGCCTGCTCGGGCTGCTGGATGGCGTCGCAGTCTAAGCAACCCCTGGTTCCCCGGCGAAGGCCGGGGCCCAGTTGCCACGTCGTTCGAGAGGTCTGACTGCCCTCTCCACCTGCGCCGAGACTGGGCCCCGGCCTTCGCCGGGGAACCAGTGGGTGAAGCCCCAATGGCTACTTTCGGCACGGATACCGACGACCAATTCTGGATGGAAAGCGGACATTCACGCGATCAAGAAGTTGGCTTCCAATTCGGAAGCTCAGCCCTGATCCCTTCGGCCAAAATGCCATACAAATTCGTCATGCGGGAAAGAGCCATTTGGCCTTTTCCTCGATTATCGGAAGGCGGCTTACCCGACACGCCAAAGCCATCGCGCAGAAAGCTCCAATCGTCATATCGATCTTTGAAGTGCGCCAGAAAGTCCCAGCATTCCCGTGTGATGTCCAACTGGTTGGACAGCTCAATCGCGGACAGCTTCTCTCTTATTTTGCCCGGAAACTCTTTCGGATCGCCGAGCACAGCATCGTACACATCCTGAGAAAGAAAGATTTGCAGGTTTGGCCAACGCTCTTGGCCCAACGCCCACCGCTCTCGTTCTAACCTACTCATGGCGCAAGTCTGCCAGCGACTGTGGATGGCAGCAAGCAGGGCGATAACAGGCTGGCCAATGCTAGGACCTTCACCCGGCTGAAGCCCGCTACCCCACCGGATACGCCACATAGGCCAGCCACTCCCCGTCCGGCGACCAGCTGTTGACGTTGATCGATCCCTGCCCGCCGAAGAAGCTGGCGATCGTCCGCACCGCGCCGCCCTCGGCCGGCATCGCCCGCAGCTCGACCGGCAGATTGGGCGGATGTCCCTCCGTCCCTTCGGGGAAGCTGATATAGGCGATGGTCTCGCCGGCAGGGTCGGGATGCGGGAACCAGTCGACCCGGTTGCCCTCGCTCCGCCGCTCGATCCCGCTGCCGTCCGGCCGCATGCGGAACAGGCTGGCGTCGCCCGGCACGCTGGCCTCCAGCTCGCCATTGAACCAGATCCACGCGCCGTCGGGCGACCATTCGGGCCCGTCGACCGGTGCCGGCCCTTCGAGCAGCTGCCGCGCCGGGCCACCCGCTTCGGGCACGATCGCGATGCCCCAGCGCAGCACCTCGCCCGGCCGGATCGTCGCGCAGGCGAGTGCGCTGCCGTCGGGCGAGATGCCGTGGAGATAATAAGCCAGCCCATCCGCCGGGCTCACCTGGCGCGGCGTGCCGCCGGTGACCGGCACCGCATGCACCTTGCGCGCCGCGGTGATGTAGAGCGTCCGGCCGTCGGGCGAGAGCAGATGGTCGTTGTTGGCATCGTCGATCCCGTCAATCGCGATCGGCTCCAGCACCGGTGCGCCCGCCAGCTTCAGGCGGAACAGATGCCCCCCGCCATTGACGATCAGCGCGCCCCCGTCCGGCGTCCAGTTCGGCGCCTCGAGCAGCCGGTCAGCCTCGAGCACCAGCCGGTCCTCGCTGCCGTCGCGGCGGATGATCCGCACCTGCGAGACCTGCCCCGGCAGCAGCGGGCGGAACGGCCCATGCGCGGGATTGGCCCCCGGGGGCGCCTTGGAAACCGTCGTCATGCTTGCGCCTCTCCGCTATTTGACATTGATCGGGACCTGGTAGATTTAGCGCTAAATTAAACTAGAATCGGAGAGCGGGCAATGGACCTGGAAGCAATCGACCGCGAGGAGCAATCGCTCCAGCTGCAGCGCTTCGATGCCGAGGACGCCTGGTGGCTCGGCTGCCATCTGCGCAAGCGTGGCGCGGCGGCCGGTGCCCCGATCGCGATCGAGATCCGCCGCGCCGGCACGCGGCTGTTCAGCGCGCTGCTGCCCGGCGCCACCGCCGACAATCTTGGCTGGATCGATCGCAAGATCGCGCTGGTGATGCGCTTCGAGCGCTCCAGCTATGCAATGCGCCTCAAGTTCGATGCCGCGCCGCCGGGCGCGTTCGATCGCTTCGGGCTCGACCTGCGCACCCATGTCGCTGCCGGCGGCGCGGTGCCGATCCGGATCGCCGGCACCGGGGTGATCGGCGCGGTCGCGATCAGCGGTCTCGCCCAGGAGGAGGATCATCGCTACGCCGTCGAGGCGCTGGCCGCGTTGAAGGCGCACCAGGAGAGCCAGGCATGAGCGCCGCACCCGTGCGCTGGGGCATTCTCGGCCCCGGCACCATCGCCCGCGATTTCCGCGCCGGTGCCGCCGGCTCGACCACCGGCACGATCGCCGCGCTCGGCACCCGCAATCCCGGCCGACCCGAGCTGGCCGAGCATTTCCCCGGCATCCGCGTCGTCACCGGCTATGAGGCGCTGATCGCCGATCCCGGGATCGACGCGATCTACATCGCGACCCCGCACAGCCATCACGCGCACTGGGCGATCGCGGCCGCGCAAGCCGGCAAGCATGTGCTGTGCGAGAAGCCGATGGGCGTCTGCGCCGCCGAGACCGAAGCGATGTTCCTCGCCGCGCGCACCGCGGCGACCTTTCTCGGTGAAGCCTTCATGTACCGCTTCCACCCGCTCGCCAGCCGCATCGCCGAGCTGATCCGTTCGGACGCGATCGGCGAGGTGCGGATGATCCGCTCGAGCTTCGGCTTCGCGGTGCCCGAGGGAGCGCGGGCCGGCCACCGGCTGTTCAAGCCCGAGCTCGGCGGCGGCGCGATCCTCGACCTGGCCGGCTATCCGGTCTCGATGGCCGGGCTTATCGCCGGTGCCCGCGACGGCGGCACCATCCCGATGCCCGACACGATCAGCGCCGTCGGCCATATCGGGCCGAGCGGCGTCGATGAATGGACCTCGGCGCTGCTTCGCTTCCCCGGCGGGATCATGGCCGATCTCTCCTGCTCGATCAGCGTCCGCCAGGAAAACATCCTGCATGTGATGGGCACCACCGGCCGGCTGGAGGTCGACCAGTTCTGGTTCGCCGGCGGCAAGACCGGTGGAGTGAACACGATGCGGCTGATCCGCCCGGACGGGAGCCGCGAGGCGATCGCGGTCGACGAACCGCGCCACCTCTACAGCTTCCAGTTCGAAGCCGCGAACCGCGCGATCCGCTCGGGCGCCACCGAATTCGTCCGGCCCGGCCTCAGCGCGGCGGACAGCATCGCCACCGCCCGCATCGTCGATCGCTGGCTGGCCGAGATCAGAGCGTAACGCGCGTCTCGATCAGCTGGTCGGACGCACCGCCGACCAGCACGCGATAGTCGCCGGCTTCCAGCCGCCAGCCATGCGTCGCCGGATCACGCCAGCAGAGACTCTCCAGGCTCACGAACAGCTGCACGATCCCGGTCTCGCCCGGCGCCAGCGCCACACGGTCGAACGCGCGCAGCAGCTTGACCGGCTGCTCGGCCTCGACGCCAGGCGCGCCGACATAGCATTGCACGACTTCCTCGGCGGCCATCTCGCCGTCATTGCGCACCGCCACCGACACTTCGATCGCGCCGTCCACCACCCGCGCCGTCAGCCCGCGATAGGCGAAGCGCGCATAGGAGAGGCCATGGCCAAAGGCGTAGCGCGGCGTCACCTTGTCGCGGTCGAGCTTGGTATAGCCGTGCCAGCGGTCATATTCGATCGCATCGGCGTCGCGATCGAAGAACGGATAGTCCCCCGCATCGCGCGCCACGGTGAAGGGCAGCTTGCCGGAAGGGCTGACCTCGCCGAACAACAGGCTGGCCAGCGCATGGCCGCCTTCCATGCCGGCATAGAAGCTCATCAGGATCGCGTTCGCGCCCTCGCGCCATTCCTCGACCAGCACCGCCGAGCCCACGACCAGCACGACCACCACCGGCTTGCCGCTCGCCGCCGCCGCGCGGATCAGTTCGACCTGCGCCTCGGGCAGGCCCAGCGACAGGCGGTCGCCACCGATCGGCTCCTTGGAGATGCTCGGGCGGCCCGGCTTGCCATCGGCGCCCAGCGCAATGTCGCCGATGATGTACTCGCCCTCTTCCTTGGCGGTGAAGCCGGCGACGACGACCACCGCATCGGACTCGCGCGCCAGCTGCGTCGCGGCACCCAGGTCCTCGCCGCTGGCATAGGCCACCGCATCGTCACCGAGCAGCGCGCGCAGGCCCTGGAGCGGGGTGATGACATAGGGAGTCCGCACCCGGCTCGAGCCATTGTCGCCGGTATTCTCCATATCGGCGAGCGCACCCAGCACCGCGAGCTTGTGCACCTTGGCGCGGTCGAACGGCAGCGTGCCGTCATTCTCGAGCAGCACCGCGCATTTCTCGGCCACTTCGCGGGCCAGCGCGCGGTGGCTTTCCTGCGCGATCAGCTCCTTCGGATACGCTTCCAGCGGATCTTCCTGCGCGGCGAAGCGGAACTGGGTGGTGAGGATGCGGCGGCATGCCTGGTCGATCACTTCGGGCTCGATCGTCCCGGCCTCGACCGCGGCGACCAGCTTCTCGCCGAACACCAGCGGCTCGGGATTCTCCACGTCGAGACCCGCGGCGGCGCCGTATACCTTGTGGACGCCGCGCACCCAGTCCGAATGGACGAAACCTTCGAAGCCCCATTCGCCGCGCAGCACATCGGTCAGCAGCGCGCGGCTCTGGCCACAGAACTCGCCATTCACCTTGTTGTACGCGGTCATCACCGTCGCCACGCCGGCATCGAGGCAATGCCTGAAGTGTGGCAGATAGACTTCGTGCATCGCGCGCTCGTCGGCGGTCACGTTCACCTTGAAGCGCGCATTCTCCATCGAATTGAGCGCGAAATGCTTCACCGTGGCGATCACGTTATGCGCCTGGATGCCCGTGCCCATCGCCGCGCCCATCACGCCGAGATGCCAGGGATCCTCGCCATAGGTTTCCTGCGCCCGGCCCCAGGCGGGATGGCGCAGCAGGTTGATGCAGACCGCGCCCGAAAAGCTGCAATCCTGCGCGCGCGCCTCCACGCCCATCACTTCGCCTACGCGCCGCTCGAGCGCGGCATCGAAGGTGGCGCCGCGCGCCATGGTGCAGGGGAAGCAAGTGGAGCCGACACGCGTCACGCCGCGCGGGCCGTCGGTGAACATCAGCGGCGGGATGCCCAGCCGCTCGACGCCGCCGCCGGCGCGATAGGGCCGCGCGCCCCAGATCCGGTCGTCCTCGGCGAGCGCGTCGAAGAAGCCCTTGCCGGACATCATCGTGACCTTCTCGTCGAGGGTCAGCTCGGCGAGCACCCGCGTCACCAGTGCATCGATTTCCTGCGCGCCGGCGCCCCTGGCCGGCATCCAGCCCGATTTTGCGCCTGCTTCTTCCGAAATCGATCCCGTGACCACGCGCGCCCTCTCCATTCTGCTTGTCGCCGCCCTGGATTCCCAAAGCAGAATTAGCGCTAAAGCATACAAGCAAGCGCTTGGAAAGATTGAAAGCGAAGATTCGGGGTGGGCGAGCCTTGCAATGTAGGATTTCGCCTGCTCGGCTTGCGCGGCCGACCCGGGGTCAGCCGCTCCTTGAAGCCGCAGGAAAGATAGGATCAGCCGCGCGCAACGATCGTGCGGGATACGGCGCGTTCCCGTAGACAAGGTCAAAATTGCGGGCCGGAAAACCCGCTCTTGGCCTGTACTTCGTGTACTTTGGCGAGTCGCCGTCGCCCGGGATGTTGGATCAGGCCGTCCAGGCGCCGATGTCCGGCTCCTGTCCGATCAGCGCCAGGCCATGCGCGATCGAGGTAAGCTCGCCGCCGGTCGCCAGCTTCTCGGTGCCGAAGCGCTCGGCGAACAGCCGGCGGACACGCGGGGTCAGCGAGGTGCCGCCGGTCAGGAACACCCGGTCGATCGCCTGGGGCTCGGTGCCGGCCATGGTCAGCGCGCGGTCCACCGCCGCTTCGATCCGGGCGATGTCGGGGGCGATCCAGTCCTCGAACTCCGCGCGGGTCACATCGGCCTCGATCGCCAGCTCGCCGCCCTCGAAATGGAAGTGCGCCGCGTCGTCCGACGACAGCGCCCGCTTGAGCGCGCCGATCGCGTGGTAGAGCTGATAGCCGAGCTCGCCTTCGATCACCGCGATCATCCGGCCGATGGCCTCGGGATCGAGCGCGGCGCGCTTGAGCTTCTCGAGCTCGGCCAGCGTCTTGCGGTTGCGCATCAGCGCGAGGCGCGACCAGTCGGAAAAGTCGGTGAACCAGCCGCCGGGGATGTCGAGGATCTTGTCGAACGAACGATAGCTGCCGCCCTTGCCGAGCAGGGGCAGCACCAGATGCTCGACGATGCGCTGGTCGAACCGGTCTCCGGCGATGCCGACACCGGCATGGGCGAGCGGCACGCAGCGCCGCGCGGCGCCCGGCGCCTCGATCCGCACCACCGAGAAGTCGCTGGTACCGCCGCCGAAATCGGCGACCAGCACCGTCGCCGGCTCCTCGATCCGCGAGGCATAGCTGAACGCGGCGCCCAGCGGCTCATAGACATAGTGGATCTCGGCGCCGAAGCCGGCGAACATCATGTCATAGCGCTGGCGGGCGAGCGCGTCGTCGGGCCGGCTGCCGGCATATTCGACCGGCCGGCCGACGACGACCCGGCGTGCGCCGCCGTCCAGCGCGCCGCCCGCCCGCGCCGCCATCAGCCCGAGGAAGGTGCGGCCCAGTTCCTCGAAGCGCAGGCGCTTTTCGAAGACGATCGCATGCTCGAAGCTCGCGCTCGCCGCGACCGACTTGAACGACTGGAGGAAGCGGCTGCCCTCCGGGAACTCGAGATACTCGGCGATCGCCCAGGGGCCGGCGGCTACCGCCAGCCCGCCGCGCACATCCTCGTCCTGCCAGAAGCACAGGGCCGATCGGAACACCGGATCGGCGCGCTCCGGCCCGGCAAGCTGGACCAGCTCGGAGCGGCCATCGACAGCAAGCGCCGCGACGGAGTTGGTGGTGCCGAAATCGAAGCCAAGGGCGGGAAGCTGAGTCATGGTCGGGCGCCTCTATCGCCCTGCACACTATCTGCACAGCCTCTCCACCGGCTTCGGCATGCCGGCTGGACGGCGATGCGCGATCAGCACTCCCGAACCTGGGAGACCCGCATGGCGCACCGTTACCTTTTCCTGCTCAAGATCCCCGCCGCGATCCTGCTGATCGTCGCCGCCGACCAGCTGCTGCTGAACGGCGCGATGGGATCCTGGTTCGGCGGGCTGGCGCTCGGCTGGATCGGCCTGCTGCTCGCGGTCCGCCCGGCGCTGCGCCGGCCCGCCAGCCTGGTTGCCTTGGGCATAGCGGCCGGCTTCGCGCTGGTGCTGGCCTATGATCCGTGGCCGCTCGGCTGGGCATTGTTCTGGAGCGCGCTGTCGATCGCCGCGCTGATGCCGCGGATCGGGCGGTTCGACGATGCCGGGCGCTGGGGCCTGCGCCTGCTCGCCCATGGATTGAGCGGCCCGCTCACCCCGCTGCTCGACCTGGCCCGCCTCTCGCGCCGGCGTCCGCAGCGCGGCGGGCCCACCCCGGCGAACCTGCTGACATTGCTGGTCCTGCCGCTGGCGATGACCGGCCTGTTCGTCGCACTCTTCGCCAGCGCCAACCCGATCATCGCCGAGACGCTGGGCCAGGTCCGCCTGCCCTGGTTCGGCGAAGTGGTCTTCTGGGGCATGACCTTGGTGGTGGTCTGGCCGAGCCTGCGCCCGTCGCGCTGGGCGACGCGCGTCACCACATTGCTACCGCGCACCGGAATGCCGCTGCCGAGCCTCCCCGCCGCGTCGCTGCTCCTGTCGCTGCTGCTCTTCAACCTGGTGTTCGCGGTCCAGAACGGGCTCGACCTTGCCTTTCTATGGAGCGGCGCGCCGCTGCCCAAAGGGATGACCCTGGCGGACTATGCCCATCAGGGCGCCTATCCGCTGATCGCCACGGCGCTGCTCGCCGGATTGTTCGTGCTGGTCGCGCTGCGGCCCGGCTCGCCGAGCGCCGCCAATCCCGCGATCCGGCGGCTGGTGGTGCTGTGGGTGGCGCAGAACCTGCTGCTCGTCGCCTCGTCGATCCTGCGCACGCTCGACTATGTCGAGGCCTATTCGCTCACTGCCTTCCGCATCGCTGCCTTGGCCTGGATGGGGCTGGTGGCGATCGGGCTCGCGCTGATCTGCTGGCGGATGCTCGCCGGCAAGAGCGCCGCCTGGATGATCAACGCCAATGCGCTGATGGCCGCGCTGGTGCTGAGCGCCGCGAGCGTCGTCGACCTCGACGCCACCGCCGCGGCCTGGAATGTCCGCCATGCCCGCGAGGTTGGCGGGCGCGGCGTGCAGCTCGACCTTTGCTACCTGTCGCGCAGCGGTTCCTCCGCGCTGGTCTCGCTGGTCGAGCTGGAACGTCGCCCGCTCCAGCCCGGCTTCCGCGACCGGGTGCGCTTCGTCCGCGACCTCCAGTTCCGGATGCTCGCCGACGCCCAGGCCGATTGGCGCAGCTGGACCTGGCGCGGCGCCCAGCGGCTGGCCACCGCCCGCCAGCTGCTCGGGCTCAACCCGCCCATGCCCGCAGCCCTGCCACCCGGCGCCTTCCGCGATTGCGACGGCTCGATCCAGCTGCCGGCCCCGCCAAGCGCGCCCGAACCCGCTCCGACAACCGCTGCCAGCGCGGCGGAGGCAGCGGCCCAGGCGACCGAGGCCGCGGTCGCCAACGCCGCGGCCAATGCCACTCCGCCATTGACCGGAGCAGCGTCGCGATGATCCAATGCCCCATGCCCCGCACCATCCTTGTCGCCGATGACGATCCCCATATCCGCCAGCTGCTCGTCTTCGCCCTCGCCAAGGCCGGGCTCGGGACGCTCGAGGCAGCCGATGGCGAGGAGGCGCTGAAGATCGCCGAGACCCAGGCGCCCGACCTGATCGTGCTCGACATCAACATGCCGCGCATGGACGGGCTGGAGGTCTGCCGCCGCCTGCGCGCCGAGGGTGGGCTGCCGATCCTGTTCCTCTCCTCGCGCGACGACGAGATCGACCGGATCATCGGCATCGAGCTGGGCGCGGACGATTATGTCACCAAGCCGTTCTCGCCTCGCGAAGTGGTTGCCCGGGTGATGGCGGTGCTACGCCGCACCGCCGCCCACGCGCCCGATGTCGACCGCGCTGCCCCGCCGATCCGCCATGGCAGGCTGGCGCTCGATACCGAGAGCTGGGAAGCACGCTGGGGGGGAGCGCCGGTACCGCTCACCGTCACCGAGTTCGGTATCCTGCGCACGCTGGCCGCCATGCCTTCCAAGGTGTTCAGCCGCGACGCGCTGATCGACCGGCTGCGCGGCCCCGGCTTCGCGCTCACCGACCGGACGATCGACAGCCATATCCGCAACATGCGCGCCAAGTTCGCCCAGGCCGGCGCGCAGGACCTGATCGAGACGCGCCCCGGCATCGGCTATCGCATCGGCGCATGTTCGGAGGGCTGACCGAAGCGATCAAGGCGCCGATCCGGCGCTTCTGGCCGCGGCTGAGGCTGCGGACGATCCTGCTCGTCACCTTCGTGTTCGTAGCGGCGCTGCCCGGTGTCGGCGCGCTGTTCCTGCGCGTCTACGAGAACACGCTGGTCCGCCAGACCGAAGCGGAGCTGATCGCGCAAGGGACGGCCCTGGCGGCAGTTGCCAGCGCCGAATGGCCGGGATCGAGTGGCCCCGAGCTGATCCCCCGCGTCTCCAACGGCATCGCCGGCGGCCCGCTGTCAACAATCGATCTCGGCACCCGGCCGATGCCGGAGCGGCCCGAACCCGCGAGCGTGGCCGGCAGTCCCGCGGCCGATGCCCAGGCCGCCGCGATCCGCCTTGCCCCCCTGTTCGATGCGACCGCCGACGCGACGCTCGCCTCGATCCTGCTGCTCGCGCCCGATGGCCGGATCCTGATCGGCAAGAATGCCGGGAAGAGCCTGGCCGGGCTGCCCGAACTGGCGGCGGCGCGAGGCGGCAAGGCGGAAACGGTGCTGCGCCGGCGCGGCGACTATCGTCCGGAATATGCCTTTGAATGGCTGAGCCGGGCCTCGGGCCTGCGCATCCACCATGCCCGGCCGGTGCTGGTGAACGGCAAGGTGGTCGCGGTGCTGCTGCTCTCCCGCTCGCCGCGCGCGCTGTTCCGCGGCCTTTATGAGGATCGCGGGAAGATCCTGTTCGGCATCGGCGCGATCTTCGCGACCCTGGTGGTATTGAGCGGCCTGCTCTCGCGCGGCATCGCGCGGCCTATCGAGATGCTGAGCCAGGCGACGCGCGACGTGGCGCGGGGCGGCGGCACCGTGCCCGAGGCGCCGCACACCGCCGCGATCGAGATCCAGGCGCTCTACAGCGATTTCGCGACGATGGCCGACGCGATCGACCGGCGTTCGCGCTATCTGCGCGACTTCGCCCATGCGGTGAGCCACGAGTTCAAGACTCCGCTCGCCGGCATTCGCGGCGCGATCGAGATCCTCGAAGACCATCACGCCGACATGGACGAGGCGGATCGCCGTCGCTTCCTTGCCAATGCCGGCGCCGATGCGGACCGGCTGGCCCAGCTGGTCACCCGGCTGCTGGAGCTGGCGCGGGCGGACATGGCCGAAGCCGAGGCGGACGCCTCCACCGATGTCGCCCTGCCGCTGCGCCGGATCGCCGATGCCTGGACGGATCGCGGATTGGCGATCACGCTCGACCTGCCCGAAGCCCTGCCCCGCGCCGCGCTGCCGAGCACGATGCTGGAGGCGATCGTCGAGAGCCTGGTCGAGAACAGCCGCCAGGCCGGTGCAGCGCGGGTTCGGATGGCGGCGATGCAGGCGGATGGCGAGATTCTGTTGACCATCGCCGATGACGGCCCCGGCATTCCCGAGGCGGATCGCGCGCGCATCTTCGAGCCCTTCTTCACCAGCCGCCGCGCCGCCGGAGGTACCGGCCTGGGCCTGCCGATCGCGCGCTCGCTGCTCGCCTCGCATGGCGGGACGATCGCGCTGGCTCCGATCGAACGCGGCACCAGTTTCGAGATCCGCGTGCCGATCGCTCAGCTCCAGCCGCCGCCGAGCGCCTTGTAGAGCGCGGTTGCCGCCTGCGCCTTGGCGGCGCGGGCCTGCTGGTCGCGGCGCTGGGCGGCGAGCAGCGACTGGCGGGCGCGTTCGAGCGTGAGCTTGTCGTCTTCGCCGCTGTCCGCCCGCTTTTGCGCGAGCGAAAAGGCGCTTTGCTCTCGGGCCAGCGAGGCAGCGGCGTCCTCGGCGGTGGCGCGGGCATTGAGGAAGCGGTTGATCGCCGCCTCGCTGTCCGCCAGCGCGCCGACCACCGCCTTTTCGTAGCGCGCGGCGGCGGCATCGGCGCGGGCATCGGCGGCGCGGATCTGGGCGCGGATCGTGCCACCCTGGAAGATCGGCCAGGAGAAGCTCGGCCCGATCTGGAGCCGGAAGGAATCGCCCGAGACGAGATCGCCGGGCTTGCGCGCCTGCTGACCAATGCTGCCGAGCAGGCTGAAGCGCGGGAAGAGATCAGCGGTGGCGACGCCGATATCGGCGGTCGCCGCCGCAAGCTCGCGCTCGGCGCGGCGGACATCGGGGCGCCGCTCGAGCAGCTCCGAGCGCAGGCCGATCAGGATGCCATCGGGGCTCGCCGGCAGAGGTGCGGCAGCCTGCAGCTCGGGCACCACCTGCTCGGGCGGCACGCCGACCAAGGTGGCGATTCGATAGGCGGCGGCGCTGGCCTGGGCGCGGGCGTTGGGCACGGCGGCGGCGCTAGCCCTGGCCGCGCTGTCGGCACGGTCGAGCTCGAGCCGCGAGGCTTCGCCATGGTCGAAGCGGAGCTTTGTGAGACGCGCGAGTTCGGCATCCGAGGACGCCTGCGCCTCGGCGGTAGCGCCATCGGCCTGGGCGGCGCGCAGGTCCATATAGCCGCGGACGACTTCGGCGATCAGGGTGAGCATCACGTCGCGCCGGGCATATTCGGCGCTCTCCTCGCGCGCGGTTGCGCCCTGCATCTGGCGGGTGCGGCGGCCCCAGAGATCGACTTCCCAGCTCGCATCGAAGCCGAGATCGTAAAGCGGGAAATCACGCGAGAAGCCGGGGAACGGGATGTTGCCGATCGGCAGCTGGCCGTTGTTGCTCAGCACATTCTCGGTCGCCGAGCCCTTGGCAGTGACGCTGGGCAGGCGCCCGCCGGCGACCGCCTCGCGATTGGCGCGTGCCTCGGCCAGCCGGGCCTGGGCTTCCCTGAGGTCCGGGCTGGACGTCACCGCGCGCTGGACCAGCGACGAGAGCTGCGGATCGCCGAACCGGTCCCACCATTGCAGATCGACCTGGCCGGGTGCGCCGGCTTCGAGCCAGTCTGGCGCAGCCCTGGTCTCGGGCGCATGATAGTCCGGCCCCACCGTGCAGGCGGAAGCCAGCAGCACCGGCAGCAGGAACAGCGGGAGCGAACGGGTCATCTTGTTACTCCATGCGCGCACGGAAGAGCCAGGCCGAGGCGGAAAGCGTCACGCAGGCGATCAGCGCCAGGGGCCAGAGCTGGTGGAACACCGCCGCCGCCGGCATCGCCTTGAGGAACAGCCCCTGGACGATGGTGAGGAAATAGCGGGCGGGATCGAGATAGGTGATCGTCTGCAGCCAGTCCGGCATGTTGTCGATCGGGCTGGCATAGCCGGAGAGCAGGATCAGCGGCGTCGTCACCAGGAACACGCCGAGGAATGCCTGTTGCTGGGTCTGCGAGGCGGCGGAGATCAGCATGCCGAGCCCGATCAGCGCGAGCAGGTACATGCCGAGCGACAGGAAGAAGAGCAGCAGCGATCCGGTGAAGGGCACGCCGAACACCAGGGGCGCGACCACCAGATAGACGCTGCCGTTGATCATGCCGATGATGAAGGGCGGCACCATCTTGCCGATCAGGATCTCATGGACCCGCAAGGGCGAGACCATCAGCTGATCGAACGTGCCCAGTTCCCGTTCGCGCGCAACCGATTGCGAGGTGACCGCGAGCCCCGCCACCGAGGTGATGATCGCGACCAGCGAGGGCAAGGTGAACCAGATATAGTCGAGCGCGGGGTTGTACCAGTTGGTCACCACGCTGCCGCCCGCTGCCCCGCGCAGCTGGGGCGGGGCGAGCTCGGCGCCCATCGTGCCGGCGATATTGGTGATATAGCCGGTGACGATCTGGGCCGCGTTGGAGCGGCGGCCGTCGAGCACCAGGCCGATGGTGGCGCTCCGGCCGCGGGCGAGCTGGCGGTCGAAATCCTCGTCGATCACCAGGGCGGCGATCACCTTCTGGTTGTCGATCGCCGATTTGAGCTCGGCGGGGGTCGCCAAACGCTTGATATGGCGGAAGTTCGGGCTGCCGGCGATGCGCTGGACCAGCTCGACCGAATGCGCGCCCGAGCTGCGATCGAGGATGCCGATATCGACATTCTTGACGTCGAGCGTGGTCGCATAGGTGAAGATGAACAGCTGCATCAGCGGCGGCACGAACAGCACCAGCCGCGACTGCGGATCGCGCAGCACCGCCCACATCTCCTTGACGATCATGGCGACCAACCGGCGCAAGCCGGCGCCTTCAAGGAGCCGACGCATCAGTCGAGGCTCCGGCGGGTGACGCGGAAGGAGAGCGTGAAAAACACCATGCCGAACAACAGCATGATGCCGATGTTGGGCAGCAGCAGCCCCCATTGGTCGCCGGCGAGGAACACCGTCTCGAGGCTGGGGATCAGGTAACGCGCGGGGACGATATAGGTCAGCGCCTGGATCGGCCAGGGCATCGAGCCGATCTCGAAGATGAAGCCCGAGAGCAGGAAGGTGGGGAGGAAGGCCGAGAGCAGCGCCACCTGGCTGGCGACGAACTGGTTCTTGGTCGCCGCCGAGATGAACAGGCCGAGACCGAGCGCGGGCATCAGGAAGGCCGAGGAAATGGCGTAGAGCGCGAAGATCGAGCCGCGGAACGGCACCCCGAACACCCACACCCCGATGACCGCGCAGAGCGTCATCGAGGCCTGGGCCAGGAAGAAATAGGGGATGACCTTGGACGCGATGAACTCGGCCATCGAGATTGGCGTGGCCATCATCGCTTCCATCGTCCCGCGCTCCCATTCGCGGGCCACCACCAGCGCGGTCAGCAGCGTGCCGACCATGGTCATGACATTGGCAATCGAGCCGGGGACGAGGAAGAATTTGCTCTTGAGTTCAGGGTTGTACCAGTAGCGCGCCGAGACGATCACCGGGGCTTCGCGGGCGCCGGGATTGCGCTCGAGCCCCTCGGCCGCGGCCCAGCTCGCCCGCACGCCCTCGCCGTAAGCGGCTGCGAAATTGGCGGTATTGGGCTGGGACCCGTCGGTGACGATCTGGATCGGCGGCATGTGCCCGCGCTTGATCCCGGCGCCGAAATCCTGGGGGATGACGATCAGCGCGCGCAGCTCGCCATCGACCAGCTTGTCGCGCACCTGCGCCACCGTCCGGGCCTCGGTGACCTCGAAATAACGCGAGTTCCTATAGGCTTGGGCCAGACGCAAAGCAGGCGCGCTGCTGTCCTGGATGACCAGGCCGACGCGCGTCCGGGTGCTGTCGAGCGAGACCGCATAGCCGAACAGGAAGAGCAGGATCATCGGCAGCACGAAGGCGATCAGGAAGGTCGACGGATCGCGCAGGATCTGCGCGGCCTCCTTGCGGACCAATGCGGCCAAGCGCCTGAGATCGAAGCGGAACCTCATGCGGCCTCGCGCGCCTCGCGCTTGCGGTCGAACGCCTCGATCAGGGCGATGAAGGCATCCTCCATCGTCGGATCGGCCGCGCCGGTGAGGCGGGCGGCTTCGGCCTTGAGCTCATCCGGGGTGCCGGTGGCGATCTGCTCGGCGCGGTAGATCAGCGTCGCGCGGTCGCAATATTCGGCTTCGTCCATGAAGTGCGTGGTGACCAATACGGTCACGCCCTTCTCGACCAAACCATTGATGTGCATCCAGAATTCCCGGCGCGTCACCGGATCGACGCCCGAGGTGGGTTCGTCGAGGAAGAGCACCGGGGGCTCGTGCATCACCGCGCAGGCCAAGGCGAGGCGCTGCTTGAAGCCCAAGGGCAGGGTGCCGGCGTTGACGTCGAGCTTGTCGTGCAGCTCGAATATCTCGATCATCGCCTCGATCGCGCGCTGCGCCTTGTCGCGCGGCAGGTCGTAAGCCCCTGCAAAGAAATCGAGATTCTGGCGGACGGAGAGGTCGCCATAGAGGGAGAATTTCTGGGCCATATAGCCCAGCGACGCCCGCGCCGCGGCGGCGGACTTGCGGAGCGACTTGCCAGCAACCGCTCCAGTCCCCGAAGTTGGCGAAAGTAACCCGCAAAGCATCTTGAAGGTGGTCGACTTGCCGGCGCCATTGGGCCCGAGCAGGCCGAATATCTGTCCCCTTGGGATGCGGAAGTTCATATCCCTGGCCGCGGTGAACGCGCCGAAGACCTTGGTGAGGCCGTTCGCCTCGATCGCGCAGTCCGTGGTCTCGGGGATGGTGCGGTAGCGTGCGGCGAGAGCGGAAGTGCCCTTGGGGCCGCCGCCGAGCCGCTCGATGAACCCGTCCTCGAAGCGCGGATCGGCTGTGTCCACTTCGGTGTCTGGTCCGGCTGCAAGCGCCTGGGCATCGGGCACCGGCTTGCCGTCGGCGACCAGCAGACGCACCGAACGGCCCTGGATCGTGCCGTCGATCACGTCGTCACGGTCGAGCGCGCGGGTGAGGAACTGGCGGCGGCGGGCCTCGAAACCGCTCACCCGGATCACCCGGTCCCGCACATGACCGGTCAGTTCGGCGGGAGGACCGTCGAACAACAGCTTGCCTTCATTGAGCAAATAGACGGTGTCGCACTTCTCCGCCTCGTCCAGATAGGCGGTCGACCAGAGCACGCCGATGCCCTGTTCGGTAAGATCCCCCACCATGGCCCAAAGCTCGCGCCGGCTGATCGGATCAACGCCAACCCCGGGCTCGTCGAGCAGCAAAACCTTAGGAGTCTTCACCAAGGCACAGGCAAGCCCGAGTTTCTGCTTCATGCCGCCCGAGAGCTTGCCGGCCAGCCGATCCTGGAAACGGGCGAGATCGGTGAACGCGAGCAGCTTGTCGAAACTATCCTGCTGCTCGTTTCGGGGCAGCCCGCGCACTTCGGCGTATAGTTTGAGGTTCTCGAGGACGGAGAGATCCTCGTAGAGCCCGAAACGCTGGGGCATATAGCCGAGAGTTTCGAGCTTTTCCCCCGGCTTGCCCCCCAGGACAGAAACAGTCCCCGAAGTGGGCGCCATCAGTCCGGCGAGGATGCGGATCAGCGTGGTCTTGCCCGCGCCGTCCGGCCCGACCAGCCCGGTGATGCGGCCGGGCTCGATCGCCATCGAGACGCCGTCGAGCGCGCGGTTGGCGTCGAAGGCTTTTACGAGGTCGGTGGTGCTGGCGAGGGGCTGGGTCATTTCGCCCTCAGCCAAGTTCCCGCGTCACCCTGAACTTGTTTCAGGGTCCAACGCGCCTCAAGCGATATCGCCGGGGGAGCGTTGGATGCTGAAACGAGTTCAGCATGACGAAGAAGAGGGGGCAGCGACGCCACCCCCTCAGCCCTTGTGCTTCGGGCGGGCGCCGGGGACGGAGACGCTGACCGGCTGGCCCTGGCGCAGGCCGTCGTCGGGATCGTCGACGATGATGCGGAGCTGGTAGACGAGATCGGTGCGGAGGTTCTCGGTCTCGACCGTCTTGGGCGTGAACTCGGCGCGGGGGGAGATATAGCCGATCGTGCCCTTGTAGCGCCTGGGGTTGCCGTCGGCGGTGACCACCACCTGCATCCCCGGGCTGATCCGCGACAGATCGCTCTCCGCGACATAGGCGCGCACCCGCAGCGGTCGCATGATCGCCAGGGTCAGCACCGTCTCGCCGGGCTGGACGATGGCGCCGGGCTCGCGGGCGCGGGTGACGACGGTGCCGTCGGTGGAGGCGAGCAGGCGCGCGTCGCCGAGATCGGTGGCGGCGCTCTGGCGGGCGGCGGTCGCCGCGCGGACATCGGCTGCGGCGGCAGCCACGTCCTCCTTGCGGCTGCCGGCGTTCATCAGCGACAGCGCCTGCTGGGCCTGGGCGAGATCGGCGCGGGCCTTGTCGCGGGTGGCGACGGTCTGCTCCCAGAGGTCGCGGCTGATCGCGCCGGGCTCGACCAGGGGCTGGCGGCGGGCATAGTCGCGATCGGCATCCTGGCCGACCGCGGCGGCGGCGGCGACCCGGGCACGGGCCTGGGCGATATCCTGGGCGCGGTTGCCGTTGCGCAGCTTGGCCAGCTGGGCCTCGGCCTGGGAGACTTTCGCATCGGCCTGGGCGATGCGGCTGTCGAGCATGGCGGCATCGAGCGTGGCGAGCAGCTGGCCCTGCCTGACCTTGGCCCCCTCCTCCACCGTGATGCCCGAGATCCGGCCGTTCACCCGGAAGCCCAGATCGACTTCGCGGATATCGACATTGCCGTTCAACTTGAGCGCGCCGTCATCCTTCGCGCGGAACAGGCCGAAGCCGCTGGTGGCGATCGCGGCGATCACCAGCACGACGATGACGACGAGGATCGCGATGCGGCGGCGGTTCATGCGGGATTCTCCGACAGGATGCAGAGGGCGTTGGCGCGCAGGCGGGCGCGGAGCAGTTTCTGGGTGGGCTCGTCGATCGTCTCGACCGAAAGGATGCGGGTGACGGCGGCACGGGCGACCCGCAGCACCAGCGACTGGCCGAACAGGAGGATCCCCATCGCCAGCACCTCGCGCTCGCCGAGATCGGTGCGGACGCGCTTGAGGGTGACGACGAAGGTCTCGACCACGCCCTGCATCACCCCGGTATAGAGCCGGTCGAATGCTTCGGTGGGGTTCTGCTGCTCGCGGGTGATGAACAGCGCCCAGGCTTCGGTCTGCGGGCTGAGCATCATCAATGCGAAGCCGTCGAGCACGGCAAGCAGCGCCTCGATCGCTTCCTCGCGGCTGCCCTTCTCGGCGACGGCGCGGGCAGCTTCGAGCGCCGGTCCCTGGATGGTCTTCACACTGGCGGCGATGTGATCGGCGGCGGCGAGATAGAGGCCCTGCTTGCCGCCGAAATGATAGGTGATCGACGACATCGCCGTGCCCGAGGCGCGGGCGATCTCGCGCGTGCTCGCCCCTTCGAAGCCGTGGCGGCCGAATTGCTCGATTGCCGTGTCGATCAGGATCTGGCTGGTCATCGCACCGAATCTTGTTCGTTCGAACGAACTAATATTGGATGCGCAGGTTTGAAGCAAGGGGTTTGGTTTCGCGAGGCCCGCCCTGTTCCCCGGCGAAGGCCGGGGTCCAGTTGCAATGTCGGTCGAGAGGTTCGACCCGCCTCACCCACTTCGCCGAAACTGGGCCCCGGCCTTCGCCGGGGATCCGCTCCGGGATACCATGCGTGACAGACGCGTATCACCGGCGTAGGTTCCCCTGGCCTCGCGTGACTGGCGATACGAGATGGAGCACCATCGGGAAGCGCGGGGGTGGACGCCGTTCGCCTGGGCACCTTCCCTGCTGGAGGACAATGATGCCCGAACCGCTGCATATCGCTTTCCTGCTGTTCCCCGACGTGACCCAGCTCGACCTGACCGGCCCCGCGCAGGTGCTGTCGCGCATGGGGAATGTGACGCTCGACCTGGTGGCGAAGACCCGCGATCCGGTGCGCACCGATGCGCTGTTCGACCTGCATCCGACCGCGACCTTCGCCGAGGTGCCGCGCGCCGACATCCTGTGCGTGCCGGGCGGGTTCGGCACGGTGGCGGCGATGGAGGATGCCGATACCTTGGACTGGTTGCGGCAGGTGGCGGCGGAAGCGACCTGGGTGACCAGCGTGTGCACCGGATCGCTGCTGCTCGGCGCGGCGGGGCTGCTGCGCGGATATCGATCGGCCTGCCATTGGGGATCGCGCGAGCAGCTCGCCTGGTTCGGCGCCGAGCCGGTGGCCGAGCGGGTGGTGTTCGATCGCAACCGGGTGAGCGGCGGCGGGGTGACCGCGGGGATCGACTTCGCGCTGGCGCTGACCGCGGCGATCCGGGGCGAGGACCATGCGCGGTTCGTGCAGCTGAGCCTGGAATATGATCCGGCGCCACCATTCGATTCCGGATCGCCGGAACGGGCCGGGGCGGAGACGGTGGCGCGCTACCGGGCAATGGCGGAGAAGTTCGCGCCGGGACGGGCGGAGACGGTGAAGGGGATCGCGGAGCGGCTGGGGTTCTGAAGAAATCCTCCCCCGGAGGGGGAGGGGGACCAGCGAAGCTGGTGGAGGGGGCCTGCCACGAGCGATATCGCCTGCGGCGTTCCCTCTCCACCACGACGCTGCGCGTCGCGGTCCTCCTCTCCCTCCGGGAGAGGATTTTTAGGCCAGCAGCTTCTCCGCGCCCTTCAGGTCCTCCACGAACGCGGCGAACGCGTCCTCCGCCTTCGCGCGGTCGGGCAGGCGCAGGAGATAGCTCGGGTGGACCGTCACCCAGCCGCGACCGCCATCGGGCAGGTCGAGCGCCCGCCCCCGGGTCGCGGCGATCGTCACCGTCTTGCCGAGCATCTGGCGGGCGGCGCTGGCGCCGAGCGCGATCGTGAGTTCGGGTTTCACCAGCAGGCGCTCCTGCTCATACCACCAGCGGCAGGCCTGGATCTCGCCGGCATCGGGTTTCGAATGGATGCGGCGCTTGCCGCGCGGCTCGAACTTGAAGTGCTTGACCGCATTGGTGACGTAGACACCTGCTCGGTCGATCCCGGCCTCGACCATTGCCCGGTCGAAGACTTCGCCGGCCGGGCCGACGAACGGGTGGCCGGCCAAATCCTCCTGGTCGCCGGGCTGCTCGCCGACGATCATCATCCGCGCATCGACCGGGCCTTCGCCGAAGACGGTCTGGGTGGCGTGCTTGTAGAGGTCGCAACGGGTGCAATGCGCGGCTTCCTCGCGCAGGGCCTCCCAGGCGCCCTCGATATTGCCGCCGGGTCTGGGCTGGGTTGCCACCATTGCCGTCTCCCGCTGGCGCGCGGTGGCGACCAGCTCCCGGACCAACGCGGTCTCCGGCATGTTTTTCCAATATTTGCGCGGCATCTCCTTGAGCATCGCGCCGGTCTTGAGGCGAGCCGGATTGAAGATCGAAGCGTAATAGGTCTTCCAGATATCCTCGACCGGGTCCTCGCCCGGAGCATCGGCCTTGGTCGCGCCGGGGCCTTCGGTGAGGGTCTCGGTGTCCCAGTGCAGCGAGAGCTCGGGCGTGAGGATCGACCAGCGCATCGAGGTGAAGCGATCGACGAAGAAGCGGGCATTGGCGCGGACGATGTGATGGGTCGGCTCGAACCAGGCGATGAAGCGCGTGTTGGGCTCGCCGGTGCCGGGGAAGGGCTGCGCGTCCTGGACTTCGCGGAAGCGGACGAAGGCGCGCATCTTGTGGATGTCGCGGCGGACTTCGCGCGCCATGCCCTCGAGCCTGCGGACGAGCGGGTCGGCCGGGTCGGCGACGCGGTGCGGATCGCCGGCGAGCAGCGCGTAGAGCAGGGCGAAGCGCTCGGGGTCCGAATGGAGGATCGCCGACTGGGCGAGGTCGAGGAACGCGCGCGGAACCTTGAGGGCACGCGAGGCGGCCGGGGGCAGCACGGCTTCGTCGGCGAACAGGTCGACCGGGGTTTCGCCGACCTGCCAGAGGATCTCGGATGCGGGGACGCCGGCCTGTGCCAGCCCGCGCGCGGCATCGCGCCAGCCTTCGAAATCATCTTCCGCCGCCAGGGTAACTACGCGCAACGCCATCCTCCAAACCCGTCATCCCCGCGCAGGCGGGGATCCAGGGTCACAAGCGGTGTCGCCCTTGGCTCTGGATCCCCGCCTGCGCGGGGATGACGATGAAGGCGGTTTAACGCGCCGGCGGCGATTTCGGCATCGATTCGATCCACTGGCGGACCAGCGCGACGCCTTCCTTGTGGACCGTCGCGCGGCCGAGCTCGGGCATGGCGATGCCGGGATCGGTCGATTGCATGCGGTAGAGCAGGATCGAGGCTTCCGGATCGCCGGGGACGATGTCGAAATCGCGGGTGCCTGCCCCCCGGCCCGCGGCGGTGGGGCGCTTGAACAGGCCGCGCTGCTCGGGATCGGCGCGACCGAGATCGAGGAACAGGCCGGAGTTGGACGCCGCGCCCTGGGGGTTGTGGCAATGGGCGCAGTTGATCTCGAGCCAGGCACGCGCGCGCTGGTCGAGCGGCGCGGCGGTGTCGTCCCAGCGCGCGACTCTCGGGGCATCGGCGGGGAGCCGGTCGAGCATGCCGGCGGCAAGCAATTGTTCGAGCTGCCCGCCATGGTTGAGATAGCGCGCCTTGATCCCGATCGGGACGACCTGGCCGGCGAGGCCGTGGCAGTCCTTGCACTGGTTCTGGTTGGGGACGGCGTAGGAGATGCTGTGCGGCTCGCCTGAGGGGTCGGCGAAGGTGACGGGGATGCGCGTGCCGGCGCGCCTGACATCGGCGTCGGTGCCCTCGGCGTTCCAGACATAGGGGATCGGGGTCCAGCCCGTGGCGCGGTGGAGCAGGACACGGGTCTCGAGCGGCTTGAACACGCCGTTGGTGCGGTAGCCGAAGGTCTTGATCAGCGCGGCGCCGACGGGGAGGTCGAGCGGCTTGTCGGGATCGTATTTCGCCCGGCTGCCCTCGGGCAGATAGAGGTAGCGCTCCTTCTCGGCATAGTCGGAGAAGAGCGGGGTTTCGAGGGTGTAGCGGACCAGCCGCGGGGCCGGGGCGCGGGCCTTGAGATCGGTGAAGAAGGCGTAGTCGGAGAGGTGCGCGGGCCAGCCTTCGGCCGTGATCGCGGCGTCGTTCACGCCCGTTGGACGGCCGAGCAGCGCGGCGGCGAACAAGGCGGCCGCGCCGAGCAGCGCCTTCATTTGGCGGCGGCCTCCATCGATGCCGGCAGCTTGAAGGTCTGCCAGGGCGGCGGGATCGGGTTGTCGAGCTTGATCAGCTGCGGCTTGGCGGTGTCGAGCGGGGCGCCAAGGGCCAGGGCGAGGGTGAGCACCGGGCCGTCATCGCCGGTAAGGTGGACCTGGTCGCCGCCGGTGCCGTCCCAGAAGACCGGCGGGAGCGTGCCGCCCAGCATCTTCGCCAGCAGCGCGCCGCCGGGCATGGCGGGCGCGAAGCCGGCGCGGCCATGCTTGTTGCCGGAGAGGCGGATGTTGCGGGGATAGGGATCATAGCCCTTGTCCTCGAACGGCTTGCGATAGGCGACGACCATGATGTTGGCGGTACCGTTGCCACTGAGATCGTTGGCGGTCACGGTGACGTCGTTCTCGGCCATCACCAGCACGCCGGTACCGGTGGGCACGGTGGCGACGATGTTGCCGGGCGGGGCGAAATTGGGGGTGTCGTTGTCGATCACCCTGTTGCCGCTGACGGTGATCCAGCCGGCGCCGCGATTGGGCAAGGCGGGCAGGTCGAACACCAGGATGCCACCGGTATTGTGGGTGGCGAGGTTGTTGGTGACCTCCGCAAAGCCGCTATTCTCGATCTCGATGCCGGCGACATTGTATTTGGCGACCGAATTGCGGACGATGATGCGGTTGGACTGGCCGACATAGATGCCTGCATCCGAAGCGCCCATGACCGTCACACCGTCGATCAGCACATCGCCGCTCTCGACCGGATAGACGCCGTACGCGCCGTTGGTCGCCTTGGGCCCGCCGGTCCATTCGACGCGGATGTTCTTGTAGACGATCCGGTCGGCGCCCTTGGACTTGATGCCGTCGCCCTTCGAATCCTCGACCGCGAAGTCGCGCAGCACGACGTCGTCCGAGGTGACGAGCAGCCCCTCGCCCGCCCCGAGCTGCCCCTTGAAGCTGAGCACCGTCCTGAGCTGCCCGGCGCCGCGCACCGTCACGCCGTTGACGTCGAGGCTGAGGCCGTCGGTCAGCTCGAAACGGCCGGCGCCGATGCGGACGGTGTCGCCGGGCCTGGCATCGAGCAGGGCGGACTGAAGCCGTTCCTGGGCGTTGGGGCCGGCCTCGACGATGATGTCCTTCGCCAGGGCCGGAGTCGCGGCAAGCATTGCCGCAAATGCGCAGAGTCGAAGCATCCCTCTCTCCCTCTTTTTGGGGATGATACGCCTTCGACCCTGAATTGACAGTCCTGTCAGTTAATCGCGTTCATCGCCCGGGGGACTGGCTTCGGCGCGCTCGAGTTCGCGGGGCTTGCGCTTCTCGAAGAGCTTGCCGAGCTGTTCCTCCTGCGCCGCGGTCAGGTGCTTCGCGGCGGTGGGGAACATCTCTTCCTCTTCCTCGTCGATATGGTGGAGATAGCGGTGGCGCATCTCCTTGAACTTCACCAGCCAGCCGGGCGAGGACATGTCGGTGTCCATCAGTTCGCCGAGATAATCGTCGACTTCCTTGTGCTCCGACACCGAATGCCGGGCATCCTCGCGCAGCTCGGGATCGGCGAGCATCGTCGCGTAGAGCGCCTCTTCCTCGGCGGCGGCATGGGCCTGCAGCTCGAGGCGGAGCTGCTCGAACAATTCGCGACGATCCTTGCTGTCGCCCGAGGTCTCCCCCACGCGCTCGAGCAGGTCGCGCTGGCGGTCATGGTCGGCAATCAGGTCGGCGAAGATGCGGGCATCGGCCATTCTACTCTCTCCCTTGGTCGGAGAGTCAGAACCGATCAGGCCGCAAATAGTTCTAACTGCTCGCGTTTCGGCGCAACGAGGCTGCGCAGGTCGGCACGATCGGACAAGGCGACCGGGCGCCAGTCGGCAGCGACCAGGAAGGGACGGACCTTGGCGATCGAGGCAGTGAGCCGCGCGACATCGGCGAGCTGGAGGCGGCGCATGCGGCGAGCGGAGAGGATCGCATCGACAGCCTTCACCCCGAGGCCGGGGACGCGCAGCAGCAGTTCGCGCGGGGCGCGGTTGACGTCGACCGGGAAGGACTCGCGGAACTTGAGCGCCCAGGCGAGCTTGGGATCGATGTCGAGCGGGAGCATGCCGGTGGCGGGGTCGGCCGCCGCCGCGACTTCCCTGGGCTGATAGTCGTAGAAGCGCATCAGCCAGTCGGACTGGTAGAGCCGATGCTCACGCATCAAGGGCGGGCGCTGGAGCGGCAGGACCGCGCTGGCATCGGGGATCGGGCTGAACGCCGAATAATAGACGCGGCGCAGCTGGAAGCGATCATAGAGCCCGGCGGCGCGGGTGATGATGTCGCCATCGGTAGCGGCATCGGCGCCGACGATCATCTGGGTCGACTGGCCGGCAGGGGCAAATTTGGGCGCCGACTTGTAGCGCTTGCCGGCATCCGCCGTGTCGTCGATCGCGGCGCGGACATCGCGCATCGCGCCTTCGATGCGCGGCGCCGATTTCTCGGGAGCCAGGCGCGTGAGCCCCGCCACCGTCGGCAGCTCGACATTGATCGAGACGCGATCGGCATAAAGACCTGCCTGCCGGACCAGCTCGGCATCGGCATCGGGGATGGTCTTCAAATGGATATAGCCGCGGAAATCATATTCCTCGCGCAGCAGCCGTGCGACGCGGACGATCTGCTCCATCGTATAGTCGGACGAGCGGATGATCCCCGAGGAGAGGAACAGCCCCTCGATATAGTTGCGCCGGTAGAAATTGAGCGTGAGATCGACGACTTCCTCGGGCGTGAAGCGGGCGCGGCGGACGTTCGAGCTCTTGCGGTTGATGCAATAATGGCAGTCGAAGATGCAGCTGTTGGTCAGCAGGATCTTGAGCAGCGAGATGCAGCGACCGTCCGGGGCATAGGCGTGGCAGATGCCCATCCCCTCGGTCGAGCCGAGCCCGCCCTTGGGGCCGCTCGCCGCGTTGCGTTTGGTCGTGCCGGAGGACGCGCAGCTCGCATCATATTTGGCGGCATCGGCGAGGATGGCGAGCTTTCCGCGGAGATCGAGCTGCGACATTTGTTCCTTCTATGTTCCTGATATTGCAGTGTCCAGTGGGTTGTGGGAGGAGGCGCGGCGAAGGGAGCGCGGGATGCGGCTGACGATCGACCGGCAATTCAGGATCCTGCTGATCGGCCTGGCGGTCACCTGCCTGCTCGGCTTCAGCTTCAAGCAGCATTGCATGCCCGGCGGCTGGACCGATTCCGAGCAGTATATCACCGGCTGCTACAGCGACGCGGTGCCCTTCTGGACCGCGCGCGAAGTGGACAAGGGCAGGATCCCGTACCTGCAGACCCCGATCGAATATCCGGTGCTGACCGGCGCGGCGATCTGGATCGAGGGGACCGCGACCCACCTGCTCTTCGGCGCCCGCGCCAATGACGCCAAGTTCCTGGGCGTGGTGACGGCGGTGAACATCGCCCTCGCCTTCCTGGTGCTGTGGATGCTGTGGCGCGCGGGGGTCGACCGCAAGCGGCTCTGGTGGTGGGCGGCGGCGCCGCCGCTCGTCCTCTATGTCGGGCACAACTGGGACATGATCGCGGTGACCCTGGCCGTGGCGGCGCTGCTGCAGGCACGCGAGGACCGGCTGGTGCGCGCGGCGGCCGCCGCCGGGCTGGGCGTAGCGGCCAAGCTGTTCCCGGTCGTGATCCTGCCGCTGATCGGGCTCTCCGCCCTGTTCGAGCGCGGCAAGGACTGGGTGCAGCGACTGCGCCGCGCCGCGCTGGTGACGCTGGCGGCGATCGCGGCCTGGGCCGCGGTGAACCTGCCCATCGCACTGCTCGCACCGCGCAACTGGAGCGAATTCTACCTGTTCTCGCAATCGCGCAGCGGCACCGCGGCGGGGACCTGGGATGTGCTCGGCAATCTCGGCTGGCTGCCGCTGAGCATCGAGGACAAGAACCTCTGCGCGACTCTGGCCTTCGCCATCGGGGCGGTGGCGATCGTCGCGATCGGCTGGCGGCGACACCGCGACCGGCTGTGGCTGCTGGCGACGCCGGTGCTGGCCTGGTTCATGCTGACCAACAAGGTCTATTCGCCGCAATTCGACCTGTGGCTGTGGCCGCTGCTGGTGATGACCGCGCCGCGCCTGCTGCCGGTGGCGCTGTTCGCGCTGGCGGGGATCGCCGCCTATTTTGCCGAATTCTGGTATTTCGCCGGGATGGACGGCGTGTGGCCGGCGGCCAGTACGATCGACATCGCCTGGGCGGCCGCGGCGCGCGGAGCGGTGATGCTGTGGATCATCGTGGATTGCCTGCGCCGGGAGCCACCGGAATGGGTGGGGCGGTGGCCGGTGCGGGAGTAGCTTAACTCCCCTCCCTGCAGGGAGGGGAATCGGATGTGGCCGCAGATCAAGGCAGCGGCAAATTCTGCTCGGCCTTGCGGCGGGCGCGGGTTTCGGCGCGGGCGGCGGTGGCGCGCTTGACGAAGCAGCCAGTGCTGCCATTGGCGCCGACCGAGGTGCAGCTGCCGGTACCAAAATTGCCCGCGGTCACCGCGTCCTGCGAGCGCACCGCCCAGCTCTCGGTCTTCTGCGGCGGCCCACCCTGGTCGCGCAGGTTCGACGGGATGCGGAAGCGCTCGGCCTCGTCGAGGCGCTTGCAGACCACGATCTCTTCGCCGTTGCTGTTCGTCGGGCACTTGTCGTTGCCATAGATGATCAGCACGCTGTTCTGCGCCGAACTCTGCGCATGGGCAGCGGCGGGCATCAGCATCGGGACGGCGGCGAGCGCGCCCGCGATCAGGATCCGGTTCAACATCGGCTTACTCCTCTATGCCGTGCATCGGGGACAACGGCTGAACAGACGCTTTATATCCGTTTCGATACCGCAATGGCAGCCCGGCAACCGGCGCGGATCAGGGTGGAGAGCAGCGGATAGGCCGGGGCCTGTTCCGCGCCATGCTCCAGCGCGGTGTCGCGGTGTTCGAGCTCCTCATCGCGGAATTTCGCGACCGCTTCGCTGAGCTCCGGATCCCCCGTGCCCAGCTCTTCGAGCTGCTGCTGGTAATGGAGATCGATCTCGGTCTCGATCGCGGCGGTGCAGGCCATCGCCGCCTCGGGGCCCATCGCCGCGGTCACCGCGCCGAGCGCGAAGCCGGCGACGTTCCAGAAGGGCTGGAGCGCCGTCGGGCGGACGCCGCGCCGGGCGATCATCGAATCGAAGAATGCGCGGTGGCGCTCTTCCTGAATCGCCATGCCGGCGATCATCCGCGCCATCGGGGTGCGATCGCCCATCACCGCCAGCTGGCCGGCATAGATGCGCGTCGCGCCATATTCGCCCGCCTGATCGACGCGGACCATCGAGGACGTCCCCTCGCGCCGATCGCCGGGCTTCCAGCTCATGCGCGCGCCTTCCGCAGGGCCAGCGCGAAGATCGCGGCGGCACCGGTGAGCGAGAAGATCGCGTTGAACCCGGCCAGGCTGATGCCGAACAGCGTCCATTGCGGCACGTCGCAGCGGATCAGCGGACGGCGCAGCGCGTCGGTCAGCATGTCCATCGGGTTGGTGCCGTGCACCTGGGCGGTGCAGGCGGTGATGCCCTGCCACCATTTATACTCGACGCCGGCATGGAACACGCCGATGCCGCCGCTGATCGCCACGGCAAGGCCGGCGAGCAGGACGAGCCCGAGCTGGGCACGGCGATCCTTCACCAGGAAGGCCGAGAGCGCGATCAGGATCGCGGCATAATGCGGATAGCGCTGCCACCAGCACATCTCGCACGGGACCAGCCCGAAAAATTCGGTGGTGTGCGCACCGCCGACCAGGGCGAGGGGCAGCAGGAGCGCGAGCCAGCGCGCGGCGCAGAAAGTGTCGATACGCATGGCTTACTTGCTCTTGGCGGCTGCGACCTGGGTCTTGGGACCGAGGCGGGAGATGGTCTGGAGGGCGTAGTGGAGCTGGAAGTCGTCCACGCCTTCCTTCTTCAGCTGGTCCGCCGTCTTGGCGAAGCGCGGATCGGTGCGCTGGTCATCCTCAAGCACCGAATCATCGACCTTGTCGTTGTTGATCAGGTGCGCGCGCAGGTCCGCCTCGCGGATCGAGGGACGGCTCTTGTAGTCGGGATCGGTGAGCTGCGGCACCAGCAGGTCGGGCTTGATGCCGCCTTCCTGCACCGAGCGGCCCGACGGCGTGTAGTAGCGCGCGGTGGTGAGGCGCAGCGCGGCGCGGGGGCCCATCGGCAGGATCGACTGGACCGAGCCCTTGCCGAAGCTGCGCACGCCCATGACGAGCGCGCGGTGATGATCCTGGAGCGCGCCGGCGACGATCTCCGAGGCCGAGGCGGTGCCCGCGTCGATCAGCACGACGACCGGCAGCCCCTTGGCGAGATCGCCCGGGATCGAGGTGATGCCGGGCTCGTTCACATCGGCATACCAGCGCTCGATATCGCTCTTCTCGCGGCCGCGCTGCGAGACGATCTCGCCATGGCCGAGGAACACGTCCGAGACTTCGATCGCCTGGCTGAGAAGCCCGCCGCCATTCTCGCGCAGATCGACGATATAGCCGAGCGGCTTGTGCCCGAGCTTCTTGTCGATCTCCTGGATCGCCTTGACCGTGTCGGCGCCGGTCTGGGCGGTGAAGGTGTTGATGTTGATGATGCCGACACCGTCCTTGACCTCCCACTTCACCGGCTTCTGCACGATGATCTCGCGCTTCATCGTGAAGGTGAGCGGCTTGTCGCCGCCCGGGCGGACGACGGTGAGGGTGACCGAGGTGCCCGGCTTGCCGCGCATCTGCTCGATCGCTTCGTCGAGGCTGCCGCCGACGATGAACTTGCCGTCGATATGGGTGATGAAGTCGCCCGACTTCATGCCCGCGCGGGCGGCCGGGGTGTCCTCGGTCGGGGCAACGACCTTCACCGCGCCGTCCTGCTGGGTGACGGTGAGGCCGAGGCCGCCATAATTGCCGTCGGTCTGGATCTTGAGATTGTCGAAATCGAGCCCGTCGGCGAAGCTGGAGTGCGGATCCAGCGCGGCGAGCATGCCCTGGATCGCGCCCTTCATCAGCGTGGCGTCGTCGACCTTGTCGACATAGTTCGCCTTCACCTGGCTGTAGACTTCCATGAAGGTGTCGAGCTCCTTGAAGCTCGACGTATCGACGCCGGCCATCGCGCCCGAGGCGACGGGAACGAGCGCCAGCGCGCCGACGGCGGCGGTGACCTGAAGGAACGAACGGAGCATCAACAACTACTTTCCGGAAACGCGTTCGAGGGACAATCTAGGCCGGGATCGCGGCAATTGCACGGCACAATCAGCCGAGCAGGCGCGCAAGGTCCATGGGCTCGCCGCGGCGGCGCAGCTCGACGGTGACGCGCGGGGCGTCGCTGCCCGGGGCGCGGCCGATGCGGGCGCCCTGGCCGATCTGCTGGCCGACGCGCACCGCGATGCCGCCGAGGCCGGTGACCGAGCTGGTCCAGCCATTGCCGTGATCGATGATGACCACCCCGCCATAGTCACGGAACGCGCCGGCATAGAGGATGCGGCCGGCGGCGGGCGCGACGGCATCGCTGTTGGCGGCGCAGGCGAGCGTCACGCCGCGGGCGCGCACGCCGGTGGGCGAAAGCTCGCCCATGCCGGTGACGACGGCGCCGGCGACGGGCAGCACATAGGGTGCGCCGAGCTTGCTCGTGGGTGCCGGCGCGGCGCTGCCCGGGCGAGGCAGCGGCCCGGGAAGGGCTGCGAGACCGGACTGGATCTCCGCCGCCTCCCCCGCCGTCTCCATCTGGTCGACGATCTCGCGGGCGCGCTCGCCAAGGGCAATCGCGCGGTCCGATTCGACCAGCGCGCTGGAGGCGAGCTGGGCCGAGCGGGCGCGGTGATCGGCCTCGAGCCTGACCAGCGCGGTCCGCTCGTTCTCGATGCGCTGACGGGCCTCGCGGAAGCTGTTGACCGCGGCCAGGGCATCGGCACGCAGCGCGCGGATGCGGGAGAGTTCGGCGCGGACGTCGCGGGTGCGCGCCTCGACCACGGGCATCACGGTGCCGAGCACGGCGCGGACATGGACCATGTCGGCGGTCGAGCCGGGCTGGACGAGGCCGAGCACCGCGGGGCGGCGGGCCATCGACTGGAGCGCGGCGATCAGGCGGAGGATCGGGCCCTGGCGCTCGGCGACGCGGGTGCGCTGCTCGGCCAACTGGCGATCGACGATGCCGATCCGGGCGCGGGCGGCGGCGATGTCGGCTTCGGCGGCCTTGATCCGCTCGGCGGCGGCGGCTTCCTGGGCGCGGGCACGCAGGGCCTGGTCGCGCTCCGAGGCGGCCTGACGCTCGAGCGCGGCGCTGCGCGCCTGGGCGGCCTGGGACTGTGCGTTGGCCTCACGCAGCCTGCCCTGCTGCTCGGCAAGGCCGGGCGCCTGCGCCGCCGCGAAACTGCCGGTGGCGAGGATAGCGAGGGTGCCGGCAAGGATGGCGAGCGGGCGGAGCATGCCGCTAGCCTTCGCGATGATAGGGGTGGTTGGCAAGGATCGAGGTGGCGCGCCACAGCTGCTCGGCGAGCATCGCCCGGGCCATCATGTGCGGCCAGGTGGCACGGCCGAAGCTGATCAGCAGGTCGGCCTGGGCTCGGGCCGCGTCGTCAAAGCCGTCCGCCGCGCCGATCAGGAAGCGCGCCTCGCGCACCCCGTCGTCACGCCAGCTGCCCAGCCGCTCGGCGATCGCCTTGGACGGCAGGTTCTCGCCCAGTTCGTCGAGCATGACGATTCGGGTGGTGCCCGAGATGTCGGGGATCCTGCCGCCGGTATCGGGCAGCTCGGTGATCCTGGTCGGCCATTGGATGCGCTTGAGATAGCGATCGACCAGCTCGGCCTCGGGACTGCGCCCGATCTTGCCGCGCGCGACGATGTGTAGCTGCATCGCCCGCGCGGCCCTTTACCGAATCAGGCCTGGCCGGCTTCGCCGAACGACCACATGCGCTCGAGATTGTAGAAGCTGCGCACTTCGGGACGGAACAGGTGGACGATCACGTCACCGGCATCGATCAGCACCCAATCGGCGGTGGGCAGGCCCTCCACGCGCGGGGTGCGGCCGAACTCGGCCTTGATCTTGTCGGCGAGCTTCACCGCCATCGACGCGACCTGGCGCGTCGAGCGGCCCGAAGCCACGACCATATAGTCGGCGATGCTGCTCTTGCCGGCGAGCGGGATCGAGACCGTCTCGACCGCCTGATCGTCGTCGAGCGACGCCATCACGAGCTGGTGCAGCGCCTCGACGCCACCATTGGCATCGGAGGAACGCAGAACATTGGGCGATGTGGCCAAGGGGCCTCCTAGGGTTGCAACAAATCTGTGTGGTGTTGGGATGGAGACGACGCAACGTAACGCCGGTGCCAGGCGGGATCGGCGGCCCGAAGGCTCGTCGCCGAAGTAGGATCGGGGCGGAAGCGCAACAGCACGAGGGCCGGCAATCTCCAACGCGTCCAGTTCTTCGCCTGGCCTGCGGGCCACACAGCGCGCCGCAGCCAACCCATTGCAGGACTTGCATGGGCATCGCGATCATATCCCGGACGGGCGATCACCGCAATCGGAACCTGCTCGGCAATGTCACGCCAGCGTTCCCATTTGTGGAACTGGGCGAGATTGTCCGCGCCCATCAACCAGATGAAGCGATGCTGGGGGAACAGCCGGGGCAGCTTGCGGACGGTATCGGCGGTATAGCGCGTCTTGATCCGCTTCTCGATGTCCGACACCCGGATCGGCGCGTGGCGGGCCATGCGCTGGGCCGAGGCCATGCGCAGCTTGAACGGCGCCATGCCCGCCTTGTCCTTGAGTGGATTGCCGGGCGAAACGAGCCACCACACCTCGTCGAGCCCCAGCGCGCGAATCGCGTGGATCGAGAGCTTGCGATGCCCCTTGTGCGCCGGATTGAACGAGCCGCCGAGCAGGCCGATGCGCTTCAAGGACGCGCCTGCCCCGTACCGCGGACCACCCATTTATAGGTCGTCAGCCCCTCGAGCGCGACCGGGCCACGGGCATGGAGGCGGCCGGTGGAGATGCCGATCTCGGCGCCCAGCCCGAACTCGCCGCCATCGGCGAACTGGGTCGAGGCGTTCCAAACCACGATCGCGCTGTCGACCTGGGCGAGGAACTTCTCGGCCACGGCCGCGTCCGCCGTGACGATCGCATCGGTGTGGTGCGAGCTGTGCGCGGCGATATGCGCCATCGCATCGTCGACGCCATCGACCCGCTTCACCGACAGGATCGAATCGAGATATTCGGTATCCCAATCCTCGTCGCTCGCCGCGACCATGCGCGGCTCGAGCGCCTGCAGATCACTATCGCCGCGCAGCTCGCAGCCGGCATCGGCAAGCGCGGCGAGGATCGGCGCGGGATCGGCGAAGGCGCGGTCGATCAGCAAGGTCTCGGTCGCACCGCAGATGCCAGTGCGGCGCATCTTGGCGTTGAGCGCCAGTTCCTTCGCCATCGCCGGATCGGCGGCGCCATCGATATAGGTGTGGTTGAGCCCGTCGAGATGCGCGAGCACGGGCACCCGCGCCTCGGCCTGGACGCGCGCCACCAGCCCCTTGCCGCCGCGCGGCACGACCATGTCGATCGCCCCCTCGGCGGTGAGCATCGCGCCGACCGCAGCGCGATCGGTGATGGGCACGAGCTGCACCGCATCCTCGGGCATACCGCCTTCGGCCAGGCCGCGCGCCAGTGCCGCATGAATCGCGCGGTTCGAGCGGATCGCTTCGGAGCCGCCGCGCAGGATCGCGGCATTGCCCGCCATCGCGCAGAGCGCACCGGCATCCGCGGTAACGTTGGGCCGGCTCTCATAGATGATGCCGATCACGCCGATCGGCACGCGAACACGGGTGAGGACGAGGCCATTGGGCCGCTCGACCCGATCGAACACATCGCCGACCGGATCGGCGAGCCCGGCCACCGCCTCGACGCCCGCCGCCATGCTCTCGATTCGCTTTTCGTCGAGCTTGAGCCGATCGAGCAGCGCGCCGGACAGGCCGTTCGCTTCTGCAGCGGCCATGTCCTCGGCATTGGCGGCCTGGATCGCAGCGGCATCGGCGCGGATGGCGGCGGCGGCGGCCCTAAGCGCGGCGGCCTTGGCCGGGGTCGGCATCGCGGCAAGCTTCGTCGAGGCGAGGCGGGCGCGGGCGGCCATATCGGCGATCAAGGTTGCTGCGTCAGTCATGATTCACTCGCTAGCACGTGCAGCATGAAGCTGGTAGCCAAGGCCGCATGTCGGGGGAAATCGAAGCAGCCGGGGAACTGGCGACTGGGGCGTTGCTTGGCCGTGCGGTCGAGCCGGGGGCTGGCGAAGGACATGGCGAGGGCCATGGCCTCTGCCTTAATTGCGGAACCGCGCTGATCGGATCGCATTGCCATAATTGCGGGCAGGCGGGGCATGTCCACCGCTCGCTCCATGCGATCGGGCACGACATCGTGCACGGCGTCTTCCATTTCGAAGGCAAGTTCTGGCGCACCCTGCCGATGCTGGCCTGGCGCCCGGGCGAGCTGACCAAGCGCTATATCGCCGGCGAGCGCGCGCGCTTCGTCTCGCCAATGGCGATCTTCCTGTTCTCGGTCTTCGCGATGTTCGCGGTCTTTTCCTGGGTGGGCATCTCGACGCCGACCCAGCTCAACGGTGGCAACCTCAGGCCGGCGGCGGCGATCGACTTCGCGAAGAAGGACGCGCAGGACGATCTGAAAAAGGCGCAGAAGAAGCTCGCCAAGGCGACGGACGAGGACGACAAGGCCAGGTATCGCGAGGACATCGCCGATGCGCAGCAGCAGCTTGCCGGGCTCGACAAGGCGGCCAAGTCGCTGGAAGGCGGTCCGGTCGATGTGAGCACGGACGAGGTGCATACCGGCTGGCACGCGCTCGATCACGGCATCGAGAAGTGGCAGAAGAACCCGGCGCTGATGATGTACAAGCTGCAGTCGGCCAGCTACAAATTCTCCTGGCTGCTGATCCCGCTATCGCTGCCCTTCCTGTGGTCGCTGTTCTTCTGGAAGCGCCAGTACAAGCTGTACGACCACACGATCTTCATCATCTACTCGATCTCGTTCATGTCGCTCTTCTACATCGTGGTGGCGATTGCCGCCGCGATCGGGCTGGGCGGCGGACCGCTCGGGATGGTGGCGGTGCTCGTCCCCTTCATCCACATCACCCGGCAGCTGAAGCAGGCCTATGACATCGGTTGGTTCTCCGCGTTCATGCGGGCCTGGGTGCTGACTTTCTTCATCAGCTGGATCCTGGTGCTGTTCCTGCTGATCCTGGTCGCGCTGGGGATGTTCGGCTGAGGCTTCAAGCCGTCGGGCAAGGGAAGCGCCGGTCGAGCTGAGCGAAGATCGCCGCGTCCATCGGCGCTGCGCGTTGTGCCTCGGACAGTTTCTCCAGATCCGTGACGAGCGCGTTGATGTCGACCGTCGCCTTGCTGCCCTTGACGGGGCAGGCGCGGGGCGGGCGCCCGGCTGCCTTGTCCGCGTCGAGCAGCGCCTTGTAGCGATTGAAGCTCGGCGCGAGGCGCTCGGCGAGCCGGCTGAACCTGGCGACTTTCTCCCCGCGATCGGTCTCGGCTTGCGCGACACGCCACTCGCTCAGGAAATCGGCGATGGTCAGGTTCGGCGCCTCCTGTGCAGCGGCGGCCGACAGCAGTGCAAGCGGGATCAGAAAGCGCACGAAAAAGCCCTCCCCAGCAAGGTTGCCGGGAAGGGCTAATTCACATCCGTGTCGGCGGCGTTTCCGCCGGATCAGGCACCTTGCGGCGTCGGCTGGCCGAACGGCCCCTTGGGCTTGCGGATCTTGGGGATCGAGGTGCCTGCGACCGCGGTCGGGCGGGCGCTGGCGCCCGGATCCTCGCGGCCGAGATCCTCGCCGGCGATCAGCCGCTTGATCTCCTCGCCGGTCAGCGTCTCGTACTCGAGCAGCGCCTGGGCGATGGTGTGGAGCTGGTCGATATGGTCGCTCAGCAGCTGGCGGGCACGGCCGAGGCCGCGCTCGACGAACGCCTTCACTTCGCTGTCGATCAGCCGCGCGGTCTCGTCCGACATCGGCTTGGAGCGCGCCATCGAATAGCCGTACGCCTCATCGCTCTCGGAGAAGTCGAGCGGGCCGACATTGTCCGACAGGCCCCATTTGGTGACCATCGCGCGGGCGAGGCGCGTCGCCTGCATGATGTCGTTCGAGGCACCCGACGACACCTTGTCATAGCCGAAGATCAGCTCCTCGGCGACGCGGCCGCCGAACGCCACGGCGATATCGGCGTGCATCTTGTCGCGGTGATAGGAGTAGCTGTCACGCTCCGGCAGCGGCTGGACCATGCCGAGGGCAAAGCCGCGCGGGATGATCGTCGCCTTGTGGATCGGATCGGCGGTCGGCTCGTGCGCGAAGACCAGGGCGTGGCCGGCTTCGTGATAGGCGGTCATCCGCTTCTCGTCGTCGGTCATCACCATCGAGCGGCGCTCGGCGCCCATCAGCACCTTGTCACGCGCGTCGTCGAACTCCTGCGCCGCGACCAGCCGCTTGCCGCGACGGGCCGCGAGCAGGGCCGCTTCGTTGACCAGGTTGGCGAGATCGGCACCCGAGAAGCCCGGCGTACCGCGTGCGATGACGCGCGGATCGACGTCGGGCGCCAGCGGCACCTTCTTCATATGGACCTGGAGGATCTTCACACGGCCTTCGATGTCCGGACGGGGCACCTGGACCTGACGGTCGAAGCGGCCCGGACGGAGCAAAGCGGGATCGAGCACGTCGGGGCGGTTGGTCGCCGCGACGATGATGATGCCCTCGTTCGCCTCGAAGCCGTCCATCTCGACAAGCAGCTGGTTGAGCGTCTGCTCGCGCTCGTCATTCTGGTTGCCGAGGCCGGCACCGCGCGAACGGCCGACCGCATCGATCTCGTCGATGAAGACGATGCAGGGGGCCGACTTCTTGGCCTGCTCGAACATGTCGCGCACGCGGCTCGCGCCGACGCCGACGAACATCTCGACGAAGTCCGAGCCCGAGATGGTGAAGAAGGGCACGCCCGCCTCGCCTGCGATCGCGCGGGCGAGCAGCGTCTTGCCGGTACCCGGCGAGCCGACCAGCAGCGCGCCCTTGGGGATCTTGCCGCCGAGACGGGCGAACTTGGTCGGGTCCTTGAGGAACTCGACGATCTCCTGCAGCTCCTCGCGCGCCTCGTCGATGCCGGCGACGTCGTCGAAAGTGACCTTGCCTTCTTTCTGGGTGAGCAGGCGCGCGCGCGACTTGCCGAAGCCCATCGCACCCGAGCCGGAGCCCTTCTGCATCTGGCGGATCACGAAGAAGGCGATGCCGAGCATGAGCAGGAACGGCAGCGACTGGTAGAGCAGGTAGATCCAGATATTCGGCCCTTCCTCAGGGCGCGCCGAGACCTGGACGTTCTTGGCGAGCAGCGTCTCGATCATCTTGGGATCGTCGGGCGCATTGGTGCGGAACTTGCCGCCGCCCGTGAGCTCGCCGCTGACCAGACCGGTGGTACGCGAGACGTTGACCGACTTCACCTCGCCATTGTTCACCTTGGCGATGAACTGCGAATAGGGGATCGCGTCGCCAGTGGCCGGCGCGCTGCGATTGTCGAAGAAGGTCACGAACAGGGCGAGGCCCGCCAGGATGCCCACCCAGATCAACAGGCTCTTCATCCAGGGGTTGCCCCCATTCTCGGGACCCTGCGGCTGCTTGTCGTTGTCGCTCATGCGGAATCGGTACCTTTCACGCCCCAAGATAGGCATGGCCAAGTTAATGGCAATGGAACAGCGTCGATCAGTGTGATCGACGGGGTGGCGCCAGCTCGAAACGCCAGATAGCGGCTTTGGTTCGCCCGATCACTTCCGCAAGAGTACCGGTGCCCCCCGAATCGAGCGCGGCCAGCAGTGGCTCGAGCCCGGTCTCGCGCCAGTCGGGGCTGAGGCCATGCGCTTCGCGGACGGTGGCGACGGCGCGTTCGGCTAGACGTCGGCGGAGCTCGCGGGGCAGCCCGGCGGGATCGAGCGCGACCGTGCCGCCGGCGACCACCGCCCGCCCCTGCCATTCGCGCTCGGCGATCCAGGCAAGCGCATCCTCGGCGTCGCGCAGGTTGCGCGCCGCGGCAGCGAGGCGATCGGCGGGCAGGTCCCCGGCCTCGGCAAGCAGGGCGCGGATGCGGGCGCGGTCGAAGCGGGGGTCCTGGTTGGAGGGGTCGCGGACCGGGGCGATGCCGGCGCCTTCGACCAGCACCTCCAGCTCGGCACGGGTCCATCCGAGTAGCGGGCGGATAAGCTGGATGGGACCGAGCGGGCGCGCGGCCGCCATCGCCGCGAGTCCCCCTGCCCCGGCGCCGCGCCGGGCGCGCATCAGGAAGGTCTCGGCGACATCATCCTGCTGGTGCGCGGTGGCCACCCAGGCCGCGCGGCCCATCGCCCAGTCGGCGAGCAGCGCGTAGCGCAGCGCCCGTGCGCCCTGCTGGAGGTTGCCGGCGGCGGGAACGGTGCCGGCGAGCGTCTCATGCGGCACGTCGAGCTGGTTGCACAGGCGGCGGACCAGCGCCGCCTCCTCGGCCGCCTCGGGGCGCAGGCCGTGATCGACGGTGGCGGCGATCACTGAGCCCGGAAAGGCGGCATGGCCGAGGAGCAGCAGCGCGAGACTGTCCGGCCCACCCGAGACGGCAAGCGCGAGGACATTGTCGGGGGAAGGCGCGGCGCCGGTGAGCGCCACACAGTCCCGGCGGAAACGCTCGACCTGGTCGCGGTCGAGCGTCAGCCGGTCACTTGCACTTCTGACTTGCACGGCCCTCGGCCACGCCGGCCTTCATCTCGGTCGACAGCTTGTCGCCATAAAGCTGGTCGAGCTCGGTATAGACCTTGCAGACTTCGCTGGCGGGCTTCTTCAGCTTGATGAGCGCCTGGGCGAGATAATAGAGGCTGTCGGGCGCGCGCTCGCCCTTGGGGTTCTTCTTGTAGTTCTCATAGAACGCCACCGCCGCCAGGCTGGGCGCGCCGCTGTCGAGATAGGCGCGGCCGAGCAGGTTCTGCGAATAGCTGGCGCGGCGATGCGTCGGGTACTTCGTCGCGACGGTCTCGAGCTCGCGGCGCGCTTCCGGATAGAGCTTGGCCTGCCACAGGCGGAAGCCATAGGTGTAGCCGTCCTCGGCCGGATCGCCGGTGGCGGGCTTCTCGATCGCGGCGACCTGCTGCGCGCGCGTGCCGGTCGGCTTGGGCGCGGCGGGCGTGGTGCCGGCACCTGGCGCCGGGATGCTCGGACGCGTGCCGATCGGGGCGGGCGGCCGGATCACCGCGCCGGCGGTATCGGCGGGCACGGTGGTGTCCTCGCCGCCAAGCGCGGCAGTGGCGGTCGAACGATCCTCGAGCGCCTTGAGGCGGTTGTCGGCAAGCCGCTTATAGGCGGCGAAGGCATCCTCGAGCTGGCGCAGGCGATACTGGCCCTGCTCGACCTGGCCGGTGAGCGTGCGCTGCTGCTCCTCAAGCGCAGTCACGCGCTGGGTGAGGTCGCTCAGCGGCGAGCTGGAGGGCATGCCCGGCACGGTAGTGCTGGTCTCGGGTGTGATCTGGGGCTCGACCGTCTGGCCGGCGCCGCCCGGGAAGACCTTGCGCTGCACGGCGCGCATCTCGCGCTCCAGCCGGTCGACACGGCCGGAGATGGCGGAATCCTGGGCCTGGGCAGTGCCGGCGGCACCGAAGACGACGGCCATTGCCGTTGCAGCGAGAAGAAAACGCATCGATCACACCCCCCGGTGCAGGTCAAACAAGGTGAACGGAAATTCGCTATAACCGCCAGAAGGCACTTCCCGCCAGTCCCGGGGGAAATCCTTATGGCGTGCTGTTGCCAGCGCTCGTCGCAGCCGGCTCGACCGGTGCAGGGGTCGGCGTGCTCACCGAGAGGCGCGCAGCCGGGCGTTCGCGACGCGCGGCGGCCGGGGCAGCTGCGGTCGGTGACGATCCGGCGATCGGCCCAGCACCCGGCTGGTTGCGGTTGCGCAGCGCGTCGGCACTCACCTCGACATCCACCGTCGTGCCGGCACGGCCGAGCGGATCGATGTTCGAGCCGTTGAGCGTGACCTGGATCTTTTCCGGCCCGCCGGTGCGGATGCGCGGATGATCGGCATCGGCCGGCACGTCATAGCGCTCACCCGGCGCAAGCTCCTTCTCGACCAGCTTCTGGCCCTTGGCGTCGGTGACACGGATCCAGACCGTGTCGAGCGCAACCAGCGAGACCTGGCCGCCATTCGGCACCACCGGCGTCGCGGCATTGGCCATCACGCCATTGTCGGCGGTGTTGGCCACCGGCTCCTCGGTGGTCAGCGTCTCGGGCGCCGGCGCGCTGCCGCGGAAAAGATCGGTGCCGTAATAGACGATAGCGCCGGCGATCAGCACGAGCGCGAGGATGACGCCGAAGATCGCCAGGCCGCGCGGCGGCACGCGCGCCGGATCGCTGGTCTCATAGGCGGGTACCGGCGCGGCGCGCTCGGGATTGCGGTGCAGCTCGGTGCGCAGCTCGCGGGCGATCACCACTTCATCCGCACCGACCGCGCGGGCATAAGCCTTGGCGAAACCCAGCGCATAGGTGATCGAGGGAAGCCCGGCGTAATTGCCCTTTTCGATCGCTTCGAGATGCCGCTGGGGAATTCGGGTACGCGCCGCTACTTCGGGAAGATCGAGCCCCTGCGCTTCACGCGCGGCACGAAGCTTCTCGCCCACCGTGGTGGGGAACAGGGTCGGGTCTTCGGCGGCTTCGCCTTCCATCCATACTCTCCGTAGCGGAAGGGTTGCGCCCGGAGCTCCCGCCACGGCTGAAGCTGTCGTTCACCAAGCCGCCCCTGTCAACGCCGACAGGGGGTATTTTACCGGCAGATCAAGCCAGTTCGACGGAATGTTCGCTTGCCCAGGCTTCGAGCTGATCGCGCAGCGAACGCCCCGGTTCGGCCAGCATCGCGCCCATCGCATCGATCAGCGCCGCGCGATCGAGCGAACGGACCATCGCCTTGATCGGCCCGACCGCCGCCGGGGTGATCGACAGGCGATCGATGCCGAGCCCGAGCAGCGCCAGCGCTTCCAGCGGACGCCCGCCCATCTCGCCGCACACGCCCACCGGCACGCCTGCCGCCGCGCACTGATCGGCGACACGCTTGAGGAAGCGCAGGATCGACGGGCTGAGCCAGTCATAGCGCAGCGCCAGCTTGGGGTGCGCGCGATCGGCGGCGAACAGGAACTGGGTGAGGTCGTTGGTGCCGATCGACAGGAAATCGAGCTTGGGCAGCAGCAGGTCGAGCACCTCCGCGAGGGCCGGCACTTCGAGCATCGCGCCGTAGCGGATCTCGGTCGGCATCTTGCGGCCGCGCGCGGCCAGCCAGGTACGCTGCGCCTCGAACAGCTCGCGCGCCTCGTCGAACTCCCAGGGTTCGGAGACCATCGGGAACATGATGTTGAGCGGGCGGCCGGCACCCGCCTCGATCAGCGCGCGCGCCTGCGCCTTCATCAGGCCATCGCGATCGAGCGCCAGGCGAAGCGCCCGCCAGCCCATCGCGGGGTTCTCTTCCTCGCCGTCCTCGTCGTGATTGAGATAGGGCAGCGCCTTGTCTCCGCCGATATCGACGGTGCGGAAGGTGACCGAGCGGTCGCCCGCCGCATCGAGCACGTCCTTGTAGAGCCGGCGCTGCATCTCGCGCTGGGGCAAGGTGGCCGAGACGAGGAACTGGAATTCGGTGCGGAACAGACCGATGCCGTCGGCACCGGTCAGGTCCAGCGCGGCCATGTCGTCGCGCAGACCCGCGTTGATCATCACCGCGACCCGGTGGCCATCGGCCGTGACCGGCGCCACGTTCCGCATCTGGGCAAAGGCGGCGCGGCGTTTCTGGCTGAGCTCGAGCTTGGCCTCGAACGCCTCTTCCATCGCGGGCGTCGGTCGGACGAGCAGGCTTTCCTCGACGGTGTCGAGCAGCATCATGTCGCCTTCGGCGATCAGCTGGCGGATGTTGCGGACACGACCAAGCACCGGCACGCCCATGGCGCGGGCGACGATGGTGACATGCGCGGTGAGCGAGCCTTCCTCGAGCACCACGCCCTTCAGGCGGCGGCGGTCATATTCGAGCAGTTCGGCGGGACCCAGATTCTTGGCGATCAGGATCGAATCCTGGCGCAGGCCCATCTGCGCGGCGGTGCCGAGCTGGCCCGAGACGATGCGGAGCAGGCGGTTCGCCAGGTCCTCCAGATCGTGCATGCGATCCCGAAGCAGGGGATCGTCGATCTCGCGCATGCGCTGGCGGGTGCGCTGCTGGACGCGCTCGATCGCCGCCTCGGCGGTCAGGCCGGAATCGATCGCCTCGTTGATCCGGCGCGACCAGCCTTCGTCATAGGCGAACATCTTGTAGGTCGCGAGGATCTCGTCCTGCTCGCCGCCGCCGCCAAACTCGGCCTGGCTGGCCATCCGGTCGATCTGCTCGCGCATCTTGTCGAACGCGGCATAGACGCGGTGGCGCTCCGCCTCGGTATCCTCGGCGACGGTATGCTCGATGACGATGCGCGGCTGGTGGAACACCGCGACGCCGGCGGCCATGCCATCGACCAGCTTGAAGCCGTGGCCGAGCTCGGGCGCGGTCGACTGGAGCCGGGTGGAGCCGCCGGCGCTGGCGGGATCGATCAGGTCGGCATTGGCGATCAGCTCGGAGAGCACCATCGCCACGGTCTGCAGCGCCTCGATCTCCTCACTCGCATAGCGCCGCGATTCGGCATGCTGGACCGCGAGCACGCCGACCGAGCGCTCGCGCCGGATGATCGGCACGCCGGCAAAGCTGTGGAACGCCTCTTCCCCCGTTTCCGGGCGATAGGCGAAGGCCGGGTGCATCTCGGCCTCGTCGAGGTTCAGCGTCTCGACATTCTGGGCGATCGTGCCGACTAGGCCCTCGCCGAGCGCGAGCTTGGTGACATGGACGGCTTCCTGCGCGAGGCCGCGGGTGGCGAACAGCTCGAGCAACCCTTCGCGCAGCAGGTAGATCGAGCAGACTTCGCTCGACAGCGCCTCGCCGATGATGTTGACGACCGAATTGAGCTTCGATTGCGCCGGGTTGCGCGACGCCATCACGTCGTGGAGGCGCGTCAGGATTTCGCGGGCCGAGGCGGCGGCGGAAACGGGCATGCACAAGGCGCTAACAGATTGTGTTCGCCCGCGCCATGCGCCGACGAACACAAACCGTTACGGCTGCGAAGGTTTTTAACGCTGGAGGCTGGCCAGGCGGCTGCCCCAGGCGCGATCGGCGATCCGCCAGGCGTCGTAGTCGCGGTAGAAATCGGTGAACGGCGCCTCGAGCCGCGGCAGCGCGTCGGCCGCGAAGGCGGCGAACGCCTCGGGCCGCACCTGCCCCACTTCGGCCAGCACGTCGCGCGCGACGCGGCAGAAGCCGGTCTGGGCGGGTGGCTGGGCGAAGAAATTGTAGACGCGGGTCATGTCGCGATCGTGCCGCGAATCCCAGCCCGCGCCGTAGCGCGCGCGATATTGCGCCTTCACCGCCGTATCGGCCGCGGCCAGCGAGGCCCGGTGGCGGCCGAGCATCGCGTTATAGGCTGCGACCGTCTCGCGCTCCGCTTCGTCCCGGCAACCAAGCGCCGCAACGTTGAGCGCGGCGCGGACATGCCAGGCAGTCTGCTCACGCGAGATATGGTGATTGACGGTGTCGTACCGGCCATCGGCAGCGATGGCCGGGATCAGCTGATTGAACGTCGCCCCAGCCGGTGGCAGGGGCCGCGAATCCCCCCGATATTGCGCCTGCGCCGGAACTGCGCACGCGATTCCAACGAGCGCCGCAGCGCCCCAGATTACCTTCTTCATGTGTGAAACCCCCCGGTCTCTATCCCCGGTGACAGCTTCTCGCGACGCGCTGAATCTGCCCTGAAGAATCTTTGTGAATCAGCCGGTTACCGCTTCGATTCGTCGCATATTCCAATCACTTGCGTAACGATCGGGCGAAGGCCTTGCCGCGACATATACTGTGTACTACATAGTATGTGTCATACACGATATGAGGCACAGGACGATGCCGGTCGAGGAAGACCTGTTCGAGAAACTGCGCGTCGAGCTGCGGCGCGGATCGCTGGTACTGGCGGTGCTCGGGGCGCTGCGCGAGGAGCGCTATGGCTACACGCTGCGCACCAGCCTGGAGGAAGCCGGGCTGCCGATCGACGAAGGCGCGCTCTATCCGCTGCTCCGCCGGCTGGAGGCCCAGGGGCTGCTGACCAGCGAATGGCGCGAGGAAGGCAAGCGCAACAAGCGCTTCTACCGGCTGAATGCCGACGGCCTGCACGTGCTCGGCCAGCTGCTCGCCGAATGGAACGCGATTTCGGAATCGATCCTGCGCCTTACCGAGGGAGACAAGTGATGGACCTCATCGAACGCTATCTCGGCGCGGTGCGCTGGAACCTGCCCGCCGCCAAGGCCGACGACATCATCGCCGAGCTGGCCGACCTGATCGCCGCGCGGATCGAGGATCGCGAGGAAATGCTCGGCCGGCCGCTCGACAGGCGCGAGGTGAGCCAGGTGCTGCGCGAATTCGGGCATCCGCTGGCGGTCGCCGGGCAATATGGCGATCAGCGCGCGCTGATCGGGGCGGAAGTATTCCCCTTCTACTGGTTCGTGCTCAAGGTGGTGCTGGCGATCGTCGCGGTGATCGAGCTGGTGCAGATCGGCGGCGGGCTGGTGGTGACCGGCAATTTCGCCCGCGCGATGGCGCACGGATCGGGCGCGCTGGTCCATGCGCTGCTCTACAATGCCGCGCTGGTGACGCTTGCCTTCGCGGTGATCGAGCGGATCGGACTGCTCGACAAGTATCTCGCCAAATGGAAGCCCGAGGAGCTGCCCGACCTGGGCAAGCTGCGCCTCGACCTGCCGCCGAAGAAGCGCTGGGAGCCGCTGTTCGAGATCGGCTTGGGCATCGCCTTCCTGGTCTGGTGGGCCGGCGGCTTCACCGTGCCCTTCGTGCCGCATGACGCCGATGTGCGGATCACCGGCGCGGCGGTGTGGCAGGGGCTCTACTGGCCGGTGGTGGCGCTGGTCTCCACACGGATCGCGCTGAGCCTGATCGGCTTCCTGCGCCCGCACTGGAAGCCGGTGCGCGCCGCGCTGATCCTGGGCTGCACCGCGGGCACGCTGTGGATCGCCAAGATCCTGCACGAGGCCGGGCAGATCGTCACCGTGGTCGGCACGGACACGGTGAAGGCCGCCCGCGTGCAGGAGAGCCTGGACAAGAGCCTGGAGATCGCCGTGATCGTGATCGCCGCGTTGACCGTGTTCCAGTGCGCGAAGGAACTCTACCAGCTGTACCGGGAGCGCCGCTGAGGCGCTCCCCTGCAGGGATCAGGCCGCGCGCTTTTCCAGCGCGTGCGCCGCCTCGGCCATCAGCGTGGCGATGATCTCGGCGACCGGCTCCTCCCTGGTCACCATGCCGACCGACTGGCCGGCCATCACGCTGCCATGCTCGACATCGCCGTCGATCACCGCGCGGCGGAGCGCGCCGGCCCAGTAATGCTCGATCTGGAGCTGGGCTTCCATCATCTCGACCTTGCCCTCGTCGAGCGACTGGGCGACTTCGCGCTGCTTGGCGGTGAACAGCTCGCCACCCGCGTTCTTGAGCGCGCGGACCGGGATCACCGGCAGGCGGGGATCGATCTGGACGCTGGCGACGGCATCGCGGGCCGAGGCGCGGATGAATGCCTTCTTGAAGTTCGGATGCGCGATGCTCTCGGTCGCCGCGGCGAAGCGGGTGCCGAGCTGGACGCCGGCCGCGCCCATGTCGAGATAGCCGGCGATCGCCTCGCCCCGGCCGATGCCGCCGGCGACGAAGACGGGGACCTGGCTCGCCACCTCGGGCAGGATCTCCTGCGCGAGCACGCTGGTCGAGACCGGGCCGATATGGCCGCCGGCTTCCATGCCCTCGACCACCAGCGCGTCGACGCCGCTGCGGATCAGCTTCTTGGCGAGGCTGAGCGCCGGGGCGAAGCAGATCAGCTTGGCGCCATTGGCCTTGATCGCGTCGAGCGAGCCCGCGGGCGGCAGGCCCCCGGCCAGGACGACATGGCCGACATCATGCTTCTTGCAGACCTCGATCAGCTCGAAGAGCTGCGGGTGCATGGTGATCAGGTTGACGCCGAAGGGCTTGTCGGTGAGCGTCTTGGTGCCGGCGATCTCCGCGTCGAGCAGTTCGGGCGTCATCGCGCCGCAGGCGATCACGCCGAAACCGCCGGCGTTGGAGATGGCGGCGACGAGGTTGCGCTCGGACACCCAGGACATGGCGCCCGAGATGATCGCGGTTTCGCTGCCCAGGAATTCGCAGCCGCGGGCCATGCGGCGGGCCAGGCGCTCGGCGCCGACGGAAGATGCATTGGTCATCGCCCTCGCCTAGCCTCGGCAGGGGGCTCCCGGCAAGAGATCGCTCAGGGTTGGCGTGTCACCCGGCGATAGTCGATGCGGATCATCACCCATTCGCCGACCATCAGCTTGTCGTTCACCCGCGGCGGGCGGACCAGGAACTGGAAGGCGGCCTGGCGAACCGATCCGGCGAAACCGGTGCCGCGCGTCTCGTCGAGCTCGTAGCAATCCTCGACCCGGTTGCGCGCCACGGTGCGGCAGGCGACCAGGCCGAAGCCCGGGAAGCGGGCGCGGTTCTCGTTGATATAGGGCGACAGCTCGGCATCGCGCGGCTCGCGCACCCATTCGGCGACATAGAGCGTCTCGCCATGCCGGCCCTTGCGGCCCGCCACCGGCGTGTCGTTGGCACCGCCGCCACCACCGCCCGCATCGGCGGTGGCGCCGTCCGGGGCGTCAGCCGGCGCGCGCGACGGCACCTTGGCGATGTCGCCCTGCTGGTAATCGTTGCGGCTGAGCTTGAGGAAGGTCGGCGGGCCGATCGGCACCGGGCTCTCGACCGGAGTCGGCACCGGGGGAGGCGGCTGCGTCCGGGACTGCGCCTGCTGCTTCGGCGCGGCCTTTTTCTGCTGCTTCTCGGCCGGCTTCTTGTCGGGGCTCTCCTCGCCCTTCGACGCCTCGATCCCGAAGGTATTGAGGCTGTTGCCCTGCTTGCGGCCCGGAAGGGGCGGCACGAAGAACAGCAGGAGCGCCAGGAGCAGCAGCTCGATGACGAGCGCGATGAGCAAGGCAGCGCCGCGCCTGCGGAGCAGTCCCGAATCAGCAAAGAGACGGGAAGGCCACCGCATCACGAACTTCCCCCAACCACGCCCGCGCGGCGGCACCGCGACCGAAACATGGCAGCATCCAGCCGCATGTTACGGTTCGTTGCAGCCGGCGGTCAGGAAGCGATCACGCGGCCTCGTCGGTCGCATCGAGCCCATAGGCGGTGTGGAGGATGCGCACCGCCAGCTCGGTCTCGTCCTCGTTGATCAGGACCGAGACCTTGATCTCCGACGTGGTGATCGCCTGGATGTTGATCCCGCGTTCACCGAGCGTCTTGAACATGGTCGCCGCCACACCCGCATGGCTGCGCATGCCGACGCCGACCACCGAGATCTTGGCGACGCGGGTATCCTGCAGCAGCTCGGCGAAACCGATCGAGCCCTTGGCCTGGTTCAGCGTCTCGATCGAGCGGGCAAGGTCCGCCGCCGGCACGGTGAAGGTCACGTCGGTCGCGCTCGCCGAACCCGCGCTCTGGTGCGCGATGTTCTGGATGATCATGTCGACGTTGATGTTGGCCTCGGCCAGTGGATTGAAGATCGTCGCCACCGCGCCGGGCTTGTCCGGAACGGCAGTGAGGGTGATCTTCGCTTCGTTCTTGTCGTGCGCGATGCCGGTGATGAGCTGGCTTTCCACGTCCTGAATCTCCTCTTCGCCCACGATCATCGTTCCGGGCAGCGTGTCCGCCATCGGGGCATCGTCGCCGGTGAACGACGACAGCACCTGAACGCGGACCTGTTCCTTCATCGCCAGGCCCACCGAGCGCGTCTGGAGCACCTTGGCCCCGACGCTGGCAAGCTCCAGCATCTCTTCGTACGTCACCTTCTTGAGCTTGCGGGCCCGGGGGACGATGCGCGGATCGGTGGTGTAGACACCGTCCACGTCCGTATAGATGTCGCAGCGATCGGCCTTGACCGCCGCCGCCACCGCCACCGCCGAGGTGTCCGAGCCGCCGCGGCCGAGCGTGGTGACCCGGTTGCTGCCATCGCTGGTGACGCCCTGGAAGCCCGGGATCACCGCGACTTCGCCGCGCGACCAGCCTTCTTCAAGCCCGGCCGAATCGATCGACTGGATGCGCGCCTTGGCGTGCGCCGCGTCGGTATGGATCGCGACCTGCGAACCCAGCCAGGAGCGCGCCGGCACGCCGAGCGCCTGGAGCGCTACCGCAAGCAGGCCCGAAGTGATCTGCTCGCCGCTCGACACCACGACGTCATATTCGCGCGGATCGTAGAGCGAGCTCGCCTCGCGGCAGAAATTGACCAGCCGGTCGGTCTCGCCGGCCATCGCCGAGACGACGACCGCGACCTGGTTACCGGCTTCCCATTCGCGTTTGACTCGCGCCGCGACGCTCCGGATGCGCTCGATGCCTGCCATCGAGGTGCCGCCGAACTTCATCACGATACGCGCCATGGTAATGAGCCTGTCTGCTTTGCGGGCCTTTGGTCCCCGCCTGCACGGGGATGACGATAATGGGGCGCCCTGATAGGAGCGGCTCATGGGAAGCGCAACCAAAGCTACGATTGACCCGCGTGAAGCTGAGCATTTCGGCAAGCTCGCCGCGGACTGGTGGAATCCGAAGGGCTCGTCGGCGATGCTCCACCGGCTCAACCCGGCCCGGCTCGGCTATATCCGCCAGGCGATCGACCTGCACTGGGGCGGCGACTCGGCGGGCTTTGCGCCGCTCGCCGGCAAGACCGCGATCGATGTGGGCTGCGGCGCCGGCCTGCTGGTCGAGCCACTGGCCCGACTGGGCGCCCGGATGACCGGCATCGACGCCGCGCCCGAGAATATCGGCGCCGCCCGCGCCCATGCCGCCGCGACGGGCCTCGACATCGACTATATCGCCGGCGGGATCGAGAACCTGCCGGGCCGGACCTTCGACCTGGTCACGTCGATGGAAGTGATCGAGCATGTCACCGATCCGGCGGCGTTCGTCGGCGCGCTGGCGGGTGCGCTCGCCGAGGGTGGGCTGATGGTGCTCTCTACCCCGAACCGCACATTCGCCTCGCGCATTGCGATGATCACGCTGGCCGAAGGCACCGGCGCGATCCCCGAGGGCACGCATGACTGGAGCAAGTTCCTGCGCCCCGAGGAGCTGGAGGAGCTGCTGGTCGCCGCCGGGCTGAAGGTGATCGACCGCACCGGCCTCGGCTTCTCGCCGGCGCGCGGCTTCGTGACCGGCACCGGCGAGGCGCTGAACTATCTGGTTACGGTGGTGCGGGCGTAGCTTCGCAACCCCTGTTGGTTCCCCGGCGAAAGCCGGGGCCCAGGGTCACGAGCGACAAAGCAGAGAAACCCTGGGCCCTGGCTTTCGCCGGGGAGCAGTTCATTGCGTGTGGTTTACGGCTTCTGCCCGTAGTTGAGCACCGCCATCGCGCCGATATCGAACGTCTGCTTCGCCGTGTTGATGTGGAGCGCGGCGGCGAGCTCGCCCTTGGCATAGTCGCGGTCGGCATGGCCGGCGGCGGTGTAGAGCTTCCAGTCAGGGCCGACCGTCACCGGATTGCCGAACACCTTGGTGTAGGGCGCCGAGGCGAGCTGGATCTGGACATTGGCGATGGTCGCGGTGGTCGCGCCCTCGGCCGGCTTCTCGACCCGGGCGTAGAAGGCGATCACGACCTTGTCGCCCTTCTTCACGCCCGCCTGGAGCGGCGAGTTGACGCCGATGCTCCACGGATTGCCGTCCCCCGGCGTATCGACCCGGATTGCCTTGCCGAACTGGACCTTCGCGTCCTTGATCGGCGTCGGCTTGGCGCCGCCCGGCAGGCCATAGACCTGGAAGCTGTCAGGATTGGCGTTGTTGAGCACTTCAGGCTCCGCCGCCGCCGTCTGCGCGGCGAGCGGGGCGAATGCGAGCCCCGCCGGAATTGCGAGTACCATGGCGGCGAGCGCCAGTCGCTTGGTCATCAGTTCCTCCCCTCGTTATTTTGCAGGGAGGCTATGCCTGTGTCCGGTTTGTTTCAACGGAAATGTTAGCGGTATCTTCAAGCGGGCGATCAGAAGAGCCGCCCCCCGTTCGGCACCGGTACGGAGGGGTGGAACAACACCACCTTGCCGTCTTCGTCGGGGAAGCCGAGCGTGAGCACTTCGGACATCATCTTGCCGATCTGGCGCGGCGGGAAATTGACCACTGCGGCCACCTGCATGCCCGACAGGTCCTCCAGCGCATAATGTTCGGTGATCTGGGCCGAGGAGCGCTTACGGCCGATCGTCGGCCCGAAATCGATCAGCAGCTTGTAGGCGGGCTTGCGCGCTTCGGGGAACGTCTCCGCCGCGACGATCGTGCCGACGCGGATATCGACCGCGAGGAAGTGGTCGAAGCCGATCGTCTCTGCAGGCGCGGCGGCGGGATCGTGGTTCATGTGCATGGAGCACCCCATGCCATCCCGCCGCCGCGCCCGCCAGTATCAGCGGCTGGCGCCGTCGTAGAGCTGCACCTGCAACGCATCGAGATCGATCCCGTCGGCACAGCGCAGGTTGATCTCGACCATCGGCCCGTCCGGCCCCTGCCCCTCGGCAAAGGGTGCGACACCGCAGACCGGGCAGAAATGATGCGCGATGATGTGATGGTTGAAGCGATAGGTCGCCACCGCGTCGATCGGGGTCTGCAGGGTGAAGCGCTCGGGCGTGGTGAAATGGTGGAGCGGCGCCTTGCGGCGGCAGATCGAGCAGTTGCACTGCATCGCCCGCGTCGGCGGATCCTCCTGCACGACAAAGGCGATCGCGCCGCAATGGCAGCTTCCGGTGAACGGCATCGGCTCCTCCCTATCCTGCATTCTCTTATCGTTTTCGGGGCAACGCATGGGCCACCCCCATTGTTCTTGTTCTCATTATGTTCTATACCGAGACCATGCAATCGGGCTTCGGCTTCTACGGGCATGACGACATAATCCGCTGGCAGCAAGCGCTGGAGCCGATGCGGGCGCTTGCCGGACCGCTGCCGCGACGCTCGCCGATCGGCGCGCTGGTCAAGTCGATGATCAGCGGGCGGACCAAGGACCCGGTTTCGCTCGCCGCCTATGACCGGCTGGTCGCGCGCTTCGGCACCCCCGGGCAGGTGCTGGCGGCGGGACGGGCCGACGTGCTTCGCTGCATCGGCGCGGTTACCCATGCCGAGGACAAGGCGCGCTACCTGATCGGCGCGCTCGGCCGGATCGCGGCCGAGCGCAAGGGCTTCGACCTGGGCTTTCTCGGCACGCTGCCGCTGGGCGAGGCACTGGCCTGGCTCGAGCGACTGCCCGGTGTCGGCCGCAAGGTCGCCGCCGCGACGCTCAACGGCAGCACGCTCGACCGGCCGGTGCTGATCGTCGACGGCCATGTGCTGCGCGTGCTCCAGCGCACCGGCTTCGTGCGGCGCGGTGCCGAGGGGCGCGACGCGAGCGAAGCAGTGACCGCGGCGATGCCCGAATGGCGGGGCCAGGATTTCCTCGACTTCCATATCGGCACCAAGAAGCTCGGCCAGACGCTGTGCCGGTTCGACGGCACCGACTGCGCCCGCTGCCCGCTTCGGACCGATTGCCGCGCGCGCAGCGATTGACAGCACGCGCATGCTCCCGGACAGGAAGCCATGGCCGAGGTGAAACTCCATCCGAGCTGGCTTGAACCGCTGCAAAGCGAGTTCGCCGATCCCTACATGGCGCAGCTGCGCCAGTTCCTTGTCGGCGAGAAGGCGGCGGGCAAGCGCATCTTCCCGGCGGGCAGCGAGTGGTTCCGCGCGCTCGACCTGACCCCGCTCGACAAGGTGCGCGTCGTCATCCTGGGCCAGGACCCCTATCATGGCGAGGGCCAGGCGCACGGCCTGTGCTTCTCGGTGAAGCCCGGCGTCCGCACCCCGCCGAGCCTGGTCAACATCTACAAGGAGATGGAGACCGACCTGGGCATCCCGCGCGCCCAGCACGGCTTTCTCGAGCATTGGGCGGAGCAGGGCGTGCTGCTGCTCAACGCGGTGCTGACCGTGCAGATGGGCATGGCCGCATCGCACCAGGGCCGCGGCTGGGAGCGGTTCACCGACGCCGTGATCCGGCTAGTCAATGCCCGGGAAGAGCCGGTGGTGTTCCTGCTCTGGGGCAGCCATGCCCAGAAGAAGGCAGCATTCGTTGATTCGATCGACAAGGGCGGGCGCCACCTGGTGCTCAAGGCCCCCCACCCCTCGCCGCTTTCCGCCCATTCGGGCTTTTTCGGATCGCGCCATTTCTCCAAGGCCAACGCGTTCCTGGAGCATGTCGGCCAGAAGCCGATCGACTGGGCACTGCCGCCGCTGCAGCGCTGAACAACAGCGCCGAAGTGGCGCAAATACAACAGGATGACTTGTCTCGCGGCTTGACTTAGGCTGGCTCCAGAAACTCTTCGGAGACCTGGCATGCGTCGCACCCTTACTGCCCTGATCGCGCTTTCCCTTTCTGCCTGCAGCGGCGGTGGCGGCGGTTCCGTATCGGCGGGCGGCGGTTCGACGGGCAGTGTCACGCCGACGCCCACCACCACGCCGACCCCGACCACCGCGGGCTGCACGCTGCGCGAGCGCCAGGCCTGGGCCGCGGCGCAGCTCAACGAATGGTACCTCTTCCCCGAGACGCTGCCGACCAGCCTCGACCCGGCGCCCTATTCCAATGTCGGCGACTATGTCGACGCGCTGACCGCCACCGCGCGCTCGCAGGGCCGCGACCGCTACTTCACCTATGTCACCTCGATCGCCGAGGAGAACGCCTATTACAATTCGGGCGCGACCGCGGGCTTCGGCTTCCGGCTGTACCTGAGCGGCAACCGGCTGTTCTCGGCCGAGACCTTCGAGGGCACAACGGCACTGGGTGTCGGCATCGACCGCGGCACCGAGATCCTCGCGGTGGGCACCACCACCGCCAACCTGCGCACCGTCAGCGACATCCTGGCGAGCAGCGGCAGCGCCGGGCTGACCGAAGCGCTCGGCCCCAACACCGCCGGCACCACCCGCAGCTTCCGCGTGACCGACACGACGGCGGGCACCCGCGTGGTGACCATCGCCAAGACCGACTATACGCTCGACCCGGTCTCCAGCCGCTACGGCGCCAAGATCATCGACGATGGCGGCCACCGCGTCGGCTATGTCAATCTGCGCACCTTCATCAACACCGCCGATTCCCCGCTGCGCGCCGCCTTCGCCCAGTTCAAGGCGGCGGGGGTGACCGAAGTCATTGTCGACGTGCGCTACAATGGCGGCGGCCTGGTCTCGATCGCCGAGCTGATGGGCAACCTGATGGGCGCCAACCGCAGCACCTCCGACGTGTTCGACTATATGACCTTCCGGCCCAGCAAGTCGTCGCAGAACAGCACCGCCTTCTTCGCGCCGCAGACCCAGTCGATCGCGCCGACCCGCGTCGCCTTCATCGGCACCTCCAGCACCGCCTCGGCCAGCGAGCTCGTCGCCGCGGGCATGCTGCCCTATCTCGGCACCAACATGGCGCTGGTCGGCACCAACACCTATGGCAAGCCGGTCGGCCAGATCGCGGTGGACAAGAGCGCCTGCGACGACCGCTTCCGGATCATCGCCTTCGCGCTCGAGAATCGCGACCATCAGGGCGCCTATTTCACCGGCCTTTCCAGCATCGTGAAGGCGAGCTGCCGCGCGTCGGACGACATCGCCTATCCGATGGGCGATCCGCGCGAAGCCTCGACCCGCGCCGCGCTCGACTTCATCCAGGGCAAGAGCTGCACCGCGATCAGCGCCGTCAGCGGCGCCAGCGCCAGTGCCCGCACCACCGGCGAGACCGGCAGCCCGGGCGCCCAGGAACTGCTGAGCCCGCAGGCGCCGAGCGTGCCGCAGCGTGACGTGCCCGGCATGTTCTGACCCGATTTTGCGGCGCCCGGCATAGGCGCGGGCGCCGCGGCTTGCTATCTTGCCCTCCGGACGATGGAGGAAATGATGAAGTCGCTGTTCGGCCGCCTGTTCGGCAAGCGCGCTCCGGAGCAGACGGAGCTGGCGCCTGCTGCGGCCCCGCCTGACGAAAAGGCCGAATGGGTCCGCGACCAGATCCGCCGCGACGTGGCGAGCGGCTTCTATGACGAGGACGCGATCCTGACCAACGCGGCCGACGCCTTTGCCGACGACCTGACCCCCGACGAGCTCCGCCCGATGGCCCAGCAGGCGCTGCGCGAGGCGCTGGCCGAGCAGCGCGTCGCCGAGCGCCACTGGCCCGACGAGACCGATTGCGACCGGCTCGACGCCGCCTTCGCCGCGCTCGAGGAGAGCGGCGTGATCGCCCGCCAGAACTTCAGCTGCTGCGGCAATTGTGGCGCGACCGAGATCTGGGACGAGGTCCGCGCCACGGAGGAGACCGGCGCCGAGATCCGCGGCTATGCCTTTTACCACATGCAGGACACCGAGGGCGCGGTGGACGGCGGCGGGCTCTACCTCAACTATGGCGCCTGTGCCGAGGGCGAGGACGCGGCACTTGCCGTCGCCCGCGACATCGTCGCCGAGCTCGAGGCGCATGGCCTGGCCACCCATTGGGACGGCAGCTGGGACAAGCGCATCGGCGTGACGCTCGACTGGAAGCGCCGCCGCGGGCTCTGAGCGGCGGCGTTACCGGTCCAAAGTACACGAAGTACACGCCAAGAGCGCGTTTTTCGGCGGATCAGATCGTCCCCTCGCCGCGTATCCGATCCAGCTCTGCATCGAAATGCGCATCGATGGCCAGCTGCGCCCCCGAGGGCGTATCCTGTTCCTCCTCCGACTTTTCGTAGAGCCAGCGCGGCAGCTTGTCGCCGGCAAGGTCGGCAATCTCGAGCTTGTACTCCAGCTCCTCCGCCGAAAGCCCAGCGGCAGGATCGGCCGGCTGGACCGGCGCGAGCGCGGCCAGCGCATCGGCGAGCGCCATGGGCGGCACATAGGGCACGGCCCCGGCCGGCAGCGTGTCGCGGTGCGCATGGGCATAGCGTTCAGGCAGATGCGCGCGCAGCAGGAACATCAGCAGCCTGTCGTTGATCCGCATGCGGCGGCCGACGCGGCGACCTTCCTTGTCGAAAACGGGCTCGTCGCTGCCATGGATCGCACGATCGAAAGCGAGGTCTGCCAAATGGTTCGCAGCGTGGTGGATGGCAATTTCCCAGGCGCGGGCGAAATTCTCGCCGCCCGGCGAGCGCCGCAGCTTGTAGGCACTGCCGACCGACATGCCGACCTGCCGCGCCGCCTCGGTCACCGAGCCGCGATCGGCCAGCGCCTCGATGAAGTCGCGCTGGCGCTCGGGGGACCAGCCATCATGCCGATGTTTCCGGCGCACGGGCACCCATTCATAGTCGTCCGGGTAATGGCCGTGCTCATCGAGCGGCGTCAGCGGCCGCGCATCCGGCGGCGCAACGGCACCGCCCTGGGCGACGGCGGGAAGGTTGAGGGGATCGATGCCGGCGGAGAGCGCGGGATCGAAAGCGATGCGATGGTCCAGCTGTTCCATAGCGCGAGGGGAACAGGCGAAATCCTACATTGCGAGAGGTGTAGGACCGATTCCCGCCGGGTGTTGCGCGCGGGCATCCATCAGGATCGCGGCCCCGTCAGTCCCGGGGCGACGGCAGCGTCTTGCGGGCGCGGCCGGCATGGAGGATCGGCGGAACCGACAACAGGATAGCCGCGACCATCCCGCCAATGGCGAGCAGCCCGATCGGCGTCGCTCGCGCCTCCGCCTCCATCACGAACTTCCCGGCGCGCAGCGTGGCGCGCGCGGTCTGCGGGGTGAAGAGGGGGTGGGGTTCTGGGTCGGGGGTGGCGGGCATTTCAGGACCGTATGATCTGGAGTTCTAGGTCGGAATTTTAACGAACGCCGCACCTTGATGGTTCTCCACCATCTTTGAAGCGCCACTTACACCTAAACTATGCATATAGCAGTGATGCACCGTCAAAACTGCCTCTTGAAGATCCTGATCATCCTCCAAGCATTCAATTTTGAGGCCTAAGTCCTGGCATTTATCAATGTGAATATGGCGTGCGTGAGATTTATTCTCCTCGACATCTGAAAGGCCGCTAACGATAGCCTCAGCTACGCCTTCCGCTCCATCTATGCCGATAAGCATATTATCCAGCAATCTGGCTCGCACAAACTCAGCAGCCATTTTAATTGCCTGCTCGCATTGCCCAACAAAAGTTGGGGAATACTTGTTTAGCACAAATTGCCAGAACTGTAGCCTTTCCGGACTTTCCTTAATCTCTCTTATAGCCCGTTCAATTTCCTTAGTGACAGCCGCCGCAGGAAGACCATTCAGTTGAGGATCAATTGGGCCTAGGTTGGATTGTTTTCCCATAACAATGCTTTTGCATGAACATGCAATCATTGTCCCTGCCGACATCGCCAAATGGGGAACGATGGCCCGAATATCCGTGCCGAATACGCGTCTCAAATAATCTACAAGAGATTCGGCCGCCGCTATTCCGCCCCCTGGCGTGTGAAGAATTAAATCCAGCCCTTTTGACTTATCAAGGCCATGAATGGCCATCATAAAGGCTGCCTTGTCTTCATCATTAACATCTATACCGGGCGCACGAGGGTTCGTGAGCCACCCGGAGTAGTAGCCTATGACATTCCGGCCTGTATGTTTATTTAAGCGCCTGAGATACTTACGACGAACGTTGTCTATCGCGCTCTTAGATTTATGCGCGAGCTTAGATTCGTCAGCCTGAATCTCAGCTAGAACCTGTCCCCAATTTGGCATCCACAGACCGCCTGTTGTATTGAACAGCCTCAGCGACGCTGTAGACAGTTCTGGTTCTTACGCAGACAGGCGCAGATTCCAGCACGGGAACATTGAATCCCGGAAGCGGAGTCTGGATAGCTCCGTTTGCCACCAGACGGGCAAATTCGTCTTCAAGTGACATTTGTGAATTCCCCTGGGAATGCGCTAAACAGGGCTCGAACGGGTTAAGATCCCGTTTCGTTCACCTGTTTAAGTTGAATCGAGCCGCCACTGCGGTGTCAAGAGTAATCGACCGCGCCGCATTTGGGAAAACGCTGAAGCGGCGATCCGTGACATTATAGACTCAGTTTAATAACGCTCACGCCCTACCAAACTTCCACCACCGCCTCGAACGGCGGGCCGCCGCGGCTGTGCGTCGCCGTGTAGTGGATGCGGCTGGGGATGATGCTGGTGCCCTTGTATTCCGCCTGGACGTCGAGCTTGTCGATCAGGTCTTCCTCGGTGAAGCGGCGCAGGGTGCCGATCACGAGTTGGCGGGCTTCTTCCACTGCGGGCGGGATATAGACGAAGTTGCGCGGGTCGTTCGGCCCGCCCAGTTCCTTGGGGAAGATGTGGATCTTCACCAGCCTGCCCTCGCGAACCAGCCGGTTCGCGGCCGCCTTGCTGGTGATGCCCGAGAAGTCGGGACGATCCGACGGCTGCTCCATCTCCTGCATCCTTGCGAGCGACGCCGGCACCAGCGCACCCAACAGGAGCAAAGCCCCGACCAGTCCCCGCCACGCACGTGCCATCGCCGCCTCCCCCATTGTCCTGCGCATCAGGCTATCGCGACACGCATCCGCTTTGGCGGGAGGCGCGTCCGTTTCGGACGCGTCTCCGGCGTGGCGGCAGGCCGGGACGCTGAAAAGCGTGGCGCTCCCGGTGCTTGACCCGATTAACCCCGAAACGGGTCTGCTCCGAAGCGGCCCATGCCGCGATTGCCGATTGGGGCGGCGCGGGGGAGCCTTGGCGGGTCGAGTCGATCTCCGACCCGATACGCCATGCGGCGCGCACTTCCAGGGGAGGCCCTCATGACCACCGATACGCAGACCGTCGAGCCCGGCCGGCAGGCCGCCGATCTCCAGCAGCTGTTCGACGGCAAGGTGCCGCAACAGGTGCTGGAGTCGGCCCGCGCCCATCTCGAAAGCCGGCCGCTGGTCGCCGGCAGCAGCGGCGACGCCACCTTGATCATCACCGGCGGGATCACCGGCCAGCTCCAGTGCGTGGTCGATGACGGGCCGACCTTCCTCGGGCATTTCTGGGGCGGCGGGCCGGCCAGCCGGTCGCCCGGATCGATCCACACCGACGATCCCGAGCGGCTCTACAGCCAGTCGACCAGCTTCATGCTGGTCGCGACGCCGGTCTATGTCAGCCTGATCTTCCTCGACGACAGCGGCAATGCGCTGGGCAGCTTCCAGGGCCGCGCGATCGGGACGATTTCGGGCAGCTATGGCGGCACCGGCAGCTGGTCCTGATCGCCGAGCCGCGGGCGGTGCCGTGCCGTCCGCGGCGCAAGGCTGGTCCGCTCCGGAGTCATTCCGGCGCGGACCGGGCCGGTGGTGGCCCGAAATACCAGCAATTCCGGCGAGTCGGCGACGAAACAGCCGAAATGGTTATGCTCCGATCCGACCCAAGCCGTGATTGCGCGCAGTCGGGCACAAGATCAGCCTTGGATCGTCGAGGCGATCCTCGCCTCGATTGGACCGATCCAGATGGGGAGGACTTCACATGACGGACACCGTTACCGAAATCGATCGCGACCAGATCGCCAGCGACTTCAGGAAACTGCTTGCGGATCATCTGCCGCAGGAAGCAATCGACAATGCCGTGGCGCATCTGGAGAGCGCGCCCAGGGCGGCGGCGACGACGGCCTATCCCGCCAATGGCAGCGTCGCTTCGCTGATCGTCTACACCAAGTGCCAGTGCACGATCCTGAACGGCGGCAAGACCTTTGACGGCTCGGCCTGGGGCGTGACCTTCCCCGGCGGCGGCGCGCTGAAGGGCGACGTCTATACCGACGACATCAACAAGCTGTATGCGAAGACCTCGAGCTTCACGCTGGTGGCGACGCCGGTCTATACCAGCTTCATCTTCATGGACGACAGCGGCAACACGCTGGGCAGCTTCCAGGCCGGGTCGATCTCGACCGTGGGCGGGATCGGCGGCGGCAGCGGCCACTGGCACTGAGCCGAACGAAGGGGGCGGCCGAGACGCGCACGGCCGCCCCTTTCCGCATCAGTCGTGCTCGCGGTCGCCCTGGCCCATATAGAGCTCACGGCCGGTCTCGTTGTAGAGCTGCGACATCGCGGCCATGCCGGCCTCGGCATCTTCCGCCGCGAGGAAGCCTTCGACCGGGGCGTTCTGCTTCGCCGCGAAGTCGCGCACTTCCTGGGTGATCTTCATCGAGCAGAATTTCGGGCCGCACATCGAGCAGAAATGCGCGGTCTTGGCGCCTTCGGCCGGCAGCGTCTGGTCGTGATACTTCTCCGCCGTATCAGGATCGAGCGACAGGTTGAACTGGTCGCGCCAGCGGAACTCGAAGCGGGCGCGGCTCAGCGCATCGTCGCGGACCTTGGCCGCGGGGTGGCCCTTGGCGAGATCGGCGGCGTGGGCGGCGAGCTTGTAGGTCACCACGCCGACCTTGACGTCGTCACGGTCCGGCAGGCCGAGATGCTCCTTGGGCGTGACGTAGCAGAGCATCGCGGTGCCGTACCAACCGATCATCGCGGCGCCGATGCCGCTGGTGATGTGGTCGTAACCGGGCGCGATGTCGGTGGTGAGCGGCCCGAGCGTGTAGAAGGGCGCCTCGCCGCAGCTCTCGAGCTGCTTGTCCATATTCTCCTTGATCTTGTGCATCGGCACATGGCCGGGGCCCTCGATCATCACCTGGACGTCCTGCTCCCAGGCGCGCTTGGTGAGCTCGCCCAGCGTGTAGAGCTCGGCGAACTGGGCTTCGTCGTTCGCGTCGGCGATCGAGCCGGGGCGCAGGCCGTCGCCGAGCGAATAGGCGATGTCATACGCCTTCATGATCTCGGTGATCTCGTCGAACTTCTCGTAGAGGAAGCTCTCCTTGTGGTGCGCCAGGCACCATTTCGCCATGATCGAACCGCCGCGGCTGACGATGCCGGTGACGCGCTTCGCGGTGAGCGGCACATAGGGCAGGCGGACGCCGGCATGGATGGTGAAATAGTCGACGCCCTGCTCGGCCTGCTCGATCAGCGTGTCGCGGAAGATCTCCCAGGTCAGGTCCTCGGCGATGCCGCCGACCTTCTCGAGCGCCTGGTAGATCGGCACGGTGCCGACCGGCACCGGCGCGTTGCGCATGATCCATTCGCGGGTGTCGTGGATGTTGCGGCCGGTCGACAGGTCCATGATCGTGTCGGCGCCCCAGCGGATCGCCCAGACCATCTTGTCGACTTCCTGCGCGACGTTCGAGGCGACGGCGGAGTTGCCGATATTGGCGTTGATCTTGACCAGGAAGTTGCGGCCGATCGCCATCGGCTCCGATTCCGGGTGGTTGATGTTGTTCGGGATGATCGCACGGCCCCGGGCGACCTCGTCGCGGACGAATTCGGGCGTGACATAGTCCGGGATCGCGGCGCCGAAGCTGTTGCCGTCGCGCGTGTACTCCGCAAGGCGGGCGCGGCCGAGATTCTCGCGCTCGGCGACATATTCCATCTCGGGCGTGATGATGCCGCGCTTGGCGTAATACATCTGCGAGACGTTCATGCCCGGCTTGGCGCGCAGCACCTTCTTGCGGACGTTCGGGAAGGGCTGGACGCCGCCCGAACGATCGGGACCGAGCTGGCCATTGTCCTCGGGGCGGACTTCGCGCTGGGTGACTTCCTCCACGTCTCCGCGGGCGCGGATCCAGTCGCGGCGCAGCTCGGGCAGGCCGGCCATGATGTCGATCCGGGCATCGGGATCGGTATAGGGACCGGAGGTGTCGTAGACGCGGACCGGCGGTTCGCCCGAGGACGGCTCGAGATGGATCTCGCGCATCGCGACCTTCAACGGGCCGACATGGATCTTCTTCGAGCCGCGGATCGCGCCGGTGGTGACGGCGAGTTCGGTCTTGGCGGGGATGTCGGCCATTCGTCACTTCTCCATTCGGGGAGAGGACGGTCCTGTGGTGGGGCCGCTCCCTCCCTACGCCGGTCTCAACCGGATCAGGTTCAGCGGGTCGGAGGCTGCGGCCTCCCTCTCAACCGCGACGAAGCGGTCCCCCGGGGATGGCGGGACTCTTACGGCGTAACCGGCGCGCTTCCAAGCATTTGTTCAGCGCCGCCGAACAGGCGATCGACAAGCATCGGCACACCCGTGACCGGCTCGAGCCGGCGCTTCGCCAGGCGGCGGATCGCCGGGCGCTCCGTCCGGATCCCCTGCATGTTCGGCTTGCTCTGCCTGCCGATGCTGTTGCCGAGTGACGGCAGCGGTGCTCCGGGTGCCGCCCCGAACCAGCGATATTCGGCGATCGCCAGCGTCCTGAGATCGTGGATCATGAGGACGACGCAGGCGGACGGCTTCTCCTCGAGCCGCGCCTGCACCGGGAACTCGGCGGTGCTGCTGCGCAGGTGCATCGCCTTGAGCTGGACATGCCGCGTCACGCCCCGCGCCTCGAGGATCAGGTCGTAGCCGCTATTGTCGACCTCGCTGTGCGACACGGCGAAATCGAATATCCCGCGCGCCCAGAGCTCCGCCGTCACGTCCGCGATGAAGCGGTGCTCGAGGATCTTCTCGCGCGTCGACGACCAGGTGGAAAGGGCGGTGACCCAGAGATCGTCTGTAGGCATCGCGGCAATGGAGCAGCTTCAGAAGGTCAGCGCCAGCCCCGCCGCGCCGGTCCACTGGTTGCGATCGCCGGCGATGCTGACCAGCGGGCTGTCGGCGAAGTCGTTCACCAGCTTGCGATAGGTGCCGCCGGCGACCAGCGACAGGCCCTTGGTGAGGTTGCCGGTGAGCGCATAGGCGAAATAGCCACCAAAGGTGATGTCCTTCTGGCCGCCCTCGGGGCGGAAGATCGGCAGGCCGCTGGCGATGCTCTGTGCCGGGGTGACGCCGAAATAGGTGCGGGCATAGCGATCCTCGACGATCTCGGCCGAGGCGGAGAGGCTGACCATCGCCTTGGTGCTGAGCGGCGTCGAATAGGTGACCACCGGGTTCCAGATGCCGGCCTTGTGCACCCGGGTGACGTCGCGGCGATAGGACACGGTGACCGAGAGCTTGTCGAAATCGCTGGTGATCAGCCCAGTGCGGCCGATGCCGAAATAGCCACCAACCTCAAGCGCGGAATCGACTTCGCCGAGCGCGCGGACGCGGGGATCGCGGATGGAATCGCGGTTCGAACGGTTCATGTTGTAGACCGCGACGGGCCCGAGCTGGATGTCCCAGCCGGGGCCGGTGCCGTTCGGGATAACGTCGAGCTGGGCGCGGTTGCCGACCAGGGTGAAGCTCATCCCCGCCACCGTGCCGTTGGCGACCGGGATCGGGGTCCAGCGATTGTGGCTGGAGCCTTCATAGTCCGGGAAATAGGCCGCGCCGACGCCCAGGGTGAGACGCGCGGCGCCTTCGCTGGCGGCTTCGGCCACTTCGGCGGACGCGCCGGTCGACTGGGGCGCGGCCTTGTCCTGCGCGCAGGCCGGGGCAATGGCGAGGAACGAGGCGACAAGCGCACCGCTAAGTCGGATCATGGGGGCACCCTCTGTTATGTTGCAGGCGCGAGAACGCCGCCCGGAGCGCCCAAGTTCCTATAACAGATAGCGAATTCGGACCTGTTGCCGCTGTGCATCAGCGCCGAGGGTGAAGCGCGCGTCCTTGTAGCGGGGCGGACCGAAACGGATCGCGGGGTTGCGCGAGAAGCCGAAACCCTCGCGCGGAATGCCGAGCATCGTATCGAGCTTCGAATTGCCATTGGCATCATGGATCACGGCGATCGCATAGTCGCCCACTGGCAGGCCCTCGAGCCGGATGCGCGGATTGGCGGCCGGGAGCGTGCGCTTGAGCGCGCCCCTGCCGTCGCGGCAATCGGGAAAGTCGCCCGGATCCTGGACGAGGCAGAGCCGCACGACGCCCTTGGCCGAGCGCAGCCCGGTCATCTCGATCTCGAGCGGACCGCCGGTCTCAGCCGCGGGCGATCCGGCGCCGAGCAGCAGCATGGCCGCGATCGAAATCCCCAAGGCCCTTGTCGGTGCCGCAAAGCCGGTCCCAGTGGCGGAAATAGAGTCCAAAATTGCACCCATAATGTTCGTGGTGACGCTGGTGATGGCTGGCGGTGATCAGCCAGGCGCCGAGCGGCCCCTGCCAGACGAAGCGAGGCCAGATCTCCCAGCCCATGTGATTGGTGACGCCCATCACGGTCATGATCGTCAGCACCAGGCCGAGCGCGCCGACATGGATCGGGATCAGGAACACCAGCGCCGGGATCACCACCGCGCCGGTGACCGCTTCCCAGGGATGAAAGCTCATCGCGGCCCAGGCGGTGGGCGGCCGGCTGGCATGATGGACGGCGTGCATCCGGCGGAACAGCGCGGGGCGGTGCATCCACCGATGCGTCCAGTAGAACCAGGCATCGTGCGCGAGCAGATAGAGCAGCACAGAGACCGGCAGGTACCAGAGCGGGAAGGCGTGGACATCGGTGTAGATCCGCGTCCAGCCATGGTTCTGCCAGCCCCAGGCGACCACACCGGCGGGCACACCGTAGATGGCGGCACTGGCGAGGCTCCAGCCGATCTCGCGGCGGATCTGCCGGTCGAGCCCGGTGTAGAGGCCGGGATGCTTCACCCGCGTCGCCAGCGCGAAGCCGCCGCTCGCCAGCAGATAGCGCACGCCGACGATCAGCGTCATCGCGAGCGCGGAGAGGGCGATGGCAAGCACCATGGGCAAGGGCTTACCGCATTTTCCAGCCGAAGGCGCGCGGGGGCGAATTAATTGTGCAGTACGGCTTCGGATGCGTAACGAATCCTGCCCGTTTTTTGAGCAGACCTTCGCATCTGCACAAAAATTTACCCATGGGTAATATTTGATTGCGCCCAAACCCCACGGAATCGTGGGATTCTTGCGCTTGGCACGCTGTTTGCGACGAACCCCCTCGGGATAACCGCCAACGAGGGGGCGACATGAAGCTCATCATCGCCATCATAAAACCGTTCAAGCTGGACGAGGTCCGCGAGGCGCTCACGGGTGTCGGGGTCGCGGGGATGACCGTGTCGGAAGTGAAGGGTTTCGGCCGCCAGAAGGGCCAGACCGAAATCTATCGCGGCGCGGAATACAGCACCAACATGGTGCCCAAGATCAAGATCGAGGTCGTGGTGGGAGCCGATCTGGCCGACCGCGCCGTGGAAGCGATCCAGGCCGCCGCCAGCACCGGCGCGATCGGCGATGGCAAGATTTTCGTCCTCGATGTCGGCCAGGCCGTGCGCATCCGCACGGGCGAAACCGACGAGACGGCGCTGTAAGATGGGGGTCCAGATGAAACTTGCGATGAAGATTGCCGCGGGAGCGGGGCTCGGCGCCCTGTTCGCCGCGATGCCTGCCCTCGCGCAGGCGCCTGCCGCCGCAGCGCCGGTCGTGCCGACCGACGCGATGGTCAACAAGGGCGACGTCTCCTGGATGCTCGTCTCGGCCGCGCTGGTGCTGATGATGTCGGTGCCCGGCCTCGCGCTCTTCTATGGCGGCCTGGTCCGCACCAAGAACATGCTCTCGGTGCTGATGCAGGTGCTCACCATCGTCTGCGTCGCCGGCCTGCTCTGGGTCACCATCGGCTATTCGATGGCCTTCACCAATGGCGGCGCGCTCAACCTGTTCGTCGGCGGCTTCTCGAAGGCGCTGATGCAGGGCGTTGACGCCAACACCTTCGCCGCGACCTTCTCGAACGGCGTCTATCTGCCCGAGACGACCTTCGTCGTCTTCCAGATGACCTTCGCGATGATCACCCCGGCGCTGATCGTCGGCGCCTTTGCCGAGCGCGTGAAGTTCACGCCGCTGATCCTCTTCGTCGTGATCTGGTCGATCCTCGTCTATTACCCGATGGCCCATATGGTCTGGTACTGGCCGGGTCCGGACTTCACCGCCGGCCTGCCCGACGACCATGGCTTCCTGTGGGGCAAGGGCGCGCTCGACTTCGCGGGCGGCACCGTGGTGCACATCAACGCCGGTATCGCCGGCCTGGTCGGCTGCCTCGTGATCGGCAAGCGCACCGGCTACAAGAGCGAGCCGATGGCACCGCACTCGCTGACCATGACGATGATCGGCGCCTCGCTGCTCTGGGTGGGCTGGTTCGGCTTCAACGCCGGCTCCAACCTCGAAGCCAACAAGTTCGCTTCGCTCGCCTTCATCAACACCATGGTGGCCACCGCCGCCGCGGGTGCCGCCTGGGCGATCATCGAGCAGGTGGTGCACGGCAAGCCTTCGCTGCTCGGCGCAGCCTCGGGCGTGGTCGCCGGCCTGGTCGCGATCACCCCGGCTGCCGGCTTCGCCGCCCCGATGACCTCGGTGGTGCTCGGCATCGTTGCTTCGATCGGCTGCTTCTTCTTCGTCACCACGGTGAAGAACGCGCTCGGCTATGACGACACGCTCGACGTGTTCGGCGTGCACTGCATCGGCGGCATCATCGGCGCGATCGGCACGGCCGTCGTCGCCGACCCGGCGCTGGGCGGCCAGGGCTGGATCGACTTCACCGTGATCCCGGCGGTTGCCGGCAAGTACGACATGGCGTCGCAGCTGGTTACCCAGGCGACGGGCGTGGGCGTGACGCTGCTGCTCTCGGGCGGCGTGTCGGCGGTCCTGTTCCTGGTGCTGAAGTACACGATCGGCATCCGCCCGAGCGTCGAGGTCGAGATGGAAGGTCTCGACATCAACGCGCACGGCGAGCGCGCCTACAACTACTGACGAGATCGGGCGCCGCGCACACCTCTCCTTAGCGCGGCGCCCAACCGAGGTTCCTCCTGCGGACGACTGGGCCGGTGGTTTCGACCATCGGCCCTTTTTTATGTGCGGAATCATCGCCCTCTACCGCTTCTGCGGTAGAGGGAATTAGGAGGCCAGATCTTCCTTGATGAACTGGGCGCAGCGTTCGCCGATCACGATGCTGGGGGCATTGGTGTTGCCGCCGACCAGCCGGGGCATGATCGAGGCGTCGGCGATATAGAGCCCCTCGACCCCGCGGACCTTGAGCCGCGGGGTGACCACCGCGCCTTCGTCCGAGCCCATGCGCGCGGTGCCGACCGGATGGTAGATCGTGTCGGCGCGGGCGCGGATCAGCCGCTCGAGCGCGGCATCGTCGTCCAGGTCGATCGGATAGCGATCACGGCCCCTGTACTGGGCGAGCTGGGGGGCCTCGAGCACGCGGTACATCGCCCGCGTGCCCTTCTTGAGCAGCTCAAGGTCACGCGGATCGCCGAGGAAGTCCGGATCGATCAGCGGCGCGGCGCGGGGATCGAGCGACTGGAGGCGGACGGTGCCCCGGCTTTCCGGCCGCAGCACGCAGGCATGGCAGCTGAAGCCGTGCCCGGGCACGGCGGTGCGGCCATGATCCTCGACGATGGCGATCAGGAAATGGAGCTGGAGGTCGGGCCGCTCCAGCGCCGGATCGCTGCGCAGGAATGCACCGGCCTCGGCATAGGGCGTGGTCATCCGCCCCTTGCGGCTGACCATCCAGCGGCCGATCGACCCGAGCGACTTGAGCGTGCCGGGTAGCGAACGGCCGAGGAAGAAGCTGCCCTCGGTCTCGAAGGCGGCGACATAGTCGACATGGTCCTGGAGGTTGCCGCCGACCGCGGGACGATCGATCCGCACCGACAGGCCCATCTCGCGCAGATGCTCGCCCGGGCCGATGCCCGAGAGCATCAGCAGCTGCGGGGTCTGGAAGGCACCGGCGGCGAGGACCACGGCGCGGCGGGCGCGGATCTCGCGGGCCTGGCCGTCGCGCTGATAGGCGACGCCCCAGACGCGGCCCTCCTCGAACAGCACGCGCTCGACCATCGCATCGGTGATGATCTCGAGATTGTCGCGGCGATCGAGATAGGCGCGCGCGGCGGTCCAGCGCTCGCCATTCCTTTGCGTGACCTGGAACAGGCCGGCGCCCGATTGCTCGGCGCCGTTGAAATCCTGGTTGCGCGGGATCTGGAGCTCGCCGCACGCGTCGATGAACGCCTCGGAGCCCGGGTGCGCCCAGAGCTGGTCGCTGACCCAGAGCGGACCCTTGTCGCCATGATAGTCGCTGGCGCCGCGGACATTGTGCTCGGCCTTTTTGAACCAGGGCAGCATGTCGTCCCAGCCCCAGCCGGGGCAGCCGAGGTCGCGCCACTCATCATAGTCCCTATGGTGGCCGCGGACATAGAGCATCGCGTTGATCGCGCTCGAGCCGCCAAGGCCGCGCCCGCGCGGCTGGTAGCCGCGCCGGCCGTTGAGCCCGCGCTGCGGCACCGTCTCGAACGCCCAGTTGGCGCCGGGGCGCTGGAACGGCATCATCCCGGGCATGCGGGTCTTGATGCTGGTGTTGCGGCCACCCGCCTCGAGCACCGCGACGCTGTACTTGCCGCCTTCGCTCAGGCGGCCCGCGACGGCGCTCCCGCCGGATCCCCCACCGATGACGACGATATCGGCTGCTTCCACGAATCCCCCCGTAGCTGCTCCCGCGCCTCCCAGCGCGCCTTTATGGTCTCGGATGTATCGCGGCTGCCATCGTGGCTCCAGCCCGGCGGCGCGATCATATAGCCAATTCGGGACTTCCAGTCCGGCGCCGCCCACACGTCTTTGGCGATGCCGACCCACTCGTGGAAGGCGGCCCAGAGGACGTTGAAGCTGCCGAGGTCCTTGACGATCCCGTAGCGCGGCCGGTCGTCGGCGCGCTCTTCCACGAAGGTGCCGAACATGCGGTCCCAGATGATGAAGACCCCGGCATAATTCTTGTCGAGATAGCGCGGGTTGGTCGCGTGGTGGACGCGGTGGTGCGACGGCGTGTTCATCACCGCCTCGAACCAGCGCGGCATGCGGCCGACCATCTCGGTATGGATCCAGAACTGGTAGATCAGGTTGAGCCCGGCGCAGAAGAAGATCATCGCCGGGTGGAAGCCGATCAGGAACAGCGGCAGCCGGAAGGCGAAGCTGATGCTGACAAAGCCGGTCCAGGTCTGCCGCAGCGCCGTGGTCAGGTTATAATGCTGGCTCGAATGGTGGATGACATGGCTCGCCCAGAACCAGCGCACGCGGTGAGCGGCGCGGTGGAAGGCGTAATAGGCCAGGTCGTCGAGCAGGAAGGCGAGGACGAACCAGTACCAGGCGAAGCCGATGGTGAAGAGGCGATACTGGTAGAGCCACATCGACAGCGCATAGACCAGGCCGGTGGTGAGCAGCCCGGCCACGGTGCTGCCGAAGCCGAGCGCGAGGCTGGTCAGCGTGTCCTTCGGGCAGAAGCGGCGGCGATCGCGGATACGGGCAATGACCATCTCCGCCAGGATCAGGATGACGAAGCCGGGAATGGCATAGGTCACCGGATCGGGGAGATGGGGCACCAGCATGGCGCTTGCTTACCCTGTTGTCAGTAGCCTGTCACGCCGCGCAGCAGCACGATCCCGAAGCGCTTGTCGCCGCTGTCGACACGGAGGCCATCGGGGGTCGCCTGGCTGGCGAGCGGCAACCGCAGATGCCGCGCCGCAACACGGGCGCCGTGCATTTTCAGCAGCGCGACATCGCCGGCCTTGCCATGGACGAGCGCGGCCTTGCCGTCGCTGCCGAGCAGTGCCTCTCCGGCATCGAAGCCGGAGATCATCCCCTCCGCCGTCTCCCGCGCTTCCTCGGCGCTGGCGATCGCGGCGCCACGACCGAGCCCCAGCGCCCAGGCCACTAGCGTCATCACCAGGATCGCGCCGATCGAGCCCAGGGAGACGTAAAGCTGGTTCACGCCCTGCCCGAGAGCTGGTCGAGCAGCGGGCGGATACCCGAGATGTCGTAGCCAGCCTGGGCAGCCTTGGCGGTGATCTCCACGGGGTCGCCGCCGCGCGAGGCCTCGGCGAGTGCCCAGAGATTGCAGGAGCGCGTGCCCGAGCGGCAATAGGCGAGCACCGGGCCCTTGGCCTCCGCCAGCGCCGCCGCCATCGCCTCGACCTGGGCCGAGGAGAAGCCGGCATGCGTCACCGGGATCGCGGCATAGCCGAGCCCGGCGGCCTCGGCCGCGACGCGGATCGCCTCACCCTCGGGCTGGCCCATCTCTTCCTCGTCGGGGCGATTGTTGACCACGAAGCTGAAGCCCTGCTCGGCGAGCAGGGGGATGTCCTCGGCGGCGATCTGGGGGGCGACCGAGATGCTCTCGTCGACGCGGCGCAGGTTCATTGGCGTTCCACCTTCTGGGTTTCGAGGATCGGTTGGTTGGCGGCCCAGGCTGCGACCTTGCGCTCGGCGGCAGTGATGCCCTTGAGCACTTCCTCGGTCGCCTTGTCCTGGCAGCCCATGTCATAGACCAGGTGCACGTCGCCCCAGCGGACGGTGCCATAATATTGATCGGTGATCCGCGCACCGCAGACCAGCTCGCGCCCGGCACGCGCTTCACCGATGGCGAGCAGCTTGCGGATCTCGGCGAAACCCTCGGGCCCCGTGGCAAAGCCGCGCGTCACCAGCCGCTCGGCATTGAACACATCGGGCTCGGGCACGGTGTAGCTGCCCTTGCCCGCCGCATCGATCGTCCAGCGCGAGACCGGGCGGCCCCAGCTGCTGCGATCCATCGCGATGCTCGAAACCGCAGGCGCGGGTGCCACGACCGGCGCCGCCGGGGCACAGGCGGCGAGCGACAGCGGAAGGGCGAAGAACAGTCTCACGCAGCCTCGCGGATCACTTGCAGGAAGGCATCACCATAGGCATCGAGCTTGCGCGCGCCAACGCCCGAGATGTTGCCCATCGCGGAGATGCTTTCCGGCCGCAGCAGCGCCATGTCGCGCAGCACTGAATCGTGGAAGATGACATAGGGCGGCAGCCCGGTTTCCTGCGCGATCTCGCGACGCTTGGCGCGCAGTGCCTCGAACAGCGGATTGCCGACCGGATTGTCCCCGCCCGCCCGGCTGCCACCGCGCCGGCGGCGCTCGCGCTTCGGGGGAAGCACCAGCTCCACCTTGGCGCCGCCCTTGAGGATCGCGCGCGCTTCGGGCCCGAACTCCAGTCCGCCATAGTCATTGGCGCGCAATGCGTCGCGCAGCAGCAGCGCACGGGCGACCGGCTTGATCAATGCCGCTTCCTCGCCATCGACGATGCCGAACACCGACAGGCTCTCATGCCCGTTGGAGATGCTGCGGTCGCTCGACTGGCCGAGCAGGATGCTCTCGATATAGCCGACCCCGAACAACATGCCGGTGCGGAACACCGCCGAGAGGAACTTCTGCGCGGTCACCGTCACGTCGACCGCGGCGGGCGGGCTCAGGCAATTGTCGCAATTGCCGCAGTTCTCCGGCGCGTCGTTCTCGCCGAAATGCTTGAGCAGGATGCGGCGGCGGCAGGTGGCGGTCTCGACCAATGCACCGAGCGCGGTGAGCCGGGTACGCTCGCCGGGCTGGCGCGAGGGCTCGACTTCGCCGATCCGCTGGCGGGCCCGGGCGAAATCGTCGGCGCCCCAGAAGAGATGCGCCACCGCCGGATCGCCGTCGCGGCCCGCACGGCCGGTTTCCTGGTAATAGGCCTCGATCGACTTGGGCAGGCCGGCATGGGCGACGAAGCGCACGTCCGGCTTGTCGATGCCCATGCCGAAAGCGACGGTGGCGACCACCACCATGTCCTCGCTCGCCACGAACGCCGCCTGGTTGCGACGGCGGACATCGGGATCGAGCCCGGCATGATAGGGCAGCACCGGGCGGCCGGTCTCGGCGGCGAGCTTCTCGGCGAGCTTCTCCACTCCGGCGCGCGTCTGGGCATAGACGATGCCGGGTCCGGGCGTCTCGGCGATCAGGTCGATCACCTGGCGCGTGGTGTTCTCGCGCGGGGCGATCGCATAGCGGATGTTCGGCCGGTCGAAGCCGGCGACGATCAGCCCGTCCTGCGGCAGCCCGAGCTGATCGAGGATATCGGCGCGGGTATGCGCATCGGCCGTCGCGGTGAGCGCGAGGCGCGGCACCTCCGGGAAGCGATCGAGCAGCGGGCGGAGCAGCCGGTAATCGGGGCGGAAATCATGCCCCCATTCGGAGACGCAATGCGCCTCGTCGATCGCGAACAGGCTGAGCTTCGCCTGGGTGAGCAGGTTGCGGAAATATTCGTTCGAGGCGCGCTCCGGCGCGACGTAGAGCAGATCGAGCTCGCCGGCGCGGAAACGCTCGATCGTCTCGGCGCGGTTCTCGTCGACGCTGGTCAGCGTGGCGGCGCGGATGCCCACCGCTTCGGCGGCGCGCAGCTGGTCGTGCATCAGCGCGATCAGCGGACTGACGACGACGCAGGTGCCCTCCAGCATCACCGAGGGCAGCTGATAGGTGAGCGACTTGCCCGCACCGGTGGGCATCACCGCCAGGGTGCGTTCGCCGGCGAGAACGCGGGCGACCACCTGCTCCTGCACGCCGCGAAAGGCGTCGAAGCCGAAGATCCGGCGGAGCGTATCGGTGGGGACCATCGCGCCCGGTTAGCGGGCGAGGGCCCGGAAAGTCGAGGCTATTCGCACGGAACTCCGTCCTCGGGCTTCCAGGGGACCAGCGTGAAGTCGCTCACTTCGATCGCGCTGATCGCATAGGGCCAATGCTCGATGCTCGGCTTGCCCGGCATCACCAGGCAGACATCGGTGGGAGCGGCCTGGCCCCTGGCGGTGATCCTGGCGCGATAGACGAGCGCCTGCGCATAGCCGTTCTGGATGACCAGCATCGCATGGTCGGAGCCGGCCACGCCCAGGAAACGGAAACGGATCTTGCCGGCATCCGGCACCGGCGGGGCAGGCAGTTCGAGATCTTTCGGGAATGCCTGGCCTTCGGTGACGGGCGCCTTGGGCGGCTCCAGCCCCAGGAAATGCGCGCCGACCGCGGTTTCGAACCGGGTGGGTATCGCCGGTGCCTTCCGGAGCGCAACCGGCTTGCCGCTGTCGAGCGTGAAGGTGACTTCGTCGCCGATGGCAAGCTTTACGCCCTGCGCCGCGGCGGGGCCCGCCACCGCCATCATTGCAGCGCCCAATATCCATGTCTTGCCGCGCATCGCCCCGTCTCCCCCTGTTCCACGCAACTATCCGTCAGCCGCCGGGCACCGGCAAGCAGGGTTTGCACCAGCGCGGACGCGCGCTAGCCTGACGCCATGTCCAGCTTTCGCATCGGCCGTCGCGGCCTGATCGCCGGTGGCGCCGCCGCGCTGCTTCCCCTGCCCGCCACGGCGAAGGAGGACTGGCGCGAACTTGCCGGCGAAGTGCGCGAAAGCATGCGCTGGGCCTGGCGGAACTATCGCGAGAAGGCCTGGGGCAAGGACCAGATCATGCCGGTCTCGGGTGGATCGGAGAGCTTCTCGATCAAGGGGCATCATCTCGGCCTCAGCCTGATCGAGGCACTCGATACGCTGTGGCTGATGGAGCTGGATGCCGAGTTCAAGGACGGGGTGGACTGGATCCACGCCAATCTCGATTTCGACGTGGACGGCGAAGTCTCGGTGTTCGAGACGATCATCCGGCTGGTCGGCGGGCTGCTCTCGGCGCATCTCGCCAGCGGCGACAAGCTGCTGCTCGCCAAGGCCAAGGACCTGGCCGACCGGCTGATGCCGAGCTTCGACCATTCGCCGATCGGGCTGCCGCACCGCTTCATCAACCTGAAGACGGGTGCGCTGCGCGATCCCATCACCAATCCGGCCGAAGTGGGCAGTTGCATCACCGAGTTCGGCACGCTGAGCCGGCTTACCGGAGATCCGCGCTACCACAAGGCGGCCAAGCGCGCGATGGTCGCGCTGTTCGGTCGGCGATCGGAGATCGGGCTGATGCCGGATTCGTTCGACTGCATGACCGGCGAGTGGAAGAGCCGCCGCGCGACGATCGGCCCGCCTTCGGACAGCTACTACGAATATCTCTGGGACGGCTGGCAGCTGTTCGGCGACCGCGAGTTCCTGGTGATGTACAAGAGCTGCACCGCGGCGATCCTGGAGAACCAGAAGGTCGAGCTGAACGGCGACACCTGGTTCGTCGATGTCGATTTCGAGACCGGCAAGCGGATCAACTGGGAGCAGGACGAGCTTTCGTCCTTTTATGGCGGGTTGCTCGCCCAGGGCGGCGATACGGCGGCGGGCGAAGCCTATACCCGCAGCTGGGACAAGGTGCAGGCGAAGTACGGCATCCTGCCCGAAGGCTATGACGCCGAAAAGGGCACCCCGACCTACAAGACCAACGCGCTGCGCCCCGAGCTGGCCGATGCCGCGTTCAACCACTGGCTGCTCGATCGCAAGGAGGAATGGCGCGCGCTGGTCGCCCGGCATTTCCGGGCGATGCAGCAGTGGAACAAGGCCGCGTTCGGCTATGCGACCATGGCGGATGTCACCACCAAGGCGCAGGCGGATCATTGTCCGGGCTATTGGTGGTCGGAGCAGATGAAATATTACTGGCTGATCTTCTCCGATTGCCGCCGCTTCGATTACCGGAAGAACTATCTGTCGACCGAGGGGAATGTGCTGCTGGGGTTCAGGCGCTGAACCTTTTGCCTCGTCACCCCGGGCCTGGCCCGGGGTGACGATTGGGACGCAGGCGTATCGCTCACAGCTTTTCCACCGATGCCGCTTGCCCCCATCCCTCTCCATGCGCCAAAGCGGATGGGATGACGGTACGCGTGGACATGGGGCAGGACGGCAAGGGTGATGCCGTCGCCATGGATCTCGAGGAGCTGCTGGCGACGCGATTGCTCGTCCAGGGCAACTCGGGGTCGGGCAAGTCGCACCTGCTGCGCCGCCTGCTCGAGAAAAGCGCCGGCCATGTCCAGCAGGTGATCATCGATCCCGAAGGTGATTTCGTCACCCTGAGCGACCGATACGGCCATATCTCGATCGAGGCGGCCGACTATAGCGAGCGCGAGATCGCCCGCTTCGCCACCCGCATCCGCGAGCATCGCGCATCGGTGGTGCTAAGCCTGGAGGGGCTGGAAGCCGAGGGGCAGATGAAATGCGCCGCGGCCTTCCTCAACGCGATGTTCGATGCCCCGCGCGACCATTGGTACCCGGCGCTGGTGGTGGTCGACGAAGCGCAGCTGTTCGCCCCTTCGGGCGGCGGCGAGGTTGCCGAGGATGTCCGCCGCGCCTCGCTGAGCGCGATGACCAACCTGATGTGTCGCGGGCGCAAGCGCGGCCTTGCCGGCGTGATCGCCACCCAGCGCCTCGCCAAGCTCGCCAAGAACGTCGCCGCCGAAGCCTCGAACTTCCTGATGGGTCGCACCTTCCTCGACATCGACATGGCGCGCGCCGCCGACCTGCTCGGCATGGAGCGCCGCCAGGCCGAGGCGATCCGCGACCTGGCGCGCGGCCATTTCCTGGCGCTTGGCCCGGCCGTGTCGCGCCGGCCGATCTCGGTGCAGATCGGCGCGGTCGAGACCAGCGCGCGCAGCGGCAGCCCCAAGCTGACTCCGCTGCCCGAGGCCCCCTCGGCCGAGCTCAAGGACCTGCTGCTCGCGCCCGCCGAGCCCGAATGGACGCCGCCGGCACCCCCGGCTCCCTCCGCCCCGCCCCAGCTCGCCAGCGACCGGCTGCTCGAGGCGCTCGCCCGATCGACGCCGGCGCGCGAGGAAATCCCGGACGTCGATCCCGAGGAAGCGGCGCAGAAGATCGCCGAGGTGCTGCGCGACATCACCGCCGACGAGGAAAGCACCTATCGTTCGCCTTCGGTGCTCTACCAGGACTTCCTGGTCCGCTGCCGGATGGTCGGGCTCGCGCGGCCGCCGCTCGATCTGTCCAGCTTCGTGCGCCGGCTCTCGGCGGCACGGGCCGGCATTCACGGCGACCCCGACGACGACTGGGCGCAGGCGCTCGAAGCGGCACGGGCACTGCCCGACGACATGCTCGGGCCGTTCCTGCTGGTGGCGCGCGCCGCCCGCGAAGGCGCGCCCTGCCCGAGCGACACCGAGATCGCCGCGACCTATGGCACCAGTTCGCTCGGCCGCGTGCGCCGGCTCCTGCAATATATCGAGAGCAAGGAGCTGTTCGTGACGCGCACCGACCTGTCCGGCAAGCGCTCGATCACCATCCCGCGGCTGGGCTGGACCACGCAGCCAGCGGAGATCGGCAGCAGCTAGAGACCGCGCAGCCAGGCTTCGGTTGCGTCGACATGCGTCACCGGGAGCATATGACCGCCGTCGAGCAGCGCGACCGTACCATTCTGCACGTCCGACGCGGTCTTGCGGCCATGCAACTCGGGATCGAGCAGCGCATCCTGCCGGCCATAAAGGATCGAGACCGGTATCGCGATTTCGCCATAGCGCGGCGCCTGGACCTTCATCGCCCCAGGGGCATGGTCGATCTCGAAGCACCCCATCTCGAAGCTCGCCGGGCGGATGGCGAGTGCGCCGCCGGCCTTGACAGGGAAATCCTCGGGCAGCGGATCAGGGGCGAAAACGGCAGTCGTCTTGGCCTTGCCGGTGCGCATCGAGAGCGGCACCGCGATCGTCCAGGCGATCAGCGGGCGAAGCGGCCCAGGTATCACCAGCCCCTTGAGCGGCGCGGGTGCTTCGTCGATCGGCTGGGTGAGCGGGGCGATCAGGCCGAGGCCACGCACCGCCTGCGGATGGCGCAGCGCCAGCGCCAGGCTGACCGCACCGCCCATTGAATGGCCGACCAGCAAGGGCTTTTCCAGCCCGAGCTTCGCGATCGCCGCGGCGACGGCATCGGCCTGTGCGTTCAGGTCGAGGCGCGGACCGGTGAGCGTGGAATAGCCCCAGCCCGGACGATCCATCACAATGACGCGGTGATCGGCAGCGAGGCGGCCGGCGAGCGCATAGGTGAAGACGCGCAGCTGGCTCATGATGCCGTGGATCATCACGATCGCCGGGGCATCGGCCGGGCCCATCTCGACGACATGCATGCGCACGCCGGGCACTTCGACCTGGCGGCCGTCCATCGGCACCCAGCGCTCGACCCCGCGCGCGACATAGGCGGACCAGAGAATGAGCGCCGCGATCACTACCGCCAGCGCAACCAGGAACCAGATCATTGCCCCTCCTATTCGGCGGGGACTTCCTCTCCGCCCTCGGCCTCGCGCTCCTGCGCCTGCCGCGCCCACATTTCGGCATAGAGACCGTTTTTGCGCAAGAGCTGGGCATGGGTGCCCTGCTCCGCCACCCGGCCTGCCTCGAGCACGATGATCCGGTCGGCATGGACGACCGTGGAAAGCCGGTGCGCGATGACGATCGTGGTACGGCCATGCTCGATCGCCTCGAGCGTCGCCTGGATATCCGCCTCGGTACGGCTGTCGAGCGCGCTGGTCGCTTCGTCTAGGATCAGGATCGGCGGGTTCTTCACCAGCGTGCGCGCAATGGCGACGCGCTGCTTCTCGCCGCCGGAAAGCTTGAGCCCGCGCTCGCCGACCCGCGTCTCGAAACCGTTGGGCAGCGACTGGATGAAACCGGCGATCGCGGCACCCCGCGCGGCGACGGCGATTTCGTCGGGAGTCGTGCCCTCGCGACCATAGGCGATGTTATAGCCGATCGTGTCGTTGAACAGCACCGTGTCCTGCGGGACGATGCCGATCGAGCCGCGCAGCGACGACTGGGTCACGTCGCGGATATCCTGCCCATCGATGGTGATACGGCCGCCGGTGACGTCATAGAAGCGGTACATCAGCCGTGCGAGCGTCGACTTGCCGGCGCCCGAGGGGCCGACCACCGCGACGGTGGCGCCGGCCGGGATGTCGAGATCGACGCCCTTCAGGATCTCGCGGTCGGGATCATAGCCGAAATGCACGGCTTCGAAGCGGACATGGCCGCTGGCGATGGCGAGCGGCACGGCGTTCGGGGCGTCGCGAACCTCGGCATGGGCGTCGAGCAGATCGAACATGCTGGCCATGTCGATCACGCCCTGGCGGATGTTGCGATAGACCCAGCCCAGCATGTCGAGCGGGCGGAAGAGCTGGGTGAGCAGCGTCGAGACGACCGCGACGTCGCCCGGCGAGAACTGGTGCCGCGCCCAGCCGTTCACCACCAGCACCATGCCGGCGAACAGCATAGCGTTGGTGATTACCGCCTGGCCGATATTGAGCCAGGCGAGCGAGTTCTCGCTGACCGTCGCCGCCTTCGCATAGGAGGCCACGGCATTTTCATAGCGTCGAGCCTCGCGCTCCTCGGCGTTGAAATATTTCACCGTCTCGAAATTGAGCAGCGAATCGACCGCATGCGCCACCGCACCGGTGTCGAGATCATTCATCTTCTCGCGCAACTTCGAGCGCCAGTCGGTCACCCAGCGGGTGAAGGCGATGTAGACGACGACCATCGCCAGGGTGCCGGCGACCAGCCAGCCGCCCCACTTGGTCCAAAACAGGGTCGTCACGATCGCCAGCTCGAGGATCGTCGGGGCGATGTTGAACAGCAGGAAATAGAGCATCGAATCGATGCTCTTGGTGCCGCGCTCGACCACCTTGGTGATCGCGCCTGTGCGCCGTTCGAGATGGAAACGAAGCGAGAGCCGATGGAGATGGCGGAAGACTTCGCTCGCCAGTCGCCGCGTCGCATCCTGGCCGACGCGCTCGAACACGACGTTGCGCAGATTCTCGAACAACAAGGTGCCGAAACGCCCGGCGACATAACCGCCGACGAGCGCGATCACGAGCCAAGCGAGATCGCGCGCTCCACCGGACATCCGGTCGATCGCCGCGCCATAGGCGAAAGGTCCGGCGACCTGGACGAACTTGGAGATCACCACCAGGGTGAGCGCAATGACGATGCGCGCGCGCAGGCCGTTCGCGCCATTGGGCCAGAGATAGGGGAGGAAGCGCCGAAGCGTGGCGAGCACGGAGCGCTCGCCGGTGGACGCGTTGGGATTGGAAGCCATCGCCCGCGAATTTGGGGCGCTCGGCTCCGGGATGCAACGGTTGGACGCGCGAGCCGTTGTTGGCCTTTGAAGGAGGCGGCGATGGACCAGGTCTTCTATCTGCTCGCGATCATGGGCTGCAGCGACGACAATCTCGACTGCCGGCAGGCGCGGATCGAGCCGGCGCGCTACACCAGCTATGCGCGTTGCCAGGAGGCTGTGGCCGATGCGTTGCGCCGCAATACCGATCTAGATTTTCCGGTGATCGCCGGCGCCTGCCAGCGCCAAACGCCGGAAATGGCACGCCAGGGCGCCCCGAAACTGGACGGCAAAGGCCGCTAGCACCGCCGTCTCGTTTCATTTATGTTGCAGATGCGAAACTGTTTCGGGGGAAACGGAATGAAGCAGCTGCTTGGTTTGGTGATCGGGATCACCGCGGGGTTCGGCACCATATTGGGCGTGCTCTTCATCGGACAGAATGTTTCCCTGCCACCCGATTGCCTGCCCCCAGGACTGGACACTCTGGAGGGTGTTACCACCATAGGCGCCTGGACGCTCGGCGCTCTTGTGGGTGGCGTTGCGGCAGTACGGATAGGCAACTGGCCAGCAAGCGGCTGGATCATCGTGCTGCTGGCGACCGGCTTCGCAATCACCCAAGTCCTGATCCATCCGCACCCCCTGTCGATGCAGATCGCAGCGGTGGTCGCACCGCTGCTGGCGGGCGTCGTCGTCTCGGGGATCGCGCGGCCGGCCTAGCCCCCGGCTCGCTGGAACTGCCAGACCTCGCCATCAGCGGACTGGAGGACCAGCATATTGCCCTGGCGGCGCACCGCATAGACATCGACACGTCCGGCTTCGCGCGTCTCGTCGCCCGTGCCATCGCAATCGAGGCTGAGCGCGCGGACGGACTCGCTCTTCAGCACCAGCCGGCCATCGGCGTAGCCGGCCATGCCGTCGCGGCGCGTGCCTTCGCGGATTTCGCAGTCATTGGTCGGCGAAGCGGTGCGGCGCTTCTCGGTGATCCACTTGAAGCGGCCATCGGGCTGGATGCGCAGGCTGACCATATAGTGAACCTGCATCGGCACTTCCTCGTCGCGCAGCACGGTGCTGGTCACCGGCCCCCGTCCGGTGACCATGCCGCGGCCGGCAAGCGAAGCAGTCGGCCGATCGCGGAGCACCGGCACGCGCACCAGCTGGGTGCGCGTGGATGTCTGATCCCATTGCCCGGCCAGTTCGGCGGCACCCTGGGGCGCATCCTGCGCAGCGACAAGCGCCAGGCAAGCGAGCGGGAAAAGGAGGATACGCATGCCGAGCGGGTTCCCCCATCCGCGGGCGTTCGTCTTCCGTCCCGCGACCGAGCCGGTGCACGCTGCGTTCAATCCGGACGGGGGCGGGTCCAGAGATCGGGATCGCGCGGGGCCGCGGGATAGAGATCCCGGCGGTGCAGCGCCTGCCACCAGGACCGGCCGATCCAGCCGAGCTTCTCGAATCCCGAGGTGGAGACCCGGTGATCCCATGCGTGTTCACCGCGTGCGGCGACCTTCTCGGCAATCGCGCCATAGATACCGGTCGCGGCGAGCACCGCCCAGGCCGAGCGAAAGCCGAGCTTCGGGGTACCGACCCGGGCGCTCGCGGCATAGTCCTCCGCCCCCCGCGCCAGCCGCCCGGCCAGCACGGCAAGGCGCTGGCGGAACGGCGGCTTCATGTGCTGGCCGGGCGGGATATCCATCTCGACCAGCCAGTCATCGGGCAGATAGCAGCGCGCCATCCGGTCGTCCGCCTCGATGTCGCGGGCGATATTGGCGAGCTGGAAGGCAATGCCGAGATCACAGGCGCGATCGAGCGTCGCGTCGTCGTCCGGCGACACGCCCATGATGACCGCCATCATGCAGCCGACGGAGCCGGCGACATGATAGCAATAGCGATAGAGATCCACCTCGTGCCGGGGATGCCACTCGTCGGCGTCGAGCGCGAAACCTTCGACCAGGTCCCAGACGAAACGGTGCGGAATACCGGCCTCGGCCACGACGATGCGCAGCGCGTCGAACGCCGGATCACCGATCCATTGTCCATCCAGCGCTGCTTGCGTGAGCAGGCGGATGCGGGCGAGCCCCGCCTGCCTGTCGCTCTCGCTCGCGCCGTGGCCATGATCCTGCCCGTCGGCGAGATCGTCACAGGCGCGGCACCAGGCATAGAGCAGCCAGGCGCGCTCACGCGTCTTGCGGTCGAACAGCCGGCTGGCCGCCGAGAAGCTGCCCGAACCGCGCGCGATCGATTCCTGCGCGGTCGCGACGAACGCGGCACGCGAAGGAAGCGAGGCGCTCACAGATCGCCGCGTCGCATCTGCACGATCGTCTCGACCGGCTTGGCCGCGACCATCTTGTCGAGCAGCCCTTCGAGCGTGGTGTCGACGATCAGCATGTTCTGGTGCTGCGGGCGGACGAAACCGACCTGGCCCATATGCTCCCAGAACTCGACGAGCTTGTCATAATAGCCGGCGATGTTGAGCAGGCCGACCGGATCGGTGTGATAGCCGAGCTGGGCCCAGCTCAGCGCTTCCCACAGCTCGTCCATCGTGCCTGTGCCGCCGGGCAGGTTGATGAAGCCGTCGGCGATATCGGTGAAGCGCGCCTTGCGTTCGTGCATCGTGCCGACGACGTGCAGCTCGGTGCAGCCGCGATGCGCGACTTCGGCATTGACCAGCAACTCGGGGATCACGCCGATCACCTCGCCGCCGGCCTCCAGCGCCGAATCCGCCACCGCGCCCATCAGGCCGAGCTTGCCGCCGCCATAGACGATGCCGATGTTCCGCTCCGCCAGCGTGCGCCCGACATGGCGCGCGGCCTCGATATAGACAGGATCGGCCGGGCTGGCCGAACCGCAATAGACTGCGACGCGCTTCATATTCTGGTCTTTCCGAAAGTCATGGATCGCCCCGCATTCGGCCAGAACGCGCTTTGGGGCAAGTCGATCACTTGCCGTCCCCCAGCATCAGCGCCGCGGTTGCCTTGGCGCTGCCGACCACGCCGGGGATGCCCGCGCCCGGATGGGTACCGGCGCCGACGAAGAAGAGGTTGTGGATCGCATCGTCGCGATTGTGGGTGCGGAACCAGGCGCTCTGGGTAAGGATCGGCTCGAGGCTGAAAGCCGAGCCCATATGCGCACCGAGATCGTCGCGGAAATCGGGAGGCGCGTAGCTGAACTTCGTCACGATCCGATCCTTGAGATCGGGGATCAGCCGGCGCTGGATCTCGGTGAGGATGCGCTCCTCGAGGATCGGCGTGATCTCGTCCCAATTGGCGGGGAACTTGCCGAGATGCGGCACCGGGGCGAGCGCATAGAAGGTCGAATGGCCTTCGGGCGCCATCGAGGCGTCGCTGGCACTGGGATGGTGGAGATAGAGCGAAAAGTCCTCGCTCAGCACGCCATGCTCGAAAATATCCTCGAGCAGCCCCTGGTAGCGCGGGCCGAACAGGATCGAGTGGTGCGGGATGTCCGGAAAGGTCCCGCGTACCCCGAAATGGACGACGAACAGCGACGGCGAGAATCGCTTGCGCTGCAGGCGCTGCGCCGCGCGCTGGCTGGAGCGCGAGCCCTTGAGCAGGTCGCGATAGCTGTGGACCACGTCGGCATTGCAGGCGACGGCATCGACCTGCAGCTCATGCCCGCCCATCGTCCGCACACCGGTGACGAGATCGCCGAGCGTCTCAATGCGCTCGACCGGATCGCCGAGCCGGATCGTTCCGCCCAACCGTTCGAAATGGCGGACCATCGCGGCGACCAGCTGGTTGGTGCCGCCTTCGGCCCACCAGACCCCGCTCTTGCGCTCCAGCTGGTGGATCAGCGCGTAAATCGAGCTGGCGGTCATCGGATTGCCGCCGACGAGCAGCGTGTGGAAGGAAAAGGCCTGGCGCAGCTTCTCGTTGCGGATGAAGCTCGCGACCTTGGCGTAAACCGATCGCCAGGCGCCGTATTTGGCGAGCGCAGGCGCGGCGCGGACCATCGACATGAAGTCCTGGAACGCGACATGGCCGAGCTTCACATAGCCTTCCTCGTACACGCCGGCGGAATATTCGAGGAAACGGCCATAGCCGGCGACATCCTGCGGCTCGAGCCGGGCGATCTCGGCGGCAAGCGCATGATCGTCATTTGAATAGTCGAAGCGCGTGCCATCGGGCCAGAACAGCCGGTAGAAAGGCGTGACCGGCATGAGCCTGACGTCATCGGCCATGCGGCGACCGGAGAGCTGCCAGAGTTCCTCGAGCACTTCTGGCGCGGTGATGACGGTGGGTCCCGCATCGAAGGTGAACCCGTCACGCTCCCAGAAATAGGCGCGGCCACCGGGCTTGTCGCGGGCTTCGAGCACCACGGTCTCGACACCCGCCGATTGCAGCCGGATCGCCAGCGCCAGCCCGCCGAGCCCGGCACCCACCACCGCGGCGCGCTTCACCGGTATGATTCCCGGATCGCCGAAAGTGCGCGGCCGACCGGTACCGGCGGCTTGCCCGAGACGACGCGCAGCCGATCGAGCAAGGTCGAATGGCCGGCATAGAAGCGGCCGATCAGCTGGGGATCGAGGCGATAGAAGCGCTGCAGCACGCGGTAGCGCTCCTCGGGTTCGGCGGCCTTGAACAACATGGCGGCCAGCATGCGGTAGAAATGGCGGCGGCGCCATGTCGATCGCGCGAAATCATGCATAAGATTGTGCAGTGCGGCACCGCCAAGGTCGCTGGCGGCCGCTACCAGCGTGGCGGTGCGCACCGCATCGGGCAGGGTGTAGCTTGTCAGCGGGTGGAAAAGACCCGCTCGCGAGCCCGCCTTGGCGACCTTCTCGCCCCCAGCGCGCCAATAGGCCTCGAAACTACCGCCCATCACCACCGGCAGCACGCCGCCTTCCTCCCGGACGACACGATCGACCTTCCAGCCGCGCCCCTCCGCATAGGCATCGAGCCGGCTGCCGAGCAGCACCGGATCGAGATCGGGCGTGTCGCTGTAATAGGTATCCTCGGCGAAGACACCGGTGGTCGAGAAGGGCAGCGCATAAAGGAAACGATAGCCGTCGAGCTGCTCGACCGTCGCGTCCATCACCACCGGGCGCTCGAGATGATGCTCGCCGCGCAATTCCAGCTCGCGACCGTAGAATTTCTGCCAGCCGCAATCGAGCATCGAGAGGTCGCCGGGGCCACGGCAATCGATCACCCCTTTGGCCTCGATCCGGTCGCCATCGGCGAGGAGGATGGTGGTAGGCGTGACTTCAGCGACTTCGCGCCGGGTCATCACCGCCTGCTCGGGCAGGTCACCGCGGACAACCTGGTCGAACCGGCGCGATTCGATCGAATAATAGCCGGTGCGCAGCGTCCGCGAGACCGTGGGAAAGGCGACGTCATAGCTGCGCCAGCCATGGCAGATCAGCGGCGCAGTCAGCCAGCGATCGGCTGGCGCGACATCGCTGGCGAAGAAGGACCAGAGATGGTTGCCCCCGATCCGGCTGCCGCCCTCGACGATGCGGACATCGACATCGGGCCGTCGCCGGCGCAGCGCGAGCGCGATCAGGCCGCCGGCAAGTCCCCCGCCGACAATCGCCACGTCGCAGTTGATCGTTGCGGGCATGGCACAGGCCTAACCCAGCGATTCGCGCGATTCCAACAAAAATGCCCCTCCCGCGCGAGACGGAAGGGGCAGGTGTGGTGGGAGCGACCGCGATGCGGCCACGCCCGGAGCTCGGGAGGGTATCAGGCGGCCTTGAGCAGCGGCCATTCGGCAGCCATCGCACGGGCGACCGAAGGTCGTGCTCGCAGCCGTTCGCGATAGGCGGCGAGTACCGGCCAGTCGGCGAGCGGCACCTTGCTGAATTCGGACCAGTTGAGCACCGCGACTAGATAGGCATCGGCGACGGTGAAGCGGTCCTGGAGGAATTCGCGCCCGTCCAGATGCTTCGACAGCACGGTGAAGGGCCGGGCATGGCGGGCGCGGGCCGCGATCTCCTCGGCTTCCGAGTAACCCTTGCCGAGGATCGGCATGTAGACGGCCTTGTGCAGCTCGGTGCTGACGAAGTTCAGCCAGGCGAGCATCCGGTAATGCGCATCGGAAAAGCCGGTGAAGCTGAGCGCGCCCTCGGGCGCCAACTCGGCGATATAGGTGAGCACCGCGGGCCCTTCGGTAAGGACGAAGCCGGTGCCGGTCTCGATCGCCGGCACATAGCCCATCGGCGAAATCTCGGTGAAGTCCCTGCCATCGGCCAGGCGCAGATCCCTGGGCACCTGGACATAATCGGCGTCGAGCCCGGCCTCCTCCAGCGCGATGCGCGCCGCCAGCGAACAGGCGAAGGGGGTGAAATAGAGCTTCATGACGAGTCTCCCTTGTATTTTTGTACGATCTCGCACAAAAATAACCGGGTCAAGGAATTTAATGCGAACCGATACAAAAATAGCCAGCCGGGGCCGTGGAAGGCCGCGCAAGTTCGACGAGGAAGCGGTGCTGCGTGCCGCGCTCCAGCGCTTCCGCACGCTCGGCTATTCGAACACATCGCTCGACGACCTGGCCGAGGCGACGGGGGTGAACCGGCCGAGCCTCTACGCCACGTTCGGCGACAAGAAGGCGCTGTATCTCGCCGGGCTGGCGCGGACGCATGCCAGCGTCGATGCGACCTTCCGGGCGCTCCATGAAGCGGCCTATCCGCCCGAGAAGATGCTCAAGGCACTGTTCATCGGCGCGATCGAGGGCTTCCTGACCGGTGAGGACGGCCCCTCGGGCTGCATCGCGGTGAATACCGCCGCGACCGAGGCGGTGACCGACCCCGACATCCGCGCGGCGCTGGCGGCGTTCGTCGCGTTGCAGGATGGCTGGATCGAGAAGCTGATGGTGCAGGCCGGCAGCGCGGATCCGCTCGGCGATGCGCAGATCGCCTCCTCGGTGATCCATTCGCTGAGCACCCGCGCCCGCGCCGGCACGCCGCGCGAGGAGCTGATCCGGATCGCCAAGAAGGCAACGGCACTGCTGCTCGGCTAGGCTGCGGCATCCAGAATCGCGCGAGCGCGCTCGACGTCCTCGTCATCGACCATCACCCGAACCGGGATCAGCAGGTACGAGCCATCGGCGATGCTGGTGCCGGCATCGAACACGAAGCTGGGGATGTCCTCGTCCTCCAGCCGCCCCTGGACGATAAAAGCTTCCTGCCGGTCGAACCGGCCGATCTCGACAAGCGCCATCAGGCGGGTTCCTCGCTGGGATTGCGCACGGGCAGGCCATCGATGCTGTGGGTGCGCACCGCATATTTGGCGAAGCGCGCCGAGGCGCCGTGCTTGACATGATATTTGCTGAGCGTCTCACGCTCCCGATCGAACGTCATGTGCGGCACCGCCCAGCCGCAGCTGCTCTGCGCGCTGTCCACGCTTACATCGAAGATCTGGCGGGTACCGGGCAGCAGCGTGAAATGCGGGGCCAGCTCGGCCCATTCCGGATCCTGGGGCAGCACGGGCTTGCCATGGCCATAGAGGCGCAGGATCAGCGCGGGACTGTCAAAGGCGCAGAACATGATGGTGATGCGCCCGTCGGCGATCAGGTGCGCATGCGTCTCGTTGCCCGAGCCGGCGACGTCGAGATAGGCAACGCGGTTGGGTCCCAGCACGCGGAAACAGTCCATGCCCTTGGGGCTGAGGTTCACCCGGCTTTCGGGCGCCGCCGTCGCGACGAAGAACATCGGCTGGCGCGCGATGAAGGCGCGGTGATCGTCGGTGAGCGCATCGAAGAACTCGGCCATGCCGCGTTTCTAGACGATGCGCGGTTTGCGGGGAACACCCGGCGAGCATTCCAGATGCGCACGATCCCATTTGCCGAGATCGGCCGCGGCATCATAGGTCGACTGGAGAAAGCCGAGCAGCATCGCACGCGGGTCCTCCGCGGTGCGGACGGCGTCATAGTCGAGCAGCCATTCGCCGAGGCCGGTGTCGAAATAGGCCGGGGCGGCCACTTCGGCATCGGCATAACCCCCGGGCGCGGGATAGCCATAGGCGTAGAAGGCAGGTCTCGGGAATGCGTCGCTCCCCGGCCAGAAGCCGGCGCTGGCTTCCTCATGGCTATAGGCTTCGCAGGTCACCGCATCGGGCAGGCCGGGGAATCCGCCCGGGTGCTTCGGCGCGGTGCGGCCCGAGAAGCGGGTGACCGCGAGGTCGAAGCTGCCCCAGAAGAAATGGACCGGGCTGGCCTTGCCGAGGAAGCCGGTGCGGAACTGCCGGAAGACCCGGTCGATCCAGAGCAGCGCCCGATGGAAGTCGCGTACCGCTTCGCCATCCCAGGGGCGCTCGGCGGTGTCCTCGACAAAGGGCACCGGATCGGGGACTTCGCTCGGGACGCCGTTGAACGCTACCGCCGTGCCCAGCGCGGCCAGCGCGGCGACCAGCGCGGCGTGGAAACCGGCGATGCTGCCGGGCCCGAGCGGGATGCTCGCCTCGCCGCCGCCGTCGGTCGTAAGCCGGAGCTCGCTCTCGAGCAGGTCGAGATCGAGCTGCAGCGTGGCATCGTCGCACGGGATCGGCCCGGTCGTCAGACCCCAGGCCATCGGATAGAGCACGACATGCCAGCTATGGTTGAGCCAGGGGGTATGCGCGAGGCGGACCTTGCCGATGATCTGGGTGATCAGGTGAAGGTGCTGCGCGGTACCGCGCCAGCCGGTCCAGTCGAGTTCGGGAAGCGCCTGGTTCATGCCCATTTCCTATCCGATCGGCCCGGCGAACAACAGCTTCCACCCCGCGACGATAAGCCAATGCGTGCAGACGCAGGGCCAGATGCTGCCGGTCGCGCGATAGAGGCGGACGAGCAGGGCGCCGAGCACCGTGACGATCATCAGGAAGCGCCAGTCGAGGAATATCGCCGACCAGGGCGGGCCGAAGGTCCCTGCCTGGAAGGGGTGCCATAGGACGAACATGCCGACCGCCAGTGCCGCCTGCCATGGCGGGAAAGGGCGATCCGGCGGCGGGACGATCAGGCCGCGGAAGACCAGCTCCTCGCCCAATGCGGGAACGAGCATCAGCGTGAAGAAGACGCCCAGCCAATGAAAGCCAAAGGGCATCGGATCGAAATGGGCGAGGCTGGTGGCGAAGGCGAGCAGTGCGATGAGGGGCAGCCCCCAGAGCAACTCGCGCCCCATTGCACGCCAGCCACGCGCATCCGGCCAGGTGACGAGCGCCGCATGGAGGCGACGCCCGGCCCGGATCACGCCGCGGTGCCGCCCACCGTCAGCCCGTCCACCAGCAGCGTCGGCTGGCCGACGCCGGCCGGAACGCTCTGCCCGCCCTTGCCGCACATGCCGACGCCTTCATCGAGCGCAAAGTCGTTGCCGATGCCGGTGACCTTGTTGAGCACGGTCGGGCCGTCGCCGATCAGCGTCGCGCCCTTGATCGGGGCACCCAGCTTGCCGTTCTCGATCAGATAGGCCTCGGTGCAGGAGAAGACGAACTTGCCCGAGACGATATCGACCTGCCCGCCGCCGAACGACTTGGCGAAGATGCCCTTCTTCACGCGGCTCAAAAGTTCGGCGGGATCGTCCTTGCCGCCCTTCATGAACGTGTTGGTCATGCGGGGCATCGGGGCGTGCTGGAAGGATTCACGACGCCCGTTGCCGGTGGGCGAAACCCCCATCAAACGCGCGTTCAAACGGTCCTGCATATAGCCTTTGAGGATGCCGTCCTCGATCAGGATCGTCTCGCGCGTCGGCGTGCCCTCGTCGTCGATCGACAGCGAGCCGCGGCGGTCCGTCAGCGAACCGTCATCGACCACGGTCACCCCCGGCGCGGCAACCCGCTCGCCGATCCGGCCGGAGAAGGCCGAAGTGCCCTTGCGGTTGAAATCGCCCTCGAGCCCGTGCCCGACCGCCTCGTGCAGCAGCACGCCCGGCCAGCCGGGACCGCACAGCACGGTCATGTCGCCCGCCGGCGCATCAACCGCGTCGAGATTGACCAGCGCCTGGGCCAGCGCCTCGTCGATCGCGCGGTTCCAGGTCTCCGGCTGGAAGAGGTTGTCGTAGAGCGTGCGCCCGCCCAGCCCGAAGCTGCCCGTCTCGCGCCGGCCATTCTGCTCGACCACGATCGACACGTTCAGGCGCACCAGCGGACGGATATCGGTGGCGATGAAGCCGTCCGGCCGGACGATCTCGACCACGCTCCACGAACCGGTGAGCCCGACCGAGACCTGCTGCACCCGCGGATCGCGCGCCCGCGCCGCCGCGTCGATCGACTGGCAGAGATTCACCTTGTCGGCGAACGGCACCAGATCGAGCGGATCCTGATGCGTGTAGAGATGGCGGTTATTGCCCTGGGGCGGCGGCGCCTTGCCGGCCTTGCCCGGCTCGATCAGCGCCATCGTCTCCGCCGCGCGGCGGATCGCGGCGGGCGTGATCTCGTTGGCGTGCGCAAAGGCCGTGGTCTCACCCGACACCGCGCGCAGGCCGAAGCCCGACTGGGTATCGAACGAGGCGGTCTTCAGCCGGCCGTCGTCGAAGCCGAACGCCTCGGTCTTGCGGTACTGGAGATAGAGCTCGCCATCCTCGGCGCTGGCCAGCGCCTCGGCGGTGAGCTTCGCGGCCGTCTCGGGGTCGAGCGAGGCGCGATAGATGTAGCTGCGCGGATCGGAGGGAATGCTCATACCCCCGATATAGGACGCTTAAATGCTGGCGCCAGCCGGATGATCGGGAAGCTGGCTCTGGTCGGCGCCGTCGGCCGGGCCGCCGATCAGCACGAAGCGGCGATCACAATAGCCGCAATCGACATAGCCATGCTCGTCGATCTGCAGGAACACGCGCGGATGACCCAGGGCGGCGGGCAGGCCGGGGCCGGTGCCGTCACAGGCGACGCGGGCGGAAGCGGTGCGGATAAGCTCGGGCAGGTGCGCGGTCATGCCGCGCCTATAACGCCGCGCATCGCCGCTCGCAACGCACAGCATGACCGGGCGGGATGACAGCCCGGTGGCTTATCCCCTATAGGCACCCCCGCGTCGAGAAACGGAAGAGGTATGTCGCCTACCCTGGAGATCGTCGCGCCCGCGCCCCGCGAGGCGGCGCAGCTTACCATCGTGCTCTGGGCCGCCGCGCTGTCGGTGATCGTGCCCGGCATCGCGGTTTCCGGCCAGATGGCGGGCCTGGGCGAGTGGATCACGCTGATCTGGGGCACGCTGGCGGCGATCCTGCTCGCATCGCTGATCTATCTCGCGCTGCGCTGGGCGAGCGGCCGGCCCCTGTGGATCGCGCTGCCGCTGGGCCTCGCCGCCTTGCTGGTGACCGCGCTGCTCCAGATGGCGGCCGACTTCGGCGGCCAGTTCTTCGTCCATGCCTTCATGGACACGCGCGTGCCCGACCATTCGCCGCAATCGCTGCTGCTGGTGACGGTGATCTATTTCCTGATCGACGGCTGCACCGCCGCGCTGTTCGTGATCCTGGGCACGGTGCGCCGCATCCGGCTGCGCGAGCAAGAGCTCGCCGCCGCCCGCGTCGCCGGGCTGGAAAGCGAGCTCAACCTGCTGCGCCTGCAGCTCAACCCGCATTTCCTGTGCAACTCGCTCAACGCCATCTCCAGCCTGATCCTCACCGAGCGAATCGCCGAGGCGAACCAGATGGTGGAGGGACTGAGCGGCTTCCTGCGCGCGACGATGGACCTCGATACCGGCATGGTGGCGCTGGCCGACGAGCTGGAGACGGTGGAACGCTATCTGGAGCTCGAAGGCGCGCGCTTCGGCAGCCGGCTGCAGGTGTCGATCGCCGCCGAGCCGGGGATGCTCGGCCAGCAGGTGCCGAGCTTCCTGCTCCAGCCGCTGGTCGAGAATGCGATCAAGCACGGGGTGGAAGCCACCGCCGGCGATTCGACGCTCGACATCGCGGCGCGGCGCGAGGGCGATGCGCTGCTGCTGATCGTGGAGAATCGCGGCGCCGGACCCCGACGCCCCCCTTCCCGCCCCGGCCATGGCATCGGCCTGGCCAACACCAGGGCGCGGCTGGGCATGCTCTACGGCGCCGCCGCGCGGCTGGACGGGGCGCCGATCGAACAAGGCTATCGCGCGACGATCCGGCTGCCGCTGGCCGAGGCAAACGCAGCGGTCCACGCCGCCTGACCTTTGCCGCGGGCGCGCAAGCGTCTATGCGGCGGGCATGACTCAGGCGGCCATTGCGATCGACTCTCTCTGCAAGACCTATCAGGGAGGCAAGCGCGCGCTCGACGGCGTGACCTTCGACGTGCCGCGCGGGCAGATCTTCGGGCTGCTCGGCCCCAATGGCGCGGGCAAGTCGACGCTGATCAACATCCTGGCCGGGCTGGTCAACAAGACCGGCGGCAACGTTTCGATCTGGGGCTTCGACATCGACGCCCATCCGCGCAACGCCAAGGCGAGCATCGGCATCGTCAACCAGGAGATCATCTTCGATCCCTTCTTCACGCCGAAGGAGACGCTGGAGATCCAGGCCGGGCTCTACGGCGTGCCGAAGGACCGGTTCAACGCGATGGCGCTGCTGCGCGCCGTCCACCTCGAGGACAAGGCGGACGCCTATTCGCGCACGCTCTCGGGCGGGATGAAGCGCCGGCTGATGGTCGCCAAGGCGATGGTGCATTCGCCGCCCGTGCTCGTCCTCGACGAGCCGACCGCCGGCGTGGACGTGGAACTGCGCCAGCAGCTCTGGGCCTATGTCCGCGAGCTCAACCAGCGCGGCGTTACGGTGGTGCTGACCACCCATTATCTCGAGGAAGCCGAGCAGCTGTGCGACCGGATCGCGATCATCAACCATGGCAAGCTGATCGCCAACAAGCCGACCCGCGAGCTGGTGGGCATGGCGCAGGAAAAGGTGGTCGAGGTCACCGTTGACCGCGACGTGGCAACGGTGCCGGACAATGCCTGTTTCCAGAAGGTGGAGATGAAGGGTGAGCGCACCCTGGTCATCACCTATCGCAAGGACCAGGCGAATGCCGGCGAGGTGCTGGGCGCGGTGCAGGGCGCGGGGCTGGGCATCGTCGATGTGTCCACGCGCGAGGCGGACCTGGAGGATGTGTTCCTGAACCTGACCCGGGCGGCGAACGGCTGAGTTCTCCCTTCCTGTTCCCCGGCGTTCGCCGGGGAAGCGTAATGCTATCGCCGGGGAGCGGGGTTGCTTCTAGCCGGCGATCCGCACGTCCCACTTCCGGAACTCGATCAGCCAGTCCGGCGCGCCGGACAGCCACATCTCCGAGCCCAGCTCCATCAGCATTTCGGCATGAAGATCGAAGCCGGCGCGGCTGATCTCGATGATCGGGGCGAGGCCGTTGCCGGGGACGACCCAGAACAGGTCGTCGGGGCCGATCCGCGCGGCCAGCGCGGCGCGGGCGAAAGCGGGGCGTTCATTCTCGAACACGGTTTCATGCGCGTGCGCGACGCTGTCCCATTCGAGATGGAACAGGCCGGCGGGGACGAGGCCGCCACGCCAGTCTGGCCGGTCTTCCTCGTCGCGGTAGCGCAGGCGGAAGGGGGTGCCGGCGGCGGCGAGCTTCTCGTCGTCCCCCCAGAGCGCGGCGCGCTGTTCCTCGCGGCCGATCCGCCCGCGCATCGCTTCGCGCCGGGCGGCGATCTCGCGGCGCTTCGCCTCGTCCATCAGCGCCGCCGGTACCGGGCGAAGAAGGTCCACATCGCGTCATTGTCCGCCGCCCAGACATGGCCGGCGCCGCGCGTGATCCGGCCGGTGACTTCGGTGCCGGCGCGGCAGCTCGCATAGCGGACCTCGTAGAGCTTGTCGGTGAGGTCGCGCTGGACCGGGCCGGTGCGGCACAGGTCGAGATCGGCCCAGCGGCGCAGCGCGGTCGCCATCGTATATTGCCAATAGCCTGCGCCGCCGCCCTGGATCGGATTGGTGCCGTCGGCATCGCCGGCAAAGGCGATCACCGGCAGGGGCCTGGAGGGCCGGCAGGTGGCGGGATCGGGGACGCGCTTGTCGCTCGCCAGCGGGTTGCCGGCGCGCAGGCCGACGACCGGGGCGATCGCGGCGAAGCGATCGGTGGCGACGCAGCCGAGCCAGCTGGTCATCCGCCCGCCGCCCGACAGGCCGGTGGCATAGACGCGGCTGGTATCGATGCAGCGATTGGCGGCCAGCCAGTCGATCGCCTTGCCGAGAAAGGCGACGTCATCGGCATCGCCGGGGCCGGGGATCCTGCCTGAGACGGTGGGGACGCCGGGGATGTTCCAGACATAGCCCTTTTCCAGCGGGATGCCGGCATCGGGGGCGAGGACGATGAACCCGTGATCGTCCGCGGCCTTGGCGAGCCTGGAATTCTCCAGCATCGCGGCGCCGGTACCGCCGCTGCCATGGAGCAGCAGGACCAGCGGCGCCGGGCGGGCGCGGGAGAAGCCGGCGGGGAGATGGAGCATCGCGGCGCGGCCGGTGTCCCCGATGCGGAGCTGGACGGTCTGGCCGACAGCGCCGAGCGTGCAGCCCTTGGCGGCAGCCGGAACGGCCCAGAAGGCAGCGATCATCGCCATGACTAAACCCAGGCTTTGGCGGCGCATCTCTCTCTCCCGTTGCAGCACTCCTGCCTAACGCCTAGTCCGGGCATGAACCAGCGGAAGAGACATGTCGGACGATCCCCATAGCAGCGACGTTCTTGTGATCGGATCGGGTGCGGCGGGGCTCACCGCCGCGCTCAACCTGGCCCAGCGCTTCAAGGTTACCGTGCTCGCCAAGGGCGGGTTCGCCGAGGGCTCGACCGCCTGGGCGCAGGGCGGGATCGCCGCGGTGCTCGAGCCCGGCGACACCTTCGAGAGCCATATCGAGGACACGATGATCGCCGGCGCGGGGCTGAACGACCGCGCCACGGTGGAGATGGTGGTCGAGAATGCGCCGGCTGCGATCGCGCGGCTGGCCGAGCTGGGCGTGCCGTTCAACACCGAGGGCGGCGCGCTGCATTTGACTCGCGAGGGTGGGCACAGCCATCGCCGCATCGTCCATGTCGACGACGCCACCGGCCTGGCGGTGCAGACGGCCCTGCTCAAGGCGGCGCAGGCCCATCCGAACATCACCCTGGTGCCCGACCAGGTGGTGATCGACCTGGCGACCAGCCGGCACGAGGAGCGCTATTCGGGCGCGGGCAATGTCTGGGGCGTCTATGCCTTCAACCGGGCGACGAACCGCGTGGAGCTGTTCACCGCGCGGGCGACGGTGCTGGCGACGGGCGGCGCGGGGCGGACCTATCTGTTCTCCACCGCACCGAGGGGCGCGACCGGCGACGGCATCGCGATGGCGTGGCGCGCGGGCTGCCGCATCTCGAACATGGAGATGATGCAGTTCCACCCGACCTGCCTCTACAATCTCGAGGTCAAGAACTTCCTGATCACCGAGGCGGTGCGCGGCGAGGGCGGGCGGCTGCTGCTGCCGCCCGATGCCGGCGAGGAAGCGGGCAAGCGCTTCATGCCGGAGTTCGATTCCAGAGCCGAGCTGGCGCCGCGCGACATCGTGGCGCGGGCGATCGACCATGAGATCAAGCGGCTCGGCCTCGACTATGTCCATCTCGACATCAGCCATATGGGCGCCGAGTTCGTGAAGCATCACTTCCCGACGATCCATGCCCGGCTGCTCGACCTCGACATCGACATGACCCGCGAGCCGATCCCGGTCGTGCCCGCCCAGCATTATACGTGCGGCGGCGTGATGGTGGACCGCGACGGGCGCACCGACCTGCCCAATCTCTATGCGGCGGGCGAAGTCACCCAGTCCGGCCTGCACGGCGCCAACCGCCTGGCGTCGAACAGCCTGCTCGAATGCTTCGTGTTCGGCGAGGCAGTGGCGCGCCACATCACCGCGCACTGGGACGCGCTGCACCCGGTGCCGGCGATCCGGCCCTGGGACGAGAGCCGCGTCACCGATTCCGACGAGGAAGTGGTGATCAAGCAGAACTGGACCGAGATCCGGCGCTTCATGTGGAACTATGTCGGCATCGTGCGCACCACCAAGCGGCTTGAGCGCGCGGCGCACCGGATCAAGATGCTGCGCGAGGAAGTGGCGGACTATTACGGCCATTTCCGGGTGACGCCCGACCTGATCGAGCTGCGCAACCTGCTGGAAAGCGCCGACCTGATCGTGCGCTCGGCGCTCCACCGCAAGGAGAGCCGCGGGCTGCACTACAATCTCGACTATCCCGAGACGCTGCCGCAGGCGGTCGACACGGTGCTGGTGCCCTGAGCGCCAAAAGGATCTTCTGGGGGGCGATCGCGCTGGCGGCGCTGCTGCGTGCCGTCGCCGCCCTTCCCTTCATGGTCGGCTGGTTCGACGAGATTTGGCAATATCTCGAGCCGGCCTGGCACCTGGTCGCCGGGCCCTGGGTGCAGACCTGGGACTATCGCGCGGGCCTTCGCAGCTGGCTGATCCCCGAACTGCTCAGCCTGCCGATGGGGCTGGGGCACGCGCTGTCCCCCGATACGACGCTGCACCTGCTGCTCGTGCGGCTCACCCTGGCTGCGCTTTCGCTGGTGATCGTGGGCGCGGCGGTGGCGCTCGGGCTCAGGCTGTCGCGATTGCACGGGATCGTCGCGGGGTTCGTCGCGGCGACCTGGTTCGAGCTGGTCTTCTTCGCCCCGCGCGCGCTCTCGGAGCCGATCGGGCTGGCGCTGCTGATGGGCGCGGTCTGGCTGCTGCTCGCACGGGACCGGCCGGGACCGCGCCGGTTCGCCCTTGCCGGGCTGCTGATGGGGCTCTGCTTCGTCGCGCGCATCCAATACGCCCCCGCCCTGCTCACCCTGGCGATCCTGACCGCGCGCGCGGACTGGCGCGGCGCCTGGCTGCCGATGATCGCGGGCGGATGCGGGGCGCTGGCGGTGGATGCGCTGGCCAATATCGCCATGGGCGCCGTCCCCTTCCGCTGGATGATCGAGGCGGCGCGGATCAACATTATCGAAGGGCGCGCCAAGGCCTATGGCGTCATGCCGATCACCGGCTATCTGCAGCTGATCGCCTGGTACTGGTATCTGGCGATGGCGCCGATCCTGCTGCTCGCATGGATCGGGGCGAAGCGCTACCCGGCGCTGCTCTGGATCGCGCTGGTCCATCTCGGTTTCCATTCGCTGATCGGCCACAAGGAATATCGCTTCGTGCTGGCGAGCACCGCGCTGCTGGTGATCCTGGCGGCGATCGGCAGTGCCGACCTGTTGCGCCGCGTGCCCCGCCGCCGGCTGGCGCTGGCCACTGCCGGCACGCTTTTGCTGTGGGGCGGGACCTCGACGGCTCTGGCCATGGAGCATTTCCGGCCGAACTGGACGATGGAAGCCGATCTCGCCGCTGCACTGGAGCGCGCCGGCCGCCCGCCCGGGACCTGCGGCCTCGCGCTCTATCGCCCGCGCGACACAGTCGCCGGCGCCTATGCGCTCTATCGCCGCGATACCCCGATCTATGTGATCGGGACGCCGGAGGAAGCCCGGCGCCGCGCCGATGCATTCGATGTGTTGGTTGCACCGCGTGCGCATGTCGCCGAGCTGCCCCGGCAATATCGCCTCGAAAGCTGTGCCGCGCCGGGCATCACCGATGCGCCGGGCTGCGTCGCGCGGCGCATCGGCAGCTGCACGCCGGATCCGACCGCGACCAGCCTCAACGCCTGGCTCGCCGCCAGCGGCAATTGAAACCTCAGGATTTTCCCTGCGTTCTGGCCAAAAAGCGCGTCCGGTTTCCGCGATGTTCACGCTTCACCGCTACAAGACTGGCATTCGTCGCAACCCGGGATAGCGCGGCCTTTCGCGATACGCACATCCGCTACATGATTCCGAACGGGTAAAGGGTCGGGTAAAAGTGTTTAAGTTCGAGGACTTCTCGAGATTTCAACGGGCAGTGACGATCGCGGGCCTCGGCCCGGCGATGCTGGTCGGCTGCACGGTGCACGGGGATCCCTCGCTCGCCACCTTCGCGCCCGCCAGCTACGGCGTGAGCCTGGCCTTCCCCTGGGAAGGCAGCGCCAAGCCGACCGCAGCCACCTGGAAGCCGAGCAGGCCCGCACCGCAGGGGCTGGTCAGCGCGATCGACGGCATCACCCGCAATTTCGACGGCCTGGTCGGCGTGGCGGTGACCAATGTGCGGGACGGCTGGATCGTCACCTCGAACGACGCCGCGCGGCCGATGCCGCAGCAGAGCGTGTCGAAGCTCTGGGTCACCATGACGGTGCTCGACCAGATCGACCAGGGCAAGATCCGCCTCGAAGACCCGATCACCATCACCAAGGCCGACTTCACCCTGTTCCACCAGCCGATCGCCGCGCTGGTGAAGGGCGACCAGGGCTATACCACCACGGTCGGCGAGATCGTCCGCCGGGCGATGCAGATGAGCGACAACACCTGCAACGACAAGCTGCTCCGGCTGGTCGGCGGGCCCGACGCGATCCGCGCCTTCCTGGCGCGCAAGGGCATCACCGGCGTGCGCTTCGGCCCCGGCGAGCGATTGCTCCAGGCGGGCACCGCCGGGCTGGAGTGGAAGCAGGAATATTCGATGGGCAACGCCTTCATGGTCGCCCGCTCGCGGCTGTCGCCCGCGGTTCGCCTCGCGGCGTACGAATCCTATGTGAAGAACCCGCCCGACGGCGCGGCCGCTGCCGGCATCTCGGTGGCACTTGCCCGGCTGAAGCGCGGCGAGCTGCTGTCGCCGACCTCGACCGCCTGGCTGATCCGGACGATGGATGGTGCCAAGACCGGGCGCTACCGCGTGCATGGCGCGGTCCCTGCCGGCTGGGTCTATGGCCACAAGACCGGGACCGGCCAGGACCTTGGTTCGCGCACCGCGGGCTTCAACGACGTCGGCATCCTCACCGCGCCGGACGGCACTTCCTATGCGCTGGCCGTGATGATCGGCGACACCCGCCGCCCGATCCGCGAGCGCCAGATGCTGATGCAGCAGGTGGCGCAGGCGATCGTCGCGCATCATGGCAGCACGCCGCCGGTGCAGGACACTGCCGATCCGGCGTGGAAGGCCTTCACCAGCGGCAAGTGAGTTCGGGCGCAAGCAGCGGAAGGCGCGCGAGGCAGCAACCCGCTAGCCCGGCGCCATGCTTGACCGTTTCGACTGGACCGCGATCGCCGTATCGCTCGACACGCAGGGCTGGGCCGTGCTGCCCGGCCTGCTCTCTCCCGCCGAATGCGCCGGAACCGCCGCGCTCTATGATGCGGAAGCCGGATTTCGCAGCCGGGTGGTGATGGCGCGGCACGGCTTTGGCCGCGGCGAATATCGCTATTTCGCCTATCCGCTGCCGGGCATCGTGGCACGGCTGCGGACCGGCCTCTATCCGCCGCTCGCGGCACTTGCCAATCTCTGGAACCATCGGATGGGGATCGAGCAGCGCTTCCCGCCCGCGCATGGCGACTTCCTCGCGCACTGCCATGCGGCGGGCCAGCTACGCCCGACCCCGCTGCTGCTTCGCTACGGCCCGGGCGATTACAACTGCCTCCACCAGGACCTGTACGGCGCGCATGTCTTCCCGCTCCAGCTGGCGGTGCTGCTCTCCGCGCCGGGCGAAGGCTTCACCGGCGGCGAGTTCGTGCTGACCGAGCAGCGCCCGCGCATGCAGTCGCGCGCTTCGGTAGTGCCGCTGAGCCAGGGCGATGCCGTGGTCTTCGCCGTGCATCAACGCCCGGTGCGCGGCAGCCGGGGCGACTACCGGGTGAACATGCGTCATGGCGTCAGCGAAGTGCGCAGCGGACGGCGCCATGTACTCGGCGTGATATTCCATGATTCGGTGTAATCTCGACTCGCACCCGAAACGAAAACCCCGGATAGTCGCCGAAACTTCCGGGGAGCTAGTCGCGTGGATATCCGGCTCAACTTCATCAACAGATCGAACGACACCCACAACACGCAGGTGCTGTTCTATTCGGAGAACCTGCCGCCTCCCCAGGCAGGTCCCGCAGCAGCCTGGAAGGTGATTCGCAATTGCGGGCCGGGCAGCAATCACCCCTTCACCTATCCGGCGGCTTCGCAGATCAGCTATCTCGACAGCGACGGCAATTACACGCCGCGCCTGCCGGCCGAAGCGGGCCAGCGCTTCGCGGCGACCTTCACCAATGCCGGCGACACGATCCAGATGACCGGTCCGGCGAGCAACCCCCGGGCAATCGAGCTGATCAATACCCTCCCGAGCGGGGCGATCACCGCGCAGATCTACAAGGACAGCAGGCTCTATTCGGGCGGTGCCGTCATCCATCCGGGGGCGAGGGCCGAGTTCGTGCTGGAGCCCCGGCTCTGGGTCGGCACCTTCTCCCAGATGACACCGGCGGATTCGCCGGTTCCGATCAGCGTGGCGCAGGACAATAGCGAGATCTCGCTGCTCGGCATCGCCAGCGCCGATATCGTGATGACCGGCAACGGCCCGGGCGACGAGTCCTCGCCCTTCCAGTTCACCCTGCAAAATATCGTAATGGCCTGAGGGGCTTTGTTCGGCGCACCGGCTCGGCTATCCCGGCGCGGCAATGCCTCATCTCTATCTCGTCGATGGCTCCGGCTATATCTTCCGCGCCTATCATCGGCTGCCGCCGCTCACCAACAAGCATGGCGAGCCGGTGGGTGCCGTCTATGGCTATACGACCATGCTGTGGAAGCTGGTCGACACGCTGAACAAGGCCGACGGCCCGACTCACATGGCGGTGGTGCTCGACAAGAGCGAGCACACCTTCCGCAACGAGCTGTACGACCAGTACAAGGCGCACCGCCCGCCGGCGCCCGAGGATCTGGTGCCCCAGTTCCCGATGATCCGCGACGCGACGCGCGCCTTCTCGCTGCCCTGCATCGAGGAAGCCGGCTGGGAAGCCGACGATTTGATCGCCAGCTATACCAAGGCGGCGCTGGCCCAGGGCTGGCAGGTGACCATCGTCAGCTCCGACAAGGACCTGATGCAGCTGATGACCGATCCGTCGGTCGACATGCTCGACACGATGAACAACCGGCGGCTGGGCCCGGCGGACACCGAGGAGAAGTTCGGCGTCGGCCCCGAGAAGCTGGGCGAAGTGCTGGCGCTGATGGGCGACAGTGTCGACAATGTTCCCGGCGTGAAGGGCATCGGCCCCAAGACCGCCGCCAAGCTAATCCAGGAGTTCGGCACGGTCGAGGCGGTGCTGGAGGCGGCACCGGCGATGAAGCCGTCCAAGATGCGCGACAATCTGATCGAGCATGCCGATATGGCGCGGCTGTCGCACCAGCTGGTGCAGCTCGCGAGCGACGTGCCGCTGCCCGAGCCGCTCGAGGATTTCGCGCTGCAGGGCATCCCGGATGCGCCGCTGCGCGCCTTCCTCGAGCATCACGGCTTCCGCACCCTGCTCAACCGGCTGTCGGCGGTGGCCGAGGCGCCGGTCGAGACGCATGAGACGCCGGGGCTGGAGGAAGACCCGCCCTGCAATCACGACGGCTATGAGACGGTCACCGACGAGACCGCGCTCGATCGCTGGATCACCATCGCCAGGCATCAGGGCTGGGTCGCGATCGATACCGAGACGACCGGCGTCGATGCGACGCGCGCCGAGCTGGTCGGCGTGTCGATGGCGCTGCACCCCAACCTCGCCTGCTATATTCCGCTCGGCCATGGCGGTACCGACATGTTCGCCGAGAAGCCGGTGCAGATCGATCGCTCGGTGGCGATCGCCAGGCTGAAGCCGCTGCTCGAGGACCCCGCGGTCCTCAAGATCGGGCACAATCTGAAGTACGACATGATCGTGCTGGGCCGTGTCGGGATCGATGTCGCGCCCTATGACGACACGATCGTGATGAGCTTCGACCTCGATGCCGGCCTGCACGGCCACGGCATGGACGAACTGGCGGCGACGCACCTATCGCACAGCTGCATCGCCTACAAGGACGTGGTCGGCACGGGGAAGAACCAGCTCGGCTTCGGCCAGGTCGATCTCAAGGCCGCCACCCGCTACGCCGCCGAGGATGCCGACGTCACGCTGCGGCTGTGGCGGCGCTTCAAGCCGCGGCTGGCCTATGAAGGCTCGACCCGCGTCTATGAGATGGTCGACCGGCCGCTGGTCTCGGTGATCGCCGGCATGGAGCGCGAGGGCATCAAGGTGGATGCGCAGGTCCTCCACAAGCTCTCGACCGACTTCTCGCACCAGATCGCGGCGCTGGAGGAAGAGATCCACGGCATTGCCGGGTTCAAGTTCACCATCGGCAGCCCCAAGCAGCTCGGCGACGTCCTCTTCGACAAGATGGGGATCAAGGGCGGGCGCAAGGGCAAGTCCGGCGTCTATTCGACGGATGTCAACGAGCTCGAGCGGATCGCGGCGGACAAGGATTCGCCGGGCCGCGAGATGGTGCTCAAGGTGCTCGACTGGCGCCAGCTCACCAAGCTCAAGTCGACCTACACCGATGCGCTGCAGGCGCAGATCAATCCGGCGACCGGCCGCGTGCATACGAGCTATTCGCTCACCGGCGCGCAGACCGGGCGATTGAGCTCGACCGACCCCAATCTCCAGAACATCCCGATCCGCACCGAGACCGGGCGGCAGATCCGCGATGCCTTTGTGGCGGAGCCGGGCAATGTCATCCTCTCGGCCGACTATTCGCAGATCGAACTGCGGCTGGCCGCGCATATCGCCGACGTGCCCGCGCTGCGCGAAGCCTTCGAGCAGGGCGAGGACATCCACAATCGCACCGCGATGGAGCTGTTCGGCGAAGTGAACCGCGACACCCGCGGCCGCGCCAAGACCATCAACTTCGCGATCCTCTACGGCATCTCGCGCTGGGGCCTGGCCGGGCGGCTCGACGTGACGCCCGACGAGGCGCAGGCGATGATCAACCGCTATTTCGAACGCTTCCCGGGCATAAACCGCTACATCGCCGACACGCTGAGCCTCGCCAAGGAACGCGGCTACACCACCACGCTGTTCGGCCGGAAGACCCACTTCCCGCGCCTCAAGGCCTCCAACCCGAACGAGCGCGCCGGCAGCGAGCGCGCGGCGATCAATGCACCGATCCAGGGCACCAGCGCCGACATCATCAAGCGCGCCATGGCGCGGATGGGCCCGGCCCTGCTCGAAGCGGGGCTGCCCAACGTCAAGATGCTGCTCCAGGTGCATGACGAACTGGTGTTCGAGCTGCCCGAGGGGGATGTGGAGGCCGCCAAGCCGGTCATCCAGCGGGTGATGGCGACCGCGGCCGAGCCGGCGGTGAAGCTGACCGTGCCGCTCGGCGTCGAGATCGGCGTGGGCCCGAGCTGGGGCGCAGCGCATTGAGCGAGGCCGTGACCGCGCCTTCGGGCGGTGAGGATATCAACGCGCTCGCCAAGGGCGGGCGGACCAATATGCTGGGCTTCATCATCCGGCTTGTCGCCCGGCTGCCCTTCCTGTTCATCGCCGGCCGCGCCTATGGCCCGGACATTGTCGGCCGCTATGCGATCGCGGTGCTGGTGATCGAAGTCGCCGCGCTGCTCGCCACCCTCGGGCTCAAGCGCGGGCTGGCCCAGGCGCTGGCCAAGACCGACCGGCCGCATGCCCATGTCGTCTGGGACGCGATGGTGGTCGCGCTGATCGCCTCGCTGGTCGCGAGCGGCGTGCTGGTCCTCTTCCCCCAGGCGATGTTCCCCAACAGCCCGGTGACCGGGCTCGAGCCGCTGCTCGCGCTGGTGGTGCTGTGTCCGGCCCTGTCCGACGTCGCGCTTTCGGCTTGCGCCTATCGCCACAATATCGGCGCCGCGGTGACCGCACGGGCGATCATCGAGCCCTGGACGATCAGCATCGCTGCCTGGGGCTTCTCCTATGTCTCGGCGCGCGACGGGCTGCTTTACGCCTATGCCCTGTCGATGATCGCCGCGCTTGCCGCTTCGATCGTGCCGTTCGTCAAGGATTACGGCCTGCCGCGCGGCTGGCGGCCGCATCCGAGCGCGATCTGGGGGCTGGCGCGCGCCAACGCCCCGCTCGCTGGCGCCGACGCGATCGAATGGGCGACACGCAATGTCGATCGCTTCATCCTGGCGCTGCTGTTCAGCCCGGCGGTGGTCGGCGTCTATTACATGGCACAGCAGGTCGCCTCGGTGCCGCAGCGACTCAAGTCGAGCTTCGATCCGATCCTGGGCCCGGTGGTCACCAAGGCGCTGGCCGAGGACGACAAGGTGGCGGTCGCCAAACAGGTCCGCCAGGTCGGCTTCTGGGTGACCAGCGCGCAGGCGGCGCTCGCCGTGATGTTCTCGATCCCCGCCGAGGGCGTGATGGGGCTGATCGGCAAGGAGTTCGTGATCGGCGCGGGCGCCTTGTGCATCCTGCTCGTCGCCGAAGTGCTCGCCTCGACCGGCGCGGTCTGCGAGACCGGGCTGGTCTATATCGCCCGGCACAAGAACCTGGCCATCTCGGTCTGCGTGCTGCTGCTGCAGATCGTGCTGAGCTTCGTGTTCGTGGTGGTGGCCCGCGAAGAGGGCTGGTCCGAGCCGATCCAGGCCGCCGGTCCCGCACTGGCGCTGGCGGTATCCTTGACCATCGGATCGGCGGTGAAGGCCGCCCTGCTCTACCGGCTTACCGGCGCACCGGTCGTCTCGATCCGGCCGAGCTTCTTCGCGGCGATCGCGATTGCCTGCCTGGTCGGCGGCGCGTTCACGTCGCTGCCCAAGAGCGCCGAATGGGCCGAGCTGAGCTTCGGCATGCCGGCGATCCTGATCACCTATCTGTTCGTGATCATCAAGTTCGGCTTCGGCCCCGAGGACAAGGCCCTGTTCCGCAAGATGCCGCGCGCGGGCGAAGCCACGCTGCCGATCGAAGAGAAGATCTGACGAATAAGCCGTCATCCCGGCGAAAGCCGGGATCTCGTGTGGTTCTTTCCCGCCTTCGCCTGAGACCCCGGCTTTCGCCGGGGTGACGGCCTTGCGTCTTAGTGCCGGAAGTGGCGCATGCCGGTGAAGATCATCGCCAGGCCAGCTTCGTCGGCAGCGGCGATCACTTCGTCGTCGCGGATCGAGCCGCCCGGCTGGATCACCGCGGTGGCACCCGCTTCCACCGCGGCCAGCAGGCCATCGGCGAAGGGGAAGAAGGCGTCCGAAGCCACGGCCGAGCCGATCGTGCGGGTTTCGTCCCAGCCGGCCTTCTCGGCGGCATCCTTGGCCTTCCAGGCTGCGATGCGGGCGCTTTCCAGACGGTTCATCTGGCCGGCGCCCACGCCTGCCGTGCTGCCGCCCTTGGCATAGACGATCGCGTTCGACTTGACGTGCTTGGCCACCGTCCAGGCGAACAGGCAGTCGGCAAGTTCCTGCTCGGTCGGCTGGCGCTTGGTAACGACCTTGAGGTCACCCGCGTCGATCCCGCCATTGTCGCGGCTCTGCACCAGCCAGCCGCCGGTGATCGACTTGGCCATCAGGCCCGGCCGCTTCGGATCGGGCAGGCCGTCGGTGAGCAGCAGGCGCAGGTTCTTCTTGGCGGCGAACAGCGCCAGCGCTTCCTCGTCCGCCCCCGGCGCGACCACGACTTCGGTGAAGATCGAGGTGATCTGCTCGGCCGTGGCGCGATCGAGCGGGCGGTTGACCGCGATGATGCCGCCGAACGCCGAAACGGTGTCGCAGGCAAAGGCGGCCGCATAGGCCTCGGCCAGCGTATCCGCGCTCGCCACGCCGCAGGGATTGGCGTGCTTGACGATCACCACGCTCGGCGGGCCGTCGCGGAATTCGCTGATCAGCTCTAGCGCCGCATCGGCGTCGTTATAGTTGTTGTAGCTCAGTTCCTTGCCCTGCACCTGCCGGGCCTGGCCGATGCCCTGCGCCGCCGGGCCGGTCGCCGCATAGAAGGCGGCCGACTGGTGCGGGTTCTCGCCATAGCGGAGCGCCGCGCCGCGCTTGAGGCTGAGGTTGAGCGTCTCGGGGAAGGCTTCGCCCTGATCGGCGAAGGCGAACCAGCTCGAGATCATCGAGTCATAGGCCGCGGTGGCGGCATAGGCCTTGGCTGCGAACAGGCGGCGCTGCTCGAGCGTGGTGGTGGCACCGTGCACCAGCGGATAATCGGCCGGATCGGTGAGGATCACGACGCTCTCATGGTTCTTCGCCGCCGAGCGAACCATCGACGGGCCGCCGATGTCGATATTCTCGATGATCGTCTCGCGATCGGCGCCGCGCGCCACCGTCTGGGCGAAGGGATAGAGGTTCACCACGACGAGATCGATCGCGCCGATTTCATGCTCGGCCATCGAAGCCTCGTGCTCGGCATTGCCGCGCACCGCGAGCAGGCCGCCATGGACCTTGGGGTGCAACGTCTTCACGCGGCCGTCCATCATCTCGGGAAAGCCGGTGAGATCCGAGATGTCGCGGACGCTCAGCCCCGCGTCACGCAGCGCGGTGGCAGTGCCGCCGGTCGAGACGAGCTCCACTCCCTGTGCGGCAAGCGCGGTTGCGAGTTCGACGATCCCGGTCTTGTCGGAGACGGAGAGTAGCGCACGGCTGATCTTGATCTGGTCCATGCGGCATGCCCCTCTACGGATCGGGGCGCCGCTGGCAACCCCTAGTCGTCGAGTTCGACGCGGATGCAGGGGATAAAGTCGCCCCCGCCCTCGTCGCGCCGGTGCCAGATCTCGACGACGTTATAGTGGTGGAAATAGCCATCGGCCTCGATCGCCAGATATTCGCCGATGCGGGGAAGAAAGCCGAATTCGCTGGTGAGGAAGGGCTCAAGGTCGTCCTTGCCGCGGAATATCTCGACCCGCGCCACCTATTTCGCCCGGTGAAACAGCCAGCTCACATTGGCGCCACCCGCCAGCGATTCGCCGGTAATGACGAGCTGCTTGGTCGCCATCGGCTTGCCGGCGCCGTCGATCCAGATCGAATCCTCGAACGCCAGCGAACCGCCCTTGCAGCGGAACTGCCAGAGATGGCCGCTCGGCAGGCGCAGGATCGCGGCCTGGCCGTCCGCAGTCGGCGAGATCTCAACCTGGGGGGCGAGGTGGAAGCGGATCGCGAAGGGCGTGTTGGCCTTGCGCTTCCGCTTGTCGGCGGGGAGCAGCATGTCCTCGCCGCGCACGTCGCGCCCGTCGCCGCCCAGCGCGATCAACCGGCGATGGGTGAAGCCGAGGCGGCGGACATAGCCGTCATGGCTGGCTTCGACCCGGCTACCATTCTCGCTCTCGGTACGCGCCAGCTCGACTTCGACGACGCCGCGGCCAAGCGAGCCATCAGGATGAATCGCGGTGGAGTTGCTGTCGGCGAGCACCAGCGTGGAGTGCGCGGCAGTTGTCCGCAGCCCTTCGGTGAGTGCATTCGGCAACGAAGCCGTCGCCATGTTCGCGCCGCCGCAATTGACCACGATCCGGTGCGGTCCGTCGGAAAGCTCGAAGGCAAGCGTCGAGGCGCAACCGCCGGCGGCCAGCCGGGCGAGCGGCGGCGGGGCGGCATCGATGATCAGCACGGTGCTGCCGGCGTTCAGCCGCTGATAGCCCCATTCGCGCGCCTGCTTGAGCGGGCGGGTGCGCACGCCCGTCGCCTCCACGACCTGCTCGATCATCGCGCCGGAAACCGGGGCGCAGCCCTGCCAGCTGCCCAACCCCCTGTCGCCATGGCAGACACCGAGCAGCGCCGTGACCATGCGGTTGAGCGCCGAGGCGACAAAGGCGGGCGGCTCGAGCCGGCGCGCTTCATAGGCGTTGGCCAGGATCGCCAGCAGCTGCACCGCGTCGAGCTGGCCCCAGGGCGAGCGGCCGACGGTGCCGCCATCGTCGAACATCGACTGTTCGAGCGCGCGCTTGAGCCCGGTCTCGCCGAAGGAGCGGCGCGGATCGCCGCCCGGGATCATCAGCCCGGCGACAAGCACGCCGCACCAGGCCGCGATCCGTCCCGGCCCAGGGGCGACACGATCGGCGGCGCGGTCGAGGTGGCGGGCGCCCTTGGCGAGCGCGTGGAGCACCGAGGAGCGATAGACGAGGTCGTTGGCCGAGAGGATCAGCGGGGCATGCGCCGTCCAGGCGAGGATGCGCCGGCCGACCAGATCGGCGCGCCAGGCGGGCTCGGAAACCTTGTCGCCATGGGCCGACAGCCAGCGCTGCATCAGCGCCTCGGCGATCGGCGCGGCGGTGACGCGGGTGGTGACGCTCGACAGGTCGCGCAGCCAGCCAAAGCCGTGGAGATACTCGCCCATCGCCACCGACCAGTCCGGCCGGGCGAAGTCGAGACTGGCGATCGAACGCTGCTCGCCGCGGAAGCAGACGGCGCCGTCGAGCAGGGCATTGCCGCGCTCGACATCGCCGAAGAACGGGTCTTCGCCGACCGCGATCAGCTTGAGGGGGTGCCGGCCCTTCAGGCGCATATTGTGGAGCGGGCTCCGCCAGGCGAGGCGCTGGAAATGTTCGGACAGCCGCTCGGCGAGGCTGAGGCCGCGCTCGCCGCCGGTGCGGATGAGCCGCTTGCCCTGCTCGACTCCGTCGGCCCCGGAGTCGATCGGTTGGTCATTCACCCGCCTCGTAGCGCGGCGATGTTCGCCGCGTACTGGCTCGGCCCGCCGGTGAAGGTGGCGGTGCCGGCGACGAGTGCGTCGGCGCCGGCCGCGATCGCGCGCGGTGCGGTCTCGCGATCGATGCCGCCATCGACTTCGAGATCGATCGCGCGGCCGCTGGCATCGATCCGCTTGCGCAGCTCGGCGATCTTGCCGAGCTGGCTCTCGATGAATTTCTGTCCGCCGAAACCGGGGTTCACGCTCATCACCAGGATCAGGTCGATCATGTCCATGACATAGTCGACCGACTCCACTGGCGTGGACGGATTGAGCACCACGCCGGCGCGCTTGCCCAAGCCCTTGATGGTCTGGAGCGTGCGGTGAAGGTGCGGGCCGGATTCGGGGTGGACCGAGATGCAGTCCGCGCCGGCGTCGGCGAAGGCCTGGAGCATCGGATCGACCGGCGCGATCATCAGGTGGACGTCGAACGGCTTGGCGGTGTGCGGGCGGAGCGCCTTGATCACCGCCGGGCCGATCGTGATGTTGGGGACGAAATGCCCGTCCATCACGTCGACATGGATCCAGTCGGCGCCGGCGGCGTCGATGGCGCGGACTTCCTCGCCCAATTTGGCGAAATCGGCGGAGAGGATCGAAGGTGCGATGCGGACGGCCATGACAAAGCCTTAGGCACCCCGCGAATCACACGCAACCGGCTTAGGCCTTGCGGACGAGCCTTGCGATGAAGAACCCGTCGAGCCCGCCGGCATCCGCCAGCATTCCCGGCAACAACCGCAGCGTGCCATCCGCCCGCACCTGCACCCCTTCCGGCAGCTCCTCCGGCGCGATCGGCGCAATTTTATATCGCGGGTCGCGCTGGAGGAAGGATTCGAGCTGCTCTTCGCCCTCCGCCGGTTCCAGCGAGCAAGTCGCGTATACCAGCGTGCCGCCGGGCTTTACCCACTCGGCCGCGCGGGCGAGCAGCTTGCCCTGCAGCTCGGCCATCTCGCGGATCAGGCTGGGCCGCACCCGGTGGAGCACATCGGGGTGGCGGCGGAAGATGCCCGTCGCGCTGCACGGCGCATCGAGCAGGATCGCATCGACCGGCCCCGAAGGCTGCCACTGGAGCAGATCGGCCTCGACCACCGTCGCTTCAAGCCCCGTGCGCTCGAGATTCTCGTGAAGTCGCGCCAGACGACTTTCCGACACGTCCACCGACGTCACCTGCCAGCCGGCCGCCGCCAATTGGAGCGTCTTGCCCCCCGGCGCCGCGCACAGATCGAGCGCCGTCCCCGCGCCCTTGCCGAGCAGCCGCGCCGGCATCGAGGCGGCGAGATCCTGCACCCACCATTCGCCCTCGGCATAGCCCGGCAGCATCGCCACCGGCCCCTTCTCGTCGAGGCGAAGATTACCGGCGACCAGGCTGGTGCCGGGCAGATCGGGCACCACCGACGGATCGCGCAAGGTCAGGTCGAGCGGCGGCGGCACCGCGATCGCGCGCTCGGCATCCTCGATCATCTGGTCGCCCCAGGCGGCGTGCCAGCGCAGCGCCACCGCATCGGGCAGCGCCGGCGGCTCGGGCAGGGTCACGCCCTGGCGGACCAAAGTGCCGAACACGCCATGGACCAGCTTGCGCGGACCGCCATCGACCAAGGGCAGCACGGTGGAGATCGCGGCATGGCCCGGCGTGCCGAGCGCCAGCGCCTGCACCAAAGCGATGCGCAAGGCGAAGCGCGCCTTGGCATCCTCGGGCAGCGTCTGCTTGGTCGCCGAATCGATCAGCGCATCGAGATCGGGCAAGCGGCGCAGCACTTCGGCGGCAATCGCATGGGCAAGCCCGCGATCATTGGGCGCGAGACCCTGCGCCGCCGAATCGAGCGCCTGCTCCAGCGCCAGCCCGCGCCGGAGCACCGCATCGAGCAGCTTCAGCGCCGCGCGACGGGTGGGGACGCCGGGGCCATCGGGCGCGGACTGGCGGGGATTGGGGCGACGTGGGGGCTTCACTTGACCTCGTGGATTGGAAGGACGATCTGCAGCCTATGGCCCAGCGCCCCGCAAATGTGAAACCGCCCGCGTATCTGACGCCCAGCCCCCCCGTGCCCAAGCCCGCGCCGGCGGAGAAGGAGCCCGATGCGCTGGACCCGACTCGGTATGGGGATTGGGAGCGCAAGGGTATCGCCGTCGACTTCTGACGGCGCCCGCATAGCTGCTCCCCGGCGAAGGCCGGGGTCCAGCTGCGATGTCGTTCGAGAGGTTCCCGTGCCGTCGATAGTGCGCCGAGACTGGGCCCCGGCCTTCGCCGGGGAACTGGGTGGTGGTGATCCGCTTGTTCTCCCCTCCCTGGAAGGGAGGGGTTGGGGTGGGTCGCGTCTTGGTGTTACGGCCAATTCGACCCGAGCGGTCACCGTAGGCGAGCATTCCACCCACCCCTAGCCCCTCCCTTCCAGGGAGGGGAATGTGTTCTACTCCCCCAGCGCCGCCAGCAGCTTGAGGACCGTGTTCCAGTTGCGGCCGGTATTGGCGTGGGCGAGTTTCGCCTTCTGCATCGCGGGGATCAGGGTCGAGCGGGCCTGGCCTTCGGGGAAATCGGTGAACAGCTCGCGGCCGAGAATCACCATCCGCTCGGGGCCGTCATGGCTTTCGAGGAGCTTGTCGATCGCCGCCTGGCTCGGCGGTTCGCGGTGGAAGGTGACGAGGAGGAAGCTCGGGCGCTCCTCGGCTTCCTTCGGGAAGGGATTGGCCGCGACCAGCTTCTCCAGATCGGCGCGATTGCGGACATAGACATCGGACTTGAGCCCGGTCGCCTTTTCGAGCGCGGCATGGAGGTCGCGCTCCAGCGCTTCCGGGCTGGCGTCGCCCGCTTCGAACACGACATTGCCCGAGGCGAGGATCGTCTTGACCTCGGTGAAGCCCATCCCCTCGACCACGGCCTTCAGTTCCGCCGATTTGAGCTGGCGCTTGCCGAGGTTGATCCCCCGCAGCATCGCCGCCCATTTCACAGTTTTTCTTCCCGCAAGGGGCGGCTGAGCAGCGCCTCGATCACCTTGGCCACCGGCGCGCCTTCGAGCAGCGCGTTGACCGCTTCGGTGACCGGCATGTCGACTCCGGCATCGCGGGCGGCTTCGCGGAGGACGGGCGCGGTGAAGGCGCCTTCGGCCACGGTCTTGCGATCGGCCATCAGCTCGGCGGCGCTACGGCCCTGCCCCAGCCCGAGGCCCAGCGAGAAGTTGCGCGAATTGGTGGAGGAGCAGGTGAGGACGAGATCGCCCAGGCCCGACAGGCCGGTGAGCGTTTCCGCCTGGGCGCCGCGGGCCATGCCGAAGCGCGTCATCTCGGCAAAGCCGCGCGCGATCAGCGCGGCGCGGGCGTTGAGCCCGAGCCCGGCACCCTCGACCACGCCGCAGGCGATGGCGAGCACGTTCTTGACCGCGCCACCGATCTCCGCGCCGACGACATCGTCCGAACCATAGGTGCGGAAGGCAGGCCCGGCCAGGCGATCGGACAGGCGCGTGCGCAGCCCCTCATGCTCGCAGGCGAGCGTGACGGCGGTCGGCTTACCGGCGGCGACCTCGTGCGCGAAGGTGGGGCCGGAGAGCACCGCGAGCGGGGCATCGGGCGCGACCTGGTGCGCGACTTCGCCGACCAGCAGCTTGGTGCCGGCCTCGATCCCCTTGGCGCAGAGCACCAGCAGCGTGTTGCCGACCGGGGTTTCGGAGAGGACCGCGCGGACATGCTGGGCAGGCGCGACGACCAGCAGCGCTTCCATGCCGGCGAGATCGGCGAGGTTGCCCGTGGCGCGGATGCTGGTGCTGAGCGGGACGTTGGCCAGGAACAGATCGTTGCCGTGGCGGGCGTTGATGCTCTCGACCACTTCGGGCTCGCGCGCCCAGAGCAGCACATCCTGCTCGCCGCGTGCCGCGACCTGGGCGAGCGCCGTGCCCCAGGCACCGCCGCCGATGACGCCAATCTTCATGCCTTCACTCCCGCACCACGGACCTTTTCCGCATCCGGATCGAGCGGCCAGCGCGGCCGCGCCGCCACATCGAGCGGATCGGTGAAACCGGCGAGGAAGCGTTCGGCTCCCGCCCAGCCGATCATCGCCGCATTATCGGTGCACAGCCAGAGCGGCGGCGCGACGAAGCGGAGGTTGGATTCGGCGGCAAGCTGCTCGAGCGCGCCGCGCACCGCCTTGTTGGCGGCGACACCGCCGGCGACGACCAGCGCGGTCGCGTCGACCTTGTCGATGGCGCGGCGGGTGCGATCGATCAGGCAATCGACCACCGCCTGCTGGAAGGAGGCGGCGATATCCTCGGCGCTGTAGAGCCCGACCTTGCGGGCGACGTCGCTCTTCAACCCGGCGAAGGAGAAATGCGGCTCGGCCGAGCCGAGCAGCGGGCGCGGCAGCGGCACCGCCCTGGGATCGCCGAGCGCCGCCGCGGCTTCGACCGCCGGGCCGCCGGGAAAGCCAAGGCCGAGCATCTTGGCGGTCTTGTCGAAGGCTTCGCCGGCGGCATCGTCGATCGTGGTGGCGAGGCGCTTGTAGCGCCCTACCCCCTCGACCAGCAGCAGCTGGCAATGGCCGCCCGAGACGAGCAGCAGCAGATAGGGGAAGTGGAGATCGGGATCGGTGAGGCGCGGCGACAGGCCGTGCCCTTCGAGATGGTTGACCGCGATCAGCGGCTTGTTGCCGGCCAGCGCCAGCGCCTTGCCGGTGACCAGGCCAACCATGACGCCACCGATCAGCCCGGGGCCGGCGGTGGCGGCGATCGCATCGACATCGGCGAGGGTGACGCCGGCTTCCTCGAACGCACCCTGGATCAGCGGGCCGATCGCCTCGACATGCGCGCGCGCCGCGATTTCGGGGACGACGCCGCCATAGGGGCGATGCGCGGCTTCCTGGCGCGCGAGCTTGTGCGCCAGCACCTGCCGATCGGTGGTGACCAATGCGGCGGCGGTTTCATCGCAACTCGATTCGAGGCCGAGGATCAGGGCCATGATGTGTGTTTCTTACTCCGTTGGTTGCGCATCTAGGGTGTCGCGGGGCGATTGTCGAAGTTGTGGGGGATTTTGGGCCAATTCCACTCCCCTCCCTGCAAGGGAGGGGTTGGGGGTGGGTTAGAAAAGGGCGGGCTCGATGCCCGGCCTTTTCTTTATCGCGGGCCGATAGCTGAGCTCCCCCGGCCTTCGCCGGGGTCGCCACCCACCCCTAGCCCCTCCCTTGCAGGGAGGGGAATCCAGCAAGGCCCGCTTCGACAAGCGGCGTTCGAGCTACTAAGGCATTCCGCATGACCGTTTTCAAACTCGGGACGCGGGGTTCGCCGCTGGCGCTGGCGCAGGCGAACATGGTGCGCGATGCGCTGATGGCGGCGCACGGCCTGCCCGAGGGCGCCTTCGAGATCGTCGTGATCAAGACCACCGGCGACACGGTGCAGGACCGCGCGCTCGCCGAGATCGGCGGCAAGGCGCTGTGGACCAAGGAGCTCGACCGGGCGCTGCTCGCCGGCGAGATCGATGCCTGTGTCCATTCGATGAAGGATGTCGAGACCTTCCGCACCGACATGATCGCGATCGCCGCGATGCTGCCGCGCGCCGATGTGCGCGACCGGCTGGTGGGGGCCGAATCGATCGACGCGATCCCGCAGGGCGGCGTGCTCGGCACCAGCTCGCCGCGCCGGGCCGCGCAGGTGAAGAAGCTGCGGCCGGACCTGAGGACGGTGCTGTTCCGCGGCAATGTCGACACAAGGCTGGCCAAGCTGGCCGCCGGCGAGGCCGATGCGACGCTGCTGGCGGCGGCGGGGCTGGCGCGGCTGGGACGTCATGACGTCGGTGTCGAGATCCCCACCAATGTGATGCTGCCGGCGCCGGCGCAGGGCGCGGTGGGCGTGGAGATCCGCACCGATGATGCGCATGCCCGCGAGCTGGTGCGCGCGATCGACGATGCGGTGACGCATGGCTGCGTCTCCGCCGAGCGCGCCTTGCTGGCGGCATTGAAGGCCGATTGCCATTCGCCGGTGGCGGCGCTGGCGACCATCGAGGGCGGCATCCTGACGCTCGAGGCCGAGCTGCTGAGCGAGGATGGCGCCGCGCATGTCCACGGCGCGATCGAAGGCGCGCCGCTCGACCATGACCTGCCGGCGGCACTGGCGCGCGACCTGCTCGATCGCGCGCCCGAAGCGGTGCGCCGCCTGTTCGAGGGATGAGCCGGCCGATCGCCGTGCTCCGGCCCGAGCCCGGCAACCGCGTGACCGCGGCGGCGATCGAGGCGGCGGGGCGGACGGCGATCCGGCTGCCGCTGTTCGCGGCGGCGCCGGTGGCGTGGGACGCGCCCGATCCGGCGGGGTTCGACGCGCTGCTGCTGACCAGCGCCAATGCGCTGCGCCACGGAGGCGGCCAGCTGGGCGGGCTGCTCGGGCTGCCGGTATATGCGGTGGGGCGCGTGACCGCCGAGGCCGCGGCGCGGGCGGGCTTCCGGGTGGTGCATGTCGGCGAAGGCGGCGCGGACGCGCTGGTCGCCGCGGCCGAAGCGGCGGGAGTGACGCGGGCGCTGTGGCTGGGCGGGCGCGAGGCGGTCCTGCAGGCGGGCGGCGTCGTGACGCGGGCGATCACCGTCTATGCCAGCGCGCCGCTCGACGTGGCGCCCGGACAGGCGGTGCGGCTGCGCGGATGCGTGGCGCTGGTCCAGTCGGCGCGGGCCGGGGCGCGGCTCGCCGAGCTGGTGGCGCCCGACCACCGCGCGATCACCAGCATCGCCGCGATCAGCGCGCGGGCGGCGGCGGCGGCGGGCACCGGCTGGCGGCGGGTCGAAGTCGCCGGCGACATGCGCCCGGACACGCTGATCGCGCTTGCGCTGCACCTCGCCGATTGACCGGGCGGGGCCGGGCGGCGATTAAGGGCATATGAGCGACGAGACCCTCGCGCCCCAGCCGCGCGCGCCGTGGTGGCGGAGCGCCAGCCTGATCGGCACCATCGCCTTTACCGCCGGCATCGGCGTGAGCATCGGCGCGGTCGGCCTGGCCGGCGGATTTTCCCCGCGCGCGCCGGCGCCCGCGCCGCTGCCCGCACCTGCCAGCGTGTCCGTGCCGGCGCTGCCGCCGGGCACCGACCTGGCGACGCTGGCGGCGCGCGAGACGATGCTGGCGGGCAAGCTCGACCAGATCGAGCTGCGCATCCGCGATTCGGAGGCGAGCTCGCGGGGGGCCGCGGCCTATGCGACGCGGGCGGAACGGATCCTGGTCGCCTTTGCGACGCGGCGCGCGATCGAGCGCGGCCAGCCGCTGGGGCCGCTCGAGGGGCAGCTCAAGCAGCGCTTCGGCGAGCGGAACGGCGAATCGGTCGCGGCGATCCTGCGCGCGGCAGGCCAGCCGGTGACGCTGGAGGACCTGCGGCTCGCGCTCGATACGCTGGCGGTGCGGCTGGCGAACGATCCCAACGACAGTTTGTGGAACAAGGTGCGGCGGATGCTCGGCAACCTCGTGGTGCTGCGCCAGGCCGATACGCCGAGCCCGCTGCCGGCGGAGCGGCTGCGCCGGGCCAGGCGCGCGCTCGATCGCGGCGATGTCGAGGCGGCGCTGGCGGAAGTGGCGCACATGCCGGGCGTGTCGAGCGCCGAGAGCTGGACCGCGGCGGCGCGGCGCTATGTCGCGGCGCGGGTGGCGCTCACCGATATCGAGCGGGCGGCGATGGATACGCCGCCGCCTGCGCCCCCGGCGGGATAGCCGCATCCTATACCCCATGAAGCCATCCCGACACGCAGCGGGATGCGGAGCCGTTAGGACGGCCGAGAACTAGAGAAGGACGAGGAAATGGCGGAGATGGGCCGGTTCGACTGGGCGGATCCCTTCGGGCTCGATGCGCAGCTGACCGATGAGGAGCGGATGGTACGCGACGTCGCGCGCGACTATGCGCAGGGCGAGCTGCTGCCGCGGGTGACGCGGGCCTATCTCGACGAGCATTTCAACCGCGAGATCATGTCCGAGATGGGCGCGCTGGGGCTGCTCGGCGCGACGATCCCCGAGGCCTATGGCGGCGCCGGGCTGGGCTATGTCTCCTACGGGCTGGTGGCGCGCGAAGTCGAGCGGGTCGATTCGGGCTATCGCTCGGCGATGTCGGTGCAGAGCTCGCTCGTGATGCACCCGATCAACGCCTATGGCACCGAGGCGCAGAAGCGGAAGTACCTCCCCAAGCTGGCGACCGGCGAATGGGTCGGCTGCTTCGGGCTGACCGAGCCGGATGCGGGCTCGGACCCGGGCGGCATGCGCACCCGGGCGGCGAAGATCGACGGCGGCTATCGCCTCACCGGCTCGAAGATGTGGATCACCAACTCGCCGATCGCCGATGTGTTCGTCGTCTGGGCGAAGAGCGAGGCGCATGGCGGCGGGATCAAGGGCTTCGTGCTCGAAAAGGGCATGAAGGGCCTCTCCGCGCCGAAGATCGAGGGCAAGCTGTCGCTCCGCGCGTCGATCACCGGCGAGATCGTGATGGACGGCGTCGAAGTGAGCGAGGACGCGCTGCTGCCCGAGGTGCAGGGGCTCAAAGGGCCGTTCGGCTGCCTCAACCGCGCGCGCTACGGCATCGCCTGGGGCAGCATGGGCGCGGCCGAGGCCTGCTTCCACGCCGCGCGGCAATATACGCTCGACCGCGCCCAGTTCGGCAAGCCGCTCGCCGCCAACCAGCTGGTCCAGCTCAAGCTCGCCAACATGGAGACCGAGATCGCGCTCGGCCTGCAGGCGGCGCTGCGGGCCGGACGCATGTTCGACGAGGGCACGCTCGCCCCGGAAGCGATCAGCATCATCAAGCGCAACAATTGCGGCAAGGCGCTCGACATCGCCCGCATCGCCCGCGACATGCACGGCGGCAATGGCATCTCGGCCGAATTCCATGTGCTGCGCCACGCGATCAACCTCGAGACGGTCAACACCTATGAAGGCACGCACGACGTCCACGGCCTGATCCTGGGCCGCGCGATCACCGGGATCGCGGCGTTCTGATGACACCCGACCGGCAGCCGACCCTCGAAGGCGCGCTGGTGACTCTGCGTCCCAGCACGCCGGAAGATTGGGACGCGCTCTATGCGGTGGCGAGCGATCCGCTCGTCTGGGAAGTCCACCCGGCGCATGACCGCTGGCAGGAGCCGGTGTTCCGCGCCTATTTCGACGCCGGCATCGCCAGCGGCGGCGCGCTGACGATCATCGACAAGGCCAGCGGCCAGGTGATCGGATCGTCGCGCTTCGACAATTGGGAGCCCGAGGCCGACGAGATCGAGATCGGCTGGACCTATATCGCCCGCGCATTCTGGGGCGGGGCCTATAACCGCGAGATCAAGCGGCTGATGCTGGGCCATATCCACCGCTATGTGCGCACCGCGGTGTTCACCGTCGGCGTGGACAATGTGCGTTCGCGCAAGGCCATGGAGAAGATCGGCGGTACCGCCCGGCCGGGCATTGTCGACCGGCTGATGGCCGGCGAGATGAAGCCGCACCTGATCTACGAGATCCACCGGCCGTGAAGCCGCTGGAGGGGATCAGGGTCGTCGAGCTGGCGCGGATCCTCGCGGGTCCCTGGTGCGGCCAGCTGCTCGCCGACCTCGGCGCCGAGGTGGTCAAGATCGAGCGACCGGGCGAAGGCGACGATACCCGCCATTGGGGCCCACCCTTCCTGCACGACGCCGAAGGCGGGAATCGCGACGCCGCCTATTTCCATGCCTGCAATCGCGGCAAGGAGAGCCGGGCGATCGACATCGCCACCCCCGAGGGGCAGGCGGCGGTGCGCGCGCTGGTGGCCGAGGCGGACGTCGTCATCGAGAACTACAAGGTCGGCGGGCTGGTCAAATACGGGCTCGATGCGGCGAGCCTGCGCGCGCTCAACCCGCGGCTGGTGGTCTGCTCGATCACCGGCTTCGGCCAGACCGGCCCCTATGCGCCGCGCGCGGGATACGACTTCATCATCCAGGGGATGGGCGGCGCGATGAGCCTGACCGGCGAGCCCGACGGCGCGCCGCAAAAGGCCGGCATCGCCTATGCCGACATCTTCACCGGCGTCTATTCGGCGGTGGCGATCCTCGCGGCGCTACGACGCCGTGACGCCACCGGGCACGGTGCGCATATCGACATGGCGCTGCTCGACACCCAGGTGGGCGTGCTCGCCAACCAGGCGCTCAACTGGATGGCCAACCCGGCCAAGGTGCCGGGGCGGATGGGCAACGGCCACGCCAATCTGGTGCCCTATCAGGCGTTCGACACGCGCGACGGCGCGCTGATCATCGCGGTGGGCAACGACTCGCAGTTCCGCAAGCTCTGCGGGGTGCTGGGGCTCGACTATGGCAGCGACCCGCGCTTCGCGACCAATCCGGCGCGGGTGATGAATCGCGATACGCTGATCCCGCTGCTCGACGCGGCGATCCGGCAATGGGCCAAGGCCGACCTGTACGAGGCACTGGAAGCCGAAGGCGTGCCGGCCGGGCCGATCAACAATGTCGGCGAGGTGTTCGCCGATCCCCAGGTGGTGGCGCGCGGCATGAAGATCAACCGCGACGGGCTGCCGGGCATCGCCTCGCCGATCACGATCGACGGCGAGCGGATGGTGGCGGACCGGGCGAGCCCGAAGCGGCCTTAGAAATCATCGATATTCGCGGTTTAGCGGTTCCCCGGCGAAGGCCGGGGCCCAGGGTTTCTCTGCCGTCCCGCTTGTGACCCTGGGTCCCGGCTTTCGCCGGGGAACAGTAAAGCTGGAAAACCATTCCATCGTCATCCCCGCGCAGGCGGGGATCCAGAGCCAAGCACCCTGAGGGCGCGGCGCGCTCCACCCTGTCCGGTGAGCCGGTGCTCGATGCTTCGATTGTCCCGGACTACCCTGGATCCCCGCCTGCGCGGGGATGACGGAGTAAAGAAGGCGACGGGGAGCGGACCGTGGAGTGGCCAATGCCCCCAAAGAAGAAGGGCGGCCCCTTTCGGGACCGCCCTCTTTCGTTTCAGTCCTGACGAAGGATCAGAAATTGACCTTCGCGCCGACCGAGAAGCGGCGGCCATAGATGCCGTCGCCGGCCTGGACCGGGTTGTAGAGATACGCGCCATAGGTGACCGGATCATAGTCCGGCAGGCGGTCGAACAGGTTCAGCACGTTCGCGTAGATCGTGAACTTGTCCGCGACCTTGGCGGTCATGTTGAGGTCGAAGGTGAAGTAGCTCTTCACGCGGCAACCGGTGTACGCGGGCGACGGCGCCAGGCCGCAATCCTTGTACGCATTGCCCTGGTCCATGGCCGAGAGGTCATAGCCCGAGGTGTAGTTGGCCGTACCGGTAACCGTGTAGTTGCCGATCGCGAAGCTGTTCATCCAGCTGCCCTTCCAGCGGAAGGTGCCCGAACCCGCGGTGAGGTTGTAGTTGCCGAGCGTGTCGACATAGGTCTCGCGCGTGCCGTCTGCCAGCGTGGTGCTGAGCTCGAGCATGAGCGTGGCGTCGAGGTTGCTCGTCCAGGTCACCGCGCCGACGTTGAAGCGTGCGTTCGCTCCGAAGTCGATGCCTTCCGCCTTCTGGGTGTTGGCGTTGACATAGTGCGACTGGACATAGGCAACGCGCGGCAGCGCCGACGGGTTGGCCGGATCCACCGCATCCGGGATGACCGTGTAGCCAGCCGGGATCGCCTGGCCGGAATAATAGGCCTGGAGGGCCGCGGCCGACGACAGCGAGGTGATCGCATCGGTCTTCTTGATGTTGAAGTAATCAACCGAGAGCGAAACGTTGCGCATCGGCGTGAACACCGCGCCCAGCGTGATGCTGCGCGACTTCTCCGGCTTCAGATCCGGCGAAGCGAGCGTGGTCTGGCCGTAGCTCGCGGTACGCAGATACTGCGGGCAGGCGGTGCTGAACGTCGCGACCGAGCAGCCATACTGGGCCAGGTACGCATCGTTGAACAGGCCGGCCGAGTTGGTCACGTAGCCGGTCGTCGGGAGTGCGTTCGACTCGCCGAAGGACGGGATACGGAAACCACGCGACCAGGTACCGCGCACCGTCAGCATGTCGATCGGAGTGATCTTCGCGCCGACCTTGGGCGAGAAATAGCCCTGACCGGTCGAGTAGTGGTCATAGCGACCCGACAGGTTGAGCTCGACCTGCTTGAGGACCGGCAGGCTCAGTTCGCCGAAGCCCGAGGTGACCGTGCGGTTACCCTTGGTGCCGAACGCGTTGATCGTGAAGTAGCGCTGGGTCGGACCGTTGATGTCGCTGTTCGCCGAGGGCGAATCGACCGCCTCGTAGAAGAACGAACCGCCGAAGCCGAGCTGGGCCGGGCCACCCGGCAGCTCGAACAGCGACTTGTTGACGCTCGCCTGGACCTGGTAGAGATCCGAGGACGCATCGACGTTCAGTTCCGGCGCCAGATAGTTGAGCGTCGCCTGGCTGTTCGCCGCCGGGTTCACGAAGTTGTACGAACCGTCGGCGATCACATCCAGCAGGTGCTGGATATAGACATAGCCGTTCATCGTGCGACGCAGGTCGGTGTGCATCGCCGTCGCGTCGATCTTGTAGTTCCAGTCGTCGCCGAACGTGCCCTTCACGCCCGCAGCGGCGCGGAACACGCGGCTGCGCGTCTCGTCATTGCGGGTGAGGTTCGGCATCGCGCCGATGATCGTCGCCGTCTGGCCCGAAGCCGCGAACGGATTGTTCGGGTTGAGCGTGCCGTTGGCCGCGGTGCAGTTCACGCGCGCGGCGCAGACATAGACCGGGAGGGTCAGCGCGCCCGAGCCAGGTGCGAAGGCGGCGCCGGTGCCACGCGTCGAGAACGGCGCATAGTAGATGCCGGCCGGCGCGTTGGCATAGATCGACGAAGCAGCGCCGCTATACTGGCTGCGCGACTGCTGGAAGTTCACTTCGAGATAGGCTTCCGTCGAATCGCCGAAGGTCTTGGCGACATGCGCCGAGACCCCGAAGCGATCGACCTGCGGCGCGACCACGCCATACTGGTTGGTCAGGTCCTGCTGGCAGATCGAGGTCGGCAGCAGGCCGCTGGCCGCCTGCTGGGCAGCGGTCGTCTGGGTCAGGTTGCCATTGGCGCAGCCCGACTGGAGCAGCTGGTAGCGGCCACCCGAGCCCGGCGCGGCATAGATGTTCGAACCGGCATAGGTCGGTGCGAAATTGTCGCCGTTCACCAGGTTGTTCGGTCCGCCGATGCTGGTCTGGTCGTCCGAGTTGAACGGCGCGCGCAGGTCCTTGGTGTAGACTGCGTCCGAGTGGAAGTAGAAGCCGCTGATGTACGCGTTGAAGCCGTCACGATCGAGATCGCCGGTGCCGGCGGTGACCGAGAAGCGCTGGCTGGCGGCGATGCCGTCCTGCGAGACGCCGGCTTCGGCGCGGGCCGAGACGCCCTGGAAGCTGCGCTTGGTGATGATGTTGACCACGCCCGCGATCGCATCGGCGCCGTAGCTCGACGAAGCGCCGTCCTTGAGCACTTCGACGCGGTCGATGATGTCGTCCGGAATCGTGTTCAGATCGACGAAGTTGCGGGTCGCGTCGTCGGCGAGCGGATAATAGGCCGCGCGCATGCCGTCGAACAGCACCAGCGTCGAGTTGGTCGACAGGCCGCGCAGCGAGATCGCCGAGGCGCCGCCGGCGAACGCGCCGTTTGCCGAGAAGCTGTTGGTGAGCGTCGGGCCGTTATTGGCGGCGAGGCGCTGCAGGCCGTCCTGCACGGTGGTGATGCCCTTGGCATCGAGCGTGTCGGCGGTGACGGTGGTGACCGGCGAGGTGGTGACCTTGGTCGCGAAGAGCGAGCCGGTGACGACGATTTCGGGGGCTTCGTCGGCCGCCGGGGCGGTCTGGTCGGCGGTGGGGGTGGGAGCGGTGTCCTGCGCGAAGGCGGGGACGGCGAGGAGGCTGGTGGCCAGGGTCAGCGCCGACAAGGCGGTGCCTGCACGCAGCGTGCGAGCGATGTTACGCGTAAACATGATACCCTTTTCATACTGCCCCACGCGCACATTGCGTGGGTACGAACTGGCTCAAACCGCCTGAAACGGCATGTGCGGTGCGTTGGATGAGAGCAGGGGTTTCGCGCGTAAAGCGGCCGTTGGTATAAAGTTGCGCTTTGCCAATCGGCTGTATCCCGAAAGGCACGCATTTTTACTGAATTGTTTCCGTCAGTTTTCGCAAATGCGCGCGCTTCGTCCGAAAACGGCAGAATTGCGACGGATTCGGGCAGTCTCGCGACCAGGACGGACGGTTTGACGTCAGCCCTGGCTCGACTCGTCGAGCCGGCGGATCAGCTCCTGCGCCGCCGCCGGTGCGCGGATCTTGCCGCCATGGATGAAGAAGATGAAGGTTTCGCGTCGCGCCGCGGGCGGGTCCCTGTCCTCGACATAGGGGAGGCCGGCCGGGCGGCCGCCCGACGCCCAGGTCCGTGCCGCCTCGGTCCAGCGCGGCAGCTCGGCATCGGGATAGCAATGGGGGTTGTCGTCCTCGCCCGCCTCGAGCCGGGCATAGACGAAGTCGCCGGTGATGTCGGCGATCGCCGGATATTGCGGCGAATCGGCATAGACGATCGCCACGCCCGCCCTGCGGCAGAGATCGACGAACTCGGGCACCGCGAAGCTCTCGTGCCGCACCTGGACGGCGTGGCGGAGCTTGACGCCTTCATGGGTGCGCGGGAGCAGGTCGAGGAATGCGCCGAAATCCTGGGCGTCGAACTTCTTGGTGGCCATGAACTGCCACATCAGCGGGCCGAGCCGGTCGCCGAGCTCGACCACGCCCTGGCCGACGAATTTGGCGACCGATTCGCCGGCATCGGCCAGCACCTTGCGATTGGTGCAGAAGCGCGAGCCCTTGACCGCGAAGACGAAGCCGTCGGGCACGGTCTTCGCCCAGCCTTCGAATGTGGCGGGCTTGAAGCTGGAATAATAGGTGCCGTTGATCTCGATCGCGGTGAGCTGGCGGGAAGCGTATTCCAGCTCCTTCTTCTGCGAGAGCTTCTCCGGATAGAAGGTCCCGCGCCAGGGCTCGAAGGTCCAGCCGCCGATGCCGACTCGAATGGGTGCTTGGGTCATGCCCCGCACCCTAGCCGGTGCGGGGCCTGCCGCCAGCCCGAAGCTGGCGGTCAAACGCGGTTTTGGAATGCGCCTGTCAGCGCATTGCGGTACCGGCCCGCGCCCCCACCCGGCCACCCAACGGCAGTATCATATGGGTGGCCGGGTGGGGGCGCGGGCCGGTACCGCCTCAACAAGCCTAGCGCACGCGCGACCAGGTCTGGGCCTTGCAGATGATGCCGAACAGCACGCATCCCTTGCCGACCATCTTGTCGCCGTCCTGGAACTGGATGGTGCCCGAGAAGGTCTGGCGGATGTCGGGGACGAACACCTTGCCGCTCCACTTGCCCTGGCCGGCGGGCTTGAGGTCGCGGAACAACCGGGTGCCGACCAGGCTGTTGGTGCCGCCGCGCTTCGCGTCGGCGATCGCCTTGTCGCTGGCCCAGGTGATCGTGCCGCAGACCGCGCCGCCGCAATTGTCGATGCGGATGTGCACGCTGTTGCTGGGGTTGCGCCACTCGCTGGCGATCGGCGCGTCGGGCGGGGAGGCGGACGCGGGGGCAGCGAGCGAGAACAGCACGAATGCGGGCAGAATCGCCCGAAGGACTTTTCCGAACATGGCGGGGCTTCTTGCGGTTGGAACCTGTATGCCCGCTGAAGTGGAAAGCCCGCGTCCCTCGAACAAGGCCGCTTACGGAAACCCAGCGTTCGGGTTTATTCCGTGATTCGCGACCAGGTCTGCGACTTGCAGCCGACGCCGAGCACCAGGCAGCCGCGGCCGATCATGCGGTCGCCCTCGATCGTCACGGTGCCCGAGAAGGTCTTGCGGATATCGGGGACGAACACGCTGCCCTTCCAGCGATTCGGCCCGTTCTTGTAGAGATTGCGGAAGATCGGGGTGCCGATCAGGTTCTCGGTGCCGCCGCGCTTCGCATCCGCGATCGCCTTGTCGCTGGCCCAGACGACGGTGCCGCAGATCGCGCCCTTGCCGCAGGGCTCGTAGCGGATGTGGACGCTGTTGTGCGGATTGCGCCACACGCCCTCGATCCCGTCGGGCGGGGAAGCGGCGGAAGCGAGAAGGGCGGCGCCAAGCGCCAGAGCGAGCCGTGCGATCATCGGCAACACTTTGTCATCCGACCCCGGGCACGCGCAAGCCATCCGATAGGGTAGGCGCGGATCGAATCATCGAACGCCGGCGGATCTTTGGAAATTTTCTGAAGTTCGTTTCCCAGGCACCGGAAATCCGGTGGGAAACGCTGGAGCGGGCGAAGGGATTCGAACCCTCGACCCCGACCTTGGCAAGGTCGTGCTCTACCCCTGAGCTACGCCCGCTCTGGCGTTCTAGTCCGGGGCAGCGAAGCGCCACCGGGCTGGGTGAGGCGCGGCCACTAGCACCGGCTTTTTGGGTCCGCAACCCCTATCGCCACAGTTTTTTTAAAGGCTTGGCGCATCGCCCCTGAAAGCCCACATATCGCGACGAACCGAAGCGCATCTTTTTCAGGAGCAGACACCTTGGCCACGCTTGGACTCACCCCCGCGGAAAAGGAAGCCGTGGACGGCTTCCGCCGGGACGTCGTCGAGCCCTCGATGACCAGCCTCGTCATGATCGATTTCTGGGCGGAATGGTGCGGCCCCTGCAAGGCGCTGACCCCGATCCTGGAAAAGGTGGCGACCGACTATGCCGGCAAGGGCGTGATCCTCGCCAAGGTCGACGTCGACGCGAACCAGTTCATCGCCAACCAGTTCCAGGTCCGCTCGATCCCGACCGTCTATGCGATGTTCCAGGGCCAGCTGGTCGCCGACCTCAGCTCGGCGCGCACCGAATCGCAGCTGCGCACGATGCTCGACCAGCTGCTGCGCCAGCTGCCGGTGCAGAGCACGGAAGCCCAGGCGGAAGCCGAGCTCGAGCCGCTGATCGAGATGGGCGAGCAGTCGCTGGCCGAGAATGATCCGGAACGCGCCCTGTCGATCTTCGAGCAGATCGCCGAGCTGGTGCCCGAGCATCCCGTGGTCGCCGCCGGCCGCGCCCGCGCCCTGCTGGCGCTGGGCCGCGCCGAGGAAGCCGAATCGGTGCTCGCGGCCCTGCCCGAGGACGCCAAGGGTGCCGAGATCGAGCAGGCCCGCGCCGCGATCGCGCTGGCGAAGGAAGCCCAGCCGGTAGAGGACCTGTCGGGCCTCGCCGCCCAGGCCGCCACCGGCGACATGGAAGCGCGCTACGAGCTCGCCGGCGGCCAGATGGCCTCGGGTGACCGCGACGGCGCCGCCGAGACCCTGCTTGCGATGGTGCGCGACGACCGCGAATGGAACGAAGGCGCCGCCCGCCAGCGGCTGCTCAAGCTGTTCGAGGCAGTCGGCCTGGAAGACCCCTGGGTCTCCGCCCAGCGCCGCAAGCTTTCGGCGATCCTGTTCGGATGACGCCTTCTGGGAAGATCACGCGGCTGTCTGTGTTCCCGCTGGCCGGCGCGCTGCTCTTCCCGCGGATGCACCTGCCGTTGCATATCTTCGAGCCGCGCTACCGGGCGATGGTCTCCGACGCGCTGGTCCGCGACCGGCGCATCGGGATGATCCAGCCGCGCGACGCCGCCAACCCGCCCGGGCTGTTCGAGATCGGCTGTGTCGGCCGCATCGCCGAAGTGGAAGCGCTCGACGACGGGCGCTTCGACATCGTGCTCGAAGGACTGGCGCGCTTCGTCATCCGGCGCGAGCTCGACGTCACGACGCCGTTCCGCCAGGTCGAGGCCGAGCTGGAGGCGGTGGGCGACATCGAAGTGCTCGCCATGGCCGAGCGCGCCGCGCTGGAGATCGAATCGCGCCGCTTCGCCGATGTGCTCGGCTATGCGGTCGACTGGGAATCGGTGAGCCGGCTCGACGACGAATCGCTGGTCAACGGCATCGCCCAGATCGCCCCGTTCGATGCGGCATCGAAGCAGGCGCTGCTTGAGGCGGACACGCTCGCCGAGCGCAGTGAGCTGGTGGTGCAGCTGATGCAGTTCTACGGCCGCCATGACGGGGACGACGAGGTCACGCTGCAATAGCGGCTTAGGGCCGGATGACCTGGCACTCCCAACCGTCATAATCCCCGCCCAGCGCCTTCGCTTTCTCGACCAGCGGCAAGTTGATCGAATCGATTGCGTCCGGCTGATCGATTCGATCGAAGCGCACCCCAAAGCTGCTGTCCGAACCGGGCGGAGGCGGCGACAGATGGAAGCCCTCTCCTTCCACCCACATGGCAAAGGCTTGAGCCGACGCCACATCGGGGAAATAGGCCCAGTGGTCGATCTGGCGGGGCAACTCCAGATGATCGTCGTGCCCGCGCAGCGCCTGCAGCACATCACGATTGCGGATTGCCTGCAGATCCTGCGGACGGGGATAGAGGAAATCGCGATAGACGCGCCAATCGGGGTCGTCCTGCTCCCCGGCATCAAAGGCATATTCGGGATGGGCCGCCATCGCCTGCGCCGCGCGATCCTCGAACGGCATCGATTCCGCCAGGTAGAAATAATAGGTCCGCGCGCCATTCGCCGTATCGCGCCCGACATAGCGAAGCCGGCTGTCCGGCTCGAGCTGCGCAAGGAGCTGGTCCTCCAGCGCGACAAGACGGTCGAACTCGTCATTGCTCGACAGGCCGTCTGGACGCGGCGCATTCATGTAGAGGCGCAGATAGCCCAGGCGATCGAAGCCATGGAGGGGCGCCGCTCCGATCAGACTCAGGTCGAGTAAGATCGAGGCGGGCATGTCCTCGATCAGGCACGCATAGAAGTTCCATTTGCCCTGCATCGCAACACCCCTCCCCATTCGGCGCTCAGCGCCGATAGACGCCTGTGAACGTCACGTTCAGCCCGCCGCACTGGCCATTGTCGCGCGCGATCAGATACGGGCCGAGCAGTCGCATCGCGACGCGGCAATCGGGCTCTTCCGCGTCGGACACTTCGATCCGGTCGCCGGCCGGCACAGGCCTGTCGGCGCCGAAGCCGCCGGTGTTGATGGCGCCGATCTTCACCCGCTCGGGATCGCGCGCGCCCCAGGTGGCATTGCCGCTGAAATGGAGCGAGCCCGGCCGCGCGCCCCGGGTGATATCGATCTCCGCCTCCCAGACGTTCCAGCCGCCCAACCAGTCACTGGCCTTGGGCGGGGTGGGCGCTACCCGGCGCAACGCAGCGCTTTCGATCCAGCCCTCGCTCGGCAAGGTGCTGCCGGGGGCGAGATAGGTGACGCGCGTGAGCGCACCCTTCGCTTCCCAGGCGACCAGCCTGTCGCCGGCGACGACATAGCCCTTGCGCCGGCAGGCGGCGGTGGGCGCCGGGCACCCTTCCCGCTCGTCACCGGCGTGGAAATAGCGCTTGGGGCCGGGGGCGACCTCGACCAGTTCGGCATCGATCGGCGCGGGCGCGTCCTGGAGCAGCAACAGCAATGCGAACGGCAACACCGGCATCGTGATTCTACCCTTCTCGTTCCCCGGCGAAGGCCGGGGCCCAGGCTCGGCGCACTATCGATAGCGCAGGAGACTCTCGAACGACATTGCAACTGGGCCCCGGCCTTCGCCGGGGAGCAGGTTCAGCAGGCTAAGCCGGAATCCCCCGCAGCAGCTTCGGCACATCGCCGCTTTCGCCGCGCGCCTCGGCCATGAACCAGTGCTTCAATGGTGGCAGCCGGTCGACCGCGGAAAGGCCGAAGCGACGAACCGCGCTCGCGGTCCTGCCGGGGATGCCGAACAGGCGGGTCAGCCCGTCGGTGGCAGCGGCGACCATGAAGGTGTCGAGCCCGCGCCAGCGCTGGTAGCGCGCGAGCAGCTGGGGATCGCCCATGTCGAGCCCGAGCCTTTTGCCATCCACCAGCACCTCGACCAGCGTGGCGACATCGCGGAAGCCGACATTGACGCCCTGCCCCGCGATCGGATGGATGCCGTGCGCGGCATCGCCGACCAGCGCCAGGCGGTCGCTGGTGATCCAGGCGGCGTGGTGGAAGCCGAGCGGGTGGCTGAAGCGCGCGGTGAGCGGACCGAGCTTGCCCAGGAAACCGCCCATCCGCTTCTCCGCCTCGGCCAGATAGGCGCGCTCGGAGATCTTCATCATGCCGGCAGCGTCGCGGGCATTGACCGTCCAGACCACCGCCGAGCGATGGCCGTTCTCGTCGTCGAGCAAAGGCAGGATCGCGAAGGGACCCTCGGGATAGAAGATCTCGAAGGCGATATTCTCATGGCTGTGCTCGTGGCCGAGCGTGGCGACCATCGCGGCATGGTCATAGCTCCAGCGCGCGGTGTTGAGCCCGGCGGCCTGGCGGGTGGGCGAGTTGCGGCCCTCGGCACCGATCAGCAGCTGGGCGGAGACCTGCTTGCCGTCGCTGAGCGTCGCGGTGACGCCGAATTCGCCACGTTCCACGTGAAGCGCCCGGGTCTGCATCCGCACATCGGCGAGGGGCGCGGCGACCGCGGCTTCATAGAGTGCAGTGCGCAGGATGCGGTTCTCGAACATGTGGCCGAGCGCGCCGTCACCTTCGCCGGGGGCGAAATCGAGCTTGCCGGGCTCCAGCCCGTCCGAAACGCGGATGCCCTGGATCGGGCAGCCCTTCCCCGCCAGCCGCTCCGCCACGCCGATCGCTTCGAACATGCGCATCGGCGCGCTGGCGATCGCCGAGGCGCGGCCGTCATGCCGGGCGGCGAGGATCTGCTCCGGATCAGCCGGATCGACCACGATCGAGGAAATGCCATGCGCATCGAGCGCGGTGGCCAGCGCCGAGCCGACCAGCCCGCCACCGAGAATGAGGACATCTGCGCGATCCATTGGCGTGCCGTAGCGCGTGGTTTCGTTCGCGTCATCCCCGATGCGCCCTTCCTGCTCCCCTCCCTGCAAGGGAGGGGCCGGGGGTGGGTGGCGAGCGAAGCGAGCGCAGCCAGTCCGCCGGCGAGAAGAGAAAAGGTCGGGCATCGAGCCCGCCCTTTTCTAACCCACCCCTAACCCCTCCCTTGCAGGGAGGGGAATTGGCGCGCCGCCTCTTACAATGCGGCGGAACGTGGCGGGAACGCTTGACGGCGGAGTCCGCTCGCGCGATTAACCGGCTCGCACCCCTGAAAATCTGGAGGCTGGGCATGGCGTCCCGGGCACAAGCGCCGCTTTGGCGCGAAACCATGAAGGCCGGCGCGCGCCGCAGCGGCGCGGTTATCGGCGGAGCCGCCCTGTTCCTGGGCGTGCTGGCGCTCGGCGTGGCGCTGGGCAGCTATCACCCGACCGATCCGTCGATGAACACTGCCGCGGCAGGGCCCGCGCGCAATTGGATGGGCGATCCCGGCGCGTGGATCGCCGATCTGCTCTATGCGCTGCTCGGCCCCGCGGTGTGGCTGTTCCTCCCGGTGGGGCTGATCGTCGCGATGCGGCTGCTCAAGGACCGACCCGTCGGCAATTGGGGGCCGATGACACGCGGCGTCGCGATCGGCGTGGTGTTCATCGCCACCGCCCTCGCCTTTTTCTCCAGCGATGCGCTGTTGTCGCTTACCGGCGGCTGGGGCGGCGTGGTCGGCCTGAGCATCGCCAGCTTCTTCAACTGGCTGATCGGCTTCACCGGCGATCCGGCGATCAGCTGGTGGTCGGCGCGCGGGCTCGGGCTGGTCTGCGGGCTGATCGGCCTGTTCATCTGGTGGCGTAGCCTCGACTTCTCGCTGCCCGAGCGGGTGATCCTGCCGAGCATCCCGAACCTGAAGGGCCCGGCCAAGGCGCCCTTGCTCGGCGCGCCGCAGAAGGAAGTGTTCGACGAGCGCGAATTCGCCGAGCCGAAGATCCGCGACGGCCGCGAACCGCGCAAGACCGTGGTGCCCGACAATCGCCCGGGCCCGGTGATCGCCGACCGCAACGTCACGCCCTCGCCGGCGCGGACCAAGCCGCCGACCCAGACCAGCCTCGACTTCAAGGACAGCTACCAGCTGCCCTCGATCGACCTGCTCAAGGCACCGCCAGTCAACAAGAATGCGGGAATCGACAAGGCGGCGCTGGAGCGCAACGCCCGGCTGCTCGAGAGCGTGCTCGACGATTTCAACGTGAAGGGCCAGATCGTCGAGGTGCGGCCGGGTCCGGTCGTCACCATGTACGAGTTCGAGCCGGCCGCGGGCATCAAGGCGAGCCGCGTGATCCAGCTCGCCGACGACGTGGCACGCAACATGTCCGCCACCTCGGCGCGCATCGCGACGATCCCCGGGCGCAGCGTGATCGGCATCGAGCTGCCCAATGCGGTGCGCGAATCGGTCAACCTGCACGAGCTGATCGGCAGCCAGAGCTTCGAGGACCAGGGCGCGACGCTGCCGCTGGTGCTGGGCAAGAACATCGCCGGCGACGCGGTGATCGCCGACCTGGCGCCGATGCCCCACCTGCTCGTTGCGGGTACCACCGGCTCGGGCAAGTCGGTGGGCTTGAACTGCATGATCCTGTCGCTGCTCTACCGGCTGACGCCCGAGCAGTGCCGGATGATCATGATCGATCCGAAGATGCTCGAGCTGAGCATGTACAAGGACATTCCCCACCTGCTCGCCGATGTGGTGACCGAGCCGGCCAAGGCCGTGCGCGCGCTCAAATGGGCGGTGGAGCAGATGGAGGATCGCTACCGGATGATGGCGCACGCCAATGTCCGCAGCCTCGCTTCGTTCAACGACAAGGTGCGCCAGGCCAAGGCGAAGGGCCAGAAGCTCGGGCGCAAGGTGCAGGTGGGCTATGACCCCGACACCGGCAAGCCGATGTACGAGGAGGAAGCGCTCGATCTGCAGCCGCTGCCGCAGATCGTGGTGATCGTCGACGAGCTCGCCGACCTGATGATGACCGCGGGCAAGGAAGTGGAGTTCCTGATCCAGCGGCTCGCGCAGAAGGCGCGCGCGGCGGGCATCCACCTGATCATGGCGACGCAGCGCCCCTCGGTCGACGTCATCACCGGCGTGATCAAGGCGAACCTGCCGACCCGCCTCTCCTTCTACGTCGCCAGCAAGATCGATTCGCGCACCATCCTGGGCGAGCAGGGCGCGGAGCAGCTGCTGGGCAAGGGCGACATGCTCTACATGCCGGGCGGCAAGCAGCTGGTGCGCGTGCACGGGCCCTTCGTCAGCGACGACGAGGTGCAGGGCGTGGCCGATTTCTGGCGCTCGCAGGGGACGCCGGACTATATCTCGGCGGTCACCGAGGAGCCCGAGGATGGCGGGTTCAGCCTGGACGGCGCGCCCGAGGGTGACGATTCGCCCGAGGACCAGCTCTATCGCCGCGCGATCCAGTTGGTGGCGGAGAGCCAGAAGGCATCGACCTCGTGGCTGCAGCGCCAGCTGCGCGTGGGCTACAACTCCGCCGCGCGGCTGATCGAGCGGATGGAGAAGGACGAGCTGGTCTCGCGCCCCGACCATGTCGGCCGCCGCGAAGTGCTGATGGATACCGACGGCCGGCAATTGTAACGGGATCGAATCGCAGGGCCTGGGGGTTCAGGGGACATTCAAGCCCCGCCTTCCAGGGCATTTCCCCGCAATTTGGAGAAACGACACGTGTTTGCACGGCCCCTAGTCCTCAGCCTCGCCCTTTCGGCGCCGGCGCTGGTCTCGGCCGCGGCGCCCGCCCCGGCCAATGAACTCGCCCAGGTGCAGCAGCATCTCCAGGCGGTGAACTCGATGGTCGCCGGCTTCGCGCAGACCGATCGCAACGGCCGCACGCTGACCGGCACGATGACGCTCAAGCGCCCGGGCAAGATCCGTTTCCAGTATCAGAAGGGCGTGCCCCAGCTGATCGTCGCGGACGGGCGCAGCCTCTATTTCATCGACTACCAGGTCCGCCAGGTCGAGCGCTGGCCGATCGGCAACTCGCCGCTTGCCGTGCTGCTCAACCCGAAGAAGGACATCGCCAGCTTCGCCAAGGTGATCCCGACCGGCAGCGACCAGGTCGTCTCGGTCGAGGTCTATGATGCAAAGCATCCCGAATATGGCCGGATCACCTTGATCTTCCAGAAGAACGCCTCGGCCCCGGCCGGGCTGATGCTCCAGGGCTGGGTGGCGCTGGATTCGCAGAACAACCGGACCTCGATCCGGCTGTCGAACCAGCAGTTCAACACCAATGTGAGCGACGGAACGTTCCGCTGGAACGACCCGCGGCGCCAGGGCCCGCGCTGAAGCTGAACATCGTTCATGCTGGCGACAGGTTGCCTGCCCTAGAACCAGTCTTGCGGATGTGGGGCGTACCCGGGATTTTCCCCCTGTTACCCGGGATTTCCACTTCCCGCCTGCGTGACGAACGCTAGGTCGGCCCTCGTTCCATTGCCCCCGGGACGAGGGCCTTTCCTTGTCTGGCGCTCCCCACTGGTGCGGAGCCGAAACACTCCCTAAATCCGGCGCGATGAAGATCGCCTCCTGGAACATCAACTCCGTCCGCTTCCGCATCGAGATCGTCGAGCAGTTCCTGCGCGAGGAAGCGCCCGACGTGCTCTGCCTGCAGGAAACCAAGGTCATCGACGGCGACTTCCCCGAAGGCGCCTTCCGCGCGCTCGGCTATGACCACATCATCAAGCACGGCCAGCGCATGCACCACGGCGTGGCGATCATCGCCAGGGTGCCGGTGGTCGAGGACGACCGGTTCGACTGGCAGGCCAATGGCGAGGCGCGCCATGTCGGCGTGCGGCTGCCGGGCGGCGTGCGGCTCGAGAATGTCTATGTGCCCGCCGGCGGCGACATCCCGAACCGCGAGCTGAACCCCAAGTTCGGCCAGAAGCTCGACTTCCTCGAGCGGATGATCGCCTGGTCCAAGGACCTGAGCGTTCCCTCTATCCTGACCGGCGACTTCAACGTCGCGCCGCTGGAAAGCGACGTGTGGAGCCACAAGCAGCTCCTCGACGTGGTCAGCCACACCCCGATCGAAGTCGAGACGCTGGGCCGGCTGCAGGCGGCGAACGACTGGGTCGATCTCGGCCGCCACTTCGTGCCTGCCCCGGCGCGCTATTACAGCTGGTGGAGCTACCGCGCGAAGGACTGGGCCGCATCGGACCGCGGGCGCCGGCTCGACCATATGTGGGCGAGCCCCGACGTCGCCGCGAAGGCGACCAGCCACAAGGTGTGCGAGCCCTGCCGCTCCTGGCTCAAGCCTTCGGACCATGTGCCGATCATCACGGAGTTCGACTTTTGAGCGCGCATGACGCCGCCCGCGCGGTCGACGCGCTGCGCCGGGGTTGGCCGATCGCGATCGGCGACCTCGCGCTGCTTGCGGTGGAGACCGCCGACGCGCCGCGACTGGCGGCGTTCGACGCGGGCGGCGAGGCCGATCTGCTGCTCTCCGCCGGGCGCGCGGCAACGCTCAAGCTCGCCAACCAGCGCGATGCCGCGACACCCGATGCGCCGGTGCTGGTCCAGCGCGCACCCTGGCTCGACTTCGACACCGCGACCGCGCTCGCCGATCCGCAATTCGATCTCGCCACGCCGCTCAAGGGGCCGTTCCGGGCGATCCCACTGGCCGAGCCCGAGCTTTCGGCCGCCGCGTTGCGCCTCGCCCGGGTGGCGGGGCTGCTGCCGGCCTTCTTCGTCCGCAAGGCTGCCGGCGAGGAGACGATCACCGCCGCCGATATCGACGCGCATGAGGATGCCGATCGCCTGCGCATCGTCGCCCGCGCGCGCCTCCCTGTGCTCGACGCCGAGGACAGCGAGATCGTCGCGTTCCGCACCGACGAGATGCCCGGCGAGCATGTCGCGCTGCTGATCGGCGAACCCAACGGCAATCCGCCGCTTGTTCGCCTGCACAGCGAATGCCTGACCGGCGACGTGCTGGGCTCGCTCAAATGCGATTGCGGGCCGCAGCTTCAGGCGGCGATCCGGGCGATCCGGGAAAGCGGCTGGGGCATATTGCTCTATCTCCGCCAGGAAGGACGCGGGATCGGGCTGATCAACAAGCTGCGCGCCTATGCGCTGCAGGACCAGGGCTTCGACACGGTCGACGCCAACACCCGGCTGGGCTTCGCGGTGGACGCGCGCAACTTCGCCACGGCGGCGAAGATGCTGTCGCTGCTCGGCCAGCACCGTATCCGGCTGCTCACCAACAATCCCGACAAGGTAGCGGCACTCGAAGCCGCAGGCGTGACGGTGACCGAGCGCGTCCCCCATTTCCTGCCGCCCAACCCGCACAACGAACGCTATCTCGCCACCAAGCGCGACCGGACGGGGCACCAGCTCTGAGGTATTTCCTCGACACCGAGTTCAACGGGTTCGGCGGGCCGCTGATCTCGCTGGCGCTGGTGCCGGAGGATGGCGGTGCGCCCTTCTATGCGGCGCTCCCCTGCCCCGATCCGACGCCCTGGGTGGCGGAGCATATCCTGCCGGCGCTCGATGTGGCGCCGATCAGCCGCGCGGCGATGGGGCATGGCTTTGCCACCTATCTGGGCAATGATCCCGATCCGGTGCTGGTCGCCGACTGGCCCGAGGACATCGCCCATGCCGCCCAACTGCTGATCGTCGCGCCGGGGCACCGCTATCCGATCGACCGCATCCGCTTCGAGCTGTGCGACGCCTTCGGCTTCGACAGCGCGGCGCTGAGCCGACGGCCGCACAATGCACTGAGTGACGCCATGGCGTTGCGGGAGTATCTGCTCGCGAGGGAAGCTCGAGGCTTCTAGGCCCCTCCCGTTGTCCCGCGGAGGCGGCGATGTCCTTCGTGACTCTGGATCCCCGCCCTCGCGGGGATGACGAAGAAGGAAGAGTCAGGCGACCAGCCGCGCCACTTCGTCGAAATCATGGGCGATCAGCTTCACGCCCAGCGCGCGGAGGCGCTCGGCATGGTCGGGAGCGCAGTGCGAGCCGGCGCACAGGCCGATGACGTCGGCACCCGAGGCGACGGCGCCGGTAACCCCCACCGGCGAATCCTCGAGGATCACGCAGCGCTCGATCGGCACGCCGATCGCCGCGGCGGCATGGAGATAGAGGTCCGGCGCCGGCTTGCCGCGCGTCACATGCTCGCGGCCGCTATAGATATGGTCGCCGAAGCAATCGCGGATGCCGAGATGGCGCAGATGCCGGTCGATCCATTCGGTCCGGCTGGACGAGGCGATCGCGCGGGGCAGCGACCTGGGCAGTTCCTCGACGAAGCGGATAGCCCCGGCCACGGCAGGAAGCCCCTCTTCGAGCACGCGCGCATCTTCCTCTGCCCGCACGGCGTGGAAGTCGTCGGGGATTGCCCGGCCGATCCAGTTCTCGATCGCACCCAGGAAATCGGCACCGGCCAGGCCCATGAAGTTCGCCATCGAATCCTCGGGCGAGGTCGGGTGGCCGATGCTGGTGAGATAGGCGGCGATCTGGCGGTTGCCGGCCGCTTCGCTCTCCAGCAGCACGCCGTCGAAGTCGAACAATATGGCGTCGTACTTCATGCGCGGGCGCCGAACAGCGCGGTACCGACGCGGACATGGGTTGCGCCGATCGTCACGGCGGTTTCGAAATCGCCCGACATGCCCATCGACAGGCCCTCGAGCCCGTGATCGCGGGCGATCTTGGCAAGCAGCGCGAAATAGGGCGCCGGCTCCAGCTCAAGCGGCGGCACGCACATCAGCCCCTGGACCGGCAGGTCCGCCGCCTGCGCTTCCTTGAGCAGCGCCGGCAGCTCGAGCACCGGGCAGCCGCCCTTCTGCTCCTCGTCGCCGATATTGACCTGAAGGAAGCAGGCGGGGCGCTTGCCGGCCTTGTCCATCGCCTTGGCGAGCGCCCCCACCAGCGAGGGGCGGTCGACCGAATGGATCGCATCGAACAGCGCAACCGCATCCTCGGCCTTGTTCGACTGGAGCTGGCCGACCAGGTGGAGGGCGATATCGGGAGTCGTCTCGCGCAACTTCGGCCATTTGGCCTCGGCTTCCTGGACGCGGTTCTCGCCGAACACGCGCTGGCCGGCAGCGATCAGCGGCGCGATCGCCTCGGCTTCCTGCGTCTTGGAGATGGCGATCAGCGTGATGCTGTCGGGCTTGCGGCCGGCGATCTTGGCGGAACGCGCGATCCGGGCGCGCACATCGGCAAGGCGCTGGCTGGCTTCGTCTATCGGCATGAAGCGCGCTATAGGCAGGGCAATGCGCCGCCGCCACCCCCTCCCGCGCCTTTGGCTGATGACCGACGAGCGCATGGGCGATGCGCTGTGGGAGGCACTGGAGCGGCTGCCGCGGGAATCGGGCGTGGTGTTCCGGCACTACAGTCTGCCGGTAGCCGAACGCCGGGCGCTGTTTGCCCGGGTGCGGAAGGTCGCGCAACGGCGGGGCCTGGTGCTGGTCCGAGCCGGAATCGAACCGATGCGCGGCGAAGCCGGTAGCCATGCCGCACCGGGCCGGGGAATCCGTACCGCACCGGCGCATACCCGTCGCGAGGCGATCGCGGCATTGCGGGCGGGCGCCGAGGCACTGTTTATCTCGCCCGCCTTCCCTACCCGCTCGCATCCCGGCGCGCGCGCGCTCGGGCGAAGCCGCTTCGGGATGCTCGTGCGCGGGCTCGACGTGCCGGTGATCGCGCTGGGCGGCATGGACACGCGCAAGGCAGCGAGCCTCAGGCCGTTCGGGATATATGGATGGGCGGCAATCGACGCGTGGACAAAGGCGAAGGACTAGCTGCCTGAGATCCCGACTTTCGTCGGGATGACGACGGCGCCGTCAGAAGCGGAAGGCGGTGCCCACATAGACCGCCTGGCTCTCGCGGCGGCTCTCGTTGAGCTTGGGCAGGCGATCTTCCTCGCTGCGATAGCGCACACCAGCGGTGACATCGAGGTTGCGGGTCAGCGAATAGCTGCCGCCGACATCGATCGAGTAGCTCGGCTTGTCGCCGATCAGCACCGGGGTGTTGGTCAGCGGACGATCCGAGGTCGCGGTGACGCGGCCGCTCAGGCGCTTGCCGGTGTAGCTGACACCGATATCGGCGCGCTCGCGGCTGCCCGGCTGGTCGACCAGCTCGACGCGGGTGACGTCACCCGAAACGGCGAGACGCTTCCAGCCAACCGAGACGCCGAGATTGTACGAGATCGGAGCCAGGCTGACCGGGATGGCCGCCGCGGCGACGTCCCGCGTCACGTCGCGGTTGCGCAGCGCGCGGCTCGAGCTGGCACGGACCGCGACCGTCACGCCGCGGGCATTGCCGCGCGATTCGGCCGGGGTGAAACGGAAGCTGCCTTCGGGCAGGCCCGAACGGGCGAGCACGGCGGCGAGCTTGGGATCCGCCGCTGCAGGGGTGAAGATGCCCATGCCGCCGCGCGCCGGCAGCGCCGCGCGCTTGGCCGCCGCAACGCGCTCGGCCTTGCTGGTCTGGGCCTGAATCGATGGCGCAAGCAGGAGACCGGCAGCGCCAAGCGCTCCCAGTGCAATTCCCGTCCTGATCCGTCCGACTCGCATCGTCATGATTCCCTAGATAGGTCCGACTACCATGATTCCGAAGCGAGGTTCCACCGGTGGCACAAATTTCGTGACGGTGTTGCATCAGACCCACAGAATCTGCTTGCGGGCCCATTAACGAGAAGTGTTTCAATCGTGCGAATCGGGGCATGGCTTCCCGCCTTGCTCCCGCCACATGCGCCACTATAGATGCTCCCCGACTTTTCTCGCCTGCTAGGAATGTGACGATGAACCGCCTGTTGCGCACCGCGATCCTGGGGTCGCTTGCTCTTTCGATCACCGCGTGCGGCGGTCACAACAAGCGCCCCGAGGCGGATCTCGCGGCGTCGAAGATCACCACGATCGGCGTGAACTCCTATCTGTGGCGCGCCAGCCTCGACACGCTGAGCTTCATGCCGCTGCTGCAGACGGACTCCAACGGCGGCGTCATCGTCACCGACTGGTATGTGAACCCGAACGTGCAGACCGAGCGCATGAAGGTGACCGTGACGATCCTCGACCAGGATCTGCGCGCCGATGCGCTGCGTGTCGCCGCCCTGCGCGAAGTCAATCGCAACGGCGCCTGGGTCGCAGCACCCGTGCAGGCCGCGACGGTGCAGAAGCTCGAGGACATCATCCTCACCCGCGCCCGCGACCTTCGCCGCGCTGCGGTGACCAACGACTAATCCCCTAGTGTCGGTTCCAGCCTGCTCCTCCGCCCGGCGAAGCAGGCCGGAGCCGCGAGAAGATTGCAGGAACTGACTTTGTCTCGCTTCAACCCGTTGAAGGCGGACGCCGCGTGGCAGAAGGTGTGGGAAGAGAACCGCACTTTCGCCGCGCGTGACGATTCGCCCAAGCCCAAGAGCTTCGTCCTCGAGATGTTCCCCTATCCCTCGGGGCGCATCCATATGGGGCATGTCCGCAACTACACGATGGGCGACGTGCTCGCGCGCTTCCGGCGGATGAAGGGCATGGAAGTGCTCCACCCGATGGGCTGGGACGCGTTCGGCATGCCGGCCGAGAATGCCGCGATGGAGAAGAAGGTCCATCCCGGCAGCTGGACCCGCGCCAATATCGCGACGATGAAGGCGCAGCTGAAGCGCCTGGGCTTCGCGCTCGACTGGACCCGCGAGCTCGCCACCTGCGAGCCCGACTATTACGGCCACGAACAGGCTATCTTCCTCGATTTCTTCGAGAATGGCCTGGTCTACCGCAAGGAATCTGCAGTCAACTGGGACCCGGTCGACATGACCGTGCTCGCCAACGAGCAGGTGATCGACGGACGCGGCTGGCGCTCCGGCGCGCTGGTCGAGCGGCGCAAGCTGAGCCAGTGGTTCCTCAAGATCACCGAGTTCGCCGACGACCTGCTGACCGGCGTCCAGGGCCTTGAGCACTGGCCCGACAAGGTCAAGCTGATGCAGGAGAACTGGATCGGCAAGTCCGAGGGCCTGCAGTTCAACTGGAGCCTTTCGGACGGCGAAGCTCTCGAAGTCTACACGACCCGGCCGGACACGATCTTCGGCGCGAGCTTCATCGCGGTGGCGGCGGATCATCCGATCGCGCAGAAACTGTCCGCTTCGAACCCGGAAGTTGGCGCGTTCATCGAGCTGTGCAAGCAGGGCGGCACCACCGCGGCCGAGCTGGAGACGCAGGAGAAGCTGGGCTTCGACACCGGCCTCACCGCGACGCATCCCTTTGATAACGCTTGGCAAGTCCCGGTCTACATCGCCAATTTCGTGCTGATGGACTATGGCACCGGCGCGGTGTTCGGCGTGCCCGCGCACGACCAGCGCGACTTCGAATTCGCGAGCAAATATTCGCTTCCGATCCGGCGTGTCGTCTCCGAAGGCGACAAGACCGCGCCCGAATTCCACGATGCCGAGGCCTATACCGGCCCGGGTACGCTGGTGAACTCGCACTTCCTCGACGGGATGGACGTGGCCGACGCCAAGCGCGCCGTCATCCAGCGCGCCGAGGAAGGCGGCTGGGGCAAGGGCCAGACGGTGTGGCGCCTGCGCGACTGGGGCGTCAGCCGCCAGCGCTATTGGGGCACGCCGATCCCGATCATCCATTGCGAGAGCTGCGGCGCCCAGCCGGTGCCGCGCGACCAGCTGCCGGTGGTGCTGCCCGAGGACGTCAGCTTCGACGTGCCCGGCAACCCGCTCGACCGGCACCCGAGCTGGAAGCATGTCGATTGCCCGAAGTGCGGATCGCCCGCGCGTCGCGAGACCGACACGCTCGACACCTTCGTCGATTCCTCGTGGTATTTCATCCGCTTCGCCAGCCAGCCCACGGACAAGCCGTTCGACAAGGCCGTGGCCGAGCAGTGGCTGCCGGTGGGCCAGTATATCGGCGGCGTCGAGCATGCGATCCTGCACCTGCTCTATGCACGCTTCTTCACCCGCGCGCTGCGCCATATCGGCAAGCTCGACGTGGCCGAGCCGTTCCAGGGCCTGTTCACCCAGGGCATGGTGACGCACGAGACCTACAAGAGCCTCGACGGCCGCTGGCTCTCCCCCCAGGAGATCCGCAAGGACAGCGCCGGCGCGGTGGAACTCGCCTCGGGCGAGCCGATCGAGATCGGCCGCATCGAGAAGATGTCCAAGTCGAAGAAGAACACCGTCGATCCCGAGCCGATCGTCGACCAGTATGGCGCCGACGCGGTGCGCTGGTTCATGCTCTCCGACAGCCCGCCCGAGCGCGACCTGGAGTGGAGCGAGAACGGCATCGAGGGCGCTTGGCGCTTCGTGAACCGCCTCTGGAGGCTGTTCCATAGCGTTGCGGACGGCGAAGCTGGCACCGGCGAGGATCGCGATCTCGACAAACGCCTGCACCGCACGATCGCCGGCGTGGCCGAGGATATCGAGGCGCTGACCTTCAACAAGTCGGTCGCCAAGCTCTACGAACTGGTCGGCGCGATCGAGAAGACGCAACCTTCCGCGTCCAGAACCAACGCGATCCGTACGCTCGCCCGCGTCGTCGCGCCGATGGTGCCGCATATCGCCGAGCAGGCCTGGGCCGATATGGGCCAAAGCGGGCTGATCGCCGACGCCGAATGGCCCGCCGTGGACAGCGCGCTGCTCGTCGACGACGAGGTCACCATCGCCGTCCAGGTGAATGGCAAGCTGCGCGATACGCTGCTAATGCCCAAGGGCGCGGCCAAGGATATCGTCGAGGCCGCGGCACTTGCCAGCGACAAGATCGTTCGATCGCTCGAAGGCAAGCAACCGAAGAAGGTGATCGTGGTGCCCGATCGTCTGGTGAACATCGTCGCATGAAGCATGTAGCGCTCCTCGTCGCCGGCGCCTTGGCGCTTTCCGGCTCGCTCTCGGGCTGTGGCCTGCGTCCGCTCTATGGCGGCGGGCCGGACGGCGCGGTGCGCTCCACGCTTTCCGCGGTCGAAGTCGCGCCGATCCAGGGCCAGTCGGGCTGGCTGGTCGCCAATGCGCTCAAGGACCGGCTCGATCATAACGACGCCCCGGCCCGCTTCCGGCTGGAAGTGAAGCTGGACGACCAGATCTCCGGCCTGGGCGTGAAGCGCGACGATTCAGTGGCGCGCGAGCGCCGCACGCTGCGCGCCCGCTACCAGCTGATCGACCTGAGCAACGGCAATGTCGTGCTCGACGCCACTGCCGGCTCCGATGCCGGTATCGACGTGGTTGGCAGCGAATATGCCACGATCGCGGCCGAGAAGAGCGCGCTCGAGCGGCTTTCGGGCATCGTCGCCGACCAGATCGTCGCGCGCGTCGCCCGCTATGCGCAGACCGCGCCCGGGGCGGGCGGCCAGTGAAGGCCAACGCGACGCAGATCCGCGCCGCGATCGAGAAGCTCAACCCCGATACGCGGCTCTATCTGTTCCACGGCCCCGATGAAGCGGGCGCCGCCGACCTGGCGGCCAAGCTCGGCAAGACGTTGGGACCCGAGGCGGAACGCATCGACCTCGACATGAAGGCGCTGCGCGAGCAGCCGGGCCGGCTGGCCGACGAAGCGGCATCGCTCTCGCTGTTCGGCGGCACCCGTTATGTCCGCGTGCTCGGCGTCGAGGAAGGTGCTGCCGAAGCGATCGGCCTGCTGCTGAGCGCCGAGAAGGCCGGCAACCCCGTCGTGGCGATCGGCCCGGGACTGAAGGCGAGCGGCAAGCTGGTGAAATCGGTAATCGCCGCGCAGAACGCCTATGCCCATGCCTGCTATGTGCCCGAGGGCGTGGATGCGACCCGCCTCGCCTCCAATGTCGCGCGCGAGCATGGCCTGCGGCTGATGGGTGACGTGCCCCAGCGCCTGGCAGCCGCTACGGGCGGCGACAGGGCCATCCTGGCGCGCGAGATCGAGAAGCTGGCCCTTTTCCTCGATGCGGCTCCAGATCGCCCCAGGGACGCCGACAGCGCCGCTTTGGACGCGATCGGCGCGGACCTGGGGGATTCGGACCTGAGCGATGCGATCACCGCCGTGGTCGATGGCCGGGTTGGCGATGTTGGATTCGAGCTGGCTCGGCTGGGCGAAGGCATCGGCGTGCCGCTGATGCGCCAGCTCGCCCGGCGGCTACAGGCGATGGCCGAGATGCGGATCGACCTGGATCGCGGCGGCGATATGGACGAAGTGCTTGAAAAGCATCGCGTTTTCTTCCGAGAGAAAGCCGCTACCGGCCGTGCCCTGCGTCGCTGGAACGGCGCGCAGTTGATTCGCGCGATCGACCGGGTGCGCGCAGCCGAACGGGCGATGATGCATTCGGGCAGCGCCGGCGAGGTTCTGGCCGAAGCCGAGGCGGTGACGATCGCGCGCCAGGCGGCGCGGGCGAAGGGATAAAGCGTACCTAGAGGCCTGATGCTGCAGCGTTAGCCCGCAGCTCTACGAGTAAGGCTCGGCAAGCTGCGTCCTCCGTGGGAAAGGCCCGCAGCCCGGTCTCAAGGCCGCGTTCGGCGTAGAAAGTCTCCCAGACTGCTCCATTCCGGCGGACTACGAAGCACTCTGACGGTATCGCAGAGTTCCTGCAGAGCATATCCGTGCGAAGCCCTTCGAGCTTCATTTGCTCGACAAGTTGCTCCTTGGTCATGAGAGCCTGCCCTTCTGAAGAATGAGCGACCTAAATCCGCTCGCCGCTCAGCCGCTGGCAAACCATGTCGAGCTGATCGAGCGTCGAATAGGAGAGCGTCAGCGTGCCGCCCTTGGCGCCGTGCGCGATGCGGACGTTGAGGCCCAGCACATCGCCCAGCTGGTGCTCGAGCGCCGAGATATCGGCGTCGCGAATCTTCGGCTCGGGCTTGCGCTTGCTGTTCGGCTTGGCGTGGCGGGCGAGCTTCTCGGTCTCGCGCACCGAAAGCCCCTTGCTCGCGACTTCGCGGGCGAGCTTTTCCGCCTCGGGCGCGCCGATCAGCGCACGGGCATGGCCCATGTCGAGCTCGCCGACCACGACCATGTTGCGTACGCCCTCGGGCAGGTCGAGCAGGCGGAGCAAATTGGCGATATGGCTGCGCGACTTGTGGACGAGCTTGCCGAGCGCTTCCTGGCTATGGCCGAACTCGCGGATCAGCCGGGCATAGGCCTCCGCCTCTTCGATCGCATTGAGGTCCTGGCGCTGGATATTCTCGACCAGCGCGATTTCCATCGTCTCGGCTTCGTTGAAGTCGCGGACGATGACCGGGACTTCGTGGAGCCGCGCGCGCTGCGCCGCGCGCCAGCGGCGCTCGCCGGCGACGATCTGGTAGTTATGGCCGGTCGGGCGGACAACGATCGGCTGGATCAGCCCGCGCAGCTTGAGCGACTGGGCCAGCTCCTCCAGCGCTTCCTCGTCGAAATGGCGGCGCGGCTGGTCCGGGTGCGGCACCAGCGAGCTGACCGGGAGCATGCGCAGGCCCGAGGCGATATCGGGCGTGCCGGAGACCGGTGCTTCGGGAACGGCGTCGCCCAGCAGCGACGAGAGGCCGCGGCCGAGACCGGGGCGAGGCTTGCGGGTGGCGTCGTTCATGCGGCTTTCTTGAGCTTGGGCAGGCGATCGATCACTTCACGTGCGAGCGCGATATAGGCTTCGGAGCCCGGGCAGCGATGATCGTAGATCAGCGCCGGCAGGCCATGGCTCGGTGCTTCGGAGAGACGCACGTTGCGCGGGATGACGGTGTCGAACACCACGCGGCCGAGCACCGCGCGGACATCGTCGGAAACCTGGTCGGTCAGGCGATTGCGGCGATCATACATGGTGAGCACCACGCCGAGGATCGACAGGCCGGGATTGAAGCGGCTGCGGATGCGCTCGACCGTGCTGAGCAGCTGGCTGAGCCCTTCGAGCGCGAAGAACTCGCACTGGAGCGGCACGAGCAGCGCGTGCGCGGCGACCATCGCGTTGATCGTCAGCAGGCCGAGCGACGGCGGGCAATCGATCAGGATCACGTCCCAGCGCTGGGCATGGTGGCGCGCGATCGCGCTGTCGAGCCGGTGGGTGCGCGCGTCGAATTCAATCAGTTCGATCTCGGCGCCCGACAGGTCCTGCGTCGCCGGCACGATATCAAGCCCGGGGACCTTGGTCGGCGTCGCGACATCGACCAGGTCGACATCGGTGACGAGCAGGTCATAGGAGGAATGCTCGCGCTCGGCCCGGCTGATGCCGAGGCCGGTCGAGGCATTGCCCTGCGGATCGAGATCGATCAGCAGGACGCGCTGGCCGGTCGCCGCAAGCGCGGTGCCGACATTGATCGCCGTGGTGGTCTTACCCACCCCGCCCTTCTGATTGGCGATAGCGATGCAGATCATTTGGGGCGTACCTTTCGCGCGACCACGATCCCCGATTCCGGCGACGTGATGCTGGGTTCCACGTGAAACGCACCCTGCCATTTCGCGCGCGCCGCTTCCACCTCCGATTGCACGCTTCGGCCCTTTGGGAGCAACCATATTGTGGGAGAGTCGGTGCAATGCGCCGTGGTCTTGAACAAATCGGGCAATGCGGCGACGGCGCGAGCCGAAACGATCGCCGCTTTCTGCTTGGGCTGGTAGCTCTCGATCTTGCCGTGAACCACGGTAGCGCGATCGGCGATGCCGAGCTGGTCGGCAGCGGCGCGGAGAAACTCGACCCGGCGGATGCGCGGCTCGACCATCACCACCGGACGATCGATCAGGATCGCGACCACCAGCCCGGGCATGCCGGCACCCGTGCCAACATCGACCCATGCGCCCTCCCCGGCTTCCCCCGCCAGCGGGATCAACTGGGCGGAATCGACGAAGTGGCGGGTCCAGAGCTCGTCGAACGATGCGGCCGAGATCAGGTTCTGCCGCGCCGACTCCTCGCGCAGAATCTCGCCGAAGCGCTGTAGCTGCGTTTCACGTGAAACATTGAAATGTGCACGGATCCACTCGCGTGCTTCGTCTTCGGTCATGCGGCGCGCCGTTTCGCGTGAAGGAGGATGGCAGAGAGTGCCGCCGGGGTGATGCCGCGGATGCGCGCCGCTGCGCCGATCGTCTCGGGACGCGACGCGGTGAGCTTCTCGATCATTTCGTTGGAGAGCCCGGCGATTGCGGCGAAGTCCATCGTCGCGGGAAGCTTCACTGCGTCATTGGCGCGGAGCTGGGCGACTTCGGCTTCCTGCCGCTCGAGATAGGGCGCGTAGCGGGCATCCTCGACATATTCGGCGAGCAGATCGGGATCGGCATCCGGATGGACATCGAGATGGTGCAGCTCGATGCCGGGGAAGCGCAGCCATTCGCGCGCGGGGCGCTTGGCACCATCTTGGGCGACCGAGGCGCCCCGGGCTGCCAGCGCGCTGGCGGTACGTTCGGCGGCAAAGACCTGGTCGAGCGCTGCCCTGCCCCCTGCCCGCGCCTCCAGCCAGGCGAGACGCTGGGGCCCAAGGCAGCCCAGCCCCGCCGCGATCGGACCGAGCCGGGTGCCGGCATTGTCGGCGCGCAGGCGAAGGCGGAACTCGGCGCGGGCGGTGAGCATGCGATAGGGCTCGGTAACGCCCTGCAACACCAGGTCGTCGACCATCACGCCGAGATAGGAAGTCGCACGATCAAGGACCAGCGGCGCGAGATCGCGGGCATAGGCGGCAGCGTTGAGGCCCGCGACAAGGCCCTGCCCCGCTGCCTCCTCATAGCCGGTGGTGCCGTTGATCTGCCCGGCGCACCAGACGCCCGGAATCGCGGGAAGCCCCAGCGTGGCATCGAGCGCGCGCGGATCGATATGGTCATACTCGACCGCATAGCCGGGCGTGACGATTGCGGTACGCTCGAGCCCGGGGATCGAATTGACCATCGCCACCTGGATATCGACCGGCAGCGAAGTCGACATGCCGTTCGGGTAGATCAGGTGGGTGTCGAGCCCCTCGGGCTCGAGGAAGATCTGGTGGCCGTCACGATCACCGAAGCGGTGGATCTTGTCCTCGATCGAAGGGCAATAGCGCGGGCCCTGTGCATCGATCGCACCGGTGAACAGCGGTGAGCGATCGAGGCCCGCACGGATCGCATCATGGGTGACGTGGGTGGTGCGAGTGACGCCGCAATGGAGCTGGGGCAGCACGCGCGCCGGGGTGAGCGGCGACATCGTCCAGGGATCACCGTCGGAGGACTGCTCCTCGATCCGCGCCCAGTCGATCGTACGGCCGTCGAGACGCGGCGGGGTGCCGGTCTTGAGACGCGCCATCGGCAGGTCCAGTTCGCGGAGCTGCCCGGCCAGGCGGATGGCGGAGCCCTCGCCTACCCGGCCGCCGGTCTCACGCTCCTCGCCGCGGAAAATGCGGCCGCCGAGAAAGGTGCCGGTGGCAAGGACCACGGCACTGCATTCGAGCAGGCTGCCATCGGCCAGGCGGACGCCGGCGACGGCACCACTCGCCAGTTCCAGCGCTTCGGCCTCGCCCGCGACGAGATGCAGATTGGGCTGCTCGGCGAGCATCTTCTGGATCGCGGCGGCATAGCGGACGCGATCCGCCTGGACACGTGGACCCTGGACGGCGGTGCCCTTGGACCGGTTGAGCATCCGATAATGGATGCCGGCGGCATCGGTCGCGCGGCCCATCAGCCCGTCGAACGCATCGACTTCGCGGACCAGATGACCCTTGCCCAAGCCGCCGATCGCGGGGTTGCACGACATCGCCCCGAGCTTGGACAGGTCGAAGCTGAGCAGGGCGGTGCGCGCGCCGCGGCGGGCCGAGGCGGCAGCCGCTTCGGTGCCGGCGTGCCCGCCGCCAATGACGATGACGTCGAAATCCATTGCCCGCGCGCTACAGAATCGCACGCGCCGCGTCAAAAGCGTTCCACGTGGAACATCTATTTACCTATGCAGAAACGCCCGAACAGCGCATCGAGCATCGCCTCCACCCCTGCCCGGCCCGTGATCGCGTCGAAGGCGCGCATGGCGGAACGAAGATGCTCCGCGATCAGCAGCAGGTCATTTTCCCACTCAATCGCCCGCAGCGCGGCGGCCGCGCCTTGGGACAGCTCCCGTTGACGCGCATTGAGTGCCATCTGGTCCGGTGGCGGGAGCAGATCGCTCGCAAGCCCCGCCATGGCCTGCCAGAGCGCATCCATGCCCTCGCCCGTTCGCGAGGACAGCGACAGCCGCGCCTCGCCCGCTTCCCGTTCCCGCCCCGGCAGATCGGCGCGGGGATTGAGCCAAAGCAGATGGTCGTGCGCGGGCGGAATCTCGTCGCCGAGCCACAGCAGGATGTCGGCTTCGGCCTGGGCCGCCTGGGCGCGAGCGATGCCGATCGCTTCGATCTCGTCGCCGGGCAGCTCCGCCAGGCCGGCAGTGTCGATCAGCAACCAGGCGATCCCGCCACGCACCACGGGCGCTTCGATCCGATCGCGCGTGGTACCCGAGATCGGCGAGACGATCGCCGCATCACGGCCCGCCATCGCATTGAGCAAGGACGACTTGCCGGCATTGGGCGGCCCGGCGAGCACCACCCTTATGCCGTCGCGCAACCGCTCGACCGGCGGGCGATCGGCAATCGCTTCGATATCCGCCGCCAGGGAAGTCGCGCCCGATCGGATCGCCGGGAGCAGGGCTGCGTCGGCGACATCATCCTCATCGCTATGATCGAGCTCGGCCTCGACCCGGGCGGCAAGCCCGAGCAACCGATCCGTCCAACCCTCGACGGCGCGACGCACCGCGCCTTCCGCCGACCGGATCGCCGATCGGCGCTGGGCCTCGGTCTCCGCCATCAGCAGATCGCCCAGCCCTTCCGCCTCGCTCAGGTCGATCCGGCCATGGATCAACGCGCGCCGGGTGAACTCGCCTGGCTCGGCCGACCGGAGCCCCGGTCGGGCAGCCAGCGCCGCTTCAACCGCGCGGACCACGGCGCGGCCACCATGAAGATGGAATTCGGCCAGGTCCTCACCCGTCGCAGTGTTCGGCCCTGGAAAGCACAGCACGATCGCACGATCGAGCAGCGCGCCATCCGCAGGATCCTGCAGCGCTCGCACCGCAGCGCGGCGCGGCTTCGGCAGATCGCCGGCAAACGCCCGCACCACTTCGAACGCATGCGGACCGCTCACCCGCAGCACCGCGATCGCGGCGGGCGGAGCGCCGCTGGAAACCGCGTAGATCGTATCCATTACTTGTCGGTCTTGCTCCCGGTGCCGGCATCGAACATCGCGCGCCAGAAGCCCATCCCCGCCTCGCCCATCGGCGACCAGCTCTGCAGCATCTGCTGGAAGGCCTCGGGGCTGCCATGCTTGTTGATCGCATCGACCATCATCGAGACATAGCGCTCATGCACCGGCCCCAGATCGGGCAGGCCCATCGCCCGGCGCGCTTCCTCGGGCGTGCAATCCACCTCGACGTTGATCTTCATGGCTATCTCCGTTGCGCGCGCCGCGATGCGGCTGCTAGTTCGGATGCATGTATGCGCGCGACCATGGTGTGATCGCAACGCCCATCGGCCCGGTGCGGGTGGATGGCGGCGAAGACATGCTGGTTTCGGTGACGATCGGTGGCGCGGAATCACCCTGCCCTGCCGGCGCAACTGCGGTCCGCAGCGCGCTCGAGCAACTCGAATCCTGGTTCGCCGGTGCGCGGCATGACTTTGACCTGCCGCTCGAACCCCTGCCGACTTCACGTGGAACAGAGTTGCGCGCCGCGATGATCGGCATCGGTTACGGCGAGACGCTGAGCTATGGCGAACTCGCGCACCGGACCGGATCGAGCGCGCGGGCGATCGGCCAGCTCTGCTCGCGCAATCCCTTTCCCATCCTTGTCCCCTGCCACCGCGTGCTCGCCGATGGCGGCCGCCTCGGCAATTATTCGGGCGGCGACGGGCCCAAGACCAAATCCTGGCTGCTCGATCATGAGCGGCGCTATTCCGGAAGGACCTTATTGTGAGCGAGATGATCAGCATCGACACGATCGACGACAGCGGCAGCTTCCAGGCCTATGTCGCCCGGCCCGAGGGCACGCCCAAGGCTGCGGTGATCGTGATCCAGGAGATCTTCGGCGTGAACCCGGGCATCCGCCAAAAGTGCGATGACTGGGCGGCGAAGGGCTATCTCAGCCTCGCGCCCGATCTGTTCTGGCGCCTTGAGCCGGGCATCCAGCTCGATCCCGACGTGCCCGAGCAGTTCCAGCAGGCGCTCGCGCTGATGGGCAAGTTCAACCAGGATGCCGGCATCCGCGATATCGAGGCAACGATCCGCGCGGCGCGTGCGCAGCTCGGCGAGGGCGGCAAGGTCGGCGTGGTCGGTTTCTGCCTGGGTGGACGCCTGGCATTCATGAGCGCGACCCGGACCGACAGCGACGCGAGCGTCGGCTATTATGGCGTGGGCATCGACAATCTGCTCGGCGAGAAGCACGGCATCTCGCGCCCGGTGCTGATGCATATCCCCCAGGCCGATCACTTCGTCAGCCCGGAAGCCCAGGCGGCGATGCATGCCGGCCTGGACGATCACCCCAAGGTCACGCTGTACGACTATGCCGGCGAGGATCACGGCTTTGCCGACACCTTCGGCAAGCGTCGCTCGGATGAGGCCGCCAAGCTCGCGGATGGGCGGACAGCGGAGTTCTTTGCGAAGAACCTCGGCTAAGCTGCTTTGAAGGTGGCGTGTTCCTGTGAGCGCGCCACCTCTCGCCTCCGCCGGCGACGTGACAGACGAATCGCTTCCGTCTAGATATCAACCGTCGAAAATAGAGCAGCAGGGTGGTGGCTCCTGCGCCCGCGCGCGGGTTCTTCTCAGCCTCGGCGTCCAACGAACCCGGTTCGAAGCGACGCATGGCTTGCCGCTCCGAACCCATCGGAGTCCGCCATGAACTATCTCTTCCTGGGTATCGCGATTGCCGCCGAAGTGCTCGGCACCAGCTTCATGAAACAGTCCGAAGGCTTCACCCGATTGGTGCCCAGCTTGGTCACGGTCGTTGCCTATGCGGCTGCCTTTTACTGCCTGTCGCTCACCCTGCGGACGATTCCGACCGGAATCGCCTATGCGATCTGGTCCGGCGTGGGGATCGTGCTGATCACCGTGATCGCCTGGATTTTCCAGGGGCAGAAGCTCGATATGCCGGCAATGCTTGGGCTGGGACTGATCATCGCCGGTGTGGTGGTGATGAACCTGTTTTCGAAGGCGGTGGCGCATTGAAGGTACCACTATATCGCTCCTTCAATTCACCGAATCCGGATTCCCGACATAAGCTTTCACGAAATCGGTGAAGCTGTCCGCGACCCAGCGATCTCCAGCCCCGATAATCGCGACTTTGCCATAGTCCTCGCCTGCCTCGCAGCAAATCGCCCACGCCCAGAACCATAGGCAATAATCGGCGAAGAACAGATAGCGCTCCGCCTTTGCGGCGATCAGCGGATTCTTGAGCGAATGCTCATACTCCTCCGGGATGCTCCGGACTCGAGAGAGCGACCACCAGATCATATCGGTGCCATCCCACTGATCATCCTTCGGCGCTGTGGTCAGCAGATAGGCCCGGAAGTCGTCAGGCAGTACGATTCCGTGACGCCGTTCCAGATCCCTTACCACCTTCTCCGCATCCGGATATGGCACCGGATAGTCTCCGCCATAGGCCCAGAAAGCAGCAAGCGTCGCATGCGGTAATGCCGATGGATCGGCCTCGAATGTCCCGCGTTTCTTCGGCAGCGGTTGCGCGGTTTGAACCGACCGGCTGCCACAAAGCAGCACAATGGCCCGGTACGCGACCGCAACCCCAACGCAGATTACCAGCGATGTCCAAGGCCAATGCGAGAACATCGCTATTAGACCCTCAAAAGAAGCTGGTGATCCCCGGCGTCTCGTGCGTGCCCACCCAGCCTTCATAGATCATGCGGAACGCTACGAAGACGATCACGATCAGGCCGATATAGGCGATCCAGGGATAGCGGTTGATCAGCTTGGCGATCAGGTTCGCCGCGATGCCCATCAGTGCCACCGAGAGCAGCAGGCCGACGACGAGGATGCCGGGATGCTCGCGGGCCGCGCCGGCGACCGCCAGGACGTTGTCGAGGCTCATCGAGACGTCGGCAACGGCAACGGCCCAAGCAGCCCCGGCGAAGCTCCTGGCCGGCTTCAGGCCCGATTCCACCTCATCGGCGTGCGGACCGCCCTCGCGGATCTCGCGCCAGAACTTCCAGCTCACCCAGAGCAGCAGCAGGCCACCGGCGAAGATCAGGCCGACGATTCCCATCAACCAGCTGACGATCAGCGCGAAAGCGATGCGCAGGACCAGCGCGGCACCGATGCCGATCAGGATGACCTTCTTACGCTGTTCCGCGGGCAGCCCCGCGGCAAGCGCACCGACGACGATCGCATTGTCGCCCGCCAGCACCAGGTCGATCATCAGCACCGAGCCGAAGGCAGCAAGCGCGGACGGATCGCCCAGGTTCGAGAAATCGGCGAGGATATGCTGCCAGATATCGGCAGGAGAGCCGATTCCGGCTGCGGCGGCGCTGAGGAGCATGTCGAGCATCGGCCAAGCCCTAACGTGCTTGCAGCGGCATGCAAGCGTCGGGCGCGTCCAGCATCAAAACGAAAAAGGCCGGGCGCTGGGCCCGGCCTCTTCGTCCTGTTCCACGTGGAGCGTGGGACAGCTTACTGGTTCATCGAGTCGAAGAAATCCTCGTTGGTCTTCGAGTCCTTCATCTTGTCGAGCAGGAACTCCATCGCGTCGACGGTGCCCATCTGCATGAGGATGCGGCGCAGCACCCACATCTTGGTGAGCTTGGCCTTGTCGACCAGCAGCTCTTCCTTGCGGGTGCCCGACTTGCCGACGTCGAGCGCCGGGAAGATGCGCTTGTCCGCCACCTTGCGATCGAGGACGATTTCCGAGTTACCGGTGCCCTTGAACTCTTCGAAGATGACTTCGTCCATGCGGCTGCCGGTATCGATCAGCGCGGTGGCGATGATCGAGAGCGACCCGCCCTCCTCGATGTTGCGCGCCGCGCCGAAGAAGCGCTTCGGGCGCTGCAGGGCGTTGGCGTCGACACCGCCGGTCAGCACCTTGCCCGAGCTCGGCACCACGGTGTTGTAGGCGCGGCCGAGACGGGTGATCGAGTCGAGCAGGATGACCACATCCTTCTTGTGCTCGACCAGGCGCTTGGCCTTTTCGATAACCATTTCAGAGACTTGCACGTGGCGCTGGGCCGGCTCGTCGAAAGTCGAGGAGATCACCTCGCCCTTCACCGAGCGCTGCATGTCGGTCACTTCTTCCGGGCGCTCGTCGATGAGCAGCACGATCAGGAAGACTTCGGGATGGTTGTCGGTGATCGCCTTGGCGATGTTCTGCAGCATCACCGTCTTGCCGACGCGCGGCGGCGCAACGATCAGCGTGCGCTGGCCCTTGCCCTGCGGCGAGACGATGTCGATGACGCGGGCCGACTTGTCCTTCTGGGTCGGGTCGAGCTGGTCGAGCGTCAGCTTGCTCTCAGGGTAGAGCGGCGTGAGGTTGTCGAAATTGACCCGGTGGCGAACCGCGTCGGGATCGTCGAAATTGACCGAGACCAGGCGGACCAGGGCGAAATAGCGCTCGCCATCCTTGGGCGCGCGGATCTCGCCTTCCACCGTGTCGCCGGTGCGCAGGCCGAACTTGCGGACCTGGTTGGGCGAGACATAGATGTCGTCGGGGCCGGCGAGATAGTTCGCCTCGGGGCTGCGCAGGAAGCCGAAGCCGTCCGGCAGCACCTCGATCGTGCCCAGGCCCAGGATCTGCTCGCCATTCTCGGCCTCTGCCTTGAGGATGCCGAACAGCAGGTCCTGCTTGCGCAGCGTCGAAGCGCTCTCCACGCCGAGCTCCTCGGCCATCGAGACCAGTTCGGCGGGGGCTTTCTTCTTGAGGTCCTTGAGATGCATTGGGAGTCCGGGTGCTTGGATGCTGGGGGGAGCGTCGGTCGGCGGGTAGAGTCGCGCGCGAATAACGATGCTTGGAGGAGGGATGGCCCGGTGACCCGGTCCACAGCGCCGAATTAGGAGTGGCCTACCCCCAAGTCAACCGGTCTCCGCGGTCTGGTATGCGCTTTTGCGGCAAGCGGTAAGTTGCGGCGACCAACCGAAATGGCGCAACTTAATTGCGCCAACGCTCAGAAGGGCTTCACCACCGCGAGGATCACGATGAGGATCACCGCCAGCGCCGGCACTTCGCCGACCAGACGCAGCGTCCGCGGGGCGATCGCGCCCTGCCCCTTTGCGAGCTTCTTCGAATAGCCGACCGCCCAGCCGTGATAGCCGGAAAGCAGGAACACGATCAGCAGCTTGGCATGGAGCCAGCCGAGCCCTGCCCCGCCTTCGAACAGGCCGAGATTGGCGGCAAGCACCAGGCCAAGCAGCCAGACGATCCCGATCGAGGGGGTGAGGATCATTCGGCGGAGCAGCGCCTCGCGCTTTTCCCAGGCGGCTGCCTCGGGCGTGCCCAGGGCTTCCTGGTGATGGACGAGATAGCGCGGCAGCAGGAACAGGCCGGCCATCCAGAAGATCACGAAGATGATGTGGAACGCCTTGACCCAAAGATACGCCCCGCCGAGGAATCCCGCCATCTCTACCCCCTGATCCGTGCCAGCAGCCGCTCGACATGCGCGATCGGCGTGTCCTGCTGGATGCCGTGCCCGAGATTGAACACATGCGGACGGGTTGGGAAGGCCGAAAGGATGCGGTCGACCGCGCGATCGAGCGTCTCGCCGCCGGCGATCAGCGCGAGCGGATCGAGATTGCCCTGCACCGGCAGCCCTTCCGGCAGCACGGCGTTGGCCCAGGCCGGATCGACCGTCTCGTCGAGACCGATCGCATCGACGCCGGTCTCGCGCGCATAGGCGGGCAGCTTGCCGCCGGCGCCCTTGGGGAATCCGATCACCGGTGCCTTGCCCTTCACCGCCGCGGCGATGCGGGTGGTCGGCGCGATTACCCAGCGCTCGAACTGCTCGGGCGAGAGGCTGCCGGCCCAGCTGTCGAACAGTTGCACCGCTTCCACGCCGGCATCGATCTGCGCCGCCAGATAGTCGATCGTGCAATCGGCAATGCGGTCGATCAGCGCCTGCATGAGCCCGGGATCGCCATAGGCGAGTCTGCGCGCTTCGGCCTGCTCGCGGCTGCCCTGGCCGGCGATCATGTAGGTGGCGACGGTCCAGGGACTGCCAGCAAAGCCCAGGAAAGTGGTTCGCGGGTCGAGTGCGGCCCTGACCTGCCGAACCGTCTCATAGACCGGCTGCAGGGCTTCAGGACGCGATTCAAGGCCATCCAGGATCTGACGGGCGGTCACGGTCGGCGCGAGGCGGGGACCTTCGCCGGTTTCGAACCAGAGTTTCTGCCCCAGCGCCATCGGCACCATCAGGATGTCGGAGAACAGAATCGCGCCGTCCATGCCGAAGCGGCGGATCGGCTGGAGGGTGATCTCGGCCGCGGCTTCAGGGTCGAGCGCGAGTTCGAGGAATCCGCCCTTCTCGGCCCGGAGCGCGCGATATTCGGGCAGATAGCGCCCGGCCTGACGCATCAGCCAGACGGGCGGAGTCTCCTGTCGAACACCCTGGAGCGTCTCGAGCAGCGGCTTGGAATGGGAGTCGGTCAGAGCCTCGTTCCTAAAACAATAAAGAATGAATCTAGAGATTGTTGGAGTCTGTTGGCGCGTGAAAGCCGGGGCTTATGGAATCGTCCGCGCCTTGCCAACAGTTTGACTCTCGCTGCCCCGCAGGAATCCTCGGATTCGGAATCGCCGTCCCCGTTTTCAACAGGCTGTGGATTGGAATCACAAGCTGGGGACGCGGCTGTGGACGAATCACCAGTGGGAGTCATCAAACTGACCCGATTGGTTCATGCGCCGGGTTGCGCTAGTGGCTGTCAGCCATGTTATCCACAGATTCACACCCAGCGGCGCTTCGCGCCTTCCACAAGGGTCACTGATGCGGCTTCACCTCCATCTCCTCTCCGATTCCACCGGCGAGACGCTGGAGAACATCGCCAAGGCAGCGCTCGCCCAATATGACGATGTCGAAACGCTCCGCCACTTCTGGCCGATGGTGCGCAGCGAAGCGCATCTCGAGCGGATTCTCCAGGAGATCGCGCAGAACCCCGGGCTGGTGCTCTATACGCTGGTGAACCCCGAGATCCGCCGCACGCTGGAAAGCCGCTGCCGGGCGATGGGCCTGCCGGCGATCGCGCCGCTCGATCCGGTCAATCACGCGCTGTCCAACCTGCTCGGCCAGGAAGCCAAGGCGCGGCCGGGCCGGCAACATACGCTCGACGCCGCCTATTTCGCCCGTGTCGATGCGATCCAGTTCACCATCGCGCATGATGACGGGCTGCTCGCCGAGGATTGGGAAGAGGCCGACATATTGCTCGCCGGCGTCTCGCGCTCGTCCAAGACGCCGACCTCGATCTACCTGGCGAACCGCGGCTACAAGACCGCGAACATCCCGATCGTGGTGGAATCGCCGCCGCCGCCGGAGCTCTACAAGCTCAAGCATCCGCTGATCGTCGGCCTCACCACCAGCGCCGACCGGCTGATCCAGATCCGCCGCAACCGCCTGCTCTCGCTCAACCAGGCCACCGAGACCAGCTATGTCGAGCAGGATGCGGTGACCCGCGAAGTCGCCTATGCGCGGCGGATGTTCGCCGACAATGGCTGGCCGGTGATCGACGTCACGCGTCGCTCGATCGAGGAAACCGCGGCGGCGATCATCCAGCTGTGCAACGAGCGGACGCTCGAAAAAGGAAGCCAATGAAACTCGTACTCGCTTCGCAGAGCGCCTCGCGCCGCGCGATGCTCAACGATGCCGGCGTGCCGCATGAAGCCGTGACGGCACAGGTCGACGAAGCCTCGGCCAAGGAATCCCTGCTCGCCGGCGGCATCTCGCCGCGCGACCTGGCCGATGCGCTGGCTGAGCTGAAGGCACTCAAGGTCTCCGGCCTGGTGCCGGCCGCCCTGGTGCTGGGCGGGGACTCGCTGGTCGCCCTCGATGACGGCTCGCTGCTCGACAAGCCCGAGAGCCGCGAGCAGGCCGCCGACCATCTCCGCCGCATGTCGGGGAAGACGCACGACATCTACAGCGCCGCGGTGATCGCCGAGGGCGGCCGCGCGGTATGGCGCTTCGTCGATCGCGCCAAGCTCCATGTCCGCCCGCTCTCCGAGGCCTTCATCGAGCAATATCTCGATATGGAATGGCCCGCGATCGCCGGGTGCGTCGGCTGCTTCCGGATCGAGGGTCCGGGCGTCCAGCTGTTCAGCCGCACCGACGGCAGCCAGTTCACCATCCTCGGCATGCCGCTGCTGCCGATCCTTTCCTATCTGCGCACCCGCGGGGTTCTGACGTCATGACTGTATATGCCGAGGTGATCGGCGACCCTATCGCCCAGTCCAAGTCGCCCGTGATCCACGGTTTCTGGCTGAAGCAGCTCGGCATCGCCGCCGAATATCGCCGCGCCCATGTGAAGCCCGAGGAACTCGCCGGCTATTTCGAGTCGAGGAAGGCGGATCCGGATTGGCGCGGCTGCAACATCACTCTGCCCCACAAGCAGGAGTCGCTCGCGTTCGTCGAGGATCGCGGCGGCGTCCGGGAATCGATCGGCGCGATCAACACGGTGGTTCGCGCCGAGGATGGTGCCCTGATCGGCACCAATACCGATGCCGGCGGCTTCTATGCGCCGATCGCCGGGCTCGATTTGGATGGCCAGCATGTCGTGATGATCGGCGCTGGGGGAGCCGCCCGCGCGATCCTGTTCGCGCTGTCGCGTGTCGGCGTCGGCAAGGTCACCCTGCTCAACCGCAATGTGCTGAAGGGCGCGGCCCTGCTCTCCAGCTTCGGGATCAAGGGCGAGGCACTGCCGCTCACCGCCAAGCTGCCGCCGGCCGCCTTGCTGGTGAATGCCAGCGCGCTCGGCATGGTCGGCCAGCCGCCGCTGGAGATCGACCTGTCGCCGCTGCCCGAGGATGCGGTGGTCTATGACGCGGTCTATGCCCCGCTCGAGACCGACCTGCTCGCCCAGGCGCGCGACCGCGATCTCGATACGGTCGACGGGCTCGAGATGCTGGTCGGCCAGGCCGCGCTTGCCTTCGAGCTGTTCTTCGGCGCCGAGCCGCCACGCGACCGCGACGACGAACTGCGCGAGTTGCTGCTGAAATGAGCGATCGCCCGGTCACCCTGGGCCTCACCGGGTCGATCGGCATGGGCAAGTCGACCGTGGCGGCGATGTTCGCGGAAAGCGGCGTGCCGGTGTTCGATGCCGATGCCGAGGTCCACAGGCTCCAGGGGCCGGATGGCGACGCCGTCGCCGCGATCGAGGCCGAGTTTCCCGACACGACCAGCGAACTCGGGGTGAACCGCACGCTGCTGCGCGAGGCGGTGATGGCCGATCCCACTGCCTTTGCCCGGCTGGAGGCGATCCTCCACCCCGCTGTCGCCGAGAAGCGCGAGGCCTTTCTCCACGCGAATCGCGATGCGCCGCTGGTGGTGCTCGACATACCTTTGCTGTTCGAAGCCGGCGGCTGGCGCCATGTCGACAAGATCGCCGTGGTCTCCGCACCGGCCGAAGTGCAGCGCGAGCGCGTGCTGGCCCGGCCGGGCATGACCGAGGCGCGATTCGAAGCGATCCTTGCCCGCCAGCTCCCCGACTCGGAAAAGCGTGACCGCGCCGACTTCGTCATCCCCACCGGCGGGACGATCGGGGAGACGCGCGCGGTGGTACGTAATGTCATCGCTTGCCTAGTCGGCCGCGCGGGAGGATAAGGTCGCAATGCGTGAAATCGTGTTCGACACCGAAACCACCGGGCTCAGCTTCTCTGGTGGCGACCGGCTGGTCGAGATCGGCTGTGTCGAGCTGGTCAATCGCGTGCTGACCGGGCGCAATTTCCACGTCTATATCAATCCCCAGCGGCCGATGCCGATCGAGGCGTTCAACGTCCATGGCCTGTCGGACGTGTTCCTGTCGGACAAGCCGCTGTTCGAGGATGTGGTCGAGGACATGCTCGAGTTCATCGGCGACAGCCCGATGATCGCGCACAACGCCAATTTCGACTTCGGCTTCATCAATGGCGAGCTGATCCGCAGCGGCCGGCCCATCGTCGACCTCGGACGCATGGTCGATACGCTGGCGATCGCGCGGGTGAAGCATCCCGGCGCCAAGCATACGCTCGATGCGCTCTGCTCGCGCTACGGCATCGATCTGACCCAGCGCACGCTGCACGGCGCGCTGATCGACGCCTCGCTGCTGGCGCAGGTCTATGTCGAGCTGACCGGGGGCCGGCAGATCACGCTGGGCCTGGCGGTGGACGCGCCGGTGGTCCGCGAGACCGCTGCCGAGGCGCCGACGCGGGTACATGTGCGTCCCGCACGACAATTTGCTGCGAGTCCGGCGGAACTCGAACGCCACGCAGCCTTTCTTTCCAAGATGGAGGAGCCGCTCTGGGGCACCGCCCCGACCAGTTGATCCCGGCAGTTGACCGCGGTCAATCGGTCCGGACCCCGCCCCAGCTAGGGTCCTCATAAAAGTGGAGGTGAACGATGGACATTCGGGTTTCTGGGCATCAGGTCGAAACTGGCGCCGCGCTCAAGGAGCAGGTGACCGAACGACTCCAGGGGATCGCCGACAAATATTTCTCGCGCGCTCTCTCCTCCCAGGCGACCTTCGGCAAGGGGCCGCACGATAACGGCTTCACCTGCGACATCGTGATGCACGTGATGCAGGGCCTGGTCCTCAAGGCGACCAACAAGGGCATGGAGGCGCATGGCGCGTTCGACGGCGCGGCCGACCGGATCGACAAGCAGCTCCGCCGCTATACGCGCCGGCTCAAGGATCGGCAGAATGGCGTGGTCAACGCCTTCGCCGAGAATGGCGCCTATGATAACGGATCCTATGACAACAATGCCGGCTACACGCTGTTCCAGGAAAGCGTGGATGAGGATGAGGCCTCGGATGCGCCGCTGATCATCGCGGAGACCCGCGTCGATGTGCCGGATGCCACCGTTTCGGACGCAGTTATGATGCTCGACCTGCGGAATACCAATGCGCTGCTGTTCAAAAACAGCGCGACGGGCGCCCATAACATGGTGTATCGGCGCGGCGACGGGACGATCGGATGGGTGGAACCCAATCGCGCCGCCTGAGTATTAGGCAGGCCCCGGGGGGCGGACCTCAACTGGAATTTCGATGACGACGATCAGTGATTTGCTCGTGCCGGAGGCAGTGCTCTCCGGCGTGAGTGTTGCCAGCAAGAAGGCGCTGTTCGCGGCGCTGGGGGCCGCGGCGGCCGAGGCTTACGGCCTCGACGCCCGCGGTGTGGCCGAAACGCTTTCCGAGCGCGAGAAGCTCGGTTCGACCGGTTTTGGCGCCGGTATCGCCATTCCACACGGCAAGCTCGAATCCATCCGCCGCGTCTGCGGCATATTCGTCCGGCTCGACAAACCCGTCGATTTCGGCGCGGTGGACGAGCTGCCGGTCGACCTGGTGTTCATGCTGCTCTCGCCGGTTGGCGCGGGTGCCGAGCATCTCAAGGCGCTGGCCTGTGTCTCGCGGCTGCTGCGCGACAAGACCATCGCCGCCAAGCTGCGCGGCGCGGGCTCGCGCGATGCGCTCTATGCCCTGCTCGCCGGCGTGGAGACGCGTGACGCAGCCTGAGTCTCCCACGGGGGCGGAGGCGCATTTCCGTGCGCTCGAATCCCTTTATGCCGCGGCGCCGATCAACCGGCTGTTCGAGTCCGTGCTCGAGATCCCGGAACCCGGCGTCGCGCGCATCCGCTTCAATATCGACGAGCGCTATTTCCATGCCGCCGGCGCGGCGCATGGCACGAGCTATTTCAAGATGCTCGACGACGCCGCCTTTTACGCGGTGAACAGCCTGGTCACCGATCGCTTCGTGCTCACCACCCAGTTCAACCTGCTGCTCACCAAGCCGCTGGGCCCGGGCCCGGTGGTGGCGGAGGGGCGCTGGGTGAGCGGGCAGCGCCGCGTATTCGTCGGCGAGGCGCGGCTGATCGATGCGACCGGCGAGGAAGCGGCGCGCGGCACCGGCACCTTCATGCGCTCGCGCATCCCGCTCGCCACGCTTCCCGGCTACGCTCAGGGCTGATGGCGCGCCTTGCCACAGGCATGCTGGTCAATGCGCTGATCCGCCGTGCCGAGGGTGCCGGCGGCAGTGCGATGGTGCTGGCGAAAGGCGATGCGACCGCCGGTGCGGTCCTGCTGCTGCTGGTCGAACGGGGTGCCAATCCGCGCTTCTTCGAACGTGGCCTCGGTCCCGATGGGGCTCCCGCGCTAATTCGCTCGGGACCTCAGCTATTTGCCGAGGACGGCGAAGTCACCGCCTATTGGCAGCGGCGTCGCGAGCGCGATTCCGATCTGTGGGTGATTGAACTGGATATCGCAGACGGCGAACGGTTCGCCGCTGAAACGATGACATTGAATTGACATAAGCCTCGCGCGCGGCGAAAGGGCCCACCACTTTCAATCGCGTTGTGCCTGCCGGGGTGTGAAGTCGGTCGGTTACGCAGTCGGGGGGGAAGCCCGGCGGCCCATATGAGAAACAGGGCCGGCCGCGCACCAACCGCACAGTAACGAACCCTAATGAAGTTCATCCATCGCGCCGCGGGCTTCGCGGCCGTGACTTTTTGCGCTGGCGCACTTGCGAATGCCGCCACGCTCGACGTGACCAACACCGTGCAGGATGCGCCGGTTCATCAGGTCAACGTCCAGAACCTCCAGCAGGTTCCCGCGCCGGCCCCCCAGGCCGCGCCGACTCCGGTCCAGGAAAAGACGGAAATCGTCCAGCCGATCCCCAATGCGGATGCGGACGAAGATTTCGATTCGCTGTCTGATGCCGTGGCTGCGCAGGATGCGCCCGCGTCGCTCGACCGTGAGCTCAACTGTCTTGCCGTCAGCATCTATTACGAAGCCAAGGGCGAGCCCCTTTCGGGCCAGCTCGCGGTTGCCGATGTGATCCTCAACCGCACCGAGTCGGGTCGTTTCCCCACCTCGGTGTGCGGTGTCGTCACCCAGCGCGGCCAGTTCTCCTTCGTGCGCGGCGGCAAGCTGCCGACCCCGCCGTCGAACGGCCAGTGGAAGAAGGCGCTCGCCGTTGCCCAGGTCGCGATGAAGGACCAGTGGGATTCGCCGGTGCCGGAAGCGCTCTATTTCCATGCCCGCTATGTGAAGCCGAGCTGGAAGCGCGCCCGTGTCGGCTCGGTCGGCAATCACGTTTTCTATCGTTGAGTCGAGTCGCGGGGTTCCCCGCGTTCGCTTAATGTTCTAAACGGCCGGGGATGAACTCCCCGGCCGTTTCGCTTTCGGAAGACCCGCTCATCGCCGCCGACGTGGCACGCGGGGTAACGCGGCTGCTGCTGCGCCATGATTGCGTCGCGCTGGCCGAAGTGCCGCTCGAGGGCGGTCGCCGCGCTGATCTGATGGCGATCGATTCCCGGGGCAACATCGTCATCGTCGAGATCAAGGTCTCGCGCGCCGATCTGCTCGGTGACGGCAAATGGACCGATTATCTCGCGCATTGCGACCGTTTCTTCTGGGCGGTGCCGGAAGGCTTCGACCTGCGGCCCTTCGAGCAGGAAGGCTTCCTGCCGGCGCGCGCCGGGCTGATCGTCGCCGATCGCTACGACGCGGCGGTGATGCGCGAATCGGCGACGGTGCCGCTGCCGGCACCCACCCGCAAGAAGACCACCCTCGCCTTCGCCCGCCGCGCCGCGCGCCGGGTGATCCAGATGCTGGATCCCGATGCGGAGGCGGCGTTCTAGGCCTGTTGGAAAAATAGGATCTCGCGCGCGTAATAGGGCTGCTTGGGGCGCGCTTCCGGCCGGTGCTGGGCCGTCCAAAGGCGCGCACAAACCCGCTCTTGGCCTGTACTTTGTGTACTTTTGGCGCCTGGCCGCAGCTTCGATGTTCGAGGGGGAAGCCGGGAAGGCCCGGCTTCCATGCCGGGCCTTAGAGTTTCGGGCCGGCCGGTGCCGCCGCGCCGCTGCTCTTGCCGCCCTTGGGTGCTTCGTTGAGCAGCTTGGCGATCTGCGGGTAGCGGGTCTCGTCATGGGCATAGTCGCGAGCGGACTTGCCGGTGACGTTGTCGGTGCGATCCGGATTGGCGCCGGCATCGAGCAGCTGGCGGACCACGTCGATGTCATGGACCTGCACGGCGCGGATCAGTGGCGTCTCGCCGCTGCTGTTCGCCAGGTTCACGTTGGCGCCGTACTTGATCAGGATCTGCACGCCTTCGCCCCAGCCCCGCTCGGCGGCGATGATCAGCGCGGTGTTGCCGCGGCCGTCCGGCAGGTTGGCGTTGATGTCATCCTGCTGGAGCAGCACGCGCAGATAGGTCGCGTCGTTGCGCTTGGTCACGATGTGCAGCGCGCCCTCGCCGGTCATGCGATCCTTCGCATTGACGATGCGGAGCGACTTGTTCTCGAGATACTTGTTCACCTTGGCGCCGTCCGTCTCGCGGATGGCGTTGAGGAAGTTGTAGCTGTCCGAGAATTGCTGGGCCGATGCCGGCACGGCGGCGAGCATCAGCAGGGCGGCGCCGGCGGCGCCCATTACGCGTACGATCATGTGTTTGCCCAAACCCCATAGCGGCAGTGCTTGCAAGCCCCGGACTATCAGATCATGGCTGGCGATACCATGAGCAGGATATTTCAGGCCTTTGCGCCTTTGCTACTGATCGTCTCAGGCTGCAGCGGCGGCGCGGCCGATGAGCCCCCGCTGGCCGGGGCGCGGATCGGCGGGCCGTTCGCGCTCACCGATCCCGCGGGCAAGACGGTTCGCGACGGCGATTTCGCCGGCAAATATCGCATCGTCTATTTCGGTTATACCTATTGCCCGGACATCTGCCCGAACGACATGCTCAAGATCGGCCAGGCGATGAAGACACTCGACAAGCAGGCGCCGGACAAGGCGAAGGCGATCGTGCCGATCTTCATCACCGTCGATCCGGAGCGCGACACGCCCAAGATGGTCGGCGAGTTCGTCCGCAATTTCGACGACCGGATCGTCGGGCTCACCGGCACGCCGGCGGCGATCCAGGCGGTCACCAAGCAATATGCGGTCTATGCCAGGAAGGAAGCGCCCGGTCCGGGCGGCGCCTATCTGGTAGGACACAGCCAGATTGCCTATCTGATGGATCGGGACGGCAAGCCAATCACGTCGCTGCCGATCGAGAAGGATGCTCCGGCCCTGGTGGCGGAGCTCGAACACTGGGTGAAATGACCGGGAAATTTTGGGAAGACCTGCCGCTGGAAAAGCTCGACCGGGCGCAATGGGAAGCCCTTTGCGACGGCTGCGGCAAATGCTGCATCCACAAGCTGGAGGATGAGGAGACGGGGGAGCTGCACGCCACCAACGTCGCCTGCCGGCTGCTCGACCGGCGGATGGGGCGCTGTTCGGATTACAAGCACCGCCACGCCTATGTCCCCGAATGCGTGCGGCTGACGGTGCGCAACGTCCCCGAGATCGAGTGGCTGCCCTCCACCTGCGCCTATCGCCTGCGCAGCGAGGGCAAGCCGCTGCCCGACTGGCATTATCTGGTGAGCGGTGATCCCGAAGCCGTCCACAAGGCCGGTGAATCGACTCGCGGCTGGACGGTCAGCGAGGACGATGTGATCGACTTCGAGCATCACCTGGTGGACCGCGAACTTTGAGCGACCCCGAGATCGAGGTGGTTCGCAACGCCCGCTCGCGGCGGATGCGGCTCTCGGTCGATCCGCGCAGTGGCCGGATAAAGCTCACTCTGCCTCCGCGCGCTTCGCTCAAGAAGGCGATGGACTGGGCGCGCGAGCATCAGGGCTGGATCGCCGCGCAACAGGCCAAGATGCCCGAGGCACGGCCGTTCGAGCCGGGCGCGCGGATTCCGATCGGCGATGCCGAAGTGGAGATCGTCTGGCCCGCGACCGGTGCCGGTCGCACCCCGCGCCTGATCGGCGACCAGCTGCTCTGCGGTGGCCCGCGCGAGGGGTTGGAGAAGCGCATCGAGCGCTGGCTCCGCCAGGCGGCGCTCGATCTGCTGAGCGAGGAAACCGCCGAATATGCCGAACGTGCCGGGGTGAGCGTCACCAAGGTATCGATCGGCGATCCGCGCGGCCGCTGGGGCAGCTGCGCTTCCTCGGGCCAGATCCGCTACAGCTGGCGGCTGCTGCTCGCCCCGAGCTTCGTCCGCCGCTCGACGGTGGCGCATGAAGTGGCGCACCGCATCCATATGAACCATTCGCCGGCGTTCCACCGGGTGGTGGCCGAGCTCTACGAAGGCGATCCCGAGCGCGCCCGGGCCTGGCTCAAGCGCAACGGCGCCGGGCTGCACTGGTACGGGCGGTAATTTCCCCTCCCTTCCCGGGAGGGGCTTCACGAAGCGTTACTGCTGTTCGCCGCGAGGCGCCGCGTCCCGCGGTTGGGGCGCCTGCTGCCGCGGCGCGTCGCGCGGTGCGTCCCGGGGATCACGCTGCGGCTGGGCCGGCGCCGAGGGACGGCGGCCGGTCATCCGGTCGATCCAGTCCTGGTCGAGCTGCTCGTCGCCCTGACCGCCCTGCTGGCCGGGAATCGGCTGGACCTGTTCGGTGCCGTCGCCGCGCGGCTGCTGGTCCTCGGGCACCGGATTGCCGTCCTCGTCGACGAACACGCCATTGTCGGGCTCGCCATAGGCGGCGTTCTCTTCGTCGAGCTGGTACTCGGGCAGGGTCACCTGGGTGTCGAACTGCTCGACCGGGCGCTTGGCGACGGCCTTGATCATGAAGTCATGGAAGGCGCGTGCCGGGGCGGTGCCGCCCTGCAGGCCGGGGACGACCCTGGCATCGTCGCGGCCCATCCACACGCCGGTGGTCAGGCCCGAGGAGAAGCCGACGAACCAGCCATCCTTGTTCGAAGTGGTGGTGCCGGTCTTGCCCGCGACCGGGCGGCCGATCTGCGCGGCGCGGCCGGTGCCGGTGGCGACCGCGGTCTGCATCAGGTCGGTCATCTGCGCCGCCACATAGGGCGCGACGAGGACATGGCTGGTGTCGACCTCGTGCTGGTAGATCACCGCGCCGTTCGCGGTCACCCGGGTGATGCCATAGGGCGTCACCGCCACGCCCTTGTTCGCCACCGAGGCGAAGGCGCGGGTCATGTCGATCAGGCGCACGTCCGAAGTGCCGAGCACCATCGCCGGATGGGTATCCACCGGCGTGGTGATGCCGAAGCGGCGCGCCATGTCGGCGATCGCGCCGAAACCGACCTCCTGGCCGAGCTTCGCCGCGATCGTATTGACCGAATAGGCGAAGGCGGTGCGGATGTTCATCTCGCCGCGGAACGCACCCGAGCTGTTGCGGGGGCTCCAGCCATTGATCGTCACCGGCTCGTCGACCACCAGGTCGTCGGGCTTGTGGCCCGATTCCAGCGCGGCGAGATAGACGAACAGCTTGAACGCCGAGCCTGGCTGGCGGGTCGCCTGGGTCGCGCGGTTGTAGATCGAGGCGACATAGTCCTTGCCGCCGACCATCGCGCGGACGGCGCCGTCGCGGTCGAGGCTGACCAGCGCACCCTGCGCGTTCTTCGGGGCATTGGCGCGGATCGCATCGTCGGCGGCGCGCTGCATGCCCAGGTCGAGCGTGGTCCACACCTCGAGCGGCGCCTCGGTCTCGTCGATCAGCACTTCGAGCTGGGGCAGCGCCCAGTCGGTGAAGTAGCGGACGCTGTTCTGCTTGGGTTCGGGCGCAAGCGCCACGGTGCGCGGATCGGTGCCCTTGGCCTGCGCCTCGGTGATCTTGCCGGTCTCGGCCATCAGGTCGAGCACCACGCTGGCGCGGCCGATCGCAGCGTCGGCATCGGCGGTGGGCGAATAATGCGACGGCGCCTTGACCAGGCCGGCGATCACCGCCGCCTCGGCCAGGCTCAGGTTCGTCGCCGGATGGCCGAAGAACTTGCGGCTCGCCGCGTCGATGCCGTAGGCGCCGCCGCCGAAATAGACCTTGTTGAGATAGAGCTCGAGGATCTCGTTCTTGGTGAACTTGCGCTCCATCGACAGCGCGATGATGCCTTCGCGCACCTTGCGGCCGAGATCATATTTGTTCGACAGGAAGATGGTGCGTGCCACCTGCTGGGTGATGGTCGAGCCGCCCTGCAGGCGCCGCCCTTCGTCATGCAGCTGCTTGGCGCGCCAGAACATGCGGGCGACGCCGACCGGATCGACGCCCCAGTGCGATTCGAAGCGGCGATCCTCGGTGGCGATGATCGCGTCCTTCATCACCTGCGGAATCTGGTCGTACTTGATCCACTCGCCATAGCTCGGCCCGAGCGAGACCAGCACGGTGCCGTCCGCGGCATGGACGCGGATCATCTGGCCGTTGGGCGACGACTTGAGTTCGTCGAAGCTCGGCAGCGTCGACTTGGTCGAATAGACCGCGATCAACAGCGCGATGAATGCAAGCAGCGCCAGGCTGCCCCCGCTGATCAGAGTCCAGAAGGCAAGGCGCTTCCAGAAGGCAAGGTCACGCCATTTGGGCGTGCGGATCACGGCTGGCAGGTTTTTCGATGGCATCGGGGGAGTGCGATTAAGCCCTATTCGGCCCGCTCACAAGGATCAGGCGCTCAAGCCCGGTCGCTAGCGGCATTGTGGTTGCCACCACGTGAACGAAAATCGAGGCTGGCCGAGTTGATGCAGTAGCGCAGGCCGGTCGGCGGCGGCCCGTCGGGAAAGACATGGCCCTGATGTCCGTCGCACCGGGCGCAGCGCAGTTCGACGCGGCGCATGCCATGGCTGACATCGGCATGCTCGGTGACGTTCTCCGAATCGAGCGGCCGGGTGAAGCTGGGCCAGCCCGATCCCGAATCATATTTGTCGGCGCTGTCGAACAGCTCGAGCTTGCAGCCGGCGCAGAGATACAGGCCATCGGCCTTGTTGTCGGTGAAGCGGCCGGAAAAGGCGGGTTCGGTCCCGGCCTCTCGCAGCACGTGAAACTGTTCCGGGTTGAGGCGCTTGCGCCATTCGGACTCGGGGAGGTTCAGATGCTCCATGGACACAAGCATGTGTCCGGCGCTGGATGAGTCGTCAATCCGGGTTCGTGCGGATGCGGGCCGAACTGCCACGGGCCTTGAGCTGGCGCTTCAGCTCGTCGGCGGGCGCGGCCCAGAGGAAGCCGAAGCTGACCGCGCCCTGCTTCGATTCGACCGCGTGATGCAGCCGGTGCGCCTGGACGATCCGCTTCATGTAGCGCGAGCGCGGCACATAGCGATGGCGCACCCGCTGGTGGACGATCACGTCGTGGAAGCCGAAATAGATCGCGCCATAGCCGGCGATTCCGGCACCGATCCACGTGGAACCAGGCCACCAGCCTGCTTGCACGCCGCCATAGATCAGGATGATCGAGGGCACCGCGAAGATCACCGCGTAGAGGTCGTTCCACTCGAACCAGCCGGTGCGGGCGCGGTGGTGGCTCTCATGCAGGAACCAGCCCGGCCCGTGCATCACCCAGCGGTGCATCGCCCAGGCGAACAGCTCCATCCCGGCGAGCGTGGCAAGGAACAGGGCAAGGCCGATCCAGGGCGACATGAGCGTTAGATAGGCGTTCCGGATCAGAAGGCGAAGACGGTGGCTTCGCATTTGATCGGAGTCAGTGTGTAGCTGGCAAAGGGCTTCTCGCTGCCATCGGGCTTGCGCTCGGTGATCGTCCAGCGCCAGCCTTTGCCCTGGGGCGCCAGCCGATTGGCGTAGAGCGCATCGGGATAGGCATAGTCGATCGCGATCGTGCCGGACTTGTCGGCCTGGCCCTTGCCAGCGGCGCTGTAGCCCGCGCCGAAGCTGTCCATCCACCAGGCGCTTAGCCTGTCGCCGTCATGGTCGCCGATCGTGATCGCCGCGTCATAGGGATCGGCGGGATCGAGCCCGTGCGATTCCAGCAGCAGATAGCGCCCGCCGAGCCGCCAGGTGGCCCGCACCCGAGTCGCAACCCGCTTGCCCATCACGTCGCCTGGCGCATCCCAGCAGCCGGTGAGCCGGTCGAGCGCCTGATGGGCGATACCCGGTTCGATGGAGGGCGAGAGCAGCAGCGCGGCGGCAAGGGAAAGGGTCATGGCGATTTCCTAGCGGTGGAAGGTGGTTGCCGCCATACCGGGTTTACGACGACTTATTGCAAGTTTGTCGCAATCGCATTTACTGCGAAAAGATTTGGATTCGCGCGCGCGCCGTGCTTAAGGCACCCGCAAACTCCTTCCCGCCACAAAAGACGAGGGCGCGTCCCATGAACATCCATGAATATCAGGCCAAGGAACTGCTCGCCAAGTATGGCGCGCCGATCGCTGCCGGCTTCGCCGCGTTCACCGTCGAGGAGGCCGTCGAGGCCGCCAAGAAGCTGCCTGGACCGCTCTTCGTCGTGAAGTCGCAGATCCATGCCGGCGGCCGCGGCAAGGGCAAGTTCAAGGAGCTCGGCCCCGATGCGAAGGGTGGCGTCCGCCTCGCCTTCTCGCTCGACGAGGTCCGCGCCCACGCCACCGATATGCTCGGCAACACGCTGGTGACGATCCAGACCGGCGAGCATGGCAAGCAGGTCAACCGCCTCTACATCACTGACGGCGCCGATATCGCGAAGGAGTTCTACCTCGCGCTCCTCGTCGACCGCGCTACCGGCCGCGTCGCCTTCGTCGTGTCGACCGAGGGCGGCATGGACATCGAGGAAGTCGCCCACTCGACTCCCGAGAAGATCCACACCTTCGACGTCGATCCGGCGACCGGCTTCATGCCGCACCACGGCCGCGCCGTCGCCGCCGCGCTGGGCCTGACCGGCGATCAGGGCAAGCAGGCCGCCAAGGTTGCGTCGTCGCTGTTCACCGCGTTCGTCGCGACCGATGCCGCGCAGATCGAAGTGAACCCGCTGGCGCTGACCGAGCAGGGCAACCTCCTCGTCCTCGACGCCAAGGTCGGCTTCGATTCGAACGCGATGTTCCGCCACAAGGACCTGGCCGAGCTGCGCGACGAGAGCGAGGAAGATCCCGCCGAACTCGAAGCCTCGAAGTATGACCTGGCCTATATCAAGCTCGATGGCGACATCGGCTGCATGGTCAATGGCGCAGGCCTGGCGATGGCCACGATGGACATCATCAAGCTCAACGGCATGTTCCCGGCCAACTTCCTCGACGTCGGCGGCGGCGCTTCGAAGGAGAAGGTCACCGCGGCGTTCAAGATCATTCTCGCCGATCCGAACGTGAAGGGCATCCTGGTCAACATCTTCGGCGGTATCATGAAGTGCGACATCATCGCTGCCGGCATCGTCGCCGCGGCGAAGGAAGTGAACCTCTCGGTGCCGCTGGTCGTGCGCCTCGAGGGCACCAACGTTGCCGAGGGCAAGGAAATCCTCGCCAATTCGGGCCTCGCCATCGTTCCCGCGAACGATCTGGGCGATGCCGCGCAGAAGATCGTGGCCGAGGTCAAGAAGCTCGCTGCCTGAGCGACCCGACTGGCTGACAGTCGTTCCTGATCGAAGGGCGGGAGAGACCACAGGTCTCTTCCGCCCTTTTTCGTTCAGTGCGGCTTCGGCGCCGGCAGGCCCTTCTCGTTGATGCTCTTGCCCGCCGGCGCGGATGGCGTGACCGTCTTGGCCGTGGTCGGTGTCATCGAAAGCCGCGAAGGCACGTCCCCGGCCGCCGTTGCCTCGACCGCTGCCGCGGGTGCATCCTCATTGCGCCGGCCGCCGGTATAGGTTCGGCCCTCCACCGCTTCGCTGCTTGTCGTGGACTGGCATTCCGGCTCGGCCGCGCCCTCCCGCCTGGTCGGGTTCACCCCGCCCTTCACGACGATGCCGCCGATCGGGCTGCCGGGCGCGCAGCGCGCATAGCTCGACGAGACCGCGCCGCCCGGCCTGGCGATGGTCTTCGGTGGCGCCTTGTCCTTGGCGGCGACCGGCGTTTCCTGTGCAAGTGCGGGCGCCGCGGCGATCGCCGTCGACAGGGCCGCTCCGATGATCAGCTGGTATTTCCCCATCTGTCCTCTCCCTTCCTTCATGAAGCTGCATATTCGCGTCTGAATTTCGGGTGAACTCGCGGCGCCTCGGCAAAACGGCCATCCGCACCGATTTTTCGATGATTGGGTATGCCCTATCACTGTTTGGGGTGGACTTGGCCGGAATCTCGGGCATTAGCGGTTGGCATTGCCGTTCTTCCAGCGATGGAGAGGATTTCGATGAAAGTTCTGGTGCCGGTCAAGCGCGTGCTTGACTACAATGTGAAGCCCCGCGTGAAGGCGGATGGGACGGGGGTCGATCTCGCCAACGTCAAGATGAGCATGAACCCGTTCGACGAGATCGCGATCGAGGAAGCCGTGCGCCTGAAGGAAAAGGGCGCCGCGACCGAGGTGGTCGTGGTCACCATTGGCGTCGCCAAGGCCGAGACCGACGTGCTGCTCACCGCGCGCGCCATGGGCGCCGATCGCGGCATCCTGATCCAGACCGATGACGAGATCGAGCCGCTGGCCGTCGCCAAGCTCCTCGCCAAGGTCGCCGAAGAGGAGCAGCCCGGGCTGATCATCCTCGGCAAGCAGGCGATCGACGACGACAGCAACCAGACCGGCCAGATGCTGGCCGCGCTGCTCGGCTGGCCCCAGGGCACCTTCGCCTCGAAGGTCGAGCTGGGCGGTCAGGGCGTGCAGGTCACCCGCGAAGTCGATGGCGGCCTCGAGACGGTCGATCTGAAACTCCCCGCAATCGTCACCACCGATCTCCGCCTCAACGAGCCGCGCTACGCCACGCTGCCGAACATCATGAAGGCCAAGTCCAAGCCGGTCGCGAAGAAGACCGTCGCGGATTACGGCGTCGACGTCACCCCGCGCCTCAAGACGCTCAAGGTCGTCGAGCCGGCCAAGCGCTCGGCCGGCATCAAGGTGGGCTCGGTCGACGAGCTGGTCGAAAAGCTCAAGGGTCTGGGAGTCGCGAAATGAAGACGCTGGTTTGGGTCGAGCACGACAATCAGAGCCTGAAGGATGCCACCCTCTCGGCGGTCACCGCCGCCGCGAAGCTTGGCGAAGTCCATCTCCTCGTCGCAGGCAAGGGCGTCGATGGCGTTGCCCAGGCGGCGGCGGCGATCGAAGGCGTGGGCAAGGTCCATGTCGCCGACGACGCGGCCTATGAGCATTTCCTCGCCGAGAACGTCGCGCCGCTGATCGTGTCGCTGATGGGCACGCATGACGCGGTCCTGTTCCCGGCGACCACCACCGGCAAGAACATCGCGCCGCGCGTCGCCGCCGCGCTCGACGTGATGCAGATCTCGGACATCCTCTCGGTCGAGGGTGCCGACACCTTCACCCGTCCTATCTATGCCGGCAACGCGATCGCCACCGTGCAGACCAGCGACAAGAAGCTGGTGATCACCGTGCGCGGCACCGCCTTCCCCAAGGCGGCGGCCACCGGCGGCTCGGGTGCCGTCGAGGCGGTTTCGGGCGAAGGCGACAAGGGCCTCTCCACCTTCGCGGGTGCCGAGATCGCCAAGTCGGAGCGTCCGGAGCTGACCAGCGCCAAGGTGATCGTCTCGGGCGGCCGCGCGCTCGGCTCGTCGGAGCAGTTCCACGCGCAGATCGATCCGCTGGCGGACAAGCTTGGTGCCGCCGTCGGCGCCTCGCGCGCCGCGGTCGACGCGGGCTACGCTCCGAACGACTATCAGGTCGGCCAGACCGGCAAGATCGTCGCCCCGGAAGTCTATGTCGCGATCGGCATCTCGGGTGCGATCCAGCACCTCGCCGGCATGAAGGACTCCAAGACGATCATCGCGATCAACAAGGACGAGGACGCCCCGATCTTCCAGGTGGCGGACATCGGCCTGGTCGGTGACCTGTTCAAGATCGTTCCGGAGCTGACCGAGAAGCTCTGATCCCTTTCTCGGGCGAACAATATTGGGGGTGTTCCTCGCCGGAACGCCCCCTTTTGTTTTGTTCAGGTCCCGGCATAGTCTTCCCCCATGATAGGACGACTTGCTCCCCTGCTTGCTGCTCTGGCGCTGTTCCCGGTCTTGCCGGTGCGGGCCCAGTCGATCGACGAATTGCGCCGCGACCAGATGGAGGCGGTGAAGGCGGCGAAACAACTCGATCGCGCCGATGCCGTGCTGCTGCGCCAGGTCGCGAAGCTTCCGCCCTCGCACGGCAATATCTTTCCCGCTGAAAGCGTCGCCGCGCTGCTCGCCGGCTGGCGTGGCTATATCCGGCGCGAATGCGGGCTGGTCGGGGTCATGACCGGTGCCAATGGTCCGTCATCGGGCAGCTTCGCGGCGATCTGCGAGGCGCGGCGCTATGCCGAGCGGATCAGGTTGGTGCAGGCTGCCAGTGCCTGCCTTTCGCGCGAGATCGGCCGAGAAGGCGGCAATCCTTCGGCGTGCCTGGAGCCGCTGGTGGTGTTGAAGGCGGAAGGGGATTTCGATGCCTAGTCCGTTCCCATCGCTCGCGGCGGCGTGACCTCGGGCAGCGGCAGCGGTGGGATGGTCGAGAGCTTGGCGGCAATGGCCAGCGCCAGCACGGTCAGCACCCCGCAATAGAGGGCTACGCCGCCCCAGCCCCAGCCGGTCCAGGCAAAGCCGCCCGCCGAGCCGAGCACGCTCGAGCCCAGGTAATAGAAGAACAGGTAGAAGGCCGCCGCTTGCCCCCGGCTGGCCCGTGCGCGCCTGCCGACCCAGCTCGAGGCGATCGAGTGTGCACCGAAGAAGCCGATGGTGACGATGCCGATCCCGGCCACCACCAGGGCCAGCCAGGTCGAGGCGGTCAGCGCCACGCCGACCAGCAGCATCGCGGTGGGGATCCAGAAGATCAGCCGCCGCCCGCGCTTCTCGGCCAGGTGCCCGAACCAGGTCGAGCTTACCGAGCCGAGCAGATAGAGCAGGAAGATCGCGCCGATCGCCGCATGGCTCAGGCCGAAGGGCGGGGCGAGCAGGCGGAAGCCGACATAATTGTAGATGGTGACGAACACGCCCATCAGCAGGAAGGCCTCGGCATAGAGCAAGGGCATCGCGCGGTCGCGGAACAGGTCGCGCCCGGCGGCGAGCACGGCGCCCGGATGCACTTCCTGCGGTACGAAGCGGCGCGAGCGCGGGGCGAGCCGGCGAAAGCCCTCGGCCATCGCCAGCCCGGCCAGGCCGACGCCGATCAGGCCCCAGCGCCAGTCGACCAGTTCGGTGATGAGGCTCACCCCCAGCCGCCCGGCCATGCCGCCGATCCCGCTGCCCGCGATATAAAGCCCCATCGCCGGCCCCACCGAGCGCGGCTCGATCTCCTCGCTGACATAGGCCATGGCGACTGCTGGCATGCCGGCCAGCGCGATGCCGGTGAGGAAGCGCAAGGCCAGCAGTGCGTCCCAGCCCGGCGCCAGGCCGGTCAGCATCGTCAGCAACCCCGCACCGAACATCGCGCCCACCATCAGCGGCCGCCGCCCGAGCTTGTCGGAGAGCATGCCGGCAACGACGATCGCAACCGCGAGCGGTCCGGTCGCGAGCGAGATGGCGAGGCTGGCGACCTCGGCGCTCAGATGGAACTCGCTGGCGAACAGTGGCAGCAGCGGCTGGGCGGAATAGAGCAGCGAGAAGGTCGAGAAGCCGGCGAACAGCATCGCGAGCGTCAGGCGCCTGTATCCGGGAGTGCCGCGGGAATAGCCGCCAGTTTCAGTCATCGTCCGCCAACGCATCTGCGCCTCTCAAGTGCACGGCGCACCTGCATTTTTCGCAGTTACAGTTCCTTATAGGGCAAGCTTGGCGAGGGGATGTTCGGCTAGCTAGTCTTTCGGATCGCTTGCCAATGGCCGATCTGGCCCGATAGTCATTACGTATGGCCAACGGCGTGTTCATTCACCGCGAAGATTCGAATTATCAGGACACGCCAGCAATCCGCTATCATTTTCCCAAGCAGTATCTCGGGCGGGCACAGGCCTGTATTGGCGACTGGATCCTCTATTACGAGCCGGTGAAGGTGAAGCGTACGCGAGGCTATTGGGCGATGGCCCGTGTGGCTTCGATCGTGCCCGACCCCGAGCAGGCGGGCATGTATTATGCGATGATCGCCGAGGGGGATTTCATACAGTTCGGCACGCCGGTGCCATTCAAGATCGATGGCGTCGTGGTCGAGCGAGGCGTGCTTAACGATTCGCAGAAGAATTCCGGCCGCACCCAGGCCGCGGTACGTCCGATCTCGACCCAGGATTTCATCCGGATCATCAATCTCGGGCTGCATGACGAGGACGCGTTGCTGCCGCGCCGGGATGAGCCCGCAAATCGGGTGCGCGAAGAAGGACCGGTCTTTCATTTCGAAGAGCGTGAACGGATCCAGCAACTGGTCTCGCGGCCGCTCCGGGACCGTGCTTTCCGACGTACCGTGCTCGATGCCTATGACGCACGCTGTGCGCTGACCGGTCTGAAGCTAATCAATGGCGGCGGCCGTGCCGAAGCAGAAGCTGCACATATTCGCCCGGTCGAGGCCAATGGCCCGGACATCGTCTCCAATGGGCTCGCCTTGTCCGGGACGGTGCACTGGATGTTCGATCGCGGGCTGCTTTCGCTGGCTGACGATCTCTCGATCCTGGTCTCGCGTCACGTCAACGATCGCGATAGCATCGCGGCCTTGCTCAACCGCTCCGGTCGCGCGCGGCTGCCTGCACGGGCGGCCGATCATCCGCATCCCTTGTTCCTTGGCTGGCACAGGGAGAACTGCTTCAAAGGCTGAATGCAGTTTCTGCATTCGTATGTTGCGCCCTACAGGCATTGACGCTGCAGTGCAGCATGGCCACTTGAGCGCCAATGCACGCCCCCACCAGCACTCGCGCACCGACCCATAATGTCGGCCTCGTCCATTTCGCGCTCGCGATGGGCGGTTTTGCCATCGGCACCACCGAGTTCGCGACGATGAGCCTGGTACCGTACATGGCGCAGGGGCTCGGCATCGACGCGCCTTCGGCCGGCCATGTCATCAGCGCCTATGCGCTGGGCGTGGTGGTCGGCGCGCCGCTGATCGCAGTGGGGGCTGCCAAGCTGTCGCGCCGTTTCACGCTGCTTTTGCTGATGGGCGCCTTTGCCCTGTTCAACACGCTGAGCGCGGCGGCGCCCAACTATCACTGGCTGCTGCTGTTCCGCTTCCTGTCCGGCCTGCCGCATGGCGCCTATTTCGGCATCGCCGCGCTGGTCGCCGCTTCGCTGGTGCCGATGAACAAGCGGTCGCAGGCAGTTGGCAGGATGATGCTCGGCCTCACCGTGGCGACGATCCTCGGCGTGCCGCTCGCCAACTGGCTGGGCCAGGCGGTCGGCTGGCGCTGGGGCTTTGTCGTGGTCGGCGTGCTGGCACTGGCGACGGTGGTGCTGGTCGCAGCGCTTGCCCCGCGCGATCCGCCCCAGCATGGCGCGAGCCCGCTCAAGGAGCTCGGCGCGCTCGCCAATGGCCAGGTGTGGCTCACGCTCGGCATCAGCGCGATCGGCTTTGGTGGCATGTTCTGTGTCTACACCTATGTCGCCTCGACCATGCTCGAGGTGACCAAGGCGTCGCCGGCGATGATCCCGCTGGTGCTGGCGATCTTCGGCATGGGCGCGACGCTGGGCAGCATCATCGTGCCCAAGTTCGCCGACCGCGCGCTGATGCCCACCGCCGCGGTGTTGCTACTCGGCAGCGCGGTTGCGCTCGCCTTCTATCCGCTCGCCGCGCATCAGCTATGGAGCATCGCGCTCGATATCTTCGCGATCGGCTTCCTCGGCGCGCTCGGCGCGGTGCTGCAGACCCGGTTGATGGACGTGGCCGGCGAAGCCCAGGGGCTCGCCGCCTCGCTCAACCACTCCGCTTTCAACACCGCCAATGCGCTCGGCCCCTGGCTGGGCGGCCTGGCGATCGCCGCCGGCTATGGCTGGACGTCGACCGGCTGGGTCGGCGCGCTGCTCTCGCTCGGCGGGTTCGCGGTACTGGTGGTGGCGGTGCTGGTCGAGCGTAGGACCAGGTAGCCGGCCAGCGCCGACAGGATCGATCCGGCGAGCACGCCGATCTTGACCTGGTCGGTCAGCGGCCCCGGCGGGAAGGCGAGTCCGCCGATGAAAAGGCTCATCGTGAAGCCGATGCCGGCGAGCAGCGCCATGCCATAGATCTGCCCCCAGCGGGCGTGCGGGCGCGGCGCCATGCCGGTTTTCACCGCCAGCCAGATGCTGCCGAACACGCCGATCTGCTTGCCGACGAACAGCCCGAGCGCGACGGCGAGCGGCAGCGGCGCGATCAATATCTCCGGGCCCAGCCCGGCAAGCGACACACCGGCATTGGCGAAGCCGAACAGCGGCACGATGCCGAACGCGACCCAGGGGTTGAGCGCATGCTCGAGCTGGTGCGCGGCATGGCGGGGGATCATCATTGCCGCCGCCACCCCGGCGATGGTCGCGTGCACGCCGGATGCATAGACGCACAGCCACAGCACCACCGCCAGCACCAGATAGGGCGACAGCCGCTGCACGCCGCGGCGCCCGAGAAAATACATGCAGGCCAGCGTGATGCCGGCACCGAGCAGCGCCATCAGGTTGAGCTTGGCGGTATAGGCCAGCGCGATGATCGCCACCGCGCCCATGTCATCGACGATCGCGATGGTGGTGAGCAGCAGCTTGAGCGAAGCCGGAGCACGCTTGCCGAGCAGGCCGAGCAGTCCCATCGCAAAGGCGATGTCGGTTGCCGCCGGGATCGCCCAGCCGCGCGCCAGCCCCGGCGTGGAGGCAATAACCGCGAGATAGACGAGCGCCGGCACCGCCATGCCCGAAGCGGCGGCCAGCACCGGCAAGGTGCGCTGCGACCAGCTGGCGAGCTGGCCTTCGGTCACCTCCGCCTTGATCTCCAGCCCGACGAGCAGGAAGAACACCGCCATCAACGCATCGTTGATCCAGCCATGCATGCTGAGCGGGCCCAGTTCCACGTGGAGCAGGTGGAAATAGTCGGTCGCCAGCGGTGAGTTGGCGACGATCAGTGCCAGCGCCGAGGCGAACATCAGCAGGATGCCGCCGGCGGCCTCGCTCTCCAGAAAGGCGCGAAGCCGGTCTCTGGCTTGGTGCTTGATCGATGCGGGCATGGTCATGCCCGATCTCTATGGGGTGGGTGTCGCGCTGCAAAGCAGGATCGGCATGGCCCTTGCCGGAGCCGTGCCGATCCTGATGTTCATGCCTTGGCCAGCGCCTCGGCGATCAGCTTGCGGCTGTTCTCGATCCCGTAGAGCGCGATGAAGCTGCCCATGCGCGGCCCCTGCTCGCTGCCCAGCAGCGTCTCGTAGAGCGCCTTGAACCAGTCGCGCAGGTTCTCGAACGCATCGGTCTTGCCGATCTCGTAGACGATGTTCTGGATATCCTCGGCCGAGGCGTTCTCGGGCAGTTCGGCGAGCTGCGCGTCGAGCTGGCGCAGCGCGCCGGCTTCCGCTTCGCTCGGCGCACGGCGCTGCAAGGTCGGCTCGACGAAATCCTTCGCATAGCGGATCGCATAGCCGACCATCCGGTCGAGCTCGGGATGGCTCTCGGGCGAAAGGTCCGGCGAATAGCGGCGCAGGAAGCCCCAGATCGTCTCGCGATTGCCCACGCCCGGCAGGCTGACCAGGTTGAGCAGCAGCCCGAAGGTCACCGGCAGCGTCTCGGCCGGTACCTTGCCTCCATGGATATGGTGGACCGGGTTGCCGAGCTTCTGCGCGATCTCCTGGGTCGGATAATTGGCGCGGAACTGCCAATATTCCTCGATCGCGCGCGGGATCAGCCCCAGGTGCAGCGACTTGGCCTTCTTGGGCTCGCGATAGATATAGAAAGCGAGGCTCTCATCGGGGCCATAGGTCAGCCATTCCTCGATCGACAGGCCGTTGCCCTTCGACTTGGAGATCTTCTCGCCCTTGGCGTCGAGGAACAGCTCGTAGATCAGCCCCTCGGGGCGCCTGCCGCCGAGCACCTGGGTGATCTTGCCGCTCTGCACGCCGCTGTCGATCAGATCCTTGCCGTACATCTCGTAATCGACGCCCAGCGCCGCCCAGCGCATGCCCCAGTCGGGCTTCCACTGAAGCTTGGCCTGGCCGCCGAAGATCGACTGCTCGATCACTTCGCCTTCATCCTCGAAGCGGATGATTCCGGCCTCGGCATCGACCACTTCCACGGGCACCTGCAGCACCACGCCGCTCTTCGGGCTCACCGGCAGCACCGGCGAATAGGTCGCCTGGCGCTCGGCGCGCAGCGTCGGCAGCATCACGTCCATGATCGCCTGGTAGTTGCGCAGCACCTTGCGCAGCGTCTCGTCGAAGCGGCCCGAGCCATAATAGTCGGTCGAGGAGGCGAACTCGTACTCGAAGCCGAAGCGATCGAGGAATTCGCGCAGCATCGCGTTGTTGTGCGCCGCGAAGCTTTCGAACTTCTCGAACGGATCGGGGATGCGTGACAGCGGCTTGCCGAGATGCTCGGCGAGCAGCGCCTGGTTCGGCACATTGTCCGGCACCTTGCGCAGGCCGTCCATGTCGTCGCTGAACGCGATCAGCCGAGTCTTGTTGCCGGTCATCTCCTCATAGGCGTGGCGCACCATGGTGGTGCGCAGCACTTCCTGGAAGGTGCCGATATGCGGCAGGCCGGAGGGGCCGTAGCCGGTCTCGAACAGCACGGGCGAACCGTCGGGCTTGCCCTGCGGATAGCGTTTCACCAGCTTGCGCGCTTCTTCGTAGGGCCAGGCCTTGGATTCGAGTGCGGCTGCGCGCAGGATGCTATCGTCTGTCATGATCGGTCGCGCGTGCGCGAAACACCGCGTTTTTGCAAGTTCTCGGAAGCGCCAGGGACCAAATCCGGCCCCTCCGCGATGGGAGGGGCCGGAAGCGCGTCAGGCGAAGACCCGGTCCTGCGGGCACAATATGCCCGCCGACACGGTCAGGTTCGTCCAGCGATAGTTGAGATAGGCACCGGAATAATGGTCGTCGTTGCTGAAATCGACGTCGCCGCGATAGGTACCCTGCGGGATCGGGTCGTTGCTGTCGCTGCGGACGATCATGAACTGGTACATCAGGTCCCATAGCAGCCACACCCGGGTGCCCGAGGCGGGCGGCTGGATGGTGAACTGGGTGGTGGTCTTCTGCAGGTCGTTGATCGTCACCGAATGCGAAAGTGTCGCGCTCAGGCTGGCGCTGAGCCCGCCGCCCGAAAAGCCCATCTGCGCGGTGATCGATTCGGTGTCGGTGGTCGAGATGCCATGGTCATATTCCCAGCTCTTCTGCAGCTGGGTGCCGGGGGAGAGATGGGTGAAGGTGCCGGGCACCATCTTCCAATATTTGCGCAGCACGAACTGGCGGGCCACCGGCGCGCTGCCTTCCCACCAGTTGTTGAGCCGTGGCGCGCCGTCGCCGCTTTCCTGGTCCCAGACATTGTCCTGGTAGTTGGCGTTGTCCGCATCTGCATAGATGATCAGGTTGCGCGTGGACCGGACCATTTCGACGGGGTCGGTCTGCGAAGGCGGCGACCAGTTCAGGCTGTCGATGGTCGGGAATGCGGGAAGTGTATCAGGCATGACAAGTCTCCACGATGAAAGGATGGTTGAATCTTTTCTTTTGTGGGAGCGCCGGAATCCGAATCTCCGGCGGTTTGCGACTGTCGATCGCTAATCGAATTTCGAAGCATTGCCGCAGTCCCATATGGAACTGACTGGAAAAATATTCGAAGTTATCCGGGCATTTACTGAGAACGCCGCACCGGCATCCGCTCTGGCGTGTCCCCGCGAGAGTGGGACGAAAAGAATATGCCGCGCTCCCTTCACTTTGCCGGGTAAGCGGCGCTAGAACGAAAGGCGTACATGACCGCGCAACCCGCCCTTCCGGCCAGCCATGGCGACGATCTGCCCGGGCCGGCCCTTTGGGAGGGGCACAGCTCGCGCAGCGCCGCGCTGGCGTTCTGGTTGCCGCCGTTCATCGCGCTTGGGCTGTTTGCCGGCGGCTGGCTGGCTGCCGGGCTCATGCCGCGGATTGCCGGGACGGCGGAGTTGCGGATCGGCGGGCAGAGCTTCCCGCTCGACGATGGAACCGCGGCTGCGGTCAGCTCGGGTGCCATAGGGCTGGTCCTGCTGGTCCTGGCGTTTGCCCTTGGTGCGATCCTGCTGACGATCGTGCGCAGCGGCAGCCAGCGTTACCGCGTCGATGGACAGGCCGCGGAGCGCACCGCCGATGGCATGACCGATCGGATCGCGATCGCCGATATCCGCCGTGTCATCGTGCACGGCTATGGCGCCTGGCATCGGGTGCGCATTGTCGGCAGCAACCGGCAGCGGATTCTCATGCTGCTCGGCAGCCGCGACGCCGCGCGGGTGCTGACCGCGTTGCGCGGACTGGGCGTCGAATGCGGTGCGCTCGATGCGATCGAACAGCCCGCCGAAATCGACACGCTCCTCCCCGGCGAGTCGGTGCGATGGCGCGGGCGGCCCGGCCTCGCCTCGTTCGACTCCGGCCGTGCCTTCCTGCTGTTCGCGGTGTTCCTGCCGCTGCTCTTCTTCCTTGGCGCGCAATGGATGATCTGGAGCGCGGAGCCCATGGTGATCGTCGGCCTGTTCTTCTCCGGCATGACATTCTGCCTGTTCGGCTATCTCGCGCTCTATGTGCTCGCTGTCTTTCATGAGCGGCTGCGTGCCTGGTTCTTCGACCTGTTCGGCACGGTGGTGGTTACCGATCGCCGCATCGCCTGGGCGGTTCCCCTGTCCGGGCGCTTCTACCGCGATCTCGCCTTTGCCGAACTGATCGACGCGGCGATCGTCGAGCGCAAGGGCCGCCGCGCCTGGGTCGCGCTCACGATCCGCACCAGGGATGACGTGCGTCATGAGGATCTGCGCGGCCTGCCCGATGCCGATCGCTTCCTCGCCGTGCTGCGGCCGGGCGCGCGATGACCCTGCCCTATCCCGCCCTCCACGCCAGCCATGGCGGCGTCTGGATCGCCACGCCCGATGGCGATTGCCGCGCGATCAGCCGGGGCGAGGCGATTCGCATCGCCGCCGATACGCCGGTCATCCTGCTCAACGCCCCGTTGATCGGCCAGCGGCTCGGCTATGCCGATCTGTCCGGCCTCGATCTGCTCGAGCTGTTCGCCTTTCTCCATCCCGCGCGCTTCATGGTGCCCACCCCCAAGGGGCTGGCGCGCGTCTCCGGGCTCGAAGCGCCGGCGAACGACGCCGATATCGCCCCCTTCCTGCGCGCCGCGGCGGTGAAGCTGCTCGCGGTCACCGAGGGCAATTGGCCCGAGCGCGAAGGCGCCTGGAACGCAGTGCAGTCGCTGTTCCGGCTGCGCTGGCCTTGGGGGCCCGCGCTCAGCCAGCGGCTGGCCAAGCCCGCCCAGGCCGAGCGCTGGCTGTTCTCGAAGCTGCCCGAATGGACCGAGCAGCCACCGCGTGTGGCGCCGCGTACGGTGACACTCAGCGATGCCGATGTCGCCGATCGTCTCGCCCGGCTCACCGGCAGCGGCGCCGAGCAGCGCCAGGGCCAGCGCGACTATGCCGCGGCCGCGGCCGGCGCCTTCGCCCCGCGCGACATGCGCGAATCGCCCAATCTGGTGCTGGCCGAGGCGGGCACCGGCATCGGCAAGACGCTCGGCTATCTCGCTCCCGCCTCGCTCTGGGCCGAGCAGGCCGGCGGTGCGGTCTGGGTCTCCACCTTCACCAAGGCGCTGCAGCGGCAATTGGGGCATGAAGGCGAGCGGCTGGTCGCCGATCCCGAGCAACGCAAGAAGCGGATCGTCACCCGCAAGGGCCGCGAGAATTATGTCTGCCTGCTCAATCTCGAGGACGCGCTGCAGGGCGGATTCGCGGGCCGTGCGGCGATCCTCGCGCAGCTGGTCGCGCGCTGGGCGGCCTATACCGCCGACGGCGACATGGTCGGCGGCGACCTGCCCGGCTGGCTCCCCACCCTGTTCCGCCGCAACGGCTCGACCGCGCTCACCGATCGGCGTGGCGAGTGCATCTATGCCGGTTGCCCGCACTACCGGAAATGCTTCATCGAGCGCGCCGCCCGCGCCTCGGCGGACGCGGACATCGTCATCGCCAACCATGCGCTGGTGATGGTCAACGCGGCGCGCGGCCGCGAGACGGCGAGCCGCCCGACCCGCTATGTCTTCGACGAGGGACATCATCTGTTCGATGCGGCGGACGCGATGTTCGCCGCCGCGCTGACGGGGCAGGAAGCGATCGAGATCCGCCGCTGGGTGACTGGTCCCGAATCGGGTTCGCGCGGCCGGCGCCGGGGCCTTGCCGCCCGCCTGTCCGATGTGGCCGGCTATGACGAGGAAGGCGGCCGCGCGATTGCCGAGGCGGTAAATGCCGCGCAGGCGCTGCCCAGCGACGGCTGGCTGCAGCGCCTCAACGAGGGCGAGCCCTTCGGCCCGGTCGAGCATCTCCTCGCCGCGGTGCGCGGGCTGGTCTATGCCCGGGACGTCAATGGCGCGGCCGAAGCGGGCTATGGCCTGGAGACCGAACTGGCCGAGCCCGATGCGGCTCTGGTCGAGGCGGCCGGTCCTGCCGGCGAAGCGCTCGACGCGCTGCTTCGCCCGCTCGTCCATCTCGGTCGCCGGCTCGAAGCGGTGCTTACCGAGGCGCCCGACTGGATGGATGGCCCGGCGCGTGCCCGGATCGAAGGTGCGGTCGCGTCGCTCGGCTGGCGTGCCGATACCGTCGGCGCCTGGCTCGCGCTGATCGCCCGGATCGGCGGCCCGGCCGATTCGGCCTTCGTAGACTGGCTGGCGGTCGATCGGGTCGAGGGGCGCGAATATGATATCGGCCTGCACCGGCACTGGCTCGATCCGTCCAAGCCCTTTGCCGAGACCGTACTCAAGCAGGCGCATGGCGCGCTGATCACCTCGGCGACGCTGCGTGCCGGTGGCGACTGGGATGTGGCCGAGGCCCGCTCGGGCGCCGTCCATCTGATGCGTCCGCCTCAGCGTTTCTCGGCGGTCAGCCCGTTCAACTATGCCGACCAGGCCGAAGTGCTGATCGTCACCGATGTGAAGCGCGGCGACACCGCCGCGCTCGCCAATGCCTATGCCCGGCTGGTGGTCGCGGCCGAGGGCGGCACGCTCGGGCTGTTCACCGCGATCCGGCGCCTGCGCGCGGTCCATGCCCGCATCGCCGATCGGCTGGCGCGCGAGGGGCTGCCCCTGCTCGCCCAGCATGTCGATCCGATCGACACCGGCACCCTGGTCGACATCTTCCGCGACGATCCGCGTGCCTCGCTGCTCGGCACCGATGCGCTGCGCGACGGCGTGGACGTGCCCGGTGATTCGCTGCGGCTGGTGGTGATGGAGGGCATTCCCTGGCCCAAGCCAAGCGTGCTCCATGCCGCACGCCGCCTTGCCGGGGGCGGCACGGCCTATGACGACCGTATCGTGCGTGCGCGCCTCGCCCAGGCGTTCGGCCGGCTGATTCGCCGGGCGGACGATCGCGGCACTTTCGTGCTGCTTTCCGCCGCCAGCCCGTCGCGCCTGCTCGATGCCTTTCCGCCGGGCACGCGGGTGACGCGCGTCACGCTGGATCAGGCAGTTGATCGCGTCCGGCTTTCCTTGGCGTCAAAGCTGGGGCAAGAGGCCCCCGCGAACGCCTGACGGGGAATCCATGAAGACGCTCACGCTGCTCCGCCACGCCAAGTCCGGATGGGACGATCCGGTCGCCCGCGATTTCGATCGGCCGCTCAATCCCAAGGGCCAGCGCGCCGCCGCGATGATGGGGCGGCACCTCAGGGCCGAAGGGCTGGCCTTCGACCATGTCCTCGCCTCGCCCGCGGTGCGGGTTGTCGAGACGCTGGCGCAGGTCGCCACGGGCTATGGCAGCGATCTCGCCCCGCACTGGGACCAGCGCCTCTACCTCGCGTCGGCCGCGACTCTGCTCGATCTGGTCCACGAACTCCCCGCCGGTGCCGATTCGGTTCTGGTCTCGGGCCATAACCCGGGACTCGAGGAGCTGGTGCTGCTGCTCTCGGCCGAGAGTGACCTGCGCCTTTCGGTCGAGCAGAAATACCCCACGGCGACCCTGGCCGAGATGCGCTTCGACGTGGCGGACTGGGGTGATGTGAAGCCCGGCAGGGGCGAGCTGGTCCGCTTCACCCGTCCGCGCGACCTCGATCCGACCCTCGGGCCGGACTATAACTGAGCTTCTAGCTGCCGTCCTCGTCCAGCGCCTGGCTGAGCGAATCGCGCACGGCCTTCAACCCCTGCTTGTCGACGGTGGCGCCCGGCGTGGCGGTGCCGGCGGCGGCCCGCGCCACCTTGGTGCCCTTCTCCGCCGCGAGCAGCTTCTGCACGCCGCGGATCGTATAGCCCTGATTGGAGAGCAGGTCGTGGATCCGCCGCACCAGCGCGACATCCTCGGCCCGATAGTAGCGGCGATTGCCCGCCCGGGTGAGCGGGCGGAGCTGGGGGAAGCGCGTTTCCCAGTAGCGAAGGATGTGTTGCGGGCGCCCGATTTCCTGGGCGAGCTCCCCTATCGTCCGTAGCGCGCCAGCAGCCTTTTCGGCCCCCGGCATGGGCTAATCCCCCTCAGCTCGCCGAGACGATGCGGTCGCGCATCATCTGGCTTGCACGGAAGGTGAGGACGCGGCGCGGCGCGATCGGCACTTCGACGCCGGTCTTGGGGTTGCGACCGACGCGCTCGCCCTTGTCACGCAGGATGAAGCTGCCGAAGCCCGAAATCTTGACGTTCTGCCCCTCGGCCAGTGCCTCGCACATATGGCTGAGGATCTGCTCAACGAGGCGCGCGGCATCGGCGCGCGAAAGGCCCACCTCCCGGTGCAGCGATTCGGCTAGATCGGCTCTGGTCAGCGTTCCCGCGGCCGTCATTCGGCAACTCCCCCTTGAGTTGATCTCTGTCGAGTCTGTCCTATCAGATTGTTTCGACACAGCAAACGGGAACATTGAGGTTCCGCAACGAATATCTGCGATTTTTCGCAGCTATCAGAAACGAACGACCGCCGCGCCCCAGGTAAAGCCGCCGCCCATCGCTTCCAGAACCAGAAGGTCTCCTTGGCGAATACGCCCGTCGCGCACCGCGGTGTCAAGCGCGAGCGGAACCGAAGCGGCGGAAGTATTGGCATGCTGGTCGACGGTGACGATCACCTTCTCGGCCGGCAGGTCGAGCTTGCGCGCGGTCGCATCGAGGATGCGGGCATTGGCCTGGTGCGGCACCACCCAGTCGACGTCGCTCGGCTTGAGCCCGGCCAGCGCCAGCGATTCGGACATCACCGAAGCGAGGTTGACCACGGCGTGGCGGAACACCTCGCGCCCCTTCATCCGCAGCTTGCCCACGGTCTGGGTGGTCGAGGGCCCGCCATCGACATAGAGCATGTCGTTGTAGCGGCCATCGGCATGGAGCTTGGTCGCCAGGATACCGCGCCCGCCCTCGTCGGCGCTGTCCTGCGCCTCGAGCACGATCGCGCCGGCGCCGTCGCCGAACAGCACGCAAGTCGCGCGGTCTTCCCAGTCGAGGATGCGGCTGAACGTCTCGGCACCGATCACCAGCGCCCGCTTGTGGACGCCGGCGCGCAGCATCGAATCGGCAACCTGCACCGCATAAAGGAAGCCCGAGCAGACCGCGGCGACGTCGAACGCCACGCAATCGTCGATCGCCAGCAGCGCCTGCACCTTGGTGGCGGTGGCGGGGAAGGTCTGGTCCGGCGTCGCGGTGGCGAGCACGATCAGGTCGATATCGGCGGCGGCGACGCCGGCGCTGGCCAGCGCGGCCTTGCTCGCCTCGGCCGCCAGCGTGCCGGTGGTCTCGTCCGGCGCCGCGATATGGCGGAAGCGGATGCCGGTGCGCTCGACGATCCACTCGTCGCTCGTATCCACTTCCTGGGCGAGTTCGGCGTTGGAAACGCGGCGGGGCGGCAGGGCGGAGCCAGTGCCGATGATGACGGAACGCAGGGTCATCTTGTTGTGTCTACGCCGCCTTTGCTTCGAAGTTCCCGAGATCCTCGGCGATGCGCCGGTTGAGATCGTCGCGCAGCATCTTCGCCGCGAAGCCGATCGCGGTGTCGACGCCGAGTTCGTTGGCGCTGCCATGGCTCTTCACGACGATGCCGTTCAGGCCGAGGAAGACCGCGCCATTATGGTTGTTGGGATCGAGGTGCGTGCGCAGCAGCTCGGTCGCCGGCTTGGAGATCAGGAAACCGATCTTCGAGCGGGTCGAGCTGGAAAAGGCGCGCTTGAGCAGGTCGGCCACGAAGCGGGCGGTGCCTTCCACCGTCTTCAGCGCGATATTGCCCGAGAAACCGTCGCAGACGATCACGTCTACATCGCCGCGCGACAGCTTGTTGCCCTCGATGAAGCCCTGAAAATCGAGGCGGAGATGATCGGCCTTGCGCAGCTCGGCCGCGGCTTCGCGGATCGAGTCGGTGCCCTTCATGTCCTCGGTGCCGATGTTGAGCAGCGCGACCCGCGGATTCTGCAGGTCGAGCGCGGTGCGCGCATAGGCGGCACCCATCACGGCGAACTGGACGAGGTTGCGGGCGTCGACTTCGGTGTTGGCGCCCAGGTCGAGCATCACCGTGTCGTTCTCGCCCAGCGTCGGCATCAGCGCGGCGAGCGCCGGCCGGTCGATCCCCGGCATGGTGCGCAGGGAGAGCTTGGCCATCGCCATCAGCGCGCCGGTATTGCCCGAAGAGACGGCGGCGCCCGCTTGCCCCTTCTTCACCAGGTCGATGGCGATTCCCATCGAGGTGGTCTTGGCACGCCGAATCGCCGCGCTCGGCTTCTCTTCCGAGGCGACGACGTCCGGTGCATGGACGATTTCGGAGGCGGCCGTCAGGTTCGGGTGGTTCTTCAGACCCTCGCGGATCTGCGCCTCGTCTCCGACGAGGATGAACTCCATGCCCTCGAACCGGCGGCGTGCGCGCGCGACACCGGCGAGCATGACCGCAATTCCCTCGTCACCGCCCATCGCATCGACGGCGATTCGAGAGGAATTCGTCATACCCGCATGCCCCCGCGCATCTCGGCCCGATCGTTACCGATCAGTCTTCGGCCGAGACGATCTCGCGGCCGTTATAGTGGCCGCACGAACCGCACAGCACGTGCGGACGCTTCAGCTCGCCACAGTTCGGGCATTCCTGGAACGCCTGCGGAACCAGAGCGTCATGAGAGCGACGCATGCCACGCCGCGACGGCGTAGTCTTTCTCTTGGGAACGGCCATTTCGGCACCTTCTAACGAAACAAAAGTCAAAATCGCGATACGCCCGCACGGCCCAGCGGGCAAGCGACGGAAACTCCGGCGCTCGCCGGACCAGCGGACGGTCACGAAAGCGAGTGCGCGCCTATAGCGATTCTTGCGAGCGACGCAAGGGAGTGTAGGAGGAACCCTCTGGAGGGGACACCTTATATGATCATCCTGCCCGTTACGCTCTGCACCGCCGGTGCCGCCGCCGTTGTCAATTTCTGGCTCGCGCTGCGAATCAGCCGGCTGCGACTCGCCGAAAAAGTCTTCATCGGCGATGGCGGCGACGATCGACTCGTCCGCCGCATGCGCGCCCAGCTCAATTTCGCCGAATATGTGCCGCTGATTCTCGTCCTGCTCGCGCTGGTCGAGCTGGCGGGCGGCCCCAGCATCTGGCTGTGGGGCGTCGGCTTCGCGCTGATTCTCGGCCGCGTCCTCCACGCCTTCGGCATGGACGGCTGGGGCCTGGGCCGCCGAATCGGCATCGCGCTCACCCTGCTGACGATGCTCGGGCTGGCCGGCTACGGCATCTATATCGGCAGCCAGTACCGCGAAGCGCCGGTCACGGTGTTCAAGGTCGGGCCGAAGGGCTGAGTCGATACTGCCTTCCCGCACCCATAATCGTCATCCCCGCGAAGGCGGGGATCCAGGGTAGTTCGGGAAGCTCGAAGCAATCAGGCGTTGGGGTGCCGGAAACGGCAGCGCAGGCCGCGCGTTCCCCGCCCTTGGCTCTGGATCCCCGCCTGCGCGGGGATGACGAAATAAGGGAATGGCGAAATAACGGGCTTAGCCCCCCGCCAGCACCGAATCGGCAACGAACGGGTTCGTCTTCCGCTCGTGCCCGAAATTGCTCAGCGGCCCGTGGCCGGGGACGAAGGTGGTGTCGTCCCCCAGCGGCCACAGCCGCTGCACGATCGCGTCGAGTAGGTCCTGATGGTTGCCCAGCGGGAAGTCGGTGCGGCCGATCGATCCCTGGAACAGCACGTCGCCCACCGTCGCGAACTTCGATTCGGGATGGTGGAACACGACATGGCCCGGCGTGTGGCCGGGGCAGTGATAGACATCGAGGGTAAGGTTGCCGACCGTCACCTGGTCGCCCTGCTCCAGCCAGCGGTCGGGCTCGAACACGGTGCCGCGGATCCCGTATTTCCGGCCATCCTCGTCGAGCCGCGAAATCCAGAAGCGATCCGCTTCGTGCGGCCCTTCCAGCGGCACGCCCAGTTCCTTGGCGAACTCGCCGGCCGCGCCGCAATGATCGATATGGCCATGGGTGACCAGGATCTTCTCGATCGTCACGCCCGCCTGCTTCGCCGCCGCGCGCAGCTTGTCCAGGTCGCCGCCCGGATCGACGAATGCGCCGCGCATCGTCTCGGTGCACCACAGGAGCGTGCAATTCTGCTGGAGCGGCGTGACCGGGATCACCGCGGCGCGCATCGGGGGATTTGCCATGGCGCGGAGATAGGCCGCGGTGCCCCGCGCCGCAACACGGGCTTGCCGTCCGTGCCAAGCGGCTGCATGCGGGGCACGGCATGACCCTGCCCGATACTCCTTTCGTCCTGCTCGACGATGCCCGGCCCGGTGGCGCCGGCGCCCGGCTGTTCCACACGCCGCAGGGCGCGGTGCGCGCGGAAACGCCGGAGGAGGTGCAGCGCGCCTTCCAGCAGATGCAGCTCTGGTTCGATCACGGCTTCCATCTCGCCGGCTTCGCTTCCTACGAAGCCGCGCCGGGGATCGAGCCGCATGCTGTCGTTCAGCGCGGCGCGGGGCCCTGCATGTGGTTCGGCATCTTCCCCCATGTCGAGCAGGTCGATGCCGAGGCCTTGCTCCCCGATCCGGCGGGGGCCTGGGCCGGCGCGCCGGTGCCGCGGATCACCGCCTCTGCCTATCGCGGCCAGTTCGATCGCGTTGCCGAATATATCCGCGCCGGCGACATCTATCAGGCCAACCTCACCTTCCGCGCCGATGTGCCCTTCGCCGGCCACCCGGCCGCGCTCTACGCGCTGATCCGCCGCCGCGCCGCCGCCGGCCACAGCGCGCTCGTCTTCACCGGCAGCGAGTGGGTGCTGTCCTTCTCGCCCGAGCTGTTCTTCGAGTATAATGAGGACAGGGACGGCATCACCGTGCGCCCGATGAAGGGCACCGCGCGGCGTGGCGCGACTCCGGCCGAGGACGACGCGATCGCCGCCGCGCTGGCCGCCGATCCCAAGCAGCGCGCCGAGAATCTGATGATCGTCGATCTGATGCGCAACGATCTCACGCGCCTCGCCCAGCCGGGCACGGTGAAGGTGCCGTCGCTGTTCCAGGTCGAGCGCTACCCGACCGTCCACCAGATGGTCTCCACCGTCACCGCCTATCCCTCGGGCGATGCCGGGCCGGTCGAGGTGCTGGCGGGGCTCTTCCCCTGCGGCTCGGTCACCGGCGCGCCCAAGCTGCGCGCGATGCAGGTGATCGCCGAAGTCGAGCAGGGACCGCGTGGCATCTATACCGGGGCGATCGGCGCGATCGAGTCGGACGGCGACGCCAGTTTCAACGTGGCTATCCGCACATTGACGATAGATCAGGGGGCGACAAGCGCGGTGCTCGGGTTAGGATCGGGCGTGGTCGCTGATTCGAACGCCCTGGAGGAATGGGACGAGTGCCTCGCCAAGGGCGCCTTCGTCACGGCCGGCGAACAGCCCTTCGACCTGATCGAGACGATGCGCTTCGATCCGCTTGCCGGGCTGGTGCTGCTCGAGCGGCATCTGGCGCGGATGAAGGCGAGCGCGCGCGTGTTCGGCTTCGAGTTCGACCGGCACGAGGCGCGCAACGAGCTGCAGGCGGCGACCTTCCGCCTGCGCGCGCCGGCCCGGGTGCGGCTGCTGCTCGCCCCGTCGGGGGCGATCGCGATCGGCATCGCACCGCTGCCCGAAGCACCCGCCACGCCGGTGCAGGTGGCGATTCAGCCCCGCAAAGTCGCGCGGGACGACTTCCGACTGGCGCACAAGACCAGCCGACGCGGCTTCTATGACGCGGCGCGGCGCGAGTCCGGCGCCTGGGAAGTGGTGTTCACCGACGACCAGGGCTTCCTGACCGAGGGCAGCTTCACTTCGATCTTCGTCGAGCGCGGCGACATGCTGGTCACCCCGCCGCTCGCCCGCGGCCTGCTGCCGGGGGTGCTGCGCGCCGAGCTGCTGGAGAGCGGCCGCGCGGTCGAGGGGGATCTCACCCCGGCCGATCTCCAGGGCGGCTTCTATGTCGGCAATGCGCTGCGCGGATTGGTTTCAGCCGTAACGGTTGCGAAAGCCTAGAACGCGGTCCTATAGGCCCGGCGTCTCCCCTCCCGGAAAAGGCGCCATTCATGCAGACCTCGGCCGCGCTCAATCGTATCCAGCCCTCCGCCACGCTCGCGATGACGAGCAAGGTGTTCGAGCTGAAGCGCCAGGGGATCGACGTGATTGGCCTCGGCGCCGGCGAGCCCGATTTCGATACGCCCGATTTCGTCAAGGAAGCCGCGATCGAAGCGATCCGCGCGGGCAAGACCAAGTATACCAATGTCGATGGCACGCCCGAGCTCAAGCAGGCGATCATCGCAAAGTACGGCCGCGACAATGGCCTGACCTATGCCGAGAACCAGATCAGCGTGAACTCGGGCGGCAAGCACACCCTGTTCAACGCCTTCTGCGCGACGATCGACGCGGGCGACGAGGTCGTGATCCCGGCGCCCTATTGGGTCAGCTACCCGGACGTGGTCGAGTTCGCCGGCGGCAAGCCGGTCTTCATCTCGGCCGGCGCCGAGCAGGGCTACAAGATCAAGCCCGAGCAGCTCGATGCGGCGATCACCGCCAGGACCAAGTGGGTCGTGCTCAACTCGCCGTCGAACCCGACCGGCGCTGCGTACAGCGCGGCCGAGCTTCGCGCGATCGGCGAGGTGCTCGAGCGGCACCCGCATGTGCTGATCTATGCCGACGACATGTATGAGCACATCCTCTACGACGGCTTCGAATTCGCCACGATCGCGCAGGTCTGCCCGTCGCTCTACGATCGCACGCTCACGGCAAATGGTGTTTCCAAGGCCTATGCGATGACCGGCTGGCGGATCGGCTATGCGGGCGGCCCGGCATGGCTGATCAAGGCCATGGGCAAGCTCCAGTCCCAGTCGACTTCGAATCCCTCCTCCATCTCCCAGGCAGCATCTGTTGCGGCACTGAATGGCGATCAGAGCTTCCTCAAGGAGCGGGTGAATGCCTTCCAGGGTCGTCGTGATCTGGTGGTTTCGATGCTCAACCAGATCAACGGCATGACCTGCCCGCGTCCGGAAGGCGCCTTCTACGTCTATCCCGAGTTCAGCCAGCTGATCGGCAAGACCACGCCCAAGGGCCAGGTCATCACCACCGACGAGGAAATGGTCGGCTATCTGCTCACCGAGGCGCGGGTCGCGGCGGTGCACGGCGCGGCCTTCGGCTTCTCGCCGGCGCTGCGGATCAGCTATGCGACCTCGGACGCGCTGCTCACCGAGGCGTGCGGCCGAATCCAGGAAGCGTGCGCGGCCTTGCGCTGAGGGCGAACAAGCCCGACATTGCGGTCATGCTGAAATGGTCGCTTCCCGCTGCCGCGCTCCTTGGAGCCGCGCTGTTCGTTGCCCCTGCGCTTTCGACGGCGGGCGTCGTCGAGCGTGCCGTTCCCGTGCCGGTCCCCACGCTCGACGTGAAACCGAGCAAGGGCGAGCAGGTCGCGGTACTGGCGGGCGGCTGCTTCTGGGGCATGGAAGCGGTCTTCCAGTCGGTGAAGGGCGTCCATTCGGTCACGAACGGCTATGCCGGCGGTACCGCGCAGACCGCCACCTATCGCCAGGTGTCGACCGAGCGCACCGGCCATGCCGAGGCGGTGCGCATCGCCTATGATCCGCGCAAGGTCAGCTACGGCACGCTGCTGCGCGTCTATTTCTCGGTGGCGCACGATCCGACCCAGCTCAACCGCCAGGGCCCGGATCGCGGCCCCAGCTATCGTTCGGCGATCTTCCCGCAGGACGAGGACCAGCGCCGCGTCGCCGCCGCCTATATCGACCAGCTGACCAAGGCCAGGTCCTTCGCCCGGCCGATCGTCACGAAGCTGGAGACGGGCACTTTCTATCCGGCCGAAGCCTATCACCAGGACTTCTTCTGGCGGAACCCGACGCACCCCTACATCGTGCGCTGGGACAAGCCGAAAGTCGCGGCGTTCCGCAACGCCTATCCGCTGCTGGTGAACTGAGATGGCGAAGGGCGAGCGCTACGAGCCTGCGTCCGCCTTGCTCAAGGCGATCCTTGCCGAGGAGCAGGCGCTTGCCGACGATGCCAATCTCGAACAGGTCATCGCACTGACCCGCGATGCCGATGCATCGAACCGCGACTGGGCTACCATGCTGCTCGCCCAGGAGGAGATCGATACGCCGGCCGTTCGCGAGGCGCTGTTCCACGCTGCATCGGACGAGGAGGATGTGATTCGCGGAGAGGCCATGCTCGGCCTGGCGATCCGCGATCCCGAGATCGCCCTGCCACTGGTACAGGAGGCGCTCGGCGGGGAAAGCGTATGTGCGCCGATGCTCGAGGCCGCGCTGCTGTGCGCGCACCCCTCGCTGATCGGGGATCTCCGCATATGGGCGGAGCCTTCGGACATGCCTCTCCTGGACGACCTCGCCGGCGAAGCGCTCGCCGCCTGCGAGAAGATCACGAACTAGATCAGCCCCAGCCCCGCCAGCTGGCCCATCAGCGCGGGCGGAAGTTCCTCCATCCCTGCCCCGGCCTCGCCCAGGTCGGGCGGCGCGTCCGTCCCTTCGAGATAGCGCCAGCCCTGATGCGCACGCTTGGGGCGGTTGGCGACCAGGATCAGCCGCGGTTCCATCAGGATCGCGGTACGCCCGCCTTCGGCTTCGCCGAACCCGATAATCGGGGTGCGGCCGACCAGCTGGTGCTTGAGGATCCAGAACAGCGATCCCTCGCCGCCGATCTCCGCATGGCGCTTGGGAAGGTAGCGGGTGGTCAGCCCCCAGACGTCGCCGCGCGAAGCGAGGCGCTGGGCGAGATAGTCTACGGAGTCGCAGCCAAAGGCGACCTTGGTCAGATGGAGTGGCACGGCGCTAATCTGGGCGTTCGGCCCGCCCCAATCAACCGACCAGCCCGCTCGCGCTGGCCAGGCCCAGAAAGGCGAGGAACCCCATCGAATCGGTGGTCATCGTCACGAAGATCGAGCTGGCCACCGCGGGATCGGCCTTGAGCCGGTCGAGCGTGACCGGGACGACCACGCCGGCAAGCCCCGCGATGAAGATGTTGGTCATCATCGCCGCCGCGATCACCCCGCCCAGCGCCGCATGGTGGTAGAACAGCCCCACCGCCGTGCCGATCACGCAAGCAACGGTCACGCCGTTGAGCAGCGCGATCGAGATCTCGCGCTGGATCGCGCGCAGCGTGTTCGACTGGGTCAGCTGGTTGGTGGCGAGTGCGCGCACCGTCACCGCCATGGTCTGGGTGCCGGCATTGCCGCCCACGCCGGCGACGATCGGCATCAGCGCCGCCAGCGCGACCATCTTCTGGATCGTGCCTTCGAACAGGCTGATGATCGTGGCAGCCACCAGCGCGGTCAGCAGGTTGGTCAACAGCCAGCGGACGCGGCCCTTGTACGAGTCGATCACCGGCTCGTTGATGTCGCCTTCGCCGGCGCCCGAGAGCAGCAGCGCGTCCTCGCCGGCTTCCTCGGAGATGATGTGGACGATGTCGTCCACCGTGATCATGCCGACCAGCCGCCCGCTGGGGTCGACCACGGCGGCGGAGATCAGCGCGTATTTCTGGAAGCGCAGCGCCACTTCTTCCTGGTCCATGTCGACCGGGATCAGCGTCTGCTCGCGCTTCATCACATCGCCCATCGAGACGACGCGCGGCGTGCGCAGCACCCAGGAGAGCTGGCAGGTGCCGAGCGGCTTGTGGCCCGGGTCGACCACGAAGATCTCCCAGAAATCGGTGGTGAGGTCCTCGTTCTTGCGGAGATAATCGAGGACGTCGCCCACGCTCCAATGCTCGGGCACCGCGATCAGCTCGCGCTGCATCAGGCGGCCGGCGGATTCCTCCGGATAGGAAAGCGCTTCCTCGATCGCGGCGCGGTCGTCGGGGTCGAGCGCGCGCAGTACCTCGCGCTGGTCCTCGACATCCATGTCCTCGATGATCGCGACGGCGTCGTCGGTATCGAGCTCGGCCGCGATATCGGCGACCTGGGTGGCGGTGAGCGACTCGACCAGCGCCTCGCGCACCCAGTCGTTCATCTCGGCCAGCACGTCGCCGTCGATCAGGTCGGCGATGGCGGCGACAAGCGCGGGGCGTTCCTCGGACGGCGCAAGCTCGACCAGGTCGGCGATGTCGGCGGGGTGGAGCGGCTCGGCCAGTTCGTGCGCGCGCGCGGCATCGCCGTCATGGACCGCGTCGAGCACTGCATCGACGAACTCGGGACGCAGCCGGTCATCCTCGTCGAGCTGGGGCTCGGGCGCGCTATTGTCCGCCTGAAGTTCGGTCTCGCTCACGGTTCGACCTCCCTTGTTCGCCCCTCCTTCGCCGCTGCCATTGCCGGCCGTGATTTGCAAGTCGCCCCGCGCGCTACTAGGTGCAGTGCAAATCCTTCTCAGGAGTAATCTGCGTGTCCGAACCCACCAAGCTCGTCATGACCCTCGATACCGGCGACGTGCACATCCAGCTGCGTCCCGATCTCGCTCCCAAGCATGTCGAGCGCATCGCTACCCTCGCCGACGAAGGCTTCTATGACGGCGTGATCTTCCACCGCGTGATCGACGGCTTCATGGCCCAGGGCGGCGATCCCACCGGCACCGGCATGAGCGGCTCGAAGCTGCCCAACCTGCCCGCCGAGTTCAGCCGCGAGCCGCATGTCCGCGGCGTCTGCTCGATGGCGCGCACGATGGATCCGAACAGCGCCAACTCGCAGTTCTTCATCTGCCTCGACGACGCGACCTTCCTCGACGGCCAGTACACCGTCTGGGGTGTGGTCACCGAGGGCATGGAGCATGTCGACGCGCTTCCCAAGGGCGAGCCGCCGCGCGAGCCGGGCAAGATCGTCAAGGCCCGCACCGAGGCCTGATCGAACGAAGAGCCCCTCCCGATCCGGAGGGGCTTTTTGTATCTAGGCGACGCGATCGGCTTCGAGCACGTCGATCAGCCAGTCGTGGAACAGCTTCACCGGCCGCGTGGTCAGCGCGCGTGGGCGGCAGACGAACCAGTAGCTGTAGTCGCTCTCCACGGTCAGGTCGAAGAGCTGGACCAGCCGGTCGTCCCGCGCCGCTTCGAAATGCGATTCGAGCATGAAGGCGACGCCCAGGCCCTGCGCTGCCGCCTCGAGCATTAGCGTGCCCGAATCGAAATGGTCGATCGCGGCCGGCTCGATTTCCTGCTCCGAGAGTCCCGCCGCCGCGCGCCATGCCGTGAACGTATCCGCCATGTCGCGGTGGACGAGCGCGGTCAGCTTCGACAATTGCTCCGGCCGGGTGATCGGGTCGGCGCCTTCCAGCAGCGAGCGCGCGCCGATCACATAGACGCGGTTGCGGTCGAGCCGCTTGGCGTAGAGCGTCGGGTCGATGTCGCGCGCCACCACGATCGCCGCGTCGAGCCCGTCGCCCAGCCGCGCCACCGCATGGCCGCCGGTGTCGACGTCGAGATGCAGCTCGGGATGCTTGCGCTTGAGGTCGCCCATGTGCGGCATCAGCCGCTGGGTCGCGAACAGCGGCAACAGGCCGAGACGCAGGCGCAGCAGCTCGGTGCCGCTGGTCATCGTCTCCACCGCATCCGCCATGGTATCGAGTGCCGGGGCGATCATGCCGAGCAGCCGGTCGCCGTCGTCGTTGAGCTTGAGCGCCTGGTGGCGCCGCTCGAACAGCGGCTTGCCGATGAAGCGCTCGAGCGCCTGGACGCGGCGGCTCAGTGCCGGCGAGGAGAGCGCCAGCTCCTCGGCGGCAGCCTTGATCGATCCCAGTCGCGCCACCTGCACGAAAGCCTCGATTGCCGTCAGGGGAGGAAGTCGTCGCATCTCGCTCTCTTTTTGTTGCGCTGCGTCATTATCCTTGGCGTGGGTTTTGCGCCACGCCAATGCCCTTTTGGGTGTTAGCCATATATCACCTTTGTTATCACCGATTGCAAGTTGTGCACGCGTTAATGTTTCTTTTCGCACTTGCACAAAAACCGGCCGCACTGCACAAAGCACGTGCCTTTCAGGCATCCTCTCCTAAAACTTTCCCGGCCGGTCCTTGAGATCGGCCTTTTTTTTGCCCGCGCGATTCGCGCCGGGCCCTGCCGCCTCCGCCGTTGCGGCGGCGAAATCCGCACCCCATGTTCCCCGCACAACGCCTGCGGAGAACAGAAACATGGCGGACGAAGAAGCGCAGCCGATCAAGCTGCAAGTTGCCAATGCCCGGCCCGAGGACAGCGGCCGGGGCCTCGCGCATCTGCCGCGCGCCCTGATGGCGCGGCTCGGCCTCACCGAGGGCGATGTGATCGAGATCGTCGGCAAGCGCGCCACCCCGGCGCTCGCCGTGCTGCCCTATGCCGAGGACGAGGGCCTCGAGATCCTGCGCATCGACGGCCTCCAGCGCGCCAATGCCGGCGTCGGCTCGGGCGATTTCGTCGAGGTGCGCAAGGCGGTGTCCAAGCCCGCGACTCGCGTCGTCTTCGCGCCTGCCCAGCAGAATCTCCGCCTCCAGGGCAGCGGCGAGGCGCTCAAGCGCGTCTTCTTCCAGCGCCCGCTGGCCCAGGGCGATGTCGTCAACACCAACGCCCAGCAGCGCGCGGACATCCCGCCCCAGGTCGCCCAGTTCCTCCGCGCGCCCGCCTATGCGCTGCAGGAGATCCGCCTCAACGTCGTCTCGGCCAGCCCCAAGGGCATCGTCCATATCGACGAGAATACCGAGGTCGAACTGCGTCCCGAATATGAGGAGGTCGGCGGCGACGGCCGCCGCGCCGACGTCACCTATGACGATATCGGCGGCATGGCCGGCACGATCGACCAGCTCCGCGAGATGGTCGAGCTGCCGCTGCGCTATCCCGAGCTGTTCCAGCGCCTCGGCGTCGATCCGCCCAAGGGCGTGCTGCTCCATGGCCCGCCCGGCACCGGCAAGACGCGGCTCGCCCGCGCCGTCGCCAATGAATCGGACGCGCAATTCTTCCTGATCAACGGGCCCGAGATCATGGGCTCGGCCTATGGCGAATCGGAAGGGCGCCTGCGCCAGATCTTCGAGGAAGCGGCCAAGGCGGCGCCGTCGATCGTCTTCATCGACGAGATCGATTCGATCGCGCCCAAGCGCGGCCAGGTTTCGGGCGAGGCGGAGAAGCGCCTGGTCGCCCAGCTGCTCACGCTGATGGACGGGCTCGAGGCCCGCGCCAACATCGTCGTCATCGCCGCGACCAATCGCCCCGATGCGATCGACGAGGCGCTGCGCCGGCCGGGCCGGTTCGACCGCGAGATCGTGGTCGGCGTGCCGGACGAGCGGGGGCGTCGCGAGATCCTCGGCATCCACACCCGCGGCATGCCGCTCGGCGACAAGGTCGATCTCGGGGAGCTCGCCCGCACCACCTTCGGCTTTGTCGGCGCCGATCTCTCGGCGCTCGCCCGCGAGGCGGCGATCGAGGCGGTGCGCCGGATCATGCCCAGGCTCGACCTCGAGAAGGGCACGATCCCGCCCGAGGTGCTCGATACGCTGGCCGTCACCCGCGAGGACTTTCTCGAGGCGCTGAAGCGTGTCCAGCCCTCGGCGATGCGCGAAGTCATGGTCCAGGCGCCGACGGTGCGCTGGGAGGATGTCGGCGGGCTCGACGATGCCCAGATGCGTCTGAAGGAAGGCGTCGAGCTGCCGCTCAAGGATCCCGACGCGTTCCGGCGCCTCGGCATCCGCCCGGCCAAGGGTTTCCTGCTCTATGGACCGCCGGGCACCGGCAAGACCCTGCTCGCCAAGGCAGTGGCGCGCGAGGCGGAGGCGAACTTCATCGCCACCAAGTCGAGCGACCTGCTCAGCAAATGGTATGGCGAGTCCGAGCAGCAGATCGCGCGGCTGTTCGCCCGCGCCCGCCAGGTCGCGCCCTGCGTGATCTTCATCGACGAACTCGATTCGCTGGTGCCGGCGCGTGGCGGCGGCCTGGGCGAGCCCCAGGCGACCGAGCGCGTGGTCAACACGATCCTCGCCGAGATGGACGGGCTCGAGGAGCTGCAGTCGGTGGTGGTGATCGGTGCGACCAACCGGCCGAACCTGATCGATCCGGCGTTGCTGCGCCCCGGACGGTTCGACGAGCTGATCTATGTCGGCGTGCCCGATGCGGCCGGTCGCGAGCGCATCCTGCGTATCCAGACCGAGAAGATGCCGCTGGCGTCCGACGTCGATCTGGGGGCGATCGCCGAGCAGACCGAGCGCTATACCGGCGCCGATCTGGAGGATGTGGTTCGCCGCGCCGGCCTGATCGCGCTGCGCCAGTCGCTCCAGACCAAGGAAGTGACCGCGGCGCACTTCGAAGCGGCGCTTGCCGATTCACGCGCCACGGTCACGCCCGAGATGGAGAATGAATATCAGGCGATGTCGGGTCGGCTGAAGCAGCAGGCCTCGGCGATCGAGCCGATCGGCTTCATCTCGCCGGGCATGCTCCAGGCGCACGGGCCGAAGGGCGTGGACTAAACGCCGCCCAAACTGATTCGTCATCCCCGTGCAGGCGGGGATCCAGAGTCGCAGAGGACAGTGCTTTGTAACCCTGGATCCCCGCCTTCGCGGGGATGACGTTTATTGGGTGTTCGGCTCGGCCCGCCGCGTCGCCACCCAGGCATAGACCAGCAGGCACCCCAGCGCTCCCGCCGCGGTCAGATAGGGCAGCGGCCGCCAGACCTCGTACAGCCCTACCCCGATCGAGGGCCCGAGCACGAACGCGGCGCCGTTCACCGAGGTAACCTTCCCCGCCACCGAACCTTGCGCGTCCGCCCCTACCCCCAGCGAGGCGCCGGCGGTGAATCCCGGCCGGGCAAACCCCATCCCCAGCGAGATCAGCGCATAGCCCATCGCGATACCGTACAGCGTCGTCGCGGTGCCGGTCGCCACGCAGCCGAGCAGCCCCAGCGCGGCACCCGTCAGGATCAGCGCGCGCGGGCGCAGGTCGAGCATCGGGATCAGTCCCCATTGCGCGAGCAGCGATGCGCCGGCGCCGATCATCAGCACCAGCCCGGTGGGGTGCAGCGCCTCGACCGGGGGCAATTGCATCCGGTCGATCACCAGGAAGCCGATCGCCTGGCCGGTCATCGCCTGGGCATGGCCGATGATCAGCCCCGCGATGATCCAGGCGCGGATGCGCGGATCGAAATAGCGGACATTCTCGCTGGTTTCCTCGGCGGTGGCGGCGGTCACCGTCGCGCCGGTCCCCTGCCCGCCGATCGAGGGATAGGAGATCGCGGCGCCATGCGCATGGCCCTCGTCCTTGGGCAGGCCGCGCGCGGCGGCGATCCAGATCACCACGCCGATCGCGCTGGCGGCAAAGGCGGGTCCGGCGAGTCCTATCAATGGTCCTCCCGGCCAGAGATGCCCCATCACCAGATAGGGCGCGATCGCCGGGCCCAGGATCGTGCCGAGTCCGAAGGCCGAAGCGAGCAGCGTCAGCGCCTGCGTCCGCTCCTCGCGGCTGGTCCGTCCCGCCACGATCGCCTGCACCGCCGGCGGCGCCGCCGATCCGAAGGTCCCGTAGATCACCCGGCCGGCGACAAAGGCGATGAAGGTCGCCACCGGTCCCAGCCAGCCATTGATTCCCAGCGCCAGGCACAGGCCGCACAGCCCGAGCGACACGGTGAAGCCGGCGATGCCGATCAGCACCATCAGGCGGCGACCATGCCGGTCGGACCGATTGGCCCAGAAGGGCGCGGAGATCACCCAGAGCAGGGCGGAGACCGAGAAGACCGCGGCGACGGCGCTGTCGGGCGCATGGAGCGAGCGGCCGAGCGCCGGCAGCACCGATTGCAGCGCGGTATTGCCCGCCGCGATGACGAGCATGACGGTGAACAGCAGCCCGAAGGTGCCGTCGACCCGCCGGAACTTCACGGCCGCTGCCAGCTATAGCTGCGCCCGATCTCGGCGACATGGAGCATGTACCAGCTATACCAGCGCCCGCGCCCGGCCTCGCGCGTCTCGGCATGTTCGGGATGCTTGCGCCAGGCCACGGCACTGGCCTCGTCGGCCCAATAGCTGAGCGTGATCGCCTGGGCCTGGTCGTTGCCGACATGATCGACGCCGCGATAGCCCGGCTGCTGCGCCGCCAGCGCATCCATCCGCGCCGCGGCCTCCGCATAGCCCGCCGGGTCCGTGCCGGTGCGCTCGGAAATGAACATGACGACGGTTTGCCCGCTGCGATCCTCTGCCATGGACCCTGCCCCTAACCTAACCGTCACCCCGGCGAAAGCCGGGGTCTCAGGCGAAGGTGCATGACGCCGCCCCGCGCCGAGCTCCGATGGCGCCGAAGGGCAGCGCTACCCACAACTCCCCCGTCACCCTGAACTTGTTTCAGGGTCCAACCCTCCACCGGCGATATCCCTCGCCGCGCCTTGGATGCTGAAACAAGTTCGGCCTGACGAAGGAGGATCGCAGCGCCCCACTTTCGCTTGCCGGCATTTGCCCGTAGCGCCTGCGCCATGATCACCGATTGGCATTTCTACGCGCTCGCCGTGCCCGCGGTGATCCTGCTCGGTCTCTCCAAGGGCGGGTTCGCGGGGATGGGCGCCCTCTCCCTGCCCCTGCTCGCCTTCGCGATCGATCCGGTCCGCGCCGCCGCGATCACCCTGCCGATCCTGATCGCGCAGGATGTGGTCGGCGTCTGGGCGTTCCGCCGCACCGTCGATTGGAAACTGCTCGGCTGGATGCTGCCCGGCTCGATGCTCGGCATCGCCCTCGGCTATTGGTTCGCGGCCAGCGTTCCCTCGGCGGCGGTGATGGCGATGGTCGGGGCGATCTCGATCCTGTTCGGCGTCTATCGGCTCTGGGCAGCGCGCAACACGACGCCGAAGGATACCGCCCGCTGGCCGGACTGGATCGGATCGCTGTTCGGCATCGCCTCGGGCTTCACCAGCCAGATCGCCCATGCCGGCCAGCCGCCCTTCCAGCTCTGGGTGCTGCCGCGCAACCTGCCGCGCGACGTGCTTGTCGGCACCACCGCGATCTTCTTCGCCGCGACCAACTGGATCAAGGTGCCGGCCTATCTCGCGCTCGGCCAGTTCACCCGGGCCAACCTTATGACCTCGGCCGCGCTGCTGCCGCTCGCCCTCGTCTCCACCGTCGCCGGCGTCTGGCTGGTGCGCAAGGTCGACGCGGCACGCTTCTACACTGCGATCTATGTGCTGATGATCGGCGTCGGCATCGCGCTCGTCGCCGAGGCGATCCGCTGAACTCCCCTCCCTGCCGGGAGGGGAAGCAGATCAGTCGAACAGGCTCGACACCGAGCTCTCGTCCGCGATGCGCTTGACCGCTTCGGCAAGCAGCGGCGCGATCGTCAGGTGGCGGATCTTGCTGCTCTCGGCGATCACGGCGTGGTTGCCGATCGAGTCGGTGATGACCAGCTCGGCCAGCGCCGAACCGTCGACACGGGCGACGGCGCCGCCCGAAAGCACGCCGTGGGTGCAATAGGCGACCACGTCCTCGGCGCCCGCCGCCTTGAGCGCGGCGGCGGCGTTGCACAGCGTGCCCGCCGAATCGACGATGTCGTCGATCAAGATGCAGAAGCGCCCTTCGACATTGCCGATGATGTTCATCACTTCCGATTCGCCCGGGCGCTCGCGGCGCTTGTCGACGATGGCGAGCGGAGCGTTCTCCAGTCGCTTGGCCAGCGCGCGGGCGCGGACCACGCCGCCGACGTCGGGCGACACCACCATCCACTTCTTGTCGGGGAAGCGGCTGTGGATGTCGGCGCTCATCACCGGGGCGGCGAAGAGATTGTCGGTCGGGATGTCGAAGAAGCCCTGAATCTGGCCGGCGTGCAGGTCGACCGAGAGGACACGGTCGGCGCCGGCGGTGGTCACCAGGTTGGCGACCAGCTTGGCCGAGATCGGGGTGCGCGGACCGGGCTTACGGTCCTGGCGGGCATAGCCGAAATAGGGGAGCACCGCGGTGATGCGCTTGGCCGATGCGCGCTTCAGCGCATCGATCATGATCAGCATCTCCATCAGGTTGTCGTTCGCCGGATAGCTGGTCGACTGGAGCACGAAGACGTCCTCGCCGCGGACATTCTCGAGGATCTCGACGAAGATCTCCTCATCCGCGAAGCGGCGGACATTCGCCTGGGTCAGCGGAATCTCGAGATACTCGGCGATCGCCTTGGCGAGCGGCGCGTTCGAATTGCCGGCCAACAATTTCATCGAAAATCTCCAGCGTGTCCCGTTGCGCCCCTTTGTCAGCCGATTCCCGGCGGGGCAAGACGGGGAAGTGCTTATACACGGCTAATGCATCGGTGGCGTGGCTTTCACGGCACGGCTAAGGGCAGCACATGACCGTCACCACCCGCTTCGCGCCGAGCCCCACCGGCACGCTCCATGTCGGCAATATCCGCACCGCGCTCCACAACTGGATGTTCGCGAAGCGGCATGGCGGGCGGTTCCTGCTGCGGATCGACGATACCGATGGCGAGCGCTCGGAGGAGCGCTTCGTCGCGGCGATCCGCGCTGATCTCGCCTGGCTGGGGCTGCATCCCGATGGCGAGGAACGCCAGTCGGCCCGGTTCGATCGCTACGAGGCGCGGCTGGCCGAGCTGGCGGCCGCGGGGCGAGTCTATCCGGCGTACGAGACGGCGCAGGAGCTGGAGCTCAAGCGCAAGGTGCTGCTCGGGCGCGGCCTGCCGCCGGTCTATGACCGCGCTGCGCTGGCGCTGAGCGATGCGGACAAGGCGAAGCTGGAGGCCGAGGGCGTCCGCCCGCACTGGCGCTTCAAGCTCGACCATGACGCCATGATCGAGTGGGACGACATGGTCCGCGGCCCGCAGCGCTTCGATCCGAAGACGATGAGCGATCCGGTGGTGCGCCGCGCCGACGGCAGCTGGCTCTATCTGCTCCCCTCGGTGATCGACGATATCGATATGGGCATCAGCCATGTCGTGCGCGGCGAGGATCATGTCTCGAATACCGCGACCCAGCTCCAGATGTTCGCCGCGCTCGGTGCCGAGCCGCCCCGCTTTGCCCATGAGGCCCTGCTCACCGGCAGCGAAGGCAAGCTCTCCAAACGGCTCGGTTCGCTCGGGTTGGATCATTTCCGCGGAGCAGGGATCGAATCCCAGGCCCTGCGCGCCCTGCTCGCCAGACTCGGCACCAGCGATCCCGTCGAACCCTTTGTCGATTCCGCGCCGCTGGTCGAAAGCTTCGACTTCGCCCGCTTCGGCCGCGCCCCCGCGCGGTTCGACGAGGACGAACTGGCCCAGCTCAATGCCCGCATCGTCCACCAGTTCGGCTATGCAGCCGTGCGGGACCGCCTGCCCGCCGGCATGACCGAAGCGGGCTGGAACGCGATCCGCCCCAACCTTTCCACGATCGCCGAAGCCGCCGACTGGTGGCAGGTGGTCGAAGGCCCCGTGCATGCCGAGATCGCCGAGGAGGACCGCGCCTTCCTTGCCCAGGCCGCCGGGATCGCCGCCGGGCTCGACTGGGCAGACCCCTGGCCCGCGCTCACCGGTGCGCTCAAGGAAGCCACCGGCCGCAAGGGCCGCGCGCTGTTCCTGCCCCTGCGACTCGCCCTTACCGGCCGCGAGCATGGCCCCGACATGGCGGCGTTGCTCCCGCTGATCGGCAAGGATGCTGCCCTGGAACGCCTGCGCGGCACATGATCGCAAAATCATTTGCACGTAAAATGTAATGTTGTATCATCACTGGAGTCGGCCCAGTCCGGCGAAGGAGATGGAGTGCAACGCCATGTATGCCGAACATCGCTACCAGCCCCAGCAATCGCGCGCCGTCAGCATCGGCGCATCGCTGCTCGTCAGCGGGGCCATCATTACCGGAATGATCTATTCGGCACCGAATGTCGTGAAGGCGCTGACCGGCACGGTGATCGAAGCCTATGAGGTGAAAGAAACGCCCCCGCCGCCGATCGACCCGCCCAAGCCGCAGCCCGAGGTCAAGGCCAAGACGCCGACCCAGCCGCTGCCCAATGCGCCGGAACCGCTGGTCAAGGCGCCGACACAGAATCCCACCGCGACCACGACCGAGATCTATCCCCCGATTCCCGAGCCGGCCAAGCCGGTCGACACCGGCCCGCCGGTCTCGCTCGATCCGCCCAAGGTCGTGCCGCCGCTGGTCGGCGCGCGGCGCGATGGTCGCTATGCCGAGGATTTCCAGCCCGCCTATCCCGCCTCCGAACTGCGTGCCCAGCGCGACGGACGCGTCTCGGTCCGGGTGCTGGTCGGCGCCGATGGCCGGGTGAAATCGGTCGAGCAGGTCAGCGCCACCAGCGCGGCCTTCTTCGACGCGACCAGGCGCCAGGCACTGTCCAAATGGCGCTTCAAGCCGGCGACGCGCGGCGGCGTCGCGGAGGAAAGCTGGATGACGCTCAGCGTCACCTTCGAGATCAAGGACCAGTAACGGGACGTTCTTGATAGCGCGGGGGCTGGCTCTCGGGCCCCCGCGCTCCTATCTTCGGCACCAAGATGGACTACCTCAAGAGATTCAACCCGCTGCTCGCCTTTGGCGATTTCAGGCGCTGGCTTGCCACCCGCAAGACCTATGAGCTGTGGTTCATGATGCTCGCCATGGTGGTGACGCTGGTGATCCTCTACATGTTCGTGAAGGATTCGGCCGTCGAGGCACCCTACAAGCGCGACATCATCTATGTGCAGCAATGGCGCCTCGATCGCAGCGATGCCGATATCAAGGCGCAGCAGGCCAAGGACCTGCCCGAGGAACTGAAGCGCAAGGCCGAATATGAGGCGGCGCAGAAGAAGCGTCAGGCCGAATTCAAGAAATATGACGATTGGCTGACCCAGCACGGCTTCTGAGCGACACGCGCTGGATGGGGGCTGCGCTCGCGCTGGCGGAGCGGGGCAGGGGGCGGACTGCGCCCAATCCCAATGTAGGCTGCGTGATCGTGCGGGATGGAATCGTTGTCGGACGCGGCTGGACCCAGCCCGGCGGCCGTCCGCATGCCGAAGCGATGGCACTGGCGCAGGCCGGCGAAAAGTCGCGCGGCGCAACTGCCTATGTCACGCTCGAGCCCTGCGCGCATGAATCGGCGCGCGGCCCGGCATGCTCCAACCTGCTGGCCGCTGCCGATGTCGCCCGGGTGGTGATCGCGCTCGGCGATCCCGATCCACGCACCAATGGGGCAGGGGCCGCCCGCCTGCGCGCCGCCGGAATCGAAGTGATCGAAGGCGTCAGCACCGAAGAGGCGCGCCGTTCGACGGCCGGTTTCCTCACTCGTCTGGCCAGCGGCCGCCCGTTCGTCACGCTCAAGCTCGCAACCTCGCTCGATGGCCGCATCGCGCTCGCTTCGGGCGAGAGCAAATGGATCACCGGCGAGCAGGCGCGGGCCCATACTCATCTCGAGCGCGCCCGGCACGAGGCGATCCTGGTCGGCCGGCGGACGATGGAGATCGACACCCCCCGGCTCGACGTCCGCCTGCCCGGCCTCGAGGATCGGTCGCCGCGCCGGCTGGTGCTTTCCGCCGCCGGTGAACTGAAATCCCCGGTGGACATTGCGAAGCTGGAGGGCATCAACCATCTGTTCGTCGAGGGCGGGGCCGAGACCGCTGCGTCCTTCCTGCGCGCCGGCCTGGTCGATCGGCTGCTGCTCTACCGCGCGCCGATCCTGATCGGCGGCGACGGGCGGCCGGCGCTTGGGGATATTGGTCTCACCCGGCTGGGCGATGCCCAGGATCGCTGGCGGCTGGTAGAAAGCCGCATGCTTGGCAAGGACAGGATGGAGGCCTACGAGCGCGCCTGATGTTTACTGGAATCGTCACCGATATCGGCACCGTTGAGGCCACCGAGAAGCAGGGCGACCTGCATGTCCGTGTGTCCACCGCCTATGAAACCGGGGGCATCGATCTCGGTGCGTCCATCTCCTGCTCGGGCGTCTGCCTGACCGTGGTCGACAAGGGCCCGGCCTGGGTCGCGTTCGACGTTTCGGGCGAGACGATCAGCCGGACGGCCGAGGGCATGTGGACCTCGGGCCGCAGGCTCAACCTGGAGCGCGCGCTCAGGCTTGGCGACGAGCTGGGCGGCCATATCGTCACCGGCCATGTCGACGGCATCGGCACGGTCAAGTCGATCGAGGAGATCGGCGGCTCGCATCACATCGTGATCGCCGCCGGCCCCGAGCTCGCGCCCTATGTCGCGCCCAAGGGCTCGATCACCGTCGATGGCGTCTCGCTCACCGTCAATGCGGTGCGCGATACCGATGCCGGCGTCGAGTTCGACCTCAATATCATTCCGCACACCGCCGCCGTCACCACGTTCGGCGCACTTGAAGCAGGGCAGGCCGTCAATCTCGAGATCGATGTGCTCGCCCGTTACCTGCAGCGCATGGAGGCGCTCCGTGGCAAAGCCTGAACTCGCCCGCCTGAAGCATGGTTTCCTCTCCTCGCCCGAGGAACTGATCGACGAGGCCCGCAATGGCCGCATGGTCATCCTCGTCGATGACGAGGACCGTGAGAATGAGGGGGACCTCGTCATCCCCGCCCAGATGGCGACGCCCGACGCGGTCAATTTCATGGCGCGCTTCGGCCGCGGCCTGATCTGCCTGGCGCTTACCGCCGAGCGCGGGCGCCAGTTGCAACTGGAACCGATGGCACGCATCAACGGCACCCCGCTCGGTACCGCCTTCACTGTCTCGATCGAGGCGAAGGAAGGCATTTCGACCGGCATCTCCGCCGCCGACCGTGCGCGCACCGTCGCGGTGGCGATCGATGCGACCAACGGCCCGGACGCGATCACCTCGCCCGGCCATGTCTTCCCGCTGATCGCCAAGGACGGCGGCGTTCTCGTCCGCACCGGCCATACCGAGGCTGCGGTCGATCTGGCGCGGCTTGCCGGGCTCAATCCGTCGGGCGTGATCTGCGAGATCATGAAGGACGACGGCACCATGGCCCGTCTCGACGATCTCATCGCCTTCGCCCAGTTCCACAATCTCAAGCTCGGCACGATCCGCGACCTGATCGCCTATCGCCGCCGCCACGATCATCTCGTCGAGAAGCGCGCCGAGACGCAGTTCGAGAGCGAATGGGGCGGTGACTGGACCGCGCTGACCTTCTGGAACAAGGCAACCGAGAGCGAGCAGGTCGCGCTGGTCAAGGGCAAGATCGATCCCGCCAAGCCCACGCTTGTCCGCATGCACGCGCTGTCGCCCTTCTCCGACATCTTCGGTGAGGGTGGTGCGCGCGGCGGGCTGCTGCGCCGGTCGATGGAGATCATCGCCGAGGAAGGCTCGGGCGTGGTCGTGGTGATCAACAAGCCGCGTCCCGACCAGTTCACCGTCGCGCTCCAGGCACGCGCCGGCACGCTCGAGGTCAAGGACATGGACGAGCTGCGCGACTATGGCGTCGGCGCGACGATCCTCACCGAACTCGGCGTGCAGGACATGATCCTGCTCACCAATACGCACCACACGCTCGTGGGGCTCGACGGCTATGGCCTGTCGATCGTCGGCGAGCGTCCCATCGATACCGGAGAATGACTTGGCACGTGTCCTGATCGTCGAAGCGCGCTTCTACGCGCATCTGAATGACCTGCTGCTCGAAGGCGCGCGCGCCGCGATCGAGGAAGCGGGCCACAGCCACGAGACCATCACCGTCCCCGGCGCGCTCGAGATTCCCGGCGCGGTGGCGATGGCGGCGGAGAGCGGCCGCTATGACGCGTTCGTCGCGCTCGGCGTGGTGATCCGCGGCGAGACCTATCACTTCGAAGTCGTCTCGAACGAAAGCGCCCGCGGCCTGATGGCGCTGGCGATGGATTCGCTGCCCATCGGCAACGGCATCCTCACCGTCGAGAACGAGGCCCAGGCGCTCACCCGCGCCAAGCCCGACGAGAAGGACAAGGGCGGCGAGGCCGCCAAGGCGGCGCTGGCGATGCTGGCGCTCAAGAGCAAGTTCGGCTGATCCCATGGACATGCCCCCGACCCGCTACCGTGTAGTGGAGCAGGGGCGTCGGCTGATCGTGATCGATACGCAGGCGGGGCGGTCTTCCTCCCCGCCTGTTGTCGTATCCAGGCCCGAACTATTTGCCGACCGGCGGCGCGCCATGGAAGCACCGCGACCGCAGTCACGGGTTCAATCCCCGCCCCGCCCGTCAGGCTCGCCCGACCCCCTTGGGCGCTATGCCGGAGGGGAGGGATTCAGTTTCGTCAGCGCGCGCTGGTATGATGGCGAGGGTCCGCGGCGTATCCAGCTCGACCAGGACGGGGTCACGCAGCTTGTTGCGGTGCTGCTGATCGGTCTTGTTGTCCTCGGGTTCTTCGTCACGCTGATCGGCTGGCCGATCCTGCTGGTGCTCGGCTTCCTGGCCTTCAATCCCAAGACCCGCGCCGGGCTGCGCACCGCCGGCGCCACCTGGCTGACCGCGATCGACCGGCCGCAATAGCTCCGTCGAGACATGGTCCGCGCCCGTCGCGGTTCGATTGCTCCCGATCCTCCCGCGCGGCAGCCCGCGCGGAATACCTTCGGGAGGGATCCATGTTTCGCTATGCCATCGCCTTCGCCCTGATCTCGCTCGGCTGCGCCTGCGCGCCCTCGCCCAGCCAGGCCCAGGCCCAGCAGGGCAGCGTGAGCGGCCGGGTGGTCGATGACCAGGGCAGGCCGGTCGCCGGCGCCGAGATCTATGTGAACTACCAGTCGTTCGGCGGCGGCCGGGCGATGCAATATGGCGCCAGCCACCAGCGCGGGACCAGGACCGGCCCCAACGGCACCTACCGAATCCGCGTCGCCGACATGGCGCCGGGCGAATACAGCATCTCCGGCTATGCCACGCTCAACGTCAACGGGCAGCGGATCCAGGTAAAGCTGATCCCCACCAACGAAGCGAACTTCGCCAGCACCGCGGCGACCGTCCGCAATTTCCGGCTCGGCTATACCGAGGGCAGCGGCGAGAGCAGCTACGGCGTCGGCGGCATCGTGCTGGTGCAGACCGCGGTGATGGACTTCACTCCGCTCGGCGAAGTCGAAGTGACGCTGGTCCCATCAAAGGGCGGAGCGCCGCTCACCCGCCGCCTGCGCCAGACCGGGGAGGGCTGGGTGGCGACGGGCGTGCCGTTCGACGATTACCGGGTCAGCGTCCGCCATCAGGGCCGCCAGCTGCTCGTCCGCGACGGCGGCAGCGGCCCCTGGGTCGACAGTTTCGTAGGCAGGTTCAAGCCGCTCGGCGCGTCCAGCTACGAGATGCGGATCGACATCAAGCAGCCCTAGGCGGCCTTGGCTTCCCAGGCGGGGTAGTCGGTATAGCCCTCGGCCCCGCCGATATAGAACAGGTCCTCGCGCTGCGGGTTGAGCGGCAGGCGCTCGCGCAGGCGCAGCGGCAGGTCCGGATTGGCCAGGAAGGTGCGGCCATAGGCGATCGCATCGGCCTCGCCCGCATCGAGCGCGGCCTGGGCGTCGTCGAGATGATAATCGGCGTTGAGGATCAGCGGCCCCTTGAAGACCTTGCGCATCCCCGGATGGACCGGCGGATGGTCGGGCAGGCCGCGCGTGCCGCCCGGGCGCGGCTCGCGCATCTCGAGAAAGGCGATGCCGATCTCGTCGAGCGTCGCCGCCGCCGCTTCGAACAACGGCGCCGGGTTGCTGTCGTTGATGCCCTGCACTTCGCCATTGGGCGACAGGCGCACGCCGGTGCGATCGCCGCCGATCGTGTCGACCACGCGCTGGGTGACTTCCTTCAGCAGCCGCACCCGATTGGGGATCGAGCCGCCATAGGCGTCGTCGCGGAAGTTCGAATTGTCGCGCAGGAAGCTGTCGATCAGATAGCCGTTGGCGGCATGGACCTGCACCCCGTCGAAGCCGGCGCGGATCGCGTTGCGGGCGGCGCGGGCATAGTCGTCGAGCAATCCGGGGATCTCGTCGGTGCGCAGCGGCCGGGCCTGGGCATAGGGGCGCTTGATCTCGCCGCTCTCCTCGGCCGGATAGGTGCGCACGCTGCCCGGCGCGGTGTTCGCCGAGGCCGAGACCGGGGCCTCGCCGCCGAGGAAGTCGGGATGGACCAGCCGGCCCATGTGCCAGAGCTGGGCGACGATGCGGCCGCCGGCTGCATGCACCGCCTCGACCACCGGCTTCCAGGCATCGGTCTGTTCGTCGTTCCACAGGCCCGGGGCATAGGCCCAGCCGAGGCCCTGCTGGCTGATGCCGGTGGCTTCGGAGATGATGAGGCCGGCGCTGGCGCGCTGGGCATAATAGTCCGCCATGATTGGCGTCGGCACATGCGCGCGCGTCGCGCGGCCGCGGGTGAGGGGGGCCATGAACAGGCGGTTCGGCGCATGGATCGCGCCCAGCTGGATCGGATCGAACAGGTTCGGCATCGTCGCAAATTCCCTAACGACTGTGACGACGGCCAAATAGGTGGCTAAGGGGGCGCATGCATCGGCCCGCCCCTTCAAGAAAAGCTTCGTCGCCGCAAACCGGCTCTGCGTTGCCGATCCTGGCGCTTCTCGCCGGCAACATCGCGCTCGCCTTCGGGCCGTGGTTCGTGCGGCTGGCCGATGTCGGGCCGGTCTCGGCCGGCTTCTGGCGCCTCGCCATCGCCGCGCCGATCCTGATCGCGCTGGCCTTTGCCGGGCAGAAGCGCCCCTTCGCCGCCGTGGGTGGCCTGTGGCCGGCGATCGCGCTGGGCGGCATCGCCTTCGCCGCCGATCTGGCGAGCTGGCATGTCGGCATCCTGCAGACCACGCTCGCCAACGCCACGCTGTTCGGCAATTCGGCGACGCTGATGTACCCGATCTATGGCTTCCTCGTCGCCCGCATGTGGCCGACGCGGACCCAGGGCCTCGCGCTCGCGCTCGCCGCTGCCGGCGCCGGGCTGCTGCTCGGGCGCTCCTACCAGCTCTCGCCCGATCATCTCGTCGGCGACCTGCTCTGCTTGCTCGCCGGCACGCTCTACACCGTCTATTTCGTGCTGATGAGCAAGGCACGCGAGGCGATGGCGCCGATCCCGGCGCTGGCGCTCTCCACGCTCGCCGGCATCCTGCCGCTGGCGCTCGCCGCCCATCTGATGGGCGAGACCTTCTGGCCCCAGCATTGGGGAATCCTGGTCGGCCTCGCGCTGGCCAGCCAGGTGGTGGGGCAGGGGCTGATGATCTATGCGATCGGCCATCTTCCGCCGCTGGTGGTCGGCATCGGCCTGCTCTCCCAGCCGATCGTCGCCGGGATCGTCGGCTGGAGCGCCTATGGCGAGAAGCTGGGCCTGGCCGACTTCATCGGCGCCATCCTCGTCGCGATCGCATTGGTGCTGGTGCGCAGCGGCGGCGCGCGGGTTGCGCAGGAATCTGAGGAGGCTAGACCGGCATGATGGACCTGAAGGACGCGACTCTCGACGAACTGCGCGCCGCGCTCGCCCCCGAAGTGGCGGTCAATGCGGCGTTCGACGGCTGGAACAATCACGCGCTCGACGCTGCCGCGGACAGCCTCGGCGTCGACCGCGACGTCGCGCATCTCGCCTTCACCGACGGCCCGGTCGCGATGATCGACGCCTGGTTCGCCCATATCGATGCCGCGATGCTCGCCCGCTTCACGCCCGAGCAGCTGGCGGCGATGAAGATCCGCGCGCGCATCACCGCGCTGGTCGAGGCCCGGCTCGATCTCGCCGCTCCGCACCGCGAGGCGCTGCGCCGTGCGCTCGCCATCCTCGCCATGCCGCAGAACGCCGCGCGCGGCGCGAAGCTCGGCTGGCGCGCCGCCGATGCGATCTGGCGCGCCGCCGGCGATACCGCCACCGACTATAACCATTATACCAAGCGCATGACGCTCGGTGCCGTCTATGGCTCGACGATCGTGGTGTTCCTCGACGACGAGAGCGAGGGCCAGGCGGATACCCGCGCCTTCCTTGCCCGCCGCATCGAGAACATCATGCAGTTCGAGCGCACCAAGGCGAAGTGGCTGACGCCGCCCGAGCATCATTTCAGCCTGTCGCGCTTTATCGGACGGCTGCGCTACCCCGCGGTATAAAAGCGCACTGGCGCACCGCACTCCCAATTGATAATGACTCGCAGCATGAATGCCCCCGCTGCGATTCCCGTGCCCATTCCGCTTGCCAGCCTGCCCCGCCACAAGCCCGGTGCCGTCGCCACTGTCGACTGGAGCAAGCTGAGCGAGCCCGAGGGCCGGCGCCTGCGCGAGCTGGGACTCGATGAGGGCGTGGAAGTCGAGCTGCTCCACAAGTCGGGCCTGCTCGGCGGCGGGCCGATCGCCTGCCGCATCGGCCGGATGACCGTCGCGCTGCGCCGTCACGTCGCCTCGGCGATCCAGGTCAGCCTCCGGTCATGAACGCAGCCCCGCTGGTTGCGCTGGTCGGCAATCCCAATGCCGGCAAGAGCGCCCTGTTCAACGCCCTTACCGGCGCCCGCCAGAAGGTCGGCAACTATCCCGGCGTCACCGTGGAGCGCCATGCCGGCCGCTTCTCGCTGCCCGATGGCCGCCCGGTCGAGCTGCTCGACCTGCCCGGCACCTACAGCCTCGATCCCTCGAGCCCCGATGAGCAGGTCACGCGCGACGTGCTGGTCGGCAAGCAGGAAGGCGAGCGGCTGCCCGATGCGATCATCGTCGTCGTCGATGCCACCAATCTCGACAACCACCTGCGCTTCACGCTCCAGCTGATCGCGCTGGGCCTGCCGGTGGTGGTCGCGCTCAACATGGTCGACATGGCCGAGCGCGACGGGCTGATCCTCGATCCCCAGGCGCTCGAGCGCGAACTCGGCGTGCCCGTGGTCGCCACCGTCGCGGTGCGCAAGCGCGGGCTCGACATGCTCAAGGAGCGGCTGGGCGACGTGGTCCGCGGCGATCACAAGCTGCGCAAGAGCGACGGCGTCCAGCACGAGATGGTCGTGCTCCAGCGCCGCGCCCGCCAGATCGCCACCGCGGTCACCGTTTCCGAGACCGCCGCACGCCGCTGGACCCACCGGATCGACGCGATCGTGCTCCATCCGGTCGCCGGGCCGATCATCCTGCTCGCGCTGATGTTCGTCATGTTCCAGTCGGTCTTCGCCTGGGCCGAGGCGCCGATGGGCTGGATCGAGGCCGGCATGGCCTGGATCGAGGATGCGGTTTCGGGCGCGCTGCCCGCCGGCTTCGTCCGCGATTTTCTCACCCAGGGCCTGATCGCCGGCGTCGGCGCGGTCGTGGTGTTCCTGCCGCAGATCCTGATCCTGTTCGCCTTCATCCTGGTGCTCGAGGCGACCGGCTACATGGTCCGCGCCGCGATGCTGATGGACCGGGTGATGTCCAGCGTCGGCCTGTCGGGCCGTGCCTTCATCCCGCTGCTTTCCAGCTTCGCCTGCGCCGTGCCCGGCATCATGGCGACGCGCACCATCGCCGACGAGAAGGACCGGCTGACCACGATCCTGATCGCCCCGCTGATGACCTGCTCGGCCCGCCTGCCGGTCTATGCGATCATCATCGGCGCGCTGATCCCCGATCGCGCGATCCTGCCCGGCATCGGCCTGCAGGGGCTGGTGCTGTTCGGCCTCTATATCCTCGGCATCGCCGGCGCGTTCGGCGCGGCGCTGCTGCTTCGCCGGACCGTGACCAAGGGCGCGACTTCGGGCTTCATGATGGAGATGCCGAAATACCAGGCGCCGCGGATCGGCGACGTGCTGCTCGGCCTGTGGCAGCGCGCGATGATCTTCCTCAAGCGCGCCGGCACCACCATTGCCGCGACGGTGGCGATCCTCTGGCTGCTCGCCACCTTCCCCCAGGCGCCCGCCGGGCAGAAGCAGAGCGAATATTCTATCGCCGGCCGCATCGCGAGCGGGATCGAGGTCGTGGTCAAGCCGATCGGCTTCAACCACGACATCTCGCTGGCGCTGCTTCCCGCGATGGCTGCGCGCGAGGCGGCGGTGGCGGCGATCGGCACCGTTTACGCGGTCGATAATCCCGAGGATGCGCGGGGCGAGGCGACGATCACCGAGAATCTGCGCGCCCGCTGGACGCTGCCGACCGCGCTTGCCTTCCTGATGTGGTTCGTCTTCGCGCCCCAGTGCATCTCGACGATCGCGGTGACGCGGCGCGAGACCAATGGCTGGAAATGGCCGATGTTCATGATCGGCTATCTCTTCGCGCTCGCCTATGTCTCGGCGGGGCTGACCTATTGGAGCGCGGTGGGGCTGGGGCTGTAGCGGCGCTCAATCGCGCTTGGCGTCGTCCAGCGTCTTCGCGATCCGGGCCTGTTCGGCGGCTTCCGCCTGCTTCTCGGTCTTGCTGCGTCCGAAGCGGATGCGGTTCTCCTCCGCACGGGCGGACTTTTCCACACGTGCCTTTGCCTTGCGCGCCCGGTTCAGGTTGATGATCTCGGCCAAGGATAGTACCCCATTCGTTCACCGGCGGCATGCGCACGCGCCACCGTCGATACGATTTTCATAGCGGAGTTTCCATGGCGGGCAGCGTCAACAAAGTGATCCTGGTGGGCAATCTCGGGCGCGATCCCGAGAGCCGCAGCTTCCAGAACGGCGGCAAGGTCGTCGAGCTGCGCATCGCCACGTCCGAAAGCTGGAAGGACCGCAACTCGGGCGAGCGCAAGGAGAAGACCGAGTGGCACACGGTCAAGGTCTTCAACGAAGGCCTCGCCAATGTCGCCGAGCGCTATCTGCGCAAGGGCAGCAAGGTTTACATCGAAGGCGCGCTGACCACCCGCAAGTGGCAGGACGCGCAGGGCCAGGACCGCTATTCGACCGAGATCGTGCTCCAGGGCTTCAACTCGGTGCTGACCATGCTCGACGGCGCGCCGGGTGGCGGCGGTGGCGCGGGCGGCGGCTTCGGCGGCGGCCGCTCCTCGGGCGGCGGTGACGATTGGGGTGGCGGCGGCGACGAGTTCGCCGGCCAGTCCTCCAGCCGGGGCGGCGGCAACTTCAACAGCGGCGGCCAGCGCTCGGGCGGCGGCAATGGCGGTGGCGGCAACAATAGCTTCGGTGGCGGGTTCCCTGATGATCTGGACGACGACGTCCCGTTCTGATCGGTGAAAGGATTGCCATGCGCGGCGCTGTAATTGGTCTGGCTTTTCTGGCGGCTGCCTGTGGCGGCCCCAAGACCACCGACGATCCCGCCGCGCAGAATGTGATCGATGCCGCGTCCAAGGGCACGCCCGCCGCGGTCGCGGCGGGTACGTGCGCCGACAAGCCCGATTGGGTGCCGATCTACAAGGAAGCCAAGATCATCAGCTGCACCAGCGGCGATGTCGCGGTCACCGGCAAGCGCAGCGGCACGGTGATCTACACCGATTTCGCCACGCCTTCCTCGATCCTCACCTGGTCGAAGCAGCAGGCGATGGCGTCGGGGCTGGCGCTCAGCATCGAGGACGGCAAGTCGTTCAGCGCGGCCCAGGGCGATGCGCGCACGCTGCGGGTGATGGCCGAATCGGGCACCGCGCGGACCAATGTCACGGTGAACTGGGGCGTGAAGAACTAGGCTTCCACGATCTCCGCCACGCCGAACTTGCCGGCTTGGTAGTCGTGGAAGGCCTGGCGGATCTCCGCCTCGCTGTTCATCACGAAGGGCCCGTGCGCCACGATCGGCTCGTCGATCGGCGCGGCATGGCCGAACAGGAACAGTGCCGGCTCGGTCGCGGTGATCGTCACGCCGTCGCCCGGGCCCAGCTCGGCGAGGTGGAAGTGCGGCACCGCGGTGCCTTCCACGTGGAACATGCCCCGCGCGCCATAGAGGAACACGTCGCGCCCCGCGAGCCCGTCAAAGGTCACGCTGCCGCCTGCTTCGATCTCGACCCAGCTCAGGAACACGCCGGTCAGCGAGTCGACCACGCCTTGCGCGCCGCCGAACGCACCCGAGATCAGGTGCACGGTCGCGCCGTCCGCCGTCACCGCCGGGATCGCACCGGCCTGCGCACCGACATAGCGCGGCGCGGTCATCTTCAGCCGGGCGGGCAGGTTCACCCAGAGCTGGAGGATCTCCATCGGCCCGCCGTCACGCTTGAAATCGGCGGGCGAGACCTCGGCATGGACGATGCCGCTGCCCGCGGTCATCCACTGGATGCCGCCGGCGCGGATGATGCTCGCATGGCCGGCGCTGTCGGTATGCGCCAGCTCGCCTTCGAGGATGAAGGTCACCGTTTCGAAGCCGCGATGCGGGTGCGGGCCGAAGGGCAGGCCGCGATTGTTCGGCGGATAGCGCTGCGGTCCGTGATGGTTGAGGAACAGGAAGGCGCCGACATGGCCGATTGCCGGCCCCGGCACCGGGCGGCGCGTGACCAGGTCGCCGATATCGTCGCGAAACGCCGGATGCAGCCGCTTCACCGTCCGCATCGTATCACCTCCGCAGCAGGAACACGGCGTGCTCGGCGAACAGGTTCGCCATTGCCGAGCCGCAGCTTTGGTCACCCGACAGGAACCAGCTGCCCTCGATTCCGATCCCGCGCTCCTGCACCAGCGCACGGAAGTCGTCGACGGTGACGTGATGGATATTGGGCGTCGCGTACCAGGCGATCGGCAGCAGCCGGGTCACCGGCATCCGCCCGCCGAACAGCAGCGAGGCGCGCACCCGCCAATGGGCGAAGTTGGGGAAGGAGACAAAGGCGTGCTTGCCGATCCGCAGCAGGTTCTCCAGCACCAGGTCCGGATGGCGCGTGGTCTGCAGCGTCTGGCTCAATATCGCATAGTCGAAGCTGTTGTCGGGATAGTCGGCCAGATCGGTATCGGCATCGCCCTGCACCACCGAGAGCCCGCGGCCGACCGCCGCAGCCACGTCGCCCGCATCGAGCTCCAGCCCGCGCGCATCCACCTGCCTTGTGTCACGCAGCGCCGCCATCAGCGCGCCGTCGCCGCAGCCGACATCGAGCACGCGGCTGCCCGCCGCGACATTCGCCGCGATGATCGCGAGGTCTGGCCGCAGGCTCATCGCGTGTAGAGATCCACGTCGTGCCGCTCCATGCAGCGCTCCGGATGCGGGATCGGCGTCCAGCCCAGCCTGGCGTAGAGCGGCTGCATGTCGCGGGTGAACAACAGCCAGCGCCGCAGCCCCGTCAGTTCGGGATGCGCCTGCACCGCCTCCAGCATCTGCATCGCCACGCCCTTGCCGCGATGCGCCGGCAGCACGAACACATCGGCCAGATAGGCGAAGGTCGCGAAGTCGGTGATCAGCCGGGCAAAGCCGACCTGCTCGTCCTGCCCGGCTTCGTCCTTGGCGAAGACGGCGGCGCAGAAGCTGTGCTTGATCGACGTCTCGACGATGTGCCGCGGGATGCCCTTGGCCCAATAGGAGCCGCTCAGGAACGCATGGATCAGGTCGAGGTCGAGCTCGGCCTTGTCGAACGAGATGCGATAGTCGCTCATGCCACCCCCGCCTGCAGGAAACCGCGCACCACCCGGTCGAGCTCGGGGCTTTCGAGCAGGAAAGCGTCATGGCCGAAGGGCGATTTCAGCTCGACGAAGCTCGCCCGCGCCCCCGCCGCGTTCAGCGCATGCACCACGCTGCGCGATTCGCTGGTCGGGTAGAGCCAGTCAGTGTCGAAGCTGACCACGCAGAAGCGCGTGTCGGCGCCCTTGAAAGCGTTGGCGAGCAGTCCGCCATGCTCCTCGGCCAGGTCGAAATAGTCGAGCGCCCGGGTGATGTAGAGATAGGAGTTGGCATCGAACCGATCGACGAACGCCAGTCCCTGGTGGCGCAGATAGCTTTCCACCTGGAAATCGGCGTCGAAGCCGAAGGTCTTGGTCTCGCGGCTCTGCAGCTTGCGCCCGAACTTGGCGGTGAGCCCGGCCTCGGAGAGATAGGTGATGTGCGCCGCCATCCGCGCCACGGCGAGGCCGGCCACGGGCGGATCATTGTCCTCGTAATAGTCGCCGCCGCGCCACTTCGGGTCGGCCATCACCGCTTGGCGGCCGACTTCGTGGAAGGCGATATTCTGCGCCGAATGCCGTGCCGCGCTGGCGATGACCACGGCGGAGGCGACGCGCTCGGGGAAGGTCGCGGCCCAGCTCAGCGCCTGCATCCCGCCCATCGACCCGCCGACGACCGCGAAGAGCTTGTCCACCCCCAGATGGTCGAGCAGCATCGCCTGCGCACGCACCATGTCGCGGATGGTGATCACCGGGAAGCTCATCCCCCAGGGCTTGGCCGTGGCGGGATTGATCGTCGCCGGGCCCGACGAGCCCAGGCACGAACCGAGCACGTTCGAGCAGATCACGAAATAGCGGTCGGTATCGATCGGCTTGCCCGGGCCGACCATCCGCGTCCACCAGCCGGGCTTGCCGGTGCGCGGATGCTCGGAGGCGACATGCTGGTCGCCGGTCAGCGCGTGGCAGACCAGGATCGCGTTGCCGCCATCGGGGGCGAGGGTGCCATAGGTCTCGTAGCCGATGTCGACCGGCGACAGCAGCACGCCGCCGTCGAGACGCAACGGCCCCGGCAGCGTCACCGAGCGGCCAGTGCCATAGCGCGGATCGACGGACATATCCGGCTCGTTACGGGCGCTGGCCCCGCGGTTCAAGCGGCCTTGGCGTCGATCCGCTTGCCCAGGATCGCGCCCGCCGCCATCCGCCCGGTCTGCGCCGCGCCGTTCATATAGCCGGGGAAGGCGTCGGAGAGATGCTCGCCGGCGAACCAGATCCGCCCGGCATGGGGCACCTGGTTGCCGCCTTCGTCCTCGACGCAGAGCAGCTTCGAGAAGCGGGTGAGCTGGCCAGGGGCATAGTTGCAATAGGCGCCGAGCGTCAGCGCCTGGGCATGCCAGTTGGTGCGGGTGAAGGGGCCGGTGGCCGCTTCGATCAGCCCGGGGATCGCCGGTGCGGCGCTGGCGGCGAAGCGCTTGGCCAGCGCGGAAGGCGCCTCGCTCTCGGCGCGCAGCACTTCGTCGCCGCCCAGGAACCAGGTCCAGACCGGCGAGATGCCGTCCTTGCGGTGGACGCTGCCGTCCCAGCCGAGCGCCCAGCCGGCGTCGGCATCGGTCTGCCAGAGCTCGCCGCCCACGCCCATCGGCTGGCGCCACGGCGTCGCGTTGGTGCCCGACTGGACCTTCTCGTTCAGTCCCAGCTCCATCTCGCCGATGAACGCACGCCAGGCGGCGGGCAGCGGCACGCGAAAGTCGATCTGGCGGGTGAGGGGGCCGGGCACCGCGACGATCAGCGTATCGGCGGCCTCTGTCGAGCCGTCCAGGAAATGCAGCCTGAGCCCCGATTCGACGCGGAGCAGGCGCTTTCCGGTCGCGATCCGATCGGCATAATGCGCGCTCATCGCCTCGACCAGTGCCGAGCTGCCGCCCTCGATCACATAGCGTTCGTCGGCGCCGCCCAGCACCTCGGCGCGTTCGCCATCGACGGTGGGCAGGTTGAAGATCAGCTCGATCGCCGAGGCACGCTTCGGTTCCACGCCATATTCGGTCCGGCTGGTCGCCTCGAGCAGCTGGCGCAGCCAGGGCTGGCGAATCAGCGCCGCGTGCCTGTCGAGATAGTCGTGGATCGACATCCGATCGAGGTCGGGCGCGACTCGCGCCTGGTCCTTGTCGAGCCGGTCGGCATCCTTGGCGATCTGCGCCGCGATCGGGCGCAGCGCTTCGGCCAGCTCGGTATCGGTAATCAGGCGACCATTCGCCAGGATCAGCGTGTCGTGCGGCTCGCTCTTGCGGTCGAGCAGCGCCACGCCGAAGCGCTTGAGCAGCCCGTGCATGTCATAATGGTCGGTGTTGACCAGCTGCCCGCCCACTTCGAACGTCCAGTCGCCCGATTTGTGCGTGTACATGCGGCCGCCGGTGCGGTTGCGTCCCTCATAGAGGAACGCATCGACGCCCGCCTCGCGCAGGTGATGCAGCGCGGTCAGGCCCGCGATGCCGCCGCCGATGATCGCCACGCGGCCGGCAGGGCGCGCCATGGCCGGGCGGGGCAGGGCAGTGGCGACGCCGCCGGCGGCCATTGCCTGCAGCACCGCGCGCCGTGTCGCGCCGCTCGCGCCCTTGATCGGCATGGCCTCGCCCGCCGCTTCCAGATTCCGTCGTCGCGCCGCTTCCAGTGCGCGCCAGACGATGCCGTTCCCCCGCATTGCCCCTCCTCGGCTCCTGCTTAACCATGAAGCCCTAGCGCCGGACCCTTGCCATCCGGTAACCATTCCGCCAAGCCGCGCGACCATGACCGCACCCGTTCCCAAGCCCTGGATCATGGAAATCGCCCCCTATGTGCCCGGGCGCTCCACCACCGATGACGGCCGCAAGGTGACCAAGCTCTCGTCCAACGAGAATCCGCTCGGCACTTCGCAAAAGGCGCGTGAGGCTTTCCTCACCGCCGCGACCAGCCTCGAGCGCTATCCCGATGCCAGCGCCGTCGAGCTGCGCGAGACGATCGCGGCCAAATATGGCCTCGATCCCGCGCGGATCATCTATGGCAACGGCTCGGACGAAGTGCTCCACCTCGCCGCCGGCGCGTTCGCCGGCCCGGGCGACGAGATCATCTACGTCCATTACGGCTTCACCGTATACCCGATCGCGACTCGCCGCGTCGGCGCGATCCCGGTGGTGGCACCCGACAAGGATTACGCGACCGATGTCGACGCGATCCTCGCCTCGGTGACCGACAAGACCAAGGTCGTCTTCGTCGCCAATCCCAATAACCCGACCGGCACCTATGCGCCGCGCTCGGAGATCCTGCGCCTGCACGCCGGGCTGCCGAGCAGCGTGCTGCTCGTGCTCGACCATGCCTATGCCGAATATATCGAAGGCGACGACGATGATGGCGGCATGGAGCTGGCTCGCAGCGCGCCCAACGTGCTGGTGACGCGCACCTTCTCCAAGATGTACGGCCTTGCCGCCGAGCGGATCGGCTGGGGCTATGCCTCGGCGCCGATCATCGAGGCGATGCACCGCATCCGCCTGCCCTTCTCGATCACCATCGCGGGCACCGCGGCGGCGGTCGCGGCGCTGGGCGATACCGAGTTCGTCGACCACACCAAGGCGCATAATGCGCAGTGGCGCCGCTGGTTCTCGGACGAGATCGCCAAGCTGGGCAACAAGGGCCTGCGCGCCGTGCCGAGCCAGGCGAACTTCGTGCTGGTGCTGTTCGAGGGCCAGCTCACCGCCGAGGCGGCGTACAAGGGCCTGATGGAAGACGGCTATATCGTCCGCTGGCTGCCCGGCCAGGGGCTTCCGCACGGCCTGCGCATCACCATCGGCACCGAGGATGAGACGCGCGGCGTGATGGCCTCGCTCCGCAAGATGGCTGGCGAGGACTGATGCTGCCCTTCGCGCGCGTCACCATCATCGGGCTGGGCCTGATCGGCTCGTCGATCGCGCGCGGCATCCGCCAGCACATGCCAAGCGTGCGGGTGACCGGCTATGACGCCGATCCGGCGGTGCGCGAGACCGCGGTGCGCATCGATCTGTGCGACGATATCGCCGACACCGCCGGCACGTCGGTGATCGATGCCGATCTGGTGATCCTCTGCGTCCCCGTCGGTGCGATGGGTGCGGCGGCGGCGGAGATCGCGGCGGACCTGCCGGCCGATGCGATCGTCAGCGATGTCGGCTCGTGCAAGGAAAGCGTGGTCGAGGCGGTTCATGCCGCACTGCCCGATGCCGTGTTCGTGCCGGCGCACCCGGTGGCAGGCACCGAGAATAGCGGGCCCGAGGCCGGCTTCGCCTCGCTGTTCCAGGGCCGCTGGTGCATCGTCACGCCGGTGGAGGGCACTGCGCCCTTCGCCGTCGAGCGCGTGCTGGAGTTCTGGCGCCGCCTGGGTGCCGAGGTCGAGACGATGGCGCCCGATCATCACGACCGCGTCCTCGCCGTCACCAGCCACCTGCCGCACCTGATCGCCTATACGATCGTCGGCACCGCGTCGGACATGGAGGAAGTCACCCAGTCCGAGGTGATCAAGTATTCGGCCGGCGGCTTCCGCGACTTCACCCGCATCGCCGCGTCGGACCCGACGATGTGGCGCGACGTGTTCCTGGCGAACAAGGAAGCGGTGCTCGACATGCTCCAGCGCTTCTCCGAGGACCTGACCGCGCTCCAGCGCGCGATCCGCTGGGGCAAGGGCGACGAGCTGTTCGAGCTGTTCAGCCGCACCCGCACGATCCGCCGCTCGATCATCGAGCAGGGCCAGGACGATGCGGCGCCCGACTTCGGTCGCGCGCACAAATAGGGCCTTGGCCTCCAGCAATATCTGCACCCCGGCTTTCGCCGGGGAGCCAACAGACTGGCCCAGGCTTGCAATGTAGGATTTTGCCTGTTTGCCTCGGGCGGTCGGCCTGCTGGCTGGCCGCTCCTTGAATCCGTTGGGGAAATAGGATCACGCCCGCGCAAGATCGTTGCGGGATGCGGCGCGTTGCCGGAGAAGATAGGGAAAATAGCGCCGACAAAAACCCGTTCTTGGCCTGTACTTCGTGTACTTTGGCGAGCCGCCGCGCAGGCCCTGCTGGAGCGCGCTCAGCCGTTCAGCGCATTGATCCCGGCATGCACCCTGGCCTCGGCCTCGGCGCGGGGCAGGCCCGGCGGGATCGGGTCGAGGAAGCGGAAGGTGATGACGCCCGGCTTCTTGATGCCGTGCTTGGGCCAGACATGGCCGCTCTTCACCGCGATCGGCACCACCGGCAGGTCGAGCATCCGGTAGAGCCCGGCAAAGCCGGAGCGCAGCTCGGGGGCCTCGCCCGGCTTTACGCGCGTGCCCTCGGGGAAGATCAGCACCGAGCGGCCCTGCGCCAGTGCCGCCTTCGCGTCCTTCATCATCGATCGCAGCGCCGCGGCATTGGCGGTGCGGTTGACGATGATCACGCCGTAGCGCCGCGCTGCCCAGCCCCAGAGCGGGATCTGCGCCAGTTCGCGCTTCATCACCGTCGCCGGGGAGCCCAGCAGCCGGCTCAGCTCCAGCGCCTCGAACAGCGATTCATGCTTGCCGGCGAACAGCACCGGGCCCTTGGGGATCGTCCCTTCGATCTGCACCCGGATCCCCAGGATCCAGCGGGCGGACCAGGTCATCAGCGCCACCCAGGCCATCGCATAGGTGCGCAGCGAATCGCCGCCGAGCAGCGCGACCAGCGGCACCAGCAGCACCAGGAGGATCGACAGGCCGTAGAAGAAGATCGAGAAGATCAGCGTGCGCAGCAGGTTCATCAATTGGCGCCCATCAGCAGCGCGATCCGCCGCACCAGATATTTGTGATATTCGCGGAACAGCATGGCGAAGCCAGGCTGGCTGCGCACCGGATCGCCGACCAGCTCGACGCCCTTCAGCGCGTGCGAAAGCTCGAGCCGCGCCCGCGGCATATGCCAGTCGGAAGTGACGAGGCGCACGGTCTTGTAGCCATGCTCCTTCACCCATTCCGCCGTCTCCTCGGCGTTCGAGCGGGTATCGACCGCCTGCCAGCCCAGGTCGACGCAGCAGCGCATCAGCTTGCGGTCGATCTTGTACTCCGCCGCGAACTCGCCCGGGCGCACATCGGGATCGACGCCGCTGACCAGCAGCCGTTCCGCATCGCCGGCGCGCAGCACGGCCAGCGCGCGGTCGATCCGCTTGGGGCCGCCGGTCAGCACGACGATCGCATCGGTCTTTCGGCCCTCGAGCGGGTGGCCCAGCGACACCATGAACGCGGCGAAGCCGAGCAGCCAGGCGATCACGACCAAGGCAATCAGCCGCAGGATCACAGCGTGCGGCCCAGCGCGCGCAGCACGGTCTTGCGTGCGGCGAAGGTGGCGAGCAGCGCGAAGCCGAGCGGCAGCAGCAGGAGCAGGAACCAGTCGCGCTGCTGCAGTGCCACGCCGCTCAGCATCTCCGAGCCGACCAGCGCCATGCGCGACTGGAGGAACCAGACGAGCCCCAGCGCCGCCAGCGTGCCGATCAGGCCGCCGAGCAGCGTGTCGAACGCGATCCGCCGCTGGAACAGGCGGGCGATCTGGACATCGGTGGAGCCGAGCATGTGGAGCACATCGATGGTGTCGCGGTGCGTGTCCAGCCCCGAGCGCGCGGCAAGCAGCACCACCGCGGCGGTGGCGGTGGCGATCAGCAGCATCAGGCCGACGGCGAGCCAGCTCATCGTGGTCATGAAGCTGCGCACGGGCGAGAGCCACTGGGCGTGCCGGTCGATCCGGGCGTTCGGCGCGATCGCCCTGGCGGTCTGCTCGACGGCGGCGCTGTTGCCGCCGCGCGTCTCGACATCGATCATCGCCGGCATCGGCAGGTCGGGATCGAGCCCGGTATCGCCCAGCCAGGGCTTGAGCAGCTCGGCCAGCCGCTGCCGATCGACTTCGGCGACACGGGTCACGCCGGCCACGCGCGGCAGGGCGGCGCGCAGTGCCTTCACTTCGCTGTCGCGGGTGGCGGCATTGGGCTCGACGACCTGGATCGTCATCCGGCCGGCCAGCTGGCGGTCGAGCTGCGCGGTCGCGGCGAACATGCCGAGCCCCAGCGCGCCGGCCAGCACGGTGAGGAACAGCATGATCGCCATGATCCAGGTCATGGCGCGGGTCCGCCGGCTCTCGTCGAGCAGGCGGCGGTCGGGCGCATTGGGGTTGAGGCTCAGCTTCATGCGCGCCCCGGCGGCGGGTTGCGCAGCGCGCCGGTGGGATCGTTCAGCCGGCCCTTTTCCAGCCGCATCATATGCGCGTTGGGGATGCGGTTGAGCAAATGGAAGTCGTGCGTCGCCACCACCACGGTGGTGCCGAGGCGGTTGAGGCTGTCGAACAGATGGAGCAGCCGCTCGGCCATGTCGGGATCGACATTGCCGGTCGGCTCGTCGGCGACGAGCAGCTCGGGGCGGCCGATCACCGCGCGGGCGATGGCGATGCGCTGCTGCTCGCCGCCCGAAAGCGTCGGCGGCTTGGCGCGGCCGCGATCGGTGAGGCCGACCCAGGCGAGCATCTCGCGCACCGGCGCCTCGATATCGCTCTCGGATACGCCGGCGACGCGCAGCGGGAGCGCGATATTGTCATAGGCGGAAAGATGCGGGACCAGCCGGAAGTCCTGGAACACCACGCCGATCCGCCGGCGGAAGCCGGGCAGCCGGGTGCGGGGCAGCGCGCCGGCATCCTCGCCGAACAGCCGCACCGTGCCGCGGCTTGGCCGCTGGGCGAGGTAGAGCAGTTTGAGCAGCGAGGTCTTGCCCGCGCCGGACGGGCCGGTGAGGAAATAGAAACTGCCGGTGTTCAGCGAAAAGCTGACATCCGAGAGAGTCTCGTCGCCCGAACCATAGCGCAGGCCGACATTCTCGAATTGAACGATGCTGGCCATCAGGCTCCCGGCGCTTCCCTTGCACCTGCCATCGCACAGAGACCCGCCCCGCTCAAGAAGCTGGGGATACTCGGGACGGGGACTCTTGTGGCCGCGAATCGATGGGTCTAGAATCGTGACAATCGGGCGACAGGCCCCCGTGTCGTGAGCCGCGCGTAATGATCCTCGAATGCAGCCAGTGCCGAACCCGCTATCTGGTGCCCGACAGCGCCATTGGCGCCGACGGCCGCACCGTGCGCTGCGCGAGCTGCAAGCATAGCTGGTTCCAGGCCCCGGTCGCGCTCGATCTGACCACCCGCGCGACCGCGTCGGACGGTCCGGTAACCCAGGCGCCCAAGCGCGAGGCCGAGGCACCGAAGCGGGAAGCCCCCGCCGCACCGCGCGTGTTCGACGATGCCTCGATCATGGCCGCTGCCGGCGCCACGCCCGATTATGATCCCTTCGCGCCGCAGCCGCCGTTCAAGCCCCGCCGGAATCCGGCCCGGCGCTGGACCGCCGCAGCGTTCGTCGCGGGCTTCTCGATGCTGCTCGGCACCGGGGCGATCCTCTATTCGGGCGCGCCCGGCCTTGCCGCCCAGCTCGGGATCGGTCTTGGCCTGGGCGGCGAAGTCGAGACGCCGCTGGTGTTCACCGAGAAGAATGTCGAGCTGCGCACCCAGACCAATGGCAGCGAGCTGTTCATCATCTCCGGCAAGGTGGCCAATCCCACGGCCGACAAGCAGCATGTGCCCGATATCCGTATCGAGCTGAAGGACGAGCAGAACCGGCTGGTCTATAGCTGGCGGGTCACCCCGCAGGTGCGCGAGCTTGGTCCCAAGCAGGTGATCGATTTCAATTCGGCCCAGGTCGATCCGCCGCGCAGCGCGCGCTCGGCCCGGCTGACCTTCGCTACCGAAATCGGCGGCTGACCCACCAGAGCCGGGTGCCGTGCAATGTCGCGGCGACCACCATGCCCATGCCCGATGCCAGCGCCAATCCGGTCGCGCCCAGATCCAGCGTGCGGACGAGCAGCAGGCCTGCACCCCCCGTGACCAGGAAGAAGGCGATCACCGAGTTGATCCCGGCCACCACCTGGTCGCCGAGCGAGCGCAGCGCATAGACGAATACCACCTGCACCCCGTCGAACAGGATGAAGGGAGCCCAGACCGGCAGCATCACCAATGCGAGCGTCCGCACCTCGGCCACCGCCGGGAACAGCGCGACAAAGGGGTGGGGCACCAGCACCAGCAGCACGGCGAGCAGCCCTGTCGCCAGCGCGGCCAGCGCGGCGGCGATCGCCGCACGCCGCGCCGCGGCCTGGGGAGCGCCTTCGCCCACCGCATTGCCTACGCGTACTCCCGCCGCCGATCCCAGCCCCAGCGCGACCGAGAAAGTGACGTTGTGGATCGAGAAGACGATCTGGAAGGCGTGGGTGGTCACGTCGCCCAGTTCGGTCGAAAGCGCGATCAGGATCGAGAAGCCTACCAGCTCGAGGCCCGAGGCGATGGCGGGCACCAGCCCGAACTTGGCGAGGCCAAGGGCGCCGGTCAGCGAATCGCGGCTGAACAGATGCGCCAGGTCCTGTACGCCGCGCTGGCGGGCACGGGGCAGCGTCCAGGCCGCGCCGACCATTCCGGCCGCGCCGAGGCCAGAGGCTATCGCAGTGGCCAGCGCCGCGCCGGTCGCGCCCATCGCGGGCAGGCCGAGATGCCCGGCAGACAATGCCCAGGCGAGCAGCGCATTGACCGGCAGGATCGCCAGGTTGACCACGGTGACGCGTTGCGGGCGGCTCACGCCCTCCAGGAAGAAGCTCGCGGCGATGATCAGCAGCTGGAAGGGATAGGCGAGCGCCATCACCCGCACGACATCGGCGGCAAGCGGCGCGACTTCCCTCGCCACGCCGATGCCGAGCAGCATCGGCTCGGCAAAGGCGAAGAGCAGCAGGGCGCTGAGCAGGCCAAGGACGAGCGCGAGCAGCAGCCCCTGGTGCAGCGCGCGGCCGGTGCCGGGCAGGTCCTTGGCGCCGTCGGCGCGCGAGACATGGACGAGCACGCCGGTCAGCGCCCCGAGCCCCATCACGATGCCCGGGAAGGTCAGCGCTCGACTCGCGCCCAGCGCCGCGACCTGCTCGGTGCCGGTGAAGCCGACCACGACGACATCGGTGACGTGGAGGATCGTCCAGTTGAGGCTGGTCAGCGCCACCGGCCATGCCAGCGACAGGATTCGGCGCATCTCGGCGGAAAGATCGGGGGAGAGGCGCATGGGAGGGCGCGCTTAGCGGATTTCGCTTCGTTTGGAAAAGCGTGGCGGAACCGCTTGCAATGTCTGAAACGCATTGCTAGGGGCCGCTGCCTTACCAGCCGTTGGTATCCCAACCAGCGGATTTCACGTGCGGTCGTGGCGGAACTGGTAGACGCGCAACGTTGAGGTCGTTGTGGCCGAAAGGCCGTGGAAGTTCGAGTCTTCTCGACCGCACCAGTGAAAAATGCAGGCACCCGGCGACATCGCCGCGGTGCCGCAATTTTTTCGAGAACCGGGCAAACTTCTGCGACAAGTCGCGCTTAGCCACGCCTTGTTCATGCGAGCGGTGTCACGGCACCGCCGGGGTTTTCGAAAAGGGTGGGGAATTCATGCGTTCGACGTTGATGCTCGGGTCTGCTGTTGCGGGATTGCTTGTCGGCACCATGCCGGGAACCGCGCTGGCCCAGGCCCAGCAGTCCGCACCCAGTCCGGCCCCGGCCCAGACCCGTCCGCAGCAATCGGCCCAGCCGGCGGCTCCGCAGGATAGCGGCAGCGACGAGATGGGGGATGAAGGCGCGATCGTCGTCAACGGTGTGCTTCCGGGCGCGGTGAAGACCGATGTGAAGCCGGAGGTGCAGCTCAACCCCGCCGATATCCGTGCCTATGGCGCCTCGAACGTGTCGGAGCTGATCACGGCGCTCCAGGCGCAGCTCGGCAGCGGTTCGGGCCGCGGCGACGAGCAGCCGGTGATCCTGATCAGCGGCCGCCGCTCGAGCATGAACGAAGTCCGCGACCTGCCGACCGAAGCGATCGAGCGGATCGACATCCTGCCCGAGGAAGTCGCGCTGCAATATGGCTATGCGGCCACGCAGAAGGTGATCAACTTCGTGCTGCGCCGCCGCTTCCAGGCGCTCACCACCGTGCTGGAGGGGCAGATGCCCACCGCCGGCGGCAATTTCACCGGCAGCGGCAACGTCAACATCCTCAAGCTCAACCGCGACGGGCGGGTGACGCTGGATGTGAAGTACAACCAGAATTCCGCGATCCTCGAGAGCGAGCGCGGCGTGACCCGGGCGGGCAATTCGCTGTTCGACACCACCGGCAACATCACCGGCATCGGCGGCGCGCAGATCGATCCGGCGCTGAGCGCGCTGGTCGGGGCGCCGGTCACCGTCGCGGGCGTGCCGGTCGGCGCGGCGAACGGGCCGCTCCCGCTCTCGGCCTATGCGGCCAACGCGAATGATCCCAACGTCACCGATCTCACGCCCTATCGCACCCTGATCGGCCCGGCGAAGACGCTGAACGTCAGCGGCATCTACAATCGCGCGCTCTCGCCCAAGGTGAATGCGACCGCGACGATCAACCTCGACGTCACAGAGAATGAATCCTGGCTCGGCCTGCCCAGCGCGACACTGACCCTGCCGGCGGGCAACCGGTTCTCGCCTTTCGGCCAGAACGTCCAGCTGCTGCGCTACTACGACAATCTCAATCCGCTCACCCGCTCGGGCGGCAGCCAGGCGCTGCGCGGCGAAGTGACCGTCAACGGCGATTCGGCGCCCTGGATCAAGAGCTGGCGCTGGTCGCTCAACGCCAATTACCAGCAGACCGGCAGCGATTCGAGCACGACGCGCGGCATCGATCCCTCGCAGATGCAGGCGCTGCTCAACGCCAATGACGCGAGCTTCAACCCGTTCGCCGAGCTGCCCTACAGCGCGCTTGTCATCCGGCCGAACGACTGGACCGAATCGACCACGAAGGTCGGCAATGTCGAGTTCCTCACCAATGGTGCGCTGTTCAAGCTGCCGGCGGGCGATGTAACCACCAGCATCCGCGTGGCCGGGCGCACCAACGACCTGTCGGGCCGCTCCTTCCGCTCGGGGGTGTTCAGCAACAGCGACATCTCGCGCGACACCGGCAGCATCCGCGGCAATATCAGCGTGCCGATCGCCAGCCGCCGCCGCGCCGTGCTCGATGCGATCGGCGACTTCTCGATCAACGCCAATATCGAAGTCGAGCAGCTCTCGGACTTCGGCCGGCTGACCACTACCGGCTATGGCTTCAACTGGTCGCCGATCACCCAGGTCCAGGCGATTGTCAGCGTCATCGACGACAGCAACGCGCCGACGCCGGGCCAGCTCGGCAATCCGGTGGTCACCACGCCCAATGTGACCGTCTATGACTTCGTGCGCGGCGAGAGCGTCAACATCAGCCAGATCACCGGCGGCAATCCGGGGCTGAGCGCCGACAGCCGGCACGTGTTCCGCGCCGGGCTCAACATCCGCCCGCTAACCGAGACCAATCTCGGCATCGTGGTGAACTACACCAATTCGCGCTTCCGCAACGCGATCCAGAGCTTCCCCGGCGCTTCGGCCGAAGTCGAGGCGGCGTTCCCCGATCGCTTTGTCCGCGACGGCGCCGGCCGGCTGCTCAGCATCGATTCGCGCCCGGTAAACTATGACCGGACCGAGCATTCGGAACTGCGCTGGGGCTTCAACCTGTTCCTGCCGATCGCCTCGCCGCAGCAGAAGCGGATGCAGGCGCGGCGCGAGGCCTTCCAGAAGGCGCGCGAGGAATCGCGGCGCACCGGCCAGCCCATGCCGGCCGAGATGACCGCGATGTTCGAGCAGTTCCGCCGTTTCGGCCAGCAATCGAGCCTGTTCGGCGGCACGATGAGCCAGCAGTTCCGCGGCCCGCGCCCCGAAGGGCAGCAGGGCCAGCAGGGCCAGAACCAGCCGCAGCCCCAGGGGCAGGATCAGGGCCAGGGCCGGGTGCAGACCGATGCGCCGGGCCAGGGGCCGGGCGCCGGTGGTGGTGGTCAGGGCGGCGGTCCGCGCTTTGGTGGCGGTCCGGGCGGCGGCCGTGGCGGCTTTGGCGGCGGGGGGGGCGGCAACCGCCTGATCTTCAGCGCCTATCACACCTGGGTGCTCAAGGATGAGATCCAGATCCGTCCGGGCCTGCCCGTGATCGACCGGCTGAGCGGCGACAGCGCCCAGGCGATCGCCGCGCACCGCATCGACATCACCGCGGGCGTGAAGCGCGACGCGATGCTCGTCCAGCTCAACGGCAACTGGACCAGCGGCACGCATACCAGCACGGGCAGCGCGGCGATCCCGGGCAGCATCAGCGAGCTCAATTTCGGCAGCCTCGCCAAGCTGAACCTGCTCGCCGAGTACAACCCGGGCCAGGATATCGATTTCCTGCTCAAGCATCCCTGGTTCCGCGGTTCGCGGATCCAGCTGCGCGTCGACAATATCTTCAATGCCCGCCAGCGGGTGACCGACCAAAATGGCCTGACTCCGGCGGCCTATGCGCCCAATCTGCGCGATCCGCTCGGCCGCACGGTCAAGCTGACCTTCCGCAAGCAGTTCTTCTGAGGAAACGCGCCGGCGCGCCTTGCGGGCCGGCTCAGTGCTCGAGCGGCGCGCCGGCTTCGCGGCTGGCGCGCAGGCCCGGGCGGAAGCGGCCCTGCTGGTCCTGGTCCATGATCCGGCGATAGAGCAGGGTGATCGAGACGCGGCGGTTGCGCGGGTCGGCGGGATTCTCGACGATCAGCGGCTCACGGTCGGCTACGCCCTCGATCCGCTCGAAGCGCGTTTCGGTAACGCTGCCTGACAGCAGGCGCCGGCGCGTGGCCTCGGCGCGGCCGCTGGAGAGCATCCAGTTGTTCATCGCCAGCGGATCGCCATAGCCGAGACTGTCGGTATGGCCACGGATCATGATCGGGTTTTCCATGCCCTTGATCGATTCGGCGATCGTGCCGATCAGCGCGCTCGCTTCGGGCACCAGGGCAGTCGTGCCCAAGTTGAACATCGAATAATTGGCGTCGTCGAGCAGGTCGATCCGCATGCCGTCGCGCGTCGGCACGAAGCGGACATGGTTGGCGAGCTTCGACAGCGCCGGAGTCATTCGCATGCGCTGGCGGATGCGCTTGGCGGTTTCCTCGAAATTCTTCTGGTCCTGCTGGGTCAGCGCGCGCTGGTCCTTGAGCGTGCCCTTGCTGCCGGTGCCGACGTCCTTGCCGCCGGCGCCGCCCACCGGCACGGTCAGCGACTTGGTGCCGGTCTGCGATGCCTTGCCGGGATAATTGTCGCGCTGGTTGATCGCCTCGCCGCCGAACAGCCCGTTCGAGCCGGCGCTGTTCTGCTTCAGTTCGACCAGGGTCGGCGCGAAATAGTCGGCAAGCGCCTTGCGCTGTTTCTCGGTGGTGGCGCCAAGGATCCACAGCAGCAGGAAGAACGCCATCATCGCGGTCACGAAGTCGGCATAGGCCACCTTCCAGGCGCCGCCGTGATGGCCGCCATGCCCCTCGACGATGATCTTCTTGACGATGATCTTCGGCTGGAGCTGGTTCCCATGGGGTGCGCGCTGCGCAGCCACTTACCGGCCCCTCAGCCCGTCGAACACTTCGCCGAAGCCCGGCTGGTTGGCGTGCGCGATGCTGGAACGCGCCGCTTCGATCACCAGCGGCTGCGGGTGGCCGTGGAGCGAAGCGATAATGATCTGCTTCACGACGTGATAGATCGCCGCATCGGCATCGATCACCTGCTGCAGGCGGCCGGCGAGCGGCGCGACGATGCCATATGCCAGCAGCACGCCCATGAAGGTGCCGACCAGCGCCGAACCGATCATCGCGCCGAGAATGCTCGGCGGCTTGTCGATCGAGCCCATGGTCTTCACCACGCCGAGCACGGCGGCGACGATGCCGAGCGCTGGCAGTGCGTCGCCGAGCGACTGGAGCGTGGTCTGCGGGCCCTGGACTTCGTGATGATGGGTCTTGATCGAGTTATCCATCACTTCCTCGACGGCGTGCACGTCGAGCGTGCCGGAAGAGACGACGACAAGGCGCAGCGTGTCGGTGATGAGGTTGATCAGCGTGTGATCGGCGAGCAGGCGCGGATATTCGGCGAAGATCGCGCTGGACTTGGGATCCTCGACATGCGGCTCGAGCGCGATCGGGCCTTCGGTCCGCAGCATCTTCATCAGCTTCGAGACCAGGAAGATCGTGTCGAGATAGTCCTGCTTCTTGTATTTCGGGCCCTTGAGTACCTTGGCCAGGCCGCCGCCGAGCGCCTTCAGCTCCTTGGTGGAGTTGCCGATGACGAGCGCGCCGGCGGCGGCGCCGCCGATGATCAGCATCTCATGCGGGATGGCTTCGAGCACGGGGCCGAGCGCGCCGCCGGTGATCGCGAAACCACCGAAGACCATTGCCAGCAGGATGACGAGGCCGATTGCCGGAAACATGTGCGCGAAACCCCCGATTTGTCGTCTCGGTTAACGACCGTTTCGCCGTGATATTCAGCGGAAAAACATGGTTAATTCGTTACCGGCGCCAATTATTTCGCGCTTTCGCTTTGGATTTGCGCGCGGGCCGTCTAGCGGCCGGAAAATCGCGTCTTCTCGGTAGTTTACTTGAGGTAGTCGAACAGCGAGACGCTGGTCAGCTTGGTAAAGCTGGCCTGGGTCGCCTGCAGCACGGTCAGCGTCTTCTGCAGATTGGCGACCGCAGTCGGGATATCGGTATCCTCGATTCCCGATCGGGTGCTCTCGCGCGTCTCGGCGACGGCGGTCAGCCGGTCCGCCTCGAGATCGAGCCGTGCCGCCCGTGCACCCACCGAAGCGCGCGCGAGCGTCACCTGGTCGAGCGAGGCGTTGATGCCGGCCAGCGCGGTGTCGCCGGCGGCATGGACATTGGTGCCTGACTTGAGCGCATCGGCCAGGTCGCCGATCGTCTTGAACATGTCGACATCGCCGGTGGTGAACACGCGCGCGCCGCTGATCGTCGGCTGGATGCTCTCGCCATCGGCTACCGGGATGCCCGAAGGATCGCCGGTGCCGGCGAAGCTGATCGAGCCGTCGGCGTTCTTCACATAGGCGGTATCGCCGGTCGCGCCGCCGAACAGCGGCTGGCCGCGGATATCGTCCTTGGTGTTGGCCAGGCCGTAGAGCGTGTCGCGGATCGCGCTCAGCTCTTCGCCGATCGCGGCACGGTCCGAATCCGATAGCGTGTCGTTGGCGGCGCGGGTGGCAAGCTCGAGCGCGCGCTGGAGCTGCGTCTCGACGCTGTCGAGCGTCTGGTCGGTCTGAGCGATCACGCCCTGGGCGACGTTGATATTCGCCTTGTAGGTCGAATCGCCCGTGGTGGCGCGCTGGATCTGCTGCAGCTTCACATAGGCGGCCGCGTCCGAGACCGCGGTCACGCCCAGCTTGGTCGTGGCGATCTGGGTCTGGGTCTTGTCGGCCTCGGCGGTGAGCTGGGTCATCAGCGACACCGGGCGGCTGTACATCTGCGAAGTGGAGATGCGCATGATCGTTTACCTGATATCGAGGATCGACTGGAGCGTTTCGCGCGCGACCTGGATCACACGGGTAGACGCCTGATAGGCCTGCTGGAAGCGCATCAGATCGACGGCCTCCTCGTCGATGTTCACCCCGCTGATCGAATCGCGCGCCGAAACGGCGGCGTCCCGGATCGAGGACTGGGCATCGGCGACGCTGTTGCGGCCGGCGAGCGCCGCGCCGTTGGCGGCGGTGAGATCGGTCACGCCCTGCTCGAAATTGCCGCTGGTGCGCAGCGTCTCGAGCCCGGCGAGGTTGCTGTTGTCGCGGGTGCCGCCGCCGGCCGCCGCGGCGGCGATGCCGCGCGGATCGCTCATCACCGCGCTCAGCTGATAGGCGGGATCGCCGACCGCGAAGATCGGCTGGCCGGCATTGCCCTGCAGGTCGCTGCCCGCCGCCTGAACGGCGTTGACGCCCTCGGCGAAATCCTGCGCCATCTGGCTGATCTGGTCACGCGCCGTCGCGATGCGGTTGCCGCTCTCGGCAATGCCGGCCATCGCGCCGCCGTTCGGCGACATGATCTGCACTTCGCCGGTCGGCTGGCGTACCGAGAAGGCGAAGGCGCCTTCGTCGTTGCTGGTCTGCGAAACGATCGCTGCCTGAGCACCATCGACGAGCACCGGGCCAGAGCTGCCGCCGGCGCGCACCGAAGCGCGGCCATAGGCGTCGAAGCTTACATTGACGTCGGTGAGCGCGCTCATCTGCTCGAGCATCTGGTCGCGCTGGTCGAGCAGGGCGGCCTGGCCGGCGGTGCCGTCGGTCGCGCGGGCAAGCCCGGCGTTCACCTTGGCGAGGCTCGCGGAAAGATTGTTGAGCTGGGTCACCGCCGTGTCGGCTGAGGCCTTGAGATCGGTCATCGCGCCGTCGAGCGCCTTGCCGGTCGCGCTGAAGGCGGCGGCGACGCTGGCGGCATTCTCGAGCATCGTCGCGCGTGCGGGCAAGGCGGTCGGATCTGCCGCCACCGCCTTGGCGGAAGTGAAGAAGGCGGTCAGCTGGCTGCCGAGCTGGTTCTGGGTCAGGCCGGTATCGATGCGGCTCAACCAGGTCGCGCCGGTGAGCGTACGGGCAAGATCCGAGCTCGCGGTGCGCACCTCGGTCGCCTTGAAGGCATCGGCCGCGCGGGTGACACCGCCGACATTGGCGCCCAGGCCCGAATTGATCGCGCTGGTATTGCCGCCGGTGGCGACGACTTCGCGCACCGTGGCGACGCGGCGCGAATAGCCGGTGGTCGCCGCATTGGCGATATTGTCCGATGTGGTGGCGAGTGCCGACTGATAGGCGCGTGCGCCGCTGGCGCCGATGGAAAGCAGGTCGGTCATTTGACGGTACCTCCTTCTGTCGCGGTGGGCGCGGCGCCGGGCTCGGCAGCCGTCTCGGTCTTCATGCTCTTGGCCAGGAAGGCGGTCATCGCCTTGCCGATGCCGATTGGAGCGTGCACGGCCATGCTCTGGGCGAGCTGCTGGTCCTGCATGTCGCGGAACTGATCCTCGCCCTTGCTGTCGAACAGCCCGTCGCCGAGCTTGGCCTGACGCATCGACTTCAGCATCATGCCCGTGAAGACGGCCTCGAAGCGCTGGCCGGCGGCTTCGAGATTCTCCTTGTTCGCCAGGCGCGACGTGTCGGTCGACACGCCGCCCGACGGGCTGCCGATGGGGCCAAGCACGTTGCTCACAGGATGATCAGCTCGGCCTTGAGCGCGCCGGCTTCCTTGAGTGCCTCGAGGATGGCGACCAGGTCCGCCGGCGACGCGCCGATCGCGTTCACCGCCTTGACGACGTCCGAGAGCTTGGGGCCCGGGTCCATCAGGAACATGGGGTGCTTCTCCTCTTCGACGCCGACCGTGCTGTGCTGCTCGGTGCGCGTCTCGCCCTTGCTGAACGGCGCGGGCTGGCTGGTGCGCTGGTTCTCATCAATACGAACGGTCAGTTTACCATGTGTTACCGCAGCGGGGCTGACCCGGACGGCCGAGTTGATGACGACGGTGCCGGTGCGGGCATTGACGATCACCCGTGCGGCGGCCTCGGCCGCCTCGACCTTCAGGTTCTCGACTTCGCTCATCAGCTCTGCGCGCACATCGCGGCCCTCGGGGGCCTGGATGGCGATCGACACGCCGTCGATCGCGCGGGCGCGACCGGGGCCGAAGCGCAGGTTGATCGCATCCTGCACCCGCTGCGCCGTGGTGAAGTCGGCGCGGGCGAGGTTGAAGGTGATGAAGGGCGACTTGTCGAAGCCGGTATCGACGCTGCGCTCGACGGTGGCGCCTTCCGGGATGCGGCCCGAACTCGGCGTGTTGACCACGATCTTCGAGCCGTCGGCCCCCTCGGCGCCGAGCCCGCCCACGGCAAGGTTGCCCTGTGCCATCGCATAGATCTGGCCGTCGGCGCCCTGGAGCGGCGTGAGGATCAGCGTGCCGCCGCGCAGCGACTTGGCCTTGCCCATCGACGAGACCGTGATGTCGAGCTTCTGGCCCGGCTTGGCGAAGGCGGGCAGCTCGGCGGTGATCATCACCACCGCCGCGTTCTTCAGGCCCGGCGCCACGCCCTGGGGCAGCTGCAGGCCGAAGCGCGAGGTGACGCCCTTCATCGACTGGACGGTATATTCCAGATTGTCGTCGCCCGTGCCGGGGAGGCCAACGACCACGCCATAGCCGGTCAGCTGGTTGGTACGGATGCCCTGGAACCCGCCCAGGTCCTTCACGCGCTGGGCGTGCGCCGGGGTGGCAGCGAGACCAAGGGAGAAAGCGGCGAGGGCAGCGAGCGCGAGGAAGCGGCGGATCATCATTCTGCTCCGGCTTAGAAGGGGCTGATCACGGAGAAGAACCGGCTCAGCCAGCCCTGGCGGCTGGCGCGGGCGACATCGCCCTTGCCGGTATAGGCGATGCGGGCATCGGCGACGCGCGTGGAAAGCACGCGGTTGTTCGCGTCGATGTCCGCCACGCGCACGATCCCCTTGATCTGGACGAACTCGTCGCCGCGGTTGAGCGTCACGCGCTTCTGGCCCTGCACCAGCATCGTGCCGTTCGGATAGACTGCCGCTACGGTGACGCTGATCTCGCCCGACAGCGCATTGGCCTGGTCGGCAGTGCCGGTGCCGTTGAAGTTGCGCTTGCCGCTGACGCTGGCATCGCTTTCCTTGAACAGCGACAGCGCACCGGTGCTCGGCGGGGTGAGGCCGAAGCCGCCCGAGCTGTCGAGCTTGGTACCGGCCGACTTGGACGCCGCGGTCTTCTCGACCAGCAGGATCGACAGCGGGTCACCCACGCGGCGCGCGCGCTGGCCTTCGTAGAGCGCGGCATAGCCGTCGTTCGCCTGGAAGATGCCGCCATTGGCCGGCGCCGGCGTCGCGGGTGCGGCGCTGGGAAGCGTCACGGAGAAATCCTCCTTCTGCTTCTTCTTGCCGATCCCGAGGAACTGCGCCTGGGCCGGCGTCGCGGCGAAGGCGAGCCCGGCGGCGGTCAGCGCGGCGGCGGCGATGCGAGTGAGATGCGTCATGATCCGTCGCCTCAGATGTTCTGGTTGACGTATTTGAGCATCTCGTCGGTCGCCGAGATCATCTTCGAGTTCACCTCATAGGCGCGCTGGGTCTCGATCATGTCGACCAGCTCCTCGACCACGTTGACGTTCGAGCCTTCGAGCATGCCCTGGCGGATCGTGCCGCGGCCATCGACGCCGGCATTGCCGAGCGCGACCGTGCCGCTTGCCGGCGTCTCGATCAGATAGTTGTCGCCCACCGCCTGCAGGCCCGCCGGATTGGGGAAGCTGGCGATCTGGATCTGGCCGATCTGGGTGAGGTCGGTCTGGTTCGGCATCTGTGCGGAGACGGTGCCATCGGTGCCGACGGTGACCGAGATCGCGCCCTCGGGGATCGTGACGCCCGGCATCACCTGATAGCCCTCGGAGGTGACCAGCTGGCCCTCGGCCGAGCGCGAGAAATTGCCCGCGCGGGTATAGCCCAGGCCGCCGCCGGGCAGCTGGATCTGGAAATAGCCATTGCCGTCGATCGCCATGTCGAGGCCGTTGCCGGTCGTCTGCAGCGATCCCTGGGTCTCCAGCCGCTGCGTGCCCTGCACGCGCACGCCGGTGCCGAGGTTGAGGCCGGTCGCGTACTTGGTCTCGGCCGTCGAGGCGGCGCCAGGCGCGGTGACCACCTGATAGGCGAGCGTCTGGAAGCTGGCGCGGTCCTTCTTGAACGCGGTGGTGTTCACGTTCGCGAGGTTGTTCGAGATGACCCGCATGCGCGTATCCTGGGCGTCGAGACCCGTGCGCGCGATGTGCAATGCTGCCGAACCCATCGGTCTTACTCCCTATCAGGACGGCATCCGCATCAGCGATGCGGTGCTCTCGTCCATGTTCTTCGCTTCCTTGAGCAGGTTGGCCTGCACTTCGTAGGCGCGCTGGTTCTCGATCATGTCGACCAGCGCCTGCGTCAGGTTGACGTTCGACTGCTCGAGCGAGCCCGAGGTCACCTTGGCGTCCATGTCCTCGGGCAGCACGCCGCCGCCCTTCACATGGAGGAGATTGTCCAGCCCCTTGACGGTCTGCGAACCGTCGGTGCTGACCAGCTTGATCTTGTCGACCACCTGCGGCTGCGTCGGATCGCCGCCGCGCGGCACGATCGAGACGGTGCCGTCCTCGGAGATCGAAACCTTGTCGGCGGGCGGCACGGTGATGGGGCCCCCCGACCCCATCACCGGGAAACCGTCGCCGGTTTCCAGCACGCCCGAGGGCGCGATCTTCAGATCGCCGCGCCTCGTATAGGCTTCGCTGCCGTCGGTCGCCTGGACGGTCATCCAGGCATCGCCGTTCACGGCAACGTCGAGCGGGTTGCCGGTCTGGACGATCGTGCCCTTGGTGCGGTCGATGTCGTTGACTTCTTCCGCCGCCAGCTGGCGCGAATCCATACCCGTACCCTGGAGGACCAGCCGGTCGAAGCTGACGCGCTCGGCGCGGAAGCCGATAGTCGAGGCGTTCGCGATGTTGTTCGCGATCGTCGCCTGCGACTGCATCTGGCTCCTGAGCCCAGACATCGCGGTGTAGACAAGCCGGTCCATGGGTTGCTCCTCCTCAGCCGATCAGATCAGCTGCGGATGTTGAAAATGGTCTGGGACATCTGGCTTGCGGTATCGAGCGCCTTGGCATTCGCCTGGAAGTTGCGCTGTGCCGCGATCAGGTTGACCAGCTCTTCGGTGATGTCGACGTTCGAGCGCTCGATCGCGCCTGACATCAGGCCGCCAAAGCCGTTGGTGCCCGGCTCGCCGAGGCGCGCATCGCCCGAGAAGCCAGTGGCGGCCCAGGTCGAGTTGCCGAGCTGGCGCAGGCCCGCATTGTTGGTGAAGCTGGCCAGCACGACCTTGCCCAGTGCCTGGGTGTCGCCGTTCGAGAAGCTCGCGGTCACCGTGCCGTCGTCGCCGATCGTCACGCCCTCGATCTGGCCGACGGGCGAACCGTCCTGGCTGGTCGAGTTGAGGCTGAACGGCGAGCTGACCTGGGTGGTGCCGCTGGTCAGGTCGAGCTTGACCACCTGCTCCGAAGTCGCGCCTGGTGCCAGGAAGCCCATGAAGGTGATCGGCGTGGTCGGCTCGGAGAGCTTGCCGGTGCTGTCGAACTTCAGTTCGAACTGCGCCATCGTGTCGGGATCGTCGCCGGCGTTGAGCTGCTGGTCGCCGACGAACGAATAGACCTTCCAGCTGCTGGTCGCGTCGGTGCCGGTCGGCTTGGTCTCGCGGACGAAATAGTTGGTCAGCGTCAGCGCGTTGCCGTTCGCGTCATAGATCGTCGTCTGGACCGACTGGTTGTAGGTGGTCGGGTCGAAACGGTCGAACTTGTACTCGGTATCGTCGAACTTCGCCGCTTCGGACGGGATCGCCGAGCCGGCATTGAGGTTGAGGCCGAGCTTGACGTTCTCGGTCTCCTCGGGCGTGCCGCTGGTCTGCGGCAGGCGCAGGCTGACGGTCGAGGAAAGGCCGGTCGCGACCACCGCGCCCGAGCCGTCCACCGGATAGACCTGCAGCTTGTTGCCCTGCGCGTCGACCACATAGCGATCGGCATCGACCTGGAAGCTGCCGTTGCGGGTGTATGCAACGCCGTTGCCGCTCTTCTCGTCGCCCTTGACGATGAAGAAGCCGTCACCCGAGATCGCGACGTCGAGCGCCGAGGACGACTGGGTGAAGCCACCCTGGCCGAACTGCTGGCGCACTGCCTTCACGACCACGCCCGAACCGACCATCTGGGTCGGGTTCATGTTGGCGGTCGACGCGATGACGTCGGCGAACTGGGTGGTGCTCTTCTTGAAGCCGTTGGTCTGCACGTTCGCGAGATTGTGCGAGATCGTCGACATGTCGGTCTGCGCTGCCTGCAGTCCGGAGAGCGAAGTGAAGAAGGACATTTTCCGTTACTCCTTGGAAAAATTGGTTCAGCCGACCTGCCAGACGGCGTCGGTGGAAACGTTGCCGATGCCCGGAAGCGTCAGGAGCGGCTTGCCGTCGGATCCCATCGAGACGGCGGTGACGGGTGCCCAGACCAGCGGGTAGGCCTTGACGTTGCCGGTGCCGTCGGTGGCGGTGACGCTGACGGTGAACGGGCCGTCGCCGGCATCTTCGCCGGCATCGGTCTTGCCGTCCCAGTCCCAGGCGACCGCGCCCTTGGTCTCCTTGCCCATCTCGATCGTCTTGATCGCGTTGCCGTTGGCATCCTTGATCGACACGGTGACGTTGGTTGCGTCCTTCTCCAGCGCGACGGCGCCGGCGAGGCCGCCGGTGGTGCGCGGATAGGCGGTCGTCCCCTGGACCAGCACGGTCTTGCCGACATAGCCGATCGCGTCGTTGAGCGTGGAGGTGCTCAGCTGGCTGGAGATCGACTTGAGCGTAGAGCTCATCTCGGTGATGCCGGAGAGCGACGAGAACTGCGCCATCTGGGCGACCATCTGGCTGTTGTCGACCGGCTCGAACGGGTCCTGGTTCTTCAGCTGGGCCGTCATCAGCGCCAGGAAGTCGGACACGTCCATGTCGGTGGTGCCGAGCTGCGACGTGTCGGTATTGTTGTTGAGGGTGGTCCCCGTCGTGGAGGTCGTGCCCGCGTTGTACCGCGGCACGCCCAGGTTCGCGAGGGTGGTATCGAAGTCACTCATGATCAGCGGCCCAGCTTGAGGGTGTCGATGATCAGTGACTTGGCAGTCTGCATCACCTCGACGTTGTTCTGGTAGTTCCGGGCGGTCTCCATCATGTCGACCAGCTCCCGGGTCTCATCCACGGCGGCTTCCCAGACATTGCCGTCCTTGTCGGCCATCGGGTTGCCGGGATCGTAGCGCTTGGTCGGCTCGGAGCCCGCGGTGACGACCTGCTCGACATCGACGGTCGACATGCCGCTCGCCTGGTCGAAGGCGGTGCGGAACACCGGCTTGATCGTGCGGTAAGCGGCGTCGGGGCTCGACGAGACCGTGCCGACATTGGCCAGGTTCGAAGCCGTGGTGTTCATCCGCACCAGCTGCGCGCTCATCGCGCGGCCGGAGACCTGGAAGATCGAAAGCGGCTGGTCGCCCATGCTTATTCTCCCTTCAGCGCGCGCGTGATCTGGTTGATGCGGCCGTTCAGGAACGACAGCGTCGTCTGGTACGCGACGGCATTCTCGGCGAAGGCGGTCTGCTCGGTGGTCAGCTCGACCGTGTTGCCGTCGGCCGAGGGCTGGAGCGGCACGCGGTAGAGCGTGTTGGCGTCGATCGCGGTGTCGATCGAACCGGTACCGCTGGTCGCGCTGTTGAGCGCGGCGCGGAAATCCACGTCCTTGGCCTTGTAGCCCGGCGTCGAGGCGTTCGCGATGTTCGACGCCAGCATGCCCATGCGCTGCGAGCGCACGGCGAGCGCTGTGCCATGTACGCCGAAGAGGTTGTCATTGGGCATTGCACGTCTCCCGCACAAAAGTTCGCCGGGTTCTCTGCAACCGTCGTGCCAGTTTGTCGGAAGGGCTCAAAAAACTGCGATTCCTCTCGGGATCGGCAACGGGCGGCAAGGTTTTGCCGGCGTGTCGGCAGGGCGTTGCCGGTCGGGGCCGGGCGGGTTGCTGCGCTCTGAGGCGCGCGCAATTGGCCCGTCTCTTGCACCCATGCGGGCATGGATATGAATGTGCTTCCCGCGCTCGGGACTTTCCTCGATCCGCTCGCACTCGCCATTGTCGGCGGGGGCGTGGTGGCGGGCACGGTGCTGCGCAACGCATCGGGTGACCTTGCCCGCGGTGTTGTCGCGCTGGGCCAGCTGCCGCGCCGCCGTTTCGATGTCGAGCCGCTGGTCGCCCAGGTTTCGGCGCTCGGCCGGATCGCGCGGCGCCACGGTGTCATCGCGCTCGATCGCTCGAAGATCGAGGACCCGGACATCGCTGCCGCGGTCGCCGCGATCGTCGACGGTGCCGGTGCGAAGGATGTCGAGATCCTGCTCGAGCAGCGCCGCTGCGCCCGGTTCGAGCGGCATCGCGGCGGCTGGGAAGTCTGGTCCGGTGCGGCCGAACTGGCACCGGCGATGGGCATGGTCGGCACGCTGATCGGCCTGGTCGGCATGTTCGCCGCGATGAAGGATCCCCAGGCGATCGGCGGCGCGATGGCCGTGGCGCTGCTCGCGACGCTCTATGGCGCGCTGCTCGCCAATCTCGCGCTGCTGCCGGTCGCAACGCGGCTCAAGCGCCGTGCCCGGCACGAGGCGCAGGAGCGGCTTCGTCTCCAGCCCGCGCTCGCCACGCTTGCCGGCATCGAACCCGGCAGCGGCACGCTCAAGGAGATCGCGGCGTGACTGCGTTCGACGACGAGGAACCCGCGCGCGCGCCCTGGCTGGTCACCCTGGCCGATCTGTCGCTGCTGCTCGTCGGTTTCTTCGTCTTCCTACAGGCGAGCCAGGTCGATCCCATGAAGCTCGCCGCGGGCATCCGCTCGGGTTTCGGCGCGAGTGAAAGCGCGGCTGCGCCGGCGCCGATGCCGGTCGATATCGCCACTGCCACCGGCTTCGTGCCAGGCTCGGCCGTGCCGGTCGTCACGGCCTCGGCGCTCGAATGGGCACGCGGTGCCGCGCGCGATCCGCGCACCCGCCTGCGGATCACCGGCGAGGTCGATGGATCGGCGGCGGACGTCGATCCCGCCACCGGTAGCGGGCCAATCCTGGCTGCCGATCGCGCCCGTGCAGTCGCCGCCCTGCTCATTCACCAGCACGCGATCGATCCCTCGCGGATCGTGATTTCCACCGGCCGCGGCCAGCGCCGTGCCGTCCTCACCCTCGGCTTCGAAGGGGGGCGGCAATGATTTGCCGCCCGGCAATTGCCGCCCCTTGCCGGCCTTTCCACCAGGAGAAGAAGATGCTCCTCGCACTTGCCTTCATCGTTGCCGCCCCCGCGGGCGCACAGGATTTCCAGTCGACCGCCATGCTCGACACGGTCGTCGCCCAGTTCACCGGCAAGTCGGTCGGTGAGCAGGGCGGCGCGATCGCGCCGATCGACACGCGGCTCAAGCTCACCCGCTGCGCCGCACCCCAGCTCGAATGGCGCAGCGAGGGGCATGACGCGGTCGTGGTCCGCTGCATGGCGCCGGCCTGGAAGATCTTCGTGCCGGTCGCCGCGGTGCCCCGGCCCAAGGCTGCGGTGCCCGCGCCGATGCCTGCCAATATCGTCGTCCGCCCGCCGGTCGCGGTGAAGGCCGAGCCGGTGATCAAGCGCGGCGATTCCGTCACGGTCGAGGCCGGGTCGGAGGGGTTTTCGATCTCGCGCCAGGGCATTGCCCAGAATGATGCGCCCGCCGGCGGCCGGCTCGGCGTGAAGGTCGATGACAAGCAGCCGCCGATCCAGGCGATCGCGATCGAGCCGGGCCGCGCGCGCCTGCCGGGCTATGCCGAGGGCGGCTGAAATTTTTCGGTAAAGTTTCGCGTGCGGCGGCCGTTTGAAGGGCTGCAGGCATAGCGAGGATTGCAGGCAATGGTGGAATCAATCGGCACGAAGGCAGGCGCGGTCGGCGACCGTCGCACTGTGCCCGTTGAACCTGCCGCCCGGGTCGCTTCGGTGCGTCCGGTGGCAAGCGACAGCCCGGCGGTGCAGAGCGCCGCGGCGGCAATGGCAAGCGACCAGGCCGCCCAGCCGCCGGTCGACAGCGAGCGCGTCGCCCGGATCCGCAAGGCGATCCAGGAGAAGCGCTTCCCGCTCTATCCGGCAGAGATCGCCGACCGCCTGCTCGCCTACAAGCTCGAATGGAAGCCGAACCAATGACCCGGCGTGATGCGCTCATCCAGGTGATCGAATGCCTTCATGCCGAGATTACGGCACTGAAGGCGAGCGACGTCGCCGGGCTGGAAAGGGCTACCCAGGCCAAGCTCGCCGCGATCGACACGGTCGCGCTCTATGACGGCGAGGCACCGGGCCCGGAGATCCGTGAGCTGGCGGCCGAAGCGCACAAGCTCAACGAGACCTGCCGAATCTATGTGAACTTGATGGCGGCAAATGTTCGCCGCCGCCTGCAAATCCTTTCCGGTCAGCAGGCGCCTTCCTACAAGGCCGGCGGCTACGCCCTCGCCTGAGCAGGCGTCCCTGACCCCCATTAACCAGAACTGGCACGGTCCTTGCTCCGATAGCCCCGAATAAGGGCAATCCGGATCAGGACCAGATGAGCGTCACTTCGGTCAATACCAGGGCAAGCGTCCAGACGGCGATCGCCGCGGCGAGCCGCAAGACCGGCATCGACTTCAACTATCTGCTCGGCCAGGCACAGGTCGAGAGCGGGTTGAAGGCGGACGCGCGCGCCGGCACCTCCTCGGCGACCGGCCTCTACCAGTTCATCGAGCAGAGCTGGCTCGGCGTGGTCAAGCAGCACGGCGCCGAGCATGGCCTGTCCTGGGCCGCCGACAGCATCAAGCAGACCAGCACCGGCCGCTATGTGGTGAGCGATCCCGCCGCCCGCAGCGCGATCCTCAACCTGCGCAGCGATCCGCAGACCGCCTCGCTGATGGCCGCCGAACATGCCGCCGACAACAAGGCGTCGCTTGAGGACAGCCTCGGCCGCCCGGCCACCGGCACCGACCTTTATATGGCGCACTTCCTGGGCCTGGGCGGCGCCGACAAGTTCCTGAGCGCGATGGCCGAGAGCCCGGGCCGCACCGGCGCCAGCATGTTCCCCGCCGCCGCGCGCGCCAATCGCAGCGTGTTCTACGCCTCGAACGGCCAGCCGCGCACGCTTTCGGAAATCTATAGCCGCTTCGCCGGCAAGCTCGACCAGGGCGCTGCCGCGGGCGGCGCCAGCGGCCTCGCCTCGGACGGCCTGGATGGCGGTTTCAGCGCCGCCGCCCGCGCCTGGAGCGACGGCGACAATGAAGTCGTGCTCGGCAATGGCGCGGTCGATAGCGACCGGCACTGGGTGCAGAACACGCTCGCCCAGCTCAATGTTTCGCAGGGCGCCACTGCCAGCGATCCGCTCGGCCGCCGCATCGATCCGCTGCGCCCGACGCCGGAAAATGCCCGCCTCGCCTATCTCATGCTCGCGAACCTGGGAGCGTAACCCCTAGTGTCTGCAATCTCGCTTCCCGCGGGCGCGGTGCCCGCCGCCAAGAGCTTCGCGCTGCCCGGCGCGATCCTGTTGCTCGTCGCGCTGATGGTGGTGCCGATCCCGGCCTTCCTGCTCGACGCCTTCTTCATCCTCAACATCATGATCAGCCTAGCGGTGCTGATGGTGGCGCTGAACGCGCAGAAGCCTCTGGACTTCTCCGCCTTCCCCACCGTGCTGCTGTTCGCCACGCTGTTCCGCCTCGGCCTCAATGTCGCCTCGACCCGCGTCGTGCTGGTCCACGGGCATGAGGGCGAGAGCGCAGCGGGCCATGTGATCGAGGCGTTCGGCACCTTCATGATCGGCGGCGACTATGTCGTTGGCCTGGTCGTGTTCGCCGTCATCGTCATCATCAACATGATCGTGGTGACCAAGGGTGCCGGCCGCGTCTCCGAAGTGTCGGCCCGCTTCACTCTCGATGCCCTGCCGGGCAAGCAGATGGCGATCGACGCCGATCTCAATGCCGGCCTGATCACCCCCGACGACGCTCGCGCCAAGCGCCTCGAAGTCTCGACCGAAGCCGATTTCTACGGCGCGATGGACGGTTCGTCCAAGTTCGTGAAGGGCGATGCGATTGCCGGCCTGCTGATCCTCGCGATCAACGTGGTCGGCGGCCTGATCCTCGGTGTCGCCAGCCACCAGATGGCGGTGGGCGAGGCGGCTTCGACCTATGTCCTGCTTGCCATCGGCGATGCGCTGGTCGCCCAGGTTCCGGCGCTGCTGCTCTCGATCGCCGCCGCCGCCATCGTCACCCGCGTCAAGTCGAGCGACGATCTCGCCGGCCAGATCGGCAACCAGTTCGCGAGCCACAAGACCTGGACCCCGGTCGCGGTCATCCTCGGCCTTCTCGGCGTCTTCCCGGGCATGCCGCATTTCCTGATGCTGCCGGCCGCCGCCGGCGCGGGCTTCGCCGCCTGGCATCTCCGCAAGGTTTCGCTCCGTCCGAAGATCGTCGCCGCGCCTCCGGCCGAGCCCACCGATCTGTCGAAGATCGGCTGGGACGAAGTCACCGACAACATGCAGGTGATGCTCGACATCGGCTACGGCCTGGTGCCGCTGGTCGACGAGCGCCGCGGCGGCCCGCTGATGGGCCGGATCACCGGGGTGCGCCGCCAGCTCTCCAAGGAGCTCGGCTTCGTCGTGCCCCAGGTGCGCGTCCGCGACGACATCAACCTCGCGCCCTTCACCTATCGCATCGTCATCGGCGGCGTCGTCATGGCCGAGGACAATGTCTCGCCCGACGAAGTGCTGGCGATCGACACCGGCCAGGCCGCCGGCCGCCTCCAGGGCAAGCAGGTCAAGGACCCGACCTTCGGGCTCGACGCGATGTGGATCGCCCAGGGCGATTCGGATGCCGCGATCGGCCTTGGCTATCTCGTCGTCGATCCCGGCACGGTGATCGCCACGCACCTCAACCAGTGCCTGATCCAGAACGCGTCCGATCTGCTCGGCGCCGATGAGGTCCAGTCGCTGCTCGAAGGGCTCAAGGAGCGCTCGCCCCAGCTGGTCGCGGCGCTCACCCCGGCGCCGGTGCCGCTCACCACGCTCACTCAGATCCTGCGCGGCCTGCTTGCCGAGAGCATCCCGCTCAAGGAATTCCGTCGCATCGCCGCCGCCATCGCCGTCGCTGCCCAGCGCACGCTCGATGCCGAGGAACTGATCGAGCTGATCCGTCCCGAGCTCGGCCCGCTGATCATCCAGCGCCTGTGCGGGGTGCGCGAGCCACTGCGCGTGATGACGCTCGAAGGCCAGCTCGAGGCGCTGCTCGGCCAGGCCGTCCGTTCGGATCCGTCGCGCCGCCACACGATCGAGCCCGATCTCGGCCGCCGGATCGCCGACGCGCTCCAGCGCGCCGCCCAACCGCTGATCGCCGAAGCCAAGCCCTTCGCGCTTGTCGTCCAGCCTTCGATCCGCATCGCGATCCGCAAGCTGGTCCGCAACGTCCTGCCCGACACGCCGGTGATGAGCTTCTTCGAAGTGCCGGAGGACAAGGCCGTCGAAGTCATCGCCGTGATCGGCGCGCCGGAGGCGCTGCCCGCATGAACGCTTTCACCCCAGGGAAACTTGACGCCATGGCATCACTGGCTCTCTCGCCCCTAGTCTATACGCCGACCACGCCCCACCGCGATCCGGAGGCCCTGGTGCGCAAGCATTTGCCGCTGGTCCGCCGCATCGCCTGGCACATCCATGGCTCGATGAGCTCGCTGGTCGAGGTCGAGGACCTGATCCAGGTCGGGCTGGTCGCGCTGATCGAGGCGGCGGGAAGCTTCGAGGATCGCGGGCAGGTGACCTTCGAGCAATATCTCGCCACCCGGCTGCGCGGGTCGATGATCGATGAGCTGCGCCGCCAGGCGACGACCACGCGCGGGGCGATGCGCCGGCGTAAGGCCTATCAGGAGGCGGTATCGGTGCTGACCCAGGAACTGGGCCATGCGCCCGAGGACGAGCAGGTCGCCGCGAAGCTCGGCGTCACGGCCGAGAAGCTGCGCACCGACTATGCCAATGCCGAGGCGGTGCGCTTCGATTCGATCGACGACACCTATTCGGACGAAAGCCCCTGGTTCATGTCCGACGAGCCCAATGCCTTCGACCAGCTCGCCGAAAGCGACCAGCGCCAGGCGCTGATCGCCGCGATCACCGAGCTGCCCGAGCGCGAGCAGCAGGTGATCCAGCTCTATTATGTCGAGGAATTGAACCTCGAGGAGATCGGCCAGGTGCTCGGCGTCGGCGCCGCGCGCATCTGCCAGATCAAGGCGAGCGCGCATGCCAGGCTGAAAAAGGGTCTCGCGCGCAGGCTGGGATAGAAGCGACAGCCCTGAATCGTAACTTTCGAAACTTTCCGCCCGCGCCCCGCTTGCGCGGCCCCGGCGCATGCCGCACACATCCGCCCCGAACAATTCGGGGGATTTCACGTGACCAAGCATCTGTTCCTGGCCGGCGCGATGGCGTTCGCAATGACGGCCTCGCCGGCGCTCGCGCAGGACAAATGGACCGTCCGCCCCGAATGGGTCCGAGCGCATGAGAGCTTCCTTGCCAGCGACGCGCTGCAGGGCCGCGGCAGCGCCACCCGCGACGAGGCGATCGCCGCCGCCTATGTCGCCTCGCAGTTCGAAGGCTATGGGCTGAAGCCGGCGCCGGGCATGCCCGGCTATCTCCAGCCCGCGAAGATCATCCGCTATGCCGCCGGCGGCCCGGCGACGCTGACGGTCGGCGGCAAGGCGACCGCGGCACCCACCGTGCTGGTCGGCTCGGTCGATCCGGTCTCGGGCACTTCGGCGGTGTTCGACGGCGAGGACCCCGCGAAGGTCCCGCATGTCGACGTGCTGTTCGTCACCGGCGGCAAGGGCTCGCCGATGGCGCTGGTCCGCGCCGCCACTGCCGCGGGCGTCAAGCTGGTCATCGTCCGCGAGAGCGAAATGACCCAGAACATGGTCAAGGGCCTGGGCGGCAAGCCGCGCCTGCCCGCCGGGCTCGAGGGCAAGGCGCCGCCGAGCTACGCCGCGCTCGCGACGTTGCCCTCGGCCGATTTCGACAAGGCGATCGCCCAGGCCGGCGCGCCGGTCAGCTTCGTGCTGCCGGTGGTGAAGGAAGAAGCGATCACCACCAATGCGATCGGCTGGCTGCCGGGCAGCGATCCCAAGGCGGGCGTGATCCTGGTCAGCGCGCATCTCGATCACCTCGGCGTGCGGCCCGACGGCACGATCATGCACGGCGCCAATGACGATGCGTCGGGGACCACGGCGGTGCTCGAGCTTGCCCGCGCCATGGCCGCGGCGAAGCAGACCAGGCGCGGCCTGCTGTTCGTCGCCTATGGCAGCGAGGAGATCGGCGGCTATGGCTCCAGCTATTTCGGCGATCACCCCCCGGTGCCGCTCGACCAGATCGTCGCCAATATCGAGATCGAGATGATCGGCGCGCAGGATCCCAAGCTTCCCGCCGGCACGATGATGATGACCGGCTTCGAGCGCTCGACCCTGGGCGAGACGCTCAAGGCGCACGGCGCGCTGGTCACCTCCGATCCCTATCCGGACCAGCATTTCTTCGAGCGTTCGGACAATTATTCGCTCGCGGTGCGCGGCGTGGTGGCGCACACCATCTCGGGCTGGGCGGTCACGCCCAATTATCACACCGCGCAGGACACGCTGGAGAATCTCGACATCGCGTTCATGACCCGCGCGATCCAGTCGCTGGTCGCGCCGCTCCAGTCGCTGGCCAACAGCGCCGCCAAGCCTGAATGGAAGCCGGGCGGCCGGCCGGAGAAGAAGTAAGCCGGACAGGCATTCGTCTCTTGCAGTTCCCCGGCGAAGGCCGGGGTCCAGTCTCGGCGCACTATCGATGGCGCCGGAACCTCTCGAGCGACATTGCAACTGGGCCGCGGCCTTCGCCGGGGAACGGATTGATCGCTGAGGCGTCGCAGAACAAGGAAAAACCCCGGTGGTACGCGACCACCGGGGTTCCCCATGCGCCCCCTTGGTATGGCAAGGGGTGACCGGCCGCGGCGCCTGTCAGGGGGGTGACACCCCGACCGGCACGCGCTTATCGGAGAAGCGAAAGAACCGTCTGCTGGCTCTGGTTCGCCTGGGCGAGCATCGCCGTCGAAGCCTGCGAGAGGATCTGCGCCTTGGCGAGTGCCGCGGTTTCGGTCGAGAAGTCGGTGTCCTCGATCCGGCTGCGGGCGTCGCTGAGGTTCGCCACGTTCGACTGCAGGTTGTTCACCACCGACTCGAGCTGGCTCTGGCCGGCGCCGAGGCTGGCGCGGGCGGTGTTCACGGTCTTCAGTGCGTCGTCGATCGTGGTCTGCGCGTCTTCAGCGCCGTCCGCGTCCGAGATGTCGACCGCGACGGCGTCGTCGAGGTCGATGTCGCTGAAGTCCAGGGTCACCTTGTCGGCGGCGTTGGCGCCGGCCTGGATGGAGACCGAGCCCGAATCACCCGCGGTGCCGTCGAACAGGGCGACGCCGTTGAAGGTGGTGTTGCTCAGGATGTTGGTGATCTGCGTGGTGAGCGCGGTCACTTCGGTCTGCAGGTTGCTGCGGTCATCGTCCGAATAGGTGCCCGAAGCCGACTGGACGGCCAGCTCGCGGATACGCTGCAGCATGTTGGTGACTTCGCTCAGCGCGCCTTCTGCGGTCTGCGCCATCGAGATGCCGTCATTGGCGTTGCGGATGCCCTGGTTCATGCCGCGGATCGATGCGGTCATGGTGTTGGCGATCGCCAGGCCGGCGGCGTCGTCCTTCGCGCTGTTGATGCGCTTGCCGGTCGACAGGCGCTCCATGGCGGTGCTCAGCGCCTTGTTGGCGCCGCTCGAAGCATTGGCGGCGCGCAGCGCCGCGGTGTTGGTCGCGATAACAGTCATGTTCGTTACTCCATGCTCGTCGGCTTCCCGCGTACCCCCCTGAACGGGAGCTCGGAGCCGCCAAGGCAAGGAACGGCCGGCTTGCGCCCGGCTTAAGCGAAAAATTTCGGCTCTACGTGCGCACGCGTAGACGCGCCCGGACCGAAGCGGTCTCGAAATGGGCAATTTTACGCGTCGTTAACCAGATTAGTCTCAAAAGGGGATGTGTCTCAGGGGGTAACAATGCGATCCATCCTTCCGTCGGCCGCCGTGCTTCGCCAGAAATATGCGCTCGTCTCGTCGCTGCGGGCCCAGGGCTTTGCGATCGGCGCGGGCGAGGACGGCCGCCCCGGCGCACATGACCTGTTCCTGGTGGCGGAAGGCGAAGTGCCCCCGGCCGCCGCGCGCACGCTGATCCTCGGCGACGAAGGCCGCCAGGCGATCGCGTTCGGCGACGGCAACCCCGCCCGCCTTTCCTATACCTCGGATGACGCCGCCGTCGGTGCCGGCTTCGCTACCGCGCTGCTGCGCGGCCCGCACGAGCCCGTCGCCGCCGATCCCGAGAGCCTGGCGCTGCTCGCGCTGGCCGAGCGCGTCGCCGCGTCCGACATCACCGTGCTGATCAACGGCCCGACGGGCACCGGCAAGGAAGTGCTGGCCCGCGCGATCCACAACAACTCCGCCCGCAAGGACGGGCCGTTCGTGGCGATCAACTGCGCGGCCTTGCCCGAGACGATGCTCGAGGCGATGCTGTTCGGCCACCAGAAGGGCGCTTTCACCGGTGCCTCCTCGGGCGGCCAGGGCTTCTTCCGCGCCGCGCATGGCGGCACCCTGCTGCTCGACGAGATCGCCGAGATGCCGCTCAACCTCCAGGCCAAGCTGCTCCGCGCGCTGCAGGAGCGCGAGGTCGTGCCGATCGGCGGGACCATGCCGGAGAAGGTCGATGTCCGCGTCATCGCCTGCGCCAACCGCGACCTGCAGGGCGAAGTCACCGCCGGTCGCTTCCGCGCCGACTTGTACTACCGCCTCTCGGTCTTTCCGCTCGCCACCCGCGCGCTCGCGGAGCGCCCCGGCGACATCGCCGCGCTGTCGGCCGCGATGGTCGTGCGCCATGCCGGCGGCCGCGGCGCGATGCCGTGGATCTCGAACGCCGCGCTCGACGCGCTTCTCGGCCATGACTGGCCCGGCAATGTCCGCGAGCTCGAGAATGTCATCCAGCGCGCGCTGCTGCTCTGCGGCGGCCGCACCATCGATCCCGAGCACCTGATCTTCGATCGCCCCGTGGTGCGCCGCATCGAGGTCGAGACTGCGGGCACGCTGTCCAACATCGTCCAGATCCACGAATTCGCCGCGATCCGCGACGTGCTCGCCGAATGCGGCGGCAGCCGGATCGAGACGGCGAAGCGGCTCGGCATCTCCGAGCGCACCCTGCGCTACCGCCTCGCCAAGGCACGCGAGCAGGGCGAGAGCATCGACTTCGGTAAGGCGAGGGCTTCGGCATGAGCGGCGTGGACGGTATCGGCGGCGGCGCGATGAGCGTCGATCGCGTCATGGCGCTCCGCGCCCAGATCCTCGAGCGCAACGCCGCGCTCGCCAAGGCCAATGAGACGCCGGCCGGCACGATCACCGGCGCCTCGGGCACCAAGTCGACCAGCTTCACCTCGTCGATGGAAGAGGCGTTCAAGCAGGTCAACCAGTCCCAGGCCCAGGCCGGTGCGCTGTCCGAGGCCTATGAACGCGGCGAGACCGTGGACATCGCCAAGGTGATGCTCGCTCGCCAGCAGGCCTCGGTCGGCTTCGAGGCGACCCTGCAGGTCCGCAACAAACTCCTGTCCGCCTACAAGGACATCATGAGCATGCCGGTGTAATCCATGAGCAACGCCCTCACCCCCACCGATGCGCCCCTCCTGCCTGCCTCCGCGGGCCGTTTCGGCGCGCCGCTCGCCCAGATGCGCGGCATCCTCGCCCAGCCCGCCGTGAAGCGCGCGATGCCGCTGATCTTCCTGATCGGCCTGGTCGCCGCTGGCTTCCTCGCCTGGTCGCTGGTCTCGACCCCGCCGCAGCGGATCCTGTTCGCCAACGTGACCGATGCCGACAAGGCGGCGATCACCACGGCGCTCGACGGCGCCAGCATCAAGTCGAGCATCGACAGTTCCGGCTCGATCACCGTCGCCGAGGATGATTTCCACAAGGCCCGGATGCTGCTCGCCAGCCAGAACCTGCCCAAGGCGGCACCCGGCGGCTACCAAATCCTCGACCAGCTCCCGATGGGCGTTTCCCGCGCTGTCGAGGGCGAGCGCCTGCGTCAGGCCCGCGAGACCGAGCTCGCCCGCTCGATCGAGGAGATCGATTCGGTCGCGGAGGCCCGCGTCCATCTCGCCACGCCCGAGGCCAGCGTCTTCGTCCGCGACAAGACTCAGCCCACCGCCTCGGTCGTCCTCAAGCTCCAGCCCGGCCGCGCGCTGGGCGACGCGCAGACCCGCGCGATCGTCAACCTCGTCGCTTCGTCGGTCCCCGGCATGGCGCCCGAGGGCGTCACCATCGTCGACCAGATGGGTGCCTTGCTCTCCAAGAAGGGCAATGAGGCCAATGCTGCCGGCGACGCCCGCATCGACTATCAGCGCCGCATCGAGGACAAGTATCGCGAGCAGCTCGTCCAGCTGCTGACCCCGTTGGTCGGTGCCGGCAACTTTACCGCCGAAGTCCAGGCCGATGTCGACCTGGACGAGAACCAGGCGACCCGCGAAAGCTATGACAAGGAAGGCGCCGTCCTCGCCGCCGAGCAGGGCGCCTGGACCGGCTCCAAGGATGGCCAGGCTCCCGGCGGCATCCCCGGCGCGCTCTCCAACACGCCGCCGCCCGCCAGCACGATCACCGCGCCAAACGCGCAGCCGACGCCCGGTGCCGCTGCCGCGCCCGGTGCCACCACCGCTGCCGGCGCCAGCCAGGCGACGCCGCAGAAGCAGAGCGACAGCTTCACTCGCACCTATGAGACCGGCAAGCAGGTCTCGGTCACCCGCCAGGCCCCGGGCGGCATCAAGCGCCTTTCGGTCGCGGTGCTGCTGCGCGAAGAATCGGGCAAGCCGCGCTCGCAGGTCGAGATCCAGCAGGTCACCCAGCTGGTCCAGGCCGCGGTCGGTTATAATCAGGGCCGCGCCGATCAGGTCACCGTGATCAGCCGCAAGTTCACTACCACCGCCGATGCCGCCGACAAGGGGCCGGCCTGGTATGACGCGCCCTGGGTTCCGCTCGCCGCGCGCAACGCCACTGCGCTGGTGATCGCGCTGCTGGTCCTCTTCCTCGGTGTCCGCCCGCTCACCAAGGCGCTGCTCAAGAAGCGCGAGGAGCCCGCTGGCGCCGGCAATCGCCCGGCGCTGTCGATGAGCGGTCCGTCCGGTGAGGAAGCTGGCCCGGGCGCCCCGCCGGTCTCGATCGACATGCTCGAAAGCGCCGGCAACAGCTATGACGAGCGCGTCGGCCTGGTCCGCGGCTTCACGCGCGACAATCCGGCCCGCGCCGCTCTGGCGGTGCGCGACATGATCAAGGCAGACGCGCAATGAACGCCATCCGCAGCTTCAACGGCGTCGAGCGCGCCGCGGTCCTGATGATGCTGGTCGGCGAGGAGGAGGCTGCGGCCATCCTCCAGAAGCTGGACCCGGAAGAGGTGCGTTCGCTCGGCAAGGCGATGTTCAACGTCGCCGATGTCAGCGAAGCCGAGGTCGAGATCGTCCTCGACGATTTCGTGTTCAAGGCACGCGAGCGCACCGGGGTCACCTTCGATCCGGCGCCCCGGATCGAGAGCATCATGAACAAGGCGCTCGGCCCCGAGCGTGCCTCGGGCGTGCTCGCCCGCGTCATGCCTGCCAGCCAGGCGGCCTCGATCGAATGGCTCGACTGGTTCGAGCCCGAGGAGATCGCCGGGATGATCGAGAACGAGCATCCGCAGATCGCAGCGGTGCTGCTCGCCAATCTCGATCCCGATATCGCCGCCAAGGTGTTCGAGCATCTGCCCGAAGCCGCGCAACCGCAGATCCTGCGTCGCATTGCCAAGCTCGGCCCGATCCCGCCCGAGGCGATCGAGACGCTGAAGACGATGCTCCAGGGCCGTGCCGGCATGGGCGGCCGCAAGTCGAGCGGCGGGCTCCAGCTGGGCGGTACCCGCGAGGCGGCCAAGATCCTGTCCGGTGCCCGCAAGATCACCGAGCAGCGCGTCATGCCCAAGCTCGCCAAGATCGACCGCGAGGTCGCCCGCGCGATCGAGGAGGCGATGTTCGTCTTCGACAATCTGCTCGAGCTCGACGACAAGAACCTGTCGACGCTGATCCGCAACATCGACACCACGATCCTGGTCAAGTCGCTGAAGGGCGTCGAGGAAGAGGTCCGCGAGCGTTTCCTGGGCTGCATGTCGAGCCGCGCGGCGGACGGCATCCGAGACGAGATGGAATCCCTCGGCCCGATGAAGATGGCCGATGTCCTCGATGCGCAGAAGGCGATGATCGCCATCGCGCGCGGCCTGGTGAAGGACGGCACGCTGCAGATGCCGTCAAAGGGTGGGGACGACGACTATGTCTGAGTTCGCACCGGGCTTTTCCGGGCGGATCCGCGCCGCCGAACATGTCCTGGCCCGCGCCTTTGGCGACGGGATCGGCTTCGCACCGTCGGAGGTCGACCAGATCGGCCGCCGCGTGTTCGAGGAAGCACCGGCCCAGCCGCGCCACTTCGCGCCCGCCAATCCCCAGGCCAATCCCACCGAAGGCTGGGATCCCTTCGCCGCCGACACGCAGCACCATGTCGAGCCGGGCCCGTTCATCGATCCGATCGCCGCCGCGCACGATGCCGGTTTCGCGGAAGGCCATGCCGCCGCCCTGGTCGAGGCCGATGCCGTCCGCGCGCGCGAGACGGCCTTGCTCGATCAGGTCTCGGCCGCGCTCGCCAGCGGTGCCCATTTCGATCGCGATCGCATGGCCGGCCAGCTCCGTCAGACCGTGCTCCACCTCGTCACCCGGCTGGTCGGCGAAGTCGGCGTCGCGCCCGATGTGCTCGCTGCCCGGATCAACGCCGCGGTCGACCTGCTCGCCGACAGCGCCGAATCGGCGCTGCTCCGCCTGAATCCCGACGATGTCGCCTTCGTCCAGGGCAAGCTGCCCGCCAGCGTCTTCCCGGTCGGCGATCCGCATGTCCAGCGCGGCGGCTTCGTCATCGAAAGCGCCTCGACCATCGTCGAGGACGGCCCCGATCTGTGGCTCGAACAGCTCGCCCACGCGATCGACCGCGTGCCGATTCCGCCCGCATGCTGAACCTGTTCGCCGAAGACTATCTGCAGGGGCTGGGCGGCAGCGATTTCGCCCCGCGCCCGCGCATCTCCGGGCGCCTGTCCTCCTATGACGGGCTGCTGATGGAGGCGGTCGGTCTCCAGCTTCCCGTCGGCACGGTCTGCGCGATCGGCGATGGCGACAGCCGGGTCGAAGCCGAAGTGATCGGCTTCCGCGCCGGCAAGACCTTGCTGATGAACCTGGGCGGCCCCGCCGCGCTGCTGCCCAACGCCCCGGTCCGCCCGATCGGCGCGCCGGGCGAGGCGGAAGTCGGCGCGGCGATGCTCGGCCGTGTCGTCGATGGCTCGGGCAAGCCGATCGACGGGCTCGGCCCGATCCGCGGCGCCGGCAGCTGGCCGCTCGCCGGCAAGCTCCAGTCGCCCCTGGACCGCGGCCGCGTGCTCCAGCCGCTCGATGTCGGCGTGCGCGCGATCAACGGGCTGCTCACCATCGGCCAGGGCCAGCGCGTCGGCATCATGGCCGGCTCGGGCGTCGGCAAGTCGGTGCTGCTCGGCATGATGGTCCGGGCAGCGCAAGCAGATGTGATCGTCATCGGCCTGATCGGCGAACGCTCGCGCGAAGTCGCCGATTTCCTCGAGACCAAGGTCGCCGGCGCCGCTCGTGCCCGCTCGGTGGTCGTCGCGGTGCCCGCAAACCACTCGCCGGTGCTCCGCATTCGCGGTGCCTTGCGCGCCACCGCCATTGCCGAGGCGTTCCGCGCCGAGGGCAAGAAGGTGCTGCTCATCATGGATTCGCTCACCCGCGTCGCCCATGCCGGGCGCGAGATCGGCCTGGCGCTGGGCGAGCCGGCATCCGCGCGCGGCTATCCGCCCTCGGCCATCGCGATGCTGCCCAGCCTGATCGAGCGTGCCGGCACCGACGTTCATACCGGCGGGTCGATCACCGCGATCTACACGGTGCTGGCGGATGGCGATGACGGCAACGATCCGGTGGTCGATTCGGCCCGCTCGATCCTCGATGGCCATATCGTGCTCAGCCGGGCACTGGCCGAGCGCGGCGTCTATCCGGCGATCGATCTCGGCCCCTCGGTCAGCCGCGTGATGACGGACATCGTCCCCAAGGACCATGTCGCCGCCGCCCGCGTGCTGCGCCGCCATCTCGCGACCTATGAAGAGAATCGCGACCTCGTCCTGATGGGAGCCTATCGCGCCGGCGCCGATCCCGAGATCGACGCGGCGATCGCCTGCCACCCGGCGGTGATGGAGTATATCCGCCAGGCATCCGACGAGATCGTTTCGCTGCCCGATGCCGTGACCGAGCTGGTCGGCGTCTTCGGCCATGGCTAGGTCCGTCAAGAAGCTCGACCGGTTGCTACGCGTCCGCACGCTCCAGCTCGATCTGGTCCGTGCCGACGAGGTTCGTGCGCTCGCCAAGGTCGATCAGGAAGCGAAGCTGCGCGAGCGTATCGCCAATCTCGCCGCGAACGTCGCGCCCGCGCCCAGCGCTTCCGAATCGGCATCGAACCTCGCCGCCGCCGCGCATTTCCGCGACCGTCTCCACCAGTCCGCCTTTGCCGCCGACAAGCGGGTCGAAGTCGCCGAGCAGAGCCTGGAAATGGCCCGTGCCGCCACGCGTGAGGCGCGACGCGACCAGAACGCGATCGAGAAGCTGATTACCCGCGCCGAAGCCGATGCCGCGCTCAAGGCGCTGCGCGAGCTCGAGCAGCTGCCGCCCATGGGCAAAAACCGGCACGATATTTGCTGAGTACGCCGTGAACCAGTTTCACGGGGACCAGAAGTTGATCCAGCTCGCCACCGCGCTTCCCACTGTAACCGTAGGGCCCGTCAAGCCGAACGCCGCGCTTTCCGCGGATATGAGCGGCTTTGCGCTGGCCCTGGGAGCGCTGATGCCCAAGATCGCCGCGCCTGTCGCCGCTCCTCAGGGCAAGCCGGGCGAAGCGGCGGTCCTGTTGCCCGGCCGGCAGGATGTTGCCGAGGGCGGCAAGGAATTGCCGGATGCCGTGCTGGGCCTGGAGGGCCGCAGCGAGGAGCAGGCCGGCGCCGAGGCCGATGGCGACGACAAGGATGCGAGCACCGAGGATGCGCCGCCCCCGCCCTTCGCCTGGTTCGCCGCGGCACCCCCGCCCGCACCGGCTGCCGAGCCCGAGGCGCAGGCCGAGGTCGCGCCGGCGATCACCGTCGAGGGAGGCGGCAAGCGCCGTGCCCGGGCCGAGGTTGCGCTGCCGGAAATGCCGGCTGCCGAAACCGGCGATGCGTCGGTGAAGACGGCCGGTGCCGAAGTGCCCGCCCGGCAGGTGGCCGCGCCGGCGGCGCCGCGAGTGCCGCAAGCGAAGCCGGTAGCCGAAGCACGCCCCGCCGCGCCTGCGCCGCGCCAGCCCGGCGCCGACGCTGTCGTCGCCGCAGTGCCCGCGCCTGCTACGGCCCCCGCCGTGCAAGCCGCGCGCGCCGTGCCGGTCGATCCCGCCGTCGAAGCTGCCATGGCCACTGCCGTGACGACTACGACTGAGGACGCGCCCGCCAATGCCGGGCCGGTATCCCAGGTTCCGCTGCCCCAGGCCCCGCGCGAGCTGCGCCAGGCCGCGGCAGAGGCGCCGGTAGTGCGGATCACGCTCGACAAGCCGGCGGTGCCGCAGACGCTGTCGATCGCCGATGTCACGCCGGCTCAGCCGCAAGGCGCTGCCATCGCATCGCCCTCGGTCGCGGATCAGATCTTCGCCGTCTTCGATCGCCCGCGCACGCAGGGCGGTGCGACCGCCGCAGGCGATCCGCAATCCACGCTTTCCACGCTCGCCGCGCCGACGACCGGCACCCAGACCACTTCCGCCGTTGCAGCGGCCGGTCAGGCGCAGGACGCACCGCTCGACACGCAACATCAGGAATGGACGGCGAAGATGCTCGATCGGATCGAGGCGCTGCGCGATGCCGCGCCCGTTCGCGAGACCAAGATCAGCCTGATGCCCGAAGGGCTCGGCAAGGTCGATATCGCGATCCGCCAGGACGATGCCGGGCTGCATGTCCAGTTCAGCACCGATACCCCGTCGGCGCGCCAGCTGATCGCCGACGCCCAGCCCAAGCTCGCCGAGATCGCGCAGGAGCGCGGCATCCGCATCGGCTCGACCAGCGTCGATACGAATACGGCCGGCTCCAATGGCGGGGGCACCGGTACGAACACCGCCAGCTCGCAGATGAACCAGGGGCAGCGCCAGGATGCGCAGCCCCAGCGCAACCAGCCTTCGGCGCCGCTGTCCGGTCAGCGGCGCGAGGCTTCCTCTTCCACCAGTCAGGATGAACGGGTCGCCTGAGGCCCGCGGAGATAGATGATGGCCGATATCAAGGATGCGGGCGCTGCCGAGGCGCCGAAGAAGAAAAAGAAGAATCTGCTGCTGCTCGTCGGCCTGCCGGTGGTGCTGCTCGGCGGTGGCGGTGGCGCGGCCTTCTACGGCATGCAGGCGGGCTGGTTCAGCGCCGCGGCGCATGCCGAGGAGAAGGACGAGCCGCATCTCGTGCCCAAGAGCGACGAGAAGCGCGCCTCGATGAAGGAAGGCGGCGAGGGCGGCCATGGCGGTGAGGAGGGTGGCGAGGCCCCCGGTCATGGCGGCAAGCCGACGCCGAAGGGCGAAGGCGGCGACAAATACGCGTCGAGCTATTATCCGATGGAGAAGGAGTTCACCTCCAACCTCCAGGACAGCGTCCATTTCGTCCAGGTCGGCATCGCGGTGTCGACGCCCTATGACGAGCGCGTCCTCGAGAACATCAAGACGCATGAGATCGCGATTCGCTCGGCGGTGCTGATGGCGCTGGGCGAGACGACCGAGGACGAGGTGTTCACGGCCGAGGGCAAGCGCCACATCCAGGACCGGCTGGCCAAGGCAATCAACGGTGTTTTGAAGGAAAAGGAAGGTTTTGGCGGGGTTAGTAACGTCTACTTTACCAATTTCATCGTTCAGTGAACGGGCATGGTTAACAGCCCTTCACCAGACGGCTCGGCCGATCGGCGGGAACGCCCCCGGACCAGCGCGGAACACGCGCCGGTGCTGGGGACGGCCAACCTGAATCCGTTCGGCGACCTGGTCACGCTGCAGCATCTCAGCGCGCGCCTGGCCAAGTCCCTCAAGGGCAGTTTCGAAGGGCTGCTGCGCAAGGACCTGCGGGCCTGGGCAGAGCCGCTCTCCGTCCAGCGCTTCGCCGACTACAAGGCCGAGCGGGGCGGGGTGCTTTCCGCCTGGCAGCCGATGGTGATGGGCAATGCCCGCGCCCGCGCCCAGTTCGTGCTCGAGGCCGGGCTGGTCTTCGAGATGCTCGACGCATTCTTCGGTGGCGACGGCGAAGCACCCAATCCGTTGCCGAATGAGTTCACCCCCGCGGCCGAAGCCCTGGTGGCCCGGCTCGCCCAGTCCAGCGCGCTGCTGCTCGACAAGGCCTGGGAGCCGCTGTCGCGCATCGCCTTCCGGGCCGAGGGCGCATCCAATCTCGCCGCCGCGCCCGATCTCGGCGCCGACGATCCGGTGGTGGTCACGCGCTTTGGCCTCGCGGCCGGCGAGGACCGTCCGCATTTCTTCGACATTCTCTATCCCGTCGCCGCTTTGAAGCCGCATGGCGCCGCGCTGATGGTCAAGGTCCACGGCAACAAGGACGAGGTGGAGCCCGAATGGCGTTCCGGCCTTACCCGCGCGGTGATGGCGGTGACGCTGCCCGTGCGCTCGGTCCTTGCCGAACCGATCATGCCGCTCGGCCGCCTGCTCGAGCTCAAGGAAGGCGACGTCATCCCGATCGATTTCGGCCCCGAGGTTCCGGTGATGGTGGCGAAGCGCCGCCTCGGCACCGGCCTTGTCGGCACCGCCAACGGCCGCGCCGCGGTCCGCCTCACTTCGCTCGAACCGCTCAACGCAGAGGACTTCCAATGAACGACATGACGGCCTCCCTCCAGGTCGATACTGCCGTCGCCGCCAATTTCCGGCTGCTGCAGGATGTCGACGTCAAGCTCACCGTCGAGATCGGTTCGACCCGGCTGACCCTGCGCGAGCTGCTCGCGCTCGGTGAAAGCAGCGTGATCGAGCTCGATCGCGAAGCCAATGAGCTGCTCGACGTGTTCGTCAACGGCACGCTGATCGGCCGCGGCGAAGTGGTCACGGTCGGCGAGAAGTTCGGCGTGCGGATGACCGAGCTGGTCAGCCCGGACAAGCGCGCGGCGCGTTGATCCCATGACCTGGTACATCATCAAGCTGATCGTGCTGCTGCCGCTCGTCTGCGGTCTGCTGGTCGGTTGCCTCTATGCCTGGCGCAAGCTCGAATCGCGCCTGCCCAAGAACCAGACGACCCGGATGGTGCAGCTCAAGGAGACGATGATGCTCTCCCCGGGCCTGCGCCTCGCCGTCATCGAGTTCGAGGGGCAGAAGCTGCTCGTCTCGGTGAGCCGCAGCGGCGTCACCCTGGTGGACAAGCAGCAATGACCCGCGCGATCGTCCATGCCCCGCGCACGATGGGCGGGCGCGCCGCGCTGTTCATCGGCATCCTCGCCTTCCTGGTGCTGTTCGCCTTCCCGGCCTTCGCGCAGGGCGCGGCGCCGGCTGTGCCGACGCCGGTGGCGACCCCGGGCGTGGGCGATGCGGTCGATCGCGCGCTGGGCGACCTGGGCGGCGGCAACGCGCCGCTCAGCCTGTCGCTGCAGGTGCTCATCATCATGGGCCTGCTCACGGTGCTGCCGGGCATCCTGCTGATGATGACCAGCTTCACCCGGATCATCATCGTGCTGGCGCTGCTGCGTCAGGCCCTGGGTCTTCAGCAGACCCCGCCCAACCAGGTGCTGATCGGCCTGGCGATGTTCCTGAGCTTCTTCGTGATGGCGCCGACGCTGAACACGATGAACACCAATGCGATCCAGCCCTATTCCGCCGGCAAGATCGGCGCGACCGAGATGATCTCCAGGTCGGGCGAGGCGCTGCATGGCTTCATGATCAAGCAGACCCGCACCAAGGACGTCACCCTGTTCGCCGGCCTCGCCAAGAGCGGGCCCTATGCCAAGCCGCAGGACGTGCCCTTCTCGGTGCTGCTCCCGGCCTTCGTCACCTCGGAGCTCAAGACCGCGTTCCAGATCGGCTTCCTGATCTTCCTGCCCTTCATCGTCATCGATCTCGTCGTCGCCACCGTGCTGATGGCGCTCGGCATGATGATGATGTCGCCGACGATCATCTCGCTGCCCTTCAAGCTGCTGCTTTTCGTCCTGGTCGACGGGTGGGCGCTGACGATGGGCTCGCTCGCCTCCAGCTTCGTGAGCTAGCGCGATGGACGCCGAATATTTCCTCACCGTCGGGCGCGAGGCGATGTGGGTGCTGGCGCTCGCCGCCACGCCGATCCTGGTGCCCGCGCTGCTCGCCGGCCTCGTCCTAGGCATGGTCCAGGCCGCGACGTCGATCCAGGAGCAGACGCTCACCTTCGTGCCCAAGCTGATCGTGGTCGGCATCAGCCTGATCATCTTCGGCTCGATGATCCTCGGGCTGCTCGGCGATTTCACCGTCAGCATCTTCGAGCGCATTCCGGATCTGGTGAAGTAACGCCGCCATGCTGATGGGCTTCGGCCTCTCGATCGAGCCGCAGCTCTGGGCCTTGCTGTTCGCCATGGTGCGGATCGGCGCGGCCTTCATCGCGGCGCCGGTGTTCAGTGCAATGGCGATCCCGCTGCCCGCGCGCATCGCGCTTACCGGCGCGATCGGCGTGCTGGTGCTCAACGTCGCGCACGTCACTCCGCCGGCCGAGATCTTCTCGCTCACCACCTTCCTCGCGATCGCCGCCGAAGCGCTGACCGGGCTCGCCATGGGCTTTGTCCTGCAGGTCGCCTTCTCCGCGCCGATGGTGGCCAGCGAAGTCATCTCGATGTCGATGGGCCTGGGCTTTGCCAACACGGTCGATCCCAATAGCGGCCATGCCACCCCGGCGATCGGCACCTTCCTGTCGCTGATGCTCACCCTGATCTTCCTGTCGCTCGACGGGCACCTCGTCCTCGTCGAGCTGGTGGTGCGCAGCTATGACGTCATGCCCCCCGGCGCCTGGATCGCGCCCGAGCGGCTGCTCGGCATCGCGATGTTCGGCGGCTATACCTTCCTCGCCGGCCTGCTGCTTTCGCTGCCGATCGGCTTCCTGCTGCTCTGCCTCAACCTGATCGTCGGCATGCTCAGCCGCGCCGCGCCGGCGCTCAACCTGTTCGCGGTGGGCCTGCCCGCCAGCCTGCTCTTCGGCGTCGTCGCGATGCTGCTCGCGCTCCCTGCCATGGGGGACTACCTTGTCGTCATCGTCCGTGAAGCGCTCACGATGATGCCGCAGCTGGTGCTCGGCTGATGTCGGAGTCCGGCGGCGAAAAGACAGAAGCCCCAACAGCCAAGCGCAAGCGCAAGGCCATAGACGACGGGCAAATACTCAGCTCGAAGGATTTCGGCACCGCGCTGATCGTGCTGCTCGGCTGCAGCTGGATGATGTTCTTCGGCCCCTCGCTGGTCCGCGCCTGCAAGGAAGTGATGGTCGGCAGCTTCACCTTCGGCGTTGCGGACGTCGAGGATTTCGAGCCCTGGCGCCCGATCGCCGAGGCGGGGTGGAAGCTCGCCACCCCGATGCTCGCGCTGCTCCTGCTCGCGGTGATCGGCGCGATCCTCAGCCATGCCGGGCTTGCCGGCATCCGCTGGAACTCCAAGCTGTTCGCGCCCAAGGCGTCGCGGATCAACCCGGCCTCGGGGCTTGCTCGCATCTTCGGCCCCAATGGCTGGATCGAGCTGGGCAAGGGCCTGCTCAAGGTCGTGCTGCTCGGCAGCATCGGCACCTGGCTGCTGTGGTCGATGACGCGCCGCTCGCTCGGCCTGGTCGAGGCGGACCTGCACGGCGCGATCGGGGCGATGGGCGGCGAGTTCCTCACCCTGCTCTTCGTCATGGCGGGCGGATTGCTGCTGATCGCCGGCGTCGACCTGCCGATCCAGATCCTGCGCCACATGGCCAAGCTGCGCATGACCAAGCAGGAAGTGCGCGACGAGCACAAGGAGAGCGAAGGCTCGCCCGAGGCCAAGGCGGCCCAGCGCCAGCGCCAGCGCCAGATCCTCAAGGGCGGCTTCCGCAAGGCCGTGGCCACGGCGAACGTCGTCATCACCAATCCGACCCATTTCGCCGTCGCGCTGCGCTACGAACAGGGCAAGGACCAGGTCCCGGTGCTCGTCGCCAAGGGCCGCGGCGCGACCGCGCTGGCGATCCGCGAGCTCGCCGGCGAGCTCGACGTGCCGATCCTCGAAATCCCGCAGCTCGCCCGTGCGGTCTATTACACCAGCAAGGAAAACCAGGAGATCCGCGACGATCTCTACATGGCGGTCGCCACCGTGCTCGCCTTCGTCTTCCAGCTCAGCAAGCGCGCCAATGCGGTGATGCCGCCGGTCACCGTGCCCGACACCGCACTTTTCGACGAAAACGGCCGCAAACAGGCACGCGCGCACTAAAATCGGCGCGGCGCCGGCCGTTTACCGGGGGAGAGGTAGACATGACCACGACAACGGCCACCACTGCGACTCCGACGCCTTCGATCGCGACCACCCTTGGCACGGGATCGGGGATCGACATCACCGCGCTGGTCAATTCGCTGGTCACCAACGCGTTCACCAACAAGAACGCGATGCTCACCCAGAAGAATGACGCGCTGACCGCGCAGATTTCGCAGATCAGCACGATCAAGAGCAACATCAGCGACTTCTCGGCGGCGCTCACGTCGCTCACCGGTTCGGGCTCGCTGTCGACCCAGCCGACCAGCTCGAACACTGGCATCCTCAACATCACCCGTCTGCCCGGCGCCGACCTGTCGGGGCTCAGCGCCACCGTCGAGGTACGCCAGCTCGCCCAGGGCCAGGTGACCAGCTCGCAGCTCTTCTCGGGCGGCAGCGCGACGACGATCGGCACCGGCACGCTCACGCTCAGCTTCGGCACCGCCACGGTCACCGACGGCGCGATGACCGATTTCACCCAGGGGCCCGCCGCCTCGATCGACATCACGATCGGCTCGGGCAATTCCTCGCTCAAGGGCATCGCGGACGCGATCAATGCCAAGAAGGCGGGCGTCACCGCCTCGATCCTCAGCGACAACAATGGCGCGCGGCTGGTGCTGAAGAGCGCGACCGGCGCGTCGCAGGCCTTCACGCTCAGCGGCACCGGCGATCTGTCGGCGCTCAATGTCGGCGTCGGCGCGAGTGCGTCGGTCAATCAGGTCGCGCAGGACGCGCGCGTCGCGATGGACGGGGTCGAGGCGAAGTATCCGACCAACAGCATCTCGGGCCTGATCCCCGGCGCGCGGCTCGATCTCGTCGCGGCGCAGGTCGGCACCAAGGTGGCGATCGGCGCGGCTACGCCCACCGCGGCGATCAGCCAGGCGGTCACCAACTTCGTCGATACCTATAACCAGGTGCTGAAGTCGGTACAGGACGCCACCGATCCGATCACCGGCCCCTTGCGCACCGATCCGGCGGCCAAGGACCTGCTGCGCCAGCTCAAGAGCCTGTCGCTCGCCGAGCTCGTGCCGGGTGCCACCGACGATGTGCCGCACAAGCTCGCGGATATCGGCATCAAGACCAATCGCGACGGCACGCTTTCGGTCGACAGCACCCGCCTGTCCAAGGTGCTCTCCACCTATCCGGACGATGTCGAGGCGATCTTCGCGGAAGGCGCGGGGATCAGCAAGGCGCTGTCCAGCCTGGTCGCCACCGCGATCGGCAGCAGCACGGCCGGCAAGGAAACCGGCCTCACGTCCAGCAACAAGACCTATACCAAGCAGCTGGACAAGCTTGCCGAGCAGCAGGACAAGATCGTCAGCGACACCGCCAATATGCGCGAGCGCATGACGCAGCAATTCGCCGCGATGGACGCCAAGGTCGCCGCCTACAAGTCGACCCAGAGCTTCCTGACGCAGCAGATCGCCGCGTGGAACAGCAGCAGCTGATGCGCTACGCCTCGGTTCTCGCCGCCAACCCCGCGGAAACCTATCGCCAGATCGACATTGTCGGCCGTGCCGCCGGCGGCGATCCGCACGCGCTGGTCGGCCTGCTCTATGAGGAAGGCGTCGCTGCGTTGCGCACCGCCGCTTGGGCGGTCGAGCGGGGCAATTACGCCGTGCGCGGCGAGCGGGTCGCGCGGGCGACGGCGATCCTGTTCGCGCTCGAGGCCGGGCTCGATTTCGAGAAGGGCGGCGATGTCTCCAAGACGCTCGCCACCTTCTATCACGGCCTGCGCGGCCAGATCCTGCAGGCTGCGGTCGGCACCGATCCCGCGCCGTTCCGCGACGCGGCGAACAGCCTCGACGAGATCGCCCGCGCCTGGAGCAGCCTGAAGACCGCCTCCGGCCCGGCGGCCTAGGGGCCGACACGCAACCTTTTCAGTTCCCCGGCGAACGCCGGGGAGCCACGAGCCCAACCAATCCTGAATGCAGGCCGCCCTAGGCCGCCCCCCAACGCCCCAGCACCTCCTCCACGCTCTCGTCCACCGGCGGCAGCGCCTCGGCGGGCGTTGCCGAGAAGCGCGGCGTCGGCACGGGCTGCAGGCCGCCGTCCAGCGCCGCGAAGGTGCCGCGCGCGCGGTTCTGCGGATGGAGCGGTGCCTCGGTCAGCGAGAGCACCGGCGTCACGCAGCCATCGCCGCTCTCGAACAGTGCCGCCCATTCGTCGCGCCCCCGCGAAGCAAAGGCGGCGGCAAGCGCCTCGGTCAGCGCCGGCCATGCGGCGCGGTCATATGGGTCGAACCGGTCCGCCGCGATCCCCAGCCCGGCGCACAGCGCGCGGAAGGCCTGGGGCTCGAGCGCGCCCACCGCGACATGGCGGCCATCGGCACAGGCATAGCAGCGATAATAGGGCGCGCCGCCATCGACCATGTTGGCCGTGCGCGCATCGACCCAGCGACCCGAGGCGTGGAGCGCATAATAGAGCGACATCATCGAAGCGACGCCGTCGACCTGCGACGCTTCGATCACCTGGCCGCGCCCGGTGGCCTGGGCGGCGAGGATGCCGGAGACCAGCCCGAGCGCGAGATACAGCGCGCCGCCGGCATATTCGCCGATCAGGTTGAGCGGCGGCACCGGCGCGGCGGCTGGGCCGATCGCATGGAGCGCGCCGGACAAGGCGAGATGGTTGATGTCGTTGCCGGGCGTGCCGGCAAGCGGTCCCTCGCGGCCCCAGCCGCTGGTGCGGGCATAGACCAGCCGGGGATTGAGCGCGAGGCAGCGCGCCGGATCGAGGCCGATCTGCTCCGCCACGCCGGGGCGATAGCCCTCGATCACGCCATCGGCCTCGGCGATCAGCGACAGCGCCTGCTCGCGCCCCGCCGCCTGGCTGAGGTCGAGCAGCACCTGCGATCGGCCGCGATAGAGCGGCGCGGCCACGGTGCTGCCCTCGCTGCCCGGACGGCGGATCCGGATCACGTCGCAGCCCAGGTCGGCAAGCAGCATGCCGGCGAATAGCACCGTACCCGGCATATCGAGTTCGACGATGCGCAGCCCCGCCAGCGGACCGTGCGTTGCTGCGACCATTTGGCTCCCCCATGCGCGATTCTGCCGATGCATAGCCGCAGCCCGCACCTCAGGTCCACGCTGGCGCTTGCCGAGCCTTTGGGCTAGCGGGAAGCCATGTCGGCACCTCATATCGTCGCATTGGGCGGCACCCTGCGACCCGAATCCGCCACTGGACGCCTGCTCGCGGTCACGCTCGCCAAGGCCGAGGCGCGGGGCGCCCGCACCACCTTGCTCACCGGCGAGGCGATCGCCTTCCCGCATTACGAGCCGGGCAATGTCGAGGGCAATCCGGCGGTGATGCGCTATCTTGAGGCGCTGCGCTCGGCCGATGCGGTGATCGTCGGCTCGCCCGGCTATCACGGCACGCTGTCGGGGCTGGTCAAGACCGCGCTCGATTATGTCGAGGCGATGAGCAAGGACGATCGCCCCTATTTCGACGGGCTGCCGGTCGGCCTGATCGCCACCGCGGCGGGCTGGCAGGCGGCGGTCTCGACGCTGCAGGCGCTCCGCACCATCACCCATGCGCTGCGCGGCTGGCCGACGCCGATGGGCCTGGCGATCAACACGATCGAGCCGGGCGACGCGCTCGACAAATGCAGCGGCCCGATGGACGTGATGGTCGGCCAGATCTTCAGCTTCCTCGAGCGCTGATCGGGCTGGTTGCGCGCCGCTTAACTGTTTCGTGATTGTTGCAGCGCTATATTACCGGCCATGGACGAGGCTTCGGCACAGGAAGGCATTGGCAATCGCCGACGTGCCACGCGCACCATTCTGGCGGTCGATGACAGCCGGACCAACCTGCATGTCCTCGCGCATCGGCTCGGCCAGCTCGGCTATCTCGTCGTGCTGGCGGACAGCGGCACCCAGGCGCTCGAGCTGATCTCCGCACGCGGTTTCGACATGGTGCTGGTCGATCGGGTGATGCCCGAAGTCTCCGGCCTGCACGTGCTGCAGGAGATCCGCGGCACGCGTGACACTTCGGACATGCCGGTGATCGTGGTGACCGGCCAGGACGATCCCGCCGGCGCGGTCGAGGCGCTGCAGGCCGGCGCCGACGATTATCTCGCCAAGCCCTACAGCTTCGAGGAGCTGGCCGCCCGCATCGAGCGCACGATGACGCGCTCGGACCGGATGGAAGAGCTCAAGCGGTCGAACCTTGCGCTCGATGCCCGCATCGCCGCGCGCGCGATCGAACTGGGCGAGGCGCGCAGCGAGCTTGCGGCCGCCCGTGCCGAGCTGGATCGCCTCCAGCGCGCCTGAGCGCCTAGCGTTCGAACCAGTGCCGGCGGAGGAAATAGCCGGTGATCAGCACCGCGACGGCAACGCACAGCGCCACCACGCCCCAGAACGCCCAGGGCTCATGCGCCCAGGGAATGCCGGCCACGTTCATGCCGAGCAGGCCGGTGATGAAGGTCAGCGGCAGGAACACCATCGCCACCACCGCGATCATCAGCGAGCGCTGGTCGATCAGTTCCGAACGCAGGTCGGTCAGCGTCTCGTGCGTCAGCGCGGCGCGCTCGCGGATGCTCTCCAGCTCTTCCGCCATGCGTGCGGCGCGGTCGGCGGCGGCGGCGAGATGGAGCCGGTCGTCCTCGGCCAGCCATTCCACCGGCAGGCCCGCGAGCTTCTCCAGCGCGGCGCGCTGCGGATAGAGGAAGCGGCGCAGGCCGATCGCCTTGACCCGGGTCTCGTTGACCAGCCGGCGCAGGTCGAAGGCGCGGTGGCGGGAGATCTGCTCCTCGCAATCGTCGAGCGAATCGCCCAGCTCGGCGACCATCGGATCGAGTTCCTCGGTGATCGCCTGGGCGATCGCGGCGATCAGGTCGCCCGGATCGAGGACCTTGCCGTCCTCGACCAGCTTGCGCACCGGCTGCACCGCGTTGAGCTGCTTGCGCGAGACCGAGAAGACGCAGCCGCCATGCGCGTACATCCGGATCGAGGCGAGCGGATCGGAGGTGTCGAGCGCATCGGAGGACATGCCGCGCAGGTTGATCAGCGCCGCCGGGCCGAACAGGTCGCAGCGCGGGCGGGTTTCCATCGCGGTCAGCGCTTCGATCACCGGCTGGGCGAGCTTGGCCTCGCCGCTCAGCCAGAGCTGGGCACGCTCGTCATTGGTATTGAGATGGATCCAGCTCAGCGCGGCATCCTTGCCCAGCGCTTCCTTCAGGATCGGCTGCTCCACCTTCCCGTCATGGACGATATACGCAAAGCCGCTCATGCGCCGGGCTCCAGCCAGATCGAGAGCCCGGGGCCGGGCGCTTCGGGTGGGGCGGAGCAGGCGATGCGCGGCGCATCGGCGCGGGCGCGGTTCAGGATGGCGGTCGGCACGCCGGGAAAATGGTACACCCGCTCGGCCTGCGCAAGCGCGCGCGCCTGGCGCAGCGTTAGATCGTCGGGATCGTCCGAGGCAAGCGTGATGCGCACCAGCCGGGCGTCTTCCGGCGCCCGCATGCGCGCAACCACGTCGCTGCCCAGTCCTTCCGCCAGCGCCGCGCCGATCGCGCGGCGGCGATCGGCGATGTCGGGAAAGCGTGCGCGCAGCTCCGTGCGCGCTGCATGGAGCGCCTTTGCGGTCTCGCCCAGGTCGGCGGGAAGCTCGGTCTCCAGCCTCTGGCGCAGCGCTGCGGCGAGCCCGGCGGAGACGCCGCCGGTGCCGATCGCCACCAGCACGGGATCGCGCTCGACGATCGCGGGCAGGGTGAAGTCGCACAGGTCCGGGCGGTCGACGGTGTTCACCAGCACCCCGCGGGAACGCAGCCGCGCGACAATCGGTTCGGGCTCGTCCGCCGCGACGATCGCCAGCGATGCCTGCGCTTCCTCGCCGACGATCTCGGCGCCCGCGCGTTCGAGCAGCCGGCGCTTGGCCTCCGCGGCCTCACCGCTGCCGATCAGGATCACCGGCCGCCCTGCCAGCTTCACGAAGATCGGCAGGGCGGTCAGCGTCATCTTACTTCAGCCAGTCCGGAACCTGTTCTTCGCCCATGATCGTCTCGGCGGTGATCCGCCCCGCGACCAGTTCGAATCGCTCCCCCGACACCAGCACCTCGGGCACCAGCGCGCGGCTGTTGTAGGTGCTCGCCATGGTCGCGCCATAGGCGCCGGCGCTCTGCAGCACCGCCAGGTCGCCGCTCTTCAGTGCGTCGATCTCGCGATTCTTCAGGAACACGTCGCTGCTCTCGCACACCGGGCCGCAGACATTGGCGACCATGGTCTCGCCGCTCGGCGTCACCGAGGCAAAGCCATGATAGGCGTCGTACAGCGCGACGCGCTGCAGGTCGTTCATCGCCGCGTCGACCACCACCCAGGGATTGGTCACGCCCGGCTTCACCCACAGCACTTCGGTGAGCAGCACGCCGGCATTGGCCGAGATGTGGCGGCCGGGCTCGAACATCAGCTCGACATCCCAGTCCTTCGTCACCCGCGCGACCATCTCGCCGAACGCTGCCGAGGTCGGCGGCACGTCCTCCGGCTTGTAGGCCACGCCCAGGCCGCCGCCCAGGTCGACATGGGTGATCGTGTGGCCGGCGGCGCGCAGCTCGGCGACGAGCTTGCCGACGCGCTCGAACGCGGCTTCCAGCGGCGCCAGGCTGAGCAGCTGGCTGCCGATATGCACGGCGACGCCGCGCAGGTTGATGCCTTCCAGCTTCGCCAGCCGGTCGAAGATCGCCGGGGCCTGGTCGATCGGCAGGCCGAACTTGTTCTCGGCCTTGCCGGTCGAGATCTTCTCGTGCGTGCCGGCATCGACGTCCGGGTTCACGCGCAGCGCCGCCGGGGCGACCATGCCCTTGCTATGCGCGATCTCGGCAAGGACGACGCCCTCTTCCTCGAGCTCGAGGTTGAACTGGCCGATTCCGGCGTCGAGCGCCTGGTGGAGTTCCTTGCGGGTCTTGCCGACGCCGGAGAACACCACGTCCTTGGCCGGGATGCCCGCCGCGAGCGCGCGCGACAGCTCGCCGCCCGAGACGACATCGGCGCCGAAGCCCTCATTGGCGAGCAGGCGCAGCACCGCGAGGTTCGGATTGGCCTTCACCGCGAAGGCGACATGGTGCCGGCCGACCGGTTCCAGCCCCTTGCGGAAGGCGCGGGCGGCCTCGCGAAAGGCCTCGGTCGAATAGACATAGACGGGCGTGCCGATTGCTTCGGCGATGCGGGCGAGCGGAACATTCTCGGCGTGCAGGGTGCCGCCGATCACTTCGAAATGGGACACGGGAAAACTTCCTATTGGGCTTAGCGCGGCGGCAGGTCGTAGGCGTCGCTGCGCCGCTGGTCCGAACTCTGGATAAGGTCGTCGCTACGTGCCGGGCGCGTCTGGACGGGCGGGTTGAGCAGGTCTCCGGGCGACGGCGTCGCAGTCGCGCCATAGGGCGCTGCCGGCAGCGACGCCGTCGCCGCGGGTTTGAGCGCCGAACGGTTGCCGCAGCTCGCCAGGGCAAGTCCGCCCACCAGGGCCAGGGTCAGCAGCACCAGTCGCTTCATCACGCTTCCTCCTCGCGGCTCTTGCGCGCCGCCGCGATGGCTTCCCGTACCCGCTTCGGCGAAGTGCCGCCAAAGCTCGTCCGGCTCGATACCGAGGCATCGACGCTCAGAACGTCATATACGCGTTCATCGATCCGTGCGTCGATTTCCTTGAGTTGGGTGATCGATAGCTGATCGAGACGGATGCTTGCCGCTTCCGCCGCCGCCACCGCGCGTCCGGTGATGTGGTGCGCCTCGCGGAACGGGATGCCGCCCTCGCGCACCAGCCAGTCGGCCAGGTCGGTGGCGGTCGAGAAGCCGGCCTCGGCGGCGGCGCGCATCCGGTCGAGCCGGAAGGTCGCGCTTTCCACCATGCCGGTCATCGCCGCGATGCTGAGGCCGAGCAGGTCATGCGCCTCGAACACCGGCGGCTTGTCGTCCTGCATGTCCTTCGAATAGGCGAGCGGCAGGCCCTTCATCGTGATCATCAGCGAGACGAGCGCGCCGGTGATCCGGCCGCTGTGCCCGCGCACCAGTTCAGCGGCGTCGGGATTGCGCTTCTGCGGCATGATCGAGCTGCCGGTCGACCATTGGTCGCTCAGCGACACGAAGCCGAAGGGCTGGCTTGCCCAGATCACGAATTCCTCGGCCAGGCGGCTGAGATGCAGCGCGGCCTGCGACGCGGCTGTGAGATATTCGATGGCGAAGTCGCGGTCGGAAACCGAATCGAGCGAGTTGCGCGTCGGCCCGTCGAAGCCGAGCGCCTTTGCCGTCGCTTCGCGGTCGAGGTTGAATCCGGTGCCGGCCAGCGCCGCCGAGCCGAGCGGGCAGAGATTGAGGCGCGCACGGGCATCGCGAAGCCGCGAGCGGTCGCGCGCGAACATCTCGAAATAGGCCATCAGGTGATGGCCGAGCGTCACCGGCTGGGCGACCTGGAGATGGGTGAAGCCCGGCATCACGCTGTCGGCATGTTCCTCGGCACGTGCCAGCAGTGCGTCCTGCAGCGCGCCCAGCGCCGCTTCGGCCTGGTCGACCGCGTCGCGCACCCACAGGCGGAAGTCGGTTGCCACCTGGTCGTTGCGCGAGCGCGCGGTGTGCAGGCGGCCCGCGGTCGGGCCGATCTTCTGCGCCAGCCGCGATTCGGCGAGCATGTGGATGTCTTCGAGGGCCAGGTCCTCGGGCACGCCCTCGGCTTCGAAATCGGTCGCGACTTCGCTCAGGCCCGCATGGATCGCCGCTGCGTCCTCGGCCGCAACGATGCCCTGCGCACCCAGCATGGTCACATGCGCCTGGCTGCCGCGCAGATCCTGACGCCACATCCGCTTGTCGAAGGGAATGGATGCGTTAATCTCGCGCATGACTGCAGACGGGCCTTCGGCGAAGCGCCCACCCCACATGGCATTGGAGCTGTCCTTGCGCTCGGCTATCTCACTTCTCCTGCTCGGCACCCTGATGATCGCGGGGTGCGATAAGCGCTCCGGGCCCGGAAGCCAAGCAAACGAAACTATCTCCGCCGCTAATGCGGCATCGGAAGCGGCGCCGGCCGCTGCCGTCGCCGACAAGGGGCAGCTCGATCGCAGCCACAAGGGTGAGGCCGCGCCGGACTTCGCGTTCGTCGATCCGATGGGCAAGAAGGTCACGCTGGCGGCGTTCAAGGGCAAGCCGGTGCTCCTCAACCTCTGGGCGACCTGGTGCATTCCCTGCCGCGCCGAGATGCCGACGCTTGATGCGCTGGCCGGGAAGAAGGGCGATGCGCTGCCGGTGATCACGCTCAGCCAGGACCTGAAGGGCCGCGAGCTGGTCGATCCCTATTTCGCCAAGGCGGGGTTCAAGAACCTCAAGCCCTGGACCGACCCGGACATGGCGTTCAGCCTCGGCATGAACGCCAACCTGCCTACCACCATCCTCTATGATTCGGCCGGCAAGGAAGTCTGGCGCCTGGCGGGCGAGATGGACTGGGCGGGCGCCAAGGCGGCGGCCCTGCTCGCCGAGGCGAGCTAGTATTGCCCTCCCCGTTTCCCCGGCGAAAGCCGGGGCCCAGGGTTTCTCTGCCGTATCGCTTTTGGTTCTGGGCCCCGGCTTTCGCCGGGGAAACGAAACGGCATGCTGCACCTTGCAATGTAGGATTTCGCCTGCTCGGCTCGAGCGCCCGGCTCCCCGTGCCGTGGCTCCTTGACGCTGTAGGAAAGATAGGATCAGCCGCGCGCAATGATCGTGCGAGATGTGGCGCTTTCCCGAGGAAATAGGGAAAATAGCGGCCCGCAAAATCCGCTTTTGGCCTGTACTTCGTGTACTTTGGCGAGGCGGGCCGGCCCCTGATGTAGGGGGCTTGTGCGCCGCGCCATTCTCGGGAACACTCCTCGAAATGACAGGCGAACCTACCGTCGGGCGCGACCTCCAGGGGCCGCGCATCGTCACGCTTCCCGCCCGGCCCGAGCCGATCCGCGTGCATGCCGATGAAACGGCGATCGTCGTGATCGACATGCAGAACGCCTATGCCTCGCCCGGCGGCTATGTCGACCAGGCCGGCTTCGACATATCGGGATCGGCGGGCACGATTCATAAGATCGCTGCGGTGCTCGACACCGCCCGTGCCGCCGGCATGCCGGTCGTCTACCTCCAGAATGGCTGGGACCCCGATTATGTCGAGGCGGGCGGCCCCGGCTCGCCCAACTGGCACAAGTCCAATGCGCTGAAGACGATGCGCCAGCGTCCCGAGCTCAGCGGCAAGCTGCTGGCGCGCGGTACCTGGGACTACGAGCTGGTCGATGCGCTGGCGCCGAAGCCCGGCGACATCCGCCTCCACAAGACCCGCTACAGCGCCTTCTTCAACTCGCAGCTCGATTCGACGCTGCGCGCGCGGGGGATCCGCAACATCGTCTTTGTCGGCATCGCCACCAATGTCTGCGTCGAGAGCACGCTGCGCGACGGCTTCCACCTCGAATATTTCGGGGTGATGCTGGAGGATGCGACGCATCATCTCGGCCCGCCGATGATGCAGGAAGCCACGGTCTACAATGTCGAGAAGTTCTTCGGCTGGGTCTCCACCACCGCCGATTTCTGCGGCAGCTTCGGCCAGTTGCCCGGCCAGGATTCTTAAGGAGCAAGCGATGCCGTTCGAGCCGATCAACCCGCCCCAGTTCCCCACGCCGATCGCCCCCTATTCGGCGGGCGCCAAGGCCGGGAACACGGTCTATGTCTCGGGCGTGCTCGCGCTCGGCGAGGGCGGCATCGTCCTCCATGTCGGTGATGCCGCGGGCCAGACCCGGCACATCCTCGAAGTCATCAAGACCACGCTTGAGGCGGCTGGCGCGACCCTGGAGGACGTGGCGATGAACCACATCTTCCTCAAGGATTTCGCCGATTACCCCGTCTTCAACCAGATCTATGCCGAGTATTTCCCCGGTGCGAAGCCGGCGCGCTATTGCATCAAGGCGGATCTGGTGAAGCCCGATTGCCTGGTTGAGATCGCCTCGGTGGCGCATATCGGCTGATGCCTGAGGCGGCGGGTCTCTATTATGAGGAACATGGCAGCGGACCGCCGCTGATCCTCTCCGCCGGCATGGGCGGATCGGGCAATTACTGGCGGCTCAACCTGCCCGCGCTCGCCGCGCGTTTCCGCGTCATCCTCTACGATCACCGCGGCACCGCCCGCTCGGACCGGACGGTCACCCCGAAGCTGGAAAGCATCGGCGACGATATCCGGCTGCTGATGGACGAACTCGGGATCGAGAAGGCCTCGATCCTCGGTCATGCGATTGGCGGCATGGGCGGATTGAGCCTCGCGCTCGACGCGCCGGAGCGGGTCGGGCGGCTGGTGGTGGTTAATGGCTGGGGGCGGCTCGATCCCTATACCAGGCGCTGCTTCGATGCCCGGCTGGCGCTGCTGCGCGCGTACGGCGCCGGCAAATATGTCGATGCCCAGCCGATCTTCCTGTTCCCGCCGCAATGGATCTCCGAGAATAGCGACCGGCTGGACGAAGAGGCCAGGCACCATGTCGCCGGTTTCCCGGTCGAGATGGTCGAGGCGCGCATCCTCGAGGCGCTTGCGTTCGACCTGATCGATCGGCTGGAGGCGACGGCGTTCGCGACACCGGTGCTGCTGCTCGCCAGCGACGACGATGCGCTGGTCCCGCCGCATTGCTCGGAGCGGCTTGCGCAAGCCATTCCGGGGGCGCAACTTGTCCGGATGCCCTGGGGAGGGCACGCCTGCAACGTTACCGATCCGACGGGCTTCGAAGCCCGCGTGCTCGCATTTCTGGGGAGCTAATCACATGGAAGTCGGCGTCTTCGTTCCCATCAACAACAATGGCTGGCTGATCAGCGAGAACGCGCCGCAGTACATGCCGAGCTTCGACATGAACAAGGCGATCGCGCTCAAGGCCGAGGAGCATGGCCTCGATTTCCTGCTCTCGATGATCAAGCTGCGCGGGTTCGGCGGCAAGACCGAGTTCTGGGAATATGGGCTGGAGAGCTTCACGCTGATGGCCGGCCTCGCCGCCGTCACCGAGAAGATCAAGATCTATGCCACCTGCCCCACGCTGATCATCCCGCCGGCCTTTGCCGCGCGGATGTGCAACACGATCGATTCGATCAGCCATGGCCGCTTCGGGCTCAACCTGATCACCGGCTGGCAGCGCCCCGAATACAGCCAGATGGGCTTGTGGCCAGGCGACGAGCATTTCCGCAATCGCTACCAGATGCTCGACGAATACGCCCAGATCCTGCGCGAGCTGTGGGAGACCGGGCGCAGCGATCTGAAGGGCGAATATTACCAGATGGACGATTGCCTCGTCCGCCCCACGCCGCAGGGCGACATGAAGATCATCTGCGCCGGCTCGTCGGACGAAGGCCTCGCCTTCTCGGCCAAATGGGCGGACTATGCCTTCTGCCTCGGCAAGGGCGTCAACACGCCGACCGCCTTCGCCTTCAACAACGAGCGCCTCGCCGAGGCGACCGCGAAGACCGGGCGCGACGTGAAGGTGTTCGTGCTGATCATGGTGATCGCCGACGAGACCGACGAGGCGGCGATGGCCAAGTGGCAGTCGTACCGCGACGGCCTGGATATCGATGCGGTGCGCTGGCTGATCGACCAGGGCGCGGCCGACAAGAACAACCCGACGACCAATGTCCGCCAGCTCGCGGCGCCGGAGGGCGCGGTGAACATCAACATGGGGACGCTGGTCGGCAGCTATGAAAGCGTCGCGCGGATGCTCGACGAAATGGCCGAAGTGCCGAACACCGGCGGCGTGCTGCTGACCTTCGACGACTTCCTGGAGGGCGTCGAGAATTTCGGCACCCGCATCCAGCCGCTGATGAAGAGCCGGCAGAAGGGTTGATCCGGCGCAGCTTTTCCGGGGGTGGATCGTTTCGGGGGTGGGTTTTTCTCGAAGTCGGAGAGTAGCATGAAGAAGCTGACTTCCCTCGCCGCAATGGCGATCCTCCTGGCCCCGGCGCTTGCCGAGGCGCAGCAGCACCGTCCGGGCGGCGATCGCCCCGGCCAATCCGGCCAGCGCCCGCCTTCGGGAGGGAACCACGGTGACCCCGGTGGACCGGGCGGTCCTGGCCGGCCCAATCCCGGGCATCCGGGGACCCGTCCGCCCGCGCCGCGCCCGCCGGTGGTGCGTCCGCCTTCGCCGCGTCCGCCGGTCGCCCGCCCGCCGCACCGGCCCGGCGCCGGCCGTCCGCCGCAGTTCCGGCCGATCCACCGCCCGCCCTTCCGCTATCCGCCCGGCTATCGCTACCAGCGCTGGTCGATCGGCGGGCTGCTGCCGCTGCTCTTCCTGTCGAACAACTATTATTATGACAGCTGGTACGATCTCGGCCTCGGCGCGCCGCCCCCGGGCTATCGCTGGGTGCGCTACGGTCCGGACCTGCTGCTGGTGAACATCCGCACCCGCCGCGTCGTCGATGTGATCCGCGGCGCCTTCTACTGATCTGGAACGAAAAGGGGCGGCCCGGACAATCCGGACCGCCCCCCCTTTTCCGATGCCGCGTGAACGCGTCGCGGATCAGAAGCGGATCGAGAGCCCTCCGGTGAAGCTCTGGCGCTTGGTACCGGAGAATTCGACGGTGTAGCCGCCCTGCACGCGCACGCCCGGCGTGACGTCCAGCCCAAGCCCCAGTGCGGCCCGGCCTGCGGTCGCCTTCCGCTCGACGCCAAAGGCGTACATGCCTTCGGTCGTGTCCTGCAGCCCACCCCAGGTGGATAGGGTCCCGCTGCCGAGCCGCTGCTGCACACCGAGTTCGGCATAGGGCGTGATCCCGACGCCGCCGGCCTGGAAGCTGCCCGAAACGGCGAGCGAGGCGCGGCCGAACAGGCTGTTCTTGTTGAGCCGTGTGACATTGAGCGCGAAGCCATTGCCGCCCTGCTCGCTCAGCCCCTCGCGTCCGGCATGGATGTAGATCAGGTCGGCCCGCGGGGTGACGGCCAGCTTGCCGAAGCGAAGCTGGTAGTCGACGCCCGCCGCTGCGAGCCAGCTCTTCAGATTGTAGCTCGACTTGGCGGCGGTCGGGGCCGCGAGCAGCTGGCGCTTCGTTTCCGCCGTACCGCTGCTCAGCGCCGCGACACCGTGCAGCCCGAAGCCGCCCAGTCGCGCATCGGCGAAGATGCCGCCCGAGAGTTGGTCCCATTCGGTCTTCGCACCAAGATAGGCCATGGTCTGCCGGCTGGTGCCGCCGCCGAAGAAGGCGCCAACCTGGATATCCTCATCAAAGCCATAGCCGAACCCGCCCTGGAAACCGTGGCTCGAGCCATGGGTCTTCACGGCGCCCGTGTAGGAATCGCCGTCCACATCCGCGGTGCCGCCGGTGAAGCGGCCAAAGGCGAAGAAGCCACGGCGCCCGGCATTGGCTGCGCTGTCTGCGGACACGGTGTCGAACAGCGACAGGCTGTTCTCGATGCCGAGCTGGATGACCGAGGCATAGGCTTCCGGTGTCAACTGGGCGAAGGCCTGCTGGTCCACGCTGCCGGTTGCGCTGACCAGCGCCGGCAGCGCCGCCGTATAGGCCTGCACGCTCTTGCCCGCTCCCAGCGTCGCATTGGCGTAGGCGATGCTCGCGCGGGTGTTGAGCGGATAGGCGTCGCTGTTCTGGAACTCGCTCTGCAGCTGCAGCCGGTTGCCGTTGACGACAACGAAGCCGAAGATGTCGTTCGACTTGTTGATCGTCGTGAAACGGCCCGTGATGCCGCCCTGCGCAACCACCAGATCGAGTCGCGCGCCCGGTGCGTTGCGGAGCGTGCCGGTGATGTCGATCCCGGCGCCATTGGCGATGACCAGCTTGCCCGAGATGTTGAGCAGGTCGCTTGCCGTCGGCGAGAGCTCAAGCAGCAGGTTCGAGCCGCTGGAGAAAAGCACGTCGCCATTCACTGTCATCGTGCCCGGCGACGCGCCCGGGGAAAGGGTGCCGTCGACCAGGATGTTGCCGTTCACCGTGCCGGCGGTGCCGAAAGTGGCGCCACGGGCGATCAGGACGCCGCTGGTCGCGGTGATCACGCTGCCCGCCTGTCCGATCAGCCGCCCTCCGGTGAGGGTGATCGCTGCCCAGCTGCTGGTGCCGGTGGTCGAGATCACGCCACCATCGACGTTGAGCGCCTCGAAGCCGGTATAGGCATTGGGATCGAGCAGCGTCGGCGCCGCATAGGTGCCGCTGGTGTTGAAGGTCAGCGTGTCGGTGCCGTCCCCACCGTTCCGCGAGCCGCTGATCGTGCCCGCGCCGGAAATGGTCAGGAAGTCATGACCCGCGCCCAGGTCGAGATTGCCTTCGATCCGGCCGGAGACGGTTACGATGTCGCGGTTCGCGCCACCGGCCACGTTGGCGGTGAGGGTGTTGCCCGCCGTCACGTTGAACACGCCGCCATCGATACCGACGCCGTTGGCGAAACTGGCATTCTGGTCGATCCTCAACTCGCCCGAGATGCCGCCCGACGCTTCCAGTCGCTCGAAGCTGGTCTGATGTACGGAGCTGAGCAGGCGAACCGTATTGTCGGCCTGATGCAGCACGAGCGTGTCATTGCCTGCGCCGCCATCCACGCCGCCGGCCACGGTCGCGCCGGCGCCCAGCGTGAAGCGATTGTCCGCCCCGTCGAAGGTGACGCCGGTCGCGGTGCTGAGCCGGGTGTTGGCGCCCAGTTCGAAATTGCCGCCGGCCACGGTCACCGAATCGAAGCTGTAGTCGCCGCCGGTGAGCGCCAGGGATCCGGCGCCCTCGGAGATCAGCTTCTCGAACGAGACGATCTGCGATGCCACCACGGTGCGGCTGTCCGCCGTGCCGGACTGGACGCGCAGGGTGTCACTACCCGCGCCGCCATCGACCCTGCCCTGGAACTGCACGCCGGCCGCGATGATGAGCTCGTTGTCGGTGCCGCCGGTGAAGTTCACCCGCTGGTTGGCGCCCAGGTCTCCGGCCAGCGTCAGCGGCGCGGTGCCGGAGATATTCGCCACCTCGAAGCCGAACATGCCGGCGATCGACGAGGCGCCGTCGAGCGTCAGGTTGAGCGTATCAGTGCCCGCGCCGCCATCGAGCGCACCCTGGAGCAGGCCCGACAGGTGCATGGTCAGGCTGTCGTCCCCGCCGCCCAGCGAGACGCCGCCCGTCAGCCTGCCGTCGATCGTGACCAGCTGGCTGTCGTCGCTGCCAATGACATTGGCGACCGAGCCGTTGGTGCCGGAAAGCACCAGGTTCGCGCTCTCCAGGATCTCGATATTGTGATAGGTCTGGCCGTGGTCGAGGTTCACCGTCAGCGTGCCCGGGCCATAGACGCCGAACGAATTGAAGTTGGTGACCGAGCCCGGAATGCTGCCGTCCGCGCCGGCGAGGTTGAAGATGAAGGTGTTGTTCCCCGTGCCGCCGTCGATCGTGCCGGTGACCGTGCTGCCCGAGCGGGCGATATAGCGGTCGTCGCCGTCGCCGAGCAGTACGTCGCCGTGGATCGTGCCGGCATTGTTCACCGTATCGTCACCGCCGCCGAGATTGACCGAACCGTTCAGCGTGGCGCCCGCGGCAAGGCCGAGCCTGTCGACCTGCGCATTGCCGAGTACCGGCGCGGTGAGCGTCGCGCCGCCGGCAATGTTCAGGTTGCCGCCTTCGAGCAGAACCTGCTGGTAGGTCGCGTCCTTGTCGACCACCAGCGCGCCCGTGCCTGAAGTCGACAGTTGCTGGAAATTGGTGAAGGTGCCGGCTGTGCTCAGGTTGCGGCTGTTGTTGGCATCGAGCTCGAAGGCGAGCGTGTTGGTGCCGCCACCACCATCGACCGGGCTGCCGACCGTGCCGGTGCCGTGCAGCGTCAGGCGATTGTCGCCGGCGCCGAAATGCACGCCGTCCGTCGCGGTGAGCGAGGCCCCGTTTCCGATCGAGAGGTTGCCCTCAACCTGCGCGGTCTGGAAATGATAGGCTTCGCCCTGGAGCGAGAGCGTGCCTGCACCACCGGCCACCAGCTTTTCGAACGAAGTGAGCTGTCCTGCCACGATCGTGCGGCTGCTCGCCGTGCCGGTGTTGATCTCCAGCGTGTCGGTGCCATCGCCGCCATTGGCGCTGCCTTCGAACACTGCGCCGGTGTCGATGATGAAGTGGCTGTCCGCGCCGTCGAAGTTCATCTGCTGGCCTGCGCCGAGATGCCCGGTGAGCGTCAGCGGCGCGGCGCCCGCGGCATTGACGATCTCGAAGCCGAACAGGTCGTTGATCGACGCGGCTCCGGTCAGGTTGAGGTTGAGCGTGTCGGTGCCCGAGCCGCCGTCCAGCGCGCCGCGCAGCACGCCGGAAAGCGCGATCGACAGCGTATCGTCACCCCCGCCCAGCGACACGCCGCCGGTGAAATCGGCATCCTGGATCGTCACCACCTGCGCGGTGTCGTCGCCCTTGATCAGGTCGACCGCGCCGGTTCCGTCGAGCAGGGTGAGGTTCGCCTGCTCCCACAGTTCGATCGTCTCGTAATTGCGGTCGAGGCCGAGGGTAAGGGTCCCGGGACCATAAGCCCCGAACGACTCGAAATTGGTGAAGCCGCCGGGGATCGAGCCGCTGTTGCCGTGCATCCGGAAGACGAACGTGTCGGTACCGTCGCCACCGTCGATCGCGCCGGTGACCAGACCGCCACCAAGTGCCTCGTAGCGGTCGTTGCCGGCGCCAAGGTTCAGGTTGCCATGGATGGTGCCCGAGTTGACGACATTGTCGTCGCCATTGCCCATGTCGACGTCGAAGCCGATCGTGCCGCTGTTGACGAGCGTATCATCGCCGCCGCCCAGCGCGACGCCACCGGTGATCGTGCCGTTGTTGGTCAGCGATTCAACGCTGTCCGCGCCGGCATTGTCGAAGGTGTAGCCAGTGCTGCCCGAGGCCGAGCCGATCGTGTCCCCGGCATCGATCCGCAGCGCGATGTCGCTCAGGCGCATCGACATCTGGTCGATCGAACCGAAGATCGAGACCGAGCCGGTGCCGAAGCTGTTCTGCTGCCTGGTCAGCCCCTCGAAATTGCGGAACTGGCTCATGTCGAGCTTCTTGGCATCGCTGCCGGTCAGGTCGACCGCGATCCCGTCGATGCCGTCGCCGCCATCGACGCTGCCGATGATCACGGCGCCCGAGCCGGTGACATAATAGTCGTGGCCGCTGCCGAGATCGACCGTGCCGTTGAGCGTGCCGTAATTGGTGAGGGAATCCCCGAGATCGCCCAGGTGGATGCTGCCGATGATCGTGCCGCGATTGGTGATCAGATCGGTGGAGTTCCGGGTGTGGATCGCACCGGCGATGGTCCGCTCGCCGTCATCGAGCAGGCGGATAGTGGCCAGATAATCGTCCTCGCCCAGCGTATAGCCGCTGCCTCCACGGATCGTGCCGCGATTGTCGAGCGTGAAGGTCGCTTCCAGGTCGTTGCCGCCATTGACGCCGATCGCGACGCCTTCGGCGCCGACCTCGATCGTGCCCAGATTGACGGCATTGGCATCACCGCCCTGGGTCGCCGCAGCGAAATCGAACAGCACGCCATAGGAGATCATCGTGCCCATTTCGTCATCCGCGATCGCGCCTGAGCCACCGCTGATCGTGCCGCGATTGGTCAGCGAGGCGGCGGTGCGCGGACGCGGGCCGTCGCTGCCGGTAGCCAGACGGACGCCACCGCCGGCGGCGTTGGTGCCGCGTATGATGCTGTCGTTGACCACTTCCATCTTGTGCCCGGACAGCAAGAGACCCGAATAACCCTGGCCGGTGGCTTCGAGCGTGCCGCTATTGGTCACGCGCATCAGATAATTGGCGCCCAAGCCGTAATCCATGCGGCTCTGCACCGCGAGCGCGTACTGGGCGTCACCGGTCGGGCCGACATGGCCCGTGGTACGGATCGTGCCCGAATTGACGATGTCGCCCATCAGTTCGGTCGTCGCCTGGTTCTCGAACAGGACCAGCGCAGCCGATTCATAGCTGCTGCTGTTCTCGATAAGGCCGGTGTTGGTGAACTGGAAAGTCGATCCACTCCCCTTGGCAAAGGCACTGACCAGGACTGCGAGCGGGGTCTCGGCTCGGATCGAGCCTTCGTTGCGGAAGCTGGCCAGGTTCTCCGCGTAGACACCGATATTCTCGCTGGACCGGATGCTGCCCTGGTTGATGAAGTCGATATTGCTGCCGACGCCCGCGATATCGCGGATCCACGCGCCGAAGCCGTCGGTGTCGATGTTGGCGCTGTTCACCACGGTGCCGTCACCAATGGCCATCAGGCCATTGCCGAGCGTCTCCGCGCTCGCGAAGGTGACAACCGTATCCGCGCCATTCGCCTCGACGCCGTGCATCTCGAAATTGATGATGCCGGGCTGGCTCAGGATCGCATTGCTGGCGGTGTAGGTCGCCGAGGCGCCGAACGACTTGCCATAGCCGTCGATCCCATAGCCGCCGTCGATCTGGCCGTTCACCCCGTTGGTGGCGCCGGTGTAGAGGAACATGCTCTCGCCGGAGTCGAACTGGACATCGCCTTCGATGCTGCCCGAATTCACCAGGACGTCGGTGGCATAGCCCGTGCTCTGATAGGCGAGCTTGTCGGTTGGGGCGAGCGAAGGTGCGAAAGGGATGTAGCGCGTGCCCCCAACGATCACGCCCGCCTGCGAGCCGCCATTGGCGAACTGCCTGACCGCGTTGCGGGTGACCAGCACCTGGCCCTCGTTGCGGATCGTGGCATCGACCACCGATTCGAGCCGGCCGACATTCTCGATATAATTCTCGCCCTCGCTGGCGAGCACCGCGCTGCCGCTGGCGAGCACGATGCCGAGACCGCCGCTCGCCACGCCGTTGCGCGTGCTGTTCTCGGTGAGCGTGTTGTAGAGCTTGCCGCCGATGAGCTCGATGCCGATGCCGCCAGCGGTCGTGCCGCCATTCACCGAGCCCACCGTGATCCTGGTCGAATTGAAGACCCGTCCGCTGCTCCGGATCAGCCGGACATCCCCGACGCTTGCGTTGGTCGAGGCGACAGTGGAGTTAGCTTCCAGGAAGATGTCGGCGGTTCCACCGGCGATGCCGAGGCCTTGCTGGAAGCGCACGCGGGCGCTGTCGATCAGTCGGAGCTCCTGGGCATAGGCAACATCGACAAGGCCTGTAGCCGAGTGGCGCCCGTCCATGTCGGCGGCGATCACGACCGTCAGCAGTCCGTCGCCATCGCCGCCCTGCTGGGCCAGGGTGGAGCCGGGCTCGACATGGATCGCCTTCTGATCGGTTGCGGCGGCACCGCCCTGATCCTGGGCGTCGAGGCTGGCGCCGATGAAGATCGTGCCGTCGCCTGCAAGCCGCACAGGCTCGTGATTGAGCTTCATCTTCGCATTAGTGCCGGGCGGATCCGAACGCGAGCGATTCTCGAGCCGCAGCTCCGTGTCGTTGCCCGAGGCTTCATAGACGATGCCGCCGTCGAACGGGGTGCCGTCCGCGGTGACGAACTGCCGGCTCGTGCCGCTCGCCGGCGTGGTGAAGATCAGATTCGCGGTCCGGCTGCCGGTTGCGCGCAGCCAGATGGTGTCGAGGCCGCCGGCATCGGTGACCGTGCCGGTGACGAGGCCGCTCAGGTCGAGCACACCGGTATTCGCGTTGACACGGCCGATATCGGCTACGACCCGGTCGTCGCCGGCACCCAGATGCACTTCGCGCGGCGCCTGGCCTTCCTCAAGGATCACCGGCTCGGTGCTCTGGGCGTGCGCGGTCCCGGCCAGGATGAGCGGCAGCAGCGCACTGCCCAGGAGGAGCCCCGCGCGACCCTGAAACCGGCGCGCGGACGTGCGATTCTTCAAGCTGTGGGTCGATTTCACGAGATAAGCCCCTCTTTACTGGTTCGGATGGCCGGGCGCGGACACGGCGCGGCGGTGTTTCCGGTGGGGGCTCGGGCGCGATGCGGCCCGCATTTTGCGACATAGCCGGCTATTCAGAAGACCAAGTCGGTCATTAAGCGAATTTTGCGACGAGTAGGGCAAAGCGCATTTCAGAAGATGCAAGATGCCGGCAGAGGGGTATGCCGAATCCAGCCAAGGCTAGCGGAAGTATTCTAAGTCTTGGCTATGGATATATAAGAATAATGAATAGCCATATCGGCGGAGATGCCGAAATATCCTTGAGGGCTGTTTGTTGGCCTCGGATCTATTCTGCTGCTCTCGGAGCACTGCATGTGCTTCCGTCGGCACCGATGCAATCGGATGCGGGGCGCATTCTCGCGCAAGATCTTCATTCAGAAGGAAAATTGGATGCCCCGTGAGGATTCGAACCTCAATTGACGGAGTCAGAGTCCGTAGTCTTACCTTTAGACGACGGGGCATCACGCGGCATCACTGCCGGCAGGCGGGGCGCAATACGGTGCTGATCCGGCGCTGTCAACGGCCCCGGTACCGTCGGCTTCTTGCTCCCGCCTTCGCTCTCCGCTAGCCTCGCTTTCAAGCACCGGCGGCAGAAAAGCCGTGACGGAACAGAACATAAGCGAGTGATATGATGGGGGATGGCACTGCCAAGATGCCCCGCGGCCGTGGCTCCGGAAAAATCCGGAGGGCACCGCCGCCGATGGAGCGGCCCCGGGAACGCCCGGTGCGCGGCCGACCGGGAGAAGCGCGCCACTATGCGGCGCTCGACCTGGGCACCAATAATTGCCGGCTGTTGATCGCGCGTCCGCAAGGGGCGGGCTTCGCGGTCGTCGATGCCTTTTCGCGAATCGTCCGGCTGGGCGAGGGGCTGGCGACCAGCGGCAAGCTGTCCGATGCGGCGATCGAGCGCACGATCGCGGCGCTGCGCATCTGCGCCGAGAAGCTCAAGCGCCGCCATGTGATCCTCGCGCGATCGGTGGCGACCGAGGCGTGCCGCCAGGCCTCGAACGGATCGGCGTTCATCGAGCGCGTCTATCGCGAGACCGGCATCGCGCTCGACATCATCACCGCCGAGGAAGAGGCGCGGCTCGCCGTGCTCGGCTGCCATGCGCTGCTCGAGCCCGGCGACGGCCCGGCCTTGGTGTTCGACATCGGCGGCGGCTCGACCGAGCTGGTGCTGGTCGATTCGCGCGGCGGCGACGTGCCGCGCATCCTCGACTGGCACAGCGCGCCCTGGGGCGTGGTCTCGCTTACCGAGGCCTCGGGCAGCGCCGAGACCGCCGAGGATCGCGCCGCGCTCTATGCGAGCATGCGCGCGCGGGTGGCGGAGAGCTTCGCGCCTTTCGCCAGCCGGTTGCGCACCCCGCGTGGCACCCGGCGGCTGCTCGGTACCTCGGGCACCGTCACCACGCTCGCCAGCGTGCATCTGGGGCTTGCGGCCTATGATCGCTCGGTGGTCGACGGCCTGATCGTGCCCGCGCCGGCGATGCGCGAGGTGAGCCAGCGAATCTCGGGTATGAGCATGGCCGAGCGCAGCCAGGTGCCGTGCATCGGCTCGGAACGCGCGGACCTGGTCGTTGCCGGCTGCGCGATTCTCGAAACGATCCTCGACCTTTGGCCCGCGGAGCGGCTAGGGATCGCCGACCGCGGCATTCGCGAGGGCATCCTCCGCCGCCTGATCAACGGGAGAATCTTGTGAGCAGAGGCGGCGCACGCGGCCATACGCGCGTATTGACGGCGCGCAAGCGCACCGCGCAATCGACGCGCTGGCTCGAGCGCCAGCTCAACGATCCGTACGTCAAGCGCGCCAAGGCCGAGGGCTATCGCAGCCGCGCGGCCTACAAGCTGATAGAGCTCGACGAGAAGTTCGGGTTCCTCAAGGGCAAGAAGCGCGTGCTCGATCTTGGCCTGGCGCCGGGTGGCTGGAGCCAGGTGGTGCGGCGGCGTCTGCCCAAGGCGCCGCTTGTCGGCATCGACCTGCTGCCCGTCGATCCGATCGACGGCGCTATCATCCTCCAGATGGACTTCATGGACGATGCCGCGCCCGACCGGCTGATCGAGGAGCTGGGCGGCAACCCCGATCTCATCATCTCGGACATGGCGGCCAACACCGTCGGCCATCCCCAGACCGATGCGCTGCGGACGATGGGCCTGGTCGAAGCCGCGTTCGACTTCGCGATCCAGGTGCTCGAGCCGGGCGGTGACTTTGTCGCCAAGGTGTTCGCCGGCGGTGCCGATTCGCAGTTCGTCGCCGCGATGAAGCGCAGCTTCGCCACCGTGAAGCACGCCAAGCCGCCGTCGAGCCGCAAGGGCTCGGTGGAATGGTTCGTGGTGGCGCAGGGCTTCAAGGGACGGAAGGCGGAAGCGGACGAGGGGTAAGTCCCGTCGGCCTCGTCGGGGCCGGTCCGTTTAATCGAACCGCCAAAGCAAAAGGGCCGGAGTTGCCCCCGGCCCCTTGCTTTTGTTCAGCGATTCGTCGGCTCAGCCGTCGTAGTCGCCGCCCAGATTCTGGTTGCGCGGCGGCGCCGCGGCGGTGAGGCGGAGCGCTTCGGCCGATGCGGCGATCGAGCCGACTTCGTCCGGGGCTTCCTCGTCGTCGATCTGGACGCGCTGCAGGCTCGACACCACGGCTTCCTCGAGGTGCGTCGGGCGCACGGTCTCTTCGGCGATTTCGCGCAGTGCGACGACCGGGTTTTTATCGCGGTCGCGATCGAGGGTCAGCTCGGCGCCGCCCGAGATCTGGCGGGCACGCTGCGCCGCGAACAGCACGAGATCGAAACGGTTGGGAACCTTGTCGACGCAATCTTCGACAGTGACGCGCGCCATCTACGCTTCCTTGAAAAACGGAGTGTCCGGGAAAGGCGGCGATCTAGGGCCTGGCTGTGGAAAAGTCAAGAAAATGGGCTTGCGGCCCCGGGGTGCCGAACCGAATCGGGTGCGGCGCGTTGGGAACGCTATCGCAACGTTCAGTGGAACCGCATGGAAGCGCTCGCCCCCCTTGCCCCCGTCCCGCCGCTCCCGCATCACGGCCCGATGGAATTTTCCCAGCCGAGCTTCGAGGTCGAGGGCAACCGGCTGACGCTGCTGCCCGACGGGCCCGAGCGGCTGGAAGCGCTGCTCGACCTGATGCGCCGCGCCGAACGCTCGCTGCGCGTGCTCTATTACATCTATGTCGATGACGAGGCCGGCGCCGCGGTGCGCCAGGCGCTGATCGACGCGGCGGCGCGGGGGGTGCGCGTCAGCCTGATCGTCGACGGACTGGGCAGCGAGCATGCCCAGAGCCGGCGCTTCTTCGATCCGCTGCACGCGGCCGGGGTGGATGTGTGCCGCTTCGTCCCGCGCTGGGGGCGGCGCTACCTGCTGCGCAACCACCAGAAGCTGGCGCTGGCCGATGAAGAGCGCGTCATCGTCGGCGGGTTCAACATCGAAGACAGCTATTTCGGGACGATCGACGAAGCGGCGTGGCGCGACCTCGGCCTGGTGGTCGAGGGGCTGGCGGCGCGGCGGCTGGTCGGCTATTTCGATTCGCTGTCGAACTGGGCCAAGCAGCCCCGGCCGTCGCTGCGCCGGCTCGGCCGCACGCTGCGTGCCTGGAGCGAGCCCGAGGGCAAGACCCGCTGGCTGCTCGGCGGGCCGATGCGGCGGCTCTCGCCCTGGGCGCGGGTGGTCAAGCGCGACATGGAGCAGGCCAGGTCGATCGACATCATTGCCGCCTATTTCGCGCCCAACCCGGCGATGCTCCGCCGGCTCGACCGGGCGGGCAAGCGCGGGCAGGTGCGGCTGGTGCTGCCCTCCAAGCTCGATCACGGCGCGGCGATCTGGGCGGCGCGCTTCACCTATGCGGGCCTGCTGCGCAAGCGCGTGCAGATCTACGAGTACCAGCCGACCAAGCTGCACGCGAAGCTGTTCCTGATCGACGATGTCGTGAACATCGGCTCGGCCAATTTCGACATCCGATCGATGTTCCTCAACCTCGAGCTGATGTTCCGGATCGAGGACAAGGCCTTCGCCGGCTATATCCGCGGCTTCATCGATGGCGAAATCGCGCAGTCCGAGCGGATCACGCCGGAGCTCTACAAGGCGCGCACCGGCCCCTGGACGCGGATCAAGCAGGCGGCGGCGTATTTCGTGATGGCGGTGCTCGACTATAACGTCACGCGGCGGCTGAATTTCGGGCCGGATGGCCGCCGGCCTTTGGGGTAGGATTGGCTGTTCCCCGGCGAAAGCCGGGGTCCAGGGTCGCAAGCGATTCGGCAAAGAAACCCTGGGCCCCGGCTTTCGCCGGGGAACAGAAGAGTTGAGCGTCGCACTTGTTTTGCGCCAACAGGTGCCCGACCCAGACTCGCGAAAGTACACAAAGTACAGACCAAGAGCAGTTTTTTCGGGCCGTTATTTGCCCTGTTTTCTCGGAAGCGCGCTGCGTCTCGAAAGATTGTTGCGCGTATGGGATCCTATTTGCCTGACGGTTCAAAGAGCGGCCGGCCATGGTGCCGGCAGCGCGAGCCAAGCAGGCGAAATCCTACATTGCAAGCGGCTCAGTCCTTCACCGTCTCCATCGCGACATAGGTGGAGGTGCTGGCGACATGGGGCAGGCTGGAGATCTTCTCGCCGAGCACGATCCGGTAGCGGCGGATATCGGCGGTGCGGACCTTGAGCAGATAGTCGAAATTGCTCGCCAGCATGTGGCATTCCTCGACTTCGGGGATGCGGCGAACGGCGGCGTTGAACTCCTGCAGCGCCTTTTCGCGGGTATCGGCCAGCTTCACTTCGGTGAAGGCGATATGATCGAGGCCGAGCCGGGCGGGATCGATGATCGCGCGGAAGCCGCGGATCACGCCGCTGTCGGTCAGCCGCTTCAGGCGGACCTGCGCCGGGGTCTTGGACAGTCCCACCCTTTTGGCGAGTTCGGTGACGGTCATCCGGCCATCTTCGGCCAAAGCGGCGAGAATCTTGCGGTCGAACTCGTCCAATTCGACTGCGGGGGCAGGCCTTTTCATGATTTCCGCCTAGCAGATGGCCGATAATATGGCGATCCTGCCTGTGAAGTGGCGCTGATAAGTCGGATCGACCTGCGCGAAGCGATTATATTGGGCGCATGACCCAGCCCGCGCCCTTCGCCGCCTTCGCTCCGCCCGTTCGCGAGCAGACCCCGCTCCGCCAGGCAATCACCGCCGCCTATCGGCGTGACGAGGCGGAGGCGCTGGCCCCGCTGATTGCGGCGGCGACGCTCGACGAGGGCACGCGGTCGGCGATCCGCACGACGGCAACGCAGCTGGTCACCGGCCTGCGCGCCCGCAAGCGCAGCGGCGCGGTCGAATCGCTGGTGCAGGAATATGCGCTGTCGAGCGAGGAAGGCGTGGCGCTGATGTGCCTGGCCGAGGCGCTGCTACGCATTCCCGACGATGCAACCCGCGACGCGCTGATCCGCGACAAGCTCGCCGATGGCGACTGGCGCGCGCATCTCGGCGGCAAGTCGCTGTTCGTCAACGCGGCGACCTGGGCGCTGGTGGTGACGGGCAAGCTGGTCGACAGCGCCGACGATCGCGGGCTGGGCGCCGCGCTGATGCGCGTGGTTGCGCGCGCCGGCGAGCCGGTGATCCGCAAGGCGATCGATCTGGCGATGCGGATGATGGGCGAGCAGTTCGTCACCGGCGAGACGATCGCGGAGGCATTGAAGCGCGCCCGGCACGAAGAGGCGAAGGGCTTCCGCTACAGCTATGACATGCTCGGCGAAGCGGCGACCACCGGCGCCGATGCCGAGCGCTATTACCGCGATTACGAGAATGCCATCCATGCGATCGGCAAGGCGTCCGCCGGGCGCGGCATCTATGAAGGGCCTGGCATCTCGATCAAGCTCTCGGCGCTGCATCCGCGCTATGCCCGTGCGCAGGTCGACCGGGTGATGGGCGAGCTGCTGCCGCGCGTGAAGACGCTGGCGGCGCTGGCCCGGCACTATGACATCGGCCTCAACATCGATGCCGAGGAAGCCGACCGGCTCGAACTGTCGCTCGACCTGCTCGAGAGCCTGGCGCTCGATCCGGACCTGGCCGGCTGGGACGGGCTCGGCTTTGTCGTTCAAGCATACGGGAAACGCTGCCCCTTCGTGCTCGACTGGATCATCGATCTGGCCGGGCGGGCGAACCGCCGGATCATGGTGCGGCTGGTCAAGGGCGCCTATTGGGATGCCGAGATCAAGCGCGCCCAGGTCGACGGGCTGCCGGGCTTCCCGGTCTATACCCGCAAGCTCCACACCGACGTCGCCTATGTGGCGTGCGCGCGGAAGCTGCTGGCGGCGACCGACCGGATCTTTCCGCAATTCGCCACGCACAACGCCCAGACGCTGGCGACGATCTATGAACTGGCCGGGCCGGACTTTGCGGTGGGCAAGTATGAGTTCCAGTGCCTGCACGGCATGGGCGAACCGCTGTACGAACAGGTGGTGGGCAGCGCGAAGCTCGACCGCCCGTGCCGCATCTATGCGCCGGTCGGCACGCATGAGACCTTGCTTGCCTATCTGGTCCGCCGCCTGCTGGAGAATGGCGCCAATTCGTCCTTCGTGAACCGGATCGCCGATCCGGAGATCCCGGTTTCCGAGCTGGTCGCCGATCCGGTCGAGCAGGTGCTGGCGATGGCGAAGCCGGGTGCGCCGCACGACCAGATCGCGCTGCCGCATGCGCTCTATCCCGATCGCCGCAACTCGGACGGGCTCGACCTGAGCGATGAAGATGTGCTGGCGGCGCTTAGCGAGGCGCTGCGCGAGAGTGCCGCGATCGACTGGCGTTCGGCGTCGGCGGATGGCCTGGGCACAGCGCGCACGGTGCTCAATCCGGCCGATCATCGCGACGAAGTCGGGGTGGTAATCGAGGTTTCGCCCGAGGCGGCGACGGCGGCTGTTGCGCGTGCGGCTGGGTCGAACTGGGCCGCCACGCCAGTTGCCGAGCGTGCCGCGATGCTGGAGCGCGCCGCCGATGCGATGCAGGCGCGGATGCCGGTGCTGCTCGGGCTGATCGTGCGCGAGGCGGGCAAGTCGTTGCCCAATGCGATCGCCGAAGTGCGCGAGGCGATCGACTTCCTGCGCTATTATGCGGCGCAGGCGCGGGCGACCTTCGGGGCCGCGCAGGTGCCGCTCGGCCCGGTGGTGTGCATCAGCCCGTGGAACTTCCCGCTGGCGATCTTCACCGGCCAGGTTGCCGCGGCTCTGGTCGCGGGCAATCCGGTGCTCGCCAAGCCGGCCGAGGAGACGCCGCTGATCGCCGCCCAGGCAGTCGCGCTGCTCCATGACGCGGGCGTGCCCCCGGACGCGCTGCAGCTCGTGCCGGGCGATGGCCCGATCGGCGCGGCGCTGGTCGGCGCGGCGGAGACGGCGGGGGTGATGTTCACCGGTTCGACCGAAGTCGCGCGGCTGATCCAGCGCCAGCTTGCCACGCGGCTGTCAGCGGCCGGCAAGCCGATCCCGCTGGTCGCCGAGACGGGCGGGCAGAATGCGATGATCGTCGACAGCTCGGCGCTGGCCGAGCAGGTGGTGGCGGACGTCATCGCCTCGGCGTTCGACAGCGCCGGGCAGCGCTGCTCGGCGCTGCGCATCCTCTGCCTGCAGGAGGAAGTCGCCGACCGCACGCTGGCGATGCTCAAGGGCGCGCTCAAGGAACTGCGCATCGGGCGGACCGACGTGCTCAATGTCGATACCGGCCCGGTGATCACTGCCGAGGCGCGGAGCAATATCGAGAATCATATCGCCCGGATGCGGTCGCGCGGGCACCGGATCGAGCAGCAGGACCTGCCGGCCGCCGCGGGGCACGGCACCTTCGTGCCGCCGACGATCATCGAGATCGATGCCATCGCCGATGTCGAGCGCGAGGTGTTCGGCCCGGTGCTGCACGTGCTGCGCTATCGTCGCGACGACCTGGGCGCGCTGATCGATGCGATCAACGCGACCGGCTATGGCCTCACCTTCGGTCTGCACACCCGGCTCGACGAGACGGTCGCCGAAGTCACCGCGCGCGTGAAGGCGGGCAATCTCTATGTGAACCGCAACGTGATCGGCGCGATCGTCGGCGTGCAGCCCTTCGGCGGGCGCGGGCTTTCGGGCACCGGGCCCAAGGCTGGCGGGCCGTTGTACCTTGGCCGGATGATCGCGGATGCGCCGGTCGCGGTCGAATCGGCCAGTGCGGCGCCGGCGCCGCTCGCCGGGTTCATCGGCTGGCTCGATGCGCGGGGCGAGGACAAGGCGGCGGCAATCGCGCGGCGTTATGGCGCGGAATCGGCGCTGGGCATGGAGCGCGAGCTGCCGGGGCCGGTGGGCGAGCGCAACCTCTATGCGCTGCATCCGCGCGGCCGGCTGCTGCTGCGCGCGGCGACGCTGGCGGGACTGTACGAGCAGATGGCGGCGGTGCTGGCCACCGGCAATCGCGGGACGATCGAGGGCGTGGCGTTGCCGCAGGGCTTGCCGGCGGATGTCGCCGCTGCCTTTGCGCCCGATGCCGCCGAGCCGCTTGCCGCCGCGCTGGTCGAGGGCGAGGCCGGTGCGCTGGCGGCAGAGCTGGCCGGGCGCGATGGGCCGATCGTCTCGCTCTTCGCAGCGGGGGCCTCGGGCTATCCGCTCGACCTGCTGCTCGAGGAAGTGTCGATCTCGATCAACACCACCGCGGCCGGCGGCAATGCCAGCCTGATGACGATCGGCTGATCGACGGGCGGCTGACACGCGGGCTTGATCGGCGGGGCGGCGGGCCCGCATAGGAAGGGCGATGAAGAAGGTCGCGCCTCGCTCCGCCGCCCGCCCGGTCTCGCACCAAGGCATGAAGCTGATCCCCGGCGGCAGCTTCACCATGGGATCGGAGCAATTCTACGAGGAGGAGCGTCCGCTCCGCCGGGTGCGGGTGGACAGCTTCTGGATCGACGAGGCGCTGGTCACCAATGCGCAGTTCGCCGAGTTCGTCGCGGCAACGGGGTACCGGACCTTTGTCGAGAAGGCGCCCGATCCGAAGGACTATCCGGGGATGGACCCGGCGCTGGCGGTGGCGGGTTCGCTGGTGTTCCAGCGCACGCCCCAGCCGGTGTCGCTCGACGATCATGGCCAGTGGTGGGCGTTCGTGCCCGGTGCCGACTGGCGGCATCCAACCGGGCCGGACAGCAGCATCGCGGGGATCGAGGACCATCCGGTCGTCCATGTCGCGTTCGAGGATGCCGATGCCTATGCCAAATGGGCGGGCAAGGCGCTGCCGACCGAGGCCGAATGGGAGTTCGCGGCGCGCGGCGGGCTGGTCGACAAGGAATATGCCTGGGGCGACGTGCTGGCGCCGGACGGCGCGATCCTCGCCAATTACTGGCAGGGCATGTTCCCCTTCGCGACGCTCAAGCCCGACGACCAGTATCGCACGACGGCGGTGGGCAGCTTCCCGGCCAATGGCTATGGCCTGTCCGACATGATCGGCAATGTCTGGGAGTGGACGCGCGACTGGTATGGCGCACCGCAGCCGGGCAAGGGCAGCTGCTGCGAGGCGGTGAACCCGCGCGGCGCCACGATCGGCGACAGTTTCGAGTCGCATGCGCCGGGATCGAAGATCGGGCGGCGGGTGCTCAAGGGCGGCTCGCATCTGTGCGCGGTCAATTATTGCCAGCGCTACCGTCCGGCGGCGCGCCATCCGCAGCAGATCGACAGCGCGACCAGCCATATCGGCTTTCGCTGCGTTTCGCGGAAAGTCTAGGCCACCGCCGGTCGCAGGCACGGCCCACCCAAACCATGTGGTGCTTGCCTCCCCGCCCGGTGCGGGGCATGGGATAGGGGTCTGCCGCGAGGCATATTCTACAAGGCGGGAAGCCGGGAAAAGGGCATGAAGGACAAACTCGTAGTGCTGATCGGCGGCGGCGGTTTCGTCGGCCGCTATGTCGCCCAGGAACTGCTTGCCGCGGGCGCCCGGGTGCGCATCGCGCAGCGCCGTCCGCGCGACGCCTGGTTCCTCAAGCCGCTCGGCGATCTCGGCCAGACCCAGTTCGTCGCCGCCGATGTGACCCGGCCCGATACGGTTGCCGCCGCGGTTGCCGGGGCGGATGCGGTCATCAACCTGGTCGGCGTGCTCAAGGGCGATTTCGACGCCGTCAACGCCGGTGGCGCGCGCAATGTCGCCGAAGCCGCCAAGGCGGCCGGGGTGGGGACGCTGATCCATTTCTCCGCGCTGGGCGCTGAGGCCGATTCCGCCTCCGCCTATGGCCGGACCAAGGCGGCGGGCGAGGCGGCGGTGCGCCAGGCGTTTCCGGACGCGATCCTCCTGCGCCCGTCCTTCATCTTCGGCCGCGAAGACCAGTTCACCAATCGCTTCGCCGCGATGGTCGGCATGGGGCCGGTGGTGCCGGTGCTGCGCGCGGACGTGCGCTTCCAGCCGGTCTATGTCGTCGACGTCGCCAGGGCAGTCGCCGCCGCGCTCGCCGATCCGGAAGCGCATGCGGGCAAGACCTATGCGCTGGCCGGTGCAGACACGCTGACCATGGCGGGCCTGTTCCGCTGGCTGGCCGGGGCGACCGGCCACAACCCGACCTTTGCCGAGCTGCCCGATCCGATCGGCGCGCTGATCGCGGCGCTGCCGGGCACGCCGATCACACGCGACCAGTGGCGCATGCTCCAGGCGGACAATGTCGCGGGCGACCTGCCCGGGCTCGCCGCGCTGGGCGTGGTGCCGACGCCGCTCGCCACCGCCGCGCCGGCCTGGCTGGTGCGCTACCGGCGCCATGGCCGCTTCGGCAAGCTCGCCGCCTGACCCTTTCTATCCGCGCCCGTCGGCGCATCGGAGCCTGATCTCGCATGAGCGAAACCCTCGTTGCGATCCTCCTCGGCATTGTCGAGGGGATCACCGAATTCCTGCCGGTCTCGTCGACCGGGCACCTGATCCTCGCTTCCGAGCTGATGGGCTATGATTCCGCGACCTGGGGGATGTTCAACGTCGTCATCCAGCTCGGTGCGATCCTGGCGGTGGTCGTGCTCTACTGGCGGACCTTCTGGGCGGTGGCCGAAGGGCTCATCAAGCTGAACCCGGTCTCGATCCGCTTCGTGCGCAACCTGCTGATCGCCTTCATCCCGGCAGCGGTGATCGGCCTCGCGCTTCACAAGCATATCGAGGCGCTGCTCGGCCAGCCCATGGTGGTGGCCTGGGCGCTGGTGATCGGCGGCATCGCCATCCTGGCGATCGAGCGGCTGGCGAAGACCGCCACGATCCACGGCATCGCCGAGATCCCGCTGGTCCGCACGATCGGCATCGGCTTCATCCAGTGCATCGCGATGATCCCGGGCGTGAGCCGCTCGGGCGCGACGATCATGGGCGCGCTCAGCCTGGGCGTCGAGCGGCGCACCGCCGCCGAGTTCAGCTTCTTCCTCGCCATCCCGACCATGCTCGGCGCGACCGTGCTCGAGCTTGCCAAGAATCGCGACGCGATCGCATCGGCCCGGGTCGGCTGGGACGAGATCGGGATCGGCTTCGTCACGGCCTTTGTCGTCGCGATCGTGGTCATCAAGCTGTTCGTCGGCATCGTCTCCAAGCACGGCTTCGCGCCCTTTGCCTGGTACCGAATCATCGCCGGTATCGGCGCGATCGCTTGGCTTTCGATGCGATAAGGTCCGGATCGGCCATAAAATGGCGCAATAATCTTTCAATTTTGTGCCGAAACCGCCGAAAAACACAATATAGGTCAGCTTTACTGACTTTTATCGACTCGCTTGCGGCGTTAGGCGCGCTGCATGGCGGAAACGATGCTCAAATTCGTTGGAACGGCGCAGGCTTATCCCGGCAAGCGCGAGGCGGAACTGCGTGCGGAGGATTTCCGCGAGATCGCGGATCGCTATGCGGTGCCCAGCGCCGAGGAACAGTCGAGCCGCTGCTCGCAATGCGGCGTGCCCTATTGCTCGGTGCACTGTCCGCTCCACAACCATATCCCCGACTGGCTGCGCCTGACCGCCGAGGGGCGGCTGCGCGAAGCCTATCAGCTGTCGAACAGCACCTCGACCATGCCCGAGATCTGCGGCCGCATCTGCCCGCAGGACCGGCTGTGCGAAGGCAATTGCGTGATCGAGTTCTCGGGGCATGGTGCGGTCACCATCGGCTCGGTCGAGAAGTTCATCACCGACACCGCCTGGGAAGAAGGCTGGGTGGAGCCGGTCGCGGTCGGCCCGGCGCGCGGCCAGTCGGTGGGCATCATCGGTGCGGGCCCGGCCGGGCTCGCCGCCGCGGAATACCTCCGCGAATATGGCTATGACGTGCACGTCTATGACCGGCATGATCGCGCCGGCGGGCTGCTCACCTATGGCATCCCCGGCTTCAAGCTGGAAAAGCATGTCGTCATGCGCCGCATCGAGCGGCTCGAGCAGGGCGGCGTGGTTTTCCATCTCGGCTTCGAAGTCGGCCGCGAGGCCAATCTCGACGAGCTGCGCAAGCGCCACACCACGCTGCTGATCGCCACCGGCGTCTACAAGGCGCGCGGCATCCAGGCGCCTGGCGTCGGCGCCAAGGGCATCGTCGAGGCGCTCGACTATCTCACCGCGTCGAACCGCAAGGGCTTCGGCGATGCCGTGCCCGCGTTCGACGACGGCAGCCTCGATGCCAATGGCAAGCATGTCGTGGTGATCGGCGGCGGCGATACCGCGATGGACTGCGTGCGCACCGCCGTGCGCCAGGGCGCTGCCTCGGTGAAGTGCCTCTATCGCCGCGACCGTGCCAACATGCCGGGTTCGCAGCGCGAGACCGCCAATGCCGAGGAGGAAGGCGTCGAGTTCGTCTGGCTTTCCGCCCCCGAAGCGTTCGATGGCGTCGACACGGTCACCGGCGTGCGCGCCAGCCGCATGCGCCTTGGTGCGCCCGACGCCTCGGGCCGCCGCGCGCCGGAAGTCGATCCGGGCGGCGCGTTCCAGCTCAAGGCCGATCTCGTCGTCAAGGCGCTCGGCTTCGAGCCCGAGGACCTGCCGCGCCTGTTCGGCGCCGAGGAGCTCGGCGTCACCCGCTGGGGCACGCTGCGCACCGACGGGCGCACGATGATGACCAGCCTCGACGGGGTTTTCGCGGCGGGCGATATTGTCCGCGGCGCGAGTCTCGTCGTCTGGGCGATTCGCGACGGCCGCGATGTCGCGGCGCACATGCATGCCTGGATGCGCGCCCGCGCCGATACCGCGCGGGCTGCCTGAGGAAGTCGTCCCGATGAAGCCCTTGCTTGCCGCCCTTGCCCTTGGTGTCGCCGCCCTCCCGGCCTCGGCCTTTGCCGCCGCGCCGGTTAGCGCACCTGTGGCCGAAGGCGATCTCCAGAAGCTCGTCGCGCTGATGGCGCCCGAGGATTCGATCGGGCGCATCGCCGGCCGCGCCTTCGACCTCGGCATGGACCAGCAACTGGCCGCCGACCCGAAGATGAAGGCGGCCTATGACGCCAATCCCGGGCTGCGCGAGCAGGTCGGCGGGCAGCTGCGCGGCCAGTTCACGCGCATCCTGGTCGCGGCTTTGCCGTCGCTGCGCGGCGAGATCGAGACCATCCTCAAGGCCGAGCTCACCCCGGGCGAGATCGCCGACACGCTGACCTTCTTCGCCAGCCCGACGGGCCAGAAGGTGCGCGCCGAAGTCTATGAGGCGATGGGCAATGCGCCGGGCCAGTCGCCGCAGGAAATGCAGCAGGCGGCGATGGCGGCGGTGATGGCGAAGATGACGCCCGAGGATTATCCGGCGCTGATGGCGTTCGCGGGCAGCACCGCGGCGCAGAAGATGGGCAGCCTCAACCCCAAGATCGCCGCAGCCAGCCAGGCCTGGGCGCTCAAGCTGGTCGCCGCCAATCGCCCGCAGATGGAAGGTTTCGCGACCCGCGCTGCGGCGGAGTATCTGGCGAAGAAGAAGGGCGGCCAGTGAAGGCGTGGCGCCTTGCCGCGACGCTGCTGCTCGCGCCGCTCCTGGCGCCGGCGCCGCTGCTTGCGCAGGGCGTGGCCGAGGCATCGCCCGCTGCCGCGCTCGCGCAGCGTATCGCGAACCTCACCTTCGCGCCCAGTGCCGACGCACGGCAGGCATTTGTCGATTCCTTTGTGAAGAAGTTCGCCGAGGGGCTTGAGAGCGACGCGGGGAGCCGGGCACTTTTCAAGCAGCACCCGGCGGCACGCGATGCGGCGCTGCGCGCGGCGCAGCAGGGCGCCGGCGAGCAATATGATGCGGTCTTCGCACCCGCGCTGACCGATACCGTCGCGACATTCTATCGGGAGCGTTTCTCGCTCGCCGAGCTGGTCGAGATCGAGCGCTATTATGCCAGCCCGCAATCGGCGCGCGTGCTCCGCAGTTTCTCTTCGCCGGGCGGCGGCGCCGAAGTGGCCGCGGCCAAGGCGGATCCCGTGGTGGTGGCCTATCGGGCATCGCCCGTCGGCACGAAGGAACATGCGCTCACCGGGGCGCTGGCGACCGCGGTGGTCAACAACAGCGTCACAACCGGGCAGCGCGTGGCCCAGGCAATTCTTCCCAAGGTGCGGCAGGCAGTACGCACGGCAACGAGCAGTTCGAGGCAGCAATGATCAGCACCCTTTCCACCGAACGTGAGCGGCTGGCTCGCGAGGGCATGTACCGTCCCGAGTTCGAGGGCGATGCCTGCGGCGTTGGCATGGTTGCCGCGACCGACGGCCAGCCCTCGCGCCGCGTCGTCCAGTCGGCGATCGATGCGCTGAAGGCGGTGTGGCACCGCGGCGCGGTCGATGCCGACGGCAAGACCGGCGACGGCGCCGGCCTGCATGTCGATCTGCCGGTGCGCTTCTTCGACGACGCGATCGCCGCGGGCGGGCACCGCGTGCTGCCGAACCGCCTCGCCGTGGGCATGGTGTTCCTGCCGCGCACCGATCTGGGCGCGCAGGAAGCGTGCCGCACGATCGTCGAGTCCGAGATCATCGAGGCGGGCTACACCATCTATGGCTGGCGCCAGGTGCCGGTCGACGTGTCGGTCATCGGCATGAAGGCGCAGGCGACGCGCCCCGAGATCGAGCAGATCATGATCGCCGGCCCGCAGCCGGATGCGATGGATGCCGCCGAGTTCGAGAAGGAACTCTATCTCGTCCGCCGCCGGATCGAGAAGGCGGTGATCGCCGCGCAGATCAGCGGATTCTACATCTGCTCGCTGTCGACCCGCTCGATCATCTACAAGGGGCTGTTCCTCGCCGAGAGCCTGTCGGACTTCTATCCCGACCTCAAGGACGAGCGCTTCACCAGCCGCGTCGCGATCTTCCACCAGCGCTATTCGACCAACACCTTCCCGCAATGGTGGCTGGCCCAGCCGTTCCGTTGTCTTGCCCATAACGGCGAGATCAACACGATCCGCGGCAACAAGAACTGGATGCGCAGCCACGAGATCAAGATGGCGAGCATCGCGTTCGGCGAGCGCTCGGAAGACATCAAGCCGGTGATCCCGGCGGGCGCATCGGACACGGCCGCGCTCGACGCGGTGTTCGAGGCGATCTGCCGCTCGGGCCGCGACGCGCCGACCGCCAAGCTGATGCTGGTGCCCGAGGCGTGGGACGAGACCACGCCCGAGGGGCACCGGGCGATGTACAAGTATCTCGCCTCGGTGATGGAGCCGTGGGATGGCCCGGCCGCGCTGGCGATGACCGATGGCCGCTGGGCGGTTGCCGGTGTCGACCGCAACGCGCTGCGTCCGCTGCGCTACACCCAGACCAGCGACGGCCTGCTGATCGTCGGCTCCGAGACCGGCATGGTCCAGATCCCCGAATCGACCGTCGTCGCCAAGGGCCGGATGGGCCCGGGCCAGATGATCGCCGTCGATCTCGACCAGGGCGTGCTGCTCTTTGACAAGGCGATCAAGGACCAGGTCGCCGGCGAGCACGACTATGCCGGGATGATCGGCGAGTTCATGACCGTGGGCGACCTGCCCGAGCCCGAGGTTGCGCCACTGCGCTTCGATCGCGCCGAGCTGACGCGCCGCCAGGTTGCGGCAGGGCAGACGCTCGAGGACATGGAGCTGATCCTTGCTCCGATGGTCGAGACCGCCAAGGAAGCGATCGGCTCGATGGGCGACGACACGCCGCTGGCGGTGATCTCGGACAAGCCGCGGCTGATCAGCCAGTTTTTCCGCCAGAATTTCAGCCAGGTCACCAACCCGCCGATCGACAGCCTTCGCGAGCGCCAGGTGATGACGCTCAAGACGCGTTTCGGGAATCTCGCCAACATCCTCGACGCCGATGGCGGCGGCTCGAAGGTGCTGGTGCTCGAAAGCCCGGTGCTGACCAATGGCGACTGGGAGCGGCTGCGCGGCCATTTCGGCAGCCAGTCGGCCGAAATCGACTGCACCTTCCCGGCGGGCGGCAGCCCCGAGGACCTGCGCGAGGCTATCAAGCGCATCCGCTATGAGGCCGAGCAGGCGGTCCGAGCCGGTTGCACCGAGCTGTTCCTGACCGACGAGCATGTCTCGGCCGATCGTGCGGCGATCGCCGGCGTGCTGGCGGCGGCGGCGGTGCACACGCATCTCGTCCGCCGGGGTCTGCGCTCCTATGCCAGCGTCAATGTCCGCTCGGCCGAGTGCCTCGACACGCATTATTATGCGGTGCTGATCGGCGTCGGCGCGACGACGGTGAACGCCTATCTGACCGAGGCCTCGATCGCCGATCGCCATGCCCGCGGCCTGTTCGGCGACATCGGCATCGAGGAGTGCCTGAAGCGCCACCGCAAGGCGATCGACGAGGGCCTGCTCAAGATCATGTCGAAGATGGGGATCGCGGTGATCTCCTCCTATCGCGGCGGCTACAATTTCGAGGCGGTCGGCCTCAGCCGCGCGCTGGTCAACGATCTGTTCCCGGGCATGCCCGCCAAGATCTCGGGCGAGGGCTATGCCTCGCTCCACCTCTCGGCGATGATGCGCCACGAGCTGGCCTATGACCGCGGCGCCGCGACGCTGCCGATCGGTGGCTTCTATCGCCAGCGCCACGGCGGGGAGACGCATGCCTATTCGGCGCAGCTGATGCACCTGTTGCAGACGGCGGTGTCGACCGACAGCTACTCGTCCTACATGGCCTTCTCGCGCGGGGTGCGCGACCTGCCGCCAGTCTATCTGCGCGACCTGCTTGAGTTCAACTTCCCGAACGAAGGCGTGCCGATCGACCAGGTCGAGGCGATCACCGAGATCCGCAAGCGCTTCGTCACGCCGGGCATGTCGCTGGGCGCGCTCAGCCCCGAAGCGCATGAGACGCTGGCGATCGCGATGAACCGCATCGGCGCCAAGGCGGTGTCGGGCGAGGGCGGCGAGGACAAGGCGCGCTACACGCCGTACGAGAATGGCGACAATGCCAACTCGACGATCAAGCAGATCGCCTCGGGCCGGTTCGGCGTCACCGCCGAATATCTCAACGCCTGCGACGAGATCGAGATCAAGGTCGCCCAGGGCGCCAAGCCCGGTGAGGGCGGCCAGCTGCCCGGCTTCAAGGTCACCGAGTTCATCGCCAAGCTGCGCCATGCGACGCCGGGGGTCACGCTGATCTCGCCGCCGCCGCACCACGACATCTATTCGATCGAGGATCTGGCGCAGCTCATCTACGACCTGAAGATGATCAACCCGCGGGCGCGGGTCTGCGTCAAGCTGGTCAGCTCGGCGGGCATCGGCACCGTGGCGGCGGGCGTCGCCAAGGCGCATGCCGATGTCATCCTGGTCGCCGGCCATGTCGGCGGCACCGGCGCTTCGCCGCAGACTTCGGTCAAGTACGCCGGCACGCCCTGGGAAATGGGCCTGACCGAAGTCAACCAGACGCTGACGCTCAACGGCCTGCGCGGCCGGGTGAAGCTGCGCACCGATGGCGGCCTCAAGACCGGCCGCGACATTGTCGTCGCCGCGATCCTGGGCGCCGAGGAGTTCGGCATCGGCACGCTGTCGCTGGTCGCGATGGGCTGCATCATGGTCCGCCAGTGCCACTCGAACACCTGCCCGGTGGGCGTGTGCACCCAGGACGAGAAGCTGCGCCAGAAGTTCGTCGGCACCCCGGAGAAGGTCATCAACCTGATGACCTTCATCGCCGAGGAAGTCCGCGAGATCCTCGCGCGGCTGGGCTTCAAGAGCCTCGACGAAGTGATCGGCCGCACCGAGCTGCTCCGCCAGGTCAGCCGCGGCGCCGAGCATCTCGACGATCTCGATCTCAATCCGATCCTCGCCAAGGTCGATGCCGACGATGCCGAGCGCCGCTTCAGCCTGTCGACCTTCCGCAACGAAGTCCCCGACAGCCTCGATGCGCAGATGATCAAGGACGCCGCCCCGGTCTTCGCGCGCCGCGAGAAGATGCAGCTGACCTATAATGTGCGGAACACCCACCGCGCCGTCGGCACCCGGCTCTCGTCCGAGATTACCCGCCTCTACGGCATGTCGACGCTGGCCGACGGGCATGTCCATGTCCGCCTGCGCGGCTCGGCCGGCCAGTCGCTCGGCGCCTTCCTGTGCAAGGGTGTGACGCTCGAAGTGTTCGGCGACAGCAACGACTATGTCGGCAAGGGCCTGTCGGGCGGCACCATCGTGGTGCGGCCGCTGGTCAGCTCGCCGGTGGAGAGCTGGAAGAACACGATCATCGGCAACACCGTCCTCTACGGCGCGACCAGCGGCAAGCTGTTCGCCGCCGGCCAGGCGGGCGAGCGCTTCGCGGTGCGCAATTCGGGCGCCGAAGTGGTGGTCGAGGGCTGCGGCGCGAACGGCTGCGAGTACATGACCGGCGGCACCGCGGTGCTGCTCGGCGATGTCGGCATGAACTTCGGCGCGGGCATGACCGGCGGCATGGCCTTCGTCTATGATCCGGACGACAGCTTCGCCTCGCGCGCCAATCCGGAAAGCATCGTCTGGCAGCGCCTGTCCTCCGCGCATTGGGAAGCCAGGTTGCGCGCGCTGGTCGAGGCGCATGTCGCCGCGACCGACAGCAAATGGGCCGCCGGACTGCTCGAGGACTGGGACCGTGTGCTCGGCAGCTTCTGGCAGGTCGTGCCGAAGGAAATGCTGACTCGCCTGCCGGTGCCGCTCAACGACGACACCGCCGAAGCCGTGGCGGCGGAATGACGTGACGGCCCGGCCCGCCCGTCATCCCATCCGGGAGTACTGGCGCGAAGGGGTCGCGGCGTTGGTGCTGCTCGCGGTCGGGGCATTCTTCGCCTGGCCGAGCTGGGAGGGGCTGCCGCGCCGCGAGGGCATGCAGATCGTGGCAACGGGGACCATCCGTGACCTTCGGCAAGGCGTGCCGTCGGGAGGCAAGTACACGCTGGCGCACGGTCCGGTCGCCGTGATCGAAGTCACGATGCCGGGCGGCGGCGTGCAACGCTTCACCGGCGGCCCGAACCTGCTCGATCGATGCCGTCGCGGCGATACGGTCACCCTCACGCGATACCAGAATGATCGCGGCAAATTCGCCTGGGCGCTGAAGGCGGATTCCTGCGGCGGCAATCCGCGCTGAACGGCTCGTCGCAAGCCCCTGCATATCTGCCAAGCCTTTGTGATATAAAGCACGCATATCCGAGTCCGCCCTCCGGAGCGTAACATGCGTCTTGCCCTGACCGCTGCCCTGCTTTGCGCCGCCGCCACGCCGGCGCTTGCCCAGTCCCAGCCCGAGCCCAGCACCCGCGACAAGACCGAGGCGCTCGCCCGCGCGCTCAACAATCCGATAGTGCAGGAAGGCGCCGCGGCGATGCTCACCAACCTGGCCGGCATCGTGCTCGACACCCGCGTCGGCCCCGCCGCGCGCTATATCGATCCGACGATCGGCGAGCAGGACACGCTGCGTGACATCCAGCGCCGCCGCGATCCGAATTTCGAGAAGAACTTCCATAACGACGCCCGCAGTGCCGTCGTGATTGCCGGCAAGCTGACCGAGGGCGCGCTGCAGATGCAGGACTCGCTCGACCAGACCGCCGCCCGCCTGCGCGCCGCGCTGGCGCCGCTGCGTGGGGCGCTTACGACCAAATAAGCGCTTTTGCCCGGCAATCGCTTTACGCGGGCGCGTGCCGAGTCCTAAAGCGACTGGATGTGGCAGCTTTACCAATTCCCGCTCTGTCCCTTCTCGCGCAAGGTCCGGCTGCTGCTGGGCGAGAAGGGCGTAGGCTATGAGCCGGTGCGGGAATCGCCCTGGCTGCGGCGCGACGAGTTCCTCGACCTGAACCCTACCGGGCAGGTGCCGGTGATGGTCGATGACGAGCGCGGTGTGACGCTGATCGATTCGCAGGTGATCTGCGAGTTCTTCGAGGAGACGGTGAACAAGGCGCCGATGCTCAACGGCACCGCCACCGATCGCGCCGAGATCCGCCGCCTGGCGATCTGGTTCGACACCAATTTCTATGCCGAGATCACCGCGCCCCTGCTCCACGAGCGGATGCTCAAGCGCATCGTCTACAAGCAGTCGCCCGATGGCCAGGCGCTGCGCAATGCGATGAAGGCGGCGGTCAACCATCTCGATTATATCGATTATCTGCTCGATCACCGCACCTGGCTGGCCGGCCCGACGATGAGCCTGGCCGATCTCGCGGCGGCGGCGCAGATCTCGATCGCCGATTATCTCGGCGGCATCGACTGGAAGAGCCATGAGCAGGCCAAGGGCTGGTATATCCGGATGAAGAGCCGCCCGAGCTTCCGCCCGCTGCTCAGCGAGCGCATGGAAGGCATCCCGCCGCCCGCCGATTACGAGAAGCTCGACCTGTAGCTCTCATCGCTACCCTGGCCTTGAGCCGGGGTCCGCTGCCTCGGGCTGGCGAAGGAGAAGCGGGATCCCGGCTCAGGGCCGGGATGACGTGACGGATGGGAGCCTCCCGCCTTCTCATCGGTTCAGCAGCCGAGGAGAAAGCGATGCTCGAACATCTTCCCCATTGGCTCGGCAAGGCGCTGAGCCCGTTTCGTGCCGGTGCCGACAAGCTGGCGATCGTCCGGCCCGAACTGGCCGGCGAAGGCGTGATCCATCTCGCCAGCCCGGCCTTTGCCAATGACGGGCGCCTGCCCGATCGCTTCACCGCCGATGGCGAAGGCGTGTCGCCGCCCTTGTTCTGGACCGGGGTGCCCGAGGGAACGGCGCGGCTGGTGCTGATCGTCGAGGATCCCGATGCACCGACGCCGCAGCCGGTGGTGCACGGAATCGTCTGGGGCCTGCCGATCGACGGCGACCTCAAGGAAGGCGAGATCGCGCCCGATGGCGCCGGCGGTGCCGAGGGCGAGGATGTCGGGCGCAACAGCGTGTTCGTCGAAGGCTGGCTGCCGCCCGATCCGCCCAACGGGCATGGCGAGCATAGCTACGCTTTCCAGATCTTCGCGCTGACCGAAGGGCCTGAGCCGAGCGAGAATCCGGGCCGTGGCGCCGTGCTGCGGGCGATGGAAGGCAGGGTGATCGCCGCAGGGCTGCTCACCGGCACCTATTCCCGCGGCGAGGAAGCGCCAATCGGCCCGGTCGGGGCAAGCGCCACCGCCTGACAGCGGCCCGGCTCGAAAGCCGCTTGCCGCGATCGCGCGCGCCTGCCACCTGATGCTCGCCTCGCGGGGAGCATCATGCGACAAGGGTTTGCGCGCGTATTTCTACTGGCGCTTGCCGTCCTGCTGGGCGGCTGCTGGTCGCATGCCTATCCGCAGCGCGAACGCTTCCTGGCACCGGCCGATCTCGATCCGGCGGCCGCCAGGCGGGCCGAGCTGTTCGTCGACATGAACGGCACCTTCTATCCCGATGGCTGGCGCAGCTATGCCGATCGCGGCAAGCTGAAGGCCGGCAGCCTGCTCGACGAAGCGCTGGGCAAGCCCGGGCTCGACGCCCTGATCGCGCGCGAGGAAGCACGGCAGCTCGCCGATATCGAGGCGTTCGCGCGGGACAAGAAACGGATCTTCGTGCTGATCCATGGCTTCAACAGCGAGATCGACGACAGTGAGCCGCCCTTCGACACGATCGAGGCGCAGCTCGACCTCGGGCCGGACGACGGCGTGATCCGCTTCAACTGGGACGGGCTCACCGGCAAGCTGCTCGGTGCGGGCAAGATCTGGTTCCGTGCCACGGCGACCAGCCAGCTTGCCGGTTCGCGCGGGTTGCGCCGGGTGCTGGCGCGGATCAAGGGCAAGCAGGTCTATCTGATCAGCCATAGCCGCGGCGCCTCGGTGATCCTGAGCGCGCTGGGCAATCCGGTCTATCATCGCGATTTCATTGCCAGGGCGCGCGAAGTCTCGGCGCGCTGGCATGGCGATTATTCGGCGTTGCTCACGCCGCCGCCCTTGCCGGACCGGGGCAATCGCATCCATGCGCTGATGCTGGCGCCGGCGATCGGCCGGATCGATTTCTGCGATCAGGGTCAGCAGGCGGCGATTGTGGACAAGCAGCCCTGCGGCAAGCTGCGCGACCTCGGGCCGCAGCTGGCGAGCCTGCGCTACACGGTCAACCGCGGCGATCCGGTGCTCGACAAGTTCATCGGGTTGAGTGGCAAGCTCAATCCCACCGATTTCGGGCTCAAGGCCGAAGTGGGCGAGGCCGTTCGGGATGAGGGCCGCTATTGCGGGATGCTCGGCTATGGCTTCCGTGAGCCGGAGCCGTTTCACGCCTTTCGCCGCTATGTCCGCCATGAGGCGTTCCTGGCGATGCTGTTCGACGAGGGTATCTTGAAGCCGGGGGTGTTCCATCCCTTCCGGATGGTGCCGCCGCCGGGCTGGGGGCTCTGTCCGGGCCGCTGAGTCTCGGGTGTTCGGGCGGACCGAACTTCCGCCTTTTGGTGGCCGCCGCCGGGCGGCTCGCAGGGTTCAGCCGAAGTGGCTGAAACCCTGCAGGCCGACCGTGGCGATCGTCATTGCGGTGATGGCGAATGATGCCGCACCGATCATCAGGCTACGCGTCATGCTTATCCTCTCCCTTCCGTCGTGTCCGGCGCCGATCATGCGATCGGAAGCGCGGACGAGGAGAAGAGCAGGATGCCATAGCTGAGAACGACGGCGCCGATGACTGCAACGCTGTGCTGGAACGAGCTGATACGTACGGCCATTTTAACTTACTCCCTGTGTTTCGGCTGCCGGACCATCCGGCCTTGCCGATGCCAGATGGATTGCAGGGAGCGTGCCAATTTTCTAAGTGGTTGATTTCATTGAGGCAGCGTTAGAAAGTTACGCGCTGTTGGGAAATTTCACACCAAGCAATGGTGTATTTTCCCAATCAAAGGCGGACAGTCACTGTCCGATTCCGGTCAATCGATGCGGATGCAGTTCCGCCCGCCATTCTTGGCGGCGTAGCAGAGCTGGTCGGCGCGGTGGAACACGGTGCCGAACACTTCGCCTTCCGCCGCGGCGCTCAGTCCGGCGGAGAAGGTGATCTCGCCGAGCGGGGCGTCGGTCTCGCGCAGGCGGTAGCGCTTGGCCGACACGGCGATGCGGGCGCGATCGAGTATCTCGCGGGCAGTCCGGATATCCACGCCGCTGAACAGCACGACGAATTCCTCGCCGCCATAGCGGGCGACGAGATGGCCCTTGCAGGTGTCCGACAGCGCTTCGCCGAGCGCCTTGAGCACCCGGTCGCCGACGACATGGCCGAACCGGTCATTGACCGACTTGAAGTGATCGACGTCGCACACGGCCATGCAGATCCGGGTGCCCGCCGCGGCCTGGGCGGCATAGGCTTCCTCGAACGCACGGCGATTGGGCAGGCCGGTCAGCGGATCCTTGCGGGCGTTGTCGCGCGCTTCCTCCAGCTTGGTGCGCAGCTCGTTCGCTTCGCGATTGGCGCTTTCCAGCCGTTCCTCGGCGGAGCGCACGCGCTCGAGCATCGTCGCGGTGAGGCGCTCGACCTCGACATTGTCGGCGCCGGAGCTGCGCATCGCGCGCGCGCTGGCAGCCAGGTCGCGGCCGAAATCGACGGTCTCGGCATGGATCGCGGTGACCATGTCCTGGAAGCCCTCGACCTGCATCTGGGTCTGGGCGACCAGGCCCTGGGCCTTTTCGATCGTCGCGGTCGGATTGCCGGCGACGGGCTGGGTGTCGCAGCCAAGCGTCTCGATGTCGCGCCGGGTGAGGCGGACGCCGCCGTCGGTGAGCGCGTGCACCGCGCGCGCGAGCGGTCCGTCGGGATTGGCGAGCAGCTGATAGGCAAAGGCATAGTTCGCGGGATCAGGGTCGAGCCGCTGATCCACCAGGAACTCACCGATTCGGTCGTACAGGTTACGCGCGGCCTGGGAACCGCTTGCCACCCGAACGGCCTTCGCCGCGCCCATCTGCTTCAATGCCTCACCAGAAAATTGGTCCGACGGCATCAACCCTCAATGCCGTCTGGACACGGAATTACGGTGCAACTGCTAACATCCGGTGAGCAAAGCATGCGGAATCGTGAAAATGTCGAGGCCGCGGATCAATGCTTGTGCGCGGCCTTGTACTTCTGGACCGCGGCGAGCGACAGGCGGATGTGATCGGCGGGGCTCATGTCCGAATGGACGAACAGCACCTTGCCGTTCGGCGCGATCACATAGGAGGTGCGGCTGGTAACCGTCGTCGGCTTGCCGTCCTTGCCGGTGAGCAGCACGTCATAGCCCTTGATGATCTCCGGGCTGGCGGCGGCGACGGCGAACTTGCCGGCGCACTTCTCGGCCGAGAAGGCCTCGAGCTTCTCGACATTGCCGGCGGTCATGCCGATCACCGTGGCGCCGGCCTTCTGGAAGTCGGGCAGTGCCTCGGCGAATGCATGGGCTTCCGCGTTGCAGCCCGCAGTGAAGGCGGCGGGGAAGAAATAGAGGACGACAGGACCCTTCTTGAGCGCGGCCTTGAGGTGCACGGTGAAGGGCTTGCCTGCCATCGCGCCGGGCGCGGTGAAGTCGGGCGCGACCTGGCCCGTCTTGAGCGCGGCGGTGGCCGGCATGGCGAGCGACAGGGCGGCGGCGGCAGTGATCAGCAATTTGCGCATGGCGATCCTCCTTAGATCCTCTCCCCGGCTTACCGCGTCAGTGCGATGCCGATCCGGGCATGGGTGTCGTTCTTGCGATAGTCGTCCAGTGCCTCGCCATAGCCGGTGAAGGCCTGGCCGAAGATATAGAAGCCCACGCCCTTCGCAATCCGCGCGAGCGGGTAGGAGACGAACAATTCGGCGGCGCCCTTGCCCGTTTCGAAATTGCCGCGCCCAGTGAGCGAGAGCTTGATGCCGTCGCGCTGCCCGATCGCCGCGGTGAGGCTGGTATAGCCGAAATAGTCCTTCACGTCGGGTGCGGTGCGGATCTGGCCGACATAGAACCAGGCCTGGGGGGCGATATCGACATGCCAGTCGCCACCCAGGTCGAAGGTCTTCTCGGCGCGGAGGTAGGCGCGGTTGAGATCGACCGAATCGAGCGCGCCGCGGCCGTTCGAATCGTGCCGGTAGCCGAGCGCGACCCTGGTGGTGTCGTCCAGGGGAATGTCGGCGTAGATTTCGGGGCTGTAGTTGGTCGAGCGGAACGGGCCCGAGGGCTGGTTCAGCGCCCAGAACATCGTCTGGGTATAGGCGAAGCGCAGGTTGCCGAGCTTGAGCGGGGCATTCTCGCTGAACGGGCGGAAGGCAAGGCTCACCTGCAGCTTGCCGCCGGCATCTTTGAGGCCGAATGCGCCATAGACCGGCTCATGCGGCTCGAACCGGTCGACAAAGGCCGCCGAGCTGCCCGTCGAGCTCTGCACCACCGTCTCGCCCTCGGGCATGTCGGCGGCGGCGTGCTGTTCGGTCGGCGGAACCGCGCGGCCGGCGATGCCCACCGGCACATAGCGTGCCTTGGCGAAGCCGTGCGGGGCGACCGTCGGCAGCGGACCCGGCGCGCGCTCCAGGACCAGGCGGGTGCCGTCGACCGCGGTGATCTCGATCTGGCGTGGGCCGGCATCAGTGACCGGCGCTTCGCCTTCATTGATCAGGAACACCTCGACCCCGCGCAGCGCATCGGCTTCGGAAGCGGGCTGGGCGGGCACGGCGCGCAGGGTCTGCGCGGCGGCGGGGGTGGCGGCGAGGAACGCGATCGGGATCAGCAGGCGGCGCATCGGCGGGTGGAGTGACAAAGGTTTGTGACCTTGGCGAGTCAAAATCGGAACGCTAGGGCTTCCCCATGCCCGTGACCGCTGCCGATATCGCCCTTGCCGAACGCCTTGCCGATGTGGCCGGCGCCGCCATCCTGCCCTACTTCCGGGGTGCCCATGGCATGGAGGCCAAGGAGGACCAGTCCCCGGTGACCCTGGCCGACCGGGCCGCGGAAGAGGCCATGCGCAAGCTGATCATCGCCGAAAGGCCCATGGACGGCGTGCAGGGGGAGGAATTCGGAACGCGGGAGGGGAGCAGCGGAAAGACCTGGGTTCTCGACCCTATCGACGGCACCCGCGCGTTCATTGCCGGCCGCCCGATCTTCGGCACGCTGATCGCGCTGATCGAGGACGGCTGGCCGCTGCTCGGCATCATCGACCAGCCGGTGACCAGGGAGCGCTGGCTCGGCGTCGCCGGCCGCCCGACCCTGTTCAACGGCAAGCCCGCCGAGGCGCGCCGCTGCCGCGACCTCAAGGACGCGATCCTCGCCACGACCAGCCCGGCGCTGTTCGACGACGACCAGCTCCACGCTTTCGAGCACCTCGACAGCGCCGTGGCGAGCGTGGTGCTGGGCGGCGACTGCTATAATTATGGCTGCGTCGCCAGCGGCTGGCTCGACATCGTCGTCGAGGCCGGCCTCAAGCTCCACGACTTCGCCGCGCTGGTGCCGATCGTCGAGGGCGCGGGCGGGCGGATGTGCGACTGGCAGGGCGACCCCCTCCACGCCGGCAGCAACGGCGAAGTGATCGCCGCCGGCGACCCGGCGCGGATCGAGGAGATCCTCGAGGCGCTGGCCTGCCGCGGGCAGGGCCATCACCACCACGACCATTGAGCGATTTCCGACGGTTGAAAGAGCGGCGGGGGCCGGCCCGCCGGGTCAGCGAAGCAGGCGAAATCCTACTTTGCAAGCCGGGCGCCTGACCGGTCGCACTTGTTCCAGCGAAAGCGCTGGTTCCATTTGCGCCTCGCGGCGTGATCGCGCCGATCTTCGGCTCGGGACAGGAGCCCTCCGATCGACGGACAATGCCCGCGCTCGGCGGCGAGAACCGCCCAGCCGTGCGAGATGCGGTCTTCTCCCGCCATCATATGGAACTCGGCGAGTGTAGCGGCGGCATCGCGATCGCCTCCACGCGCTTTCGCAACGAGCGAATCGTGTTCGGCGCGCTTCATCCACCAGTCGAGGCAGATCGAAATTTCGACGATAGCCGCCCCGCAATAGGGCGCGGTGGACGCGCGTGTCTCAAGTACGGCGGGCGGCGCGCCGGTCAGGAACAAGCCGGCAGTCGCGGCGAGCAGCAGGTGGATGCGCATCGTTCCCCTTCCGATGGCGGTTTGTGGGGGAGAGGGTCCGGCATCGTGGAGGTGGCGTCAATCCGGTTTGGAGGAGCGGCCTGGTCCCGGTTCCGTGGCGAAGGCCGGGGCCTGTTGCGATGTCGTTCGAGAGGTTCCGGCGCCATCGAGGATTCGTCGAAACTGGGCCCCGGCCTTCGCCGGGGATCTGTTTGGGGTGAGGGGGGAAAGCGTTCAGTCCCGCCCGCGCCCGCCATTCTCCGACTTGCTCGTCGTCCCCCTGCCGACATCGTCGCGGGGCTTGCCCTTGGTGGTGCGCTGGGCGGCGGCGCGGGCGCCTTCGAGGACCGGGCCGCAGGCGGCGGCCTTGGCGTCGCCGACATCGACGAACGCGATGATCGCCGCGAACGGGCTGGCGATCACGCCGAGCCCCAGCCCGACCCCGGCGCGGGCGACCAGCTCGGGGGAGATGACGTTGAGCCCCGGCCGGGCGAAATAGCCGTTGAGGCCGACCGGGGACTGGCCGGAGAACAGGCTGAACTTCTTGCTGTCCGCGCGGATCGCCAGATCGATGCTCTCGTTGCGGAAGCTGAAGCCGCCGCGGCCGAGGATGACGTTCTTCTGCGTGTCGATCAGGATCGGGTCCGCCGCCGCCACGCCGTTCCGCACGGTGAAGCCGATCAGCCCGCAATTGATCTGCACCGGCTCCTTCAGCTTCTTCTCGAACATCTTCTGGACGAAGGTGCCGATATCGATCTCCGAGAGCTGGACGTTGCGCGTCCAAAGCGACCCGCGCGGCAGGATGATCGCGATGCGGCCGTTCGAATTGGCCAACGATTCGCGCACGCTGTCGCCGAGCCCGGTCATCTGCACCCGCGCCTTGACCGTGCCGCTGGTGCCGCTCTGCTCGACGCCCCAGCCGGCGAGCAACGTGCCCATCGGCGTAGGCGACAGGCGGATGTCATAGTCGGTGAAGACCGGCTGCCTGCGCGCGTTGATGCTGATGTCCGAGCTGACCGTGCCGCGCGCCATGCTGAAATTGAGCGGGCTGAGCTTGAGCAGCATGTTGTCGAGATCGAGCCCCAGCTCGATGTTCGACACCGGGAAGCTCGGCGCGCGGACGTCGCGCACGGTCCAGTGGACCTTCGCGTCGAAGTTGCGAAGTGTATCTATGCGGAGTTTCGCATCGGGCAGCAGGCGCGGCGTGCCCGAGACCTGGGTGATCGCACCGGCCGCACCCTTCGCCGCCAGCGTGTTCGGGTTGTAGCCGATGAACGGGCCGGCATCGACGATGTCGAGCGTGTCGGTGGCGAGCTCGGCGGTGAGCAGCATGCGCGGGCGCGTCATCTTCACGGTCATCTTGCCGGCAAGGTCGGAGTCGCCGAAGCGGCCCTTCAGCCCGGTGAAGCGCCATTCGTCGCCGCGCCTGGTGAGCGCCGAGGTGAGCCGATAGCTGCGCGTATCGGGCACGGCGATACCGGCGAGCATGAAGACGTCCGCCAGGTTCGCCCCGCGGATGTTCATGTGGAGGTCGGCGCCCTCGATCTCGGTGGCGCCGGGGAGCGTGCCCGAGACATCGACCTGGGTGCGCACCGCCTCGGCGTGCAGGCGCAGTTGGTTCCTGCCGCCCGAGACGGTGGCATTGGGGGTGAGCAGCGCGCCGTTCATCACGAAGCGGGTGCCGCGCACCGTGCCGGCGCCGTCAAAGCCGATCGACGAGGCGAACTGGGTGTCCTTCGCTTCCACCGTGTGGATGCGGATCCCGGCCTCGACCTGCATGCGCGGATCGATGTAGCGGATCATCGTGCCCTGGACGAGCGCGCGGCGGATGACCGGCAGGTCGAGCGGCTCGCCCTTTTCCTCGCTGAACGTCCAGCTGTTGCGCTTGCCGTCCTTGTCCCAGCGCAGGTCGATCCGGCCGTCCTCCAGGCCCAGCCAGTTGATCCGCCGGCGGCCGGTGATCAGGCCCCAGGTGGAGATGCGCGAATCGATGCGCTTCGCTTCGAAGAAATTGCCCTTGCCGGCCCATGCGGGGTTGGAGATCGTCATCCCCTCGGCGACGAACTTCACGTTGAGCGGATTGAAATAGAGCTGGAAGTCGCCGGCGACCTTCACCTCGCGTTGGGTCTGCTGGGCGACGATGCGCTCGAAGCTGTGCTTGAGGAAGCGGCCCTTGGTGACGAACAGGATCGTCCAGGCGAGGACGACCAGGCCGAGGAGCGTGGTGACGACCGCGATGGCGCCGGCTCCGGGCAAGCCGAGCGCGCGAATCGGGTGCGCGGGCGCGTCGGCGGGCGCTTGTGCCGGAGCGGCGGCGGAGATCGGGGCTTCGCGATCGGCCATGCTGGGAGAAAGCCCGGTGATGCCAAGGGGTTCCCGTTCCCTTCATGGGTGCCTTCCCATTCAGGATTCCCCTCCCTGCAAGGGAGGGGCTAGGGGTGGGTTAGAAAAGCTCGGGCTCGATACCCGAGCTTTTCTTCTTTCGCGGGCCGACTGGCTGAGCTCGCTGCGCTCGCCACCCACCCCCAACCCCTCCCTTGCAGGGAGGGGAGTTAAGGGAGGAGGTGGATCGGAGACTCACCTTGCGCTCTCCCGACTCTTCGGCTAGGGGCCCCGCTTTCCGCGATCGTAGGGATGCGCCGGCTGAATGGGCTGCCGCGCGTGTCCGCAATCGTCGAACTATAAGGAGACGAAAATGCCCAAGCTCAAGACGAAGAGCGGCGTAAAGAAGCGCTTCAAGTTCACCGCCACTGGCAAGGTGAAGCATGGAGTCGCCGGCAAGCGCCACCGCCTGATTTCGCACAACGCGAAGTATATCCGCCAGAACCGCGGCACCTCCGTGCTCGCCGACGCCGATGTTGCACACATCAAGGCGTGGGCGCCCTACGGTCTGAAGTAAGGAGGGCCTGACAAATGGCACGAGTTAAGCGTGGTGTAACCACCAAGGCCAAGCACAAGAACATTCTTGAGCAGGCAAAGGGCTATCGCGGTCGTCGCAAGAACACGATCCGCATCGCCCGTCAGGCCGTCGAAAAGGCCGGCCAGTACGCGTATCGCGACCGCAAGGTTAAGAAGCGGACCTTCCGTGGTCTGTGGATCCAGCGCATCAACGCCGGTGTCCGCGCCGAAGGCCTGACCTATTCGCAGTTCATGCACGGGCTGAAGCTCGCCGGTATCGAGCTGGACCGCAAGGTCCTGGCCGATATCGCCATGAACGAAGGCGAAGCCTTTACCGCCATCATCGCGCAGGCGAAGGCGGCTCTGCCCCAGGCCGCCTAAGGCGACCTGCGCGAGCAAGAGAAAATGGGGCGCCGGTGGCAACACCGGCGCCCTTTTTCTTTGTGTCGCTGGCCGCTAGAGGCTCCCTCGACGAAGTGAGGATTTGATGACGACCGATCTGGACCAGCTCCGCACCGACCTGCTCGGCGCGATCGATGCCGCGGCGGGGCTCGAGCCGCTTGAGGCCGTGCGCGTGCATGCGCTTGGCAAGCAGGGGGCGATCACCGGCCTGCTCAAGACGCTGGGCGGGATGACTCCCGAAGAGCGCCAGGAAACCGGCCCGCGCATCCACGGGCTGCGCGAGGCGGTGACCGAGGCGATTGCCAGCCGCAAGGCCGGGCTGGAGAAGGCGGCGCTCGATGCACGCCTCGCCAGCGAGACGATCGACATGACGCTGCCGGTCGACAGCGTGGCCGCAGGTTCGGTGCATCCGGTGAGCCAGGTGATGGACGAGCTGGCGGAGATCTTCGCCGATCTCGGCTTCGCGGTCGCCACCGGTCCCGAGATCGAGGACGACTGGCACAATTTCACCGCGCTCAACATCCCCGAGACGCATCCGGCGCGGGCGATGCACGACACCTTCTATTTCCCGCGCGAGGAAGACGGCAGCCAGAAGTATCTGCTGCGTACCCACACCTCGCCGGTGCAGATCCGCACGATGGTCAAGGACAAGCCGCCGATCCGGATCATCGCGCCGGGCCGCGTCTATCGCTCGGACAGCGACGCGACGCACACGCCGATGTTCCACCAGATCGAAGGGCTGGTGATCGACAAGGGGATCACGCTCGGCCACCTCAAATGGACGCTGGAGACCTTCCTCAAGGCGTTCTTCGAGCGCGACGACATCGTGCTGCGGCTGCGCCCGAGCTATTTCCCGTTCACCGAGCCTTCGGCCGAGGTGGACGTCGGCTTCACCTGGCAGAACGGCAAGCGTGTGATCGGCGGCGATCCGCGCAAGAGCGACAATGGCGGCTGGATGGAAGTGCTCGGCTCCGGGATGGTCCACCGCAAGGTGATCGAGAGCTGCGGCCTCGATCCGAACGAATGGCAGGGCTTCGCCTTCGGCACCGGCGTCGACCGGCTGGCGATGCTCAAATATGGGATGGACGACTTGCGCGCCTTCTTCGACGGCGATCTGCGCTGGCTCAAGCATTACGGCTTCTCGGCACTCGACGTGCCCACGCTGAGCGGGGGAGTGGGCGCATGAAGTTCACCCTGAGCTGGCTCAAGGAGCATCTCGACACCACTGCCTCGCTGACCGACATCGAGGAGGCGCTGACGCGCGTCGGCCTCGAAGTGGAAGGCGTGGAGAATCCGGGCGAGAAGCTGAACGGCTTCCGCGTCGCCAAGGTGCTGACCGCCGAGCGGCATCCCCAGGCGGACAAGCTGCAGGTGCTGACCGTCGATACGGGCGAGCAGGTGCTGCAGGTGGTCTGCGGCGCGCCCAATGCGCGCGCCGGGCTGGTCGGCGTGCTCGGTACGCCGGGCGCGGTGGTGCCGGCGAACGGCATGGCGCTCAAGGTCGCCGCGGTGCGCGGGGTCGAATCGAACGGCATGATGTGCTCGACGCGCGAGCTCGAGCTGGGCGAGGATCATGACGGGATCATCGAGCTGCCGGCCGATGCGCCGGTGGGCACGGCGTTCGCCGACTATGCCGATCTCAACGACCCGGTGTTCGACATCTCGATCACCCCGAACCGCCAGGACTGCATGGGCGTGCGCGGGATCGCGCGCGATCTGGCGGCGGCGGGGCTGGGTGTCCTGAAGCCGCTCGATGCCGAGCCGGTTGCCGGTGCGGGCGCGGGCCCCGAGGTGAAGATCGAGGCGCCCGAGGGCTGCCCGGCTTATTATGGCCAGACCGTCTCGGGCGTGACCAATGGCGCCTCGCCGGAGTGGATGCAGCGCCGGCTCAAGGCGATCGGGCAGCGGCCGATCTCGGCTTTGGTCGACATCACCAACTATGTGATGATCGATCTCGGCCGGCCTTTGCATGTGTACGACAAGGCCAAGCTGTCGGGCGCGCTGACCGTGCGCAAGGCCAGGGCCGGCGAGCAGGTGCTGGCGCTCAACGAGAAGACCTATACGCTCGACGAGACGATCACGGTGATCGCCGATGCCAACGGCGTGCACGATATCGGCGGGATCATGGGCGGCGAGGACACCGGCGTGTCCGAGGCGACCACCGACGTGGTGATCGAATGCGCCTATTTCGAGCCCGAGCATATCGCGCGGGCGGGGCAGAAGCTCAACCTGACCAGCGATGCGCGCTCGCGCTTCGAGCGTGGGGTCGACCCGCAGTTCCTCGAGGACGGCATCGCGATCGCGACGCGGCTGGTGATCGAGCTGTGCGGCGGTTCGGCGAGCGAGGTTACGCGTGCGGGTACGCTGCCCAAGGTCGGCGTGACCACCGGCTATGATCCCAGGCTGGCCGAGACGCTCGGCGGGCTGGCGGTGCCGGCGGCGCGGCAGGTCGAGATCCTCGAGAGCCTGGGCTTCACGGTCCAGCCGCTCGACGGCAATGGCGATCCGGTCGAGCTGGCCGACGGCTTCGACGCGCTGCGCGTCACCGCGCCGAGCTGGCGCCGCGATGTCGACGGGCCGGCCGACCTGGTCGAGGAAGTGATCCGGATCGAGGGCATCGACAATGTGCCGTCCACGCCGCTGTCGCGGGTGCCGGGCGTGGCCAGGCCGACCGCGACGCCCGAGCAGAAGCTCGAGCGCAAGCTGCGCCGCACGGCGGCGGCGCGCGGGCTCAACGAGGCGGTGACCTGGAGCTTCGTCTCGGAGAGCGAGGCGGCGCCCTTCGGCGGCGGTGCCTGGACGCTGGCCAATCCGATCAGCGAGGACATGAAGGTCATGCGCCCGTCGCTGCTGCCGGGCCTGCTGGGGGCTGCCGAGCGCAACCTCAAGCGCGGCGCGACGTCGGTCCGCCTGTTCGAGCTGGGCCGCCGCTATCTGGCGGACGGCGAGCGGGTGACGCTCGGCGTGCTGCTGGCGGGCGCGAAGACGCCGCGCGGCTGGCAGGGTGGCCGCGCCCAGCCCTTTACCGCCTTCGACGCCAAGGCCGAGGCGCTGGCGCTGCTCGAGGCCGCCGGCGCGCCGGTGGCCAACCTGCAGGTGATGGGTGAGGCGGGCGACGTCTGGCACCCGGGCCAGTCTGCGACGCTGCGCCTGGGTCCGAAGACCGTGCTCGCGGCGTTCGGTATGGTCCACCCGAGCGTGCTCAAGGCGTTCGACCTCGACGGCGATGTCGCCGCGGTCGAGCTCTATCTCGATGCGCTGCCCGGCAAGCGCGGCGGGTCCGGCTTCATGCGCACGGCCTATACGCCGCCCGCGCTGCAGGCGGTGACGCGCGACTTCGCCTTCCTCGTGCCGACGGCGCTGGCGGCGGGGGACCTGGTGCGCACCGTCAAGGGCGCGGACAAGGCGACCATCGTCGATGCGCGGCTGTTCGACGTCTTCACCGGCACCGGCGTGCCGGAGGGACAGAAGAGCCTCGCCATCGAAGTCACGCTCCAGCCGGGCGAGAAGAGCTTCACCGACGAGGAGCTGAAGGCGGTCGCCGACAAGGTGGTCGCCGCCGCGGCCAAGCAGGGCGCGGTGTTGCGGGGCTGAGTCTCTAGTGGTGGCAATCTAAAAGCCCTCCCCCTTGATGGGGGAGGGTTGGGTGGGGGTGAGCTCTCCGCTAGCGACGTCGCCTGAGGCGCGCGCACCCTCATCCCTCCCACTCGCTACGCGAGCGGGCCCCTCCCTTCTCCCATCAAGGGAGAAGGGCTATTTAGTGCGGCGCCTATCTGGCGCGCCACGCCTTCGGGGTTCGCGAGTATGTCGTTGTTCCAGAAGCGCAGGACCTGGTAGCCGTCACCTTCGATGGCCGCAGTCCGATGCGCATCGACTTCTTCGGTGTGCTGCCCGCCATCGGCTTCGATCACCAACTTGGCGCGGTGACTCGCGAAATCAACGGTATACTGCCGGATCGGTACCTGACGCCGGAAGCGTTCGTCCGGGAAAGCCTCGCGGAGCAATCGCCAGAGCGCCCGCTCCGCGTCCGTCGCATTTGCGCGCAACTGGCGGGATCGGGCTGTGCTGCCGCTTGGTGGCACTCGCTTCATGTGCGCAATGTAACTGAGAGCTCACCCCCACCCAACCCTCCCCCATCAAGGGGGAGGGCTTTCGCTTGACGCTTCCGTTCAGCGCACCTCCTGCGCGCGCTTGACGGCACCACGCCGCGCGGCAAGGAGCGAGGAAACCACAGGAGACTCGCCATGCCAACCGCACTCATCACCGGCGCCACTTCGGGGATTGGCGAGGCCTGCGTGCTGGCCTTTGCCGATGCGGGGTGGAATGTCGTCGCGACCGGGCGGCGGGCGGAGCGGCTGGCGCCGCTGGAGCGCGACAATGTCCGCACCCTTGCCTTCGACATCCGCGACGAGGAAGCCCGCGACGCGGCGCTGGACTCGCTGCCCGAGGGCTTCCGCGAATTCGACCTGCTGGTGAACAATGCCGGGCTCGCGCTGGGCCTCGAGCCCGCGCAGGCGGCGTCGCTCACCAAGTGGAAGACGATGATCGACACGAACGTGACCGCGCTCGTCTCGATCACCCACAAGCTGCTGCCGATGCTGGTGGCGCGCAAGGGCGCGATCATCAACCTGTCGTCCGTCGCAGCGACCTATCCCTATCCGGGCGGCAATGTGTACGCGGCGACCAAGGCGTTCGTCCGCCAGCTGAGCCTCGACCTGCGCGCCGACCTGCACGGCACCGGGGTGCGCGTCACCTCGATCGAGCCGGGCATGGTCGAGACCGAGTTCACGCTGGTCCGCACCGGCAGCCAGGAAACCTCGGACAAGCTCTATGGCGGCGTGAACCCGATGACCGCCGAGGACATCGCCGAGACGATCCTGTGGGTGGCGACGCTGCCGCCGCACCTGAACATCAACAGCCTCGAGCTGATGCCGGTCAACCAGAGCTGGCAGGCCTTCGCGATCCATCGCGAAGGCTGAGCCCCCTCACGCCATCAAGGGCCGGATCTCGTCATAGGCGGCGCTGGATATCACCCAGGGCGACCAGTCGCGCACAAAGGTGAAATAGGCAAAGTCATGATCCCCGAGCGCGGCGATCATGTGCCTGGCGAGCCCCGGCCAGCGCCGTAGCGTCCAGGGGTTTATCGCCACGCCTTCCGGGCGCGTGAGCGGGACGGAGGACAGGTCGCATTTCAGCCGGTCGGTGCCGTAGTAATAATAGAAGACCTCCACCGGCAGCGTCTCGTCGGGAAAGGCGAAGCTCGGATATATCTCGATTTCGATCTGGAAATCATTCTTCAGCCGCTGCTGGGCGAAGAGCAGTTCGGGCCCGATGAGCGTCCTGAGCCGGCGTCCGTTCATGAGCAGCTTGGCGGTGGGCGCGTAGAAGTCCATCACCGAGTACCAGACCGAGGGGTTGGCAAATCCCAGCCGGTCCGGGGCTGCGCCCTGATGCGTCGGCGCGCAGGCCCACCACCATTTACGATAGGGGAGGTCCTTGCCGCCCGCCGTTCCCTTCTCATGCTCATAGCCCATGATGAGGTGGTAGCCGCGTGGCGGATCACCGAGATCTCCGCCGCTTGCCGCCATCACGTAATTCGGCTGCAGGCGATCGGCGAGGTCGGAGGTGAATCTCGCCGAGAAGATGAACTTGCCGGGGTCCTGGCGAAACTCCTCGAGCATGCGTTCCCGCAGGCCGAGATAGTCCTCCATCATCGTCTCGAGCGCTGGCGGGATGTTGCCCCGCATCTTGTCGACGGTCTGCGCGCGGAACCGGGCAAGGTCCCGGGCGATGGCCCCCTCGATGCTTTCGCCAAATATGGTGCGGCACGCCTGATCGACGAGTTCCCAGCAATCCTCGGGCGTGAGCGGCGCCGCGCCGGGTTGCGGCAGCTTGCCGGACTGGGTGAGTTCCACCGAAATCGCGGCAAAGCGTTCCGCCGGGTAGGAGGTCGCCGCATAGCCGGGGGCGGAGGCGCCGAAATAGTCGGTCTGCAGCGACGCGAACAGGATGCATTCGAGCAGCGACGGATCGATCGTGATCGCATCCTCGGCCGTGACATCTCCCTGCACCACCCCCAGCCGCCCGGCGGTTTCGATCAGCGAGAGATATTTGGCGGCGAATTGCCCGGCATCGAACAGCGAGCCGTAGAAGCGCCGCATGCCCTCCTCGCCGAAATAGGTACCGACAAAATCGAGCTGCGCCAGGAAGGCCATGCACTCGAGCTGTGCCTCGCCGCCCAGCTCGAGCCTCCCGAAACGCGTCTGTTCCTGCGCCCGGTCCCTCTCGATCATCTTTCGCCGACGGGTCAGTACCGAGGCCAGGCTGGCTAAGTGGGCGGATGGGTTCTCGACCTTCGCGACCGCGCTGCGAACGGGATCGGCATAGATTTCGAGAGGGACATGGATCTTCCCCGTCTCCTGTCCCTCGCGAAGGATGAGAGGCATGTTCGCGTACATTTCGACGAACTGGCGGAAGCGGAACGCGCCGTAATTGCTGAGCACGAAATCGAGGAAATGCCGCTTCTCGTGCCAGATCGCCGACACCATCTGCAGGCCGCGGTTGAAGGTCTTGTCGTCGTCGATGGATGCCAGAATGGCGATCGCCTCGTCGGACCTGCCCTGGGTGACCGCGGCGACCGCCTGCTGGATTGGCCCGCCGCCATCCCGTCCGCCGACCAGCTGGGCGTCGTACAACAACGACATCGTGGCCGGATCGAACTGGATGATGGGGAGCATGGCTAGCCGCCGATCTGGCTGATGTCGGTATCGGGCGTCAGCTTGGTGATCCGGGCCTGGCTGTGGGTATCGTTGACGATCACCGCGGTCTCGCCGCCGCCCTTTGGCTCGCTGCGCTTGAGCAGCGCCTTCACCGCGGCGAGGAAGCCGACGACCGAGGTGCCGGCTCCCATCATGATCGTGACGACTTCGCAGACCTGGCGGATCTCGTCGACGCCGAACGGCGCGTCCAGCGCGTCGCTGATCGACTCGGTCAGCATCGGCTCCGAGGCGGCATAGCCCTCCTGCCGTGCAAGCGCCGCGATCGCCGCGATCAGCGCGGGATCGCCGATGACATCGATTGTCTGGCTGTTCATGGTGTCTCCTCCCGGGCGGCCTGGCCTCCAGGCTGCCCCCTCTTGCCCCTGTGCCGCCGGATTATAGTATCCGCCGCCGTCTTCCCCACGATCTATTAGGTCCAGAATGATCTCTATTCAGTCCGAGTCGCTGTCCGCCGTGATCAATCCGTTCGGCGCCGAGCTCTCCTCGCTGCGGGATGCGGATGGCCGCGAGCTGATGACCGATGCGGATCCCGCCTTCTGGAGCGGGCGGGCGCCGCTGCTCTTCCCGATCGTCGGGCGGCTGATGGACGACAAATATCGGCTGGACGGCAAGGAATATGCGCTGCCCCAGCACGGCTTCGCCCGACGCCAAGATTTCGCGCTGGTCGAGCAGGCGCCGGACCGGGCGGTGTTCCGGCTGGTCGACAACGCGGAGACGCGCGCGGTCTATCCGTTCGCCTTCGCGCTCGATGCGGCGTTCACGCTGATCGACGCATCGCTGCTGATGGAGATCACGGTGACCAACACCGGCGATGTCGACATGCCGGCGAGCTTCGGCTTCCACCCCGCCTTTGCCTGGCCGCTGCCCTATGGCTCGAGCAAGGAGGAGCACCAGATCACCTTCGCCGACGAGGAGCCGGGCGAGCTGGCGGCGATCGTCAGGGGCGGCTGGATGGACGCCGACAGCTGGGAGACGCCGGTCGAGGACCGGGTGCTCGAGCTGTATGACGAGCTGTTCGAACGCGATGCGCTGGTGTGGAATCCTGTGCGCAGCCAGTCGCTCAGCTATGGCGCGCTGGGCGGGCCGCAACTGGCCTGCGATTTCCCCGATACGCCGGCGCTGGGGCTGTGGATGAAGCCGGGCGCGCGCTATCTGTGCATCGAGCCCTGGCACGGCATCGCCGATCCGTACGGCTTCACCGGCGAGATCTGGGACAAGCCGCTGATGCTGCGCTTCGCGCCGGGCGAGGCGCGGACCTTCACGATGCGGGTTTCGCTGCGGGTCTAGGGTGTCCAAATCCTCCCCCTCCGGGAGAGGAATGTAGGTGGCGTTGCGCATCACTCGATAAGAATCGCCCTGCTGTTTGCCTTCGCCGGGGAACAGATGGGCGGTGTCCCGGACCTCTCCTCCTGCACCCTATCGCAGACGTTGCCGTAAAGCCGCGCGACGACTAGAGGGCCGCGATGCCTTCTCCCTCCGACCGCCGTACCTTCGCGATCATCTCGCACCCTGACGCTGGCAAGACCACGCTCACCGAGAAGCTGCTGCTGTTCGGCGGCGCGATCCATCTCGCCGGCGAAGTGAAGGCGCGCGGCCAGGCGCGGCGCGCGCGATCGGACTGGATGAAGATCGAGCAGCAGCGCGGCATCTCGGTGACGTCGAGCGTGATGACGTTCGAGCGGAACGGGGTGACCTTCAACCTGCTCGACACGCCGGGCCATGAGGATTTCTCGGAAGATACCTATCGCACGCTCACCGCGGTCGATTCGGCGGTGATGGTGATCGACGTCGCCAAGGGCATCGAGAGCCAGACCCGGAAATTGTTCGAGGTCTGCCGGCTGCGCAACGTGCCGATCATCACCTTCGTCAACAAGGTCGACCGCGAAGGCCGCCACGTGTTCGAGACGCTCGACGAGATCGCCGACCTGCTCGCGCTCGACGTGTGCCCGATGACCTGGCCGGTGGGCATGGGCGGGACGTTCGAGGGGATCTTCGACCTGGCGACCAACCGCCTGCTGCTGCCCGAGGGCGACAGCCGCGAGTTCCATGGCAAGGTGGTGCAGACTTCCGGGCTCGACGATCCGCAGCTCGACCAGATCATCTCGCCTGAGAACCTCGCCAGGCTGCGCGAGGATGTCGAGCTGGCCCAGGCCGGCTATCCGGCGTTCGACGGCGAGGCCTATCGCCACGGCGACCTGACTCCGGTCTATTTCGGCTCGGCGCTCAAGGAGTTCGGCGTCGATTCGCTGATCGAGGCGATCGCGACGCACGCGCCGCCGCCGCACGCGCTGCCCGCCGAGCCGGCGCCGGTCGCGCCCGATGCCGGGCAGGTCACCGGCTTCGTGTTCAAGGTCCAGGCGAACATGGATCCCAATCACCGCGACCGCATCGCGTTCATGCGGCTGGTCTCGGGCACCTTCAAGCGCGGCATGAAGCTGACGCCGACCGGGCACGGCAAGCCGATCGCGATCCACTCGCCGATCCTGTTCTTCGCGCAGCAGCGTGAACTGGCCGACGAGGCGTTCCCGGGCGACATCATCGGCATCCCCAACCACGGCGTGCTGCGCGTCGGCGATACGCTGAGCGAGAAGGCGGATGTGCGCTTCACCGGGCTGCCGAACTTCGCGCCGGAAATCCTGCGCCGCGTCGCCTTGAAGGACCCGACCAAGACCAAGCAGCTGCGCAAGGCGCTGGACGACATGGCCGAGGAAGGCGTGACCCAGGTCTTCTATCCGGAGATCGGCTCGAACTGGATCATCGGCGTGGTCGGCCAGCTGCAGCTCGACGTGCTGATCTCGCGGCTCGATGCCGAGTACAAGGTGGCGGCGGGGCTGGAGATGGCGCCGTTCGAGACGGCGCGCTGGATCTCGGCGGAGGATCCCAAGGACCTGGCGGAGTTCATGAGCCTGAACCGGGGCGCCATGGCGAAGGACCGCGACGACAATCCGGTGTTCATGGCCAAGTCGAGCTGGGAGGTCGGCTATGTTGCCGATCGCTATCCCAGGGTGAAATTCGCGGCGACACGCGAGCGTTGATGAAACCCGAGGGGTGGCCGGGCGGTCCCATCCCCGCCCGGCCGTCCCGGTAAGGCTTCCCCTCGGAACGCGCGTTGCTTTTCGCCGATTTGCGACTCGTTCGCGATTCAGGAAAGCGCCGAGTCGGGAAACTACCTAGGCGGTCTGCTCCACCCAGCCGCTGCGGACATGCTTGGCCGCGAACAGCGCGAGGATGCCGGCGAGCACGTAGAAGCCGAGGCAGAAGACCGCGCCGTAGCGCAGCGCCTCGGCGCCGTAGCTGGCCTTCAGCGCCTCGCCGAGGAAGCCCATCAGCAGCGGGCCGAGGCCCATGCCGATCAGGTTGTTGATCATCAGGAAGCTGCCAGAGGCCGTGGCGCGCATGTGCTGCGGCACCATGTGCTGCACGGCGGTGGTCACCGGGCCGAGCCACAGGATGTTGAGCCCGTTGGGAATCACCAGCAGCGGCCAGGCGATCCAGGGATTGGAGGTAAGGAAGCCGACCGCGAACAGCGGCGCTGTGATCAGCCAGGCGATCGCGGGCAACCAGGCGTACCAGGCGCGGTCGCCCTTGCCGAGCCGGTCGGCGAACCAGCCGCCGGCGAACACGCCCGCGGTACCGCCGATCAGCAGCAGCGAGGCCATGAACTGGCCGGTGGTCACCAGGTCGAAGCCGAAATTGCCCATCAGCACCAGCGGCGTCCACAGCGCCAGGCCATAGCCGCACAACGAGCTGCATGAGGCGCCGAAGGCCAGCAGCCAGAAGCCGGGCTTGCGCGCGAGGATGCCGAACACCGCGCTCACCGGCGCCGCATCGCCCTTGGCGACGACCGGCCGCGGCACGTCGCGGACCACCCAGCGGAATATCGGTGCGATCAGGATGCCGATCACGCCCATGGTGATGAACGCCGCGCGCCAGTTCACCAGCGCGGCGATATAGGCGCCGAGCAGGGTGCCGAGCGCCAGGCCGATCGGGATGCCGAGCGAATAGATGGCGAGCGCGCGGGCGCGCTTCTCGGGCGGGAAGTAATCGGCGATCACCGCATAGGACGGCGCGACGCCGCCCGCTTCGCCGACGCCGACGCCGAGGCGGAACAGGAAGAGCTGCCAATAGCCGGTGGCGACGCCGCACAGCCCGGTGAACAGGCTCCACACCGCCAGCGCCCCGGCGATCACGCCCGATCGGCTGGTGCGGTCGGCGAGATAGGCGAGCGGCACGCCGAGCACCGAATAGAGCACCGCGAAGGCGAGCCCGCCGATCGCGCCGAACTCGGTGCGGGTGAGCTGGAGATCCTCCATGATCGGCTTGGCGAGGATGCCGAGGATCTGCCGGTCGAGGAAGTTGAAGGTGTAGACGAGCAGGAGCATCGCCAGCACCAGGCCGGGATAGCCGGCGCGGCTTGCGGGGTTTGAAGCGGGAGCGTTCATGGCCATACCTCGACATCAAAAGAGCCGGACGTCAAGCGACGCCCGGCTCCGGAATTTAGGTGCAGTGCACCATACTCAGAATTTGAGGCTGAACGACCCGAAGATCTGGCGCGGATTGCCGTAAAAGGCAGTGGCGACGCCTTCCTTGCCCAGGGTCGGCGTGTAGCCGCCCGCCGGGGTCAGGATCGGCGTGCCGTCGATCCGGCTGCTGATATACTGGTAGCCGGCGGTCTTGTAATGGACGTTGGTCAGGTTCTTGCCGTGGACCCCGATCGAGTAGCGCCCGTCGCCGAAGGTGTAGACGAGGTGCGCGTCGAGCAGCGTGTAGCCCGGCTGGTCGAGGAACGGGCTGGCCGTCTCGAACTGGTGGGTCAGGCCGCGATACGACACGGTCGTGGTCGCCGAGAGATCGCCGCTCGCCACCGGCAGCGTGGCGCCGAGCGTGCCGGCCAGCGTCCAGTCCGGGGTGTTCTGGAAGACGCGGACCGCCGAGACGTCGACGCCGGTCGGGCCGATGAAGCGCTTGTACTTGGCGTCGATATAGCCGAGCGCGCCGTTGAAGAAGAAGCTCGAGCCCGGGCCGGCAAAGCCGCGCGCCAGCACTGCGTTGGTCTCGAGCTCGATGCCCTTGATGTCGGCCTTCGCCGCGTTGGTGGTGATGCCGCAGAAGCTCTGGACGTTGTTGATCAGGCAGCCGACCGAGCCCGGGATCTGGACGTTGGAATAGTCCGAATAGAAGCCGGCGAGCGACCAGTTCAGGCGGCGATCGAATGCCGCGCCCTTCCAGCCCACTTCATAGCTCTTCACCGTTTCCGGATCGAAGGAGAGATAGTTGTAGATGTCGAGATAGGTGCGCCCGGCCGAGGGATTGCTGATCGGCGCCGAGGTGCCCGAGCCGCGCGGATCGAAGCCGCCGCCCTTGAAGCCTTCCGAATAGGAGGCATAGACCATGTGATCGGCGCTCGGCTTGAAGCTGAGCGTCGCGCGCGGGGTGAAGCGCTTGAAATTGGCGGTGCCGCGGAAATCGGTGGAAGGCGCGCCCACGGGCACCGGGGTGCCGCCGAAATCCGGAGTCAGGCCGAGATAGCTCGCCTTGAACACATAGCTCTTGCGCTGGTCCCAGGTGTAGCGGCCGCCGAGCGTCAGGCTCAGCTGCGGCGTGAAGTCGAAGGTGAAGTCGCCATAGATCGAGCTGGTCTCGGTGCGCACGTCGCCGGCGGTATAGGCGTTGAAGCCCGGCAGCGTGGTCGACAGCAGCACGCCGAAGCCCGTCGTCGCCTTGGCGCCCAGATAGTAGAAGCCGACAATGCCGTTGAGCTTCTCGCCATGGATCAGCGCCTGGAATTCCTGGCTGGTCTGGTTGTTCTTGTAATAGGCGGGCACGTCGACGTCGACCGACGGGGTCGAATCGAAGTCGATCGGCGTCCAGGAGGTATCCTCGCGGTACGCGCTGATGCTGCGCAGCGTGATGTGGTCGCTCACATCGGCGTTGATCGTCATCGAGATGCCGCCGGCCTCGACATCGTTCTTCGGGTTCGCGAGGCCCGCATTGGTGTCATAGACATTGGACAGCACCGGCGAGCCGGTGAGCAGGCCCGCGAACAGGCGGTGGCCGTTGCGCGCGTTCGACTTGTCATGGGTATAGTCGCCGGTGATGCGGATCGACATGCGGTTGTCCGGCGTCTCGAACTCGAGCGTGCCGCGCGCGGCCCAGACATTCTTGTTGTAGTTCTCGATATGGAGATTGCGGTTCTCGCCGAAGCCGTCGCGGGTGAGGCGGGCGCCGGAGAAGCCGATCTTGAACATCGAGCCGATCGGGGTCGATGCGCTGACGATCACATCGGCCTGGTTGTACGAGCCGTAATTGCCGCGGATCGACGCGGTCGGGCGATCGTCGAGCTTCTTGGTGACATATTTCACCGCGCCGCCGATCGTGTTGCGGCCATAGAGCGTGCCCTGCGGCCCGCGCAGCACTTCGATCCGCTCCACGTCATAGATGTCGAGCACCGATGCCTGGGGGCGGTTGAGATAGACGTCGTCGAGATAGATGCCGATGCCGGCCTCGAAGCCCGGGACCGGATCCTGCTGGCCGACGCCGCGGATGAAGGCGGCGAGCGTCGAGTTGGTGCCGCGCGCATCCTTCAGCGTGGTGTTGGGCGACGCGATCTGGAGATCGGTGAGGTCAACGGCACCGGCCTGGTCGAGTTGGGCCGAGGTGAGCGCGGTGACCGCGGTCGGCACGTCGAGCAGCTTCTCCTCGCGACGGCGGGCCGTGACGACGATTTCGCCGGTATTGTCGAGTGCGCTATCCTGCGCCTCGGGCGCGGCCGGCGCGGCGGCTTCCTGCGCGAAGGCGGAATTGGTGGCGAGTGCGGCGAGCGCAGCGCCCGCGAACAGAATCGAACGGGCACAATTCAGGCGTGACATCCAGACTTCCTCCCCATCAGTCTAACCCGTCATTCAACGCGGGTTGCACGTGGTCGCCCGACGCTATACTGAAACCTGAACCGGGTTTCAACTTGGATAAATGGGAAGAGGAACCAGAATGGCGGAGGGGCGTGGCATGAGCGCCACAGCACCGGGGGTCGGCGGCAGCGAAGCGAGCGCCGGCAAGGAACCGCGCACCGCGCGCGGGCGGCGCACCTTGCGCCTGATCCTGGATGCGGCGGCGGAGGAGTTCGGCGCCAAGGGATTCCACGAAGGCTCGATCAGCGGGATCACGCGGCGGGCCGGCGTGGCACTGGGCAGCTTCTACACCTATTTCGATTCGAAGGACGACGTGTTCCGCGCGCTGGTGCGCGACATGAGCGACCAGGTGCGCGAGCATGTCGCCCCGGCGATCAAGGGCGCGACCGGCGGCCAGATCGCGGCGGAGCAGGCGGCGTTGCTCGCCTTCATCCGCTTCGCCCGGGCGCACAAGGAGATCTACCGGATCATCGACGAAGCCGAGTTCGTCGATCCCGAGAGCTTCCGGCTCCATTATGCGAGCACCGCCGAGCGCATCGCCAAGCGGCTTCAGGCGGCGGCGGCACGCGGCGAGGTGCGCGAGGACGTCAACGAGGTCCATGCCTGGGCGATCATGGGGATGAACGTGTTCCTCGGCCTACGCTACAGCGTGTGGCAGGAGGATGTGGATCCCGAGGCGATCGCCGATATCGTCGCGCAGATGCTGGCGCGGGGGATCGGGACGGGGGGCTGATAGCCCTTTTGGTTCCCCGGCGAAGGCCGGGGCCCAGGGTTTCTCTGCCGTGCCGCCCGTGGCCCTGGGCCCCGGCTTTCGCCGGGGAGCCGACGCGCGGTGAAGGCGCTAGCGCCGCCCCCGCTTTCCCGAGCCGAACCCCCAGACCAGCAGCAGCGCGAGCACCGCGGCGCCGATGCGCAGCGCGTTGCCGGTCCAGCCGAAGATCGCTTCGTCAGGCACGGTGAAGACGTTCCAGGCGGCGTTGAGCGAGATGTGGAGCACGGCGCCGCTCCAGATCGTGTTGCCGTCGAGCCGGTCGAGCAATGCCATCACCACGCCGCCGATGCCGGTGATCATCAGCACCTGCAGCGCCATGTCGCCACCCGCCGGCCCGCCCATGCCCCACCAATGGACCAGGCCGAACAGCAGCGCCTGCACGCCGACCGCGAGCCAGAGCGGCCAGCCGAGCGCGCGGTGGGTGAAGAGGAAGCCGAAGCCGCGGAACACGATCTCCTCGGCCAGCGGGAAGGCGAGGGCGAGCATCGCCAGGTCGAGCCAGCGCCAGTCATGCGACAGCCCGCCGAGCATGAAGAGCCCCACCCAGGCGGGGATCGTCGCGACGGCGACCAGCACCGGTCCGCGCCAGCCGTTCGACCGCAGGCCCATCCGGTCGAACAGCCCGCCGCCGCGCAGCATCAGCAGCGCCGCGACCAGCACGATCAGCACCGCAACGCCATTGTCGAGGATCGCGCCGCCATAGGGGATCTTCAGCGCCGCGACCGGATGGCCGATCGCCCTGGCGAGGTCGCGCCACTGCTGTGACAGGACCAGGATCGCCACCACCAATAATACGCTGAACGGCAGGCGCGCGGATTTTCCCAAGATATTTCCCCGGATCTCGTTATCGAGGCGGTGTATTGCTTGGCTAATACGATAACGCAAGGCGCCCAACCATTGCGATACGGCCATCGGTGCCGCATCTAGGCGGCATGGATTTCAGCGACTGGCATGTTGCGCGGGCACGGGCGCTGTTCACGGTGCTTGCCGAACGGCATGCGCTGCGCATGCGCGGCGCCGATGCCGGGCCCGACTATCTCGCGCTCGAGCTGCCCGTCCAATATGGGCTGCGCATCGCGCTCAAGCTGGTCTGGTCGCGCGACCTGCTGATGATCCGCAGCGAGTTGTTCACCGCCGAATTCCATCTCGATGCCGATGCCGATGCGGAGACCAAGTTCATCGAGACGTTCGACGGGCTGGTCGAGGGCGAGATCCGCCTGCACCTGTTCTACTGGCCGCGCGCGGCGCGCCCCTACAAGACATTGCTCCAGCGCGCCGAAGGCAATGGCGAGGATGCGGTGTGGCGGACGATCTACACCTGGTTCCGCTGGCTGCCCTGGTCACCGGTGGCGCGCGAGGAGGTGTTCGTGAACAGCCGCGCGCCACATCTGCATGTGGTGGGGCACGCTTAGACTCCCGGTCTGGCAGTTCCCCGGCGAAAGCCGGGGCCCAGAGTCACAAGCGAGATAGCAGAGAAACCCTGGGCCCCGGCCTTCGCCGGGGAACTGCAGCGTATCAAATAGCGATGCGCCTTAGTCCTTGCCCAGCTTGTCCCGCAGCCCGGCCAGCCCGCCGAACGGGCCGCTTTCCTCGGCCAGGCGCTTTGCTTCCTCCTCGCTGATCACCCCGGCATCGCGCAGCGCCGTCTCGGCGCTGGGGCTGCGCGGATAGGGGTCGAGCGCCAGCGCGAGCGTTTCCGCCGCGGCCTCGCCCAGGTCGATCGCGCCGCCCGAATAGAAGACGATGTCGCACTCGTCCTCGCTCAGCTCCATTTCCTCCTCGCCGGCATCGCCTTCGCTCTCGGGCAGGAAGCGGATCGCGAAATCCTCCTCGATGTTCGCGGGCACCGGCTCGTCGGTGATCACGCAGGCCTGGACGACCCTGGCCGAAAGATGGCCGGTGGCGATGATGCCCTGCGCGTCGCGGCGGATGCGATAGTCGGCGGCCAGGCTGTCGATCGACTTGAGCCCGAACCGCTCGGCCAGCGCGATCCGCTCGTTCGGCTCGGCCTGCACCTGGACCTGGCTCTCGCCCGCGCCGATCGTGTCGAGCCGCTGGGGGCGGTTGAATTCGCTCTGGATCATGCGAGGTCTCCGGCGAGCAAGGTCGCGATCGGGGTGTCGCCCAGCTTCGCATGGAGGGCGCGGAGCTCGCTCTCGACATGGGCCAGCGCCTGCGGCCCGGGTGCCTCGCCGCGATAGAGGTTGCGCACCAGCGCGTCGCCCAGCGTGCCGTCCGCCAGCGCGGTCCGATAGGCGCCCAGGCGTCCGCCGAGCATCCCCATCATCTTGCCGACATGCTTGCCGACGACGATGTCGCCGATGCCGATCTGGCGGAGCTGCCCGTCCATGTCGTCGATGAACACTTCGGTGAGATGGGTGCTGAACGGCACCGCCGCTTCGTCCTGCTCGAGGCGGAGGAGGACAAGGCTCATCACCGCGGCGATCATGTCGAACCGGCCGTCGATCGTGTCGGGCACCGCGCCAGCCTCATACCAATGGGGCTGGCGGCCGCGTGCGACGATCGCGGCGTAGAGAAGGGGGGCGGTGCCGCGGTCGGGCGCCTGGAAAAGCCGCTTGAGCAAGCGCATGTGCCGGTTCGGTCCTGCTATGGTTCTGGCAATATGGGGTCGCGACCTTGTTTGGCCGCATTTTGCCGCATATTGAGGCGAACGGCCCGCGATGCAACCAAGTGCATCGGGCGCCGGTACGCGTTTGCCTGGAGACCAGAATGCCGATTCCCGCCCGTGCGCTTGGCGCCGCCCTGCTGGCAGCCGCGCTTGGCACCACCGCCTGCGTGCCCGTGCGCACGCACCAGGGCTATATCATCGACAAGGAACTGGTCGATTCGGTGCAGCCCGGCATCGACACGCGCGAATCGGTGCTCCAGACGCTCGGCCGCCCGACCTTCACCAGCCAGTTCAACGAAGGCGAGTGGTATTACATCTCCCGCCAGAGCGCGAACCTCGGCTACCAGTCGCTCAAGGCCAAGGATCAGACGACGCTGCGCATCACCTTCGATGCGAAGGGCAATGTCGCGGCGGTCGATCGCATGGGCAAGGAGCTGATCGCCTCGGTCGATCCGTACGGCAAGACCACGCCGACGCTGGGTCACAAGCGCGGCTTCTTCGAGGACCTGTTCGGCAATATCGGTACGGTCGGCGCGCCGGGCACCGGCGGTCCGGCCGGCGGCGGCAACGGCCCCTAGTCTCCGGGCTGGGCTTCCCAGCCTTTCATTTCGCTGACGGCTCCGTTCCCGGGCCGTTCAGCGTGGCTGCTCCAAACAGGCGCTCTACCGGAAAACAAGTCCGGACAGTGGTTTGGAGGAAGACATGAAGAAGTTCACAACCGCCCTGCTGCTCGCCGCCGTTGCGCTGCCCGCAGTGGCGATCCCGAGCGCGGCCAGCGCCCAGTCGCGCCAGGAGCTGCGCCGCGACCGCCAGGACATCCGCCACGAGGAGCGCGAGCTGCGTGACGCCCAGCGCCGCGGCGATCGCCGCGACATCCGGGACGAGCGACGCGACGTGCGCGATGCGCACCGCGAATATCGCGAGGACCTGCGCGACCGTGACCGTGCCTGGGGCCGCGACGACTGGCGCTTCAACCGCGACCGCAACCGCGCGCTCTATGGCCGCGGCAGCTGGAACGCGCCGTTCCGCTACACTTCGTTCCGCGTCGGCGGCCGGATCGGGCCGAGCTATTACGGCCCGCGCTATGTGATCGCCGATCCGTGGCGCTACCACCTGCCCCGCGCCGGCCGCTACCAGAGCTGGGTACGCCACTATAACGACGTGCTGCTGATCGACACCCGCCGCGGCGTGGTGATCCGCACGATCCCCAGCTTCTACTGGTAATCGCGCCAGATCAAAGGCTTCGGCCGCGCTGCCCTTTCAGGCCGCGCGGCCGGTGCCCGTAGACACGGCCCCGAAAGGGGTTGGGACCGCCGGGTGAAACGCACAAGCAAGCGTTTCGCTCCCGAACCGTTCACCCGTTTCCGCGCTATCTTATGGTGAACAGCACCTGGTCGATCACCTTGCCGTCGAGGTCGACCAGCGCGAGGCGATGCTTGCCCGGCGGGGCGAGGATCAGCGGCTTCGAATCGGCGGTGCCGAGGTCGCGCTTGTCGAGGATCAGCCGGTGGCCAAGCGCCTGGCCCGACACCGAAATCGCCAGCCGCTGATTGTCCACCGGGATGTCGGGATCGAGCGCATAGACGCTGCCCGCCACCGGATTGGTGATGCGCGGCCGCCGCGATTCGGCGGGGGCATAGGCGATGCGGTCCATGCCCGTCCCTTTCAGGAAATATTCGCGGCGCGGCTGCTCCATCCCGGCGGCGAAGCGGATCTGGCGCTCCTCGATCCCCTGCGGACGCGGCGGCGCCTTGCCCGGATCGGCTTCGTTGAGCGCGAGCATCACGTCGCGCCACACCGGCGCCGCACCGCTGGTGCCCGACACCGCGCGCATCGGATCACCTTCGAGATTGCCGACCCACACGCCGACGGTGAAGCGATCGGTGAAGCCGACGCACCAATTGTCGCGCATCGCCTTGGAGGTGCCGGTCTTCACCGCCGCCCAGAAGGGCAGGCGCAGCGCCGAATCGACGCCGAAGGTGCCGGCCCGGGCATTGGGGTCGGCGAGCATGTCCGCGACGATCCAGGTGGCCTGGGGGCTGGTGGTGCGGCGAAGCGCGTCGGTCTTCGCGTCCAGTGTCAGCCGCAGCGGCGACCAGCGGCCTTCGAGCGCGAGGCTGCGATAGGCGGCGACCTGCTCCATCAGCGTCACTTCGGCCGAGCCGAGCGCCAGCGAATAGCCATAATATTGGCCGTCCTCGACCAGCCCGCGATAACCGGTATCCCACAGCCGGTCGCGAAAGGCATCGACACCGGTGAGCAGCAGCGTGCGCACCGCCGGCACGTTGAGCGATCCGGCCAGTGCGATCCGCGCCGAGACCGGACCCTTGAACGCCTTGTCGTAGTTCTGGGGGACATAGAGGCCCGAGGCGGTGTCGAGCTGGACCGGCGAATCGTCGAGGATCGAGGCGGCGGTGAGATAGCCCTTCTCGATGCCCATCGCGTAGAGGAACGGCTTCAGCGTCGATCCCGCCTGGCGATAGGAGGAGGCACCGTCCACCGCGGGCGCGGTGCTCTCGCCGCCGATCCCGCCGACATAGGCCAGTACGTCGCCCGATGCGTTATCCACCACCACCACCGCGCCATCGCGGGCGCGCGAGCCGCCCAGCCCCTGGAGCTGGCGGCGGAGCGCCGTGATCGCGGCGCGCTGGATGCGGGCATCGAGCGTGCTGGTGATCCTGGCGCCCGGCTTGGTCAGCAAGGCGGCCGAGAGATGCGGCGCCAGCCCCGGATCGAGCGCAAGGCTGCGCGCCGGTCCGAGCATCGAGGCGGCGGCACCGGCGAAGCGCGTGCAATCCTTGTCGCGGCTGAGCGCACAGGCACGCCGGGCGACTTCGCTCGGGTTGGCCTGGGGATTGGGCAGCAGGGCGGCGAGCAGCAGCGCGTCGTCGCGGGTCAGCGTCGCCGGCGTCTTGCCGAACAGCCCGAGCGCGGCGGCGCCGATCCCCTGCGCCTCGCCGCGGAAGCCGGCCAGGTTGAGATAGGCCTCGAGGATCTGGTCCTTGGTCCAGCGCGATTCGAGGCTCCAGGCCGCGCGCATCTGGCGCAATTTCTCGCGCATCCCGCGGCTGCCTGGTGCCGCGAGATCCGGCGCGAGATAGGCGGCGACCTGCATCGACAAGGTCGAGGCGCCGCGTCCGCGCTTGCCTTCGATCCGGTCGCGCGCCGCGCCGCTCAGCGCCATCCAGTCGACGCCGCCATGCTCGCGGAAGCGCCGGTCCTCGGCGGCGACGAGGATGTCGCGCGCCACCGGCGATATGTCCTTGAGCCGGGTCCAGGCGAGGCGGCGCGCCTGAAAATCGATGCGGCTCGAATCGATCAGCACGCCGTGCCGATCGTAGAGCCAGGCCTCGGACGGATGCCAGCCGGCGCGGACGGCACCGTAATCGGGCAGCGCCGGCGGGCGCGTCACCCACCAGAAGCCGGCCGAGCCGGCCAGCAGCAGCGTCAGGATCGTGCCGGTGACACGGGGCGGGGTGACGACACCGCGCCACCCCCTTTCCTTCCATGCCGCCCGCTCGCGCCCCGCCCATGCGTGCAGCGCCTCGGGGGCATCATCGATGCGCTTCGTCCAGCGGCGGGCGAAGGCGAGGAGGTGGGTAAAAGCCTCCTTCGCCGTCACCGCTGCGCCACGGTCATCACGGCATTGGGCAGCTGCGCGCGGATCTCGGGCGAGTACATCGCTTCGATCCGCGTGGAGGGCAGGTTGAACTTGCCCGCCGCATCCAGCCGCATCACGTACGAGATCGTGAAGCTGCCGCGCGGCACCCAGCCATAGAAGGCGCGCCAGCTGTCATTGCCGCGCTCGATATAGCTGGGCGAGACGCCCTCGCTGGTGCCTGCGTCCTTGGCGAGCATCTCGGACTGGCCGCCGAGATTGCCGACGATCGTCGCGCCCGCCGGGATCGGATCGTTGACCACCACCCAATTGCGCTCGGCCGAAGCCTCGACGCTGATCGTCACCTTGACCACGTCGCCGCGCGACCAGCTGCCGGGCACCGCCTGCTTGACCGCCTCGACCTTCTTGGTCGCCTTGTAGCCAGCCATCAGCGGCTGGGTGAGCGGCACGGCGGCCTTCACCCGGACGAATGCCCAGGGACCCGAACCGCCCGTCTGGTTCATCACCAGCGGTGCGGTTGCGGCAGGCAGCGGGAAGCTGAACTGGCGCTGCGGCTCGGCCAGCGGCCAGCTGAGGCTCACCGGGCTGAAGCTCGAGAAGCTCGCCGTGGTGACGCCGGCGATCGCCTCGGCCGGGTACATTCCCATGAAGCGCCGCGCCAGGATCGTGCCCCAGGCATTGGCGGTGGTGGTGTCCCAATGCCCGCGCTGCTGGCGCGATGCGATGCCGACCATCAGCTTGGCCGAGTCATTTTCCCAGCCGGGGCGGCCGAGCGTGGCGAGCAGCGCCTTGATCGCCGCTTCGTCGTCCGACGACATCAGCCACCAGGCCATGCGGCCCTTGTCGGAGATATCGACGCGGGTGCCTTCATAGACCAGGCGCTTGCGCAGTTCCTGCTCGGCAGTGACGCGGAGCTGCTGGCCATTGGCCAGGCCCTGCACCTTGCCCAGCGCCATCGCATAGTCGGAGAGCGTTGCGGTCGGCATCTCGGCCGGGGCCATGCCGATCTGGCCGAGCATCGCCGAGGTTGCCGCGCCCTGCCGCGCCAGCGCGGTGAAGGCGGCGACGCGCTGCAGGCGGACATCGCCATAATCCTCATGACGAAGCCGCCCGTCGAGCACGGCCTTCATCGCCTCGAGCATCTTGGCCTTGGGGCCTTCGGGCAGCGGCAGGCCCGCCTCGCCGCTGGCCGAAAGGATATAGGCGGTCAGCGCCTCCGAGCCGGGCCAGTCACCCGGCCAGTAGCGCAGCAGCCCGTCGCCGTCCTGATAGGCCGGCATGTCGCTGGCGATCAGGTTCCACATCCCCGTGTCGCCCAGCGCGATCGCGCGCGAGGTGCGCTGCTCGAGGCAGTTATACGGATAGGCGGACATATATTCGCGCACGCCGGAGAGCGGCGGGGCGAGGCTGTCGGTCAGGCTCACTTCGACCGCGCCGAAGCCGGGCAGCGCGCCCGCCGGCGGGGCGATGGTGAACTGGGTGCCGCCGCCGACCCGGCCGAGCGTCGCCGCCCAGGTCTCGACCGGTACCGCCGGCGCCACCTGCTGGGCAACGGTGATCCGATCGCTCGACTTGCCGTCACTGGTCTTCGCCGTGACCGTCCAGCTCAGCTTGCCGTCCTTGGGCGGCGCGGTGAGGTTCCACACCACCGGCGCGGCGCCGCCCGCCGGGATCTCGACGGTCAGCGGCTTGCCGGTCGCATAGGCCGGGCTCAGCGCCACCGTCGCGGTCACCTTCATGGCCTTGCTCGAGCCGTTGCGCAGCGTGAACATCGCGCCGAACTGGTCGCCGGTGCGCACCAGCTGCGGCACGCCGGCATAGATGGTCAGGTCCTGCGACGAGCGGATGCTCGCGCTGCCGGTGCCGAACAGCTGCGGGCCCGAAGTGGCGACCGCGACCAGCTTGAACGAGGTCAGCGCGTCGTTGAGCGTCACCGGCACCCGGGCATGGCCATTGGCGTCGAGCGCGACCTTGCCCTTCCAGAGGAGGACGGGCTGGAAATTCTCGCGGTTGAGGCCCGAAAGGTCCCCGCCGCCGCCACCGCCGCCGGCTTCCACCGCCTTCTTGCCATAGTGGCGCTTGCCGACCACCTGGGTCTGCGCGGTCGAGGTCAGCACCGAGATCGGGCGGTCGCCCATCATCGCCGTCAGCACATCCCAGCTGTCGTTCGGCGAGAGCTGGAGCAGCGCCTCGTCCACCGCGACGAAGGCGACGTCTGCGGACGCGGCGGGCTTGCCGTCGGGGTTCTTCACCGTGACGTCCACCTGCGCGACGTCACGCGCGGCGTAGCTCGGCTTGTCGGCCTTCACCGCCACATCGAGCTTATGGCCTTCCCAGCCGACCTTCACCTTGGCGATGCCCAGGCGATAGGCGGGCTTGGCGAGATCGACCGTCGCGGTCGGCTCGCCGCCATCCTTCGACCAGGGGGCGCCCCATTCGCGCGCCATGTTCGAGCGCCAGTTCTGCCAGCCGGACACGCGTCCGCGCACCGCCATCACCGATACGAACACGTCCGGCGCATAATCGCCCGGCATCGGCACTTCGATCACCGGATCCTTGCCGGTCAGCCCGACGACGAAGCTGGAGAGCACGCCCTCGCGCTCGACCGTGACCAGCGCGGTCGCGTCGCGGAACGGCATGCGGACCTGGAACTTGGCGGTCTCGCCGGCCTTGTATTCTTGGCGTTCGGGGATGACGTCCATGCGGTCGCCATTGTCGCCGCCGAACCACCAGTCGTCATCGCCGACCAGCCACACCGACTTGGTCGCGCGGGCGACATTGCCATTGGCATCCTTGGTGGTGGCAACCGCATAGACTTCGCCCGACACGCCCGGATCGAGCTGGCAGCTCGCCAGGCCCTGCGCATCGGTGGTCGCCGAGCAGGTGGCGCTCAGCTTGGTCGTCTTCATCTGGTTGTCGTACGCGTAGAAGCCGCCGATCAGCCGGCGCCGCGCGGTCAGGATCTCGCGGCTGTAGAGCTCGACCGAGATCGCCTGGTTGGCGAGCGGCTTGCCCGCGGTGTCGAGCGCGACGAAGCGCAGGCGCAGATCGTCCTGCTTCATCAGCCAGCCGTCGCTCTTGACGCCCAGCTGCACCGCGGAGGTGAAGATCGGGATGCGCCGCGACGAGGTGAGCACCTGGCCGTTGGCGTCCTGATAGTCCATCTCGACCAGCATCGTCGTATTCTGCTCGAGCGATTGCGGCACTTCGGCATTGATCCGGCTGGTGCCGTCGGCGCCGAGCGTGGCGGGCAGGGTCTGGGTCGGCGGCAGCTGGACCTGCTCGTCCTCGCCCTCGCCGTTCATCGGCTTGGTGCCCTCGGTCATCGCTCGGCCACCGAAGGTGTAGCCGTCATAGCCGTCGGGGGTCTTGAAGTCGGCGAAATAGCCGATGCGCGTCTCGACCGGCAGGCTGGCCGCGCCGCCGCCGGAGAGATAGCCGACGAACAGGTCGAGCGGCAGCGCCGAGGGGCGCACCGCGGCGTCCTTGGGACCGGCGACCGACGCCTTCATCGTCGGCAGCTTGTATTCGTCGACCTTGAACGACTGGCCGGTCCAGATCGTCTTTTCCTTGCCCTCGCCGTCCTTGGTCAGGACGGTCAGGTCGTAATCGCCCATCTTGGCGCCCTGGGGCGCAGTCCATTCGGTCTCGCCGACACCGTTCTGGTCGATGCTGAGCGGCAGGTCATACTGGGTGTCCGAGCCGCGATGGCTGAGGCGCAGCGTGCCGCTGAAGGCCGGCGAGGCGGTGAAGCCCGCGGCCACCGGGGTGCGCACGATGTGCTTCATGTGCACCGTCTCGCCCTGGCGGACGAGCGAGCGGTCGAACACGGTGTGGAACTTCTCCTCCGGCGCCGACCAGCCATAGTTGAGGTCGAAGTCGTACGGGCGGATGCCGTCGCCCCATTGGGTGAGGCTGAAGCTGAAGTCGTCGGCCTTGCGCGCCGAGATCATCAGCGGGCTCGAATTGCCGTTCTCGCAGCTCGAATAGGTCTCGGGCTCGGGCAGGCCGGCGGGGACGCCGAGGCGGCCCGAGGCATCGGTCTTGCCCTTGGCGAGCAGCTGGCCGGTGCAGCTGTCGGTGACGCGCACCTCGGCATCGCCGACGCCCTTGCCGCTGTCGAGCGCGGTGACCCAGACCAGCGACTGGTCGCGGCCCCATTTGAAATGGACGCTCATGTTGGTGACGAGCGCGCCGGCGGCGACGTAACGCGGCGCCTTGCGGCCGAGCAGCGCCTCGCCGAGCCGCGGACTGGCCAGTTCGACGATGTAGAAGCCCGGTTTGCCGAGCGGGATGCCGACAACTTCGAATTCCTTCCCCTTCCCCGGCAACCCGATCTTGAGCGGCTTGCCGACCGCGGGGGTGAGCAGCGGCTTGGCGCCGGTCTGGTTGATCCGGATCGTCTCTTCGCCGCGCTTGATCTCGTCCGACTTGTCCTCGGCCGCATCGGCGAGTGCGCGGAACCATTTGGCGATCTCGCCGTCGCCGCCCTCGACTTTCAGGCTCTGGCCGTTGACCGCCATCTGGCTGCCCTGGAGATCGGGCTCGACATTGCGGACGCTGACCGGAAGGACGCCGCCTTCCCTGGCTTCGAGGATGCCGAAATTGCCGGCGAACTTCACCAGCGGCGGCGGCGCGTCGAACTTCACGTCGAGCGGGAAGCGCTCGGCATTGGCGAGCTTGCGGCCGCTCTCGTCGGTGATGTTGGCGGGGAAGACGACCTTGGCGGTGGTCTCGGCCGGCAGTGGCGCCTTGAACTTGAGGTCGGCGACCGCCGCCTTGTTCTTGTCGTCATCGCCGAAGATCGGCGCCAGTTCCTTGCCGTCGGCGGTCTTGATGCGGATCGCTTCCGCCTGCGCCTTGGGGATCGGCGCGGAGAAGCGTACCCAGGCGTCCTGCACCGGGCTGCAGCCTGCCTGCGGATTGACGCGCGAGCATTCGAAGCGGGCGCTGAATTCCTTGCGCACCGAGAAGTCGAAGCGCTGGTCGGTGCCGGCGGTGCGGCCCGAGGCGCTCTTGATGTCCTTGCCCCAGACCAGCGCCATGTCGCGCCCGGCGGGCAGCGGGCGGCGGCACTTCACCGCGACGACGCTGGCGAGCGACTTGGCACGATCCTCGGCCTTGGCGGGGAGCGACTGGGGCAGGCCGGCCTCGCTCAGGAAGCTCTGCACTTCCCAGCGATCGGTGCCGAGATCGGCGAGCAGCTTGGGCGCGACATCGGCGGGGAGGACGTCGACCGGGATCTTCTCGCCCAGGCCATCGACGGCGCAATAGGCGTTGGCGCCGACCGAGGCGCGATCGGGCGCGAGGTTCGCCGCGACGACGAACACCTGGTCCTCCTCGATCTCGCTGCCATAGCGGTTGGGCAGCACCGCGCGGGCGATCGGGCCACCCGAATCCACGGTGAATTCCTTCTGGCCCTGCAGGTCATAGCCCGACAGGCTCTTGATCCCGTCGCGCAGCACGAACTTGCAGGTGACGCCGCCGGGGAGCGGCGAAGCGAATTCATGCACGAAGGTCTGCTGGTCGACCCAGCGGCCCTGGCCGCCGACCGGGCATTCGACCTTGAAGGGGGATTCGGCGCGGGGGTCGCCCAGCGGCACCATGGGGACGTTGAAGCGGGTGGTGAAGCGCTCGATCGCGCCGTCGCCGACGCCGGGCGTCGCCATTTCCACCTGGGGCCCATTGTCGCCGAACGCGGTGACCGCGCCGATCGGTGCCAGCACCAGAGCCAATACGCCAAGCCGGGCAACAAGCTTCATGATGACTTCCCCCTCAGGCAGCGGGCGCACGATAGCCGTGACCCTTGCCAAGTCCAGCGACGAATTAACCGCCTCCGTTTCGGAGGGAAATGCACCATTGCCCTTGATCGTTCCGAGGGCGGCACGGCTAAATTCCCCGTCCGAATCGGAGGGGGATACTGCGCCGGTGGGGGAGGGGCTGCTCATTGCGATCGATGCGGTCGCGCGTGAGACGACATTGTTCGCCGCGCTATGGTTCGTGGTGGGTGGCCTCGATGATCTGCTCGTCGACCTGATCTATCTCGCGCAGCGCCTGCGGGGGCGGCCGGCGAGGCTTCCCGCACTGGACGGACCGGTGCCACCGGGGCGGATCGTGGTGTTCGTGCCGGCCTGGGATGAAGCGGCGGTGATCGGGGCGATGCTGCGGGCGTCGCTCACGCGCTTCGATCATCCCGACTACCGGATCTATGTCGGCGCCTATCCCAATGATCCGGCGACGATCGCGGCGGTCGCCGAAGTCGCGCTCGAGGATGCCCGCATCCGGCTGGTGATCGGCCCGCGGCCGGGCGGGACGACCAAGGCGGATTGCCTCGACACCCTGTGGCGGGCGCTTTTGCGGGATGAGGAAGCGGAAGGCTTTACCGCCAGCGCGGTGGTGCTTCACGACGCCGAGGATGTCGTCCATCCGCTCGAGCTGCGCGCCTATGCGCACGGGCTGATCGCGCATGCCGCCGTGCAGCTGCCCGTGTTGCCGCTGGCGCACGCCCATTCGCGCTTCTTCGCCGGGCATTACCTGGACGAATTCGCGGAAGCCCATGGCCGGGCGCTGGTCGTGCGGCAGACCGTGGGTGCGGGCCTGCCCTTTGCCGGAGTGGGCTGCGCGATTCGGCGCGACGTGCTGGCGCGGCTGGCGGATCTGCGCGGCGGCGGGCCGTTCGATGCCGAGAGCCTGGTCGAGGATTATGAGCTCGGCCTCACGCTCGCGGCGATGGGTGCGCCGGCGCATCTGCTCCGGATCGCCGAGGCGCCGGGCGGCCCGCTGGTCGCGGTGCGGGCCTATTTCCCGGCCACGCTCGATGCGGCCGTACGCCAGAAGTCGCGCTGGATGATCGGGATCGCGCTGGCTGGCTGGGACCGCACCGGCTGGGGCGGCTGGCGCCAGGTCGGCGACAACTGGATGCGGATGCGCGACCGGCGCGCGACGCTGGAGATACCGGTGCTCGCGCTCGCCTATCTCTCGATCCTCGCCTGGGCAGCATCGTTTGGCGTGCATTTCCTGATGGGAGGCAGCGCCGCGGCGCCTTCCGCGCTGGTCCAGTCCCTGCTCTGGATCAATCTCGGGCTGCTCGCCTGGCGGCTGGTCATCCGCGCCGTGTTTGTCCGGCGGGCCTATGGCTGGCGCGAGGCGCTGTGGTCGATGCCGCGGGTGCTGACGAGCAATGCCGTTGCGCTGCTTGCCGCACGGCGCGCCCTGTTCGCCTATGTCCGGATGCTGCGTGGGGCACCGCCGCGCTGGGACAAGACCGCGCACCAGTTTCCCGATCTCGCTCCGGCTAGCGGCGGATGAACGGCCGGGGCCGGCCGCTGCGCTTCCTGGCGATGGTGGCGGTCGCCTGGGTGGGCGCGCGGGTTGCGATCCTGTGGCCGCAGACCGGGTCCTTGCCGGCAGCGATCGAGGCGGCAATCCCGATCGCGCGTGCCGCCCCCGTCCGCGCTCCCACGGTGCCCAGACCGGCCGCCCGGCATTTCGAGGTGCGACTTCGGCCGGCGGTAACAGCACCCCTGCCGGCATATCGAACGCCCCTGGGGGACGATAACCCCAGGGTGCAGCTCGCGCTGATGGCGCTTGCCCAATATGGCGAGGCCTATGCGGTGCCGCCACCGCTCCTCCCCCTGCCCGGCCGCTCCGCGGCAAGTGTCGCGGCTGCACCCGAGCGTCTCGATCCGCTGCCTGATCGCTGGTCCTTAAGCAGCTGGATGGTCGCGCGCGGCGCGGGCGGCAGCGGCGCGGCACCCGGCGGGCAGATCGGCGGCGGGCAGGCGGGCGCGCGGGTCGCATGGCTGGTCTCGCCGCGCCATCGCCTCGCCGCCTATGGCCGGATCACCACGCCTTTGACCGGCACCGGTCGTGAGGCGGCGCTGGGCCTTGAATGGCAGCCGTCACGCGCGCCGGTGCGGCTGATCGCCGAACGCCGTTTCGGGCTCGACGGCAATCCGGGCGGCACCGGGCTCGGCCTGATTACGGGCGTCGATACCGAATGGCGCGGCTTCCGGCTGGAGGTCTATGGCCAGGCGGGCGCGGTGCTGCGGCGGCGCGCCGATCCCTATGCCGATGGTGCTGCGCGCGGCACGCGAACGGTCGAGACGAGCGGGCCCGTGCGGCTGGGGCTGGGCGCCGGTGCCTGGGGCGCGGCCCAGCGCGATGCGCAACGGCTCGATGTCGGCCCCTCGGCGACGCTGGCGATGCGCAACCTGCGGCTGGTGCTCGACTGGCGCCAGCGCGTGGCGGGCGAGGCAAGGCCGGGATCCGGCCTTGCGCTCACCTTGGGTGCCGATTTCTGAGGATTACTTCCCCTGGGCGCGCCAGCGCCGGATCGTGCGCTCGAGGATCTGCTCCTCGCCGCCGGTATCGCGCCACAGTTCGGAGAATAGCGGATCGTCCGAAGCCGGGCGCTTGTTGTCCTCCAGCGCATCGAACAGCAGGCGGATCGGCGTGGCGACGCCTTCGCCCACTGCGATGCACTCGCGGTTCCGCAGCGCCGGGATCGAATCGAGGAAGCCGCGCGCGCCTTCGGGCATCGCGGCCTTCACGAAGGCCTGGTCGCGCTCGTTGTTCAGGCGCATCGACAGGATCGTGCCGCACTGGGAGAGCACGCCTTCGGCCAGGTCCGACGGGCGCTGGGTGATCAGGCCCAGCGACACGCCGTATTTGCGGCCTTCCTTGGCGATCCGGCTGAGGATGCGGCCGACCGACGAACCATCGGCGTTGCGCTCGTTGGGGACGTAGCGGTGGGCCTCTTCGCAGACGAGCAGGATCGGCCGCTTGCTCTCGCCGCGCGACCAGATCGCGAAGTCGAACACCATGCGGCTGAGCACCGCGACCACCACCGAAGTGATTTCGCTGGGCACGCCCGACACGTCGATGATCGAGATCGGCTTGCCGTCGCCCGGCAGGCGGAAGACGCGCGACAGGAAGCTCGCCATCGTGTCCGCCACCAGCATGCCGGAGAACATGAAGGCGTAGCGCGGGTCGCCCTTGATTTCGTCGATCTTGGAACGGATGCGCAGGAACGGCGCCGTGTCGGTCGCCTTGTCCATCTTGCCCATTTCGAGCTGCAGGATCTGGGTCAGGTCGCTCAGCAGATAGGGGATCGGCGCATCGACGGTGAGCTTGCCGATCTCGGCGGCCAGCCGGTTCTTCTGCTTGGCGGCGAGCACGCACTTGGCGAGGATGTCCGCGTCCATCTGCCGGTCGGAGCCGGAGCTGGTCAGGAACACTTCGCAATGTTCCTCGAAGTTCATCAGCCAGTACGGCATCTGCAGGTTGCTGACGTCGTACAGCGCGCCGGTGGTCTTGAACGCGCTGGCATATTCGCCGTGCGGATCGACCATCACGACATGGCCCTGCGGCGCGAGTTCGCAGATGCGGTGGAGGATCAGTGCGGCCGCGGTCGACTTGCCGGTACCGGTCGAGCCGAGCAGCGCGAAATGCTTGCCGAGCATCGCATCGACATAGAGCGCGGCGCGGATGTCCTTGGTCGGATAGACATTGCCGATCTCGATATGGGCGCGGTCCTCGGCGGCATAGATCTGCTTGAGGTCGGCGGTCGACACCGGAAACACCGGCGCACCCGGCGTCGGATAGCGCGTCACGCCGCGGCGGAACTTGTAGAGCTTGCCGGTCAGCCGCTCCTCATCGCCCTCGCCGAGGAAGTCGATATAGGCGGCGATGTGATCGCCCTGCAGCTTGAGCGAGCGGACATTCGCGATCAGCCAGGTCGCGCCGACACGCACCTTCACCTGGCTGCCGACCTGGCCGGCATTGGCGACAGTGGGATCGGGATTGCCCTCGAGCGCATGCAGCGCTTCGGGATCGATCAGCACCTGGCTCGACGAGCCGGCGATCTCGAGCACCGCGCCGATCGGCTCGACCGGCGCCCGCGAGGGCATGCCCTCGGAAGATGAAACCGACGCCGCGCCATCGAACCCGCGCGCGCCAAACTGGCCGTCCATTCGGCTGCTCCCCGTTACCGCTCTCAACTATGCGCGCGGGGAGGTAAATATTGGGTGAGTCTCGAAGCTTTCAGAAGCGTTTCCACACCGCCCCGGCGCCCCAGCCGAACAGGATGGAGAGGGCGACGGCGATGAGGCCGTAGAGCACCGAATAGTGATCGGCCGAATGGGCGACGAAACGCTCGAAGCCGGATTTGCGGATTTCGATCGGGCGCACCGCGGCAGCGAGCACGCGGCCATCGCGAATCAGGAAGGTCTCGGCGGTGAACTTGCCGATCGGGACACGCGCCGGGATCTTGAGCCGGGCGCGGTAGAGTACGCCGTCGGTGATCTCCACCGCGCCGGGCGCCTGGTAATAGAGGCCGGCGCGGGCGCGCAGGTCTTCCAGCCCCTTGTCGAAGCGCGTCTGGACTTCGGGGGCGGCGCTGGACGCCGGGGAGAGCTGCAGGCTTTCGACGCCGAGTTCGTAGATCGCGCGCGTGCGCTCATCGACGATCCTGTCGATCGGCCGCGACGAGGCGATGGCGTAGAAGCTCGGGGCCGAACGATAGCGCATGCGTTCGGCATTCACCCAGATGCCGGCCACCTTTTCCTTCTCGCGCACCTGCACCGATTGGGTGGGGCCCTTCACCACCACGACGATGTCGGCCGGCTTCTCGTCCTGCCCCGGAGCACGGCCGCCGGGATAGAGGATCGCGCCGAACAGCAGCAACTCGGCACCGGTGAACGAATAGGCGATCTCGATGTCGCGCTGCGAAACATCGGGCACCAGCCTGGGCTTGGCCTGGCCCATCAGCAGCGGCGCGAGTGCCAGGAGGAGCAATCGCCTCACAGCAATTCGACCGAGTAGATCTCGTCCGGCTGCCAGGCGAGGCCGAGCAACATGCGGATCGCCACCAGCAGCACGATCACCGCGAGGATGAAGCGCAGATATTCGGGCTTTACCGCCAGCGCGAAACGCGCGCCCATCTGCGCGCCGATCACCGAGCCGAGGAGGAGCAGGGCGGCGAGGACGATGTCCACCGCCTTGGTGGTGGTGGCGTGGACCATGGTCGCGGCGGCGGTGACGAACAGGATCTGGAACAGCGAGGTGCCGACCACGACCTGGGTGCCCATGCCGAGCAGGTAGAGCATTGCCGGCACCAGGATGAACCCGCCGCCGACGCCGAGCAGGACGGTGAGAATGCCGGTGAAGAAGCCGAGCAGCAGCGGTGCGAGCGGCGAGATGTAGAGGCCGGAGGAGTAGAAGCGCCAGCGCAGGGGCAGCATCGCGACCAGCGGATGGTGGCGGCGCTTGCGCGGGCGCGGCGGCCGGGCGCCGCGCGTCACCCGGATCGCCTGTACCGATTCGTGCAGCATCAGCCCGCCGATCGAGCCGAGCATCAGCACATAGAGTATGCCGATCACCACATCGATCTGGCCGCTTTTCTGGAGCAGGGTGAACAATCCCGCACCCGCGATGCTGCCGAGCACGCCGCCCACCACCAGCACCGCGCCCATATGCACGTCCACCCCGCCGCGCCGGAAATGGGCGAGCACGCCCGAGACGCTGGCACCGGTCACCTGGCTTGCGGCCGAGGCCGCGGCGACGGTGGGCGGGATGCCGTAGAAGATCAGCAGCGGCGTGGTCAGGAACCCGCCGCCTACGCCGAACATGCCCGAAAGCAGCCCGACGCCAAAGCCGAGCGCGACGATGACCAGCGCATTGACCGACAGGTTGGCGATCGGGAGGTAGAGATCCATTGTGCGCCAGCGATACCGCGTTTGCGGTGCAGTGCAAAAGCCATCTCGATCCGCGTCCGGAGGATCGGCGCGGTTGCAATGTAGGATTTCGCCTGCTTGGCTCGCGCTGCCGGGCCGCCACCCGGCCGCTCCTTCAACCTGTAGGGGAAATAGGATCGCGCGCGCGCAACAATGTTACGGGATGCGGCGGGTTTCCGTCGGGAAGGTCAAAATTCCGGCGGCGAAAACCCGCTCTTGGCCTGTACTTCGTGTACTTTCGCGAGTTGTCCCGGATCCGCTGTTGGAACGGGCGGGCAGCCGGCATTGGCCGGACGCCAGCGCCTCCTCAGTCCTCGGCGTCCTTCACCGCGCCATGCCCCACGGGCACCGCGAGCAGGCGGCCGAGCTGCGCCCGGAACGCGCCAAGGTCGCCACCGGTGAGCTGCTGGGTCGAATTGAACGACACCGAGCGCGGGTTCACCGCCACGCCGTTGCGATAGAGCTCGTAATGGAGGTGCGGGCCGGTCGACAGGCCGGTATTGCCCACCGCGCCGATCCGCTGGCCGCGGCGCACGTGCTCGCCGCTGCGGACATAGATGCGGCTGAGATGGCCATAGCCGGTGCCATAGCCATTGCCGTGGCTGACCTTGATGAAATTGCCATAGCCGCTGCTGCGCCCGGCGATCTGGACGACGCCGTCGCTCGCGGCGAACACCGGCGAGCCCCAGGGCGCGGCGATGTCGACGCCCTTGTGCATCCGGGTATAGCCCAGGATCGGGTGGCGGCGCATGCCGAAGCCCGAGGAGAAGCGGCCGTTCGCCGGCATCGCCATCGCGCCGGTCGAGTTGCCCTTGCCGCCGCCGTCGAACCAGCTGGTCTTGCCGCCCTGCTCGAACGGCGCGAGCTGCACCTTGCTGGCGCAGCCGTTCACGCCGGCATACATCAGGCTGCCGAGCTGGACCTCGCCGGTCGCGGCGCGGGCCTGGCCGACGATGATGTCGAACTTGCAGTCCGAGCCGAGCCGCGACACCGCGGTACGCGTCGCCAGCGTCTTGATATAGCTCTCGACGGCCTTGGCCGGGGCGCCGGCGGCACGGGCCGAGCGATAGAGCGACGAGCCGATCGTGCCCTGGATGCGCAGCGGCGTGCGGTCGATCGCGATCGGGATCTGCTTGAGGCTGAGCGCGCCGCCGTTGCGGGCGACTTCGATCGCCAGGTCGAAGCGCGCGCGCATCGCCAGCTTCTCTAGCGGGCGCGGCTGCGACTTGTCGACGCGGCGGCCCAGCGTCAGGTCGAGCATCGTGCCGGGTTGCAGGTCGCCGCTGGCTACCGCCTTGGTGACGAGCTGCTCGACCATGTTGGCGTCGGTCTTGCCCACGCCGGAGCGCAGCAGCGAGCCGAGCAGCGAGCCGGTATATTTGGTGTCGAGCTCGATGATCGGGCGTTCGGGCGTATCGGTCAGCGGGGCGACCAGCCCGGTCGCGGCCATGCGCGTGCCGGTGGTCGAGCCCATGCCGAGCGGCTTGATCGCCTGGGCCTGGGTCGCCTCGAACTCCGCGCCGGAGACCGGTGCGGGGACCGAGCCGTAGATCGGGTTCTCGAAGCCGGGTGCGAGCAGCAGCGTCGCGGTGATCAGGGCGACGCAGGTGGCGGCGCCGCGATACCAGGTCAGCGAGCCGATGCGCGAGCCGAGATCGGGGGCGAATTCGAAGTCGGCGAGCTTCTCGCTCAGCCGGGCCGCGAAGCCATGTGCGGGTGCCTTGGCAAGCGCGGATGCGCCGCCGCCGGTCAGGCCCTCTCCATGGTCACTACGCAGGTACAAGGCGTAACGCCCCCCAAAAGGTCGTCGATGTCGGGCCGTAAACCCCCGGCTACCGACGAAATCAGTGTGCAAGGCAGGACTTAAAGTCAAATTAAGTACCCTGTTGGGGGCCGCATCGTGCGGCGAGCTGTGGCGCCGCGCGGATGAAGCGAGGCATTCACTATAATCGCCAGTGTTTCCAACATGGTTAAGGCGATTCGCAAACTCGGGGGAGTTGCTTAAGGGACGACTCGGAACGATCTTGGGAGCCGCAATGAGTCGTTTCGCGCGTTCTCCGATCACTGCCGTGCTGGGCCCCACCAACACCGGCAAGACGCATCTCGCAGTCGAGCGGATGGCGGGTCATGCCAGCGGCATGATCGGCTTCCCGCTGCGCCTGCTCGCCCGCGAAGTCTATGATCGCGTTGTGAAAATGAAGGGCAGCGACGCCGAGGTGGCGCTGATCACCGGCGAGGAGAAGATCTGCCCGCCCAAGGCGCGCTGGTTCCTGTGCACAGCGGAATCGATGCCGCTGGAGCGCGAAGTGGCGTTCGTCGGGCTGGACGAGGCGCAGCTCGGCGCCGACCCCGAGCGCGGCCATGTCTTCACCGACCGGCTGCTGCGCGCCCGCGGCTTCGCGGAAACCATGATCCTCGGCTCGGACAGCCTGAAACCGATGCTCAAGGCGCTGGTGCCCGATGCCGAAGTGATCGGCCGGCCGCGCTTCTCGACGCTCAGCTATGCCGGCGCCAAGAAGCTGTCGCGCCTCCCCCGGCGCAGCGCGATCGTCGCGTTCAGTGCCGAGGAAGTCTATGCGGTGGCCGAGGCGCTACGCCGCCTGCGCGGCGGCGCGGCGGTGGTGATGGGAGCCTTGTCCCCCCGTACCCGCAATGCCCAGGTCGCGATGTTCCAGGCGGGTGAGGTCGACTATCTCGTCGCCACCGATGCGATCGGCATGGGGCTCAACATGGACGTGCACCATGTCGCCTTCGCCTCGCTCACCAAGTTCGACGGTCGTCGCCAGCGCCGGCTGACCGTGGCGGAGATGGCGCAGATCGCCGGCCGTGCCGGGCGCCACCAGCGCGACGGCACCTTCGGCGCACTGCACGAGGACGGCCCCAATGCCTTCACGCCCGAGGAAGTGCTGGCGATCGAGGCGCACCGGGTGCCGCCGCTCGAAAAGCTGTTCTGGCGCCAGGGCGAGCCCGACTTCGCCAGCGTCGAGGCACTGATCGCCAGCCTCGAGGCGAAGCCGACCAGCGAAGTGCTGCGCGCCGCGCCCGAGGCGATCGACCTCTCGGTGCTCAAGCGGCTGTCCGAAGAGGATTGGGTGCGCCAGCGGGTGCGCTCGCCGGCGATGGTCCGGCGGCTCTGGGCGGCCTGCGGCCTGCCCGATTTCCGCAAGCTCGGCGCCGAGCCGCACAGCCGCTTCGTCGGTCGGCTGTTCGGGCATCTGTCCGAAGGGCGTGGCCATGTCCCGCACCAATGGTTCGCCGACGAGATCCAGCGGCTCGACAATATGGGCGGCGATGTCGAGACGCTGGCCGGGCGCATCGCGGCGGCGCGCAGCTGGGCCTATATCGCCCACCGCGCCGACTGGCTGGAAGATCCGGTCCACTGGGCCGAGCGCACCCGCGCCGTGGAGGAGAAGCTCTCCGACGCGCTCCATGCCAGCCTCACCCAGCGCTTCGTCGACAAGCGCACCACGGTGCTGCTCCGCCAGATCGGCGCCGATGCCTCGAACCTGCCGGTGACGATCGGGCCCGAGGGCGAAGTGAGCGTCGAGGAGCATGCGTTGGGCACGCTCACCGGCTTCCGCTTCACCGTTGCCCCCGAGGCGCGGGCGGCCGACAAGCGCATGCTGCTCGCGGCGGCGGAGAAACGGCTGGGCAAGGAATATCGCAGGCGCGGTCAGGCGCTGATCGATGCCGAAGATGGTGCGATCTCGCTCACGGGTTCGGTGCTGACGTGGAGCGGTGTCGGCGTCGCGACGCTGGAGCCCGGTCCCAATATCGCCCGGCCGCGCATCCGGCTCGATCGTTCGCTGGACGTGCTCGAGCCGCAGGCCAAGACCGCCGTCCAGGCGCGCCTCGATCGCTGGTTCGCGGAGCAGATCGGCAAGCGCCTGACCGTGCTAGGCAAGCTCGACGAAGTCACGCGCGATCCGCAGGCCGGTTCGCCGCTCCGCGCGCTCGCCAATGCGCTGCTGGAGGCCGGCGGCCTGCTCCCGCGCCGTGCCGCCGCCCATCTGGTCGAGGCGCTCGATCCGCCGGCGCGCCAGCGGCTGCGCAGGATCGGGGTCACCATCGGCACGCTCGACATCTTCGCGCCCGCCTTGCTCAAGCCCGCCGCTGCCGCATGGCGTCGCGAGCTGCTGGCCCTTGCCGATGCTCCGCGCGACGGCGCGGCTGTGCTGCCGCGTACCGCGCCCGGCGCTGATCTCGTCCATGGCTACCGCCCGCTCGGCGCCCAGGCCGTCCGCGTCGACCTGGTCGAGCGCATCGCCCGTGCCGCGCATGACAGCCGCAAGGGGCGCAAGCCCTTCGCCCCCGATCCCGCGCTTGCCACGTCGATGGGCCTCACTGCGGAAACGCTGGGCCGGCTGATGGCGCAGCTCGGCTTCCGGACGGCGCGTGGTCCGGAAGGCGAGCCGCAGCGCTGGATCTGGCAGGGGCTGGTCGCGCCGCCCAAGCCCAAGGCGCCGCCGCGCGACAACGCCTTTGCCGTGCTCGCGGAGCTCAAGCATGGCTGATGCGGGCACCATGCGGGTCGATCGCTTCCTGTGGTGGGCACGCCTCGCCGGCACCCGCTCGGCGGCACAGGCGATCGCCGAGAAGGGTACGCTGCGCATCGACGGGCGTCGGATCGAGCGCAGTTCCGCCTGTGTGCGTGTCGGCTGCGTTATCGCCTTCCCGCTCTACGGCAAGGTGCGCGTCGTCCGGGTGGAGCAACTGCCCTCCCGGCGCGGGCCGCCGGCGGAAGGACGCGCCTGCTACCAGGACCTCAGTGTCGCTGCGAACGTCTCGCAGGAAGCGCCATATGATTGACGCAGCGAAACCACAGGCATAGCAGGACCGGCAGTTTTCCGTTCCAAGGGGCCGTTTCCATGACCTATGTCGTCACCGACAATTGCATCCGGTGCAAGTACATGGATTGTGTCGAGGTGTGTCCGGTCGACTGCTTCTACGAGGGCGAGAACATGCTCGTCATCAATCCGAACGAGTGCATCGATTGCGGCGTCTGCGAGCCCGAGTGCCCGGCCGAGGCGATCCTGCCCGACACCGAGAACGGTCTCGAGAAGTGGCTCGAGCTGAACCGGACCTATTCCGAATCCTGGCCGAACATCACGCAGAAGGGCGATGTGCCCGCCGATGCCGATGCGATGAAGGACGTGCCGGACAAGTTCGAGCAGTTCTTCTCGTCGGAGCCCGGTTCGGGCAGCTAGGCTTACCCGATTTGGCGGTCCCGGCCGCCAAATCCTCAGAAACCTGCGAGAAATCGCATTTTTGCGCAGACAAACGGTGACGTTTGGCTGGTAATTTTATTGCAAGCGTGTTAAATGGGGCGCGACGGAGGAAGACTCACCTCCGCCCGGAGAAGCAAAGAGAAGTCGCCCCGATCTGCCTGCCCTGCATTCGCCGGGGTGGACGCCGAGCCCGTCGGGGCCGGTTATCACGAAAGGTTCCTCGCACATGGCTGCTAAGGCGCTGTCCTTCGATGTCGGCGATTATGTCGTTTACCCCAAGCACGGCGTTGGCCGTGTAATCGAGCTCCAGAAGTCTGAAATCGCGGGCATGCAGCTCGAGCTCTATGTCCTGCGTTTCGAAAAAGAGAAGATGACCCTGCGCGTCCCGACCAACAAGGCGGAGAGCGTAGGCATGCGCAAGCTTTCGAGCGACAAGACGCTCAAGGAAGCGCTCGACACGCTCAAGGGCAAGCCCAAGGTGAAGCGCACCATGTGGTCGCGCCGCGCCCAGGAATATGAAGCGAAGATCAATTCGGGCGACCTGGTGTCGATCGCCGAAGTGGTCCGCGACCTGTTCCGCGCCGACGACCAGCCCGAGCAGAGCTATTCGGAGCGTCAGATCTTCGAAGCGGCCGCAAGCCGCCTCGCCCGCGAGCTCGCGGCGATGGAAGAGATCGACGAGCCGGCCGCGCTCGAGAAGATCCTGGAGATCCTGCGCAAGGCCGCGGCGATCCACAACAAGGACAAGGTTCCGGCCTGATCGCTTCCAGGCATCGGACCACGGAGAGGGGCGGCCTTGAAAACCGCCCCTTTTCCTTGTCTGATCGATGGTGTATTGGTTGTGCAATACACATGGTTTCGGGAGGAAGTTTCGATGCGTGCAGCCCTGATCGCCCTGGCCCTTTTGCCGCTCACCGGCACCGCCGCCTGCCATGCCAGCTGGGAGAAGGATGGCAAGGAAGGGCATGACACCAAGCCGAGCGGGGTGATCGCCAAGCGCAGCTATGATGCGAGCGGCTTCACTAAGATCGAGCTGCGCGGTCCCGATGATATCGATGTGACCAACGGCGCGCAGTTCACCGTATCGGCCGAAGGCGACACCGCGGCGCTCGACCAGCTGGTGGTCCGGGTCGAGAACGGCACGCTGCTCGTCTCGCGCAAGGACCGGCACGGCTTCTCCTGGGGCAATCACGAGGATCATGGCGTGAAAGTGCGCGTCACCCTGCCCAGCCTCACGGCCGTGAACCTCACCGGCACCGGCGACATCAAGATCGACAAGGCGGAAGGCGATTTCCACGGCGCGATCACCGGCACCGGCGATATCGACATTGCCGCGCTCGCTGCCACCGATACCGACCTCTCGATCACCGGCACCGGCAACATCACCGTTGCGGGAAGCGGCAACCGGCTCAATGCCTCGATCCGCGGCACCGGCGACATTGATGCAGCGAAATTCGCGGCGAAGAGCGCCAGCATCTCGATCCTCGGGCCGGGCAGCCTGAGGGGCAATGTGAGCGGTGGCGCATCGATTTCGATCGCGGGCCCTGGCGATGTCGATCTGACCGGCGGCGCCAAATGCGCGATCAGCGCGACCGGCCCGGGCGAGGCACATTGCTCCTGAGCTTGCCTCGGCGCTGAACCCGCGCGAGGGTAGGGCCATGCACCGGCTCGCCCTCGCTCCAATGCTGCTCCTGCTCGGTGCCACCGCGCCGGGCGACGAGCGGGTCGTCATGGTCACCGGCTTCGATCGCCTCCGCGTGGACGGTCCGTTCGCGGTGGAGGTGGTGCCGGGTTCGGCCGGCGTGACGATCAGCGGGGACCGCGCGGCGATCGACGCGGTCGGCGTCCGCGTCCAAGCCGGTACGCTGATCCTCAACTCCGGCCTGAACAGCTGGGAATCGACAGCCGGCAAGCTGGCCGGCGGCGCGCGGATTCGCGTGACCGTGCCGGGGCTGCGCGTGGTGCAGACCAATGGCGGCACGCGATTGCGGATCGCCGAGATGCGCGGCGACCGGCTCGACGTGTCGCAGAATGGCGACGGGCGAATCGAGCTCGCCGCCGTCGATGCGCAGGATATCGGCGTGACGCTCGCCGGTTCGGGGACGATCACGCTGGCTGGCACCGCGCTGCACACCCGGGTGCGGCTCTATGGGGCGAGCAACCTCGATGCGACGGGCTTCACCACCGCCGATGCCCAGCTCATCTCGGGCAGCAGTGGGATGCTGGCGATGAACGTGCGCTACAACGCCCGGATCAACGCGACGTCGAGCGGCGTCGTTCGCGTGCTCGGCAACGCCAAATGCACGGTGATCGGCCAGGGGCCGGTCGAATGCGCCGACCTGGAGCCGACTCGAGTCGACTAGGCGGCGAGCGGGAAGCGCAGCAGCCGATCCTCCAGTGCGACCAGCGCCTGGGCCTTGCTGCCCACCGCACGGACGATCTCGGGATGATGCGCGTCGAGGCCGCCGGTCAGCGCACCGAACGCGGGCAGGATCAGCTTGGTCGCGGAGGCCACGAAGCAGCGCCGCGCCACCTGCCGGCCGCGCACGCGCAGCCGCAGCTTGGGATGGAAATGGCCAGAAAGCTCGGGCCGGGGATCGCCCGGCTCGGCTTCGTGGCGCAGCACCAGCCCGTCGATCTCGGCTTCCTCGAGGATCGTGCCGCCGCAATGGTCGATCAGCAGGCTGTCGTGATTGCCGGTGATCCAGCGCCAGTCGAGCCGGGTCGTGAGATCGGTGAGCAGGGCTCGCGCATCGGCGGGCAGCCGCTCACAGCCTTCCGAATCATGGAAGCTGTCGCCCAGGCACCAGAGCTCGCGCGCCCGGGTACGCTCGGCCAGCGCCGCCACTGCGTGGAGCGTCGCGATCGAATCATAGGGCGGCAGCATCTGCCCGCGCGCCGCGAACCAGCTTCCCTTCTCGAAATGCAGGTCGGCCACCAGCAGCGCCTCGCGCGCCGGCCAGTAGAGCGCGCCCTCGGGCAGCGCCATCAGGTCGTGGCCGGCGAACGAAAGGGGAACCATGCCTCCGCTATCGATCCTCGCGGCCGCGTCGTCAACAGCGCAACATCGGTACCTTGCGGCCCTGATAGGTGATCGTGCCGTGATCCTTGTCAGCGCGCTCGATCGTGTAGCTGCGGGTCTCGGGCGGGTTCACCTTCTCGGCGCCGTCGCTTGCCGCGCTGTCGTAGCGCTCGCGGATCGTCTCGGTCACCGTATTGCCGGCCAGCGCCCAGCCGCCCATCTCGCCGCTATTGTCGAGGCTGCCGTCCGCCGCATAATGCGCGATGAAGTCGCTGGCGCAGCTGCTCTCGAACGACCAGCTGCCGACCAGCCAGTCGTGCAGCGGCGCATCCGCGGCGGCGACCTTGGGTGTGGCCGGCGTCGGCGCCGGGGCTTCATGTGCCTCTGCTTTCTGCACCGGCTTGGCCGCATCGGGCTGGCACGCCGCCAGTGCCGCGCCGCCAAGCATCATCGCGATGATATGAGCCCCTGTCCGCATTGCCCGAATCTAGCCGAACCGGCCGATTCGGGCCAGCGGGATCAGGCCGGCACCTTCGCCATTTCGCCGATCTTCGCGAGGATGCGCACCCAGGAGCGGATGCCCTTGTGGAAGCTCTTCAGGTCGTATTTCTCGTTGGGCGAATGGATATTGTCGTCGGTCAGCGCGAAGCCGACCAGCACCGTGTCCATGCCGAGAATCTTCGAGATCGAGGTAACCACCGGGATGCCACCGCCGCAGCCGATCAGCGCGGCCTTGCCCCATTCGGCATCGAGCGCCGCGCGCGTGGCTTCCAGCGGCGGGCTGTCGCTGGAGACGCTGACGGCCGGGCTGCCCGGGCCGCGGCCGGTGAACTCGACCGAGCAATCGGCGGGCAGGCGCGAGCGGACATGTTGCTCGAAGGACGCCCAGACCCTGGCCGGGTCCTGGTTGCCGGTCAGGCGGAAGCTCACCTTTGCGTGCGCTTCGGCCGGGATCACCGTCTTGAAGCCCTCGCCGGTATAGCCGCCCCAGATGCCGTTGACCTCGGCGGTCGGTCGCGACCAGATCTGCTCGAGCACGTCATGGCATTTCTCGCCGGCCGGCACGCTCAGGCCGATCTCGCCGAGGAACTCGGCCGGATCGAAGCCCAGCGCGTCCCAGCTCCGGCGCACGGCGGGATCCAGTTCGGGCACGCCGTCATAGAAGCCGTCCAGCGTCACCCGGCCATCGGCATCCTTCATCTCGCCCAGGATCGTGCAGAGCAGCTGGATCGGGTTGCGCGCCGCGCCGCCGTACAGGCCGGAGTGGAGATCGCGCGACGCCGCGCGGATCGTCACCTGGCCGGCGGCCATGCCGCGCAGGCCGATGGTGAGGCCCGGCGTCTCGGTATCCCACATCAGCGTGTCGCAGATCAGCGCGAAGTCCGCCTTCAGTTCCTCGGCATTGGCGTGGAGGAACGGTTCGAGGCTCTTCGAGCCCGATTCTTCCTCGCCCTCGAACAGGATCGTCACCTTGCAGGGCAGGCGGCCTTCGGTTTCCTTCCAGGCGCGGCATGCCTCGACAAAGGTGCGCAGCTGGCCCTTGTCGTCCGACGCGCCGCGGCCGACGATCTGCTTCGCGCCATCGGCCCGAGTCTCGATCACAGGCTCGAACGGATCGCGCCGCCACAGCTCGATCGGATCGACCGGCTGCACGTCGTAATGGCCATAGAACAGGATGTGCGGCCCATCGCCGTCATGATGTGCGACAACCATGGGATGCCCCGGCGTCGGCGCGACACGGGCGGTGAAGCCCAGGTCGTTCAGCTCGTCGGACAGCAGCCGCGCGGCATGCTGGCATTGCTCGGCATAGGCCGGATCGGTCGAGACCGAGGGGACGCGCATCAGCGCGAAAAGGCGGTCCAGGGCGTCATCGATATGTGCCTCGACATAGTCGAGCGGCTTGGTGGAGTCGGTCATGGGGCAGCGCTACGCCTGTGGACGAAACGGGGCAAGCCGCTCAGGACGCGCCTTCGTCCGCAACTCTGTCGGTCTCTGGGAGCGGCTCGTTCTCCATCGGTGCCGTCCAGGATCCGCGCCGTGGCGCGATCACCGGGCCCGGTTCGGGCAAGGCGGCCTGCTCTTCGGCGACAACGGGCTCGGGATCGATCCGCGCGGCGTGCTGATAGTCGATCGGTTCGGCGGGGCGGGCAATCGTCAGCGGGCGCGGCGGATTCAGCGGGCGCGGCGGATAGGGATTCTCGGGATAGGCCGGCACTGGACTGGCGGCGGAATAATAGCCGTCGCGCACCGGAGCGGCGGCGACAGCGCCTTGCGTCGGCGGCAGCGTCTGCTTGTAGAATTCGAATGCGCCGCTCTGGGCAAAGCTGGCCAGGCCCACACCCGCCAGTCCGCCGCCGATCACGGCAATCCCGGCAAATGCGATCATCCCTTTCCGCAACGTCGTCGCCATATGCGCCTCCGCACGGCAGAACCCGTAGCGGTAGGCGGCTGTTCCGCGCGGGCGCGACACTTCGCCATCCGATTGATGTGATTAATTGAGCCCAAAAGGCTTGCCCCGCGCTGCCGTGCCATGCTGAACAGGCCTCCTGTCGCTCGCACAAAGGTAGTTCCCCGATGATCCGTGTCCTGATGCTTGCCCTGGCACTATCGATTCCGGCGACGCTTCCCGCCGCTTCCCGGGAAGCGGCTGAGCAGCAGGGTGCGGTGCTGCTGCGCGAGTTCATCTATGAGAGTGCGCCCTATCCCCAGAGCCATGCCTCGACGATCGTCCAGACCCGGGACGGCGCGATCGCCGCCGCCTGGTTCGGCGGCACGCATGAGCGCAATCCGGATGTGGAAATCTGGTTCGCCCGGCGTGGCGCCAAGGGGTGGGAGACGCCGAAATCGGTCGCCAACGGCATCCAGCCGGACGGCACGCGCCTGCCCACCTGGAACCCGGTCCTGTTCCAGGATCCGGCGGGGCCGCTGCATCTCTACTACAAGCTGGGCCCGAGCCCGCAGACATGGTGGGGCATGGTCGTCACCTCCACCGATGGCGGGCGGAGCTGGGGCAAGCCGCGGCGGCTGGCGGATGGCATCCTCGGCCCGATCAAGAACAAGCCGGTGGTGCTGAAGAGCGGCGCCTGGCTTTCGCCGTCGAGCACCGAGGATGGCACCAGCTGGGCGTGGAAGCTGCACTTCGAGCGCAGCGAGGACGCCGGCAGGAGCTGGACGGCGACGGCACCGGTTCCCGTCGATTCCGAGGCGGGTTTCGATGCCATCCAGCCCAGCATCCTGTTCCTGCCCGATGGCAAGCTGGAGGCGATCGCCCGCACGCGCCAGGGCGTGCTGGCGGCAACCCAGTCGGCCGATGACGGCAAGAGCTGGGGCAAGCTGTTCGCGGTCGATCTCCCCAACCCCAATTCGGGCACCGATGCGGTGACGCTTCAGGACGGGCGCCAGCTGATCGTCTACAATCACGCCGCGCATCGGCCCGAGACGCCGGGCAAGGGCAAGCGCTATCCGCTCAACATCGCGATATCGCGCGACGGCGTGCACTGGAGCCCGGCATTGACCCTGGAAACCGAGCCGCTGCCCGATGGCTATGCCTATCCCGCGGTGATCCAGTCCGCGGACGGGCTGGTGCACATCACCTATACCTGGAACCGGCGGCGGATTCGCCACGTCGTGGTCGATCCGTCACGCCTGACTGGCTAGCGACGCGAAGGGACTGGTTCTCGGAGAAAATGGCGCACCCGACAGGATCTGACTCCCCGTCTCAGCAGTCATCTACATTCCCCAACGTGTCGCAGCGATCTAAGCAAGCATCTGATTTAAATCGGAAAATGATCTCGACAGCTCTCAGCTCAGCTCTACCAAGCATACATTTGACTTATGAAAAATGTTATGAAAAAGTGGGCGCATTGGAGGGCGCGCTTTGGCACGAAAACATGGAAACCGAGGTCCCAATCAGTTAACAGTGCTCCAGCTTCGTCAGAAGCTTAAGGAGCCAGGGCTGCATTCTGACGGCGCGGGTCTCTATCTTCGCGTTGGTTCGAGCGGTAGGCAACGTTCGTGGCTCGCTATCTATCATCTCGACGGGCGGCGCAGGGAAATCGGCTTGGGTTCCGCCGACGTCGTATCCTTGGCACGCGCGAGGGAGAAGGCGGTCGAAGTACGCGAGCTCGTGGATCGGGGCGAGGATCCCATCGGCACGAAACGAGCGAAGCGTGCGATACTGACCTTTGGCGAGGTGGCTGATCAATGGATCGAGGCGCAGACACCCAATGTTCGCAGTGACAAGTCGATTGCACGATGGAAGCGCGCCCTGGCCAAGGATGGTTACTCGCAGTCTCTGCGTGGCATGCGGGTCGACAAGGTCAGCGTGGACGACGTCCTCGGTGTATTGCGTCCTATCTGGCACAGCAAGGCGACTACTGCGCGTAATGTCCGCGTCTATATCGAGGCGGTGCTGGATGCTGCCAAGGCGCGCAAGCTGCGGGCGGGCGAAAATCCCGCAGCCTGGACAGGAAATCTGGAGCCGTTGCTGGGTGCGGTGCGTCGGTCGTCAAGGGGCCATGCCGCGGTGCCATGGCGCGTGATGCCCGAATTCATGGCCAAGCTTAGAGAGAAACCTTCGCTGGCAGGGATTGCCCTGGACTTCATTATCCTAACCGCTGCACGCACCTCGGAAGTTCTCAATGCGACCTGGTCAGAGATCGATCTAGAGTTGCGTACTTGGACGGTTCCCGCTGCGCGTATGAAGATGGGGGTCGAACATACGGTAGCGCTCAGCGATTCCGCCTTGGCGCTATTGCGGCGGGTGCGACCGGAAGAGCCGAACGACGGCGCCTTTATTTTTGGCGGCGAAAAGCCGCTGTCCAATATGGCTGCGGCGATGCTCATGCGACGCCTGGGCCGGAGCGAGACCGTGCATGGCTTCAGATCGAGCTTCCGAGATTGGGCAGGCTCCAGCACCAGCTACCCGCGCGAGCTCGCCGAGGAGGCGCTGGCTCATGCGGTCGGGGATGCGACAGAGCGAGCCTATCGTCGGGAAGCAGCCATCGAGCGCCGACGGCCGCTCATGGCAGATTGGGATCGCTTCCTCGCCGGGGGGCTCGCGCCGATCTCGCATCTTTAGTTCCAACGTCAAGAAGAGCGGCTGTGCCTGCCGTCACAGGCACGGATACTCCGTCAAATCGCCAGGCGTTCTGAAATCCAGCTGTCGATTTCCGATTCCAGCCAGCCCACGCATTGAGTGCTCAGCTGTCGCGCACGCGGAAAATCGCCCGCGCTCATCTTGCGATAGATAGTCGCGCGGCTTAGGCCTGTGCGATGGCGTACCGCCGGCAACCGCAGGATCGCGTTCGGGGCGGTCAAGCGCGCGGGGCCGCGATCATTTGCCGCCACGGGCTGCGATGCGGCGGGGATCGATGCATTCGTATCTTCAGTCATGGTCTTCCTCTTCCGTCTGCGGTTGTAAGGATCGGTCGTGCGTTGCCGCACCCGGCCGGTCCGGTGAAAGTTCCTCAAGCCGCGCCCAAGCGAGCTGGACGATGTTCGAGACATTGAGCGAAATGTAGCTCGGCAGGCCCATGAGCTGCGGAAGCTCGATGAGCATGCCCTCCGGCAGGATCATCAGGGCGTCGGCTTCGATCGCGACGATCCAGCGCGTGGTGCGGTCCGTGAAGCTGCGCTCGGAGAACATATCGAAGTAGAGCTCGAAACCGAGCTTCGCGGTATCGTCGAACCAGCTTTCCATTTCGAAAGCGCGGGCTCCGATCGCGGCTTTGCCTTGTTGGCGAAGCGCCAGCCAGTCTTCAAAGTCACCGGCCTGCCGCGCCAACTTCAGATCGGCGCAGTCGAGGGTATCCCGCTCGGTGATGTCAGGACGCCGGCGAGCGAAATCGATAATGCCCCACAAGGTGGCAGCTGCTCTGCGTAGTGAGGCGCCGTTCATTCCGTAACGACCGAGCTCGGCCAGCACGGCGGCGATATGGACCGCTTGAAAACCGAACTGGCGATGCTTGCCCTTGCCGTCGCCGCCTCCCATTGGCCGCAGCAGCCCGAGCTTGATCCAATAGGCGAGTAAATCTCCAGGCACACCCGTGGCGGCGCTCAATTGCTTGCGGGAAAAGGGGCGCGTCATTGAAATCTGCGGAGACGTCATGCGCCTATAATCGCAGCACGAACTCAACAAATAAAGAGAAAAATTCTCTTTACAAATCCGGATGCTGGTGGGGCATCGGTATAGCGCGCGGGAAAACTATAACATGGCTAACATCGGCGGATTTCTGCGGTTTTTGCTCTAACATTCTAGCTAACCTCGCCCCGACCAGATTGGCCTATCGAACTATAATATCTGGAAATAGAAAAATATAATAATTACAGCCTGTTACAGACTTTCGGTGATGGTGGTTAGAGTTTGAGTAGCTCCAGAAGCTAACATCTTATTCCTGCTCTTTCAGCATGTTAGCAGTGATCCGCAGCCGATATTGCGAAGGTTAGGGTTTCCCCGATGGCTCCCGGCCAGGTTCGCTCCAGCGCATACTGCGTCCTGCTACCGCCGAAAACACCGCCTCAGGTGCATCAGATCGCATCAACGTTTGGGCGTCACCTCAAGAGAGAGGTATGAATGGCGGCCCATTGCATCAAAAGCGACACGAAAAGTGGGCGGGCGAGGCGGGGGGAAAAGCGCTCTTCTTGGGGTAGTTGAGGCGTAGCGCTCTTGCGCCAAATATCGGAAGCTCTGCAGATGAAGCGGTGATCCTGCAAGCGCCATGCGTTCGGCCACGATCGGGTATCGTCAACGTGATTTCGAGCGTAACGCTAGCCGCGTTTCCCTTGGCTGTGGCCTATACCACGAGCAAGCAGGCGATCGAAAGCTTCACCGGCTCCCTTGCCCCCGAGCTCGCCTATTTTGATATCGCGGTGAAGCTGGTCGAACCCGGCTACGCACTGACCGCCAACTTCGGCGCGAACGCCACCGGCGAATATGCGCGGATCGACCATATCGAGCGCAAATTGAACGCCGAAGGCTATACCAACGTCGCCTCGCATCTCGATGGTCCGACCATTTGTCGGCAACTCCGCCAGGCAGTGAGCAAGGCGCGTGGAGAGTCCGCCAGGCAACACGGGCGACCGCCGGCTTCGGAGCTCATGACCTCGGACGTGCGGGCCTCGGATAGGCAGCCTCGATCCGACGGAGCGCCCGCTGATATGACGGGCGGGCGGCAAGCCGACCTCGCCCTCACACATTCGGGCGCGAGAGCCGACGGACTGGCGTGGGGGCTGGACCCGCGAAAGCGCGGCATCTGACTTGCAGGAAAGAACTCTTCGCACGCCGACGGGTTGTCCAAGGCGAGGAGAAGCCGCAATGTCCGATACCGCCGAGATGATCCACGAAGATGCGCTGCCCGGCCACGAGAGCGCGCTCGAACCCAAGCCCGAATGGGAGCCGCGTTACCCTGGCTCCGGGCGTCTCGCGGGCAAGGTCGCGCTGATCACCGGTGCGGATAGCGGCATCGGCCGTGCCGTCGCCGCGCTCTATGCGCGCGAAGGCGCCGATGTGGCGATCGTCTATCTCTGCGAGCATGACGATGCCGAGAAGACCGCCCAGATCGTCCGTAGCGAGGGCCGCGAGGCGCTGACCATCGCAGGCGATGTCGGCGACAAGGATTTCTGCGACCAGGCAGTCGCCCAGGTGATCGAGGCGTTCGGCCGGATCGACGTGCTGGTGAACAATGCCGGCGAGCAGCATCCCGACAAGGACATCACCGATATCACCGAGGACCAGATGCGCCGCACCTTCCAGACCAATATCTTCGGGATGTTCTTCCTGACCCAGGCCGCGCGCCCGCACCTCAAAAAGGGCGCGGCGATCGTCAACTGCACCTCGGTGACGATGTACCAGGGCTCGAAGGAACTGCTCGACTATTCGAGCACCAAGGGCGCGATCACGGCCTTCACCCCAAGCCTCTCAGAGAACCTCGTCGGCGAAGGCATCCGCGTGAATGCGGTGGCACCGGGGCCGATCTGGACGCCGCTCAACCCGATGGGCGGGGCTTCACCCGAGAAGCTCGAGACTTTCGGCGAGAATACACCGATGAAGCGGCCGGGCCAGCCCAATGAAGTGGCGCCCGCCTTCCTGTTCCTCGCGTGCGAGGACGCCAGCTACATGTCGGGCCAAGTACTGCACCCGAATGGCGGGACGGTGGTAAATGGGTAGACTGGGCCTTGTCTTTTTCGCATTCCCCGCACCACGCTCACAATTGAGCTTCCCTCTCAGGCGCCTATATTCAGTAGCCGCTGCTCCATTGCGCGCCGAATCTCAATCGGATGCCGACGCCCGCAAGGGCCAGGCTGTCGAACCGGGCTGCTCCGCCCTCGCCGCTGCTATTTTCGGGCCGGTCTAGGCCGTGAACCCATAAAGGCGGTCAGATGTACGAGGGGTGCCTGGCATTCTGACGGCACGCCGTTCCCCAGCGATCAGCCGGTCAAGCAGCACATCGAATTCGTTCGCGCGATGAAGCTGTTCTCGAACGGCCAGAAGATAAGCCGGCAACGCCGCCGAATGACTGATATTAGGGCGCATAGTCGTCCGACGTCGGAGCGGCTCATCTTGAGTGAGGATGGACCGCCCAGCCTCAGATTTCCGTTCGCTCAGCAAGGGGCAAAGCATCTTCAATGTCGACGCCGAGATATCTGACCGTGTTCTCGATCTTCGTATGACCCAGCAGGATCTGGATCGCGCGAAGGTTGCCGGTGGCCTTGTAGATCATCGATGCCTTGGTGCGCCGTAGTGAGTGTGTGCCATACTCGGCACGGCGAAGTCCCACTGCCTCAACCCACTCATCGACAAGTCGTGCGTATTGGCGTGTGCTGAGGTGGCCGGCATGGTCGACTCGGCTCGGAAACGCGTAGTCGTGGATCGTACCGCCACGATGTTCGAACCAGGCGAGCAAACTTGCTCTAACATCAGCTGTCAGCTCGAACTGCACGGGTTTTCCGGTCTTCTGCTGGATGACGATCGCTCTGGTCCTGATGTCGGTTCCAGATACGAGATCGCCAATCTTGGTTTTCACCAGGTCGCAGCCGCGCAGCTTGCTGTCGAGCGCCAGGTCGAGCAGCGCCCTGTCGCGAACGCGGCCTTCTCGATCCAGAAAGAAGCGAACGGCCCAGATTTGCTTCTGTGTCAGCGGTCGCTTGGCCCCGACAGTCTTGCCCGCGTTCCACGCAGGCCGGCACTGCACGACAGGATCATGATGTGAATTTCCCATGGTTCGTCTCCACGGCCGTAATTGGCCGTTGAGGGAACGCGCCGACTAATTGGTCGCAGCCGCGATCGGTAGCAACCGCCCCAATTGCCGACATTCGTTCCGCGGCCGCTTTGCCCCGGATTGTCTCCGTCGCGCAGGGCCGTCCGTAATCCGGGTCGAACGCTCGGCAAGGGGGTCCACCTCACACATTGGGCGCGAACAGCATCAGCACTTCATCTTTTGCAGGGTTGTTCTGGGCCATGACCGCGAGCTAACAGTCGCTGCGGTGGCCGAGCAAAAGCCGGGGGCGGCATCTCGAGCCAGGGTTTAGGGGGAATAAACATGAAGCGTATATTCATTCTCGCGCTGGTCGCGAGCGCGCCCGCATTGATGGCACAAACGGCGGCCCCGCAAGGGCCGGCCGGCGCGGCGCCAGCATCATCGCCAGCCACGACGGCCATAGTCTTCTCCGAAAAAGGGGCGAATGGGCTGGGCGATCTGCCCATGGGTGTCCACCGCATCCCGGACAGCAACGTCGTTATCTCGGGACATCAGGGCGGGATCGGGGCGCTGTTCGGCCCGATCGGCATGCTGGTGCAGAGTTCGATCAACGCCGAGGCCGGCACAGGCAAGGTCCGCAATGTCGAGGATGACTTGCGCTTCGACGTCCGGGCAAAGGCGATCGAGATGACCAACACGATCATGGCGGGCGACCAGTTCCGGACGGCCTTCACGCTCACGCCCCAGCCGGGCGGCCGCACGATGACCGTGACTCCGTATGTGGTGCTTACGTTTGTCAAGAAGACCGAGGATGTTCGCCCCTATATCGTGCTGAAGACGAAGGTCGCGATCGGCGACGACTCTGGCAAGGCGATCAAATATTTCTGCTGTGAAGGTAAGGCGCTGCCGCTTGCGGGCCTGACCGAAAATAACGGCGCCCGCCTGAAGGAACTCCTGACGGCCGAGCTCGACACCGCCATCAATGTGATGCTGCTCGATCGTTCGCAGCCTTTCACGCGCAGCGATGAGGCCAAGGTCGCCACCAACGGTTTGCTACCGTTTGTCGGCAAGCCCTTGAAGTGGCGGGGATTTACTCTGGGTCGCTACAAGGATTACGATCTTATCGAATTCCGTGGCGGGATGATGGTCTTCTCGGGTGTGAATATCGTCGAACCGGGCGCGTTGGAAATCACGCCCGTGGTCAAGAAATGAGGACCGACACCGCGATGGTCTGAAGGCCGATCAACCGGGCGATTCCGATATCGCCCGGTCCCGCCAGGATCCAAATCACGACAAGAGCTTGCGGGCATCGACGATGCCCTGCTCCTGACCCGACGAACGACGTCCGGCTCCGGAAACGGCCTGTCTAACGCGAACGGGTGTTTTCGCCGGACCCGGCCGAGGGGCGACCGATCAAGTCGCCCGTCGAAACGTGCGTTTTCCACCCATCTTCGGCTGTTCGGCGGCGAAGCGGCCGATCCAAAAGCAGTCAGGCTGCTCACGCCCCAATTGCAGACATTGACTATGGTGTGACGATGATGCCACCGTCTATCTTGGGGGCGACCAGAAAGCCGAACTCGATCCGCTCGGCTCCGTTAGCGGCGAGATAAACAACCTCGTCCTTGCCAAGTTCGCCAATCGCTTCCGATAATCGTTGCACCGAGACGTCTCCGTCGCAGAGCCACGCTGACGGCCCCACTGCACGGGCACCGACTTCGAGCAGATTTCCGTGAATGCGAGCCAGCACTTCATCGCCTGCGACCGCAATAAGCACGCGCTGGCCTTCAATCCGAACTCGGTAATGCTCCGGCGTCATTGCTGGAGCTTACTGTGAAATCCTTCGAGACGCTACGTCGGCTTTCCACCCTTCGTCGGCCGTTCGGCGGTGAGACGGTCGATCCGAAAGCGGTCAGGCTGCAAACGCCCCATTAGCAGACCTTGCGGGCCGCATATGATCGGGGCAGTTTGGTCGTCATGAAACCGAGCATAACAGCGGCTGCCATTGCGCTCCTGCTCTCGCCGACAGTTCCTTCCCTCGCGCAGGATTCCCCGACAACTTCGCGCGCGGGGGAAGCCTACTTGATCACGCAAAGCTACAAGACGTCTGAGGAAGCGAGCGACGGATCGTCCGGAAATTCGAAAGGCACGGTTAGGCTGATCGAAAGCGTGATCGCCCGAAGGGACGGCGGCATCGAATTGGAATATGATCTGCCCGATGACGCAACATCCCAAGACCGCGCCAGCAACTGGCAGTTCCCAGCACGCGTATTCAAGCCCTCAAATGGCCCAATAAAACTGCTCAATACTCGTGAGCTAGAACGCCGTCTCGATCATTGGCTCAAGGCGGCCAAATGGGACCGGACGGTCTGCGGACAATGGATATTTACTTGGAATGCCTTCCACATTGAATGCGATCCGGAGTCGGTCATTGAACTGCTGGCAAAGTACGATCTGACCTCGCAAGACCTTCATCCCGGCGCCCAGTATCTGGACGCATGGGCCGTCGAGGCCCAGCCGATCAGCAGGATAGAAGGTGAATCCGCCGGCGCGACTTTCAAGGTGGTTGCCAAAGTCGATCCCGACAAGGTCCGCCTCGAGCGCGCCGAATCCGATGTCGCAGTCGGAGCGATAACGCAGAAACCGATCAGCTTGGAGGCGGCTCTTCGCGAGCGGGGCAAGGAACGGGTATCAGGGTCTCTTTCCGTGACCTGGGCGACCGACGATGCTGGAGTTCCAACAAAGCGTACGAAGACGATAGCTTTGGAGATCCAGCGCCCGGATGGAACGCTGGAAAGGCAGACGAGAACAGAATTAGTAGAGCGGCGGCGCGTGGAAGCGGCGACGCCTCACAGCGGCAGCTAACCACCCATAGTCGGCCGTTCGGCGGTGAGACGGTCGATCCGAAAGCGGACAGGCAGCAAAGCGCCCCAATATCGGTCGTTTAGGCGATAGATCGAGAACCCTGAAAGCCGTCATCCGTTGGGGGGGGGGGGCTTAACCGAATATCGTACTGCACATCGTCTTCAGCCAATTCCAGATCCGACGAAGTGACCATATCGTGATTGAAGGAGGACGAACCGGGGCGGCGCTCACGTTGGGACGCTTCAGCTCGCGATCTCGTTGAAGTCCCTTCTCGATTGCCCCCCTGCTCATCTGTCCTGCCCACACGATCCGACCCTGCTGGATCACATAGTGTGAGGCACGGGCAAAATCGTGATTGCCGACCGAGGGCCAGACAGATGCGTCATTCCCCTCCATAGTGAGGTTGTATTCGGTTGCCACGAGTGGCGTTGACACCTCCTCGCCGCATCCGCAAGCGCAGTTATGCAGGGCGACTTTGCATGCGCGAGAAACATACAGGACTCCATCTTCGAGGATCTCTGGAATCTCGTCCACAAAGACTGTTTTGAGCCTTTCCACCCTGCTCATGCCGCAGGCCGATTGGCGATGTTATTACCTTCGATCATGTAAACCGAGTTCATCTCGCCGCGTTCGTCGCGAAAGTAGTTCATCCAGCGCTGCCACCGCATCACTGCCATCACGGCGCTGAGCGAGTTGACCGCGGCGATCTGGATATCGGTTCGGTAGATCGCATCCTCCTCGTCGTCGTCACCGAACGGCATAGCCTCGCCACGTCTGCCCACGCGGTGCCGGGACGGACGAACGTTGCGCGGGCGCAGGCGCGTGCGTACTTGGTCATCGAGAGTCTTGAATGCGAACTCACTCTTGCGGGATCGTTGGCCACCAAGGCCATATTCCGAAATTCCGGCCAGTCGCCAGCGCGACGTGTCCCCTGGCTATCAAGCGCGATCGTTCAAACCTACACAGAAGGCCAGGCCGATCGGTATATTATGGTGGGAGAAGAGCCTGATCTGAGCAAGTCGCACTGGCGTCAGGATATCGCAGCAGCCGAAAGTTGGGACACTTATCCCTTAGGGATCAATTTCGGCGAACGCGACAAACTCGCTGCTGTGATCGGGGCGCGACTTTCATCGCCATCAAAGTTGTCGCACGATATGAGGATGTGTTCGGTGCGCCTCACAACGAGACCGCTTGCTTCCAAGGTCGCGTCGAACCGAGTTCCGAAGAGAATCAATGGGATCCACTCATGCGTTCTCACGATGACGCTTACGCGGAGTTGCGGGCGAGACTTGAGCCATGCGCACGGGTGTAGCGTCCGTCATTTTTCGCATGAACCAAGCGAGAAAGCGCGGTTCGTTCGCAGCATAGCGCCTCGAACTGGTCGCACACCGGTCGGCGCGCGCGAGTAATGACTAGCAGTATGATAGGGCTCAGTTCCTGAACGAGAAAGGCCACCTCCGCGAGTGGACTGAAATTTCTTCAGTCATTAGGGCGCGGCATACCTAACTATAAAAGTACCAATATGGCAGATAAAATTATAATACTTTCTCAACAATATTTTTTATTACGTCAAGTATGTTAGAGGAAACTCTCCACTCACATCCATCAAATAGACTGACGCTTACAAAATTTCCTTCGAAATTCGAGGTATCATATAATTTTTCAATTTCAGAAATTGGCGCGCTAAATCCGTATCCAACTATAATTATATTGAACGCGCTTTCTATAACTGAAATTTTATCCACAAGCGCACTCCAATTCATCGCAGTATCAGAATTATGTCTAAAATCTTGGAGTGTGCTTTGCTCTAAAACTACAACGTCGTCGTCAAAAATATACCATTGAAGCTTCCGAACTTCATCAGGAATGGATTCGATCATAAGGGGCAGGATCTGCTGAATTGCGCCCCCTGACGTAGCCAGTTCTCTAACTTTGAAGGCGTACAGAGGCATAAAGATATCCTGGATTAGAATGGCTGCGCGGGACCGCGCTGAGGAGTGCCGCCGGTCGGATTTGGGACAAAAACGTGTTCGTGCGGATTGGTGTGGGTATCTGGCCTTCCGTGATCCGACACATGGACGTCACGAACCGGATTACCCTCTTCGTCAAATTCCCTTCCTTGGCGATATGGCCCCGTACGCCGACCGCTTCTTGTGCCAAGCTGTGTGTGGGCCCTTCCCGCAGCTTCGGGATCGACTTCCGGCCTGCCATTCTTATCCTGACGCAAAGGATCCTCAGCAGTACGATCCGGTTCAGTCGGGGACTCGTCAGACTCCGCCGACTCACGCCCCTCACCGGATTGCTCCATCCAGTACGAACCAATTGTCATTGTGTGCTGGAGCACACCAGCCTTGTAATCCAGTACCGGAAAATTGTTGGCCGCAATTGCCGTGGCAGTAACCACAGCGAGGCTAACGACAATTGGAGTTACCTCGGCCACCGCGACATAGGCGACGGGCGCAAGACATGGCGGACACATGCCTGTTGGGTCGCGCATATTGAAAGGATCATTGGATACGTAGGTATAGAGATTGATTTGATCTTTATAACCGATCGGATCGGTCTGCATAAAGCGGCCAAGTGTAGGCGAATAGATGCGAGCCTTGTAGTAGTACATTCCAAGCTCGGGGATCCAAGCCTGACCGGTATAAGCAAACCGCCCATATGGCTCCCTGTTGCCATTCACGCTGTTCTTAGGGATGCCGTATTCATCATAGGTGTTGATAGCGGTCCGGTTACCCCAGCAATCGGCCTGCGCAACGATCGACCCCTGATGGTCGGTGTGCAACACCTTCGTTCCCGAGCAGTTGAGAGTACCACCCTCATCGACCAGGATGGGCTCATCCACACCGGGTCCGAACATGTAGCGCCGCAGCATCGCGCCGCTGCCATCATATTCCGCGGCAAGCCTGTCCCCGTCGTATAGGAAGCGCGTTACCCCGGTGGTCGGGCTGTACGTTTCGTAGAGGCGCCCGAGCGGATCGTAGGTAAGTTGCGCACCCGTTGACGCCACCACGAGCCGATTTTCAGCATCATAGGTGAAGGCGATACCGCCGCTGGCGGTCAGATTGCCGTTAGAATCATAGCCAAATCCAACGCCGCCCGCAGAACCATATTGGTTCAATCCGTTGACGGTGTAATTGCGATCGGCATTCGCTTGCCCGGAATACACGAAGGCTGCGTTATCTCGGCTGACGCTCGTGATCTGGCTTGCCGCGTTATAGCTGAAGCCAGTATTCAAATTACCCACGCTTCCAGCGAAAGTCTGGCTCTGGCCAGAAAGACGCGAGATGCCGTCGTAGCTATAGCTGGTGGCACTGCTGGCCCGCGCTGTCCAAAGACGCCTGCCCAATGGATCATAGTTGATCCCCATGAACGGCACGGCGCCACTGTTTGGGCCCCACCACTGCGCGGCGCTCATTCGATCAAGACCATCATAGTCCATCGAAAAATAGGCACCGTCGGGATGCGTGATACGCGTCCGGTTGCCGTCCCCATTGTAGAGGTAGGTCAAGGTCCGACTGGTGCCGCCCATGCTCGTGGTGCTGGAGGAAATTCGCCCAAAGCCGTCATAGGCATTGATCACCGCGTCCGCGCCGCTTGCGCTGTCGAAGCGTGCGGACGTCTGCAGGCCGCGCAGGTCATAATTGTAATAGACGTCTCGCGTCATCGAAGCCGGCACGTTCGTACAGGCGTAGCCCGCAACACACGCGTCCGGCACAACCTTTGAGGTCAATCGATTGAGCGCATCGTAGCCGTAGAGGAAGACGCGCCCATCTCTCTTCCTAAGCCAGGCGCGATTGTTGTTTGCATCATAGCCATATTCCTCGCGATCATTGGTGTTGACCGCGCCCGATGTCGCCAGCGCGTTAGCCGGAGTGGAAGGATTGTAGCCCGTCGGCGCAGTCGCCGAGGGGAACTGCCATTGGGACTGCCGATCATAGGCGTCGTAGATCATCCGTGCCTTGTTGCCGTTGGCATCGACGACATATTCCTGTTTGCTGTCGTAGCGATAGCCATAGGTGACATAGGCTTGCTCACGGCCTGTCCCTACCGCCTTGCGGATCTGAGTAACCCGCCCAGCTACGTCATAAACGTTCCTGGTAATCCGATCCTGGCCCTGATTGCCGGCCACGCCGAGAGAACACGCGCTAGCCGGAAGCGATGCAAACGCCGCCGGGTTCATGCGGATCGCCGTACATTCGAGACGGCCCATCACGTCATAGCTGTACTGCGTTACCTGATAGGGGGTGGCAGTAACGCCCGAAACAGCGGAGACCGTCTCCTTCAGCTTCCCGTTCAGCGCGTTGTACGTCGTCTCGACCTGCATGGAGACGGTGAAGTTGGCCCAGGATTGGGGCGCAATCGTCTCGCCCTGCCAGTTCGCCAACTCGCCCTTCTCAATCTTGATAAGGCGGCCGGCAGAGTCGTAGCTATTGCGAACAGCCATGTAGCGAAGGCCCCCGCTAGGGCCATCCGGATCTGGCGCGATCGTGCCGGTGAGGCGGCCAGCGTCATCATATCGCGCTCCACTGGTAAAATCCGACGGGGATGACTGGGCCAGGGCCGGAGCCGCCGCACCCATTGAAGCAAATGCTGCCGCGCCTATCAGCGCGCGAATGATCTTGTTCATATCGCCAGCCTCTGTGCGGTGGGTTTAGTCACAGGTCGCCAAGCCCGCGCGCGGACTCGTTTCCCAGATCTTGTTGCCGTTATCGTCGTAACCGTAGCAGGTCCGCAGCGTCACGCCGTCGGCGGTCACGGCTCTGCCTCGAAGGAGAAGGTTATTTCCGACAAGGCCGGTATCCGGGCCATAGTCGTAACTGGTCACAACCTCATCCGAGGCCCCGCCCGCGCAACTATCGGCAGCTACATTTGTCGCGGTGGTCCGGCAGGTTTTCTCGCTCAGCAGCAGCCAGACTGGATCTCCAGCATGCACAAAACCACCTGAGGCATTCTTGATCCACGCGTAACGCTGCCCATAGGCGTAACGCCTGACCGGCGAAACGCCGCCGACCGCGGGCGCGACCTCAGTTAGGACGCCGCCATGATCCGAACTATAGGTATACGCCGTGACGTTGCCCTTGCCGTCCGTGATGCTAGTGGGCTTGTTGCACGTCTTGGGATTCAAGCACTCAGACGAAAACACCTTGGTATATAGTGTGATCGGCGCGCTGGTGTCGGACGGAATGAGCGTCTGCTTCTTAATATTACCCCGGTTGTCCGCTTGGAACCCCACAGAGCTGAAGGGCGCGCCGAACGCGGAATTACGAATCAAACCGACCGGCTTACCGCGCCTCCACTCGTAATTGCTGACTAGCCCGGCCGCATCGATCAAATAGCCCGGCATCGAATAATTGATGTCACCACCAGTGCTTATCGATCCACCGAGAGGGTCGGTTCTTTCGGCGGTGGTGCCACCATCACAAGGGCATGGTTCTCCCTCTTGCGTCCAATATGCGTAACTATACTGGAAATTTCCGTTCGGACCGGAATAGGCGGACGTGACTAACTTATGCGTCATCTGTCCGCCGGTGTAGGTCCTGGCAGAGCCTGGAACTGCCATATCCTCCACGGTCGTAGCGCTGGCCGTGAAGGCGATCTTCACCCCAGTTCTGTTCTTTGGCGTCTTGAAAATGACGGAGGGAGTGGCGTTATTGTACTCGATCGTCGCATAGGAATTCAGAGAAGATAGGGAACCACAGTCCACCAACGTGCTCGGATCGCAAAAAATCTTCGCCCGATTGAAGAAAACAATTCGGGTGGGCGCGGCCCATTCCATTTCATTGTAAGAATTGGTGCCAGCAAGGCTGTCCCGAAGGTAAGAATATTGTATTCCATAACCCCTCGAAGAGATCAGGAACTTCAGGCGGGCAGCAGGCCTCGAGGGCAAAATCGGAAAGGTCGATCCGGGAAATGCGGAGCCACCCGCATAAGTAACCGTATTGTAGTAGAGGTCCCATTTCTCGCCGTCGGGGAAAATAATCTGCGTCGCCTGCCCCAAGGATCCGACGACCATGCGCGTGCCGCGCATCGAGAATATCTGAGTATTCGCCTGATTGCCGCCGCTTCCCGCAGGAATGATAGCCAGCGGACTATCTTGCCCTCGTTCCAGGGACTCAGGCATGAAGATGTAGGAGCCATCCGACTGCGCCGTAGGCGGCGCAGAGGAGAGTCCGCCGTTCCAATCCAATTGGGGCACCAGCCCATTCGCGTCGGGCATTTTTGTGTTGCCGAAAGGATAGGATCCGTTCTCAGCCCCATAGGAGGTCGACAGGCCAGCATTTACCGCACCGCCCATTCCCGCTGTAAACGCTGCGTTAGCAATCCCACCGCCAGGGCCGGTTATGTTGACCGATACCGGTGCTCCGTTGGGCGACATGGTGAAGGGTAACAATTCGATCGGAATTCGCGCGACACCGGCCGTCATATCGACGCCATTCTCATCGACCGTCGCAACCGGAGGAATCGGATCAACCGGCGCCATGCTCTGAGCATGAGCCGCCTGGCTCGCCAACAACGCCACGACCGAAACCGCATATCGGCGAAAACTGCGCATAAATTCCCCACAAAAGACCGCGCTGCCCGCGCGTTGGCGAGCAGGTTCAAATGGAAATCGAGACGGAAACCCGGGGTGTCTCAGGGAACGCCAGTGACCTTGACGTTCGTGCGGTTCCCAGCCTTATCAAGGCTGTAATTGCTCTCAACACCGTTGTTGACGGTGCCTTCCTGCTTCACGCTAATCAGGCGCCCAAGTTCGTCGTAGGTGTAGTTCACCGTCTCGCCCGCAGAGGATGACGAGGTAGTCATCAAAGCGGAGGTACCGGCAGGGCCACCAAGTCGAACTGGCCCCGGGCCAGCGTAGTTGCCCAGGTCGTTCCCCAGTGGCGGCGCTGCCGTGGCCGAAAGCGTCGTGATGCCGAGAACAATAAAACAGGCCGGCAAAGCCAGCCGCTTAAAATACCGCACGCACACCCCCTTATCGCATGCCAATGCCGAGCGACTCATTCCATATGCGGAATGGGCGTTAAATGGTAGGATGAGTTTGGAGAAAATTGTCGCAGCTGCACATCCGGTTTGGCGGCCGATGGCGCGAGAAGCCAGCAAGCCGCTTCGCCGGCCGCGGCGCCCGAACCAGAACACCGTCTGCGCGCCGAAGACGACCAAGTGGCGTTACACGATCGAGCGGCTGAAAGTGGCCTTTCCGGGTTGGAGCCGAACGATGTCGGGATAGCCTGTGCATACGATAAGCTGATTCAAACCATTGGTTTGATACTGGCGCATCAGTGCGCACGTGTGCAGCCGGCGTAGATCCCGGACATCGGTTCACCGAGAGCCTCTATTCGACGTCGATCGCCGCGTGGCTCCCCGAAGCGGACTGTCTGCTGCCGGCCCACGAACAGTCATTTCTGATCGCGCCCATCTTTCCTCTAAGCTTCCGATGTCCAACACCGACGCCCTACTGCAAATCGCTTATCCGTAAGCGCCCGACGCGGCTTTACCGCGCATTATGGGCCGACGGCAGGCGATGCCTCGGAAGGCGTCGAGATGATGATGGAGATCGAGGGGCGGATCGAACAAGACTTCAATAAGGGCGGTGCTTGTTTGATATGTGCCCTGCGCCTTCAGGAAGGCGCAGGGCGTTCTTCAGCCGATCAGATCAATGGATCAGCAGCCAAGTTAGAAAATCGGGGTCAGCTTGCGCAGCGCGCCACTAGGCTGGTCTTCCACAACCCAGATGCTTCCATCGCTTGATTGCGCGAGCCCACGGATGCGGCTGCCGAGGTCTATTCGCTGCATCTCGGTCGCCTTGGAGCCATTGATGCGAACGCGGACGAGCCCGTGATACTGCAGCCCTGAGATAAGGGCGTCGTTCTTCCAATCGCCGAAAAGGCCTCCGGTGTAGAAGATCATCCCTGAAGGAGCGATGACAGGAACCCACCAGAGGGCGGAGGCCGCGAATCCATCGCCGGCACTCGGCTTCGGGATTGGAGTTCCGCTATAGTCATCACCATAGGACACAAGCGGCCAGCCATAGTTGCTGCCCGAGGCGATGGCGTTGAATTCATCGCCCCCCATCGGCCCCATCTCATGTTCCCAGAGCTGACCTGACGGACTGAATGCGAGCCCGTAAGGATTGCGGTGTCCCCAGCTCCAGATTTCCGGCTTGGCGTCAGGGCGTCCTACATAAGGATTGTCGGCTGGAATGCTGCCATCGGGATAGATCCGAATGATTTTGCCAATGGTATTGGAGAGCGTCTGGATCAGGGGCGCCTCCATTTCCTGTCGATCGCCTGCCGCCACGAAGAGATAGGTGCCGTCCGGAGAAAAGGTCATACGCCCACCAGGCTCTCCCGAGCCGGCTGGCGTCGCGATCTTTGGAATCTGGCGCCAGATGACCTGGGCGTCCTGAAGCTTTGCGATACCATCGCTTCCGAAGACCAGCGCCCCGCGCATCACAGCGAGACCCGCGGGATCAATGGATAGGTCGGCTGCGGCGCGCCCTACGCGAGGCGCTGTCGGATCCCGCTCCATGAACGAGATGTAGACAAGCTTGTTGCTGGTGTAGCGCGGATCCAGAACCACATCGAGCAGGCCGACATTGGTCGGGAGCCCGCTGATCGAGTCAGAGACAACACCTGCTTGGGTAACAATCCGCAGCGTACCTGGCGTGATCGGATTGTTCACTTTTCCCGTTGGTGGCCGCGAAGTGACAAGCATCCGGCCGTCCGGCAGGAATGCCAGGGACCAGGGGTTCTCCAGCACCGCTATGGTTTCCGACTTCATCCCGACGACCGGTGGCGTCGGAGTTGGGGTAGGGGTCGGCGCCGGAGTTGGTGCCACGACTACAGGGGACGTCACTGAACCCGAGGAGGATCCACCACACGCTGTAAGGACAGACAGCGAAACGCCTGAGCAACACATCAGAAGTGAACGGAAACGAACAAATTTTGTCATGGTAACCCCGCCCCGGAAAGGTCGCACCTATTTGTGCACGCTTTTCGATTGTCAATTGCCCAGCAAGAAAATGGCTTGGCTCATGTAAGGCCGGGTGCGCGTTGCAGCTGACTGCTGCCGATACCCTTGAAAAGAACACATCCCACCAAGATGCGACTATCGCCCCGGAGTATGGATCATAACCAGCGGTGCCTGAGATTCACCCGTGTACTCCTTGCTCAGTTTCGCGCCGGATACCCGACAAGTTCTCACCAGGGTCGCAAACACGCCCGCCGGTGTTTGAAGCGCTGGCTTTAGGGCGCGCTTGCTATCTCTGCGGCACAGCCGCTCCGGCATAGGGATCATAGGGGGGTGCGGTTTTGGGTGTCGGGATCGATGGAGGCAGCGAAGGGGTTGCCTGCGCTCGGTAAGATGCCGTTGGAGCATCCAGCTGCACCACTCCCAGGATGCCGGCAGCGATTGTCTGCGCACCGAACAGGATGAAGCATCCGGTGATCACGGTCACCCCGCGCCGGATAGGCAGGCGGCCATTCAGCATCAGGAAGCCGACGCTCGCGACCGCAATGAGCGCAATGCTGGTCGCGATCGTCCCTACCGCCACACCTTCGATCCACTGAACCGCCGCAACGAGCGGACTCGATCCCGCCGGATCGGCAAGCGAAGGCGTAATCATGCGAGCAACACCTCGGCCACGCGTCGCTGCCCGCGGGTGCGGGCAAGCTGGACATAGACATCCACGGTACTGCGCACATAGTGGCGGACGTCGTCGCGGCTGAGCTGGGTGCCGGCCTGGAGCACCAGCAGCACGATCTGCTCGATCGCGCGCTCGGCGCTGTCGGCATGCACCGAGGTCATCGAGCCGGGATGGCCGGTGTTGATCGCGCGCAGGAAAGTATAGGCTTCCTCTCCGCGTAGCTCGCCCAGGATGATGCGATCGGGACGCATGCGCAGCGATGCCGCCAGCAGGTCGGTTGCCGAGATGCGCGCCTCGCCCAGCGCACCGCGCACGGCGAGCAGGCCGACCAGATTATCGTGATGCTGGTGCAGCTCGGGCGTGTCCTCGATCAGGATCAATCGCTCCTCTGCCGGTATCTCACGGATCAAGGCATTGAGGAACGTGGTCTTGCCGGTTGAGGTGCCGCCGGAGACGAGGATGTTCTTGCGCGCCTTTACCGCGGCCGCGAGCATGCCGGCGATGTCACCAGCTTCGAGCAGTTCTGCGAGACGCAGATCGGTTTCGGACTTGCCGGCGACGGTCCGCCTGCTGGTGTCAGCAAAGGCACCAGCGGCAACATAGTCGCTCAAGGCCAGGTCGGACGAGACGTGTTTGCGGATGGCAATCGCCATCGATCCGCGGGTGGCCGGCGGCGCCGCGATCTGGACGCGCGAGCCGTCGGGAAGGCTGGCGGAAAGCAGGGGATGTTCGCGGCTGATGCCCTGATGCGAGATCGCGGCGATCTGGCGGGCGAGCCGTTCCAGTGTCGCGGTATCGAGATCTGGCGCTTCGTGGCGCTCGACGGCGCCGCCCAGGGTCTCGGCCCAGACCTCGCCCGGGCGGTTCACATAGATGTCGGTCACGTCCGGCCGGGCCAGCACGGGCGCAAGCGGTGCGAGATAGGCTCGCAGATAGACCGGGGTGTCGTTTGCGGGCGCGGCCTTGCTCACCGGTTTTCGACGCCCGTGAAATCAAGGTCGCGCGCAGCGAAGATCGAGATGCTCTTCGCTGCCTTGACCTTGAGCGTGGGCTTGATGGTGGCAGGCGAGGTGGCGCGCGCGGCACCACTGACATTGCCGGGAAGTGCCACGATCACCTGGCTGTCAGCCGCGCGCGAGGCGAGGTTGACGCCGACATCGAGTGCCGATTGCAGGATCGCGCCGGCAAATCGCTCGAAGAAATGCGAGTTGACGCTGGCGCGGATACCGCCCTGGCCCAGCGGATCGGTGGCAGGCGAGCCAATTGCGATGGTGGCGCCGTCCGGGCGCATCAGCCGGATCCAGTTGACCAGCATGCGCTTCTGACCATTCTCGGTGTCCGAGCCATATTCGCCGATCAGGCGGCTGCCGCGCGGGATGAGGATGCGGCTGCCGTCAAAGCCCCGGATGTCGCGCGAGACGATCGCGCGCGCCAGCCCGGGACTGGTGGAATCGAGCGCGGTTTCCAGCACCGCCGGGATCAGGGTGCCTTGCGGGACGGTCGTCGCCTTGTTGGAGAGGACGCCCGCACCAGTACGCGTTCCGGCAACCGCCGATTTCGCACCTGATTGGCCGGGTGTCCCGGCTGCCTGGCCGGACGCTTCACCCGAGGCCTTGATGGTGCCTGCGGTGTTGTCGATCACCAGCATCGGCTCGGTGGCAATGCGTGCCGGAGCAGCAGGCGACTGGGCCTGCGACGGTATCTGATAGCTGGGCTGCGGTGCGGTATAGGTCGGCATGACCGGTGCTTGCTGGCGCGGCTGGATCGGTGGCGTGATCGGGCCCGGTGTCGGCATGACTAGCGGGAATGGGGCCAGCTGCGGTTCTGCAACTGGCGGGATATAAAGCGGGGCTACCCCGGAAGGCGCCGACACTGCGTCAGCGATCCGCGGACGGATGGCAGGCGCACTGAGCGCGCGGCGACGCGCATCGAGAACCGAGAACAGCAGAACGCCGATTCCGATCGCAACAAGCACCAGCACCCAGACCGGCGGGCCGGAGCGTGGCCGCGCAATCACGGGAAGCACATTGCTGTCCACTGGCGTTGTGGGCACCGAGGAAGGGGTGGTCCCGCTCATTTCTCGCTCACCACCCGCACGGCTTCGGCGCGGCGGTCGTCGATGCGAAACACCAGCCGGTCCTGGATGCTGTCGATCACCATCCGGCCGTCGCGCATCATGCCGTTGATCAGCGTCTCCTGGCTACGGCCATGAAGGGCGTAGATGGCAGGAAGCGCTTGGTCTTCGGGCCATTCGATATAGGTATGAATACCGTCGTCATGGATCGCACTTGGACGGAGCGCCGCGTTGCCGCGCACTCGGTAGCGTCCGACTACCTTCTCCTCGCTTGCGGAGACAGGGCTTTCGGAGAGCGCAGCGGGGTAGCGGAACTTGATCGACCAGGCGGTGTCGGGGCGCGGGTCCGAGAGCGGTGAGAGCTGGAAGTTATAGGTCCGGGTGTCCGTGATGACGAGCATATTGGTGGAAACGCCCTCGCGCACCGGCTTGACGAACAGCCGGTCGCCACGGCGATTGGCGGTCACCTGCCAGGCACCGCTGTCGCCCAGTGCGACATTCTCGACCTGTTCGTCCGGTGCCAGCTCGATCGTCACCTGGTAGCCGGGGGCGGCTTCCAGCCACACCACCTGCTCGGGCCGATAGTCCACCGTCTGGATATGTGCGTTGCCCATGCCCGGCTGCGGCCGGACCTGCGCTTGTGCAGCAAGCGGGATCAGCAACAGAACGGAGGCTAGCAGAGCCCTCATCGCGCAGGCGCCTGTGGGGTTGGCATGGCCGAGGGAGGCGTCTGAGCAGTCGGCGCCGTGGTCGCCACGACCGGTGCGGGCGTAGCGGGCGCGGGTTCCGTCGATGGCAGCGCTTCCGCGTCGCGGCGGTAATGGGTCACTTCAAAGCCGAGCGGGTTTATGAACCGGTCCTCAAGGCTCATTGGCGCGCCCGAATAGCGATAGCGGACCACGGAGACCCAGGCGCGCGCCGGCTGGACCGCGCCATTGGCATCGCGCTGGATCGTCTCGAAGCGCACCAATGCGCCGTTGTTACCAAGCGGCGACACGCTCTTCACCCTCGTTTCTACCACGGTGGTGCGCGGCAGGCGGACGAGCGGGCTGTCCGGATTGTTGGCCTGCATGAAGCCCGTATAGGCCTTGCGCGCCTCGCCTTCGGACCACAGCGACACCTTGCGGTAATTCGCCTGAAGCGTGGCGTCGTCGAAGCTTTCGCGTGCGATCACATATTGGACGAGGAAGGACTGGGTGAGCGCTGCGTTGGCGCTGACCTGCTGCGCGTCCAGCGGCTTGAGCACCTGGACATAACCGGTCTGCTTATCGACGAGCAGCGTATAGGGCTCGACCGTCTTGAGCGGCGTCAGCGCGAGCAGTGCGGCTGCTTCCATCAGCGCGATCGCGCTTGCGACGCCGGCGACGATCCAGGCGGTGCGCCGCGAGCGGCCGAGCGCGGCCCGATTATCCTCGGCCCAGCTGCCTGCTTCGCGGTAATAGGCGTCGAGCGCTTCACGCGCCTGCTTCTTCATTGCTTGCGGTCCCGTCGTGTGGCGCTGGCCGATACCCGGCTGCGGGTTCGGCGATGGCTTTGCCCGAGTGGCGTCGGCGCACTGGAAGGCAGGTCACGCAGGCCGCCGGCCTGCGGTGTGCGCGGTGCCGCGCCACCACCCCCGGCAAGTGCGGCTTCCTGACGCTGGATGCGCGCCACGGCTTCGGCGACAGCGGCCGCACGCGAATGCTGCTCGGCAGGAGGCTGGCGTCGTTCGGGCAGCGGTGTTGGTTGGGTGCGATCGAGCAGGCTTGAGGCCGCGCCGACGCGCTCGGCAAGGCTGCGCCATACCGCGCCGATTCGGAACGCCATGGCGACGCGCGCGGCCATGCCGAGCCCGCCCAGCAGCGCCAGGCCAAAGGCCAGCATGGTGACGAACAGCTCGTTAGTCGCGCCGCCAATGGGCAGCCCCCCTTGGCGTCGCTCAAGCAGGGTGGTGAGCCACGGCTCCAGCAAGGCGAGTTCGACGCCCAGCAGGATCGTGACGGCCATTGCGCCGAGGATCGCTGCGACCATCCCGCGCACCCAGCCTTCGAACAGGCTGCGCGTACCCTCGAACAGCAGCATCGCGATGAAGAAGGGGCCAATTGCGAGGAGCAGTCCGGCGATCAGCCGGACCGAGCCATAGGCGGCGATGGTTGCGGTCAGGAAGGTGGTCCGCGCGGTACCGAGCGCGAAGGGCCCGATAATGCTGGAAGGCTCCGGATTGCCTTGCTGGACCAGTGCCGGCTGGCCGTTTGCATCCAGGGCAGGGCGCATGGTGACGCCGGCAGGACCGGTGCCCACTGCGTTCAGCGCGACGAGCGCATTATCGACCTGTTGTAGTCGCTCGGTCAGCCCGCCGGTAGTGCCGGGCAGCCCCGCTGGCCCACCGGCGCCTGCTGCGAGCTCGGCAGGCCCATGCATCGCAACGTCATAGGCCAGGGTGCGATAGGCGCCCCAGCTGGTGGCGAGCGCCAGCACCACCCCAATCTTGACCAGCGCCAGCACGCCTTCGCGGACATTGGGTGTGTCGCCGAACAGCAGCCGATAGCCGTAAAAGGCGATGAACAGGGTAACCAGCCCGGTCAGCAGCAGAGACAGCGGCGATCCCGGCGCTGCGGCGGCCTGGTAGCCGGCGGCACCAATCGTCTGTGCCTGGCAATCGACAAAGGTCAGGACGCTCTGGAGATAGGCGCCATCGGTGATGCCGGGACAACTGCTCATGCGACCTCCAGCAGCCGTGGCAGCCAGTCGGCAGGATCCTCGCCATGCTCGGCACGTATCTGATCGAGCAGACGCACGGTGCGCTCGCGGCCCGACAGGATGGTGAGCAACTCGCGCTCGCCACTCAGGTTCAGTCGTGCGACCACGCTTTCATTGCCGTGCTTGATCAGGAAGCAATGTGCATTGTCGGGCAGGGTGCGGACCAGATCATATTCGTGCTCGGTCAGCCCGAAGCCTTCGACATAATCGGCATGGCGGGCCTTGGGATTGGCCATGAAGATCTGGGTCGCAGCCTGCTCGATGATCGCGCTGGCGATGCGGCTCTCGATCGCATCCTGCGCGCTCTGCGTCGCGAAGCCGACGATGCCGTTGCGCTTGCGGATGGTCTTTTCCCAATCCTTGATCCGGCGGACGAACACATCGTCGTCGAGGGCTTTCCAGCCTTCATCGACCACGATGATCGCCGGTGTTCCATCCAGCCGTTCCTCGACCCGGTGGAACAGGTACATCATTGCCGGGGTGCGCACCGCGGGATCGTCGAGGATCTGGGTCATGTCGAAGCCCACCGTGTCGGCGGACAGGTCGGTCAGGTCTTCTTCATTGTCGAACAGCCAGGCACGCTCGCCATCGCCCCACCAGGGGCGCAGCCGCGCCCAGAGATCGGCACCGTGCGGGCGGTGTCCACCGCGGAACAGCTCCACCAGATGACGCAACCGCCGCTGCGCGACAGGCTGGCCGAAATTGGCGTCGATCGCGTCCTTGATCCGGGCGAGATCCTCGATATCGGCGCCGCCGGCGAGCAGCGCCACCCAGTCGATCAGGAACTGGCGGTTGGCAGGGCTGTCCTCGATCTGTAGCGGGTTGAGCCCAGAGGATGTGCCCGGTCGCAGTACGTCGTAGCGGCCGCCGATCGCGCGCAGGAACGGTTCGGCACCGCGATCCTTGTCGAAGAAGATGATCCTGGGCGCGAACTTGCGGGCCTGGGCGAGCAGGAAGTTAAGCACCACCGTCTTGCCCGAGCCCGAGGGGCCGATGACCGTGAAATTGCCCAGGTCGCCGTGGTGGAAATTGAAGTGGTAGGGGCCGGCGGCGGTGGTCTCGAGCAGAGTCACCGCGTCGCCCCAGTGATTGCCCCTTGCCTTGCCGTGGGGCAGGTTGTGGCCATTGGCGAAGCCGGCGAAATTGGCTGTCGAGATCAGGCCGCGACGCGCGATATATTTGAAGTTGCCGGGGAATTGTGCCCAGAAGGCGGGCTCCAGCGCAATCTCCTCGCGCACCGCGATGATGCCCAGATCGGCGAGCGTCGCCTGGACCTCGGCCACGCCCTGATCGACTTCGGCCAGCGTCTCGCCCCGCACCGCGATGGTCATGTGATGCTCGCCGAAACCGGCACGCCCGGCGGCAACCTCGTCCTTGGCAGTGGAGAGATCTGCGCGCAGGCTGACTGCCTCGTCCTCGGCTGAGCGCATCCGCCGCAGCGCCAGGTTCATCTTCGACAGCGCCGCCCGGCGCTCGACGAAACCGAAGCTCTGCGAAATGGTGATCTCGAAGGGCAGGCGGAGCAGTTCGTCGAGCATCCCCGGTGCCGACTGTCCGGGATAGTCCTTGATCGACACCATCGCGACGAAGCTGCGCGGGGAGGGGCCGGCGGCACCCAGCTCGATTGCCTCCTGGCCAAAGCTGATCCGGCGCCAGGGCAGATAGGCGCCCAGATCCTGTGTCGGCAGCAGCATCGGCCGGACCTCGCCATTGTAGAGCGAGGCAAGAAATTCGAGTGGTTCAGAGCAATGGCCTTGCGGTGTCTCGTAGACCGAGAGCAGGCGCGGCGCATAACTGCCGAGCGCGGCGATCAACGCTTCGCGTGCCGTATCGAGCGCGCGCAGGTCTTGTGCGGTATTAGCAGCGGCCGAGCTGCCGCGTAGTCGGTCTAGCAGGCCCATCCGGCCCTGGAGCGGGCGCCGGACCAGCGTCAGGAACAGGTCGTTGGTGTAGAGCCTACGCTGGGCGAGCCGCGTCCGCCAGGCCGCGTCAAGCCGGGTCGAGAAGGCGTCTGGAAAAGTGCCGTCAAGCTCGGGTTCGATCGCACGGCGGACGACATGATAATAGACCGCGAAACGCGATGACCCGATCGACTGCAGCACCGCGTCGCGCAGGAGTTTGCGATAGTTGAGTTCCTCAGTGTCGGCGGTCTCGAACAATAGCCCGCGCAGGTGAATGACCTGGCAAAGCATGCCGTCGCGCGTCTCGATCGTATGATCGTCGATCTGTGCGGCATAGGGCAGGTGCTTTCCTGCCGGCGCCTCTTTTGCAATCACCTTGGGATCGCGGGTCAGGGCCGGTAGGAATTGCATCGCCAGATCTTGTAGTTGCGCACCCGCGGACAGCGGCTCACGCGCGTCAGCCACAGATCGAAGAAGCGCGGTTCGCGCAGGCAGGCGAGCACGCCGATCAGATGGATGACGAGTGCCGCGACCAGTGCCCAGAAGGACTTAAAGATCAGGAACAGCTCGGTGGCGATGATCGCGTTGGCGACGAAATAGCTATAGGTGACGCCCGCGAACATCTGCGGTCGCGTGAGCGCCACGAACAGCGGATCGCGCTCCAGTCCGTTCACTTTAGAGACCTGCTTGTGCGGTCGACTGGATACCCGCGACGATGCTCGCGGCGCCGAACAGGATGAAGCAGCCCAGGATCACCGTTGCGCCGTAGCGCCAGTTGATCCGGCCGGTGAGCATCAGGAAACCCACCGACGCGACCGCGATCACCGCGACGACAGTTGCCACGGTGCCGAGCAAAGTGCCTTGCAGCCAGTTGACTGCGGAGACGATGACGCCGGAGCCGGCTGGGTCTCCACTCAGTTCTTGAGCCGCGGCCGTTAGCGGCAGAGCCGCAAAGGCGCTCGGCAACCCCCGCGAGATTAGCCTTAATGCACTTGACCACATCATCAGCCGTCCCCCCGATTCGAGTTATGCTTCAAGCGAATCGGTGCGGTCCTTGCAATAGGACCTCCAAACAAATTTCAACTCTATCGACGGTCTCTAACTAGGCTCTTCAAAATAGCTCATTGTCGGTTCTGGACATATTTTAGAAATATTTCTCGCATCTGTTAGGCACATCGAAGGGGGCTTCAGCCTGCGCACCTGCTACGGCTACATCAGTACGGCAACAAGATTTACGAGACCAAGCCGCGTGCCGGCTTGTCGAGCTGCTCGTGATCCGCACGCAGGGAGCTGCAACCATGGAAAAGATTGTCGCTCGGCTGCTTTGCTCGGCCGCTCTGTTCACACCTATCACGGCGTTCGCGCAGTCGGCGGCGTCGGATTTCACCAATGGGACGCGCTACAACCTGGCGCATCGGGTCACCGGCACGATCGCACCGGACCCCGACGGCTCCGGCCCGCTGCACCATCTGGCAGTGCGCAATACGTATGACAGCGAAGGCCGTTTGGTGAGGGTGGAGGCAGGCGCGCTATCTAGCTGGCAATCAGAGACGATTGCGCCGGTGAGTTGGTCGGGATTTGCTGTCCAACAGGTTACAGATGTCAGCTATGATCTGCTGGATCGCAAAGTGAAGGAAAGCGTCTCCGCTGCTGGCACGGTCTATCAGGTCACGCAATACAGCTACGACGTGGTAGGCCGCCTGCAATGTACTGCGGTTCGAATGGATCCGGGATCGTTCGGCAGCCTGCCTGCGAGTGCTTGCACTCAGAGCAACCCTTCCAATCCCATCGACCGGATTACGAAGAACCTCTATGACGATGCTGGCCAGTTGGTGCAGGTGCGCAAGGCGACAGCCACGGGCGTCGAGCAAGCCTATGTCACTTACAGCTATACGCCCAACGGCAAGCAGGAATATGTCGTAGATGCCAACGGCAATAAGGCCCGACTGACCTGGGACGAATTCGATCGCCAGGCTCAGTGGCAATTTCCATCCGCAACGGCGCCGACCGGCTTCAATCCGTCAACGCCTGCGACGGCGATGTCGACTGCGGGCGCTGTCAATGCCAACGACTATGAAGCCTATAGTTATGACGCAAATGGCAATCGGACCACGGCGCGCAAGCGCGATGTCTGGCAATGGACTGCGGCGTGTATCGGCGGGAGGGGTGACCGATTCACTTCGCCAAGCTCGGTGGGCGAGCCAAGCTGGCATCGCAACGCTATTCCCGCAACCTTCGCTGATTCGGGTTTGGGGAGAGATAGGCGGAACTAGGTCGTGAACCCATAAACGACTGCTTTCGGCGTACCGGGTCGATCTGCTGATATTGGGTGAAAGCGGAACGGCCGGTTTTGGAAAGCGCCGCCGGAGAGCGCCGCGGCGCTCACGGCGACGCATCGAGTTTCATCTGTCGAACGATAGCGTTGTGATCGCCGACCACGGAATAACAATGATGTGGAAATCCCCGGCAGCAGGTTCGGCTGAAATACCGAACTCATCAGCTGCCTTGACGATTAAGTTCAGACATTCGGATTGGCCGACGAGTTGGACCACGGCTTTCGCAGCTCCGGCCTTGCGCACGATAGCCTGTTGCGCCGCCACTAGCATCGAGTTCACCCTCCTTCTTCAAGTAGAGCTATGCAGTCTCTGCGACGCGGAAATATGGTAAGCGGTGGCCCTGCTCGCAACTTCACCTGGCGGTGGCAGCGATCTCGCGCACGCGCCTGATCAGGGCTTCTCGCGGTTGCCGGCCGTGAGCCAGGCGATGATCTGATACGCGTGCCGGCGGAGGCAATTGGGCTCCTGGATCAGCAGCGTGCACGCACCATGCGGATCTCGCTCAGCAAAGGAGGCGAGCTCGTGCAGGTCGCCTCGATAGTTGCGCAGGATCCGGATCGCCGCCAAGCTCATCCCGGCTGCCTCTTCCGCCTGGATCTCCAACGCCCGTTGATAGATGACGTTCGCCCGGCTGGCGCTAACGTGCAGCGCGTCGCCGATCGCCTGGAATGTTGCGCCCTCCTCGCGCATGCGCAGAGCCGTCTGGTGCCGTTCCCTCATGTGAGGGAGATAGCATCCGCTGTACCGATGTCACCAGCGCTGGCGACGAGCGCCTGCAGGGCAACCCTGCCGCCACGTCGACAGCTAAGCGGCGCCAATGACGATTTCGTGCCGGACCCAGATCCCGGGATGTGGGGCGCGTGATCCGGGCCCGAACCCATAGACGGCAGCTTTTGAGGCGAGCGTCCGAGATTGGGTGGTTAGCTGCCGTTCGCATGCGGACATCGCTCCGGTGGCAGATTCTTCGGCACTCTGGCGATAACGTCCCTTTCGGGAGGCCCAACTGCAAGCAGATGCTCGACGAAGAATTTGCGGTCGCCCAACATATCGCCCGGAGTGTCCGCGAGGCGACCCACTGCCTCTACCGACACGGCGGTCACGCAGTCCCGCAAAAATGCGCGTTCCTTCTCGGCTATAAAGCGTCCATAAAGTGGCTCGCGTCGGAAGGCATCGTTCCAAACGAATGCTATGGCCTTGTCTGCACCTTTGATGATGAGTGAGCCGCCGTGATGGTCTAGGAGTACCGTTCCAGCAAGTTGCTCAGGTTTCCGAACAAACGCACAGCCAACCATGGAGTCGGGCACCTCCACAGGGCGCGAAAAATTAGGTAGCCCTATCTTGCAGGCGGTCGACAACGCGCTGGATCGATCAAATGCGACCCATCCGCCCGCCGCGAGGATAGCCGCCGCGAAAATGATGGTCCCTATAGAAAGTGCTCTTACGCAGGTCATATTCGCGACTATGCACGGTTCGCTCGATGGCCGCTATTGGGTGGAAAGCGGTCATAGACTCTGACGGACGGCTCCTCCAAAAGGCGGAGTTATGGAGTGGCTTGAGCCGTGGGTGGCAATCACAGATTTGGATTGGCCTGAGCAGAAAAAGGCCGAGTATCGGGCTGGCTGGGAGCGCCAGCTTGTCCGTGAGATTGGGCCCCAGCATATCCTCAGAGGCCTGACAGGTGAGCTTGTGGCCCGTCGCTTTGACCGCGATGATGCGCTCTTCAAGCTGTCTGACGGCAGATTGGCCGAGGTCCATCTAACTTGGGCGCAGGGCGAAGAGCCCGATCCGGCGTGGCCCGCAACCGGCGTTTTCAATTCACTTGAAGAATGGGCGTCGGAAAGCATGATTGAACAGCATCGCGAGTGGATCGCCTAACTGGCACGTGACAGGCGAACGTCCGCAAGTGGGGCGCGTGCCGCCTGTCCGCTCTTGGACGGGCTGATGCCCGGCTGAGCGACCGCGAATGGGTGGGAAGCTGACCGGCGCCCTTTGAGCGGCTCGCCACATAAGCTGCTGCTAGCGATACCTCTCTACGTATTCAAAAACCCGTTGGAAACGACGCCGAGCGCCGGGCGCCCCGAGCCGCTTTTCCAGTACCTCCCGAGCATAGTCTTTTCTGCCAATCACGAGCGCCGCTGCAACGATCCTCATCGTCTGAGCTCGATCTCGCGCCAATCGCTCGTCGCCCTCCTCGTCAGCGGCCACCACTTGTTCTGGAGATGCGTAGTTGTCCAAAACCGGCATTGTCCATCGCTCGATGAACGCGCGCGCCTCCCTGACTATCTCCTCGACGGAGTCTCGCTGATAGATATACCAGCGCCCCGGATCAGCCTTGGCCGAAGTGAAGCCAATTGGTTGCCGCGTAACGCCGGCAGTCACTCCTTCCAGAAGGCCTAGGTCGTCACCAATCATGTCCTGAAGCACATCGTCCACGGTAGGAATGTCGATCTGCATGAATGGATATAGGGCCGCCGACGCGGTAGGCTGATCCTTCGGATGAACCTCTAGCCGAAGATCCAGCTTCTGCGCTGCATCACCGATTTTTCGCTTGTAGAATAGGCTGTTGGACCCACGCGTGAAACCCTTGGCACCCATATATGGGTCGAGGTGCCCTTTCAGATTTTCCGTCACGCACAGCTTGATATCACTCTTCATCAAGCCACGCTGAAGGATTGGCCGCTTTCGGGCAAGGACTACAAGGCTGGGAACGGCCTACTTTGGGGCGCTCCCAGCCTGGCCGCTTACAGTAGGCGCCATGCAGCGCCCGAACGGCCGACGATGGGTGGATTTCGGACTGGCAGCTATCGCACGGAACGCACGGCTAGCTGCCAGCCGCTTACGTGCTATCGCGCGCTGTCGATCATCATCCCCCCATCGGGCGATAGGTTGTAGCCAGTGAGAAACTGCGCATCCCGGCTGGCGAGGAAGAGGACAACCGGCGCGACGTCCTCCTCCGGGTCTCCCAGTCTGCGCAGAGGCGTGCTGGGGGCCGGCACACCGGCCTCGGTCATCTCTTCATAGGTGTTGGCGACAGGCAGGACGTTGTTGACGGTAATGCCATATGCCCCCCATTCCCGCGCGGCGACGCGCGTCAATGCGCGGATTGCTTCCTTCGCCATCGCGTAGGGGCCGTACGGCACCATTCCGATGACGCCGGCCACCGACGCGAAGTTGATTATCCGCCCGGCCCCGCTCGCCTTAAGGTAGGGAAAGCAAGCCTGCATCATGCGAAGATGGGCGATCGGTCCGGTGTCGAAGTTTCGCTGCAGCTGTTCGATCGACAGATCGATGATCGGTGAACTTACCACGGACGGATCGAAAGCGTTGTTCACGAGGATATCGACGCCGCCATATTCGGCGGCGACCTGCGCCACGGCGGCTTCGATCTGCTGCCCGTTGCTGATGTCACAGGAGATACCGAGAGCGATGCCGCCAGCGGCTTCGATATCGGCGACCACCTTGGCGATGCTTTCGGCGGTGCGCGACAGAACTGCGACCTTCGCGCCTTCGGCAGCGAACAGCTTGGCGGTAGCGCGTCCGATGCCGCGGCTGGCGCCGGTAACAATCGCGACCTTTCCTTCAAGGCGACCCATGGGAGTTATCCTTTCGTGATGAGGTGATGCGCGCCGGATTGCGGCGCATAGGGGGAAGCGGCTTCACGGGCGGCGTTCTGCGTCGTGAACGAGGCCGCGAGCAGCGCGAGGCCGATGATGGCCGGGATGGCGCCCTTCGGCTTGCCGACGCCCAGATGCGCCATGCCTGACAGCAGCAGATGGTAAAGGATGCCGGCATAGGCGAGGTCGCTGAGCGGCACGCTGACACGCGACAGGATCGCCACCGGCCCCAGGATCTTCACCACCACCATGAACGGAACGAGATGCTCGGCACGATAACCGAGATCGGCCTGTGCCTGGCGCACAAAGGCTGGCTTCGACACATACAAGGCGGCTGACGACAAGTAGAGCAGCGACAATAGCGCGGTACTGATCCAGTATACGTAACTCGCAGGCATGATCCTCCTTTCCGCGGCACAGGCACGCGAAGTCGGGTCGTTGAATGACGATTGGTGGCCGGGCGTTCTCAGCGACGCCGGCTAGCTGTATAGAAGATGGGCTATTGGATGATTCGCCACAAGTAGGATGAATTATCAACAGCTAGTATGGAGAACCTGACTATTGGAAGACGGTGCGTTCACCATGCAGGATGAGATGCGCCGCGCGTTCGCGATGCTCTCGGGCAAATGGAAACTGGAGATCATGTGGTTGCTCCACCAGCGGGTTCACCGCTTTGGCGAACTGCGCAAGGCCATCCCCGGCATCACGCAACATATGCTCACGGCGCAACTTCGCGAGTTGGAGGCCGATGGGCTGATCTCTCGGACAGTCTTTGCCGAGGTGCCCCCGCGCGTCGAGTATGAGATGACGGCCAAGGCCCGCGGGCTAGGCCCCACAATGGAAGCGCTCGCCACTTGGTGGGCCGAACACGGTAAATCGATCCCGGCAAGGTCTGGCGGGCGCGGCCGGAAACCGCAATGAACGGCGGCTTTCAGGATACGGATCAATAAGCTCGCGCGGCTGGATTTGGGGCGCTAGCTGCCCGACCGGTATCGGCGTCGCAAATTTGAACCGAAACGACCGAGATTGGGTGGTTTGCCGACAGTCAGGCTGCGAGTGTAATCGCTTTCTCGCGCCTCATCGGGCAGGAGCGCTAGCACCTCGGCAGCTCTTGAACGGATCGCCTGCCAGCGCGGGTCTTCAAATAAGGCTTCCCGCACCCAGAAGTCCTCGTATGACGGGCCGCTCCAACAGCTCAACAGCTCATCAAGAGTTTGGAGGGCATCGACCTCATCCTGACTGATCTCGCCGAACTCAAGCATGTGACCGACAGCTACAAAGCTATCGTCAAACTCCATCGCGAGCTCAAAGTTGCCGTAAGCCTCAGCGCTCTTGCCTCCTGTTAGGCCTGAGAAGCTGCTATCAAGATATGAAACTTGCGCCTCCGCCGATGCGGCTAGGTTGGCAACTGCCTCTCGCAACATGGTGTAGCGCGTACCCATCACCTCATCCTAGTCTAGCTGACTAAGGTCCGGAAGTGGGTGGTTAGATGCCGTCGTTAGGCTTGATGCCAATTGTCGCTAGGTCTTCCAGCACGACAATTCGCCCATACCCTTTCCAAAATGGATTATCGTATGCGGATTGAACGCGTGCGACAGGCAGAAAGCGCCCGGCGGCGCGGAGAGCCTTAAGCTCGCCGATAAGGCGTTGGTAAGGTAGATCGCCCTCGGTAACGCGGAAGTCAAATAGAGCCTCTTCGAAGCTGGAGTACAGCTCGTCGGCCATTTGATTCCAATACCCCGTTAGGAAGGTGTGAAAGCTGTCGCGTTGTCGTTCAGGGCTTCTTTCATATGAAATCCATCGGCCGTCAGGGTCAAGCCTAGCAGCTTCGATACAGCGTGCGACCGGCCGCAAGCGGGGCGTTTGCCGACTGTCCGGTTTCGGATCGATCGTTTTTCCGTTGGACGGCCGACGTTGGGTGGCTAGCGGACATCGCGCGCATCCGGCTATGCTACTCCGATGGTCGTCTTCAGCGAACTCTACGGGGGATATGAAATCAGTTGGCGGGAGACCGGCGAGCAATTTGTTGCGCTCGTCCGGTTGCCTCGGGAAGAGCGCCCACCCGCCTTGATTAGAGCAACAGTCAGTGAGGGCATGTCCGTGCTGAAATCGCGAACTCGAGCCGCTATCGATGCGGGAGAAATTGAGCGCTACAGACCGGCGCACTGAACGTTGGCCGGCGTCAGCAACTGGGGCGCTTGCTGCCAGACTGGTTTCGGCGTCGCAAATTTGGACCGAAACGACCGGGATTGGGTGTTTGCTGACAGGCCGCTTTCATGAGTCTACGGCCTAATGGAAGGCGCCCCGGGCAATCCCCGGGGTGCCGCGTCGCGTCATAGCGGTCTCCGCAGGAAGTCTGCGGTTGTGAGCAGGATGTGGCCAGAGCTGAGTGGTCGCCCGTCTGCATAGGCTTTTGCCGCGTTCGCAAAGATCTCGTCGGAGTGATCGTCAAACAGCTGAAGGGCATCCTCGCGAGACGGCAACGCTCCCTGCACTCCGCCCAGTTCCCCGAGAGCTTCGACGCTGATCAGAAATGGTACCTGCTCTGTGTCGTCGTAGCCGCTGAACTCGACTCCATGGCGAGCGCGGTTCCAATCCTTCCGTCCGGGTTGGAACACGATCGGGCGTCGTGAGAGGCGGCCGATGTCGAGCCCGTCCTCAAGCATGTGGAGCTTGGGTCTGTAGAAGCCGGTGATCTCGAACAAAGCCGGCGTAGTGCCGGAGAAATGAAGTACCCCATCAACCATGGTCCCGGGCTCAGCACGATCGAATGGTGGCTGCGGCCCTGCCACAGGTACCATAAGCCCACCGGATCCATGCGGGCGCACATAGGTCGCCGGGCCCATCCGGACCAGCGTAGCAACACGAGGTTCTGCATCCCGCAGGGTTGGTGCCTCAGGAAGGGCGGGCTGTTCGTTCGGCTCACGCACGACAAGCAGTGGGCTATCCATGTACGCACCTGCGAACCGCCGAACGGTCGAAGGTGCGCCTTCAGGTTCGGGAACCTCGGCCCCCACAAGGGCGCTATCTGTGGCCTTTTTTGCGGGTTCGAGGAAGCGCGCGATTTGCTCAGCCTGCGCGCCGTCGATGAAGACTACCGTGTTGTTGTTGCCGCGCACGTAGACCTTTGCGTGGCTGGCCTCCCCGCGGCTCATTGGCGCTACCAGAGCTTTTAGAAAGGTTCTCACCGAGGCTGACAGCGGTACCGGGTCGACCCCGGTGGCGAGTATCAACTGTATGGAGGTAGCGATTCCTTGGACAAAATTGCCAAGCAATTTGCGCTGCTCGTACAGGTCGGCGACCGTGTTCGCGAGCTCGAGAAAGGCGTGCAGACTTGCGATCTGCAGATATGCGATCTCAAGTCGGTTGCCCGGCGCCGTACTCCGCGTCTCTTGGGCGAATGCATTTGCCAAACGCTCGATTACGGTGCCTGCGCTCCGCGCGTCAGGAAGCCCATAATAGCCGATCTCCAAGATCAGCATCGCTTTCTGTTCTATTCCTTCCGGCATTTGCCCTCCCGGTGCAAATGCTGGCGGAAATGCCCGCGCGGAGCAAGAAGACCGCTAGCCGTCCCCCAAGGCACGGAAGTTACCAGGAGCGCGTAGCAGTATAGCACAGTCTGAGAAGAAGCCTCAGATCCTCTAGGACACAGAGCGCATGGAAGACCAAGCGGCGCGAATCGAACGTTATATCTCGGAGCAAGAAGAAAACATTGTTCCGTTGGCAAGCTGCTTCCGCAGGGGCTGAGCCTGAAGATAAATGATCAAGCAGCCGAGGACGACTTCCAACGCGCCAACATCACTGAGCTGGTGATAACACCCGAAGGCGACTTGCATGCCTGCAATGTCAAATTCGCGAGCCAGTTCGAGCGCGCGCAGAGTTAGGCGAGCGACGGGGACCGCCGATTCACGGCCCGCCTTTTATGGGTTCACGACCTAGCAGGAGTCCGCCTTAGGGAAAATGTTATGAAAAGATGAGGGTCAAACAATAACGCGGGTTATTACAATGTCTTATAGTTTGTTGTGGCGCACCCGACAGGATTCGAACCTGTGGCCTCTGCCTTCGGAGGGCAGCGCTCTATCCAGCTGAGCTACGGGTGCCTGGAACAGGGCGCCTAGCAAAGCCTTTGCGGCCGCGCCAGCCCCTCAATGCGCGGGCGCCGTCTTCGGCTTCTTCGGCGCGGCGGTCTTGGGCTTGTAGGGGCAAAGGTCCTCGACGACGCAGCGCCAGCATTCGGGGGTGCGTGCCTTGCAGGTGTAGCGGCCGTGCAGGATCAGCCAGTGATGGGCGTGCAGGCGAAAGGGCTGGGGGACCACCTTCTCCAGCTTCTTTTCGACCGCGAGCACCGTCTTGCCCGGCGCGAGCTTGGTCCGGTTGCCGACGCGGAAGATATGCGTGTCGACGGCGAAGGTCTCCGCGCCGAACGCCGTGTTCATCACCACATTCGCGGTCTTGCGGCCGACGCCCGGAAGTGCCTCCAGCGCATCGCGGTCCGCCGGCACCGCGCCGCCATGATCGCGGATCAGTGCCTCGGACAGGGCGATGACGTTCTTCGCCTTGGTATTGAACAGCCCGATCGTCTTGATGTGCTGCTTGAGGCCGTCCTCGCCGAGCGCGACCATCTTGTCCGGCGTGTCGACTTCGCGGAACAGCGCGCGCGTCGCCTTGTTCACCCCGGCATCGGTCGCCTGGGCCGAGAGCACCACCGCGACCAGCAGCGTGAAGTCGTTGACATATTCGAGCTCGGTCTCGGGGTGCGGATTGTCCGCGGCGAGACGCGAGAAGAACTCGAAGACGTCTTCGCGCTTCACCCGCCCAGCACCTGGTCCATCGAATAGCGGCCGGCAGGCTTGCCGGCGAGCCACAGCGCGGCCTTCACTGCGCCATGGGCGAAGATCGCGCGGTCGTCCGCGCGGTGCGTGAGCTCGATCCGCTCGCCCTGGGTCGCGAACACCACGCTGTGATCGCCCACCACCGATCCGCCGCGCAGGCTCGCCAGCCCAATCGTGCCCGAGGCGCGGGCGCCCACCGTGCCGGCGCGATCGGTGACTTCGGCCTCGGCCAGCGTCGTACCCATGCCTGCCGCCGCAGCCTTGCCGAGCATCAGCGCGGTGCCCGAGGGTGCATCGACCTTGTGGCGATGATGCATCTCGACGATCTCGATGTCCCAGTCAGGCCCGAGTTGCGCCGCCGCCTCGCGCACCAGCCGCTGGAGCAGGCCGATGCCGAGCGAGGTGTTGCCGGTCTGGAGCACCGCGATATCCTTGGCGGCTTCGTCGATCAGCGCGTGATGCTGGGGCGAGAGGCCGGTGGTGCCCACCACGATCGGCTTGCCCGCCGCGCGCGCGGCGGCGAGATGTGCCTCGAGCGCCTGGGGGGCGGAGAAGTCGATCAGCACGTCCGCCCGCGCCGCGATCGTCGCGGGATCGTCCTGCGCATCGGCACCGCCGGCGACCTTCGCGTTCAGTTCCGGCGCCACCGCCGCGATCGCCTGCCCCATCCGGCCGAGGCTGCCGTAAATGCCGATGCTGGTCATGCCCGTCCCTCTGGCACAGGCTGGGCTCAAGCGCGATGGATTATTGCGCGGCTTCGTCCGGCTTTTTCGGCTTCCTGCCAAGCGGAATGGTGGCGGTGACCATCAGTCCCACGCCCTTGGCGCCCGGCAGCTCGCGCTGCACCGCGGCCACGGTGCCGCTGCCGCCGCCCGGCAGGCGGAAGTCCGGCCGCAGCGGCTTCTCCGCCCAGCGTGCCTCGTCGAGCGTAGGGAGGCGGTTGCCGTTGGCGTTGCCGCACACGGTGATCGTATCGCCACCTGGCCGACAGGGGCGTTTCGGTACCATCGCGGCGTCGCCCGCATCATCGGGGCTGGGGAAGATCGGCGCGCGATCCTGCGCAGTGAAGACGACGAGAAGGAGAGCTGCGAGCATGGGCGGAAGGTAGACCCTGATTTGCGGCGAGCTTGGGGCAAATGCACGGGATCGGAACAATCGGACGGCGCGGCGGCGTTGCCGAATCGGGTTGGGGATGAGAGGATTTTTACATGATGGGACTCCCCGCAGCTTTGCTCCTCCTGGCGCCGTCGCCGGCTCCCGCTCCTGCGGACTATGCCACTGGCATCCCCGTGATCTTCGCTACTATCGGCCATTCCGAATGGTGCCCCGCCGGCAATGTCCGGGTCGATCTGCACACAGGCGACTACACGCTCACCCCGCGGGCGGCACGAGCGGCGTGCCGCGATCCGAAGCTGGTGCGTCCGATCGAGCACGGCCAGGTCGATGCGGCGCGCCTTTCGGCCATCCGCGAAGCCTATGGCCGCGCGCAGGAAGAGGGCCTCGATGCCTGCCGCGCCGGCAAGCGTGGCGATATCATCGTCAGCAATGGCGGCACGCCGATCATGGTGCTGACCAGCGGCGCCGGCACATGGGCGGTACCGCAAGACTATGGCTGCTGGAGTTCCGCCGCCATTGCGTTGCACCGCGCGCTCGACGAGATGTTCAAGGCATCGCACCAGCGCTGAGCCGGTAGCGGCCAGGGCACTTCGCTCCTATCCTGTCCCCATGCGCGACATCCAGAACATCGTCATCCTCACCGGCGCCGGACTTTCGGCGGAGAGCGGGATCGCCACATTCCGAGGCCCCGGCGGGCTATGGGAAGGGCATCGGGTGGAGGATGTCTGCACGCCCGAGGCGCTCGCGCACGATCCCGAGCTGGTCCATCGCTTCTACGATGCGCGGCGGGCCAAGCTTGCCGAGGTCGCGCCCAATCCGGCGCATGTCGCGTTGGCCCGGCTCGATGCGGAGTGGTCCGGGCAGCTGCTGATCGTCACCCAGAATGTCGACGATCTGCACGAGCGCGCCGGTGCCAACCGGATGCTCCACATGCATGGCGAGCTGAAGTCGGCGCTGTGCGCGGCGTGCGGGGACAATGTGGAGTGGGAAGACAACCTGCCGCCCGGCACCCAATGCCCCAATTGCGGCACGCCGGCGCTTCGGCCCGACATCGTCTTCTTCGGAGAGATGCCCTATCACATGGACGTGATCGAGGCGGCGCTGGCGGATGCGGACCTGTTCGTCTCGATCGGCACGTCGGGCGCGGTCTATCCGGCGGCCGGGTTCGTGCAGACGGCGCGCTATCACGGGGCGCAGACACTGGAACTCAACCTCGACCCGAGCGCCGGCAGCCACTGGTTCGGCGAAACGCGGCTGGGGCCGGCGGGTACGCTGGTGCCGGAATGGGTGGATGCGATGCTGGCCTGATCAGGCCGCCTCGCTGTCCCCTTTCTCGATGATGCCGGCGCGGGCGCGGCGATCGACCGACAGCTCGAACACATCGTGCCGCGCCTGGGCGCCATCTACGTCCATCGTCGCCAGGCCACGGCCGACTTCGTCCAGTTCGATCTCGGCGATCAGGATCTCGGGTGCGGTGCCGGCCTGCGCGATCACCACGCCGTCGGGTGCGATGATCGCGCTGTGGCCGTGCTGGATCTGGCCGTCGGGCAGCCGGTCGAGCAGCTTGCGCGCCGATCCGTCCCCACCTGCCTTCTCATAGCCGGCGATCAGCTCCTGCTTGTACTGGATGGTGCCCGCCGCCAGCACGAAGGCGCGGCCTTCAAAGGCATAATGCGCCGAGGCGAGCATCGCGATGTCGCCCACTTCGGGCCAGGCGGCGACGTGCACCGTCTCGCCTTCATGATGCATTGCCGCGCGGGCGAGCGGCATCCAGTGCTCGGTGGAGGCGAGCTGGCCGATCCTGCCCCATTTGGCCTCGTGCAGCCCCATGGTCGAGCCGTCGCCCTGGCCGAGCATCAGCTTCTCCGCCGGCGAGAGGATCAGCTTGCGATGGCGCAGCACCGGCGCCTTGGGGCGGAAGAGGAACTGGGTAGCGTAGAGGCTCTGGCGGACGCGCTCATAGCCGCCGATCGAGACGGCCACGTCGGCGATGTCCACGGTCCATTGCAGCGGCTGAAAGCGCGGGTCCTCGCCGCGGACTGCCTGGTCGAGCAGCAGGCCGTGCAATTCGCGCGTGCCGGGATGGTCCCAGAGTCGCGCCGGGGCGACCTGGTCGAGCCAGGCCGGGTAGCCGCCCAGAAAACCCTCGCCAAAGGCGACGACGCGCGCGCCCTTCTCGATCGCCTCGCGTGCTTTCGCGATAGCCTTGTCCAGCCCCGCGCCGATGGCGAGGGGAACCGGCGAATCCTGTACGATGGCGACCTTGAGCTTCTTCGTCACTCGACCCAGTCCAACCCGATCTCACGGTAAAGCGAACGGTCTTCCTGCCATTCCGGCCTTACTTTCACGTGAAGATAGAGATGAACCTTTACGCCCATGAGACGGGAGAGCTCCGCGCGGGCCCGGGCGCCGATTTCCTTGATCCGGGTGCCGCCTTTGCCGAGCACGATCGCGCGCTGGGTCTCGCGCTCGACCAGGATCTGCTGGTGGATCTCGACCGACCCGTCCTCGCGCTCCTTGTACTGCTCGGTCTCGATCGCGGAGGAATAGGGCAGCTCCTGGTGGAGCTGGAGATAGAGCTGCTCGCGGGTCACTTCGGCGGCGAGCATGCGGTCGGTGGCGTCGCTCACCTGGTCTTCGGGGAAGTGCCAGGGGCATTCGGGCATCGCGGCGGCGAGCGCCGCCTTCAGCTCGGGCACGCCGTCGCCGGTCTGGGCCGAGACGAAATAGGTCTCGTCGAACGGCAGCAGCTCGTTGAGCTTCGCCGCATGGCCGAGCAGGCGCGGCTTGTCGGCGACGTCGACCTTGTTGAGGATCAGGATCTTGCGCTCGCGCCGGCCCTTCAGGCTCTCGATCACGGTCTGCACCTTGGGGCCGATGCCGCCCTTGCCGTCGACGATCAGCGCGATCAGGTCCGCACCCTCGGCGCCTTCCCAGGCGGCGGCGACCATCGCCCGGTCGAGCCGGCGCTCAGGGGTGAAGATGCCCGGCGTATCGACCAGGATCAGCTGCGCGTCGCCCTCGATCGCGATGCCCATCACCCGGGTGCGCGTGGTCTGCGCCTTGGGGCTGACGATCGCGACCTTCTGGCCGACCAGCGCGTTCACCAGCGTGGACTTGCCGGCGTTCGGCGCGCCGACGATCGCGATCAGGCCGCAGTGCTGGGTTTCCGGGGTATCAGTCATATCGTTTTCCAATGCGCCTGCCTTGTGCAGGGGAGATCAAGCCTTGAGCTTCGCCAGCAGTGCCGCCGCGGCCGCGGTTTCCGCGTCCTGCTTGCTCGTGCCCTGGGCCTCGGCGTCGGCGAAGCTGCCGATCGACACCTTCACCGTGAAGCGAGGTGCGTGGTTGGGGCCCGAGCGGTCGGTCACCACATATTCGGGCGGGCGGCGATTGTTTGCGGCGGCCCATTCCTGCAGCGCCGACTTGGGATGCCGCGGCGCGCTGGCGTGCGCGTCGATATGCCTGGCCCAGGCCTTGCGGACGAAGTCGCGCGCCGGCGCGAAGCCGAATTCGAGATAGAGCGCGCCGATCAGCGCCTCCATCGCGTCGCCCAGCACATTGTCGCTGTCCGCAGCGCCATCGCCGCGCGCCTGCTTGCCGAGGCGGAGAAGCACCGGCACGCCGACTTCGCGCGCGACATCGGCGCACATCGCCCCCGTCACCAGCGCGTTGAGCCGCCGCGACAACGCGCCCTCGGGTTCGCTGGCGAAGCGCTCGTACAGCCATTCGGCGATGGCAAGGCCGAGCACCCGGTCGCCCAGGAACTCGAGCCGCTCGTAATTCTCCGCCGCCTGGCTGCCATGCGTCAGCGCGCGCTGATAGGGGGCCAGGTCAGAAGGGCGCTGGCCGAAAGTCTTCGCGATCCACTCCCCGAGGTCGGGAGCGCTCAAAAGCCTTCCCCGATGCGGCTCCAGCGCGCGGCGGTGAACCAGGTCCAAGGCAGGAACCAGTTGGCGCTGCCGTCGGTCGACCAGAAGCTCAGCACCGCCTTGCCCTCGATATTCTCGAGCGGGACATAGGAGATGCCCTGGCCCTCGGGCGGCTGCGAGAAGCGGCTGTCGGTCGAATTGTCGCGATTGTCGCCCATCAGGAACACATGGCCGGCGGGCACATGATAGACCTCGGTATTGTCCTGCGGGGTCAGCCCCTGGTCGAGCACGTCATAGCTCTTGCCGCCCGGCAGCGTCTCGCGGAAGCGCGGCAGCTTGCAGACCGCGTCGCCCTTGGCGCTCACGCTCTGGAACAGGGTGGGGCAGTTGGTGAAGTTCGGCGTGATCGGCAGCTCGAGATCGGCGACCTTCTGCTTGGGCACCGCCTTGCCGTTCAGGATCACCTGGCCGTTGACCACCTGGACGCTGTCGCCCGGCAGGCCGACGACGCGCTTGATCCAGTCCTCGCCATTATGGCCCGGCGCCTTGAACACCACCACGTCGCCGCGCGAAGGCGTTCCGGGGAAGATGCGGCCCGGGATCAGCGGCAGGCTCCACGGCAACGAGTGCTTGGAATAGCCGTAGTTCCACTTGGTGATGAACAGATAGTCGCCGATCAGCAGCCGCGGCATCATCGATTCCGACGGGATCGAGAAGGGCGAGAAGATGAAGCTGCGCACCACGAACACGATAAGCGCCAGCTTGACGAGGAAGACGCCAAGCTCCTTCCACTCGTTCTTGGGCTTGTCCTCCACGGCCGCCTTGGCGGGGGTGGCGGGCTTGTCGTCGAGGGAATCGGCAGGCGTGTTTTCCATGGGGTGCTGCTCTGCTTGGGCCGGGCGGTGAGGTCAAGCCGATGAATGGAGTGGCGGTGGAGAGAATGGGACGATAGGGGCAGCTTGTCGCAATTGGAGATGAACATGAGCTTGCCCGACTGGTCCGCCGTTAAATCGCTCGAAGCCTCGACGCTGACCGAGCTGTTCGCGCGCGACGCCGATCGTGTCGCCAAGCTTTCCGCCGACGTCGCCGGCATCCACTTCGACTGGTCGAAGACGCACCTGACGCCCGAGCTGATCGCCGCCTTCTCGAAGATCGCCGCCGACATGGGCCTGGTCGCCAAGCGTGACGCGCTGTTCGCCGGCGAGAAGATCAACGTCACCGAAGGCCGCGCCGTAGAGCACACCGCCGAGCGCGGCGAAGGCTCGCCCGACAGCGTCGCCCGCGCCCAGGCCTATCACGCCCGCATGCGCGCGCTGATCGACGCGATCGAGGCCGAGGCGTTTGGCCCGGTGCGCAGCATCATCCATATCGGCATCGGCGGCTCGGCGCTGGGTCCGGACCTGCTGGTCGACGCGCTCGGCCGCGACGCCGATCGGTATGAAGTGGCGGTGGTCTCGAACGTCGACGGCGTGGCGCTGGAGACCGCGCTCGATCGCTTCGATCCGGCTACCACGCTGATCGCGATCGCCTCGAAGACCTTCACCACCACCGAGACGATGCTCAACGCCGAGAGCGCGATCTCGTGGCTGATGCAGGGCGGCGTCGCCGATCCGTACGGCAAGCTTGTGGCGCTCACCGCGGCGCCGGAAAAAGCGATTGCGTTCGGCATCGACGAGACCCGCGTGCTGCCCTTCAACGAATCCGTTGGCGGGCGCTATTCGCTCTGGTCGTCGATCGGCTTCCCGGCGGCGCTGGCGCTGGGCTGGGATGCGTTCGAGGAACTGCTCGAAGGCGCGGCCGAGATGGACCGCCACTTCCGCCTCGCCCCGTTCGAGGCGAATGCGCCGGTCCTCGCCGCCTTTGCCGACCTCTATTACACGCAGGTCCGCGGCTGCGAGACGCGTGCCACCTTCGCCTATGACGAGCGTCTCGCGCTGCTGCCGAGCTATCTCCAGCAGCTCGAGATGGAATCGAACGGCAAGCGCGTGACCGCCGAGGGCGAGCCGGTGACCTATCCGACCGCGCCGATCACCTGGGGTGGCGTTGGCACCGATGCCCAGCATGCGGTTTTCCAGCTGCTCCACCAGGGCACGCGGCTGGTGCCGCTCGAGTTCATCGGATCGATCGAGCCGGGCGACGGCCTCGCGGAAGAGCATCACCGCCAGCTGCTGCTCAACATGTTCGCCCAGGGCGCGGCGCTGATGGCCGGTCGCAAGAATGACGACCTGGCACGCGACTATCCGGGCGATCGCCCCTCGGCGACGCTGCTGCTCGACACCGTCGATCCGCGTACGCTGGGTGCGGTCCTGGCATTCTATGAGCAGCGCACCTTCGTGAATGCGGTGTTGCTCGGCATCAACGCGTTCGACCAGTTCGGTGTCGAGCTGGGCAAGGAAATGGCCAAGGCGGCGGGCGCGGGTGGGGAGGGATTCGATCCCTCGACCGACGCCCTGATCGCAAGGGCCTTCAAGTGAGCGACGACGCCTATATCTACGACGAGGCGAGCGGGGAGTGGATCCCCGCCGCCGAGGCCGCCGCAAAAGCCGGCGCCGCCGAGACGGTCGAAGTCCGCGATTCGGTCGGCAACCTGCTGCAAGATGGCGATCAGGTCACGCTGATCAAGGACCTGACCGTCAAGGGCGCCGGGCAGACGCTCAAGCGCGGCACGCTGATCAAGTCGATCCGACTGACCGGCGACGCGCAGGAGATCGACTGCAAGTACGAAGGCATCAAGGGCCTCGTCCTGCGCGCCGAGTTCGTGCGCAAGCGCTAGGCCCTAGCCGGCGCCCTCGAGCGCGAACGCGCCGACGATCACCGTCACGCACTTGCCGCCCAGGATCACCCGGTCGCCGGCAAGCCCGCAGGCGATGTGGCCGCCGCGCGCCGAGGCCTGATAGGCGCTGAACGTGTCGCGGCCGAGGCGCTTCGCCCAATAGGGCGTCAGCACCGAATGGGCCGAGCCGGTGACCGGATCCTCGTCGATCCCCGCCGCCGGCGCGAAGACACGGCTGACCACGTCGGTATCGGTGCCCGGCGCGGTGACGATGTTGAGCGTGTCGCCGATCGCGGCGAGCTTGCGGAAATCGGGCTTGAGGGCGCGCACCGCCTCGGCGCTTTCCAGCACGGTCAGGTCATAGCCATTGGGATGGCGCAGCGTCTCGCCGATGCCGACGCCCAGCGCCTCGAGCAGGCCGGGCACCTCGGCGGGCTCGGGCGGATAGGCGGGCAGCGCCATCGCATAGGCATCGCCGTCGCGGCGCACTTCGAGGATGCCGGCCTTGCGGGTGCGGAAGGTCACGCCCTCGCGCGCCGGATCGGCCGACAGCACGAAATGGCCGCTCGCCAGCGTGGCATGGCCGCACAGCGCGACTTCGACGGCGGGCGTGAACCAGCGCAGCTCGAAATCGGCCTCGCCGCTCGCATCGGGAATGATGAACGCCGTCTCGGCAAGGTTGTTCTCCGCCGCGATCGCCAGGAGCGTCTCGTCGGGCAGCCAGGCCTCCAGCGGCATCACCGCGGCCTGGTTGCCGGTGAAGGGACGGTCGGCAAAGGCATCGATCTGGGCGAAAGGCAGGGTCACTCGGCGTCCTTCAACAAATTGGCTTCGGTCATCGGGTTTTCGGGTTCGTCGACATGGCCGTCCGGGTCGACATGGATCAGGATCTCGGTGCCCGGAAAGGCCGCGCCCAGCTCCGTCTCCAGCGCCTCGACCACGTCATGCGCCTGGAGGATCGTCATCGCCGGGTTCATCGAGATGTGGAACTGGACGAAGTCGCGATTGCCGCTGGAGCGGGTGCGCAGGTCGTGCAGGCTCTTGAGCGCAGGATTGCGCGCGGCAACCTCGACAAAGGCGCGGCGGCGCTCCTCGGGCCATTCCTTGTCCATCAGCTGGTCGATCGCAGCCTCCGAAGCACGCCAGGCGCCGAACAGCAGCCAGAAGGCGATGGCGATGCCGAACACCGGGTCCGCGCCGCGCAGGCCCCAGGCATCGAGCGCGAGCGCGGCGATCACCGCGGCGTTGAGCATCAGGTCCGAGGTATAGTGGATGCGGTCGGCGCCGATCGCGATCGAGCCGGTCTGGTCGATCACATGCTGCTGGTAGCGGGTGAGCGCGAGCGTGACGACGATCGCGATCATGCTGACGACGATGCCCGATTCGGGCGAGGCGGAGACATCGCCGGTCTGCAGCCGCTCGATCGCCCGGATCAGGATGGCGAGCGCCGAGATGGCGATGACCACGACCTGGAACAGCGCGGCCAGTGCCTCGGCCTTGCCATGGCCGAAGCGATGATTCTCGTCGGCCGGCTGCGAGGCCCAATGGACGCCACCCAGCGTCACCAGCGAGGCGAACAGGTCGAGCACCGAATCCGCCAGGCTGGCGAGCACGGCGACCGACCCGGTCGTCCAGGCGGCCCATGCCTTGAGCGCGCCCAGCAGGATTGCGGAGCAGACGCTGGCGAGCGCGGCGCGGCGGGCGAGGTTGTTCATCGCCAGGAGCTCATGGATATAGCAGGCCCTCGGACCAGCCGGCGCCGGCGCGGGTGAACAGCCGGCGCTCATGCAGGCGGTGGGCACGGTCCTGCCAGAACTCGATTCGCGTCGGAGTGACGCGGTAGCCGCCCCAATGCGGCGGGCGGGGCACGTCCTGGCCCGCGAACCGCGCCTTCACTTCCTCGAAACGGGCTTCGAACGTCTCGCGGCTGTCGAGCGGGTGGGACTGGTCCGATGCCCAGGCGCCGAGCTGGGAGTCGCGCGCGCGGCTGGCGAAATAGGCATCGCTCTCGGCATCGGTGGCGAAGCTGACACCGCCCTCGATGCGGATCTGGCGGCGCAGCGACTTCCAGTGGAAGAGCAGGGCGACCTTCGCGCCTTCGTGCAGCTCCTGCGCCTTGCGGCTCTCGCGGTTGGTGTAGAAGACGAAACCGTCCGGCCCATGGCCCTTCAACAGGACGATGCGGGCGGAAGGCTGGCCGTCCGCGCTCACGGTTGCCAGCGTCATCGCGTTGGAGTCGTTGGGCTCGCTCTCCCGCGCTTCCCGGTACCAGCTGTCGAACAGTTCGAACGGATCGGTGCTCATGGCCCGGGGCTCTACGCTTCCGCCGAATAGCTGTCGAGGAACGACTCCTTTGCTGGCACATTGAATCGGCTTCGCAACGAGGAGAGCGAGATGGCGGCGCGCGCCTATTGGCAGGGACAGATACGGCTGGCGCTCGTGTCGATCCCGGTTGAGATCTACACCGCGACCAAATCGGGCGCGCAGATCAGCTTCCACCAGATCCACGAGCCGAGCGGCAAGCGCATCAAATATGAGAAGGTCGCCCCCGGTGTCGGCGCGGTCGAGCCCGAGGAGATCGTGAAGGGGTTCGAGGTCGAGAAGGGCGAATATGTCCTGCTCGAGCAGGACGAGATCGATGCGGTGAAGCTCGAATCGAAGAAGACGCTCGAGCTCACCCAGTTCGTCGACGCCGACGAGATCGACGTGCTCTATTACGAACGCCCCTATTTCGTCGTGCCGGCGGACGACCTGGCCGAGGAAGCGTTCATCGTGCTGCGCGAGGCGCTGCGGCGCACCCGCAAGGTGGGGCTGGGCCAGCTGGCGATGCGCGGGCGGGAATATGTCGTCAGCCTCAAGCCGTGCGGGCGCGGCATGGTGCTCGAGACGCTGCGCTATGCCGATGAGGTCAACAAGGCGCAGGGCTATTTCCGCGACATCCCCGATGACGCGCCCGATCCCGAGCTGCTCGGGCTTGCGGAGAGCCTGATCGAGAAGAAGGTCGCGGCGTTCGATCCGAAGAAATTCCACGACCGCTATGTCGATGCGCTCCGCGACCTGATCGCGCGCAAGCAGAAGGCGAAGGGCAGGAAGATCATCGAGGATGCGGGCGACGGCAAGGAGAGCAGCGGCTCGAACGTGGTCGACCTGATGGCGGCGCTCAAGAAGTCGCTGGAGAAGCCCGAGGCGAAGACCCGGGCGCCGGCGAAGGCCAAGCCGGCAGCCAAGGCCCCGGCGAAGAAGCGGGCGTGACGGTCCTCCTTCCCGTCATCCCCGCGCAGGCGGGGATCCAGGGTAATTCGCGCGACGCTCTTGGCTCTGGATCCCCGGCTGCGCGGGGATGACGAGGTAGATATGGCTGCCGACAAGACTGACCCCCTCGCCAGATACAATTCCAAGCGCGACTTCGCGAAGACTGCGGAGCCGGCGGGCAAGGTCGCCAAGGGCAAGGGCCATCGCTTCATCGTCCAGAAGCACGACGCGACACGCCTGCATTGGGATTTCCGGCTGGAGATCGACGGCGTGCTCAAGAGCTGGGCGGTGACGCGCGGGCCGAGCCTCGATCCGGACGAGAAGCGGCTGGCGGTGCGCACCGAGGACCATCCGCTTTCTTATGCCGATTTCGAAGGCGTGATCCCCAAGGGCGAATATGGCGGCGGCACGGTGATGCTGTGGGACGACGGGACCTGGGCACCGATCAAGGGCAAGAGCGAAAAGGACCTGGAGAAGGGCCATCTCCACTTCACCCTCGACGGCGAGCGGATGCGGGGCGAGTGGCTGCTGATCCGCCTCAAGCCGCGCGGCCGCGAGAAGAACGAGAACTGGCTGCTCCGCAAGATCGACGACCAATATGCCGGCGCCACCGACGCTCTGGTCGAGACCGGGCTGACCAGCGTGAAGACCGGGCGGACGATGCAGGAGATCGCGGAGGGGAAGAAGGCCCCCTCCAAACCGTCATCCCGGCGAACGCCGGGATCTCAGGCGGCTGGCGCCAGCGCACGAGACCCCGGCGTTCGCCGGGGTGACGGCAAGGGCAAGAATCCCGCATTCCGCAAGCCCCAGCTCGCCACGCTGGTCGACACCGTGCCGGCGGGCAACCAGTGGCTGCACGAGGTGAAATATGACGGCTATCGCGCGCTGCTGAGCCTCGGCGACAAGGGCCCGAGGATCTACACCCGCACCGGGCTCGACTGGACCGATCGCTTCCCCGGCATCGCCGAAGCCGCGGCCAGCCTGCCCGGCCCGGCGCTGATCGATGGCGAGATCGTCGCGCTCAAGGACGGGAAACCCGATTTCTCCTCGCTCCAGGAAGCCTTGTCCAACGGCGGGGAGGGGCTGGTGATGTTCGCCTTCGACCTGATCGAGGCGGATGGCGAGGACCTGGCCGGGCTGCCCCAGCTCGCCCGCAAGGAACGGCTGCGCGCGCTGCTGGCGGGGGCGGATGCGCGTATCCAGTTTTCCGAGCATGTGCTGGGGAGCGGCGAGAAGCTGTTCGAGACGATGTGTCGCGAAGGCTATGAGGGCGTCGTCTCCAAGCGCGCCGACGCGCCCTATCGCGGCACGCGCACCAAGGCCTGGCTCAAGACCAAGTGCATCCGCCGCCAGGAGTTCGTCATCCTCGGCTGGCTGCCGTCGAGCGCGAAGGGACGCGGCTTCCGCTCGCTGCTGCTCGGGCTGAACGGGCCGGACGGGCTGGTCTATGCCGGCAAGGTCGGCACCGGGTTCAGCACCGACACGCTGCACGCGCTGCGCGAACGGCTCGACAGCATCGCCGCCGACAAGCCGGCCGCCGCGGTGCCGAAAGCCGAAGCGCGCGGCGCGCATTGGGTGAAGCCCAAGCTGGTCGCCGAGATCGCCTTTGCCGAATTCACCGCCGAGAATGTCGTGCGCCATGCGAGCTTCATCGGCCTGCGCGAGGACAAGAAGGTGAAGGACGTGGTGGCGGAGAGGCCCGCCAAGCTACCCGAATCGCCCGTCTCCGCCGTGAAGATCAGCAGCCGCGAGCGGGTGATCTTCCCCGGCGACGATCTCACCAAGGGCGACCTGGCCGACTATTATCTCGCCACCGCGCCGATCACCCTGCCCTGGCTCGCCAATCGCCCGATCAGCCTGGTGCGCTGTCCGCAGGGCCGGGCGCGGCAATGCTTCTTCCAGAAGCACGACGCCGGCAGCTTCGGCGAGCATGTCCACCATGTCGACATCCGCGAGAAGGACGGCTCGGTCGAACCCTATCTCTATCTGGGCGATGTCGACGGGATCCTGGCCTGCGTCCAGATGGGGACGATCGAGTTCCACGGCTGGGGCAGCCTGGTCGCCGATGTCGAGAAGCCCGACCGGCTGGTGTTCGACCTCGATCCCGACGAGGGGCTGGGCTTCGAGGACGTGAAGAAGGCGGCGGCGGACATCAAGGAGCATCTCGCCGAGCTCGGGCTGACCAGCTGGCCGCTGCTCTCCGGAGGCAAGGGGGTGCATGTCGTGGTGCCGCTGACCCCTGAAGCCGAATGGCCCGCGGCGAAGAGCTTCTGCGAGCGCTTCTCCCGCGCGCTGGCGGAGGCGGAGCCCGAGCGCTTCACCGCCAACCTCAAGAAAGCGAGCCGCAAGGGCCGGATCTTCATCGATTACCTGCGCAACCAGCGCGGCAGCACCGCCGTGCTTCCCTATGTCGCCCGCGCCCGCGAAGGCGCGCCGGTGGCGGCGCCGGTGACGTGGAGCGAGCTGCGCGACATCGACAGCCCCAGGCATTTCTCGATCCGGGACAGTGCCGAGCTGCTGGCGCGTGCCACCGGGCGTGCGCTGCGGGGCTGGGGGCTTGCCGACCAGGTGCTGCCGGACGTTTGAGATAGCCCGCAACTGGTTGAAACTCCGTCTGGACGAGGTCCCAAAGCTGGTTAATCCTCCCTATTCCAAAATGCGCAAATAGGGGGATGTATGCGCTCAAGGCTTCTTGTGACCGCGGCCGTCGCCGCGGCGTTCACCGTGCAATCGGCCCATGGCCAGGCAGTGACCTACGCCCATATCGATGAGGTCAAGCCCGCGCCGGTGCCGCAAAAACCGGCCGCAACCGACGATACGCCCGAGGAAATCGCCGAGGACGCGGCGCGCGACCTCAAGGATACCCGCTTCTACAACAAGCCCGGCGCCACCCGCGCGCAATATGACGCCGACTGGCAGGATTGCCGGCTGATCGCGCGCGGATCGCGCACGCCGGGCGGGATGATCCCGGTCTATTACAATCCGCAGATCATCTCGCCGGTCGCGGCGGGCGCGGGCGGGCTGATCGGCGGGCTGATCGGCAGCGCGATCTCGCAGGGCAAGCAGCGCCGCGCCAATCGCCGCGCCTGCCTGCTGATCAAGGGCTGGCGGCTGATAGACGTGCCGTCGGACACCGCCGCGAAGGTCGGCGCGATGACCGATGCCCAGCGCAACGACTATTTCAACTCGATCGTCGGCGCGCAGCAGGTGATGGGCGGGATCACCGAGCGCACCAGCTTCGTGATCGGGCCCGATCGCAAGCTCAAGCTCGATGCGCCGCTCAGCGGGCCGGGCACGCTCTATCTGGGCAAGAAGGTGGATCCCAAGGTGCCCGTGGTGGTCGCGCCCGGCGAGGCGGTGCTCGTCTTCGGCTTCCGCCGCCCGGACGAGGGCAGCGCCGGCAAGTCGGGCAATTTCTCGATCACCCGCTATGACGTGAACGTCCGCGACCTGCTCTACCGGCCCAAGGACTGGAAGAAGACCGGCGACACGACGACCTATACGCTGAACGCCAGGACCAAGGATCGCAAGGCGCTGTACGAGGTGCATGCGATGCGGATCACGCCGGGCGATTATGTGATCTCGTCGAGCGCGGCGGGCAATCTGCCGAGCTCGAACACCTATTGCTTCGGCGCGCCGACCTTCCATGTCGAGGCGGGCGACACCGTCTATCTGGGCGATTTCGTGCCCTATATGGGCGTGGGGCTGGCGAACGGCGAATGGCTCAACGCCATGGCCTGGACCTCGCACATCGAGGATGCGCGCGGCGTGCTGAGCGCCGGCCAGCCCGCGCTCGCCGCGTCGCTGAAACCGGCGCCGCTGCGTGATCGCGCCACCTATGCCTGCTCGGCGATGACCATGGATCGCTGGGACCTGCCCGGCGTCGAGGACCTGCCCGAGCTGCCGTCGCAGCCGGTCGCGGCACCGGCGCCTGCTCCCGCCGTGGCGACGCCCGCTACCCGCTGAACCGGTGCGCGGGGCCGGGGGTCGCCGATCCTCAGCCCCGCGCGCGCAGCCAGACGCCCAGGCGGGTGCGGATCGGCACGTCCCAGAAGCGATAGGCCAGCCAGGCCACCAGCAGCAGCAACGGCACCAGCGCGGTGCCGATCGCGAGCAGCTGGCCCGTCGATGCATGCCCCGTCGCGACGAAGTTCATCCAGAGATAGAGGAACGGGAAATGGGTGATGTAGATCGGGTAGGAGATGCGCCCGCTCGCCTTGCATAGCCAGAGCATGCCGCGCCCCGCCTCGGAATGGCGGCCCGCGACGAGGATCGCGGGAAAGATCAGGATGACCACCAGCGCCTCGTAGAGCCCGTTGATCTTGATCCCGCCCACCGGCGGCAGCGTCGGCGCGGCGATCGCGGCGAGCATCGCGATCGACAGCGGCAACCAGCCGATCCTTATATCGGGCAGCCGGTCGCGCACCCGGTAGAGCCACAGTCCGGTGAGGAACGGGAAGAACAGCCGCACCGGCGCCATCCAGAAGGTCTCCCAATAGGAGCCCTGGTCGAGCGTGCCGTGCAGCGTCGCCCCGACCGCCAGCACCACGCCGCTCGCCACCGCCAGCAGCGCGAGCCAGCGCGCGCGCAGCCGGCGCAGCACCAGTGCATAGGCGAGGTTGCCGATATACTCCTGGAACAGCGTCCAGATCGGCCCATTGAGCGGGTGGGTGTCGGTCCAGCGATTGGCCAGCGGCCAGCTCGGCAGCGCGAACAGGCACAGCGCAAAGGCGCCCAGCACCGAGGCCAGCGGCACCGCCTGCAATTTGCCGGCAAAGGGATCGAACAGATAGCTCGCCAGCCCGAGCAAGGCGCCGAGGATCACCAGCGGGTGCAGCCGGATCAGCCGTAGCGCGATGAAGCGGCCGGTGGTCATCCGCTCCCAGCGATCGTCATAGGCATAGCCGATCACGAAGCCCGACAGCGCGAAGAAGAAATCCACCGCGAGCGGGGCGTGGTGCAGCACCACCTTGGCGCCGTCCCACATCACGGTGATGCCCTGGATGTGGAAGATCACCACGATCAGCGCGGCGGTCCCGCGCAGGCCGTCCAGGACTTCGAAATGTTCCTTGCCGGTGGCGGTCCGGTCGGGGGTTTCCGTGTCGATGGTCGCGGCGGCATCCCCTGCCGCCGGCGTTCCTGCGCGTTCCGTCACTAGCCTCTCCGCCCTGTTTGTGCGGATTGGTGTCGGGGTTCGATGAAAACCGCAAGCCCGATTGCCGCCGGGCTCAGACGCCCACCGTCACCCCGGCCTTGTGCCGGGGTCCACCGGGAGGCAGGTGCTGGACAGGAGGCTCGCCCGGCAGAGCGGGAGACTTGGTGGACCCCGGCACAAGGCCGGGGTGACGCGGCATTTGCGGAAATCGCTCGCCACAGCCCCTGAACGTCGATGTCTCCTAAACCTGCCCCGCCGCCTCCAGGATCAGGCGCGCGATCGCCTGCGGATGCGAGATCAGCGAGACATGGCTCGACCTGAGCTCGATCGTCGTCGCGCCCATCCGCTTCGCCATGAAGCGCTCGAGATCGGGGTTGATCGTGCGGTCCTCGGTCGAGACGGCATACCAGCTCGGCTTGCTGCGCCACGCCGCCTGGGTGGTTCGGCCGGTCAGCAGCAGCTTGTGGAAGGGCTGCTGCACCGCGAAGAGCGCCTTCGCCTTGCGGGGCGGCAGGTCGCCGGCGAAATCGCGCAGGAACGCCGTTTCGCCCAGCCGGCCCTCGTCGCCGTCATAGACGATGCCGGCGCTCGCCAGCGACGTCGGGTATTTCGCGGCGAGCGCCGCATAATCCTCGCCGGCATCGGGCGCGCGTGCGGCGACATAGACCAGCGACGACACGTTCGGATGCATGCCCGCCTCGGTGACGATCATGCCCGAGAAGCTGTGCCCGGCCAGCACCGTCGGCCCGTCCTGGCGATCGAGCACGCGCGTCGCCTCGGCCACCGCGTCGGGCAGGCTGGTCAGCGGGTTCTGCACCGAGGTGACGTTGAGCCCGCGATCCTGGAGTAGCGGGATCACTTCGGACCAGGACGAGCCATCGGCGAACAGGCCGTGGACGAGCACCACGTTGCGCGCCTTCACGGGCGCGGGGCGAGCGAGCGCAGGGCCGGCCAGCGTCACGGCAAGCGAAGCAAGCGCGGCACGGGAAAAGCCGCGGCGGTCGAGCGGGATCGGGGGCATGGGGCGCAACTCCAATGGAGGGCGGGATGCTCGCGGATATGCGCCCGGAAACCGGTCTTCCCAATCATCCAAAGGTTTGCCGCCGCGCAACCGCGCTTGCGCAACGCGCATTCACGAGGAAGTGAAGATGTATTGCAAACGATTCTCAATAGTATTAGGGCCCTGCGCGACGTCGCCGGAAGCGCGACGCACCATCCGCAGGAAAAGGGATCTGCAATCTTGACGTTCAAGCTTACCCTCTCGCTCGGTGCCGCGCTGTGCGCGCTCGCCACGCCCGCCTTCGCCCAGACGGCGGACGCGCAGAAGCCGGCGGAGGATGGGGAGATCGTCGTCAGCGGCCGCTATACGATCCCCGACAAGATCGACACCGCGACCGGGCTGGGCCTTACCGTGCGCGAGACGCCGCAATCGGTGAGCATCGTCACCGCCCAGCGCATCCTCGACCAGAATCTGATCAGCGTCGCCGATGTCATCAACAACGCGGTCGGCGTCGCGGTCAACGAAGTCGATGACGTCCGCAACACCTTCTACGCGCGCGGCTTCGAGATCCGGAATACCCAGGTGGACGGCGTTCCCGCCGCCTGGACGCTCGCCGGCGGCAATGGCGAGACCAGCATCGACATGTCGATCTATGAGCGCGTCGAGATCGTGCGCGGCGCGACTGGTCTGCTCTCGGGTGCCGGCGATCCCTCGGCCTCGGTCAACCTTGTCCGCAAGCATGCCGATGCGAAGGAATGGACCGGCTATGTCGACGCCAGCGCCGGCAGCTGGAACACCTATCGCGTCTCGGCCGATGTCGGCGGCGCGCTCGACGCGGATGGTCGCATCCGCGTTCGCGCGGTGGGCCGCTACGAGAATGGCAAGAACTTCACCGATCTGCTGCACACCAAGAAGTACGTGCTCTACGGCGTGGTCGATGCCGATGTGACCGACACCACGCTGGTCCGCGCGGGCATCAGCTATCAGGACACCAAGCCCAAGGGCGCGACCTGGGGTGCGCTGCCGACCTTCTACAATGACGGATCGGTCACCACCGACCTGGACCGCTCGCAGACCACCGCGGCCGACTGGACCTATTGGAACTCGACCAACCGCAACATCTTCGCCACGATCCGCCAGGAGATCGGCGATCGCTGGAGCATCACCGCCAACTACAACCAGCTGCGCAACACCGGCGATACCCAGCTGCTCTACATGTACGGCACTGCCGATCGCGCGACCGGCACGATCGCCAGCAGCAACCCCTACAAGTCGAAGGGCGTGAGCACGCAGGAAAGCTTCGACGGGCAGATCAAGGGCAGCGTCAAGCTGTTCGGCCGCGATCACGAAGTCGTGCTCGGCGCGCTGCACAGCGTGCTCAACCGCTACACCGACAATTTCGTGGCGCCCTATACCGAGAATAACCCGGCCTGGGGCACCGGGCTGAACTCCTGGGCCACCAACGTGCCCGTCCTGGGCCGCGAAGGCGCGCTCTTCCCCGAGCCGGTATTCGGCACCACGGCGGTGCGCAACGAGCAGGAGCGGATCGAGCAGACCGGCTATTATGGCGCGGTCCGCCTCAACATCGCCGATCCGCTCAAGATCATCGCCGGCGGCCGCCTCGCCAGCTGGCACCAGCGCGGCTTCGCGTGGAGCGGCTCGAGCAACTACGGCAAGAGCGACGAGTTCATCCCCTATGTCGGCGCGCTGCTCGACATCACCTCGAACCACCGGCTCTATGCGAGCTACACCCGGATCTTCCAGCCCCAGAACCTGCGCACCCGCACGCTCGAGCTGATCGCGCCGCTCGAGGGCAAGGCCTATGAGGTCGGCCTCAAGAGCGCCTTCTTCAACGATGCGCTGCAGACCTCGGTCGCGCTGTTCCGCATCGAGCAGGACAATGTCGGCCAGCCCGACATCATGGTCACCCCGCCGGGCGGCGGCCTGCCGCAGCAGACCTATGTCGCCGCGCAGGGCGTGACCAGCCAGGGCTTCGAGATCGAGGCGACCGGCAAGCTGCTCCCCGGCTGGAACATCAATTTCGGCTACAGCCAGTTCAAGGCCGAGGACCGCAACGACGTGGCCGCCAATACCGAGCAGCCGCGCCGCCTGCTCAAGCTGTTCACCACCTACACGCTCGATCGCCTGACCTTCGGCGGCGGCGTCAACTATCGCAGCGAAGCCTATACCGTCGCGGCCAACCCGGTCACCGGCGCGCCCTTCCGCTTCGAGCAGGGCGGCTTCGCGCTGGTCAGCCTGATGGCGCGCTATGCGGTGAGCGACAATCTGTCGGTCCAGGCCAATGTCGAGAACCTGCTCGACAAGACCTATTACAGCCAGATGGGCACGTTCAGCCAGTATCGCTACGGCGCGCCGCGCAACTTCACGGTCGGCGCCAGCTACCGCTTTTGATAAGGGGGCAGGGAGGCGTGTCCGGCGCCTCCCTCGTCCCAGGCTAGGAGAGTGACGATGAAGAAGCTTCTGCTTGCCGCCGCCGCGATGCTGATCGCCGCGCCGGCCGTGGCGCATGAGATCTGGGTCGAGCATGACGGCAAGGGCCCGGCGCGCATCTATCTGGGCGAGCCCAACGAAGCGGTGCCCGCCCAGGGCGACCCCGAATTCCCCAAGCTGCAAAAGCCGCAGCTGGTCGGCAGCACGGGCGCGCTCACCCGCCGCGCCAACCATATCGAAGCCGCGATCCCGGGCACCGGCGATGTCCGGGTGCGCGACGATGCGGTGTTCGCGCCCTGGCAGGCCGGCGACGCGAAGCAGGGCGCGATCTTCTACGCCCGCGCCGGCCGCAGCGAGACCAGCCACAAGCTCGATCTCGAGCTGGTGCCGGTGGCGGCGAACAGCGACCAGTTCACCCTGTTCTTCCGCGGCAAGCCGCTCGCCGACGCCAAGCTGTCGATCATCACCCCCGATCGCTGGCAGAAGAGCTTCACCACCGATGCCGCGGGCCGCATCACCGTGCCGCAGCTCGGCGCCGGCCGCTATCTGGTCAGCGCCTCGCACACCGAGACCGCCCCGGCGAAGCTGAGCGGCCAGGACGTCGCCAGCGTGATGCACATCTCGACGCTGACCTTCGTCCGCTGATCGGCAACGGGATGCGTATGCGGCATGGCCGTACGTACGCATCCCATGTTGCCACGCAGCAGCGATTGCCCCACTAGTCGCCCCGGATAGCTGGGGACGAAAGCTTGGCGAGCAGCGCCGCACCTCTGTTCGACGCGGGAACGATCGCCGATCGGTGGATCGCGGACTATTGCGCGTCCGCCCCGCGCGACGACGTGCTCTGCGCGCGCGGCGCCGCCGGAGACGCCTGGTCCGCCGTGTTCGAGGAACTGGCCGGGCTCGCCGGCGACAATCTCGAGACCGCCCGAGAACGCGCGCATCGCCATGCCGAGGATATCGGCACCGGCTTCCGCATCGCCGGCGAAGGCGAGGAGCGCCCCTGGCCGCTATCGCCGATCCCGCTGCTGATCCCCCAGGCCGAATGGGACGGCATCGCCACCGGCATCGCCCAGCGCGCCGAAGTGATGGAGCAGGTGCTCGCCGATCTCTACGGCCCGGGCAGGCTGGTCGCCGACGGGCATGTGCCGGCCGCGCTCGTCACCGGCAGCCCCTTCTTCCTGCGCCCGCTCGCCAATTCGGTGCCGCCGGGCGGCTATCATCTCCAGGCGCTGGCGATCGACCTGTGCCGCGGGCCCAACGGCGAATGGCGCGTCCTCGCCGATCACCTGCGCGCGCCCGCCGGCGCCGGCTATGCGCTCGAGAACCGGCTGGCGATGGCGCAGACGCTCGACGGGCTCCAGACCCGGCTCAACATCGCCCGCCACGCGCCCTTCTTCGCGGCCTTCCGCGAAGGGCTGGCCGCGCGCTGCCGCCGCGCCGAGCCGCGCATCGCGCTGCTCACGCCCGGCCGGCTCAACCCGAGCTATGCCGAGCAGGCGCATCTCGCCCGCTATCTCGGCTGGCTGCTGGTCGAGGGTGCCGATCTCGCGGTGCTCGACGACAAGCTCTATGTCCGCACCATCGCCGGCTTGAAGCGCGTCGATGCGCTGTGGCGGCGGCTCGATCCGCGCCTGCTCGATCCGCTCGCGCTCGACAGCCATTCGACGATCGGCGTGCCGGGGCTGGTCGATGCGATGGTCGCGGGCAATGTCGTCATCGCCAATGCGCCGGGCGCCGGGCTGCTCGAGGCGCCGGCCTTTGCCGCTTTCCTCCCCCGGCTCGCCGAGCTGCTGACCGGCGAGGGGCTCAAGCTCCCCAATATCGCCACCTGGTGGTGCGGGCAGGACGATGCCCGCGCGCATGTCGAGGCGGAGCTCGACCGGCTGCTGGTCAAGTCCGCCTTCGGCGTCCCGCCGCTCGGCCTGCCCGGGGCCAAGGCGGTGCTGGGCTCCGCCATTCAGGGCGAGGCGCGCGCCGCTTTGCTCGCCGACATGGCGCGCCGGCCGCAGGATTATGTCGGACAGGAAGTCGTCCATCTCTCGACCATGCCGGTGGTCGCGGAGGACCGGCTGGCCGCGCGCCCCTTCACCCTGCGCGTGTTCGCGGCGCGTGGGCCGGATGGCGCCTGGACGGTGCTGCCCGGCGGCTTCGCCCGGATCGGCGAGCATGCCGATGCCCGCGCCGCGGTGATGGGCGAGGGCATGTGGTCCGCCGACGTCTGCGTCCATGGGCCCGATCCGGTCGAGCCGGTGTCGCTGCTGCCCTCGGGCGATTCGACCCAGCTGCGCCGCAATCCGGGGACCCTGCCCAGCCAGGTGGCCGACAACATGTTCTGGCTCGGCCGCTATCTCGAGCGCGGCGAGGCGCAGCTCGGGGTGATCCGGGTGCTGCTCGGCAATTCGATCAGCGCGGATACCGGCGCGGCGCTCGCCGCCGATACGGTGCGCAAGCTGACCGACATCCTGGTGAGCAGCAACGCCGCACCCGCGCCGGCCGGCCTCAAGCGCTCGGACCTCACCCATCTCGCCCGCGCCGCGCTGGAGGATGGCGAGGGCTGGTACAGCGTCGCCTCGATCAACGCCCAGGCCCGGCTGATCGGCCAGGTCTCGCGCGACCGCCTTGCCGCTGACATGGTCCGGCTGCTCGACGCGCCTTTCCCGACGCGCGGCACGCTGCTGGAGAAAGCCGGCTCGCTGCAGCGGCGCTATTCGGCGCTGGCCGGGCTCGCCGCCGAGCATATGGGCCGCACCGATGCCTGGTGCTTCCACGACATGGGCCGGCGCGTCGAGCGGGCGATGGCGACGCTCGGCTTCCTGCGCGCCTTTGGCCGGCCGGATGCGACCAGCGACGATCTCGGCACGCTGCTCGACCTGGCGGACAGCCAGATCAGCTATCGCCAGCGCTATCTGACCGGCATCGCCCGGGTGCCGGTGCTCGATCTGGTCACGCTCGATCCGGGCAATCCGCGCGGCATCGCCTATCAGGTCGCGGCGATCTCGGGCCATCTCAACAAGCTGCCGGTGCTGTCCGATGACGGCTTGGCCGAGCCGCAGCAGGAGCAGGCGCGCGAGCTGGCCGCCATCCTGGTCACCGCGCATGCGACCCGGATGGACGACGCCCTGCTTTCCGTGCTGGAGCAGCGCCTCGCCAATCTGTCGGACGCGATCGCGCGCCGCTATTTCCTGCAAGGGTCAGAGCCGCTGCGCGCCGCCGGGCTCGTCCTCGCCTGATGCTCTACCGCATCCGCCACGTCACCCGGTTCGACTATGCGCAGCCGGTCGGCTTCGCGCGGTGCAATCTGCGGCTCAAGCCGATCCTCTGGTCGGGCCAGGAAGTGCTCGACTATGCGCTGTCGGTCGAGCCGGGCGGGCGCACCTTTCCGGCGCGGGCCGAAGCCGGGCTCGCCAATGTCGTGCGGCTGGTGATGGAGAACGCCACCAGCACGCTGACGATCGAGAGCAGCGCGCGCATCCGGGTCGAGCGCCCGATCCCGGTGCCGTCGTCGTCCGATCCGACGCTGGCAGGGATCGCGCGGCTGGCGCGCGAGAGCCGCGATGCCTCGCCGGCCAGCCCGGCATCCTATCTCTTCCCGTCGCCGCAGATCCCGCTCGATGGCGCGATCGCGCAGTGGTGCGCCCCCGATCTCGCGCCGGATCGCGGCGTGCTCGAAGCCGCCTATGCGCTCGCCACCCGCATCCAGCGCGAATTCGATTTCGATCCGAGCGCGACTTTGGTCGATACGCCGCCGCGCGCCGCCTTCGACAAGCGCCGGGGGGTCTGCCAGGACTTCGCCCAGATCATGATCTCGGGCCTGCGCGCCGCCGGGCTGCCGGCGGCCTATGTCTCGGGCTATCTGCGCACCCTGCCGCCGCCGGGCCAGCCCCGGCTGGTCGGCGCCGATGCCACCCATGCCTGGGTGCTGGTCTGGGCCGGGCCCGATCTCGGCTGGGTCGGCGTCGATCCCACCAACGGCATCTGGATGGCCGAGGACCATGTCGTGATGGCGATCGGCCGCGACTATGCCGAGATCGCCCCGATCGACGGCATCGTGCTCGGCTCGGGCGCGCAGGACATGCATGTGTCCGTCGATGTCGAGCCGCTGGAGGAAGCGGGCACCTAATTCCCCTCCCTTCTCTGCTCCCCGGCGAAGGCCGGGGTCCAGGGTAACGGAGCCATGTCCCTTGCGGCCCTGGGCCCCGGCTTTCGCCGGGGAAGCGCTGGAACAGTCGGCTTTCTCGCTGGCGGGAGTTTTATCCGCAACTCTTGCGTTAGGAACCAGACACGCCGAAATACGGCGCGTCCAAAGGGGTTTTGATGGCTGCTGATCCGTATTCCGTCCTGAATGTCGCACGTGGCGCGAGCGAGGCCGATATCAAGAAGGCCTATCGTAAGCTCGCCAAGGAGCTGCATCCGGACCGCAACAAGGACAATCCCAAGGCGGCGGAGAAGTTCAGCCAGGTCACCCAGGCCTATGACCTGCTGACCGACAAGGACAAGCGCGCCCGCTTCGATCGCGGCGAGATCGATGGCGAGGGCAATCCGGTCAATCCGTTCGGCGCCGGCTTCGGCGGTGGCTTTGGCGGCGGCAATCCCGGCGCCGGCCAGGGCGGTTTCCGCGCCGATTTCGGCGGCGGCGATGGCGGCGGCTTCGGCGACATCTTCGAGGGGCTGTTCGGCGGCATGGGTGGTCGGCGCGGTGGCGGCGGCTTCTCGGGCGGCTTCGGCGATTTCGGCCGGCGCGCGGCGCCCAAGGGCGCGAACGTCGCCTATCGCCTCGCGGTGTCGTTCGAGGATGCGGCGAAGCTCGCCCCCCAGCGCATCACGCTGCGCGACGGCAAGACGCTCGACCTAAAGCTTCCCGCCGGCGTCGAGACCGGCACCCAGATGCGCCTCGCCGGCAAGGGCGAGGAAGGCGCCGGCGAGCCGGGCGATGCGATCGTCACGATCGAGATCCAGCCGCACCGCTTCTACGAGCGCCAGGGCGACGATATCCGGCTCGACCTGCCGGTCACCCTGTCGGAAGCCGTGCTCGGCGCCGAGGTCCGCGTGCCGACGCCGGACGGCGCGGTGATGCTCAAGGTTCCCAAGGGCTCGTCCTCGGGCAAGGTGCTCCGTCTCAAGGGCCGCGGCTTCCACAAGAAGGCGCCAGGAACCGGTGGCGGCCGCGGCGATCTGCTCGTCACGCTGATGGTCGAGCTGCCGGTAAATGACGATGCGCTGATCGAGTTCGCCCAGGGCTGGACCGACAAGGGGAACCCGCGTGGCCGCATGGGCGTCTAACGCCTTGTGACGACAGGGGAAGATACGGGCGCCGCGCAGGCGAAGCCGGGGCTTGGATCCCGCATCCTCGGCCTGCTCGCCCGCATCGGCCTGGGCCCCAGATTCTGGCATGTCACCAAGCGTGTGGTGATCGGCACGTTCAACGACGGCTTCACCTATGCCGGCAACCTTGCCTATCTCAGCCTGGTAACGCTCTTCCCCTTCTTCATCGTCGCGGCGGCGATCGCCCAGCTGTTCGGCCGCAGCTCGGAGGGGATCCACACGCTGGAGGCGTTCCTCCACACCGTGCCGCCCGACGTCGCCGACCTGCTGCGCAAGCCGGTGTCCGACGTGCTGATGGCGCGGACGGGCAACCTGCTCTGGTTCGGCGCGATCGTCGGCCTGTGGACGGTCGCCGGCTTCATCGAGACGATCCGCGGCATCCTCCGCCAGGCGTACGGCGTCCGCTCGAGCACGCCCTTCTGGCAATATCGGCTGGGGGCGATCGGGATGATCATCGCCTCGGTGATCATCACCATGGCGGCGTTCAGCTTCCAGGTGATCCTCACCGGCGTCGAGCAGTTCCTCTACACGATCTTCCCCTGGGCGTCGGAGGCGCAGCGCATCGTCTCGCTCACCAAGATCGCGCCGGCGGTGGCGCTGTTCGGCGCGCTCTACATCCTGTTCTACTCGCTGACGCCCAGCCGCTACCGGAAGAGCAAATGCCCGAAATGGCCCGGCGCGCTGTTCACCGCGGCCTGGTGGTTGCTGGTTACCGCCCTGTTGCCCAAAATCCTCGGTACGCTGGGAAATTACGATCTGACCTATGGAAGCCTTGCAGGCGTGATGATCGCACTGATCTTCTTCTTCCTCGTTGGGCTGGGGCTGGTAGTCGGCGCCGAGTTGAATGCGGCTCTGGCGGAAACGCCCGAAACGGGTCTAGAGGAGCCGCGTAAGAATGGAGAATAGCGCGTCGTGACCGGATTGATGCAGGGCAAGCGTGGGCTGATCATGGGCCTCGCCAATGACAAGAGCCTCGCCTGGGGCATCGCAAAGCAGTTGCGCGAGCAGGGCGCCGAGCTGGCGTTCAGCTATCAGGGCGATGCGCTGCTGAAGCGCGTGAAGCCGCTGGCCGAGCAGCTGGGCTCGGACACGCTGATCGATTGTGACGTGTCGGACATGGACGCGCTCGATGTGGCGTTCGACACGCTCAAGGCGAAGTGGCCGACGATCGACTTCGTCGTCCATGCGATCGGCTTCTCGGACAAGTCGCAGCTGCGCGGCAAGTTCTACGATACCACGCTCGACAATTTCCTGATGACGATGAACATCTCGGCCTACAGCCTCGTCGCCGTCGCCAAGCGCGCGCGCGCGATGATGCCCGAGGGCGGCTCGATCCTGACGCTGACCTATTACGGCGCCGAGAAGGTGATCCCGCACTATAACGTGATGGGCGTCGCCAAGGCCGCGCTGGAGACCAGCGTGAAGTATCTCGCGGTCGACATGGGCCCGGAGAATATCCGGGTGAACGCGATCTCGGCCGGTCCGATCCAGACGCTGGCGGCGCGCGGTATCGGTGACTTCAACTATATCCTCAAGTGGAACGAGCTGAACTCGCCGATGCGCCGTACCGTGACGATCGAGGACGTCGGCGGCGCGGGCCTCTACCTGCTTTCGAATCTCTCCGCTGGCGTGACCGGCGAAATCCACCATGTGGATGCGGGCTACAACGTGATCGGCATGAAGGCCGAGGACGCGCCGGACATCGCGCTCTCGTGAGCATCGTCGTGCGCCCCGCTACCGGCGGGGACGTGGCGGCGATCGACGCGCTGCTGCGCCGTTCCTTCCCGGCGGAGGACGAGGCGCGGCTGGTCCAGCGGCTGTGCATCGACGGCGACATGGTGCTGACGCTGGTGGCCGACGATGAGGAAACCGGCGCGCTGGCCGGCATGGTCGCGTTCAGCCGGATGGAGGTGGAGATCGCCGGCAAGGCCATCGCCGCCGTCGCGCTGGCGCCGCTGGCGGTGGAAAAGGCCTGGCGCCAGCAGGGTGTCGGCGAGGCGCTGGTCCAGGCCGGGATCGCGCAGCTGCAGGCTGCCGGCGCGATGCTCTGCTTCGTGCTGGGCGAGCCGGGCTATTATGAGCGCTTTGGTTTCGTGGCCGAATGGGCGCAGGGATTTGCCTCGCCCTATGCCGGTGAGTATCTGATGGCGCTGCCGCTTCAGGGTGGCGCCATGCCGTGCGGGGTGCGCGGCGCCGCGACGCATGCGCAGGCGTTCACAGGGTTGAGCCGCGATGTTTGAGCTGAATGCCAACCTCTTCCTGTTTGTCTTGCCGCTCTCGTGGGGGGTGGATCGGTTCGCTATGGGCCGCAAATCACGGGTGCCGACAGGGCCGGCGTTGCTGCAGGCCGCGAGAGGGCTGCCTGGATTGTATATTCTGGCCCTCTTCCCTTGGGCCGCCCTGAACTTGCTCGATCTCTCCTTCTTCTCACTGGCGGGTTTTGGCGTTTTCGCGCTCTCTTTGGTGGTCGCCATCCCCGTGCTTCTCGCTTTCAAAACCTTGTGGGATCGGACAGTAGCAAGGCGATGAGCTACAATACCTTCGGACGCGTCTTCCGCTTCACCACCTGGGGCGAGAGCCATGGCCCGGCGCTGGGCGTCGTCGTCGACGGGTGCCCGCCGGGGATCGCCTTGTCCGAAGCCGATATCCAGCCCTATCTCGACAAGCGCCGCCCCGGCCAGTCACGCTTCACCACCCAGCGGCAGGAGCCGGACCAGGTCCGCATCCTCTCCGGCGTGTTCGAGGGGCGGACGACGGGAACGCCGATCAGCCTGATGATCGAGAATGTCGACCAGCGTTCGAAGGACTATTCGGAAGTCGCGGTCGCCTATCGCCCCGGCCATGCCGACTATGCCTATGACGCCAAATACGGCTTCCGCGACTATCGCGGCGGCGGGCGCAGCTCGGCGCGCGAGACCGCGGCGCGGGTGGCGGCGGGCGCGATCGCCCGGCTGGTCATTCCCGAAGTGACGATCACCGGCTGGGTCGAGGCGATCGGCCACGCGCCGATCCTCTATTCGCGCTTCGATGCCGCCGAGATCGACCGCAACGCCTTCTTCTCCCCCGATGCCGAAGCAGCGGCCCAGTGGGAGACGCTGGTCGACGCGGCGCGCAAGGCCGGCTCGTCGCTGGGTGCCACGGTCACCTGCGAGGCTACCGGCGTGCCGGCGGGCTGGGGCGCGCCGCTCTATGCCAAGCTCGACAGCGAGCTTGCCGCTGCGATCATGTCGATCAACGCGGTGAAGGGCATCGAGATCGGCGACGGCTTCGCGGCCGCGCTGGCGACGGGCGAGGCCAATGCCGACCCGATGCGCCCCGGCGCCGATGGTCCCGAGTTCCTCGCCAACCATGCGGGCGGCATTGCCGGCGGCATCTCGACCGGCCAGCCGGTGCGGGTTCGCGCGGCGTTCAAGCCGACCAGCTCGATCCTGACGCCAGTGGAGACGATCAACCGCGCCGGCGAGGCGGCCGAGATCCGCACCAAGGGTCGGCATGATCCCTGCGTCGGCATTCGCGGCGTGCCTGTGGTCGAGGCGATGATGGCGCTGGTCCTGGCCGACCAGAAGCTGCTCCACCGCGCCCAGGTGGGCTGATTCGTTCGGTAACGACGGAAACCGGTTCAGGCTTTGAAAGCCGGCCCGATCGATGGATCCGGCCGGCTTTTACTTGTCTGCCACATTTCGGCCCATCTCTCTTCCGGCTCTGTTCACTGCCCAGCCGTGTGCCTCGCAGGGTTGGCTGAAATGCGTGGAAACAATCCAGACATGTGCTGCCGCTCCAACGGTCCTCGGCAAAAACCGAAGGAGGATTGCCCAGTTATGTTGCTCAAAACCCTGATCGGCGCCGCGGCGCTGCTTGCTGCTCCGGCGGCCTTCGCCCAGACCACCACTCCTACCGATCCGTCCACCACGACGACGCCGACCGAGACGCCCGCCCCCGCGCCGGCGCCCGATCCGAGCGCCAACGCGCCGGCATCCACGCCGGACGCCAGCACGGCCACGACGGCCCCGGATCCCGCTGCTCCCGCCGAGGATGCTTCGGCATCCACCGAAGCGGACAAGCGGGACCGCAAATATGAGGGCAAGAAGAAGAAGCCCAACTAAGCCACGGGGCGTTGCGCTACCCGCTCTGGCCGGACGGGTAGCGCATAGCCTTGCTTCGATCCGTCCGCGAAAGGATCGCGGACCAGGCCAGATCAGTCCGCGAAAGGATCGCGGACCAGGATCGTGTCCTCGCGCTCGGGGCTGGTCGAAACCAGCGCCACCGGACAGCGGATCAGCTCTTCCACGCGGCGGATATATTTGATCGCAGCAGCCGGCAACTCGGCCCAGCTGCGCGCACCCGCAGTGGTTTCCTGCCAGCCCGGCATCGTCTCATACACCGCTTCGACCGCGGCCTGATCGGCGGCGTTCGACGGGTAATAGTCGATCTCCTCGCCGTGCAGCCTGTAGCCGGTGCAGACCCGGATCTCGTCGAACCCGTCGAGCACGTCGAGCTTGGTCAGCGCGATGCCGGTGATGCCCGACACGGCTGCCGACTGGCGCAGCAGCACTGCATCGAGCCAGCCGCAGCGGCGCTTGCGCCCGGTGACGGTGCCGAACTCATGGCCGCGCGTGCCGAGCCGCTCGCCCACGTCGTTGTCCTGCTCGCTCGGGAACGGGCCCGAGCCGACGCGAGTGGTATAGGCCTTGGCGATACCCAGCACGAAGCCGACCGCTGCCGGGCCGATGCCCGATCCGGCCGAAGCCGTGCCCGCCACGGTGTTCGACGAGGTGACGAACGGATAGGTGCCGTGATCGATGTCGAGCAGCACGCCCTGCGCGCCTTCGAACAGGATGCGGCGGCCACGCTCGCGCGCGGCATTCAGGTCGCGCCACACCGGCTTGGCGAAGGGCAGGACGAAGCCGGCGATTTCCTCGAGCTGCTGGACGAGCGCGGCGCGGTCGATCGGGCCGACGCCGAAGCCGGCGCGCAGCGCGTCGTGATGCGCGAGCAGGCGATCGAGCTGCGGCTCGAGCTCGCCGAGATGCGCCAGGTCGCAGACGCGAATCGCGCGACGGCCGACCTTGTCCTCATAGGCCGGGCCGATGCCGCGGCGTGTGGTGCCGATCTTGCCGGCGCCGCTGGCGTCCTCGCGCAGCCCGTCGAGCTCGCCGTGCAGCGGCAGGATCAGCGGGCAGGTATCGGCGATGCTCAGCGTGTCGGGCGTCACTTCCACGCCCTGGCCGCGCAGCTTCTCGATCTCGGCCTTGAGCGCCCAGGGGTCGAGCACCACGCCATTGCCGATCACCGAGGGCGTGCCACGCACGATGCCCGAGGGGAGCAGCGAGAGCTTGTAGACATTCTCGCCGACGACGAGCGTATGGCCGGCATTGTGGCCGCCCTGGAAGCGCACGACCATGTCGGCACGTTCGGCGAGCCAGTCGACGATCTTGCCCTTGCCTTCGTCACCCCATTGGGCGCCGATAACCGCTACATTTGCCATGGATACACGTCTCCGCCTGCCGGGGCGGGCCACAAGCCGCCCTTCGACAGGACTCGGCGGCTGGGCGTTACGGGGGCGGGGGCGCAGGGCGCCGAAGCCGCGGCGCGCATGGCCTGCATGCGCGATTCGGTCAAGGCCTTATGCGTCCAGCGCGGTGCGCACCGCGGCGGCAAGCCGGTCCAGGTCGAAGGGCTTGGCGAGGATCGTCTCGCCGGCCACCCGGGCGGTTTCCGGGGCATAGCCGCTGGTCAGCAGCACCTTGAGCCCCGGCACCCTGGCGCGCGCATGCTCCGCCAGCTCGCGGCCGGTCATCTCGGGCATCACCACGTCGCTGAACAGCAGCGAGACGCGCAGCCCGGTGTCGATCAGCCGCAATGCCTCGGGCCCGTCGCGTGCGCCGATCACCTGGTAGCCAAGCTCGCGCAGCGCCTCGAGCGAGAAGTTGCGTACCCGCTCCTCGTCCTCGACCACGAGCACCAGTTCGCCCTCATGTCCTCGTGCCGGGGCGGCGGCCGGGGTTTCGGTGCGCGGCGGCAGCGCGGCGCCCGAATGGGCCGGCAGATAGAGCCGCACGGTGGTGCCGCGCCCTTCCTCGGTATCGATCCCCACCGCGCCGCCTGACTGGCGGACGAAGCCGAACACCTGGCTCAGGCCCAGCCCGGTCCCCTTGCCCACCCCCTTGGTGGTGAAGAAGGGATCGAAGGCGCGGGCTGCCACTTCGGGTGTCATGCCGGTGCCGCTGTCGGTCACTGCGATCTCGACATAGTCGCCGGGCTGCAGTTCCAGCTCCGCCGCCTCGGCCGCCTCGAACCGGGCATTGGCGGTGGCAAGCACCAGCTTGCCGCCATGCGGCATCGCGTCGCGCGCATTGACCGACAGGTTGAGGATGACATTCTCGAGCTGGTTGGGATCGGCGAGCAGCGGCGACACGCCGGCGGGCAGCACGGTTTCCACCGTGACATCGTCGCCCAGCGTGCGGACGAGCAGCTCGATCATCCCGTGCACCATCTCGTTGGCATCGATCGCCATCGGCGCGAGCGGTTGCTGGCGCGAGAAGGCGAGCAGCCGCTGGGTGAGCGTGGCGGCGCGGTTTGCGCCTTCGCGGGCGGCGCTGATATATTTGTCGAGGTCGCGGTTGCCTTGCTTCACGCGGCGCTCGAGCAGGTCGAGCGCGCCGATCACAACCGCGAGCATGTTGTTGAAGTCATGGGCGATGCCGCCGGTCAGCTGGCCCACTGCCTCCATCTTCTGTGCCTGGCGCAACCGTGCCTCGGCTGCCATCAACTGCTCGGTCCGCTCGCGCACCGCTGCTTCCAGTGCCTCGCGCGACCGGGCGAGCACTTCACGCGCGTCGACGATGTCCTGGATGTCGGTGCAGGTGCCGAACCAGCGGGTGATCGCGCCCTGCTCGTCGCGCACCGGCTGGGCGCTGCCGAGCACCCAGCGATACCGGCCCGATCGATGCTTGAGCCGATATTCGATCCGGTAGCGCGCGCCGGTGGCCAGGCTCTGGCGCCAGACGGCCCAGGCGCGTTCCTGGTCTTCGGGGTGGAACATGCCGTTCCAGGCCTCGCCATCGGTGCTGCCCGCCGGCACGCCGGTATATTCGTACCAGCGGTCATTATAGTAATCGTGATAGCCGTCGGGCTGGGTCGACCACACCATCTGGTCGATCGAATTGGCGATGGCGCGGAACTTGGCCTCGCTCTCACGCAGTGCCGCCACTGCCTCGATCCGCTCCACAGCATCCCAGGTCGTCTCTGCCACCGCTTCGATGAACGCGACTTCCTCGGGCGACCAGCGGCGCGGCTCGGCGGTATTGAGCGACATCACGGCCACCCATTGCCCGCCGCGCAGCAGCGGGACGCCGACGCCGGCACCGGCGAAATGGGCGAGGCCGGGCGCCTGTCTCGCGATGTCGTCCAGCACGACGCTGTGCCCGATGCGATAGGCCCGGGCATTGTCGCCCAGCGCCTCGATCGCCAGCGTGCCTTCAAGTGGCGCCAGCCGGTCGCTGGCCCAGGAGGGGCCGAAGCGCACTTCGGCGCCGTGCACCCGGTAGAAGCTCACCCGGTCGAGCCCCATCTGCTCGCCCAGCGCCGCGGCGGTGAAGCGCATCACGGCATCGGCGGTATCGAGCGTGCGCTGCTGATCGGCCAACGCGCCCAGGAATGCCTGGGCCTCGTTCGCTTCGCGCAGCTCCTCGGCGGCGTCGCGCGCGGCTTCCTCGGCCAGCTTGCGCTCGGTGATGTCGAAGGCGACGCCGGGGAAGCGCAGCGGATCGCCATTCTCGTCGAAGGTCGCCCGCCCCTGCGCGCTCACCCAGCGCGCGGTGCCGTCGGGCTGGAGCAGCCGATATTCCTCGTTGAACGGCACGCGCTCCCGCAGCGTGCGGGCGATTCCCGCCTCGAGCCTGGGGCGATCCTTGGGGTGCACGTTGATGAAGAACTGCTCGATCGGGGTGCCTTTGCCGGCAAGCGCTTCGTCCACTCCGTAGAGCCGCAGGAAGCGCGCATCGGCGGTCACCAGGTCAGCGGGCACGTCCCAGACCCAGGTACCGACGCCGAGCGAGGCGTTCAGCGCCAGCTGCAGGCGCTCCTCGCTTCGGCGCAGTGCTTCCTCGGCGGTGGTCCGCTCGGTGACGTCATTGGCGGCAACGAAGATGTCGGTCGGGTTGCCGTTTGCGTCCTTGATCGGCTGGTAGACGAAATCGAGGAAACGCGTTTCGGGTGGTGCGCCGGGCTGGCGCTGGAGCAGTACCGGAATGCCGTCGGCGCGAAACGGCTCGCCGCTCACATAGACGCTGTCGAGCAGCGAGACGAAGCCCTGGTCGACCACCTCGGGCAGCGCCTCGGCGACGGTCATCCCCAGCACCGGCCGGCCGCCGACCAGCGCGAGATATTCGGAATTGGCGAATTCGAAGCGATGTTCGGGCCCGTGAAGCAGCGCGATCGCCCCCGGCGCCTGCTCGAACAGGTCACGCAGACGCGCCACTTCGGCGAGCCGTGCGCGCTCGGCGAGCACCGTGCGCGTGGTCTCATTGCCCTGGTTGAGCATGCCGGCGACGCGGCCTTCGGCATCGCGCACCGGGGTGAAGCTGTAGTTCCACCAGGTTTCCTGCGGGCGACCGTTCCGCGCCATCATCAGGCGCTGGTCGTAGATCGCGAAGCCGCGGCCGGTGTCGAGCACTTCGCGCATCTGCGGGCCGACGATATCCCAGATATCCGCCCATACCTCGCCGCCGGGCCGGCCCAATGCCCAGGGATGCCGCTCGGCCGGGATCGGCGCCCAGGCGTCATTGTAGAGAAGGAAGAGCTCCGGCCCCCAATAGACCGCGGTGGGGAAGGTCGAGCCCAGTGCCACGTCGAGCGCGAATTTCAGCGCCTCGGGCCAGGTTTCGGGCGGGCCGAGCACATGGTTCGACCAGTCGAACGCACGAATCCGCGCCGCCATCTCGCCTTCGTGATCCAGAAAGCGCAACGCAGCCCCCATGACCCTTCGATGCGGGGCGTGCGCGGCCGAGTCAACTGACTGGATCAACTCGACTTGGCCGCGCGGACGGCTATGGATGGGGCAAAGGAGAGACTTATGAAGCTCGCAAGCCTGAAGAGCGGCCGTGACGGCAAGCTGGTCGTCGTTTCCACCGACCTGGCCTGGTATGCCAGTGCCGACATGATCGCCCCGACCCTGCAGGCGGCGCTAGACAATTGGGACCGGGTGGAAGCCGATCTGCGCAACCTCGCGACCGATCTCGATCATGAGGTGATCCCGCGCGAGCGTTTCCACGAGCGGCTCGCCGCAGCGCCGCTGCCGCGCGCATTCCAATGGGCGGACGGCTCGGCCTATGTGAACCATGTCGCGCTGGTGCGTCAGGCGCGGAATGCCGAGATGCCCGACAGCTTCTGGCATGATCCGCTGATGTACCAGGGCGGCAGCGACGGCTTCCTCGGTCCGCGCGACGCGATCCCGCTCGCCGACGAGAGCTGGGGCTGCGACCTTGAGGGCGAAGTGGTGGTCGTCACCGGCGACGTGCCGCTCGGGGCTTCGCGCGAAGAGGCGCTCGCCGCGATCCGCCTGGTCGGCCTCACCAACGACGTCTCCCTGCGCAACCTGATCCCGGGCGAGCTCGCCAAGGGCTTCGGCTTCTTCCAGTCCAAGCCGGCCAGCGCCTTCTCGCCGGTCTTCGTCACGCCCGATTCGCTGGGCGACTGGTGGCAGGACGGCAAGCTGCACCGCAAGCTGATGGTCGATGTGAACGGCCAGGCTTTCGGCAGGGCCGATGCCGGCGTCGACATGACCTTCGATTTCGGCACGCTCGTCGCCCACGCCGCCAAGACGCGCAAGCTTGGCGCCGGCACGATCATCGGCTCGGGCACGGTTTCGAACCGAGGCGAGGATGGCGGCCCGGGCAAGCCGGTGAGCGAAGGCGGCGTCGGCTATTCCTGCCTCGCCGAGATCCGCACGATCGAGACGATCCGCGGCGGCGCCCCGGTCACGCCGTTCCTCAAGAAGGGCGACACGGTTCGCATCTGGGCCGAGGACGACAAGCACCACCCGATCTTCGGCGTGATCGAGCAGACCGTCGGGGGCTGAATGACGCGGGAGGATCGGCTGTTCGAGCGCGCCCGCGCGATCATGCAGCGGCGGGCCAATGGCCATTACCGGCCGATCCTCCGCCATCTCGCTCGGCGCGGTCATGCGCATGCGATGCTGGAACTGGCCGGGCTGTTCAGCCAGGGCAACGATCCGGCGGACCTGGGCGTGATGTCTCGGGCGGGAACACCGGCCTGGCTCTACCGGCGTGTGTGGATGCGGGGTGGCCCTTATGCGTGCCTTGCCGCGCAGAATCTTGCGATGAGCCGGTTCAACATCGGGGATTTGCACGGCTACCGCCTGTGGCTGCGGCGGGCCCAGATGCTCGGCGACAACGATTCCGGGTTGGAGCTCGATCGCTTCGAGACGCGGCTACCCTTTGGTGATGCGCGCGCGATCGGGCGTGGCCGCCCCTGGCGTCGCAACGAGCGCTGAGCCGGTTGCGAACGGCGGAACGAGTGCCGATCTCCATCGCATGGCCGACGAGTGCTTCTATACCGTGTTCGAGACCGTGGCGGGCTTCGCCGCCATCGGCTGGAACGGCACGGGCGTCTGCAGCTTCCGGCTGCCGGCCGGCAGCGCGCGGGAAGCGGAGCGGGCGCTGCTTCGGCGTTTGCCGGATGCCGGGGCGGCGCCGCCACCCCTGCCGGTACGGGCGGTGATCGACGGCGCGGTGCGCTATTTCGCCGGAGGACGCGTCGATTTCGGCGACGTGCCGGTTGATCTGGGCGTGCAGCAGCCCTTCTTCGAGCGGGTCTACACCGCGGTCCGCCGCCTCGGCTGGGGCGAGACGGCGACCTATGGCGCGATCGCGAAGCTGCTCGACGCCGGCCCTGAATTCGCCCGCGATGTCGGCCAGGCGATGGCAGCCAATCCGGTGCCGCTGATCATCCCCTGCCACCGGGTGACGGCGGCGAACGGGCGGATCGGCGGCTTCTCGGCGCCCGGCGGTTCGCATTCCAAGGCGCAGATGCTCGCGATCGAGGGTGTGGAGGTGCGGGACGGCGTGGTCACCCGTGACGTTCCGCAGCTGGGATTGGGTTTCTAGAAGCCGAACCCGCCCTGCCGTTCGATCAGCGGCCAGCGGCCCAGTTCGATATGTCGGTGCGCGCCCAGAATCGAATGGATCAGCACGAAGTCGGTCGCGTCCCAGCCGATCGGCTCGATCGTCCGCGTGAACGGCCGGCCCTTGCGGTAGAGCAGAGTGACGTGCGGGTGGAAATCCCAGGCACCGCGCAGCAGTCCCGCGTGGCGTAGCCCGCCCTGCAGCTTGCGCCCCAGTTCGGCCAATGCATCGATCCTGCGGCTGGGCTTGAGCGCGATCGTCTCGTTGCCGGCGGACACCCGGTCGAGCCGTACCGGCACCGGCGCGGCGGAGACCTGCTCGCCGATCTCGATCAGCCGCTTCATCTCGGCATAGGGCTGGCGCGCATAATCCTCGGTGATGCCGAGCGTGATGTGCAGCCGGTCATTCTCGACGATGGTCTCGGCCAGCCCCAACTGGTCGCGCTGCACCCCGATCAGGTTGCGGGCGAGCGGCGAGGGACGAAGCGCATAGAAGAAACGGTTTCCAGGCATCAGTGAAAGTCCCTTGAGCGTACCGGGATCAGGTCCGGCGTCTTGAGGCTGCGGCGGGGCGGCCAGCTTTCGAGCGCGCGCTGGCGCGGCAGCTTGAGCCGGTCGCGTGGATCGATCTCGCCGCCATGCGTGGCGCCGTCACCGGGCATGGTCATGCGGGGAAGTTCGAGCTCGCCGACTTCGCGCAGCCACGGAGTGAGGTCGGTGATCTGCTCGGCGACCAGGTGGATAACGATCCCCTCGCGCTGCACCTTGCCCTTGATCGCCAGCATCGTGGCGGACATCACGGTGCGGCGATTGGCCTCGAACCGGTCCGCCCAGAGCACGGCATTGGCGATGCCGGTCTCGTCCTCCAGGGTCACGAACACCACGCCCTTGGCACTGCCCGGCCGCTGGCGGACCAGGATCAGTCCGGCGACTTCCACCCTCTGGCCATCCTTCATGTTCAGCAGGTCCGCGCACTGCGCGATCCGTCGTGCCGCCAGGCGATCACGCAGGAAAGTGAGGGGATGGGCGCGCAACGAGAGCTGGGTCGCGCGATAATCCTCCACCACTTCGCGGCCGGCGCTCAGCGGCAGCAAGGCCACCTGCGGCTCGACCACTTCGGCCACGGTTGCACCCTCGCGTGCATCGGCAGCGGCGAACAGGTCGAGCGGTGCCTGGCTGAGCCCCTTGATCGCCCAGAGCGCCTGGCGCCGGTTGAGGCCGAGCGCCTGGAAGGCATCGGCACGCGCCAGCCGCTCGAGCGCGGCCGGCTTCACCCGGGAGCGGCGCCAGATATCCTCGATCGACGTGAAGGGGGCTTCTGCACGGGCTTCGAGGACCTTCCGCGCATCTTCCTGCGCCAGCCCCTGCACGATCCGCATGCCGAGCCGGATCGGCTGCAGGCTCTTCCAATCCGCCTCGGTGCCGCAGAAACGTGGGTCCTGTTCGCGCGGGTTCGGTCCCTCGGGCACCATCCGCGTGTCCCAGTCGCTGTCGTTGATGCACACGGCGCGTGCCTCGACACCGTGGGCGCAGGCATCTCGGATCAGCTGCGCGGGCGCGTAGAAGCCCATCGGCTGCGCATTGAGCAGCGCGGTGCAGAACACGTCCGGGTGATGGCATTTCATCCAGCTCGAGGCATAGGCGATCTTGGCGAAGCTGGCGGCGTGGCTCTCGGGGAAGCCGTAATTGCTGAAGCCCTTGATCTGCTCGACCATCTGCGCGGCGAAGGTCTCGTTGATCCCGTTCCTGCGCATGCCCTCGATCAGCTTCGGGCCGAACTCGCCGATGTCGCCGCTCGACTTGAAGGTCGCCATCGCCCGGCGCAGCCGATCGGCTTCGCTCGGCGTGAAGTCCGCGCCGACGATCGCCACCTGCATCGCCTGTTCCTGGAACAGCGGCACGCCCAGCGTCTTCTTCAGCACCGCTTTCAGCTTGGGCGAAGGATAATCGACCAGCTCCGGATTCTGCCGGCGTTTCAGATAAGGATGCACCATGTTGCCCTGGATCGGCCCCGGCCGGACGATCGCGACCTGGATGGCGATGTCGTAGAAACAGACCGGCTTCATTCGCGGCAGCATCGACATCTGCGCGCGGCTCTCGATCTGGAACACGCCGAGCGTGTCCGCCTGCTGGATCATCTTGAAGGTCAGGGGGTCTTCCTCCTGCATCTTCGGCGAGGCCAATGTCAGGTAGGTCCGCTTGTGCTCCGCCAGCAGGTCGAACGTGCGTCGCATGCAGCCGAGCATGCCGAGGCCGAGGATATCGACCTTCATGAAGCCCAGCTCCTCGATATCGAGCTTCTCCCATTCGACGACATGGCGTTCGGCCATGGCCGCGGGCTCGACCGGGATCAGGTCGTGCAGCTTGTCGCGGGTCAGCACGAAGCCGCCGGGATGCTGCGACAGATGGCGCGGTGTGTTCACCAGCTGGCGCGCCAGTTCCAGCGTCAGCGCCAGCCGCGGGTCGCTGCGATCGAGGTTGAGCGCGTCGGCATGCTTGTCGTCGACGTCGTTCGACCAACCCCAGACCTGCGAGGAGAGCGCCGCGGTCATGTCTTCCGGAAGGCCCATCGCCTTGCCGACTTCACGCAGCGCACTGCGCGAGCGGAAGCGGATGACGACGGCAGTCAGCGCGGCATGGTCGCGGCCATAGCTGTCATAGATCCACTGGATCACTTCCTCGCGTCGCTCATGCTCGAAGTCGACGTCGATGTCGGGCGGCTCCTTGCGTTCGGTCGAGATGAAGCGCTCGAACAGCAGCTGGTGGACGATCGGATCGATCGACGTGATGCCGAGCGCGAAGCAGATCACCGAATTGGCGGCGCTGCCCCGCCCCTGGCAGAGGATTTGCTGGCTGAGCGCGAACTGGACGATCGAATTCACGGTGAGGAAATAGGGCGCATAGTCCATCTGCTCGACCAGCCCGAGCTCGTGCCGGAGCAGGTCCTGATGCGCCTGCGAGGGCTTGCCCGCGAATTTCTGCTTGAGCCCGTTCCAGGCGAGCGCGGCGAGCGCTTCCTGCGCGGTGCGGCCATCGATGACTTCTTCCTCGGGATATTGATGTTTCAGGTCCCGCAGCGAAAAGGTGCAGCGCTCGGCGATCGCTTCCGAAGCCGCCAGCGCTTGCGGATAGTCGCGAAAGCGTCGCGCCATTTCCGCGGGCGACTTTAGGTGCCGGTCGGCGTTGCGCTCGCGGCGGAAGCCGAGTTCGTCGATCGTGCATTTCTCGCGGATCGCGGTGACCACGTCCTGCAGCATCCGCCGGTCGGGCGTATCGTAGAGGACATCGCCGGTGGCGAGCGGGGTGAGCCCGAAGCGCTCGGCGGCAAGATTGAGTTCGTGCAGTCGCAGTGCGTCGCCCGGGCGGCGATGCTGGGTGAGGCAGAGATGGCCGCTCGCCCCGAAGATGTCCGCCATCCAGCGGAGCGAAACCGGATCACCGGTATCGGCCAGCCCCGGAACCAGCGCGCCGACCAGTCCCTGCGCGGCGTCGGCCAGATCGTCCCAATGGAGGAAGCATTGGCCCTTTTCGCCCTTCTGCGCATCGGCGCGCGACTTGCCGAGGGTGAGCAGCCGGGTGAGCCGGCTCCAAGCCGCGCGATCCTCGGGCCAGACCAGCACCGAGCTGCCATCGACCAGGTCGAGCCGGCAGCCGGCGATCATCCGGATCGGCACGCCGAGCGCGCTGAATTGCTCGGCGGCCACCAGCGCGCGCACCACGCCGCCCACCGAATTGCGATCGACGATGCCGAGCGCCGGCAGGCCGAGCAGGGCGGCCTGCCGGAACAGGTCCTCGGGTGAGGACGCTCCGCGCAGGAACGAGAAATGCGTCGTCACCTGGAGCTCGGAATAGGTCATCCGAACACCCCATGGAGATACCAGCTGAGGTCGCCGGTGACCGCGCGTTCGCCATCGCCGGCGCGGAACAGCCAGTAGCGGCGGCCGTCCTCGTCCTCGACGCGGAAATAGTCGCGCACGCTCAGCCGCTCGGCATCGCGCTTCCACCATTCGCCCTGCACCCGCTCGGGTCCGTCAGCGCGGATCACTTGGTGCGGGCGCCCGCGCCAGGTGAAGCGGCGGGGGGGCTGGTCGGGCAGTTCGGCAATGACGTGATCGAGCCGTTCGGGCCGGCGCAGCAGCCGGGCGGGCTTGGGCCAGGCGGGATGCCAGGGATGGAGCGTGGCGCTGCGATCGAGCTGGCGGACATCGTCGACCTTCGGCCGCTCGCCGCTGCGTATGGGAGGATCGAGCACCGGCGCCCGTGCCAGCGAACGCTCGGGCATGTCGCTTTCCACGGCACGCATCCGCCACATCGCGTCCTGGCCGATCCGTGTCGCCAGCGTGTCCACCAGCGTGGCGATGTCGGGCGCCGCTTCCTCGTCGAGCCGTTCGACCACCGGTTCGGGCCCGAGCGGTGCGGCGCGGCGGACATGCAGGGTGATCGCATCGATCCCATAGCCCGGCTCGACATCCTCGATCCGCCGCTTGAGCAGGCGGAGCAGGTGGGCGGGATCGCGATTGGGTCGGGCGAGGCCGATGCGGATGCGTTGCGGGACCCCGTCGATCCGATCGGCGATGCATTCGAGCGCCTGCACGCCCAGCCCTTCGTCCTCGAGCGCGGCGGCAAGGCGCGGGGTGAGCTGGCCCAGCCAATGCTCGATGGCCTCGGCGCTGGCGATCGGCTCGGCGAAGCGCTGCCGCACGGCGATGCTTTCGGGCGGGGTCACCGGATCGAGCGGCTCGGCGATACGGCCCAGCGCCTGGTCGAGCCGCAGGACCGTCGCCGCGCCGAAGCGGCGCGTGAGCGGCGCGCGGGGCAGGGCGGCGAGCTGACCGATCCGGTCGACCCCCAATCGCTTGAGCAGTTCCACTGCGGCTTCATCGATGCGCAGCGCCGGGGTGGGCAGCCCGGCCAGCGCACGCGCCTGTTCGCCCGGCGGGCAGAGGCAATGGCCATGATAGCGCGCCAATGCCCAGGCGGCGCCGGGCGTGTCGGCGATCGCGATCCGCGCGGTGAAGCCGGCGCGGGCGAGCAGGCGGACGATGTGTCGCGCCATCTTCGCTTCGCCGCCGAACAGATGCGCGGTGCCGGAGAGATCGAGGAACAGCCCGTCCTCGCCCGACAGCGCCACGCAGGGCGACCAGCGCCGGGCGGCGAGGATGGCGAGGCTTGTGAGCGAAGCGAGATCACCCTCGGGATCGGCGGGGCGGATATCGAGTCCGGGTACCTGCGCGCGTGCTTGCGTCACCGCCATGCCGGGCCGCAGCCCCAGCGCCTGGGCGGCGGGGCAGGCGGCGGCGATCTCGATGCGGCTGCCGTTGCGGATCGAGGTGACCAGCGGAGTGAAGGCGTTCGACGACCCTGCGCCTCCGGCCGCACACGGCGCGGGGGCATCCTCCCGCGCCCATTTCGCGCCCGGCCGCCAATGGCCCTCATGCTGTGCTGGCTTGCGGAGCGGCGCCTGGGGCGTGGGGAGGGCGCGCGCGTCAGGCTGCGCGGCGGGGCGCCGTTCCGCCCGCCACAGCCTTTCGATCGGCCATAACGGGAGGAAGAGCGCAGCGACCCGTTGCATCGCATGCCTCCACGATTGTCTCGAAACCTTCTCCCCCTTTTTGCCGTGCCAGCGCCAGCTTCCAGCGCGGCCGGCCGACACCGGCCACGGGCAGCGGCGTCGAAGGCGCGCAGGTCACCCGCCAGCGCGTCACCGCGGCCGATGGCATGGCGATCGGATCGCTGCCCTCGCGGGCCGCGCGCTTCATCAGCAGGGCGATCGTCCGCCCGCCCTCGGCCGCCAGCTGCAGGCGGCGGGTCGCGGTCATGTCCGCGCGCTTGGCCTCGCCGATCACGGCACCCAGCCCGCGATGGCGCAGCCCTTCCTCCATCACCGCGAGCAGCTCGGCATCATCCTTGGCTTCGGCATAGATCAGGCGCTTGGGATCGAGGCCCGACTGGGCGAGCCCCGGCGCGAACAGGTCGCGGCGCCGGACCACCCACAGCACCGGGCCCCAGGCGCGCGCGGCGATGCCGGCGAGGAACAGGGTGGCCGCGCAATCATCCGCCATGTCGCTGGTGCCGGCCGCAACCTCGTGCAGCGCATCGAGCCGCAGCCCCTCGTCCGCCAGCCGCGAATCGATCGCCGGGATCCCGAAGGGCAATGCCGGGCGCCGGCGGAATCCGCCGGTCTCGAGCCCTTTCAGGCTCTCGCGCAATTGCTTCAGGACGGCAGGATCGGCCATGGCCTCACGACTCGGGGGAACGGAATGTTCCTATTGTGTTCCCTATTCGTCCAGAGTCAATTGCCATTCCGCGCGAGCCCCCTAAGCTTGCCGCAATCACAGAATTCAGGGGACCCTGCGCAGATGATCCGCAACTTCAGCCGCCGCCAGGCGCTTCTCGGCACCAGTGCCGCACTTGCAACGCCTTTCCTGGGGAGCCTGATGGCCCACGCTGCCGAACCCGTCGATGCATCGCCTTTGCTCAAGCCCTGGCCGGGCGGCTATGGCGGCGTGCCCCCCTGGGACAAGTTCAAGGCCGAAATGTTCCCCGCCGCCTTCGAAGTCGCGGTCGCCGAGCAGCGCCAGGAAATCCACGCGATCCGCAACGCGCGCAGCGCCTCCACCTTCCACACCGTGATCGAGCCGATGCAGAAGGCCGGGGACACGATGGACCGGGTCCTGTCGGCCTGGGGCGTCTACACCAGCAACCTCGCCGACAAGCAGGTCCAGGCGATCGACCGCGAGTGGAGTCCCAAGCTCACCAAGGCGAATGACGAGCTGTTCCTCGATCCCCTGCTCTTCGCCCGGGTGAAGGGGGCGTATGACACGCGCGCCCGGCAGAAGCTCGACGCCCAGCAGCTTCGTCTGCTCGAGCGGAGCTATCGCGGCTTCGTCCGCCGCGGCGCCGCGCTCTCCGATGCCGAGCGCGCCGAGGTCAGCCGCCTCAACCAGGCGCTCGCTTCGGCCTTTTCCGATTTCAGCCGCAAGCTGCTCGCCGACGAGGAGACCTGGATCGTCCTCGACAGCGAGGCCCAGCTCGCCGGCCTGCCGGACAGCTTCAAGGCATCGCTCAAGGCCGCGGCCGAAGAGCGCAAGGTCGCCGGCTGGGCGGTGGTCAACACCCGCTCCTCGGTCTCGCCCTTCCTCACCTACTCGACCAACCGGGGCCTGCGTGAAAAGGTCTGGCGCGCCTTCGTCTCGCGCGGCGACAATGGCAATGCCAGCGACAACAAGGCCGGCATCGCCGAGATCCTCAAGCTGCGTCAGCAGCGCGCGACGCTGCTCGGCTTCAAGAACCACGCCTATTACCGCATGGACGACACCATGGCCGAGACCCCGGCCAATGCGATGAAGCTGATGATGGCGGTCTGGCCCGCCGCCCGCGCCCGCGTAGCGGAAGAAGTCGCCGACATGCAGGCGCTGGCCGACGCCGAAGGCACCAGGGGGGAAGGCCCGAAGATCACCATCGAGCCCTGGGATTATCGCTTCTATGCCGAGAAGGTCCGCAAGGCGAAGTACGACCTCGATGAAAGCGAAGTGAAACCGTATCTTGAGCTGAACAACATCCTCCAGGGCGCCTTCTACGCCGCCGGCCGGCTCTACGACCTGGGCTTCAAGGAAGTGAAGGACGTGCCGGTGTTCGACCCGGCAGTGCGCACCTTCGAGGTTACCGACACGCGTACCGGCAAGAATATCGGCATCTTCTACTTCGACGGCTATGCCCGCTCGGGCAAGCGCTCCGGCGCCTGGGCCACGCGCTATCGCGGCCAGCAGAAGTTCGGCGGCACCCGCAACACGCTCGCCTCGAACAACAACAATTTCGTCAAGGGCGGCGCCGGCGAGCCGACGCTGATCAGCCTCGACGATGCGACCACGCTGTTCCACGAGTTCGGCCACGCGATCCACAGCCTGCTCCAGAACATCACCTATCCGGGCCTCGCCGGCACGCCGCGCGACTTCGTGGAGTATCCCAGCCAGGTGAACGAGAACTGGCTGCTCACCCGCGACGTGCTCGACAAATACGCCAAGCACTACAAGACCGGCGCGCCGATGCCGCAGGCGCTGGTCGACAAGATCGAGAAGTCCTCCACCTTCAACCAGGGCTTCGACACGGTCGAGTATCTCGCCTGCGCGATCCTCGACATGCAGCTGCATGATCGCGAAGTGCCGGTCACCGACATCGCCGCGTTCGAGAAGGAAGCGCTCGCCGCGCTCGGCATGCCCAGGGAGATCGTGCTGCGTCACCGGCTGCCGCAGTTCAGCCACCTCTTCTCGTCGGACGCCTATTCGGCCGGCTATTACTCCTATCTCTGGTCGGAGACGATGGACGCGGACACCTGGGCGGCGTTCCAGGAAACCGGCAATGTCTGGGACAAGGCCACGGCCGACCGTTTCCGCGCCACCCTGCTCTCCACCGGCAACGAGACCGACCGCAAGCTGGCATACCGCGCCTTCCGCGGGCGTGATCCGGACGTATCGGCGCTGTTCAAGCGGCGCGGGTTTCCGGTCGCGTAGCTGAATATGGTCAGTTCCCCGGCGGAAGCCGGGGCCCAGGGTAACGGAGCGAGACGGCAGAGAAACCCTGGGCCCCGGCCTTCGCCGGGGAACCGTTCTGGGCAGTGCTGCCCGTCCCGAATTCCCATCCTTCCACCCGGCATTTCAGGTCAGCACCGCTGACCTACTTGCACGGGGCTTTGAAATTTTATAACAAAGGTGCGAAACGTGATTCCCGAGCGTTTGGCAACGGGAACCTATGTCCGGAGAGTCCATGTGAGCGAGCGCGATCGCGCCAACCTGCCCCCGCTTGCGCTGCACGTGCCCGAGCCGCGCTTCCGCCCGGGCGACGAAGCGGACTTCAGCGACATCGTGGTGCCGCCCGCCGGTGCCACCCGCCGGCCCGACACCGCCGACCGTGCCGACAGCTTCCACGAGTTGGCGTACGGGCTGGTCCGCGTCCTCGATGACGAAGGCAATGCCGTCGGCCCCTGGGATCTGCGGCTCGATGCCGATGCCAAGCGCCGGATGCTCCGTGCGATGGCACTCACCCGCGCCTTCGACGAGCGCATGTTCCGCGCCCAGCGTCAGGGCAAGACCAGCTTCTACATGAAGTCCACCGGCGAGGAGGCGGTGTCGATCGGCGCAGCGAGCGCGCTGGCGAGCGACGACATGTGCTTCCCTTCCTATCGCCAGCAGGGGATCCTCATCACGCGCGGCTATCCGATCGTGTCGATGATGAACCAGATCTATTCGAACAAGGCCGATCCGCTCGAAGGCCGCCAGCTGCCGATCATGTACTCCTCCAAGGAGTATGGCTTCTTCTCGATCTCGGGCAATCTCGCGACGCAATATCCCCAGGCCGTCGGCTGGGCGATGGCGAGCGCGGCCAAGGGCGACACCCGCATCTCCGCCACCTGGTGCGGCGAGGGCTCGACCGCCGAGGGCGACTTCCACTCGGCGCTGACCTTCGCGACTGTCTACAAGGCGCCGGTCATCTTCAACGTCGTCAACAACCAGTGGGCGATCTCGAGCTTCTCTGGTTTCGCCGGTGCCGAGGCGACCACCTTCGCGGCGCGCGCGATCGGCTATGGCATCGCGGGGCTCCGCGTCGACGGCAATGACGCGCTGGCGGTCTATGCCGCGACCCAGTGGGCCGCCGAGCGTGCGCGGACCAACCAGGGCCCGACGCTGATCGAGCATTTCACCTATCGCGCCGAAGGCCATTCGACCTCGGACGACCCGACGGCGTATCGCTCGGCTGGCGAGCCCAATGCCTGGCCGCTCGGCGATCCGATCCGCCGCCTCAAGGAGCATCTTATCAAGCTCGGCGAATGGGACGAGGAGCGCCACGCCGCGCAGGACCTCGAGCTCGCCGAACTGGTCAAGGCGTCGCAGAAGGAAGCCGAGAAGAACGGCATCCTCGGCCACGGCATGCACCAGCCCTTCGAATCGATGTTCGAAGGCGTGTTCGAGACGATCCCCTGGCACCTCCGCGAACAGCAGCAGCAGATGCTCGACGAGCAGAAGGCGGCCGGCCTGTGAACCAGCTTCTTACCCGCCGCGCGCTGGTGAAGGGGGCCTGCGCGCTCGGCGCGCTTGCGCTGCTCCCGCCCGGCCTGCTCCACGCCGCCCCGATCGGCGATCCCGAGACGATCGACCTCGCCGTCTCGCCGACGCGCTCGACCAAGCTGCTGATCTGGAAGCCGGCCAGCCCCCGGGGCGTGGTGCTGTTCTCGACCGGCCATGGCTCCTGGCCCGAGCGCTATGCGCGGCTGATCTCGGTGCTGCTTGGCGAGGGCTTTGTCGTGCTTGCCCCGCTGCATGTCGATTCGATGCACTATCCTGAGCGCGAGAAGTTCACCTTCCTGTCCTCGTTCACCGAACGGCTGGCCGACATGCGCGCCACCGCTGCCCATGCCGCCAGGGCCTTTCCCGTGCTGCCGGTGATCGCGGCGGGGCACAGCTACGGCACGCTTACCTCGCTGTGCCTCGGTGGTGCGCTTCCGAACTTCAAGGGACGCATCCCTGCGGTGAAGGCGGTGCTCGGCTTCTCGTCGCCCGGCAAGCAGCCCGGCCTGGTTCCGGACAGTGCGTATAGCAGCGTCCAGGTGCCGGTGATGATGGTGACCGGCACGGCGGACGCGCTGCCGCCGGTCATGGGCCATGCCACCCCGGCGAGCGAGCATCTCTTCCCGGCGGAGACCGCACCGGCCGGAACCTATGCGCTGGTCGTCGAGGGCGGCGATCACCAGCTTGTCGACGATGCCGTCCGCTTCCCGCGCACCGAGGCGCCAGTGAAGCTGTTCGTCGAGGCTTATGGCCTGGGCGATGCCGGCGCGCGCCGCAAGCTCGATACATGGAAACCTTCGGCGGGCGACCGCTGGACCCTTCGCAAGGCACAGGCATGACCGAGATGGTCACCGAGACGGGTGCGATCACCCAGATGAACATGATCCAGGCGATCAACTCCGCCATGGACGTGATGATGGCGCGCGATCCGAACGTGGTCGTGATGGGCGAGGATGTCGGCTATTTCGGCGGCGTGTTCCGCGCGACTGCCGGGCTCCAAGCCAAGTACGGCAAGACCCGCGCCTTCGATACCCCGATCACCGAGATCGGCATCATGGGCGTCGCGATCGGCATGGGCGCCTATGGCCTGCGCCCGGTCCCCGAGATCCAGTTCGCCGATTACATCTATCCGGCGCTCGACCAGCTCGTCTCCGAAGCGGCGCGCCTGCGCTATCGCTCGGCGGCGGACTTCACCGCGCCGATCACGATCCGCTCGCCCTATGGCGGCGGCATCTTCGGCGGCCAGACGCACAGCCAGTCGCCCGAAGGCATTTTCACCCACGTCTCGGGCATGAAGACGGTGATCCCCTCGACGCCCTATGACGCCAAGGGCCTGCTGATCGCGGCGATCGAGGACAATGATCCCGTGCTCTTCCTCGAGCCCAAGCGCATCTACAATGGCCCGTTCCACGGCCATTATGACCGCCCGGCCAAGACCTGGGCCGATCATCCCGGCGCCCAGGTGCCCGAGGGCCATTACCGCGTCGAACTGGGCAAGGCTTCGGTCGTCCGCCCGGGCGAGGCTGTGACGATCCTCTGCTATGGCACGATGGTCCATGTCGTCGCCAACACGGTCGAGGAACTCGGCATCGACGCCGAGATCGTCGACCTGCGCACCCTTGTTCCGCTCGACATCGAGACGATCGAGGAATCGGTGAAGAAGACCGGCCGCTGCTTGATCGTCCACGAAGCGACCCGCACCTCGGGCTTCGGCGCCGAGCTCTCGGCGCAGGTGCAGGAGCGCTGCTTCTACCATCTCGAAGCGCCGATCGAACGCGTCACCGGCTTCGACACGCCCTATCCGCATAGCCTGGAATGGGCCTATTTCCCTGGCCCGGTCCGTATCGGCACCGCCCTCAAGAAGATCCTGAAGGACTGATCCGCATGGCACGCTTCACGTTCCGCCTGCCCGATATCGGCGAAGGCATTGCCGAGGCCGAGATCGTTGCCTGGCACGTCAAGGTCGGCGACCGCGTCTCGGAGGACCAGCAGGTCGCCGACATGATGACCGATAAGGCCACGGTCGAGATGGAATCGCCCGTCTCCGGCGTGGTGGTCGCGCTGGCCGGCGAAGTCGGCGAGATGGTCGCGATCGGCTCGGGCCTGATGGTGATCGAAGTCGAGGGCGATGCCGAAGAGGCCGCACCCGCCGCTGCCGAGACTTCGGTCGAGGATCAGGTCGAGGCGGAAACGCCGGGCGTCGAGGAAGTTGCCGAGGCTGCTCCGGCGCCCGCTCCCGCTCCGGAACCCGCGCCCGTCGCCCTGCCCGAGCCGGCCCCGCACAAGCAGGTCCTCGCCAGCCCCGCGGTCCGCGCGCGCGCGAAGGATCTCGGCATCGACCTCGCCAGCGTGAAGGCGGACGGCAATCATGTCCGCCACGCCGATCTCGACGCCTATCTGCGCTACGGCAACGCCCAGGGCTATCACGCCCCGCATGCATCGCGTGCGCGAGAGGATCAGCCGATCAAGGTCATCGGCATGCGCCGCCGCATCGCCGAGAACATGGCCGCATCGAAGCGCCAGATCCCGCACTTCACTTATGTCGACGAGATCGACGTCACCGCGCTCGAGGCGATGCGCGCCGACCTCAACGACAATCGTGGCCAGCGCCCCAAGTTGACCATGCTGCCCTTCCTGATCGTCGCGATCTGCCGGGCGCTGCCCGACTTCCCGATGATCAACGCGCGCTATGACGATGAGGCCGGCGTGGTCACCCGTCATGGCCGTGTCCATCTCGGCATGGCGGCGCAGACCGATGCCGGGCTGATGGTGCCGGTGATCCGCGATGCGCAGGACAAGAATGTCTGGCAGCTCGCCAGCGAGATCTCGCGCCTCGCCGAGGCTGCGCGCACCGGCAAGGCGAAGAGCGAGGAGCTATCCGGCTCCACGCTCACCGTGACCTCGCTCGGCCCGCTCGGCGGCATCGCCACGACGCCGGTGATCAACCGTCCCGAAGTCGCGATCATCGGTCCGAACAAGATCGTCGAGCGCCCGATCTTCCAGGGTGACGAGATCGTCCGTGCCAAGCTGATGAACCTGTCGATCAGCTGTGATCACCGTGTCGTCGATGGCTGGGATGCGGCGAGCTTCGTCCAGGCGGTGAAGAAGCTGGTCGAGACTCCCGTGCTGCTGTTCGCCGACTGATGCGCTGGCGGGCGATGGAGGCGGGGGACCTCGACGGTGTCGTCGCGGTCGCCCGCATCGCCTTCCCGGACCATCCCGAGGGGCGGGCCTGTTTCGCCGAGCGGCTCGCGCTCGCGCCGGACAGTTGTTTCGTGCTCGATGGCGCGCACGGCGTGGCCGGATACCTCATCGCCTATCCCTGGCCGCAAGGGGCGATCCCGCCGCTCGACACCTTGCTCGGCGCGCTGCCCGGGAGCCGGGCGAGCTGGTACCTCCACGACCTCGCCCTGCTTCCCGAGGCGCGCGGCGGCGGCAACGCCCGCGCCGGTCTCGCCCTGCTGTTCGCGCAGGTCGATGCGCCGATCGCGCTGGTCTCGGTCAACGAATCCGCCAGTTTCTGGCAGGCCCAGGGTTTCGTGCCCCAGGAAAGCCCCGAACTCCGCGCCAAGCTCGCCAGCTATGGCACCGACGCCCGCTACATGGTTCGTCCCGCCGGTTGACGCGGCAGCCGCGAACCCGCAAAATCCACCCGTCGATAAAGGGCCATGGACCGGATAGGTAAGCCCGGTCGCTCCGCTCCGCGGAGAACCTGTACCCCGCAAGGGGACCCGCGACGAGACGCCGGCGCACTTCCGCGCCGGTGGCTCGGCGGGTGTGACCTGAACGATCCCACGCACGCGCCGGGCCTCAACTTGAGGAACGACTCAATGCGCCTGAACCATCTCGACCTGCCCGTCCCCGACATCGCCGAGGCCCGCGCCTTTTTCGAGCGCTGGCTGGGTTTTCGCCACGTCCAGACCCTGGGCGACAATGGCCTGTCGATCCTTGTCGACGGCGCCGGCCTCGTGCTGGTGCTCAGCCGCCTCCAGCGTGGTGGCGCGCAGCGTTTCCCGGAGGGCTTCCATATCGGCTTCCACCTGGCCGACGAGGCGGCGGTGACCGCGCTCCACGCCGGGCTCGCCGCCGAGGGGCTGGCCGGCGATCCGCCCGTCCACCAGCGCGGCGCCTTCGCCTTCTATTTCATCGCGCCCGGCAAGATACTCGTCGAAATCGCGCATCGCCCGCCACCAGGCGACTGACAGGTGTCATGCCGGCCTGCTAGGAGGGGATCATGCACTTCGATCTCCTCCAGTCGATCAGCCTTGCCGGCGATGTCTCCGTTCCCAATGACGACCGCGCCGGCTTCGTGCGCGGCCATGCCTGGGTGATCGACGGCGCGACCGATCTCGGCCCGCCCGGGCTGGTCGGCAGCCAGGGCGGCGCGGCCTGGCTGGCGAGCATCGCGCACGGTGCCTTCACCGTCTCCCCGGCCGCGTCGGTCGAAGCGCTGTTCGGCGATGTCGGCGATGCGATCCTCGCCGGCTGGGAGCGCGACCGCACCCGCGATCCCGAGGATCGCTGGGAATATCCGCTCGCCTCCTCGCTCGCCACCCGGCTCGGCGAGGGCGTGCTCGAGATCGGCTGGCTCGGCGACTGTGTCGGCTTCCTCTGGTCCGGCGGCCCGGTCACCCGGCTCGGCCCGGTCCGCGAGATCCGCGATTCGGAGGCCGAACGCGCCGCCAGCCTTGCCGTGCACGGCCTAGGCAGCCCCAAGCGCTCCGCCCCGATCCTCGCCAATCTCCGCGCCACCCGCGGCCGCCCCGGCATGCGCGTGCTCAGCGTCGATCCCGAGCATATGTCGGAAGTCGCCGGCGCCAGCATCGCCTGTGCGCCGGGCGACGAGCTCTTCCTGATGAGCGACGGCTATGCCGCGCTGATCGACAGCTACGGCACGTACGACGACACCACGCTCGTCGAGGCGATCCGCAACCGCGGCCTCGCCGCCATCGCCGAGGAGCTGCGCGCGATCGAGCAGGGCGATGCCGTCTGCACCCGCTTCCCGCGCTTCAAGACCTCGGACGACGCGACCGCGCTCTGGCTGCGGATCGGCGGCTGAGCCCTATTCCCCCGCGTAGATCGAGCGGCTCAGCGCGGTGCGCACCTGCTCGCGCCCGGCAAGGATCCGCTCGCGCGCGGCCCGGTCGAGCGCCTCGGCCTCCTTGGCGATCGCCTGGCGCCTCGCGCTCAATGCCTTGAACGCCGCCGCATCGCTGCCGCTGCCGAAGCCGAAATAGCCATTGGCATTGCCCCAGCTCTTGCGCGCGAGCAGCGTGCAGAGCTCGCCGGTCGCATCGAGCATCGCCTGCTGGTTGGCGAGCAGCGGGTCGGCCTGCGCATCGCCGGCGATCTTCGCGATCCCCAGCTTGGCGGCCTTGGGCAGGCTCGCGCCGCCGATCGCCTCGGCCAGCGCCTTGCGCCGGGCGAGCCGCGCCATGCTCTGCTCGGCGGCGAGCGCGCGGACCTGCGCGATATCGCCGCAATGGCCGATCACCTGCGGGTTCTGCTGGAGCATATAGGGGCTGGTCAGCGCCCCCGCGCCGAACTTGCCCAGCGCCTCGCCATAGGCGCGCACCGCGGCCTGGTCTTCCTTGATCGACGAAAGATAGAGGCTCGAGACCGGCCCGCGCGATGCCGCGCCGGCGGGCAGCGACGGCGTGCCGTCGGTGCCCAGCTCCATGTCGGCGAAGCTGCTGGCATCGGCGCGCGACCGCGTCTGGAACTGGCCATGCGCAACCAGCGCCGCCCCGGCGCCCGCGCCGATCAGCAGCGCCAGCGAGCCCAGCTTCCAGCCCAGCCCGGCATGGCGCGTCGTCACCAGGAATCCGATCAGCCACAGCACCAGCCCGGCGGCGGCACCCCCCACCAGCAGCGCCGGCAGCGGCACGGGCTCGCAGAAATGCGGCCCCAGCACGGCGGCCAGCACCAAGATGGCGCCTCCCACCAGAGTCGCGACTACCGGATGGCCATAAGGGCCTTCCCGATCCCATTCGTCAGACATGATTCCCCCTCTTGTCTGACAAGAGTAGCGAGGAAGCATTTCGGTGCAATCGCTTTGCGACGGCAAAGCGAGGCTTGCTTGCGCGCCGTCGAAGGTCCGCGCAAGGAGGCGGCATGAGCACCAGTCCCGTGTCCGCCGATCCCGCCCGCGCTTCCGCCAATCGCGGCCTTGCGCTTGCGGTCGGTGCCTATGGCATCTGGGGCTTCCTGCCGATCTATTTCCACATCCTGTCGAACGTGCCGGCGCTCCAGATCCTCGCCCATCGCATCGTCTGGTCGGTGCTGCTGCTCGGCGTGCTGGTCTTCGCGTTCGGCCGGGCGGGCGACATCTGGCGCGCGGCCCGCGGCCGTACCCTCCTCCTGCTCTGCGCCAGCGCCGCGCTGATCGCGATCAACTGGTTCGTCTATATCTGGTCGGTCGAGACCGGCCATGTGCTTGAGGCGAGCCTCGGCTATTTCATCAATCCGCTGGTCAATGTCGCGCTCGGCATGCTCGTGCTCGGCGAGCGGCTGCGGCGCTGGCAGGGCGTGGCTATCGGTATCGCCGCGGCCGGCGTGCTGGTGATGGCGCTGGAGGGCGGGGGAGCGATCCTGATCTCGCTCGCTCTGGCATTGAGCTTCGGCTTCTACGGCCTGGTCCGCAAGGTGGTGGCGATCGATTCGCTCGGCGGGCTCACGGTCGAGACGATCCTGCTCATTCCCTTCGCCGCTGTCTGGCTGGCCTATACGGCGGGGCAGGGGACCAGCGGCTTCGGTGTCTCCACCAGCCAGAACGCGCTGCTCGTCGCCGCGGGCGTCATCACCGCCACGCCCTTGCTGATGTTCGCCGCCGCCGCCCGGTTGCTGCCGCTGTCGATGATGGGGCTGCTCCAATATATCGCGCCGACGCTGCAATTCTTCGTCGCGCTGGCGCTGGGCGAGCCGCTGCGCACGGTCCATCTGGTCGCCTTCCCGCTGATCTGGGCCGGCTGCGCGCTCTACGCCTGGGACAGCATCCGCGCCGCCCGCGCACCGGTGCCGGCCGAGGGGTAAGCGGGCATCGGACATTCCCCTCCCTGCAAGGGAGGGGCTAGGGGTGGGTTAGAAAAGGTCGGGCTCGATGCCCGGCCTTTTCTTTTTCGGGATGCCGTCTCGCCGGGCGCCTCCGGAAGACCGGAGGCGCAACCCACCCCCAACCCCTCCCTTGCAGGGAGGGGAGTAGAGAAGGTGAAGCAAAACATTAAACCAAGTGGTTGACTATTTCGTCCGTCAGGCAGATATTCAACCACATGGTTGAATATCGACTCGACGCCACCTTCCACGCCCTTGCCGATCCCACGCGGCGCGGCATGCTCGCCCATCTCGCCGCCGGCGAGAAATCGATCGGCGAACTGGCCGAGCCCTTCGCGATGAGCTTCGCCGGCGCGTCCAAGCACCTGAAGGTGCTCGAGGGCGCGGGGCTGGTCGCGCGGCGCAAGGTGGGACGCAGCTATATGTGCGCACTCAAGCCCACGCCGCTTGCCGAAGCCGAGCAATGGCTGAAGCAATGGGAGAAGTTCTGGACCGTCCGCCTCGATGCGCTCGAAGCGATCATCGCCGCGGACCAGAAGGCGATCCGCTCATGACCCGGGCCACCCCCTTCCTGATGTTCCAGCACGGCAAGGCCCAGGCCGCGCTCGATTTCTGGATCGAGACCGTGCCCGGCAGCCGCATCGAGTCGGTCGAGCGCTTCGGTCCCGACGGGCCCGGACCCGAAGGCACGATCCTCCGCGCGCATGCGGTGATCGCCGGCCAGGCGGTGATGATCCATGACAGCTTCATCACGCACGGCTTCGATTTCACGCCGAGCTGGTCCTTCTTCCTCGATGTCGAGAACGAAGCCGGGTTCGACCGGCAGTTCACGGCGCTGTCCGAAGGGGGCGGGGTACTGATGCCGCCCGACAACTACGGCTGGAGCCGCCGCTTCGGCTGGCTGAACGACCGGTTCGGTGTCTCCTGGCAGGTCAACCTCGCATGAGCGCCCCGATCCTCAGCATCACTCGCGAATTCGCAGCGCCGGCCGAGCGCGTGTTCGATGCCTGGCTCGATCCCGCCGATGCGGCGCGCTTCCTCTTCGCCACGCCGGACGGCGAGATGGTCCGCTGCGAGATCGACGCGCGGGTCGGCGGCGAAGGGCTGATCGTCGAGCGGCGCGGCACCGGGGAAGTGCCCCATCGGCTGCACTTCGAAGTCATCGAGCGCCCGCATCGCCTCGTCTTCCGCTTCGCGGCGGGACCGGCCGAGGAAAGCGAATGGACCCGCGTCTCGATCGACATCGCGCCCAGCCACAGCGGCTGCACGCTCACTCTCACCCACGCAATGGACCCCGCCTGGGCCGCCTATGAGGACCAGGCCCGCAAGGGCTGGACGATGATCCTCGAAGGCCTGGGCCGCATCACGGAGAAGCACGATGGTTGATACGCTTGCCGCCGACACGATCACCCCGCAGATGCTCCGCTTCGAGCGCGACCTTGCCGCGCCGATCGAGACCGTCTGGCAATATCTGGTCGATCCCGAGCTGCGCGCCCGCTGGTTCATGGGCGGGCCGACCGAGCCGCAGGTCGGCGGCAAGCTCGGCATGACCTTCAACCATCGCAACCTGTCCGACGGCGATGTTCCCGATCCGGAGCGCTATGCGAAGAATCAGGGCAAGGCCTGGTCGGAGACGATCACCCGCTTCGAGCCGCCCCATTTCCTCGCCTTCACCTGGGACAATGGCGATGCCGGCGAAGTGACGATCGAGCTCTTCGCCTTCGCCCCCGACCGCACCCGGCTGGTGCTCACCCATAATCGCCTGCGCGGGGCGGCGGATGCGCGCAACTTCGGCGGCGGCTGGGGCGCCCATCTCGAAGTGCTGCAGCGGCGCCTGGCCGGCGAGCCCGTGGACAATTTCTGGGATCTGCATGCGGCGGCGGAAAAGCGCGCGGCGGACGCGGTGGGGTTATAGGCTGATCGGCATCGGTTCCTTCAGTTCCCCGGCGAAAGCCGGGGCCCAGGGTTTCTCCGCCGTTCCGCTTGTGACCCTGGGCCCCGGCCTTCGCCGGGGAGCAGCAGGACATCGGGATGATGGCTTTGGTCAGCGGGTGGCGAAAACCTCAAACAATCTCGAACAGCCCCGCAGCCCCCATCCCACCGGCGGTGCACATCGACACCACGACATAGCGCACCCCGCGCTTGCGTCCTTCGATCAGCGCATGGCCCACCAGCCGTGATCCGCTCATCCCGAACGGGTGGCCGATCGCGATGGCGCCGCCATTGACGTTGAGCTTGTCGGGATCGATCCCCAGCGTGTCGCGGCAATAGAGGCATTGGCTGGCGAACGCCTCGTTGATCTCCCACAGGCCGATATCCTCGACCGTCAGCCCCGCGCGCTTGAGCAGTTTCGGCACCGCGAAGACCGGGCCGATCCCCATTTCCTCGGGCTCGCAGCCGGCGGCCTGGAAGCCGCGATAGATGCCCAGGATCTCCTTGCCCTCGGCCTCGGCGGTCTTGCGTTCCATCAGGATCTGCGCGGCGGCGCCGTCGGAAAGCTGGCTGGCATTGCCCGCCGTGATGTACTTGCCTTCCTTCACGAACTGCCCGTCCTTCCAGACGGTCTTGAGCCCGGCGAGCACTTCGGCAGTGGTGCCGGCGCGGATGCCCTCGTCCTGGGTGACGGTCACCGTCTCGCTGCCGGTGCGGTTGCCTTCCTTGTCGAACAGCGCCTTCTCCACCGTGATCGGCGCGATCTCCTCGGCAAAGGCGCCGTTCTCCAGCCCCGCCGCGGCACGCTGCTGGCTCATCGCGCCGAATTCGTCCTGCGCCGCGCGGCTGATGCCATAGCGCTCGGCGACGATCTCGGCGGTCTCGATCATCGGGATGTACGCCGCTGGCACCTTGCCGATCACCGACTGGTTCACATAGCGCGGGGCGTTCTTCATCGTCAGGCTGATCGATTCCATGCCGCCGGCCAGCGCCACGTCGATCTCGTCGGTCATGATCGATCGCGCGGCGAGGGCGATCGCGGTCAGCCCCGATCCGCATTTCCGGTCGAGGCTGAAGGCGGGCACGCTATGCGGCAGCCCGGCGGCGAACAGCGCCATCCGCGCCATGTTGCCGCCCTCGGTGCCCCATTGATTGCCCATGCCGTAGAACACGTCATCGATCCGCGCCGGATCGATCCCGGCGCGCTCCACCGCGGCGTTCATCACATGCGCGGCGAGAACGGGGGCCTCGGTGTCGTTGAAATAGCCGCGGCCCGCCTTGCCGACCCCGGTTCGCGCGGTCGAGACGATCACTGCTTCACGCATGCTGGCACCCTTTCCCGGTTCTTTTTCGAAGATGCGGTATGGCGGCGTGGCGGGGCGATTGCAATGGCTTCGCGCCGCCCCATATCGCCTGCCGGAGGTGGTGCATGGTGAGCAAGCCGATCCTGATTCCCGGGCGCGATCATCCGATCACGATCACGCGTTCGGACGCGCATGTCGTGGTCCGCGCCGCCGGCAAGGTGATCGCGGATACGCGCGGTCCGCTCGAGCTGCGCGAGGCCAGCTATCCGCCGGTCCTCTATATCCCGCGCGAGGATGCCGACATGGCGCAGCTCGAGCGGACCGCGCATGCCAGCTACTGCCCGTACAAGGGCGACGCGTCCTATTATTCGATCGTGGGCGGCGTGGAGAATGCGGTGTGGAGCTATGAGGCGCCCTATGCCGCGGTCGAGGCGATCCGCGGCCATCTCGCTTTCTATCCCGACCGGGTCGAGGCGATCGACGTCAGTCTTTGAACACCGGCGGGCGCTTCTGCATGTTCGCCATCACCGCTTCCATCTGGTTGGGCGTGCGCAGCAGCGCGGCCTGTTCGCGGCTCTCGGCGAGCAGGATGTCGCCGGCATCGCCCTCCAGGTTGGCGAGGCGCTTGGCGGCGCGGATCGCGTGCGGATTGCGCCCGGCGATCGCCTGCGCCAGCGCCATCGCCTCGGCGTGCGGGTCCTCGGCGATGCGGGTGACGAAGCCGAGTCGCTGGGCTTCCTCCGCCTCGAACTCGCGGGCGGTATAGGCCAGCTCGCGCAGCACGTCGTCGCGGACATTGCCGTGCCACAGCGCATAGCCGGCCATGTCGGGCACGATGCCCCATTTCATCTCCATCACCGAGAGGCGGGTGCCAGGTGCGGCGATGCGTATGTCCGCGCCGCTGGCGATCTGCAGCCCGCCGCCGAACGCGACGCCGTGGAGCGCGGCGATCACCGGTACCTTCAGGGTGCGCCAGCCCCAGGCGACCTGCTGATAGTCATTGGCCAGGCCGTGGGTGCGCGCGGCGATGTCGAGGTCCTTGGCGCCGCCCAGGCCGCTCTGCGCCATGCTCGCCATGTCGAGCCCGGCGCAGAAGCCGCGCCCCTCGCCGGAAAGGACGACGGCGCGCAGGCCGGGTTCCTGCTCCAGCCGGGCGATCGCGGCGATGATGCCGGTGAACATCGCCGGGTCGAGCGCGTTGAGCTTGTCCGGCCGGGCCAGCCTTACGTCGGCGACGCCTTCGTGGATCTCGATCGTGACGCGCTGCTCGGTCATGGCTTGGCTCTCTCCCTTATATGGGGACCACGATAGCGGCGCGATCACGCCGTGCACAACCGGTAGCCGCGCCCCTTGTCGGTGCGCAGCATCGGAATCGCGAAGCCGCGATCGAGCTTTGCACGCAGTCTTGAGACATGAACTTCGACAACGTTGGTGCCAGGATCGAATCCCAGCCCCCACACCGCGGACAGCAGTTCATTTCGCCCGCTCGGCCGTTCCCCCTGGCGGACGAGATGGAGCAGCAGCGCATATTCGCGGGGCAGCAGCCGGATGAGATGGCCCGCCCGCGTCACCCGCCGCTCCACCTGATCGATGCGCAGTTCGCCGAGCACGATCTCGGGCCGCCGCCGGATGCGCGCGGCAAGCCGGGCGGCGATCTCCTCGACGCTGGCGGAGGCGGGCATCGCATCCTCGGCACCGGCATCGAGCGCCAGGGCCACGCTGTCGCTGTCGGCCAGCAGGAGCAGCAATGGTCCTTGCCATCCGATCGCCTGGATGCGCGCGATTGTCTCGGGCCTTCCCTTCACCAGCGCCGCATCCGCGGCCACGCCGGGTACGAACCGCACCAGCCCAAGGCCGCGTGCGGCGGCGGCTTCGGCCAGGCCGGGCATCTCCAGATTACAGGCGACGATGGCGGTCACGGTGCGAGGGTAACGGCGATAGCTCCGTTTCCGTGGCGATCATGTCCGTTACGGACCCAGTCGCGCCCGGGCGTGACCGGCGACGAGACGGTCGGGATCGTCCGCCGCCTTCTCCAGGCGCGCCGTCGCCTCGCTCGGCAGCGCGGAGGCGAGGGCGTCGAGCGCTGTCACCCGCATCCGGGAGCAGGGGTGGTCGCGGGCAAAGCGCTCGGCCAGGTCGAGGCCGTTGCCGAGATGCACGGCAATCCCGACCAGCGCCTCGGCCGCGGTCACCGTCAGGCCCCGCGCGATCGTGCCGCGTGCGGTGTCGAAGCAATACTGGTCGAGCCAGGGCTGGGCGGGATCGGCGCCGAGGATGTTGAGCGAGACCGACATGCTGTCCGGCGGCAGCTGGACATGGACGTCGCGCCGCATCCGGTAGAGCATCAGCTTGCCCGGCGCGAGCCGCGAGCGTTCGACGAAGCGCAGCCCCGCATCCTCCCCGGGCAATCCGGCCAGCGGCGCGACATCATATTCATAATAGTCGCTCCAATAGCCCGGGCCGCAATAACCCCATGTGAGAAATGGAAAATTGTGATCGTGCGGCAGATCATAGAAGAACGCCGCCGGGCCGCTGGCGCGGGTTACCGGGTCCTCGCGTGCCGGCCAGAAATTGGCGCGCAGCACATAGCGGCCATTGGGCGGGCGCAGCAGGAAGACCTGGGCGCCATAACCATTGCCTGTGACCTGCCCGGCGCAATTCGCCTTGAGCTCGGCGATGGCGAGATCGGCGAGGAAATCCGGGTCGCGGCCCAGTCGGGCAAGCAGCGGTCCCCAGCTGGCGAAGGCGTCTTCGTCGCGGGCATCGACCGGGTTGGCGTCGAGCGCTTCGACCAGATCGTCGAGGCCGATCGCATCGCCCGTGCCGGGATCGATCAGACGGGGCATGGCGTTTCCTGCTTTGCGCGCACTCTCGCCAGCGTCCGGCCCGCTGCCTCCCGCACCTCCGCATGGGGGTCGCTTTCCGCCATTGCTCCCAGCCGCGGAAGGGCGGCGCGGGCGTCGAGCGCCAGCCATTCGCGCATTGCCGCCCAGCGCAGGTGGAAGGCCAGGTCATGGGTCGATTGCTCGAAGCAGGGGCCGGCATCGGCGCGGTTGGCCAGGCGGAGAAAGGCGAGCAGCATCTCGGTGCGCGAGGCGCGGTCGTCGCCGCTGGCGATACGGAGCAACCGGCCATCCGCGATCGCATGCTCCCGGATCAGTGGCGCCCCGGCACGAGCGGTGGCGACGAGCGTGACCACGTCGCGGGTCGGATCGGCGAGCAATTGCGCTTCGCTGCGTCCGTCGATCGCCACCACTGCGCCGTCGGCCAGGCGGAGCGGCGCTTCCTCCCGGCAGGGCGGAGCGGTGTCGGCGCGGAATTCAGCCTCGGCAGGGGCCGTACGCCAGCGCCGCAGCGTGGCGCCACCCGCGCGGACATAGCGCGTCACTGCCAGCCGGCCGGTGAAGGTGCAGCTGGTAGGTGCGGGCCTGCGCTGCATCTCCGTCGAGCTGGTGACGCTGGCGGACAGCTTCACCGCCGGGCATTCGAACAGCACCGCGCCGATCCGCAGCGGGTCGCGGCTTACCCGGAAGGGCGGCTCGAACAGCGGGTCGGCCTCAAGCGCCTCGACCAGCGGGCGGAGCAGCGCATCGGCCCAGCCGGCGTCGCATAGCATCTCCGCGGCAAGGGCCATCGCCGCTTCCCCATTGCCGGCGGCGCAGCCGGCGAAGCGGGCGGCGAGTGTGCGATAGGCAGGCCCCTCCCGCCACGCCCGTACCGTGCCGGGCGCCGCAGCCCGGGCGGTGACGATCGCGGCGCGGGTGGCCGCGTCGATCCCGTTCATGCGAAGTCGGGCACCATCTCGTAGATCAGGATCGCGATGCCGACGATCAGCTCGAACAGGTCATCGACGTCGCGATCCACGGCGGCCAGCGTGCCGTGCATCGCGACATTGGTACCCAGCTCGGCGATCTCGCCGAGATCGATCTTCAGCAACCCCATATTTCCCCCTCTTCCGGGAAGGACCCGACAAAGGGGAGGCTAGGGGCGGGTCGATATGGTGCATCTTACAAGCGTGTAATTGCCCCCATTTGCGTGCCATCCGCCGCCGCGCTAGGGCCGGGCATATGAGCCAAGCGGCCCCTTCCACCTTCGATCCCCTGCGCTTCTTCGAGCTGCGCTTCGCCAGCCATGGCACGCGGCTTGGCATCGGCTACCGGGACCATGGCCCGGACTGGGCCGAGCTCGAGCTGCCGTACCGCGAGGACATGATCGGCGACCCGGCGTCGGGCGTGCTCGCGTCGGGGCCGATCCTGGCGCTGATGGACATGGCCACCGCCGTCTCGGTCTGGCTGCGCGCCGGCGCCTTCGTGCCCCAGGCGACGCTCGACCTGCGCATCGACTATCTGCGCCCCGCAACGCCCGGGCGCGCGGTGATCGGACGCGGCGAATGCTACCGCCTGACCCGCTCGATCGCGTTCGTGCGCGGCCAGGCGCATGACGGCGATCCGGACGACCCGATCGCGCATGTCGCCGGTACCTTCATGGCGACGGAGGGCTATCGGTGATCCTGCCCCCCTATGCCGAACTGCTCGGCCTCACGGTCGAACCGGGCGAGGATGCGCCGGTGCTGGTGATGCCCTTCGGCCCCGATGTGCTCGGCCGCCCCGGCTTCCTGCATGGCGGCGCGATCGGCGGCCTGCTCGAGATGGCGGCGGTCGGCGCGCTGTGGCAGGCGCTCGGCTCCGACGAGACCCAGGTCAAGCCGATCAACCTGACGGTGGATTACATGCGCGGCGGCCGCGACAAGCCGACGCGTGCCCGCGGCATCGTCACCCGGCTCGGCACCCGCGTCGCCAATGTCGAGGCAGTCGCCTGGCAGGACGAGCCCGACCGGCCGATCGCGGCGGCGCGGATGAACTATCTGATCCTGCGTTAGGGCGGCGTCCTACATCGGCCTGAGCGCGACTCGCGAAAGTACACAAAGTACAGACCAAGAGCGGGTTTCCGGGCCGCTATTTTCCCCACTTTCTCAAGTCCGTGTCGCATCTCGCAACATTGTTGCGTGCACACGATCCTATTTTTCCTACGGGGCAAAGAGCAGCCAGTCCGTGGGGAACCGGCCGCATCAGCCCAGCAGGCGAAATCCTACATTGCAAGCGGTGGTCGCTCACCACAGCTGCCGTTCCCCGGCTTTCGCCGGGGAACGGGTTTCTTACTTCGGCATCAGCTTGAACAGCCGGCCGTTGACCCGTCCGGCATCCTCGAGCAGCCATACCGCGCCGTCCGGTCCCTGGACGACGTCGCGGATGCGCATGTTCAGCACCCATTGATCGGCCTTGCTAGCCTTGTCGCCGTTGAGCGCCACGCGGATCAGTCCGCGCCCGGAAAGCGCGCCGATCAGCAGCGAGCCCTTCCATTGCGGGAAGAGGTTGCCCGAATAATAGGCCATGCCGCCGGGCGAGATGGCGGGGTTCCAGAACACCTTGGGCGCTTCATAGCCGTCGCCCGGCGCATGATCGGGGATCGGCGTGTCGTCGTAATTGTCGCCGTTGGAGACATTGGGCCAGCCATAGTTCCGGCCCTTGACGATCAGATTGATCTCGTCGCCGCCCTTGGGGCCCATCTCGACCTCCCAGAGCCGGCCGCCGCCATCGAACACCAGGCCATAGGGATTGCGATGGCCGAGGCTCCAGGTCTCGGCGGGAACCAGGTTCTTGCCCTTCACCGCGACGGTGCGGCCCGGCGCAGTCTTGGCGATCTCGGTGTTCTTGGGTGGATCGGTGACGGTCACGGTCGCGCTGCCGGTCTTGCCCGCCCAGGGATTGCCCGTAGCCGGCTTGCCGTCGAGCGTCAGGTGCAGGATCTTGCCGAGCGCCTGGTTGGGATCCTGGGCGGGGGTGAAGCGCTGGCGCTCGCCCGAGGTGAGGAACAGCGACTTGCCGTCGGGCGCGAAGGCGATGACCGCGCCGAACTGGCCGCCCTTGCCGTCCGCCCCGGCGCGCCACAGCACCTGCGGATTGGTGAGCGCGGGCGCGGCGCCATCGACGAAGGTGGCGCGGGCCAGCGCGAGGCTGGAGCCGTCCGGGCGCGGCTCGGCATAGGTATAATAGACCTGGCGGCTCTTCGCGAAGTCCGGCGCCGGAATCACATCGAGCAGGCCGCCCTGGCCCTGGAAGACAACATCGACATTGGCGATCACCTGAGACTGCTTGCCGTCGGCCGAGACGAGCAGGATCTTGCCCGCCTTCTCGGTCACCAGCATGCGGCCGTCGGGCAGGAAAGCCAGTGCCCAGGGCGTGTCGAAATCGGCGACCTGGGTCATGGTGAAAGGCAGTTCGGGATCGGGCGCGGGGCTCGGCGTCGCCTGGGGCTCGGCCGATACGCCCGCGCCGGCATTGCACGCCGCGAGCAGGGCGATGGCGGGCAGTGCCGCGCGAAGCTTCGTCTTCATGTCCACGATCCCTCTTTGGTTCCGGCGGGGCCAACGCGCCGTTTGGGCGCCGGCTCCGCATGCCGCGCCATTCTGTGCAGTCGCGGGCGCGCTGCCAAGGCCAAGCTTGCCGGCGCATTGCAGGTCATAACGCTGCCGTTTCAATAAGTTGCGCAAATCTACGGTATTGCGCAATTTTCGATCTCCCATCATCCTCGCTCTCGAACTCGGGTGGGGGTTTCGTTGACGCAGTTTCGCCGGGCAGGCGCCGCCGGATTGGCGGCCATTCTCGCTTTGATGACCGTGGCGCGGGCCGATCCCGGGCCGGCGACGCCGCCGAGCGCGGCCGAACTGCTCGCCCCGGCGGCGATCGAGGATCCGCAGCTCTCCCCCGATGGCAGCCGCATCGTCGCCCGGATCGGGGCGGAGGGCCGGCTGATGCTGTTCGACCCGAACCGCCCTGACCTTGCCGCGCATCCCGTGGCGCTGCCCCAGGGCGAGCGGCTCGAATGGGTTTTCTGGCTGGCGCCGGGCCGGCTGCTCGCCAGCCTGACACGCGACGCCGCCAAGCCGGCCACCCGGCTGGTCGAGATCGATGTGGCGCGCGGCCAGTTCGCGCAGCTCGGGCAGGCGCGTGCGGCGGGCAGGGGCGAGGAGCTGCTCCATATCGATCGCAAGGCCGGTTTCCTGCTGCTCAAGACGCGCGATCGCCGCCGCGACACGCCTTCGGTGTGGCGGATCGACCTGGCCAGCGGCGCGGCGACGCTCGCGGTGGCGGCCCAGCCGCATGTCCAGGACTGGGTGGTCGATGGCGCCGGGGTGGTGCGCGCCGGCGTGGGCGCCAAGGACGACAAGGCCTGGCTGGTCTATCGCCGGGGCGAGGCTGACGGGTTCAGCCGCGAGGGCAATGATGTTGCCGGCACCGATCCCGAGATCGCCCAGTTCGCGCCTGTCCAGGGCAGCGACCAGGGCTATGCGCTGGCCGAGGCGCCGTCCGGGCGGATCGGCCTCTACACCTATGATTTCCGCGCCGGCCGGCTGGGGGCGCTGGTCTATGAGAATGGCAAGGCCGATCTCGACGGGTTCGAGCTGACTCCGGACGGCAAGCCCGCCGGCGTTGCCTATACCGACGATCGCGACCGGATGCTGTGGTTCGACGGAGCGATGCGCAGCCGCCAGGCGGCGATCGACGCGGCGCTGCCCGGGCGGGTCAACCGCGTGGTCTCGGCCAGCGACGACCAGCGCGAGTTGCTGGTCTACAGCGCTTCGGCGAGCGATCCGGGCGCCTATTATCTGTTCGCGGGCGGCCAGGCCCGGCGCTTCGCCGCGATCAACCCGGCATTGGACGGCAAGCTGCTCGCGCCGGTGACGACCATCCATTACGCGGCGCGTGACGGCCTGAAGATCGACGGCTATCTGACGCTGCCCGCCGGGCGCGCGGCGAAGGACCTGCCGCTGATCGTGATGCCGCACGGCGGGCCATTCGCGCGCGACAGCTGGGACTATGATCCCTGGGTCCAGTATCTTGCGGGCAAGGGCTATGCGGTGCTCCAGCCCAATTATCGCGGCTCGACCGGATTCGGCCGGGCGATGACCGCGCGCGGCGACGGCGAATGGGGTCGCGGCATGCAGGACGATGTCGATGACGGCGTCGCGTGGCTGGCCAGGCGCGGCACGATCGATGCGAAGCGGGTGTGCATCATGGGCGCCTCCTATGGCGGCTATGCCGCGATGTGGGCGGCGGCACGCGACAACCGGACCTATCGCTGCGCGATCAGCTATGCCGGCATCTCCGACGTTCGCGCCCAGCTCGACTATGACCACAAGACCTTCGAGGAGCGTGCCTTTCGTGCCTGGCGGGCCCGCATCCAGGGCAAGGCGCCGTCGCTCGAATCGATCTCGCCGGTCACCTATGCCGGCCAGCTCGCCATGCCGATCCTGATCGCGCACGGCACCGCCGACGAGACGGTGCCGGTCGACCAGTCCGAGCGGCTGCACGATGCGCTGACCCGGATGGGCAAGGCGCACGAGTTCGTCGTCTATCCGGGCGAGGATCACACGATGCGCGATCCGGCGAACGAGGCGGATTTCCTGCAGAGGGTGGGCAGGTTCCTCGACGCGCATAATCCCTGAGCCGTCATCCCCGCGAAGCCGGGGATCCACGGTAATGAAGTGCTGTCCTTGAGGCTCCGGATCCCCGCCTTCGCGGGGATGACGAACAGGGGAGCACGCGATTCCCAACCCCTCTTGCCCCCAACCGGGCAAGTGCGTATATCGCCAGTGCTTTCTCGACATCGTCAAACATGCCGAGGTCGGGGCCCGCAGGGCTCCGGCTCCGAAGCTGCTTGACCATTACCGGAGTCCCGCGTGGCGAATATTGCCGACCTCACCAAGCTGATCGAACCCGAAGCACAGGCGCTCGGGCTCGCGCTGGTGCGCGTCAAGATGTTCGGCGGGACCAGCGATCCGACGCTGCAGGTGATGGCCGAGCGCCCGGATACCCGCCAGCTCACCATCGACGATTGCGCCGACCTGTCGCGCCGCATCTCCGATGTGTTCGATGCGCTGGAGGAAGCGGGCAAGGACCCGTTCGACCATGCCTATCGCCTCGAGGTCAGCTCGCCCGGCATCGACCGGCCGCTGACCCGCGCGCAGGACTTCGAGGACTGGAAGGGCCATGAGGCGCGCCTCAACCTGGTCGAGCCGCTCGAGGACGGGCGCAAGCAGCTCACCGGCGACCTGATCGGCGCCGAGGGCGACATGATCTCGATCGATGTCCGCAAGTACAAGGTGGTCAGCGTTCCGTTCGGCGCCGTCGCCGACGCCAAGCTGCTGATGACCGACAAGCTCATTGCCGCAACCGTGCCGCTCTCCGCCGAGGGCGCCGAAGAATACGAAGCAGAGGAAAACGACTGATGGCCACCGCCATTTCCGCCAACAAGGCCGAGCTGCTTGCCATCGCCGATTCGGTCGCGAAGGAAAAGCTGATCGACAAGGCCATCGTCATCGAGGCGATGGAAGACGCGATCCAGCGTGCCGCGAAGAATCGCTACGGCGTCGAGAACGACATCCGCGCCAAGCTCGACCCGAACACCGGCGACCTGCGCCTGTGGCGCGTCGTCGAGGTGGTCGAGCTGGTCGATGACTATTTCAAGCAGGTCGACGTCAACCAGGCGCAGAAGCTGCAGAAGGGCGCCGCGATCGGCGACTTCATCGTCGATCCGCTGCCCCCGATCGAGTTCGGCCGCATCCAGGCCCAGGCTTCGAAGCAGATCATCTTCCAGAAGGTCCGCGACGCCGAGCGCGAGCGCCAGTTCGACGAGTTCAAGGACCGGATGGGCGAGATCATCACCGGCGTGGTGAAGCGCGTCGAGTTCGGCCATGTGGTCGTTGACCTGGGCCGTGCCGAGGGTGTGATCCGCCGCGACCAGCAGATCCCGCGCGAAGTGGTTCGCGTCGGTGATCGCGTCCGCTCGATCATCCTCAACGTCCGCCGCGAGAACCGCGGCCCGCAGATCTTCCTCAGCCGCGCGCATCCGGACTTCATGAAGAAGCTGTTCGCGCAGGAAGTGCCCGAGATCTACGACGGCATCATCGAGATCAAGGCCGCTGCCCGCGATCCGGGCTCGCGCGCCAAGATCGGCGTGATCAGCCATGATTCGTCGATCGATCCGGTCGGCGCCTGCGTCGGCATGAAGGGCTCGCGCGTCCAGGCCGTCGTGCAGGAGATGCAGGGCGAGAAGATCGACATCATCCCCTGGTCGCCCGACACCGCGACCTTCGTCGTCAACGCGCTGCAGCCGGCCAATGTCAGCCGCGTCGTGATCGACGAGGAAGAGGACCGTATCGAAGTCGTCGTTCCCGACGACCAGCTCAGCCTCGCCATCGGCCGCCGCGGCCAGAATGTGCGCCTGGCTTCGCAGCTGACCGCCAAGGCGATCGACATCCTCACCGAGACCGACGCCAGCGAGAAGCGCCAGGCCGAGTTCGTCGCGAACAGCGAGATGTTCCAGAACGAGCTCGACGTCGACGAGACGCTGGCCCAGCTGCTGGTCGCCGAGGGCTTCAGCAGCCTCGAGGAAGTCGCCTATGTCGAACTCGACGAGATCGCTTCGATCGAGGGCTTCGACGAGGAGCTCGGCCAGGAGCTGCAGAGCCGCGCGCAGGAAGCGCTGGAGCGCCGCGAGGAAGCCAATCGCACCGCCCGCCGCGAGCTGGGCGTCGAGGACGACCTCGCCACCATGCCGTACCTGACCGAGGCGATGCTGGTCACGCTCGGCAAGGCCGGCATCCGGACGCTCGACGACCTCGCCGACCTGGCGACCGACGAGCTGGTGCAGAAGAAGCGCGCCGAGCCGCGCCGCCGCAACGAGGACGCGCCGAAGCGCGAGCAGGACAAGGGCGGGATTCTCGCCGAGTACGGCCTCAGCGACGAGCAGGGCAACGAGATCATCATGGCGGCTCGCGCCCACTGGTTCGAGGACGAGGCCCCCGCGGCCGAGACCGCCGAAGCCTCGGAGGGTGATGCCTGATGCCGTTCATCGACATCCGTCTGGCCGGCCCGGCTACCCGCGAGCAGAAGGCCGGCATCGTCGCTGACGTGACGGCCTCCATGGTCGCGCGCCTGGGCAAGCCGGCGGCTGCCGTGCAGGTCAACATCACGGAACTGAGCCTCGAGAATTACGGTGCGGGCGGGCAGCTGATCGCTGATCGCAACGCCGCGCCGGTGCAGGGAGACGCGCATGCGGAACCCTCACAATGATGGCGCGCGGCTAAAGGCCAAGGGGACCTCCTCTTCCGCGGCGCGGGAGGGGAAGGATCCGGTGCGCACCTGCGTGCTGTCGCGCGAGGAAGCCCCGCGCGACGGGCTGGTCCGACTCGCATTGTCGCCGGACGGCGAAGTGCTGCCCGATGTCCGTGCCAAGGCACCGGGCCGCGGTGCCTGGATCGGCGTGACGCGGGCGGAACTCGAAGCATCGGGCAAGAAGCTCCGGGGCGTGCTGGCGCGTGCCTTCAAGGGCGCAGAGCTGCGGATTCCCGAGGATCTCGGCGCGCGGATCGAGGAGCAGCTCCAGCGCAACGCGCTCGATCGGCTGGGCCTCGAGTTCAAGGCCGGCCATGTCGCGATCGGCGGCGACCGCATCCAGGAAGCCGCGCGCAGCGGCCGCCTGCACCTGCTGCTCCATGCGAGCGACGCGGGCGAGGACGGGGCGCGCAAGCTCGCCCAGGCATGGCGCGTGGGCCTTGATGAAGAAGGAAGCGGGCGCAAGGGCTTAACATTGCCGATCCCGCGCACCATATTGTCCTTGGCGCTTGGCCGCGAAAATGTGGTACATGCCGGCCTGACCGACGCCAAAGCAGCCGCCCGGACGAGCGAAGCACTCGATCGGTGGCTGCACTTTATCGGACCCGATTCCACCTCCCGCCCTTGCGAAACCGCTTCGCAAGGCGCATCGGCGCTTCCGTCGGAAGCGTCCGTAGACGAACGACAGACTGAAGGACTTTAGGCAGCCGCATGAGCGACACGGACAACGATAAGCCGAAACTGGGCATGCGCGCGCCGCTGGGGATCAAGCGCACGGTCGAGACGGGCCAGGTGAAGCAGAGCTTCAGCCATGGCCGCTCGAACACGGTGATCGTCGAGACCAAGAAGGCGCGCGTCTTCCGCAAGCCGGGCGAAGGCCCGGCGGAAGCGCCCGCCCCTGAACCGCAGGTCGCAGCACCTGCGCAGCCGGTCGCGCCGCCGCCTCCGCCGCCCGCCCCGCGCCCGCCGGTCTCGAACGAGTCCGCGCAGGAGCGCCAGGCCCGCCTGCTGCGCGAGGCCGACGAGCAGCGCATGCAGGCGCTCGAGGAAGCGCGCCGCCGCGAGGAGCGCGAGCGTGCCGAGGCCGCCGAGGCCGAAGCGCGCCGCGTAGAGGAAAAGGCCCGTGCCGAAGCGGAGGCCGCCAAGGCGCCGCCGGCGCCCGAGCCCACGCCTGCTCCGGCACCCGCGCCTGCGCCCGCTCCGGAAGCGCCGAAGGTGGAGGCCGCCGCTCCGGCGCCTGCGCCCAAGCCCGCGCCTGCTCCGGCACCCGCGCCGACTCCGGCCCCGCCGCCGGCTCCGGTCGCGCTGCAGCTCGACCCGAGCCGCCCGGCGCCGCGCCTGTTCACCCCGGTGCAGCGTCCCGAGATCCCCAAGCCGCAGCCCAAGCCCGAGCCGAAGCCCGAGGCTGCTGCCCCGGCCCCGACTCAGGCCGCGCGCCCGGCCGGCGCCGGTGCGCCTGCATCGCGTCCAGCCCCCACGGGCGGCGCACCGGTGCGCCGTGGCCCCGAGCCCGCGCGCCCGCAGCAGCGCGACCGCAAGGGCGACGACCGCCGCCAGTCGGGCAAGCTCACCGTCAATCGCGCCCTGGGTGGCGAGGACGGCGCGCGTGCCCGCTCGCTCGCCGCGCTGAAGCGCGCCCGCGAGAAGGAACATCGTCGTTCCTATGGTGGCTCGTCGGCGCCGCGCGAGAAGCAGGTCCGTGACGTGGTCGTCCCCGAGGCGATCACCGTGCAGGAACTCGCCAATCGTATGGCCGAGAAGGGCAGCGACCTGGTGAAGGCACTGTTCAAGATGGGCATGCCGGTCACCATCACGCAGACGATCGACCAGGATACCGCGGAGCTGCTGGTCACCGAATTCGGCCACAACCTGCAGCGCGTCAGCGAGAGCGACGTCGACCTGGACGTGGCCGAGGCCGATGCGGCCGAGACGCTGAAGCCGCGCGCCCCGGTGGTGACGATCATGGGTCACGTCGACCACGGCAAGACCTCGCTGCTCGATGCCCTGCGCGGCACCGATGTGGTGAAGGGCGAAGCCGGCGGCATCACCCAGCATATCGGCGCCTATCAGGTCACGCTGAAGGACAAGTCGAAGATCACCTTCCTCGACACCCCGGGCCACGAGGCGTTCACCCAGATGCGCGCTCGCGGTGCCGACATCACCGACATCGTCGTGCTGGTGGTCGCCGCGAATGACGGCCTGATGCCGCAGACGATCGAGGCGATCAATCACACCAAGGCGGCGGGCGTGCCGATGATCGTGGCGATCAACAAGGTCGACCTCGACAGCGCCAATCCGCAGCGCGTGCGCGAGCGTCTGCTCGAGCATGAGGTGATCGTCGAGGAGATGGGCGGCGAGACCCAGGACGTCGAAGTCTCGGCGCTCAAGAAGATCGGCCTCGACGACCTGATCGCCAAGATCCAGATCCAGGCCGAGCTGCTCGACCTCAAGGCCAATCCGGACCGCGAGGCCGAAGGCACGGTGATCGAGGCCAAGCTCGACAAGGGCCGCGGCCCGGTCGCGACCATCCTGGTCAACCGCGGCACGCTCAAGGTCGGCGACGTGTTCGTCGTCGGCGCCGAGAGCGGCAAGGTCCGCGCGCTGGTCAATGACAAGGGCCAGCAGGTCAAGGAAGCCGGCCCGGCCGTTCCGGTCGAAGTGCTCGGTCTCTCCGGCGTGCCGATGGCGGGTGATCCGCTCCAGGTCGTCGAGAACGAAGCGCGTGCCCGCGAAGTCGCCGAATATCGCCAGGGCGTCGCGCTCCAGAAGCGCACCACCCAGGCCCCTGCCAGCCTCGAGAGCATGTTCTCGGCGCTCAAGGAAAAGCAGGCGATGGAATATCCGCTGGTCGTCAAGGCGGATACCCAGGGTACGGTCGAGGCGATCGTCGCTGCGATCAACAAGATCAGCACCGACGACATCAAGGCACGTGTGCTCCATTCGGGCGTGGGCGGCATCACCGAGAGCGACGTGTCGCTCGCCGGCGCCGCCGGTGCCCCGATCATCGGCTTCAACGTCCGCCCGAACGCCAAGGCGCGCGAGATCGCCGAGCGCAACAAGGTCGCGTTCAAATATTATGACGTGATCTACGACCTGACCGACGAGATCCGCGCGGGCATGGCCGGCCAGCTTGGCCCGGAAGCCTTCGAAACCGTCGTCGGCCGCGCCGAGATCAAGGAAGTCTTCTCGGCGGGCAAGCACGGCAAGGCTGCCGGTCTGCTGGTCACCGAGGGCGCGATCCGCAAGGCGCTCAAGGCGCGCATCACCCGGGACGATGTCATCATCTACCAGGGCGAGATCGCGTCGCTGCGTCGCTTCAAGGACGATGTCCCCGAAGTGCGCGCCGGCCTGGAGTGCGGTGTGACGTTCAGCCAGAACTTCACCGACATCAAGGCGGGCGACTATCTCGAAACCTTCGAAGTCGAGATGCGCGAGCGTACGCTCTAAGCTGTTTTCCCTCCCTCTCCTTGCCTGCAAGGTGGGGGAGGGAGCGGAGATCAGGCCATGAAGACGCAGACCACCACCGAAGAACGTTCCGTCCGCCTTCTGCGCGTGGGCGAGCAGGTGCGTCATGTGCTGAGCGAGATCCTGCAGCGCGGCGACGTGCATGACGAGGTGCTGGCCAAGCACATGGTCTCGATCACCGAAGTGCGCATGTCGCCCGACCTGCGCCACGCGACGGTGTTCGTGAAGCCGCTGCTCGGCAAGGACGAGGAAGTGGTGATCAAGGCGCTGCGCACCAACACCGCCTATCTCCAGCGCGAAGTCGCCCACCGGGTGAAGATGAAATACGCGGCCAAGCTCAAGTTCCTGGCGGACGAGAGCTTCGACGAGGGCAGCCATATCGACAAGCTGCTGCGCGATCCCAAGGTGGCGCAGGACCTGGGCGACGAGGACGGCGCTGCGGGCTGAGGCTTCCTGCATCCACAGGATAAGCGCGCGCGGCGATTGACCGCGCGGCGGCGGCGGGCGCAGATCGCCCCATGGCCAAGCTCTATTTCTACTATGCCTCGATGAACGCGGGCAAATCGACCACGCTGCTTCAGGCCGATTTCAACTATCGCGAGCGCGGCATGCGCACCCTGTTGTTCACCGCGGGCATCCATGATCGCGGTGGCAAGGGTGTGATCGACTCGCGGCTCGGCATCAGCGCCAGCGCGATCCCGTTCGAGGAAGACACCGATCTGCGCCGCATCGCCGAGGATGCGCATTACGAGGCGCCGCTCGCCTGCATCCTGGTCGATGAATCGCAGTTCCTCTCGCCCATCCAGGTTCGCCAGCTGGCGCATCTCGCGGACGAAGTCGGCATCCCGGTGCTCTGCTATGGCCTGCGCACCGATTTCCAGGGGGCGTTGTTCCCCGGCTCGGCCGAGCTGCTCGCGCTGGCCGACTCGCTGGTCGAGATTAAGTCGGTCTGCGAATGCGGGCGCAAGGCGATTATGAATCTGCGCGTCGACGGCGAGGGCAATGCCGTGCGCCAGGGCGAGCAGCGCGAGGTCGGGGGCAATGAGCGCTATGTGGCGCTGTGCCGCCGCCACTTCATGCAGCGTACAGCCTAAGTATTATACAAGCGCGGCAAGGAGCGCCCCATCTCGTTCTCCGCAAAGGAGAAGACCCATGTTTCGCAAGACCATTCTCGCCTGTGCCCTGCCGCTGATGTTCGCCGCCACCGCCGCCTCGGCCCAGCAATCGGGGCCGACGCCCGGGCCCAAGTCGGGCGAGCAGGCCTCGATCCCGTTCTTCACCCAGAGCGACATCCGCACCTTCGATGCCACCGACAGCGGCGACGGCGTCTATGTCCAGGATGCGCGGCGCAACTGGTACTACGTCTCGTTCCTCAGCCGCTGCAACAACCTGCCCTTCGCGATCGGCGTCGGCTTCAAGACCTTCCCGGGCGCCTCGGAGATCGATCGCGGCGACACGATCTTCGCCGGGCGCGAGCGCTGCCAGATCGCCAATATCGTGCACAGCGGACCGCCGCCGGTGAAGGCGAAGAAAGCGAAGAAGGCCAAGCCGGCAGCCTGATGCTGGCCCAGTGATGCTGGCCCTGTGCCCGCGGCTCCGCTAGGGCGCCGCGGATGCATGGCTGGATCATAATCGACAAACCTTTGGGCCTCGGCTCGACCCAGGGCGTGAGCGCCGTCAAGCGCGCGCTGCGCGACGGCAAGTACGGCAAGTTCAAGGTCGGTCATGGCGGCACGCTCGATCCGCTGGCGACCGGGGTGCTGCCGATCGCGCTGGGCGAGGCGACCAAGCTGGCGGGCCGGATGCTCGACAGCGACAAGGTGTATGACTTCACCATTGGGTTCGGCGTGCAGACCGACACGCTCGATCTCGAAGGCAAGGAAGTCGCGACGTCGGATGTGCGCCCCACGCTTGCGCAGGTCGAAGCGGTGCTGCCGCGCTTCACCGGTCCGATCGATCAGGTGCCGCCCGCCTATTCCGCGCTCAAGGTCGATGGCGAGCGCGCCTATGACCTCGCCCGCGCCGGCGAAGAGGTGAAGCTGGCCAGCCGTGCGGTCACCATCCATGCGCTGACGATCGAGGGGCATGACGCGGACTCGGTGACCCTGCGCGCGCATGTTTCCAAGGGCACCTATATCCGCAGCCTTGCGCGGGACATCGCGCTGGCGCTCGGCAGCGTCGGCCATGTCACCATGCTGCGCCGGGTGAAGGCCGGTCCCTTCACCCTGGAGTCTGCGATTTCGCTGGACAAACTGGACGAAGCCGCTAAGGGCCGCTCCCTTGAACAACTTCTCCTGCCATTGAGGGCGGGGCTGGACGACATCCCGGCTCTATCCCTCACCCCCGACCAGGCAGGGCTGCTCCGACAAGGGCAGGTTCTGGCCGGGATCGCCAAGGAAGACGGCCAATATTTCGCGTGCCTGGGGGATACCCCGATCGCGCTGGTGGAGGCTCTATCCGGTGAAATCCGGGTCGTCCGCGGCTTCAATATCTAAGCGATGTCGAAGGAAAGACTATGTCGATCACTGCAGAGCGCAAGGAAGCGCTGATCAAGGAACATGCACGCGGCGGCACCGACACCGGCAGCCCCGAAGTGCAGATCGCGATCCTCTCGGAGCGCATCGCCAACCTGACCGAGCACTTCAAGACGCACGCCAAGGACAACCATTCGCGTCGCGGCCTGCTCATGCTGGTCAACAAGCGCCGTAGCCTCCTCGACTATCTGAAGAAGAAGGACGAGGGTCGCTACACCGACCTCATCGCGAAGCTCGGTCTTCGCAAGTAACCGGAAAGGCGGCCTTCGGGTCGCCTTTTTGTCATCCCGGCAGGCTAGTGCCGGCGTCAGGCTCCCACGCAGCGGAGCAGACGGGGGATCGGCAATTCGGCCAGTCCCACGAGCCACGTACGGCTCTCTCCATAGGCCCCCGCTGCATCGGGCAGCGGGTGTGAAGGAAAAACAATGTTCGACAAGAAGACTGTATCGATCGAGTGGGGCGGCAAGACGCTGACTCTCGAAACGGGCAAGGTTGCCCGCCAGGCTGACGGCGCCGTGATGGCGACCCTCGGCGAAACCGTGGTTCTCTGCGCGGTGACCGCCGCCAAGAGCGTGAAGGAAGGCCAGGACTTCTTCCCGCTGACCGTCCACTACCAGGAAAAGTTCTCGGCCGCCGGCCGTATCCCGGGTGGCTTCTTCAAGCGCGAGCGCGGCGCCACCGAGAAGGAGACTTTGGTCTCGCGTCTCATCGACCGCCCGATCCGCCCGCTGTTCCCGGAAGGCTTCTACAACGAGATCAACGCCATCGCTCAGGTCCTGAGCTATGACGGCGAGAACGAGCCGGACATCCTCGCGATGGTCGCCGCCTCGGCAGCGCTCACCATCTCGGGCGTGCCGTTCATGGGCCCGATCGGCGCCGCGCGCGTCGGCTATGTCGATGGCGAGTACATCCTGAACCCGACCGACGAGCAGGTCGCCGCCGGCGATCTCGATCTCGTCGTCGCCGCTACCTATGACGCGGTGATGATGGTCGAATCGGAAGCCAAGGAGCTTTCGGAAGAGATCATGCTCGGCGCCGTGCTGTTCGCGCACGATGCGTGCCGCGAAGTCGTCAAGGCGATCATCAAGCTCGCCGAGCAGGCCGCCAAGGATCCGTGGGAAATGGCGAAGTCGGACGACAACGCCAAGCTCAAGGACTCGATCAAGAAGCTGATCGGCAAGGACATCACCGCCGCTTACAAGCTGACCGACAAGTCGGCCCGCTCGAACGCCCTCAACGAGGCGCGTGCGAAGGCGAAGGCGAAGTTCGCCGAAGACGGCCTCTCGCCCCAGGAAGTCATGGCCGGCATCAAGCTGACCAAGAAGCTGGAAGCCGAGATCGTCCGCACCGCCATCCTCAAGGACGGCAAGCGCATCGACGGCCGCACCACTACGCAGATCCGCCCGATCGAGGCGGAGACGCACTTCCTCCCGCGTGCGCATGGCTCGGCCCTGTTCACCCGCGGCGAGACCCAGACGATCGCAACGGCAACCCTGGGCACCAAGGACGCCGAGCAGATGATCGACGGCCTGGGTGGCCTGTCGTACCAGAACTTCATGCTGCACTATAACTTCCCGCCCTATTCGGTCGGCGAAGTGGGCCGCTTCGGCGCCCCGGGCCGTCGCGAAGTCGGCCACGGCAAGCTCGCCTGGCGCGCGCTGCACCCGGTGCTGCCGACCAAGGAAGAGTTCCCCTACACGATCCGCCTGACCAGCGACATCACCGAGTCGAACGGCTCGTCGTCGATGGCGTCGGTCTGCGGCGGCAGCCTCGCGATGATGGACGCCGGCGTGCCGATCAAGCGTCCGGTCTCGGGCATCGCCATGGGCCTGATCCTCGAGGGCAAGGACTTCGCGATCCTGTCGGACATCCTGGGTGATGAAGATCACCTCGGCGACATGGACTTCAAGGTGGCGGGCACGTCCGAAGGCATCACCACGATGCAGATGGACATCAAGATCGCCGGCATCACCAAGGAGATCTTCGAAGCCGCGCTGAACCAGGCCAAGGACGGTCGCGCCCACATCCTGGGCGAGATGAACAAGGCCCTGTCGGCGACCCGTTCGGAGCTCTCGGCGCACGCACCGCGCATCGAGACCTTCACGATCGACAAGTCGAAGATCCGTGACGTGATCGGCACCGGCGGCAAGGTGATCCGCGAGATCGTCGCCACCACCGGCGCCAAGGTCGACATCGACGACGAGGGCGTGATCAAGGTCTCGTCGAGCGACGTCTCGCAGATCGAAGCCGCGATCAACTGGATCAAGGGCATCGTCGAAGAGGCGGAAGTCGGCAAGATCTACACCGGCAAGGTCGTCAACCTCGTCGATTTCGGCGCCTTCGTGAACTTCATGGGCGGCAAGGACGGTCTCGTCCACGTCTCGGAGATCAAGAACGAGCGCGTCGAGAAGGTCTCGGACGCCCTGACCGAAGGCCAGGAAGTCAAGGTCAAGGTCCTCGAGATCGATCCGCGCGGCAAGGTTCGCCTGTCGATGCGCGTCGTCGACCAGGAGACCGGCGAAGAGCTCGAAGATACCCGTCCCGCCCGCGAACCGCGCGAGCCGCGCGGTGATCGTGGCGACCGCGGTGACCGTCGTCGCGACGGTGGCCGTGGCGGCGACCGTGGTCCGCGTCGCGAAGGCGGCGATCGTGATCGTGGTCCGCGTGGCGATCGTGGCGATCGCGGCCCGCGCCGTGAGCGCTCGGAGTCGAAGGACGAAGGCGGCGAGGACATCGGCCTGCCGGCGTTCCTCACCGGCGCCGACGACTGATCGTCCGGGGAAACCCGAAAAGCATGAGAGGGGCTCGCGGCAACGCGGGCCCTTTTCTTTGCCCGGGCGATTTCACCAAATCGGGATAATCCCTTTTCTCAGTACCTTGTTGAACACTCCTCAGCCTGTCACATCCGCCGGTGCCGATGGCCCGGCGGTGGCGCGGCAAAGAGGGGGATTTCCATGCGCAAGTTGATGCCGTTCGGCGGGATGTTGTTGCTCGCCGGCTGTTCCGGCGGGGGTGGAGGCACGGGCGGCAGCGTCTCGACGCCGACTCCCACGCCCGTCCCGACCCTGGCGGTCACGCTCGACAAGGCGGCGCAGAGCCAGTCGGCCATCGAGAGCGACAGCCGGGCGAGCTTCTCCTTCGTCGCCACCTATAGCGGCACCGCGAGCACGGCGATCTATCCCCGGATCAGCTTCGACGACAAACTGCTGTCGCAGGATGGGGACATCGTCCAGTCGGGCAAGAGCTACACCGTCTCGCTGAAGAGCCTTGCCGGCCTCAGCGCGGAATCGCGCAGCGGCGATGTAACCTTCCGGCTCTGCCGCGACACGGCGTGCGCGGAAGTATATCCCGGCTCCACCCAGACCTTCCGCTACACGCTCGACGTCAAGCTCAACGACTGGGAGATGTTCCAGCGCTCGGCCGGGCACACCGCCTATGTCCATGCCAGCTTCGATCCGGCCAAGTTCGCGAAACTGTGGGACAAGAGCTTTGCCGATGCCGGCAGCTTCCGCCCGGTATCGACCAAGGGCGGCACGATCTTCCTGACGCGCAAGGCGAGCGCGGGCACGAGCGTCTACGCGCTGGACAGCGCCACCGGCGCGCAGCGCTGGGCCTATGACCTGGGCCCGATCTCGGACGGCAGCGGCCCGACGGTGAGCGGCGACCAGCTGCAGGTCGTCACCATGTTCACGTCCTCCGGCGAGAATCGGATCGTCACGCTCACGGCCGCGAACGGCCAGTTCGTTCGCAACATGCTGTTCGCCTCGCAATGGTCGGTCTTCGCCCAGCCCACCGCGGTCGGCCGCGAGCTGTATCTGGCATCCGGCTATTACGGCAACGTCGTCTACAGCTACAATCTCGACAACGGCGTCACCCGCTGGACGGCGAACGGCGTGTCCGGGAAGGTGTGGGACGGCGCCACGCCCGCGGCCGACGACCAGTATGTCTATTATTACTCGGGCAGCCTCGACGTCTATCGCCGCTCGGACGGCGCGCTGGTCAAGAGCATCGCGGATCCCTTCTGGGTGTGGAACGGCTATTCCTATGCCGGCGGCCCGATCCTGGGCGCGCGCAAGAACGCGATCGCCTATTCGGGCACGGGAATGGGCATCTATCCCATTTCCTTCCCGCTGGTCAGCTACGACATCGAGGGCGGCAAGATCGCCTGGCGCACCGCCGGCACCTACAGCAACGCACCGGCGCTGGCGAAGGGGGTATTGTTCGCCGCGAGCAATCCGCGCGGCCAGCTGGATGCGATCGGCGAGGATGATGGCGTGGTGCGCTGGTCCTGGCCGGTTCCGGCCGGCGAGACGTTCCTCGGCAACATTCTCGTCACCGACAATCTCGTCCTCTTCTCCACCTCCGCCAAGGTCTATGCGGTGTCGCTCGACACGCATGCCACCGTCTGGTCGGCACCCACGCCGGGCACGCTGGCGATCGGCGCGGAGGGGCGGCTGATCGTGACGCCGATCATCAACGGCACGGCGCCCGGCGGCACGATCACGGCCTATTCGCTGCGTTGATGCAAGGGGAGGCGGAGCCCGGTCAGCCTGACCGGGCCTCGCGCCCCGGGCGCCAGCGCAGTGCCTCGACGATCGCCGCGAAGGCCGGCGTGGGCTGGCGGCGGCTGGGATAATAGAGATGGTAGCCGGCAAAGGGCGGCGACCAGTCTTCCAGCACCGCCTCCAGCCTGCCGTCGGCCAAAGCGTCGCGCACCAGGTCCTCCATCATGTAGGACAGGCCAAAGCCTTCCAGCGTGGCATCGCGGATGTGGAAGATGCTGTTGAAGATCAGCTGGCCGCTGACCCGGACCCGCTGCTCGCGGCGATTGCGCTCGAACTCCCAGGCGTACAGCCCGCCCAGCGTCGGCAGACGCAGGTTGATGCAATTATGTTCGGCAAGGTCCTGCGGCGTCTGCGGGCGGCCATATCTCTCGAAATAGGCTGGCGTCGCCACCACCAGCATCCGCACCGGCGGCCCGATCGGCACCGCGATCATGTCCTTGTCGATGATGTCACCCAGCCGCACGCCCGCATCGAACTTCTCGGCGACCAGGTCGACCAGCCGGTAATCGGTCTCGATCTCGACATGGATGTCGGGGTGCTCGGCCAGCACGCCGCGCAGCCGCGGCCACAGCACCGTCTGCAGCGAGAACTCGTCGGCGGTGATCCGGATATTGCCCGCCGGCCGATCGCGCAGGTCGTTGAGCGCGGTGACATGCGTGGCGATCTCGTCGAGATGGAAGGCAACGGTGCGCAGCATCCGCTCGCCCGCCTCGGTCGGCGTCACGCTGCGGGTGGTGCGGTTGAGCAGCCGCACGCCCAGCCGCTCCTCCAGGGAGCGCATGCAATGGCTCAGCGCGGAAGGGGTGACGCCCAGCTGCGCCGCGGCCCGCGTGAAGCTGCGCTCGCGCGCCACCGCGACGAAGGCGGAAAGATCGGCAAGGTCCTGGCGATTCATTGCTGAAAAATACTCATAAGCGCGTTCACATTATAGCCCCTAATCGGCGGAGCGCTCGCACCCCATTTCTGCGCGCATCAGGGAAAAGGGGTGATCGCATGAAACGGCTGGTCCTGGCTGCGGCGTCGCTCCTTCCCGTCTTCGCTGCCTGCGCCCAGCAGGCGCCCCAGGCACAGGAGCAGCAGATGCGCATTCAGCGGAACGGCAGCCAGCCGTCGCAAAAGGGGCCCGCCGACTGGTTCACCGGTTCGGTGCGGATCGATCCGCTCACCATCGCCGAGGATCCGCGCTTCGGCGTCGCCAGCGTCACCTTCGAGCCCGGGGCCCGCACCGCCTGGCACACCCATCCGCTCGGCCAGACGCTGATCGTCACCGCCGGGCTCGGCTGGACCCAGTGCGAGGGCGAGGCCGTGGTCGAGATCCGCCCCGGCGACGTGATCTGGTGCCCGCCCGGCCATCGCCACTGGCATGGTGCCAGCCCCGGCAGTGCGATGACCCATATCGCCATCCAGGAATCGCTGAACGGCAAGATGGTCGAGTGGTTCGAGCATGTCCCAGACGCCGTCTATCTCGCCGGCCCCGCCGAGGCGCGCTGATGCCGCACGTCACGCTCCGGCTCGCCTCGGGCCGCTCGGATGCGGACAAGCAGCGCCTCGCCGATGCGCTGGCCGAGGCCGTGACCGCCGCGATCGGGTCGCCACCGGAGAGCATCTCGGTGGCGATCGAGGATGTCGCGATGGGCGACTGGCCTGGCTTCTACCGAAGCGAGATCGCCGCGCATCCCGAGCTGCTGTTCAAGCCGCCCGGCTACACGCTCTGACCCCCCTGAACCCCGATATCAAGCAACAGAGGACCAACATGACCACCCAAGCCAAGGCCTATGCCGCCCAGTCGGCGAGCACTCCGCTCGCGCCCTTCACCTTCGAGCGCCGCGACCTGCTGGCCGATGACGTCTCGATCGACATCCTGTTCTGCGGCGTCTGCCATTCGGACCTGCACACCGCGCGCAGCGAATGGGACGGCACGATCTTCCCCTGCGTGCCCGGCCACGAGATCGTCGGCCGCGTCAGCGCCGTCGGCAGCGACGTCACCAAGTTCGCGGTCGGCGACCTGGTCGGCGTCGGCTGCATGGTCGACAGCTGCGGCCATTGCCCGTCCTGCCAGGAGAGCGAGGAGCAGTTCTGCGAGACCACCGGCTTCGTCGGCACCTATAATGGCCCGGACGCGCATCTCGGCGGCCACACCTTTGGCGGCTATTCCGATCATATCGTCGTGAAGGAAGGCTTCGTCCTCAAGGTCAGCCATGACGAGAAGGACCTGGCCGCGGTCACGCCGTTGCTCTGCGCCGGCATCACCACCTATTCGCCGCTGCGCCACTGGAATGCGGGGCCGGGCAAGAAGGTCGGCATCGTCGGCATCGGCGGCCTCGGTCACATGGGCATCAAGATCGCCGCGGCGATGGGCGCGCATGTCGTCGCCTTCACCACCTCGCCCGCCAAGATCGAGGACGCGAAGAAGCTCGGCGCGCATGAAGTGATCGTCTCGCGCAACGCGGACGAGATGGCCGCCCACGCCAACAGCTTCGATTTCATCCTCGATACGGTGGCGGCGAGCCATGACCTCGATGCGCTGACCGGCCTGCTCAAGCGCGACGGTACGCTCACCCTCGTCGGCGTGCCCGAGCATGCCCACCCGTCGCCGAACGTCTTCAACCTGGTGTTCAAGCGCCGCTCGATCGCCGGCTCGCTGATCGGCGGCATCGCCGAGACGCAGGAGATGCTCGATTTCTGCCACCAGCACGGGCTGACCGCCGACATCGAGATGATCCGCATGGACGAGATCGAGACGGCCTATGACCGGATGGTGAAGAGCGACGTGAAGTACCGCTTCGTCATCGACATGGCGTCACTGAAGCAGGAAGGCTGAGGGCGCCAGCCGGCGTCCTCCTCCGGGGCCGCCACGGCGGCGCCGGCTGCCGGCCACCGGCGCCGTGGCTTCCCTGCGGGGAAGCCGCGGCGGCCGCGCACCCTCGGCGACCATCGCCGAGGCGATCACCCCGAAGGCGATCAGTGCCGTCACTTTGTGGGTCTGCCGGTCCATGTGCGCACGAAACCATGCGCGGCGCGCGCGCGACATTCGGGAGATCGCCTGTCCGGGATCGCCCTTGCGGCATTGCACTTAAGTAGAATGGGAAAGTGGGAGGCTTCTGTTGCCCGGTGCCTCCCGTACCGCTGGATTCCCCTTCTGTTGCCCGGTGGGGTCCAACCGCGCATTTTAGAGTAACCTTAAGCCGTTAGGCCTTGGGGTTACGCCGCAATAGCGAGTGCTTCGTTATCGTTGGCACTTGTGTAATGGACCGTCACAGTGGCCCACGCTGAGAGATAGATAGCGCTTTTCAACACACGTCGATCCTAGTTCGGCCCCGTCAGCAACTGCCTGAAGCAGGTAGCTGGTGGTGGAGCCGCCGGGTACCGCCCCCGGGTCCGCTGCGCCTATTGCACGCCTTCGTTTATCCCCATAGCCGACCGAAGCCGGCAGGACCCATATAGGGGCGGGATTCATTAATGAAAAGGTCAGGCGGGATGTCCTAAGGTCTTCACAGTGCCGCAAACTATTGGCATGGACGTTTTTGACCGATGTTGACCCAGCGTTCCCGCTACGCCCTTCGTGCGATGCTCTATCTGGCCGGACAGCCCCTTGCGGGCGCGCCAACGCCGATGAACCGCATCGCCACCGAAGCGAATGTGCCGCGCAAGTTCCTTGAGCTGATCCTGGCCGATCTGCGCGAGGCGGGCTTCCTCACGTCCACGCGTGGCAAGGCGGGCGGCTATCGCCTTGCACGCGCCAAGCACCTGATCTCGCTCGGCGAGATCATCCGGGTGATCGAGGGGCCGCTGGCGCTGGTCCCCTGCGTCAGCCGCACCGCCTATCGCCCGTGCAATGACTGCAAGGACGAAGCGAGCTGCGCGATCCGCCACGCGATGGCGCGGGTGCGCGACGAGACCGCACGTATTCTCGACGGCACCAGCCTTGCGGATGCCACCGCCGAGGATCTCGCTGCGGCCTAGGCCGCGTTCTTCTTCTTCAGCTCGTCGCGGATCTCGCGCAGCAGCGTTACGTCCGCCGGTTCGGCGGCGGCGGCTTCCTCCGGCTTCGGCATCACGCGGTTCACCGCGCGCACCAGCAGGAAGATGATGAAGGCGACGATCATGAAATTGACCGCCGCGGTGATGAACGCGCCATAGCCGAACAGCGGCACGCCGGCCTTTTTCAGCGCGGCATAGTCGGTCGATCCGGCCAGCGCGGCGGGGATCGGCCCCAGCGCGATGAAGTAGCTCGAGAAATCGAGCCCGCCGAAGATCTTGCCGATCAGCGGCATCAGCAGATCGTCGGTCAGCGAGCTGACGATCTTGCTGAACGCGGCGCCGATGATGACCGCCACGGCCAGATCGAGCACGTTGCCGCGCGAAATGAACGCCTTGAATTCCTTGAACATCGCTTCGGCTCCCAACCCCTGCCGCCAGCGCGCGGCATCTTTGCCATGAAGCACGCTTGTGGAGCTTGCGCAAACCGCCTGCGTTTCCGATTTAGCTTTCGAACCGAGGTGTTGCCACTGTATAAGACACTTCGAACCCGATCCGGAGGATCCTGACGTGATGAAGTTTCGTGCCCTTCTTGCTCTTGCCGGCGCCGCCCTGCTCGCAGGCTGCGGCCTCAACAGCGTTCCCACCGCCGAGGAGAATGCGAAGGCGAAGTGGGCGGACGTGCAGGCGGCCTATCAGCGTCGCGCCGACACCATTCCCGCGCTGGTCAATACGGTGAAGGGCGCAGCGGCTTCCGAAGGCAAGATCCTGACCGACGTGGTCGAGGCACGCGCCAAGGCGACTTCTGTGCAGATCACCGCGAATGACCTCACCGACCCCAACAAGGTCGCGGCCTTCCAGGCGGCGCAGAACCAGTTCGGCGGCTCGATCGGGCGCCTGATCGCCAGCGTCGAGGCCTATCCCCAGCTCCAGAGCCAGGCGACGTTCAAGACGCTGATGGACCAGGTGGAAGGCAGCAACAACCGCATCACCATCGCGGTGCGCGACTACAACACGGCGGTGCAGGCCTATAACACCCGCATCCGCACCTTCCCCGACGCGATCGGTGCGAAGATCTTCTACGGCGCCAAGCCGATCGTGCCCTTCCAGGCCCAGGCCGGCGCGGAGAAGATGCCCGACGTCAGCTTCGGGAACAGCAACTGATCCTGCGGGCGCTTCTCCTCTGCGGTGCGCTGGCGGCCTGCAAGCCGCTGGCGCACGATCCGCAGGCCGTTGCGGCGGGGTGCACGCCTGCAGCGGAGACGACGCCCGTCGCCGGTGCGGTCGAGGGGGCGGCGGTGCCCAATGCGCGGCCCGCCCCCGCCGGCTATGATTTTCCGGCGCTGACCGGCCGGGTGGTCGATTCCGCCAACCTGCTTTCGGTAAGCGAGCGGCGACGGCTGTCGAACCAGCTGGTCGATGCCGAGAAGAAGTCGAAGCATCAGTTCGTGGTGGTCACGGTGAAAAGCCTCGGCGGGCATGTGATCGCCGATTATGGCGTGAACCTGGGCCGCACCTGGGGCATCGGCCGCAAATGCTTCAATGACGGGGTGCTACTGATCGTGGCGCCCAATGAACGCAAGGTCCGGATCGAAGTCGGCACCGGCCTCGAAAAGGCGCTGCGCGACGAGGAAGCGGGCGCGATCATCCGCGACGACATCCTGCCGCGCTTCAAGGAAGGCAAGTTCGCCGACGGCATCTTCGCCGGCAGCGAAGCCATCATTCGCGAGATCACTGAATGAGTCTGTTGCGTAGCCTGCTCGCATTGCTGCTGGTCCTGGTGCCGCTCTCGGCACAGGCGCAGCCCAGTTTCCCCAAGCTCAGTGGCCGGGTGGTCGACGAGGCGCATCTGCTCTCGCCCGCCCAGGTCGCCCAGCTCAACCAGCTCTCCGAGGACGTCCAGAAGGCCTCGACCCGCCAGTTCGTCGTCGCGACCATCCCCGATCTCCAGGGCTATGACATCCAGGATTACGGCTATCAGCTCGGCCGCGCCTGGGGGATCGGCCAGAAGGACGCCAATAACGGCATCCTGCTGATCGTCGCTCCCAAGGAGCGCAAGGTCCGGATCGAGGTCGGCTACGGGCTCGAGCCGATCATGACCGATGGCTTGTCCAGCCAGATCATCAACGAGACGATCATCCCCCGCTTCAAGCAGAACGACATGGCGGGCGGCATCGTCGCCGGCGCGCAGGCGATCGCCGAGCAGATGAAGCTGCCGCTCGAGGCCGCCGAACAGCGTGCCCAGCAGAGTCAGGCGAAGGTCAGCCAGACCAGTCGCCAGCGCTCTAGCGGCGGCGGGTTTCCGATCGGGCTGATCTTCTGGGGCATCATCCTGCTGTTCGTGATCCTGCCGATGCTCGGGCTCGGCCGGCGCAAGCGGCGCGGCCCCTGGGGCCCGCGCTACCGTAGCGACGACAGCGGCGCGCTGCCGATCATCCTCTGGTCGATCGCCAACGAGATCGGCCATCAGGCCAGCCGTGGCGGCGGCGGCTGGGGCGGTGGTGGCGGCAGCGACTGGGGTGGTGGTGGCGGAGGCGGCGGTGGCTTCTCCGGCGGCGGCGGATCGTTCGGGGGCGGCGGCGCCTCGGGGAGCTGGTGAGATGCGATTGACCGATCAGGACCGCATGGCGGTCACCCAGGCCGTAACCGCCGCCGAGCTCACCACCAATGGCGAGATCGTCACGGTCGTCGCTGGGCGCTCGGATCCCTATCACGACGTTGCGCTGCATTGGGCGGTGCTGGCGATGCTGCTCGTCCTGGCGCTGCTCGCCTGGCAGCCCTGGCCGGCCGAGTGGCTCCATTCCCGCTTCATCGACAGCTGGGCGCAGGTCGTGCCGGCACGCTGGTACCTCACCATCGCGCTGATCCTGATGGCCGCGACCTTCCTGGTCGCCCGCGTCGTGCTGGCGCTCGATGCGCTGCGCCTGTTCCTCACGCCTGCCGCGACCAAGAACCGCCGCGTCCATCGCCGTGCGCTCGAACTGTTCCGCGCCGCCGCCGAGAAGCGCACGCGCGGTTCGACCGGCGTGCTGCTCTATCTCAGCCTTGCCGAGCACCGCGCCGAGATCATCGCCGACGAGGCGATCCACTCGAAAGTCACGCCCGACGTCTGGGGCGCCGCGATGGCGGCATTGCTCAAGGGCGTGAAGGCGGACAGGGCCGGTGAGGGCATGGCCGAGGCCGTCCACCAGATCGGCCTGGTGCTTGCCGAGCATTTCCCGCGCAGCGCGGACGATGTGAACGAACTTCCCGACCGGGTGATCGAACTGTGAGCGACATGGAAGAAGAGATTGCCTGGGCCGGCAAGTGGATCACCGCCAAGCGCCGGGGCAAATGGGAATATGTCTCGCGTGCCAAGGGCATCCGCGCCGCGGTGATCGTCGCGATCGACGCCGACGATCATGTCCTGCTGGTCGACCAGTTTCGCGTGCCGCTCGGCAAGCGCTGCCTCGAGCTGCCCGCCGGCCTCGTCGGCGATGAAGCGGGTCGCGAGAATGACAGTCCCTTCGAGGCTGCTCGCCGCGAGCTGATCGAGGAAACCGGCTATGACAGCGCGGAGATCGAGGATCTCGGCGAGTATTTCTCCTCGCCCGGGCTGGTCAGCGAGAGCTTCACTCTGGTCCGCGCGCGCGGGCTGACCAAGGTCGGCGAAGGCGGCGGGCTGGAGGACGAGGACATCATCGTCCACCGCGTGCCGCTGGCGGGCCTCCCCGATTTCGTCGCGAAGAAGCGCGCCGAGGGGCTGGCGATCGACGTGAAGCTGCTGCTGTTGCTGTCGGGCGCGCTGCTGGGGAACTGACCAACTCCCCTCCCTGCAAGGGAGGGGCCGGGGGTGGGTTGCGCCTCCGGTCTTCCGGAGGCGCCCAACGAGACGGCATCGGAAAACAGAAAAGGCCGGGCATCGAGCCCGACCTTTTCTAACCCACCCCTTGATCCCCTCCCTTGCAGGGAGGGGAAAACGAATCAGCGGAAGTTATCCGCGTACGCCTGGAGCTTCAGCTTGCGCTCCGGCGCGGCGATCACATGGAAGGCCAGCCCCTCGCGCTCGGCATAGGCGGTGGCGGCTTCCAGCGTCTCGAAGCTCAGGCGCAGCTGGGTCGCGGTCGCGTCGCCGCCGGCCCAGCCGGTCAGCGGATCGGCCTTTTGCTGGCGGACCGGCTCGAACTCGAGGATCCAGCTGGTCGTGCGTGCACGGCCGGACTGCATGGCGTTCTTGGGCTTCTGAAAAATGCGAGCGGTCTTGGTCATGGTCATTTCCCTTAGCGCGGCCCGGCGGCCCTTGCATCTGCCTTTTTCGTCCTGAGCGTCGCCGATGCCGCGGCGGGATCCTCGGGCCAGGGATGGCGCGGATAGCGCCCGCGCATCTCCTTGGCGACCGCGGCCCAGCTGCCTTTCCAGAAGCCCGGCAGGTCGCGCGTCGTCTGGATCGGCCGCCCGGCGGGCGAGGTCAGGCTGAGCACCAGCGGCGTGCCGTCGCCCAGCACCGGATGCGTGTCGAGTCCGTACAGCGCCTGCACCCGCACCTCCACCGTCGGCCCGCCCTCGGCGGCATAGTCGATCGCATAGGTCGATCCTTCCGGCGTCTCGAAACGGGCAGGGGCAAGCCGGTCGAGCGCCTTCTGCCCGTCCCAGCCGAGCAGGTTGTTGAGCGCATTGGTCAGCCCCTCGACCGCATCCAGCCGCCGCTTGCCGGCGAGCAGCCCGGGCAGCCATTCGTCGAGCGCGTCGAGTAGCCGCGTGTCGGACAGCGAATCATTGCCGGCATAGGCGGCGCGGGTGCGCAGCGCCTGGGCAGTGTCGGACCAGGGCAGCAGCGCCAGCCCATGCTCGCGCACGCCCTCCAGCAGTGCCTTTTCGATCTCGGCCGGGTTGGCTGCCGAATCGGGCCCGCTCGACAAGCGGATCGCGCCGAGCCTGCGCTCGCGCAGCGCCTCGATCCGCCCGGTCGCGGGATCGAAGCGGACGCTGCGTCGCGTCTCGATCCGATCGGCGAACAGCGATTCGACTTCGGTGGGGTCGATCGGCGCGGCGGAGAGGATGCGCGCGCCCGCCGCCATGCCCTGCGTCTCCGCCACTGCCAACCATTCCGCGCGGGCGAGCGAGGAGGTCGGGTCGAGCTTGAACCCGCGCCCGCCGGCCGAAGCCCAGGTCTCGCCGCTGGCATCGCGGCGTTTGGCGATCCGGTCGGGAAAGGCGAGGGCGACACAGGCGGCGGGATCGCCGATCCCGTCATTCCCCACCAGCTTCGCCCAGCGCTGCGCCAGCCGTCGCGCATTCTCGGCGCGAGGCCCGCGTTCGTTCCGCCAGCGGCGCAGCCGCAGCTCGAGATCGGCATCATTGCCGCCCAAACCACGCTCGCCGAGCAGCACCGCGATCTGCGCCGCCGTCCCTGCCATGCCGCGCTCGGCCGCGCGCACCAGCATATGGCCGAGCCGCGGCGGCAGCGGCAGCCCGGCAATCGCCTTGCCATGCGCGGTGGGACGGCCGTCCTCATCCAATGCCTCCAGCGTCCCCAGCCGCTTGCGCGCTTCGGACACCGCGGCCTCGGGCGGCGGATCGAGCCAGTTCAGGTCGCGCGGATCGCTCACCCCCCAGAGCGCGCAATCGAGCACCAATGCCGAGAGATCGGCTTTCAATATCTCGGGCGGATCGAAGCGCGGCAGGCCGGCGGTCGCCGCTTCCTCCCACAGCCGATAGGCGGTGCCCGGTCCCTGGCGCGCGGCACGGCCGGCGCGCTGGGTCACCGATGCCTGGCTCGCCCGCTCGGTGACCAGCCGGGTCATCCCCGCCGCCCGGTCATAGCGCGGTCGCCGCGCGAGGCCCGAATCGACCACGACCCGGATGCCGTCGAGCGTCAACGAAGTCTCGGCGATCGAGGTCGCCAGCACGATCTTGCGCCGCCCCTGCGGATCGGGCGCGATCGCCGCGCGCTGGGCGCCGGGCTCAAGGCTGCCGTGCAGCTTGTGCACCACGGCGCCCGGCACCTCGCCGATCCGCTCGGCGGTGCGCTCGATCTCGGCAACGCCCGGCAGGAAGGCGAGCACCCCGCCCTCGGCATCGCGCAGCGCGAGCCGACAAGCCGCCGCCATCGAATCCTCGATCCGCGCTTCGGCGGCGCGACCGATATGGCGCAACTCCAGCGGCCAGCTCCGCCCCTCGCTCTCGACTACCGGCGCATCGCCCATCAGCCCGGAGAAGCGCGTGCCGTCGAGCGTCGCCGACATCGCCACCAGCCGCAGGTCGGGACGCAGCGCCGCCTGCGCGTCGAGCGCCAGCGCCAGCCCGAAATCGCTGTCGAGGCTGCGTTCATGCACTTCGTCGAACAGCACGGCGGAAACCCCCGCCAGTTCGGGATCGGCCTGGATGCGATTGACGAAGATGCCCTCGGTGACGACCGTCACCCGCGTCGCGGCCGATCGCTTGCTGTCCATCCGCGTCGCGTAGCCGAAGGTCTGGCCGACCTGCTCGCCCGCCAGCGCCGCCATCCGCTCGCCCGCCGCCCGCGCCGCGAGCCGGCGCGGGGAGAGCAGCAGCACTTCGCCGGTGCACCAGTCCTCGCCAATCAGCGCCGGCGCCACCGCCGTCGTCTTGCCCGCACCGGGCGGGGCGACCAGCACGGCATTGCTCCCGCCGCGCAGCGCGGCGAGCAGTTCGGGCAATATGGCGTGGATCGGCAGCAAATCGTTCATGAGCGCTGCAACCATTTCCCCAAGCCGGTGTTACGCGCAAGCGAAGGAGGACCGGACATGGCGCGAACCCTGGCTCAATTTTCGATCACCGCCGATGGCGACGGCGATTACACGCTGCATCTCGAGGATGATGACGGCGAGACGCTGGAGTTCACCGCCAGCGAGGAGCAGCTCGATCTGATCGTCGAGGCGATCGAGGAAGTGCTCGATGCCGATGAGGACGATCTTCTCGACGACGACGAGGATGAAGGCGAGGACGTCGAGGAATGACCTTCGTCACCCCGGCCTGGAGCCGCGGTCCCGCCGCCGCGACCTGGAATCAATAAGCCCGGGCGACCGCGAACTCGACTGCTTCGACCATGGCGTCCTTGGCGGTGCCATTGGCGAAGATGCCGAGCGAATCGATCGCGCGCTGGCCGTAGTGGCGGGCGCGGGCGAGCGTGTCGTCCACCGAACGGCTGGCCTGCACCAGCTTTATCGCCTCGGCAAAGTCCGCATCCGAATTGCGGTGCCCGGAGATCGCATCCTTCCAGAAGGCGCGCGCAGCCTCGTCACCGCGCGCATAGGCGAGGATCACCGGCAGGGTCATCTTGCCTTCGCGGAAGTCGTCGCCAGCATCCTTGCCCATCGTGCCCGCGTCCGAGACATAGTCGATCGCGTCGTCGACCAGCTGGAAGGCGATGCCCAGGTTGCGGCCATAGGCGTCGAGCGCCAGTTCCTCGGCTTCCGAGCGCTCGGCGACCACCGCGGCGATGCGGCAGGCGGCAGCGAACAGCGCGGCGGTCTTGGCGCCGATGATGTCGAGATAACGTTCCTCGCCCAGGTCGAGCCGGCGCACCGCGGTGAGCTGGTTGACCTCGCCCTCGGCGATCACGGCGCTGGCGTTGCTGAGGATGTGGAGCGCCTTCAGGCTCTCGCTCTCGACCATCAGCTCGAACGACTTGCTGAACAGGAAGTCGCCGACCAGCACGCTCGCCGGGTTGCCCCAGATGATGTTGGCGGTGCGGCGGCCGCGGCGCAGGTCCGAGCTGTCGACCACGTCGTCATGCAGCAGCGTCGCGGTGTGGATGAACTCCACCGCGGCGGCGAGCCGGTGGTGGCGGGTGCCCGGATAGTTGAGCAGGCGCGCCGCCGCGAGCGTCAGCATCGGCCGCATCCGCTTGCCGCCGCCGGCGATCAGATGGCCGGCCAGCTCGGGAATCAGCGGGATCTCGGACTGCATGCGATCGAGGATCACTGCGTTCACGAGGTTCATGTCCTGGGCGACGAGCGCCATCATCGGATCGAGCGAGGGGGCGGGGCCGCCGCCAAGGCGATGGATGGTAGCGCTCATGGGCCAAGCCTCTGGCGGGTGCGGCGCACAAAGGCAAGACTTGCGTGACCTTACGTCCTGCGCAAAGAGGAGGGCGATGTCCGACGAGACCCTCAACCGCTACCGCCAGAGCATCGACAATATCGATGCCGCGCTCGTGTTCCTGCTCGCCGAGCGCTTCAAGGTCACCCAGGCGGTGGGGCGCTACAAGGCGGAATCGGGCCTGCCGCCCGCCGATCCCGGCCGCGAGGACCGCCAGATCGCCCGGCTGCGCGAGCTCGCCAAGACAGCGGATCTCGATCCGGAATTCTCCGAGAAGTTTCTGCGCTTCATCATCGATGAGGTGATCCGCCACCACGAGCAGCTGCGGGACGAGAAATGAGGCGGGCCGCCGCGCTCCTGCTGCCGGCACTGATGCTGGCGGGCTGCGGCGGCAACCAGGCGCAGAAGCCGGCGCCGACCCCCACGCCGAGCGCCAGCGCCGCGCCGGCGCTCGATCCCGCCGCGCGGCTCGCGGCGGCGGTCAAGGCGTCCTTCCCCGAAGGCGTCAACCAGGGCCCGATCACCTTCGACGACAACAAGCTGGTCGATACGGCGTTCGGCCCGGTGCTGGTCAGCCACGGCCATGTCCGCGATCCCGCGCATGTCGATGCCGGCACGATCGCGGTCCATTATCTCGATGCGGACGGCACCGGCTTCAAGCTGCGCAAGGCCTATCCCAAGGCGGCCGAGAGCGGCAGCTTCGGCGACCTTGCCGAATGGTCGGTTAGCGACAAGTTCCTCGACCGGCCGGTGATCTATGTCGAGGGTGGCGGCACCTGGCAGGGGTACACCTGCAGCTTCACCACTTTGGTCGCGCTCGAACCCGAGGGGCCGAAGGAAGTCGCCTCCTTCCAGTCCGTCTACGACAATGGCGGCGCGGTCGAGGACAATGCCCAGTCGGTCCGGGGCAAGATCGGGGCGATCCGCAAGGGCGTCGATTTCACCGTGAAGTTCGAGGGAACCCGATCCTTCGCCGAGCGATACGTCTGGAGAGACGGCAAGTACCAGCGCGAAGGCGGGGAAAGCCAGGTTCCATCCTGTTGAGGGGGTAGCGACGTGGCGGCGGACGATGATTTCCTGATCTTCCGCCCCGACGATGTCGACCTGTCCCGCTCCCCGCTGCGCAAGGGCGTGGACGAGGCGACCCATGTCCTCGGCGCCTTCAACCCCGGCTTCGCGCGCCTGCCGAACGGCAATTTGCTGCTTATGGTCCGCGTGGCCGAGGCGCTGCGCGATCCGGTTGACGGCGAGCATGCCCGGGCGGTGCGCTGGACGCCTTCGGGCTATGTCCTCGATCGCCATGCGGTGGCGGGCATCCAGATGGACGACCCCCGCCAGTTCGCGCTCAAGGACCGCAACCCGCGCCTGCTCGGCCTCACCTCGCTCTCCTGGCTGCTCCCCGTCGAGCTGAGCAAGGATGCCAGCCGGATCGTGAAGATCCATTACGACAAGGCGATCGAGCCCTCCGCCTCGTTCCTGGATTGCGGCGTCGAGGATGCCCGGATCAGCCTGGTCGGCGGCAGCTGGTGGATGACCGTGTGCGGCGTCTCCGCCGAGCGCCACTGCACCGCGATGTACCACTCCGTGAACGGGCTCGACTACAAGCTGCTCGGCGTGGTCCTCGATCACCAGAACAAGGACATGATCCTGTTCGAGGGCAAGCCCGGCGGCAAGTACATGGCGCTCACCCGCCCCCTGGGTGAAGTCTATTTCGCCTACCCGGAGGACTCCCCCTGGCTCGGCGGCCCCTCGATCAACATGGCGCAGTCGCCCGACGGTCTCCACTGGAAGCCGCTCGACACCCCCGGCATCCGCGCGCGCAAGGGCACCAGCTCGACCCAGCGGATCGGCGGCGGCAGCCAGCCGGTGCTTACCCCCCAGGGCTGGATGCTGATCTATCACGGCGTCGAGAAGCGGGGCGCGGTCGGCGTCTATCGCAGCTTCTGGGCGCTGCTCGACAAGGACGATCCCTCGCGCATCCTCCGCCTCGAGGACGAGAACCCGCTGATCGAGGCCAATCCCGCGCTCACCGATCCGATCGCCCACCAGCTCTATCTGCCCACCCCCGTGGTGTTCACCACCGGCGTGGCCGATGCCGGCGACCATTATATCGCGGCCAGCGGCGAAGCCGATCTCGCCTGCCGCATCACCCGCCTGTCAAAGGAGCGGTTCCGTTGATCCCCACCGCCGTCATCCCCGCGCAGGCGGGGATCCAGAGCCAAATAGCGCTGTCCCTCATTACCCTGGATCCCCGCCTGCGCGGGGATGACGGGAAGGGAGAAGGCGCATGACGGACAGCGAATGGTGGAAATCCGCCGTCATCTACCAGATCTATCCGCGCTCCTTCCAGGACACGAACGGCGACGGCATCGGCGACCTGAAGGGCATCGAGCGCCGGCTCGACGACCTCAAGGCGCTCGGCGTGGACGCGATCTGGATCTCGCCGATCTTCCCCAGCCCGATGGCGGACTTCGGCTATGACGTCGCCGACTATTGCGGGATCGACCCGCGCTTCGGCACCCTCGCCGATTTCGACGCGCTGCTCGCCGCCGCGCACGCACGCGGCATCCGCCTGCTGCTCGATCTCGTCCCCAACCACACCTCGGACCAGCATCCCTGGTTCCAGGAGAGCCGCTCCGCCCAGGACGATCCCCGGCGCGACTGGTATATCTGGCGCGACGCCAGGCCCGACGGTTCGCCGCCCAACAACTGGATCAGCGATTTCGGCGGCTCGGCCTGGGAATGGGACGAAGCCACCGGCCAATATTATTACCACGCCTTTCTCAAGGAGCAGCCCGACCTCAACTGGCGCAACCCGGCGGTGCGTTCGGCGATGCTGGATGTGCTGCGCTTCTGGTTCGAGCGCGGCGTCGATGGGTTCCGGATCGATGTGCTGTGGCACATGGTCAAGCATGTCGACCTGCCCGACAATCCGGTGAACCTCGACTGGACGCCCGGCCAGCCCGATTACACTCGCGTCCACCAGCTCCACTCGACCGATCAGCCCGAAGTCCATGGCATCGCCGGCGAGATGCGCGCAATTGCGGATCACTATGGTGCCCGCGTCCTGATCGGCGAGATCTACCTGCCGGTGCCCCAACTGGTCGGCTATTACGGCACCGCCGAGCAGCCCGGCGTCCATCTGCCCTTCAACTTCCAGCTGATCGGCGCCGCGTGGAACGCCCCCGGCCTGGCGAAGATGATCGCCGAATACGAAGCCGCGCTCCCCGCCGACGGCTGGCCCAACTGGGTGCTCGGCAATCATGACCGCCCCCGCATCGCCACGCGCGTCGGCGCCGAACAGGCCCGCGTCGCGATGATGCTGCTCCTCACGCTGCGCGGCACGCCCACGCTTTATTATGGCGACGAGATCGGCATGGAGGATGGCGAAATCCCCGCGCATCTGGTCCAGGATCCGCGCGAGATCCGCGATCCCGGCATCGGCCTCGGCCGTGATCCGGTGCGCACCCCGATGGCCTGGGACGAATCGCCGAACGCCGGCTTCAGCCCCGCCGACCCCTGGCTGCCGCTCCACCCCGACTGGATCGCCCGCAATGTCGAGGCGCAGCGCGGCGACCCCGCCTCGATGTGGCGCTTGACGCAAAAGCTCCTGTTCCTCCGCCACGAGCACCGCGCGCTCGCGCTCGGCGACTACCACCCGGTCGATGCCGGCGGCGACCTGCTCGCCTTCGAGCGGCGCTACGAGCATGACCGGCTGCTGGTCGTGCTCAACCTCGGCGACACGCCCCAGGGCTTCGCCATCCCCGAATGGGCGGAGGACTTCACCGTGCTCGCCTCGGCACGCGGCGGCCATGACCCGGCGCTGCTCTCTCCGAACGAAGGCTATATCCTGGGATGAAGATCGCGATGCTGGCGCCGATCGCGTGGCGCACGCCGCCGCGCCATTACGGCCCCTGGGAACTGGTCACCAGCCTGCTGACCGAGGCGCTGGTCGCGCGCGGGATCGATGTCACCCTGTTCGCCACGCGGGATTCGGTTACCGACGGCAAGCTCGATGGCGTGGTGCCGATGGGCTATGAGGAGAGCCCCGACATCGACGCCAAGGTCTGGGAATATGCGCACCAGTCGCATCTCTTTGCCCAGGCGGCCCGGTTCGACCTGATCCACAACCAGGCCGATTTCCCCGCGCACGCCTATGCCCCGCTGATCGACACGCCGATGGTGACGACGATCCACGGCTTCTCCTCGGAGCGCATCCTGCCGATGTACAAGCCGTTCGAGGACCGGGTGCATTATGTCGCGATCAGCAACGCCGATCGCCACCCGGCGCTGCGCTATGCCGACACCATCCATCACGGCATCCGGCTGGAGGAATTCCCCTTCGAGCCCGAGGGCGGCGAGGACCTGCTGTTCTTCGGCCGCATGCACCCGGACAAGGGCGCCGCCGAAGCGATCCAGCTCGCCCGCGCCACCGGCCGGCGTTTGAACCTGTATGGCATCATCCAGGACCAGGGCTATTTCGATCGCGAAGTCGCGCCCTTCCTCGACGAGCGCATCGCCTATCACGGCCCCGTAGGCGGCGCGGAGCGCCTGCGCGCGCTCGGCAAGGCGCAGGCGCTGCTCCATCTGATCAATTTCGACGAACCCTTCGGCCTGTCGGTGATCGAGGCGATGGCCTGTGGCACGCCGGTGATCGCGATCAACCGGGGCAGCATGCCCGAGCTGATCGTCGACGGCGAAACCGGCTTCCTGGTCGATTCGGTAGGCGAGGCGATCGCCGCGCTGGGCCAGGTCGAAGGCATCAACCGCGCCACCTGCCGCGCCCGGGTTGCCGAGCATTTCTCGGTCGAGGCGATGGCGGACAAGTACATCCAGCTCTACCGGCGCATCCTGGGCACCTAGCCATTCCCACGGCAGTTCCCCGGCGCAGGCCGGGGCCCAGGGTTTCTCTGCCGTATCGCCTGTGGCCCTGGGCCCCGGCTTTCGCCGGGGAACAGCTTCCCCAAACGCTAGCCGGAAAAAGCCGGCTGGTACGCATAAAGCCCCGGCGTCCCACCCGTCATCACGAACAGCACATCGCCGCTCAGCACCCCCTCGCGCAGCCCCGCCAGCACGCCTGCGAAGGCTTTGCCGCTATAGACCGGGTCGATCAGCAGCCCTTCCTGCCGCGCCATCAGCCGCACCGCCGCCAGCATCGCCTCGGTCGGGATGCCATAGGCTTCGCCCCGCTGCGAACCGTCGATCCCGATATGCTCCGCCTCCAGTGCCGGCCGCCCGAGCAGCGCCCGCGTCTCGTTGGCCAGCGCCAGCGTGCCGCGTTCCGCCTCCGCCAGCTCGGCCAGCACGGTGAACGACAGCACGCGCCGGGGATCGTCGATCCCGGCGGCAAGCCCGGCATGCGTGCCATGGCTGCCATTGGCGACGATCACCGCGCTGAACCGCAGTCCCAGCTCGGCTTCCTGCGCCTCGATCTCCGCCGCGCATGAAGCATAGCCGAGCGCCCCCACCGGCGAGGAGCCACCCGATCCGACCACATAGACCTTGCGCCCCTCGGCCCGCAGCAGCTCGGCCCGCGCCTGCGCAGCCGCCAGCGAATCCGCTCCGCGCGGCAAATGATGCACCACCGCGCCGAACAGCCCGTCGAGCAGCTGGTTGCCGTTGTGGAGATAGGCGGGATCGTCACGCGGTACCGTGTCGGTCAGCATCAGCTCGGCCTTGAGCCCCATCCGTGCTGCCGCCGCCGCGCTCAGCCGGGCATGGTTGGATTGCCGCGCGCCGGTGGTGATGAAGGTGTCGCAATCCTCGGCGATCGCGGCGCCGAGCAGATATTCCAGCTTGCGCAGCTTGTTGCCGCCGCCGCCCAGCCCCATCAGGTCGTCGCGCTTCACGAACAGCCGCGCGCCCTTCAGCCCCAGCGCATTCTCCACCCGCTCCAGCCGCTGGATCGGAGTCGGCGCGTCGAACAGGGCAATGCGGGGAAAGGCGTCGAGGTTCACTGGACGATCCACCAGAGGAGCAGCGCGACCGCGAGCAGTACAAGCGCGACTCCGCCAACTCCCGCCACCCAGGCCGCGGCAAGGCCGTACCGCTCGCGAACCGCCTGGATCAGCGTTTCGAACACGCCGAGGAAAACCTGGTCCATGGTGATACCCCTCCTTAGAGCGCCGGCTTGCACCCACGCGTCTGATACACGCCGCGCAGGAAACCGCGACGGGCAAAACCGGCATCGACCGCCGCGTTGAGCTCGCGCTGCGCCGAAGCCGCGCCGCTCACTTCGCGGACCAGCCCGCGAAACGGCACGATCAGCCCGGCCACGGTGTCACCGGTCACCCTGACCTTGCGGCTTTTCTTGCGATTGACGCCCTGGACGAAATCAGGCCCCAGCGCTTCGCCGATATCGTCGAAAGCGTCGGCGATCTGCGTGCATTTCGACAGGCCGGACAGGCTGTAGGGCGCGGCGGCCGCCTTCTGGAGAACCGGCGGGATCTTGGTCTTCACCGCGCCGACATCCTTGGCCGGCTGCTCGGCGATGTCGCCGGCGCGCTCGGCGGTCGATTGCTGCTTGTCCTGGGCAAAGGCAGGACTGCTCGCCAGCATCGCCACCGCAAACCCGATCCAAAGGCTCGATCGCATGCACTTCCTCCTGTTGCCGCCCCGTTTCGAGATAGGAAGCGCGCGAGCCATCGCAACGGAGCCTGCCACTTCTTGTTCCCCGGCGAAGGCCGGGGCCCAGTTTCGGCGCACTAGCAAAGGCGCGGGAACCTCACGAACGACATCGCAACTGGGCCCCGGCCTCCGCCGGGGAACAGCTATGCGGAGCCAGACCCGGCTATTCCGCCACCCGTAGCTTCTCAGCGCCTATCCCAGCCACATGGAGAGAAACACCACCAGCGGCATTAGCGCGACGAGGCACAGGATGAACGCTATCGAGGCACCGCCGATCCCGAAGCGATCCCGAGCTTTCCCCATCAGCCATTCGACGATGCCGGTAATAGCGCTCTCGTCGATCATTCCGCCGCCAACAGGCTCTCGGCCCCGCCCAGGTCCACCGATACCAGCCGGCTGACCCCGCGCTCGACCATGGTCACGCCGAACAGCCGGTGCATGCGGCTCATCGTCGCCGCATTATGGGTGACGATCAGGTAGCGGGTCGCGGTCTCCTCGGTCATCTTCTCGAGCAGGTCGCAGAATCGATCGATATTGGCGTCGTCGAGCGGCGCATCGACTTCGTCGAGCACGCAGATCGGCGCCGGGTTGGTCAGGAACAGCGCGAAGATCAGCGCGACCGCCGTCAGCGCCTGCTCGCCGCCCGAAAGCAGGGTCAGCGACTGGAGCTTCTTGCCCGGCGGCTGCGCCATGATCTCGAGCCCGGCTTCCAGCGGATCGTCCGAATCGATCAGTTCGAGATGCGCCGCACCGCCGTTGAACAGCGTCGAGAACAGCCTGCGGAAATGCTGGTCGACCGCTTCGAACGCCGCCAGCAATCGTTGCCGGCCTTCACGATTCAAGGTCCCGATCGATCCGCGCAGCTGGTTGACCGCCTGGTGCAGCTCGTCGCGCTCGGCGGCGTTGCTGGTGAAGGCGGCTTCGAGCTCGGCGAGCTCGGTTTCGGCGACCAGATTGACCGGTCCGATCCGCTCGCGCTCGGCGTTGAGTTTCTCATGGCCGGTCGATTCTTCCTCGGGCGTGCGCACCGTGGCTTCGTCGAAACCGGCTTTCTGGGGGAGGAGTGGCGGCGGGCATTCGAATCGCTCGCCCGAAATCCGCCCCATCTCGATGCGGCGCATCTCCTGGTTCTCGGCGCGGGCGACTGCGCCGGCGCGCTGCTCGCGGGCCTGGGCCAGCACTTCATTGGCGCCTCGCACCGCGCCTTCGGTCTCGCGCACCGCGATCTCGGCGTCGCGTTCGGCGGCCTGGGCGACGGCGCTCTCGGTTCGTGCCTTCTCGGTCGCGGCCTCGGCCTCGGCGAGCTGCGCCTCGAGTGCCGCGGGCTTGCCGGCCAGCGCTTCGCTTTCCTCGGCGAGCTGGAGCGCGCGCTTGTCCATTTCATTGGCGCGCCGTGCCGCATCGCCGGCGCGCGATTTCCAGCTCTTCGCCTCGGCACCCGCCGCGGCATGGCGTTCGCGCGATGCCGAGATCTCGCGTTCCAGCGTGCCGCGCTCGGCGCGGGCGGACGCGGAGGCAGCACGCTTGCCTTCGGCATCGAGCGACAGCGCCTGCACCCGGGCACGCGTCTCGGTGCCGTCGGGCAGCGCCGCCTTGGCTGCCTCGGCGCGGTTCAGCTCGGTCGCCGCTTCGTCCTGCTCGGCGGCGACGCGGCGGATGCGCGTGTCGAGATCGGCGCGCTGCGAATCGAGCCGTTCGAGCTGCGCGGTGGCACGGTCCTCGGCGCGCCCCGCCTCGCGGCCTGCATTGTCCGCATGCTCCAGCACCCGCCTGCAATCCGCCGCCGCACGCCGCGCCTCGGCGATATTCTCCTCGATCCGGGTAAGCTCGGCATCGGCGCTCTCGACCGCGCGGACCGCCGCCGGCCGCGCCTTCTCGATCGCGGCGAGCCGGTTGACCCGCACCAGCCGCTCCGCGGCCGCGGCGCCCCCGGACTTGGCGACATAGCCGTCCCAGCGCCGCAGCACGCCCGCCAGCGTAACCAGTCGCTGCCCCACGGCGAGCTTCTGTCCGTCATCGCTCTCGGCCACCAGCACCTGCGCCAGCCGCCGCGACAATCCTGCCGGCGCCTGGACATGCTGCCCGAGCGGCGTGGTGCCCGAAGGCGCGCCGGGATCGCCGGCCTGGGGCTCGGCACCGGCCCAATAGCGCTCGGCGCTGGTATCGAGCCCGGCTTCGAGATCGTCGCCCAGCGCCGCCGCGAGCGCGCGCTCATAGCCGGCATCGACCTTGAGCTTGTCGAGCAGCCGGTCCTTGTCCGAAGGCCGGGTCGCCTTGGCGAGCGCGGCGGCTTCGCTGTCGAGCTGCGCCAGTTCGGCATGCGCGCCGGCGCGCTTCGCCTGGGCATGGTTGCGCGACTCGATCGCGCTGCGTTCCTCGGCATCGGCCCGCGCCAGCCCGGTCCGCGCGCTTTCCGCCTGGCGGAGCGCCTGCGCCCGTGCCTCGGCGGCGCGTGCCTTCTCGGCCTGGAGGGGCTCGGGATCGGGCAGCGCCTTCAGTTCCGCGTCGATCCGCGCCCGGTCGCGCTCCGAGCGCTCGACCCGGGTCCGCCCCGCCGCCAGAGCGGCTTCGGCGACGCGCGCCTCGGCCGCCTCGCTCGCCTGCGCCGCCAGTGCCTGGGCGAGCGCGACTTCGGCATCGCGCGCCGCGCGCTCCGCATCCGCCAGCGCCGCATCGAGGTTCGGCATCCGCGCCGTCGCCTCGGCGATCCGCCGGTCGAGCGCCTTCAGTTCCTCGTCGAGCCGGGCCAGCGCCTCGGCGGCGTCCCTGGCGAGCGCGCCTTCGCGGCCGCGATCCTCCTCGAGCCGCCGCACCGAATCCTGCACCTCGGCGATCCGCCGCTCGACCGCCGCCTTGTCCGAGCGCAGCGTCGCGAGCCCGTGCATCGCCTCGGTCGCCTTGTCGCGCACGGCCAGCGCTTCGGCGCGCAGCGTGGCGAGCTTCTCCGCCGCCTCCAGCTGCACCGCCACCGCCGAATCATGCGCCCTGGTCCGCTCGGCGACCAGCGTCTCGGCCGCGCTCGCTTCCTTCTTGGCCGCGTCCGCCGCCACGGCCGCGTCGCGCCAGCGGGCGAAGATCATCCGCGCCTCGGCGACGCGGATCCGGTCGGAGAGCTCGCGGTAGCGCTCGGCCTGGCGCGCCTGGCGCTTCAATTGCGCGGCGCGCGTCTCCTGGTCGCCGATGACCTCGTCGAGCCGGGTGAGGTTCGCCTCGGTCGCGCGCAGCCGCTGCTCGGCGTCCTTGCGGCGCACATGCAGGCCGGCGATGCCCGCGGCCTCTTCCAGCATCGCGCGGCGCTCGCCCGGTTTGGCCTGGATGATCGCGCCGATCCGCCCCTGGCTGACCAGCGCCGGCGAATGCGCGCCCGTCGCCGAATCGGCGAACAGCAGCGCCACGTCCTTGGCGCGCACGTCGCGCCCGTTGATCCGGTAGGCCGAGCCCGCGCCGCGCTCGATACGGCGGACGACTTCCAGCTCGTCGTCGCTGCCGACCTGGTCGGCCTGGATGGTAACCTCGGCGAAGTCGCGCGAGGGGCGGGTGGCGGTGCCGGCGAAGATCACGTCTTCCATGCCGGCGCCGCGCATCGATTTCGCGCTGGTCTCGCCCATCACCCAGCGCAGGGCCTCGAGCAGGTTGGACTTGCCGCAGCCATTGGGGCCGACGATCCCCGTCAGCCCCGGCTCGATGCGCAGATCGGCCGGGTCGACGAAGCTCTTGAAGCCTGTCAGCCGCAGCCGCTTGATCTGCACGGCGTCCCCCGCCCCCTAGGCGTCAGCGCGCGCCGGCTGCCTTGAGCAGCGGCTCGAGCTGCTCCCAGCTGCCGGCCTCGACCTTCTTGCCGTTGATGAAGAAGCTCGGGGTGCCGGTCACGCCATAGACGGTCGCGCCGTCGGCATTGACCTTGGCGATCTCGTCGATCTTCTTCTGGTCGCCCAGGCACTGGCGCGCCTTGGCTTCGGGCACGCCGTACTGCTTCATGAAGTCGATCATGCCGAGCTGCTCGGCAAAGGCGACCGCGGCCTGGGGCGGCGGCATCTGCTGGAGCTGCTGGATCAGCTGCGGCTGGGTCTTCACCAGCTGCTCGGTGCGGCTCAGGAACGTGTCCTGGTTCTCGAAGAACTTGTCGAGCACCGGGAAGAAGCTCTCGTCGGGCACGCACTGGTTGAGCAGAGCCGCGGCGAGATCGGGCGCGCCGTGGATCAGGAAGTCGCGGAATTCCCAGCTGACCTTGCCGGTGGCGATATAGTTCTTGCGCAGCGGCTCGGGCGCGGTGCGGCCGAACAGCCCGCAATAGGGGCAGTTGCGCGAGCCATATTCGACCAGCTTGATCGGCGCGTCGGGATTGCCCTGGCGATAGCCGCCATCGGTGGTCTTCACGATCACGTCGGTCCAGGCCTTGCCCGCCGGCGCGGTCACCGCCTTCACCGGGGCCGAAGCGGTGACGTTGCCCTCGCCGCCGCCGCCGCAGGCCGCGAGCAGGCCGGCCAGCGCCAGCACCGGGATCAGGGCGAATTTGATACGCATAGCTCTGCTTTCTCCAGGGTATTCGATTCGATCAGGCGCCATTGGCCCACAGCTCGGGCAGCAATCTGTCCCAGGTGAAGGCGCGCAGCTTGCGCCCATTGATGATGAAACTGGGCGTGCTGTCCACCTGATAGACGTTGACCGCGTCCGCATTGGTCTTGGCGATCCGCCCGATCAGCTTCGGATCGGCCAGGCACTGGCGCGTCCTGGCCTCGGGCAGCCCCTGAGTCTTCATGAAGGCGATCAGCCCCATCGCCTCGGCGAATTTGGTCGCCATCTGGCCCGGGGGCAGCTTCTGCCATGCCTCGACCTGCTTGGGCTGGCCGTCGACCAGCTTGTGCAGCCGGTCATCGAACAGCTTCTGGTTGGCGTAGATCGCGTCGAGCACCGGGAAGAAGCGCGCGGTCGGCACGCACTGGTTGACCAGCGCCATCGCCAGGTCGGGCGCGCCGTGGATCAGGTAATCGCGATATTCATAGCTCACCTTGCCGGTGGCGATGAAGTCGCTGCGCAGCGGCGGCACCCCGTCGGCGGCGAAGCGCCCGCAGGTCGGGCATCCGCGCGAGCCATATTCGACCAGCTTCACCGGCGCATTCGGATTGCCCTGGCGGAAGCCGCCCTCCGGCGTGATCGCGACGGTCGCGGTCCAGTTCGGCGCACCAGCGGGCTTGGCAGCGGGCCTGGCCGCGGGCTTCGCCGCCGGCTTGCGCGCCTGCTGCGCCGAAGCGCCGCCAACCAGGGCAAGCGCAACCGCGCCGGCAGTCATCATCAGAATACGCATCAGTCGATCCGGCCGATCTTGGGCTTCTCGTCGCTCGCGGCGACACCGGCGGCCAGCGCTTCGAGCACGGCCTTGAGTTCAGGGTCGACGATCCCGCGCAGGCTCTCGCCCATCGCTTCGCTCAGCGGCTTGAGGCTGGGCGGCGGCGCGGCCTTGGCCGGCGCCTTCACCTGTCCGTGGCGGATCGCGATCTTCGCCACCGCCGGATAGCCGAAGAAGCGGTTCACCCGGTCCATGATCTCGGGCGCGACATGCTGCATCGTCGGCGCGAAGGCACCCGAGACGATCAGGCTCAGCACGCCCTGCTCGCGCTTGCCCTGGGGGAACTTGATCGATTCGGGGATCGACACCCGGGCATAGCGCTCGCCGACGATCTCGCCCCAGCGGCTGACGATCGAATGCTGGATGAAGCCGAACTTGCGGAAGCTGGCCGCGCCGACATCGGGCAGCAGCTCGGAGACCGAGCGGGCGCGCAGCGCGCGCTGCGGCTCGGGCTTCGGCTGGCGGGTCGTGGCGCGGGGGGGCTTCGTCATTTCCGCCAACCCATGCCATAGGGCCCTGTGCCCGACAACGCCCCCCGTACAATCGTTCCCCTCGCCATCGCCCCTGCGCTGCTCCATTGGTACGACCATAACGCCCGCGACCTGCCCTGGCGCGCGCGGCCCGGCAGCAATGCGCCCGATCCCTATCGCGTCTGGCTGTCCGAAGTGATGCTCCAGCAGACCCAGGTCGCCAGCGTCATCCCCTATTTCGACAAGTTCACGCGCGCCTGGCCGACGGTGGAGGCGCTCGCCGCCAGCGAGGATGCCGACCTGATGGCCGCCTGGGCGGGCCTCGGCTATTATGCCCGCGCCCGCAACCTGCTCGCCTGTGCCCGCGAAGTGGCCCGGCGCGGGGAGTTCCCGGACACCGAAGCCGGCCTGCGCGAGCTGCCCGGTGTCGGCGGCTATACCGCCGCCGCGATCGCCGCGATCGCCTTTGGCCGGCGCGCGGTGGTGGTCGACGCCAATGTCGAGCGCGTCGTCTCGCGGCTGTTCGCTCTCGAGGAAGCGCTGCCCGGCGCCAAGGCCCGGATCTACGCGCTTACCGACACGATCACCCCGGAGCTGCGTTCGGGCGATTTCGCCCAGGCGATGATGGATCTGGGCAGCGGCATCTGCACCGCGCGGTCGCCCAAATGCCTGCTCTGCCCGTTGCGCGCGCATTGCGCCGGCTTCGCGGGCGGCACGCCCGAGCGCTTCCCCATCAAGAGCGCGAAACCACCCAAGCCCCAGCGCCACGGCACGATGTTCTGGCTCGAGCGCGATGGCCGGGTGCTGCTCGTCCGCCGCCCGGACAAGGGGCTGCTCGGCGGCATGCGCGCACTGCCCACCGGTCCCTGGGCCGATTCGCCGCCCAGGCTGGAAGGCGCCCCCGCCGCCGCCGGATGGCAGTTGCTGGACGAGCAGGTCAGCCACGGCTTCACCCATTTCAACCTCGACGTCGCTCTTGCGGCTGCAACAATCGCAGCGCATGCAGGCGCCGCGCTGCCCGGCGAATGGTGGCCGGTCGCCGATCTCGAATCGGCCGGCCTGCCCACCGTATTCGCCAAGGCGGCACGGACATTCAGGAGACGATTATGCGCGCAGTGATCGGGTTCGGCTTCGGCCTGGCAATGCTGGCGGCTCCCGCCTTCGCGCAGACCAAGCCGAAGCCGCCGGTGCAGCCAGTGCAGACTACCGAGATTCGGATGCCTGCCGACATGCCCGGCGCCGATGCGCAGATGGCGCTGGCGAAGCGCTACGTCGCCGAGGGCAAGGTTCCCGGCATCGTCATTCAGGTCGGCCATGCCGATGCGTACAACACCATCACGACGGCGAACCACGGGCGCGTTGCCGATGCGCCGACTGCGCACCGGGCGGACGATGAAAGCCTGTGGCGCGTCTATTCGATGACCAAGCCGATCACCGGCATCGCCGCGATGATCCTGATCGAGGAAGGCAAGCTGGGGCTCGACCAGCCGATCAGCGACTTCATTCCGGCGTTCAAGAACATGAAGGTGCTGGTCGATCCGTCCAAGGACCTGACCAGCCGCCCCGCCACGAAGCCGATCACGGTGCGCAACCTGCTCACCCACACCGCGGGTCTCGGCTACAACATCATCACCAAGGGCCCCCTGCTCGACGAGTATAACAAGCTCGGCATCAACCCGGCCCAGGTGAACGCCCAGATGGAAGTCCAGATGGCGGCCGCCCGCCCGGGCAGCCTGGAGGAGTTCGCCAACCGCACTGCCTCGCTGCCGCTGATTGCCGAGCCGGGCGCCAAGTGGAGCTATTCGATCGGCCTCGATATCCTCGGCCGGGTGATCGAGGTTGCCGGCGGCATGCCCTTCGATCAGTTCGTCAACACGCGCATCTTCAAGCCGCTCAAGATGGAGCAGAGCTACTGGACGGTGCCGGCGGACAAGGTCGGCAATTTCGCCACCAACTATGTCTTCATGGGCTCCACCCGCGTCCCGGCCGATCCGGCGGTCGGCTCGGTCTATCTGCAGAAGCCGGAATTTCCCTATGGCGGCGCCGGCCTGGTCATGTCGGCGCATGACTATGGGCGGTTCCTGCGCATGCTGCGAAACAAGGGCTGGCTCGACGGCGTCCGCCTCCTCAAGCCCGAGACAGTGGTCCTCGCCATGTCGAACCTGCTGCCGGCCGGCACCGACACTTCGCTGCTCAACGACATGACCAGCGATACCGGCGCGCCGCTTGGCTTCGGCGCGGGCGGCTCGGTCTATCTCGCCGACGTGCCGGGCGGTCCGGGCAAGGGCACGTTCGGCTGGGGCGGCGCCGCCGGCACGATCGCCTGGGTCGATCCGGTCCACAAGATCGATGTCGTCGCGATGATCAACCTGTTCGGCGACACCGAGCTCAAGCGCGCAGTCTCCAAGGCTGTGTACGCCGACCTCGCCAAGGTGATTCGAACCAAGTGACGCTCACCCCAGGTTTCACTGGCGGCACGCTCGATCGTGCCGACCGGGTTCGCCACGATCCCGAGCTGCTCGCCACCGCGCTGGCCGATCCGCACGCGCGCCTGCTGGTGCTCGACGGGCTCGATCCGGTGCTGGATGAAGACGGCCACCTGACCTGGACCAGCCTCGCCGAGGCGCAGGGCGAGCTGCTCTTCCTCGGCTTCGAGGCGGGCGAGCCGCGCTTCGTCTCGACCTTGCCGGAGGGGATGCCGGTGCCGATGGGCCGCTCGCCGGCCTTGTTCGCGATGCTCGATCGCTTCGCGCCGGCCGATGCCGCCAATTACGCGTCGGCGCGCGGGCTGGTCTTCTGGCATGGCCGCAACCGCTTCTGCGGAAATTGCGGCACGCACACTTCGGTGTCGCATGCCGGCTGGGGGCGGAGCTGCCCCCATTGCGGCGCCGAGCATTTCCCCCGGGTCGAGCCGGTGGTCATCATGCTCGCCGAGCGCGGCGACATGGCGCTGCTCGGCCGCCAGCCGAGCTGGCCGCCGGGCCGCTACTCGGCGCTCGCGGGCTTCCTCGAAGTCGGCGAATCGATCGACGAGGCGGTGCGGCGCGAGACCTGCGAGGAATCGGGCGTCCGCATCGGCGCGGTCCGCTATGTCGCCAGCCAGCCCTGGCCCTTCCCGGCCTCGCTGATGGTCGCCTGTATCGGCGAAGCGCTGAACGACGACATCCGGATCGATGTCCACGAACTCGAGCATGCGGACTGGTTCAGTCGCGAAGATGTGCGCAGGGCGCTCGCCCGCGATCCGGACGCCCCGTTCGTCGCACCGCCGCCCTATGCCATTGCACACACCCTGCTGACGGCCTGGGTCGAGGGGGCCTAATCGGACGAAACCGTCTGGTTCAGCTGCTTAACTGCTCCCCGGCGAAGGCCGGGGCCCAGGGTTTCTCCGCCGAATCGCTCTGTTACCCCGGGCCCCGGCCTTCGCCGGGGAACAGGGTGTCCCGGTTGCCCCCGCCTAGTCTTCTTCCACCGGCTGCGTCGCCCAGCTCGCCTGCAGCGTCGGCACCGCGAGGTAGAGCACGAAAAGCAGGTGTGCGAAGTTCCGCATCTGGTTGATCAAGTCGAGCGTCGTCCAGCGGTCGAGCAGCGCGAGCCCGACCAGCAGCCAGATGCCGGCATAGGCCGTGAAGGTCACGCTGGCATAGCCGTAGAGGAACGCCCGCAGCCGCACCTGCCGGTCATACTCGTCGACCAGCTTCGCCGCGCCCCAGGGCTTGATCGGCCCGAAGATCGGCAGGAACGCGCCGATCGCGAAGCCGAGCGACATCACGGCATAGGCGAAATGCACCATTTGTGGCGCGGCCATCCCCCAGATCCAGCCGCCGATCGCCAGCGCCAGCGCGACAATCGGCAGCCAGCGCAGATGCCTGCGGCGGACTTCTCCCATGGCGAGAGCGGGCACGCCGGTGCGGTCGGCCGCGGCGTCGAGCCCGGCGAGGAAACGCTGGTTGAAACGGGACATGGCGGTCTCCGGCATCATTCGGCCGCGCGGCGCAGGGCGCTCGCGACCGATTCGAAGGGCGTGAACGAGAAGACGAGCTCCACCGGAACCTCGAACACCTCGGCGATCTTCATGCCCAGCTCCAGGCTGGGGCTATAGTCGCCGCGCTCGAGATAGCCGATCGTCTGGGGGTTCACCCCGGCCGCCTCGGCCAGCGCGCGCCGGCTCATCCCGCGTTCGGTGCGGAACAGGGCAATACGGTTGTGTATCTGCGGCAATATGGCGACTCACACGACGATATGTTGTCTATACACAACGATTCGTCGCGTGAGTCAAGCAAGGGTGGACGCTCGGCGGAATCCGCCGGCCGCGCAACCTTTGCTACGATCGGTGTCTGTTACGCTCGGGCGCGCGCCTGGGGGTAGGTGCCGAGCACGCGCATCCACTTGGTGTGGAACTTGAGCTCCTCCAGCGCCCGCGCCACCGGTGCCTCGTCGGGGCTGCCGACGATGTCGGTGTAGAACTCGGTCGCCGCGAAGCTGCCGCCGCGCTGGTAGCTCTCCAGCTTGGTCATGTTGACCCCGTTGGTCGCGAAGCCGCCCAGCGCCTTGTAGAGCGCGGCGGGGACGTTCTTCACCTCGAAGACGAAGGTGGTCATGAACGGTCCCTCGGGTTTGTCCTCGGCCGCCAGCGGCTCACGGGCAAGTACCACGAATCGCGTCATATTGTGCGCGGCATCTGCGATGTCGGAGCCGAGCGTCTGCAGCCCGTACAGCTCGGCCGCGCCCGGCGGGGCGAGGGCGGCGATCGCCGGGTCGGCGGCCTCGGCGACCATCGCGGCGGCGCCGGCGGTGTCGGGATAGGCGAGCGGCTGGATGCCCTGCGCCTTCAGCCAGTGGCGGCACTGGCCGAGCGCCTGGGGGTGGCTCATAGCCTGCTTGACGCCCTCGACCGGGCCCAGGCCCATCAGCGCGTAGCGGATGGGGAGGAAATGCTCCCCGATGATCGACAGCCCCGATTCGGGCAGCAGGAAGTGGATGTCCGCCACGCGGCCGTGCAGCGAATTCTCGATCGGGATCATCGCGCAGCCGGCGCGCCCTTCCTTCACCGCGTCGATCGCGTCCTCGAAGGAAAAGCAGGGGAGCGGCAGGCCGTCGGGAAACACTTCGCGCACCGCGATGTGCGAATTGGCGCCGGGCGCGCCCTGGAAGGCGACGGCCCGAACAGGGGTCCTGGCTGCGGCCTCGGTCATCTCCGCGACGAGCTTTCTCGCCGGGCTTGCGAAATTCTCCATAGTGCGCGGGCGCTAGCTGCCCGAACTTCGCACCGCAAGCCCCGCTTGCTTTCATTGCAAGGGCGGTTTTAAAGAAGCGCAACATATCCGCAGGGGCATTTCATGGACAATCGCTTCAATACGATCGCGGGCTGGGCACTTGCAGGGGGGATTGCTGCACTTGGGCTTTCGATCGCGAGCGGAATGTATTTCCATGCCGAACGTCCCGAGCACATGGGCTATGTGATTGAAGGCGTTGAGGAAGCGAGCGAGGGCGGTGCCGTCGCGGTCGCGCCGATCGCCACCCGCCTGGCCAGCGCCGATCTCGCCAAGGGCGAAGCTTCGTTCAAGAAGTGCATGGCCTGCCACACGATCGCCTCGGGCGGCGCCAACGGCATCGGCCCGAACCTTTACGGCACGATGGGTGAGGCGATTGCCCAGGGCAAGGCCGGCTTCGCCTTCTCCGATGCCCTCAAGGCCGTGGGCGGCAGCTGGGACTTCGACAAGATGGACGCGTGGCTGAGCAATCCGCGCAAGTTCGCCTCGGGCACCAAGATGACCTTTGCCGGCATCCCGGATGCGCAGGAGCGCGCGAACGTGATCGCCTATCTCAACGCGCAGGGCTCGAACCTGCCGCTGCCGGCCCCGCCGGCCGCCGGCGCCGCGCCTGCGCCCGCCGAGGGCAACGCGACCGACCACGCCGCGGGCGGCAATCTCTCGAACGAGGCGACTCCGGCGGAGGGCATGCCGAGCAAGGACCCCGCCGCCAAGGCGCAGGCGGAAAAGAAGGGCGTCTGAAGACGCTTCCGCTCTGATGGAATGAACAAGGCGCCGCGGGCCATCCCGCGGCGCTTTCTTTTTGGCCCGCATCCATGCTTGCAACCGACCCGTCCGCGCCGCCCTCCCGCAAGCTGTCCACCCGGCTCGTCGCGCGTCAGGTATCGGAGCTGCTGCTGGCGCGCAGCCGGCGCGGTCTGGCGCTGGTGCCGCAGGAGCGGCTGGCGGGCTTCGTCTTCGAAGTCGTGCTCGGCGGTAGCATCGCGCACCATCCCTATCGCGATTCGGCAACCGGCCGCTGGATCGGGGTGGAGGATGCCCAGGCGCTCGGCCGCCCGGTCAATGCCACCGCCATCGCCCATTCGATGCGCCTGCCGCACACCACGGTGCGCCGGCGTGCGGCCGAGCTGGTCGAGGTCGGGATGCTGGTGCGCGGCGATGCCGGGTTCAGTGTCGCGCCGGGGTTTTTCGATAGCGATGTGCTGGCGCGCCTGGCCGTCGAGGACAAGGCCGAGCTGCTGCATGTGCTGCAGCGGCTGGCCGAGACAGGCTATGCCCCGGCGATCGCGACGCTCGGCGCGGGCGTTGCCGCCCTGCCGGCGGGCGTGGTCGAGCGGCTGATACTGGCCTTCTCGCTGCGGGCACTGGAGACGCTGACCGAGCTGTACGGCGATGTTACCGCTGGCACGATCGTCGCGGCGATCACCGCGATCAATGTCCGTGGAGTCACCCGGGATCCCCGCCTGTCGCAGCTCTATTCGAGCGAGGATACCCCGCCGCCCGATGAACTGCGCGAGCCGGTTTCGCTGCGCGCGCTGTCCCGCGCGATCGACCTGCCGTTCGAGACGGTGCGCCGCCGGGTCGCCGCATTGGTCTCGGAGGAGGTCGTGGCGTGGAAGGATGGCGGGGTGTTCGTGCCGGCCCAGGTGCTGCGCAACGATCGCCACCTCGCCAATAATCGCCGCATCACCCTGCACTTCGACCAGATGCTGGCCACGCTCGCGGCATTGGCTACGGAGCCGCACGGCTGACCCATTTCGGCGGGTCGGCCGATTGATCCCGCCACCGGCGGTAAATTACGTGAATCCTGGAATTAATGCCGCATGCCCGGGGGGGTTAAGTGGTCGCTACAAGGTGCAGTTGCGCCACCCGTCCCGCATGTCTGGGCCTGGTGGATGGATAGCGCGCGGGATGGCCTGAACGCGGGCGAATGGCGCGCCCTCGGCAGCGCCGGGCCGGCCAAGGAAGCCGCCGCGCGGGGCCCGTCGCCGCGCCGCCTGTCCAGCGCGAGGCTCCACATCAATGCCCGCCCCGCCAGCCTCGCCCAGGAGCGTGACCGTGCCCGGGAGATCGTCGGCATGGCGAAGGACACCGTCACCGAGACCTTTGCCGACATCCGCTTCGGCCGGAAGATCCAGGCGGCGAACCTCGCGCCGATCGTCTCGGCGATCGCCGCCTCGGTGGCGCGCAGTCCCACGGCTTTGCCCAGCGTCACCCGGATCAAGCTGCACGACGAATATACCTATCTCCATTCGGTTGCGGTCTGCGGCTTGATGCTTGCGCTCGGCAACGAGCTGCGGCTCGGGGCCGAATTGACCCAGGAGATCGGCCTGGCCGGGCTGCTCCACGATATCGGCAAGGCGCGGATCGATGCGGACCTGCTCAACAAGCCCGGTCCGCTCGACCTCGACGAATATGCCCGGGTCCAGGCGCATACGCTGCGCGGCTATGAGCTGTTGCGCGATTCGGGGATCGACTCGGAGATCGCGCTCGACGTCTGCCTGCATCATCACGAGCGGATCGACGGCAGCGGCTATCCGTCCGGTATCTCGCAGGAGACGCTGAGCATCCACGCGCGCATGGCGGCGGTGTGCGACGTGTTCGACGCGGTGACGTCGAACCGCAGCTACAAGCGCAGCTGGTCGCCCGGCGCAGCGCTCGACTGGATGATGGGCACCACCGGCCATTTCGATCCGCGGGTGCTGCGCGCGTTCCGCTCGCTGCTCGGCGTGTTCCCCGTCGGCGCGCTGGTCCTGCTCGAAAGCCAGCGCCTTGCGGTGGTGGTCGACGAGCCCGCCGATTCGCCGGCAACGCCCGATGTCGCGGTCTTCCTCTGTGCGGCTACCGGGCGCGACCTCGTCCCGCAGCGCGTCTCGACTCGCTCGGATCCGATCGTCGGGCTGGAGGTGGCGGCGAAATGGGGTCTCGCCGATTTCGAGCCGAGCCGCGCGCAGCTGCTGGACGATTTCGGCCCGGCCTGATTAGGGATGGGCATGGCCCAGCACCTGACCCCCGAACTCGACATCCGCATCCGCCGGGCGGCGTTCAACCGCGCGCTGGCCGAGGCGGACCTTGCCGCGATCGGTCCGCTGCTCGCGAACGACGTCGTGCTGGTCGCGGGGACGGACAGCGCGCTGATCGCCGGCCGCAAGGCGCAGCTGCACGCCTGGAAGCGCGAGTTCGCGATGCGGGACCGCAGCATCTACACGCGCATGCCCGATGCGATCACGGTGTCGCCGGTCGCGCCGATCGCCTTCGAGCATGGCCATTGGGAGGGCGTCGCCGCGCAGGACGGGGCGATGCAGGCATCGGGCACCTACACCGCCAAATGGCGCAAGCTCGGCGACGACTGGGTGATCGAGGCCGAGCTCTACCTCACGCTTGCCTAGCCCTGCTTGAGCACGGTCTCGGGCTTGTCGATGCCCGGGCGCGGCCGTGCGATCACCGTGTGATCCTTGTCCTTCCAGAAGTCCTGGACGATCTGCCAGCCCTCTTCGGCGGTCTCGCAGAAGTGGAACAGGTTGAGGTCCTTGGGCGAGATCACGCCTTCCTCGCACAGCGCCTCGAAATTGACGACGCGGGTCCAGAAGTCCTTGCCGTAGAAGATCACCGGGATCGGTTCGATCTTGCCGGTCTGGATCAGCGTCAGCAGCTCGAACGATTCGTCGAACGTGCCGAAGCCGCCCGGGAACACCGCCACCGCGCGCGCATGCAGCAGGAAGTGCATCTTGCGCAGCGCGAAATAGTGGAACTGCATCGACAGGCCCGGAGTCACATACGGGTTCGGCGCCTGCTCGTGCGGCAGCAGGATGTTGAGCCCGATCGTATCGGCGCCGACATCGCGCGCGCCGCGATTCGCCGCTTCCATGATCGACGGGCCGCCGCCCGAGGTCACGACGAAGTGGCGGTTGCCGGCTTCGTCGAGCGGGAAGTTGGAGGCGAGCTGCGCCAGCTCGCGGGCCACGTCATAATATTTCGACTTCTCGACCAGCCGCTCGGCGATCTTCTTCTGCTGCGGGGTCTCGGCCAGCTCGAGCAGCGCGCCGGCCTTGTCCGGCTCGGGGATGCGCGCCGAGCCATAGATAACGAAGGTCGACTTGATATGAGCCTCGTCGAGCAGCAGCTGCGGCTTGAGCAGCTCGAGCTGGAAGCGGATCGGCCGCAGATCGTCGCGCAACAGGAAGTCCATGTCCTGGAAGGCGAGGCGGTAGGCGGGATGCTCGGTCTGGGGCGTGCCGCTGGCGGTGTTGGCGTTCTGCACTTCCTGCTGGGCAGGGCGGAAAACGCGGCTCGGGACTCTCGTATCGTTCATTTCGACCGGCTTAAGCCGATCCGAGGCGCCCTGCAATCAGCGGCAAAACGGACCCCTCCCCATGTCGAGGTGCAGGTGGTTGTAGTGCGCCGCGTTATAGTCCGGGCTCAGCACCGTGCCGAAGCGCTTGCAGGCCGATCCGTGGATCGTCTCCAGGAACGCGCGGACCTGGCCATCGCCCGTCCGCCAGTCGCGTTCGATCGTGACCCTCCGGCCATCCGCGAGCACGAAGCCCGAGACATCCACCGCATTGGCCAGCCCATGCTCGGACATGCGCGCCGCCGATGCCGCGCCGTTGCCGATGATCCCGCGGCACGAATAGGTGCCATAGGTCTCGACCTTGACCAGGTCGCTGCCCAGCATCTGCCGGGCGGCGGGCGCAACGGCAAAGCGCACCCAGGCGGTGAAGCTGCGCGCAAGGCCGCATTTCATCGACTTCAACCCGGTCACCGGCACGCCGATGTCGAGCAGCTGCACAGCGCCGGTCACCACGCACCCGCTGCCGAAATCGCGGTCGGGCAGGCCACTGTAGCGCACCCCTTCGCGTGACAGGTCGGCGAAGCATTGCTGCGTCTCGCGCGGCGTTGGGCCATTGAGCGTGATCGGGCCGCCCGGCCGCTCGCGAATCGGTCCCGATGCGGGTCGCGGGGCGGGGCGATCGTCGCCGCCGCCAAAGATGCAGCCGGCGAGGAACAGGGGCAGGAACAGGCTGAATACGCGCATGGCCTCACCCTAGCAGCATAGCCGTACGACATGGTTAACGTCAGAAATGTGCGCGGATCGCGGCTTGCGCGCAATTGACTTTCACGGGGCCGCCGCTAGGGCCGTCGGCGGGCCACGCGGTCCCAACGCCGCGCGCGCTCTCTGTAAGGAGAGACTACATGACTGATTCGACTGCCGCCGACGCCACCATTGCGCCTGTCGCAAAGCCCGCCACCAAGCCAGCGCGTCCCTATTTCTCTTCCGGTCCCTGCGCCAAGCCGCCCGGCTGGTCGCCCGAGAAGCTCGCCACCGAGTCGCTCGGCCGCTCGCACCGCTCGAAGATCGGCAAGACCCGCCTCCAATATTGCATCGACCTGATGCGCGAGATGCTGCGCCTGCCCGATACGCACCGTATCGGCATCGTGCCCGGCTCGGACACCGGCGCCTTCGAAATGGCGATGTGGACGATGCTCGGCGCCCGCGGCGTCACCACGCTCGCCTGGGAAAGCTTCGGTGAAGGTTGGGTCACCGATGCGGTCAAGCAGCTCAAGCTCGAGCCGAACGTCGTCCGCGCCGATTACGGCCAGCTCCCCGATCTCGACGCGCTCGACTGGTCGACCGACGTGCTGTTCACCTGGAACGGCACCACCTCGGGCGTGCGCGTGCCGGACGGCGAGTGGATCCCCGCCGATCGCGAGGGGCTGAGCTTCGCCGACGCTACCTCGGCGGTGTTCGCCTATGACCTGCCCTGGGACAAGATCGACGTCGCCACCTTCTCCTGGCAGAAGGTGCTGGGCGGCGAGGGCGGCCACGGCGTGCTGATCCTCGGCCCGCGCGCGGTCGAGCGCCTCACCGAATATACCCCGTCCTGGCCGCTGCCGAAGGTGTTCCGCCTGGTCTCCAAGGGCGCGCTCGCCGAGGGCGTGTTCAAGGGCGAGACGATCAACACCCCCTCGATGCTCGCCGTCGAGGACGCGATCTTCGCGCTCGAATGGGCCAGGGGCCTGGGTGGCCTCGACGGGCTGATGGCCCGCTCGAACGCCAATGCCGACGCGCTGAACAAGATCGTCGCGGCGCGCCCGTGGCTCGGCCATCTCGCCGAGCTGCACGGCATCCGCTCGAAGACCAGCGTGTGCCTCACGGTCGAGGGTGCGGACGAAGCCTTCATCAAGAAGTTCGCCGGCCTGCTCGAGAAGGAAGGCGCGGCCTATGACGTCGCCGGCTATCGCGACGCTCCGGCCGGCCTGCGCATCTGGTGCGGCGCCACCGTCGACACCGCCGATATCGAGGCGCTCGGCCCCTGGCTCGACTGGGCCTACGCCGAAGCTCGCAGCGCGTAATCGTCATCCCCGCGAAGGCGGGGATCCAGAGTCATAAAGCGATTCCCTCAGTAACCCTGGATCCCCGCCTGCGCGGGGATGACGGGGTGGAGAAACCAAATGCCCAAGGTACTGATTTCCGACAAGATGGATCCCAAGGCCGCGCAGATCTTCCGCGAGCGCGGCGTCGAGGTCGACGAGATCACCGGCAAGACCCCGGAAGAGCTCAAGGCGATCATCGGCGATTATGACGGCCTCGCCATCCGCAGCTCGACCAAGGTGACCCAGGAGATCCTTGACGCGGCACCGAACCTCAAGGTCGTCGGCCGCGCCGGCATCGGCGTCGACAATGTCGACATCCCCGCCGCCTCGGCGCGCGGTGTCGTCGTGATGAACACCCCGTTCGGCAACTCGATCACCACCGCCGAGCACGCCATCGCGCTGATGTTCGCGCTCGCCCGCCAGCTGCCCGAGGCCGACGCCTCGACCCAGGCCGGCAAGTGGGAGAAGAACCGCTTCATGGGCGTCGAGCTCACCGGCAAGACGCTCGGCCTGATCGGCGCCGGCAATATCGGCTCGATCGTCGCCGATCGCGCGCTCGGCCTGCGCATGAAGGTCGTCGCCTTCGATCCGTTCCTCACGCCCGAACGCGCGATCGAGATGGGCGTGGAGAAGGTCTCGCTCGACGACCTGCTGCTGCGTGCGGACTTCATCACGCTGCACACCCCGCTCACCGACCAGACCCGCAACATCCTCTCGGCCGAGAACCTCGCCAAGACGCGTCGCGGCGTGCGCATCATCAACTGCGCGCGCGGTGGCCTGATTGACGAGGCTGCGCTCAAGCAGGGCCTCGAATCGGGCCATATCGCCGGCGCGGCGCTCGACGTGTTCGCAGTGGAGCCCGCCAAGGAGCATCCGCTGTTCGGCACGCCCAACTTCGTCTCGACGCCGCATCTCGGCGCCTCGACCACTGAAGCGCAGGTCAATGTCGCGATCCAGGTCGCCGAGCAGATGGCCGATTTCCTCGTTTCGGGCGGCGTCACCAACGCGCTCAACATGCCGAGCCTCTCGGCTGAGGAAGCCCCGCGCCTCAAGCCGTACATGGCGCTTGCCGAGAAGCTCGGCTCGCTGGTCGGCCAGCTCTCGCATGGCGAGCTCAAGAACATCGCGATCGAGAGCGAAGGCGCTGCCGCCGAGCTCAACCAGAAGCCGATCGTCGGCGCGGTGCTCGCCGGGCTGATGCGCGTCCATTCGGACACGGTGAACATGGTCAACGCGCCGTTCCTCGCCAAGGAGCGCGGGCTCGACGTGCGCGAAGTCCGTCATGACCGCGAAGGCGATTACCACACGCTGGTCCGCGTCACCGTCGGCACCGCGCAGGGCGATCGCTCGGTCGCGGGCACGTTGTTCGGCAATTCCGCGCCGCGCCTGGTCGAGCTGTTCGGCATCAAGGTCGAAGCCGACCTCGCCGGCAACATGCTCTACATCGTCAACGAGGACGCGCCGGGCTTCATCGGCCGCCTCGGTACCACGCTGGGCGAGGCGGGCGTCAACATCGGCACCTTCCACCTCGGCCGCCGCGAAGCGGGTGGCGAAGCCATCCTGCTGCTTTCGGTCGACGAGAAGGTCAGCGAGGAGCTCCTCGCCAAGGTCCGCGCGCTCCCGGGCGTGAAGACCGCGATGGCGCTGTCGTTCTGATGCACGATATCCGCCGTCCCGGGTTTCACCGGGGCGGCGGAATGTTCTAGGGGAGCCGGATGAGCGGTTTACTTCCCGAAGGCTTCCACGATCGTCTCCCGCCTGCGGCCGATGCGGCATCGCGGCTGGAATCCCGCGTGCTCGGTGTCGCGCGCGGCTATGGCTATGAGCAGGTCGATCCCCCGCTCGCCGAATTCGCCGATGAGCTGAGCGCGCGTCTCAAGGCCGCCAGCGGCCTGCGCGACGCGGTGCGGTTCGTCGATCCGGTGTCGCAGCGCACGCTGGCGATCCGTCCCGATCTCACGGCCCAGATCGGCCGCATCGCCGCCACGCGCATGGCGCACCATCCGCGCCCGGTGCGCCTCTCCTATGCCGGGCCGGTGATGAAGCTTTCCGCTTCGGAGCTCGATCCGCTGCGCGCCACCCGCCAGATCGGCGCCGAGCTGATCGGCCTCGACACCGTTGCCGCCGCCACCGAGATCGTCCGCGTCGCGATCGAGGCGCTGCAGGCCGCCGGTGTCCAGGGCATCGCGCTCGACTTCACTCTGCCGGACCTGGTCGATTGCCTCGCCAGCGACAGCCTGACGCCGGCCCAGCTCGCCACGTTGCGCGAGCGGCTCGATGCCAAGGACGCCGCCGGCGTCGCCGCGATCGATCCGCGCTACCTTCCGCTGATCGAGGCGGCCGGGCCCTTCGATGCCGCGATCGAGCGCCTCCGCGCGATCGACGCCGGCAAGGCACTCGCCACGCGCCTCGACGGCCTCGCCGAGATCGCCGCGAGCATCCGGGGCCAGGCCGCGCTCACCCTCGATCCCACCGAGCGCCACGGCTTCGAATATCAGAGCTGGCTCGGCTTCTCGCTGTTCGCCCAAGGCGCCCGCGCCGAGATCGGCCGCGGCGGCACCTATACGATCCTCCACGGCAATGGCCGCGAGGAAACCGCGGTCGGCTTCTCGCTGTTCGCCGATCCGATCCTCGACGCCGCGATCGGCGCGGACGAGCGCCGCCGCTTGTTCCTGCCCTTCGGCACTCCCGCCGGGATTGGTGCAGGCCTGCGCGCCGAGGGCTGGGTCACCGTCGCCGCGCTGGAGGAAGACGACACGCCCGAGGCGCAGCTCTGCACCCATGTCCTGCGCGATGGGGCGCCGGCGGCAGTTTAGTCCGATGTCACCTCGGCTCAAGGCCGGGGTGACGATGGGTATTGCAATGTAGGATTTCGCCTGCTTGCCTGACGCAGCCGGGCGCTACCCGGCCGCTCTTGCCGATCGTAGGAAAAATAGGATCCCGCGCGCGCAACGATGTTGCGAAATGCCGTGCATTCGCGGGAACTATGTCAGCTTGAGGCGCCGCAAAACCCGTTCTTGGCCTGTACTTTGTGTACTTCCGCGAGTCGTCGCGCAGCCGCTGTAGGATCAGCGTGCCAGCAGCGCCGTCGCCCTGCCTTCAAGGAACGCCGGCACCACATCGGTCACGGCGTCGCGGAAGCGAGGATCCTCGGCGAGCTGCGCGGGGAACACCTGGCGCAGCGCCAGCACCGCGCTGGCGGGATCGGCGCTCGCCGCGGCCCGGGCCAGCACCTCCGCCAGCGGATCGGTGATCTTCTCGCCCAGCGTCGCCTTGCGGTGGAGGAAGGCGATCCATGCCGCCACCGGCACCGCCAGCCGCTCCACGCTCTCGCCTGCGGCCAGCCGGTCGCGGACGGTGTCGAGCAGGCGATAGGGCAGCTTCTGCGAACCGTCCCAAGCGATCTGGCTGAGCAGGTGCCGGATCGCCGGGTTGCGGAAGCGGTCCTGCACCGCGCCGGCATAGCCCTGCACGTCCAGCCCCTCGACCGGCTTGAGTGAGCCGGCGATGTCCTCATGCATCAGTCGGCCGACAAAGGCACCGAGCGCGGGATCGCTCACCGCCTCGAACACCGTCTCATGGCCCAGTGCCAGGCCGATATAGGCGAGGCTCGAATGCGCGCCGTTGAGGATGCGCAGCTTGGCCTGTTCATAGCCCTGCACGTCGTTGGTCAGGGTGACGCCGGCCGCGCCCAGGTCCGGCCCGTCGGCCAGGTCGAAGCGCTGCAGCACCCACTGGGTGAAGCGCTCGCGCTGCACGGCGGCTGCGTCGGTCACGCCCAGTTCTTCGGCGATCTTGGCCAGGAAGGCCGGGTCGCTTGCCGGGGTGATCGAATCGACCATCGAATCGGGGAAGGCGACTTCGCCCGCGATCCAGTCGGCCAGTCCCTTGTCCCATTCGCCGGCGAGCGCGAGGCAGGCGGCGCGGAGCTTGCCGCCATTGCCGGTCATGTTGTCGCAGCAGAGCATGGCGAAGGGCGGTGCGCCCGCCGCGCGGCGATCGGCGAGGCCCGAGGCGATCCAGCCGATCACGCTCGCCGGCTCGTCGGGGCGGGCGCGGTCATGGACGATGTCCGGGTGATTGAAGTCGAGGGAACCGTCGGCGCCCAGGCAATAGCCCTTCTCGGTCACCGTGCTGGTCGCGATCTTGACCGAAGGATCGGCGAGCAGCGTGCGCAGCTTCGCGCCTTCGCCGGGGCCGACCGCGTCCGAATGCGCGGCGATGATGCGGGTGCTCGGCTCGCGGTCGATCACCGCCAGCGTATAGAGCCCGTCCTGCGCCTTGAGCGCATCGACCGTGCCCGCGCTGCGCAGCGAAACCGCGGCGATGCCCCAGCGCGGATCGCTGTCGAGCACCCGATCGAACACATCCGCCTGGTGTGCGCGGTGGAAGGCGCCGGGGCCGAAATGGACCACGCCAGTGCGAACCGAGGCGATGTCATGTCCCGGCCGGATGACGGATGCGGGAAGCGATGCGAGCGCGGCGCGCGAAAGGCTGGTCATGACCCCGGTGTCAACGCGCCCGGGCGGGCAAAGTCAATGGCAGTAGCCCTTTGCGCCGCTCAATAGGTATGGATCGTACCCATGCCGCGCACCCCCGGCAGCATCGATCCGGTCCCCGCCTGTTTCGGCTTGGTGTCCTTGGGCATCAGGAAGCGGACCTGGCGATTGGGGAAGTCGATCTCGACCCGGCGGAAACTGCGCAGCGCATCCATGCCGAGCAGCAGTGCCGGTCGCTTGACCAGGCCGAAGCGCTCGAAGGGCGTGACGTCGGCAAAGGCGACCGGCATCGAGCCGAAGCGCACCTGGCCGACCGTGACATTGGGCACCTGGGTATAGTCCGCCGTGGTCTGGTCGCCGGTCACGCTGGTCAGCAGGATCTTCTGCGAGCGCGGCGTGTCGCGGCCGACCCGCTTGCGCAGCGCGCTGTTGCCCATCGTCACCTGGCTGCCGGTGTCGAGCACCACCTGGATGCGGGTATTGTCGTAATAGGCGTCGGTCACGATCAGCTGGCCGAACACGCTCTTGGCCGTGACCACGATCTCGTCGCGGTCGCGCTTGGAAAAGGCGTTGCGCTTCGTGCTCGGGCGCACGGCCATCACGCCTTTCTCGAAGTCGATCGTGACCTGGTGGTTGCGCAGCGTGTCGATGCCGAGCAGGCCGAGCGCGCCAAGGTTGCGCGCCTCAAGGGCGGGGGCGATGATATTGTGCTGCTCGCCGATCGACTTGATGCTCAGCCCGGGGACCAGCACGGTGTTGACCGTGTCGCGGCCGGTCATCGAGGTGATCACCACCGGAGAGGAAGCGCCGAGTTTCAGCGAGCCGGCCAGTTCGCGCGACACGACCGTGCGCTCGGCACCGGTGTCGATGATGAAATTGTAGGGGCCGCTCGCCCCGACGGCCACCGGAACGGTCAGTCGCGCGTCGAGCTCGCCCAGCGCCAGCAGCGTCGCCTCGACATCTTCCGGGCTGGGCATGGTCAGCTCGGGATCCTGGGGCGGCGGGGTGCGCTCGCTCGGATTCTGGAGGTCATGGGCTCCGGCGGTGGCGGCCAGCGGGAGCAGGAGAAGCGCTGCGAGCCTGTTCATGCCTGTGAAGGTACACCCATCCATGCTGCGCAGCAATTGTCTGAATTGTGTCTAATCGAGCCGCATTGCCTCCGCCGCGATGTCCTCGGCTTCCATCAACAGCGCATCCTCGGTCATGCCCTGCGCGACATTCTCGCGGCCGATCATGATGAGGACGGGCACCGCCATCGGCGATACGCGCGGCAGGTCGACATGCAGCATCGTGTCGGCGGCGGTATCGAGCAGATGGCCGAGCCGACCGACATCGGTCATCCGCGCCCGCGCATCGGCCCAGGCGGCGCGCAGCAGCAGGTGATCGGGCTCGTACTTGCGCAGCACGTCATAGATCAGGTCGGTCGAGAAGGTGACCTGGCGCCCGGTCTTCTTCTTCCCCGGATGCTGGCGCTCGACCAGCCCGCCGATGATCGCCACTTCGCGGAAGGCGCGCTTGAGCAGGGCCGAGCCCTGCACCCATTCGACGAACTCATGCTCGAGGATGTCGGGCGAGAACAACGCGGCCGGGTCCTCGATCTTCTCCAGCCCGTAGACGGCGAGCGCATAGTCATTGGCGACGAAGCCGAGCGGCTTGAGCCCCAGCGCCTCCATCCGCCGCGTCACCAGCATGCCGAGCGACTGGTGCGCGTTCCACCCTTCGAAGCTGTAGACGACCATGTGGTGCTTGCCTTCGTGCGGGAAGGTCTCGACGAGCAGCTGGCCTGGCGCCGGGATCGCCGAACGACGTTCCTGCACCTCGAGCCATTCGCGGACATCGTCGGGAAAGCGCCGCCATTGGCTGCGGTCGTGCAGGAAATGGCGAACCCGTTCGGACAGGGTGGCGGTGATCGCGAGGCGCGCGCCCATGTACGAGACATAGCGCGCCGGCTTGGCGGTAGCGCGGACGATCAGGTCGGTCAGCTCGACCCGCTCGACCTCGACCGCCATGCCGGCGAAGACAAAGGCGTCGCCGGGCGAAAGCTGGGTACCGAACGCTTCCTCGACCTTGCCGAGCCGCCGGCCATTCTTGAAGCGCACCTCCATCATCGGCGATTCGACGATGATGCCGGCATTCAGGCGATGCTGCGCAACAAAGGCCGGGGTGGTGACGCGCCACAGCCCGTCCCGGCCCTTGGTCAGCCGCTTGAACTTGTCATAGGCGCGCAAGGCATAACCGCCATCGGCGATGAAGCTCAGCACCCGATCGAACGTCTCGTCGGGGAGCGCCGAATAGGGCAATGCTGCGCGGATTTCGTGCAGCAACTGGTCACGGTCGAAAGGCGACGCGCAGGCGCAGGCCATGACATGCTGCGCCAGCACGTCGAGCGCGCCGGGGCGGAAGACGTCGGGATCGAGCTCGCCCTGCTCGACGGCGTCGAGCGCGGCGCGGGCCTCGAGATACTCGAAGCGGTTGCCGGGCACGAGCACGGCTTCCGAGGGCTCGTCGAGCCTGTGGTTGGCGCGGCCGATGCGCTGGAGCAGGCGCGACGAACCCTTGGGCGCGCCCATCTGGATCACGCAATCGACATCGCCCCAGTCGACGCCGAGATCCAGGCTGGCGGTGGCGACCAGCGCGCGCAGCTGCCCGTCGGCCATCGCCTGCTCGGCGCGCTGGCGGGCCTCGAGGCTGAGGCTGCCGTGATGCACGCCGATCGGCAGTTTGAGCTCGTTGACCTTCCACAATTGCTGGAAGACCAGCTCGGCCAGGCCGCGGGTATTGCAGAAGACGATCGTCGTCTGGTGTGTCTCGATCTCGGCCATCACCTGGGGGATCGCATAGACGCCCGAATGGCCGGCCCAGGGGACCCGGTCCTCGGGCAGCAGGATCGCGATATTGGGCTCGGCGCCCTTCTCGCCCTGCACCAGGGTGACCGTATCGATATCGCCATGCGGGGCCAGCCAGGCGCGATAGCCGTCCGGATCCGCGACCGTAGCCGATAGCGCCACCCGGCGCAGGTTTGGGGCAAGCCGCTGGAGACGGGCGAGCGCCAATGCCAGCAGGTCGCCGCGCTTGCCGGTGGCGAAGGCGTGGACCTCGTCGATCACCACCGTCCGCAACCCCTCGAACATTGTCAGGCTGTCCTCATAGGAAAGCAGCAGGCTGAGCGATTCGGGGGTGGTCAGCAGGATCTGCGGCGGCCGCGCGCGCTGGCGGACCTTCTTCTCCCAAGGCGTGTCGCCGGTGCGCGTCTCGACGCGGATGGGGGCGCCCATCTCCTCGATCGGCGTGAGCAGGTTGCGCTGCACGTCGACCGCCAGCGCCTTGAGCGGCGAGATATAGAGCGTGTGCAGCCCGTCGACCGGGTTCTCGATCAGGTCGGCCAGGGTCGGCAGGAAGCCGGCCAGCGTCTTGCCCGCGCCGGTGGGGGCGACGAGCAGCGCATGCTCGCCACGCTGGCCCGCTTCCAGCATCTCGAGCTGGTGGCGGCGCGGCGCCCAGCCACGGGCCGCGAACCAGTTCGACAATGTTGGGGGGAGCTGGGAACCGGCGGCCATCCCGACCATATAGGCATGATGGCGAAGCTCGGCGACTGGATCGATCCTAGACCCACCGGCATCTATCTGCCGGCGGCCGATATCTGGATCGATCCGTCGCAGCCGGTCCGCCGCGCGCTGGTCACCCACGGGCATGCCGATCACGCCCGGGGCGGCCATGAGGCGGTGTGGGCCACGCCCCAGACGCTGGCGATCATGGAAGCGCGCTACGGGCCGCAGAGCGGCAATCCCGTTGCCTATGGCGAGCGGATCAGCATGCACGGCATCGATATCCGTTTCGTTCCTGCCGGCCATGTCCTCGGCTCGGCGCAGATCGTGCTCGAGCATCGCGGCGAACGGATCGTCGTCTCGGGCGATTACAAGCGCCGCCCGGATCCCACTTGCGCGCCGTTTGAGCCGGTGCCCTGCGACGTGTTCATTACCGAGGCGACGTTCGGGCTCCCTGTCTTCCGCCATCCCGAGACGCATGACGAGCTCGACAAGCTGCTTGCCGCGCTCCGCGCCAATCCGGAGCGCTGCGTGCTGGTGGGTGCCTATGCGCTGGGCAAGGCGCAGCGGGTGATCTCCGAGCTGCGGGTGATGGGGTTCGACGATCCGATCTACCTGCACGGCGCGCTGCAGCGGCTGTGCGACCTCTATGTCGAGCAGGGCGTAGACCTTGGCGAGCTGCGCCCGGCCACGGGCGTCGCCAGGGCCGAATTGCAGGGGCGGATCATCCTCTGCCCGCCCGGCGCGCTCAATGATCGCTGGTCACGCCGGCTGCCCGATCCGATCACCGCGATGGCATCGGGCTGGATGCGCGTCCGCCAGCGTGCCCGGCAGCGCAATGTCGAGCTGCCGTTGATCCTGTCCGATCATGCCGATTGGGACGAGCTGACCCGCACGATCCGCGAGCTGGAGCCCCGCGAAGTCTGGGTGACGCATGGGCGGGAGGATGCGCTGGTCCATTGGTGCCGGCTCCACCAGGTCAAGGCCCGGGCGCTCGACCTGGCCGGATTCGAGGATGAGGACGACTGATTGCCCACTGCTCCTGTTACCGATACCATTCCCAGCAAAAGACAGGAGAGGGACAGATGAAAGCAGTGAAGCTGGCGGCGATTGCCGCGGGACTGACGCTGGGTGCCGGCGCGGCGCAGGCGCAGCAGGGATCGACCGGGCCGGGCATGCCGGTGCTGGTTGGATCGGTGGACGCGCCGGAGCTCAAGGGACCGGACGACAGCGCGGCGCGGATCGACAAGGCGGTGCGCGATTCGCGCCTCGACGCCGAGAAGCCGAAGACGGCGCGGGCGGTGCCCGCCAAGCCCGGGGACGTCACCGCCGGCAGCGAAGTGCGCGATTCGAAGGGCGTGGTGCTCGGCAAGGTCGAGTCGGTCAGCATGGCCGCCGCGGTGATCGTCGCGGAGGCGGGCAAGGTCGAGGTGCCACTCGAGGCGTTCGGCAAGAACAACAAGGGATTGCTGCTCGCGCTGACCAAGAAGGATTTCGATGCGATGGTCGCGGGGGCCAACAAGCCGGCGAACTGATCAGGCGGCGGCGCGATCCGTGCCGGCGAACAGCCAGGCTTCGGCCGTCGCTACATCCTCGAAGCAGCGGGCATAGCGCTGGTCGAGCGCGCGATTCAGCTGGGTGCGGGCCAGTGTCTTGCCCATCACGAAAGCCAGCCGCCGCGAGCGATAGGCGGGGTCGGCCAGCATGGTGCGGAACGTCTCGACGCTTTCCTGCGCCTGGATCTTCATCTCGCGCAGGTCATTGAGCGTGAGATGCTGGTTGGGCCCACAGGTCAACCGGCCATGGGCGGTGGCACGCTCGACGAGAAAGGCGTCGATGTCCTCAGTCGTGAAGAAGCCGCGCATCCGGATGCGGACGAGATCGCGCTCGGGCTCGACGTCGATGGTGAAATCCGCGGACATGGCACCTGCGATAGCGTTATCCACCTACCAAAATCCTAAGGCGCACCTTCCCTAGCGCCGGGCCGGCTTCGACCATCCGAGCGTCGCGACCACCGGATAGTGATCCGAGGGATAGAGCGGGCCGTTGTGGGTATCTATCGTGCGATAGCCGCGCACGGTGAAGCCGCGGGTGAAGATCCAGTCGATCCGGCGATCGGGCACGCCCTTGAAGGCGTGGAAGGTCGCTTCCGGGCCGACCGGCCTGGCGACGGCGCCACGGGCATCGGCCAGCGTCTCGCCGAGCAGCGCGTGCGAGGTCGATTCGGGGACGGTGTTGAAGTCGCCGGTGAGCACCACCGGCACGCCCTTGGGCAGGGCGGCGATCCGTGCCTGCAGCAGCCGCGCGCATTTCTCGCGCGCCGCCTCGTCCTCGGCGCGATAGGGGAAATGGGTGTTGAGCAGGTAGAAGCGCTTGCCCGAGCGCGTCTCGAACAGGCCCCAGGTGACCATGCGCGGATAGAGATTGCCCCAGCTGATGCTGGCCGGCACCTCGGGCGTGTCCGACAGCCAGAAATCGCCATGCTCGATCAGCTTGAGCCGGTCGCGGCGATAGAAGACGCCCATATGCTCGTCGGCATGGCCGCCGCGGCGATCGATCCCGAACCAGCTGTACCCGGGCAACCGCTCGACCAGATAATCGCCCTGGAGCTTGAACAGCTCCTGCGTGCCGATCACGTCGGGCGCCGCCGCTGCGATCGTCCCGACGAACAGGTCGCGGCGCTTTTCCCAGATGTTCGCGCCGTCGGTCGGCGCGGGCAGGCGGACGTTGAAGCTCATCACGACGAGCCTGTCCTGCGCCTGCGCCGTTATCGGCAGGAGCAACGCGAGCATCAACCACAGGAACCGAATCAACCCACGCCCTCCAATGCCTTTTGCCGGCGTCGCTGCACCGAGCTGCCGATCCCCATCGCCTCGCGATATTTGGCGACGGTGCGCCGGGCAATGTCGAAGCCCTTGGCATTGAGCAATTCGACCAGCGTGTCGTCGGACAGGATCTTCTTGGGATCCTCCGCCTGGATCAGCGTACGGATCGCGTTCTTCACGGCTTCGGCCGAAACCGCGTCGCCGCCCTCGGACGACTGGATCGCCGAGGTGAAGAAATATTTGAGCTCGAACAGGCCGCGCGCGCAGCTGAGATACTTGTTCGAGGTGACGCGGCTCACCGTCGATTCGTGCATCTCGATCGCCTCGGCGACCTGGCGCAGCGTCATCGGCTTGAGGTGCGCGACGCCCTTGAGGAAAAAGGCTTCCTGCTGCTTCACGATCTCGGATGCGACCTTGATGATCGTGCGCTGGCGCTGGTCGAGCGCCTTCACCAGCCAGTTGGCGCTGGCCAGCATGTCGGAGAGCCAGGCCTTGCTCGCCTTGTCCTGCGGGCCGGCGGAGACTTCGGTGTAATAGGCGCGGTTGACCAGCAGGCGGGGCAGGGTGGCGGCGTTGATCTCGACCGCCCAGCCCATGCCGCGGCGTGCGACGAAGATGTCCGGGGTGACCGCGAGCGTCGGCTCCCCGCCATAGCGGCAGCCGGGCTTGGGATCATAGTTGCGCAGCTCGCGGATCATGTCCGCCAGGTCCTCGTCGTCGACGTCGCAGATGCGCTTGAGCCGGGGCAGGTCGCCGCGTGCGACGAGATCGAGATTGTCGATCAGCCGCGCCATGCAGGGATCGTAGCGATCGGCTTCCTTGGCCTGCAGCGCCAGGCACTCGGCGAGGTTGCGCGCGCCGACGCCGGTGGGGTCGAAGGTCTGGATCGTCGCCAGCACGCCCTCGACCCGGGCGAGCGGCACGTTCAGCCGGTTGGCGATGTCGAGCAAGGGCGCGGTGAGATAGCCCGCCTCGTCGATCTGGTCGATCAGGTGCGCGGCGATGAACAGGTCGTGCCCGGCCACGCTGGCGCCGGCCTGCGCCATCAGGTGATCGGCGAGGCTGAGGTCGGCGCTGCCGAGATTGTCGAAGTCCGGCCCGTCCTCGGGCGCGCCACCGCCGCTCGCGCCGGTAAGCCCCAGGCTGCCGTCCATCCCCGCGCCGCCCAGCGTGTCGCTGCCGCTGTCGTGGTGGAAGGTCTCGGCGGCGAAATCCACGTCGAGCGCGGCCTCGCCCGCCGCCTCGCCGCCGCCGGCGATCAGCTCGCTGGCATCGGCCGGACCGTCGCGCTCCTGGAAATCGCCATCGGGCTCGGGCGCATCGGCGGGCTCGCTGTCGCGCTCGTCATTGCCGGTGCCGCTGCTTTCGAGCAGCGGGTTCTTCTCGAGCTCCTCGGCGATGAAGGTCTCGATCTCGAGATTGGACAGCGCCAGCAGCTTGATCGCCTGCTGGAGCTGCGGCGTCATCACCAGCGATTGCGACTGGCGCAGATCGAGGCGAGGCGCGAGACTCATCGGCGGTTAGAGCTCGAAGCTCTCGCCGAGATAGAGGCGGCGGACATTCTCGTCACGGACGAGATCGCCCGGGGAGCCGGCGAACAGCACCCGGCCGTCATAGATAATGTAGCCGCGATCGACGATGTCGAGCGTCTCGCGGACATTGTGATCGGTGATCAGCACGCCGATGCCGCGCTGCTTGAGCTGGATGATCAGGTCGCGAATGTCGGAGATCGAAAGCGGGTCGATGCCGGCGAACGGCTCGTCGAGCAGGATGATCGTCGGGTCGGCGGCCAGCGCGCGGGCGATTTCGGCGCGGCGGCGCTCGCCGCCCGACAGCGCCATCGCCGGCGCGGTGCGCAGCCGCGTCAGGCCGAATTCCTCGAGCAGCTCGTCCAGCCGGCGCTTGCGCGCTGCCTTGTCGGGCTCGGCCAGCTCGAGCACCGCCGAGATGTTGCCCTCAACGCTGAGGCCGCGGAAGATCGAGGTCTCCTGGGGCAGATAACCCAGGCCCAGGATCGCGCGGCGATACATGGGCAGGCGGGTGATGTCCTCGCCGTCGAGCATGATGCGGCCGCTGTCGGGCTTCACCAGGCCCATCACCGAATAGAAGCAGGTGGTCTTGCCGGCGCCATTGGGGCCGAGCAGGCCCACGACCTCGCCGCGGCCGACCGAGACCGACACGTCCGTCAGCACGACGCGCTTGTCGTACGACTTGGCGATCGAGACGACCGCAAGCCCCTTGTCGGGCAGCGGCGCCGGATCGGCGACGGGCGTTTCGAGGGTGGCGACGTCGGTCATACGTGGTTCCTGTATGGACGGTGCGCGTTACCGACGGGTTTCCCGCAGCCGTTTGGCAGGATTCCTGCATGAAGACGGCGGGGAAGGGAAGCCCCGAGCGGCGTGCCGTGGAAAAAGGGCGATTACTGTTTCGGAGCCGGCGTGGCGGAAGGTGCCGGGGCGGTGGTGCCGCTGCCGGCGCGCTTGGGCACCGAGAAGCGGCCGGTCACGCGGCCGCCGCGGCTCTGCACGCCCGGCGTGCCGGATGCGCCGCTCGATCCGCCGACGCCCGATCCGTCGATCGTCGCCCGGCCGGTGTCGAGGTTGATGACCAGGCGACCGCCCGAGACATTGTTCGGACCCTGCTTGAGCGTGACGCCGCCGACCATGGTGATGATCCGCTTGTTGACGTCATAGACGGCGTACTGGCCGGTCGCGCTCTGGTCGGGCCGGGTGATGGTGACACCGCCCGAGGCGTCGAGCCGCGACACTTCGGGCGAGCCATCGGTGATCTGGCCGGTATAGGCGAGGGTGACCCGCGCGCCGGTGAGCGTCATCTCCGCCTGCTTGATGCGAACGCCGCCCGACAGGATGACCCGGTTGGCCTTGTCCTGCAGCTCGATATGCTGGGCGTCGAAATCGATCGGCGCGTTGCTGTCGTGCCGCTGCTGCGCAGCCGCGGGCGACGCGGCAAGCAATGCCAGCGTGAAGCCGATCGGAAGCAGGGCAGTCGCACGGATCATGTTCTAGCGCCTATTCGCGCGCTTGGGGGTAATCCGCAAGCGTGCATTGCCATCTAGGGAGATGGTGCGGTTTTCCAAGTCGGCAGTCAGCTTGTTGGCGCTGAACACGCCGGTCGGCGTCTTGCCGGTTACTGCGCCGCCGCTTTCCATCTTGCGGGTCTTCAGGTCGACGGTGGCGTTGGTGGTGTCGAGGACATAGCCGTCGGTCGTCTGGAACTTGATCGGCCCGTCGGACGACACCTGTTCCTTGTCGAGGTCGTAGTGGCCGCGATCCGCCTTGAGGGTCGCCGGCCCCTCGGGCAGGTTGATCTCCGCGTTCAGGTCGCGCAGCTGCACGATCGGCTCGGCAGAGCTCTTCTGGATCGCGGAGCCCGCATTGAGCCGGAACGCCTGGCCCTTCGAATCCTCACCGCGATACACGGCCGATTCGAGGCGGAGCCGCTCGGTCGCCATGTCGACCTTGTTCTTGTCGAGCACGAAGCTCACATCGCCCTTGGTGAGCAACGGCGCGAGGATCAGGAACGCCGACAGTACGCCGATGCCGACGGGCATGAAGATCAGCGACAGGCGCACGACGCGGTCGTGCGCGCTGCCGGGATGCGCCCAGCCGCGCTTCTGAGATTTCAGCCGGGCGGCGACCTCGGACATCAGATATGCGCGAAGATATCGGTTTCGGGCCAGCCGGCCAGGTCGAGTTCGGCGCGCCAGGGGAGGAATTCGAAACACGCCTGGGCGAGGTCGGTCCGGCCTTCGCGTTCGAGGCGCTTGTCGAGTTCTTCCTTCATGGCGTGCAGGTAACGCACGTCGGACGCTGCGTATTCACGCTGCGCCTCGGAAAGTTCGGGGCCGCCCCAGTCCGAGCTCTGCTGCTGCTTCGACACCTCGACGCCGACCAGCTCGCGGACCAGCTCCTTGAGGCCGTGGCGATCGGTATAGGTGCGCACCAGGCGCGAGGCGGTCTTGGTGCAATAGACCGGCCCGGCGATGACGCCGAGGTAGAAGCGGATCGCCGCCAGGTCGAACCGGGCGAAATGATAGAGCTTCAGCCGCTCGGGATCGGCGAGCAGCATGCGCAGGTTCGGCGCGTCATAGCTGGAGCGCGGGCCGAAGCGGACGAGATGCTCGTCGCCCGAACCGTCGGACAGCTGGACGACGCACAGCCGGTCGCGCGGCGTGATCAGCCCCATCGTCTCGGTGTCGACGGCGATCGAGGCGCCCGGCGCGAACAGGCCCTCGGGGATATCTTCTTCGTGGAAATGCACAGTCATCCGGGTCGCCTAGCCCTGTTCGCCGCCGGGCTCAATGGCCGGAGGTGCATGCTTCGCCGCCTGCCTGCGCGCGCGGTTGGTCCGCGCCCAGATATTGAGCCCCTCGACACCCGCCGAAAAGGCCATGGCGGTATAGATATAGCCCTTGGGGATATGCGCGCCGAACGCTTCGCCGATCAGCACCATGCCGATCATCAGCAGGAAGCCGAGCGCCAGCATCACGACGCTGGGATTGCGGTTGATGAAGTTGGCCAGCGGATCGGCGGCGATCAGCATCACCGCCACCGCGGCGATCACCGCGACGTACATGATCTCGACATGCTCGGTCATGCCGACCGCGGTCAGGATCGAATCGACCGAGAAGACGATGTCGAGCAGCAGGATCTGGACGATCGCGGCGGTGAAGGTGATCGAGGCGACCTTCTTCTTGTCGAGCAGCTGGTCCGCCTCGCCCGGCGCATCGGCGTCGACCGAATGATGGATCTCGGTCGTCGCCTTCCACATCAGGAACAGGCCGCCGGCGAGCAGGATCAGGTCCTTCCAGGAGAAATCGGTCTCGAAGCTGGGCAGGCCATGCGCGTCGAGCGGGCCGGTCAGCCCCAGGCTGAACACGGTGTTCTTCAGGCTGATGATCCAGCTGATCGCGGTGAGCAGCGCGAGCCGCATGACCAGGGCAAGCGAGATGCCCACCCGGCGGGCGCGCTGGCGCTGCTCCTCGGGCAGTTTGTTCGAGAGAATCGAGATGAAGATCAGGTTGTCGATGCCGAGCACCACCTCCATCACGACAAGGGTGACGAGCGCGGCCCAGGCGGCCGGACTGGCGAGCAATTCGGCGATCGCGTCCATGGCGAACAGCTCTGCCCTGCGACGGAATGTGGCGCAAGCGCTGCGATTAACGATAGTTCGGCCATTTCAAGTCGAATTTCGTTCGCTCGCTGTACGATTTTGGGCTATGGCCGATTCCATGGCGCAAGTTTTTGCGCTGGAAGACCTGCGTTTTTCGTCCGGCGCTTGGCTTTTGATTTGATTTGTGGGCGAACCGGGAAGACGAACAGGGCATGAGTTTCGATAGAGGGCGCCGTGGGGATCGCGGCGGACGTGGCCGCGACAAGCGTGATGGCTTCGGCGGCGATGATTTTGGTGGCGGCAGCAGCTTCGGCGGCGGTTTCGAGGATCGCGGCGGTTTCGGCGGCGGTGACCGATTCGGTGGCGGTGGCGGCGGTGGTTACCGCGGCGGCGGTGGCGGCTTCGGCGGCGGCGGTGGCGGTGGTTACCGCGGCGGCGGCGGTGGTGGCTTCGGCGGCGGTGGTGGCGGCGGCTTCGGCGGCGGCAACCGGATGCCCCCGCAGGTCATCGGCGAAGGCACCGGTGTCGTTAAGTTCTTCAACGCGCAGAAGGGCTTCGGCTTCGTCGTTCGCGATGATGGCGGCGAAGACGTCTTCGTGCACATTTCGGCGGTCGAGCAGGCAGGCCTCACCGGCCTGGCCGAAGGCCAGCCGCTTGGGTTCACGCTTGTCGATCGCGGCGGCCGTATCTCGGCTACCGAACTGAAGATCGACGGCGAGCCGATGCCGGTCGAAGAGCGCGCACCGCGTGAAGACCGCGGCGATCGTGGCGGCTTCGGCGGCGGCGACCGTGGTGGCCCGCAGCGTCAGCTGACTGGCGAGAAGGCGACCGGCACGGTCAAGTTCTTCAACGCCATGAAGGGCTTCGGCTTCATCCAGCGCGATGATGGCCAGCCGGACGCGTTCGTGCACATCTCGGCCGTCGAGCGTGCCGGCATGCCGACGCTCAACGAAGGCGACCGTCTCGAGTTCGAACTCGAAGTCGATCGCCGCGGCAAGTATGCCGCGGTGAACCTCACGCCGCAGGGCTGAGGTCAGCCTTCAGGCAGACAAACGAAGGGGCCGGGCGGAAACGTCCGGCCCTTTTGCTTTTGGGGGGAGGCGCATGGTGTTCGGACGGATGCGCGCGCAGGCGGTGATCTGCGTCGCGGTGCTGGTGTTGCCAGGGTGCAGCCCGAACCCCGCGCAGGATCCCGCGACGCTGGCCGCGATTCGTGCCGAGGCACGGGCGCTCATGGCCAATCCGCACGTCGATGCATCGTCGCGAGTCCCCGAATCGCACTGGCCGCGTACGATCGGGTCGCTCCGGCCCGAATGGGTGCGGATCGATGAAGACGGTGTGGACATCCCCGTGAAGGTCTATTTCGACGACAGCTGGGGCTATTGGGTCCCGCGCGATCCTGCCAGGCTCCCCAGGCGCAGGTCCGGCTACCGGGCGGTAGGCGAAGGGATCTACTGGTATCACTTCTCCTAGCCGGCGAACCTAGTCCCCAAGCAGCTCGTGCAAGGGCAGCGCGGGGGTGAACTTGCGGCGGCGCTTGAAGAAGCTGGTCTCGTAGCGACGCACCACCGGATCATTGCCGAGCAGCGAATCGACCAGCGCGTTGAACGCATCCATGTCGCGAGCGCTCACCACCAGCACCAGGTCGAAGCTGCCGGTCACTTCGGCGACAAGCTGGACGTGCGGGCTGGCGATCAGCCGGCGCTGCAAGCCTTGCAGCGCGTCGAGCGAATGCCGGTCGAACTGGACATGGACCAGCGCCGACAGGAACGGGCCGACCTCCTCGGAGACGATCGAGACGTCCGCCGCGATCGTCCCGTCGGCACGCATCCGGCGGATACGGCGCGCGATAGCGCTGGGGGAGAGCGGCAGTTTCTCGGCGAGCAGGTCCGCCGTCATCAGTGCATCCTCTTGCAGCAGCGCGAGGATGCGCAGGTCCATGTCGTCATTGGTCATCGCCGCCACTATGCCAGATTTTGGCAAGCAGGCAGGCGAAATTGCGCGCCACGCGCCCGTGGTTCGGACCATAGAGTGTTGGTCAAGTAACACAGTCGGGGGATGACCCATGAAGATCGCATTCGTCACGGCACTGGCTCTCTCGGCCGGTCTTTCCGTCGTCGCCCAGGCGCAGCAGGGCCCCGGCCCGGCCCCGGTTGCCGCGCCCAAGGCCGGCAAGGCCGAGATCGTCGCCGGCATTCGCAAGGCGATCGCCGAGAACTATGTGCTCGCCGCCAAGCGTGCCCCGCTCGATGCCGCGCTCGCCAAGGGGCTCAAGTCGGGCCGCTACAATGTCGAGGATCCGGGTGAGCTGACCCGCCGGATCAACGAGGATATGTTCGCCGTCGCCGCCGACAAGCATCTGGGACTGTCCTTCGATCCGCGCGCTTCGGCGGAAATCGCCAAGCGCGGCAGCCAGGACGACGAGATCGAGAACACGCCCTTCTTCAAGGCGCTGCTGCGTCGTGGCAATCACGGCATCACCGAGATGAAGCTGCTGCCCGGCAATGTCCGCTACGTCCGCTATGACGGGTTCGGCTGGACCGGCGACGAGAGCAAGGCGGCGATCGATGGAGCGATGGCGTTCCTGCGCGATGGCGATGCCGCGATCCTTGACCTGCGCGGCAATGGCGGTGGCAGCCCCGAGGCGGTGCGTCGGCTGACCAGCTATTTCGTGCCCGCCGGCACCAAGCTGGTGACCTTCCATATGCGCAGCGACGCGCCGACCACGTCGACCAGCGAGGCGGTTCCCGGCGGCCAGCTCAACCTGCCGCTCTATGTGCTGACCAGCGGTCGCGCCGCGTCGGCGGCGGAGGAGTTCGTCAGCCATGTCGCGCGACTCGGCTTCGGCACGCTGATCGGCGCGCCCACGGCCGGGGCCGCCTATCGCAACGAGTTCTTCGCGGTGCCGGGCGGCTATCTGATCAGCGTCTCGGTCGGCTATCCCGAGCTGCCGGGCGGCGGCAATTGGGAAGGCACGGGCGTGGCGCCGAAGATCGCCGTGCCGGTCGACAAGGCGCTGGACCGGGCGCAGCAGGAAGCCGCACTGGCGCTCGCCGCGAAAGCGCAGGGGCCGCAGAAGACCGAGCTCGAATGGACGGCGGCGCTCTATGGCGCGCGGCTGACTCCGGTGGCGCCGGCGCGGGCGCTTGCCGGCTATGCCGGGCGCTATGGGCCGCGCACGGTGGCGCTGGAGAATGGCGCGCTCACCTGGCAGCGTGATGGCGGCCCCAAGTCGGTGCTCGTCCCGCTGGGCGGCGACCTGTTCACGCTGGACGGCGATCCGCGCACCCGTGTGCGCTTCACGGGCGAGGGCGGCGTAACCGGCGTGACGATCGAGCGGGCGGACGGGACGAGCACGCCCGCGCCCAGGGGCTAGGCGGTCAGGATCAGCGCCGCGCCGGCCAGGATCCCGGTGACGCTGAGTGCGCGGACCAGCGTCACTTTTTCGCCGAGGAAGACCACCGCGATCACCAGCGCGGTGATCATCCCGGTCTCGCGCAGCGCGGCGAGCGGGGCGACGGCGCCAAGCGCGAAGGCGTTGAGCGCCAGGCCGTAGGTCAGGATCGACAGCGCCCCCGCCGCGGTGCCCGGCTTCCACTGGGCCAGCGCGGCGGCGAAGATCCGGCCGCGCGATACCAGGCCGAACATGGTGACGATCGCCGCGCCGGAAAGCACGAAGGACCAGACGATATAGCTGACCGGCCGGGGCGCGGCGCGCACGCCATGGGCGTCGGCGACGGTGTAGCAGCCGATCATCGCGGCGGTGAGCAATGCCCAGCCGAGGCCGGCCCGGCCCAGGTGCCGGCCGATCACCAGCGTGGCGACCGCGCCGCCGATCACGGCGATGCCCAGCACTTCGCGCATCGGCACCGCTTCGCCGAAGACCAGGATCGCCAGCGCGGCGGTGAGCATCGGCGCGGCGCCGCGCATCACCGGATAGGCGGCGGAGAAGTCGCTGGCCTCGAAGGCGCGGACGACCGCGTAGAGATAGAGGCAATGGATCGCGGCGCTGAGGCCGAGCCAGCCCCAGGCGCCGTGCGGCAGCGGCACCAGCAAGGTGGCGGGCAGCAGGATCAGCGCGCTCGATCCGTCGATGATCGCGCGGCCGGTCATCTTGTCCTTGCCGCCCTTGAGGATGGCGTTGACCACCGCGTGGATCGAACCCGAGGCGATCATCATCGCCGGGGCGAGGAATTCGGGGCTCACAATTCGATCTGGCGGCGGCCCAGCCACAAAGCGAGGGTGATCCGCGAAACGATCGCCGAGAGCAGCACCAGCGGCACGACGATCCACAAGGTGAGCACCTGCACTTCGGACCATTGCCCGGCGACCAGGTGCCGCGCGCTCGACAAGGCGGTCCAGCCCAGCACCAGCGCGGCGGTCACCAGACCGGCGAGCAGCCCGGTGCCGAACCAGCGGCGCCAGGGCAGGGCGGGGTCGCGCAGGAGCAGCAGCGCCAGCGGCACGCCGACGATCGCGGCATAGCAGATCCCGAACAGCGCCAGCGTGCCCCATATGCGCAGGAAGCTGTCACCCGCGTTCGATCCGGCGGCGAAGATGCCGGGCAGCAGCGACGCGATCACCGGCCCCGCCAGAACGGCGGCGATCAGCGGCACGGGCGCGATGCGTTGTTCTTCCCCCATGATTCGAGACTGGCTCAGGTGGCGAGCTTGCGCAACGTCTCGATCGTATCCGCCTCGCCGGCGGGCTTGTCGTTGCGGATTCGGCTGATCCGCGGGAAGCGCATCGCCAGGCCCGACTTGTGCCGCTTCGATTCGTGGATCGAATCGAAGGCGACTTCGAGGACGAGGCTCTTGTCGGTCTCGCGCACCGGGCCGAAGCGGTTGACCGTGTGGTTGCGGACGTAGCGGTCGAGCCATTTCAGCTCCTCGTCGGTGAAGCCGAAATAGGCCTTGCCGACGGGGAGCAGCTCGCCTTCGCCGGTCCAGGCGCCGAACGTATAGTCCGAATAGAAGCTGCTGCGCTTGCCCGAGCCGCGCTGGGCATACATCAGCACGCAATCGGCGATCAGCGGATCGCGCTTCCATTTGTACCAGAGCCCGGCGCGGCGCCCGGCGACATAGGGCGATGTCCGGCGCTTGAGCATCACGCCTTCGATGGCGGCATCGCGGGCGCCGGCGCGGATTTCTTCCAGCGCGGCGAAGTCCGCGGCCTCGATCACCGCGGAAAGATCGAAGCGTTCGGGATCGAGGCGGGGCATGACGGCTTCGAGCCGGGTGCGGCGCTCGCTCCAGGGAAGCTCGCGCAGGTCCTCCTCGCCGTCGAACAGGATGTCGTAGAGGCGGACGAAGGCGGGATAGTCGGCGAGCGTCCTGGCGCTCACCGCCTTGCGGCCGAGGCGCTGCTGGAGGGCGTTGAAGCTGGCCGCTTCGCCGCCCTGGAACTCGCCCTTCACCAGCAACTCGCCGTCGAGCACGCCGGGGGTGGCGAAGCTGGCGGCGACTTCGGGGAAGCTGTGGGTGATGTCGTCGCCGGCGCGGCTGTAGAGCCGTGTCTCGCCCGCGACATGGACGAGCTGGACGCGGATGCCGTCCCATTTCCACTCGGCGGCATAGTCGGCCAGGTCGACGCTCTCGGTCTCGAGCGGATGGGCGAGCATGAACGGGCGGAACACCGGCACGTTGCGCGTGGTCGGCTGTTCGCCGCGCCCCTCGGCCCAGTCGAACAGCGTCGCATAGGGCGGGGTCAGGCCGTGCCAGACTTCCTCGACGGCATCGACGTCCAGGTCGAAGGCCTGGGCGAGCGCGGTCTTGGCGAGCCGGGCGGAGATGCCGACGCGCAATGCGCCGGTGGCGAGCTTGAGCAGGGCGAAGCGCTCGTCCGCCTCCAGCCGGTCGAGCATCGCGGCGAGCGCGGCGGGGGCATCGGATTTCGATATGCTGCCGAGCGTGGCGATCACCTGCGAGACGGTGAGCGGTGCGCCATCCTCGGGCGGGGGCACGGGTTCGGGCCAGAGCAAGGCGATGGTCTCGGCCGAATCGCCGACAAAGTCGCGGCTCATCGCGTAGAGCACCGGATCGACCCGCGCCTCGATCAGCGCGCGGAGCAAGGCGGGTTTCACCGCGGGCAGGTCGAGCGTGCCGGTGAGAGCCGCCATCGCCCAGCCGCGATCGGGATCGGGCGTGGCGCGGAGATAGTCGCCGATCCGCTTGAGCTTCGCGTTGCGCGACCGCGTGTAGATCAGGCTGTCGAGAAGATCGGCAAAGGCGCGCATGATGCGCCAACGCATAGCGCAGCCGATGCGCTCCCGTTACGATGTTCGCATGCGTATTCTCCTTGGCATCGCAGCGGGCATTGCCCTCCTTATCCTCCTGCTGGCCGGCTGGGGGTATCGCGAGGCGACAAGCGATCCGATCGTCCGCCGCGGCGAGGTGGTGCTGCCGGGGCTGGAGCGGCCGATGAAGATCGTGCTGCTCAGCGACATCCATATCGGCACTGCCGCGATGGGCCCGGCCCGGCTGACGCGAATCGTTGGCCAGGTGAATGCGCTGAAGCCGGACCTGGTGGTGATCGCCGGCGATTTCATCTTCGGCCACGATCCGGAAGGCGCCGCGAAGCTCGGACCGGCGATGATCGCGCCGCTGCGCCAGCTGTGCGCGCCAATGGGCGTCACCGCGGTGCTGGGCAATCACGACTATTGGACGGGCGCGCAGGCGGTGCGCGAGCAGCTCGGCAGGGCGGGAATCACCGTGCTCGAGAATGACGCGGCATTGCGCGGGCCGATCGCACTGGGCGGGGTCAGCGATGATTTCTCGGGTCATGCCGATGTGGTGGCGACGCTGCGGGCGGCACGGGCGCTGGGCAAGCCGATGGTGCTGCTCACCCACTCGCCCGACATCGCGCCTGGTCTCCCCGCCGACGCGCGCCTGCTGCTTGCCGGGCATACCCATTGCGGCCAGGGCGTGGTGTTCGGTCACAATATCGCGCCGCCGGTCAGCCGCTACGGCACGCGCTATCGCTGCGGGCTGGTGCGCGAAGGGTCGCGGACCGTTGTCGTCACCGGTGGCCTCGGCGCGAGCGGGGTTTCGCTGCGCATCGGCGCCCCGCCCGATCTATGGCTGCTTACACTCGTGCCAGTTGCAATGGCGCCGACACGAAAAGCGGGTTAGGCTCGCGGCTCCACCACCGGAGGGGACTCCCGTAATGAAGCTTATCCTTACCGCCGCCGCGCTCGCCTGCGCGCCTGCCGCTGCCTTTGCCCAGACCGCGCCGGCACCGGCGACGACCCCGGCACCCGCCGCGGCGCCGGCCGCTGCCGCGAAGTTCAGCGCAGACACGCCGATCGAGGCGCTGTTCGCCAATGAAGCCGCCAAAGCAGTGCTGGTCGCCGATGGCCTGGGCGATGTCGAGAAGCACCCGGCCTATGACCAGTTCAAGGCGATGAGCTTCCGCGCCGTGCAGCCCTTCTCGGAAGGCAAGATCACCGACGAGCTGCTCGCCAAGCTCGACACGGACCTCGCCAAGATCAAGTAACATGAAAAAGGGGCCGGACTCTCCCGAGCCCGGCCCCTTTTTGATTCTGCTTCCCTGGGCGATCAGCCCTTGCGCGATGCCTCGAACAGGAACCAGGCACGCTCCTCGGCCTGGTCGGTCCATTCGTCGACGATCCCGCTGGTCGCGTTGTCGCCGGCATCCTCGGCAGCCTGCTTCACCACGCGGAAGCTCTCGACCAGCTTGAGATTGTCCTCGCGCAGCTCGGCGAGCATGTCGCCCGGCGCGACGTAATCCGCATCATTGTCGGTCAGCGTCTGGCGGCGCGCGATGTCGCCGATCGAGCGCAGCGTGATGTTGCCGGTCTTGCGCACGCGTTCGGCGATCGCATCGGTGATGCCGTAGATCTGCGCCGCCTGATCGTCGAGCAGCAGGTGATAGTCGCGGAAATGCGGGCCCGACACATGCCAGTGGAAGTTCTTCGTCTTGAAATAGAGCGCGAAGCAGTCCGCCAGCGCGCTGTTCAGCGCATCGGCGACACTCCTGGTGTCGTTGCGGTTGAGGTCGGTGGGGGTGCGGAGCGCCGCGTTCGTGTCAGCCATATCTTCCTCCCGGATAATCGGTTCGCAGGGTCAACGAACGGGATATAGGGACGGCTCCGTGCGATGCACTTGCAATTTGCCGATCTCAGAAATCGATCAGGTCAAACGGAGCGCGTTCACGCCGATCCAGCATCCGGCGACCAGGAAGGCGATACCGCTGAGGATGCGCAGCCAGCGGAGCGGCGCGTCGCGCCAGACCCGCTCGCCAAGCACCGCGGCGACAAAGGCGACAGCGAAGCTGGCGATCGAGGCGCCGGCCGCGGCGAACCAGGGCTGGCCGCCGGTCGACAGCGCCAGCGTGAAGAAGGGCGTGCGCTCGCCAAAGGACAGGATCAGCACGCCGAGCAGCGCAGTGAGGAAGGAGCCGAGCTTCCAGCCGCTCAGCCGGTCCGGCGCCTTGCCCGATCCGATTGCACCCAGTGCGCCGAAGATCAGTGCGAGGGCCAGTAGCAGCGACTTAGCGTTGGGCGTCATCATCGGCGCCATGAAGGTGGCGGCGCCCGCAGCGATGAAATTGCCGGCCGCATGGGCGAGCCCCGCCGCGACTGCGACGGTGAGTGGCCGCCCGTAGCGATCGGCGAGAATCGCGGTGAGCAACGCCGGCTTGTCGCAAAGCTGGGTGATGGCGGCCAGGAGGAAGGCCGGGACCAGAGCTTCCATGGCACTTCCCTTTCGCCGGATATTGTGGCGGACCAGGGTTAAACCCGTGTGAAGCATCCGGCGATGGGCACCCAGCCTTGACTTTTGATGGAGAATCGCACAGGTGCCCGCGTCTGGCAGCGGTGCGCTCAGCGTGCCGCTCTTTTCTTTTACAAGATTCAAGGGTTACGGGTCATGGCCAAGCCGACCACTGTCAAGATCAAGCTCGTCAGCACGGCGGACACGGGTTTCTTCTACGTCACGAAGAAGAATCCGCGTACCCAGACCGAGAAGTTCTCGTTCCGCAAGTACGACCCGGTCGTGCGCAAGCATGTCGAGTTCAAGGAAGCCAAGATCAAGTAAGCCAGGCTCCGGCCTGCCTTGCCCCCGCTTCGCGCGGGGGATTGATCAGAAGAGAAGCCCCGGGCCCTTAGGCTGCGGGGCTTCTTCTGTGCCCGTTTCCGGCGCTTCAGGCGCGGGTTCCGGCGCTGCGGGGGCCGCAGGCGCTTCAGCCGGCATCAGCGCGCGCACTTCCTCCATGAAGCGCACCAGGCTGATCGGCTTGGAGACATAGGCATTGGCGCCCGCCGCGCGAATCCGTTCCTCGTCCTCGCGCCCGGCATAGGCGGTCACCGCCATGATCGGGATGGCCCGCAGCTGCGAATCGCGCTTCATGTGCTGGATGATCTCGAGGCCGGTGATGTGCGGCATCTGGATGTCCATCACCACCAGCTGCGGATCGAACTCGCGGGCACGCGCCACCGCCTCGCGTCCGTCGCGCACCGGCTCGGCTTCGAACTGGTGCGCGCGCAGCAGGTCGCAGAACAGCTTCAGATTGAGTTCGTTGTCCTCGACAACGAGCACCCTTTTTGCCACGCGCTACCCCCAGGATCCAATTTGGGCGATGTAGGCTATGGCGAGCGCGGAAACAAATGCGGAAGCGCTGGCGCTGCAGGCACTTGTCTGGACCCTGGGCGACGAATCGCGGGCCCGGCGCCTGCTCGACCTGACCGGGCTCGAACCTTCGGACCTGCGCGCGCGGGCCGGCGACGCGGTGGTGCTCGCCGCCACCCTGTCCTTCCTCGAATCGTACGAGCCCGACCTTGTCGCCTGCGCCGAGGCACTCGAAATAAGCCCCGAACAACTGGTCGCCGCCCGGGCGATACTGGAACGTGCATGAAACCGCTGCTGATCACCGATTGCGATGAAGTCCTGCTCCACATGGTCCGCCATTTCGGCACCTGGCTGGGGGAGGCGCATGATATCGACTTCACTCCCGATGGCGCCGATTTCGCCAATTCGATGCGCCGGCGCAGCGATTCGGCGGTGATCCAGCGCGAGGAGATGTGGGGCCTGCTCGACGGCTTCTTCCCCGCCGAGATGGAGCGCCAGACGCTGGTGCCGCATGCCCGCGAGGCGCTGGCCGCGCTTTCGGAGCGCGCCAATATCGTCGTGCTGACCAACCTCCAGGATCATTGCCGCGAGCATCGTATCGCTCAGCTGGCGACTCACGGCATCGCGCACCGGGTGGAGTGCAACCAGGGCGGCAAGGGCTCGCCCGTCGCGAGGCTGATCGAGGAATTCGCGCCCACGGTCGCCGTGTTCGTCGATGATCTTGCCGTGCACCACGAATCGGTGGCGAAGCATGCGCCCGAGGTGTTCCGCCTGCACATGGTCGCCGAGCCGAGCCTGGCGCCCAGCGTCGTGCCGGCAGCACATGCCCATGCCCGAATCGACGACTGGCTGGTGGCGCGCGACTGGATCGAGGCGCGCTTCGACGCAGGCTTGACCGCCGACGCGGCGAGTGGTTGAGCAGGGCCCATGACCACGCATGTCGCCCGCAAGCTCGAAGAGCTTGGCCTCGCCCTTCCCGAAGCCGCGGCACCGGTTGCCGCCTATGTGCCGGTGGTGGAGGCGAATGGCCTGCTCCACATCTCCGGCCAGCTTCCCTTCAAGGACGGCGCGCTGATGGCCGGCCGGCTGGGCGAGGATCGCGACCTGGCATTCGGTACCGAGGCCGCGCAGCGCTGTGCCCTGATGCTCGTCGCGCAGATCCAGAAGTATCTGGACGGTGACATCTCGCGGGTCGAGCGAATCGTGAAGCTCGGCGTGTTCGTGAACTCGGCGGCCGATTTCACCGACCAGCCCAAGGTCGCCAATGGCGCTTCGGAGCTGATGCAGGCGCTGTTCGGCGATGCCGGCAAGCATGCCCGCAGCGCGGTGGGCGTGCCCACCCTGCCGCTTGGTGCGGCGGTCGAAGTGGACGCGATCGTCCAGATTCGCTGATTTTACCGTAGCTTGGCATAAGGCCTGCCCGCTCGCGCGGGTGGGCCTTTTTCATGTGCGCTCGGCCGCCTGTTGCTGGTCAGCAACAGTTCGTCACGATCCCGTGACGGAACAGCAATTAATGTTGTGCGGTGCAGCGGCGCCCGTCTAGAAACAAGGCGTACCCGCAAGCAGCGCAGGCTCTCGAGCCGCATGACGCCGCACCGGGCGCAGCAGGCGGGAACCCTTTTGAATAAACGGGAAGGGTATTCCATGCGCTACACCATGATCAGCCTCGCCGCTCTTGCGGCAGCTGTCGCAGCCACCCCCGCGATGGCCCAGGATCAGACCGATCCGGCGCCCGCCGTGACGATCAGCGGCAGCGTCGCCGTCGTCAGCGACTACAAGTTCCGCGGCATCTCGCAGACCGACGGCAATTTCGCCGTGCAGGGTGGCATCACCATCAGCCACGCATCGGGCTTCTATGTCTCGGCCTGGGGCTCGTCGATCGATGACTATGTCACCGTGCACGGCACCGCCCATCAGGAACTCGACCTGATCGCCGGCTACAAGCACGCCTTCGACGGCGGCGTCACCGTCGACGTCGGCGCGCTCTACTATGTCTATCCGGGCACGCGTCCGGGCTTCACCGGCGACAAGAGCGCTTCGGACTTCATCGAGCCCTATGCCTCGGTCTCCTATGCGATCGGCCCGGTCACCGGGAAGGTCACCGGCAACTACGCGCCGAAGCAGAAGGCGCTGGCGATCGATCAGGGCCAGACCGGTCTCCTGAAGAAGGAAGACAATTTCTACCTGGCCGGCGACCTTTCGGTCGCGATCCCGAAGACGCCGATCGGCCTCACCGCCCATCTCGGCCACACCTGGGGTCCGAGCTGGCTTTCGGGTCCGACCGACGAATATACCGACTGGGGCGTGGGCGCGACCTTCACCTACAAGTCGCTCACCTTCGGTGTGAACTATGTCGACACCGACACGACCTTCATCACGCCGAGCAGCAAGGATGCGGCCAAGGGCGGCATCCTCGGCTCGGTGAGCGTCGCCTTCTAATTCGGTTGGGGGGAAGGGGAGCGCCCCGCGCGCTCCCCGCCATAGGGAAAGGCCGGCCTGCAGGGGGATGCAGGCCGGCCTTTCTTGTTTCGTGCGCTTGAGGAGCAGTGCCGCTTATTGCGGCGTGCTGGCCTTGGCATCCTTGCCGTCGCCTTCCGGCGCAGCGACGATGTCGCGGGTGGTGGTGCCCTTGTCGACCACGCTGGTGCCCGGGCTGCCCGCGGTCGAGCGCGCGCCGACATCGGCGCCGGTGCTGCCCGACTGGTCCATGACTGCCTGCTCGCCGGGGCTGCGCGCCGCCGAGCCGCCGAACATCGCGTCGAGCGCCTGGTTGGCCGGATTGCCTTCCTGCGGACGCGGAGCGCCCGGCTGCGGCGGCACCAGCGCGAAATCGGGCGGGATCACCAGCGGCGCCTGGCGGGCGACGGCGAACTCGTCGGGACGCGCCCGGTCATAACCCTTCTTGCCGCAAGCGGAGAGCGAGGCCGCAAGCGCGATCGCGCTCACGATGGTAACGGTCTTACGCATTGACTTCATTCTCCACAGCGGCCGGGCTTTCGCCTGCGGCCTTATCGCGCACGAGGAGCGCGCGGATCAACAGGATCAGCACGCCGATGGTAATCGCCGCATCGGCGACGTTGAAGACCAAAAACGGGCGCCATGTCCCGAAATGCAGGTCGGCGAAATCGACGACGAAGCCGAGCCGGGCCCGGTCGAGGATGTTGCCGAGCGCACCGCCCAGCACCATGCCGAGCGCGCAGACATCGGGCAGCTTCTTCTCGCGGAACATCCACCAGATCACGCCCGCGGCGATCGCGCCGGTGAGCAGCACCAGCATCCAGCGCGTCGCATCGCTGTTCGCGGCGAACAGGCCGAGCGACACGCCGATATTGGCGACGAAGCGCAGGTCGAAGATCGGCAGCACTTCCTGGACATGGTTGAGCCCGTCCAGGCCGAGCTTCTGCTGGATCAGGGTCTGGACGAACGCCAGGTCGACTCCGAGCGCGCGCACGACCAGCAGCTTCGTCACCTGATCGATGACGAAAACAAGGGCCGCCACGGCGAAGCCGATTCCACGAGTCACGTTCATTCCACCACCCCGGCACAGCGGTCGCACAAGGCGCCGTCCTGCGCAACTTCCGGGAGATGCCGCCAACAGCGGCCGCATTTATGGCGCTGGGTGGGCACGACCGTGACCGCGTCCCCTTTGCTCACCTTCGAGACGATGAACAGCTCGGCGAGATCGGCTTCCGATGCCGGCAGCACCGGCACGGTCACTTCGGCCTCGAGGCTCGAGCGCACCTGCTTCTCGCGGCGATAGGGCTCGATCGCCTCGGTCACCTGCTGGCGGAGCTGGCGGATCGCGGTCCAGTCGCTCTCGACCGAGGCGCCTTCCGGCAGCACCGGCCATTCGAGCATGTGCACCGATTCGTCCTCGCTCGGGAAGCGGGCCTGCCACACTTCCTCGGCGGTGAAGGCCAGCACCGGCGCCGCATAGCGGACCAGCGCGTGGAACAGCACATCGAGAACGGTGCGATAGGCACGGCGCTTGGCCGAGCTTTCCGCCTCGCAATAGAGGCAATCCTTGCGGATATCGAAGAAGAAGGCCGACAGGTCTTCGTTCATGAAATCCGTCAGGGCGCGGCTGTAGCGGTTGAATTCGAAACCGTCAGCGGCGCTGCGCAGTTCCGCGTCCAAATCGGCGAGTTTGGCGAGGATATAGCGCTCCAGCTCGGGCATTTCGGCCACGGGCAGGCGTTCCGTCTCGCTAAACCCGTCGAGCGCGCCGAGCAGGTAGCGGAAGGTGTTCCGGATCTTGCGATAGGCATCGCCGGTGCCGGCAAGCACTTCCTTGCCGATGCGGACGTCCTCGAAATAATCGGTCTGCGCGACCCAGAGGCGCAGGATGTCCGCGCCGCTCTCGTCGATGATCTTGAGCGGATCGACGACGTTGCCGAGCGACTTCGACATCTTGCGGCCATTGCCGTCGAGCGCGAAGCCATGCGTCAGCACCGCGTCATAGGGCGCCCGGCCGCGCGTGCCCGAGCTTTCGAGCAGCGACGACTGGAACCAGCCGCGATGCTGGTCCGAACCCTCGAGATAGAGATCGGCACGGGTGCCCACGCCGTAGCGCGCCTCGATCACGAAGCTGTGGGTCGAGCCCGAATCGAACCAGACGTCGAGGATGTCGGTGATCACCTCATAGTGCGCGAGATCATATTTCTCGCCCAGCAGCTGCTGGTGATCGGCCTGGAACCAGGCGTCGGCCCCGCCGGTCTCGAAGGCATTGAGGATGCGGGCGTTGACCTCCGGATCGCGGAGATACTCGCCGGTCTGGCGGTGGACATAGAGCGCGATCGGCACGCCCCAGGCGCGCTGGCGGCTGATCACCCAGTCCGGGCGCCCCTCGACCATCGCGCGGATGCGGTTCTGCGCCTTTTCCGGCACCCAGCGGGTGTTCTCGATCGCATCGAGCGCGATGCCGCGCAGCGTGGCGCCGTTCGATGCGGCGCCCTCGCGCGATTCGTCGTCCCAGCTCGTGTCGTGGGTCGCGCCGCTCGGACGGTCCATCGGGATGAACCACTGCGGCGTGCAGCGGAAGATCACCTTGGCCTTTGAGCGCCAGCTGTGCGGATAGCTGTGGGTGAAGTCGTCCGAGGCGGCGAGCAGCGCGCCCGCTTCGCGCAGATCGGTGCAGATCGGGCCGTCCGAGGCGGTGAACTTCTTGTTGATCACCGATCCCTGGCCACCGAGCCACAGCCAGTCCGGCCGGTACATGCCTGCCGCATCGACCGCGAACACCGGATCGATGCCATTGGCCTTGCAGAGCAGGAAGTCGTCCTCGCCGTGGTCGGGCGCCATATGGACGAGGCCCGTACCCGCGTCTGTGGTGACGAAGTCGCCGGCGAGCAGCGGACGCGGCTTGGCGAAGAAGCCGCCAAGCTTGTGCATGGGGTGGCGGGCGATGGCGCCGGCGAGCTGCGAGCCCTTGATGGGATCACTCAGGATGCGATCCAGCACGAGAGCTCCTTGCCCGGTAGGCAGGTCAATGTGCTTGCGTGCTTCGGTCTCAAAACGGCGAACGAATGACTCGATGAGCTCCGCCGCAATTAGATAGCGCCCGGCCAGAGCAGGGTGCTCAAAGGCCTTGATGTCTTCAATGGTGGAGGCAGTTGCCGAGATCAGCTTCGGTGAGAATTCAAGCGTAACATACTCAACCTCCGGCCCGTACGCCAAAGCCTGGTTCACCGGGATCGTCCACGGGGTGGTCGTCCAGATCACTGCATGCGCGCCGACCAGCTCGGGCGCGTTGGGCGCTTCGACGATCTCGAACGCCACGTCGATCTGCGTCGAGGTGATGTCCTCATACTCAACCTCGGCCTCGGCCAGCGCGGTCTTCTCGACCGGTGACCACATCACCGGCTTGGCACCGCGATAGAGCTGGCCGCTCTCGGCGAACTTGAGCAGCTCGCCGGCGATGATCGCCTCGCTCTCATAGTTCATCGTGAGGTACGGGTTGGTCCAGTCGCCCATCACGCCCAGCCGCTCGAACTGCTCGCGCTGCACGCCGACCCATTTCTCGGCATAGGCGCGGCATTCGGCGCGGAAGGCGACGGGGTCGACTTCGTCCTTGTTGAGCTTCTTGGCGCGATAGGCCTCTTCGACCTTCCACTCGATCGGCAGGCCATGGCAATCCCAGCCCGGGATATAGGGCGCGTCCTTGCCCATCAGGCTCTGCGAGCGGACGATGATGTCCTTGAGGACCTTGTTCATCGCATGGCCCATGTGAATGTCGCCATTCGCATAGGGCGGGCCATCGTGCAGGATGAAGCGGGTGCGGCCGGCACGCTGCGCGCGCAGCTTGTCGTACAGCCCGATCTTCGCCCAGCGATCGAGGATGGCAGGCTCCTTCTGGGCGAGGCCTGCCTTCATGGGGAACTCGGTCTTCGGAAGGAAGACGGTGTCGCGGTAGTCTTTTTCGTCGCTCATGAGTGCGCGGGAATTAGAGGAAGCCGCGCTCCATGCAAAGCAGATGTTGCGCGTGCGCTTAACCACCAATTTGGGGAACCCCGCCGGGCTTCGCGAGTCCCCTTTGCATGAACATTCCGGTCCAGAGCGTCGCTGGGCCCGGAGGCGGTGACGAGATTGCCGATCTGGCCGGGCATTATCTGCTGCTCCCCGAGGCGGAGGGGCTGGCACGGATCGACACGGAGATCGCCGCGGCCACCGACGAATCGCGCTGGGACGACCTCAGCAAATGGCACCGGGTGCGCTTCCGGCTGATCCGGTTGCACCAGCTGGCAGTGCGCGATTCGCGCTAGCCCAGCAGTTCCCGCGCCTTTGCCGCGTCGGCGTCGATCTGCGCCTTGAGAGCATCGAGCGAATCGAACTTCGCTTCGGGGCGGAGATAGTCGATCAGCTGGACCTCGATGGTCTGGCCGTAGAGATCGCCCGAGAAATCGAAGAAATAGGGCTCGAGCAGCTCGACCGGCGGCTCGAAGGTCGGGCGGATGCCCAGGCTGGCGACGCCGCCGACCACACGTCCGTCGGGCAGCCGTCCGCGCACCGCATAGATACCGTAGGCGGGGCGCAGATAGTTGGCGAGGCTGAGGTTCGCGGTCGGGAAGCCGAGCGTGCGGCCGACCTGGTCGCCATGCTGGACAATGCCCTCGATCGCGAAGGGGCGGGTGAGCAGCCGGCCGGCATCGGCCGGCCGGCCCTCGCGGAGATGGTCGCGGATGCGGCTCGACGAGACGGTCTCGCCGTCGAGCTGCACGGGCGCCACCGTCTCGGCCGAGAAGCCGAGTTCGGCGCCGAGCGCGGCGAGGGTCGACACATCGCCCTCGCGGCCCTTGCCGAAGGTGAAGTCGCCGCCGGTGACGACGCCGCCGGCACCGATCCAGTCGACCAGCCGCTCCTCGGCAAAGCCGCGCGCGCTGAGCGCCGCCAGCTCGGCGTTGAACGGAAAGACCAGCATGGCATCGACACCGGCTTCGGCGAGCAGGCGCTGGCGCTGGTCCATCGTGGTCAGGCGGAACCAGGGGCTGTCCGGGCGGAAATAGCGCTGGGGGTGCGGATCGAAGGTGCCGACGATCGCCGGCCGCCCTTCGGCACGCGCACGCGCTACCGCATGGCCCACCACCGCCTGATGCCCCAGGTGAAATCCGTCGAAATTGCCGAGCGCGACGATCGCACCCCGATAGCGGGGCGGGACTGCCGAGCCGCCGTCAAGCCGCTCCATCAGGCGGGCTATAGGGAGGGGCGGCAGGTTCCGAAAGCCCCGGCGCATCCCGGAGCGGTTCACGGCGCCACAGCCAGGCCGCGAAGGCGCTGAGCGCCCCGACCGCGAGGAAGAACGACCAGGGCGATGCCAGCGCGAACTGATCGGCGCCCGGCTGGCCATAGGAGAAGAGCAGGGCGGTGGGCGAGGCGAACAGGATTCCGGCCAGCACCCAGGCGACCAGCGAATCGAAGAGCGGCACTGCCCGTGCGGCCTCGGTCAGGCACCAGACCATCAGCGCCGCCGTGGGGAGTGCCACCAGCGTGGCGATGGCGAGCACGGCCGGTGCCGCCGAAAGGGCCATCGCCGGCGACGATGGCCCGACGGAGAGGGCCAGGAGGGCGATCGCGATGCCGCCGGCGGCGATCACGCCGGTGATCGTGCCCGCCAGGATCGCCTGGATTCGGGTGGCGCGGTGCCGCATCGCTTCACGTCCCCGGCACGATTCCCGCGCGGAGTACGCGCAGGACATTGCCGCCCATCACCTTGCGGATCTCGTCGGGTGACAGGCCGGCATCGAGCAGGCCGCCGGTGATCGCGATCAGCTGCGACGAATCCCAGCCGGTGGTCACCGCGCCGTCGAAATCGGAGCCCAGGCCGACATGATCGATGCCGACGAGCTGGCGCACGTGCAGGATCGCGCGGACGACATTGGCCGGCTCGGTACCGCACACCGCCGCGTCCCAGTAACCGATGCCGACCACGCCGCCGGTGCGCGCGACACCCTTGATCTCCTCGTCGGTCAGGTTGCGGTTGACCTTGCACGTCGCCTGCACGCCGCCATGGCTGGAGACGACCGGGCGCTTTGCCAGCCTGAGGATCTCGGCGACCGATTCGTGGCTCGAATGGGCGATGTCGACGATCATGCCGAGCTGTTCCATCCGCGCGAGCACCTGGCGACCGAGCGGAGTGAGCCCGCCCTTCTTCATCCCGTGCATCGATCCGGCGACGTCATTGTCGAAGAAATGCGCGAGGCCGGCCATGCGGAAGCCTGCGGCGTGGAGCTTGTCGAGATTGCCAAGCTGGCCCTCCAGGTCCTGCAGCCCCTCGATCGAGAGCATGCCGCCGACCACCTTCCTGCCCGCCGCGCGATCGGCGAGCAGCTGGTCGAGCTCCTGCGGATTGTGGATCACCCGCAGCTTGCCGTTCGAACCGGCGGCGGCGCGATCGAGCTTGCGGGCATGGAACAGCGAGCGCTCGAGCAGCGAGGTCCAGGTCTTGGGCGGCTGGAGCTGGGCGATGGTCAGCAGGGTGATGTTGTCGGTGTCGCCCGAATTGGCGTCGTAATTCTGGTGCTTCGGCGTCTTGGTGACCGAGGAGAAGACCTGGAGCGCGACATTGCCCTCGAGCAGCCGGGGCAGGTCGACCTGGCCGGTATTCGAGCGCTCGAGCAGGCTGCGGTTCCACATCAGCGTGTCGGCATGCATGTCGGCGATCTGCAGCGAGGCGTGGAGCTTCTTCACCGCGTCGCTTGGGCGCACAAGCTTCGTCGGCACCACCTTGTTCATGCTGCCTTCGACGATCCCCGGGGCGAAGCCGAAAAAGCCGACCGCGGCCAGCACGAGGACGATGAGCACGCCCCAGAGGATCTTCTTCTTCATCCTGCCCGCTCCAATGTCACGAAGCTGTAGGCAGGGCGCCCCGCTTCTTGCTCGAAATCCTCGCGCGCAACTTCGCGCCATTCAACCCCGAAAGCGGGGACATGCGCATCCCCTTCCGGGGAAGCATGGACTTCGGTCAGCTCGATCCGGTCGGGCGCGAACAGCGCGAAGACCTCCGCGCCGCCGATCACCGCGACGTCGCCGGGGCCCGCGAGCGCCAGCGCTTCCTCGGGCGAATGGACGACTTCGGCACCCTCGGCCTGCCAGGCGCGATCGCGGGTCAGCACGATATGGCGGCGGCCGGGCAGGGGTGCGGGAAAACTCTCGAAGGTCTTGCGTCCCATGATCATCGGCTTGCCCATCGTCTGCGCCTTGAAGCGCCTGAGATCGGCGGGCAGGTGCCAGGGCAGCTGGTTGTCGACGCCGATCACACCATTGTCGGCACGGGCGAGATGGAAGGAAATCACCTGCATCCGGCGACAGAAGCAGATGCGGTCCGGCATGGGAACCCGTCATGCTGAACTTGTTTCAGCATCCAGCGCGCTACGGGCGCCGGCTTCCCAAGCGGAGGGTTGGACCCTGAAACAAGTTCAGGGTGACGATTTCTCCTAAACCGCCACCGGCGCCTTGATATGCGGCTGGGCGACGTAGTCGTGGATCACGAAGTCCTCATATTCATAGGCATCGATCGAGCCCGGGTCGCGCAGGATCTCCAGCCGCGGGATCGGGCCGGGGGTGCGGCTCAACTGCTCGCGGGCCTGGTCGAGGTGATTCGAATAGAGGTGGCAGTCGCCGCCGGTCCACACGAAGTCGCCGACCTCGAGCCCCGCCTGCTGGGCGAGGAGATGGGTGAGCAGCGCGTAGCTGGCGATGTTGAACGGCACGCCGAGGAAGATGTCGGCCGAGCGCTGGTAGAGCTGGAGGCTCAGCTTGCCGTTCGCGACATGGCACTGGAACAGGCAGTGGCAGGGCGCGAGCGCCATCGCGTGGAGCTCGCCGGGGTTCCAGGCCGAGACGACCATGCGGCGCGAGCCGGGATTGGTCTTCAGCGTCTCGATCAACTCCTTGATCTGGTCGATATGGCGGCCGTCCGCCGCTTCCCAGTCGCGCCACTGCTTGCCGTAGACGGGGCCGAGATCGCCATTCTCGTCGGCCCATTCGTCCCAGATGCTGACCTTGCGCTCCTGCAGCCACTTCACATTGGTGTCGCCGCGCAGGAACCACAGCAGCTCGATCAGGATCGAGCGCAGGTGCAGCTTCTTGGTGGTGAGCAGCGGGAAGCCCTGCGACAGGTCGAAGCGCATCTGGTGGCCGAACACGCTCAGCGTGCCGGTGCCGGTGCGGTCCATCTGCTCGGCGCCGGTGTCGAGCGCACGGGCCATCAAATCGAGGTACTGCTGCATGGGCACAGCCTAGCCCTGCCTCCGCGCGAGGCCAAGCGGGCGAGACACATCCATTGTGGAGAAACCACACCTCTCCGCCACGGTCCGTTCCGGAGCCGGTCGCGCTTCGGGCGGAGGCGGCGCGGTGGCAGCCGGTCGCGATGCTGTTCGGTGCCGACAATCCGCCCCTGCGCCTGCCCGATATCGAAGCGGCGCAGGCGCTGTTCGCGCCGCTGGCGGGCGAGCGGGTGGAAGTGATGGCCTTCGCCTATCTCGACCGGGCCCAGCAGGTGCTGGGCATGCGCCATGCCCGCTCGGCCCGGCGCGACCAGCTCAGCCTGCCGATCCGCGACATCGCGGCGGATGCGATCGCCTTCCATGCCTTTGCGGTGGTGATGGCGCACAACCATCCGAGCGGCGATCCCACCCCGAGCCGCGCCGATCGCGAGGCGACCGACCGGCTCGCCCGCGCGCTCGATACGCTGGGGGTGCGGCTGCTCGATCACCTGGTGGTCGCCGCAAACGGCATCACCAGCTTCCGCAGCCTAGGGTTCCTTTGATTCTTCCTTGGGCAGCACCGCCGGCGTCGCGGTCTTGCCGCTCTTGCAGGCGCGGATCGCACTCGGCTCGGGACGCTCGCCCTTCGCCTCGAAGATCGCGATATAGCCGCCCGCCGAGGGCATCGGCTTCATCGAGACCAGCGCATAGCCGACCGCGGCGAACTCGCATTTGAGCAGCTCGGGCGGGGTGCCATGGTCCTGGGTCGGGCGATCGGCATCGACCACCACCGCCTGGCCGCCCGGGGCCAGCGCGGGGCGCAGTCGCCACAGGAACTCGTACGGGCTCTCGATCTCATGGTACATGTGGACCATGAGTACCCGGTCGAAGCTGTTCTCGGGCAGGCGCGGATCGGCGGGCAGGCCCAGGCGGACGCTGACATTGTCGAGCTTCTCGCGCAGCACGCGGGTCGCCAGATAGTCGCGCGTCTCGGGGACGATGTCCTCGGCGACGACGCGGCCCTTGTCGCCGACGCGCGCCGCCAGGCGGACGGTATAATAGCCTTCGCCCGCGCCGATATCGGCCACGGTCATGTCCGGCTTGATGCCGGCCAGGTCCATCACCTGGCCCGCTTCGTTCAGCCGGTCGCGCGCTTCCTCGGTCGACCAGCGCGGCGAGAGGATGCCGGCCACCGGCCGGTCGGCGGCGGGGAAGCCGCTATTGGCCGCGGGGGTGCCCTGTTCCTTGTTGTCGATCGCCACCGGCGCGCCGCTGCACGCCGCCAGCATCAGTCCCAGGAACAGCGCGGGGCCGCGTCTCAATCGACATCCTCCACTTCGACCGTCTCGCCGGTCACCCGCTGGGATAGCGCGGCGGCCATGAACGCGTCGAGGTCCCCATCGAGCACATCCGAGGGCGCAGTGGAAGTAACGCCCGTGCGCAGGTCCTTAACCAGCTGATATGGCTGGAGCACATAGGAGCGGATCTGGTGCCCCCAGCCGATATCGGTCTTGGTGGCGTTGGTCGCGTTGGCCGCGGCCTCGCGCTCGGCCAGCTCGCGCTCGTAGAGGCGGGCGCGCAGCTGGTTATAGGCCTCGGCCTTGTTCTTGTGCTGCGAGCGCTGGTTCTGGCACTGCACCACGATGCCGGTCGGCAAGTGGGTGATGCGCACCGCCGAATCGGTGGTGTTGATGTGCTGGCCGCCCGCGCCCGAGGCGCGATAGGTGTCGATGCGCAGTTCGCTCTCGTTGATCTCGACCACGATATTGTCGTCGATCACCGGATAGACCCAGATCGAGGAGAAGCTGGTGTGACGACGCGCGGCGCTGTCATAGGGGCTGATGCGGACCAGGCGGTGCACGCCGCTCTCGGTCTTCGCATAGCCATAGGCGTTCTCGCCCTTCACCAGCAACGTCGCCGACTTGATGCCCGCCTGCTCGCCGGCATGATAGTCGATCAGCTCGACCTTGAGGCCGTGGCGCTCCGCCCAGCGCGTGTACATGCGCTGGAGCATGCCCGCCCAGTCGTTGCTCTCGGTGCCGCCGGCGCCCGAGTTGATCTCGATATAGGTGTCGTTGGCATCGGCCTCGCCCGAGAGCAGGGCCATGACCTTGTCCTTCTCGGCGCGCGCGGCGAGCGCGGCAAGGCTGGCGGTGCCTTCGACCGCCATGTCCTCGTCGCCCTCGGCCTCGGCCATCTCGATCAGCTCGGCGGTGTCGTTGAGCTCGGTCTCGATCGCGCGCGTGGCGGTGATCGATTCGTCGAGCCGGCGACGCTCGCGCATCACGTCCTGGGCCTTTTTGGCATCGTTCCACAGGGTCGGGTCCTCGACGCGCGCATTGAGCTCGTCGAGCCGGCGCAGCGCGCGGTCCCAATCGAGGAACCGGCGGAGCAGCGCGAGCGACTCCTTGATGTTGTCGACATGAGCCTGCGCTTCGGCGCGCATGAGAAGTACCTTTCGAACCTAATTCTTCGTCATCCCCGCGAAGGCGGGGATCCAGGGTAACAGAGCCGCGTCCTGCTTGGCTCTGGATCCCCGCCTTCGCGGGGATGACGGGTATATAGTTACGCCCGCTAGTAGATTCCGCCCTCGCGTTGCAAGAAGTCGCTGTCGCCTTCCTGCTTCTTGGGGGCGGCCTTCTTCTCGACGGCCTTGGCCTCGGGCTGTTCTTCCTGGTCGCGGCGGCCGCGGCGCTGGTCGGTCTCGGGCTTGAATGCTTCCCAGATCACGCCCGAAAGCGGATCGCTCGACGGCCAGGCGCCGGTCACCGGCTTGCCGCTGGCGCGGTCGATGCGGACCATGCGGATGCCCTGCGGCGCGGTGAAGGGGACCTTCTCCATGCCTTCGAAGGCGGGGATGGCGAACTGCTTGAAGATCGGCGCGGCGATCGAGCCGCCCTGGGCATAGCCGCCCAGGTTGGTCGGCGTGTCATAGCCGATATAGAGACCGCCGATCATCTGCGGCGTGCCGCCGACGAACCAGACGTCGGTCGGGCCCGAGGTGGTGCCGGTCTTGCCCATCATCGGGCGGCCCAGGTCGCGCAGTACCGTGGCGGTGCCGCGCTGGACGACGCCCTCGGCGATATGGACCATCTGATAGGCGGAGAGCGGATCGAGCACCTGCTTGGCGCGGGTGACCGGGCGCGGCATCGCGCCGCCCTTCCAGTCGGGCGCGTTGCAGCCTTCGCACGGGCGCCAGTTCTCCGGCCACACCACCGCGCCCTTCCGGTTCTGGACGAAGTCGATCAGCGACGGGTTGAGCGCCCGGCCGTGGTTCACCAGGATCGAATAGGCATTGACCATGCGGGTCACGGTCGTCTCGCCGGCGCCCAGCGCGTAGCTGAGATAGGGCGGGAATTTCTGTCGCGACACGCCGATCCGCTGCATCAGGTCGACGACGTGATCCATGCCGGTCTGGTTGGCGATCTGCACCGTCATCAGGTTGCGCGACTGCTCGATGCCCCAGCGCAGCGTCTTGGGGCCGGCGCCGCGGGCATTGCCGAAGTTGCGGAAGCACTTCTGGCCGAGGCTGGCCCCCTGCCACACGCAGAACGGGCCATCGACCACGATCGAGGCGGGGGTCATGCCCTGCTCGAGCGCGGCGGCATAGACGATCGGCTTGATCGTCGAGCCCGGCTGGCGCTGCGCCTGGGTGGCGCGGTTGAAGCTCTGGATGCGCGAATCGAAGCCGCCCTGCATGGCGAGGATGCGCCCGGTGCGCGGATCCTCGACCACCATGCCGCCCGAAACCTTGGGGACCGAGCGCAGTGCGTACTGGCCGTTCGCTTCCGGCGCCACCGCGACGATGTCGCCCGGCTTGAACGCATCGAACGCCTGGCCGCCCTTGCCGCGCACCGGCATGGTCGCGGCCCATTTGGGCAGCGTGCCGGTCGAGCCGTCGTCGAAGCCGATCTGCCAGCTGTCGCCGGTGCGATCGATCAGCACGCCCGCGCGCCAATTCTCGTAGTCGAGGCCGATATTGGTGTTGAGGAACGACTGGAGCCAGCTCTTGCCGATATCCGCATGGCCGATCGGCCCGGACCAGCCACGGCCGCGGTCATAGCGCAGCAGGCCGTCGCGCAGGGCCTTCTGGGCATATTCCTGCAGCTTGGGATCGAGCGAGGTGCGCACCCACAGGCCGCCCGAATAGACGCTGTAGGGGCCGGTCTCGTTGGTCTCGCCGAACTTGTCGATCAGCTGGCGGCGCACTTCCTCGGTGAAATAGCCGCCGACGCGCTCGAACTTCGGCGTCTGGCGCGGCACGGTGCCGAGCGGCGAGGCGACCGCCGAATCATGCTGGGCCTGGTCGATGAAGCCGTTCTCGAGCATCTGCCCGAGCACCCAGTTGCGGCGATCGAGCGCGCGCTGGGTGTGGCGTTCGGGATCATAGTTGGACGGGCCCTTGGGCAGGATCGCCAGATAGGCCATCTGCGGCAGGGTCAGCTGGTCGAGCTCCTTGCCGAAATAGGCCTGGCTCGCCGCCTCGACACCGCCGGCGTTGCGCCCCAGCTCGATCGAGTTGAGGTACAGCTCCATGATCTGCTGCTTGGTGAGCACGTCTTCCATGCGCCAGGCGAGGATGCCCTCCTTGGCCTTGCGCAGGTAGCTCGTCTCGTTGCCGACCAGCAGGTTCTTGGCGACCTGCTGGGTGATCGTCGAGGTGCCGCGCGGCGTGGAGCCGCTGACCAGTCCCTGGAAGGCCGCGCGGACCAGGCCGGGGAAATCGACGCCGTGATGCTCGAAGAAGGTCTTGTCCTCGGCGGACATGTACGCTTCGACCAGCAGCTTGGGATATTCGGGGAAGCTCAGCTGCACGCGGCGCTCGCGGGCATAGCTGTAGATCGGCAGGCCCTCGGCCGAGCGGACATTGGTCGGCAGCGGCGGCTCATAGTTCTTCAGCGTGTCGACCGACGGCAGGTTGCGCGCGATGAACAGCCAGACAAGGAACACGAACAGGCCGGAGAGCAGGGCGAGCACCGCGAGAATCCGGAACCACCAGCGGTGGCGGACGCGACCGAACAGCCCCTTGAAGCCTCCGATCTCGCGCTTGATGCGCATCTTTACGCTGGAAGTGGTGGAACCGTCGGACATGCGGCTCGCGGTTTAGCAGGATTGGCCGGGGAAGGAAGCCGGGAGTCTGGCGGCTCGCCGCACGCCCCTGCCGTGGAGGGGAATTGCCCGCGATTGCCCCAAAACGGGTTTATTCCCAATGTGAAACCACTTCCCCTCGTACCCGCCTATAATGAGGGCACAAGGGGATTGAGGAGATGGTTTCACCGAGAAGCTAAAGTCCGTGACGCCATGCGCGTCGCGAAGTGGATTTCCACGGCCTTGCGCACGCTCTGCGCCACTTTCCTGCGGCCTTCGTCCGAGGCGAGGAATGCGGCGTCGGATTCGTTCGAGATATAGCCCGTCTCGAACAGGATCGACGGCATGTCCGGTGCCTTGAGCACCATCAGCGACGCCATGCGGTGGAAGTTCGCCTTGATCGGGATCAGCGGCTGGGCCTCGCGGCCGAGCAGCCGGGCGAAGCCCGCCGATGCGTTCATCGTCTCGCGCTGGGTGAGGTCGATGAGGATCGAGGAGATATCCGGATTCTGCGTGCCGAGGTCGACGCCGGCGATGATGTCGGCCTTGTTCTCGCGCGCCGCCAGCCGGGCCGCTTCCTTGTCGGACGCGACTTCGGACAGGGTGTAGACGGTCGCGCCGGAGGCATCGCCATTGCCGGCGCTGTCGCAGTGCACGGAGATGAACAGGTCCGCGCCCAGCTTGCGGGCAAGGCCATAGCGTTCCTGGAGGACCAGGAAGCGATCGTCCTCGCGGGTGAGCGCCACGCGCACCCGGCCCGAGGCGAGCAGCGCGTCCTTGATCGCCAGCGCGGTCTTGAGCGTGAGGTCCTTCTCGCGCAGGCCGCTCGCGCCGATCGCGCCGGGGTCGTGCCCGCCATGGCCGGCATCGATCACGACGAGCGGACGGTCCGCCTCGCCATAGACGCGCGGCAGTGCGGCCGGCGGCGCGCGCCGTGGCAACGCGATCGTCTCGCTGTAGCGGCTGTGGCCCGCGGGCTGCACATAGGAGAAGGGCGGCAGGAAGCTCATCCGGCGCTCGGCGGCGGCACGGGCGAACTGCGCGTCGTCCACGGTGCGCAGCTGGAGCGTGAGCGTGCGGCCGTCGTTGCCGAAGCGGCCCTCGGTCACGATCGCCGGGCGTGCCAGGTCGAGCACAATGCGCGCGCCCTCGGCGCCTTGCGAGCCCTGTCGGATGCTCGTCACCGGCCCTTCGGCATAGGCGCGATCACCCGGCTCGGCGCCCTTGGCGTCCAGCACGATACGCTGTGGTCCAGCGAGCATGAAAGCGCTTGCCTGGGAAACGGGTGCGTCAAACCTGACGATCACCCGGTCGCCCTTCACGCGCACTTCCTGCACGACGCCCGCCCAGCTGGGGACTCCGGTCAACCAGCCGGAGAGCAAGGCGAGCAGGAACAGCACCCTGACGCTATGCCGCGCCGGGGCTCTGGGGGTCCAGCCCAAAACCATAGATTGATACTCTGAGTTACGCGTCTGCCCTGACGAGACCGGACTAGAGGGCGCGCCTCAAATCGCCGTGAAATTGTGCGGTTAATTTTGGATTCGGCATATTTTTGCCGGCAAGGCGGCAAGGGCTTGCCGGTCTGTTTGCCGTTTTTAGCCAAGGTTGCCGCGCCGTTACGGTAATGCTAGGCAGCATTGTCCCGGCCCTTGCGCCGGACCTTTCTCGCGGCCACATCTTGTCGCGACAGTTCAGGTTGACGCTCACATGAGGCAATTTCCGCAACGTCTGCACCGATTGGCCGAACCGGCCGGTCGCGTGATGGCGGCGGAGCCTGCGGACCACCGGTTCGCGCGTGCCCTGCGAGCAGCAGCAGTTTTCGAAACCCGCGAGACCGCAGCCGGCCAATCCGCCGGCCAGGGCCGCATTGTATGTCGCGCGCCTGCGCGAGCCCTCCGCATCAAAAGTCCAGAGGGCTGGGGCCGGCGCGCCCGGAGAATCATAAATGACCATGCGTATGCTGATCGACGCACGCCACCGGGAGGAAACCCGCGTGGCCGTCGTCAAGGGAAGCCGAATCGAGGAGTTTGATTTCGAGTCCGCCGAGCGCAAGCAGCTCAAGGGCAATATCTATCTGGCCAAGGTGACCCGCGTGGAGCCGTCGCTCCAGGCGGCGTTCGTGGATTACGGTGGCAATCGCCACGGCTTCCTGGCCTTTAGCGAAATCCATCCCGACTATTACCAGATCCCCAAGGAAGATCGCGAAGCGCTGCTCCGCGAGGAAGCCGAGCATGCGGCCGAGGAAGCCGCGCTGCGCGCCGAGGAGGATGGCGACGACGATCACGATCACGACCATGACGACGAAGGCGGCGTGGAAGTGCTCGAGCGTCCGGTCGACGACGAGGACGGCGAAGGCGAGAGCGATGCCGAAGCCGGCGAAGGCGAGGAAGCTCGTGAAGGCGGCCGTTCGCGCAAGCGCCGCGGCAAGGGCAATGGCGGCGAGGACAGCCCGGCCGAGGCCCTGCGCCAGCGCCGCATGAACCTGCGCCGCCGCTACAAGATCCAGGACGTGATCCGCCGCCGCCAGGTGCTGCTGGTCCAGGTCGTCAAGGAAGAGCGCGGCAACAAGGGCGCGGCCCTCACCACCTATCTCAGCCTTGCCGGCCGCTACTGCGTGCTGATGCCGAACACCGCGCATGGCGGCGGCATCTCGCGCAAGATCTCGTCGGCTGCCGATCGCAAGCGCCTCAAGGGCATCATGGCGGACCTCAAGCTGCCGCCGACGATGGGCTGCATCGTCCGCACCGCGGGCCTCCAGCGCACCAAGGTCGAGATCAAGCGCGACTTCGACTATCTGGCGCGCCTGTGGGACGGCATCCGCGAGGAGACGCTCAAGTCGACCGCGCCGGCGCTGGTCTATGGCGATTCGGATCTGCTCAAGCGCGCGATCCGCGACATCTATAATCGCGACATCGACGAAGTGATCGTCGAGGGCGAGGACGGCTATCGCCAGGCCAAGGACTTCATGAAGCTCCTGATGCCGAGCCACGCCAAGAAGGTGAAGCAGTACGCCGACGCGGTGCCGCTGTTCCAGCGCGCCGGCGTCGAGGACCAGCTCTCGGCGATGTACAACCCGGTCGTCCAGCTGAAGTCGGGCGGCTATCTGGTCATCAACCCGACCGAAGCGCTCGTCTCGATCGACATCAACTCGGGCCGCTCGACGCGCGAGCACAATATCGAGCAGACCGCGACTGCGACCAACCTCGAAGCGGCGCACGAGATCGCCCGCCAGCTGCGCCTGCGCGACATGGCCGGGCTGGTCGTGATCGACTTCATCGACATGGATCATGGCTCGAACGTCCGTAAGGTCGAGAAGGCGATGAAGGAGGCGCTGAAGAACGATCGCGCCCGCATCCAGGTCGGCCGCATCTCGGCCTTCGGCCTGATGGAAATGAGCCGCCAGCGCCTGCGCACCGGCGTGCTCGAGGCGTCGACCGTGCAGTGCCCGCATTGCGAAGGCACCGGCCTGGTCCGCACCGCCTCGTCGGCCGGCCTGTCCGCGCTGCGCATGATCGAGGACGAGGCCGCTCGCGGCCGCGGCTCGGTGATCACGCTGCGCGCCAGCCAGGAAGCGGCCTTCTACGTGCTCAACAAGAAGCGCGCCGACATCGCCGAGATCGAGGACCGCTACGGCGTGACCGTCGAGATCCTGTCGGATGGCGAGCTCGAGGGCGCGCGCATGTCGGTCGAATGCTCCGGCCCGCCGCCGGCGCACGCGCCGAAGTTCGAGAAGCTGATCGAAGAGCCCGAGGACGACGACTACGTCGAGGAGATCGACGAGGAGGAAGAGGAGCTCGAGGAAGAGGCCGAAGCCGGCAATCGTCGCGAAGGCCGCGGCGAGCGCCGCGAACGCGACGAGGATGGCGAGGGCCGTGGCAAGCGCCGCCGCCGCCGCCGTGGCCGCGGTCGTGGCCGTCGCGAGGAAGGCGAGGGCACCGAGGGTGAGGCCGAGGCCGGCGAGGAAGTCGAAGCCGAAGGCGAAGCTGTCGAGGGCGAGGAAGTCTCCGCTGCCGCCGAGGGTGAAGGCCGTGAAGGCAACCGCAAGCGTCGCCGTCGTGGCCGTCGCGGCGGTCGTCGTGGCGACCGCGCCGAGGGTGGCGAGGGCGCCGAGGACGGCGGCGAAGACGTGACCGAGGCTGAGGCCGAAGTCGCCGAGCCGGCCGAAGTCGCGCCGGAGCCGGCCGTCGAGGAAGCCGCTCCCGCCAAGCCGAAGCGGACCCGCAAGAAGAAGGTGGAAGCTGTCGAGGCCGAAGCCGCGCCTGCGGTCGCAGCTCCGGTCGAGGTCGTGGCCGAGCCGGTCGCCGAGGAAGCTCCCGCCAAGCCGAAGCGGACCCGCAAGAAGAAGGTCGAGGCTGTCGAGGCCGAAGCCGCGCCCGCGGTCGAAGCTCCGGTGGAAGTCGTCGCCGAGCCGGTCGCCGAGGAGGCAGCGCCGGCCAAGCCGAAGCGGACCCGCAAGAAGAAGGTCGAGGCCGTCGAGGCGGAACCCGCCCCGGCAGTCGAAGCCGCCCCGGTCGCCGAGCAGGCCGCGCCGGCGGAGTCGACCGCGGAGGCTGATGCCGAAGCGGAAGGCGAAGGCGAAGGTGAGGACGGCACGCCGCGTCGCGGCTGGTGGCAGCGCACCTTCGGCGCCTGATCCGAGGGACTGAAAAAAGGGGCGTCGGTCCGACAGGGACCGGCGCCCTTTTTCATGACTTCACACGCGGTTCATCGAGCCGCTGGCACGGCCAATGCCATTGATCGCCGGCGGAATTCGGAGGATACGAGGCCCCATGAAGCGCATCCTCGCCCTGCTCTCGGCCGCCTTGCTGCTCTGGGTCCAGCCGGCTGTCGCCCAGTCGGTCCTGCGCGACGCCGAGACCGAGGCGCTGCTCAACGACATGGCCAAGCCGCTGTTCCTCGCGGCCGGCCTTTCGCCCGCCAACGGCAAGGTCGTGCTGATCCAGGATAGCTCGATCAACGCCTTCGTTGCCGGCGGCCAGATCGTCTATGTCCATTCGGGGCTGATCGACGCGGCCGACAGCGCCAATGAGGTGCAGGGCGTGATCGCGCACGAAATCGGCCATATCGTCGGCGGCCATGCCGTGTTCCAGAATGACGGCGGCTACACCAACATCTCGATCCTCAGCCTGCTGCTCGGCGTCGCGGCGATGGCGGCGGGCAGCGGCGAGGCCGGCACCGGCATCCTGATGGCCGGCCAGCGCGCCGCTATCGGCAAGTATCTCGCGTTCAGCCGCGTCCAGGAAAGCTCGGCCGACGCCGCCGGCGCCCGGTTCATCAACAGCGCCGGGATCAGCGGCAAGGGCATGCTGAGCTTCTTCAACAAGCTCACCGCCCAGATGCACCGCTACGGCTATTACAGCACCAATCCCGAGGTCGATCCCTTCGCCCAGACCCACCCGATGTCGCAGGACCGCGTCGAGACGCTCAAGGCGGACCTGATGAACGCGCCGAGCTGGAACAAGCCGCTCGACCAGGATCTCGAGCGCCGCTTCAAGCGCGTCCAGGCCAAGCTGCGCGGCTATGTCAGCGATCCCAAGGACACGCTGACCAAATATCCGACGAGCGACCAGTCCGTGCAGGCGCATTATGCCCGCGCCTATGCCTATCACAAATCGGGCTATCCCGAGCAGGCGGCCGCGGAGACCCAGGCGCTGGTCAAGGCCGCGCCGAAGGATCCCTATTTCCTCGAGCTCGAAGGGCAGATCATGCTCGAATCGGGCGATCCCAGGGGTGCGATCGTGCCCCTGCGCGAGGCGACGTCGCTGTCGGGCAACCAGCCGCTGATCGCCGCCACGCTCGGCCACGCGCTGCTCGCCACCGAGGACAAGGCCAATCTGGAAGAAGCCGAGCGCGTGCTCAAGACGGCGGTGGCGCGCGACAATGACAATCCCTTTGCCTGGATGAACCTGGGCACGGTCTATGATCGCAAGGGCGACGAGCCGCGCACCGCGCTGGCTACTGCGGAACGCGCGCATCTGATGGGCGATGTCGGCACGGCGCTGATGAGCTCGCGCGCGGCGATGTCGGGCCTGCCCCAGGGCTCGGCCGACTGGGTGCGCGCGCAGGACCTCAACATGGTCTCGCAGACCGCCTGGGACGAAATCCGGAAAAAGAAGAAGGACCGATAGAGGCAATGATCGAACGGCTTCTGCGGTCGCCGCTGGCGCTGGCCGGCGCGTTCGTGCTGTGCGCGCTGCTCGGCGCGGGCATTTTCGCGGGCATCCAGGCGCTGGTCCCCGGAATGGGCGCGCGCGGCGCCAGCGAACGCGCGATTCACGACTGGGTACTCGCCCATCCCGAAGTGCTTCTCGAATCCGTCGAGCGCTACAACCAGAAGCAGAGCGCCAATGCCGAAAAGGCCCAGGCCGATGCGGCGGCGGCGGCCGAGAAGCTCCTCCCCGCCGAGCGGCCGAAGCTTGAGGCGCCCTATGCCGGCGCCTGGGCGGGCAACCCGAACGGCGACGTCACGCTGGTCGCCTTCATGGACTATGCCTGTGGCTATTGCCGCGCCAGCCTGCCGGCGATCGAGGAACTGCTGAAGCGCGATCCCAATGTGAAGGTCGTCTACCGCGAATATCCGGTGCTGGGACCGGACAGCCTGGTCGCGGCGCGCTGGGCGCTGGCCGCGGCCGAGCAGGGCAAGTTCCGCGCCTTCCACGACGCGCTGTTCGCGATGGACGGGCCGAGCGCCGCCAATGTCGAGGCGGCCGCCGGCAAGGCCGGCCTCGACATGGCCAAGGCCAGGCAGGTCATCGCATCGAAGGCGGTCGAGGGCGAGATCATCGCCAACCACAAGTTCGGCCAGAGGCTGGCGATGACCGGCACGCCGAGCTGGGTGGTCGGCGGCAAGCTGCTCTACGGCATGCGCGACTATGCCGGCCTCGCGGCAGCGGTGGCCGAGGCGCGGAAGAAGTGACATCATAAATCCTCCCCGGCCTCGCCGGGGAGGATCTAAAGTCATCCGATTTTTGTACCGACCGGTTGCCGCGCCGCATTGCCGTGCCTAATTAGCGGGTCCTTTCCCGGCCGGGGGCATCATGACATCCATTCTTTCGATAAACGGCGTGAGCAAGACCTATGGCTCAGGCCACAAGGCGCTCGATCATGTCGACCTGGAGATCCGCCGCGGCGAGATCTTCGCGCTGCTCGGGCCGAATGGCGCGGGCAAGACCACGCTGATCTCGATCATCTGCGGCATCGTCACGCCGAGCACCGGCACGATCCTGGTCGACGGGCATGACGCGATCCGTTCCCCGCGCGAGGCGCGCTCGAGGATCGGGCTGGTGCCGCAGGAGATCGCGGTCGATATGTTCTCCACCGTCGGCAGCGCGCTGCGCTTCTCGCGCGGCCTGTTCGGCAAGGCGCCGAACCAGGACTATTGCGACCAGATCCTCAAGGATCTGTCGCTGTGGGACAAGCGCGACGCCAAGATCATGGAGCTGTCGGGCGGCATGAAGCGCCGCGTGATGATCGCGAAGGCGCTGTCGCACGAGCCCGACATCCTGTTCCTCGACGAGCCCACTGCCGGTGTCGACGTGTCGCTCCGCCGCGACATGTGGAAGATGATCGGCAAGCTGCGCGAGCGCGGCGTCACGATCATCCTGACCACCCATTATATCGAGGAGGCCGAGGAAATGGCCGACCGGGTGGGCGTGATCAACAAGGGCCGGCTGCTGCTGGTCGAGGACAAGGCCGAGCTGATGAAGAAGCTCGGCAAGCGTGAGCTCGATCTTTCGCTGGTCGAGCCCATGACCGCGATCCCGGCGGGCCTCGAGGAATGGCACCTCAGCCTTGAGGATGAAGGCACGCGGCTGCGCTACACCTTCGATGCCCAGGCCGAGCGCACGGGCATTCCCTCGCTGCTGCGCAAGCTCGGCGAGATGGGCATCGCGTTCAAGGATCTCGATACCTCCAAGTCGAGCCTTGAGGATATCTTCGTCGGGCTGGTCGAACAGCGCGAAACCTCCAACGAGGGAGCCGCGGCATGACCGGCATCAACTTCCACGGCATCTGGGCGATCTACAAGTTCGAGATGGCGCGCACGCTGCGCACGCTCTGGCAGTCGATCGCTACTCCGGTGATCACCACTTCGCTCTATTTCATCGTGTTCGGCGCCGGCATGGGCAGCCGCATCGCCGACATCAACGGCGTCACCTATGGCAGCTTCATCGTGCCCGGGCTGATCATGCTGTCGCTGCTCACCCAGAGCGTCGCCAATGCCTCGATCGGCATCTATTTCCCCAAGTTCACCGGTACCGTGTTCGAGCTGCTCTCGGCGCCGATCTCGGCGGTCGAGCTGGTGGTTGGCTTCGTTGGCGCTGCGGCGACCAAGTCGATGGTGATCGGCCTGATCATCCTGCTCACCTCAGGGCTGTTCGTGCCGCTGCGCGTCGATCATCCGCTGGCGATGCTTGCCTTCCTGCTGCTCACCTCGATCAGCTTCTCGATGTTCGGCTTCATCATCGGCATCTGGGCCAAGGGCTTCGAGCAATTGAACGTGGTGCCGGCGCTGATCCTGACGCCGCTGACCTTCCTGGGCGGCAGCTTCTATCCGCTGAGCTTCCTTCCCGAGCCGTGGCGCACGGTCAGCCTGTTCAATCCGGTGGCCTATCTGATCAGCGGCTTCCGCTGGGCCTTCTTCGGCGATGTCGGCGATATCGACGTGCGCTGGAGCCTCGGGTTCGTCGCGGCTTTCCTTGCGCTGTGCCTTGGGCTTATCGTGACGATCTTCCGCACCGGCTACAGGCTCAAGAACTGATGCAACCCTTCCCGCTCGACATCTTCACCGAGCCCGAGGACGTCGATCCGCACACCCTCGCCAACCTCGGTCCCCTTGCGCCGCTCGCCGGCCGCTGGGAGGGGAAGAAGGGCATCGACCTGAACCCCAAGGCCGAGGGGCCGGAACGGCGCGAGTTCATCGAGCGGATCGAGTGCGTGCCGATCGACCCGCAGGCCAACGGGCCGCAGCTCTTCTACGGGCTGCGCTATCATATCCACATCACCACCGAGGAAGAGGACATCACCTTCCACGACCAGGTGGGATATTGGCTGTGGGAGCCGGCTACCGGCCTGATCCTGCAGACGCTGGCGATTCCGCGCGGCCAGGTGTTGCTTGCCAGCGGCAAGGGCGCTGCGGGCGACAGGACGATCCATGTCGAGGCGAAGCGCGGGCAGACCAGCTACGGCATCTGCTCGACCGACTTCCTCGAATATGCCTTCCGCACCGACGCCTATACGATCGACATCGCCTTCGCCGAGGATGGTGGCTGGAGCTACGACATCCACACCACGCTCGAAGTGAAGGGGCAGGGGCCGTTCGATCATCACGACCGCAACACCCTGCATCGGGTCGGCGTGGCGAAGCCGAATCCCTGGGTGCAGATCCTCGCGGCCAGGGGCGAGGCGGCCGCCTAGGCCTCCAGCGCGTCGAGGTTCGCCAGCACGCGTTGCATCAGCCCGACCAGCGTCGCCACCTCCGCCTCGGAAAGCCCGGCGGTGGCGTCGCGATTGCCCTCCTCCAGGACCTTGCGTCCGGCAGGCAGCTTGGCACGGGCCTCCTCGGTCAGCGACACCAGGCTGCTGCGCCGGTCGCGTGGATCGGGCTCGCGCCGGACGATGCCGCCGCGTTCCATCCGCGCCAGCAATTGCGCCATGGTCGGCTGCTCGACCTTGGCCCAGCGCGCCAGTTCGCCCTGCGACCTCGCCGAGCCGTCGCGTAGAGCAGTCAGCACCGGCAACTGGGCCGTGGCGAAGCCCAGCGGCTTCAACCGCGAGTCACCGATCCGCGCCATCGCCCGCGCGATCCGGCTGAAATAATGGCCCGGCATATGCGTCTCGGCGGTGAAGTCGACGGGCATTGAATAGCATCCTATGTTTAATGTATAGGCTCCTATGTAACGGGAGCGACTCACCATGACAACCAATCCTTCGATCGCGATCATCGGCGGCGGCCCTGGCGGGCTGATGCTGGCGCGGCTGCTGCAGCGGGGCGGCCGCGCCGTCGCCGTGTTCGAGCGCGATGCTCATGCCGGTGAGCGCCCCCAGGGCGGTTCGCTCGACCTGCATGCCGAAACCGGCCAGCGCGCGATGCGGCTGGCTGGGCTCGAGGCCGAGTTCATGGCGGAGGCGCGGCCCGAGGATCAGGGCGACCGGCTCTATGATTCCGCCGGCAGGCTGGTGTTCGACCATGACGGCGCCGGCCATGACCGGCCCGAGATCGATCGCACGGCGCTGCGCACCATCCTGCTCGCCGCGCTGGCGCCGGGAACGGTGCGCTGGGGCCGCCGGGTCGAGGCGATCCGGCCGTCGGGCGCGGGCTGGGAGCTTATTGTCGAGGGCACGGCGCAGCGTTTCGATGTGGTTGTCGGCGCCGACGGTGCCTGGTCGCGGGTGCGGCCGCTACTCTCCGACGCGGTGCCCGCCTATGAGGGCGCGACCCTGTTCGAACTCGGCTTCGACGTGGCGCGCCATCCTCGGGTCGATGCATTGACCGGCCATGGCAAGATGTTCGCGGCGGGCGACAACCGGCTGCTGATCGCGCAGCGCAATGGCGCCGGCCATATCCGCGGCTATGCCGGGCTGCGCGTCCCCGAAGCGACCGTGCAGGCCTGGCAGGCGATGCCGCTCGAGGAAGTCCGCACGAAGGTGCTGGCCGAATTCGCCGGCTGGGCACCCGAGCTGCAGGCGCTGATCGCCGAGGGCGATGCACTGGCGGTACGGCCGATGGTGGCGCTGCCGATCGGCCATCGTTGGGAGCCGTGCCAGGGCGCTACGCTGCTCGGCGACGCCGCGCATGTGATGTCGCCGTTCAGCGGCGAGGGCGTCAATCTCGCGCTCGCCGATGCCGCCGACCTCGCCGAGGCGTTGCTCTCGGGCGAGGGGTGGGAAGCGGTGGCGCGCTACGAGGTCGCGATGGCCGATCGCGCGGCCGTCGCGGCGGAGGGCGCAGCCCAGGGGCTGCGCCTCTCCATCTCCCCCGACGCGCTCGATGCTGTGCTCGAGCATTATCGGGAGCGCGTCCTCGCCTAGTTGCCGACCACCGGCAGCATGATCGCCGAGCCCGAGCACACCTTCTGCGTGGCCTTCTGGTAGTCCGCCGGCTTGGCCTTGTAGATGTTCGGCACGAAGGTCTGCGGGTTGCGATCGATCATCGGGAACCAGCTCGACTGGATCTGCACCATGATGCGGTGGCCCTTCTTGAAGACATGGTCATGGTCGCGCAGCGGGATCGACCAGTCGTTCACCTGGTTCGGCACCAGCGGCGTCGCCTTCTCGAACGACTGGAGATAGCGGCCGCGCTTCACTTCCATCGCGATCGGCAGCTGATAGCCGTTGAGCCCGCGCGCATAGGCGCCCGCGGCCGTTGGCGGCTTCTCGTAGTCCTCCGGGAAGACGTCGATCAGCTTGACCACGAAGTCGCTGTCCGTCCCGCTGGTCGCCGCCATCAGGCTGGCGGTGATCGCGCCGGTCACGGTCAGGTCGGCATCGAGCGGGGCGCTGGTGTAGCTCAGCACGTCCGGGCGATAATCGACGAAGCGCTGGTCCTCGGCTTCCCACCAGCGCCATTCGGGCGTGGCATAGGTCGCCGACATCGGCCGCGCGCGGAACGGTACCGGGTTGGCGGGATCGGAGATATATTCGCGGCAGCCCTCGCCCTGCGCCGGTGCGGTGAACGACACGCTGCCATCGGCGTGGAGGTACAGGCTCTTGCTGGTCGCGCCGGCCAGCGGCCACTGATTGTAGGTCTTCCACTGCCAGCTGCCCGACTGGAAGCTCTTCATCCGATAGTCCGGCTTGCTGCCCTTGCCGTGCAGCCAATAGGCGAAGAACGGCGCCTCCACCTCCTGCATGAACTGGGTGCCACTATCCACGCCGAACGGGATGCGCCCCACGGCGTTGCCCGGCGAGCGCCAGCTGCCATGGTTCCACGGCCCGGCGACCATCAGCGCCAGGTTGTTGGGGTCGTTCTCGCGCTGCTTGTAGAAGATCTGCCAGCTGCCCCAGGGGTCCTCCTGGTCCCAGTAGCCGGCGACGTTGAGCGTCGGCACGGTGGTCTTCTTCAGCGTGTCCGACCAGACCTGCTTCTTCCAGAATTCGTCATAGTCGGGATGCTCGATCATCTGCTTGTAGAGCGGCACCCGGCCCTTGAAATATTTCTCCTCGATATCGGCGGGCGAGCCGGCCTTGAGGAACCACTCGTACGTGTCGTAGCGATCGTACAGGTCGATGCCGTCATTGGTCTTGTCGGCCTGGAGGCTGTTCACCCAGTCGCTGGCATAGGTAAGCCGCATCGCGCCCCAGCGGTGCAGGTCGTCATTCTTCCAGTAATCGATCCACGCCGCCTGCGGGCTGATCGCCTTGAGCGCCGGGTGCGGGCGAGCGAGCGAGATCGCGGCGGTCAGGCCGGGATAGGAGACGCCCCACATGCCGACCTTGCCGTTGTTCGGCTTCACATTCTTCACCAGCCAGTCGATCGTATCATAGGCATCGGTCGATTCATCGACGGCGTTCTTGCCGGTCTTGATCTCGGTCGAGAGGGTGAACGGCCCACCTTCGGAGGCGAAGCGGCCGCGCATGTCCTGCGTCACCATGACGTAGCCGTCCTTCATCAGCGCGGCCCAGCTGGCCGGGATTCGGGGCGGAGCACCCGACGGCGCGCCATAGGGCGTGCGGGTGAGCAGGATCGGCAATGGGCCCGTCTGGCTCTTCAGACGCAGGATGACGGTGTGCAGCTTCACGCCGTCGCGCATCGGGATCATCGCCTCCTCGCGGACGAACAGGGTCTCGTCGGGATTGGTGGTGCCCGCTTGCTGCGCGGGTGCCGCGGTGACCGGAGCAAGGGCGATCGCGAGACCGAGCAGACTGACCAACCGCATGTTTTACCTCCCCAAGAAACTCGAATGCGGGAGGGGTAATCGGTGTGTTGCCGCTGTCAATCGGTTCGCGGCCGAAAGCGCAGGCGCACGGCGGGGCGCAGCACCAGCGCGTTCAGGTTCGCCATCAGGTGCAGCAGGATCGGCAGCATCAGGCCCCAGCCGCCGAGATAGAAGAGGGTGAACGCCGCGCCGCCGGCGCCGGTCAGCACGATCCCCAGCCAGCCCTGGTAGCGGTGGACCGCGGCGAAGATGGCAAGGGCGATCAGGAACGCCGCCCAGTCCGGAACCCCGCAAAGCACCAGCAGCAGCGGCAGGTAGAGCCGGAAATAGATTTCCTCGCTGACCCCGGCATTGATCACCAGCGGCAGGATCGCCAGCAGCTCGGCGCGGTTGCGCGGCAGCATCGGGGTAAGGTCATAGCCGCGCCGTGCCCGGGGCGACGGACCGCGCAGCGCGATCCAGATGCTCAACAGGCTTCCCAGCGGCAGCCCGATCAGCAGGATGGGAAGGAGCGTCGGGTCGTCCATCGAGAAATAGGGCAGGGTCCAGGCGAGCGCGGCGAATTCCCCCGGAAAGGACCACATCGCGTCGATCCGGCCGAGCAGCGCCAGGCCGACCAGGGGGATGCCCAGATTGCTCAGGCAGCCATGCGCGGCCCAGCGCAGATAGGTGCGCCTGCGGTCGGCGCTGTCCTCGATCCCCCGGAAGCGATCGAAGCGGCGACGGCCGCCCCGGTGCAGCCAGGCAAGCGCCGTCAGCGTCACCGCCAGCACCGCCGGCGCGATCAGAGCATGCGTCATTTCCCCTCCGCCCATGCGAACAGGGATAGCGGGTGGCGACGGTGGGGCAAGTTCTTCGAATTTACGCAAGTAGAAAGTAAATCGAGTGGCAACCGTAACAAATAGTGCTTCCAACTATATCGGTTCTTTCGTCGATTGACGGAGCAATTGCATTGGTGGAACCCAATGGCATCGCAGTAATCTGTGAAGCTTGGGGGATATTGTCATGCATTTGACGCACAAGGCAGGCGAGCTTTCCGCGCGCCCTATTTCCTTCCTCGAAACCGACAAGCTGGTGGTGCGCTGGATCGCCCAGGCCGCGGTCAATGTCGAGCTGTTCACCATCCCGCTCTACATGACGTCGCTCTACTCGATCACCGGCATGCACCCGATCACCAGCCAGGGGAACAGCTTCTACAAGGGCCGGCAATGGCCCGGCGCCAAGACCAGCGCCTTCACCGACTACAAGCCGGGCAAGAAGGGCTGGGGTAACAAGAAGGCGTTCAACATCGTCTTCTCGGTGTTCATCCAGGAGATGCTCCACCTGCAGATGGCGGCGAACCTCGCCACGTCGATCGGCGCCGTGCCCAGCTTCACCGCGACCACGCTGCAGAGCGGCGATCATGGCTGGACCTGCTATGGCCCCAGCCTCACCGCGATCCCCGGCATCGTCGACCTGACAGACACCAACCGGTTCAAGGACGTGAAGGTCAATGTCGGCCCGCTCGACGAGGAGCGGATCAAGCTGTTCCTCGCGATCGAGCAGCCGCAGGAGACGGCGGAGCAGGACATCGTCCGCAACAAGGACCGCTATTTCCCCAAGGTGCCGTTCAAGTACGACACGGTGGCGGAGCTCGACGCCAACATCATGTTCGGCTCGATCGGCTATATGTACCAGTGCTACCGCGACTATCTGCTGATCCGCTACGCGGACGGCACGCGGCTCTGGGATCATGTGATGAACCCCGGCGGCCAGCAGAACGACCTGTTCAACAATTTCAGCTTCCCCGGCCATCCGATGCGCGAGTTCATGGGCTTCGAGACCACGATCGCGATGACCGATCCGGAGATCGCCTTGAAGCAGGCGCTCAACATGATGAACGCGATCACCGATCAGGGCGAAGGCGCGACGCTCGGCGCGCGCTATGACGAGAAGGGCCAGCGGCTCACCGACGAGAAGGCCAAGCTCGTCCAGGGCGACGTCAACCCGAGCTACTGCCCGAACCGCGATGCCCTCGCCTCCGACTATCCGAGCTATTCGATGGAAGGGAAGCTGGTCCCCTCGGCAGACGCTGCGGCGCGCGCCGACAATGACGGTGTCGATCACTATACCCGCTTCCGCGAGATCGAGGATATCCGCGGCAGCGGCGGGCTCGAGACCTGGAACCAGTCGCCCAAGGTCGGCAAATGGGCCGCCGCGGATCTCACCACCGAAGGCTATGATCCGAACGACAACCCCTATGGCCTGCCCACGCCAGAGGCGATTGCCGGGGCGCTCAATGCGCTCAACAATGGTGGCGACGCGGCCGCCAATTTCCAGAAGATGAGCCAGGCGGTGTGCGGCGCGATCAAGGGCGTCACCACCGTGCTCGACAATTACTGGAACCCGGCGGGTGCCACCGTGTCCTTCCCCTTCCCGTCGATGGCCGGATCGGGCGACCGCATGTCGACTGCCTGGGCGGTATTCGGCAAGACGCCGGACCTTTCGGTCGGCGTCGGCGAGCCGGACAAGTACATCGTCAACCACGCCTGCCAGGGACTCGATGTCGAGGAAATCGGCGGGAAATGGGGCGCCAATGCCTGCGCCGAGACTTCGATCTACCACACCTGCCGCGGCTCGAACCTGTGCAAGGGTCAGGGCGGCTGCGGCTTCGTCCAGCTGACCAGCGGCGGCGGCAGCTGCGGCGGGGCGAGCAGTGGGTGCGGCGCGGCGTCTTCCAAGACCTCGAACGCGCCCAAGGCCAATCCGGTGGCGAGCGGCAGCTGCGGCACGCCGACCACGGTCAAGGGCGGCGGCTGCTCGGCGGTGACGATCCGGACCTATGGCGGCCTGTGCGGCACGCCGACACCCTCGCCGTCGCCCACTCCGACCCCGAGCGGGCCGATGTACACCGCGCCCAGCGACAATATCTGCGGCGGCTTCGGGGGCTGCGCGGTGCCGATCTCGGCGATGCAGCTCTATCCCAAGTCGGGGACGATGGAAGTCTGGGCACTGGTCGGCAGCACCAAGCCGGTGCTCTGCGGCGCGCCCAAGGCCCAGGCCGACAAGAATCTGTGCGGTACCCCTTCACCTTCGCCGACGCCCACCCCCCCGGGCTGCGGCGCGCCTTCCTCGAAGAAGATCGCCACGATCGACTTCAAGGAAGGCGATAAGGTGGAAGACATCGCCTTCCAGGCCTTCGCCAAGGTCGTCGCCTTCAAGGTCAATGGCGATCCGGACAAGCCGGTCGAGGGGCTGGTCCAGCAGCCGCCGAACGACCTGCGCCTCGCCTATCCGCCCTCGACCTAGGAGCGGCAGGCGGATGACGCAGCCCCGGCTCGGCCTGCCCAATCCCGGCGACGGACTGGGCCTGCGCGAGGAGCATTTCCCGCATCTGATGTCGACGCCCCCGGAGAATTGGGGCGTCGATTGGTTCGAGGCGATCACCGAGAACCTGCTCGACAATCACGGCTGGGGCATGCGGGTGTTCGAGCATGTCGCGGCGCACCGGCCGGTGGTGTTCCACGGCGTGTCGCTGTCGATCGGCAGCACCGCGCCGCTCGACCTGGCCTATCTCGGCAAGCTGCGCGACCTGGCCGAGCGGTTCCGTCCCTTATGGATCTCCGATCATCTCTGCTGGACCGGGGTGCAGGGGGTGAACAGCCACGATTTGCTGCCCCTGCCGCTCACCGAGGCGGCGCTCGCTCATGTCGCCGATCGGGTGCGCGCAGTGCAGGATTTCCTCGGCCGCCCGCTGATCGTCGAGAACCCCAGCACCTATCTCGAGTTCCGCGCCAGCCAGATGCCCGAGGCGGAGTTCCTCGCCCGGCTGTGCGAACGCACCGGCTGCGGTCTGCTGCTCGACGTCAACAATGTCCATGTCTCGAGCTTCAACCACGCGCTCGATCCGCTCGAATATCTCGATGCGATCCCGGCCGAGCACGTCGTCCAGGTCCATCTGGCGGGCCCAAGTGATCACGGCACCCATCTGATCGACACGCATGATGCGCCGGTGCCCGATGCAGTGTGGCCGCTCTATGCGCATGTCTGGCAGCGCTGCGGCCCGGTCGCGACCATGGTCGAGTGGGATGCCAATATCCCGGCCTTCGATGTTGTCGCCGCCGAGCTGGCGAAGGCGCGGCGCGTGCGCGAGGGGCTGCCGCTTGCCGCCTGAACCCGAATTCGCCGGTCTCCAGGACTGGATGCAGGAAGCGATCCTCGCCGCGTCCGATCAGGGCGCGCGCGACCATGTCCGCGGCGATAACCGCCTCACCGCCGAGGACCGCATCCATATCTATGCCCGCAGCTATCGCCAGCGGCTGGTCGAGTGCCTGGAGAGCGAATATCCGCTGCTCGCCGGGCTGGCCGGGCCGACTGCGTTCCAGCTTTTCGCCCAGGGCTATATCGCGGCATATCCGTCGCGCAGCTACACGCTCTACGATTTCGGCGCGCGCTTCGCCGATTGGCTCGATGCTGCGCGTCCACCGGGCAATCCCCAGGCGGTCGAGGCGATACCCGGCGCGCTGGCGCGGATCGAGCGGACCAGGGCGGAGGTCCATCGCGCGCGGGGGGTAGAGGGCGCCGGACCGGCCTGGCCCGGCATCGATCCCGCGATCGCCGAACTGCTTGCGATGGCCGGCACGCGGCGCTTCTACCGGCCGGACAGCATGCGCCTGCTCGCGCTGCCGTTCGATTTCAGCGAGATGCTCGCCGGCGGCGAGCCGATTCCGCCCAGGCCCGATCCGACGCTGCTCGCCGTGGCGCGGGCGAACTACCGCGTTTCCTGCCTGCCGCTCGAGCCCTGGCAATATGACTGGCTGGTGCTGCTGCCCGACGATCCGGCGCAAGCGGTGCCGGCGGATGCCGCCGTGGCGAACTGGCTACCCTTCGCAGTGGCGCAGGGCCTGGTGGCGAGCGTCTGACTCACCCCTACCCGCTCCCCGGCTTTCGTCGGAGAGCTGTTGGACCAGCCGAACCGCCAGCCCCTACAGCCGGTGTTCGCCCTTCACCCAGCGCACCGTGCCCGAATGCGCGCGCATCACCACGCTCTCGGTGGTCATCTTGGTGGCGAAGCGCTTGACGCCTTCGAGCAGCGAGCCGTCCGTGACACCCGTCGCCGCGAAGATGCAGTCGCCCTTGGCCAGTTCGGTCAGGTCGTAGATCTTGTCGAGGTCCTCGATGCCCCATTTGCGCGCACGCTGGCGCTCGTCGTCGTTGCGGAACACCAGGCGGCCCTTGAACTGGCCGCCGACGCAGCGCAGCGCCGCGCAGGCGAGCACGCCCTCGGGGGCGCCGCCCTGGCCCATATAGACGTCGATCGTCGTCTCGGGATCGGTGGTGGCGATCACGCCGGCCACGTCGCCGTCGCCGATCAGCACCACGCCGCAGCCGATCTCGCGCAGCTCGGCGATCAGCTTCTCGTGGCGCGGGCGATCGAGCACGCAGGCGATGATCTCGTGCGGCTGCACGCCCTTGGCCTTGGCGATCGCGCAGACATTCTCGGTCGCCGACTTGGCGAGGTCGATCACGCCCTCGGGATAGCCCGGGCCGACCGCGATCTTGTCCATGTACACGTCGGGCGCGTTGAGCAGGCCGCCCTTCTCGGCGACCGCCAGCACGGCCAGCGCATTGGGGCCGGCCTTGGCGCAGATCGTGGTGCCTTCGAGCGGATCGAGCGCGATGTCGATCGCCGGGCCCTTGCCCTGCGCCGCGCCGACCTTCTCGCCGATGAACAGCATCGGCGCCTCGTCGCGCTCGCCCTCGCCGATCACCACGGTGCCGTCGAGATAGAGCTTGTTGAGGGCGTCGCGCATCGCCTCGACCGCGGCGGCGTCGGCCGCCTTCTCGTCGCCGCGCCCGACCAGGGTGGAAGCGGCGATCGCCGCCGCTTCGGTCACGCGTACCATTTCGAGGACGAGGACACGGTCAAGGGCGTGGCTGAGCTGAGTCATGGGGTACCCCGGTGATTGGACTTGCGGCGGCGATTAGGCAGCGCCGTGGCGCTTGTCGATGCCGCTAACGTTGTCAGCCGGCTGCTGCTCCCAATTCCGCCACAACATGGCGCTAGCGTAACGAAATCCGGGGGCGGAGGACGTGCAGATGCTGGTGATCGCGTTGCTGTTGCTTGCCCAGGACCATGCCCCGACGCCCGCCGAGGTGCTGGCGCTGCACCGCGAGCGCTGGTCGGCCAGCCCGGCCTGCAGGCGCGCCCGCGACGAGAACGAGATCGTCGTCTGCTCGCGGCGTGAGGCGGACAGGTACCGCGTGCCCCTGGAGGCGACCTATAACGGCCCGGACACCGATCAGGGCCGCCTCGACCGGCTGTTCGATCGCGCCGATGGCAGCCTGCCCTGCGGCCAGGGCGCCTTCACCGTGCGCTGCGGATCGGTGGGCGTCACCGCCACGGTCAGCGCGCGCGGCGTGCGCTATGTCCGCCGCGACCTCGCCCCCTGAGGGACCCGGACGGCGGGACGTGCGTTGGGCGCGATGAACCCGCTTCGGAGAGTCCTGATATGCTGTTGCTCGTCGCCCTCACCCTGTCCGGTGCCACGCCCGCGATCGATCCGCAGCGCCGCCGTGCCAAGGCGCGGGTGACGCGGGTCACGCGCATCCCCGCGAGCGCCCGGCCGGTGGCGGCGATCCCGGTCGTCCGGGTCGATCCCAACCAGCGCTACCGCCTGCCGCTGCCCAGCACCGAGATCGCCGATGCCAAGGGCGATGCGGTGCGCAACACCGGCATGGCCTGCGGTACCACCGGCGCGCCGGTCTGCCCGAGCAAGGGCAAGGCGCTGGTGAAGACCAGCCTGAGCGATTAACCGCCCAGGATGTGCATCCACATCGGCTCGCCGGTCAGGCTGGCCGAGCCGCGCAGCTTGTCGAGCGCCTGCGCCACCGCGCGCTCCGGCCCTTCGTGCGTGACGATTGCCACCAGCACGCTGCCGTCCGGATTGGCGCCGCGCTGCATCAGGCTCTCGATCGAGACGCCGGCATCGCGCATCGCCGCGGCGATCTCGGCGAGCACGCCCACCTTGTCCGCCACGGTGAAGCGCACATAGGCGCGACCGGTGCGCTCGCCGGTGTCGGCGGCGCCGGGCGCGGCAAGGGCGGCGGCCGGCATTGCATAGGGCGGGCCGAATTCGCCGCGGGCGATGTCGATCAGGTCGGCAACCACGGCGCTCGCGGTCGGGCCGTCACCGGCACCGGCGCCCTGGAACAGCAGCCGGCCGACGAAATTGCCTTCGGCCACCACCGCGTTGGTCGAGCCGGTCACATGCGCCAGCGGATGGCTCAGCGGCACCAGGTGCGGGTGGACGCGCTGGAACAGCCCGCCGCTGCCGGCATCGGCCACGCCGAGCAGGCGGATGCGATAGCCGAGCGACGCCGCCTCGGCGATGTCGGCGGCGAGCACATGGCGCACGCCGGTGATCGCCACCTGGTCGAACGCCGGCTGGGTGCCGAAGGCGAGGCTGGCGAGGATCGACAGCTTGTGCGCGGCATCGACGCCGTCGATGTCGAAGCTCGGATCGGCCTCCGCATAGCCAAGCCGCTGCGCCTCGGCGAGGATCTCGGCGAAGTCGCGGCCCTCCGCTTCCATCTTCGACAGGATGAAATTGCAGGTGCCGTTGAGGATGCCATAGACGCGGGCGATCTCGTTGGCGGCGGCGCCTTCGCGCAGCCCCTTGATCACCGGCACGCCGCCGGCCACCGCGGCTTCGAACTTGAGCGCCAGGCCCGCGGTTTCGGCGGCATTGGCCAGCTCGAGCCCGTGATGCGCGATCATCGCCTTGTTGGCGGTAACGAAGCTCTTGCCGCCTGCCAGCGAAGCGCGGGCGAGGGTGAGGGCGGGGCCGTCCGATCCGCCGACCAGCTCGACGACCACATCGGCCCTGGGATGGCGCGCCAGCTCGGCGGTGTCGTCCACCCAGTCGAAGCGGGTGATGTCGACGCCGCGATCCTTGGCGCGGTCGCGGGCGGAGACGGCGACCACTTCGATCGGCCGGCCGGCACGGCGGGCGATGAGCGCCGCATTCGCGTCGATCAGGCGAATCACGCCCGCCCCGACGGTGCCAAGGCCAGCAAGTGCGATACGAAGCGGTTCGGTCATCTATCTTCTTCTCACTCCCCTCCCTGAAAGGGAGGGGTTGGGGGTGGGTTGCGAGCGTAGCGAGCTTGGCGCCCGATGCGAAAGCGACGGCCGAGGCATCGAGCCTCGACCGCCGCTAACCCACCCCTAGCCCCTCCCTTTCAGGGAGGGGAAGCAAGTTTTGCTTTTTTACTTCTTGATCAGCCCGATCTCGACCAGCCGCTCGAACAGATAGTCGTGCGCGGTGATCGGCGTCGGATAGCGGTTCGGGCTTTCCTCGGTGATCGTCGACGGCAGCGTCTCGATCAGGAAGTCCGGCGCCGGATGCAGGAAGAAGGGCATCGAATAGCGCGGGGTGCCGCGGCGCTCGACCGGCGGGTTGACCACGCGGTGCGTCGTCGAGGGCAGGTAATGGTTGGTCAGCCGCTGCAGCATGTCGCCGACATTGACCACCATCGCGCCTTCGGGCGGCTTGACCGGTAGCCAGCGGCCGTCCTTGTCGAGCAGTTCCAGGCCGGCTTCCTCGGCGCCGAGCAGCAGCGTGATCAGGTTGATGTCCTCATGCGCGCCGGCGCGCACTTCGGGGGCATCGGCCGGCACCGGCGGATAGTGGAGCAGGCGCAGCACCGAATTGCCGTCCTTCACCGCGCGGTCGAACCAGTGGGGCTCGAGGCCGAGATAGACCGCGATCGCCGAGAGCAGCCGGTCGCCGGCATCATCCAACGCCTGGAACAGCTCGAGGAAGGTCTCCTTGAAGCCCTCCGGCGCGTGCGGCCAGATGTTCGGCGCCATCTGCGCCTCGAAGCGGTGGCCCTTGGCCAGCTCGCGGCCGATGTGCCAGAATTCCTTCAGATCGACATGCGTCGCGCCCTTGGCGATTTCGGTCTTGAACGGCGTCAGGCCGCGCGCGCCGCCGCCGCCGGGGATGTGATATTGGCGCTTCTCTTCCTCGCTCAGCGCGAAGAATTCCTTGGTCTTGGCCCAGGCGCGATCGATCAGCTCCTGCGGCACGCCGTGATCCGCGACCATCGCGAAGCCGAAGCGGCGGAACGACTGACCGAACTTCTGGGCGAACCCCTCGGGGTCGTTCGCCTGCTCGGCCATCGAGACGAGAGGCACCTCGTCGAGAATAGTAGCCATTTTATCGAGTCTCCTTGGCGGTCAGTTAGACCCGCCGGTACCGGCGCGACAAGAGGCGCGCCCGGTGCTGCCATGACTCGATTGGCCGCCGCGCGACTTGCGCGCGGTCAAAGCGCCACACATCCGAACCGCTCCCCGGCGAAAGCCGGGGCCCAGGGTTTCTCTGCCGTGTCGCTCCGTTACCCTGGGCCCCGGCTTTCGCCGGGGAGCAGCCAGGCGGCGAACCGCCCAGCCCTAGTTCCCGACAATCACCATCTTGCCGCTGGTCTTCGCCGCGCCGTCCGCCGAAAGGTCGATGGTGAAGCTCTCGCCGTCATCGGTGGTGCCGGCGAAGCCATTGCCCTTCTCGTTGAACTTGAAGCCCTTGGCGGTCAGCTTGTCGCGGAACCAGCCCTGCACCTTGGCAAGGTCGGCGGGGCTGGAGAAGGCGGCCGTCACCTTGCCTTCGTCCTTCTGCTTGCCGGCATGGTCCGTAGCATCGACGTTGAAGCTGGTGATCGTCGAGTTCGGATAGAGCTTCACCCCGTCCATGTCGAAATTCTCGGCGGTCATCTTGATGTTCGGCACCTTGAAGCTGCCCTCGAACCCGTCGCTCTTCACCGATACGGCGCCGTTGTTCATCGCGAACACGGCATTGTCGTCATCGTCCGAATGCGCGTTGATCGAGATCGAGGTGCCCTCGCCGCCACAGGCGGCAAGCGCGAGGGGAAGGAGCAGCAGCGGCAAATAACGCATCGACCAGTCTCCGGCGTATTATCTACACAACACACTAACGGAAGCATGCCGGCAGCGCAACAGGGCGTGGCGCAGCGGCGCGGTGACGGAAGGGCCGCGCCAGGGTTGGCGGTTCCCCGGCGAAGGCCGGAGCCCAGGCTCGATGAATTATCGATGGCGCAAAAGCCCCTCGAACGACGTTGCGACTAGGCCCCGGCCTTCGCCGGGGAACCGAAGAGGCTGGATGCTCCTGCGGTTCAGCGCCCACCGGCGCTATGGGGTGCCGGATTTTGGGCCTTCCAGCTTGATCCCGCGAGGTCGTACCCCGGGCCCCTTCGCGACCCTTGGCATCGCGAACTCCGAAAACACGGCGCCGCTGGCCATGGCGTCGTACAGGATGTTCATCTTGGCGGTGTCAGCGATCGTCCAGAGCGCAGACGGCACCGGTGTGAAGCCGTCATTGAAGTCGAGCGAGTAGCATCTCGGAATGCCAAGGGTCCCGGCAAGGGCCGAGAATTCCACGCCCTTGCGTTCGAAGATCTGCTTGTTGAACTGCGCGACGACGCTCGTCCGCATTTCACGCAACGCCTCGACCGGCTTGCCGATGGCTTCCAGCGGCGCGCTCATCACGTCGGCGCATGGGCTGCCCATATTCGGCGTCCCCAGCATCATGAGGTGCGCGACCTGCGGCTTGCCATCTGGATAGATCGGCATCGACTGGTGAATATATTGCCGCGCTACCAGGCCCCCCATCGTGTGCGCGACGATATCGACGTGCCAGGCATTGGAGAATTCCTGCGCATAGCGGATATAGCGCGCCAGCTCCGCGGCATTCTGGCGGATCGTCTTGGTGGGCTTCAGCGACGTCGCGCTTTCGCCCATGTCCATCCTCCCGTTTCCCGGCCTTTCGCCGACCGCGAATGCCGACCAATCGCCATGTGTTTGCCTGATCATGTAAGGCCAGCTTCTCCACATCGACCAATCGGCCCAGTAGCCATGGACCAGCACCAGCGGTCTGGGCGCCAGCCTCAGATTGCGCGTGACTTCGTCGATCTTCTTGTTGTTGTCCCAGATCTCGGCCTTGATCTTCTGGAATCGCCGCGCCTGGCGGCTGTCGAACCACGCATAACCCGATGTGTCCCACAGGAATTCGACGGTTTGCTCCTCGCCGGCCGGGACGTTGAACGAGACCTCCTCCAGCAGGTCGGGATGGCCTTCGGGCAGGTTCGTTAGTCGACTGTCCCCGTCCTTGAACATCAGGGTGGCGGACTGGTCCTCGTCCGAGTCATTGGCGACGATCGCTTTCAGCCGCACGATGTTGCCGTCGACCGTGCTCATCTCCGGTGTCACTTCCCGCCATGCTTCCCACAGCGGGAACTTCATGTCCTCGAATTTGAGGTCGACGAAGCGCAGCGGCGTGCTGCACCGCCGAAGGTCCCAGACGAGCGTGTCGGTGACGTTGCCGTATTTCTTCGAATAGGTGCCCGACAGATGGTCCAGGTTCGAGAGCGGCACCCGGTGCGAGCCGTCGGTGGAGAAGGAGACGGGGTCGGTGCGGCCGTAGGAAACCGGCACGTCGGTGGTGCCGCCCTTCTTGGGGTAGCACTGGCCGCTATAGCTGCTCGAGCTCGACCCGGTATTCGTCGAATGGAGCGAAGGCACGGATATGCCGATCGAATAGGCGCCGTTTGCGCTCATCGTGACGCTGACATTTGCCTCCACACCGGGGGTGGTGGCGCGCGTCTCCCGCTGCGTGGTGAAGGAGCCAGACATCGTGCGGGGCTGGCGTTCGCCGCTGCACATGCCCTGGTCCGTGGACGAGCGGCTTTCGGAGAAGCTCAGCAGCGAGGTCGCGTTGGCCGTAGCGGTGCTGTAGCCGCGCCGTTCGGGCGTCTCGCGCACCCGGATCCGTGCGGAATAATCATAGCTCGTCGTCGAGCTGGAGGTCTGGACGCCCTTGCCGGAGAGCCGCGGCTCCGATTTGGATATCGTGCTAATCTGCTTCCGCGTGAACTGGACTGACCCCGACCATCCTCTGGGGCATTGCGCGGCGCCTGGCGTTCCGGCGGGTGCCGGCGGGTTCGCCGCGCTGGTGAGAAGCAGGCCGAAAGCCAGGGGCGGGATAAGGCGCAGCTTGTTCATCGGCTCTCCCAAACGCGGTCGGTCTGGTGCGGGCCAGCGCATGGCTGCGGCGGCCCCCCGATGCACCTCCCGGCCGGGCTACTATGGGCTTTGGCGCCAACCAAGCGGGGCGCGGCCCCCTGGTCGCCGGAATGACGGCCTTGGACGCAAGGGCGGACGCATGCCGGCAATGCAACAGGGGGTGACGTAGCGGCGAGGATGCGCCATTTGCGCCGCTATGGAAGAGCCGCACCTCACAGCAAGCGCCCAGAACAAGGCGCCGCTCGCGTTCGGCGAGTTCGTCAGCCTCGTCGCCGCGATGATGGCGCTCACCGCGCTCGGCATCGATTCGATGCTGCCTGCCCTGCCGGCGATCGGCCACAGCCTCGGCGTGGCCGAGCCCAATCACCGCCAGTACGTCATCACCGCCTTCCTGATCGGTTTCGCCTTCGCCCAGCTCGCCTATGGCCCGCTGTCGGATCGCTTCGGTCGCCGCCCGGTGCTGGCGATCGCGCTCACTTCCTATGTGGTGACCAGCGTGATCGCCGCGGCGTCGGGCAGCTTCACCCTGTTGCTGGTCGCCCGTGCGGCGATGGGGGCCTCGGCGGCCGGCGCGCGCGTCGTCTCGGTGGCGCTGGTCCGCGACTGTTTCGCCGGCCGGGCGATGGCGCGGGTGATGAGCCTGGCCTTCATCGTCTTCATGGCCGCGCCGATCGTCGCGCCCAGCCTGGGGCAGCTGATCCTCTATGCCGGTTCCTGGCGGCTGATCTTCTGGGCGATCGGCGGCGTCGCGGCCGCGGTGGTGCTGTGGTTCTGGCTGCGCATGCCCGAGACGCTGGACCGGGAGAACCGGCTGTCGCTCAACCCCGCGCGCATCGTCGCCGATTACGGCCTGATGCTGCGCGATCGCCAGGCGGTGGGCTATACGATCGGCATCATGCTGCTGTCGGGCGGCATGTTCGGCTTCCTCGGCTCGGTGCAGCAGGTGATGGAGGACGTGTTCCACGCGCCGGAGCTGCTCGCGGTGGTCTTCCCCTGCGTCGCCTCGACCATGGCGCTCGGCTCTTTCCTCAATTCGCGGCTGGTGATGAAGGTCGGCATGCGCCGGATCTCGCACACGGCGCTCACCGGCATGATCGCCTTCGCCGCGATCCACCTCGCCGTGGCGCTGGCCGGCTTCGAATCGATCTGGAGCTTCACCGTGCTCCAGGCGCTGATGATGGGCTGTGTCGGCCTCTCCACCTCGAACTTCTCGGCGATGGCGATGGAGAAGATGGGCGAGATCGCCGGCACCGCGTCCAGCCTCCAGGGCTTCGTCACCACGCTCGGCTCGGCGCTGATCGGCGCGGCGATCGGCCAAGCGTTCGACGGCACCACCGTGCCGCTCTACACCGGATTCCTGCTTATGGGGGTCATCGCTTTCGTGGTAGTAGCGGTGACCGAGCGCGGACGCATGTTCCGCCCCGGCTAGGGAACGCTCGGGCGCCATCGCCGTTCGCACTCACGAGGCCCGCCGCGGTGGCGGGCGCGTTACGTGAGGACAGGCAATGGGCGGTTACCAGGTTCCGGGACGTGGTTCGGGTGACGACGGTTTCGACGAGGAAGGCTATGACGAGAGCCAGCGCGCCGAGATCCTCGAGGCGACCAATGACGGCCCGAGCGACGGCGATATCCTGACCGACCTGTCCCCCGATTTCGGCGACGACGACGATGACGACGCGGACGACCTCCGCATGGTCGATGACGAGATCGGCGAGGAGGATGACGAGGCCGAGCAGACCGAGCGCGCCATCGCCGAGGACGAGGTCCAGGACGATTTCGACGAGGACGAGCTCGACGATGACGACGATCTCGACGATGCCGACGAGGACTCGCTCGAGCCCTGAAAGCCTGTCTTGACCTGGCCCATGGAGCGGCAGACCATGCCGCCCCATGACCAGGGACCCCAGGGTGGACGCCTATATCGAGAGCCGCGCCGAATTCGCGCGGCCGATCCTGTCATGGCTGCGCGCGCGCTTCCACGCCGCGGTGCCCGAGGTGGAGGAGACGATCAAATGGTCGCACCCCTTCTTCACCCTGGCTGGCAAGCCGCTCGCCAACATGGCCGCGTTCAAGGCGCATGCGAGCTTCGGCTTCTGGAACCGCCAGGAGAATGAAACCGGCAAGGAAGGCGAGGCGATGGGCCAGTTCGGCCGCATCGAAACGCTCGCCGACCTGCCGCCGGCCGAGGAGGTCGAGCAGCTGATCCGCGACGCGGTGGCCCGGCTCGGCGAAGCCAAGCCCGCCCGTCCCCGCGCCGCCCCCAAGGGCGAGGCCGAAGTCCCGCCCGAGCTCGCCGAGGCGCTGGCCGGGGACGCCGCCGCCCAGGCCGCCTTCACCGCCTTCCCGCCCGGCTGCCGCCGCGAATATTGCGAATGGATCGCCGAGGCCAAGCGGCCCGAGACCAAGGCCAAGCGGGTGGCGGAAGCAGTCGCCTGGATGCGCGAGGGCAAGCGCCGTAACTGGAAGTACGAGAATTGCTGAACCGCTAGATCCGCGCCCCGCGAAAGCGCGGCCAAGCCCGCTTGCCAACGCCCTCCGATATGTTACGGTATATCATCATAACGAGGAGAGCTGCCATGGCCCGTGCAATCCGCGCCCGTCGTCTTCCCGATGCCGCCCCGATCGGCGCGATCAACATCACCCCGCTGATCGACGTGATGCTTGTCCTGCTCGTCGTGATCATCATCGCCATCCCGATCGCCAGCCACAAGGTGCCGGTCGATCTCCCCGTCGGCCGCGGCACCGTCGATCCGCAGCCGCCCGCGGTGCTCGCGATCGATCGCCAGGGTTCGCTCTACTGGAACGGCGCCGCGCTCGCCGATGCGGCGCTGCCCGCCAAGCTGACCACGCTCCAGCAATCGGGCGCCGCGCTGCATCTCCAGACCGATCCCGAAGCACGCTATGAGCGGTTCGACGGCGTGCTCGCGACCGTGAAGCGCGCGGGCATCACCAAGCTCGGCTTTGTCGGAAATCGACCCCTGGAAGATTGACGGGAACGGGCGCATCGGGCGTTCGTTACGCTGCCGAACGAACCAAGGATTTCCCCGATGCGCCTACCCCTTATCGCCCTGCTCGCGCTCGGCGCCTGCTCCAGCCAGCAGCCCGCCGCACCGGTCAACGCCGCGCAGGCCGAAGAGACCAACATCACCACCGATGCCTCGCCCGCGCCGCTCGACAAGGCGCCCGCGAAGGGCGCGGGCAAGGCCATCACCGCGCGCTTCCGCTGCATGGACGGCGTGCGCATCGTCGCCCGTTTCGATCCCGAGAAGGGCAGCGCCGTCGTCACCCGCGCGGGCACGACGATCACCCTCCAGCAGCAGGTCATGGCGTCGGGCATCCGCTATTCGGACGGCCAGGTCACCTTCCAGGGCAAGGGCGACGCCATGTCGTACGAGGCGCCGGGCCAGCCGCCGATCGCCTGCACCGCCATTCGCGGCTGAGACGGAATATACTCCCACACCGTCATCCCGGCCCAGGGCCGGGGTGACGAGGAATCCCGAATAGGGTGCAGCGGCATCTTGCCGCGCAAGGCGAAGCGGGGGAAACTCCTCCGATCAAGCCGGAAGGACAGATGCCCAGCTACACCGCGACGATCACCGCCGGGCCCGAGGACATCGACGAGCTCGGCCATGTCAACAATGCCGTCTGGGTGAAGTGGATCCAGGACGTGGCGGTGGCGCATTGGTATGCGGTCGCCGCGCCCGAGCATGAGGCGGCCTATTTCTGGGTCGTGACCCGGCACGAGATCGATTATCGCGGCAATGTCAGCGAAGGCGAGACGGTGACCGCCGAGACCTGGGTCCCCCATGCCCCGCGCGGCGCGCGCTTCGATCGCCACATGAAGTTCACCGGCGCCGACGGGAAGGTGCGGGTCGAGGCCAAGACCACCTGGGCGATCATCGACCGCGCGACCCAGCGCCTGATCCGCGTGCCCCCCGAAGTGGCCGCGCCGTTCCTGGCGGACTGAACGCGCCGCGCGGTCCTGCCCCGATCCCCGGCGAAGGCCGGGGCCCAGTTTCGGCGCATCGGGTTGGGACGGCCAAACCTCTCGAAAGACATTGCAACTGGGCCCCGGCCTTCGCCGGGGGAACTGCTTTGTGCCGGTGGTGGCGCCTGCCTTGAAAATCCTCCCCCAGAGCGAAGCGGCGGGGGAGGGGGACCATTCGCAAAGCGAATGGTGGAGGGGGCGCGCCAACGGCGCGTCCACCGCGTGCGGCAAGCGCAGGACGGCGTGGCTTCGCCGCGCCGCCCCCTCCGTCATGCTGCGCATGCCACCTCCCCCGCCGCTGCGCTTTGGGGGAGGATTTGAAGCCTTACCCGCTGTTCCGCAGCGCCGTCGCGATCGCGTTGATCGACAGCAGGATGCCCTCGCCGATCCGCGGATCCTCTTCGCCCGCACGATGCCGCTTGAGCAGCTCGATCTGCAGCAGGTTCAGCGGCTCGATATAGGGCAGGCGCAGCCGGATCGAAGTCTCCAGCGCCTGGTGCTTCTCGAGCAGCCGCGTCTGCCGCGTCGCCTGGAGCAGCCCGTCATGCGTCTTCTGCCAGCCCTCGCGGATCTGCCCGAAGATCTTGTCGCGCAGGCCCGCATCCTCGACCAGCGCGGCATAGTGCGCGGCGATCTCCATGTCGGACTTGGCCAGCACCTGCTCCATGTTCGCCAGCGTCGAGGCGAACAGCGGCCAGGCCGTCGCCATCTCGCGCAGCAGCCCCTTGTCCTCGAACTGCTCCATCGCCTGGCCGACGCCGTACCAGCCCGGCAGCATCACGCGCGCCTGCGCCCAGCTGAACACCCAGGGAATGGCGCGCAGGTCCTCGATCGCGTCGCTCTTCTTGCGGCTGGCCGGGCGCGAGCCGATCTTGAGCCCGGCGATCTCGGCGATCGGCGTCGCCTGGCGGAAGAAGCTGGTGAAGCCCTCGGTCTCATAGACCAGCCCGCGATAGGCCTTGAACGCGGCGTCGGAGAGCTGGTCCATCGCCGCCGCGAAACGCTCGGCATCGGCCTTGTTCAGCTTCTCCGGCTCCAGGCTGGCAAGCAGGGTCGCCGAAGCCATCGCCTCGAGGTTGGTACGCGCGCTCTCGCGCGTGCCGTACTTCGCCGCGATGATCTCGCCCTGCTCGGTCACCCGGATGCGGCCCTGCACCGTGCCCCGCGGCTGGGCCAGGATCGCCGCGAAGCTCGATCCGCCGCCGCGGCCCACCGCGCCGCCGCGGCCATGGAACAGCTGCATGCCCAGATTGGCCTTCTCGAACACCGGCTTGAGCGCGGTCGATCCGCGCGACAGCTGCCAGGTCGAGGTGAGGTAGCCGCCATCCTTGTTCGAATCGGAATAGCCGATCATCACTTCCTGGTGGCCGCGCTTCGCCGCGATCGCCGCGACTTCGGGCAGGCCGAGCCAGGCTTCCATGATCGGCGGCGCGGCTTCGAGATCGCCGATCGTCTCGAACAGCGGGATCGCCATGATATGCGCCTGCGGCTCGTCGCCGGGGATGTAGAGGCCCGCTTCCTTGAGCAGGATATGGACCTCGAGCAGGTCCGACACCGACTGCGCCATCGAGACGATGTAATGGGTGATGCAGGCCCGGCCGTACTTCGCATGCGCCTGCGCCGCGGCGCGGACGATCGCCAGCTCGGAAGCGGTCTCCTCCGAATATTCGGCATAGGGGCTGGTCAGCGGCCGCGCATTGGCCAGCTCCTTGCGGAGCAGCGCGATGCGGTCGTCCTCGGAAAGCGCGGCATAATCCTCGACCACGCCGCTGGCCTTGAGCAGCTCGGCGACCACGCGCTCGTGCACCGCGCTGTTCTGGCGCATGTCGAGCGTGGCGAGGTGGAAGCCGAAGGTCTCGGTCGCGCGGATCAGCCGGCCCAGCGCACCGCCGGTGGCGAGCGGGCCGGCACCCTCGTCGGCGAGCGCGCGGGCGATCGTCACCAGCTCGTCGCGGAACTCGCCCGGCGTCGCATAGGGTTCGGCGGCGATCGCGGCCGGGCGCGGCGGCGCCTTGCCGGTCAGCTTCTCATGCGTGGCGGAAAGCCGTGCGTACACGCCGGTGATCGCCCGGCGATAGGGCTCGTCGGCGCGGCTGCGCGCTTCGTCATGGCTGGCCTCGGCCAGCTTGAGCAGCGCTTCGCTCACTTCGACATGCTCGGTCGAGATCGACAGCTCGGCGCCCAGCGCGTGGACCGCGTCGAGATAATAGCCGAGCACCGCCTCGGCCGCGCGGGCCAGCGCGAACTGCATCGAATCGGCGGTGACGAAGGGATTGCCGTCGCGGTCGCCGCCGATCCAGCTGCCGGGGCGCAGGAAGCTCGGCGTGCGGTTGCCCAGCGCGCGGTCCCAGCGGGCATAGAGCGCCGGCAGCACCGGCAGGAAGATGTCGCGCAGATAGGAGAGGGCGGTCTCCACCTCGTCGGCAACGCCCAGCTTCTCGCGGCGCAGCACGCGGGTTTGCCAAAGGAGTGCGATCTGGCGGAGGATCGCTTCCTCCACCTGGTCGCCATCCTCGGTCTCGGCCACGCCCTGGTCGCGCAGCAGCATCAGCTCGGCGATCCGGTTCTTGTGGTCGATCATCGACTTGCGGCGCACTTCGGTCGGGTGCGCGGTCAGCACCGGGGCGACCAGCGCATGGTCGAGCAGCGCCATCACCGCGTCGCGGCCGATGCCTTCGCTCTCCAGCCGCTTGAGCGCGGAGGCGATATCGGCATCCTTCTCGCTCGCCACGCCCTGCCGGTCCTCGGCCAGATTGGCGAGCATCGAGAACAGCATGAAGCCGCGGGTGAAATCGAGCGTCTCGTCCAGGCTCAGCCGGTCGAGCCCGCGATCGACCGATCCCGATCCGGCCACGCCACGCGCCCGGTCGACCGAGGTCGATCGAATATATTCGATGCGCTTGAACAGCTCCTCGCCGCCATAGGCACGGATCACGTTGCCGAGGAGCCGACCGAGGAAGCGAACATCCTCGTTATTTGCGATTGCGAGGCTAGCCATGAGGCGCGTTGCTGCACTGCGAAACGTTACGGGGTCAACGGCAAAGCGCTTGGGGGTGCGTTTAGTTTCGCTTCTTCGGGTTGGATTGCGGCGACCTGAGCCGGAATTCTTTTCTTCTCCCCTCCCTGCAAGGGAGGGGCCGGGGGTGGGTTGCGCCTCCGGCCTTCCGGAGGCGCCCGGCGAGACGGCTGCGGAGAATAGAAAAGGCCGGGCATCGAGCCCGCCCTTCTCTAACCCACCCCTAACCCCTCCCTTGCAGGGAGGGGAATTCGAATACCGATCCACCTGCCGCTTCCCGGCGAAAGCCGGGGCCCAGGGTTTCTCTGCCGGATCGCTCCGTTACCCTGGGCCCCGGCTTTCGCCGGGGAGCGGAAGGCACTGCCTCTCAGCGCGCGATCACGCTGGCATCCTCCAGCCAGTCCGCCACCCCCGGATCATTCTCGATCAGCACGTCCGGTTCCTGCGGCGGCGCGAGATCCGGCCCGAGACCCAGCGAATCGGGGATCACCACCATGGTGGTGCCGGGGCCGACCACTTCGGCCAGCGCGCGGCGGAACGGGTCGCTGCCCTGGAAGCCGTCCGCCTGCGCGGTAAAGCCATTGCCGCCCGCATAGCCTTCGCCCGGCAGCGCCAGCCGCTTCCAGTTATACCGGCCCGCCGTCACGTCCTGCAGCACATAGGCCTGGGTGCGCTCGATCACGCCGTTGAACGCCACCGGCGCCGATCCGATCTCCACGCCGCCGCGCAGCACCACCATCCGCCGGTCGGCGCCGCTCACCACGATCGAGACCGGGCCGGAGCGCGAAAGCTCGGGCCGCCACACCGCCGGGCCGGCGGGCAGGGCGGGCATATTGGGCTGGGCGCCGATCCGCAGCGCCGGGGCCTGGTTGGTGACGATCACCGTCATCCCCAGCGCGGTCTCGTCGAACAGCAGCCGCGCGAATTCGTGCGGCAGGCGGATGCAGCCATGCGAGGCGGGATAGCCGGGCAGGTTTCCGGCGTGGAGCGCGATCCCGTACCAGGTCAGCCGCTGCATGAACGGCATCGGCGCGTTCGAATATTTGCTCGATCGGTGCCACTTCGCCTTTTGCAGGATGGTGAACACCCCGGTCGGCGTGCGGTGCCCCGCCTTGCCGGTCGATACGGTCGAGACCGCGATCGGCACCCCATTACGATACGCGACCACGCGCTGCGTCGCGATGTTGACCACCACCAGCATCGGTCCCCTGGGGGCGATCTCGGGCACCCAGAGGAACTGGCCGGGCCGCAGCCGCTCGACCGATGCCATCACCGTGCCGTCGCCGATCGGCTGCATCTGCGCAGCGCCGGCGGTGGCGAGCAGCGCGGTGGCGGTAGTGAGGGCAAGCGCGCGGAAGCGCGTCGATCGGAACAAGGCTGGGGTCCCCGGGGGAGTGACGTCATGACATCCTATCAGCACGGAGGCGTTCCGAAAACCGGGCGGTTGCACGACGTGCGGGACACCCTAACTTGGGTGCATGACTCCGGCGGACGGCATCGCGAACCGGCTGCGCACCGCGCTGATCGGGCAAGTGCGCGCGGTGTTCAATGATCAGGCGCGCGGGGAGAAGCCGGTCCAGCGCAAGCCGGACGAGAGCCTGTTCGGTCCCCGGTCGGTGGTGTGGCGGGTGCACGGCGACGTCACCACGATGATGGTCGGCGGCGTCGCGGCGCTGCTGCTCCAGATGCTCCATCCCGCGGTGCTTGCGGGCGTGTGGGATCATTCGACCTTCCGTGGCGACATGCTCGGCCGGCTGCGCCGCACCGCGCGCTTCATCGCGGTGACGACCTATGGCTCGGCGGTCGAGGCCGGGGAGATGATCGACAAGGTCCGCGACGTGCACACGCGGGTGAAGGGGGTGCTGCCCGATGGCACGCCCTATGCGGCGGACGATCCGCACCTGCTCGCCTGGGTGCATGTGACGGAGGCGGTGAGCTTCCTCGATGCGTGGATCCGCTATGCCGAGCCGAACATGAGTCTCGCGGATCAGGACCGTTACTTCGCCGATTTCGCCCGTATCGCCGAAGCGCTGGGCGCGGTTCGAATCCCTCGCCGCCGGGCCGACGCGGATAATTTTATCGCGGAAATGCGTCCCGAGCTGGTCGTCGATGCGCGTACGCGGGAAGTTGCCCGCATGGTCCTCGACCAGCCGGCGCCGAGCATGGCGGTGAAGCCCTTCCAGGCGTTGACCTTCGGTGCGGCGGTCGATCTGCTGCCCGATTGGGCGCGGGCGATGCACGGTCTCTCCAGCGCCGGCCTGGCTACGCCGGCGGTACGCATCGGCACCCGCGGCGTCGCCAGCACCCTGCGCTGGGCGTTCCGTTAGTCCTCGGCGGTGTCGGTGTCGGTGTCGTCCTGGGCCAGCGCGATCGAGACGGTACCCCGGCCGCGACGGGCCAGGCCGATCTCGTTGGCGGCGGCGCGCGAGACGTCGATCAGCCGGTCCTTGCCCCAGGGCCCGCGATCGTTGATCCGCACCACCACGCTCCGCCCGGTCTGCACGTCGGTCACCCGCACGCGGGTGCCGAAGGGCAGGCTGCGATGCGCGGCGGTGAAGTCGCTGGGATCATAGGCCTCGCCGCTGGCGGTGCGCTTGCCGGCGAAGCGGTCGGCATAATAGCTGGCCTCGCCGGTGGCGATCGCGGCTTCGGGTGCCAGTCCGGGGGCATTGGCATGGGAGATCGCGCAAGGGGAAAGCAGCATTGCCGCAATGGCAATCGCCAGCCCCCGCTCAAATCCTGCCCCCATTACCCGTGCCTTGCAGTTGTCCCCGCCGCGGACCTGCCGCCGATCGGTGAACAAATCCACACCGGAGGACTGATCCTGCGGCATATGGTGGTTGCGCGGCGACGAACCGCGCAACCACCGCGCTTTCAGGCCGCGTCGAAGGCGAGGGTGTAGGTATAGCTGCGATAGGGCGTCGCCGATCCGGCCGGCGCCTCGGTGCGGTGGCGCACCAGCATCAGGTAGATCCCGGCATCGCTGGGCTTCAGGGCGAAATTGCCCTGCGAATCAGAGGTCACCGTGGCGACGATCTTCTTGCCGTCATAATTGCCCGCCGCGCGGAACAGCGTGACTTCGGTATTGGCCAGCGGCTTGCCGTCGAAGAACAGCCGGAACTTCGCGTCGCTGCCCGCGCTGATCTCGCTCGGATGGGTGATCGCCTGCACTTCCAGCGCGGTGCCGATCGGCTTGAGCGCGCCGTTGCTCGCCGCGCCCCGCGTCACATAGGCCTCGGCCAGCGTCGTGCTCTGCACCGCGACTTCCTTGGCACCGGCCGGCGGCGCACCATCCTCGCCGGCGATGATCCATTTGCCGCCGACGGAGTACATCTTGCCCATCCGGCCCAGCCGCTGGCCGGTGGTAAGCCGGTAGGTGCCCTCGGCCGACAGGTCCGCCTCGAACACGGTCAGGTCGCGCAGATAGGTCGGCTTGCCGACTTCGCCGCGCGTGCCGTCCGGCTTGATGAAGTGGAAGGGCGCGTCCTTCATGCCGATCTCGGGCACGAACGGGTCCTCGCCGAACGAGGAGGTCACGGTCACATGATCGCCCTTGCCCACGTCGAACAGCGTCGGGAGCAGATAGGGCATGTGCGCCTGGGCGGCGCTGCCCAGCGCGATGGCGCCGAGCGCGCCCAGCAGGATCAGTTTCGGAAATCGCATGATCGGCCCCCGTGAAAGCAGTTGGCGATCGATTATTGCGATTCACTATCAATCGCAAGTGCGGATCGGGAACAGGGCGGCCTTTCCGGAAAAAGGCCGCCCCCCGGTCTCAGTTTCCGGCAGCGTCCCGCATCCGCCGGGATTCCGCCGATCCCTCGTCGAGGAACACATAGAGCGCGGCGATCCTGCCGCCCTCGACCAGGATGAAGTCCCAGCCGGTATAGGCCGGCGCTTCGCCGCGCGGTCCCGATCCCCAGCCGAGCCGCCCGGCATTGTGGAGCATCTGCGGATTGCCCGGCGCATAGGCGAAGTCGGGATGCATCGCCCGCAGCGTGCCGGCGAAGTCGGCGATCGCGGCATGGCCGGTGACCGGCCCGGTGGGGGCGTAGAGCACGCCGTTCTCGGCCCAGAGTTCCTCGATCGCGGCGCGGCGCAGCCCGGCATCGCTCTCGCCGAAGACTTCCTCGAGGTTGCGCAGCAGCAGCTCGCGGATGCGATCGGCGGATTCGCTGTTCGGTACCATCTCGTCCTCCATCAACAGGAATCTCCCCGGAGCCAGGCCCCGGGGAGCTTTCGTCCTCAGATCTGGGCCTGCCCGCCATCGACGAACAGCTCGACGCCGTTGACGAAGCTGGCATCGTCCGAGGCGAGGAACAGCACCGCCCTGGCGATCTCCTCGGGCTGGCCGACGCGGCCGGCGGGGATCAGGCTGGCCAGATAGTCCTTGGTGCCCTCGGCCTGTTCGCCGCCGCCGAACAGCTCGTTGAGGCCGGCGGTGTCGGTCACGCCCGGGCTGACGGCGTTGACGCGGATGCGACGGTCCTTGAGGTCGAGGATCCAGTTGCGCGCGAAGTTGCGGATCGCCGCCTTGGTCGCCGAATAGACGCTGAACGCCGGCGTCCCCGAGATGCTGGTGGTCGAGCTGGTCAGGATCACCGAAGCGCCGTCCTTGAGCAGCGGCAGCGCCTTCTGCACGGTGAACAGTACGCCCTTCACATTGGTGGCGAAGGTCTTCTCGTAATGCTCCTCGCTGATCGCGCCCAGCGGAGCCATCTCGCCGCCGCCGGCATTGGCGAACACCACGTCGATCTGCGCGTGCTGCTGCTGGACCGCGTCATAGAGCCGGTCGATATCGGCGAGCTGCGCCATGTCGCCACGCACCCCGGTCACCCGCCCGCCGATCGCCTTCACCGCGGCGTCGAGCGCGTCCTGGCGGCGGCCGGTGATGAACACCGATGCGCCTTCGGCCGCGAATGCCTTTGCCGTGGCCAGGCCGATGCCGCTCGTGCCGCCGGTCACCACCACCACCTTGTCCTGGAACTTGTTCGCCATCGTCTGTCTCCTTCGGTTCGGCAAAGCGCCGTTGCCCGCACGAGATGCAGCGTGAACGATGATGCGTGTAGTCGGCTAATATGGCACTTAGCGTTCCATTGGAGGAACGATGATGCGGGTGGATCTCAACGACTATGCCTATTTCGCCGAGGTCGTCGCGCATGGCGGGTTCGCCGCGGCGGGGCGGGCATTGCGCGAGCCCAAGTCGAAGCTCAGCCGCCGCATCGCTGGGCTCGAGGCGCGGCTGGGCCTGCGGCTGATCGAGCGGTCGAGCCGGCGCTTCCGCGTCACCGATACGGGCCAGGCCTTTTACGAGCGCTGCCGGGCAATGCTGGCGGAGGCCGAGCAGGCCGAGGCGCTGGTGCTGCAGGCCCAGGCCGAGCCGCATGGCCGCATCCGTTTCAGCTGCCCCACCGGCATGCTCGAGCCGATCGCCGGCCTGATCTCGTCCTTCCTGCAGCGCTATCCCAAGGTCCGGCTCCAGCTGGTGGCGACCGATCGCCCGGTCGACCTGATCGCCGAGCGTGTCGATCTCGCGTTGCGGGTCCGCGCCAGCCTCGCCAGCGATGCCGCGCTGACGATGCGCTCGCTCGGCAAGTCGACCCGCATCGTCGTCGCCAGCCCGCAACTGGCCAATCGGATCGAGACGATCGAGCAGCTCGGCGAAGTGCCGGCGCTCGCGACCAGTGACGCGGCCGATGATCTCGAATGGCATCTCGAGACCGAAGCGGGGCGCAGCCATGTGCTGCGCGTCGAACCGCGCCTGGGCTGCGAGGACATGGCGGCGGTGCGCAGCGCCGCGATCGACGGGCTGGGGGTCGCGATCCTGCCCGATCATGTCTGCTTCGATGCGCTGGAGTCCGGCCGCCTCGTCCGCGTGCTCCCCGAATGGCGCGGGGTGCAGGGCATCGTCCATCTGGTTTTCACCACCCGCCGCGGGCTGCCGCCCGCGGTGCGCGCGCTGATCGATCACCTCGCCGCCGGCTTCCCCCGCGCCCGCGCCTAGCGCGCGTTCGACCAGGTCGAGAGCACGACCTGGCGCTCCACCTTGTCGTCGTTGCGCAGCGTCAATTTCCAGGTGGCGCGAGCGATCGCCCGGTCGACCAGGATGCCGCGGAACAGCTGGCTCGCCTCGGGCTTGCCCGCCAGGTTGCTGCCCAGCGGTGCGCCCTTGTCGTCGGCCAGCGTCACGGAGACGCTATTGGCGGCGACGAAGGTGACTCCGAAGTTCCGGGCATCCTCCACCGGGATGGCGATCTCCATCACCTGCCCCGGTGCAAGCATTGCCACCTTGGAGAAATCCCCCGCATCCGGATCCTTCGGATCCGCGAGCCCGAGGAATTCCAGGCAGGCGCGGGCGAATTCGAATAGCCGCCCGCCGCCGCCGCCCGGCAGTAGCGCGGCAAGCTTGTCCTGCGCGCCCTGCTTGCCCGGGCCGATGGCAAGGCGCGGCTTCACGAAGGACGAGAATTGCGCGGCCCCGGTCAGGCTGGTGTGGATGGTGCGCTCCACAGCATGATCCTCGATCGTCCAGATCGCGGAGGGTTCGGCAACCACCCCGTCGTTCATCGCCAGCATCCTGCACACCGGCGGCAACGGGTTTCCGGCCAGGATCGAGAAGGGCACGCCCTTGCGGTTGACGTTCACCTGGTTGAATCGCAGCACCGATACCGGCCGCAGCTCGCGCAGCGCATCCATCGATTTGCCGGCCAGCTCCAGCGGGATGCTGATCAGGTCGGCGCAGCTGCTGCCCCGGTTGGGCGTGCCCAGCATCACCAGGTGCCCCACCTGCGGCTTGCCGTCCGGATAGATCGGCATCGCCGCATGGATGTAGCGCCGGCTGATCAGTCCGCCCATCGAGTGCGCGACGATGTCGACATGCCAGGCATTGCGATCGGTCTGGGCATATTCGACATAGCGCGAAAGCTGGGCGGCATTTTCGTCGATCGTGTTGGTGGGCGCGAAATTGCCGGGCTCGTCGCCGGTCCGCATCCGGCCATGCTCGGGCTTCTCGCCCACCGGGAACGCCTTCCAGTCATAGGAATGGCTGGTGGTCAGGATGTTCTGCTAGATTTCCCAGGCCTGCCAGTTCGACCACAGGCCGTGGACGAGCACGACCGGCTTCGGCGCGACCTTCAGGTTGCGCGTCATCTCGTCGGCCTTCCTGCCCTTGTCCTCCACTTCGGCGCGGATGCGCTGGACCAGCCGGGGGCGGCCGTCGTCGTACCAGGCATAGCCCGAGCTGTCCCATTCGAAGGTGATGTCGCGCTGCTCGCCCGCCGGTACGCTCATCGTGCCTTCGTCCAGCGTGCTGTCCGGCTTGGCGCCATCCCATTTGTCGCCCTTGTAGGTCTCGCGCAGCTTGAGCGTCGCCAGCTTCTCTTCGGGGCCGTCATTGGCGACGGTGGCGGTGATCCGCACCAGATTGCCGTCGATCGTGCCGGTCTGCTCGGTGATCTTCTGCCAGGCGCCCCAGGTCGGGAAGCGCATGTCCTCGAACTTGAGGTCGACCAGCCGCAGCGCCCCGCCGCAGCGACGCAGGTTCCAGCTGATCGTGTCGGTCGCCCCGGCAAGCGTCTCGGAATGGCTGCCGGTCAGCCGGTCGGGCTCGCGCGGATCGACCCGGTCCGATCCGTCGCTCGAGAATTGCACCGGGTCGATCGTCGTCGGCAGGTCGGCGATGGTGCGGTTCACGCCCTCCTTCGCCTTGCACTGTCCGCGGAAGCTGCCCGATTCCGATCCGGACACAACGCCCTTGATCTCGGGCAGGCGCACGCTGACGCGATAGGTGCCTTCGGCGTCCATCCCGATATTGACGTCGGCGTCGAGCCCGTTGCCATTGGCGCGCGTCTCGCTCTTCGAGACGAAATTGCCCGATACCGTGCGGTACACGCGCTGCTGCATGCACATGTCGCTGTCCTCGGCCGCCTTGGTCTCGGTGGAGATCGACTTCAGGTTGATGTTCGCCCGGCCCAAGCTGATGTCCGGATTGTCCGTCGCGCGCACCGTCACCTGCGCGGCATAGTCATAGGTCATCGACCAGCTGGTCGTGTCCGTGCCCTTGCCGGATACGCGCGCCACCGTCTTGTTCTGGCTGTTCGCCATGTGCCGGCTGTACTGGACGTTGCCCACCCAGCCGCTGGTGCATTTCGCCGGCGCGGCCTTCATCCCCGCGGCTGCCGGCACGGTCGCGCTCGACAGCATCAGGCCCGCTGCCAGCGCCGGCAAGGTGCGTAGGACGATCATACCGGAAACTCCCGTTGGTGCTGCGGCCAGCTGTCGCCGGCGCGGCTCGCTGTCGCCCCGGAAATTGCGGGGGCGGGCGCGGGCGCGACGGGCAGGGCGCTGCCGCGATGGGGCCCGCCGCCATGGCGATGAAACCCGATGCGAACCGGCTGGGCTCGCCCGTCCGCTCCTGTGCCCCATGCGGCGGAAGGATGCGCGGGGCGGCGCGATGTCCGGCCTGGTCGCGCATGCGGCGGGCTTCGTCGCGGAGCGGTTCGCCCGCAGCGCCGATGACCGGCTTGGGCGTGCGCACATGGAAAGCACCGGGCGCCAGACCTAGCGGAGCGCCGTTCTCGGCTCTTCGCCATCGGGGGCGATGGCTTCTGCGCGTTGCCTTCGCCGCGCCTCACGAAGCGCAGCCGAGCCACGCCACTTTGTGAAAGCCGGACGGATGAGACAGATGTTCAACCTTGCCATGCTCGGCCTGTTCGCGGCGTCCTCCGCCGCGCCGGTGCCTACAGCGCTGGCCGCGCCCGTCGACAGTCGCGCCCCGAAGAAGCTGGTCCAGCGCTGGACCGCCGGCGCGGCCGATCCGGGCGCCGGCCTGCCCGGCTGGACCTCGAAGGCGCCCGACATCCATGTCCACCAGCCGGCCAATCTGGCGCGGATTCCGGTGGCCGAGATCGACCTGCTGCGCCGCCGCGCGATGGTCGCGTTCGAGGCGCTGATGCGGCAGCCTTCGCTGCGCGACGTGCGCGGCACCAGCCTCCAGGCGGACATCAACATCTCGGTGGTGCCGACGCTGGAGGGCGTGCGGCTGGTCGCGGCGATCTTCAGCATCCGCGCCAAGAGCGTCATCGCCGGCAAGCCCGACACGGTGCTGCGCGATGGCCGCTACATCACGCCTTCGGAAGAGGGTGCGGTGCTCAACGTCCACCTCAATCCCTATGACATGATGGCCCGCCGCCGGGTCCAGGCCGAGGGGCTGTGGGGCGGCGGCCTCCAGATCCGCACCGGCGCCGCCTATGGCCTCTACGTCGCCGATCAGCTGCCCGACTATGATCCCGATGCGGAATATGCCTGGGCCCCGCGGCCGCTCGCGCTGCAGCTCCAGCAGGATCGCAGCTGGTACCAGCCCGGCGCGGCGGGCGTGCATCCGCTGCTCGTCAATGTCTCGAGCTATTCCCAGGAAAATGACGATCTGCGCAGCGACCGGCTCAGTCCCGAGCGCCCGGTCGCCCGCCTCGCCGCGGCGATGTTCATGACCGACTGGGAAGACGTCCGGCGCCGCATGAAGGCGGTCCGGTAACCGCGCGCATCACCCGCATCGATCAGGAGTAGACCATGCAGCATCTCTATCGTGCGGCGGCGCTTGCCGCTGCCTTTCTCGCCACCACCCAGGCCGCGCAGGCCCAGGGCTTCCTCAAGCGCCTCGCCGAACGCGCCGTGGGTCATGCCGAGAGCGAGCCCGAGCAGAAGGTCCGCCAGGGTGTCACCAGCGCCGTGGACGGTGCCGGCCGCAAGCGCGCGCGCAACCCCGAGGCGGCACCCGAAGGCGATGCCGGGGCGAGCGACACCGGTGGGAACGGGCAGCCTGCGCCGGCGCCTGCGGCCGCCAGGGCGGTTCGCTATGTCGGCGACATCGCCGTCCCGGCGGACGTGGAGGCCCAGAAGACGCGATACAACAAGTTCGGCGAAGTCAGCTGCAACGATTGCGAAGGCGGGATCGACTTCGACGGCCGTCCGAAATTCGAGTTCGACGAATTCAGCGGCAAGTATAACGAGCGCGCGATGCGCCTCGGCACCTGGACGGTCGGGCAGAGTCTGCGCTGGCAGGGCAAGGCCTCGGTCGGCACGCTGACCCTGCTCCGCGAGGAGACCGTCGACGGCTTCCGCTGCCGCCGGCTCGAATATCGGCTGGTCAGGGGCAAGGCCTCGGCCAGCCGCCCGAGCCTGATCTGCTGGGGGCTGGCCAGCAGCGCCTCGTCGGTGGAGAACTGGCACGAAGTCTATTGATCGCGCCGCCTTGGGGCGGCCGGCTCAGTCCTCGTCGATGCCGGCGGGGGCCGTCCCCATGGTGTCGTCCGACATGATGCCCGTGGGGATCCGGATTCCCCAGGGCGTGTCCTCGTCTTCCTCTTCCTTCAGCAGCTTCAGGATCTCGCCGATATCCTGGATGCGCTGCTCGATGTCTTCGATCGCCTCGAACTTGCGGGCGCCGAAGAGCTTGGCCCAGTCGGGCAGCTCCTTGCCGGCATGCTCGCCTCCCGCGATCCGTCGGCAGTAGATGCGATAGGCATAGGGGCCGCCGTCATAGTCGGACGTTCCCAGTCGCAGTCCCATAAGGTCCCATGAGGCCTCGTGCCGGCGCGAACGCAGGATCGATGTGCGAAGACGGCCCGAATTGTCCGGCCTGCCGACCGCCTGGACGACGTCATCGACGGCGAATACGAATCCCTCCACCGTCGGCTCCCGCGTCCCCGGATGTTTGCTGTCCGTCGCGAAGCGGCAGAGCCGGTTGACCCGCGGGAAGATGTCGAGGCGGGATATCAGGATGTGCCCTTCCCGATCGAGGCGGACGAGGGCGTAGACGCCGGCATGGCGCTCGCTGAAGTGCCTTTGCTTGTGGTCATCGTCGAGTTGAAGATTGACCACGAAGGCAAGCTCGGTCGGGTTCAACCCGCCCCGCTCGAGATACCCGTGAAGGCGCTGCGTGATGACGCTGCAATAGGTGGAAACCTGGTTTCGTACGCCTTCGTCCGGGTGTTTCCCGGCGAACTTCTGGCCGAAGTCGACGACTTTCGCGATCGATTCTAGCGAGATCTTCGTAGAACGCTGTGAATCCGGATTGAGAATTGCATTCACTTGGGCACGCGTCAGACCTGTCAGGCCCGGGAGGTCGTCTTTCTTCACCCGGTTTTTGTCGCCCGTCGAATTGACGGCCTTCAGGATGCGTGTCGTCAATCCCATCAGCGACTTATCGTCAATCGTAACTTCACCTGCACCAGTTGCCTGGGCATCCTCCTCTTCCAACATTGCGTTCCCCCATACGCCTAATCGGACGGTTCTACGCAAAATCGTATCGATGTCGCTATTTTTCTTAGTCACGCCGGAGTCGGGCGCAGGGCGAAGTCCCGAGTTCGCATCGCGAAGCGGGTTCCCAGCATTACCGTCCAAATTGTCGGACAGTAATACGTAGTAAGATGATCGTCGGTCGAAGATTGATTCGCTAAAAATCGGCCCAGCTAGGCTAATCTAATAATAAAGTCGATAGTATAATCGCTAATTATTGGTTAAATTAGCACCGAGCTCGAGGTAGTGGCCTCGATGCGGTCGCAAGAGCCGACCTGCAGCCCATTTGAAAATGGGGAGGGAGGCAGAAGGGGTTAACGATGGGCATCGTCTCGTTGGTGTACAGTGTCTTCGAAGGGCCGGGGGTCGCGCTCGACATCTCCGCCCTGTGGCGCAACGTCTCGCAAACCTGCGACGCGCTTGCCAAGAAGCTCCGGATTCCGCAGCGCGCGGTACCGCAGGCGCGGGTAGGCCTGCCGGCGCCGGAGGATTTGCGCCCGACCGCGATCGAGCTCGATATCCGGATGACCCATGCGCGCGAGATCGAGGTCGGCCGGCGCCGTGCGAACCGGAAGGTTCGGCGCATTCTTGCGAGCCTCCTGGGCATGACCATCGATGCGAGCGATGCCGAGCTCAAGCGCATCAAGGCCGGGCTCGCGTCCCGCATCGCGGAGGTGCTGACTGGCCTGTCGGGGCGGTTGCCCGGCCTTGCAAGCGCCAAGGTGCAGACGGAATCCGCGCTTTCGGGCTTCAAGGTGCTCAACGCCGTCCACGATGTTCCCACCGCCCGATCGGCGCTCGAGTGGTTCGCCACGACCCTGGCGACGGCGCTCGCCGAGGCGGTGGTCAACGCGCACCTGTTCAAGGGGGAGATGGGGTTTCGCGATGCGTTCAGCTTCGCGCTCGGGGTCGGCGGGGCGATCGCGCTCATCGGCATTGCCGCGGGCATCGGCTGGGCGCAATTCCGAAGGCCCCAGCTTGAGCGTCGGATCGGGGGATATGGCCTGTTCGCCGTCGCGCTGGGTGTCGTCGGCTTCTTCATGCTGGGAATCGCCCATTATCGCGAGGCGCTGGCCGACAAGAGTGCGGATGCCGCCGCAATGGCGCAGGCAACGATGGCAAGCGCCCCGTTCGCCCCGCTCACCGACACGTCGCTGATGCCCTATCTGATCCTCAACCTCGCCGGCTTCGCGCTGGTCTGCTGGAAGTCGATCTCCATGTGGGGGTTCCTGGACCTCAAGCGCCTCGAGCGCGCGGCGGCCACGGCGACCGCGCGCTTCGAGGCTGCCAAGGAGCGCGCGCGTGCGCAGTGCAATGCCGCCCGGGGCCTTGCGCTCGACATGGTCGACCGGCTGCTCAAGGTCGCGGAGGATCATGTCGAGCAGGGCGATGCGCTGACCGCGAAGGCGCAGGAGATTCGCGACGATTTTCTCGGCGACGCCAACGCGATCGCGGATGCGGCCATCGCGCGCGAACAGGATTATCGCGAGGCTGTCGAGATGGTGCATCCCAAGCGCGGCAGCTTGACCCGCTTCAATGCTGATCCGCCGCGCATCGCCGTGGTGCCCCTCGCGATCGACCCGGGCGAGACCGATGCGCAGGGCTCGCTCCTCGCGCGCCTCGCCAAGATCCGGGACGCCATGCCGATCATGACTGACGAGATCGGGACGGCGACCGACGAAGCCATTTCCAGGATCGGCGAGATGGGCGCGGCGGCCGAGGAAGCGGCGCGCAGCAACCCGCGTGGTCGGGGCGACAATATCCTTCGGTTCGGCAGGTAAGGAGATAGGTCATGGCATTTCGATCCGTCCGCTTCGACAGCGCTCCGAAAACCTCCTGGAATGCATTTCCCGGCGACCGGCCTTCTCCCTGGCGGCTGATCGTGGCCGGCGCGGCCATTGTGGCGATGCTGCTGGGTATGGCGGCCTGGTATGCAAGCGGTGCGCAGCAGGGGGATGCGACGGAGCGCGATCCCGCCACCCTGTGCCTCCTGCGGGCCCCGGCCTCGCGCGCGGAACTGACGCTGCTCGACCAGACCGACGCGCTGGCGGCGGGCGCCGGGCAGCATTTCACTCGGCTGATCAACCATGTGCGGGATACGTTGCCGCGCAACGGCCGCCTGACGATCGTTCCGTTCGGCGGCGACCTCGGCCAGCCCCTGGCCGTGGCGTTCGACATCTGCTCGCCGGGCAAGGGGGCGGAGGCCGATACGCTGAGCGAGGGAGCGGTGCGGCTCCAGCGCGATTATGAGACGCGCTTCGTCGCCCCCTTGAGCAAGGCTGCAGCCGAACTCGCGGTTCCGCGCGAGAGTAACCAGTCTCCGATCGCCGATCAGATCCTGCGCGCGGCGAACGATCCCACGATCGGGTGGCGTGGCGAGGAGCGTATCCTGAACCTCATGACCGACGGCCTCGAGAACACGCCGGCGTCGCCCATCTACACCAGCGGCAAGATCGTGTTGCCGCCGCCCCCGTCCGATCTGCTGCGCGGTGTCACGGTGAACTATTTCGAGCTCGCGAGCGCCAGGAACAGTGCGCTCCAGACGCCAGTTGTCCGTGCCGCGTGGAAGGCGTGGTTCGAGGCGGCGGGCGCCAAGGTGAACATGTATGCGCCCGGTTACGCGGTCCCGGCCTGGGGTGTGCCGGCGGAGCGGTAGGGCCTAGCCTCTTCCGTTCGATGTCTTGCCCCCCGGGCGGCTTTACGTCTGGGGGCAAGTTCTCATGACGCACGCGTCGGGAACTCGCCCGAGCGGAAAAAGATGCCCCTGTCACAAGCGGTCAAAACAGCAATCCAAAGGGTTACGGAGAAGGCGCCGAATTGGTCCTTTCTCACCGATTGACTTGTGCGAAGTGCGGCATAGGCTGCTGAGATCTATGCGATAACGAACTCAGTCGTCGCAGTCGGGGGTGTCATGCGAAGCTTGCAGGAGGGAGGCGGCGCGTTGCGCGGAAGCCTGGCGGCTGCGCTGCGCGTGGGCCGCGTGCGGCGATGAGCTTCGGGCGCGACATCTCGGTTCTGTTGTGCGTGAGTGTCGCCACGGTTGCGTTGGGCGCTTGTCGCGCGGGGCCGGCGGAGCCGCGCTCGGATCAGGCGGCGCAATCGGCGCGGCCCGAAAAGGCAACGCAGCCGGCAAAGCCCGGCCCGGACGTGGCCGAGCCTATCGATTTTGCTTCTGACTTCCATCTGAGCGACCTTTGCAAGGCTGAACTGCAGGAGATGCGGTTCAAGAAATTCCAATCGTACGACTTCATCTACGACAGTGGCCTGCCGGTAAGGGTGTCCGGCAGCTACGCCGAAGTGCTGGCAAAGGGAGCTGGCTCTGCGGCGACCATCTATGACGAGGTCGAGGCGACGATCTTCCGCGACATCGAAATCGAAGTCGAGGCGAAGCAGGCGGCGCCGCATTTCTCGTTTGATACATGGGCAATGCCGTTTGCGGTAAGCGATCATCCCTTTTCCGCGCACCGACAGCTCCGTCACCAGCGCGCCATGGGGGCGACCTTCCCTTTCCTCGACCTGGCCAGGATCCCGTTCCACGACGCGGACGACGTCGATCAGCCCTTTCCGAAGGGGAACAATTTCAGCCGCAATTTCATCTCCGTGCTCAATTTCCTCGCGACCCGGGGGGAGAATATCTGGGGGCGCGGCGATGGCTTCGATGCGCGGCAGAAGGCGCGTGAATTGCGGCTGGGCACCACTGGAACGAAGTATGAGCGCGCTCAGGTGATATCGAGTAAATTCCTCGATGTTCTCAGGAATGTACCGCCTAAAGAGAAAATAGCTATTGCATATGTGGGGGATGATATCGTCGCCCATTTGGGAAAGCCTATAATAATAGCCGCCGCCATAAGCACGATAGACGATGCTGTTGGATTTACAGAATGCACCAGGAGTAACTGATATGGGACGTCGTTTGCTTGTAGACGGTGCATTCGGTCATTTTGTTGATCTGAATAAAGTCGATTTCTCCGACGTGCAGATCCTCATGGATGCGGTCCTGCATAATGTTAACCTAGGAGCGAATGCTCAGCCGTTTAACAGCAAATGGGTGCAGGCTGTCGCGCCACTCGGCTGGTCAAATTACGATCAGTTTAAATTCCTCCTCGTTACGCTGGAAAATATTCCTCTTACTATTGGTACCGGCGATGGCTGGACTTCTGAAGATGGTGCGGGAAATTACGCGCTTGGTTTTGGGTATGATCCGCACAAGCAGAAGGCAACACTCTATGCGGACCTTCGAACGGCTGGAATCGAAATACCCAATAATCCCGGAATCATTGCGCGACTTAACAACGCAAAAAATATGGATCAGGATCAAATAAATTCCCTGATGCATGATATATTTACGGGTAAGTCGATATCTTTTGAGCAAGCTATAAAGCTATATAAGATTATTGAACCTAAATTTGAAGGTTATGTTGATAATCTATTTAAGAATCTACCGGAATCTATCGAAAGAGCTATAGCTTTTGATCTTAGATTTCAGGGGTATCTCCTTACAAAAGTTGAGCATCCCGGTAACGCCAGTGAGATATATAGACATGAACTATACAACTTAATAGATAGAGGTGATTTTGTAGGTGCTGCCGTTCATCTGGCGCTTATTGACAGTAGTTCGGCAGTTTCGGGAAATTATCAACGCAACGTCACACGGGCGCGCGTCCTGTTCTTTTCGCAGATGCTGACCGATAGCAATGCGCTCTTTGCTGATTTTACGGATTACGCTGAGGGCATGGACGCCCTGGCGGGGGCGCCGCTCAACGTTCCGGTCACAGACAAGGCCCTCCAGGCGTCTTTGAACCTTGCAACCGCTCTCCAGACGCGTTGGGCGGATATCCAGTCAGGGGGCGCTAGCTTGAGCGACCCGGCGGCAGTCAACGCCAGGAATCAGTTCCTCGCTGACGTGCTGGCACCGGGACGAGCCGTGCTGGCGGCCCATGGCTTTCAGCTCAATTCGGATCATGCCGTTTCGCTCAGCCAGGCGGCGATGGAGGCGCATGTCCCGTCGGAGCATCTGCGGCTCATTTACGGCGATCGCACCTTCGCGCCGTACGAGGTTTTCCTCGTGCCGACTGGAACGCCGAAGGAAGTCAGCGGAGGCAATTCGCTGGGCGGCCTACCGGAGCCAACCAGTGGCCAGCGCCGCGTGGTCAAGTACGATCATGATTCCGGCCAGTTCGTTACCTTCCTGACGAATTCGATCGAGGACACGCCTGCGGTCACCTTTGTGAACGGCGCGGATCGCACGCTTGCGGTGGTCGAGAGTGCACAGCTGATCACCAATTTCGAGCGCTCGGGGAACGGCTATCGGATATCCTTCCTCGATGGCGACGTGCTCACCGCGACATCGACGACGGACTCGGCGGGAGAGCATGTGCAGGTCCATTTCGTGGACCAGAATGGTGTATCTCATGACTACGAGGTGGCTCCAGATCAGCCGATCGTGGTCGGACGGACTGGAGGTCTGTTTCTAAGCGGGGGCGCCTATCAGGGCCAATGGGCCGCCAATGATTTCGAAAACATCCCGGGCCTCGATAATGCCTATGTGCTCGCCAAGATCCTCGGTCGGGCGGATGCGCCATCCGGAATGGGAGGCGATGACGGGCCGCTGCTGGAATTGAAGGACATCGTCGATCCTGACGGTCCCGTGACGTACCAGATGCGCATCAATGCCGACGGGACCAAGGAAGCGGTCACGACCTTCTACCTGAACAACGGCACGACCGGTGTCGGGGATCGTATCGTTCAGGTCACCAAGCAGACCGTATTCGAGGGGCAGGATACAACGATCTATTCGTCGGTCACGCGGACCGGCGATGATGCCACCGTGACCTATGTTCGTGAACGAGCCCCCTCGCACGAGGACATTGGTGAGGAAGATCCCAAGGTCGACATCAAGTTCGAGAACCACATCCTCACGCTCGAGCAATTCGGCTCGATCTTCGGTTCGAACATCGGCCGGTACCTGGCCGGCGACAACGTAGCGGCGCAGATCGCGCTGGGTGCGGTCCTTTCGACGGTCAGCGGCAATCTCGGCGAGCTGGCGGACGATCTCCTCAACGACGTCTATGGACTGGACGGGGTCACGCCGCTGAGCGCGGCGACCAAGGTCGACGAGGCGCTTCGCGATATCGGTAGCGAGTTCCTCCAGAACCTGAAGGCCGCGGGCGCCGGCGCGCTTTCCTCGTTCCTGCTCAGCGAGATCTTCAATGCCATCGGTATCGGCGGCGTGCCGGGTGCGCTGGGCCAGGCGGTGGGCGGCGCCTATCTGTCGGCGGCCATCGAGGCCCTGCCTGAACTCCTTGCCGGAACGAAGAGCTTCAGTGCGGTCTTCAAGGGCATCGATCCGCTTTCGATCGCCGCCTCCTGGCTCGGCAGCACGCTGGCCTCCGAAATCGCCGAATTCGATACGATCGGCGGCCAGCTCGGATCGTCGATCGGCGCAGCCGCCGGTGCGATCGCGGGCTCTGCCATCGCCATCAAGGCGCTGGGGCTTGGCACGGCGGTTGGCGGTCCTGTCGGCGCGCTGGTGGGCGCGTTCGTCGGCTTCCTTGTCGGCGGACTGATCGGATCGGTGTTCGGGGGAACGCCGCGCTCCGGCGCCGATGTGGAATGGGACGCTTCGAACAACCAGTTCATCGTCGCGAATGCCTATGCCCGCAAAGGCGGCAGCAAGGACGCTGCCAAGTCGGTTTCGGACGCAGTGGCGAACATCTACAATTCGGTGCTGCAGGCTACCGAGTCGAAGCTGCTCGCTCCGGAGAGCGTGCAGGCCGGCAACTATGGCATGCGGAAGAAGGACTGGGTCTACCGGTCGATCTCCACCCAGTCGGAATCCGCGATCGAGGCGCGATTCCATGATGCCGACGCGCTGATCGCCTATGGCGCGGCCAAGGGCCTGAAGGACATCGTCGCCAATTCCGCGGGGGGCGACGTCTTTGTGAAGCGCGCCCTGTTCAGCGCGCTGGACGCAAGCGACGGCGTGGTGGACGGCCAGCTGGGCGATGCGACCGGCAACTTCAGCGTCGAGCAGATCGTGGCGGTCATCTCGACGGCGCGCGACTATGCGATGTTCGCGGAGAACGCGAAGGTCATCGCCTCGGCGATCGCGAACGATCCCCAGAGCAATTTCGCGCTGGGCTGGGCGACCACGCTGGCGATGGCCGCGGATCTCCATCTCGACCGGCGCGGCGCGACCGACTGGATCGGCGGCTATGCGACCTGGCTCGACGAGCTCAACGACGGCCGGTTCGACGACGTCTCGGTTGCCGCCAGCGCCGTCGAGATGCGCTTCAACTTCACGACCAATGGACGCGAGTGGTTCGTCGCGAACGGCAATGGCAGCTATCGCGGGACGCTTACCGACGACATCGCCATCGACAAGCAGACGATCGTCAACGGCGCCACTGACGAGGCGACCGGCGATTTCATCGATCTTCGAACCGAGATGTTCGGCGGGCTGGACATCAAGATCGCCGCAGTGGTCTTCGCGAACGCCGGCAACGACGTCGTCCATGCCTCCGACCTGGGCGACAACGTCTTCGGCGGTGCGGGCAACGACACGCTCTATGGCGGCCGGCTCGACGACTGGCTGTTCGGCGATGACGGCGACGACACGCTCGATGCCGGCGCGGCGGCCGGCGGGCTTGGCGGCGACGGCAACTATCTCGACGGCGGCGCGGGGAACGACATCCTGCATGGCCGCGAGGGCTCGGACTGGCTCGAGGGCGGTGTCGGCACCGACATACTGACCGGCGGCGGTGGCGACGATATCCTGGCGGGCGGTGGCGGCGACGGCGACCAGATGGGCGGCGGCGCGGGCAACGATCAGTATATCGTCCGCCTCGGCGACGGCGTGGACGTCCTGGAGGAAGATGCCGCGGGCACGCCGGTGGCGCAGTCGGGCGGCGACTATGTCAGCCAGCGCTTCGCCGATCTGATCTCGGGCATCGTCAAGCGCAACTGGGTGGGCAACGCCGCCGGGGTGAACGGCACGACGATCGGCGGTGGTGAGGACGCGATCGTCTTCGGCCAGGGTATCGATATCGGCGACCTCCAGCTGTTCCGATCGAGCACCGACAGCGACGATCTCGTCATCCGGGTCATGCAGACGGTCGATGGCGTGACGAGCTTCTCGGGCACGCAGCTGACGGTCAAGGACTGGTTCTCCAACCCGTTCAAGCGCATCGAATGGCTGCGCTTCATGGACGGCAACGAAGTCCGCATCGGCGACATCACCAGCTTCATCGTCGGCAGCGCCGGCAACGACGTGCTGATCGGCACGGACGGCAATGACTTCGTCTATGGAGGCGAGGGCGACGACCAGCTGCACCTTCTCGGCGGCGACGATATCGGGAACGGCGGCTCCGGCAATGATCTGATCGCCGGGCATTCGGGACGGGACCTGCTCGTCGGTGGCCTCGGCGTCGATCAGCTGATCGGCGGCAAGGGCGCTGACGCCCTGTCGGGCGATGGCGGCGGCGACGATCTCTATGGCGGTGACGATGCCGACATCCTGTCGGGCGGTCGCGGCGACGGGGACCAGGTTGTCGGCGGCGCCGGCAACGACACCTTCAAATATGGCCGCGGCGATGGCCGGGACATGATGTTCGACGATTTCTCGGCGAACTGGGACGTTGTCTGGAGCAACGGCAACTGGAATGCGGCGGCCGGCTTCGCCTATGTCTCGGCGACCGGCGAAGTCACCGGCCCGGGCGGCACCTATCTGCGCAAGAATGTCGGCACCGCCGCTTTCCCCGACCTGCAATGGGTCGGCCGGTTCGACTATGACAGCGATACGGGCACGCTGCGCTGGTTCAATCCGCCGGCGGGCGCTCCGGTCGTGGCCAATAGCGGTGTCGACACGATAGAATTCGCGCCGGGCATCGATATCCAGGACCTGATCCTGTACCGGCCGGCCGGTTCGAACGACCTCGTCATCTCCATTGCAAGCGAGAATGCCGAGTTCGCGAGCGCGACCTCCTTCGCCGATAGCGTCACCATCAAGGACTGGTACGCGCTGCCGGGGCAGATCGAGAAGCTGGCCTTCTATCAGACGGGCATTCTCGACATTTCCGCGGGCGCGACGAATCTGATCGCGGGAACCGACGGTGCGGACGGTGTCGCCGCCACCCCGCTCTCGGGCTCGACCGCGGCCGACTGGATTACCGGCGGCGCGGGCGATGACGTGATCGCCGGTGGTGCCGGCAATGATATCCTTGCAGGCAATAGTGGAGCCGACACGCTCAAGGGCGAGGTCGGTGACGATGTCCTGTACGGCGGCGCGGGCAATGACGTGCTCGACGGCGGCACCGGCGCGGACGTGCTGGTGGGAGGCGCCGGATTCGATACCGCTTCCTATGCTTCGGCCGGAGCGGGCGTCCGCGCGTATCTGGCGAATGCCGAACTCAATATCGGCGACGCCGCGGGCGACAGCTATTCGAGCATCGAGAATCTGAGCGGCGGCGGCGGGGCCGACCTGCTCGGCGGCGACGCGGGCGACAACGAGCTCAGCGGCAGCCAGGGCGACGACACGCTGTGGGGCGGCGCGGGCGACGACAGCTATATCTGGAATGTCGGGGACGGCGCCGACACGATCCGCGACGCCAGCTTCGCCATGGAGGAAGCCGTTACCGCGGCCGGCGCGCTTGCCAGCGGCTATTCCCAGACCCTCTGGGAAGCGACCGACATCCTGCAGCCCGGCTATGAGGACCGCTATTACTGGCACCTGCAGATCACCGGCCCGAACGGCGAGATCGTATATGATTATGATCTTTTCGCGCCGAACAATGCGAGCGCGACGCAGCCCGACCCCCAGCCGGCAAGCTATCACCAGGCAGGCTGGCTCGGCGGCTTCGCCCGGACCAACGGCCAGCAGGTAACCCGCGCGCATTTCGACGCGTCGATCGATGCGGGCGACGATATCCTCGAATTCGGCGCGGGGATCAGCCTCAGCGACCTGAGCTTCCTCGTCAGCGGCAGCGACCTCATCGTCCGCTTTGGCGGCCTGGCGACCAGCCAGGTCACGATCAAGGACCATTTCACCGCCAATAGCCGGATCGAGACGCTCCAGTTCCGCGACGGTCTGTCCGTATCGCTGGCCAGCATCCTGACCGCGACCGACGGAAACCTGCTTGCCGGTACCGCCGGCGACGACCTGATGATGGGCCAGGCCGGTGCACTGGCCGACCTGCTGGACGGCGGTGCGGGCAACGATGTGCTGAGCGGCGGCGCGGGTGCCGACACCCTGCGGGGCGGCGACGGCGACGATGTGCTCGAAGGCGGCGCGGGCGCCGACCTGCTCGAGGGCGGCGGCAATTCCGCCTCGAGCGTGAAGGGATGGGGAGACACCGCCCGGTACGTACGCTCGACGGCGGCGGTGCGGGTCGATCTGAACAAGACCACCGCCCAGGCGGGGGGCGATGCCGCCGGCGACATCCTGGTCGGCATCGAGAACCTCACGGGTTCGGCATTCGGCGATACGCTGACCGGCAACGACAGTGCCAATGTGATCGACGGGCTCGATGGCAGCAACATCATCTATGGCAGGGGCGGCGACGACGTCCTGATCGGCGGCAGCGGCAGCGACAACATCTACGGCGATCAGGGCGACGACAACATCTCTGGCGGTGATGGCGGCGACAACCTCAACGGCGGCGACGGCAAGGACCTGCTGTCCGGTGGGGACGGCGGCGACTCCATTTATGGCGATGCGGGCGAGGACGTGCTCACCGGCGGCGAAGGCAGCGACAGCCTTTACGGCGGAGACGACGACGACAACATCAGCGGCGGCGGCGGCGTCGACTGGATCGATGGCGGCAACGGCAACGACACGATCTCGGGCGGTGCTGGCGCGGACACGCTTTCCGGCGGCGACGGCGATGACCTCTATATCTTCGAAGCGGCCTTCGGTGCCGACACGGTCATCGATTTCGGCGGCCAGAACCGGATCCTGTTCGCTGCGGAAGTGAGCCTCGAGACGCTCTGGTTCGCACGGGTCGGCAACAACCTGCAGATCACCGTCATCGGCACGACGGACCGCGTCACGCTCCAGAATTATTTCGCACCCTCCTGGCCGACCCTGATGGGAGAGGTGTCGACACAGACGCACACGCTCTTCCTCGGCCACGCACAGCCGCTCGTCAGCGCGATGACTGCGATCTCCGCGGCATCCCCGCCGGCGGTGATGCCGGAGTCGATCGTCGCGATGCTCGCGGAATATTGGCACGCCGGTGGCAAGGCCAAGCCCCAGGCCGCGCCGATCACGCTGACCGTCGACGAGGACAGCGCTTCCGCGCTCACCTCGGTCGCGGCGGTGGATCACGACGACAACATCACGAGCTATGTGCTCGGCACGTCGCCGGCCAATGCCCAGGTCACGCTCAATCCGCAGACTGGCCAGTTCGTCTACACGCCTGTTGCGGATTTCACCGGCAAGGACAGCTTCTCGATCCTGGTGAAGGATGCGGACGGCAACACGACCGAAGTGCCGGTGACCGTTGTCGTCCAGCCGGTGAACGATGCGCCGCGCGACGTGCGGCTCGTTGCGGGCGAAGCCCTTGAAGTCATCGAAGGCGCACTGGTCGACAGCCCGATCGCCCGGTTCGTGGCGACGGATATCGAAGGCGATGCGCTCACCTTCTCGCTGACCGACGACGCCGAGGGGCGGTTCGACATCACCGGCGACGGCCAGTTGATCCTGCGTAACCCAGGGGGCCTCGATTTCGAGACCCAACCTTCGCATGCCATCGGCGTGCGTGTCGTCGATTCCCGCGGCGCGATCGTGACGCGGAATTTCACGGTCACGGTTCTCGACGGGAACGAAGGCGTGACGATGGCTCCCGTCGAGCCCATGCATATCGACGAGAATCTCGCGGCGGGAGCCGCGGTAGGATCGGTCGCCGCGATCGATCTCAACAGCCCGGGCGGGTCTTCCGACCAGCTCCGATATTATTTCTACTATTCCGGCGGGGCCTATGCGACCTCCGCGGACGGGCGCTACGCCATCGACGCGGTGAGCGGCGCAATCAGCACGGCAGCCCCCCTCAACTTCGAGGAAGGCGAGTCCAGCAGCGCCTACAGGATCGTGGCGCGCAACAACCAGGGCAATCCGGGTTTCGCGCAGGCGATGGTGACGGTGACGATCAACATCGGCGATGTGAACGAGCCCAACTCGATGCCATCCAGCTATGCGATGCAGGTGGCCGAGAACCAGGCGATCGGCGTAGTGGTCGGCGAGGTGCTGGCGAGCGACCCTGACATCGGCAGCGTATCACTGGGCGGGCAGCGCTATTATTTCCTCCACCAGGGCGTCGTCAGCGCGACGTCGTTCGATGGCCGCTTCACGATCGACGCCATCACCGGGCGCATCAAGACCGCGATGGACCTCGATTTCGAGGGCATGACCAGCGGCGAATATATCGTCGCGGCGCGCGACAATCTGGGTGCTGGCGGCTTTACCGAGATAACGACGACGGTCACGATCGGCATCACGGACGTGAACGAAGCGAACAGCTTGCCTGCCGACCATCTGCTGAGCGTCGCCGAGAACAATGCGCCCGGCAAGCAGGTGGGCACCATCGTCGCGAGCGATCCCGACCACAGCGGCAGTGCCTTCAGCCAGCAGCGCTATTACTTCTCCAGAGACGGGGGCGTGAGTGCGACGTCGTTCGACGGACGCTTCACCATCGATGCCGTATCCGGCATCATCAAGACCGCGACGACGTTCGATTTCGAGGCGGAGGCAGCTCCGACGGACTATGTCGTCATTGCCCGCGACAATCAGGGCGCTGCCGGCTACAACCAGACCAGCTCGACCGTACGGATCGGCATCACCGACGCCAACGAGCCGAACAGCATGCCGGGCAGCTACGCGATGAGCGTGGCCGAGAATGTCGATATCGGCACGGCGTTGGGCCAGGTCTCGGCGAGTGACGTGGACGGTTCCGGAAGCGCCGGAAGCCAGCAGCGCTATTATTTCCTCAACAATGGCGAGGCGAGCGGCACGTCGATCGACGGCCGCTACACGGTCGATGCCATCACCGGCGTGATCAAGACGGCGGCGGCGATCGATTTCGAAGCCGTGCCCGAGCCGATTGCCTACACCGTGGTGGCGCGGGACAATCTCGGCGAGGGCGCCTATAATCAGGTCACGAGTACCGTCACGATCACGGTCGAAGACCGGAACGATCCGAACTGGCTGCCGGCCGATATCGAAGTGCGCTTCGCGGAGAACCAGGCGGGGATCGTCGGCACGGTGGTGGCAACCGACGGCGATCTTGGCGGGTCGGTATTCGCGCAGCAGGAATATTTCTTCATCAACAACGGCGTATGGAGCCTGTGGTCGTTCGATGGGCGCTACGTGATCGATGCGGTGGGCAATATCCGGCTGATCAACGCGCTTAACTACGAAACCGAGTCCGGCCCCAGGACCTATACCGTGGGCGCATTGGACCATGGCGGTGATACCGGGATCACCAATCTGACGACCTCGCAGGTCAAGATCGTCATCACCGATGCCAACGAGGCGCCGACCGCGATCAACTTCACGCCTTCGATCACCAGCCTGGCCGAACGCGACCATGTTGCCACCAACACGACCTTGCCCGCGATCGAGATCGGAACGGTCTCGGTGACCGATCCCGACATCGAGGGAGCCAACAACAGCTACACCTATTCGGTGCAAGACGAGCGGTTTGAAGTCGTCGGCAATGTCGTGCGCCTGAAGATGGGCGCGGCGGTAAACTACGAGGCGGGTCAGACCATCGGCCTGACCATCACGGCCAAGGATGTGAATAGCCCGTTCAAGATCGCCAAATCCTGGAATATCTCGATTGCGGACCTGCCCGATATTTTCGAGGGCACCACCGGCAATGATACGCTGCGCGGTCAGAGCGGCGCGGATCGGATATTCGGCTTCGGTGGTCGCGACACCATCTTCGGCGACGCGGGCAACGACTGGATCGAAGGCGGCGCCGGCGATGACTGGGCTGCCGGCGAGGACGGCAACGACATATTGTATGGCGGCGACGGTACCGACCAGCTGATGGGCGGCCGCGGCAATGACATCCTCTATGGCGGGAACGTCGACGGCAACGATCTCAATGACGGCTATGACATGCTGCTCGGCGACGACGGCGATGACATAATGTATGGCGGCGCCGGCAACGATTTCCTGTCCGGCGGCAATGGTGCCGACCAGTTCTTCGGCGGCGCCGGCAACGACACGGCCCAATATGGCGACTGGGTGGTCAACATGCCCGCCCTGGTGGTGGATCTCGAGAACAACGCCGCCAATGCAGGCTCGGCAGCCGGGGATGTCTACGACAGCATCGAATCGGTCATGGCCACGAACAGCGACGACACGGTGCTGGGCGACGGCCAGAGCAACACTCTGTGGGGGCGTAACGGCGACGACATGCTGCGCGGCCGTGGCGGCAACGATACATTGCGGGGCGGCGCCGGCAACGACACGCTGTACGGCGATGACGGCGACGACATGCTGGTCGGGGAAGACGGCGACGACATCATCTGGGGTGGCTCCGGCAACGACACGCTGCTCGGTGGCGCCGGCGTCGACACGCTCTACGCGGAGAGTGGCGACGATTTCCTCGATGGCGGGGCGGGCAACGACATCCTCAATGGCGGGGTCGACAACGACACCTACATCGTCACGCGGAGCTCCGAAGCCGACACGATCTATAACTACGATCCGTCGGGCGACGATATCGATGTGCTGGGTTTCCAGGACTTTGTGCGCATCCAGGACAAGGATCTGTGGTTCGAGCAGGTCAATGACGACATGCGGGTCAGCGTGATCGGCACTACGTCGAGTGTACTGATCAAGGACTGGTATCTGATCTCGGACGCGCAGAGCCGGGCCAATTACCGGATCGACTTCATCATCGCCGACGTGCGCTATACCAGCGAGGTGAACGTCGACGGGCTGATCGCCCTGATGGCGACCAAGACCAAGCCGACCACGGTGGCCCAGCGCGATGCGCTGATGGAGGATCTCAACTATCGGGTGGAATGGGCCACCTATTGGGGCGTCAACGCGCCGCCGGTGATCGAGGCCATCCCCGACAAGGAGATGAACGAAAGCGGCGATCTGACCTTCACCGTGACGGCGACGGATGACATCACCCCGGATGCCGGGGTGCAGGTCACCGCCGAGGCGATCGGGACTCAGTCGCTGATCGATCCCGAGGGGCTTGTCCTCGGCCTCGCCAATTCGCAGGGCCAGCGCACCCTCACCATCTCGCCCAAGGACTATGCCAGCGGCACGGTTACGATCCGGATCGTCGCCAAGGATGCCGGCGGCGTGACGTCGACCGAGGAGTTCCAGCTCACCATCAAGCCGAAGGCGGACAAGCCCACGATCGCGCTTCTCTCCGGGGGGTCGGGGACGTCGGGCCAGGGCGGGATTGCTCTCACGATCGACGTCAATTTCCCCGATACCGACGGGTCCGAGACCCAGGAAATCTGGGTTGCCGGCGTGCCGGCGGGCGTGACGCTCAGCGCCGGGGCGTTCGATGCGGTGAACAATGTCTGGAAGCTGCCGGCGGACCAGGCCGATGGCCTGAAGGTGATCGCGCCGGCCGGGTGGAGCCAGGACCTCCTGCTCACCGTGACCGCCCGTGCGTCCGAGGGCGGAACGCTGGCGGTGTCCGATGCCGTCCAGACGACAATTGCCATCAATGCCTCTCCGGCGAACCTAGTCTTCACCGGCTCGGTGAGCGAGAATGCGGCGAACGCGACCGTGGTCGGAATGGTAAGCGCTGTCGATCCGGACTCTGGCGACGTCATCACCTATGAGCTGAAGGATGATGCGGGCGGGCGTTTCGCGCTGTTCGGCCGCGAGCTCAGGGTCGCCAACAACGGTCTGCTCAACTCCGAGAATGCCGGCTCGCACACGATCGTCATCCGCGCGACGGACCAGCTTGGCGCCTATGTCGAGCAGACTTTCACGATCGCGGTCAACGACGTCAACGAAGCCAACAGCCTGTCGTCGCGCCTGGCGATGAGCGTGGTCGAGAATGTCGCGGTGGGGACGCTGGTCGACACGGTGCACGCCACCGATACCGATGGCGCGGGGACCGCGTTCGGGCAGCAGCGCTATTATTTCGTCAAGGACGGCGTGGCGAGCGGAACGTCCTTCGACGGGCGCTACACGATCGACGCGATATCCGGCGCGGTCCGGACCGCGGCGGCGCTCAACTATGAGGGCGGCCCGGCCAGCATGACCTACACGGTCGTCGCGCGCGACAATCAGGGGAACGGCCCGTATAACGAGGTGTCGTCGCAGCTCACCATCGATGTGACCAACCTCAACGAAGCCAACAGCCTGCCGGCGGAGCTGGCGATGAGCGTGGCCGAGAATGTTCCGGTCGGCGCCAGCGTCGGCACGGTGGTGGCTAGCGATCTCGATGCGGTCGGCGTGCTGTTCGGGCAGCAGCGCTATTATTTCCTCAACGACGGGGTCGCGAGTGACACGTCCGCGGACGGGCGCTACGCTATCGATGCGGTCTCCGGGGTCATCCGGACCGCGGTGACCATGAACTTCGAGATGGAGACCGGGAGCCGGAGCTACATCGTGGCCGCGCGCGACAACCAGGGCGCCGCGGGCTATAACCAGGCGACCTCGACGGTGACCATCAGCGTCACCGACGTGAACGAGGCCAATGCCATTCCCGAAAGCTACGCGATGGGCGTGGTCGAAGGGACGGCGGCCGGCACCAGTGTCGGCGCCGTGGCAGCCAGCGACATCGACGGCAGCGGCATGCCGTTCGGCCAGCAGCGCTACTATTTCCTCCACCAGGGAGTGGCGAGCGCGACATCGTTCGACGATCGCTACACGATCGATGCGCTGAGCGGCGTCATCCGGGTCAAGACGGGGCTCGACTTCGAGGCGGGGACGACCAACGTCGCCTACACCGTTGCCGCCCGCGACAATCAGGGCGCGGCGGGGTACAATCAGGTCACCTCGACGGTCAGCATCGCCATCGCCGACGCCAATGAGGCGAACAGCCTGTCGAACTACGCGATGAACGTGGCCGAGAATGTCGCGAGCGGTACGACCGTCGGGACGGTGAAGGCCGGCGACCTGGATGCGCCGGGGAGCATGTTCGGGCAGCAGCGCTACTATTTCATCAAGGACGGCGTGGTGAGCGCCACCTCCCATGACGGGCGCTATGCGATCGATGTCGTGACGGGAGTGATCCGGACGGTGGCGACGGTCGATTTCGAGACCGAGACGGTCGCGAATACCTCTTACATGATTGCCGCGCGCGACAATCAGGGGGCGGCCGGCTATAATCAGGCGACCTCGACGGTGACCATCGGCGTCACCGACGCGAACGAAGCCAACTCCCTCCCGCTGGCCTATGCGATGAGCGTGGCGGAGAACCTCGCGATCGGCACCACCGTCGGCACGGTCGCGGCCGGCGATGTGGACCGCCCGAGCGCGGCATTCGGCCAGCAGCGCTATTACTTCCTGAACAATGGTGCGGTCAGCGCGACCTCGCATGACGGGCGCTACACCATCGATGCGATCACCGGCGTCATCAAGACCGCGATCGCACTGGATTTCGAGCTCGGCACTCCCAGCGGCGAATATACGGTCGCGGCGCGCGATAATCTGGGCAACCCCGGCTATACCCAGTCGACTTCCATCGTCACGATCGGTGTCGTCGACGTGAACGAGGCGAACAGCCTGCCCGGCGCCTATGCGATGAGCGTGGCGGAGAACCTCGCCGGCGGCGCGGTGGTCGGCACCGTCTCGGCCTATGACGTCGACAAGGCCGGCACCGCCTTTGGCCAGCAGCGCTATTATTTCCTCGACCAGGGCGTTGCGAGCGGCACCTCGAGCGACGGCCGCTACACGATCGACGCCATCAGCGGCGTCATCAAGACCGTTGCCGCGATGAACTTCGAGGCCGGGCCGGTATCGACAGCCTATACGGTGATCGCCCGCGACAATCAGGGCGCGGCCGGCTACCGGCAGGCCAGCTCTGTGGTCACGATCGCGCTGGCGGACGTCAACGAAGCCAACAGCGTGGCGTCGGCGCTGGCGATGGAGGTGTTCGAGAACGAACCCATCGGTACCGATATCGCCCAGGTGGTGGCGAGCGACATTGACGGCCCCGCGAGCGTGGCGGGGCAGCAGCGCTACTACTTCCTGAACAACGGCGTCGCGAGCAGCACGTCGAGCGATGGCCGTTTCTCGATCGATGCGGTCACCGGCATGGTCAAGACTGCAGCGGCGCTCAACTTCGAGACGATGTCGGCCAGCGTCTATACGGTTGCCGTGCGCGACAACCAGGGCGGGGCGGGATATAATCAGGTCACCTCGACGCTGACGATCGGCCTGAAGAACAGGAACGAGGCCCACAGCGTCGCCTCGGATTCCACCTTCCTGGCCGAGGGCGCATCCCCCGGGCCGCTCGTCCCGATCGCCGGGCTGGACCTGGTGCTGAGCGATGTCGATGCGACCACGCCCAACATCACCTGGACCTTCGCGGACGGCAGCGACGAGGCATATGGGATGTTCGTCATCGATCCGACGACGGGCAAGATCAGCCTCAAGAACGCCTCGGTCGACTATGAGAGCCTGATCGCGGTCTATGAGTGGCGCGATGTCTGGGTGGAGGATCCCGACGCGGGCGGGCACTATGAGTCCCAGCAGGTCTTCGTGGGCAATGATCCCTCGCGGGCGGTGTTCAACCTCGAGGTGTCGGCCAGCGACGGCCAGTTCACCAGCAACGCGATTGCGACGATCACCGTCACCGATCAGCCCGAAGCGCCGGTGCTGTCCGGCCCGAACCATTTCACCATCCGCGACGATCAGGCGGAAGGCGATTTCGGCTGGCTCTACGCCTATGATCCCGACAATGGCAGCACCAACATCACCTTCCAGCTCACCAACCTGATCAAGCGCGAGTACGAGATCTCGTCGGGCAGCAGCGAGGATGTCGACAACGGGTATCCCGACGTCTTCGTGACGTCCAACGGGCACCTTTCCTTCACCGTGCCCAATGACGGCGAATGGGAAGGCGGGGTGCGCGACCATCCGGTGCTCGGCGGACGGCGCTATTTCTATCTCGACTACAAGTTCACGCTCGTCATGACGGATAGCTCGGGCACGGTCGGCACCACCGACCTGACCATCACCTTCCTCAAGCACGACACCAACAGCGTTCCCCCGATCGTCCTCGATCTGGACGGGGACGGCATCGAGCTGGTCAGCGCGCCGGACTCGCCGATCTATTTCGACATGGATCTCGACGGTATCGGCGACCAGACCGGCTGGGTGGGCAGCGACGATGGCTTCCTGGCGCTCGATCGCAACGGCAACGGCATCATCGACGACGCCAGCGAGATCTCGTTCGCATCCGATGCCGAAGGCGCCATGTCCGATCTCGAGGGGCTTCGCGCGTTCGACAGCAACGCGAACGGCTTCCTCGATGCAGGCGATGCGCGCTTCGGCGAATTCCGCGTGTGGCGCGATGCCAACCAGGACGGGATCAGCCAGGCGAGCGAACTCCTCACCCTGGCGCAGCTGGGCATCGTCCAGATCAACCTGTCACTCGATCTTACGGGGGCGGAGCCCGGCGAGGTCGAGAACACGATCTACGGCACGACGCAATATCTGCGCGCCGACGGGACGACGGGAACCGTCGGTGACGTCTTCCTCGTCTATGATCCGTCCAAGCCGCGGGACATCGCGGCGCCGGTGATCCTCGATTTCGACGGGGACGGTGCCGGGCTGGTATCGCTGGCCGGCAGCACGACGCGCTTCGACATGGACGGCGATGGTGCGCTGGAGCGAACCGGGTGGATCGAATCGGGCGATGCGTTCCTGGCGCTCGATCGCAACGGCGACGGGAAGATCTCCGGCATTTCGGAAATCTCGTTCGTCGGGGATCTGGCCGGGGCGAAGACCGACCTTGAGGGCCTCAAGGCGTTCGACAGCAACGGCGACGGCGCGTTGACGGCGCTCGATGCGCGCTTCGCGGAATTCAAGCTGTGGTTCGATACGAACTCGAACGGCGTTTCCGATGCCGGCGAGATCCGCAGCCTCGCCGAGGCGGATATCGTCTCGATCAACCTCAGCTCGACGGCTGCGGATCAGGCCGGGGCCAATGGCAATGTGATCTACGGCATCGGCAATTTCATGCGGAGCAACGGAACGGTCGGCAGGCTGTTCGACGCCGGGCTCAGCTTCGAGAATGCCGGCAACGATCCCGGCACGAGCATGAAGCCGGCCATGACCGAGGACAGTTTCGACTGGAAATCGGGCAAGACCCGCATCGGCGCGGCGAACGGACAGCTGATCGTCCGCCCGCGCAACGCTTCGACGATGTACGATCCGGGCGCCGGCGCCATGGCCGCTGCGACCTATATCCACCTCCGCGACAAGACGATCGGCATGCTGGGCGCGTTCGTCCTCGATCTCGACGGCGACGGGATGGACCTCGAGCATCAGGTGAATTCGGACGCGTCGTTCGACATGGACGGCAATGGCGCGCGCGACAACACGGGCTGGGTCGCGCGGGGAGACGGCTTCCTGGTCATCGACCGCGACAATGACGGGCTGATCACCAGCGGCGCCGAGCTTTCCTTCCTGGGCGAGAAGGCCGGTGCCCGCACCAATCTCGAGGGGCTGGCTGCGCTCGACAGCAACAAGGACGGCAAGATCACCGCGGCGGACACGCGCTTCGGCGAGCTCAAGGTGTGGTTCGACGCGAACTATAATGGCCGCAGCGACGAAGGGGAGCTCCGGTCGCTCAGCGACTTCTCCATCACCGAGATCCGCACCAGCGGCATCGCAACCAGCGTCGCGAACCAGAAAATGGGCTCGAACGTCCTGATGTCGACGGCGTTGTTCACGCAGAACGGCAAGACGCGCACGATGGGCGACGTGGCCTTTGCCTTCTCGCCCTCGGCCGACCTGCAGTCCGCGGTGCCCGCGCAGAATCTGCAATGGCCGCAGGAACTGGATGCGCCGGATGGCCTGTCGCGCGAAGAAGCCGGGGATGGCGCCGATCTTCTCGACACGCGGCTCGCGTTGATGCGACAAGCGATGAGCGGGTTCGGCGCGGGCTCGTCCGCCGAGATGCGTCTCGAACGGGCCGGTATCGCGCCGGCATATGATTTCTATGCCGCAACCGCGGCATGACAGAGAAGACCATGGAACAGATGACTACGCCTCCTACCGTCAGCCACCTCCTGGGCGAGATGACCTGGCTGCTCACCCAGTCGCCGCTGCACCGCGGCCTTGCGATCGGCGATCTCGAATGGCTGGTGATGCCGGCGTTGCTCAACGAGCAGTTCTACATCTTCCGCGACGGCGATCGGCCCGTGGGCCTGGCGCTATGGGCCAGGACCACCGCGGAGGGCGAGGCCAAGCTGCAGCGCGGCATGATCGAGCCGGAGAACCGGCTGACCATGGACGAATGGAGCAAGGGAGACCGCCTCTGGCTGGTCGATCTCATCGCGCCCTTCGCCGATGCGACCAATCGCCATCTCGAGATCATGATCGCGGATCTCATCGCCAAGCCGTTGCGCGGCCAGGCCTTCAATCTCCACCGCACCGATCTCGAGACGGGCGTGCGCTCCGTTCAGCGGATCGAGGCGGATGCGGGAGACCGGCTGGTCGAGGCGATCGCGGCGCAGCTCAAGGAATAGCTGCATACCCTGGTTCCAGGGCGCTGGGGGCAGCGAACAACCGGCTGACGGTACTCAAATGTTGTGCGCGTAACGCGTTCGGGGGGATTTGTGATCGAGGGGGAGAAAGCCGCGTCGTCGGCTTCGCTGGATGCATTCGTGCTTGTCGCCCGCTTTCTGGGGGTGCCCGCAGATCCTGCGCAGATTGCCCATGAACAGGGGCAGGGGACGGACTTCCGCCTTGAAGGGCTTGCGCGTGCCGCCAAGCGCATCGGCATCGTCGCGCGCATCCAGTCCAGCGCCATCCGCGATCTGATCAAGCGCCCGCTTCCCGCGCTCGCCGAGCTCGAGGACGGCGAAGCCGTGATCCTGCTCAAGGTGGACGAGAGCGAGGAGAAGCGGCGGCTGCTCGTCCAGCGCGGCGGCGCGGCGGCGCCGGAGATCTGGAGCGAGGACCAGTTCGCCGCCGACTTCACCGGCCGCCTGCTGCTGATGACCACGCGCGAGGCGATCGCGGGCACGGGCCGGCCGTTCGACATCAGCTGGTTCATCCCGGCGCTCGTCAAATATCGCAAGCCGCTGCGCGACGTGCTGATCGCCTCCTTCTTCCTGCAGCTGATGGGGCTGGTCTCGCCGATCTTCTTCCAGCTGGTGATCGACAAGGTGCTGGTGCACCAGTCGCTGTCCACCCTCGATGTGCTGGCGATCGGCCTGGCGGTGGTGCTGACCTGGGAGACGGCGCTGTCGGCGCTGCGCAATTGGCTGTTCGCGCATTCGACCAATCGCGTCGATGCCGAGCTCTCCTCGCGGCTCTTCCGGCACCTGCTCAACCTGCCGCTTTCCTATTTCGAAGCGCGCCGCGTCGGTGACAGCGTGGCGCGGGTACGCGAGCTGGAGCGGATCCGCGAGTTCCTCACCTCCAACGCGGTGACGGTGGTCATCGATCTCTTCTTCACCATCGTGTTCTTCGCGGTGATGTATCTCTACAGCCCGATCCTGACCTTGATCGTGGTGCTGTCGATCCCGCTCTACGCGGCGATCTCGATCCTGATCACGCCGACGCTGCGGGCGCGCCTCGACGAGAAGTTCCGGCGCGGCGCGGAGAATCAGGCGTTCCTCGTCGAGAGCGTGACGGGGATCGGGACGCTGAAGGCGATGGCGGTGGAGCCGCAGATGCGCGCGCGCTGGGAACGGCAGTTCGCCGGCTACACCCAGACCGGCTTCTCGGTGATGACGCTGGCCAATTGGGGCAGCCACGGCATCCAGCTCGTCTCCAAGCTCACCACCGTCGCGATCCTCTATTTCGGCGCGAAGCAGGTCATCGCGGGGGACCTGTCGGTCGGGGCGCTCGTCGCCTTCAACATGCTGTCGGGGCGGGTCGCGTCGCCGATCCTCCGGCTGTCGCAGCTGTGGCAGGACTTCCAGCAGGTGCGCATCTCGGTCGATCGGCTGGGCGATGTGCTCAACGCGCCCGCCGAACCCGAGCACAACCCCAATCGCGCCAGCCTGCCGGCGATCCGCGGCGACATCCGCTTCGATGCCGTGCGCTTCCGCTATCGGTCCGACGCGCCGGAGGCGCTGCGCGGGGTCGCGCTGGAGATCGCCGCGGGGCAGACGCTGGGCATTGTCGGGCCCTCCGGATCGGGCAAGTCGACCCTGACCAAGCTCGTCCAGCGGCTGTACGTGCCGGAGCAGGGAAGGGTCCTGGTCGATGGCGTCGATCTGGCGCTGGTCGATCCGGCATGGCTGCGCCGCCAGATCGGCGTGGTGCTGCAGGAGAACATCCTGTTCAACCGTTCGGTCCGCGAGAATATCGCGCTCACCGATCCGACCCGGCCGATGGAGCAGGTTATCGCCGCCGCGCAGATGGCCGGCGCGCATGATTTCGTGCTGGAGCTGCCGCACGGCTACGACACCGTGATCGACGAGCGCGGCGGCAACCTGTCCGGCGGCCAGCGCCAGCGCCTCGCCATCGCCCGCGCGCTCGTCACCGATCCGCGCATCCTGATCCTCGACGAAGCCACCAGCGCGCTCGATGCCGAGAGCGAGGAGATCATCCAGCGCAACCTCGGGGTCATCGCCAAGGGGCGCACCGTGATCATCATCGCGCATCGCCTGTCCGCGGTGCGCCAGTGCGACCGGATCGTGACCGTCGAGGCGGGAGCGCTTACCGAGGACGGCGATCATGACAGCCTGATCCGCGCGGGCGGGCGCTACGCGCAGCTCTATGCCAAGCAGATGGGAGTCGCGCTGTGAGCTTCGCGGAGCGTTTCCCCAATCTCGCGCATCACTGGCAGGTCCTGCGCACCGCCTGGCGGATGGAGAGCGAGGCAAAGGCGCGGCGTCGGCCGAAGCTCGACCATGAGTTCCTGCCCGCCGCGCTCGAGATCATCGAGAAGCCGCCGAGCCCCGGCCTGCGCTGGCTGATGCTGCTCCTGTGCTCGCTGTTCGGCGTGGCGCTGCTCTGGTCGTGGATCGGCAAGGTCGATACCGTCGCCGTCGCCACCGGCAAGGTCGTGCCGTCCGCGAAGATCAAGATCATCCAGCCGATCGAGATCGGTGCGGTCCGCGCGATCCATGTCCGCAACGGCCAGCGCGTGAAGCGCGGGCAGCTGCTGATCGAGCTGGATCCGACGCTCGCCGGCGCGGACGATGCCCAGGCGAGCCAGGGCCTGCTCTCGGCACGGCTCACCCAGGCGCGCAGCGATGCGCTGGTGCGCTATCTCGCGACCGGGCACCTGGCCTATGTCCCGCCCGCGGGGACGCCGGCGGCGGCCGCGGCGACGCAGGCCGGCCTCGCCAGGGCTGCGGTCGCCGAATATGAAGCCGAGCGCGCCAGCCTTCAGGAAGCGCGCGCGCAGAGCAGCGCCGATCTCGCCGCGGCCAATGCCGAGCTCGCCAAGCTCCTGCAGACGCTGCCGCTGGTCGACAAGCAGCTGGAAGGGCGGCGCACCCTGACCGACAAGGGCTATTATTCGCGGCTCAAGCTGCTCGAATATGAGCAGCTGCGCGTCGAGCATGTCCAGAACATCGCGGTGCAGCGCAGCGCCGCCGCCAAGGCACGCGCGGCGATCGCCAATACCGATGCGCAGATCGCCCGGCTGCGCGAGACCTTCGGCAAGGCGGCCTTCTCCGACCTTTCCGAAGCCGAGGACAAGGGCGCGGTGGCGAGCGAGGAAATCCGCAAGACCCTGCGGCGCCGGCAATATCAGGAGCTCCGCTCGCCGGTCGACGGGGTGGTGCAGCAGCTGGCGATCCACACCGTGGGCGGCGTCGTCCAGCCCGCCCAGCCGCTCCTGGTGATCGTGCCGTCGGCGGACGAAGTCGAGGTCGAGGCGCAGATCCTCAATCGCGACATCGGCTTCATCCGCGAGGGGCAGCCGGTGCGGGTGAAGCTGGAGGCGTTCCCATTCACCGATTATGGCCTGATCGACGGCGAAGTGGCGTCGATCAGCCGTGACGCCATCGAGGACGAGAAGCGCGGCCTGATCTACGCGGTGCGCGTCCGCCTGAAGCGTCGCACGATCGCGATAGGGGGCCGGGAGATGCCAATCGGCCCTGGCCTTGCCGTACAGGCGGAGATCCGGACCGGCGAGCGCCGGATCATCCAGTATCTCCTGTCGCCCATCGCCGAGACCATCGACGAGGCCGGGCGCGAGCGCTGATTTTCACAAGGCGGGCGCGGGCGATTCCAGCCCGCGCCCGGCCCGGATCAGACGTCCAGGTTGGCCACGCTCAGTGCGTTCTCCTGGATGAAGTCGCGGCGCGGCTCGACCACGTCGCCCATCAGCTGGGTGAAGATCTCGTCGGCGACATCGGCCTGGTCGATCTGCACCACCAGCATCGAGCGGTTTGCCGGATCGAGCGTGGTTTCCCACAGCTGCTCGGCGTTCATCTCCCCAAGACCCTTGTAGCGCTGGATCGACAGGCCCTTGCGGCCCGCCGCCAGGATCGCGTCGAGCAGTTCGCTCGGGCGCGCGACCAGCGTCTCGCCCTTGGCGGCGGCGACCAGTTCCTCGCCATCCTCGGCTGCCGGCGCGGCAACCTCCTCGGTCGCGGCGGTCTTTGCCGGCACCAGCTTGGCGAGCACCGCATAGCTCTGCGCCTGCTCGGCGGCGAGCGTGTGGAGCTTGCGCCCTTCGGCCGAGACCAGGAACGCCGCCTCGATGATGTGGTGATCGGTCACGCCGCGCCACAGCCGCTCGAAGTGGAAACCGCCATCCTCGGTCACGCGGGCGCTCCAGCGCGCATCCTCGTCGGTCTGGTCGAGCCGGCGGGTCACCGCGCCCAGCCGCTCGTCGCGCTGCTCGCGGCTCGCGTCCGGATCGAACGCGCCGGCCAGCGCCAGCGCCTCGACGATGTCGGGTGCATAGCGGCGCGGCACGTAGCGCATCAGGGTCCGCATGCGCCGGGCATGGTCGACCAGCTTCATCAGCTCCTCGCCGAAGATCGGGCCTTCATGCGTCTCGAGCCGGGTGAGGCCCACGCCGCCTTCGACCAGATACTGGTCGAGCGCGGTATCGTCCTTCAGATACACTTCGCTGCGGCCCTTGGTCGCCTTGTAGAGCGGCGGCTGGGCGATATAGAGGTGCCCGGCCTGGATGATCTCGGGCATCTGCCGGTAGAAGAAGGTGAGCAGCAGCGTGCGGATATGCGCGCCGTCCACGTCTGCGTCGGTCATGATGACGATCTTGTGGTAGCGCAGCTTCTCGATGTTGAAGTCGTCGCGGATGCCGGTGCCCAGCGCCGTGATGATCGTGCCGATCTCGCGGCTGGCGAGCATCCGGTCGAAGCGCGCGCGCTCGACGTTCAGGATCTTGCCGCGCAGCGGCAGGATCGCCTGGAACTGGCGGTCGCGGCCCTGCTTCGCGGAGCCGCCTGCCGAGTCACCCTCGACGAAGAACAGTTCGGACTTGGCCGGATCGCGCTCCTGGCAGTCGGCAAGCTTGCCGGGCAGGCTGGCGATGTCGAGCACGCCCTTGCGCCGGGTCAGCTCGCGCGCCTTCTTGGCGGCTTCGCGGGCGGCGGCAGCGTCGATCACCTTCTGGATGATCGTCTTGGCGTTGGCCGGGTTCTCTTCGAGATACTCGGCCAGCTTGTCCGCCATCAGGCTCTCGAGCGGCTGGCGCACTTCGGACGAGACCAGCTTGTCCTTGGTCTGCGAGCTGAACTTCGGATCCGGCAGCTTGACCGAGACGATCGCGGTCAGGCCTTCGCGCATGTCGTCGCCGGTGAGCGTCACCTTCTCCTTCTTCAGCATGCCGCTCTTGTCGGCATAGCTGTTGATCGTGCGGGTCAGCGCCGCGCGGAACGCCGCGAGGTGGGTGCCGCCATCCCGCTGCGGGATGTTGTTGGTGAAGCAGAGGACGTTCTCATAATAGGAGTCGTTCCACTCCAGCGCCACGTCGATGGTCACGTCGTCGCGGGTGCCGGCGATCGCCACGGGATCGGGCATCAGCGGCTGCTTGTTGCGGTCGAGCCACTTCACGAAGGCCGCGATGCCGCCCTCGTAATAAAGCTCGACTTCCTTCACTTCCTCGTGCCGCGCGTCGCGCAGGAACAGGCGCACGCCCGAATTGAGGAAGGCCAGCTCGCGATAGCGGTGCTCGAGCTTGTCGAAGTCATATTCGATCTGGTTGCGGAAGGTGCCGCCGTCGCCCGGGGCCTTTTCGGTCGAGGCGAGGAAGGTCACGCGCGTGCCCTTCTTGCCCTCGGGGGCCTTGCCGATCACCTTGAGCGGCGCGGTCGCGTCGCCATAGGCGAAGCGCATCCAATGCTCCTCGCCGTCGCGCCAGATGTTGAGGTCGAGCCACTCGGAAAGCGCGTTGACCACCGAGACGCCCACGCCGTGCAGGCCGCCCGATACCTTGTAGGCGTTGTCGTCGCTGGTGTTCTCGAACTTACCGCCGGCATGGAGCTGGGTCATGATGACTTCGGCCGCCGAGACGCCTTCTTCCTTGTGGATGCCGGTCGGGATGCCGCGGCCATTGTCCTCGACCGAGACCGAGCCGTCCGCGTTCAGCTGGATGATGATCTTGTCGCAATGCCCGGCCAGCGCCTCGTCGATCGCGTTGTCCGAGACCTCGAACACCATGTGGTGGAGGCCCGAACCGTCGTCGGTGTCGCCGATATACATGCCGGGGCGCTTGCGCACTGCGTCCAGTCCCTTGAGGACCTTGATCGAGTCTGCGCCGTAGCTGTTCTGGTTCGGGGTATTTTCGGGAGTGGTGTCGTCGCTTGCCATGCCCAGCATATAGGTATTGGCGTCACGAAACGGAAGCAAAATGGCGCTTTGCCCGCGCGGGGAAACATGATGAATTGTGGACGAGATTCCGGGGCGGAAAAGGGGCGGTCGATGAAGCGTTTGGCGGTGGGACTTGCGGTGCTGCTGGCGTCTTTCCCGGCCCAGGCCCAGGACAATGAAGCGCTGCGTTCGCTCTATCAGGAACTGGTCGAGACCGACACCAGCATCACCACCGGTAGCTGCACCGCGCTGGCCGACAAGGTCGAGGTGCGGCTGCGCGCGGCGGGGTATGGCGATGCCGACATCACCCGCTTCGCGGTGCCCGATCATCCCAAGGAGGGCGGGCTGGTCGTCGTCCTGCCCGGCACGTCGAAGACGCTGAAGCCGATCCTGCTGCTCGGCCATATCGACGTGGTAGCCGCCAAGCGTGAGGACTGGACCCGCGATCCGTACAAGCTGGTCGAGGAGAAGGGCTATTTCTGGGGTCGCGGCACCGCCGACATGAAGGCGCTGGATGCGATCTGGATCGACACGATGCTCCGCCTCAAGCTCGGCAAGGCGAAGCTCAAGCGCACGCTCAAGCTGGCGCTCACCTGCGGCGAGGAGACCAGCTGGGCGTTCAACGGCGCCAAGTGGCTGGCCGAGAACAAGCCCGATCTGATCGCCGCCGAGTTCGCGCTCAACGAAGGCGGCGGTGGCCGCACCGACGGCAAGGGCAAGCTGCTCACCGCCAACCTCCATGTCGGCGAGAAGACCGCGGTCAACTACCGGATCGAGGCGACCAATCCCGGCGGTCACAGCTCCGCGCCGGTGAAGGACAATGCGATCTACGAGCTGTCCGACGCGCTGGTGAAGGTCCGCGAGTTCGAATTCCCGCTGATGATGACCGATACGACCAAGGCCTATTTCGCCCGGGCCGGCGCGGCGCGCGGTGACGACATGGGCAAGGCGATGATCGCGCTCGCCGCCAATCCGGGCGACAAGGCGGCCGAGGCGATCGTCAACACCGACAAGGCCTTCCACTCGATGCTGCGCACCACCTGCGTGGCGACCTTGATCGATGGCGGCCATGCCAACAATGCGCTGCCCCAGCGCGCCGGTGCCAACATCAATTGCCGCATCTTCCCCGGCGTGTCGGCGGAAGCGGTGCGCGACGAACTGGTCCGGGTGATCGCCGATCCCCGGATGACGGTGACCCTGCCCGAGCTGCGCGGCCCGCTCGCCCGGCCGGTGCCGCTCGATCCGAAGATCGTCAAGCCGATCGAGAAGCTGCTGGCGAAGCATCGCCCCGGCGTGCCGCTGGTGCCGATGATGTCCACCGGCGCTACCGACGGCGTGTTCCTCGAGGCGATCGGCATTCCCTCCTATGGCCCGCCGGGCACTTATTCCGACCCGGATGGAAACGGTACCCACGGGCTCAACGAGCGGCTCGCGGTCGACGCGCTCTATTCGGGCCGCGCCTTCCTGTTCGAGCTGGTGACAGTTCTCGGCAATCAGGACTGACGCTATCCAATTAACCTGCTCCCCGGCGAAGGCCGGGGCCCAGGGTTTCTCTGCCGTGTCGCTCGTGACCCTGGGCCCCGGCCTTCGCCGGGGAGCACCTGGTATCCTCAGCTACTCGACCGAAACCGCCCCATCGCTGACCCGATACCGCGTCGCACCCCCGGGAACCGCCTCGAACAAGGCCGGCTCGGTCCCCGTCATCCACACCTGCCCGCGGCCTTCCAGCCGTTCGAACAGTGCCGCACGCCGGCCCGGGTCGAGATGCGCCGCGACTTCGTCGAGCAGCAGGATCGGTGCGCGGGCCACGCGCTCGGCGACCAGCTCGGCATGGGCGAGGACGAGCCCAAGCAGCAGCGCCTTCTGCTCGCCGGTGGAGCAGAGATGCGCCGCCTGATTCTTCCCCAGATGCGTGACGAGCAGGTCGGCGCGGTGCGGACCCGCCAGCGTGCGGCCCGCCGCCGCGTCGCGCCGGCGACCGGCCGCCAGCTCGCGGGCGAGCGCGTCGGCATCGCCTTGCCAGCCTTCCAGTGCCAGCCCCGCCCGCGCGAACGGTCCCTCGGGCTGCGCCGCCAGCCGCTCGGCCAGCGCCACGACCAGCGCACGCCGGGCGGCATCGATCGCCGCGCCATGCTCGGCCATCCGCGCCTCGAGCGCGGTCAGCCAGTCGGGGTCTGGCGCGGCATCCTCCGCCAGCAGCCGATTGCGCTCGCGCATCGCGGCTTCGTATCGGGTCGAATGGTGCGCATGGCCGGGGCTCAGCGCCAGCGTCAGCCGGTCGAGGAAGCGCCGCCGCTCGCCCGCCGCATCGACGAACAGCCGGTCCATCGCCGGGGTCAGCCACAGAACGCTAACCCATTCGGCCAGGCTGGTGGCGGCGGCGGTCGCGCCGTTGATCCGCACCAGCCGCCGTTCGGGCGCGCTCGCCTGGGTGCCGGTGCCTATATCTACAAGCCCCTCCCCTTCAGGGGAGGGGTTGGGGGTGGGGGAAGTCTCACCGAGTGCGCCGCGCCTGGGCATTGCGGGAGGGGCTGTCAGCCGCGCCGCCACGCCGAACCCGCCGCTGCCGCCCTGCCGCGCCATCTCGGTCAGCGGCGCGCGGCGCAGGCCCCGGCCGGGGGCGAGCAGCGAGAGCGCCTCCAGCACATTGGTCTTCCCCGCGCCATTCTCGCCGCTCAGCACCACGAAGCCGGGCCCGGGCACGAGCACGGCGTCTTCATGGTTGCGGAAGTCGGTCAGGACGAGGCGGGACACTGCCATTCCCCGCCGATAGCCGCTATTGCCGCCGCGCGCGACATCGCGGATGATCGCCGGCGTCGAATAAGGGGGTTCCACCATGCGTACCAAGCTGTTCCTTGCCACGATCCTGGCGCTCGCGCCGATGCCGGCGCTGGCCGACGTCACCGCGCGCTACAATGCCGGCGGCAAGGAGCTGGTGATCGAAGTCGATGACGGGGGCAATTCGCGGCTCGACGTCGGCGGCAAGTTCACGATCATCCACCGCGACGGCGTCGACTATATCGCCGTCACCGACAAGGAAGGCACCAAGGTCTTCGAGCTCCAGGCGATGGTCGATCTGGTCAAGGGCTTCATCCCCAAGAGCGAGGATCCCAAGGCCAAGGAGTTCCAGTTCGGCATCGCGCCGGGCACCGCCGCAGTCGTCGCCGGCCAGCAGGGCGAGGCGTGGAAGCTGCTGATGCTCAAGGGCGACGAGGCTTCGAAGAAGAAGCATATCGAGATGGTGGTCAGCGCCGACCCCAGGCTCACGCCCGTCGGCAATGTGTTCCGCCGCGCGATCGACACGGTGAACAGCTTCTTCGGTGCGATGTTCCCCGAGGAGACCGGCTTCTCCGCGCGTCTGACCGAGCTGTTCGCCAAGGGCACGCCGCTGCGCGTCACGCCGATCGAGGAAGGTGCGGCCAAGCAGGACGGCCCGCTGATCGAGTTCAAGTCGCTCGACACCGCCGAGATCGACGCCAAGCATTTCGAGCTGCCCGCGCCCGTCACGTCGGCCGACGAGATCTTCGGTGCGATGGACGCGCTGATGAAGCCGAACGCCGGCGGCGCGATCAAGGACCTGCCGTAAGCAAGGGCGCGGGGTTTAGATCCCCTTCAGGCCGGCCGCTTCCAGGCTGGCCTGCGCCTTGCGGTACCTGACCGGATCGCCGATGTTCAGCCGCTTGCGGACCTGATCGAGCGGCTCGGCGAGCAAGGTCTCATAGTCCTCGCCGTGCAGCCACTGCGCGGCCTTGCCGTGGCGATAACCCTCGATCACGGCCTTGAAGAAATCCAGCTTGCGGGTGATGCGGATGCTCTTGAGCGCCGCGCCCATGCCGATGAACCCCCAGCCGAGCCCACCGGTCTGCGCATAGGAGAAAGCGACCAGGCAGGCCTCGCCCAGATGCTCGTCGGCCTGGTAGCCGGTGATCACGTGCCACAAATCGTGGATGTCGCGCTCGCGCCGGCCCATCCAGGCATAGGGATGCTGGATGTCGGCATTCTGGAACGCGCCCTCGGCCATGCTCACCGCGACCAGCCCGTCGGCCGAATAGCCGGTCGAATCGAGGAAGTTGCGATAGGCCGCGCCCACCGTGCCCTCGGCGAAGCCCTCGATCCAGGCGCGGTCGCCCAGCCGCTCGGCCATCTCGACATGCTGGAAGGCGATCCGCCCGCCATTGGGCATGGTCAGCAGCTTGCGATAGCTCTTCTGCGTCGCGTCGCCATTGAGCGCGCGCATGATCCGGAAGACCTGCTCGGTATCGTCGCCATTGGCGAGCAGCCGCCCCAATGCACGGAACGCGGTGCCCCATTCCCGCTTCATCGGGATGCCGGGGTTGAAGACCTGCGGGGCGGGCTGGGTGGCCATATGCGATTCCTTACTGACAAGAGTGTCAATACAGGAGTCGGGTTAAGGAATCAATGCTGCCGTAGCGGAAACCCGGATGACAAGAGTTCTTGACAGCTGCCACCGAGGCATGACAAGAACTCTTGTCATATGGTACAGAGTTCTGGACACCACGCATGAAGAACCGGCTGCGCGTGTTGCGGGCCGAGGCCGGCCTCAGCCAGGGCGATCTGGCCGGGCTGCTCGGCGTTTCGCGCCAGACGATCAATGCGGTCGAGACCGACAAATACGACCCGAGCCTGCCGCTGGCGATGCGGCTTTCGAAGATCTTTGGAGTGCCCATCGATGTCATCTTCCTCGACGACTGGACCCCGCCCGAGCTCCCCAATGGCTAGTTCCGGGACCCGCCGCCGGCTCGTCCGCGCCGCGGTCGGCGCCGTGTTCGGTCTCGTTCTCGGCTTCGCCGCCGGGCAATTCGGCCTGTTCGACTGGATCGAGCAAATGCCGGGCGAGGACATCGCCTCGACCGCGCTCGCCGCGCTGCTGCTGCTCCTCGGCCTGTTCGCGCTCGTCGCTGCGTCGAGCAGCACGCTCTATCGCCGCATGGCCGAGAATTATCAGGAGGGCGATCCGCTCGACGGCACGGTGCTGCGCTATCTGCGGCTGAACGGCATCGGCCTGCTCCTCGGCGCGGCGCTGCTGCTCGCCCCGCCGCTCGCCGTCCGCTTCGGCTATACCGGCGATGCGGCGATCCCGGTCGCGATCGGCCTCGCCGCGCTGCTCGCGCTCCAGGTCTGGCTCAACGCCCGGATCCGGCGCGGCAGCGACGAGCTCACCCGTGCCGCGCTGGCCGAGGCGTCGATCGGCAGCTTCTGGCTGTCCCAGCTCGGCCTGTTCGGCTGGGCCGCGCTCGCCCGGCTCGGCCTGGTCGGCGAGGTCAGCCTGTGGACGCTGATGACGCTCTCGACGGCGATCTACATGGTCGTGTCGATCATCGCGGCGATCCGCCGGGGCATGTTCGCCTGACGCGAGGGTCTTCTTCTTGCTCCCCTCCCTGAAAGGGAGGGGTTGGGGGTGGGTTGCGAGCGTAGCGAGCCCTGCTCGCCGGTGGTGATAAAAGAAAAGGCCGGGCATCGAGCCCGGCCTTTTCTAACCCACCCCTGACCCCTCCCTTGCAGGGAGGGGAATGGCGACAGGCTCAACCCTTCAGCAGGCTTACACCCGCATCGGCATCAGCACGTACAGCGCCGGCGACTTGTCGTTCTCGCGGATCAGCGTCGGCGCCGCGGCGTCGGCCAGATGGACTTCGACCAGGTCGCCTTCGATCTGGTTGAGGATGTCCATCAGGTAGCGGCTGTTGAAACCGATCTCGAAAGGCAGCGCGGCATAGTCGCCCGGCACTTCCTCGGCCGCCGCGCCATTCTCGGGGCTGGTCACCGACAGGATGATCTTGTCGCGCTCCAGCGCCATCTTCACCGCGCGGGTCTTCTCGGTCGCGATCGTCGAGACGCGGTCGACGCCTTCCATGAAGCTCTTCGGATCGAGCTTGAGCAGCTTGTCGTTCCCCGTCGGGATCACGCGGGTGTAATCCGGGAAGGTGCCGTCGATCAGCTTCGAGGTCAGGATCGCCTGGCCCAGGTCGAAGCGAATCTTCGAGGCCGAGAGCGAGACGCCGATCGAGCCGTCGACTTCCTCGAGCAGCTTGCGCAGTTCGCCCACGCACTTGCGCGGCACGATCACGCCCGGCATCGCGTCGGCGCCGTCCGGACGCGCCACGGTGACGCGGGCGAGGCGGTGGCCGTCGGTGGCGGCGGCGCGCAGCACCGGCGTCGCCTCGTCGACGACATGCAGGTAGATGCCGTTGAGATAATAGCGCGTCTCTTCGGTCGAGATCGCGAAGCGGGTCTTGTCGATGATCTGCTTGAGCGTCTCGGCCGGCAGCTCGAACACGGTCGGCAGCTCGCCCTCGGCGATCATCGGGAAATCGTCGCGCGGCAGCGTCGACAGCGTGAAGCGCGCGCGCCCGGCATTGACGGTGATGCGGCCTTCCGCGGCGGTCAGCTCGACCTGCGCGCCCTCGGGCAGCTTGCGCACGATGTCGAACAGCGTGTGCGCCGGCACGGTGATCGCACCCGGCTGGTCAACCGCCGCCGAGATCGTCTCATCGATCTGCAGGTCGAGGTCGGTCGCCATCAGGCGCAGCGCGCCGCCCGGCTGTGCCTCGATCAGCACGTTGGAGAGAATGGGGATCGTGTTGCGCCGCTCGACCACGGACTGGACGTGGCTCAAGCCCCTCAACAGAGTTGCGCGTTCGATCGTCGCCTTCATCAAGAACCCCCGGGGCAGCTATCGCCCGAATCTGAACCCGCTTGCGGGAATTTTCCGGACCATACCCTTAACGGTAAAAAGGGCCGGAGCAAGCGCTCCGGCCCTATAGTTCACACCTTAAATGCGTAGTTAATGCGTCGCGGCAGCGATCTTAGAAGCGCACGCCCACGCCGCCGAGCACCTGGTGGCGCTTGGCATCGATGCCGGCATCGTCATCCTTGTACTGCGAATAGCGGTATTCGCCCTTCAGATAGACCTTGTCGTTGAGCTTCACTTCGGCGCCCGCGCCCAGGCGCCAGCCATCGACATTGTCGTCGAAGCGAACGTCGGTGGTGCCGGAGGTGTAGCGGCTGTTGAGCTTGGCGTTGGTGTAGCCGCCCTTGGCATAGATCAGGGCGTTGCCGCCCACGGTGAAGCCGGCGCGCGCGCCGACATAAAGGTCGCGGCCGGTGCTCAGCCGGGCGCTGTCGCCGGCGACGATCACATTGTTCTTGGTGCGGCGCGCGGTCGAGCCGGTGATTTCGCCTTCGACGCCCAGCACGGCGCTGCCGGCCTGGAAGTCATAGCCGATCTGGCCGCCATAGAGCGCGCCGTCGACGCCGCCCGTATTGTCGCCCTTCACATGGTCCCAGCCGACCACGGCTTCGGCGCGCGGGCCGGTGAAGCCGGCATCGGTGCTCTGGGCGAAGGCGGGGGCGGCAAAGGCGGTGCCGGCGAGCAGGGTCGCGGCGGCGGCGATGAACTTGGTACGCATAACGGAACTCCTTGGGTACGCACCCATGCTGTCCGGCATGGGCAGGGTTCAAAACCGGGGGAGGCCCGCGCTGTTTCATGAACCCCAGATAAACAACAAAAAGCGTGACTTACGGGCAACAGGTCAGGCGCCTGTCGCGCGGTCAGACCGATGCGTCGCTTGTGTTGGACATGGTACCTCCCTCTTTTCGTTGCGCCCCGAACGGGGCTGGTGTGGTAGTGAACTACCGCACCTGATCGGGAGATGAACCAAAGGGGGCGCAAATTGGGCACTTGCCTTTCCGCTGCCATGCGGGCTTGTGAGCAAGTGATGACGACCCAGCGCAAAGGCCGCGATTTCATCGCCCGCCACGGTGAGACGGTGTTCAACATCGCCCGCCGCATGCAGGGCGATCATCCCCATACCCCGCTGACCCGCGCCGGCTTCGCCCAGGCCGATGCGATGGGCGCGGCGTTGCGCGAGATCCTCGGGCCGAAGCCGAAGCTCACCCTGTGGTCGTCGAGCGCCGGCCGCGCGCTGCAGACGCTGGCGGTGATCGCCGAGCATCTCGAGCTCGACTGGCACCAGGCCCGCCACGACGACCGGCTGGTCGAGATCGGCATGGGCGAATGGAGCGGGCGTTATTATGCGGACCTGATGGACGAGGCGCCCGGCTTCCTCGACATCGAGCACGGCCTTTACACCCGCCCGCCGCCGGGCGGCGAATGGTATGACGGCATCGCGGTGCGCGTCTCGTCCTGGCTCGCCGATACCGACGCGGATCCGGGCGACCGGCTGGTGATCATGCACGGCATGTCGAGCCGGGTGCTGCGCGGGGTGATGACCGGCCTGCCGGTCTCGCCCCTCTTCGGCGCGCCGGTCGCGCCCGACCTGCCCCAGGGCTCGGTGGTCAGGATCGAGGGCGGGGTGGAAACGGTGGTCCATCTCGGCACCGGGCGCGGCGCCGCCCCGGCATGAGCGCGCTGGCGCTCCTTCTCCTGTTGCAGGCGCAGGCGCGCACCCCGCTCGGCACGTTCGACAGCTGGGGCGCCTTCCGCGATTCCTCGCCGCTGCGCTGCTTCGCCATCGCCCAGCCGGTCGAGAAATATCGCGAGGCGAAACCCTTCGCCAGCATCGCCAGCTGGCCACGCGACGGGGTGCGCAACCAGCTCCATATCCGCCTGAGCCGCACCCGTGCCGCCAATGCCCGCGTCACCCTGTCGATCGGCGAGCGCCGCTTCGAGCTCCAGGCCGGCGATGCCGATGCCTGGGCGCCCGATGCCCGCACCGATGCCGCGATCGTCACGGCGATGCGCGCGGGGCGCAGCATGAGCGTGGAAACCGTCGGCGCAAACGGCGCGCCCTTCGCCGACAGCTACGCTCTCAAGGGTGCGGCGACGGCGATCGACGCGGCGGCGCTGGGGTGTGCGGGGCGATAAGGATTCCCCTCCCTGCAAGGGAGGGGTTAGGGGTGGGTTAGAAAAGGCCGGGCTCGATGCCCGGCCTTTTCTGTTTAGGGATGCCGTCTCGCTGGGCGCCTCCGGAAGACCGGAGGCGCAACCCACCCCCAACCCCTCCCTTGCAGGGAGGGGAGTAAAGAGGGGCGCCAATATCCCGAGCTGCTCCCCGGCGAAAGCCGGGGCCCAGGGTTTCTCTGCCGGATCGCTCTATTACCCTGGGCCCCGGCTTTCGCCGGGGAACCGCCAAGGAAAAACAAAAAAGCGGACCGCTCCCAAGGAAGCGATCCGCCACAGTGTCCGTAGTGACAATCGTTTACGGCTGCTTCGCCGCCGCGCCGCCGCCCGAGGCCGCGAGCTTGTCGGTCGCTGCCTTCTGGATGCGCTGGTTGAGCGCCGCGTCGCCCTGCATCGCCTGGCCGATCGCGTTGAAGCGCTCCGAGGTGAGGCCAGCCGAGGAAGCGGCGGCCGCCATCTTGGCGCCCTTGTCGGCTTCCGGCGTGGCGGTGTCCTTGCGGATCTTCTCGATCTCGAGCGCGGCGGTGGCGAACTGGCCCACCTCGGCGTCGGTCACCGATGCGTTGGTCGCCGGCGCGGCTGCGGCAGGCGCCGCCGGGGCGGCCTGCTGTGCCGCGGGAGCGTCGGGCGTTGCCGGAGTCGTCTGCGGCGCGTCCTGCGCCATGGCGGCCGGGGCGATCGCCAGCGTCGCGCCGGCAAGAAGGGTTGCGATAAGCTTCATTACTGCACTCCAAAACTCACAAGAACTCGCCCCCAGGAACGCAAGGCTGGGGTCCCGGGATGCATGGCTGCAAGCAAAGCGCGGTGTGTCGTGGCCTGTGCGGGGCTAGCCGAGATAGGCCCTGAGACCGTTTACAAGCGCGTCGAACACCGTCCGCACCCGTGCCAGCCCGCGCAGATCCTCATGGCAGACCACCCAGGTCTCTAGGGGAAGTTCGAAGTCCGGAAGGAGGCGCACCAGTCCGTCGCGCACGCCGATCGGCACCTGGCACACGCCGATTCCCAGCCCCGCGCGGATCGCGGCGAGCTGGGCATGGTCGCTTTCGGCGCGGAAGCTGAAGTCGGCGATGCGGACGGGAAAGTTCGCTTCCTGCACCTGGCGGAGCATCGCCGAGTCGCGCTCGGGCCCGATCAGCCGGTGCCCGGCCAGTTCCTCGAAGCGTGTCGGGAGGGGGCGTCCGGCCAGGTAGTCGGGGTGGGCGTGCACACCCAGATTCACCGCGCCGATCCGCCTGGCGACCAGCGCTTCCTGCTTCGGCGGCACCATCCGCACTGCCACGTCCGCCTCGCGGCGCAGCACGTCCTCGTTGCGGTTGCTGGGGCTCAGTGCAATCACCAGACGCGGATGTTCGCGCTGCACCGCGCGCAGGATGGCGGGGAGCACCTCCACCGCGATCACTTCGCTGGCGGTGATCCGCACCGTGCCGGCCACTTCGTCGGGCGCGGCGGAGGCGGTGCGAACAAAAGCGTCCGAAGCGAGTGCCATGGCGCGGGCGTGCTCGTGCAGCGCCATGCCCCTCTCCGTGGGAGTGAGCCCGCCGGGCGAGCGAGTGAACAGCGCCGTGCCCAGCGCGGCCTCCAGTGCGAATATCCGCGTACGAACCGTCGGCTGCGCAACGTTCAGCCGTCTGGCCGCGCCGGACAGGCTCCCCGTCTCCAGCACCGCCAGGAAGGCGCGCTGCTGCTCCCAATCCACCTCGCTCATCAATTTCTTATAAGCGGCCTGCCAAGGTTCGACAATTTTCTTCTAGGCCGGATTTGGTCATCCCCGTCACCATTGGGAACATTGGAGGACGGAATGGACAGGACGGCTTTGGTGCTCGGCGCGACCGGCGGGGTGGGGGGCGAGACTGCCCGGGCACTGCGCGCGCATGGCTGGAAGGTACGCGGGCTGGTCCGCGGCCTACGCCCCGGGCTCGACCCGAATATCACGTGGTTCGAAGGGGATGCGATGCATCGCGGCGATGTGCTGGCCGCGGCCAGGGGCGTCGATGCGCTGGTCCATGCGGTCAATCCGCCGGGCTATCGCGACTGGGGCAAGCTGGTCCTGCCGATGATCGAGAGCAGCATCGAGGCCGCCTGGGCCAATGACGCGCGGCTCGCTCTGCCGGGCACGATCTACAATTACGACCCCGCCGCACAGCCGGTCGCCCGGGTCGACTCGCCCCAGCAGCCGGCCACCCGCAAGGGCCTGATTCGCAAGGCGATGGAAGCACGAATCGAGGATTCCGGGGTCCGTGCCCTGATCCTGCGCGCCGGCGACTATTATGGCCCAAAGCCCGGCAATGGCTGGCTCTCCCAGGGCATGATCACCCCGGGCAAGCCGGTCGGTGCGGTCACCTATCCGGGGTCGAAGGGCGCGGGCCATGCCTGGGCCTATCTCCCTGATGTCGCAGAGACTTTCGCCCGGCTGCTCGATCGCGAGGCCGAGTTGCCGCGCTTCGCCCGCTATCATTTCGCCGGCCACTGGGACGGCGACGGCACCCAGCTGGTGGCGGCGATCGGCGCGGCTCTGGGTCGCACGGTCAAGGCAAAGCCGCTCCCCTGGGCCCTGCTCCCGCTCGCCGCGCCCTTCAATCCGACGATCCGCGAGCTGCTGGAAATGCGCCCCTTCTGGCGCCACCCCATGCGGCTCGATAATCGCGAGCTGGTCGCCTTTCTCGGCGAGGAACCCCGCACCGATCTGGTCGAATCGCTTCGCGTTACGCTCAAGGGGCTGGGGTCACTGGAATAATCGCGCAAGATCGACTATGTGCGCGGCCATGCAGACAGCCTCGGCCGCGCCCATGCCCATTCCCGGGCACATCGATCCCGTGCCCGTGCCCCGCCCCGCGGTGGTGCGCGAGGACGGCCGTACCGACCTGATCGGCCTCACCCGCGATCAGATGCGCGCGGTGCTCGCCGATGCCGGGCTCGAGCCCAAGCAGGCCAAGCTGCGCTCCAAGCAGATCTGGCACTGGATCTACAATCGCGGCGCCACCGAATTCTCGGTGATGACCGACATCGCCAAGGCCCAGCATCCGTGGCTGGAAGAGCGGTTCGTGATCGGCCGCCCCGAAGTGGTCGAGGCGCAGGTCTCCACCGACGGCACGCGCAAATGGCTGCTCCGCTCGGCCGACGGCCAGGATTACGAGATGGTCTTCATCCCCGATGCGGACCGCGGCACGCTCTGCGTCTCCTCGCAGGTTGGCTGCACGCTCAACTGCCGCTTCTGTCACACCGGCACGATGCGGCTGGTGCGCAACCTCACCGCCGGCGAGATCGTCAGCCAGGTGATGCTGGCGCGTGACGCGCTCGGCGAATGGCCGAGCCAGCCCGAGGGGCGCATGCTCACCAACATCGTAATGATGGGCATGGGCGAGCCGCTCTACAATTTCGACAATGTCCGCGACGGCCTGTCGATCGTCATGGACGGCGATGGCCTGGCGCTGTCGAAGCGCCGCATCACCCTGTCGACGTCGGGCGTGGTGCCGATGATGGCCCGCGCCGGCGAGGAGATCGGCGTGAACCTGGCGGTGTCGCTCCACGCGGTCACCAAGGAAGTCCGCGACGAGATCGTGCCCTTGAACCGCAAATACGGCATCGAGGAGCTGCTCCAGGCCTGTGCCGACTATCCCGGCGCCAACAATGCCCGCCGCATCACCTTTGAGTATGTCATGCTCAAGGACAAGAACGACAGCGATGCCGAGGCGCGCGAGCTGGTCCGTCTGCTCAAGAAATATGATCTGCCCGCCAAGGTGAACCTGATCCCGTTCAACCCCTGGCCCGGCGCGCCCTATGACACCTCCACGCCCGAGCGTGTCCGCGCCTTCTCGAACATCATCTTCGAGGCGGGTATCTCGGCGCCGGTGCGCACGCCCCGTGGGCGCGACATCGACGCCGCCTGCGGCCAGCTCAAGACCGCCGCCGAGAAGAAGAGCCGCGCCCAGCTCGACCGCGAGGCCGAGGAGAAGATGGCGGCGCTCGGGTGAGCCTGTCCCTGGAAGCGGCGCTGGCGGAACTGCGCGGCCTCCAGGTCACGCTCAACGAAGCTGCCGCCGAAGCCCAGGAAGTGGAGGAAGGCGACGAAGCCGAATGGCTGGCCCAGCGTCTGCTCGAGCCGGACTATTGCACGCGCCTGTCGGTCGCCGATCTCGGCGGCGCGCTGGCGGTGGATTATCGCGGCTCGGAATATGAAGGCTGGGGCGAGTTCCTCGACCTGCTCGGCCGGCCGGGGGTCGCGCGCCACATCGTCCAGCTGCGCATTTCCGGGCCGGACGAAGGCGCCAATGGCCTGAAGGAATGGGATTTCGCCCCGCTGATCGAAGCGGACCCCGATTTCTCCCGGTTGCGCGCCTTCCAGGTCGCGATCTCCGATCCCGGCGATCACAACCAGGCCTGCATCACCGACGGTCAGCTCCCCGCGCTGATCGCCCGCATGCCGGCGCTGCGCACGCTCGAATTGCCGCAAGCGCCCGAGCCCGGCTTCTTCGCGCTCGACCTGTCCGAACTCCGCCGCATCCGCACCGGCGGCGACTGGGACACCCGAGGTTTCGTCGGCCATCTCGCAGAGGCGACCCGATTGCCGGCGCTGGGTTTCATCGACTTCGCCGACTCGAGCGCACCATTCATGTCGCTACAGTCTGCTCAGGCGTCGGAATGGGATTCGACGCCCTTCGCCGACTATGAGCGGCTGTTCCGCTCGCCGGTGCTGGAGCGCGCCTGGGGCATCCGACTGCGCAACACCCGGCTCACCGAAGCGGAATATCGGGCGCTGGCAGCGATCCGCCCGAAATGCCAGTTCAGCGTCGTACTCGCGTCGCCGCACGTATATGTCTCGCATTGGGGGACGAGCGACTTCCCCTATCGCCATCTGCTGCCGTTCGGCTGAGTGGAGGTGCGCGTCGAGATCGAGCGCATTGCCAGTCTTGATCCGGCCCTGCTTGCCGGATGCGATTTCGGCTTGGGAACGTCAGGCAGGGCCTATCCCTTCGACAACGCCTTCGCGGTGCCCAGGGCAGCACGGATGCTCGCGCTGGCCCGGGTCGATGGCCAGGTCGCGGGCTACATTGCCTGCACGCGCGACGGCGATTCGGTCGAAGTGCGCCGCATCGAGATCGATCGCGCCCGGCGCGGCCAGGGCGTGGGGCAATGTCTGCTCGGCGAAGCCCGGGCCTGGGCCGGTGAGCAGGGCCTGTCCGCGCTTCGCCTCGAGACGCTTGCCGACAATCCCGAGGCGGGCCGCTTCTTCGCGCGCCATGGCTTTGTCCGCACTCAGGCGACGGACGCGCTGCACTGGCATCTGCCGCTCCAGCCCTAGAAACGCCTCGACAAACGCCGGCCGTCACGGGAAGGGGGCCCAGTGCTGGACCTTTCCGACCTGATCCTCGCCGCCGTGGCCGGCACGCTGGGCGGCGCGATGAACGCGCTGGCGGGAGGCGGCACCTTCGCCACCTTGCCCGCGCTGATCGCGCTCGGCCTGCCCTCGAACATCGCCAACGCCACCTCGAACGTCGCGCTGCTGCCCGGAGCCGGCGCAAGCGCCTGGGCCTATCGCGACGAGCTGGCCCCGGTCGGCGGCATGCCGGTGCGGGTGCTGGCCGGGATCACCTTTGCCGGCGGGCTGGTCGGCAGCACCTTGCTGGTGCTTACTCCCACCCGCGCCTTCGACCTCATCATCCCCTGGCTGCTGCTGTTCGCGCTGGTGGTGATGATCTTCGGCAAGCGCGCCTCGGACTGGCTGCACGCCCGCGTCACCATCGGCCCGCGCACCCTGGTGACCGCGCAGAGCCTGCTGGGCGTCTATGGCGGCTATTTCGGCGGCGGGGTGGGGCTGATCACCACTGCGGTCTACGGACTGCTGGCGGCGGCCGACCCGCGCTCGCTCTTCTCGATTCGCACGCTGATGCTCGCCGTCGCCAATTTCGCCGCGGCCTTCATCTTCATCGGCATGGGGATGGTGCGCTGGACCGCCTGCCTGCCGATGCTGCTCGGCGGCATCCTGGGCGGCTGGCTCGGCGCCTGGGTCGGCAAGAAGCTGTCGCACCGGCTGGTGCGGATCTGGACCTTGCTGGTGACTGCTGGCACCACCATTGTCTTCTTCATGCGCGCCTACGGATGATGCGCTAGGGAGGGACCATGCAGGTCTATCGCCACCGGCTGATCACGCGCCTCTGGCACTGGCTCAACGCGCTTGCCGTGCTGGTGATGATCCCCAGCGGGCTGATGATCTTCAACGCCCATCCCCGGCTCTATTGGGGCAATTACGGCGCCAATTTCGACCATGCCTGGCTCAAGCTGCCGCAATGGCCCGGCTGGCTGACCCTGCCTTCCACCTACGACCTGGCCGGTGCGCGGCACTGGCACCTGGCCTTTGCGCTGGTGCTTGCCTTCTCGCTGCTGGTCTATCTGCCCTGGAGCCTGCTCAACCGCCACATCCAGCGCGACCTGCGCATCCGCGGGGCCGAGCTGGCGCCGGCGCATCTCGCGCAGGATCTCGAAGCGCACTGGCAGCTGCGCTTCCATGATCCCGCCGATCCGAAGGCGTACAACATCTTCCAGAAGGCCAGTTACGCCGGGGTGCTCTTCATCCTGCTGCCCCTGCTGATCTTCACCGGCCTCGCGCTGGCGCCGGGCATGTGGCCCTGGCTGGCCGACATGTTCGGCGGGCGGCAATCGGCGCGCTCGCTGCATTTCATCGCGATGGCGCTGCTCAGCCTGTTCACGGTGGTGCATCTGACGCTGGTGATCCTCGCCGGTCCCGTCAACGAGGTCCGCTCGATGATCACCGGCTGGTGGAAGGCGCCCGAGGACATGGGGGAAGCGGCATGATCACCCGGCGCGGCCTGATCGTCTCCGGCGGTGCGACCCTGCTCGCCGGCTGCGATGCCTGGACGGGCAGCCCGCTGCTGCTCGATGCCGATGAAGCGCATCGCTATCTTCAGCGCGCGGTGGTCGGTCGCGGCGCGCTCGCCGCCGAGTTCCGTCCCGAGCAGCGTAGCCCGCGCTTCCGGACCAACGGCACCAACAACCCCAACACGCCCGAGTACAACGCGCTCGCCGCCAATCGCTTCGCCGACTGGCGCCTGCAGGTGGGCGGGATGGTCCGGCAACCATTGTCGCTCAGCCTCGCCCAGCTCCGCTCGATGCCCCAACGCGCCCAGATCACCCGCCACGACTGTGTCGAGGGCTGGAGCGCGATCGGCAAATGGCAGGGGCCGCGGCTGGAGGAAGTGCTTCGCCTCGCCGGTCTGCAGGACGGCGTCCGCTATATCGTCTTCCACTGTGCCGACGTGTTCGGCCAGCGCCGCATTCCCTACTACGAGTCGATCGACCTGGTCGACGCCTTCCACCCCCAGACCATCCTCGCCTGGTCGATGAACGATGCGCCGCTCGGTGTCGGCCACGGCGCCCCGCTGCGCCTGCGGGTCGAGCGCCAGCTCGGCTACAAGCACGCAAAATACGTCATGCGCATCGAAGCGGTGGCCAGCCTGGCCGGAATCGGCCGGGGCAAGGGCGGCTTCTGGGAGGATATCGCCGGCTATGAATGGTACGCCGGCATCTGATTGTGTCGGATTCTTCGCAGGTGCGGAAATATTGCGGAAATCCCGTACATCCCTAAGGTGCCTATGGGGGGCTGTTAACCCTGGATGGTGGTGACGGCTAAATGGCGTTGATTGATCGTTTTTTCGCACGCGCAATCAAGCGCGGACAACTGACCGTCATCCACGCGGATGGCACGCAGCGGGTTTTCGGTGAACCGGACGCCACACTCAAGCCCGTAACGGTCCGTTTCGGAGCACGCGCGGTGCGCCGCATCCTGCGCGATCCCTCGCTCGGCGCTGCCGAGTCGTTCATGGACGGCGACATGGTCATCGAGCATGGCGACATCTTCGACATGGTGGTGCTGTTCGCCGCGAACAATCTCTGGGAGGACAATAGCTCGGCCCTGTCGCCCAGCGCCTTCAAGGCGGTGCTGGACAAGCTGCTGTTCCGCATCGGGCGGATCAACATGCAGCACCGCTCGAAGAAGAACGTCGCGCACCATTACGACCTTTCGGGCAAGCTCTACGATCTCTTCCTCGATACCGATCGCCAATATAGCTGCGCCTATTTCAGTGGGCCGGGCATCAGCCTCGAGCAGGCCCAGCTCGACAAGAAGGCGCATATCGTCGCCAAGCTGGCGATCGAGCCGGGCATGAAGGTGCTCGATATCGGCTGCGGCTGGGGCGGCATGGCGCTCTACATCCACCAGAAGACCGGTGCCGAGGTGCTGGGCGTCACTCTGTCCGAGGAACAGCTCAAGGTCGCCCGCCAGCGCGCGCTCGATGCGGGCGTGGCGGACAAGGTGAAGTTCGAGCTGATCGACTATCGCAACCTCGCCGGCCAGTTCGATCGGATCGTTTCGGTCGGCATGTTCGAGCATGTCGGAACGCCGCATTACCGCACCTTCTTCCGCAAGGTGCGCGAGCTGCTGACGCCGGAAGGCGTGATGCTGCTCCACACGATCGGCCGCGCCGGCGGCCCCGGCGTCACCGATGCGTTCACGCTCAAGTACATCTTCCCCGGCGGCTATATCCCGGCGCTGTCGGAGATCGCCAAGGGCTATGAGGGGCTGCGCTACTTCATGACCGATGTGGAGGTGCTGCGCCTCCATTATGCCGAGACGCTCCGGCACTGGTACGAGCGCGCCGTCGCCTCGCGCGATGCGATCGTCGGCCTGTACGACGAGCGCTTCTACCGGATGTGGTGCTTCTACCTGGCCGGCTGCCATGTCAGCTTCCAATATGGCGGCCTGGTCAACTACCAGCTGCAATTCTCGCGCTCGCGCGACGCGTTGCCGCTCACCCGCGATTACATGTTCGAAGGCGAGCGCGCGCTGCACGAGCCGCACAAGGTGACCCTGCGCCAGGCCGGTCAGGCGGGGTAGGTCGCGTCCATATGGGCAATGGCGGTGCGGGCGATCTCCTCCAGCACCGCCAGGTCCACATCGGCAAGTTTCCGGACATAGAGGCAGCTCTTGCCGGTCCGGTGCTTGCCCAGCCGGGCGAGCAGCGGTTCCTGCTCGGGCTTGCCGGTCAGCACATAGAGCACCGTCTCCGCCTTGCGCGGCGAGAAGCCGATCCGGCACATCTCGCCCGAATGGCCGCTGTCATAGGTGTAGCGATAGCTGCCGAAGCCGATGATCGTCGGCCCCCACATCCGGGGTGCCTCGCCGGTCAGCCGCCGCAGCATCTCGCAGACGATCTCCGCATCGGCGCGCCGCACCGGATCGGGCACCGCAGCGATGAAATCCGCCGCCTTCACCTCGGTCGCCCTGGTCTTCAGCTCGGCCATTCGCCCCTCCATGTCCGTCGGGCATAGCATGCCCCAGCCGCAAAACTTGCGGAAGCGGCGCGTGGACCCTAGAGCGCCCCGGTTTTCCCGCACATCCTTCGGAGTCGCCCATGTCAGACAAGATCAACCGCGTTGTCCTCGCCTATTCGGGCGGCCTGGACACGAGCGTGATCCTGAAATGGCTCCAGCAGGAATATCAGTGCGAGGTCGTGACCTTCACGGCCGACCTGGGCCAGGGCGAGGAGCTCGAGCCGGCGCGCAAGAAGGCCGAAATGGCCGGCGTGAAGCCCGAGCACATCTTCATCGACGATCTGCGCGAGGAGTTCGTCAAGGACTTCGTCTTCCCGATGATGCGCGCCAACGCGCTCTACGAAGGCCTGTATCTCCTCGGCACCTCGATCGCGCGCCCGCTGATCGCCAAGCGCCAGATCGAGATCGCCAAGCTGGTGAACGCCGATGCAGTGAGCCACGGTGCCACCGGCAAGGGCAATGACCAGGTCCGCTTCGAGCTCGGCTATTACGCGCTCAATCCGGACATCAAGGTGATCGCGCCCTGGCGCGAGTGGGACCTGACCAGCCGTACCAAGCTGATCGAGTTCGCCGAGAAGCACCAGATCCCGGTCGCCAAGGACAAGCGCGGTGAATCGCCCTTCTCGACCGACGCGAACCTTCTCCACACCTCGTCCGAGGGCAAGGTGCTCGAGGATCCGTGGGAGGAAGTGCCCGACTATGTCTATTCGCGCACGGTGAACCCGGAAGACGCGCCGAACGAGCCGGAAGTGATCACGATCGATTTCGAGCGTGGCGACGGCGTGGCGCTGAACGGCGTGGCGATGAGCCCGGCCACCCTGCTCACCGCGCTCAACGAGCTCGGCCGCAAGCACGGCATCGGCCGTCTCGACCTGGTCGAGAACCGCTTCGTCGGCATGAAGTCGCGCGGCATGTACGAAACGCCGGGCGGCACCATCTATCACCTGGCCCACCGCGGCATCGAGCAGATCACGCTCGATCGCGGCGCCGCGCACCTCAAGGACGAGCTGGCGCCGCGCTATGCCGAGCTGATCTATAACGGCTTCTGGTTCGCGCCGGAGCGCGAGATGCTCCAGGCCGCGATCGACTATAGCCAGGAAAAGGTGACCGGTACCGTCCGCCTGAAGCTCTACAAGGGCAGCGTGAACGTCACCGGCCGCAAGTCGCCGTACAGCCTGTACTCGGAGAAGGTCGTGACCTTCGAGGACGACCAGGGCGCCTATGACCAGCGCGACGCGGCGGGCTTCATCAAGCTCAACGCGCTCCGCCTGCGCCTGCTCGGCCGCCGCGAGGGCTGATTCCGATATCCGGCGGGTGCCCTTGGGTACCCGCCGTAACTATGTCCGGTTCGGACATGGTTCCCGTCCGTTCCGGCGGCACTCTGTTATCGCTTTGTTCTCATCGATTCGAGGGGAAGCGAGATGGCGATCAGGCGGACGGCGGTTTTGGGGGCGTGCGGCGCCCTGCTCTCCGGCACGGGATGCAGCGCTCAGGTCAGCAACGAGCAGCGCTTCGTTGCCGAGATGATCCGGCAGATTCAGCAGCGGGTACCCGGCGTCACCGTTGTGCAGCGGGATGATCCGCTGTCGGTATCGCTCAAGGGTGGCGGCCGGGCCGAAAGCACGCTGAACTTCCACCGCGTCTATGGCTATTGCCGCCACGCTTCGGCCGCGGATTGCACGGCGGTGCGGACCGAATTCCTCGACAAGGTTTTGCGGAACCCGATGCCGCCGGCGCCGACTCCGGAATCGTTGCGGATCGCTGTGCGCGACGCGCAATATGTGCGGCACGTCCCGGCGATCGTCGCGGAGCCGATCGGCGAGGATCTGTTCGCGGTGCTGGTGTCCAACGCCCCGGACAGCGTATCGACGGTGCCGCCGGAGGTGCTCGGCACGCTCAAGCTCACCCGCGGTCAGGCCTGGGCGCGCGCCTGGCAGCAGACCCGAGCTGGGCTTCCCGCGCTGCCCAGCCCTGCCGCCGTGGCGCAGAACCCGGTCCTCTTCGCGGAGCAGCCCTATCTCGCCACGTTGCTTGCCGACACCAAGGCTTGGCGTGCCATCGCCGATGTCGCCGGACCCGAGTTGTTCGTCACCGTCGTCGCGGACGACATGGTCTTCGTCGCCCGCATGCCCGACGGACCCCGGCTAGAGCAGTTCAAGCAGACGGTGCGCGAGGATTGCGCCAGCCAGCAGCGCTGCATCTCGCCGAACCTGTATCGCTTCCGCGATGGCCGGTGGGTCGTGTCGCACTGACGGCGCGATATTGCCGAAACCGATGCTTCTCCCGGCGTGGCGCATTGTGGAGTCGTTGGGCCAGGCATAGCCTCTCCGCGACTTTCGGGGGGAATGGCTATGCACGACATGACGATGCATCACGGCATGGATCACATGGATCATGGTGCCGCGATCGACACGACGCCGTGCGTCGCCGGCCAGGTGATCGAATATCCGCTCGCCTGGCCGGGCGCCGCGCCGACCACCGGCTGCGCTGCCGCCGATTCCACCCATTGCTGTGTCGAGGGCGGCGGATCGACGCATGAACTGGTCTATGACCAACGCCATGACGGGCAGGTCTTCTGGGTCTCTGGCCAGAATTACGACCATATCGCCCGCGTGACGCTCGATGGGGAAGCGACCTATTTCGCCATGCCCCAGGGAAGCCTGCCGCACGGCATCAAGTTCGACCTGGATGGGCAGCTCTGGGTTACGTTCGAGGGGTATGGCCAGCTCGCCCGGATCGATCCGGACGGCAACATCGTCCAGCTTGTCGATGTCCGCCTCCATGGCTCCGGCATCGAACCGCCGATCAACACGCGCCCGCACGGGCTCGGCATCGGGAAGGATGGCGCGCTGTGGTTCACCGGCAAGCTCACCAACACGGTCGGCCGTGTCGATCCGCACAGCTTCGAAGTGCATCATTATGCGCTGCCCACCCTGGGCGCGGTCCCGATCTACCTTGCCGCGGCGCCGGACGGCGCGATGTGGTGCACCGAACTGACCAGCAGCAAGATCGCGCGTATCCCGGCCGAGGGCGGCACGCCGGCCGAGATCGCTATTCCCACCGCCAACAGCCGCCCGATCGCGATCGTCGCAGGGCCGGACGGTCGGATGTGGTTCAGCGAAGAGGCGGGCGGCAAGGTCGGCCGGGTCGAGGCGGATGGCTCGATCACCGAGTTCCCGGTGCCGCTTACCGCAGCGAATGCGATCTTGGCCGGGCTTGCCTTCGACACCGACGGCAATCTCTGGGTCCAGCAATATGTCAGCCCGCCGCCGACCGGGCCGGTGGCCGACGACTATATCGTCCGCCTCTCCGCCGACATCCTCCATGCCGAGAAGGGCGACCTGAGCGGTGTCGACATCCTTTATTATCGCGCGCCGTCGCGCGGCACGGTGATGCACCGGATCGTCCAGGGGCCGGACGGCGATATCTGGTTCAGCGAGCTGGGCATCAACCGGATCGGCAAGGTGCGGATAGCGTCGCACGGCCACGCGCATGACCATAGGAAGTGCTAGCCCGGAACCAGCCTCTAACGCGCAATTAACCAAAGCACCTTACCACCGGGGCATGGAAACCAGCCCGCCCCGAGCAGCGTGGCGCGACCTGTGCGTCGCGCTGTTGCTGGCTATGGTGCTGAGCGCGGCCTGGGCGCTGCGCGACTGGCAGGACCTGACTGCGCTGCGCCTGCCCGATACCGACGACATGGTCCGTCTCCAGCAGGTTCGCGACTGGCTCGGCGGCCAGGCATATGCCGATCTCGCCCAGCATCGCCTCGGCGCCGCGCCGGGGCTCGAGATGCACTGGTCGCGATTGGCCGACCTGGTGCCGGCCGCGCTGATCCTCGCGCTCACGCCGCTATTGGGCGCGCATGGGGCGACGCTGGCGGCGGTCACCGTCTCACCGGCGCTCCACTTCTTCGCTGCTTTGGTCCTGACCGGCGCCATCGCCCGCCGTCTCGGTGCGCCCTCGGCAACCGCGATCCTGCTCGCCGCTTTGGCCTATCCGGCGATCAGTCTGTTCATGCCCGGTCGCATCGATCACCACGCGCTGCAGATGGTGCTGCTCCTGCTGCTGGTCCATGCCCTGCTCGGCGCCGGCCGCTTCACCGCCGGCCTGGTTGCCGCGCTCGCCATCACCGCATCGTTGGTCATCGGTTTGGAGACGTTGCCGCTGCTCGCGGTGGCCGGCGCCGCGATGGTGCTTCTCTGGGTCACGGACGCTCCCGGTGCCGGTAGCCGCCTGTTTGGCTTCGGCCTTGTCCTGCCGCTCGCGCTGGTCGGGGCGGGGGTGGTATTCCGCACCAGCGGCTGGAATGTTCTCGCTTGTGACGGCTTTACCGGCCTGCTCTGGCGCGCGGCCCAGTGCGCTGCACTGGCGCCGCTCGGCCTCGCTCTGTTCGCCGTATCCGCTCCGCGCAGCCTGCGCGCCCGGTTGATCGCGACGGCTATTGCCGGCCTGTTCGTCCTCGTCGCGATGTTGTCATTCGCCCCGCAATGCCTCCACCCCTATGGTGAAGTCGATCCGCTGCTTGCCCGGCTCTGGCTGGCCGAGGTCGGCGAGGCGCAGCCCCTGTTCGCGGCCCCGCCGGCCAACACCATCGCCTATGCCGGCCTTGCGCTGGTCGGCCTTCTCGCCAGCGCCCGCTTCGCGTGGAAGTCCCGCAGCCCGGGCTGGTGGCTGCTCGCCGCGCTCCAGCTGGCCAGCCTCGCGATCACCCTGCTCCAGCTCCGCGGCGCCTATGCCGGCGCGCTGCTCGCGGCCCCCGCGCTGGCGGTGATGATCACAGCGGCCCGCGCGCGAAACGCCCTGGCGCTGGCCGGTGCCTGGATCGCCGCCACCGGCATCCTCTATCCGATCGCCGCCGCAGCGCTCTTCCCGCCGAAAGTCGAGCCCGGCCCGAACTGCACCGCGCCCGATGCGCTTGCCCGGCTCGCCGCGCTCCCGCCCGGCCGCCTGCTCACGCCGCTGGACCTCGGCGCCTATGCAATCGCCGCGACGCCGCACCGCGTGATCGCCGCACCCTATCACCGCAACAACCAGGGGAACCGTGCCATGTACGACTTCTTCATGCGCCAGCCTGCCCAGTCCGAAGCGATCGCCCGTGCCTGGGGCGTCGACTATGTCGCCTTCTGCCCCGGCGACCTCGATCATATGGCGAAGGCCGCCGATCAGCCCGAAAGCCTTGCCGCGCAGCTCGGCCGCGGGGTAATCCCCGAATGGCTGGTGCCGCTCGACAAGGGCGACGCACCGCGCATCTACCGGATCGGCACGCGGCATTGATCGACATGGAACGGCCCGAACTGGAATGGTGGCAGACCCGCTGGTTCGCGCTCGCCGCGATCCTGGCTGCCGCCGTGCCGCTGCTCTGGCCGAGCCTGCCGCCGTTGCTCGACCTGCCGGGGCACATGGCCCGCTACCGGGTGATGCTGGGCACCGATGCCGCGACGCTCGACCAATGGTACGAGTTCCACTGGCGCGCGATCGGCTATCTCGGCGTCGATGTGCTGGTGTACCTGCTCGCGCCCTTGCTCGGGCTCGAGCCGGCGGTGAAGCTGATCGTGGTCGCCATCCCGATGCTCACCGTGGCGGGCATATTGTGGGTCTCGCGCGAGGCGCATGGCCGGGTGCAGCCCGCGGCGCTGTTCGCGCTGCCGCTCGCCTACAGCATGATCTTTCTCTACGGCTTCCTGAACTACACGCTGGCCATGGCGCTGGCGCTCAACGCCTTCGCCTTGTGGCTGCGCCTCGGCCGCCAGCAGCGCTTCCGCCTGCGCGCCGCGCTGTTCGTGCCGATCGCCTGGCTCATCTGGGGCGCGCACCTGTTCGGCTGGCTGGTGCTCGGCTGCTTCGCCTTCCTGTCCGACCTGATGCGCGAGCGCGCCGCCGGGCGCGGCTGGATCGCGGCGACGTGGTGGGCCGGCCTGAACTGCCTGCCGCTCGCGCTTCCCTTCGTCATGCTGCTGCGCTGGACCCCGGGGGACGGCGCCGGCACCAGCGACTGGCTGGAGAGCTTCCGGCTCAAGCCCGGCTGGGTTGGCATGGTGCTGCGCGATCGCTGGGAATGGTTCGACGTCGCCTCGGTCGCGACGATCGGCCTGCTGCTCTACCATGCCGCGCGCTCGCCCAAATGGCGGTTCGCGCCGCAGCTGGGCGTGGTGACGCTCGGCCTGTGCGCCGCCTTTGTCGCGATGCCGTTCGGTACGGCCTATGCCGATGCCCGGCTGGCGCCCTATGGCGTGATGATGGCGCTGCTCGCGGTGGTGCCACGCGCCGAGGCGAGCCAACACGATCTGCGCAGGATGGCGCTGATCGGCATGGTCTTCTGCCTGATCCGCATCGCCGGCACCTTCACCAGCATGACGATCGAGGCCCGCGACTGGGATCGCCACCTCGCAGCGGTCGAGCACATCCCTTATGGCAGCCGCGTCGCCGGCTTCGTCACCAACAATTGCAAGCCGCCCTGGGCGCTGTTCCGCAAGAACCACCTGCCGAGCATGGTCGTGGTCCGCCGCGGCGCCTTCGCCAATGACCAGTTCGACCTCGGCTCGACCGGGCTGATGCATGTCATCGCCCCGGGGGTGAAGGGCTATGCGGTGGATCCGTCGGAGATGATCACCAACCGGCCCTGCGCAACGGGAGCGGGGCTGCGCGACCTGCGCGGCGCGCTCGCCGGGCTGCCGCGCGGCCGGTTCGACTATGTCTGGCTGATCGAGCCGCAGATCGACGATCCGCGCGTGCTGGCCGGGCTTTCGGAGGTCTGGAGCGACGGCACCGACCATCTCTACCGGGTGAACCGCTGATTCCCATCGGATTCATGGACAAGACTGGCTTGTAGGCACGGCCATGCTCGGCCTAAAGAGCCACGATGGACAGGGGCGACGCGTTGCAATGGTGGCAGACACGATGGTTCGTGGCGCTCTGCACCTTCATAGCCATTATTCCGCTGATCTGGCCGACCATCCCTCCGCTGGTCGATCTGCCGGGTCATATGGGGCGCTACCGTGTCCAGTTCACCTATGACCAATATCCCTTCCTCCAGGAGTGGTACGACTTCCGCTGGAGCCTGATGGGCAATCTGGGCGTCGACCTGCTGGTCATCCCGCTCCATTATGTCTTCGGGCTCGAGCTGGCGGTGAAGATCATCGTCGTCGCGATTCCGGCGATGACCGTGGCGGGCATATTGTGGATCGCGCGCGAAGTGCATGGTCGGATCCCGGCCACCGCCTTGTTCGCGCTGCCGCTCGCCTATGCCTTCCCCTTCCATTTCGGCTTCGTCAATTTCGCGCTGTCGATGGCATTCGCGCTGCTCGCCTTCGGCTGGTGGCTGCGGCTGGCGCGGCTCGGCAAGTTCGCCTTCCGCACCATGGTGTTCCTGCCGATCTCGGTGCTGATCTGGGTCTGCCATACCTATGGCTGGGGCCTGCTCGGCGTGCTGGCCTTCTCGGCGGAGCTGATCCGCCAGCATGATCTGCGCCGCGATCCGGGGCTGCCCTGGTACAAGGATATCGTCGGCGGCTGGATCCTGCCCTGCTTCTTCGCGGGCCTGCAGTGCCTCGTGCTGGTGCCGCCCGCGATCCTGATGGTGGCATGGCGCTCGGGCGGCCATGTCACCGGCCAGACCTTCGACATGTTCAACTGGCGCGCGAAGATGCTCTGGATCACCCAGGTCTTCCGCGATCGCTGGCAGCTGTTCGACCTCGCTTCGGTCGGCGTGCTGTTCCTGCTGCTGTTCAAGGCGGTGCGCGATCCGAACATCCAGTATTCGCGCAACCTGGCGCTGTCGGCGATCTTCCTGACCCTGGTCTATGCGCTGCTGCCGCGCGTCGTGTTCGGCTCGGCCTATGCGGACATGCGCCTGGTGCCGTTCCTGCTGGCGGTCGGCATCCTTGCGATCCGGCCCAAGCCCGGCCTGTCGATCCGCGGCGCCGCCACCGTCGCGGCGCTCGGCATGGCGTTCTTCTGCGTCCGCATCGGTGCGACGACCTGGAGCTTCCTGCTCTACAGCGGCACCTATGATCGCGAACTGAAGGCGCTCGAGCATCTGCCGCAGGGCGCTCGCCTGATCACCTTTGTCGGCGAGACCTGCCGCTACGAGTGGAAGCAGACCCGCCTCCAGCACGTCCCCGCGCTCGCGCTGGAGCGCAAGCTCGCCTACACCAACGACCAATGGTCGATGGCCGGCGGCCAGCTGCTCACCGTGCGCTACGAAGCGGCCAAGCGCTTCGCCCATGATCCCTCGCAGATCGTCACCGACGTGCAGTGCCCGCGCGAATATTGGCGCCCGGTCGCCTGGGCGCTTGCCCGCTTCCCGCGCGATGCGTTCGACTATGTCTGGATGATCGAGACGCCGAACTATGATCCACGCTTCGAGCAGGGCCTGATCCCGCTATGGCGCGACGGCGCCAGCGCGCTGTTCAAGATCGATCATTCGGTGCCCGCGCCGGTGATCAAGCCCGGCGAGCTGCCGGTGCCGCGCTGGGAACGCGACATCATCCTGCGCGAAGGCCATGGCGGCGAAAGCCGTCTCCCCGATCCCGAGGCGAGCCCGGTGCCCGAGCCGATCGAATCGCCGGTGCCGACTCCCGAGCCGACGCCGTCGCCCAGCCCGACCCACAAGGCGGCGAAGCACAAGAAGCCAAAACACTAGGGCATACGGCATTCAGCCACCTTAGCTCCCCGGCGAAGGCCGGGGATCAGCTTGGGGGAGCCGTTAGCCTCTACCCACCCCGCCGGAACGGCGTCATCTCGCCGAGATATTCCTGCTCCTGCGCAACCGCCTCGCGCTCGCGCTCGAGATAGTCGGCCACGGCGCGGCGGAAGCCCGGATCGGGCAGGTAATGCGCCGACCAGGTGGTGACCGGGGAATAGCCGCGCGCCAGCTTGTGCTCGCCCTGCGCGCCGGCCTCGACGCGCCGCAGGCCACGCTCGATCGCCGCGTCGATCGCCTGGTAATAGCAGAGCTCGAAATGGAGGAAGGGCACTTCCTCGGTGCAGCCCCAATAGCGGCCATAGAGCGTGTCGGCACCGATCAGGTTGAGCGCCCCGGCGATGGGCAGGCCGTCGCGGCAGGCGAGGATCAGCAGCACCTTGTCCGCCATCTCGCGGCCGAGCAGGGTGAAGAAGCTGCGGGTCAGATAGGGGCGGCCCCATTTGCGGCTGCCGGTGTCCTGATAGAAATTCCAGAACGCGTCCCAATGCGCGTCGGTGATCTCGGCGCCGCTCAGGTGGCGGATCTCCAGGCCGTCGATCGCGGCGGCGCGTTCCTTGCGGATCGCCTTGCGCTTGCGGCTGGCGAGCGCGCCCAGGAAATCGTCGAAATTGGCATAGCCCTCGTTCGCCCAGTGGAACTGGGTGCCGGCGCGCACCAGCCAGCCTGCCTGCTCGAACAGCGGCAACTGCGCATCGTCGAGGAAGGTCACATGCGCCGAGGACAGCCGGTTCTGGTCGGTAACCGCTTCGATCCCCGCGATCAGTCCCGGCGCCAGCGCCCCGTCGCGCAGCAGCAGGCGCGGTCCGGGCACCGGAGTGAAGGGCACGGCGATCTGGAGCTTGGGATAATATCGGCCGCCGGCCTGCTCCCAGGCATCGGCCCAGGCATGGTCGAACACATATTCGCCCTGGCTGTGGCTCTTGGCATAGGCTGGCGCAATCGCGGCGGGGCGGCCCTCGCCATCTTCGATCACGATCGGTAGCGATTGCCAGCCCGCGCGCGGGCTCACCGATCCCGAGCGCTCGAGGATCGACAGGAAGGCGTGGCTGACGAACGGATTGCGGTTGCCCGCGCACGCATCCCAGTCGCCCGGCAGGATCGAGCTGACTCCATCGGCGATGCGGGCGGTCACGGACGAGGCGGGCACGCGGGCAAGATAGGGGCGGCCCCCCGTCCAGGGCAATGGCCTAAGGTTGCTTCTCGTCGCGCCCGAGCAGCCGCACCTCGCGCTGGGGCAAGGCAAGCGCGATGCCGTGCTCCTTGAACATCGCCCAGAGCCGATTGAGCACGTCGCTCTTCACATTGCCGACGCCGCTCTCGGGGTCGCTGATCCAGGTGAGGATCTCGTGCTCCACGCCATTCTCGCCGAAGGCGGAGAGGCGGACATTGGTCGGCGGGTCGTTGAGCGCGCGCGGGCTTTCCTTCGCCGCGCGCAGCATCAGCTCCTGGGCGAGCTTGAGGTCGCAGTCATAGGAGACGGTCACCGGGATGCGGACGCGGACGTTGCGGTCGGTGTACGACCAGTTCTCCACTTCCTGGGTCATCAGGATCTCGTTCGGGATCAGATGCTCCTTGCCGTCGCGGGTGACTACGCTGACCGCACGCACGCCGATCTTGTTCACCCAGCCGAAGCTGTCGCCCACCACGATCACGTCGCCCGGCTTGATCGAGCGGTCCATCAGCAGGATGATCCCGGCGATCAGATTGCCGATCGTCTTCTGCAGCCCGAAGCCTATCGCCAGGCCGAAGGCGCCGGAGAAGACCGCGAAGGCGGTCAGGTCGATGCCGAGCAGGTCGATGCCGACGAAGAAGGCGATCACCACCGCCGCGATCGCCGCCAGTTTCTGGAACAGCAGCTTCTGGGTCGGGTCGAAGCCGCGCGCGCCGGCGATCCACTGGGTGAGGATGCGGTTGAACAGCCGCACGCCGGCGAACAGGGTCAGCACGGTCACCCCGATGCTGAGCAGCGAGAGCAGCGTCAGCCGCCGCGTGCCGATGTCGATGCCCACCCGCTCCAGCGTCTCGCGCGTCGCGGCGAACCCGCCGATCGCGTGGCTGAAGATCGCGGCAAAGGCGATCGCGGCTGCGGTCCAGGCGACCGAGCGCGGCATGTGGAGTCCGCGCAGCACCGCCACCGCGAACATCGCCGCGGTCGTCCCGGTGGCCAGCCCCAGCCCCAGCGCCGCGAGCGGATGCCAGGCCCAGCCGGCCAGGACGATGCCCAGCAGCAGCGTGGCGACGCCGTAGCGCAGCACCTCGCAGATCCGCCCGCTGAACAACGGCCCGTGATCGGCGTCGCGCGACCAGTATTCGGCGATCCGCGGCCCGATCCTGCGCCCGGCGATCCAGCCCAGCCCGAGCGCCGCGACGACCAGGCCGACGGCGACCCCCGCTTCGGTGAGCTCGGGTGGCGAGGGCAGATTGTGCCCCGCCAGCCAGTCGCCGAAGCGCTGCATCATCCGCGCGCCGCCCGGAATGCCGCGAGGCCGCGGTCGAGGTCGGCGATCAGGTCGTCCGGATCCTCGAGCCCGATCTGCAGCCGGACCACCGGTCCCTCGGCCTTCCACTCGGTCGTGGTGCGGAAGCGCTGCGGGTCCACCGGCAGCGCCAGGCTCTCATAGCCGCCCCAGCTGTAGCCGATGCCGAAATGCTCGAGCGTGTCGATCAGTGCCGCGCGCTCCTTCTCGCCGCCGCCGTCCAGCACGAAGGAGAACAGCCCCGACGCGCCCCGGAAATCGCGCAGGAAGATCTCGTGCCCCGGGCAATCGGGCAACGCCGGGTGGAGCACCCGCGCCACTTCGGGCCGGGTCTTGAGCCACTCGGCGATCTGCAGCGCGGCGCGGCCATGCTGCTCGAGCCGGATCGCCATGGTCCTGAGGCCGCGCGCGCCAAGCCAGGCATCGTCCGGGCTCGCGGTCTGGCCCAGCTGGTAGGTCGTGTCGCGCAGCGCCTGGTACCTGCCCTGCGTCGCGGTGACCGACCCCAGCATCACGTCGGAATGGCCGACGACATATTTGGTCGCGGCCAGGATCGTATAGTCGACGCCCAGCGCGATTGCCGGGAACAGCAGGGGCGTCGCCCAGGTATTGTCGAGCACCGTCGCGATCCCGCGATCCTTCGCCACCGCGACGATCGCCGGCACGTCCTGCACCTCGAAGGTCAGGCTGCCCGGGCTCTCGAGCAGGATCACCTTGGTATTCTCGCGACACAGCGTCGCGATGCCCTCGCCGATCAGCGGGTCGTAATAGGTCGTCTCCACCCCGATCCGCCTGAGCAGCCCGTTGGCGAAGTTGCGGGTGGGGTCATAGGCGCTGTCGGGCACCAGCAGGTGATCGCCCGGCGAGAGCAGCGCGAGCAGCGTCGAGACGATCGCCGCCACGCCCGACGGATAGAGCAGGGTGGCCTCGGCGCCCGGCTCCAGCTCGGTCAGCGCGTCGGCCAGCGACCATTGGGTCGGCGTCCCGCGCCGGCCGTAGAACAGCCGGTGATGCGTGTCTCGGGCACCGCTCGCCCGCAGATGCGCGACATCGTCATAGAGGATCGTCGACGCGCGCCACACCGGCGGGTTGACGATGCCCTGCGTCCATTCCTTGCGCCGCCCGGCGGAAACGACCTTGGTCTTGTCGTGCTTTTCGCTGCTCATGCCGGGCCCAATGCCTTGGCGGTCTCGGGACGGCTACCCCATTCGGTCCAGCTGCCGTCATAAAGTGCGGCTTCGTTGTCGAGCAGGTGCGCGCCGAACGCCAGGATCGCCGCGGTGATCCCCGACCCGCAGGTGGTCACCAGCGGCTGGCCCAGGTCGATGCCATGCTCCTCGAACACCGCGCGGATATGCTCGGGCGTCTTCCAAGTGCCGTCGGCGTTGAAGAACTTGGGATAGGGCACGTTGCGCGACCCCGGGATATGCCCCGCCGCCACTTCGGCGCGCGGATCCGCTTCGTCGCCGGTGAAGCGCGCCGCCGAGCGGGCATCGGCGACCTGCCCGGTCTCGGCCTTCATCTCGTCGAGCGTGCGGACCCGCGAACGCGGCGGGCGGACCTCGAAGCCGCCCGGCTCGGTCCATGGCAGGCCTTCCTCGCAGATTCGCCCCTCGGCCTTCCATTTGGCCATGCCGCCATCGAGCAGCGCGACATCGACGCCGGCGAGCCGCAGCACCCACCAGGCCCGGCACGAGGTATGGTGCGGGCCATTGTCGTACAGCACGATCTGCGTCTCGGTATCCGCGCCTAGGGCGCGCAGCCGCTCGGCGATCTTGGCGACGGTCGGCACGGTCGAGGGCAGCGGGCTGGTCTCGTCGATCAGCGTATCGAGATCGAGGAAGCGCGCACCGGCGATATGCTCGGCCTCGAACTCCGCGCGGGGATCGCGCGGCGGCGATCCGGGGATCGTCGAGGTATAGGTCGCGTCCAGCACCAGCACATTGTCGGCCCGGGCCAGCCATTCGGTCGTTACGAGGCTATCCATGGCGGGATGTCCTAGGAGGATGCAAAGCGGCGCGCAAACGCCTACATGGCCTGGATGGACGCCAAGCATCTCGGAAAAACCTCGACTCTCCCCGCCACCCCGGAAGAGGCCGAGCTCGATTATGTGCCCAACCCGCGCAAGGGCACCCGCTATCTCATCCGCTTCGCGGCACCCGAGTTCACCTCGCTCTGCCCGATCACCGGCGCGCCCGATTTCGCGCATCTGGTGATCGACTATGTGCCCGGCGACACGATCGTCGAATCCAAGTCGCTCAAGCTGTTCCTCGGATCGTTCCGCAACCACGGCGCCTTCCATGAGGATTGCACCGTCGGCATCGGCCAGCGCCTGTTCGACGAGATGAAACCGGAATGGCTCAGGATCGGCGGGTACTGGTATCCCCGCGGTGGTATTCCGATCGATGTTTTCTGGCAGTCCGGCACGCCGCCGGAAGGTGTCTGGGTACCCGAGCAGGGGGTGCCGGGCTATCGCGGTCGCGGCTGAACGCCAGATTTACAAGACGACTTGATAGTCGTATTGTGCTGCATTGCAGCATGATGAAACCTTATTGAAATCAGTGAGTTTGGAGAGGCGAGCGGAGTAACCCACGCAACTTGGTTTGCGGCAGCGAAAGGAAAGATCGGCGCATGAAAGCCCCGAATATCCAGCACATCGCGCTGATCGGTAACTTCCTGCCGCGCAAATGCGGACTCGCGACCTACACCACCGATACCTATGCCGCGCTCCGGCAGCGTTTCCCGGACCTCAAGGTCGACGTCTATGCGATGGACGATCATCCCGGGCGCTATGACTATCCCGATGCCGTGACCGCCTCGATCCCCGAGCAGGACCGCGCCGCCTATCTCGGCGCCGCCCGGGTGATCGAGGCGTCGGGCGCCCAGGCGCTCTGGGTCCAGCATGAATATGGCATCTATGGCGGCCCCGCCGGCGAGTATCTGATCGCGCTGCTCGATCGCCTGTCGATACCGGTGATCGCCACGCTGCACACCGTGCTCGAAAACCCCAATGCCGATCAGCGCCGCGTGATGGATGCGCTGCTGCGCCGCGCCTCGCAGGTGATCGTGATGGCCGAGAAGGGCCGCGAGATCCTCAAGCGCGTCCACGGCGTCGACGATCGCAAGGTCGCGATGATCCCGCACGGCGTGCCCGATCGCCCGTTCGCCGATCCGCAGGCGTTCAAGCCGCGCTTCGGCTGGCAGGGCCGCGAAGTGATCCTCACCTTCGGCCTGCTCGCGCCGAGCAAGGGCATCGAGACGATGATCGGCGCGATGCCGGCGATCGCCAGGGCGCGGCCCGATTCGCTCTATGTGATCCTCGGCGCCACCCATCCCAATCTCGTCGCGCATGAAGGCGAAGCCTATCGCGACCGGTTGAAGGCGCTCACCGCCGAACTGGGCGTCGCCGACCATGTCGCCTTTGTCGACGGGTTCGTCGAGCAGGACGAACTGCTCGATTATCTCCAGGCGGCGGACGTCTATGCGACGCCCTATCCCAATCCCGCGCAGATCACCTCGGGCACGCTTTCCTATGCGGTCGCGGTCGGCAAGCCGGTGGTCTCCACTCCCTATATCCACGCCACCGAAATCCTTGCCGACGATCACGGCGTGCTGGTCGGCTTCGGCGACAGCGATGCCTTCGCCCGCGAGATCAGCCGCCTGCTCGCCGACAAGCCGGCGCGCATGGCGCTGGCCGAGCGCGCCTATGCCCGCGGCCGCACGATGCTGTGGCCGCGCCTTGCCGAAACCGCGATGGATGCGCTGGTCCGGATCGTCGCCGCGCGCCCGCGCCGGGTCGGCCGGGCGAAGCAGGAGCTGCGTCCGCTCAAGCCCGATATCGCCGCGGTGGAGCGGATGAGCGACGCCACCGGCATGCTCCAGCATTCGATCTATTCGGTGCCCGATCGCCGCCATGGCTATTGCATCGACGATAATGCCCGCGCGCTGATCCTGATGTCGAAGATCGACGATATCGACGAGACGCTGCGCGACAAATGGACCAGCGTCTATGCCGCCTTCGTCCAATATGCCTGGAACGAGGATCTCCGGCGCTTCCGCAACTTCATGAACTTCGATCGCACCTGGTGCGAGGATGTCGGCTCCGAGGATTCGAACGGCCGCGCGCTCTGGTCGCTTGGCGTCACCGCGCGCGATGCCAGGGCGCAGAAGCATCGCGACTGGGCCTCGGCGCTGTTCGATACCACGGCCGGCATCGCCCTCGAGCTGGGCAGCCCGCGCGCCCGCGCCTTTGCGATGCTGGGGGCCGCCGCGATGCTCGATGCGCATCCGGGCCACGCCCGCAGCCGCGAGATCCTCACTCGCTTCGGCGCGGAGCTGATCGAGCTGCTCGACGGCAATCGTCGTCCGGAATGGAGCTGGTTCGAGATCGTCCTGGCCTATGACAATGCCCGCCTGCCCGAGGCGCTGCTGCGCGCCGGCGTGGCGCTGGGGCGCAGCGAGTTCACCAGCGTCGGGCTGGAGACGCTCGAATGGATCGTCGCCCAGCAGACCTCGCCCGAGGGACGCTTCCGCGCCGTCGGCACCGAGAGTTTCGGCCGCGCCTATGCCGCGCCGATGCAGTTCGACCAGCAGCCGCTCGAGGCGCAGGCGACGGTTGAGGCCTGTGTCGCCGCGCATGAGGCTACCGGCGAGAATCGCTGGGTCGAGGAAGCGGTGCGCGCCTATCGCTGGTATCTCGGCGCCAATGATCTGGAGTTGCCGCTCGCCAGCGCCCAGGATGGCGGCTGTTTCGACGGGCTGATGCCGCACGGCTTGAACCGGAATCAGGGCGCCGAGTCGATTCTGGCACTCCAGCTGGCGAATTGCGCGATTTCGGCTCTTTCAAAAGCGACCGAAAACATGGCAACACCGTTGCGAGCCGCCGTCGCGTAACGATTTCGCGCCGGTGCGGGGACAATGGCTGGGAGCCGGATGCTCGATATTTTCAATCATGCGCTGCGCCTGAAGGCCGATCCTTCGCGTGTTGTGGTCCGCCCTTTCCATATCGCCTGGACCTCCAACGGGTCGGGCCCGAGCCGCAGCGAGCGGCTGGTGACCGAAGTGCTGGCGATGTCGCCGGGCGAGGCGCGCAGCCAGCTCGAGATCGTGCTCAAGGATTTCGAGGCGCGCCACTGGCAGACGCGCCGCGTGTTCATGACGCGCTATGACGAGATCGAGGGGATGCTCGGGCTCGACGGCAGCCAGATCGGCGATGAGAAGCGCCAGCTGATCGGTGCCTATTTCTGCCATGAATACAGCTATGCCGCCGCCGCGCTGATGAACCCCAGCGCGGTGCCGCACTATGACCAGACCGGCATGCCGCCGGGCAGCTTGCGTATCCTGATGAGCCTGCGCGCGGTGGGAGAGGGGCATATCTCCTCGGTCGCCTTCCGCGAAGGCATCATCACCGACGGCAACGACCTGACCCTGGCGCCCGAGCCGCCCTTCGCCACAGCGGCGGACGCGCGCGAGGAGGACGAGGCGCATGTGCCCGAGGGGCCGGTCACCGTCTATCGCCACCGCGATTCCACCCTGTCGGGCACGGTGATCTTCCCGATCACCCGCGCCCAGTCGAACGGGCTCGAGGATCTGCGCATCACCCATTTCCGCCACGACGATGGCGAGGAAGAGTGGATCGGCACCTACACCGCCTATAACGGCTCGGTGATCCAGTCCGAGCTGCTGCGCACGCGCGACTGGCGAACCTTCGATCTCGTGCCGATGTCGGGCAGCGCCTCGCGCAACAAGGGCATGGCGCTGTTCCCGCGCACGGTGAACGGCCGCTACATGATGCTCGGGCGCCAGGACGGCGAGAACATCTTCCTCCACGCCTCGGACGACATCACCGCCTGGGAAGGCGGCGAGCTGCTGATCAAGCCGAAATTCCCCTGGGAGCTGGTCCAGATGGGCAATTGCGGCCCGCCGATCGAGCTCGACGAAGGCTGGCTGATCCTCACCCACGGCGTCGGCGCGATGCGCAAATATTCGATCGGCGCGGCTTTGCTCGACAAGAACGACCCGTCCAAAGTGCTGGCACGCTCGGCCGAGCCGCTGCTGGCGGCGGCGGACCAGGACCGCGAGGGCTATGTGCCCAACGTCGTCTACACCTGCGGCGCGATCAAGCACGGCGACAAGCTGTTCATCCCCTACGGCGTGGCGGACAGCTCGGTCGCCTTCGCCTTCGTCCCGATCACCTCGATGCTTGCGCAGATGGCCTGAGGCGCGGGCGGGGCGATCAACGTCCCGCTCATCAGTTCCCCGGCGAAGGCCGGGGCCCAGTATCGACGGACCCTCGATGGCGCGGGAACCTCTCGAACGACATCGCAGCTGGGCCCCGGCCTTCGCCGGGGAACAGCCAAGTCGTGGTACGGACGCTAGTCGGTTGTCGAGGCGGCAAAGGCGATCAGCCGGCCGCGCTCCGGCTGGTGGATGGTGAAGAGGAACGCGCCCCACCATTCCATGCCCGCCTCGAAGCGGGGCGAGACCTCGGCCAGCCTCGGGCTCGCCCAGTCGAGGATGCGGTGCGGCTCGTCCGGCGGCAGCAGGAAACCGAGGATCTCGCCGAACAGTTCCTGAATCTCGCGCGGCGACGCGTCGAGGCCATAGGGCGGCTCGACAAAGGCGCGGGCGAACTGGCCGCCCTCGCCGGGAAGCGGAATCGCATAGCCACCGCCGGAAAGCACGAGCCGCGCGACCTTTTTGAATGGCGGATCGACCAGTTCCTGGCCGTCCGTAGTCCGCCAGGTGCCGCGCTTGATCAGCTTGCGGCTTTCCGGATGGCAATGCGCGCCGAGGAATTCGGCGAGCTCGATCTGGCGATGGCCGATCGACCGCAGTGCCGCTGCGTCGATCCCGTCGCCGAGCAGCCCGTGGATCGCCGCGACCGCCGCCTCCTCACCGTCCTCCGCATCGTCAAACACGGCAAAGTCGAAAGCGCCGCCCACCTTCGCATAGCGCTTGAAGGCGGGCGGCAACTTGTCGAGGCGGCGCATCAGCTCAGCGATAGGTGGCGATATCGTCCGCCGGGGTCTCCGGCCCCGAGCCCGTCGGCGTCTTGCTGACCAGCTTGCGCGTCATCGCGTACGACACCGCGATCAGTCCGAAGAACAGCAGCGGCGCGATCCACAGCGCGACGCTCTCGAAGCTCTCGGGCATGATCGCCAGCGGTGCGTCGTTGGGCGGGATCGGCGAGTTGCGGTTGGCCCAGGCAAGGATGCCGGCAAAGGCCACGCCGAACAGCGACTCGCCCACGATCAGGCCGGTCGCTGCCAGCACGCCCATCCGCTCGGCGAATTCCGGGTTGGCCTGGCGCTTGGCCCAGCGATCGTAGAAATGGCCGATCAGCGCGCCGACCGGGATCAGCAGGGTCAGGCCCATCGGCAGATAGATGCCCATGCCGACGGCGAGCGGCGGCAGGCGCATCTTGCCGGTCTTGCCCAGCACTTCGTCGACGATGATCACGCCGACGCCGATCAGCGCGCCGAGCCCGATCAGGTTCCAGTCGATGTCGCCGCCGAGCACACCCTTGGCGATCGACGAGATCAACGCGGCCTGCGGCGCCGACAGCGCATTGGGGCCGGCGCCGGGCATGCCGACAAAGCCGAGCGTGTTCTTGAGCAGGTCGAGCACCAGCGGAATGGCGAGCGAGCCGAACACCACGCCCAGGATCAGCGCGAGCTGCTGCTTCCACGGCGTCGCGCCGACCAGCTGGCCGGTCTTGAGGTCCTGGAGATTGTCGTTCGAGATGGTCGCGATCGAGAAGATGATCGCGGTGGTGAACAGCGCATAGGCGATCAGCGCGTTGGTGCGCGACGGATCGGCCTCATGCCCGAACACCGCCACCAGCAGCAGCGAGGCGCCGAGCACGGCAAGGATGCCGACGCCCGAGACCGGCGAGTTCGACGCACCAATCAGGCCGGCCATGTAGCCGCAGATCGCCGCGATCAGCACGCCGACGATCAGGACATAGGCAAGCGATCCGCCGATCACCGCAAAAGCATGATCGTGCACCGGCCCGCCGGCCGAAAAGGTCCACAGCAGCCAGGCGATCGGGACAAGCGTGGCGAGGGTGATAAGGGCGACCACGCCGATCGGCATGTCGCGTTCGGTGATGTCGAGCGCCTGGCCGTCCTGGCGCGCGCGCGAGGCGGCAAGGGCGGAGCGCAGGCCTGCGATGATCGGCCCGATGATCTTGAGCAGCGACCAGATCGCCGCGACGCCGATCGTGCCCGCGCCGATGAAGCGCACCTGGCCGCGGAAGGTCGAGCCGACCAGCGCGTCGATCCCGCCGCTGATGTCGCCGCCATGGGCGAAATAGGGCACCAGCACCGTCCAGGAGATCAGCATGCCGAAGAACATCGCCGCGCCGACCGAGATGCCGACGAGATGGCCGACGCCGATCAGCAGCATCGACCAGCTGGTCGACCAGCCGGTGGCGGTGCCGCCGACCGCGAAATTCTTGCCCGCTTCCTCGGCGACCAGCTTCATCTTGCCGAGCAGCGCGAACACGCCCGAGAAGATCGTGCCGACGATCAGGGTGCGCAGGCCCGCCGCATTCTCCTTGTCGCCCGCGCCCGATCCCGAGCCGACCTTGAGCACTTCGGCGGCGGCGACGCCTTCCGGATAGGGCAGGTCGGTTCCGGTGACGAGCGCGCGGCGCAGCGGCACCGAGAACATCACGCCGAGCACACCGCCGGTGATGCACACCGCGACGGTCGTCCAATAGGGGAAGCCCGACCACCAGCCGACCATGATCAGGCCCGGCAGCACGAACACGATCGCGGCGAGGGTACCCGCGGCGGATGCGATAGTCTGGACGATGTTGTTCTCGAGGATCGTGCCGCTCTTGAACGCCTTGAGGATCGCCATCGAGACGACCGCGGCCGGGATCGAGGTAGCGAAGGTCAGGCCGACCTTGAGGCCGGCATAGACGTTCGCCGCGGTGAACAGGATGGTGATCAGCGCGCCGAGGATGATGCCGCGGAGCGTGAGCTCGGCCGTCGGCCGAGCGGAGCTGGATGGTTCGGTCATCGCGGGAAACTGGCACCGCAGGCCCGGCGAGGACAGCATTTTTTGCGGCGGGTTGATTTGAATAACCACATGGTTATGGATTGGCGCATGGAGCCGATAGCCCACTCCGCCGCCGACGCGCTGTTCCGCGCGCTGGGCGACCCCACCCGGCGGACGCTGTTCGAGCGGCTGGCGCGATCCGAGCTGACGGTGCGTGCGCTAACCGAGGGAGCGGGAATCTCCCAGCCGGCGGTGTCCAAGCATCTCGCGGTGCTGAAGGGCGCGGGGCTGGTGCTCGACCGGCCACAGGGGCGCGAGACGCACTACCGCGCCAATCCCCGCGGCCTCGCGCCGCTGCTCGACTGGATGCGCCTGCACGAGGCGATGTGGGCCGACAGCTTCGATCGGCTCGAGGACCTGCTCAGGAGAATGGATCAATGACCGAGACGCGCACCCTGGTGATGGAGCGGGACTTTGCGCATCCGCCGGAGAAGCTGTGGCGCGCGATCACCCAGCCGCATCTGATCGCCGAATGGCTGCTGCCCAATGACTTCGCTGCCGAGCAGGGCCACCGCTTCACGCTGCAGAGCCCAGGTGCGCCGGGCTGGAGCGGGCGGATCGACTGCGCGGTGCGCGAGATCGAACCGGGGCGCCAGCTCTCGTATAGCTGGGATACCGGCGGCGGCGAGGAAGCGATGCCGCGCTTCGAATCGGTGGTGACGCTGACGCTCGAGCCCGTAGCGGGCGGCACGCGCCTGCGGATGGAGCAGAGCGGCTTCACCAACGCCAGCAACTATGGCGGCGCGCGCTTCGGCTGGGGCAAGTTCCTCGATCGGCTGGAGGGGGTTGCCGCCGCGCTCGCTTGAACGATCGGGCGTTGCGACGCTACGCTGGCGGAATGAACACGGGAACCGAGACGGCGCAGCGCGCCGCACGCCTGGCGCTGGTGGGCGCATTGCTGCTCCTTGGCCTCTGGGTCGCGCATGGCTTCATCGCGGCTTTGCTCTGGGCGGTGGTGCTGACGATCGCCGTCGATCCGCTGCACCTCAAGCTGCGCGCGATGCTGCACGGCAGCCACCGCATCGTCATCCCGCTGATCATCACCCTGCTCGCGGCGCTGGTGGTGCTGATCCCGCTCGGCTTCGGCATCGGCCAGGCGCTGCGCGAGGCGCATGACATCACCCGGCTGATCGCCGAGGCCCAGGCGCAGGGCGTGCCGGTGCCCGACTGGGTCGACCGCCTGCCGGTCGGCAGCCAGGCGGTGCGCGACTGGTGGCTGACCCATCTCGCCCGGCCCGAGGATGCCGCCGAGCAGCTGCGTCTGCTGAGCAACAGCGAATGGCTGACCCATTCCCGCGCGATCGGCGCCAATGTCGCGCACCGCGCGGTGGTGTTCGGCTTCACCCTGCTCACCTTGTTCTTCGTGCTGCGCGACCGCGACGCGCTGATTGCGCAGGGCCGCATCGCCGTGTCGCGGCTGTTCGGCCCCGCCGGCGAGCGGGTGGGGACGCAGGCGATCCGATCGGTGCGCGGCACGATCGACGGGTTGGTGCTGGTCGGCCTCGGCGTCGGCGCGCTGATGGCGATCGTCTACCTGGTCGCCGGCGTGCCGCATCCGCTGCTGCTCGGCGGCGCCACCGCCATCGCCGCGATGATCCCCTTCGGCGCGCCTTTGCTGTTCGTGCTCGCCGCGGTGCTGCTGCTGCTTCAGGGATCGGTGGTCGGCGCGGTTGCCGTCGTGGCGATCGGGCTGGTGATCATCTTCATCGCCGATCACTTCCTCCGCCCGGCGATGATCGGCGGGGCGACCCAGCTGCCCTTCCTCTGGGTGCTGATCGGCATCCTCGGCGGCGTCGAGACGCTCGGCCTGCTCGGCCTGTTCATCGGCCCGGCGGTGATGGCGGTGCTGGTGATGCTGTGGCGCGAGTTCCTGGCGCCGGCGGCCGAGCCGACGACATAGGCTTCAAACCCCTCCCCTGAAGGGGAGGGGCTTTACGATTACCGCCCCTTGAACAACCCGCCCAGCACCCCGCGGACCAGCCCGCCGAGGATGCTCGCGCCCGCGCCGCTCTTCTTGCCGAACACCGCCTTGGACACTTCGTTCGCCACCGCGCGGCCCGCCGCCGAAGAGGCCGAGCGCGTCGCCGAGGTGATCGCCCGGTTCCACGGATTGTTCGCCGCCTCGCGCTCCGCCGCCTTCTGGGCCTGGGCGTCGAGCCGGGCCTGGCGATCGGCGTCACGCTGCTGGGCCAGGCGCTGGCGCTCGGCTTCCTTGGCGAGCCGCGCGTCTTCCTTGGCCTTGGCCGCGGCGGCCTTCTCGGCTTCGTCCTGCGCCTTGGCCTCGGCCGCTGCGGCCGACGCCTCGGCCGACTTGGCGGCAAGCAGCTCCTCCGCCGATTCGCGATCGACCAAAGTGTCGTACTTGGTCCCGATCGCATCGGTCTGCACCAGCACGCCGCGCTCCACCGGGGTGACCGGTCCGACGCGCGATGCCGGCGGCCGGATCAGCGTGCGCTGCACCGGGCTCGGCGAGCCATCGTCCTGCAGCACCGACACCAGCGCCTCGCCGACCTTCAGCTCGGTGATCGCCTTCTCGACATCGACATCGGGATTGGCGCGGAAGGTGGTCGCCGCCGCCTTCACCGCCTGCTGGTCGCGCGGGGTGAAGGCGCGCAGCGCGTGCTGCACCCGGTTGCCGAGCTGGCCGGCGATCGTGTCGGGCACGTCGATCGGGTTCTGGGTGATGAAATAGACGCCGACGCCCTTGGAGCGGATCAGGCGGACGACCTGCTCGATCTTGTCGAGCAGCGCCTTGGGCGCATCGTCGAACAGCAGATGCGCCTCGTCGAAGAAGAAGGCGAGCTTGGGCTTGTCGGGATCGCCCACTTCCGGAAGCGATTCGAACAGCGCCGAGAGCAGCCAGAGCAGGAAGGTGGCGTAGAGCTTGGGGCTGGCCATCAGCTTGTCGGCGGCCAGGATGTTGACCACGCCGCGGCCCTTGTCGTCGAGCCCGAGGAAATCCTCCATCGACAGCGCCGGCTCGCCGAAGAAATTGGCGCCGCCCTGGCTGCGCAGCTGGAGCAGCGCGCGCTGGATCGCGCCGACCGACTGCTTGGAGACATTGCCATAGGTCGCGGTCAGCTCGTCCGCGCGCTCGGCGCAGTGGGCGAGCATCGATTGCAGATCGTCCAGGTCGAGCAGCAGCAGCCCGTCCTTGTCGGCGACGGTGAAGGCGATGGTCAGCACGCCTTCCTGCACTTCGTTGAGGTCCATCAGCCGCGAAAGCAGCAGCGGGCCCATCTCGGAGATGGTGGTGCGGATCGGATGGCCCTGCTCGCCATAGAGATCCCAGAACTGCACCGGGGTGTCGGCATAGGCCCAGTCGGCCAGGCCGATCTCGGCGGCGCGCGCCTTGAAGATCTCGTGCGTCTTGGCGGTGGGCGAGCCGGCCATGGCCAGGCCGGAAAGGTCGCCCTTCACATCGGCGACGAAGCAGGGAACGCCGGCGTTCGACAGGCCCTCGATGATCCCCTGGATGGTCACCGTCTTGCCGGTGCCGGTGGCGCCGGCGATCAGCCCGTGGCGGTTGGCGCGCTTGAGCACCAGGCTCTGGGGATTTGCGCCGCCGGCACCTGCGCCAATGAAGATGCCCGTCTCTCCCGCCATGTCCGATCTCCTTGGTTGGGAGATCGGAATAGAGGAGAAACGGGCATTCGTCAGCCCGATTGGGCGTGGTTTTAGTTGATGCCGACCGAGACGAAGCGGCCGAGTGCGCGGCGCTGGACCCAGAGCAGGACGTTGGTCTTGCCCGCGGCCTTGGCGGCGGCAACCTGCTTGGCGACGTCCCCTGCATTGGCCACGGCCACGCGGTTCACCGTGGTGATCACGTCGCCGCGCTGCAGGCCCTTGCCGGCTGCGTCGCTGGCCTGGTTCACCTGGACCACGACCACGCCGGTCGTGCTCGGATTGACGCCGACGCTCTGTGCGATCTGCGGGGTAAGCGGGGTGACCTGCACGCCGAGCGAGGCGGCCGCCATCGTGTCCGAATCGGCGCCCGGCGCCTGCGAGTTCTCGTCGTTCGGATCGAACTGGGCGAGCTGCTCCTCGGGCGGGCGGGTGCCGACGGTGATGGTCAGCTTCATCGGCTTGCCGTCGCGGTAGAGCTCGAGCGGGATGCTGGTGCCCGGCTTCACGTTCGCGACGAGATAGGACAGGGTCTGGTCCGGGGTGACGTCCTTGCCGTCGACCTTGACGATCACGTCGCCCTGCTTGAGCCCGGCCTTGTCCGCCGGCTGGCCCGGCTCGGTGCGCGCGACCACGGTGCCGCGGCCCTTGGGCACGCCCAGGCCGTCGGCGATGTCGTCGGTCAGGTCCTGCATCTGGATGCCGAGATAGCCGCGGGCGATCTTCTGGCCCTTCATCAGCGTGTCGATCACCGGCTTGGCTTCCTCCGCGGGGATCGCGAAGCCGATGCCGACATTGCCGCCGGTCGGCGACAGGATCTGCGAGTTGATGCCGATGACATTGCCGTTCAGGTCGAACATCGGGCCGCCCGAATTGCCGCGATTGATCGAGGCATCGGTCTGGATGAACCGGTCATAGGCGCCGCCCGATCCGGTGACGCGGTGCAGTGCCGAGACGATGCCGGCAGTCACCGAGCCGCCCAGGCCGAAGGGATTGCCGATTGCGACGACCCAGTCGCCAACGCGGGCGCTGGCCGAATCGCCGAACTTCACGAAGGGCAGGTTGGCGCCCTCGATCTTGAGCACGGCGAGGTCGGACTGGACGTCGCTGCCGATCACCTTGGCCTTGAACTCGCGCTTGTCGGGCAGGGTGACGGTGATCGATTCGACCGTGGCGCCCTGCGCGCCGGCCGCGATCACATGGTTGTTGGTGACGACATAGCCGTCCGCGGAAATGATGAAGCCCGAGCCGAGCGACTGGGCCTGGCGGGTCACCGGCTGGCCGCCACCGCCGAACGCCTCGAACGGCGTGCCGGCGAGCGGATTGGCGTTGGTGGTGACGCGCTGGGTGGTCGAGATGTTGACCACTGCCGGCTGCAGCTTGGCGACCATGTCGGCGAAGCTCATCGGCGCGCCGGAGCGGGGCGCCGATGCCTGGATGGCGCCCGGCTCGTTCTGCGCCGTCTGGGCGCCGGCGGGCTGGTTGAGCGTCATCGTGGCGGCGGCGCCGCTCAGCAGGATGGCGGTGGTCAGGGCGTAGGCATAACGCACGTGAGTGAGTCCTCTCAGACGAAGGAAAAGCGTTCGAAACGGATTTTTGCGCCGAAATGCTGAACGGCGATTGAATATGAACGGATAGACAGCGTCATCGTTGCTGCATGAATTCCTTCAGATAGCTGTTCTGCGGGCTCAGGATGATCGACGTTTCGCCCTTTGCGGGATCGTTGTTCAGGAACGTCGTCCGGTAAGACCGCATCGCGCGCCAGAAATTGTAGAAGTCCGCATCCTTGTTGAACGCCTGGGCATAGATCTGCGCCGCCTGGGCATCGGCATTGGCGCGGATGATCTGCGCATCCTTCATGCCCTGGGCCTCGATCGTCTTGGCTTCTTGGTTGCGCGCGGTGCGCATCCGCTCGAGCGCGCTGTCGAGCGGCGAGCCCGAGGGAAGCTCGGTCTGCTTGATCCGCACGTCGACGATCGACACGCCATATTGCGCGGCGAGCTGCTGCAGCGAGTTCTGGATGTTGTCCATCACCTGGCCGCGCTCGGGGCTGAGCAGGATCGCCGAGGGGCGCTTGCCGAGCTCGTTGCGCAGTGCCGAGCGGAACAGCGGCTGGAGCTGGTCTCGCGCGCGGTCCTCGGTGCCGATGGTGACGACCATCTTCAGCGGGTCGGTCACGCGGAAGCGCGCATAGGCATCGATCTGCAGGCGGAGCTGGTCGGTCGAGAGTACCGGCTCGTTGGGCAGGTCGACCGAGAGCACCCGCTTGTCGACCCAGACGATCCGGTCGAAGAACGGGATGCGCAGGATCGGGCCGGCATTGGTGCGGCCGAACTGCTCGCCCGCGTGCCACTGATTGACCGTGCGATAGGGCTTTTCGAGTCGCAGGATCACCGCCTGCTTGGTCTCGGGCACGATCGCGACGGTGCTCATCACGACGATGAGCACGAGGATCGCGGAAACCGCGATGCCGATGGGGCTACGCAGCCAGCTCACTTCTGCTCTCCTTGCTGGGCCTTGCCCGCATCGGGGCGGATCCCCGGCAATGGCAGATAGGGGGTGACGCCGGGCGCCTCGACGATCGTCTTGTTGGTGCGCGCGAGCACCTGCTCCATCGTCTCGTAATAGAGACGGCGGCGGGTGACTTCGGGCGCGGCCTTGTACTGTTCGTAGATCTTGTCGAACTCGGCGGCCTCGCCCTGCGCCACGGCGATCACCTGCTGGGCATAGCCATTGGCGTTGTTGCGGGCGCCCTGCGCGCCCTGCTGCGCGGCCTGCACCGCCTTGAAGGCGTCGTCGACCTGCTCGGGCGCGGCAGCCTTGGTCAGCGCGACGCTCTGGATGCGGATGCCCGAATGATATTCGTCGAGGATCTTCTGCATCGCGGCCTGGACATCGGTCGAGATGCGGCCCTGGCCCTCGCCGATCGCCTCGTTGAGCGTCGTGGTCGCGATCACCGCGCGCATCGCGCTTTCGGCGGTGTCCTTCACCGTCTCGGTCGGATCCTTGATCTGGAACGAATAGTCGGCGGCGTCGGAGATGTACCAGTTCACCGAATAGGAGAGATCGACGATGTTCTGGTCGCCGGTCAGCATCAGGTTGGCGCCGCTCTCGGGGAATTTCAGCGTCCGTACGCTGCCGACATCGACGGTCTCGACGATCTGGAAGGGTGCGGGCAGGGTGAACTGCAGGCCCGAGCCGAGCGTGCCGCTATAGCGGCCGAGCGTGGTGACCACGCCGCGCTCGCGCGGGCCGATCGCGTGGAAGCTGGTAAAGGCCATCCAGGCCAGCAACAGGCCGCCAACGACGAGCAGCCAGAGCTTGGCGCCGCCCGGGGGCACCGGCAGGCCGCCGCCGCCCATGCGGCGCATCAGGTCCTCCAGCGGACCGTTGCCGCCGCCATTTCCGCCGCCACCGCCGCCAGAGCGCGGGCGCCGCCCCTCGGGCGGGAAGGACCAGGGATTGCGGGGACCCGAGCCGCCGCCCGATCCGCCGGAGCCACCTTTGCCATCGCCCGAGCCGCCGCCGCCATTTCCGCCGCCGCTGCCAGAGCCCCAGGGGCTCTTCGGAGCCTCGTTCTGCAAGTTGCCGGCCTTGTTGAGCCAGCCAAAGAGGTTTGCCATTCGACCTTTATAAGCAGGCGCGCGCGGATTTACAGTGGCGCGCGGCGATTGTGCGCCTATCTGCCACGCGATGACCGATACCGAAGCCCTGAACGCCGCGCTCGCCCCGATCACCGCCGGCCGCGCCACCGGCCGCCTCGAAGGCGGCCGCGCCAGCATCGTCCTCGACGTCACCGGCCTGGCCGAGGCCAGCCGCGAAGAGCTGGAAGCCGATATCCGCCGCACCGCCGGCACGCTCCCCGGGGTGGAGGAAGTGCGTGTGCTGATGACCAGCGAGCGGCGCACCCGGCGCCTGATCGCGGTGGCGAGCGGCAAGGGCGGAGTGGGCAAGTCCACCGTGGCCGCCAACCTGGCGATCGCGCTGCAGCGCCGCGGGCGCAGGGTCGGGCTGGTCGATGCCGATATCTATGGCCCCTCGCAGCCGCGCCTGCTCGGCGTCGAAGGGGTGAAGCCGCAGGCGCGTGATAAAGTGTTGCTGCCGGTCCAGACCCGGTTCGGCGTGCCGATGCTGTCGATGGGCGGGCTGGTTGCCGAGGGGCAGGCGATCGCCTGGCGCGGCCCGATGGCGGGCGGTGCGCTCGGCCAGATGGTCGATGCCGATTGGGGCGAGACCGATCTGCTCGTGCTCGATCTGCCGCCGGGGACCGGCGATGTGCAGCTGACGATGATCCAGAAGCACAAGCCGGCCGGCGCGGTGATCGTCTCGACCCCGCAGGATCTCGCGCTGATCGACGCGACGCGGGCGATCGACCTGTTCAACAAGGCCGGGGTGCCGATTATCGGCCTGATCGAGAACATGTCGGGTTATGTCTGCCCGCACTGCGAGGGCGTTTCGAATCCCTTCGGCACCGGCGGCGCCCAGGATATTTCGGCGAAACTGGGCATCCCCTTCCTCGGCCGGATCCCGCTCGAAATGGCGATCCGTTCGGCTTCCGATGCGGGCGAGCCGCCGGCGGCCGGGAACGGTCCGCAGGCCGAATTGTTTGCAGGATTGGCCGGGCAGGTGGACGACTGGCTGAAAGGATAGAGGCATGCCGCTGACACGCGACGAGGACATCAAGGCGCTGCTCGAAAGCGTGCGTACCATCGCGATGGTCGGCGCGTCGGATCGGCCCGATCGTCCGAGCTACGGCGTGATGGCCTTCCTCCAGCGGCATGGCTACCGGGTGATCCCGGTCAACCCGCAGATCACCGGCGAGCATGTGCATGGCGAGTTCGTGTTCCGCGACCTGTCGCAGATCGAGCCGGTCGACCTGGTCGACATCTTCCGCCGCCCCCAGGCCGCCGGTGAAGCGGTGGACGAAGCAATCGCCGCGGGCGCCAGGGCGGTGTGGATGCAGCTCGGCGTGATCAACGCGGAAGCGGCCGCCCGTGCCGAGGCGGCCGGGCTCAAGGTTGTGATGGACCGCTGCCCGGCGATCGAGATCCCGCGGCTCGGCGTCGCGCCGATCGAGCAGGGCTAGGTCTTGCGGTAGTCGGGCACCGATCCCGTCTCGCGCCAATAGCGCTCCAGCCCTATCTCCCCGACCAGCTTGCCGAAGCGCGGGTCGCTCCGCATCGCCGCGGTGGAGGGCATGAACAGCAGCCGCGTGCGGCGGTTGGCCCGCCGGGTCCAGACGCGCTGCTCCGGCTGGAAGCGCAGCTCCCCGACCTCGAAGCCCCGGCCGAAATAATAGCCCTCGGCCACTTCGAACGCGGTATCGACCCGGCCCAGCGCCGCGGCGAACTGCATCGTGTTCTCGGCAAAGCCCGCGCCCCTGTGCGCCGCCGCCAGGTTGCTTGCCATCGCCCGATCGATATCGGCGGGCGCGCGGGTGATCATCGCCTGGGCGACGTCCTCGATCATCGCGAAATTATCGGCCGGGATGCCGGTGGGCCGCTGGTCGGCCCGGCGCGACATCGCCAGCGCATCTGCGGCGCGGCCGGTATAGAGCAGCAGGTAGAAGCGCGTGAACCACACCGCGAAATGGGTGGGGAACAGCGCCATCGCTTCCTCCATCGCCTTGTCCGCCTCGTCGAGCCGATCGGCGGCCCAAAGCGCTACGGCACGGGTATAGGCGCGCGAAGGATCGGGGAGCCCCTTTCCCCAGAACTGGACGAATGTGTCGGCCGCCTCGCGGCAGCGCCCGACCGAGAGCAGCACGCCGCTGAGCATGCCCCAGGCGAATTCGATGTCGGGGCGAGTGGTGAGGATCGAGCGACAAAGCTGCTCGTCCCGCAGCCAGCTGTCGGTAGCAGCGTCGAGCATCGCCCGCGAAAGGCGCGCATAGGGATTGGCCGGATTGAGCTGCAGCGCGCGGGCAGCGGCCTGCTCGGCACGCATGCGCATCGCCGCTTCGTTCCGGGGGCTGCCGCCGCCCGCGCCGATCGCATAGGCGATCGCGAGTGCTCCCCAGGCATCGGGCTGGTCGGGGTGCAGCTCGGTCAGGCGCCGGAACAGGCCGGTTGCCTGGCTGAGCCCTTCCGGTGTGCCCTGGCGGATCGAGGCCATCGCCTGATCGAGCAGCGGCTTCACATCATCGGGCACAGTCTTGTGGGGCTGCGACCAGCGATACCAGCCGATCGCGCCGGTAGTGGTGACCACTGCAAGTCCGGCTCCTGCGAGCATCGCGCGGCGATCGAGCCGCAGCCGGTGCGCTTCGGCGCGTGCCTGCGCCAGCGGGCTGCCGGGTGCGGGTGCAGGCGCGTCGTGCTGGTCAGCGCGCAGCAGCCGGTAGCCGACCTTGGTGATCGTCTCGATCCGGAAGCTGCCCTGGCCGATCCCCTCGGCGGCGCGGCGCAGGCGCGAGACCACGCGGTTGATCGCGTCCTCGCCCACTACCCGGCCTTCCCAGCAGCTGCGGGTAAGGTCATCGCGGCTGACGATCGCCCCGTTCGCCCGGGCGAGCGCGACCAACACCTGCATCACCCGCGGCTCGAGCACTTCCTCGCTGCCATCCTCCCGCGCGAGCTGGCGCAGGGCGGGACGCACCTCGATCGGCCCGAGGCGAAATACCGGTTCATGCGCAAGGTCGATGCGGCTCTCCACCTTTCCCCCATCCCCGCAACAAGCGTCGAAATCCACCCTATCGGCGAATCATCGGCATTTCATCAGCTCTTCATCGGCTCCTCATCCTCTCGCCCCGCGGGCTTTCCGGCAATCAGGAGGCATCCGGCAACGACGCCGGCATTCCACGGAAAGGAGCCATCCCATGTGCAAGTTCATCGCCGCCCTCACCGCCGCCACGCTGTTCGCCACGCCGGCCCTGGCCGGGGACCGCAGCGTCGCCATCCGCCATGCCGATCTCGATCTGAAGAGCGAGGCGGGCCGCACCGAGCTCAATCGTCGCCTCGCCACCGCAACCGAGCAGGTCTGCGGTTCCTATGCGAGTGCGGGCGCCGATGAGGCGGTGGCGATCAAGCGCTGTCGCGACGGCGTCCAGCGCGACGTCGCCCGCCAGCTCACTGCGCGCTGGGGCGTCGCGCAGGTTGCCCGCCGTTGACCTTCCCTCACGACCGGGCGCGACGCGCATTGCGTGCCCGGTCGCTTTGTCAGCGGAGCCAGGAAAGCGCCTCGATCAGCCGGGTCACGTCGCGGCTGTCCTGGTACAGGCCGAGACCGATCCGCAGCACATCGCCGCGCACATCGGTGATCACGTCCTCGGCTTCCAGCTCGGCCTTCCAGCGCTGCGCATTGGGCGAGCGCAGCGCGAGGAAGCGCGCGGGGCTGTTCGGGTTGAGCAGCTCGGCCTCGATCGGCAGCTCGGCGAGCAGTTGCGCGCGCAAGGTGTCGACATGCGCCGCGATCTTCGCGGTGGTCAGTTCTTCCTGGCGCAGCATGTCGCGCACCCCGACGAAGCGGTAGATGCCCGACGGATCGAAGGTAGCGCCCAGGAAGCGGCGTGCATCGGGCGCATAGCCGATGCTGCCGGGCGGCAGCGCCAGGTCCTCGAACTCGGCATACCAGCCGGTGATCTCCGGTCGCATGCCGAACCCGGGCGGGGCATGGAGAAAGGCGCAGCCTTCCCCGGCCATCGCGTATTTGTAGCCGCCGGCGAGGTAGAAGACCTTGTCCGCCACGGCCGACAGGTCGACCTCCATCGCCATGAAGGCGTGATAGCCGTCGATCACCACCCAGGGGCCGTCTGGTGACGCCAGCGCGGCAATCTCGGCGATTCGATCGAACACGTGGCCGGTGCCGAACTGCACCTGGCTGACGAAGATCAGGTCATGGTCGCTGGCCTTCGCCCGCGCGACGATTGCCTCGAGCGGGACCCGTTCCACGGTCGCGCTGCCGGCTTCTTCCCAGCGCATTGATTGGCGGCGGAAGCTGTGGAACTCGCCGTCGCTGGCGAGGATGCGCAGCGGCCCCGGGCGGGCCGAGGCGATGCGCAGCAGCAGTTCATGCGTGTTCGGCGCGAAGACGATGCTGCCCGGATCAGGCAGCTTGAGCTCGGCGGCGACATGCTGCTGGGCGGCGGGCCAGATCTCGCCCATCACCCGCTCCCATTTGCGGTCGGCAAGACGTACCCCGTCTTCCCAGGCGGCGAGCTGGCCGAGATAGGAAGCGTCGGGCCAGAGATGATGCGAATGCGCCGCGAAGTGCAGCCGCTCGGGCGCTGCCGCCAGCGCGCGCTGGAAGAGGTGCTTGTAGCTCAAAGCTGCGTCCTGAGCGTCCACAGTTCCGGGAAGGCGCGCTTCGACAGCGTCGAGGCGAGATAGGGCACGCCGGGCGTGCCGCCGGTCCCCGGCTTCATCCCGATCACCCGGCTGACGGTGAGGACGTGCTTGTGCCGCCACGTCGCCAGCGCGTCGTCGATATCGACCAGCTTCTCGGCGAGCTGGTACAGTTCCCAATATCTGTCCGTCTCGCGATAGACCTGCGCCCAGGCATCCTCGACCGCCTGATTGGGTTCGTAGGGCTGGGCCCAGTCGCGAGCCAGCACCTCGGCGGGCAGGTCGAAGCCGGCGCGGGCCAGCGCGGCATTGGCTTCGTCCCACAGGCTGGGCAGGGCGGAGAATTCGGTGGTGAGCGGCCCCGGCACGCCGCCGCCACGCACGCCGAGCAGAGTCTCCACCGCGCGGAACTGGTCGGACTGGAAGCCCGAGCTGGCGCCGAGCACGTCGCGGAAGCGCGTATAGTCGCTCGGCGTCATCGTGGTCAGCACTTCCCAGGAAAGCGTCATCACCGCCTGGATGCGGCTGACCCGGGCAAGGCTCTTGTACGCCTCCACCGGCTTGTCGGCACGGACCAGGTCGAGCGCCAGGCGGATCTCGGCGATCGCCTGCTTCAGCCACAGCTCCTTGGTCTGGTGGATGATGATGAACAGCAGCTCGTCGTGCCGATCCGACAGCGGGTGCTGGGCGGCGAGCAGCTCGTCGAGCGCGAGATAGCGTCCATAGGTCATGCTTTCGGTCATGACCCGTCCCTACGCCATCTCGCCGCCCGGATGAAAGCGGTAACGCTGGATACTAAATCAGTCGCGCAGCAGTTCGTTGATCCCGGTCTTGCTCCGGGTCTGCGCGTCCACCGTCTTGACGATCACCGCGCAGTAGAGCCCCGGCTTGCCGGCCTCGCCCGGGATCGTGCCCGGCACCACCACCGAATAAGGCGGCACATGGCCGCGATGCACTTCGCCGGTGGCGCGGTCGATGATCTTGGTCGAGGCGCCGAGATAGACGCCCATCGACAGCACCGCGCCTTCGCCCACGCGCACGCCCTCGGCCACTTCGGCGCGCGCACCGATGAATGCGCCGTCGCCGATGATGACCGGATCGGCCTGGAGCGGCTCGAGCACGCCGCCGATGCCGACGCCGCCCGAGAGGTGGACGTTCCGGCCGATCTGCGCGCAGCTGCCGACAGTCGCCCAGGTATCGACCATCGTGCCTTCACCGACATAGGCGCCGATATTGACGAAGCTCGGCATCAGCACCGCGCCCTTGGCGACATGCGCGCCGTGGCGGACGACGCTGCCGGGCACCGCGCGGAAGCCGGCCTGGCGGAAGGCGTCCTCACCCCAGTTGGCGAACTTGGAGGGCACCTTGTCGAACCAGTTGGCGCCGCCCGGGCCCTGGATGACGACATTGTCGTTGAGGCGGAAGGACAGCAGCACCGCCTTCTTGAGCCACTGGTTGACCTGCCAGCCGCCCTCGACGGGCTCGGCGACGCGGGCCTCGCCGCGATCGAGCAGGTTCAGCGCCTCCGCCACGGCCTCGCGCACGGCGCCTTCGGTGCCGAAGCCCAGATTGGCGCGGTCTTCCCAGGCGGCATCGATAATGGTCTGCAGGTCGGTCATTCGGAAGTCTCCAGGATGCTGTGGAGCCAGGCTCCGAGGTCGTTGGTGGTATAGTCGATGAAGCTGCGATCGACGTCCGGCGCCTGTTCGGAGCCATTGTCGATCCACACCGTGGTCATGCCGATCGCCTTTGCCGGCGCGAGGTTGCGCGCCATGTCCTCGACGAACAGGCTGGTATGCGGATCGAGGTCATAGGCCTCGCACAGCCCCTGATACGCGAGCGGATCGGGCTTGGGGCGATATTGGGTGGCGTGCACGTCGTGGATCGCCTCGAAGGTCTCACCCATGCCCAGCCGGTCGAGCACCTTCATCGCGTAGGGTGCGTCGCCATTGGTGAAGACCAGCTTGCGCCCGGGCAGCCGCGCCAGCCCCTCGACCAGCGCCGCGTTCACTTCGAGCACGCTCATGTCGACGTCGTGAACGTCCGCCAGATAGTGATGCGGATCGGTGCCGTGCTCGGCCATCAGCCCGGCCAGCGTCGTGCCGTGCGCGTGGAAATAGCCCTTCTGCACCTTGTGCGCGGCGACTGGATCGAGGCCGAGGAGGTTCTGGACATATTGCCCGATCCGCGCGTCGATCAGCGCGAACAGGTTCGCGCTCGCCGGGTAGAGCGTGTTGTCCAGATCGAAGATCCAGTTGCGGACGTGCGACAGGGCAGGGGTCATGGCCGCGCGGTTAGGCCCAGCGGGCGCGGCTATCAAGCAAGTGTTTCTTCGCTTGGGGCCGCACGACCAAAACTTTATGGCAGCCTCGCAACCGGCTCCCCATCTCCGCTCGCATGACAGCCTATTCCCTGCTCGACCTCGTCCCGATCATCCAAGGCGGGACCGCATCGCAAGCCCTTGCCAACGCCGCCGATCTCGCCAGGCACGTCGAGGGCCTTGGCTATACCCGCTACTGGGTAGCCGAGCATCACGGGATGGACGGCATCGCCAGCGCCGCCACCGCCGTGGTGATCGCCCATGTCGGCCAGGCGACCTCGACGATCCGCATCGGCGCCGGCGGGATCATGCTCCCCAATCACTCGCCGCTCCAGGTCGCCGAGCAGTTCGGCACGCTCGATGCGCTGTTCCCGGGCCGCGTCGACCTCGGCCTCGGCCGTGCGCCCGGCTCCGACCAGCGCGTCTCCGCCGCGATCCGCCGCGGGCTCGACAGCGACGGCAACGAGTTCCCCCGCGACGTGGCGGAGTTGCAGAGCTATTTCGCCGATGACGGCCGTACTGGCATTAGGGCCACGCCCGGCGCTGGCGCCAAGGTCGATATCTGGATCCTCGGCTCCAGCCTGTTCGGCGCGCAGCTCGCCGCGATGCTCGGCCTCCCCTATGCCTTCGCCTCGCATTTCGCGCCCGGCCAGCTCGACCAGGCGATCGACGTCTATCGCCGCAACTTCCGCCCGTCCGACGTGCTGGAAAAGCCGCATCTGATGCTCGGCTTCAACGTCTTCGCCGCCGATACCGACGAGGAAGCCGAACTGCTCGCCAGCTCGCAGCAACAGGCGTTCGTCGCGATCCGCACCACCGGCAAGGGCATCCAGCTGCCGCCGCCGGTGCTCGGCTATCGCGAGAGCCTGGGCGGACATGGCAACGCGATGCTCGACCAGGTGCTCTCGGCCAGCGCGATCGGCGGGCCCGACAGGGTCCGCGAGCAGCTCGCCGCCTTCATCGCCCGCACCGGCGCTGATGAGCTGATGCTGACCAGCGCGATGTTCGATCATGAGGCGCGCAAGAAGAGCCTCTCCCTCGCCGCCGAGGCAATGCGCGGCCTCTGAATCAAAACGCGGCGCCGATCCCCCCGGAACGGCGCCGCGCCTCAGCGCCGCAGGCGCGAGCGATCAGGCCTGGCGGTCGATCACCCAGCCGGTCGCCGAGCTGCCATTGCTGCTCGTCCCCGCATTGCTGCCATAGGTGGCGGAGCCCGATGCCGCTGCGTCGCGCAGCTTCTGGAGGAAGGCGGTCATCGCCTCGAGCTGGCGCGCCGCCGCTTCGCTGATCTGCGTGGTGGTGTCGGTATCGTCGGTCGAATCCTCGTCCGAATCGCTGGTGCCCGAGGGCGGCGGTCCGGGAGGCGGGCCGCCCGCGCCCTGCGGGCCACCGGGGCCGCCCTGGCCGCCATCGGGGCCCTGCGCAAAGAAGCTCTTCAGCTCCTCGGCCTGATCGTCGGTCAGCGCGCCGCTCTCGACCTGGCTGTCGATCAGCCCGTTGATCCTCTCCTTCATGTCGCCGGGCTTGCCGCCGCTGGCGCGATCCGAAGCCAGGCTCGTATCGATCGTGTCGAGCGCGCTGCTCAGCGCATTCTGGTCGTCGCTGCTGATCGTGCCGGCCGATGCCGCCGCGCCGATCCGCGCATCCATCTGCGCGCGCGGATCGGGCCGCTGCGATAAAGATGAAATGGAAGTCATGCTGGTCCCTTTGCGTCTACAATCCCCAACGGGCAGTTTAGCAGATCATTGCTAAAATATTGTAAACGAAAGATAATATCTCAAACCCTCGTATTTGGGCGGCGCTGGCCCCAGAACCAGCGCCGCCACGCGACCCGACGGACATTAAGAGGGCAATCCGCGAGTTCCCGGACGGTTTGCGTCCGGTTCGTCGCGCCAGAATTTCAGTTTGTTGCAGTTCGGCTCAGCTCGCCGCGGGCAGCCGCAGCCGTACCAGCAGTCCGCCCAGGTCCTCGCTCTCCTCGAGGCTGACGGTGCCGTCATAGATCTCGGCGACGTCGCGCACGATGGCGAGGCCAAGGCCGGTGCCCGGCTTGCCGCTGTCCAGTCGCACGCCGCGATCGAAGATGCGGATCCGGTCCGCCTCGGGAATGCCGCGCCCGTCATCCTCGACCAGCACCTCGACGAACCCGGCCTGCACGCCGGCGGTGATGAACACGCTGCCGCCGCCGTACTTGGCGGCATTCTCGACCAGGTTACCGAGCAGGTCGTCGAGGTCCTGCCGCTCGATATGCGCGACCAGATCCTTCTGCCCGTCGATGTCGATGCGGACATTGGGGTAGAGCCGCGCGACCGCGCGCTCGACCGCCTCGATCGACGGCCACACCGCCGCGCGGCTGTGTGCCGATCCGCGACGGCCGACGGCGCGGGCGCGGGCGAGATGGTGGTCGATCTGGCGGCGCATCGTCCGTGCCTCGCGGATCACCGCCTGGGCGAGGTCGGGCTGACCGGCGGCGGCGGCGTTCATGATCACGCTGAGCGGCGTCTTGAGTGCATGCGCCAGGTTGCCGGCGTGCAGCCGCGCTTCCTCGGCCTGGCGGTCGTTGTGCTCGACCAGTGCATTGAGCTCCTCGACCATCGGCGCCACTTCGGCGGGCATCTTGCCCTCGACGCGGGTCGATTCGCCGGCGCGAAGCCGGGCGATCTCCTGGCGCACCCGGCGCAGCGGCAACAGGCCGTACCAGGTCTGCAGCGCCACCATGATGATGAGGCCGAGCCCCAGAAGCACGAAGCTGCGCACCAGCGTGCGGCGCAAGGTCGCGATCTGCGCGTCGAGCGTCGCGCGGCTCTGCGCCACCTGGAAGCGCCAGCGCACATTCGATCCCGGCAGCGTCGCGTCCCGCTCGGCGACCCGCAGCAGCTGGCCGGGCAGCTGGCGGCTGTCATAGACATGGACGTTGGTGTCGTTGTGCTGCTGGTCGACCGCGAGCTTCTGGTCCCACAGCGAACGCGACGGAAACACCTCATGCCCCTTGCCGCTGATCTGCCAATAGGCGCCCGAATTATATTCGAGGAAACGCTGGTCGGCGAGTTCGCGGTTGAGCATCACCTCACCATTCTGGTCGAGCTCGGCCGAGAAGATCATTGCCTTGAGCAGATAGTCGAGCTGCTCGTCGAAATTCTTGGTGACGGTGGTCACCAGTACCCGGTCGAGCGCCACGCCGCCGCCGATCAGCAGGATCATGATCCAGGCGGTGGCGACCAGCAGCATGCGCCGGCTCACCGATCCGGTGGACTGGGTATAGTGGCGCGGCTGTGGCTCGCCGGGCGCGACCGGCTCGGGCTCGGTCAGCGAACGGCCGAACAGGCGATGGCGCAGCTCGCCTAGCTTTTGGGCGAGCTTCGACATCAACTCAGGCGTCGGCCGGCTCGTCCAGGCTGTAGCCCAGCCCGCGAATGGTGGTGATCACGTCGGCACCCAGCTTCTTGCGGATACGCGTGACGAACACTTCGATCGTGTTCGAATCGCGATCGAAATCCTGGTCGTAGATATGCTCGATCAGCTCGGTGCGGCTCACCACCTTGCCCTTGTGATGGAGCAGATAGGACAGCAGCTTGTATTCCTGCGCGGTCAGCTTCACCGGCTCGCCGGCCTTGGTGACCTTGCCCGAGCGGGTGTCGAGGCGGATGTCCCCCGCGATCAGCTCGGCCGAGGCGTTGCCCGAGGCGCGGCGGATCAGCGCGCGCAGGCGGGCGATCAGCTCCTCGGTCTGGAAGGGCTTGGCGACATAGTCGTCGGCGCCGGCGTCGAGGCCCGCCACCTTGTCCGACCAGCTGTCGCGCGCGGTCAGCACCAGCACCGGGGTGGTCTTGCCTTCCTTGCGCCAGCGATCGAGCACGGTCAGCCCGTCGATCTCGGGCAGGCCGAGGTCGAGGATGATTGCGTCATATTGCTCGTTGGAGCCGAGATAGAGCCCTTCCTCGCCATCGGTGGCGAGGTCCACCGCATAGCCCGCGCCTTCCAGCGCATTGCGGAGCTGCTGCCCCAGGGTCGGCTCATCCTCGACGATCAGAAGTCGCATGTGTTTCCCCTCGGCGGGCCCTAACTGCCCGATTTGCGGACGATCGCGCCGGTGCGGCCATCGACGTCCACCCAGATCACCGATCCATTGCGCAGGAACTTCAGTGTGTAAACTTCCGTCGCGGGATCGAAGTCGAAACCAAGATATTGGGCACCCGGCAGGCGCGGCACGACCCGGCGCTCGATCTCGCGGACCGAGAGCGGTGGGCCCTGGCGCCGGGCGGCGCGCGGTCCGTCCGAATCCTGGCGCCAATTCGCTTGCGCAGCCGCATCCCCGGCGGGCACGAATGCCGCCAGGCAGGCGCAAAGGATGGGCGTCACCAACATCTTCATGCGAGATGGCATAGGGTCCGGGCATTGAATAGCCCCTGAACGTGCCAGTCAGCCGGCTGTAACTTGCCGGACACCGTCCCACCCCCTAGGTGGCCCGCATGGCTGCACCTGTTCTCTCCTTTGAAAATCTCGGTCTCGTCCAGGGCCATGGCTGGCTGTTCCGCGGGCTGAACCTCTATGTCGGCGAGCGGGACCGGCTGGCGCTGATCGGGCGTAACGGTGCGGGCAAGACGACCCTGCTCAAGCTGATCGCCGGCACGATCGAGGGGGACGAGGGCCGCCGCACCATCGTGCCGGGCACTCATGTCGTGCTGCTCGAGCAGGAGCCGCGCATGGAAGGCTGCGCGACCTTGCTCGACTATGTCCTTTCGGGCAGCGATGCGCCGCCCCGGCACGAGGCGGAGGCGATCGCCGACCAGCTCGGCATCGATCTCAGCCGCGAGGCGAAGACCGCGTCGGGCGGCGAGCGCCGCCGCGCCGCGATCGCACGCGCGCTGGCGATGAACCCGGACGTGCTGCTGCTCGACGAGCCGACCAACCATCTCGATCTTGCCGCGATCGAATGGCTCGAAGACTGGCTCAGCCGCTTCAACGGCGCGTTCATCGTGATCAGCCACGACCGTACCTTCCTCACGCGCCTCACCCGCTCCACGCTGTGGCTCGATCGCGGGACGATTCGCCGTGCCGAAGTGGGCTTTGGCGGGTTCGAAGCCTGGACCGACCAGGTCTATGCCGAGGAGGAGCGCAACGCCCAGCGGCTCGACGCCAAGCTGAAGATCGAGGAGCATTGGCTCCAGCGCGGTGTCACCGGCCGGCGCCGGCGCAACCAGGGGCGCCTCGAAAAGCTCAAGGAAATGCGCGCCACCCGCGCCGCGATGATCGGGCCGCAGGGCGCCGCCAAGCTGGTCACCGCCGCCGATGACAGCAACACCAAGGTGGTGATCGACGCCAAGCACGTCACCAAGCGCTTTGGTGACCGCACGATCATCAAGGACCTGACCTTCCGGGTCACCAAGGGCGACCGGATCGGCATCGTCGGCGCCAATGGCGCGGGCAAGTCGACCCTGCTCAAGCTGCTTACCGGCGAGATCCAGCCCGACGAGGGCACGGTCAAGCTGTCGAACACGCTGAACGGCGTCATCATCGATCAGCAGCGCAGCCTGATGGACCCCGCCAAGACGGTGCGCGACGTGCTGGCGGACGGGGGCGACTGGATCGACGTGCTCGGCGTGCGCAAGCACGTCCATGGCTATCTCAAGGAATTCCTGTTCGATCCGAGCATCGCTGAAGCCAAGATCGGCACGCTGTCGGGCGGCGAGCGCTCGCGCCTGCTGCTGGCGCGCGAGTTCGCCCGCCATTCGAACCTGCTGGTGCTCGACGAGCCGACCAACGATCTCGATCTCGAGACGCTGGACCTGCTCCAGGAAGTGATCGCCGATTATGAGGGCACCGTGCTGATCGTCAGCCACGATCGCGATTTCCTCGATCGCACGGTGACGGTGACGCTGGGGCTCGACGGGTCGGGCACGGTCGACGTGGTGGTCGGCGGCTATGCCGATTGGGAGGCCAAGCGCCGCCCGAAGGTGGATGCGAAGAAGGCGGCGCCCAAGGCTGCCGCCGCTCCGGAGGCGCCGAAAAAGGCGACCAAGCTCAGCTACAAGGACCAGCGCGACTACGACCTGCTGCCCAGGCGGATCGAGGAGATCGAGGCGCAGATCGCGAAGGACGAAGCGGCGATGGCCGATCCGGACCTCTATACGAAGAATCCCGACAAGTTCGCGAAGCTGAGCGACGGCGTCGGCAAGCTGCGGGATGAAAAGGACGCGGCGGAGATGCGCTGGCTGGAACTGGCCGAGATGGTCGACGCGCTGGGCTGAGGTTCAGGCTTCCAGCGCGACGGTGACCTTGGTGCCCAGGGGCCCGGTCTCCGTGGTCGCGGTGCCCCGGGCCTGGCGGACAAAGCCGTCGACCAGCTTCTGCCCCAGTCCCCCATCCTTGCGCGGCTTCGGCTCGGCGGGCAGGCCGACTCCGTCGTCGCGCACGGAAAGCAGCCAGCCCGGCGCGGCGGTTTCGAAGCGTATCTCGATCCGCCCGCTCTCGCGCCCTGCAAAGGCGTGCTTGGCGGCGTTGGTCACGAGTTCGTTGACGATCAGCCCGATCGAGACGGCGCGGTCGCGGGGCAGGGCGGCATGGTCGCACACGCAGTGGAGCGTGATCGCCCCGCGCAGGAACAGCGCCTCGGCCAGCGCCGCGCTCAGCTCCTCCAGATACACCGCCATGTCGACATTGCCCGGCGAAGCCGCGCCGCCGCGATAGAGATGCCGATGCGCCCGGGCTATGCTCTCAACCCGCGTCAGCGCCGAGGACAGCGCCTCCTGCGTCTCCGCATCCTTCGTGCGGCGCCGCTGCATGTCCAGAAGCGCGGCGACGAGGGTGAAGTTGTTCTTCACGCGATGGTCGAATTCGGCAAGGAACAGGTCGCGTTCGGCCAGCTCCCGATCCCGCTCCTGGGTGGCACGGCGCACGGCGCGGCGGAACAGCTCGGCGATCAGCAGCACCGCGGCATAGTTGATCGTCGCGAGCACCAGCCGGCCCATGTCGTCGGGACTCTTCAGCAGGAAGCTGTGCTGCTCGGGCAGGATGAAATACCAGCTGTAGAGCAGGGTCAGCGCGCCGGTGAGCAAGCCCGCCTGCCAGCGGCCGAACAGCGTGGCGATCAGAACGGCGGGGAAGCCGAGCGAGAAGGGACCGGCGGCGGGGGCGATCGCATCGATCACCGCGCGCAGGCCAATGGCCAGCCCGGTGATGAGCAGGCCGAAGCTCAGCTGCACCAGCAACGCGCCGCGCCCGCTCGGCGCCAGCCGGTCGGCAAGATCGGTTTCGCCTATTCGCCCCATGAAGGGAGGAGGCATCGGCCACCGGCGAGAGTCAAGCATTCCCGCCGGTCGCTTTGATCCAGATTAGTTTATGTGAAGCCGAATCAACGACATGGTGTCAGCTTCCTGGTCATTTCTCGCGCATGATCCGATTGCCGGCGCCCGTCATGCTGATGCGTGGCCGCGCCTCGCCGGGAGCACGCCAGCGGATCTGGTTGTCCGCGCCTTCCACCTGAATCGTGGACTTGGTGGCGAGGTCGATCACGATCCGGTTGCCTGCGCCGGTCAGGTTCAGGCCGGTGCACGCGCCGCGGATCGTCAGCGTGTTGCTGGCACCTTCGACCTGGACGGTGCCGCCGTTACAGTCGATCTCGGAATTCTCGCCCGCGCCGCTGAACTCGGTCTGCGCCTGGGCCGGCAATGCCCAGCTCGCCGCGATCGGCGCCAGGATCATCACTGCCAGTTTCCGAAAATCATGCATTGCCGTCTCCCATCGTTGCGAATCCGAAAGGAGACGCGCGGCGGAGGGCGGTGTTCCTCTGCTGGTCAGAGGTTTCGGCCGGACCGTCCCGCGAGATCGATGACATATTGCCAGGCGACGCGCCCCGATCGACTGCCGCGCCGCGTCGCCCAGCCGATCGCCTCGGCCGGATCGAAGCTCAGCCCATGCGTCTCGGCATAGCCGCGGACGATATCGACATAGGTATCCTGGTCGACGGCATGGAAGCCGAGGCTCAGCCCGAAGCGATCGGCCAGCGCCAGCCCGTCATCGACCGAATCGCGGGGATTGATCGCGCTCGCCTGCTCGGCAATGTCGCGGGTGACGAGATGGCGGCGGTTGGACGTGACCAGCAGCCGGGCATTGTCCGGCCGCGCCTCCGCCCCGCCCTGGAGCAGCGAGCGCAGCGCCCGCGCATCGCCGACGCCGTCGAAGCCGAGATCGTCGAGGAAGATCGCGAAAGGCCGGTCGGTGGTGCCGAGCAGCGCGAACAGTTCGGGCAGCGTGTCGAGTTGGGTGGTCACCGCCTCGACCAGCGCCAGCCGCCCGCCCTCGGCCTGCACCGCTGCGACCGCGCTCTTGACCAGCGCCGACTTGCCGGTGCCCCGCGCGCCCCAGAGCAGCACGTCCTGCGCGGCATGGCCCTGCGACAGCCGCGCGAGATTGCCGACCAGCGCCTCGCGCTGGCTGTCCACGCCGCGAAGGATCCCGATCGGCAGCGGATCGAACACGCGCGCCGGGGCGAGTCCGTGCCCGCGCCATACATAGGCCGGATGTGCCTCGAGGTCGGCTGGCGGAGGCGGCGGCGGAGCCAGCCGGTCGAGGGCGTCGGCGATGCGGGCAAGGACTTCTTCGTGCATGGGGGTGGCTATAGCGTGGCGCCGCCGCCGGCTCACCCCCAACTTGCCTATCGGCGCCTATTGCCTGGGTTTCCTCAGGCGTTGATGCCGCCATCGACGGTGACAACCGATCCGGTCACGAACCGCGCCGCCGGGCTGGCAAGGAACGCGACGACTGCCGCGACGTCCTCGGGCTTGCCGTAATGGCCAAGCGCGGTGAGGCCGCGCAGCGTGTCGGCGAAATCGCCATCCGCCGGGTTCATGTCGGTGTCGATCGGGCCGGGCTGGACGAGATTGGCGGTGATTCCGTTCGGGCCCAGGTCGCGCGCCAGGCCGCGCGTGAAGGCAAGCAGAGCCGACTTGGTCATCGAATAGAGCGTCGAGCCGGCAAAGGGCACGCGCTCGGCCAGGCACGATCCGATGGTGATGACCCGGCCGCCTTCGCCGAGATGCGGGATCGCCGCGCCGGTGGCGATCACTGCCGAGCGGACATTGACGTTGAGCAGTGCGTCGATCTCCTCGAGGTTGAGGTCGACGACCTGACTGTAGCGGGCGATGCCGGCATTGTTGACCAGGATGTCGAGCCCGCCCAGTGCCGCGACGGCTTCCGTCACCGAGCGCTTCACTGCTTCGGGATCGGCGCTGTCGGCCTGGATGGCGATGGCGCGGCGGCCCTTCGCTTCGATCGCGCGCACGATCTCGGCCGCGCGATCGGCCGAACGCTCATAGGTGATGGCGACATCCGCGCCCTTGTCCGCCAGCGCCAGCGCAATACCCGCACCGATGCCGCGCGAGGCGCCGGTCACCAATGCACGCTTGCCGAGAAGCTCAGTCATTCGTCCGTTCCTTATTCTATAGTGATCGATACAGAATAGCTGGGAAGCTTGTAGGCGGGCGTCAAGGGAATTATGTAACGATCGATGCAAAATTCTGGAGAAGAGACGCAAACCCGATCCCGCGGGCGCCCGCGCGCCTTCGATCGCGCGCGTGCGCTCGAACGGGCGACGCGGCTGTTCTGGGGAAAGGGCTATGCCGCGACGTCGATCGCCGACCTGACAGAGGCGATGGAGATCGGCGCGCCAAGCCTCTACGCCGCCTTCGGCTCGAAGGAGGCACTCTATGCCGAAGCGCTGGGCCATTATCGCGACAGTAACGAGGCGTTTGTCTGGGCAGGCTTCTTTGCGGCGGACACGGCGCGCGGTGCGGTGTCCTCGCTGCTGATGGATAGCGCCGCGGCGTTGACGGGCTGCTTTGCCGATATGCCGCGCGGTTGCATGGTCACGCTCTCGGCGGTGGGCAGCGAAGGCAATGCCGAACTTGGCGAGCGGGTGCGCTCGGCGCGAGCGATCACCTTCGAACGGCTACGCGCCCGTCTCGATCGTGGCGTCGCGCAGGGGGAAATCCCTGCTGCTGTCGATCTCGATGCGCTCGCCCGCTTCGTTCAGACGGTACAGAGCGGCATGTCGATCCTGGCGCGCGATGGCGCGGGCCGGGCCGAGCTGGAGGGCGTCGCCGAGGTCGCGATGCTCGGCTGGGATACCCGGGTGGACGTTACCCGTTTGCCATCGCCTGGGCCTCGGCCCGCTCGGTAAAGCTCGGATCGGCAAGCGCGGCCGCCGCATTCTGCTTCGCTTCCGCCTTGCGGCCAAGCGCGGCGTAGATCTGGGCGAGGTGCCAGCGCAGGCCCGGATGCTTCGGCGCCAGGATCACGGCCTTCTGGAGCAGCTCCAGCCCGCCTTCCTTGTCGCCACCCTTGAACAGCGCCCAGCCATAGGCGTCGACCACCGCCGGATTGGCCGGGGCCAGACCATAGGCAGCCTCGCCGAAATCGACCGCGGTGCCGGTTTCGCCCGCGCCGGCATAGGCGGCGGCAAGCTCGCCGTTGAGCGCGGCGTCGCCGTCGCCGATCCGGGCGCGGATATCCTCCAGCGTGTCGATCGCCGCGTCATAGTCGCCGGCGGCGAGCTGCCAGTGCGCCGAGATGCGCTGGGCGGCGATGCTGCCCGGGTTCTGCGACAGGAACAGCGCGAGCGCGTTGGCGGCGTCCTCGCGCTTGCCGCTGCGGTCGAGCGCCTCGACCAGGCGGAGCAGGGTAGGCTCGTCGAAGCGCAGGTCCGCCGCGCGCTTGTAGGCGGCGACGGCGTCGGCCGGGCGGTTCAGCAGCATCAGCATGTCGCCGAGCACGACCTGGGCGGCGGGCGCGCCGGGGTTCTTCGCCGCGATGGCCTGGGCGCGGGTGAGGGCGCCGCCCTTGTCGCCGCTGGCGACCAGGGCGCGGATCAGCGGCAGCGTCGCCTGGGGATCGTCGGGGCGCTGGTCGGCATCGGCGGCGAGCGTCGCCGTGCTGTCGTCCGCGCTGAACGCACTCGCTTCGCCGATCGCCGGGAAGGCGGCGCGATCGAGGAAGCGGGCGGCGCTTGCCCGGTCGCCGATCCGCTCGAAGCCGCGGGCGACCAGGGTGAGCGCGTAGCTGTCCGCATCGGCGCGGGCGACGACCGGGCGCAGCGTGTCGATCGCGTTGCGGGCGCGGTCGGTGCGCAGCAGCGCGAAGGCGAGCAGCTTGCGCGCGGTGATGTTCATCGGCTGCATGCCGACTAGGTCGCCCAGCTTGTCGATCGCCTGTTCGTAGTCGCCCTTTTGCAGGGCGAGCGTGCCGCCGAGTAGGATTACGCCCGGCATATCGTTGATCGCGCCGCCGGTTTTTTCGAGGATAGCCCGGGAAAGGTCGAAATTGCCCGCGCGCGCGGCGATCACCGCCTGAAGATAGAATGCCTGCGGGCTCCCCGCCCGCGCCGCCAACGCGCGGCGGGTGGCGGCGACCGCATCCACGGTGCGGCCGATATCGCCGAGCGTCGCGGCATATTCGATCAGCGCATCGTGGCGGGCGGGATCGCGCTTCAGCGCCTGCTCGAACCAGGGCAGGGCGGCGACCAGGCCATATTGGCTGCGCACGATCTCGCCGCGCAGGATCAGCGCGTCGATATAGCCGGGGGCGAGCTTTACCGCGCGGTCCGATGCCTGGGCGGCACCGATTAGGTCGCCCGCCGCGTAGCGATAGCGTCCCATGTCCATCCAGACGCCGGCATTGTCCGGGGCCAGGCGCAGCGCTTCGTCCAGCGCGGCACCGGCGCCGGCGAAATTGCCCTGGGCGGTGAGTGCGCGGGCACGGATTCGAAGTCCGTAGGGGCGCATCGCGGCGGGGGCCTTATCTGCCTCTGCCGGGGCCTTGTCGGTCTTGCCCTGCAGCACCCAGGCTTCTGCGCGCCATTGCGGCACCGCCTTGGGATCATAGCCGGCATCGACGGCGCGCTGGATCTCGCCCTCGGCTCCCACGCCGTCGCCCAGCGCGAGCAGCGCGCGGGCAAGGACGATATGGGCGTTCTCGTTGTCGGGATCTCCGCGCACCGCTTCCGCGGCAAGGTCGCGCGCGCCGGTGGCGTTGTCGGCCTTGAGCATCGCCTCGGCGCGGGTGGTGGCTTCCGCAACTTCCGCCGTGCCCATCCTGCCGGGGCTCAGCGCGAACCAGCCGCCGGCCAGCACGGCAAGCAGCACGACGAGCGCGCCGCCGATCACCAGCACGCGCCGGATCGGGAGGCCGCTGGAGCGGGAAGTGCGCCGGCGGCGCCTAGGGCTGGAGGTCATAGGCCTTCATCAGGTCATAGAGGGTAGGGCGGCTGATCCCGAGCAGGCGCGCGGTGCCGGAGATATTGCCCTCGGCGCGGGCAAGCGCGTGACGGATCGCCTTGCGATCGGCGAGCTCGCGCGCGGCCTTGAGGTTGACCGGCTCGATCTCCGCCTGGGCCTCGAGGTCGAGATCCCCGGCGGTGACATGCTTGCCCTCGGCCATGATCGCCGCGCGCTTCACGCGGTTCTCGAGCTCGCGGACATTGCCGGGCCAGCCCCAGGCATCGATCGCGGCAAGCGCATCGGGCGCAAAGCTCCGCGCGGTCGTGTTCATCTGCGCGGCATATTTCTGCAGGAAATGGCGCGCGAGCAGCCCCGCGTCACCCGGGCGCTCCGCGAGGCTCGGGATGCGGACGACGATCTCGGCGAGGCGGTAATAAAGGTCTTCGCGGAAGCGATTGTCGGCCACCATCGCGTCAATGTCCTGGTGGGTGGCGCAGACGATGCGGGTATCCACCGCGATCGCCTGTCGCCCGCCGACCCGTTCGATCACGCGCTCCTGCAGGAAGCGCAGCAGCTTGACCTGGAGCGGCAGGGGCACGTCGCCGATCTCGTCGAGAAACAGCGTGCCGCCCTGGGCGAGCTCGATCTTGCCTTCGGTGGTCTTCACCGCCCCGGTGAAAGCGCCCTTCTCGTGCCCGAACAGCTCGGATTCGAGCAGCGTCTCGGGGATCGCCGCGCAGTTGATCGCGACGAAGCGGCCCTTGCGCCCGCTCCGGTCGTGCAGGCCACGGGCAAGCAGCTCCTTGCCCGTGCCACTGGCGCCGAGCAGCATGACGGAGACGTCGGCACTGGCGACACGCTCGATCGTGCGGGTGACCTTGAGCATCTCCGGCGCGCCGGTGAGCATGCCGCCCAGCACCGCCCCCGCCTCGACCCGCTCGGCGAGGCGGCGGTTCTCCGCCTCCAGCGCATGGACATGGAAGGCGCGGGCGACGATCAGGCCGAGCGCGTCGATGTCGATCGGCTTCTGGTAGAAGTCCCAGGCGCCGAGCGAGATCGCGCGGAGCATCGATTCATGCGCGCCGTGGCCCGAAGCGACGATCACCTTGGTATCGGGGCGCAGCGACAGGATCGTCTCCAGCGTGGCGAAGCCCTCGGTGGTGCCGTCGGGATCGGGCGGCAGGCCGAGATCGAGCGTGACCACCGGCGGCTCCTCGGCGCGCAGCACGGTGATCGCTTCCTCGCGGGTGGAGGCAGTGAAGATCTCATAGCCGTCATAGGCCCAGCGCAACTGGCGCTGGAGGCCGGCATCGTCCTCGACGATGAGCAGCTTGGGCAGGGCGCGGCTGTCGCTCATGCGGCACGCCCCCAATTGTCGCCCCGGGTACCGAGATCGGCGGGATGCGCGGCCTTGAGGATCACGCGGAAGCGGGTGCCCCGGCCTTCGCGCGAGGTCACTTCGATGCGGCCTTCCATGGCGTGGGCGAGCTGGCGCGCCTCGAAGGCGCCGATGCCGAACCCGCCTTCCTTCGACGAGACGAAGGGCTTGAACAACTTGTCGCGGATGAAGCCCGGCGACATGCCGCAGCCCTGATCGACCACGTCGATTGCCACCCGCTCGCCATCCGCCGAAACCGACAGGGTCACCGGCTCGTTTGCCGGGCTGGCGTCGATGGCGTTCTGGAGCAGATGGGCGAGCAGCTGCTCGAGGCTGGCGGGATCGGCATGGGCGATGGCGTTGCGCACGCCGGCGGTCACCACCGGGTGCTGGCCCTTGCGGTGTGCCGCGACGCGCTCGACCAGCGCGACCACCTCGATCGCGTGCGGCGCCTCAGGGCGGCTGCGATGATGCTGGGAGAGGCGGGCGAGCAACCCGTTCATCCGCTCGGCCGAGCTTTGCAGCGTCGCGATCATGTCGGCGCGGAATTCAGGGTTGTCGGCATGGCGCTCGGCATTGCGGGCGGTCAGGGTCAGCTGGCTCACAAGGTTCTTGATGTCGTGGAGGATGAAGGCGAAGCGGCGGTTGAACTCGTCGAAGCGCTGCGCCTCGGCGAGCGCGTCCTGCGCGCGGGCTTCGGCGAGATAGGAGGCGACCTGGCGGCCGGCGACCTTGAGCAGGTCGAAATCCTCCCAGTCGAGCGCACGGTCCAGTGTCGGCCGGGCGAGCAGGATCGCGCCGGCGAGCTCGGTGAGATGCGGTAGCGGCACGATCGCCCACGCCTCGGGCAGGTCGAGCATCCATTGCGGGACGGCGGCGGCGTCGAGATGATCCTCGTTGCGACGGATCGCATCGAGCTCGACGATGCGGCCGGTCAGCCGGAGATGTTCGGCAAGCGCCGTATCGCCGGCGATCGGCAGGGTCGCCCGGTCCCAGTTCCAGCTCGCGCCGACGCCCAGCCCGCCCGCATCGGGAACGAGCAGCACGCCGGCGGGGCTTTCGGTCAGGTCGGCGATCGCCTTGACGATGCGTTCGTCGAGCGCGGCGCCACCTTGCGGATTGCCGAGCGTCTCGGTGAAGCGCATCCATTCGGTGCGATAGTCATAGCGGTGGCGGAAGAGATGCTTGGCGAGCTTCACCTTCAGCCAGGCGCGCAGCCAGCTGTTGGCGACCAGCGTGAGGATCGCCGCCGTGGAGCCGAGGACGAAGGCGGTCTGCAGCACGCGGGCATTGGCGCCGCCGATCGTGGCGATGGCGGAGGTGGCAAGCGCGAGCAGGGCGAAATAGGCGCCGATCGCGACCAGCGAGAGCGACTGGTAGGTGACGGCGCGCGACACCTCGATCTTCCACTCGCCCTTGCGCTGGAGCGCGGTGCCGATGGCGAGCGCGACGGCGAGATAGGCAAGGCCGCGCAGCACCAGCGGCTCGATCCGCCACTCCGCGGCGACATAGGCGACGGTGTACAGCGCGAATTCGGTGCACCAGATCGCCGCGAGCGCGACCACCAGTGTGCGCAGTGGCCCGCCCGCGCCGGGGCTGAGCGCGGACCATAGCGCCTGGACGAGCACCAGCGCGGCGACCGCGACCAGCATCCGCATCAGCAGCGCGGCGTTGGCGACCGGGACGGCCAGCTCCGGCTCGGGATTGGTATAGACGATGAGCGTCAGGATCAGCGCGGCGACCTGGACGAGCGCAACCACACCATAGACGGTGCCGAGCGCGATCGGCGGGCGCGACTGCGCGTCACGGCGATGGAGCACCAGCATGAAGCCGAGCCAGGCAAGGTTGCGCAGCGTCTCGGCGAACCAGCTGGCGACATCGGCGGCGCCGATCCCGGCGATGGCCAGCGCCCAGAGCGCGGTGGCGGCGAGCGCGATGGCGAGCGGGCGGCGCGGCAGCCCGGCCAGGTCGGCGCGCCATGCCCAGAGCGCGAGTGCCCCGAACAGCAGCGCCGCCAGGGCGTGCAGCCAGAGCAGCAGGGCGGCCATCAGCGCGCGCCTTCGGGGAACAATACGACGCGGATGGTCTGGAGCAGGATCAGCACGTCGAGGAACGGCGAATAGTTCTTCGCGTAGTAGAGGTCGAACTCGAGCTTCTGGCGCGAATCCTCGATCGAGGCGCCATAGGGATAGTTGATCTGCGCCCAGCCGGTGATGCCCGGCTTCACCATATGGCGCTCGGCATAATAGGGCAGCTTGGTCTCGAGGTCCTCGACGAACTGCGGGCGCTCGGGCCGCGGGCCGACAAAGCTCATCTCGCCCTTGAGCACGCTCCAGCATTGCGGCAGCTCGTCGATCCGCGTCTTGCGGATGATCCGGCCGATGCGGGTGATGCGCGGGTCGTCCTTCTCGGCCCAGACCGGCTGGCCGTTCACCTCGGCATCCTGGCGCATCGAGCGCAGCTTGATGACGTCGAAGCCGGTGCCGTAGAGGCCGACGCGGCGCTGGCGGTAAAAGGCCGGGCCCCTGCTCTCCAGCTTCACCAGGATCGCGGTGAGCAGGATGATCGGCAGCATCAGCGCCAGCAGCAGCGCACTCGCGCCGATGTCGAACAGCCGCTTGAACATGCTCGAGAACATGCGGCCCGACGAGAAGCCGTCCGAGAAGATCAGCCAGCTCGGATTGACGCTGTCGAGGTCGACGCGGCCGGTCTCGCGCTCGAGGAAGGTCGAGATCTCGTTGACGTGGACGCCGGTGGTCTTGATGCGCAGCAGATCCTTGAGCGGCAGCGCATTGCGGCGTTCCTCGAGTGCCAGCACCACTTCGCTGGCGTTGAGGACGACGACGTGATCGGCGAGATTATAGATCGCATCGCGCGCGATCGCCTCGGGAATCACGCGATTGGCTTCGCTCATCGCGACATAGCCGACCACGACGAAGCCGGCGCCAGGCGCCTTGGACAGGTCCTTGAGTCGCTGCGCCCGCGCGCCGGCGCCGAGCACGACGATGCGCCGCTTGAACGCCTGGCTGCCCAGTGCCTTGCCGAGCAGGATGCGCAGCGCGATCAGCAGGCCGATCGAGCAGCCCATCGCGTAGAGCAGGTTGGAGCGCCAGAAGCCGATCTCGGGGATCAGGAAGTAGAGGACGCTGAGGCCGATCACGCCGAGCGAGATGGCGACGATCAGCCGCGCCATCGCATAGCGCAGTGACTGGAGCGCATCCGAGCCATAGACGCCGACCGCGACCATCGCGACTTCGAGGAACAGCGCGTAGCTGACGAGCTGGGGCCAGCGCTCCTGGACGGGAGGCAGGCCGATGCCCAGCTGATGCGCGCGCAGCATCCAGCCAAGCTCGCCCGATATCGCCAGCAGGACGATATCGAGAAAGCCCAGCAGCAGCACGGCATTGGGCACGTAATGCTTGAACAGCCGGATCATGCCGCCTTTTGTACGGGCGAAGTGTAAACAAATCCGACATGGCGGACGTTACGCCGGCGGGATGAAAAATCTGGAGGCCGTCACGAAACTGTGGTCAAAGCCATGTGTTTGATTGTGCGGGCAAAGCACCAAATCAGATTTTCTCAGGAGGTCCGTAACTCATGTCGGATTCGCAACCGATCGTCCCTGTCATCCTGTCGGGAGGATCGGGCACGCGCCTGTGGCCGATGTCCAGGGCGGAGAAGCCGAAGCAACTGCTTTCGCTCACCGCCGAGGAGACGATGCTGCAGCTCACCGCGCGCCGCGCCGCCGGGGAGCAGTTCGGTCCGCCGATCGTCGTCGCCAATGCGCATCATGCCGACATGGTTGAGGAGCAGCTCGCGGCCGCCGACAGCACGGCGCGTGCGCTGGTGCTCGAGCCGATCGGCCGCAATACCGCGCCCGCGATCGCGCTCGCCGCGATTGCCGCGGGCGGCGGGGCCGAGCCGCTGCTGGTGATGCCGTCCGATCACGTCATCACCGATGTCGATGCCTTTCATGCCGCGATCCAGGCGGCGTTGCCGCTGGTCCGCGACGGCTGGCTGGTCACCTTCGGGATCACGCCCGACGTGCCCGAGACTGGCTATGGCTGGATCAAGGTGGGCGAAGCGATCGGCGACGGCGTCCACCGGGTCGAGCGCTTCGTCGAGAAGCCGCCGCGCGAAAAGGCGGAGGAGATGCTGGCCCATGGCGGGCATACCTGGAACGGTGGCATCTTCCTGTTCCGCGCCGACATCTATCTGGGAGCCCTGGCGAGCTACGCGCCGGAAATGCTCGCGGCCGCGCAGCAGGCGATGGAAAAGGGCCGGCGCGACGGCGCGCGGATCTGGCCCGATGCGGACAGCTTTGCCGCCAGTCCTTCGGACTCGATCGACTATGCGGTGATGGAAAAGGCGCCGCGCGTGGCGGTGGTGCCGGTCACGATGGGCTGGAGCGATGTCGGCAGCTGGGACGCGCTCCACGCGATCAGCCATGCCGATGCCGGCGGCAATGTGGTGCGCGGCGATGCCGTGGTGATCGAATCGAGCAACTGCCTGGTGCGTGCCGAGGGCGGCAAGCGTGTCGCCCTGGTCGGCGTGGAGGACCTGATCGTGGTCGTCTCGGGCGATGACGTGCTGGTGTTGCCGCGCGGGCGCAGCCAGGAAGTGAAGAAGATCATCGAGGCGATGCAGAAGAGCGGCTAGCTCGCCGCGCGGACGGCCTCCAGCTCGGCGAAGACCGGTGCGATATGGTGATCCACGGCAGCGCGGAGCTCGGGATCGGCTTCGCGTCGCTTGGCTTCTCCGTCGGCGGTGAAACGGGTTCCCGGCGCCTTGGAATAGCGTGTGGCCGCCGCTTCCATCGCCTTCCGCGCCGGCGCTTCCGGTGCCACGCCGAAATGCGGCAGAATCCGATCGAAAAAGGCACCGGGCAGCTCGGCATAGTTCACGAGCAACCCCTGGCCCCCGCCGTGCTCGATCACGGCCTGGCAGGTGCGCTCGAGCACCCGCGCGATGAAGTTGCGCTCGGGTAGCCAGGCGTCCTCTGGCGCCAGGCCGAACCATTCCAGCGGCACGATGCCGGGCACCGTCTGGGCACCGCGCTGGCGCAGCTGCGATACCAGCACCTCGACCGGGTCGCGGTAGAGGAAGATCCAGGGCGTGGTCGGAAAGGCACGGCGAAGCAGCGGCAGCGCCCGCGTATGCCAGCTGTCGAGCTTGAGGAACAAATGCCCGGCGCCGCGGGCATAGGCGTGGACCAGCGCGCGCAGCGCGTCGGCGTGCATGTCGGGATCCTCGAACGGGTACTGGATCATCGCGTCCAGCACCGAAGTCTCGGAGATCGAGACATGGCCGGGCGCGGCCCCGAGCATCTGCGAGACCAGCGTCGAGCCGCAGCGCGACATATGGAAGATCAGGCCCGAAGGCGCGCGCAAGTCCGTCCGGCCGACAAAGCCTTCAAGTGGCGTGGCGGTGCGGAACAGGCGGTTGAACGGCCGCCCGCCCGCCTCGAGCACCGCATCCTCGAAGAAGGGCGTGCTGGGCGAGATGCCGGCGAAGTGGAACCACTGGATCGCGGGCTGTGGCCCGCGCACGAAGCCGACCGGGAGCCAGCCTTCGGGCGGCCATTCGGCCTGCATGACCGGGGCCGCGCTGAAACGGAACATGCCGATCGGATCGGGACAGCCGCATCCGGCCAGATCCTGCGCGGTGAGGGGGATGCCCCGTGCCGCGGCCCAGGCGATCGCCTCTGCCTCGAACACGGCTGGGTCAAAGGGTTCAGCCAGCTGCGCCTGGGCGGCGGGGTCGGCCATGACTGCGGCGCGGAACGCCTCGATCGGAGTTGGTGGCGTTGCAATCATCGGGCGCTGGGATAGGGTCTCTGGGAAGGAGCAGTCAGGCTAATATGGCAACGGCACCCACACAATCCGCTTGGCCCGATCGGGTGCGCTTGCCGCTTGCCTTCGATCCCGCGCCGCTCGTCGCCGATGTCGAGGCTCTCGAACGGGGCGACTGGACCGAGCATTTCGTGAAGCAGAATTATGATGGGGAATGGAGTGCGCTGCCGTTGCGCGCGCAGGCGGGCGTCTCCCATCCGATCCAGCTGATCTATGCCGCGCCGGGCGTCACCGAATTCGTCGACACGGTGTGGCGCGCGCGCATGCCGGGGGTGTCGGCCGTGATCGACGCCTTTGCCTGCCCGATCCGTTCCGCGCGGTTGATGCGGCTGGCGGCGGGATCGGTGATCAAGGAGCATGAGGATCTTGACCTCGACGTCGCCGATGGCTTCGCGCGGATCCATGTACCGATCGTGACCAATGCAGATGTAGATTTCCGCCTGAATGGCGCGCGTGTGGCGATGGCCCCGGGCGAGGCCTGGTATCTCCGCCTCGCCGATCCGCACAGCGTCACGAATGCGGGCAATACGGCCCGCGTGCATCTGGTGATCGACCTTGTGGTCAATGACTGGCTGCTGCGCCAGCTGGCGGGATGAGCGGGCGCGTCCGGCGCAAACAGATCGCGGCGGCGCTGGAAACCGCCGCGAGTGCTGCGCCGCCCGAAGCCTGCGCGCTTTGTGCCCGCCCGCTCGGCCGGCGGCTCGAATGGCATCATGTGCTGCCGAAAAGCGAAGGCGGTCGCGAGACGGTGCCGCTCCATCCCATCTGCCACCGCACGATCCACGCCAGCGCGAGCAATGCCGAGCTGGCGCGTCTCTATCCTACGCTCGACGCGCTGCTTGAGCGCGAGGATATCCGCCGCTTCGTCGCATGGATCGCGGACAAGCCGCCCGATTTCCATGCGCCGACGCGGCGGAAACAGGCTTAGCCGATCAGCGCTTCCGCCTGGTCGAGCACATTCTTGAAGTCGGCGACGAGCGCCTGGTACGGGGCCGGGCTCGCCATATCCAGGCCGGCGCGCTTCAGGATTTCGGTCGGATAGTCCGATCCGCCCGCCTTGAGCACCGAGAGGTAGTTGTCGCGCTCCTTGGCGCCGCCCTTCAGGATCGACTGGGCGAAGAACGTCGCCGCCGAGATGCAGGTGGCGTACTGGTAGACATAGAAGCTGTTGTAGAAGTGCGGGATATACGCCCATTCATTGGCGTATTCGGGCTCCAGGATCATCTTCGGGCCGTGATAGGTGCGCAGCAGCTCGCCATAGACTTTGGTGAACTTCTCGCCTGACAGACCCTCGCCCGCTTCCGCCATGTCGTGCGCCTTGAGCTCGAACTCGGCGAACATGGTCTGGCGGAAGAAGGTGCCGCGATAATTCTCCATCTGCTGGCCGAGGTAGAAGAGCTTCTCCTCCTTGGTCTTCGCGCCCTTGAGCAGGTGAGCGACGAGCAACTGCTCGTTCAGCGTCGAGGCGATCTCGGCGAGGAAGATCGGATAGTCCGCCTTGTCATAGACCTGGGTGGAGTTGGCGAGCAGCGAGTGCAGCGCATGGCCCCATTCATGGGCATAGGTGCTCATCCCGTCATATTTGTCGCTCAAGTTGAGCAGCAGATAGGGATGCACGTCGAACGCGCCGGGATTCATGTATGCGCCCGGGCGCTTGCCGGGGCGCGGCCAGGGATCCATCCACTTGGCGGCGGTCGCCTTGGCGATGCGCGCCTGATAGTCGGCGCCGAGTGGCTTCACCGCTTCCAGCGTGGTCGCGCGCATCTGGTCGAGCGTGTAGCTGCGGTCCATCGAGACGAGCGGCGGGTAGATGTCGTAATAGCCGATGTCCGGCAGCTTGAGCATCTTGCGGCGCAGCTCGAAATAGCGGTGGAGCTGGGGCAGCCCCTTGTTCGTCTCAGCCACCAGCGTGCGGTACACCGCCTCGGGCACATTGTTGCCGGCCAGCGCATGGGCAAGCGAGGTCGGGTATTTCCGCGCCTTGGCGTAGAAGATGTCCGAGCGAACCTGGCCGCCATAGGTTGCGCCGAACGAGTTCTGGAACTTGCCGTGCTCGGTCCAGAACGCCTTGAACACCGCCTTGCGGTCCTCGCGATTGGGGGCGTCGCGGTTGAGCGAATAGCCCTGTGAATCGAGGCGGACCTGCTTGCCGGTCGACAGGGTGATGGTCGGCCAGGGGATGTCCGAGGAGCGCAGCTGGCCAGCGATGTCGCTGGCCGCGTCGAGCGGCGAGCCGGCGCTGGCGAGGATCGCCTCGCTCTCGGCCGAAAGCGTGTGCGCGGCCTGGCGCAGTGCATCGGCGAGCGCGAAGTCGAAGCGGGCGCGCAGCACCTGGCTGGCGGCAAGGAAGCTGTCGATCTTGGCCTTGCCCAGCGTCAGCAGCTCGGGTGCGACCCAGGAACTGGCCTCGCCGAACGCGGTATAGAGATCGCGGCCCTGGGCCAGCTTCTCCTGGTTGGCGGAGATGCGGACATCCTCGTCGCCCTTCAGGCTGGCATAGGTGTAGATGCGGGCGATCGTGCGGCCGAGATCGGACTGGAGGCTCAGTGCCTCGGCCAGCACATCGGCACTCTCGCCAAGGCGGCCCTTGTATTTGGCGATCCCCGGAACGGCGGCCAGCGCCTGCTTGCGGGCGGCTTCCCAGGCGGCTTCGTTCGGATAGAGCTCGGTCAGGTCCCATTCGGCGCCGGCGGGTGCGGCGGCCTGGCGGGCCCAGGCGGGCAGGGCGGCGGTGGCGCTGGCGAAGGCGGCTACAGCCAGCGCTTCGCGGCGGGTAAGGTCGGTCATTTCCAGTCCCTGAAATCGCGCCTGTAGGCCGGCGCCGTTGCAAGAGGCGCCAGTCTGTCGCGGTTTCGGAATGCGGGAAAGTGTTTTGTTGACCTAAAACGCCGCGACGGCGGCGATCAGCGTGCGGCCTTGGGTGTGACGATCCAGTCGCGCTTGGCGCGGCGGGTCATGTGGACCCCGCAATAGCGGCACTTGCTGACATATTTGTCGTCCCCGCCGATGCGTTGTGCATGCTTTTCGGAACGTTCGTGCCGGCCTCCGATGCAACGCGCACGCCCGGCAATCCAATTAATCACGTAACCACCCCCAATGGTCTATGGCCGTCTACCTCCCTGATCCTCGGAAGAGGGTCAAGCAGGTATCGGTTCGGTTTGCCGCAAATCAGAAATGTTTCGGAAAAGTATCGAAACGTCGCCCGCGCCGGGCCGGCGGGCATGAAAAGGGCCGGGGATCGCTCCCCGGCCCTTCCATTTTTGTGCGCAGAGCGAAGGACTTAGAAGTCCATGCCGCCCATGCCGCCCATGCCACCGCCCATGGCGGGCATGGCGGGCTTGTCTTCCGGCAGCTCGCTCACCGCCGCTTCGGTGGTGATGAGCAGGCCGGCGACCGAAGCCGCGTTCTGGAGCGCGGTGCGGACGACCTTGGTCGGGTCGATCACGCCGGCCGCAACCAGGTTCTCATAGGTGTCGGTCGATGCGTTGAAGCCGAACGAAGTGTCGGTCTGGTCGAGCAGCTTGCCCGAGACGACCGCACCGTCATGGCCGGCGTTCGAAGCGATCTGGCGCACCAGGGCCGAGAGCGAACGGCGCACGATGTCGACGCCGCGGGTCTGGTCCTCGTTTGCACCGGTGACGCCGTCGAGCGCCTTGGTGGCATAGAGGAGGGCCGTGCCGCCGCCGGGGACGATGCCTTCTTCAACGGCTGCGCGGGTTGCGTGCAGCGCGTCGTCGACGCGGTCCTTGCGCTCCTTCACCTCGACCTCGGTCGCACCGCCGACCTTGATCACGGCCACGCCGCCGGCGAGCTTGGCGAGACGCTCCTGGAGCTTCTCACGGTCATAGTCGCTGGTGGTGACTTCGATCTGCTGGCGGATCGCTTCGGTGCGGCCCTTGATCGCATCGGCTTCACCGGCGCCATCGACGATGGTGGTGTTGTCCTTGTCGATCGTGACGCGCTTGGCGGTGCCGAGCATGCCGAGGGTAACGCTCTCGAGCTTGATGCCGAGGTCTTCCGAGATGACTTCGCCCTTGGTGAGGACGGCGATGTCCTCGAGCATCGCCTTGCGGCGATCGCCGAAGCCCGGTGCCTTGACCGCAGCGACCTTCAGGCCGCCACGCAGCTTGTTGACGACGAGCGTGGCCAGGGCCTCGCCCTCGATGTCCTCTGCGATGATCAGCAGCGGACGGCCGGTCTGCACCACCGCCTCGAGGATCGGCAGCATCGACTGGAGGTTCGACAGCTTCTTCTCGTGGATCAGGATGTACGGATCGGCGAGCTCGACGGCCATCTTCTCGGGGTTGGTGATGAAGTAGGGCGACAGGTAGCCGCGGTCGAACTGCATGCCCTCGACGACGTCGAGCTCGAACTCGAGACCCTTCGCCTCTTCGACGGTGATCACGCCTTCCTTGCCGACCTTCTCCATCGCTTCCGCGATCTTCTGGCCAACTTCGGTGTCGCCGTTCGCCGAGATGATGCCGACCTGCGCGACTTCATTGGTGCCGGCAACCGGCTTCGAGCGCGACTTGATGTCGTCGACGACCTTGTGGACCGCGAGGTCGATGCCGCGCTTCAGGTCCATCGGGTTCATGCCGGCGGCAACCGACTTCATGCCCTCGCGCACGATCGCCTGGGCGAGAACGGTCGCGGTGGTGGTGCCGTCACCGGCGATGTCGTTGGTCTTCGAGGCCACTTCGCGCACCATCTGGGCGCCCATGTTCTCGAACTTGTCCTTGAGCTCGATTTCCTTGGCGACGCTGACGCCGTCCTTGGTGATGCGCGGTGCGCCGAAGCTCTTCTCGATCACGACGTTGCGGCCCTTCGGGCCCAGGGTCACCTTCACCGCATCGGCGAGGATGTCCACGCCGCGCAGGATGCGCTCACGTGCGTCGCGCGAAAACTTTACGTCCTTGGCTGCCATTTGACTGCCCTTTCAATTGCGAAAAATGGGGACTCGCCGCGCAGGGCGAGGGATTCGAAGTCTCAGCCGACGATCCCGAGGATGTCGCTTTCCTTCATGATGAGGAGGTCTTCACCGTTGACCTTGACCTCGGTGCCCGACCACTTGCCGAACAGGATGCGGTCGCCGGCCTTGACGTCGAGCGGGGTGACCTCGCCCTTGTCGTTCTTGGTGCCCGAGCCGACGGCGACGACTTCGCCTTCCTGCGGCTTTTCCTGGGCGGTGTCCGGAATGATGATGCCGCCGGCGGTCTTCGCCTCGGCTTCGACGCGGCGGACGAGCACGCGGTCGTGCAACGGACGGAAGTTCATTGCGAGTGATCCTCTATGCAATGGTTTATGGTTCTGGCACTCGGACTCGCCGACTGCCAACGGAGCGGCATATGCGTACGCCCCTGCCCGGCGTCAACGGGCGTTAAGTGCGTTTTTTCGGAGTCCCCGAACGGGCGTGTTGGTCCGCTAATACGGGCGTTTACTCCACAGCCCATATCTAGTAGCCCGAACCGGCATTTCCATGGGAGAGCGGCGAAGTGAAGCTTGTCAAAGGCGCCTGGAAGATCCTGGTGGGGATCAAGGACTTTCTGGTCCTGGTCTTCATGCTCCTGTTCTTCACGGTGCTGTTCGCGGCGCTCTCCGCCAAGCCCAACGCCGCGGCGATCCGCGACGGCGCGCTGCTCGTCTCGCTCGACGGCGCACTGGTCGAGCAGCCCGAGGAAGCCGATCCCTTCGCCAAGCTCGGCGGCGGCGATGTCGCCAAGCAGCAGCGGCTGCGCGACGTGGTCCGCGCGCTCGACGCGGCGAAGACCGACGATCATGTGAAGGCGGTGGTGCTCGACCTCGACCGCTTCATGGGCGGCTACCCCGCCGCGATCAGCGAAGTCGCCGCCGCGGTGGGCGAAGTCCGCAAGAGCGGCAAGCCGGTGCTGGCCTATGCGACCGCCTATACCGATGACAGCTATGCGCTCGCGGCCAATGCCAGCGAGATCTGGGTGAACCCGCTGGGGGGCGCGATGTTCACCGGCCCGGGCGGCACCCGCCTGTTCTACAAGAGCCTGCTCGACAAGCTGGGGGTCAACGCGCACATCTACCGCGTCGGCAAGTTCAAGTCGGCGGTCGAGCCGTACATGCGCGACGACATGTCGCCCGAGGCCAAGGAAGCCGAGCTCGCGATCTACCAGCCGATCTGGGCGCAGTGGCAGGCGGAAGTCGCCAAGGCGCGGCCCAAGGCGAAGCTGGCCGACTATATCGCCAAGCCGGCCGAAGTGGTGGCGGGCACCAAGGGCGATATCGCCAAGTCGAACCTAGCGCTGGGCATCGTCGACAAGCTGGGCGACCGGCTGGCCTTCGGCAAGCGCGTCGCCGAGATCGCCGGCGTCGCCAGCGGCAAGCCGGCGGGCAATTTCAACCGGATCAAGCTGGCCGACTTCGTCGCCGCGCATCCGCTGCCGACCGGCGGCGACGCGATCGGCGTGCTGACCATCGCCGGCGAGATCGTCGACGGCAAGGCCGGCCCCGGCAAGGCGGCGGGCGACACGATCAGCGCGGCGCTGCTCAAGGGCCTGGCCGAGAAGAAGCTCAAGGCGCTGGTGGTCCGCGTCGATTCGCCCGGTGGCTCGGCGCTCGCTTCCGAGCAGATCCGCCAGGCGATCGAGCAGGCCAAGGGGCAGGGCCTGCCGGTGGTCGTCTCGATGGGCAGCCTGGCCGCCAGCGGCGGCTATTGGGTATCGACCGCGGGCAAGACGATCTTCGCCGAGCCGAACACGATCACCGGTTCGATCGGCATCTTCGGCGTGATCCCGACCTTCGAGAAGACGCTCGCCAAGATCGGCGTCGGCGTGGACGGGGTGCGGACCACGCCGCTCAGCGGCCAGCCCGACCTGTATGGCGGCACCAATGAAGAGACCGACAAGCTGCTCCAGTCGGCGATCGAAGCGGGCTATGCGCGCTTCATCGGGCTGGTGGCCGGCGCCCGCAAGCTGAGCCCCGAGCGGGTCAACGAGATCGCGCAGGGCCGCGTCTGGATCGGCGGCACCGCGCACCAGCTCGGGCTGGTCGACCGGTTCGGCGGGATCAACGACGCGATCGCCGAGGCGGCGCGCCTTGCCAAGCTCGATCCGGCCAAGGTCCATGCGGTCTATCTCGAGAAGGAGCCGTCGGGCTGGGCGAAGATGATCGAGGGCTTCCTGGGCGACAATGACCAGGAAGGCGACTGGGCCGACCAGCCGGCGGGGGCGGACATGTTCGCCCGCACCGCGATCGCCCAGCGCGGGTTGCTGATCCAGGCGATCGGCGATGCGCGCCGGCTCGCCCGTGGCGGATCGGTGCAGGCACGCTGCCTCGAATGCGGAGGCTTCGGCCCCGCCACCGGCAGCCTGGACGACGCCCGGCTGTTCGACGCCATCGCCGCGCGGCTCGCGCTGTGATCGGTATCCGCGCAGCCACGCCGGAGGACGCTGGCGCCATCGCGGCGATCTATGCGCCGCACGTGCTCACCGGCACCGCCAGCTTCGAGATCGAGCCGCCCGAAAAGGCGGAGATCCGCAAGCGCATGGCATCGAGCGACGGGCTCTATCCCTGGCTGGTCGCCACGACCGGCGATGGCGAGGATGCCGGGGTGATCGGCTATGCCTATGCCAGCAAGTTCCGCGACCGGCCGGCCTATCGCTATGTTTGCGAGACTTCGATCTACCTGACCGACGCGTCGAGCGGATCGGGGGTGGGGCGGCTGCTCTACGAGGCGCTGGTCGACACGCTGCGCGCGCAGGGCTTCGTCCATGCCATCGGCACGATCGCGTTGCCCAATGACCGCTCGATCCGACTGCACGAGGCGGTGGGCTTCCGCCGCCAGGGCGTCTACCGCGAAGTCGGCTTCAAGCATGGCCAGTGGATCGATATCGGTTTCTGGCAGTGCGAACTGAACGAACCGCGCGTACCCCCTGTGGAACCACGCAAATTCGCCGATATGGGGATTGTCCGGGATTGAGCATGCGGGGGGCTGACCGCTATCGGCGCGGTCTCCCAGTAAACGCGTGGTCCGGTCCCAGATGCCCCACTCCGTTTCCCACAGCATCCACGTGGATGTTGACCGCAAGCTGATCGACCTGCGCATCGGCGGGCTGATCAGCCCCGAGGATGCCGCCTGGATCGGCGAGGAGCTGCGCGCGGCGATCCGCACGCTCGGCCCCCATGTCGGGCAGCATGTGACGCTCTATGACGGCAGCGGCGTGCACGTCGTGCCGCAGGAGACGGTGGAGCTGATCAAGCACACGCTCGACAATCCCGAGGTGCGCAAGCTGTGGGCGCGCAAGATCGCGTTCGTGGTGAGCACCGCGCTCGCCCGGCTGCAGGCGCAACGGCTGCGCGAGGTGCGGCCCGACCTGGGCATATTCGACGATCGCGAGAGCGCGATCGCTTGGCTGATGGAGGTTTAGGGGGGCGTTTGGCTCTTTCTCCCCTCCCTGCAAGGGAGGGGCTGGGGGTGGGTTGCGCCTCCGGTCTTCCGGAGGCGCCCAACGAGACGGCATCCCCAAACAGAAAAGGCCGGGCATCGAGCCCGGCCTTTTCTAACCCACCCCTAACCCCTCCCTTGCAGGGAGGGGAATCGCGAAGGTCCGGCAGCCAGCATTTCCCTACCCCAAAGCCGCGAGCCGCTGCTCCGCTTCGCGCACGCCCGCATTGCCGTCCGGGAAGAGCGGGCCGAGCGCGGCGTAGCGTTCGCGGGCGTCCGTCCAATAGTCCCGCGCCGCCTCGGTCTCGCCGAGCGCCGTCGCCAGCAGCGCGACGCTGCGGATCATGTTGGCCATGGCCAGCGGCGGCGTGTCGATATCGGCGCGGTAGATGTCGAGCGCCTCGTGGAGATAGGCGGTGGCCCGGGGCAGTTCCTGCTGCTCGAGGAACATGTCGCCGGCATGGCGCAGCGCCCTGGCGAGACCCAGCCCGTCGCCCGCACGGCGATAGAGCGCGATCGCTTCGGCCTGGTCGTGCAGCGCCCAGTCGAGGTCGCCGGTGTCGCGGGCGACCTGCGACTGGCGGGTGAGCGCCAGCGCCTCGCCCGACAAGTCGCCTTCCCGGCGGAACATGAGCAGCGCTTCCGAAAAGGCGGCGCGTGCCGCTTCGGTGTCTCCGTCTCGCCGGGCGGCCTCGCCCGTGGACAGCAATTGCTGGCCGCGACTCGACTCTTCCATGCGGGGAGTATGCGGGGTGTGGAGGGGGCAGGCAATTGCACGGATCTCACGGGACCCGCACGACCTTCCGCTGCCGGGCGCGAGACGCCAAAATGGACAGGATGGTCGAGGCGAACTAGCCTGGCTGGAATGGCGGGCACCGGGGGAAGATGCATGGTGGCGAATGCGATCCGCTATTTGGCCCTGGCCGCTGCCGTCTTCGCCCTTGGCGGCTGTTCTTCCGACGCGCAGCGCCTGCGCCAGTCCGGCCTCGCATCTTCGGGGCAATGGGCGCCCGAATGGGGCTGGCGTTGCTGGAGCCGGTTCGAAGTCGAGGGGGAAACCGTCACCATCCTGCGCGATTTCGAGGCCTCGGGGACGATAAACCCCTATCTCATCCAATCCTATGACCACGAACCGCACGGCACCTATTGGATGATCGATCCGCGCCCGGACGGCCCTCCAGCCAATGAGCCCGACAACGGGCGCAAGGGGCGCAGCGAAGCGGAGGTGCTGCGCGACGGCCCCGATTACGTGCATATCAACTATGCCTGGCACACCCAGGTTGTCGGGCCGGTGCAGGTCAGTTTCCGGGGTGACGGCGTCCCGGTCGGGAGCCAGCGCCTGTTCAGCGCGCGCGAGGTGCGGCGCTCGACCGGGAAGGATGGCAAGATGTTCGGCCTGAGCGGGGGCCTGTCGAAGGGGCCGATCCTGCAGGCGCTCTACCGGACCCAGAGCTGGGCGTTCAGCGTGACCGACGCGACCGGCAAGGAGCTGGTCACAGGCGCTTTCCACCCGCCGGACCTGGCGCGCGCGGTCGAGGAGTATCGGCGGGTGCGCGCGGAGATCGAAGCGCTGGAGACGGAGTTCCGCACCGATTTCCAGGAGCGGAAACGGGGCATGACCAGCTGTGTCGCGCACGAGAGTCCGGAAGCGACGATCTAGCTCATTCCGTGCGGGTGAACTCGCGGCGGCCGCGCTCGGTGATCATCGCGAAGCCCGTGGCCGTGCGTTCCAGCTGGACGCCTTCCATGTCGAGCCCGGTGGCGGTCGGGGTCACCACGCCTTCGGATACCGGCCCCTGGTCGTTGCGATAGGCGAAGCGGATGCGGGTGCCGTCCCAGCGATAGTCGGTATCGCCCTGATAGACCTTCTCGCCCTTGTCGATGACTTCGTGGTGATCGCGCACCCCCGCTTCGACGCGGGTGAAGCAATGGGTGTCGGTCACCTCGGGGGCGAGCGTGGTGCGCCAGCATCTGCCCACCCAGTAATCGAGCGGGGCGAGCGGGTCCTGGGCGAGGAGGAGCAGGGGAAGCAGCATCAGCGCCTTCCCCGATAGGCCGGCAGGCCGAGCTTCCAGATGATCGCCGCGGCGCGCATCCCGAAGCCGGCACTGGCGGCGAGCAGCCCGGCGACGAAGACCGGCAGGCCGGCCAGGGTCAGCACCACCTGGAGCACGCCGGTGAGCGCGGCGGCGGTAACATAGAGCTCGGGGCGCATCAGGATCGAGGGCTCGCCGGCGAGCACGTCGCGGATGATGCCGCCGACGCAGGCGGTGACCACGCCCATCACCGCCGCGGGCACCGGCGGGATGCCGTAGCCCAGCGCCTTGGCGGCGCCGAACGCGGCATAGGCGGCCAGGCCGAAGGCATCGAGCCAGGCGAAGGTGGAATCGTTCCACCAGCGCTGCGGGGTGATCCAGATCAGCACCGCGACCGCGAGGATCAACGAGGCGACGGTGGCGTCATGCACCCAGAAGACGGGGGCGCCGATCAGCAGGTCGCGGATCGTGCCGCCGCCGACGCCGGTGACCAGCGCGAAGAAGGCGGCGGTGACGAAGGTCTGGGCGCGGTGCGCGGCGGCCAGCGCACCGGTGGCGGCGAACACGGCGATGCCGAGCATGTCGAGCCAGGGGAGGATCGGCCCGATCCGGGCGGCGGCGTCTACGGCTTCCATGACCAATGTTTCATGCTTGGAACGGCTTGCTGTCAAATGCGCGGCTGGGGCATGAGGGCTGCCATGCAGCGTACAGAGTCCCCGCTCGTCGTCATCGCCATCTGCCTCGCCGCGCTTGCCGGCTTCGTCGATGCGCTGGCCTTTACCAGCCTGGGCGGTTTCTTCGCCTCGTTCATGAGCGGCAACACCACCCGCATGGCGGTGGGCCTGGGCAATGACATGCCCGGCGTCGCGGCGGTGGCGGGGGCGTTGGTGATGAGCTTCATCAGCGGCGTGATCCTCGCCGCGGTGGTGACGCGCTGGCGCCAGGCGCGCTTCCGCGAGAGCATCATGGCGCTGGTGACGCTGCTGCTGGTGATCGCGGCGACGCTGGCCAGCCTGGTGCCGGGGCCGCTCGTGCTGATCTTCCTGGCGATGGCGATGGGCTGCGAGAACGGCATCCTCCACCGCGAGGGCGAAGTGACGGTGGGCGTGACCTATATGACCGGATCGCTGGTCAAGCTGGGGCAGGGGCTCGCGGGCGCGCTGATGGGCGATCCCGAGCGCTGGGCGTGGACCCGCTATCTGTTCCTGTGGCTCGGCTTCGTCGCCGGGGCGGTGATGGGCGCGGCGAGCCATGGCCGCTGGGGCTGGACCGCGCTGTGGCTGGCGCCGATCGCCAGCGCGGTGCTCGCCTTCGCGCTGCTGCGCGTGCGGCCGAAGCTCAGCGGGCCCTGGGCGGTGCATTGATTGCCCACTTCTTTCTCCCCTCCCTGTAAGGGAGGGGTCGGGGGTGGGTTGCGAGCGCAGCGAGCCCGGCCAGCCGGCGTGCAGAAAAGGAAAAGGCCGGGCATCGAGCCCGGCCTTTCCTAACCCACCCCTTGCCCCTCCCTTGCAGGGAGGGGAAGACCGGGTGCGATCAGACGTGAATGGGCTTGCCGAGCACGGCCATCGCGGCTTCCTTGATCGCCTCGCTGTGCGTCGGGTGCGCATGGCAGGTATAGGCGATGTCTTCCGACGTCGCGCCGAACTCCATCGCCTGGGCGACCTGCGCGATCATCGTGCCGGCGACCGAGGTGATGATCCAGGTGCCGAGCACGCGGTCGGTCTTGGCGTCGGCGATCACCTTCACCCAGCCGACCGTGTCGTCGATCGCCTTGGCGCGGCTGTTGCCGGCCATCGGGAACTTGCCGACCTTGACCTCGCCGCGCTCCTTGGCCTGCTCTTCGGTCAGGCCGACGCCGGCGATCTCGGGGTGGGTATAGACCACCGAGGGGATCACGTCGTGGTTCACGATGCCGGTGAGGCCGGCGATGTTCTCGGCGACCGCGATGCCTTCGTCCTCGGCCTTGTGCGCGAGCATCGGGCCCGGGATCACGTCGCCGATCGCCCAGACGCCGTCGACCTTGGTGCGGAAGTCGTGGTCGGTCTCGACCTGGCCGCGCTTGTTCACTTCGAGGCCGATCTTGTCGAGGCCGAGCCCTTCGGTGTTCGGACGGCGGCCGATCGACACCAGCACGGCATCGGCTTCCAGCGTCTCGGCAGCGCCGCCGGCAGCGGGCTCGACCGTCACGGTCGCCTTGCCGCCATTGACGGTGACGCCGGTCACCTTGGTGGAGAGCTTGATCTCCATGCCCTGCTTCTTGAAGATCTTGGCGGCTTCCTTGCGGACGTCGCCGTCCATGCCCGGGAGCAGCTGGTCGAGGAACTCGACCACGGTGACCTTGGCGCCGAGGCGCTGCCAGACCGAGCCGAGCTCGAGGCCGATCACGCCGCCGCCGATGACGACCATGTGGCCGGGAACCTTGTCGAGCGCGATCGCGCCGGTCGAATCGACGACGACCTTCTGGTCGATCTCGACGCCGGGCAGCGGGGTGACCGACGAGCCGGTGGCGATGACGATGTTCTTGGCGGTGACGGTGCGGTCACCGACCTGGACGGTGTGCGCGTCGATAAAGGTGCCATAGCCCTTCACCCACTCGACCTTGTTCTTCTTGAACAGGAACTCGACGCCGCCGGTCAGGCCCTTCACGGCCTTGTCCTTGTCGGCCATCATGCCGACCAGGTCGAGCTCGACGCCGGTCAGCTTGATGCCGTGCTTGGCGAGGGTGCCGTTGACGGCCTCGTCGAACTTCTCCGACGCGTTGAGCAGTGCCTTGGAGGGGATGCAGCCGACGTTGAGGCAGGTGCCGCCCAGCGTCTCGCGGCCTTCCACGCAGCCGGTCTTGAGGCCCAGCTGCGCCGCGCGGATCGCCGCGACATAGCCGCCGGGGCCCGAACCGATCACCAGGACGTCGAATTCATAGTCGGCCATTTTTCATTCCCTTGTTCCCCGGCGAAGGCCGGAGCCCAGTTTCGAGACGGAATCTGGTGCGCGTCTCGCTTAGTTTCAAACGTCGTTGCAACTGGGCCCCGGCCTTCGCCGGGGAACAGCTGGTTTCGTCGATCAGAGGTCGATCAGCAGACGGGTCGGATCCTCGATCGCGTTCTTGAGCGCGACGAGGAAGGTCACCGCCTCGCGGCCATCGACCAGGCGGTGGTCGTAGCTGAGCGCGAGGTACATCATCGGGCGGACGACGACCTGGCCGTCGCGGACCACCGGGCGGTCCTCGATGCGGTGCAGGCCGAGCACGGCCGACTGCGGCGGGTTGATGATCGGGGTCGACATCAGCGAGCCGAACACGCCGCCGTTCGAGATGGTGAAGGTACCGCCCTTCATCTCTTCCATCTTGAGCGTGCCGTCCTTGGCGCGCTTGCCGAAGTCGCCGATCGTCTTCTCGATGCCGGCGACCGACAGGGTCTCGGCGTCGCGGATCACGGGGACGACCAGGCCCTGCGGGGCCGAGACGGCGACCGAGATGTCGCAATAATCGTGATAGACGATCTCATCGCCCTCGATCGAGCCGTTGACGCCCGGGATGTCCTTGAGCGCCATGCAGGCGGCCTTCACGAAGAAGCCCATGAAGCCGAGGCGAACGCCGTGCTTCTTCTCGAACAGATCCTTGTACTTGGCGCGCGCCTCGATCACCGCGGTCATGTCCACGTCGTTGAACGTGGTGAGCATCGCGGCGGTGTTCTGCGCTTCCTTGAGGCGCTTGGCGACGGTCTGGCGCAGGCGCGTCATCTTGACGCGCTCTTCCTTGCGGCCGCTCGCCGAAGCTGCCGGAGCAGCGGCGGGTGCCGGCGCGGCGGCCGGGGCGGGCTTGTTGCTCGCCGCGGTCAGCACATCGTCCTTGGTCAGGCGGCCGTCCTTGCCGGTGCCCTGCACGGTCGACGGATCGACACCGGTCTCGAGCACCGCGCGGCGCACCGACGGCGACAGCGCAGCGGCTTCCGAAGCTGCGGGCGCGGGTGCCGCGGCCGGAGCGGGCGCGGCAGCCGGGGCTGCGGCGGGCGCCGGAGCAGCGGCGGCAGCGCCGCCCTCGGTCACCACGGCGATCACCGCGCCGACCTCGACCGTGTCGCCGATCTTGACGAGCTGATCGCCCATCACGCCGGCAACCGGGCTGCCGACTTCGACCGAGACCTTGTCGGTCTCGAGGCTCGCGATCGGCTCGTCGAGCGCGACGGGGTCACCCGGGTTCTTCAGCCATTCACCAAGCGTGGCTTCGGTGATCGATTCACCCAGCACCGGGACTTTAACGTCTGCCATTGTCTTTCCTCGTTCCCTGGGGATCTCAGTTGTTGCGGGTCCGGCGAATTTCTTCGCGGACATTGTGGCCGAGCGCGTCTGCGATCAGCGCGCCCTGTTCGGCCTGGTGGCGCTTCATCAGGCCGGTAGCGACCGCTGCGGCCGGACCACGGCCGGCATAGCGCGGACGCTGCACCTTGCACTTCGCCTCGGCCAGGCTGGCCTCGATGAAGGGCTCGACGAAGAACCAGTAGCCGTTGTTCTTCGGCTCTTCCTGCGCCCAGATCACTTCCTCGAGGTTGGTCATGCGCGCGATGCGCTTGGCCAGGGCCTCGCCCGGGAAGGGATAGAGCTGCTCGATGCGGACGATCGCGGTGTTCTTGTCACCGGCGGCATCGCGCGCCTCGATCAGGTCATAGGCGACCTTGCCGGTGCACAGCACCAGGCGCTTCACCTCGGTATCCGCCGGAGCCGACGGGTCGCTGAGGATGCGCATGAAGTGGCTGTCGCCCAGGAAGTCCTCGGCCTTCGACACGGCCAGCTTGTGGCGGAGCAGCGACTTCGGCGTCATCTGCACCAGCGGCTTGCGGAAGGTGCGGTGCATCTGGCGGCGCAGCAGGTGGAAGTAGTTTGCCGGCGTCGTGATGTTGACGACCTGCATATTGTCTTCCGCGCAGAGCTGCAGATAGCGCTCCGGACGCGCCGAGCTGTGCTCGGGGCCCTGGCCTTCATAGCCGTGCGGCAGCAGCATCACCAGGCCGTTGGCGCGCAGCCACTTCGCCTCGCCCGCCGCGATGAACTGGTCGATCATGATCTGCGCGCCATTGGCGAAGTCGCCGAACTGCGCTTCCCACAGCACCAGCGTCTTCGGATCGGCGAGCGCATAGCCATATTCGAAGCCGAGCACGCCGTACTCCGAGAGCGGCGAATCGAGCACTTCGAAGGTGCCGTGCGGGATGGTCGAGAGCGGGATGTAGCGATGCTCATCCTTCTGATCGACCCACACCGCGTGGCGCTGCGAGAAGGTGCCGCGGCCGACGTCCTGGCCCGAGAGGCGGACGCCATAGCCTTCCGAGAGCAGCGAGCCGAAGGCCAGCGCTTCGCCGGTCGCCCAGTCGAAATTCTCGCCCGACGAGAACATCGCACGCTTCGCATCGAGCACGCGGCCGAGCGTCTTGTGGATCTCGAGGTCCGAGGGGACTTCGGTCAGCGTGCGGCCGAGGCTGTCGAACAGCTTCTTCTCGATGCCGGTCTCGACCGAGCGGCGCGCCGTCTCGGCATCGCCCGGAACCGACAGGCCCGACCAGCGGCCGCCGAACCAGTCCGCCTTGTTGGGGAGGTACGACTTGCCCGCTTCGAACTCGCCTTCGAGCAGCAGGTTGAACTGCTTCACCTTCTCGTCGACGAAGCCCTGGTCGATCGTGCCTTCGGCGATCAGCTTCTTCGAATAGACGACGCTGACCGACGGATGCTGGCGGATCGCCTTGTACATCAGCGGCTGGGTGAACGAGGGCTCGTCGCCTTCGTTATGGCCAAAGCGGCGATAGCACCACATGTCGATCACGACGTCGCGCTTGAAGGTCTGGCGGAACTCGATCGCCATCTTGCAGGCGAAGGTGACCGCTTCGGGATCGTCGCCATTGACGTGGAAGATCGGCGCCTGGACGCCCTTGGCGACGTCCGACGGATAGGGCGAGGAGCGCGCGAACTGCGGGCTCGTCGTGAAGCCGATCTGGTTGTTGATGATGAAGTGCAGGCAGCCGCCGGTGTTGTAGCCGCGGATGCCCGAGAAGCCGAGGCACTCCCAGACAATGCCCTGGCCGGCGAACGCGGCGTCGCCGTGCAGCAGCACGGGCAGCGAGCCGGTATGCGCTTCCAGGTCGTTGGCGATCGTCTGGATCGCGCGGGTCTTGCCGAGTACGACCGGATCGGCCGCTTCAAGGTGCGACGGGTTGGCGACCAGCGACATATGGACGCTGATGCCGTCGAACTCGCGATCGGTGCTGGTGCCGAGGTGATACTTCACGTCGCCCGAGCCGCCGACGTCGTCCGGATTGGACGAGCCGCCCGAGAATTCGTGGAAGATCGCGCGATACGGCTTCGACATCACGTTGGTGAGCATGTTCAGGCGGCCGCGATGCGCCATGCCGTACACGATCTCGCGCACGCCGAGCTGGCCGCCGTACTTGATGATGGCTTCCATCGCCGGGATCATCGCTTCGCCGCCGTCGAGGCCGAAGCGCTTGGTGCCGACATACTTCTTGCCGCAGAACTTCTCCCACTCCTCGGCCTCGATGACCTTGGAGAGGATCGCCTTCTTGCCGTCGGCGGTGAACTGGATGGCCTTGTCCTTGCCCTCCATCCGATCCTGGAGGAAGCGGCGCTCCTCCACATCGGCGATGTGCATGTACTCGAGGCCGACATTGCCGCAGTAGTTCGCCTGCAGGATCGCGACGATCTCGCGCACGGTCGCCTTTTCCAGGCCGAGCGTGCCGCCGAGATAGATCGGGCGATCGAGATCGGCGCCGGTGAAGCCGTGATATTCCGGCGTCAGGTCGGCAGGCAGGTCCTGGCGGGCCAGGCCGAGCGGATCGAGCGAAGCGGCGAGGTGGCCGCGCACCCGGTAGGTGCGGATCAGCAGCATCGCGCGGATCGAATCGCCGGCGGCGCGGGCGATGTCGGCTTCCGACGCGGCGGGGCCGGCCGGCTTGGCCGGGGCAGCGCCACCCTTGGCGGGCTTGGGCGCGGGCTCCATCTGGGTGGGATCGAGCCCGGCAGTGAGGGCATCCGTTTCGGCGAGCGGCCAGCGCGGGTTCGCCCAGCTGGGGCCCGAAGCCGCGTTCTCGAGGCCGTCGAAGAACTGCTGCCACTGCGGCTCGACGCCGGTCGGATCCGCCTTGTAGCGGCGGTACATCGTCTCGACGAAGGCGGGGCTCACACCGCCGGCGATCTCGTCGAAGTCCAGGCCCTCATAGCCCATAGTCAATTCCAGTCTGTGTTAGCGCTCCCATTCCGTGAAGGAGATAGGAGCGCGCACGTTGTAATTCAGCCCTTGAGCACTTCGACCAGCGTGGAGCCGAGCTCCGACGGGCTGGCTGCGACGCGGATGCCTGCCTCTTCCATCTTCGCGATCTTTTCCTCGGCACCGCCCTGGCCGCCCGAGACGATCGCGCCGGCATGGCCCATGCGGCGGCCCGGAGGCGCCGTGCGGCCCGCGATGAAGCCGGCCATCGGCTTCTTGCGGCCACGCTTGGCCTCGTCGATCAGGAACTGCGCGGCTTCCTCTTCGGCCGAGCCGCCGATTTCGCCGATCATGATCATCGACTTGGTCGCGTCGTCCGCGAGGAACAGCTCGAGCACGTCGATGAAGTTGGTGCCGTTGACGGGGTCGCCGCCGATGCCCACCGCGGTGGTCTGGCCGAGGCCGGCATTGGTGGTCTGGAACACCGCCTCATAGGTGAGGGTGCCCGAGCGCGAGACGACGCCCACCGAGCCCTTCGAGAAGATCGAGCCCGGCATGATGCCGATCTTGCACTCGCCCGGGGTCAGCAGGCCGGGGCAGTTCGGGCCGATCAGGCGCGACTTCGAACCCGAAAGCGCGCGCTTCACCTTGACCATGTCGAGCACCGGGATGCCCTCGGTGATGCAGACGATCAGCGGCACTTCGGCGTCGATCGCCTCGAGGATCGAGTCGGCGGCGAAGGGCGGCGGCACGTAGATGACCGAGGCGTCGGCGCCGGTCTTGGTGACGGCCTCGGCGACGGTGTCGAACACGGGCAGGCCGATATGCTCGGTGCCGCCCTTGCCGGGGGTCACGCCGCCGACCATCTGCGTCCCATAGGCGAGCGCCTGCTGGGTGTGGAAGGTGCCGGTCTCACCGGTCATCCCCTGGGTGATGACCTTGGTGTTCTTGTTGATCAGGATGCTCATGCGTTCACTGGGCTCCAGGCGCTTTGGATTCGGTTAGGGAGGAGGAGCGCAGCACGACCCAGCCGCCATAGGCGGCGGCGGTCACGCGAACGTCCTCGCGAGCGGAAGTGGCAACCGACGCACCGACCGCGCTGGCGGTGGGGCGTGCGGAGAGCGGCACGGCGTCCTCATCGGGGAGGACGAGCTTGCGTGCAGCGGGATAATCCTCGTCGGACAGCGCGTACCACAGCACGATGCAGCTATCGCCGATCGGAGTGTGGCTGGGCTGGGCGGTGGGCGGCAGCAGATAGAGCTGGCCACCGGCGATCCGGTAAATCGTGTTGGGCACCTGCGCCGCGGTCGGCGCGGGCAGCTTCTCGGCCTCGGCACGCGTCGCGACGGTGCCGGCGCCGAGCGCGCGCTGCGCGGCGGCGGGCAGCGAGGCGAAGGTCATCGGCTCGGCGACGCTCTTGCTCAGCCGGACCGCGCCGCTGATGCAGGCAGCCTGGAACAGCGGCACCGGCTCGGCGGGGGCCGTGGGCGTGGCCTCCTGGGCCATTGCAGGCGCCGGCAACAGCGAAGCCGCGCTTGCACAGGCAAGCGCGGCGATCGCGAGCAGGCCGGAGCGCTGCGCAGTCATGATCAGGCGAGCGAGCCGTCGATCGCCTTGCAGGCGACCAGCAGTTCCTTCACCGCGTCGACCGAGACCGTCAGATTGGCCTTGGCCTCGTCCGACAGCTTGACCTCGACGATCTTCTCGACGCCGTCCTTGCCGAACAGGACCGGCACGCCGACGTAGAGATTGTCGACGCCGTACTGGCCGGTCAGGTGCGCGGCTGCGGGCAGGATGCGCTTCTGGTCGTAGAGATAGGCCTCGGCCATCGCGATCGCCGAGGTGGCGGGCGCATAGAAGGCCGAGCCGGTCTTGAGCAGCGCGACGATCTCGCCGCCGCCGCCACGGGTGCGCTTGACGATCTCGTCGATCTTTTCCTTGGTCGAGAAGCCCATCTCGATCAGATCGGCGACGGGGATGCCCGACACGGTCGAATATTCGAGGACCGGGACCATGGTGTCGCCGTGGCCGCCGAGCACGAAGGTGTTCACGTCCTTGACCGACACGCCGAATTCCTCGGCGAGGAAGTGGCTGAAGCGGGCCGAGTCGAGTACGCCGGCCATGCCGACGACCTTGGTGTGCGGCAGGCCCGAGAATTCGCGCAGCGCCCAGACCATCGCGTCGAGCGGGTTGGTGATGCAGATCACGAACGCGTCGGGCGCATGGGCGGCGATGCCCTCGCCGACAGCCTTCATGACCTTGAGGTTGATGCCGAGCAGGTCGTCGCGGCTCATGCCCGGCTTGCGGGCGACGCCGGCGGTGACGATGATCACGTCGGCGCCCGCGATGTCGGCATAGTCGTTCGAGCCGATGATCTTGGCGTCGAAGCCCTCGACGGGGCCGCACTGCGACAGGTCGAGCGCCTTGCCCTGGGGCACGCCTTCGACGACGTCGAACAGGACGATGTCGCCCAGGCCCTTGAGTGCTGCGAGGTGCGCGAGCGTACCGCCGATGTTGCCGGCGCCAATCAGCGCGATCTTCTTGCGGGCCATGGATACTCCCTATGGGTCTGGTTCAACCGGACACCAGCACGCACGTACCGGCGTGCCGGTGAAAGCGGTGGCGGCTTAGGCCCATAATAGGAGAGTCGCAACCCATGAAAAAGGATGGGCTGCGATTATCTTTGCAACTAATTCGCAACTGCAATAAGGGGTTGCGCCGCCTTGCTCGCGGGCATGCGGCGCTTCCCCGGCCTGGCGGATCGGGCTCAGCCGCCCTGCATCAGATCCTGGTAGAGCATCAGCGCATTGCCGTCGGGATCGTAGAAGGTGAGCAGCCGGACCATGCCTGGTATATCCTGGATCGGTCCATCCTGCCGCACGCCCGCGGAGTCGAGCACCTTCTGCGCCGCTTCGATGTCGACGACCCCGAAAGTGAGCGTGGCGCCGCCGCCCTGGATCACGCTCTCGCGCTGGGCAAGGCCGACATTGACGCGCGCCACCGGGCTCTCGAACTCGCACCAGGCGATCTCGTCGACGCGGTAGAGCAGGTTCATTCCCAGCACGTCGCGATACCAGGCGATGCCGGCATCTAGATCGGTGACGTTGATCGCGCAGGTCAGGCCGCCGTCATAGCCGAGTGCGGCGCGGGCAGAGGGTTCGAGCGTGGTTGCCATCCGGGTTCTCCGACTCTACGGTTACATTTATATAGTCGATATGAATTTGGTGATGGAGTCAATTCCCTCTGATCCGGCGCAGCTCCTGCGCACCTTGGAGTCCAATCGCTGGGCGATCCCGGTGCTGGCGCTGCTCCACCGCGAGCAGGGCGCGCGCTTCGCGGTGATGGCGCGCGCGTTCGACCTGCCGCACAACAGCCTGTCGCGCTGCCTGGCCTGGCTGCGGGAATGCGGCTGGGTGCAGCCCAACCCCGGTCATGGCCATCCGCTGCGCCCCGAATATGTGCTGAGCGATGCCGGCCGCCCGGTCGCGGCGCTGTGCGCACGGATCGAGGAAGCGCGGGCGCGGCTGCGGCTGGGAGCGGGCGACCTGCCGCGCTGGTCGCTGCCGCTGGTCGCCGGGCTGGGGCCGGACTGGGCGCGCTTCGGCGAACTCCAGGCGCGGCTGGCACCGGTCACCCCGCGTGCCCTCTCGACCACGCTCAAGGCCGTGATCGATGAGGAACTGGTCCGTCGCCGGCTCGAGGACCGCTATCCACCGCTGCCGCTCTATGCGCTGACGGGGAAGGGGCAGGAGCTGGCAGCGGCGCTGGCGGCCTAGCGTTCCGCCTTCTCCCGCGCGGCATAGTCTTCGGCCAGCACGCCGAACGCCTGCTTGCGCTGGCCGGTCTCCGAGATCAGCCCTTTGCGGTTCCAGCCCTGCTGATAGACCGGGTGCTGGCGGCGCGGGGAGCGGAAGTCCTTGAGGATCCAGGGGCTGAGGCCGCGCAGGAACGGCACCTTGGCCGCCATTTCCAGCGTGCGGCGATAATATTCGGCCTGATATTCCTCGCTGAACTTGTGCGGGGCCGCGGTGCCGTCGTGATAGCCATAGAGCGCATCGGCGCCGAACTCGGAGAAGATCAGCGGCTTGTTGACCGGGCTGGCCCAGGTGAAGCTCGGGATCGCGGCGAGCGGATCATCCGAATACCAGCCATTGTAGGTGTTGATCGCCATCACATCGAGATCGCCGACCAGCGGATCATTGATCCGCATCTCCTTGCCCTTGCGATCGCTGAGCAGCGCGGCGGTGACGAGCCGGCTGTCATCGAGCGCGCGGACATCGCCGATCAGCGTGCGGAGGAAGGCGTTGCGGGCGTCCGATACCGGCGTTTCGTTGGCGACGCTCCACAGCACGATCGCGGCGCGGTTGCGGTCACGGCGGATATTCTCGGCGATCATCCGGCGCGCGGTGGCGAGCGTATCGGCATTGCCCCAGGCGACGCGCCAATAGACCGGCACCTCGCTCCACACGAGCAGGCCCATCTCGTCGGCGAGGCGGGTGGTGCCCTCGTCATGCGGATAATGCGCGAGGCGCACGAAGTTGCCGTGCAGCCCCTGCTTGATCTCGGAGAACAGCGCCCGCGCGGCGGCGGGGCTCATCGCACGGACGGGATCCTTGCCCAATTCCTCCTCGTGCATCGAGATGCCGCGCAGGAAGATCGACTTGCCGTTGAGCAGGATCCGGTCGCCCTGCACTTCGATCGTACGGAAGCCGACACGGTCGGCGAAGCGGTCCGCGCCGGAGGCGATCTCGACGTCGTAGAGCTTCGGGTTCTCGGGCGACCAGCGCTGCAGGGCGCGCGGCGCCGGCAGGCTGGCGCTCCATTTGCCTTCGCCATCGGTGCGCCCTTCGAGCGTGGCGCCGAGCGTGGGGATGGCGAGGCGGATCGGCGCGTTCGCGGCCTGCGGCCCAAGCAGTTGCGCCGAGACCGCGATGCGGCCGTCCTTGCCCAGCCGGACGAACGCATCGTCCACGAATGTCTCGGGCACGGTGACCAGGCGTACCGAGCGGGTGATGCCGCCATAGGTCTCCCAGTCGGTGACCGGCGGCGGCACGTCGCTGTCGGTGCGGGCGGAATCGACGCCAACGGTGATCTGGTTGCTGCCCGGGCGCAGCCTGTCGGTCACGTCAAAGGCGAAGGGGGTGAAGGCGCCGACATGCTTGCCGACCGGCTTGCCGTTGAGGAACACGCTGGCGGCATAATCGGCGCTGCCGAAGCGGAGATAGACGCGCTTGCCCGGGCCCGCCGGCGTGTAGTCGAAGGTCCGCTGGTACCAGACCAGGCCCTGATAATAGCGCATCTCCGGGGCATGGCCGATCCAGCTGCCGGGCAGGTGCGTGATCGCCGAGCGCTGCATGTCGAACTCGAACAGCGCGGTCGGGCGCTTCTCGGCTTCATCGGCCTGGATCCTGTCCTGATAGCGCGCGGTGCTTTCGGAAGGCGGACCGCCATGAAAGCCGGCGACGCCGTCGCGATAGGGATCGACCGACCAGTGCCAGGCGCCGTCCAGGCTCTGGCCCGGGCGAAGGTCGGCCGCGACCAGGGTCTGCGCCGAAGCGCTCATGGGTGCCAGCAACGCCGCAAGCGCGAACCCGATCAGGCGCATAGTCTCTCCCTATTTTGCTTTTGCGGGGAGCCTATCGCGGGTCAGGCCATTCGGCCAGACCAATATACCGGGGTGGTTCTTTCTTTTGCTTCCCTCCCTTCCAGGGATGGGAATGGCATTCACTGCTCGCCGTGCCCTTCGGCCAGGTACGTCTCCGAGCGCATTTCCATCAGGCGGCTGACGGTGCGGTCGAACTCGAAGCGGCCGTCGCCGGTCTCGTACATGTCCTGTGGCTGGGCATCGGCGGCGGCGAGTAGCTTGACCTTGTGCTCGTAGAGCGCGTCGATCAGCGTGACGAAGCGCGCTGCCTCGTTGCGGTTCTCCGGCCCCAGCTTGGGGATGCCGACCAGGATCACGGTGTGGAAGCGCCGGGCGATGGCGAGATAGTCGGCGGCGCCGCGCGCCTCGCCGCACAGCCGCTTGAACGAGAACACCGCGACGCCCTTCAGGCATTTCGGCACATGCAGCTCGCGCCCGCCCTGCACCGGCAGCTCGCAGGTCGGGACATGGGCGCGGTCCTCGACCGGATAATCGGTCAGGCGGAAGAACGCTTCGGAAAGCTGCTTTGTGGCCTCGGGCCCGTTCGGCACCAGCCAGGTGTCCATCCGGCCGAGGCGATCGAGGCGATAGTCGGTCGGGCCGTTCAGCGTCAGCACGTCCATCTTCGCTTCGATCAGCTCGATGAAGGGGATGAACAGCTGGCGGTTGAGCCCGTCCTTGTAGAGGTCGCGCGGCGCCCGGTTCGAGGTGGCGACCATGGTGAGGCCATGCCCCATCATCTCGGTGAACAGGCGCGAGAGGATCATCGCGTCGGCGGGGTTGTTGACCACCATCTCGTCGAAGGCGAGCAGGCGGGTATCCTCGACCATCGCATCGGCGACCGCGACGACGGGATCGCGCGTGTCCCTCTTGCGCTCCTCGTTGAGCCGCTCATGCACTTCGAGCATGAATTCGTGGAAATGGACGCGGCGCTTCCGGCGGATGTTCACCGTCTCGTAGAACAGGTCCATCAGCATCGACTTGCCGCGGCCGACGCTGCCCCAGATGTAGAGCCCGCGCGGCGGCTCGGGCAGGCGGCCGAGCGCGCGCCACAGGATGCTGCCCTTTTTCGGCACCGCTTCCAGTTCGCCGGCCAGGCTGTTCAGCCGTTCGGCGGCGGCGGCCTGTTCGGGGTCGGGGCGAAGCTCGCCCGCGGCGACGAGGGCACGGTATTTCTCGATTACGCTGGTCATGATCTGGGCGGGGGCGAACTCTTGCGGATGGTGCCGAGGAAGCTGGCGACGGTCACATCGCCCTGGCGGACCACGCCGCGCAGGAACAGCATGCGGCCGGTCTCACGCAGCAGGTCGATCTCGGCTTCGGTATCGGTGCCGATCGCGCCGCCGGCGATGAACTGGATCGACATGTCGACGGTGGAGGCAGGGCCGGCGAGCACGCCGAGGCCGCGCGCGGCGGCGAACAGCGCCATGTCGATGAAGCCGGCGAGCGCGCCGCCATGGATATGGTCGCGCAAATTGGAGTGCTGGCGCTCGAAGCGGTGGCGGACCAGCGCGGTGCGCTCACCGCTCGCCTTCACCGAAAGCGCGCCGATGAAGCTGTTGAACCGGCCCTGGTCCAGAATCTGCCAGCGCTTCCAGCCCGGCAGGTCCGGATCGTCTTCGTAGAAGAAATGCTCGGGGCCGGGCTGGTTCACAGGATCAGAGCGTGCGCTCGGCTTCCATCTTCTTGATCTCGGCGATCGCCTTGCCCGGGCTCAGGCCCTTCGGGCAGACGTTCGAGCAGTTCATGATCGTGTGGCAGCGATAGAGGCGGAACGGATCCTCGAGATTGTCGAGGCGCTCGCCGGTCATCTCGTCGCGCGAGTCGGCCAGCCAGCGATAGGCCTGGAGCAGGATCGCCGGGCCGAGGAACTTGTCGCTGTTCCACCAGTAGCTCGGGCACGAGGTCGAGCAGCAGGCGCACAGGATGCACTCGTACAGGCCGTCGAGCTTCTCGCGGTCGGCCGGCGACTGGAGCCGCTCCTTGCCCGAGGGCGTGGTCGACACGGTCTGCAGCCACGGCTTGATCGAGGCGTACTGCGCATAGAAGTGGGTGAAATCGGGAACGAGGTCCTTGATCACGTCCATGTGCGGCAGCGGGGTGATGCGGATGTCGCCCTTGATGTCCTCGATCGCGGTGGTGCACGCGAGGCCGTTGCGCCCGTCCATGTTCATCGAGCAGGAGCCGCAAATGCCTTCGCGGCACGAGCGGCGGAAGGTCAGCGAGCTGTCCTGCTCCGACTTGATCTTGATCAGCGCGTCGAGGACCATCGGGCCGCATTCGTCGAGGTCGATCTCGAACGTGTCGTAGCGGGGATTCTCGCCCGAATCCGGATCGTAGCGGTAGATCTTGAACTTCTTGACGTTCTTCGCGCCCGGGTCCGCCTTGTGCTCCTTGCCCTTGGTGGAGATGCGGCTGTTCTTGGGAAGGCGGAATTCGGCCATCGAGGGGTTCCTTATGCTTGGCCGCGCGATAGCCAATCGAACCGCCGGGCTCAACCTCTCAGATGATATCAAGCACCAGACCGAGCGAACGGGCCTCTTCCGCCTCGATATACCAGTTGGCCGGCGCGCGCTCGGCGACTTCCTCGAAGCGCACTTTCGAGCCGGCGATGATGTCGCGAAAGCCCTCTTCCTCGATCCGCACCGATTCCTCGATCTCGTGCAGCTTGGCCTTGAGGCTGGCGACCTGCATGCGCAGCGGGCCGGACAGATCGAGCGTCGACTGGATCTGTCGCTCATGGATCATCAACCGAGTGCCGCGGGTGAGGAAGCGCTTGTCGGCGGGGAAGGCGGCCATGAAGGTCGCGCCGGCGGAGTAGACGGCGACCTTGCCGAGGAACAGCGTCTCGCGGCCAGAATAGTCGCGTAGCAGGCGGATCTCGTCGCCCATCAGCCGGGCGACTTCGGGGTCGCCGCCCAGGGTGGAAAGCGAGACGACGAGGCTGCCTTCGCGCGGAGCGGCGGCGAGCTGGTCGCGGAAGCTGGCGTACATCGCCTGGTCGACCGGGCCGGACAGAGCGACATGCGGGCGGGCGAGCAGCGGGTAGCGCGCGGCCTGGCTGTCGTCCTGCGGGCTGGCGGGGGCGTCGATCGCGTCGGTCATCGCCGCGGTAACTTCCGCGATCGGATCGGGTTCCAGCGGCGCGGGCGGAAGCGTGGGGGCGGTGGGCCGGGGTGCGATCACCCGGCGTTGGGCTTCGCGCCGCTCGACCCAGCGACGGACGAGGAAGGCGAAGCCGAAGGTGATCAGCAGGCCGAGGCCGACCTGGAGCACGCGATTGCGGAAGCCGCCGGGAAGCGCCTTCTGGATCGCCGCGGGGATCTGGTGTTCCAGATCGCCCGGGATCAACCGCTCCAGAAGAGTTTCCTCGGCTGCCATGCTATCCGCCGCGTTTGAGCATGTCGGTCGCCGGGCGGCCGACGGGTGGGGTGTCGGTCTGCGGCATGCGCGCCTCGAGCGGGGCGAGCCAGGTCGCGACATCCGCGCCGATCGTCACCTGCGGGTTGGACGGCATGACGCGCGCCATGCTTTCCCAGTCGTTGATCAGCATGCGCGCCTCGTCCGACGCCTTTTCGAGCGGCTGGCCCTTGCGCAGCGCATGGTTGATCATCGCATCGCCGAAGAAGGTCCAGTCGTTATCGGCCTGGCAGCCGAAGCTCGTGCGATCCGAGGAGGCGGCGGTGAACAGCGCGGTGGTGGGGCTGGAGAGCGGGCTGACAAAGATGCCCGAATAACAGGCCGAGAGAATCAGCAGCCGGTTTTTGATCCCCAGTTCGTCGAGGAGGGATTCGAGCCGCCGAGGGCTGAGGATGCCATAGCCCTCGTCGCCGTCATGATAAGCGATGCCAACCTTGGCACCGTGGCTCGTGGTGTAGAGGACGAGGACGTCCTGCTCCTTGTCCATCACCTCGGCAATGCGGGCGAGGGCGAGGGTGAGGCTGGTCAGCGAACCACCCGGCAGCTCGCTCGGCATGGAGCCGGCGGTGCCGCCAAGGACGATGGTGCGGCCGGCGGCGTCGAAGCGGCGCGACAGCACCTTGCCGGCCTCGCGCGCCTCGCGCCCGAACACCGGATCGCTGTCGAGCGCGACCGAGACGACATAGGCGTCGACCAGCGTCTTGCGCTGCGGCTGGAGCGCATTGAGCGCGACGTTGAGCTTGCGGGTATCGGCGAGCATCGCCCTGGCCGATCGGCCGCGCTGCAGCTCGGGGCCGGGATCGAGCCCTTCGATGCCGTCGGGCCCGGAGACCATCCCCGGCCAGTCCGCCTTGTGCTCCGGCGCCTTGTACTGGGCGGCGGCTGGCGTGACGGCGAGCGCGGCAACCGCCGCAAGCATGGCGAACGCGATACGCATGGGCAGGCGAGAACCCCCGATTTAGTTAACGACCACTCTCGCGGGTGCGAGAGCGGTGTCAAGCCATCTGGGGAGCGCCGGGCTTCAATGCCAGATGGCGGTGAGCGGATAGACCGCGATCAGCCAGGCCAGGCAGGCGATGACGATCCGCCGGTCCCGCGCGGCGATCGCCAGCAGGATCACCGGGAAGAACGACCAGGTGAGGACGAACAGCCGGAAGGTGAACAGGCCCTTCGTTCCCGCCAGCCCGATCGTCGTCGCCATCAGCGCGACGTTGCAGAGCAGCACGGCGGTCAGCACCTTGCCGCGGTGCCGGTCGAAATAGAGGTCGAGATCGCCCCATTCCTCGGGGTCGTCGGGGAAGATCAGCGAGGCGGCGACATAATAGACGGCGGTCACCAGGAAGCCGCAGAACAGCACCGGCCAGTTGAGCGGCAGCAGATCGCGCAGCGCCCAGCCATACATCCAGAAGGACACGACATCGCACGAGACGAAGACGCCGAGCAGGATGGTCGCCCAGCCGATCCGCACCTTGTGGCTCGCCTTGAGCGCGCGGGAGAGACCGCCAAGCCCCTCGGCGAGCGCGAGGCCGAGCAGCAGCCCGAAGAAGCTGAAGATGAATTCGAATGCGCTCATTGGTGCCCCCTTGTTGGTCCACTTTCGTGGGGGGCTGGGCGGTGTCAAGCGCACCCGCGATGTCGAAGGGGAAGACTGCATCGGCGCGTTCCATTGGGTCGCGGCCAGTCTGGCGACGCGTGATCACCGGTCAAAAGGAGCTATCGTGCAGATGAAATGCAAAAGGGCCCGCTCGCATATGGCGAACGGGCCCTTTCGGAAACCTGCTGTCGAAGGATCAGTACACCCGCTTCTTCGGCTTGATGTACTCGATCTCGTCGGTGAGCGTGTAGTCGTGGACCGGGCGGTAATCGATTTCGGTCTTGCCGCCCTTGCCGCCCCAGCCCTCGAAGGTGGCGACGGTGTGCTTCATCCAGTTCTTGTCGTCGCGCTCGGGGAAGTCCTCGTGCATGTGCGCGCCGCGGCTTTCCTTGCGGTTGGCGGCGCACTCGATGGTGACGACGGCCTGGCCGATCAGGTTGTCGAGCTCGAGCGTCTCGACCAGGTCGGTGTTCCAGATCAGCGAGCGGTCCTGGATGCCCACGTCCTGGAAGCCCTTGTAGACTTCCTTCATGTGCTCGACGCCCTCCGCCAGCAGCGCGCTGTCGCGGAACACGGCGCAGTGGCGCTGCATCGTCTTCTGCATGTCGGCGCGGATCTGCGCGGTCGGCTTCTCGCCCTTGGCGTTGCGGAAGTGATCGAGACGGCTGAGCGCGAACTCCTCCGAGCCCTTGGGCAGCTCGTTGTGCTTGGTGCCGGGCTTGATGATCTCCTTGAGGCGGAGACCGGTGGCGCGGCCGAAGACGACGAGGTCGATCAGCGAGTTGGAGCCGAGGCGGTTGGCGCCGTGGACCGACACGCAGGCCGCTTCGCCGACCGCGAACAGGCCGGGGACGACCGAATCCGGATCGCCGTCCTTATTGCGGACGACTTCGCCGTGATAGTTCGTGGGGATGCCGCCCATATTGTAGTGGACGGTCGGCACCACCGGCAGCGGCTGGCGGGTCAGGTCGACACCGGCGAAGATCTTGCCGGTCTCGGTGATGCCCGGCAGGCGCTCGTGCAGGATCTTCGGATCGATATGGTTGAGGTGAAGGAAGATGTGATCCTTCTCCTTGCCGACGCCGCGGCCCTCGCGGATTTCCATCGCCATCGAGCGCGCGACGACGTCGCGGCTGGCGAGGTCCTTGGCCGAGGGAGCATAGCGCTCCATGAAGCGCTCGCCCTCGGAGTTGGTCAGGTAGCCGCCTTCACCGCGCGCGCCCTCGGTGATGAGGACGCCGGCGCCGTAGATGCCGGTCGGGTGGAACTGGACGAACTCCATGTCCTGCAGTGCGATGCCCGCGCGCAGCGCCATGCCGTTGCCGTCGCCGGTGCAGGTGTGCGCCGAGGTCGCCGACTGGTAGACGCGGCCGCCGCCGCCGGTGGCGAGCACGACGGCGTGCGAACGGAAGCGGTGGATCGAGCCGTCTTCCATGCACAAGGCGATCACGCCGCGGCAGGCGCCGTCTTCCATGATCAGGTCGAGCGCGAAATATTCGACGTAGAAGTCGGCGTCATACTTCAGGCTCTGCTGGTAGAGCGCGTGGAGCATGGCGTGGCCGGTACGGTCCGCCGCGGCGCAGGTGCGCTGCACGGGCGGGCCTTCGCCCATGTTCTGCATGTGGCCGCCGAACGGGCGCTGGTAGATCGTGCCATTGTCGTTGCGGCTGAACGGCACGCCGGCATGCTCGAGCTCGTACACCGCCTGCGGCGCTTCGCGAACCATATACTCGATCGCGTCCTGGTCGCCGAGCCAGTCGGAGCCCTTGACGGTGTCGAACATGTGCCACGACCAGTGATCGGGCGTGTTGTTGCCGAGGCTCGCGGCGATGCCGCCCTGGGCGGCGACGGTGTGCGAGCGCGTGGGGAACACCTTGGTGATGCAGGCGGTCTTCAGGCCGGCTTCGGCGCAGCCCATGGTGGCGCGCAGGCCCGAACCGCCGGCGCCGACGACGACGGCATCATAGGTGTGGTCGATGATCTTGTAGGCGGACATCAGAGCGCAGCTCCTGCCGTGAAGGCGATCTTGAGGATCGAGAAGATGGCGAGCGTGCCGGTCGTCAGCGTGAAGAAGTTGAGCAGCACCATCAGCACGATGTGCACTTCGTCATGGATATAGTCTTCGATCACCACCTGCAGGCCGAGGCGGAAGTGATAGAAGGTGGCGATGACGAGCAGGATCAGCGGCACGGCGACCTGGGTCTGGGCCAGCCAGTGGCGGACCGTCTCGAAATCATAGGCCGGCAGCAGCGCGATGCTGAGCACGAACCACAAGGTGAGGATCAGGTTGGCGCCGCCGGTCAGCCGCTGGTGCCACCAGTGATGCGCGCCTTCCTTGGCGGAGCCGAGGCCGCGGACCTTGCCGATGCTGGTGCCGTTACCCATTGGTCTTACCCCAGATGATGAAGCCCCAGAAGGCGATGGTGAGGAGGATCGCGGCGACATAGGTCAGCAGCGCGGTCGTCTTGTTGGCCTTGAGCTCGAAATTGGCGCCCTGGTCCAGGAAGAAGTGGCGCACGCCGGTGCTCAGGTGCTGGAAGAAGGAGTAGGTCAGGCCGATCCCGAAGACATAGCCGACGATGTTGAGCGCGCCGGACTTCACCGTGAACAGGTCGAGGAAGCAGGCATAGGCCGCCGGGCCGGAAGCCAGCGCGACAAGCCACCAGACGAACAGGATCGTTCCCACGGTCGCCAGCCCGCTGCCGGTAACGCGGTGCGTGATCGAGGCCGCCATCGACGGGCCCCATTTCCAGATCGACATATGCGGCGACAGGGGTCGCGCGGTGTTGCGCACATTGGCCAAGATTGAAGTCCTTCCTCGGTCGGTGCCCGTCTCCTTAGTCCGCATGTCGCCGGATGCAAGCTGGCATGCGCAACATCGAGCCTTGACTAACCCGGTCTTAACCAGTTCGCCCGCATATCGCGGAGCAAGTGGCCGATCGTCCCGCGGCCGCACAGGGGACTGTTCCGTGACCAACGCCGTTTCGTCCGAAGACCTGCCCATGCCGGGCACCGTGGCTGCCCGCATCGACGTGCGTGCGCGCCTGCGAATCTTCGACATCGAAGGATCGCTCGCCGCTTCCGGCCGCGCCGCCTGGGAAGCGCTGGAGCCCGAGATCCGCGCGGTTTCCGAGGCCTATTGGCATCAGTGGCTGCGCTGCTTCGCCGATGAGCGCAACTGGGCGCCCGACGACACGCAGAAGATGATCGATGTCGGCGTGGTCTTCCTCAAGAACCGCTTCCTCGATCCCGAGGGCCGGGCCTGGATCGAGTCGATCGAGCGTTCGGTCGCCGCTGCCTATGCCGCAAATGTGCCGCCGATGGCGCTGCTTTCGATGATCAGCGCGAGCGACCGGGCGGCGCTCGAGATCCTGATCCGCCGTGTCGGCGCCGAAAATGCGCGACTCGCGGGGCTGATCGACACGCTGATGCGCCTCTCGGCGCTCGAGGGCGACATCACGGTCGAGATCTACAACATGTACCGCGAGCACAGCGCCCAGGCGGCGCGCGACCGGCTCGCCGAGGATTTCCGCGATTCGATCGGCGGCACCGTCCAGCGCGCCTCGCGCGAAGGCGAGCAGCTCCGCGTCCAGGCCAGCCACACCTCGGCTTCGGCGCGCGGGATGCTGGGCAAGGCGAGCGAAGTCGCTGCGGCTGCCGAGCAGTCGGCGGTGGCGATGCGCGAAGCGGCGCAGACCGCCGCGGGCCTGATCCGCGCGATCGAAGACGCGCGCATGGAAGTCGAAGCGGCGGCGGGTATCGCCACGCGCGCTTCGAGCCAGGCGACCGATGCGGTCGGCATGAGCGAAGCGCTGAGCGATCACGCCAAGTCGATCGAATCGATCCTCGGCCTGATCCGCGACATTGCCGGCCAGACCAACCTGCTCGCGCTCAATGCGACGATCGAGGCGGCCCGCGCGGGTGACGCCGGCCGCGGCTTCGCGGTGGTCGCGCAGGAAGTGAAGAGCCTCGCCAACCAGACCGCCCGCGCCACCGACGACATCGCCGCCAAGATCGCGGCGATCCAGTCGGCGACGAAGAGCACGGTCGAGACCAATGCCTCGATCCGCTCGACGGTGACCGAGGTGCAGGAAAGCGCGAACCGCATCCGCGTCGCGATGGAAGTCCAGGCGCAGACGGTGACCGCGATCACCGCTGCGGTCGACGAGACCGCGCTCGCGGCCGACTCGATGTCCGCCACGATCGGTGCGATCCGTGAGGATACCGAGGCCGTGGCGAGCGAGATCGACCGGGTCGGCCAGGGCTTTGCCGCGCTCGAGGGGCAGCTCGGCAGCCTGAAGGGCAGCGCCAGCGATTTCATCGCCAAGGTCGCGGCCTGAGGGGGAGGACATGATGGTAGTTGCACGCGAACCCGGCCGCTGGAGCGGCGGCACGCGGACGGTGGAGGACCATCGCCGCGAATATGACTGGGATGGTGCGATCGAAGCGGGCTGCCGCGAGATCGTCACGCTGATCGGTCATCGCCAGCGCGAGATCGCCGAGGGCTTCTGGGTCCATTTCAAGGCGATGCCGGCGAGCCAGGCGATGCGCGAAGTGTTCGACGATCCCGCGCTCTACGAAGCGCAGGTCGCCAACGGCACGCGCTATGGCACGGTGAAGTTCGAGAAGCCGTTCAGCGAGGAATGGGTCGAGATGGTGTGCGCCTATGCCACCCAGACCTATGCGGCGGGCATCCCGCTGCCGGCGGTGGTGGCGGCATTCTCCTATGCCCATAGCGCGACGATGCGCGCGCTGCGCGAGGCGCTGCCCGGCGATGCCGAGAAGCTGGGGCGTCTCTGCGACATCGTCCAGCGCATGGCGATGGCCGAGGCCGACCTGATGGCCGGTCATCTCGGTGCGCGCGATGCGCTCTATGCCGACCAGGCGCGCCGCGACCGGTCACAGAAGTTCAAGGCGAGCATCGCCGAGTCGATCGAAGGGGCCACCGGCCTCGCCAACCGCATCCGGGTGCAAGCGCAGGGCGCCTCGGGCTCGGCGCGCGGGATGCTGGGCAAGGCGAGCGAAGTCGCCGCGGCGGCCGAGCAGTCGGCGGTGGCGATGCGCGAGGCGGCGCAGACCGCCGCGGGCCTGATCCGTGCGATCGAGGACGCGCGCATGGAAGTCGAGGCTGCTGCCGGTATCGCCACGCGCGCCTCCAGCCAGGCGACCGATGCGGTCGGCATGAGCGAAGCGCTCAGCGATCACGCCAAGTCGATCGAGTCGATCCTCGGCCTGATCCGCGACATTGCCGGCCAGACCAACCTGCTCGCGCTCAACGCCACGATCGAGGCGGCGCGCGCCGGCGACGCCGGCCGCGGCTTCGCGGTGGTCGCGCAGGAAGTGAAGAGCCTCGCCAACCAGACCGCCCGCGCCACCGACGACATCGCCGCCAAGATCGCGGCGATCCAGTCGGCGACGAAGAGCACGGTCGAGACCAACGCCTCGATCCGCTCGACGGTCAGCGAAGTCCAGGCAAGTGCCAACCGCATCCGCGGCGCGATGGAAGTCCAGGCGCAGACGGTGACCGCGATCACCGCGGCGGTCGACGAGACCGCGCTTGCCGCCGACTCGATGTCCGCCACGATCGGTGCGATCCGCGAGGATACCAAGTCGGTGACGCACGAGATCGATACGCTCCAGAAGGACGTCGCCGAAGTCGACGATCGCCTCCACAAGCTGCGCACCGCCGCGGAGAGCTTCTCGAGCAGCGTGGCGGCCTAGAACTTCGTCATTCCCGTGAAGGCAGGGATCCAGGGGCAAGCAGGACAGCACTTGCTACTCTGGACCTCCGCCTTCGCGGGGATGACGGGGACAGGGGGAAGCGCTACGCAGGCGCATGGCCACCCATATCCTCCTCACCGGCGCGAGCCGCGGCATCGGCGCCGCGATCGCCGAGAGCTTCAAGAACGATAATGTCCGCCTGATCGGCCAGGGCACGCGAAGCGGGATGCCCGCCGATTTCGCCGATCCTTCCGCGCCCAAGGCGCTGTGGAGCAAGGCGCTCGATGCGCTGGACGGCCGGATCGACGTGGTCATCAACAATGCCGGCGTGTTCGAGAGCAATCCGCTCGACATCGACCATGACGACTGGGTGGCGAACTGGGAGCGGACGATGCGGGTGAACCTCACCGCCTCCGCCGAGCTCTGCCGCCTCGCCATCTGCCACTGGCAGGCCGAGGGCCGCCCCGGCCGCATCGTCAACATGGCGAGCCGCGCGGCCTATCGCGGCGACAGCCCGGCGCACTGGCACTATGCCGCGTCCAAGGCGGGCATGGTCGGCATGACCAAGAGCATCGCGCGCGGCTATGCGCGCCAGGGCATCCTCGCCTTCGCGATCTGCCCGGGCTTCACCATGACCGGCATGGCCGACGAGTATCTCGCCAGCCGCGGTGGCGAGAAGCTGCTCGCCGACATCCCGCTCGGCCGGGTGGCGGATACTGACGAAGTGGCGGTGCTCGCCCGCTTCTGTGCCCTCAATGCGCCGCCCTCGATGACCGGGGCGGTGCTCGACATCAACGGAGCCAGCTATGTCCGATAGCCCGCCGGTCGAAGCCCCCAAGCCGTGGCGTCCCTCGTTCGGCGGCCAGATGGGGGCGCTGGTGATCGGTGCGCTGGCGATGATCGGGGCGATCGTCGGGCTGCTGGCGATCGTGATGGCCGTGGTGATGTTCTACGATGGCCCCCACCACCGGGAAGCGCCAGCGCAGGTCGAGGCCAAGGTCGCCAATGAGGTCTTCGCGGTCTCCGAAGTCACGCCGCTGCGCGGTATCAATCTCACCGAGATCGTGATCGCGACCGAGCGTTCGATCGGACGGGGTGGCGGGAGCTATTCGGCCGGCGAACCCGCGGACGATCGCAACGTTATCCTGCTCGACAAGGCCAGCGGCGCGAGCCGGAAGGTCCTGCCCGACAACAGCCGGCGGATCCTTGAGCGCCAGTATCTTGCCGGGGCCTCAGGCGGTGACGCGGCGCAGCAGAAGCCCGAGCCGCCCTTCGCTTACTATCTGTTCCGCGTCCGCGCGCAGGGCGGCAAGGAGGATGTGTTGGTCGGCGATCTCGCCACCGGGCGCCAGGCCTTCCTGCTCACCGGGCTGGACGGGGTCGACAAGATCTGGATGCAGAGCCCGACGCGCGTCGCATTGCTGATGCGCCAGGGCCGCAAGTTGCAATATCGCGCGATCGAGATTCCCGCCCTCAAGGTGGTCGTCGCGCGCCCTGTGGAGATTGATTGATGTCGAGCTGGAAGCTCATCCTGCCCTGCACCCGTGCCGAGGCTGAGGCGATCGATGCCGATGACGAGGTGGTGTTCCAGATCGAGCCGTCGCCGGTTCTGCTCACCAGCGAAGTGATCGCCGACGATCCGCTCGCCTGGCAGCTCGAGGCCTATTTCGACTCCAAGCCGAACAGCGCCGCGCTCGCCGCGGTGCAGGCGCTGGCGCCCAGTTCCAAGGGCGTGAAGGCCGTCGCCGAGAAGATCCGCGACGCCGATTGGGTAACGCTCAGCCAGGCGGGGATCGAGCCGGTCCAGGCTGGCCGTTTCTATGTCCACACCGCCACCAACAAGGGCAAGGTGCCGGCCGGGGCCAAGGCGTTTCGCATCGATGCCGGCCTCGCCTTCGGCACGGGTACCCACGAGACCACCTCGGGCTGCCTGATCGCACTCGACCGGCTCAAGGCCGAGGGCAAGCGCTTCGAGAATGTCCTCGACGTCGGCACCGGCACCGGGCTGCTCGCCTTCGCTGCGCTGCATCTCTGGCCGCGCGCCTATGCCACCGCATCGGACATCGATCCGCGCGCAGTCGAGGTCACGGCCGAGAACGCCGATATCAACCGCGTGCCGCTCGGCGGCGGGCAGGGCGCACTGGCGCTCGCAGCCGCCGCCGGCGTCGAGCATCCGCTGCTGCTCGGCCGGGCACCCTATGACCTCGTCATCGCCAATATCCTCGCCGGCCCGCTGGTCGAGCTGGCGCCGAGCCTGGGCGCGGTGCTGGCCGAGGGCGGCACGCTGATCCTGGCGGGGCTGCTGGGGACCCAGGCCGAGACGGTCGCCCAGGCCTATCGCCGCCAGGGGCTTCGCCTGGTCAACCGCACCGATCGCGGCGACTGGCCGACGCTGACGCTCACCAAGCGCGTGCGGTACGGCACCGAACGCGTGACCCGCCTCAGCCGCGGCAAGGGCGAGGCGCCGGGTTTCGGCAGCTGGTAGTACGCCAGCTCACCGGCATGCCTTCCGGCTCCCCGGCGTCCGCCGGGGCCCAGGGTTTCTCTGCCGAACCGCTTGTGACCCTGGGCCCCGGCTTTCGCCGGGGAACGGTTATCCTGCGTCAGTCCCGTCCGGCTTGCGGATCGAGACCGTCCCATAGGTCATGAACACATGCGTGCTGCCCGCCGGCCCGCGATAGCCGCCCTGCGCGCCGGCGAGATGGCAGGCCAGCGCGGTGAAGGTCCAGGCATCGGTCTCGTCGGTCTGGATCTTGCGCGTGGTCAGCGCCGCCAGCCCATAGCGCTCGCCGAATTCCAGCACGCGCCGCGCATCATGCGAAGCCGACTCGGGTACCGACGGGTGATCCCAGCCCCATAGCCAGCTGCCGTCGAGCGTGTTGAACGTGCCGATCACCTGCACCGGCGCGGTGATCTCCCAGCCCTTGTCGTTGGTGAAGCTGATCGTGCCGGCATCGAGATCGGCTTCCCAGGTGCCGCCCTCGCCCAGACCCCAGGTCGCCATCGCGAACTCGGTCTTGAGCTTCAGCTCTTCCTCGGCCCGGGCGAGGGTCAGGTCCGGCTCGGGCAGCGTCTCCGCTTCCGGCGCCGGCTTGCCGCCGCCGAACAGCTTCCTGAGGAAACCGACCATCAGGCAGCCTTGCCCTTCGCATATTCCTGCGTGCCGCGGGTGATGACATCATCCCCCGGCAGGATCTCCGCGATCGGAATGTCCGGCTTGCCGACGATCTCGTCATAGAGCGGCGCGAAATCGGTCTCGACCGTCTGGCGCAGCAGCTCGCCGAAGCTGGGAATGACGAAGTAATTCTGCTGGAAATCGTCGATCCGGTAATCGGTCTGCATCACCCGCTTCATGTCGAAGCCGATGCGGTTGGGGCTGCCGCTCTCCAGCGAGAAGACGCTTTCGGCCGAGGAAGAGACGATGCCGGCGCCGTAGATGCGCAGGTCATCGTCCTCGCGGATCAGCCCGAACTCCACCGTATACCAGTAGAGACGGCCGAGCTGCTTCAACGCGCCCAGCTCGAGCGCGCGGTTGCCGCCGCGGCCATAGGCCTCGAGATAATCGGCGAACACCGGATCGGCGAGCATCGGCACATGGCCGAAGACATCGTGGAAGACGTCCGGCTCCTGGATATAGTCGAGCTGGTCGGGCCGGCGGATGAAATTGCCGGCGACGAAGCGGCGATTGGCCATGTGGTCGAAGAACACATTGTCGGGCACCAGGCCCGGCACCGCCACCACCTGCCAGCCGGTCAGCTTCATCAGCCGCTCGGACAGCTCCTCGAAATTCGGGATGCCCGATTCGGACAGGCGCAGCGCGTCGAGGCCGTTGAGATAGGCCTGGCTCGCGCGGCCGGGCAGCAGTTTCGCCTGGCGCTCATAGAGCTTGTCCCAGGTCGCGTGTTCCTCGGCCGTATAGGCCTGCCAGTTCTGCGGGATCGTCCAGTCTGCCGACGCGCCTTCGGGCGGACGGTCGAGTACATGCGTGTCTTGCGCCATGGATCTGACATAGCATGGTGCGGGGCGGACGTGAAATGGGGAGGGCGATGTTGCGGATATTGCTGCGGCTGGCGGGAGCACTGGTGCTGGTGGTCGTGCTCTATCTCTCGGCCGCCGGACTCGGCGCCGGACTGGCGGTGAATGGCGGGCGCGAGCCGGTGACCACGGGCGTCCGCATCTATGTCGCCGACAATGGCGCGCATACCGATCTGATCCTGCCCGCCGCCGCCTTCCGCGATGTCGCCAGGCCCGAGCATCTCGCCGATCCGCGCTACGGCGCCGAGCCGTACATGGCGTTTGGTTGGGGCAATCGCGATTTCTACCTGCACACCGCCCAGTGGAGCGACCTCAACCTGTGGCGCACCGCCAAGGCGCTGGCCGGGGTCGGATCGACCGTGCTCCATGTCGCGCATATCCCCGAGCCGCGTGCCGGCGGATCGGTCCGCGCGCTGGTGCTGAGCCGCGAGGAATATCGCCGGCTGGTGGAATATGTCCGCGGCACCTTCGCGGCCGGGCCGGTGGTGCGCGGCTATGGCGGGCGCGACGCCTTCTACAGCGCCGAGGGCGGCTATAGCGCGATCAACACCTGCAACGCGTGGACCGGGCGGGGCCTGCGCAAGGCAGGGGTGCGCATGGGGGTCTGGACGCCGCTGCCCTGGGGGGTGATGCTGTGGCTATGATACCGAGGACCGCCGCCGATCCGCCGCCCAGGCTAACGCTCGCGATCGAGCCGGCGCGCGCCGCGCTCAACATCGCCGAACTCGTGGGTTTCCGCCTCGCCGGGCTTCCTCGGGGCGACGGCCGCCCGGTGCTGGTCTCGCCCGGCCTGTGCAACACCGATCGCTCGAACTTCGTGCTGCGCGCGATGCTGCGCCGGCTCGGCTACCGCCCCTATCCCTGGAAGCTCGGCCGCAATTTCGGCGTGCGCACCGTCGGCCCCGAATGCGAGCGGCTGATCGCGCGAGTCGAGGAGATCCAGCGCGAGACCGGGCAGAAGGTCACGCTGGTCGGTGTGTCGCTGGGCGGGGTGATGAGCCGCATCGTCGCGCATCGCCATCCCGAGCTGGTGCGCGCGGTGCTGACGATCAGTTCGCCCTTTGCCGGCCTGCCCAGCGCCACCAATGTCTGGCGCCCCTTCCAGCTGTTCACCGGCGAGAAGATCACCGATCCCGTCGTCGTCGGGCGGCTCCAGGAAGCGGCGCGGCCGCTGCCCATGCCCTCCGCCGCGATCTGGAGCCGCAGCGACGGGTTCGTGAACGGGCTGATCTGCCGCGAAGGCGAAGGCGCCGCCTGCCGCGCGATCGAGGTGCGCAGCAGCCATCTCTTCGTCCAGATGAAACCGAAGGTGTTGCGCGCCGTGGCGGAGACGCTGGGAAGCTGGATCTAGGCCGGGACGACGCGCCGTCCGGTCGCACGCACCGTGGCGCAGGCCGGGGTGCCGTCCTTGCCGGTGCCGTTGACGATGATCTCGAGGACGCCGCCGCGCGCCGCCTGCTCCAGCAGCGCCGGCTCGATATCATGGATGTCGATCTTCATCCGGCGCGACCAGGGCGAGCCATGGTCGCCCGCGGCTTGGCCGACACGGATATAGACGAAGCGCCGTTCCGGTCCTTCACGACGCACCTGGTCGCCGAAGAATTTGGGGCCGGGCTCGAAGCGCACGGGGAAGTCGAAATGCAGCGCCTCGCCCGCCAGGGACGTCTTCGGATCGAGCGGCAGGTCGTCCTTCGCCTGCAGGCTGTGCCGCACGCCGGCCACCGGCTGCTCGATGACGATCCGGAAGCGGACGGGGATCTGGTCAGCCTTGGCCATGCGGGAGGAACCTAGCAGGGCGCGCCGGCGTCGGTCTCGAACAAAGTCAGGTCGCGTTCGCCGATACCGAGTTCCGGCCAGGCGGCGCGCCAGGCCTGGATATGCGGGCTCGCCCAATGCGCCTCCAGCGTGGCGCGGTCCGCCCATTGCTCGGTGACGTGGACCAGCCCGGGATCGAGCACATCCTCGCCATAGCTGTAGTGGACGCATCCCGCTTCGGCGCGGCTGCCCTCCACCATCGCCGCCATTACCGGGCGCGCGGCGTCGAGATTGGCGGGAGGCAGGCGGAAAGTGCCGGTGATGATCAGCATGGGTTACTCCACTCGGGTGCTGCGCCAGCTCAGCGCAAGCAGCAGGAGCGCGATCGCGTGGCTGGCGAGGATCGCCACCGGCACGCCGCCCCATGCCGGTTCGGCGGGCAGCAATGCGCCGAACAGCATGCGCTTGAAGAAAAGGTCCCACAGCAGCGGCAGCACCAGCAGGGCGACGAAGCCGAGGATATGGTGGCGCGGCGGGAGCCGGCGCCAGGCATGGATCAGCGGCGGCGCGGCCAGCGCCAGCGTGATCGCCAGCATCGCCGGATAGCCCAACGTCTCGCCGAACAGCGCCCGGCCGATGATCCGTTCGTCGCCGCCGCCGCTCGCCACGGTGACGATCCGCGCGAGCGGCAGATTGGCGAAGATCAGGAACAGGCCGATCGGCCCGCGCAGCGCGACGCCGGCATAGATCAGCGCCCAGCTCAGCGCCGGGCCGACCAGTGCGGCGATCCAGGCGGCGGAGGCCAGGCAATTGTCGGGCAATACGAAGGTTGAAAGCGTCATGCCGCCCCAGGCGCCGCAGAGGATGCGGCCGGTCGCATGGTGGATCAGCTCATGCGCGCCGAGGCACAGCCAGGAAAGCGCGGCGAGAAACAGCAGCGCCGCCGCGCCGGGCCAGCGCGTCATTGCCGGGTTCAGGCGGTTTCGCGGTCGAGCAGTTCGTGCACGTCGAGGCCGAGCAGGGCGATATGCTCCTTCACGCGCGGCCAATAGCCGGTGAGGAAGCGCTCGCGCTCGGCGATGCGCAGCTTTTCCACCGCGCCCGGCAGCACGAACATGCCGACGCCGCGACGGACCTCGACATAGCCATCGTCCTGGAAGCTCTGATAGGCCTTGGCCACCGTCAGCGGATTGGCGCCATGTTCGGCGGCAAGCGCGCGCACCGACGGAAGCTGATCCCCTGCCCGGTATTGCCCGCGCAGGATCGCCGCGGCGATGCTGGCGCGCAGCTTGAGGTAGACCGGGCTGTCCTCGTGCTCTAGCGCTGTCATGGTGCTATAATACACCAATTAGGCGCCAGGTCCATACCCGGGATTCCACCTATGTGCGATTTCGGACAATTCGGGGCGGGGGCGCTCCTCCAGCGGCCGTTCCGGAGTTCCGATGAAGACGAATCCGGCGATCTTCTGGCCTTCGCCGCCGAACAGGTCGCGCACCGCGTCCGAATAGGCGGCCCAGCCGGTCAGCCAGCCGCCGGCAAAGCCCATGGCATGCGCGGCATGGAGCAGGTTCATGCAGGCGGCGCCGGCGGAGAGCTCCTGCTCCCACACGGGAATCTTGTGCGGCACCACGGGGGCGGAAAGCACCACCACCAGCGCGGGGGCCTGGGTGGCGAACTGGATCGCCGCTTCCTCGTCGCGCTCGGTGCAGCCTTCCTTCTCGCTGCGCAATATCGCGGCAAGCTTCTCGCCCAGCGCGACGCGCGCCTCGTCCGGCACCACGACGAAGCGCCAGGGGAAGAGCTTGCCATGGTCGGGCGTGCGCGCGGCGACCGCGATCATTTCGTCGAGCTGCTCGGGGCTGGGGCCGGGTGCGCCCAGATCGCGCGGCTTGCCGGAGCGGCGGGTGCGGAGCAGCGCGAGCGGGGAAGTGGTGTCGTTGAAGGTCATGCCGGGCATCTAGGGTGCGAGGGCCGCCCCGCCAAGCTGGCGACCGATCGAAAGCGATCCCCGGCTGATCGGATCGTCTTTCCCGCTTGCTTCGCCGCTCCGGCTTTCGCCGGATGACGGGTCGGGGCGCCATGCCGCGCAGAATCGCGCATGCTTTACAGCAGCTTCATTCCGTCTAGTTTGGCCGCCCATGCGCCGGGCTCCAGACCCGGAACCGATTTCAAAGGGCATTACACCGCATGGTAGACACTCCAACCGCCGATAGTCCGGCAGAGCCGGACATCACCCACGTCAATCCTGCGAAGGAAGCGACGTGGTTCGGGCATCCCCGTCAGCTGGCGCGCCTGTTCACCACCGAGATGTGGGAACGCTTCGGCTATTACGGCATGCGCGCGCTGCTCACGCTCTACCTGACGCAGCATTTCATGTTCGGCGACCGCGAGGCGACGGGCATCTATGGCGGGTTCACCGCCCTGGTCTACCTTACTCCGCTGGTCGGCGGCTATCTGGCGGACCAGTATCTCGGCTCGAAGCGCGCAGTGAAGTTCGGCGCGATCATCATGTCGCTCGGCTATGCCATCCTCTGCTTCGGCGGCCCGACCGCGACGCCCTATGCGACGATCGACGGCCAGCGCTACGAAGTGTCGATCGAGAAGCAGGCGGACAAGGAAGTCCGCTATGTCGTCGATGGCAGCAAGAAGCTCGAGATCAAGGGCAATGACGACGGCAGCGTCGACCTGCTCAATGCCGGCGCCGTCGAGCGCAAGGTCGAGAAGGGCAAGTTCGAGTCGAACGCGGACCGCAGCCCGCTCTATGTGATGGTGCTGCTCATCGCGCTGTCGATGGTCTCGGTGGGCAACGGCTTCTTCAAGCCGAACATCTCAACCATGGTCGGCGAGCTCTACGAACAGGGCGACCGCCGCCGCGACAGCGGCTTCACCATCTTCTACATGGGCATCAACACCGGCTCGCTCTTCTCGCAGATCCTCTGCCCCTGGCTGGCCGTCGCCTATGGCTGGAGCTGGGGCTTCGGCCTCGCCGCGATCGGCATGATGATCTCCTGGGCGCTGATCCAGTTCAACGGCGGCAAGCTCAACGGCTATGGCGAGCCCCCGGCCGGGCCCAAGGTGAACTCGCAGCAGTGGATCATCTATGCGGCCGCACTATGCGTCGTGCCGCTCTTCTACCTGCTCTATGTCAACCTGATGCACTCGGCCGCGCCGGCCGAAGGCTCGGGCTTCCTCGGCTATGTCGCCTCGCTGCCGCTGATGGGCAAGCTGCTGTTCGGCTCGTTCCTGCTCGGCGTGCCGGCGATCCTGATCTGGTCGTTCGTCGCCGGCAGCAGGACCGAGTTCCAGATGATGCTCGCCGCGATGGTGCTGATCGTCTTCAACGTCGTGTTCTGGACGCTGTTCGAGCAGGCGGGCTCGTCGCTCACCCTGTTCGCCGATCGCAACACCGACCTCTCGGTCTTCGGCCTGTTCACGATCACCGCCGGCCAGACCCAGTTCTTCAACGCCGCCTTCATCGTGCTGCTCGCGCCGTTCATGTCGATCATGTGGGGCGCGCTGGCCAAGCGCGGGCTCGAGCCGTCGATCCCGGTCAAGTTCGGCATCGCGCTGATCGGCGTGGCGGCGGGCTTCCTGCTGCTGGTCTGGGGCGCGGCCTATGCCGATGCCGGCTTCAAGGTGAGCATCTGGTGGCTGGCCGGCCTCTACTTCATCCACTCGGCGGCCGAGCTGTGCATCTCGCCGGTGGGCCTGTCGATGATCACCAAGCTCTCGATCGCGCGCATCGTCGGCCTGATGATGGGCGTGTGGTTCCTGTCGATCTCGGTGGCGCAGTATGTCGCCGGTGTGATCGCGCAGTTCGCCAGCGTCGATACGGTCGGTGGCCAGGTGACCAATCTCAAGGTCAGCCTCGATGTCTATGTAAAGGTGTTCACGACGATCTCGATCGCCGCGATCATCCTCGGCGTGCTGCTCCTGCTGCTGAGCTGGCCGCTGAAATACTGGATGCACGGCGTGAAGTAAGCGATGCCGCATTGCAGATGACGGAAAGGCCGGCCGCGAAAGCGCCGGCCTTTTTGTTGGGCGGCTACCCCACCGCCGGCAGGCATAAAAAAGGGGAGCGCGGCGGCTCCCCCTCTTTCGGTCGTGCGCGGCGCCGGATCAGGCGGCGAGGCGCAGCTCGACCGTTTCCTCAACCGGGGCGGCGGCAACCGGTGCCGGCACCGCAAACATCACCGGGCGACGTGCGGCGAGGAAGAGCGAGATAAGCGAGAACATCGGAAAACCCTTCTGCGTGCATTTGCTTGCTGCAATGCAACATAGACGGAAATGGTTCGGACATGCGCTTTCTGCAACTGCAATGAATCAGGGTGTGGATTGCAGTTTGTGCAATCAGCCTTTCCGCCCGAACCAGATCACGTGCCGCGGACCCTTGCCGTTGCTGCGTGCCCGCACGCCGACTTCCTCCACCTGGAAGCCGGTTTCCTTCATTCGCCGGGCAAAGGCGTTGTCGGGCGCGGCCGACCACACCGCCAGCACGCCGCCAGGCTTTAGCGCTTCCCACTGCTTCTGCAGCCCGCGGGGCGAATAGAGCCGGTCATTGGCATCGCGGGTCAGCCCGTCCGGGCCGTTGTCGACGTCGAGCAGGATCGCGTCATAGGTCGCGCGCGCCCGGCCGATCACCGCGGCGACATCGTCGAGCACCACTTCGACGCGGGGATCGTCGAGGCAGCCCGCGGCCAGCTCGGCCATCGGGCCCTTCGCCCATTCGATGATCTCTGGCACCAGCTCGGCGATGGTCAGTTTCGCGTCCGGCCCCAGCACCTGCTGGGCCGCGCGCAGGGTGAAGCCCATGCCATATCCGCCGATCAGCAGATGCGGCGCCTTCGTCTTCAGCCGCTCGCAGGTCATCGTCGCCAGCGCTTCCTCCGAACCGCTCATCCGGCTCGACATCAGCTCGTTGCGATCGAGCACGATCATGAAGTCGCCGCCGCGCCGGAACAGGCGCAGCGCCTCGCCCCCGCCGGGGACGATCGCGGTATCGATGAGTTCGCGTGGAGTCATGTGCCCCTTTGGCGCTTGCCGGGCCCGGCTGGCAATGCCGGAAACGAAAACGGCCCGGCATCGCTGCCGGGCCGCTTCGTGTCGGTAAGGCTGGAAAGGCTTACCAGATATGCACGCGCTGCTCGGGTGCGAGATAGAGCGCGTCGCCCGGCTGGATGTTGAACGCCTTGTACCAGGCATCGACATTGCGGACGATGCCGTTGACGCGGAACTTGGCCGGCGAGTGCGGATCGATCAGCGCGTACTGGCGGGCGGTGTCCTCGCGCAGCTTGGTCTGCCAGGCCTGGGCATAGGACAGGAAGAAGCGCTGGTCGCCGGTCAGGCCGCCGATCACCGGGGCCTTGCCATGCTCGGCCTGGTACTTCTGGAACGCGCCGTACGCCGCCTCGACGCCGCCAAGGTCGCCGATATTCTCGCCGAGCGTCAGCTTGCCCTGGATCTTGGTGCCGGGGACCGCTTCATAGCCGTCATACTGGGCGACCAGCGCGGCGGTGCGCTCGCCGAACGCCTTCTTGGCGCTGTCGGTCCACCAGTTCTCGAACTTGCCGGTCGGGCCGAACTGGCTGCCCTGGTCGTCGAACCCATGGCCCATCTCATGGCCGATGATCGCGCCGATCGCGCCATAGTTCACCGCCGGATCGGCGTTGGGATCGAAGAAGGGCGGCTGCAGGATCGCGGCCGGGAAGGTGATCTGGTTGGACAGCGGGTTGTAATAGGCGTTCACCGTCTGCGGGGTCATGTCCCACAGGGTGCGGTCGACCGGCTTGCCGAAGCGCGACAGTTCGAGCTCGTGCTGGAACTCGCCCGAGCGCATCGCATTGCCGAGCAGATCGCCACGGACGACCTTGAACGACGAATAGTCGATATACTTGTCCGGGTGGCCGATGCGCGGCTCGAAGGCGGCGAGCTTGGCCAGCGCCTTCTGCTTGGTGGCGTCGTCCATCCAGGTCGAGGCGGTGATGCGGTCCTTGTATGCGCCGCGCAGATTCTCGATCAGCTCGGCCATCTGCTTCTCGGCCGCCGGCGGGAAATACTTGGCGACATAGATCGCGCCGACCGCTTCGCCGAGCGCGCCATTGACCAGCTGGATGCCGCGCTTCCAGCGCTCGCGCTGCACCTTCACGCCCGACAGGGTCTGCGAATAGAAGCCGAAGCGGGTGTCGTCGAAGACCTTGGGCAGGAACTGCGCATGATCGCTGACGAAGCGATAGGCGACATAGTCCTTCCAGGTGGCGAGCGGCGTCGCGGTCATCAGCTTGCCGAGCGCGGTGACGGCGGTGTTCTGCGTCATCAGCACCGAAGGCGAGCTCTCGAGCCCGGCGGTCTTGAGCATCAGCGCCCAGTTGAAGTCCGGCGCCTTGGCCTTGAGCCCGGCCAGCGTCTGCGGATCGTTGAGCTTGGCGATGTCGCGGCTCTCGGCCGGCGACCACTGGACCTTGGCCATGGCGGTCTCGAGCGCGATGATCGCATCGGCCTTGGCGGCGGCATCCGGGATGCCGGCCAGTTCCTGGATCTTCTGGACATAGGCGCGATAGGCGGTGCGGAACGCGTCATACTTGGCGCCTTCCAGCAGGTAATAGTCGCGCGGCATGCCCAGGCCGCCCTGGCCGGTGACCGCGGTGTAATGGGTCGGGTCGGCGAGGTCGGGGATGATGCCGAGCTCGACGGGCGAGGCATAGCCGGTGGTGGCGAACAGCACCTGCAGCGCGTCGAGGTTGTTCACCCCGGCGATCCTGGCGAGATAGGGCTTGAGCGGCGCGGTGCCGGCCTTCTCGATCGCGGCCTCGTCCATCCAGCTGGCATAGAAGTCGCCGACCTGCTTGCCGCTGGCGCCATAGGCCGACGGGTTCTTCGCCATGTCGTCGAGGATCGCGCGGACATTCGCTTCCGCCTCGATCGAGAGCTGGGTGCCGAAGCCGGCCGAGGCGCGGTCGGCGGCGATCTCGGTGCGGTCGTTCCAGCCGCCGTTCGCGAAGCTCCAGAAATCGTCGCCCGGCTTCACGCTCGGCTTCTGCGCGGACAGGTCGACGCCGAAGCTGCCATAGCGCGGCGCCGGCTTGGCGGTCTGCGCGATCGCCGGCGAAACGGCGACCAGCGCCACGCCGGCGGCCAGACGCACCCAGTTGCTCATCTTCATTATGCGGATTCCCCCGTAAGACTGTATTAGGCGAGTGTAACGCCGGGTAGTAACGCCCGCAACGGGATTCGGGTTACAATTCTTGTCTGTAGGCGGCTGTGATTTCGGCGCCGAAGGTCGCGAAGATCACCCGGAGATCGGGGTCTTCGGCCAGCGCCCTGCGGGTCTCGGCCACCGCGATCCCGGTCGCGGCCTCGACCGGATAGCCATAGACGCCGCAGCTGATCGCCGGAAAGGCGAGGGTCTTGAAGCCATTGGCCCGGGCGATCTCGAAGCAGCGGCGATAGCAGCCGGCGAGCAGTTCGGGCTCGCCCTTGCCGCCGCCCTGCCAGACGGGGCCGACGGTGTGGATGATGTGGCCGGCCGGCAGGCGATAGCCTTTGGTCAGCCTGGCGTCGCCGGTCGCGCAGCCGCCGAGCGTGCGGCACTCGGCCAGCAGCTCGGGCCCGGCGGCGCGGTGGATCGCACCGTCCACCCCACCGCCGCCGAGCAGCGCGTTGTTCGCGGCATTGACGATCGCATCCACCTCGAGCCGGGTGATGTCCCCCTCGAGGATCTGGATGCGATCCTCGTTCATCCCACCCGGTTCTTCACCAGGTCATCGACCACGCTCGGATCGGCGAGCGTCGAGGTATCGCCCAGCGACGAGACGTCGCCCTCAGCGATCTTGCGCAGGATGCGGCGCATGATCTTGCCCGAGCGGGTCTTGGGCAGGCCGGGCGCGAACTGGAGCGCATCGGGGGTGGCGATCGGGCCGATCTCGGTGCGGACCCATTTGATCAGCTCGGCGCGCAGTGCGTCGTCGGCCTGGCAGTTCGCGTTGAGGGTGACATAGGCATAGATGCCCTGGCCCTTGATGTCGTGCGGCATGCCGACCACCGCGGCCTCGGCCACCTTGGGGTGCAGCACCAGCGCGCTCTCCACCTCGGCGGTGCCCATGCGGTGGCCCGAGACGTTGATCACGTCGTCGACCCGGCCGGTGATCCAGTAATAGCCGTCCTCGTCGCGGCGGCAGCCGTCGCCGGTGAAATACTTGCCGCGATAGGTGCTGAAATAGGTCTGGAAGAAGCGCTCATGATCGCCCCAGACAGTGCGCATCTGGCCCGGCCAGCTGCGCGCGATGACCAGATTGCCCTCGGTCGCGCCGTGCAGGACATTGCCGTCGGCATCGACCACCTGCGGATCGACGCCGGGGAAGGGCTTGGTCGCCGAGCCCGGTTTGAGCGGGGTGGCGCCGGGCAGCGGGGTGATCATCTGGCCACCGGTCTCGGTCTGCCACCAGGTGTCGACGATCGGGCAGCGCCCCTCGCCGACGACATCATAGTACCAGCGCCAGGCCTCGGGATTGATCGGCTCGCCGACCGAGCCGAGCAGCCGCAACGACTTGCGCGAGGTGCTGGTGACGTAGCCGTCGCCTTCCTTCATCAGCGCGCGCAGCGCGGTGGGGGCGGTGTAGAGGATCTCGACCTTGTGGCGGTCGACCACCTGCCAGATGCGGCTGGCGTCCGGCCAGTTGGGCACGCCCTCATACATCAGCGTGGTGCCGCCGTTCGCCAGCGGCCCGTAGACGATATAGCTATGGCCCGTGACCCAGCCGATATCCGCCGCGCACCAGTAGATCTGGCCGGGGCGATAGTCGAACACCAGCTCGTGGGTCAGGCTCGCCCAGAGCAGATAGCCGCCCGAGGAGTGGAGCACGCCCTTGGGCTTGCCGGTCGATCCCGAGGTGTAGAGGATGAACAGCGGGTCCTCGGCGCCCATCGGCTCGATCGGGCAGTCGGCGGGAACCTCGGCGGCGGCCTCGTGATACCAGAGGTCGCGGCCTTCCTGCATCGGGATGTCGCCGCCCGTGGCCTTCACCACGATGACCTTCTCGAGGCAGCTGACATGCGCTGCTGCCGCATCGACATTGGTCTTGAGCGGTACCTTCTTGCCGCCGCGCCGGCCCTCGTCGGCGGTGATGACCACCGAGGAGTCGCAATCGGTGATGCGGCCGGCCAGGGCTTCGGGCGAGAAGCCGCCGAACACCACCGAATGGATCGCGCCGATCCGCGCGCAGGCGAGCAGCGCGAATGCCGCCTCGGGGATCATCGGCATGTAGATGGTGACGCGGTCGCCCTTCTTGACGCCCTGCGCCTTGAGCACATTGGCGAGGCGGCAGACCTCGGCATGAAGCTGGCGATAGGTGAAGCGCCTGGGCTCCTCGTCCGGCGCGTCCGGTTCCCAGATGATCGCGATCGTGTCGCCGCGCTTGGCGAGGTGGCGGTCGACGCAGTTGGCGGCGACGTTGAGCTTGCCGTCGGCGAACCAGTTGATCCGGAAATCGGCCTCGTCGAACGACCAGTCGCCGGCGATCTCGGGGCGCTTGATCCAGTCGAGCCGGCGCGCCTGCTCCAGCCAGAAGCTGCCCGGATCGGCCAGGCTCATGCCGTAGAGCTTCTCATAGCCCGCAGCATCCACCCGAGCGGTGCGCGCCCAGCTCTCGGGCACGGGGTGTACGCTGACGGTATCGCTCATCGCTGCGGCTCCTCGTTTTGATTTGGCGCCTCTCTGCCGAAGCGAAGGCGCCACGCCAAGCGCAGAATCTCCATTCCGCGCACGATCCGGGATGACCCGCGACATATTGCGACAATATTCTTCTGGAACCGAAACGGCTTCGGAAACATCTAGAGTGCCATGGCAAACCGTCCGCTGACCCTGAGCCTGTTGCTCGCCCTGCCGCTTGCCGCCTGTGCGGTGGGCCCGGACTATCATCCGCGCGCGGCGTCCGAGCTGGGCGTGCCCGATGCCTGGTCGGTCTCCGCCGATCAGAAGGCGCGGGAAGATCTCAGCCAGTGGTGGACGCGCTTCGACGATCCGATGCTCGGCAACCTGGTCCAGCGCGCCCAGGCGGCGAACCTTGATGTCGCGCAAGCCGTCGTCCGGCTGCGCCAGGCCCGCGAAGGCCTGATCCAGCAGCGTGCGAACCTGCTTCCAAGCCTCAGTGCGTCCGGTGGCGTCTCGCACAGTGAATCCCTCCGAGGCGGCACGCGGACGACCACCCTGCCGGACGGTACGGTCACCAGCATCTCGCAGGGCGGCAGCACCAGCTACACGATCGGCGGCGATGCCAATTATCAGGTCGACCTGTTCGGTGGGGTGCGGCGCGGCGTCGAGAATGCGCGCGCTTCCTATGAAGCGAGCGGGTTCGACTATGCGACGGTACTGATCTCGGTCGAGGCCGAGACCGCGCGCAACTATGTGCTCGCTCGCGCGGCGCAGGCGCAGATCGCCAATGCCCGCGAGAGCCTGGGCATCGCGGACGACAATCTCGAGATCGCGGGCTGGCGCGTCCAGGCCGGGCTCGTCTCCTCGGTCGACCAGGAACAGGCCCGCGCCAGCCGCGCGCAGCTCGCCGCGACCATCCCCACGCTGGAGGCAAGCTACAACAGCGCGGTATCGCGGCTCGGCGTGCTGACCGGCCAGGCGCCCGGTGCACTCAAGGCCGAGATGGAGGCGATTAAGCCGATCCCCAAGGGGCCGGCGGAAGTTGCCGCCGGCATTCCCGCGGACACGCTGCGCCAGCGGCCTGATGTCCGCGCGGCCGAGCGCAACCTTGCCGCGGCCAGCGCCAATATCGGCGTTGCCACCGCCCAGCTCTATCCTTCGCTGTCGATCGGCGGCAGCATCGATTCGGGCAGCAGTGCACTTTCCTCGCTGTTCGACGTGATCACCGGGCGGTTGTTCGGCAACATCGCCCAGACCCTCTTCGACGGCGGCACGCGGCGCAGCCAGGTACGTTCGGCAGAGGCGGCGGCGGACGGCGCCTTCCTTGCCTACAAGTCGACCGTGCTGACCAGCCTCGAGGATATCGAGAACGCGATCGTCGCGATGCAGACGGCGCAGCGCCGCGAGCAGGAATTCGCCGTCGCGCTCGATGCGGCGAACAACCAGGCGCTGCTCGCCCGCATGCAGTATCGCTCGGGTCTCACCGATTTCACCACGCTCAACCAGGCCGAGTCCTCGCTGATCTCGGCGAAGAACGGCCTGGTCTCGGCCCGGTCGGATGAATCGACCGCGCTGATCCAGCTCTATCAGGCGCTTGGCGGCGGCTGGGATGCCAGCACCACCCCCAGCGTCTCCACGACTTCCACGACAGGCGGCACGACGAATGGCAACTGATCCCAACCAGAATCTCGACGCCTTTCTCGGCACGCCCCCGCGCCCGTGGTGGCGGCGCTGGCTCAAATGGGGCCTGATCGGCCTTGGCGCGCTGCTTGTCGTGCTGCTGCTGTGGCACTTCCTCGGCGGCAAGGAAGAGGTGAAATACGCTACCGACGATGTCGCGCGCGGCAACCTGACCGTCACCGTCTCCGCCACCGGCAAGCTGGCGCCGACCAATCAGGTGACCGTTGGCTCGCAGCTTTCGGGCCAGGTCATCAAGGTGCTGGCGGACGTGAACGACCGCGTCACCGCCGGTCAGCCGCTGGCGCTGATCGATCCCTCGCAGTTCGACGATCAGGTCAAGCAGGCCGAGGCGACGCTGGCGGCGAACATCGCCGCGGTCGGCCAGGCCAAGGCGACGCTGCAGCAGAATAACGCCACGCTGGCGCGCTACCAGGAAGTCAGCCGGCTGTCGGGCGGCAAGGTGCCCGCCAAGACCGAGATGGACAGCGCGATCGGCGACCGCAATCGCGCGCTCGCCAATCTCAACGCCGCCAATGCCAATGTCACGTCGGCGCGCGCGCAGCTGTCTTCGGCGCAGACTCAGCGGACCCGGGCGATCATCCGCTCTCCCGTTACCGGCGTGATCCTCGCGCGCCAGGTCGATCCGGGCCAGACCGTCGCCGCCTCGTTCAACACGCCGACCCTGTTCGTGATCGCGCAGGACCTGTCGCAGATGAAGCTCGAAGTCGCGATCGATGAGGCCGATGTCGGTCAGGTCCGCGAAGGGCAACTCGCCAGCTTCACGGTCGATGCCTTCCCGGGCAAGACCTTCCCGGCGAAGATCACCCGGGTGGAGGTCGGCTCGAACCTGTCGGTGCAGGATGCCAGCTCGTCCTCTTCGACCACCACCAGCTCGACCGCCAACCAGGTCGTGTCCTATGCCGCCGATCTCTCGGTCTCCAACGCCGACGAGCAACTGCGCCCGGGCATGACCGCGACGGCGGATATCGTGACCATGGCCCGCCAGAACGTGCTGCTGGTGCCCAATGCAGCGCTGCGCTTCACGCCGACCGCGGCCACGCAGGGCGCGGGCAGTGGCGGTTCCAACAGCGGCATTGCCGGCGCGCTGGTCCCCAGCCGCCCGCGGCGCGGCGGCAATAGCGGCCAGCAGAAGACCGCGACGGGCGGCGATCGTGGCGGACAGAAGACCGTCTATATCCTCGGCGCCGACGGCAAGCCGCAGCCTGTGGACGTGACGACGGGCAGCACCGACGGCACCGTCACCGAGATCACCGGCGGCAATCTCAAGCCCGGCGACAAGGTGATCACCGGCCAGCTCGCCAATGGCGCCTCGACCACGCGCCGCTCGGGCGGGCAGCGTCGTCAGGGCGGCGGCCAGGGCAGCCAGGGCGGTTCGGGCGCCGGAGGCCAGCGTGGCGGACAGTGATGCGCCGCTGATCCGGCTGCGCGGGATCGTGAAGACCTTTGGCGAGGGGCCGACGGCATTCCAGGCGCTGAAAGGCGTGGATCTCGACATCAATGCCGGGGACTTCATCGCGGTGATGGGCCCGTCGGGTTCGGGCAAGTCGACCACGATGAACATCCTGGGATGCCTCGACGTGCCGACCGCGGGCGCGTTCCTGTTCAAGGGCGTGCATGTCGAGAAGCTGGAACGCGACCAGCGCGCGCTGCTGCGGCGGAAATATCTCGGCTTCGTGTTCCAGGGCTTCAACCTGCTCGCGCGCACTTCGGCGCTCGAGAATGTCGAGCTGCCGTTGCTCTATCGCGGGGATCCCAAGGCGCAGCGCCGCGAGATGGCGATGGCGGCGCTGGACAAGGTCGGGCTGAAGGACTGGTGGGACCATACCCCCGCCGAGCTCTCCGGCGGACAGCAGCAGCGCGTCGCGATCGCCCGGGCGATCGTCACCAATCCGGATGTGCTGCTCGCCGACGAGCCGACCGGCAACCTCGATTCCGAGCGTTCGGTGGAGATCATGCAACTGCTCACCGACCTCAACAAGACCAGCGGCATCACCGTGCTGATGGTCACGCACGAGCCCGACATGGCGGCGTTCGCGCACACGATCGTCCATTTCAAGGACGGGCTGGTCGAGCGGATCGACAGCAACCATCACGCAGGTCAGGCGGTGACGGGATAATGTTCGGTACCACCTTCCTCCTCGCGATCCGCTCGATCCTGCGCCACAAGCTGCGCTCGATCCTGACGGCGCTCGGCATCATCATCGGCGTCGCCGCGGTGGTCACCATGGTGACGCTGGGCAAGGCGACGACGGCGGCGGTGCAGCAGCAGATATCGGCGCTCGGCACCAACATCCTCCAGATCCGTCCGGGCCAGGGCTTCGGCCGCGGCGGCGGCGGCCCGCGCCCGCCCGATTTCAAGCCGGCCGACGTCACCGCGATCCGCGATCAGGTTGCCGGTGTCACCGCGGTCGCCCCCCAGGCGCAGACCACCGCGACGGTGATCTACAACGGCGCCAACTGGTCGACGACGGTCAACGGCACCACCAATGGTTATTTCGAGGTCTCGCCCTGGCCGTTGATCGAGGGGCGCTATTGGACCCGGGCGGAGGAGCAGGCGGGCAAGGCCGTGTGCATCATCGGCACCACGATCCAGACCAACCTCTTCCGAGGCGGCAGCGCGGCGGGTTCGCGCATCCGCGTCAACGGTATCTCCTGTGACGTGATCGGCGTGCTCAAGACCAAGGGCCAGGCCGGCTTCGGTGGCGACCAGGACGATGTCGTGATCATGCCGATCAAGCAGGTCCAGCGCCGCTTCACCGGCAGCACCGACATCAGGCTGATGCTGGTCGGCACCGATCCGGCCTATGACAGTGCGCAGATCCAGTCCTCGATCACCGATCTGCTGCGCGAACGGCGCAACATCACCGGCGGCAAGCAGGATGATTTCAACATCTTCGATACGGCCCAGATCAGCCAGACGCTGACCGGCACGACCACGCTGCTCACCCAGATCGTCGCCGCCGTGGCGATGATCAGCCTGATCGTCGGCGGTATCGGCATCATGAACATCATGCTGGTCTCGGTCACCGAGCGGACACGCGAGATCGGCATCCGGCTGGCCATCGGCGCGGTGGCCAGCGAAGTGCTGATGCAGTTCCTGGTCGAGGCGGTGGTGCTGTCGATGCTCGGCGGCGTGATCGGCCTGCTGATCGCGCAATTTGCCGTCGCACTGATGTCGTGGCTGGGCTCGCTGCCCTTCCTGTTCGACATACAGATCAACGTGATCGCCTTTGCGATCTCGGCGATCATCGGCGTGGTGTTCGGCTATTTCCCGGCGCGGCGCGCGGCGAGCCTCAATCCGATCGACGCGCTTCGTCACGAATGACGAGCGCGGGTGGCAGCTCGGGCAGCCCGTCGGTGCGCAGCCCGTAAAGTTCGCGCAGCTCGCGCAGGTCTTCCTGCGTGTCGATGTCGACCAGCTCGGCGGGCGGCGCGATCACGTGCCGCCCGCGCCGGATCAGGTCGCGGGCGCCCTGGTCACCTTCGAGCTTGAGCAGCGTATCGAACATGTCCTTGCCGAACAGCGCCGGCGGCATCGGCTGGGTACCGTCGGACGAGGCGACGATCGTCGCGGGACCGTCGGCCGCGTCCATCATCCGGCGGATATGCGCGGCAGTGACGCGCGGCATGTCGGCCAGCGCCACCAGCACCGCCTCGGCGCCCAGCGCCTTCGCGCGCGCCACCCCCAGGCAAAGCGAACGCGCCTGGCCGAGCGAGGGATCGGGATTCTCGACCACGTCATAGCCGAGCGCGGCGAAATCCAGCTCGGTGTCCGAGACCACCGCGATCCGCGCACAGAAATGCACCGGCTCGAGCGCAGTGACGACATGATAGGCCAGCGGCTTGTCGAGGAACGGTTCGGCGAGCTTGTCGCCATCATTGAAGCGGCGCGAGCGGCCGGCGGCGAGCAGGATCAGGGCGACCTGGTCAGGCTTGAGCATGGAATCTCCTCACCATGGCGGCGGCAATGGACAGCGCGATCTCTGCCGGGCCGATCGCGCCGATGTCGAGGCCGGCGGGGCCCTCGATACGGTCGAGATCGGCGGGGGCAATTCCCGCCGCGGCGAGCCGCTCCAGCCGCGCGGCCTGGCTGCGGCGCGAGCCGAGCGCGGCGACATAGCCGGTGGGCGCGCGCAGCGCGGCGATGAGCGCGGCATCGTCGATCTTGGGATCATGGCTGAGCGTCACCACCGCGGTGGCGGGATCCGGCTGCAGCGCGGTCACGGCTTCGTCGGGCCAGCGGTCGTCGAGCATCACCCCGGGGAACCGTTCGGCGGTCAAGAATCTCCCGCGCGGATCGATGGCCGTCGTCGCAATGCCCAGCTCGCGGGCGAGCCCGGCAAGCGTCTGGGCGATCTGCACCGCCCCGACGATCAGCAGCCGGCGCGGCGGATCGTAGCGATTGACGAATTCGGCCGGCCCCTGGGCCGAAAGCCCGCTGGCCAGGTCCGTGCCGATATCCAGCGTCTCGCCCCGGCTCCGCGCCGTATCGATCGCATCGAACAGGTCAGGCGGAAAGCCGGCCTCGGAGACCGGCTGCACCAGCACCGAGATCCGGCCGCCACAGGGCAGCCCGACTTCCCAGGCGGCGGGATCGGCGACGCCATAGGTCTTCATTACCGGGTGCGACCCCGCGATCACCTCGGCGGCGGCCTGCAGGATATCGGTCTCGACACAGCCGCCGGAGACCGATCCCTCGAAGCGTCCGTCTTCATGCACCAGCATATGGCTGCCGCGCGGGCGCGGCGCCGATCCCCAGGTCGATACGACGGTGGCCAGCGCCAGCCTTTGGCCCTTCCAGGCGCGCGCCGCCGCCAGCACGCTGTCATTATCCGCCATATCGCCTCGTAACCGTCACATCCGCAGCCTAGGCCCAACCCCGTAACGAGTGGAGAGTTTCGTGACGAGATCGCTGATTGCCGCTTTGTCGCTGATGATGGTGGTGCCGGGCGCCGCGCTGGGGCAGGATCACGCCATGCACGGGAAGACCGACAAGCCCATCGTCATCGCGCATCGCGGCGCCTCGGGCGAGCGCCCTGAGCACACTTTGCTCTCCTACCAGCGCGCTATCGAGCAAGGTGCCGATTTCATCGAGCCCGATCTGGTGCCGACCAAGGACGGCGTCCTCGTTGCCCGGCACGAGAACAACATCACCGAGACCACCGACGTCGCCAGCCATCCCGAGTTCGCCAGCCGGAAGGCGACCAAGACGATCGACGGCGAGACGATGACCGGCTGGTTCACCGAGGACTTCACCCTCGCCGAGCTCAAGACGCTGCGGGCGAAGGAGCGCCTGCCCAAGCTGCGTCCCGGCAACACGAAGTTCGACGGCCAGGCCGAAGTGCCCACGCTCGACGAAGTGATCGCGCTGGCCAAACAGGCGTCGAAGGAAACCGGCCGCACGATCGGCATCTATCCCGAGACCAAGCATCCCAGCTATTTCGCTTCGATCGGGCTGCCGCTCGAGCAGCGCCTGGTCGACAAGCTCAAGGCGGCGGGCTGGGACCGTGCCGATGCACCGGTGTTCATCCAGTCGTTCGAGGTGAACAATCTCAAGAAGCTCAAGGCGATGACCAAGGTCCGCCTGATCCAGCTGATGGCCGGCGCCGGCGCCCCGGCGGACGGCGCGCAGCCGAGCTACAAGGCGATGATCACGCCCGAGGGGCTGAAGGCAGTCGCCGCCTATGCCTATGGCATCGGGCCGGAGCTGACGATGATCCAGCCGGCCACGGGCCCGGCGACCACGCTGATCGCCGATGCGCATGCCGCGGGGCTCAAGCTCCATCCCTGGACGTTCCGGGCGGAGAACTTCTTCCTCCTGCCCAGCTACCGTTCCGGCGCAAATCCGGCCGATCATGGTCGCCTGAAAGAAGAGATCCTGTATTTCATCGGGCTTGGCGTGGACGGTTTCTTCACCGATTTCCCCTATATTGGTGTTGAAGCGCGCGATGCCGCGGCGGGCGCACACAAGGGGGGATAAGGGTTTTCCATGCGCAAGTTTCTGGTGCCGATCATCATTGCCCTGCCGCTGCTGAGCGGCGGCTGTATCGCCAAGACCGTGGTCGATGTCGCCACCATGCCGGTCCGCGCCGGCGCGCAGGCCGCCGACTGGGCGACGACCAGCCAGGACGAGGCCGACCGCAACTACGGCCGCAAGATGCGCGAGAAGGAAGCGCGCGAGGGCAAGGAGCTGCGCAAGCTCTGCAAGAAGCACCCCGAGGACCAGCGCTGCCAGGGTGGCGCCGCCGACAATGGCTTCCGCGCCGATCCGGGCGGCAACCGCTACAACTAACCGCGTAATTCCAGCCGTTTCGGCGGTAAAAGCCGGCGGGCATCCCGCCGGCTTTTGTTATGCTGGACCCTTCAAAAGGGGGAAGCTCTACGCGGCGAAGCCCTCGGCATCGATCGCGTAGAGCATTTCCGCCTTGGCCATCGCCGCCGGCATCAGGCCCAGCGCCTCGGGCACGATCTGCGCGACATAGAAGCGCGCCGCCGCCTGCTTCATCCTGAGGAACGCCGGATCGCCCTCGCTGCGCGCCGCCGCGCGGCCGCTCGCTTCCATCAGCCAGCCGCACACGGCGGTCGAGAGCATGGTGAGGAACGGATAGCTCGCCGCCAGCCGGTCATTCGCCTCGCTCGACAACAGGTTGCGCGCGACCTGCTCGCAGGCGTCGATCAGGTTGACGAGGCCGGTATCCTCGGCGTCCCCGCGCATCTGCCCGATCAGCCCGAGCAGCGTGCCGCCATTGTCCATGCTCAGCTTGCGGCCGACCAGGTCCGCGGCCTGGATGCCGTTGGTGCCTTCGTAGATCGGCGTGATCCGCGCGTCGCGGAAATGCTGGGCCGCGCCGGTCTCCTCGATATAGCCCATGCCGCCATGGACCTGGACGCCCAGGCTGGCGACTTCGTTGCCGAGATCGGTGCCGTGCGCCTTGGCCAGCGGGGTGAGCAGCTCGACACGCTTCTCCGCCTCGGCATCACCGGCGCGGGCGCGATCGAGCTGGCCGAAGGCGTAGTAGACCAAAGCCCGCGCCGCCTGGGTCTGCGCCTTCATCCGCAGCAGCATGCGGCGGACATCGGGATGCTCGACGATCGCGACCTGCTCCCCGCCGCGATAGCCCTGCACGCGCTCGCGGGCATAGGCGACCGCGCGCTGGGTAGCGCGCTCGGCGACCTGCACGCCCTGCAGCCCGACATTCAGGCGGGCATTGTTCATCATCGTGAACATCGCGCGGATGCCGCCCAGCTCGGGGCCGACCAGCTCGCCGATGCAATCGTCATTGTCGCCGAACGAGAGCACGCAGGTCGGCGAGGCATGCAGACCCATCTTGTGCTCGATCGAGACGGTGCGGACATCATTGAATTCGCCGGGCGTGCCGTCGGCGTTCAACCGATACTTCGGCACCAGGAACAGCGAGATGCCCTTGGTCCCGGCCGGGGCGCCCGGCGTGCGTGCGAGGACGAGATGGACGATATTCTCGGCCATGTCGTGGTCGCCGAAGCTGATGAAGATCTTGGTGCCCTTGATCCGGAAGGTCCCGTCGCCGACCGGTTCGGCGCGGGTCTTGAGCGCGCCGACATCGCTGCCCGCCTGCGGCTCGGTCAGGTTCATCGTGCCCGTCCAGGCGCCGGTCGACAGGTGCGGCAGATAGAGCGCCTGCTGTTCGGGCGTGCCGTGATGCATCAGCGCCTCGACCGCGCCGACCGTCAGGATCGGGGCGAGCGCGAAGCCCATGTTCGCGGTGCCCAAGGTCTCCAGCACCGCGATCGAAAGGCTGACGGGCAGCCCCTGGCCGCCATGCTCGGCCGGCGAGCCGATCGTGCCCCAGCCGCCCTCGACATAGGCCTGGTACGCCGCCGCGAACCCGGCCGGCATCTTCACGCCCTCGGGCGTCCATTTCGGCCCGTCGGTGTCGCCGAGCCGCTCGAGCGGCGCCCATTCGCCGGCGGCGAACTGGCCCGCGCCCTCCAGCACCGCATCGGTCATTTCGGCGGCTTCCTCGCTGATCTCGCCCAGTCGGACGATGGTCTCGAGCACGAAGCGCTGATCGGCGGTGGCTGGCGTGAACATGGGGCCTCTCTTGTGGTCTGGTTTCGCGCCGTATAGCTCGCGAAAAGTGAGCCCGACAAATCCGCGAATCTTACCCTACGGCACGGCCGCGATCGCCGAGGCGGCGGCGCTGATTCGCGCCGGCGAATGCGTCGCGGTGCCGACCGAGACGGTCTATGGCCTGGCCGCCGACGCCACCGAGTCGCGCGCGGTCGCGGGCATCTATGCGGCCAAGGGGCGGCCGAGCTTCAACCCGCTGATCGTGCATGTGCCGGACCTCGCCGCCGCCGAGCGGATCGCAGTGTTCGATGATCGCGCGCGCGATCTGGCGACGCGCTTCTGGCCGGGGCCGCTGACTTTGGTGCTGCCGGTACGCCCCGACGCCGGGATCGCATCGCTCGTCACTGCCGGGCTCGACACGATCGCGATCCGGGTGCCGCGCCACCGCGCGATGCAGGCGCTGCTCGAAGCGTCGGGCAAGCCGCTCGCCGCGCCCTCCGCCAATGCCAGCGGCTCGATCAGCCCGACCCGCGCCGAGCATGTCGCGAAGAGCCTGGCCGGGCGCATCCCGCTGGTGATCGACGATGGCGCCACGCCAGCAGGGGTGGAATCGACGATCGTGATGGGCGACCAGATCCTGCGGCCCGGGCCGCTGACCCAGGCGGAGTTGTTTCCCGGCGAAAGCCGGGGCCCAGGGTTGCAGATCGATGTCCCCGGTGACCCTGGGCCCCGGCTTTCGCCGGGGAGCAAGGAAGGGATCATCGCCCCCGGCCAGCTCGACAGCCATTATGCCCCCTCCAAGCCGGTACGCCTCAACGCCGATAGCGCGCGGGACGGCGAGTATTTCATCGGCTTCGGCCCGATCCCTGGTACCGAAACCCTCTCCGCCGCCGGCGACCTCACCGAAGCCGCCGCCAACCTGTTCGACGCGCTCCACCGCGCCGATGCGAGCGACGCGCCCGCCATTGCCGTTGCCCCGATCCCTGCCACCGGCATCGGCCTGGCCATCAACGACCGCCTGCGCCGCGCCGCCTTCTAAACCGGGTCTTGCAATGTAGGATTTGGTCGGGTTGGTTGATCCGGCCAGGCCAGTGCCCGGCCGCTCTTTCACGCTGTCGGGAAAATAGGATCACGCGCACGCAACAAGGTTGCGAGATGCGCTGCGCTAGCGGGAACTATGTCAATTTCGGCCCGGCGAAAACCCGCTCTTGGCCTGTACTTTGTGTACTTTCGCGAGTCGTGGCCGTTTTGATGTTGGAAGCCCGTGTCGCGTTTCCAGTCAGTTCCCCGGCCTTCGCCGGGGAGCAGCTTAAGTTCTACCGAGCGACCAGCCTGAGCCAGCCCCGCGCGTCCATCTCCACGTCGAGACCACGATAATCGACCCGCGCCGCATGGCCGGTCTCGATCGCCACATGATGCGTCTCGGTGATCGCGATCGCCGCTGCACCAGCGGCATCGGCGGCGGCTAGGCCCGCAAGGCTGTCCTCCCAGACCAGGCAATCGGCGATTGCGACGCCCAGCCGCTCGGCCCCGAGCAGGAAGCAGTCCGGCGCCGGCTTGCCATGGGCGACATCCTCGGCGGTGATGACGATCTCGGGCAGGGGAATGCCGGCGGCCTCGAGCCGGCGGAGCGCCAGCGCGCGCGGAGCCGAGGTGACCAGCGCCCAGCGCCCGGCGGGGATCTGCGCCAGGAAGGCCGCCGCGCCGCCCACTTCGGACAGCCCTTCGATATCGTCGATCTCGGCCTGGGTCAGCGCTTCGGTCTCGGCCTCGGCATCCACGCCGGCGGGCGCGAAGCGGCGGATCGTCTCGATCGCGCGAACGCCGTGGAGTGCCGCCATCAACGGATCGGTCTCGACGCCGTGGCGGGCGGCCCAGGCGCGCCAGACGCGATCGACCACCGCCATGGAGTTCACGAGCGTCCCGTCCATGTCGAACAGGAAGGCGGCGAAGCTGCGACTGGGGAGACTCATCGCCTTCCCCTCACCACAGCCGCCGCGGCGCCGCAACCGCCATCCGCCCGGCTTTGCTTTTCTGCCGCGCAGACCTACAAATTTGCGCAGGTCTGGATGGGAGAGACCGAACACAGCAGGAGGGCAACAAGCATGAGTAATGTGCAACGTGGTCTTGCCGAACTGATCGGCACGTTCTGGCTCGTTTTCGGTGGATGCGGCAGCGCGGTGCTGGCCGCGGCGTTTCCCGATGTCGGTATCGGGCTGGCGGGCGTCAGCCTCGCCTTTGGTCTCACGGTTCTCACCATGGCCTATTCGATCGGCCATATCTCGGGCTGCCATCTCAACCCGGCGGTGACCTTCGGCCTGTGGGCCGGCGGACGCTTTCCCGCCAGGGACATCCCGCTCTATGTGATCGCGCAGGTGATCGGCGCGGTGATCGCGGCGGGCCTGCTCTGGTACGTCGCCAGCGGCGCGCCGGGCTATGCCGGCGGCCTTGCCTCCAACGGCTTCGGCGAACATTCGCCCGGCCATTTCTCGTTCCAGGCGGGCATGGTCATCGAGGTCGTGCTGACCTTCATGTTCCTGATGGTGATCATGGGCTCGACCGACAGCCGCGCGCCGGCCGGGTTCGCGCCGATCGCGATCGGCCTGGGGCTGACGCTCATCCACCTGATCTCGATCCCGGTGACCAACACCTCGGTCAACCCGGCGCGCTCAACTGGGCCGGCGCTGCTCGAGGGTGGCATCGCGCTCCAGCAACTGCTCTGGTTCTGGATTGCGCCGATCGTCGGCGGGCTGCTCGGCGGCTTCGTCTACAAGGCGCTCGGTGCCGAAGCGGGCAAGCGTCCGCCGATCGAGGGCGCGGCGCTGCCGGGAGGCGCGGAATAGGCCAGGATCCTCCCCCGGCGATGCCGGGGGAGGATTGTCCAAGTCAGGCTGCCGTCGCGCCTTCCTTGCTGCGCGCGGCGAAGCTCTTGCGGAGCTTGCGCAGCTTGGGCGGGATCACCGACAGGCAGTACGGGTTACGCTGGCCTTCGCCCTGCCAATATTCCTGGTGGTAGTCCTCGGCCGACCACCATTCGCCCAGCGGCTCGATCGCCGTGACGATCGGCGCGGGCCAGTCCGGCCGGGCGCGGTCGATCGCATCCAGCGCCTCGCGCTCCTGCTCCGCAGAATGCGGGAAGATCGCCGAGCGATACTGGGTGCCGATGTCGTTGCCCTGCCGGTTGAGCTGGGTCGGGTCGTGCGTGGCCAGGAAGATGTCGAGGATCTCGCCATACGAGATCTGGTCGGTATCGAAGCTGACCCGGATCGCCTCGGCATGGCCGGTCGTGCCCGAGCAGACTTCCTTGTAGGTCGGGTTTTCCTTGGTGCCCCCGATATAGCCGCTTTCGACCGACTGGACGCCGATCACATCGTTGAACACGGCCTCGGTGCACCAGAAGCACCCTCCGGCCAGCGTAGCGGTTTCAATGCTCATCGCGAACTCCTTGCTATCGGCGCAAAGATAGGATTGGACGCGCGAAGAACAATGCGGAGTTTGGTATGCGCGAAGGCACGGTGCTGGTTACGGGCGGGGCGGGCTATATCGGCAGCCATGCGGTGCTGGCATTGCTCGATGCGGGCTGGAAGGTCGTGGTGGTCGACAACCTCGTCACCGGCTTCGACTGGGCCGTCGATCCGCGCGCCACGCTGGTGGTCGCCAACATCGCCGACGACGACAAGGTCCGCGCCGCGATCCGCGACCATGGGGTGATCGCGATCATGCACTTCGCGGGTTCGGTGGTGGTGCCGGAGAGCGTGAGTGACCCGCTCAAATATTATCGCAACAACACCGCTGCCAGCCGCTCGCTGATCGAGAGCGCGGTGGCGGAGGGCGTGAAGCACTTCATCTTCTCCTCGACCGCGGCGACCTATGGCATCCCCGAAGTCGTGCCGGTGCGCGAGGACAGCCCGAAGCAGCCGATCAACCCGTACGGCATGTCCAAGCTGATGACCGAGATCATGCTCAAGGACGTCGCCGCGGCGCATCCGATCAACTATGCGGCGCTGCGCTACTTCAACGTCGCCGGCGCCGATCCGCAGGGCCGCTCCGGCCAGTCGACCGCGGGCGCGACGCACCTGATCAAGATCGCGGCCGAGGCGGCGACCGGCAAGCGCGGCCATGTCTCGGTGTTCGGCACCGATTTCGACACGCCCGATGGCACCGGCGTGCGCGACTATATCCATGTCAGTGATCTCGCCGCCGCGCATGTCGACGCGCTCGATCTGCTGATCGCGAAACCGACCGAGAACCACACGATGAACGCCGGCTATGGTCGCGGCTTCTCGGTGCTGCAGGTGCTCGACGCGGTGGACCGGGTGACCAACCTGACGATCGAGCGCAAGCTCGAGGGGCGGCGTGCGGGCGATCCCGACGCGCTGGTTGCCGACAACAGCGCGATCCTGGCGGCGCTGCCGTGGCGGCCGAAGCACGACGACCTGGAAGGCATCGTCAAGGACGCGCTCGCCTGGGAACGCAAGCTCGCCGAGCGGCAGGGCTGACGGTTCAGCGCCGCTGGGCGCGGCCGAGCAGTTCCAGCTCGATCCGCCACCAGAGCATCGCCCAGACCCCGCCGAACGCCCAGCCGGCGAGGACGTCGCTCGGCCAGTGAACGCCGAGATAGAGGCGACTGAGGCCGACCGAGGTGGTCAGCGCCAGCGCGACGATCAGCACGAAGGCGCGGATGCGGCGGTCGGGCAGCACCGGGAAGAGCAGGGTGGCGAGCGTCAGATAGACGATCGCGCTGATCGCGGCATGGCCGCTGGGGAAGCTGGCCGAGTTCACTTCCATCAGCTGGCCGGTCAGCTGCGGCCGGGGGCGGGCGATGAAGCCGCGGATGGTCTCGACCGCGACCGAGCCGAGCAGCGAGGCGCCGACCACGAGCAGGGCGGTGCGCAGGCGCCCGGCGAGCCCGAGGAAGATCGCCGCGACCAGCACGATGAAGCTCAGCACGGTGGTGCTGCCGAGCGCCGTCACGTCGCGCACCGCGGAGGGAAGCCAGGCCGGGCCGATCGGCTGGAGCGGATGGCCGGGGACGCGCATCGCCAGCATGATCGCACGGTCGATGGTCGCGCCGTCGCCCTCGGCGAGCTCGTGGCCGAACCAGAGCAGGGCGAGCAGGAAAAGCGCCAGCCCGGCGCCGGCGAGGATCGGCCAGGGCAGGCGGCGGGAGGCTGGCGGGGCTTCGGGAGCGGCGTGCATCGGCCGACCCTATCCAATCCTCCCCCGCAAAGGGAGGGGGAGGATTGGTGCAAGGTCAGATCTGGATGCGCGCGGTCACGCGGATGTCGCGGCCGGGAAGCGGGGCATAGTCCTTGAGCACGCTGGCGGCGCGGCGGGCCTCGACGTCGAAGATGTTGTTCGCCGAGAGCTGCAGGCTGGTGTTCGAGCCGGCGCCCCAGGGCTTCCACGAGACCGAGGCGTTGACGAAGGTGAAGCCGTTGGTCGGCGTCTCGAAGGCCGAGATGCGGGTCTGGTCGAAGACATGCTCGACTTCGCCGCGGATGGTGAAGGCGTCCGAGGTCGCTTCTAGCCCGCCATTGATGCGCAGCGGCGGGATGCGCGGGGCGGGGCCGGTGCCGACGATCTCGGCATGAACGTAATCGGCCAGCGCGGTGGCGTTGATCGTGAAGTCCTTCACCGTCGCGAGGCGGAGCGAGCCCTCGGCCTCGAAGCCGTAATAGCGGGCGTCGGCCTGGTTGTACTGGAAGACGGGCAGGTCATCCTCGGTCGCGCCGGTCGGCGTGTCGTAGATATAGCCCTTGAACCAGTTGTAATAGGCCGCGGTCGAGAAGGCGAAGCCATCGCCCGAACCCTTGAACGTGGCTTCCACGCCCCAGCTCTTCTCGGTGCCGAAATTCGGGTTGCCGATCTCGAACGCCTGGGTGCCGGCGTGCGGGCCATTGGCGAACAGCTCTTCCGGGGTCGGCGCACGCTCGGCGCGCGAGACGTTGACGCCGAAACGCATGCCGTCGGCCACCGCATAGCTGGCGCCGAGCGAGGCGGAGAAGCTGTTGAAATTGCGGTTGTACGCCGGGTTGCCGATGTCGGCATCCGCCTGGGCGCTGACATTGTTGTGCTCGAAGCGCGCCGCGGCCTCGGCCTTGAACGCGCCGAGATCGAGCGACTGGAGGGTGAACAGGCCGAACTGCTGCGCCGAGTTCTTGGGCAGGAACTTCTCGTCGCCGACGACATGCATGTCGCGCAGCGAGAACTGGCCGCCGATCAGGCCGTCCCAGCCGCCGCGCGCGGTCTGGACCAGCTCGAGCCGGCCTTCATAGCCCTGGTTGTAGAAGGTGGTGCCGACGGCGCCGTCTTCCTCGATCTCCGAGTGCTTGTAGTCGGCTGCGGCCCAGCGGGTGCGGATCTGCTTGAAGATGCCGCCGCCGGTATCGACCTCGCCACGGATGTCGACGCGGGTCTGCTGAGCGTGGAGGCGGACATTCTCCGCCTCGATCGCCGGATCGAGCGAATAGCGGACCGGCACGCCGTAAAAGGTGTCGAAATGGCTGACCGAGAAGCCGACATTGTTGTTGCCGTCGATGATCGCGGCGCCGCCGGCGACGTCCCAGGTCTTGCCGGCGGTGTTGGGCACCTTGCCCTTGAGGTCGGCCAGTTCCTGGATTTCGGGATCGGCGCTGGCGGCCGCCTGGGCGCGCAGCTCGCGGCTGAGGACATAGCCGCCAGTGCGCTGGTCGCCGGTCTGCGAGAAGCTGCCATCGGCATGGAGGACGATCTTGCTGGCCACCGGCACGTCCGCCGCGCCCGAGACCGAACGCTCATTGGCGGCGCTGCCATAGCTGGCGATCCCGTCGAAATGGACCACTTCCTCGGGCATATGGCGCGGGATGCGGCTGTCGATGACGTTGACCACGCCGCCGATCGCCGAGGGGCCGAAGATCAGCGCGGTCGGGCCGCGCAGCACTTCGATGCGGTCGGCGGTGAGCGGGTTGATGATCGGCGCGTGATCCGCCGAGGTGTTCGAAACGTCGATGCTGCCGATACCGTCGGTGAGCAGCGGCGCGCGGGCCCCAATGAAACCGCGCAGCACCGGGCGCGAGGCATTGGGACCGAAGGACGTAGCCGAGACGCCGGGCTGGTTGGCCAGCGTGTCGCCGATCGTCGGGCGCAGGTCGCGGGTCAGCTCTTCCTTGGCGAGCACTGCGGTGCCGCCGAGCACGTCCGCGGTGTTGCGGGCGCGGGTGCCAGTGACGACAATCTGCGCGCCGGGCTGGTCGTGGTCCTGGTCGCTGGCGGCCGGCGCCTTGGATTCGGTGTTGCTGGTCGCCGGGGCGGTGTTGCCGTTGGCCGGAGTCTCTTCGGCGTGCGCGGGCAGCGCGAGCAGGGCGGCGGAGGCGAGCAACAGCGGACGCAACAACATCAACGAATCTTCCCGAACCATGGAACGTGCTGCGTTGCGGTAGCCGTGATGATATAAGGTATCAAGCCCTGTTTCGTCATACTTCCGGATAGCAGGTGGTTCAGACCGGGCGAGATGCGGAAGCGAGGCAACCGCAACGTCATCGCTGCGGATCGGTGCAGTTGCGGAAACCTTGCGATGCCACGCGCACGGCTAATCAACGGCGTTCGACGCGCCTAGATGCCCGGCTGCAAACAGGAGGACATCATGGCGTATCTCGATACCAGGGCGGTGCTGCTCGAAGGGCTCGCCGGAACCGTCTCGGCCGAAGCCGCGCTCACTTCGCTCGAGCTGCGCACGCTCCAGCTCTCCCAGGCCGATGGTCGCGCCTCGCTGCGTGCGCCGCGCCGGATCGAGCGGATCGGTGCCATGCTGTTCGGTTCGCGCCGGGTGTCCGGCCTCGCCAATGCCCGGCTGGAGGCGCTGCGGCGCTTCGCCATTCTCTATCGCCTCGACGGCGCGGCGCTCGACTCGGGTGAGATCGCACGGGCGGAAGCCGCGGGGCTGAGTGCCGTGATGCTCGATCGCGTGCGGCGCGTCATCGACGGCTGGCCGCGCCGTGCGGGCGCATTGGTGCGCGCGGCGTCGCTGCTGGCGGCGGTTGGACTGGCCGGCGTGGCGGGCGTTGCCGGCTATTTCTGGCTGGCCGATGAACTCGACCCGATGGTGTCGGCGATCCTGGTCGGCGCGGTGGCGGTGACGCTGGCGCCGCTGTTCGGAGGCAGCGCACGCGGCTGATCTGGTATAGAACCACTCCACCAATTCTGGTCCAGTAAATTGGTATTCAAATTGGCTTGCACGTAATTCGCGCGACTGGTAGGTATCCGTATCGGCCAAAAGAGCCGGTGGGGAGGACTCGTTGCGACTCTGGGCGCTGTCGATGGGGATGCTTGCGGTGGCTGCCAGTCCGGCGGCTGCACGCGACACCCTGGTCCACAATCAGCAGGAATATGCAGCAGCTGCCAAGGCGCTGGCGCCGGGCGATCGGATCATCCTCGCCAATGGCGAATGGCGCGACTTCTCGGTCCGCTTCTCGGGCCAGGGCAGCGAGGCCAAGCCGATCACGCTTACCGCGGAGACGCCGGGCAAGGTTATCCTGACCGGTGCCTCGAGCCTGCGCATGGCGGGCAACTGGCTGGTCGTGTCGAACCTGGTGTTCAGGGACGGCCACGGCACCGGCGAGGACCTGATCGGTTTCCGCTTCAATACGAAGCGCTGGGCGGAGAATTCGCGGCTTACCGGGATCGTTGTCGACGGTTATGGCGCGCCCACCCAAGCCAAGACCGATCACTGGGTCTCGCTTTACGGGCGCAACAACCGGGTCGATCATTCGCACTTCACTGGCAAGGTGCATGGTGGGGCGATGCTCGTGGTTGTGCGTGCCGCCTATGGGCCGAGCGAGAACCGCCACCGCATCGACCATAATTACTTCGGCCCCCGCCCACCGCTTGGCGAGAATGGTGGCGAGACGATCCGCATCGGCACCAGCCAGGAATCGCAGAGCGACTCGTTCACGGTGGTCGAGGACAATTTCTTCGAGCGCTGCAACGGCGAGGTCGAGATCGTCTCGATCAAGTCGGGTGCGAACATCCTGCGCCGCAATGTCGTGGTCGAGAGCCAGGGTGCCTTCGTGATGCGCCACGGCCATGGCAACCGGATCGAGGACAATGTCTTCTTCGGCAATGGCGTGAAGCACACCGGTGGCATCCGCGTGATCAACCGCCGCCAGGTGGTGCGGAACAACTATCTCGAGGGCCTGGCCGGCGACGGATCGTACAGCGCGCTCTCGCTGATGAACGGCGTGCCCAACTCGCCGATCAACCGTTACGAGCAGGTCCAGGATGCACTGATCGAGCGGAACAGCCTGATCGATGCGGCGACGGTGACCCTGGGCAATGGTGCCGACGCGGAGCTGTCGCTGCCGCCGGTCTCGACGCGCTTCGTTGGCAATCTCTTCGTCAACCAGAAGCGCGGCGATCCCTTTATCGCCAAGGCGGACATCGCCGGGATCACATTCACCGGCAATGTCCTGTCCGTGCCGGGACCCGCTGCCTTGCCGATCCAGATCGACCGCCGCCAGGTGACGCTCAAGCGCGCCGCCAACGGCCTGCTCTATCCGAGCGATCCAGCGCTGGCCAAGCTCGGTGTCGATCGCACGCTCAAGCCCATCACGCGCGAGGAGACGGGTGTCTCCTGGTACGCCAAGCCTGCGGCCTCGCCGCTTCCGGGAAGCAATTGATGACTCGTTTCGCTTTTCTCCTCGCCGGTTCCGCCCTGTTCGTCACGCCTGCTCTGGCGCAGACCGCGCCTGGTACCCAGCCCACGCTGTTCCGCGCGTCGGAGATGGCGGCTACGGCCAAGGACGCCACGGCCTACCCGCTGTTCAACGCCGAGCTGAAGCGGGTCCGCCGCGAAGTCGACAAGGCGATCAAGGCGGGCGTGATCGTGCCCCAGCCCAAGGATCCGGGTGGCGGGTACACGCATGAGCAGCACAAGCGGAACTATACGGCGATCTATGGCGCCGGGCTGTTGTTCCGCATCACCGGCGAGCAGCGCTATGCCGATTTCGCCAAGGCCGAATTGCTGGAGTACGCCAAGCTCTATCCGACGCTCGGCAACCATCCGGCGGCGAGCGACCAGCGGCCGGGCCGGCTGTTCTGGCAGAGCCTCAACGACGCCGTCTGGGCGGTCTATGCGGTGCAGGGCTATGACGCGATCCGCGACAGCCTGAGCGCTGCAGATCGCGCGACGATCGACGACAAGGTCTTCCGCCCGATGGCGACCTTCCTGTCGGCGGGGCAGGCGGAAGAGTTCGATCAAATCCACAACCACGCGACCTGGGCCTGCGCCGCGGTGGGCATGATCGGCTATACGCTGCGCGACAAGGACTTTGTCGAGGTCGCGCTGAAGGGCCTGCACCGCGACGGCAAGTTCGGCTTCCTGGCGCAGATCGACCAGCTCTTCTCGCCCGACGGCTATTATGTCGAAGGGCCTTATTACCAGCGCTACGCGATGCTGCCCTTCGTGCTGTTCGCGCGCTTCATCGAAGCGAACCAGCCCGAGCAGAAGATCTTCGAGCATCGCGGCGGGGTGCTCTTGAAGGCGATCCGGACCTCGATCCAGACGACGTACGACGGCTTCTTCTTCCCGTTCAACGACGCGATGCCGGACAAGAGCCTGAAGACCGACGAGCTCTATCAGTCGGTGGCGATCGGCTATGAAGTGACCAAGGATCCGGCGCTGCTGTCGATCGCGCAGTGGCAGGGCCGCACCGTGCTGACGCCCGACGGGCTGATGGTCGCGCGCGATCTCGCGGCGGGCAAGGCCAAGCCTTTCCCCTTCGCATCGCAGTTCCTGAGCGACGGGCCCAAGGGCGACATGGGCGGGCTCGCCATCATGCGCTCGGGGCCGAGCGACACGGACCAGGTGCTCGTCGCCAAGAACGCGGCGATGGGCATGGGCCATGGCCATTTCGACAAGCTGAACTGGATCCTCTACGACAACGGCCATGCCATCGTGACCGATTACGGCGCGGCGCGCTTCCTCAATGTCGAGAGCAAGGACGGCGGGCGCTACCTCAAGGAAAACGAGAGCTGGGCGAAGCAGACCGTCGCCCACAACACGCTGGTGGTGAACGAGACCAGCAATTTCGGCGGCAAGTGGAAGGTGGGTGACAAGCTCGCGCCCAAGCAGCTCTTCTGGGCGAGCACCCCGCAGGCGACGGTCAGCACCGCCGAGATGGTCGGCGCCTATCCGGGCGTTCGCTATCGTCGCACGCTGATCCAGCTGCCGGTCGACGGCATCGAGAGCCCGATGATCGTCGACCTGCTCGACGTGACCGGCGACAAGCCCGCCACCTATGACCTGCCGCTGCATTATGCCGGGCAGATCACCGCGATCGGCTTCCCGCTCCAGTCGAACACCGCCGAGCGGCCGGTGCTCGGCAAGGCTGCGGGCTATCAGCACATCTGGGTCGATGCGACCGGCACGCCTACAGCGGACAATGGCGCGATCACCTGGATTAACGACAACCGCTTCTACACCTACCGGATGATCGCGCCGGCTGGCGCCAGCGTGATCCTGGGCGAGAGCGGGGCGAACGATCCGCGCTTCAACCTGCGCCGCGAGCCGCTGCTGATCGAGCGCGTGACCGGGGCGACCAACGCCCAGTTCGTCAACTTGCTCGAGCCGCATGGCAATTATGACGCGGGTGAGGAGAAGACCACGGCGAGCAACAGCCGGGTGAAGGGCTTCGCTCATGTCCGCACGAACGACGCGGACGTGGTGACGATCAAGCTTGCCGATGGCCGCAGCATCACGCTCGCCATCGCTTTCTCGGCCGATGCCAATGCCGCGCATTCGGCGACGGTCGACGGCAGGAAGCTCGACTGGAAGGACCATTTCGCGCGCTTCGATGCGGCGAAGGGAAACTGAGCCGATGACCGGGGTCAAAGGGCTTCGCTGGCTCGTGATCGGCCTGATCGGGCTGGTCACCGTCATCAACTATATCGACCGCAACGCACTGGCGGTGATGTGGCCGGCGGTGTCGAAGGACATCGGCGCGGACAAGGCGGATTACGCGCTGCTCGTGACCATGTTCATGGTCGCCTATGCGTTCGGCCAGTCGCTGTTCGGCAAGCTGCTCGACCGGATCGGCACGCGCATCGGCTTCGTCATCGCGATCGCGGTGTGGTCGCTGTCGATTGGCGCGCATGCGCTGGTGCGCTCGCTCGCTGCCCTGCTCTGCCTGCGCGTCACGCTCGGCGTGTCGGAGGCCGGCAACTGGCCGGGCGCGGTCAAGGCCAATGCATTGTGGTTCCCGCCGCAGGAGCGCGCCTTTGCCCAGGGCATCTTCAACGCCGGTGCCGCGATCGGTGCGATCATCGCCGCACCTGCCGTGGCGGCGCTTTATGGTTCGTTCGGCTGGCGGGCGACCTTCGTGCTGGTCGGCGTGCTCGGCTTTGTCTGGCTGATCCCGTGGCTGTTCGTCTACCGCGCCGATCCCGATCGCCATCCCTGGCTGAGTGACGAGGAGCGCGCCCATATCAATGCGCGCCCCGCCACTGCCGATGCGCCCGCGGCGGAGGCGCACGCGCCCGGCATGCTCGAGCTGCTGCGCTACCGCCAGAGCTGGGCGATCCTGCTCAGCCGCTTCTTCCTCGATCCGGTCTGGTGGTTGTTCGTCTCCTGGCTGCCGATCTACCTGGCCGAGACCTTCGGCTTCGACGTGAAGCAGATCGGCATGTTCGGCTGGGTGCCGTTCGTCGGCGCGATGCTCGGCAGCCTGGGCGGCGGCTGGTTCTCCGGCGTGCTGATCGCCCGGGGCTGGAACGCGCTGGCGGCGCGCAAGCTCGCCATCGCCATCGGTTGCGTGATCATGCTGCCCGCGCTGCTGCTCACGGCCCAGGCATCGACCCCGCTCAGCGCCGTGCTGCTGATCGCGGTGATCCTGTTCGGCTTCCAGGTGGCGATCAACAACATCCAGACCATGCCCGGCGACTATTTCGCCGGCGGCGCGGTGGGCTCGCTCGCCGGCATCAGCGGCACCGCTGCGGTGGCCGGCACCCTCATCACCACCTGGCTCGTGCCGGTGATGACCACCCAGGGCTATGCGCCGATCTTCGCGCTGGCCGCGGCGATCGTCCCGCTCGCGCTCCTCTCCATCCTGCTCCTCGGCCGCGGGCTTCCGCGCGCCGCGGGCACTACCTCCCCAGAACGGAATCCAGCATGAAATTGAAGGACAAGGTCGCCATCGTAACCGGCGGCGGGCGTGACATCGGCAAGTCGGTCTCGCTGCAGCTCGCAGCGCAGGGCGCCAAGGTCGCGGTCAACTATCGCAGCGACGCCGAGGCTGCCAAGGCGACCGTCGCCGAGATCGAGGCCGCGGGGGGCACCGCGATCCTGGTCCAGGCCGATGTGACCAAGCCGGCCGAAGTGGCCAAGCTGGTCGAGGAGACCACCGCCGCGTTCGGCGAGCGCGTCGACGTGCTGGTCAACGTCGCCGGCGGCATGGTCGCCCGCAAGACGCTGGCGGACATGGACGAGGCGTTCTTCGACCATGTCATGGAGCTCAACCTCAAGTCCGCCTTCCTCGTCACCAAGGCGGTGCTGCCGCATCTGGGCGAGGGCAGCGCGATCGTGAACCTGTCGTCGCTCGCCGGCCGCGACGGCGGCGGGCCGGGCGCGTCGATCTACGCCACCGCCAAGGGCGCGCTGATGACCTTCACCCGCGGCCTCGCCAAGGAACTGGGGCCGCAGGGCATCCGGGTCAACGCGCTGTGCCCGGGCCTGATCGGCACCAGCTTCCACGATACCTTCTCCAAGCCTGAGGGCCGCAAGGCGGTGGCCGGCAACACGCCGCTGCGCCGCGAGGGCCATCCGGACGAAGTGGCGTCGGCGGTGGTCTTCCTCGCCTCGAACGACTCGTCGTTCCTTACGGGCGTCAACATGGACATCAACGGCGGCCTCGCCTTCTCCTGACCGAGGGACAGAAGGCCGCAACTGGGAGGGATTACACATGCTGAAAATGGCGATCACGCTGGCAGCGTTGCTGGCGGTTCCGGGGGCGGCCTTCGCCCAGACTTCGGAGGCCCAGCCTCCGCTCGAGAAGCGCGAGAAGCGGACCGATGCGCCGCCGATCTCCGCCTACAAGATCATCCTGGTCGGCGATTCGACCATGGCGCCGGGCAGCGGCTGGGCATCGGCCTTCTGCGCCTATCATGTGAAGTCGAACATCGCCTGCCTCAACATGGGCCGGGGCGGGCGCTCGACCCGCAGCTACCAGGCCGAGGGCTCGTGGAAGATCGCGCTCGGCGAGGCCGCGGCGCCCGGCTATGCCAAGAAATACGTCCTGATCCAGTTCGGCCATAACGACCAGTCGACCAAGGCCGAGCGCTGGACCGACCTCAACACCGATTTCCAGTCGAACCTGCGCCAGATGGTGACCGACGTCCGCGCCGCCGGCGCCGTGCCGGTGCTGGTAACCCCGCTGTCGCGCCGCGAATTCCGGGGCGGCAAGCTCAACAACACGCTCGCCGCCTGGGCCGATGCGGTGCGCAAGATCGGCGTCGAGATGAAAGCGCCGGTGATCGAGCTGAACCGCGACAGCGCCAGGGCGGTCGAGCAGCTCGGTGCGGTCGAATCGATGAAGCTGGCGATGGCCGAGCCGCTTCCCGAGGAAGTCGCGGCGGGCAAGGCCGGCACCACGCTGCGCCCGCGCCCGGCCCCGGAATCGCCGCCGGCGTCGACCCTGCCCAGGACCGGCCCGCGCGGCCGGATCGTCGAGAAGTTCGACTACACCCATGTCGGCGAAGCCGGCGCCAAGGCCTTCGCCAAGATCGTTGCGTACGATCTTGCGATCGCCGTGCCCGAATTGAGCAGCCAGCTGCTCCCCTGAGCTCCGTCCCTGGAGGCGCGGCATCGACTCCCTCGGGTCGCGCCTCCTTTTTTATTCCGCTGCATCGCCTTAACGGGGCCGCATGCACCTTACCCCCGACATCCTCGCCTTCCTCGTCACCATGGCGCTGCTCGCCGGGACCGTCGATGCGATGGCGGGCGGCGGCGGGCTGATCACCTTGCCCGCGCTGATGGCGATGGGCGTGCCGCCGGTCTCGGCGATCGCCACCAACAAGCTGGCGAGCGCCTGCGGCACCGGCTCCGCGCTGTTCACCTATGCCCGGGCCGGGCATGTCGACTTCCGGCGCTTCGCGCTGCCCGCGGCGGGTGCCTTTGTCGGCGCCGCGGCAGGGGCGGTGACGCTGCAGCTGATCGACTCGCACTTCCTTGCCGCCTTCGTGCCCGTGCTGCTGATCCTGATGGGCCTGTATTTCCTGCTCGCGCCGAAGATGAGCGAGGCGGACCGGCATGCCCGGGTGGGGACAAAGGGGCTGACGCTGATCGTGACCGGCATCGGCTTCTATGACGGCTTTTTCGGGCCGGGCACGGGCTCGTTCCTGACCACCGCGCTGGTCGCGCTTGCCGGTCTCGGGCTGGTGCGGGCGATCGGCAACACCAAGTTCCTCAACCTTTCGACCAACCTGGCCGGGTTGCTGGCGATGATCGCCGGCGGCAAGCTGCTCTGGGGGCTGGGCATCGCGATGGCGCTGGCGAACATGGCGGGCAACCAGATCGGCGCGCGGCTGGCGATCCGGTTCGGGGGCAAGGGCGTGCGGCCGTTGCTGGTGCTGCTCTCGGCGGCGCTGACGGTGAAGCTGCTGGCCGATCCGGCGAACCCGATCTGGGGCTGGTTCTAGCGTTCCAACACCGCTGCGGCGGCGACTCGCGAAAGTACACGAAGTACAGGCCAAGAGCGGGTTTTTGCCGGGCCGAAATTGACATAGTTCCCGGTAACGCTCCCCATCTCGCAACATTGTTGCGGGCGCGTGATCCTATTTTTCCTGCGGATTGAAAGAGCGGCCGGGTGGTGGCCCGGCCGGGGGAGTCAAGCAGGGGGAATCCTACATTGCAAGGGGCCCGTCGTTCCCCGGCGAAAGCCGGGGCCCAGGGTTTATCTGCCGTGTCGCTTGTGACTCTGGGCCCCGGCTTTCGCCGGGGAACGGATTGGATTTGGGGGCGGCCCTCAGCGCTTCACGTCGGCGCCTTCGCCGGAGAAGCTTTCCACATCCGCGCGCGGGAACAGCGCCATGTCGCCGGGCACGCTGTGCTTGAGGCAGGCCAGGGCCAGGCCGAGTTCGGCGACGCGCGGGATCGAGGCACCTTCGAGCAGGCCGTGCAGCACGCCGGCGGCAAAGGCGTCGCCGCCGCCGATCCGGTCGATGATGCCGGGCATCGCGACTTCGGCGGTCTGGAAGCCGGCCTCTGGCGTGTCGATGCGCGCGGCGAGGCGATGGCAGTCGCTGGTCTCGACATGGCGGGCAGTGGAGGCGATCCACTTCAGGTTGGGGAACGCTTCGAACCCGGCCAGCGCGGCCTCGCGCCGTCGCGCTTCGCCATCACCCGAGAAGGGATGGTCGAGCAGCAGCGCCATGTCGCGGTGATTGGCGAAGAATAGGTCGGCCTGACGGACCAGACCGGTGAGGATCGCGCGCGGATCGCTGTCCCAGCTCTCCCACAGGTTCGCGCGGTAATTGCCGTCGAACGACACGCGCAACCCGGCGGCGCGGGCAGAAGCCATCGCCGCGCCGGTGGCGGCGGCTAGATCGGGGCCGAGCGCCGGGGTGATGCCCGAGACGTGCAGCCATTCGGCGCCTTCGAATGCCGCGGACCAGTCGAACGCGGACCAGTCGTGCGCGGCAAAGGCGCTGCCGGCGCGGTCGTAGAGGATCTCCGAGGCGCGCAGCGACCCGCCCGGGCTGAGGAAATACAGGCCCTGGCGGCCTGGCGCGCGGAAGCTCCGGGTGAGGTCCACGCCAGCGGCGGCGAGTGCGCGCCAGGCGCCGTCGCCAAGCCCACCCCGCGGGATCGCCGAGACCATCGCGGTGCGGTGCCCGAGCGCCGCGAGCGCGGCGGCGACATTGGCCTCCGCCCCGCCGATATGCAGGTCCAGGCTCTGCGCCTGGGGCAGCTGTACCCGACGTTGGGTCGCGAGCCGCGTCAGCACTTCGCCAAAGCCGATGAGGCGCACTGGTCCGCTGCTGGTTAGTCCGGTTGTCATCCAATCCTCCCCTATGGCTTTGCTGCATTGCACTAAGCGGATTGGATAATTGGTATCAAGATATCATTGACAGTCTTCGGACCTGTGGTACCTAGAATTGGTATAAAAAGAAGATTGGGGAGGATTCGAATGGCTTTGGGCACCATCCGTGCGCGCATGCGCGCTCGCTCGGCCCTGCTGACCGGCGTGTCGATCGCCGCGGCGCTGACGGCGGCGCCTGCCTGGGCGCAGGACACGCAGCCGGCACCCGCCGGCAAGGCTCCGGCCGAAGCGGCCGCGCCGGAAGTGGCGCAGGAAACGCAGCAGGAAGACCAGATCATCGTCACCGCGATCCGCGAGACGATCCAGAGCTCGATCCAGTCCAAGCGCGATTCCGATGCGATCGTCGACTCGGTCTCCTCCAAGGAGATCGGCGAGCTGCCCGGCCAGTCGGTCGGCGAAGTGATCGCGACGATCACCGGCGCCTCGATCGACCGCGCCAATTACGGCCCCACCGAAGTCTCGATCCGCGGCCTGGGCTCGGGCCTGAGCATGACCACGCTCAACAAGCGCGAGGCGACCAACGGCTCGGGCGACCGCGCGGTGAATTTCGGCCAGTTCCCCTCCGAGCTGTTCAACGCGATCAAGATCTACAAGACGCAGCAGGCCGACCTGATCGAAGGCGGCGTGGCCGGCCTGATCGAGCTCGAGACGCGCAAGCCGCTCGACTATAAGCGCCGCAACATCCAGGCCGAGATCAAGGGCAACTACAATCCCTATCAGGACCGGATCAGCGGCAAGAGCCCCTACGGCTACCGCGCGACGATCAGCTATATCGACCAGTTCAACGCGGGCGACCTGGGCAAGATCGGTATCTCGATCGGTTACCAGCGCAACGACGTGAGCGATCCGGTCGAGCGCTTCTATACCAGCTCGACCTGGTTCACCTGCAACGCGGCGGTGGTCTCGACCACCAACTGCACCGAAGTGACCCGCCAGCAGGGCAATTCAGGCACGCCCTATTACCACGCGTCCAACTCGTATCTCTATCGCCAGATGACCACCTCGGACCTGCGCAACGCGGTGTTCGGTGCGGTCCAGTGGCAGCCGAGCCCGACGATCGACGTCAATCTCGACCTGCAATATTCGCGGCGCCAGTACAGCGAGGCGCGCAACGACTTCGGCACGGCGGAAGGCCGCTACAACCTGCGCAACGTCGTGATCGGCGACAACCACCAGATGCTGTCGGCCGACGGGTCGGCGACGCTGCAGGTGTTGTCGGGCCTGTTCCAGCGCGACGAGAAATATCTGGGCTTTGGCGGCAATATCGAATGGAAGCCGACCGATCGGCTGACGGTGAGCGCCGACTATGGCTATTCGCACACCAAGCGGCTCGACATCACGCGCACGGTGCGGCTGCGCACCGATCCGCTCGACATCTACGGCGTGCGCACCGCGATCAACAACCAGCGCATCCCCTATCATGTCGACTTCACGCAGAGCTTCCTGCCGGTCTTCACCTATGATGCGCGCTTCAACCCGGCCGACTACACCGCGTTCAGCGACGATACGCAGCTGACCCGCTCGCAGGATGGGCGCGACGACGAGATCCATTCGGCGCGGCTGGATGCGAGCTACAAGCTCGACGGCTTCATCGAGCGGATCGACATCGGCGGGCGCTGGGCCAAGCGGGGCTTCTTCGGCTACAGCAACGACCTGATCATCCAGCAGGCGGACCTGGCGGTGGACCGCGCGGTCAACCTGGCCTGCCGCACGCCTTTCCCCGAGCGCAATTTCCTGGGCGACGCGCCGAGCCCGAGCATCGGCAGCTATGCGACCTTCGACGCGCTCTGCCAGTTCCGCAACTATCTGGGCAAGGAAGACCCCGGCAACACTGGCGACCTGCGCTCGGTCGACAATTCGGACGTCACCGAGGAGACCTGGGCCGGCTATGCGATGGCGACCTATTCGGGCCATATCGGCGGGCTGGCGGTGCGCGGCAATTTCGGCGTGCGCGGCGTGCATACCCAGGTGACGGCGGAGGGCCTGCGCTCGGGCCTCGACGTGATCAACAACAATGACGGCAGCATCTCGCTGCGCGCCAACGGCACCTTCACGCCGACCCGGGTCACTTCCGGTTCGATGCGCTGGCTGCCGAGCGTCAACGCGATCTTCGACCTGAGCCCCAAGTCGCGCATCCGCACCGGCATCTACCGGGCGATGTCGCGTCCCGCGCCGAGCGCGCTGGGCGCCGGCCGCAACATCACGCTGGAAGTGGGCAACGGCTTCACGTCGGTGACCGATGCGATCAACTCGATCATCGCCACCGGCAGCCCGCGGCTGAAGCCGGTGATGTCGTGGAACGCCGACCTCGCGTATGAATACTATGCCAACAAGGACACGCTGTTCGCCGCGACCGCCTATTACAAGCGCTTCACCGGCGGGAAGATCCCGATCACGACCGACGAGAATTTCACGATCGGCGGCCAGGATTATGCGGTGCCGGTCACCCAGACGACCAACAGCAAGGACAAGTCCGACCTGTACGGTGTCGAGTTCACCGCGTCGAACCGGTTCAGCTGGCTGCCGCATCCGCTCGACGGGCTGGGCGTCAAGCTGAGCTACAATTACGCCTGGTCGAACTACAAGACGCAGGACATCCGCTACGGCGACATCATCGACAGCGCGACCGGCGACGTGATCCCCGGACTGATCCCGGCGGCAGGCCTGAGCGGCTATTCGAAGCATGTCTTCTCGGCCCAGGCCTTCTACGAGATCGGGCCGATCTCGCTGCAGGGCATCTATCGCTATCGCTCGCGCTATTATCAGTCGTTCACCAGCGACAACACCCAGCTGCGCTATGTCGAGGGTAACAACACCTTCGACGTGAACATGAGCTACAAGATCAACAAGCAGGCGGACATCCGCTTCCAGGCGCTGAACATCTTCAACGAGCCGCGCGTCGAGTATATGCCGGTCGTCGGCAGCACCCGGAACGTGGAATATTACGGCCCGCAATATTTCCTGAGCTTCCGCGTTCGTCTCCGTTAAGGCGGACCGGAAGCAGGCTGCGGACCAATTGCCTATTCCAAAATCCCGCAGCCTGGGGCATTGCTGATCGTCAGACCAAGCTACCCGAGGACCCAATGGCCGAACGCCGTCTCTTCCAGGATATCGCCGAACGCATCGCGGCGATGATCGCGGAGGGCACTTTCCCTCCCGGCTCGCGGCTGCCCGGCGAGCGCGAGATGGCGGAGCGGCTGGGGGTGAGCCGGGTGACGATCCGCGAGGCGGAGATCGCGCTCCAGGCCCAGGGGCTGGTGCGGATCAAGACCGGTTCGGGCGTCTATGTCTGCGATCGCAACGAGCCGAGCGTCGGCCAGCTGCCGGTGGTGAGCGCGTTCGAGCTGACCGAGGCGCGCTCGCTGTTCGAGTCCGAGGCGGCAGCGCTCGCCGCGCCGGTGATCAGCGACGAGCAGCTCCAGGTGCTTGAATCGCTGGTGGCCGCGATGGACGAAGCCGAGGAGGGCAGCGCCGCCGCCACCGAGGCGGACCGCGCCTTCCACCTCGCCATTGCCGGCGCTTCGGGCAACCAGGCGATCATGTTCGTGATCACCACCCTGTGGCGGATGCGCACCGAGATCCCGGAGATCTGCGCGCTCCACGCCTCGGTGTGCAGCAAGGACGAGGACAGCCGGCATGACGAGCATGCCGCGGTGCTCGAGGCGCTGAAGAACCGCGATTCGGTCGCGGCGCGCAGCGCGATGCGCAAGCATTTCAGCCGGCTGCTCGAGGCGATGCTCAAGGCATCGGAAGAGCGCGAGATCATGGAATTGCGCCGCAAGGCCGAGGCCAGCCGCAACCGCTTCCTGATCAGCGCCCAGCTGAGCTGAGCGACCGGACTCCTTTCGATACCGCGACTCCAGCGCGCGCCCGGTTCCTGCCGTGGCGCGCGTTTTCGCATGCAAGCCGGTCGCATTGGTCTGTTTACTGGTATACGAACCAATATGCCAAATCTGGACTAACCATTCTATTGACTCCGGATTGAAGGTCTGGCCTTATCCCTGAGGACAAAAGCGGCACCCGCATGCACGGGCAAGCCGGACGCTGCCAGGGAGAGATGCCGGATGCGGATGCGAAGATAAGCGCACGCAACGAGGGGCCACAGGGTCGCGGCGGTCGTCGCGCATAGCCCCAGCCAGAAATCGTGAACGCCAGCCCGGAGCTGGACTTGGCCATGCGGCAGGTGCCGCGATGGGGGGATGACTCATGACTAGAACGATCCGCGCGCGCAGCCTGCGCACCCGCCTGCTGCTTTCCGCCTGCTTCGTGGCGCTGCCCACGGTGGCGCATGCCCAGAACACGACGATCGCCGCGGGCACGACCAAGACCAGCAACACCAATCTGGACGCCGACGACACGCTGACCGTGGCGGCAGGCGGGACGATCCAGGTGGCGGGCAACCGCGCGGTGACGATCAACGGTGCCAGCACCGGCACCGGCATCGTCATCACCAACAACGGCACGATCGAAGGCACGCCGACCAGCACGACCAATGGCCGCGCGATCAGCGGCACCGGCGGCGCGGCCAGCGGCAACACGCCGGCGCCCGTCTGGGAGCGGACGATCACGATCAACAATAGCGGCCTGATCCGCGGCGCGAACGACGCGATCCAGATCACCGCCACTGCCGCCGACAGCGGCGTGATCACGATCAACAATTCGGGCACGATCGTCAGCACCGGCGCGACCAACACGGCCGGGATCGGCCAGGCGTCGCAGGGGGTGGAAGTGACGATCCCGGGCGCGGTGCTCAACCTCACCAACCTCGCCGGCGGATCGATCAGCGGCAATCAGGGCGTGCTCACCTCCGCGAGCGCGACGATCGTCAACGCGGGCACGATCACCGGCACCGGCGCGGTGGTACAGACGGGAACCGACACCAACGGCCAGCCGGTCTATAGCGCGACGCAGGGCGAAGGCGTGCGCGCGAACGGCACCCTGGTGCTCACCAACGAAGCCGGAGGCGTTATCAGCGGCGTCTATGGCGTGATCGGTGCCGGCAACAGCACCATCATCAACCGCGGCACGATGAGCGGCGGCGAGGGGGGGCTGACCACCTCGACCCTCACGCGCGAAGCGATCCGGATCAATCTGAGCGCGACGAGCACGCTGAACAGCGTCACCCTGGCGGCCGGCAGCGTCACCTCGGCGGGCACGGGCAGCAATGCCAGCGGTAATGCGGTGGCGATCGGCGGCTCGCCCGTCGCCGGCACTGTCAACACGCTGACCATCGAGACCGGCGCGGTGATCAACGGCAACATCTCGATCACCACCAACGCCAATTCCACCGACATCCTCAACCTGACCGGCACCGGATCGCAGTTGCTGGTGAACACCAGCGGCGTCGACACGCTCAACGTGCAGGGCGGTACCTGGGGCATCACCAACAGCCAGACGCTGCGGAACGGCGCGACGATCTCGGCCGGCGCGACGTTGCGCTATGACGACAGCGGCAGCTCGGGCGGTTCGATCGCCGGGACGATCGTCAACGACGGCACGCTGATCCAGAACCGCACCAGCACGGTGACCAACACCGGCACGATCAGCGGCAGCGGCGGCGTGCAGATCGTCAACACCGGCCAGCTCACCCTGTTCGGGCAGAACAGCTATTCCGGCGACACGGTGGTCAGCAACGGGCGGTTGCGCTCGGGCATGACCGACAACAGCTTCTCGGCCAATTCGGCGCTGATCGTCACCAATCTCGGCGTCATCGACATGACCGACACGACGACCACGCCGACGATCGTCGATGGCCAGACCGTCAATGTCAGCACCCCGGTCGCGCGCAACCAGACGGTCGCCAACATCTCGGGCAACGGCTCGATCCGGACCAGCAGCGGCAGTTCCGGCGGCGCGATACTGACCACCGGAGCGGGCGGCGGCGACACCGAGTTCTCCGGCGTGATCAGCGGCCTGGGCGGGCTGACCAAGGTCGGCAGCGGCACGCTGACCCTGTCGGGCGCGAACACCGCCAGCGGCCAGCTCAGCGTGACCGGCGGCACCGTGGCGCTCACCCGGTGGAGCGGCGCGACCAGCGTCACCAGCGGGGCGACGCTGACGGGTGCGGCGCGGATCTATGGCGTGCTGAGCGTCGACAACGGCACGCTCGCGCCGGGCAGCAATGGCGTGGGCAAGCTCAATGTCGACGGGCTGGTCCTCTCCGCGGGCTCGCTGCTCGCCTATGATCTGGCTGCGCCGGGGACCGGCGACCGGATCCAGGTGAATGGCGACCTGGTGCTCGACGGCACGCTCAACATCAACGATGTCGGCGGGTTCGGCGAGGGCGTCTATCGCCTGATCGACTATAGCGGCGCGCTGACCGACAATGGCCTGGTGATCGGCGGGGTACCGGCGGGCGCCAATGGCAGCCTGATGACGATCCAGACCTCGGTCGCGACCCAGGTGAACCTGATCTACGGCACGCCGGCGGCGACCACGATCCAGTTCTGGGATGGCACCGACAATTCGGGCGACGGCATCGCACAGGGCGGCAGCGGCAGCTGGACCAACAGCTTCCCCAACTGGACCGATGCGGCGGCGACCAACAACAGCGCCTGGTCCGGCGCATTCGGCGTGTTCGGCGGCACCGCCGGCACGGTGACGGTGGACGACGCCATCCTGTTCACCGGCGCGCAGTTCATGACCGACGGCTATGAGATCGCCGACGGTACCGGCACGCTGAGCGCCGACAGCCCGCTGACCAACATCCGCGTCGATCCGGGCGTGACCGCGACGATCAGCGCGGGCATCGGCGGCAGCGGCGGGCTGGTGAAGAATGATGCCGGCACGCTGATCCTGTCGGGGGCCAACGGTTATGCCGGCGCGACCAATGTGCTCGGCGGCACGCTGGTCGCGCTGAACGGCAGTGCCCTGCCGGTGACCAGCAACGTCAATGTCGCCGCGGCCGGGACGCTGGATATCCGCGCGGACCAGAGTGTCGGCGGGCTCAACGGCGCGGGCAGCGTGCTGCTCGGCGCGAACCTCATTACCGGCGGGCTCAACGCCAATGACAGCTTCAGCGGCATCGCGAGCGGTGCCGGCGGGCTGACCAAGACGGGCACCGGCACGCTGACTCTGGGCGGCGCCAATGCCTATCTCGGCGCGACCCAGGTGGATGCGGGCACGCTGCAGCTCGATGGCAGCGTCGCGGGCGCGGTGAATGTCGCGAGCGGCGCGACGCTGAGCGGATCGGGCAGTGCGGGCGGCATAGTGACGATCGCCGACGGCGCGCATCTCGCGGCCGGTGGCGCGGGCGCAGGGACGCTGACCACCGGCGGGCTGGTCCTCTCCGCGGGCTCGGCGCTCGACATGGGGCTCGGCGCGCCGAACGTTGCGGGCGTAAGCGACCGGATCCAGGTCAATGGCGACCTGACGCTCGATGGCACGCTCAACGTGACCGATCTCGGCGGCTTCGGCGTCGGCGTCTATCGCCTGATCGACTATACGGGTGCGCTGACCGACAATGGGCTGGCGATCGGTGCGTTGCCGGCGGGTTCCAACGTCCCGCACATCAACCTGCAGACCTCGATCGGAAACCAGGTCAACCTGGTCTATGACAATATCGTCCCCGAGATTCAGTTCTGGGACGGTGCGGGCACCAGCGCGAATGGCGCGATCGGCGGCGGTTCGGGCAGTTGGTCCAGCGCTCGGACCAACTGGACCAACGCGAACGGGGCCGCGAACGACAGCTGGGGCGGGCGCTTCGCTGTGTTCCAGGGCGCTGCGGGTACGGTCACGGTGGATGGCGCGATCAGCGTCACCGGCATGCAGTTCATGACCGATGGCTATGTGATCGCGGCGGGCACCGGTTCGCTGAGCCTGGCCGATGCCCAGACCAATATCCGTGTCGATCCGGGCGTGGTGGCGACGATCAGCGCTGGGATCGGCGGCAGCGGCGGGATCAACAAGCTCGACACGGGCACGCTGATCCTGAGCGGGGCCAACAGCTATGCGGGGGCCACCACCGTTGCCGGCGGCATCCTTCGTGCCGGCGTGGGCGGGGCGTTGCCGACGGGCACCAATGTGACCATCGCGGCGGGTGCAACGCTTGATCTTGCTGCCTCGCAGACCATTGCCGGCCTCGCCGGCGCGGGTAGCGTCACGCTTTCGGGCGGGAGCTTGACCACCGGCGGCGGCAATACCGACACGCGCTATGCCGGCACGATCAGCGGCAGCGGCGGGCTGACCAAGGCGGGCAGCGGCGTGTTCACGCTGGCCGGAGCGAACAGCTATACCGGCGCCACCAATGTCTCGGCGGGAACGCTGCGGCTGGATGGCGGCTCGATCACCGGCGGCGGTGCGTTGAGCGTGGCGAGCGGGGCGACGCTCGACGTCAATGGCGGCAGCCTGGTCGCGGGCACGCTGAGCGGCGCGGGACGCGTGCTGCTCGGCAGCGGATCGCTGAGCGCCGGGGGGAGCGCGAACAGCAGCTTCACCGGCGTGATCAGCGGCACCGGCAGCCTGGTGAAGACCGGGACCGGCACGCTGACGCTTGGCGCCGCCAACACTTACTCCGGCGGCACGACTGTGACCGGCGGCACGCTGGCTGCGGGCATCGCCAACGCATTCGGCAGCGGCGTGCTTACCGTGACGGCGCCGGGCGCGGTCAACCTGGCCAACTTCGCGACGACCGTGGGCGGGCTGGCCGGTGACGGCAACATCGCGCTCGGCAGCGCGGTGCTGACCGTGAACAGCGTGAACGGCTCGAGCTATTCAGGCGTGCTCTCGGGAACCGGCCGGCTGGTCAAGTCGGGCGCCGGCACGCTGACGCTGAACGGCGCCAACACGTACACCGGCTCGACCACGATCAACGAGGGCCTGCTGGTGGTGAACGGCTCGTTGGCGGGCACGCTGACGATCGGCGCGAACGGGCGGCTGGGCGGATCGGGCAGGACGGGATCGCTGAGCGTCACCGGCACGGTGGCGCCGGGCAATTCGATCGGCACGCTCAACGTGGCGGGCAGCCTGACCTTCGCGGCGGGTTCGACCTATCAGGTCGAAGTGTCGCCGACCGGCATCTCGGACCAGATCATCGCCACCGGCACGGTGACGATCAATGGCGGCTCGGTCTCGGTGCTGACTGGCGGGGCGACCAATTTCCTGCCGCTCACCACCTACACGATCCTGTCCGGATCGAGCGTGACCGGTACGTTCGGCAGCGTCGTCACCGATCTCGCCTTCCTGACGCCGTCGCTGGTCTACAGCGCCGCGAGCGTACAGCTGCGGCTGCTGCGCAACGATGTGAGCCTGGGCGCGGTGGCGCAGACGCCGAACCAGGTCGCGGTTGCCGCTGCGGTCGGCGCGCGGAGCTCGGGCGAGGTGTTCGACGCGGTGATCGGGCTCAACGCCGGTGACGCGCGGAATGCGTTCGACCAGCTTTCGGGCGAAGTGTTCGCGGCCGGCATGACGGTTGCCGGGCGCGACGGACATGACACCGCGCGCGAGCTGATCGGGCGGATCGACGGGCCACGCGGGCAGAAGAGGACCGCGTGGATCGCGGGCGACCTCGGCCAGCTCAAGGCAGGTGCACGCGATGGCCTGGCGGGCATCGAGTCCGATCGCCAGGTGATCTCGGGTGGCATCGAAGTGACCGGCGATACGCTGCGCTACGGCTTCTCCTATCGCTATGCGAAGAACGATCTCAGCCTCGATGCGCGGGCGAGCGACGGCAAGCTGGTGAGCAATTCGGCCTTTGCCTATTTCGGTTACAGCTGGGGCGGGCTGCGGATCGCCGGCGGCGCGGGCTATTCGGCGCATACCCTGTCCACCGATCGGCGGATCGCATTCGGCGGCCTCACCAATCACCTGACCTCGGACGGCGACGGCCATAGCTATACCAGCTTCGGCGAGCTCGCCTGGATGGCGCCGATGGGCAAGAACGCGCGCGTCGGGCCCTATGTCGGCGCCAGCGTGAGTTCGGCGAGCTTCGACCGGGTGCAGGAATGGGGCGGTGCCGCGGCGCTGGTCGCGGGCAAGGCGCGCAGCACCACGACGCTGGCCAATTACGGCGTGCGCGGCACTGCGACGATCAACGGTGTGACGCTGAGCGGCGACCTGGGCGGGCGCTCCTATCTGGGCGATCCGGAAGCGCGGCGGCTGTTCAAGTTCGTCGATACCGGCAATGGTTTCGAAGCGAGCGGGGCGCGGTTCGGCCGCACGGTGGTGACCGGGCGGATCGATGCTTCCACCAATGTCGGCCGCTTCGTCCTGGGCATGGGCGTGCGCGGGGAGACCGGTAGCGGCGGATCGGGCGTGACCGCACGTGCGAGCGCCGGGTTCCGGTTCTGATCGAGAAGAAAAACCAAGGAGAGTTGGACATGAAGACGTTGAAGATCGCGATTGCCATGGGCGCGCTGCTGATCTCGGGCCAGGCGCTGGCGCAGAAGGCCGGCCAGACCCGCGCCGATGCCCAGGCGGCATCGGCCAAGAAGTTCAAGAACCTCGACACCAATGGCGACGGCAAGGCGAGCCCGGCCGAGCTGCTGGCGTTCATGACCAAGGCAGCCGAGAAGCGCGGCGAGACGATGGACCAGGCCAAGGTCGATCGCCGCTTCAAGCGGCTCGACACCAATGGCGACGGCAGTGTCAGCGCCGACGAGCTGGCGGCCGAGGACCTCGCCAAGTTCGACCGGGCCGATGCCAACAAGAATGGCGTGATCGACGCGGACGAAGCCGCGCAGTGATGCACTGGCGCCTTGCCCGCTGGTTATAGGCGGGCAAGGCGCGGTTCCTTGACCCCGTGGCCGCGCCCACCCCATGCTGCCGCGAAATGCGGGACGCTGGGGAGAAGAAGATGGCCGCGACGGGACGATACTGGCCGCTGCTGGTCGCCGGCGCGCTGCTCCTGCCCGGTGCGGCCAATCCCGCGCCGCCGCCCGCTTCCCATGCCGCCGCGCGCCATGTGCAACTGGCCCCTGCCTTTGCCGAAGTCGATGCCTGGGTCGGCAAGGCGTTCCCCGGCGCGGTGCTCGCGGTCGGGCAGCATGGCAAGCTGCTGGCGGTGAAGGCGTTCGGCCATATCGACAGCGAAGCGGGCGCGCCGGTGATGCCCCGCAATGCGATCTTCGACCTGGCCTCGCTCACCAAGGTGGTGGCGACGACCAGCGCGGCCGCGCTGCTCTACGATCGCGGGCAGCTCGACCTCGATGCGCCGGTGCAGCGCTACCTCCCCGAATTCGCCGGTACGCCGGGGCACGAGGCGATCACCGTGCGGCATCTGCTCAGCCACAGTTCGGGGTTCAAGGCGCCGGGCGGGCCACTCTGGACGCATGCCGGCGACCGTGCCGGTATCCTCCGCCAGATTCATACCATGCCGGTCGGCAGCCCGCCGGGGACCGTCTATGTCTATCAGGACTTCAACCTGATCCTGGTCGGCGAGATCGTCGAGCGTATCTCCGGCCAGCCGCTGGATGGGTTCCTGAAGAAGGAATTGTTCGGGCCGCTCGGCATGAAGGACACGGGGTTCAACCCGTCGCCGAAGCTGATGTCCCGGATCGTGCCGACCGAGCAGGACGACATCTACCGCCACCGGATGATGCGCGGGCAGGTGCATGACGAGAATGCCTATATGATGGGCGGCGTTGCCGGCCATGCCGGTTTGTTCTCGACGGCTGCCGACCTCGCGAAGATCGCGCAGCTCTATCTGAATCGCGGCCGCTGGCATGGGCGGCGATTGCTCAAGCCCGAGACGGTGAAGCTGTTCATGCAGCCCCAGGGCCTGCCCGCCGGGAGCAGCCGGGCGTTGGGCTGGGACATGCCTTCGGAGAAGGGATTCACAGGGCCGCTGGGCTCGCCTCGCGCGATCATCCATACCGGCTTTACCGGGACATCGATCTATATCGATCCGGACCGCGACGCGTTCATCATCCTGCTTACCAACCGGGTGAACCCGACCCGCAACAATGCCGAGATCTTCAAGGCGCGGCCGGCGATCCATACCGCCGTGCTGACCGCGCTGGATGCGGCAAAGTGAGGCGGCTGCTTGTCCTCCTGCTCGCATTGCTGGTGGCGACCCCGGCGGCGGCGCAGGTGCGCACCGGGATCGATGTACTGCAGCAGAACGGCTTCGCCCAGCTGCGGGCGGTGGCCGCGCGGCATGGCGGCAAGCTGAAGCTGGCGGTCCTCGCCAATCCGATCAGCGTCAATCGCGAGGGGCGCCGGACGATCGACGTGCTTCGCACCGAGGGGCAGGCTGCGGTGCCCGGCATGGCCGTGGTCAAGCTGTTCAGCGGCGAGCATGGCATCAACGCGCTGACCGACGACATGGACATCGACGACAAGGTCGATGCGGCAAGCGGGCTGGCGATCACCAGCCTCTATGGCCGCACCGATGCCGAGAAACGGCCGAGCGCGGCGCAGCTTGCCGGGCTCGACGCGGTGGTGATCGACCTGCAGGATGCGGGCGTGCGCTACTGGACCTTCCAGACGCTCACCAAATATTTCCTCCAGGCCTGCGCGGCGAACGGCGTGGAAGTGATCATACTCGACCGGCCGAACCCGCTGGGCGGGCTGGCAGTGCAGGGGCCGGTCTCGACGCCGGGGCGTGAGGACTACACCAATGCCCATAGCGAGCCGATGCGCCCGGGCATGACGATGGGCGAGTTGGCAACGATGTTCAACGCCGAGGACCGGATCGGTGCGAAGCTGACCGTGGTGCGGACGACCGGCTGGAAGCGCGCCGACTGGTACGACCAGACCGGGCTGCTGTGGATCAATCCCTCGCCGAACCTGCGCAGCATCACGCAGGCCACCGCCTATGCGGGGACGGCGCTGCTCGAGGGCACCAACGTCAACATCAAGGGACCGGGCGAGGCGCCGTTCCTCCGCTTCGGCGCGCCCTGGATCAAGGGTACCGAGCTGGCCGCCTATCTGAACGCGCGGGGGATTGCCGGCGTGCGGTTCCTGCCGGTCACCTATGTGCCGGCGAACGACAAGCTCTATCCCTTTGCCGGGCAGCGCGTGCAGGGCGTCGAAGTGCTGCTGCTCGACCGTGACCGGATCGACGCGCCGGCGCTGGGCGTCGAGGCGGTTGCGGCCTTGTGGAAACTCTATGGCGCCACTTTCCAGATCGAGAAGGTCGACCGGCTGCTGCGCAACCGCGCGGTGCTCGACCAGATCAAGGCGGGTGTCGACCCGAAGAGGATCGCCGCCGGCTGGCAAGCCGATCTCAACCGCTTCAAGGCGCGGCGTGCGCGCTACCTGCTGTACTGAGGACCGCGATGCACCTGCCTTTCAGCCTGACCGACTGGGTCGTCATCCTCCTCTACCTGACGGTGCTGATCGCCGGTGGCTGGCTGTTCACGCCGCGCCATACCGGCACGGCGAAGGAGTATTTCCTCGCCGGCGGCAATGTGCCCGCCTGGCTCGCCGCGATCTCGGTGCTTTCCGCCACGCAATCGGCGGCGACATTCCTCGGCGCGCCGGACTTCGGCTACCACGGCGACTTCACCTATCTCGGCACCAATCTGGGCGGGCTGATCGGCGCGATCTTCGTCGCGCATGTGCTGATCCCGCGCTTCTACGCGGCGCGGGTGACGACGGTGTACGAGTTGCTCGGCCAGCGCTTCGGGCCGCTGGCGACGCGTTGGGCGGGCGGCATGTTCCTGTTCGGCCGGGTGCTGGCGGGCGGCGCGCGCATCTATCTCGCCGCCATTGCCATCGCGATGGTGATGACCGGCACGGTGAGCGCGCAGGGCATCTTCATCGCAGCTACCGTGCTTGTTGCCGCTGCCTTCCTCTCGACCTTTGTCGGCGGGCTCAAGTCGGTGCTGTGGATCGACCTGGTCCAGTTCGTGATCTTCGTCGGATCGGCGGTCGCGGTGCTGGTCTATCTGCGCGCGGGCATTCCGGCGACCAATGCCGAGATCCTGCAGGGCCTCGCCCATGCGCCGAACGGGGCGGACAAGCTGCGGCTGTTCGACCTGACCACCGACCTGTCGAAGCCCTTCTCGCTGCTGGCGATCGTGACCGGCATCGCGCTGCTCTACATCGCGTCCTCGGGACTCGACCAGGACACCACCCAGCGCCTGCTCGCCTGCAAGGACGCCAAGACCGGCGCGCGCAGCCTCTACTGGTCGGTGATCGCGACGGTGCCGGTGGTGGCGCTGTTCATCACGATCGGGCTGCTGCTCCATGTCTTCTACGACCGGCCCGAGCTGATGGGCGGTGCGACGGCGGGCGCGAGCCTTGCCTTTGACGGCGAGAAGATCAGCATCTTCATGCACTACATCCTCACCCAGCTGCCGCCTGGCCTGCGTGGGCTGGTGACCGCCGGGATCATCGCCGCGGCGGTGGCGACGACCAACTCGGCGCTCAACGCGATGTCGTCGGTGCTGATCGAGGACTTCTACCGGCCATGGCGGGCCGGGCGGAGCGAAGTGCCCGAGCATCATTATGTCCAGGCGGGACGCGCGGGCATGGGCGTGATCGGCGTGGCGATGCTGATCGTCGCGGTGCTGTCCTTCTACTGGCAGCATTACGCGAAGCTCGGGCTGCTCGAATTCGCGCTGTCGGTGATGGTGTTCGCCTATGCCGGGCTGATCGGCGTCTACATGACCGCGATCTTTACGCCGCGCGGGACGACCGGATCGGTGATCGCCGCGCTGATCGCCGGCTTCTTCGTGGTGCTGCTGCTCCAGCCGGCGATCGCGGGCAAGATCGGCCTGCCCGGGGCGCTTGCGCACCTTGCCTTCCCGTTCCAGCTCTGCATCGGCAGCGCGGTCGCGTTCCTCGTCGCCGTCGCGCCACCGGGCAGGACCGCGGATCAGTAGATCGCGGGGGAGTCGCTCGCGGGGAAGCTTTCCTCGAGCGCTTCGTCGAGCTCACGATCGAGCTGCTGGGCGCGCTCGTCGATCGGCAGCTGGCCGGCCAGCCAGAGTGCCAGGTTGCGCACATAGTTGCGGACCGACGCCTGGGCTTCGCGCGATGCGGCCAGCGCGTTGCCGGGCGCCTCGCTGACGAAGGTCGGGCAGCCCTTGGCGGGATCCCAATTGTAATCGGCGAAATGGTGGAAGGTCGATTCCGCCCAGGCCGGGCCGCCCTGATCCGAAGGCTCGAAGGCGACGGCGATGTTGAATGCGTTGCCGCTGACCTTGCTGGTGCTGATCGCGACGACGCGGGCCGAAGGATCGTCCGCCGGCGCACCGACCGCGCCTTCATGCGGGTGCGAGGGCAAATAGCGGATCAGGCCGCCGGGGGCGTCATCGTCGCGCAGCACCGGATGGGCATCGCCGAGGATCGCGATCTCCTGGAAATCGCCGTTCGCGCCCGAATGATAGTTGGGCCAGGAGATATAGCTGGTCTCGCGATCGTCGATCACCCTGCGCGCTTCGTCCGGATCGAGATGGTGGGTGTGGAAATAATGCGCCGCGCCGACGCCGCCGAGCGAGCAGACCGAACAGCCCAGATCCATATGGTCACGCGTCACCATCAGGCCGCGGCCCTTTTCGCGGAAGCGGCTGATCGCGGCGCAGTCCTCGTCGGCCAGCCCGTCGCCGGTATCGACCGCGAACAGCCAGAGCTGGTCGAAATCGGAATCGTCGAGGGTCGAGAGCACCGGGTCGGGCGTGCCAGGGGCGGTGCGATCACGCGCGGTCACTTCGAACAGCGGCGCGCCATCTTCGTCGGTCAGGCCGGCAAGATGCGCGTGGAGCATCGAGAAGCGGCTGATGTTCCAGTCATCCTCGACCGGCGGGATCGTGGTCTGGAGCAGGATCTTGATCGGCGACGCCATGTTGAACTCCCCAAGCAGCATCTCTGGAATATCACGCCGCCCCGGAGCGCTCCAGCACTCCGAAAGGGTTACTTGACGCGCATCGGCAGGCCCGCGACCACCAGCATCACTTCGTCGGCGGTCGCTGCCACGGCCTGGTTGATCCGCCCGGCGGCGTCGCGGAAGCGGCGGGCAAGGGCATTGTCGGGGACGATGCCGAGGCCGACTTCATTGGCGACGAGGATCAGCGCTCCGTCGAACCGGGCGACGGCTTCGGCCAGCGCCACGGTGGCGGCATCCATATCGGTATCGGCGAGCAGCAGGTTGCTGGCCCAGAGCGTCAGGCAATCGACCAGCACCACCGCGCCGGTGCCGCTGGCGGCGTCGAGTGCAGCCACGAGATCGCGGGGGGCATCCACCGTCTGCCAGCGGGCGTCACGGTCCGCGCGGTGGCGGGCGATGCGATCGGCCATCTCCTCGTCCCATGCCTCGGCGGTGGCGATGAAGATATGATTGCCGGTCAGCGCCTCGGCGCGCTGCTGGGCATAGCGGCTCTTGCCCGAGCGGGCGCCGCCAAGGACGAACAACCTGGTCATTGGGCCTCCCGGGCAAGCTGGAGCAGCGCGTCGATATCGGCATGACGCTCGAGCTCTGCGGCGATCTCGTCGAGCGCGGCATCGACGTCCGCCTGATAGTCGCGGCCCGCGCCGGCCACGCCGATCCGGGCGAGCAATGCTGTGCGCATTCCGGGCGTGGCGAGCAGGCCGTGGAGATAGCTGCCCATCACCGACCCGTCGCGGCTGACCGCGCCTTCGGGGCCGAGACCGTCGAGATCGGCGAAGGGACGGGCGGTGTCCGGGCCGGTCGTCTCGCCCATGTGCATCTCATAGCCGGTGACCGGCGCGCCGAGCGCGGTGCCGCTGGCGTGGCGCAATATCTTGGCGGGGGCGAGGCTGGTCTCGACATCGAGCAGGCCGAGACCGGCGACTTCGCCCGGCGGTCCCTCGATCCCGAGCGGATCGGCAACCGTGCGGCCGAGCATCTGGTAGCCGCCGCACAGGCCGAGCACCGCGCCGCCGCGGCGATGATGCGCCAGGATGTCCACGTCCCAGCCCTGGACACGAAGGAAGGCGAGATCGGCGATCGTCGCCTTGGAGCCGGGAAGCACGACCAGCGCGGCGTCGCCCGGTATCGGCGTGCCGGGCGGGATCATCGCCAGCTCGACGCCGGGTTCGAGCTTCAATGGATCGAGATCGTCGAAATTGGCGATGCGCGGCAGGATCGGGCAGGCGACCAGCTTGCGGCCCTCGCCCCGGGCCGCGGTGCGATCGAGAACGACGGCATCCTCGCTCGGCAAGCGGACCGTTGCGGGCAGCCAGGGGATCACCCCGAAGCCGCGCCAGCCCGCGCGCTGCTCGATCGCGCGATAGCCGTCCTCGAACAGCGCGGGATCGCCGCGGAACTTGTTGATCAGGAAGCCGCGGATCATCGCGGCGTCCTCGGGCTCGATCACCGCGCGGGTGCCGACGATCGCGGCGATCACGCCACCCCGGTCGATATCGCCGACCAGCACCACCGGCACATTGGCGGCGCGGGCAAAGCCCATGTTCGCGATGTCGCCGGCGCGCAGGTTGATCTCCGCCGGGGAGCCGGCGCCTTCGACCACGACCAGGTCGCACTGGCTGCGGAGGCGCTGATAGCTCTCCAGCACCTCGCCGATCAGGCTGCCGCGCGCCTGACGGAAGTTGCCCGAACCGAGCGTGCCGCGCACCTTGCCGTGGACGATCAGCTGCGAGGTGCGATCGGCCTGGGGCTTGAGCAGCACCGGGTTCATGTCGGTATGGGGGGGCACCCGGCAGGCGATTGCCTGGAGCGCCTGGGCGCGGCCGATCTCGCCACCGTCGCTGGTCACCGCGGCGTTGTTCGACATGTTCTGCGGCTTGAACGGGCGTACGGTGAGCCCGCGATTCGCGAAGGCGCGGCAGAGCCCGGCGACCAGCACCGACTTGCCGACATCGGAGCCGGTGCCCTGCAGCATCAGCGCGCCCATGCGACGATCCCCGCGATGATCCAGAGCAGGAGGCAGGCGCGGACATAGAGGCGCAGCGCGCGGGCGATGTCGCCTGCGTTGGCGTCGCTGCGGCCGTCGCCGATCCAGGGCTTGTTCTGCACCGCGCCGTCATAGGCGATCGGGCCGGCAAGGCGCAGCCCCAAGGCGCCCGCCATCGCTGCCTCCGGCCAGCCGGCATTGGGCGAGGCGTGCTTGTGCGAGTCCCGCAGCAATGTCCGCCAGCCCCCCGGTGCGGCGAGGCAGAGCAGCAGGCCGGACAGGCGGGCGGGGATCAGGTTGAGCAGGTCATCGCTGCGCGCCGCAGCCCAGCCGAATGCGCGCCAGCGTTCCTCGCGGTGGCCGATCATCGAATCCGCGGTGTTGATCGCCTTGTAGGTCCACACCCCGGGCAAGCCGAGCAGCAGCAACCAGAAGGCAGGGGCGACGACGCCGTCGCAGAAGCTCTCGGCCAGGCTCTCGATCGCGGCGCGGGCGATGCCGGGTGCGTCGAGCTGCGCGGTGTCGCGGCCGACGATCTTGCCGACTTCGCGGCGGGCTTCGGGCAGGTCGTTCGTGGACAGGGCCCGGGCGACCGGGCGGACATGGTCGAACAGGCTGCGCTGGGCGAGGGCCGGCCAGGCCAGCAGCGCGACGGCGAGCCAGCCCCAGGTGCCGAGATGGCGCAGCAACAGGCTCTGGAGGAGCCAGGCAGTGCCACCGATCAGGATGACGAGCAGCAGGACTGTCAGGACACCGAGCGTGCGCCGGGCCGCGAAGCCGCGCTCGCGGCGGTTCCATAGCTTCTCGCAGGTGCCGATGATCGCTGCGAACAGGCCGACCGGATGGCCGATCCGGTGATAGAGCTTGCCGGGCCAGCCCAGCGTGGCGTCGAGCGCGAGCGCGGCGAGGGCGACCGGCTCAGCCACGAAGCGCGGTTTCGAGCCGGACGAGCGCTTCGCCCGTCGAGGGCAGGCCGATGCGCAGCCAGTGCGGCTGCTCGGCGAAGGGGCGGGTCAGGATGGCGTGGCGTGCGAGCTGCTCGAACAGCGCGATGCCGCTCGGCACTTCGATCAGGCGGAAGAGCGGGCAGGCACCGATTGCGGTGTGTCCGGTACCGGCAAGCACGGCGTCGAGTGCGGTGGCGTCATTCCGGAGCCGAGCGCGCATGGCCTCGGCCCAGGCTTGATCGCGATAGGCCGCGGTACCGATCGCGATCGCGGCAGCGGAGACCGGCCAGGCGCCAAGCGCCGCGCGGATCGCGTCGAGCATCGGGCTGGGGCCGAGGACGAAGCCGAGCCGTACGCCGGCCAGTCCGAAGAACTTGCCGAAGGAGCGGAAAACCAGCAGGCGGCGGGCATCGTCGACATGATCGGCGAGGCTCAGCGCGGGGTCGGTATCGGCAAAGGCTTCGTCGAGCAGCAGCCAGGCGCCGGGCTCGCGGCGGGCGAGCAGGCCGCGGAGTTGCTCGGGAGAAAGCGCGCGGCCGTCGGGATTGTTGGGGTTGGCGAGGATCAGCGTGCCGGTACCGGCCGCGTCGAGTGGCGTCGGGATTGCGCCGGCGATCATCTCGCCATGGGTGCGATAGGTCGGCACGGCATAGTGGGCGCCGCCGCCGACAAGGCTACCCGCGAGCCGCAGCCCGATTTCGGTGCCGGGTACCGCGCAGACATGGCGCGGGTCGATCCCGAAATAGTCGGCGGCGGCGGCTTCCAGCGTCGCGAGTTCGTGCCGTTCGGGCAGGCGCTGCCAGTCGATGGCGATGGCGATGGCGATGGCGTCGGTGCCGGGCCAGGGATGGGGGTTGATACCGGTCGAAAGGTCGACCCAGTCCTCGCCGCCGAAATGCGCGCGGGCGGCTTCCACGCCGCCGCCGTGCCAGGTCCAGCTCGCGCTCATGCGAAGCGGACCAGCAGAAGCGCGGCGAGCAGCAGGCCGCTTTCGGTCAGCTCGATCCCGGCGCCGTGGCCGTCGCCCGAGATGCCGCCGAGCTTGCGCCACAGCCAGGCGGCCCAGCCGAACCACAGCAGCGGGGCGGCGAGCAGGCTGGGGGAGAACCAGCAGGCAGCGAGCAGCGTCACGCTCCAAATCGAAAGGTCGATCGGGCGCACCGCGTCACGGAAGCGCGAGGCGAGACCGGCATGAAAGTCGGGCAACCAGCGCGTCCAGAACAGCGGGGCGATGCGCGCCGCGAACGGGACCAGCGCGATGGCCAGCCAGGCACCGGTCGCGACCAGGGCGTGAAGCAATACCAGCTTGGCGATGAGCTGCACGCCGATCGCCACCGCGCCGAAGCTGCCGATATGCGGATCGGAGAGCACCGAGAGGACACGGTCTCGGTCCTTGTGCGCGGCGCCTGCGGCATCCGCGATATCACCGAGCCCGTCGAGATGCAGCGCGCCGGTGACCGCTACCCACAAGACCAGGCCGGCGAGCGTGCCTGTCCAGGGATCGATCGCGGCGCCGAGCCAGCATCCGCCCGCGACGAGCGCACCGAGGATCAGCCCGACCGCGGGAAACCAGCGCATCGATGCCGCGAACTCGGCGCCGCTCACCGACAGGCGCGGAGTCGGGAGTCGCGTCAGGAACTGGATCGCGACGATCAGGCCCTTCATGTGACGAGCCCGGAAATCTGGGCGCTCGGCTTCTCGCCCGGCCATACGCGCAGCGAGACCAAAGCCGCATAGGGCAGGTCGAAGGCCCAGAGCTTGTGCTGGCCGAAGCCGCACAGCAGGTGCAGCGCCGCGCGGATCGCGCCGCCATGGGTGACGACCAGCGTGGGCGAGGGTTCGAGTGCGGCAATGGCGGCAGAGACGCGCGCGACCAGCTCCGACCAGCGCTCGCCGCCGGGTGGCGGATTGGCGTCGGGGTCTTCCCAGAAGCGCAGCATCGCGCCGGACTCGACCTCGTCCGGTGCCAAACCGTCCCAGGCCCCGAAATCGAGTTCGCGCCAGCGCGGGTCGATAGCCGGCCAGATCCTGCCGGCGTCGGCGATCGCCGCGGCGGCGTGACGCGCGCGCTGGAGATCGGAACTGACGATGTGCTCGATATCCAGACCGGCAGCACGCGCGACGCAGGCGGCGATGCCTTCGGGTGTCGATCCGCAATCGGTGCGCCCCATCAGCCGTCCGGGCAAGGCCGGTGCACCGTGGCGCAGCAGATGCAGTGTCCAGGGCGTCACAGCTTGGCGGCGACCTGTGCCTCGGCAAAGGTCGCCATCTGGTTGTGCGCGGCCAGTGCCGAGCGGATCAGGTTGACGGCGAGGGCACCGCCGCTGCCTTCGCCGAGCCGCATGCCGAGTTCGAGCAACGGATCCAGGCCGAGCCTGGCGAGCAGCCGGACATGGCCGGGTTCCGCCGATACATGGCCGGCGATGCAATGGTCGGTGATCTCGACATTGTCGGCCGCGAGCGGGGCCACGGCCGCGCTGCTGATGAAGCCGTCGAGCACCACGGGGATGCCGAGCTGCCGGGCGTGCAACACTGCACCGGCGATCGCCGCGATCTCGCGCCCGCCGACCCGGCGCAACGTCTCGAAGGCGTCCGCCGGCCCATCGGCGTGGAAGGCGCGTGCCTGCTCCACGACCGCGGTCTTGCGGGCGATACCCTCGGCATCGACGCCGGTGCCCGGGCCGATCCACTCGGCCGCGGTGCCGCCAAAGGCGCGCAGGCAGAGCGCGGCGGCGGCGGTGGAATTGCCGATGCCCATCTCGCCCACGGTGAGCAGGTCGAGGTCGCTGGCCACCACGGCCGCACCGGCGTTGAGCGAGGCAAGGCACTCCGCCTCGGTCATTGCCGGGGCGATGGTGAAATCGGCGGTGGGGGTGTCGAGATCGAGCGCGATCACCTCGAGCTCAAGGCCGGCCGCGCCGGACAGCGCGTTGATCGCCGCGCCGCCCGCTTCGAAATTGGCGACCATCTGTACGGTCACGCTGGCCGGGAAGGCGCTGACGCCGTGGACGGTCATGCCGTGATTGCCGGCGAAGATCGCGGTACGGGCACGCCCGATCCTGGGGCGCGGATCGCCCTGCCAGCCGGCGATAAAGACCGCGAGATCCTCGAGCCGGCCGAGCGAGCCTGCCGGCTTGGTCAGCTCGGCCTGGCGTGCTCGCGCCGCAGCGATCGCGCCTTCGTCCGGAACACAAAGATCGGCGAGTGCGACACGGAAATCGGCGGGCGAGGCGAAGATCATTCTGCGACGAATCCTGGGGGCGGGGTGCGCGTGATGAAATGGCCCTTAATTCCCTCGGGCCAGGCGGAATAGGGGACACGGCCATGCTCGCTTGCCGCATATTGCACGGCATAGTCGAGAATGGCGCGCGCGCTGTCCTCGTCCGGCGTGAAACGGCCCAGGACATAGCCGACCTTGTCGGGTGCGCGCAGGTGGATGGTGCAGTGATCGGTGCAGGCGAACAGGCACGGCATTTCCTGCACCGCGACACCGGCATAGCGCGGATCCTCCGCCTGCACGGCCCGGAGCGTCGCGACCAGCCGGGCGCCGCCGCGCACCCCTGCGCCATCCTCGCGTGAGTCCGCGGAATGGCGACAGGTGTTGCAGGCGACGACCGCCGGGCCGTCCGCGACGCGGGTAAGCATCAGGCGGTGGCCAGCTTGCCGCCCGGCGCCGGCACGCCGAGCGCGACCAGCAGCCGGTAAAAGGCATAGAGCCCGATCAGGATCGCACCGTTGCGCAGGAACTGGTCGAGCGAATAGCCGGGGTGGAGCGTGATCGCCACGCCGCCCAGAATCGCCGCCCAGCACAAGGTGACCAGCTTGCCGGCAACGAACGCCGCGACATAGGCGATGGCCAGCTTCGCGACGGTCGATTGGATCCGGAGCCGGCCGAGCGCGGCATAGGCGCCGATCGCCGATCCGGCCGCCGCGGTGCCGAGCCCGACGCCCCAGAGCAGCGTCTTCGGGTCATGCGGATAGTGAAGGACGAGGAAGCCCACCGCCTGGTTGGCGCCCCAGGCGGCGAGCGCCAGCGCGATTCCGTCGCGCCGGCGCATGTGCACTGCCGCCAGTGCGGCGAGCGCCGCCACCGGGGCCGTGCAGGCAAGGGCGAAGCTGGTCGCCATGCTCGCCAGGGTGAGCAGCATGATCCACAGCGTGGATGCGCGTGCCTGCGTCATATTGCCTTCTCCCATCAGAAGCGCCCGCGGATGCCGGCATAGATGCTGCGGCCCAGCGTGCCGTAGCGATAGGCGGTCATGTACTTCTCGTCGAACAGGTTCTCGGCGCGGGCGAACACGCTGAGATTGTCGCCGGCCTTCAGCTCGGCGCGCAGGTCGACCAGCGTATAGTCGTCGAGCTTCGTGGTGTTCGCCGCATTGTCGAAGCTGTGGCCTGCCCAGCGCACCGCCGCGCCGGTGGTCAGGCCGAACGGGAAGGCATAGCTGATCGAGCCGTTCGCGGTGTTCTGCGGGCGGCGCGGCAGCCACTTGCCGAAGGTCGCGGTGCCGGCCGAGCGATCCTCGGCGACGGTCCAGCTGTAGTTGCCGTCGAGGGTGAAGCCACCCAGGTTGAGCGCGCCCGATGCTTCGATGCCATGTGCTTCGGCACGCGAGACGTTCGAATAATAGCCGAAGCGGCGCACGGTGGTGCTGCCCGGCACGAAGCAGAGCGGCGCGGTCGAGGTCGTGGTGCAGCTGTTGAAGATGATCTGGCTGGTGGTCTTGCGCTCGAAATAGGTCGCGCCGAACACCAGCTTGCGGCCGAACAGCTGCTGCTCGACGCCGGCTTCCCAGCCCTTGGCCTGTTCCGGGTCGAGCGCGGTGTTCCCATACTCGCTGAACTGCTGGTACAGCGAGGGTGCCTTGAAGCCTTCGCCATAGTTCGCGCGGACGATCGTGCCCCAGGACGAGCGCCACACGCCGCCGGCCTGGAACAGCGTCTGCCCGCCGAAGCGGCTGTGATCGTCATAGCGGATGCCGCCGTTCAGGGTCAGGCCGGTGATCGGCTCGACGCTGAGCTGCGCATAGGCGCTGGTGAGCTCGGCTTCGCCGCGCGCAAAGGCCGGCAGCGGGGTCGCCAGCGATGCCGCGGGCGAGCGGCTGCGGAAGTCCGAATTCTCGTTTTCCAGGCCGAACACCGCGGAGATCTGCTTGGTGAACGCGAAGCTGCCCTGGTACTCGAAGCGCTTGTTCCTGCCGTCGGACTCGAAGCTCAGCGGACGCGCGCGGGTCGGGCCATAGCTGTCGCGATCGGTGTCGGTATAGGCATAGGCGAAGCGGTTGCGGAACCGGCCGTCGAGCAGCGACAGGTTGATGCCCGCATAGCCAACGAACTCCTCGTTGGTCGAATAGTCGCTGTTGTCGCCGCTGGTCGAATCGATCTCGGTGCGACCGTTCGAATAATAGCCGCGGACCTCGACGCTGAGGTTGCTGGTCAGCGTCAGCTCCGCGCGACCGCTGGCGCTGCTGTTGGTGTAGCCATCGGCTTCCTTGCCGCCGAATTCAGGGGCGATCGCCGAGATGCCGGCGGTGGTGAAGCGCTGGCCGCCGATGCGCCAGGCGAGCGGGCCGGTCTTGCCGCCGATCGCGGCGCGGGCGCTGACCGTCTCGCGCGAGCCGGCTTCGATGTCGAAGCTGCCCTCGAGCGGCTTTTCGGGCGTGGCGGTGACGATGTTGACCACGCCGCCGATCGCCTGGCTGCCCCACAGGATCGACTGCGGGCCACGCAGCACTTCGATGCGCGCGCTGTCACCGATCAGCATGTTGGCGAAGTTATAGCCGCCGCCGGTGGCTGCGGGATCGTTGAGCTTCACGCCATCGATCACCACCACGGTCTGGTCGGGCTCGGCGCCGCGGATGCGCAGCGAGGTCGAAGTGCCATAGCCGCCGTTGCGCGAGATGCTGATGCCGGGCGTGCGGAGCAGGAGTTCGGTCGCGCCGACATCCTGGCTGCGATCGATCGCGGCCTTGTCGAGCACGGTGATCGAGGCCGGGACCTGATCGATGTTCACCGGCGCACGGGTGGCGGTGACGACGATGTCGTCATTGCTCTCGGTTGCGGCGGCATCGGGCGCGGCGGCCTGCTGCGCGAAGGCGGCGGGAGCCGCGGCGAGGGCGAGGACGGACACGGAGAGACGGAAAACGGACTTCAGCATTATTCGACCCAATCGACATGCCGGGTACGCGCGAACGCTGCCTGGGCCGCCTGGGCGCGCACGACAGCGTCCGCGCATGCGCGCGGCCAACCTTGTCGTCGCTCGGGTTCACCCCCGTCCGTCCGGCACACCCTGTCCGCACGAAAGACGACCGCGACGGGCAGGTCTCCTGGCTCGCGGGTCGATGCCGGTCGGCCGCCTTCTCGGGCTGCAACACCCAATGGCAAATGGCCGATGACTCACCGCTTACAGTTGCAGGGGCAGCCGGGGTTTTCCCGTTCCCTTTTCATCCCCGTCTCCGGGGAACCTGTCGCGGCGCTGCCCTTAGGCGGCCTTCATCCAGACGACAAGCGCGAAGCGTGCCTTGTTGGCCGGCAGCGTGCGGTGCGGCGTGAAGCGATCGAGGAACAGCACGGTGCCCGCCGGACATTCGGGCTGGAGCCGGGGCATGCCGGCGATCGCCTCGTCGGTGATCCGAAGGCCCTGGTCGGTCTCGCTGGCGAGCGGCGCGGGCTGGCGGCCGGGGATGATCTCCAGCCCGCCATTGCCGGGCCCGGCGTCGCAGAGCGGAATCCAGGCGGTGGTCCAGACCTGCCCGCACGAGGTGCCGTCGTCACGGGCGACGTCGGAGTGCCAGGCATGGCGGTGCTCGGGGAAGCTGGCGATGCTGGCACGGATACGGACGACCTTGCCGGCCAGTTCGCGCTCGCTGAGCCGCTGGGCTTCGGCGAGCAGGCGCGGATCGTTGGCGATCTCCTGCAGCCGGGGGCCGCGATGCGCATCGGTGCAGATCGCCACGCGCAGCAGGTTCGCCTGGCTGCGGTCGCTCGCATAGATCCGGTCGAGCCGTTCGGCGAGCGGTGCGTCGGGGCAGCTCTTGTCGAAAGGCAGGTAGAAGGCGTGCGACAGCCGGTCGATATGCTCGGCGATGTCGGCCTGGGCGGCTTCGACCAGCGCGCGATCGAACAACGGCAGGGCGGCATAGCCCTGCGCGCGGTAGAAGGCGGGATCGGTCATCGGCTGCGGCCCAGGGTCGTGATCGTCGGCCAGTCGCCGCTGAGCTCGACCTTCGCCTCGATGCCGTAGACCGACTTGAGATTGGCGGGCGTCAGCACTTCGGCGGGCGTGCCGTCGGCGACGACGGTGCCGCTGTCGATCAGCACCAGCCGGTCGCAATAGCGCGCGGCCATGGTCAGGTCGTGGAGCACTGCGATCACCAGCCCGCCGGCGCGTGCCTCGGACTGGAGCAGTTCCATCACGTCGATCTGGTGACCGGGATCGAGGCTGGCGAGCGGCTCGTCGGCGATCAGCGCCGGGGCCTCGACCGCAAGCGCGCGGGCGAGCAGCACGCGGGCCCGCTCGCCGCCCGAAAGCTCGGTGGCGACCCGGTCGCGCAGATCCGCGACGTCGGCGCGCGTGATCGCCCGCTCGATCGCGGCGGTGTCGGCGTCGCTGATCCGCGACATCGGCGCGAGATGCGGCAGACGGCCCAGCTCGATCAGCCTCTCCACGGTGAGCGGCCAGTGCAGGGTCTGGCCCTGGGGGAGATAGGCGACGCGCCTGGCCAGCTCCGCGCGTGGCATCGTCGCGACTTCCGTGTCGTCGACGAGAATGCTGCCGCTGTGCGGCACCAGCGCCAGCATGGCGCGGGCGAGGGTGGACTTGCCCGCGCCATTCGGGCCGACGATGCCGGTGAGCGTGCCGGGCGCGAAACCCGCGCTGGCGCTGCGGACGACATGGCGCTTGCCGAGCGACACGCCGACCTGTTCGAGACGGATGTTCACCACAGGCGGCGCTCCCGCATCAGGTGGATCAGGAAGACCGGTACGCCGAGGAACGCGGTAACGACGCCGAGCTTGAGCTCGTTCTTGGTGTCGATCAGGCGGACGGCGAGATCGGCGAAGGTGAGCAGGGCCGCGCCGCCGATCGCGGAGGGCAGCAGGATCGCCGAGGGACTCCGGTCGGTGAGCGGGCGGACGAGATGCGGGACGATCAGCCCGACGAACCCGATCGCGCCCGATACCGCCACCGCGCCGCCGACGCCGATCGCGGTGCCGAGCAGCAGGCGGATGCGGGTGCGCTGGATATCGACGCCCAGCGCCTGCGCGCCGTCCTCGCCCAGCGTCAGCGCATCGAGCGCACGGCCGTCCCAGAACAGCAGCAGCGCGCCGATCGCGATGCAGGGATAGGCGATCCAGACATGCTCGAACGAGCGGTTCTCCAGGCTGCCGAGCAGCCAGGTCATGATCTCCATCGCCGCGAAGGGATTGGGCGAGAGGTTGAGCGCGAGGCTGACTCCCGCCGTCGCCAGCGTCGCGATGGCGATGCCGGCGAGGATCAGGGTGAGCGGGCTTTCCGAGCGTCCGGCGAGTGCGGACAGGCCGACCAGCGACAGCAATGCGCCCAGCACCGCAAGCACCGGCAGCGCGATCGGGTGCAGCTCGGCCAGCCCGAAATAGAGCGCTGCCACTGCGCCGAGCGATGCGGCGTTGGAAGTGCCGAGCACCGCCGGTTCGGCGAGCGGATTGCGCAGATAACCCTGCAGCGCGGCACCGGCCAGGCCGAGCATCGCGCCGACACCGAGGCCGAGCAGCATGCGCGGCAGGCGCAGTTCGAGCAGGATGGTGGAGGCGATGCGGTCACCATGCCCGGTAAAGGCGGCGAGCATCCGGGCGAGCGAGAGATGGACCGGGCCGAACAGCAGCGATCCGATCGCGGCGACGAGCGTGAGGGCGAGCAGCCCGCCGATCAACAAGGGACGGGATAGGGTCATCGGGCGTGGGTCCGATCCTGATAACGGGTCAGTTGGGCTGCCATCCCCTGGGCGGCCTCGACATAGGCGGGGCTGCCGCACACGGTCCATGCCTGGGGGATGGAGATGCGCGGGATATTGGCGATCGCCGGGTGGTGCAGCATCTCGGTGCCCTGGTCGGCGATCTTGTCGGTCGCGCTTTCGACGATCAGGTAATCGGGCTGGGCCGCGACCATCTCCTCGAGGCTGAGCTGCGAGAGCGGCGGCTTGTCGAGCTTGGCGGCCAGGTTCACCAGCCCCATGCGCTGCATCAGGTCGTCGATCAGCGTGCCGGTGCCGGTCATGAAGCCGCGGCGCTGGTAATAGGCCGCGACCTTGCCGCCGCCGGGCTTGCCGATCCTGGCCAGTGCCGCCTGCATGCGCGCGACCAGCGCTTCGCCGCGCTCGGGATGGCCGACCGCCACTGCGGTCTGGCGGATCGAGGCATAGATCTCGTCGACCGTATTGGCGGTCTCTAGGTCCAGCATGTTGTACTTGTGGCCCTTGAGCGCGCGCATCGCGGCGCTGCGCTTTGCCGGCATGCCGACGACCAGGTCCGGATCGATTGCGAGGATCTGCTCGGCCGAGTTCTTGAGCACCGGCAGGCCGCGCGCCTTCATGGCCTCGCCCGACATCTCGGTGTCGGTGGCGTTGCGGGTGAGTCCGGCGATCTGGTCGCGATCGGCGAGCGCGAGGATCAGCTGATCCGCGCACAGGTTGAGCGAGACGATCCGCTTGGGCTTGGTTGTGGGGAGAGGGGTTGGCGAAGGGGCGGCGGCCCAGAGTGCGGCACCACCTAGGGCGAGCAGCGGCAAGGCAAGAATTATCCGTTCCCCGGCGAAAGCCGGGGCCCAGGGTTTCCCTGCTGCACCGCTTGAGGCCCTGGGCCCCGGCTTTCGCCGGGAAGCAGCCAGGGGGAGGCGCGGGGGACGCATCAGAACTCGATCCCCGCCTGCGCCTTGACGTTCTGCTCGCGGAAGGGGTGCTTCACCTGCGCCATCTCGGTGACGAGATCGGCGGCGTCGATCAGTGCCTGGGGCGCGTTACGGCCGGTGATGATGACGTGCTTCATCTCGGGCTTGGCGGCGAGCGCCTCAAGCACTTCCTCGGTCGGCAGATAATCGTAGCGCAGCACGATGTTGAGCTCGTCGGCGATCACCATCGCGTATTCGGGGTCGGCGATCATCCGCTTCACTTCCTCCCACGCCTCGCGCGCCACCGCGATGTCGCGGCTGCGGTCCTGCGTGTCCCAGGTGAAGCCCTCGCCCATCGGCTTGAACTCGATCAGGTCGGGGAAGCGGTCGAACACCGCCTTCTCGCCGGTGGCCATCGCGCCCTTCACGAACTGCACCATGCCCACCTTCATGCCGTGCCCGATCGCGCGCACCGCCATGCCGAGCGCGGCGGAGGTCTTGCCCTTGCCCGGCCCGGTATGGACGATGATCAGGCCCTTCTCGACCGTCTTGGTGGCAAGCTTCTTGGCCTGGGCGACCTGAAGCTTCTTCATCTTGGCGTTATGCTCTTCGTCGGTGCGCTGCTTCACGGCCGCTTCCCCCTGATGCTTCAGAACGCCACGCGCACGCCGCCATAGGCAGCGGCACCCGGGGTCGCGAAGCTGAACACTTCCTCATACTTCACGTCGAACAGGTTCTCGACGCGGCCGAACACCGAAAAGCGATCGGTCAGCTTGTACTGCGCGTTGAGATTGACCAGCGTGAATGGCTTGAGCGACACGCGCACCGGCACATAGCTCGGGTCGGTATAGGCGACGTCGTCGATCCGGCCATTGTAGCGCACGGTCAGCGTGGTCGAGAAACGCTCGTCCTTGCTGAACAGCGTGGCGTTGAAGCTGGCGATGTCGCCGGGGCGGCGGACCTCGGTGACGCCGTCCTCGGTCGCATCGAGATGCGTATATACCGCTTCGATCTGCACCTGCCGGATCGGGCGCAGGCTGGCGGTGACTTCGACGCCGTGCTGCTTCGAGTCCGTCGTCCGATTGGCCGGCGTCGCGGTGAAGTTCGGCGCCGGATAGCTGGTGTAGATCTCGTCCGTCAGCTTCGAATCGAAGTACGTCGCGCCGATCACGGCCTTGCCGTCCCAGAAGCTCTGGTCGACGCCGACTTCCCAGCCCTGCGACTTCTCCGGCTTCAGGTCCGGATTGCCGATATAGGTGCCGCTCGAATAGCCGTAGAGCTCGTAATAGCCGGGGTTCTTCACGCCGGTGCCATAGGCCGCGTGGATGCGCGTGTCGGTCGGCAGGCGATAGCCGGCCTGGACGCGCCAGGTGGTGGTGTCGGCGAAGCGGTTATTGTCGTCGTAGCGGATCGAGGCGCCGCCGGTGAAGCCGCCCGCGGTCAGCTCATATTGCCCGACCAGGCCGAGATTGTCGGTGTCGCGGCGGCCGCGGAACGCGTCATAGGGCGAGCCGGTCGACGGCGCGATGTTCTGGAACTGCTCGCGCTCCCAGTCGACCGCGCCGGTCAGCCGGTGGCTGATCGCGTCGGTCCCGAAGCGGAAGCTCGACACGAACGATCCCTTGTAGCGCTGGCCCTTGTCGCCATAGTTGAAGCCGAAGGCGTTGTAGCCCTTGCGCGTCGTGTCCGAGAACTGGCCCGAGAGCGTGTTGGTCCAGCGCCCGTCGAGCGCGGTCAGCTCGGCGCTGAGCAGGCCGTAAAGTGCCTTATTGGTGAAATAGGTGCCGGGGCTGTCGATCGTGTAGCCGAAGCGCGGGCTCGCCGGATTGGCATCGCTGTCGTTGGTCTCGGCGTCGGTATAGCTGTAGCGCAGCACGCCGCTCAGCTTGAAATTCTCCGCCGGGGTCCAGTTGAGCTTGGTGGTCGCGCCGACATTGTCCGAGCCGATGTCGCGGCTGCCGCCGCGCGCGGTTGGATAGCCCCTGGTGTGGTACCAGCTGCCCGACACCGCATAGTCGAAATCGCCCGAGGCGCCGGCGGCGCGGGCCGCGGTGCTGAGCGTGCCGAACGAGCCGCCTTCGATGCGCGCGCTGTAGCCCGGCGCTTCGCGGCCCGACAGGGTGATGTAGTTGATCACGCCGCCGATCGCGTCCGAGCCGTAGAGCGAGCTCTGCTGGCCGCGCAGCACTTCGACGCGGGCGGCGGGATCGGCGATCAGCGTGCCGAGGTCATATTCGCCATAATAGGGATCGGCCGCCTCGATCCCGTCGATCAGGACGAGGACGTGGTTGCTCTCCGAGCCGCGGATGCGGATCTGGGTCTGGCCGCCGATCGCGCCGATCCGGCTGACCGAGATGCCGGGCACGTCGCGCAGCACGTCGGAGACGATACGCGTCTGGCGCTGGTCGAGCTGCTGCGCGGTGATCACCGTGGCCGAGGCGGGCAGGTCCTTGAGCTCGGTGCCCTCGCCCGAGCGCGAGGCGGTGACGATGATCGTGTCCTGCGGATCGCCGGACTGGTCTTCGCTCTGCGCGAAGGCCGGCGTGGCGGCGGCGATCGCGAGCAGCGAGACGAAACTGGTCTTCAACATGGGTAGTCCCCCCGGCGCCCGTGCAACGAGGGCGGGGGCCTGCCGCGAACGGCCGGTGCGAGACGCGAGGCGGGCGCTTGTTCGCCGTCGCGCACGTACCGAAGCGGCCCCTGCCGCTTGATTCGTCGCTCAGACGGAGAGATACCGTGCCCTGGCCATCCCCTGGACCAAAGCAAGAGCGACCGTTGCGCCGGCAGGTCTCCTGGCTCGCGGGTCAGGGCGTGATGCACGGCCTTCCCGGACCGATGGTCCAGTGGCTGCTCCCTCGAATGGGGAGCCAGTGCATCGCGCTCGCCGCTTACAGTTGCAGGGACAGCCGCGGAATTGGACGGAAAGCCCGTCCGCACCGCATTCCCGTTTAAGCCCCTTTCGGGGCACCGGCGCGATCTTGTCGTGGAGGGCGTGTGCCCTCCACGGCGCGGCGCATAGGGCAAATGGAACGCCGCGCCAAGCCGCTCAGCACTCCGGATCGGTGCAGCGGGTGACGATCGTGCCGTCCGCCGCCTTTGCGGGAGCCTCGGGAATGAGGACCGTCTTCGGCTTCGGCGTCTCGGTGGCGACGGGCGGCGGAGTGAGGGTGGGCGCCGGGCTCGGCGCGGCGTCGGGCGTCGGCGAAACGATCACGTTGCCGCTCTTTGCCGGCGCATCGGCGGTGCGGGTCAGGAACAGCGCCAGGCCGGACAAGCCCGCCAGCGGCAGCAGCCAGAGCAAGTGTTTGCGGATCAAGGGCGATCTCCATGCGGAAGCGCTCCGGCGGCGGGACCCGCCGGAGCGTTCGTTCGGTCAGGGCAGGGTGTTGCCGATGCTGATGACGTGGAGTCGTCCGCGATTGGCGTCGATCTCGGTCGGTGCCGCGGCGTAGATCACGTCCTCGGTCGTCGACTTGAGGATGCCCGAGATGCGGGTCACCGAGCTCTGGGCCGGCGCCACCTGGCGCACCGCCCAGGTCGGGCTTTCCGCCGCCATCAGGCCGCTGCCCAGCACGGTGAAATAGACCCGCGCCCGGGTGCCGTTGTGCGTGGTCTCCACGGCGGCGGGCACGTCGTTGTTCGCCGTGTAGATCTTCACCCGGTCGACCCAGGCGCCGTTCCAGCGCACGCGGTAGACGTCGAAGTTGTACGCATTGGTGCCGCCCGCGGTGCGATAGCGATAGGCGATGCTCGGTCGGGCATATTGGTCGACAGTGAGCCCTGCCGCCTGGATGCCGACGCCGTCGTTCGAGTTGTTCCAAACCTCGCCGGTGCCGAGCCCCTGGAACAGGACATTGGCGGTGGTGCGCGTGGCCGGAGCGCTGAGTGCGACGCCGTTCGCGGTACGGAATACGCCGGCGGCGACATCGTACTTCAGGTAGGAGCCATAGTGGCGCAGCGAGCGCGGCGTGCCATAGGCCCATTCGAAGGCGATATGGACGTTGCCGGCATCGTCGATCTTCAGGTCGTCGGGATAGACATAGTTGGTGTTCTCGCGCGCGAAGATGCCGATCTTCGACCAGCTGTTCGCGGCATTGTCCCAGCGATAGAGCTCGCCCTGGCCGGCATTGTTGTAGTGGTTGCGGATGATCAGGAAGATGTCGCCATTGGGCGCGTCCTCGGCGATCGGATAGGTTGCGCCGACGGTGCCCGGCATGTCGCCGATGCGGCGCAGCATGCCCGTCGGATCATTCGGTGCGCTCGAGCGGAAATAGCGCCAGTCGTCGACATGATGATCGGTCCAGACATGGATATAGCCGTCACCGTCCACCGCGATCGTCGGCTGGTCGTGGCCGACATCGTCGGCATGGCTCCAGACATTGCCGTTCTCGTCCTTGAGATAGTCGATCGTCCAGGCGCCGGTTCCCACCTTCACGCCGATCTTGATCTTGTGGGTGCCGGCGGTATCGCCGGGCGCGTTGAACGCGACATAGGTGGTGTTGCCCTTCACCACCATCGGCCGCCACCAGGCGGCGGCGTTGGAGGAATCGGTCTCCGCGGGCACCGTATCGACGGCCACCTGGGCCTGGGCGGTGGCGGGCGTCAAAAGGGCAAGCGGGCACAGCAACGCTGTGCTGGCAATCAAGCGCAAGCGCATGGCATTCTCTCCTGATTCTGGTTTTGGTTACTCGGTACGCGTCTCCTTGGACCGGGTGTGTCGGGCGGATCCGCCGCCCGTCAGGTCAATCGCGAACAGCCCGCCGCTGGCGGGGAAAGCCTCGAGCTGGGCAGGCGAAAGCCGCATGCGCGAGCTCGTTACGTAGAGCGTGTCGCCGGCCAGCGCGGCGCTGCTGAGATTGGGTGCCGGCACCGCTATGCTGCGCAGCATGGCGCCGTCGGGTGCCAGTTCGGCGACGCAGCCGCCGCCCCACATCGCCACGAAGAAACGGCCATCGGCCGCGCGGGTCATGCCGTCGGGCTTGCCGGGCAGATTCATGAAGTCGCTGACGATCACCGGCTCGCCGAGCGTGCCGGCGTCGATATCGGCAGGGTAGGCGATCAGCGTGCGCGAGAGCGTGTCGATGACGAACAGCGTCCTGCCGTCCTCGGAGAAGGCCATGCCATTGGGCACGCCCAGCCCTTCGGCCACGCGGCGCGGCGCGGCTTCGGGACCGGCGGCATGGAAGATCGCGCCGCGGCCGGCCAGGATCGCCTTGTGCATGGTGCCGCCCCACAGGCCGCCCTTGGGATCGACGGTCAGGTCGTTGAAGCGGCAGCCGGGACCGATCTCCGCTTGTGGGCCGGTGGTGCCGTCGAGGGTGCAGAAGGCGCTTTCGAGCGTGCCGGCGATGCGGCTGTCGGGGAGCTCGGCGAGACCGAAGATCGACCGTTCGGTGGGCTGCTCGGTCACCTCGCCTTCGGCGAAACGATAGACGCGGCGGCGTACCGGGTCGGTCCAGGTGACGGTATCGCCCTGCACTACCGGGGACTCGCCGATGATCGCCTGCGGGTTGGCGATCAGCCGCGCGCGAGGGGCGTGCCGGATGGCGCGGATCAGCGCACCGGCACGGGCGCCGACTTCCTCGGCGGAGCGGCCTGGCTTGTAGAGATCCGATCCGATGCCGAATCCGCTGCAGCCGGCTTCCCGCAATGCCGGGATATTGGCCGGGCCGACGCCGCCGACCGCCAGCACCGCCACATGCTTCGGCAGCACCGTGCGCAACGCGGCGATGTCTCCTTCATGCCCGGCGGCAGGGAAGAACTTCAGGTGGCGCCCCCCGGCCGCGAGTGCGGCGAACGCTTCGCTCGGTGTTGCGCAACCGGGCAGCGGAACCAGGCCGAGGCGCAGTGCCTCCCCGATAACCGCGGCATCGATATTCGGCGAGACGCAGATTGTCGCGCCGCATGCGGCAAGCTTTCGTACCTGCTCCGGATCGGTGACGGTCCCCGCCCCGATCGCCATCCGGTCACCGAATTCGCGGCAGAGCAGCGCGATCGTGTCGAACGGGTCGGGCGAATTGAGCGGGACTTCGGCGATGCGGATGCCGGCATCGTAGAGCGCGTCGACGACCGCTACCGCTTCCTCCGCGCGCAGGCCGCGCAGGATCGCGACGATCGGCAGTTCGGCCAGCGCTGCATCGAGCCGGGCGGCCGCGCCGTCGCTCATCCGATGCTCGCCCGGTGCAGCGCGCGGAAGCCGAGCAGGCAGGCGCGGCGCGATTCGACGAGTTCGCTCTCGATCCCGGCCGAGCCGAGTGCGGCGGCGTAGAGGCGGGAAAGCGGCCCGTTGCCGATCAGCGGCACCACGGCATCGCCCATATCGGGGAAGGCGGCCATCGCATCGGCGATCTCCGAACCGATCAGCAGTCCGCGGATATAGGATGCGGCGTCGGCGCGGCTGAGCTCGCCGCGGATCACGCGGGCGCGGGCGCCGAAGAGCAGGCTCGACAGCCCAAGCCCACCGGCACGTCCGCGCGCGACGCCTTCGCGGAACGCCGGTCCGTCCGCCGCCTCGCCTTCGACGATCGAGGCAAGCAGCCCCTGCGCGGTCAGCCGGTCGAAGATCTCGCCGGACATGGCGGTGAGGAACTCGCCGATGCGTCCATTCTCGCGTCGCACCCATTTGGTATGGGTGCCGGGCAGCGCGGCGACGCCGTTGCCGGGTGCCAGCTCCATCAGGCCGAGCAACTCGGTTTCCTCGCCGCGCAGGATGTCCGGCGCGGCGTCGAAGTCGCGGTTGCAGGCGATGCCAGGTACGATCCGCACCGGGCTGTCGCCGATCTCCACCGGGATCGCCGCACGGGCGAGGTCTGCCATGCCGGCTGGTGCAATCGCATAGGGCGCCTCGGCCCAGCCGATGTTCGATCCGATCATGCCCGATGCGTAGATCGGGCCGTGACCGGGCCAGCGCGCTGCGAGCGTCGCCATCATCTCGGCCATGCCTTCCCGGCTCAGCCCCGCAACGCCCTTCGCCGCGACGATCTCGTCGACTACGCTTCCGTCGCCGGCGATCCGCCAGGCGCGGAAGTTCGAGCTTCCCCAATTGACGCCGACAATCTCGGCATCAGCGGCGTGTGACACTTGCACCTCCGTCCAGGGGATGAATGGCCCCGGTGATCCAGCTCGCCCGATCCGAGGCGAGGAACAGCGCCAGCTCGGCAACATCCTCGGGGGTGCCGAGGCGGCCAAGCGGATGGCGCAAGATATTGGCGGCGCGCGCCGCCTGCGGGTCTTCGGCGCGATCGAACGAGTCCCGCAGCAGCGGCGTATCGACCGATGCCGGCGCGATCGCGTTGATCCGGATCCCGTCCGGCGCGAATTCGAGTGCGGCGGTGCGCGTTAGGCTCTCGATCGCTGCCTTGGATGCGGCATAGGCCGCGAGCGTCGGCGTCGCGAAATCGGCGTTGATCGACGAGAGCAGCAGGATCGACCCGCCGCCCCGCGCCCGCATCGCGGGCACGGCCTGGCGCAGCAACCGCACCGCGCCGATCACGTTGACGTCGTAGATGTCGGCCCAGGCGGCGGTATCGGTATCGATCACCCCGCCATGGACCGAAATGGCGGCGGCGTGGACAAGGATGTCGATCCCGCCCAGCCGCGCCACCGCTTCGGCCACGTCCGCATCCGAGCGGAGATCGGCGACCAGCGCCTCGTCCGCGTCGGATGCGGGCTGGAGATCGAGCCCGGCAACCCGGGCGCCGGCAGTGCGGAACCGCCGGGCGATCGCCGCGCCGATCCCGCTCGCGGCGCCGGTTACCAGCGCCGTGCGCCCGGCCAGTTCGCTATCGCTCACCTTCGATCTCCTCCCGGCAGGCCAGCGTCAGAATTTGACGCTCACGCTGGCCTTGTACATGCGCCCGAAGAACAGGTTCGTCCGCAGCGCTTCCGAGGAGCCGTCATAAGTGCGCTGGTGCTCGTTGAGGAGGTTGTTCGCCTCGAGGTTGAGCGAGAAGTTCTTCGAGATGTCGTACCGGAAGGTCGCCGACAGATCGGTATAGGCATCGTTGTAGATGCCGGTGTTCGCACCCGACAGGCCGACCAGATAGTCGTCGCGCCAGTTGTATGCGACGCGGAACGACACCGGGCCCTTCTCGTAATAGCCGACCAGGTTGGCGTTGTTCTTCGACAGGCCCGGGAAGGCGAGCACGCGGCCCACCGCGTCGCGGATCGGCGTCGAGGAGTCGATGTACGAATAGGTGGCGACGATGCCGAACCCGTCCAGCGCGCCGGGCAGGAAGTAGAAGGGCAGCTGGAGCAGCGCCTCGATGCCCTTCACCTTGGCGCCGTCGCCATTGATCTTGCGATTGATGAGGTAGTTGACGTTGTTGAACGTCTCGGGGCTCTGCTTGGCGACGATGAAGGTCGAGACGTCCTTGTAGAAAAGCCCGACCGAGAACAGCGCCTGGCGGCCGAAATAATATTCGAGCGAGGCGTCGAACTGGTTGGCCTTGAACGGATTGAGGTTCGGCGCGCCGCCGCTGCCGGTGCCCGGGGTGGTCTGCACGCCGCCGACGAAGATCGCGGTGTTGTTGAGTGTGACGCCGTTGTTGAGATCGGCGGTGTTCGGGAAGGCGACGACCTTCGCCGCGCCCAGGCGCACGATCATCCCGTCGGCGACGTTCAGTCGGACGGTTGCCGAGGGCAGCCATTCGTCATCGGTGCGCTCGAAGCTGGCCGGGGTGACCCCGCCGGTGGCGCCGATCAGGTTGCCGATCGAGGTCATGTCGCGATGCAGGTAGCGCACGCCGATATTGCCGGCGAGATCGAGGCCGCCCTCCACCTTGAAGTCGAGCTTGGCATAGCCCTCGGTGAACTTCTCGTTGATCCGGTAGGTGCCGGCGAGCGCGGTGGCCGTCTGGGTCGGATTGAGGCAGGCCGCCGATTGCGAGACGGCGGTGACCGTGGTCCAGGCGCTGCAGCCATCGGCGATGGTGTCATTGCCCGCCAGGAAGGTGCGGGTCAGGCCCGCGAAGTCGCCCTCGGCGAACTTGGGGTTCGAGCGTAGCGTCAGATATTGCGCGAGCGAGGTCGCGACGATGCCGCCGGTCGGGCGGATATCGGCGAGCGCCGGGTTCACCCGCGTGTCGAGCTTCTGGTAGCGCACGCCGACGCTCAGCTTGTCGAGGAAGCCTTCGCCCAGGTCCGCGCTCCAGTCGGTGCGCGCGGCGGTGGCCTCGGTCTTCGCCCGGTAGAGATTGTCGAACAGGATGGTGAAGCGCAGCTGCGACGGATCGCTCAGGTTGATGCCGCTGATCGAATAGGCACCCAGATCTCCCTTGGAGAAGTCGAAACTGGTGCTCGGCGTGATCGTGGTTAGCGGCTGGAGCCGGAGGTAATTCTGGTCGTAGCTCGAGGTCGAGCGGTTGTACGACACCTCGGCGCTCGCCTTGATCCGGTCGGTCACGTCGAACTTGCCGTTCAGTGCCGAGGACCAGGTGTCGGCCTTGGTATAGGCGAACTCGCTGTTGGTCAGCACCGGCGCGGTCGAGTTGCCGGAGATCAGGATGTTGTTCGGCGAATAGGTGGCGTTGGTCAGCCCGGTCTGCGGGTTGAACGAGATCCAGTAGCGCTCGCGGTCCGAGATCAGCTTGGAATAGAAGCTGTCGAGGGTGATCTCGACGCCCGGGCCCGGCTTCCACTGGATCACGCCGTCCAGGCCGAACTTGGTGCGCGTCTCGGAAATTTCCTCGGGGCGAACGTCCGAATGACCGAAATGTACAGCGCCGTTTGAGTCCGTGAAGCGGGTATAGCCCGAGAAGGTATCGAGTCCCTGCTGAGAAAGCCTGCGCCGGCCATAGGAAGCCGAGACCAGCACGCCGAGCGTGTCGCCGGCGAACTTCTGCGAGACCAGGCCGAACAGCTCGTAGCTCGGCTTCTCGGTCAGCGTGTCGTAGCTGGCGCCGGCGCGGGCGGCGATGCTGTTCGGGCCATCCAGCGGCTTGCGCGTGTTGATGTCGACGATGCCGCCGAGGGCGCCCGCGATGTCGTCGGCGCCGGCGAGCTTGGTCACTTCGAGGCGCGAGATCAGCTCGGAAGGCACCAGCGACAGGATGCCATAGGTCGAGCTGCCGAGCTGATCGAGGCCGACGCCGCCGCGGCCGGTGGCGTCGACGATCTCGCGGCCGTTGAACAAATAGACGTTCTGGCGAAGGCCGCGCACCGACACGTTGGTGCCCTCGGCGATGCCGCGATCGACCTGGATGCCCGAGACGCGGGCGAGGGATTCGGCGACGTTGCGGTCGGGCAGCTTGCCGATGTCATCGGCGACGATAGCGTCGACGAACTGGATCGCGTCGCGCTTGATGTCACGCGCGGCGCCAAGGCTCTGGCGGATGCCGGTGACGATGATGGCGCCGTCGTCCTGCTGTTCGGCGGGATCGGCTGCCTGGGTGACCGGCGCGGCCGAGTCGGTCTGCGCGGCTGCGGGTGTGGCGAGCAATGCCGCCGACCCGAGAATGGTGGACACCAGCAGGCGCTGGATGGTGCGATTCTTCATATCCTCTCCCCTTATCAACCCGGCGGTTGGCGGGCCCGGCTTTTCGCCTTTGGCTTCCGCTTGACGTATCTACTAAAGCAACAATAGGGATCGTGCAACCCCCTCATTGGCAGAGGGTGTTGCCGTGACAACGGCGCAACACTTGAGTTGACAAGGGTGAATTTGCGGGCGCATATGACAAATATAGCAACAAAATATTCCGGAGGGGATGTGATCCAGCTGCAAGGCGTGCTGCCGATTCTGCCGACGATCTTCACCGAGTCGGGTGCGGTGGACGAAGCGGGCATGCGCCGCGTGCTCGACTATATCGTCGCGGCCGGCGCGCAGGGCGTGGTCTTCCCGGGCCTCGCCAGCGAATATGACATGCTGAGCGTCGAGGAGCGGCTGCACCTCACCGCGCGAATCGGCGAATGGCTGGATGGTCGCGTGCCCTTCGTGGTCGGCGGCAGCACTGGCGATACGAAGGAGGCGATCGCCTATGCCGAAGCCGGCGCGAAGGCTGGCGCCTCGGCCGCGATGATCCTCACGCCCAAGACCTTTGCCGGCGATCTCGCCGCAATGGCGGGTTTCTTCCGCGCCGCGCACGAAGGCTCGGGCATCGCGATCATGCTGCAGAACGCGCCGGCGCCGATGGGCATCGGCATGCCGCTCGAGCAGGTCGCCGAGCTCGCGCACCAGGTGCCGGGCATCAAGTACGTCAAGGAAGAGGCGCCGCCCTCGGGGCAGCGCATCACGCGGCTGACGGAGCTGGCGGGCGATTCGCTCGAGGCCGTTTTCGGCGGCGCGGGCGCGCGCTATGTGATCGACGAACTGGCGCGCGGCGCGCGTGGTACGATGCCGGCCTGCGAGATCACCGAGCTGCACGTCCGCATGCTCGCCGACTATGCGGCGGGCGAAGAGGACAAGGCGCGCGACCTGTTCGAGCGTACCCTACCGCTGCTCAACATGCAGGCGATCTTCCGCTGGCGACTGACCAAGGCGGTGCTCCAGCGCCGCGGGTTGATCGAAAGCACTTATGTGCGTGCGCCGGGACCAGAACTTGACCGCTATGATCGCGCGGAGCTGGACGCATTGCTCGGCCGGCTGGCAGACCTGCTGCCGATGGAAGCACCCCAGGGGGCACTCGCCTGACCATGCGCATCGCCGCGATCGACACGTTCATCGTCACCGTCCCCCGCGACACGCCCTATCTGGGGCCGCTCGCGGAGGGCGAGCATGTCAATGCGCGCGGCTATATCGTGCGCAAGGGCAATGGCACGATCTACCCGACGGTCGACCGCTCGATCGTGGTGCGCGTCACCGCCGAGGACGGTAGCGTTGGTTGGGGCGAGACCTATGGGATCTGTGCGCCCAAAGCGACCTGCGAGATCGTCAACGATCTGCTTGCGCCGGTGCTTGTCGGCGCGAAGGTCGGCGACATCGGCGCGAGCTGGGACCTGCTCTACGGGCTGATGCGCGTGCGCGGCGCCTGGGGCGGCTTCCATGTCGATGCAATCGCGGCGATCGACATCGCATTGTGGGATTTGAAGGGCAAGGCAGCGGGCAAGCCTGTCCGCGAGCTGATCGGCGAGACCGTGCATAGGGCGATTCCGGGCTATCTCTCGGGACTGCCGGCGGCGACGCTCGAGGACCGGGTTGCGCTGGCGCAGCAATGGCAGGCGCGCGGCATCGACGCGTTCAAGTTCGCCGCGGTTGTCAGCCATGAGGGGATCGTTGCCGAGATGGCTGCGCTCCGCGAGGCGCTGGGCGACAAGGCCGAGATCCTGATCGACCTGCACTGGAAATTCTCGCCTGCCGAGGCCGCGGACCTGATCGCGAAGCTGGCGCCCTATCGCCCCGGCTTCGTCGAGGCGCCGGTAAAGCCCGAGGACATTGCCGGGCTCGCGCATCTAGCCGCGACCAGCCCCGTTCCGGTGGCTGCGGGCGAGGAATGGTACACTGAATATGAGGCGACCAACCGCCTCGCCGCCGGGCCGCTTGCCTATATCCAGCCCGAGATGGGCCATACCGGCATCACCCAGTTCGTCCGCATCGCCCGGCTCGCCGCCGCCAAGCGCGTCGCGGTGGCGCCGCATGCGACGGTGGGTACCGGCATCTTCCTTGCCGCCAGCCTCCAGGCTTCGGCGACGATCCCAGGGCTGTGGAAGCATGAGTGGCAGCACTCCGTCTTCGAGCGGAACCTGGCGCTGCTCGACACCGATATGGGGCATGGCGAGGGCGGCTATGTCCTGCCCACTGGTCCTGGCCTCGGCGTCGAGCCGAACGCACGTTTCTGGGGCCATGCGGAGCGGGTGGCGTGAGCTATGCGGCGCCTCCGCGCGGGTGCATAGGATGCAACCATGCGCGCTAAACTCAACGCCCAGCCGAACCAGAGCCTGATCGACGGCATTGCCACGCTCCAGGCGCTCGCAACTTCGCCCGAGCCGGTCGGCTGCCGCGAGCTCGCGCGGCGGCTCGATGCGGATCCGACCAAGATCAACCGGCTGCTCAAGACGCTCGCCTATCTCGGCATCGCCCGACAGACCGCCAACCGCAAATACACCGCCGGCGCCGGCATGCATGTGCTTGCCGCGCAGAGCCTGTTCGCATCGGGCCTGATCCGGCGCGCGCTGCCGGTGCTCGAGAATCTCCGCCGCTTTGGCCACACGGTAGCGCTCGGCGTGCTGTGGGGCGACAGCGTCAGCTATCTGTTTCACGCGCCGCCGGGGATCGAGGCATCGCGCGGCCTGGGGCGTATCGGCCTGCTGCCCGCCACGACCAGCGGCATCGGCATCGTCCTGCTCTCCGAGCTGGACGACGACGAAGTGCGCGACATCTATCGCGACAAGGACATCCCGATGTTCCCGGAAGGGATCGAGCAGCTGCTCGCCAAGCTCGCCGAGGTGCGGCGGCTGGGCTACGCCCGCGTCCATGTCGCCGACGAGCGCGACCATCATGTCGTCGCGGTTTCGACCGGCGATCCCGCCCATGCCGGCATCGCGCTTTCCGGCTGGATTCCCGAGGCGGCGACCGAGCCGCTGGTTGCCGCGCTGCGCGAAGCTGCACCCGAAATAGGAGGCTGAATGTCCGATCCGGCTGTGCCCATCGGCGAGACCCGTTCGCCGAGCCCTTTGCGCTGGGCGATCCTCGCGCTGCTCTTCGCCTCGACCGTGCTCAACTATGTCGACCGGCAGACGCTTTCGATCCTCGCGCCGATGGTGCAGCGCGACCTCAAGATCGACGACATCGGCTATGCGCATGTCGTCCAGCTGTTCCTGATCGCCTATACGATCGCCTATCTCGTCGCTGGCTGGCTGACCGACAAGCTCGGCACGCGGACGGCGCTGGCGCTGTTCGTCGGCTGGTGGTCGCTCGCCAACATGGCGACGGGCTTCGTGCGCAGCGCCGCGGCATTGGGCGGCGCCCGGGCAATGCTCGGGCTGGGCGAAGCGGGCAACTATACCGCCGGGCCCAAGGCGGTCTCCGAGCATTTCCCGCCGCGCGAACGGGGCTTCGCCTTCGGCACCTATACCGCCGGCGCGATGGTTGGCGCGACGATCGCACCGCCGCTGATCGGCTGGCTGGCGCTGACCTATGGCTGGCGCGAAGCATTCGTGGCGACCGGCGCGCTGGGCTTTGTCTGGCTGGTCGCCTGGCTCGCCATCTATCCGCGCGGCAAGGAAAAGGCTGCTGGCCCGGCTGAGCCGACGCCGTGGCGGGCAATCCTGCGCGAGCGGCCCCTGTGGGGCTTTGCGCTATCGCGGATGCTCGCCGATCCGGTGTGGTATTTCTACCTGTTCTGGTTCCCAAAATACCTTGCCGACCAGCGCGAGCTGAGTCTGATGACGATCGCGGCGACGGCGTGGATCGTTTATCTCGCTGCGGACATCGGCAGTATCGGCGGGGGCATCTTCTCGGGCCAGCTGATCAAGCGCGGGATGACGCCACCCAACAGCCGGCTGGTCGGCCTTGCGGTCGCGGCGGTGCTGGCGCCGGCGGGCATGCTGATCTCGACCAATCCGGGGATCGAAGTGACCTTCGCGCTGGCGGCGCTGGTGGCGTTCGCCCACCTCGTCTTCCAGATCAACATCAGCACCCTGGTGGTCGATCTCTACCCGACCCGGGTCGTCGCGACCGTGTTCGGCATCGTCGCGGCGGGCAGCGGGCTGGGCGGGATCTTCTCGACCCAGCTCGTGGGGCACCTCGCCCAGTCGGGCAATTACGGGCAGATCTTCCTGCTGATGGGGTGCCTGCATCCGCTGGCGATGCTGATCGCCTTCGTGGCGCTGCGCAGCCAGCCGAAATCGGAGCTGCGGCCGGCCTGACGGGCGCGGCTCTTCCAACATCGGATGCGAGCCGACTCGCGAAAGTACACAAAGTACAGGCCAAGAGCGGGCTTTCCGCGCTCGAATTTTGACCTTGTTGACGGAAGCGCGATTCATCTCGCAACATTGTTGCGTGCGCGGGATCCTATTCCTCCTGCAGGGTTAAAGAGCGGCCGGGCATGGCTCCGGCCCGCCGAGCCAAGCAGGCGAAATCCTACATTGCAAGGGGCTGCTTCAGGCCAGCCCGTTCCGAACCTGCCAGCGCCGGGCGAGGTTGGGCCAGTCGGACATCGGCCAGGCCGGATCGCCGCGCAGGCCGAGGCCGTGTGCGCCGTCCTCGAACAGATGCATGTCGACGGCTCCGCCCGATCCGCGCACCGCGCCGAACAGTGCGAGGGCGTGGTCGACCGGTACCACCCGGTCGTGCACCGCATGGGCGAGGAAGATCGGCGGGGTGATGCCGGGCAGGCGCTGGTCGAACGACCAGGCGGCGGCATCGGCGGCTGAGGCGTCGGGGCCGAGCAGCGCCAGCTTCGATCCGGTATGCGCGCCCGCGCCCATCGACACGACCGGATAGAGCAGGATCGCGCCATCGGGCCGGGTCAGCAGCCGGTCGGCTGCGTCGATCACCGGATAGGTGCGGTCATAGACCTTCACGCACAGGCTGATCGCCAGATGCCCGCCAGCCGATCCGCCGAGCACGGTAACGCGCTTGGGATCGACGCTCCATCTGCCGCCCGCCCGGATCAGCCGCATGGCCCGTTGCGCATCCTGCAGCGCGACCAGCGCGCCGCCGCCCCAGCGATCCGCGGGCAATCGATAGCGCAGCACGAAGGCGGCGATGCCCTGTGCGTTGAACCAGCGCGCGGTCTCATAGCCTTCGCGGTCGATGCCGACGCGCGAATAGCCGCCACCGGGCAGGATCAGCACCGAGGCGCCGGTCGGATTGGCGGTGGGAGCGAAGAAGGAGAGGGTGGGGCGCGTGACGTGCTCGGCGACGCGGTAGCGCAGGCCGGCATTGTCGGTCTGGTCGTCGACGCGTTCGGTCATCGCCGGGATCGGGCCACCCGGCATCTTGCCCTCGGGCCAGAGCGGCAGGACGAGGTCGGGCTCGCGGGTGTCGCGGGCGAAGACGAGGAGGTCGCTTGGCGGCGCGGCCTGTGCCCTGGCGGCGCCCGCCGCCACGACGGGCAACAGCGCCGCCGCCTTGAGCATGTTCCGGCGGCTACCGGCTTCCACGATGCGGGTCATCATCCTCTCCCTGCGCGGCCCTTGTCGATGCGGGCGAAGGCATCCTAGCTGGCGTTGCGTTTGCAGCAACGAAAATGGACGATTTCCTGCTGTAATACGCAGTATTGGCCATAAATGTTGCTATATATGTGTCTGATTGGCTCATCGGCCCGACGCTACCGCCCAATCCAGCCCGAACCGCGCCAGATATTTGCGCAGCCGGTCGGCATCGTTGGCGCTGGTCCGGCGGGTGCGCGAGGCGGCGAAGAGGGTGCGGCCGGCTTCGGATAGCGAGCGGCTGCGCCGGCAGGTGCGGATCGCCTCCGCCAGCTGGACGCGGTCGAACGGATCGATTTCGGCGAGCGCCTCGGGGGCGAGGATCGTGCCCAGCACGCCGGCTTCGTCCTCGCGCTGGCCCGACCAGAGTCGCTTCAGTCGCTCGATCTCCGCTTCCACGCATTCCAGGTCGATCCGGCCCTTGGCGCTGAGCGTCGCCATGCGCGTCACGCTGGCGGCCAGGTCGCGGAAATTGCCCGGCCACGGTGCCTCCGGTCCGGTCGCGAAGGCCAGGTAGCGCTGGCGGGCTTCCTTGTTGAAGCTGGCGCTGTCGCCCTCGCGCTCGGCGAAGCGCTCGAGCTCATAGTCGAGGTTCGGCTCGATATCCTCGCGCCGTTCGGCAAGACCGGGCAGCTGAAAGGTCCACAGGTTGAGCCGGGCATAGAGATCGTCGCGGAACTGGCCGGCGGCGACGGCCTCGCCCAGGTCGCGATTGGTGCCGGCGATCAGCTGGAAGTCGGATGCGGCTTCCTTGTCCGACCCTACGGGCAGGAAGCGCTTGTCCTCGATCGCGCGCAGGATCATCGCCTGCTCGTCGAGGCCCAGCTCGCCGATCTCGTCGAGGAACAACATGCCCTTGTCGGCGGCGCGCAGCAGCCCCGGCCGATCGGCGACCGCGCCGGTGAAGGCGCCCTTTCGGTGCCCGAACAGCGCCGACATCGCGCCATCGCCCTTCAGCGTCGCGCAGTTCACTTCGACGAAGGTGCCGGCGATCTGGTGCTTGAGGCGCTTGAGCTCGTAGATGCGTCGCGCAAGCTGGCTCTTGCCCGCGCCGGTAGGCCCCATCAGCAGGATCGGCGCCTTGGAGCGATGGGCGACATGCTCGATCTCGTCGATCATCCGGTTGAACGCGGCGTTGCGCGTCTCGATGCCCGATTTGAGGAACGAGGTGCTTTCCTCGGCGGCAACGGCGAAGCGGGTGGCGATGCTGTCATAGCGTGACAGGTCGAGGTCGATCGCGGTCCAGCGCCCGGGCGCGCCGCCATCCTCGCCGCGCTTGGCCGGCTGGGTCTGGAGCAGGCGTCCGGGCAGGTAGCGCGCCTCGGTAAGCAGGAAGAGGCAGATCTGCGCGACGTGCGTGCCGGTGGTGATGTGGACCAGATAGTCCTCGACATCGGGGTCGAACGGCTCGGCGCGGGCGAAGTCGAGCAGCTTGCCGTACACTTCCTCGAAATCCCACGGGTCGTTGAAATCGAGCCGGCGCAGCTCGACCTGGGTTTCGGGCGACACCGACTGGATATCCTCCGCCACATATTCGGCGAGCCGGCTGTGCGGCGCGCCGTGGAGCAGGAGGAAGCGATCGACGCGCAGATCCTCGTGCATCGCCAGCGCCACCGATGGGCGCCACTTGTTCCAGCGCGAGGGCCCGAACTTGCTCGCATCGAGCGTCGATCCGAGGAATCCGATAACGGTGAGTGGCTTCATGTTTATACAATAGGATAAAATACGATCTTCTGCGATCGAAAAATATCCGGTCTTCGCGGGTCGTGAAATACGGCGTTCCGCACGGATGTGGAGTAAAACATCGATATAACAGTATCTTGTTAGAATTTCGTGCTCGTGTTCCGGAAACTGGCACGCCCACTGCAATGTACCTGGCGTCGGACGGAGCGGTCGAACCTCCCAAGCCGGCGGCGGAAACGCGGGGCGGCCGGAATGGGCTGGCCGCCCCCGGGAAATTTCACAGGGCGTAGCTCAGGCTGCGCAGAGCGCCCGCCTTGGGAGCGGGAGGTCGCAGGTTCAAATCCTGCCGCCCTGACCAGATACGAGGAGTTGGACGATGGCCAACAAGGGACTTTTCGCTTCGGCGATCGCAAAGCTGATGCCGGCCGCGGATACGCGGAACCGCGAAGGCGCGCCGGCCTATGCCTATGGGCCCGAGCACAAGCTCGCCCAGCTTGCCGCGACCGGCACGCTGGCCGACAATTTCTACGCGGCGGCGGAAACGCAGCTGGCGGAGATGCTCGATGCCGCACGGGCCTGCGATCCGTATTTCGTTGCCCAGGCCGCGGTCTATGCCCGGCAGTCGGGCGCGATGAAGGACATGCCGGCGCTGCTTGCGGCGTATCTCACGGTTGCCGATCCGGATCTTGCGGTCCGCGTGTTCAACCGGGTGATCGACAATGGCCGCATGCTGCGCAACTTCGTGCAGATCATGCGTTCGGGGCAGGTGGGGCGTACCTCGCTCGGCTCGCGGCCGAAGCGGCTGGTCCAGCGCTGGCTGGAGCAGGCCTCGATGGCGCAGCTGATGGCCGCGGCGACGGGCAAGGATCCGAGCCTGGCGGACATTGTCCGCATGGTGCACCCCAAGCCCGCCGATGCGGCGCGGCGCGCATTCTACGGCTGGCTGATCGGGCGTCCGTACGACGTTGCCGCGCTGCCTGCCGAGATCGCCGGGTTCGAGGCGTGGAAGGCCGATCGGTCGCTCCCGCTGCCGAACGTGCCGTTCGAGTGGCTGACCGCCTTTCCGCTCACCGCGGAAGACTGGGCGGTGCTGTCCACGCGGATCGGCTGGCAGGCGCTGCGGATGAATCTCAACACGCTGGCGCGCAACGGCGTGTTCGACGTGGCGGGAGTCACCGATGCGGTTGCTGCGCGGCTTGCCGATGGCGACGCGATCGCGAAGGTACGGCCCATGCCCTACCAGTTGATGGTGGCGCTGGACCAGGCGCGCGAGAGCGTGCCGCTCAAGGTCCAGGCTGCACTGGAGGATGCGCTCGAGCAGTCGCTTGCGCGCGTGCCGAAGGTGCCGGGCCGCGTCGTGGTCTGTCCCGATGTGTCGGGGTCGATGTCGTCGCCGGCGACGGGCTACCGCAAGGGGGGCTCGTCGAAGGTGCGGTGCATCGATGTCGCGGCGCTGGTTGCTGCAGCGATGCTGCGCACCAATCGCGACACCCGCGTGCTGCCGTTCGAGCAGGCGGTGGTGAAGGTGCAGCTCGATCCGCGTGCCCGGGTCGCCGTCAATGCGGCGAAGCTGGCGGCGATCGGTGGGGGCGGGACCAATGTCTCGGCGCCGCTGGCTGCACTCAACCTGCTGCGCGATCCGGTGGACCTGGTGGTGATCGTCTCGGACAATGAGTCCTGGGTGGATGCCAACCGGTATGGCGCGACGGCGACGATGCGCGAGTGGAATGCGCTGAAGCGCCGCAACCCGGCCGCCAAGCTCGTCTGCATCGACATCCAGCCGCATGGCACCAGCCAGGCGCAGGACCGGGCGGACATATTGAATGTCGGGGGCTTCTCCGACGCGGTGTTCGACACCATCGCGCGCTTCGTCTCCGGCGACACGCGCGACTGGGTGGGCATCGTCAAGCAGGTGGAGATCTGACGAACAGGGCCGTGGCGAATGCCGGCGGGATTACATTGCACCAAGGGGAAACCCGAAAGTCCGGAAAGAGCGCCCGGGAGGCTTCGGCCGAACGGGAGGTGGGGTTTGAGTCCCCCCGTTGCAGCGGTAGCTCAAGGACGTTCTCGTCATCCCTCGTCGCCACGGCCCAACACGAACATCACGGCGAATGCCGGGCAAGGACTACATTGGTAATGCGGCTGTCGCGGGTTCGAATCCCGCTCGCTCCCTAGGGAGCGGTAGCTCAGCGGATAGAGCACCGGCCCTTCGGGGCAGTCTTTCCCAAACCTCGTCGCCGTGACCGGCAAAACCCGGCGAATGCCGCGTTGGACTACATTTTTCCAAAGTGTCCCCTCGGGGAACGTCCATCGCATCTCTCGTCGCCGGAACCCCAATACGCTGGCGAATGCCGGCGGGACTACAGGACAGAGCACCCGCCCTCTTACGGCGGGAGGCCGGCGGTTCAACTCCGCCTCCGGGCAACCGGATAGCTCAGGAAACTGTCTCGCCACCGCTTGTCGCCGGTACCATGATCGAGTTTGAAGGAGGTCGCGATGACCGAGACGCTGTATGATTTACAGCACGTCGAAGGGGGCGTGCCGATCAAGATGTGGACACGCGGCGTGCCCGTGGAAGACGGGGCCCGCGACCAGCTGGCGCGCGCGGCGCAGATGCCGTTCGTGTTCAAGCATGTCGCCGCGATGCCCGACGTCCATATCGGCATCGGCGCCACCGTCGGCTCGGTGATCCCGACCAAGGGCGCGGTGATCCCCGCCGCGGTGGGCGTCGACATCGGCTGCGGCATGATGGCGGCGCGAACCTCGCTGGTGGCGAGCGACCTGCCCGACAATCTGGAGGGCATTCGCTCGGCGATCGAGCGTGCCGTTCCGCACGGCCGATCGATGAACCGCAACAAGCGTGACACGGGTTCGTGGGGCGATCCGCCCCCGGCGATCGTCGAAGCCTGGGCGACGCTTGCCCAGCGCTTCGACCGGATCGTCGAGAAGTATCCGAAGCTCCGGAACACCAATCACCTGGTGCATCTGGGAACGCTGGGAACGGGCAACCACTTCATCGAGCTGTGCCTGGATCAGGACCAGCGCGTGTGGGTGATGCTCCATTCGGGATCGCGCGGCGTGGGCAATGCGATCGGCACGTTCTTCATCGAACTGGCCAAGCAGGACATGCGCAAGTGGCACATCAACCTGCCCGACGAGAACCTGGCCTATTTCCCTGAAGGGACCGACCATTTCGATGACTATGTCGAGGCGGTCGGCTGGGCCCAGGACTTTGCGGCGCTGAACCGGCGGATGATGATGACCAACGTCATCCGCGCGCTGCGCGGGCAGATCGCCAAGCCGTTCGATGCGGAGCTGGAGGCAGTCAACTGCCACCACAACTATGTCCAGCGCGAGAACCACTTCGGTGAGAATGTGCTGGTCACCCGCAAGGGCGCGGTCCGCGCGGCCAAGGGCGTGCTGGGGATCATCCCCGGATCGATGGGCGCCAAGTCGTTCATCGTGCGCGGCCTGGGCAACGCGGAATCGTTCGACAGCTGCAGCCACGGCGCTGGGCGCGTGATGTCCCGGACCGCGGCCAAGAAGCTGGTGAGCCTCGACGAGCATATCCGCGACACCGCGGGTGTGGCGTGCCGCAAGGACGAGGGCGTGATCGATGAAACGCCGAAGGCGTACAAGCCGATCGAGGCCGTGATGGCGGCGCAGGCCGACCTGGTCGAGATCGTCCATACGCTCAAGCAGGTGGTGTGCGTGAAGGGCTAAGCTCTCGTCGGCCCAGCGCGCACACCGCCGATTTCCCGAAAGGGTCGAAAAGGACACGCCGCTGCCCAGAAAGGGCGGTGGCGTGTCCCCGAGTTTGCGAGACGGAAGATGACGACCAAGGCCGACATGACCATTGCTCCACCCGTGCGGCAGGAGATCGAGACCCGCCTCGACCGGATCGAGGCGGAGCATGGCGTGCGCCTGCTGCTTGCGGTCGAATCCGGTTCGCGGGCCTGGGGCTTTCCTTCGCCCGACAGCGATTATGACGTGCGCTTCCTCTATGTGCGGCCGCGCGACTGGTATCTGTCGCTGGCGCCCGGCCGCGACGTGATCGAGACACCGATCGAGGACGAGATCGACCTGAACGGCTGGGACGTGCGCAAGGCGCTCACGCTGCTGCTCAAGTCGAATGCCGTGGTCAGCGAATGGATGCTCTCGCCGATCCGCTATCGGACCGATGATCCGTTCATCGCCCGGCTGGCGGAACTGGCGGACGAACTGCTCGATCCGCGGGCGATCGCCTATCACTATGCGCGGTCGGGCAAGCTGGCCGCGGATCGGTGGCTCGACGGCGAAGGAGATGTGCCGGTGAAGAAGTATTTCTACGCCCTGCGTCCCGCGCTGGCGATCCGTGCAATCCGGCTCAACCCGGCGGCGCGGCCGCCGATGAACCTGCAGGCGCTGGTCGAGGCCAAGGCACGGACCAGCGAGCGGGCCAACGGCACCCGGCTGCCCGAGATCGATGCGCTGATCCGCGGCGAGCTCGAACGGGCGGGGGAGCTTCCGGCGCGCAAGCTGCGCGATCGCTTCGTCGATCGCGCGAACCAACTATTTCTGGAACTGGTGAACCCATGATCATCATCGACGGATCGGAGGGCGAGGGCGGCGGCCAGATCGTGCGCAACAGCTGCGCGCTGTCGCTGGTGACCGGCCAGCCCTTCCGCATCATCAATGTGCGCGGCAAGCGCGAGAAGCCGGGGCTGATGCGCCAGCACGTGACCGCGATCGAAGCGGCGCTGGCGATCGGCGGCGCGGTCTGCGAGGGGCTGGAGGTCGGCGCGTCCGATTTCAGCTTCACGCCCGGCCGCGTCACGCCCGGCGAATATCATTTCGCGGTAGGCACTGCGGGCAGCACCGGGCTGGTCTTCCAGACCTTGCTGATGCCGTTGCTGCTCGCCGGCGGATCCTCGCGGATCGTCCTCGAAGGCGGCACGCACAACATGCTTGCACCCCCCTTCGATTTCATCGCGAAGGTGTTCGTGCCGGTCGTGCGGCGGATGGGTGCGGGTATCGACATGCGGCTGGTCCGCCATGGCTTCTACCCGCGTGGCGGCGGGCGGATCGAAGTGGATATCGTGCCGGGCAAGCTCGCGCCGATCGACTGCGTCGATCGCGGTGCGGTGCGTTCGGTGTCGGCCACGGCGCTGTTCGCGGCGCTTCCGGGCAATATCGCCGAGCGCGAATTGCGGACCGCCCGCAATCTGTTGCCTGACTGGCCCGAGGACGCCTTTGCCATGCACCAGCTCCCCGAGGGGCAGGGGCCGGGCAACGCGCTGTTGCTCGCCGCCGAGTTCGAGCAGGCGACCGAGGTCGTGACTGGCTTCGGCAAGCTGGGTGTGTCGGCGGAATCGCTCGCCAAAACGGCGGCGCAGCGCATGGCGGGGTTCCTGGAGTCGCGGGCGTTCGCGGGGCCATATCTTGCCGACCAGTTGCTGCTGCCCTTTGCGCTCGCCGGTGGAGGCAGTTTCACCACGGTGAAGCCGAGCCAGCATGCACGGACCGCCGCCGACATCATCGAGCGGTTCACCGGCCAGCGCTGGCTGTTCGAGCAGCAGCCCGATGGCTGCCATCTCGTCCGGCTGGCGGGCGGCTGAGACCAGCAACTGCCCGGTTTGCGCAAGCGGCCGGGCAGTTGCTCGAATGTCAAAATGCCGATGGGCATGTCGCTTTGCAGTTTTGTGCCGGCAATATATCGCCTATCCTGCAGTGCAGGAGGGGCATCATGGGCATTTTCGACTTCCTTTCGAAGCAGTTCGTTGACGTCATTGACTGGGTCGACGAGCCCGGCACGCTGGCGATCCGCTATCCGATGCAGGATCGCGAGATCCAGAACGGTGCGCAGTTGACGGTGCGCAGCGGCCAGACGGCGCTGTTCTTCAACCAGGGCGAGATTGCCGACGCCTTCCTGCCCGGCTTGCACACGCTGCAGACCGGCAACCTGCCGCTGCTCACTTCGCTGATGAACTGGGACAAGGGCTTTGCCTCGCCGTTCAAGGCCGATGTCTATTTCTACAGCCAGAAGGAACAGACGGGCCTTAAATGGGGCACCACCCAGCCGATCACGGTGCGCGACAAGGAATTCGGTCCGCTGCGCATCCGCGCGTTCGGCAGCTACAGCTTCCGGATCGAGGACGTCACCGCCTTTGCGGTGAAGATGATGGGTTCGCTCGAGCGGCTGAGCGTGAGCGATATCGAGCCGCAGCTGCGCGCCGCGATCGCCACGTCGATCGCCTCGGCGCTGGGCACCGGCGAGATCGCCTTCCTCGATCTCGCCGCGAACCAGAGCGCGCTTTCGGAGAAGCTCAAGGCAGCGGTCGAGCCGGCCTTCGCGCAATGGGGGCTGAGCTGCACCAGCTTCTTCATCGAGAGCCTGTCGCTGCCCGACGAAGTGCAGGCGATGCTCGACAAGGCCAGCTCGATGCGTGTGGTCGGGGATCTTGACCGGTTCGTGCGCTTCCAGAGTGCCGAGGCGATCGAGACGGCGGCGGCCCAGTCGGGCGGGATTGCCGGGATCGGCGCGGGTGCTGCGGCCGGCGTGGCGATCGGCCAGAGCATGGCGGGCGGGATCGGCGGCGGTGCGCTGCCGGCGCCGGGTGCCGCTGCGGCGCCGGGCGAGGATGCCTATGCCCAGATCGAGAAGCTCCACAAGCTGCTGACGATCGGGGCGATCACCCAAGAGGAGTTCGACGCCAAGAAGGCCGAGCTGCTTTCGCGCATCCGCTGAAGCCGTCATGAGCCTGAGCGTCAATTGCCCCAATTGCGGCGCCGAAGTCGTGTTTCGTTCGGCGGCATTGCCCGCGCGCGTCTGCGACTATTGTCACAGCCTGCTTTCCCGCAGCGACACCGGCGTGATGGTGGTCGGCAAGTCCTCGCCGCTGCCCTTCGATGTCAGCCCGGTGCAGATCGGGATGCGGGGCCGCATCGAGGATCAGCCGTTCGAAGTGATCGGCCGGGTTCGCTGGGCCTGGACCGACGGTGCGTGGAACGAGTGGCTGCTGCTGTTCGGCGATGGCAGCCATGGCTGGCTGGGCGATGCGATGGGCCAGTTCATGCTGATGCGCGAGCGCCCGTTCAGCCAGGTCCAGACCCGCACGCTCAAGGACATCGGGAAGGGCAAGGAGGCGGTGCCGGGCGCCGAGATCACGCTCGACGCGCGCAAGCTGACGATCGTCGATGCGCGCGATGTGCTCTGCATCGCGGCGGAAGGCGAGCTGCCCTTCACGCCGACGCCGGGCTGGCGGGTCTACAGCGTGGATCTGCGCGGGCCGAAGGGCGAATGTGCGTCGCTCCAGCGCGATACGCTCGCCACCAGCTTCTACCAGGGCCATTATGTGACGCTCGCCGAGCTCGCGCCTACCGGGCTGCGCGCGTTCGAAGGCTGGACGCTTCCCGCTTATGCCGCCTGAAACCGAACTCCAGCTGCCCGCGGCTCCTGCGGTGAAGGCCCTGGCCTGCCCGGCATGCGGCGGATCGGTCGCGCTGCGCGCGGCCGGCTACAGTGTGAGCGTCGTCTGCCAATATTGCAGCTCGATCCTCGACGTCACCGATCCGCAGGTGAAGCTGATCACCGAATATCGCCAGGCCGCCGAGGCACTGGAGATCCAGCTCGGTTCGCGCGGCACATTGCGCGGGATCGAATGGGAAGCGATCGGCTATCTGCAGCGCTCGGCGGCGGACGGCGGGGCCTGGGACGAGTATCTGCTGTTCAATCCCTATCACGGCTATCGCTGGCTGATCACCGATGGCCGCGGCTGGAGCCTGGGCGAGCAGCTGACCGTTTCGCCCAGCTATTCCGATTACGAGACGATGATGCTCGGCGACCGGGCCTATACCCGCTTCTATGAGGACAGCTCCGCGCGGGTGAACTATGTGCTCGGCGAATTCTACTGGCGCGTGGCGGTGGGCGAGGAAGTGGTGGGTGCCGACTGGGTCCGCCCGGGCTCGATGCTCTCGCGCGAGAAGAATGCGCATGAAGTGAGCTGGACCCGGTCGATCCTGCTCGACCACAAGGAGATGGCGGAAGCGTTCGGCGTGCAGAAGGGCGCCAGCTGGCCGCCGATGCCGCACCAGCCCTCACCCAACGCCGCATGGCTCGGCACCGGGTTCAAGATCTTCGCGGGCATGTTCCTGCTGCTGACCGTGCTGATCCTGGCGTTCGGCGGCACAAGCTGGGTCACGGCCGGGCGCTTCCCGATCGCCCCGGACGGCACCGAGCGTACCGTTACGCTCGGCCCGATCCACCTTGGTCATCTCTATCAACGCGTCGAGATCCGCGCCGATGTGCCGCGGTTGGAGAATGGCTGGGTCGATCTCGACTACACCCTGGTCGATCGCAAGACGCAGCAGGTCTATGAGGCCTATGGCGCGGCCGAGCGCTATTCGGGCAGCGATTCCGACGGGCCCTGGACGGAGGGCTCACGGCGTTCCTCGATCTCGGTGGCGAGCGTGCCGGCCGGGGATTACGACCTAGTGGTCGACTACAAGGGCAATCGCTGGAACAGCAGCACGACCTGGGATTACGCCAGGGGCATGTCGGTCGAGGATCCGGGCTGGCTGAACCAGGACAACCAGCCGGAAGTCGTGGTGGAAGTGCGGGGCGGTGCGCTGTTCGCCTCCAGCTTCTTCATCGCGCTGCTCCTGCTTGGCCTGCCGCTGCTGATCGGCCTGATCCGCCACATCCAGTTCGACAAGGCCCGCCAGGCGGAAAGCGATTTCGCACCGACCGGCTTCGCCGCGCTGACGCAATCCTCGGAGGATGACGAAGAATGAGCACCCGCACTTTCCTATATGCGCTCTGGTGCCTCGGCGTGGCCGCGCTGTTCGTGCTGAGCGGCATCTTCGCCTGGTCCCCCTTCGCCGAAGGCGGGCGGGCGCACGGCTATTCCCGCATCTCTGGCCCCACCCACAAATAAGGAGTTGGATATGTTCACTTCTTTTCCAGCCCTGCTCGCCACGCTTGTCTATGCGGTGGTCGGCATCGTCATCTTCGCCATCGGCTTCCTCGTCCTCGACCTGCTCACCCCGGGCAAGTTGTGGCAGGAGATCCACCAGAAGCAGAATATCGCCGTTGCGATCTTCGCCGGTGCCGTCGCGATCGGGCTCGCGATGATCGTCGCCGCCGCCATCCATGGCTGAAGGCGATCCCGCCCATCCACGGTTCCGCGCCTCCGCACCCGCGGCGGCGCTGCTTGCGTCCGCGTTCGTCGTCTCCACTTGCGGGCTGATCTACGAGCTGCTGGCGAGCACCCTGGCCAGCTATCTGCTCGGCGACAGCGTCACGCAATTCTCCACCGTGATCGGCTCCTATCTGTTCGCGATGGGCGTCGGCAGCTGGTGCTCGCGCTATGTGAAGCGCGACGAAGTGCGGCTGTTCGTCCGGGTCGAGCTGCTGATCGCGCTGATCGGCGGCAGCTCGGCCGCCGCGCTGTTCCTGCTCTTTCCGCTGGTCGAGCATTTCCGCGTGGCGCTCTACGGACTGGTGCTGGCGATCGGCTTCCTGGTCGGGCTCGAGATTCCGCTGCTGATCCGCATCCTGCGGGGCTTCGATTTCCGCGAGACCGTGTCGAACGTGCTGACCTTCGATTATGTCGGCGCGCTCGTTGCCAGCCTGCTGTTCCCGCTGCTGCTGATGCCGCATCTCGGCATGATCCGCACTGGCTTCCTGTTCGGCATCGCCAATGCGGCGGTGGCGCTGGCGCTGCTGTTCGTGTTGCCGCGCGCGACCGGCTATCGCAGCGAGAAGCTGGCCGGGGTGCTGATCCTGATCGGCCTGATCGCCGGCTTCATTGCGTCCGACCGGCTCCAGCGCTGGGCGGAGGTGGCGAGTTACGGCGAACCGGTGATCTATGCCCAGACCACGCGCTTCCAGCGCATCGTGCTGACGCGCCGCGACGACGACCTGCGGCTCTATCTCAACGGCAACCTGCAATTCTCGTCGCGCGACGAATATCGCTATCACGAGGCGCTGGTGCATCCCGCGCTCGGCCGGGTGGCCAATCCGCGCAACGTGCTGATCTTCGGCGGTGGCGACGGGCTGGCGGCACGCGAAGTGCTCAAGCATCCCGAAGTGGCGAAGCTGACCCTGGTCGATCTCGACGGCGAGATGACCAGCCTGTTCTCGAACACGCCGACCCTCGCCGCGCTCAATCGCGGTTCGCTGACCGACAAGCGGATGACCGTGATCAACGCCGACGGCTTTCGCTGGGCGCGCGAGCATAGCGGCCAGTATGACGCGATCATCGTCGATTTCCCCGATCCCGTCGATTACTCGGTGGGCAAGCTTTATACCGACACCTTCTATCGCGCGGCGCGCAAGCTGCTTGCTCCGGGCGGCATGATGGTGGTGCAGAGCACTTCCCCGCTGGTTGCGCCCAACGCCTTCTGGACCGTCGCATCGACGCTCGAGGCGGTGGGGCTGCAGACGCGCGGCTATCATGTCTATGTACCGAGCTTCGGCGAATGGGGCTTCGTGCTGGCGGCGGCCAGGCCGATCCCGGATCAGGCGCGCACCCTGCCGGGCGGGCGATTCCTTACCCCGACCATCGACCAGCGGCTGTTCGATTTCCCGCCCGACATGGCGCGGCGGCCGACTCCGGTGAACCGGCTCGACAACCAGGTGCTGGTGCGCGAGTTCGCCGATGCCTGGGGGAAATATGAAGGCTGACCGGCGCACGGCGCTGGGCCTGGGCGCAGCGGCGATCGCAGTCGCCGGCGGCGGGCTTGCCTATGCGCTGAACCATGAGGCACCGCTGCCGCCGGGCGCGCTGGGCGGTGCCGACATGGCGCGCGGCCACCGGCTGCGTGATGGCGGCTTTCCCGCGCCGAGCAGCGAGGAGGAAGTCGACCTCGTCATCGCCGGGGGTGGCGTGGCCGGGCTGTCTGCAGGCTGGCGGCTCACCGATGCCGGCTTCTCCAATTTCAAGCTGCTCGAGCTGGAGGACGCGGTCGGCGGCAATGCCCGGTGTGGGCGCAACGCCGTGTCGGCCTATCCGCTCGGCGCGCACTATCTGCCGGTCGCCAACCGGGAGGCGAAGGCGCTCCGGCACCTGCTGCGCCAGCTCGGCGTGATCATCGGCGACGCGGACGGCGTGCCGGTCTATGATCCCGTCCAGCTCTGCGCCGATCTCCAGGAGCGGCTGTTCTGGCAGGGGCGCTGGCAGGAGGGGCTGATCCCGCGCACCGGGCTCACCCGGCGGGACCGCGAGGATCTCGCTGCCTTCGACGCGCAGATGAAGCGCTTTTCCAGCTATGTCGGCACCGACGGCAAGCCGGCTTTCGCCGTGCCCATGGCCTATAGCTCGCAGGAGCCCCATCTGCGCGCACTCGACGGGCAATCCTTCGCCGAATGGCTCGACGCGCAGGGCTGGCATTCGCCGGTGCTGCGCGCCCATGTCCGCTATGCGATGCGCGATGACTATGGCACCGAGCCGCAGCATGTTTCCGCCTGGGCGGGTATCCATTATTTCGCCGGCCGCCGCGGCTGGGCGGCGAACGGTGCAGGCGAGAACGAGCTGACCTGGCCCGAGGGCAATGGCCGCCTGGTCGGGCAGCTCGCCGGCTTCTTTCCAGGGAAGATCGCGCGCGGCCACATCGTCCACCGGGTCACTCGCGAGGGAGATCGGGTGCTGGTCGACAGTTTCGACGTCGCCGCCAATCGCACCGTCCGCACCCGCGCGCGCGCTGCGATCCTCGCCATGCCGCATTTCATCGCCACCCGGGTCTGCCCCGAGCTCGGCGACGCCAAGGCGTTTAGCTATGCGCCCTGGCTGATCGCCAATGTCACGGTCGATCACCTGCCGGGCGGGCGCGGCGTGCCGCTGGCCTGGGACAATGTGTCGAGCACCAGCGACTCGCTCGGCTATGTCGTCGCCACCCATCAGGGGCCCGCGGCGATCTCCGAGAAGACGGTACTCACCTGGTATCTGCCGCTGTCGAATATGGAGCCCGCCGCCGCGCGCCGGCTGCTGGTCGAGCGATCGGCCGATGAATGGAAGCGCATCGTGCGCGACGATCTGCTAGCGCTGCATCCCGAGCTGGACGGCGCGATCGGTGCGATCGAGCTCTGGCGCTGGGGCCATGCGATGATCCGTCCCACACCGGGTTTTCTCGATCGCGGCACGACGCATCAGCCCGCGCCGCCGCTGTTCCTCGCCCATTCCGACCTCAGCGGACTGTCGCTGTTCGAGGAAGCCCATTATCACGGGGTCCGCGCCGCCGAGGGCGCGATGACCCTGCTACGCCACGCGCATGAGTCCCTGTTGTGACCGGATACCACCTGATCGCCGATCTTGTCGGCGCCACCCGGCTGACGGAGGCCGATCATATCGAGGCCTGCCTCGTCGCTGCCGCGGCGGCGGCTGGCGCGACGCTGCTCGAAGTGCGGCTGCACAGCTTCGGTCCCGGACAGGGGGTTACCGGCGTGGCCCTGCTCGCCGAATCGCACATCTCGATCCACACCTGGCCCGAATATGGCACCGCCTGTGTCGACATCTTCATGTGCGGGCCGGCGCACGACCTCGACGCGGGCCTCGATGCCATCGTGACCGGCCTGGCGGCGAGAATCGACCAGCGCTCGCTGGTACAGCGCAACTTCGGCAAACAGGCGGTGGCGGGCTAGGCCTGCGGGCGCTTCGCATAGCGCCTGGCGAGCGTTGCGCAGACGAAGAGCTGGATCTGGTGGAACAGCATCAGCGGCAGCACGATCAGGCCGACCGCGTGGCCGGCGAACAGGATCGTCGCCATCGGGATGCCGCTCGCCATGCTCTTCTTCGAACCACAGAAGACGATCGCGATCTCGTCCTCGGTCGAGAAGCCGAGCGCGCGGCTGAGCGCGGTGGTGATCGCGATGACGATGGCGAGCATCAGTGTGCTCAGCAGCAGGACGATGACGAAGTCCGGCACGCTCAGGCTGCTCCATACACCCGCCACCACGCCGGCGCTGAACGCGGCATAGACGACGAGCAGGATCGAGCCCCGGTCGGCGATAGAGGTGAGCGTGCGGTGGCGCAGGATCCAGCCGCCGATCCAGCGGCGCAGCGCCTGGCCGGCGAGGAAGGGAAGCAGGATCTGCAGTGCGATGTCCTCGATCGCCCCCATCGAGAAGCCGCCGCCCGAGGCCGGCAGCAACCAGGCGACCAGGATCGGGGTGAGCACCACGCCGAGCAGGTTCGATACCGATGCGCTGCACAGGGCCGCCGGCACATTGCCGCGCGCGATCGAAGTGAAGGCGATCGAGGACTGCACCGTCGAGGGCAGCAGGCAGAGATAGAGCAGACCGATCGCGATATCATGCGGCACCCAGGCGCCGGCAAGGAAATAGACCGCAAGGCCGAGCAGCGGGAACAGGACGAAGGTGCTCGCCAGCACCAGCGACTGGAGTCGCCAATGGGCGATGCCTGCCCACACCGCCGAGGCGGAAAGTCTTGCGCCATAGAGGAAGAACAGCAGCCCGACCGCGAGCGTCACCGCCATCTCGGCGATGCCTTGCGCCGCGCCGCGTGCCGGAAGCAGCAGCGCGAGGATCACGGTGCCGATCAGCAGCAGGAGATAGGGATCGATGGAGAAGCGGGCGAGAAGCGAACGAAGCAAGGCGATACTCGGGAACCAGGGAAGACTGGACCTTGGGGACGGGAGGGCACCGGTGCAATCCATCCCTTGGTTTGATCGATCGATGGCAATTTCGTGCGCGGGGATGCTGCGGCGGATTGCGGAACGGGCGTATCGGCACGCAATATGCGGCCCTGAAAATCTCTCGAGGGGAAGGCTGCTTGCAGGTCATCGATACGCACGTCCATTTCTGGGATGTCGATGCGCTCGACTATCCCTGGATCGAGAAGGGCTCGCCGTTCGACCGCAGTTTCCTTCCCGCCGAATATCGGCGCGCCTCCGCCGACGTGCCGGTTGCCCGGATGGTCTTTGTGGAGTGCGATGCGCATCCGCGCTGTTCGGTGCAGGAGGCGGCCTGGGTGGCCGGCCTGGCCGAGGCCGATCCGCGCATTCAGGCCATTGTCGCGCGCGTCGCGCTGCTCGACGATGCCGCTCCGGCAACGTTCGAGGCAGTGCGCGCCATGCCGCTGGTGCGCGGGATCCGCGACAATCTCCAGGGTCATCCCGCGGGCTATGCGGTACAGCCCGGCTTCGTCGCCGGCGTGCGCGAGGTGCATCGGTCCGGGCTGCATTTCGAGCTTTGCCTCACCCATGACCAGCTGGCCGAGGCGATCGAACTCGTCCGGCAATGTCCCGACGGACAGTTCGTGCTCGACCATTGCGCCAAGCCGGCGATCCTGGCCGGGCTGCGGGAGCCCTGGCACGCGCAGATGCGCGAGATGGCGGCTCTGCCCAATGTTGCCTGCAAGATCTCCGGGCTGCTTACCGAGGCGGACTGGACGGGCTGGGTGCCCGACGAGATCCTCTGGTACGCCCACGCCGCGGCCGATGCGTTCGGCCCCGATCGCATCCTGTTCGGCGGCGACTGGCCGGTTTGCGAAGTCGCGGGCGGCTACAGGGCCTGGTTCGGGCTCGCGGAAGCGTTGAGCGAGGACTGGGGTGAATCCGATCGCGAGCGCTTCTTCTGGCGCAATGCGGAGCGCATCTATCGATTGCCGGCCTGATCCAGCGGCGCCTTATCCCGCCTTGTGGTTTTTCCGGCGCGAGGTCTTGCCGATCCCGGGATTGAAGAGATTGGCCGGATCGAGCGCCTCGTAGAAGGCCGCCAGGTTTGGCGCCGCGGGATAGGTATGGCCGACATTATGCTCGGCCGGATAGCGCGCGCCCCTTCTGTCCAGCAGGTCGAGCATCGCTGTCTTGATTGCATCGGGATCGGCGCCTGCCGTCAGGACATAGTCCTGGTGCAGCACATGGCAGAGGAAGTGACCGTAATAGATGCGGTGGGCGACCTGCTCGCTGATCTCGGCCGGAAGCGTCTCGAACCAGTCGGCATCGTTGCGGCGAAGCGCGATGTCGAGCGACAGGACGCCCGCCGATTGCCGCGTGTGCAGCGCTCGATACCGGATCGCCGCGCCCGCGATCACGAAGCGGTGGAGAAACGCCTTGGCCGCTTCCGCCGGCGTGCATTCGACGTGCGCCGCATCCTTGCCGGCGCCCCATTCGTCGAGCAGCGCGCGCATTTCCGGGACCGCGCCGGCCGACACCTTGATCAGGAGGAGGTGCTCGAACCGGTCGCGCCATTCGCGCAGCCGGGGGGACAGATGGTCCGGCAGCCAGCGTGCCAGTCCGTGCAGCAGTCGATCGACGGCATTGGCCGGCATCCACCGCCAGCGCTCGAGCATCGCGTCGACGCGGCTCTTCAGCGCGAAGAACCTGGGAAGCCGGTCCGTCCCCAGCTTCTCGATCAGCAGGAACTGGTCCTTGCCATAGGTGTCGGCGAGATCGAACGCTTCGCGATGCAGATATTCCGCGGCGATCGGGAGCGGGCGATCGTCGCTCAGGATGGCGCGACGCAGCGTCGCGAACTGGGCGGGATCATTGCAGCCGACCAGGAAGGTATGGGTGTCCTTCTCCAGCGCGAACGTGTCGAGCCGGACCGCGAAGACCGCGAGCTTGCCCGCGGATCCCGAGGCTTCGTGCAGGCACCTCTTGTCCGCATTGTAGCGCGCGGGCGTATCCGCATCGACATCGCGGACCTGGCTGGCATAGTCCTTGTCGCTGGCCGACTTGCCGGGGGTCTCGTCCGCCATCCGCGGAAATGCCCCGGTGTCGAGCTGGTGCAGGATCTCGACGGGGTCGTCCCCCAGGTCGATGCCGAGATGATTGACCAGTTCGATGCCGCCATCGGCCGTCGACCGGGCGAACAAAGCATAGTCGGTATAGGCGACGCCCCGTCGCACCAGCGACCCGCCCGAATTGTTGCAGACGCCGCCGACGATCGACGCGCCGAAGCAGGAGGAGCCGATCACGGAGTGCGGCTCCCGGCCCAGCGGCTTCAGCGCGCTTTCGAGCGCGTGAAGCGTCGCCCCGGGAAGGCAGATCGCCTGGCGCCCCTCGTTGATCGGGGTGATGCCGCCGATCCGCAGGGTGCTGATGATCACGATCGGCCGGTCATATCCGCCCGGCGCCGGCGTGGAGCCGCCGGTCAGGCCGGTATTGGCGGCCTGAACGATCATCGGCGCGCCGAAGCGGGTACAGGCCTCGATCGCGCGCCACATCTCCACCAGCGATCCCGGTCGGACCACGGCAAGGGCATCGCCCGCCGCGGTTCGAAAACCGGTGCGATAGAAGCGGGTGCGCCTGGGATCGGTCAGGACATGGCGCGCGCCGACGGCGCCTTCGAGCGCCTTGAGGAGATCGTCCCGAACCTGCGTTTCTTCGCCCACCGTCATTCCCGTCAGCTGCAGCGCGTGCGCAGGCCGGGCCCAAATGGAAATTGCGCGGATCCGGATGGGCGCATGTGCGCGGAGAGGCGGTGGTGGGTCCGCCGGGATTCGAACCCGGGACCTCTCGATTAAAAGTCGATTGGAAAGCCTTATATTTCAAAGGGTATTTCTACATCTTCCCGTTCCGTTCCACACCACTGCCCCGAGGGGTAGCAGGATTTGTCAAAATGCAAAAGCGCTGATATGTTCTATCAATGTTCCGGTCCCTTGTCACGCCCAGGTCGTAACGATGATCCTGCTTCCCAATGAACGGCGTGCGCGCCTGGGCGAGCTGGTGCGGCAACATAAGGCGAACCGGCGCGACCTCTCCCGTTTCATGGGGCGAGGCGACAGCTATCTCTCTGACTATCTGACCCGGAGCGTCCCCTACGACCTGACCGAGCAGGATCGGGATCTGCTTGCCCGATACTTCGGCGTCGACAAGGACACGCTCCGGCCGGTGCCGCCCAAGCCGCGCCCGAGGCAGGGCCAATATCGCCAGCGCTGGTAACATCGGCGATGCCGATGCTATCCCTTTCGCATGAGAGATCGGCACCAGACCGCGCTGCGCATGCGCGATGAGGGCGCTACCTTCCGCGCGATCGGCGAGGCACTTGGGGTGAGCCCCAGCCGGGCGAACGTCATCTATCAGCGGGCCTTGGTGGTGAAAGCGGAAGAGACGGCCGGCCTAGGCTCGCAGGCGATCCGGATCGTCCGGAACTATCGCGGATGCCTCACCGAGCTGGCGACGCGCGCGGAGCTGGATCCTGACGCCGCCGTGGTCACGCTGATCCAAGAGCCCAACTGCTTGCGCCGGCACGCGCTGGAGATCATCGCCTGGCTTGCCGCCGGCAACCGCGAGAAGCCCTGATCAGGCGCCCCAGTCGGGCGCAGGTTCATCCGGGTAGAAGTCCGGCTCGGGATCGCCCGCCGAAGCGCGTTGGGGAAGGGTAGGAGCACCGCCGCCGAACCGGACGCGAATTGCCGCCGCAGTGGGCATCAGCTCCTGAAAGACTGCCTCAGCCGGCTCACCGGATCGCAGCTTGCCGCCGATCCATGGCGCTCGCTCGGCCGTGAGGTAGCCGAGCTGGACGCCGCGGCTGCTAAATACCGCTACCGCATATTCGTCGTGCTTGTTCTTCGGCTCCGGCCGGAGCTCGACCGGCTCGCCGGGAACGCATAGCTGGCACTCGAACCGGCGGTTGCTGCCGTCGGCATTCGCATAGCCGATGCCAACGACGGCCAGGCTCAACTCGCGTTCCGTGTTCAATCGGACATCTCCTCGCGCTCGCGCCCGTCCAGCAGCTGGGAACGGGCCGCTTCATATTTGTGGTCGCGCGGCATGCCGGCCGCAGTGGCGATCGCGTTAAGGCAAGAGTTCATCATCTGCCATCGACCAAACCCGGCCGAGGTGCGCGTATCGACGTCGCCCTCTCGGGTGAGATACTCCCAATAGGTCCGGCTGGCATGCGCGGGATCAACGCCGCGATCGTCGCGGCTGATGGCGTAGAGATAGCCCAGAGCCAGGCGCACGGCTGCGCTCGGACGCAACCGGCCCTCGCGCGTCGCGCGTCGCGCCTCGTCCTCAAGAACGCAAAGGGCATGGAAGGTCAGCCGGGACAGATCAACTCGCATGCCCGGAACATGACAGGAACATCCGATTCGCCCCAAACGAAAACGCCCCGAGGGTTCCCCCGGGGCGCTCAGCCTGTCGATAATGATCGGGGCATTCAGCCGGGTGGCTCGATCGCAACCTGCAGGGCTTCGTGCGCTTCATTGCTCCGCTCGACCGCGTTCATAAGCCGGACCTTGTCCGCAGGACTGAGCGCGTCGCCCGGAGGATAGGTTAGCCGGGCAGCGGTCAAGCCCTCAAACGCGGCGCGGTCGCCGAGGGCCACCTTGCTTCGTGTCGCGCTATCGAGCGCGCCAGCACCGAATGAAGCAAGCTCGGCCGTGACCGCGTAGCCCGTCTCAATGCCGATGGCTCGGTCGGCCGCCTTGGCGATGCTCACCTCGGTCGGTGGCCGCGGACCGAACGACGCGCACGCGGAAAGGCTCGCCGCTAGGGCGAGCATCAGGATCATCTTCATGATCGTCTCCTTGGGATTTGCCGCGAGGCCGCGCGGCACGGATGGCTTCAGATCGAGAAGGACCTGCCCTGGTAGGCTGCAGCTTCGGCGGTGCGCCGGCGGGTCAGGCCCGCCATCACCTTCCCGTTCGCCTTGTTCCAGCGCGCGAACTGCGCCGCGGCGCCGGTATGGTCACCGGCCCGGTGAAGCCTGAGCAGCGTGCTCGAGCGGAAGTTGTCCACCCCGATGTTGTAAGCGAGACTCACCATCGCATCGAACTGGTCCGCATCGGTCGGCGCGGTGCCGAGCAACGCTGCGATCTGGGCGGCGAACGCCACCAGGTCGCGCTCGAAACGGGCATCGCATTGCGCCTGCGACCAGACGGTGCCGCGCTTGATGTCCGGCCCTGTGGAACCCCATCCGATCGTCCAGGGTGCACCACCGGTTGCGGGATCGGGATAGGCCAGGAAGCTGCCGTTTGGCTGCCTCTTCTCGCAGCCCTCGAACCCCTTGATGATGGCGCGAGCCTTCGCCCCCGCCTGAAGCGTGGTTGCCATGCTGGTACTCCTTTCGATGCGGTTACTTCGGGGGAATGGGGGCCTGCGGGTGAGGCTTGAGCGCCACATACTGGTCAGGCGCACGCCCATCGATCGTGTCGGCGACGATCGCCTCCCCGGAGCGGGCTACCTGCACTTCCTGTCGAACAACCCCGATCGTCTCTTCGGCGAGCACCCGCACTTCGCTATCCACCTTGGCCACGAAGCGGTCGGCATAGAGCTTCACCAACCGATCTGCACCCACGGCGCAAAGCGCGCTCACCAAGGCCGCCGGCTCCCCCTGGATGCCCGCCTGCTTGGCCAGGGTGTAGGCGATCAATATTACGGTGGGCAGCAACAGCACGTCGGACAGCACCATCCACGCCCTTATCTTAACGCCCTTCTTGAGGAGTAGTGCGTAGCGTGCGGCCAGGCCACAGGTCACCCCAAGCAGGATCCAGCCGTACTTCGCGGCGACCCCTTCAAACACTGGCGTCATCGTCCGCCCCCTTTCAAATGCGATAGTCATGATCATGCCTGCCGAGCGGACGCTGCGAGCAGGAACATGGCCAGTTCCTCGTAGCGGATGCCCCAGCGCTCGACCGGCCTGCCCTGATCATCGAGCGCCGGCACAGCTTTGGTCACCGGCTGCTCGATCGTCACCATGACCGGCTCCAGGTGCACGGCCTGCTGCATGATGGGAGCGCCCTCCGCATCCTCGCCGATCCGGAGCATGACGGCCGCCCCGTGTTCATCGACGACCGGGATCTCTTCGAACACCGGCCGCATATCGTTGACGGTGCGCACCAGCGCTCGCGCGACGCCGTCCTCCACCACGATGGTGGTTTCGTCTCGCTCGTAGGGCTCGGTCTTCTGCACGCGGACCTGCTCCATCACCTCCACCTCCGCCATGAGAGGATCTCGGCACAGGAAGGCGTAAGCGAAGGGATCTTCGATGCCGGCGGCGAGGCCGGCGGCATGCACCTCCTGGGCGAGAACGCCGAAGTGCAGCCGCGCCGCATCACCCTTCGCCGCGATCGCATCGTTGAAGCGATAGGGAAGGATGCGGATCGCGCGTGCCCAGGCGATCTCCTCGGCCGTCAGCTCACCCTCACCACGGACGGTCTTGAGCGCGGCATCCGACGTGTTGATGGTCGAGGTTGCCGCATAGACGGTACCAAAGCGGCGGGACGCGGAGCCCAGATTACGCGCATTATCGGCACCCGGGATGATGCTGCCCGACGTGTCGCAGCGGAAGGCCTCTGTCGTGCCCGCCACCTGGATGATCATCGCCCCGGCATTCTGAACGATGCGCCCGGAATAGGAGGTGTCCGCCAACTGGATCGTCGCGCCGACGCCGGCAGTGTTCTCGAGCGCCAGCAGCGAAGTACTTCCCTGCCGAGCATTGATCCGCCACCCGCCGGGGTTGGTGGTGCCCAAGCCAAGGTTCCCGGACTCGTCCAGCCGAGCACTCTCCACCATGGTCGCGGTCGCGCCGGCAGTGCCAACGGCCGCCGTCAGGAAGATGTGCCGGCCCGCGCTCTGCTGGTAGGCCGAGCCAGCGGCACCCGTCTTCCGATACTGGAAGGTGCCGGCAAAGCCGCCAGTCGGTCGATCCAGGTTGTTCAGTATGTAGAACCGCTCATCGTTGGTATCGACGGATTGATGCAGCAGGGTCGGGTGTGCGCCGCCCTGGCTGACAGTGAGCGATCGGCCATATCCGTCAATCGGCGTGTCTCCCCATCCGAAATTGGCCGCTGCGGTGATGATCGGGAGGGTGCCCGTGAACCGGTACGGAACCCCGCCGCGCACAAGGACGATCCCGTCCGTCGCGGCGATCGTGTTGGTCGCGGCTAGCGCGGAATAGTCGGTATCGGCCACGGTCAGCTCTCCGGTTCAGTGGGTGGATCGCCGGCTTCGGGTGGTTCGGGATAGCCGGCGGTGATGTCGATCAGCAGGATCTCGGCAGCGGTGGCTCCCTCGGCGACCGCCGTATCGAGCGCGTTGCGCACGCTCTGGCTCGCGGCGTGGCAGAGCCCCTGGAATGTCGCCACGCTGACACCCAGCGCGATCACCTGGCCGGCATCGAGGGTGTGCTGGCGATTGTCGTGATCGGTGAACGTCAGAGAGTACGGCTCGTTCGCCGCCTGCGCGAGCGTGGCCATCTGGACCGCTCCGGCGATCGTGAGGCGGCTCTCTAGGTCGCAATCGGCAATAATCACGTCGCCGGCGAGCACACCCATGATCGGCAATGGCGCGTTGCGGCGCTGCTCGCGGTAGACCTTCGCCGCCTCCCACCGATCATTCCGCGCCTGCTCGGGCGTTGCGCGCAGCACGACAGCGTCAAGTTCCCAATCCCAGCGCTCTCGCGTCAGGTCTAGCTCGTGCTCCAGCTCCGCGAGCTCGAAGAGATCACCGTCGTACGGCGCGTAAGGGCCGTCGCAGCTGACGAGTTGCTCCTCGCCCGTGGCGCGATCGCGGACCATCCACCAGGTCACGAGCCGGTCCCCGCGAACGTGCCCGAAAACGACATCGTCTGGCCGCTGGTGCCGGATGCCTTTCGGAAGGTGAGGCGGAACTCATAGGTGCTGCCCGCCGTCAGCCCGGTCTTCGTCACATTGACGTCGAGCGTGGTGTCCGTCGGGCCGTTGGTCTTGTCGTAGCTGGCGGGGCCGTTGCTGAGATACTCTGAACCGACGTCCGCCCAGCTGCCGCCCGGCACCCGCCATTGGGGCTTCGCGTAACCCGACTGCGAATAGACCCCGCTTGGCGCGTAAAGCGAAACGGTGAGCGAGGTGCTGAGCGCGACTTGGCCGGCTGTGCCGGCGACGCAGGTGAAGGAAGCGCTGTCCGCCCCGCCATAGCTGGTGGAGGTGCTGGACGCGCTTGCGTTGACCGATCCGGAGGTGCCCGGATTGCCGGTGCTGCCCGTGTTGACCGGCGCCGCAGCGCGGGACCGCTGGACGATGACAGGGAAGTCGCGGGTCACGCCATTGTAGGTCGATCGGATCGTGAAGCTGGCCGAGTCCTTGCTGACGGCCGTGATGTTCGCCACGCCGTCGCCCGCGCCGATCGTCAGCGTCACCCCGTCCGCTGCGATGATCGACCATGCGGTCGCAGTGGTGACATCGGTCGAGCCCTGCAGTCGCTTGTAGGGGAAGTCCTTCGGCACCGCGCCCGCGTCGAGCACGCCGAGATAGTTGGCGTTAAAGCTGAGTGGCGTCGGCCCAGTGACGGAAGGCTGCACGAGCGCGGTGTTGTCGGCTGTCGAGATCCATGCGGCGCCGTTCCAGCGCGCGAGCACGCCGGTGCTGCCATTGTACCAGAGATCGCCTACCGCTGTCGCCGCCGGCACGCCGGTTCCGGTGAAGGTGGTGACCTTGCCGTCGGCAGTCCCCTGGGCGCCGGCGGCCGCCGCGATCGCGGCCGCGATGCCCGTATCGCGCACCAGCACCCAGGCTCCGCCGGCCGCTGAGTTGGCCGATGCGCGGTACAGCTTGTTGCCGTCGTCGGTGTCGGTCCAGAGGTCGCCCTCGCCGAAAACAGCGGGTGCGCCGGGCTGATAGAAGGAGTCGATCTTCCCGTCGGCCGTCGCCTGCGCATTGGCCGCGTCGGATAGTGCCTGGGTGATCTGAGCGATCTGCGCGGGCGTGGCACCCACCGTCGCCACTTCCGACCAGGATGCGCCGTTCCAGCGCTTCAGCGACTGGGTGCTCGGCTGATACCAAAGGTCGCCGAAGCTCTCGGCGGTGGGCGTGGCCTCCTGGTTGAAGGTGGCAACCTTGCCGTCGGCGGTCGCCTGGGCGCCCGCCGCGTCGGTGAGCGCTTGCGCAATGCGCTGGTCAGGCGCCGGTGCCCAAGGCGGATAGACGATCGCAGCACCACCGAAGGTGACCACGGTGCCGCCGATCGAGAGCCGGCCGCTGCCAGGGAGGCGCCGATATTCGAAGTTGCCCGCATCGGTATCGACCCAGCGATCATTCTCGGCGCTCTCTGCGGCGGTCGGCGGCGACACCTGGTAGAAGATGGTGCTTTTGCCGCTGGCGAGATCCTGCGCCGCTTCGGCAAGGCCGAGCGCGGCAGCCGCGTTGTCCGCAGCGGTGTCCGCGGTGGTGACTTCTGGCCCCAGAATGCGCCGACCGCCCAGAACTCCGCGCGATCGATAGCTGACGGCGACTTCGTAGGCTGTGGAGGGAAGCACCCCCGAGATTTCCTTGCGCGCAGTCGTGACCGGCTCGACACCGGCCACGCTCCAATTGGCGTCGGCCGCCTGCCCGTTGACGAACCGCCGGTATTCGAAAACCACGCTTTCTGCAGATCCGGCATCGACGGCGCCCGTAACTACCAGAGCCGGGAAGGTCACGCCGTCCTTCGTCAGGCCTGTCTCGGAGATATCCCAGGCCGCCGCGCCGGGCACCGGGACCAGCGGCGGGCCAGAGAGGGCGGGAGTCGACGGGGGCGTAGTAGTCTGGCCGAGCGCGAAAGGATGCTTGCCCGGCGTTTCGCTCCGCGCCGTCATCGTCGCGATACCAGAGCCGGGGTCGAGATCGCGGTTGAGCAGGAGGATCGTCTGGCCGTTGAGGCCCATCTCCGGCAGCTGCGCGGTTACACAGTCGCCGGGCTTGAAGCCCATCCAGAACAGCTTGAGCGGCAGCACGATCGGGCCGAACTCACGCGCGTTCTCGATGTCGTAGCGGACCGCCGTGGCGACCTGGTTCGCGTCCTGGATGAACGCATAGTCGAGCACCTTCGATCGCTTGCCGCGATCGGCTGCGACATATTCGGGCACAGAGATTGGAGGACCGGGCAGCAGCTGCCAGTTGTTCGCCTCGAGGCGGTAGCGCGGCGTGACCGTGTTGATGCGCGCGCGGCGCGGCTGCGTTGCCGCGACCGAAGCCTCGCCGACGACATCGTCGATGGTGATCGTGGCCAAGCTGACCTTGGGCGCATTCACAAGGCAGCTGATCTTTGCTCCCAGTGCGAGGGGCTCGCCCATGCCAGCCTGCAAGAGCTTCTTCAGGCTGTCCCATTTGTTGTCACCCGAGAAGATGACCCCGCCGACCTTCCAGCCGTTCGCCTGGGCGATGTTGGCCCCGTCGACGAACGATGCGACGTCGATCCCAGCCCAGGGAGCACCCATGCCCATGACGCGCTGGTACTTCGACGTCGGGTCGTTTCGATCGCGCTGCCAGATGCCGTGCACCCACTTGAGGCCATGAAGATACGGGTCCTCGGAATATTCCCAGGTCGCGACGGCGGCGTCGTACGCTGCAGTGTCCGCCGGGTCGGCCATGCGATGGGGGCCGCTTCCGCCAGGATAGGTGCTGTCCTTGCGCGGATCGTAGCAAAGGCCGCCTTCGACCACCCACATCGGGGCGGGCACGCCATTTTGGTAAAGCTTGGCCTTCGTATCGAAGCGCAGGGTCCAGGCGGCTGCCGCGAGGCCTGAGAGCTTGTGGGCGGCCGACCATCCGGGCGGCGTGCCGGCACCCGTACCGAAGCCAAGCGCAGCCGGCTGCGGCAACAGGCCGAGCTGCGTCGTCATCCACATGAAACCGGCAAAGGTGCCGATGGCCTGGCCGACGCCGTTGAACGCAACGGCGGTGCGATCGGCGGTGAACCCGCCCACCGACTTCACCGGCCCGACAGAGAGCACCGACACGAAGGACTGCCGGTCGTTGTCGCCGGCGTCGCTGGTGTTGAAGCCTTTGCGCAGCACGATGTTGCCCGCCGACCCCGTCCTGCCAACCACATAGGGGAGGCCGGCGTCGGGATCGGCGCTGAAACTTGTTTGAGACCCTGTCGCCTGCGCCGATGGGGGTTTTGCAGTCAGCCTCGCTGCCAAGGCCAGACCGGCGGCAGCGATAGAGGCAACTGCCGTAACGGTAGCGGCTGAAACGCCAAGTGTTGCACCAACGGCGGCACCAACACCCGGAATGGCGACTGCCAACGCGACCACCGAAACGACTATGGCGGCTGTCTTGAGAACTTTGGACGTGATAGCCTCCTCTTAAACAGGGGAGATTCGATGATCGCAACGCAGTTGGCGGCACTGCTCGTAGGAGTGCTCACGCAAGTGAGCGCGGGTGCGCCTTCGCCAAAAATGCTTGCAAGGGACCCCGTCATGACGCTGACGAGCGGCCAGAGCCCAGATGCAGTGCAGCAATGCGTCGGGCTCGCTCTTGACGGGATCGGGCGGCCGCTGGCTTCGCGTGAACCTGGCAAGCGCTTCGTTACGTTCGGAAATATCGAGACGTCGCCAGTGCTGATTACGATCTACGAAGAGACGCCGACCAGAATCGAAGTGCGGCGATCATTCGCATTGAACAAGAAATGGCGTAATCGGATAAGGTTCTGCGCCAGCTAATGCCGCGGCGGAGCCCTCCACGCGTCAACATATTCGAGTGGCTGGATAACCTGGACGCCCCCAGCGACGTCTTCGTGGTAAGCTGCTGCCCGACCGTTCCCGAGCGCGATGGCAAACGCCCCGAGGCCATCAACCGCTGGCAATTCCAGGATATCGCCGACGATGGCAGCCGCTGGGGCAATCCGCTCCAGGCCCAAATCATCGAGCGCGGCGCCCACCGACGAGAAGCCCGCTGCCCGCAGCGCCTTAGTCGCGCTCGCCACGGTGCGGTAGGATCCTGACGGCGGCAGCTTCACCTTATAGCCGAGCTTCCGCAGATGCGCCGCGATCATCCGGACGCAATCGTTCGTGCCCAGCCGAAGCGGCCTTGCCTTCCAGGCATCGAGGATCTGCTGCGCGGCATCACGCCGGCGCACGAGAGGGTCTGTCATTCGCGGTACTCGAGGCTGCCGTCTTCGAATTTGTAGAACTTGCCGAAGGCGTTCTGCACTACAGCCGACGGGTTGCCGGCCACTCCCCAGTAAACCGGCTCCGCAACGCCGGTTACGTATTCGAGGCCGAACTCGTTCGGGAAGATGCTGCGGTGGAAGCCGTCCGACAGGCGGGCGCTCTCATCATCCTCGAACAGGCGCTCGAAGACACTGACCACCTCGTAATCCAGCCGGCGGCCGTCACCGGACGAGATCAGCGACGGAACGTCCAGCTCCCCCAGAAACAGGAGGTGAGGGTCAGGGATCACCAACCCGGTAAGCGGATTGATTGCCCCGAACCAGACGCGCACCTGAGAACCCTGCATGTCGGGTGCGGCGAGCGCCGCCGCGGCGGCGTCGCCGCTCGGCAGAATGGTCAGCGAGAATGCTGGCGCGCTGTCGCCAGTGCCGTCGGTGATGTCCTCGACGTCGGAAAGCACCCCGTAGGTTGCGTCCTCACCGACATAGGTGCGGCCGCCGAAGGAAAGGAGGCCGGCACCATCGAGCAGGTTGACCTGGGCGGCGGGGAGGTCGATCGAAACCGCGCCGAAAACGGTCGGCGCGTCAGCGCGCAGGGCGCTGTCGAGAGCGGGTGTGAGCGCGGTCATGGTCAGGCGCGCTCGGTGATGGTGATGGACGGCACCTGCATCTTGGCAATGCTCAGCTCGACATCGATGCTCTGGCCACCGACGATGCCCTCGATATAGGGCTTGGCGAATTCGCAAATCGCGCCGTTGGAGGGCTGGATCCGCAACATCGGGTGGATGCTCAATGTCACCTTGCCATCACCACCGGCTACCGCGTCTGCGCTCGCACAGTGCAGATAGCGCCGGCCACCATGGATGATGCTGAAGAACTGGCCCTCACGCACCTGGTAACCAGCCGTAAAGCCGCGCAGCAGGATCGCCGCCCCTGCCTGCCCAGCGCCATCGACCACCGGATTGCCGGGCACGCCGACCGAAAGCCCTGGCTGGGGAACTGGAAATAGTGCACCCTCAGTCTTCGCCCGGCGAAGGCGACTCGCGAGGATCCTGCCGTCAGGCTCCGGCTTGAGACGGGGATAGGAAATATCGAGGGCGAAGCGATTCCCAAGTCGATTGAGGCGCTGATACGCGCCACCCTGCGGAGCCTTCTGGTCAGCCCCCCAGTCGAGCAATCTGGGGACCGCGACCTTGGGAAGGCGCGGCTGAGGCAGTTCTATTGCCATGTCAGCCTCCCACCAGGCGCCGGCGAGCCCGGCGCGCCTGCTGCACGCCGGCGAGCGTGGCTGCGCCGGCTGCGATATGGGGCGCAGCCGCCTCCAATTGAGCACCCGAGATGCTGGCAACCTTCGCGTCAAAATAGTCGTTCGCAGCCACCTGGACCAACACCTTGACCGGCTGCTGACCCGCGCTGAGCAGACGGCGGGTCTCACCCGCCGGCGTGACCGCGGAGCCGCGCGGCATGCTGACGATCTCCGGGCCATTCTCGCCGACGAGCGACATGCCGCCCGACCAATACTCAGTGCCGGCCGCGTTGTGGCCGATCTCATGCACCAGATTCAGGCCGGAATTACCGCCACCAAAGAGCTTGCTGACGCTGCTGAACAGGGAGGTGACCGTCGGCAGCGCGTCGTTGCCGTTAATCAGGTTCTTGAGCGGGTTGAGCAGGGCGAGCTTGATGAACTCGTCCTGGATCATCTTGAGGATGGTCTTCCCAGCATTCCCCCAGCTCGACCAGGTGTTCTCGCTGAGGACGCTATCGACGAAGTCCGCCCCAAACGATCGCAGCTCGTCCATCGCGGTGCTGGTGCGGCGAACCTCCTCGGCAAGTGCGGCCTGGGCGTCAATGTTGCGCAACGCCGTCGCGAGGTCCTGCTCTGACAGGTCGAGCGTGCCGCGCCGAACATCCTGGATAAGCTTGAGCTTCTCGAGCTCGGCGGATCGCAGGTTGTCGTTTGCGCCAATCAGTTGACCTTCGCGGCGGAGGAGCTCGAGCCGGTCCTCCTGATCGCCAAACAACTGATCCCGCGCCTTGGTGCGCCGATCTTCGGCAGCAATGATGTCGTCGATCGCCTTCTTCTCGGCCCCGGCATCCGATCGGATGCCGTCAATCCCGATGGCCTTACCCAAGGCATCGGCCCTGGATCCCGCGTAGATGCCGAACGCGCCATCGCGAAACATCGCAGCCTGATCACCATCAATCAGGCCGGCGCCCGCAAGCTTAGCGATCTTCTCCAATTCCTCCCGATACGTACGCGCGGCGCCCGCCACTGGATCATAGCGGCCTTCCAGGGCGCGCAGTTCGGACGCTAGGTCGCGCACCGCGCTGACATCTGCGCTATGCGTCGATCCTGAGCTGCGCCCCCCGCGGTCAGCGCGCCGAGCCGCCTCCGTATCCGCATCTCGGGCCGCTCGCAGCTTGTCGATCTCCTGGCCGTATTGCTGTTGGCTGATCTTGCCGGCCGTGTATCGCTTCTCGAGAGCCTCCAGGCCGCGCTCGTACCGCGCAGTGGCGGCGGCCGCCTTGTCAGCGCGCTCTTCCGCCTCAGCGCGCAAAATCGGCACCTCGGCAACGCGAACTGCGGCGACGCGGGCCGCGATGGCTTTCTCGTTGTCATTCAGCTGCCGATAGAGCGCGTCGCGCGCGGTCGTGAGCTCATTGAGCCGCTGGGTGGGCGCGAGAACATTCGCGGTGCCGGTGATGCCGCCCATTCCCAGTCCCGACTTCTGCGCGTTGAGATCCGCAAGCGCCTTTCTAAGCGTCGCAGCGGTCGCATCCCGGGTCGCCTTGGCCTCCTCCACGCGCTGCTGCGCGAGAGCGAGAGACTCAGCCCGGGCCTGCCTTGAGGTCTGGATGCTCCGGCGAAGCGCGGACTCCTGGTCCTCGATGGCCTTCTGCAGCTGCTGTTCCGCTTCGGCGTGCTTCTTCGCGGCGTCTGCAGCTCCTTCCGAAGCGGCACTGGCCTTGAACAGATGATCCGTCAGCGCCCCGAGGACCAGGAGGCCGCCGGTTATCGCGAGACCCCAAGGGCCGACCATGAAATTGGCGACCGCGCCCAATTTGCCCTCGAGGTGGACCATCTGGCCGGCGGCCTGGCCGCCCTGGATGGCGAGCACCGAGAGGATGTTGGTGCCCATCGAGATCTGGGTGAAGGCGTCCTGCGCTTGAAAAGATAGCCCCTGCATGGCGGCGCGATGCGCGTTGGCGCTCGCACCACCGCGCGCTTGCGCTGCCGTAACGGCGTCCAGTGCGGTCTTCTCTATCCGCAGCTTCGCCACATATTCATCCAGCGAGATCGCGCCGGCGGAAATGAGCACCCGCGCCTCTGCCATCTCGGCGTCGAACCGGCCTTGCGCGACGGTTAGAGGATCGATCGCGGCGCGGAGGGCGCGCGCGCCGGCCTCGAGGCGCTCTTGCTCGGCGAATAGCTCGCGGAAAGCGGCCGCCGACTGCCGAGCGGAGCCCTCCCACTGCCCGAAGCCCGTGCCGTTGGCGTCGTTGATGCGCATCTGCATCTGCGACTGCGGCATGATCATTGCGAGCTTCGCCGCCGCATTGGCCTGCCGCTGCATGGCCGCTTGCACGTCCGCGTCCGCGCGCTCGAAGGACTTTGCCCAGCGCTTCGCCGCGGCATCGCCACCGTTTGCGATCTCGTCCAGATCCGCGCGGACCTGAGCTTTGCCCTCCGTGCCTAGCCGAATGGAGACGTTACGCGCCATGCCACCAGCCTCCCTTCAACCTTCGTTGTCGATATCGTCGGACAGGCCTGCGATGATGGCCCGCTCAGCCGCGGGGAGCACATCGGCCAGCATTTCCGGATCGGCTCCAAGCGCCGCGCCGACCAGCATCACTGCGCCGAAGTCTAGCGCGAACGGCTGGCCCGCGCCGGCGACGCGCAGCTGTCGGTCGCAGGTCGTCAGGACTTCCCAGACTATTTCAGCTTCGTCGCCTTCGAAACCTTCGACCTCGTATGGGCAGGCTTCGCACCGCGTGCCTTGCCCGGCCGAGCACGAAAGTTGGCAGTATCTTTGCCCGGCGTCCCCGCCACCCCAGTGCCAACTGGAGAGGCGGCGAAGCCGTTTTTTGCGCGTTCCCGGGCAGCAAACGGCACGACATAGGCCGCATCGAATGCCTGAAATACGATCGGGTCCGAAAGCACCGCGCGAAGGTTTTCAAGCGAGAAAGGCAGGGGCTCGAATTGCGGGTTGCCGATATCGTCGAGAAGCGGCTCTCCAGTGTCCTTGAAGCGCTGCTGGCCGACGTCGCGCCAATCGCGGGCCCCCTCCAGGATTAACGATTCGCTCAGCGCGTCGCCCAGGTCCTCGAGCTGCTCGGCGGCGCTCTCATCTGTCGCTGGGACCTCCGAGCGGCCGAGCTTTTCGAGCGCGGCTCGCCTCGCGCGGCGGAACATGCCTCGATCGATTGGCGCGAAGAGAATTTCCGCGCCCATGATCTTGAGCCATTCAGGCCCAGCGGCCTTTCGCGGTGCAACCAGCATCAGTAGGTCGCCACGTCGTTTTCGAGCGTCGCGACGCAGCAGTGCCCGCCCGCCGGCGCGCTCGCCTGAAAGTTGAACTGCGCCTGGATGCCGTTCGGCCCAGTGATCGGGCGCTTCGCTTTCGGGAGAAACAGGCGTTCAACCCGGAATACGAGCGAGAACTCACCCTTAGTCCAGCCGAACTCGACGTCGATGGGCAGCCCGGCGGTCGCGGCAGCGAGAAGGGCGGTATCGGCGAACTTTACCGTGATCGAACCGGAAATCTGCGCCATTCCCGGGTCGCTGTCCTCGATGCGGCCGTCGGCCTGGATGGTCTCCACCTTCTCGAGGTTGTTCGAATAGGTGAGGTCGGCGGCAACCACGCTGCCGAGCGCGGCGCCGTCCTTGTTCACGAAGCCAGTGGCCTGGGCGAAGCGCGTCACCGCGAGCGCGGCGGGGCCCACCGGGCCAACCGAGGCATTCACCGGATCCGTCTCGCCGATGCAGATCAGGCTGCAGGTCGCATTGAGCAGGCCCGAGCGGGCCATGGAAATGCGCAACTGATTGCCGCGGGCGCCCCGGTTTACGGTAAAGGCGGGCACCTCGGGCGAGCCCACCTCTATCGACATCGAAGGGAGAGCCGCAGCGCCAGAGGTGAAGATGTGGGCATAGCCATCCTCAGCGTCGCCCGTGGTCACCGGCGCGCCGAAGAAGAGTTTCAGCCACCGGCCGAAATTTCGCACATCCACCGGCACGACGATGTCGCCGTCGTCGGTGGCAACGTCCGTGATCGGATCCTGCATCTCGCGGCCCTGGCCGAGCAGGTCGCTCTCGATGAGAGGCCGCTCCTCGCCGAGCGAATGGCTGACGAGCGGGATCGTGCCCCAGCCGGCATTGTTGGCGGGAACAGTGCCGGGGGTGGTTTCGAAGCACCCGATGACCTTGGCGTTCGAGCCGCGGGCGCGAGTGGTGGGCGTCAAAGCCATGACGAACTCCTTCAGGTCAGGGGATTGGTGGTGACGTAACTGGCGATGATCAGGAGCTCGCAGCCGCGCTGGGCAGCGGCATTGTCGGCGGCGATCACGTCGGTCTCCGGCGCGATGGGCTCCAGCCAATCGCAGAGACCACCGAGCGTGCGGTCGGCCTCGACAGCATTGCCGATCGCAACGAGCATTGCGTCAAGCATCGCCTCATCGTTGGCGAGCAGCTCGACCGGCACGCGGTGGCCGTAATTGTAAGCGAGGGGGCTAAGATCGATATCGGGTTCGCCTGGGTCGCCGCTGCGAACGATTGCCCGGCCGCCGGGATAGATCCGCGCGGGCGGGCTCGCATCATTGTCCAGGCCGAGCACGTCGGCGTTCGGCAGCGCTGCGGCGATCAGGGCCTTGAGGGCGGAGAGGACATCGAGGCGACGGCTCATCTTGCCCCCAATCGAAACAGGAACCGAGCTTCGAAGTTCGCTGCCCAGCTGGCAGCGACATCGTCGATATCGAGCAGCTTCGGCATGCGGATGGTCGGGACCAGCGTGAACATCAGGATGCGGTCGAGCTGGCGTCCCTGCGCCAGCCGCCCTTTGGTACCTGGTCGATAGCCGCGGCGATTGCGGGACCGCACCGCCTCGACGAAGGCGAGGACCCGGCCGTTCTTGCCGCGCAGGAAGGTGAGGTCCTGGTTGAAGGCGTTCTCCACCTCGAACGGCGTCATGCGCTTCGCGCCCCGGCGGCGTGGCACGTTGTCGCTGGGGATGGCGAGGTATCGGCGACCGGCAAGCGGCACGATCTGGGCGCCTCGACCGAAGGCGTCGATGATGTCCGGGGCGTTCGACCAGATGTACCCACTGGGGTTCATGCTGCGCCGCTGCTCGGGATAGACGCGATCGCGCCAGGTGTTCGCAAGGCGCTGGCCGAGGCCGGCCGACACCACCTGGCGCCTGAGCGTGAGGAGGGCTTTGTAGGTGGTTTCCCGCATGGCCTCGGTCGCAGCACCGGCGACATCGCCCTCGATATCGTCGGCGAGGAGACGGAGGTCGCCGAAACCGGCGGTGACGCGCATCAGATAGGCTCGGCGCCGCAATTCCAGGTCAGCCCCTCCGCGTCGATCATCGGATCACCGGTGAGCCGCAGCCGATCAGTGATCACCCCCGAAGCCTGCGGGAATTCCTGGCCGGGGATGGTCAGTTCGGCGCCCGCGATGGGGGCGTAGATCTCTGATTTTCGGATACTGACTTCATAGGTCGCCTGAACGATCCGAGATCCTCGAAAGGTCGCAGCCTCATCGGGCCGCGCGAGCAGGACACGGATGGCGGGAAAATCTCCGGTCGAATGCTGGTAAGATGCCGCCAGCGAGCCGGGCCCATTGAACATGGCATCGAGGGCAGCCTGAAACGGATCCATGCGCACCTCCGGATGGGTGCAGGCGGCAGGCATCGGCCCGCCGCCCGCGAACTCGCCTATCAGGCGATCTGGCCGGTGATCATCGCGCGCCCGACGGCGTCGCCGGCGGCCTGCACCTGAGCCGCTGCGCCCACCAGCGTGTTGCCGGCGGCCGTAGTGGTCAGCTTCTTGGCCGCGTTGTCCCAGTAGAGCTTCTGCCCCTGGGTCCATGCCTCGCCGGTGGTCTTGGCGATGTCCATGACGCCGCGGCGACGGCCCTGGCCGCCCTTGCCGGTGAGCACCGCCGCGATGGCGACGAGGAAGATTGCGCCGACCAGCACGCCGCCGCCAGCGGCGACGTCATAGGGCGCGACGAAGGGGAGCGTGTCCCCATCCTGGATATAACCCCTCACTTGGAAGTCTCCTTCTTCGACTTCGGCGCCTCGCCCGCAGCAGCGGGCTCGGTCGCCGGAATATTGGCCTGGTGGTCGGTGGCGTCGGCTGCGAGCAGGGCAGCAGCCGGCACCGGATCGGCGTCGCTCCGCTCGACCGGCATGGCCTTGCGCTGTTCGGCGGTGAAATCGGAGGTGACGTCGTCAGCCTCCTTGCCGTTGATGAGGCGGTCGGCCTCGCCATCCTCGAGGTGCCGAGGCCCCTCGTGCGGGTGCCGCATCACGCCGTTCACATAGGCCGCTGCGACGGTGAGCATCACGATCTTGGACATGGGAACTCTCCCGATGTGCGGGAGCGACGCACCGCGCCGCCCCGCGGGTTACAGGGATCAGGCGCCCGTGCCGGCGTTCTTGGCGGCGGATGCCGGGTTCACACCGGCAACGCCGTAGTCGAGGCGAACCTTGTGCTCGGTGCCATCGACCTTCCAGCCTTCCTCGCTGTCGAGGAAAGGCTCCTCCACACCATCGAGGAAGCCGACGACGATCGCAGGGGCGACGCCCGGATCGGCGAAGGTGTACCAGGGGTTGCCGGTCAGGCGGGCCGTGTCGACGATGTCGTCGAAGATGCCCAGCGCGATGTTGGTGCGCTGCAGCTTGTTGGCCGCATCCGGGTCATACTGGCTGCCATTGGTGACGCGCGCCTGGCCGCCGAGCGACAGCGGGCCGAGGAAGATCGACGGGTCGATTTCCAGGAACTCGTTGCCGCTGATGTCCTTCTGCGACGCCATCAGCTGGCGCATCGCATCGACCTCCGCAACCGTCGGCGGGCCGCCGGCGGCGCGCAGGTTGCCGTGCGCGGCCGAGAAGAACGGCTGCCCGTCACCAGTGTTCGGGTTCGAGTTGATGTAGGCGAAAACATCGACTTCGATGGTGAGCTTGGCGGCCCGGCCGAGGTCGACGGCAAGGTCGGAGAACGCGCCGAGGTCATCGTTGATCAACGCCTGACGCGAAATCGTGATGATGTTGCCCTTGGTCGACGCGATCAGCTGCTCGCGGGCACCATCGGGGATCGGCTTCTGCTTGAACTCGCCGTTCTCATCGACGGCATCCAGCACGCCGAAGGTGCCGCGGCGGTACAGGTTGTGCGCGCGGAAGTCGGTAACCGTGGTCTTGCCGCAGAAGCGCGACCACTTGTCCGGCGTGACCTGATACGACGCGATCAGCACCTTGTGCAGGGCCTGCTCGAGCAGCAGCGGGAAGTCGCCGGTGCCCTGGGTGATCGCGTTGCGGGCGGTGAAGGCCTGGCCCATGATCTCGCGCGGCGCACGCGAGGTCATGCGCGTGCCAGACAGCACCAGCGATTCACGGGCGAGATCGACCATGCTGACGCCGCGGAATTCGCCCGGGTCGATCTTCAGGGTCTCGCCGCGGGCCTTGGCGGCCTTCTCGACCAGACTGGCGACGCCCGCGCGCACCAGGATCCAGTTCTGCGCGCCTTCGGAGAACTTGTCGCGCTCGTCCTTGGTGATGCGGGCGTTCGGACCGCTGTGGCCGATGCCCTGGGCGTCGTCACGTTCGGCGAGCTTGTCGAGGATCTTCTCGCCGGCCGCGGCAACGGCACTGCCGCCTTCGACGAGCTCGTCGATGAATTCGTCGGCCATGCCGTGCTTCTTGCCCAGCGCGCGGATCGACGAAACGCGGGTGCGCTCCGCTGCAACCGCGTTCTGCACATCGGTAGCGCTGAGCGCCGCCGGCGCAGTCTCGGGAGTGACGGGGTTGGGAGCAATGAGCGCGAGCGGGCCGGTGGCGGGCAGGGCGTCCATCGCATCGAGCGCGACCGCCGAGGCGCGGATCTTGCCGATTTCTTCCGGCGTGCCGGGCGGGATGAATGCAGCGATGGCGGCAACCAGCGCCACGCGGGTCGTGAAAAGGTTCATGATCGTGTCCTTGGGTTTAGGCGCGGGCGCGGGCGCCCTTTTGGTGCCCATCGCCATCGCGGTGATGAGCGGGCTATCGGGGGCCTTGCGGAACCCGAATGGCTTGACGTTCGACGCGGCGACCGTGAGGCCCTCCGACACCGACGTGATGAATTTCTTGTCGAGCGCATCGGCCGCGGAGAACCACGTCTCCTCGTCCATCATCGCGACGAGCTCGTCCGCCGCGAGGCCGGTGCGCTTGGCGTAGATGCCGACGATCTGATCGCGGAGGCGGTCGAGCTGGTCTGCAGCGCGGCGCAACTCGTTCGCGTCGCCGCAGGCACAATCCCAGGGGTTGTGGATCATCACGAGCGCGTTGTCCGCCATGATGACTTCGCTACCGGCCATGGCGATAACCGAGGCCATCGACGCGGCGAGGCCGTCGATATGGGTGGTGACCTTGCGACCGGAGGCGGCTGCCCGGATCATGGCGTTGTAGATCGCCAGACCTTCCATGACGTAGCCGCCCGGCGAGTTGATACGGATGTCGAGGTCGTCGTCGCCCTCGGTAATGAGCGGCACAAGCGTCGCCGCATCGAGACCGTCCCAGCTGTCGCCGACGATCCCGTAGATCAGGATTTCCGTCATCTACTTGCCTTTCGCATTGTCCGGCTTGGGGAGGGTCACGGCGTTACCGACCGAGGTGACCTTGCGCGGGTCGCTGTCGAAGGTGAGGCCAAGCGCATCGAGGCGCTCCGCGTCGGCTGCCCACTCCGCCAGGAACTTGTCTGGATCCTCGCCCCGCTTGCGAGCTTCCGCAGAAATGGTCGACAGGCCAGCCCGGATCGCGTCACGGATAGCGGGCACTTCCTGCGACGGGTCGAGCATCTCGGTTGCCGGCGGCGTCCATTCCATCGTCACACCGCGCGTGTCCTCGCCGAGGAATTCGAGCGCTTCGATGAACCATCGCTCCACCGACCCGCAAAACTGCGGGATGAACATCAGCCACTGCCAGTTCTGGACGTCGCGGCGATACGAAAGGCGGCCCAGCCGGCCCGAGATGAAGCTCACGTTGGACAAGTCGCCAGATAGCTCCTCATAGGGGAGCCCCAGGCCTACCGCGATCGCGCGGGTCGAGACTTTGGCGAAATCGGGGTAACCGTCCGACTTCGGCGGCGTGGAGAAGGTGACTTCCTCGCCTGGTCGGGCGTATTGGAACGTGCCGGGCTCCAGATAATCAAGCGGTTCGCGCTCTTCATCGATCGGGGCGTCACCGCCTTCATCGTCATCAGACACGATGCCCGGTATGGGCGCGTCGACCTCCTCCCCGGTCACGACGCCGACATAGGCGGCCGCCAACTTCTGGCGGGTGAGTTCGGCATCCTCGAAATCAGCGAAATCTCGCATGCGCAGGATCACCGGGGCGAACCATGTCGCGCCATGCTCCTGCTCGGGGCGATCAGTACGAAAGACGTGCGCGATGTCGGCGGCAGCGACGAAAGTCGATCCGGTACGGCCAACCGTCACCGCGCCGGGATGCGTGTTGTAAAGCCAGTACCCCTCGCGCCGGCCGATCGGGCTGAACTGAATGCCGTAGATCGAGTAGCCGCCCGTTGCCCCGGAGGTCGCGGTTACCGCGCCCGTGCGCGAGGGATCGATATAGTCGGCTTCCAGCACCTGAATCTGGAAGGGCAGCGGCAAGCGGTCCGATACCCGGCGGTAGCGCCGGCGGATGACCGCGCTTCCACCCTCCACGACGGCCCGCGCGGCAAGGAGTTGGAGGCCATAAAGGTCATGCCGCCCACTCGCGTCGCATGCGGTGGTGTCGAAATGCCGACGCGCCAACGCGTTGAGACGATCATCGATCTTTCCGTCGCGATAGACCTGGAATGTGATGCCCGTGCCGACGATGCTACCCGCGATTGAGGCGATGCCGCGCGCCGCAAAGGGGTTGTTGCGGACGAGATCGCGCGCCGTCGACCGCAGAAGGCGCTGTGCGCGGGGTGTCAATTCGCCATTGGCGTCGCGAATGGAGCGCCGCCAGCCCGCAGCCCTGCGCCCCTCGGTAGCACCATCATATTCGGCGCGAGCGCCACGGCCTACACGGATGACCTTGGTCTTCGGAGCATCAACCGGGGCTGCTCGTCCACCGAAAAGCCAGCCGAGAATGGACTGGCGGGCCATCAGCGCAGGCCGCTCTTGTAATACGGCGTGCGGCGCCGAATGACGGAGCTCTTCGATACCGATTGCATCATAAGCGACGCGGCAATGACCTTTTCCGCGGCGATCATGTGATCGAGCGACTGATACTCCGTCTTCCGGCCATCAGCGAAAGTGATCGACCGCACGCCCGAAGCGATCGCGGCGCGAATGTTGACGAGGTCGGCGTCAGTCCAGATGGCCATGCTCTACCTCCTTCGAGACGTGAAAGGATTTGCGCGCCGCGGCGGCTTCTTGGACTGCGCGGCTTTGGCCTTGGTGCCGACGGTGGCGGTTTCGACATCGGTCAGCTCGGACTGCTCATCAGGCGGTGGAATTTTCCGACGCTTGCGCTCGATGCCGGCCGCGGCGCGCCATTTCTTCTCGCCCCATCCATCAACCCCTAGCGCGATGCTGACGGCGCGAGCGTAAATGGCGTTGTCGAGCGCTTCATTGCGGGGGCGGGTTTGTTCCCACTCGGCGCGCGACCGACCGTTTCGTAGGTTCTTCTGCACCAGCTGCTCGGCGACCAGCTGCTTGATCCATTCGTCGCTGGTGCCGTCTGGCAGGAACACATACCCATCCGGATATGGATCGCCGTCGACCGGCTTCTCTAGGTTGAGGGCGCCATACAGCTCGAGCTTGAGCATCGACGTTCCGACGGTCCAGAGCCTGACGCCCTTCTTGATCTTGCGGCCCGCGATCGTGAGATCCTGCCATGTCGGGCCGGCGATCGCTTGGCCCACGCCAACGGCGTGCCGTCCTTTGATCGCCATGGCGAAGCCGGGATGGCGGCGGGCCCAGGCATAAACGGACATCGTGTTCGTGCCGTCGCCGGAATCGATCGCAGCGCGAGCGAGACGGAAGCGACGGCCATCCTGTGTAGGCCACTCACGAGCGAGATGGCGGTCCAGCTGCTTCCATGTTTCTTGGTTCGCAACTGCGCCATCTACCTCAATATGGTCGACGAGCGCCCGCTTGCGATCCGATCCGAACGCCCAGACGTCTAGTTCTAGGCGAGCGCCAGCCCCGCGCTGCACGTCGATCGAGCCGATGAGGATACACGGCCATGACGGTACGGTGCCGAGCGCCATGGCTTTCTCCCGGCGATCGTAGAGGCGTTGCCATTCTGGCGCTTCGCCCTTCTCCTGCCAGGCCTCGCCCAGCACCTGGTTGACCCAAGTGCGTAGGAGATTGGGATCGTGCCGAACCTCCAAGAATTCACGGACGATCTCGCCCCAGGCCGCGCCGGGGTGCTGGCTGTAGGCCGCCCAGATGTGAAATGAACGATGACGCGGGAAGGCGGCCGGGTTGTGGGCGCGCCACTCGCCATTCTCGTCCATCCAGGCCTTCTCGGCCTCGTCGATCTCGCAACCCTGCTGGCACTGATACCAGACGCGGGTTGGATTCTTCTTCGGCTCCCACCGAATGCCAGCTCCAGTGCCGTCGCCGAACACCAGGTACTGCATATGACCGCAATGCGGACATGGGACGTATCGGTATTCCTGGCTACCCTGCTCGAACAGGGCATCGATCCGGCTGAAGCCTTTGACCTTCGGCGTCGAGCCGGCCGCACTGAAGCGGCGGGGAGAGGTGAGGTTTCGCTTGAATGCCAGCCGAGCCGGGTCACCTTCCTCTTTGGTAGCCCACGGGTACCCGTCGCATTCCTCGAGCAACACGTCGTCTGCGGTGACGCGCCGGAATTCCTTGGGGCTGTTCGCACCCTTGATCTGGATCCATCCGCCTTTGTAGCGCTTGGCGCGGATCTGGTTGTCCGGATGCCGAGGTTTAAACTCAGCAACCTGCCGGACAATGTCCCATTGCAGCACCGGGTCGAGGTCGTCGCGGCTGAATTTTTCCGCGTCGTCGATCGTCGGTTGGTAAAACAGCGTGCGCGCCGGGCTCCATCTGATGCGCCACGCCACGAAGCATTGCAGAATGGTCGAGTAGCCGATGCGGCTACTCTTCCGGCACGAGACCTGCTCCGTTTGCGGGTCTGTGAAGGCGTCGGCCATATCCGACTGAAATGGAAACGGACGGATGCGCGCGCCGTCATCGCTGCGCGCATGGTCCGTCATGAATTCGCTGAGTGGTGGCGGCTTGCGGGGCTTGAGGGTGGAAAACCAGTATCGCGCGGCTTCGGCGATCTCGTCGCCAATGACGGCGAGGGTCGCTAGAGCCTTATTCCTTTTCGCTGGGGGACTCTTCCTCATCCAAGCCCCCGCCCATCGCCTTTTCGACGCGGGTGAGGCTCAGTTCCTCAAGCGCGTCGCTGATGGCCGTTTCGATCTTGACCCGGAGCTTGTGGTCGCCCTTCGCAACCTGCGCCGGAACCTGCGACAGCTTGCCCACCACCAGCGAGATCAAGCCAACGACAGCGGCCGTCATGTTGGGGAGCGAGGCGATCTCTCGCCGACGCTCCGCGTTATCCATCGCCTTCTCGTCGGCCTGCTCTTTCGCGAGCCGAGCGCGCTCTGCCTGGAGGTCGAGGGTCCCATCGGCTTCCGCGTCCTCAAACTTCCGAAGCTTGAAGGCGAGGAAGGCCTCGACATACTCCTCCGCGGTGCAGCCAGGGCGGGGAAGGTCGCCGGCCTGCATCCTGTCGCGGACCCAACTGTCCGACATGCCGAGCAACCAGGCGACATTTGCCCGGGTGAGTGTCTCGGTTTCGATGCCCATGCTGAAATCCCCTAGTGGGGCGAAAATGCCGGGTGAGGCAGGCTGAAACACGCAGAAATCAGCCGTTTTCTGCCACTAGGCGGCGGCAGTCATACGAAATCCTGCGCCTAGACCGAAGATGCGCCTTCGCCCCCCGCATTATCCTCGGGTCCCGGAAGGACCCAAGGGAGGGGGTGTGTTGCCAAGGCGTCACACCCCCTCTGGTCGCCCTCGATCGGGCATCGCTCGCGCGGTATCGGGAAATGCGTCGCACGCCCGCCGAAGCGGGGGCGACGTAGGCGGCACGATCAGGGATCAGCCGACGCTAGCACGTCAGGGCCGCTCATGCGGCGGTGCCCGAGACGGGCTGTTCGCCGAGTTGTACTGCATCTGTTCCGGCAATGTAAGAGGCAATCGACACTCGGAAGCCACCGAAGTTGACCACCATTTCCTTGTTGGTGCCGCGCTCAACCACGCCGGACATGCCGGCCATCGGCCCCGTCTTCATGTGCACGCTGGTACCAGCCTCGACCCGATACCGGGTCGCCTTGAGCAGTGATAGCCGGAAGCGATCCTCGGCCGCACGCAACGGCGTCAGGCCGGCCTCGCTGACAACCGGGATGCGATCGCGGTGACGCAGAATGGTGAAGCTGGGATGCGGGCTCGTCGGCAGGGCGCGGATGCGCTGCAGCTCGGGCAGGTCTGCCTCAGCCACGAACACGAAGGTGGGCGTGATAGCCACCTCCACCTGGCTGATCTCGCGCCGCTTCCTGCCACGCCCTGCTCGCCGCTCGACGCGCACCGGCGTCCATGCCTGAATGCCGGCGTCCGCTAGCGAACGCATCAGCGGCAGCGTGCGCAGCACATTGGTCCGCAGGATCACCCAAGTCGAAGCCCCGCTCATCATATCCTCGCTATACCCGAATTCGTGTTGTGATTCACTGTTTGTTCTATGCTGCCTGCTGGTCCGGTGGCACACCGGCGAAAGCGCGGTCGACCTGCTCCTGCGTCAGCCCGCCGCTCTTCAGCCCAAGGCTGATGAACTCGGGCTTGAGACGGCGAACCTCCTCGTCCGTCAGCGGGATCACATCCGCCTCAGTGAGAGGCTCGCGCTGCCCCGACATCAGGATGTAGCGCGCCAGGTTGATCGCATGCTGTTCCCGGCTGACGTACTGCGCCATGCGCTCCCTGATCTGCTTGATCGTCGGGAACCAGTCGAGTTCATCGATGCACCGCTTGCATGCTGCAGCCAAGGCATCCCGATCGCAGCCCGCCAGCTCCTTCATGTAGGTGTTGAACTGCAGCACGCCGACGATCTCAGCCTTGGACGAGGCTGGCAGCACCGCCTTTAGCGCCCCGAGCGATTGGCGAAGCGTTCGCTCGCTTGCCGGCACGATCGGGGCGACCGCCTGTGCCACCGGCTCGATCAGCGCAATTTCGGCCGCGGTGAACACCGCGTCGTCGGCATATGCCTTATCCAGCACGGTCATCACGCTCGGCGTCAATAACGGCAGCGAGGAACCCGTCCCCGCCGCGTCCAGCACTGAGAGATCGTTGGCCATTCCGCAGGCATCCTTCGATGAATGATTTGGGGTCGATCGCGCCTTCGCGCTGCGCCTTGCCGAGTGCGATGATCACCGCCTCGGCGCCATGGTCTCGCTTCCACCTGCCCAGCAGGCGCCCGGCCGCCTCGATGCTGATACCGGCCGAGGTGAGCAGCGTGCGGCCGGCATCGAACATGACCTTTTCCGGATCGATCACGGCGGGCGGCGCCGCGGCGCCCGATGCGTTAGCATCGGAACTATATTCTCCCTGTCCCTGTCCCTCTCCCTGTCTCTTGGAGGTGATTTCCCCGGGGACATCGGCTGTTGTCCCCGGGGACACATCGGGGACCGGGATAGCCTTGTCCCCAGCGATGAACTCATCGAAGGTCGGGGACGGGAGGTCGGTGCCGTTGCGCTGATTGGCCTTCTTGATGCGCGCCAGCTCGGTGCGCCAGCGCTGCTCAAGCTTCTTCTGCCAGGCGGCTACGACCTGCTCCGCCACTACCGGGTGATATAGCCGGCCGTCGGAGCACCGGACGAAGCCGCGCATGGCATCAGCCCGATGCTTCTTGAAGGTGCGCAGGTCGCGACCGAGGCCGCAGAGGCGCGCGAGCACCGCATCGTTATCCGGGAGCGACCCTGCCGGCAGTTGGTGCCAGGATGCGGCCCAGAGAAGCACGGCATACCAGCATGCCTCCGGAGCAGCCTCGGCGGCGAGGTCGCTATCGCGCAGGCGCGCGACGTGGAGCGGCATGAACGCGAAGTCCTGCAGATCGGCGTCGGGCGGCGTCAGGGGCAACGGAGCGGAGAGGGTATTCATGGCGCGACCATTTCGATTTCGATGATGTGGGCGATGATGCGATCGGTCATAGGTGCCGGCGCCTGATCTGCGCGGCATCCTCGGGCCACGCGATCTTCAGGTTGCCGATCACCGGCCGCGCCGGGTCGATCTCGAGGCCGAAATCTTCCGCCACCTTGGGCCCGCCGACGAGGGCTTGCAGGATAGAGTGACCTTCCGGGAAGCGCCGCAGCTGGGCGCCGAGCGCGCGCAGGTGAGGGCAGACCTTCTCGGAGTGCAGCGCGCATGCATGATGCACGGGCGCCTCGGTCGTCATGAACCAGCCGTCCTGGAAGCGACCGAGCCCGAACCACCAGCGGTCATTTGCCGGCGTGCACTCCCCGCATACCGTGCAACGCATCTCTGCGATGGAACGGCGCTGGCGAACCATATGGGGCTTGGCGAAGATCGGCGTGCCCTTGCTAGGCGCGTGACGCTGCCAGACCGCCAGCCGGCCGTTGACCGAGCGACACGGACGGATCTCATAGCCGCCGGCTTCCTCACCGCTCCACATGGCGTTCCACGGCACGTGCTTTCCGATGACGAGGTTGCTCGACCGCGGAGCCTCAAATACTGGCGCCATCAGATGCCGCCCATGATCGACGGGCACCAAGCGCCGCACTCGGTGTCCACCTCTTCGTCCAGCTCCAACCGGGGCGACCTCGCCACCACGCCGAGCAGCTCCACGAAGGTGTGATACCGGCCGAACCGGTAGCCGGTGACGATCTCCCAACGGGCCCACTGCTCGCAGCTGGCCGGATCGATCTGGGCGCGGGCAATGCGCGCCTTTGTGCCCAAGAATGGGCATTGATCGCAGTTGCCAAGCCCGCGCGGCAACTGCAGGTCAAACGGTTGCGAGCCCCAGAACGAAAAAATATCGTCCTTCACCACGCCTGCGGTTGACAAGGGAAAGCTGAGATGGCTCGCTTCATTGCGAGCATCACGAAGCAGGCGATCGATCCGCGTCTTTTCGTCCGCGCGCAGCCCGATCATCTCGATGAAATCGCCGGGCTGGCCCAAACCGATCGACGCCGCGAAGTCGAACAGGACCTTGACCTTCAGGAACTCAGTGCACCAACGCTGCCGCCCGCTGGGCAGCGCCTGCTTGCGCGCGATCAGACGATCGAACGGCTCCCCCTTACGCGACGCGCTGTTGTACCCGACTTCGATGAACCGGCCCTCGGCGCCTGCGCTCGCGAGGTCCGTCTGGAACTCGAGCCAGCGGACCCGGACGCCCCACCTGGTAGAGATTTCGTGCACGAAGCGCAGGGTGGGCTCGCGTTCCTTGCCCGTGTTCGCAAAGCAGACATGCACATATTCGGGCAGCCGACCGCCATGCGCCTCGAGGACGCGGAACAGCATCTTGGCCGACGTCCGGCCGCCGCTGAGGCTGATCACGGTCGGGCCGTGGCAGAAGAACGGGCTGGTAGGATCAGCTGCGGGCCAGTCGACCGAGCTCGTGCCAGCGTCTGCTAGGGCGATGGGCGCGGTGGCCGCCTGCTTGTTGATCACGCGCGTCCAGCCTCCATGAGGAAGGCATGCTGCTGGGTGTCAACGGCGAGCGCGACGCGCGCTGGCGAAACCCAGATGGTGCTGGCCGACAGGCTGAACGTCTCGCCCAGATCGGCCAGCAGGATCGCCTCGCCGATGACGCCGCCGATCTCCGCCGCGCTCTCGCTGGGCACCGCATTGCCGATCCATTCGCGCTTCTCGGCGTCGCTCTTGCTGTCCAGCTCGAACGGCGTCCGCATGTGCCAGATGCCGTCCGCGTCCCGGTAGAAGGTCAGCTCCGGATCCACGATCGACTGCAGCGAGGCGAGGTCGAGCGTGGTGAAGGGGCGATGGCAGGTGCCGTCGAGCGCGATGATGTGGGCGACCAGGCGGTCGTCAGGGCCGGGCAGGGCGGGCAACGCTTCACCGGCCGCCTCGCGCGGGTCCGCGACCGAGTTGAAGCCGCGGTCATACGAGCACGGCTGCCCGGTAACAGTTTTGGCCGGCTCTGCCCAAGGCACCACCCCGTAATGACCACCTGCACCGAAGTGCTCGCGGCCATCGCGGAAGCCGACAGGGCGGGGATCGGCGACGCTGAGTGCGCCGGAGCCCACGCGATCGCTGCCGGTGATGGTCGGGGCGGGATCCTCCGCCGACACGACCCGCATCTTGTTCTGGTGGGCGTGGGGGCCGTGCGTGGGCCGGGGATCGGCCACCGCGAAGGCGCCGTCGCCCGTGGTCGACGCGCCGATAACGGTGCGGCTCTGGCCTTCCCAAGGGGTGACCTTGTATTTGGTAGTCGTATAGTCCTTGTCGAGCGGCCGAGGGTCAGCGACGCAAACGCCGCCAGCCGCCCCGCCTGGGCCGGCCACCGCGGGTGAGGCATCCTCGAAGGGCACGATGCGGAAGATGTTGTTGAAGCGCGGGCGCCCGAGCATGCGCGGATCCTGGACCGCGTAGGGGCCGGTGCCGACGGACACGTCGCCCTTGATGCACGGTGCGGTGGCATCCCATGCCCGAACGCCGAGCTGCACTGAGCGCGGGTGGCCGTCGACGCGCGGGTCAGCGATCGCGTGGCCTCCGTTCGTCGGGCCGTGTCCGGTGGTGACAGTGGGCGATGGCCGGTCCCATTCGGACACACGCATGATGTTGCCATGTGTCGCTGCCCCATAGCCCGGCCGGGGGTCCGCGACGGAGAATGCGCCGTTCGTCGGGCCGCTCTTGGCTTGGACGGTGCCAGCCGCCTCGGCCCACGCTGCGACGCCGAGTGTCTGGTCTCGGGCGGCATAGCGCGGGTCGGCGACGCTATGCGCGCCGTTGGCCGGTCGAGAGGAACCTGCCACCACCCGGCCGACATCCTCCCACGCCCGCACGCCCAGCGCCTCATTGTGCCAGCCGCCCGCGCGAGGGTCGGCAACCGCGAACTTTCCATTGCTGGGCAGAGATTCGCCAGCGACCGTGCCTACCGGGCCCTCGAAGCCGAGCACGCCGTATCCACCGCTGCGAAGCTCGTTGGTGCGCGGATCAGCAACGCTATGCCGGCCGTGAAGCGGCGAGCGCTGGTTGCCGATTACGACGCCGGACATCTCGTCCCAGCCCATGACACCCAGCGCGCCATCGCGCAGCGCCTGCTCGGGAACGATGCCATAGTCGCGCAGCACGCCATCGACCACGGCCAGCTCGTTCAGCGCGCGCCAGTCGCGGCCGGCCGGCACCAGCGCCAGGCGGACCCACGTCTTCCACTGCAGCATCGGCATGCGGTGCATGACGCCGGCGACCGGATCGCCGGGCATGGGCAGCTTGCCGATCACCTCGCCCACGCCGCGCAGGCGCTTCTTCTCGGGCTCGTAGATGAAGTTCGGGATGATCTCGCGCTGGCGGGCGATCAGCAGCATGCGCTTGCGGCTCTGGGCGAGGCCGCCGAGCACGCCGCAATCGTGCACCGTCTCGGCGCAGTTATAAGTATAGCCGCGGAGGATGGCGCCGATCTGGTCGAGCAGCCACCGGCCGCGCGTCAGGATCCTGGGCACATTCTCGAACAGGATCGCCGGGACCGGCTCGTCCTTGAACGCCTCGCACACCAGCCAGACACCGCGCAGGGTCAGCGCGTTGAGCGCCTGATACTTGTCGGTGAGCGACTGCTTCGAGCTCAGCAGGCCCGAGAAGCCCTTGCACGGCGCCGAGAGGAAGATGACGTCCGGCCGAACGCCGTCCGGACCGACGAGCGCGGCGCGGATGTCTGCGGGCGTGGCTTCGCGCCAGCCGGCCGGAGGCTCCTTGCCGTGGAACGCGATGTATTGCTCGCGCGAGAATAGATCCATCACGGTGCCAGGCACACCGGTCAGGCGCTCGAAGTTGCGGATTGCGCCGGCGTCGACATCGATGCCGCCCGTGCAGACGAAGCGCGCGACGACATTGCCGACGCGGGCCTTGGCCATGTTGAAGCCCTTCGCGCCCGCGCCGATGCCGCAGAAGACATGGGCGTGCCGGACGATCCGCTCGGAGGTATGGGAGCCGAGGAGTGCGGCCATTACGCTGCCTTCCTCGCTGCAGGCGAGAACCGGCCGCGCTCGACCGCCTCGCGGGCGCCCTGTTCCTTGGCGACCAGGCGGTCGAGGAGGTGCCCAGCCTCGGTACAGTCCCCGCGGCGGATTGCTGCGGAAAGGTCGTGCAGGACGGTGTGATCCGCGGGCACTACCTCGTCGTCATGCGCGCAGCCTTCGCAGATCGTCTTTCTGTCGGTGATGTCCTTGCGGCACATGTCGCAGGTGACGGTAATATCCATAGACATTTCGATTTCTCCTCAGACGCGCATCGGCATCAGGACGAGCGTTGCGTCCGGCCGGCCGGGGCTGGTGATCAGGGTGGGAGCGGTGGGTTCGTCCGATTCGAAGATGACGCTATCGACGTCGAGCACGCCGAGGAGGTCGCTCAGGTAGCGGCCATTGAAGCCGACGACGAACTCGCCGCCCTTGATCTTGGCCTCGCAGGGCACTTCCTCGCTGCCGTCGACCACCGTCGAGGCGGAAGTGATCGCCAGCGCCGACGGCGTGACGCTGAGCTTGACCGACCGCGTCTTGTCGTCGTTTGCGAGCAGCACCCGCTTGAGCCCCTTCGAGAGCGCATCGCGATCGACCTCGATGCGCTGGGACGGCTTGGGCGGGATGACCCGGGTGTATTCAGGATAGGTGCCCTCCACCGCCTTGGCGGTGATCACCAGATCGCCGATGCTGAACCGCACCTTCGCCCCGCTAAACTCGATCCGGACGTTGGCATCGCCATCGGGCAGGTTCTTCTTGACCAGGTCGATCACGGCCGTGGAAACGATCGTGTCGGGCAGGTCAGCGGCACCGTCCGGCATCGGAATGACGACGCGGGCCAAACGGTGGCCATCGGTCGCGGCGAAGCGCAGCTTTTCTTCGCGGACGTGGAAGAACACGCCGCACAGGTAATAGCGCGTCTCTTCCGTCGAGATCGCCGGGCGGACGGTCACCAGCGCGTCGTTGAGGGTGAGCGCCGGCATCTCGATGGTGGTCGCCGAGGCGCCGAACACCATGCCCGGGAAGTCCTTGGCTGGCAGCGTCGCGAAGGTGAAGCGGCTACGGCCGGACTTGACCAGCATCTTGCCACCGTCGCCGCTGGCATCGCACTCGACCTGGGCGCCATCTTCCATTGCGCCGACGACATCGGTGAAGCGGCTCGCCGGCACGGTGATGGCGCCCGGCTCGCGCACCTGCGCGGCGACGACGCGCGTCGCCTCGATGCTGAGGTTGCTGCAGGTCACCCGGACGGTGCCGGCCGCATCGGCCTCGATCAGCACGTTGCCCAGGATGACGATGGTGTTGGTGCGTTCGACCACCTCGCGGACGGAGCGGAGCGCGCCGGCGAGGGCCTTGGCCTCGCAGGTGAAGAGGGGCCCGGCCATCAGATGCCCAGCGCCTGCTTGTAGGTTTCGAGGAGCATCTCCGCCTCGTCGCGGTGGTGCTTCTCCATCTTCCGGAGCCGGACGATGGCGCGCATCGTCTTGACGTCGAAGCCGGTCGACTTCGCCTCCGAATAGACATCCTTCACATCGTCGGCGATGCCCTTCTTCTCCTCCTCGAGGCGCTCGATGCGCTCGATGAAGAGGCGAAGCTGTTCAGCGGAAATGCTGTCGCTCATTCTTCGTCTCCCTTGGGGGTGATGGCCTCGATCATGCTCAGCTGCGGATCGGGGTTGGCCGCCAGCCAGGCGGCAAGATTGGCCTTCGCGGCTTCGAGCCCGTCGAAGGCGTCGGTCACTTCGAGGTTCGCGCGGTCGCGGCGTTCGTCGGCGCGGGCCACGCGCTTCTGTGCGTGCTGCACGAGCGCCTCGAGCCGGGCGCCCTGGGCGGCGGCGTCGAGAAGGGGATGGGCTTCCGTCATGCCGCGATGCCCATCAGGTCGAACAGCGACGGCACGGCCGCCTCTGCCTCCGCTTCGCGCAGGTACTGGCAGGCGAAGTCGAAATAGGTTGGGTTCAGCTCGCTGCCGGCGCCGCGGCGCCCGAGCTTCACCGCGCGCATCGGCACGGTGCCGAGCCCGGCGAAGGGGTCGAACACCAGCTCGCCCGGCATCGAGTAGAAGTCGATCAGCCGGTCGACGATGTCGAACTGGAGCGGGCATACGTGCTTCTCAGCACCCTTCCGCGCCTGCTCGGCGTTGAGGGTGCGCATGCGCACGATGTCGTCCCAGATGCCGATATCGGTCGATCCGGGCGCCAGCGCCATGAAGGTGCGGGGCAGCTTGCCCCGGCCGTCACTGGCGCCGCGCTCCTCGATCGTCTCGCCGATCGCGACGTGCGCGTCATAGTCATAGACGATGCCGCGGCTCTGCTCGCGGAACGCCTTGACCAGCGTGCCGATGGGCATGTTCGCGAAGCGCTCGACGTGATCGGCAAGCGTTTCGTGCGCCAGCTCCTCGGGGGTCAGCAGCCGGTCGCCGCTGCTGCGCCAATGCGCATGGGCATCGACCTGCCAGCGCGCCAGGCTGTAGCCGGCCGGGTCTTTCGCGACGGGATTGTCGGCATAGCCCTTGGAGCGATCGGTCTGGGGCTTGCGGAACAGCAGGATGTATTCCGGCGAGCCGCAACCCATCTTGGTCGCGTCCTTCAGCATCTCGCTGTAGCTGAGCCGATAGGTCTGGTTGTTCTCGCGCACGACGTCGGTGTCGACGTGCCGCATGCCGAGAAACTGGAAACCGTGGCTCAGGTAGTGGAAGATTGCCTTGGCGTGGAACGGGTTGACCGTCGGCACGCCCTCGCCGGTCACCGAGCCAAACAGGATCCGGTCCTTGACGTGGATGCAGGCCAGCCGGCCGGGCGCCAGCGCACGGAAGAGTGCGGGCGTCAGATGATCCATCTGTGCGAAGAAATGCCGATCGTCGTCGGTGTGGCCGAAGTCGTTGTAGCTCGGCGTGTATTCGTAGTGGTTCGAGAAGGGGATGCTGGTGACGATCAGGTCGACCGATCCCTCCTCGAGCCGCGCCGCCTCATCAACGCAGTCGTTGTTCGCGAGCGCCCAGCCGGTGCCGGCCGCCTCGCGCCGCTCCACGCCGATGCTCCGCTTGAGCCCGGCGAGTGCGACATCATGCTGCAGGCCAAAGCGGCGGATGATGCCACTCATACGCTCGGCCATCTCGTCGTGCTGCGCCCACTTCATCTGCAGGTCGCGAACGACCTCGGTTTCGGTCTCCGCGGACACGATGTCGATGACGACGGGCAGGGGCTGGCCGAACCGCTGGATGCGGTGAATAGCCTGGATGAAATCGCGGAACTTGAAGCCGACGCCCGCGAATATCGCCCGGTGGCAGTGGCGCTGAAGGTTGCCGCCCGCACCGAGCATGCTCGGCTTGGCGCCGAGGTTGCGCAGGAGGCCGGTCTTGAACCGCTCGACGATGTCTTCGCGCTGGCCCAGCTTCTGCGAGCCATAGACGAATTCGCTTTCGGGGACGGAGACGGCCAGCGCCTTCCGCTCATCTTCGAGATCGTGCCAGAGGATGAAGTGGTCCGCCGGGGCGGCCGCGACGATCTCGGTCACCTTGGCAATGCGGGCCGGCAGGGTGCTGCGCTTCTCGCGCGCGGCTTCCTGGACACCCAGCGCCGCGTCGCGCAGCAGCTTGCCCTGTCCCATGCTGTCCGTCCCCGCGTCGGCGAGATCGGCAGCGACGACGTGCCAGCGCACCTCGATCGGCGGCAGCTCGTAATCGTCATCGCTGAAGCCAAGATCGCTGGGCCGGTTCGCACAGCATGCCCAGCTGTTGAGCCACAGCCAGAATTCCTCTTCCTTGTGGGGGTAGAGGGTCAGGTCGCCCGCCTTCTCGCTGTTGCGCTGGAAGAACCGGGTCAGCGCCTGGCCGGTGTCCATGATGCCGAGGAACCCGGCATAGTGGATCAGCTCCTTGTGCCGGTTCGGGTTAGGGGTGGCGGTGGCAACGTAGCGGTAGGGTACCGCCTCGAAGAGCGGCAGGAACTCCTGATAGGTCTTCGAGCCATAGCTGCGGAGGACGTCCGCCTCGTCCAGGCTCGCGACCACGAAGCGCGACACGTCGATCTTGCCCTCGCGGACGCTCTCGTAGTTCGTGAGAATGATCGGCTGCTGGTCGGCGGGCCAGTGGATGCGGTCGGCCAGCTTTTCGATCTCGGCATCGCTCTGGCAAAAGGCGACCATCGTCCCGAGCAGCTCGGCGTCGGCGAAGAATTCCTGACGCACGCCGAGCGGAAGCACGATGATCGCGGGCCCGCCGGCCTTGTCCGCGACGATCCGCACCGTCTCGAGCTGGATCATCGTCTTGTGCAGGCCGAAGGCCAGGAAGTAGCCTCGCCGGCCGCCCCGCACGCCCCATTGGACAATCGCCCGGACATGCGGCCGCATCTCGCGCCCATCGGTCAGGTGGGTGCGTACCTCGTCCAGATCGCACTCGAACCCGGCCAGCAGGGCCTGCGGGATCTTCGCCTCAAGGAAGGCCTGATAATTGTCGACGGTCATGCGCGGATCTCCGGCGCCGAGGCGCGACGGTTCGTGGAGGAGGGGGATGCGTGCGGCGAGGACGTGCCCGGCACGCGGCGCCAGGCGTCAGGGTCCCAGCCCAGCCCGATCGCGCGCTGGACGAGATCGGCGTCGGTCATCGTTGCGGTGCCGCGGCGCCAGAACTTGCCCGTCTTGCAGGGCTGGCCGCCTTCGTCGCAGCGGTAGACGGAGCTGGTGCGCTGCAGGAACACCGCCGCCTGGGCAGCCAGCGCGTGCGCACGGTCGAGGTGATAGCGCTCGATCGCCAGCCGGGCCCGCTCGGTGGCCGGCAGTTTCTTCTTGATGAGCTCGCGATAATAGGCGCGATAGCCCGGCGGGATATGTGCGAGCCGGCGAGCTGAGTTCGTCTTTCCGGCCTTAGCCCGGCTTTCCGGCGAGCGGGTCAGCTCGATGTTGTGCTTGCCGTACCGGCGCCCGTGCTCTCGGCGCTGGGCCGAGAATGCTGGATCCTGCTTGCAGCGGTCCATCGCCGCCTGCACGCGGGCGCGGTGCTGTTCATGAAACGCCGGATCCGTCCGGTGCTTCTCGGCGAGCGTGGCGGCGGCGCGGCTGCGCACCTCGGGATCGCGGCCGAACTTCGAACGGGCGCACGGGCGGCACCACTTCGACTTGAGGCCCACCTCGATCCCGCACTCGGCACAGTGGGGACGGTCCATCCGGCGCGCGGTGTTGAACGCAAGGCGAGCCTCCGCCCGCTTCGCGACCATCTCCGGATCGGTGAGCAGCCATGCGGTATGGCAAGGCCGGCAGCGACCGGTCTTACCGCGGGGACCGATGCCCGTGCCGCAGCTGGAGCAGGTGCGGGCCATCAGTGCCTCCAGAAGGCGATCGTGCGATCGCTCTGCCAGCAGAGGGCGCAGGTGGCGCAGCAGTCGGCCTTGGCATTGCCGGCCGCGTCGGTGAGGGTGCGCTGCGCCAGGCAGACGGTGTGGGGGGTGTCCTCGCCGCGCTCGATCACGACGGAGCCGCGCGTCGCGGCGTCGTGCCCGCTGAACCGGTAGGCGAAGCGATCAGGATGCCGCTCGTTCAGCCGGCCGACGATCCGACCGATTTCGCTGGCGGGCGGGTGCGCGGTGTATCCAAACACCCGTAGCGCGGGGAACGCCGCCATCGCCTCGCCCCACAGCTCGGCGTAGCCGACCGAGTAGAAGTCACCCAGGACGTGGAGCCGCACGACGAAGCCGGCCGGGTGCTCGCCTTGCTTCGCTTCCAGCTCGGCCCAGAGCATGGCCTCGAACTCGGGTCCGTGCGCGATGCGCCTGGCCCAGTTCATGTTCGAGCCGTAGCAGGTGTTCCACTCAGCGCAGCTGCGCGGGCAGGTTGCGCGTTCCTCGAGCGTCAGCGTGAAGATCGGCGATCCGGCCCACCGGCCGCGCTCGACGGTCGCGCCGATCTTGCGGCTGTTCTTCCCTAACACCAGCAGGCGCGGCAGGTCGCCGGGCTGATACACGCGCTTCGGCATGATGGTGCGGCCCTCGACGATCGCGGGATGATCGTCGGCCAGGCGGGCGCGGGCGCCGCGCGCTTCGATGCTCTCGAAGCGGCGTTGCTTGCCGCCGTGGCCATAGCCCTTGCGCGGCCCGGCCGGAGCAATTTGCGGAATGCGCAAATTGGTCGCGGGCGCGTTCACATCGCACCTGCGGCAATCAGCTCGGCGCAGTTGCGGTGCGTCCGGAACGGGTACGGGTGGTCGAAGTCACGCTGGCGAAGCGTGGACCGGTCGATCGGCTGCGGCCGCATGATCGCGGGACGCAAGTTTCCCATCGCGGAAGCGGCCATCGCCGCGCCCGCGCCGTGAATGGCGCTCATGTTCTTCTCCTCGCCGGACCCCGCGCCCGGCGCTGTTGGTTAAGCTCTGTGGATCAGCCGACGCCTGCGGCGCCCGCACCCTCCGAAACGATGATCAGGATGTCCTCGCGAAGCTCCGCGTCCTCGCGGTGGTCGATGTGCCCGCCGGTCGCCTGAAACTTGCAGACCTTGGCCGCGAAGCCCGCGGCGCGCTCGCCCAGGCTGAGCCAGTCGGTCTGCACGGCGTCGATCGGCGCGAGCTGGTGCCCGCTATCCTCGATCAGCAGGTTGGCAAGCTCGGTCGGCACCGCGTCGCAGCGGGCGATACGGACGAAGAGCGCGAGCGGCATCAGCGACGGCTTGGGCCGAGCCCGCGTCGGGCGGTAGGCGCTGAGCGTCGAGGATGACACGTCGAGCACCTCGCCGAGCGCGGCCAGCGTGAGGCCGCGCTTCTCGCAGCCGAGGAAGAAAGCCGCCTGCTTCGCTTCGAGATTTCGCTGGATCGTGTCTTCGTCACGCATGATTTCGCGCTCCGGCATCCGCTACGGATGCGTCATGAACAGGGAACAGAACAGCAGCGGGCGCAGTGAGCGCGGAGGGAAGGAGGGAGGCACCCTCCGCGCTCGCGTCCCGCGCCTTCCATGCACGGAACGAACAATCGGCCAGCGAGCAGCTGTGAACGTCAGGATGCCAAGATCCGACGCCGCATGTCGCGCAGCTGGGAGCCGCCGGGACGAAGCCTTCGCCGCTCATGCTGCCGCAGCCTCGAACGCAGGGCGCCCCATCGTAACGAGCGCAGTGCGCGCAACGTCAGGAATGATGTTAAGCGGCCAGTTCCCCGGCACGCGGAACCACTCGATGAGACGCTCAAGGTTCTGGACGGTGCAGCCGCCGCCATCGCGGAGCCGCTCGAAGAACGATCCTCGGTTGACGACGATGGTCGCAACGCGGGCGAGCGATTTGCCGCCATTGGCGTCGACCGCCGCAGCGTACGCATCGGCTACCAGCAGAAGAGCGGCTTCGTAAGTGTCCATGGGCACCGAATACGGCATAGATGCCGCATCGTCAACGGCATATCTGCCGCACGACATTTTTGCTGATGTGCGGCATTATCGCCGCGTGTCCAGCAAGATCGATGTACTCACCCAACGCATAGCAGCGAAGCTCGCAGAGCTTAACCTCACAGAGCGCGAGGCGTCGATAGACGCCACCGGCAAGCCCGATGCTATCCGTTATATACGCTCGCGGAATGCCATGCCTTCTGCCGAGCGATTGCAGCAGCTGGCACAGACCCTGCGCACCACCCCCGAGTGGCTTCTAGGTGGCGATGGTCCCGATACCGTCTCTTCGCCGGGGGACGATTTGCCGGGCCAGCCGTCCCTCCCGGACTTTCGGCGCTTTCCCAAGAACTTGCCGATCTACGGCACGGCGCTGGGTGCGGATCTGGACGTCATTTCGTCGGACGGTGCCACGCACGCGGTTGAACAAACGGACTTATTTTTGAGCGAGCCTAGGGACTATATGGCGCGGCCCACTGCGCTGGCAGCGCGTGACGAATATTATGTGGTGGAGGTCGCCGGGCATTCGATGGAGCCCCGGTTCGACTCCGGGCGCCGGGTTTTGGTGAGCAGCAAGAAGCGCGCGCGGGTCAACGACGACATCATTGTCCAGCTTCGCGCGCCGATCGACAACACCGAAGAGGTAGCCGCTGTGCTCATCAAGCAGCTGGTAAAAGAGAAGGCGGGCGCCATCGTCATGCGCCAGTTCAATCCCGCGCTGGAGTTCGAAGTCCCCCGCGACCGTATCAAGCACGTTCACACGATCGTGCCCTGGGATGACGTGCTGAGTATCTAAAGCGGCATATATGCCGTATTCTGTTGACACGGCATATATGCCGCAGTAATCCACTTCCAAGGCGTCTCATTTGCCGCACGGTGCGGCATGCGGACCCGCTTTGGGAGGTGGCCACGTGGCCGAACAATCAACCCGGATCGAATATGCCTGCGCCCACTGCGGCGGCACCGCGGTCACGCGCGATGCGTGGGCCGAGTGGGATCGCGAGAACCAGCTCTGGACGCTGAGCGAGACTTTCGACTTCGCGTTCTGCCACCAGTGCCACCGCGAGACCCAGCTGGCGACGCGCCCGGCGACCGATGCCGCGCCGATGTCGGCGGCTCCGGCCAACGGCTCCTATGGCCCCGAGCTGGCAGAAGCTTTCCGGCAGGGCGCGCGCAAGCTCGCCGCCGAAGGTCTGGACGACAAGCTGGAGGTGCGGGACGGCGCGCAGGTTATCGAGACCGATGGCGACGGCGTGCTGGTCCAGTGCTGGCTTTATGTCCACGACATGGAGCGCGGCCCGATCCTCGGTGAGGATTACGCGATCGAGCCGCAGCGCGATCTCTTCAAGGGCGAGCCGGACGGCGAGGATGGCTCGACCTGCTTCGAGGCCTGCGCCGAGGCTGACGCCGAGATCTTCGCGGTGTTCGACGTGCGGCAGATCCAGATCATCGGACATGCTGAGCTGATCGAGGATTTCCCGACCCGCGCCGATGCGCTTGCCTTCATCGAGCAGCTTCGCGCCGGTGTCGAGCCGGCGAAGGCGGCCGCCTGATGGGCAGCGCCATCCTGCTCGGCGCCGTCGAGACGGCCGTGCGATCGACGCTCGACCTTTTCATAGAGGATGCGCCGGAGCTTCACGGCCGCGAACACTCGATCGACCCCGTGCCGGAGATGTCCGGCGGGATCCTGCTCACCATCGACGGGGACCTGTTCGCCGTGCGCGTCGAGCGGGTGCGCCGATGACCGCGCCGCGCCGCCGCGCCAGCGAGAACCCCGAGAGCCAGGCGCGGTGGGCGCGCGTGTGGGCCGGCGACTGGCCGCGCCTGCCGGCATTGTTCGAGCGCAAGATCGCCGTGCTGTCGGCGCGGGGAGGGCGGTAATGCGCATCTTCCCCCGCCAGCCCGACAAGTTCGTCATCACGCCGTCGAACCAGAGCTCTTGGATCGGCTACCTCGGCGGGCCCGATGCCCGCTTCACGAAGATGCAGCACTATCGGATGGGCGAGCTGCTGCTCGATCCAGAGACGTGCGAGGCGATCACCGTCTATCGCGAGGCGACCTCGCGGGAGATGTCGTGGGGCATCGGCATGCCGCCGCCGGTCTTCCAGTTCGACTGCCCGGTGCTGGGCCGCCGCGCCGACGGCAAGGTCAAGGTGCTGTCGCCGAGCGGCGAGGGCAAGTTCGTGCTGGCGAACGGATGGGTTCGCATGCCCAGCCGGCTCAACCTGAAGGTGCTGGGGGAGCAGATCGCCGCCACGCTGGATGGCCGCTTGGGCCAGGTCCTCGCGTCGCGCATCAACCTGCATCCGTTCGCTGCTGGTGACTGCCTGGCCGAATGCGATGAACTGGCGGCGCTCGGCCTGCTCGAGGCGAGCGGCCAAAGCTTCCGCTTCACAGACGCGGGTCGCGGTGTCCGCGAGTATCTGCGCGGGGACGGCCGATGAAAACGGAACCGCAATTCCCGAAAGCGGAACCGAAGTTCCGTGCAGCTGACGAAGCCAGCCGGCGCGCCGCGATCGGCGCAGCCGGGCTGGGGGCAACGCTGCTCGCTTCCATGCTCTTCCGCGCGGTGATCGCCGCGCAGCTTCCCCACGCGGGTGCCATCGTTGCCCAGCCCGTGCCCCCAGCTCCGGCCGTGATGGCCGGCCGGAGCGCTCAATCCGAGGGAACCCGATGACCGACATTCGCATCAAGACCGCGAAGGGGCCGACGATCCTGCTCCAGAGTGGCCACTATTTCGACCTGACCGACCCGGCCGGGTCCCGCTTCCAGCTCGACGACATAGCGCACGGCCTCGCCAACACCTGTCGTTTCGCTGGACAGTGCCGCCGGTTCTACTCGGTAGCGGAGCATTGCTGGCACGCCAGCTATCTGGTGCCGGACGAGCTTCGCCTGGCCGCGCTGATGCACGACGCGTCGGAAGGCTTCATCGGGGACGTCACGCGGCCGCTGAAGTCCCTGCTCCCGGCCTACAAGGCCATCGAGGGCGAGATCGAACGCGTCATCGCTGAGCGCTTCGGGCTGGGCGAGAGCTGTTCGGATCCGCTCGTCAAGCGCGCCGATATGACCATGCTCGCCGCGGAGCAGCGTGAGCTGATGCCGGGGAAGGCGGGCGAATGGGCCTGTCTCGCCGGCATCGACGCCGTGCCGATCTCCTTCAAGTTCTGGGACCCGATGGAGGCGAAAGAGCGGTGGCTCGATCGCTTCTCTCAGCTGGCGAACATCTTCCCGTCGCGCGAGCTCGAATATTGGCCGGAGGCAGCATAATGGCGACCGCCTTTCCCCTCGCTTGGCCGTTCGGGCTTCCGCGCACCGAAGCCGGCCGCCGCGTCGCGAGCCAGTTCAAGACGGAGCTGCCCGCGGCGTTGAAGAACGTCCAGAACTCGCTCCGCCGGTTTGGCGAGGCGACCGGCAAAGCCGTCAGCAGCGTCGTCATCTCGTCCAACTACACCTTGGGTGTGTCGAACCCGGCTGACCCGGGCGTCGCCGTGTGGTTTCTCTGGGACGGCAAGGAGCGCTGCATCGCCGTCGACCGCTATCCGCGACTGCAGCACAACCTGCAGGCGATCCATCACGTTCTCGAGGCGCGCGTAACTGAGGCGCGGCACGGGGGCCTGCGCATCGTCCAGCAGACCTTCACGGGGTTCGTGGCGCTCCCCGCTCCCGCGGACATCAACGGACGCACGCCCGCTCAGGTCCTGGGCATCGATGGCCGGTCGTTCGGCCGGGAAGATGTCATTGCGGCGCATCGCGCACTCGCGATGAAGCTGCACCCGGACCGGCAGGACGGTGACGGCCAAGCGATGGCTGACTTGAACGCAGCTCGCGACGCGCTGCTGATGGGATTGCCATCATGAACAACCGCACCTTCCGCATCCACGACACGACCCTGCACGTGTCCGTCCAATCAGGACGCCAGCGCGAGAACTGGGGCTGGCAGGAGGAGGACTGGGAGACCTTCAACCGCCTGATGCACGCGCTCGAAGCGTGCGGCTTCACGTTCGGCAAGGATCCTTGGATCGCTGAGCGCTGGCCGTCGCTGAACAAATCCCATCGACTTGGCTCCCGGGCAACGCCGGCAGGGACGCTGTTCGTGAAGGCCGAAAGCACGCCTACCGGCTGCAGCTTCGAGTTCTTCCAGGAGCAGGTGACCGAGAACCGCAACGGTGGCCGTTGGGACTTCGGCAAGCGCGAAAAGATGCCCTACCTGATCGGCAAGGCCTACGAAGTGGCGATCCGGCGCGCGACCGCGCCCCTGGTCGAGCGCGGCTTCGACTTCACCCCGAACCGCGGTCGCTTGGACCCGGCCGACTATTTTGGGGGGCGCTATGCCGATGGTCCTGGCGGATGGCCGTCCACCGAACAGTTGCAGGGCTGCAGCTGGCGGCTCACCGATCGCGGCGGCCGGCTGATAGTCACCGGCGAGGACCGGCTGTTCAGGGACTATGACGGCAGGATCCGGCGCGGACGTTGCTATGGCGGCATCAATGGCATGTGGCTGGTCAGGTTCGGGCCCGGGCGAAGCGAGCTTCGGCAGCTGTCCAGCAGTGAGCTGTTCGACGGCAATCCGGCCGAGATGCCGCGGCGGGAAATCCCGCTGCGCAAAGCCATCCAGCGGCTCACGGGCCTGCGCGATCGCGCGGTCAAGGCCGAGGATTTCGAAGCGGCCATCCGCTACCGCAACGCGCTGCGCCGTCTCCAGCCTGCCGAGCAGGTGGCCGCATGACATTCGCCCTTACCAGCGGCGTCATCGCCAAGCATGCCGAAATCTCCCCGTGCGGCCGCTACCGCTACTGGTTGGCCCGCGAGTGGGACCCGGCTGCCCAGCGCCTGACGATCATCATGCTGAACCCCTCGACCGCGGACGCGGAGGTGGATGACCGCACGATCGGGCGGTGCATGGAGTTCGCGCGGCGCGACGGCTTCGGCGGCATCAACGTCATCAACCTGTTCGCCTTCCGCACGAGTTCGCCGGACAAAATGAAGGCGGCGCCGGATCCTGTCGGCCCGGACAACGATATGTGGCTGATCCGGGCGCTCAAGGTGGCCAGCGCCACTGGCAAGCCGATAATGGCCGCCTGGGGCGTCCACGGCGAGCACCGGGCGCGCGCGGTCTATGTCCAGGGCATGGCGCAGCTGCACGGCGCGCGCCTTGTCTGTCTCGGCACGACGAAGGCCGGACACCCCAAGCACCCGCTCTACATCCCCGGCGATCAGCCGTTCATTCCGTTTGGAGACCTCGCATGACTGCACCCGAGCATCAGGTGCCGGCCGCGATCTACGTCGCGTTCGCTGGTGACCATATCCGTAAGTGGTCGCGCGAATCGTTCGAAGGCTCGCTCGTCTTCCGAGCTGCGCAGCCGGGGGAGGATGCGCTCCGGGATGCGGCAGAGCGGTTCATCGCCGACTATGACGACGGCGACCGCGCGGACGCTGGCAACGGTCCGCTGATGGAGTTGCACGTCGCTGACTTCCGCGCCGCCCTCGCGGCCACGCCGGCGGCCCCGCCAGCGATTTCTGACGCGTGGATCGCTGAACGGTGGCCGGATCAGGATCCTGCGGAGGTTCGTCGCCGCTTCGAAGCCCTCATTCGCAAGCTCGGGGAGACGCCTTGGCGTGGCATGCCCCGGGATCCCGAGACGATGCAGCCTGTGCTTGCGTGGGCAGCGCTGCAGCCTGCAGCTCGCATCGAGCTGCTGACCGCCGCCCTGGCCGCGATGCCGGACCACTTCCGCGACTATTTGTTCGTCGTCGACCGCCCCGCCTTTGGTGAGCAGCGCGTCAAGACCGAGGCCGTCTGCGGAGACGATGGTCATGGGATGGGAAGGCAGGCCATAGCGATCGCGCCCTATGTGAAGGGCTACAACATCGCGCCGTGGATCGCAGCAGCCTCACCCGGCAACGTCGGCGCTCTGCTGGGCGAGCTGGCAAGACTGCGTGGATTGGCCAAACAGATCGCATCGGCCCGTTCCGGCATCCTGTCCGGCGTAGCCTGCGAGCATGGCTGGGACACCACCGTGTGCCCGATGCGAGGCTGTGGCCCGGATGAGGAAGCGTTGGTCGAACAACTGCTCGCCGCGCTTGCTGGCGCGGAAGAGCATGGAGAGGCCGATGCCCGGCGCTGAACGCTCCGAATACACCCTGCCGTTCCCGCCCGCCGGCCTGACCCGGCCGATGGCGCTCGCCTATACCGGCGCGGCCGAGACGAAGCTCAAGGATTGGGAGCGGCGCGGGCTCGTGCGCTTCCGCGCCATCGGACCGAACGGCGCGAAGATCACCCAGCGCGCCCAGCTGGACGAGGCGCTCAACCTCGAATTCGCCGGCGTCGCCGAAGACATGGAATTCCCCGACTGATGGCCTCCGCTAAGCTGCCCGCGTATGTGAACCCGCGCCGCCTCGCCGGTGGGAAGACCGGCTATTTCTGGTGCCGGCCCGCCTGGGCGGACCCTAAGCTCGCCGCGTCCAAGGATGAGTTGGTGCGCCGGAAAGCGCTGCGGAACGGCAAGACGTGCCCGGTGGAGAGCACCGCACTCGGCACCGACCTGCCGGAGGCGATCGTCCGCGCCCGGGTGCTGAACGAGACATTCTCGGCGTGGCGCTTGGGCGAGCAGCAGGAGCTGACGCACGGCACGGTCGCCTGGCTGTTTGACTGGTATCGCAAGCAGGACCGCTTCACCTCGAAGCGCCACCAGACCCGCGTCGGCTACCGGAAGCAGATGGACTTCGTCGAGGCCATGGCGATGAAGATTGGCGCCTTCGGTCAGCGACAGGCGGGAGCGGTCGATGGGCCGGTCGCGGACAAGCTCTACAAGAACGCGATCGCGAAGCACGGCGAGCGCACCGGCTCCTATATGATGCAGGTTTGCCGGCTAGTCTGGAGCCTCGCCAGCCGCCCCGGATATTCGAAGCTGACCGGCGTGAAGGTGAACCCGTTCAAGGGCATGGGCATCGTCGCAAGCAGCGGGCACGGAAAAGGCAACCGCGCCGCGACGCGCGCGGAATATGACCTGTACCGCGAAACGGCCCGCGCAATGGGGCGACAGTCCATGGCGACGGCCGCGGCGCTATGCTTCGAGACCTGCCAGCGCGTGTTCGACGTTTTCGGGATCGCAGATCCTGATGGGCGCGTGGTTCGCGGCTTCTGGTGGGCCGACTATAAGCCGGGAGTTTCGATCCGGGTGGTCCAGTCGAAGACTGGCAAGAGCATCATGCTACCGCTGGTCGATGGCGAGGGCGACGACGCCGTCCCCCTCTATCCCGAGCTCGAGGAGGAACTGGCGCGCACCTGGCGGCCCGATGCCGCCGAGGGCGAGCCCCAGATGATCGTCGTCAACGAAGGCACCGGCAAGCCCTATTCGCTCGGCTACGTCCAGAAGCTTCACCGCCAAATCCGCATCAAGGCCGGGCTGCCGGCCGACCTGCGCTTCACGAGCTTCAGGCACGGCGGCCTGACCGAGATCGGCGATTCGGGCGAGGCCGACATGCGCGCGGTCTCCGGGCACTCCGAGATCAGAACGACGAAGATCTACGACAAAGCCAGCCAGGAGAAGGCGCGCCGGATCGCCGTCACGCGCCGCGCGCATATCGAGAAAATCACCGGAGGAAGTACGGCGGAACAAGAACCGTAGCGCTGGCGCACTACGCCGGCGGTAGGCTCCCTTTGGCGGGCTCGGCCGCCCCATCGGGCGGTGGCGGTGGCCCGTGAAGCTCTGCTGCAGCGCTGGCCTCGGCCTCCTCCATTTGCTGAGCAAGAAGCTCAGAAAGGAGCGCGTGCAAGGGCTTGAGGTCGCCGGTGGTATCCGCCGCTTGTAGCGCCGCGACGTAATCGGTCCGGCGCTCACGGATTCTTTCTGGCAGCAGCTTTTCGCCAGGTAGCCAGCCGCCAGCCTTAACACAGACCACGAAGTACGCTGCTACGCGGGCGGTTCTACCATTTCCGTTCACGAACGGGTGAATATGGTTGAGCTTCCACAATACGAACGCGGCAAGTTCTACGGCGTCGGCGCTTTCCCATGCGCGGTTCACCTGGTTTGTGAACATCTGCATGAGCGCGGGGACTTGGAAGTGCGGTGGTGGCTCGTAGGGACCAACCCGCACCGGGCAAGGCCGGAACTCCCCTGGGCTGAAATGGAGGCATGATATCGCGTGGTAGTTGAGCGCCTTGATGATCTCGATGGAAAGCATCGGCTGCCCGAGGCCCAGCGAGGCCTCCACGATCGATTGTAGGAAACTATACTGGCGGTCGAGGTTTTCGACCGCCAGCTTCTGGTAAACGGGATGATCCTCCCGCCCGACGAGTTCGAAGACGAACAAGGCCGCTTAGCGCCGCCCCTCCGTGTCATCGATTCGTTCCAGCTCTTTCTCTACCTGCATCTTCGTCATGGCACTGCCCTTGGGCAGGTTTCCGTATACGAACGACACGCGCTGCCGACGGCGCTCCTGGAGCGAGACGCCGCGGCGAGCAGCCGCATTTAGCCGCTCGAGCAGGTTCTGATCAGTTACCAAATTAGTCGGCATGGCGCACCTCCACCTCGGACTGCCAAATTAATGGCACTCCGGTTAACGAATATCCCTCTGTTATGTTCAGGACCCGTGGATGGGCATGTTCGGACCCCCTGAGCCGACTGGCGCCGGCCGGAGATTAGATACACTCTGTCTACGATAGTCGCAATGCCGCTGCGCAATATTTGCGTCAGAACGAATCGGGAATGTCAAAATGCATGTCAAAATGCATGTCAAAACGCGCCTTGGCTGAGGGGCCGAGGACGCGCGAAAAACCCATGTTTTCTGCGGCTTTCCGGTGGTGGGTCCGCCGGGATTCGAACCCGGGACCTCTCGATTAAAAGTCGCTTGCTCTACCGACTGAGCTACGGACCCACACCGGCCCTGCCCCTAGATGCGGGCTTGCGGCGGGTCAACCGGGCGTGAAGCTGCCGGATGTTCAGGCCCGTGATCGGATCGCGCCATTCCGGCGCCACTCGCAGCAGCGGCGCCAGCACGAAACCGCGGGTGCGGAACAGGCGGTGCGGCACGGTGAGCCCCGGTTCGCCCCAGCTGCCGCCCGACCAGAGCACGATGTCCAGGTCGATCACCCGCGCCGCCCAGTTCTGCCCGCGTCGCCGGCCGAAGCTGCGCTCGATCGCCTTCAATCGCCGCAGAAGGGCGGGGGGCTCGTCGTCGCTCTCGACCAGCGCCACCGCATTGGCGAAGCGGCGCTTCGACGGGCCGAGCGGCGGGGTGAGGAGGATTGGCGAGACCGCGCTGACCCCCTCCAGCGCCGCGATCGCCGCCAGCACTTCGCGCCGCGGCCCGCCATGGCGGCCCGGCCGGTTCGATCCGATCGCGATGGCATAGCTTGTCCTCGGCACGCTTCGGCGACTATCGCGCGCGGATGCTCGAGCCAAGCCGTGATTGCCCGCTCTGTCCGCGCCTCGTCGCGCTTCGCACCGAGCTGCGTGCGGCCCATCCCGACTGGTGGAATGCGCCGGTGCCGATGCTGGGCGAGCCCGATGCGCCGATCGCGATCGTCGGCCTTGCCCCCGGCAAGCATGGCGCGAACCGCACCGGCCGCGCCTTTACCGGCGATGCCTCGGGTGACTTGCTGTTCGCGACGCTCGCCAGGTTCGGGCTGGCGGAGGCAGGCGAGCCCAGGGGCGTGGTGATCCTCAACGCCGTCCGCTGCCTGCCGCCCGAGAACAAGCCCGAGCCGGCCGAGATCCATGCCTGCCGCCCATTCCTGGCCGCCGAGCTCAAGGCGCCGATCGTGATCGCGCTCGGCCAGGTCGCGCACCAGTCGGCGGTCAAGGCGATGGGCGGCAAGCTGCCCAAGCATCGCTTCGCGCATGGGGCCGAGCATCGCATGCACCGCGGGCAGCTGCTGCTCGATAGCTATCACTGCTCGCGCTACAACCAGAATACCGGCCGGCTGACCCCAGAGATGCTCGAGGCGGTGGTCGCCCGTGCCGTGGCGCTGCGCGACGCATAGCACCGGATCGGTGATATCTCGCGGTACGCCGGGTGGCGGCAACCCTGCTAGCATGGCTCCAGCTAAAGGAGGTGCCCATGCGTATCGTGCTTCTCGGTCTGGCCCTCGCGTCTGTCCCCGCTTTCGCGGGCGAGCGGGCCGTATCGGTTCCGGCGTCGCACCTTGCCTTGCCTGCCGCGCCCAAGGCCGAGTGCCAGAATGCGCGCATGGGCTACGCGATACCCACCTTCGGTAACCCGGTGCGTGCGGGCACGCTCGGGCGGGAACCAAAGGCCGGCCTGTTCCTTGCCGTGCAGCGTATGGAAGACGGCTGCGACAAGCCCGTGAAGATCGCCGACGAGCTGGGCGACAGGCAGCGGTGAACCTGCGCGGCTAATCCCGGCTGTAGCGCTGCTCGGTCCAGGGATCGCCGCGCATGTGATAGCCATTCACTTCCCAGAAGCCGGGCTTGTCCGCGCCGATCAGCTCGATCTTGCGGATCCACTTGGCGCTTTTCCAGAAATAGAGGTGCGGGATCACCAGCCGTGCCGGCCCGCCATGATCGCGCGCCAGCGGCTGGCCGGCCCAGCCATGCGCGACGATCGCTTGCGGAGCGGCGAAGTCGCTGAGCAGCACATTGGTGGTATAGCCATCATAGCCGTGGAGCATCACCGCCTGCGCCTCGTCACGCGGCTCGACATGCGCCAGCAGGTCGTGGGTCAGCACGCCCTGCCAGTCATTGTCGTAGCGCGACCAGCTGGTGACGCAGTGGATGTCGCTGGTCAGTCGGGTCTGCGGCAGTGCCATGAGCCCCGCCCAGTCGAGCGTTACCGGCCGGGCGACCATGCCGGTCACTTCCAGCTTCCAGCGCTCGCGGGCGATGTCGGGCTGGCGGCCGAGATCGAGCACCGGCCATTTGACTGTCAGGTGCTGGCCGGGCGGCAGCCGCTCCTCTTCGGCCCTTGTGTGAACGCCGGTCAGGAACCTGCCCTGTTCGGCCCATTGCTGCTTGGAGCGGGTGAGCTTGCTGTCCTCGGGGGGCTCGGGATCGTCCATCGGCGCGGCTCCTGGTCAGGCGTGGAGCATGCGCCCCGCCTGCAGCTCCGCGCAAGCCACCCGAAAGTGTAGAGCCGCCGAACCCTTATTGCTGTTCCCCGGCTTCCGCCGGGGAACAGGCTAGCCGATGACGATCAGATATCCTGCACCAGCCGCCCGTACAGTTCCGGGCGGCGATCGCGGAAGAAGCCGAAGGCGGCGCGGTGGCGCTTGGCCAGCGTCAGGTCGAGCGTGGCGGTGATCACGCCTTCTTCCTCGCGGCCGAGCTCGGCGCGGATGTCGCCGCGCTCGTCGGTGATGAAGCTGGTGCCGTAGAAGGTCTGGCCATGCTCGGTGCCGATGCGGTTGGCGGCGACCACCGGCACGACGTTCGACACGGCATGGCCGACCATCGCCCGGCGCCACAGGCGCGCGGTGTCGAGGCTGTCGTCATGCGGCTCGCTGCCGATCGCGGTCGGGTAGAACAGGATGTCGGCGCCCATCAGCATCATCGCGCGCGCGGTCTCGGGATACCATTGATCCCAGCACACGCCGACGCCGAGCGTCGTCTTGCCACCCGATTCATTGGCTGGGCCGTTCCACACCTTGAATCCGGTATTGCCGGGGCGGAAGTAGAACTTCTCCTCGTACCCGGGGCCGTCGGGAATGTGGCTCTTGCGATAGACGCCGGCGATCTTGCCGTCCGGATCGATCATCGCGAGGCTGTTGTAATAATGATGGCCGTCCAGCTCGAAGAAGCTGGTCGGGATATGGATCTTCAGCTCGCGCGCCAGCTCCTGCATCGCCAGGACCGACTTGTGCTCGGCGGTGGGCTTCGCATTGGCGAACAGGCCCTCGTCCTCGACCCGGCAGAAATACTCGCCTTCGAACAGCTCGGGCGGCAGCACCACCTGCGCGCCGCGCGAGGCCGCCTCGCGGACAAGCCGCGACACGTTCGCGATGTTCGCGTCGATATTGTCGGAAAAGGCGAGCTGCAGGGCGGCGACGGTGATCTCGGTCATGGCGCGCCATGTAGTGCGGTCGAGGGGGATTCGCTACCCGTTCGCCCTCCTCAGCCGTCATCCTCGCGAAGGCGGGGATCCAGGGTGGCAGAGCGATGCCCCTTGTGACTCTGGATCCCCGCCTTCGCGGGGATGACGAAAAGGGCATGGATCGGGTAAGCACCCACCCGATGCTCAACCGCCCTTTGCTCATCGCGCTGATCGCCGGCTTCCTCTCCGCTACCGGATTCGCCCCGCTCGACTGGTGGCCGGTAACGCTGATCTGCCTCGCGGTACTGCTGCACCTGACCTGGCACGCGCCGACGACGAAGAGCGCGCTGCTGCGCGGCTGGCTGTTCGGGGTCGGGCATTTCACCCTCGGCAACAACTGGATCCAGCACGCCTTCGATTTCCAGGACAAGATGCCGCCGGTGCTCGGCTATTTCGCCGTGGTGCTGCTCGCGCTCTATCTGGCCGTGTATCCGGCGGTGGCAATGGGCCTGGCCTGGCGCTTCACCCGGCTGGTCAAGGCGCGCTGGGAGGAGCCAGACCTCGGCTTTGTCCTTGCCGCAGCCGGCGCCTGGATCGTCACCGAATATCTGCGCGGCACGCTGTTCACCGGCTATCCGTGGAATCCGATGGGCGTGATCTGGGTGCCGACGCCGATCGCGCAGCTTGCGGCATTCACCGGCACCTATGCGCTGTCGGGCGTCACGCTGTTCGCTGCCGGTGCGCTCTATCTCGCCAGCCAGCACCAGTATCGCGTGCCATTGGCCACCGCCGTGCTGCTGCTGGTCGCCGGCTTCGCGCTGAATCCCGGTCGTCCGGTCGAGGATATGACTCGCCCGCATGTCCGCATCGTCCAGCCCAATATCGGCCAGGTGGGCGTGGATCAGCCCGACTATGCGCCGCGGGTGCTCAACAAGCTGGCGGACTGGAGCGGCCAGCCGGGCGCGGTGCCGCGGCTGGTCGTATGGCCCGAGGGCATGGTCAATTACCTGATCGAGGACGGCTATCCGCGCGAATATTATCGCGACGCCGATCCTCGATGGGTGCGCGGGCGGATCGGCGGGCTGCTGGGGCCGCGGGATCGCGCGATGGTGGGCGGCAACGCGCTGATCTTCTCGGAAGGCAAGCTTGCCGGCGTCGGCAATTCGGTGTGGACGGTCGATTCCGCCGGGATGCTCGGCAAGCGCTACGACAAGGCGCATCTGGTGCCCTATGGCGAATATCTGCCGATGCGCACGCTGCTCGCGCCGCTTGGCCTCGCCCGGGTGGTGATGGGCGACTTCGATTTCCTGCCCGGCCCGGGCCCGCAGACCCTGGACGTGCCGGGGTTCGGCAAGTCGGGCGTGGCGATCTGCTACGAGATCATCTTCTCGGGCCAGATCATCGATCAGCGCAATCGGCCCGATTTCCTGTTCAATCCTTCCAACGATGCCTGGTTCGGCAGCTGGGGGCCGGTGCAGCATCTGGCGCAGGCACGGCTGCGCGCGATCGAGGAGGGGCTGCCGATCCTGCGCGCCACGCCCACCGGCATCTCCGCGATCATCGATGCGCGTGGTCGGTTGCTCGGCACAGTGCCGGCGGAGCAGGAAGGCGCGATCGAAGCGCCGCTCCCGCAGGCCGCGCCGCCGACGCTGTTCTCCCGCCTGGGCAACTGGCTGGCGCTGCTCGCCGCGCTCGCTTGCGTAGTGTTGGCAATTGCCTTCCGGCGCCTGGCCCGCTAGGGCAGGATATAAGGAAAGCTTTATATGGCATGGCAACGGCCGCGCTTTCCTCCCATTGTCTGAGGAAAACCATGCGTTCCAACTATCTCTTCACGTCCGAATCGGTCTCGGAAGGCCATCCCGACAAGGTCGCCGACCAGATTTCCGACGCCATCGTCGATCTGTTCCTCTCGAAGGACCCCGAAGCCCGCATCGCCTGCGAAACGCTGACCACCACCCAGCTGGTCGTCCTCGCCGGTGAAATCCGCGGCAAGGGCATCATGGACACCGAGGGCAACTGGGCCCCGGGCGTGCAGGAAGAGGTCGAGAAGACCGTCCGCGACACCGTCAAGCGCATCGGCTACGAGCAGGACGGCTTTCACTGGGAAAGCTTCCGCTTCGAGAACAACCTGCACCCGCAGTCGGCGCACATCGCGCAGGGCGTGGACGCTTCGGGCAACAAGGACGAAGGCGCGGGCGACCAGGGCATCATGTTCGGTTTCGCCACCGACGAGACCCCGGATCTGATGCCGGCGACGCTCGACTACAGCCACAAGATCCTCGCCAAGATGGCGGCTGACCGCCACTCGGGCGCCGCGCCGTTCCTCGAGCCGGACGCCAAGAGCCAGGTCACGCTGCGCTTCGAGAATGGCGTGCCGGTCGCGGCCACCGCGATCGTCGTGTCGACCCAGCATGGCAAGGGTTATGACGAAGGCGACAAGGAAGCCGAGCTCAAGGCCTATGTGAAGAAGGTCGTCGCGGACGTGATCCCGGCGGCGCTGCTTTCGGATGCCACCGAATACCACATCAACCCGACCGGCTCGTTCGAGATCGGTGGTCCGGACGGCGACGCGGGCGTCACCGGCCGCAAGATCATTGTCGACACCTATGGCGGCGCGGCTCCGCACGGCGGCGGCGCCTTCTCGGGCAAGGACCCGACCAAGGTCGATCGTTCGGCGGCGTACATCACCCGCTATCTCGCCAAGAACATCGTCGCCGCCGGCCTCGCCAAGCGCGTGACGATCCAGCTGGCCTATGCCATCGGCGTGTCGAAGCCGCTGTCGCTCTATGTCGACACCCACGGCACCGGCACCGTCGCCGACGACAAGATCGAAGCCGCGATCGCGGGCATCGAGAAGCTGGGCGGCCTCACCCCGCGCGGCATCCGCACGCACCTGCAGCTCAACAAGCCGATCTACAGCAAGACCGCGGCTTACGGTCACTTCGGCCGCAAGCCGGAAGGTGACTTCTTCCCCTGGGAGAAGACCGACCTGGTCGAGGACCTCAAGGCCGCCCTGGCCTGATCCTTCGCCTCGGCGAGTGATAGGGAGCCCCGCGCCGGACCACCGGCGCGGGGCTTTTCTTTGTCCGGGCGCGTTGCTGAGAAGCGCGCGGGAAGCGACTGAGATCGGTGCATATCTGCTCCGCGACGCGATAAAATCCGCGGCGCGCGGCTCCGTATTCGTCCCGAGGCGCCTATAAAGCACTGAGCAACCGCAATTCTTCATCAGGAAGGAATGGAAAGGAGCGAGTCGGTGGAGACGGAGAATTCGATGATGGGTCCGGAAGCCGGGGCAGCATCCGCTGGCGCCAGCGCGGGCCTCGCGATCGCCTTCCAGCCCATCGCGGAGATCGCCGGCAGCCGCATCCACGCCTATGAGGCGCAGGTGCTGCGCAACGGCGCGCCGGCCGCGCAGGATTTCGACCAGCTTTCGGCCGAGCAGCGCGGCGATGTCGATCGCCGCTGCGCCGTCGCCGCGATCCGCTGGGCCGCCACGGCCGGCTTCGCCACTTCGGGCGGCCGCCTCGCCATTCCGTTGAGCGCGCCCGCGATTGGCGATCCCGCCGAGCATATCCAGCCCGCGCTGCTCACTGCCCGCCAGTACGGCATCGTCGCCGAGCGGCTGGTGTTCTCGCTGCATCACTATCAGTCGATCACCAACTCGCAGCTTGCCGACATCATGCATGTCTTCAACAAGCTCGGTCCGGTCGTCGCGTTCCACGGCATCGGCCCGAACGAATCGGGCCTCGCCGCCTGCGGCAAGTTCGCCCCGCACATGGTGACGATCGAGCCCGAGCTGGTCAGCAATGTCGGTTCCAGCTGGTCGCGCCGGATCGCGATGGAAGACCTGGTCCGCCGCATGCAGAGCCTCGGCCTGCGCATCGTTGCGGCGGGCGTGGACAGCGAATCGGCCTATGAGCGGCTGCGCAGCTTCGGCGTGCCGCTGGTCCAGGGCAGCTATGTCGGCGCCCCGGTCGCCGGCATCCTGCCCCAGACGGCGACGCGCAACGCCGCCTGATTCGCGGCGCCCCGGACAAAAATCTGCAATAAAACCCAAGGGCTTGCGGTTCCCGGTCCCTATCCGTGCGCTAGGGACCCGGTCTCCCGCCGGCCCGCGACTCGCGGGAATCCGCGGTTCAAGCGGAATCATGCGAGTCGCGCTTGGTAGAATCCCCATGGGGGGAATCCCCCTTCGCAACCGCACGGAATGGAGTTGGTATCGTTAACCATCTTTAAAGGGGCTCAGAAAGGAAGCTCCATGCACGCCGATCCTGTTTCGCACGCCAGCCAGTCCGGTCTCGCCATCGCTTTCCAGCCGATGATCGCCACCGCCACCGGCCTGCCCTTCGCCTGGGCCGTCATCGCCACCGCCCAGGGCCGCAGCTTCCCACAGATCGCCGCCGCGCTTGCCCCCGCGGACCGCCCCAGCCTCGAAATGGCGCGAATCAGCGCCGCCATCGCCGGCGCGGTCGATGCCGGGCTGCTCGACGGCGAGGCACTGCTCGCCATCCCGGTCGGCGCCGCGCATGGCGCACCCGACGCGCTGCTCGCCCATCTCTTCCGCACCGCGATCGAGCACCGCGTGCCGGTCGATCGCATCGTCGTCGAGATCAATGCCGACGAGCGCGGGGATCTCAACCATGTCGCCGGCCTTGCCCAGGCCTGTGTCGACCGTGGCATCGCCATCGCGTTCGACAGCTTCGCCGTCGGCCCGCTCGCTGTCCGCCTGCTCGGCCGCTTCACCCCCCGTTTCGTCAAGCTCGACTCGGGGCTGGTCCGCAACATCTCCGACAGCAGCTCGCGCCGGGTTATCGTCGAAGGCGTGCTCCGGCTCGCCCGCAACATGGACGTGACGCTGATCGCCAACGGCATCGTCCGCCGCGAGGATCTCGCGATGCTCGGCACCATGGGCATCCGCCACATGCAGGGCGACTGGATCGCGCCGGCCATGGCGCACCCGCTGCCGCGCCCGCACATCGCCCGCCGCGAACCGCGCGTCACCGTGCCCCAGCATCGCCGCCTCGCCGCGCACCAGCGCAGCGGCGCCACCCGTCCCGTTGCCGCCGCGTCGATCGCCCAGGCGCTCTAAAGCTTGTTCTCTCCGCGCGGCACGCTAACAGGCGGCCCGTGTCCGATCCCGTTTCCATCCGCCGCCTCTATGGCCGCCGCGCTGGCCACAAGCTCCGCCAGGGCCAGTCCGAGCTCGTCGAGGCGTCGCTGCCCCAGCTGAGCGTGCCCGAATCCGGCCCGCTCGATTCCCAGATCCTCTTCGGCGATGACCGACCGGTCGAATTCGAGATCGGCTTCGGCGCGGGCGAGCATCTCGCCGGCCAGGCGACCGCGCGCCCGGATCACGGCTTTATCGGCTGCGAGCCCTTCCTCAACGGCGTGGTCGGCGCGCTCGGCCATATCCGCGACGGCAACCTGCAGAATGTCCGCCTGCACATGGGCGACGCGCTCGAAGTGCTCGAGCGGCTGCCCGATGCCAGCCTCGACCGGCTTTACCTGCTCCATCCCGATCCCTGGCGGAAGGCCCGCCACGCCAAGCGCCGAATGGTCAATCACGGCCCGATGGACATCATCGCCGCCAAGCTGAAGCCGGGCTGCGAGTTCCGCCTCGGCACCGATCATCCGGTCTATGTCCGCTGGGCGATGATGATCATGAACCAGCGACGCGATTTCGAGTGGCAGGCGAAGACCGCGCAGGACTTCCTCACCCGCCCTGACGACTGGCCCGAGACGCGCTATGAGCGCAAGGCGCGGCGGCTCGGCCACGAAGTCTGGTACTTCCGCTACATCCGGGTCTGAACAGGGGAGGGGAGATGATGGACCGCAGGACCCTGCTCGGCGCCGCCGCCGCCGCTTCCGTCGCTCCCGTGCCCGCCTTCGCCGCCGATGACGAGCGCTGGCTGAAGATCGCCGCCCAGTACGATATCACCCGCAAGGTCGTGCAGCTCGAGCATGGCAATTGGGGCATGATGGCCCGGCCGGTGCTTGCCGCCTATCGTGCCAATGTCGAGCGGGTGAACCGCGAAACCAGCTTCTATGCCCGGCGCGAGATGCCCGGCGAGATCGAGGCGATCCGCGCCCGGGTAGCCGCGACGCTCGGCGTGGCGACGGGAGAGATCGCCTTCACCCGCAACGCCACCGAAGCGATGCGCGCGCTGATCCTCGGCTACAACAAGCTGCGCCCCGGCGACGCGGTGCTCCATGCCGATCTCGATTATGATTCGATGCAGGCCTGCATGGAGAGCCTGCACGCCCGGCGCGGAGTGGAGGTGGTGAAGATCGCGCTGCCCGAGCCCGCCACCTATCAGTGGGTGATCGATGCCTATGCCAAGGCGTTCATCGCCCATCCGAACCTGCGCATGGTGCTGCTCACCCATGTCAGCCACCGGACCGGGCTGGTCCTGCCGGTCGCAGACATCGCGGCGATGGCGGAGCTGCACGGGATCGATGTGATCGTCGATGCCGCGCACAGCGTCGGCCAGCTCGATTTCAGGCTGCCGGAGCTCGGCGCCGACTTCATCGGCATCAACCTGCACAAATGGTTCGGCGCGCCGCTGGGCGTCGGGGCGATCGTGATCCGCGGCGGACGGCTGGCGGACATCGATGTCGACCCTGCCGAACTCGGCGCGGACCCGGCCGACATCCGCAGCCGCGTGCATACCGGCACGCTCGATTTCGCGGCGCAACTCACCGTGCCGGCCGCGCTCGATTTTCATGAGAGCATCGGGATCAAGGCCAAGGCGGCGCGTCTCCAGATGCTGCGCTGTCGCTGGGCGCTGCTGGCGCGCGAGATGAAGGGGATCGAAGTGCTCACCCCCGACGATCCTCTCTTCTTCGGCGCGATCACGGCGTTCCGGCTGAAGGGGCAGACCAGCCATGCGGCCAATGTCGCGCTGGCGAAGCGGCTGCTCGACGAACATGGCATCTTCACCGTCCATCGCGACGGCCTGGCCTCGGGCAGCTGCGTGCGGGTGACGCCGGCGCTGGCGACGACGATCGATGAGGTCGATCGCTTCGTGGAAGCGCTGCGGAAGATCGCGGGCTAGCCTGCGCCGCGTCATCCATCATCCCGGCGAAGCAGGGATCTCGTGCGGCTCCTTCCCGGCGCCTTCGCCTGAGGTCCCGGCGTGCGCCGGGATGACGATATTGGCGCCGGTGCGGCAGCCTATTGGCTGCTCGCCTCCAGCTTGGCGCGATCCCGGATCGTGATCCCGCGCGCGCCCATCAGGTTGATCGCGCCTTCCGCCTTGAGCTTGCTCAGCTGGCGGCTCACCGTTTCGATCGTCAGCCCCAGCACGTCGGCCATCTCGCCGCGGGTGAGCGGCAGGTCGAAGGTCACCGGACCGAAGGCGGTGGCGCGGCAGCCATGCGAGCGATCGGCCAGGTCGAGCAGGAAGCCCGCCAGCTTCTCGCGTGCCGAGAGCCGGGCGAGCGTCAGCATGCGGGCGCGTGCCTCGTCGAGCGAGGCGAGGGTGCGCTGGAGCAGCAGCCGCTCCATGCGGACATGATCCTCGAGGACGCGCTCGAACGGGCCGCGCGGGAACACGCAGAGCTCGGCCTCGCCCAGTGCGGTCACTGTGAAATCGGCGGTGTTGGCCCAGGGACGGCCGACGAAATCGGCGGGATAGAGCAGACCCACCACCTGTTCGCGCCCGTCGGGGGTGGTCGCGCTCAGCTTGAGCACACCGGAGATCAGATTGGCGCAGACCGGGCTTTCCTCGCCCGCCCAGATCAATGCCTGGCCACGCTGCAGCGTCCGGCGCTGGCCGAGCGTGTTGAGCGCGTTCAATTCCGCGTCGTCGAGACTGGCGCATAGCGCCCGGTCGCGCACGGCGCAGTCGGAGCAGATATGGGCAGCGGTCATGCCCCTACTATGGCCGCCATTTGAGAATCGTCAAAGCGGCGGATTGTCCCAGGGGGCATGGCGAACACATTGCCAGCATGGAGCAATGCGATGTTCCTCTACCTAGTCGTCGGCGCCTTCGCGCTTTTCACGGGCGTCGTCGCCTTTCTCAGCATCGAGGACGCGCTCCGCTTCAGCCGGCGCTGAGCCTGTCTCGCTTCTGCCGGTGCGCTTCCACGCGCCGCGCAGCAGCTTGCCGGCCAGCGCGTCGATGCCCGGGCGCACGAACAGCCAGTCGCGGATCGCCGGGCCCTTGGCCGCGCCGATCACCTGCTTGTAGCCGCTGTCGCCCGCACCCCAGTCGACATCGCTGATCCCGTCCTCGATCGCGCGGACCAGGTTGCGATAATAGAGCAGCTTGCCCGGCGAATGCTTGGCGAAGGCTGGGTCATAGCTGTTGGCGATCGCGTATTTGAGTGCGCCGGCGTTCATGTCGAACGAGAAGGCGGAAGGTGCGTCGTCAACGCGCAGCATCGCCGCCCACATCATGCCGGCCAGCACCGGATCCTCCGCCGCCGCGCGCCAGAAGGCGCCGTGGCCGGTCGTCGTGAACTTGGCGTCCGATCCGTCGGTCCGCGCCGCGATCCAGCTCTTCTCCTCGATCTCGGCAAGCGCATCGAACGCGGCGGCGTTCCAGTCGCCACCGCTGACGAAGCTCCAGTCGAGTGCGCCATGGCTGCCGAGATGCTTCTCGTGGAAGCGGTTCTTCTTCAGCGTCGAATTGCGCGGCCAGGTGCCTTCGGCGCGTTCGGCGGCGATATCGAGCGCGAAGCTGTCCGCCACGAAGCGGTCGAGCAGCGCCCAGCCCTGGTTGCGCGCGGCTTCCTTGAACAGCTCCAGTCCCGGATCGCCATCATAGACCGGGCCGACGCGCAGCGCCCGAGCTTCGCGGGCCAGGCGGGGAAGCAGGGCCTCGACGGCTTCCACCCCGGCATCTTCGCGCACGGGGAAGCTGCGGAACGGCCAGTAGCAGCCTGGAATGGCAACCAGCTTCGCCCAGGCCGGGCCGGCGGGGACGATCGGCAGCGCGGCGACGGGTTCGCCCTCGCGTGACACGGTGATGGTGCGGGCATGGCCGCCATAGGCGCGCAGCCCTGCGGCGAACCAGCCATAGCGCAGGAAGCGGTGCGACGGCGCCGCGCGCGTGGCCACTGCGTCGATCGCGCCGGACAGCCCGTCCACGCAATCGACGGTGAGCGCCGGCGGCAGGCGCGTGAATTCCTCGAGCAGCATCGGCTTCGACATGCGGGTGCTTGTACTACGCTACCCGTTACCAAGCCGTGATGACGGAGCTTGGGGGGGCATCTTCGACCCCTTCTCAGTTCCCCGGCGAAGGCCGGGGCCCAGTTGCAATGTCTTTCGTGAGTCTCCTGCGCCATCGATGGTGCGCCGAGACTGGGCCCCGGCCTTCGCCGGGGAACGAAAGAGCCTCAGTCCTCCCGCACCCAGGCCCGCGCCTCCTCCAGCGCGTCGGGCTTGAACAGCTTCACCTCGGCCGAAACCATCATGCTGCCCGCCCGGGTCGCCATCTCGATCCAGCCGCTGTCGGTGACGATCGCGGCGCGCCGGATCTTGCCCATGTGCGTGGCGCCCCAGCTGATGTCCTTCCACCAGGCGCCCAGCTCCATGCCGGAGAAGTTTCGGATCACCGCCAGCGCCGACAGGCTGCCCTTGTCGGCGATCACGGCCTCCATCGCGGCCACCCCCGCGTCATAGTCGGCGCGGGTCACGCCGCCATCGACAAGGAACTCGACGACGCCTGCCTGCGTATCGGTATCGAAGGTCATCATCGCGTCTTCACTCCTCGTTTCGCACCCGGCATAAGGATAACGATGGAAGGCCCCTATCTCTCCACGGTCTCCGAGACCATCCAGGCCGCGATCGCGCCGGTGTTCCTGCTCGCCGGCATCGGGGCGTTCCTCAACGTCATGGTCGGGCGGCTGGCGCGAATCGTCGATCGCGCGCGCAACATCGAGCAGCTGCACCCGCGCTCGACCGGGCCCGAGCATGACCGGCATGTCTGGGAGCTGCGCATCATCGATCGCCGCATCTCGGTCATCAACAACGCCATCTTCCTGTGCACCGCCAGCGCGCTGGCGATCTGTCTGGTCGTGGCGATGATGTTCGTCGCGCGGCTGACCAATCTCCATGTCGGCATCTGGGTGGCGTCGAGCTTCATCATCTCGATGCTGCTGCTGATGGCCGGGCTGATCTATTTCCTGGTCGAGGTGCGCATGTCGCTCGAGGCGATCCATGTGCGCGAGGAACTGCTCGAGCTCGAGAAGAAGCGGTAACCGTCGCCGGAGCGACGGGTTACTTCCGCGGCCCCAGGTCCGCCGGGATCGTCGGTAGATATTGCGGCACCACCCGGGCGTGCGTGGCCTGCTCATAGGCGTACCCCGCCTTGAGCAGCAGCCCGTCCGAATAGGCCGTGCCGATGAACGACAGCCCCGCCGGCAGCCCGTTCACCAGTCCCATCGGCACGGTGAGGTGCGGATAGCCCGACACGGCCGGCAATTCGCTCGCCGAGGGTCCCTGGAACTGGTCGCCATGCGCCGGGTCGCTCAGCCAGGGCGTGCCATAGGTCGGGGTGACGAGGATCTGCACGCCACCGGCGGCCAGCATCGCGTCGATCCCTTCCGGCCCCGCCATCCGCGCCGATTTCTCGCGCGCGGCCTTGTAGTCGGGATCGTCCAGCCCCTTGGTCTTCTCGGCCTTGATGAAGGTCTCCTGCCCGAAGAACGGCATCTCGCTGGCCTTGTTGGCCTCGTTGAACGCGATCAGGTCGGCGAGCGTCTTCGGCCCCACGCTGGCGGGGGTGGTGGCGAGATAGGTCGCCATGTCCGCCTTGAGCTCGGTGTAGAGCACCAGCCCCTCGGCCTCGCCCAGCCCCTTCAGCTCGGGCATCTTCACTTCGACCAGCACCGCGCCCGCCGCGGTCAGCTCCTCGAGCGCCTTGTCGAAGCGCGCGGCGAGGTCGGCGGCCATCTCGGGTTTCCAATAGCCGATCTTCACGCCCTTCAGCGCATCGGGGCTCAGGCCGGCGGCATAGTCCGCCTTGTGCTTGTCGGCATCCCTGGTCGCCGGATCCGCGGGATCGCTGCCGATCATCGCGCCGAACAGGATCGCCGCGTCCTTGACCGTGCGCGCCATCGGCCCGGGCGTGTCCTGGCTATGGCTGATCGGCACCACCCCGGTGCGGCTGATCAGGCCGAGCGTCGGCTTCAACCCGACCAGCCCGTTCATCGCCGCCGGGCACACCACCGATCCGTCGGTCTCGGTGCCCACCGCCGCCGCCGCGAGGCTCGCCGCCACCGCGGCGCCCGATCCGCTCGACGAGCCGCAGGCCGAGCGATCGAGCGCATAGGGGTTCCTGACCAGCCCGCCGACCGCGCTCCACCCGCTCATCGAATGGTTCGAGCGGATGTTCGCCCATTCGCTGAGGTTGGTCTTGCCGAGGATCACCGCGCCCTTCGCCCGCAGCTTCGCCACCAGCGGCGCGTCGCGCCCGGTATCGTTGTTGGCGAGCGCCAGGCTGCCCGCGGTGGTGGGCATGTTCTGCGTCTCGATATTGTCCTTGATCAGCACCGGGATGCCGTCGAGCGGCCCCAGCGTCTTGCCCGCCTTGCGCCGGTCGTCGCTGGCGCGGCCGTCATAGCGCAGGTCCTTGGCCGGTGCGGTGACGATCACCGAGCGCAGCGTCGGCCCGTCGCGGTCCACCTTGCCGATCCGCTCGACATAGAGGTCGGCGAGCTTCCACGCCTCGACCTTGCCGGCGGCGAGCATCGCCTGCAGCTCGTCGATCGACTTCTCGACGACAAGGTTCGCCGGATTGTCGTCGGTGCTGACGACCACCGCGTCGGCGGGCAGCGGCGTCGGGGTGATCACCGGCGCGGCCCCGGGCGCCGGGGCAGGCGCCTCCTGCGCCCAGGCGGGTGATGCCCAGGCAAGTGCCACCGCCAAAGCCGTCAGTCCCGTGCGCATATGCCGTCCCCGAATCTCGTTTCGAGGGCAACCTAGCGTGGGATGCGGGGGCTGCAAGGCCGCTCCCCTCCCTTCCAGGGAGGGGAAGATGTCATCTGGCCAGCTCCACCTTCGCCTCCACCGACATGCCCGGCCGCAGCCGGCCGGCCAGCGGCTGGTCCGGGTCGATCCGGATGCGCACCGCGATCCGCTGGGGGATCTTCACGAAATTGCCCGTGGCATTGTCGCTGCGGATCACCGCGAATTCCGATCCCGCCGCCGGTGCCAGCTGCTCGACCACCCCGGTCAGCCGCGCCCCGCCCAGCGCATCCACCTTGAAGCTCGCCTTCGCCCCCGGCCGGATCTTCGCGGTCTGCGCTTCCTTGAAGTTCGCGGTCACCCACAAAGTCTCCGGCACCAGCGCCATCAGCTGGGTGCCGGCGGTGACATACTGCCCCTGCCGCCCGCCGATCTCGCCCAGCTGCCCGGCCACCGGCGCGCGGATCACCGTGTTGGCCAGGTCGATCTCGGCCAGGCGCAGCGCGGCCTTGGCGGCGTCGACCGAGGCGACCAGCCCGCTTTTGCTCACATCGACGCTGCGGATGTCCTGCGTCGCCACCGTCCGCGCCGCCTGCGCCTGCGCCACCGCCGACTGGGCGGTGCGCAGCGTGGCCAGCGCCGCATCCCGGTCGCGCCGCGTGACGAAGCCGTCCTTCGCCAGTGCGTCGATCCGTGCATAATCGGCCTGCGCCTTGGCCAGCTGCGCCTGGGCCGAGGCGACCGCCGCCTGCTGCGATCCCAGGGTCGCGGTCTTCGACGCCACCTGCTGCGGATTGTTGGCGAGCGCCGCATCGGCGCTGGCGACGTTCGCCTTCGCCTGGTCGACCCGCTGCGCGTAGATCCGGTCGTCGATCGTCGCCAGCACGTCGCCGGCCTTCACCCGCGCGAAGTCCTGCACCGGCACGCTGGTCAGATAGCCGCTCACCTGCGGGCTGATGATCGTCACCTGCCCGCGGACATAGGCATTCTCGGTCGACTGGCTGCGTCCGCCGAACGGCCAGGCCTGCCACGCCATCAGCACCGCGGTCACGCCGATCAGGATCAGCGCCGCCGCGATCGCGATCGAGAGCCAGGAGAGCTTCGGCGGCTTCCAGCGCCGCGCGTCCGCCGCCGGCGCGGGGGGCGGATCGGCGCCTTCGCTGGTCGCCGGAGGGGCCGGTTCTTGCCCGTCTGCCATCAGGATGCTCCCGCCTGTTGTTCCGCCGCCCGGCGCAGATTCTCGCGCCGGATCCGGAATATGTGAAAACTCGCCCAGACGATCGTCGCCGCCGCGATCGCCGCGACCAGCAGGAAGGTGTCGTTGTACGCGAGCACATTGGCCTCCCGCGTCACCGTCTGGGTCAGGATCGCCGCGCTCTCGGCCTGGCGCAGCGCCGGATCGACCAGCACCCGGCCATAGGCGGCGGCATATTGCTGCAGCCGCTGCGCCACCAGCGGGTCGCCATCCGCCAGCTGCGCGACGATCGCATTGTTATGGGCATGCTCGCGGATCACCTGGAAGGTGCCGAGCATCGCCGATCCGAACAGCCCGCCCAGATTCTGGGTGATGCCGAACAGCGCCGAGAAGCTGACGAAATGGGTCGGCCCTTCCTTGAGCGCCCGGGTCAGCCCGATCAGCAGCGCCGGGCCGATGAACAGCGCGCTGGCGAACCCCATCAGCGCCTGGCTGAAATAGAAGTCGTGCGGCCGGGTCAGGCTGGTCGATCCCGAATCGATCAGCGCGCCGACGCAGATCAGCGCCAGCGCCACCAGGATCGGCCCGCCCAGGAAATTGGGATCGATGGTGAGCGCGCCGATCACGATTCCCGCCAGCGTGGCGAGCAGCACCACCAGATAGAGCATGCGCATCTGGTCATTGCCCATGCCGAGCACGGTCAGCAGGCCCGATGCCCCGATCGACTGCTCCGAAAGCACCACCCGGGTCAGGATCGAGACGAGTGCGAAGCGCACGATGTCGCCGCTGCCCAGCCAGCGGGTGTTGAGCAGCGGATTGCTGCGGTTGTGCTCGATCACCACCGCGATCGGGATCAGCACGATCGCCCCGATCAGCGCCGGCGCCACCCAGGGCGCCTCGAACCACCAGACCGAGCGGCCCAGCCCCAGCACCGCGCAGAGCAATGCGATGCCCACCGCGAAGATCGGGAAGGTCACGAAGTCGAGCGGCTCGAACGCCTTCATCCGCTCGACCGGCGGCAACACCAGCAGCCGCACCCCGGCCAGGCAGAACAGCGCCAGCCCCAGCTCGAACAGATACATGGTCTGCCAGCGATCGGGCTCGAAGGCCTCGCTGGGGAACAGCCGGGCCAGCGGCACGGCGATCTGGGGCAGCGATACGGCGAGCACGATGCCCTTCAGCCGGTGCTCGGGCGTCCAGGCCTGCACCATGTAGAGCAGCCCCACCGTGCTGCACGCCGCCGCCGCGATCCCGCTGATCGCGCGCACCGCCACCGCGCTGGCGAAGCTGTGGACCAGCAGGTGCGAGGCGGTGGTCAGCGCGAAGGCGATCAGGAAGATCTGGGTGAACAGCCTTATGCCGAATTGCTGGCGGAACTTGATGAGCACCATGTTGGCGCAGACATTGGTCATCACATAGGCGGTCGGCAGCCACTGGATCTCGGCCGAATAGAGCCCCAGCGATCCCTGCAGCGTGGTCAGATTGGCGGTGACGATCGCATTGCCCAGCGAGCCCGACAGCACCACCAGCACCGCGACCGAGAAATAGGCGATGCGTCGTGGCAGCGGATGCCAGGGGGTGGGCGGTGATCCGGGGATGGGCGAACGTTCATGCGGCGCCGGTTGCCAGGCGTCCCGATCCTCCGCTTCTGCCCCGTTCGTTGCCATCCCGATATAATTCCGCATGCGGCGGAACGATCCGCAAGCGCACCTTGGTATAGTCGCATGGCGGCGGCGCAATCAGCAATTGCCGCGCGGTGTAGCGGGCGATCGCCTATTGGGGTGAGGGGCGGGCTTTATCGGCATCAACAATCCTCCCCCGGAGGGGGAGGGGGGCCAGCGAAGCTGGTGGAGGGGGCTTGCCGCGAGCAACATCGCCTGTGGCGTTCCCTCTCCACCACCGCCTTTGGCGGCGGTCCCCCTCTCCCTCCGGGAGAGGATTTTTGCGCGTGAACCTATCGCCCGTGAATGTCGGTACTTCCAGCCATCCCGCGCTCGCGCCCACCTAGTTCCCCGGCGAAGGCCGGGGCCCAGTTTCGGCGCAGTATCGCGGGCGCCGGAACCTCTCGAACGGCATCGCGACTGGGCCCCGGCCTTCGCCGGGGATCAGTTTCGGGGATGACTTCGTTGATCGATGCCGGTTGGACGCGAGCGCCACCATCTGCGGTGCTTCCGAACGGTCAACCACAAGCCCTTGTGGTCGCCCTGAGTCCTCCACGTTAAAAAAATTTACGTTCCGCGTTCGTTCCCTTGCCTTTCGGAAACCCTAGGAAAGTCCGCGCGTCGCGGCATTGCAGCAGTTGCGCAGCTGCTGTGAAGCGAGTCATTTTAGCGACGAAGCGTTGTGGATATTAACCATTTCGGCTCTTGTGCCCGGACTCGGTTTGGCACAATCTGTTGTGGTTGCACTGAGGGGCAAGCTCAAGCACTGGTGGACTCGCCGCCGCATACCCATATGCGGAAGGGATCGACTCGTGCCTGAGGCGAGGTGCGATGGACATGTTTTGTTCTTCGCGATCGGCCGAGCCGGTGATAGTATCGGCGCCCCTTGAGTCGGGATTTGATGTCTCTCCAATGCGAGAGGCGCGTGAAGCTTTATCAGGGGTGTTGTCATGGAATTCAGGGACACGGAAAACAGCGTGAACGATACCGTCGCCGAAGCCCCCACCGCTGCCGTCAAGGCCGCCACGGATGCGGCAGCCAAGGCAGCTGCCGAGAAGGCCGCGCCCAAGCTGCGCAAGAAGACCGATTCCAAGACCGTCGCGCCGCGTGCGTATGATGTCGAGGTCGATCATTCGCGCGACGCGCTGCTCACCGAGTTCGGCAAGGAAACGCTGCGCGACCGCTATCTGCTGCCCGGCGAGAATTTCCAGGACCTGTTCGTGCGCGTCGCCTCGGCCTATGCCGACAATCAGGCGCACGCCCAGCGCATCTACGACTATATCTCGAAGCTGTGGTTCATGCCCGCCACCCCCGTTCTGTCGAACGGCGGCACCGGCCGCGGCCTGCCGATCAGCTGCTTCCTCAATTCGGTGCCGGACAGCCTGAACGGCATCGTCGACACCTGGAACGAGAATGTCTGGCTGGCTTCGCGCGGCGGCGGCATCGGCACCTATTGGGGTTCGGTGCGCGGCATCGGCGAGCCGGTCGGCCTCAACGGCAAGACCTCGGGCATCATCCCGTTCGTCCGCGTGATGGATTCGCTGACGCTGGCGATCTCGCAGGGCTCGCTGCGCCGTGGTTCGGCCGCCTGCTATCTCGACATCTCGCACCCGGAGATCGAGGAGTTCCTCGAGATCCGCAAGCCGTCGGGCGACTTCAACCGCAAGGCGCTGAACCTGCACCACGGCGTGCTGATCCCCGATGCGTTCATGGAAGCGGTGCGCAACGGCGAGGAGTGGGTGCTGCGTTCGCCCAAGGACCAGTCCGAGCGCGGCAAGGTCGATGCGCGCGCGCTGTTCCAGAAGCTGGTCGAGACCCGTCTCGCCACCGGCGAGCCGTACATCGTGTTCAGCGACCACGTGAACTCGAACATGCCCAAGCATCACCGTGATCTGGGCCTCAAGGTCTCGACCTCGAACCTCTGTTCGGAAATCACGCTGCCGACGGGCAAGGACCATCTGGGCAACGAGCGCACCGCCGTGTGCTGCCTCTCGTCGCTCAACATGGAAACCTGGGACCAGTGGAAGGACGACAAGAACCTGATCGAGGACGTGATGCGCTTCCTCGACAACGTCCTGCAGGACTATATCGATCGTGCCGAGCCGGGCATGGAGAAGGCCGCCTATTCGGCCAGCCGCGAGCGTAGCGTCGGCCTCGGCGTGATGGGCTTCCACAGCTTCCTCCAGGCACGCGGCATCCCGTTCGAAGGCGCGATGGCCAAGAGCTGGAACCTGCGGATGTTCAAGCACATCAAGGCGCAGGTCGATCAGGCCTCGATGGCGCTCGCCGTCGAGCGCGGCCCGTGCCCGGACGCGGCCGACATGGGCGTGATGGAGCGTTTCTCGTGCAAGATGGCGATCGCGCCGACCGCGTCGATCTCGATCATCTGCGGCGGCACCTCGGCCTGCATCGAGCCGATCCCGGCCAACATCTACACGCACAAGACGCTGTCGGGCTCCTTCTCGGTCAAGAACCCGTATCTGGAGAAGCTGCTCTCGGAGAAGAGCAAGAACTCGGATGCGGTGTGGAACTCGATCCTCGAGCAGGGCGGCTCGGTCCAGCACCTCGACTTCCTCACCCCGGAAGAGAAGGACGTCTACAAGACGAGCTTCGAGATCGACCAGCGCTGGCTGCTCGAGCTCGCCGGCGACCGCACCCCCTATATCGACCAGGCTCAGTCGCTGAACCTGTTCATCCCGGCGGACGTCGAGAAGTGGGACCTGCTGATGCTCCACTTCCGGGCCTGGGAGCTTGGCATCAAGTCGCTCTACTATCTCCGCTCCAAGTCGGTGCAGCGCGCCGGCTTCGCGGGCGGCGTGGAAGCCGACAACACGATCGACAAGCCGCAGTTCAACCTCGGTGAAAGCACCGACTATGACGAATGCCTGGCTTGTCAGTGATCTGACCGGTGCCGACCGATCGCCTTGTCGGCGAAGCGGGGCTGGTGCTGTTCACGCCCTATCTGCCGGCCCTGTTCAACCGGATCGGCGTGCTTGCGGGAGACCCGCAGCGCGTCGCTCCGGCGGAGCTCGGCCGTGCGGTGGCGATGCTGCGCTATCTCGCGACGCATTCGGAGCAGGCGGGCGATCCCGCGCTGCCGCTGATCCTGTGCGGGTCGGCGCCGGACGCGGACGTGCCGGCGGTGGAGCTGGCCGAGGACGATCGGGCGATGGCGGAGACGATCATCGCATCGCTTATCGCCAACTGGCCGGCGATACGCAGCACCTCGCCGCAGGGGCTGCGCGAGGCCTTCCTGCAGCGTCAGGGGCAATTGTCCCTGCGCGGGGAGGGTGGCTGGCAATTGAAGGTGCAGCGCAAGGCGCTGGACGTGCTGGTCGACCAGGTCCCCTGGTCCTTCACCACCGTCCTGCACCGGTGGATGCCCGGTCCGGTGCAGGTGGTGTGGTGATGGCCTCAGGCTTCTTCCTCGAAGATCTCGACCGCCACATCGGCGTTCGCGCTCAGGCGGACCTGATCGCCTTCCACGCCGGCGACCAGGCCGAGCGAGATGTAATGATGGTGCCCGGCATGCGAGCCTTCGGCACCTTCGATCTCGGCGCCCGAATCCTTCTTGGTGAGCTTGATGCGCTCGCCCTCGACATGATCGACGGTGCCGACATGGACGCCGTCGGCGCCGATCACTTCCATATGCTCCTTGATTGCACTTACGTCGGTCATCGCCATTCTCCTTGGGGCCAATCTCGCTTGGGGACGCGTTCGCACGCTCAACGCGCGCGGCGGGGAAACGATGCAGCCGGCCGTGCGCCCTGTCACTCACCCGTTCGGGGGATTGCATGAAGCCGTTCCGCACCCTGTCCGTCGCCGCCTTCCTGCTGCTCGCCGCCTGCGCGAAGCAGGTCCCCACGGCCGTCCAGCCCGAGGCGCCGGGCTTCCTGCTGGGGCTCTGGCACGGCTTCATCTTCCCGGTCGCCTGGTTCCTCTCGCTGATCGTGCCCGACGTTGCGGTCTATGCCGTGCCCAATAATGGCGGCTGGTATGATTTCGGCTATTTCCTCGGCATCTGCGTGTTCGGCGTCGGCGCCAATCGCGGCACCCGCGTCACCAAGGTCGTCTACCGCGACCGCACCGTCCGCCGCGGCAACACCACGGTGATCGACCACGAATGACCCGCAGCCTCGCCTTGATGGCCGGCATCGCCGGAGCCGCGGGCGCCGTCGGCCTCGCCACGCTGGTGAAGCCCGCCACGGCGCGCGCCGCGCTCGGCCTGCCCGAGGCCGAGGCCACCACCTACGCCCTGCGCATCGCCGGCATGATGCTGCTCGCGCTCGGCCTGTTCCTCGGCGGTTTCGCCGCCGTCTTCACCTTGGCGGGAGGCGCGGCATGAGCCTGCTCTTGCTCGTGCTGATGGCGCTGGTGACGCTCGTCGGCCTGCACATGATCGTGCAGCCCAAGCCCTATGTCGGCCGCGGCCCGATCCCCGCGCGCGATACGTCCAATGTCCGCGCCATGGGCATGTTCTTCACGCTTCTCGGCGGCAGCATAACGCTCTTCTTCACTGCCCCGATCTTCCTCTTACAGTTCGTCACGGAGTAATCCCCATGCCGCTTCTCGAAGCCCGCAAGACCTACAAGCCCTTCGAATATCCCTGGGCGTTCGATTTCTGGAAGCGCCAGCAGCAGATCCACTGGCTGCCGGAGGAAGTGCCGCTGGGCGAGGATTGCCGCGACTGGGCGCAGAAGCTCACCGATCACGAGCGCAACCTGCTCACCCAGATCTTCCGCTTCTTCACCCAAGCCGATGTCGAGGTGCAGGATTGCTACCACGAGAAATATGGCCGCGTGTTCAAGCCGACCGAGATCAAGATGATGCTGACCGCGTTCAGCAACATGGAGACGGTCCACATCGCCGCCTATTCGCACCTGCTCGACACGATCGGCATGCCCGAGACCGAATATGCCGCCTTCCTCCAGTACAAGGAGATGAAGGACAAGCATGACTATCTGAGCACCTTCGGCGTCGACAGCGACGAGGACATCGCCAAGACGCTCGCCATGTTCGGCGGCTTCACCGAGGGCCTGCAGCTCTTCGCCAGCTTCGCGATGCTGATGAACTTCCCGCGCTTCAACAAGATGAAGGGCATGGGCCAGATCGTCAGCTGGTCGGTCCGCGACGAGAGCCTGCACTGCGAAGGCATCATCAAGCTGTTCCACGCCTTCTGCAAGGAGCGCAACTGCCTCACCCCGTCGGTCCGCGACGACATCCTCGACATGTGCCAGAAGACGGTGCGCATCGAGGACGCGTTCATCGACCTCGTCTTCGAGATGGGCCCGGTCAACGGCATGACGCCCAAGGAGATCAAGAAGTATGTCCGCTACATCGCGGACTGGCGCCTGGGCCAGCTCGGCATGAAGCCGATCTACATGGTCGAGGAGCACCCGCTCCCCTGGCTCGCCCCGCTGCTCAACGGCGTCGAGCACGCCAATTTCTTCGAGACCCGCGCCACCGAATATTCGAAGGCAGCGACCCGCGGCAACTGGGGCGAGGTGTGGGACTCGTTCGACAAGCGCCAGAAGGCCAAGGCCACCCCGGTGGCCAATGAGGACGCGGCTGAGGGCGGGCCGGACATGTTCTCGGGGTCCGGGGTTGCGGCGGAGTAGGGCCGAGTGGCGATCTACGAGCCCCAACCTAAGCTTTCCGCCACGGAGCGATCCTTACTGGTTCTCCTAGCGCAACTGGTCACGGGCTCTGGAATCGGGCCAAACCTGCCGGCCGATAGAACCGTCCTATCTGACAGTGAGGCGGCCCTTCTGGTCGAGCTGCTTGAAGAATTTGCCTCGACTAAGAAATTTGTTGAAGGTTCTTATTTCGTAGAGAGGCTGACGCAGGAGAATATTGGAGACGACTCCGATATTCGCGAGATATTCCTGTCATGGAGAAAATTCTATGGCAGGTCTCGCGCTATGGCTTCCACGCACTGGGACGATTTTCTCCGCAGATTTGGAAGAATTAAGAGTAATCCGAGATATAGGGGAATACTTCGAGCGCCGCACGAAATGTCATACTCTCATTTTCGGGAAATGGAGCGTTTGCTGCTGACGCGTTCCAACGTAGGGGGGGCGGGTTTCGTCGATAGTCTTGTCCGTCATCGACAAGTATGAAAAGGAGGTAGAAGCCGCGAGAATTGGTGAGCTATCTCTGCCCAAAGGAACCGTGTCTACTCTGCCGCAGAGCATCATCGACACTCTGCAGAATGAGCGCCGGAGTAAAATCGCGTCGCCTAGCTTATCATCTGCCCAAGCTGCTGGCTTAATGACCGTTCTGACCGATGTTTCTGTGCTTTTCACGACTAGGGATTGGGGTGTCGCAGGTACCATATCGACGATCGGCGGGGGACTAGCCGCGGCAGGCTATCCGCAAAGGTAGTTGCCGATTTCGCGATGACCGCTAGCGTCTGACCTGTCCTACGTGAGTCACGCAGGACGACAGAATCTCTCCGTCACCCCGGCCTTGTGCCGGGGTCCACCGCGCCACCGGGTGACGCCGCCAGCGGCTCCAGTCCTAGCCCCACCGCCAAGTCGTTCCATTCCGGATTCTGCCGCTCGATCAGGTTGCGCTTCCATTCGCGCCGGTAGCGCTTGAGCTGCTTCTCGCGCGCGATCGCCGCGTCCATGGTCTCGGCAACCTCGAAATAGACCAGCCGGCGGATGCCGTATTTCTTAGTGTGGCCGTCGAAGGTTCCGTCACGATGCTGCATCATCCGGCCGAGCAGGTTGGAGGTCACGCCGACATAGAGCGCACCGTTATAGCGGTTCGCGAGGATGTAGACACAGGGCGTGCGCTCGATCACGTGGGGCAGCGTGCTGCGCGGTGGCCCCCGGCACAAGGCCGGGGTGACGGAAGTGGGTCGGTAACGGACGAAGTTTGTCGACGCCGCCCCACGCGCACCGTGTCCCCCAAGCAACACCCCAGCCGCAATCAAACCCACCCCGCAACCTACTGACTCCTCGTGCATTTCCCCTACAGCCCCGCCGCCAGCGCCCGCGTATCCAGGGCGGCATTGGCGGGGCGTGTGTCTGAAGTAATCACGAGGTTTCCCCCAACATGCGTAACATCCTCGCCGCCGCGGCATTCGCCGCGCTGCCCTTCGCCGTCCCCGCCGCCCTGGCCCAGGACACGGACAGCACCGCCACCACCACCAGCGTCGCCGAAACCGCGCCCGACGGCACCCGCGCCTTCGGGATCGAGCCCTATGTCGGCATCCTCGGCGGCTATGAGCGGTTCGACGAGCAGGCCAATGCCGGCATCCCGTTGCCCGCGAACGGCAAGGCCTATGACGGCGGTCTCGTCCAGGGCGTCGCCGGTATCAACGTGCCGCTCGGCCCGGTGTTCGTCGGCGCCGAGGGCAATGTCGTGAAGGGCTTCAAGGGCGATATCGACTGGGAATATGGCGCCGCCGGCCGCTTCGGGCTGCGCGCGGGCGAGAGCGGCATGATCTATGGCAAGGTCGGCTATCAATGGGTAAATTTCGCCGCGCTCGGTGACAACAGCCGCGATTTCCACGCGATGACCTATGGCGCCGGCGTCGAGGTCGGCCCCAAGGACATCGGCCTTGGCGGCATCACCGGCAACAGCGGCCTGCGCCTGCGCATGGAGATCAACACCTTCGGCGACGCCAAGAGCTTCCGCCCGATGGCCGGCGTGATCGCCCACTTCTAAGTCCGGGAAAGGCGGCGCAGGGCTCCGGCCCGCGCCGCCCCCGTTTCGGTGCCAATAAACCTGTCGGTATCGGCCCCGGCCGCTTGAGCCGGCCCCCGCAGCCGATAGCCTGATCGCTCCACCAATCGGAGGAGTGCATCGATGAAGAAGAAGATCGCAGTTGCCGCGCTGTTCGCCCTGTCGGCCCTCGCGCCCTCGGTCGCCTTGGCGTTCGACGATCCGCTCCCGCCGGGCTGTTTCTACGTCCTGGGCAAGCTGATCTGCGTCGACATGCCGCTGGGCTGATCCGCGCGGGCGGGCGGACCACCCGGTTCGCCCGCCACTATCCGGCCGTCGCGCCCTTTTCGCCCACTGTTCCCCGGCGAAGGCCGGGGCCCAGTCTCGGCGCACTGGCGATGGCGCGGGAACCTCACGAACGACAGGGCAACTGGGCCCCGGCCTCCGCCGGGGAACGGAGCGGGTTCGCGAGGTGATCCCACCCCGCGGCGGGATTGCCAGAGGTCGCCCTGTCCTGGAGGAGGCGCCACCCCTTCTGCTCCCCGGCGAACGCCGGGGCCCAGGGTTTCTCTGCCGGATCGCCCGTGGCCCTAGGCCCCGGCTTTCGCCGGGGAACAGCTAGCCACCAGGTAGCGGCCAAGCCGCCGGGGAGCAGTTAGGCGGCCCGGGAACCGTCAGAGCAAGTACGCCGCCCTCAGGCCCGCTTGCGTGCCGGCGCCTCGCCGTGATCGCACACCACACCCTCGCCTTCGCAGATCAGCCGGTCATACCCACTTCCGGGGCAGATCGCATGCGCGCTCAGGATCGCCGGGGCGAGCGCGTCGAGGCCCGAGCCGCGCCGGTCGAGCAAGCGGCGGACCGGGCGGCGCGAGCCACTCCAGGCCTGGTGCCCGGTCTTCAGCGCGGGCGGCGGCGAGACCAGCAGCCCTACCGGCCGGTAATCGGCGGCGGCGAGCTTGGGGAACACGCCCTTGGCGATCTTGCGCGCCCAGCCCGGCGTCGCCGGGCTCAGCGGCAGATGCGGCACCAGGTCGCCCGGCATCTCGTAGCGCAGGCAGGCGATGCGGGTGCGCGCATAGCTCGCGGCAAAGTCGGCATTGCCCGCGCGCGCCGCGGCGATCGTCGCCACGCTCACCGGCACATCGGCCCATTCGCTCGCCTGCGCCGCGCGCATCGCGGCGAGGTTGGCGAGCGCGCCGCCCTTCGAATGGCCGGTCACGAACAGATGCCGCCGCGCCTTGCGGTCGAGCAGGCTCTGGTCGAGCATCGCCTGGATCGCGGTGCGCACGCCCGGGCCCGAGCCCGCGTCGCTCCACAGCCGGCGCATCGATTCGGAGAAGCCGAAATGCACGCCGCCGCCATAATGCGAATCTTCCAGGCACAGCGAGAAGGCGTCGTTCAGCCAGTCGAGCACCACGTCCCAGCCGTCATAGCTGCTGCCGAAATAGGGCGGGAGCGATCCGCGGAACGCCACCACCACGCCTTCGGGCGTGCGGCCGACGATCGCCTGGTCGATCTCGCGTCCGCCCAATGCCGTCTCGCGGCGCACCACGAAGGGCGCTTCGATCCAGCCGACTCCGCGGCCCTGGACCTGCATGCCCGGCTGATAGGCCTGGCTGGACGCGTACAACAGGCGGCGTTTCATGCAATCGTGCATCGGCAATACTCCCGGTGCCATATGACCACGCTCCGCTTCATGGTGAACGCACAATTAAGGTTAATGACCAAATCATTATAGGATGGCCGCGCTGTCGGCGGCGTGAACGGGGTTTTCCCTGAGGTCCGGCTTGACGCCGATCAAGGCGGGCGGGGCGGAGGCGCGGCACCCCGTCACGATGAGCGAAGCCACGCCCTTTGCGCGGATCGGCGGCGCGGCGCCGGTGCGGGCGCTGGCCGAGCGCTTCTATGCGCTGATCGACCGCGACCCCGTCTATGCCGATCTGCGCGCGGCGCACGGCCCCGATCTCGCACCGATCGCCGCGTCGCTGGCCGGCTTCCTCACCGCCTGGCTCGGCGGCCCGCGCGACTGGTTCGCCGAGCGCCCGGGCCTGTGCATCATGCGCATGCACCGCCAGCTCGATTTCGGGCCGGAACTGGCGGCGCAATGGGCGACCGCGATGCGCGAGGCACTGGCCGGGGATCCCTCGCTCGATACCGAGCTGGCCGCCCAGATCGGCGACGCACTCACCCGCATGGCGCAGGCGATGGCGCCGCGGGGGGAGGGGCTTAGTCGCTAAAATCCTCCCCCTCCGGGGGAGGAATAAGGAAGCCGTCGCACCCATCCGTTCCCCGGCGAAGGCCGGGGCCCAGGGTTTCTCTGCCGTCTCGCTCTGTTACCCTGGGCCCCGGCTTTCGCCGGGGAACTAAGGGGCGGGAGCAGGAGGGCCTGCCTCTACCCCCTCAATGCTTGTCCTCGGCCTTGCGATAGGTGTCGTGGCACGCCTTGCACGTGCCCCCCACCACCGCGAACTGCGCCGCGAAGCCCGGCTTGTCGCCCGCGCGCGCCAGGTCGGCGAGCTTGGTCGCGGCCGCCGCATAGTCCGCTGCCTTGGCCTCGAACCCGGCCCGGTCGCTCCACACGGCGGGCAGCGCCTCGGACGGTGCGCCGCCGCTGCCGGCGGGGAACATGCCGGGCAGCGCGCTCGCCCAGCGCGACAAGGCGCGCGCGGCGAAGCCCAGGGTCTTGGGATCGTCGCCCCGGTCGACGCCCGCCTTGATCTGGCCGAACAGCGCGCCGGACATCAGGAAGGCCGCCTTGCGCCCGGCGATCACCTCCGCGTTCGGGTCGGCGGCGGCAGGCCGCGCGCGGCTGGCGGGGGCGGTGGCGGCGAGGCTGGTGAACAAAGCGGCGGCGGCGCCGAGTGCGAGCATGGACGTGCGCATTGGATGGGCTCCCTTGGTCGGAGGCGCACAGGCTAGGCCCGCCCGGAAGCCCGCGCAACGGCCGCGCAAACCTCCTCCATTATGGAGAGGGTTGCCGCCGAAACGGACCGGGAATCGCCTATCGTGCCGGGCGTGGCAGAAGGCGATGCTCCTCGGGTCGAATATGCATGCGAGCGTTGCGGCGGTGTTGCCGTCACCCGCGACGCCTGGGCCGAATGGGACGCCAGTTCCCAGGCCTGGGTGCTCAGCGAGACGTTCGATTTCGCCTTCTGCCACCAATGCCACCGCGAGACCCGGCTGCTGGCGCGGATCACGCGGGGAGAGGGCTCTTCCTAGTTCCCCGGCAGGCTTGCAATGTAGGATTTGATCTGGCTGGCTGAAGCGGCCGGCTTGGCGGCCGGCCGCTCCTTGATATCGTCGGGAAGGCCGGGCTCAGCCCTTCAGCTCGGTGGCGTCGAGCTGCCAGAGGACGAACGCCATTTCGTCGGCGGCTTCCTTCAGGCTCTCCCAGCGGCCCGACTTGCCGCCATGGCCGGCGCCCATGTTGGTCTTGAGGACCAGCACATTGTCGTCGGTCTTGGTGGCGCGCAGCTTCGCCGCCCATTTCGCGGGCTCCCAATAGGTGACGCGCGGGTCGTTGAGGCCGCCCGAGATGAACAGCGGCGGATAGGCCTGGGCGGTGACGTTGTCGTACGGGCTGTACGAGCGGATCAGCGCGAAGGCCGCGGCGTCCTCCACCGGGTTGCCCCATTCGGGCCATTCGCCCGGGGTCAGCGGCAGCGTCTCGTCGAGCATGGTGTTGAGCACGTCGACGAACGGCACGTCGGCGACGACGGCGGCCCAGAGCTCGGGGTCGGAATTGACCACCGCGCCCATCAGTTCACCCCCGGCGGACCGCCCTGCAATCGCGATCCCGCCCGAATGTGTGAATCCCTCCCCTATCAAGCCCCGGGCGGAATCCACGAAATCGTTGAAGGTGTTTGTCCGCTTCTCGAGCTTGCCGTCGAGATACCATTGCTGCCCCAGGTCATCGCCGCCCCGGATATGCGCGATGGCGAATGCGACACCGCGGTCGAGGAACGAGATGCGGCCGGTCGAGAAGCCGGGCGGGATGGCGTAGCCATAGGCGCCATAGGCATAGAGATAGAGCTTGCCGCTGCCGTCCCGGGGGAAGTCCTTGGGGTAGACGATCGAGACCGGAACCTGGGTGCCGTCCCGCGCCGTGATCTTCAGCCGCTCGGTGCGGTACTTGCTCCCGTCATAGCCCGACGGGATCTCCTGCACCTTGAGCGTCTCGAGTTCGCCGGTGGCGACGCTATAGTCATAGACGGTGCCCGGCGTGACCATCGACTCATAGCCGATGCGCAGCTTGTCCATGGCATATTCGGGATTGTCGCCCAACCCCGCGACATAGCTCGCCTCGGGGAATTTCAGGCGGACGGGAGCGATGGCGGGGTCGTAGCGGTGCAGCTCGATCTGATCGAGCCCGTCCTCGCGGCCTTCGACGATGAAATAGTCGGCGAAGCAGGTGACGCCGGTCATGTAGAAATGCGCGGACGGCCCGATCCGCTCGATCCATTCGCCGGGCTTGTCGACCGAAGCGGTCATCAGCCGGAACTGCGGGTCGATATCGTTGGTGTGGATGAACAGCGTCCCGTCATGCTCGTCCACGTCATATTCGCGGCCCGGCTTGCGCGGCGAGACACAGACCATCGGCTTGGAAGGATCGGCGGGATCGAGCAGATAGACTTCGCTCGTCACATGGTCGCCGGTCGAGATCAGCAGGTATTTGCGCGACTGGGTCTCCCCCACGCCGACGCGATAGCCTTCGTCCGCTTCCTTGTAGAGCTCGACATCACTGTCCACCGGCTCGCCGAGCACGTGCCAGCGCGCATTGTCGGTCCGCCAGTTCTCATTGGCCAGGCCGTAGAGGAAACCCTTGGAGTCCGCGGTCCAGACGATCTCGGAGAGCATGCCCGGGATCACATCGGGCAGCAGCGTGCCGCTCTCCAGATCCTTCACCCGGACCTCGAAGCGCTCCGAGCCATTGTCATCCACGGCATAGGCAAGCAGCTTGCCGTCGGGGCTCACCGAAAAGGCGCCGAGCCGGAAATATTCCTTGCCCGCGGCTAGTGCCGGTTCGTCGAGGATCATCACGTCCTCGCCGCCATCCACATGCCGGCGCCACCAGCGCGGATATTCGCCGCCGGTCTCGTAATCGGTCCAGTAGAACCAGTCGCCGTCCTTCTGCGGCACGGTCGATTCGTCTTCCTTGATCCGCCCGCGCATTTCCGTGAACAGCGTATCGGAGAGCGGCTTCAAGGGATCCATCACCGCTTGGAAGAACGTGTTCTCCTCCTCGAGATAGGAAAGCACGTCCTTGTCGGTGACGGTGGGATAGGCGGGGTCCTTGAGCCAGGCCCAGGGGTCCTCGATCGTGACTCCGTGCGCGGTGAAGCTATGCGGGCGGGTAGCGGCTACGGGCGGCTTGGGAAGATCGGTCATCGCGTCTTCCTAGCGCCCGCCCCGTCGTCAGGCCAGCGCCGCCGCGCGCCGGCGCACCAGCTTGGGGCTGAGCACCATCGCGAGACTGACCAGCGCCATCGCCGCGGCGGCGAGCGACACTGCCGGATAGCCCATCCCCTCGCGGATCACTTCGCCGCCCAGCGCCGCGCCGATCGCATTGCCCAGGTTGAATGCGCCGATGTTCATGGCCGAGGCGAGGTTGGGGGCTTCATGCGCGGCGTCCATCACCCGCATCTGCAGCGGCGGCACCAAGGCAAAACTGGCAGCGCCCCAGAGCGGCATCAGCACGATCGCGACCGGCAGCGAGAACATGCCGAAGGCGAAGGCGACCAGCAGCACCGCCAGCGCCGCCGTCATCGTGATCAGTGCGCCTTCCACCGACTTGTCGGCATAGCGCCCGCCCAGCCAGTTGCCCGCGGTCAGGCCGATGCCGAAGATCACCAGTGCCACCGTGACCCAGAAGGTCGAGGCATGCGCCGCCTCGCGCAGGATCGGTGCGATATAGGTGAACACGGTGAACATCGCGCTGAACCCGACCATGGTGAGCGCGAGCGCGAAGAGCACCGGGCCGCGGCCGAGCACGCGAAGCTCGGCCATCATGTCGGCGTCCTTCTCGGCCGGGAGGGCGGGGACGAACAGGCGCAGCGCGATCATCGTCACCACGCCGATCGCCGCGATCGCGCCGAATACCGCACGCCAGCCGATCGCCTCGCCCGCCCAGGTGGCGAGCGGTACGCCACCGATCGTCGCGATCGTCAGGCCCATGAACATGGTCGCGATGGCACCCGCGCGCTTCTCGGGCGCCACCAGGCCGGCGGCGACCACCGATCCGACGCCGAAAAAGGCGCCGTGATTGAGGGAGGTGACGATCCGGGCAGCCAGCAGCATCGCGTAGCTGTCGGAGAAGGCGGCCATCAGATTGCCCAGCGTGAAGATCGCGGTCAGCGCGATCAGCAGCGTCCGGCGGGGCACCCGCCCGGTGGTCAGCGTCATCAGCGGCGCGCCGATCAGCACGCCGATCGCATAGGCGCTGACCAGCAGGCCGGCGGTGGGGATCGACACACCCAGGTCGCCTGCGATCACGGGCAGCAGGCCCATGGGGGTGAATTCGGTGACGCCGATGCCGAAGGCACCGATGGAAAGCGCAGTGAGCGCGAGGCGGGGACTCATGGATGCAGCTCCGATTTGTGCGGCAACACAAATGGACTGGCGCTCATGCTTCCGGTAGGCGCCTGAAAGGCGAAACATCTGTGCATTGGATTCATGAATGACGCGCGCCATGACCGATCGCTCGGGCGAAATGGAGATCTTCGTCACCGCCGTCCGCGAAGGGAGCCTCTCCGCTGCCGCGCGCCGGCTCGACCTGACCCCTTCGGCGGTCAGCCGTGCGCTCGGGCGGATCGAGGCGCGGCTGGGCGTGCGGCTGATCACCCGCACCACCCGCCGGCTGGCGCTCACACCGGAGGGCGATGCCTATCTCCATGCCGCCCAGCGCATCCTTGCCGATATCGCCGAGGTGGAGGAGGAGCTCGCCGACCAGGCTTCGCCGCGCGGGCGTCTCCGGGTAAGCGCGGCGCTGGCCCATGGCAGGCTGGTGATCGTGCCGCTGCTCGGCGAATTCGTGACGCGCCATCCCGGGATTCTCGTCGATATCAGCCTGAGCGACACGCTGGAGGATGTCGCCGGCGGCCGGGCCGATGTCGCGATCCGCTTCGGCCCGCTGGCGGACAGCGCGCTCACTGCCCGCAAGATCGGTGAGACCGGGCGCTCTATCGTCGCCGCCCCGGCCTATCTCGCGCGGATGGGCACGCCGCAGCTTCCCGAGGACCTCCACGAGCATAATTGCCTCAACTTCAACTTCCGTCGCGCCGAGCCGGTCTGGCCGTTTCGCCGCGACGGGCGCGACTATGCGCTGCCCGTGGGCGGCAATATCGAGGCGAACAATGGCGAGACGCTTGCCGAGCTGGCGCTGGCGGCGGTCGGCATCGCCAGGGTCGGCACCTTCAGCGTGGCGCAGGATATCGCCGCCGGGCGGCTTGTCTCCCTGCTGGAGCCGTTCAACCCGGGCGACCGCGAGGACATCCACGCGGTCTATGTCGGCGGCGCCACCCGGCCGGCCCGGGTGCGGGCGTTTGTCGATTTCCTGGTGGAGAAGCTTGGACGCTAGCGATCGGGCCGGTCGTACAGCTCCCAGACCTGCTCGCCGGTGACTATATCGGCATAGGGCCGCCCGCTGGCATCGCGGCTTGGCGCATAGCGGAAGCGCTTCTGGATCAGCCGGCACGTGGTCGCGTCGAGATCCGCATTGCCGCTGGATCGCGTCACCTCGCAGTCGGTCACCCGGCCATTGACCCCCACGGTGAAACGCAGGCCGACAGTGCCTTGCGCGCCCGCACGTGCTGCCGCCTTGGGATAGTCGCGTCCGGTGATGTCGCCCTCGAGCAGCCGCAGCACGGTGCCGCCGCCACCGCCCGCGCCATCGCCGCGCCCGCCGCTGCCGGTGCCATCGCCGATCCCGCCCGATCCCGTGCCCGGGCCGGCGATCGGCGCGCTACCCGAACTCGCATCGCTGCCCTGCGCCGGGATCGTCGCGGCGGGAATCGGCTGGGGGAGGGGTGTCTTCACCGGCGTCGCCACCTCTGTGGCGCGGGAGGTCTTGTTGGGCGGGGAGGCCTTGCCTTCCTCCTTGGGTGCACGGGGCTTGGGGGCGGGGGGCTTTTCGGGCTCGGGTGGCGGTGGCGGGGGCAGGGTGAAGTCGACCAGCTGCATGGATGGGTTCGGCATGATGTGCAGGCGTACGCCCAGTCCGCTGACCAGCAGCCACAACAGCAGTGCCACGAAAGCGAGCGCACCCGCGGCACTGCCCAGCCGCTCGCGCGGAGTCGGGATTCCGGCGCCTGTCATGCCCGTCCAATGCGCCGCATCCATCGAACGATCCCATGAACACCTTGTTGTTTTCAGTTCATGCAACCGCGCGGCACCCAGGCAAGTTGTTGCTGCATCGAATCAAGGAAGGGATGGAAATCATGCGTAAGCTCATTGCGGCCACTGCCGCTCTCGCGCTGGCCATGCCCGTCGCAATGCCGATCGAGGCGGCGCAGGCCCAGAGTCACTACAAGGGCAAGAGCTCGAAGAGCCGGACCTATTACAAGAAGTGCCGCCGCTCGCCGGGCCATGCCGGCCTGATCGGTGGTGCCGCGGTCGGCGTGCTCGCTGGCCCCGCGATCATCGGCCACGGCCTGCTCGGTGCGGCGGTCGGCGGTGTCGGCGGTGCCTTTGGCGGCCGCGCGATCGATCGCACGATCAGCGCCAAGCATCGCTGCTATTACGTCCGCCGCTAGGGCCCGATCGGCCAAGCCTAGGTGGAACGGCCCCTGGCGGTCACCGGCCACGCGCCGGTGACCGTCTCGCCCGCCACCAGCCAATAGCGGTCATAGAGGTTCACCGTCGGGTCGCAGTGCGGCGGAACGAGCGTAACCCGTTCCGCCAGGGCCGGCAGTGCTTCCCCGAACAGCGCTCCCTGCTCGTCGCCCATGAAGGCGTAGCGCGCGGAGCCTGACAAGGGCACGGGCACCCCGGCATCGGTGGCGAAAGACTTCAATCCCGCATCGATCGTCACCATGCCGGGCGTGTTCGCGCTGACCACCGTGGAATCCACCCACAACGCCTGTTCGAAGCTCGGCCCGGCCAGCTCGCAATCGCGATATTCACGGTCGAGGAAGATATAGCTGCCCACCTGCAGCTCGGTCAGCACCCCCAGCTCCGCATCGATCGCGAAGGTGCCGGTTCCCGCGCCGGTCACTACCGGGATCGCGAACCCCGCATCCGCCAGTGCCGCCAGCACCGTGCGGAGATAATCGGTCTTCTCCGAAATCGCGGCATGCCGGTCCGAAAGGTGCGTGATGTGCTGCTCCGATCCGCAATAATATTGCACGCCACCGAGCGGCAGCCCGGCTTCGATGATCGTCCGCGCCAGCGCCACCGCCGCTTCGGGGGACGTCACGCCGGTGCGATGTTTGCCGGGGTCGACATCGACGAAGATCGTCGCTCCGCACCCTGCCAGCGCCCGCACCACGTCCGGATGATCCGCCACCACGGAAAGCCCGATCTTGCCCGCCAGCGCGGTCAGCCGCGCGATCCCGTCCCTTGTCACCACCGGCGAGGTCAGGTGGATGTCGCCCACGCCGTCGGCCGCCAGCGCCTCGGCCTCGCCCAGCTTGGCGCAGCAGATGCCGACCGCGCCCGCGGCGATCTGCCGCTTGGCGATCTCGCTGCTCTTGTGCGTCTTGGCATGCGGCCGCAGCGCCAGGCCTCTCGTCCGGGCGAATTCGGCCATCGCCGCGATGTTGCGGTCCATCGCCGCCACGTCGAGCAGCAGGGCGGGAGTGGCCAGGTCGGCGCGGGGCAGGGGGAAATGCGTCATTGTCCAAGCGATAGCGCAGGGTGTGACTTTTGCCGAATATCGGAGCAAAGCAGCCCCATAGAGTCCAGCAATAGAGTATATCCCATGTCCAGCTATGCCGACCGCCTCAAGGCTCTTCGCGAGCAGCTGAAGCGCGACCGTCTCGACGGGTTCGTCGTGCCGCTTACCGACGAGCATATGTCCGAATATGTCGGCGCCTATGCCCAGCGCCTCGCCTGGCTGACCGGCTTCCAGGGGTCGGCCGGTACCGCTGTGGTGCTGCCGGAGGAAGCGGCGATCTTCACCGATGGGCGCTACACGATCCAGGTCCGCCAGCAGGTCTCGGCCGATCATTGGGAATATGTCGGCGTGCCGGCCACCAGCGTCTCGTCCTGGCTCGGTGCCCATGCGCCTGATGGTGGCCGCATCGGCTATGATCCCTGGCTGCACACTCGCGCCTGGGTTGAGGAAGCCCGCAAGGCGCTGGCTGAGAAGGGCGCCGAGCTGGTCGCGGTCAACACCAATCCGATCGACGCGGTGTGGCCGGACAAGCCCGCGCCGTCGGATGCGACGCTCGCCGTCCAGTCCGACGACCTTGCCGGCAAGTCCTCCCCCGCCAAGCGCGCCGAGATCGCCGACTGGCTGGCCGAGCGGAAGGCGGACGCGGTCGTCCTCTCCGCGCTCGATTCGATCGCCTGGGCATTCAACATCCGCGGCACGGACGTGAGCCATACGCCGGTCGCGCTCGCCTATGCGATCGTCAACGCCGACGGCACCGCCGATTTCTTCGTCGCGCCGGAAAAGGTGACCGACGAAGTCCGTCAGCATCTCGGCAATGCGATTCGCATCCATGACCGCACTGCCTTCGCGCCGGCGCTCCAGGGCTTTGCCGGCAAGCGTGTCGCCGCCGATCCGGGAAGCGCCGTCGCCGCGGTGTTCGATGCACTCGACGCCGGCGGCGCCAAGGTGCTGGCGCTGCGCGACCCGGTGATCCTTGCCAAGGCGATCAAGAACCCGGCCGAGATCGCCGGGCAGAAGGCCGCCCAGGCGCGTGACGGCGCCGCGCTCAGCCGCTTCCTGAAATGGTTCGAGGAAACCGCCCCCCAGGGTGGCCTCACCGAAATGTCCGCCGCCGACAAGCTCCAGTGGTTCCGCGAGCAGACCGGCGTGCTCAAGGATCTGAGCTTCGACACAATCTCGGCCACCGGCCCGAACGGGGCGATCCCGCACTACAAGGTCACCGATGAATCGAGCCTGCCGATCGAGCTCGGTCAGCTCTATCTCGTCGATTCGGGCGGTCAGTACGCCGATGGCACCACCGACGTCACCCGCGTGATGCCGGTTGGCGAGGCCAGCGACGAGATGAAGGACCGCTTCACCCGCGTGCTCAAGGGCCATATCGCCATCGCCACCGCGATCTTCCCCGACGGCACCACCGGCGCCCAGCTCGACAGTTTCGCCCGCCGTCCGCTCTGGGAAGTCGGCCTCGATTACGGGCACGGCACCGGCCACGGCGTGGGTTCGTATCTGTCGGTGCATGAGGGCCCGCAGCGCATCGCCCAGCCCTATTATCCGGGCGGCCAGAGCCTTGAGCCACTGCGCGAGGGCATGTTCCTGTCGAACGAGCCCGGTTACTATAAAGCGCAGGAATTCGGCATCCGGATCGAGAATCTGGTGCTGGTCACCAAGCAGTTGATTTCGGGTGCGGAACAACAAATGCTGGGGTTCGAGACGCTGACCTTCGCGCCGATAGAGCGAACGCTGATTAAACCATCTTTGCTAACCGAGCAGGAACGCCGCTGGCTTGATAGTTATCATGCTGAAGTGCTGCGGATTTTGGGCCCGCAGCTGGGCGGGGACGAGTTGGTATGGTTGGAAGCGAAGTGCGCGCCCATCGGGTGATGTGGTTCCTGGCAGGTGCGGTCACGATGGCGATGTATCTCGTCGGGCCGCACGCCATCATGCGCAATGCCTATGATACGGCTCAGGGCTTGTCGCTCTGGTTCGGTTCGCTCTGAGGCGCGGCAGAATCGCCGAGCAGGTCGCCGGTAGCGGCCTGCTCGCGTGCCTGCGCCTTGCGCCTGCGCAGATTGGCCCGCAGCGCCTCCGCTAAACGGGCCTGTTTTTCCGTATTGCTCATTTTCCTGCGATAAACCGGCCATTAGCAGGTTGACAATCGCCCGCACCCAAGCACATAGGCGCCTCCCGCTTGGGACCCGGCGCTGCCGGATCGTTCGGGCGAGTGCTGCCGTAGCTCAGTGGTAGAGCGCATCCTTGGTAAGGCTGAGGTCGTGAGTTCAATCCTCACCGGCAGCACCATTTTCCCGAAAATCGAAATGGAAGATCCCACCCCCTTGCGGGGAGAGCCGTTCAGCGGCGCACGATCTCGCCGTCTTCCTTGACGAATTCGGCCGGCGCGCGGTCGAGCAGCTCCAGCACCACCTCGGAAGGCCGGCACAGTCTGGTGCCCTTCGGCGTCGTCACGATCGGACGGTTTACGAGAATCGGATGGGCGAGCATCGCCTCAAGGAGGGCCTCGTCCGAAGTCGCCGGATCGAGCAGCCGCAGCTCGGCGGCCGGCGTGCCCTTCTCGCGCAGCACGTCGCGTGGCGTCGCGCCCATCGCCGCCAGCAGGCCGAGCAGTTGCGCGCGTTCCCAGCCGGCGCTGCGATATTCGATGACCTGCGGCACATATCCCGCCGCCTCGATCATCGCGAGCGCGTTGCGCGAGGTGCCGCAATCGGGGTTGTGATAGATGGTGATCGGGAAATAGCCGGTCATCGCACGCGCTCCTCTTCGTACAGCCATGGAAATATCGCGATCGCCGCAAGCGCGCCGGCCAGCTGCGCCGCGACGAACAGCGGCACCGAATGCGGGGCGATGCCGGCAAAGGTGTCGGAAAGGCTGCGCGCGATCGTCACGGCCGGATTCGCGAAGGCGGTCGACGCGGTGAACCAATAGGCGGAGACGATGTAGAGCCCGACAGCCGTCGGCGTGAGCTCGGGCCGGGTGCGCCGGGTCGCCAATATCGTGCCGATCAGGCCGAAGGTAGCGATGCATTCGGAAAGGCCCTGGGGAAAGCCGTCACGCGCCTTTCCGGACAGTTGCAGGATTGGCTCGGCGAACATCGCATGTGCCGCCCATGCGCCGAGAATGGCACCTGCCAGCTGTGCGGCGACGTAGAGCATCGCGATGCCCGCGCTGGTCTCGCGTATCAGCAGGGCCGCCAGGGTGATGACCGGGTTGAAATGGGCGCCCGATATGGGGCCGAAAAGGTGAATGAGAACAATCAGCCCGGCGCCGGTCGCAAGGGTGTTCCCGAGCAGCGCCACGGCCTGATTCCCGCCCGCGAGCCGCTCGCCCATGATGCCGGAGCCGATGACGATCGCGAGCAGCATTGCCGTGCCCATGCTCTCGGCAAGCAGGCGACGGCGCAGCTTCATGTGCAGCAATCGGGGCTCGCGGTGAGCTCGCCCAGCGTGCCGCATATCTCCGGACGTCCCGCGCAGCAGTCGGCAACCAGGAAGCCGAGGAGGTCGCGCATGCCGTCATAGTCGGCGGAATAGATCACCGATCGGCCATCCCGGCGCGACCGGACCAGCCCGGCATTGCCGAGGATCGTAAGATGCGTCGAAAGCGTGTTGGGGAGCGCACCTATCTCGCGCGCGATTTCTCCCGCCGCCATGCCGTCCGGACCGGCGCGCACAAGCAGGCGGAACACGGCAAGGCGGCTGGCATGGGCGAGGGCGGACAATGCCTCAACGGCAGCGGGCAACTGCATCAGCAGCACGCCCTTGTGGTCGGGATCACTTCATCCTCGCCATAGGCGGTCGCATCGCCATGGGTAAAGAACGTCTCCCAGCGCACCCCGGCCGTGTCCGTCACCCAGGACTTGTCGGATTTCGCGTAGCAGCAGGTGGTCGCTTCCTGGTCGAAGGTCGTGGCGCCGGCCGCTTTCAGCCGCCCCGCGAGGTCGCCCAGAGCATCGGCGCTGTCGACCTGGATGCCCACATGATCGACGCCGGTGGCGCGGCTGCGTGCCGAGATCGCGAGGTTGACCCGCGGATCCTCGAGCATCCACTTGGCATAGTCGGCCTTCACCACCGTGGGCGGCGCATCGAAAAGGGTGCCGTAAAAGGCAATTGCCTGATCGAGGTCGGGAACGCTGATGTGCAGGTGCAGGCGCTTCATGGCTGCGGTCTCCAATGTCTCGATATTTCGATTATTCCAGAAATATCGATTCGACAAGGGCCGCATCAGAACGCGAACAAGTCTCCCATCCGGGGTTCCCGCTCCAGGAACTCGGCGATCGTGCCATAGATCGCGTCGAGATCGGCATCCTCGATGCAATAGGGCGGCATCACATAGATAGTGTTGCCCAGCGGCCGCAGCAGCACGCCGCGCTCCATCGCGAACGCCTTGAGCCGGGTGCCGACCGAATTGAGATAGGTCGATGTGCCGCCGCCGATCTCGGCTGCGACGATCGTCCCCAATCGGCGCGGATTGCGGATCAACGCGTGGGTGGCTAGCCGGTCGAGTCGGTCCTGCTGGCGGTCGCCCAGATCGGCGATGCGCGCGAGCACCGGCTCCTCGCGCCAGATCGCCAGATTGGCGTTGGCGGCGGCGCAGGCGATCGGATTGGCGGTGTAGCTCGAGGAGTGGAAGAACATCCGCGCGCGATCATCGGACAAATGCGCTTCGAAGATCGGTGCCGTCGCCATCGTCACCGCCAGCGGGATCGCGCCGCCCGTCAGCCCCTTGGACAGGCAGAGTATGTCGGGCACCACGCCCGCCCGCTCGCAGGCGAGCAGCGTGCCGGTGCGTCCCCAGCCGGTCATCACTTCGTCGGCAATGAACAGGACATCATGCGCCGCGCAGATCTTGCGCATCTCGGCGAGCAGGCTGGCCGAATAGAATTTCATGCCGCCGGCGCCCAGCACCAGCGGCTCGACCAGCAGCGCGGCCGGCTTCTCGCGGCACTGCGCCTCGAGCGCGTCGAGCACGGCCTGGCTTTGGCCGGGCTCTGGGAAGGGGATGGTCGCCACGTCGAACAGCAGTGGCTGATAGGGTCGGTTGAACACGCCGCGCGCACCGACCGACATGCCGCCGATCGTGTCGCCATGATAGCCATGCTCCATCACGACGATGCGGTGGCGAGGCTCGCCGCGATTGTCCCAGAAGCCGAGCGCCATCTTCAACGCCACTTCGACGCTGGTCGAGCCGCTGTCCGAATAGAACACATGCCGCAGCGGCTCCGGCGTGATCCGCACCAGCTCGGCAGCCAGCGTCTCGGCCGGTTCGTGGGTCCAGCCGGCGAAGATGATCTGGTCCATCCGCCCCGCCTCTTCGGCGATCGCCGCCATGATGCGTGGATGGCAATGCCCATGCGTCGTCACCCACCAGGACGAGATCGCATCGACGTAGCGGCTGCCGTCTGCCGTGTGCAGTGCCGCGCCTTCGGTGCGTGCCACCTGCGGGATCGGCTCGCCCAGCCCGTGCTGGGTAAAGGGGTGCCACACGGGCGAGGTCATGGCTGGAAGTCCGAGAGGTCGAACGCCTCGGCAAAGGCGGCCTTGAGGGTGGCTGTGTCGAGCGGATCGAGGGTCGGCAGGCGGCCGAGCCGGCGAACCTTGCCGATCGCGGCGATCGTCGCCTCGCTGTCTTCGTTCGCCTCGCCGACAAAGGCGACGCCCAGGATCGGCACGCCGCGCGACCGCAGCGCCTCGATCGAGAGCAGGCTGTGGTTGATCGTCCCAAGGCTGGTCCGTGCGACCAGCACGGTCGGCAGCCCCCAGCGCGCGAACAGGTCCGCATAGAGCAGTTCGCGCGTCACCGGCACCAGCACGCCGCCCGCGCCCTCGATCACCAGCGGATCGACCACCAGGGGATCGCGTGGTGGCGGGGTCAGCTTGTCAGGGTCGATCACTATGCCGTCGATCTCGGCGGCGAGATGCGGCGAGCAGGGCGTGGTCAGGCGATAGGCTTCGGGCAGCACCACCGCGGCGGTCAATGCCGCGATCCGCTCGCCGTCGCTGCCGCCGTCGAGCCCGCTCTGGATCGGCTTCCAATAGCTGGCGCCCAGCGCTCCGGCCAGGCCGGCGGCGAAGATGGTCTTGCCGATATCGGTATCGGTACCGGTGACGACTATGCGCATGTGAGCCCTCCAAGTGCCCGGGCGAGCGCGGCGATATCGTCCTCGTCGACATTGAGCGTCAAGGAAATGCGCAGCCGCGAGGTCCCTGCCGGCACGGTTGGCGGCCGGATACCGCGTACGTCGAAGCCGAGGCGCTGCAGCTCCGCCGCCATCGCCATGGTCCGTGCATCCTCGCCGATCACCAGTGGCAGGATCTGCGATCCCGTTGCCCGCACGCCCGCTGGCGCAAGTAGTGCTTCGGCGTGTGCGACCAGCGCATGCAGCCGTTCCCGGCGCTCCGGCTCGGCGATCAGTCTGAGCGACGCGCTCACCGCCGCTGCCATCAGCGGCGAGGGGGCGGTCGAGAAGATGAAGGCGCGCCCGCGATTGACCAGGAAGTCGCGCACCACCTGGGGGCCGCAGAGCAGCGCCCCTTCGCAGCCCAGTGCCTTGCCGCAGGTGTGCAGCGTGATCAGGTTTTCGCGTCCGGCCAGCCCCGCGGCCAATCCGCGGCCCTTGTCCCCGAACACGCCTGTGGCATGCGCTTCGTCGACGATCAGGATCGCGTCATGCCGGTCGGCCAGCGCGGCGAGATCGGCGAGCGGTGCCTGGTCGCCGTCCATCGAATAGAGGCTCTCGACGACTATCCATACGCGACCGGTGCCGCCTTCGTGCCGCCAGTCCAGGATCGCGTCTTCGAAGTCGCCGACGTCGTTGTGCGCCGCGCTGCGTGCCTCGGCCCGGCTAAGCCGCATGCCTTCATGCGCGCTGGCATGGATCAGCGCGTCGTGCAGGATCAGGTCGCCGCGCTGGGGCAGGGTGGAAAGCAAAGCCGCATTGGCTGCATAGCCGGTCGAGAAATAGAGCGCGCTCTCCGCCCCGAATAAGGTGGCGGCGTCTGCTTCAAGCTGCTCGTGCGCCTCGTGATTGCCGCGCAGCAGCCGCGATCCGCCCGACCCGATCGGCACGTCTGCGTCCATCGCCGCGCGCACCGCATCCGCCAGCGCAGCATCGCCGGCCAGCCCAAGATAGTCGTTGGAGGAGAAATCCCGCCCGGCTCGTGCGGCGAGCCGCCGCGAGCGGCTGCGCGCCGCCAGTTCGGAAAGGTCGCGTCGCTGGTCTTCGAAGAACGCCATCCCGGGCCCCATAGGCGCAACCGGGGCGATCGGCCAATGTCCGGCTTGTCCCTGCAGGATATTGGTGTATTATTCACTTAATACACAAGCGGAGGGACGGGATGCAGCACTCCTTCATCGGCGCGAGTGGTCGGCCCTTCGGCACGGTCGCCGCACTGTTCTGCCTGTTGCTGACGGTCGCGCTGATCGTCCTCGGCGATGTCGCGCACGATCTCGCGGGCGGGGCGCAGCCCTTCTCGGCGATCGCGCGCGGCAATCTCGAGCCTGCCCGGGACTATTGGGGATTGCTCCTCGCTGTCGAGATCGTGCGCTGCGTGCTGGCCGGTGCGCTGCTGCTGGCGATGCTCACCCTGGCGGGGCCGATCGGCCCGCGCACGATCGGGCGCGATGCGGCGCTGCTCGCCGGGATCGCTGGCGTGTTCTGCCTCGCCGTAACCGCGCATTTCTCGATCGAGGCGGCCGCCCTGCTCGGCCAGGGTCGTGTCTCGCCTCGCGGCGATCTGGTCGCCGCGCTCACCCTGCTCGGCCATGCCGGTGTCGCGCTCTGGGCGACGCTCACCGTGCGCGAGGCGCGGGCCGCCCGCAGTCTGCCCGCCTGGGTGCAGCTTGCCGGGCTGCTCTTCGCGGGCCTTGCCTTGATCTCCGGCTTTTCGCGCCCCTTCCTCGAATTCGCGGCGTTCGCCGGCATTCTCTGGTGGGCCGGAGTCTTCCTCACGCTCTATCGGCCCGAGGACAGAACCCTGCGCTGACGCCTTGCAACCGCGCGGCGTTTCCCCGATCACGCCGCCAAGCAAGGAGTAAGCCCCCATGAAGACCCGCGCCGCCGTCGCTTTCGAAGCGAAGAAGCCCCTCGAAATCGTCGAGCTCGACCTCGAAGGCCCCAAGGCCGGCGAAGTGCTGGTCGAGATCATGGCGACCGGCATCTGCCATACCGATGCCTACACGCTGGACGGCTTCGATTCGGAAGGCATCTTCCCCTCGGTACTCGGCCATGAGGGCGCCGGTGTGGTCCGTGAAGTCGGTGCCGGCGTCACCAGCGTGAAGCCCGGCGACCATGTGATCCCGCTCTACACGCCGGAATGCCGCCAGTGTAAGTCGTGCCTCTCGGGCAAGACCAACCTGTGCACCGCGATCCGCGCCACGCAGGGCAAGGGGCTGATGCCCGACGGCACCACCCGGTTCAGCTACAAGGGCCAGCCGATCTACCACTATATGGGCTGCTCGACCTTCTCGAACTTCACCGTGCTGCCCGAGATCGCCGTAGCGAAGATCCGCGAGGACGCGCCCTTCCAGAGCAGCTGCTATATCGGCTGCGGCGTCACCACCGGCGTCGGCGCGGTGATCAACACCGCCAAGGTCCAGGTCGGCGACAATGTCGTGGTCTTCGGCTTGGGCGGGATCGGCCTGAACGTGATCCAGGGCGCGCGGCTCGCCGGCGCGAACAAGATCATCGGCGTCGACATCAACCCGGATCGCGAGGAATGGGGCCGCCGCTTCGGCATGACCGACTTCCTCAATTCCAAGGGTATGAGCCGCGAGGATGTGGTCGCGATGATCGTCGCGATGACCGATGGCGGCGCCGACTATACCTTCGATGCGACCGGCAACACCGAAGTGATGCGCATCGCGCTCGAGGCCTGCCATCGCGGCTGGGGCACCAGCATCATCATCGGCGTGGCCGAGGCGGGCAAGGAAATCAGCACCCGCCCGTTCCAGCTGGTGACGGGCCGCAACTGGCGCGGCACCGCGTTCGGCGGTGCCAAGGGCCGCACCGACGTGCCGAAGATCGTCGACATGTACATGACCGGCAAGATCGAGATCGATCCGATGATCACCCATGTCATGGGCCTGGAGGACATCAACAAGGGCTTCGACCTGATGCATGCGGGCGAGAGCATCCGCAGCGTCGTCGTCTACTGAGGAGAGCGCAAATGTTCAGTCATGTGATGGTCGGCAGCAACGATATCGAGCGGTCTAAGGCATTCTATGACGCGGTGCTGGGCACGCTCGGCGCGGGCGAGCCGTTCCGCCACGTCAACGCCACCGGCCAGACCCGGCTGTTCTACCGGCATGACGGCGGCAGCTTCTGCATCAGCGAGCCGATCGACGGCGAGCCGGCGACCTGCGCCAATGGCGCCACGATCGGCTTCAAATGCAACTCGGCCGAGCAGGCTGCGGCGTTCCATGCCGCCGGCCTCGCGCATGGCGGCACGGCGATCGAGGATCCGCCCGGCGTGCGCGAGGCCGGCTCGCTCGGCGCGATGTACCTCGCCTATCTGCGCGATCCCGACGGCAACAAGCTCTGCGCCATGTGGCGCGTTCCGGCGTGAGCGACGTCGTCAATCTCGAGGCGAAGTTCGCCACCTTCACCGAGCATTGGGCGCCGCGCATCGTCGCGCGCTACAACGACAATGACGTGCGCATCGTGAAGGTGGACGGCGAATTCGTGTGGCACAGCCATCCCGAGACCGATGATTTCTTCCTGGTGCTCGAAGGCGTGCTCGACATCGAGCTGCGTGACCGCACCGTCACGCTCAATCCCGGCGAGCTCTTCGTCGTGCCGCGCGGGGTCGAGCATCGCCCGGTCGCGCGTCACGGCGAAGTGAAGATGATCGTGATCGAGCCGGCGGGCACCCCCAATACCGGCGACACCGCCACCGCTACCCAGGTCGAGGCGCTTTGATGGAACAGCTTTCCGCCAACCGGTCGCATGGCGGCACTCAGGGCGTGTACCGCCATGCCTCCGCCGTCACCGGCACCGACATGACCTTCTCCGTCTTCGTCCCCGATCATGCGCCTGGCGCGAAGCTGCCGGTGCTGTGGTTCCTCTCGGGCCTCACCTGCACCCACGCCAATGTCACCGAGAAGGGCGAGTATCGCGCGGCCTGTGCCGAGCAGGGCGTGATCCTGGTCGCGCCGGACACCAGCCCGCGCGGCGAGGGCGTGCCCAATGACGAAGCCTATGATTTCGGCCAGGGCGCGGGCTTCTATGTCGATGCGACCGAAGCGCCCTGGGCGACGCACTTCAAGATGCGCTCGTATATCGAACAGGAACTGCCCGCGCTCATCGAAGCCGAGTTCCCGGCGGACATGGCGCGCCAGGGCATCACCGGCCATTCGATGGGCGGCCATGGCGCGCTGACGATCGCGCTGCGCAATCCGGCGCGCTTCCGCTCGGTCTCGGCCTTCTCGCCGATCGTGGCGCCGAGCCGGGTGCCCTGGGGCGAGAAGGCACTGGCCGGCTATCTCGGTGCCGACCGTGCGGCATGGCGGCAGTATGACGCCGTCGCGCTGATCGAGGATGGCGCTCGCGTCCCCGAGCTGTTGGTCGATACCGGCACCGCCGACCAGTTCCTCGAGGTCCAGCTCAAGCCCGAGCTGCTGGAAGCAGCCTGCCGCACCGCCGGCATCGCGCTCACCCAGCGGCTCCAGCCGGGCTATGACCATAGCTATTATTTCGTCTCCACCTTCCTCGGTGATCATGTCGCCTGGCACGCCGAGAGGCTGAAGGCATGAAGTTCGACCTCCTGATCGTCGGTGCCGGCCATGGCGGCGCCCAGGCGGCGATCGCGCTGCGCCAGAACAAGTTCGAGGGCAGCATCGCGCTGCTCGGCGACGAGCCCGAGCTGCCGTACGAGCGCCCGCCGCTCTCCAAGGAATATCTGTCGGGCGAGAAGGCGTTCGAGCGGCTGCTGATCCGCAACGCCGCCTTCTGGGAAGAGCGCCAGGTAGCGATGCTGCCGAACCGCACCGTCACCGCGGTCGATCCCGTCGCGCACAATGTTACCGCCAATGGCGAGACGATCGAATATGGCCAGCTGGTCTGGGCGACCGGCGGCAAGCCGCGTCGCCTGTTCTGCGATGGCCATGACCTGGCGGGCATCCACACCGTCCGCACCCGCGCCGATGTCGACCAGATGATGGCCGAGCTGGACGGCGTCACCCGCGTCGCCGTGGTTGGTGGTGGCTATATCGGGCTGGAGGCGGCGGCCGTGCTCGCCAAGCTCGGCAAGCAGGTGACCGTGCTCGAAGCGCAGGACCGTGTCCTCGCCCGCGTTGCCGGCGAACCGCTGTCGCGCTTCTTCGAGGCCGAGCATCGTGCGCACGGCGTCGATATCCGCCTCGGCGTCCAGGTCGACGCGATCGAGGGTGACACCAAGGTCAGCGGCGTCCGCCTGGCGGGCGGCGAGGTCATCCCGGCCGACATGGCGATCATCGGCATCGGCATCGTCCCAGCGGTCGAGCCCTTGCTTGCCGCCGGTGCCGCGGGCGGCAATGGCGTGCTGGTCGATGACCAGTCGCGCACCAGCCTGGCCGACATCTTCGCGATCGGAGACTGCGCGCTCCATGTGAACCGCTATGCGGCGGACAGCGCGATCCGGCTCGAGTCGGTGCAGAACGCCAATGACCAGGCGACTGTTGCCGCCAAGACGATCTGCGGGGTCGAGGCGGGCTATGACGCCGTCCCCTGGTTCTGGTCTAACCAGTACGACCTCAAGCTCCAGACCGTCGGTATCTCGGCCGGGCATGATTCGATCGTGGTGCGCGGCGATCCCGCCACCCGCAGCTTCTCGCTGATCTATCTCCGCGCCGGCCGGGTGATCGCGCTCGACTGCGTCAATGCGGTCAAGGACTATGTCCAGGGCCGCAAGCTGGTGGCGGAGGGGCTTGCCCTCGATTCCGCCGCGCTTGCCGACACCAGCGTGCCGCTCAAGGAACTCGCCGCCAGCATATCCTGACAAAATGTCAGGTCTTGTTGACAACGTCATTCGACTCGCTATGTAAGGTGTGCCTGACAGAAAGTCAGGACATGGGGACAGCAACAGGATGCGAAATCGCCTGAAAGTGCTGCGCGCCGAACGCGACTGGAGCCAGGCTGAGCTTGGCGGTCGGCTTGGCGTGTCGCGACAGGCGGTGAACGCGATCGAGACGGGCAAGCACGATCCATCGTTGCCGCTTGCCTTCAAGGTCGCACGCCTGTTCGCCATGCCCATCGAGGAGATATTTTTCGATGACGAGTCGGGGGATGACTGAAGGTCCGGGGGAACGCGCCGAGCGGTTGCGCGCACGCCGCTACTGGGCCGTCAGCCTTGTCTTCGGGCTGATGGGTGCCGGGGTGGGCGCGACGCTTGCCTATCTCGGCGACAATGACGCGCGCAGCCTGTCGGCAAGCTGGGCGGTGGGTGTCACGCTGCTCTATGCGATCTGCCTGCCGCTCGGCAGCTGGCTGTTCCTGCGCCAGACCGATGAAGTCGATCTCCGCGACAACCTGATCGGCTGCACCGCCGGCATCTATTTCTACACAATGCTGTATCCGGGCTGGTATTTTCTCTGGAAGGGCGGGCTCGTCCCCGAACCCGATCACCAGCTCCTTTTCATCGGCACCATGGGCGTCGTGGCTGCCGTCTATTTCTGGAAGAGGCTCCGGCCCTGACGGGCCGTACAATTGGAGTATTCGAGATGATGAAGAAGCTGCTCAAGGGTTTTGCGGCTCCCATGGCGCTGCTCGCGCTTCCCGCGACCGCCTATGCCCAGGCCGCGCCCGCCCCGGCCGCGGCCGCCACCAAGGATGCCGATCCGGCGATCTGGGTGGTCAAGGATGCCGATACCACCATCTATCTGTTCGGCACCGTCCATGTGCTCAAGCCGGGCCTGAGCTGGTTCGACGAAGCGGTGAAGACCGCGTTCGACAAGAGCGACACCGTGGTGCTCGAAATGCTCGAGCCCGATGCGGCGACGATGCAGGGCCTGATCATGAAGACGGCGCTGGCGCCGGCGACCGATCCCGCGCTCACCGCCAAGCTGCCCGAGGCAAGCCGCGCGCCTTACGCCGCCGCGCTCGCCGATCTCGGCATGCCGGCCGCTGCGCTCGATCGCTTCGAGCCCTGGTTCGCCGCGATGACGCTCAGCATCGCCCCGCTCCAGAAGCTCGGCTATGATCCGCAGAGCGGCGCCGAGCGCACGATCACCGATGCCGCCAAGGCCGGGAACAAGGAGATGGTCGGGCTCGAGACCGCAGAGCAGCAGCTCGGCTATTTCGACACCATGCCGGCGGACCTGCAGGTCAAGTATCTCGTCAGCACCGTCAACGAGTACAAGAATGTCGGCCCGCTGCTCGACAAGATGGTGGCGAAGTGGAGCGCCGGTGATCCGGATGGTCTCGGCGCCACGATGAACGAGGAAATGCGCAAGACGCCGGAGATCGGCAAGCTCCTGCTCACCGAACGCAACATCCGCTGGGCCGACTGGATCAGCGCGCGCATGGCCAAGCCGGGCACCGTGTTCGTCGCGGTCGGCGCGGGGCATCTCGCGGGGCCGGACAGCGTCCAGGCCTATCTCGCCAAGCACAATCTCAAGGCCGAGCGCATCCAATATTGATTGCCCCTATATTGATGTGACGCCATGGGCCGGGCAGGGGAGTGCGAAGCGCATCCCTGCCCGGAGTTCGTCATGGCAAAGCCCCGTCCCTTCCTCGGCCTGCTCGCCGGCGTCGCTGCCGGCCTCGTCGCCTCCGCGGCGATGGCGGCTTTCCAGCATCAGGCCGGCAAGCTGCTGCCCGAGGATGGCAAGGACGAGGACCCCGCCACGGTGAAGGCCGCCGACAAGGCGAGCGAGGCGATCCTCGATGCCCCGGTGCCCGAGGAATATCGCGAGCAGGCGGGCCTCGCGGTCCATTACATCACCGGCGCGGTGCTCGGCGGCATCTACGGCGTGATCACCGAATACAAGCCCGAGGCGAGCGCGGGCTTTGGCGGCGCCTATGGTATCGCGACCAGCGCGCTGCTCGATGAAGGCGTGGTCCCGGCCGCTGGCCTGGCGCCGGGTCCGGACGATACGCCGCTGGTCCAGCACGCCTATGGCGCGGCTTCGCACCTGGTCTACGGCATCGTGCTGGAAGGCGTGCGCTGGCTGATCGCGGGGAAGCGGTAAAGCTGGTTCGAACTACCCTGCTCCCCGGCGAAAGCCGGGGCCCAGGGTTTCTCCGCCGTCTCGCTTGTTACCCTGGGCCCCGGCTTTCGCCGGGGAAGTATCCAGGATTTTAGAACAGCGTATCCTGCGCCGGCAGCGACTGGCGGATCTGTCCGCCGCTATGGCGTCGCGCCAGCTCGGTCTGGGCGGTGAAGCGAATGTCCTCGTCGCGGTCGGTCAGGAAGGTGGCGAGCGAGTCGTCGTCGATCTCACTCCATTCCTTGCCGCGATCGGGGCCGTAGCGCACGCGCGGCAGCAGCCCCGGCGCCTTGGACCATTCGATCAGCTGCTCGACGCTCGTCTGGTTGAGCATGTCGCGCAGGTGGTGCGCGGTCACATAGGCATCGGGAAAGGCGCGGTGCGCGGGCAGGCCGCGCTCGTGCACCAGTCCTTCCGGGTTGCGCCAGTAGCGCAGGAACTGGTTCGAGAAGCCGCCGCTGTCCGGCCAGAGCCGCATCGCGCACTTCCAGGTGCAGATCCAGTCGGCGCCGCGGGTGAGCGCGGGCGTGCAGAACTGCTCCTCGAAGGTCGCGCGATGTGCCGCAAGGGCGAGGCGGCGCGGCCAGGGATCGAGGATCGGCCGGGCGACGTCGTGCCACCAGGGCGCGTCGGCGACGTCCTCGTCGCGGATATGGTGGATCGCCATGGTCAGCGGCGGGATCGGCCGGCCCGGATTGACCATCCGGTTGCCACCCTCGCCATACAGCTCCCAGCGGCCGTCCTTGCCCAGCGCGACGTCCTGCCAGCCGATCTCGATCACGGCATGCGCGGGCGGCTTGTCGCCGGTGGTCTCGAGATCGATGACGCGGATGATGGGCGGGTAGGATGACGCCATGAGGGCGCATGTGGGGGCAGGCGCGCCGAATTGCGAGTCAAAACGATAAGCCCCTCCCGGTGAGGAGGGGCTTTCGAGGGATCAGTGCCCCACGCTCTCCCCGCGCACGACGCCGCTCTTGCCGAGCTGGTCGTCGATCTGGGCGAGCAGCCGGTCGAGTCCGGCCTGGTCCTTGGCCTCCGCGCGGGCGACGAGCACGTCCTGCGTGTTCGACGCGCGCAGCAGCCACCAGCCGTCTGCGGTGTTCACCCGGGCGCCGTCGGTGCGGTTGACGTCGGCACCCTCGGCCTCGAGCCGGTCGAGCACTTCGTCGACCACCGCGAACTTGCGGCTCTCGTCGACCTGGAAGCGCATCTCGGGGGTGTTGACCAGCTTGGGCATCGCGTCCTTGAGCTCGGTCAGCGACTTGCCGATCACATGCACCGCCTGGATCAGCCGGATCGCGGCGTACTGGGCGTCGTCGAAGCCGTAATAGTCCTGGGCGAAGAAGATATGGCCGCTCATCTCGCCGGCGAGCGGCGCATGCGTTTCCTTCATCTTGGTCTTCACCAGGCTGTGCCCGGTCTTCCACATCAGCGGCTTGCCGCCGAGCTCCGCGACTCGGTCGAACAGCATCTGCGACGCCTTCACATCGGCGATGATCGTCGCGCCGGGCTCCACGCGGAGCACAGGTTCAGCCAGAATGGACAGAAGCTGATCGCCCCAGATCACACGGCCTTGCCCGTCGATCGCGCCCAGCCGGTCGCCATCGCCGTCGAAAGCCAGTCCGAAATCGAGCTGCTTCTCGGCGACGAGCTTCTTCAGATCGGCGAGGTTCTTCTCCTCGGTGGGATCGGGATGATGATTGGGGAAGTGACCATCCACATCGGTGAACAACGTGTGGTGCTCACCGGGCAGCAGCTTCACCAGTTTCTCGATCACCGGGCCGGCGGCGCCATTGCCCGTATCCCATCCGACGCGATAGGCGCCGCCGGCATAGCCCGCGATCAGCCGGCTGACATACAGGTCCTCGACATCGGCATCGGTCACCGTCTCGGTGCCGTCGCCTTCGTCCCAATCGCCTTCCGCCGCCATCTTGCCGAGCAGCTGGATCTTCTCGCCGAAGAAGCTCGAATGCTGAAACACCATCTTGAAGCCATTGTAATGGCCGGGATTGTGGCTGCCGGTTATCTGGATACCGCCATCCACCTCCAGCGTGGCTTCGGCATAATATAGCATCGGGGTCGGCCCCATGCCGGTGCGCACCACCGAGCAGCCCGATGCGGTGAGGCCCTCGATCAGCGCCGCTTCCAGGGCAGGGGAGGAAAGCCGGCCGTCGCGGCCCACCGCGACGCGGGTGCCGCCGGCGCGGCGCAGCAGCGTCGCGAAGCCGCGGCCGATCGCGCGCGCGTCGTCGGGGCCAAGGGTCTCACCCACGATCCCGCGAATGTCGTACTCGCGCAGCGAAGTGGGGTCGAAACGGTGCGTCATGATGCCTCCCGGGGAAATGCTGCCCGCCTAATCCGCGAGGATGCGGGAAAGTTCAATGCGGCGGTGCAACAAGTGGACTTCCAAAGCTTTCGTCCCGGCGAAAGCCGGTGCTCAGCCCTGCCGCCGCAACAGGGTATCGCGGGCCGAGTTGATCCGCCGGGTCAGTTCGGCCGATCCGCCCTTGTCGGGATGGACGGCGCTGACCAGCCGGCGGTGCGCCGAGCGGATCGCGTCCTCGTCGGCATCCGCGCCCACGCCCAGGATCGCCCGCGCCTCGTCCTCGGGCATGCGCGGCGCCGAGCGCGGCTTCAGCACGAGCGAGTAGAGCGCGTAGAGGATCGCCGCGGCGATAAGGAGCTTGAAGATCATCAGGCGAACAGCGGCATGGTGACTTCGGGCAGCGCGAGGCCGGCCATCATCTCGCGCAGCTCCTGCCGCGCGGCGACATGCGCCAGGCCCATCTCGCCGAAGTCGCGGCTGTCGAGCATGGTCAGACCCTGGGGGAACAGCTCGCGGTAGATCACGCGCTCGGACAGGCCCGAGATCACCCGGAAGCCGACGCGCTTGGAAAGCTGGTCGATCGCCTCCGACACGCGCTTCATGTTGCGTGCCTCGATGTGCTGCATGCGGTTGCGCAGGACGACCCAGTCGATCGTCTCGCCATCGGCCTTGGCGCGGCGCTTGCGCGATTCCCAGATCAGCTCGGAATAGAAGCTCGGGCGCACCACCTTGAACGTGTCGGGGTCGACCTGGCCGATCAGGTCGAAATCGACGAAGCTGTCGTTCATCGGCGTGACCAGCGTATCGGCATTGGTGACGGCGATGCGCGCGAACTTGTCGTCGCGGCCCGGCGTGTCGATCACTAGGAAGTCGGCATTCTCGCCGAGCTTGTCGAGCGCCTCGGAGAAATAGGCCATGCTCTCGCCGTCATGCGTGTCGTAGACCGGCATCGGCAGGGGCTTGCCCATCCGCTTGGCCGTGGCCCCGCGATTGTCGAGATAGCGGCCCATGGTCCGCTGGCGATGGTCCAGATCGAAACAGGCGACGCGCGCGCCCTTGGACGCAAGCGCGATTGCGGTGTGCACCGCCGTGGTGGACTTTCCGGTGCCGCCCTTCTCGTTCGCGAACACCAGAACGTGCAGCCGCTTCGACCCTTCGCTCAACGTCTCAACATCCTTGTATTGATCGATCGGCCTGCCCCCCATAGAAGGCCGCGCTTCCGTCTTATCGAAAGTGTTAACGCGTGCAAACAGTCCGTCAGCTCGAAGCCCTTCGCGAAGCGGTCTCCGCCTATCGCCAGGCCGGCGAGCGCATCGCCCTCGTGCCCACCATGGGCGCGCTGCATGACGGGCATATGGCGCTGGTCGAGGCCGCCAAGCGCACCGCGAACCGCGTGATCGTCTCGATCTTCGTCAATCCGAAGCAGTTCGGGCCGAACGAGGACCTGGCGAAATACCCGCGCAAGGAAGCCGCGGACTCGCGCATGCTCACCAATGCCGGCGTCGACGTGCTGTGGATGCCGCCGGTCGAGGTCGTCTATCCCGAGGGCTTCGCCACCAATGTCTCGGTCTCGGGCGTCAGCGAAGTGCTGGAGGGCGCGCATCGCCCCGGCCATTTCGACGGCGTCGCCACGGTGGTCTCCAAGCTGTTCAACCAGGTCCAGCCCGATGTCGCGCTGTTCGGCGAGAAGGACTGGCAGCAGCTCGCGGTGATCCGCCGCATGACCGCCGACCTCAATCTGCCGATCGAGATCCAGTCGGTCGTCACCCAGCGCGATGACGATGGCCTGGCGCTGTCGTCGCGCAACGCGTTCCTGATGCCCGAGGATCGCGCCAAGGCGGTTGCCCTGCCACGCGCGCTCGGCGCCGCCGCCAAGGCGATCGTCGATGGCGGCGAGGTCGAGGGGGCGCTGGCCCAGGCACGCGACACGCTCGCCGCCGCCGGCTTCGATGTCGATTATGTCGCGCTTGCCGATGCGGGAACGCTGGAGGCGGTCGGTGCCTATGAGGCGGGTCGTCCGCTTCGCCTGCTCGCGGCGGCCCGGATCGGCAGCACCCGGCTCATCGATAATATCGCGCTACCCGAATAGTACGGACCTGAACAATTACGGTTAACGCTGTTAACCTTTTGTTTCGGATTCCAGTGCCAAACCCCAAGCCACCACGAAAGGGTGTGGTTAACAGGGGTAAGCGACATGGGCAGCAGCCTGAGAAGTGCGCGTTTCCTTATCGAGAGCCGGCTGCGCGACGCGGCCCGCGGCGATGCCAACGCGTGTTATGATCTGGGTATGGTCTATTCGAGCGGCGCGGACGGCGTCGGCGTCGATCTGATCGAGGCCCATAAATGGTTCAATATCGCAGCCGTCACCGGTGACAGCCGCGCGCAGGAATGCCGCGCCGAGATCGCCGAGGACATGACGGCCCGCGAGATCATCGAAGCGCAGAAGGCCGCCCGCGCCTGGCTCCGCGGCTTCGAGGTACGCGCGGCGTAAAACGGGCAGGCAGCCAATAACCTGTGGTTCCCCGGCGAAAGCCGGGGCCCAGGGTTTCTCTGCCGAACTGCCTGTGGCCCTGGGCCCCGGCTTTCGCCGGGGAACCCCTCAGTTCTCCCCACCACCGTCATCCCGACGACAGTCGGGATCTCAGGCGATGGCGGGAATAGAGCCGCAGGAGATCCCGGCTTTCGCCGGGATGACGGCTATTATTCCGCGGTCTTCTTCGCAGCCGGCTTCTTCGCAGCTGCCTTTTTCGGAGCCGCCGCCTTCTTGGCCGGAGCCTTCTTGGCAGGCGCCTTCTTCTTGCCCTTGCCCTTGGCCGGACCCGCCGCCGCGCGGGCGTCGATCAGCTGGGCGGCTTCCTCGAGCGTCAGCTGGTCCTTGTCGATCGACTTGGGCAGCGTGGCATTGGTCTCGCCGTCGGTGACGTACGCGCCGTAGCGGCCATCCATCAGCTTGATCTCGGCCTCGGTACGCGGATGCTTGCCGAGCACCTTGAGCGGCTCGCGGCTTGCTCCGCGTGCCGGGCGCCCGGCATTGTTCGCCGCTTCGGCCAGCTTGACCACCGCGGCGTTCATGCCGGTCTCGAACACTTCCATCGTGCCCTGCAGGCGGGCGTATTTCCCGTCATGCGCCAGATACGGCCCGTAGCGGCCGATCGAGGCGGTGATCGGCTTGCCGGTCTCCGGATGGTCGCCGATCACGCGCGGCAGCTTGAGCAGCTTCAGCGCCATCTCCAGGTCGAGCTCGACGTCCTTCGGGATCGAGGCGCGCGCCGCTTCCTTGCCTTCGCCAAGCTGGATGTACGGTCCGAACCGGCCCGACTTGCGCTCGACGTTCAGGCCGGTGTCCGGATCCTGGCCCAGCACTTCCGGCCCGCTGTCCTCGCCGCTCTCGCCGCCCGGCTGGGCAAAGCGCCGCGTGTACTTGCATTCGGGATAGTTGGAGCAGGCGATGAACGCGCCGAACTTGCCGCCGCGCAGCGCGAGCCGCCCATTGCCGCAATTCGGGCACAGGCGCGGATCGCTGCCGTCCGCCTTTTCCGGGAACAGATAGGGCGCGAGGAACTCGTCCAGAGCAGCCGTGATGTCCGACGGCTTCTGCTCCATCACATCGGCCGTGCGCGGCTTGAAGTCCTTCCAGAACGCCTCGAGCACCGCCTGCCACTGGGCCCGGCCGCCCGACACGTCGTCCAGCTCCTCCTCCAGCTCGGCGGTGAAGTCGTAATTGACGTATTTCTGGAAGAAGCGCTCGAGGAACGCCGTCAGCAGCCGCCCGCTCTCCTCGGCGAAGAAGCGGTTCTTCTCGAGGCGGACATAGGCGCGGTCCTTGAGCACCTGGATGACCGAGGCATAGGTCGAGGGGCGGCCGATACCGAGCTCTTCCATCCGCTTGACCAGCGACGCTTCGGAGAAGCGGGGCGGCGGCTGGGTGAAATGCTGCTCGGCGTTGACGGCCTTCTTGGCCGGCGTCGCGCCTTCGCTCATCCGCGGCAGGCGGCGCGAATCCTCGTCGCCCTCGTCGTCGCGGCCTTCCTCATAGAGCGCGAGATAGCCGGGGAAGATCACCACCTGGCCGGTGGCGCGCAGCCCGTGCTGGCTGGTCGCGTCTTCCAGGTCGATCGTCGTGCGCTCCATCCGGGCCGAGGCCATCTGGCTGGCGAGCGCACGCTTCCAGATCAGGTCGTACAGCTTGGCGTGGTCGCCCGAGCCCGTGCGGTCCTTGCTGAAATCGGTCGGGCGGATCGCCTCGTGCGCTTCCTGGGCATTCTTCGCCTTGGCGGTGTAGATGCGCGGCTTGTCGGGCACGTACGACCCGTCATAGCGCGCCGCCACGGCCTTGCGGGCGTCCTGGATCGCGCTCGGGTCCATCTGGACGCCGTCGGTACGCATATAGGTGATCGCGCCGTCTTCGTAGAGGCCCTGCGCGATCCGCATGGTGTGGCTGGCCGAGAAGCCCAGCTTGCGCGCGGCTTCCTGCTGCAGCGTCGAGGTGGTGAACGGCGCGGCCGGATTGCGCATCGCCGGCTTGGTCTCGACAGAGACCACGGTGAAGCGACCTTCCTCGACGGCCTTCTTCGCCGCTTCGGCGGTCTTGCCGTCGCCGATCGACAGGCGGTCGAGCTTGTCGCCCTTGTACTTGACCATGCGCGCCTGGAAGGGCGTGCCGTCCTGCTCCATGTCGGCCGTGACCGACCAATATTCCTGCGGCTTGAACCCTTCGATCTCGCGCTCGCGATCGACGATGATGCGCAGCGCGACCGACTGGACGCGGCCGGCCGACTTGGCGCCGGGCAACTTGCGCCACAGCACCGGCGACAGGGTGAAGCCGACGAGATAGTCGAGCGCGCGGCGGGCGCGATAGGCGTCGATCAGGTCGGTATCCAGCTCGCGCGGCTGCGCCATCGCGGTCAGGATCGCCGGCTTGGTGATCGCGTTGAAGGTGACGCGCTCCACTTCCTTGGGCAGCGCCTTTTTGTTCCGCAGCACTTCCTGGACATGCCAGGAAATCGCCTCGCCTTCGCGATCAGGGTCGGTCGCGAGGATCAGTCGATCGGCCTTCTTCGCCTCGTCGGCGATCGCCTTCAGCTGCTTCGACTTGTCGGCATAGGTCTCCCATTCCATCGCGAACCCCTCCTCGGGGTCGACGGAGCCGTCGCGCGCCGGCAGGTCGCGGACATGGCCGTAGGAGGCGAGGACCCGGTAGTCCTTGCCGAGATATTTCTCGATGGTCTTCGCCTTGGCGGGCGATTCTACGATGACGAGCTGCATGGGGGGTAAGCGGTCCTCACGTGTACGCGTGTAAGGTGGGGAGCGGCGGCGGGGGCCGTCAACCCGGTTGATCTGGAACTTGGTAACGCTTCGCGGGTATCACTTCGGCACGTCCAGGGGGAGCCAAAGATTGCTCGACGAGACTGTTTCGCCGACGCCGCGCCGCGGGCAGCGCGGCTGGTGGATATTCGGAAGCATCCTCGTGCTCCTGCTGGCCAGCGTCGGTGGCGGGTATCTCTGGTTGCGGGCCAGGCTCGAAGGGAAGGTAGAGCCGCCGCCGCGCGCCTCCGATCAGGTCGAGGTGCCGAAGCAGGTCTCCGCGATCGATGTGCCGCTCGACGTCCATGTCTCGGTGATCAGCCGCGCGATCGAGCAGGCGGTGCCGCGCACGCTCTGGTCGATCAACCAGCAGATCGACAAATGCGTGCCCGCCCAGCGGGTCAAGCTGTTCAAGGCGAAGATCAAGGTCAGCCCCGATCTCGGTTGCACCGTGGTCGGCACCGTCACGCGCTCCGCCATCCGCCTGCGCGGCGAGGGCAGGGACATCGTCGCCGATGTGCCGATCCGCGCCAATATCGCCGCGCGCCATGTCGGCGGATTCCTCAAGGGCGAGACCGCGACGGGATCGGCGATGGTCCGCGCTCGCATCCGTCTGTCGGTCACCGACAACTGGCAGCCGCGTGCCACCGTCCGCCTCGCCTATAGCTGGACCACGCCGCCCGGCATTGATTTCCTCGGCCGCCGCATCACCTTCACCGACAAGGCCGACGAGAAGCTCGGGCCCATTGTCCGCGATCTCGAGCGCAAGCTGCCGCAGGAGATCGCAAAGGTGAACATCCGCGCCCGCGTCGCCGATGCCTGGCGGCAGAGCTTCACCTCGCTGGCGCTGAACGAGCAGAACCCGCCCGTCTGGATGCGGATCACGCCGCAGAAGCTGAGTTATGGTGGTTACAGCCTTTCCGGCAACCGTTTGCGCCTCAGCCTCGGCCTGTCGGCGCTTACCGAGACATTTGTCGGCCCGCGCCCCGAGGATCCGAATCCCTCCCCCTTGCCCCCCCTCGCCCATGACGCTGCCGGATCGAAGCTGGAATTCTTCATTCCGGTGATCGCCGACTATGCCCAGCTCGAGCCGGTGCTGAAAAAGGCGCTGGCCAAGCGCGCCGCCCGCCCGTTCGAGCTGCCCGGCATCGGCCCGGTGGTGGCGCGGTTCGACAAGGTCACCGGCTATGGCACCACCGGCGGCCGCATCGCGGTCGGCCTGACCATCGCCGCGCGCCCGCAGAACAGCACCACCGAGACGCACGGCCTGGTCTGGCTCACCGCGCTGCCGGTCAACACCCCGGGCTCGCAGCGCGTCCATTTCGAGCAGCTGGCGGTCAACGGCGATACCGACGGGATCGGCGGCGATTTGCTCGTCCGCCTCGTCCAGGCGCCGGCTGTGTCCGAGGTTCTGGCCGGGGAACTCACCCAGAACTTCACCCGCGACTTCGAGAAGCTGCTCGGCAAGGTCCGCCGCGCGATCGTCAGCAAGCGCGCCGGCGACTTCGTGATCCGCGCCGACATCGCCGATGTCCGCACCGGCGCGATCAAGGCCAGCGGGCAGGGGCTCTACCTGCCCGTCTGGGCCTCGGGCACCGCGCGGGTGGAGTATGTCGGCCGTTAGGCCAGCATCTTCGCCCGCACCGCGTCGATATCCGCCGCCGAGTGACGCTCCGGCACGCGCTGGTCCTCGGGCCCCGAGCCGCGATTGACCAGTCGGCCGCGCTGCACCGCCTCGCGCTCGCCGACTTCGGCGGCCCAGCGATTGAAATGCGCATACTCGCCGATGTTGAGGAATTCGGCCGCACCCGCATAGGCATCGCCGCGTGCCACGCCGCCATACCAGGGCCAGATCGCGACGTCGGCGATCGTGTATTCGTCGCCCACCATGTAGCGATTGCTCGCCAGGTGCGTGTCGAGCACATGGAGCTGGCGCTTCACTTCCATCGCGTAGCGATCGATCGCGTACTGGATCTTGAACGGCGCATAGGCGAAGAAGTGGCCGAAGCCGCCGCCCAGGAACGGTGCCGAGCCCATCTGCCACATCAGCCAGCTCATCGTCGCCGCGCGCTTGGCCGGATCGGTCGGCAGGAAGGCGCCGAACTTCTCGGCGAGATAGACCAGGATCGCGCCGCTCTCGAACACGCTGATCGTCGGGTCCACTGAATGATCGACCATCGCCGGGATCTTCGAGTTCGGGTTGATCCCGACGAACCCGCTGCCGAACTGGTCGCCCTCGCCGATATTGATCTTCCAGGCGTCATATTCGGCGCCCGCATGGCCGGCGGCGAGCAGCTCCTCGAGCATGATCGTCACCTTCTGGCCGTTGGGCGTGCCGAGCGAATAGAGCTGGATCGGATGCTCGCCGACCGGCAGCACCTTCTCATGGGTCGCGCCCGAGACCGGCCGGTTGATGCTGGCAAAGGCGCCGCCATTGCCGGCTTCCCAAACCCAGACCTTGGGCAGGACATAGCCGGCGGGCTGGTTGTTGGCGGGATCGGGTGCATCGGCCATGTCGGAAGTCTCCCTGGGGTTGTGGCCGGGATGTAGGAACGGGGGCGAAACTTGCTAGGGCCGTCAGGCGAAGACCTGTTCAAGATCGTTTGACGGGCTTCGGGTCAGCTGATGGATCGCCACCGCGGCGTGCCAGATCAGGGCCTGCGCGGTATAGATGAGCAGGTTCGAGAGCAGTGCCAGCCCGATCGGCACGGGGCCATAATCGGGATAGAAAAAGACGGTTCCCACGAACAGCAGCAGCGGGACGCTCAACAGCAGCAGCGCCGCCGAGATTGGTGCGACCAGCGATTGGGTGCGGGACCAGCTTTCCCGCATCGCCTGGTTGCTGCTCATGCCCTCGCCGACGGTGAGCGGTGCCACCATCGACCAGCGTGCCCAGAGGTAGATGCCGGGCAGGATCAGGAAGACGAAGCCGATCGCGATGCCCAGGCTGCTGAGGATCGTCGCGAGGGCGAAGGCTCCGGCTCGCCCGGCCCGTCCTTCCGCATCGAGCAGTCCGGCACTCCGCAGCGCCCCGCGGGTTACGGCATATTGCGCGAACATCGTGCCGATCCCGATGGCAAGGTTGAGCCCGGCGCCCTCGGAACCGATCGTATCGGCCGCGGTGGCCACCGCCACCAGCGTCAGCATGGCGACAAGCGTCGCCCGCAGGTTGGCCTGCAGCAGCGCAAAGCTGTTCCGCACGATCAGCGCGGTATCGATCTTCTGCTCCATATTCCCCCTTAGCTTCCCAAACTCACCCGCCCGCCGGCATGCCGTTCCAGCCGCCCGCCCAGCTCCAGTTCGAGCAGGACGGTCTGCACCACCGCGGGGGCCAGCCCCGATTGGCGGATCAGCTCGTCCACGCTCACCGCCACCGGCCCGAGCAGCCTTGCCACCGCTCGCCGGTCCGCATCGCTCGCCTCCTCGGGCGGCGGCCCCTGCCAGCCACTGGCCGGCGCCCGCACCGCGCGCGGATCGATCGGGCGGACCATCTCGAGGATGTCGTCCACGCCCTGCACCAGGGTAGCGCCCTCGCGGATCAGCAGGTTGCAGCCCTGCGCCCGCGGGTCGAGCGGGGAGCCGGGGACGGCCATCACGTCGCGTCCCGCCTCGGCCGCGATCCGCGCGGTGATCAGCGAGCCCGATCGCGGTGCCGCCTCCACCACCACCGTGCCCAGCGCCAGCCCGGCGATGATCCGGTTGCGCGAGGGGAAGAAGCGCGCCAGCGGCTCGGTGCCCGGCGGCTGCTCGGCGAGCAGCAGTCCGTCCTGTGCCACCCGCTCCTGCAGCGCTCCATTCTCGGGCGGGAAGGCGATGTCGATTCCGCTGGCGATCACGCCGACGGTGCCACTGCCCAGCGATCCGATATGCGCCGCGGTGTCGACCCCGCGCGCCAGCCCGGAGACCACTGTCACCCCCGCCTCGGCCAGTCCCAGCGCGATCTGCCGGGCGAAGCGGCAGGCGGCGGCGGAGGCATTGCGCGCGCCGACGATCGCCACCGCCGGTCGCTCGAGCAGCGCCAGCCGTCCGCGCAGGATCAGCGCCGGCGGGGCGCTGTCCAGCTCGGCGAGCAGCGGCGGATAATCGTCCTCGCCCAGGAACAGGTAGCGAGCGCCCAGCTTCTCGACCGTCGCGATCTCGCGCCGCACCGCGCCCGGATCGGCGATCACCGGCGCGCGCCCACCGCCCCGGGCGGCAAGCGTCGGCAGCGCATCGAGCGCCGCCTCGGCATCGCCGAAGCGGGCGATCAGCTGGCGATAGGTGACCGGGCCGATATTGGCGGAGCGCAGCAGCCTGAGCTGTGCCTCGCGCCTGTCAGGCACTTTTCTTGCTGCCGCCGACGCGCGGTTCGGTGCCGTTGAGCAGCCGGTCGATATTGGCGCGGTGCTTCCACAGCACGATCATCGCCAGCGCGAGCAGCATCAGCACCAGGTCGATCCGCCCGAAGAACGCGGCGCTCACCGGCGCGCTGATCGCCGCGCTCATGCCGGCGAGTGAGGAGATGCGCAGCGCCGCCAGCAGCCCGAGCCACACCACTGCGAAGACGATGCCCGAGGGCCAGTGGAGCGCGAGCACGACGCCCATCATCGTCGCCACGCCCTTGCCGCCGTTGAACTTGAGCCAGACGGGGTAGCAATGGCCGATGAACGCGGCCAGGCCGCCCAGCACACCGCCGCCGGGGATCAGCGCGCCCGCGATCAGCACCGCCGCCGCGCCCTTGGCCAGGTCGAGCAGCAGCGTCGCCGCCGCCAGTCCCTTGCGGCCGGTGCGCAGCACATTGGTGGCGCCGATATTGCCCGAGCCGATCTGGCGAAGGTCGCCCGCGCCGAAGAAGCGCGTCAGCAACAGGCCGAACGGAATCGAGCCCAGCAGATAACCGAGCAGCAATACGCCGGCCGGGCCGATGGCAGTTTCGAAGGTCAAGAAATCCGCTCCCCCAATCCGGTGCCAACATAGTGGCTGGCCACGGTCGCGCAATGTGGATGGGGTACCAATCGCTCCGACTTGGGCGAAACTCGACTTTGCCCTAGCGTGGCGCGACGAAGTGCGTGGGTGCTGCGGGTGTCGGGGAGCGTTTGGTGCTGGATGAGCGAATGCAGGCGGCGATCAGCCGGCTGACCGAAAACGAAAAGGAATGCCTGCGCCGCCGCCTGCTTCCCCAGACCGCCAAGGAAATGGCGATCGAGCTCGGCGTCTCGCCGCACGCGGTGGAGAAGCGGCTCAAGATGGCCCGCACCAAGCTCGGCCTCTCCTCCTCGCTCCAGGCGGCACGGCTGCTCGTCCAGGCCGAGTCCCAGTCCCAGGCGCTGGTACCCCATGCGGCGGACCTCGTGATCGATCCCGCAAGGCTGCACATCACGCTTCACCCCAGCGAGAGACGCTGGTGGTGTCCCGGCGGAAGGCGCCGGTGGTGGATTGGAGGAATTGCAATGAGCATCACGATCGCGGCGGCCGCCCTGGCCCTCACGCTGCACGGCGCCCCGGCACCGCAGCAGAGCGCGCCCGCGCCCCAGCAGAAGATGAAGATGTATGACGGGCCGTTCGTGCCCGCCACGCCGGAGCAGGCCACTGCCTATCTCGCGCAGAGCTTCGCGACGATGGACAAGGACAAGTCGGGCTATCTCGAGGCGAACGAGGCGCCGCGCGCCTCGGTCAGCGTCAACAACGGCCCGCGCAAGGATGTCGGGGCGGAGCAGGGCGGCCGGATGTTCCTCGCCCGCTTCGACACCAACGGCGACGGCAAGGTGAGCAAGGACGAATATATCGCCACGCGCCGCCCGATGGTCCTCGCCATGGGCATCCCGGCCAACTGGAAGCCGCGCAACTGATTTGAGCCCGTCGACCGCGGTAGTGCTGCAATCCTCCCCCGGAGGGGGAGGGGGACCGCCAGCGAAGCTGGTGGGGGAGGGGTAGCGCGCCGCAGGCCATGTCGCTGGCGGAGAATACCCCTCCACCAGCTGCGCTGGTCCCCCTCCCCCTCCGGGGGAGGATTGAGTTGCCTCAAGGCCGGGCGCCACGCGCAGCATCAGGGGAATCGAGGCCAGATAGAATCCCCCTCGGGGGTGTTTCCGAAACTCGGGGCGGTTGACGCTCACCGGCTGCGGAGCCATGCCCCGCGGCGATGACCGACAATCGCCCCATCTTGTTCTTCGATTCCGGCATGGGCGGGCTTTCGGTGCTGGCGCCCACCGCCGCGCTGCTGCCGCATGCGCCGCTGGTCTATGTCGCGGATTCGGCGGGCTTCCCCTATGGCACCCGCAGCGAAGGCGAGATCGCCGCGCGCGTGCCGGCGCTGCTCGGGCGACTGGCGGAGCGCTATGATCCGCGCCTGATCGTCATCGCCTGCAACACCGCCTCCACGATCGCGCTCCAGCATGTCCGCGCAGCGCTCGACGTGCCGATCGTCGGCACTGTTCCCGCGATCAAGCCCGCCGCCGAAATCAGCCGGAGCCGCGTGATCGGTGTGCTCGGCACCGAGGCGACCGTCCGCCAGCCCTATGTCGACGATCTCGCCGCACGCTTCGCCGGCGATTGCATCGTGCTGCGCCACGGCTCGGCCGAGCTGGTCGAGATCGCCGAAGCTTCGCTGGAGGGCGTGGCGCCGGTGCCCGAGCGGATGCGCGCGGTGCTCGCCGGGCTGTTCGACCAGCCGGGCGGCGAGCGGATCGACGTGATCGTCAACGCCTGCACCCATTTCCCGCTGGTCGAGGCCGAGCTCGCCGCCGCTGCGCCGCATCCGGTCCGCTTCGTCGATGGCGGCCCCGGCATCGCCCGGCGCGTCGCCTATCTGACGGAAGGGCAGCAATGGCCGGCCGCTCCGGTTCCGGGCAAGGCGGTCTTCACCGCCCGCAGCGCCCGCACCGATGCGCTCGTCCCCGCGCTGGCGCGCTACGGGCTAGCGGGAATCGAGTCGCTGTAAGCTCTCTCCAGGAGGCTCCCGAGCACCTGCGGTTCCCCGGCGAAGGCCGGGGCCCAGGGTTTCTCATCCGAGTCGCTTGTGACTCTGCGCCCCGGCTTTCGCCGGGGAACGGTCAGGGGGCAAAAGCTGACCTCAGGCCTGCGCCACCGGCACCGTCGCGACCATGTCGCGCAGCCGTGCCGAATAGCGTTCGGCCATTTCCTGGTGCACGCGCCGTGCCGTGGTGTCGTCGGCGCGCGCCGCATGCTCGCGCTCCTCGCGCTCGCGCTTCCGGTAATATTCTATGTCTCTCGAGCTCATTGCGGATGCTCCATTCGCAAGCGGGAGCCCTAGTCTCTCAGCCGCGGGCTATGCTTGGGTGCCGACTCGCCCGCGATGCGATCAATGTACCACAGCGGGATCGACTTCCGAACCAACGCATATCAATTCCGGCCAAACCGGATTTTGCTTTGGATCAAAGGCGCTAAATTCCGGTCCGATTAGGCATTATGTCCAACTGGAAATCGCCGGACTTTGGCGGTAGGAACACGATATGCACAGCGCAGACAGCACAGCGCCCGTCGATTATTCCCGGGTTTTCACGTCCGCGATCGACCGGCTGCATGCCGAGGGCCGCTACCGCGTCTTCATCGATATTTTGCGCAACAAGGGCATGTTCCCCAATGCGCGCTGCTTCGCCGGCCATAACGGCCCGAAGCCGATCACCGTCTGGTGCTCGAACGATTATCTGGCGATGGGCCAGCACCCGAAGGTGATCGCCGCGATGGAGGAAGCCCTCCACGACGTCGGTGCCGGCTCGGGTGGCACGCGCAACATCGGCGGCAACACCCATTACCATATCGATCTGGAGGCCGAGCTCGCCGATCTCCACGGCAAGCAGAACGCGCTGCTCTTCACCTCGGGCTATGTCTCGAACGAAGCGACGCTCTCCACCCTCGCCAAGGTGCTGCCGGGCTGCATCGTCTATTCTGACGAGCTGAACCATGCCTCGATGATCGCGGGCATCCGCAATTCGGGCTGCGAGAAGCGCGTCTTCCGTCACAACGACCTGGCCCATCTCGAGGAACTGCTCTCGGCGGATGATCCGGGCGTTCCCAAGCTGATCGCGTTCGAGAGCGTCTATTCGATGGACGCCGATATCGCGCCGATCGCCGAGATCTGCGACTTGGCCGACAAATACAATGCGCTGACCTATCTCGACGAGGTCCATGCCGTCGGCATGTACGGCCCGCGCGGTGGCGGCATCTCGGACCGCGAGGGGCTGGCCGACCGTCTGACGATCATCGAGGGCACGCTCGGCAAGGCGTTCGGCGTGATGGGCGGCTATATCGCGGCCGACCAGATGATCATCGACGTGATCCGCAGCTATGCGCCGGGCTTCATCTTCACCACCTCGCTCTCGCCGGTGCTCGTCGCCGGCGCGCTGGCGAGCGTGCGCCACCTCAAGGGCTCGTCGGAAGAGCGCGACGGCCAGCAGGCGGCGGCGGCGAAGCTCAAGGCGATGATGGCCGAGGCTGGCCTGCCGGTGATGCCATCGACCACGCACATCGTGCCGCTGATGGTCGGCGATCCGGTCAAGGCCAAGAAGATCAGCGACATCCTGCTCGCCGAATATGGCGTCTACGTCCAGCCGATCAATTACCCGACGGTCCCCCGCGGCACCGAGCGCCTGCGCTTCACCCCCGGCCCCGCGCATGACGAGAGCATGATGCGCGAGCTGGTCGATGCGCTGGTCGAGATCTGGGGCCGCCTGGAACTCCGCCGCGCGGCGTGATTTCCTTCCTGTTCCCCGGCGAAAGCCGGGGCCCAGGGTTTCTCATCCGACTTGATTGCGGCCCTGGGCTCCGGCTTTCGCCGGGGAGCTAGGTTGTTCACGCTTCCGAGCTTTGCTCTTCCTCCACCCGCGCCGCCGGCAGGAAGCGGCTGTTGCGCAGCAGTAGCGCCGAGACGAGCGACACGATCACGCCCACCGGGAAGATCTCGGTGAAGGTCATCGGCAGCCGGAAGAACGGGTTGTGATAGGCGGTACGGAAGCCTTCCATCTCCGCCTGCGCCTTGGCCAGCTCCGCGCCGGTCTTGCCCTCGAGCATCGCCCCGGCGAACTTGTCGATGAACGCGTCGATGCCGATCGTGGCGAGCGCCAGGTCCCAGCAGATCGCATAGACGATGCCGGCGACCAGGCTGATCGCCAGCCCCATGCCGAGCGCGGGCAGGAAGCGGATCACGCCGCCGCCCGCCAAGTCGCGCTGGCGCTTGATCGCCAGGAAGATGGTGCTCAGGCCGATCAGCATGATCAGATAGCCGATCGCCATGCCGTATTGGCCGGTGGCGCCTTCGAAGTTGAGCACGACGACGGACAGCACGCCCCCGGCGATCAGCCCGCCGATTACGCCATAGGTCAGGCTGGTGCGCAGCATTTCGTTTCTCCCCTCGGGTCAGGTTGCGCCCCGATCAGCCGCGCCGCAAGCCGCTGCGGCAATCCCCCGAAAGGATGATTTGCGTGAAACTAGCGCAGGATCCCCAGTTCGCGTGCCCGCGCTACGGCGTCGCCGCGTCGCTTCGCGCCCAGTTTCTCGAGCAGCCGCGCGACATGCGTCTTCACCGTGTTGAGCGACACGCCCAGCACGTCAGCGATTTCCTGGTTCGATCGCCCGGCGAGCAGCTGGTCGAGCACCTCCAGCTCGCGCGGCGACAGCCCCAGCGCCGCCACCGCCTGCGGATTGCCGTCGAACCCGGGCGGAGCCGGCCGGGCGATCCCGCGCACGCCGAGCCAGATGCCCAGCGCCAGGAAGCCGCCCGCGATCAGGAAGACATAGACGTCGCCGATGTGCGAGCGCACCAGCCGCTGGTAGTCGAGCCATTGGAGCAGCAGCGTCCCCGCCGCGAGCAGCGCGCCGTACAGGACGATGCGCCGGGCCAAGCTCAGTCCCGCGTCAGCGTCGCGCTCCACACATAGCCGCGCAGGGTCGAGCGGAAGTCGAGCCGCAGCCCTTCCTCCTCGGCGATGCGCTTGAGCACTGCGGGCAGCGTGTCGCGCGGATAGACGTGGAAGTCGTTGAGCGATTTGAAGTGCAGTCGCCTGGCGAACTTCGGCAGCTTCTCATACTGGCCGAAATCGACGATGTGCAGGCTGCCGCCCGGCGCCAGCGCCTTCGCGCCCAGCTCGATCGCTTCCACCCAGGGCGGGATCATCGAGAGCGTGTAGCTCATGAACACCCGGTCGAGCTTCTCGACCCCGAACAGCGTGCTCACGTCGAACGCGCCCGCGTCCGCCTGCGCCAGCGTGATCTTGCCGCTGAGGCCATTCTTCTCGACCGAGGCGCGCGCCGTCTCCAGCATCGCCTCGCTGATGTCGAAGCCGAAGAAGCGCGCCTCGGGGAAGCGCTTCGCCGCCACGATCAGGTTGCGCGCCGTGCCGCAGCCCACCTCCAGCACCGTGCCGCCCCTGGGCGGGTTCAGCCCGCGGATCAGCGCGTCGCGCCCCAGCAGGTAGAACTTCCGCGTGAAGTCGTAGAAGTGGCGATGGAGCGCGTAGGTCGCGTCCATCAGCCCCTTCTGGTCGGCGTCCCCGGTGGCGGCGCTCATGCGTGCGGCTTCAGCGTCCAGACGTGGGTCGCGCCATAGACCGAGGAGCGGTCGCGGCGCGTCCAGTCGTCGAGCTTGGCCTGGTCCTCATATTCCCACTGGTTCATCAGCTCGTCGGGAATATGGCCCTTCACCACATCGGGGATCGCCGCGGTGCGATAGAGCACGCGCGCACCCGGCTTGGCGGTGCGGGTGATCTCGCCCCAGATGCGGGTGAGCTGCTCGTCGGTCATCCAGTCCTGCGCGTCGAGCAGGATATAGCGGTCGAGCGACTGGGCCGGCATCGTCTCGAGATAATCGGCATAGTTGGTGTGGCGGATCTCGACGCGGTCGGCGCGTTCGCGCACCACGTCCCAGTTCTTCGCCTCCAGATAGGGCGGCAGCGGCGCGTCCGGCCCTTCGCCATAGCCGCGGCCGAATGCCTGCCAGGCGTAGAAATTGTCCTTCAGGTCGAAGTCGCAGGCGAGCTTCTTGAGGCGGCTGCGCAGCGCGCCGGTGATCCCCGCCTGGTCGTCGATCTTGAGCAGGTCATACTGCGCCGGCGGAATGCCGAAGCCGAACAGCGCGGCTGGCTGGTCGACCAGCCAGCGCAGGAACTTCTTCTCGAAGAACGGCGCGAAGCGCGTCTCGAAGATCTGGCGCTGCTCCTCGATATTCTTCGCCGCGAGGATCTCGCGCGGATCGATGCCGTAGCGGTTCGCCAGCCAGTGGACGAAGCCGATCAGCCGGCCGAGCAGCCCGTATTTGTAGAAGCCGTGCTTGAACGCATCGATGCGGCGCGTGCCGTTCAGGCCGCGGCGCTCCCAATAGTCGCGATACGGCGCATCGAGGTGCGGCGCGATATGCTGGCGATAGGCCTCGACATTCTCGGCCTTGTTGGCCTGGCCGAAGAAGCGGTGGAACGAAGCATAGTCGGGCAGGTTGAGCGCCGCCTGCTTCTTGAGGTTGTTGAGCGCGATATGCGCCGGGTTCAGGTCCACCGCGGTGATCTTCGCCGGGTTCGCCGTCAGGTACGAGAAGACGTTGCAGCCGCCCGAGGCGATGGTCACCATGTGATGGTCCGGCTGGAGCTGCAGCGCTTCCATGTCGATCACCGGGTCTTCCCAGATCTGCGGGTAGACGAGCCCGCGGAACGCGAAGGTAAAGGCGCGCTCGAGCAGGCCTTCCTTGGTCATGTGCTCATGGCGATGCACGGCGCCGCGGACGGCGACATTCTTCGGCGTCTTGGTAATCGAACCCATCAGTAGCTCCTGGACGCCCCGCGGGCGAGCGGTGGTCCGCCACGCCCTATTACCCCTTTGTGACGAACCGGCGTCACTTTAGGGGCTCATGGCAGCACCCGCAACGTCCCTTGCGTCGCCACCCCCCGAGGCGCCCCTAGTGGCAGGAGCCCAGTAAAATCAATCCCGTGTCATGCTTCCGGCCATCGGCCAGTCGCTGTCGCCGACGCGCTTGAGCACCATCTTGAAGAAGGGGCGGCCTGGCTGCCCCTCGGCAACGAAATCGCCGGTCTCGGTCCAGGTCGTGCCGTCGAACACCGCCGTGTAGCGCACCTTCGCCTTGGGCCCGGCTGGCACTTCCCACACATAGCCCTTGCCGGTTTCGCTGACCGTGAGCGGGAAATTGCCCGAACGCCCGCCGGTATGGCTGTTCATCAGATAGGTCTTGGTCTGCGGATCATAGGAGACCACGGCAAAGGCGTTGAACGGCACGCTGCCGTCCGGGTTGAACGCCTTGCCCTCGATCACCGTGATCGTGCCGTCGAGCAGCGTGCCGACCCGCTCGGTATGGGTGACCACCTGTTCCGGCGCCCCCGGCATCTTCATCCGCGCCTCGCCGCGCCACTTGCCGTGCATCCAGTCGAGCCTGTGCGCCGCCTCCACCTGCGCGGCCATCGCGGCCTTGTCGGCATGCTGGGCCTGCGCGGCGGCGGGCAAGGCGAGGGCAAGCGCGGCGAGGGCAATCTTCAACCCGGCGACAATCCCATTCCCGTCATCCCCGCGAAGGCGGGGATCCAGGGTAACAGAGCGATATCCTTTGCGACTCTGGATCCCCGCCTTCGCGGGGATGACGAAAAAGAGGGACTTGGCTTTCCCGAACATCACTATCTCCATGTTGTCCCAAGCCCCCACGCATGGCAGCCTGTCCGCCATGCCCGCCGCCCGGTCGCTCCGCACTGGCCCCGCCGCCCGCACCGCCGGCAAGCGCGGTTTCGCGAAGCGCGTCCTCGGCTTCGCGAAACGCGCACTCCCCCGGAAGCCGATACCGGGCTTCCCGCTGCTCTGGGTCGCCTGCCTCGCCGCCGCCGCGCTGATGACCGTCACCGGCGGCTTCGGCACCGCGCGCCTGCCGCTCCACACTCGCGCCGCCTTCTGGCTGCTGCTGATGGGCTGGAACGCGCTCAAATGGCAGCTGCTCTTCGCCTGGGGCGTGCGCAAACCGACCGACTGGCCGCGCATCTCGCTGCTCGGCACCATCCCCCTGAACCTGCCGCTCCCCTTCGAGATCTGGGCCTGTGGCCGGCTGATCGGTTTCGAGATGCGCGCGATGCCGCTCGACGTGTGGGGCAGGGCGGCGGCGATCAGCGCGGTGATCTTCACCGTCTGCTCGGCGGTCGCCTGGATATTGCTCCGCCGGATGCGCCCGGTCCGCGCCGAGACCGGCCTGCTCGCCCGCGCCCGCGTCGCCGCCTGCGATCTCGCCGCCATCGAGGCCGAGGACCATTATTGCCGCATCCACCGCCGCGACGGGACCAGCGCGCTGCTCCATTACCGCTTTGGCGACGCGCTCGAGGAAGTCGCCGGCATCGAAGGCCTCCAGGTCCATCGCGGCGCCTGGGTCGCGGCCGAAGCAGTCGAAAGCGCCGAGCGTGACGGCCGCAAATGGCGCCTGCTGCTGGCGGGCGGCGGCAGCGTGCCGGTCAGCGCCACCTATGCGGCGGAAGCGCGGGCGCGGGGGTGGCTGAAAACGGCACGATCGTAATCGGCATAGGCTGACCAGATCCCCGGCGAAGGCCGGGGCCCAGTCTCGGCGCAGTATCGATGGCGCCGGAACCCCTCGAATGACATCGCAACTGGGCCCCGGCCTTCACCGGGGATCTGGGTCGGCTTTGGGGATCGACAACTCCACCCGATAGGGGGTGGGCGCACGCCGCTGAGGTATTCACTCCCAAACGTCATCCTCGCGAAGGCGGGGATCCAGGGTCACAAGCGATGTCGCCTCCGGCTCTGGATCCCCGCCTGCGCGGGGATGACGGATTGATAGGGAGGGGTAGGGATCAATCCCGGCAATAGCCTTCGCCGGTCTTCACCGTCAGGCAGTCCTTCTTGCCCGCCAGGTATTTCAGCCCGGTCGCGTCGCCGTCGCTCGGGTGCAGGGTGAAGTCGCCGTCCGGCCGCTCGAAGGAAATCCCTTCGCTCGATCCCTTGCCGTCAAACGTTCCCTTGTCGTCGAGCGTGTATTGCATCTCGAGCTTGTACATGCCCGGATCCTTGCCCTTCGACACGACCAGATAGGTGCCTTCCACGCCCTTCCAGCGGCCGACCCAGTCGTCGCGGTCCACCGGCTTGGCGCTCACTTCGTTCTTCAGGCTGGAGGCGCCCTCGCTCACCGCATTGGCGAACGAATCGCCCACCGCCGCCGCGGCATTGCCGGCGGTCTCGGTGGCATTGGCGGTCGCGTCCGCGGCCTTGTCGGCGGCGTTGCACGCGGCGAGCGCCAGCGCGGGCGCCAGGATCAGCAGCGCGCGCATCAGCGAGTCGCCTCGTCGATCGCGTTGCCGACATGCTCGGCGCGGTTCCCGATGTCGCTCGCGGTGTTGTCGAAGGCGTCGCCGGCATCGTCCGCGGCGTTGCTCAGCGTGTCGCCCATGTCGTTCATGCTGTTCTCCAGTGAGTCGCCGGTGCGGTCGAGCGAATTGCTCAGATTGCTCTCGGTGCTCGGCGAACAGGCGGCGACGCCCAGGGCCAGGGCCGGAAGCAGGGCGAAAATCGTCTTGCGCATCTTTCTCTCCGAATAGTCGGTCTAGCCAGCACGGTCCTTGCGGCGTAGGGGAGCGCGCATGTCGCACCGCATCGCTATCGCCTCGGACCATGCCGCCTACGCCATGAAGGCAGAACTCGCCGAATGGTTGCGTAACGAAGGGCATGAAGTGCTCGATCTCGGGACCAACGGACCCGAGAGCGTCGATTATCCCGATTATGGCTATCGTCTTGCCAAGGCGATCGAGGATGGCCAGGCCGACAAGGGCGTTGCGCTCTGCGGCTCGGGCATCGGCATCTCGATCGCGGTGAACCGCAACCCGCATGCCCGCTGCGCGCTCGTCTCCGAGCCGCTCTCGGCCAGCCTTGCGCGCCAGCATAACGATGCCAATGTCGTGGCCCTCGGCGCCCGCCTTGTCGGCATCGAGATGGCCAAGGCCTGCATCACGACTTTCCTCGCAACCGAGTTTCTCGGCGACCGCCACCAGCGTCGGGTCGAAAAGCTCAGCCATCCTGAAGGGACCCCTGCATGAGCACCAACCCCGTGAACCTCGGCGCGCAGCCTGATGGCTATTTCACCCGCTCGCTTGCCGAGGCGGATCCGGCGGTCTTCGCCGGCGTGCAGCACGAGCTGAAGCGCGAGCAGTATCAGATCGAGCTGATCGCTTCGGAGAACATCGTCTCCAAGGCGGTGCTCGAAGCGCAGGGCTCGGTCTTCACCAACAAGTACGCCGAGGGCTATCCCGGCAAGCGCTATTACCAGGGCTGCCACCCGTCGGACGAAGTCGAGCAGCTGGCGATCGATCGCGCCAAGCAGCTGTTCGGCTGCGAGTTCGCCAACGTCCAGCCGCATTCGGGCGCGCAGGCGAACGGCGCCGTCATGCTGGCGATGGTCAAGCCCGGCGACACGATCATGGGCCTCAGCCTCGATTCGGGCGGCCATCTGACGCACGGCGCGCGCGCCGCGATGTCGGGCAAGTGGTTCAACGCGGTCCAGTATGGCGTCACGCCCGACACCCACCTGATCGACTATGACCAGGTCGCCAAGCTCGCCCGCGAGACCCAGCCCAAGCTGATCATCACCGGCGGCTCGGCTTATCCGCGCCATATCGACTTCGCCAAGTTCCGCGCGATCGCGGATGAAGTCGGCGCGATCTTCATGGTCGACATGGCGCACTTCGCCGGCCTGGTCGCCGGCGGCGTCCACCCGACGCCGTTCGGTCACGCCCATGTCGTCACCACCACCACCCACAAGACGCTGCGCGGCCCGCGCGGCGGCGCGGTGTTCACCAATGACGAGGCGATCGCCAAGAAGATCAACTCGGCGGTGTTCCCGGGCCTGCAGGGCGGCCCGCTGATGCACGTCATCGCCGCCAAGGCGGTCGCGTTCGGCGAGGCGCTCCAGCCCGAGTTCAAGGGCTATGCGGCGGCGATCGTCGAGAATGCCAAGATCCTGGCGGCCACGCTCAAGGAGCGCGGCGCGGCGGTGGTCTCGGGCGGCACCGACACCCACCTCGCGCTGATCGACCTCACCCCGCTGGGCGTGACCGGCAAGGACGCCGACGAGGCGCTCGAGCGCGCGGCGATCACCTGCAACAAGAACGGCATCCCCAACGATCCGCTGCCCCCGGTCAAGACCAGCGGCATCCGCGTCGGCTCGCCGGCGGGCACCACCCGCGGCTTCGGCCCGGCCGAGTTCCGCGAGATCGGCAACATGGTCGCCGATGTGCTCGACGGCCTCAAGAAGAATGGCGAGCAGGGCGATGCCCAGGTCGAGCAGAATGTCCGCGAGCGCGTCCGCGCGCTGTGCGAGCGCTTCCCCATCTATCCGGAGCTCTAAGGATTGCGCTGCCCCTTCTGCGGACATGAAGACAGCCAGGTAAAGGACAGCCGCCCCACCGAAGACGGGGCGGCGATCCGTCGTCGGCGCCAGTGCGAGGCCTGCGCCGCGCGCTTCACCACGTTCGAGCGCATCCAGCTGCGCGAACTCACCGTCCTCAAGAGCGAGGACAAGCGCGAGCCGTTCGATCGCGACAAGCTGGTCCGCTCGATCTCGGTCGCCACCCGCAAGCGCCCGGTCAACGCGATGCAGATCGAGAAGCTCGTATCCGGCATCCAGCGCCAGCTGGAGACGATGGGCGATAGCGAAATCCCCTCGCAGAAGATCGGCGAGCTGGTGATGCAGGGGCTCAAGGGCCTCGATTCGGTCGCCTATATCCGCTTCGCTTCGGTCTATAAGGACTTTACCGAGGCCAGGGATTTCGAGGAATTCGCCGGCAATGTCAGTGAGGTTGGCAAACAGTGAGCCAGCCTCCGGTCATCGTCCTCGTCCGCCCGCAGCTCGGCGAGAATATCGGCAAGGCCGCGCGCGCGATGCTCAATTTCGGGCTGGTCGAGATGCGCCTCGTCGCCCCGCGTGACGGCTGGCCCAATCCCAGCGCCGGCCCGGCCGCGAGCGGCGCGGACATCGTGCTCGAAAAGGCCCAGGTCTATGAGACGGTCGCCGATGCGGTGGCCGACTGCGCGCATGTCTATGCCACCACGGTGCGCAAGCGCGGCGTGACCAAGCCGGTGATGACTCCCGAGGAGGCTTCGCGCGAGATCCACCGCGAGGAAGGCCGCTCGGCGATCCTGTTCGGTCCCGAGCGCTCGGGTCTGGAGACCGACGACGTCGCGGTGGCGCGCACGATCGTCACCGTGCCGATCAATCCCGAATTCGGTTCGCTCAACCTCGCCCAGGCGGTGATCCTGGTCGCGTACGAATGGTCCAAGGGCCAGAGCCTCGCCCAGCCGACCCAGGAGGAGATCGATCCCCCCGCGCCGCAGGACGAGCTCGACGGGATGATCGGCCAGCTCGACGCGATGCTCGACGAATCGGGCTATTATTTCCCGCCCGATCGCGTGCCCTCGACCAAGCGCACCTTGCGCACGGTACTCACCAAGCCGGGCTGGTCGTCACAGGAACTGCGCACCCTGCGCGGGGTGCTTTCCGCCCTTGAAGGCAAGAAACGCCACCGTTCCGGCTGATACACAACTGCAACACACTTCTTCTTTTCGCATATGCGAAAGCGCGTTATGTTGCACGAATCTTTCGTAGCGGGAGGGGGTTCCGGTACGTTTCGTGTCGCATAGTCCGGTTCTGGTTGCTGGTGGGGCCCGGCAACGGAGAAACGGCGCCGGTACGAACAGGAGCGCCTTCCCCTCGCAGTGGAGAAGCTGGATGAAGTTCGCAGTTGTGTTCGCGTGTGTTGCCTTCGCCGTTCCCGCCCTCGCCCAGCAGGCGACTCCGGCCCCGGCGGCACCCGATGCCAAGCCCGAGAAGAAGATCTGCCGCCTGGTCGACACCACCGGCTCGATCATGGGCAAGCGCGAGTGCCACACCAAGGAAGAGTGGCGCCAGATCAGCGCCGCCAATTCGGAGAATGCCGAGCGCGCGCTCAGCAACCGTCCGCGCAGCGGCACCGGCGCCGGGGGCAATTGATCCGCGGCGATCGATCGGCATTCCGGGAGGGGGAATCCATGAAGCTCATCATGCTCTGCGCGCTCGTCGCCGTCGCGACGCCCGCGATCGCCCAGGACGCGGCTGCGCCCGAGGCGAAGTCGGACAAGAAGATCTGCCGCATGGTCGCGCAGACCGGCTCGATCCTGCTGCGCAAGAAATACTGCCTGACCCGCGAGGAATGGGCCAAGCTCAGCGCCGCCACTTCCGATCGCGCCAATCGCGCGATGGATCAGCGGACGCTCGGGCCGAACGACAGCTTCAACAAGGAATAGGCTGTCTCAGCGCTGGTCGAACGCCTCGAACTCATAGGCGATCGAGGCTTCGACCAGCGTTTCCCACATGTCGCCGATCGCCGCGTCGGGAATGCCCGCCGCGCGGGCATGGGCGCGTGCATTGTCGATGACCTGGGCCTTGCGCGCCTCGTCGCGGACATGGCCGCGCTCGGGCTTGATGCGGGCGGCGGCATCCATATAGCCGAAGCGGCGCTTGAGCAGCGCCACCAGCGCCGCGTCCACCGCATCGACGCCGGCACGGACTTCGATCATCGTCGTGCAGGCTTCGGGGTCGAGTATCTCTTGCATGCCCGCTCCTTGGCCGGGCAGGGGCCTGCTGTCCAGCGGCGCCGCGCAACTTGACTCCGCCGCCCCCCGCCGCTAACCGCGCCCCTTCGCAATGGCCCCGCACCCCGGTGAAGCGGCGGCCCTGCCTCTCCTCGAGAGCAGCAGGCGGATACCGGGAACCACGTTGTCAGCGATTGCAAGGATTACAAATGTCGAAGCGTTCCAGCGCAAAGTACAAGCTTGACCGCCGCATGGGCGAGAACATCTGGGGCCGTCCGAAGTCCCCGGTGAACAAGCGCGAATACGGCCCGGGCCAGCACGGCCAGCGCCGCAAGGGCAAGATGTCGGACTTCGGCATCCAGCTGCGCGCCAAGCAGAAGCTCAAGGGCTATTACGGCGACGTCACCGAGAAGCAGTTCAAGAAGGCGTATGAAGACGCCTCGAAGATGAAGGGCGATACGTCGCAGAACCTCATCGGCCTGCTCGAGCAGCGCCTCGACATGATCGTCTACCGCGCCAAGTTCGCGCCGACGATCTTCGCGGCCCGCCAGCTGGTCAACCACGGCCACGTCCTGGTCGATGGCGAGAAGTGCAACATCGGTTCGCGCCGCATCAAGCCGGGCCAGACCGTGTCGCTCCGTCCGAAGGCGCAGGAAATGGCGCTGGTGATGGAAGCCCAGAGCCTCGCCGAGCGCGACATCCCCGATTACGTGTCGCCGGACGGCGCCTCGAAGATCACCTTCACCCGCGTGCCGACCCTCGACGAGGTGCCGTACCCGGTGAAGATGGAACCGAATCTCGTGGTCGAGTTCTACTCGCGCTAAGGTTCGCTTCCTTCGGGAACGAGAAAAGAGGGCGGTCCTTCGGGGCCGCCCTTTTTCTTTGCTCCCCTCCCCTCCAGGGAAGGGAGGTCCAACGGCCCTAGGGCTTCGCCGCCAGCCCCAGCGCCGCCCGCAGGAAGGCATCGCTCTTGTCGAGCATCTGGGTGCGCGCCTTGTCGTCGTCGAGCTGGTGGTCGAGCCCCTTGAACTCCACCAGTTCCACCGGCTTGCCCGCACCGCGCAGCCGGCTGGCCATCATCCGCGATTCGCCGATGCCGACATTCAGGTCCTGGTCGCCATGGAACATCAGCACCGGCGCCTTGATCTTCTGGACGTTCTGCGCGGGCGAGCCTTCCTTCACATGTGGCCCGCTGCCGATGAACTTGCTGACGATATTGTAGCTGGTGAAGCCCTGCGCCTCGTTCCGCAGCGTCTCCAGGTCGGTCACCGGTGCGATCGCCACGATCGCCTTGAACAGGTCGGGGTCGAGCGCCGGGCTCTGCAGCGCCGCATAGCCGCCATAGGACCAGCCGACGATCGCCAGCTTGCCCGGCGCGGCGATGCCCTGCTTCTCCAGCCAGCGCCCGCCATCGTTCACATCGCCGATCGCGGTCCGCCAGGACTGGAAGCCGTTCTTCTGGAACCAGCCATCGCCATAGCCGGTCGATCCGCGGAAATTGGGCTGGAGCACGGCAAAGCCGCGCGCGGCATAGAATTGCGCCAGCCAGTCGAAGCCCCATTCGTCGCGCGAACCCGGCCCGCCATGCGGCATCACGATCGCGGGCAGGTTCTTGCCGTCGCTTCCCACCGGCAGCGTCAGATAGCCGGGGATCTGGGTGCCGTCGGCGGCGGGGAAGGTCACTGGCTTGACCGATGCCAGCTTCGTCTCGGCCAGGGGCGGGCGCAGCGGCATGACCTCGCCCAGCTGCTTGCTGGTCTTGTCGTACAGATAATAGGTGCCGGGATCGGTGTCGCCGCCGGCGAACAGCAGCAGCTTCTTCTCGTCGGCGCTGGCATCGATGAAGGTGACCAGCGGCTTGCCGGGCAGGGCCCTGCCCAATGCGTTGCGCAGCTTCTGCAGCTCGGGATCGAAGAATTCGGTGGTCCGCTTGTCGGTGGCATAGCTCACGCCCACCACGCGGCGCTGCCGCCCGATCCGCACCAGCCCGTCGACATCGACCTCGGGATGCGCGAACACCAGCTTGCGGGTCAGGCTGCCGTCCAGCGCGATGCTGTACAGCGCGGATCGACCGTCCTTGTCGTCAAAGCCGTAGACGACATTGGCATCGCGATCGACGGCATAGGGATTGAAGCCCGAATAGCCGCCCCCGCCATCGCTCACCAGGTCGCCCAGCTTCTTCCAGTCGCGATCGCCGGCGGTGCGATACTGATAGCTGTAATTGCCGGTCAGCATGCCTTCGTTGCGCGCCTGGGCGAAGCCGATGATGCGGACATTGCCATGGCCGTCGCTGATATATTCGTTCGCGCCCCCGCGCGGCGACTCGACCAGCTTGCGCTTCAGCGTGGTCGCATCGACCAGCTCCACCGCCAGCCCCTCGCGCGCGTTCGCCACATGGCTGCCGGTCGAATATTCCGGCACGAACTCGCGCGTCATCAGCACCGATCCGTTCGATCCGTCCGGGCCCCAGTCGATGATGTCGCCGCCGGACTGGATGATGTCCAGCGCGGTTGCGCTGTCGCGCTGGCTCAGCAGCTTCAGGTCCGATCCGTCGGCGTTGAGCGACACCATCCGGGTGAAGGCCAGCTTCTTGTCGAGCTTCCCGATCATGTAGATGTTGCACACGAGCCGCGTCGTGCTGGCCCAGCGGCAGCTGGTGATCTGATCGGGATCGCCGCTGGAATTCAGGACCATCTTCGATTCGCCCGTCTCCAGGTTCGCCACCATCAGCGCGTCCCCCCGCCCGGAAACGGGCTGGAGCATCGCCACCTGGGTGCCGTCCGGCGACAGGCTGATCTGCTGGATGAACTCCCGCGCGCCGAATTTGCGCGCATCCTCGCTCTGGGCATAGGCAATGGCCGGCATGGCCGATGCGGCAAGCATTGCCGCACGAACAAGATTCTTCATGATCCCCCCGATATTCGAACGGCCAGCCTAGCCGGTGCGCGGGCATTGGCAATCGGGCGATGGAACCGGCGCGGTGTCGAAGCCGATCGGCCGGCGGCTTTCCGGAATCTACTCAATCTGGCGGAAAACCGTGCCTATCGCGCCAGGATTGACCCATTTCGGCGGCACCTTGCCTGACGCGGTCGTTCGGGCGCTGTAACAAATCCGCAAACAGGGTCTCGGGTCGCACGGGGCCGCACCGCATGTTGCGCCAATCGGCGTCGGGGGTGCTCTTGCTGCGCGTGTCGCGGGATCGGGGGATCCGTGCCCGCGCAAGAGTCCGGGGGGACTTGCTTTGGGATTGCTTCATCGGGACGCCGGTCTCGATCATCCGGCGCTGGCAGCGCTGCTTGCCCGGCTCGGCACCGCCGAAGCCATCGCGGTGCCGCGCTATCCGCTGCCCGGCAGCCGCCGCGGCCGCTGCTACTGGAATGTGCGCGATCAGGTGCGGTTGCAGGGCGGGGCCTGCGTGTTCGGCTGGATGCTGGTCGAGATACCCGGCATCGCGCTGTTCGGCTGGCATCATGCGGTGTGGCGTGCGCCCTCGGGCCAGCTCACCGATATCTCGCCGCATCCGGTCAGTGGCTGGGGCGTGGGCGTCACCGGTTTCGCGATCGATCCGGTCCAGGATCATGCGCTCGATTGGCCGCCCAACATGCCCCAGCTGTTCGCGCCCCTGCTCCGCGCCGATCCGCTCGAGCGCTTCATCGCCAGCGAGGCGGAGGTCCATGCCCTGCGCCAGCGCTACCGCGATGCCGAGCGGCAGATCCCCTCGGCCACCTGTTTCGACGGCGAGCAGGATCTGATCATCCATGTCGATACGGTGGCCGACGTCGCCCGGCTCAAGAAGCTCGAGCGCCGCTATCTCCCCCGCATCCGCGCCGCCGAGGCCCGCCGCGACGCGCTGATCCCCACGCTGACCCGGCTCCAGCACGAAGCGCTGGAACGCCTCGCCCATGCCGAGGTCGCAGCCGACCTGGCATCCGACGTGCTGCGCGCGGTGGGGGGATAGCGAAAGCCGGGATCTCGGGCGAAGGCGGGCCAGCTGCTCAGCAGTTCCCCGGCGAAAGCCGGGGCCCAGGGTTTCTCTGCCGTCTCGCTTGTGACCCTGGGCCCCGGCCTTCGCCGGGGAACGGAAAGAGCCAGCGGAACAGGGAAGCCGGCCTACCGCCCCAATTCCCGCACCGCGAAGTCAATGAAGCTCGGCCAGTTATCCCGATTGTTATGCCCGCCGCGATGCTGGCGAAACGCCAGGTCGCCCTCGGTCACTGGCGTCAACTCCGGCGGGAACACGCTTGCGTTCAGCCCTTTGGCCCCGCGCACCGTCCAGGCCGGTGATGCCGCCACCGCCGCCAGGAAGCTGCCCTTGGGATCGACCCAGCCGTCTCCGGTATCCACCGTCCCCGCGCCGATGAACAGCGGTCGCGGCGCCGAAAGCGCGATCAGCATGTGCGCGTCCACCGGCAAATCGAACTCGGTTTTCGGGCCCGCGTATTTCAGGAAATTGCCGGCGAACCAGTGATACTCGCCCCCGGCCGCCAGATTGCCCATCCGCTCGCCGAAATTGCGCCGATAGAGCGCCGCGCCGCCCGCGCCCGAGGAGCCGACAAAGCCGATCGCGAATTGGGGATCATAGGCCATGGCGACCAGCGCCGCCTTGCCATAGCGCGACAGCCCTTCGATCCCGATCCGCCGCCTGTCCACTTTCGCGTCCGAAGCAAGCGCCTCGCGCGCCCGGCTCGCGCCCCAGGCCCAGGCGCGCAGCACGCCCCAGTCCTCGGGCCCGCGCGGGCGCCCTTTGAGCGAGATGCCGATCACCCCGGTCTTGAGCGCGCCGCCATTGTCGGCCTGGATCGAATTCGCCACCACCACGGCATAGCCCCAGCCCTGCTTGAGCAGCTGCTCGGTATAGGGCGGGCCGGGGTCGGCGGGGCGCGGCGGCCCGGGGAATTTGAAGCCTTCGGGGAAGCCGAAGCTCAGCATCACCGGCACGCGTTCGGGGCGGTCGGGCAGCGTGTAGCGTACACTTATATGCGCCGATGCTTGCGGGGCGTCCCGATTGTCCGCCACGCCTTCCAGCCAGCGCCTGGTCACCGGAATCCCGGCTTCGCTGGCCTTTTCCTCGCGTACCAGATTCCATGTTATTTTCGGGGCGGTTAGCGGCACCCGGCCATAGATCTCGCGGTCGAACAGCTCGACGATCTCGCGGCGCCGGCGGTCCCAATCCTTGCTGTTGTTCACTCGGCGGCCGTCGTTCAGACGCATCATATCCGGAAGTTCAGGCGTGCCCGCTTTCGCCTCGTCATAGTTCACCGCATTGGGTGCGTTGGGGTTGAAACCATCTGCGCCCGCACGGATTTTTTCGATCCCCAGCCGATCGAGCATCGCCTGCCGGTCGGCATTGGCGGCGGTGTAATCCTGCTGCTGCGCGGTCGCGGGCAGGGCGAGTGCCAATATCGGCGCACAGAGCGTCCACAACCGCATCGCATCCCCTCCTATGTTATCGCTATCAGGCTGCCTCGCATTGCGAACCCGCGCAACCCTTGCCAACATCGGCGTACGAAGTTCTGTTTGGGGGTATCCATGCGCCATCTGCTCACCGTCGCCCTGTTGCTCTCCGGCACCGCGGCCAATGCCCAGACCATCCCGGTCGAGACGATGAAGGAGGTGACGCAGGTCCTGTCCTCCGACGCCTATGAAGGCCGCGCGCCGACCACCCCGGCCGAGGACAAGACGATCGCCTATATCGTCCAACGCTTTGAAAAGGCTGGGCTCAAGCCGGGCAACAAGGGGCAGTGGACCCAGGACGTGCCGCTGGTCGAGATCACCGCGAAGGACGTGGCGCCTTTGGTCTTCACCGGCGGCAAGCAGGCGGTGTCGCTCGACTATCGCAAGGACATGGTCATCGCCACTTACCGCGTGGTCCCCAAGGTCGCGATCAAGGACAGCGACGTCGTCTTCGTCGGCTATGGCATCAACGCCCCCGAGCGCGGCTGGAACGACTATGCCGGTCTGGACGTGAAAGGGAAGACGGTCGTCATCCTGGTCAACGACCCCGACTATAAAACCCCCGAAACCAAGGGGTTGTTCGACGGCAAGGCAATGACCTACTACGGCCGCTGGACCTACAAGTTCGAGGAGGCCGCCCGGCAGGGCGCGGCCGCCGCGATCATCGTCCACGACACCTATCCGGCCGCCTATCCCTGGGGCGTGGTCCAGTCCTCCTGGACCGGCCCCCAGCTCGAGCAGGACACGCCGGGCGACCATATGGACCAGAGCCAGGCGATCGGCTGGATGCAGCTCGACAAGGCCAAGGCCCTGTTCGCTGCCGCCGGCAAGGACTTCGATGCCCTTTCCGCCGCTGCGGCGCAGAAGGGCTTCAAGGCGGTTCCGCTCGGCGTAAAGGCTTCTGTCGGCTGGGAAAACACGATCAAGCGCCAGGCGTCGAAGAACGTCGTCGGCGTGCTCCCGGGCACCGCGAAGCCCGACGAGGTCGTGCTCTACTCGGCCCATTGGGACCATCTCGGCCGCTGCGACGCGGTGAATGGCGACGACATCTGCAACGGCGCGGTCGACAATGCCTCGGGCATCGGCGGCCTCGTCGCGCTGGCGGAGGCGCATGCCAAGGCCGGCCCCGCCAAGCGCAGCCTGGTCTTCCTGGCGGTGACGGCCGAGGAATCGGGCCTGCTCGGCAGCAAGTTCTACGCCGAGAACCCGGTCTATCCGCTCGCCAAGACGGTGGGCGGGGTGAACATGGATTCCCTGAATGTCATTGGAAAGACGAAGGATTTCGTGATCGCCGGCGCCGGCAAGTCCGAGCTTGAGGATCTGGTGAAGCCCTTCGTCGCGGCCGAGGGCCGGGTGATCGTCCCCGAGGCCCGGCCCGAGGCGGGCGGCTATTACCGCTCCGACCATTTCAGCTTCGCCAAGCTCGGCGTGCCGATGCTCTATGGCGAGAGCGGTGACGACCTGGTCAATGGCGGCAAGGAAGCCGGCGAGAAGGCCGCCAAGGACTATACCCAGAACCGCTATCACAAGCCCCAGGACGAATATAACCCGGCCTGGGATTGGAGCGGTTCGGTCTCGGACCTGAACATCTATTACGGCCTCGGCCGCCAGCTCGCCGAGGGCAGCGCCTGGCCGAACTGGTACAAGACCGCCGAATTCCGCGCGGTTCGTGACAAGTCTCGCGCCGGACAGTGAACGGGATTATGGGGGCGGCATGACGAATCCGCTCCCCCCCAAGCCCGAATGGGCACACCATCACGCCGTGTGGATCGGCTTCCCCAGCCATCCCGAACTCTGGCTCGACGATCTCGCTTCCGCGCGCCTCGAAGTCGCCGCCTTCGCCAAGGCCGTGCACGCCGAGGGCAAGGGCGAGCAGGTGATCCTGGTCGCCGCCAATGAGGAATCCGCCAAGGCTGCCCGTACCTTGGCCGGTCATTCTGCCAAGGTCGTGGTCGAGCCGTTCGGCGATATCTGGCTGCGCGACACCGCCGCGATCATCGGCGGCGACGGCACCGCGCACGACTTCCAGTTCAACGGCTGGGGCGGCAAGTACGACCTCGAAGGCGATGACGATATCGGCCACCGCCTCGCCGAGCGCGCCCAGATGAACGTCGAGGACCATGCCTGGGTGCTCGAAGGCGGTGCGATCGATGGCGACGGCACCGGCCTGGTGGTCACCACCGAACAGTGCCTGCTCAACCGCAATCGCAACCCGCAGCTCAGCAAGGCCGAGGTCGAGGAGATGCTGCGCAAGGACCTGGGCTATACCCAGGTGCTGTGGCTAGGCGATGGCCTGCTCAACGACCATACCGACGGCCATGTCGACAATCTCGCCCGCTTCATCGGCCCCAACCGGCTGCTGATCCCCGAGGGCGCCGAGAACGACCCCAACTGGCGCATCTACCAGGACGCCGCCGCCCGCGCCGAGCGCGCCGGGGTCGAGGTCGTCCGCTTCCCCTCGCCGGGTCGGGTGCTCAACGAGGATGAGGAGATCATCCCGGCGAGCTACATGAACTTCTACATCGGCAATGCCGCGGTGGTCGTGCCGCTCTACGGCCAGGAGAATGACGTGGCTGCGGTCGACACGCTCGCCGAGCTGTTTCCGGGCCGCGCGATCATCGGCCAGCGCGCCGATCATATCCTCACCGGCGGCGGCAGCTTCCACTGCATCAGCCAGCAGATCCCTGCCTGATTTGATTTCCCTCTCCCGCTTTTGCGGGAGAGGGAGGGAGCCGCGTAGCGGCGGAAGGGTGAGGGGCAGTAGGCACGGCAGACGTACCGCTCGCGGCCAGCTCTCACCCCCGCCCTGGCTCCCACGGCCTTCGCCGGGGTCGCCGTCCCTCTCCCGCAAAAGCGGTAAAGGGAATTACTTGGCGATCGGCGCGCCCGCCGTGCTGCTCACGCGCCAGATCATGTTCCCGACATCATCCGCCACCAGCAGCGCGCCGCCGGCATCGGTGATCAGGCCCACCGGGCGACCGTTCACCGTCTTGCCGTCCTTGGCGAGGAAGCCGGTGAGCAGGTCGACCGGCTTGGTGTTCTTGAGCGGATAGCCATTGTCGCCGAACGGCACGAATACGAGCTTGTAGCCCGAGGGTGGCTCGCGGTTCCACGAGCCGTGCAGCGCGACGAACGCACCATTGGCGAACTTGCCGCCCAGCTTGGCATTGGCGGCGAAGGCGAGGCCCAGCGGCGCGGTATGGGCGCCGAGCGCGAAGTCCGGGCGCTTGGTATATTCGCGCAGGTCCGGCCGCTCGGGCGTCACGCGCTTGTCGACATAGCCGCCCCAGTAATTCCACGGCCAGCCATAGAAGGTGCCGAAATCGACCTGGGTGAGGTAATCGGGCGGCATGTCCGAACCGAGCATGTCGCGCTCGTTGACCACCGTCCACAGATTGCCGGTATGCGGCTCGAAGGCCATGCCGTTGGGATTGCGCAGGCCCCAGGCATAGACGCGCGAGGACTTGGTTTCCGGCACCACCTCGAGGATCGCGGCGCGGGTGCGCCTGGCGGCATCGAGCTGCCTGGCGACCTGGAAGGGCGAGTCGGCGGCATAGATGTCGCCTTCCTTGTCGAGCCCGTTCTCGCCGATGTTCGAGGAGGAGCCGACGGCGACATAGATGCGCTTGCCGTCCGGCGAGGCGAGGATGTTGCGGGCCCAGTGATTGCCGCCGCCGGCCAGGTCGATGACCTTCTCGGGCTTGGCGGTGATCCTGGTGTCGCCGGCCTTGTAGGGGAAGCGGACCAGTGCGTCGGTATTGGCGACATAGAGCCAGTCGCCGATCAGCGCCATGCCGCTCGGCGAGTTCAGCCCCTCGATCAGCGCCGAGCGCTGGTCGGCCACGCCGTCGCCGTTGGTGTCGCGCAGCAGGGTGATGCGGTTGGCCGAGGGCACGCCGGCGCCGGCGCGGTTCAGCATGATCCCCATGATCCAGCCGGTGATGCCACCGCCCTCGCGCGGGGGCGAATTGCTCTCGGCGACGAGCACGTCGCCATTGGGCAGCCGATAGAGCCAGCGCGGGTGATCGAGCTTGTCGGCGAAGGGGGCGACCTGCAGCCCCTCGGGTGCAGTCGGCTTGGCGCCGTTCGCCCAGCCCACCGGCTTGGCGATGCGGACGGTCGGGACGTCCTGGTAGCGCGCTTCGCTCAGCTGCGGGACGACGCCGGTGACGGCGCTTTCGGAGAGCTTGGCCTTGTCCGGCTGGATTGCCCAGACGACGAGGCCGATGAGCACCACCACGAGGATGGCAAGGACGATGAGGATCCGCTTGAGCATGGCGGAAGGATAGGGGGCGGGCGGGCCTAAGCCAATGGCTTTCGACCCGCCCGCTGCGGGCGTCTCACTTCAGGTCGAAGCGATCCGCGTTCATCACCTTGGTCCAGGCAGTGACGAAGTCCTTCACGAACTTCTCCTCATTGCCCGTCTCGGCATAGACTTCGCCAACCGCGCGCAGTTCCGAGTTCGAGCCGAAGATCAGGTCCGCCCGGGTCGCGCGCCATTTCTCATGGCCCGCGGCGCGGTCGGTCGCGACATATTCGTCATCGCCTTCTCCGGCCGCCGCCCAGACATTGGTCATGTCGTAGAGGTTGACGAAGAAGTCGTTGGTCAGCTGGCCCGGACGCTTGGTGAAATGGCCATGGCCGCGCTCGCCGTGATTCGCTCCGAGCACGCGCAGGCCGCCGATCAGCACGGTCATCTCGGGCACCGAGAGGCCGAGCAGCGAGGCGCGGTCGAGCATCATTTCCTCGACCTTCACCGCCAGCTTCTTCTTGCCGACATAGTTGCGGAACGCGTCCGCCTCCGGCTCCATCACCGCGAAGCTGTCGGCGTCGGTCTGCGCCGCCGTCGCATCGCCGCGGCCGCCGCTGAAGGGCACCGCAACGCCGAAGCCGGCATCCGCGATCGCCTTTTCGAGGCCGACCACGCCGCCGAGCACGATGGCATCGGCCAGCGACAAGTTGCCGCGCAGGCCATTGAGCGTGTCGATGACCTTGGCGAGCGTTGCCGGCTCGTTGACCTCCCAGTCCTTCTGCGGCGCCAGTGCGACGCGCGCGCCATTGGCGCCGCCGCGGAAGTCCGACTTGCGGAAGGTGCTGGCCGAGGCCCAGGCCGCCTTGACCAGCTGGCTGACCGTCAGGCCGCTGCCCGCGATCTTCGCCTTCACCGCCGCGACGTCGACGTCCGAGGGCCTGGTGCCGGTGGGGATCGGATCCTGCCAGATCAGGTCTTCGGCGGGGACTTCCGGCCCGAGGTAGCGGACCTTGGGGCCCATGTCGCGGTGGGTGAGCTTGAACCAGGCGCGGGCGAAGGCGTCCTTGAACGCTTCGTGATCGTTGCGGAACTTCTCGCTGATCGCGCGGAACTCGGGATCGCGCTTCAAGGCCATGTCGGCGGTGGTCATCATCGTCGGGACCCTGAGGTTCGAATCCCAAGCCGCCGGCGCCATGTCCTCCTCTTTCTGGTTGATCGGCTGCCACTGGTTGGCGCCTGCGGGGGACTTCACCAGCTCATAGTCATAGTCGAACAGCAGCCGGAAATAATTCTCGGTCCATTCGCGGGGGGTATTGGTCCAGGCGCCCTCGATGCCGCTGGTGACGGTATGCTCGCCGATGCCGCCGCTTTCGTGGCCGCTGACCCAGCCAAAGCCCTGCGCAACCAGATCGCCGCCTGCCGGCGCGGCGCCGAGCAGCGACGCGTCGCCATTGCCATGGGCCTTGCCGAAGGTGTGGCCGCCGGCGGTGAGCGCAACGGTCTCCTCGGCGTTCATCGCCATGCGCGCGAAGGTCTCCTTCATGTCGCGCGCCATGCCGGCATCGTCATGCGGATTGCCCTGCGGGCCTTCGGGATTGACGTAGATCAGGCCCATCTGGATCGCGGCGAGCGGGCCTTCGATCTCATGGAATCCATGCTCGGGGGCGATGCGGGTCTGCACGCCTTCGTTCACCCATTTGTCTTCCGAGCCCCAGTAGATGTCGCGCTCGGGCTCGAAGACGTCAGGACGGCCACCGCCGAAGCCGAACACGGGTCCACCCATGCTCTCGATCGCGACATTGCCGGTGAGGATGAACAGGTCCGCCCAGCTGATGTGCTTGCCGTACTTCTGCTTGATCGGCCACAGCAGGCGACGGGCCTTGTCGAGATTGCCATTGTCGGGCCAGCTATCGAGCGGCGCGAAGCGCTGCTGGCCGCTATTGGCGCCGCCACGGCCATCGGCGGTGCGATAGGTGCCGGCGGCGTGCCAGGCCATGCGGATGAAGAAGGGGCCGTAATGCCCGTAATCCGCCGGCCACCAGGGCTGGCTGTCGGTCATCAGCGCGGTGAGATCGGCCTTGAGCGCGGCATAGTCGAGCTGCTTGAAGGCTTCGGCATAGTCGAAATCGGCGCCCATCGGGTTGGACGAGCCATTGGGGTTGAGGATTTCGGTGGCGAGCATCTCGGGCCACCAATCCTTGTTGGTGCGGCCGAGCAGTGCGCGCACGCCGCCCGCGCCGTGCATCGGACAGCCACCGCCGTCCATCGAACCTGTCTTCGCGTCCATCTCCCAAGCTCCTTGCTGATTGGCAGCCCATGGGATGCCACTCCGGATGCAATCGAAGAAATGGATTAGATCGCCGTCAGTGATCGAGTGGGTGATTTTTACGACACGCCGTTGTCACCAAGATCGTCATCCCGTCGGAAGCCGGGATCTCGTGTCGTATCGCGCCTTCGCCCGAGATCCCGGCTTTCGCCGGGATGGCGGCCTGGCGTGACGGTTGGGCGGCGGGCGGCCGATTATTCCTCCGCCAGCACCTTCTCGGCGGGCGGATGCAGGCGCAGCTTCGTCACGCGCTTGGGGTCGGCCTCGACGATCTCGAGCTTCCAGCCACTGTCATGCTCAAGGCATTCCCCGGCCGCCGGCACATGGCCGGCGAGGATGAAGGCGAGGCCGCCCAGCGTGTCGACATCACCGTCCACTTCGCCCAGCCGCGGGTCGACCGTCTCGGCGACGTCCTCCAGCTCGGCGCGGGCATCGGCTTCCCAGCCGCCGCCCTCGATCGGCACGAGCAGCGCGGTCGGTGCCTCGTCATGCTCGTCCTCGATCTCGCCGACGATCTCCTCGATCAGATCCTCGATCGTGATAAGCCCCTCGGTGCCCGAATATTCGTCGAGCACGATCGCGAGGTGCGTCCGCCGGCCGCGCATCTGGGCGAGCAGGTCGAGCGCGCCCATCGACTGCGGCACATAGAGCGGCTGGCGGATCAGGGCGGACAGATTCTCCGGGTGCGGCGCGCCGCTGGCCAGGATGTTGAACACGTCCTTGATGTGGACCATGCCGATGATGGTATCGAGCTCCTCGCGGAACACCGGCAGGCGGCTGTGGCCGGCTTCCTCGAACAGCTTCACCAGGTCGGCGAAGCTGGTCTTCTCCTCGACCGCGATGATGTCCGCACGGGGCACGCCGACATCGCCGGCATCGCGCTCGCCGAAATGAAGCAGGTTGCGCAGCATCTGCCGCTCGATCGGGGCGAGGTCGCCTACCGGGCTCCTGCCGCCATCTTCCTCATGCTCGTCGATCGCGTCTTCCAGCCGATCGCGCAGCGTCTCTTCTTGATCGTCACCGAACAGGAGGGTGCGGATTCCGCGCCATATCCCGCCACCTTCGTGGTTGTCGCCGCCAGCGCTGCTACTTTGGCCCTCGGGCATGTTCGGTGTTCAATCCTCGCGTATCAGATAAGGGTCGTGCAAACCGAGGTCGCGGAGCGCGGCGCGCTCCATCTCCTCCATGGCCTCGGCTTCCGCGTCGTCCATATGGTCATAGCCTAGCAAATGCAGCAGGCCGTGGACAATCAGGTGCGTGGCATGATCTTCGACCGAGACCTTGCGCTCCACCGCTTCGGCGGCGCAGACGCCGTGGGCCAGGACGATGTCGCCCAGCAGCACTTCGCCGTCGTCGGTATTCTCGGTCACCGCTTCCATCAGATCCGGCTGGATCATCGGGAAGGACAGCACGTTGGTCGGCTTGTCCTTGTCGCGATACTGGCGGTTGAGGACATGGACCTCGTCATCCGAGGTGAAGCGCACCGCGACTTCGATCGTCGCGGGGTGATCGAGCCATTCGAGGAACGGCGTCTGGCGGATCGCGGTCTCCGCCGCGCGGTTGGCGAGGGATTCCCAATCGGCAGCGGGCCAGGGGCTTTCTACGAGCGCAGCGACATCAAGCATTCGGGCCCTCATAGGCATCGACGATCCGGCCCACAATCGGGTGACGGACGACATCCGCTGCCGTGAAGCGCGAAAAGGCGATGCCCTCGACTCCCTCGAGGCGGCGGACCGCATCGTTGAGGCCCGAGGCGGGCGGGCCGCCGGGGAGGTCGACCTGGTTGGGATCGCCGCAGATCACCATCCGGCTGTTCTGGCCGAAGCGGGTGAGGAACATCTTCATCTGCGCCGGCGTGGTGTTCTGCGCTTCGTCGAGGATGACGAAGGCGTCGGCGAGGGTGCGACCGCGCATGAAGGCGATCGGGGCGATCTCGATCTCGCCGCTGGCGATGCGCCGCTCGACCTGTTCGGCGGGCAGGCAGTCATAGAGCGCGTCGTAGATCGGGCGGAGATAGGGATCGACCTTCTCCTTCATGTCGCCGGGAAGGAAGCCGAGCCGCTCCCCGGCCTCGACCGCGGGGCGCGACAGCACCAGCCGCTGGACGCTGCCGGTGATGAGCTGCGCCACCGCCTGGGCGACGGCGAGATAGGTCTTGCCGGTGCCCGCCGGCCCGAGCGCGAAGATCATGTCGTTCGACACCAGCTCGCGCATATAGTGCGTCTGGGCGACCGAGCGGGGCACGATGGTCTTCTTTCGGGTGCGGATCATGATCGAGGCGGGGGCGTTGCCGTTGTCCGCCTTGACGATGCCGGTGAACATCGGCTCGCTCGACATCGCGATCACCGCGTCGATCAGGCCGGTGTCGATCACTTCGCCGCGGATGACCCGGGCATGGAGCTCCTGCAGCACCTCGCGGGCATGGGCGACGGCTTCCGTCGTCCCCTCGATCTGCACGCGCTGGCCGCGGGCATGGATATAGACGCCCAGCCGCTCTTCGAGGGCGAGGATGTTACTGTCGAACTCGCCGAAAAGCTGGGGCAGGAGCTGGGGCTTGTCGAAATTCACCTCGGCGCGGGAGCGTTCACCGGACTGGGCGGGGACAGGCTTGCGGCTCATGCGGCTCCTTCGCGCTGAAAAATGTTGAATCTCTTGGTAGTCCCACGCGTATGCGAGGTCGCCAATTGCACGGCGCACGTAGCGGCGCTGCGTGTCAAAGCGAAGACGATGCGGGCGGTTCCCTGTCGCATGCGATATGGGGAGAGTGACAGAGGTTTTCCAACTTGGACAGAGGGAAAGACACGGCCGTGCAATCGGCCGGCGGCCGTGTCCCGGTTGCAACGCCTCAGGCGTCGACCTTCCCCGACTGGCTCGCCCGCCACATCATCGCGTCGAGCCAGCGATCGGGCAGCCAATGCGCGAGGAACAGGAATACCGGCGCGCCGCCGCCGGTGCCGTAGCGGATGCGCGGACGGCGGGCGGCGGCGGCGCGTGCGATCGTGCGCGCCACCACTTCGGGCGGCGAAGCGAAGCGCATCGCATTGGCATTGCCGAGCATCGCGGCGTGACGGAGCGCCCAAGGCGCATAGGCACTCTTGCCCGAGCGCTCGACCAGGCTCTGGTGCGCGATGCCGCTCCATTCGGTGCGGATCGCGCCGGGCTCGATCACCACGACGCGGATGCCGAAGGGGCGCAGCTCGAGACGCAGGCAATCGCTGAAGCCCTCCACCGCGAACTTGGTGGCGTGGTACCAGCCGCCGAACGGCTCGCCGAACTTGCCGCCGATCGACGTGACGTTGACGATCGTCCCCGATTTCTGCGCGCGCATCAGCGGGGTGGCGAGCTGGCAGAGCCGGGCGAGGCCGAAGACATTGACCTCCATCTGGCGGCGGGCCTCCTCCATCGGCACATCCTCGATCGCGCCATAGCTGCCATAGCCGGCATTGTTGACGAGCAGGTCGAGCCGGCCGGCGGCGGCGCGGATCGTTTCGATCGCCGCGACGATCGAGGCGTCGTCGGTCAGGTCGAGGTCGATCAGCTCGGCGCCGAGGCGCTTGAGCGGGGACATCCGATCGAGGCGGCGGGCAGCAGCGAAGACCTTGTAGCCATCCTGGATCAGCCGCTGGACGGTGGCTTCGCCGATTCCGGCCGAGGCGCCGGTGACGAGGGCGGTTTTCTGCATTCTGGGCTCCGGTTGCGAGGTGGAGCCTGGCCATATAAGTGTGGACCATAGTCCATGGTCAAGGGATGAATCGCGTGCTGATCTCCGAATTCGCCAGGCGGGCGGGCATGAGCACCGACACGGTGCGCTTCTACATCCGCAAGGGGTTGCTTGCGCCCGAAACGGGAGTGAAGGGCGGGTCGAACCCGTACCAGATCTTCACCGAGGAGCATCTGGAAGCGGCGCGGATGGTGCGGATGGCGCAGAGCCTGGGCTTCTCGCTGCGCGAGATCGCGACGCTGTCGGCCGAATATTATGCCGGCGGGATGACGCCCGAGCGCAGCCTGGAGCTGATGCGGATGCAGCTTGCCCGGCTGGAGGAGAAGGCGGCGCAGCTGAACGCGATGGTCGACTATACCCGCGCCAAGGTGAAGTGGCTGGAGACCGGGCAGAAGGGTTCGGAGCCGGTGTTCGGCGCGTTCGACGGCTGCTGGGCCGAGCCGGTGACGGCATCGGCCGAGCAGGCGGCCTGAGCGGGCCTCAGGCGTCGAGCATTCGCGCCTCGTCGAGCTCGATCCGGTCGCGGCCGGCGCGCTTGGCGGCGTAGAGTGCCTTGTCGGCGCGCTGCATCGCCACCGCGATCTGCTCGGGCCCGCGCAGGAAGGCGAGGCCGCAGGAGAAGGTGACCGGTTCTTCCGGATTGGGGCCGATCGGATCGGCATGGAGCGCGGTGCGCAGGCGCTCGATCAGCGCGCGGGCGTCGCGCGGGCCCATGCCGGGGATCAGGATGGCGAATTCCTCGCCGCCCCAGCGCGCGACCAGATCCGAGCGGCGCATTGTCTCGGTCAGGCGGCTGGCGAACTCGCGCAGCACCATATCGCCTTCGTCATGGCCGAAGATGTCGTTGATCCGCTTGAAGAAATCGATGTCGACCAGTGCCAGCGTGGCGCGGGTGCCGGCGCGCAGATGGGCGGCCGCATCGAGGAAGCCGCGCCGGTTGCGCAGGCCGGTGAGCACGTCGCGTTCGGCGGCATCGCGCAGCTGGCTGATCCGCGTATTGGTGGCGATCGCGGCAAGGCCGACGCTGTCGAGCAGCTCGCCCGCCAGATCGCGGCCGCCGGCGGGGACATCGACCACCGGCTTGCCGTCCTGCACTTCGCGCAGCATCGCCGAGGCCTGGCGGATCGGTGCGAGCAGGGCGCCGAGCGCATAGATGGCCGCGAGCGTGCCCGCGAGCGTAGCGAGGAGCAGCGGCACGAAGATCTGCCATTCCCATTCACCGATCACCGCCTGGCTGGCGATGAAGGTGAGCAGCGGCAGGTGCACCGCGACAAAGCAGATGGTGAAGATGCGCAGGTGGAAGTGGCGCGGAAACAGGAACCGCGTGGCGAGATAGAAGCGCATTCTGGCGCGACCCCCTTCTTGTCTTTTGCACCCGGCCGAATGGCGGGTGGTGGGACATAAGGAGCTAGATTCATGAAACTTACCGGGGACTTGCCGGGGATCGTTAACGCGGCGGAATGGTGGCCGATGGCGATGATCGGGGCGGCCTTCCGGAGCCCGCGCTTCGTCTCCAGCTTCATGACCGGGACGCAGCGAACGCGGTGCTCAAGCTGTTCCCCGGCGAAGGCCGGGGTCCAGTTGCAATGTCGTTCGAGAGGTTCCGGCGCCTTTGATGGTGCACCGGAGCTGGGCCCCGGCCTTCGCCGGGGAACTCAGGTCCCACAAATGCGGGTTCAGGCCGCCGCCTTGACCTTCTCGACGCCGGTCAGCGAATTGCCGAAGCCGCCGGTGATCTCGACCTCGACCATGTCGCCGATCTTCGCGTCTGTGCCCAGGTACACCGACTGGAGCCAGGGGGACTTGCCGAGCATCTGGCCGGGCAGCTTGCCCTGGCGCTCGATCAGCACCGCGCAGGTCCTGCCGATGGTCGCCTGGTTGAAGGCGAGCTGGTCGCGGTTGAGCGCGGCCTGGAGGCGCTGGAGGCGCTCGTCCATCACTTCGGCCGGGATATACTGGTCGCGCAGATCGGCCGCCGGCGTGCCGGGGCGCGGGCTGTACTTGAAGCTGAAGCATTGCGCATAGCCGACGGCGTCGACCAGGCTCAGCGTCTCCTCGAACTCGGCGTCGGTCTCGCCGGGGAAGCCGACGATGAAGTCGCCCGACAGCGCGATGTTGGGGCGGGCTTCGCGGACGCGGTCGAGGATCTTCAGGTAGGAATCGCGGCTGTGGCTGCGGTTCATCGCCTTGAGGATGCGGTCGCTGCCGGCCTGCACCGGCAGGTGGAGGAAGGGCATCAGCTTGCCGACTTCGGCATGGGCGCGGATCAGGCCCTCGCGCATGTCGTTGGGATGGCTGGTGGTGTAGCGGATGCGCTCCAGCCCCGCGATCCGGTCGAGCGCGTGGATCAGGCCGTGGAGACCGGTGCCCGCCTCGTCGTCCCAGGCGTTGACGTTCTGGCCGAGCAGGGTGATCTCGCGCGCGCCGGCATCGACCAGCGCCTTTGCCTCGTCGACCAGCTCGGCGAAGGGGCGGCTGATCTCGGCGCCGCGGGTATAGGGCACCACGCAATAGGTGCAGAACTTGTCGCAGCCTTCCTGCACGGTGAGGAAGGCAGTGGGACCGACCTTGCGGCGCTTGGGCAGCGCGCCGAACTTGCTGTTGGCGGGCATGTCCGTGTCGAGCGCGGAGGTGCCTGCCGCGGCCTTGGCGACCAGTTCGGGGAGGTTGTGATAGGCCTGCGGGCCGACCACGACATCGACCTTGGCGCGGCGGACGATCTCCTCGCCCTCGGCCTGCGCCACGCAGCCGGCGACGGCGATCATCGGCGCGGCGCGATCGGCCGCGGCGGCGTGCTTGCGCAGGCGGCCGATGTCCGAGAACACCTTCTCGGTCGCCTTTTCGCGGATATGGCAGGTGTTGAGCACGATCAGGTCGGCGCCGTCGGCATCGGCCGTGGCGGTCATGCCTTGCGCGGCCATCAGCTCGGCCATGCGCTCGCCGTCATAGACGTTCATCTGGCAGCCGAACGACTTGACGTGGAAGGTCTTGGGATTCTTGGGAGCGTTCATCGGGCGGGCATATACACATTCCTCCCCCGGAGGGGGAGGGGGACCAGCGAAGCTGGTGGAGGGGTATTCTCCACGGGCTTTGTCGCTTGAGGCGCGCTACCCCTCCACCACCGCTACGCGGCGGTCCCCCTCCCCCTCCGGGGGAGGATTGAAAGGTCAGGCCCCCGGCTTCGGCTTGTAGCCGATCGGGTCCTCGGCGAAGCGGAAGGTGCGCAAGGGGTGGTCGAGCGTCTTGACCAAAGCTTCCTCGATCCGGCGGCGGCTTTCGGCGGCGATCACCTTGCGGCCCGGGAAGTCGCGCGGGTGGAAGGGCTCGAGAAAATGCACGTCGAGGCGGAAGCTGCCCTTGCGGCTGAGGATGCGCTTCGCATTGTTGAGGCCGGTTTCCTGGCCGATCCAGCAGATGTCGTCGGCCGCGGCGCCGTAATGCAGCATCACCGGCTGGACCATCACGCCGGGCGGCGGCGGCTCGAGCACGCGCAGCATCGGCGTCTTGAACGGGAGCAGCGACTTGCCGTCGGTGGTGGTGCCTTCGGGGAAGACGGTGATCGCCCAGGTCTCGGCCAGCGCATCACGCAGCTCGTTGATCTGCTCGGCGACGCCCAGCCGGTTCTCGCGCTTCACATAGACGGTGCGGTTGAGGCCGGCGAGCCAGCCGACCACCGGGGCGGTCTCGATCTCGGCCTTGGCGATGAAGGCGGTACCGCTGGCGCCGCCCAGCGCGAGGATGTCGATCCAGCTCAGGTGGTTCGATATGTAGAAGACGTCGCGCTTCAGGTGCGTGCCGACGCGGTTGACCCGCGCGCCGCAGATCCGCGCGGCGGTGCCGAGGAAATGGCGCGGCCAGGGGGAGGGCAGGCGGAAGAGGCGGAACAGGTAATGGAGCGGCACGAAGACCAGCAGCGCCAGCACCAGCCCGGCGATGCGCAGGCCCATGCGGCACTTGCCGGCGAGGCTGATTGGCGTGTCGAGCCCTTCCATCGCCTCTTCACGACGACGGGCGGCGCGCTGTTCCCTGGTCTCGCCCGCGGGCGCCACCTCAGTTCTTGCGGTCGAGGGCGACGCCGTAGAGTTCCATCCGGTGATCGACCAGGCGGAAGCCCAGCCGCTCGGCGATCTGCTTCTGCAGCAGCTCGAGCTCCGGATCGACGAACTCGATCACTTCGCCGGTCTCGACGTTGATCAGGTGATCGTGATGGGCTTCGGGCGCCGGCTCGTAGCGGGCGCGGCCATCGCCGAAATCGTGGCGATCGAGGATGCCGGCTTCCTCGAACAGGCGCACGGTGCGATAGACCGTGGCGATCGAGATGCCCGGGTCGATGGCCGAGGCGCGCTCATAGACTTTCTCGACGTCCGGATGGTCCTCCGCATCGGAGAGGACGCGCGCAATCACCTTGCGCTGTTCGGTAATGCGCAGCCCCTTTTCGTGGCAAAGCGCTTCGAGATCGATCTTACGGCCCATGCCCGCGATGTAGCGTGCACCGGCCGAAGTTGGAAGACTGTGGCGGCGAAAAGGCGCGATCGCGAAACGAAAAGGCCGGCCCGGAGCGATCCGGACCGGCCTTTGCCTGTTTCAGATTGTTGCGGCTCAGCGCTTGCGGCGCTTGGTGCCGAGGCCGATCTTCTTCGCCAGGCTGCGGCGCTGTTCGGCATAATTCGGGGCGACCATCGGATAGTCGGCCGGCAGGTTCCACTTGGCGCGGTACTGCTCGGGGGTCATCTGATAGTGCGTCATCAGGTGACGCTTCAACATCTTGAGCTTCTTGCCGTCCTCGAGGCACACGATATAGTCGGGCTTCACCGAGGCGCGAATGGAAACGGCCGGCTCCTGCTTGACTTCCGGCTCGACGGCGGCGCGGCCAAGACCTGCAAGGGCGCCATGCACGTTCGCGATCAGAGTCGGAAGGTCGGAGACCGACACGCTGTTGTTGCTGACATGAGCTGCAACAATATCCGCGGTCAGCGTGACCAGCGTTTCATCAATCTCAGCTTGCGTTTCCATTTTTTTCCTTTCGACCCGGGTAAGACGACTATTAATTGTCGTCTGAGATCGCCCTATCGGACCATTTCGGATCAAACGCAAGACCAAACTTGCATGTTTCCGTAAGTTTCAGGTCAGATCGGCAATATCCCGAGCATAAGTATGTGCGTCAAACAATTGCCCGCCACGCCCACGATAATAATCGCGACGTTCTCCTACCTTTTCGAAGCCTTCGCGACGGTAGAGCTGAACGGCATCGTTTCCTGAGCGAACCTCAAGATGCACGCGTACAGTGTTGCGGCCGCGCGCTTCTTCAATCACGGCACGCAGCAGCGCACCGCCCACGCCGCGCCGCCGGGCGCTCGGGCGGGTGGCGAGCAGCAGCAGCTCGACTTCATCGACCGTCGCGCGGGAGAGGGCGAAGCCGACATCCTCGCCATCGACACTGGCCACCACCAGCCAGACGCCGGGCAGCGAAAGCATGCCCAGGCACTGCGCGCTGGTCCAGGCCTCGCCGAAGCGCGGGTCGAAGGCCTCCTGCATGATGTTGTTGACGCTGTAGAGATCCTGCGAGCCGCCCTCGCGCAGCTCGACGAGGTGCACCGTTCCGCTCATGCTAGGCCCCGCTCGGCGAGCGTCTTGGCATCGGGCGCGCGGCCATAGATCGGTCGCGCGGGCAGGGCGGCAAAGGCGGCGGGGAGCAGCCGGGCATCGGCGGCATTGGGCAGTGTCTCGTGCAGCTCCAGCCCTTCGCCGAGCGCGGCAAGGTGGCGCACGCCGCTGCCGAACGCAGGCAGCGCGCCCAGCGCTTCGCGGGCGGCGGCGGGAACGAGCGAGCGGAACGGCCCGTCTTCCCCAAATGGCTGGGATTGGAACGCCTGCATGAACACCTCACCGTGCCCCCCTTCGAGGATCACGGCAAGCTGTGGCATACCCGCATTGACGGCAAAGCCGGACGCGGCGAGCAGCGCGAGCGACGAATAGCCCTGCACCCCGGCGCCCCAGCCGATCGACAGGCCAAGCGCGGCGGCCAGCCCGACGCGCACGCCGGTGAAGCTGCCCGGGCCGACATCGACCAGGATGCGCGCGGCACGACCCTCGCCCGGCAGCGATGCGATCATCGGTACCAGGCGCTCGGCATGGCCACGGCCCACCACTTCATGGGCCGCGGCTACCAGGGTCGTCCCGTCGAGAAGTGCTACCGAACAGGCGGCGGTCGCGGTCTCGATGACGAGAGTCAGGTCAGAGGAGCTGATTGAACTTCTCGAATTCCGGGCGGGGGAGTCGATCGAAGATGGAGGAGGGGTCGCCATGTCCCAGCGTCGCGATGAAGTTGGACTTCACATTGGGCTGGTCTGCAAAGAACGCTTCGTCAACCTTGGCGTTGTCGAAACCCGACATCGGGCCGGTATCGAAGCCGAGCGCGCGGGCGGCGAGGAGCAGATATGCGCCCTGCAGCGACGAGTTGCGGAACGCCGTGGTGTAGCGGGCTTCCTCGGTCGGGAACCAGTCCTTGGCGGTCGGCGCGTGCGGGAAGAGCCAGGGCAGCTGCTCGTTGAACACCAGGTCCATGCCGATGATCACCGTGGCGGGCGCCTTGCGGATCTTGTCGGCATTGGTGCTGCTGGCGAACTGGGCGAGCTTTTCCTTGGCCTCCGGGGTGGTCACCCAGACGAAGCGCGCGGCCTGGTTGTTGGCCGAGGTCGGGCCCATCTTGGTGAGTTCGTAGATGGCGCGGATATCGGCCTCGGTCACCGGGGCGTCGGTATAGCCGTTATAGGAGCGCGCGGTACGGAAGAGCGTATCCAGCGCCGCATCGTCGAGCGGAGTGGCCATGAAACAGTCCTTTCGGAGAAGATTGGGGCTCAGACGGCCCGGACTTCGGTGACTTCGGGAACGTAATATTTGAGCAGCTGCTCGATGCCGTTCTTGAGCGTGGCGGTCGAGCTGGGGCAGCCCGAACAGGCGCCCTGCATCTGGAGATAGACCTTGCCGGCGTCGAAGCCGCGATAGACGATGTCGCCGCCGTCATTGGCAACGGCCGGGCGCACGCGCGTCTCGATCAGTTCCTTGATCTGCGCAACGATCTCCGCGTCCTCGGGATTGTCGCCGAAATCGGCGCTTTCCGGCGGCACGCTGAAACCGGCAGATGCGGCATGGAACAGCGGCATGTTGGCGGCGAAGTGATCGAGCAGGATGCCGAGGACATCGGGCTTCACGTCACGCCAGTCGCTGCCCGGCGCGATGGTGACCGAGATGAAGTCGCGGCCGAAGAACACGCCGGTCACGTCGCCCAGGGTAAACAGCGCCGCGGCGAGCGGCGAGGCTTCGGCTTCTTCCGGGCTCGCAAAGTCGCGAGTGCCGGCGTCCATCACGGTGCGACCCGCAAGGAACTTGAGCGTCGCCGGATTGGGCGTGGCTTCGGTTTCGATCAGCATGATCGCCATTTGGGCGCTTGGGCGGCGCGGATCAAGCGGAAGGCGGGAAACGAAAGGTTTCCGAGGCTGGGGTCAGGCTTGGGGCTGCTCGTCCTCATGCGTGGTCGCGTCGCTCACGCTCTGGTCATGACCGCTCTTATCGCTGAAGAAGGCGGCGGCAAACAGGCCGCAGCCGAGCAGCGTCGAGATGAACACACCGCCCACCGTTGCCGCGATCGCGGAAGGATAGAGCGCGTCGTAGAGCGAGAGATACCAGAGCGCGCCCGCGACCATCAGTACGCCGGCAAGTGCGATCCAGACGATCATCCGGCGAAATTCAGCCCAGGCCTTGGTTTGATCAGTAGCCATTTCGGCAACTCCTTTTCGGAGGCGCATGTGGGCACGCATTTGCGCGGGATCAATTGGTCGAATTGACCACCCGGTTCCAGCGGATCAGGTTGGCCCGCGCATCCTGGACGAAGGCCGAATGGCGGATCCAGGCGAGGAACCGGTCGACGAACCAGCGGCCCGGCTGGCGCAGCGGCCGGCGGAACTGGATCAGCAGCACGACCCGGGTGCCGCTGGTATCGTTCCACACCTCATGGTCATAGGTATCGTCAAACACTAGGGTCTCGCCCTCGGACCAGCGGACGACGCGGTCGTCGATCCGCATCCGGGCGTCGCCGTCGCGCGGCACGACCAGCCCGAGATGGCAGGTGATCAGCCCCTTGGTGACGCCGCGATGCGCCGGGATATGGGTGCCGGGCGCGAGGATCGAGAAGAAGGCGCTGTTCAGCCCAGGGATCGATTCGACCAGCCGGGTGGTCTCGGGGCAGCGATTCAGATTTTCCTCCACGAAATATCCATATCCGTAGAGAAAGAAGCTGCGCCACTTGTTCGCCGGCGCGATCGCGCGGTGATCGGGGGAGATGTGCGCCAAACTCGGCGCCTGGTGCGGATCGAGCGCCGCGGCGATCGCCTCGGCGCGGATCGCCTGCCAGTTCGCGCGCAGCGCCTGGGTCCAGGCGAAGTCGCGCACGTCGAGCACCGGATTGTTCGAGACCAGCGAGAAGCGCGCGATGAACCGATCGAAGGTGCCGCGCAGATATTTGCCATATTTGATCAGGAAGGGCCGGTCGCGCTCGGCCCGAAGCGGCGAATCGGGCATGATCGCGCCCGACATCACCGTCATATCGGGAATCATCTCCCGGGCTTCGCCGACTTCCACTTCGCCTGCGTCCCGCCACATTGCGCTGCCCCGCGCGCTCGGCTCGACCTTCACTGCACCTGACCTTGCTGACTGACTCGCTGTTACGCTGCCTCTTCGACTCGCGGGACTTGCCCACAGGCTGTTTTCTAGGCGGGCGATGGGTCCAAAACATGGCCCTGACGCGGCGCATGGGGGCGGGTTCGTAACGTAGCCGTGCCGCCTTTTCATACATCCGGGAGCAAGGTTCGCGCTGGCATGCCCGGCGCTTCGCTCCTAGATGGACAGCTATGCACTCTTTCCTGCGTGCGCCTCTCGCGCTCCTCGCCCTTGCCTCGCTCGCTCCGGTGCTGCCGGCCCAGGCCCAGCAGAATACCAATCCCCCGGGCGTGCCCGACACCAAGACGGTGGGGCGGCCGGTCCAGACCGCCAAGGATCCCTGGCTCTACGAGAAGAGCGACCTCGTCCATGACGATGCCTGGAAGTTCGGGCGGCTTTCCAACGGCGTGCGCTATGCGGTGCGCAAGAACGGCGTTCCGCCGGGCCAGGTCTCGGTCCGCGTCCGCATGGATGTCGGCTCGCTGATGGAGCAGGACAGCGAGCGGGGCTTCGCGCACTTGCTCGAGCATCTCTCGTTCCGCGGCTCGGTGCACGTGCCCGACGGCGAATCGAAGCGCATCTGGCAGCGGCTGGGCGTGACCTTCGGCTCGGACTCGAACGCCAGCACCACCTTCACCGCCACCACGTACAAGCTCGACCTGCCGATGGCGACGCCGGCGGGGCTCGATGAGAGCTTCAAGATCCTTGCCGGCATGATGTCCGGCCCGGAGATCACCCAGCCGATCCTCAATTCGGAGCGCCCGGTGGTGCTGGCCGAGCAGCGCGAGCAGCCGGGCCCGCAGGTGCGCCTGCGCGACGCGATGCTCGACCTGATGTTCGCCGGCCAGCCGCTCGCCCAGCGCGACCCGATCGGCACGGTGGAGACGCTGAACGGCGCCACCCCGGCGAGCGTGCAGGCGTTCCATGACCGCTGGTACCGCCCCGAGCGCGCCACGATCATCGCGATCGGCGATGTCGATCCGGCGCTGCTCGAGCAGATGATCGTCAAGCATTTCTCGGACTGGAAGGGCACCGGCCCGGCCGTGCCGAGCCCCGATTTCGGCAAGCCGGTGGCTGGCAAGCCGGTATCCGCCAGCATCGTCGAGCCCGCGCTGCCGGTGCTGACCACGATCACGATCGTCCGCCCCTGGACGGTCGATGGCGACACGGTGATCTTCAACCAGAAGCGGATGATCGATCTGGTCGCGATCCGCATCATCAATCGCCGGCTCGAGACCCGGGCGCGTTCGGGTGGCACCTATATCGCCGCCGGCGCGGACCTGAGCGACCTGGCGCGATCGGCCAACATCACCACGGTGCAGGTGCTGCCGGTCGGCGACGATTGGGAAGCCGCGCTGCGCGACGTGCGCGCGGTGATCGCCGATGCCCAGGCGACCCCGCCGACCCAGGCCGAGATCGACCGCGAAGTCGCCGAGATCGCGTCGTCGATGCAGCAGCGGATCAACACCGCGCCGGTCGACGCGGGCGCCAAGCTCGCCGACGACCTGGCCGAGGCGGTCGACATCAACGAGACGGTGACGACCCCCGAATTCTCCTATGCGATCTTCAAGGGCGCGGTGGACGGCAAGATGTTCACCCCCGCCACCGTGCTCGCCTCGTCGAAGACGGTGTTCCAGGGCACCGCGACCCGCGCGATCGTGAACCTGCACGCGCCCGATCCGGCGATCACCACCAAGGTGGCCTCGGCGCTGGAGGCCAATGTCGCCGGTGCCGGCAAGCGCAAGGTGCTGGGCAATGTCAGCTTCGCGGCGCTGCCCAAGCTCGGCCTGCCGGGCAAGGTGGCGAGCCGCGAGCAGATCCTGCCGGGCACCGGCATCGAGAAGCTCGCCTTTGCCAATGGCGTCACGCTGCTGATGCGCCAGGACCCGTCGGAAACCGGCAAGGTCTATGTGAACGTGCGCTTCGGCGGCGGCCTGTCGAGCCTGCCCAACAAGGGTGCGACTCCGGCCTGGGCCGGCGAGCCGGCGCTCGTCGCCAGCGGCGTCGGCAAGTACGGCCAGGAGGAGCTCGACTATCTGACGGGCAACCGCCAGATCGGCGCCGATTTCGACATCGACGACGATGCCTTCACCCTGCGCGCGCAGACGACCAAGGACGACCTGTCCGACCAGCTCAAGCTGCTCGCCACCAAGCTGTCCGCGCCGGCCTGGGATCCGAACCCGGTCAACCGCGCCAAGGCGGGCATCCTGTCGGGCTATGCCGGCCTCTCGGCTTCGCCGGACGCGGTGATGAGCCGCGACCTGGAACGGCTGCTCCACAATGGCGATCCGCGCTGGGGCGTGCCGTCCAAGGCAGTGATCGAGGCGACCACCCCGGCCAGCTTCCGCAAGTTCTGGGAGCCGTTGCTGGCGACCGGCCCGATCGAAGTCGAGGTGTTCGGCGACATGGATGCCGAGGCGACGGTGAAGGCCGTGGCCGCCACCTTCGGCGCGCTCAAGCCGCGCGTCGCCAGCATGGCGCCGCCGGTGCCGTTCGAGTTCCCCGCGCATGTCGCCACCCCGGTGACGCTGACCCATACCGGCCAGCCCAACCAGGCTGCGGCGGTGATCGCCTGGCCGACCGGCGGCGGCACCGCCAATGGCGGCATCACCGAGAGCCGCAAGCTCGAGGTGCTCGCCGCGATCTTCCGCGACCGGCTGCTCGACCAGCTGCGCAGCCAGGCGGGCGTCAGCTACTCGCCGCAGGTGGCGAGCCAGTGGCCGCTCGGCCTGTCGACCGGCGGCAAGATCATGGCGCTCGGCATGGTGCCGCCGGACAAGGTCGACTTCTTCTTCGAGCTGTCGCGCAAGATCGCGGCCGATCTCGTCGCGAAGCCGGTCGATGCCGACGAGCTCAACCGCGCGCTGACTCCGCTCAAGCAGCAGATCCTGCGCATGTCGTCGGGCAACATGTTCTGGATGCGCCTGGTCGAGGGCGGCACCTATGACCCGGCGCGTATCGCCGCGGTCGAGACGCTGGCCCAGGATTATTCGCGGGTGAGCCCGGCCGATGTGCAGGGGCTGGCGATGAAGTATCTCCGCCCGGACAAGGACTGGACGGTGAAGGTGGTGCCGGAGACGAAGTGAGGCTTCGGCGGCCCGACTGAAATGCGAAAGGCCGGGGTGGAAGCCCCGGCCTTTTTGGTTTCGTCGTCCCGGTTTCCTATCGTCATCCCGGCGAAAGCCGGGATCTCAGGCGAAGGCGCGGGGAAAGAGCCGCACGAGATCCCGGCTTTCGCCGGGATGACGCGTGCGGCGATCAATCCTTCTTCGGATCTTCCAGCGGCGGGGTGTTCGTGCGGTAGAGCGCGTCGAGCCGGTCGCCATAGACTGCCTTCAGGATGTGGCGGCGGATCTTGAGCGAGGGGGTCAGCTGCTCGTTCTCGATCGTGAAGGGCTCGTCGGCGACGATGAACTTGCGGACGCGCTCGATCACCGACAGGTCCTTGTTGACCCGTTCCACCGCCGCGCCGAGCGCCGCCTTGTAGTCGGGATCGTGCGACAGCTCCTTGAAGTCGCACTTGGTGGCGGTGTGCGCGCACCATTCGGCGGTCCATTCGGGATCGGGGACGATCACCGCGGACATGTACGGCTTCTTGTCGCCGGCGATCATCGCCTGGACGATCTCGGGCTGCAGCGTCAGCATGCCCTCGACCTTCTGGGGCGCGACATTGTCGCCCTTGTCGTTGACGATGATGTCCTTCTTGCGATCGGTGATCTTGATGCGGCCCTTCTCGTCGATATGGCCGATGTCGCCGGTATAGAGCCAGCCGTCCTTGAGGACGCGCTTGGTCTCTTCCTCGTTGCGCCAATAGCCGTGCATCACGAGCTCGCCGCGCACCAGGATCTCGCCGTCATCGGCGATGCGCACCTCGACATCGGGCAAGGGCGGGCCGACCGTGTCCATCTTGAGCCCGGCCTTGGGCCGGTTGCACGAGATCACCGGGGCGGCCTCGGTCTGGCCATAGCCCTGGAGGAAGGTGATGCCGAGGCTCTGGAAGAAGATGCCGACTTCCGGATTGAGCGGCGCGCCGCCCGAGACCATCGCCTTGATCCGCCCGCCGAACTTCTTGGCGAGCTTGGGCTTGAGCGTGGCGCCGAGCAGCAGGTTCATCGGCAGGTCGCGGAGCCCCGAATTGCCCGCCGCCTTGCGTCCGCCGATCGCCACGGCCTTGTCGAGCAGGAAATTGGCGAAATTGCCCTGCTTCTCGACCTGCTTGACGATGCGGGTGCGCAGCACCTCGAACAGGCGGGGGACGACGACCATCAGCGTCGGGCGCACTTCCTCGATGTTCGAGGCGAGCTTCTCCAGCCCTTCGGAATAATAGATCTGCGCGCCGAGCCCGATCGGGAAGAACTGGCCGCCGGTATGCTCATAGGCGTGGCTGAGCGGCAGGAAGCTGAGGAACACTTCCTCCTCCCAGCCGAAATCCTCCGAGATGATCGTGCAGCAGCCCTCGACGTTGCACAGGATCGCGCCGTGATGCTGCATCACGCCGCGCGGCGAGCCGCCGGTGCCGCTGGTGTAGATGATGCAGGCCAGGTCCTCGCGCCGCCAGTTGCACGAGACGCCGCGCGGATCGGTGTCGTGCTTGGCGATCAGCGCGCGCCAGTCATGGAATTCCAGGCTGCTCTGCTGCCCGACGCGCAGGTCTTCCAGTCCGATGATCATCCGGGCGGAGGAAGCGCGGATCGCCGCCGGCAGCAGCGTCTTGGCCAGCTTGCCGTTCGAGACGATGATCGCGCAGGCGCCCGAATTCTCGATGATGTGCTGGTGATCGCGCTCGGTATTGGTGGTGTAGGTCGGCACCGTCACGCAGCCCGCGGCCATGATCGCCAGGTCGCTGATGCAGAATTCCGGGCGGTTCTCGGAGACGAGCATCACCCGGTCGCCGCGCTTCAGGCCGAGCGCGGTGAGCGCCGCCGACAGGCTCGCCACCTGCCGCGCGGCTTCCGCCCAGCTGGTCGGCTGCCACTTCCCGCCCGCCTTGTGCCAGAGGAAGGGCGCGTCGCCCTTTTCCCGCGCACGCGCGAAGAACATCTGGACCAGGTTCTCAAACCGTTCGAGCCTACGCATTCCCTCTCCCCATACGGGCACCCCTTTCCGGGGCGTCCCGCCTTATTCCGACGGCCGGTTCGGCTGCGCGCCCACGCGGGTGATAACGGTCGTGTGGCCCTGTTGGTCCATCACGACGCCCTCGCTGCGCGGATCGGCGCCGCCGGTCCAGCGGCCCTTCACCCGCTCGACCGCATTCATCTTGAGCCCGAGCGGGCCCGATTGCACCTTCTCGCCCAACGCCTGCAGCGCCGGGACCATCGCGTCAAGCTGGGTGCCCTTCTCGGCCATCGCCATCATGCCCGGCGCATAGAGCAGGCCAAGGCCGATCGCGTCCTGCGCGGAGAGCTTCCAGTCGACCACGCCGATGATGCCCTTGGCGACCTGGGCGATGATCGTCGAGCCGCCTGCCGCGCCGATCGCCAGGCGGACCTTGCCGTCCGGGCCATAGACGATGGTCGGCGCCATCGAGCTGCGCGGGCGCTTGCCGCCCTCGACCCGGTTGGCGACGAGATAGCCGTCCTTCTCGGGCACGATATCGAAATCGGTCAGCTCGTTGTTGAGCATCGTGCCGTCGACCGACAGGCCCGAGCCGAACGGGCTCTCGATCGTGGTGGTCACCTGGGTGACGTTGCCGGCCTTGTCGACGATCGACAGCGAGGTGGTGCCGTGCACTTCCATGCTCTGCGCCTTGATCCGCTTCGGCGCGCCCACGGGCTTGCCGGCCTCGACCACGGCCATGCTCTTGTCGGGCGAGATCAGCGCCGAGCGGCCGGCAAGGTACTTGCGGTTGAGCAGGCCGGCCAGCGGCACCTGCACATAGTCGGGATCGCCGACATACATGTCGCGGTCGGCATAGGCGAGGCGCGAGCTCTCGGCGAACAGGTGCCAGGCGACGGGATTGTCCTTGCCGAGCTTCGCCATGTCGAAGCGCTCGAGCTGGGCGAGGATCATCAGCACGGTGACGCCGCCCGAGGAGGGCGGGCCCATCGAGCAGATCCTGTAGGCGCGGTAGGTGCCGCAGAGCACCGGGCGGTCCTTGGCGGCATAGGAAGCGAGGTCGCCGGTCGTCATCTTCGACGGGTTGCGCGCGGCGTTGTTGACGGTGGCGACCAGCTTCTCGGCCTGGGGGCCGACATAGAAGCTGTCCGGGCCGAGCTTCGCGACGCGCTCGAGCAATGCCGCCTGTTGCGGGTTGGTGACGCGGGTGCCGGTGGCGATCGGCTTGCCGTCGGCGCCGTAATAGATGGCGCGGGTGCCGACATCGACATGCGGGGCATAGCTGCGCAGCGCGTTGTTGAGGCGGGGCGAGACCTCGAAGCCGTCGCGGGCGAGCCGGATCGCCGGCTGGAACAGGCGGGCCCAGGGCAGCCTGCCGCCGCGGGCATGCGCCAGCGCCATCGCGCGCAGCGTACCGGGCACGCCGACGCTGCGCCCGCCGGGGACCGCGGCGCGGTGGTCGAGCGGCTGGCCGTCCGGGCCGTAGAACCAGCGATTGTCCGCCGCCATGGGTGCCGCCTCGCGCCCGTCGATCGTGCGGATCTTGTTGGTCTTCGCATTGTACTGGAGGAAGAAGGCGCCGCCGCCGATGCCGGCGCTCTGCGGCTCGACCACGTTGAGCGCGAGCATCGTTGCGATCGCCGCGTCGGTGGCGCTGCCGCCTGCGTTGAGGATCTCGGTGCCGGCGGCCGCCGCGCGGGGGTCCGCCGCACTCACCACACCCTGGGCCGAAGCCGCGACGGGCGCGGCAAGGAACGCGAACAGCAGGATCAGCTTCTTCATGGCCCTAGCCGTAGCGGGCTTTGGCCGGGGCGCAAAGACGCTACGGCCAGGGGCAAACGATCGGATGGTTGCGTGGGGGTATAACCGGGCGCAATCTCCCCGCCGTATCGCGGTCAACAGGAGGGTTCGCATGACCACCGCCTCGACATTCGCCTCTCCCTCGCTCCTGCGCGCGCTGGCCAAGCGCTGGTGGCTGTTCACCCTGCGCGGGGTGGCGGGCATCGCCTTCGGCTTCCTCGCGCTGCTCTGGCCGGGGGTGGCGCTGCTCACCCTGGCGATCGTCTGGGGTGCCTATGCGCTGACCGACGGCGTGTTCGCGCTGGCCGCCGCGATGTCGGGCATGCGCAGCGGCGACACGCCGCGCTGGTGGCTGGTGCTGACCGGCCTGGCGGGCATTGCCGCCGGCCTGCTGACCTTCATCTGGCCGGGCGTGACCGTGCAGGTGCTCCTCCTGCTCATCGCCGCCTGGGCGCTGGTCACCGGCGTGATGGAAGTCGCCGGCGCGATCGCGCTGCGCAAGGAGATCCAGGGCGAGATCTTCCTGATCCTCGCCGGCCTCGCCTCGATCGCCTTCGGCATCGCGCTGCTGGCCTGGCCGGTCGCGGGCGCGATCAGCCTGGTGTGGCTGATCGCCTGGGTGTCGATCTTCGCCGGGGCGACCTATGTCGCGCTGTCGCTGCGGCTGAAGAAGCTGGCCGGCTAGGCCAGCGCCGTCGCGATCGCCCGGGCCAGGCCGGGGCCCTTATAGACCAGGGCCGAATAGACCTGGACGAGCGCGGCGCCGGCATCGATGCGGCGCTTCGCTTCGTCCGGGCTGTCGATCCCGCCCGCCGAGATCAGCGGCAGCGCGCCGCCGGCGATCTCCAGCGTCTCGACCAGCTTGGCGCGGGACAGCTCGGTGAGCGGCTTGCCCGACAGGCCGCCCGCTTCCCCGGCATGGGTCGAGCGGAGCGGCGGGCGCGAGATGGTGGTGTTCGAGACGATCAGCGCATCGATATGGTTGTCGACCGCCGCCTGGATCGCGCCCTCCAGTCCGGCGCGATCGAGATCGGGCGCGACCTTGAGGAAGATCGGCGTCTTGCCGCGCGCGGCATGGCTGGCGGCGAGCAGCTCGTCGAGCGCCGGGCGGCTCTGCAGGTCGCGCAGGCCCGGCGTGTTGGGCGAGCTGACATTGATCGTGATGTAATCGGCGAGCGCCGCCGCCTTGCCGACGCCGAGCGCATAATCGGCGACGCGGTCGTCGCTGTCCTTGTTGGCGCCGACATTGATGCCGAGCAGGCCCTTGCGCGGGCCGAGCTTCGCAATCCGCGCAAGTGCCGAGTCGATCCCGCCATTGTTGAAGCCCATGCGGTTGATCACCGCCTCGTCCTCGACCAGCCGGAACAGCCGCGGCTTCGGGTTGCCCGACTGGGGGCGGGGGGTGAGGGTGCCGACTTCGACCGCGCCGAAGCCCAGCGCGAACAGCCCCGGAATCGCCTCGGCATCCTTGTCGAGCCCGGCCGCGAGCCCGATTCGGTTGGGAAAGGTCAATCCTCCCAATTGGATGGGTGATTGCACCATTTCGGATGAGAAAGGCGTGCCGAGCGATCCCCAGAGCGCAAGGGCGCGGATCGCGGCGCGGTGCGCCTTCTCGGCGTCGAGCGCGAACAGCGCGGAGCGGAAGCCATAGGTCATGGGCATGGCCTTCGCATCGGATTTTCCCTCCGTAAAGCTGCGTATGTCGATTCCTTCCAATACGCTGGCCGAGGGGCGGGCTAGAGGAGAACTGCGACCCGAGGGGTTTCCGCTCAATGGGGGAACCCTTTCCTTTTGGCCCGGTTGGCTTCGGCTAACCGGGCCACTTTTCTATTTGGCGACCACGCGGTATATTTGGCCCACAAAAGAGGGAATCCGAGGAGGGGAAAACTCGGATGAACAGGGCAGAACATGCGGGGCGCACCCAGGATGAAACCGGCCCATCCGGCCGCTGAGAATGACCGCGATCCGCGGCCACAGATCGAATTCCGCAAGGCGGAGGGCGCGCTGCTCCCGCATGTGGAATCCTATTATCTCTATCGCCATGACGGCGCGGACCTGGAGGGGATCGAACGCGTCGATCTCGGCCAGCTGCGCTTCGTCATCAAGGGCAGTGGCACGGTCCACTTCCCCGACGGGCATAGCGAGAGCACCAAAAAGGTGATGATCAACGGCCCGGGCACGGCCGCCGCCACCTATCGCATGCAGGGGCCGTTCCACTGCTTCGGCGTGTCGCTGCGCGCGATCGGCTGGAAGGCGCTGATCGGCCTGCCGGCCTACAAGGTCGCCGACCATATCGTCGATGGCGAGAAGCTGTTCTGCGAGCAGGCCGGGCTGCTCTGGCATCGGCTCCACAAGATGGAGACGCTCGACGAGATGATCGATGCGATCGAGCCGCTGCTCAAGATGCGCCAGCACGAAGTGAAGCCGGTGCCGGCGGCGCACCTCGTCTTCCTGCGCGCGGTCCGCGAATGGGCGGCGACCAAGGATCCGACGATCGACGATCTCTATGCGCGGATCCGCAAGAGCTCGAACATCGGCGAGCGCCAGGTCCAGCGGCTGTGCAAGGACTATTTCGCCGGCAGTCCGGCGCACCTGAAGCGCAAGTTCCGCGCGATCGGCGCGGCGATGCGCATCTATCAGGGCGCGAGCGTGGACGAAGTGGTCGAGCCCTTCTCGGACCAGTCGCACATGATCAACGAGATCCGGCAGTTCACCGGGCACACGCCGACGTCGCTGCGCGCGGCGATCGATCCGATACTGGCGGTGACGCTCGACAACGAAACCTTCCATTTCCTGCCGGATGTGATCCCCGAATCGGTTGACCTTCGCCGCCGCTGAGCCCATTTGGCCAATCGGAACATATTTGTCCGATTGAGCCCGGAGCGTGGTTGCGCGAAGGGGCGGCAAGGGAATTCAAGTGCGTCTGTCGAGCCTCGCTGACTATGCGGTCGTCATGATGTCCGCCGCGGCGCGCCATTGCGGCGCGACGTGCCGGCTCAACGCGACGCTGCTTGCCGAGGATACCGGGCTGCCGCTGCCCACCGTGCAGAAGCTGGTGAGCAAGCTCTCCGGCGCGGGCCTGATCGAGAGCGCGCGCGGCACCGGCGGCGGCTTCCGCCTGGCGCGGCCGGCGGCGGCGATCAGCCTGGCCGACATCGTCGAGGCCGTCGAAGGCCCGATCGCGCTCACCAGCTGCGTCGATGCCGGCAAGCAGGATTGCTGCGTGCAGGACAGCTGCAAGGTGAAGCCGCACTGGAATGTCGTGAACGGTGCTGTAAAGGGCGCGCTCGCGGGCATTTCCCTCGCCCAGATTTCCAGCGTCCCGGCCGAGGCCGTGGCGCACACTCCGGCAGACTCGATCCGGACCCCGGCGCTGGCCGGGGAGCAGGTGTAAGCATGGCTACGAAGAACGCGGAAGCACTGGCGGCCGCCAACAAGAAGTATGAATGGGGCTTCGCCTCGGACGTCGAACAGGAGTTCGCGCCCAAGGGGCTGTCCGAGGACACTGTCCGCTACATCTCGGCCAAGAAGGGCGAGCCCCAGTGGATGCTCGACTGGCGGCTGAAGGCGTTCCGCATCTGGCAGGAGATGACCCTGCCGGAATGGGCGAAGCTGCAGATCCCGCACATCGACTACCAGGACGCGTACTACTACGCGGAGCCGAAGCAGAAGAAGACGATCAACTCGCTCGACGATCTCGATCCCGAGATCCGGCGGACGTACGAGAAGCTCGGCATCCCGATCGAGGAGCAGAAGGTGCTCGCCGGCGTGGAAGGCGCGCGCAAGATCGCGGTCGACGCGGTGTTCGACAGCGTCTCGGTCGCCACCACCTTCCGCAAGGAGCTCGAGGAAGCGGGCGTGATCTTCCGCTCGATCAGCGAGGCGATCCGCGAATATCCCGAGCTGGTGAAGAAGTGGCTCGGCAAGGTCGTGCCGGTACGCGACAATTTCTTCTCGGCGCTGAATGCCGCCGTCTTCTCCGACGGCACCTTCGTCTACATTCCGGAGGGCGTGCGCTGCCCGATGGAGCTGAGCACCTATTTCCGGATCAATGCCGAGAATACCGGCCAGTTTGAGCGCACGCTGATCGTCGCCGACAAGGGTGCGTACGTCTCGTACCTCGAGGGCTGCACCGCCCCGATGCGCGACGAGAACCAGCTCCACGCCGCGGTGGTCGAGCTGGTCGCGCTCGACGATGCCGAGATCAAATATTCGACGGTGCAGAACTGGTATCCGGGCGACGAGAACGGCGTCGGCGGCATCTTCAATTTCGTCACCAAGCGTGCGCTGTGCGAAGGCAAGAACTCGAAGGTGAGCTGGACCCAGGTCGAGACCGGCAGCGCGATCACCTGGAAATATCCGAGCTGCGTGCTCAAGGGTGACGGCTCGGTCGGCGAATTCTATTCGGTCGCGGTCACCAATGGCCGCCAGCAGGCCGATACCGGTACCAAGATGCTGCACATCGGCAAGAACACCCGCTCGACGATCGTGTCGAAGGGCATCAGCGCCGGCCGCTCGGACAATACCTATCGCGGCAAGGTGCTGGTCAATGCCGGCGCCGAGAATGTCCGCAACTTCACCCAGTGCGATTCGCTGCTGCTGGGCGACCAGTGCGGCGCGCATACGGTGCCGTACATCGAAGTGAAGAACCCGACCGCGCAGATCGAGCATGAGGCGACCACCTCGAAGATCAGCGAGGACCAGATGTTCTACGCGATGCAGCGCGGGCTGGATCAAGAAGCCGCGGTGGCGCTGATCGTCAACGGCTTCGCCAAGGAAGTGCTCCAGCAGCTGCCGATGGAATTCGCCGTCGAGGCGCAGAAGCTGCTGGGAATCAGCCTGGAGGGCAGCGTCGGGTGATGTCCGCTATGCCGTGGCTGGTGTTCATGTTGTTTGGCGCAGGCATCATGGCCTGGTCGCTGAAGACTGAACGCGCCTGGCATTGGGGGGCGCTCATTACCAAGGCAGACAACCCGCTCGGCTATTACCAGTTTTTGCTAGGTGCCGGGCTCCCGGTCGCCATCATTCTGATAGCCCTGCTGTTCGGATGGCTTTCATGATCCTCGCCGCCGCCCTTCTTCTCCTCGCCCAGGACGTGCCCGCCACCCAGGCCGTCGGCGCGCCGGTGGAGGACGAGGCGCAGATCGTCGTGCGCGCCACGTTCGGCCGCACCACGATGCTGTTCGACAAGGGGGCGGACGGCAAGTTGCGCAATTGCCGGGTGATGGTTTCCAGCGGTAGCCAGCGGCGCGACACGACGGCCTGCCAGGCGACGCCGGTCTGCTATGCGAAGACGGCTGACGAAGTGACCGATTGCCGCGAACTCAGCGTGCTCGAGCAGGCCGCGATCGCCGCGCCGGCGCCTGCTGCCGCGACGACCACCAGCGCCCCCGGCAAGCAGCTGTTCGAGCTGCCCAAGCTCGTCCAGCCCAAGGTCGCGTTCCCGACCAATGGGATCGGTCCTGTCGCCAATGGCGAGGAGACCCGCGAGACCGAGCGCCAGCGCGTCAAGCCGATCTCGCCGCCGACCAATCCCGCGTCGGACGGCCCGGTGGTGCGATTCACCACCGGCAACACTCCGCAGCGCGACGACACCGACAAGTCGGAGCGGCGGCCATGATCGCGGCGCTGCTCCTCCTCTTCGTCGCGCAGGACGTGCCGGAATCGCCCGAGAACGAGATCGTCGTGGTCGGCAAGCGGCTTGAGGGCATCTCGGTCCATGTTTCGCGCGGGGCCGACGGCAAGTTCGGCTGCAGCCTCAGCCAGTCGAGCGGCAGCGCGTCGGTCGATGGCCAGCTGTGCAAGGCGGCGGCGAAGTGCGCCAGGCAGGGCACGCTCAGCCAGGATGCGATGCGCGGCTGCATCGAGGCGCGCAAGCCGGCGATCCTCGAGGATTTCAGCCGACGCATCCGCGCGGGGAAGCGCGGATGATGGCACTCGCGCTTCTCCTTACCGCCCAGGACGCCGGAGACCTGCGTTCCAATGAGATCACGGTGATCGGCCGCAAGCTCAAGGACTGGCGCGGCCATGCCGATTTCAAGAAGGGCAGGGCAAGCTGTCGCACCCGCAAGTCGACCGGCGATGCCGCGATCGACCGGATCGGCTGCGAGTCCACCGTGCAGTGCTTCACCGCGATGCGGCCGCGCTTCGATGCCAGCCAGGACAAGGCGCTCGTTGCCGACGAGCGCAAGCGCCGGCTCGACGCGCTCAACCAGGAACTCGGCCAATGCTTCGCGGACAAGCGCGAAGCGATGATTGCGGCGCTCGCCGACGCGCGCGCCACCCAAGGGAACTGACGTACGACATGTTGAAGATCACCGACCTCCGCGCCGAAATCGACGGCAAGGAAATCCTCAAGGGGCTCAGCCTCGAAGTGAACGCGGGCGAAGTCCATGCGATCATGGGCCCGAACGGCGCCGGCAAGTCGACGCTCGGCTATACGCTGGGCGGCCGCCCGGGCTATGAGCCGACCGGCGGCAGCGCGATCTTCGAGGGGCAGGACCTGCTCGAGCTGGCGCCGCACGAGCGCGCCGCGGCCGGCCTGTTCCTTGGCTTCCAGTATCCGGTCGAGATCCCCGGCATCTCCAACCTGCAGTTCGTCCGCGAGGCGCTCAACAGCCAGCGCCGCGCGCGGGGCGAGGCGCCGCTGTCGGGCGGCGAGTTCCTCAAGCTGGCGCGCGCGCAGGCCGATGCGCTCGGCATGGACCCGGAGATGCTCAAGCGCCCGGTCAATGTCGGCTTCTCGGGCGGCGAGAAGAAGCGCAACGAGATGGTCCAGATGGGTATCATCAGTCCCAAGCTGGCGATCCTCGACGAGACCGATTCCGGACTCGACATCGACGCGCTGCGTGCGGTGGGCGAGGGGATCAACCGGATCATGCGCGCGCCCGACAAGGCGGTGCTGCTGATCACCCACTACCAGCGGCTGCTCGACTATGTGCAGCCCGACTTCGTCCACATCCTCGCCGATGGCCGCATCGTCCGCTCGGGCGGGCCGGAGCTCGCGCTCGAGCTGGAGCGCGAAGGCTATGGGATCCTGGCGGCGTGAACACGCTGCTCGAACTCCCCACGCCGCGCCAGGAGGAATGGCGCTGGGCTGACATGGGCGCGCTCAAGGCGGCGGCAGCGACGCCGCAGCATGCGACCGGCGTCGATCCGGCCGGCCTGTTCCTCGACATCGAGGGACCGCGCCTGCTGTTCGTCGATGGCCGCTTCGAGCCGGCGCATTCGCAGCCGGGCCCGGTGCAGGTGACCCAGCAGCTGGCGACGACCGACCATCCGCTCGGCAGCCTCACCGATGGCGAGGGCTGGTCGCTGCATCTCGGGCCGGAGCATGCTGCGCTCGCCGTGCAGATCGTCCATCTCGGCACCGGCGGCGAGAGCCATGTGCCCGCGCGGCTGATGCTCGATGCCGATGCGGTGGCGAGCGTTGTCGAGACCTATGCCGGCTCGGGCTGGGCCAACCGGCTGACCACGCTGTGCCTCGGCACCGGTGCGCGGCTGATGCGCTCGGTGCGTTTGCTCCAGTCCGATGGTTTCGTCTCGCTGCGCGAGGAAGCCGAAGTGGGCGAGGCGGCGAGCCTGGTCTCGGTGTTCCTCGGCGCCGGCGGCATGGGCAGCCGGATCGACGGGTCGCTGCTGGTCAACGGCAAGGGCGGGTTCGCCGAGATGGGCGGCGCGCTGCTAACCTCGGGTTCGCAGAAGCAGGAAGCCGCGGTCGTCGTGCGGCATGACGCGCTCGAAGGTACGTCGCGTCAGCTGTGGCGCGCGGTAGCGGCGGACAAGTCGGCCGCCAGCCTTGCCGCCCGCGTCGAAGTGGCGCGCGGCGCGCAGCAGACCGATGGCGAGCAGTCGCTGCGCGGGCTGCTGCTCCAGCGCTCGGCGACGGTGAACCTCAAGCCGGAGCTCGAGATCTTCGCCGACGACGTGAAGTGCGCGCACGGCGCCACGGTCGGCGAGCTCGACAAGATGGCGTTGTTCTACCTGCAGAGCCGCGGCATCGACCATGCCCGCGCCCAGGCACTGCTCACCCGCGCCTTTGTCGCCGACGCGATCGCCCGGATCGGCGAGGACGCGGTACGCGAAGCCTTTGCCGCCGATGCGGATCGCTGGCTGGACACCGCGCTATGACCGTGACTGCCGATACCCGCCCGCTCGACGTGCTCGCCGATTTCCCGGCAATCCCGGCCGGCTGGCACTATCTCGATACCGCCGCGACCTCGCAGAAGCCCAAGCCGGTGCTCGACGCGATCAATCGCGCATATGGCGAGACCTATGCCACCGTGCACCGCGGCGTCTACCAGCGCTCGGCGGACATGACGCTGGCCTATGAGGCGGCGCGCAAGCGGGTGGCGAAGTTCCTGGGTGGGGCCGAGAACGAAGTCGTCTTCGTCCGCGGCGCGACCGAGGGGATCAACCTCGTCGCGCAGTGCTGGGCCGGCACCCAGCTGAAGGCCGGCGACCGAATCCTGCTTTCCGCGCTCGAGCATCATTCGAACATCGTGCCCTGGCAGATGGTCGCCGAACGCGTCGGCGCCGAGATCGACGTGGTGCCGCTCACCGCCGATCAGCGCATCGACCTCGACGCGCTGGAAGCCATGCTCACCGAGCGCCACAAGCTGGTCGCGCTCGCCCATGTCTCGAACGTGCTCGGCTCGGTCCTCGACGCCAAGCGCGCGACCGAACTGGCGCACCGGGTCGGCGCCAAGGTGTTGCTCGACGGTTGCCAGGCCGTGCCGCGCATGCCCGTCGACGTCGCCGAAATCGGCTGCGACTTCTATGTGATGTCGGGCCACAAGCTCTATGGGCCGACCGGCATCGGCGTGCTCTGGGGCCGCTACGCGCTGCTCGACGCGATGCCGCCCTATCAGGGTGGCGGCTCGATGATCGACCGGGTGACCTTCGCGAAGACCACCTATGCCCCGCCGCCAGGTCGGTTCGAGGCCGGGACGCCGCACATTGTCGGCGTGGTCGGGCTGCATGCGGCGATCGATTACGTGGATAGCATCGGGCTGGAGCGCATCCATGCGCACGAGACGGCGCTGGTGACGCAGGCGCGCGAGGCGCTTTCGCAGCTCAATTCGGTCAAGCTGTTCGGCCCCGCCGACAGCGCCGGCATCGTCAGTTTCGCGGTGGAGGGGGTGCACCCGCACGACATCGCCACCATATTGGATGAAGCCAACGTCGCGATCCGCGCCGGGCACCACTGCGCCCAGCCGCTGATGGACTTGCTCGGCGTGCCGGCCACGGCGCGGGCGAGCTTCGGAGTGTACAACGGCGCGGACGACATCGCCGCGCTGGTTGCTGGAATAGAACGGGTCACAAGGATCTTCGGATGAACGAAGAGCGTAAGATTGAAGTCGAGCAGGTGGACGCCGTCGCCCCGCCCCCCAAGGCGCGTGTGGACGATGCGGTTGAGGATGTGAGCGAAACGTTCGAGCGCAAGCGAGACTATCTCGCCGGTTTCCTGTCGCAGAAGCCGCAGGCGCTGTCGGGCACCGAGCCGGGCGGCGCGCTGTACGAAGCGGTGATCGACGCGCTCAAGGAGATCTACGATCCCGAGATCCCGGTGAACATCTATGATCTCGGCCTGATCTACGGTGTCGACATCACCAGCGACGGCCATGCCGCGGTGACGATGACGCTGACCACGCCGCATTGCCCGGTGGCGGAATCGATGCCCGGCGAAGTCGAGCTGCGCGTCGGTTCGGTCGCGGGAATCGGCCATGCCGAAGTCAATCTCGTCTGGGATCCGCCATGGGATCCGCAGAAGATGAGCGACGAGGCCAAGCTCGAACTGGGGATGCTGTGATGACCACCGCCACGCGCACCCGCCCCGCCGCGCTGATCCTGACGCCGGCCGCCGAGCAGCGCATCGCCGACCTGATGGCCAAGGCGCCGGAAGGCACGGTGGGCGTCAAGCTGTCGACTCCGCGGCGCGGCTGCTCGGGGCTGGCCTATTCGGTCGACTATGTCAGCGAGGCCAAGCCGTTCGACGAGAAGATCGAGACGCCCGGCGGCATTTTCTATGTCGATAGCGGCTCGATTCTCTACCTGATCGGCTCGACGATGGACTGGCAGGAAGACGACTTCACCGCCGGCTTCGTGTTCCAGAACCCGAATGCCAAGGGCAGCTGCGGCTGCGGCGAGAGCTTCACCGTTTAAGCCTTTCTCGGATTCCCCGGCTTTGGCCGGGGAACAGTTGCTTCCCTTACGCCGCGATCGGCTGGCGCATGCTGGCGGCCATCTCGGCATAAACCCGAGCCTCGTCGTCGATCCCCAGCGTCTCGTAGAGCATGGCGAGATTGCCTGCCGCGAGATGGCTGCCGCATCCTTCGACCGAGCCGTCGAGATCGGGACGCTCGCCGATCTCGAGGCAACGCTTCCATGACATCTCGGCGATCGGGAGCAGCTCGCTCATCGCGGTCGCCGGGTTACGGCTCGCCCAGTCGAGATAGAGGTCGGCGACAGCGAAATAGAAGTCGGGCGAACGCTGCCAGTTGCGATGCTCCAGATCGGCGAAGGCCAGCGCTTCCTCGAACCGCTCGGCCCGCTTGAGCGCCTGCAGCACGCCGACCACGGTGCCGTGGCGCCATGCATCGCCCGCAGCGCCGGTGCGGTGGGCGGTGAGCAGCGCATCAGCGGCCTCGCCGGGCTTGCCGCGCACCAGATGCTCGCGGCCGAGCTGGTACCAGAGATAGGAATCCCCGGGCGTCTCGGCGAGCTGGGCGACCAGCAGCGCTTCGTTGCGCCCGGCCTTGCGGGCGAGCTGTGCCTCGTCGAACCCGTCATGCCGCAGCGACAGCGACAGCGGCACCAGCGGCAGCGTCGAGGCCGGCTGCTCATGGATGCGCCCTTCATAGCGCACCCCGCGCGGCAGGACGCGCGGCACCAGCCTGCGCACCCCCGGGCCTTCGGCGGGATCGTGGTTGATCATGTGTGCGCAGCCGAGGAAGCGCTGTGCGGCGATGAAGGCGGGCGGCAGCGTCTCGGGCCCGAGCGCGCCGGCATCGCCCTCGATCCACTGGTCGGCATCGAGGATCAGGTTCCAGTCCGCATCCGAAAGGTCGAGCGCGGCATTGCGGGCGGCGGCGAAATCGTCGCACCAGGTGAAGTGGTGCACCGTGGCGCCGTAGCGCTTGGCGATCGCGACCGTGTCGTCGGTCGATCCGGTATCGACCACGATCATCGTGTCGACATGCTCGCGGGCGCTTTCCAGGCAGCGCGCCAGACACCTTTCCTCGTCTCGCACGATCATCACGAGCGCCAATCGGGGCATGTACGCGCATCCTTCACTGCTGGCCGGGAATCATTATAGGACGCGGCGAAGCCGATGCGCGCCACGCGGCGCGTCGCAAGGTTCATGCGGAGAGACCAGATGCCTTATCCCCAGCCCTATGTCGCCGATCCCGCGCGCTATGACGGGCGCATGCCCTATCGCCGCTGCGGCCGTTCCGGTCTCGACCTGCCGGCGATCAGCCTTGGCCTCTGGCAGAATTTCGGCGGCACCGACGTGTTCGAGACCGGCCGCGCGATGCTGCGCCGCGCGTTCGACCGGGGCGTGACCCACTTCGATCTCGCGAACAATTACGGCCCGCCCTATGGCTCGGCGGAGGAGAATTTCGGCCGCGTGATGGCGACCGACTTCGCCAGCCACCGCGACGAGCTGATCGTCTCGACCAAGGCGGGCTGGGACATGTGGCCCGGGCCCTATGGTGATGTCGGCGGTTCGAAAAAATATCTGATCGCCTCGTGCGACCAGAGCCTGAAGCGGATGGGGCTCGACTATGTCGACATCTTCTATTCGCATCGCGTCGATCCCAAGACGCCGCTCGAGGAGACGATGGGCGCGCTCGCCCAGATCCACCGCCAGGGCAAGGCGCTCTATGTCGGCATCTCCAGCTATTCGCCCGAGCTCACCCGCCAGGCGGCTGCGATCCTCGCCGAACACAAGGTGCCGCTGCTGATCCATCAGCCGAGCTATTCGATGCTCAACCGCTGGATCGAGGCGGAGCTGCTCGACACGCTGGGCGAGATCGGCACCGGCTGCATCGCCTTCTCGCCGCTGGCGCAGGGGATGCTGAGCAACAAGTACCTCAACGGCGTGCCCGAGGACGCCCGCGCTTCCAAGGGCGGCTCGCTGAACCAGCGGTTGCTCTCCGACGACAATATCGCGCGCATCCGCGCGCTCCACGCGATCGCGCAGAAGCGCGGCCGGACGCTGGCGCAGATGGCGATCGCCTGGGTGCTGCGCGATCCGCGCGTCACCTCCGCGCTGATCGGCGCGCGCACGGTCGAGCAGCTCGACAACTCGCTGGACGCGGTCAACAATCTCGATTTCAGCGCGGAAGAGCTGGCCGAGATCGATCAGCATGCAACCGATGGCAGCCTCGATCTTTGGAAGATCTCGTCGAGCATCGAGGAAACCCCCGGCCAATGAGCGTCGCGTTTCGTCGCGAGAGCGACGAGGAACATAAGGAACCGAAGTTCGAGCTGCCGCTGCCGCCGGGACCCAACATGGTCACGGCGCGCGGCCTTGCGCTGATCGAGGCGAAGGTCGCCGAGCTGGAGGCCGCGGTTGCGGCGGGCGGCGAGGAAGAAGTGCTGGAGGGCCTGAAGCGCGAGCTGCGCTACTGGAACACCCGGCGCACCACCGCCCAGATCGCGCCGGCGCCCGAGGAAGGCGTGGTCGGCATCGGCTCGCGGGTGCGGATCCGCATGGCTGGCAAGGAGCGGGTGATCGACCTGGTCGGGCATGACGAGGCGGATCCCTCGGCGGATCGTCTCTCCTTCCAGGCGCCGCTCGCCAAGGCGCTGATCGGCGCGGAGGAAGGCGAGAAGGTCGATTTCGCGGGCAAGCCCGCGGCAATCGAGATCATCGGCATCGAAACGATTCCGGACTGAGGCAAAGCCGGCCTAGAGTGGGCGCATGACTCGCCTGCTCCTCGCCGCCGCATTGCTCGCTTCCACCCCATTGGTCCCTGCCGCCCATGCGCAGGCCGATGCCGATCGCTGGAAGGCGACCGCATCGCGGGTGACGATAACCCGCGATGACTGGGGCGTGGCGCACATTCACGGCAGGACCGACGCCGATGCGGTGTTCGGGATGATCTATGCCCAGGCCGAGGACGACTTCAACCGGATCGAGACCAACTATCTGGTCAGCCTCGGGCGCCTGGCGGAAGCGGAGGGCGAGGGTGCGATCTGGCAGGATCTGCGCCAGCGCCTGTTCGTCGATCCCGAGGTGCTGAAGGCGGACTATGCGAAGAGCCCCGAATGGCTCCGCAAGCTGATGCGGGCCTGGGCGGACGGGCTGAACTATTATCTCGCCACGCATCCCGAGGTGAAGCCTCGCGTGCTCACCCGGTTCGAGCCATGGATGGCGCTGAGCTTCTCCGAGGGCAGCATCGGCGGCGATATCGAGCGGGTGCCGCTCAGCCAGCTCGAGGCGTTCTACGGCAAGCAGAAGCTGGCGATGACCGATGCCGAGAAGGACCTGCTCTACAAGGAGCCCAAGGGCTCGAACGGCTTCGCCATCGCGCCGGGCCACACGAAGAACGGCCATGCGCTGCTGCTGATCAACCCGCACACCAGCTTCTTCTTCCGCTCGGAACAGCAGGTGACGAGCGGGGAGGGGTTGAATGCCTATGGCGCGGCGACCTGGGGGCAGTTCTTCATCTACCAGGGGTTCAATGCCAGGGCCGGCTGGATGCACACCTCGAGCGGCGTCGACAATGTCGATGAGTTCGCGGAGACCGTCGATCGAGGCGGTTGGGAGAAGGAGCTCTTCTATCTCTACGGGGGCGAGAAGCGGCGGATAACGGTCAGGCCGATCACCATCGCCTATCGTATGGCGGACGGGGAGCAGGGACGGCGTAGCTTCATCACTTATTCGACGCATCACGGGCCGGTCGTGCGCGAAGCGGATGGCAAGTGGATCGCGGTGTCGCTGATGAACAAGCCGGTCGAGGCGCTGCAGCAGAGCTTCCTGCGGACCAAGGCCGGCGACTATGCCAGTTTCCTGAACGTCGCGGCGCTCAAGGCCAACAGCTCGAACAATACGCTGTTCGCCGATTCCAAGGGCGATATCGCGTTCCTGATGCCGCAGTTCATGCCGGTGCGCGACAATCGCTTCGATTATCGCAAGCCGGTCGACGGCAGCGATCCGGCGACCGACTGGCGGGGGCTGCACAGCCTTGCCAGCCTGCCGCAGGTAGTGAACCCGCGAAACGGCTGGGCCTTCAACACGAACAACTGGCCCTGGACCGCGGCCGGCGCCGACAGTCCGAAGGCGGCGGACTATCCGCGCTATTTCGACCAGGCGGGCGAGAACCCGCGCGGCGCGCATGCGCTGCGGGTGCTGAACGCACGGCGCGACTTTACGCCGGAGACGCTGCGCCAGGCGGCTTATGACAGCTTCCTGCCCGCCTTCGACCGGCTGCTGCCGGGACTGATATCGGCCTGGGAGAAGTTGCCCGAGGGGGATGCCCGCAAGGCCAGGCTTGCCGAGCCGGTGGCGCTATTGAAGGGCTGGGACCGGCGCTGGGGCGCCGATTCCAGGGCGACATCGCTCGCGGTGTTCTGGGGCGAGGCGCTATGGGCGCCCTCGGCAGCGCCGGCCAGGGAAGCAGGGCTGTCGGTATGGGACTGGATGGCGGAGCGCGCCACCGATGCGCAGCGGATCGACGCGCTGGCCTCGGCGGTCGACCGCCTCACCCAGGATTTCGGTGGCTGGCAGGTGCCCTGGGGCGAGATCAACCGCTTCCAGCGGAACGACGGCGCGATCGCCCAGAAGTTCGACGATGCGAAGCCGAGCATCCCGGTGCCCTTCACCTCGGCGCAATGGGGTTCGCTCGCCTCATTCGGCGCCAAGCACTGGCCGGGGACCAAGCGCTATTACGGCACGCTCGGCAACAGCTTCGTCGCGACGGTGGAGTTCGGGCCGAAGGTACGCGCCTGGGCGGTGACCGCCGGCGGCGAGAGCGGGCATCCGGAGTCGAAGCACTTCAAGGACCAGGCCGAACGCTATGCGGAGGGGGATTTGCGGCCGGTCTATTTCTACCCCGAGGATCTGAAGGGGCATGTCGAGCGGGTGTACCGGCCGGGGGAATAGCCGGGCTTGTTATACAGCCATGAGCGCCAGGAGATTATCCTCCGCAAGGCGGGCATTGAGCTTCGATGCATGTTCGACGATCCCGTCTAGATTCCATTCGTTCAACGGGGATTCTGGATCGATCAGCTTCATCAGGTGGCCGGCAAGATAGTGGATGCGGTTGTTGATATCCTTACGGGCTGCGTCGCTTGCATCCGGATCTCTGGCCATGATCGTGAAGCCGTGAATGGAACGAGCAAGATAATGAAGCAGGCGTTGGCGGGATGCCTTCTCGAGCGCGCTGCGTAGATCGGTCATATGGGCTCTCCCTTGAGGCCTAGAACGGCAGCTCGTCGCCAAGCCGCTCCTCGAAGTTCGACACCGTCACGCCCACTAGCCTTATCCCCTTGGGCGTGGGCAGCACCGAGCGGATCAGTGACAGGCTCATGTCGCGCAGCGCCTCGCGGCGGTCGACCAGGCCGGCGGTCAGGCTGCGGCTGCGGGTGATGATCTGGAAATCGGCGTACTTCACCTTCACGGTGACGGTGCGGCCGAACTCCTGGGCCTTCTCGCACCAGGCCCAGACATCCTCGGCCATTTCCAGCACGCCGGCCTCGATCTCTTCATTGCCCGTCAGGTCGGTGTTGAAGGTGGTCTCCGAGCCTGAGGACTTGCGGATGCGCTCGGCATCGACGGGCCGGTCGTCCTCGCCGCGGGCGATCGCGTGATACCATTCGGCCGAGCTTCCGAAATGGGCGCGCAGGAACTCGATCGACTTGGCACGCAGGTCCGCGCCGGTCTCGATGCCGAGCCCCTGCATCTTCTTCGCGGTGACGGGGCCAACGCCGTGGAAGCGCTTGACCGGCAGCGTCTCGACCCAGGCCGCGCCCATGTCCGGCGTCACCGCGAACTGGCCATTGGGCTTGCGCTGGTCCGAGGCGAGCTTGGCGAGGAACTTGTTGTACGAGATCCCGGCCGAGGCGGTTAGCCCGGTCTCCTCGAGGATGCGCGCGCGGATCTCCTTGGCGGTCGCCCAGGCGGTCTCGATGCCGCGTAGATTGGCGGTCACGTCGAGATAGGCTTCGTCGAGCGAGAGCGGCTGGATGATCGGCGTATAGTCGGCGAAGATCGCATGGATCTGCTTCGAGACCGCGCGATAGACATCGAAGCGCGGCTTGACGAATACCAGCTCGGGGCAGCGCCGCAATGCGGTGACCGAGGGCAGGGCGCTGCGCACGCCGAACTTGCGCGCCTCATAGCTTGCCGCCGCCACCACGCCGCGCGCCGCGGCATAGCCTACCGCAACCGGCTTGCCCTTCAGCGTGGGATCGTCGCGCTGCTCCACCGATGCGTAAAAGGCATCCATGTCGACATGGATGATCTTGCGGACCGGCGACGCGGTCATGTCAGTCGTCCATCGGCTCCAGCGCGGCGGCGAAGATCCGCGTCAGGCGCTTCTCGAAGCGGGCATCCTCTTCGGGCGTGCATTCAAGCGTGTCGATCGAGAGCATGTTGTGCATGATGCCCATGCCCATCAGCACCGCAAGTGCCATCGCCGCGCGCATCTCGGTATCCTGGCCGACCAGTTCCTGGGAAACGGGGTCGAGGATATCCGCCTGCACCGCGTCGCGGATGATCTGCCCGGCCTTGGGCGAGCCGATCGAATGGAGCAGAATCAGGATGCGCTCGATATGGATGTCGCGCTCGCCCGGCGGCGCGTCATCCTTTTCGAGGAAGAGATCGGCGAAATGCTGGGCAAGCGTCTCGCGCGTCGCCCCGTCCATGATGTCCTTCTCGTCGTCATCGCGCAGCGTCTCGCGGAACAGCGCTTCCTTGCTGCCGAAATAGCGACTGACCAATGCGGGATCGACGCCGGCATCGCCCGCGATCTCGCGCAGACCGACATTCTCGTAATTCTCGCGCGCGAAATGCTTCCGGGCCGAGGCGAGAATTGCCTGGCGCGTCGCAACGGCATTGCGATGCCGCGACGGAACCGGTGGGATCATGGACAGTTTCCCTAACATGGCGGTGAACATAGTCAACCGCTGTGGACATATGTCATCACTCGTTGACAAGTTCCCTGAACCCGCTTAGCGGGACCAAATCGGAAGTCGTTCGTTTCGAGCAACGACGCCGCGGAGGATGTCCGGCCAGAGGCACGGATTTAGGGATCGAAAATGCACTCGAAGAACCGTCAGCTGCTCATCCCGGCTCTTGCAGCCGCGCTTGTCCTTTCCGGCTGCGGTGGAGGCGGTGCGCAGCCGCCCCAGCAGGGTGCCCCGCCCGTGACCGTCGCCGCCCCGCTGGTGCGCGACGTCGTCGACTGGGACGAGTTCGTCGGCCGCTTCGAGGCGATCCAGAGCGTCGAGGTGCGTCCGCGCGCCACGGGCTATCTGCAGGGCATCTGGTTCAAGGATGGCCAGTATGTCCGCAAGGGCCAGCTGCTCTTCACCATCGATCCGCGCCCGGCCCAGGCCGCCGTCGCCCAGGCTGCGGCCCAGGTCGCCCAGGCAAAGGCGACGCTCGCCAACGCGCAGACCGAATATGCCCGCTCGGAAGCGCTGGTCGCGCAGCGCGCCGCCAGCCAGGAAGAGCTGGAGCAGCGCCGCGCCGCGCTGCGCTCGGGTAGCGCGCAGGTCGCCGCTGCCGAAGCCAATCTCCGCGCCCGCCAGCTCGATCTCGGCTTCACCCGGGTCGTTGCGCCGATCAGCGGCCGCATCTCGGAGCGCAAGGTCGATGTCGGCAACACCGTCGCGACCGACCAGACCGTGCTGACCACGATCGTTTCGGTCGATCCGGTCCATTTCGTGTTCCAGGGCTCGGAAGCGCTGCTGCTCAAGTACCAGCGTGACGGGTCGGGCACCCAGAACGGCACCCCGATCAAGGTCAAGCTCTCGGACGAGAGCGACTATACGCATAACGGCACGATCGACTTCGTCGACAACGCGCTCGATGCCGGTGCCGGCACGATCCGCGCCCGTGCGGTCATCGCCAATCCGGGCGGCTTCCTGAAGGCCGGCATGTTCGGCTCGGCCCGTCTCGAGGCGTCCAAGCCCTATCCGGCGATGCTGGTCCCCGACACGGCGATCATGGCCGATGCGGCCCGCCAGATCGTGTTCGTCGTCGACAAGACCAACACGGTGACCGCGCGTCCGGTGCAGACCGGCCCGCTCCAGGGCAGCCTGCGCGTGATCCGCTCGGGCCTGAACAAGGACGACCGCGTGGTCATCGACGGCGCCCAGCGCGCCCGTCCGGGCGTGAAGGTCACGCCGCAGCCGGGCCAGGTCAAGGAAGCGGCGCCTCCCGCCAAGGGCCCCAACGACGCGCCTGACTACGCCGCCCAGCCCGCGAACAAGCGCTGAGGAACGGGTCGATGAGTGACAACCAGGCCACAACGGCAGCCCCGTCCGGGCCGCCGACTGAGCATCGCGGCTTCTCGAGCTTCTTCATCGAGCGGCCGATCTTCGCCGCCGTGATCTCGGTGTTCATCACCCTGATCGGCGCCTTCTGCTATCCGCTGCTGCCGCTGTCGCAGTATCCGGAGATCGCCCCCCCGACGATCTCGGTCCAGGCCGCCTATGCCGGCGCCTCGCCGGAGATCATCGCCGAGACGGTCGCCGCGCCGCTGGAACAGGAGATCAACGGCGTCGAGGGCATGCTCTACATGAGCTCGTCCTCCACCCAGGGCGCGGGCCAGATCACCGTCACCTTCAAGCCCGGCACCGATCTCGATGCCGCGCAGGTGCTGGTGCAGAACCGCGTCAACCTCGCGCTGCCGCGCCTGCCCGAGCAGGTCCGCCAGATCGGCGTGACGGTGAACAAGCAGGAATCGGGCTTCCTGATGATCGTGGCGCTGACCTCGCCCGACAACAGCCTCGACGTCGACTATATGGGCAACTACGCCAACACGGTGATCCGCGACCGGCTGTTGCGCCTCGAAGGCGTCGGCTCGGTGCAGATCTTCGGCGGCGGCAACTATTCGATGCGCGTCTGGATCGATCCGGACAAGGCAGCCGCGCGCAACCTGACCTCCTCGGAGATCATCGCCGCACTGCAGGCGCAGAACGTCCAGACCGCGGGCGGTGCGCTCGGCTCGTCGCCCTCGGGCAAGGACAAGCCTTCGTTCGAAGTGCCGGTCGATGTGCAGGGCCGTCTCGCCAGCGTCGAGCAGTTCACGAACATCGTTATCAAGTCCGATCCCTCGGGCGCCGCGCTCACCAAGCTGGGTGACGTCGCGCGGGTCGAGCTGGGCAGCCAGGACTATTCGATCCAGGGTTCGTTCGGCGGCAAGCGCGGCATCGCGCTCGCGATCGTCCAGCAGCCGGGCGCCAATTCGCTCAACGCAGCGGAGCTCGTGCTGAAGGAAATGGACGTCCTCAAGAAGGACTTCCCGGCCGGTCTGCAGTACAGCATCCCCTACAACCCGACCGAATATGTCTCGGCCTCGGTGGAGGCCGTGCAGCACACGCTGTTCGAAGCGGTCGTCCTCGTCGTCGTCGTCGTGCTGATCTTCCTCCAGACCTGGCGCGCGGCGGTGATCCCGATCGTCGCCATCCCGATCGCACTGGTCGGCACCTTCGCGGTGCAGCTCGCGCTCGGCTTCTCGATCAACTCGCTTTCGCTCTTCGCGCTCGTGCTCGCCGTGGGCATCGTGGTCGACGACGCGATCGTCGTGGTCGAGGCGGTGGAAAAGCATATCCGCGAGGGCAAGAGCCCGCGCGAGGCCGCGCATCTTACGATGCGGGAAGTGTCGGGCGCGCTGGTCGCGATCGGCCTGGTGCTCGTCTCGGTGTTCATCCCGACCGCGATGGTCGGCGGCATCCCAGGCATCTTCTACCGCCAGTTCGCGGTGACGATCGCCGCGGCCTCGGCGATCTCGCTGCTCGTCTCGCTCACCCTGTCGCCGGCCCTTGCCGCGCTGCTGCTCAAGCCGCACGAGCATATGGATGCGAACAAGGGTCCGCGCTGGATGCGCCCGATCAAGGTCGGCGCCGAGAAGTTCAACCAGGGCTTCGACTGGCTGTCGGATCGCTATGGGCATGTGACCAGCCGCCTGATCCGCATGGGCCTGATCATGATGATCATCTATGCGGGCCTGCTGGCGCTCACCGGCTGGCGCCTGACCGCCACGCCGACGGGCTTCATCCCCGAGCAGGATCAGGGCTTCCTGATCGGTGTCGTCCAGCTGCCGCCGGGCTCGTCGCTCGACCGCACCAGCGAAGTCGTCGCCAAGGCCTATGACATCGCCGCCAAGACCGATGGCGTGATCGACGGTGCGGCTTTCGCCGGCCTCGACGGCGCGAGCTTCAGCCAGGCGTCGAACGCGGGCGTGATCTTCATCAAGCTCAAGGACTGGTCCGAGCGCGGCAAGAAGCAGAGCGCGGAAGCGCTGGCCGGCCAGCTCACCGGCGCGATCGGTGCGCAGATCAGCGGTGCCAACATCTTCATGATCGCACCGCCCGCGGTGCAGGGTCTCGGCAACGGCTCGGGTTTCGTGATGATGGTCGAGGACAAGTCGGCCAATGGCGGCTGGCGCGGGCTCGAGGGCGCGACCGGCGCGATGATGGGCGCCGCGATGCAGGAGCATAAGGTCAGCCAGGTCTTCTCGCTGTTCAACACCGCAACGCCGAAGATCCGTGCCGATGTCGACCGCGACAAGGCACAGCTGCTCGGCGTGCAGCCCAGCCAGGTGTTCGACGCGATCGGCACCTATATCGGCTCGACCTACGTCAACGACTTCAACCTGCTCGGCCGCACCTTCCGCGTGACCGCGCAGGCGGAGCCGAACGCCCGCGACCAGATGGACGATATCGGCCGTCTCCAGGTCCGCTCGTCGAGCGGTCAGATGGTGCCGGTCTCGGCTGTGGCGAACCTTGTGCGCGATTCCGGATCGTCGCGCGTGGTCCGCTACAACCTGCTCCCCGCAGTCGAACTGCAGGGCCAGGCGGCGCCGGGCGTCTCCTCGGGCGATGCGCTCGCGGCGATGGAAGCGATGGCGACCAAGGTGCTGCCGCAGGGCTATGGCTATGAATGGACCGGCCTTGCCTATCAGCAAAAGGCGGCGGGCAGTTCCTCGGCGCTGATCTTCGTCCTCGCCGTGGTGTTCGTGTTCCTCGTGCTGGCGGCGCAATATGAAGCGCTCACGCTGCCGTTGGCGGTGATCCTGATCGTGCCGATGTGTATCCTCGCGGCATTGCTCGGCGTGAACCTGCGGGGGATGGACAACAACATCCTCACCCAGGTCGGCCTCGTCGTGCTGATCGCGCTGGCCGCGAAGAACGCGATCCTGATCGTCGAGTTCGCCAAGCAGGGCGAGGAAGAGGGCATGAACCGGTTCGATGCGGCGATCCACGCGGCCCGTTCGCGTCTCCGTCCGATCCTGATGACCTCGTTCGCCTTCATCTTCGGCGTGATCCCGCTGGCGATCGCCAGCGGCCCGGGCCAGGAGATGCGCCAGTCGCTCGGCACCGCAGTGGTGTTCGGCATGATCGGCGTGACCATCTTCGGCCTGGTCTTCACCCCGATCTTCTATGTGCTGATGCGCAAATGGGGCGGGGGCCGGGTGAGCGAGCAAGCCCCGCCGGAGCCGACCCAGACGCCTGCCACCGCGACGGGAGAAGCCCAATGAAGCGGACCCTCATCCTGACCGCCGCCGGCCTGTCGCTGGCGGGCTGCGCAGTTGGCCCCAACTATGTCTCGCCCGCGCCCAAGGCGCCTGCCCAGGGCGAGCTCAGCCAGGCGAACGCGCCGGGCTTCGTGCCCGACGAGCCGCCGGCTGACTGGTGGAAGCTCTACGACACGCCGGTGATCGACCGGCTGGTCGGCGAGGCGCTGGCGGCGAACACCGACCTGCGCGTCGCCGCGGCGAACCTGCGCCAGGCCCGCGCCGTGCTGCGGGAGACCCGGTCCCAGATCCTGCCGAGCACCACGGTCAGCTCGCAGGCGACGCATGCCCGCACCCCGGGCGCGGCGATGGGCATCCCCAACGCCTCGTTCGAGGGCGAGACCTACACCGTGGGTCTCGACGCGAGCTATCAGGTCGACCTGTTCGGCAAGATCGCCCGCGGCATCGAGGCCGGGCGGGCGGATGTCGCTGCCAGCCAGGCCGCCTATGACCTGGCCCGCGTCACGGTCGTCGCCGAGACGATCCGCGCCTATTCGGATGCCTGCGCCGCCGGCCAGCAGCTCAAGGTCGCCAACCAGACGCTCAAGCTGCAGGAAGACACGTTCGACCTGACCCGCCGGCTTGAGGCCGGTGGCCGAGGCACGGGGCTGGAGACGGCCCAGGGCGGTGCGCTGCTCGAGCAGACCCGCGCCACCGTCCCGGTGTTCGAGGCGCAGCGCAAGGCGGCGCTGTTCCGTCTGGCGACGCTCACCGGCAAGCCGCCGGCGGAGGCTCCGGCGGACGTTGCGGGTTGCGAGAGCGTGCCGGTGGTCCGCCAAGCGATCCCGGTCGGCAATGGCGCGACCCTGCTTGCCCGCCGCGCCGATGTCCGTGCCGCCGAGCGTCGCCTGGCTTCGGCCACCGCGCAGATCGGCGTCGCCACCGCGGATCTCTATCCGAACATCTCGATCGGCGGCTCGATCGGCTCGACCGCGCTCGATCCGAAGGACCTGTTCAAGAGCTCGTCGTTCCGGTTCAGCGTCGGTCCGCTGCTCTCGTTCAGCTTCCCGAACATGACCGTGGCTCGTGCGCGCATCGCCCAGGCCAAGGCCGGGGCGGACGCCGCGCTCGCGACGTTCGACGGCACCTGGCTCACCGCGCTGCGCGATACCGAGACGGCGCTTGCCGCCTATGTCGCGCAGGGCCAGCGCGTCGAGGCGCTGCGTCGTGGCCGTGACCAGAGCGGCGAAGCGGCGCGCATTGCGCGCCTGCGCTATCGCGCCGGCGCCGAGCCGTTCCAGACCGTGCTCGATGCCGAGCGCTCGCTCGCCACGAACGAGCTGACGCTCGCACAGGCGGAATCGGACTTCTCCGATGCGACCGTAACCCTGTTCCTCGCGCTTGGCGGGGGGTGGCAGCAGTCTCCCCAGGGCTGAACCTGCCAACCCCCGCCCCCGCGCCCCGCGTGCCTCATGGCGCGCGGGGACGCGGCTGTTTCAGCGGCATGCACGCCGCGAACGCTCCCTACTACCCGAAAGTGTAGCTGGACACAGCCCGCTTGGCCGTGACCAAAATGCTCGCGCGCGAAGGCCCGTCATGGCCCATTTTCGTGCCCGTAGCGCATCCTGCCCGACCAATAATGCAATGTGGCCTGACCACTCTATTGACACTTGTCGCCGTATCGGCCTTATTGGCCTGACACCGGTGGCCAGCCTGTCTGGCAAAACAAGCCGGGAAACAGATGGGGAGGGAGAGTCATGCGAAGGACTGCTCTATTTGCCGGCTCGGCGCTCTGCGCCGTCCTGATGGCTACGCCTGCGCTTGCGCAGAACACTGACAGCAGCAACCAGAATACCGCGCCGCAGGCCGAGGAGCCGACGCCGACCGACCAGATCGTGGTCACCGGTTTCCGTCGCGCCTATGCCGACGCGCTCAACATCAAGCGCGAATCCGATCAGATCACCGATTCGATCTCGTCCGATGGCCTTGGCCGCTTCCCGGACCTGAACGTCGGCGAAGCGGTGCAGCGCATTCCAGGCGTGCAGATCAACCGCGAGGCGGATTCGCGCAACGCGACGATCTCGCTGCGCGGCCTGCCGGGCTCGTTCGCGCGCACCACGCTGAACGGCGGCGGTTTCGCCGATCCGATCCTGGGCAGCGCGACCAACACCTCGTCCACGCCGCTCGGCGCGTTCAATTCGGACATCTTCACCGCGATCACCGTGATCAAGTCGCCGTCGGCGGCGAACCTGGCCGGCGGCCTTTCGGGCAATGTCGATCTGCGCATCGCCCCGGCACTGGGCCGCAAGCAGGGCGGCTGGGCCAAGGCGTCCTATGAGTATAACGATCTCGGCGACCTCGGCAGCCCGGCGCTCTCGGCCGGCTACAATGCGCACATCACCGACAATTTCGCGGTGTTCGGCGTCGTCGCCTACAAGGATGAGAAGTTCCGCCGCGACTCCATCTCGGTCAACACCTGGGCCAACCGCCTTGGCGCGATCCAGGTCGGCAACCAGCAGGCGGCGGCGACCAACCCGACCTATCAGGCGCTGATCGCCCAGTATCCGGGCGGCGTCTATTATCCGAGCCAGGTCCGCCAGTTCGTCCGCATGAACCAGGGGCATCTGCTCACCGGCGCAGCCGGCTATGAGTGGCAGGCGACGGACAAGATCAAGTTCGGCGCGACCGGCTTCTATACCGAGCGCAATCTCGACAAGGGCCTGAACCACCTCCTCTACATCGACACTTCGGCGGGCAACAACACCAACACCGCGCTCGCGGCGACTTCGGCCGTGGCGCATTTCACCAGCCTCGGCACGCCCTATGTCGTCCAGACCTCGAGCGGTCCGCGCGCCTATATCAACCAGTTCTCGGCCGAGAATCTGCAGACCTATGACTCGATCCGCTCGGAGCCGGCCAAGCAGAAGACCTGGGCGATCAACCCGACGATCGAGTTCAAGGACGATCAGTGGCGGGTGACCGCGCAGGGCACGATCTCGCGCGCGCAGGTGCTCGCCAACCAGATCGAGCTGGACATCATCCAGAACCCGTACCGCAATCTCGGCACCGCCGGGCTGAACGGCATCACTGCTTCGATCTTCACCGGCGGCACCAGCCTGCAGGATGCCAAGTTCATCCTCAACACGCCCAATGCCTCGCACATCCCGACCGGCGGCTATCCGCTGCCCTCGGCGGCGAACCAGGCTACTCAGGCCGGCGCGCAGATGCCCGGCGCGACGGCGGGCACCCAGGGCGATCGCTTCGGCGTCACCGGCACCAACGGCCAGTCGTGGAATGCGCTCGACGCGATCCAGCTCGATTTCGAGCGGAGCTTCGAAGGCAGCTTCCTGTCGAGCGTGCAGGCGGGCCTCCGCTACGAGCGCAACGAATATACCTCGATCGGCTCGCGCAATACCTCGCTTGGCGCCAACACCGGGAACGTCACCCCGGCAATGTCGGTGGTGAACCCCTATGTCTCCGATTTCTTCGGCGGCACCGCGGGGGGCTATACCCAGAACTGGCGCGACCTGAACATCAACCAGGTGCTCGGTGCAGTCACCCCGGTGAACACCGGCCCGCGCACCACCGCCAATCCCAACGGCCTGCCCGGCCAGTTCGTCTATGGCAGCGGCGGCGTGTTCCTCACCCCCTATGGGCTGGTGAACAACTATTGGGACGCCAATTACTGGAACAACAACTTCACCAACTCGAAGAAGGTGATGTCGGCCTATCTCATGGGCAAGTTCGATACCGACATCTTCGGCATCCATGTCCGCGGCAATGCCGGCGTCCGCTACGAGACCACCGACCAGCGGATCGACGCGCTCGATTGCCGCAACTGCGCCAGTGCGCTCTCGACGCTGGCCGGGCCGGTCAACCACAGCATGTCGAACCGGACCTACAAGGACCATTACGACTATTGGCTGCCCTCGGCGATGTTCGCGGCGGACCTCGCCAAGAACCTCGTCCTGCGCGGCGCCTACTACAAGACCTATGTCCGCCCGCAGCCGCGCGACACCGTGCCGATCTCCTTCGTGCAGGTGCCCGAAGTGCTCACCCCGGCGGTCGACCCGGTCTACACGGTCACGATCGGCGCGACGAGCATCAAGCCCTACACCTCCAACTCGTTCGACCTGTCGCTCGAATGGTATAACCGCCCCGGCGGTGCCTTCGCGGTCGCGGTCTACCAGAAGAACGTCAACGGCTATATCGGCCCGATCACCGACCAGAACGTGCTCTGCCCGTCGGATGGCCGGATCAACGGCGTCGATTATGGGCTGGGCAACCTCAGCATCGTCGGTCCGAACTGCGTGAGCTCGAACCAGTTCATCGGCGCCGGCGGCACGCTGGTCAAAGCGATCGTCCGGGCGAGCGGCCTGACCAACCAGAACCCGATGCGGGTGCGCGGCGTCGAGGTCTCGGTCCAGCAGAACCTCGATTTCCTGCCGGGCTTCCTCAAGTATCTCGGTGGTGCCGCGAACTACACCTATACCCAGATCGACGGGAAGGACACGGCGGGCAACCCGATCACGCTGCCCAGCGTGGCCAAGCACAACATCAACCTGATCGGTTATTACGAGACCAAGCTGTTCGGCCTGCGCATGGTGTTCAACCATCGCGGAAAATATGATCTCGCCGCCGGCAACAGCTTTGTCGGCGATGCCCGCACGGTGAAGGCGCGCAGCCAGCTCGATGCCTCGGCCTCGATCAACATCAGCAAGAACTTCTCGCTCTCGCTCGACGCGTTCAATCTCACCAACGCCACCCGATCGGAATATGAGAACGACCCGATGCTGCCGCGCCGCATCGACTATGACGGACGCACCTACACGCTGACGGTGCGCACCAACTTCTAGCCTCCCTGCATGCGGAGCGGCTATGCGTGCAGCCGCTCCGCCCTCTTTTCGGTGAGATCCGCCCGATGAAGTTGCTTCTTTCCAGCGCCGTCGCCCTGCTGGCGTTCGGCGCCGTTCCCGCATTCGCGCAGGACAATGCGATCCTCGGTCCCGGTTTCGCCAAGGGCATTCCGGCGACCGATCCGGTGGCGCGCCAGATCATCGCCCGCGCCAATGCGGCGCTCGACCGGCCGCCCGGCGCGATCCCGCAGCTCCACACCGAAGGGACGCTTCCCGGCAAGGGCATCCGCGAGATCAGCCTCAAGGCCAAGCAGGACCAGCCGATCGTGATCGCGCTGGCACTCGCCTGGCGGCTGACCGGCGACAGGCGCTATCTCGACCAGACCGCGCGCTATCTCGAGAATTGGGCGGACATCTACCAGATGTCGTTCAATCCGATCGACGAGACCGGCTTCGACACGCTGATCCTTGCTACCGACCTGACCGAGGACGACCTGCCGCCCGCGCTCAAGGCCAAGCTCGACGGCTTCTGGCGCAAGATGGCCAAGGGCTATCTCGACGCGATGGACGGCACGGTGAAGAATTCCCACACCAACTGGCAGAGCCACCGCATCAAGCTGGCGACGATGGCGGCGTTCGAGGTCGGTGACGCGAAGCTGATCGAGCGCGCCCGCGCGGCCTTCCGCAAGCAGGTGACGGGCAATATCCGCCCCGACGGTTCGGTGTTCGATTTCTACGAGCGCGATGCGCTCCATTATGTCACCTACAATCTCGATCCCATGCTGATGGCCGCGCTGTCGGCACAGGCGCACGACCAGGACTGGTATGCGTGGAAGAGCCCTACGGGATCGAGCCTAGCCGGCGCGCTCAAATGGCTGGAGCCCTATGCGCTCGGCGAGAAGACCCATATCGAGTTCGCCAATTCGCAGATCGCCTTCGATCGCGAGCGCGCGGCGGCGGGGCAGAAGGAATATGCCCCGCACCCCTGGGATCCGGGCAACGCGGTGAACACCTATGCGCTCGCCGCCGCGATCACCGGCATCCCCTATCGCGACTTCGCCGCGAAGCTGGCCGAGCGTACCGGCAAGAAGCCGATCGACTGGGTGACCCTGATCGGGCGCTAGGGCGAAAGTTCGACGTGGACGGACTGGAACCTGCCTGCCCAGGAAACGCACTGACCACCGGCTTTGGCGGCGTCGGCGCAGGTCTCGTTCATGACCTTCTGCACGAGCGCTTCGGAAAAGCGCATGCTCGCGTCGAAGGTTAGCGAGCGATCGTCAGCGGCGGGCGTCAGCTTCACGGTGACATTGTCGAGGCGCCTGTTCCGCAGCGCGACCGCGAGCGCCTGACCCTGCGCCGGGCTGTCGGCGTCGATCTTCAGCTTGAGTTCCACGGTCCGGGCTTCCGCCGGCGGGACCTTGGCGCCGAAAAGCGTGCGCTGAAGTTCCGCCTGCGAGGTGGCGCTCCTGGCGATGAACCGGGAGAAGTCCGGGATGCTGATCGAGCGCAGCATCGTCCAGTCCTGGGCGGTGGCTTCACCCAGCGTGGCTTTCGGAAACTGGAACTTCGCGGCGAGCGCGGCATGATCGCCGTTGAAATAGAAACGGATCAGGTCTCGGCCCGAGGTGAACGCAACGGAATCCTTGGCCATGAATCCGGTGTTCGCCTTCAGATATTTGAACAGCGCATCCATGTCCTCCTTGGGACTGTTGCGAGGGTCTCCCGGATTGGCGCGGCGGATCGTCACCACATTCAGCGGTTGCGGGGTGATAGGCGCGGACTTCCTGAAATCGTCGGTGATGTAGACGATAAGGTCGCCCGCTGCCGGTTCGGTGATCCAGGCAGGCCGCATGCTGAGCTCGGGCGTCGTCGATTGCGCGGATGCCGGAGCGAGCTGCAGCGGCATCACGAGCGCGCAAGCCGCCATAATCGATCCAAGACGCAAGACAGGCCTCCCCCGAACCGCGCAATGGCGCGACTATCCCATCGGTGTCGGCATCCAGGCATCTTGCGTCAAGCCCCGTGGAGACGCTGGGCTTGCGGTCATTCATACCGGCAGGGATAAGACTCCAGCGAGGCTTTGGAGGATGAGAAGATGATTGGACTTGCCTTGATCGCTGCCGTCCTGCCTCCGACTTTGGCGGATATTGTCCGCGCCGATACGCGCAGCGGCCCTTTCATATGCTGGGTCACCGATGTCGTTACCTCGGAAAACGGCGTCCGGATCTATTTCAACCGGAAAGGCGGTCCGGGTTTCGTCTCCACGCCCAATGGGGGCTTCAGGCCGGACGCCGTGCCGGTAGATCCGGCGCGGCCCCAGGAAGCGGGGGTGGAGGCTCGCCTCGGCGACAAGCTCTTCCCCCAGAACTCGCCGGAAGACGGTTGTTCCCTCGAAATAGTCCGGCGGAACGGCCAGATCGGCGTCCGGGCCATGGCATATTTCCATCCCGTGGGCCTGCCGGCGGAGAAGAAAACCGAGTTCATTCCCGCACACGACTGAAGGGGCGCACGGAACCGGAGGCGGTGCTCGCTGGTATCTCCTGCATGGAACCGCAGCAGGAATCCCCGCAGCTCACGTCCCGTCGGAAGCGCGGCTTCGTGCTCGTCGTCGCGATCATCCTCGCGCTGGTCGTGCTGATCTTCGTCGGCATGAACCTCGGCCACTACAAGCAGGCCAAGGAAGGCGAGCCCGTCGGCAGCTCAGCGAACGTTGCCGGCCCGGACAATCGCTGACGCGGGCTCAGGCCGCCAGCGCTTCTCCGACCAGCCGGAAGAAGGCCTGGCTACCCTGCTGGCGCGCAACGTCCCATTCGGGATGCCACTGCACCGCCAGCACCTGCCCGCCATTGGGGCGAGCGGAGAAGCCCTCGACCAGCCCGTCCTCGGGCGACAGCGCTTCGATCGTTAACCCGCTGCCCAGCCGGTCGATCCCCTGGCGGTGCACGGAATTGACCGCGAGCCGGTCCGCGCCGGTGGCGGCGGCAAGCACGCCGTCCCTGGCCAGCGTCACGTCATGGCCGTGGGTGAACAGGCACTCGAAGCTGCGTTCCTCGCCTTCGAGGTGATGTCCGTCCAGGTCGCCGCGCAGCGTGCCGCCGAACAGCACGTTGAGCTCCTGCAGCCCGCGGCAGATGCCGAACACCGGCCGCCCGGCGTCGATCATCGCGCCGCTCAGCGCCAGCGCTACTTCGTCGCGCTGCTCGTCGAGCGGGGTCTGGTCCCAGCCGCTGTCGCTGTAGCGATGCCCGGCGACGTTCGATCGCGAGCCGGTGAGCAGCAGCCCGTCAAGCTTGCGCGCCAGCGAGCGCGCGTCCACCGTGTCGGGCAGCGCAGGTACCAGCAATACGGTCGCGTCGGAAAGCTGGGCGAGCGGCGCGATGAAGCGGCTCGCCACGGTCTGGATCGGCCGTTCCGAAAACTCGTTGCAGCAAAGGACTCCGATCAGGGGTTTCATGCGCCATGCTCCGCCAGCCGGGCGCCGATGCTGTCGGCCTCCGCCGAATCCAGTCGGATCGCGCCGGGCTGCACCACCAGGCTATGCGGCGGCACATCGTCGAGCAACCACACATTGCCGCCGATCTTGCTGCCGCGCCCGATCGTGACGCGCCCCAGGATCGTCGCCCCGGCATAGACGATCACATCGTCCTCCAGGATCGGATGCCGGGCGAAGCGGCTGCGCGGCCCCGCCGGCGCCAGACCCAGCGGACTGCGCCCGCCCAGCGTGACATGCTGGAACAGCCGCACGTTGCGCCCGATGATCGCGGTCTCGCCGATCACGACGCCGGTGCCATGGTCGATGAAGAAGCTCTGTCCGATCGTCGCGCCCGGATGGATGTCGATGCCAGTGCGGGCATTCGCCAGCTCGGAGATGATCCGCGCGACAATCGCAGCGCCCAGTTCGTGCAGTTCGTGCGCGATCCGGTGATAGCGGATCGCCAGCGCGCCGGGATAGCTCACCAGGATCTCGTCGACGCTGCGCGCGGCGGGATCGCCGACGAACGCCGCCTCGACATCCGCGTCGATCGCCGCGCGGATGTCGGAAAGGGTCGCGGCGAACAGGCGGACGATTGCTTCCGGCTGGTCGGGATCGAAGGGCTGGTCGGCCTCGCGCTGCCAATAGTCGAGCTCGGCGGCAATCTCCTCGCGCAGCAGCGCAAAGGCATGGGCCAGCCGCTCGTCGACGAAATCATCCTCGCGCGCCGGGCCGCCGCGAAAGCCACCGAGGCGCGCGGGGAACAGCGCGGCCGATAAATGCTCGATCGCCTCGGCCAGCGCCGTGGGCGAGGGGAAGCGCGTGACGGCGTGGCGCCCGGTCTGGCGTTCCCGCCAGGCCGAGCGTGCCGCATTGAGCGCGGAGACCGCCTGGGCGATCTCGCCGGTGAATGGCGACAGGGCAGGAGCCGTCACGGCCTCGCTCACGGCGCGGGCACCGGCTGCGCGACCGTGCGCAGATACGGGGTGTGCTCGGTCCAGCCCTGCGGGAACAGCGCCCGCGCCTCTTCCTCGCCCACTGCGGGAACGATGATTACATCCTCGCCCTGCTTCCAGTCGGCCGGGGTCGCCACCTTGTGGCTGTCGGTCAGCTGCAGGCTGTCGATCGTGCGCAGTATCTCGTCGAAATTGCGCCCGGTCGAGGCGGGGTAGGTGAGGGTGAGCCGCACGCGCTTCTGCGGATCGATCACGAATACGGTGCGCACCGTGTTCGTGTCCGAGGCATTGGGATGGATCAGCCCGAGCAGCTCTGAGATGCGCCGGTCGACATCGGCGAGCAGCGGGAAGTTGAGCGCAGCGTCTTGCGTGCGGGCGATGTCATTCGCCCAGTCGAGATGGCGGTCGACGGGATCCACCGACAGGCCGATCACCTTCACTCCGCGCTTGTCGAACTCGGGCTTCAGCCGCGCGACCGTACCCAGCTCGGTGGTGCACACCGGGGTGAAATCCTTGGGGTGCGAGAACAGCACCACCCAGTCCCTGCCGGCCCAGTCGTAGAAGTTGAGCGTGCCGAAGGTCGATTCCTGGGTGAAGTCGGGGACGGTATCAAAGAGCTTGAGCGACATGGGTTAGCCTCGCGCGGTGAGTCTCAGGCCGGTTACGAAGGGCTAGAATATCCTACTGAATTAGTAGGTGAATAAACAAATGCTTCATCAGGGGCATGCCGAAACTAGGCTGTGGATAGCGCGCCATCGCCACTGGACACCCGCCGCGCCGGCTGGCTACGGCCACGCAAATGCCCGTTATTGCTACCGTCATGAATTCGACCACCGGCCAGCCGATCCAGAAGATGAGCTTCGGCCGCATGCCCAAGCCTTGGGCCTCGTTCAACCTCGAGAGCGGCGAACTGGTCGCGATCGACCGCGTCGATGTCGGCAAGCCCGCGCCGGGCAAGGTGGTGGTGCCGGTATCGGTCTGGGTCACCCCCAAGAAATAGCGTCGGCTGCCACTCAGTTCCTGGGCGGCGCTACCGAATCGCGCGGCACCAGATGGTGCGCGACCAGTTCCAGTCCCGGCGTCATCACGCCGTGCCCGCGCAGCAGCGTCTCGACCAGGCGCTCGACTGCGCGCGCCGCCATCTGGCGGATCGGCTGGTGGATCGTGGTCAGCGGCGGCCAGATATAGCCGGTCACCGGTGCGTCGTCGAAGCCGACCACGGTAAGGTCGGCGGGCAGTGCCAGTCCCATGCGCTGGGCGGCGAACATCGTGCCCACCGCCATGTCGTCATTGGCGCAGACGATCGCAGTCGGGCGCTGCGGCCCGGCCAGCATCGCCTCGGCGAGCTCCACGCCAGACTTGAAGCTGAAATCGCCGCGCAGGGCGATCACTGCATCGGCGCCCGGTCGGGCCTCGGCCAGTGCGCGCATAAAGCCGTCATGGCGCCGTTCGGCCGCCGGATGGCCCTCGATGCCCAGCATATAGCCGAAGCGCCGATGCCCGGCCGCGATCACGTGCTGCGCGATCTCATAGCCCGCCGCTTCCTCGTCGAAGCCGATGCTCGGCAGCAGCGCGGACACGTCGTCGCCCGGTGAGATGCACACGGCGGGGCAGCCCTGGGCGATCAGCCGGCGGGCGAGCGCGACATCGGCGGAAAGCGGCGGCGACAGGACCAGGCCGGCGGTACGCCCCGCGGTAAACAGCTCGACCACGCGGTCGTCGCGATCCTCGTCCTCGATATGCAGGCTGTAGGTCAGCAGCTCGAAGCCCGCAGCGGCAGCGGCGCGTAGGGCTCCCATCTCGATCGCGGCGAAGTAATGCGAATTGGGCGGGGCGTCGCGCGAGTTGCAGTTGATCAGGGTGAGCGTCTTGCTCGTCCGGCTCGCCAGGTTGCGGGCCTGCGGGTTGACCCGGTAGTCGAGCGCCTCGACCGCGCGCAGCACCTTCTCGCGCATGCGGGGGCTGACATGGGCCTGGTCGTTGAGGGCGCGGGAGACGGTGGCGCGGCCGACGCCGGCCAGGGCCGCCACATCGTCGATCGTCGGGGCCCGGCGGGCGGGCTCGGATCCAGGGGCGCCGATCAGCGGCGAGGATTTTGGGAGCGACGACATTTTCGTAGTGATTCGTGGCACAGCCGCAGGCGGATCACCACCTGAAAACGCGCTCGGCACCATCTGGAAGAAGTGGTGCCCGGGGACGGAGTCGAACCGCCGACACTGCGATTTTCAATCGCATGCTCTACCAACTGAGCTACCCGGGCACGCCCGGCGAGTGCCGGGGAGCGCGCCTCTTAGTCGGGCGAATCGGGGCTGTCCACCCCCGAATTCACATCCCGGGGCGCCGGCTCTGCAGGGATTCGATATCCCTCTCCCAGCCACTGCAATAAATCGCGGTCCCTGCAGCCTTTGCTGCAGAACGGCTTGTATTCCGAAGCGACCTGCTGCCCGCACATCGGGCAGCCATTCTTCACGCGCATTTCAATCCCCTGCCGAGGTGAAGACCGTCACCCCGCCGATTCGCCGCGCCAGCTCCGCGGTCCAGCCCGGTTGCTGGGCGAGGCGGCGGGCGATGTTCCTGGTCACCATATGGGTAGTCGGCGGCGGCGGGGGAAGACGCTCGAGCACGCGAAGCTCCGCACGAGTCGCCGCGCCCGCCAGATCGGCGCGCAGCAATTCGGGGAGCGAAGGCCGCACCCGCCGCCGCACGATCTGCAGGAAGCCGAACCCGTTCACCGCGGTCCGCTCGAACGGCTGGGGCAAGGCCGCGTCGATCGCTTCGGCCACCGCATTGCGCGCGTCCTTGCCGACCAGCGTGGGGAAATCGATACCGATGGACCCCGCGATCCCGAGCCGCTCGATCGCCCGCGCCACCGCATGCGCGGCCGCGACCGACAAGGTCTCGAGATTGCCCGAGCCGTCGACGTCGAACAGCGCCATCGCGGGGGTGGGGGAGAGCCGCAGCGCGCCGCCCGCGAACACGATCTCGCCGGTGATCGCCTCGTCGAGCACTTCGGACCAGCCTGCTTCCTCGAGCGCGTCGGGCTCGTGCGCGCGCAGCACCCGCACCGGCAGCCCGCTCGCGGTGATCCGATCGAGCAGCGTCGGCCCGTCGGACAGCGGCTCGTCGCTCGGCACCGCCTTGGGCAGCTTGGCGCGGCCCGGCTCGGGAATCGCCTCCCGCGTGATCTTCACGCGCAGCTTCGCGCCTTGCGTCACGGTCTTGGGGATATGGTCGCACAGCGCCTCGCCGCCGCCGTCGAGCGCGATCAGCTTGGCGGTCTTGTCGACCAGCCGCGCCTCGAGCACCGCATCGACGCGCGGGCCGGTGCCCTCAAGCTCGATCCGTGCCTTCCAGATGGCGCCGCGCGAGACCAGCGCGGCGCGGTTCTCGCCGATCCCGGCCTCGTAGAGCCACTCAGCCAAGTACGACGCCTGCCGAGACCAGCAGCGCTCGCGTCTCGAACACGGGCAGGCCGACCACGCCCGAATGGCTGCCGGCGATATAGCGGACAAAGGCCTCGGCCTTGCCCTGGATGGCATAGCCGCCCGCCTTGCCCATCCCTTCGCCGGAGGCGACGTACCAGTCGATCTCGGCATCGGTCAGCCGCTTGAAGGTGACGATGGTGTCGGAGATTCGGGTGCGCGCCTTGCCGTCGAGCCCGATCAGGCAGATTGCGGACAGGCAATGGTGACGGCGGCCGGAGAGCAGGCCGAGCATGCGGCGCAGATCCGCCTCGTCCTCGGGCTTGGCGAGGATGCGCTTGCCGACCGCGATCGTGGTATCGCCGGCGAGGACGATCTCATCGGCCGCGCGCTCCACCGCTTGCGCCTTGTCGACCGCGACGCGCAGCACATAGGCGCGCGGGCTCTCGCCGGTGCGGACATCCTCGTCCACATCGGGGGCCGCGACCCGCGCGGGCTCGGCCCCGATCCGCTTGAGCAGATCGAGTCGGCGAGGCGATGTGGAGGCTAGTACGAGCCGCACGGGGCGGACCTTCAGGCTTCAGCTGCCCGGCCAGCGCCGGGACGATCCGGTGCTGTGCCCCGGATCACTTGAAGCGATAGGTGATACGGCCCTTGGTCAGGTCGTAGGGCGTCAGCTCGACGAGCACTTCGTCGCCCACCAGCACGCGGATGCGGTTCTTGCGCATCTTGCCGGCGGTGTGGCCGAGAATCTCATGGTCGTTCTCGAGGCGAACACGGAACATGGCGTTGGGCAAAAGCTCAACGACCTGGCCCCGCATTTCAAGCAGTTCTTCTTTGGCCAAAAATATGCCTCTCTAGTCAGCGCGCGCTTAAAGTGGCGGTGCCTTTACAGCGCAAGACGGGAAAAGGAAAGGCGGAGAACCCGATGAGGTTCCCCGCCTTGCACCGATATGGGGTGCGGGGGTGGGATTGTCAGCCGGCGGGCGGGGATTTTGGGTGCGCGGCCAAACCATCTTTCGATCGGCGCTCTTCTTGTTCCCCTCTCTGCAAGGGAGGGGCCGGGGGTGGGTTGCGACCCCGGCGAAGGCCGGGGGAGCCCAGCTAACCGGTGGAGATAAAGAAAAGACCGGGCATCGAGCCCGGCCTTTTCCAACCCACCCCTAACCCCTCCCTTGCAGGGAGGGGAATTAGTTCCTGCTCCCCGGCGAACGCCGGGGTCCAGTTGCCACGTCGTTCGTGAAGTTCCGACGCCATCGATGATGCGCCGAGACTGGGCCCCGGCTTTCGCCGGGGAAGCGAAGGGGGTGGCGAAGTATTGGGAATGGGCCGCCGCCACTCAGAAGCTGTACTTGGCGATCATCTCGAAGCGGTCGAGCACGCCGTGGGCGCCGGAGACGAGTTCGCGGCGGCCGTGACGGAACTCCACGCCGAGGTCGACCGGCTTGATCGGCGAGTAGAAGAGGTTGGCCGAGCCGCTCCACGATTCCGCGGTGGCGGCGGGATCGACCAGGCCGGCCGGATAGTCGGCGGTCTGGTAGCTGGCCATCAGCGTCGAGCGCAATGTGCCCGTCCAGCCGAGGCGCAGCGCGGCGAAGCCTGCGGTGACGTCGACCGTTTCCAGCCGGATCCGCCCGGCACTGGCCGCCATCATCGCGTCGGGCACCAGGTTGAGCCCGACATAGCGGCCGATGCCGCTGCCATGCGTCGCCATGAAGCGCAGGTCGTGGCGGCCGTTCGGGCCGAAGGGCAGCTTGCCGGCAAGCGACACGCCCCAGCCGGTGGCATCGGCATCGTTGTTGGCGCCCACCACGGTGAGCTTGCGCGCCAGGCCGGCGAGCGACAGCTCGCCCTTGCCGAGCTTCCAGTTCAGCCGTGCGGTGCCATCAGGCAGGCGATCGGTGTCGTTCTCGACCAGCGCGCCGCCCACGCTGGCGCTCATCGTCGCCGGGTTCTCGGCCGAGACCGACAGGCTGAGCGCCGGGCCGAGCTGCATCGTGTAGCGCAGCTGCGACTGGCGGACGAAGACGGTGCCTTCGCTCGGGCCGAGATAGTCGGTCGTCTCCGGCAGCGCCGCGATATACTGGAAGTTGGTCCATTCCTGGCCCGCCAGGAAGCCGTCGAACTGGATGAAGGCGCGGCGCAGCGCCGGATTATAGGCGTTGACGATGCGCTGGTTGCCCGCGCCGAAACCGGTCTGGAAATCGGTCTCGACCAGGCCCGACAGGGTATGGCCGCCCACCGGGGTGCTCGCCGCGACGACGATGCGCGACTGCTTGGCATGCGTCTCGAAATCGGTGCCGCCCGAGCGGCCGCCGATCGGGATCGCGCCGGGGACGTAGAAGTCGCGGCCGATCGTGTTGGTGGCGATCGTGCCGCCGCTGGTGTGGCTGAACGACGCGACCGTCTTGAAGAAGCCGCTGATCTTCACGCTGGGACCGGCGTTCGCCGGCGCCTTGGGCGCAGGCGCGAGGGGAGGCGTGACCGCCGCCGCAGGGGTTGCAGCGGCGACGGTCACGGGGCGGCCCAGGGGCGCGGGGGCAACCACGCCGGGGTTCCTGGACCGCTCGGCAGCGAGGGCGCTGCGGAGCTCGGCGACTTCGGCATCGAGCGCGCCCAAGCGCGCTTCGAGTGCCTTGAACCGGTCGCTGTCGGTCTGCTGGGCAAGGGCCGGGGTGGCCAAGGCGCCAGCGATGGTTCCGGCCAGCAGGGCCGGCGCGAATTTGCGCGAGAACATGGGGGAGTCCTTTGAGAAGCGGGCTTTGGGCGATCGGTTGGCTGCTCCCCGGCGAACGCCGGGGCCCAGGATCGCAAGCGAGCCGGCAGAGAAACCCTGGGCCCCGGCTTTCGCCGGGGAACTGGGGTCTAGAAGCTTGCCCAGTCGCCGGCGTCCGCGGTTGCCTTGACGATCGGCATGGCGGCCGGGCGAGGCTTGGCGGCCGGGGCGGGGGCCGGCCTGGCCACCGACTGCACCGCGCGGGGCGCGTCCTCGGTGCGGAACTGGGCGGCGCGGTCGGCGAGGTGGTCGACTTCGCCCGAGAGGCTGCGTGCCGCCGCCGAGGTCTCCTCGACCATCGCCGCATTCTGCTGGGTCGAGGTGTCCATCGCCGAGACGACCGAGGCGATCTCGCCGATCGTGCTCGACTGGGCGCGGTTGTCGTCGGCCATCTTCGCGACCAGCTCATGGACCTGCTCGACGCTGCTCGAGATGTCGGCCAGCGCGCCATCGACTTCGCGCACCCGGTCGACCGCCGAGACGATGTCGGTCTGGGTGGCGGTGAGCTGGTCGCGGGCGCGGCCGGCTTCCTCCTCCGAGCGCATCGCCAGCGCCGAGACGAGATCGGCGACCACCGCGAAGCCGCGGCCGGCCTCGCCGGCACGGCCTGCCTCGACGGCGGCGTTCATCGCGAGGACGCGGGTCTGGAAAGCGATCTTGTCGAGGCCCTCGATCACGCTGTCGATGCCCTTCGAGCTGTCGGCGACGCGGGTCATCGCCTGCACGGCTTCCTCGGCGATCGCGCGGCCGCCCGAGACGGTGCTGATCGCGCCATCGGCCTGGGCCACGGTGCGGGTCGAGGCTTCGCTCGAGCTTTCGAGGCGGCCGCGCATCTGGGTGAGCGAGGCGGAGGTCTCCTCAAGGCTCGCGGCATTGGCTTCGGTGCGGCGGGCGAGGTCCTCCGAGGCCGAGGCGATCTCGCTCGCGCCGGTGCGGATCGCCACCGCGGCGGTGGACAGCGCGCCGATCAGGTCGCGCAGATTGCCGACGGCCTTGTTGTAGTTGGACTTGAGCGTGCCGTAGGACGGCGGGAACTCGGCCTTGATCTCGGCGGTCAGGTCGCCTTCCGACAGCTGGCCGAGCTGCTGCGAGACGGTGTCGACGACGAACTGCTGTTCCGCATCGGCCTTGGCCTTGGCGGCCTCGGCGCGCTCCTTGGCGACGGCGGCTTCGCGGAACACTTCGAGCGCCCCGGCCATCTCGCCGATCTCGTCGCCGCGGTTGAGGCCGGGGATCTGGCTGTCCTTGTCGCCATCGGCGAGGCCACGCATGCGGCGGGTCATCGCGACCAGCGGCAGCTTGATCGTGCGGCCGAGCATGAAGGCCATGGCGTTGACCAGCAGGATCACGACCAGCGCGATGCCGCCCTGGCGCCATGCGGCGGCACCGACCGCGGCCTGGACGTCATCGACATAGACGCCGCTGCCGACCACCCAGCCCCAGGGCGCGAAGCCCTTCACGAAGGAGATCTTGGGCTGCGGCTTCTCGCTGCCCGGCTTGGGCCAGCTATAGTCGAGAAAGCCCTCGCCCTTGGCGCGGACGATGTCGACCATCGAGGTGAACACCGGCACGCCGTTCGGATCCTTGGTGCCCGAAACATCCTGGCCGACCAGCGCCTTGTTCATCGGGTGCATCAGCATCCGCGGCTGCATGTCGTTGATCCAGAAGTATTCCTTGCCGGAATAGCGCATCGCCGAGACGGCCTGGAGGGCGGCGGCCTGCGCCTGGGCACGGGTCATGCGCCCGGCCTGCTCCTCGGCCTGGTAATGGGCGATCGTGCTGTAGGCGACCTCGACGGTCTTGCGCGTCTGGTCGGCGATGCCGCCGCGCATCACGCTGCTCAGCTGCATCAGCGACAGCACCGTGACGAGGACCAGCCCCAGGAACGAGGCCACACCGATCAGGTTGACCCTTGCACCAATCTTCAATCGCACCAGCCGGATCCCTTTTTTCCTGTTTCGGGATCATTATAGGCGGCGGGACAGATGCAGTTTTTGCAACTGTGGCGGCGGCGCTTTGGGGTAGTGTAGCGATAAATCACGTAATTTCAGTATTTTACTGCCGAGGCGCTTGGCGCGATGCGGCATGAATTACGAAATTTACGTACGTATTCTTACGGAGGGCTTTGTGGCAAACTATTGCCGGAAAAGGGGAAAATCGGCCCTTCGCGGCGGCGATGTCGCTTTTTGCAATCGCGAAACGGCGGCGCGATTCCCCATTCGCCGGGCATGAAAAAGGCCGCCGGATCGCGCCGGCGGCCTTGAGGTTTCGCGAGTGCCGGATCAGCCCGCGGCGTGGCCGGCCAGCGCGGCGAGCAGCAGCAACGCCACGATGTTGGTGATCTTGATCATCGGGTTGACCGCCGGTCCGGCGGTGTCCTTGTAGGGATCGCCGACGGTGTCTCCGGTCACGGCCGCCTTGTGGGCGTCCGATCCCTTGCCGCCGTAATTGCCGTCCTCGATATATTTCTTGGCATTGTCCCAGGCGCCGCCGCCCGAGGTCATCGAGATGGCGACGAACAGGCCCGAGACGATCACGCCGAGCAGCATCGCGCCGACCGCGGCGAAGCCCTGCGACTGGCCGGCGACCGCGGTGATGATGAAGTAGATCGCGATCGGGCTCAGCACCGGCAGCAGCGAGGGGACGATCATCTCCTTGATCGCCGCCTTGGTGACGATGTCCACCGTGCGGGCATAATTGGGGCGGCTGGTGCCGGCCATGATGCCCTTGTCCTGCGCGAACTGCTGGCGGACGTCCTCGACGACCGAGCCTGCCGCGCGGCCGACGGCGGTCATGCCGAAGGCGCCGAACAGATAGGGCAGCAGCGCGCCGAGCAGCAGCCCGACGATGACGTAGGGGTTGTTCAGGCTGAAATCGACCGGGACGTCCGGGAAGAACTCCTTGAGGTCGGTCGTATAGGCGCCGAACAGCACCAGGGCGGCGAGCGCGGCGGAGCCGATCGCATAGCCCTTGGTCACGGCCTTGGTGGTGTTGCCCACCGCGTCGAGCGCGTCGGTCTTGTGGCGGACTTCGTCCTCAAGGCCCGCCATCTCGGCGATGCCGCCGGCATTGTCGGTCACCGGGCCATAGGCGTCGAGCGCGACGACCATGCCGGCGAGCGCGAGCAGCGAGGTCGCGGCGAAGGCGACGCCGATGATCCCGGCGATCTGGTAGGCGGCGATCACCGCGACGACGATGACGAGCGTCGGCAGCGCCGTCGATTCGAGGCTGATCGCCAGGCCCTGGATGACGTTGGTGCCGTGGCCGGTCACCGATGCCTTGGCGATCGACTTGACCGGGCGGTAGTTGGTGCCGGTGTAATATTCGGTGATCCACACCAGCAGCCCGGTCACCGCGAGGCCGATCATCATGCAGATGAACAGGCTCATGCCGGTAAACTGCGCGCCCGAGGCGAGCCCGGCTGCCGCTTCCGGCGTGATCGCGTCGCTCGGCTCGAGGAAGGCGCTCGGATCGACCGGCAGCGCGCCGATCACCGCGTTCATGTCGCCCAGCGTGTACTGGGTGGCGAACCAGATGGCGGGCACCGAGAGGATCGCGGTGGTCCAGAAGCCCTTGTAGAGCGCGCCCATGATCGACTGGCTCTTGCCCAGGCGGACCATATAGGTGCCGATGATCGAGGTGATGATGCACACGCCGCCGACGATCAGCGGCAGCGCCATCAGCTTGAGCAGCAGTTCGGGCGCGAGGTTCTTCACCAGCAGCGCGATCGACACCATGGTGAGGCCGAGCGTCACGACATAGGTCTCGAACAGGTCGGCGGCCATGCCCGCGCAGTCGCCGACATTGTCGCCGACATTATCGGCGATCACCGCCGGGTTGCGGGGATCGTCCTCGGGGATGCCCGCCTCGACCTTGCCGACCAGGTCGGCGCCGACATCGGCGGCCTTGGTGAAGATGCCGCCGCCGAGACGCGCGAAGATCGAGATCAGCGAGGCACCGAGCGCCAGCGCGGTCAGCGCCAGCGTCACCGCCCGCGAATTGGGCGCGAGGCCGGCCGGGCCGACCAGGTACCAGAACAGCACGGCGATCGCGAGCAGCCCCAGCCCCGCCACGAACATGCCGGTGATCGCGCCCGAGCGGAACGCGAGCGTCAGCCCGCCCTGCAGCGAGCCGCGCGCGGCCTCGGCGGTGCGCACATTGGCGCGGACCGAGATGTTCATGCCGATGAAGCCGGCGACGCCCGAAAGCACCGCGCCGGCGAGGAAGCCGATCGTCGGCAGCGTGCCGAGCGTGAAGAACACGACCACGGCGACGATCACGCCGACAATGCCGATCGTGGTATATTGCCGGCCGAGATAGGCCTTGGCGCCTTCCTGGATGGCAGCGGCGATGCTCTGCATCTTCTCGTTGCCCGCCGGCGCGTTCAGCACCTGCTGGCTGGTCAACAAGCCATAGAGCACTGCGAGCACGCCGCAGGCTATGGCGATGTACACAATCGTCATGCGTTCAAGCCCTTCCCCTATTGGATATCGAGCCGCGCCGGTCTGTGTGCCGGATTTAAAAGGCCCGGTATGGGGGAGGCTATCGGGCGCGTGCCCTCAGCGCAAGCCGCTCAGCGATGCTGGTATCCCAGCGCGATTCCCGGGACCTGCCCGTCGAGCAGCAGCGGCGCCTTTCCGGCCGCGATCATTCCGCCGATCCGCGCGGCCGGCACCGGCGGCTCGAACCCGTCGGGCGCGGCGAACAGCAGCTCGTAGTCGTCGCCCCAGGTGACCGCGCGCAGCGGGTCGGCCCCGGCGGCGACCGGTACTTTGGCGAGCGTGATGTCGGCGGTGCAGCCGCTCGCCTCGGCCATGCGCGAGGCGTCGAGCAGCAGCCCGTCGGACACGTCCATCATCGCGGTGACATGGCCCGCCAGCGCCTGCCCGTCGGTCAGCCGGGGGCGGGGGCGCAGATAGGCGCTGCCCTGACCGGTCTCGAAGCCGAGCATCGCCGCGCCGACCGGCCCGGTGATCCACAGCCCGTCGCCAGGCCGCGCGCCGTCGCGCCGCGGCACCGGCGTCACGGTCGCCCGGCCGATCGCTGTGCAGCCGAAGGTGGCCGGCGAAACCGAGATGGTATCCCCGCCGAGCAGCGGCACGTCATATTCGGTGAGGATCGCCCGCAGCCCCTCGACGAAGCGCTCGGCGCCGTCGACCAGCACCGCGCCGACCAGCAGGCCGACCGGCTCGGCCCCCTTGGCGGCGAGATCGGAGAGGTTGGTGGCGACCAGCTTCCAGGCCACGTCGAACGGATCGGTGCCGGGGCGGTAGTGCACGCCCTCGGCGATCGCGTCATGGGTGAGGACGAGCGTCTCGCCTCCGATCGCCAGGATGGCGGTGTCGTCGCGGAGGTCCTGCGCGCCAGGATGGAGCGGCAGGGTACGCAAGGCGGCGATGAACTCGGATTCGTTCACAATCCAATGCTCCCCCGGAGGGGGAGGGGGACCAGCGATGAAGCGTGAGGCGCGCTACCCCTCCACCACCGCTTCGCGGCGGCCCCCCTCCCCCTCCGGGGGAGGAATGGGATCAACCCCGCACTTCCTTGGCGACGGCATCGAGGATGCCGTTGACGAAGCCCTTTTCGCGACGGTCGTAGAATGCGTCGGTCACGTCGAGATATTCGCTGATCGCGGCGCCGACGGGCACGTCCTTGCGGGCCATCAGCTCATAGGTGCCGGCGCGCAGGATCTGGCGCATCGGCTTGTCGAGCCGGTCGAGCGTCCAGTCGGCGGTCAGCTTGCCGGCGATGATCCGGTCGATCTCGTCGCGGCGCTCATGCACGCCGGTGACGATGTCGTCGAAAAAGGCGATGTCCGCTTCGGCATATTCCACGTCCTCGATCGTCGCGCCCAGGCGATGATTGTGGAACTCGTGGAGCAGCGCGGGAATCGAGACCGCTTCCATTTCGTGCTGGTACAGCGCCTGCACGGCAGCGAGACGCGCGGCGGCGCGCGCCTTGGAACGGGACTTTGCTTGATGGCTTGGCATGCTGCGCCCCATAGGTATGTTCGACTAATATGGCAAAGCGTCTTGCACTGATCGGTTTCCTTGCCGCCATTTCGATGGCCCCCGCCGCGCATGCCTGCTCGGTCATTGTCGATCATGAGCCGACGTCTGCCGAGCTTTTCTCCACCGCAAAGCAGATGGTCGCCGCTGCGGAGGTGATCTTGGACGGGGAAGTGGTGGAAGCGGGAGTCGATGGCGGGGCACCGGCCAAGATTCGCGTCCACCGGATTCTGAAGGGGCAGGTTTCCGATACGGTCTATATCCATGGCGACAGCGGGGCCTGCTTCCTCAACTTTGGCGATATCGGCGAGCGCCGGCGGTTTATCCTGTCCCGCAACTCCGGCCAGTTTGTGGTCTGGGATCGCCCCTGGGCGGATCGCTATGATCGTCCGATCGATCGTGTCCTGAAATCCGATCGTCGGAAGGACTGGCCGCGTAATCGGCGCTGATCGACTTTGTGGCAGCGAGCTGAGAACTGCGCTCGGTACCGATCGATTCAGTCCTTTGAGTTCCCCGGCGAAGGCCGGGGCCCAGCTGCAATGTAGTTCGTGAGGTTCCGGCGCCATCGATAGTGCGCCGAAGCTGGACCCCGGCCTTCGCCGGGGAACAAATGGGACGCTTTCCGAGGCCAACCCGCCCCTATCGTCGTTCGCCCCGCCCCCATCGTCATCCCCGCGCAGGCGGGGATCCAGGGCAGTGGAGGGTTGGCGGATGCAATTTGGGGAAACGTCGGCGGCGTAGCCACGGCGGGCCGCGTGCTTCTCGCTCTTGGCTCTGGATCCCCGCCTGCGCGGGGATGACAGGGTAGTTGAAGGGGAGGGCTTAGCCTCAGCCTCGCGGCCAGACCCTCAGCGGCTTGCGGGCGGCATAGGCGACGCTCTCTTCATTGCCAGCCTGGACCTCGATCACATTCTCCGGGCCGAACGGAACCTCGGTGCCCAGCCAGAACTCGGCATTCTCGTCGATATCGGGCTCGTTATCGAGCAGCCCGAAATAGCCGCCGTCTGCGGCTTCGCGGACGACCACCCACATCCGGTCGGTGATCGGTTCCTCGTCTTCCTCGACCGCGATCAGGAAGATCAGCTTGGCGAAGTCGCCGGGCTTGAGGCCGGTGCGCGCGGCTTCGTCGGGCAGGTCGAAGACCTCGGCGTCGAGCGCGTGATAGTCCACCGCGCTGGCCAGGCACCAGCCATCCTCGTCGAGATCGGGCGTACGCATCAGTTGCTCCTCAGCCGGATCGCCACCGACTCGGCGTGCGCCGGCAAGCCTTCCGCGTTCGCCAGGGCCACCGCCGCAGGGCCGATCGCGGCCAGGCCGGCCTGGTCGAGCGAGAGGAAGCTGGTGCGCTTCATGAAGTCGAGCACCGACAGGCCCGAGGCGAAACGCGCGCGGCGGCCGGTGGGCAGCACATGGTTCGGACCGGCGACATAATCGCCCACCGCTTCCGGCGTGTAGCGGCCGATGAACACCGAGCCGGCATGGCGCACCATGTCGAACAGCCCCTCCGCCGCATCGCAGGCGAGCTCCAGATGCTCGGGCGCCAGCCGATCGACCAGCGGCATCGCGGCGATGAGATCGGGCACGACGATGATCGCGCCATTGGCGTCCCAGCTCGCCCGCGCGGTCTGCTCGGTCGCCAGCCTGGCCAGCGCGCGCTCGACGGCTTCGGCGACCTGGTCGGCGAAATTGGCATTGTCGGTGAACAGGATCGACTGGCTGGTCGGGTCATGCTCGGCCTGGCTGAGCAGGTCGGCGGCGATCCAGTCCGGGTCATTGCGGCTGTCCGCGACCACCACGATCTCGCTCGGCCCGGCGACCATGTCGATGCCGACCACGCCGTAGAGCTGGCGCTTGGCCTCGGCCACCCAGGCATTGCCGGGGCCGGTGATCACATCGACCGGCTCGATCGTCTCGGTGCCATAGGCGAGCGCGGCGATCGCCTGCGCCCCGCCGATGCGCCAGATTTCGTCGACCCCGGCGAGATGCGCGGCGGCCAGCACCAGCGGGTTCACTTCGCCGTTCGGGGTGGGCGTGACCATCACCAGCCGGCCGACACCCGCCGCCTTGGCCGGCAGCGCGTTCATCAGCACCGAGCTGGGATAGGCGGCGCGGCCACCAGGCACATAGACGCCGGCGGCATCGACGGCCTTCCAGCGTGCGCCGAGGCGGATGCCGGTCGAATCGATCTCGTCGCGATCCTCGGGCTTCTGCTTGGCGTGATAGGTGGCGATCCGCTCGGCGGCGAGCTCGAGCGCGTCGCGCAGCTCGGGGGTGAGGCCCTCCCAGGCGGCGAGGCAATCGGCGCGGTCGAGCGTCCAGCCCTGGGCATCGAGGTCGAACCTGTCGAAGCGCTGGGTGAGGTCTTTGATCGCCGCATCGCCTTCGCTGCGGACGCGGGCGATCATCGCGGTCACGTCGCGCGCGACGTCCTCGTCGGCTTCGCGGCGGGCGTTGACCAGATCGGTGAAGGCGGCCGAGAAGCCGGCGTCAGTGGCGTTGAGGCGGATCATAGCGTTTCTCGCCCCTCCCCTTCAGGGGAGGGGATGGGGGTGGGGGATGTCTCGCAGAGAGCGGTGCTCGCGGTGACTGCCCCACCCCAACCCCTCCCCTGAAGGGGAGGGGCTTGAAGGGGCAGGCGGATCATGCCGCCACCGCCTTGCGGAACTTGTCGACCAGCGGGACGACGTCGGTCGCCCGCGTCTTGAACGCGGCGCGGTTGACCACCAGCCGGCTGCTCACCTCGGCGATCACTTCGACCTCGACCAGGCCATTCTCCTTGAGCGTGCGGCCCGAGGAGACCAGGTCGACGATGCGCGGTGCGAGATCGAGCACCGGTGCCAGCTCCATCGCGCCGTTGAGCTTGATGCATTCGGCCTGCACGCCGCGCGCCTCGAAATGGGCACGGGTGATGTGCGGGTATTTGGTCGCGACGCGGACATGGCTCCAGCCGCGTGGATCGTCCTTCACCGCCAGGTCGGCGGGCTCGGCGACCGAGATGCGGCAATGGCCGATGCCCAGGTCGACCGGCGCGTAGAGCTCCGAATAGTCGAACTCGGCGAGCACGTCCGAGCCGACGATGCCGAGCTGCGCGGCGCCATGCGCGACAAAGGTCGCCACGTCGAACGCGCGCACGCGGATCAGGTCGATCGCCGGCGTGTTGGTCTTGAAGCGCAGCGCGCGCGAGCTTTCGTTCGAGAAGTCGGGCTCGGGGATGATACCGACGCGGGCGAGCAGCGGCAGCGCCTCGTCGAGGATGCGCCCCTTGGGGACGGCAAGGATCAGCGGTTCGGTCATCGAAGCCGGGGCTTTACTTGTCGCTCCCCCAGGGCGCAACAGGCGGGCCACGGAGGTATTTCTTGTGGCCGATGAAGCGACGAACCGCGGGGCGTTCCGGATCCAGGAATATTATTGCCGCAAGATGGCGGCGCCCCTCTACGCCGACATCTGCACGGCGCTGGCCGACGGGCTCGACCGGAGCAGCCAGACCGGGCGTGCGGTGCTCGACTGGACGGGGGAGCCGACGCGCGACGCGCTGCCGCTGCGGCTGATCGGCGGGCTGCACGCGCTGGTGCTGGCGAGGGCGGATGCCGAGCTGGCGGAGATATTCGCCGGGCGGGTTTCGGGCGCGGGGCTGCAGGATGCGCTGAACCGGGTGCTGGCGCGCAACGATGCCGCCTTGCTGCCCTGGCTCGACGGGCCGCCGCAGACCAACGAGGCGGGGCGTTCGGGCGCGCTGATCGTCGGGCTGGTCGAGGTGGCGCGGCGCCTGGGGCCTAAGCTGGAAGTGCTGGAGATCGGATCGAGCGGCGGACTCAACCTGCTGATCGATCGCTTCCGCTTCGATCTGGGCGGGGCGATGCTGGGGCCGGCCGACTCGCCGATCACGATCGCGCCCGAATGGCTGGGGCCGACGCCGGTGCTGCCGCCGCTGGAGATCGTCTCGACGCGGGGCAGCGACATCGCGCCGCTCGACGTGACCGATCCCGCGGTCGAGGCGCGGCTCTCCGCCTATGTCTGGGCCGAGAAGCCCGAGCGGCTGGAACGGCTTGGGGCCGCGATCGGGATGATCCGGGAGCGGGGCATCGACCTGGAGCGCGCGGATGCCGCCGACTGGATGGAGGCGCGCCTGGCCGAGCCGCAGGCCGAGGGCGTCACGCGGGTGCTGATGCATTCGGTGGTCTGGCAGTACATCCCCGATGACCGGACCGCGCGGATCCGGGCGGCGATGGAAGCCGCGGGCGCGCACGCCACGGCGTCGCGCCCGCTCGCCTGGGTGGCGATGGAGCCCGACCGGGCGCTGGGCGAGCAGGTGGTCAGCATCCGCACCTGGCCCGGGCCCGAGGCGCGCGAAGTGGTCGCCACCGCCCACGCCCATGCCGCCTGGGTCCGCCCCGGCGACGCGCGCGCGACCGAGGGCATCGCGCTGGATGCTGCGGCGCAGGTGGTGCTTTAAGCGGGTGTCGAACTTTCTGTTCCCCGGCGAAAGCCGGGGCCCAGGGTTTCTCTGCCGACTCGCTTGTGACCCTGGGCCCCGGCTTTCGCCGGGGAGCAGCGGGGTGTGTAGCTACGCCAGCCACTCCAGTATCGCCTCGTTGACCAGCTCGGGCTTTTCCCAGGGAACGAAATGGCCGGCGCCGGCGATGCGGACGACGGTGAGGTCGGGCACCAGCGCCTCGAGTCCGTCGAGCTGGACGGGGAGGAGCGCGGTGTCCTGCATCGCCCAGATCACCAGGGTCGGCTGGGTGACGGGCGGGAAGGGCGCGTCGAGCCAGGCCGGGCGCTCGGGCGTCTCGCCCGGCGCGGGCACCAGGATCGCGCTGGCGCGGTACCAGTTGAGCATCGCGGTCATCGCGCCGGGCTGGCTCCATTCGGCGAGATAGGCGGGCTTCTCCGGCTCCAGCTTCGCCGCGTCGGTATATTTGGCGAAGCTCTCGTCGAAGAAGGTCTCGAGCCCGATCCGCTCGACGAACTGCTCGAAGTCGGGGTTGCGAAAGGCAGTGATGTACTGGCTCGCCGCGCGCTGGGCGGGATCGTCGAAGATGCTGCGCTGGAAGACGAGCGGGTGCGGCGCGTTGACGATGATCAGCCGGGCGATGCGCTGCGGGTTCTGCAGCGCGGCCATCCAGGCGATGGCGCCGCCCCAGTCATGCCCGACCAGCGTGAACGGCCCGATGCCGAGATGGTCGGCGAGCGCGAGCAGGTCGGCCACCGGCTTGTCGGGCGTGTAGCTCGCCACGCCCTCGGGGCGCGCGGAATAGCCGAAGCCGCGCTGGTCGGGCGCGATGACATAATGGTCGCGGGCGAGCGCGGCGATCTGGTGGCGCCAGGTGCGGTGCGATTCGGGGAAGCCGTGGAGCAGGACGATCGGCGGGTTGGCCGGATCGCCGGCGAGGGCGACGTTGAGCTCGACGCCAGTGGGCAGCGCGATGCGCCGGGTCTCGAAATCCGCCATGTCGCCTCTCCTTTTCAGGCGAGCCTAGCGATCAGGCGCCGCGCGGCAAGCGCTTCCCCTTGGTCCGGCTGGTCAGGTGATACTGCCAGCACCGGTCGCAGCGATAGGGGCGGAGTTCCCAGCCGCTTCGAGCAATCGCCGCCAGCGCGTCTTCCCGGGCGGGATAGCGCGCCTTGCGGCGGCAGACGCTGAGGCGGGTGCTAGGGATAGCTCACCGTCTTGGGCACTTCGGGGATCGGGATGAATTCCTTGTCGTCGCCCGGCACCTTGGGGAAGTTGCCGGCCTTCCAGTCTTCCTTGGCCTGGTTGATCCGGTCGCGGTTCGACGAGACGAAGTTCCACCACACATGGCGCGGGGTCGCGAAATCCTCGCCGCCGCACAGCGCCACGCGCCCACCACTGCCGGAGCGCAGGATCGCGGTGATGCCCGGGCGCAGGATGTAGAGGGTCGAGACTTCCATCTCGATCCCGTCGATGCTGGCATCGCCATAGGCGAGGTACACCGCGCGCTCGGTCGCGGAAGGATCGATCGGCACCGCGCCGCCGGCCTCCAGCTCGATATCGGCATAGATGGTCTGGGCATAGGTGGTGGTTGGCGCCTTGGCTCCCCACAGCTCGCCCATGATGACGCGGCAGCGCGCGCCCATGTCCTCGACGATCGGCAGCTCGGCGGCCGAGACATGCTCGAACGCCGGGTCCATCTCCTCCCGGTCCTCGGGCAGCGCCAGCCAGGTCTGGATGCCCGAAAGCTCCGGCCCCTTCGCGCGCTCGGCGCTGGGCGAGCGCTCGGAATGGACGATGCCGTGGCCGGCGGTCATCAGGTTCACCGCGCCCGGCTCGATCGTCGCGAAGGTGCCGAGCGAATCGCGATGATCGATCGCGCCGGCATAGAGATAGGTCACCGTCGCCAGGTTGATGTGCGGGTGCGGGCGCACGTCGATGCCGGTGCCGACGCTCAGCACGGCCGGGCCCATCTGGTCGAAGAAGATGAACGGCCCCACCATCGTCCGCGGCTTGGAGGGGAGGGTGCGGTGCACCTTGAACCCGCCAAGGTCGTGGGTGGTGGGAGTGATGATCTGGGTGAAAAGCTCGTCGGTCATATGGGCCCTCTCGTCACCAGATAGCTAGCCTGCGCCATGTTCGGCGGACAGCCCCAGTTTGGAAACCCACCCTTTCGGGTCGCGCTCATTCGCCCGGCGCGCGCACCTTCATCGCCAGCGCGTGGATGCGCGCCTGGAGCAGGTCGGCGAGCGCGGTGTTGACCATGCGCTGGCGCTGGACGCGTGACTGGCCCTGGAAGGCGGGGCTCTCCACCACCACGGTCCAGTGCGATTCACCGGTGCCGTCGTCGCCGAGATGGCCCGAATGATGGTGGCTGTCGTTGATCACCTCGAGATGCGTCGGGGCGAGCGCGGCGGTGAGACGGGCGGCGATGATGTCGGCGAGTCCGCCGCTGGCAGTGTCGGTCATCGCGCCTATATAGGCGGTTTGTTCAAGGGAGGTAGCGTGGCTGAGAGCCACCCGAAGAAAGACCGGCCGAATGCCCGTTTCCACGGTCGTGTGGAGGCGCAGGGGAGATTGTGTTCGGAACCGGGCTGCAACGAGGCTGGCGAGTTCCGCGCGCCTGCCGGCGAGAGCCGGGCGACCTTTGACGGCCCCGGCGAATATCGCTGGCTGTGCCTCGACCATGTTCGCGCGTTCAACTCGGGCTACAATTTCTTCCAGGGCATGAGCCCGGACGAGATCCACGACGCCCAGCGGCCCTATGCCGGCTGGGAGCGCGAGACGCGTGCCTTCAACGGCACCGGCGGCGCCGACCGCCCGCCGCGCTGGGCCGATTTCGCCGACCCGCTCGACGCGATCAGCGCGCGGTTCAAGGACCGTATGAAGGACCGTGCCGAGCGCAAGGACGGCAAGCCGCTGTCGGGCAAGGACCGGGAATCGCTCAAGGTCCTCGACCTTGAGATCGACGCCGACCGCACGATGCTGCGCAAGCGCTATTCGGAGCTGGTCCGCAAGTTCCACCCCGATCGCAACGGCGGCGACCGCAGCCATGAGGGGCGGCTCCAGCGCGTGATCGAGGCGTACCAGCATTTGAAGACCGCGCCGGCGTTTGCCTAGAGCCTAGGCCCGCGTGTTCACCGCCAGCTGGTCGGCAAAGGCGCGCTGGTAGGCCGGGCGGGCCTCGCCGCGGGCGACATAGGCCGCGAGCGTCGGATAGTCGTCGAGCATGCCCGAGGGACGCAGGCGGAGCAGTACCGAGACCATCATCAGGTCGCCCGCGCTGAAATCGCCGTCGAGCCATTCGGCTTTGCCCAGCCGCGCGGCCAGCTGGTCGAGGCGCGGGCGGATGCGCGCCTGCACCAGCGGCAACCGTTCGGCGGCCCAGGGCTTGTCGCCTTCGAAGATCCTCGCGGTGGTCAGGTCGAGGATCGGCGGCTCCATCGTATTCACCGCCGCGAACATCCAGCTGATCGCCCGTGCCCGCGCATCGGCATCCGCCGGGAGCAGTCCCGCAAATCGCTCCGCCAGGTGGAAGACGATCGCCCCGGTCTCGAACAGCGCGAGATCGCCTTCCTCATAGGTCGGGATCTGGCCGAACGGGTGGAGGGCCAGATGCGCCGGCTGCTTCAGCTCCGGGAAGCCGACCAGCCGCACATCATAGGGCTGGCCGACTTCCTCGAGCGCCCAGCGCACCCGCGTGTCGCGTGCCAGCCCCTTGCCGCCATCGGGGGAGCGATCGAAGGCGGTGATGGTGATCGTCATCCGCTCTTGCCCGGCGAGACCAGGCCGCAGGTAACCCCCTCGGGATCGACGATGTTGATCACCCATTCGCCGCCGGGAACCTCCATCGGCCCCTGCACGACGGTGCCGCCGCCGGCCTCGACCTTCGCCTGCGCCGCGGTGATGTCGGGCACGCGGAAATAGAAGCCCCAGCCGGTCGGCGCGCCCGGCGGCGCCTTCATCACCGCGCCGACGGCCTCGCCCTTGCTATCGCCATTGGCGATGAAGCTGTATTCGCCCATCTCGCCCATCGGCATGCCGCCGACCTTCTCGATGTTGAACAGCTTGGCGTAGAAAGCGAGCGCCGCCGCATCGTCCGGCGCCAGCAGCTCGTTCCAGCTGACATGGCCGAAGCCCATCCGCTGATAGGCGGTGCTGGTCGCGTCCACCGCGCCGCGCATCACATAGAAGGGCACGCCCTGCGGATCGGTGACCATCGCCAGCCGGCCGACACCGGGAATGTCGAAGGCGGGAAGATGGACCTGCCCGCCTTCGGCAACCACCGCGGCGACCGAGGCATCGACGTCATCGACGCCGAGATAGCCGAGCCAGGTGGGCTTCGCGCCGCCGGCGACCATGTCGGCATTCAGCTGCATGACGCCGCCCGCCTGGCCGCCCTCCGCATTGATCATGCGATAGTCCATGCCGCCCGGCGCCGGCTCGGCATCGATGTTCCAGCCGCAGACCGAGTCGTAAAAGGCCTTGGCCCTGCCCGCGTCGCCGGTCAGCAGCTCGTACCAGATGAAGCTTCCGTGCGCGTTCACTTGGCTTCTCCCGTGTCCACGATCGTCTCGAACCCGCCCCAGAACATGCGCTTGCCGTCAAAGGGCATCTCGGCCGGCGGCTTCATCCGTTCGTCGGCCATCACCTTCTCCCAGCCGGAATCGCGCGTCGCCTTGTCGGGCCAGACGATCCAGGAGAAGACCGGCGTCTCGCCGTCCTCGGCCTTCACCGCCATGTAGAAATCGGTGGTCTTGCCGCGCGGCACGTCATGGCCCCAGCTCTCCACCACCTGCAGCGCGCCATGTTCGAGGAACACCGGCGCAGCCTTGGCCGCCATCTCGCGATAGGCCTCGCGATCGCGCGCGGGTGCCACGAAACCGTCGATATAGGTCATCGTCTCTCTCCTCTTGTCGTTATGTCAGGCCGCGACCGGCGCGGGCTGGAAATCGGCCAGCTGCGCGTCCATCGCGCGCTGGAAGGCGGGCCGCGCCATGCCGCGCGCGACATAGGCGGCAAGCGTCGGCCGATCGGTGATCAGCGGGCTGTTGTCGGCGTTGCGCAGCACCGTCACCATCGCGATGTCGGCGACGCTGAATTCGCCGGTCAGCCAGTCCCGATCGCCGAGCGCATCGGCGAGCCGGTCAAACCTTTTGCCGATATCCTCCATCAGGCTCGGCCGGCGCAGCTTCGCCCATTCCTCGTCCTTCGAGAACAGGGTGACGTTGCCCAGCTCGAACAGCCCGGGCTCGACGCTGTTGAGCGAAGCGAACAGCCAGGCGAGCGTCGTCGCCCGCTGCTGCGGGTCGCGCGACAACAGCCTTGTGTCCTTCTCGGCGAGGTGGAGCAGGATCGCACCGCTTTCGAACAGCTGGATGCCGCCGTCGTGGAGCACGGGCACCTGGCCCCAGGGCTGCTCCTCGAAATAGGTGGCCGGCTTGGGCGGGATCGGGCTGATCAGCCGCGTGGAATAGGGGAGGCCGATCTCCTCGCAGGCCCAGCGTGGCCTGAGGTCGCGGACATAGCCGCGGGCGAAGTCGGGCACCCAGTTGAAGCCGGTGATCTCGATAGCCATGGCATCTCTCCTCAGCCTTTCGCCGCGGCTTCGACCGCCGCGATGTCGATCTTCTTCATCGTCATCATCGCCTCGAAGCCGCGACGCGCGGCATCGGGGTCATCGCCGAAGTTTATCTCGATCAGCCGGCGCGGGGTGATCTGCCAGTTGAAGCCCCATTTGTCCTTGCACCAGCCGCACATCGATTCCTGGCCGCCATTGCCGACGATCGCATTCCACAGCCGATCGGTTTCTTCCTGGTCCTCGGTCAGAATCTGGAAGGACACGCTCTCGTTCGGCTTGAAATTGGGCCCGCCGTTGAGCCCGGCATAGGCGCGCCCGGCCAGGGTGAATTCGACGACCAGCGCCGCGCCTTCCTCGGTGCTCGGATTGTCGCCGGGAGCGCGATAGACCTTGCCGACATGGCTGTCGGGCAGCAGCGAGGTGTAGAAATTGGCGGCCTCCTCGGCCACATGGTCGAACCACAAGACAGTGGTGATCTTGTCTGCCATCGGTCCTCTCCTCTGGACTCTGATATTCTCAGGCGATCGGGATCAGCGCGCGTACCCTTGGATCGCGGAGCCACAGCCCGCCCCAGGCGATCACGCCCAGATACACGCCGAACAGGGTGTGGCTGAACAACGGGCTGCCCACCCGCCAGTGCAGCGCGACTGCGCCGCCCAGATAGCGGTGAGCAGGATCGCGCCGAGCACCGCGGTGCGCGGCACCGCATAGAGCAGGGCGCATACCGCCAGGATCACGCCCAGCTGCTGGTAGAGCCCCGGCTCGGCGGGAATGCCGATCGGCGGGCTGTAGGCGATCATCTGCGCCGGGGCGATCAGCTTGCCGCCGGCATCCATCGCCAGGAAAAGCAGGACCAGCCCGCTCAGCCCCCAGCCCAGGATGCGCTCGCGCTGCACGGGTTCAGGCCGGCTCATGCGCGGGGCCTTCGGGGAAGGCGGCCATCGCCGCTTCCATGTCCATGAACATCGGCTCGAAGATATGGCCGTCCGGATCCTCGAAGCTGCGGCCGTACATGAAGCCCATGTCCTGCTTCTCGCGGATATCGGCCCTGCCGCCGGCCTTGCCCGCTGCCTCGACGATCGCGTCCACCGCCTCGCGGCTGTCGCGCGAGATGCAGATCAGCGCCTCGGTCACCGCATGCGCATCGGCGATCGGCTTGGGGGTGAAGGTCTGGAAGAAGTCGCGGTTCAGGATCATGAATATGATCGTGTCGCTCAGCTGCATGGCCGATGCCTGCTCGTTGCTGAAGCGCGCATCCTTGGTGCAGCCGATCGCTTCGTAGAAGGCGGTCGACTTGGCCACGTCGCTGACGGGCAGGTTGACGAAGATCATCTGGGGCATTGCTTCTCTCCTGGTGGTTCTTGTTAGTAGTTGAGCGAGGGATACCAGTCGGGCGCGCGGCCCTCCGGCGTGCAGTCGAGTATCGTCCAGAGCGGCATCAGGTCGGGCGCGCCGCGCGGGTCCTGGCCGGGGTCCATGCTTTCGGCGCCCATCTCGCCGGCCCAGAAGAACCGGATGGTGCCGTCGCGGCGGGTGAAGACCAGCAGCTGCGGGATGTCGCTGCCGTCCGGGGCGATCGCGTTATAGTCGCGGCTGAACGCCTGGTCGGTGTCGGCATAGAGCGGCAGATGCTGCCAGCCGCGTTCGGCCTTGAATGCGGTGAGCTTGTCGATCGGCGAGCGCGCGGTCACCGCGAAGGCGACGCGCTGCTCGATGTCGGGCGTCTCGCCGTCCCAGGCCGAGAGCAGGGAAGTGCACATCGGGCAGGGGCGTTCGCGCTGCGGGCCGAACATCCAGGTGTAGATCACCAGGGTGTCGTGCGTGCCGAACAGCTCGGCCAGGCGGACCGGGCCATCCTCGCCCTCGAAGACATAGTCGCGGGTCACTTCGGGGCCGGCGGGCAGGGCGCGGCGCTGCTCGGCGACGGCCTCGATATGGCGGCGCAGCTCGATCTCCTCGGCGAGCAGCGCGGTGCGTGCCTGCCGGTATTCCGGGCTCTCATTCGGCCAGCGCGCGGTCTCGCGGGCGGCCAGTTCTGCGGCGGGAACCAGTGTCATCGGAATAAACCTCCGCTTTGGGGGCTTCGCGAATCGCTTTCTTGATCCTGATGCGCTCTTCGGTTATTAAAAGCAACCATGGAGTCACAAAAAGTAACTAGCAACGACTTCACCAAGGCGCGCCGCTGGTATCAGGACGCGTGCGGGACGGCGCTCGCCATGGATCTGATCGGAGAACGCTGGTCGCTGCTGATCGTTCGCGAATTGCTGCTCGGGCCGCGTCGTTTCGGCGAGATCCGCGGCGCGCTGGAGGGGCTGAGCGCCAATATCCTCACCCAGCGGCTCGAGGGGCTGGAGAAGGGCGGGATCATCCGTCGCAGGCAGTTGCCTTCGCCGGTCAACGCCCAGGTCTATGAACTGACCAAATGGGGCGCCCAGCTCGAGGAACCGATCTTCGCATTGAGCCGCTGGGCGGCGGGTTCGCCCGCGCATGACGTCACGCTGCCGCTCAGCAACGGCGCCTTCATGCTGTCGCTCAAGACGATGATCGCGCGCGAGCCGGCGCGGGGCCTGTCGATCGACCTCGGCTTCCGGGTCGGCGGCGAGCCGTTCCGCGCGGCGATCGTCGAGGGCGGGCTGGCGATCGAGCGGCGCGATCCGGCCGGGGCGGAGGTGATCTTCGAAGGCGTGCCGACCCTGCTCGCCGCGACCTTCTACGGCCCGCTGCCGCTCACCGAGTCGATCCGCGAGGGGCGGGTGGCGGTCACCGGCGACCTCGCCGCGGGCCAGCGCTTCGTCGATCTGTTCGGCTTGCCGCGGTTCGAGAATGATTAGGGGCTGGCGGTCAGGCACGCCGGGGAGCAGCTAGGGGGCATCACTCCTGTGCCTTGCAATGTAGGATTTCGCCTGCTGGGCTCCCGCGGCCGGCCTGCCGCCGCCTGCTCTTTGACCCTGTAGGAAAGATAGGATCACGCGCGCGCAAGCATGTTGCGAGATGCGGTGCGTTTCCGCCCAGAAGGTCAAAATTCCGGGCGCGGAAACCCGTTCTTGGCCTGTACTTTGTGTACTTTCGCGAGCCGGTGCCGCGGCGCTGTAGGCAGCGCCTAGACCCGCCCGCAGAAGCCCGGCTTGCGGTCGCCCATGTCCCAGCAGCCGTCGAGGATCATCGTCTTGAGCGCGCCGCACGAACGCTGGGGGCCGCACTGGCCGTCGGGATTGACCACCGCGCATTGCCGCGCGAGCAGCGCCGCCTTCTGCCAGCCGATCTTCGACGCGCAGGTCGCGCCATTGTCGCGCCAGTTGTACTTCGGGGCCGGCGGGCGGTGATGGACCGGGCGGGGGCGCGGCCGGGGCGGCGGGCTCCAGCCGCCGGGCGCGGGTGTCCAGCGATCGGGCTTGCGCAGATAGCGGCGATAGGCGGTGGCCACGCATTCCGCCGTCTCGCAGGCGTCGCGCTCGCTTGCCAGCGCCTGAAGCTGCTGGCGCTGGACCCAGAGCTGCTGTCGGGTCGCGCCCTGGCGATCTTCGGCCCATTGGTCGGCGAGCGTGCGGTGCAGCCAGTTCAGGCCCTTGTTGTCGCAGACCAGCCACTGGCCGCGGCGCAGTGCGCCCTCGCAATAGGGCACGGCGGCAAGCCAGTCGGGGCCGCGATCGATCGGGCGGGTCACCGGGGGCGGGGGGCGATGGGGCGGCTGGGCTGGCTGCTGGTCCCAGTCGCAGGCCGCAAGCGGCGCAAGCAGCGCCAGGAACAACAGCTTCCAGTTCATCGACTTCCCCAGGTGATGACAAGAATCGGTGTACGCGCGACCGTTGCTATGACGTCATGATCCCATGAAAGCCGATTCGAGGGAAGGGCCGGCGCTCGGTCGTTTGGATCGCGGCTTTTGCGCGATCCCCGTTGCAGTGCGGCACGGGAGCTTCTAGTCGCTCAGGCGACGGAAGGACGAAGACATGGCGGACATCCCCAACACCCAGCCCGACAGCCGGAGCACCACGATCCTCGACTCACCCGACAAGATGGTGAGCGCACGCGACCTGTTCGGGATCGATACCGACCTCGAAATCCCCGCGTTCAGCGAAGCGGACGAGCGCGTGCCCGATCTCGATCCGGCCTATGTCTTCGATCCGGATACCACGCTCGCGATCCTGGCGGGCTTCGCGCACAATCGCCGCGTGATGGTCCAGGGCTATCACGGCACCGGCAAGTCGACGCATATCGAACAGGTCGCGGCGCGCCTCAACTGGCCGTGCATCCGCATCAACCTCGATGCGCATATCTCGCGTATCGACCTGATCGGCCGCGACGCGATCGTGCTCAAGGATGGCCAGCAGATCACCGAGTTCCGCGAAGGCCTGCTCCCCTGGGCGCTGCAGACGCCGACGGCTCTGGTGTTCGACGAATATGACGCGGGCCGCCCGGACGTGATGTTCGTGATCCAGCGCGTGCTCGAGACCGAGGGCAAGCTCACGCTGCTCGACCAGAACCGCGTGATCCGCCCGAACCCCTATTTCCGCCTGTTCGCCACCGCGAACACGGTCGGCCTGGGCGACACCAGCGGCCTCTATCACGGCACCCAGCAGATCAACCAGGGCCAGATGGACCGCTGGAACATCGTGGTGACGCTCAACTACCTCCCCGCCGCGGTCGAGGCGCAGATCGTGCTCGCCAAGTCGGGCGATTTCGACAAGCCGGGCGGCAAGGAACTGGTCGAGAACATGGTCCGCGTGGCCGACCTGACCCGCAAGGGCTTCGTCAACGGCGATATCTCGACCGTGATGAGCCCGCGCACCGTCATCACCTGGGCGCAGAACACCGAGATCTTCAAGGATGTCGGCTTCGCCTTCCGCCTGTCGTTCCTCAACAAGTGCGACGAAGCGGAGCGCGCGCAGGTGGCGGAATACTACCAGCGCGTGTTCGGCAAGGACCTGCCCGAAAGCGTGGTCGGCAAGGCTTGAGCGATCCCGCCGATGACGATCCGCTCCACCCCCGCCGCTGGACGGCGCGCGGGGGCGAGGGCGGGCCGATCACCGGCGACGAATATGCTTATCTCAAGGACCTGATCCACGAGCGGATGGGCGTGGGCAAGGTCGAGCCCTCGCCGCCGCAGCCGCCCGTGCGGCGCGGCTTCTGGCGGCGATTGTGGCGCCGCTAGGCGGTTTTCTCGGCCTCGCGGTCGCGCGGGTTGAACTCGACGATCAGCGTCATTGCCAGCCACACCGCCAGCGTCGGCTGGAGCTTGGGCGGCAATTGCGCGCCCGGGGTCACCAAGAGCCCCAGGATATAGGGCAGCGCCGCGATGAAGGCGAAAGCGAGGATCGAATAGGCGATCCGGTGCCGGCTCGACGAGACATAGAGGATGGTGATCACCATCGCCGCGGTGGTGAACAGCACCAGCACATAGTCCTTGGTGGTCAGGTTCTCGGTGCTGGCCATCACGAAGCCGAGCACTGCGCCGAAGAAGATGCCGAGTCCGGTGAGGTTGGCATTATATTCCCCGTGGCTCATCCGCCCGAGGCCGATACGGTCAAGAAACTTCATCCAATCCCCCTTCGGACTTGATCCTGGGGGACAAGGCACACAAAGACAATCGCCATGGCTGCCGACTCTCCGCTCGACCGGTTCCGCAATGTCCTTGGCGGCGCAGCGCGCGCGCTTTCGGGGGAGCGCGAGGCCGAGCTGAGCTTCACCGGCGAGGCGCCGCGCCAGGATGGCCGCCAGATCAAGGTGCCGGCGCCCTCACGCGGCCTGCCGGCCGAGGAAGTCGCCGAGGCGCGCGGCTTTGCCGACAGCTTCGCGCTGCGCATGCGCCACCACGACAATGCGATGCATCTAAAGGGCGCGCCCAAGGAGCCGGTGGCGCGCGCGGTGTTCGACGCGGTCGAAGGGGCGCGGGTCGAGGCGCTGGGATCGCGCGGCTATGCCGGCATCGCCGCCAATCTCGAGCATGCGCTGGAACTGAAGCTGCGCGCCGACCCGATCACCCGGGCGCGCAACCGCGAGGAAGTGCCGCTGTCGACGGCGCTCGGCCTGATGGTCCGCGAGCGGCTGACCGGGCGTGAATCGCCTGCCGCCGCGGCGCTGGGCATGGCCCTGATCCGCGACTGGATCGAGGAGCGTGCCGGCTCCGACCTGGATGCCCTGGCGCTGGCGATCGACGACCAGCAGGCCTTCGCTTCGCTCACGTCGAAGCTGCTCCAGGACCTGGAGCTGACCGAGGGCGACCTGATCCCCGACGAAGCCGATGAAGGCGGCGGTGAGGACGAAGGCACCGACGACCAGCAGCAGGACGGCGACGAGGAAGGCGAGAGCGAGTCGAGCCAGAGCGAAGGCCAGGCGGAGGCGCGCGGCGAGCAGCGCGAATCCGATGAGGGCGAGGAAGGCGAGCAGCAGCAGTCCGACGCGATGGAAGATGGCGACGGCGAGCCCGGTGACGAAGGCGAGGAGGGCATGATGCCCGTCCGCCCGAACCGGCCGTGGAGCGACCTGCCGCCGCAGTTCGAGTATCGCGCCTATACCACCCAGTTCGACGAGGTCGTTGCCGCGACGGACCTGTGCGATACCGAGGAGCTGGACCGGCTCCGCTCCTATCTCGACCAGCAGCTCGTCCATCTCCAGGGCGCGGTGACCAAGCTCGCCAACCGGCTGCAGCGCCGGCTGATGGCGCAGCAGAACCGCAGCTGGGACTTCGACCAGGAAGAGGGACTGCTCGATGCGGCGCGGCTGGCGCGGGTGGTCATCAACCCGATGCAGTCGCTCTCGTACAAGAGCGAGAAGGACACCGAGTTCAAGGACACGGTGGTCACGCTGCTGATCGACAATTCGGGCTCGATGCGCGGGCGGCCGATCTCGATCGCGGCGATCAGCGCCGACATCATGGCGCGCACGCTGGAGCGCGTCGGCGTGAAGACCGAGATCCTCGGCTTCACCACCCGTGCCTGGAAGGGCGGGCAGAGCCGCGAGAAGTGGCTGGCCGATGGCCGCCCGGCCCAGCCAGGCCGCCTCAACGATGTCCGCCACATCGTCTACAAGCAGGCCGACGAGCCGTGGCGTCGCGCCAAGAAGTCTCTCGGGCTGATGATGCGCGAGGGGCTGCTCAAGGAGAATATCGACGGCGAGGCGCTGCTCTGGGCGCATAACCGGCTGATCGGGCGCAGCGAGGACCGCAAGATCCTGATGGTGATCTCGGACGGTGCGCCGGTCGATGATTCGACCCTGTCGGTGAATTCGGGCTCCTATCTGGAGCGCCATCTGCGCCAGGTGATCGGCTGGATCGAGGCGCGCTCGCCGGTGGAGCTGGTGGCGATCGGCATCGGGCATGACGTGACCCGCTACTACAGCCGCGCCGTGACGATCATGGACGCCGAGCAGCTCGCCGGCACGATGGTCGAGCAACTGGCCGCGCTCTTCGACTCCGAATGATGCCCGGCCCGCGAGCGAGCCGGCGGGAATGAGGATCGATCCTCCCCCAGGCGGCTTCGAGGGGCCGGTCAAGCGTTCGGTCACCATTGCCGGGCACCAGACCTCGATCAGCCTCGAGCCGATCTTCTGGGATGCGCTGGAACAGGCCGCAGCCGGGCGTTCCTTGCCGCTCAATGCACTGGTCGCGGCCATCGACCATGCCCGGATCAGCGGGGAGGATCCTCCCAACCTTGCCAGTGCGATCCGCACCTGGCTGCTCGCCGAGATGCATCGCCCCTGACGTTTCCATGCTGTTGCGGCCGCGACAATCTTACGACAATGTTGCGATCCAGTCGCATTAGCGTTGACTCTGAGATTGGTTCGCAATAGCTGGCGGCGAAACAATCTGTAACAGGGGGTTCCCAAGTGAATCGTTCGACCGGCGCGGCTGCGCCCGCCTTCCTCGCGCTCGCCTGTGTCGGCTTCGTCGCCAGCGCGCCAGCCCACGCCTCCAACGGGCCGGACGGCGACAAGACGAATACCCCCGCTTCGTCGGACGACGTACAGGACAAGGACCAGATCACGGTCAACGGCCAAGTCTATCAGCCGAAGCAGGAAAGCCCGAAGAACACCCGCCCGCTGCGCGATACCCCGCAGACCGTGACGGTGATCACCGCCGAGGTGATGGAGCAGCAGAACATCCTGTCGCTGCGCGATGCGCTGGCGACGGTGCCCGGCATCACCTTCGGCGCCGGCGAAGGCGGCAGCGGCTATGGCGACAGCATCAACCTGCGCGGCTTCAGCGCCAACAACGACATCACGATCGATAATGTGCGCGACAGCGCGCAATATACCCGCTCGGACAACTTCAACATCGAGCAGATCGAAGTCACCAACGGCTCGAACTCGGTCTATTCGGGTGCCGGTTCGATCGCCGGCAACATCAACCTGGTCAGCAAGCGCCCGAGCGGCCGCGACAAGACCGTGTTGCAGGCCGGGATCGGTACCGACGAATATTATCGCGCCACCGCCGATATCGACAAGAAGCTGAGCGACAGCGTCGGTGTCCGGCTGAACGCGATGTATCACCGCAACGATGTTCCCGGCCGCGAAGTCGAGAACAACAAGCGCTGGGGCGTGATGCCGTCGGTTACCTTCGGGCTCGAGGCACCGACCCGGCTGAGCCTGATCTACCTCCACCAGGAGGACAACAACATCCCGCAGTTCGGCGTGCCCTATGTCAGCAGCACCAACAACTGGTTCACCGGCCAGGTGCCGGGTACCAGCCGCAGCGCCTATTACGGCTTCCGCAACCTCGACAAGCAGGACAGCAATGTTGATCAGGCGACGGCGATCTTCGAGCATGAGCTGAACAGCAAGATCTCGCTGCGCAACCTCACCCGCTACCAGGACGTCGAGCAATATTCGATCGCGGACGGCCCGGAAGGCACCTTCTGCCTGCCGACGAGCCTCACCGCGGCCGGCCTGGCCTGCACCACCCCGGGGCTGTTCACGCCGAGCGGCGGCTCGCGCGGCAACACCCGCGATACCCGCAACCAGATCATCTACAACCAGACCGACCTGAAGGGCACGTTCGAGACCTTTGGCATCGAGCATAGCTTCGACCTGGGCATCTCGCTCTCGCGCGAATATTATGACGTGCGCTCGGGCAATTCGCAGCGCAATGCCAATGGCACGGCCGTGACCATCCCGGCCTACGCCTGGAACGATCCGAACCTGAACAACCGCAATGTCTATAGCGGTCCGGTGAACTTCATCGTCAGCGCGCGGAGCCACAGCGAGGTCGCGAACAAGGCGGTCTACCTGTTCGACACGATGAAGCTGTCGAACCATTTCGAGCTCAACGGCGGCGTTCGCTGGGAGCGCAACATCGGCGAGTTCGCGGCCTACACCCTGTCGACCGCGGCAGCGACGCTGGGCCAGATCACGGCGGTGACCCGCACGGGCAACCGCAACAGCCTGCTCTCCTACCGCGTCGGCGCTGTCTACAAGCCGATCGAGCCGATCAGCCTCTATGTCGCCTATGGCAATTCGCGGACCCCGTCGCAGAGCACGGTCAACGGCAGCTGCTCGGCCGCGACCTGCAACGTGAAGCCCGAGAGCGCCAAGAACTACGAGATCGGCGGCAAGGCCGAGCTGTTCAAGGGCGGCCTGCTGCTGACCGCGGCGCTGTTCCGTACCGATCGCGACAGCTACAAGGTGCCTTCGGTCGACCCGACCGTCCCCGATCAGCAGCTGGACGGCCATTCGCGCGTCGACGGCGTCGCGCTGGGCGCCACCGGCCACATCACCTCGGCATGGCAGATCACCGCCAACTACACCTATCTCGACAGCGAGCTGATCCGCTCGGTGGCGAAGGGTGCGGCGCTCGATCCCTCGGCCGGTGCGCAGCTCCAGCAGACCCCGAAGCACTCGGGCAGCCTCTACACCGCCTACACCCTGCCGTTCGGCCTGACCCTCGGGTATGGCGCGACCTATCAGGGCAAGTTCGCGATCAACCTGCCGACGCGCACGGTGGTCGGCGGGGCGCTGTCGCGGGTGCTCTATTCGAAGGACTATCTCGTCCACAACCTGACCGCGTCCTACGAGGTCACCAAGGCGCTGTCGCTCCAGCTCAACGTCAAGAATATCGGCGACAAGCTCTACTACACCCGCATCCGCGCCAATAACGGCTGGGCCACCCCCGGCGATGCGCGTTCGGCGATCCTGACGGCCAGCTACAAGTTCTGATATAGCCGGCACATGACGCAGCTCGATCCATTGTCGAGCGAAGACATCGCCGCCCGCCTCTCCGGTTCGCCGGAGGAGCGGGCGGCGTTGATTCGCGAAGGGGCGGAGGCCGGCCTGGCCGAGGCGCAGGCGGTGCTCGGCCAGATGCTGCTCGACCAGCAGAAGCCGGCCGAGGCGTTCGGCTGGTTCTGGAAGGCGGCGCAGCAGGGGCATCCTATGGGGCTCAACATGCTGGGTCGCTGCTATGACCTCGGCTGGGGCACGCGCATCGACAAGGCGCGCGCCGCGGAGTGTTTCCGGGTCGCCGCCGAAGCGGGGCTCGACTGGGGCATGTACAATTACGGCTCGGCGCTAGCACTCGGCGCCGGCTTGACGCAGGACAAGGCGGCCGCGCTCGGCTGGTTCCAGAAAGCGTCTGCCATGGGCCACGCCAAGTCCACCAACTTTGTCGGCAGTTTCCACGAGGAAGGCACGATCGTCCCGCGCGACATGGCGGCGGCGGCGGACTGCTATGCCCGGGCGGCCGAGGGCGGGGACTTCCGCGGGATGTTCAACCATGCCCGGATGCTCGCCGAGGCCGGCGACGTCGACGGCGCGCTGCTGTGGATCGAGCGGTGCGGGGCGGAGGCGAAGCCGGTGTTCCGCGACAAGGCGCTCGCCTGGCTGGCGCAGGTCCCGGACGAGCGACTACGGACCCGGGGCAGCGCAGCGCTGCGCAAGGAAGGAACTTCATGCTGATCGCCATTCCCGACCTGCTTTCGCCCGAGCAGGTGGCCGAGCTGCGCGGCATCATCGATGCGGCCGAATGGGTCGACGGCAATGCGACTTCCGGCGCGCAATCGGCGCTGGCCAAGGACAATGAGCAGCTGCCCGAGGGTAGCGACGCGCATCGCCGGGGCGGGGCGATGATCCTCGACGCGCTGGGCAAGTCACCCCTGTTCTTCGCCGCCGCGCTGCCGCTCAAGGTCTTTCCGCCGCTGTTCAACCGCTATGGCGGCGGGCAGAGGTTCGACACGCATGTCGACAATGCGGTGCGCATCCAGCGCGGCACCGACTTCCGCATCCGCTCCGACCTGTCGATGACGGTCTTCCTCGAGGATCCCGCGAACTATGACGGCGGCGAGCTGCTGATCGAGGGGCAGTTCGGCGCGCAATCGGTCAAGCTGCCGGCGGGGCACGCGATCCTCTATCCCTCGTCGAGCCTGCATCGGGTCGTGCCGGTGACGCGCGGGCGGCGGGTGGCGAGCTTCTTCTGGATCCAGTCGATGGTCCGCGACGACAGCGCGCGGCGCATCCTGTTCGAGACGGACCAGGCGGTGCAGCGGCTGGTGGCGACGCTGGGCAATGAGGACCGCTCGGTGATCGAGCTGACCGGGGTCTACCACAACCTCCTGCGCCGCTGGGCCGACGCCTGAGCTGACTTCCAACAGACCGGGGCGGCCGACGCGCGGAAGTACACAAAGTACAGGCCAGGAACGGGTTTTCGCGGCTCGAATTTGGGGCCTTTTGACGGGGACGCGCCGCATCTCGCAATAGAGTTGCGTGGTCGTGATCCTATCTTTCCTACAGGCCCCGGCCGCGGGAGCCCGGCAGTCGAAATCCTGCATTGCAACCTGGCTAAAGCATCGCCTGCAGGGCGGGGGAGAGGTGTTCCACGAAAGCCGGGCCTTCGCGCACGACCATGTGCGCCGCGAGCCCTTCGCGTGCGGCCAGCGCTATGCCCTCCCGGCCCAGCACGCTGAGCGCGGTTGCCCAGGCATCGGCGAGCATGCAGACCGGGTGGAGGACGGTTACCGAGGCGACGCCGTTTTCCAGCGGGCGGCCGGTGCGCGGGTCGAGGGTGTGGGCGTAGTCGCGGCCTTCATGAGCGAAGCTGCGGCGATAATCGCCCGATGTCGCCACCGACAGGCCGTGGAGCGCGACGCGAAAACTTGCCGGGGCGCTGGAGGGGAGGGATTCGAAATCCACCCACCAGGGCTGGCCATCGGGCCTGATACCCTCGCCGCGCAGCTCGCCGCCGACCTCGACCAGGAAATCGGGCAGCGCCATGCTGCGCAGCATCTCGGCCACGCGATCGACGCCGTGCCCCTTGGCGATGCCCGAGAAATCGAGCCGCACCGGCGCATCGCGACGGGCGCGGCGGCCGTCCAGCTCGATATGGGAACGCCCGGACAAGGCGCAAGCGGCCGCGACTTCGCTATCGCCGGGCAGGCCGGTGCGCGGGCCGGGCGGGCCGAAGCCCCAGAGATCGACCAGCGCGCCCATCGCGGGATCGAAGGCGCCGCCGCTCTTTTCCGCCACGTCGAGCGCCGCAGCCAGCACCTGCGCGAAGCCGATCGGCAGGGGTTGCCAGCGACCGGGTTCGCTGCGGTTGAAGTGGGACAGGGCGGAATCGGGCGCCCAATGGCTCATCTCGGCGACGACGCGGTCGAGCTCGGCCTGGATCTTGAGGGCAATGCCCTCGGGCGGGGCGACGATGCGGGCGGACCAGCTGGTCCCCATCGTCTCGCCCGCGCAGGAAATGACAGGGGCCCCCGCCCGGCGGCGATGGAACGCCGCGGGCGAGAGATTTGGGGGAATGGCGATGCGGGGTTCTGCGCTCACTGCTTCACCGTCATCCCCGCGCAGGCGGGGATCCAGAGCCGGATAGCGGCTCGCTCGTGACCCTGGATCCCCGCCTGCGCGGGGATGACGAGAAAAAGGAAGGGGCTGGAACTACGGCGCCAGCACTTCGAGGGTGGTGACATAGCTCACCCGGGCGCGGACCGGGCCCATCGGACGACCGCCGGGACCGCCCGGGCCGGCCTGCGGGCCACCGGGAGCGGCCGGGGCAGCGCCCGGAGCCGGCTGCGGACGCGGGCCGCCCTGGCCGCCGCCCGGACCACCGGCGCCCGGGCCTTCGCCGCGCTCGCCGCCTTCGTTGACCATCACCCAGTACATGCCGGGCTGGCCCCACTTGATCGAGACCTTGCCCTCGGCATCGGTCTTGAGGACCTGCTCGTGCAGCGCGTCGCGATAACGGATGCCGCCGGGGATGACGGTGACGCTGAGGCCGGCGCCGGGCTTGCCGTTCTTGAGGAACTGGAAGTTGCCGGGCTCATTGGTGACCAGGTCGTTCGGGTGGGTGATCGGCACCAGCTCGATGCCCTTGCCGCTGGCCTTGAACACCGTGTTGGTCGGCGCGCCCTGGGTGATGAAGATCTCGTTGCGCGAGACATTCTCGGCGGTCTGGACATCGGTGGCGCCGGCCGGGATCGCGGCGGCGAGATTGGCGGTGTTGGTGCCGCGCGGCAGCATCTTGCGCTCGCCGTTCAGCACATAGCTGCCGAACACGCCTTCATTGACCACGGCGACCTTGTAGGTGCCCTGCTGGGTCAGGTGCAGGTCGAAGGTGGCGCGGAAGCGGCCGACATTGTGGTTCTCGACCTTGCCCTCGGTGCCGTCGGGCTGGGTCACCGCCGGCACGGCGCGCATCGGCTGGTGATCGAAGAAGAACAGGTCGTTCGACACGGCGGCATCGACGGTCACCCAGTTATCGGTGCCCGAGACGGTGGTCGAGCTCGGCAGCATCCACTGGCGATGCGCGATGGCGGCGGGCGCGGCGATCGCGATGACGGCGGCTGCGGCGAGAAGCGGCTTGCGGAAGTTCATGTCTCTATTCCCCCTTGATATCAGCGCTTGATCGAGACGGTGACGGCACCGAGCTCGCTCGCGCCCTTGCCGGTGGCGGTGACGGCCTTGCCGTTCCAGGTGAAGGGCACGCTGACGACTTCGCGCCCGCCCACTTCGCGCGCAGCCTCGACCAGCAGCTTGTAGTTGCCGGGCGCGAGCGCGGGCGTTGCGCCCTTGCCGCCGACCAGCGCGATCTTGTGGGTGCCCGCGCCCTTGGTGGCGCCGGTGACGCCGTCGGCCGGGAAGCTCATGCCGCGGCCGACCACGCGCCACCACTGGCGCATGTCGCGCAGCCACTTGGTGCCGGCGCCCTCGGCGCTGCGGCCGTCGAAATCATACCAGACCTGGAGCGTGCGGGGGGCGGCGCCCTCCTTCTCCAGCCACACCGCGACATAGGGGCGGTGATATTCGGCGACCTTCATCTGCGGAATGGTGACCGATAGATCGATGGTCTGCGCGCCGGCGGCGGTGGGCAGGCCCGCTCCGCCGATCGCGACGAGCGTGAGGCCGGTGATGCGATACTGCATGGACTTGGGCTCCCCTAGTGGATCAGGAAAATGGCGATGAGCGCCGGGATGACGAGGCCGGCGATGACGATCGGCCAGGTGCTCTTGCGATGCTTCGAATGCATCCACAGCAGCACCAGTCCGGTGAGCGTGAAGACGAGGCAGGCGAAGACGAAGACGTCGATGAACAGCTTCCACCAGCCGCCGGAATTGCGGCCCTTGTGGAGGTCGTTGAGATAGGCGATCCAGCCGCGCGAGCTGTTCTCGCTGGTGACGGCGCCGGTATCGCGGTCGATCGAGATCCAGGCGTCGCCGCCGGGGCGCGGCTTGGCGAGATAGATTTCGCCGGCCGACCATTCGGCGGTGCCGCTCGCGTCGATCTTGACCTGGTCCTGCACCCATTTGGCGACATCGGCCGGGATCGGCTTCTTGGCGTCGGGCAGGTCGTCCGCCTTTACCTTGGCGAGCAGCGGCGCGGGCAGCTGGACGGCATGCTCGACCGACTTGGGCGAGCCCTCGATGTCCGCGGCGTGATTGAGGGTGAAGCCGGTGATCGCGAACAGCAGCAGGCCGATCAGGCTGATCGCCGAGCTCATCCAGTGCCAGGTATGCAGCTGCTTCAGCCAGAAGCTCTTGCGGGCGCGCTTGGCTTTGGCCTTGGCCAGTTCTTCTGCCTGGGCGGAGGGGGCGTGCATCTTGGGTGAGCGATTCCGGTTCGATTCGATTACGGCGCGATAACGAGAACGATTCGCAATTGCAAACCCGGGAAGGCGCGGGGAGCGATTGATTCTGCGCCGTTTGCGGGTGCGCGGGCGCCGCCCAAGATGGCCCGGAGTCCCTGTCTCGTATCGATACGGCGAGGCCGGTTATTTCGCAGTTGCAGCATAATTGCGTTGCAATGCAGCTACGAATGTTTCTTGCCGTTCTTCAAGAAATTACGCAGCTTCCTTCCAGATAAAGACTTGGGAGGACTGGATGTCGGCACTTTATCTCGGCCTGGCAGTGGTTTGCGTGGTGGGTGTTTCGGCTTGCCTGGGGGGCATGTACCTGATCTTGCGGAGTACGCCGCCGGCGCGGCGCGTCGACAAGGCCTGATTTTCCGGTCTGCAATAGAAAAGCCCGGTCGGTCCCGAAGGACCGGCCGGGCTTTTTCTTTGGGTGTTTTTGTCAGTCCTCCCCCGGAGGGGGAGGGGGACCAGCGAAGCTGGTGGAGGGGTATTCTCCACGGGCTTTGAAGCTTGAGGCGCGCTACCCCTCCACCACCGCTTCGCGGCGGTCCCCCTCCCCCTCCGGGGGAGGATTGAGGGGGCACGCCGCGTGCGCGGTGCGCCGTGATCTTCTGGCGGTTGCTTGGCTGCTCCCCGGCGAAAGCCGGGGCCCAGGGTAACAAGCGATGCGGCAGAGAAACCTGGGCCCCGGCTTTCGCCGGGGAACTGGGGGGGCACGGTGGCAAGGCTTCCCCTCCCCTTGCAGGGAGGGGAAGCTGGGGACAGTTTTACCGCCCCAGCAGCACGCGGGCCTGGCCGGCGATCTGCGCGAGCATTGCGGCATTGGGCACCGCAGACTGGCGGGCGCGGCGGACCAGCGCGGCGAACTGTTCGACGCGCGGGGCATTGGCCGAGAGCCAGCCATCGACCGCGGCCTGGGGCTCGCCCTTTTCGCCGCGATGGAGGAAGTCGAGGCGGATCTGCTGGAAGTCGCGGGCGAGCCCGGCGATCAGCAGGCGCTCCCACACATCGCCGGTGGTGATGCGCGCGGCGGTCGACTGGGCCCAGTCGAGGCCGAGCGCCTGGCCGAGCGACGTGAAGGCGCGGGTGAGCGCGGTCACGTCGGTGCCCATGCGGACACTGAGATCGGCAAGGCCGACCGCGCCGTCGAGCTCGAACAGCTTGACCACCTTCGCCACCAGCTCGGCCGGCGCACCGGCGGCTTCGAGCCGCGACGAGATGCGGTTCGACTGCGCCTTAACTTCGTCGAGCAGCAGGCCCTTGGCGGCCTTGTCGAGCGAATCGATGCCGGGCTTGAGGCGGGCGATCACTTCGGCGGGGCTGGCGCCCGGCGGCGAGACGCGGAGCAGATCGGCGACCTGACCGCGCACCGCCACCGCCATCTCGTCGAGCAGCGCAAGGCGCGCGCCTTCGCTGATCGGGGCGGTCTCGACCGCTTCCCACAAAGCGGGGAGGCAGAACAGCCGCTCGGCGACGACGAACATCGCCGCGATATCGGCCATCGCCGCGCCTTCCTCTTCGGCAAGCTCGAAGGGGTGGAGCACGCCGAGGCGATTGATCACGCGGTTGGCGAGCTTGGTCGCGATGATCTCGGTGCGCAGGCGATGCTCCTCGATCGCCTTGGCGAAGCGATCCTGCATGGCCTGCGGGAAGGCGTGGAGGAGATCGGCCTCCAGCGCCGGATCCTGGCCGAGATCGGCATGTTCGATCGCGTCCTGCAGCGCCAGCTTGGTCGAGGCGAGCAGCACCGCCAGCTCGGGCCGGGTGAGGCCGTTCTTGTCCTGGGCGCGGCGGAGCAGCTCCTCGTTGCTGCCCAGCCCCTCGACCGCGCGATCGAGGCGGCCCGAGCCTTCGAGGATCTCGATGACGCGGACATAGGAGGGCAGCGCGACATAGCCGTCATTCTCCATGAAGGAGAGCGCGAGCGTCTGCAGGCGGTTATCCTCGAGCACCAGGTGCGCGACATTGTCGGTCATCGAGGCGAGGAGCGTGTTGCGGTCCTCGAACTCGAGGCGGCCCTCGATCATCTCGCGGTTGAGCGCGATCTTGATGTTGACCTCGTTGTCCGAGCAATCGACGCCGGCCGAATTGTCGATGAAGTCGGTGTTGATGCGGCCGCCGAGCGACGCGAAGGCGATGCGCGCGGCCTGGGTGACCCCCAGGTTCGCGCCTTCGCCCACCGCCTTGCAGCGCAACTGCTCGGCATTGACGCGCAGGCGATCGTTCGCCGGGTCGCCGACCTCGCCGTTACTTTCCGACGCGGCCTTGATGTAGGTGCCGATGCCGCCGAACCAGAGCAGGCCGACCTGGGCCTTGAGGATCGCGGAGATCAGCGAGACGGGATCGATCTCGCTGACGGTGAGGCCGAGCAGCGCCTGGACCTCGGGCGAGAGAGGAATCGACTTCTCGGTGCGCGGGAAGACGCCGCCGCCCTTGGAGATCAGCGCCGGGTTGTAGTCCGCCCAGCTCGAGCGCGGCAGGGCGAACATCCGGTTGCGCTCTTCCCACGACGTGGCGGGATCCGGGTTGGGATCGAGGAAGATGTGGCGGTGGTCGAAGGCGGCGACCAGCTTGATCGCCTTGGACAGCAGCATGCCGTTGCCGAACACGTCGCCCGACATGTCGCCGCAGCCGGCGACGGTGACCGGCTCGGACTGGATGTCGGTGCCCATCTCGAGGAAGTGGCGGCGGACCGAGACCCAGGCGCCCTTGGCGGTGATGCCCATCGCCTTGTGGTCATAGCCGACCGAGCCGCCCGAGGCGAAGGCGTCGCCCAGCCAGAAGTTGCGCTCGATCGCGATGGCATTGGCGACGTCGGAGAAGGTCGCGGTGCCCTTGTCGGCGGCGACCACGAAATAGGGGTCTTCGCCGTCGAGGATGCGGACGCTGTCCGGGTGGACGACCGCGCCCGAGACGATGTTGTCGGTGATCGACAGCAAAGTGCGGATGAAGATCCGGTAGCTCTCGGTGCCTTCGGCGAACCAGGCGTCACGATCGGTGGCCGGCGAGGGGAGCTGCTTGGGATAGAAGCCACCCTTGGCGCCGGTCGGCACGATCACCGCGTTCTTCACGCGCTGCGCCTTCATCAGGCCGAGGATCTCGGTGCGGAAGTCGTCGCGGCGATCGGACCAGCGCAGGCCGCCACGCGCGACCGGGCCGGCACGCAGGTGGATGCCCTCGACGCGGGGGCTGTAGACCCAGATCTCGCGCCAGGGGAGCGGCGCGGGGAGGCCGGGCACCTTGGCCGAATCGAGCTTGAACGCCAGCGCTTCCCTTGCCGCGGGGGCATAGGCGTTGGTGCGGAGCGTCGCGAGGACGACGCCGCGGATGGTGCGCAGGATGCGATCGTCGTCGATCGCCTGGACCTGGGCGAGGCCGGTCTCGATCGCGGCGGCCGCCGCCTCGATCGCGGCATCGTCGCCGGCGCGCGCCGGATTGTGCGCGGCGTCGAAGCGCTCGATCAGCGCAGTCGCGACGTTGGGGGCGCGGCGCAGCGCGTCGACCACCGTGGCCATGCCGTAGTTCATGCCGGTCTGGCGCAGATAGCGGAACCAGGCGCGGAACAGCACGACGGAGGCGGGCTTCATGCCGCTCTCGACGATCAGCCGGTTGAACAGGTCGTTCTCGGCATTGCCGGCGAGGACGGCGGCGAGCGCGTCCTCGATCACCGCGGTATCGCCCTTCAGCCCCGTGGCCGAGACGGCGAAGTCATGAACGAAGGCGCCGCCGGCGAGCTCGGTCGGCACTTCCTCGATCACGCGGAAGCCGAAATTCTCGAAGGCGGGGACCGCGTCGGACAGCGCGAGCGCGGCGCCCTGGGCGTAGAGCTTCACCCGGTACTCGCCGGGCTTGCCGTCCACCGGCGTGATCCGCACCGAGCGGTCGCCCGGCCCTTCGAGGCGGGCGAGGTGGAGGATGTCGCGCGCGGCTTCCTCGGGAGTCGAGGTGGTGCGGTAGGCGGGCGGGAAGGCCGAGGCGTAGCGCAGGGTCAGGCGGGTGGCGCCGGTGGGGCCGGCATCGTCGAGCAGCGCCGCTTCGACCGCGGGCGCCCAGCCGCGCATCATCCGCTCGAGCTGGTTGTCGAGCGCCTCGGCGTCGGGCATCACTCCGCCGGCGCGCAGGTCGAGCGTGTAGCGCAGCAGCGCGACCTCGCCGTCCTCGAGCGCGATCGACCAGTTGATGATCTTGGCGCTGGCGGCATCGGCGAGCATCGTGCCGATCGCCTCGCGCCGGGTGGTGCCGACTTCGTCGCGCGGCAGCCAGACGAACGCGAACAGGTGGCGGCCGAGCGGGCTCTTGACCAGCGCGAGCTTCGAACGCGGCCGGTCGGCGACCGACATCGAGGTGAGCACCAGATGCTCGAGCGAATCGGCGTCGAACGCGGTGGTCAGGTCATGCGGCAGCGCGGTCAGCGCGTGCTGCATCGCCTTGCCGGTATGGCCCTTGGGATCGAAGCCGAACTTGCGCTCCAGCCCTTCCAGCCGCGAGCGCAGCACGGGCACGTCCTCGGGATTGGCGAACAGCGAGGCGCTGGTCCACAGGCCGGCATGGATCGACAGGCCGGTCACGTCGCTGCCGGTGAGGATCGGTACCGCGACGATGTCGAGCGGCACGCGGCGATGCACCGGCGAGATCGAGTTGGACTTGAGCAGTAGCGGCACTTCGCCGCCCTTCCGGAAATACTCCACCGCCGCCTTGCGCGAAGCCTCGGCGAGGATCGGGGTGTCGAGCTCGTGCCGGGCGAGGCCGAGCTGGTCGCCGACGTCGCCGCCCGCGGTCCAGGTCTCGTGCGCGAGCAGGGTCATCGCGCCTTCCTGGAACCAGCGCAGCAGCTTGGCGCCCTCGCGCCCGCCGACGGTGGCGGCATCGGCGCCGATCGCGCTCTGCAGCGCGCGCCAGTCATGCACCGCGTCGCGGACCTGGGCGAGGGTACGCTCCAGCTCGACGACCAGGCTGCGGCGCGCGCGCGCATCGGCGCGCTCCATCTCGATATAGATCATCGATTCGCGCTTGCCGGCGTCGATCGACTGGAGCTTGCCGGCGCCATCGCGCTCGACGGAAATCACGGGGTGGATGATGCGGTGGACGGCGACGTCATAGGTCGCGATCGCGCCCGAGATCGAATCGACGAGGAAGGGCATGTCGTCGTTGATGACGGCAAGCCGCATCCGGCGGCTCTCCTCGCCCTGGAAGGTCTCCAGCACGACCTTCGCCGTGTCCGGCGGACGGACGGCGGCAGCTTCCGCGACGAAGTTCGCCGCCTCCGCGCGCTCGGCCTCGCCGAAATCTTCCAACTCTCCCGGCAGCGCTCCCTCGAGCAACCGCGCCTCGAACGCCTGCGTCAGCGACGTCATCATGCTTTTCATGGCAGTACCGCCTACGCCTGTGGAGTGACCGGCTCAAGACTCGTTCTGTAAGAAAATTACAAACGTGCGGACATTGTGGAGCCGGCGCACGAAAGTGACTCTCGTGCGGGGGAAAGCTCTGAGTATTGGAGGCCAGGCGCCGCCGAAGCGGCGGATTTCAGGCCGCGGCCTTGCGCACCAGGCGCTCGGTCAGCGGGCTGTCCTCGACCTGGGCGACGATGTCGAGGCCCTGCTTGCCGGCGCGGGCAAGCAGCACGACGAACTCGCGGTCCGCCGGGATCGCGACCGTCATGTCGACATGGCCGAGCGGCGGGCGGCTGCGCAGTTCGGCGGCGATCTCGGCAAAGGCATCGGGCTTGGCCGGCGGACGGCGGAATTCGCGTTCGGCCTTCACCACGCCCTTGATGCCGCCCTCGGCACCGTCCAGGAACGCATCGAGCCCGCCCTGCGGCACGCCGGCACGCTTGGCATGGCTGAGCACGGCGGCGAATTCGGTGACGCGGGTCTTGTCGTAATCGGCGCCGAAGACGAGCTTCACCGCCGGCGTCATCGGCGCGCGGGCCTGGACGGTGAGCCCGGCATCGGCGAGCAGTTCGGCATAGCCTTCCGCATCGTCATCGACAGCGATGGCGAAATCATAGGCCCGGGCAAGCGCGCGATAGAGTGCCGAGCGGCTGCGCGTGTCCGACGCGCGGGCGGCGGCGGCCGATTCGCGGGCGAGCAGCAGCTTGTCGGCCAGGCTGGCATCGACGGTGATCGGCGATTCGGCTGCGGGGGCTTCCGCGGCGGCGGGGGCATCGAAGCCGGCGCTTGGGCCATCGGCCCAGACGGGGGCGGCGACCAGGCTGCGCGGCGCGGTGCGGCGCGCTTCGTCGACCTCGGCCTCGAGCTTGGCCTGGGTCTCGGCGTCGACCAGCTCCTTCCAGTTGATCACGCCATAGATGAAGTCGATCGTGTCGTCGTTCGACGAGAAGGGCATCAGGATGCCGCGATAGAGCGTGTTGTGCCCGCGCGTGCCGACGAATTCGGCCTCGAAGCCGATCGGCGCGCGATTCGCGATGATCTGGAGATAATGATCGGTCAGGCGCGAGAGCAGCGAGCGGCTGGGCACCTGGGCGACATGGGTGATCGTCGCGTCGAGGCCGGTCTCCTCGCGCAGCGCGCGGCCGAGGAAGCGAATCGCGGGATCGTCGACGCCCTTGGAGAAATCGAGCAGCACGCTGTGCGCGCCGAAATCCATGATGTTGTCCGGATCGAGATCCTCGATCGACGGATAGGCGCGGCCATGGAGGAGCGAGACCCAGTGATTATAGGCGCGCACATGCATGCGGCGCTCGTCGGTGCCGATCGTCAGCTCGCGATCGTTTACGGCGTCGTCCGCCTCGTGCCCGGGGTTCGAGCCGAGCGGGTGGTTGATGCCGCGCGCCATGTCCATGCGAAATGCTCCACTCGGGGCAATGGCCCCTTTGTACTTGTAGCAAGGCTTGTGCCCCGCCTGTGGTAAACGTCGCGTAAAGGCGGCGCTTTTCGACGGGTTTTGATGGCGGGGCCATTGCGGGTGCTTGTCAGCCCCGAAACATGCTGGTAAGCGCGCCGCTCCTTCGGGGGCGGAAGCGCTCCTGCTTGGTTGGCCGCCTTAGCTCAGCTGGTAGAGCATCGCATTCGTAATGCGGGGGTCACAGGTTCGAGTCCTGTAGGCGGCACCACCCATTTTACAGCAGTGAAACAAGGGCGATCGGGCTTCGGGCCGGGCTGTCGACCATGGGTTCCGCTTCGCCGGCATTCGATGCCGGTCGCGCCTCGGACAACATCAATTGTTGGCGCCCGGAGCCGGGCGTTGTGGGTGGCCCTCGCGGCCAGGCTGCGCTCGCGTTGATCGGGGAGCGGGATTCGATCTGGCCGGGAAACGGCGGCGCGCGGTGGTTCCCCGCCCAAATCATCCAGGCTTCCCCGTGCGGGGCGCGGGCGGCGCTCGGATGCTGCCTGGGCGCTTCTTCGGGCATGTTCGCTACGGCGCCGGAAGGGCGCTGCACCGGCATTTTGCGCGGGGAAGGGGAGCGGCGCGGGCGGGCAGGCCCGGCATTTTGCGCAGTGCGATAAAATGATCCGCAAAATGTTTTCGCGGCTGTTGACAGGGGATTATGTCCCCCGTAGAGGCGCTCGCCTACCCCGTGCCCAGATGGCGGAATTGGTAGACGCACCAGCTTCAGGTGCTGGCGCTCGCAAGGGCGTGGAGGTTCGAGTCCTCTTCTGGGCACCATTTGTTCCCTCTGGATACGTCCAGAGGCGTCCAGCAAGCGGCTGGTTTTACAGCATTTTTCGACCGAAACTCGCCGGCTAACCGTCCGGCGAAATCCAGCCGTAACCACCAGCAGCACCACCAATTTGTTGGTGTTATCGGTGGTCCTGGATTTCCCGGCCAAGCTGGGAAACCAAAATGCTGACTCACATCCAGATTGCGGCGGCGAAGCCCGCCGAAAAGCCGTTCAAGCTCCATGACGACAAGGGATTGCATCTCCTCGTTCGCCCAAACGGCTCGAAACTATGGCGAATGCGCTATCGCTTCCTCGACAAGCAGAAGGAGCTGCACATAGGGCCTTGGCCCCAGATCGGTATCGCCGAAGCGCGAACCCGTCGTGACGAGGCTCGAGCGCGCATTGCCGCCGGCACCGATCCGGCGGTGGAAAAGAAGCGGGCACGCATCGCGGCGAAATTCGCCGCGGCCAATACGTTCAAGGAAGTGGCCGAGGAGTGGCTTCTCAAGTGCGAGCGTGAGGGGCTGGCTTCCGTCACCCTGGACAAGATCAGATGGCTGCTCGCCAAGGCCTACCCCGTCATCGGTAGCCTGCCGATCTCGCAAATCACTCCGCACGAGGCATTGGCTGTGCTTCGCAAGGTGGAGGCTACAGGACGGTACGAGAGCGCGCGGCGCATGCGCAGTGTCCTGAGCCGGGTGTTCCGATATGGGGTGGCGACGATCCGATGCGACAAGGATGTTGCCGCGGACCTTCGGGGCGCCATCGCGACGCCGAAGGTCAAGCACTTCGCCGCCATCACGGCCCCCGCAGAGGTTGGCGCGCTTCTCCGAGCGATCGACGGCTACACCGGGCAAGCGGTCACGCGGATGGCGATGCGGCTTTCACCGCATGTCCTTCTGCGCCCCGGCGAACTCCGGCAGGCCGAATGGAGCGACATCGATGTGGAGAGGGCTATCTGGTCGATCCCCGCGACACGGATGAAGATGCGCCGTCCGCATCGGGTGCCGCTATCGCGCCAGGTGCTGGGGATGATCGAGGAGTTGCGGGAGATCACCGGGCATCGGCAGCATATGTTTCCATGCATGGGAAAACCACGGAAGGCGATGTCGGAGAACGCCGTGAACCAGGGTCTCAGGCGGCTCGGCTATACCACGAACGAAATGACCGCCCATGGGTTCAGGGCTATGGCGGCCACGCTGCTGAACGAAACGGGCCAATGGAATCCCGATGCGATCGAGCGCCAGCTCGCTCACATGGATACCAATCAAGTGCGGCGGGCCTATGCGCGTGGCGAGTATTGGGACGAGCGCGTGATCATGATGCAGCACTGGTCCGACCACCTCGATCAACTGCGCGATGGCGGGAAAGTGCTGCGTCCCGATTTCGGGAAGCGCCGCACGGGATAACCGAGCGCATGAAGGTGGGGGCCGCTAGGCTCCCGCCAGCTTCATCAACGCTTCCCTGTAGGGCGTCTTTATCTGGGCCGGCGCATTCCGAATATATCTGAACGGCTCAACAGCGGCCTCGGCCGGCAGCGCTTTGAGGTACTCAACCACTTCGGCCTCGGTGGGGATACGGCCATTCTCGTCAGCCCACCTGGGCGGAAGCCCGGTCCAGATGACGCCGTCGAGACCCTTTCCAATTGCCCACTCGCCGATCTCGGCCGCAAACTGACCAGCGCTGTCGCCTGGCCAGCATCCAATCCAGTCTGCCTTGGTGTTCTCACGCTTCCGCAGTGCGGCGGCTCCGGCCGCCAAGCTCGGGACGTCGAGCATGCTCCAGAGAACAGGAACGCGAGGACCATCAGCCATGATGACCAGCGTGACCCTGCCACCGCCTGATAGCCGAGCAAATTCCAGCGGCAGCTCGGGACCGTCCGGATGCCAGTCTCCGGCTGGCAACCCATCGGGATTCCAGATCAGCGAGCCCCAGCCAAGACATGCAACTGCCACCATGCTTGCCTACTCAAGCGGCGGCGGCGCGCTGACAAGTGATTTGAGGCTTTGAAACTGGATCAGCGTCGCGCGCCCGACCTTCACGGTCTCGAGGTCGCCTGTCTGGATAAGCTCGTAGATGCGCGATCGACTTAGGCCGGTGATGCGCACGGCCGTCGCGACGCGAACCGTCAGCGGCTCGATCTTCCGCTCCCAGGCGCGCTCGATCACTTCTGCCCCCGCAGCATTGCTTCGCGGGACCGCGCGAAATTACGATCGCTCTCGAGGAAGGCAGACAGCATCGCCGGGATCAACTCGGCAACCGGCTCCTCCACACCGTAGGTCGCTGCATAGACCGTGGCATAGGCTTGAAGCGCAGCCTGAAGATCGGGCGTAATGGTGATCGAGAGCTTGACCGGTGTCCGGTCAGGCAGTTTGCCGAGCTTGAGATCGACCATCTCAGCTTGCCTTTCCGCGCCACGGCGCGAGGACGAGATCGCGGGTCACCAGCACGCGAACGGGTGTGCCCGGCCGGATGGTGATCGTTGGCTGGATATCGAGGTTGCGCTGCGTGATCTGGTCGCCGGTCCTCGCCGTGTTGGACTGGGCGGACTCCCGGATCGCCTGCACGAGGTCGCTCTCCCCCGAGATCGACAATTCAGATCCGACCCCGAGCATCGTCGCGATCGCCACACCCTTGAGCAGCGTCCAGGTGTGGAAGTCGACCTTGTCCGCGAGCCCCGCATAGCCCGCGGCGTCGGTCGCCGGCATGTTATCGAGGCGGATGGAGCTGCCGTCCGGCAGAATCAGTCGCTGCCAGATCACCAGCGCCCTGCGCTGGCCGAAAGCGACCACGCTGTCATACTTACCGATCAATCGGGCACCCTGCGGCACCAGCAGGATGTCGCCCGTGACCGTGTCGAACACGTTCTGCGACACTTGAGCGGTAATCATTCCGGGCAGGTCGGAATTGAGCCCCGTGACGAGGCTCGCCGCGATCACGCTACCGGCGAGGAGACTGTTCGGCGACACCGGCGCGACCAGTTCGCCGGAGTTGAGATCGCCGCCGGTGTCGCGTGCCGATGCGAACTGTTCCTTGCGCGTGCCGGTAGCGGCCGGAGCAGCTGCCGCTGCACCAGCGACTTCCGCCGGGTCCGGCGCCGAAGGTGCCGCGCCCCTGCCGGTCGCGACCTGTGCCATCAGGCCGGACTCCCGCGCTGCCTTGAGCTCGGCGAGACGTTGCTGCCTGGCGGCCTCAGCGGAATCGACCCGGGACGGCGTGACCACGCCTTCAGCCTTTTCCTGCGCGCGTAGGATCGGACGGCCGAGGTCACCAGGCAGCGGCGACCCGAGCCTGGGGGCGTCACCATAACTGCTCGGGAGTCCGGACAACGCGTCCGAGGCCGGTTTCGCCATGGGCTGCGACAACTCGCTCTCTTGCGCCACTTGCCGAAACACCTGCGGCTTCAGCGCCATCCAGGCGATGCCCATCAGGCTGGCTGAGCCCAGCGCCGCCGCGCCGACGATCGCACCGCGCCGGAAGCGGATCGCGCGCGCCGGCCGGGACCGGATGCTGAGCGTCTCGGGATCGACCTTCGCCGGCGCGGGGGCTGGCAAGTCGCTTGCGACAGCGTCGGTCATGCGCCCCTCCGCTTGCGGCTGGGACCGACGCGATCGATGCGAACCACCTGCTGCCTCTTAACCCCTAGGCGAAGTTCCGCGGTGTCGAAAATGCGGTCGACGACGTAGAAGCGGTCACGCTGCCGATAGTTGACGAGCTCCGCCTTGCCGTCAGGCCCGACAGCGAACAGCGGCGGAGCCTCGCCGTTGGCCAGCGACGCGGGAAATTCGACATAGGTCTTCGAGCCATCATCGAACACGCGTAATGGCCGCCATGCCGGCCGGTCGCCGCTGATCGCATAGTTGAAATGCAGCTGCTCGATTGCCAGCCCGGTAGCGATCGGGGCCGCAGCCTGCGCCGCCTCCGCCTTGCGGCGTAGCGCCAGCAGCTCGTCCTGCGGATAGGTCCAGCGCATCGACGACAGTGCGGTAACCGAGGTGCTGACCAGCCGGACGTGGTAGGTGCGGCGGTCGGTGGTGATGACGAGGTTCGTGGTGAGCCCCCCCGAGAAGGGCTTCACGAGCAAATGGGTTTGCCGGGTCTCGCCCGAGCCGCTGGTGGTATCGCCGATGACCCAGCGGGCGGTATCGCCGCTCGCGACGGCGACGAGGTTCTCCCCGGGCTGGAGCACGATATCAGTGACGAGCCCCGGCGCGGCATAGGCCTGGAAGATCGTGTCTTCGCTATAGGGATAGACCTGCGCGCCACTGACGAAGCCGGTTGGTGCCGGAAGCACCGTTGCGGCACGGTTCGCACTTGCGACGTGCCGGACCGATTTCGCCGCCGGAACGGTCTGGGCGAGCGCCGGCGCGGCGAAAAGAAGACCGGCCAGCGCCGGCAGGATGGCAAGTTTCATCGTTGGGTCTCCTGGGTGTTGATGGCCGGGTGGTCGGGCGCGGGATCGAGCGGCGACCCGGCGGGGATCGAGCGTGCGACAGTCGAAGGTACGTCTGCGGGTAACGCGGTCGGCGCAGGCCGCACGGGCGCCTCGCCGTCCAGCTCGCGGCTCCAGTCGATCGCATCGACATAGATACCGAGCGGGTTCTTGCGCAGGACATCGGCCGAGGCCGGCGGGCGCGTGACCGTGGTGAGGATCGCGGTCCAGCGGTTGACGCCTGACTGCGAACCGCGCTCGAAAGCCGTCTCGGTCCACTTCACCTGGAACGACTTGTCCGAGGCCCGCACGACGCTGGTCACCTGCACCGACACCGTCCGCTCGCCGACATTGGCGAACGGCGATGCCGAGCGCGCATAGTCGCCGAGGAACTGCGCGCCGCGTTTGGTCGCGAAGTCGTAGGCCTCGAGCCAGTCGCGCCGCATCAGCACGGGGTCGAGCGACACCGACCGGACATTGGTGATGAAATGCGACAGGTGCCATGCGACTTGCGGATCGGTCGGCCGGTATTCGACGTCGGCGGCCTGCACCGCCCGCGCCTCGCCGAGCCGGTCGACCTCGACGACATAGGGCGTGACCCGGCTTTGCAGCGACTGCCAGGCCAGCCCCGCCGAGGTGCCCGCGGTCAGCACGAGGCAGCCGAACGCCATCAACCGCCAGTTGCGCGCCTGCACCCGCGCCGCGCCGATCCGCTCGTCCCAGAGCTGGCCGGCGCGCTGATAGGGCGTCTCGGGAGGCGGCGTGCGCCCGTAGCGCTGCGCACTTCGCTTGAAGAACATGGCTCAGTCGTTCCTTTCCTTGATGTCGGGGGTGGCGGACGCGCCGCCGCGGTCGCCCTGCTGCAGCGTGTGGATCGCGAGCTGCCGGCGATGCCGGCTGGTCTGCTGGTCGCGCATCGCGCGGGCCCAGGCCGGAGTCCCGGTCTCCCCGCCGCCGCCCGGTCCACTCCGCGACGGCGACGGAGAGTTCTGATTCAGTGCGTCCCATGCCGCCTGCCGGCCGCCGGCCGCGGCTTCGCCAAGCCCCAGCGCGCCGCTCGCGCGGGTCTTCGCGGCATTGCCGGCGGCGCGCGCAACGCCCGCAAGGCCGGCACCGACCGACGGCGTCGCGGCCGTCTCGCGTCCGAGCTGGTATGCGGTCGATGCCGCCGAACCCATGGCGGTGCCCGAACGGACCGCACCGAGCGCGGCACCGCCGAGCGCGCGGGCACCGCCGACGGCGGCGCCTCCGGCCAGCATGGTGACGCCGGCCGCGCCGATCGTCGTGCCCAGGGCGGCACCAGCGCCAAGCTGCGGCGCTCCGGCGACGAGACCCGAGGCGATCGACGGGCCGAAAATGCCGAGGCCGAACAGCGACAGGCTGGCGAGCACGAGGCTCATGGCCTGGCCGATGTCGGGCTCCTGTCCCTGCAACGCGTCGGTGAACTCGGTGAAGAAGTTAGAGCCGATGCCGACGATCACCGCGAGCACCATCACCTTGATGCCCGAGCTGACCACATTGCCGAGCACGCGCTCGGCGAGGAAGCTGGTCCGGTTCCAGAGAGCGAACGGCACGAGGATGAAGCCGGCCAGGCTGGTCAGCTTAAACTCGAGGATGCAGACGAACATCTGCACGGCCAGAATGAAGAAGGCGACGATCACCAACGCCCAGGCAAACAGCAGCACCATGATCGTCAGGAAATTGTCGAAGAAGGTCGTGAACCCGACCATCTCGCTCGCCTGGTCGAGCAGTGGCCAGGCGGCCGAGAAGCCGGTGCCGGCCAGTCTTCCGGGCTTGAGCAGGTCGTCGGCCGTGAGCACGCCGCCGCCCGCGGTCAGCCCGGCTTGCGCGAACGAGCGGAAGATGATGTCGGCCAGCGTCGAGAAGCTGTTCAGGATGAAGGCGAACGCGCCGACATAGAGGATCTTCTTGAGGAACCGGCCGATGACGTTGTCCTCGCCGCCCATCGCCCAGAATAGGCCGGCCAGCGTGATGTCGATCCCGATCAGCGTCGCGGTCAGGAAGCCGACGTCCGGACCGAGCAACCCGAAGCCGCTGTCGATGTAGGTGATGAACGCCTGCAGGAAGCGGTCGATGACGTTGAGGTCGCTCAAAGGGACTGCCTTCCTGCTGGCGTTGAGGGATGTCGCGGGACGCGGCTGGGGGAGCTGAGCCGCGCCCCGCGACGGCGACCGATGGCGAGAGGGGCGCCACCGATCGCTGGTTGCCGGACCGGGCCTGTCGGCCCCCGGGGGGCTATCGGGGCGTGTAGGCCGATCCGGAACCGAGGAACTTCTTGGTCGCTGCACGCGCCTCGGCGGCCTGCGTCGCCCGGCGCGCCTGTTCGACCGCCTCGCTGCGGAACTGCGCGGCCATCATGTGCTGGAGCTGAAACTGCTGCTTGGCGGTGAGCGCGAGAAGCTGGTTGGTCGCCTGCTGGGCCTGGAGCGAGCCTTCGGCGCCCTGGCTCCGCGCGACGATGTCGGCGAGCGCCTCGGTGTCGGACCGGATATTCTCGACGACTTGCGCCTGCACCGTCATCGTCTGGCGGAACGCGCCCATGCTGGCATCGAGGCGCGCGCGCGCATCCCGCACCCGGGCATCAGTCCGCAGCGCAGACGAGAAGTCCTGCGGGAACAGCGCCTGGAACTTGTCGTCGAGCTGGTCGACGCGGAAGTCGATCGCCTGTGCACGGCCCATCAACCGGTCGATCTCGGCGAGCTTCTGCTTGAGCGCGTCGAGCTGCGGGAAGTCGATGGTGCGCAAGTTCTTGCCCATGTCGACCAGCATCTGCGCCTCGTTCTGCAGCTGCTGGATCTGCTGGTTGACCTGCTGGAGGGTCCGCGCGGCGGTCAGGATGTTCTGCGCATAGTTGCTCGGATCGAACACGGTCAGCTGAGCCTGCGCGGGCGTTGCGGACATCATTACGCCCATGGCGAGCGAGCCGCACGCACCGAGGCCGAGAGCTGCGGCGATAAGGTGCTTTCGAGTGGGAATACGCATCATTGTTCTCCTTCGTGGGGGGCTTGGGAAAGGGGACGGTCGGGTGCGGTGAAATCGGCGGCGAGGTCGGCCGCCCAGTCGAGGCCGGCGTCGCGCAGGAAGGCTTCGGCGAACTGGCCGGCGCCGTGTCCGGCGAGGACGGCGTCAATCCGCGCCTGCGCCGCCGGGTCGGACGATCCGCACAGCGCCAGCGCGACGGGTCCGAGGCCAAGCTCGAACAGCCGGTTGCCGCGCGCGGACTGGAGGTAATAGTGCCGCTTGGGCGTGGCCCTCGCGATCAGCTCGATCTGGCGGTCGTTGAGACCGAAGCGCGCATAGATGTCATGGCCCTGCGGCTCGATCGCGCGATCGTTGGGCAGCAGAATGCGCTGCGGACAGCTTTCGATGATCGCGGGCGCGATCGCGGACCCGGCGATGTCGGCGAGGCTCTGCGTCGCGAACAGCACCGCGACGTTCTTCTTGCGCAGGACCTTCAGCCACTCGCGGATGCGCGCGGCGAACAGCGGATGGTCGAGGAAGATCCAGGCTTCGTCGAGGATGAGCAGGGTCGGCTTGCCCGTGAACCGCTCCTCGAGCCGATGGAAGAGATAGGTCAGCACCGGCGCGACCGCCCCGGCCTGGCCCATCAGCGCCTCGGTCTCGAAGCACTGGACGTCGGCCAGCGCCAGATGCTGTTCGGCCGCATCGAGCAGCCGGCCGTGCGGCCCTTCGAGTGTATAGGGCTGGAGCGCGACGCGCAGCGCGTTCGACTGGAGCAGTAGCGCGAGCCCGGTCATGGTCCGCTCCTCGCGGGGCGCGGAAGCGAGACTGCCGAGAGCGGTCCAGACCGCGTCCTTCACTTCCGGCGTGACCGGCACATTCTCATGCGCCAGCAGCGCCGCGATCCATTCCGCCGCCCAGCTCCGCTCGGCGGCATCGTCGATGCCGGCGAGCGGCTGGAAGGCCAGCGTCTCGCCGTCCGCTTCCGCCGAGCCGAGGGCGTGGTGCGCGCCGCCCATCGCCAGCACGGCGCCACGCGCGGAATTGCCCTTGTCGAAGATATAGACCTGGGCTTGCCGGTAACGGCGGAACTGGAGCGCGATCAGGCTCAGCAGCACCGACTTGCCCGCGCCGGTCGGGCCGACCACTATCATGTGGCCGACGTCGCCGACATGGGTGGAGAGCCGGAACGGCGTCGAGCCGGCGGTCTTCGCGACGAGCAGCGGCGGCCCGTCGAGATGCGCGTTCCGGACCGGCCCCGCCCACACCGACGAAAGCGGCATCAGGTGGGCGAGATTGAGCGTGTGAACGAGCGGCTGCCGGACATTGGCATAGACATGGCCGGGCAGCGACGAGAGCCACGCCTCCACCGCGTTCACACTCTCGCGGACGCAGGTGAAACCGAGGCCGTTGACGATCCGCTCGACCGCGCGGACCTTGTCCTCGACCGCGGCCCGGCTCCGGTCGGTGACCGTGATCGTCGTGGTCAGATAGCCGAAGGCGACATGGTCGCCACCGAGCACCTGGAGCGCTTGGTCGGCATCGACCACCTTGTTGTCGGCATCGCTGTCGAGCAGCTGCGCCGGCTGGTTGTAGAGCACCTCGCGCAGCAGCGCGGTGACCGACTTGCGCTTGTTGAACCACTGGCGGCGCAGCGATGTAAGCGTCTTGGTCGCAAGGGTCTTGTCGAGCGCGATGAAGCGCGTGACCCAGCGATAGCCGAAATCCTGGTGGTTGAGCGCATCCAGGATGCCCGGGCGGCTGAGGCTCGGAAAGCCGAGGATGGTCAGCGTGCGGACATGCAGCTCGCCGAGCCGGGGTTCCAGGCCGCCGACGAGCGGCGTGTCGGCGAGGATGCCGTCGAGGTACATCGGCGTCTCGGGCGCGGCCACCGCATGGCGACGATCCGAGATCGTGCCGTGGAGGAAGGTCAGTATCTCGCCGTCGTCGAGCGGGCGGACATCGGCCATGAACCCTGCGAGCAGGTCGAGCACGCGGTCGGTCTCCGCGACAAAGCTTTCCAGCGCGCCGCGCCAGTCCCGCTCCCTGTCGCCATTGGGCCGTTCCACCAGCGAGCGCCCGGCGCGATCGGTCGCGTCCGCCGGCGGCAGCCAGGTCAGGGTCAGGTGATAGCGGCTCTCGAAATGCGTGCCTTCGGCCTCGAACGCCGCGCGGCGTTCGCCGTCAACCAGCCAGCTCGCTGCATCGGGAAAGTCGCTGTCGGGATAGCTGTGCGCCTCGCGCCGCTCGGCGTCGAAGAACAGCGCCCAGCCGCTGCCGAAGCGCTTGAGCGCATTGTTCGCCCGGGCACAGGCCGCGACCAGCTCGGCCTCGGTCGCGGACTCGAGGTCGGGACCGCGGAACGCCAGCACCCGCAGGAAGCTGCCATCCTTATTGAGGACGACACCGGGAGCGACCAAGGCCGCCCAAGGCAGATGATCCGCCAGCCGTTCGGCGGTGGGGCGGTATTCCCGCAAGCTCAGCATGCGAAATATCCCTTCTGGCGGATGTGGCGGAGCAGGACCGGCGCGAAGCTCGGGTCGCGCCGCGCTGCCATCACCGCGACGCTGTGGCCGACCGCCCAGAGCAACACCCCGGCCAGCCATTGCTGGAGCCCGAGGCCGACCGCTGCGGCGAGCGTGCCGTTGACGATCGCGAGCCCCCGCGGCGCGCCGCCGAGCAGGAGGGGCGACCCGAGCGAGCCGTGGATCGGCACCTCGAAGCCTTCGATATGGCCGCCGCTCGCGATCATGCGATCAGCGCTCCGCCGCCGAAGCTGAAGAAGGACAGGAAGAAGCTCGACGCGGCGAAGGCGATCGACAGGCCGAATACAATCTGGATCAGGCGCCGGAAGCCGCCCGCGGTCTCGCCGAAGGCGAGGGTCAGGCCGGTCACGATGATGATGATCACCGCAACGATCTTGGCGACCGGCCCCTGCACGGATTCGAGAACCTGCTGCAGCGGCTCCTCCCAAGGCATGCCCGAGCCGGCGGCATGGGCGGAGGTCGCGAAGGCAAGGATCAGGCCCAGAACCAAGCCGACGGCGGCAAGCCGCCAAAGCTCGGATGCGCGGGCCGTGTTCATTGAAGGCGCGATGGTGCGCATTGGTCAGGTCTCCTTGGGCTTGGGGGTGAGATCGGCGAGCGCGTAGGCGCCGGTGTCGGGGTCGAGGCTGGCGACGCGCGCTATCGTCGAGACGCGGCGGTCGATGCCGCGCCCGGAGATGAACACGACGATGTCGATGGCTTCGGCGATCAGCTGGCGCGGCACCGTGACCACCGCCTCCTGGACGAGTTGCTCGATCCGATAGAGCGCGGCTATCGCGCTGTTGGCGTGGACGGTCGCGATTCCGCCGGGATGGCCGGTGTTCCAGGCCTTGAGCATGTCGAGCGCCTCGGGGCCGCGAACCTCCCCGACGACGATGCGATCGGGGCGCAGGCGCATCGTCGAACGGACAAGCTCGGTCATCGAGACATGCGGCGGTCGGGTGCGGAGCGCGACCGTGTCGGGCAGCGGGCATTGCAGCTCGCGCGTGTCCTCGATCAGGATGACGCGGGAATCGACCCATGCCATTTCGGCGAGCAGCGCATTGGCGAGCGTCGTCTTGCCCGAGCTGGTGCCGCCGGCGACGAGGATATTGTAGCGCTGGGTGACCGCGGCGCGCAGCGCGTCGGCCTGGACCTCCGTCATCAGCCCGTCGGTGACATAGTCATCGAGCGTGTGCAGCTTTTGCGCCGGCTTGCGGATCGAGAAGCAGGGCGCCGACGACACCGGCGGGAGCACGCCTTCGAAGCGCTCTCCCGCTCGGCCTTCGATATGCGGCGGCAGCTCGGCCGAAATGATCGGATGCTCGGCATGGACCTCGGCGCGGGCATGGCTCGCCACCAGCCGGATGATCCGCTCGACCTGCTCCGGCTCGATCCGAACCTCGGTATCGGTGCGGCCTTCCCCGAGCCGGTCGAGCCGCAGCGCGCCGTCGGGATTGACCATGATCTCGATGACCAGCGGGTCGCGCATGGCCGAGGCGATGTCGGACCCGAGCGCCGTGATCAGCATGCGCCGACGGCGTTCGGCGGACGTTGTTTGCCCTGCGGGAGCTAGGCCAGCGCTCATTCGCTTTCCCCCGGCATGGCGGCGAGCGTCCGCCGCCCGGTCGAGACCTGCCGGCCGACCTGCGTGACGAAGGCTTCGAACCGCTTGGCGCCGAGCGCGCGGCCGGCCTGGTCGTTTTCGGCGAGCGGCGTCTGGATCGCGAGTTCGAAGCGGATGAACAGCGCCAGCGTCTCGAGGATGACATAGGCGTCGCGGTCGACCCGGCCGATCGCCTGGGTCAGCCGGTCGAGCCGGATCGCGAACCGATCCTCGAGCTCCGAGGCGCCGCGGCGATTGAGCCAGGCCGTGACCGCATCGACGAGGATCGCCGACTTGCTGGCGCCGGGCCTGGCGGCGAGCGTTTCCAGCCGGTCGGAGAGCGGCTTGGGCAGGAAGAGCTGGTGGCGGACCTTCTCCATGGTCAGAACCCCAGCTGCAGATCGTCGGGCCGCCCGGAGGCGGCATCGAGGCCATAGACGGTGCGCGCGGTGCCGAGCGCCTGCACCCGGTCCATTGCTTGGGCGGAGGCGGCCTGATCGCCATCGTCCTCGCCGAGGCCGAGTGGGTCTGCGATCTCGGGCTCCACCACAACGGCGGGCTCGATCTCATGCGCGGGATGGCGGGCCTGCTCGAGGCCGCCGGCATCGGCGCCCTCATCGGTGTCGTTGCTGTTGGCTAGGCGCATATCGGCGCTGCGGACCTGTCCGGCCCAGTCGTCGGGGCGGGCGGCAGGAAGATCGCGATAGCCGGCACCATTCAGCGTCGGCGCGGGGAGCACGCGCTCGGTGTATCGGTGATCCTCGTAGTAGCGCAGCTTCTTCGCGCGGATCGGTGGATGCCCCGAGATCAGCACCAGCTCGTCAGTCGGCGCGAGCTGCATCACTTCGCCAGGGGTCAGCAGCGCCCGCGCGGTCTCCTGCCGGCTGACCATGACATGTGCGAGCCAGGGCGCGAGCCGGTGGCCAGCATAGTTGCGCATCGCCCGCTGCTCGGTGGCGGTGCCAAGTGCGTCCGAAATCCGCTTCGCCGTCCGTTCGTCGTTGGTCGCGAAGGCGATGCGGACATGGCAGTTGTCGAGGATGGCGTTATGCTCGCCATAAGCCTTCTCGATCTGGTTGAGGCTCTGCGCGATCAGGAAGGCGCGCACCCCATAGCCGGCGAGGAAGGCGAGGCTCGTCTCGAAGAAGTCCAGCCGCCCCAGCGCCGGAAACTCGTCCAGCATCATCAGCAGGCGGTGGCGCGGCGCGGACATCGGACGCCTCACGCTGCCACCGGACGCGGACCGGCGATGCTGGGAAGCTCCTCGGTCAGGCGTCGGCCGATCTGGTTGAGGATGAGGCGGATCAGCGGCTTGGTGCGGCTGATGTCGGACGGCGGCACGACGAGGTAAAGCGATACGGGGTGGGCCGCCTCGACCAAATCGGCAATGCGCCAGTCGGACGCCGCGGTGACCGCCGCCACGGTCGGATCGCGGTAGAGGCCGAGGAACGACATCGCGGTCGACAGCACGCCCGAACGCTCATTCTCGCTCTTGTTGAGCAGCTCGCGGGCGGCCGACGCGACGACCGGGTGAACCTGCGGCGCGTCCTCGGTACCGAGATGGTTGGTCGCCATCATCCGGCGCAGGGTCGCGGCGAACGAGCGCTGCGGGTCGGACAGGAAGGTCGCGACACGGGCGAGCGTCTTCTCTTCCTCGGCGTAGAGAACATGAAGGATTGCGCCGACCAGCAGCGAGTGGCTGGTTTTTTCCCAGTGGTTTCGACGCTCCAGCGCTCCTTCCGGATCGACCAGAATGTCGGCGATGTTCTGAACGTCGCGGACTTCGTTCACCCCGCGCCGCACTTCGAGCAGCGGATTGTAGCGGGCCGAGCGGGTGTCGGTCGGGTTGAACAACAGGCAGTGCGAGAAGCGCGCGCGCCAGCCGGCGGTCAGCTGCCAGTTTTCGCCCTTGATGTCGTGGACGACCGTCGAGCCGGTCCAGCTGAGCAGCGTCGGCAAGACCAGGCCGACGCCCTTGCCCGAGCGGGTCGGCGCGAACGCCATGACATGGTCGGGGCCGTCGTGGCGGAGGTCGCGCGTGCCGAGCCGGCCCAGGGCGACGCCGCGATCATCAAACAGCCTGGCGGCGGCGATGTCGCGATTGGTCGCCCAGCGCGCGGAGCCGTAGGTGGTTACATTGTGCGACTGCCGGGCGCGCCAGAGCGACCCGAAGATCGCGGCAGCGCAGCCGATGAAGCCGCCGGTCGCGGCGATCGCGCCGGCCTCGTCGAAAATGATCGGGGCATAGGCATCGAACGAGAACCACCATGGGAAGATCGACCAGGGGTGGTAGACTGGCTGGCCGAAGGCGACGAACCAGGGCGACCCGAGTTCCGGCTGGTAGGCGAGTTTCGCCGCGGCCCACTGCGTCGCCGTCCAGATGCTTGCGACGATGATCGCGAGCACCACGAGGATCTGGCCGATGAGAAGCTTGGTCGGTGTCATGCGGGCTCCGCCCGCGTGCCGACGTCAGTGTCTGCGGGCTCGGTCCCAAGGTCTCAAAAGCCTGCGATCGGCGGCAGTGACCCGCTGGGGACCGGAGGCGCCTTCTTGGGGTCTGCCGAATTGTCCACTCCGATGGGTGGATGCGGCTTGGCCAGCCGTCGACGAAAAACGAAGTCGCCACGATCGCAGCGTTACCCAAAGCCGCGCTTCGATTGTCGCTGTGGGCCATTGGGGCGGATAATCTGCCCGGGAATGGGGGCAACATGATCCGGACACTCGCAGCGGCACTGGCAACCAGCACTTGTATCGTGGCGCTTGCCACGCCCGCAGCAGCGCAGACGCGCGAGTATAATATCCCGGCCGGATCGCTGAAATCAGCGCTCGACGCCTACGTGCGCCAGTCAGGACGCCAAGTCGTCTATCGCGCCGACGAGGTCCGCTCCGCCCGTTCCCCAGGTGCCCGAGGACCGCTGTCCGCGGAGGCAGCTCTGACCGAGTTGCTCGCCGGCAGCGGCTTCACCACGCGGGTCGACGGCAATCTGGTTGCGATCGTGAAAGCGGGAAACGGCGACACCGCCAAGTCGGTGACAACATCAGCGGAGGAGGGCGATAGCGCGTCGCAGGAGATCATCGTCACCGGCACCAATATCCGCGGGGTCGTCAATCAAACCCAGGCCGTTCGCTCACTTGGAACGAGGTACCTAGATGACACGGGGTATGCCACTGCGGAGGAAGTGGTCGATTCAATTCCGCAAAATTTTGGCGGGGGCCAAGAAGGGTTCAGCGAGGATGGGATTTTCGGGACAGGTGCGTCTGTCGCGACGAACTTTACATACGGTTCCGCGATAAATCTTCGTGGTCTCGGAAATCTGTCAACATTGACCTTGGTAAATGGCCACCGGCTTGCCGCCTCCGGGTTTGGGCAGGCCGTCGATATCTCCCAACTCCCGCTAGCCTTGATCGAGCGCATCGACGTCCTCGCAGATGGCTCATCGGCGATATATGGAGCTGACGCTGTTGCTGGCGTCGTGAACTTCGTCCTGAAATCCGACTACTCCGGGGCCGAAACTAGGCTGAGAACCGGTTTCGCTGAAGGCGGCGGGCGGAGTGAGTTCCTCGGGTCGCAACTCGTAGGGGCAAACTGGGCAACGGGCAATGTCACCGTATCGGGCCAATACCAGTGGCAGTCCCCTCTCTATGCAGAAGACAGGAGGGAGGCTTCCGGCGTCCGCCTCCCCACAGATTTGCTGCCGAAAACCGAGAGCTACGGAGGATCGGTTACGATAAGGCAAGACCTTCTTGCCGGTGTTCGGTTTCGCGGCAATGTCTTCTATTCGCACAAAGATCTGTTTCGAACGCTCACCACTTTGGCTGGAAGAAAAACCGAAAATAGCCCTACATCCGAACTCCTAACCTATGGAGGAGGACTGACAATCAAGCTTGGCGGCTCGTGGACGCTTGAACCTTATGCCCAGCACAGCCAGCAGCACCTGTCGAATTACACCGTCCAGACAAACCTCAATGCCGCCCCCCGGAACGGCGATCAGTTTACGCGACTCAACCAGGATACAGCCGATCTGACGCTGCGTGGAAATCTGTTCAGCTGGGGAACGAAGGACGTGTCGATCGCGATCGGCGGTTCTTATCGAGGCGAACATTTTCATCAGCTGGCTCGGGCAATTGGCCTGACGAGTCCGAATATTGACCGAGGAACAGACCGAAAGGTTTATTCTAGTTTTGCAGAGGTTTACGTCCCACTCGTCAACGAAGACGACGGAATTTCATTTATTCGAGCGTTCGACATCTCAGCGGCTGCGCGAATTGATGACTACTCGGACTTCGGTTCTGTCACGAGTCCACGCATCGGCGTCCGTTGGGCGCCGGTTGATGGCCTGAACATCCGAGGCGCATACAGCGAGGCCTTCCGCGCACCTTCTCCGTCGGAACTGTTCAACAGCGATGTAAGTGCAAACCTCCTCATTGATCGCGCCACCGCACCTTCTGGTACCGGTTTGGTGCCGTTCTATCTTCTCACCGGCGGAAACGATCAGCTTCGGCCTGAACGGGCGCGGACGATCTCGCTCGGTGTCGACTATTCGCCTGAATGGATCAGCGGTGCGAAATTTTCGGCCTCCTACTATAATGTTCGATACCGTGATCGGATTGTGATCCCATCCGTCGGGGTCGGTGTGCTAACGCAGCGAGCAGCTTTTGGCGCACTCGTTTCCGACCTGTCGAACGACGCGGCCGCCGTGGCTTACTTAAACGCTGCGCGTGCAAATGGTGTGAACGTCTTCGATCTGACGCCAGGCGCAACTGGAGCGACCGGTGTAAGATACATTGTGGACGGCCGGATCCAGAACGCGCAGCTGGTCAAACAGTCAGGAATCGATTTCGCCGCGAGCTATTCCAACGGGCCGTTTAGCCTCGACGTCGACGCCAGCTTCATCTTGGGGATTGACACTTCCTATGTCGTTGGAACGTCCACTGATCTGGTTGATACGTTTGGAAATCCGGTAGATTTTCGCCTTCGAACTCAGGCGAGTTGGCACGGTGCGTGGTGGAATCTGAGCGGCGCCGTCAACTACGTCGACAGCTATACAAACTCGCAGCTGACAACGGAGCCGAAGATTGGCTCCTGGACGACCGTCGATCTTCGAGCGGGCATAGACCTGTCCGAGGTCACTTCAGACCGCTTCGGCAAGGGTTTCCAGGTTTCCTTCGCCGTGTCCAATATCCTGAATCAGCGCGCGCCATTCGTGACGCCATTCGCCTCCCTTTACCCGGTCAGTTATGATCCGACCAACGCCAGCCCAATCGGTCGCACCTTCTCATTGGAGTTGCGAAAGACATGGTGATCCCAACTGGCGTGATCTTTCGGCGCCGCGCTCATAGGTTCTATCTTGTCAGCTGCTGTGCACTATTATTGACCGCTCCTGCTCTAGCTGCGGGAGACAGTTGTGGGTTGACCTTGGAAAAGGCGTTTGAAACTGCGCGCATTCTCGCCGCGGAGGAAAACGGAGGGATTGCCTATTCTCGCTCCGGTGAATTGTATGCATTCGGTTTGGTGCGGGGCGACGTGCAACGTGATGGTGTCGTCGTCGAAATCTTTGCTGGAAGCTTGCGAGACACGACACGGCTCAAACCGCGCTTAATCAAGTCGCTATTCACACGCGGATGGGGACCGGACGTCAATGGCCGAGGCAATTTGGCGGGCCTCACTTTTGGTTTTCCGCCAAACGCATTGCGCTGGCTCGACGAGTCATCGGTCGCCTTTTTTTGGCAAGATGAAAGCGAAAACCGTCAGATATTCAAATTGGATGTGATTGACGGAGCACTGACGAAACTTACGCGCAGCGAAGGCGACGCAACGTTTTTTGGTGTCGGTCCTGCAGGGGAAATCGTATTCCGTGCCAAGCGGCCGACGATTCTGGATAGAGCTAATACCAACCAACAGGGCATGGTCCTGGAACCTAGCGATGCGCTGGGGCTGCTCTACGGCTCTGCCAACCAAAGCCGACTTTCGATCGATTGGGGAAACGAAGATTGGTATGTTGCTAAGCCGGGGCAGCCAGCGAAGAAAGTCTCGCTGACCGGTGCGGGTGCCACGCGCATCGGTGCCATCACCCCGCCCAGCTTTTCACACGATGGGCGTTGGGCGATCGTCGAGGCAAATCCCAGCTCGATTCCGTTTGCCTGGTCGGCCTATGACTCGCCTACAATCCAAAGCCAGGTTGAGGAAAATAGCCGAAATCCTGACGCGCTAAATGCGCGATTGCTGATGCAGCAGTATGTAATCGATTTGCGCGACGGGTCTGGACGACCCCTCATTGAAGCCCCGTTCAACAATGTCTCGTCCGCCTTGCCTCCTGCTTGGTCGCCAGACAACCACCATGTCTTGGTCGACAGGACATTCCTCCCACTCGAGATTCAAAGTCCCGCTGGAATGGCTGGCCGGGCCGTGGCCGTCGTTGACGTGGCCACGGGCTCGACGATTGAGTTGGAGTTAACCAATGACGAGCGCCAGAAGCTTTCGGCGAAGCGGTGGGTCTCTGAAGACCGTATCGAGCTGTCAATTCAAAATCGCCGCATCGTCTTTGGACGTGATGCCGTTGGCGGATGGATCAGAACAAGTGAAGCTTCAGCACCCAATTCCAGCGCTGAAGGCGACGATGGAGCGCTAGCCTTCGTCCAGGACCTCAATCATCCGCCCGGCTTATATCTCAAGCTAAACGGCGGGCGTTCGAGACTCTTGTTTCAGACAAATCAGGCTCTCGTCTCCTCACAGTGCTTGGGACGGGTCGAGGCAATCACATGGTCGGATGCCGAGGGACGCGCGTGGCGAGGCAAGCTATTCTATCCCGTGGGCTTTGACCCGGCGCGCCGATACCCGCTCGTTATCCAGACCAACGCCGCAGACCTCTCCCTTGAAACCTTTGATATTTACGGAAAGGACGATCCCGGCCTAGGGCCGGGAAACCAGCCATTCATAGCGCAGACTTTGGCTGGACGCGGAATAATGGTGCTCGAAGGCGGTCGACCGGTCACTCCTCGGTCAATGGACGGGGTAAAGCGGCTCTCACAGGCTCAAAGTTATGTTCGAGGTTATGAAGGAGCTGCTCGAGAGCTGATAGCACGCGGCATCGTCCAGGCAGATCGGGTCGGCCTTATTGGGTTCAGCAATCGCGGTTGGCAGGTCGAATACGCGCTCTCCTATTCGGATTTCCCGTGGGCGGCCGCGATCGTCAGTGACAACATCACCGGTGGCTACTTGGACGCTGCGCTGTCGAATTGGAGCTATGCTCATGGCGAGGATCTCGTCGGCGATAAACCGTTCGGAACTGGCTGGAAGGCGTGGCTCGAGAATTCCCCTACATTTGCTGCCGAACGGGTCAGGACGCCGCTTCTCCGTATGGTGACTGGAAGTATTTCAAACGTCGCCAACGTTATCGGAGGACCGTGGGAAACGTATAGCAGGTTGCGCTACCTGAACATTCCCGTCGAGCTATACTTGGCGCCCCGCTTCGATCGGGGTGCTCACAACCTGCAAAACCCTTCGCAAGTGCTCGACGTCCAGCGCCGCGCGCTAGACTGGTGGCTATTTTGGTTGAAAGACGCGCCACCGGAGGTCGGCTCTACAGCAGCGAGTTGGCGGCATATGCGCGGTGAACTTGAGACGTTAAGGTCCCAACCTCGACCACCCCGTCTGGAATGGTCGGCAAGACCAAGATAGAGCTGTTTGCTCTGTGATTAACTACTCCGCACGATCGGCTTGGTAACGCTACTGACTTGAAATCTTCACGCTGTCGTCGTCGCGTTCAATCCTCAGGCCGTAGGCGTCGCGCAACAGGCGCGTGAAGGAGTCCACGCTCGACGCCTGGAACGAGCCGCCGATCGGAATCTGTCCGGCAGCGGCATCGGTGACGACAAGCCTGGTGCGGTTGTAGCGGTTGAACTCGGCGACGACGTCGGTGAGCGGCGCCTGGTCGAAGCTCAGCATGCCGTCGCGCCAGGCAAGCGCATCCGCGACCCGTTCCTCGGACCTGGCGGCGATCAGCGTCGATGTCCCCCGCGAGATCGCGGTATCGCCGGCCGTGATGATCGCGGCATGCGCCATCGTGCCTTCGCCATCGTCCACTCGGACGCGGCCCTCCAGCACATTGACCGTCACGCGATCCTTGTCGCGGCGGACGGAGAATTTCGTTCCGAGCACGGTGATCGTCTGGCGGCCGGCATGGACCACGAACGGCTCGCCGTCGTGGTGCGCGACCTCGAAGAAGGCTTCGCCGGAGTCCAGCCAGACCTCGCGCTTGCTCTTGCCGACGGCCGTGCGCAGCACCGTCTGCGTGTTCAGCTCGACCTTACTGCCGTCGACCAGAGGCACCACGCGACGCCCGCCGATCGGCGTATCGAAGCGGGCCTGCTGCACCTGCAGCGCGGGTTGATCGAAGAATTTGGGAGCGACCGACAATCCGCCGATGCCGACGGCCGCAACTAGGCTGGCTGCGATCGCCGCCGGCCACCATTTGCGGCGGGGCTCGCGACCGTCGACCCGGTCGTCGTGGTCGATCCCCAGCGAGCGGATGCGATCCGCCTGCTGCCAGAGATGGTCAGCGCGCCAGAAGGCCGCCTTGTGCGCCATGGACTCCTCGAGCCAGGCATCGAGATCGACCTGCTCGTCCTCGGTCCAGTCCGGCGCGTTGCGGCGGATCAGCCAGTCGAGCGCCCGGTCCTCGATCGCTTCCTGGCGCCTCATGGCAGCACCTCACGATCCGCGCGACGTGGATAGCGCTTACGCACGATCCTGCCCGAGCCGCCCGCCATATGGTCGAACAGCGCCTTCATCCCGAGCTTGATCTGGCGCCGGACGGTCTCGACCGAGACGCCCAGCGACGCCGCCGCCTCGCGGTCGGTCATCCCGTCGACCTTCTGCAGCAGGATGATCTCGCGGCACTTGGGCGGCAGCTTGTCGATCCCTTCCTTCGCGAGGCGCAGCTCGTCGCGCGCGGTAAGCGCCCGCTCGGCCTCGAACATGTCGATGTCGTGGTGAACGGCATCGAGGTCGGCCATCGTATCGATCGGGACGATCCGCGCCCGCTTGGCATTGTTGATCAGGTGATTGCGCGCGACCGTATAGACATAGGCGCGCGCATTGAGCGGCAGCGCGCGGCGCGCGCCGATCAGCGAATGCTCGTAAATGTCCTGCCTCAGTTCAGCCACGTCTTCGGGCACCCTCCAGTTGCGACGGATGTAGGACGTCAACGCCCGCTCGAGAGGAAGCACCTCCCGCACGAACCAGGCATTGAGCTCGTCATCGTCGATCATTCAGGCGGGGTGAACCTCGCTGCAATTGTCCGAAGTGGGCATGACAGTCCGCACCGGGACAATTGGTAACGCGAAATTTGGCTACCCACGCATTTTTTCGCCGGCCCTGTTCGATCCTTGGGGATGGGCCAGGCGACTGCCCGGTTAGACCGGCGGCGCTTGCATTTGGGTAACGCGCCGCCGGGGAGGGTTTCGCGCCGGAACGGATCGATCGGCACGTTACCCATTTCCGCGCCCCGCCTTGTCATAGTCGCGAACGGGGCAGGATGATCAACCGACCGGCGAAGGGGGCCCGGGCTCGCGGCATGCCGCGGCAGGAGGTCTGCACATGGCTGGAAGAGCCCGGCTATGGAACGAGTGCGCGCTCAATCTGCTGGACGACATCGTCCGCGCGATCCGCGACACCGAGGATCGCGCCCAGCTTCGCGCGGTGACGCGCGCGTTCGCGGACGATCTGGGTTGCCGCTACTTCGCGATCCTGACGCACGAGGACCTGCGTTCGCCGAAGCCCGGGACGGTCGACCTGCGCGACTATGCGGACGGGGCCACCCGCCGCATCATCGCCGAAGGCCGCTATCGCCGCGATCCGGTCATGCGCGGCTGCCTGTTCGCCGAGGCCGCGTTCCTGTGGTCGAACCTGCCCGCCATCATCGAGCTGGATCGCCATGACCGACTTGCCCTGGAGCTCGGCCGGCGCGAGGGACTGAACGAGGGGATCACCGTCCCCTGTGCCAGGCTCGGCGCCTGCTTCGGGTCCTGCACCTTTGCCGGCTTGAAGCGCGTCCGTAGCGCCGAAATGCTGCTCGGACCCGCACAGACGTTCGGCACCTTCGCCTTCCAGCAGGCCCGCCGGTTTGCCGGCCCGGCGCAGCGCGGTCCGCTGCCGAGGCTCGAGCCGCGCCACCGCGACTGCATCCTGCTCGCCGGACAGGGCCTGAAGGACAAGCTCATCGCCCATCGCCTCGGCCTGACCGTCCGCACCGTCGAGAGCTACATGCGCGATGCGCGTCGCCTGTTCGGGGCGAGCGACCGCACCGAATTGCTGGCCGCGGCGATCCTCGCCGGCGAGATCGCGACGGACGAATTGCGGCCGTCAAGGACCGTGGATTCCGGGCGCTAAAGCTGACGGTCCAAAGCTGCTTCCTCTCGCGGCGCATCAAGCCACGGGAGCAGCACATGATCCTCACCATCGAGAACTACCCCAGGAGCGCGCACCAGGCGGCGCTCGAAACCATGTTCGCCGACCGCAAGGCGCAGTTCGTCGACTTCTTCGACTGGGACGTCCCCGTCGTCGACGGCCGCTTCGAGGTCGACCAGTTCGACACCGCCGACGCCGTCTATATCGTCGCGATCGACGATGGCGGGCGGCACGAGGCGTCGCTGCGCATGCTGCCGAGCTGGCGGCCGCACCTGTTGGGAGAGGTCTTTCCGCACCTCTGCGTCGCGGGCGTTCCGGCCGGAACGACGACGTGGGAGAGCACGCGCCTCTGCCTGCCGAGCCGCCACGGCGCCGCCCGAAGGAAGGAGCTGCGAAGCGAACTGATCTCGGCGATGGCCGACTTCGCGCTCGCGCGGGGGATCGAGCACATCACCGGCGTCATCCCCGAGGGCTTCCGGCGCGAGGTGCTGGCCATGGGCTGGCGCGCCGAGCCGCTCGGCCCCGCCGTCCGCATCGCCGGCGGCCCGATCGGCGCGTTCCGCATCGAGGTCACATCCGACATCCGCGAGCGGCTCGCCTGGACCAGCACCTATGTCGGCCCGCTGGAGCTGGCGGCATGAGCGTGGCCGTCGACATCGCCGCAGGCGATCTCTCGCGAGACGGCCTGTGCGTGCTACGCGGCGCACTCGATCCCGCCGCGATCGGCGCGCTGGCCGCCGACCTCGCCCCATCCTTCGCTCTGACCCCGATGTGCCGGGGCGTCTTCTATGGGCATCGCACCCGGCGTTTCGGCGCGCTGCTGCGCCGGTCGTCCCATGCCGAGGCGCTGGTTCGCCACCCCCCGGTGCTGGCGATCGTCGAACGCATGCTGCTGCCCTGGTGCGAGCGGATCGCGCTCAACCTCACGCAGGCCGTCGAGATCCACCCCGGCGCGCCAGCGCAACTGCCCCATCGCGACCAGGACATGTGGGCCGGCCCCAAGGGCAGCATGGAATATCTCGTCAACGTGATGTGGCCGATCGACCCGTTCACGCGGTCAAATGGCGGGACGCGGCTGTGGCCCGGCAGCCATGTCGACCAGGACGTCGCCGAGCTGCCCGAGGACGACGCGGTCGTCCCCGGGCTGGCGCCGGGCGATGCGCTGCTGTTTCTCGGCTCGACCCTGCATGGCGGTGGCGGCAACCTATCGGGCGCGCCGCGCCGCGGCGTGATCGTCAGCTATTGCCTCGGCTGGCTGAAGCCCTTCGAGCTGCAATGGCTGGTATATCCGCCGGCGATCGCGCGGCACTTCTCGCCCGAGCTGGCGGCGCTGGTCGGTTATGCGCAGCACCGGCCGAATCTCGGCAATGTCGAAGGGCAATGCCCGTCGATCCTGCTTGGGGAGTCGGTTCCCGAATATCTCGGCGCGATCGACGCGCTGCGTCCCGACCAGGAAGCGCAGGCCGCCGCCTTTCTCGCGGATCGGCGGGACTGATGCCGATGTCCGGGCTTCCCGACTGGCGGGACACGGTTACCTACGCGGCCGTGCTCGCCGGCGGGCGGCCAGCGCTCGCCTGGGAATTGCTGCGGCGCGATCCGGCCTATCGCTCCTATTTCAGCGCTGTGCGGGGCGACGATGCCGGTGCTCATTTCGCCGCGCGGTGGGGGCTGCACTTTCCCGGCTGATCCCACGCTCGACTGTGCCCATGCCGTGCCCATCTGGACAGCGGCCGCGAACCCGCGCCTGCTGGCGGTGGTGTCGGCGCGGTCGGGTCCGGCGCTCGATCTCGCACGGATAGGGCACCGCGGGATTCGGGTCGCGGATCGACGGCATGTGCTGCTCGACCTTCCGGGCGGAACATTGCAGCTGGAGGGACTTTCTGGCGCGCTCGACGACGGTCCGCGCCGGGTCGCGGCGCTGATCGACTATGGTCGCATCCTCGAAGCCCAGCTAGACTCGGCCCGCCGCCTCGATGCCTTCCTGCATGGTCGAGCGCTTCCATCTGGTTTGGGGAGGCGGTTCGGCAGATTGGTGGAAGCGCTCCGGGTCGGCGACGCGATCGCCTCGGGCGCCAGCCAGCGGGCGATCGGCCTCGGCATTTACGGCGGCGACTGGCCCGGAGACGGCGAGCATCTGAAATCGCGCGTGCGCAGGATGATCCCGCTCGCCGCCGCGCTGATCCGGGCAGGTCCGCGCGGCGTCCTGGCGGAGCGAATCTAGGATTTGGGTGCGTTGGCGACCAGCGCGAGCGCGTCGATCGCCAAGGCCGTCGCCACGTCGATGAACTCGAAGATGTCGAGCCGACGCTCGCCGGTCTCGTAGCGCGAGACATATTGCTGCGGCTTGCCGAGCTTCTCCGCCACGGCCTGCTGTGTCAGCGCCTGTTGCTTGCGGGCTTCGATCAGTTGCTCGATCACCCAGCGATAGCGACTATCGTGGATGCCTCGCGCCACCAGTCCCTCACATCAAATTGATGTGAGACCGTGACTTCCGCTGTCTCTTACACCAACTTGATGTATAGGATGCGTGGCCGCCGGTCGGCTATTACGCAAAGCGAGGGCAATGTCTTCGGATCCTCTCGATACTCTCGCGCCGTCGGGCGAAACCGTCTTCGACTATGATCGGCGGCATCTGCTCACCTATGCCGAGCTGCTCGACGCCGAGAAGGACGGCATCCCCTGGCAGGACGGCGCGCTCGAAATCCTCGGCATCGATCCGGTGACGGATGCAAGCCGCGCCCAGGCCTGCTGGGACAGTCATCTCGCGCGGGCGCGATGGATCACCGGTGCCGGACTGCGCATTGCGATCGCCGCCTTCGGCGAACAAGCCCGCGCGGCGTCGCATCGGCGGCGATAGCGACGACGCGCCGCGGGTCAGTCGATCGGCCGGCCTGCCAGGCGGACCTCGCGAACGGTCGGACTCCCGGCGACCCTCGCCGCGATGCGCTCGCCCGCGACCGACGACGTGCCGTCCAGCTCGATTGCGATCGGACGCGAGGGCACCAGCGTGAAGATTTCAAGTCAGTAGCGTTACCAAAAGCCGCCACCGGATTGTCGCTCACTCCCAATGGGGCGGATAATCTGCCCGGAAATGGGGGCAACATGATCCGGACACTCGCGGCGGCACTGGCAACCGGCACTTGTATCGTGGCGCTTGCCACGCCCGCGGCGGCGCAGACGCGCGAGTACAACATCCCAGCCGGATCTCTGAAGTCGGCGCTCGACGCCTACGTCCGCCAGTCCGGACGGCAAATCGTTTATCGCGCCGATGAGGTCCGCTCAGCCCGTTCTCCGGGTGCCCGCGGACAACTGTCCGCCGAGGCAGCTCTGGCCAATCTGCTCGCCGACAGCGGTTTCACCACGCGCGCCGATGGCAATCTGGTGGCGATTGTGAAATCGTCGGGAAACGCATCCGTCGCCGCTAATCAGGCGGCATCAAATGGGGAGGATGACGCACAAAACGGCGACGGGCAGGAGATTGTCGTCACCGGCTCAAACATTCGGGGTGTCGTACCGGCCGGTTCGCCACTCACTACCTACACCAGGGAGGAGATCACACGCTCGGGCGTAGCCACGATAGGCCAGTTTCTAAAGAAACTCCCGGAGAATGCTGCGACCATCGACGAGTCCACGATATTCGCGAACACCGGCGATACCGGCATCACGGGCAACAACACGCGTGGAACATCGATCAACCTGCACGGCCAAGGAGCAGGCTCGACGCTTGTTCTGGTAAACGGTCATCGCTTGGCTCCATCCGGAGCCGATGGTTCGTCAACCGATATTTCCTTGATCCCGTTGGCCGTGGTCGAGCGAGTAGATGTTCTCGCGGATGGTGCGTCGGCTGTTTACGGCGCAGACGCTGTCGCGGGAGTTGTGAACTTTCGACTACGGCGAAATTTCGAAGGCGCGGAGTCCTCTGCACGATACGGCTTCAGCAGGGACGGCGGCGGCGAAGAATGGTCACTGAGCCAACTCGCGGGCACCGTTTGGACAGATGGCGGCATTCTGGGCTCTTATGAGCATTACGAGCAGAGCCCAATCCTTACTAGTCAAAGAGACTTCATTCCGGCCCAGCCCGGTAAATTCCAGATTGGCCCTCAGCAGAATCGCGACAGCCTTTATCTCTTTGCTCACCAAGCGGTTGGCCCGGTCGCGCTCACTCTGGATGGCTACTATAGCAAGCGGAAATATCGTCAGGACTCATTCTTACTGGTGCAGAGCGAAGACGTCGGATCGTCAGAGGTTTACGGCGGAACGTTTGGGGCGGAATTGAGCCTCGGCGCAACCTGGAGCACGAAGGCCAGCCTCGAGTTCGCTCGCAACGATGAAAATCGAACTACATCATCCACGGGACTCACGACGGTCGTCAGCAACCGCGGCGAAATACTCTCCGGGAATATTTCGTTGGATGGTTCGCTGGCCAACCTGCCAGGTGGCGATCTAAAGCTCGCTGCCGGGGCAACGGTTCGTAGTGAACGCTTTCGCAACATCGATGGCGATTTGAAACGCACCGTCCTGGGATTCTATGGGGAGGCCTTTATTCCACTCGTGGGCGAGGATAATACGCTCCCCATAGTTCGCCGTCTCGAAATTTCCTTGGCGGGGCGCTACGACAAATACGAAGGAGCTGGATCAGATTTCAGCCCGAAGCTTGGGATTCATTGGGAGCCCATCACAGGTTTCGAGCTCAGATCCAGCTATTCCGAGGCATTCAGGGCACCGCCGCTAGGTCAGCTCGCGGATGATGCCCAGGAATACTTCGTTTTCCCGCTGCCCAACGCAGCAGACCCGAACGGGATTACGAACACCATTTTCCCGTCGGCGCCGGGAAATCCCGGCCTGCGGCCTGAGCGGTCCAAGTCGTTCACCGTTGGCTTCGACCTTAAGCCGGTTGTGCTGAACGGCTTCAGGTTCTCAGGAACCTACTTTTCTATCCGTTATCGAGACCGCATCGCTCGCCCCCCGGTTGTCGGTAGCCTGCTCGACGTCTACTCCCAGCTCGCGACCCTGGGTCCATTCATTGATTTCTCGCCTTCGCCAGCGGAGGTGGCAGCGATCTATGCGGGGCCGTTCGTAAACCCGTTCGATATCGGCCAGCAGGACGTCGAGGCGATTTTCGACTACCGGCTACAAAATGTCGCCGCCACCTTCACGGACGGTTTGGACTTGTCCGCCTCTTATACGCATTCGTCGGAATCGCACCAGATCAGCCTCTTTGCATCAGCGACTAGATTGATGAATCTGGACTTTCGGTCGGCCCCAGGCGGTCCCAAGTCGACCTTGCTCGGGACCGTCTACAATCCACCCAAGTGGCGCGCGCGCGCAGGGGCAACCTGGAGCAGCCGTGAGTTTGAGCTTGGAGGGAATGTAAATTACACCGGCCCGTATCGAAATGAGCTGGTCTCGCCAAGTGAACCGGTTTCCAGCTATGTCACGGTCGATGCGCAGGTCGCCTACACGTTCGGAAGTGATAGCGGCCCATTACATGGGCTCAAGCTCGGCGCCGTTGTAGAGAACCTCTTCGATCGGAACCCTCCAAGCGTCCGATATCCCGCTTCTACGATCGTGTATAATCTGGGATACGACCCAGTGAACGCCTCGGCGCGAGGGCGCTTCATTTCTTTTCGCATCACGAAATCATGGTGAGCGCTGGCATCCGCCATATCAGGACGTCGTGGCTCATTTACGCAGCGATCGGCATCACGGCCGCAATTCCGCCAGCGTGGGCGCAGCCCTCCAAATGCCCGAGGAGAAGCATCACCTTCGAAGATCAGCTGCGCTTCACCGTTTTCGGGGAATATGCGTCGGACAACTTCAAGGAAAACCCAGTCCGCTATTCTCCCGACGGGCAGTCATACTCGCTTGTAACCTATCAGGGAGACGCTGCGGCAAAGGGTGTCCGATTCACCCTTTGGGTCGGCCGGAAAAGTTCCGATGGTCTTTGGCAAAGGCCGAGTCCGCTCAAATCTCGAGTCACTTCAAGGGTGCCGGGCATTTCCAGTGTGGTGTGGTCTGCAGATAGCAAGCACATTCTATACCTCGCGAGCGACGAGAATGCCTCATCCGTCGTTGAACTCGATACACTCACCCGTGAAGAGCGCATTCTGGCGTCCAGCCCTACCCGTGTTGTCGCTTTCGCGGCCTCAGCTGATGGGAAGCGACTATTGTATGTCGCCCGGCCAACGGCCAAGCCCTTGCTGAGCGCTCGAGAGCGTCTGTCGGGAATGCTCGTAAACGGTCCGAGCCTGGCCGAACTTTTTTCCGATAGAGCCACCGACGAAGGAGCGCCTGGGACAAGCCAGCCACTCGAGGTGTGGGTCAAGGACGAAGACAAGCCGCCGCGCCTCGTAAGAGGGTTAGGCGGCACTCCGGCAGGGTTCGACCTTTCCGTATCGCCCAATGGGGCGATCGGACTGGTGCGCGTGTCGTTGTCGGAGATCCCGCGCGACTGGCTGGGGTATACGAACCCACAAATAGCGCAGGCAGCGCGCCAGGGCGGCATGATCTTCCAAAGGTTCGACAAGGTCGATCTGGAAAGCGGCGCCGCATCGCCGCTATTGAATGCGCCAACATTCGCACCGCCTGGCTCATATCAATGGGTACAAGATGGACGAGCCGTTGTGGTTGCCGGCACAATGATGCCTCTGCCTGGCGGGCAGGCTCCAGACCCGCAAGACCTGAGCGAACCCGTTGCCGTGGAAGTTGGCATCGAGCTTCCGTATCTTAAAGTCATCGCCCGCGGAAACTGGCGGCTGGTTGCTGGTATGGGTTCTGACGACCTCACCCTAGCACGGCTGCCGCCGTGGGATTGGAGCGCACGGTCTCCGGATACCGGTGTTCGCTTCAGACGATCGCAGAAACGTTGGTTGCAAGCGGATGAAGCCGCGGTCGGCAGCCTAGCCGGCCGCACCATTCGTTTGGCGCAGGGGCAGGAGCAGCGCCCGATTCTGGTCGCTTCGGCAGCGCAACAACGAACTGCGATTTTGCTCGATCCGAATGGGTATCTCGACTGCGTAAGGATGGATCATGTTGAAAACATCCATTGGGATGTCGGCAACGGTGCGCGGATGCAAGGGGGCCTATTCTACCCACCGGGATTCCGTCCCGGCACTCGCTACCCGCTGATCATTCAGACCCATGGATGGAATCCTCAGCGCTTCACGCTTTCGGGCGCGGCCGAGAATATATTCACCGCCCGGCTGTTGGCTGCCCAAGGGTTTGTCGTTGCCCAGGTAGACGAACTACCATCCGCGTTGGACACCACCGAAGCAGAGGGCAGGTACGCAAGTGCGGCCTTCGATGCCTTGGTCGTCGACCTGTCGCGCCGGCACATCATCGACCCGAGCAACGTAGGGATCATTGGCTACAGTCGCACCGGCTATCATGTGCGCTACGCGTTGACGAACGGTGCAACCAATTATCGTGCTGCTGCCATAATCGACGGCATGGATGCTGGGTATTTCCAGTATGCAGCATCCGCCGGCGGACGGATCGACCTGCTGCAAAGAACGTTCGAGACGATGAACGGCGGTTCCGCCTTTCAGAGCCCCGAAAAATGGGTCGCAACAAATCCCAGCTTCAACCTGGCGAAGGTACGCGCGCCGGTACGTCTGGTTGGACTTATGCCGGGTAGCCTCCTGTTCAACTGGGAATGGTTCGCCGGCCTCAAGGCCTTGGACAAGGATGTCGAGTTCATTTGGGCTCCCGATGGCGGCCATGATCCCCTAAACCCTGAGACCCGCGGGATGGTGCAACTGGGCACGGCCGAATGGCTTCGTCGTCAGATGATGCCTGAGAAGCCGCCTCTTGCGCCGTCGCAATGAAGTCTCTGATCACGTCGGCAGTTCGATTGCGACGGTTTCCTGATCGTTGTCGTCTCCAGATGTCTCCGCTCTTTCCGGCCTATCGATCGCCGCTGGCGACCTCAACGTCGGAGTGATTGGGAAGGTTATGGCGAGCGCGGCGCCCGGATGACCGGACGCGCGAGCCGGACTTATATGCCCGGCGGCTGCTAGAGGGCGGCGGCGCTAAGTCGCGTCGAAGTGAATGCCGCCCGCTGCGGGTCAGGCGATCCGCCGGCCTGCCAGGCGGACCTCGCGAACGGTCGGAGTCCCGGCGACCCTGGCCGCAATGCGCTCGCCCGCGACCGACGACGCACCATCCAGCTCGATTGCGATCGCGATCCCGGCGTCGATCCGCGACGCCTTGATCGTGACCGGGATCGACCCGTCGCGTGAGACAAGGCCGAGCACGCGGAGCAGCACTTGCGGGCAATCATCCGCCGCGACCTCGAGCAGCACGAGATCGCCGCGCGGCGTCTTGATCGGGCGAGGGTTTGTTCGGGACCGACCCGGGCGTGCCGGGCGGCTGTCTGTGTTCGTCATCGGGAAAGTCCTGGCGAGCGGGCGCCCGGATGACCGGACGCGGGAGCCGGACCTCTTATGTCCGGCGGCTGCTAAAGGGCGGCGGCGCGCTCGCGAAGGCACGGGCGACCGCCGGCGCTAAGTCGCGCCGAGATGGTAATTCGCCCTGGGATCGATCCTGCGGTCATGATGCTCGAACAACGTGCGTGATGGCACTGGTCCTCGTGCGACAGTCCTGGCGGGAATATTGGTAACGCGGGTTGCGTGCGCCTCGCGGGTCGGCGGCGATGCCTGGTCGAACGCGGAATCTGCGGTGCGCACTCTGGCGGCGCTGCGCCGCCGCCAGGGGTCGCGCGTCTGTTTGGCCCGCGTCTGCACGCTTGCGCGGCCGTGGCGCGACGGCGGCTGGCGCAGTGCTCGGGTGAACAGCGTCCCACGCTGTTCAGGTCATGCCGGGGGCATGACCGGCCCGAAGCACCGCGCGCGCACGCCGCCGCGCTGGCCGGCCGCACGCAAGGGTGCGTCTTGTCTCGCGCCTGGCGGCGCGGGGCATCGCGGCTCCGCCGCCCGCGACCGCGCTCTAGGCCGCTGCGCGGCCCCGAGCCCCCGTGCGGGGTCTCGGCCTCACGGTGACGATCGACTGGCGCGTCCGTGGTCGCCGCGTCCTGACGACGCGGCGGCGTTGTTTGTGGGCCTTCCCTCGTCGGCGGGTGTGGCCGGCGCTTCCGCCTGAGGCCCGTCGCGGCGCGCGCAACTCCGCTTCGCGGAGTGCTTCATTGCATTGCGCCCCTGCGGGTGCGCACGCCGCTGGAGCCGGGCCTCCTCCGGTCGCGTCTCGCCGCCCACCCCCGCCTCTCGGGGGAGGCCATGGGGCTTTTTGGGCGGGTGAGGAGGCTATCGTGTCCCGATCCCCGAAGCGTCGCGCCCGTGGCGAGGCTGCCGGCGACTGCGCCGAACCCCGCGGCAATCTTTATGACGAGGTGACCGCCCGCATCATCGCCGAGCTTGAGGCGGGGCGTGTCCCTTGGGTCCAGCCTTGGGGAAGTGCCGCCTGCGTCGGGCCGTCGCTCCCGCGCAACGCGCTGACCGGCCGCAGCTACTCCGGCGTCAATGTCCTGCTGCTGTGGGGCGCGGTGATCGCCCATGGCTATCCCTCGCAGAGCTGGCTCACCTTCCGGCAGGCGCGCGAGGCGGGTGGCTGTGTCATCAAGGGCGAGCGTGGCCAGACCGTGGTCTATGCCGACCGCTTCACGCCCGAGGCCGAGAAGGTCCGCGCCGCGCGCGAGGGCGGCGAGGCCAAGGCGGTGCCGTTCCTGAAACGGTTCACGGTGTTCAACATCGCGCAATGCGAGGGGCTGCGTCCCGGCCTCGCGCTTGACCCGGCCCCCTTGCCCGAGCGCGAGATCGTGCCTGTCGCCGAGGAGGTGATCGCCGCGTCGGGCGTCGAGTTTCGGATCGGCGGCGACAAGGCTTTCTATGTGCCCTCGCTCGACTTCGTGCAGGTGCCGCCGCAGCCCGCCTTCTTCGATCAGGTCAACTATTACCGGACCTGCCTTCACGAGCTGACCCACGCCACCGGCCATGCCAAGCGGCTTGGGCGCGACCTCGCCAACGCCTTCGGCTCGCCCGGCTACGCCCGCGAGGAACTGGTCGCCGAACTCGGCTCCGCCTTCCTCTGCGCCGCGCTCGGCATCGTCCCGACCGTCCGCCATGCCGACTATCTCGGCAGCTGGCTGGCCGTCCTGCGCGAGGACAATCGGGCGATCTTCCGCGCGGCGAGCGCCGCCAGCAAGGCCGCCGACTGGCTGCTCGCGCGCCATCGCGAAGCGAGCGCGGCGCAAGTGGCGGAAAGGATCGCGGCATGATCCTGCTGCCGCCCGAGCTTCGCTTCGCGCTGCGCGCGAACGACATCAACCGCCGCGCCGCCGAGACGATGGGCAAATGCTTCGACCCGGTGCCGGTCCTCAAGCTGTTCAATCCGCTGGGCACCGCGACATGGCTCGCGACCGAGCTGGCCGAGGACGGCGACACCTTGTTCGGCCTCGCCGACCTCGGCTTCGGCTGCCCCGAACTCGGGTCGTTCAGCCTGTCCGAGATCGCGGGTGTCCGGCTGCCGTTCGGGCTCGGAATCGAACGCGACCTCGGGTTCGAAAGCCGACATCGCCTGTCGATCTGGGCGGCGTGGAGCCGCCGCGCCGGGTCGATCCTCTGGGCCGAAACCCTGCTGCGCCGCGTCGCGCAGGGCGATGCCCTCGACCAGCTTCCGCCCTCGGACCTCGGGGACGGCTGACGCGGCGGCCGTTTGCCGCCGACCGAAAGCCGCTCCCGCCTTCTGGCAAGACGAACGGGAGCGGCACTCACAAGGAGTATGTGTGATGAAACTCGACTTCATCGATTCCGACAAGATGTTCATCGACAAGACCAACATGCGCTACGGCAAGAAGCTTCCCGACGTCTCCGACATCATCGCGACGGTGCGCAAGCGCGGCATCATCCAGCCGCTGATCGTCAAGCCCGCCGATGCCGATGGCCGGTCGGGCATCGTCGCGGGCGCGCGTCGCTGGACCGCCGACGCTCTGGTCCGCGCCGAAGGCATCGACCATGGGCCGCTGCCCTGCGCCATTCTCGAAGACGGCGACGACGCCGCCGCCATCGAGGCGTCGATGATCGAGAACCTCGCGCGGCTCGACCCCGACGAAGTGACTCAGTGGGAAACCTTCACCCGGCTGGTCAAGGAGGGGCGCGAGGTGGCAGACATTTCGGAGACCTTCGGGCTTCCCGAATTGATGATCCGCCGCGTGCTGGCGCTCGGCAATCTCATGCCGCGCGTCCGCGACCTCTATCGGCAGGAGAAAATCGACCGCGCCACCGTTCGCCATCTGACCATGGCGAGCAAGGCCCAGCAGCGTAGCTGGCTGGCATTGCTCGACGATCCCAACGCCTATGTCCCGACCGGGCACCAACTCAAGGCGTGGCTACTCGGCGGACAGTCGATCAGTGCGGCCCATGCGTTGTTCGACATCGACGGATACAAGGGCGCACTGGTCGCCGACTTGTTCGGCGACGACCGCTACTTCGCCGACGCCGACGCCTTCTGGACCGCGCAGAACGCGGCCATCGAGGAACGCCGCGAAGCCTATCTCGAGGCCGGATGGAGCGATGTCGTGATCGTGCCCGCGTCCGAGCGTTTCGATAGCTGGGAATATGAGAAGGCGGCGAAGCGCAAGGGCGGGCGCGTCTATGTCGATGTCCGCGCCAACGGCGAAGTCGTCTTCCACGAAGGCTATCTGACCCGTGCCGAGGCCCGCCGCGTCGCGCGCGGCGAGCCGGTCGAAAGTGGGGCGAAGCCAACGCGGCCCGAGATCACCGGCGCTTGCCAAACCTATGTCGACCTGCATCGCCATGCCGCCGTCCGGGCGGCGCTGTGCAGCCATTCAGGCGTTGCGCTGCGCTTGATGGTCGCGCACGCGATCATCGGCTCGCCGCTGTGGACCGTGCGGCGCGATGCGCAATCGACCCGCAACGACGATGTGCGCGAGAGCGTCAAAACCAGCCGTGGCGAGACGCGGTTCGACGAGCATCGCCGCGCCGTGCTGGCCGTGCTCGGACTCTCGGAGGAGGAGCCGACCGTCACCGGCGGCAATGGCGACGACCATGGCCTGTGCCAGCTGTTCCACCGGCTGCTGGAGCTTCCCGATGGCGTCGTGCTCGACATCGTCGCGGTCGCGATGGGCGAGACATTGGCGGTCGGGAGCGCCGCCGTCGATGCCGTCGGCGGCCATCTCGGCATCGACATGGCCGACTGGTGGCAGGCCGACGCCTGCCTGTTCGAGCTGGTCCGCGACCGCGAGGTGGCGCAGGCGCTGCTCGGCGAGATCGCGGGCGAGGTGGTCGCCAAGGCGAACGAAGGCGAGAAGGCCAAGACGATCAAGAAGATCGCTCGCGATCACATCGACGGCGCCAACGGGCGCGCGAAAGTGGAGCGCTGGGTGCCGCGCTGGATGCGCTTTCCGCCCGCCGCCTACACGGCGCGGGGCGGCGTCGGGAGCGTCGCTGCCGCCGCGCGCGCCATGCGGGCCGAGCCGGAACGCGAGCCGGACAAGCTCGCGGCCTGAGCAATGGCGCAGGCGGTGGAGCTACCGCCCGCGCCACCCGGCCCCTCGCCGGGGCTGGAAAATTCGCGCCGCGCGCCTCGCCTGACCGGCTCGGCGCGCGGCAATTTTGTTCAGCGGGCGACGCGGTCCTTGAACGCCTTAGCCGCCTTGAATCCGATGCGGCAGGTCGGTCCGACCACGATCCGCTCGCCCGTCCGCGGATGGCGGCCCGGCCGTGCCGAGCGGCGCGACACGCTGAATTTCCCGAACCCGGCGAGCGCGACCTCGCCCTTGGCGGCACCCGCCGCGATCGCGTCCAGCACATCGACGACCATCGCCCGCGCCTCCGCCTTGCTGATGTTCCTGGTCACGGCGAGCGCGTCGGCGATGTCGTTCATGGTCATGCGGCTGAGTCCCCGAATATGCTGCCGGCCCCGCGCAAGGGACAGCGGGGCCGACTTCGACCGAGACAGCCGGCGCGCGGATTCGGGTAACGCGCATGCCCGCTTTTCATCGAGCCATCGCGCGCGGGACGCTGCGCAGCGATCTGACCGAGAGGCGATGAGCCTCGAAATTCGCGGCTGATTCCCAATTTCCGTGCATCCGAGATCGACCTTGGCGTGGGCGAATCCGCCTTCGGCCTCTCTCGACACGGCGTCCTGCGGCAGGCCGTCCGGCGCCGCAACGCGGTCACGAACTTTCTTCCCCGGGCGCGTTCCGCGCCCTCCTCGCGCACCAAGAAAGCCCGTGCCTTCGCGTCCTCCGCTGCGCTGCGGCCCTCACGGGTGCGGAGCCGGACCTGCTGCCGCCGAAGTCCGCCTGTCGAGGCCGCAATGGGCGGTCTCGCGACGACAAGGAGACTTATCATGGCACAGATTGGCACCTTCACCCGCGACGAATCCGGCATCCTCTCGGGCTCGATCCGGACCCTGACGCTCAACGTCAAGGCGACCATTCGCTCCACGACACGCGACAATGACAAGGCCCCCGACCACCGCGTCTTCGCCGGCGCCGTGGAGATCGGCGCGGGCTGGACCAAGGCCGCGCGCGAAACCGGCGCCGAATATCTGAGCCTCAAGCTCGACGACCCTTCGCTGCCGTCGCCGATCTACGCGCAGCTCGTCCAGGGCGACGGTGCCGAGTGGAAGCTGATCTGGTCGCGCTGACCGCCGGCACCCGGGAGTGTCGAACCCGACAGATCGGTTCGACACTCCCGCTGCCGGGTCCGGGCGGCAAGGTTCGAGGACGCGCCGGCACCTTCGCCGCCGCCGGGAATCGGACCCAAGACCACCATGCAAGACGACAGCGATATCGATCGCGCGGGCCGCGCCAAGCGCGGCTCGCCCTTCCTCACCACCGACCAGGCGGCAGCCTATCTCAAGATCTCGAGCAAGTCGCTCAAGCGGCTGCGGCGCGACGGCAAGGGGCCGGCGTTCCGCCGCCATTGCCGGTTCGTCCAATATCATATCGACGACCTCGACAGCTGGAGCCGCGACAGCGGCGCGCGGGAGTCGGGCCGGTGAGCCGCCGTCCGACCGGCACCTCCGATGCCCCGCTGCTCGCCTGGGGCGACGCGCTGCGCGCCGCGAAACGACGGCGCAGGAGCCTCGCGCGACGGACTGCGGTGGTGGCGATCGGCAGCATCATCGTGCTGGGATCGGCGGCGCTCCCGCCCGCGCCTCGCCTCGTCTGGAACGCGTCGGCGAGCGCGCCGATCGGCCTCTACTCGGTGTCACCAGGCGCGTCGGCGAGCCCCGGCGACATGGTGATCGCGCGGGTGCCCGAGCCCTATCGACGACTGGCCGCGACCCGCCGCTACTTGCCCATGAACGTGCCACTGGTGAAGCGCGTCGCGGCCTTCGCGGGCGACGAGGTCTGCGCGCTCGGCCAGGAAATCTTCGTCAACGGACGGTGGATGACCGGGCGCCGCGTCGCCGACGGGGCCGGTCGCCCAATGCCGATGTGGTCGGGCTGCGTCCGGCTGCGCGGGCGTCAGCTCTTCCTCCTCATGGACGCGCCCGCATCGTTCGACGGGCGCTATTTCGGGGTGACCGAGGGCGCCGACATCATCGGCAAGGCGCGGCTGCTATGGGCGCGCTAAAGGCACTTCTGGCGGCTGCGGCGCTCGCTTTCGCCACGCCCGCTGGCGCGCAATCGGTCGCCGATTGGCGCCCCTATATCGTCGAGGCATCGGACCGCTTCGGCCTGCCGACGGCATGGATCGAGCGGGTCATTCACGCCGAGAGCCGGGGCCGCACGCATCACAATGGCCGGTCAATCCGCTCGTCGGCGGGCGCAATGGGCCTCATGCAATTGATGCCGGCGACCTGGGCGGACATGCGCACGCGGTTGGGGCTGGGCAGCAATCCCGACGATCCGCGCGACAACATCCTCGCCGGCACCCTCTACCTGCGGCTGATGTACGACCGCTTCGGCTATCCGGGCCTGTTCGCAGCCTACAATGCCGGTCCCGGCCGATATACCGAGCATCTTGCCGGGCGCCGCGCACTGCCCGCCGAGACGATTGGCTATCTCGCCAGCGTCGCGCCGTCGTCGCCGACGCCGAGCGTCGCGGTGGCCGCCAAGCCGGTGCAGTCACCGTCGATCTTCGCGGTGCGGCGCGATGCTCTTAGGCCCACCGAGGCTAGTTCTTCTTCCCCGGCATCGTCGCTGTTCGTCACCCTGTCGCAGCGGGATTGAGGCGATGTCGCGCGTCATCGAGAGGGAGGAAGCTCGTCTCGATAGACCCAGCATGACGGCTGGCGGACCGCCTATCAAGGCCCGCGGGTGCCCCCCAATTTTCTTCGAAAATCGGTTCCCCCCACGTCCGCTTCGCGGCGCTGCGCTTCGCTCCGCGGCCCTGACAGCCGCTCCGCCACCCGTCCCTCAAACGCCGTTCTCGATGATGAGGACGATAGCGTTGGAGGTCATTATGAGCATGTATCAGAGCATCGGAACGGCGTCGGATCGCGTGTTGGCGGCGCTGAAAGCTGGGCTAGAACTTGAGTTCGGACGCGGTGCCGGGGAAGCATTGGCGCATCGGTTTCTGGAGGCGGAGGAAGCGGATTTTCGCTGGGATGCGCGGGTCGAGGAGCGCTGGATCGGCGCCTACGAGAGCGCCGACGACGAGGATTTCGAACTCGATCGGATAGCGATCTGCGGGCGGCTCGACGGCAAGTGGTTCTGCGCCACCATGCTCGTGGATGGCGATGGCCAGGCACACGGGATGATGGGATGCCGCCAGTTCAGGTCGCTGGTCAGGGCGCGGGATGCGATGCTCCATGCGCACTGACGCACATACATTCCACGGGGAGAGGCGGCGTCAGCACGGCGTCGTCTCTCCCCCTTTTTTGAGCCGGGATGGTGGGGAGGAAGGAAGGGAGGCGAAACAAGATAAAGGCAGTCTCTATCGAGACATGCCAAGGCATTGTCTGCACATCCTTTTTTCGCGAGACTGTCTCTCACCATCTTCGAGACACGATTTTAGAAAGCGGCGGTTTTCCGCCATTTCCGCCTCGAAATCGCGAGACTCAGGCCGATTTCATGCCTGACGACGACTTCACACCCAAGCTTGGCCGTAAGCGTGGCAAGGACGGCAAGCGCGCCGTCAAATATGGTGGGCGCATCCTCGCCGCGGCCCGTCTCGCCGGCACCAAGACCGGGGTCCGGTCGCGGCGCTTCGATGGCAGCCGGATCGGTCGCGGCGCGAGCATGGGCCGGCTGCTCTCGAGCCGCGACCGGCTCGCCGGCTTTCGTGGTCGCCGTGCTGTGGTGAAGGCGAGCCTGATCCGGCTTCAGGGCAAGGCCGGTCAGGTCGCCCGCGCGCACATGCGCTACATCCAGCGCGACGGGGTGACGCGCGAGGGTTTGCCGGGCGAGCTCTATGGCCCGGAAACCGACCGCGCCGACGGTGACGAATTCCTAAAGCGCACCGCCGGCGATCGGCACCAGTTCCGCTTCATCGTCTCGGCCGAGGACGGCGCCGAATATCCCGATCTCAAGCCCTATGTGCGGCGCCTGATGACGCAGGTCGAGCAGGACCTCGGCACCCAGCTCGACTGGGTGGCGGTCGACCACTTCAACACCGAGCGCCCGCACACCCACATCGTCCTGCGCGGCGTCGATGACCAGGGTGACAACCTCGTCATCGCGCGCGAGTATATTTCGCATGGGCTGCGCGAGCGCGCGTCCGAGCTGGTGACGCTCGACCTTGGGCCGCGGACCGATCGCGAGATCGAAGCCCGGCTCCGGCACGATGTCGACCAGGAACGGCTGACCGCGATCGACCGCCGGCTGTTGCGGCGGATGGATGCTGAGCGGGAAGTCTCGGCGGCCGACAACGATCCGTTTCAACGGTCGATCGCAGCGGGGCGGCTGCGCAAGCTCAAGGCGATGGACCTGGCCGAGGACATCGGCGGTGGTCGTTACCGGCTCGCCGAAGGGTTGGAGAATACGCTTCGTCGCATGGGCGAGCGCGGCGACATCATCCGTCTCATGCAGCGCGAACTGACCGCGCGCCGGCTCGACCGCGCCGGGGTCGAGCAAGTGGTCGCGACAGACATCAGCGAACCCATCATCGGACGGCTGATCAGGCGGGGCTTCTCCGACGAGCATCGCGACCGGCACTACATGATGGTCGATGGCATTGATGGCCGGGTCCACTATGTCGACATCGGGCGCGGAGAGGCGACGCCGTCAATGCCCGAGAACGCGACGGTGCGGATCGAGCCGACCAAGGCGGAAGCAACTGCTGCGGACCGCACGGTCGACGCGGTCGCCCGTGCCAACGGCGGGCTTTACTCGGTCGATCTTCATCTGCGCCATGAGCTGCAAGCCAGCGAAGCCTACGCGGCAAGCCATGTCCGGCGGCTCGAAGCGATGCGCCGTGCGGGCGCGGGGCCGGAGCGGAACGCGGACGGTAGTTGGTCCATTCCGCAGGACCATCTCGTCCGGGCGGAAACCTTCGCCCAGCGGCAACAGCGCGACCGGCCCGTGACCGTTTCCATCCTCTCGCCGTCCCCAATCGCGGAGCTGGCGGCGAAGGAAGCGCCGACCTGGCTCGATCGGGAGCTGGAGGCTGGCTTGTCCAGTGCTGCGCGCGACGCCGGTTTCGGCCGCGAAGTACGGGCCGCATTGGCGGTCCGCCGCCAGTGGCTCATCGAGCAGCAACTGGCCGATGGCCACGGCCAAGGTTTTCGGTTGCGCAGCGGCGGAATGGAAACCCTGCGGTGGCGCGAGCTGCAAAGCATAGGCAGCCGCCTTGCCGAGGAACTCGGCAAGCGGTTCGAGCCAGCCCACGTCGGAGAGCGTGTTCAGGGCGTGATTGTCCGGCGCGTCGATCTCGAAAGCGGCTCTCACGCGCTGGTCGAGCGGTCGCGTGATTTTACGCTCGTTCCTTGGCGCGACGTGCTGGAGCACAACATCGGCAAGGCAGCGTCAGGCATCCTGCGAACGGACGGTATCAACTGGCAATTTGGCCGCGGCCGAACCGGACCGTCCCGTTGAATGATCCGGCGGGCATGAGGTAAGTCGCGAACGACCCCTCGGCTTACTCGAGAGGATGGCCCCGGGGATCGCCGTCAAATGCCATACGGATGGGGTAGCGACGAAGCGTGGCCGTGAATTGGGGCCAGCTCAGAGCTCGGAGCCTAAGTTAGACCAAGCCTATTTGTGGCAGACGATGCAGGCGGAGGATGCTTCGTCGAGGCCATAGAGTTCGTCGACGTCGGGCGCGAGACCACTCGCTAATGCGAGCGGATTGGTGCGGCGGCGGGCGGCATGGCGATCGAGCCGCCGCTGATGCTCTGCCTCGATTGCCGCCACGCGGTCCTTGCATGCGAGTTCCTCAAGACTTTCGCCCTGGCTCCAGGTGAAGGGTGAGCCATGATCGCGGGCGGTCTTCTCGTAGGACATCGCCTCGGCGAAGGCTTCGGGATGCTCGCGCATGAGCCGGACCCATTCGATCTTCTGCTGAAAGAAGCAGAACGTGCAACCCGATCGTGAGCGCCAGCGATAATATGCAGGCTCGCCGACCGACGACGATTCGAGCAGCTCGATGACGCCGCGGCGGTCGATGCCGGCTTCGCGCAGCGGAAAGTGGACCCGCATGTTCGGACTGGTCGCCTGATAGCCCTCGCGCGACGGTTCGTCGGCGCGGATCGCCACATAGGAGTGGATGATGTGCCCAGCGGCTAGGTCCTCGCGCAGCCAATGTTCGAGGGGCCGGAGCTTCAGCTGTCTGGTGCACCACCGGGTACGGGGAGACGGCAGAAAGTTGCCATATTCACGAAGCCAGAAATCGAAATCTCGATCGGGATTGAGCCGTTCGATCGGCCGGCCGAGAAAGCCTTCGAGCCGATCGAGAAAATCATAGACCTCGGGCAACTCCTTCCCGGTATCGGTGAAGAAATATTCGAGCTCGAGCTCGGGGCGGTTCTCGCGCATCCAGACAGCGAGCGCGGCGCTGTCACGCCCGCCAGAGAGACCGAGAATGTGGCGTTCGATCATGCTGGCTGATGCTCCTCGATCGCGCCGAGGCGATCTGCGGCGCGGGCAAGCGCGGCGATCGACAGGCTCGACGAGCCCGGGCGGCTGAGCAGCGACAGGAGTTCGTCGGCGAGCTTATCGGCTTCATCGCGCTCGCGCTGGTTGAGCTCAAAGCGGAGGACTCGCGGGTTCCCGCGCATGCCGACGATGAGTGCCATCGCCTCCATGTCGCTGTCCCGGCCGTGCAGGCTTGCGAGCGCCTCGGCCTCGCGGAACGATCGGCCGAAACGCACGAGTTCGAGCATCGCCTGATCGCGTTCGCGATCGGTCCAGCTGCGTGGCGGCTTGTGGATGAGAAGGCTAGCGAGACCCTCCATGTCGCCGGTCCCGCCATCGGCGAACGCGCGCACGCGCGTCGCAAAGGCATCGAACCGCAGATCCCCAGTGATGCCGACAACGGCATCGGCCCGAGCCGCGCACGCGCTGAATTCTCGGTCGGTGCCAAGGGTGGCGGCAAGGGTCTCGACGAGCTTGTCGAGCAAAGCGGGATAAGCCTGCTCGGATGCCGCAAGCGCTGCAAGCACCGTGTCGGCGCGCTTCGCCGCGACCTTGGGCAGGGTCTCGAACAGCAGGTCTTCGGGGTCATTTGCTCGCAGAACGGCATCGCGGATGGCCGCAACGCCGGGCGGCACGTCGCCCGTCCGCCGGGCAAACTGCGAAAGCGCGGTGAAGCGCTGAAACAGCGCTGCCGCGATCTGCAGCGACGAACTCTTGGCTGCGACGCCAAGCCCACGCGCGAGATCCGCCATGAACGCAAGATCCGTTTCGGAGCGATCGATGCGGCGCACGCGGATCGCCGCCGGATCCTGCAGCAGACGATCGAACAGGACGGTGTCGGGCTCGGGCTGAAAGATGCCGTCCACATAGACCGCACGCTCGCTCCGGCGCGCGAGCAGGAAGGCGAAGGCGAGCACGGGCATGACGCCCCGCTTGAGCCCGAAGGGCGGTGCAGCCCAAATGTCGTACAGTTCGGCGAGGGAGAGTTCGGGCGCATCGCTCATCACCGCCCAGGCCGGCGCGAGGCTGGTTCCGGCGGGCAGGTCCGGATCGGGATCGCAGAACTGCCAGCGGCCGGCGCGCTCCTTGTGTAGGCCGAACGGCTCGATCAGAGTCATGTAGAGACCGCGTTCAGCGGGATAGCCCTCGATACCCAGGTTCGGCTGGTCGGCACGCTCGGCCATTGCATGACCTAGGTCGCGTAGCGCAGCCATTGCATTGGAGGACGGCCGGTCGCGTTGCAGGAGCTCGCTGTTGATGACAGGCGTCGCGGTGAACGCGGCGTCCGCAAGGCACGAAGCGACCAGGCTGAGCGGCATCGCGCTGATCGCAGCGGCCGGTCCCACGCTCAGGCGCCAACTGGCGGATTCGAATGCGCGCATCGCCTCGCGATATGCATCGTCCACCAGTGCCGAGCGGCGTGCTGCAATTTCGCGGCGGGCGAGCCGGTCGCCCTCAAGCTGGGCATTGTCGCGTGAGATTCGTTCGATCGCCGCCAGGTCGGCCGCAACTTCGCGCAAATGATACACCGAACCAGTGACACCAATCGCGGCAACCGCGCCGACCGACCCGAGCGCCTTCGCCAACTTGGTTGCATAGCGCTTCATGCCGGCCGGCGTAACTGCGCCGTCCGAAACGAGTAGCACCAAGCGACCGGCACCCTTGGCAGGCGCAAGGGATGCCACCACGGAGTCGCGGACTGCCTCCACCGCAGCGTCCTCCTCCGTCACCAGTTCGATGGAGATCGAGAATGTGCGCAGCGCACCGGTGCGGAAATAATGGCGCTTGGCAGCGGCCTGTCCGAGTCCGACCCGCGCCGGCAATTCGGCGAGTCCGAGCGATCCCACCTGATCGCGGGCGCGGGTCAGCGCTTCATCGAGATCGAAGTCGCTGCCCGCGAAGAGCGCATAGCCGCCGAGCCGAGGCTGGCGGATCAGCACCGCCCATTCGCACAGATCTTCGATCGCACGCATGACGGTGTCGCACCGCAAATCCCCCAGGCCCTCCGTGATGAATTCGTCGGCGACGGCAAGGCCGCTGCCATTGCGGAAAAATTCCAGAACGGCGGCGACTTTTGTCACGCGAGCATGGACCTCGCCGCCGCGGCTTGCGGCGCGGTCGATGGCCTCGAGCGCGAGCGCGTAGCGGCGGGAATCGGGTCCGGCTGAAAGGGCCACCCCAAAATTGAGGGCAAGATAGTCCCACAGCTTGTCGGGGCCGTACCAGTCCTGCGCATCGCCCGAATGGTGGCGCGTGCAATGCTCCTGAAATCCGCCTGGCTCGGAAGAGCTCAGGAAACCGAAGACGCTGCGCTCGTTCTGCGCGAAACGCTGGCGCGAGATCGGGCCGAGCAGCAAAGTGGAGACCGGATGGAGCGGCCAGGCATCTAGCAGTGCCTGCGCGAGGGCCGCAGGTTCGCCTGGGCGACGCGCGACGACAGCCGTCGCGACGTGTTCGGCGACTTCGCGCATCGGTTCGGCGTCGGCGGAGGTGCTGGTGAGTGCGCGGCCGATCAGCGCGACAGTCTCGTCGATCGCAGTGACGAACGCGATGTCCATGAAACGGCCCTGCACCTTGGCCCATTCGTCGCGCGCCGATCGTCCGGCGCGGCCAGCATATTGGTCAAAGCTCTGGTGGAGGATGCCGACGATCGCGCCGCGGCCACCAGAACGCGCCGCCCATTCGCCGAGATCCTGCAGCAAGTGGATGTCGCCGTCGGTGGCGGCCGCATATTCGAGCGCCTTGCCAAGCTCGTCCAGCAGAAGCAGCACCCCGCCACGTTCAGCCGAGCCCGCGAGGGCCTTGAGCAAGGCACCATCATCCCGCGCTGCATCCGCGGCCACGTTCGTTTCCCACCCGAGCGTATGGGCGGCGGCCTCGGCGATTTCCTCGCGAAGCGAACGTCGCCTAGCGGTGATCGCGACGATGCGCCAGCGCTTGGCCCCCATTGCGAAACCTGCGCGGACCCGTGCGGCTAGGCTCGCGGGCACGACCGCTTCCGCTGCTTTCCTGTGTTCGCGAGCGTCACTGATCAGCGCCGCTAGAAGTAACGCGGCGCTTGACTTGCCGCCGCCATAAGGACCCGTCCATGTGAACGCGCGGCCGCCGCCTTCCAGCGCAGCGGCCATTGTGGTGAGCGCGTCGGCCACGGTTGGCTGGAGGACATAGCCGGCGAGCATCGACGCGACGCCTACATCAGCATCGAGCCGCGCGGAGCGTTGGTAGCGGCTGTCGACGCTGACGCGTTCGCTGAGCAGGCTCACTGCAAGCTCCCCGCATAACAGGTCGCGAGCATGCCTAGATCGTCGACCGATGCGACGCGCTGCAGTTGACGCAGGCCGGCGGTATCGGTCCAGCGCCATGCGCCATCGGTCAACGCTTCCATCGCCATCAGCCGGGACGCGACGCTGTGTTCGTCAAGCTTGAAGATCCGTCCAGGAGACCCGACGGCATAGGAGGCTTGCTCCACGGTAATGGCCGGCGCGTTTGCGGCCTGCGCACGCCAGAAGCGTTCGAGGGCATAGGCGAAGACGCCGTCCGGCAAGGTGGGTTTGGGGCCGCGGACAAATTCAAAATGTCCGCCATAGCGCGTCTCCCGCAACAGCCCGAGCTCGGCGAGGAGGGGCTCGGCGGCATCTTCGCCGCCCATGTCGCGGCGGGAAACATAGCTCCGGATGAACACTTCCACGTCACGCTTGATGGTCACGGCCGAGGCGCGGGAGGTGGGGCGGGCTCGGGCGACTTCCTCGAGTTGCTTCTGAAGCGTAGCGGCTTCGAAGTCGGGCACGTTGAGCGCGTTGAATGCGAAAAAGGTCGTAGTCCGGCGGGGATCGGCGGCGAGGCGCGCATGGATCGCCCACAAGCTCGCCGCCTGTTCAAGATAAGGATCCCACCCGTCGTCGGCGAGGAGGCGCGCGCCAAATTCGCTTGGCAAAAGGCGCTGCCCGTCATCGTGGATCGTGCCGACGGCGTCGGCCCAAAAGCGCATCGACAGAGCCATGTTCCGGCCGACGCCGAATCGGGCGATGGCATCGGGATCGGCAAAGAGACGGTTGGGCGCGCCGTGTGCCACGGCATTGTGCGCTTTTTTAAGCCACAGCAGGCGGAGCGGGAAAGTTTCGTGGCCCGCGAAGCTTAGTTTAAGGTCAATGTTCTCGATAAGTTCCCGCATCGCGGCATGCTACTGGACAACCTCGCCAGCGACAAGCCGAAACCGTTTCGCGGCGCTCGCGAGCAACACTGCGGCGCGAACTGCGGCCTCCTCGTCAAGATAGCGATGGAAGTAAAGCCGGATCGCGCACCGCGCCTCGTCTTCACTTAAGCCGATCGCTCTAAGTACATGTGACGGCTCGACTTTTCCGGATGCGCAGGCGGAGCCGGTGGCGAAGTCGACAGTTCCGGCGAGTTGATCGACGAGACTGTCGCCGTCGACGCCCTCGAAACGAAGATTGAGCGATCCTGGCAGGCGCGATCCGCTCTCCAGGCTCAAGGACCACCCCGTCGCGGCGCGGTCGAGCGCGTCGAGGAAGGACCGGCGCAGACGCTCACCATGTTCGGCGTCTTGCGCCAAGCGCTCCGCCGCCAATCTGGCCGCAGCGCCGAACCCGGCGACAAGCATCGTGGGAACCGTCCCGGGACGTCTGCCTCGCTCCTGCCCGCCGCCCACGAACAACGGCTCCGGTTGAACCGGTGCTGCCGACGAGACGAACAAGGCGCCGATGCCCGGGGGGCCGTACATCTTGTGCGAGGAGAGACTGAGCGCGTCCACGTCGAGCGCGAACGCGTCGACCGGGATTCGGCCCGCGGCTTGGGTCGCATCGCAATGCACGACGGCGCCGGCCGCATGGGCGACCTCCGTCAGCTCCCCGATGGGCTGAATCGTCCCGATCTCGCCATTGGCGAGCCCGATACTCACCACGGCCGCGTCGCGGACGGCAGACGCGAAGGCATGGCGATCGATCAGACCGTCTCGACCGACGGGAACGGAGACGTGACGGAAACCCTCCCGCTTGAGATGCTCCGCGGGACCGAGCACGCTCGGATGGTCGATCGCGGACGTCACGATCGTGGTCTTTTTGCTGCCGGATTGGCGAAGGGCGCGAGCGAAGCCGAGGATCGCGAGATTATTTGCCTCGGTCGCGCCTGAGGTGAGGACGATTTCCGTCGGTTCCGCGCAGATCAGGGCTGCAACTAGGCTGCGGCCGTGCTCGACCGCGGCCGCCGCGCTGGCGCCCGCCGCGTGCGCCGCATGGGGGTTGCCAGGCCGGCCGGCCTGGCGGCACATGGCATCGAGCGCTTCCGGCGCGATCGGCGTGGACGCGTGCCCGTCGAGATAGATGGCGGTCATAGCATTGCGACGAGCTCGTCGCTGAGCCCGAACATCTCATCATCCGGGCTCTGTTCGAGAATTTCGATGAGGCGGGGCATGCCGGCGAAGGCCAGACCATTAGCAATCCGCATCATGCGTCGGGGATCCTGAACGATGTCGGTCTCGCCACTTTCGCTGATCGCGATCAGCCGAAGCGCGTCGGCGCGCCATTCGGGCGAGATGACGGCCGAGCCCTCGATTGCCTTGTAGGTGTCGCGCCCTTCGAGATCGACCGGCTTGAGCTTGAGCTTCACCGCGACGCAGATGGCGAGGAACCAGAAATCGACCATGCGCGGGAATGGCTTGCGATCGAGGTCCGCGACGCTCGACGCGCCCGTGCTCTGCGAATAGCGCTGGAAGAACTCGCGGAATTCCACCGGCGCGTTCACTTCAACGCTGGCGAACGACGTGTTGATGTTGTCGCTCATGCCGCCTCCTCCAGTGGGGCCGCGCCGGGCTCGACTTCCATCTTCCGCGCGCACACGGTGCAGCTCTCGTCATAGGAACAATCGCAGCGAACGACCTGGATCACGTCCGAAGTCGGGGCGTGGAGCAGCATGCGCGGGTAATGGGCCGGATTGGTGAGCGTGATCACCTTGTCGGCATATTCAGCGAGCAGTGCCTCGGTGCCGGCAATCTCCGAACGGGTGAGGAAGAGGATCAGCTGCGAGCTGTAGCGCGCCGCCACGCGAACGACTGAGCTTTTCACATAGCCGCTCATCATGCCGAGCGGCGTGTCGATGATGTTGGGCGCTTCCACGCCGCTAACCTTGGTCAAGGCGAGGATGAAGGCTAGCGTAAGGGCGCGTCGCGATGCGCCGTTGAGGTCGCGATCGGGGCTGAGCAGCCGCTCGTCCGGGCCATAGACAAGGATGTCGAAATCCTGGCTGATTTCGGCGCGGCGAATGATGGCGCCCTGCTCGGTGTCGGCGCCGATCATCTCGAGGAAGATCTCGTTCATGAGCGCGCTGACACGGCCGAGCTCGTCGGACTTCAGCCGGTCGAGTGCACGCTCGAAGACGCGCAGCACGTCTTGGCCAGCGACCAGTTCGGCGGCGAGCCGCTGGCCCTTGGTCTCTTCCTTCAGATAATCGTCGCGTTCCTTGACGGCAGCGGCGCGCTCGGAGCGCGCCGCCTCGATCCGGAAGGCGGCACGCGACGCGGCATCGCCATAATCGTCGGCGTGTTTGCGCGCGATCTTCTTCTGCTCGCGCAGATGCTGGATGTCGATGTCGGGGACGAGCGCGATCTTGGCCTCGATCTGCGCTTCTTCGGCGGCTAGGTCCTTGATGGTCTGCGCCACCTTGTTTCGCCGATCCATAAGATCGGCATAAAGATCGCGCCAGCTTTGGGCCTCGCCCGGCTGCATCAGGTCGCGGGCACCATAATAGAGCTCGGTGATGGTTTTCTGGATGGCGTCGGCGGCGCGGCTCGCCTCGATCATCTCGTTGATGTGCTGGCGGCGGCGGCTCCCATCGGGGTCCGTCTCGTCCAGGGTCTCGTTGCAGATGCAGACGCCCTGGGTGAGGCACTCATTGAGCACGGGGATCGTCTGGTTCGGGATTCGGCCGCGCGCCTTCAGCGCCTCCAGCTTCCCGGTGGCGACCGCGACGGCGTCGGCGAGGAGCTGCTTGGCCAGAACTTTGGATTTGAGCAGCTCGCCTTGCTCCCTGGCCAGGGCCAGCTCGAGCGCGTCGCTGCGCTTGCGATTGTCCTTGACCCGCTTGAGCTGTGTGGCGAGTTCGGAGCGGTCGCCCTGCGCGAGCGCCTGCTCGATCTGCTTGCCGAGCCGCTCATATTGCTCTTCGCTGCGCGCGCGATTGGCGATCGCCTCGGCCTGCTTCGGCTCCAACGTAGCGAGCTCGGCGTCGAGTGCTTCGATCCTGGCCGAGGCTTCGCGGGCGCGGCCGCTCGCATCCGATTCGCGGACCCTTTTGTTGACGTCGGCCGCGGCCTGTTTGACGTGGCGCTGCGCGCTTTCGACGATCGAGAGGCCGAGCAGTGCCTTGATCGCATTCTCGACGCGTTGGCGCTTCACGGTGACGCTGTCGGCATCGATGAAGCTCAGGGCGCGGTCGCCATCGGTGAAGAACACTTCGCGCAGCTCGGGCGGCAGCTCGGTGCGGACACGGTTCTCGCCATATTCCTGAGGATCGCTACCCTTGGCGGTGAGGTCGTAGAGCCGCAGCGTCGGCTCGCCTCGGCGCCACCCGGATGCGTTAACGGTCTCGGTGACCGTGCGGACGACTCGGTAACGCTTGAGCGTCGACACTACGCGGCTGCTGCGCAGCGCGGGCACTGTTTCGAAGTCGACCTCGACAACGGTACGGACGGTGCCGACCCCGGAGTCGATCGGATGGAGGCGGTAGGTCTTGGGATCGCCCGGCAACGCCTCGTCGCCGTAGAGCGCCCATTGCAGCGCTGTCAGCATCGTGGTCTTGCCGGTCTCGTTCTCGGCGCGGATGACGGTCAGGTTGCGGACGGGGTCGGTCGAGAACTCGATTTCGAGATCGCGTAGCAGGCGGAAATTCTCGAATTTGGCGCGGAGAAGCTTCATTGCGCCTGCTCCGCGAGCTTGGCCGCGAGGTCGGCGCCAAGCGTGCTGATCTGGGCGGCGATATCCTGCTTGACGTTGCGGGCGGCGAAGCGGTGCTGGCGCTCGATGTTCACGATTTCAGCGACCACCTCGCAGACGTCATCCGCATAGGTGGGGTAGCGCGCCTCGACCTTTCGCGCTTCTTCCATGATGATCTCAACGACGCGCTGCGTGTCCATCGTTCCCCCTCCTTCAGACGTAAACCATCGCCTGCATTTCCTTAAGCATTGCCAACGGTCCGTCCGCCGCCCCGTAATTTCTTGCGAGTCTCGCGAACTCCTCGACCCGCTTCAACTCTCCGCGCACAAGTTGTCGTGCATCGGCATCCGTCACAAGCTCATTTGGCGGCATGGCGACAAAGTCGTGAATGACGCCGTGGTCCTTGCCGATTGCATCGCAGCGCCGAAGAATTCGGCCGCGACGCTGAACCCATTGGCGCTCGACGGTCGTGCTTGCGAGAATGAAGGCGCGCTTGATTTCGGGAACATTGACGCCTTCGTCCAGCACGCGCTTGGCTGTGAGTACCTGGATTTCGCCGCGTTGGAAGGCATCGAGGATGCGCGCCACCGCGCCACGATCGCTCGTCTCTTCGGCGGTGAGCTGGTGGAACAGCAAGCCGCGCTCCCGCAGCAGTTCGTTCACGTCGTCGAGCTGGCCGGGGCCCTTGTCGGTCGCATAGACGAGGTCGTAGCGAATATCGGGCTTCGGAACGCGGTCGATCAGGGCAGCCAACGCATCGATCTTGCCACGCGCGCGCTCGACGATGAGGCGGCGGCGGCGCAGCAGATCGTCGAGCTGCGGGTCGTCGATCTTCGCTTCGATCTTCCAGCCGAGCTTGCGGATCTTCTCGGAGAGGTCGCGGAACTCCTCCATCTCCTCCTCGTCGAGCGAGACGCGGTGGACGTGGTAGTCGTAGGGTACGAGGCAGACGCCGATCGCGTCCTCTAGCGAGAATTCGAAGCAGGGCCGGCCGAAGAAGTCGAACAGCTTGTCGGTGCCTTCCGGGTCGTATTGCCGGATCGGGGTTGCCGAGAGCCCGAGTCGATACTCGAAAAAGTCTGGTGGGTTCTTGAGAAACCCCGGGCTGCCGAGATTGTGCATTTCATCCGCGATGAGAACCCGCGGAACGGAAAGCCGAGTCAGCGCCGAGGCCAAGCCAGGATCGGTCAGCGTGTCATGGCTGACGACCAGCACTTCGGTGTCGGAAAGGCCAAGTGCCAGCCTGCGCCCTGCGTCGGCAATCTCGCGCCGCCGCGCTGCCGGTCCGCCCGCGGCGGTGAGGTTGCGCGGCTCGACCCCGAACAGCCGCGCCTCGTCACACCATTGCATGATCAGCGGGACGTAGGGCGCGGCGATCACGATCAGCAGCGGGCCGGTTCGACCACGGAGCTCGTGGCAGGCGACGAGCGACGTGAGCGTCTTGCCCGAGCCGGTCGCCATCGCGAGAATGCCGCGTCCATCCGCCGCGAGCCAAGCATCGACTGCGCGCCCCTGATGCGCGAATGGCCCGTCGCGCCAGCTGAGCCAATCAGGGACGCGAAATCCGGTCTGCGGCGCAGAAGCGATGTCCTTGATGGTGGCGGGCTCAACCGGCGCGTCCGCACGGCGTTTGGCGCGCTGCCAGAGCTCGGTTGCCTCGGCCTCGGTCGGGCGATTGCCCGAACCATAGGTCTTGAGGAGCTGTTCCTCGAGCGCCCGCGGGAGCTTGACGACGACACAGTCGTCGTCGTCCCCGTCCCAAAGCTCGATGAATTCGTCGCGAAGGCGCTGTTCGGTTGCCGCCTGGACCGGATCCATCCACGCCCGCGCGAGCGCCATTTGCTCCTTGTTACGGCCGAGCCCGGCGCCGGTCATGTTGCTTGATCCGTGGAAGGTCAGCCGCTGGCCTTCAATGTTGAGCAGCCAGACTTTGGGGTGGAAGAGGCCGTCCTTGAGGAACGCGAACCGCATGTCGAGGCGGCGCTCGCGGATGAGCCAGGCAAGGCAGGCAAGCGTATGGCGCGACAGCGCATCGGCGTCGGGCAGGCTGCCTTCGAAATGCTGTTCGATGAGGATGGCGGGGTCGAGGCCGTCGCGGAGCGCTGCCTGGTCGGCCGTCGAGATAATCGGGCTGACGAGGAGACGCACTGGTGCGTTGCCGGCGGCGAGATAGGTTGCCAGGCCCGGGGCGATCTCCGCCAGCGACGAACTGGCAAAAAAGCCCATCATGCAGTCGAGGACGGAGGAAGCGCCGATCGCCGGGATCAGAGCGGGAAGAAGGTCGTCGCGTGGCAGCACGAACATCGGCGGCGCTGTCTCCAGCGCCTTCAACGTCTGCCGCTTCGCCTCAATCACTCCCATAGCGGTCTACACGGCTCCATTCACTGCCGTGTTCGCGACGGCGTCGACCTGTCCGAGTCGCGCCACCAGACCGGATGTGCAACCCCCTGCCGAGACATTTCACGGCTAGAGCAGCACTTCAAGAGTCCTGCAGGCCGGTCTTCGCGGCAGTCAAAAGGTAGCATCCCGCCGCAGCTTCCGGGAACATCGATAATCGACGTGACGCGCAGGGTGCCTGACCGTTTGACTGCGCTTCAAGCGCAAGCGAAGTATGGGACAGGAAGTCGGCAGGATCTGTCGGGGGCGACGGTACTAACCGTAGATCGAGGAGTGCGATGAGGATCCTGCAAGACCGTTGGACAATTGCCAAGCTGTACAGCCAGAAGGGGACGATCAACCTCAATCCGCGCTTTCAACGCGGCGCCGCCTGGCAGAACCCGCGACAGGTTCTGCTCATCGATTCCATCCTGCGCGGAATGGATATCCCAAAGATATATCTGCGTCAGCTTCCCGCGGGCGGCGCGCACACGCACGACGCGGTCGATGGCCAGCAGCGCCTGCGCGCAATATTCTCGTTCCGAGCAGGAGAATATACGCTCCGCTACACCGATCCGCTTCCCCAAATTGAAGGCCACAACGTCCATGACCTCCGTTTCTCGGAGCTGCACAAAACGCTGCGGGATCGGTTCGATGCGTTTCAGGTCGCGGTAGCGGAGATCGTCGCGGCCACGCCCGACGAGATTTCAAATCTGTTCAGTCGTCTCCAGATGGGCGTGTCCCTCAACCCCGCCGAGCTTCGAAACGCAATGGGCGGTCCGCTGCAGCACCTGATCAACGTCATCGCGGAGACGCATGAGTTTTTCACCAGCTCGCGCATTTCCGGCTCGCGTTACAAACGCGCCGACTATGCCGCCTTGCTATTTGCCATGGCGGCCTATCGTGGTCGGACCGATCTCAAGGCACCCGACCTCAGGCAGATGATCGCGGAATATGGTCCAGATCGCTCGCTCGAGATCTTGGAACTCGCCGCAGAGGTGGGCGACGCGCTGAATGTTCTGGCCGCCGTGAACGAGGCCCTCAACTTCAGGCTCACGCAAAAGTGGATCGTGGTCGATCTCGCTTGGCTCATCATGCAGCGGCAGCGCGCCGGCGGGACCATCGACCCGGCCAGGCTGGCAGATGCGTACCGTGTGTTCGACGAGCGACGCCTGGAATTCAACAGCAAGCCCGAGGTCCTGATCCGAGGGCGACGCCGAGACCCGGCGCTCGATCGCCATCTCTACAACTACATCAACGCCTTCCGGATTCAGGGCGGCCAAGCCGCGAACGTTCGCCTTCGCGCCGAGGCAATCAAGGCGTTCCACCGTAACATCGGAGTGACTGCCTGATGGCCTTCGATTCCAAACGCATTCCCGACAACCTCGTTACGGCCTATCGCGAGAACCGCTGTGCGCTGTTGGTCGGTGCCGGCGCATCCGTCGGCGCTGGCCTTCCCACTTGGTCGGGGTTTCTCCGCAAGATGATCGAGGAAGCGGAGCGGCGGCGGGTCATCTCCGGGGACAAGGTCGCGGAATATAATCGGCTAGTCGATGATTCCTCGAAATTCCTGATGATCGCCGGCGGCCTGAAGGAGGATCTTGCCGGCTACTTCGATGATTTCGTCGAGGGGACGTTCGTCAAGCCGGAGCCGGAACCGACTGGCCTGCACGAAGCGATCGTCGCCGCGAAAAATCTCAAGTTTGTCATCACGACCAATTACGATCTGCTGATCGAGCTCGCCTATCGCAAGAGCGGTCAGTACAGCGTGCCGGTCTGCACATTCAGGGACACTGGCGAAATCCAGCGGCGCCTCTCCAAGCGTGAATTCTTCATCCTGAAGGCTCATGGAGATGCGGCAAAGGCCGGCAACGGGATTATCTTGACCGACGTCGACTATCGCGAGCTTCTATATCGGCAGCGCGCTTACCAAAGCTTGCTCTCGGCGATGTTCTCGATGTTCACCATCGTATTCGTTGGGGCTTCGCTTGCCGACCCAGAAATCAAGCTCTTGCTCGGATATCTTGCCGACGAGTTCGCGCCCACAACGGGGCCCAATCACTTTGCACTGATGGCGCAGGAGGATATCACTTCCGTCGAGGAAACTCGGTGGTTCAAGGACACCAAGGTGCAGCTCATCCCGATCAGCAAGGCAGACGGCTATCGCGAGCTTACCGAATTCATCCAAGTGCTGCATCAAGTGGCTGCGACACCATAACCTGGAGGAGCGCCATAAGGCAGTGCTACGGGCCACCTGCCATAACGGCCAACTGCCATCAGGCCGCTTTGCGCCCAAGGGAATCTGTTACTCGCGCATGGGACATTGAAATATATGTCTGTAATATATCATGGGTGTGGATGAGGCACGGATTTTGAGGTCAGCCTTGGCTTCATTGAAAATTATGCTATAAATACACCATGAGCTTATCGCGGTCAGAAAAATTGAGGTCGATGCTCGACGCATGGGAGCCGCACAGCGTTGCGACCAGTGCCTATCTCAAGACCCTCGGAATAACGTCGCAAGATCTTCAGAACTACACCTCATCGCGCTGGCTGACGTCGCTCGGCCGTGGCGCCTTCAAGCGACCGATGGAGACGGTGACGTGGCAGGGCGCCCTGCACAGCCTGCAGGCCCAGCTGCGGCTGCCAGTCCATGTAGGGGCGCTGACCGCGCTCGAGATGTCGGGCAACAGCCATTATGTCCGGTTCGCCAGCACCAAGGCTTATCTGTTCTCGCCGCTCAACGTCGCGCTGCCCCTCTGGTTCAGAACCCATTGGGGCGATGATGTCCGGCATGTTCAGACCAAGCTCCTGCCTCCCGACCTCGGGCTGACGGAGCAGCAGGCGCCCGAAGGCTTCGCGTTGAAGACATCCGGCGTGGAACGCGCCGCCCTGGAGCTGCTGCATCTCGCCCCGAAGGAGTTCGACCTCGTCGAGGCAGGAATGATCATCGAGAGCATGACTTCGATACGGCCCAAACTCATGCAGAGCCTGCTGGAGCAGTGCGCCTCCATCAAGGTGCGCAGGCTGTTCCTCTACCTTGCGGAACGCGCCAACCTGCCGGTGATGCGCCATCTCGACCTTGACGGGATCGATCTTGGGACCGGCGATCGCAGCCTCGTGCCGAACGGCCGCTATGTCGCGAAATATCAGCTGCTGCTTCCCAGGGAGCTGGTCGATCGTGGCTGAACCCTATCGCGACCAGGTCCGGCTGCTGCTCGACATCCTGCCGCTGGTGATGGCGGAGCCGGTCTTCGCGCTGAAGGGCGGCACTGCCATCAACTTGTTCGAATGGGACTTGCCGCGCCTGTCGGTCGATATCGACCTGACCTATCTCCCAAACCATGACCGCAAGGAATCGCTCGCCGCAATCGGCGAAGCCCTTGCGCGCATCGGTGCCGAGATCGAGCGGCGATTGCCGCCGACCCGCGTGACCCAGGCGCGACAGGGTGGCGAGGGCATGGAGGTGAAGCTCAATTGCCAGCGCATCCGCACGCAGGTGAAGATCGAGGTCAATCCATCGCTCCGGGGTCACTTGTTCCCGGTGCGCGACCTAGCCTGCTCCGATCAGGTGCAGGAACAATTCGAAGTCTTTGCGGAGGCGCGATGCGTGTCACACGGCGAGCTGTTCGGCGGGAAGATCTGCGCTGCGCTTGACCGGCAGCATCCCCGCGACCTGTTCGACGTCAGGCGTCTGCTCGACCGGGAAGGCCTAGCGGACGAGGTTCGCCTGGGCGCGATCGCCGGCTTCGTCAGCCATGGTCGCCCGATTGCCGAACTCGTCGATCCCGCGCGCAAGGATCAGCGCGAGACCTTCCGGTCCCAGTTCGAAGGAATGCCCTTCGAACCTTTCACCTATGACGATCACGAGGCGACGCTCAATCGCCTGGTCAACGCCCTGCGCGGATCGTTCACCGATGACGATCGAGCCTTTCTCCTGTCCTTCGAGGCCGGCGATCCGGACTGGAGCCGCTTTCCAATCGCAGCGCTGGCCGAGTTGCCCGCGCCGCAGTTCAAACTGATGAACATCCGCAAATTCCGTGAAGCCAGTCCGGAGCGCCACGGGGCGATTCTAAGCGCGCTGGAGAAGTCGCTGATATAAGGTTTGCCACCCGCATACCTGTCCGAAATTTGTAGTCATATTTCGGACAAAGCCCCAACCAGCCCGACGTAAGAAGGACTCGAACCACCCCGTCCATTTACGTCCAGCCTTTTCCAGAAAATCAGGTTGTGCTAATGGTGGTCCCGGCGATTTTCCGGCCCGGATTTTGGCTGCAAAATCAACCGCTTAGGTGTTTTTCCAGAAAGCTCTTCTGGGCACCATTTTCCTGTCTCACAGGATCCCAGAACCTCGACGAAAACGGCAGAAATCTGCCATTTTCGCTAGGTTCTGTCCGAAACGATCCTAGCAGGTTTCAGTCGATCCCAGGGGCCATATGGGCCACCATCCGGGCCTAATATGGCCCGGGAAAATTGATGGCCCGGTGGGCCATTTCGACTGAAAGATGGGCGCCATCCGAACAGAACCGATCGAATCGGGAGTTTGGGTTATGGCTTTGAAAGACATGGAAATCCGCGCCCTCCAGCCGCGGGATCGCATCTACAAGAAAGCAGACGAGCGCGGCCTCTATATCGAGGTGCATCCGAGCGGCTCGAAACTCTGGCGCTTCAAGTACGGCTACCTCGGCAAGGACAAGCGGCTGGCCCTGGGACGCTACCCGGAGGTCACTCTGGCGGAGGCGAGGCAGAAGCGCGAGGAGGCGCGGCAGAAGCTGCGCGATGGCGTGGATCCGCTCGCCGAACGCAAGCGCGCCAAGCTCATGGCCCACTATAAAGCTGCGAATACCTTCGGCGATGTGGCCCGGGAATATATCCAGAAAATGATCGCCGAGGGCCGCGCGACCTCGACGACCTCCAAAGCCGATTGGTTGCTGGAGCAGTTGCAGCCACTTTGCGGACAGCCGATCGCCGATCTGAAGCCGATTGACGTACTCGCCGCGCTGAAGCGCCTCGAAGCGAAGGGCAAGCTGGAGACCGCGCGTCGCTGCAGATCCTTTGCCGGCCGAGTATTTCGCTATGGCGTGGCGACCGGCAGGGCCGAGCACGATCCGACTCCAGTCCTGCGCGGGGCATTGATCACTCCCAAGACCACGCACCATGCGGCGATTCTCGATCCGACAGCCTTCGGGGAACTGCTGCGGGCGATAGAAGCCTATCCTGGCCACCGGATCACCAGGCTTGCGGCGCAGATATCGCCGCATCTGATGGCGCGGCCGGGCGAGATCAGGCAGGCGGTGTGGCCCGAGATCGACTTTGAGAATTCCGTGTGGCGGATACCTGCCACCAGGATGAAGATGCGGCGGCCGCACGCCATTCCGCTATCGCGGCAAGTGAAGGCGATGCTCGAAGAGCTTCACGAACTGACTGGTCCGGAAGGCTTCATCTTCCCGGCATTTCACACCTCTCGTCGGCCGCTCAGCGAGAATACCATAAATCAGGCGTTCCGACGCATGGGCTATGCTGCCGGGGAAGTGACTGCGCATGGTCTGCGAACGACCGCTTCGACCCTGCTGAACGAAAGCGGCAAGTGGAGCCCGGATGCAATCGAGCGTTCGCTGGCGCATGCGGACAAGGACGCGGTGCGTGGCACCTATAACCGCGGCGCCTATTGGAATGAGAGAGTCGCCATGCACCAATGGTGGAGCGACTATCTCGACGAACTGCGTGACGGCCCTTCTGGAGAACATGCGGGAGTAGCGCCGGTGCCGTGCCGCGATAGCGCGCGTAGCACGATCGGAAGACTGTCTCGTAAGGCTTAGGAAGGGGAACAGCCAAGTTCGAAGCGGATGGTGACTTTGGCTCGGCCGGCGGCCTTACTGTGCAAATTCTACACTCTACAGCGCAAGGCCGCCGCCACTTCGCGGCGCATGGTTGCGCCCCGTGAGACTCATGCTCAGCCCCTCCGTTGGCCAAGCCGGGAAACCGAACATCAGGCGCTGCTGGTCCCATTCCATCGGCATGCTCGCCTCCAAGAGAGTCCGGCGCGTGAAACCCGGCGGCTGGAGACCGTCCATAATGGCGGCCACTATGTCGGGTGCCAGATAGTTGAGCTGGATCAGCCGTGAGAAGTAGGATGCGCCACGTCCCATCTCCCGCGCCACCTCCGCGACGGTCTTGTCTCGATTGGCATAGATCGCCTCGCGCGCGGCGCTTGCTTCCTCCAGCAACTTCAGCAGCCGAGGGTCGGGAGCAATGGCGTCTGCCGTCCGTGGTGGAATGGGCAGGATCAGTCGCCGCGTCTCCCGTACCAATGCTGCCGGTGCATCCAGGACGTAGACGCGCGACATGACGCGCCCCGGTATCTCAACCGATGGCCGCAGCAATCCCACGCCATCCCAGGCGAGCAATCGATCAAGTTCAAAGCAGGAGATCAGCAACCGGACCTTCTCCCGGTCCAGTTCCGCACGCCGCACAACACATTTCAGCACCGCGGCCAGACGCTCGCGTTCCATACCATCGAGCCAACGGGAGATCGTCGGTCCAGACTTGAGGGCCATCTCGATCGACGCGTCCAGAATGCCAAGTTCCGCGAGCGCCTCCGAGAGACGCGGTCGATTGGTGAGAAGGCTGCGCAAGGCTGTGACCGCAAGTGCTTCCACCTCTCCCGCGTTCACGCGGATCACCTTCAGGTGTTGGCGTCGCGCGTCACGGGACAGCTCGGTAGAGTAATAGTCCCACCGCCGGCCTTCGCGAATTTGTCCGTCCGGATGCATTCGCCGGCCATGGGAATCGAAAAGCAGGCCTTTCAGCAGCGCGCCGCTATGTCCGCGCGGAATCTGACATTCGTGTCGCAGAGCGCGTTTAGCTTGGACGCGGTCCCACTGCTCGCGCGTGACCAGGGCCGGATGTTCTCCGGGATACCACTCGCCCTTATATTCAATGAAGCCGAGATAGAGCGGGTTGGTCAGTATTCGGTGCAACAAGCCCGGCCCGAACAGATGCCCGCCCAATATCCTGCCATCCCGTGCAACCGAGGTCTTGTTGCGAACGCCCTGAGCACGCAACTCCTGCAGAAGTTGGTTGCCCGAAACCGCCTCAGGATAGCGCGCATAGATGTCGCGTACGATCGCCGCCTCGACCTCATGCGCGATCAGTTTCTTGTCGACCTTGGCATAGCCGAAGGGGGTCTTGCCGCCAGTCCATTTGCCCCGCCGCTTGAGCGTCGCGAACCGATCGCGCAGGCGATCCGACAATAGCTCGCGCTCAAACTGGGCGAAGGTCAGCAGGACATTGAGCACCAAGCGGCCCATACTGTCGGATGTGTCGAAGGCCTGGGTGATACTGACGAAAGAGACCTTGAAACGCTCAAGGGTGTCGATCAGCCGGACGAAATCCAGAAGAGATCGCGACAGCCGGTCGATCTTGTAAATCACTACGACATCGACGCGGCCGGCCTCGATGTCGGTCAGCAAGTCCTGAAGGGCTGGTCGGACCAGATTCGCGCCCGACCAGCCTCCATCGTCATAGCGCTTCGGTAGTTCGATCCAGCCTTTGTGTTTCTGACTGCGGATATAGGCCGAACACGTGTCCCGCTGCGATTCCAGCGAGTTTACCTCCCGGTCGAGCCCCTCCTCGGTGCTCTTGCGAGTGTAAATCGCGCAACGAAACACGGGCTTCGGTTCGGAGCCTGCCATGACGCGCCTCCAAGCTGGCAGAGCGTCTCACATGTCACGACAATTGCCTCTCCCTAATCCTTCGTGCGTTCAGGGCTTGCGACGAGCTGCCCAGACAAGGCCGGCCACGGCTGTGACGAGCGATGCTAGGCCAAGCAGAAAGCCATCGCTGAGGATAAGCATGTCGGTACTCCTTTCATCGGAGTCGACGTATGTTCACTTAATGTTCCAACATTGCAAGCGATGCCGAGGCGGGTTTCGATCGTGCAGCGCCCCGGCCATAGGCTCCGTCAGATTTGAACCGAGTGAACATGGTCTCGCGCGAGGAACTGTATCAGCTGGTATGGGCAGAGCCGATGACCAAGGTGTCAGCGCGCTTTGGTGTTTCGGGCAGCTATATGGCTCGCATTTGCGATGCGATGAACGTGCCGCGACCCGGCCGCGGCCACTGGACCAAGCTCGAGCTTGGCAAAGCGGATCCCGCCCCGCCCTTGCCGGCGGCTAAAGACGCTGATCCTTTGGTCTGGCCAAGCGCGGACATGACCGTTCCCAAGGCACGGCCGCTTGCACGGAAGGTGCGTATGTCGCCGGGAAAGCCGGGACGCGTGCGGACCCATTCGGCGCGGCTTACTGACCTGCTTCGACGGAGTAGAACATCGGGTTGTGCAGCCAGGCGTTGATTGCGGACTCCCGCCAGCCGGCACAGCGAGTGCTGATCTGGACGTTCTTGGGGAAGGTGCCGTTCTGCATTTTGCGGTAGAGGGTCGAGCGGCTGAGGCCGGTGCGCTCAAGGACGCTCTTGATCCGGAGGATGCGGTCTGGAGTGTCGGTTTGCATTGGTATCACCTTGCATCTTCTGTGTCTGACTGATGCTCCCCGGGTTGAGTGAGCAGCGTTTTCGGCTTGGGCAAGGGGTGCTCGCGGCGGTCGCGTAGGTGGGCGAGCGTCGGCGTGGATGCGCGCAGATAAAGGCAGTTCTCGATTTTCGACGGTCGTGTGTCAGGGCGTCTCACCCCTGCGGTGCGATCGCGCTCTACGCCGCTTGGCGGCGCCGAGTCGCTGCGCGTCTCGGTCCATCCGGATGACGATCGCTGACATGTTGGCCGGCGGGAGCCGGCGCAGAACGGAACGCGATGTCTGATGAGCGTTCGCTGGCGGACTTCTGCGAAACCGCCAGGGTCCGCAGCGCCTCTTGTTTTCCGCGTGACACACTCGATCCGGCCGGAAGGCGCGGCGGCGGCTGGCGCACGGTCGCGCGCGCACGCCGCCGCGACGGCCGGCCGGATTCGAGGGTGCATGTTTGATAGGCGCCTGGGGCGCTGGGCAGCGCTTCGCGCTGAGATCTGTGGACAGCGCTGACGCGCTGGCGTTGGGCCTCCGGCTCGATCTGGCGGGTGGGCGTCGCTGCCCTGTGATCCCGCCGCGGCGTGCCGCAACCCGGCGTTGCCGGCTCCTCCACGCTGTTTCGGCCCTGCGGGTGCATCCCGCCTCTGCCGGCGAGATCGTCGGACCGCTCCTGCCGCCCACCCGCCATTCCGGCGCCGGTTGCGGTGGTTTGAGGAGCAGGAAGATGGAGACGACCAGAACCAACCGTGAGAGCCTCTATGCCGAGGTGACCGCGCGGGTGATTGCCGAGCTGGAGCAGGGGCGGCTGCCCTGGGTACAGCCTTGGGACAGCGCGGCGTGCGGCTGCACCATGCCGCATAACGCGGGAACGGGGCGACGCTATTCGGGGATCAATGTGCTGATCCTCTGGGCAGCCGTCATTGAGGGCGGCTATGCCTCGCAGCGCTGGCTGACCTATCGGCAGGCCAATGCGCTTGGCGGCAATGTCCGCAAGGGCGAGCGCGGCACCACCATCTGCTATGCCGATCGCTTCACGCCCAAGGACGAAGCCGAGCGCGCGCGGAGCGAGGACCGCGAGGCGCGGCAGCTGGCGTTCCTGAAGCGCTTCACCGTCTTCAACATCGACCAGTGCGAGGGCCTGCCGGACAAGGTGACGGCGCTTCCTGCGATGGCAACCGAGCGCGAGACAATCCCTTTGGCCGAGGCGGTGATTGCAGCCACCGGCGCAGACTTCCGGATCGGCGGCAGCGAAGCCTATTATTCCCCGCCGCATGACTATGTGCAGGTACCGCCGCAAGCGGCCTTTCCCGCGCCAATCAACTGGTACCGCACCGCGCTGCACGAGCTGGGGCATTGGACCGGCCATGCGAGCCGTCTCGATCGCAACCAGCGCGGCGGCTTCGGCAGTGCCGACTATGCCCGCGAGGAGCTGGTGGCCGAGATGGCGAGTGCCTTTACCTGTGCATCGCTGTCGATCTCACCGACGGTGCGGCATTCCGATTATATCGGGGCGTGGCTTGCCGTGCTGCGCGAGGACGAAAAGGCAATCTTCCGCGCCGCGAGCGCTGCCAGCAAGGCGGCAGACTATCTGCTCGGCTTTGTCCAAGCCGAACCGGATCAACGCCAGCAATGATCCTCGGGTTATGGACCGGATAGGCCTTGCCATCCGGTCCGCGCCTGCCACAGGTTGAAGCTGTCTTATGCGAACCGATCTCGACCATCTGCCACAGGCCAAGCAGCGCGAGCTGGCCCATGTCGTGCGCATCCTTTTCGAGGAATTCGCCGAGATCACCGCGCGCACCACCGATCCCAGGAAGAAGGCGGCGCGGATCCTCAAGCTGGTGTTGTTCGGCTCCTATGCGCGCGGCGACTGGGTCGATGATCCGATCGGCGGCTATCACTCCGATTACGACATTCTCGTCGTCGTCAATGACGAGCGGCTGACCGATATCACCGAATATTGGGGTGCGGCCGATGACCGGCTGATGCGTGAAGTGACCATCGCGCAGACACTGAGCGCACCGGTCAACTTCATCGTCCACACCCTCACCGACGTGAATAAGCAGCTCGAGCGCGGCCGGCCGTTCTTTGTCGATATCCTCAAGCAAGGCATCGCGCTCTACGAAGCCGAGGGGTTTGGGTTTGCAGCGCCTCAGAATTTGCCGCCTGAGGAGGCGCGCGCTGAGGCGCGGGGCTATTTTGACGAATGGTTTCCGGCCGCAACGCAGCGCCTCGAGGGTGCTCTCTTCTATCTCGAAAAGGGCTATTTGAAGGATGCGGCGTTTGACTTTCACCAAGCTGCCGAGCGCCTTTATCACTGCACTCTGCTCGTGCTCACGCTCTACAGCCCCAAATCGCACAAGCTGAACTTCCTGCGGTCGCGTGCGGAGGACATCGCGCCGTCGCTAATCGAAGCGTGGCCCCGCGACGACAAGGACAGCCGACGGCGCTTCGAACTGCTGCGCCAAGCATATGTGAACGCGCGCTACTCGCCGCACTACAAGATCACCGCTGAAGAGCTAACCTGGCTAGGCGAACGGGTTGCGATGCTGCGCGATCTGGTTCGCGCGGTATGCGAGGAGCGCCTCGCCTGATGCTCAGGGGCTACACGGACCGCCGCCTGCCGAACGGCACTATCTCCTGAATGGCTCGCAGGCGATGCCATCACCGTCCCCGTCCATGTGCGCACCATAGCCGGGCTGTCCGCGGTGCAGCGGGGCCGCGCCCGCACGACGAGCCTCCGCGCAATTGCGATAGCTCCATCCGGTGACAGCTTTCGGTGCCGAAACTGGTCGAGCGCGCCGAGCCGACGGCGAAGCAGAAACGGCCTGGGGTGGCTTCGCTACGCCACAATCTGTGCCGACCAAACCGAACTGATCCCAATCTGCCCGGTAGATTGCGTGCCCGCCCGCAAGCTGCGCGCATGACAGATCGACTCCGTTTACCTGCACCCGAGCCAGCGTTCGGCCATATACATCACGGCCTTGGCGATCGATCGACGCGGGGCCGCGAGATAGAACTTCCAATGCTCGCTTTGATTCCAGCGGATCACCAGGAGCGCAATCGCGCCCGTCCTGGCAATGCCCTGGCAACTCCGGCGCATCGATTCCTATCAGGCGAATGAGCTCCTGGTCGCAGCGGAGCGTGTCGCCGTCCACGGCGATCAAGACGCAGGCGAGGACGAGGAAAGACATATAATCAAACTTGCGCAGCAGCGTTAAAATCGCGTTGCTGCACGCCCCACCGATCCCTGTTCGCCGGACATATTCGGAAATCTCGCAGCTTGGATCAGCTTCATGCGATTTGCGCGCCGGGCGTATCGCGCCCGGCGCGCAAATGCTTGTTACGAAGCGCTCGCTTTCGCACGCGGCTTGCGTGTCGGAGACGGGGCCGGCGTTGCGGCCGCGCCCGACTTGGCCGCGCGGCCCTTCGCGCCCAGCCCGATCTTGTGCGCCATCTGCCGACGCGCTTCTGAATAGTTCGGGGCGACCATCGGGTAGTCCGGGCGAAGGTTGTAGCGCTCGCGATACTCTTCCGGTGTCAGGCCATGGGTGGAGAGATGGCGACGCAGCGTCTTGTAGGGCTTGCCGTCGATCATCGAGATGATGTGATCTTTCGAGCCGAGCGACTTCCGTACCGAGACAGCTGGCGTGTATTCGGACTCACTGCCGGCTTCATCGACTGCGTCAGTTGTGGGCGCCGCTTTTCCATCGAGTTCGATAACAGTCGCGTGCATCGTGCGCAGGAATGCAGGCACATCCTCTGCGTTCACGCGGTTGTTCTGATTGCCAAGCCAGGCAATCGTGAGTTCTGCGGCCAGCTCGACGGCGTTCAGGGAGTTCTCGTCCGACATTCGCGACCCTTCCTTAGTTGGCGCAGCGCGATATCGGATTTGATAGCTGCACGCCTGGTCGCCGTCCCTGTCGTATATTGATTGGCGATGCAACCAACTCCCGGTCAACCATCTCTTTCATTGCCGAATGCGCGCTTTCCGCGCCGGCGCCATAGCACAAGTGCTTGGTCGCGATCCTCGCCTTGCAAAGTCGCGGCGGCGCTCGTCAGCAAACCGAAGATCACTGCGCGATCGTCATCGGTCAGTTCGACCAAGCCCGCTTTTGCAACCAGTCCGCCCAGTTCGATCAGCTGCCGCGTGCGCTCGCGTCGTTTCACGACCCAGGCTCGCTTATCCCGGCGCGCGATCTGCGCTTGCGGGCGATGCCGCGCCGCCAGCGCGTGCCGAAACGACACCTGATTCCTGCGCATTCGCTCCGGCATTCTTGCGGCTCTTGCTCTGAAAGAATGCGGCGCCGCGTTTGCGCCATGCCTCCTTCGTCGGCGCGTCCTTCATCTCGACCGCAGCGAGCAGCGCGCCGGCCAGATGCTCGGGCGACAGCGTGTCCGCACCGGTAACGGTCACCAGCTCGCCTAGCTGGTGAAGCTTTTGCTGCTGAAGCTGCCTGGCCTTGTCGGCCAGCGCTTTCAGCTCGACATCGAAATCCCGGGGTTTGCGCATGGATCGTCCTTTGCGTTGTACGGCAAGGACGAACCAGTTATCGCTGCTCTCGATCAGCGACAACGCCCTGAAATCTCTTGGGATTGCGCAGTCCCGAGAAAGATGAATTCTTTCGAGGGCGCGCTTATACGTCGTGCCGACGTGGCTTGCTGGGTGTAATTGGATTGCCGTCATGGCGATCTACCACTTCTCTGCCAAAGTCATCTCGCGCGCTGCCGGGTCGAGCGCGTTGGCGTCGGCAGCGTACCGCTCGGCCTCGCGGCTCTACGATCAGCGGCTCGATCGGCACCACGATTTCTCGAACAAGGCTGGCGTCGTCCACTCCGAGGTGATGTTGCCGGAGGGCGCCCCCGAGCATCTCTCCGACCGCGAGCGACTCTGGAACGCGGTCGAAGCGGCCGAGCTGCGCAAGGACGCGCAGCTGGCGCGCGAGATCGAGTTCGCGATTCCCAGGGAGATGACCAAGGAACAGGGCATCGAGTTGGCCCGCGACTTTGTGCAAGGTGAGTTTGTCGATCGCGGAATGATCGCCGATCTGAATGTCCATTGGGATATCGGCGCCGACGGCGCGCCCAAACCGCACGCGCACGTGATGCTGACGATGCGCGAGGTCGGCGAGGACGGGTTCGGAAGCAAGAACCGTGATTGGAACCGTACTGACCTACTGGAGAAATGGCGCGAGCGCTGGAGCGAGCACGTCAACGCCCGGCTTGCCGAACTCGATATCGACGCGCGGATCGATCACCGCTCGCTTGAGGCGCAAGGCATCGACCTGGAGCCTCAGCACAAGATCGGGCCGGCGGCATCGCGCATGGCCGCTCAGGGCCTGGAGTCCGAGCGCCTCGCCGAGCATCTCGAAATCGCCCGCGCCAATGGCGAGAAGATCATCGCCAATCCGGGAATCGCGCTCGACGCGATCACGCACCAGCAGGCAACATTCACCACGCGCGACCTTGCCCGGTTCATCCACCGGCACAGCGACGGCAAGGAACAGTTCGATCGGGCGATGGGCGCGGTCCAGTCGTCGCCAGACCTGGTGGCGCTGGGCAAGGATGGACGCGGCGAGGACCGGTTCACCAGCCGGGAGATGATCAATACCGAGCAGCGGCTGGAGCACGCCGCCCTACGCCTCGCGGACCGGTCGGATCATCGTCTCCCGGCAACAACGATGGACAGCGCCATCGATGCCGCCGGGAGGAACGGCCTTGTGCTCGGGGGAGAGCAGAAGGCCGCTTTCGATCATATAGTGCGCCCTCGGGATCTCGCCATCGTCACCGGCTACGCGGGCACCGGTAAGTCGGCGATGCTGGGTGTCGCACGCGACGCCTGGGAAGGGGCCGGCTATGCGGTTCAGGGCTTGGCGCTATCCGGCATCGCGGCCGAGAATCTTGAGAGCGGGTCGGGCATCGCGTCACGCACGATCGCGTCGATCGAGCATCAATGGGGACAGGGCCGCGACCTGCTGACCCCGAATCATGTGCTTGTGATTGACGAAGCTGGGATGATCGGCTCACGCCAGATGGAGCGCGTTCTCTCGGAGGCCGAGAAGCGCGGCGCCAAGGTCGTCCTGATCGGCGATCCCGAACAGCTCCAGGCGATCGAGGCGGGTGCCGCATTCCGCTCGGTTGCCGAATGGCATGGCAGCGTCGAGATCACCGAGGTCCGCCGCCAGCGTGAAGACTGGCAGCGCGATGCAACGCGACATCTTGCAACCGGGCGGACGGGTGAAGCGATCCAGGCATATTACGAGCGTGATGCGGTGCGTTCCGCCGCGACGCGGGACGAGGCTCGCGATGCGTTGATCGGTCGCTGGGATCGCGACCGCATGGCCGATCCGGACGCCTCCCGCATCATCCTCACGCACACGCGCGACGAGGTCCAAGCGCTTAATAGCGCCGCGCGCGATCGGCTGCGTGCTGGCGGGGCGCTCGGCGAAGATGTCGCCATCTCCACCGAGCGCGGCTCGCGCGAGTTCGCGACCGGCGACCGGGTCATGTTCCTCAAGAACGAGCGTAGCCTTGGCGTGAAGAACGGGACGCTCGGGACCGTGGAGAGCGCCAGCACGGTGTGCATGGCGGTGCAGCTCGACGATGGCCGCTCGGTCGCGTTCGACTTCAAGGACTATGCGCAGATCGATCACGGCTATGCCGCCACCATCCACAAGGCGCAGGGCATGACCGTCGATCGCACGCATGTGCTTGCGACACCGGGAATGGACAGTCATTCCGCCTATGTCGCGCTGTCGCGTCACCGCGACCGCGTTGATCTCCATTATGGCCAAGACGAATTTGCGGATCAGGGAAGACTCGTCCGCACGCTGTCGCGCGACCGCGCCAAGGACATGGCGAGCGACTATGCGCATGGGCCGGAACGCCAGTTTGCCGATCGCCGGGGCATCAGCTTCCGCGAGCGCGTTGCTGACTTGGTCCGTAAGGTGCCGGAGAAGGTGCGCGGCATGTTCGACGGGTTGCGCCTGCCGGTCGAGCGCCAGGTTGACCTGGCGAGATCGCTTGAGGACGAAGCGCGTCAGGCGCGGAGGAATATCGTCGTGCGGCACGCCCGCGCGGTGGTGAGTATCTTCGAGAGCTTCGACAAGGGACACGCCGCGGACCTCGGCCAGGTGCAGGAGATTCGCGAGGCCCGCAAAGACCTGAACGCGCTGCGTGAGCACGCCTCGCACGACCTCGAAACCGCGTACAAGAAGGATCCGTCGCTCGCGCGCGAGGCGGCGGGCGGCAGCTTCAAGCGTGCGATGCGGGCAATGCAGCTTGAAGCCGAGATTCGCGCAGATCCGGCGATGCGTGCCGACCGGTTCGTCGAGCGTTGGAATAAGCTCAGCGGTCAGGCCGATCGGGCGTATGTCACGGGCGACTTCGCGGCCCGGAGATCGGCCCAGAACGAGATGGCAGGAATGGCGAAGAGCCTGGAACGCGATCCGCAGCTGGAATCTCTTCTCGCTGCGCGGAAGGTCGAGTTGGGCATCTCCCTCGATTCAGGGCGTAGGCTCGGGGCTGAGCTTGCCTTCAACCACGGCATCGACTTTGGACGGGGCCGGGGCCTTGGTCGCTAGCTACCGTAAGTCGGCTTTGCGGCCTAAAATGATCCCGAAAGCAGCCAGTTGGTCATGCCCGTGACAAGTGCCCGGCGGGCGCGCTTAAATGCAACCGGCCAAACCGGCACGAGCTCTCGGATGTCCAGAATAGATCGACCTGATGTGATCCAATCCGATTTGGATGTTTTTCCTGGGAATAAGTTCGGAAATCCGGTTGGCGACTTGCGGTTAAGTGGCTCTAAAGGCTCAGAGCGGCGGGGGCTGCACCTGAGGGGGAGGGCAAAATGCAACTCGTCGTCGCGCTTTCGGGCGCGGTTGCTAGCGGCAAATCGACGGTCGCCAAAGCGATCTTGGAACAGTTTCTCGGAATGCGTCTTTCCACGCGCACTATGATCCTGGCCAGAACCGGCTGCGAGAGCGAGCGCGAAGCGCTGCAGGAAGCCGGCGACAGGCTCGATGTCGAAACCAACTTCCAATGGGTCGCCGACGATACGGCTGCCGCAGCGCGGGATGCCGCGGAAGACTCAGTTATCGTCGTGGATGGGGTCGTTGCTGGCCTCGGTGATTACAGCGCCGCCCCAGCTATGGCCGACCAGGATCACTGGCCCTTCCACCATGTTGAGTGCGCGACGGGTCGCGGCGACATCGTCAGCGAGCGAGCTGGTGGGGTTCTGTACGGCGATCACCGGAATGCCCTTCGCGGTGAGGAGGGGAATGACGCGTTGCCAGCTGGATCCATCGGCCCATGCGCCATGAACCAGGATCACCGTGGGGCCGGAAGGCGGGGTATCGACCATCTGAAATCAACTCCTGCGGGAGCCGGCGGCGCCGGCTTGCTTGCATCCACAGCTAGCGACGGCGGCCGGGCCCGAATTGTCGATTTCGAACTTGTTTTGGCGAGTTCTGCGCCATCCTGATAAGGGACCTGGCCTGTGGCATTGCCGAGGCTCCCGCTCGCCCCATTGCTTTGGCAAGCCCGCTGCTTCAGCCGTTGATCCCATCGGAATTGAAACGCCGCAGCAGGGCGGTGAGGTGGCCGATATCGGTTTCGCTCCAGCCTTCGAGCCTGTGGCGGAAGACCTCGCCCTTATAGGCGATGGCGGCTTGCATCCGCCGCGACCCTTCCTCGGTCAGGGAAAGGATCACGCTCCGCCTGTCCGCGGTGCCGGCACGGGATTCGACGAGACCGGCCTGCCTCAACTGCCCGACGAGGCGGCTGGTGGCGCTGCGGTCCATCGCCAGTGCATCAGCAACCTGACTTGCCTGTGCCGGGCCGAAGGCATGCAACCATTGGACGACGTGGAAGGCGGCTGGCTGCAAATCCGCGCCGAAGCTGTCCGACATCCGGGCCGTCACCGCGCGGGAGGCGCTCAGCAGCGCGTTGAGCTGCTCGCCGAGCAGGAGCCACGATGCGGGGACGGTATCCAGTCCCGCATCTGAAAATGGCGGCGTGGGCACCAGGGCGCTTTCCTTCTTCTGCATGAGAGATATGATGGATATATATCCAATATATTCCCCGAGGTACCATGTCCAGAAGCGCATCACCCATCATCGTCATGACCGGCGCGACCAGCGGCATAGGGCGGCTCGCTGCGATTGAACTGGCACGCAGAGGTGCGCATCTGGTGCTGATCGCCCGCTCCGAGCCGGCTGCCGCCGCAACGCGCAACGCCATAGAGGCGAGTGTACCGCAGGCGCGGATCGATGTTCACTTCGCCGATCTGGCGGACCTCGCATCCGTCACCACTGTCGGGCAGGCACTTGTCGCGCGCCATGAGCGGATCGACGTGCTGGTCAACAATGCGGGTATCCATGCCTTCTCGCCGCGGGCCACGGTCGATGGCCATGACGAGATGATGGCCGTCAATTATCTCGCGCCCTGGCTGCTCACCGACATCCTGCGTGAGACGCTGGTCCGTTCCGCCCCCTCGCGTATCGTTACAACGGCATCGGAGGCCTCCAGGCGCCATGGAACGCTCAGGCTCGACCAGGACATGTTCGTATCCGGGCATTTCTCCCGTCTCGGGTCTTCTGAAATCTATGGCCGCTCGAAACTGCTCGACATCATGTTCTCGCTCGAACTTGCCAGGCAGCTCGAGGGAACGGGCGTTGCCGTGAACTGCCTGGATCCCGGTTTCAACGTGACCGGTCTTGGCCGGGAGCTGAGCTTCGCACCGCTGCTCGAGCGGGTGCTGACCAGGCTCGGCATCGGTGATCCCGGCCGGGGTGCGGGCATTATTGTGCGTCTCGCCGACGATGCGGAATTCGCAGGCGTCACCGGCGGCTATTTCTCGGTGAAGGGAGCAAGGCCGCTCAGGCCCGTGCCGCCCGCGGACGACGAGGGCGCCCGGCTTGCCCTCTGGGAGATCACCCGCGAAGTCCTTGCCGACAGGCTGTAACCGCTGGCTGAGAACGGGGCGGCCCTGGTCCCCGGGGCTGTGCGGGGCCGAGTTTCAAACTCGATCCGTTGCCATCCGCCCCAACCCGAGAAGTGGCGGGAGCCCGGTCGGACGAGAGAGGGCGGCGGGGCGTCTGGACTCGATGGCGAAGCCGGTGCTGGAGGTCAATCCGCGGCATGCTCTTGTCGAGAAGCTCAGTGCGCTCGGAGGCGGGGATGAGGCTGTCCGCGCCGACGCGACGCATCTTCTGTTCGATGAAGCCCGTATCGCCGACGGTGAGCTGCCGGTCGATCCGCGCGCCTTTTCGGCACGTCTGATGCGTCTGATGGAGCGTGGTATCGGCTGACCGAATAATCGACGCGGAGCCAAGGAGGCTCCGCGCCAAAAGCGCTTAAGACTTGCTTGCGTCCTTGAACATATTTGCGAGCATCGCTGCCAGCGCTTCCTCTGCGCGTTCGCGTGTCACGTGATCCTTGGCGGCCATTTCCTGGCGTATCCACTCCGGTGTACGCGCGATTATGGCGGCGATCGCAGATTGAAGGTCTTCGCTCATTTCGAGGCCTGTTGCAGTGAACAAGCCCGATGAACAAGAACTTTTGACCCGAGTTCCATCTTCCGCGAGACCAGCGGCAGTCCTGTTGTGAATGGCAGATCGAAAGGGACAGGCCTCTGTTCAAAAAAATGACCAGCGATCCCGTCATTGATCTGTCGGTCGGCGAGCACGGCGGAGGCTGGCGCACGCACGCCGCCCCGGTCGCCCGAACGTGAGAGTGCATGTTTGTTGGAGCTTCGCGCTGAAGATCTGCGGTCGGCGCGATGCGCCGACGTTGTTGGGTCCGGCCGCGGCCAAGCGGGTGGGCGTCGCTGGCCTTTAGTGCCGCCGGGGCGTGCCGCAACCGGCTGCGCCGGTTCCTCTACTGCGTTTCGGCCTGTCGGTGCGGCCCACCTTCCCGGTGGGACTGCCGGTCCGCTCCTTGCTGCCCACCCCGCTCGCCGGAGCCGTGTGTGATTTCAGAAAGTAGCAAGGGGCTGGGTCGCTGTTCGGCGCCCGCTCTGTTTGCACGAACCTGAGCTAAATCATTGAGCCAGGTAACAATGGGCGAGAACTGCTTTTCCCGAGCAGGCTGCGCAGATTTTTCGTCCAGCGGAATGTTTCTGTGTCTGGACGATAGAGGACAGACGTGGATCCACTTGAATATTTGAGGTTGGTTCAGGCTAGCCAGTCCGTGACCAATACAGGGTCGAAACATCGGGCGTGCGGCGACCGGGTTCGATCGGCGTTTCGGTGAGATTCTGCAAGCGTCGCCCGGAATCAAATGGCGCTCGCTCTGTAATCGCAGCGAAGTAACCTATATCACAGCTCGACCCGAAATCAGGTGCTACATCGGGTCCGAGCTTCGGGGGCCATGGAGCGCGAAATGGTCAAGGAAGATGATATCGAGTATCTCAGCCGCAGGGTTGAAGAGGAGCGCGATAAGGCTGAGCACGCCCGCGATCCTTCCAGTTACCGCGTGCATACTGAGTTCGCTCGAGCTTATGAGCGTAAGCTGCAGGTGCTGATCGCTTCTCAGTCCAAACCGCAGCTTCGGAATGGCCATGCCATCCTCTAAGCGCGAAGAGCGGATGGATCAGCAAGCCGAAGAAGTGAAAATCGCGCAGACATTACGATGGATACGATTGCGCGATGAGGGACGTCGCGCAACGGCCGCGAAGCGTTCCTGGGCGATGCGTTTGCTGCCGCGGCGCTTCACGCGCCGGGGGAAGTGGTAGTAACGCAAACAGCCCCGGCTACCATCACACGCGCGCCAATGCCTTGGTTCGAACGGATAACACAGCACGTAGAAAGTGGGATTGGGTCGCCGCACCGGGGATTGCGGCCGATCTGCGAGAGGATGGAAACCGAAACGCTCCGGGAACATTCTTGCTACGAACTTTTCTTCGAGGACCATGGTGACGAACAAGGACCACGGCGAAGCCAACACTGCCCAGGAAGCGACCGGCGAGCCGGCCGGCAATCTCAAGGACCCCACGTCATACAGCCCGACAGGCAACAAGGGGCAGCATCACTGGAAGAGCTCAACGGTCGCTGAGCCGGGGCTCGACCAGCGAGGCACCGTCTTCTTCGCCGCGCTCCAGATGACGCGCATGCCTATGATCCTGACCGACCCCCGACAGGACGACAATCCGATCGTCTTCTCGAACAAGGCCTTTCTCGACCTGACCGGCTATGAGGAGGCCGAGGTGGTCGGGCGCAATTGTCGCTTTCTCCAGGGCGCCGACACCGACCGCGAGACGGTCCGAGAGTTGCGCGATGCGATCGCCGCCGAGGAAGCGATCTCAATCGAGATCCTCAACTATCGTCGCGACGGCTCGGCATTCTGGAACGCGGTGTTCGTGGCACCCGTCTATGATGCCGATGGCCAGCTGATCTATTTCTTCGCCAGCCAGCTCGACGTGACGCGCCGACGCTCGTCCGAGCAGGCCTTTCGACAGGCACAGAAGATGGAGGCGATCGGTCAGCTGACTGCGGGGCTCGCGCACGACTTCAACAACCTGCTCCAGGTCGTCGCCGGCAACCTCGACATGCTGCAGGGGGACGAACTTACCGACCGGCAGCACCGGCTGGTCGGCAATGCCGCGCGCGCCGCCGATCGCGGCTCCAGGCTGACCCGCCAGCTGCTTGCCTTTGCCCGCAAGACCCGCCTGGAACCCCGGCGTACCGACCTCAACACCCTGATCCACGAGTTCGGCGACCTGATCGATAATACCGTGGGCGCGCAGGTCCGCCTGGTCACCGCTCTGGAACGTCGACTGCCCGAGATCGACATCGATCCGACGCATCTGGAAATGGCCGTCCTCAACGTGCTCATCAACGCCCGCGACGCCATGCCCCAGGGCGGCAAGGTGACGATCGCAACCGAGCTGTGGAAGCTCAACGGTAATGCCGCCGCGCACCAGCTCCCGGAAGGCGACTATGTCGTGCTGGCGATCAGCGACGAGGGTGTTGGCATGAATGAGGAAGTTCGCCAGCGCGCGATCGAGCCATTCTTCACCACCAAGGGTAGCGAGCGCGGCACCGGACTCGGGCTCGCCATGGTGCACGGCTTTGTTCAGCAATCGCGAGGTCGCCTTGAGATCGACTCGGAGCTCGGCGGCGGCACCACTATCCGCATGTTGTTCCCCGTGGCGGGCACGGAGAGCATCGCCGCGCCCGCGCCGCGCGTCGACAGGGCCAGCACCGGCGGCAGCGAGACGATCCTGCTCGTGGAGGACAGCGACGATGTCCGTGCGCTCGCTCAGGAGCAACTGGAGGCGCTCGGCTATACCGTGCTGGTCGTATCGAGCGGTGAGGAGGCGCTGGCCCTGCTTGGCGACCGGCAGGTTGATCTCCTGTTTACCGATATCGTCATGCCGGGCGGGATGAGTGGCCTGGAGCTGGTCGAGCAATTCCATGCCCTGAGGCCCGAAACGCCGATCCTGATGACAACCGGCTATAACGAGGACCTGGTCGCCGACATTCCGCGCGGCAGCCGGCTCGACGTGATCGGAAAGCCCTATCGACGCCGGGAACTGGCGGACCGGATCCGGGTGGCGCTCGACCGCCATTCGACGGGCGAGCGTCCTGCCGAACAAGGCTTCGGTCCCAAGGAAGGCTGAGGTCTCCGGCTCGAATGGGGATACAGGCGGAACGTTTCGTATCAAGCGCGGCTTCTCAGCGCCGCGGGCGAGGCCGCAGCCATATGCGTCTGATCCGCCTCTTGGGCAGCAGCAAGATCTTGCTGGCCCACTGCTGGATTGCTGTAATATCAAGCAGATATCGGCTATCGGCGGTCGCCGTGGCCAGAGGGGGATAGCGAAATCGTGACATCTTCCAGCCTCGTCGGTGGCGGGCATACCGGCGACCTCATTCGCTCGATGGATTGGGGCTCCACGCCGCTTGGCTCCCTCGAAGTCTGGCCGAGCGAACTGCTGGCCCATGTCCAGATCGCCTTGGCGTCCCCGGTGCCCATGGCGCTCCTCTGGGGCCCGGAGGGCATCCTTCTCTACAACGATGGCTATGCGGAGGTGTGCGGGCCCCGGCATCCGGCGGCGCTCGGCGCCAAGTTGCTCGAAGTCTGGCCGGAGGCGCGCACGTTCAACGCGCGCGTGCTCGATGCCGGGATGCGGGGCGAGTCTCTCAGCTTTCACGCTCAAGAGCTGGAACTCTGGCGGCATGGTCGTCCTGAACAGGTCTGGATGGACCTTGAATATCTCCCCGTGCGCAACCGGTTGGGTCAACCGGTTGGAATGCTCGCGCTTGTGTTCGACATCACGCAGCGGATTCTCGCCGAGCGGCGGCTTGCGCGCAGCGAAGAGCTTTATCGCTTCCTCGATGAACTCAGCCAATCAGTGACACCGTTGCATGACGCGCAGCAGGTCCTCTCGGTTACCGTCCAAATGGTCGCCTCGCACCTGTCGGTGACGAACTGCGCCTATGCCGACATGGACGCCGATTCGGACGGCTTCACCATTCGCGGCAACTGGCACGCCGACGGCTCACCTTCGATCCTTGGCCATTACAGCCTTGCTGATTTTGGACGCCTGGCCGTGTCGGAACTGGGAGCCGGCAGGCCGCTGGTCATCAACGACAACCTCACCGAGATCGCGCCCGAGGAGGCCAGGACCTTCCAGGATATCGGCGTCGCGGCGACGGTCTGCATGCCGCTGGTCAAGAATGGCCGCCTGACCGCTCTGATGGCCATTCATGACAAGGTGCCGCGCCGCTGGAGCGACTACGAGCTGACAGTCATGCGCGAAGTGACGAGCCGATCCTGGGCGCATGTCGAGCGGGTCGCGGCGGAAGCCAATCTTCGCGCGAGCGAGGAGCAGCTTCGCCTGGCGCTGGATGCCGCTGAGATCGGGCAGTGGGACGTCGATATTGTCGCCGAAACCCTGTTCTGGCCGCCGCGGCTAAAAGCGATGTTCGGCATCTCGGCCGATGTCCCGATCTCGATGAAGGATTTCTACGCGGGTCTCCATCCGGACGACTTCGAGGCAACTGTCGCCGCCTATGCCGCCGCGGCCGATCCGGAGCGGCGCGCCGTATATGACGTCGAGTATCGCACGATCGGCAAGGAGGACGGTATCGTCCGCTGGGTCGCCGCCAAGGGACGTGGGGTGTTCGAGGCGGGGAAGTGTATCCGCATCATCGGCACTGCCATCGATATAACCGCGCGCAAACGGACCGAGCACGCCCTGCGCGAGCTGAACGAAACGCTGGAACAGCGTGTCGCGGAGGGCTTGGCAGAGCGCAAGCTGCTTGCCGACGTGGTTGAGAACACCACGGCAATCATCTTCGTCGCTGATCTCGATTATCGCTGGCTGGCGGTAAATCGCGCGGCCGCCCAAGCCTTTGAGGCGGTCTACGGCATTCGCCCCCGTGTCGGCGCCTCGATGCTCGATATGCTGGACGATCTCCCCGAGCACCGCGACCAGGTGCGGCGGACCTGGGGCCGGGCATTCGCCGGCGAGGAATTCACCATGGTCGAGGAATTTGGGGACCCTAATCGCGAGCGTCGCTTCTTCGAAATCACTTTCAACCCACTTCGCGACAGCTCGGGCCGGCAGATCGGCGCCTATCAGATCGTGCACGACGTCACCGAGCGCATTGCCGAGCAACGTCGTCTTGCCCAGGCGGAGGAGCAGCTACGCCAGGCACAAAAAGTCGAGGCGCTTGGCCAGCTGACAGGTGGCGTTGCCCACGACTTCAACAATCTCCTGACCCCCATTATCGGCTCGCTCGACTTGCTCAGCCGCAAGCAACTCGGCAATGAGCGCGAGCAACGGCTCGTGGCAGGCGCGCTTCAGTCGGCGGAGCGTGCCCGTACCCTGGTGCAGCGCCTGTTGGCCTTCGCGCGGCGGCAGCCACTCAAACCCACAGCGATCGACGTGGCAGCTCTTGTCGCCGGAATGGGGGATCTGGTCGCGAGCACGACGGGTCCGCAGATTCAGGTGCTGGTCGAGGCAGCGAACGGTCTGCCTGCGGCCCTGGCCGATTATAATCAGGTCGAGATGGCGCTGCTGAACCTGAGCGTGAACGCGCGCGATGCCATGCCCGACGGCGGCACGCTCCGCATCAGCGCCGCCGCGCGGGAAGTGCGCGACAAGGAACAGGGTGAATTGCGGCCGGGCCGGTACGTGATGATCTCGGTGACCGACAACGGGAGCGGCATGGATACGGAGACGCTGGCGCGCGCTGTTGAACCCTTCTTTTCGACCAAGGGCATCGGGAAGGGCACCGGTCTCGGGCTCTCTATGGTCCACGGCCTGGCGCAGCAACTGGGCGGTGGCATTCGCATCTCCAGCGCACCGGGGCTTGGCACCAATGTAGAGATCTGGCTTCCCGCCGCGGAAGATGGGGTGCTTCCAGCGCCCGTCGGCTCCAATGGCCTCCCGACTGGCCAAGGCCCCCGGGGCAAAGTCCTGCTCGTCGATGACGAGCAGGCGGTGCGAGCCAGCACCGCGCATATGCTTGAGGAGTGCGGCTTCGACGTGGTCGAAGCGGATTCGGCCCAGGCAGCCCTAGGCCGGCTTGAGGCCGGTCAGGAATTCGGAGTGCTCGTGACGGATCATCTCATGCCAGGCATGGACGGGACCCAGCTCGCCAGGGCTGTCCATGCGATCCGGCCCGGACTGCCGTGTCTCATCATCTCAGGTTATGCCGATGTCGAGGAGATCGCTCCCGACCTGCCTCGGCTGACCAAGCCGTTTCGCACGGGGGAGTTGCTTGAGGCGTTGACGGGGCTTGGACTTTGACGCGGCCATCCTGATCTTCGTCTGGCGCACACAGACCGGGGTAGCGCGATTGCGAACGCCAGAGCGGACCGATTGATGTCGAGATGCGTCGAACCCGATACTGGGCACGGCGTATTTTCCCGCTGGCCCAAGCGGCTTGCGAGCACTTGACCTAATCCTATGGCTGGTCAGGATGACAGCGCGACACGCGGCGCAGACGGTCAGGGGCGTGCCGGCCGTCCGTAGTGTTCAATGTCGTGAATCATTTTCGGCACGCAGATCGAAGGGACATTAGCAGGGAGTAGCGATGAAACAGATTGGCGGTGACGGATCGACTCTTTTTTCGCTGACATCGGTGGAATGGGAGAAACTGCGAGAGGAGATCGAAAACCATCGGATAAAGCCTCCCGTCTCGATGCATCCTGAGGGGCCCGCCGGCGGCCTGGCCCGCTTCCACTCGCTCGACGATGCCAAACTGGCGCTGCTCGCCGTCGTCTGACGCCGCCGAGTGGCTGCTGTTTTGATTCCTGATTTCCGGACGCTGATCGCGAGCGCTATTGCCGGATATCCTCTCCGAAAGTTGCGTTGAGGCCCGGAACTCCAAAACGGCAATGCAGTTTGGCACGGACCGGGCCGATGCAGGCGGCAGTGCCTGCATCGGTGCGGACCAGTCGTGTCAGGGGGCGGTCCGATCTGGGTACTCAGAAGTGCTCGGGCTGTCTGTCGTGGCTCGATCCAGACGCTGGCTCTCAGCTCGAGACCCGCTGGCGGTAGCCGGCTAGTATCAGTGACGCCGTCGCCTTGGCGCTGGCTACGACTCCCGGTATCCCGGCGCCCGGATGCGTGCCAGCACCCACGAAATAGAGGTTCGAGAAATGGTCGTCGCGATTATGGGCGCGAAAATAGGCGCTCTGCGTCAATAATGGTTCGAGGCTGAAGGCATTGCCCAGATGGGCGCCGAGATCGGTCGCGAAGTCCGCCGGGCTGTAGTGGAAGATAGTCGCAATCCGTTTCCGCAGATCGGGAATGAGCGTTTGCTCGATCCGGTCGAGCACGGTTTCCCGATAAGACGTGCCGAAGGTCTTCCAACCGGATCCGCCTTGCCGAGGTTCGGAACTGGCGCGAGAGCGTAGAGCGTCGAGCAACCCGGAGGGGCCAGCGAGGCGTCCGTTGCGCTGGGATGGTGCAAATAGAGCGACGGGTCGCCGGGCACACGTCCGCGATTGTAGATGTCGTCCAGAAGGGAGCGCAGGTCTTAGAAAGATGCGATTGATATCGAAATTCGAAATCACCGACTATATTTCTATGTACCCCCAAATTTACCTACAATATTATCAGCAGGTATGGATTTGAGTTCTCGTCAGTCTTGCTTGCTACATTGCGCAGCTCAATCTTCATATCTCCAACAATACTTCATGTCCACCACTGATTGCTATAATCTGACGGCGTTCGTTCGAGTGTTGGAATGCTACAAGCTTCGATCACCTCATGTGCGCGCGCCTAGAAATCCGCTTCGACAACCAAGCTTATCGACCGTCGGTAGCCGAGGCGTCGGGATACTGCGGTCGATAGAGTTCGGCAGGCGACTTCCAGCCTCGCAGGAAATCTAGGGGGTCTTGGCTTCCGAGGAGCGCGCGAGCGAGCCCGAGCCGCTCGAGCACGAGCGCCTTCTCATCGCCGCTAAGTCGGGATGCTTGATCCTCGGCCGAGGAGAAGAACCTCTCAATCTCCATGACCCGACACCATTGTTCGATGACGTTAGCCAGAGCCACCCGACTGTCCTCGAAAGACTTCGCCGTGCGCCGCCGATCGTCCTCGCGCCGCCACCGTTCCTGTTCCTCGGCCCAGGCTTGGCGTCGCACCTCAGCTTGGTGCGCCGCTTCCGCCTCTTTGGCGGCCAATGCACGAGCCTGACCGGACACCGCCTTGACGATAGTGTCAACGGACAGGCCGGCGGCTTCGCCCTTGCCCTCTTTCCAGCCCTTCGACCAATCGACAGAGGCATTGGGAGAATAGGCAATTACGCGCAGCCGGCCCGATGGGAGATCCTTGGTTGTGCTCCAATTGTCGCGGCGCGTGCGCGTCATGCGTGCGGCGAGCTCCGGTGTATCCCGGACAAACGCGCCGTTCACATAGCGTACGGTGACGTTCTCAGTCATCTCGTGCACCACCAGCCCGACCTTCACGTCACCCACCTGGACGATGGTGGGCCGATCAGGCCGCCACGGTGCCGGATAGGGATCGTAATGTTGTCCATTGCCGCTGGCTTCCCGCTCATCGATCGACGGCCGTCGGGAGCTCGATCCAGATGCCAACGCGACGCGGTGCCCGGCCTCCTCGAAGGCGGTGTACAAAGCGTTCGCAAGCAACAACGCGCGATCGAGCTGTTCTGGCGACGCGGATACGTCCGGGAGGGCGCGCTTGAACGGCCGAAGAAGGCCGTTTTCCCCCATCGGGCGGCTGTTGAGAAACAGGCCTTTGACGCCGCTGACAAGCGGATGAACCTTCGGCATCGATCTGTCAGGTGCCGTCGGTACGCTACGCGACTTTCGGACGGCTGGTCGCGGCTTGGGAACCGACATTGCGTCGTTGGGCCATACCAGAGGGTCTCCGTCAGCAGCCTCCGGCAAGGGCGGGGCCGGATCTGCTTTGCCAAGCTCGAGTTTGGTCCAGTGGCCGCGGCCCGGTCGTGGTACGTTCAGCATATCGCAGACCCGCGCCATATAGCTGCCCGATACGCCGAAGCGCGCTGAGACCTTTGTCATCGGCTCTGCCCACACCAGCTCATATAATTTGTCGCGCGAGACCATGTGCACTCCGTTCGTTCCGACGGGGCTATGGCAATGGCAGACGGCAATCGAAACCTACTTGGATGCTCCTTGCAATGTTGGAACATTAAGGGAACATATATCGACTCCAGTGAAAGGAGTATCGAGATGCTTATCCTCAGCGATGGCTTTCTGCTTGGCCTAGCGTCACTCATCACGGCCGTGGCAGGCCTGGTATGGGCCGCTCGCCGCAAACCTTGAAATCACGACGGACTGGAGGCGGCGAAAATCATATGGGACTCGCATTCAGGTCAGTGAGCGTTCATCTTTGATTTAGATCGAGAATGGAGCAGCGGTCGATCGTGGGCTCCGTGCCACGGTTCGATGAGCGTCGGGCGATCAAAGCCCAGCCCTTGCGCAATTGGGGCCCAGTTCCGCGTTGGCACCAACGATCGCCAAACCAGCACCTTGCACGGCGACAACGATCGGTGCTCGAATCGGCGCCTCAGCGGAACGACGCGATGAACGTTACTGTACGCTCATCAAATTTGAAAAATCTCGTAATCGGCGATCTCGGCGCAAAGCAGAGCGCGAGAGGTTACCGAATCCTCCGCTACTATGGCGATCTACGACACACACAATTGAACTTTCACAAGGAATTCAGTGCACTAGGTTCAGGTCGCCGCAGGCCAGCGGCCAAGATGATTGCCGAACCATGTTTTCCGGCGATAGTCCGTGACCTAGCTCGGCTGCTCCCTACTGGAAGTACAGGATGTCGAACTTGCCGTCGCGCATTCCGCCAATCACCGCGGTCAGCTGCCTGCTATCATATTGAACCTTGTAGGTCTCGATCAGCCCTTGCGGCGTCTGCTGCGATGCAGACAAAGTCACGGAACGAATAGGGCCAAGCTGCGCCAGCATGGTGGCCATCCCACTAAGCTGCTGCTGGCATGCCGTGAGCAGGGCGGGGCCCATCATCTCCGCATCGCATTGATTTTTAGCCGACTTTTCAAGCGCGCGCTGTAGCTGCCCTGCATATTGCCCCTGTGACTGGGCGATCGCTGGCACTGCAGCGAATGTCATGAGCATAATGGCGACACGAATGGATCTGGTCATAGATTGCCCCCGTAATCGATGGGGTACTATTAGCACGATATTTGCCGAGTCACAACGATTGGTCTAGTATTCAAAGGAGATTGGGGGCGTGTTATGCCAATATCAACTGCCGAATCAATTCTGATATATCTTGCAACCATTTTGGCTATATTTCTACATCAGGATGTTCCTTCACAAAGTAGCGTAACGCATTGCGCTGTCGAGGTGGCCGCTTCTCCCGCGATTGAAGGCGGTTACGGTCCTGAGGGCGATTTCTGCGAGGGGCTTCACGCGGAGAACGTATCCGGATCTGTCGATATCATCTCGGTCACTACGGGGCCCGTGCGCGGCTCGAGCACCGGTATCGTCAGCTTGGGAGCCCCCTATGCGACAGGGGCTGTCCATCTCATTGGCGCACCGCTGGTCGCCTCGGTCGCATATCGTGTCGATGGAAAGATCAATGCGCCCGGGCCGGGGCGTTGGTCCGATGCCAAGCTACGTCGGACAACCTATCTGCGTAGCTCCGACATTGGCTTTCTCGGCTATCCGGCAATGGGCGGCGAAGGGGTCGTGACGCCCATATGCGCGGTGGCCGACCCCGCCCAATGCAGCAGGACCGGCTCGATCTTAGTAGGCCTGCGCTCAGCGGTGAACCTGGTGTCGCTCGATGCCAAGATATTCCGGCGAAGAGGCGGTACCTGGGATGCGGGCACGGAGGTGCATCTCGCATCGTCAGGCCTCCCCGCCAGTGTCGTAATCCCTCTGCGCATCAGCGTCGGGACGGATGTCGATTCTGTCAGCGTGCAGCTGTCGGGCGTCCAATCGACAGATCTTCCTCCCATTCGCAAGGCGATCGTAATCGCCCTATGATCAGACGCTTCCTCGATGCCCTCCGCGAGAAGTGGACTTTAGGCCTTGCCGGGCTGATGCTCGCCGCAGCAGTCGCCGGCTCCCTGCTGTGGTACGGTCGCCTCGGCTCCTTCCCGATAAGAGCCACGCTCATTGCGCGGCACGTCAACATTGCAACAGGGCCTGCCGGAATCATTGATCCCTATCGTCAGGTTGCCCTGTCCTCCGCGCGAACCTTTGGAAAGGCAGCGGTGCGGGCGATCCCTCCGCTCAATGGCCTCCAGGATGGCCCGGTCGAGGTTGCTGGGCCGATCTCGCTGTCCGCGATAAGGATTCCGCCGGGCGCCCGCGCCAGCTTCGATGCGGTTGACGCACGCTGCATCGACATCAATGTAGAGGGGGCGTCGCTGCAGATCGACCTTCAAGGCGACCGCGCAGTCGTCGCTCAGCATGAACGCAGATGGAGCACATCCACGCTGCTGACAGTAGCAGCTACCGCCGTGCGGCTCTGCTTCGCGACGCCCGCTGTGCTTCGCTTCTACGAGGCATCGCAGCTGGACGTGACCGAAACCGCGTCGCCACTCCCTGGGGCCCCGCTCCAAATCTCGACGCTTCGCTCCGGAACGATCTCGTTGCCGTTCGCCGATCGCTCGATCACGCTAGAGCGAGACGAGGCCATGGTGCTTGGCGGGTTTCGTGGGATGGCCTCGCTCCGGCTTGGCGCAGATCCATCTGGCGCAGTCGAGCTCCTGGCGAGCGGAAGGGCAACCGCTGTCTCATCGGGTGTTCCCGGCCTGGAACGCGACCTGCGCCCACGTTGGATCGAGTATCTAAATGCTCGCGACATACTGGGCGGCCTGCTCGCCACCATCTTGGCGTGCTGGAGCATCAGCACTTCAGCCGCTGCATTTCTACGGCGGCGGGAATGATGCGTACCCTGCTTGCATCTGCGCTTCTCTGCCTTGTGACGGTACGGGCGCTCGCTCAATCGAGTCAGGCTGACCTTTCGGTCGAGCAACTCTCGTTGGGCGCAGATCTGCTCAAGACCGCAACGGTGGGCATTGACTCCGACGAGCGCGGCAAGGGGCTGATTGTCGGCTACAGCGCCGATGAATGGATGATAGCGACTGCGACGCATGTGATCCGAAGGCTTGACGATGGTGACCGTGTCGATGTCACGCTCTTTGTAGACGACGGAGTGCTCATACGGACGACAGCGCACATCTTGTATCGGGCCGACGCGCCTCTCGATCTAGCCTTTCTCGCCGTTCCCGCGCCAGTCGATCTCGCCTTGCCGCGTTACGGCGCGTTCGAGACCTTGCCCTTGATCACCTATGTCGTGACCCTAGGCGGCGCTGGCGAATGGCGGATGCCGCTGACGGCTAGCAGCCTGACTTCGCTCGGCGTCCCCGGCTGGCTGCGCATGGAAGGCGCTCCGGTGGAAAGAGGTTATTCCGGCGGCCCGGTGATTGGTCTCGGTGGCATCGCTGGCCTCGTCATTCGCCAGCAAGGCGTCTCTAAGGCCGATGTCCTGTCGATCGGGACCATAAGGCAAAGCTTCGAGGCGCAGTTTGGAGGGGCGCGCTGGCGCTGGCTGCCTCAGATAGTGCCTCCGCCCGTCGCGACCGGAACCGTCCGCCTGACCCGATCCGACGATCTGGGCGGCTATCTGTCGCTCCAGCCCGCCTCGGGACCTCCCGTCCTGGCGGCCGACGGCCGGATGATGCTGATACCCGTTGGCTCCTATAAGGTAACCCTGCCTACTACAGCCGGCGAGTTGCCGTGCGAACCCGACCGGGTCACCGTGATCGTCGGCGGAAATTTTACAGCGCCAGTCTCGTGCCGTGTCGAGATTGAGGGACGTTGGGGGCTACTTGGCGCCATCCTGGAGCTCAAGCCGCTTGGGCTCGATCTGTACAGCGCGGAGCTGACGGCAAACCCTATGCTTTCCGGCCGAGGCACCGCGCAGTTCAACGGGAACTACCTGCTGCTAACGATTGCGCTTCAAGCTGGCGGCTCGTGGTCCGCGCGCCTTCGTGTATCGCCCGACGCGATGTCCGGCGAGATCACCGATGCGAGCTTCTATCTTGGCCCAAGCCCTTTCAAGCTCATCTTCCAGCGCGTGAGATAGCCAATGAAGCATGTCTTTATATTCGCAGCTGTGGTTTTGACCTGCGCGCCTTGCGCGGTGGCTGCGCAGGCGGCGCCCACCGCGACGCTCGGCGATGCCTATCTCGGGAGCTGGGAGTCCAACGACCTTGATGAGATACGGAATTGGAATGATGGAGCCTGCGCCGCCATACTGACCACACGTAGGAAATACGCTGTTGAACGCCGTCCCGGCTCCGGCGCGCTGTCCATCCTCTACATGAATCAGACTTGGGGCCACATCGTTCATAATGCAGGGATGCAGTGCAAGCTCGACGGCCAGGCCGAGCCAGGTTCCGTTTTCCTCAGGATAAGGAGCTGGCAGGGCGATCCGCGAATCCTGGCCGACGCCAGCCTCGCCTTCGACGGATACTATAGCGGCTGCCACCCGATCGGGTGCGAGGCCGATCCGCAGATATTTAAGGGCGACTTCCATGCAAGGCTATCAATCGATGGTGCTCATCTGATCGACACAGGAGACGGCCAGACAGTGGCGTGGAGAACGCGCTATTGGAGCGTTGCCAATCTTGCCGATGCGAAGCGCGATGCGCTTCGGGCGGTCAACGAGGTGATAGGGCATCTAGGCGCCGACGAACCTGATACCTTCATTCAAGACTATCTTCCTCGCTTGCCTCGGAATGGCTCGCCTCTCGCGACAATAAGGCAGCTGCGACGTCTGACCCGCCACATAGTATCTCGTGACCCCATCGATCAGATTATCATCGACCAGGCGAAGCGCCCGGAGGGCTATGGCCCGGTCGAAATGATCCTCAGCCTGGCGAACGCGAAGCTCGACAATGGCGCGTCGGCTCTGGAGACGACCCTTCTCACTCGCGAGGACGGGGCCTGGAAGCTTCACTCCTATCAGCTCAACTAGCGTTCCAGCCCCATAAGCATGTCATCGAGCTTGCTGACGAGCGTCGCCAGGTGGTCGCTGCCTGCATCGCGGGCGTGCAGCATGCTGCAGAGCTCCTTCACTGATAGGCTGAGAATAAGTTTGCCGCTTTCCCGAAGTGCGCCGCGCATGGCGGCGTCGGCCCCGGCATCAGCGCCGTGGCGGGAAACAATGATTGCGGCACCCCGCATCGCGATCGGATAGAGGTACTTCTCCGTAGTGTAGATCTCGCGCTGGCGAATTGGCTTGCTGTAGTTCTTGAACTCGAAGACGATGTAGCGTGCCCTGAAATCACTGATGAGCGCTTGCCAGAAGTCTTCCTTCGAGGCGATGCGGGCTACTAGGTCAAAGATATTGTGTCCGGTGTGCGATTCATGCTGATCGTCAAATGCGATCAGCTCGTCTTCGAACAGCCAGCGGACAGCCGCCTCGCAAGCCTCCTCGAACGGCTTCGCCACCGACTTGCCAACACCGTGAATATCCGCGCAGAGATCTGCGCCGCGCTTGGGAGGCTCGGGTGGCGGCGCGACAGGCAATTCCTCCGGCTCTGCCAACTCAGGCAGATCGCCCTCCATAAGCTCCGCGAGAGTTTTTGCGGGATCCACCGGCTCGGCGATTGGCAGATCCTCGCCTCGGAAGACTAGCGCGCTCCGGCTTATCTCCTCGAGCTCCGCCGCCAGGCTGGGATGACCTTGGGCAAGCCCTGCGAGAATGTCGATGTCGTAAACGCGGAGCGCCGGGAAACTCTCTAGCCGGCTACGCTGCGACGGCGCGAGACGGCTGTTGGTGACGAGGATTCCGAAGGCAGCGCCATTGGCGATCCGGCTTCGTTCAAGGTAATCCAGCGCCACGATGATATTGCGCGAGGCTGGTGTGCTCGAACTGTAGAGCTTGACCTCCACGACTGCGAGCGCCCTGCCTGTGTCGACCATGAGATCATGCCCCCAAGCGCGATCGCTCTCGGGCAGCGCGACCTCGAACCCTTGAAGCTTGAAGAGATCGAAAGTGAAACGCTCGAGCCTAAACGCTAGCGACGACAGGTTGCGCTGCTCTACCAAGGCATTTCCTCCATCATCGTCATATCTTTGCCCGGATCGCCGCAACCAGGCGGTCTAGAATAGGCTCGGCTGCGTGGATACGATCGATAGCGGCCTCGATCGGCAGCAGCGCCTCCGCCACGTCGCCGTCCTCAAAACCGCTGATCAATGCTTCCTTGTCAATCTGGACCGCCACGGCGAGACGCCCCTCCCGAGCGTCGCAGCGGAAGCCCGAGTTCATGAGTTGATCGACAAGCTCGACTTGCTCGCGCAACACAGATTTCCACTTTGCGCGGCCGAGCGCGTTGCTGCCAAGCACGAGCTGCATGCCGGACCCGGCAAAGCCCATGAACTGACCCACCCAAGTCTCGGGAGGCTGTCCGTCGTTGCAATCAGTGCCCTCAAAGTTGATGTAAAGGTCGAACGCGTCATTGGTCCCGCCTGCGGTGCGCCACGACTTTTGTGCAACCCAGCAGACGGGATCTAGCTCCTCGTCGATCTCACCGTCCCAGCCGAATGCCTTCATCTTGCGCTGGATAATGCGCCCGGCCTCCCTGCCGAGCATCCTATCCATGACATTCGTGGCGTGGCGGAGCGCAACTTCGAGCTCCTCGATATGGCGAGCGATTGCGCCGCTCACAGCTGGGTCGGTCATGAGCTCCTCCTAGAGGGTTCCTAGATAGTCGCCAAAGCTGACGATAAGCTGCTCGGCGAAGCTTTGCTTGCTGCTCTGCCGTCCAGCGCTTGAGAACGCAGCCTCTGCCACTGTCGGCCAGGATAGATGCAAGACCTGGTCAAGCTCGCTCGAAAACGGCGCGAGCAACACGATGTGGCCTGTCGCGTGCTGCCAGCGAGCACGTGCGGAAATCGCCTCGACATAGCGCTCAAGCTGACGGGGACCGAGAGCGGCGTCGATCTTCATCTCGATACCAACGATATGCCTCGCCGTCTCGATGGTGAGGTCGATTCGCTCGGTGTGCACACCTAATGGACTGATCTCGCTAGCGACCCGGTAACCGGTAGCAAGCTCAGCCTCCCAATCAATATCCACGATGCAGGCGGCCAGGCAGCCGGCAAGGAACCTGCGTGAGGCAGCACCCCCAAGCTCGAGCGTCCAAAGGCCGGCAAGTGCTTGTGCCACGCGCACCTCATCTCGCCGAAGCCCCGCGATCACCCATGGGTTGATGATCCCGCCTTGGAGCCTCGCTCGGGCCAGCGGTGCCCGCAGGCTAGCAAACGCCTCAATGACGCGCCCCAAAGGATACGGCTGCTGAAATACATCGCGCGCCAGCCCGGCCTTGAGTGGCGCAAAGGTGCGCAGCGCAGCCTGAAGCTCTGCTGCCGAGAACCGCGGCATCGCCGACATTGAGGCCACCCCTACCATGCGGCTGGGTTAGCAATCATTCGTGCCACTGCAAGCTTGTGCGACGATGTCGCACCGGTTTGGCCCCTTTCGTTTATGCCCAGCCGCAGATTTGGCTCGGATCCGGCGGTTTGTTTCCTACCGCTGTGCATTGGCCGCTGCTATTCAGCGAATATCTGCGCCAGTGTCGTAAGATATCTGCGTGAGGGGGAAACGATAAGATCGAAATGGCGACGAGGATGCCAGCCGTCCTTGCGGGGGAGTGATGCACGGTGAAAGTTGAGCCCGAAGCGTTTCAGCAGCCCATCAGGCTGAACTACGAAGCAGACCTCCTTGGGAACATTCAGCAGGCCCTGGCTGGTCTTCAAGGTTTCGGGGTGATGGCGCTGGAGCTTATCCAGAATGCCGACGACGCCGGCGCGGGAACATTGCGTTTCGACGTCTGCGATACCGCCCTATTCGTCTACAATAGCGCGGAGTTCTCGACTTGCGGGCTGACCGAAGCGCGCTGCCCATGGGAAAGAGACGGTGATCCCGAAGGTCATAAGCGAGCCTGCAACTTCCACGCAATTTCGCGGATGGGGAGCCGAAACAAGGTCCGGGTGGCATCGCAGATCGGTCGCTTCGGCATCGGTTTCGTCTCGGTATACCAGATAACCGACGCTCCCATCGTACGCTCTATCGGCATCGAGATGCAGCTCATTCCAATCGATGGAGCGGGCGCCACCAAGATCGTCCCGCCTCACCCCGGCACCGAATTCGAACTCGCTTGGGCCGCAATGGCTTCTGACACCCGCACGGCGCTCAATGCCTCTCCAACGCCGCCGGACGTCGTTGCGCTGGTGGTCGATGCGATCGTGGAAGTCATGACCCGTGGCCTGTTCTTCCTTCGGCGGCTGCACACAATCGAGCTCCTCGAGAATGGCGCCCCGGTCCAGTCGGTATCGATCGCGCGCGACGGCGGGATCGTAACGCTCGAAATTCATCCCGAAGGGCGCACCGAGCGGTGGAAGCTGTTCACCCGCAACGCTTCCGACCTCGCTCTCTCGCGCCAGATCTTCGACGATTTCCCGACTCTAGCGGAGCTCGATCGATCGCCTGAGGTGACTATCGCGTTGCCGCTTCACGCCGAGCCGCTGGAGGGGCTGCTTTACGCTTTTCTGCCGACCGAACAGGGATCAGGCCTGCCGCTCCACATCAACGCAGACTTCTTCCCTCATCCGACGCGCCGCATGATCACGCTCAGCGGCGAGCAGCATGAGCGCTATTGGAACGAACTCCTGCTCGACACGGCGGCACGAGCCTTGGCCGAGAATTTCGAAGAAATCCGCGATTTACTCGGGCACGCACGCTTCTGGGCTCTGGCGAACGCCGCTTATGGCCTTCGCGAGAATCGATCCTTCCAGTCCTTCTGGAGCGAACTTCACATAGTCGCCAAGGCCTCCAATTGCGTCCTGACCGTGAACGGCGGGCTCGCACGGCCAGGCGACTGTGTTCTCCCCGAACAGATGAGTCCCGAGGGGCAGGCCGCACTTGCATCGACCGGCCTCAAGCTCCTGCACCCTGACCTGCGCAGCTTCTGGACCATGTTCCTTGCGTTGGACGCATCAGCGCTACGGTTGCCGGCCGTCATATCCGCGCTTGAGGCCATGCGACCGGTCGAAGGCAACGGCGCGCCGCTCGTGGCGCTCTGGGCGGCGGTCGACGAGGTCCTGCAGCAATCCAGGACACGACTGGATCTGCCGGCGCAGATCAACCGGTTGAAGGCTGTGCGGTTTGTGCTCGATGTCGCGAACACTCCATCGACGATCAACGAATTGTGGCGTCCCCCGAGCGGGATTTCCGCTGCGGACATTCACCGGCTTCTGCCGGATGTTCCGATCGTACATGAAGAACTCCTGTTGTTGCCGACACTGTCCGAAACTGTCGATCTCTATCGGTTCCCCAGCTTTGCATCGGACATCGGGGCAGCGCTTTCCGATGAGGAAAAGGCCGCGACGACGATCGGAGTCAGCGAAGTAGAGGTTCGCCGCTTCTACGATCTGCTGGTCACCTTCGCTGCGCACGGCGATGTCGAAGCGGGCGGCCAGCGCCTGGTCGACGTTCCCATCCTGCGAACTAAGTCGGGCTTCGTCACGCCTTCGCGCGGGCAACTGCCCGGCGGCTTCGTCGATCCAATTGGCCACTTCGAGCTGATCGATACCGCGATCATGTCCGAGCGCATGCGTGCGCTGGCGCGAGATGTACTCCAAGTCGAAGTTCTCACCTTCAAGGCATATGTCGACGACCATCTCGAAGAGATCCTCCGCGGCAATCCGAGCAGGGAACAATATGTCTCGCTGCTCGCTCAGGTACTCGAACATCGCGCGGAGCTCGATGCCGAGGGTGGTCTGCTGTCATTGGCCGAGCGAGCATTCGTCCGCACGCGGGCCGGGCAATATGCCAGACCCCGCGACTGCTATTATTGGACGGCGGCCATCGAGGCTCAACTCGGCGCAGAACCGCACTTCTTCGTCGATGAAGACTGGATGCCGGCCGGACGCGACGCTGCTCGGCTGCAGGATCTTCTCGAGGATCGTCTCGGAATGCGCCGGACAGTTTCCGTCGGCCATCTCGTCGCCCGGATAGAGGAGATCGCCGGGACCTGCACCATCGACGAAATCGCGACGCGCACGCAGCCGATCGTCCGCCATATTCTCGATCGATTCGATCGGCTCTCATCGGACGAGCGAGCCGTACTCGAACGTCTGAAAGTCATCCCTTGGCTGCCGGCATCGCTGGACGGCGAGCGCGTTGCAAACACTCGCTATTCGCCAGCTCTGGTGTACCGGCCCTTCCGCGCGGCCGGCTATGCGTCGCAGGTTCGTATCGTCGATCTGCCGGCATTGCGTGGTGGCACGCAGGCGGGGCGCACGCTGACCGAATTCCTCGACTTTCTGGGCATGAAGGAAGAGCCTCCGACCGAGGCTGTCGTCGCCCATCTCGAACATTGCATGGCAAACGACATCGCCGCCTCCGACGTGGTGTACGCCATGCTCAGCGAACGGCTGAATTCCGACGATGCAGGTTGCATCGACCGACTTGCGGACAAGGCGTTCATCTACGACCCTGACCTCAAACGCTATCTGCGGTCTGATCAGGTATTTTGGGACCCTACCCATTTCCGCGGGCACTGGCATGCACCGAGTGTCAGAATGCGACAGCGCGAAGCGCTCTACCGGCGGCTGGGCGTAACGGATGCCCCAGTTGCTCGCCACCATCTGGCACTGCTCGGCGAGATTGCCGCGCATCCACCGGTCGGTGACGAGGACGCAATTGTCCATGAGCGTTGCCTCGCCTGGCTTGCCGACGCGCTCGAACATGATGACAGCGAGACGCGCGACTTGTTCGGCGGCCTCGAAGAGGGCCCGCTCCTGCTGAATATGCTGGGAGAGAGCATCTGGCTGGACGAAGCGGTCTGGCGAGATTCGGATCTTCTTTCGGATCCGTTTGCCGGAGCACTGGACGAGCGTCTGGTTGCTCCACCGCATGTTTCGCGTCTTGCCGCAGCCCGCCTGTTCAAAGAACTCCGAGTACCGCGCCTGTCTAGCATAGCGAAGCTCGCGCTGGCCGAGATTCCAAGCAGCGTGTCCGACCCCGAAGCAACGGAGCGCCTGCAGTCGCGCGGCGATCTTCTACTCTGGCTTGCGCCAAATGCGGAATTCCGCGACCGGCTGCGGTCGATCCTCGCACGTGTGGAAGTCCGCCGCGCCGGAAGTCTCCAGCTTAATGTCGAGATACTCGACTATGATCCGCCGGTGCGCTCGCCCTCCAGCCAGGCGGAGGCATTCTTCGACCCGGAATCCAGTGCCCTCTACGTACGGTCTGCTCCGGGTATTCCGATCGACTGGACCGCTGCCTTCCGCGCACTCTTCGCGCCCCTCGAGCAGTTGTACTTCGGCATCGATATGCCACCGGTCATCATGACCGCTGCCTTCGTGGCGACGCTGCCGACATGGGAGGAAGCAGAGCGCGCGCTTCGCAACGCCAATTACCGCGCGCCTCAAGGGGAATACGAAGACCTGCCCGAAACCGAGGAACTGCATGACGTCGAAGACTCCGTTGCTTCGAGCGAGGAGGACGAGAGCGAGCCCGGGGACGTGGGGGCCGGGGTACCGGATGGAGCGGTCGGTCCGGACGCCGATACCCGCGAAGACGCCCCAACCGATGACGGCAAGATCGATCATGATGGCGAAGACCTCGAAGATCGGAACGCAGAGGAGGAGACCGAGCCGCAACGGAATAGCGCCGCTGAGGATCATATCCACGAAGAGCCAGCTGTTGATCCCTCTTCCGGTAGCGAGCCAAGTGCCGGAGAAGCAGCCACCAGAACGGAGGAAACGCCGTTTGCATCCCGCTCCGACGATGGCAGCTTCGGCACGGAGAGCGCTCCGGGAAATCCGGATACAACGCCGCCAAGCACGGGAGGCGGCGAAGCATATCGCTCGAGACGAGGCCCCACACGAGCCGAACGAGAACAGCGCCGATCGCGAATGCTATCCTATGTCAACGCGTCGCCGCGGGAGGGAACGACCGGAGAAACCGGAGATGGCACCGACGACTTCGCCTCGCAGATCGACCTTGCGGCAATCGAAGCGGTGATGAAATATGAGCAGCGGTGCGGCCGCACCCCGGTAGAGCAGCCGCATAATAATCCCGGTTTCGACATCGTCTCGGCGTTGCCCGATGGCGCGTCGCGGCGGCTCATTGAAGTGAAGGGTCTGGACGGCGAATGGACGGAACGCGGCATAAAACTCTCCCATGTCCAGTTCGATATGGCCCGACGCCACCCCGAGGAATATTGGCTCTACGTCGTTGAGTTCGCTCGCGATCGGCAGAACCACCGCGTCAGTGCGATTGCCAACCCCTTCTCGAAAGTCATCGAATACTGGTTTGACCATGGCTGGAAGGGCGCAATCGAGGAAGCCGTTGCAGCGGCGGAACTCAACCTTGAGGTAGGCGTCAAAGTGCGTCACGCGGTCTGGGGCGTGGGTACGATCGAACAGATCAACCGTCGCGGCATCGGCGTTACCCTGCTCGTCGACTTCGGTCATGAGGGGCGCAAGCTCATTCCCTATAATTCAAGCCTTGAGTTCATGAACTGACTATGGCGATCTGCATTCCACCACCTGAATCTATGCATGCTGAATCCGCGGGAGAGCGGCGTCTCTACGATGCCCTTCGATCCGGTTTGAGTGACGAATACCTCGTGCTTCACTCGGTTGCCTGGATCGCAAAGCCGCGAGGTGCGGGCCCTCGGGATGGCGAGGTCGACTTTCTCATCTGTCACCCCCGGCGCGGCCTGCTGATCGTGGAGGTGAAGGGTGGCAGGATCGCATTGGATTATGCGGGGCGTAACTGGACATCCACCGACCGCAATGACGTCGAGCATGTCATCGGCAATCCATTCGAGCAGGCCAAGAAGGGCAAGTTCGCGATCCTTGAGAAGCTTAAGGAAAGCCCCCTCTGGCAGAAGCTCGGCATCGGCCGGTTCACACTCGGACATGGCGTCGTCTTCCCTGATGTCGACGACGCAGACCGCTTGCAGGGGCCGGATGCGCCGCGACAGATTATAGGCGACCGCCGCACACTTTCTGCGATCTCGGCTTGGGTAGAAGGGCTCCATGATTTCTGGGCCGAACCGACAACAGCATCGAGTGCTTCAGTGATCGGCACGCGCGGAATAGAGACAGTTCGCCGTATCTTCGCAAGAGTTGGTACCACACGCGCCCTACTGTCCGCGCGCCTGGCAGAAGAAGAAGAGCGGCGCATTACGCTGACAGAGCGGCAGTCCGTCATTTTGGATATGCTAAGCCGCCATCGTAGAGTCATGGTGGCTGGCGGCGCTGGCACCGGCAAAACTCTGATCGCACGACAAAAGGCGGTGCGCTCTGCCGAGCACGGGCTGAGCACTTTGCTGCTATGCTACAACCGAGGCCTCGCAGACCACCTCCGCGAGCTTTCTGCGGACGTCGAGGGTCTTGAGGTCGCCACCTTTCATCAATTGTGCCGTCGTTGGATCGAAAGGGCCCGGATCGAATTCGGGCGCGATCTCGTCGCGGAGGCGCAACACGATTACCCGCTGGGAAACGAATACGACCACCACCAGCCTATCGCACTTGCGTTGGCGGTCGACTTGTTCGGCTTCAGTTACGACGCGATCATCGTCGATGAGGGACAGGACTTTGGTGACGAATTCTGGATGCCGATCGAGCTCCTGCTTTCGGACCATGCCGACGGGCTTCTGTATGTCTTTCTAGACGAGAATCAGGATATTTACCGCCGCTCTGCGGCAATCCCGATCGATGGAGCACCACTGTTTCTCGACAGGAATTGTCGAAACACCGCACCGATTCACGCCGCCGCTTATCGTTACTATCGCGGTGACACCATCGAAGCGCCGGCGATTGCCGGCAAAGCCGTTGAACTTCTTGTTTCGCCGGATCGCGCCCGGCAGGCGGCTGCCATTTCTAACCTCGTGACCAAGCTTGTGGCCGAAGAGGGCGTTGCTCCCCACGATATCGGCGTTCTTCTCTGCAATGCGCGCGACCGCCAAGATTGCGAACGCGCGTTGCTGCGTACGACCATTCCCAAGCAGGCGAATTGGGGCCGACTTGAAGGTTACAGGCCCGGATCCGTTACCGTCGATTCGGTGGCGCGTTTCAAGGGATTGGAACGCCCTATTGTCATCCTCTGGGGGTTGGACGGCTGCGACCCGGTTATCGACCGCGAAATCCTTTATGTCGGCATGTCGCGCGCCAAGTCTTTGCTGTATCTTTGCGGGACTAAGGACACCTGCGACCGCCTGGTGAAAGCAAGCGTCGGCTGACTCGCGCAATCGCATGCTCGGCGATGGTCATCGAAGGGTGTCCAATATCCCTGATGAAAATGCGATTTGCTCCCCGGATTCTGAAACCAATTACACTCGTTGAGTTAAGAACGGAGGTGGTGTCTCGCGTCTTCGTGCGACCGCGCTGCGCTCCACCGAGCCGCCCTTCTTTGAGTCTCGGCTGCTGTCGCGGTGGCGATCGCTGACGTGAGATTAGCCGGGCCGATCAATCGGAACGCGGGAATCAATTGAGCACACGCCGACGCATCCCACGGAGCTGTCAGCGACCCGGCACTTTAGGACTCCTTTGAATGGACCGACCGGCTTTAACGCCAAGGCGGAAGGGGCGGGCTTTGTTTAGGCAGCTCATCACAAGCGATCGAATCACCTGCAAGCCGATGGGGAATCTGCCGTGCTATTTTTGATATGCCCGCTCGCCGGATCTCGCAGCGAGCGAGCTCTGCGTCTGCCCGCTTCGTTCGACACTCAGGCCTCTTAAATCTGGAGGAGGCGAGAATTATGCGAATGGAACATATGAAGAACCATTGCGTGTCCCGCTAAGGCGATGTAGGCACTCGTGGCTGTTCGGGGAGAAATCCCTTGAGAGGTAGCGTGCGCGGAGGGCAGCTTGGCATACCGTCTTATTGACTTGTTTTCTGGCGCAGGCGGTCTCACGCTCGGCTTCACTGATCGCAGGTTCTGCGGCGGTTTCGAGAGTGTTTGGTCGCTGGATTTCGACGCTGCGGCTGTTGAAACGCACCGGGCAAATTTTGGTCCTCATGCAGATTGTGGCGATATCGAAGAGTGGGTCTCTTCGAATCGACCGATTCCTGCCGCCGACGTTGTGATCGGAGGGCCGCCGTGCCAAGGCTTCAGCCTCTTGAATAAGCGTCGCGCAGGCGACAGCAGACGCGCTTTGTGGCTGCCCTTTATGGACGTCGTTGAGCGCAGCGGTGCGTCGATGTTCGTGATCGAGAATGTCGCGGAACTGTTGAAATCTCCGGAGTGTGCGGAGATTGAGAAGCACGCGCGTAAGCTCGGCTTCGACACCGTGAAGGAAATTCTGCTCGCGGCCGACTATGGCGCTGCGCAGACGCGAAAGCGTACGGTGATCATCGGATATAAGCGTGACATGGCGGCTCCCCAGTTCCCGCCTCTGCCCACGCATGCCCAACCCAATTCCATCACAAATCTCCCGGTGTGGCGGACAGTGCGCGATGTAATCGCCGACCTTCCCGCGCCGGTTGGAACCGAGATTCGTTCGACGGAAGCACCGCTTAATCTGCACTTCGGCCGGACACCCACGGAGAAAAGCCTGAAGCGATACAAAGCCGTTCCGCCGGGCGGTAACCGTTTCGACCTGCAGCGCAATGCGCCTGAGATCACCCCTGATTGTTGGATTCGGAAGACCTCGGGCGGCACCGACCTGTTCGGCAGGCTTTGGTGGGATCGCCCCTCAGTTACGATTCGTACCGAGTTCTTCAAACCGGAGAAGGGGCGATACCTGCATCCGGATCAGGACCGTCCTATCACGCATCGCGAGGCAGCTCGCATCATGGGCTTTCCTGACGATTTCGAGTTCGTCGGTTCCAAGGTCGAAATTGCGCGCCAAATCGGTAATGCCGTCCCGCCGCCCCTCGCCGGTGCGATCGCCTCGGTGGTGCGCCAGGTTCTCGACGGCAAAATGAGAGCCGCTGCTTAGAGCGGCTCAATATCCAAAACCCCGGTCCGATGAGTCTCGTCATGGTGCAGGTTGCACAATGTGACGAGATTATCGGCGGTATTTGCGCCGCCATGCGCGTGTTGCTTGATATGATGGGCTTCGAGATACCGGTGATCGGTTTCGGGGAAACCGTGCGGCCAGCCACACCCTTTCCAGCGGCATGACCAATTGTCTCGACGCATGACCTCGCGACGCACGATTTCCGGAATATGACGGTCATGGGCGGGCGCTTGCTCATCGCGCATGAGGACATAGACGCCGACAGGGAGTGAAGGATCTCCGCTTGTCCGTGTGACTACCGGCCAACCGTCCTCGGTGCGAAGTTCCCTGGTCCGACGCGCCCATTCGCTGACATTGCCCGCAACGTATCGAAGCTCCTCAGACGTAATCGGCTTGCCGACATTCGCGCGGAAGAAGCGGAGAAGCTTGTCCCGCACGCCCGCATCACTCTTCCGGATCTGGTTTGCCATGTTCCAACGGTGCGCCGCGTCGCGGTCCTGGCGATCCTCCTGCAGCATATATTGATCCGGGCGCATTGCGGGTGGAAGGTCGAGCGCATTGCCTCCATCCTCGTCGGCCTCACGTTGTTCCCGAGCCGTCATTCCGGACAGGATCGGCCAGCCTTCCTCCACCCTTAGTTCACGCAGACGCCGGGCATATTCACTGATGCCGGCGACTATCATGAGCTCGTCGCCGTCGATCACTTGTCGAGGAAATGCGCGAAGATAGGCGAGGATGCGTTCGCGCGCCGAAAGTTGCGCGCCGTGCGGCACAAGCGAGGAGCCCAAGTCCTGGAGCTGCTTGTGCGCGGGTACCAGCGCCCGGACCTGGTCACGTAGCCCGCTGTTCCGCAGGTGATGTTCGAAATTGGTGAGTAGGTCGATCAGTCCCTGCCGAAGCGCTTCCGAGTCATTCTGCCGTGGTCGCCTCGCCATCCGATCGTTCGCCTCGCCCGGTCACGTCATTCACGTGCTCTAAGATGAAAGCTGCACTGTTAAGTTCGCATTCCCAGAGAGTCACGACCCGATAGCCGCGTTCAATAAGTGCCGCCCTCGCAGTTTCATCCCGCTCCTTGTTGCGCCCGATCTTGCTTTGCCAAAAGTCGGTGCGGGTCGAGGGAAGTTTCGACCGTCGACATCCCTCGTGCCCGTGCCAAAAACAGCCATGAACGAAAATTGCTGTCCCGTATCTGGGTAGGACTATGTCCGGCGAACCCGGCAGATCGCGTCGGTGAAGTCTGAAGCGGTAGCCCGCGCGATGAAGTATGCTCCTGACGCGGATTTCCGGCTTGGTGTCACGGTTGCGAACCGCCCGCATGTTGGCACTGCGTTTCTCCGAAGAGATCCGGTCCACCTAGATTGCCAAGTCGAGCGGCAGGTCCGCGATGTCTTTCAATCTACGGCCCTCGACCATGAGCGATAAAAGCGAGGCAGCCTCGCTTTGTCCGAGACTCTCGACCGCATTGATGAGTTCCGGCAGGGCAATGTGATAAACGCAGTCGATATCTCCTGTGCCCAGCGCGATGGACGCCAGGCGCGACGGAAGCGGCTCCGCAGTAACCACGGCCAAGTGCGGTACCCTGCCTTTGCGACTTCGGATGAGGCGTAGCGCCTCGTACCGGGAATTCTGGGCTCGATCGCTGCGCATAGTCCATTTGCATGAGACACAAGCGTGCAGCGAGGGCTTGTCCGTGTTCACGCTGCGCATGGCAGTGCGAGCGGCCACCGAAGCGTCGATCAAGTCTTCTTCAGCGTTGATTTTCTCATCGGTCTCGGGGCGCCGGGCGATCACGACATCTGACGCGATGATATAGTCTTCGCCCAAGAGCACTCGAAGCGAGGGGTTGTCCTCGGCCGCGTCATTCACGTCCTGGAGATGAGAATATTGATCATAGCTGGCGATATTGAGTCCGCCGCGCGGGCTCACGCGGTCGATGTCCCATTGTCCGGGGCGAAGGCCTTTCAGGTGCAAGAACGTTTTCCGGAGAAACTCGGTCGTATGATCTTCGAATCGAGCGCCCACTGTTTGGGCAGCCAAGCGCTTCTTCAAAACCGTCGTCACCCCGAGAGCGTCCGCCAAGTGGGCGGCAATTGCGACGCTTGCCTTATTGTCCTTATCAGCATTGGACGCAGCAATGCCGTCTTCACCGTCGATGAGCGCATAAACTTTCGATGACTTTAGCGCGGCGTGGTACGCGTTACGGGCGTTCGTGAATCTGCTCATCCGCAATCCCTGACATTCGCGCACGCACTAGTCGAGCCGATCATTCATCCCGTGCGTTTCGTGCTGCGCACGATCGCGCTCTATTCCGCTGCGCTCCACCGAGCCCTGCGGTCTCGGCCGCTTACGCGGTGACGATCGCATAACGCGAGCGTCGGCATGGGCCGACGATAAGGAACGCGGTTCGATTGAGCGCACACTGACGGACTCCTACGGAGCCGCCAGGGTTCGCGGCTTTTTCTGTTCCCGCGTCGCACACTCGGTTCGGTCGGAGGGCACGGCGACGGCTGGCGCACGGCCCGCGCGCGCACGCCGCCGTGCCGGCCGTCCGAACGCGAGAGTGCATGTTTGCTGCGCCTGCGGCGCGGGGGCGCTTCGCGCTGAAGATCTGAAGTCGGCGCTCTGCGCCGGCGTTGTTGGGGCCGGCCGTGGCCAAGGGGGTGGGCGTCGCTGCCCTTTAGTCCCGCCGCGGCGTGCCGCAACCCGGCTGCGCCGGGTCCTCCACTCTGTTCCGGCCTGACGGTGCGGCCCGCCTTTCTCGGCGGGACTGCCGGTTCGCTCCTTGCCGCCCACCCCCTTCGCCGGGGCCGGTGTGCGATTTCAGAAAGGAGCAAGTCATGGAACTCACCCGGGCGATCGCGGCCCTCGACGACGGTGGTCGCGATGCCGGCACTCTGGAGGCGCAGTGCAAGCGCGAGCCCGCCAAAGCCAGCTCCGATGATCAGGGCAGTAGTCATGTGAGAATTCCAGGTCGGAAACGCATATTGCCTAGGGGGGTCAGTTCGTGCGCGAGATCGCGAAACCGGTGATCTCGCGGAGCCGGGCGGCCCGGGCACCGAATTGCTCGAGGTCCTCGAGGCAGGACTGGGCAAGCGACGCCGAACGGCGCCTTGCGCCGTCCAGCCCCAGAATCTCGATGGCAGTGCGCCTGCCGGCGGCACGGTCCTTGCCGACACGCTTGCCCATGGCCGCCGCGGAACCGACACGGTCGAGGATGTCGTCCCGGATCTGGAAGGCGAGGCCCAGCTTCTCGGAGAAGCGCAGCAGTCGGTCGCGATCCGGACCCTCGCAGCCCGCGATGAGTGTCGCCCCCTCTACGCAGAACCCCAGCAGATTGCCGGTCTTGAGCTGCTCGCACCGCTCGATCTCCGCGACCGGGGCGTCGGCTTCGGGGTAGAGATCCATCATCTGGCCGAGCGCTAGCCCATCCTTACCGATGGTCCTTGCGAGCGCCGCGACCAGACGCACTCGCACTGCCGGGTCGGGATGGGCGCGCTCGTCCGCCAGCATCTCGAACGCCAATGCAAGGAGCGCATCCCCCGCGAGGACCGCAGTGGCTTCGTCATACGCTCGGTGCAGACTGGGCTTTCCGCGCCGAAAATCGTCATCATCCATACAGGGCAGATCGTCATGGACCAGCGACTGTGCATGGAGGCACTCAATCGCCGCGGCGATCCAGATCGCATGCCGGTATTCGGCGCCCAGCATCTCGGCGACAAGGACCGTCAAGAGAGCCCTGAGGCGCTTGCCTCCGCCAAGGACGGCGTAGCGCATCGCCTCGCATAGCCGCGGCGGGGCGCTTGCCGAGGCCGACACCAGGACGCGTTCCAGGCAACGCTCGACGTCGCGCCGAACCGCATCGCTGCGCGCGTCCAGCGAAATTTCCTCGATCGGCGTCATCGAGACCGGCTTGAACGAGGCCGCCTCGATCCTTCCGGCGACCTCCTCGGGCATGTAACCCAGAGCGCGAAGGCGATCGACCACGGCATCGACTGCCTCGCCCGGCGCGGAGGCGGCGGCGGTGAGGGCGACGACATCCACCCCCGCCAGCCGGCTGCCATCGAGCGATTCGGGATCCGGCACGAGCTGAGCATCCCGGCAGCCTGCCGCCAGCGATACGTCGACAAGCCGGCGTGCGTTCGAGGACAACGGATCACCGACCACGATTACGTGTCCGGCGCGGGCCGCCAGACCCTCGATTGCTTCCTGCCGATTGGAGGTCGCGTAGCAGATATCGGTCGCGCGGGGGACCGACACGTCCCGGAAGCGCTCCTTGATGGCAGCGATGATGGTCGCCGCTTCGTGCACCGCGAAGGTCGTCTGGACGGCATAGGCCACTGCGATATTGTCGGCGAGCCGCAACCCGTCCACGTCCGCCGGGGACCCCACCACCGAGATCGCGCCGGGCGGCACCTGGCCCAGCGTACCGATAATTTCGGGGTGACCCTGATGCCCGATCAGCAGGACATGGCGGCCGGCATGGTACTGATCGAGCACATGTGCATGTACCCTGGCGACGAGGGGGCAGGTCGTATCGAGCGTCCGAAGGCCGCGTTCACGCCCCTCGCGCAGAACAGATTGTGGAACGCCATGTGCCGACAGGATCGTGACGGCGCCGGGCGGAACCTCGGCCAGCTCGGACACGAATATCGCACCAAGCGCCTTCAGCCGATCGACGACGCGCTGATTGTGGACGATATGGCGACGGACATAGACGGGGGCGCCGTGCAGGGACAGCGCGTCCTCGACTGCCGCGATCGCCCGCTGGACGCCGGCGCAGAAGCCGCGGGGATTGGCCAGCAAAAGGATCTTGCCGCTGGCGGGTTCTGGGCGCAGCGCGGCGCTGTCGTGCGTCATGCGGGTTCCCGGCAAGGGCCCGCAGCGACCGGCAAGGGCGTTGCGGGGTGTTGAACGGGCCGATGCTAGATTCGCCGCATCCGCATGCCAGATGTACTTAGGGGCAGTCGCTCAGTAGCCAGCTTCGACGGCTATGCGGATCGCGTCCGCACTCGAGTTGACGCCAAGCGCATCCAGCAGCGCGGCGCGGTGCATCTTGACGGTACGCTCGCTAATCTGGAGCAGGTGCGCGATCTGCTTGTTCAGCCTGCCGCGCGAGAGCAACATCAGGATTTCGCGCTGCCTGGGACTGAGGGTCGCAATTCGCTCGCGTGCCCGGCCCCGCTGCACGCGCCCGGCGCCGTCGAGATCGGCCAGCGCGACTTGAGAGCCGAGAAAATATTCGACCTCGCCTTCGGCGTCGAAGATCGGCGCCACCATCACCGCATTGCGAAAGCTGGACCCGTCTTTTCGATAATTGAGGATTTCCACCATGACTGGCTGGCGCGAGCGGATACCCGCACGCAGCGTCTCGCTGAGTTCCGGTTCGGTGGCGGGACCGCTCAGGAAGCGGCAGTTCCTCCCGAGGACCTCCCCCTGCGAATAACCGGTCAGCGCAAGGAACGCGGCATTGCACGCGATGATCGGATTGTCGGGCAATCGCGGGTTGCTGATCACCGCGGCGGTCGCGCTCGTCTCGATCATGTCCAGGATCACCATGACCAAAACGTAGCGTGTCGGGATGTGCAATCCAAGCATTGCCCCTTTGGTCAGGTTGGACGGCTTCCGTGCCGATGGCAGGGCTGTTCCCGGGCGCGGTAAGGCGGAGGCGATCGATGCGGGTGGCGATCATCGGAGCCGGGCTCGCTGGATTGACCTGTGGCGCCCGGCTCAAGGCTCTGGGGCTTTGTGTCTCCCTGTTCGACAAGGGGCGCGGCCCCGGGGGCAGGCTTGCCACGCGTCGGCTGGAGACGTGCGCTGGCACGGCGAGCTTCGACCATGGCGCGCCCTTTCTGGATGGCGGAAGCCCGGAATTTCGCAGCTGGCTGGAGGGCTGGGCGACTCGGGGTGTGGCGGCGCGCTGGCTCGAAGGCGGCGAAGCAAGCTGGACGGGGACCCCGTCGATGAATGCCTTGCCGAGGGCGATCGCTGAAGAACTCCGTGTCACCCATGGGTGCTTCGTCCGCGGGATGGCGCGCGACGCCGCCGGCTGGCATCTGCTGCAGGAAGACGGTCGGATCGGTCCGTTCGACACGGCGATCGTCGCGCTGCCCGCCGAGCAGGCCGCGCCGATCCTGGCGCTCCAGGACATGCGCATGGCAGCCGCGGCGATTGGAACCCCATCCGCCCCCTGCTGGTCCGCGATGTTCGCGCTCCGGCAGGAGATCGGCGACCCGCCTGTATTCTCGAAGACAGATATTGTGCGCTTCGCCGCGTGCGGAACAGGCAAGCCGGGAAGGGCCGGGCCACAGGCCTGGACGGTGCAGGCCTGCCCAGGCTGGAGCCGGCAGCATCTGGACGACGCGCCGCCTGTGGTTCTGCGCGCGCTGCGGGATGCCTTGACGCGTCTGGTCGGGAATGGCGCGCTCGACATCGCTGCCGGCGATATTCATCGCTGGCGTTTCGGCTTGTCCGGGGCCGCGGGCGAAGGCGCGCTCTGGAACCCTCGACTCGGCCTAGGCGCCTGCGGCGACTGGCTGATCGGGCCGGGGGCCGAGGCCGCGTGGCGTTCGGGAACCCTGCTCGCCGGCCTTGTTGCCGGGACCGGCTAGTCGGTCCCGAGCCCCTGCCATGCACCAAGGGCGCGCGCACGGGCTTCCTGATGGCCCACCAGTCTTTCCGGATAGCCCGGGGCGCCGCCTCCATCGAAATGCAAGGCGTGGATTTCAGCGTCCCGCAGAGAGGCGAGCTCGGGAACCCATTGCCGGACATAGGCGGCCATGTCGAACTTCTCACTCTGGAGATGCGGCGCCATGATGCGCGAGAAGACGGGTGCGTCGACCCCGGTCCCGGCGACATACTGCCAGTTCATCGCATTGGAGCCGAGGTCCGCGTCGAGCAGCGTGTCCCAGAACCAGCGTTCTCCACGGCGCCAGTCGATCAGCAGGTGCTTCACGAGGAAGGAGGCCGCGACCATCCGTACCCGGTTGTGCATCCATCCACTCTGCCACAGCTCGCGCATGCCAGCATCGACGATCGGATAGCCGGTCCTGCCGCCGGCCCAGGCCAAGAAGTCGCCGTCCGCCGCCGCATCGCCGCGCCACTGCAGCTTGTCGAACGCCGCCCGCCCGTTCCGGTCCGGATAGTCCGCCATCTGGTCGAGAAGGTTGGCGCCGTGGTCGCGCCACGCGAGTTCTCTCCGGAAGGTCGCGGGCCCGGAGCCGGTTCGCTCCGCCAGCGCTGACCAGAGCACACGCGGTGAGATTTCCCCGAAATGGAGATGAGGCGACAGGCGCGAGGTGCCCGCAATCGCGGGATAGTCGCGGTCGCGCGCATAGCGGTCGAGCCGCCGCTCGAAATCGCGCCAGCGCCGCCAGGCGCCTTTTTCGCCAGGGCACCAGTCCGAGAAACCGGTTGACCAGTCCGGACTGCGTGGCAGGAGCTGCCACGCCTCGAGGTCATCAGATGCCGGCAGAAGCGGCGGCGTCGCGATCCGGTCGGGCGCGGCAAGCGGCGGCAAAGGCTGCACGGCCTCGGAAAGCTTGCGATACCAGGGTGTGAAGACCCTATAGCGCGCGCCACTGCCATTGCGCACCATGTCGAGCGGAGTGAGGTGATTTCCTTCGTGCAGGTGGAGTTCCACCTCGCGTGCGAGCGTCTGCTGCGCCAGCCGGTGCCGGGGCTCATAATGGCGGATCGCATGGATCTGGTCGGCGCCGGTTTCGCGTGCCAGCGTGACCAGACTGCGGACCATATCGCCGCGGCGCAGGATCAGTGCCGAACCGCGCTTGCGCAGGCTCAGGTCGAGCGCCTTGAGGCTATGGCGCAACCACCAGCGCTGCGCGGCACCCATCGACCAGGCGGCGGACGCATCCTCGTCGAGGACATAGACGGGCAGGACCGGCCCAGCTGCCAGTGCCGCGGCGAGGGCGGGCTGGTCCGTTAGACGGAGATCCTGGCGCAGCCAAAGCAGCGAAATCGACACCGTACGAGCGCCTCCGTTGGTCGGGCATCCAGCTAGCCCGCACCGCCAGGCGCGGATATCCTCCCTTAAGGACAGGTCGTCCGGCCTTTTCGCCTACGCCGCAGTGCGGAAGAACGCCCACGGCAGGCTTGGCCGGCGCGCCAGCACGCGTGGGCCGCCAGAATAGGTCCACCCGGAAGAAGCCTCGGATTCCCTGTATCCCCATATGTCTTTTAGTCCGAAAGCCGATCTCTGCGCTCTCGCCGCCATGACAGGTCAAATCGCCTGGGCATTCGAAACCGGGACTCGCACACAAGCATTGCAATGATAGGGGCACAAACCGCCTTGCGAGGCTCCCTTCGATCGACCTCCGCTCTGCACATCTGCGGTCGGGTTGCTATGGCAGCCCGCTTTGACGGCGCCGGAACCACACTCGTCCCACATCGTTGAAAGCAAGCGGCATCAGATATGGGGATCCGGTCACCACCGTCCCTATATCCGGACAGGACGTGTAGTTTGCCCTCGCGTCCTGTCCGGCTTTCCCGCCGCCTTGAGCCTTTTCAGCGTCTTTTGCCTGCGAGTCGAGGCACCTGGATCCCTTCGCCCTTTTTGCGTTCGCCCCTCTGTGTTGACGATCACACTTGAAGGGGGCGGCTGGAGACCGTGCTGTGGGCCGTTTGCCGAAAGCAACCAAAAAGGGCCCGGCTGGATAGCCGGGCCCAGGCACTCAATAGTCCATCGCCGGCATCGCTGCTGGCTTGTCTTCCTTGGGCAGCTCGGCCACGAGTGCCTCGGTAGTGATCAGGAGCGAAGCAACCGACGCCGCATCCTGAAGCGCGGTACGTACCACCTTGGCCGGATCGATGACGCCAGCCTTGACCAGGTCCTCATAGGTGCCGGTCGCAGCGTTGAAGCCCTGGTTGTAGTCGTCGCTCTCAAGCAGCTTGCCGACAATCCAGGCACCATCCTCGCCGGCATTGTCGGCGATCTGGCGTGCCGGCGCGCGCAGCGCGCGGCGCACGATGTCGATGCCGGACTGCTGGTCGTCGTTCGCCGCCTTGAGGCTGTCGAGTGCCTTCAACGCACGCAAGAGCGCGACGCCACCACCCGGCAGAATGCCTTCCTCGACTGCGGCACGGGTCGCATGCAGCGCGTCGTCGACCCGATCCTTCTTCTCCTTCACCTCGACCTCGGTCGCACCTCCGACGCGGATCACCGCGACGCCTCCGGCGAGCTTGGCGAGCCGCTCCTGGAGCTTCTCGCGGTCATAGTCGCTGGTGGTCGTCTCGATCTGCTGGCGGATCTGCGCGACACGGCCGTCGATATCGGCCTTCGTGCCGACGCCGTCGATGATCGTGGTGTTGTCCTTGTCGATCACCACCTTCTTGGCGCGGCCGAGCATCCCGACGGTGACATTCTCGAGCTTGATGCCAAGATCCTCGCTCACGAGGTTGCCGCCCGTCAGGACGGCGATGTCCTCAAGCATCGCCTTGCGACGATCGCCGAAGCCCGGCGCCTTGACCGCGGCAACCTTGAGACCGCCGCGCAGCTTGTTGACGACGAGCGTGGCGAGCGCCTCGCCCTCGACATCCTCCGCGATGATGAGCAGCGGCCGGCCCGACTGGACGACCTTCTCGAGCAGGGGCACAAGCGCCTGGAGGTTGGCCAGCTTCTTCTCGTGGATCAGGATATAGGGGTCGTCGAGCTCGACCTTCAGCTTTTCGGCATTGGTGACGAAATAAGGCGAGAGATAGCCGCGGTCGAACTGCATGCCCTCGACGGTCTCGAGCTCAGTCTGCAGGCTCTTGGCCTCCTCGACCGTGATCACGCCTTCGTTGCCGACCTTCTCCATCGCCTCGGCAAGGATACGGCCGACTTCGGCATCGCCATTGGCGGATATAGTCGCGACCTGGGCGATCTCGCTATTGGCGCTTACCTTTCTCGCGTGCGCCTCGAGATCCTTGACCACGGCGCCCACCGCCAGGTCGATGCCGCGCTTGACGTCCATCGGGTTCATGCCCGCAGCGACGGCCTTGGAGCCCTCCCGGACGATCGCCTGTGCCAGCACGGTTGCGGTGGTGGTGCCGTCGCCGGCTTTGTCGTTCTGCTTGCTGGCGACCTCGCGCAGCATCTGTGCGCCCATATTCTCGAACTTGTCGGCGAGCTCGATCTCCTTGGCGACTGTGACGCCGTCCTTGGTGATGCGCGGCGCGCCGAAGCTCTTCTCGATCACGACGTTGCGGCCCTTGGGGCCCAGCGTGACCTTCACTGCATTCGCAAGCGTATCCACGCCGCGCAGCATGCGATCACGCGCGTCCGACGCAAATTTCACTTCCTTGGCAGCCATATCGGCTAACTCCTTTCTTGTGTCCTTCCTGATGGTTTGAGGGGAGGCGGGCGCTTATGCCGCCTGCTTGAGTTCGGCCTGGGTCTCGATCACGCCGAGGATGTCGCTCTCCTTCATGATGAGAAGGTCCTCGCCGTCGATCTTGACTTCGGTGCCCGACCATTTGCCGAACAGGATACGGTCGCCGGCTTTGACCGCCAGTTCGACAAGCGTGCCGTTCTCATTGCGCACGCCTGGGCCGACGGCGACGACCTCGCCTTCCTGCGGCTTTTCCTTGGCGTTGTCGGGGATGATGATGCCGCCCGAGGTCTTCTCCTCGGCTTCGATACGGCGGACGACCACACGGTCGTGCAAGGGGCGGAAATGCATGCATAACCTCCGGTTGCAAAAGCATGATGTCAATATGCCCGGCACTCCCTAGCAGCGACGAGCGGCGGTGAATTGGGAAGCCAGATTTTTCCGTTCAAGACCCGCGCGCGAATTTTTTTGCCGCTCGGGAGCGTGGCATTAAATCCCCCGATCTGTGATACTTGGCCGGCTCGGGCTCTTGACGAAAGGCAGCTTAAACACCAAAATTTGCGCTGGCCAGACGGCCAAGAGAAGGAGCGACCGCAGGAAAGGAGGACGACCATGTCGCAACCCGTCTCCCGATTTCTCCACCCCTTCGAGATAGCGCATCACCCCAGCCCGGAGCCTGAAGTGAAACGCGCGATCCTGGCGCGTTGGGCCTCGGACCGACCCGCGGCCCCAGCCGGGCCGGCGCCGCGCAAAGCGCCAGGCGCAAAAAGAAGGATCCGGCTCGATAAGGCCGCATCGCCTCCGGGGATCCTCGATACCCCGAACGGTAAGGCGGGCACCGCACCCTGATGACCGACAGCGCCTTCATTGCACGGCTGGACGGCTATGGGCTCACTACTGCCGAAATCCATTACCATCGTCCCGATGCGCCCTCGTTGCTCCAGCTGTTCGTCTGGCAGCAGTACGATCTGGCACCGGGCTTTCCCGTGCTGTTCGACTTTCTTGATCATTGGCGCCGCGAGATCCGGGCGGCAGTCCATTCCGTCCGGATCGTGCACGACCGTCTCCTCCGCCCGGCGGAATGGCGCGCCGTGGATGGGGTGTTCAAAATTCGATGAGGCCGAATCTGCGCTGGCGAGTGCGGGGGGGCGGGTTGCCAGCCTCGATCCTGGCGTGGCACCCGACCTCGGTATCGCCGGGCGGATGATCCGGTTGATCAGGCTGAATAGCGGGCGTAGGGCGTTTCGCGCTGCGCACGATCGCTCTCTATTGCGCCGCGCTTCACCGAGCCCTTCGGTCTCGATCGCCAAGACGGTGACGATCGCATAACGCGAGCGTCGGCAGGGGCCGGCGATAATGAACGCGGTTCGATTGAGCGCACACTGGCGGCTTCCTGCGGAACCACCAGGGTTCGCAGCTTTCCTTGTTCCCGCGTCGCACACTCGGTTCGGCCGGAGGGCATGGCGACGGCTGGCGCACGGCCCGCCCGCGCACGCCGCCGTGCCGGCCATCCGAACGCGAGAGTGCTTGTTTGCTGGCGCCTCCGGCGCGCGCTTTGCGCGGAAGATCTGCGGTCGGCGCGTTGCGCCGGCGTTGTTGGTCCGGCCGCGGCCAAGGGGGTGGGCGTCGCTGCCCTTTAGTCCCGCCGCGGCGTGCCTGCCGGTTCGCTCCTTGCCGCCCACCCCCTTCGCCGGGGCCAGTGTGCGATTTCAGAAAGGAGCAAGCATCATGGAACTCAAGCATATCGACATCGCCAAGCTCAGCGTCTCGCGGGTCAACATGCGGGGCATGAAGAAGGCGCCTGACCTCACCAACATCCTGCCTTCCGTGCGGGCACGCGGGGTGCTGGTGCCGCTGATCGTGCGGGCAGTGCCCTGTCCCGAGCCTGTCGAAGGAGGGGCGCCCGACACCCATGAGATCGTCGCGGGATGGCAAAATCGCGGTGATCTACATAGTCAAAAACCCCGACAAGCTCGTCCACATTTCGTCCACGATCATGTCCGCCGATCCTGGAAGGTAGTGACGGGGCCCGTCTCCAGTCCCGGTCGATCGGAGCACTGCGTAGAGCTGGATGAATGCGTGTCAGCTTCCGGGAACATATTTGCCCAACCTGAATGACCGGGATGGGGCAGCACCCCCATGCCGCCTTTGGTAACCGCAGAGAGCTGGCTCGACCAGTTCGGAAACGCGGGAGGAAGTTGAGAGTTCCGCATAAGGAATTGAAATCGTTTGAACAATCTTCGGATCAGCACGAACGGCCCACCACTTTTCCTACCACTGTATGTGCGATTTTCTGGCCGACATGGCGCAGCTTGCGACCGCTAAGCGCCCTAATCTCAGCCGTTCAGCGTGACTCTGCCCGATCCTGAAACCTGCCGTTTGCTCGCCCGCTCTGAGCGCCCGCTGGAATGGCTGACTTTGGGACAAACCCGCCATTCGTGATCATGCGGGTGATTGGCGGGTTTCGATTGAAGCGGAGGTTCGCGGTTCTGCGGCAATGCCGCCAGAATGAGCAAGATTGGGCTGTTTGCTGCCTGGCCGCTCCTGGAAGCCAGTCCGCAATAGCTGCCAATAGGGAGAGTGTCAGCCGAACGACCATTGGCGCCGGACTTTCAGAAGCTCCTCACAATCCTTCTCAGATCAGAAAGCTAACACTTGCAGAGACACAAATTCATTCAAACCGAACGGGTGAACTATTTGCGATTCTCGCCACCTTCATTTTCCCAATCGTCAAGCGCCTTGCGCAGTTGATCGTCGCGCGTTTCAGGGCGGATTTTGCGCCAGGTCTGCTCCAGCGGAACAACCACCGTGTCCAGCAATCCGCGATAGGCCTTTGCCATACCTTCATGGGCGATTCGGGAAGTGGGCTCCGCCGCAGCCTTTGCCGCAGCCAAAGATTGCTTCAATCGCCTCGCGTAATATTCCATACTCATCGTGCACGCTCCCGTGAAACGGAGCACGATGATCTCAAGTCAAGGTTGCCCGGCGAGTCGCCCTTTATGTGCGCAACATATCACAATTATCATATCTAATAATATAAAATGATGCATAGGGCTGGGCTAAATGTTTCGGCGCGACGCCCAAGGAGCACGCTTAACCGCCCCGCTGAGGACGCGCGAGCCGTAGGCTTGCGCCATAGTGGCTGCATCTTTGGCATTCATGAAGACGACGCGCGTTCCTCGCGGCAGCAGCGGTTCGATTGCACTGATGATGGCGGCATGTTTGACCGACATCGCCGTTACATCGGCAACGGTGGCATCAATGTTCAACGCGCGGGACATGGGAGATTCCTTTCAAGCTGCTTGGCCGTATTCGCCTGGCCCCACGGCGAAGCGAGTTGGCTTGTAAACAAGCCGGCTCGCGTCGGCTTCGCGGAACAGGAAGTCGCGGGAACGACGAATGGAACCGACCTGTCTTCATGGTGGGTGCGAGCGGATGCACAGGCCTGATGACCCCAAGCGCCCCGGCGTGATTACGCCAAATCAGCGACATCCCAGACTGGCACCTTTTCCGCTCAGGATCGTAGCGGAGCCGGCGCCGGTGCGAAGAGCCACTACGGCGGCGGCGCATTCCTGCTCACTCGTATAGCCGGCACTGGTCGCTAGCAGCGCGCCGGATCCAGAGCGGAATTGCCACCGCCAGTCGCCGCCCGACAACAGGATGGAAGTGAGGCGCACCTCATCGGCACGATAGATTTCGAAACAGCATTGTCCGTCCGCCTCCGGGCGGCCGCTATCGTTTGCGGCGGAGACGCTGAGAAGTGCTTCCGAAACATCTGCAGGCAGGTCAGTGACTGCGGCATGGGGCCGCTTCAGTTCGCAGAATGTGGAATTGGTCGACACATGATCTCTCCCGTGGGCAAGCGGGAGCAATTGAATTTCTCTCGGGCGTCGCGCGCTTGCGAAGCGGATGAGTCGACGATCCGCGCTTTGTACATGCATTCGCCTTGCCTGGCCATCATGCGCACCGGAATACTTGCCGGCAGCATGAGGAGCACGCCTGCAGGCCAAGGCTTTTCCGTCAGAATATTAGCCTCGGTATCGGCATCCATTGGTAATTTGGTCGCAGCTCACCATATCGGGACGATCGCGCCAACTGCCACGAGCCCGGCCGCGACCGAGAGATGCTTCGCGCTCCCGCTCAGTGATGGAGACAAGCCATGGGCATCTACCCGCCGATTACGGACGCGAATATGCGAACACCAACGCCTTCGACCGATCCGACGGCCCTCCAGCTGGAAGCCGACGCACTGGAAGCAAGCCTTCGCGACATGTCTGCCTCCTTCTCGCGCGATTATGTCGCCGGCCGGATGGGCGTCTGGCACAACACCTATCAACATCGCGCGCGCGTCCTGCGGCAGTTGACCGCGCAACTCGCGGCGATGCGTGCCGAAGCTCTGTTGTCCGCATCGTGATCTCGGAGCGCTAATCGACCGCGCGGATCAAGGGTGTGGCTCGCCGCGGTGGCGCCCCGCCTGGATCCGCGCCTCTTTCCGCAATCGCCGGCGATAGGAACGGGCATGCCCGTGATAGATGCGGTACGCGATGAAACCTGCGACCAGCAGGGTCATGACCAGCATCAGGCTGTAGGCGGCGACCAGTCTGAGTTCCATCATGCACCTCTTGGGTTGCCCGCAGTGTTTTGCAGGAGGTCGGCGGAAACCATGACCTCCACAGTCATGCCGAGAAATGCCGCGGCCGGGCCTAGATAATGCCCTTCCACGGGACTCATCCGAGCGATATCGCGCCCAACTGCGATCGGCACGAGATTGGCCTCCCCCATCCGGCCGTTGGTCGGATCGAAGGCGATCCATCCGGCGCCGGGGAGATAGACTTCCGCCCAGGCATGGGTTGCGTCGTGCTGGCGCCCCTGTTCGCCGGGGACGTCTGCCGGCGGATCGAAAACATAGCCGGACACCGCGCGCGCAGCGAAGCCCAGATGCCGCACCGCTTCGATGAAGAGCATCGCGATGTCCCGGCACGAGCCCGATCCGAGATCGAGGGTGGTCGCGGGGGCCTGCGTTCCTTCGGCGTCGCGCGCGACATAGGCGACGCCGTTCCGGCTGGCGATGTTCACGTCCTGGAGTAGAGTCAGTGTGTCGGCAGGTTCCGAGCGAACCAATGCACGGACCCAGGCTTCCAGGCGATCATAGGGGTCGCGATGGATGGGCACCAGCAGCGTGCCAAGATCGGCTCTTTCCTGTTCGGAGTAGCGAAACGGATAGCTGTGGGCGTGCGGTGCGATGTTGAAGACCGGCCAGGCATCTGCGGTCTGCTCGACCACCAGCAGGCTGCGGATCTCAAGCCGAGTGGTCAGATGCGAGAAGGACGCGGTGGCGATCAGGTTGCCGAACACATCCTGCGTCCATGCCAACTCGGCCGCGGGCGTGCAGCGAAGCTCGGCGAAGACGGGGCTGAGGACCGGAGAGGCTCGCGGGCTCAACATCATGCGATGCGGCAGCAGCACGACGGGGTCGCGATAGGTGTAGCTTGTGGTGTGGGAGATGTGCAGGCGCATACACGCTTACCCTTGCTGGCTAGCGCGAGCAGTGTGCGGCAGACCGAATTCCGGGCTGCCGCACCGCGGCATCAGGCTTCCTGTAGGTTTACAGCCGAAGTCTTTCCGCGCTGATCCGACTCCACCTCGTACGAAAGGCGCTGGCTCTGCTGGAGCGTCGTCATGCCGGCGCGTTCGACGGCGCTGATGTGCACGAAACTGTCATTTCCACCGTCCTCGGGAGAAATGAAGCCATAGCCCTTGCTGCTATTGAAGAATTTAACGGTGCCGACAGGCATGATCTGTTCCTTTCGCGAAAAATGAAGTGCCGGGCCGCAAATACGATCCGAGCCATGAAGCGAGAAAAGGAAGATCTGCCCAAAGGCATCAATTTCCGTCGCAAGCGACGTCAGCTAAACCAAGATGGGTGAAGTTATGGGCATTACAATGCTCGCGCCAGATATATATTTATGCAACTTCGAGATTATAGAGGCCGCGATCCGGATTTTCGCTCAAGCCGCGATCTTCCACGCACGTCGGTTCGTCCTTTATCATGCCAGCCCGGGCAATTTCCTGGGTGCGCAGCTTGCGGGCCTCGCGGTGTTCGGCGGCAGTGCCCTCCTTCGCCCAGGCAACAGCTGCCACAATGGCGATATGCCTAACGTTCTCGAGCGTGGCCTTGTCGGCCAAGGCGCGCTGGCGCGCCTCTTCCGCGCGGCAGAATATGGCAGTCGGTTGCATGGATCGATCTTTCGACAGGAGGGCGTAATGGCGTGTGAAGTCACGTTTTCTTGAGAGGCTGCACCAGTGGCGTGCCCTTCAGTGCCGTGCTGACCGGAGCCAGCTTCGGCGGTGCCGCCTTTTTCGGCTTGCGAGCTTCCTTGTTGCTGCGGCGTTGACCCTTGGCCATGCGATGTTCCTTTCCTGCAGGTTTCAGAGGCGTGTGAAGCGAACCGACAAGCGCGGACGAAGACGTGCCGGTGCCGTCTCGGAAGGGATTGGCCGAGGCGAGCTGCTGCCTGGCTGCGCCCGCTCAGCGGGCGGCGTAGTTATCTGGACGATTTGCATAGGGAAGCTCCGCTTCAGAGCGGGAGCATAAACTCTCAGTCGCACCAGGCTCGTGGCAGGCGGTGCGATACAAGTTATGTGGGGTGTCGATGGCGGTTACGCCACCCCGCCCCCGATAAATCGCAGTTTCTCAGCCAGCATGGGTTGTGCCCGGCCAAAGTTGGCCCGATATTGTGCGGTGCAGCAATTGGCCTGGCCAGGGACGGTTGCTGCATTGTCAGGGCTTCCGCCGTGGCCAGGAGAAGGCCACATGCGACGCCTGAACGACACGATAAAACACCTCAATGCATTGCGCGCCGGGCAGAATATCATCCCGACAGGTGCGAGCCGGCTCACGGAGCTGAGCGACTTCGGTTCCAACCCCGGCGCACTGCGAGCCTTTTGCCATGTGCCGGCGAGCCTGGGAGAAAATGCAGCGCTGGTCGTCGTGATGCACGGCTGCACCCAGGATGCCGCCGCCTATGATCGCGGCTCGGGCTGGTCCCAACTGGCCGACGAACAGGGTTTTGCGGTCCTCTTCCCTGAACAGCGGCGCGCCAATAACGCGAACCTGTGTTTCAACTGGTTCAATCGAGACGACACGCGACGCGACGCTGGCGAGGCGCTGTCGATCCGCCAGATGGTGGCGGCGATGATCGCGACATACCGGCTCGATCCGGCTCGCGTCTTCGTGACCGGCCTCTCCGCCGGCGGTGCGATGACCTCGGTAATGCTGGCGACCTATCCGGAGGTCTTCGCCGGAGGCGCCATCATCGCCGGCCTGCCCTATGGCACCGCGGAGTCGATCCCGCAGGCCCTGGACCGCATGCGCGCGCAGGGTGGTCCGAGCGGGGCCGCCTTGGGAGTGCTGGTGACGGCGGCGTCCGCCCATACCGGCCGATGGCCAAGTATTTCGATATGGCACGGCACCAGCGACATGACGGTCAGCCCCGCAAATGCCGCGCTCGTCCTCGAGCAGTGGCGGCGGCTGCACGGCGTTGCAGAGTCTCCCTGCGAAACCGGTGCCGTCGAAGGCCATACCCATCGCCTATGGCGGGATACCGCAGGCCGCGAAGTGATCGAGGAATATCGCATTGCCGGGCTCGGGCATGGCACGCCGCTCAGCACCTCGGGCTCCGACGCCTGCGGAGTCCCGGGACCTTATATGCTGGAAGCCGGCATATCCTCCACGCGCCATATCGCGCGCTTCTGGGGGCTGATCGGGACCGGGGCCGCACGCGCGCCTTCTCGGGTCCGGGAAGCCGCCAGGATAGAGGACAGCCAGCCCGATAAGGCAGATACCGGTCCGGGAGTTGGGCGGATAATCGAGGACGCGCTGAGGGCAGCCGGATTGATGCGCTGATCGCGCCGGAAGGAGCTTCTATGCAGCCGCCGCACGACCTCTACATCCAGTTGATCGCAGGAGTCGGCGCACTGGTGCTGATGACTGCCTGGCTGCCGATGCTGCTGCGCAAGATGCCGCTGTCGCTTCCTATCCTTTGCGTGGCCGCCGGCGCGGCGCTGTTCGCGCTTCCGGCGCTACGCCCTTTCGCGGTCCATCCGCTTGCTTTTCCGGTTACGGTACAGCGGCTGAGCGAGTTGGTCGTTATCGTTTCGCTGATGGGCGCGGGTCTCAAGATCGACAGGCTGATCGGCCTGCGCCGGTGGGCGCTGACCTGGCGATTGCTGGGCATCGCGATGCCGATCACCATTGTGATCGTTGCCGGTCTCGCCTGGGGAATATTGGGCCTCGGCGTTGCCGCCGCGCTCCTGATCGCCGCGGTGCTGGCGCCTACCGACCCGGTGCTGGCGAGCGACGTCCAGGTGAATGGTCCCGGAGAAGGCGGCGAGGACGAAGCGCGCTTCGCGCTCACGTCGGAAGCCGGCCTCAATGATGGCCTGGCATTTCCGTTCGTCTATCTGGCGATCGCCCTGAGCGCGACAAGCTTCGGCGCGGGAGATGCTCTCGCCTGGTTGGCGCGCGACCTGTTCTGGAAGACCCTGCTCGGCGTGGCCGCCGGTTATGCGATCGGGCGGGGGCTGGGCTATCTCACCTTCCACCTTCCCAACCGCGCAAACATCTCCCGCACTGGCGATGGCTTCGTCGCGCTGGCCGCCACCTTCCTCGCCTATGGGACGGTCGAGATGCTCGGAGGTTACGGTTTCCTGGCGGTCTTCGTCTCGGCGCTCGCCTTGCGCAACGCGAGCCGGGACCATGACTATCAGGAGCGGCTTCACGGGTTCGCCGAAGAGGCTGAGCGGCTGCTGATGATGTCGCTGCTGGTCCTGTTCGGCGGCATCGTGACCTATAGCGGGCTGCTCGCGCCGGTTGATTGGGCGATGCTGCTGTTCGTGGCTGGGGTACTTCTGGTCGCGCGGCCGGTGGCGGGCATGATCGGCCTGGCGGGGACGAGATTGCCTTGGCGGGAGAAGCTGGTGATTTCCTTCTTCGGCATCCGCGGCATGGGATCGATCTACTATCTGGCCTTCGCCCTAAACCACGCGAACTTCCCCGATCCGCGCCGCCTTTGGGCGACGGTCGGCGCGGTGGTGCTCTCCTCGATCCTGCTGCACGGGATCACAGTGACCCCGTCACTCCAGCTGATGGACCGGTGGCAGCGTAGGAAAACTGCTGGTTCAGGTTCGAAATGCGGCTAGTCGAGAAACCTGCAATTAAAAATAATGATCCAGATCAGTCAAATAGATCATTGCGGTCCCGATGGGACGCTAACGACTCGCAACAGGAAATTTCTTGGAACGTATATTATTTTCATCCTGTTTTATCTTCGTCTCAGGAGAAATAACATGGCTGACACCAAGAAAGATGCAATCGCGCTTCTCAAGGCCGATCACCGTACCGTGGAAGCGTTGTTCGAGCAGTTCGAAGGCGCTTCGGGCGACGGCAAGAAGCAGAAGATCGCGATGCAGATCTGCATGGAGCTGACCGTCCATGCGAAGATCGAGGAGGAAATCTTCTACCCGGCCTGTGAGGGCAAGATCGAGGAAGATCTGCTCAAGGAAGCCTATGTCGAGCATGACGGCGCCAAGGTGCTCATTGCCGAGATCGAAGCCGGCGCGCCGAGCGACGATTTCTACGATGCCAAGGTGAAGGTGCTGTCCGAGCAGATCGAGCACCATGTCGGTGAGGAAGAGCAGCGCATGGAGGGCATGTTCGCCCAGGCGCGCAAGGCCGGGCTGGATATGGACGCGCTGGGCGAGCAACTGCTCGCCCGCAAGATCGAGTTGCTCGCCACCTATAAGGCGAGTGGGCTGCCGAAGCCGGAGCTTACCACGATGACCGACGTCACGGTCTGATCGCAAACTACAAAGACGCCTCGTGATACGGGCGGGCGAACCCTTTGCCCGCCCGTATCATTTCCACCTGCTTCTATCGCAGCGCCTGCGCTTCGTTATGCCAGCGTTCTGAGACCCGGCTCGCGAGCGTAGAAGCGTTTTGCTGCGGCTGGCACGAACCCGTCATCCAGGGCGGTGATGCCATCGTCTGGCTCAATACCGGCCTTGTCGAGCAGCGGCTTTGCCGCGTCGCTGGCGCCGATGGCCTTCAGGTGACCGAAGGCGTTCATCACCCATTCGACTGCCGCACCTTCGTTCATCAGTGCCGCGCAACCTTCTTCCGAAAGCACCACCGCCACTGCGTCGAAGATCTGCGATGGCGTTCCTGCTAGTTGCCCGTCGGCCTTCTGCACTTTGCCGTCGGACAAGATCGCACCGCCCACCTTGGGTGCGACGATTACCGCCTTGGCTTTGGCCTTTTCGATCGCGCCGATGAGCGTGCTCAGTTCTGCGGCATCGGTGCCATCTGCGATCAGCACGCCGATCGCGCGGCCCTGGAGCGTGTCCTTCATGTTCTTTTGGATCGACAGCGCATCCGACGGCGCGATCTCCACTGGTTCCCGCGCGGCTGGGGCCTTGGGCGGCAGCGGGATACCGAGACCGTCAGCCACCCGCTTGGCGAACGCTTCATCGACATTACGAAGATTGGCGACCATCCGGCCCGGTACCTGGTCGAGCAGCCCGACCTTGGAGAGTTCGAACACGAAGGATGAGGCGATATGCGCCTGCTCGCTTTCGGTCTGTGAGGCGAGGAACATCCGCGCCTGGCTGTAATGATCGGCGAACAATTCGCTCCGGACGCGCAGCTTATCGCCCGTCTCGTCCGGGCCGGTAGGCGCGGTGCTGGTGGCGAAACCCCTGGCGGGGCATTCGCGCGGCCCGCCTTCTTCGCCATGGGCCGCAAGGCTGTTGGGCTCATAGTTGGCGCGCCCCTTGGGCGCCGCCATCTGCATCATGCCATCGCGCTGGAAGTTCGCCATCGGGCACCGCGGCGCATTGACCGGGATCTGGTGGAAATTTGCGGTGCCGAGCCGCGACTTCTGCGTGTCGAGATAGCTGAACAGGCGCCCCTGCAGCAGCGGGTCGTTTGAGAAATCGATGCCGGGCACGATGTTGCCGGGGCAGAAGGCGACCTGTTCGGTCTCAGCGAAGAAGTTATCGACGTTCCGATCAAGCACCATCCGCCCGATGATCCGCACGGGAACATCGCCCTCGGGGATCAGCTTGGTCGGGTCCAGAACGTCATAGGGCTGCGCATCGGCGAATGCCTGATCGAACACTTGGATGCCGAGTTCCCATTCGGGGAAATCGCCCGTGTCGATTGCTTCGAACAGGTCACGACGGTGATAGTCGTTGTCGGCGGCCTGGAGCTTGAGCGCCTCGTCCCAGATCGTCGACTGGATGCCGAGCTTGGGCTTCCAGTGGAACTTGACGAAGCTGGCATTGCCGGCAGCGTTGACCAGCAGGAAGGTGTGGATGCCGAAGCCCTCCATCATCCGGAGCGAGCGCGGCAGGGTCCGGTCTGACATCGCCCAGAACAGCATGTGCGTCGTCTCAGGCATCAGCGACGCGAAATCCCAGAAGGTGTCGTGAGCCGAGCCGGCCTGCGGGTAGGCCCGGTCCGCTTCCATCTTCACCGAATGGATGAGATCGGGAAACTTGATCGCGTCCTGGATGAAGAAGACCGGGATGTTGTTGCCGACCAGATCCCAATTGCCTTCGCGCGTGTAGAATTTGACCGCGAAGCCGCGGACATCGCGGGGCGTGTCGACCGATCCCGCGCCACCGGCCACGGTCGAGAAGCGCACAAAGACCTCGGTCTTCTCGCCCTTGGTGAACAATGCGGCCCTGGACAGGTCCGAGATGTCGTCGGTCGCTTCGAAGAAGCCATGCGCACCAGTGCCGCGGGCATGGACGATGCGTTCGGGAATACGTTCATGGTCGAAGTGGAAGATCTTCTCGCGAAGGACGAAATCTTCCAGCAGCGTCGGGCCGCGCGCGCCCGCCCTCAAGCTGTTCTGGTTATCGGAAACCGCGATGCCCTGATTGGTGGTGAGCACTTCCGTGCGGTCAGCGGCTATCTGGTGCGTCTCGCCGCCGCTACCGCTTTTCTTGGTCTTCGTCGCCATGTGTCCGCTCCTGATTGTCGGCGGTTAAACCGGCAGTGCCACACCAAGGGTCCGTCGATTTGGAGAACTTGCTGCAGGTTAATGCGATTCCTTTCTTGGAGAGCAGGCTACGGTGCGACGATACGGGTCGGTATGCACGAGTGGATGCCGGCTAGGCAGTTGCATGAGATTGCTGGCGTTAGCGCGGCAGCGAGGTGCCGATAGTGGGTTAAACGACCTCTGGCGCAGCCACCGAGACGGCCTGCACAACCGTCAGCTTGTATGATTCAGCACTGTGTATCTGGTCCAACAGCGCAACCTGGGCGCGCTGACCTAGAAACCAATCGCAACCCGCAAAGACGGGGCATCTAACAAGTTGAACCAGAGTAAGGCTGCGGGGCTTCGATGCATCGCCTGAACAATGGCGGCTTTCTGGTTTGCCGGCTGTAAGCTGGATGGCCGATATTGAGGCGCGTTGCAGACCGGAAGGTTCATGTCCGCCGAACGGCGGGTCTTGGCACAAGCCGACTTTCCTGCACCTCCCGACGAACGGCGTATGTTGGTCGGAAGCTGCCAGTCGATCGGAGACATACGAACGGCGGCTACTCGCATTTGTACGTCTGAAAGCTGCCAGTCAGCAAGCGGCGCAAAAGTGGACTCCCGTGTGGGCGGGTCAGGCGCTGAAGAATGCCGTCAACCGCAAGCAATCTACGATAGCTTCGTTGGGAATACCTCTTAAGATCTCTTGACACTATTTGGCGAAAACGGTAGTCAAATCTCTGGTTCAAAAATCAATGCTAAGTTGATTTGGCCATATTCCGTGTACTGTATTAACTTTATGCAAGTGCATTGAGCAGTCTAATCAAGTATCTATTTAATTTTTTAGCGTTCTCTTCTGGGCACCATTTACCCCTGGCGGGATAAAATCGTTGGATCTCCAGTTCTAGCGGCCGGTGGTACATAACCTGCCATCGACCAAGCGCCTGACATGGGCGGGAAAACCTACCTGACGCAGCGCCTGGAGCGCGGATACAAGAATCGCGTATATCCTAGGGACGTGTGGCCAGTTGTCGGGCTGTTTCCTCCTCGGCAGGTCCTCGGCGCCGACGCGCTTGCGCCGGTGCGCGGCCGCGCTCGGGTCAGCTCTTCTTCTGCATTCTCAGGGTCGCGGAGCCCAGCCATCCGCCGATGCCGGCCGCGCCGAACACCGAAAACAACGCCACAAGCAGGGCGGACACCGCGAACGGCATCGGATCGTCTTTGAGTTTTTCGCCCGCGCGCAAGGCGAAGTGCATGGTGGAAGCGACAAGGCCTTCGCCATCCACCCATTGGAAACCGGGCCGTTCCGCAGCTGCCAGCAGCGCGCCCAAGGCTTCGTGCAGCGCCTTTAGGGCGTCCAGCGCCTCCTTGCGTTCGTCGAGCGGCGGACCGCCGTTGCTGCCGGGTTCTTCGAGTTCCGTGATCAGGCTATCGACCGCCGCCAGTGCAACCGGCGCCAGGTTCTTGAATGCGACAACGCGTTCCTGGAGGCTGGTAATGCCGGTCCATGCGGAAGAATCGATTGCGGGCGGCGCGGCCGGTTCAGGCTCCGGGAGCGGGATATGGTCGCCGCTTGCTGTCGGGGGCGTGCCGTTGGTCGGCGCCGCATCGGAAGGCACCGTATCGGGTTTCTCGTCGGCCTTTGCGCTGACGGCGCCGACCGAGTGGGCAAGCTCCTGCAGCCGGGGCCGGATCACGGTGCCTGTCGTGCTGGCCGGGTCATAATAGACATAGAAGCTCGTGGAGCCCCCGGCGCTCCGGACCGCTGTTACGCCGTCGAGTTGTCGCGCCCCATGCGCGAAGGAATCCTTATGCGCTTGGCTCCAGCCACTGACACCGACCGAGATGCGGTGTTCTTCGCCGGTGGATAGGTCCAAATTCTCAGCCATCGCCTTGAGGGGTACGTCGCGTGTCCGTGCGGGGTCAATCGCCGGCACGTTCCGAGAGAATGGGAAGGCGGCTCGTGCGGAGCGATGCCGCCTTCCGATCGAGGACCGTCGTCGCGCTTCCGATATCGACGTCCGCTCCCGAGGCCGCGGATCGGCGGGCGGCTTGCGGCGGATTCCAGGGCGCTGACAGCGGCGAGCGGGCTGGTTGAGGAAATTCGGTTTGGATTGTAATGATTTGTGGCTGAATATTGACTCTTGTGATGAATCTTGCTCCCTCTGAGCCGTCCCCAAAGGATCTCGGCCGCATGGCTTGATCCCTGGCCTTGAGGGCAGGCCTGACTTGGCGACCTGTTTGCGTGACTGTTCTGGCATTGCGTGCTCGCAGGTCTTTGGGGGAAATCGGATGGCGTTGGCGGCGGGGAACGGGCAGGATTGCCCGAAAGCAACGCGTGGCTTCTTGCGGGAGCGCTTTGGCGCCGCGCTGCTTGCACCGATCCTGATGGTCCTGGCGTTGCTGTACGGCGCGAGGCGAACGCTGCTTGCCCTGGCGGGGTTCGCGCTTGTGCTTGCGCCGGCCGCGGCAGCCGCGTCGGCGGGGTGTGACGCGATCAATGCCGGCGCGCTGAATCACACCGCGCAGTTCACCAACGGCACCGTGGACACCTATACGGGGCGCGAGCTCAACAGCGGTACGCCGATCAACGCGATCTATACCAGTGGCTGGTCGGGCAATACCGTCAACGCACGCTGGTATCCGGGCAGTCCCTATGATTTCGCGAACGGCGAAGTCCTGACCTTCACCCTCACCACGAACGTGACCGCCGGCATCCTCCAGCTCAACCTCGGCATCTCGGTCAACGGGACCACGCTCGGCACGACGAACTATCAGGGCAGCCAGAGCTTCACGCGGACCTTCGACGGAACCCAGTCCGCCTACCAGACCTCGCTGGCGCGCGATGCCACGGGCACGGGAACGATCAGCATCGCGGTTACCTGTGCGGGGGCCTCGCCGACCGTCACCTCGGTCTCGCCGATCGCGGGCCCGACGGGTGGCGGCACTGCGGTGACGATCACCGGCACCAATTTCACGGGGACCACCGGCGCCGCGGGCGTCAAGTTCGGCGCGGCCAACGCGACGGGCTATACCGTCAACAGCAGCACGCAGATCACTGCGACGGCACCGGCGGGGGCAGCGGGGACGGTGGACATTACCGTGACGAACGGCGGCAACACCAGCGCGACCAGTTCGGCGGACCAGTATACCTATGTGGCGGCGCCGACGGTGACGGCGGTTTCGCCGACGGCGGGTCCGACGGCTGGCGGCACGACGGTGGTGATCACGGGCACGGGTTTCTCGGCGGCGCCGGGTACGGGTGCGGTGAAGTTCGGCGCGAGCAACGCGACCTACACGATCAACAGCAACACGCAGATCACCGCGACCTCTCCGGCCAATTCGGCGGGGACGTACGACATCACGGTGACCACGCCGGGCGGGACGAGTGCTACGAGCGCGTCGGACCAGTACACCTATGTCGCGGCACCGACGGTCAGCTCGGTCTCGCCGATCGCCGGCCCGACGGGTGGCGGCACTGCAGTGACCATCACCGGAGCCAACTTCTCCGGCGCGACGGCCGTCACGTTCGGTGGCACCGCGGCTACGGGCTATACGGTCATGAGCGGGACGCAGATCATCGCCAACGCGCCGGCGGGCGCAGCGGGCACGGTGGACATCCGCGTGACCACGGTGGGCGGCACCAGCGCGACCAGCGCGAACGACCAGTATACCTATGTCGCGGCGCCGACGGTCACCGCGGTCTCGCCGACGGCAGGCCCGACTGCGGGCGGTGCGACGGTGGTGATCACCGGCACCGGCTTCTCGGCGGCGCCTGGCACGGGGGCCGTGAGGTTCGGCGCGAGCAACGCGACCTACACGATCAACAGCAACACGCAGATCACCGCGACCTCGCCGGCCAATTCGGCGGGGACGTACGACATCACGGTGACCACGCCGGGTGGGACCAGCGCGACGAGCGCGTCGGACCA